>AP025283.1 GCA_024347235.1 Aliamphritea spongicola | reverse complement strand
GTTTTGAGCTCAGCATTTATACCGACAAAAACAGGACTTATGCCCAACAGTGAATAACCTTCCAGCCTGCGCCATCCGTGGCATTAATTAAGATTTTTCTCAAAAAAGTGATTGAAAACCGTACAGCATTTCACTAGAATTCGGCGTCTATTTTTGACTCGTGGGATTCAGCAACCTTACTGATACCACCACACTGTACGTTAGTAGGATCGAAACCATGAAAAGAACTTTTCAACCTAGCAATCTTAAGCGCGCTCGTACTCACGGCTTCCGTGCACGTATGGCTACTAAAAACGGTCGTGCGGTAATCAACCGTCGTCGTGCTAAAGGCCGTAAGCGTCTGGCTGCTTAATATTTGCCTGTTAGGCTCACTGAATGAATGAATTCAGCTATCCCCGCCGCGTGAGACTCCTTACCGGCGGGGATTTTAAACAGGTATTCAACCGAGCCAGCCTCAAGATCTCAGATCAACATCTGCTGATCCTAGCCTGCCCTAACGACCTCGGCCATTCACGTGTCGGTTTCGTCTTCTCCAAAAAAATATCCGTTTAGCTGTCAATCGTAACCGCGTTCGGCGTATCATTCGCGAGTCTTTTCGGCTTGAACAGCAGCAACTTCCCAACGTCGATATCGTCATTTTGGCGCGTAAAGGCCTGGGGATATGGAAAATAAGCAGGTTCATAAGCTTATTAAGCGCAGCTGGTCTCGCCTGATTAAGAAAGCTAAGCCCCAATCCCAATCTAAATAACGATAATGGTCCAACAACCATGGATGTACAGCGCGTATTATTGATTGCAGCACTCGGCATTATTTCCTATATGTTGGTCTTGCAATGGAATCAGGATTACAGCCAGCCACCTGCTACGGTCGCTCAGGCTGAAACTGTATCCGCTTATGACTCAACAGCTCCTGTCAGTGAACTGCCGCAGGAAACTGCCAGCGGTTCCGATGTACCAGGTGTAACCCCGGCGACAGCCGCTGCCAAAAGAGCCAGCTGATCTCAGTAAAAACTGATGTTCTGGAAATTCTGATCGACCCTAAGGGTGGCGACATCATTCAGGTAGCACTGCCTGAATTTAAAGCCGCACTGGGTTCTGACCAGCCATTCATTCTGCTCGAGCAAAGTGCTAACCGCACCTATGTGTCCCAGAGTGGTCTGGTTGGCCTGAACGGTCCGGATGCCAGCAGCGAAGGCCGCCCGACTTATACCAGCAGCACCAGCAGCTACACACTGGAAGGCAACGAACTGAATGTTGACCTGTCGTTCACCACTGCCAAAGGCGTTGTGATCACCAAGCGCTATGAGTTCCAGCGCGGCAGCTACGATATCGGTCTGGACATGGTCGTTGATAACAAGACTGCTGATCCGTGGCAGGCAAAGCTGTTTGGTCAGATCAAACGTGACGCCAGCCCTGACCCGACATCTACCACTGATATGGGCATGCAGTCCTTCCTGGGCGGTGTCTTCTCTACAACAGAAGATAACTACCAGACCTACTCGTTCGACGATATGCGGGACGCCAGCTTCAAGAGCTCCAGCCAGGACGGTTGGGTAGCAATGAGCCAGCACTACTTCCTGAGTGCATGGATTCCTGCACCGGGTGCTGAATACAGCTACAGTTCACGGACTGCCAATGACAAGTTCATCGTCGGCTTTATTTCTCCGGAATTCAACGTACCTGCTGGCCAGAACAAGACAGTAAGCGCCCACTTCTATGCGGGTCCGAAGATTACTGAAAAGCTGGAAGAAGCAGCTCCGGATCTGCAGCTGACTATCGACTACGGCATCCTGTACTGGATCGCCAGCCCACTTGAGTGGCTGCTGAAAGCGATTTACGGCCTGGTAGGCAACTGGGGTCTGGCGATCATCGGTGTCACCATTGTTGTGAAAGCTGCACTGTTCCAGGTGAACGCCAAAGCATTTAAGTCTATGGCGAAGATGCGTAAATTTGGCCCTGAAATGGCCCGTCTGAAAGAACTTCACGGTGATGACCGTCAGAAGATGTCTCAGGCCATGATGGAACTGTACAAGAAAGAGAAGATCAACCCGCTGGGTGGCTGTCTGCCAATTCTGGCACAGATGCCAATCTTCATCGCACTGTACTGGGTACTGCTTGAATCCGTTGAACTGCGTCAGGCGCCGTTCATGCTGTGGATTCACGACTTGTCGGTAATGGACCCGTACTTTGTACTGCCAATCCTGATGGGTGCAACCATGTTCATCCAGCAGCTGCTGAACCCAACACCTCCGGACCCAATGCAGGCCAAGATCATGAAGATGCTGCCAATTGTCTTCACTATCTTCTTCCTGTGGTTCCCGGCAGGTCTGGTACTGTACTGGCTGGTGAACAACGTACTGTCGATTGCCCAGCAGTATGTGATCAACAAGCAGATCGAAGGTGACGGCGGCAACGCCAAGAAAGCCTGATCACCCCGATCTGAATAAAAAGGCCTCCTGTGAGGCCTTTTTACGTTTACCCGCGGTTGACTCCGCCTGCAGCGCTGGGGAAGATAACCCGCATCAGCGCTTAACTAACACAGCATACCGGATATCAGCATGACCCTTATCGATCAAGATACTATTGCCGCACAAGCCACACCGCCGGGACGGGGCGGGGTAGGGATCGTCCGGGTATCCGGCAAACTGGCCAAACCCATTGCCAAAGCAGTATTAGGCACAGAACCGGCTCCCGTTATGCCCACTACGGCCCGTTTTACGACGCCGATAATAATCAGATTGATCAGGGCATCGGTATCTACTTCCGGGACCAAACTCCTTCACCGGTGAAGATGTGCTGGAACTGCAGGGCCACGGCGGACCGGTCATTATCGACTTTATCCTCCGCCGGGTACTGGAACTGGGTGCCCGGCTGGCTAACCCCGGTGAGTTCTCAGAGCGAGCATTCCTCAACGACAAGCTCGACCTGGCCCAGGCAGAAGCCATTGCGGACCTGATCGACTCCAGCTCAGAACAGGCTGCCCGCTGTGCCCTGCGCTCCCTCCAGGGAATGTTCTCGGAACGCATACACACTCTGGTTGAGAGCCTCACCCAGCTGCGTATTTACGTGGAAGCCGCCATTGATTTCCCGGAAGAAGAAATTGATTTTCTGGGAGACGGTAAGGTCGCCAGTGATCTGGAAGCCATTATTCTGCAACTCACCAACGTGATGCAGGAAGCCCAGCAGGGCAGCCTGATCCGCGAAGGTATGAACGTGGTTATTGCCGGCCGGCCAAACGCCGGTAAATCCAGCCTGCTGAACGCTCTGGCCGGTAAGGACAGCGCCATCGTTACCGACATCGCCGGCACCACCCGTGACGTCCTCCGCGAACATATCCACATCGACGGGATGCCCCTGCACATCATCGATACCGCCGGCCTGCGGGATGCACCGGACGAAGTGGAACGAATCGGCATCAGCCGCGCCTGGGAAGAAATCCATAAAGCCGACCGGATTCTGCTGATGGTAGACGGCACCACCACCGCCACGGATGATCCGGAACAGATCTGGCCTGAATTCGTTCATAACCTGGAAGATCAGAGCAAAATCACGGTTATTCGCAACAAATGCGACCTGACCTCCGAGGCAATCGGCATTGGTGAACACCACGGCCACACGCTGATTTCCCTCTCTGCCAAGGCCAATATCGGCGTCGATACCCTGCGTCAGCACCTCAAAGACTGTATGGGCTATGCCGCTACCACCGAAGGCGGCTTTCTGGCCCGGCGCCGTCATGTGGAAGCCCTCAGCAAAGCCCAGAGCCTGTTACTCACTGGCCAGGAACAATTAGTATTTGGCGGAGCAGGGGAGCTACTGGCAGAGGACCTGCGCCAGGCTCAGCAACACCTCAGCGAAATTACCGGTGCCTTCAGTTCAGATGACCTGCTGGGCCGGATCTTCAGCTCCTTCTGTATCGGTAAGTAACCATGTCCGCGCCGGACTTCAGCCCTGAACTGCTCAGCCACCTGGCCGGTGCGGCGCAGTTTGAAGCCGGTCAGGCACTGCAACACACTGTGCAGGACTGGCTGGAGCATCCGGATCTCATCACTGGGCTTGTTTCAGACCCGTACACCCATACCTGCCACAGTGTTCAGCTACGCTGGCCACGCCAGCAGCTGGAAGGCAGCTGTGACTGCCCGGTATCGGAAGGTTTCGAATTCTGCCAGCACTGCGTCGCCCTGGCCCTCAGCGTTCAGCAGAGCCGGAATACAAGCGCCGGAACAACCACAGCAGAGCAGGGGACGGTTCTCAGCTATCTGGCCGGGTTGCCGAAGCATCAGCTGATTCGCCAACTGCAACAGCTGACCGCGAACGACCCAAAGCTTGAACGCCAGCTGATCCGCCAGGCACAGATCGCGCGAGGCTCGGTGGATATTGCAGGCCTTCGTAAACAGATCACCCAGGCGCTGCCATACCGGAAACTCAGCCAGCGGCAGAAAATCCGCAGCTACTTTGAACACGCCTGCAATGAACTGACAGATCTGAACAGCTGCCTCGACGCCTTACCTGCAGAAGCGGCCTTCAAACTATGTGAATACACACTTGAACGGCTCAACCAGGTACTCATGCGCTTTGATCCTCAGGGGTATCAGCACCCCTGTGCGGAACTCAGCTGCAGGCAATACACCCGGCAACTGTTACGGCAAAACTGGCCGGCTGAACAGCTGGCCACGTTTGTACTGGAACAGCTGAATCAGCCCAGAGAAATATATCCTGACCCTCTCAGCATACTGACGCCCGACAACGGTCTTGAATCCCTGATCACTAAGGCCCGTCAGCGCTGGCAAAATCAGCCCGCCAATCGCCAGTTATCTGAACTGCTGAACAGCTACGCCACCGAATACGGCGACCATGATTTACTGGCTGAATTACTGAGCCACTCATCAGCTCCGGCGGATACCGACACCCTGCTGCAATTTATCCGCACACAACTTGAACAGCTGAAAACATCTGCCACAAACCACACAGCGGACGCGCAGGAAGCCATCTGCCAGCAGCTTCAATCAATGTTTGATAGTCTGTCCCGGCAATCTCCGGATGCCCGCCAACTCAGACAACAGCAACAGTTAGAGGCAGAGTTTGCCGCTCTTCAGGGACAAGAAAAAGAATCAGCAGAACTGTACTGGCAGATATTCACCCAGCAGAAGAACCCGGACAGCTACCTGAACTATCAGCAGGCTAACACCGCACAGGGCATCAGCCCGCAACAGTCACAGCAGACAGCCGAAAAATACCTGTTGGAATGCGCCAAACACAGCAGCCGGGCAGGGCATCAGGCGCTGGCCCGCAGCCATGAGCACCTGTTTGAGTTTTACCTCGCCAGTGACCAGCTGCACAAAGCCCGAATCATTGCTGATCAGCTAACCCTGAGCCCGGCACACCTCGAAGCATTGGCGCTGCAGTTACTCAGCACAGCGCCCCAACACAGCCAGCAATATTACCGGCGCATATTAACCACACTGCTGCAGGAAGCCTCTGAGCAGGCTTATACCTACATCGCAGAGCTATTACAGCAAATCCCGGAATACGCTGCGGAGCATCCCCAGTGTCAGGCAGCGGCCAGTCAGCTACTCCGGGAACTGCTCGGCGAATTACGCCAACAGCATCAGCACAAGCGTCAGTTCATGCGCATACTGGCAACGCATTTTCCCACCTGACTGACCGCCTGCACGCTGTCGGATCAACTGCAGACCAGCAAACTCACTCTGAGCCTGATAACCGTTTTTCACCCTCACCATTCTCATTTCAGCAGAGCTACAGATCAAAATCCTTTTAATAAATAGATAAAATAATATCTATTTACTATAGTATTTTATCTATAATGGATAAAATCATATCCATTACTGTATTTAAAATGTTTGATCTTAACCTCCTGACAGCCAGTGATATTCAGCAACAGCTAGCCGGCTATCTGCAGCAACGACGTAAACAGTTAAAGCTGTCCCGGGCGGCACTGGCTGAGCGCAGTACCGTTCCGGCCCCGACCATCAAACATTTTGAAACCTCCGGGCAAATCTCATTACGGCAGTTCCTGTTAATCTGGCAATGCGTAGATGATTTACAGAATCTGGCAGCACTGACCGCATCCTCAGAGCCAACTTCTACGCCGGCAAACTTCGCAAGTGAGCTAAGCAAATGACGCAGCAAACCATCGAGGTATGGCGACAACTCACAGACGGCAGCCGGATCAGACTGGGAACGCTGGGGAAAATCATCACAGCCTGCTGTTTCAGTACCACGAAGACTGCCTGAACAGCCCGCTGAATCCGTCGCCCTTTATCCTGCCATTTGATGACCGGATTCACCGCTTCAGTAAACAGGCCCCTGACGCCATGCCAGGCTTGTTTACCGACAGCCTCAGCCAGCACTGGGGGCTTCGGCCACTGATGGATTTTTCCGCAGCGGGCAGCAAAGCACGGTCAGCCCAACCGGTTGTCATAACTTGCTGCAAACCACAGAAGCAGATCTGATTGGCTCGCTGCTCTATCAGTCAGATAACGGTGAAATCCACGCTGCATCAGCCTCAACGGATTACTACGGGCAACTTGCTGCCAGTCATCATCTGTCCGATCACGTACAGTCTCTAATCAGCAGCGACAACCACATCCACGGTATGCCCTGGCAGGCTCAGGTATACATCGACCCGTTAATACCGGACCAGCTGCACAGTGACAATGCCGCCCATCTGGAGCCCTGGGTGTTACAGTTTGGCCATCCCAAAAATCCGCTGGGTCAGGAACAGGGGCTGGCAGATGCAGCCTATCTGCAAATGGCCAGGCTTGCCGGTATTGATATCCCCGAATGGCAACTGATTACCCCTCCGGCGCAGTCAAAAGCAGCTCCCTGGCTTGCTTACCGACGGCCAGACTATGTGCAGGGGCAGGGCCGGCAACATATCCAGCGTCTCTCATCACTGCTGAACAATCCGTGGTGGCAGCCGGGTATCGGTTACGAACAGCTGATCAGGGCCAGCCAGTTGCTTTGTCAGCGTCCGGCCACCGGCCGGGATATGTTTAACCGGGCAGTATTCAATCTGCTCAGCTGTAACCGCGACGACCACAGCAAGCACTGGAGCTTTGTTCAGGATGATAGCGGACAGTGGCGGCCGGCCCCCATGTACAGTGCCGGCTTCAGACCCGCCGGTAACCGGCAGCATGAAATGCCTTTTAACGGAGCAACCTCACAACCTGACCGGCGCAGCATGCAACAACTGGCATCACTGGCCAATTTCAGCCACTGGCATCAGGCCCGTCAGGTAATCGAAGAGACACTGGATGCCCTGCAAAACTGGGAAATCTTCGCCAGTCAGCTGGATATTCACCGGGATACCCAGCGAAATGTACGGCGGAACTGGATGAGTGTTATCAGCAAAACCGCCATCTTTTACAAAAATAGCTATATTAATCAGCCAGATAGATAACTAATAAAGAACTAACCCCAAGATTAGTTACATCTTTATAACAACTTATTCACAGCCTTTTGTGGATTATGTGAGTAAGATATAAAAACAAAAATGCTTATATCAAAAGTTATTAACAACTGCCAGTCTCTATGCCGGATGCCTGTTTTGTGTATTCAGCAGAGCGCAGACGTGCTTTGATTAAAAAATCAGCAAAAATAAGTGATTAGCGATTTAATCCAACAGGAATTCAGTGTTTAACGACACCTTTACCACATGTTATGCACAGCTATCTGTGAATTAAGTGCATAACATTAAAAATAACCGATTTAGCGAGCCAATACTTATGAACATCAGCTGCCCGCACTGTAACGTCACCAACCGTATTCCGGAGGAACGTCTGGAAGACAAACCCAATTGCGGAAAATGTAAACAGCCAATCTTCAGCGGCAAACCCGTCGACCTGACCGCTGCCAATTACAGCAAACAGGTATTGCAGAACGATTTACCGGTTCTGGTGGACTGCTGGGCAAGCTGGTGCGGCCCCTGTCAGCAATTCGCGCCGATCTTTGACCAGGCCGCCAAAACCTTTGAACCCCGGTTACGGCTGGTGAAACTGGACACCGAAGCGGAACAGAACATTGCAGCTCAGCTGCAGATCCGTTCTATTCCTACCCTGATACTGTTTAAAAACGGTAAAGAAGCCGCACGGATGAGTGGCGCGATGCCACTGGGCCAGCTGCAGCAATGGCTGCGCCAGCAGGGCATTGAGGTATAAACAGAAAGTACTGACAGGCACAGCCGTGCCTGTCGGTCAGATAATCAGAAAATGGCCACGGCAACACCACTGAACACATAACTGTGGGTACCGCCGTTCTGAGCTTCCAACTTCTTCCAGTTAGCAGTGGCCTGCCACTGAGGGTTGGATTCATTGGAATTATAAAAGAAGGTCTTACCGGCCTCGTAGGCCACTAGAATATTGTGCATACCACTGAAGTTGTCTTCACTGGGTTTGGCGCCGCTGTGCATCGTATAACTGCAATTATAAAAGACCGCTTCATCCAGAGCAATGCTCCCTTTCACCGCCTCCTGCACCAGCAGATTGAAAATATCATTCATGCCGCTACGCATCATCCCGTTGACCATCGAGATCGCTTTACTCTTCTGGCCTTCATCACACAGCAGCTTTGCTTTCACACCAGGCCAGCGTTGCTTTATCTGACTGACAATCAGCCGGGGATCACTGTTTTTATCATCTGCCAGTGGCTTGGTAACTGCGCAGGTATCACTGAACTGAATACTCGGCCAGAGATCATCCTCAGCAAAGGTGGCAGTCAGGGCAGTCTGCTTAATCTCATTGATTGCGATTGTCGTACAGTGCGCTGCACATGAATTTCCATTCTGTTCCGGTAAACGTTTGGTTGGCACGGGTTAACTCCATTCACTGATTACAGATACTAAAAAGCTGTGAAAAACATACATGTTTCTTCACAGCTTTTTAACAGTAGCTAAAACTTCAGTGAAACGCACAGCCATCACTACGCATTTTGTGACACGCTTTTACATCAGCAATTAGCCATTCACCAGGAAGTGCACTCCGATACTGGCGGCGTAACCCAGTGCAATCACCGGTGTCCAGCGCAAATGACCAAAGAAAGTGTACTGACCACGGGCCTGTCCCATCAGTGCCACACCGGCTGCAGAGCCTACCGATAACAGACTACCGCCCACACCGGCTGTAAGCGTTACCAGCAGCCACTGCATGTCGGACATTTCCGGATACATAGTCAGTACCGCAAACATCACCGGAATGTTATCCACGATGGCAGACAGAATGCCCACCAGTACGTTCGCAGTGGTTGGCCCCAAATCACCGTAGAAGAATCCGGATGCCATATTCAGGTAACCGAGGAAGCCCAGACCCCCTACCGCGAGAATGATGCCGTAGAAGAAGAACAGGGTATCCCACTCCGCCCGGGCAATACGGGAGAACACATCAAAGTTATACGGATCAACACTGGCTCCTGGAGGCGCATCAATACCGTTGCGCCAGCTGGCTGACCTGCGGCGCAGGTAGAAGCCAAAGAACTGCAGATATGCCAGGCCCATCATCATGCCGAATACCGGCGGGATATGCAGCAAGCTGTGGAAGCTGACCGCAGTCACAATGGTCAGCAAGAATAAGCCAACAATGGTCAGGCCGCCGAATTTAATTGCTGTCATTTCATCACTGTGGCTCTGTGGCCGGCCATCCGGTAAGGAGAACTGCATGATGAATGCCGGTACCACAAAGTTAACAACAGAAGGCAGGAACAGGGCAAAGAAGCCGCTGAATTCAATCACACCTTTCTGCCACACCATCAGAGTGGTGATATCACCGAACGGACTGAACGCGCCGCCGGCATTCGCTGCAACCACAATGTTCACACAGGAAAGCATGACAAACTTCGGCTGATCTTTACCCACCGCCAGTACCACGGAACACATGATCAGCGCAGTGGTAAGGTTATCGGCGATCGGAGAAATAACGAATGCCAGTACCCCGGTCATCCAGAACAACTGTCGGTAACCAAAGCCTTTTGCCACCAGCCAGTCACGCAGGGCATCAAACACACCCCGTTCCAGCATGGCGTTTATATAGGTCATGGCAACCAGCAGGAAGAAGAACAGCTCCGCGTATTCAAGGAAGTTATGCCGGATAGCGCCTTCAACCAGTTGTGGCGAGCCTTCACCCACATAGTAAATGGCAATCAGAATCCAGATCAGGCCTGCTGCCATCATCACCGGTTTGGATTTACGCAGGTGTAACTGCTCTTCAAAAATGACCAGCATATAAGCAACAAAGAAGATGCCGATGGCGGCAAAACCCACCCAGCTGGCAGTGAGATCCTGTATGGTTCCGCTGGCTTCAGCAGATGACGCCCAGCCGGAAGTTGCGGTCAATAAGCCAAGTATCAAGGCTAACCACTTCATGGAGATATCCCCTGTAAATGAGACTACTGAAAAACTCGTCTTGCAGAATATATGGAGGGTAGGAAGCGTCTGACTAACAGACTGCCTGAAACTGCGACACACATCTTTCCTTCAAGGCGATTTAGCCCCGGAAGTAAAGCAAAAACAACACCGAAATGCAACTTCTCTAGCACTTAAGTCGTACTCGTCTGATCCGTGTCAATTATCCACGGCTGACAGCCCGGTAAACATGTGGATAACACCTGAGTAATATCTGCACAGACAGAGGATAAGCTGTGCAGGGTATAGCAACGATCGCCCGGGAATGCCTCAGCTCAGCCGGTATTAATACGCTGGGTAATTTCCCGCAAACGGCTCCAGCTCTGCAATGCCATGGGTAATCCCAACATCGCTTCAACAAACTCCCAGGAATAACTGACAATCGAAAAATAGTGCCGGCAGTAACTGGCTCAATTGTCACACTGGCCATGAGGTTATGCACAATAAACAGCAGTGCCAGCAGGAAGATTCCGCCGTACAGCCAGGCTTCACTGTCTGACAGCTTTACTTCCCAGCGTCGCAGCATGTTCAGGTGACGGTGAAACTGCCAGGGCAGGGCACGCTGCAAAACATTCACTTGGCGTTCCTGTTGCGCATTCAGTGCACCGTTCAGACGGTAGAAACGCCGGTGAAAGCAGGCATAAAGTGCCAGCATTGCCAGAGTCAGTGCCACTGCAGCCCAGGCCAGCTGGCCGGCAAATCCCGCCAGAATGATCAGTGAAACCGTCAGCTGAATTACCGAGGTAAACAGCAGAGGGACCTCGTTTTCAAGGAAATCCACCAGCTCCCGGGACATATCCAGCCGGGCACTGCGTACTGATATCCCCAACCCCTGCTGACGTTCAAGTAAACGTAATCCCAGTTCCACCTTAATCGTGCCATACACCCGGGTGTCATATATGCGCCGCACCACAGATACCACCACCAGCAAGGCAAACGCCCCGGCAAGTAGCAAAAGAGGGCCGCTATCCTCCGCTAACAGGCCATCAATGGTCTGGCCCATCAGTAAAGGCAGGCAGGCCATTAATACATTTTCCAGCACCACTAACAGCCAGGTGGTAACAACTTTTCCCGGAAAGGTACGAATAATCTGCCAGATCGTCAGTTCACCGGACACAGCAAAGCCTCCATCTCTTCAGCTGTCTCCCGGTTAAGCACAGAAACAGCAAAATTAGTTTATTGTCATATTTGACAATTTAAATCGCAGCTAGTAAATTATCAAAACTGACAATAAACTGATCAGGGTTAATAACCCGTTAAGATCCACAGATAAACACACAGGTAAGCCATGGGACGTCCAAGTAAAAAGCAGAACGTACGGAAGAGATCTTTCAGGCGTTTCAGCGCTGCGTGATCCGCTTTGGTCTGGAAGGCAGCACACTGGAACGGATTGCTGAAGAAGCAGGCCTGCAGCGCAGCCTGGTACGTCATTACGTTGGCAACCGTTCAGAACTGGTTGAACAGCTGGCAGAACGGACCATTAAACAATCCAACCAGCAATGGACTGCACTGGAAGCCCATTTACCGGCAACCGGAATCAGCCAGCCATTACTGGATATTCTGTTCGACTATGAAAGCAGCAGTGATATCAGCCTGCTGTTTCAGGCATTACTGTTCTCTGCGGCGCAGGATGCATCCCTTAAGCAAAAGCTGAAGGACTGGACCGAACACAACATCACTGCCATCAGCCAGCTGCTGCGCAGGGATTACCCGGATGCAGATGCCGGTACCCTGAAATCCGTCGCATTCGGCCTGTTATCACTGTATTTCAACCTTGATTCCCTGAGTCCGCTGGAGCTGATGTCCGATTACCGTCTGCCGGCCCGACAGGCTGCAGAGCAATTACTCAGCGCCCTGAAAACCGCTTAATTCCGGAGAAATATTCATGCTAATTACCACCGTCATCGGCATTCTGTTACTGCTGTGGGTCATCTGGGATCTGTTCAGCGGCAATGTCTGGCTGCACCGTGAATTTCGCCGCGCAGAGGAACCCTTTGCCTATTGGACGACCTTGCTGCTCTGGCTGGCAGTCGCCATTTCCTGCTTTTTCTGGGAACTCTGAACAGGGGATAACCGATGACAGTATTACCAAAACGTAATCCATTCCTGCTCGCCGTGTACTTTTTGGCCGTGATAATGATGTTTGTGTTTATCGCCTGGGTCATTCTGTATCCCTACGGCAGTAGCGGCTATACCGGTGCAGCGGTCAGCCAGCATATGCAGGATACCGGCCGGCAGGAAAGCACCCGACAGGAAACCACCAAAGCAGCTGTCTCTCAGACAGCTCAGCCCAGCCGAAGCGTTAATACCAACACGGTTGCCGATCAGGTACCGGAACAACGTCAGCCCCTGCGGCTGGCGGGTACCGGCATCCAGCTGAACCTGCAACGCCCGCTGCAAACCCAGATCGACCGTGCCTGGCAGCGCTTCATTGACACCGACCTGCTGAGCAAGGTGGAAATCACTAACAGCACACAGGTGTATGCGGTCTATCACGGCTATAACCAACAGGCACAGACTGTCCGGATGACCATCGGCTACGTGGTTAACGAACGGGGCTATGTGCCGACAGGTATAGACGTACTGGAAGTTGCCGGCGGCCGCTACCTGCGCCTCTCCGGCGAAAACGTGCTGGATAACTGGAGCAATTCGCAGCGCTTCGGCGACGCCCTGACATACACCGCGGATTACGAACTCTATTTGCTGAATGAAAATTACCAGGTACTGAGTCAGGTCGCATTCCTGGCCGTGAAATAAGCCACCTGACGTAAGAGGAACACCATTATGTATGATACCGATCTGCTGACCGCCAGTTGGCTGGAATACTTTGAATACATTTCCTTCAGTATTTATGACTGGGTACTGGTATTTGCACTGCTCTTTCTGCTGCTTGAATTCGGTAACGATGCCGTCACCAAACGGCTAAACGGCGAGCGTATTCTGGAAAGCCTTTCCAGCATCTTTACCCTGGTACCTTACTTTGTTGTGGAAGGCTTTATCTTTGCCGGCGCGGTTTACCTGTTCTACAGCGTCCACGAAATAATCCCCTGGAAACAGCCAGTGAATGCTTATACCGCCATGCTGGTGCTGTTACTGGCAGACTTTGCCTACTATGCGGAACACTACTTTTTCCACAAAGTACGGCTGTTCTGGTTATCCCATTCGGTGCATCACAGTTCCACCATGATGAATACGGCAACCGCTTTCCGCTTCAGCATGTTTGATCCGATTCTGCCGGTGCTATTTCATTTCCCGCTGATTCTGATGGGCTTCCACCCAATGCTGGTAATCGGTGCAGAAGTCATCGTGCTGGCGTATCAGTTCTGGCTGCATAACGAAATGATTGGCAAGCTGGGCCCGCTGGAATGGCTGTTCAATACCCCATCCCATCACCGGGTACATCACGCCTCAGATGAGAAATATCTGGATAAAAACTTCGGCGGCATACTGATCATCTGGGACCGGATCTTCGGCACCTTTAAAAGGAAGAAGAGCTGCCCAACTACGGTCTGACCACACCGATGACCAGCAAAAACCCGATTACCGTGCAGTTCTATGAATTTCCGCGACTGTATAAAGACCTGATCAGCGCCCGTAACAGCCGGGAATTCTTCGGCTACCTATTTAACGGACCCGGCTGGCGACCGAAAGGCTACCGGGCTCGCAAAGCCGCTGAAGCTGCTGCTGAAAAGGCAACCGCTCCGGCAGACAGCTAAGAAACACCCTCACTGACCCATCTTATTTTCACGGATGTCTGTTAACCGCAGACATCCGGCGGGCACCCCTGTGCCTGCCAAACACCATTCTTACAGGGAGAGACCATGAATACCTTATCCCAAACCAGCCGGTTTCTGATGCAGAGCACTCTGGGTGCCGACCAGCAAACCGTTCAGGATGTATCCCAACAGGGGATAGATAACTGGTTGAATAATCAGCTTAATTCGACTTTATCCTCAGGTAATACCTATGCGGATACCAGCCGGGAAATATGGCAGTATTTTCGCAGTAAGCTGCTCAGCCAATACGGTGAATCCGCTATCAACGGCGAAAGCAACAACCCGGCGTTGCCGTATAAATGGTACTTCCACATGGCCTGGTGGCAGCACGCCCTGAACACACCACCGGAACACTTGCTCCGGCAGCGGATCGCGCAGGCCCTGAGTGAAATACTGGTGATCTCCGATAATTCCCAGCTGGAACTGGATGCCGTGGGGATGGGCAGTTACTACGATCTGCTCTACAAACATGCCTTCGGCAACTACAGCGACCTACTGTATGACGTCAGCATGCATCCGTGCATGGGGGTGTATCTGTCACATATGAATAACCGTAAAGCCGAACCGGCCAGGCATATTCATCCGGATGAAAACTATGCCCGTGAAATCATGCAGTTATTCACCATTGGCCTGTATGAACTGAATCCGGACGGCAGCCGCAAAACCGATGCATCCGGCCGGCCACTGGACAGCTACAACAATGACGATATCAAAGAACTGGCCCGGGTATTTACCGGCCTGAAAGCCTCCGGCTACGAGTATGAGTGGAACACCAGCTTCTGGGAAAGCAGCTATAACGGTTACCCGGTCAGCTTTGATGACGGCATTGATAAAACCTACAAAGTCCCGCCGTTCATTAACATGACCAAACCAATGGCCATCGACGAAGATCGCCACGACCGGGGTAGCAAGCAACTGCTGAAAGGCCGGGTAAAGTTACCGGCCGGGCAGGGCGCTGAACGGGAAATCCGTTCTGCCGTTAAGCAGCTGGTGGCCCATCCGAATACCGCTCCTTCATCGCCACCCACCTGATTAACCAGTTGGTGACGTCTAATCCGTCGAAAGCCTATGTCAAAGCTGTGGCTGCAAAGTTTGGCAAAGAAGGGAATCTGAAAGCCGTTATCCGTGAGATTCTTACTTATCCACAAAAGAACGCTGTCGCGAAAAACGTCTGCCATCCGCCCGTCAGGAAGGGAATCAGACAGTACAGTCACAGAAACTGAAATCACCGCTGCTGCGCGCCACTCAGATTCTGCGGGCATTCCGGGCCGGTAACCGGTCAGGCAAACTGTGGCTGATCGGCGATGACCTGCAAACCCTGGTGCAGCAGCATCCGCTGTCTTCACCGACAGTATTCAATTTTTATAAACCGGATTTTGCCCCCATGGCCCGCTGGAGCTGGCCGGTTTTGTTGCGCCGGAATTCGAACTCCACACATCTGCTACCTCAATTGCCTATGTGAATATGATGTATTACTGGTTCTTTGGCGAATACTTACCCGCCGTCAGTACCCGGATAAACAGTACCCCGGGCATCCACAACGTGCCCGAGCTGGACCCGGATGTTCTCAACCGGGATACAGAGAACAAACTGCAGTTGGATTTCAGTGCTGAAATCGCCATGGCAAAAGATCCTGCCAGCCACAGTGCACTGATCGATCGAATGAGCCTGCTGCTCACCGGTACAACAGACCTGAGCATTAAACCGCAGATTCTGGAGGCCTTTAAACACTACCGGGATCAGCCTGCCTGGGTGGTGCAAACCATTGCCTTCATGCTGACCATTTCCCTGAATTCACTGTCCTGGAGGCCTGATTATGCGTCATTCAGAATCTGCTTCATCTCTAAATAAAAGCCGCCGTCACCTGCTCAAATCAGGCCTGGGCCTGGCGGGTGCCGGGCTGCTGGGCGGAACCGCACCGGTATTTACCGCACCGGCGTTTGGCGCTACCGGCCCGGCACCGGGGATATCCACATACAACCGGCCCGTAAGGCACTGGTATTTATTATGCTGGACGGTGGCAACGACAGCTTCAACATGCTGGTCCCGCGGGATGACCGCCATTACCGGGAATACCGCAACAGTCGCAGTAATCTGGCATTGCCACAACACAGCCTGTTACCTCTGGATAACCGCAGCGATCAGCAGAGCAGGGAGTTCGGCCTGCACCCGGCCATGCCGGAAGTACAGACGCTGTTTAACCAGCAAAAACTGGCCTTTGTCGCCAACATCGCCCCGATGACTGAGCCGACTACCAAACAGGCAATGCAGAACGGTTCGGCAAAGCTGCCACTGGGGCTGCTGTCCCACGCAGACCAATTCAGGCACTGGCAAACATCCCGCCCGGATGCCCGGATTAATCAGGGCTGGTTTGGCTATTTTGCTGACGCCCTGCAGCCACGCCGCCCGGACACTCAGATCCCGATGAATATCTCCCTGGCGGGCAGTAATATCATGCAGAACGGTGTTCTGGGCAGCCACTACAGCATTACCGATAAAGGCAGTGTGGGTCTGATCGTTAATGAAGAGAAAACCCCGCTGAATCAGGCATTACTGGAAAGTTTTGAAACCCTGCTGAATACAGATTACGGTCAGGATCCGTTTAAACAGACCTATCTGTCCCAGACCCGCCAGGCGCAGTCCCGGCATCAGACCTACCGTGAGGCAACAGACTCAGCAAAAGTAAATACTTACTTTTCTGACTCCCCTTATCTCAGCAACTGAAAATGGTTGCCCGCAGCATCAAATCAGCAGACCGCCTGAATCTGCAGCAGCAAACCTACTTCCTGCGCTATATCGGCTGGGATCATCATGATGAGCTGCTTAATAACCACCAGCGTATGCTGCAGGTGCTGAGTAAAGCACTGGGCGAATTCCAGCAAAGTCTGGATGAACTGGGCATAGCCGATCAGGTCATTACTTTCACCGGTTCTGACTTTGGCCGGACCCTGACTTCCAACGGCAACGGTACCGACCACGGCTGGGGCGGCAACACACTGGTGATGGGCAACGCCATTCAGGGTGGTCGCATTTATGGCCAGTATCCATCCCTGGCACTGGGCAATGCTAACCCTCTGGATGCCGGTGACGGTGTGCTGATTCCCACCACCGCCACTGATCAGCTCTACGCCGAACTGGCCCGCTGGTTTGGCGTAGCAGATAAAGATATCCACACCCTGTTTCCCAACCTTAAAAAGCACAACCAAACTTCTCTCAGCCAGCTGATCTGATCAGCAAAGCCACCGGATTTCCCCGTTCAGAGGGAAGTCCGGCAAGGAGACCGTCATGAAGATTTATATCATTAAAGCCAGTGCCCAGAGCGCCTTTAAAGATTACAAACAGGCAATGGGCGCACCTCCTCAAAGCATCAATGCCCTGGCAGCCGCCGCTCCTGAATGGGCAACGGTTAAAATCCTGGATGAAACCTCTCAGGCACCGGCAAATGAACAGGAATCAGCCGACCTGGTGGTTATCTGCATGTCGACGCCGGATGCCCTGCGGGCTATCAACTGGCTGAAGTATTCCGTCAGCGGGGCATTCCGGTTGTCCTCGGTGGCCTGCATCCCAGCTTCATGCCCGATGAAGCCCGGCAATATGCAGATGCAGTACTCTGCGGCGAAGCAGAACAACTGTTTCCCCAACTTTTAAACGACTTTTACGAGCACAGTCTTCAACCCTTATACAAAAGCGAAAACCCTTTAACCATGCAGGGTCTGCAGCCTTATCCACAGGCGCTTATCGACCTTAAAGCCTACGGCAATCTGAACTCAGTCATGGTCTCCAGAGGCTGTAAATTTAAGTGTGAATTCTGCACTGTGCATAAGTTCTTTCCACACTTTAATGTCCGCCCGGTCAGTGAAATTGTCGATGAGATCAAAGCCAGTGGCGGTCAGTATTTTGAACTGCATGCAGATAATCTGATTGCCGACCGCGAATACGCTCTGGAGCTGTTTGCCGCCCTTAAGCCACTGAACATTTACTGGCTGGCCGAAGCCACACTGAATATCGCCGAATACCCGGATATTCTTGAAGCTGCGGCAGAAAGTGGGCTGTTTTACCTGCTCGTCGGTCTGGAAACTCCTTCTCAGGCAGCGCTGGACGCCGCTGGCAAGAAATTCATCCGCATCAGCCGGGCGAAAGAAAATATTGCCCGTTTGCATGATTATAAAATCGCGGTGGATTCAGCCATGATTTTTGGCTTTGATCAGCACACCGAAGACATCTTTGAAGAAAGCCTGGATTTTGTCGCGGACATCCAGCTGGACCACTGTGATTCTGTCATTCTTACACCGTTTCCCGGCACCGACCTGTTTAACCGCTATGAACGGGAAGGTCGCTTACTGACCCGGGACTGGTCGAAATATGACTGCAGTCACGCAGTTTTTCAGCCAGCACACATGACTCCCGCACAGCTGGAACAGGGCGCTGAGCGCTTTGCACGGCAGTACCATAGCCTTGGCCGCAGCCTGAAACGTTACTGGCACCGGCAAAAAATCTTGGCTGGCAGTGGCAGTCACTGACAAGCCAATGAAACGTCCCGTTCTGCTGCTGGCCCTGATGTGGCTGGCCACACTTAACAGTTGGTACTGGCTGTGGGGCATCATCATTCTGATACTCACAGTCACCGATCTGCAACGGGGCTACACTGAACTGATTGATAAAATAAGCCGCCAGAATAATACATTTCTATACTGGCTAACCTGTTCAAGCTGGCTGTTAATCGCCGCCATACTGATCAGCCACACCGGTTAAGGGAACATTTATGACATTGCCAAGCGCACTTTTATTGCCTAAATCCGCCTATACCTCACAAAGCTGGTTTGAACGGGAACAGGCAACCATCTTTGAGAATAACTGGCAGTTTGCCGGTTTTACGGAAGACTTACCCGCGCCCGGGGACTTCCTCACCGTGCAGGCAGGACGCACCAGTATCATGATTATTCACGGGCCGGATGGCGAACTGCGCGCCTTTCATAATATGTGCCGGCACCGGGGTACCCGTCTGTTACGTACCTGCGGCAAAGCCGGAAAGGCAATTACCTGCCCTTATCATGACTGGAGCTACGACTTTAAAGGCAACCTGATCGCCGTGCCGCAACAAAAGAAGAATTTGCCGGGCTGGATAAAAGCAAACTGAGCCTGCATCCTGCGCAAGTGAGCTGCTGGGATAACATGATCTGGATACACCCGGATCCTGAAGCGCCTTCACTGCAAACCTGGCTGCAGGGTATTGAGGCACATCTGGGCCCGCATCGGGTCAGTGAACTGGTGGAACACGCCGATACAGCCACCAGCCACGATATACAGGCTAACTGGAAACTGGTTGTGGAAAACTATATTGACGGCTATCACCTGTCTCATCTGCACAGTACCAGCCTGAATATGTACGATCACAAACAGCAGCAAAGCGGCTTTTGTGGCCCCCATTTCCATTTCTATGAGCCCTTAGCACCGGACTATGCTGCCAACGTCGACAAACAGAGTCCGCTGCCGGTCATCGATCATTTCACCCCGGAAAAACCGCTCGGGGCTTATGTACCCATGTTATTCCCATGTTTTGGCATCGGAGCCGATGAATCTTCCTGGTCGATTTTTCAGATCATTCCCCTGGCGGTGGATAAAACCCGGGTAATTACCCGGACACGGGTCATGCCCGCTTCAGACTGGAGTTTCTGGACGCAGGAATGGAAAAGTTACAGCCATTATCAGAAGCAAACGGCAACTAAGGCGGATAAATCCAACCGGGACGGTCAGGAAGACGGGGACGACCCCTTAGCCAGTGGGGATTTTATGGCAGAAGATATCTATGTCTGCGAACAGCAGCAGAAATCGCTGGCATCTCCCTGGTATTCAGTTGGCGCCTACGCCAGTCAACAGGAAAGTGCTATCCGGGAATTCCACCGTCAGGTCTTACAGGCGATGAAAACCGCTACTGACTGAGGCTGGCTTTTGCCTTCTCACTGAGCTGAACCATAGAGTCGCCAATTTCCATATTGGCGGCAGAGCCATGAATAGCCTTTTCGGCATCCTGCAGAACCTGCTCAAACTGTTCAGAAATGCGCTCAAAGTTATTCAGTTCCCGGGTTGTACGCTCGCTGATATCTGCCATGCCGTGAAATAAACTTTCAATACGCCGGTAAGCGTCGCGGGTGGTGCTGGCCATCCCGGACTGGTTACCTTCAGATACTGATGTCATTGCCGACTCAACCGAGCTGGTCATCTGTGCAATCTTATCCCGCAGAATCACTTCATGCTTCTGCAGACCACTCAGGTCTTCATTAATATCCCGGGCATTATTCTGTGAGCTGAGCGCCAGACTTTTAACCTCATCTGCCACGACTGCAAATCCACGGCCAGCCTCACCAGCCCGGGCGGCTTCAATCGCTGCGTTTAACGCCAGCAGATTGGTCTGTTCAGAGGTGGAAGAAATCGCCGTCGCCATACGGGAAATGCCTTCAAATGAACTGAGAAACTGGTCAATTTCTTCGTGCAGTTCCAGTGAAGAAGATGAAAAGCTCCGGATTTCGTCACTGAGAGACCCTGTCTCCTGACAGACCCGGGCAAAACTGCTCTGCAATTCTTCCAGTGCCTGCTGATTATCCTGCAGGGTCGCCACAATCGCCTGTAACTCAGTAATGGAAGAGTGTACTGAACCGGTCAGATCTTCAAAAAACTGTAACCGTTCCTTGAGGCACCGTTCACCCGGGTAGCGTTGGTCAGTACCTGCTGGGATAAACCGTGTAACTGACCCACCTCATCCATCACCGGATGTATCTCAGGAACAGCAATGACTTCTGACTGATTAACCTGACGCCCCGGGAGGCCAGCCAGCTGGTAAACAGGGAAACACAAAAGGGCACGCAGAAAGTCAGCATGCCTGGCAGCCACTGATACTGACTGTCACCAAAGAACGCAGACCACTGATTAATCAGGTTAAGTAAACTGCCAACAACCAGGCAGATAAAGAAGGCACGTTTTAGCGCCACCGGATTGGATAAAATAGCTGCCACGGTGATTCTCCTGTCCGCATTCCCTGATAAAGACACTTATTCACAAGCTGAATCAGTATATATAGATGTGCTACAACAGTAAAAAGCCCGAAAACTTATTCACAATGCCCTGTGCGTATGCTGTATAACTGCGCAGGCATAAGCCATGGATGAAGCTGGGGACAAAACCACCGGTGGATAAGTAGCCCTGTTATACACAACTCCTGAACGGCTTATAAACGCGCTATACGGTTGAATATAACAGAGTTAATATGTCTGCAAACATATGATTTTGTTATATATTTAATACTTAAGCACAGAAGCATCGCTGCTTAATAGTAAACATAAAAATAAAAAGATCTTTAAATACCTAATCTATATATATTAATTAAAAAGTTAATCAGAAAAGAGCTGTTCAAATTTTAATCATTTCTTAATGCTTCGCATCCGTCTATAATTGGCAGCCTTTTCGAGCGCCAATACTGAACATGATCAGCAACCGGTTTCAGAGTAACCGGATAGTCATCAGTTCTGACGGCCAGTACGATATAAGCATTCAACGTTAATGAGGTTATCGGTGGACTATCCTGACCACTTCGATGTGATTGTTATTGGTGGCGGACATGCCGGTACAGAAGCTGCTCTGGCAGCAGCCCGTACCGGGGTGAAAACCCTGCTGTTAACACACAATATTGAAACCCTGGGACAGATGTCCTGTAATCCGGCTATCGGTGGTATCGGTAAAAGCCATCTGGTGAAAGAGATAGATGCGCTGGACGGTGCAATGGCCGTTGCCACTGACCGCAGTGGCATTCAGTTCCGGTTCTGAATTCCCGGAAAGGTCCTGCTGTACGTGCAACCCGTGCTCAGGCTGACCGTATCCTCTATAAAGCAGCTATCCGTACCATTCTGGAAAATCAGCCTAATCTTCAGATTTTCCAGCAATCAGCTGATGATCTGATTGTTGAAGGTGATCAGGTGACCGGTGTGGTTACCCAGAGCGGCCTGAAATTCTTTGCCCGTAATGTGGTACTGACAGTTGGCACCTTCCTTGGGGGTAAGATCCATATCGGCCTGGATAACTATTCCGGAGGACGGGCTGGTGATCCGCCATCCATTGCACTGGCACAACGTTTACGTGAATTGCCATTACGGGTTGACCGTCTGAAAACCGGCACACCGCCACGGATTGATGCCCGCAGTGTGGATTTCAGCCTGATGCAGGAACAGCCCGGTGATACCCCGACGCCGATCATGTCGTACCTGGGCACCAGTGCTGAACAACCCCGGCAGATCAGTTGCTACATAACCCATACCAACGAACGCACCCACGAAATATTACGTAAGGGACTGGACCGTTCACCGCTGTATACCGGTGTAATCGACGGTGCCGGCCCACGTTACTGTCCGTCCGTTGAAGATAAAATCATGCGCTTCGCGGATAAAGACAGCCATCAGGTGTTTGTTGAACCGGAAGGTCTGACCACCCATGAACTGTATCCGAACGGTATTTCAACCAGTCTGCCGTTTGATATTCAGCTGGAAGCGGTGCGTTCCATCAGGGGCTTTGAGAATGCGCATATCACCCGGCCCGGTTATGCCATTGAATATGATTTCTTCAATCCTCAGGATCTGAAGCACACGCTGGAAACCAAGGTTATTAACGGTCTGTACTTTGCCGGTCAGATCAACGGCACCACCGGTTATGAAGAAGCCGGCGCACAGGGTCTGTTAGCCGGGGTAAATGCGGCATTACGGGCGCAGGAAAAAGACCAGTGGTATCCGCGCCGTGATGAAGCCTATTTAGGCGTGCTGGTGGATGACCTGATTACCCTTGGTACATCAGAGCCGTACCGGATGTTTACCAGCCGTGCGGAATACCGTCTGATTCTGCGGGAAGACAACGCCGATATCCGTCTGACGGAAAAAGGCCGTGAGCTGGGTCTGGTGGATGATGTCCGCTGGCAGCGTTTCTGTGAAAAGAAAGAAGCCATTGAGCAGGAAAATCAGCGGCTGAAAAGCACCTGGATCCAGCCGGGCACCCCGGAGGCTGATGAACTGAACAGTAAGCTTCAGCAACCGTTGGCGCGGGAATACAACATGCATGATCTGGTCAAGCGTCCGGAGCTGAAATATGCCGACGTGGCCGGTCTGAAAGGTGAAAGCCTGGCAGATGCTCAGGCGGCAGAGCAGGTTGAAATCCAGATTAAGTATTCCGGTTATATCGATCGCCAGAAAGAAGACATTGAAAAAGTACGCCGTCAGGAAAACACCCTGTTACCGGCGGATTTTGATTACGATGCTGTCGGTGGTCTGTCGAACGAACTGAAATCAAAATTACAGGACGTACGTCCGGAAACGATCGCACAGGCCTCCCGGATTCAGGGCATGACGCCGGCGGCGATTTCATTACTACTGGTACATCTCAAGAAGCAGCAGCTGGGTCGGGGAAAAACAGCACATGGATAATCAATACCTGCCGTTACTGCAACGACAGTGTGACGCGTTAGGCCTGCAGCTTAGCGATCAGCAATATAATGCTCTGCTGCAATACCACGCGTTACTGGTTAAGTGGAATAAAACCTTTAATCTGACCGCTGTACGCTCACCGGAAGAAATGATTACCCGTCATCTGGTGGACAGTCTGAGTGTACTGCCGCATATCACCGCAGAACGTCTGATTGATGTTGGCAGCGGGCCGGGCCTGCCGGGGATTCCCTGGCGATCTGCCGGCCGGACCTGCCGGTTACCCTGCTGGACAGCAATATCAAAAAAGCCGTTTTCAGTTCCAGGCCAAGGCTGAGCTGAAGCTGGACAATGTTGAAGTGGTGCACGAGCGGGTCGAAAAATTCCAGCCGGAAATTCTCTTTGACGGCATCATTTCCCGGGCCTTTGCCTCCCTGCAGGATATGCTCAGCTGGACCGAACACCTGTGTGCGCCTGAAGGTGTTTTTCTTGCCATGAAAGGCATGTATCCTGTTGAAGAAATTGAGCAACTGCCGGACCATATCCGTTTACATGAAAGCCTCGAGCTTTCCGTACCGGGCACTGAAGGTGAGCGTCATCTGTTGATTTTTGGGAGAGCCTGACTGTGGCAAAAATCTTAACCATCACTAACCAGAAAGGTGGTGTGGGTAAAACCACCACCTGCGTGAATCTGGCGGCGTCACTGGCGGCGACCAAGAAACGGGTACTGATGGTAGACATGGACCCGCAGGGCAATGCCACCATGGGCAGTGGGGTGGATAAACACCACCTGAAAAGCTCCGTTTATGAACTGCTCACCGGTGAAGTTGAAATTCAGGATGCCATCATCAAACAGTCACCGGCCGGTTATGACCTGGTCGGGGCGAACGGCGATCTGACCGCCGCCGAAGTGGAACTGCTGCAGATGCCACGGCGGGAATTCCGCATGAAGATGGCGCTGGAAAAAGTCCGCGATGATTACGATTTCGTGCTGATCGACAATCCGCCCTCCCTGAACCTGTTAACCGTGAATGCCCTGGCGGCATCCAGCGGTGTGATTATCCCAATGCAGTGCGAGTATTATGCGCTGGAAGGGATCAGTGCGCTGATCGGTACGGTGAAGAAAATTAACAGCCGCCTGAATCCGGCGCTGAAAATTGAAGGCATTTTGCGTACCATGTTTGACCCGCGGATGAGCCTGACCAAAGACGTGTCGAATCATCTGGTGGAATATTTTGGCGATCAGGTTTACCGCACCGTTATTCCGCGGAACGTCCGGCTGGCAGAAGCCCCCAGCCACGGCTTACCGGCCATTTTGTACGATAAAAGCTCCCGGGGCGGTCGCCTATCTGGCGCTTGCCGGTGAACTGATCCGTAAAACCGCCCAGGAACAGAAATTAGCGCAGGCTGCGCAGCAGGAAGATTGATCAATGGTAACGAAAAACGGGGTTTAGGCCGGGGTCTTGACGCATTACTGTCAACGGCAACTGAGCAGGGTCCTGCGGCTGATGAAGCCGTGACAGAAGCTGGCGGCAGCGCTGACAGCAATCAGGATGGCTATAAACTCATGGCGGTTGATCAGATCCAGCGGGGCAAGTATCAGCCACGCCGTGATCTGGAACCCCAGGCACTGGAAGAACTGGCCAACTCTATCAAGGCTCAGGGCGTGATGCAGCCGATCGTGATCCGCCCGGTATCAGAAAGCCTGTATGAAATCATTGCCGGTGAACGCCGCTGGCGTGCCAGCCAGATGGCCGGCTTAAGTGAAGTACCGGTGATTATCCGTGATGTGCCGGATGAAGCGGCCATTGCCATGGCACTGATTGAAAACATCCAGCGGGAAAACCTCAATTCCATGGAAGAGGCGATCGCACTGGACCGCCTGAAAACCGAATTTGATCTCACCCAGCAGGAAGTGGCTGATGCAGTGGGTAAATCCCGTACTGCAGTAACCAACCTGTTACGTCTGATGAACCTGTCTGAAGACGTTAAGCGGATGCTGGAGTACGGCGATCTGGAAATGGGTCATGCCCGCGCTCTGCTCGGTCTGGAAGGCGAAGAGCAGATCAGTGCTGCCAAGGATGTGGTGGGTAAAACCCTGTCTGTCCGTCAGACTGAAGATCTGGTACGCCGGCTGCAGCAGAAGAAAGATGAGCCACCAAAGCCGGTGGTTAAGCCAAACCCTCAGATTGAACAGTTTGCCAAATCCCTTACCAGTCATTTCGACACCAAAGTAGCGATTAAGCAGACTGCGGAAGGCAAGGAAAAATCACCATCGATTTTGATTCACCGGAAATGCTTGAAGCGCTGATCGGTAAAATGCAGTAATGATTGCTGCTATAGATTATAAAAGGCCGTTTTAAATGGCCTTTTTATACCTGTAAATATGTATTTCTAATGCCTGTTTTTAGATTATCTTAGTTTTGGTTTTCCTGATCGCAAAATAACCAGTGGTCAGAAAAGTGTCGAAAAATACTGGTAAATAATCTGTCCGGATAATCCATACCCTGTCTGGGGTAGACGGAAATAATTCAAATCCCTACAAACGTCGAAAAGCCCGTAACTTGTGTTGATGCGGCTGGCTTAAGTCCCTATAATGCGCAGGCTGTTCGAAGCTGTAGATTGGTGCATAGGCCTCGAAGCAGGGGAAAGAGGGTGACAAACTGACATGAAAAAGAAACCAGCAAAACTGGGCGTTCATGGCCGTGCTACCTTCGAAGAGTTCCGTAAAACCCTCCTGATTCAAGTCGTTTGCACTGTATTAATTGCTCTTATTTCATGTACTTACAGTATTGTTGCGGGGTATTCAGCACTACTGGGAGGGGCGATTTATCTGCTGCCAAATACCTGGGCTGCCTGGAAGTTACTGACGGCACCGGAGCAACAAAATGCCGGTACTGTTGTGCGCCAGGCATACGTAAGTCAAATATGGAAAATGGCGATGACAACAGTTGGGTTCGCGCTGGTGTTCGTCAAAATTCAGGAATTGAATCCATTTTCCATATTTAGCACTTACATCGGGTTGCACCTGGTTGGTCTGTACATCCGGTTGCGGCTGAATAAAAGATTTCAAAAACTTTAACAAGAGAGATAATAATGGCTAGCGGCGAACTAACTTCCACAGCCTATATTACCCACCACCTCACCAACCTGACTTTCGGTAAACACCCGGAAAACGGTTGGGGTTTTGCGCACGGTGGCCAGGAAGCAGCAGAAATGGGCTTCTGGGCTATCCACGTAGATACCATGCTGTGGTCTGTGGGTTTAGGTTTATTCTTCATCTGGTTATTCCGCAAAGTTGCTGTTGCAGCAACCTCTGGAGTACCGGGCAGTCTGCAAAACTTCATCGAAACAATCATTGAATTTGTTGATGACAATGTTAACAGCATCTTCCATCACAAAAATGCACTGATTGCGCCACTTTCTCTGACTATTTTCGTCTGGATTTTCCTGATGAACCTGATGGATCTGGTGCCGGTGGACTGGGTGCCGTATGCATTCCAGCAGATGGGCGTTGAATACATGAAAATCGTACCGACTACCGACGTGAATGCCACTCTGGGCATGGCGTTTGCGGTATTTGGTCTGATTATTTATTACAGCATTAAGGTTAAAGGTCTGGGCGGCTTCTTCGGTGAGCTGGCATTCCAGCCGCTGGGTAAGTGGATGCTGCCGTTCAACCTGTTCCTGGAGATTGTTGGTCTGCTGGCTAAGCCAATCTCTCTGGCACTGCGACTGTTCGGTAACATGTACGCCGGTGAAATGATCTTTATCCTGATCGCGCTGATGCCGTTCTGGGCACAATGGCTTCTGTCCGTGCCATGGGCGATCTTCCACATTCTGGTTATTACGCTGCAGGCGTTCATCTTCATGGTTCTGACAATTGTCTACCTTGCCATGTCGCATGATCATCACTAATGCGTAGCTACTGAATAAATTATTTTCATTAACTTTAAAACTTAAAACTTAATATTGGAGAAATCTGATGGAACAATCTTTGGTGTATCTGGCTGCTGCTCTGATGATGGGTCTGTCTGCTATCGGTGCTGCTGTTGGTATCGGTCTGCTGGGCGGTAAATTCTTGGAAGGTGCTGCACGTCAGCCTGAACTGGTTCCTCTGCTGCGTTCTCAGTTCTTCATCGTAATGGGTCTGGTTGACGCTGTACCTATGATCGGTGTTGGTCTGGGCATGTACCTGCTGTTCGCTGTATAAAACTAGTATAAGTAGTTTTTGAACGTCCTTAGGGACATCTACTTTTAATTAGTTAGAAACTGCGAGGAGTAATGGCGTGAATATCAATCTAACCATCATTGGTCAGATCATTGCATTTGCCTTCTTCGTTGTATTTTGTATGAAATACGTCTGGCCGCCGATTACCGGCGCGCTGGCTGAACGTAAGAAGAAAATTGCGGAAGGTCTGGACGCTGCTGACCGTGCTCAGCGCGATCTGGAACTGGCTCAGGAAAAGCCATTTCCGATATGCGTAAGAGCAAAGAAGAAGCAGCCGCCATCATTGAACAGGCTAATAAGCGGGCTGGCCAGATTGTTGATGAAGCTAAAGATAAGGCACGTGACGAGGCGGACCGCCTGATCACTGCTGCTCAGGCTGAAATCGAACAGGAAGCTAACCGTGCTAAAGAAGCTCTGCGTGCTCAGGTAGCAGCTCTGGCTGTTGCAGGTGCGGAGAAAATTCTGGAAGCATCTGTTGACGAAAGCGCACACGCACAGCTTGTTGAAAAACTGGCTGCTGAGCTTTAAGCGAGGTTTATGATGGCTGAATTAAATACAGTCGCTCGACCTTATACCAAAGCCGCTTTCGAGCATGCGCTGGATAAGAATACGCTAGATCAGTGGTCTGAAATGCTGGCAACAACTGCCGCCGTTTCCCAGGACCCTGTAATGCAGCTGGTGCTGGGTAACCCGGCACAAACCAGCGAACAGAAAGCTGAAGCAATGATTGACGTTTGCCAGGAGCAAATGACTGCTGAGACAAAAATTTCATTTTTGCTGGCAGAAAATCAGCGTTTAGCTTTGTTACCAGAGATCTCGGCGCAGTTTGAGCAGTTGAAAGCAAGTCAGCAGAAATCTGTTGATATTAATGTAACGACTGCCTTTGATCTGGGCGAGCAGCAGCAACAAAAATTAACTCAGGCGCTTAGCACTAAGCTGGGCTGCGAAGTGAGTCTTACTTCCGAAGTAGATAAATCTATTATCGGCGGTGTAATCGTTCGGACCGAAGATCTGGTTATCGACGGCTCTGTTCGTGCCCGACTGGCTAAGCTGGCCGAAGCCCTGTCCGCCTGAGTGTGAGGATTAAACATGCAGCAACTGAATCCATCTGAGATCAGCGAGATTCTGAAGGGCCGCATCGAGAAACTTGATGTCTCTTCTGAAGCCCGTAATGAAGGTACTATCGTCAGCGTTTCTGACGGTATCATCCTGATTCACGGTCTGGCTGACGTAATGTACGGGGAAATGATTGAATTCCCTGGCGGTGTCTACGGCATGGCGCTTAACCTTGAGCGTGATTCTGTAGGTGCTGTAGTACTGGGTGACTACCAGGACCTGGTTGAAGGTATGACCGCGCGTTGTACTGGCCGTATCCTGGAAGTACCTGTAGGTCCGGAACTGCAGGGTCGTGTAGTAGACGCCCTGGGTAACCCGATCGACGGTAAAGGCCCAATTGAAACTTCACTGACCGACGCGGTTGAAAAGGTTGCACCTGGTGTAATCGACCGTCAGTCAGTAGATCAGCCTGTACAGACTGGTCTGAAATCTATCGACGCCATGGTGCCAATCGGTCGTGGTCAGCGTGAGCTGATCATCGGTGACCGTCAGATTGGTAAATCTGCTATCGCGATCGATGCAATCATTAACCAGAAAGGCACTGGCGTTAAGTGTATCTACGTTGCCGTAGGTCAGAAGCAGTCTACGATTGCTAACGTTGTGCGTAAGCTGGAAGAGCACGGCGCGATGGAACATACCATCGTAGTAGCAGCCGGTGCAGCAGATCCTGCAGCGATGCAGTTCCTGGCACCATATGCTGGTTGTGCAATGGGCGAATACTACCGTGACCGCGGTGAAGACGCTCTGATCGTATACGATGATCTGACCAAGCAGGCATGGGCCTACCGTCAGATCTCCCTGTTGCTGCGCCGTCCGCCGGGCCGTGAAGCATACCCGGGTGACGTATTCTACCTTCACTCTCGTCTGCTGGAACGTGCTGCGCGCGTTAACGCTGACTACGTTGAGAAGTTCACTGACGGCGAAGTTAAGGGCCAGACCGGTTCCCTGACTGCACTGCCAATCATTGAAACTCAGGGTGGTGACGTATCTGCATTCGTACCAACCAACGTAATCTCCATTACCGATGGTCAGATCTTCCTTGAGACCGATCTGTACAACTCCGGTATCCGTCCTGCGATTAACGCCGGTCTGTCTGTATCCCGTGTAGGTGGTGCTGCTCAGACTAAGATCGTTAAGAAGCTGGGTGGTGGTGTACGTTTGGCACTGGCTCAGTACCGTGAACTGGCAGCATTCGCACAGTTCGCATCTGACCTGGACGAAGCAACCCGTGCTCAGTTAGAGCATGGTCAGCGTGTAACCGAGCTGATGAAGCAGAAGCAGTACTCTCCAATGTCCGTAGCTGACATGGGTCTGAGTCTGTTCGCTGCCAACGAAGGCTTCCTGAACGACGTTGAGCTGAACAAGATCCTCGACTTCGAAGCTGCACTGATCTCTTACTTCAACAGCGAATACGCTGACATGATGGCTAAGATCAACGACAGCGGCGATTACAACGACGAGATCGCAGCTCAGTTCAAGGCTGGCATCGACAAGTTCAAATCTACCCAAACTTGGTAAGACTCGATGAGAAGGCCTGTATCACGACTTGTACAGGCCTTTACTAAGTAAGGTTTAAGAGGTGGAACTATGGCAGTCGGAAAAGAGATAAAGACGCAGATAGGCAGTATTCAGAGCACGCGTAAGATCACCAGCGCCATGGAAATGGTTGCTGCATCTAAAATGCGTAAAGCTCAGGACCGCATGCAGGAAAGCCGTCCTTACGCCCGTAGTATCCGTGGCGTAATTCAGCACCTGGCGAAGTCCAACCCTGAATACAAGCATCTGTATCTGCAACAGCGCGAAGTGAAGCGTGTCGGTTTCATTATTGTGGCAACCGACCGTGGCCTTTGTGGTGGCTTGAACGTTAACGCGTTTAAAGCAGCGATCGCCAAAATGAAAGAGTTCAGCGAACAGAATGTCCAGGTAGACATCTGTGCGGTTGGCTCTAAGGCGATAAGCTTCTTCAAATCATTCGGCGGCAATGTAACTGCAGCGAAAAGTGGCCTGGGCGACGCGCCTGAAATGGCTGATCTGATCGGTGCGGTTAAAGTAATGCTGGATGCTTATGACGAAGGTGCGCTGGACCAACTGTTCGTGGTATCTAACGAATTCGTTAACACCATGACACAGAAGCCACAAGTTGAGCAGCTTCTGCCGCTGAAAGCGGAAGATGATGATGACCGTCTTAACCATCACTGGGATTACATCTACGAACCGGATGCAAAGAGCTGTTGAACGGCTTACTGGTTCGTTACATTGAATCTTTGGTGTACCAGGCGGTGGTTGAGAACAATGCCTGTGAACAGGCAGCCCGTATGCTGGCGATGAAGAACGCAACTGACAACGCCGGCAACCTGATTGATGAGCTTCAGATGGTATACAACAAAGCTCGTCAGGCCGCGATTACTCAGGAAATTTCTGAGATCGTAAGTGGTGCTGCAGCTGTATAAAGCTAGTTAACAGGTTTAAACGTTAAGAGGATCCGAACATGAGTAGCGGACGTATTGTTCAGATCATCGGCGCGGTAGTCGACGTGGAATTCCCACGTGACAACGTACCGAAGGTCTATGATGCACTGACCGTTGAGAGCAAAGGTCTGACACTGGAAGTACAGCAGCAGCTGGGTGACGGTGTTGTACGTGCAATCGCTATGGGTCAGACCGAAGGTGTAAGCCGTGGTCTGGAAGTAGCAAACACTGGTGCGCCAGTTTCTGTACCTGTTGGTACAGCAACTCTGGGCCGTATCATGGATGTATTGGGTAACCCAATCGATGAGTGTGGTGAAATCGGCGAAGAAGAGCGTATGCCTATTCACCGTTCTGCACCATCTTATGCCGATCAGTCAGCGTCTAACGAGCTGCTGGAAACCGGTATTAAGGTAATCGACCTGGTTTGTCCGTTCGCCAAGGGTGGTAAAGTTGGTCTGTTCGGTGGTGCCGGTGTAGGTAAAACCGTAAACATGATGGAACTGATCCGTAACATCGCGATTGAGCACTCCGGTTTCTCAGTATTCGCAGGTGTTGGTGAGCGTACCCGTGAAGGTAACGACTTCTACTACGAGATGAAAGAATCCAACGTACTGGATAAAGTATCTCTGGTATACGGTCAGATGAATGAGCCACCGGGTAACCGTCTGCGTGTAGCGCTGACTGGCCTGACAATGGCTGAAAAATTCCGTGACGAAGGCCGTGACGTACTGTTGTTCGTAGACAACATCTACCGTTACACCCTGGCAGGTACCGAAGTATCTGCACTGCTGGGTCGTATGCCTTCTGCAGTAGGTTACCAGCCTACACTGGCGGAAGAGATGGGTGTACTGCAGGAGCGTATTACCTCCACGAAGACCGGTTCTATCACATCTATCCAGGCGGTATACGTACCGGCGGATGACTTGACTGACCCGTCTCCGGCAACAACCTTCTCCCACCTTGATGCGACTGTAGTACTGTCCCGTCAGATCGCCGAGCTGGGTATCTACCCTGCGGTAGATCCACTGGATTCTACTTCCCGTCAGCTGGACCCGCTGGTAATCGGTCAGGAACACTACGACGTAGCGCGTAATGTTCAGGGCGTACTGCAGCGTTATAAAGAGCTGAAAGACATCATCGCCATCCTGGGTATGGACGAGCTGTCTGAAGAAGATAAGCAGACTGTAAGCCGTGCACGTAAGATCCAGCGCTTCCTGTCTCAGCCATTCTTCGTAGCTGAAGTATTCACCGGTGCACCTGGTAAGTATGTCTCTCTGAAAGATACTATCAGCGGCTTCCAGGGTATCCTGAACGGTGACTATGATGAACTGCCTGAACAGGCGTTCTACATGGTAGGTTCTATTGACGAAGTGGTTGCTAAAGCTAAGAACATGTAATTGTTCGCAGGGCCGGCGTAAACCGGCCCTGAGCTGAAACCTTAGAGGAAAGAAACATGGCTATGACTGTTCATTGCGACATCGTAAGTGCTGAAGAAGAGATCTTCTCCGGTCTTATTGAATTCGTATCAGTGACAGGTAGCCTGGGTGATCTGGGTATCTATCCGGGTCACGCTCCGCTTCTGTCGGAACTGAAACCAGGTCCTGTAGAGCTTAGAAAGCAGGGTGGTGAGCAGGAGATCTTTTACGTTTCCGGCGGTTTTCTGGAAGTTCAGCCTCACAAAGTCTCTGTCCTGGCGGACACAGCACTGCGTGCCGGCGATCTGAATGAAGCTGCTGCAATGGAAGTGAAAAAGCATGCCGAACAAGCAATGGCCGATCAGAGCAGCGAGCTGGATTACTCCCGCGCAACTGCTCAGCTGGCTGAAGCTGTGGCGCAACTGCGTACCGTTCAGCAGATTCGTACAAAGTTAGGTAAGTAATCTAACTACTACGTTCTGTATTAGAAAAAGCGCTTCTCTGAAAGAGCGGCGCTTTTTGTGCCTGGGATTTGTAAAGAGAATGTCTTGAAGCAGTGCTTTACGATTACCCAAGTTGGGTTTTTATAGGGATTGTCTGGTATATTGCTGTGATTCCAAAAGCACAGCAAATGAGATAACGGGTAAATAATGGCTTCCTGGCTCGAACGGATTTTTGCGGCATTGATTCCACTGATATGCCTGCTGGTGTATCTGGCATTGCCGTACTATGCCATTCTGATTCCCTGACCAGTTACTTTATTGCAAAACAGTACGGCAGTGACTTTGTAGCGGACTACGCACTGAAGTTCTTTGATGTGTTGGTGAGTGCGTTAATTATTATCAGCCTGGTCGCATTGCTGGAATTTGCGCTGGTGATCGCAACCGGTGATGGTCAGCTGCCGCTACCGGCGATCAGCGTCGGTTCCCTGACCATGATTACCGGAATGCTGGCCTTACTCTACAGCTTTGTGATGAGCATTATCTTTATGCTGTTTCCCCTGATGGGCAGTGAACTGAAAATTCCTGTGTCTTTACGCGTTTTTGAAATTCTTCGGGGCGCAGAAAGAACATCCCCAGTACCATTCCGTAACCGTCCTGCAGTAGTAAGCATAGAAACAATCACTCTTAGTTAATTGGGCTGCTAAGTTGCAGCAACCTGCGCTTATGGCTATGGTTGATCCCAAGTAAACCCTCTTAGAATAATCGCCAAAGAAGTATTTCCCCATGCATGAACAAGTCCAGGACTATTATGGCAAGACCCTGCAGGGCTCTGCCGATCTGAAAACCGACGCCTGCTGTACACTGCAAGCGCCGCCACAACCGATTAAAGACATCCTCAAGAAGATCCATGATGAAGTCAGCAGCCACTACTACGGCTGTGGTCTGGTGGCCCCTGAGCAGCAAAGGCCTGCGGATTCTGGACCTTGGCAGCGGTTCCGGCCGTGACGCCTATACGCTGGCGGCATTAGTGGGTGAAAGCGGCTCTGTGGTCGGGGTGGATATGACCGATGAGCAGCTGGAAATTGCCAATCGTCATCTGGACTACCATGCCGAAGCCTTTGGTTATAAAGCCTCAAACGTTGAATTTAAAAAGGCTATATCGAAAAGCTGGATGAACTGGGGCTGGAAGATAACAGCTTCGATCTGATCGTTTCCAACTGTGTGATTAATCTGTCGCCGGATAAAGAAGCGGTACTGAAGCAGGCCTACCGCTTATTGAAGCCGGGTGGAGAAATGTACTTCTCTGATGTTTATGCTGACCGTCGCGTGCCGCAGGAACTGGTCAATGATCCGGTGCTGTACGGTGAGTGCCTCAGTGGCGCACTGTACTGGAATGACTTCCAGAACCTGGCGAAACAGTGCGGTTTTGCAGATCCCCGTCTGGTAGAAGACCGTCCACTGGGTATCGACAATGCCGAAGTGGAAAAGCGCATTGGTCATATCGGTTTTTACTCCGCAACGTATCGCCTGTTTAAGATTGAAGGGCTGGAGCCTGCCTGTGAAGACTATGGTCAGGCGGTGATTTATAAGGGCACCATTGCTGATCAGGAACAGAACTATCTGCTGGATAAGCACCATCTGATTGCGGCGGGTAAGGTCTTTCCGGTGTGTGGCAATACCTACCGGATGCTGAATGAATCACGCTTGCAGCAGCACTTTGAATTTATCGGTACCTGGGATAACCACTACGGTATTTTTGAAGGTTGTGGCTCCAGCCTGCCTTACGATGAAGACACCGGCAGCGCACCGGCATCCGGCGGTGGTTGTTGCTGATTGCTGTTTCAGATAGCTGTTGTTGATATCAGTGGCGACAGGGACGTCGCCTGATCCACTAAATTAGCGGTAAGTTGCTCAGTTGCACTGGTTTTGGATGTGCTTCAGTCTGAATCTGACTATACTGCCTGCCCGCAATGACTGTACCCGCCAACCGCCGCGAGACAGACTAAGCTGACTGTAAACAGATGCTGCTCTGATCCCGGAGCCGCCATAATGTCCGGAATGTCCCATGAGTGAAGTTGATTACACCAATAACCCCTGCACGGCGTGGGTCTGAACCAGTTACTGACTGAACTGGTTGAGCACTATGGCTTTGAGATTCTCTATGCTTATCTGAACATTAACTGCTTCAAAACGAACCCGAGCATTCAGTCCAGCGAGAAATTTCTCAAGAAAACCCAGTGGGCCCGGGAAAGGTCGAGCTTTTCTACCTGTATAAATTTAAAAATCTGCCCCGGGTGTCTTCAGAACAGTTTTCAGTCACGCCCCGGGAACGGATTATTCCGGCCCATCAGAAACCGGGCCTTCCGGCAGAGCTGAGCCTGGAAGATGCTGAAATACAGCGGGAAAAGAGCGCCAAAAGGCAGCGGAATTCAATAAGCCGAAACGGCCTGGTCAATCACGGCGTAAGTCTTTTGAAAAACGCCCTCAGAATACTGACCGGCCCCGGCGTAAGCCCGAATCTTCCGGCGGTACGGATGATGATCCCTGGGCCAAATGGCGTAAATAGAAGCGCGTAACTAATAGCGGCGCAAGTAAAAGCGTGTAAATAAGGCCTAGCGCCTCAGAAATGTTCGCTTTCCAGCTCCATCATGCTGCTTTCCCCGGCCATTATACTGGCAAACAGGCTGCTGTTCTGCGGCAACAGTTTTTGCATAAAGAACCGTGCGGTATGCAGCTTGGCGGTATAAAAACCGCTGTCATCATCCGGATGCTGCAATGCCTGTTCGGCCATCCGGCACCACATATATCCCAGCGCAACAAGCCCGAATAACCGCAGATAGTCACTGGCCACTGCCGCCGCTGCTTCGGGGCTTTTCAGGCCGGTCAGGGCGACTTGTTGGCTGGCTTTCTGCAACCGGCCGAAGGCTTTGCTTAACGGGCCGGTGAATTCTGCCAGTTCAGCATTGTTTTGCTGCTGTTCCAGATAATCCTGCACCGGGTGGAAGAAATGGCGCAGATAGCGGCCGGCTTTCTGTGGCATTTTCCGGCCAATCAGATCCAGCGCCTGAATACCGTTAGTACCTTCATAAATCTGGGCAATCCGGGTATCCCGAACCAGCTGTTCCATGCCGTTTTCCCGGATAAAGCCATGGCCACCCAGTACCTGCATTCCCAGATTTGTGCATTCAAATCCCAGGTCGGTAAACAGGGCTTTGACCACCGGGGTGGTGAGCTGGACGAATTCATCCGCATCCTGCCGGACAGTTTTGTCGCAGTGCTTGCGGGATATATCCAGCTGGATTGCCACCCACAGGCCGAATGCCCGGCAGCCTTCGGTGTACGCTTTCTGGGTGAGCAGCATGCGGCGCACATCCGGATGGACGATAATCGGATCTGCGGGTCTGTCCGGAGCTTTAACGCCGGAGAGGGCACGGCCCTGTAAGCGCTCACGGGCGTAATCCCGTGCCCCTGATAACTGGCTTCCGCCAGTCCCAGCCCCTGAATACCCACCGCCAGCCGGGCCTGATTCATCATGGTAAACATGGCCCGCATGCCTTTATGCAGATCCCCGACCAGCCAGCCGGTGGCGTCGTCAAAGTTAATCTGGCAGGTGGATGAAGCCTTGATGCCCATCTTATGCTCAATGCCGCCACAGCCGACCTGATTGTCAGTGAGCGTGTCGCCGTCCGGGCATTTTTCGGTACCAGAAACAGGCTGATGCCTTTAATGCCTTCCGGGGCATCCGGTGTGCGGGCCAGCACCAGATGAATAATGTTGTCGGTGAGGTCATGCTCACCGGCGGAGATAAAAATTTTGTTGCCGGTCAGCTTAAAAGAGCCGTCTTCCTGTGGCTGGGCTTTGGTGCGGCATAATCCCAGATCCGTCCCGCACTGCGGTTCGGTGAGGCACATGGTGCCTGACCAGCTGCCATCCGCCAGTTTTGGCAGGTAGATCTGTTTCAGGTCATCACTGGCATAACGGCTGATGGCAGAATAGGCACCGAAGCTCAGCCCCGGATAAATCCCGAATGACAGGTTCGCCGAGCAGATCATTTCTTCCAGCAGGGTATTGATGGTTTTGGGTAAGCCACTGCCGCCGAACTCCGGTTCGCAGGCCAGTGCTGTCCAGCCGCCTTCACAGAATTGCCGGTAAGCCGCTTTAAAACCTTCCGGGGTGGTTACCTGACCATTATTAAACTGGCAGCCCTGTTCATCGCCACTGTGGTTCAGGGGCTGAAGCACTTCGCCGGTCAGTTTACCGGCTTCTTCCAGAATGCTGTCGATCAGTTCCCGGTTCACTTCTTCGAAGCCTTCCAACTGGCTGAGTTGCAGCGCATCCAGCAGCTCGTAAAGCACAAACTGCATGTCACGGATCGGGGGCGTGTAAGTCAGCATAACCTCTCCTATTGTCAGTTGCGCAGGGGCTTACCGGTCAGCAGCATGTGTTCGATACGTGCCAGTGTGTCCGGATGGCGGATAATCTGCATGAAGTGTTTACGTTCCAGATCCAGCAGATCCTCTTCGCCGAGCTCAGTTAATGTGTCGGTATCACCACCGGCCATAATATCGGCTACATGCAGTGAGACGGTCTGATCATGCCGGGTGGCCTTGCCGTTGCGGACAAAGCCGTTAACAGCCATTTCAAAGGCCAGCCTGCCGCTGGGGCCCGGCAGATTAAACGTTGCCGGTTGCGGTGGCTGATAATCCTCGGCCAGCTGCAGTGCGGTTGCCTTGGCGTCTGCCAGCAGGCGGTCACGGTTCATGGTGATTTGATCATGGTGGCGCAGGATCAGGTTACGGCGGGCCTGTTCTGCCGATTTGGCCACTGCTGCGGTGGATATCAGCTCAAAGACTTTTGATGCAGCGGGCATCGGGCCCTGCGGGTAATTGGGCTTTTGTTGCCAGCGGGCGAGCATCTCTTTGCAGCCTCCCCAGGCGGGTACCAGGCCGACGCCCACTTCAACCAGCCCGGTATAGGTTTCCATATGGGCCTGAATGGCATCACTGTGCAGCAATACTTCACAGCCACCACCCAGCGCCAGACCGCTGGGGGCACTGACCACCGGGAAGGGGGCGTACTTGAGGGCCTTAAAGGTTTGTTGGCCGGCGGCGACCATGGCTTCAATGTCCTGCCAGGCGGCAATATTGGCGGTAAACATTGCCAGACCAAGGTTGGCACCTACGGAGAAATTTTCCCCTTCGTTATAGATTACCAGTGCTTTGTAATGCTTCTTAACCAGCGAAATGCTCTGGTGCAGCAGGGCCATGATATCCGGGTCCAGGGAATTCATTTTTGAGGTGAACTCAAAACACAGTACACCGTCACCGATATCCCACACTGAAGCAGAGGCGTTCTTTAACAACGGTTGTTGCTGACGTTTGATATCCGCCAGCAGGAGAACACCTTCGGGGCGTAACAGGGGCTGATAGCGGCCGTAGACGTCCATGAAGTGTAATTGGTTGTCCTGACCCTGAAATGCCTGCAGGGTATAAAGGGGGCGGCGGGCGGTGGTGGCCAGAATGGACGGCAATGTAAAACCGTCGGTCTGCAGCCGTTCTGCGAGCCAGCCGGTGCCCAGAATATCCATCAGTTCGAAGGGACCGTATTTCCAGTTATAGCCCAGCCGCATGGCTGCATCGATGGCGGTGATATCTTCAGCAACCTCTCCCACCAGAGTGGCGGCGTAACTGAGGGTCTGGGCCATGACCCGCCAGAGATAACGGCCATATTTATCATCCCGGGAAAGCAAATCACGGAGATTATGCACCCGGGTATCTGCGCCGGGTACCTTCGGCCGTAACGCCGGGCTGTACTCGCCGGTATGCAGACAAATGGCTTCTTTTACCGGTGGATTCTGATTGCGGTCCAGCCGGTAAAAGCCGCCTTTGCCTTTGCGGCCGGTATAGCCCTGGCTGATCATCTTCTCAATGAGGGGTAAATGCCGTTGCAGCAGGACAAAGGATCATGTTCCGGCAGGGCCTGACACATGGCGCCGACAATGGCAGGCATCAGGTCAATTCCCACCAGATCCATCAGCCCGAAGACACCGGTTTTTGGCACCCCACAGGGCTTGCTGAGCAGCGCGTCAGCTTCTTCAATGCTCAGCCCCATGTCGATGGCTTCAACCAGCGCGCAGTAGATCCAGAAAATGCCCAGCCGGTTGGCAATAAAACCGGGGCTGTCTTTGCAGTGGATGACGGTTTTGCCCAGCTTCAGATCGGCAAAATGTTCCAGTTGCTGCATCACTTCCGGACGGATATTTCCGGCAACAATTTCCAGCAGGCGCATATAGCGGGGGATTAAAAAATGCGTAATGCAGAAGTCAGCCGCAAAGCTGTTCGGTAAGCCTTTAGTGAGAGAGTGCAGGGGCAGGGTTGAGGTATTGGAAGACACGATGCTGCCCGGTTTCCGTACCCCGTCTATCTGCTTATAAAGGCCTTGTTTCAGCGGCAGATGTTCACTGACGGCCTCGATAATCCAGTCGCAATCGGCGATCCGGGGTAAGTCGTCGGCAATGTTCAGCGGGGTGATCAGCCGGCTGTTACGTGGCTGGGTCAGTGCTTCCGGGTTAGCTTTCAGCAAGCGGCTGACAGCTTCTTTGGCAATGCTGCTGCGGTCCGGTTGCTGCTCATCTGCCCGGTCGAACAGCAATACCGGCACGCCAGCGTTGGCGATGACGGCCGCGATACCGGCACCCATGGCACCGGCCCCGATGACCGCCACCTGCTTGATGGTATTCATCAGATGGCCTCCAGCAGTGTCGCTATCCCCTGGCCGCCGCCGATACACTGGGTTGCCAGAGCGTACTGACCGCCGGTTTGCTTTAACAGGCTGGCGGCTTTACCGACAATCCGGGCACCGGTGGCACCCAGCGGGTGGCCCAGTGCGATCGCGCCACCGTGAACATTGACCTTTTCGGATCAAGTTCCAGTTCGCGGATACAGGCCAGCGCCTGGCTGGCAAAGGCCTCGTTCAGTTCGACTATATCCAGATCGCTGCTGTTCAGGCCTGCCCGTTGCAGAGCTTTCTGACTGGCGGCCACCGGACCGATACCCATCACCTCTGGCGCACAGCCGGCCACGGCGACGGTTTTAATCCGTGCCAGCATGGGCAGGTTATGCTGCCGGGCGTAGCTTTCTGAGCAGACCAGTACCGCCGCTGCGCCGTCGGTCAGGGGAGCTGGTGCCGGCGGTCACGCTGCCGTCACTGACAAATGCCGGTTTCAGGCCGGAAAGCCCTTCGGTGCTGGTGTCCCCGCGGATGCAGCCGTCCTGTTGCAGCTCATCAAGGGGATGATTTCATCCGCCAGTAGCCCCTGTTGCTGAGCTTGCAGGGCTTTCTGCTGGGAACTGACGGCAAAGGCTTCCTGGGCATCACGGCTGATATTGTAATGCTCGGCAACTACTTCTGCGGTTTCCCCATGCTCATGTAAATCCGGGCGTTTTCTTTATACAGCTTGGCATTTGGCAGCGGGTTGTAGCCCATCATCGGAATCCGGCTCATGCTCTCAACACCGGCACAGATGAATACCTCACCGGCACCCATAGCAATGCTGCCGGCGGCCATATGAAGGGTCTGCATGGATGAGCCGCACCAGCGGTTTACAGTGGCGCCGGGAATGCAGTCCGGCAGGCGGCTGAGGAATACCAGCATGCGCGCCATATTAAGCCCCTGTTCGCCTTCCGGAAAGGCGCAGCCGCACAACAGATCTTCGATCCGGGTTGGATTAACGCCACTGTTACGGACCAGCCCGCGGATAATCTTTGCTGCCAGCGTGTCCGGACGCACACCGGCAAGTGCGCCCTTATGGGCGAAGTCGAAAGGGAGCGGCAATAGCCGGCGATTACTGCGTGTTCCATAGTGCGTTCCTGCCTGTCCTGTGGTTGTCGTCTTGCTGCTAATGGTCGGTCCGGTCTGTCTGGCCGGATGTGTTGCTCAGGGCATCCAGACACTGGCTGCGGATTTCCCGCAGTTCCTCAAGCACCTGAACCAGCGCATCCTGCTGATTTTCAAGGTCTTCAATTCTGGTACAGACTTTCTTATACAGCAGTTGCAGCTGTTCTGTCTGCTGAATGTCGGTGGTGTACAGGTCGAGAAACTCACCGATATCTGCCAGTGAAAACCCCAGCCGCTTGCCCCGCAGAATCAGTTTCAGCCGGGCTTTATCCTTACCTGTATAGATCCGAGTATTGCCCGCCCGTTCCGGTGAAAGTAAATGTTTACTCTCATAAAAACGGATTGTCCGCGGGGTGATACCCAGTTCCCGGCCAGTTCCGGGACGGTGTAAAAGCCGGTTTACTCATACATTATGCCCGGGCCGCTGCACCGGCTTTGGCCTGTTGCTCTTCAACCAGTTCTTTTTCGATAATTTGCCGACCATGGTTTTGGGCAGGTCTTCACGGATCTCGATATCTTTGGGCATTTCGATCCGCGATAAGCGGTCATCCAGAAAGGTTTTGATGGACTCACTGTCCAGATCTTCATAGCCTGCTGCCAGTTTGACGAAGGCTTTCGGTGCCTGACCCCGGTATTCGTCATCGACGCCGATAACAATGGCTTCAGCAATGCCCGGGTGGCAGTACAGGGCGTCTTCAATGTGCCGCGGATAGACGTTGTAGCCGGAACAGATAATCAGATCTTTGATGCGATCTACCAGAAAAATGTAGCCATCTTCATCGGCATAGCCGATATCGCCACTGTGCAGGCCACCGTTGATGATGGTGCTGGCGGTGGCTTCCGGCCGTTGCCAGTAGCCCAGCATAACCTGAGGACCGCTGATGACAATTTCACCTTTTTCTCCCTGAGGGACTTCTTTGCCCGGTTCCGCCGGATCCTGAATGCTGATGCGGGTGTCGTTCAGTGGCAGGCCGATGGAACCGGCTTTTATGATGCCTTCAAACGGGTTTACCGTGGCCACCGGGCCACATTCCGTCAGCCCGTAACCCTCAACCAGTTTACAGCCGGTGGCTTCTTCAAAGCTGGCTTTGGTTTGCACCGGCAGCGGCGCGCCACCGGAAATACAGTAGGTCAGGCTGGAGAGGTCGAGTTTGTTCAGATTGGGCGCATTGTTGATGGCGGTATAGATGGTGGGCACGCCGGGAAACAGAGTCGCACCTTTGCTTTGCAGGGTTTTCAGGAGCTGGCTGAGTTCAAAGCGGGGCAGCAGAATCAGTTCAGCACCAATGGATATACCGAAGTTCATTACCACGGTCATGGCGAATACATGGAAAAAGGGTAATACCCCGAGCATCTTTTCCTCGCCTTCTGTCACCGTTGGGATGCATTGGCGGATCTGCAGGGTGTTGGCGGCAATGTTCCCGTGGCTGAGCATGGCGCCTTTAGGCTGGCCGGTGGTGCCGCCGGTGTATTGCAGCACGGCCAGGTCATCTGCTTCAGGGGCGGTGGCAGTGTAATGACCGTCGGTATTACTCAGCCGGGTGAAAGACATATGCGCCGGATCTCTCGGGAAATCGGCGATCTCAGAACGTTTGAGTACCTGAAACAGTACACTTTTCACCGCCGGCAGAATTTCTGACATGGAGCAGACCACGATGTGTTGCAGGCAGGTGGTTTCCAGACAGGCGTGTACCTTGGGGTAAATCTGTTTAAGGTTCAGGGTGATCATGATCTGAGTGCCGGAATCTTCAATCTGATAAGCAATTTCAGACCGTGAATAGAGTGGGTTGAAGTTCACCACCGTGCCACCGGCTTTGAGAATGGCGTAATAACAGATCACATGATACGGGGTATTCGGCAGACATAAGCCAACTTTGCTGCCCTTACCGACCCCCATTTGCTGCAGGCCTTTGGCGGTGCGGCTGACCAGTTCATCGATTTCGCGATAGGTATATTTTTATCCAGAAAATCGACACAGGGGTTATCGGGAAACCGGCTGACGGCCTGATCAAAGTAACTGACAACGGTTGTATTCATGCCATGTCTCCCGGGGTTGTGTCCTTTGGGATGCGCATGACGGCGACATAACTTACAGCGTCAGGCGCTATAAGTAAGTGTAGTTCCCTATAGGTCACTTGCAATTGCAGCACGTGAGCCCGCTAACCGTAAAACCGACGCTCAGCCCCGGGGAGCAGGGCCGGGGAGGTATCTGAAAAATCTAAAACTGCATCACCAGCCCCAGGCTGAGGATATCCACTTCAGAGTCAAAGCTGCCGGAATAGCTGGTGGGGACGGCCGCACTGGTCCGGCTGTCGGATACGCGGGCTTCTTTGGTAAACAGGTGGGAATAACCAATGTTCAGGCGGGTTGCCGGGGTGAGCTGATAGGACGCCCCAACCGATGCCCAGGTGCGGTCAGCATCGGGAATGCCGGCAGACCGGTAGGCGTCGCTGGCTGCCCCTTCATCGTAAGCAACACCAAACTTCAGCTGCAGTTTGTCACTGTACTGATAGTTGGCTCCGATGGCGGCAAACACGGTGTCCTGCCAGAAGTAATCAATGGTGGAAATGTGCGCGCCGGTATCCGTGTTGTTAATTACCAGCTGATCCAGTTGTGACCAGTCTGTCCAGGCCAGATCTGCCAGCAATGCCCAGCGGTTATCCAGTTGCTGATACCAGCCAAGGGAGGCAATGGCAGGCAGGGTAATATGAGTGTCAGCGTTCTGAGTGCTGACGCCGACAATTTTACGGTGCCTTCAAGCCGGTGCTTAATCTGCGAACGGTAATTCAGGCCGATCCGGCCGCCATCACTGTATTCCCAGAGCAGGCCCAGGCCGTATCCCCAGCCGGTATCATCTGCTTCGATAACAGAGGCCGTCGCGGTATTCAGACCGGTGGTGACCTGCCGGGTCAGGGTGCCTTCTACTTTGTTGAACTGCAGGCTGGCCCCGAGGACAGGTTTTCGGTGACCCGGTATGCCAGCGCCGGGGCGATATTGAGGGTTTTGATTTCGCTTTTACGTTGGCGTTAGCCCCGACCCAGTTGGTGTCATACTGGGTGGAAAGGCCAAAGGGGACGGTCACTGCCAAGCCCAGTTTAACGGCTTCTGATTCACCCCAGACCGCAAACAGTGAGGGAACCAGCCCGTCTTCCGCGCCGTTTTGCTGGGTGTTGGTGAAGGGCGTGCCGGCGGTGGAGTTGCTGTCGTGTTTATAGTCGGCGCTGGGGGCGATGTAAGAAAGATTCGCTTCTAACTGGGTGCCCTGCAGGCGGGTCATACCGGCCGGGTTATAAAATACCGTGCCCGGGTCCTGTGCTTTGGCGGTCTGGCCGGCAAATGAATTGCCCTGGCCTTCGGCGCTTTGCTCTTTTAACTGAAATCCGGCGGCCTGGATCAGCGGGGATGATGCGATACCGAGGGTGATGGCACAGGTTTGTATAAGTGGACTACTCAGGGGAATGAACGGAATAACAGCATAGATTCTCCGCAGCGGCACCGGCATTGTTAAGCGTTTATCCGGTGTTTTCAGGTTCTTATTCTTGGATGTATTACGTTTTTAATTAACCGCCGGGTAACTTTACAGAATCTTAATGGCGAGAAAAGCCCTGACAGGGATATTCCGGGAAATTTGTGCAGTAAGAGTCTCTAATGGCGGTTAAATCCTCTACAATAGGCGCAATTTTAATAGATGCTGACCCGTGAGCGGTCGCCAGAAAAGGTTTTGCCATGAAGTTCTCCTCTCTCGATTTATCCGCTGATCTGTTAAGTGCGCTGGATGCCTGCGGTTATACCGATATGACACCGGTTCAGCAGCAGGCAATCGTGCCGGCGCGCCGCGGCAAGGACATTCTGGCCAATGCCCAGACCGGCACAGGTAAAACTGCAGCGTTTTCGTTGCCCATCCTGCAGCAGATGACAGAACGGCCAAAAGAGGTTCAGCCGGGTCATGTCCGGGCGCTGATCCTGACCCCTACCCGGGAGCTGGCAGAGCAGCTGGCGGATACCATTGGCCGCTACGCACAGAATCTGCCATTAAGCGTGCTGGCTCTGTACGGCGGTACCACCGTGGCAAAACAGGCGAATAAACTGGCGAAGGGTGTGGATGTACTGATCGCTACCCCCGGCCGGCTGATTGAACATGCGGTGGAATGTAACCTGCACCTGTCACAGGTGGAGTTTCTGGTGCTGGATGAAGCGGACCGGATGCTGGATATGGGCTTCCTGTCGGACGTCAGCAAAATTTTGCAACAGACCCCGGAAAGCCGCCAGAGCCTGCTGTTCTCCGCCACCATTTCTCCGGATGTGAATGAGCTGTCGAAGCAGTTGCTGAAACGTCCGGAAGTCATCCGGGTGGCGAAGCAGAATGTGGTTGCCGATACCATCGACCACGTTGTGTATGAGATTGATGAGCAGCGTAAGCCGGACCTGTTTGCCAAGCTGATTAAAGAAGAAAACTGGTTTCAGGTACTGGTGTTCACCAGTACCAAGGCGCAGGCCGACAGCCTGGCTATGGACCTGAAAGTCGATGGCATCAAAGGCGTTATCTGCCACGGTGATATCAGCCAGGGGCCCGTCGCCGGGCGCTGGCCGACTTTAAATCCGGCAAGGTACAGGTGCTGATTGCGACTGAAGTTGCCGCCCGCGGTCTGGATATTCAGGGGCTGGAACATGTGGTGAACTTTAACCTGCCGTATCTGGCGGAAGACTACGTTCACCGGGTTGGCCGTGCCGGCCGTGCAGGTATGCCGGGTAAGGCGATTTCCTTCGTCAGCCGTGAAGAAGAGCGTACCCTGAATGACATCGAACACCTGATCGGCAGCCGTATTAAGCGGGTTTATATGGAAGGTTTTGAAGTCAGTAAGCGTGAAGGTCTGAAAAAGTATCTTAAGAAAGCCCGCAAAGCGCCCCGCAGCAATAAGGTCACCCGTACCAAAATTGTTAAATCTGCCGGTGCCGGTAAGAAAAACCGTCTAAGCGGAAGTAATTGCAGATACTGAACATTCCATCACTGAAAATCACTGTGCCAGCCTCGTAAAGGAAACAGAATGCAGCAACTTCTGGAAGACATTATTACTGAGGTCCGGCCACTGATCGGTAAGGGAGAAGTGGCCAGTTACATCCCTGAGCTGGGCAATGTTGCCAGGGACAAACTGGGCATGGCTGTTTGTACGGTGGATGGCACGGTGTATCAGGCCGGTGATGCGGCCGAGCCCTTTTCAATTCAGAGTATTTCCAAAGCCCTGGCACTGACGCTGGCCATGAACCGGTATGGGGATGAACTCTGGGAACGGGTTGGGAAGGAGCCCTCCGGACAGGCATTTAATTCACTGGCACAGCTGGAATATGAAAAGGGCATTCCCGTAATCCTTTCATTAATGCCGGTGCCCTGGTGGTGACCGATGCGCTGGTGTCCCGCTTATCTGCACCGAAGCACCGGATTCTCGATGTGGTGCGTCAGCTAAGCGGCAATCCGCAGGTGGTTTCAGATCAGCGTGTGGCACTCTCAGAATATCGTCACAGCGACCGTAACGCGGCCATCAGCTATCTGATGAAATCCTTCGGCAATATCCATAATGATGTGGATACTCTGCTGCAAACCTATTTTTATCACTGTGCGCTGCGGATGAGCTGTGTGGATCTGGCCCGTACGTTTATTTATCTCGCCAATGGCGGTTACCCGCTGAATACCGACGTACCGTTACTGTCTGCTCAGCAAACCAAGCAGCTGAATGCTCTGCTGATGGTGGCCGGCCTGTATGATGTTGCCGGCGACTTTGCCTACCGGGTGGGTATGCCGGGCAAGAGCGGTGTCGGGGGTGGCATTGTGGCGGTGATTCCCGGTGAACTGTGCGTGTGTGTCTGGTCTCCGGAGCTGAACCAGAACGGTAACTCGCTGGTGGGAACCGCCGCTCTGGAACTGTTTACCACTGCGCTGGGGCGCTCGGTTTTCTGAGCAGATAGTAAAACTAACTAAACTATCAGTAATACTAATAATTTTTATGAGCGGGCCTGAAAAGGCCCTTTTTGTGCAATTAATAAACAAAACTGGCTGGCAGCCGAACAGGACAGCGACAGAAACCGGTCGTTAATAAGCCTTCCTTGTCAGCATTATTAGTCTCTCTAATAATGCGCGTATTTCGTTGCGTTCCCCGTCACTATTGCCGATATTTGCTCGATCAAAGCGTGTTCGGCACGTTTTAAATCAATCAATACATACCCGCGGTAGGGAGGCAATAATGCCTTTTGGCTTATTAAAATATGGTCTGAGCAAGGAATATCCCGCCCAGCACCATTTCACACCCAGCAGCACGGAGCTGAAGAAACATTACGACGTGGTCATCATCGGTGCCGGTGGTCACGGGGCGGCCTGTGCGTATTACCTGTCCAAGTACCATGGCGTGACCAATATCGCCGTGCTGGACAAAGGTTATCTGGGGGCGGTAACACTGCCCGGAATACCGCGGTAATCCGTTCTAACTACCTGACCGAAGAAGGCGTCAGCTTTTACCGGGATTCTGTGAAACTTTACCAGAACCTGAGTAACGAATTCGGCTACAACATCATGATGGAAAACCGCGGTCAGCTGACCCTGGCCCACAGTGATGCAGCGGTGCGCAGCTTCCGCTGGCGGGCTGAGGTTAACCAGCATCTGGGCGTACGTTCTGAGCTGGTGGACCGTCAGACCATTCGCGAACTGGTACCGAACCTGAATATGCCGGAAGACGGCCGTTACCCGATCATGGCAGGCTTGTGGCATGCGGACGGGGCGACTGCCCGTCACGATGCAGTGGCATGGGGCTACATGAAAGGTGCCTGCGAGCGCGGTGTTGAACTGCACCAACTGACCGAAGTGGAAGACGTGCTGGTTAGTAACGGTAAGGTCACCGGTGTTAAAACTAACCGCGGCACCATTAGCTGTGGTTCTGTGGTACAGGCGGTTGCCGGTACCAGCTCGGTTGTAGCGAAAATGGCGGGTATCAAACTGCCGGTGCACAGCTTCCCGTTACAGGCGATGGTTACCCAGCCGTACAAACCGCTGCTGACGCCGCACGTCAGTTCGCCACACGTTCACGTCTATGTACACCAGACCTCCCGTGGTGAATTTGTTATCGGCGGTGGTTCCGATCCGTATCCGCTGTACAACACCCGTTCAACCCTGGATATGAAAGAGTCTCTGGCGGCGGCGGCGCTGGAACTGTTCCCGTTCCTGTCACAGGCACGGCTGATGCGTCAGTGGGCCGGTATCACGGATATGACCCCAGACTACAGCCCGATTATGGGTTTGAGCCCGGTGGAAAATTACTACCTGGATGCGGGCTGGGGCACCTGGGGCTTCAAGGCCACGCCAATCTGCGGCCAGACCATGGCGGAGCTGGTTGCCACCGGTAAGCCACCTGAACTGATTAAGCCGTTCGAGCTGGAACGCTTCTACCGTCATCAGCAAATCAACGAAGCCGGCGCGACCGCGGCCAGCCACTAAGCGGGAGAAAAGAGTCATGAAAATACTGAACTGCCCGCTGAACGGGCCACGCAATATCTCAGAATTTATTTACGGCGGTGAGCTGCACGAAATGCCGGACCCGAACCGCTGCGACAGCCGCGAATGGGTGGAGCACGTTTACTTCCATGAAAATGCTGCGGGTATCGTCCGCGAATGGTGGTGTCACAGTGCGACTTCGTACTGGTTTCTGGCGGAACGGAACACCATTACCGATGAAATTATCAGAACGTTTCCCGCCAGCGAAGTATTTAATCAGCGGGTTGAATTCACCGCTGTGGAAGGAGAGTAACCGTGCCTGTTTATAACGATAACCGACTGGCCAATGGCGGTTTGCTGGTAGATCGCAGCAAAACTGTCAGCTTCTCTTTTGACGGCCGCGAATTTAAAGGCTTTGCCGGCGATACCATTGCCAGCGCACTGGCGGCGAACGGCCAGTGGCTGATCAGCCGTTCATTCAAGTATCACCGCCCGCGCGGTGCATTAACCATGGCCGGTCAGGACGCCAATACCCTGGTACAGCTGCCATCGGACCCGAACGTACTGGCGGACCGGGAAACTATTCGCGACGGCCTGAATGTATCCGGCCAGAACTTTACCGGTAGCCTGGAAAAGACAGCAGCCGCCATCTGGGCATGTTCAGCAAGTTCATGCCGGTGGGTTTTTACTACAAGGCCTTCTACAAGCCAGCCGGCGCCTGGGAAAAATGGGCACCGGTGATCCGTAAGGCTGCAGGTCTGGGTGTGGTGGATGACACCTTCGAGCCGGAATACTACGACAAGCAGTACAGCTTCTACGATCTGGTGGTTGTGGGTGCAGGCCCTGCGGGATGACTGCTGCCATTCAGGCTGCTGAGCAGGGCGCGAAAGTTCTGCTGGTGGATGAGAACCCGATTCTGGGTGGCAGCCTGGCGTACAGCCGCTTGGATGCGGAAGGCACGCAGGCAGAAGCGCTGCGTCAGGCGATGATTGCTGACATTGAAAGCCACGCCAACATTGATGTGAAACTGGATGCGGCGTGTAACGGCTACTTCGGTGATAACTGGTTGCCGGTGATTCAGGGCAAGCGTCTGTACAAGGTACGGGCTAAAGAAGCCATCATGTGTGTGGGCTCGCTGGAACAGCAGGCGGTATTCCACAACAACGATCTGCCGGGCGTGATGATGTCCAGCGCGATCCAGCGTCTGATTAAGCTCTACGGCGTGAAGCCGGGTCAGAAAGCAGTGGTCGTTACCGGTAACGATGAAGGTTATGCAACGGCACTGGATATGCTGGATGCCGGCATTGAAGTGGTTGCGATTGCTGAACTGCGTGATGCCGCGCCGGAAAGTGAACTGATGCAGGCGGTGAGCCAGCGCGGTGTACGGATTCTGAGCAACCATGCGGTGTATGCAGCCAAAGCCAGCGGTGACAAGAAGCATCTGGCGGCGGTTGAAATCCGTCAGCAGGTCAGTAAGGGTACATGTGCTGACAGCGGCGAAACCTTCGCTTGTGATCTGCTGTGTATGGCGGTGGGCTATACCCCGACCTATCAGCTGATTTGTCAGGCCGGTGGTCAGTTAAGCTACAACGACGATACTGCCATGTTCACCCTGAGCAAGCTGCCGAAGGCGTTCCAGATTGCCGGTTCCGTGAATGCGAACTGGTCGGTGAATGCGGTATGCGGTGATGCCCAGCGGGCTGCAGCGATTGCGGTTAACCGTCTGGCGGAAACCGTTGAGCGCGTCAGCGCCATGGCTGAACCTGCTCCGATAGCGGATGACAGTGCCAACAGCCCGAACTATAGCTGGCCGATCTTCCCCATCCGAAGGGTAAGGAATTCGTCGATTTCGATGAAGATCTGCAGATCAAAGACATTGTGAATGCCACCCGTGACGGCTATGAGCACGTGCAGCTGGTGAAGCGTTACTCAACCTGTGGCATGGGGCCTTCTCAGGGCCGTCATTCCGCGCTGGCAACTGCCCGTATTGTGGCGAATGCCACCGGTAAGAGTGTTGCCCAAACCGGTGTTACCACGGCCCGTCCGCCGTTTGCGCCGGAACGTCTGGGGCACCTCGCAGGCCGCAGTTTCTACCCGGCCCGTTACACCAATATGCATCACCGTCACCTGGAAGCCGGTGCACAAATGCTGCAGGCCGGTGCCTGGTATCGTCCGGCGTATTACGGCCCGGTGAACCAGCGTGATAACTGCATCGCCGCGGAAGTGAATAACGTGCGTAACAATGTCGGTCTGGTGGATGTATCCACTCTGGGTGGCATTGAAGTTCGCGGTCCAGATGCCGGTGAGTTCCTCAACCGGGTGTACACCTTTGGCTTTGCCAAACAGCCGCTGGGCCGTGCCCGTTACGCCCTGATGACCAATGAAGCCGGTGTGGTGATTGATGACGGCGTAAGCTGCCGTTTCCATGACCAGCTGTTCTACGTGACAGCCACCACCGGCGGTGTCGACCGTGTGTATCAGAACATGCTGAAGTGGAACGCTCAGTGGTGTCTGGATGTGGACATTGCCAACGTGACCTCCGCCTGGTGCGGTGTGAACATCGCCGGACCTAAAGCCCGTGAAGTACTAAGCAAACTTTGTGAAGACATTGATCTGGGCAGCGAAGCATTCCCTTACATGGGCGTGCGTGAAGGCCATGTGGCAGGCATTCGGGCCCGGGTGATCCGCGTCGGTTTCGTCGGCGAGCTGGGTTACGAAGTACACGTTCCGCAACATGCCGGTGAAGCACTGTGGGATGCCCTGATGGCCGCCGGTAAAGAGCACGGTATTAAGCCATTCGGCATTGAAGCACAGCGGGTACTGCGTCTGGAAAAAGGCCACATCATTATCGGTCAGGACACCGACGCTATGTCCACGCCGGAAGAAGTACAGATGGGCTGGGCGGTCTCCAACAAGAAGCCATTCTTTGTGGGCCAGCGGATTATCCGCGAGCTGAACAAAGCACCGCAGTACCGCTCGCTGGTGGGCTTCGTGGTGGATGATCCGAAAGCGCCGGTACCGCAGGAAAGCCATCTGGTGATCGACGGCGACAAAATGACTGGCCGGGTCACTTCCTGTAACTACTCCCCGACACTGGGTAAGCCAGTGGGTATGGCTTATGTACCGCCGGGCAAAACAGAGCCGGGCAGCGATATCGTCATTAAAGTCGACGGTGCGCCGGTTGCCGCCAAGGTTGTCGCGCTGCCTTTCTATGATCCTGACACCGCCCGTCAGAACCTGTAATCCCGCTGCGAGGAAAACGAGATGAATGAATTTGTAACAGCAGCGCCGGACAGCGGATTACGCCGCAGTCAGCTGTACCGTAAACAACAGCAAGCCGGAGCGGAATTTGCCGGCCTGAATGGCGCAACTGTGGTTAAACAGTTTGCGGCAGACGATGCACAACAACTGAAATCACTGGCGATGGTGGACCTTTCCATGCTGCCACGCAGCGGCTTTAAGGGCCGTCAGGCACCGGAATGGCTGACCCAGCAGGGCGTTGCAATCCCGGCTGAACCAAACCGGGCAACCCGTCAGGAAGACGGTTCACTGGTGGCGAGCCTGTCGGTACAGGAACACCTGATCCTCAGTGATCTGCAGGTAACCGCTGGTATGTCGCAGCAATTAGCAAATACTTGGCAAATGGATGCAGACACTGCCTGCTATTCACTGCCACGCAGCGACAGCCACGCCTGGCTGTTGCTCACCGGAGAACATTTACGGGACATGCTGGCCAAGGTCTGCGGCATTGATTTTGCCGCGGAAGAGTTTGCCAACCATCAGGTGGCGCAAACCTCGGTGGCCCGGTTAAACAGCATTCTTATCCGTGATGATGTGCAGTTGGCGGATGGCAGCACCGTGCTGGCCTTCCACCTGCTGTGTGATGTGAGTTCAGTTGAGTTCATGTGGGATTGCCTGCAGGACGCAATGGATGAATTTGGTGGTAAGCCGGCGGGTCTGGCTGCACTACTGGCGTGATCCGGACCCGGTTTCGGCCGGGTTCATAAAAATAAGCGGCCAGACCGTGATTCAGCGGTGATGGTGGCAAACAACAAATTGAAATAAGTAGATGAGGCTTCAGCCTCACACAAAAATAACAGGAACGACAACATGGCATTCCCAAAGAGTTCACCTTATGTGATCGTTGGTGCCGGTATTCACGGTCTGAGCACCGCGTATCACCTGGCGCTGGAACTGAAAAACGCGGTAAAGGCAGCGGCGAAGACATTATCATCCTGGATAAGTCCGGCATCTCTGCCGGTGCTACCGGTATCGCCTGCGGTGTTATCCGTAACAACTACTTCCAGCCGGCTATGCGTGAGCTGATGGCACACAGCGTAAAGGTATGGGAAAGCGATCCAAAGGCTTACAGCTACCACCCGGTTGGCTATATGCAGATCAGCCCGGAATCCATGCATGAAGACGTTGCTTCCATTTATGAACAGCAGCAGGCCATCGGTTATGAGTCTAAATTCATCGAAGGTGAAAAAGACTGTACCGATTACATGAAGACCATCTTCCACGACTGGCAGGCTCAGGGCATTACTTCTGTATTGCACGAAATGCCAGGCGGCTATGCAAACAACACCAAGGCGATGTACGGCCTGGCGGCCAAGGCAGAAGCGGAAGGCGTACGCATCATTACCGGCGTTACCGTTACTGGCTTCCAGCAGGCGACTGACGGCGCGATCACCAAGGTAGAAACCAACAAGGGTGATATCGAAACGGATTACGTGGTTATCGGTGCCGGCCCGTGGGTGAAATCCTTCTGGGAAATGCTGGATCTGCCGAAGCACATCAACATCAAGAACCCAACCTCTGGCCAGATTGCTACCGACGTACCGATGTGGGTTTACTGGTCACTGCAGGAAGGTACCCTGGGTGTAGACCCTGGCCTGCAGGTTACCAACGACGGCAAGATGCCACCGGTTATTCACGTGGACAGCAATGCACCGCTGTATTCCGACGTTGACGGTTCTCTGATCACTGAAGACATGTGGGGCATTTACTACAAGCCTGACTACCACTTCGGCGGCGTACAGGGCGGTGCAGCACCGTTCATCGTTGATAAGCCAGCGGATTCCGTACAGGTTGATCCGTACGGTCCTGAATCCCCTGAATTCATCGTGGGCCCTGACTTTGCGCACATGTGGGTATCTGCACTGGCGCACTGTCAGAAGCGTTTTGAAGGCACGATTCCCAAGTATAAGGACGAAGCGTCCGGCGGTATCGGTTGCTTCACTCCGGACAGCTTCCCGGTATTCGACACCTTCCGTAAGAACTGCTTCGTGATCGCGGATTCTAACCACGGTTATAAGATGCTGGGTGTAGGTAAGCTGGTGGCTGAACAGGTTGTGGGTGAGAAGCCAAGCCTGCTGGAGCCATTCCGGTTCTCCCGTTTTGAAGAGGGTAAGCTTCACCCGACTTCTAATAGTCCGTTCCCTTGGAGCTGATCACTCCAGTGTGATTTTCTGGTTGTTGACCGCAACCCAAACGCCGGGCTTTTAGTCCGGCGTTTTTGTTTGTGGTTATCCTGCGGGTGCTTTATATGAGCTGATGGTTTTGATGTTTTCTTTGTTTTTGTGCTGATGTTTAACTTGGGATGATCTTTTTCGCTAACGCGACTCAAGACCTTTGTAACGGCGCAAAGGCCTTAAGAATCCAAACGCCGCCCCACCGCTTGTCCGGCTGCGCCGGATTCCTGCGCGTCTCACTGACAACAGGCCTCCTAAAAACTCGACCGCTACGCGCTCTCAAACAATTTATCCGGCTTATCTGTTGTCAGCTACGATGCTCGGCTGCACGGAAGGGAATCGGGCTACTCCGTAGTTATTTGAGGGAGTAATCTGTGAGGGGGTAAGAAGAGGGTAACAGATGAAATTTGATTTTGGAGTTCTACCGATGAACATGACGAATAGCAGGTTCATCGGTATTGGTGGGCTATTTTTACAGAGCTTTGCTTAACCAGGATGAATAGTCTGTGGCCACTCCTTTCAGTGTTGCGCTATCAATCGGTGATGTCAGCGTTACCATATATTCTTGTTGTATGAAGGTTATGCTGCTTGTGGTCTGAAGAGTGGAGCTGTATTCATTGAGTGTTGCAAAGTCTCCAACTCCCTCGAATGTAGTTAATTTCATACCTTCCGGTAACTCTGTATTCAGACCTTTTTCAACGTTTCTATTTGCATTTCAGGTTCGGCTAACCGATTGAGATTAGCGTCTATAACCGTGCCTTCAACAGAATAGGTGTGGTTAACAGCAGACAAAATACCCGCGTCTTTTAGGGTGTTTATAACGATTGCCGGTACTGCTGGTTTCTTGGGAGGATTGCTCACATCTTCAATGATTAAATCTAAGGATAAATCAGACGTGTATTTTGATTCTGATGAAGGCATTACATATTCTTGAATGTGCTTACTTCCTTCGTTACTACAAGCACTTATCGCAAGAATAGATAGCATAAAAGAATAGTTTTTCATAATTAAAAGTTCCATTTTTAAAGTGTGGTCTTACGAATATGGAGTATATCCTGATCATCTCAGCGATAGAGATGATTAAGCTGAAGAAAATTTGTATCAAAGTAACTCACGTGAGTCTGGCACAAAATTTTCCCCTTCTGTGCAGCCGAGCAGCGCAGTTTTTGTATGGTTAAGCGTATGCATTGTCTGAGGGCGCGAAGCGGCCGAGTTTGCAGGAGCGCATACAAAAATGAGCCGCGCAGGGCATCCGGCGTAGCCGGACAAACAGTGGGGCCGCGTTTGGATTCTTAAGGCCTTTGCGCGGTTCCAAAGGCCTTGAGTCGCGTTAGCGAAAAAGGTCATCCGAAGAAAGAGCCAGCACAAAAACAAAAAAACACCCAACCATCAACCCCTTTTTACATTGCAGTATTTCCCACAAAGGGAAAAGATCATCCCAACCATCAGCCCCTTTTCTTAAAGCAACCCTGCATAGAGAAAAACAACACGTCGCTTATGCATAATGACTATGCACAAACTGACCTGTACCTCAGCACCCCCGTGCGGCAAGATATTCCGACGTATCTCAAGGAGTAACCGATATGACCGCCGCCATACAGCCCGCTGCTGACCGCAAGTTACTGGGTATCAGCCTGATTGTGATTGCCGTTTTTATGATGTCGGTTCAGGATGCGCTGGTTAAGCATTACAGTGGTGATTTAACCCTCTGGCAGATCTTTACTTTGCGGGGCGTACTGGCGATTCCGCTGCTGTTGCTGGTGGCCATGCTGATGCGCCAGCAGCAAAACATCTGGCAGGATGCAGTACAGAAGTGGGCGCTGATCCGGTCAGCGTTCATGGTGCTGATGTACATTTCTCTGTATGCGGCCATTCCTTTTCTCAGCCTGTCGGTTATCGCTGCCGGGTTTTATACCGGACCGATTTTCGTCACTTTGCTATCCGCTTTTGTGCTTGGTGAGCCGGTTACCCCACGGGGCTGGGTGGCTATTGGAATGGGCTTCTGCGGCGTGCTGGTGATTCTGCAGCCGGGCGGTGATGCCTTTACCGCCTGGGCGCTGGTGCCGGTATTTGGCGGCCTGATGTATGCCCTGACCAATGTCACTACCCGCAGTAAGTGTCAGACCATGCCGATGGCGGCACTGGCGTTGTCTTTAACGGTAATGCTGCTGTTACTGGGGGCGGTGTTCAGCCTGATTCTGTATAGCTGGCAGGGTGTCGGTGAGGCTGCGGCAGAGCTGCCGTTTTTGCTGGGGCAGTGGAGTGAAGCGGGCTGGGCACAGTGGCTGTTATTTCTGGTGCTGGCGTTTCTGACCATCGGTATCAGCATTACCCTGGTAGGTGCCTATCAGGTGGCACCGCCGCCGCTGGTGGCTACTTTTGATTACAGCTATCTGGTGTTTGTCGGGGTGTGGGATTTTCTGTTTTTAACACGGTGCCGAGTGTGGCGACCCTGTGCGGCATGTTGCTGATTATCGCCGCCGGATTGCTGGTGACCGTGAAGCGCTGATATAAAAACGCCGGGCGATTTAGCCCGGCGTTTTATGGTGCCTGCAGACGTATCAGTAGTCGTAGCGCAGGGCGACACCGAAGGTCATCGGCGCACCTACATCCAGTACGTTGCCGGTCTGATTATTGGTGATGTATTCCTTATCAAACAGGTTTTTCACATAACCGCTGACCCGGAAGTTATCGTTAATGGCGTATTCGGTATTTACGTTTACCAGTGTGACGGAGTCGTTACGGCGTTCGTCCGTGACATTGCCGCTGCCGTCGAAGGTATAACCAGACACACTGTCGCCCCGGTAGATCACATCCGTTGCCATCATCCAGCGTTTATTAAACTGATAGTTGGCACCAACGGAAGCGGTAAACTTAGGGGCAAACAAGAATTCCTGCCCGTTGTAGTTGTCTGTGCCGTCGACAAAGTTCTTGTATTCAGTGTCGTTGTAGGCGGCACTGGTGAACAGCGTCAACTGGTCGGTTGCGGCAAATTCAGCAGACAGCTCAAGGCCCTGCAACTGGCTGTCTGCAGCATTGACCACATCCGTAACGGTACCGTTCTGAACACTGACCTGCTGATCTTTCCACTTCGTGTGGTAGATGTTTGCTTTGGTGGTGATCCGGTCATCCAGCCATTTACCGCGCCATGACAGTTCAGTGGTAGTGGTGAATTCAGCATCATATGCCTGGTGAGAAGAACCGGTACGCAGGTTTACACCGCCGCTGCGATAGCCTTTTTCCAGACGATACCCACAGTCTGTTTATCACTCAGGTCATAGCTCAGGCCAAGCTTGGGCAGGAAGACGTCTTCTTCTGTGCTGACATTGGCATCCGTGGCGGAGTTGACCAGATTGGTCTGATAATCCAGCTTGGTGGTGTTCTTTTCGTTGTCGAAACGGAAACCACCGGTCAGTTCCCAGCGATCCTGAAAACGCCAGTTTGCTTCACCGAAGAGTGCTTTGTTTTCAATATCAATATCGCCCTGTACATCGATCAGTGTGGTTGCTCCGTTAAAGAACTGATCATCGGTTTTGCCGGTGTACTTGGCAAAATAGACGCCCAGGAAACCGTCCAGTGTGTCTGCGTTATAACCCAGACGTAATTCCTGACTGATGGTTTTTGTTCTTGCTTACGGGGACAATCTGGTTGGCACCGGCTGACTGGTCGAAGTCAGAACAGTATCCAGTTCGGCCTTGGTGCCGGAGGTGATACTGGTGAGGGTTAGCTCATCAGTCAGGTAGTAGTCCAGCTTGGCTGTGGCGCTGTCCTGCTTCACATCCGATTTGGTATCGGTGTTCTGGGACAGTTTGTAATAGCTGGGTACGCCGTTGCTCTGGTTAACTGCATTGGTGCCGGCTTTGTTGTCTACGTGGGCAAAGGTCAGCAACAGATCCATGTCCGCGGAAGGCTGAATCAGCAACTTGGCGCGGGCATTCAGGCTGCTTTTGTCGTTCGCGTCTTCATTCCGGGCGATGTTCTCGATGTAGCCGTCTTCAGACTGGTAATCAATGGCCACACGGCCGGCAACGGTACCGTCAATCAGCTCACCGTTAGCCAGTACCGAGCCGCCTCTCTGGCCGAATGAGCCAGCATTGGTACGGGCGGCAAATTCCGGCTCAAAGGTCGGATCGTTGGTACGGATAACAACGGCACCGGCCAGTGAGTTACGGCCCTGAGTGGTGGACTGGGAGCCACTGTGCACTTCCACTTGCTGAACATCCCACAGGCCCAGCGGGTTAGAGGTTAGCAAGCTCTGCATCTGTACGGCATCATCCACAAATACGGAGATAGCGCCGCTTGGGGATGCCGGGCCCTGATCGTTCAGGCCGGAGAGAGGATGCCACGGATCCCCAGTCTTCGTTATCAGACTGGGTGTATAAGCCGGGTGTCCGGCTGATGATATCTGACAGTGTCTGGTCACCGTGGGCACGGATTTCATCTTCAGTAATGACTTCAACACTGGCCAGGGTTTTATCTTCCGGTCGGTCGATTTTACTACCGGTAACAATCACCACACCGGCTTCCTGAGCCGAAGCAGTGTTTTCAGCCAGTGCAGGCAGAGCAAATGACATATTGGCAGCAACTGCCAGGGCAAGGGCGTTCTTATTAAAATGAGCCATGTATACCTATCCGTGATGTCAGCATCGGTACGGGATGCTGTGTGAGATTCCCTCTTAACAGCAAAATAAGAGATCGGAAAAAAGTTGGGGAACTTTTATGGGCGCAGATAGTATCGGGGCGGGAATTTTATGTAAAGTATAATGATAGTAATTATCATTAGTATAAATATTTATAAATATATGTTCTTTTATCAATAAGTTAGATAGCCATTAAAGGTATTTAGTCGCATCTTCGGGATAGATTAGCCCGGGGTTTTATCCGTGGACACATCTACCCGGATGGCGGCGGCCTCCATATCGGCCTGGGCCTGAATGCTGGCAGTATTCGCCATGTTGCCCACTGGTTCTGCCACCGGTACCTGTTCAGTGCTGATGGCTTCTTCAGCGGGATGGGGTTCTACCCAGTTGATGGCATGGTGGTCAAAGCCGCTCTGTACCATGGGTTTGATCACTTCAAAGTAGGGCGATACGTCGAATCCCGTGGGGTAAACAGGCTGGGGTCCCGGTGCCGGTGCATGCGCTGGTAGTGGCTGATTCGTTCGGCGTCTTCCGGGTTTTCATAGATGATGTCTGGCAGGATAGGGTATTTAATTGACTGAAATGCCTGGGCTATAAGAGAAGAACAGATAGCCTGCGTCGGGTCGCCGCTGCCCAGCGTCAGGGCTTTACGGCGCCATTTCGTCGGAATCGGCGGCGTCGGGATCAGATAACGGGCCAGATCGAAGATGTTCTTCAGGTCATAACTGTCGCCGATGCGGGCAACCGCAAACTGAATCACCTGATTAATTTCACTCTCAGACAAACCGATTGGCCGGCAGATACGGCTGTGCAGGGTTTCATAGGCGCTTAGTGGAAGTACCCTGACACCGTGTTCAATGTCTGCTTCCAGCAGTGACAGGGGTTCAATGCCCGCGTCGATATCTTCCTGGCTGCTCAGGTGATCGCCGATATACAGAGCGGCATGGGACCAGGTGGACTGGGAAAGGTACTTGATGCTGGTGCTGAAGTGACTGGTACCCTCGACAAGTAAAATATCGCCTTTGCGTAATGTTCTTTGTAACAGTGCCGGATTACTGGTGGGAAATAACTCCTCGGTATCGTGTGGCTTAGCGAGGAAATGTGCCAGTTTGCGGCCAATATAACTGAACAGCAACACCGTAATACCCCTTTCAGACAGGTTACTCTAAGCTTAGCAGGCGTCACTTAATGTGGCGGGGAAAAGGGGATTTTACTGTTTTAAGGTGTCTGAAGCGGTTAGCGCAGGCTGTATCTGGCGGGCGTTTGAGCAGGGGCTGCGGTGATATTTTTCTCCATGCCAAAAATATCACCATCGCGCATTTTGATCAGAAAACCGGCACGGTCGTACAGTTTCAGCGCCGGATTACAGATAAAAACCTTCAGCCGTAAGCATTCACAGTTATGTTGCCGTGCCAGTTGTTCGGCTGCCTGCAGGGCCAGCTTCCGGCCCCCGGCCTTGCCAACCGGGCATGATCTGTAATTCACGGATATAGGCGTGGCGGTTGTACAGGGAGAGGCTGAGCAGGCCGATGGGCGTGGTGCCGTGGCAGATGCTGAAGTTCTGCCGGTGGGGCCAGTTCTGATCGAATATCTGCTGGTTCCAGGCCATGGAATATTTGCGGTAGTAATCACCCATATTGGTACAGATCAGCCGGGCAGCAGACAGCCGCTGTTCTGCGGTGTTTTCCAGAGGTTTCAGGCTAAAGGCGGATGATGTTTGCATGCGGTCTATCTTAGAGCGGCGATGAAACCCTGTAAAACCGTATTTATACTTGTGGTGGACAATGCTTTGGTTGATAGTTGCAACATCTGTTCAGATGAGAAGTCCCTGTGCTGAAAAATGAAAAATTTGCTGAGCTGAGTGCCCTGAAAAGTTTTGTTGCCATTGCTGAATCGGAAACGATTACGCAGGCGGCTGAACGGCTGGGCATTACCCAGTCGGCGGTCTCCCAGACATTAAAACAGCTGGAAACCTTGTTTGCGGTACCGCTGGTAGTGCGCCGCGCCCGGCCGACCCGCCTGACGCTCAGTGGTCAGGTGTTGCTGCGTTACGCCCGCCAGCTACTGGGGAAAGCCAGCAGATGATGGCCGCGGTGCAGCTGGCCTCCAGTGAAGGTCTGGACCGGTTACGGCTGGGGATGATCGATTCCTTTGCGGATGTGGCTGCCCAGAAGGTCATGGAGCAGCTGGCCAGTTCCGCCCGGAAACTGTCATTGCGCACCGGGATGATGGCGCCCCTGAAAGATGCCCTGCTGGAGCGGGATATTGATATTCTGATTACCAGTGATCAGATGCAGCAGCACCCTGAGCTGGAAGTGTATCCGGTGCTGCGGGACCCGTTTGTGCTGATTGTGGCGGACGAACATGTGAAGACCCATGGCCGGGATATCCGCACCCTGGTGCAGGCACTGCCCTGTATCAGCTATAACCGGGAGCTGCGGCTGGGTAGCCTGACCCAGCTGATTGCCCGGCGTATCGGGGTGGAGCAGGCGATCCGTTATGAGCTGGACAGCACCACCACCCTGATGCAGTTTGTGCAGAGCGGTCAGGGCTGGGCGTTCGTGCCAACTATGAGCCTGATGCAAAACCCGCTGTTGCTGAAAGGGGTGACGCCTCTGCCGATTACCCCTGGCAGCCATGCCCGTTATATTTTCCTGCTGGCCCGGCGTGAAGAGCTGGGTACGCTGCCGCTGGAAATTACCCGGATCTGCCGGGATATCTACGATAACCAGTTGGTGCCTCAGTTACCGGCGGAAATCGACTGGTTACCCCAGGAAGCCTACAGCGTGGAAGACTTCCCGCCGTACTGAGGCGTTTTAGCCGGCGGCCGGTGCTTTGCCGGTTAGTCGCGTTTTTGTCGCTTAATTATTCTTTTACAGCCCGGGATTGGGTAAGGTCGAAGCTGCTACAGCTGTATGTAACAGCTGCCGACTGACGTTCAGAGAAGAATAATTACCATGACCACTCAGATGACGCTTGATTCGAATACCCAGACCACCCCAAGGCATGATGCCTGTCTCGACTTCATTCATAACCTGAGCTTTGAGAGCCTGCCGGATACCGTGATTCAGCAGGCGAAAATCTGCCTGCTGGATCTGCTGGGCGTAGCCGCCGCCGGGCAGAGTACCCGGCTGAGCCGGATTATGTCCGGTTTTGTGCAGAGCCAGTATCCCGGGGATATTCCGCTGTTGTTTGAAGGCGCCACAGCCAGTGCCTGCGGCTCTGCTTTATACGGCGCGATGCTGATTGACAGCGTAGATGCCCACGACGGTCAGGTGCTGACCAAAGGGCATGTGGGGGTGACGGTGCTGCCGGCACTGCTGAGCCAGATCTGTGCGAATCCGGTGGACGGTAAAGAGCTGCTCACCACCCTGGTAATGGGCTATGAAATTGCTACCCGTGCGGGCATTGCCCTGCATGCCACTGCGGATGACTACCACACCTCCGGGGCCTGGAACGGTCTGGCAGCTGCCGCTGTGGTGGCGCGCTTACGTGGCCTGGACGGGAGAAAACCTGGGAAGCTATCGGCAGTGCAGAGTTTTATGGCCCGCGCAGCCAGATGATGCGCTGTATTGATTATCCCACCATGGTGAAGGACGGTTCCGGCTGGGGCGCGCTGGCCGGGGTCAGCTGTGCGCTGATGGCCGAGCACGGCTTTACCGGTGCTCCGGCGATTACCATCAGCGATGAAAAGGTGGCAGACATCTGGGGAGATCTGGGTGAACGCTGGTACATTCTCGAACAGTATTTTAAAGCCTATCCGGTGTGCCGCTGGGCGCAGCCAGCTGTTGAGGCAGTACGGCAGATCCGCAGTGAGCATGCAGTTAACCCGGATGACATTGCTGAAATCCATATTCACACCTTCCATCAGGGGCGCGGTTGCATGTGAAGCACCCGGATACCACCGAACAGGCCCAGTACAGCCTGCCGTTTTCGGTGGCGTCGGCACTGATCGATGGCGTGGTTACCGCTGAGGCAGTGGCTGAAACCGCGGATGGGCTGGGGATTCCCGCCGGCAGGCACTCAGCGGTAAGGTGATCACCCATGAAGTGGAGGAATATGATGCACTGTTCCCGGCGGAACGCTGGGCCCATGCCCGCATCGTGCTGAATGATGGCACTGAGCTGACTTCTGAACCCTGCATTGCCCGGGGAATCCGGAAAACCCGCTGACGGAAGACGAGATCATCAGTAAATTCCATACGCTGGCGGGCCCTTATGTGGCGGATACCCGCCGACAAACGATTGCTGAGCTGTCGATGAACCTGCAGACGCTGGACAGTGATGAGATCGTTGCTTATCTGGCATTGCTGAAAGATTAAATCGCTGCAATGCCTGTATGCGACAGCTTTGTAAACCATGCGACCGCTGCTGACCGGCCTGTAAGCGCAGGCTTGTTGGTGGCGGGCACAGTGCATATATTCGGGGATATAAAAAGGGGCGTTGCAGACCTTAGCCAAAGCAGTACCTGTGCCTGCGCCCCGAATAATAAAACCCGTATAGCAGTGCACCCATGGCGAATACAAAACGTACCGATCCGCTTCTTGAGCCTTTTCAGTTAAGGCACCTGACCCTCCGTAACCGGATTTTCAGTTCCGCCCATGCGCCGTCCTATGTGGAAGACGGCCATCCCCGGGATCGCTACCGGCTCTACCATGAAGAAAAAGCCAAAGGTGGCGTTGCCCTGACCATGATCGGTGGTTCCACCAATATTGCCCCCGACAGCCCATCAGTATTCGGCCAGCTGTACGCCGGGGACGACTCCATTATTCCCTGGTTTCAGCAGTTAACCGCCGGTGTGCAGCAGCACGGTGCGGCGATCATGTGTCAGATCACCCATATGGGCCGCCGGACCGTGACGGATGCCGGCCACTGGCTGCCGGCCATTGGTCCGTCGGTGCTGCGGGAGCGGGCGCACCGGGGCTACCCTAAAGCCATGGAGCAGGAAGACATCGATCGGGTGATTGCTCAGTTTTGCGACACCGCTGTGCGCTGCCAGCAGGGGGCTTCGACGGTATCGAACTGTTATCTCACTCGCATTTGCTGGGCCAGTTTCTCTCGCCGCTGATCAATACCCGTGACGATGGCTACGGCGGTAATACCCATAACCGGCTGCGCTTTGTGATGGAAGTACTGGATGCTGTCCGGGCGGCGGTGGGGCCTGACTTTGTGGTGGGCATGCGGCTGACCGCTGATGAATTGCTGAAAGGCGGGATGGACGCCGCTGAATGTATTCAGATCGCCCGGGCGATTGCTGAAACCGGGCAGCTGGATTTCTTTAACCTGCTGGCCGGCGCGCCCTATGACGATCTCGGGTTGGCGGGCTGGATTCCGCCGATGGGGATGCCCTCGGCAGCACACCTGAGCATTGTGGGCGGGTTGAAGGAAGCGGTTGATCTGCCGGTGCTCCATGCCGGTGGCATTGCGGATATCGCCACGGCACGCCACGCGGTCAGCAGTGGCCTGCTGGATATGGTGGGGATGACCCGGGCGCAGATTGCCGATCCGTATCTGGTGCAGAAACTGGCCGCCGGTAACGAGGATTCAGTCCGTCCCTGTGTGGGGATGGGCTACTGTGTGGACCGGGTGAATCAGGGTAAAGATGCCCTGTGCGGCCATAATCCTGCCACCGGCCGGGAACAGCAGATGAGCCATGTGATCGCCCGGGATACTGAATTGCAGCCGCAAAGGTGGTGATTGTCGGGGGCGGGCCTGCCGGGCTGGAAGCGGCGCGGGTTTGGGGGCTGCGTGGCCATCAGGTAGTGTTGCTGGAAGCGGGAGACCGTCTGGGAGGCCAGCTGAATCTGGCAGCTAAAGGGGAAACCCGGGCACAAATGGCCAGCGTGACAGAATGGCTGATCAGTCAGGTGGAAGCACTGGGTGTCACCGTGCATTACCACACCTATGCGGATGCTGAACGGGTATTGGCGGAGCAGCCGGACTGGGTCATTGTAGCCACCGGCGGTTTGCCGATGGAACTGGGTTTCAGCGGTGAACAGCACTGCCACACCGGTTGGGATGTTCTGGGGGCGACCGCTTCAGCGGTGAAGTACTGTTATTTGATGAACAGGGCGGTCAGGCCGCCGCCAGCAGTGCGGAAGTGTTGGCACTGGCAGGCTGTGAAGTGCGTTTTGTCACGCCGGATCACAGCCCGTTACGGGAGCTGGGGCCGACCACCCATTCGGTGGCGATGCGCAGTCTGTACGCCAAAGGGGTGCAGTTTATGGCGGATCGTGAACCGGTAAACGTGGTGCCTGAAGCTGGCCGAAAAAGGGTTACCCTGCGGAATCTGCTGACCGGTGCTGAGCAGGATCTGCTGGTGGATGCGGTGGTCACTGAAAATGCCACCCAGCCGCTGGATGAAGTGTACTTTGAGCTAAAAGCTGCGTCGGTGAATCACGGTCAGTATGATCAGCAGGCGCTGGTGGATGGCCGTTTAGTGTTACCTGAGCTGAACCCTGAGGGGCAGTTTAAACTGCTGCGCATCGGCGATGCGGTGGCGCATCGGGGATTGCATGCTGCCCTGTATGACGCGTTACGCTTTAGTTTGCCGGCATGAAAAAGCCCGCGCAGGGCACTGACACGGGCGTGAAAAAGCGGGTAGCCTGAACCGGATGTATTCGTCCGGTTCAGGGGCCTCAGTGACCCGCTTTGGAGTGAGGCTGTGTTTAGAGCCTGTGCTTACTCCGGTGCGCTCCAGCTACCGGGCTTCATGGCTTCCCGGGCAGCTTGATATCAAACTCCGCCCGCAGCTGCTGATCAATCTCTTCGCTGATGATTTCCGGAAATGACCGTTCAGCGTCTCTGCCGCCCGCAGTTTGGCCACCTGGCGAATATCCATACTGCCGGCTTCCTGCCAGTCATCCCGGTACGGCGGTCAAATACACTTGGGTACAGGTATTCGCTGGTCATCAGGCCGATGGTGTGGGCGTGACCGAGGTAGTGGTTATCGCCGTTGCAGACATCGTGAATGACATCCACCGCCAGCGATTCATCGGTTACTTCGATGCCCCGGGTCAGACGCATTACCGCACCGTTAACGTCATTATCAATCACATATTGCTCATAGGCGACGGTCAGCAGGCTTTCCAGGAAGCCGGCGGAGTGGTGCACATAGTTGGACCCGGCCAGTGCCGCAGTGGCGGTGGTAATGCCTTTCTCAAAGCCTGCCTGAGCGTCACCTACCTTGGAATCCGCAATGCCGGATGAGTTGTAGATCGGCAGGTTGAGGAACTGGGCGATCTGGGCGCAGGCGGCGTTCAGCAGGGCAAATTCCGCCGAACCGCCGGTGAACGAGCCGGTTCGCAGATCGGCCTGTGCCGGCACGCAGCCCATAATGGCCGGATAACCAGGGCTTTTCAGGTTTACATAGGTGAAGCCGGATAACTGCTCAGCGGTCAGCTGTACCAGCGTACCCGCCAGGGATGCCGGTGAAGTCGCGCCAGCCTGAGGGGCAGATGACAGCACGACAGGAATGTTGTGGTCGATGATTTCATCAAGAATTTCGACGGTTTCCATGGCGTAACGCAGGGGGATACCGTCCAGCAGGCGGTGAATGACAGTGGCGGACGGGCGTCAAAAGCCTCTTTGCCACCGACGATCATTTCACCCATCTTGCGTAAATCCGCTACTTTTTCCGGCAGATAGGCGTTACTCATGACGTGCTTTTGGTGGCACTCATGCAGGCATACAGCTGGTTGATATCGATCTCTTCGTTACTCAGATCCCGGCAAACCACCGGGCGCATATAGAAGTGAATATGGTCCAGCGTGTCGACTAAGCGGCCGATGTGGTAGTTATCCGCCAGGGTGGTTTCCCGGACGTTATCGTCGATATCCAGAATTTTAACCGCCTGACCACCGGTGCCCAGATACACCTTACGGCCACCCAGCTGCAGATCGTATTTTGGATCACGGCCGGCCAGCAGTACTTCCGGACGGGCCAGTTCACGGGCTTTATCGATCAGGTTGGCGGGAATGAACACCCGGTTTTTCTCAGCGTCCACCCGGCAGCCGGAGGCTTCAAACAGGTCACGGCAGGGGCTTGGGCCCACTTCGATCCCGGTACGTTCCAGCACCTGGTAGGCGGCATCAACAATGCGCTGAATATCCTGCTGGCTGAGGGGCTGGAAGCTGCCGCCTTCGGTACCGGCAGGGGCCGGATTAATCTTCGGACCGGGTTCAACCTTGGGTTTACGACGGGAGCGGCGTTTCAACTGAGTCATGGGAGTCACTGCCTGATCGGTAATTTTTATTGTGAGTAGATGTTATTAATAATGGCGAAACATGGGTGGATAAAATAAAATTTTTACGACAATATAGGTCTGTTATCCGACATATTCTTAGGTGAGTGACATGACATCTCCGGCGGTTGAACGTATAGGGTTTTATCTGACAGCCAATTTCTCCATGTTGTCGCTGGCGGCAACGCTGGAGCCGCTGCGGATGGCGAACCGGCTGCGGGGTGAAACCCTCTATGAGTGGGATTTCTACTGCAGTGATGACCAGCCGGTCTGTTGCAGTAATGGCCTGCCGTTTTCACCGAGCCGCAACATGCAGGATGTCACCGACCTGTCGACCTTGTTTGTAGTGGCCGGCATTGATGCTCACCAACTGGATGACCCGGAGCTGTATGCCTGGCTGCGGGGCCTGAGCCGGCGGCGCATTGCCGTGGGGGCCACCTCGACCGGCAGCCTGTTACTGGCCCGGGCCGGTTTGCTGAAAGAGCATGCCTGCACCATTCACTGGGAAAACATTGAAAGCCTCAGGGAAGACTTTCCGGCCTTACGGGTGACCGACGAACTCTTTGAAATCAGCGATCAGTTTATTACCTGTTCCGGCGGCCTTGCCGGGCTGGATATGATGCTGCAGCTGATCTCCTATAAGCACGGTGAAGCACTGGCCACCGACGTGGCAGAACAGTGTATCCATCCTCACATCCGCAGCGCTCACGAACAGCAGCGTATGGCAGTTCAGCTGCGTCACAAGGTAAACCATCCCCGGCTGGTGAAAGCGCTGGAGCTGATGCGTAATCACATTGAAGAGCATCTGACCTGTCAGGAAATCGGTTCCCGGGTTGGCTTATCCAGCCGCCAGTTAGAGCGGCTGTTTCAGGAGCATCTGCAATGTACGCCGGCCAGCCATTACATGACTATCCGGCTGGAACGGGCCCAGCATTTACTGCAGCAGTCCACCTTATCGGTGTTACAGGTAGCCACTGCCAGTGGCTTTACATCGGCGTCTTATTTTGCCCGCTGTTATAAACAGAAATATGGCCGTACACCACGGGAAGAACGCCGCCGTTAGACGCATATCGCGACTATTTCAGGCGAATTGCTACGTTTTTACTGTGCACATAGTTCAGTAAGCCTTCCCGGCCTTTTTCCCGGCCATAACCGGATTTTCCGGTGCCGCCGAATGGCGTTTCTACGCCGCCGGCATACCATTCGTTCACGTAAACCTGACCGGCTTTGAGCTGTTGTGACAGACGCATGACCCGTTGTAAGTCATTGCTGAACACGCCACCGGCCAGGCTGTATTCGGTGCCGTTGGCCAGTTGAATGGCTTCGGCATCGTCAGCGAAGGCCTGTACCGTCAGTACCGGGCCAAAGACTTCTTCGGTGGCAATAGCCATGTCGGCGGTTACCTGGCTGAATACGGTTGGCAGGAAGAAAGCTCCCGGCCGGTCCGGTGCTGCGCCGCCGGTGGTAGCGATCGCTCCGGCCTCTAACGCCTGCTGGCAGAATTCTGCTACCCGGCGATGCTGATCCATGCTTACCAGCGTACCCATGTCCGGGGTTTCATCATGGCTGCCAATGTGGATGCTTTCCGCCAGATGGGTCAGACGTTGCAGTAGTTCGTCGTGAATATCCTGATGAACAATGATGCGTGACAGGGCTGAGCAGACCTGACCGGCGTTGTAAAAAATGCCCCAGCGGACGGATTCAACCACAGTATCCAGATCTGCATCTTCACAGACGATCGCCGCGGATTTACCCCCAGTTCCAGTACACAGGGGACTAAATTGCGGGCGGCGGCTTCGGCAATCAGGGTGCCGGTTTGTACCGAACCGGTGAAGACGATCTGATCAACATCAGAGTGACCTGACAGTGCTGCGCCGGCTTCATGGCCGTAGCCGCAGAGAATATTCACCGCGCCTGCGGGCAGGCCGGCAAATTCCGCGGCTTTGGCGATATAGGTGCATGCCAGCGGGGTCAGTTCCGGGGTTTTGATCACGCAGGTGTTGCCGGTGACCAGCGCCGGTGCAACGGAACGGGCGATCATTTCCACCGGAAAATTCCAGGGGACGATATGGGCGGTGACCCCAAACGGCTCGTAAACGGTGTAGTCGATGTAGTCATTGCCCAGAGGAATGGAACGGCCATCCACGGTTTCCGCCTGATTGGCGTAATACTCGAAATACCGGGCAGCGCCCTGAATTTCCCCTTCGGATTCCGCCAGGGGTTTGCCGGTTTCCAGGGTCAGAACCGTGGCGATTTCATTGCAGTTTGCCAGCAGGTAATCGCCCATTTTCCGTACCAGCCGGCCCCGTTCAACCGGACGCATGGCGGGCAGTACGCCGCTGTTATGACATTCACGGGCGGCGGCGATCGCAGCATCAACGTCTGCCGGGCTGGCCAGACTGATATCGGCAACCTTGCTCAGATCAGCCGGGTTTTCGACACTCAGATTACCACTCTGGCCGGTATGCCACCGGCCATTGATATAGTTGTGCCACTGGGCAGGTAGTTGTTGCATAGCGTTACTTCTCGGATGAAGGGGCCGTTATTGGTAATACTGGCGGAATAAATCGAGGGTACGGGCGATGGCGGCATCATCGATGTCCATGTGAACCACCATCCGGCAGGAGGGGACTGGCCGCCGATCAGCACGCCGTTGTCCGCCAGAAACAGGCGCAGGGCGGTATGATCTTCCGGCTCCGGGGTGATAAACATCATGTTGGTATCAATGGTACTCAGGTCCAGGGTCAGGCCGTCGATAGCCGCCAGACCTTCTGCCAGGGTGCGGGCGCGGCGGTGATCATCCGCCAACCGGTCAATGTGATGTTCCAGTGCATACAGGCCGGCAGCGCCGATAATACCTGCCTGGCGCATGCCGCCACCCAGCAGTTTACGCATCCGTTTGGCCCGCTGGATGAAGGCTTTGGTGCCACTCAGCACCGAGCCGAGGGGCAGCCCCATGCCTTTGGACAGGCACAGGGAAACCGAATCGATATTACGCACCAGACGGGCAGGAGAAATATCCTGCGCTACAGCCGCGTGTAACAGGCGGGCGCCGTCCATATGAACCAGCAGCCCCTGCTGATGGGCGTAGTCAGTCAGGGCGTCAATGTTTGCCTGATCCTGGAGCACGCCACCAACGGTGTTTTCCAGACACAACAAGCGGCTGATGGCACAGTGCGGGTCGTCCGGTTTGATAGCGGCGGCGAGCTGTTCCACCGTGATGCTGCCACGGGCATCGGTTTGCAGTGGATGCATAGCAATACCGCCCAGTACCGATGCGCCACAGGCTTCATCCCGGTAGATATGGTACTGATCACCGACGATGACTTCTTCACCCCGCTGGCAGTGGCTCAGCAAGCCGGCCAGATTACTCATGGTACCGGTGGGGAAGAACAGTGCCGCTTCTTTGCCCAGCAGTTCAGCAACCTGTGCTTCAAGCAGATTCAGGCTCGGATCTTCGCCATACACATCGTCGCCGACACGGGCGCTGGCCATGGCTTCACGCATTCCGGCGGACGGCTGGGTGACGGTGTCACTGCGATAATCAATCAGGTCTTTATCGGCAATGCCCTGACGGCCGGCCATGCCGGAATAGCTACTGCTGGGTTTGGTCATCGGTTCGGGTTCCTTCAGAAGTTCTGACTGGCGACTTGTTCGTCAGTGAGCATAGCACCTTCATAAGGTAACGCCGCAACGATGTGTACCCGCGGATCTTCACCACCGTTCAGGGCGGTGTGGTAGCCGCGGGTATCGGTGAAATAGACCGAACCGTCCGCCGGCAGGTGGGTACAGTGATGGTTGACGATAAACAGTGAACCGGGGTTGCTGATAATCGGAATGTGCAGCCGTGGCTCCGGATCACGGTGCCAGGAGTTGCAGTTATAGATGTCTTTTTCAGCACCCGCATGCGGCCAATCGGAAAACGGGCGATCAGCTGTTTGTGTACTTCTTCAAAGTAGGTGTCTTTGAACAGCGGGTTGAATTCAGTGAACAGGGATTCGTCCACCATTTCGTCGCGGGCATATTCCTGATAGGTATCGTCGGTACGGGTCCAGAAACGGCCCACCAGGTCATAGGGCTCTGGTACTTCCACGCCCGGACGACGGGTCAGTGCTAAGGCATGAAAACCAGAACCCAGATTCTCAACGTGCTTTTGCAGTTCGAAATAGCACTTACGCAGTTCATCAATATCAAATTTCAGATCCAGTTTGGCAATGCCCGGGCCCGGTTTAAAGGACGCCACGGAGGTGGTGTCAAAATCGCCGGCCAACCATTGTTGCATTTGTTCCGCATCACGCTGAATAGACTGTTCAGAGCTGGACATGGTGTGAGTTCCTCATAATGTGAGAACGGTGGCATCGGGCGGGCAAATATTCATCTGCTCAGACCCTACTGCACCTGAAAGTTGTTATTTTGGGCTAGGTTAATCCCGGGAGGCGGTTTTTGGGAAACGGATTTTTCGGATGAGTTGATCTCAAAATTAGATCAATATTTATTTTAAACCGCGTATTATTAGCGTTGAGTTCGATAATTCTGAAGAGATGAACGAAAATTCAGGGGCTGGTCGCCGACTTTCCACTGCTTCATTCCGGGATATCTAATATGAGACGTAAATTACCCAGTACCATGTCGCTGCAATGTTTTGAGCTGGCCGCCCGGCTGGAAAACTTTACCCAGGCGGCCAACACCCTGAACATGACCCAGAGCGCCCTGAGCCGGCAGATTAAACTGCTGGAGGAGCTGGTCGGTCAGCCACTGTTTTTGCGCAGCCGGCAGCGGGTGAAGCTCAGTCCGGCGGGGCAGTCTTACCTGGCGGCGATTACGCCGATGATTGATGAGCTGGAAGCAGCTACCCTGAAAATGCAGTCGTTTCAGGACATCAGCGGCGGCATAAATGTGGGGACATACCCGACCTTCGGGGCCCGCTGGCTGTTGCCTTATCTGCTGGATTTTCAGAATGTGCAGCCGGACATTAACCTCAATACCATTACCTATCTGGACAACAGTCAGTTCGATCCGGCGGTGATTGATGTGGGCATTGTGCAGGGGATCCGCCGTGGCCGGGGATGCGGGTGGATTATCTTATGCCGGAGTTTCTGGCGCCGATGGCGTCGCCCAAACTGTTGCCTGAACCGGTGAGTGACCCGGCACAGCTGATGTCGCAGCGGATTCTGCATCATACGACCCGGCCGGAATCCTGGAAAATCTGGTTCAATGATTTAGGGGCGATTTTACCGGAAGAAGGCAGCAGCCTGCGCTATTCCCAGTATGAGCTGATCATTGAAGCCATGGTGGCCGGGCACGGTATTGGCCTGATGCCACTGATTCTGCTGCAGCGGGAGATCGCCGAAGGCAAGCTGGTACAGGCTCACAGTCATGTTGCCTGCCCCCGGTCGGCCTATTATCTGTTAACACCGTTACACAAGGTGGGCATTTCGAAGATTGAGTCTTTCCGCAGCTGGTTTTTACAGCGGGTTAAAGAACTCAGTTCCTATCAGTAACAGGTGACGGGATGCCGATCCGTAGTCGGTAAATTCAGCGTGTTACATGGTCAGTAGTTTTTGCATTACCTCAGAGAGAAAATCTATACCCCTGATTTTTATCCGGGAATAATTTGTCTGCCTTCAGCCTGAAGGCAAAACCGAGCGGCTAAATAGCTTGCGGCAGTGGTGATTTGTAATGGCTGTTAATCTGTTATTCAAAGGGGTTTTTACACTTTTTCAGCCGGTTTTCTTTACCCCTGAGGCATTTTCAGAGCGAACGAAACGGGCTGAAATAGCGCCCGCTTCGGGGATATGTTTCTTTATCTAATCATGACAAATTTTTTCAACAGTGTTTAATTCTATTCAGTTGTCTGTCCAGAGAGCATCCTCTAAAACTATTCTTAGCATTAATGGCTGTAGCGGCCGCGGTATCAGTTCCTTAGGGTTAGGGTGTTCACCTGATACTGCCGGTTTACAGCCCGGTTCTTGCGCTGTTCAGCCAACCGGCTGACGGAAAAATCGTTCATGCGACGCATCGTTCTTATCAGGAGTTAATAATGAAAATAATTACCAAAATTCTTGCCACAACCCTTATCAGTGCCCTGCCTTTTGCCTCCGTTATGGCCGGCGAAGCGCTGGACCGGGTCATGGATAAAAAGCTGCTGAAAGTAGCGACAGATGCCAACTGGGCGCCGCAGTCGTTCTTGAACGAGAAGAATGAAATGGATGGCTTTGATGTCAACGTGGCGCAGGAAGTGGCTAAGCGTCTGGGTGTTGAAGTTGAGTTTGTGACCCCGGCCTGGGATATCATCACCGCTGGCCGCTGGAATGCCCGCTGGGATCTGTCGATCGGATCAATGACGCCGACCACTGAGCGTGCCAAGGTGCTGACCTTCCCAGCCGTTTATTACTACACGCCAGCGTCTTTTGTGGTGCATAAGGATTCCGATGCCACCGACGTTGCTGACCTGAACGGTAAAAGGTCGGTGTAACCACCGCCAGTGTACATGAGCGTTATCTGCAGAAAGATCTGATCATCGACGCTGAAGGTGTGCCGGCATTTGATTATCTGGTCGATACTGATTTCATTAAGTCTTACGAGTCTTCCAACGTGGTACTGGATGATCTGCGTCTGGGTAACGGTTCCCGTCTGGACGGTGCTCTGACCAGTGTGCCGACCATTAATGAAGCCATGAAGAATAACTACCCGATTAAGCCACTGGGTAAGCCGGTGTTCTTCGAGCCGCTGGCGCTGGCGATTGATAAAGGTGACCAGGAATTCAGTGATAAGCTGGCAGCAATTGTGGCTGAAATGCGTGCGGACGGCACCTTATCCAAGCTGTCTCAGAAGTGGTACAACTACGACTACACCAGCACTAACTAAGCCGCTGTACTTCTATTAAGCCGCTCATCCGGGCGGCTTATCTTCATGCAGTATTCCACCGTCTTGCTGTTGTCCCGGGCTGAACCGGACTAAGCTGGAATCTGTTGTTCTTATTGATATGTCTCCGGGCTGTTTTCAGACAGTGCCGGCTGTTGTAAAACAGCCTGTTTCCGGATTTTTAGCGGTGTAATTTATGTATCAGGATACGGTGCAAGAGGCCAGACTACTGAGTAAAACGCCATTCGTGGTGGCCTTGTATGCATGTTTTTTGTGTTGCTTTTTTGCTCGATCTTTCCGGCACCGGCTTTGCCGAACTGCTGGCACCGGCCATAGGCAGTGACAGTGAAGGCGGGTTGTATGCGCGCTTTGTCACCAGTGTGACCTTGTCAGCCATCATTACCCTGAGCATCTGGCTGATCGGCAAAATGAAGTTTAATGCGCAGCGGATCACCGTCTGGCTGATTATGGCCGGTCTGTTTATGCTGTTTTTCACCAGTTTTAACCTGAGCTTTGAGTTTATTCAGAGCAAGATCTGGTTCATGGTGTCGCAGGGTATTCTGACAACCCTGTATATTTCCGTGGTGTCGATTTCGATTGCCTCAGTACTGGCGATTATCGGTGCCGTTGCCAAGTTGTCCTCCAATGGCTTTGCCAATGGTCTGGCGAGTTTTTATACCTCTTTCTTCCGTGGCTTACCGCTGCTGATGCAGGTGTATCTGATTTATCTGGGTCTGCCGCAGCTGGGCTTTGTGATTGACGCGGTGCCGGCGGGTATTCTGGCATTGTCCCTGTGTTACGGCGCCTATATGACGGAAATCTTCCGGGCCGGTATCGAGAGCATTCCGAAGGGGCAGTGGGAAGCGGCCCGTTCGATCGGCTTTAAGTTTGGCCTGACCATGCGCCGGATCATTTTGCCCCAGGCAATTCCGCTGATTATTCCGCCGACCGGTAACCAGTTCATTGCCATGCTGAAAGACTCTTCACTGGTATCGGTGATTGGTGTCTGGGAACTGATGTTCCTGGCCCGTACCCTTGGCCAGAAAGACTTCAAACATATGGAAATGCTGATTACTGCCGCCATGCTGTACTGGATCCTGTCGATGGTGCTTGAGTACGCGCAGTCCCACATTGAACGCCGTTATCGCAAGGGGTAAGCCATGAATTCTGTATCCAAGCCAGAGGTGGCTGTAAAACCAATCGTCGAACTCAAAGATGTGAATAAGTGGTACGACGACTTCCATTGCCTGAAAGATATAAACCTGTCGGTGACCCCGGTGAACGGATCGTTATCTGTGGCCCTTCCGGTTCCGGTAAATCCACGATGATTCGCTGCATTAACCGTCTGGAAGCCCATCAGTCCGGGGAAATCATTGTGGATGATGTGGTATTGCATGAGCATATGCAGGGCATTGATAAAGTGCGTTCTGAAGTGGGCATGGTGTTCCAGAGCTTTAACCTGTTTCCCCATATGACCATTGCAGAAAACTGCATGGCCGGCCCTATGTGGGTGCAAGGGGTGCCTAAGGAAGAAGCCCGCCGGATGGCTATGAAGTATTTGGAGCGGGTGAGGATTCCGGAGCAGGCGGACAAGTACCCGGGGCAGTTGTCCGGTGGTCAGCAGCAGCGGGTAGCGATTGCCCGCAGCCTGTGTATGAAGCCAAAGCTGATGCTGTTTGATGAGCCCACTTCAGCACTGGACCCGGAAATGGTGTCCGGGGTGCTGGATACCATGATTGATCTGGCTAAAGAAGGCATGACTATGTTGTGTGTGACCCACGAAATGGGCTTTGCCCGTGAAGTGGCAGACCGGGTGATCTTCATGGCCGACGGTGAAATCGTTGAACAGAACACCCCGGAAGAGTTTTTCGATAACCCCGGGAAGAGCGCACCCAGCAGTTTCTCAGTCAGATTCTGTAAGGGCCAGACGCACTATAAAAAGCAGCTTCGGCTGCTTTTTTGTTTGCGGGCTTTATTTACCCGCCGGGGCGGTGCCGGCCAGGTTAGTAGAGAGCGGGTCGGTCTGGTGGGTTTCATCCAGAATCCAGTTGCGGAACCGCTCTGTCTTGGCGTTACGGTTGCCCTGTGGATACGCCAGATAGTAGCCGTTATCGGTGGCTTTACGCATTGGATAGGCAATGGCCAGTTTGCCGTTACGGATGAACTCTGCCGCATATGACGCCCGGCCAATGGCAATGCCCAGCCCGTCAGCGGCGGCCTGAAGCACCAACTGGCGGCTGTCCAGATCAATGCGGTGCTTAATCTCCGGCAGGCTGTAGCCGGCATCTTTAAGCCAGTCCTGCCATTCATTTTCGTTCCGGCTGTAGTGGATCAGGCTGAAGTTATCAGCCAGCTCATTCAGCCGTTCCATCGGTGGCAGACGGGACAGCAGGTCCGGATGGCATACGATAAACAGTTCTTCGTGCATCAGGAATTCGGCTTTCAGGCCCGGCCAGTGACCCCGGCCGTAGCGGATGCTGATATCAATATTGGCAGAGAGCAGGTCAACCGGGTCATCGGAGTTGATCAGTTTGATGTCCAGGTCCGGATACATGGCCTGAAATTTTGGCAGCCGGGGCAGCAACCAGCAGGCCGCCAGTGTATGGGTGAGGTTCACCCGCAGGGTCTGCGGATCACCGTGGCGGGCCAGCCGGGCACCGGCATCTTCCAGCTGTTTAAAAATGCTTTGCACGGTTTGCAGGTATTCTTCACCGGCGGGGGTCAGGGATGACTTGCCCCGGTCACGGTTAAACAGTTTGGCCTGCAGAAAGGTTTCCAGGGTGCGAATCTGATGGCTGACCGCAGAGGGGTCTGGCAGGCTTCTTTGCAGCCGCCCGGAAACTTTCGTGGCGGGCGGCGGTTTCAAAGGCTCTCAGGGCAGCAAACGGAGGCAGATCTCGGCGCATTTTCAGGTGGTACCGCAGGGTAATTAAAGTGTTTCAATCCTAGCAGCCGGGTAGGGCAACTGGCCAGCAGGTCAGAGGCTTCCGGTACCGGAAAAGAAGAATATTATGCGTCGTCGTCAGGCAATTTTTCGATAAATTTATCGTTTTTGCAATAAGTGATGTAAAAAGCCCAGCCCTTTTTCCTGATTGGGGCGGGGGCTGATCAGCCGGTTAATAATCTTAATTTTCGATGACTTAAGTCTATTTTCCACTGATTTTCAGGGGTGTTGTCGGATTTTATGCATAATCTGTCGCAAAATTATTCCATTGGTCGGTTTTTAATCATTATCGTGGTTTTTCTCTGCCAGGTAACTGCACAGCTACCCATCAATAAGAACAAATACAGAGGTGTGAATTTGGAAACACTGGCATTTATTGCTGAGAGCTGGTCACTGATTTTCAGCCTGACACTGGAGCATATTTCTCTGGTGGGCGTGGCGGTCGGACTGGCGATTCTGACCGGCGTACCTATCGGTATCGCCATTACACAGAATGAATCGGTGGCTGCTGTGGTGCTGTATGCTGCATCGGTCATTATTACCGTTCCTTCCATTGCCCTGTTTGGCCTGATGATTCCCGTGCTGTCGCTGTTTGGCCAGGGCATTGGCTATCTGCCGGCGGTGATTGCTGTTCTGCTTTATTCCCAACTTCCTATTATCCGTAATACCTATGCGGCGATTAACAATGTTGATCCGGCCCTGCGTGAGGCTGCCCGCGGATTGGGGATGACGCCGGTGCAACGGCTGCGGCTGGTGGAAATTCCACTGGCTGTGCCGGTTATTTTTGCCGGTATCCGCACCGCAGTGGTGATGAATATCGGGGTAATGGCCATTGCTGCTTATATCGGTGCCGGCGGGCTGGGCACGCTGATCAGCCGGGGCATCACCCAGACCGATCCGCGCCAGCTGATTGCCGGGGCACTGGCGGTCAGTCTGTTAGCCATTATTGCCGACTACGGCCTGCTGTACTGCCAGCGAAAACTGACGCCTAAAGGTGTATCGGCCTGATACAGACCTGTCAGGATTTCTGAGAATTTAATCAATAAGAGAGTGTCCCGTGATTCAGTTAGAGAACCTCACAAAAATATTCGAGACACCGGACGGCGTGGTTACCGCGGCGGATAATATCAATATGACCGTGCCGAAGGGCGAGATCTGCGTATTACTCGGTCCGTCCGGCTGCGGTAAAACCACCACTCTGAAAATGCTTAACCGGATCATACCGCCAACATCCGGCCGGGTGATGATTAACGGCGAAGATACCAGCACACTGGATACTATCACTCTGCGCCGTAACATCGGTTACGTGATCCAGCAAATCGGCCTGTTTCCTAACATGACCATTGCGGAAAACATTGCCATTGTGCCCCGGCTGCTGGGCTGGGAGAAAAAGCGCTATCTGGCCCGGGCTGAAGAGTTACTGGCGATGGTGGCCCTGGAACCGAAGACCTTTATGCAGCGCTATCCCCGGGAGCTTTCCGGTGGTCAGCAACAGCGGGTGGGGTTATCCGTGCACTGGCGGCTGATCCGCCGGTGATGCTGATGGATGAGCCTTTCGGTGCGATTGATCCGATTAACCGGGAGGTTATTCAGGATGAGTTTCTGAAGATGCAGGAAGAACTGCAGAAAACCATTCTGTTTGTCAGCCACGACATCGATGAAGCGGTGAAAATGGCCGACAAGATTGCCATCTTCAACGCCGGTAAGCTGATCCAGTTTGATTCACCGGACGCCCTGTTAGCTCACCCCTGCAATAAGTTTGTAGAAGACTTTGTCGGTACCGACCGTACGCTTAAGCGCCTGAGACTGGCGAAAGTGGCCGATGTGATGACCCCGGCACCCACGCCGGTGAAGCCGGATGATGATTTGCAGACGGCGCTGGAGATCATGCAGAACAATGATTATGTAGCGGTGACCATGGTGGATACCCTGGGACGGCCGATTGGCTCGATTACCGGGATCTGGCCACCGCCAAGCGGGGCCGTTGCGGGGACCACTTCCATGGGTTGCGGGCCATTGCCCGGGTGGATGATGACCTGCGCAGTGTGGCCTCTGCCATGTTCAGTAAAGACACCACTTGGATGCCCTGTGTGGACGATGAAGGCATTTTCCGGGGTGAGATTTCCCAGCGGGGCGTGACCCATTATCTGGGGCAACCTACCGCAGCCGTGAAGCTCAGCAGTCGGGTGTTCAGCATGGTGAAGTCTAAAAGGTTTTGTTCTGGCTGGTGACGCTGCTGGGGGTATTTTACCTCGGCGTGGTCAGCCAGAGCAGCGGTCTGATTGATGACTTCCTCTATTACTGGGAAGACATCGTCTATCTCAGCGGGCAGCACATGCAGTTGTCGGCGATGTCTGGCGGAGCAGCCATTCTTCTGGCGGTACCACTGGGTATCTGGCTGAGCCGGCCGGCCTGTAAGCGCATTGCTGAACCGGTCATGCAGGTGCTGAATATTGGCACCACGGTGCCGACGCTGGCGATTCTGGCGCTGTCGATGAGCTTTCTCGGCATTGGTTCGACCCCGGCGGTGTTTGCCTTGTGTGTGGCTACCTTGCTGCCGATTGTGCGCAATACCTATGTGGGGCTGCTGGCGGTACCGGATCACCTCAAAGAAGCGGCAAACGGGATGGGCATGACTCCGGGGCAGATTCTGCTGCGGGTGGAGATTCCCAATGCCCTGTATGTGATTTTTGCCGGTATCCGTACCGCCCTGACCATCAACGTGGGCACCGTGCCACTGGCCTTCCTGATTGGTGGCGGTGGCTTAGGTGAACTGATTTTTACCGGTATTGATCTGGATGAAATGCCAATGCTGCTGGCCGGTGCGATACCGACGTCACTGCTGGCGGTGCTGGTGGATATCAGCGTCGGTGCGCTGGCATTTTTCATCGTTCCCAAAGGGGTTAATCCCTTACGGATGAATAAGTAAAGCCGGCAGACAAGGCCGGAGCACGAATAAAACAACGAAAAACAAGCAACGACAATTAAGGGTAGGGACCAGAGAATGAAAATAACAAAGCTACTGAAAACGCTGGCAGCCGGCATGTTTCTTACCGGTGCTGTACAGGCAAATGCCGAAGCACTGGTAGTGGGCGGTAAGAACTTCACCGAACAGCAATTACTGACGTCTATGACCAGCCAGTATCTGGCGGCGAAAGGCGTTGATGTAGACACCCGTGCCGGTATGGGCACCGCGGTGCTGCGTAAAGCCCAGGTGAATGGTCAGATTGATCTGTATTGGGAGTACACCGGTACGGCGCTGATCAACTTTAATAAGATCAAAGACCCTCTGAGCATGGAAGACGGCTACAACAAGGTAAAAGAGCTGGATGCTGAAAAAGGTCTGGTGTGGCTGAATCCTTCCAAAGTGAACAACACCTATGCGCTGGCTATGCGCCGTGGGGAAGCGGCTGACAAGGGTATTTCCAGCCTGTCTGATCTGAGTAAGGCGGTAAATGCCGGTGATGAGCTGCTGTTTGCCTGTAATGCTGAATTTGCTGCCCGTGCAGACGGCCTGAAGCCGCTGCAGAAGGCTTACGGCTTTAAGTTTGACCGTTCGCAGGTGAAGCGCATGGACACTGGTCTGACTTATCAGGCGCTGAAAGAAGGTCAGGTGAACATCTCACTGGTATTCGCCACCGACGGCCGTATCCCGGCATTTGATTTTGTTGTCCTGAAAGATGATAAGAACTACTTCCCGGTTTACGCATTAACTCCGGTTATCCGTGCTGAAGCGCTGGAAGCGAATCCTGCCTTAGAAGGTATGATGAATGAGCTGGCGTCCCGCCTGAATGATCAGAACATGGCGGAGCTGAATGCTAAAGTGGATGTGAACAAAGAAACCATCGAGAAGGTGGCTAAGGGCTTCCTGACCGAACAGGGTCTGATTTAAGCTTAACGGCCGAAGCATCTGACGCCCGGTTATGCCGGGCGTTTTCGTTTGCCGGTTTCACACAACGGGGTACTGAATATGAGTTTACGGGCTGGGGTGGCGCAGGTTGCGGTGACACTCGGCGATATTGCCGCCAATCTGCAAAAACACGAAGAATACATTACCGCGGCCCGGGATCAGGGCGTGGAGGTGCTGGTGTTTCCTGAGCTGTCACTGACCGGTTATCAGCTGGGGCGACAGGTGCCGGAAGTGGCGATGCAGGTGGCTGATCCCCGTTTGCTGGCGCTGGCAGAAAAATGCCAAGGCATTCAGGTGGTGTGTGGCTTTGTTGAAGAGGCTACACCCGGTGAATATTACAATTCGGCAGCCTGGCTGCGGGACGGGGAAGTTACCGCCGTGCACCGTAAGCTGAACCTGCCAACTTACGGCAGCCTGGAAGAGGGCAAGCTGTATACGCCGGGATCAGCGCTTAAAACTCAGGAAATAAATGCTAACTGGTCGGCTTTGTCGCTGATTTGCGCGGATCTCTGGAATCCCGGTCTGGTATATGCCGGTATGTTGCATAAACCTGAGGTGTTAATCGCCCCCATCAATTCGGCGGAAGGCGTTGTCAGTAATGAGTTTTCCAACCCGCAGAACTGGCAGACGAATCTTAGCTATATGGCCATGACCTATGGCACTCCGGTGATGATGGCGAACCGCTGTGATACTGAGCTGGAAGCCCGGTTCTGGGGTGGCAGTCAGATTCTCGGTGCACGGGGAAGTGCTGGCCCGTGCCGGCGAAGATGAAGTGCTGTTGGTGGCGGACATTGAGCGCAGCGACATTGCCGACGCACGGTTTGATTTGCCTACGTTGCGGGATGCCAATCCGCAATTAATCAGTCAGTTAATTGCGGACACGTAATGACGGACATTTAATTGTGGAGAGTCTCTAACGGATCTTAGCTGACGACGTTCAGGCCGGCGTGCAGACGGGTAATCCAGCCCCGGTCCAGCCAGCTGAACAGGGTTGTGAGCAGTTTCTCAGTTGGATCTGAGTTACTGATTTCGATGAGAAACTCTGCGGTCTGCTCTAGGTTATAGCCTTTACTGAAGGTTTCGTACATGGCCTGTTCGAAGCCGTCGAGGCTGGCAAACTCGGTGAGCCTGTCGCGGTTACGCCACAGGACCCAGTATTCATTACGGGCGATGGCATCCGGCGGGCTGCGGTCGGCTTTAAGATGCTGCCAGATATCCACCACGTTGTAGCCGGTAATAAAGGCTCTGACGCTGGGGTGGAACTCTACTTTCAGCTGGGCCCACTGTTCCGGGGCTATTCGGGTCAGGTCTTCCCGGCTGCACATATCGGCATCCATCGCATCAAAGGCGACCAGTAGCTCACGTTCAAAACGGGCGAATTCAGCAATTTGCGGATGAGGGCTGAAGGTTTCGTGTTCAGTGAGAAATTTCGGTAAACGGTCACCAAAATCCCTTAACGAGCGGAAAGTAGACGGATAAGCGGCAATATAGTCCCGTACCATTGTATTGAACATGTCATCGCCCAGGTACTTACCGAGGAGCTCGTGGTCGGTATCCAGGGTTTCCCAGAAACTGACCTGATAGGCATTGCGGTAAATGTGCAGCTGAATATCAACGCTGACTTTGCCGCGGTCCTGAATATGTTCATGGATATCCGAAGGTTTACCCATGATGTAGTCCAGCAGCTGTTGCTGGCGTTCCTGTAAATCGCTCACACAGCCTCCTGATAACGGGGTGTCAGTTGTTCAGGGCTGAGGGTTTCGTTGGCGATCTTGCGGGCAATTTGAAGTTCGCCGCGCAAATCTTCAAACGGCGGAATATTACCGTCCCGTTCGATCATGGTGCTCACCGGGCCAAAATGCAGCAGGGCTTCTTTATACAGTTCCCAGACCGGATCCGGTACGTCATGGTCATGGGTGTCGATAATGTAGTCGCCGTAGTCGGTGTGACCAGCCAGGTGGAACTGTTTTACCCGGTCGGCCGGGGTTTTCTTAATGTATTCCAGCGGGTCAAAACCGTGGTTTCGGGCGCTGACGTAGACATTGTTAACGTCGAACAGGATGTGGCAGTCGGCCCGTTCGGTCAGGGCGCCGAGGAATTCCCATTCAGGAATGGCTGAGTCGTCAAAGCTGATATAGCTGGAAGGGTTTTCCAGCAGTATTTGCCGGCCCATGTAGTCCTGTGCCTGCTTGATGCGTTCAACCATCAGATCCAGGGCTTCTTCGGTATAGGGAACGGGCAGCAGATCGTGGGTGTTGATACCGTTTATACCGGTCCAGCACAGGTGATCCGATAACCATTCCGGCTGTAATTCGTCGTGTAGTTGCTTGAGGCGTTTCATGTAGTCCATATCCAGCGGGTCGGTAGAACCCAGAGACATGGAAACGCCGTGCATCACCATTGGATAGTGTTCGCGAATGGCGTGCAGGTAGTATTTTGGCTTACCGCCATCCACCATGAAGTTTTCCGAGATGATCTCAAACCAGTCTATGTTTTTAGGTTTGGTTTCCAGTACATCGTGGAAATGATCCGTACGCAGACCCAGACCAAAGCCAAGAAAATCATTCGACATGAGAAGCATCCTTCATATTGCAGCGATTCAGCGATTATTGCACAAATAACAGTGGGGTATGTTGATGTTGCGCAATCTTCGTTACCAGGTGCCGGGGCGGCGGGAAGTGCCGGATGGCATAGCCTGAAACGAAATACGCGGATTATTGAAGCCTGAACATCAGTGGGCTTTCGCCCTGCGAGGTGAACCTGATAAAGACTTCAATAATCCGCATAACCTAAACCCCGAAGGGGTCAGATGTTGTCCCCTGTGGGAAGCTTCTTAGGAAACTTTACCACCAACATCTGCACAGGCTTTAGCGCCCATTAATACGAAACCGGTACCTTTACAAGAACCCTGGCCAGCACATGCGTTGTTCGCGCCGCCACAGTCGTTGTGACCTTTACAAACGTTTACACCGTTACAGTGAACCAGGTCTGCTTTAGCCATTTCACCGCGCCAGTCGTCTTCAACCTTGCCGCCGATGTCAGCACAAGCTTTAGAAGGCATACCAACGAAACCAGAACCTTTACAAGAACCCTGGCCAGCACATGCGTTGTTCGCACCGCCACAGTCGTTGTGACCTTTACATACGTTTACACCGTAGCAATGTACCTTGTCGGTAGTGTTTGCATCTGCGCTTGCAGTGTCGTTAGTAGCAGCAGTTGCAGAACAGCCAGCCAGTGCAGCAGCCGCAAATGCAACAGAAGCGCCACTCAGCATAGGTTTGATATTTTTATTCATTTTTAAATCTCCTGACGGTAATAGACGCTTCTTGGATTCCAATTGAAGCGAGATATTGGAGTGCACACAGTGCCATATAAAATTAGTCCGCTTATATGAAACAAAACTGAAAACACACACTCTAAGTGATTCTTTGTACAGCCAAATTTTTTAAAACAGCGAAAATGAGTATAGCAGCTGGCTGAATTTTGGCGGGCGAAGCCGTGCTACATTGCCCATAATGACAGGGCTTTCAGCGATATGAGTGGGGCAAGGTTTTCAGGGCAGAAAAAGGCCTTGACGGTAGCAAAAATTATCTGATTTTTTTGCTCTGGCGGGAAACGAAACTGAAAAACGCCTTTTTCAGTTTCACCGGCGGCTGAATCTGAAAAATTTTCCTTACAAAAGTCCCCATAATGTCTGAAAAATAATCTGCTGGGCGGCGGCAACTTCTTTTGAATCGATGACCACTGCGGTGGGATAATTGTGAGATGCCAGTGAAATAATCGCACATTTAGGCGGGTAGATTGCGATATAGGCAGCATCCACCGGGCCGTCGGTTTTAATCCATTTACGTTCACTCAGTTCTGCATCTTCACCGCCGTCACCGATGGCGATTACCTTTACTTCAATGCCCCGCTGAATCCGCTGCAAAGTAAAGTTTGGGAAGGGCCGGTACAGGTGTGCCCGGATTGGCTTGGAGGAAAAGATCGAATATTCCTTTTTCTCCTGTGCTGAAACGGTACTGAGAATGTCCCGTAATACCCATTCAATACCGGCGTCCCCTTCGTAATAGCTGACGTTAGCGGCATTAAAATCCGGCATCAGATGATGCATGTCAGGGATTACCCGGGTCTTTAGCTGTTCAATGGCCTGATCCAGGTTACGCTGTTTGTCCTGGGCCAGCTGGAGAAGGACGTCTGGCTCGCGGGGGAGAACAGCCGCCGTTTGCCCTTGGGCAGATAGCTGATAACGCCCTTACTCTGTAATGCCTTAAGGCATTCGTAGGTGGTGCCCCGGTTGATGCCGGATTTTTCAGCAATGACCCGGATCGAACTGGGCCCTAATGCCAGCAGAGCACGGTAGATTTTGACCTCCCGTTTGGAAAGGTCGAGCAGTTCAAAAATCTGTTCATTCATAGCGGGTGATTTACGTCGTATTATTTGTCATTTTTTTGTGACAATTTGTATTGCATCTGTACCTGTATCGCTTAAAGTGCAACCATTCATAAGGTTATGTCAATTGGAATTGACCTGACCCGGACAAAAATTCTTTCAGGGAAGCCTCTGTTGTGACAACTCTTAATACGATAATTCTTGCTGCCGGCCAGGGCAGCCGTATGAAATCCTCATTACCCAAAGTGCTGCATAAAATTGCCGGCAAGCCGATGGTACAGTGGGTCATTGATGCTGCCAGCCAGTTACCGGCGAATAACGCCCATGTTGTTATTGGTCACGGGGCGGATCACCTTAAGGAAGCGTTGTCCGGCCAGCCACTGACATTTGCAGTACAGGCTGAACAGTTAGGTACCGGCCATGCGGTGGCGCAGGCGATGCCAAATATTGCCGAAGATTCCATTGCACTGGTGCTGTACGGCGATGTGCCGCTGACCAAAGCTGAAACCATGGCACGTCTGGTGGAAATTGCTGAACAGGGTGACTTTGCCCTGCTGACGGTGAAACTGGATGACCCGACCGGCTACGGCCGTATTGTGCGGGACGAACAGGCCCGGGTCAGTGCCATTGTTGAACATAAAGATGCCACCGCAGATCAGTTAGCCATTACTGAAGTGAACACCGGTATTCTGGCGGTTGCCGCCAGCAAACTGCATGAATGGTTGCCACAGCTGTCTTCCGATAACGCGCAGGGTGAATATTACCTGACGGATGTCATCGCCATGGCGGCGTCTTCCGGCATGACAATCACCACCATGCAGCCGGATACCGAACAGGAAGTACAGGGCATTAACAACCGTATGCAGCAGGCTGAGCTGGAGCGCTGGTTTCAGCAGCAACAGGCCCGCTCACTGATGGAGCAGGGTGTTACCCTGGCAGATCCGGCCCGGCTGGATGTCCGTGGTGATCTGACAGTTGGTACGGATGTCAGCATTGATATCAATGTGGTGTTCAAAGGTAAGGTTGTACTGGGTAATAACGTCACCATTGAGCCGAACTGTGTAATCGAAGACTCGGTGATTGGCGATGGCTGCCACATTAAAGCCAACTCTGTACTGGAGCAGGCGGAGCTGGCCGGTGATTCGGATATTGGTCCGTTTGCCCGTCTGCGTCCTGGCAGCCGTCTGGCGCTGGGTGCCAAGGTGGGTAACTTTGTTGAAACCAAGAAAGCGAACATCGGTGCAGGCAGTAAGGTGAATCACCTGAGCTACGTCGGTGATGCTGAAGTTGGCCCGGGCGCTAACATTGGTGCCGGTACCATTACCTGTAACTACGACGGTGTAAATAAGTTTAAGACGGAGATCGGTGCCGGCGCATTTATCGGCTCGAACAGTGCCCTTGTTGCCCCGGTGAAAATCGGTGAAAACGCCACCGTGGGTGCCGGTTCAACCGTCAGTAAAAATGTTAATGATGCAGAGCTGGCCGTGAGCCGGGCGCGGCAGACCAATATCAAAGGCTGGCAGCGTCCGGTGGACCAGAAAGCCGCTAAAGACCAGTAAGCACTGCATCAGAAGGAAGAACAGTTATGTGTGGAATCGTTGGTGCAATTGCCAGCCGAAATATCGCGGCTATCCTGCTGGAAGGCCTGAAACGTCTTGAGTACCGTGGCTATGACTCAGCCGGTATGGCCGTCTATAACGGGGCTGACAGCAGCCTGGCGGCGCTGAAGCGTCTGGGTAAGGTCGCCGAGCTGGCGAATGCCCTGGAAGAACAGTCTCTGCCCGGTGCGCTGGGGATCGCCCACACCCGCTGGGCAACCCACGGTAAGCCGGAACAGCGTAATGCGCACCCGCATCTGTCCGGTGATCGTATTGCCATCGTGCACAACGGTATTATTGAAAACCATGCTGAGCTGCGGGCTGAACTGCAGGCCGAAGGCTACAGTTTCCTGTCTGATACAGATACCGAAGTGGTTACCCACCTGATTCACCGGGCAGTGACTGCCGGTGCTCAGCTGGATGATGCGGTTAAAGCGACGGTGAAACGCCTGCACGGTGCTTATGCGCTGGCGGTAATTGACCGGCAACAGCCGGATCGCCTGATTGCTACCCGGATGGGCAGCCCGCTGGTCATCGGTGTCGGTGTGGAAGAAAACTTCATTGCCTCCGATCCGCTCGCTTTGCTGCAGGTGACTGACCGTTTCATCTATCTTGAAGAAGGTGATCTGGCGATCATCAGCCAGCATGATGTGCAGGTTGAAGATGCCAGTGGCCAGCAGACAGAGCGTGAAGTGCTGCAGTTTGAGCACGGCCATGATGTAGCTGATAAGGGTGAATACCGCCACTACATGCTGAAAGAGATTTACGAACAGCCGAAGGTGATTGATGCCGTGCTGGAAGGCCGCATCAGCAAGGGCAAGGTGCTGGAGCAGGTATTCGGCACCGAGGCCGGTGAACTGTTTGATCAGGTTAAGTGTGTCCAGATCGTTGCCTGCGGTACCAGCTTTAATGCCGGTATGGTGGCGAAGTACTGGATCGAACGTCATGCGGGTATCCCATGCATGGTGGATGTGGCCAGTGAATTCCGTTACCGCCGCACCGTTTGTTTGCCGGGCACCCTGTTTGTGACCATTTCACAGTCCGGTGAAACGGCGGATACTCTGGCGGCCCTGCGTGACGCCAAGACCCAGGGGTATCTGGCATCACTGACGATCTGTAACGTGCCGGGCAGTTCGCTGGTGCGGGAATCGGATCTGTGCCTGATGACCAATGCCGGGCCGGAAATCGGCGTGGCTTCCACCAAGGCTTTCACCAGCCAGTTAGTTGCCCTGATGCTGACCACCCTGATTCTGGCCCGCCGGACTGGCTTCGGCGAAGAAGCTGAAGCGGATATGGTGGCCAAGCTGGAAGGTCTGTCTGCGCTGTGTGATGAAGTGCTGAAGATGGATGCGGATATTCAGCTGATGGCTGAACGCTTCGTGGATAAAAACCACACCCTGTTCCTGGGCCGCGGTACGATGTTCCCGGTGGCTGTGGAAGGCGCCCTGAAGCTGAAAGAGATCTCCTACATTCATGCGGAAGCTTATCCGGCCGGTGAGCTGAAGCACGGCCCGCTGGCGCTGGTGGATGATAACATGCCGATCGTTGCGGTTGCGCCGAATAACTCATTGCTGGAAAAGCTGCAGGCGAATCTGGAAGAAGTCCGCGCCCGTGGCGGTCAGCTGTTCCTGTTTGCTGACAGCCGTATTCAGATTGAAGAAGGTGACGACAGCTGTTATCTGCTGAATATTCCGGATGTCTGTAAAGATATGGCGCCGATCGTGTATTCCATCCCGCTGCAGTTGCTGTCTTACTACGTGGCTGTGCTGAAAGGCACCGATGTGGATCAGCCACGAAATCTGGCGAAATCCGTAACGGTTGAGTAACCGATACTGTTTTGCAGTCATAAAAATGCCGGCGTTCTCGCCGGCATTTTTGTTTGTGGTGGTAATGCTGAAAGCACTGAAGATCAGGTTAGCTTAAATGCACCCTGAATACCTTCAATGGCCATCTGGGTACCGATGACCGCCAGAATCAGGCCCATCATCCGGGTGATTACCTGCAGGGCATTTTCGCCGATAAAGCGTACTAAACGTTCGCCGGAGACAAAAACACATAGGTGATGATACAGAGTACTGCGAACATGCTGACGGTGGTTACCAGCTCAGTGAAGCCGCCACCGGAGGCGAAGTTCATAGCGGTGGCGATGGTGCCGGGGCCTGCGAGAATCGGCATGGCCAGTGGTGATACAGCGACACCCAGTGCCGCTTCTTTGGCTTTGGCCGGGTCACAACCGTGGGGTTGCTGTACTTTGGACTGATTGCCCTGCAGCATATGAAATCCGATCAGAAAGACCAGAATACCGCCGGTAATCCGGAAGGCTGGCAGGCTCAGGCCAAACAGCTGAAAAATGTATTTGCCGGCTACCGAGAATACCGCAATGACGATAAAGGCAATCAGCAGCGAACGAAAGGCAATGGCCCGGGTGGTCTGGCTGTCGTCCTGACTGGTGAGGCCCAGAAAGACCGGCACATTGGCGATTGGATTCATGATGGCGAAAAAGCCCATGAATACGGTTGCAGCATGTAACGCTATGTTTTCCATGTTTTATTCTCTTTTTATTAACCCACAGGTACCGCAAAAATCACAATATACAGCATGATCGCGGTGAGTATCAGGCTGCTGCTTTTCACCCGTGCGGAGTCGGTTGCCCGCCAGGCGACCAGACACTGCAGCGCATAGTAGGCAGCGAAAGCCCGGGAGGCCAGCGCCAGAATTTCAAAGGTATCGGCACTCCAGGTGAGCAGCAGGGCAAAGCCGGCGATCAGCAGGTAGCTGACCGGAGTGCTGATCCGTTTGGCAGAAATCTCACTGAGGTTACCGCTGGCGGCCAGTGTATCGGCAACCGCCGCGGAAAACTGGCTCAGTACCGCCGCAAAAATAACGGCCGCTGGCAGGAAGCCAAAGGCCGAGAGGCCTGCCAGTGTAATCAGGCTGTGATCATCGAATACCCCGTTCAGGGATGGCACCAGTGGCATGGCCAGCAATACAAACAGAATATAGATACTGGCGGAAATCAGCTGTGATTGCCGGGAGGCCTGAATGCGTAAATCTGCTGTGTACTGTTCGCCCAGATAGCGGGGTGTTTCAAAGCCCTGCACTACAATCAGGGTGCCGGCAATGATGCTGCAGGTCTGCCACAGGTCGTTAAACTGTGCAGCAGGCATCTGCAGGGCGTTCTGTTGCCAGGCCTGAAAATCGAACAGGCCAAAGCCTGCCAGTACCAGGGCGATCAGTATGAAGGTAACGTACAGTGCCCATTTTTCCATAAAGCCCAGCACCCCAGCCCGCGCCAGATGCCCACACCGGCGATGATAATGATGACCGCAGAGGTCAGCAGGTTGTTATACAGCGGAGTATCCTGGCCAATGCCGGAGAGCACAAATGAAGCCAGTATATGCAGGTAGAGGGTAATGGAGATCACATAGGCGACGACAATGCTGATGTCGGCGCTGCGTTCAAGAAAGTTCAGGGTAGAGTCCTGGCCATCCGCTAACAGGGGCTCTGCGACCCGGATGTTATGCCGGATGATGCTGCCCACCAGATACGCCAGCAAACACACCGCTGCCATGGCAACTGTCATGTAGGGGCCGGCGCTTTGTGCCAGTACTGGCACGATGACCAGAAAGCCGCTGCCGAAGATAGATGCCAGCGGTGTGGCCAGCAATTCAAAGGGAAGACGGGAAAATGTTTGCATGGTCGAGTATCCGTTCAGGTCCACCGGCACAGGCTACAAAGGTTTTTATCTTGCATAAATATACTGAACGGTAGTGCAGTAAGGCTCAGGCCGGAAATTAGCAGGAGTTTTCTGAGTGCCGGCATGGGATTCTTGTATGTAAGAGGTGCCTGTCAGAACGCACTCGGGGTGAAGAGGCTCCGGATACACTTCCCTGTATCCGGGGATCGCGCCTGACAGGCAAACAGGGTCAGAAGGGATCAGGCTTCGTCGTCGAACTGGTCGATAACGTCGCTGACAACCACTTCAGGATTGGCGTAGCAGTAGTTGTAAACCCGCTCTACCGGTACGGAGACAAAGTCTTCTTCGGTCACTTCTTCAGGCATACCGTCGGCATCCGAAAAGCCTTCAATGTAGTAAACCGCTGTCGGTACGTTTTCATAGTCCAGCGCAACCAGCTGTTCGCAGGTGTAGGTATCCACAACCGTGACGGTTTCATCTGCTCCGGCCATTACAGCAGTCGCACCGGTGCTCAGCAGCACAGCGGTCAAGGGGCGGCAATTTTCTTCAGGTTCATGACAGTTTCACTCTTTCCATATCGTGTTATTACATTGAATGGCACCGGGTATATTCACTTTCAGATGCCTGAGGCGCTATCCTAGGCGGGCGTCATCCTGCAATCTGTTAGATAGCTAACACGGAGAACTGAATTTGAGTCACTGGCATCTGGAATCACTGAACTGGCTGGACCGTCTGTCGGCGGATGATCAGGAGGCTTTACGCTGTGCCTCGCGAGTGATGGAGTTTGCGCCCCGTGAGATGGTGTTCACCCCAAACCTTGAAGCAGACGCGGTGTTTCTACTGGAAAAAGGTCTGGTGCGGATTTTCAGAACCTCTTCAAACGGCGGTGAATTTACCTTTGGTTTTATTAAGCCGGGGAAATCTTCGGTGAACTGGCTGTTTTGGGTGATCGCCAGCGACGCAGCTTTGCCGAAGTGGTTGAGGCGGGGCTGGTGCTCAAAGTGTCCAGAGATGTCTTTCTGGATGTGATGCACCGTTCCGGGGAATTCAGCCTGGAGGTCAGTCAGCAGGTGGAGAAACGTTCTGACCGTGCCCGCTTCAGCATTGAAGATCTGGTGTTTAAAGATGCTCGCAGCCGGCTGGCCCGTAAGCTGCTGGAACTGGATGAAAAACCGGGCAGCCGCTGCCCGGGAAACAGCCGCGGTGAACTTATTGAAACTGACCCACGCAGATTTGGCTAAACTGACAGGTATGTCCCGGCCAACGGCGAGTATTGCCCTTGGTGAACTGGAAGACGACAGTCTGGTGGAGCAGCATGCCGGGGTTTTTGAAATCATCAACCGTGATGCTTTACAGCAAATTGCCTGTAAGGATTTGCGCTGACCGTTCCCTTCAATAACCTCTGCAGCGATTCTGCCGGCAGGAGGTTAGTATGCAGATATCCCAATTTACCCAACTGGCCCATGCCGGTGCGGTGACCAATATGCGGTTCTTTGAGTCAGGCTGCAGCCCGCTGGTCATCGAGTGTCAGTATGAATACCCCGGTGATGATAATCATGTGCCGATGAAGGCATTACTGCAAAATGATCAGGGCGATATCCTGACCTGTCAGAATATCACCCAGGCCTATGACATTTGCCGCAAGGCCGGGTTGCATAAAGCGGAGCTGGTACAGGTGATCCCCATGATGAAGCCTGTGCCGGCTATACCCTGCGTGCGGAAGAACAGTCGATTCCGCTCGTTTTTTGAGAAGACTTTCTGAAAGGCCTTTTGAAAAGTTAATTTGAAATGACTTTCTGAACAGCGTGTCTTGCAGGAGCAGTCTCAGGCGGATTATCCGGTGGTTTTTACCCGGCTGCGACAGGCCGGTCGGCTGGTTGTAAATTTGCGTTGAAAATACTGGCGAAACCCCGGGGCTCAGCCAGAATAGCCGGATCACCGGATGATTTCCCAGCGATTAAACTGAGGCCACCATGGGCGCGTTACTCAAGCGTGTTTCTGCACTACTGCTAAGTCACGGCTGTTTGCTGATTGGCAACGGTCTGTTCATGACCCTGCTGAGCCTGCGCAGTAATCTGGAAGGTTTCTCCACTGAGCTGACCGGTATCATCATGAGTGGCTATTTCATCGGGCTGTTCTTTGGCGCGAGATATACCGGTTATCTGGTGGATCGGGTGGGTTATATCCGGACCTTCAGTGTCTTTGCTTCCATTATTTCAATGATCCCTCTGGCGCATATGCTCTGGACCGATCCGGTATTCTGGTTCGGCCTGCGGCTGGTATCCGGCTTTGCCATGGCCGGTTTGCTGATGGTCACCGAAAGCTGGCTGAACGCCGGGGTCAGTAACCAGCACCGGGGCGGCCTGCTGGCGATCTATATGATCGTTAACTATCTGGGGGCTGGCGGTGCCCAGCTGTTCTTGTTGCTGCAGGATCCAAGCGGCTATCAGCTGTTTGTCATGGCCTCCATCTGCTTTTCGTTTTGTCTGGTGCCGGTAGCCCTGACCCGGACCGCCGAGCCGCAGCCGGATCCGCCGGAGCCTCTGAAAATAATGCCGACCCTGCGGACCACGCCGGTGGGCTTTCTTGGCGCTGCCTGTGCCGGTTTTCTCAGCGCATCTTTTAACACCATGGGGCCGTTATTTGCCCTGCAGGTAGAGCTGAGTGCGGAGCAGATTTCCTGGTTTATGGCGTTGGGAATCTGTGGCGGGCTGGTGCTGCAAACGCCCATTGGCAAACTCTCGGACCGGATCGAGCGGCGCAAGGTAATTGCGGTGGTTGCCGGGCTGGTGGTGCTGATCTGTGCGGCAATCGCCCTGCAGGTTGAGTTCTATCTGCGGCCCGAGCTGTTGCTGGCGAGCAGTTTCTTATATGGCAGTCTGGCATTTACCATTTACTCACTGGCAGCGGCCCATGCCAATGACTGGGCAAAACCGGAGCGGCGGATGCAAACCGCCGGTGCGCTGATGGTGGGTTACAGTATCGGTGCAATCGCCGGCCCGCTGCTGAGCAGTAACGGCATCAGCTGGTTTGGCCCACAAGGGTTATTTGGCTTTATGGCGGTTGCCGCAGGCGTGCTGTCACTGTTCACACTGGGACGTGTATCAGCGCAGCATTATAAGCGTAAACGGGCCAAGCCACAGTTCGTACCCCGCCCGGGTTCTTACTATACCTCCGGTGAGCTGTACCGGGCGGTACAGGCGGAGTCTCAGCCGGTGCCTGAGGAGACCGTTGCTGACGGGGCTGATCAGGCAGCGGCGCAGACGTCTGATGATGCTGAACCGGAAGCTTCAGAAAAGCGCCCGGAGTAACGCGTCCTTCAGAACCGCAAGAATTGCAAAACCCGGTGGTGCTAGATTGGCTGGGTCGCTGAAGGACAGTTACAGGCCATATCCTGTGGTCTCAAAAACGGGGAGTTATATTCATGAAACCGTGCCGCAATGCACTTTACCAGCAACGTTTTGCCAGAGTATTTGATTACATCTACGCCCATCTGGATGAGCCACTGGATTTGTATCAGCTGGCGGATGTTGCCTGCGTATCGCCTTACCACTGGCACCGGCTGTATCAGAGTGTCTATGGTGAAACCCTGGCTGTAACGGTTAAACGTTTACGGTTGCACCGTGCAGCCGGTGAGCTGGTGAATACGGCACGCAGTTTGGAGAAAATTGCCGCCGGGTCCGGTTATGCTGGTTTAGCTTCATTCAACCGTGCCTTCAGCGAGATGTATGGCATGCCTCCGGCCCGTTATCGGCAGGAAGGCAGCCATACGGCTTTTGTTGCCGCTGTACAGGCGGCGGCAGGTATCGCAATGGAGTCCGATGCAATGAATATGCACGATGTAAAAATTACTCACCAGGAACCGCTGGTGGTGACCGGCCTGAATCATCGCGGGTCGTATATGAATATCGGGAATGCTTTTGAGAAGCTGTTTGGCTGGTTTTTATGCAGCATGCTGACCGCATGCCGGTTCGGATGCTGGCCATCTACTATGATGATCCCGCCAGTGTCGCGGAAGCGGATTTACGTTCAATGGCCTGCATGAGTTGTCTGGCAGATGTGGAATTGCCGGAGGGTTTTTCCCGGCAAACACTGATGGGAGGTGAGTATGCGGTGCTGCGCCATAAAGGTCCGTATGCTGATCTGGCCAGCGCGTATCAGTGGCTGTACGGTGTCTGGCTGCCCCAGTCCGGCCGTTTACCAGCCGACCAGCCCTGCTTTGAAGAGTATCTGAATAATCCCAGAGAAGTTGCGCCGGCGGAGCTGTTAACCGATATTTATGTGCCCTTAGCACCCGCGTAAAAACTACTTCTCCATGAGTCACCGGTACGCTGAGCGTGTCGGTGGCCTTTCCCAGTTGATGAGGTTTCACCTCACTATTTTCTGTATTGCGCTGAATTTCTTCTCTTTGGCTGTTGAATGGTAGGAATACCCGCACGGCAGTCCCGTAGAATTTTCATAATCAATTTCCCGTACCGGTTGTTTACAGAGCGAGGATCTGATGTGCGGGTGAATGTGTCACCCGGTACAGCCGGTAAACAATAAGATCAGCAGTAACCTCTTGAAAGTAATGAGTTTTACTTTTTAGTCAGGTGACTGCACCGAAAAGGCAGCGACGATTATGTTACAACTCAACGGTACCCTGAGCCATTTCTCTAACCCGGCAGCGAGCCGCGAAAATGTTTATTCGGCTGCGCAGCGTGATGTTATCAGCGTTGCCCGTGCGGATGAGGCAAGCGCTGACATTAAAACCTGGCCTGCTTACGCGGAAACCCCTCTGCATGCTTTAAACGCAATGGCGGCGGCAATCGGTGTTGAGTCTGTCTGGTATAAAGATGAGTCTCAGCGTTTTGGCCTGAAGAGTTTTAAAGCGCTGGGCGGCGCGTATGCGGTCGCCCGTCAGCTGCAGAATGTACTGGAAGACCGCTTGGGTAAGCGTCCGACGATCAGCGATCTGCTGGGTGGTCACCTGAAAGATGAGCTGGCTGAAATTGTTGTCAGCTGTGCTACCGACGGGAACCACGGCCGTTCGGTTGCCTGGGGCTCTCAGATGTTCGGTTGCCGCTGCATTATTTATATTCACCGGGATGTTTCAGAAGGTCGTAAACAGGCGATGGAAGCCTTCGGTGCTGAAGTGATCCGTATTACCGGTAACTATGATGAGTCCGTTCGCCAGGCCGACAGTGATGCCAAAGCGAATGGCCGGATCATTGTGTCTGACACCAGCTACGAAGGTTACATGGAGATTCCTAAGGATGTGGCGCTGGGTTATACCGTCATGTTGTCTGAAATTGTTGAGCAACTGAACGGCGATATCCCGACCCATGTTTTCGTACAGGGCGGTGTCGGTGGTCTGGCATCAGCCGTTGCCGGTTATTTCTGGGATCTGTGGGGTGAGCGCCGTCCGCGTTTCATCATTGTGGAGCCGGAGCAGGCGAACTGCCTGCAGCTGAGTGCCAAAGCCGGTGAGCCGGTGGTGGTTGACGGTGATCTGGATACGCTGATGGCAGGTCTGGCCTGTGGTGAAGTATCTGCGCTGGGCTGGGAAATTCTGTCTAACGGTGCCGATGATTTCATGACCCTGAGTGAAGAAGCCGTTGCTGAAACCATGCGTTTGCTGGCGAAGGGGTACGAAACTGATCCGGCGATTGAAGCGGGTGAGTCTGCGGTACCGGGTCTGGCAACGGCGGTGATTGCCCGTCAGCAGCCGGAAATGGCTGCGGCACTGGGGCTGGATGCACAGAGTAAGGTGTTGGTGATCGGTACCGAAGGGGCAACTGATCCTGAGCTGTATCAGCAGTTGGTTGGCTAATTTTTAAGTTTTACTTTTGCTTTTGAAGCCCTGCGATTAGGTTCGTGGGGCTTTTTGTTGGCAGGATACTTTCTTTTTCTAATCTGCTGCTTTGCTGATGGTTTAAGTATTTTGATGGATTGGTGTTTTTCTTAACTGTTATTTTTAATCTCAGGCTGAGATGATCTTTTCGCTTACGCGATTCAAGACCTTTGGAACCGCGCAAAGGTCTTAAAAATCTAAACGCGGCCCCCGTTTGTCCGGCTTTGCCGGATTCCTGTGCGTTTCATCATTGAATGGTGTCGCAAAAACTCAGTCGCTTTGCTCCTTCAGACAGTTTGCAACACTGATCATTCAATGACTGCAATGCTCGGCAGCACGGAAGGGAAAATCTGGAACTTCGTAGTAATGATGGTGCAGGCTTCGCAGGTAAGGCACTATAATTTTTGTGCTCTTTATCAATATCCTTCGGTAGCGGGTGAGGTTACTGAAAAGATGAAAGAAGGGTGGGATTTTCTTTTGGGTAATTACGATAGAATTTTTGAATGAACTAGTCAGCCCTTAGCTGAAGCGCTAAAGGCTATCCTTCTCTCCTTATTCTTCAGGTTTTTATTCTTCGAACATAGGCACCGACAGGCCGGTTTTGACTGAGTCCATCACCACATTGGTGTGGAAGTTACGGATGTTGTGGTTGTCGAAGAATACTTCCCGGGTAAAGGCTTCGTAATCTTCCATGTCCACCGCAGTAATCACCAGAATGAAGTCGGCACTGCCGGTGACGTAGTAGCACTGTTGTACCGCTGGGTTCACTTTCATTTCTTTTAAAGGCGTCCAGCAGGTCGGCCCGTTCCCGTTCCAGTGTCACCTGTACCAGTAATGTAACCCCGCGGCCCACGGCTTTCGGGTTAATCACGGCGATGTCCGCCTTAATGATGTTTTGCTCGCGCATCCGTTTCATGCGGCGCTGAACGGCGGCGGGAGAGAGGCCTACCTGTTCGGCAATCTGATCTGAGGTGGTGCGGTTCGAGACCTGAATGATCTCCAGAATTTTACGGTCGAAGCTGTCGATGTTGCTGGTGGGCGCTGATTTGGTCATATCGTGTTTCCACTGACTGTACGTTCTCCCTAAGGATACAGACTTGGGGAAAGAAGCGAAAATGACGGATTAAGCAAAGTGGTGAATTTCAGCAATATTTTGCAGATTTTGCGGTGAAGCTTCATTGCAGCACGGCTATTACAGGAATTTATGCAGCCGCGCCCCGTAATATGGAGTTATAGCCTGAACAATAAAAATAACCCGGAAAAGGCAAAACTGCCTGATCCGAAGCTGTGGTAACAAGATGCTTAAATCAACCCGGGTCAGCCCGCGACAGCCATTGGAAATCCTTTATCCGACCGGACGTATCGGCGTGATTTCACTGGCGACTGATTTCAATATCGAAGCGGACTTGCAACGTATGTATCCGCAGGATGTGGGGTTCTTCACTACCCGGGTCCGCAATGTTAATCCACTGACCATCGAAAACTTACGTACTATGGCCCCGGGCATCAGCGCGGCGGCCGATCAGATTCTGCCGGGAACCGATCTGGATGCCATCATCTATGCCTGCACTTCCGGCACGGTTGCCATCGGTGTCGATGAAATTACCCGGCTGGTACATGAAACCCGCCCGGGGTGCCGGTGACGAATCCGGTTACCGCTGCGCTGGCAGCGTTTGAATGTTTCTCGGCCAAACGTATTTCCATCCTTACCCCTATACCGAAGCGGTAAACGCCGAGGTGGCTGCCTTTTGAATCTCAGGGAATTGAAGTGCTGAACATTGCCGGTTTCGGTTTTGAAGATGACACCGCGATGACCTACATCACCCCGCAGGATATTGCTGAGGCGGCGATTGAAAACTGCGACCCTGCTGCGGATCTGATGTTCATTTCCTGCACCGCGCTGCGGGCTTCGCTGGTGCTGGATCAGGTTGAGCAGGCGCTGGATATTCCGGTGGTCAGCAGTAATCAGGCACTGGCCTGGCACAGCCTGAAGCTGGCCGGACACAGTGCGCCTGTCGCGGATTTGGCCGTTTAATGAACGCCCATCTGAAATAAAAATTTGCTGAAAAGCGTGACTGTTTTTGGAGTTTGTAAGATGTCTTTAGATCAGAACCTGATAAGCCGGATGACCGAATGGCGTCAGCACCTGCACCGTTTTCCGGAGTGCGGCTTTGATCTGCCGTTAACTGCCGACTTTATTGCTGAGAGGCTGACAGAGTTTGGCATTGAAGTGACCCGTAATATTGGTCAGCAGGGCATTGTTGGTGTTCTGAAATGCGGTGATGGTGCAAACAGCATCGGTTTACGGGCGGATATGGATGCGCTGTTCATTCATGAAGAGAACCAGTTTGAACACCGTTCCCGGCATGACGGACAGATGCACGCCTGCGGTCACGATGGTCACTCCGCCATGCTGCTGGGGCTGCCTGTTATCTGGCGGAACACCGGGATTTTAACGGTACTGTCCATTTTATTTTCCAGCCGGATGAAGAGCATGGCCGTGGCGCTCAGGCCATGATTGATGACGGACTGTTTGAGCGTTTCCAGATTGATGAAGTGTATGGCCTGCACAACATGCCGGGCTTGGCGGAAGGCACCTTTACGGTCCGTCCGGGTTCCCTGATGGCCAGTGAAAGCAGCTTTGAGATTGTGATTGACGGTGTGGGTGGCCATGCGGCGATGCCACACCGCGGTGTTGACCCGATCGTGGTGGGTTCGCAGGTGATTCTGGGTTTACAGACCATCGTTTCCCGTAACCTCAGTGCCATTGAAGAAACCGCGGTGGTGTCTGCAACGGAGTTTGTCACCAACGGTACGGTGAACGTGATTCCTTCACAGGTGGTGATCAAAGGTGATTGCCGCTGTTTTACCGAAGATACCCTTAAGCGTATTGAGCAGAGCATGGAGCGTATCGTCGCCGGTATCTGCCAGGCGGCAGGTGCCAGCTACAAATTCGAACTGATCAATACTTTTATCCCACTGTAAACAGCCCTGAACACACTCAGTTTGCCATTCAGGCTGCCCGCACGGTGCTGGGCGCTGAAAATGTTGAGACGGACTGTTTACCCCTGACTATTTCAGAAGATTTTTCCAGCATGCTTCGGGTGAAACCCGGCTGTTACGCGCTGATGGGCAATGGCGTGGACTCAGTGGGCGGCTGTGCTCTGCATAACCCGGAATACGATTTTAACGACCGTATTCTCGGGGACGGAGCACAGTACTGGATCCAGCTGGTGAAAGACCGTCTGAAATAACTCTTTCTTCTCAACCTTACCTTAACTCTAAGAATAAAATTTGAGGATATAAGCATGAAAAAATTGTTAACGGCTCTGTTAGCGCTGGGCATCAGCTTTGGTGTCAGTGCAGAAACCTGGAAGTTTGCGTCTGAAGAAGACAAAAAGACGTTCAGGATATTTTCGCGCAAACCTTTGCTGACACCATCAAGAAAGAATCTGACGGCGACATCCGCGTTAAGATTTATTACTACGGCCAGCTGGGCACCGAAAACGATATCGTTGAGCTGACTGCCAAGGGGACTGTGCAGTTTGTATCTGTGGGTACCGGTCACCTGGGCTCTTACGTACCTGAAGTACAGGCGATCAGCGTACCGTACGTAATGGGTACCGACACTGACGTTGTACGTAAGGTACTGACTGGCAGCAAGACCATCTATAACGATCTGGCAGATCGTTTTGAAAACGTAAACCTGAAGCTGTTAACCATGATTTCTGAAGGTGAGATGGTATGGGGTGCTAACAAAGCAATCCGCAGCCCGGAAGATTTTGCCGGCCAGAAGATCCGTACTTTCACTTCAACCATTCCGGTAGAAACCTACAAGACTTTCGGCGCCACACCGACCCCGCTGTCCTGGGGTGAAGTATACGGTTCACTGCAGCTGAAAACCGTTGACGGCATGGTTAACCCGATTTACTTCATCTACAACGCTAAGTGGCATGAAGTTCAGGATTACCTGATGTTCCCGGGCCAGCAGCCATACGTCGGCACGGTTTCCACTAACAGCGAATGGTTCAACGGTTTGTCTGCTGAGAAGCAGGAAATGGTACGTAAAGCCATTGCCGCTGCTGAACAGGCTGCCCACGAATACCAGCTGAAGATCAACCAGGAAAACATGGACAAGATCATGGCGGAACGTCCTGATATCAAGGTTGTGACCCTGACCCCTGAAGAGCGTAGCCGCTTCAAGGAACTGAGCACGTCTCTGCACGAAACTTACTATGACGTTGTAGAAAACGCCTATGACGATGCAGATAAGGCTTCTGCCCGCGAAGGTGCGAAGAAGATTCTGCAAAACCTGATTCAGGAAGTGAAAGACGCTTCTTAATCAGTGACTCTCTTGCCCGCCGGTGTAGATGTTATGCCGGCGGGATGCGTTTAAAGATGTGCAGAGGCAGGGAGCGCCGCACCGTTCCAGGGGTATGTTCTTATGAAAAGATATTTCATAACGTCAGTGTTCTGACTGAATCGATAGAGAAGTGGGTTGTCAGCGGAGCCATTTTGCTGATGATGGTGAACTCTGTCTCCAATGCTATCGGTCGATATTTTTGGTAAGAGCCTGTTCTTTTCTGAAGAGCTTAACCAGTTTCTGATTGTGGCCATCACCTTTATCGGCTTTGCCTATGCGGTGCGCAAAGGCCGCAATATCCGTATGACCGCCCTGTATGATTCGCTGGGCTTTAAGGCGAAGAAAGCACTGATTATTGTGATTTCAGTGGCGACGGCAGCCCTGATGTTCTACCTGGCCTATAAAGCGGTGTTTTATGTGCAGGAACTCAAGGATATCAACCGTTTAAGCCCGGCACTGCAATTCCCGGTATACATCATTTACGCGGTTATCCCGCTGGGCCTGAGCATTGCGGGTATCCAGTATCTGATCGCCTTTTTATGAACCTGACCCATGAAGAGATCTATCTGTCGCATGAAGTGATGGATAACTGATCACTGCGGTTTTGAATTTAAGCGTTGTATCTACAGGCCAGGTGAATGATATGAGTGGGTTGTTTGAGTTTTTCTGATGTGATAGCCGGTGAGCTGGACATCTATGTGGTGACCTTTGCGCTGGTTTCGGCCATGGTAATCCTGTTATTTCTGAGTTTTCCGATGGTGGTACCGCTGGCGGTAGGTGCACTGATCGGGCTGGTGCATTTCTCCGGCATTGATACCGGTGTAATCATCCAGCAAATGGTGACCGGTATTTCACCGAATGCCCTGATTGCCGTGCCGATGTTTATTCTGGCGGCGGACATTATGACCCGGGCCATACCGCCCATAACCTGCTGGGGCTGATTGAAGCTTTTGTAGGGCACCGCCGTGGCGGATTGCCGATCACTACCTGTATCAGCTGTACGTTGTTTGGATCGGTATCCGGCTCAACCCAGGCGACGGTGGTTTCCGTCGGACAGATTATGCGGCCGAAGCTGCTGCAGGCCGGTTACAAAGACAGCTTTGTGATGGCGCTGATCATCAACGCCAGTGATATTGCCTTTCTGATTCCCCAGTATTGGCCTGATTCTTTACGGTACGCTGGCCAACACCAGTGTGGGTGAGCTGTTCATTGCCGGTATCGGTCCGGGAATCGTACTGGCGCTGCTGTTTTCTGCTTACTGCTATGTATACAGCGTCTATCACGCGGACAGCATTGCCCTGGTGGAGAAAACCAGCTGGAGTGAAAAGCTTCAGTCGATTAAAAAGCCTTGTTGCCACTGGGTTTCCCGGCGCTGATTGTCGGTGGTATCTATTCCGGAGCGGTGACGCCGACAGAAGCGGCGTCCTTCTCAGTGCTGTATGCGATCATCGTGGAATGTGTCATCTACCGTGAACTGGACCACAGAGATGTGATTGATGCGGCGCTGAGCACCGGTCTGATTACTGCAGTGGTATTCATTCTGGTGGGTATGGGGCAGGCATTCTCCTGGTATATTTCATTTGAACAGATCCCTCAGGAGCTGCTGGCACCGCTGAATCTGGAAGACGCGTCCAAAGAATATGTGCTCTTTGTTATCGCGCTGGCGTTCTTTGTGGGCTGTATGTTTGTGGATTCACTGGTGGTGCTGGTGATCCTGACGCCGATCTTCGTGCCGATTATCGGTGATGTTGGCCTGGACCCGGTTTTAGTCGGTGTGATGATTACCCTGCAAATGGCCATCGGCTCAGCGACGCCGCCGTTTGGCTGCGACATTTTTACGGCAATTGCTATTTTTAATAAGCCGTATCTGGAAGTAATCCGTGGCACCTTGCCCTTTATTCTGATTTTGTTTTTGATGTCTGCATTGCTGATTTTCTTCCCGGAAATTGCCCTGTTACTGCGTGACCTGGCATTTGGCGACTGATTCGGCAGGTATTGAGAGAAGACCTTTATGACCAACACGTTAATTGCTCCGCCCCGCGGGTTTGAGCGCAGTGAGTTTGAAAACCGTACCGCTAAGCTGCAAGCGTTAATGAATGCGCAGGGCATTGATGCGGTATTCCTGTCCACTGAACCTGAGTTTCGTTATTTCAGTGGGTTTAAATCCCAGTTCTGGGAAAGTCCGACCCGGCCATGGTTTTTAGTCGTACCGGCCGAAGGTTTGCCCATTGCCGTGGTACCGGAAATCGGCGTCGCCGGGTTTGACGATACCTGGGTGGAAGATGTCCGCAGCTGGCCGGCACCCCGGCCGGAAGATGACGGTATCAGCCAGTTAGCCGGTGCCCTGAAAGATGTGTCCAAACGGCATATGAAAATTGGTGCCATGCTGGGCCCGGAAACCCATCTGCGGATGCCGGCAGCCAACTTCCAAATGTTGCAGGATATGCTCAGCCAGCATGAAATGGTGGATGTGGCGACGCTGATACGGGAAGTTCGCAGTGTTAAATCTGCCGCTGAGATTGCTAAAACCCGCTTTGCCTGTGAAGTAACTGCTGCTGGTTTTGATTACCTGTATGCCAACCTGAAAGCGGGTATGACGGAGCGTGAAGCCTGTAAAGCCATGCACATTGAAATGCTGCGGCTGGGTACGGATGCCTGTCCGTATCTGATATCAGCGTCCGGGCAGGGTGGCTACGACAATATCATCATGGGGCCGACCGACCGTGTTCTGGAGCGGGGCGATGTGCTGATCATCGATACCGGCGCCAACTTCGATGGTTATTTCAGCGATTATGACCGTAACTTTGCTTTCGGTCAGGTGGATCAGGCAACGCACATGGCGTATGAAGCGGTGTATGAGTCAACCGAAGCAGGGCTGCGGACAGCTGCCCCGGGCCGGACCACCGGTGATGTCTGGCAGGCCATGTGGAATGTGCTGGAAGGGGCCGGTGCGCTGGGTAACGATGTGGGCCGTATGGGGCACGGCCTTGGCATGCAGCTGACTGAGTGGCCTTCTAATGTTGAGGGCGGCGATGTGGTGCTGAAAGAAGGCATGATCCTCACGCTTGAGCCGGGTATGACGTTTGCTCCGGGTAAAATGATGGTGCATGAAGAGAACATTCTGATTACGGCGAATGGCTGCGAGATGTTACATAAACGGGCCTGGCCAACCCTGCCGGTGATTGACCGTTAATATCGCTACCGATGAAAAAGCCCTGTTTATCAGGGCTTTTTGTGTCTGCTTTACTCTGAAGAATGCTCCGCTTATTCCGCTGATACCTCTGCCGGTGTTGCTTCTTCCGGGCCGGACAGTGCAATAACCCCAATTACTCCTGCTCCCATCACCAGGCAATACAGCATACTCAGGGTCGTGCCTTCATGGATAAGCGCCAGCAGTATAAAGCTGGCGCTGGCGGCTGAGTCCAGTATCAGGTGTCCCCGGTAGGAAATGAGCCCTTTGAAGCTGAGGGCGTAGTCCGTGAACAGGCTGTACAGGATCAGTCCTGCGCCAGCGATCGTTGAAAACCAGTAAACCAGTACCGAGTCTTCCTGCAGGTTCAGCAATCTGGGCGCCAGAATCAGCACAATGGCGGCGGCATAGTCGAGAACACCGTGCAGGGTGGGAGTGATGAATTGTAGTTTCATGGCAAAATTCCTATCAATTAAGTTTCGAATCGAAACTATAATATTGAGAATTATCCATGCCTGTCAATAATGTTTCGATAAAGAACTATTTTCGTTGCCCGTCAAAAGCAATGCCATTACCATGTTTTCAGTTGTTCAAAGGGGTATCAGACGGGCGTTCAGGCGTGCCGGAGCATGTATTTTATGATTCATCACGACATTACCGATTATCTGGAAGCATTGTTTAATATTCATCGCGGGGAGCAGCGTAAGCTCGCGTCAGAGCTGGGTTTACAGCAGATTCATCTGCAAATTCTTTATTATCTGGAGCGGTGTAACCGCTACAGCGATTCACTGCTGGTGCTGACGGAGTTCCTTGGCCAGACCAAGGGCACGGTATCCACGTCTGTGGCGTTGCTGGTTAAGAAAGGCTATCTGATCAAGCAGCCTGATCCGGTTGATAAGCGTAAAAGCCATTTACAGCTGACCGAAACCGGCGTGCAGGCGGCCGCCCGGCAAACGGGCCTCTGGCAGGCCGGGCAGGGCTTGTTGGATGACGCGCAGAATGAGCAAGTGCGTCAGGCGCTGGATGTGTTGTTGCGCCAGCTTCAGCAGGCCAACGACTATAAGGTATTCGGCGCTTGCCACAGCTGCCGGCATTTATGCACGAATAACGGAGGGCATTATTGCGGTCTGACTAATGAAGCGCTGAACAGTGCCGAACTGCAGCAGATCTGTGTTTACCATCAGGAATCTTGAAAAGACTGACGTGTTTCAGGAGACATTTTCAGCCTGGTTTCCGGAAGAGAGGAGAGAATGATTTACACAGCATGGGAGGCATAAGTGGCTGATAACCCTTGTGACGCATCTCTTATGTGGGGTAAAAATAAAACGCCGGTTTAGAAAAATAATAAGGTGAGGACTCATTATGCTTGATCCGATAAGTAGCTTTGCGATCAACTTTGTCGCAATTCTGGGTGGTATCCTGTTGTTTATTTTCGTGGCAGGTCTGCTTGCCTGTGTGGTGATTTATCAGATAGATAAACATCAGACGACCCAGACCATTCGCCGCAACTATCCTCTGTTTGGCCGTTTCCGCTATGTGTTCGAGCACTTGGGAGAGTTTTTCCGTCAGTATTTCTTTGCGCAGGACCGGGAAGAAATGCCCTTTAACCGGGCGCAGCGCAGCTGGGTGTACCGGGCTGCAAAGAATGTTGAAGATACCATCGCCTTTGGTTCCACCCGTGATTTGCGGATTCCCGGCACCTATTATTTCCTGAATTGCCCTTTCCCCACCCTGACAGAAGATGCGGTAACAACCCGGCCGTTACGGATCGGTCCGCACTGTGCGACACCTTATGACGCTAAATCCTTTTAATATCTCCGGTATGAGCTTCGGGGCGCTGTCCAAACCGGCGGTACTGGCGCTGGCAAACGGTGCCCGGGAAGCCGGTTGCTGGATGAATACCGGTGAAGGTGGGATTTCACCTTACCATCTGGAAGGTGGCTGCGACATTGTCTGCCAGATCGGCACCGCTAAGTACGGTGTGCGGGATCTGGAAGGCCGGTTGAGTGATGAAAAGCTCCGTGAGAAAGCGGCGATCGAACAGGTGCGGATGTTTGAGATTAAGCTCAGCCAGGGAGCAAAGCCCGGTAAGGGCGGTATGTTGCCAGGTGAAAAGGTCAGCGCTGAAATTGCAGCGATTCGGGGATTCCTGAAGGGGAGCCGTCTATCAGTCCGAACCGCCATCCGGACATTGCTTCCATTGATGACTTGCTGGATATGGTCAATCACATCCGGGATGTAACCGGCAAGCCGGTAGGCTTCAAGCTGGTGTTGGGTTCGACCACCTGGCTGGATGAGTTCTGTGAAGCGGTAATCGCCAGAGGCATCGAGCAGGCACCGGACTTCATTACCATTGACAGTAGTGACGGCGGCACCGGTGCAGCACCGATGCCCCTGATGGACAGCGTTGGCCTGCCGTTAAAAGAAAGTCTGCCGTTGTTGGTGAATAAGCTGGTCATGCATGGCTTGCGGGAGCGGATCAGAATCGTGGCGTCCGGTAAATGTATTAACCCGACGGATGTGGGCGCGGCACTGTGTCTGGGGGCGGATTTTGTGGTCGGCGCCCGGGGCTTTATGTTCGCGCTGGGCTGTATTCAGGCGCTGCAGTGTAACAAGAACAGTTGCCCAACTGGGATTACCACCCATAATAAAGATCTGCAACGCGGGCTGGTACCGACAGATAAAGCGGTACGGGTACGCAATTACCATGACAACCTGGTCCATCAGGTAGCCATGATCGCCCATTCCTGCGGGGTTTCGGAACCCCGGGAATTAAAGCGGGAACATGCTGCTGTGGTGTTAGAAGGGGCCGTTCAGTACCGCTGAATATTCTTTACCCTGAACACTGAACCGGGCCGTTAACAGGGAGAAGGTTATGACAAAGTTAGCTGATCAGCAGGGCAGTTGTTTGTGTGGCGGTGTAAGTGTAAAGGTCGAACAGCTGGATGCTCAGGTGGGCGTCTGCCATTGCGGTATGTGCCGTAAATGGGGCGGCGGGCCGTTGCTGGCGGTGGATTGCGGTACCGGTGTGCAACTGGACGGTGACAGCCTGGCAACCTTTGCATCATCCGAATGGGCCGAGCGGGGCTTTTGTCAGCGCTGTGGTACCCATCTGTTCTGGCGGATGCGGCAGACCGGCCAGTATATTATGCCGGCGGGGTTATTTACGGATACGGAAGGGTTCGTGCTGGATCACCAGATCTTTATCGACCACAAGCCGGACTATTATGCGTTTGCCAACGACACCAAGTGTATGACGGAAGCGGAAGTAATCGCGATGTTTGCACCGGACGGTGATGGCTCAGCCTGATGGTATTGTCTGCAGCCCCTGACGGGGCTGTCAGAAGGAATTGGTTCAGTTACCGCAGACCAGATTAAAGATCATCGAACCAGTGTTCATCATCGATTTCGCTGACTAAAGCTTTTTGTTCGCGATGATTTTCGATTGCGCGTCGCGCGAGAAGTGACCGTTTGCTGGCGACTTTCTGTCGCGCCTGTTGCTCTTCCTCTTCGATGCCTACCATGAGATCGAAGATTTCCGTTTGCAGTTCGTTGAGATCCTGATTTTTACGTAGCTGCATAGCACTCGCTCCTATACTCTTTCTCTAAGCAATCTGGCCCTCTGGTTTGATTGTATAGATCAGATACCAGAGAGCGGCTGCTGAAATGCACCGCAATAGTTTAATACGATTTTTGTACAATTTTCAAACACCGGTCCACAGAATAAGGGAGCACGGCTATTGATCAGCGACCGGCAGATTAGCAGGGGCAGGTGACGCAACAATGACAGGAAGATGGCTGAAAAATTACAGCCCGGGTTTGCGAATAGGCAAGCGTTTGTCGTTCTGACGCAGGCTTTTGAGGCTGCGTTTGATGGTTTTCAGGTGATCCAGCAGACCCGGTCCCAGCTTCATGGCAACGCCCACCGCCAGTACATCGATGACCACCAGGTGAACTACCCGGGAAGACATCAGGGTGCTGAGATCTTTATCTTCTTCCAGATCGATATGGATAGAGATGTTGGCCAGTGCCGACAGCGGTGTGTTGCTCGGACACAGGGATATCACTGTTGCGCCTGCCGCTTTCACCAGTTTAATGGCGTGCAGCAAATCTTTGGTCCGGCCGGTCTGGGAAATGGCGATGACCACATCATCATTGCTCAGGGTGGTGGCGGAGATCATCTGCATGTGCGGATCAGAATACGCGGATGCAGAAATTTTCAGACGGTGGAATTTATGCTGGGCGTCGTCACACACCGGGGCGGATGCACCGAAGCCGTACAGTTCGACACGGCCAGCTTTGGCAATGGCGTTGATGGCTGACTCCAGAGTGTCTGAATCCAGCTCCTCACGGACCCGCATCATATTGCCGACGGTCGAGTCGAAAATTTTCTGCTTAAACTCACTGACCGTATCTTTGCTGTTCAGGGAGAACTGTTCAAAGTTGGCATTGCTGGCCAGACCCTGGGCCAGGGTGAGTTTGAAATCCTGAAAGCCGTCATAGTTCAGCGCCCGGCAGAAACGGACTACCGTTGGTTCACTGACGTTTGCTTCTGAAGCCAGATCGACAATGCGCATATGGATCACCTCTGAAGGGTTTTCCAGTACGTAATCAGCAACTTTCTGTTCTGATTTACGCAGGTTGCTTTTGCATCAGCAATCGATTTTAAAAGATTCAGAGACTGCAACGTCCGACCTCTTCAGGATGATGGGTGTTCAGGGAGTATATCAATAAAATCGCCATTCTATAATCTATCCGCAGAAAACCCCAGAAGGTCTGTTGGTACTTTGGTTACTGATTGAAATTGCAGCAAATATGGCTGCGTGCTATTTTCCCTGAGTGAATAATAATAACTGCATAATTTTGTCCGCCTGCTGCGGTGTGATTGGTGTATGTAATCCGCTTTGCAGACTGGCATAGAAAGGAGAACAACGTGAAACGTCGTGAGATAGTTAAAGTCCTCGGTCTGGGGGCGGCTGCGGTCGGTCTGGCTGCTTGTACGGAAGAAAAAGCACCGGTTGCTGACTGTAAACCGGAAGCGGCACCCGCACCGGCTGCACCTGAAAAGCCTGCACCGATTGAATGGAAAATGGTAACCACCTGGCCGAAGAACTTCCCGGGTCTGGGCACCGGCGCTAATAAACTGGCGGAGCTGATCGGTGAAATGTCCGGCGGCCGTATCACCGTTAAAGTATACGGTGCAAAAGAGCTGGTTGGCGCACTGGAAATTTTCGATGCGGTATCCCGCGGTACTGCTGAACTGGGGCACGGCGCTTCATACTACTGGAAGGGTAAATCTACGGCGGCACAGTTCTTCGCAGCGGTACCTTTCGGTCTGACAGCACAGGAAATGAACTCCTGGCTGTACCACGGCGGCGGTATGGAGCTGTGGGAAGAAGTTTATGCTGAGTTCGGTCTGATTCCGGGCGCAGCAGGTAACACCGGTGTTCAGATGGGTGGCTGGTTCAACCGTGAAATCAACAGCGTTGAAGACCTGAAAGGTCTGAAAATGCGTATTCCGGGCCTGGGCGGTGAAGTGCTGAAGCGTGCCGGTGGTACCCTGTACTGCTGCCGGGCGGCGAAATCTTCCCGTCACTGCAGTCCGGTGCGATTGATGCAACTGAGTGGGTAGGTCCGTATAACGATCTGGCGTTCGGTCTGCATAAAGCGGCGAAATATTACTACTACCCGGGCTGGCATGAGCCAGGTACCACGCTGGAAACGTTCATCAACAAGGAAGCGTTTGAGAAACTGCCGGCTGACCTGCAGTCTATCGTCCGTAACGCGATCCGTGTTGCAAACCAGGATATGCTGGCTGACTTCACCGCGAAGAACAACCACGCACTGGAACAGCTGGTGAATGAGCACAATGTTGAACTGCGCAAGTTCCCGGATGAAGTACTGATGCAGATGAAAGAACTGTCTGATCAGGTTGTTTCTGAAGAAGCGGCGAAAGATCCAATGTCGAAGAAAGTGTTCGATTCTTTCGTTAAGTTCCGCGATCAGGCGAAGAAGTGGCACGCTGTGTCTGAACAGGCTTACCTTAACGCCCGTTCTCTGTAAGTGTTTTGTACAGATAAAAAGGCCGCATTTGCGGCCTTTTTGTGGCTGGTATTCAGATAACTGAGCGTGATCGCTGAATGAAATACAGGCCCAGTAACAGCAAAACAATGCCGATAATCCGGGAGCTGTTTACCGGAATCTGCGGGTTACCCAGCGCGCCAAAATGGTCCAGCACGGTGGACATAATAAGCTGACCGACAATGGCAGCGGCGAGCATGTTGGCGATGCCAATCTTGGGCATCAGGTAAAGCATGGAGCTGACAAACACGGCACCGAGAAAACCTCCACAGTACAGATACCAGTTAATCTCTGTGAGTTTACGGATTTCAGGTACGCTGCGCTGGACGAAAAACAGCACCAGCAAACAGGCGATCAGACCACCGATATAAGAGATCAGTGTCGCCTGCATCGGATGTTCCATTAAACCACCGAGCCGGGCATTGAGCGCGCCCTGGATGGGCAGCATAAAGCCGGCAGCGATGGCGAGCAGTAATAATCCGTATTGCATAGACGCTCCCTGTGCAGAAGTTTACTGAGCCGGTCCGACAGCCTTCTGTAACGAATTGAATGGCCGGATCCAGGCGCTGTCTACCAGGCTGGCCGGTAAGGCTTTCCGGCTGATAATGCGGGCCTTTTAATGCGGGTCACACCGGTTCTGAACAGGACGATGTAGACATCGCCCAGTTGTGTACGGGCCGGGAAGTAGATGACTTTGCCGGCCAGTTTATGCTGGCGTATGTAAGCATCCACCTGTTCAAGGGTGGCCAACTGCACCAGCTGGGTAAGATATTCCTTACCCGGCTGTAACAGGATCCATTCCAGACTTTGCAGCCCGGAAACCGTTTGTGGAGCCGCTACGGGTGCCGGTTTGCTGATGCTGGTGAGACGCTTGCCGGAAGTCAGGTTTTTGGTGGAAACCTTTGCGGTTGCCTCCGGTGCTTTTTAGCGGCTTTTTCCTGTGTTTTTCCACTGGCGGGCTGGCAACAGCGACAGTAACCTTGGGCGGGGTAGCCGGCTTAGCTGGCTTGGCAGGTTTTGCCGGTTTAGGTGGTTTAGGCGCTGCTGCAGGTTTTGCCGGTTTAGGCGGCGTTGTGGTTTTGATAACGACTTTTGTCTTTGGGGTGTGTTTAGGCTGTGGAATCAGTTCTGATTTCAGTTTGTCGGTCAGCACCGGTTTGGCTGCTTCAGCTTCCGCTTTGGCGGCCCGTTCTTCCGGTGAAATCTGTGCCAGCCGTTCATCAATGGATTGCAGCAGGGTGGAGCTGGATAAGTGCCCCAGTTCAGCAGAATGGCGGGCATATTCCCGGGCTTTCTGCAGGTCCTGTGGTACCCGCAGGCCTTTCAGGTAAAGGATGGCCAGATGGTACAGGGCATAGGGATTATCCTGAGCGGCAGCCTGTTCATACCAGTTAATGCTGGCTTCAATATCCAGATCGGAATACATGATACCCAGCGCCAACTGAGCATCCTGATTGCCGGCGACGGCGGCCTGCTTAATCCAGCTGTGGCCCAGGCGTTCATCCTTTTCGACCCCTTCACCACGCAGTAGCATGACGCCGGCGGTGAGCTGGCTGTCGATAATACCGGCTTTGGCAGAGCGGCTGATCAGTTCAAAGGCTTTGGCGCCGTCCCGCGGGACACCGTTCCCTCTTTGTACAGCATGCCCAGATTCCGCTGGGCGTGGGGGTTATTTCTGTTGGCTGAAAACCGGTATGCATCGATGGCCTTGTCCAGATCGATATAGGTTCCCTGGCCGTGCTGGTAAGCCAGTCCCAGATAATAGCCGGCTTCAGCCAGTCCGGCCTGACGGGCAACTTTCAGCCATTTGAGGGCGTTAGCCTGACTCTGGAAATCATCAAAATGGAGGCTATAGGTTCGTGCAGCAAGGAAGGCCGCTTCGCCATCTCCCTGTTCAGCCAGTGGCTCACAGGCAGCCAGTGCTGCTTCAACCATGTTGGTCTGAAATGCTTCCCGGCAGGCGTCCTGAGCAGGCTGCGCAGCCGCCAGGCACAGCGCCGGCAGCAGGGTAATTGCAGCTATGACAGATGTAATCAGACGCATCAGCGTGCTACTCCAGAAACCGGTGTATTGGGCCTGCAGAGAAAGCAGTCAGGGGAGAATGCTGCAGGGTATGAACTAGGTTGCGTCCCGGCAGATTAGTTACCGGGGCATTATACCCCGGCAAATAGTCGGTGTTTATTGTTTTATGCCGTTTTGTAGTGATTCAAAGGTACGTATCCAGGCATTTTTACTGATTTTATCAGGAACAACCCCTTCCATGCCTGTCCGGGTACTGACAACGCCGTCGAAGCCACCCCGGAAAATGATAATGTAAACCTCGCCTAACTTCGTTTTCGCCGGGAAATAATCGACCTTCCCGGTGAGATTATGCTGGCGCAGATAGGGTTCCACTTCCTGCAGTGTTTTCAGCTGAGTCAGCTGGGCAAAGTATTCCCGTTTAGGCTGTTGCATGATCCAGTCGGTATCACGCAGGCCCTGGTTATTCGCGGAAGCCGTTACAACAGGTGTGGATGGTGACGTGATCACAGGTGTAACGGGTTGGGGATTAAGCGCTGTCTGGCGGTTGATCTGAGCCAGTAATTCCGCACTTTTGCTGTGGCCCTGCTCTTCAGCCCGCCGGGCAAAGTAAGCAGCCCGTTCCGGATTTTTGCTAACCGTTCACCTTTCCAGTACAGAATGGCCAGGTTATACAGGGCATAGGGGTTGTTCTGTTCTGCTGCCCGGTTATACCACAGCAGGCTGGCATTCAGGTCCGAGTCCTGTAACAGCACGCCAAGGGTCATCTGGGCGTTGCTGTCGCCATTGCTGGCGGCGCGGGTCAGCCATTCCTGCGCCAGTTCCGGATCACGTTCGGTGCCGGTGCCCTGCAGATACATAATGCCCAGGTTGTACTGGCTGGTGGCTTCACCGGCCCTGGCCGAGGCGGTGAAATACTCGAAAGCTTTCGGGTAGTTCTGTTCGGTGCCGATACCGGCGCTGTACATCAGCCCTAAGTTTCGCTGGGCTTTTGCATTGCCCAGTTCAGCAGAACGCTGGTAGGTCTTAATGGCCTGAGGCAGGTCTTTACTGATGCCGGTACCGGTCTGATAGGCAATGCCGAGGTTGTAAGCCGCCTCGGCATGATCCAGTTCAGTGGCCCGTTGCAGCCAGTAGATGGCTTTGGGGTAATCAACCGGCGGCGTATTGGTAACAATGCGCGCCATGATGAAGTTGGCTTCAGGAAAACCCTGGTTGGCCAGTGGCTCGCACTGTTGCCGGGCCTGTTCCAGCTGGCCGGCTTCAAAACTGCTTAAGCAGGCGTCGGTATCCGATCCGTGAGCTGCCAGACTGATACACAGACTGGCAAGTATGCAAATTCCGGTTGCTTTAGCAGTCATGCCTTCTCCTTCAGGTGCTTTTTATCCGTAAACCAGTGTCGGTAACCAGGTGGCCAGTGCCGGCCACTGTGCGATGGCGATCAGTGCCAGTAACTGAATCAGTATAAACGGGATAACACCCCGGTAAATCTGCATGGTCGTAATACTGGCCGGCGCTACGCCGCGCAAATAGAACAGGGCGAAGCCAAACGGCGGCGTCAGGAACGACGTTTGAAGGTTGATGGCGATCATGATGCCCAGCCAGATCGGATCGAGGCCCATCGACAGCAGTATTGGCGCGACAATCGGCACTACCACGAAGGTGATTTCAATGAAGTCCAGGAAGAAGCCCAGCAGGAAAATGACCAGCATAACCAGCAGTACTGCACCGAATACACCACCGGGCAGATCGGTCAGAAATTCCCGTACCAGATCATCACCGCCGTAGCCGCGGAATACCAGTGAGAAGATCGACGCGCCCACCAGAATAATGAATACCATGGAGCTGACCTGAGTCGTGGTCTGCATGACTTCTTTCAGAATGCCCAGAGTCAGACAGCGGCGCATCAGGGCCAGCAGAATGGCGCCCACTGCACCGACGGATGCTGCCTCAGTCGGTGTTGCCCAGCCCGCCAGAATTGAGCCCAGCACCAGCCCGACCAGTAAAACCGGCGGTAACAGTGCTGAACATACCCGGCGGAACATGTTATCCATAGCGGAACGTTCTTCTTTCGGAATGGCCGGTACGGTGTCTGGCTGGAAAATGGCTTTGCCCACCAGGTACAGGATATAGGCACCTACCAGCATCAGGCCGGGAATCAGTGCCCCCAGAAACAGGTCGCCGACGGTAACGGTTTCCGGTGAGAAAATGCCGCGGTCCAGCTGGGATTGCTGATAAGCGGATGAAATCACATCCCCAGTAATACCAGCACGATGGATGGCGGTATGATCTGCCCCAGCGTACCGGATGCGCAGATGGTGCCGGTGGCAACACCCGGTCATAGCCCCGGCGCAGCATGGTCGGCAGGGATAACAGACCCATGGTGACTACCGTTGCGCCGACAATGCCGGTACTGGCGGCCAGTAACATGCCTACCACCGTCACGGAAATGCCCAGGCCGCCCCGCAGCGGGCCGAACAGAGCCGCCATGGTATCCAGCAGTTCTTCGGCAATTTTGGAACGTTCCAGCATCACGCCCATGAAGACAAACAGGGGCACGGCAATGAGTACCGTGTTGTTCATAATGCCGAAAATACGGTTGGGTACGGCTTCAAGAAACTGTGGTTCAAAGGTGCCTGTCATGATGCCGATGGCAGCAAAGATCAGACCGGTACCCGCCAGAGAAAAGGCCACTGAATAACCCAGCAGCAGGACAATGATTGCCCCCAGAAATAACAGCAATGGCAGTAATTCAGTGATCATAACGGGTGCTCCAGATCATCATTTTTAACAGGTGACCGTCGCCGGTCAGTACCAACAGATTCCGCATCAGTTCTGCCAGCCCTGCAGGAGCATCAGTATGGGCATTACAACCAGACAGGTTTTGAGAATAAAGAGTGCTTCGATACCCCCGGCTTCCTGTGAACCTTCCAGATTTTTCCAGGAGAAGGCGACATAATCCCAGGAGATCCACAGAATAAACCCGGCAACCGGGAATAACAGAAACAGGGTACCGATGATGTTGATAATGGCTTTGCCGCGTTCCCCAGCGGCCGGTAAAAATATCTACCCGGACGTGGCCGTCATGTTTCAGGGTGTATCCGGCGGCGAGGAGGAAGACAAAACTGTGCATGTATATGACAGATTCCTGCAACTGAATGTTGCCGACTTCGAAGACATACCGCATGACAACGACAATGAAGGTGACAATCACCATTGCCAGTGTCAGCCAGGAAATTGTGCGGCCGATACATTCACTCAGACCGTCGAGACAGTTAATGGCTTTAACCATGACGTTACTATTCATAGGGGCGCGTCTGTTAGAAAATTTACCGGTCAGTATAACAAGAAAAACTGAATAATATTAAGCATCTTGGTTATTAAAACAGCAGTTTGGCGCTGGCGGGTAAATTTCCCTTTAAGGGGCGGGAAAAGTCACAGTTTTGCTGCTGAAAAGCTGCAAAATCTACCAATACCCGTACAATAGGGCACTTTAAACCAAAGAGAATTCTGCTATGTCACAGTGGATGCTGGAAAAAGAGATCAAGGCCCTGGAAGGGTGGCAACTGACGGCCTTTTCGGTTGCGCTGACTGAACGTATGTATCCGAATTTTGCACTGTTTTCCCGGTTGCTGGAATTCGGTGACCGGCATCAGGTACGGCAGATTCTCGACGGTGTCTGGAATCAGCTGGGGAACACCGGTGCAAAAATGAACTTTGAAGTTCAGCTGAGCAATATTGAAGACAATATGCCGGATCTGGATGAGTTTGATATGTACGGTGCATCGCCGGCGCTGGATGCCATGGTGGCACTGTTCTCCTGTGTCAGCTGTTTGCTGGACAACAGCCGTGCAGAAGCGGCAAATATCGGCAATCTGTCACTGGAATGTGTGGCAACTTTTGTGGAAGTGACTGCTGAAGCGCAATTGTCTGATGAAGAAGTGCTGCGGCTGATCAGCAATCACGACATGATGTTGCAGGAAGAAGCATTTCAGGAAGAGGTGGTGCGCCGCCTGAACAGTGTGAAACAGCCAAATGCTAAATTCCTGTCTGAACTGCGTGAACTGGCGTCTAACGAAGGTGTCAGTAATATCGGTGTGAGCGACGACTGATGCTGAAACTGGGGCTGGCGTTACTGATTTTACCCGGTGTGGTACTGATGGCACTGTTCTGGCAGGACCTGAGTGTCATGCGGGAGTGTCAGGCGCAAGGGCTGTCATTTGACCCTTATGCGCAGTCATGCAGTGAAACTGAGCAGGCATTTGTGCCGTTTGGGCAGCGTAACCCGGTGTTGGTGAATTCGGTCATGTTGCTGTCAGTGTTAGGGCTTGCTTGCTGTTTATATGGTCTTTATGTGCGGGCCCGTTAAGGGATTGTGCAACGGAAAGGATAGTTAATGGCTAAGAAAATCTGGCTGGGAATATTGCTGGTGAGCATAGCCGGACTGTTGTGGGCCTGGCTGGCCGGGCCACAGTGGCTGGAAGAATGGAACCGGGAAAGTCAGCAGGAGCAGCTGGCGTTTCAGCAAAAGGCGCTGCTCTGGGAAGCAGTACTGATCAGCAGGGCTGTTTTGAAGCTGCGCTGGCATCTTTCGATCAGTGTCAGGATTCAGAATATAAGTGCACCGTGAATAACGGTATTTTGCTGAAAGCCTGCTGGCAGAAGAGCCTGCCAAGTGAAGGGTTCTGTGAAAACGTACCGGCGTTTGCTGAAGATCCCAGTGAAGATGATAAAGCCTGGATGAAAGACAGTTGTTTTGAAGCGGGTATTAACGGTTCCGGTTGTCGTCTGTTAATGCGTCAGAAGCAGCAGTTGTGCAGCAGTTAAACGGCTAAATAAATTTACTGAAACAAAAAACCGCGCCGGGCGCGGTTTTTATGCCTGATATTCAGGCGAAACTGAGAATCAGCTTCCCGCAGACATGGCCGGTCGCGCTCAGTTCGAAGGCTTCTTCCAACTGATCTGGCTGATAGCTGCCGTTGATTTGCAGACGCAGAATGTCATCGGCGTACAGCGCTACGATCTGTTCCAGCTGGGCGGCATCCGGCATAACCCGGATGGCTTCTACATGGCGGTTTTGGGCCTGGCCGGCCGCGATGACGATGTCTTTTGTGACGGATGGCAGGGTGACCAGCCGTCCGTCCGGCTTCAGACACTCCAGTGCTTCAATGCCGCTTTCACCGCCGACACAGTCAATGATCAGGTCGATGTCTTTGGCGTGTTCCGGTACCCGCTTATGCTGGTAATCGATGACCCGGTCAACGCCTAAGTCGCCGAGAAATTCATGGTTATGCATGGAGGCAGTACCCAGCACATGGGCACCGGCCCATTTCGCTATCTGTACGGCTAAATGGCCTACGCCCCTGCAGCGCCGAGGATCAGTACACACTGGCCTGCTTTCAGCTGACCTTTATCAAACAGTGCCTGCCAGGCGGTCAGGCTGGCGGTGGCCAGACCACCGGCTTCTTCGAGTTCTACAATATCAGGTACCCGGGCAATCTGGTCGGCCGGTACGGCAATGTATTCGGCATAGCATCCGGCGGGTTCAGGGAAGCGGATCATACCGAAGACCCGGTCGTCTGCCTGCCACTGGGTGCCGTTGCCATTAACAATGGTGCCGGAGAATTCCCAGCCCGGCACGAAGGGTAAATCACCGATAAATGCGCTTGCGCCGCCGCCTGAGCAAGTTTTCCAGTCAATCGGATTGATCCCTGCTGCGGCTGTTTTTACCAGTACTTCACCGGGTTTGAGTTCAGGTACCGGTAAGGGCTGGTACTGTAATACTTCCGGACCGCCGAACTGATGAATAACAAATGCCTGCATAATGTGCTCCGTGGGCGTCTGAGTTGAATGAACAGGATAGTCCCATAAACTGCTCTGTAAACATATCGTTCCATAAACATACAGTTTAGACCAGTGACCGCTTCAGGGATTCCGTTGGTGAAAGGAGAGAACCAAGACGTTTGGTTAAGTTAGCCCCGCTCAGCCATCAGATATACTCGGGTGGGCGGAGAAATTTCCTCACTTAATTTCATCAAAACAGGAACGGCCGGGTGCCGTGGAGGTCTTAATGTATCTGGTAATTGCTGAACAGATATTGATGCTGGCAGGTATCGTGGTATTTCTGGTGTCGCTTGGCATGTATGTGCTGCGCAGTGGCGATTTTAAGTCGATACTGGTGTTCTGGCAGGCGACAATCGAATTCAGTAAGCGGGAATTTATTATAAACCGGATCGGTTTATCTATGATGGTGGCGGCGGTCTTGGTACGCTTCTACAACTATTTCATGGCATGACCGATCCAATCAGAGGCAGATGAATGAAGGGCAATCCTTTCCGTGGCGCAGGTTATTTTCTGCGTGGTTTAAGTATGTTACCCGAAAAAGGTATCCGGCATTTTGTGCTGGTACCGTTACTGATCAACATTTTTCTGTTTGCAGGGGCCATCTGGCTGCTGTTCGATCAGATGAGTGTCTGGATTGATTATCTGCTTTCCAGCATGTTGCCCGACTGGGCATGGCTGGACTTTCTGCGTTATCTGCTCTGGCCACTGGTGGCCGGCTCTGTGCTGGTGATTGTGTATTTCAGTTTCAGCGTGGTGGCTAATATCATCGCTGCTCCATTTAACGGCATCTTGTCGGAGAAGGTTGAAATGCGGTTAAGAGGTGCAACCGTGACTGATACCGGCTGGAAGGAAATGGTTGCGATGGTGCCTCAGGCGGTCGGCCGGGAAATTTCCAAGCTGGTGTATTACCTGCCGCGCTTCCTGCTGATCTTTGTGATTGCGCTGATTCCGGTGGTTGGACTGGCTGCGCCGGTGCTTTGGTTCCTGTTCGGTTGCTGGATGATGGCCATTCAGTACTGTGATTACCCGATGGACAACAATAAGATCAGCTTTACCGATATGCGTATTGCGCTGAAACAGAAACGTCTGACATCCATGGGGTTTGGCGGGCTGGTTTCTGTCGGCATGATGATTCCGCTGGTGAATCTTCTGATCATGCCCGCTGCGGTCATTGGTGCGACGATTTACTGGGTGGAAGAGTATGCTGGTGAGTCAGTTGAGCTGAGTGGCAACATTTCCTCAGACGCAGGGCCGCGTCTGACCCGAGACTAATTTTTAAAGGTAATACCGATGGCAGTAAGCGTTGGTTGGGCAAGCCGTATTAAACAGGGCATCCGCCTCACAACTGTGGTGACATTAACAGCGCTGGCCGGGTGCAGTTTTGCGCCGAAAGAGGCTGGTATCGGCGAGGCAGTCAGCTGGAATTCGCTGGACGGCTGGCAACAGGATCAACAGGCGGATGTCTGGCCGGGGTTACTGGCTCAGTGCCAGAAGTTGCGTAAAAGTCTGCGGACTGGCAGCGGATCTGTAGCGCCGCTGATCAGTTGGGGACGCCGGATCACCAACAGGCCCGGGCGTTTTTTGAAACCCATTTTCAGGTGTACCGGATCAATGGTACGGAAGGCCGTAAAGATGGCCTGATTACCGGGTATTACACACCGCTGTTACATGGCAGCCTGCAACGCTCAGAACGTTATTCATATCCTCTGTATCGCAAGCCGGCGGATATGCTGGGCATTCAGGTGCAAAGCTGCGCAGACCGCGCGGCCCGTTGCCGTGGGCGGGTGATCGGTGATCAGGTGATGCCGTATTACAGCCGGGCGGAGATCGACGGTCGGATCAGCCCCTGGCGGGTCAGGAATTGCTGTGGGTGGATGACCCCAATGCGGCTTTCTTCCTGCATATTCAGGGGTCCGGGGTCGTGCAGCTGGATACCGGTGAACTGGTGGCTGTCGGGTATAAAGATCAGAATGGACACGCTTACAAGCCGATTGGCCGGGTACTGATTGAAACTGGTGAGATTGCTAAAGAGAATATCTCACTGGATTCTATTAACCGCTGGCTTGAGGCACACCCTGAGCGGGCTGACTGGCTGAAGAATCAGAATCCCAGCTATGTGTTCTTTTATCTGTCAGATACGGTTGAGAGTGGCCCGCGGGGTTCACTGAATGTGCCGCTGACCAACGAGCGCAGTGTCGCGGTTGACCGTAAGATCATCCCACTGGGGACGCCACTGTGGCTTAATACTACCCTGTTTGATGATTCTACCTATCAGCGTCTGGTGCTGGCGCAGGATACCGGCGGAGCGATTAAAGGCCCGGTGCGGGCGGATGTGTTTTTGGCCGGGGTGAGCGGGCGAAACAGCTGGCGGGCCATATGAAGCAAAGCGGTGAGTTATTCGCGTTACTGCCTAAACCCCAGTAAGAGGTTCTGAGCATAAAAACCTGCCACTGGCAGGTTTTTATGCTTCTCAGGCTGGTATGTCAGTCGTCGTCCAGCTCATCCAGTTCTTCAACGGCCGGGTGTTTCACCTTGTTGATCAGTTCTTTAGGGAAGTGACAGCTGAAGGTACTGCCTTTGCCCAGGGTACTCTTGATGGCCAGTTTACCACCGTGACGGTTCAGAACGTGCTTAACGATGGCCAGCCCCAGTCCGGTGCCGCCGCTGTCTGAGGAGCGGCTTTCGTCTACCCGGTAAAAGCGTTCGGACAGCCGGTCGATGTGGATACTGTCGATGCCTGGCCCGTTGTCCTTGACGGCAAAGTGGGCGCCGTTTTTATCGACCCACCAGCGAATCGTTATCTTGCCTTCCGCCGGTGTGTAACGGACGGCGTTAAAGACCAGATTGGAAAATGCGCTGTAAATCTCTGATTCCTGCCCCAGCAGGCTGAAATCCGGGTCGACATCCAGTTTGATCTCATGATTCTTATCTTTGCCCAGGCTCCGGGCATCATCGGCTATCCGGGTAATCATTGACTGTACCGGTACCGGCAGCTCATCGGAGATATGCGGGCTGGCTTCCAGGCGTGACAGCAGTAGCAGACCGGACACCAGGTTTTCCATGCGTTTTGACTGCTTGGCCATCTGGTTCAGGCCACGGCGCAACGGTGCCGGTAAGTCCTGATCCAGATAGGTTTCCAGATAACCGCGAATTACGGTTAACGGGGTACGCAGCTCATGGGAGGCGTTGGCAACAAAATCCTGCCGGGTCTGTTCCAGCTGGTTAATCCGGGTAATGTCCCGGGCGACCAGTATCCGGTCACCGTAGCCAAACTTAGTGAGCTGGTATTCCAGTGCCACGAGGCTGTCCACCGGGGATGGCAGCTGTAGTGGTTCGTCGTAATTTTCTTTGCGGTAATAGCGGATAAAACGCGGGTCACGCAGCAGGTTCATCACGGAACGGCCACGGTCAGTCTGTACCTTTAAGCCCAGCAGACGGTCCGCAGAACGGTTCCACCATTCAAGGTTATTGTCCCGGTCGATGATAACAATGCCGTCTCCCAGCGCCGCTGAGGACTGCTGAAAGCGGGTAATGATGTTACGCAGAGACTGATTTCTGGACTGGTTGCGTTTCTGGTCCCGGGCCAGTTCGTCAAACAGTTCACCCCAGTGGCCTTTGCTTTCCGGTACGTCGGAACGGTCACCTTTGGTGAGCCATTCCTGCAGGCGGGTGAATTCCCGGACCTGCAGCACCGACCAGCCGAGCAGAAACACGGCCAGGGTCCAGCCGGGATAACCAATCACCAGCCCAACGACGATGCCGGCCAGTGCGGTTAAAGATAAACTGCCAGATATGGAATGGTTACTGTTGTACATTCTGTCGGATCCGGGTGATGTCTGATGGCAGCTTAGCGCGGAAACTTCGGCTTAAGCAACTTGCGATGAGAACCGGTAACCGGTGCCGCGAACTGTCTGAATCAGATATTCGTGGCGTGCGCCCAGCGCTTTACGTAACCGCCGGATATGAACGTCTACGGTACGTTCTTCAACGTATACGTTGCCGCCCCAGACCATGTCCAGTAACTGGCTGCGCGAGTAAGCACGGTCCTGATGGGTCATGAAAAACTGTAACAGGCGAAATTCCGTTGGCCCCAGTTCCAGTGGCTTCAGTTCGGCGCTGACCCGGTGAGAAACAGGGTCCAGTGTCAGGTCATCGACGGTAATCGGTTCTTCGATGCCTTTTGGTGTGGCACGGCGCAATACAGTTTTCAGCCGGGCAACCAGTTCACGGGGAGAATGGCTTGGTGATGTAATCATCAATGCCGGATTCCAGACCTTTGATTTTGTGGTCTTCATCACCTTTAGCGGTCAGCATAATGATCGGGATGTCGGCAGTCACTTCATCTTTACGCAGCCGGCGGGCAAACTCCACTCCGCTCATACCGGGCATCATCCAGTCCAGCAGTACCATGTCCGGCTTTTCGTCCAGAACAATGCTGTGGGCTGCCTGGGCAGATTCTGCTTCCATACATTCGTAACCGGCCATTTCTAATGCAACCGCAATCATTTCCCTGATTGGGGCTTCATCGTCGACGATCAGAATTCGTTTATTGGATGACATGCTCGATCACCTTTTTAGACAATTCTTTAGACGAGCATATTAGATTATTAAACTGTTACAGAAATATGACAAATTATGCGTATGTTGCAGTAATTGTCAGGGGATCAGCCAATAATCCAGGGCGATTCCGATAAACAGCGCCATACCTGCGTAATTATTGTTCAGGAAGGCACGGAAGCAATCTTCGCGACGGCGATGACGGATCAGCCACTGCTGCCAGATGAAGCATCCTGTCATGACCAGCAGGCTGAGATAAAAGTACTTACCCATCTCCAGCTGATTACCCAGCAAAATGAAGGTAAAAATCGTCAGGGCCTGCAGAATACCGATAATCAGTTTGTCAGCATCGCCGAACAGAATCGCGGTGGATTTGATGCCGATTTTCAGGTCGTCATCCCGGTCAACCATGGCGTATTTGGTGTCGTAGGCGGTGGTCCAGAGAACCGTTGCGGTGTAAATCAGCCAGGCATAGGCCGGTACTGTTTCACTGGTCGCACTGAAGGCGAGCGGTACTGCCCAGGCAAAGGCCATGCCCAGTACGATTTGGGGCAGGTGGGTATAGCGCTTCATAAAGGGGTAGCAGGCAGCGAGAAAAGCACCGCCAAACGACAGCAGGACGGTTTGTGTATTGGTAAACAGCACCAGGATAAAGGCCAGACTGATCAGTACGAAAAACAATACCAGTGCTTCTTTGGCGGTGGCCCTTCCGGCCGGGATTGGCCGCAGGGCAGTCCTTTTCACGTGACCGTCAACCTTACGGTCAGCAAAGTCATTGATCACACAGCCTGCGGAACGCATCAGGAAGGTACCCAGGCAGAAAATAAACAGCAAATGAAACGTCGGTACGCCTTCAGCGGCGATCCACAGTGCCCAGAGTGCCGGCCACAGCAGCAGATAAGTACCGATGGGCTTTTCCATCCGCATCAGCTGTCCGTAAGCCTGAAGGCGGTCTTTGCTGAAAAATTGTTTGCTCATAAGGTTCAGTTCTGTGGTGTCTGATTTTTGGCATCCAGTAACGCGGGCAGAAAGACTTCTGATACCAGCAGGGGTTTTTCGCTCAGGTAAAACAGTGAACGGCGCGCCCATGCAGATCCGCCATCGCGGATTTTCAGACGGCTGATCTGTAGCGGCCCCCGTCGCATCGTCGGATCACGGAACAGGATGCTGCCCAGTGAGCGGCTGCCCACGAAGTTCAGTTCCCGTTGTTTGCCGGTGAGTGTTGTGGCCGGGATGACAGAGCGGGCGAATACCCAGGGCTGACCGTTGCCGATCAGCTGTACTTCCCGGATGACCGCTAACTGGCGGGGACGCATCCCCAGCGCCTTGGCTTCTGAGCGGGTGGGATGATGCCAACCCTGACGGATCACTTCGACCCGGAAGTCGCCCTGGCTGGCACTGATCAGCCGCTGGGTTAATGAACCCGGATCCAGCAGCCATTTACGCCAGCATAACGGAGCATCGGTGCTGGCAGGACGACGCAGGGTGTACCAGCGAACATCGAAGCTGTTGTCATTCAGGGCTGAAGGTATCGGCACGGCAAAATCTCAAAGGGGTTGTCCCACAGGCGTCAGGCGATCACGCACTTTTAAAACAGCCGCTATGGTATCACTTACCCCGGGGAATCATAGACTTGATCACTGAAACCCGAGTTTTTCGTTGCGCTGGCGCAGGATTTTAAGCCCCGGGATTGGGCTTGTCAGCCCCTTTGGGTAACATGTGTGGCATGAATACAACGAATCTTAATACCTCGCCTGAAGAGGTACGCCAACTGACCGAAGACTGGGTTCGCAGTATGGTGGTGGGGCTGAACTTATGCCCGTTTGCTGCGCCTGTCCTGAAGGATCAGAGCCTGCGTTTTTGTCTCTGGTGCAAAGGATGAAAAAGCCCTGACAGCGGACTACCTGCAGGAGCTGGATAAGCTGATGCAGGCCGATGAAAAAGATATTTCCACGACGCTGCTGATAGCGCCTTATATGCTGGCAGATTTTTACGATTATCTGGACATGCTGACTGAGTTCGAAATCTTGCTGGAAAGGGCTGAGCTGGAAGGCGTGCTGCAACTGGCCAGTTTTCATCCGGGTTACCTGTTCGGCGGCGTACCGGCGGATGATATCAGCCACTGGACGAACCGGGCACCATACCCCACGTTTCATATTATCCGTGAGGCCCAAATGAGCCGGGCATTAGCCCATTTTAAGAATCCTGAAGAAATCCCGGAGCGGAATATTCAGCGGCTGGAAAAGCTGGGCCGTGAGGGGCTGATTAAACGTTTTCCGCCGTTTGCGGATTATGCGGACAACTAACGGGTAGCTGAACAGGGAAGAGACAAGCAATGCGGCCGGAGCTACGGGAAAAATAATCGCCGTGTGTGATAAGAAAATCGCGGCGAAAGGGCCGGATGTGGGGCTGTCATTTTATGCCTTTTTGCCAATAAAAATGATGACCCGGAAATGCTGATGGAAGCGGCGACCTGGTGGATCGAACAGCATCAGCTGGATCACTTTGAAAAGGCCCATAAGATCAGAGCAATGGTGCAGCAGCAATTGTAAATCAGCGGCGCTGATTAAAGATCATCACCTGATTACGGCCTGCGGATTTCGCTTTATACAGGGCCTGATCCGCTTGCTCGATGAGCGCCCGCGGTGAGCTGCCGTTGGCGGGAATCAGAGTGGATATTCCCAGGCTGGCGGTGACTTTGTCAGCCAGTTCTCCGGTATGGGGATTTCCAGCCGGTTGATGTTATCGCGAATATTTTCTGCCAGTTTCTGTGCGCCGGCCAGATCGGTTTCCGGCAGCAGAATGCAAAACTCCTCACCGCCATACCGGCTGACAATATCCTGAACCCGCCGGGCGGAATCTTTAATGGCTTTGGCGACCTGACGCAGGCAGTTATCGCCGTTCAGGTGGCCGTAGTGGTCGTTGTAAGCTTTGAAGTAATCAATATCCAGCAGGATTAACGACAGGCTCTGCTTGGAACGCTGGCTGCGGCGCCATTCCATTTCCAGGGTGCGCTCGAACTCACGACGGTTGTAGACCTGAGTCAGGTTGTCGATGCTGGCGGCGCGGGCCAGCAGATCGTGGGAGCGTTTCAGCTGCAGCAGAATGCCGATACGGGCCTGAATGATCGCCGGGTTGCGGTGCTCAAGCAGGTAATCAGCGGTGCCTGCATCGTACAGTGAGGCTTCCAGGGTATCGTCTAGTTCCGACCGATACAGGCCAGCGGAATTTGTTTTTCCCGCAGGAAGTGATTCAGCTCCAGACACCGCTCTGCGAGATTATTGTCTTTCACCGGCTGATGAATCAGGACCAGATCCGGGCACTGTTCCGGGGATACCAGTTGCTCTTTAAGTGCCGGCCAGGACTGGGGTAACAGCAGGTTGTAATTGTCCCGCAGCATGGAGAGCACATTCCAGAGTTTGTGGCAGGCATCTTCGCCGAACACAGCGATTGTCTGACGCTCCTTTTGACGGGATGTTGGCTGGTTCTCCGGGCTGTTGACGGTTTGGCCCTGAAAAACTCAATGATATTCTTATAGTTTTGCAGCCCGACCATCCGCCGGCCGTCACTGCTTTGTATGGCCGGGGTGCGCATACCAAAATTGCCGGATTCCCACTGTGTTTGCCAGTCCTGAAGGATCGCCTCACAGGCTTCGTCAGCTTCTATTTCGGTGGTCAGATCACAGCTTTCCAGTGCGTTGAAGATAACCGGTGTGTCAGATATATCTTTACCTTCGATCCACAGATTACGGTACAGGGCCTGACGAAAACAGGAAATGCTGCCCGGGGCTGTTTTGCTCACTGCGATCACACAGAGGCTGGGGAAATAACTGTCGCTACGGTTGGGGGCAGGGTGATGGATATGTCAGGGATGCGGTTACGGATATCAAAAATGTCGCTGGCAATTTCCGACATACTTTCCGTTGCGCTGGCATAGCTGCTGACATCAGCAGTATGTTCGACCAGGCGCCATTCCACCTTATTCAGCAAATTATGACTGCTGAGTAACTCATGTAATGCATAGCTGAAGGGGCAATTTAAGTCGCCGTAAACGATATAGTCAGCCATGGTAATTCCTGCCATTCAGATTGATAGATTGCCGTCCCTGGAATACCACTAAAGGTACTCAATAGTATTCTATATCGGCTGCGCGGCAGAAAATCCAGCTTTTCACAGACTTAATGCTATCCGGTGACTCTGAATCATATTCTGAAAACGCCTTTTAAGGTGTCTGCAAGCCTATTTTTGTTTATCAATATAAACGTACTACAAGATGCGGAAGTATTGAGCTAGAATTAATTTTTGCACACAGACCCGGCGTGGGAATGCCGGAGAGCAGGATGTGAGTTGTACCTGACTGACAATTAAACAGGGGAAGGAAAAAGACTGTGCTGATCGAACGCAGAGGGAAGGCAACCGGTAAACAGAACCGGAGAGCGACAGATAAGAAAGGCATTGCCACCTGTGATATGCAGGGCGATCTTTGGGAGCTGGATGCATTATTTCTTGGCTATATGAAAGCCATGGTGCAGGGCTGGTGTGGCGGCTCGGTTCCGGAAGATGTTATGCAGGGTCTGAAAAATTACGGACACTATCAGGCAGAGGGCTATATTATGCGGGCTGAACCGAAGAATAATGGCCGTATCCTGTTACAGATTGAAAAAGTTAAGTACCGGACAGATAAAAAGGCAGCCAGTGGCTGCCTTTTTGTGGCGGCTATTCCGCCTTAAGCATCATCCGACTCGTGCTGACGCACGGTCTTCTTGATATCGCTGAGGCTGCTGTGGCGTACGTCTGTACCGCTTACCAGATAAATCAGGTGCTCAGCCATGTTGCGGGTGTGATCACCGATCCGTTCCAGGCTTCGCAGTACCCAGATAACGTTCATGACGTTGGAAATGGAACGTGGGTCTTCCATCATGAAGGTGACCAGCGTACGCATCGCTGTGCGGTATTCCTGGTCTACAGACTTGTCTTTCTTCGCTACCTTATAGGCCATTTCAGCGTCGCTGCGGGCAAACGCGGTCAGGCAGTCCTGCAGCATCTGGCGGACCAGATTACCGATGTGGCGTACTTCCTGATAACCACGGCCTTTACCGTTATCTTCCGCCAGTTCGATGGCGTGACGGCAGATACGGCTTGCTTCGTCACCCATGCGTTCCAGGTCGCTGATGGTTTTGCTGATTGCGATGATCAGACGTAAGTCAGCGGCAGCCGGCTGGCGGCGGGCGATGATACGGGTGCACTGTTCATCAATCATCAGCTCCATATCGTTGATGATCTGGTCATTTTTACGGGCCTGTTCGGCCTGCTCTGCATCGCCTTCAATCAGGGCTTCAATGGCGTCGTTTACCTGACGCTCAACAATGCCACCCATGGTCAGCAGTTCGGTACGGACCTGTTCCAGTTCGTCGTTGAACTGCTGGGAAATATGCGTGCTGTGGTGATCCTGTTCGTATGTCATGGAAATTTCCTCGGTTATCCGTAACGACCGGTGATGTAGTCTTCAGTCTGTTTCTTTTCCGGATTGGTGAACAGGGTATCTGTGACACCAAACTCGATCAAATCGCCCATATACATGAACGCGGTGTAATCGGATACACGGGCAGCCTGCTGCATGTTGTGTGTCACGATAACAATGGTGAAGTCCTTTTTCAGTTCGTGGATCAGTTCTTCGATCTTCAGTGTGGAGATCGGATCCAGTGCCGATGCCGGCTCATCCAGCAGCAGAACTTCAGGTTTTACAGCGATGGTGCGGGCAATAACCAGACGCTGCTGCTGACCACCGGACATGCCCAGTGCGCTTTCGTGCAGACGGTCTTTTACTTCGTCCCACAGGGCGGCGGATTTCAGTGCCCATTCAACGGTCTCATCGATGACACGTTTCTTGGTAACACCCTGAATACGCAGGCCGTAAGCAACGTTTTCATAAATGCTTTTCGGGAACGGGTTTGGCTTCTGGAATACCATGCCCACCCGGCGACGCAGTTCTGCCACATCAACGGCACGCTCGTAGATGTTCTGGTTATCCAGAATGATCTCACCGTTGATCTGGCAGCTGTCTACCAGATCATTCATACGGTTGAAACAACGCAGCAGGGTTGATTTACCGCAACCGGACGGGCCGATGAAGGCAGTTACCCGGTTTTTAGGGATGGTCATGTTCACGCCGTGCAGGGCGCGTTTATCACCGTAGTACAGTTCCAGATCGTTGACTGTCAGGGCAACGGTTTCGTCTTCCAGACGCAGAGTCTGATTCTGACGCTGCATAGCCGAAATATCGATCGAGTGGGTTTTTACTTCAGTAGTCATAGTCAATATTCTCTGTTCGGCTTACATTTCAAGCGCTTTGTATTTTTCGCGTAGATGATTGCGGATCGCGATGGCTGACAGGTTCAGCAGGGCAATCACTGCAACCAGCAGCAGAGCAGTTGCGTATACCAGCGGACGGGCCGCTTCAACGTTCGGGCTTTGGAAACCTACATCATAGATGTGGAAGCCCAGGTGCATAAATTTCTGATCCAGGTGGATGTACGGGTAGTTACCGTCCAGCGGCAGGCTCGGTGCCAGTTTAACAACACCTACCAGCATCAGTGGTGCAACTTCACCGGCAGCACGGGCAATCGCCAGAATGACACCGGTCATCATTGCCGGGCTGGCCATTGGCAGTACTACACGCCACAGGGTTTCAAACTTGGTTGCGCCCAGTGCCAGGCTGCCTTCCCGGACCGCCCGCGGAATGCGGCTCAGGCCTTCTTCAGTGGCAACAATTACCACCGGTACTGTCAGCAGAGCCAGCGTCAGGGACGCCCACATCAGACCCGGGGTACCAAATGTCGGAGATGGCTTGGCTTCCGGGAAGAACAGGTCATCAATGTTGCCCCCAGGAAGTATACGAAGAAGCCCAGACCGAATACACCGTATACGATGGACGGTACACCTGCCAGGTTGTTTACCGCGATGCGGATCAGGCGGGTCACAAAGCCCTGCTTGGCATATTCACGCAGGTAGACAGCAGCAACAACACCGAAAGGGGTTACCAGAATGGACATCAGGATAACCATCATCACGGTACCGAAGATCGCCGGGAAGATGCCGCCTTCGGTGTTTGCTTCACGGGGATCTTCGCTGACGAATTCCCACAGTTTGGCAAAGTAATGGCCGACTTTCTCAACAAATCCCATGTTGTTCGGGCGGAAGATCCGCACCACTTTTGACAGGGATACTTCAACTTGCTGGCCGTTTGCCACTTCAGCCACGTAGCTGTCGCGGTTGAACAGGGTGTACAGATCCAGCAGTTCCTGCTGCAGACCTTCGTACTCAGCGTTCAGCTCGTTGCGACGCTTTTCCAGTACATCGTATTGTGACTGGTCGGTAACGCCGTCCAGTTCCAGTGCGCGGCCTTTCAGACGCAGACGTTCCAGTTCGTAGTTAATGGCACCGATACGGTGTTTTTCGATCTGGTAGATGTCGTCCTGAATATCCAGCGCCCGTTCAACACGGTTTTCGAAGTCGTTCCACAGTGCTTCGTATTCAGGGGTTTTGTCGTAGCCGTCGTAGCTGCCGACAACTTCGCCGTTTTCTTTCAGGGCGCGCAGGTAACCGTAGAAGTTACCCCATTCGCGGCGTTCTGCAGCGAACAGCATTTCCGGGTATTCACGGTCTGACAGGTAGTAGTCGATTGACCAGGTGAAGTCAGCACGGTTGACGTCACGGTTACCGATCTTGATCAGGCTGCGAACCATGAATTCTTCGTCGCCTGGCAGGTCGTTACCGGCTTCACGTAACTGAATCGTCGGTACGTCTTCAGACTGAACCACTTCACCGATCATCTGGGTGGTTGAACCGTTAACGGTGCTGTTGGCCTGCATAATGTCGGCAGGCCAGAAGTGGCTCAGACCACGGACGGCGATCAGTGCCAGCAGACCCACAACCATGATGATGCTGATGGCCACTGCACCGGCATTTAACCATACCCATGGTGAGCCGGATTTTGTCCATTCACGAAAGGAGATGTTCATTTTTCTTCAAATCCTCAGTCACACTCGGGTTACAGTGAACCGTATTTTTACGCAGGCTCTGGCGAACCAGCTCTGCAAGGGTGTTTACCACGAAGGTAAACAGGAAGAGTACAAAGGCTGCCAGGAACAGAATGCGGTAGTGGGAGCTGCCCACTTCGGATTCTGGCATTTCCACAGCGATGTTGGCTGCCAGGGTGCGCATACCTTCAAAGATGTTCATATCCATGATTGGTGTGTTACCGGTGGCCATCAGTACGATCATGGTCTCACCGACTGCACGGCCCATACCGATCATCACTGCCGAGAAGATACCCGGGCTGGCGGTTGGCAGTACTACACGGGTCAGGGTTTGCCATGGGGTCGCGCCCAGTGCCAGTGAGCCGTAGCTCAGGTGCTTAGGCACAGCAAAGATCGCGTCTTCAGTAATGGAGAAGATGGTCGGGATAACCGCAAAGCCCATCGCAATACCCACTACCAGAGCGTTACGCTGGTCGTAGCTAATGCCCAGGTCATCGGTGATCCAGGCGCGCATATCGCCGCCGAACAGAGCCCCTTCCACGCCACTGCTGATGGATAAACCAAACAGGGTGGTCAGGATAACGACAGGGATCAGTAACAGCGCATCCCAGCCATCCGGAATCATGAAGCGTATTTTCTGCGGCAGTTGTGCCCAGCAGAAACCGAAAGCAACGATCGCCAGCGGAACAATGATCAGACAGGTGAAGATACCCGGCAGGTTATCTTCCATAAACGGTGCCAGCCACAGACCGGCCAGGAAGCCCAGGATTACAGTCGGCAGTGCTTCCATCAGCTCGATGAACGGCTTCACCTTACGGCGCAGGGTCGGCACCATGAAGTAAGCGGTATAGATCGCGCCGCAAATCGCCAGCGGAGTGGCCAGCAACATGGCATAGAAGGCCGCTTTCAGGGTACCGAATGCCAGTGGCATCAGGCTGTACTTTGGCTCGAAGTCGTTGTTCGCTGCAGAGGATTGCCAGATGTACTTAGGTTCGTCGTAACCTTCGTACCAGACTTCTTCCCACAGGGCGCTCCAGGATACGTCCGGGTGCTCGTTTTCAATCTTATACAGGGTCAGAACCTTGTCCTGCTCGGTCAGCAGGGCATTTGCCCGCGGAGCAAAGGCAATCATGTCGATTGGCTTATCAGACAGTTTTTCACTCAGAGCGGTACGGTGTGCCGTAGAGTTGTAAATCCGCAGGGTGTTGTCGGTATCAACCGTGGCGAAGCCTTTACGGCGGTGTTCGGTGGTCAGATCAACCAGGGCAGCATCTGCGCCTTCGAACTCACGGATTTTGGTCAGTTGCCACAGGTTCTGTTCGTCGCGGACCAGGAACCACTGGGATACCATACCCAGGTCATTACCCAGCAGCAGTGCGTTACCGCCCAGCAGCAGATCAAAGGTAGTGATGTTGCCATCGGTGGCATCCAGCAACTGGCTGACAGCCGGGCCTTCGCCATTGCGCAGGTCCAGTACCGCAACCTTACCGTTATTACCGGCAATCAGAACCCAGCGACGGTCTGGCATCAGCAGTACTTTGGTTGCGTCGATGTTCAGTTCCGGCAGGTGCTGGTTGTCGATTTCGATCTCAACTTCATCACCGAACAGGCTTTCAGACAGGCTTAGCGCGGCTGCATTCAGGTAGTTCTTACCACCACCAACCAGCAGGAATTCGCTTTCTTCACCGTTAATGGCCAGTAAGTCCAGGGAGGTATCGGCAACGTCGATCGGTGCTTCGCCCAGTGGGTAGCTGACGGACGGTGTAATGACCCGTTCGCCATCCGGATATTCGGATTTGTATTCGTGCTTGAATACCAGTGCCTGACCGTTGCTCAGACCCAGCGCAAAAATGCGGCTGCTTTCTGAGGCCAGGGCAAAGCTGGTAACACTGGCGCCGGCCGGGATGTCGGCCTGAACTTGCTTCATTATGTCGCCGGTACGGCTGTTGAAGAAGTTCAGTTGTCCCTGATCGGTAACCCGCAGGCCGATTTCAGCCTGTTCTTCCATGGTCAGATAGAGAGTTTCGCCTTCACCGGGGGCGGGATAAGCTTCAATTACCTGTTCATTATCCTGCCACTGGTGAATTTTGGCAGAGTTGAACAATGGCTGTACTTCATACAGCAGGTAAAAGAAGATCAGCAGAATGGCAATGATTACACTGACGCCGCCAAAGCCAATAAGGCTGCTTGCCATCTTGTCTTTGAGCGCACGAAATTTACGGCTTCGCTTAGCGGAGGCCGTATTGAAATCAAGGTCTGGAATCGCAGAACTATTATCTGTAGTCATGGTTCTATCAGCACTATCGGAATTAATGGCGGCTAAGATATACCAGCTCTATTACAGTAATGTTACAGAGCTGTCATAAAACTGTTACATATAAGGTCCAGCGAAAAATTTCACTTTGCTGGCATATTTTCCGGCGGTTCAGGGACAAAAAGGAGTCCTGAGACTCCTTTTTATGTGCTGACCCTGAGGTCTTAAGTAGGCTGCAATCAGTTCAGCTGCAGGCTCTTCATTTGCTTTTCAACCATTTTGGCTGGCAGCGGGATGTAACCATCCTTCACAACAACTTCCTGACCTACGCGGGACATAACCATTTTCAGGAATTCACGCTCCATTGGAGGCAGTGCCTGACCAGGCTTCTTGTTCACGTATACGTACAGAGCACGGGCCAGAGGGTAAGTACCGTTCAGAGCGCTTTCAGGTGTTGCGTCTACGAATGGCTGACCGTCTTTCTTCGCCAGTGGCAGGGCACGTACAGAAGAAGTCTTGTAACCGATACCGGAGTAACCGATGCCGTTCAGAGAAGTAGATACAGACTGAACAACAGATGCAGAACCTGGCTGCTCGTTCACATTGTTGCGGAAGTCACCTTTACACAGTGCTTTCTTCTTGAAGTAACCGTAAGTACCGGATACTGAGTTACGGCCGAAGATCTGGAAACCCTGGCTGGCCAGAGTACCTTCTGCACCGGCATCACCCCAGTTGTTTACTTCGCTTGGCAGACCACACTTACGGGTTGCAGAGAAGATAGCGTCAACCTGTGGAATGGTCAGGCCGGTAACGTTGTTGTCTTTGTGTACGTAAACTGCCAGCGCGTCGATAGCTACAGCAACCGGAGTTGGCTTGTAACCGAATTTCTTTTCGAATGCTTCCAGTTCTTTGTCCTTCATCTTACGGCTCATAGGACCGATGTTAGATGTACCTTCGGTCAGTGCCGGTGGTGCAGTAGAAGAACCTGCAGCCTGAATCTGCACGTTTACGTTCGGGTAGCTACGCTTGAATTCTTCAGCCCACAGGGTCATCAGGTTCGCCAGAGTGTCAGAACCAACACTGGACAGGTTACCGGAAACACCGGCTGCCTTTTGGTAAACAGGCAGGTTTGGATCAAGCAGGTCGCTGGCACTTGCAGTCATGCAGGTGGCGGTCATAGCAACAGCAGCAAAAGCTTTTCATCGGTTTCATAACTAGCTCCGTAAAGAGTGAGAGTCTTATTCGTTTAAGCCAGAGTGGCTGATTTATATTTCGATGATGCGAACTATAGAGCGGCTGTGTGACACTAATATGACAGAAAGTAATCTTTTTTCCGGTTATAAGCTGTATGAAAAATGCTCAGTATCTAGCAAGCTGGCTCACAGGGTATATGCTTAATAGTAAGAATGTTTGGTATCAGCGTCCCGGATTGTCGCGTTTTCTCCGCCGGGGATAATTATTCGCCCGGGTGACTGGACGCGGCAGGCTTGGTTGGTAGAATAGCGACCAAAATAACATCAATTTTTGAGTGCGGATTTAGTTCATGATTACAGCAGAAGACCAGGTGCTTAAGCCTGAAGGCGAATTAAGCCTTCGCTGTCCGGCAGATGCCACTGCAACCAACATGTTTGGTGATATCTATGGCGGATGGGTTGCTTCTAAAGCCGTTCTGGCATCAGAGATTCGTGCCGCTGAGGTGGCTGAAGGACGTATGGCGACGGTTTCCATTGGTGCGATGTCTTTTATGGCGCCGGTATTACAGGGAACAGTTCTGGGGTTCTACACTCAGGTACTTGAGCAGGGTACCAGTTCGCTGCGCATTAAAGTGGAAGTGTGGGGCGTGTCTCCGGATACCCGTGAAATGCGTAAGGTCAGCGAAACTGAGTGCGTTCAGGTGGCAATTGACGGTCACGGCCATATCCGGGCACTGGATTTCGGTCGCTGAGCAGATGATTTCAAATAAAGGGCTTCATTAGAAGCCCTTTTTAATGCCTGCAGAAAACTGATCAGGTTTTCAGCTGGTTTACAAAGCCATGCAGTTCGATCAGTTCTTCAGTGATTTCCTGGCTGGCTTTAGTCGTTGCCCGGGCACCTTCAGTGGTTTCATAAGAGCTTTCAGAAATGATATGCAGGTTCTGATTCACTTCCTGAACCACTGTTGTCTGTTCGTCGGTGGCTGTCGCGATCTGAGTATTCAGTGCGGCAATATCCAGAACGGCACTGGTGGCTTCATCCAGTGAACTGGCGGTTTCAGCAGCTTTTGTCAGACAGATGTCAGCATTTTCCTGACCGGTCTGCATGGTTGCAACGGCGCTGGCCACTTCCTGTTGCAAACGTTCCAGCAGGGACTGAATATCCTGGGTAGAGGTTTGGGTGCGCTGCGCCAGGGCCCGTACTTCATCGGCTACCACGGCAAAGCCCCGTCCGGATTCACCGGCCCGGGCGGCTTCAATGGCTGCGTTCAGTGCCAGCAAGTTAGTCTGTTCGGCAATGCCCCGGATGCTGCCCAGTACTTCGCCGATACGGTCTGTTTCGGTGGCCAGAGACTGAATGTCTGTGGCAGCTGTTGCGACGTTGTCGCTCAGACGCTTAATAATCGTCTGGCTTTCCTGCGCAACATTCATACCGGTGGCCACTTTTTCCTTAACGATTTCACCCAGCTCAGCGGCACGGTTAGTACTGCCGGACACTTCCTGAATTGAGGCGGCCATTTCTTCTACGGCGGTGGCTACCAGTTCAGTTTGTTGCTGTTGTGATTCAATGCTGCTCTGGGCGTTAGCCATGACTTCAATGGTGGCGCGGGAGTGTTCGCACAGTTCATTGGAAGTATCAGAAATGGTGATGACCATGGTTCTGAGTTTGGCCATCAGCTTGTTAAAGGCGGCTGCAGCTTCACCGGTTTCAGTGTTGCGTACCGGCAATTCGATACTCAGATCCGCATCGGCCTCGGACAGGGCACGCAGACGATCACGCATATTGATAATCGGCGAGACAATTGAACGGCTGATCAGGAATGAGAAAATGACGGCGATAATAATGCTGGCGATGAAAATAGTCGTAATCAGTTGCTGACCCACAATTTCATCATGCTCGGCCTGCAGGGCTGCGTTAAGCGTGAATTGCTGCACGTCTTCCAGCATTTCAATCAGCGCATGGTCAATTTTTCTTCCAGTGCAATGACGCTGCTTGCGTTGCTGAAAGCCGCTACGGCATCACCGCTGGATACCTGCTTAAGAATTCTCTTTGCCGCATTGTCGTACTGCAGGTGTTCAGCATCGATTTTTCAGAGCTGCCAGCAGGGTGGTGAATTTCTGACGGGCTTTTTCAGTATGGGTGTTCTGAATGGCCTCTTCAATCATGTGTTCGAGTTCAACAAACTCTTTCTCGGCTTTATCAGCCAGTTTGATGAATGTGCTCACCGATTTTTGCAGTTCGGCTTTCTGGTCGATTCCGTTGGCAATGGCGAGGCCCTGTGCCAGAGAACGTTCGAACATAATGGCCTGTTCGAGCTGATACTCAGTAATGTGGGTTAACCCGTTGGTAATCGGGATATCTTCTTCGGCGATATCGATCAGTTCGATACCGATTTTCTGCATTTGTGTCAGGGCGACACCGCCCAGTATCAGTAACAGCAGTAGCTGAATACCGGCAAACAGATAGATTCGTGATGAAATACGCAGGGAGGAAAACACGAATATACTCCTCAAATTATTCGGCTGGGGAACTTGTTTCAAACAGCAAAACAACCTACACCGTGATTTCTGAAGAATGAAACCCGCGTGCCAGAAAAACCTCATATTTTTCAGTGAAAAACACTTGTTTTAAATATTACTTAAACAGTTGATGTGTTTTTACCGTATGGGAAATCTATGTTTAATTTAAAAATTAAAACGATTTTTAAATGTACATAAAATGGGGATTACAGTGCTTTTTAATGCTGAAAGGCGTAGTCAGCCCCAGCTTTTGCACTGTGCATAAGGACGTTTTGCCTACTGATTTTGCACTTAACGTAAGCTGAACGTCCGTTGAGTGTCAGTGGCTGCTGTTGCAGATTCTGTGTCAGACACTGGCTGAAATTACTTTCATCCAGCCGTTCCGGATTGGCAGGAATGACCGCAAAGCAGTTGTTATCCAGCCGGGCTAAAATATCTTCCGCCATCAGAAACTGATGAATGCGCTGGGCCGCTTTTGCCTGTAACGCATCAGAATCCTCTTCGTAGTGTAGGACGTTTTCTACGGGCTTCTCTTTGATCTGGATCAATAAAAATGCAGCTGCAGATCAGGCTCTTTCTGCTGGCGGTTCTTGAGAAAGTCTTCAATAAAGCGGGCATTGTGCGTGCCGGTAACCGGATCCAGATATTTAAGTGCTCTCAGGCGGTGAATAATCTTTCGCTGATAAACAGGGTTGTTGAGTATCTGAGTGTCTGGCTGACGCACACTTTTAAACTCACAGTGGTGTGAAGGGTTCAGTGTATTGGCGCGACGGTCGATGCTGAGTAGCAGCTGCCGGGCCTGGCTGTTGAGTATTCTGAAACCACTGCGCAGCAGGTTCTGACTGATCAGGATGGCAATCAGCAGCATAAACAGGGTGCTGGCCAGAACGATCTGTTCCGGAGACCGGGCCGGTAACTGATAGTCTGCCCAGTAGGTGGCAAGCTGAACATTGATGATCCAAATAGTCATGACGGCAATCACCACCGGCAGTGTGATGACTCCGTAGCGTAACCAGAAATGTAATGCCTGAAGCTGTCTGGGTTTGAGCTGTTTGTGTTGTTGCCGGAGCAGGCCGCTGACGGCGTTATAAATGCCCAGAAAGCCAAAGCCAATGATCACTTTTTCAGCGCTGCCGGGAGGAAGTCAAACGTCAGGGCGTTAAATGTAGCAATGGCACAGCCCAGCATGGTCCAGATAAGCACCTGAATGCAGAAAGAAATTGCAGGGGTCCTGATGGGTGTGGCTGGTTGTTTGCTGATTGGCTTTTGAATGCAAAGGGCGGTCAGAATAACTGACGTTGCATAGAGGCCCAGCAGAGTATGGGCGGGCATTCCGGCTAAAGGGGCATACCAGTATGCTGTAGATACACAGCAGTACCGACCAGTGGAATCCGGCCAGTACGGTGGTTGGATATGTGCATTCACGGAATAAAAGGCCATGTTCCCTTTGCCGTCATTCAGTTTCAGTACATCTATTTTTGCCTGATTAACCACAGAAAAGAAAGGGGTTAAGGCAAAAACTACGACTAATGGCTGATAAGGGAAAATATGTATAAAACAGCCGGCAGATTTGCCGGCTGTCAGACAGATTTAAAGCGGTTGCAGGTTGGCGTAACCAACAACGAGCCATTTGGTGCCTTCGTAGTCGAAGTTAATCTGCACCCGGGCTTTCGGTCCCTGACCTTCATAGTTAACGACGACGCCGTCACCGAAGATCGGATGGGAAACCCGCTGACCCAGTACGATAGACGGTACATCCTGACCGGCCTGTGCCTGAGCATATGATGGCTGCTGAGGTGCCCGTTGGGCGGTTACCGGGCGGCGAATGCTGGCATTCAGGCGCACTTCCTGCAGATGCTCTTCCGGAATCTCGCGGATAAATCGGGATGGCCGGTTAAAGGTTTCATTGCCATGCAAGCGGCGTGATTCGGCATAGGTCAGATACAGCTGTTGCATGGCACGGGTGATACCGACATAGCAAAGGCGCCGTTCTTCTTCCAGACGTCCGGGTTCTTCAATCGACATGTTATGCGGGAACAGGCCTTCTTCCATGCCGGCCAAAAACACCAGAGGGAATTCCAGACCCTTGGCAGAGTGCAGGGTCATTAGCTGGACGCTGTCCTGATGTTCATCTGCCTGGGTGTCGCCGGCATCCAGTGCAGCCTGATCAAGGAAGGAAGCAAGCGGCGTGGTGTTAACGTTTTCTTCTTTGTCCGGTTCCCAGGTCGACAGATACTGACGGGCAGCACTGACCAGTTCTTCAAGGTTTTCCACCCGTGCCTGACCTTTTTCACCCTTTTCTTTGAGGTGATGCTCAATCAGACCGGAGTACTGCACCACGTGTTCTGTCTGCTCGTTCAGCTCAGCATGTTGGGTGTTCTGGTCAAGATCGTTGATCAGGTCAATGAATGCCTGCAGGGCATTGGCCGCCCGGGCAGACAGTTTATTCAGTTCCACCACTTCATTGGCAGCCCGCCACATGGAGACGCCTTCTGTACGGGCGTGCAGGCGGACTTCTTCAATGGTTTTGCCGCCGATACCGCGGGTGGGCACGTTAATGACCCGTTCCATAGCGGTATCGTCTTCGCGATTGCTGAGCAGGCGCATGTAGGCAAGGGCATTTTTGATTTCGAGCCGGTCATAGAAGCGCTGGCCGCCGTAGATACGGTATGGCATACCAGCACGGATCAGGGCTTCCTCAAGTACCCGGGACTGGGCATTGGAACGGTACAGAATGGCAGATTCACTGCGCAGGTTGCCGTCCCGTACCCAGCTTTCGATCTGATCAACGATGAAGCGGGACTCATCCTGTTCATTAAAAGCGGCATAAACGGAAATAGGTTCGCCATCGGTGCCTTCGGTCCATAGTTCTTTACCCAGACGGCCCTGGTTATTGACGATAACGGCGTTGGCTGCGCTGAGAATATTCCGGGTGGAACGGTAGTTTTGTTCCAGACGCACCACGGTTGTATCGTTGTAGTCGTCTTTAAAACGCTGGATGTTTTCGATTTTTGCACCACGCCAGCCGTAGATGGACTGGTCGTCATCGCCTACCGCCATCAGTTTTTCCGGCTGGGGTTGGCGCGGGTCCATTTCGCTGCACAGCAGTTTCAGCCAGGCATACTGGATGGTGTTGGTATCCTGAAATTCGTCTACGAGAATATAGCGGAAGCGGTCCTGATAGTGTTTCAGCAGGGAAGGGTTGCGGTCGCGCAGTAATTCCAGTGACCGCAGGATCAGTTCACCAAAGTCCACCATGCCGCCACGTTCACAGGCTTCTTCATAGGCGCTGTACATGGTGACCATCATCTGTGCATAGGGATCGCCGCCGGGATCAATATGGGCGGCACGCAGGCCGTCATCTTTCTGGGCGTTGATATACCACTGAAACTGTTTGGCAGGCCAGCGGCTGTCGTCCAGATTCATTTCTTTGCTGAGCCGTTTAACCAATCGCAACTGATCATCAGAATCCATGATCTGGAAGTTTTCAGTCAGGCCCGCATCGCGCCAGTGTGCCCGCAAAATACGGTGTGCCAGACCGTGGAAGGTGCCTACCCACATTCCGCTGGGATTCAGCCCCAGCAGTTCTTCGATCCGGCCGCGCATTTCTTTGGCGGCTTTATTGGTGAAGGTTACCGCCATAATTGAATACGGTGACAGGCCTTCTGTCTGGATCAGCCAGGCAATCCGGTGAACCAGTACCCGGGTTTTGCCTGAGCCTGCACCGGCCAGTACCAGCAGGTTACCAAGTGGCGCGGAAACTGCGTCGCGCTGCGCTTCGTTGAGTGAGTCAAGCAGGTGAGATACGTCCATAAGTGCCCGGGTCTATGCTGATGCAGAATTTGCTGTATAAATAATCAGTAGCGGATTATAGCAGACCCATGTCCGGGCGCGAGTGTTATCTGAACGGTGGGTATAAAAGAAGGGCAGAAAGAAAAAAGCACTCAATCGTCACTGAATGCTTTCTTGAAATGGTGTCTGTGCGGCTTCGCCTCCTTTACTTGCCTTACAGATTTCCGGCCATGGGCCGGTGCTATTCCCTTTGCTTAAAAGTGCGTCCCTGAAACCCGGTGATTCATCATGAACCTTTCGGGGCGGTCGTTGCTCCTGCTGACCTTGTGCTGCCTGTCCCTGCAGCGTGATCCTCCCTGTTGTAACGGAAAACGTCCTGTTTACCGTGAATGCATCCCTGATTCATTAAGGTTGCTTCCTGCAACCGATGGCCTCCCTGGCCTCTTTTCTGCCTGAGCAGACTACCGGAGTGTCCTTTACTCCGGCCGGATCAGTCATTGAATAGCGCTATCCGTGCACCTGACAAGATCACTGTGTTTCCCTACAGCAGGTATCTTCCTGATAACCTGACTGTTTCGGGTTTTGAGCTTCCTGCTCATTCAAACAGCCTTCATTTAAACGACTTTCACTTAAAGAAGAGTGTTTGTCTGCTCCCTGCAAGTGTCGGCTTCCTTAGCCTTTGGTTCTGCGCTGGCAGATATTTCCGGAATATCCTTTACTCTGGATGAGTCTGTCATTGAACGGTGCTCTCCATACACCTGACAGGCCTTTTCACTTCCCTGTAGCAAGTTATCATCCTGATAACCTGACCGTTTCGGGTTTTGAGCTTCCTGCTCATTCAAACAACTTTCATTCAAAGAAGAGTATTTGTTTGATTTCTGCTTCCTGCAGTTGTCGGCTTCCTTAGCCTTTGTTTCTGCTCTGGCAGATATTTCCGGAATGTCCTTTACTCCGGATGAGTCTGTCATTAAGTGGCGCTATCCCTGCACCTGACAGGTCTCTGAGCTTCCTTTCAGCGGGTTATCTTCCTGATAACCGGGAGCGTCCTGCTCTTGCTATTCTATTATTGAGAATTGCGTGTCAGAAGATATAGGAATAATTCCTAAAAGGTGATTTTGTTTGAATTTTGATGATTTTTATTTTTCAAAAGATTTCAAATATTGATGTATATCAATGTTTCAGGCGGATGTGTGATGTATTTGGCTGACGGGTATTTGTTTCATTTTTGTTTATGTTCTGTTCATTTTTATGACGGGGCTGGATGGTGTGTTAACCGAATTGTCAGGCCTGAAGAAATAATGCTTGACTGAAAATATCAATGTACTAGCATACTAGTTCGCTAGTACATGCTAAGTTGTTTATGATGAGCACTGAAAAAGAATATATCGCCGCATTAACACGTCATTTGTTAGACATTGATAGCCCGGATGCAATGGAGTCGGCGTTACGTGATTTGCTGACACCCAATGAGTTTGTTGAGGTGACCAAGCGTCTGCAGATTTTTAAGATGCTGGAGCAGGGTGTGCCGCAACGACAGATTGCAGAAACCCTGGGGTGGGGATTGCCACCGTTACCCGCGGCTCCAGAGCGTTAAAAGACAGCCAGTAAAAGCTGTTTACCGAATTTAATCCCGTTGCCGGTTATCCAGAGGTAGCGGCTGAATCCAGAGAATGTTATGTCCCGTAAGCCTGATCCGATCAATTTACCCAGAAAACCACAGTATGTCCCGATGGGGGCCGGCTTTGATTTCTTCGAACTGTTTAAAAAGCTCGATAAGCAGTTTGATATTTGTTTCATGCTCGAGTCGCTGGGGGAAGAAAGTTATATCTCCCGCCACTCAATTATCGGTTTTGATCCGGAAAAATTATCTGGGCGGAAGGTAAGAGCCTGTTTATTCAGGAACGTGATGGCAGCACCGAGGAATATCCGAGTGATAACCCCTATTACCTGCTGCGGGATCTGATTCCTCAGGATGTGATTTCCCGTAAGTATGCCGGTGGTCTGACCGGTTATCTGGGTTATGACAGCATGAACTACTTTGAGCCGACGCTGAACCTGCAAAGCAGTGAGATGTTCAATGCGTTCAAGTTTGGCTTGTATAAGGACGGCCTGATCCTCGACAAAATGACCGGTGAGGTTTTCTACTTCTACTACGACGATAACCGTATGGATCTGGTGCAGCAGCTGATTGATGCGGAGTACCCGGGCAACGGTGAGCTGGAAATTCTGGTGGGCGAGGAGACCATGAGCCGTGAAGAGCATGCGGCGGCGGTCATGAAGGTTAAGCAGGATATTATTGACGGCAAAATCTTCCAGACGGAGGTGGGCTTCAAGAAGCGCTTCACCCTGAAGGGCGACACCATCAATATTTATGAGCAGCTGCGGGAAGTGAATCCGTCTCCGCAAATGTATTACCTTAAATTCGGCGAGCAGAAGCTGATCGGTGCCAGCCCTGAGCTGTTGTTCCGCTTGCGTCAGGGCGAGATGGAAACCTTCCCTCTGGCCGGTACTGCGCAGCGTGGCGCAACCGAAGCCGAGGACCGTGAGCTGGCCCGCAAGCTGCTGAATGATCCGAAGGAAATTGCCGAACACAATATGATTGTCGACCTGCACCGGAATGATATTGGCCGCGTGGCGCAGTTCGGTACGGTAAAAGTCCGCAGCCTGATGGACATTAAGCGCTTCAGCCATGTACAGCACATTTCCAGTGAGATTGTTGGCATTATCGCCCAGGATCAGGACATGTTCTCGGCACTGGCGAGTAACTTCCCGGCAGGTACGTTAACCGGCGCGCCGAAGATTGAAGCCATGAAGATCATTGATGATCTGGAATCAGACGGCCGTGGCCCTTATGGCGGTGCAGTGGGGCACTTCTCCTTTAACGGTGACTGTGCTTTTGCGATTCCGATCCGGACGGTGTTTGCCAACGGCGAAGAAGCCTATGTGCAAACCTGTGGCGGTAACGTCTATGACTCTAATCCTGAAGATGAGTATCAGGAAATTCAGCGTAAATTTGCCGGTACCAAGAAAGTGCTGGATCAGTTTGTTAAAGACACCGCACAGTAAGGGGCGCAGGCATGAAAGTTTATATTATCGATAATTACGATTCCTTTACGTACAACCTGTATCAGTACATTGGTGAAATTCTCAGTGCGGAACAGCATCAGGGCCGGCTGGAAAACTTCCAACTGGTGGTGAAGCGTAATGATGAAGTGACGCTGGAAGATATAAAAGCCGCTGCGCCGGATCGGATCATCGTGTCACCGGGCCCGGGTACCCCTGAAGACGAAAGCTACTTTGGTATTTGTGCTCAGGTGATTCAGGAGTTGGGCAAAACCATTCCGCTGCTGGGCGTGTGTCTGGGCATGCAGGGGATTGTGCATCAGTTTGGCGGCAAGGTGGTGAAGGCTGCTTTGCCAATGCACGGTAAGATCAGCCCGATTGTGCATGATGGCAGCTCTGTCTTCCGCGGCATTCCGAACTTTCTGGAAATTATGCGTTACCACTCTCTGATTGCTGAGGTGAGCAGTTTCCCTGACTGCTTGCGGCTAACGGCCGTGGTGAATCAGGCGGATGCCGGTGAAATGTCGGAAGCAGATCTGGCGACGCTGGTGGCAGACCCGTCAGCCAGGTATGAAATTATGGGGCTGCAGCATAAGGAATATCCGATTTATGGCATTCAGTTCCATCCGGAGTCCTTTGCGACGGAAGGTGGCAAGGAGCTGATCCGTAACTTCCTGTTTTGTGATGAATAATCAGTAAACATACATAAAACCGCCCGTGCAGCCGCACCGGCGGTTTTTGTGCCTGCTGATCAGTTGCGGCCGGCCATCACGCCGCCGTCCACATCCCAGATTGCGCCGGTTACCCAGCTGCTTTCTTCGCTGAGCAGGAAGGCAACGGTTGCGGCAACGTCTTCAGGCTGGCCGATACGTCCTATCGGATGGAAGCCGTTAAAACCTGCCAGTGCCTGCGGGACTTCCTGTTGGGGAATAAAGGCTTCGTAAATAGGTGTGGCGACGACGGCCGGTGATACGGCGTTGACCCGGATGTTGTCATCCGCCAGTTCCATTGCCATATGCTGGGTCAGTGAGTGCAGGCCGGCTTTGGCCATTGAATAGGCCGATGACGGTGTTGCTTTCACAGCCTGCTTCGCCCACATAGAACCGATGTGCACGATGTTGCCACCGCCGTGCTGTTGCATGTTGCGGGCAACTGCCTGGGAGATGAAGAAGCTGGCGCGGTTGAGTTGCATATACAGGTCATAATCTTCCGGGGTATGGTCAGTAAATGCTTTTGGATTGAAATAGCCGGCAGCATTGACGAAGTACCGGATTCCCTGAGGCTGAGTGGCGATATGACTGATCAGATCATCGACATCCTGAGGCTCGTAGAGGTCGGCACGGTAGGTTGAGAGTAAGCCGTTGCTCTGATGTTCTGCACTGATCTGGTTGAGTTTAGCTGCAGAGCGGCCGACGATACAGGTGCTGATGCCCTGTGCCATAAGCCGTTTTGCGATGGTCAGGCCCATACCGCTGGAACCGCCGAGGATGAGTGCTGTTACTGGTGTTGTGGCTTGCATTTTATCGGTTTCCCATGATTAATGATGGTCATTAAGACGGCGTCATAATCCGCCCTGTATGGCATCCAGTGTATGGATCGGGGCGTCGGGAAAAAGTAAGTACAAAGTGGTGCTATAGGTACTTTTCGGTACAGTTTGATGAAATCTAACGAGAAAATTTTTCACAGAAATCCGCTCCGGCGCGCAGTGCCCGGATGGTAGAAACGATTTATGGCTGCAAGTGGTCACTGACGGTCTATCAGTTGCTGGCCCATGGCATTAATCGTCCGGGGAAATGGTTCGCAGCGTGGAAGGGCTGACAACCAAGGTGCTGAATGAGTGTCTGCGTAAGAATGTGGATTTCGGTATTCTGAAGCGGATCAGTTATCCGGAGGTGCCACCCCGGGTGGAGTATGAAGTCACTGCTTTCGGTGAGCGCTTTATCGGGGTGCTGGACGAGCTGGAAGCACTGGCGGATGCGCTGGAAGACTGATGTAAAAAGGCCGTTCACTGAACGGCCTTTTTGCAGGGTATTCGCTACGCGGGTAACTGTCTGGGGTGTTGAATACGCTGTAACAGGATCTGCTTCAGTTCATCCGGGTCTTTCAGCTTTTGCGTGCTGTTTTCATCCAGCCAGGGGATCAGACGGGACAGCCAGAAACGCATGGCGGCGGTGCGGGTCAGTTGTGCCCAGGCTTTATGCTCACCGCCCGTGAAAGGCCGTTCTGCGGCATATGCCTGCAGCAGGGCGTCTTCCGTTCTGAATCAATGCTGCCGTCAGGATTAACACACCAGTCGTTGGCAACAATGGCCAGGTCATAGAGCAAGTAACCGGTACAGGCGTTATACAGGTCGATGATGGCGCTTAGGGTGTCGCCGTCAAACAGGGCGTTGTCGAAGAACAGATCGCCGTGAATCGCCCCCATCGGCAAATCGCTTGCCTCTTCCCGCAAGGTGTCGAACAGCGCCACTTCATTGCGCAGTAACTCAGCGTCTTCCGGAGGTAACTGGCTGGCGATGACTGCGGATTCGCGCCGCCACCAGAATACCCCACGGTGGGCCTGACGCTGCATGTAAAAGTCATTACCGGCGTTATGGAAGCGGGCAAGTGCCTGGCCGATCTGGGCGCAGTGGTCCGGTGTGAGTTGTGCCAGATGGCCACCGGTAAAGCGGGGCTGAATCAGCGTCGGACGTTGCTTTAACGACTTCAGAGCGATGCCGTTACGGTCCTGCATTGGGTGGGGTACTGCAATGCCACGCTCTGCCAGCCAGGTGGTCAGTTCGACGAAATAGGGCATTTCATCCATCGTCAGTTCTTCAAATAAAGTAAGTACATACTCTGCTGTTTCCCTGATCTGTCTTCAGGGTGACGAAGTAGTTGGTATTTTCAATACCGCCGTCGATGCCCTGGTGGCTGACCAGCGTGCCCAGATCAAAATCGGAAAGGAATGTATCAAGTTCAGCGTGGCTGACAGAAGTGTAAACGGCCATAGACAGAAAGGTTCTTACTCATTTTTAGTGGGCTGCATAGTAAGGCTTCACCGCGGTGGCGACAACTATATTTCATGTGGCGGATGAGGGGTGTTATGAAAATTCCGCTGATCGGCGGGCTTATGGCTTGGGTACCCCGGACAGATGACATATGATGTGGCATTCCCGCTGAATAAGCATTTTTCATGAGGGCTGGCCGGTGTCTGATCCGGTTTTCCTTTCTAATCGACAGTTTGAAGATTAAGTCTGAGTACTATGGCCAATACTAAACCGCTGATCCTCGTTGATGGTTCATCCTATCTATACCGTGCATTCTTTGCCTCCCAGCAAGCAGATATGCGAAATTCTCAGGGCGAGCCTACCGGTGCGGTGCGTCTGGTGACCAGTATGCTGCGCAGTCTGATCAAGCAGTATCCGGACAGCCCGGTTGCGGTGGTATTCGATGCCAAGGGAAAGACTTTCCGGGATGAAATCTATCCGGAATACAAGGCTCAGCGGCCGTCGATGCCGGATGATCTGCGGGCACAGATCGAACCGATTCATAACATTGTCCGGGCGATGGGGTTTCCGTTGCTGGCGGTGCCGGGTGTTGAAGCAGATGATGTCATCGGTACGCTGGCACGTCAGGCCAGTGCCCAGCAGCAGGCCACCATTATCTCCACTGGCGATAAAGACATGGCCCAGCTGGTGGATGAGCATGTTGCCCTGATTAACACCATGACAGATACCTATATGGATCGGGCGGGGGTAGAAGAAAAGTTCGGCATTCCGCCGGAGCTGATCATCGACTATCTGGCGCTGATGGGGATAAGGTCGACAACATTCCGGGTGTGCCGGGTGTCGGCGAGAAAACCGCACTGGCTCTGCTGCAGGGCATCGGCAGCATTGCTGACTTGTATGCCAATCTGGATAAAATTGCTGATCTGGGCTTCCGCGGTTCCAAGAGTATGGCTGCCAAGTTGGAGCAACATAAAGAATCTGCGGATCTGTCTTACCTGCTGGCGACCATCAAAACGGATCTGGAACTGGATACTGCAATCGCGGATATTCCGGTGCCGGTGACGGATAAAGACGCGCTGCTGGAGCTGTTCAAAGCCTGCGAGTTTAAGTCCTGGATTCTGGAGCTGGAAAACGGTGCTGAAGGGGCTGATGTGTCTGCCGCGGCGGCGGATGCGATTGCCGCACCGGCAGAAGTGGTTTACGAAACCGTGCTTGAACAGGCGCAGCTGGACAGCTGGATGAAAACCCTGGAAGAAGCGGAACTGTTTGCCTTTGATACCGAAACCGACAGCCTGAACTATATGCAGGCGAATCTGGTGGGGCTGTCCTTTGCGGTTGAGCCGGGTAAAGCTGCCTATGTACCGCTGGCCCACGATTATATGGGCGTGCCGGTGCAACTGGACCGGGATGCGGTGCTGGCGCAAATGAAGCCGCTGCTGGAAAGCGACGAACATAAAAAGGTTGGTCAGCACCTGAAATATGACATGAACGTGCTGGCCCGCTACGACATTGAATTACGCGGTGTAGCCTTTGATACCATGCTTGAGTCCTACGCCCTGAATTCCACCGCCACCCGGCATAACATGGACAGCATGGCCGATACCTATCTGGGTGTTAAAACCGTTAAGTTTGAAGACATTGCCGGTAAGGGTAAAAACAGCTGACCTTTAATCAGATTGAGCTGGAGCAGGCAGCCCCTATGCGGCGGAAGATGCGGATATTACCCTGCGTCTGCACCAGACGCTGGTATCACAGCTGGAGCGTGAAGCCTCGCTGGAAAAAGTATTTACTGATATTGAACTGCCGCTGGTGCCGGTGCTGTCCCGAATGGAACGGCAGGGCGCACTGGTGGATGTGGGGCAGTTAGCGCAGCAGAGTATGGATCATGGCAAGCGCCTGCAGGAACTGGAAACCCAAGCCCATGAGCTGGCTGGCGCACCGTTCAACCTGAGCTCGACCAAGCAGCTGCAGGAAATTCTGTTTGAACAGCAAAAGCTGCCGGTGATTAAAAGACCCCGAAAGGTGCACCGTCTACTGCGGAAGAAGTCTTACAGGAATTGGCACTGGATTACCCACTGCCAAAACTGATCATTGAGCACCGTGGCCTGAGTAAGCTTAAGAGCACTTATACCGATAAGCTGCCACTGATGGTTGATCCGGCGACTAAACGTATCCATACCTCTTACCATCAGGCGGTTACCGCCACTGGGCGTTTATCGTCAACGGATCCTAACCTGCAGAACATTCCGATCCGTAGCCAGGAAGGCCGCCGTATCCGTCAGGCATTTGTGGCCCCTGAAGGCTACAAGCTGGTGGCGGCGGATTACTCACAGATTGAATTGCGCATTATGGCGCACCTTTCTCAGGATAAAGGTTTGCTGAATGCCTTTGCCCACGGTGAAGATATCCACAAGGCGACGGCTGCCGAAGTATTCGGTGTGGGGCTTGATCAGGTCAGCACTGAGCAGCGTCGCAGCGCCAAAGCGATTAACTTTGGCCTGATTTACGGCATGTCTGCGTTTGGTCTGGGCAAGCAGCTGGGTGTGGGCCGGAATGAAGCGCAGAAGTATATCGACCATTACTTCGCCACTTATCCGGGAGTGCAGCACTATATGGATGATATCCGTATGAAGGCTGCTGAAAATGGCTATGTTGAAACCCTGTTTGGGCGGCGTTTGTATCTGCCGGAAATCAAAGCCAGCAACGGTATGCGCCGTCAGGCAGCGGAGCGGACCGCGATCAACGCACCTATGCAGGGCACCGCCGCAGATATTATTAAACGGGCCATGGTGAAGGTGGATGACTGGCTGCTTAGCAGTGACAGCGGTGCCCGTATGATCATGCAGGTGCACGATGAACTGATTCTGGAAGTGCCTGAAGCGAAAGTTGCTGAAGTCAGTACGACGCTGGTTGAGCTGATGCAGGGGCTGCGGAGCTGGATGTACCGTTACTGGTGGAAGCCGGAACCGGTGATAACTGGGACGAGGCGCACTGATTGTAAGAGGGTGAGCCCAAATTTTTGCTGATCAAAAATCATACAAAAATTTGGGTAAATTCTGTGTTTCAACTAGTCTTTATATGAGGCCTGAATGTTTTTTCTGTTAGGCCTTGAGCGTAGACAACGCGCATTGAAGCTCTCAAGAACGAACGTTCCCCTTTGTGTTTTTGAGAGCTTCTCTACGTAATCAGACAAGCGCTGTGCGGCGCTTAATCTTCTTCAGCCAGCAATAGGTTGCTGAGCCGTTCCCGTAACTGATCCACACCGGTTTTCTTCAGTGCTGAAAACAGCTGAATGGTGATCAGCGGGTCATTTTTAACGTCCAGATCACGTTTCAGCTGAAGCAGTGTGTTTTGCGCCGGACCACGCTTAAGCTTATCGGCTTTGGTCAGCAGGATATGTAATGGCATCTGGGCGCTCTGGCACCAGTCGATCATCATCTGGTCAAATTCTTTCAGTGGATGACGCACATCTACTAATAAGACGACACCGCGCAGGCAATCCCGGGACTGCAGATAGTCATCCAGATGCTTCTGCCAGTGCTCTTTCATTGCCACCGGTACCTTGGCGTAGCCGTAGCCGGGTAAATCTACCAGGCGTACATTTTCAACATTGGTGTCGAAGAAGTTGATCAGCTGCGTACGGCCCGGGGTTTTACTGGTGCGGGCCAGTTTGGCATTCGTCAGGGCGTTCAGGGCGCTGGATTTACCCGCGTTGGAACGGCCGGCAAAGGCAACTTCAGCGCCATTGTCTTCCGGACACTGGCTGAGCTTACTGGCGCTGGTGTTAAATTGCGTCAGGTGATAGTGGATTTGTGCTTGTGACATGGGGTTGCCTTAAATCGGAATTAAACGCTGCTGGAATCTTGCGTTAAGTCATTATTATGCGGGATTTTACCTGCTTCTGCCGGCGAATGCGTGGCCTTCGACTAAATGTCCGGCTAAATCGTTCCAGTTTGTGTGGATATTAGGTTATAATGCCGCCGAAATTCTACCTGTGGCCGGGGATAACTCTAGTCCGGGATTGGTGAGGTAGCTCAGTTATGTCTGTGTGAGGGACATGGCGGACGCCGTTAGCAAATAATAGCAAGAGTCTAGGTTGATGAATAAACTACTGATCGCCTTACTGGTAAGTGTAGGTATCACGGGTGTTGCACAGGCAGCAGGCGATGCTGCTGCAGGCCAAGCCAAAACTGCAGTATGTGCCGCTTGTCACGGTGCTGACGGTAACAGTGCCGTTGCCAATTTCCCAAAACTGGCTGGCCAGAATGAGCGCTACCTGCTGAAGCAGATGCAGGATATTAAAGCGGGTACCCGTCCGGTAGTTGAAATGACCGGTATGCTGACAAACCTGAGCGATCAGGATCTGGAAGATATCGCGGCATTCTTCGCCTCAAAAGGTGTTCAGGTAGGCAGCGCCTCTCTGAGCTGGTAGATGCCGGCCGTGATATTTACCGTGCAGGTGTTCAGTCCAAGGGTGTTGCAGCTTGTACAGCTTGTCACCTGCCAACCGGAAGCGGTAATGCATCTGCAGGTTTCCCGCAACTAGGTGGTCAGCACGCAGATTACACAGCTAAGCAGCTGAAAGCGTTTGCCAGCGGTGCGCGTACTAACGATCCTTCCGGTATGATGCAGGATATCGCATCTAAGCTGAGCGAAGACGAAATCAAAGCGGTTTCCAGCTACATTCAGGGTCTGCATTAAGCAGCATGCTGATGACAGCCTGAGAAATATAAAAAGGTAGCTTCGGCTACCTTTTTTGTTACAGGGGAACTTGGGAACGTTATCTGAGTCCCAGAAACGAAGATAAATGTTTATGCCTTTCAGGGCGTTACTTGGAGAGTTAATCATGTGGAAGAAAATCTGTGCCGTAGTGCTGTTGGCGGTTAGCCCGTTAATTTCGCATGCCGCAGAATTTACTGAAGGTGTGCATTACCAGAAGCTGGATGCCCCGGTTAAAACGACGGATGCCAAGCGTATAGAGGTTGTAGAGGCATTCGGTTATCTGTGTCCGCACTGTAATAACTTCGAACCTATTCTTGAACCATGGGTTGAGCGTCAGCCAGCCGATGTGAACTTTGTCCGTATCCCGGTTGTATTCAGCCGTTCATGGGAGCCAATGGCCCGTGCGTACTATTCTTCTGAGTTGCTGAAGACGCTGGATAAAACCCATCAGGCTACGTTTAACGGTATTCACCAGGAGCGTCGCCGTTTCAGAAACGCTGATGACCTGGCAGAATTTTATGCCGGCCTGGGCGTTGACCCTGAGAAGTTCAAAGATATGTATGATTCATTTGCCACTAACATGAAGCTGAACATCGGTGCATCCAAGCTTGCCGGTTACGGTATTGAAGGTGTTCCGACGCTGATTGTGAATGGCAAGTACCGTATTACCACAGGTACTGCCGGTAGCCATGCGAACATGCTGAAAGTGGCTGAATACCTGGTCGAAAAGGAGCGTGCAGCTCAGGGCGGTTAAACGCTTAGCGGCTTCTGTTTCAAACGCTTATTTAAACCCCGCCCTGTGCGGGGTTTTTATATTTATGCCTCCCAAAGCGAGTGACAATCGCTGGCGGCGGTAGAAGTGAGGGTATACCATAGCGACTACTGATCGGTGCTGATAGGTAGTCGGATGTCAAACAAACAGAATGAGTGGAAAGATAAGTACAAAGAACTCGCCCTGGAAATGGATGAGTTGCAGGCGCAGTTGGAAGACCGTTCCCTGAGTCGTCTGACAACACAGATGGCGGTGCATCTGACCGGCGTCACGCCGAAACTGGATACTGCGTTACTGCAACTGACAGAAGAACTGAAGGCTAATCAGCAAACCGAAAGCTATCAGGTGGCACTTGATGCGGTTGATAAAGAGCTGCGCGGTGTTGATCAGGCGCAGCAGAAAACCGACGGTGATCTGCTGAAGATTCTGCGCGAATGGTTACGGCAGATTAACGATAATCTTGCTGCGGATCAGAATAACGCCCAGCTGGATAATATTGGTGAAATGATTCCACAGGCAGTGGAGCGTAAGGCTGCACTGCCGGGCATTATGCAGGACCTGTTAGAACTGCAGAAGCCTCTGTTGAAGAGTGTTGATGAGGTGGCCGAATCTGCAGCGCCGCAGCAGTCGACCGAAGACAGTGAAGAGTTAAATGACCTGTATAAACAGGTGGAAATGGAACTGGTTACGCTGATTAAGAGTCTTTACATTCCCAAGTCTGATCAGCCGGATGCCAAAGCACTGATTAAACAGATCCGTTCAGGGGTTAGCCTGAAGGGGCTGTCAGATATCTTCCAGAACCTGACTCAGCTGATTGTCAGCGTTGCCAGCCGCAGCAGCAGTGACTTCGAAGACTATCTGGTGAATCTGAATTCCCAGTTATCAGAAGTGCAGATCTTCCTGACCGAAAGCCATAAAGATGAAGTGGCCAATGGTAAAGAAACCGACCAGCTGAATACTCTTATACGTCGTGACGTGAAAGCGATCCATCAGGCGGTTACCGACAGCAGTGACATTAATCAGCTTAAGCTGCAGGTATCGTCGCAGCTGAAAAGCATTGTTAAATCCATGGATGATTTCCGTTCCCATGAAGAGGCCCGTGAAAAGGCGCTGGAAGAACGTTATGTGGCTATGAATGACCGGCTGCAGCAAATGGAAACGGAAAGTATGCAGGTACGTGCGCGGATTGAAGCGGAGCGGACCAAAGCGATGACCGATCCGCTGACCATGCTGCCGAACCGTGCTGCCTACGATGAGAAAATTGCCGCAGAGTTTGAGCGCTGGAAACGTTATCAGCAGTTCTTCTCCGTTGTGGTCTGTGATCTGGACTTCTTTAAAAGGTTAATGATACCTACGGTCACCTGGCGGGGATAAAGTCCTGCGTCTGGTGGCGAATATCCTCACAAATAAATGCCGCTCAACAGATTTTGTGACCCGTTTTGGCGGTGAAGAATTTGTGATTCTGATGCCGTCAACAACGTCGGCTGAAGCTGCTCAGGCGGTGGATAAAATCCGTCACAGCATTGAGAACAGTCCGTTTAATTTCCACGGTAAGTCGGTCACCATCACCATGTCATTCGGTGTTGCTGAAATTGATGATGCGGACACCATTGAATCACTGTTTGAACGGGCCGATAAAGCACTGTATACCGCGAAGAAAAATGGCCGAAACCGTGTCGAAGTCGCCTGACTTTGACGCGGCTCATGGGTTTTGCTTTACCTTCCCCGGTCTAGGGTGCAATATGGCGTCCCGTTCTGTAGCTGAATATTGATGGCCCCTCAGTGAGACAATTACTGCGACTGCTTAAAATTGCCCGGGTGTTTGCTAAATACCGCCTGGATACCTTCTTTGAGAATCTTCCCCTGCGCTGGTATGTGCGTCTTGCCCTCTGGCTGATGCTGTGGCGGTATATTATTCCGGTCGGTAAGCGCAGTGAAGGTGAACGGTTGCGTCTTGCCCTGGAAGAGCTGGGGCCGATCTTCATTAAATTTGGCCAGATGCTTTCAACCCGCCGGGATCTGTTACCGGATAATCTGGCACTCGAACTCAAACGTCTGCAGGACCAGGTGCCGCCATTCGGCGGTGATAAAGCCCGCCGTATCATCGAGCAGGCCCTGGGAGACAACGTTGAAAACCTGTTTGCCGAATTCTCAGCTGAGCCAATGGCTTCAGCATCGGTTGCACAGGTGCATCAGGCACTGCTGTACAGTGGCGATGAAGTGATAGTTAAGGTTGTCCGTCCGGGCATCGACAAGATTATACGTAAAGATGTTGATCTGCTGTTCAGTCTGGCGCATCTGATTGAGCGGTTGTGGGCTGAAGGAAAGCGTCTGCGGTTGGTTGAAGTGGTCGCGGACTATGAGAACACCATCTTTGATGAGCTGGACTTGCGCAAAGAGGCGGCGAACTGCTCCCAGATCCGCCGTAATTTTGAAGACTCACCGATACTCTATGTGCCTGAGATTTACTGGGATCTGACCCGCCAGAATGTGCTGGTCATGGAGCGTATTCATGGTATTCCTGTGGCGGATGTTGATCAGTTGAATGCCCAGAATACAGACATGAAGAAGCTTGCGGAGCAGGGGTGGAGATCTTCTTTACCCAGGTATTCCGCGACAGTTTCTTCCATGCGGATATGCACCCGGGCAATATTTTTGTTTCCCGTGATAACCCGTCTTCTCCGCAGTACATTGCTATTGATTTTGGCATCGTCGGCTCGCTGAGCAGTGAAGACCAGAGCTATCTGGCCCGTAATTTCCTGGCATTTTTAAGCGGGATTACCGGATGGTTGCCCAATTGCACATTGAATCCGGCTGGGTTCCGGCTGACACCAATGTGGTTGCTTTTGAAACTGCAATTCGCAGTGTCTGTGAGCCTATCTTTGAAAAGCCTCTGAAAGATATCTCTTTTGGTCTGGTGCTGATGGGGCTTTTCCAGACAGCCCGGCGCTTTAATATGGAAGTGCAGCCGCAGCTGGTATTACTGCAGAAAACCTTACTGAATATAGAAGGCTTAGGGCGTCAGCTCTACCCGGATCTGGACCTTTGGCAAACCGCACAGCCATTCCTTGAGCGCTGGATGAAAGAGCGTATGGGGCCAAAAGCTGTCTGGAAGAATATTCGTCAGCAGGCACCGGACTGGCTGGAAAAATGCCACAGTTACCACAACTTACCTATGAAGCGCTGCAGCAAGTCCGCCAGATGGATGCCAACCGGCAGCGTGAAATACAGCAGCTTAGTGAAAACCGTGCAAGTAAGGCTCAGCGTTGCTGGCCTAAACTATTAGGTATTCTTATGCTTGCCGGTGCAGGCTTAACATTGCTGGAGCCGTTGGCTGTTGTGGCGAACCTGCCACCTCTGGGCTGGCTGCTTACCGGGGCGGGGCTGGCGTTGATTATTCGCGGCTGAGATGCGCCCTTGAAGAGGGATAGCACCCCTCTGGTTGATGGGGTATGCTTGGCGGCTGTCGTAAACAGGTAGTAGAAGATGTGTGAACAAGCTGCAGAGCAGAATGGTCAGCAAGCAAGCTGGCTTGAAGAAATTAAATGGAATCAGGACGGCCTGATTCCGGCCATCGCCCAGGATCATAAAACCGGTAAGGTGCTGATGGTTGCCTGGATGAATGCAGAAGCGCTGCAACTGACAGTGACTGAGCAGCGGGCGATATACTGGTCCCGCTCCCGTCAGAAACTGTGGCGCAAGGGCGAAGAATCCGGCCATGTACAGCAGTTGCATGATCTGCGTCTGGACTGTGACAGTGATGTTATTCTCATGCAGGTAGAACAGCTGGGCGGCATTGCCTGCCACACCGGCCGTGAGCATTGCTTCTATAAAAGCCTCAAAAACGGTGAGTGGGTTGCCGCTGAACCGGTATTAAAAGATCCGAACGTGATTTATGACAAATAAGGCTGTGCAATGAACGACGTATTGACACAATTAGGTGATATCTTAGAAGCACGTAAAAATGCAGCGGCTGATACGTCGTATGTGGCGAGTCTGCACGCGAAAGGGCTGAATAAGATTCTGGAAAAAGTGGGTGAAGAAGCCACTGAAACAATTCTGGCGGCTAAGGATGCACAGACCAGCGGTGATAATAAAGACGTCATCTATGAAGTGGCCGATTTATGGTTCCACTCACTGGTTGCTTTGTCGCATCTGGGAGAGCGCCCCGAAGCGGTGGTGAACGAGCTGGCACGTCGTTTTGATATGTCAGGCCTTGAAGAAAAGGCCAGCCGTCCCAACAAAGATAATGGCTGACTGTATTTTTGCCGCATTGCCAGTGGTGAAGCGGCGGCTGATGTTGTTTATCAGGACGAACAGATAATGGCGTTCCGGGATATTCAGCCGAAAGCGGCGGTACACCTGCTGGTGATACCCCGAAAGCATATCGAAAATTTATATGATCTTGGGAAGGATGATCAGCAACTGATGGCACATCTGATGCTCACCATTCCCAAAATCGCAAAACAACAGGGCCTGGACGCCGGCTTCCGGACAATAACCAATACCGGACATGGCGGCGGACAAGAGGTCTGGCACATGCATTTTCATTTGATGGCAGGTGGCATACCTGCAATGCAATAACGGAGTAGAAATTATGTTAGGTGGTATTAGTCTTTGGCAGCTGGCAATCGTACTGGTGATTATCATTCTGCTGTTCGGCACTAAAAACTGCGCAACATTGGCGGCGACCTTGGCGGTGCGGTTAAAGGCTTCAAGAAAGCTATGAACGACGGCGGCGCTGAAGAAGAGAAAAAGCAGATTCCTGCTGACGCTGATTTTGCAGAAGGCGATAAGCCAGCAGCAAAAGAAGCAACTGAAGAACCAAAGTCTGACAAGTAATCAGGTAGTCCTGAATGTTTGATATCGGTTTTGCCGAACTGCTGATTATCGGTGTGGTTGGCCTGATAGTGCTGGGTCCGGATAAACTCCCGGTCGCAGCGCGCACGGTTGGCCTCTGGGTGGGGAAAGCCCGTCGTACGATCGGTGGTATTCAGTCAGAAATTAATGAAGAGCTTCGTCTGGATGAAATGCGCCGTCAGGTTGCTATGCAAAAGATGAACTTGATCAGGAGCTGAACGAAATGCGTCAGCCGTTTGATCAGGCCAATGTTGATTTACAGAAAGAGATCAACGCCGCGCACGACGAACTCGACAAAATGCCCGTCTCAGAACCGGAAAAGGCTGAGACTGTAAACAGCGAAGATAAGCCAGTCAGTAATGATCGATCCTAACCAGCCGGAAGTCGAGCAAGAACAAACCTTTGTATCTCACCTGGTCGAGTTGCGCACGCGTCTGCTGCGTGCCTTGCTGGTGATACTGGTGTTCTTCCTGGGGCTATTCTATTTTGCGAATGATCTCTACACGCTGATTTCTGAGCCGCTGACCGGTTTGCTGCCGGAAGGCACCAGCATGATTGCGACGGATGTTACCTCGCCATTCTTTGCACCATTTAAGCTGACGCTGGTAGCGGCAATCTTTGCCGCAATGCCGTTTATTCTGCATCAGATCTGGGGCTTTATTGCACCGGGTCTTTATAAGCACGAAAAGCGCCTGGCAGTGCCGTTACTGGCATCCAGTATTCTGCTGTTCTACTGTGGCGTTGCATTTGCGTATTTTGTTGTCTTCCCGCTGATTTTCAGCTTCTTTACCAGTGTTGGGCCGGAAAACGTAGCTGTTATGACCGATATCAGCAGCTATCTGAACTTCGTTCTGAAGATCTTCTTCGCATTCGGTATCGTTTTTGAAATTCCAATCGCAACTTTGTTGATTGTGTGGGCAGGTATTAGTGATGTTGAAAGTCTTCGCTCTAAACGTGCCTATGTAATTGTTGGCTGTTTCGTCCTGGGTATGTTGCTGACACCACCGGATGTTATTTCGCAGACACTGTTAGCGGTACCTATGTGGTTACTGTTTGAACTGGGCATCATCTTGTCAGTGATTGTTCCGCGCAGCAGTGATGATCAGGACAAAGATCTCGATGAAGCTATGCGGCAGGAAGAAGAGAATAACGCTTCCTGAACATAGTATCTGACTGTTTACTTTTATATAAACGCAGCCGAAGGCTGCGTTTTTATGCCTGCTGTTTAGCGATATAAAACAGTGTTGGAAAGGGTGCTTGTTGCAGCGCAAAAACTAATTTCAGCTTTATTCAAAAGCCTGTTGACTCTTCGGTCAGCGTGCCTATAATACGCCCCCACATTGAGACGCAGGGCCGCGGCAACGCAGCAAAATGCACTTGATGAGAGTCAGAATAACCCGCTGAAAAACAACTTGTTTTAAAGTGTGAGACAACTGATTCGACCGGAACGAAAGGTTGCTTTTCCGGTTTTGGTTTTTCTTCAGAATTAATCAAAATCTTCTGAAAATAACCGTTGACTTCCACCGGGTGTTGAGTAGAATACGCACCTCGCTTGAGACGACAGCAACGACGGTTACACCGGTTGCTGGAATGGTTTTAAGCATCGCTCTTTAACAATTTGATCAGATAATTCGTGTGGGCGCTTGTTGAGATGAAGCACAAAAGCTTTATCAAAGATAAGCAACCTAAGTGAATTCATTTAGATGTTTTTATGCAAAGTTGTTTAATGCTTTGAGCTAGATTTAAGACACCACATTCCGGTGTCGAAAAATTAAACTGAAGAGTTTGATCATGGCTCAGATTGAACGCTGGCGGCAGGCTTAACACATGCAAGTCGAGCGGTAACATTTCTAGCTTGCTAGAAGATGACGAGCGGCGGACGGGTGAGTAACGCGTAGAAATCTGCCTGGTAGTGGGGATAGCCCAGAGAAATTTGGATTAATACCGCATACGCCCTACGGGGAAAGCAGGGGACCTTCGGGCCTTGCGCTATCAGATGAGTCTGCGTCGGATTAGCTAGTTGGTGGGGTAATGGCCTACCAAGGCGACGATCCGTAGCTGGTCTGAGAGGATGATCAGCCACACTGGGACTGAGACACGGCCCAGACTCCTACGGGAGGCAGCAGTGGGGAATATTGCACAATGGGCGCAAGCCTGATGCAGCCATGCCGCGTGTGTGAAGAAGGCCTTAGGGTTGTAAAGCACTTTCAGCAGTGAGGAAAGGATGTAAGTTAATACCTTGCATCTGTGACGTTAACTGCAGAAGAAGGACCGGCTAACTCCGTGCCAGCAGCCGCGGTAATACGGAGGGTCCGAGCGTTAATCGGAATTACTGGGCGTAAAGCGCGCGTAGGCGGTTATTTAAGTCAGATGTGAAAGCCCCGGGCTCAACCTGGGAACTGCACCTGATACTGGATAACTAGAGTACAGAAGAGGGTGGTGGAATTTCCTGTGTAGCGGTGAAATGCGTAGATATAGGAAGGAACACCAGTGGCGAAGGCGACCACCTGGTCTGATACTGACGCTGAGGTGCGAAAGCGTGGGGAGCAAACAGGATTAGATACCCTGGTAGTCCACGCCGTAAACGATGTCTACTAGCCGTTGGGATACTTGATATCTTAGTGGCGCAGCTAACGCACTAAGTAGACCGCCTGGGGAGTACGGCCGCAAGGTTAAAACTCAAATGAATTGACGGGGGCCCGCACAAGCGGTGGAGCATGTGGTTTAATTCGACGCAACGCGAAGAACCTTACCTACTCTTGAAATCCTGCGAAGTCGGAAGAGATTCTGATGTGCCTTCGGGAACGCAGTGACAGGTGCTGCATGGCTGTCGTCAGCTCGTGTTGTGAAATGTTGGGTTAAGTCCCGTAACGAGCGCAACCCTTGTCCTTATTTGCCAGCACTTCGGGTGGGAACTCTAAGGAGACTGCCGGTGACAAACCGGAGGAAGGTGGGGACGACGTCAAGTCATCATGGCCCTTACGAGTAGGGCTACACACGTGCTACAATGGCCGGTACAGAGGGCTGCAATCCTGCGAGGGGAGCTAATCTCACAAAACCGGTCGTAGTCCGGATTGAGTCTGCAACTCGACTCCATGAAGTCGGAATCGCTAGTAATCGTGAATCAGAATGTCACGGTGAATACGTTCCCGGGCCTTGTACACACCGCCCGTCACACCATGGGAGTGGATTGCACCAGAAGTAGCTAGCTTAACCTTCGGGAGGGCGGTTACCACGGTGTGGTTCATGACTGGGGTGAAGTCGTAACAAGGTAGCCCTAGGGGAACCTGGGGCTGGATCACCTCCTTAAACGATAGCGGATTCTCAGCAAGCGTTCACACGAATTATCTGATCAGAATGTAAAGAGAGCGAATTGGTATTTATACCAAGATATAGGCTTGTAGCTCAGCTGGTTAGAGCGCACCCCTGATAAGGGTGAGGTCGGTGGTTCAAGTCCACTCAGGCCTACCAATTTTTCCTTACTCTTCGTTGAAACATTCCTCGCATAGCAGGCTATGCGTCGTCATGCTTCGCCTTGATTAAGCAAAAATCTGGCAGTGATGATCGAGATTTCGCTCAAGTTTAGAAAAGAGTTTTAAAAATATTCACGCTTAAGTGACTATCTTTTAAAGCTTTTTGCTTTAAACGCTCTTTAACAATTTAAATCCTGTAACGAGAATTAAGTAAGACAAATGTACAAGCGCTAATCCGGCGTAAATGTATCGTTACTTCAGCGTTAACTGTTTAACAGTTGGCTATGAAGTTTAATCAGTTACTTTGAATCAGACCCTTTTGGGTTATATGGTCAAGTGACTAAGCGTGCACGGTGGATGCCTTGGCAGTCAGAGGCGATGAAGGACGTGGTAACCTGCGATAAGGTTCGGGGAGTCGGTAAACAGACTTTGATCCGGACATTTCCGAATGGGGAAACCCACCCAGTATAAGCTGGGTATCTCTTGAGTGAATACATAGCTCTTGAGAGGCGAACCCGGGGAACTGAAACATCTAAGTACCCGGAGGAAAAGAAATCAACCGAGATTCCCCTAGTAGCGGCGAGCGAACGGGGACCAGCCCTTAAGCTTAAATGTGGTTAATAGAACGCTCTGGAAAGTGCGGCCGTAGTGGGTGATAGCCCCGTATATGAAAGCCTATTTTAAGTGAAATCGAGTAAGACGGGACACGTGATATCCTGTTTGAATATGGGGGACCATCCTCCAAGGCTAAATACTCCTGACTGACCGATAGTGAACCAGTACCGTGAGGGAAAGGCGAAAAGAACCCCTGTGAGGGGAGTGAAATAGAACCTGAAACCGTGTACGTACAAGCAGTGGGAGCCGACTTGTTCGGTGACTGCGTACCTTTGTATAATGGGTCAGCGACTTAATTTCAGTAGCAAGGTTAACCGTTTAGGGAGCCGTAGGGAAACCGAGTCTTAATAGGGCGTGTAGTTGCTGGGATTAGACCCGAAACCGAGCGATCTATCCATGGGCAGGTTGAAGGTTGAGTAACATCAACTGGAGGACCGAACCGACTGTCGTTGAAAAGCCAGCGGATGACTTGTGGATCGGAGTGAAAGGCTAATCAAGCTCGGAGATAGCTGGTTCTCCTCGAAAGCTATTTAGGTAGCGCCTCATGTCTCACCTACGGGGTAGAGCACTGTTTCGGCTAGGGGTCATCCCGACTTACCAACCCGATGCAAACTCCGAATACCGTAGAGTGCAATCATGGGAGACACACGGCGGGTGCTAACGTCCGTCGTGGAAAGGGAAACAACCCAGACCGTCAGCTAAGGTCCCAAAGTTATGGTTAAGTGGGAAACGATGTGGGAAGGCTTAGACAGCTAGGAGGTTGGCTTAGAAGCAGCCACCCTTTAAAGAAAGCGTAATAGCTCACTAGTCGAGTCGGCCTGCGCGGAAGATATAACGGGGCTCAAACCATACACCGAAGCTACGGACGCAACTTGTTTGCGTGGTAGAGGAGCGTTCTGTAAGCCGTTGAAGGGAAAGCTGTAAGGCATCCTGGAGGTATCAGAAGTGCGAATGCTGACATGAGTAACGATAAGGGGGTGAAAAACCTCCCGCCGGAAGACCAAGGGTTCCTATCCAATGCTAATCAGGGTAGGGTGAGTCGACCCCTAAGGCGAGGCCGAAAGGCGTAGTCGATGGGAAACAGGTTAATATTCCTGTACTTCTTGTTATTGCGATGGAGTGACGGAGAAGGCTAGGCCATCACGGCGTTGGTTGTCCGTGTTTAAGGCTGTAGGCTGGGGAATTAGGAAAATCCGGTTCCCTAAGGCTGAGAGCTGATGACGAGTCCTCTTTTGGACGAAGTGGTTGATGCCATGCTTCCAGGAAAAACTTCTAAGCTTCAGATAACAAGAAATCGTACCCCAAACCGACACAGGTGGTCAGGTAGAGAATACCAAGGCGCTTGAGAGAACTCGGGTGAAGGAACTAGGCAAAATGGTACCGTAACTTCGGGAGAAGGTACGCCCCTGACGGTGATGAGACTTGCTCTCTAAGCTGTTGGGGGTCGAAGATACTAGGTGGCTGCGACTGTTTATTAAAAACACAGCACTCTGCAAACACGAAAGTGGACGTATAGGGTGTGACGCCTGCCCGGTGCTTGAAGGTTAATTGATGGGGTTAGCTCCGGCGAAGCTCTTGATCGAAGCCCAAGTAAACGGCGGCCGTAACTATAACGGTCCTAAGGTAGCGAAATTCCTTGTCGGGTAAGTTCCGACCTGCACGAATGGCGTAACGATGGCCACACTGTCTCCACCCGAGACTCAGTGAAATTGAAATTGCGGTTAAGATGCCGTATATCCGCGGCTAGACGGAAAGACCCCGTGAACCTTTACTATAGCTTCGCAGTGGACTTTGATATTACTTGTGTAGGATAGCTGGGAGGCTTTGAAACTTGGACGCCAGTTCGAGTGGAGCCAATCTTGAAATACCAGCCTGGTACTATTGAGGTTCTAACGCAGGTCCCTTATCGGGATCGCGGACATTGTGTGGTGGGTAGTTTGACTGGGGCGGTCTCCTCCCAAAGAGTAACGGAGGAGTACGAAGGTGCGCTCAGCATGGTCGGAAATCATGCATCGAGTATAAAGGCATAAGCGCGCTTGACTGCGAGACAGACACGTCGAGCAGGTACGAAAGTAGGTCTTAGTGATCCGGTGGTTCTGTATGGAAGGGCCATCGCTCAACGGATAAAAGGTACTCCGGGGATAACAGGCTGATACCGCCCAAGAGTTCACATCGACGGCGGTGTTTGGCACCTCGATGTCGGCTCATCACATCCTGGGGCTGAAGCCGGTCCCAAGGGTATGGCTGTTCGCCATTTAAAGTGGTACGCGAGCTGGGTTTAGAACGTCGTGAGACAGTTCGGTCCCTATCTGCCGTGGACGTTTGAGATTTGAGAAGAGTTGCTCCTAGTACGAGAGGACCGGAGTGAACGAACCTCTGGTGTTCGGGTTGTCATGCCAATGGCATTGCCCGGTAGCTATGTTCGGACAGGATAACCGCTGAAAGCATCTAAGCGGGAAGCCCCTTCAAGATGAGATCTCACTGGGACCTTGAGTCCCCTGAAGAGCCGTTCAAGACCAGGACGTTGATAGGCTGGGTGTGTAAGCGTTGTGAGGCGTTGAGCTAACCAGTACTAATTGCTCGTGAGGCTTGACCATATAACGCCAAAAGCGTTTGGTTGTGCACATAAGAGGCGCAACACGGATCAAGAACTGAAGATACATAGAGCTTGCTGAAAAGCGAGACGGATTAGAGTTTGTACAGCTTACTTAGAACTCTGCACTGAATAAGTGCGACACAGGATTTAGATTGTTACCTTTTTTGCTTGGCGACCATAGCGAGATGGAACCACCCGATCCCTTACCGAACTCGGAAGTGAAACGTCTTAGCGCCGATGGTAGTGTGGGGCTTCCCATGTGAGAGTAGGTCATCGCCAAGCACCTAATTAAGAAAGCCCTGCTACGTTGTAGCAGGGTTTTTTCGTCTGCAGGAAATGCTGATGAAAGAAACCTATCGCTAGAGGGCATGAGCAGAGATTTACAGCTTGCTGTGAGGACTACCATCGCCAAGCACCTAATTAAGACTCTCTTTAAGAAACTGGCCGCTACGCGATAGCGGTTTTTCGTCTGCAGGAAATACCTGTTTAGTTGGTTAGCTCTTGTCAGGCACTTGCGCAAAATTCCCGATACGATCAAGGTGCTACGCTGTAGAGATTTTTCGTCTGTAGCAAATAGCCGCTCTCCTGGTTCATTATCAATGTTCTCAATACAACTACATAGCCGGCACTGGGTCATAGACCTTTGTGCAGGCTGCTGTTTGGCGCCTAATAAAGATTTCCCGCGAGCAACTAGCGTGAAAGATACATCAGTCTTTCCATGCCGGAGTGGCTAATGTGTATTGCAAGGTAGTGGGGGTATAGCGTCTGGCGCGTGTGTTATTCCGGGAGAGAGATGATTTCTAAAGAGAAAAGGGAAGTGTTACAGAGGAGGCTATAAGGGCTGATCGCTCAGCCCTGAGGAGTAATGATTAGCTCTCGTTAAAAGTACTTTGATCGATTCTTTTGACCAGGTTAGCAACCCAGTTATTGTAGTTTCTGTGAATAACGTTTTTCTCAGCATCGTATTTCATATTGCTGCTTTTTTGTAATGGATGCTGTAGGAGTCGTTATCGTAGTAAATATCGATAGCCACGAAGTGCTTACCGCGGGGTTTAATTTCGGCAACCATATGGCCAGCGTTGCTTTGTTTGATTGACCAGCCAAGCTGGCTGGCGGCTCTGTGAATATGTTTTCCAAGGCTGTCCTGAGTCATTGAGTTGTTTGCATTAAACACCGCATGATCATCAACATTTTTAATTGGCTGAGTAGTACAGCCAGCAATAAACAGCATTGTAAGCGCGAGGAATACAGCTTTCATATGGATTACGTCCCGTGTAAGTTAATTGATTTGAACGCGGAATTTTAGCAAAGCCATTTTAGAATTTGCTATTTAATGCGACGGTTTTCAGTGATTTAAAGGTGATATATGGATAAATTTCTGCAGGCAGCAATCGATGAAGCGAAACAGGGGCTGGAGGAAGGCGGTATTCCGATTGGTTCTGTATTGGTTATAGATGGTGAAATTGTGGCCCGTGGTCATAATCAGAGGGTTCAGAAGGGAAGCAGTGTATTGCATGCTGAAATGGACTGCCTTGAGAATGCCGGACGCCTGACAGCTGCTGACTATAAGCGTGCAACCCTGTATTCAACGCTGTCTCCCTGTGACATGTGCAGCGGCACAGTTCTGTTGTACGGCATTCCCAAGGTTGTGGTCGGAGAGAACCGGACGTTTAAAGGCCCTGAAGAATATGTACGTTCCCGTGGTGTCGAGCTTACCCTGGTGGATGATCAGGAATGTTATCAGCTGATGCAGGATTTCATTGCAGCGAAGCCTGAGCTCTGGAACGAAGACATCGGTGAGTAAGGGGCGGCTATGCAATTCCAAGGCACTGAAAAGTATGTGGCCACCGCTGACTTGCAGATGGCGGTGAATGCAGCAATTACCCTGCAGCGGCCGTTGCTGGTGAAAGGAGAGCCGGGTACAGGTAAGACCATGCTGGCAGAAGAGGTTGCGGCCGGACTGGGAATGCGGTTGTTGCGCTGGCATATAAAGTCAACCACCAAGGCTCAGCAGGGCTTGTACGAATATGATGCGGTATCCCGCCTCAGAGACTCTCAGCTGGGCGATGAACGGGTACATGATATACGGAACTACATAAAGAAAGGCATGCTCTGGCAGGCGTTTGAGGCTGATGAGCAGGTGGTTCTGTTAATCGATGAAATCGATAAGGCAGATATCGAGTTCCCGAATGACTTACTGGTCGAGCTGGATAAGATGGAATTCAGCGTGTACGAAACCGGTGAAGAAATTGTTGCCCGTCACCGGCCGGTTATCATCATCACTTCGAATAATGAAAAGAACTGCCGGATGCATTCTTGCGACGCTGTTTCTTTCATTACATTCAGTTCCCTGATGCGGAGACAATGCAGCAAATTGTAAAGGTGCATTTTCCTGATCTGGAAAAACAACTGGTCCAGGAAGCGCTGGAAGTGTTCTTTCAGGTTCGCAATGTAAACGGTTTAAAGAAAAAGCCTTCGACCTCGGAGCTGATAGACTGGCTGAAGCTGCTGATGGCGGACAAGCTGTCTGCTGACATTCTGCACAGCCGGGATACCAGTAAAGCAATTCCCCGTTACACGGTGCCTTGCTCAAGAATGAGCAGGATGTGCATATGCTGGAACGTCTGGCGTTTATGGCCCGCCGTCAGCAGGGCTGATAATCATGCTGATCGATTTTTCTTTGCCTTGCGAAAAGCGCGGGTACCGGTGAGTCTGAATGAGTTACTAGTTCTACTTGACGCGTTACAGAAGAAGGTTGCCTTTGCCAGTCTGGATGATTTTTATCTGCTGGCCCGTCTGTGTCTGGTGAAGGATGAAAAGTATTTTGACCGCTTTGATCAGGCGTTCGGCACCTACTTTCAGGGGCTGGAACAGGTAGCCTTGTTTCCCGAAGCAGAGTTGCCTGAGGACTGGTTGCGTGCAGAGTTTCTGAAGCATCTGACCGATGCTGAAAAACAACAGATTGAAGCGCTTGGCGGTCTGGATAAGTTGCTGGAAACTTTGCAGCAACGGTTGAATGAGCAGCAGGGCCGGCATGCCGGCGGCAATAAGTGGATCGGTACCGGCGGTACGTCACCGTACGGGCACAGTGGTTATAACCCTGAGGGGATCCGGATCGGCGGTGAAAGCCGGCATAAGAAGGCGGTTAAAGTCTGGGAAAAACGGGAATTCCGTAATCTGGATGACTCTCAGACACTGGGGATCCGTAATATTCAGGTAGCCCTTCGCAAACTGCGCCGTTTTGCCAGAGAAGGGGCCGCTGAAGAATTAGATTTGCCGGACACCATCCGCAGTACAGCAAATAATGCCGGATTGCTGGATATAAAACTCGTACCGGAACGGCACAACGCTGCAAAAGTACTGCTGTTTCTCGATGTCGGCGGCTCCATGGATCCTTACATCCGTATCTGTGAACAGCTCTTCTCTGCGGTGCGCAGTGAGTTTAAGCACCTTGAGTACTATTACTTTCACAATTGTGTGTACGAAAAACTCTGGAAGGATAATCAGCGGCGTTTTCAGGAAACCGTGCCGACCGTTGAGGTACTGCGGACGTACGGGAAGGATTACCGGGTGATCTTTGTCGGTGATGCGGCCATGTCACCTTATGAACTGCTTGAGCGCTACGGCAGTGTTGAGCATATGAACGATGAGGCCGGACAGGTCTGGTTACAGCGAATTCTGGATGTCTGGGATAAAGCTGTCTGGCTGAATCCGGCCCGGGAAGATTACTGGCAATATACCCGCAGTACACAAATGATCAGCAAGCAGCTTGATGGCCACATGTATCCTCTGACGCTGGCCGGGCTGGAATCAGCGATTGCCCACCTGGCCCGTTAGCGGTAACGGGCGTGAATTCTGTCGAGGGTGCCGTCTTCTTTCATCGCGCGGAGCGTGGCATTAAATACCGGCAGAATGTCAGCGAAGGTTGACGATTTATTGATGAACAGCAGTAAAGATAGCTGCTGGCCGGCAACGGAATTTCCTGACAGTGAAATCATCATCAGCAAACTGTTTCAGGTGATAGCTGAAGATATAAGGATTCTCGACAATCATATCGATACGCTTCATTTTGAGCATATCTGCCAGCGATGAGGTTGAATAGGCTGGCTGTATAAGGTGCTGGTTCAGATTTCGTTTAGCCCAGCCGCTCCCTGCTGTAACACCTATCCGGTAAGGTTTTAACGCTTCAAGTGACAGGCTCGAAGTTTCTTCCAGACGGGGATCAGCCTGGTTCATAAATACTGAGACACTGCCAAAGGTGACTGCTTCTTCGCTGGCAAAGGCATAACTGAGTCGCTCAGGCGTTGCGACTGCAACGTAGGCATCAATTTCACCGTTTCTGACATAGGTTTGTACCCGTTTCCAGGGGAGTACACTGTGTTGCAGCGGTATCTGCATGCGGGTGCCGAGGGCTTCGTTAAGCACATCGACTTCAATGCCACGCACCTGGCCGTTATCGGTAAAACTGTAGGGTTCATATTCGGCATAGGCGATTTTCATCGCCAGCGGCTGAGCAGTACTGAAAGGGCTGAGAAACAAGCTGATAAGCAGCATCAGGGAGTGAATATACAACGGAACTGCAACGCGCATAATACTTCCCTGAGGGCAGGATAATGAGAAAATATAAATAGCACAGTTAACGGTGCAGTTCATCCCGGACAACACAGTTTGAGTAGCAGGAGAAGGTTGTAAGAGTGAATGACAGGAGGCGATGACAGGAATGAATCCAGAGGTTTTTATCCGGCCGGCACTTGCCCGTGATAATGCCGCCCTTGTGGGTTTAATGGCAGAACTGGGGTATCACTGGACGCCGTCACAACTGGCCGAACATGTGCCGCGTTTGCGGGAGAAAGGGCACGAAGTCTGGGTGGCCTGTCAGGTAACCGCCGGAAGTGAGGAAAGGGTGGTTGGCTGTATCAGTGCTATTCTTGATATGCGTCTGGCGGAAGGCTGTGTCGGGGAAATTGTCAGCCTGGTGGTATTAGATGAATGCCGCGGTAGCGGTGCCGGATATGCACTGCTGCAGGCTGCGCAAGCATGGCTTGAACCGCAGGTCGGCAGCATTCGTATCCGGGCGAATACACGCCGTGAAGAGGCGCACGGATTCTATTTGCGGGCCGGTTACCTGCCGCATAAATCCCAGCAGGTATTCATCAAACAGTGTGCTGCGCAACATAGAGAAGATTAACCTTCAGTAAAACAGCAAGGAGCGCATGATGATTTATATTATGACGTTTAATGCTGATGCCGGACGGGAAGAGTTTACCCCCGGCGAAGAGAATCAGATTACACCCGGTAAGACCATTGCTGACTGGCTGGCAACTAAGCTGGCTGTTTTTGGTGTCGTGGTTGAAGACTCATACGAAGAGGACTGGGGCTGGGAGATGCGTCTGGATGTGCTCCATGACGGCCAGCAACAGGGATACTATCTGGGTGTCAGCGGCACTGAAATTGGGCCAAAGATTGAATGGAAACTCACCATCACGAAACAGCGCAGCATGCTGGAGCGGTTGTCAGGGCACAATGTTTTACAGCATGGTGACACCCTGATCGAAACGTTGCAGCGTTTGTTGCGTGAAAATGATCATCAGGTGACAGACAGTCACTGGCAACCGGAGTAACGAATATGAACGGGCAGAGGCAGAAGGAATTGCTTCGGAGTAAGAGCCGGGTCTGTTCGGGGTGATGGGTAACGGAGTTAAAAGTAGCGGAAATAAGTAAAAAGCTCCCCGTCATATCGGCGGGGAGCTTTGACAAGCTTTATGCCTGACGGGCTTCTACCTGAAAGCATTCTGCCGATTCAACCAGTTCCTGACCGCGGCTGGATACCTGAACACTCTGGTCACGGATATCCGAGGTGTACTGGTTACTTTCAACCATGGCGCCGGCAATTTCTTCCATGTTGGCAGAAATTTCCTGGGTTACCCGGGCCATTTCCTCAATACCTACCGCTACCTGATGGTTGCGGTCAGTTACACCCTGAATGCCTTCGTTGATCGCGCTGACAACCGCCAGTGCTTCTTCACTGTGACCCTGACCGACACTGATACATTCGCGGGCACTTTCCATACTCTTGATCAGCGAGCGGGTCAGGGTTGCCATGCTGTCAACGATCGAGGTGATATCTGCCGTTGCGTGGACGGTCTTCTCCGCCAGCGTCCGGACTTCATCTGCTACCACGGCAAAGCCCCGGCCCTGTTCACCGGCACGGGCGGCCTCAATGGCTGCGTTCAGTGCCAGCAGGCCAGTCTGGTTGGCAATATCACTGATCATGTCAGTAATGCTGTCGACCTTGGATGAATGCTGGTTCAGTTCCTGAATTTCCTGATCCACCTGAGAGAACAGGGTGGCGGTTTCTGTGAATGAATTCACCGCCCGGTCAATAACCTTGGAACCTTCTACGGCGGTTTCGAAAGACTGCCGTGCCATGGAGTCCGCATCATTGGTGGTGTTGGTCAGATCCTGCAGCGTCGCGCTCATCTCTTCCGTGGCGGATGCTACCGTGGTGGTCTGTCCGGTCACCTGATCGGTGGTCTGGCTTACCTGTTCGATGGAGGTGTGCAGGACGCCAGCAGCGTTGGTCAGTTCCAGGCTGGTATTTTTCACCTGCCCGACGATGCCTTCCAGCTCATCAGCCATGTGGTTAACGGCGTTGGCGGTGCGGTCAAACTCATCGTTACGCTTTTCGTTAATCGGCAGACGCAGGCTGAGGTTGCCGGCACCAATCCCTTCCAGGCAGTCAATGATGCTGCTCATGGATGCGGTGATGGTACGGGCAATATTGAAGATCAGTACAAACAGAATGGCTGCCAGTAGCAAGCCGCCACCGGTTACCATCAGGCGGGCATCGCTGATGGTGTTCTGCATATCTGCTTCCACCTTTTGCAGCACGGTGGATTTCATTTGCTGAATCAGGTTCTGAACATTGGTGCGAATATTCCCCAGCTGTTCGTCGGCAGCCTGGCGGGTGTTACGGATATCGGTCACCACGGTATCTGCCTGATCAAAGCTGGCAACGTATGCTTCAAAGCTTTCCTGATAGAAGTCATACAGGTTAATTTCGTCTGCAGCGGCTTTGAACTTGGTGAACAGCTCACGGATTTCATCGTGCTGTGAGACTCTGTGCTGCTCAAAGTAGATGTTAACCAGAATTGTCGTATCCCGCTGGATAGGCTTCAGAGCCCCCAGTACCTTGGTGGTCAGCTCGTCACCGACAACATTCACTGCCTGACGTAAGCCTTCTTTGTCGCTCAGACCCAGGGTTTGATTTAACTGTGCCAGCTTACGCAGATTATCAATGTACAGGTTGTAGTTCGCTTCCAATGCCTGGGCATCAGCCGCCAGTGACGCTTCAGTTGCCAGCGCGCTGAGCGAAGCAATTTGTTCACTCTGGTTCAGTACCAGTGCATCCACTGCAGCCAGGTCATGGCTTTCAGCCCGTTCAAATTCGAACAGCCCTAAACGCAGTTCCTGTAACTGAGCCAGCTGGGTATTCACCTGAATGGTTTGTCCGGCACTGCTGGAAACCTGGTTAATAGAGGTCAGGGCAGCATAAGCCAGGGCGGCACAGCTGAGCAGTGTGAGTATCAGGACAGAGCCAAGCTTTGCCCTCAGAGATAGGTTTTTAAGCATTGTACATCTTCCAGTTTGGTGGTTCGGAAGATGATTGTGTCCACTACAATTCCAAACAACCCGAGAGCCTGCGCTGGCCATATCGCTCCGTCGGGGCCGCACTTTATTATTCTTAAGTCGACCGAGTATGCCATTAAATGTCGCGATTTGTAGGAGTGCGACGGGGTTTGTCGCAGATAGACTCCTCACTTTGGGGAGGGGCTGAATCTGTGCAGTAAAAATCAGTCGCTGGCGGTAAAAGCAGCGAAGCTTTCCAAAAGGTATGCAGTACCGGCCCCACATGCTCGCCTTTGCGGACGACCAGCGCCAGTTGCACTTCATGGCTGAATAATTCCTGCGGAAGGGTACGCATTTCCTTATTGCTGACCCAGTTTGCCGCATACCGGCGGGGCAAAAGCCGATGTACCGGCCGGATAATATCAGGAATGCCAGCCCTTCTGACAGATAAGAAGAAGCAGTCGCCGGTGGCAGAGACTGGGCCAGCGGTGATTTCATATCCGGGGCGTAACAGCCCTTGGCATAGCCTGCTTCCTGTATCGCTTCGATATCAATGGTGTCTTCTGTAAATAACGGGCTCTGGTAGCCGCAGAACAGATCTACGCTGATCGGGAAGCGGTGAATAACCCGTAAGTGCTTGCCTGCATCGCTGAACAGGCCAATGCCTAAATGCAGGGTGCCGGCGCTGAGCTCATCTTCTATTTCATCGGAAGACAGCACCTTAATGATGATATGTACATCAGGATGCTGTGCAGAAAAGCGGTGAATGACATCCTGCACCCGGGTGTTCGGCGACATGGTGGAATTATCCAGAATGCCGATTTTCAGTTCCCCGGTCAGCTTGCCATTGAGGCTGGCAACATTGGCATTGAACTGGTCCACACTGGCAAACAGTTTACAGGCTTCGGCATACACCACCTGACCGTTTTCCGTCAGGGAAAAGCCACCCCGGCCCCGGTTGCACAGTTTGATGCCCAGACGGGTTTCCAGATCCTGAATATAGGTGCTGATGCTGGACAGGGCGATGTTCAGCGGTTCCTGTGCCTGAGTAAATCCGCCGCTTTCCACCACCGTGACAAAAATACTCAGCAGCCGGATATCAATGCTGCTGGTTTTGCCGATGGAATAATCACTGTTGTGGTGTAAAGGCATTGGCGGTTCCGTTGTTATTTTTATGAGTATGCACCGTTCATCTTGATAGGGCGCAGGAAAGAGTACAAGCAGAAAAATTTTCAACACGCCGGCTCAGGCGGCTGCCTGTTCGCTATTCACAGATGGAATCCTCTTTGCTCCTGTCGCTTTAAGCCCTTGATAACGGTGAGAAATCATTGTCGTGAGGTGAATTGCTACCCGTCCCGTTACTTCAGATATCTCCAAAGTAATTTTCTGTTATTGATGATTTTACCGAACTAAACCCTTCCATAGACTGGTTAATCAGAGGATTTACGCACAGCACAGGGTGGCGGATCCGAATGGCTACAAATAACAATAATTCGAGGTGCATATGGCCAACTATGCTTTTATTAACGGTGAGGTGATCACCGTTGATGCTCAGGACCGGATTTGTTCTGCGCTGCTGGTAACGGGAAAGCACATTACTGCAGTCGGCAGTGATGCTGAAATACTGGCACAGGCAGACGATCATCAGGTGATCGATTTGCAGGGCCGGACTCTGATGCCGGGTTTCATTGACGCGCACAACCATCTGACCCATCAGGGTGCCGCATTTGCCACGGTCGACTTCGGTTATCCGGCGGTGGCTTCCATTGAAGATCTTCGTAATGCCGTCCGTGAGGCGGCAGAAAACAGCGCCCCGGGTAAGTGGATCCGTGGCTGGGGTATGAACTACGAGAAGTTTGCCGGCGGCCAGCAACCCACCCGTTGGGATCTTGACGACATTTCCCTGACCATCCTGTATGCATCGTCCATGTCAGCGGCCATAACGTACTGGTTAACAGCCTGGCACTGGAAATGGCGGGTGTAACAGATGATACGCCTGATCCGGCCGGTGGCATGTTTGTCCGTGACGAACAGGGCCGCATTACTGGCTATGCCTATGACAGTGCCCAGCAATTGGTGATTCCGACTAGCGTGGATGTGGGCCATCATGGCCCGGATATCGGTTATGACCTACCGCTGGAAGAACTGGTGGATGACATCGACCGTGCCTGTAAAGCCTACCTGAAAGTGGGTATCACATCGGTTGTTGATCCCCAGGTGACCACCCGGGAAATGCCCGGCTACATGGCTGCCCGTCAGCAGGGCAAGCTGACTATCAAAACTACCTGCATGTATCTCTCGAACCATCAGGATGCCATTAATGAACTGGGCATCACTGACCATATTGGCAATGACCTGCTCTCTATCGGTCCCATGAAATATTACTGCGACGGTGCACTGATCGGTGGCACCGCACTGTTCTATGCGGATGAACCCCAGACCGACCATGGCTGCAAGTGTAATAAAAGCGCGGGCCGCGGTTATACCTACTGGCCGGACATTGAGGCCTTTAAAGAAGCCCTGATTGATACCCACAGCCGGGGCATGCAGTTTGGTGTGCACACCCAGGGCGATATGGCGATGGACATCGTGCTGGATGCGGTTGAAGAAGCCCAGCGGCGCTTTCCCCGCAGTAACGCCCGCCACCGTATCGAACACTGCCACGGGCCAACCCGCGAGCAGGTAGCCCGTATTAAACGCCTTGGGGTGATTCCCGTGACTCAGCCGGGTCAGGTGCATGAAACCGGCGACGATTTGACCAGCATCTATGGCGAGCGCCGTGCCAAACGTTTCTGTCCGCTACGGGACATGCTGGATGACGGTGTACCGGCGGTGATCAGCACCGATGCTTTCGTACAGTCCTATAAGCCTTTTGATGCCATCAGTGCCGCGGTCAACCGCCTGAGCCTGACCGGCCGGGATATGGGGAAGGTCAGCGCATCTCTGTGCTGGAAGCGATCCGTTCCTATACCTGGAATGCTGCTTACTCGGTTTATCACGAAACCCGTAAAGGTTCGCTGGAAGTGGGCAAACTGGCGGATCTGGCCATCATCGATGCGGCGTTCCTGAGTGTGCCGGTTGCTGAAATCAGCCAGCAGGAAATCTACATGACGATATCCAACGGGGAGATTGTTTACCGCAAATAAATCTGTTGCCGGCCGGCATCTGAGTAAGCCTAAGACCTGAAATACATCCGACAATAAAAATAAATAGGAGAAAGATGATGGATAACCTGTCAGCCACCCGCCGTGGTGGATTCCTCGGGGACTATGACAAGCCCCTGTTCTGGACGACAGCGGGTATCACACTGCTGATTGTTGCCCTCGGGGTCATCAGCCCGGACACCCTGAAAACCTATGCCAGCAATGCCCAGAGTTACCTGAGCAGTCAGTTTGGCTGGGCCTATGTGCTGGCACTTGCCCTGTATGTGGGTATTGGCATTTGGGTAGGTCTGAGCCGCTACGGTAACCTGAAACTCGGTAAAAAGACGATACGCCAGAATTCTCCACCTTCACCTGGGTGGCCATGTTGTTTAGTTGCGGCATCGGTGTAGGTTTTCTGCTGTGGGGCGTTGCGGAACCGCTGTACCACTACATGCAAACCCCTTACATGGCGGAACCTGCCACACCTGAAGCCATTCCAGTGGCATTGCAGATCACGTCGTTGCACTGGGGGCTGCATACCTGGATGGGCTACTGCATAGTCGGCCTGTGTATTGCTTTCCCGGCGTTCCGTTACGGTAAGCCGATGAACATCGGTATTGCCCTGTACGGCCTGCTGGGTGAACGTACCGAAGGCAGCGTCTGGGCACGGTTACTGGATCTGATCGGTGCCGTGGCAACCATCGGCGGTATCGCGACGGTACTGGGCTTAGGGGTTATCTCCATTGATTACGGGTGAACCATATCTTCGGTATTGAAACCGGTAATACCGGCAAGGTGATCATCATTGCCTTACTGGCGCTGCTGTACAGCTTGTCTGCTGTCTCTGGTCTGAAACGCGGCGTTGCCTACCTGAGTACTCTTAACGTGGTGATCGTGGTGGCATTCTGTGTATTCATCCTGCTAACCGGTGAAACCAACACCTTGCTTCGCTACTACGTTACCGGCATCGGTAACTATCTGGGTAACCTGTTGCCGATGACGTTCTGGGCTGATCCGCTGCAGAAGAGCGGCTGGATTAACTGGTGGACCGTGTTTTACTGGCTGATCGTTATCTCCTGGTCGCCGTTTGTGGGCGGTTTCGTGGCGCGGATCTCCCGTGGACGTACCCTGCGTGAGTTTATCCTCTTTGCTGTGATGACTCCGACCCTGTGCTCCATGCTCTGGTTTGCGGTGATCGGCGGTTCCGCGATCGGGCTGGAAGCCGGTGGCGAAGTGAAACTGTTTGAAGCGGTACAGGCGAATGTCGGTTCCGGAATTTATGTGATGCTTGAAAGCTTCCCGATGAGCAGTTTGCTCAGCCTGGTGGTGTTCGTCAGCATGATCATCTTCCTGGTGACCTCTGCAGATTCGGCCTGCTTCTTTGTGGCGATGCAGATGTCCAAAGGGGCTTATGAGCCGGCCTTCGGTATGAAAATCACCTGGGGTCTGTTTACCGGTATGCTGGCAATTGTGCTGCTGCTCAGTGGCGGATTAAAAGCGGTGCAAACCGCCTCCATTGTGGCGGGCAGTCCGTTTGCGATTGGTATCGGCTTTATGATCTGGTCGCTGCTGCGTTCACTGAGGCAGGAATACGCCAAAGAGTACGAAGGTGCTGAGGTGACTGAGCCAGCGGTACCGGAAGAAACTGTTGCTGGTGGTGAGATGCGTACCAGCGGAGCCTTCAGCCCGCGGGACTGATTTTACCCTTGATCCTGAAAACCATGCCGCGGCATGGTTTTTATGCCCGGCGTCTTGTAGCGAAGTGCTGTCAGCCGGGGAGCGTGGTGTGTTTATTGGGGTTGTGACTGTTGAGGGCGTTGCCCTTGAAGGTATCTAGGCTTAAGCCTTGCTCAGCAGCGGCCGTGCCTGAGCGGTCAGCCAGTGTTTGAACTGCTTCACCGGCAGTGGCTGGGAGAAGTAGTAGCCCTGTCCCACCTGACAATTGTTAGCCACCAGAAACTCCAGCTGCTGCTGGTTTTCAATGCCTTCAGCAACCACTTCAAGCCCCAGAGCATTAGCCATGGAGAAGATTGCTTTGACGATGGCATCGTTATCATCCGGGTTTGGAATGGTGCTGATGAATGAGCGGTCAATTTTCAGCACTTCTATCGGTAATTGTTTCAGGTATCCCAGTGAAGAATAACCGGTGCCAAAGTCATCCATGGCGATTGAAATGCCCATCGACTGCAGCCGGGTAAGGGTTTTAATTGAGCCCTGAATGTCTTCGATCACCGCGCTTTCGGTGATTTCCAGTTCCAGTTCGCCGGGCTGGATTTGGTATTTCTGCAGGCAGCTATCCAGATAATCACACAGCTGGCTGTCTTTAAACTGCCGTGGTGACAGGTTAACGGCGATTGTAAGAGGCCCCAGCGATTGCTCTTTCCACTCGGCGATCTGTCGGCAGGATTTATCAATGACCCAGTAGCCCAGTTCACAGATCAAGTTGCTTTGTTCGGCAATCGGAATGAACCGGTCTGGCGTGGATACCACTTCACCGTCGCGGTGCCAGCGTAACAGGGCTTCAGCACCGATCACCTCAAAGCCATCCGGGCGGAGCATCACTTTAGGCTGGTAGTGCAGATCCAGTTCGTCTTCCTGAATGGCTTCTTTCAGGCCTTCGATGATCATCTGATCCCGCTGCCGTTGCTGCTCCAGATGGGAGGAGAAGAAGCATACCTGACCCCGGCCCTGTTCCTTGGCCTGGAACATGGCGGAGTCCGCCCGTTTAATCAGTTCATGGGCGTTGGCCGCATCGCCGGGGAAGGTGGAAATACCGATACTGGCACCGGGTTTGATCTTATGTTCATCAACATAGAAGGTGCGCCCGATGGTGCCGACCAGATCTTCCGCCAGCTGAACCAGGCTGTCGTTATCCATATAGCTGGACACAATCACGGTAAATTCATCCCCTCCGATCCGGTATACCGTATCGGATTTACGCAACCGGGCTTTCAGCCGGTTGGCAATTTCGATCAGTAACAGGTCACCGGCTTCATGGCCAAAGCTGTCGTTGGTCCATTTAAAGTTATCCAGATCGATAAACAGCAGTGCCAATGCGCTGGACTGGCGGCTGGCCAGATGGATATCTGCTTCCAGGCGCAGCATGAAAGAGTAACGGTTGGGGATCTGGGTGAGGGTATCGAAATAAGCCAGATGATGCAGTTTCTGTTCCGCTTCCTGCTTTTCTGCAATGTCTGTCAGCACCCCCACATAGGTGGTGTTGGTATCGTTCAGTACGCCTTCAACCGGTTCAACAATGTTGATGTTCAGCCAGCCCGGGAATGTGCTGCCGTCCTTGCGCTGCCCGACGACCTGACCGGACCAGCTTTTTCTTCTTAAGAGTATCGGCGGCAAACTGAAAAATGGGTAACTGGGCGCGGTCGGTGGCGTAAATGGCCGGAGGGCGGTGGAGTATTTCGGATTCTTTATAGTGAGTAATGGTTGTGTAACTGGGGTTTATGTCGATGACGTGACCGTCTTTGTTGACCACAAAAACTGCTTCGTCGAGGGCGTCCAGTGCATGCTGGGCAACCTGCAGGGACTGCATCGGCGAGACCAGTGCCAGCCGTAACACAATATACAATGAGCCGACGAACAGCAGGCTGACAATGGCTACCTGAGTGATGTCCACCCACAGGGAGCTGCGCAGGGTTTCGGCAAATTCTTTATCGGAATAGCTGACTTCCACGTGCCCGATAGTCATCGCGCCCAGTGACACCGGATAACTGATGCGGTTGGGTTGCTGCTTCCAGTTCAGCTCGTCATTGTCGGCGTTGAAGCGCTCAATCTGCTGATTATCGCGCTTGATTTTACCCATGTAGAGGTGACCGAAATTACCGAATACCTTGATGCCCTGAATAAATTCAGAATCCATTTCAGCATCCAGAATGGCATCCGCGAATTCTGCGGTATAGGTGCGGTTGTAGGATTTGTTGTAGATGTTCCAGATGGTGGGTTTAACTGAGGCGGCTACCCGTTTGGCAACCGCCAGCCCCCGTTCCTGGGAGGTGCTTTCCATCAGCTCAGCATTCGCCACATACCGGACTGCGACGAAGGAGCTCATCACCAGTAGGGTGATGAGGCTAACGATACAGAACAGACGGATCGTTAAGCGGTTAATCATTGCTGTTCATAATTCCCGAACCAGTCGTAATACTGGTTAAATTCCTTTAAAGCTGCGTTTTTCTCAATGATTTCTTTCGTCAGCGGGTCCCTCTGGGCGTACTTAACCAGCACTTTATCTGATTCTTCGCGCCAGCGGTCGATGTCTTCCTGCGACCACCTGTTGATGTTTACACCACTGTCGGCCAGTTGCTTAAAGGCTTCAAAATCAGAGACTTTAGCCTTCATGGTGACGCTCAGGGTATAGGACTTAATCGCCGATTCCAGAATCGCCTGCAGATCCGGCGCCAGTTCATCATAAGCTGCCTGGTTGATCAGGAAATCGGATAATACGGAAGGTTGCCAGATTGCCGGGACAATGGCGTTCTTGCCGATGTCATGCAGGCCCAGATCCCAGGCGCCGCGGGCGGTAGTCCACTCAACCGCGTCAATGTCGCCGTTTTCCAGTGCCGGACGGATTTCATTCGGTACCAGCGGAATAGTGTAGGCGCCGGCAGCGGCGGTCAGCACTTCGCTGGGCAGACCCGGACCAATGCGGACTTTTTATTGCGCAAATCATCCAGGCCCGTGATTGGGTCTTTGGAGATCAGGCCAAATTCCATGCCCGGCCACCAGGCAGGCCGCCACATAATGCCGTCCGGGGAGGAGAGATTGTTAGCCAGTTTGGTGCCATCACCGGCCAGGAAAAACATCATGGACGCATCCAGATTCATGAAGTCGAACGGGCCTGCATTCATCAGGGCCCAGGCCGGATGCTGGCCCGACCACCAGTTTGGCCAGCCATTACCCATTTCAATACGGCGTTCCTGAACCGCGGTATAAATATCCGGTCCGGCAGCGACTTCATCACTGGGAATAATTTCCAGCTGCAGACGGCCGGAACTCATTTTGCTGACGTTATCAGCAAGCTCTAAAAGCCCCTGATAATCGATACTTTCTTTGGTCGCCTGAGTTTGTAAACGCCAGGAAACTGAATCCGGCTCCTGATTAATACAGCCAATCAGGCTAAGACATAATGATAACAACAGGCTGGCTGGCAGCAGATACGACTTGCACCAGGAGACGCTCATTGATAGCTCCTATAAACTGTTTATCCGTTTAATACTTCAGGAAAATCCGAGAGCGTGTACAGGTCTGATGTTTGCAGAGCCCTGTCGCTGTCTCCTACAGTGATGATGTCGGTCAGGTACTGACGTTGCTGATCACACACTGTAATTTCGCAATGTGATGCGTAATTAATGTGTCAGATAGAGTATAAACAGAATCGTCTAAGGTCAACGGGGGCAATTGACCTTAGTCATTCAGACCAGTTTTCAGGCAACTTTAAAGAAAACACCCTGCCAGTGGAGGGTGTTTTTGGCGGTGTTCAGGCAGCAGACTGCAGGGAAAAGCGGAAGCAGCTGCCCTGATTCAGCTGGCTTTGTACCTCGATTTCACTGCTGTGCAGTTCAAGAATACGTTTCACAATGGCCAGCCCCAGTCCGGTAGATCCGGTATTGGTACTCTTTGCCTGTTGCTGGGTGTAGAAACGGTCGAAGATATACGGCAGATGCTCAGGACTGATCCCTGACCGTTGTCGGCAATACTGATGCTGACGGCATCCTGCGGCCGGGCAGCGTCCGCTTCAATCTGCAGGCGGATCTCACCATTCTCCGGCGTGTAGGTCACCGCATTGCGCAGCAGGTTTTCAAAGACCCGCTGGATCAGGCTGATATCCGCATATACAAAGGCATTGTTCTGCAGGTTGACCACTTCAATGTGAATATTTTTGGCCTCTGCCTGTAAGCGGAATTCCTGAATGGTGTCGAAGACCAGTTCTGCCAGTGAAAGCGCTCGCAGCTGGCGCTCATCTGCTTGGCTTCCAGCTTGGACAGTTCGAATAAGTCCTGAATCAGCTGTCCCAGCCGGTGTGAACTGTGCATGGCGGTGCGCAGAAATTCCATCCGCTCTGTTTCGTTCAGGCTGCTGTTTTTGATCAGCAGGGTTTCCAGGTAGCCCTGAATGGTTGAAAGCGGGGTGCGCAGATCGTGGGATACATTGCTGATCAGCTCCCGGCGGGTCTGATCTGCTTCGCGAAGCATTTCAAACTGCATGCCGATTTTTTCTGACATTCGCTCAAACGTCTGGGCCAGCAGATCAATCTCATCTTTAGGCAGGGGGCCGTGGCTGGTTGTTGCAGATCACTGCGGCAGTGATCCAGATTCTGTTCGCTGAAACTGTGCATAGCCTGGCTGAGCATGCCTAAGCGGCGCACCAGTAAGCGGAAAATCAGCCAGCCAGCGAGGATTGCTGCCAGGGTAATCACGGCAATGGCGACCAGCACCATGGAACGGCTGTAACTGTCCTGAATGCCGTCTTCAATGTTGTCGTACAGCTGGCCACCCAGAATCACGTACAGGTAGCCCTGCAACTGGCCGTTCTGGCGGATTTCTGCGGCGGAGAAAACTTTTCGGCATGCATATGGCGGGGGTCTGCGCCACGCAGAGGATATTCAATATCCCCGGATAAAGTCCTGTAACGGCCCCAGCGGGATACTGCGCCGGGCCAGGTTATCGTCCTGCAGGGCGTGGGCGAGAATATTGCCCCGGGCATCCAGCAGGTAGACTTCAGCCAGCGGGTTAATCACCATGGCCTGCTGGGCAAGGGCTTCAATGGCATCAACCTGGACCCGGGCGGTATCGCCGTTCTGGGTGATCAGGCTGTACGTGTCGGTGACGTACATAGCAATGCTGAAGTTAAGCTTTTGCGTCAGCTCTTCATAGTAGGCCCGCATCCAGTTCTGGCTGACCAGCATCACTGCGACGCCCACGGCGATAACAATGAACATCAGCGCCAGTGACAGCCGGGTGTTCAGGGTGCCCACCAGGCCTTTTGCATCCGTTCTGCCGGCTGGGTGGCGGATTCAGCAGGCGTCACAGGCTGAGCCTCTCAGTATCCAGCTTATAGCCAACCCCCAGACGGTGACGATGATTTCCGGATTATTGGAATCGTTTTCAATTTTTGCCCGCAGCCGGTTGATATGAGAATTGACCGTATGTTCGTAACCGGCGTGGCCGTAGCCCCAGACATTGTCCAGCAGCTCGGAGCGGCGGAATACCCGACCCGGCTGGCAGGCAAAATAGCGCAGCAGGTCAAATTCCCGAGCGGTCAGGTCGATGGTTTTACCCGCCAGTTTCACTTCATGGAGCTTTTCATCAATGGACAGTTTGCCCAGTGTCAGGGTGTCCTGCTCTTTGGGGTTGGCATTCTGAATAGCGCTGACCCGCCGGAACATCGCTTTAATGCGGGCAATAAGCTCCATCACACTGAACGGTTTGGTGATGTAATCATCGGCCCCCAGGTCCAGCCCCAGTACCCGGTCCAGTTCGCTGGAACGGCAGGTGAGCAGCAGAATGGGGACGTAGTTCTGGTTACGTCTGACACTGCGGCAGATTTCCAGCCCGGACGGACCGGGCAGCTGGATGTCCAGAATCAGCAGGTCCCAGTCCATGCTGCAGGCCATGCGCATGCCGCTGTGGCCGTCGCTGACCCGGGTGATTTCAGCCCCAGATCAGACAGGTGCAGTTGCAGCAGATCGGCAATTTCATCCTGATCTTCGACGATGAGTATTTTCTTATTTTCCATGGGTAAATCCTGTCTCACGGTCACGTCCTGTATATAACCGGTATTCACCGCCGGAATACCGCCGGACGTTTTCCATAAACGCCTGCATGCCTTCAATCTGATCATCGCTGCCGTAGAGAGCATAGTAACTGCGCCGTTCGAACAGAACGCCGTCCTGCAGGCTGGTTTGCTCTGCCTGCCGGACCATTTCCTTGGCGGTCATGGTGATGGCTTTGCTGTACCCGGCGATCTGCTGAGCGGCTTCCAGCGCGGTGCTGAACAGTTCATCTGCCGGTATCACTCTGGCTGCCAGCCCGGCCCGTTCTGCTTCTTGCGCATCCATCATCCGGCCGGTGAGGATCATATCCATTGCCCGTGATTTGCCAATCAGCCGGGTCAGCCGTTGTGAGCCGCCCATGCCGGGGTAACACCAATTTTGACTTCCGGCTGGCCGAAGCGGGCGTTGTCGGCGGCAAAAATGATGTCGCACATCATGGCCAGTTCACAGCCGCCGCCTAATGCATAGCCGGATACCGCAGCGATGATCGGAGTTCTTAGAGCGGCAAACCGGTCCCAAGGTTCAAAGAATCCTTGCTGAAACATATCCAGATGCCGCTGTGCTGCCAGCTCTTCAATGTCTGCGCCGGCGGCAAAGCCCGTTCGTTGCCGGTAAGAATGATGCAGCCGGTATCCGGATCGGCATCCAGCTCATTGCAGGTGGCCACTAACTGCCGCATTAACTGGCTGTTGAGGGCATTCAGAACCGCCGGGCGGTTGAGCCGCAGTACCACCACTCTGCCGTGGCGTTCGGCTAGCAGGGGCTGTTGTTATCGGGTAGCAAGTCTGACATAGCGTGTCTCCTGTTCAGGAATCCCAGATAGCCCCGTAGGCGGGAATGCCCCGGCTTTCCATGCCGTATACCACCTGCCAGGTGAGTTTTTCATTGGAGATGCAGATAACCGCTTCTGCCCCGTGTTCCTGACAGGCCTGATAGGCCAGTTTGACCAGGTCCGGCTTGCCGTTGGCATCGGTATCCCAGATGTGGGCATCCGGCTGCACACTGAGGATTTCATCCACCAGTGCGTCACCGTAAGTTTTGCGCGGTTCACGGGTCGACCAGATAAGATGGATCGGCACTTCCTGCGCCAGAAGGTGTGGCAATACCGGGCCAATGCCGCTGCCGGTGGCAACGTACACCACCTTTTGAACAGCACTTCGATGTAAGCCACACCGGCCTGTGGAATGCCTTTAACCCAGACATGGCTCGGCTTCTGCTCAATGAAGTTGCCGGTCCAGTCACCGGCCCGGGAAATCACTAGCCGGAAACCGTCTTTGTCCGGAGACGGTGCGTTGGCAAAGTGATGCCATTCCATTAACGGGTTCAGGCTGATTGCGGTGGACGAACCGGCGAACGGGGTCACTCCGTGGTCGAAGGTTGCTACTGCCACGTGGTTGGAGGGTGTCTCCACCTGAACCGGTACCCGGCGCAGCCGTAACCAGGGCAGGATGATGCTGGCGGTCAGCAGGCACAGAATCCAGAAGCTGGTGGCACCGGTCAGGGCATCGCTGAAGCTCTGGGCGCCGCGCTGATCGTCAATGAAGGACAGGGTCAGCCCCCAGAAAAGTGCCAGTGAAAGCCAGCCACCAAAGCGGTGGGTCCGTTCGAAAGCATCATGATACCGGGCGCGGATATTTTTCTGCGCCATCACCACAATCAGCACTAACAGAACCAGCAGGCCGTAAATCAGCCCCAGACTCTGCGCAGAGATCCCCGGCAGGTTCTGGTGGAACTGATAGCTGGCACTGCCGGCAAAGATAATGAACCACAGGGTACCGGCCAGTGCACCGCCTTTATGCAGGCCGCCATAATGGTAAACCTTACCCAGCGTCCAGCGGATGGCGAGCGGCCAGCTGGTGGGCGCCCGGGTGAATAACCAGAAGAGAAAGTTAATCACATATTGCTGGCGGGCGAGAATGGCCAGCCCCAGGTTAAACAGGGTCAGGTCGGCCAGTACCTGCAGGGCAACGCCTCCGCCGGTCCACCATGACTGGGTAAAGCCGTAGCCCAGCGCCGCCGCGTTAATCAGGAAGATCAGCGTAATCAGCCGGTTATAGTGCATGTAACGGGGTTGTTTGATGGTGCTGCGTAAGCCCTGACGGGGGCTGGCAGTTCAATTGGCATGTGCTGGCTGGTCATGCGCGTTCTCCGGACGTTTCAATAGAGCGGTGGTATTCAGCGGCGCTGGCTGCCAGCGCGCGCTTGTCGACTTTGCCCCGGATAGTTTTGGGCAGTTCATCGACGGCGATAATAAACAGGGGTTCACAGTAGTAAGGCAGGGCGCTGAGCACGTGCTGGCGGGCTTCATCCGGGTCCACACTGGCTGGGCTGACAAAAGCCGCCAGGTGACGGCTGTTGAGTTTCAGAGCGACCGCATGACTGCAGTTTTCTGCCCGTTCCAGTACCGCGGAAACCGCATCCAGCTCGACCCGAAAACCGCGGATTTTCACCTGATCATCTACCCGGCCGAAGTGCTCAAGTGTGCCGTCGGCGGTCCAGCGGCCCAGGTCACGGGTGCGGAACATCTTGAGTCCGTGACCGAGAAACGGGTCGTCCAGATAGCGTTCCGCCGTCAGTTCAGGGTTATTGATATAGCCTTTGGAGACACAGACACCTCCGGCCCACATTTCACCGGTTTCGCCGATGCCGCAGGGCTCCAGTTTGTCGTTGAGGACATACACGGTGTTGTTTGGCGTTGGCCGGCCGATGCTCAGTATCGGATCGCCCGGACGGTATGTCTCAGCGGTGTTAATGATGGTGGTTTCGGTAGGGCCACAGGAATTATAGAAATCGCAGAATGCGCCCCAGATATCCGCCAGCGGTTGCGGGCAGGGTTCACCGGCCACCGCCACCGCTCTGACTTGATGGCAGCGGCTGGCATCCAGTGTCGCCAGAATGCTGGGGGTGGCGATTAAGACGTCGGCCTGTTCGGCGGTGGCCTGAAAATCTTTGTTGCGGATCAGCAGGGTGCCGCCATTGCCCAGACAACCAAGGATTTCCCAGGCGGCCATATCAAAGGCGATGTTCAGTTGCTGGGCAACCTTGTCACCGGGACGGATGCCCATGTTGCCGGGGGCTGTCAGGAGAATATTCACAAGATTGGCGTGGCTGACCTGTACGCCGTTGGCCTTACCCGTGGTGCCTGAGGTAAAGATGATCACTGCCGTGTCTTCCGGGCGGGCGGCTCTGAAGAAACGCTGTTCGATGTGAATCCCGGCCGGCTGTTCCAGAAAACGGTCAATAGCGATGACTTTCTGCGCACCGTCTTCACTGACCGCCTGTTCATACTGGCGGGTGGTCAGAATAATGGTGGCGGCAACCGTTTCTACAATGTGACGGCGTTGCTGGGACGGACACAACTGCATATCCTGGGGCACATAATTAGCGCCAAGCTTTAGGCAGGCGAGAATACCGACCACCATTTCGATCCCTCGGCGCACAAACAGGCAAACGCTGTCACCCCGGCTGACCTGGTTGCGCTGCAGGTGTGCGGCCAGCGCGTTGGCCTGGGTGTTCAGCGTCCGGTAACTGATTTCCCGGCCGCCGGCTTCACGGACGGCACAGGCATCCGGCTGCAGGGCTGCAAAGTGTTCAAAGCCCTGATGGATCAGTTCAAAGTCCGGGCTGACGGATGGCCCAGTACCAAACTGACAAAACTGCTGTTGTTCCGCCGCCGGTAAATGGGCGATTGCCGGATGCCCGGCAGGTATCTGATACGTTGCCGGTGGCTGATCTTCGGGCAGAGTGTCTGGTGTGGTGTTCGGGCGGCGCAGAAGCTGTCTGTCGGTGCCTGTGGTTTGCAGTGTCATAACATCACCTCATGGGAGGCCGCTGCTGATCAGGAATTCCGGGCACGTTTCAGTCACAGCAAAGGCGGTCAATGTATTGTGGGTGAGGGACATTCTTGCAGGCAGTTATCACAAAACTATCCGTTCGGGATAACAAAACCATGGTATTTTGGACCCGGTGAAGCGATGTTTTCTAACACTTGTTTAAATGTTTGTGACGGGGAAACTGTTGAAAATCAACGCATGCGCCAGCTATGGCGGTTTTAATCACCGCCCGGGTATGCTTAAGTTGTGTTTGAACATCGCCAGATAGTGAATCTATGACTGCTACTGCTTTGCCACTGGTACTTTGTGGCCCGATCTTACGTCGCCTGACTCCCGAAAAGCTGACCTTGTGGCTGGCGGCATCCCGGCCGCTGGAGAGCCGGTTACACTTATATCCTGACGGCGAATCACAGCAGGAGGTTGATGCAGGTGCTCATTGCCGTTGCTGGCAGGCGGGTGAAGAACTGTTTTTCTATCTGTTCGATATCCCTCTGCAGCAGGCGCTACCTTATGACTGTTTCATTGGTTATGACCTGCAATTACGCCCGGTAAATACAGAACACTGGCAGCCGGTAACTGAATGGGCCAGTGATATCTGCTATCCCGGCCAGCCACGCCCGGGATTTGTACTGCGTTCACGGCTGGATAGGGTACTGCACGGTTCATGCCGTAAACCTCACTATGACAGTGCTGACGGTTTGCTGTTTGCCGATGCCAAACTGCAGCAACACTTTATTGATCCGCAACACTGGCCATCGGTGCTGATGATGTCCGGTGATCAGGTGTATGTGGATGATGTGGGCGGCCCGATGCTGGTGGCCATTCATGGTCTGCTGGCTGAACTGGGTCTGCCGGTGGAAAACATTGCTGAGGTGCAGAGCAGCGAAGCCCGGCTGCATGATCAGGATGCCCACTATTATCGGCGTGATACGCTGCTGCCGACAGAGCAGAGCAGTGGCCTGCAGGACGTACTGTTCCGCAGTGTCGAAAAGCCGGTCTTTACCTCCGACCATGCCCATAACCACCTGATTACTCTGGGCGAAGTGCTGGCGATGTATCTGCTGGTCTGGTCTCCGGCTGCCTGGGAAAAACTGTCGCTGCAGGCACCGCCGGCGCTGGATGACGCCCAGCAGGCGTTGTACAGCGAAGAGCGCCATTCACTGGACCATTTCATTGCCGGATTACCGCGGGTTCGCCGGGTAATGGCCCATCTACCGGTGGCAATGATTTTTGATGATCACGATATTACCGATGACTGGAATCTGACGGCGGGCTGGGAACAGTCTGCATATTCAAATCCGTTTTCCCGCCGGGTGATCGGAAATGCCCTGCTGGGGTATCTGATCTGTCAGGGCTGGGGTAATGCCCCGGAGCACTTCCCTGAGCCGCTGCTGGAACAGGTGGTCACCGGCCTGCAACAACCGGGCAGTGAGCAGTATGATGTCTTGCTGGATGAGCTGCTCAAATTCCCGCGCTGGCATTATCACTGGGACTATCACACGCCGCTGGTGGTGCTGGATACCCGCACCCATCGCTGGCGTTCCGAGAAGAATCTTAACTGGCCATCCGGTCTGATGGACTGGGAGGCCCTGACGGATTTGCAGAATGATATTCTGGGCCATGAGTCAGTGGTTATCGTCTCACCGGCGCCGATTTTCGGGGTGAAACTGATTGAGACCGTGCAGCGGATCTTTACCTGGGTGGGTAAGCCCTTGCTGGTGGATGCGGAAAACTGGATGGCCCATGCGGGCTCTGCGCACGCATTGCTGAACATGTTTCGCCACCCCCGCACGCCGAAGAATTTTGTGATTCTTTCCGGTGATGTGCATTACTCCTTTGCCTACGATATTCAGTTGAGAGGCCGTCAGGGCGGACCTGAAATCTGGCAAATTACCAGCAGCGGTATCCGCAATGAATTTCCGGCAAAACTGCTGGACGTATTCGACCGTCTGAACCGCTGGCTGTATGCCCCTTTGTCGCCGCTGAACTGGTTTACCAAGCGGCGGGGCATGAAGATCATTCCTTATAAACCGGCGAATGCCCGCAGCGGCGAGGCTGCTGAATGCGTCAGGTATTGGCTGGCTGGAGCTGGATCATGAAGGCGCACCGGTGACGATTCAGCAACTGACCGGGGATGAGCGCAGTGTTGAATTTCTTCTTCATGAAGATGAAGCCAGTTGGGAATAGACGGTGCTGTCCTGAGGTTAGCCCATCCGGGTGATACGGTCTTCGTTCTTGCCGTGGCGCATGGCATATTCAAAGAAGTCATCGGCGGCCAGCGCCGGGCTGAAAATAAAGCCCTGAATCAGCGGACACTGCTCATCCCGCAGGACATCTAATTGCTGATTTTCTTCCACTCCTTCGGCGATGACCTCCAGTTTCAGACTTTTCCCCAGGGTGAGTATGGCCCGGGTAATGGCCAGATCATTGACGTCATGGGCGATATGGTCGATGAAGCTACGGTCGATTTTGATCTTGTTCAGTGGCAACTGCTTCAGATATGAGAGTGATGAATAGCCGGTACCGAAGTCGTCCAGTGCCAGCCGGATGCCCATGTTATATAGCCGGGTAAGTTTTTCCGGGGTATCCAGTAAGGCGCTTTCTGTTACCTCCAGCTCAAGCGCCTGTGCCGGGCAGCCGGTTTCCGTCAGGCAGTTGACAATATGATCAATGAAGTCCGGTTCCTGCAGCTGGTGGCAGGAAATGTTCACCGCAATGGCCCGCAGGCTGAGCCCCTGATCCCGCCAGCGCACCCATTGCTCACAGGCTTCCCGGATGACCCAGCGGCCGATCGGGTTAATCAGCCCGCTGGATTCGGCGTAGGGAATGAAGTCAGCGGGGCTGATCCATCCCTGCTCACGGGGCCAGCGAATCAGGGCTTCACAGCTGACTGTCAGGCTGCGTTTAACACAGACCTGTGGCTGGTAATGCAGACAGAATTCCTGGTTATCGATTGCCCGGCGCAGGCTGTCGATCATATTGATCCGGTGTTGCAGGTTGACCGTCAGATGGCTGTCGTAGAAGGCGAAGGCGTTTTTACCGTTACGTTTTGCCTGATACATTGCAGCATCAGCATTACGTAACAGCAATTCGGAGCTGTGGCCGTGTTCAGGATAAATGGCGATGCCGATGCTGGCGCCGGCAAAAATCTGTTGCTCGCCGACCGTGAATGGGGCGGTAAAACAGTCCAGCAGTTTCTGAGCAATGGTGACGGCGTCATCTTTGTCGGGCATAAAGCCGGTCACAATGGTGAACTCGTCGCCTCCAAGCCGGGCCAGGTGATCTTCCTCCCGTAATGTTCCCTGCAGGCGTTCTGCTACCTGACGTAGCAACTGATCGCCGGCGCTGTGACCGAGGGTGTCGTTGACCTCTTTAAAGTTATCCAGATCAATGAAAAACAACGCCAGTGAGGCGTTATGCTCAGCGACGGTTTGCAGCATGGTTTCCAGATGATCGTTACCGGTCAGGCGGTTTGGCAGATCGGTCAGGGCATCGTGCTGAGCGGTGTGGCGCAGGATGCTGGTTTGCCGGTTCAGGCGATCAATCATCCGGTTGACGCTGCCGGCCAGCTGCTTGAATTCGTTAAAGAATATGCTGTCTTTATTCAGGTGGATGCCATTTTCAACCGCGTCGTTGAAGGCGTGCTGGAAGAGCATTAAGTTATGTTGCAAACGGCGGCTGAAGAAATAGGCTGACAGTAAAATCAGCAGTGTAGCTGTCAGCAGTATGAGAATAGCAGTTTGTACCCGGGTGTTTACCTTGCTGGCGAACTCCGCACTGCGCCGGGCTATTTCAGCATCGATCGTATCCAGATAGGCGCCGGTACCGATATAGACCTGCCATTCATCAATGCCCACCATAAAGGCAATTTTCTCAGCGATGTCACCGTCAGGTTTTTCCCAGAAATAAGAGTAAAAGCCTCCGTCAGGATACTTGTTGACCAGTTTGACGGAATCCTGAACCACTTTTTTCCCTTTGGGGACTGCAGTTCCCATATATTGGTCTTACCTGCGAGATATTTACCCTGTGCGGCATACAGGTCACCGGTGTAAGACACCACAAAGAAGTAATCCGGTTCCATTTTGGATGTCGGGGTTTGTGCTATGTCCTGCAGAATACGGGTGCGGTTGCGCTGCTCAAAGTCTTCCAGATAATCACCGCTGCCAATGATCCAGTTATAGGGTTCGAAACGTTTTACAAAACTGTATTTACGTTCCAGGGTGCTGTTATCTTCCGGGGATACCAGTCATACAGGATGTAGCCTTCATCTTCGGTGGAGACCAGTTCAAGTGTCTTCTGGGAGACCTCGTGTTTTTCCCTGGCGTGCAGGCTGGCGTCCATGGTGTGCCCTTCAATCGTCGGGTCAGGCGGGTACAGCAGGGGTGTTTTGTTGAATGAGTCAATGAAGTAATAACTGCGGGAGTTGGCAAAGTGGCTGTACCGCAGAGCGTCGATTATCCGTTGCTGAATATTAAAGTCCGGCAGGCGTTTATGGTATTGGCGGTGAATTCCCGTGGCGACACTGTGAGCCTGATACACATGGTTTTTCAGATGATGGCGCAGTTCGGTACTGGCCCGCGCCTGTTGCTGATGAACGAATTCACGCATCCGCAGAACATCGTTGCGTAAAATCTGTTTTTGCTCTTCCAGATAGTTTTCTGCAAAGCGCCGGTTGGTGTCAGCCAGGTCACGGTATTCGCTGTCTATCCACAGATAACCAATGACCAGCGTTGTGATAAAGATCACCGCCCCGACTTTGATCATTAATGAATTAACAACACTGCTACTGGCCACAGATTTTGGTCCTGTAGATTTCCTTATGGTGTTTAATGCCTCAGCGCCTGCAGCTGTATCCTGCGGAACGTTATTGGCGTTATTGAGTTAAATGTAGGTCATATCCGGTGATTATTTGTACTGAGAAAGGAAGTTTTTACCTGCGCCTTTGCTCGGTTAATTTAGCAACGCTATGATTTTATGAAGAAAAACTCAATGGATCCGGCGGATATGACGGCTGTTAAGCATAACTGTTTTGGGCAGTTCCGGTGTTTTAAACGGCTTTATGCGGATGTTTTACCCGGTGTGAGGCAGGCTAAACAGGCAAGTAAAGGGCTTCAGACGGACGTGTTTTGCATTTATGGCCGGCCTGGTGGACAATTTTCCTGTTACCCCTGATATGGAAATTCAATTATGCGCCTGCTCACTTTGCTGTTTGTTTATGTACTGGCTTTGCCCGCTTATGCGGTGGATGTCTGTGACTGTAAAGGCAGTAAGAAACCGGGAGGTGAGTGTTATGCCGGCGTGGGTGGCCCGGCGTATGCCGGTGTAGGTGGGCCTGCTTATGCGGGTGTGGGTGGTCCCTGTTATGCGGGTGTGGGTGGTCCGCGGTACCGAGGGGTTGGCGGTAAGCTTTACGCCGGAAAAGGTGGTCCGCTTTATAAAGGGGTGGGCGGTGCCTGTTATGCCGGTGTGGGTGGCCCCTGTCAGCGTAAGCACCCTGATTATCTGGAACGCTGTCCTGAGGCGTGCCGTAACTGATCTGCTTTTCTAAGTACGCTTCCCCGGTGCTGTCCGGTACCGGGATCCCGGATTTTCCCTCCATGCCGATCGCTGTTCTGCGATAAATACTGATTTTTCATTTTTGCAATCAAACCTGAAGCACGTTCGTTAACCCTTATGAGTCACAACAAAAATGACTCTTAAGACCTGCCTCGCAGGCCTGTGAATGCTAAGGGGAATAACAGTTCTGTTCGCAGGTTTGATGATCAGTCAGGAAAATATAAAAATCTGAGGATATCGATCATGTCTAAATCAACACTAGCACTGAAAACAGCGATTGCCGGTATTGCCCTGGCGGGTGCCTCTGCAGCGATGGCTGTGCCGGATCAGCCAGCCGCGTGGGAAAAGTGCGCCGGCGTAGCGATGGCGGGTAAGAACGACTGTGGTGCGCTGGACGGTAAACACGGTTGTGCCGGTCAGTCTACGGTAGATAACGCGGCTAACGAATGGGTATACGTGCCGGAAGGTACCTGTGCCAAGATCGGTGGCGAAGTCGCTAAGGTTAAGCCAGCGAAGGCATAACCCGGTTCCTGCCCGGAGGCTGGCGGAGCGAGGCTGCCAGCTTTTCCGGGTAAGTAACACCGCCGTGTGACTATGCTGTTACAAGCGCTTGTATCCACGAACGCTTCAGAGAGCATATGCATACCGAAGGAGTCAGGATTGAGTAATCATCAACTGATGGGATCGCTACCCGCCCGTGCCGGGATAGGTTTACGCTGGCCGCATATCGATCAGTTACTGGCGGAACAGCCGGATGTGGCCTGGCTGGAATTGCTGGCAGATAATCATCTGCATACCGGCAATCTGGATTATCACCGGATGATGGCGCTGGCAGAACGTTACCCGGTTGCACTGCACTGTGTGTCGATGAATCTGGCCGGTAATGACCCGCTGGATTTTGTCTATCTGGAGCGGATTAAGCGTCTCTCACAGGATACCGGTGCTGCCTGGATTTCCGATCACGCCTGTTTTTGCAGCCATGGCAATGCTCACAGCCATGATTTACTGCCTCTGCCGATGACCGAAGCTTATGCTGAACATCTGGCGGCGAGAATTTGTCTGGTTCAGGACTATCTGGAACAGCGGATTCTGCTGGAAAACCTCTCTACCTACTTACGGCCTCCGGTGGCCGGCTTGCCTGAAGGGCAGTTTCTGGCGCTGGTGGCAGAGCTGGCGGACTGTGATTTATTGCTGGATGTGAATAACTTTCAGGTGAACAGCATCAACTTCGGTGATGATCCCAGGGAACAGATCGGTTACTTACCGGCAGACCGGATTCGTCAGATGCATCTTGGCGGATATCAGAAAACTGACTGGGGCGCGCTGGATACCCATGGCAAAGAGGTCTGGCCGGATGTCTGGGAGCTGTTCGCTGACACTGTCGCAAGAACCGGTGCGCGGCCCACGCTGATTGAATGGGACAATGATATTCCTGAACTGCCCCGTCTGCTGGAAGAGGCTGCCCGGGCGGATCAGATTTTACAACAGCGGGAGGTGGCTTAGTGGAAGTTCATAATCTGCCGGATGGTGATGCTTTTCTCCTCAGCACTGGCCGCAGTTGTTAAACGATGCTTTGCAGGAACGGGCGGATACCCGTGACTGGCAGGCGGCCGGTAACGTTTCACCGGCAACAGTGCTGGACGCTTACCGGAACAATACCCGGGAAGGGCGCATCCGGGCATTGCAGGTGACCTTTCCTGTGGTGGAACAGTTGCTGGGAAATGCTGCGTTTGCCGCCTATGCAGGTGATTATGTTACCCGGTATCCGGCAGTTGCCGCGGATCTTGATACCTTTGGGGATCAGTTCGCGGACTTTTGCGTGACTGTCAGCCGTTGCAGGAACTGCCCTACGTGGCCGAAATGGCCGCATTTGAGTGGTGTGTACAGGCCGCCCGCTTTGCGCCATTAGAGGTTGTACTGAGTGGTGAAGCGCTGATGCAGAGCGATGAGCAGCAGCTTGAAACGCTGCGGGTCTGCACGCCCCGGAGCTTACAGCAGCTGAAGTGCGAGCATAACATTCATGACTTGTGGTTGTGGCATCGCCAGCCGGAGGGTGACTTTCAGCTCCAGCATGGTGCCTTTAATCTGGTGATCAGTATGCAGCGCTCGGCAAGGCAGGGCTGGCACATTGCTGCACTGGCAGCGACCGCTGAAGAGGCCGGTATGCTAAACAATATTGATCATGTGTTGCTGACCGATGTGGCAGAAAACTTTTCAGCCCGTGGTCTGGCGGTCAGCGAAACCCTGCAGAGCTGGTTAGTCCGGCAGTGGCTGGTGGCCCATGATTGATCAGGCCCAGCTTAATCGCCTACACCGGTATGCGGTGTCTTTATGCCGTCATGGGGATGATGCCTTTGACCTGGTGCAAAGCGCGCTGGCGAGCTTTCTGGAGCCGCCGGTTAAACAGTTCGATGATCCGATCCCTTATTTGTTTACCAGTATCCGTAACCGTTATATCGATATCTACCGCCGGGATCAGAAGGTGCAGAGCACTCCGTTACAGGATGAGCACAGAGAGGCTGCTGATTATGATCTGCAAGTGCTGGAAACGGTGATGGTGAACGAACGTCAGGTGAATTACCTGATGAACATGCTGGATGACCAGGAACGTGAAATGCTGTTCCTCTGGGCGGTGGAGGGCTACAGCACTCAGGAAGTGGCGACCCTGATGGCATTACCAAAGGGCACCGTGTTATCTAAAATACACCGCTTGCGGCAGCGCTTGCATCAGAGCAAGGCCAGGGAGAATAATTGCGGGGTGAGTTTATGACTCAGCACAGTGAAAAACCGTTGAAACAGATGGTGCATGATTATTATCAGCGCATTGAGCTGACACCGGAGCAGCTGCAGCGCTTACAGGCAATGCAGGTGCCGGCACAGTCCGTGGCCCGTGAGTCTTTCTCAGGCCGGCAGCAGTTTAAACAGTATGGCGGCTGGCTGTTCGGTTGTTGTGCGCTGCTGTTACTGGCTGTGCAACTGTGGTGGCCGCACATTGCCAGCGGGCCTTATCCGAAAGCCCATGAGATCGCGGCGGAAGTGGCGTATAACCATTTCAATCGCCGACCCTTGGAAACCCGTGGCAGCAGTTTTCCGAAACTCAGCGGGTATTTTACCCAGCTGCAGTTCGAGCCGGTGCTTTCCAGCCTGCTGGGCAGGGAAGTGTTTCAGGGTGCCCGGTATTGCTCCCTGAGCAGTATCCGGGCTGCTCAGTTCCGGGTTGAAGATGTGAATGGTGAGGAACAAACCTGGTATCAGGTGGATTATCAGCCTGAGGTGTTTGGTCCGCTGCCGGATATTGGCCGGGGTGAAGCGCCGGTGATTGCTTACGGAAAAGGTTTACCGGTCAAAATCTGGGTAGAAAAGGGCATGTTGTTTGCCCTGACGCAAAACCCGGATAGCCACCGGCAAACCGCTGAACAGTGAGGTCTGCGAGCGCTGTTAACCGGCTCGCGGGCAGCCAGGAACCCTGACGGGGTCCCCGGTGCGGTGGCTAATGCTGTCCGCCCATCGGGGATTGTTTTACAATGCCTGCATTTTTAATGTTCGAGAGTTCTTCCCCATGAGCAAGTTAGGCACCCTCTATATCGTTTCTGCGCCGTCCGGCGCGGGTAAAACCAGTCTGGTAAAGGCGTTACTGGAACAGGATCAGCAGATCTGTGTATCGGTTTCCCATACCACCCGTGACATGCGTCCGGGCGAAGTGGATGGCAAAGATTATAACTTTGTTACCCTGAGCGACTTCGATGCGATGATCGGCCGTGGTGAGTTTCTTGAATATGCTGAAGTGTTCACCAATAAATACGGTACATCTCAGGTTTGGGTGGAGCAGCAACTGGAGCAGGGGCTGGATGTGATTCTGGAAATCGACTGGCAGGGTGCCCAGCAGGTTCGCCGCCTGATGCCGGAGAGCGTATCTGTCTTTATTCTGCCACCATCAACTGAAGCCCTGCGTGAACGTCTTACCGGCCGCGGTCAGGATGCCGCAGAGGTCATTGAGCACCGAATGTCTCAGGCGATCAGCGAAATGAGCCATTACGGTGAGTTTGATTACCTGATCATCAATGATGATTTCCAGACTGCACTGGGTGAATTACAGTCGGTATTTGCCGGTCAGCGTCTGACATTAAACCGTCAGCAGCGAAAGCATCAGGGTTTACTGGCCGGGCTCTTGTCAGCTTAAGCGCACTTAGGTAAACTTTCGGGTCAATTTTTATACATTTTTTACGTACGAAAGTACCGAGGTCCCGAATGGCTCGCGTAACCGTTGAAGATTGTCTGGAACACGTAGACAACCGTTTTGAATTAGTCATGCTTGCGTCCAAGCGTGCCCGTCAACTAGCTACCGGCGGTAAAGAGCCAAAGGTAGAGTGGGAAAATGACAAGCCGACTGTTGTTGCGCTGCGTGAAATTGCTGAAGAGCATGTCAGCAAAGCAACAATTGATGTAGTCGAAGAAGCGTAACTGCTTACTTCCTGCAATCGTCAGGTGAGTCGCTGAAAACACCGTTTACAGCATCCCTGATGACTCAGTTAAAAATGGCCGGTTTTTACCGGCCATTTTTATTTCCGGCTGCCAAAATAAGTAACCGGAATGACCCGCCAGTACGCCGTTTGGCGTCGTTATACAGTCAGAAATCTGCCCATATTGCTGCTAAGCTGATATTCCGGGCGTAAATCCTCTGTTTTAGAGTATTTAGCACTTGCACAATACAGGTGTAGTTTTGTAGTTTTAACAGTAAGTTATCCGTAAATCATGCAGGAGTACCTGATGCCAACCATTGATGCGCTTTCTGACCGGTTATCCGGCTATCTTGATCTCGAGCAGATCAGGGCCGTGCGGCGGGCGTATTTTTACGCAGAACAGGCCCATGATGGCCAGCGGCGTAAAAGTGGTGAGCCGTATGTGACCCACCCGCTTTCGGTGGCGTCTATTCTGGCGGGCATGCATATGGATCATCAGAGCCTGATGGCGGCGATGCTCCATGACGTGATTGAAGATACGGAAGTAAACCGTGACGGTCTGGCCGGTCAGTTCGGTGATCAGGTCACCGACATTGTTGACGGGGTCAGTAAGCTGACCCATCTGGAGTTTGAAACCCGTGCAGAAGCGCAGGCGGAAAACTTCCAGAAGATGGTCATGGCAATGGCGGTGGATATCCGGGTTATTCTCGTGAAACTGGCGGACCGGTTGCACAACATGCGTACCCTGGGGGCCATGCCACCGGAGAAACAACGCCGTATTGCCCGTGAGACGCTGGATATTTATGCGCCGGTCGCAGCCCGTCTGGGTATGCGGGATATGCAGCTGGAACTGGAAGATCTGGCGTTCCAGGCGTATCACCCGATGCGCTCCAAATACATTCGCCGGGCGGTGGTACAGGCCCGTGGTCAGCGCAAGGATATTATTTCCAGCATTGAAGAATCCATCCGCAGCCGCCTGAGTCAGGAAGGCTTTGGCGGAGTGGTATCCGGCCGGGAAAAGCACCTCTACAGCATTTACAGCAAGATGAAGAGCAAGGGTAAGTCCTTTGAGGAAATCATGGACGTGTTTGCTTTTCGGATCGTGACCGAAAGTGTTGATGACTGTTACCGGGTACTGGGGTTATTCACAGCCTGTACAAGCCGGTTGCCGGGCGATTCAAAGATTACATCGCCATTCCTAAAGCCAACGGCTATCAGTCCCTGCACACAGATTTATTCGGCGCCCGTAATATCACCATTGAAGTACAGATCCGCACCAAAGAAATGGATGCGGTTGCCAGTCAGGGTATTGCGGAGCACAGCCATTACAAGATTTACGGGGATTCCAGCAGTGCGGTGGACGGTTATAACCGTGCCCGTAAGTGGGTGCAGAGCCTGCTGGAAATGCAGAAGCGTGCCGGCGATTCCATGGAGTTCATTGAAACGGTAAAAACCGACCTGTTCTCCGACGAAGTATATGTATTCTCACCGAAAGGCCGGATTTACGAACTGCCACAGGGGGCCACTGCGGTGGACTTCGCCTATGCCGTTCATACGGATGTGGGTAACTCCTGTATCTCCTGCCGGATTAACCGCCGGCTGGCGCCGTTATCCCAGACACTGGAAAGTGGCCAGACCGTGGAAATCATTACCACTGCCAGTGCCCGTCCTAACATCGCCTGGATGAACTTTGTGGTGACCGGTAAGGCACGTTCAGCGATCCGTCACTTTGTTAAGCAACAGCAGCGTGATGAATCCGTCGAGCTGGGCCGTCGTCTGCTGAATCAGTTCATGAGTAACTTCGGTACCTCGGTGGATGAGGTCGATCCGACCCGGTTGCAGACACTGCTGGAAGAGATGCAGCTTAACAGCCTGGATGATCTGCTGGTGGACATTGGCCTGGGTAACCGCATGGCCTACGTGGTGGCACGTCGCCTGCGGCCTCGTTCTGATGAGGACGAGGGCAGTAAAGATCTGGGCCCTGTTACCAGCGACAAACCGTTTGCCATCAAGGGCACAGAAGGCATGGTCATGCACTATGCCCGTTGTTGCGGCCCGATCCCAGGGGACAAGATTACAGGCCATATTTCCTCTGGCAGAGGGCTGGTTATTCACCGCACTGACTGCCGCAACATCGCCTTTATGAAAGATGACGCTGAGAAATGTGTTTATCTGGAATGGTCGGCGACCATTGATGAAGAATTCACTGTGAATCTTGATCTGCAGGTTGAGCCGGCCAGAGGCCTGATTGCTTCGCTGGCAACCACTGCAGCCGGTGCAGGTTCCAACGTCTTTAAGATTGATATTACCGAGACAGACTCGCCTCTGAGTACTGTGCACATGGATATCACCGTTACCAGCCGGATCCATCTGGCCCGGGTGATGCGTAAACTGAAGTCCCTGCCGGCGGTATACAAACTTACCCGCGTCTGAGGAATAAAGATTCTCTGATCAGAAAAAGCACTTCCGAACAGAAGTGCTTTTTCGTCCGGTTATTTTTGCTCATGAAATGCCCGGGGTGACCGATACCCTGTCTGTCGGTTAATCACCCGGTTGTGCTGGGTTTTAGCCCCAAACTGGGAGGCTGAGCATGGACACTGCCGGGCTGACTTTGTAGTCTGGTTAACTAAACCGCAAACTTTAGCGGCCTGAATTGAAAAGCCTGAATAAACTGGTGGATGGAGATGGCTTTGGCGACTCACAGTATGCAATCAATGCAACCCGCTCACGCTGATGAGCCTAAATATCGCATCCTTATGGTGCACGATACCAGCACGAAAGCGCTGGTACTGGTGCCGTCTGATCAGTTACTGGATCTGGTCAGCATCTGGAACCATTCAGAGCTACGTCTGCAACCTTTGCGCAGCCGCGAAGCGATCAAGTTTTGGTCAGGCGGCACTGAAAACCGAAAAAGGTCTGCAAAAGCTGATGGGCCTGAAGGTCTATATGGATGCCGGCCTGAATGATCTTGATGTCATTGAAGCCGTTGAGCCTTATACCGGCCGGGTATTTGAAATTCGCCGTCACTGGATTCAGCAGCCTGTGGTGCTTAAGGCGCTGGCGCTGACTACTACGTCTATCAGCAATGCCCAGCCTGGCGGCAGCGATACCAAGGTTATTACCCAGGCGGTGGAGCGTTTTACCAGCCTGCGGGTGAAGCAGCGTCTGGAAGATACACTGGGGATGCCGGCGTTGCCGTTGTCCATGAAGAAACTGATTGCCCTGCGTTCTGACCCGATCGCCGGGATTGATGACCTGGTACCGCTGGTACGGGTTGATCCGAGTCTGGCGGCTCAGGTAATGAGCTGGGCCGCATCTCCGTATTATGCAGCGCCAACGGATGTGCAGTCTGTTGATGATGCCGTGGTACGGGTACTGGGCTTTGATCTGGTACTGAATCTGGCTTTAGGTGTTGCGATGGGGCAGACCCTGGCGGTGCCGGATGATACTCCTCGCGAAGGTGTACCGTTCTGGCAGCAGGCGGTGTATACCGCGGCCTTGTGTGAACTGCTGTGTAAGAAGGTACCGGTTGCGGTGCGGCCTAAGCTGGGGATGGTATATCTGGCGGGCTTGCTGCATAACTTTGGTTATCTGGTACTGGCTCACGTATTCCCGTCGTATTTCTCGCTGTTATCCCGGTATATTGAGGCGAACCCGCATATGCCGTCTGAGTACATTGAGCAGCAGGTACTGAACGTGACCCGTGAGCAGATTGGCTCATGGTTGCTGGACAGCTGGTCACTGCCGGACAAAGTTTGTGAAGCGGTACGCCATCAGCAAGATCCGAACTATCAGGGTGATGCTCAGCAGGAAGTCGGCCTGTTATACATCGCTTCCCGTCTGTTACGCTCGAAAGGGTTGGGTGACGGCCCGGAAGAAGAGATTCCCAGTGCACTGTTCAAGCGTTTACAGATCAGCCGGGAAGACGCAGATGAAGCGTTAGAGAAGATCGTCGAGAACCGAACAGAACTGGAAGCCCTGGTGAATTCAATCGCACCGGCAAAAGCCAGTTAAGCTGGCCAGTTAAGTTAAGCCTGTTAATGAAAGCGCCCTGGCAGATGCCGCGGCGCTTTTTTGTTTTTAGCTTTTGTTTTCAGCTGCAGGAGGATAGATGGATTTAGCACAGATACTGACCTTTACACTGGTCGCGACACTGCTGGTTATATCACCGGGGCCAAATGGCGTACTGATTGTTAAGTCGGTCACCACGTCAGGTAAAGCGGCCGGGTTTGCCAACGTAGCGGGGTTTGTCGGCGCTTTTACCTTCATGGTGCTTTGTCGGTACTGGGAATATCGGTGATTCTGGTGCAGTCAGCCCAGCTGTTCTTTATCGTAAAAATGCTGGGGGCGGCCTACCTGTGCTGGATCGGCATTAATGCCTTGCGGGCTGCGCTGAAAGGCAACGGTGGCACGGCTGGTCCGGTATCTGTTAAAACACCGGTAAAGTTACAAAGCCTGAGGCACGCCTGGGTGGAAGGGTTTCTGACCAATGCACTTAACCCTAAGGTGTCGATGTTTTATCTGGCGGCGTTTCCGCAATTTATACCGCTGGGCGAGGGGCTTCGTCAGCTTTCCTGCTGGTGCTGATTCATTCACTGATCAATCTGCTGTGGTTCTCAGGCATGGTGATGCTGCTGTCCCGGTTTATGGGTTTTACCCGGGCAGGTGTGATGCAGCGGGCACTGAAAGCGGTGACCGGCGCTGTATTTGTGACGTTCGGAATTAAACTGGCCTCGTTTGAGGCCTGATGTTTGTCGCGTAAATGGCAGGGGCTCAGTGACCTGAGCCCAGCTGTTATTCGGCGGTCAGTTGCTCAAGTTCTTCCAGTTCTTCGAGCTTTTCCATCCATTCGGTTTCGACCGCTTCGCTGCGCTGTTGCAGCGTGGCCTGCTGCTGCAGCACATCTTTCAGCTCAGCCTTTCGGGCTTCTTCATAAATAGAGGTATCGGCCAGCTTTTCTTCCACCGTTGACAGTTGTTCTGCCAGGGTTTCCATTTCCGCTTCCAGCTTTTCGGTGGCTTTCTTTAATGGGCGGAGCATACTGCGGCGCTCAGCGGCCAGACGCTTTTGTTCTTTACGTTCAGCGGCGCTGGCAGAACGGTTTTCCCGTTCCGGCTGTTCAGTCTGATTGTCTTCCCGGCGCTGGTTCGCTAGCCATTGCTGGTAGTCGTCCATGTCGCCTTTAAACGGCGCCACCTGCTGATCGGCAACCAGCAGGAATTCATCCACACAGTTACGTAATAAGTGACGGTCGTGGGAGACCAGAATCAGCGCCCCTTCAAAGCCCTGCAGGGCCAGTGTCAGAGCGTGGCGGACTTCCAGGTCCAGGTGGTTGGTCGGTTCATCGAGCAGCAGCAGATTCGGTTTCTGCCAGGCAATCAGTGCCAGTGCTACCCGGGCTTTTTCACCGCCGGAGAACTGCTTGACCGGTTCCAGCGCGCGATCACCATGGAAGTCGAAGCTGCCAAGGAAGTTACGGATTTCCTGATCGCTGGCCTGTGGAGCTATGCGTTTAATGTGCAGACTCGGTGAAGCTTCCAGATCCAGTGCTTCCAACTGATGCTGGGCAAAGTAGCCTACCTTCAGATGTTCGCCGCTTTTCCGTTCACCGCTGAGTAATGGCAGGTCTTCGGTCAGGGACTTAATCAGGGTGGATTTACCGGCACCGTTCGGGCCCAGCAGGCCGATACGGGCGCCGGGCACCAGACTCAGGGAAACCTGCTTGAGGATTGCTTTGTCATAACCCAGATCAGCTTTATCCAGTGTCAGCAACGGGAAGGAGATCTTATCGCTGGCCTGAAAGCCGAAGCTGAACGGGCTGTCGACGTGGGCGGCGGAAATGGTTTCCATCCGTTCCAGTTCTTTTACCCGGCTCTGGGCCTGTTTGGCTTTGGAGGCTTTGGCTTTAAAGCGGCGGACAAAGTTTTCGATTTCGGCAATCCGCTGTTGCTGTTTCTCATACTGGGCCTGCTGCTGGGCAAGCCGTTCCGCACGCATGACTTCGAAGTCTGAATAACCGCCTTTGTACAGATCGGTTTTTGCCGGTGCATGTGCACGATATGGGTGGTGACAGCATCAAGGAAATCCCGGTCATGGGAAATCAGTAACAGGGTGCCCGGATAGCTGCGCAGCCACTGTTCCAGCCAGATGGTGGCATCCAGATCAAGGTGGTTGGTGGGCTCATCGAGTAGCAGAATGTCAGAGTGACACATCAGCGCCTGTGCCAGATTCAGGCGAATCCGCCAACCCCTGAAAAGGTGCTCACCGGACGGCTGGCATCAGTTGGCTTGAAGCTCAGACCATTCAGTAACTGGTAGGCGCGGGACTCTGCCGTGTAGCCGTCAATCGCTGCCATCTCTGCATGCAGCTCGCCACTGCGGTGATGGTTGCCACTGGTTTCGGCTTCTTCCAGTTGTTGCTGAATATGGCGCAGCCGGCGGTCACCGTCGAGCACATACTCCAGTGCGCTGCGGTCGGAGTCCGATACTTCCTGTGCCATATGGGCAATAATCAGATTAGTCGGCAGCGAAAGGTCGCCTTCATCAGCCTGAAGCTCACCCAGAATCAGCTTAAACAGTGATGACTTACCAACCCCGTTCGCGCCGATAATACCGACTTTCTGGGTGGCGTGAATGGTCAACTGGGCCTGTTCGAGCAGACGTTGCGGGCCCCGTTGCAGGCTGAGCTGGTTTAACTGAATCATGGTTCTTACCGGACTGGCAGGCTAATATCGGATGCCGGTGAACATCCGGCGCTGATTTTGGCTGCGGATTCTAGCACAAATCAGCCGGTGAATAAGCGTTTGAGTGAGGCACAGAATGTCGGAAATACAGTCAGCAGATAACAGTTTATGGCGCTTTGCACTGGCCTTTTACAGCCGCCCGGGAGTTGCGCCTCTGTGCCTGCGGCTACAGTCCGAGCAGGGGCTGGCGGTTAACCGGGTGATCTTTTGTCTGTGGCTGGCCAGACAACAGCAGGGGTCGTGGCGGAACTGTTCAGCGATAAAGCCCTGCAACACTGGCATTACGAGCGCCTGCTGCCACTGCGGGCGCTGCGTTACAGCGTGCGTGAGGAACGTCAGCAGGATAACCGGCTGGAAGCTGCCTATGAACAGCTTAAGCAGGCGGAACTGGCCTGTGAAAAACCGAACTGCAGATGCTGTACGACCTGGCAACGGCGAATGACCTTTGCCCGGCGCTTTCGTTGCCGGCGGATGATCTGGCCAGAGCCAATCTGGAAGTGTATCTGCAAACGGTGCAGGGGCAGTGGTCCGGACTTTTACAAACATTGCTTGATTTATATACAGAAACTGGCATTTAGGTTGAACTTTTCACTGCCTGCCCCCACTAAGGCAGGATATATAGAAGCAGCTATGATAAGTTGAGCCTTACGTACAGATTCTGTACAGATGCTTTTAAGCAGAGATCTCAGGCTGAAAGCTGCCGATTCCGATACTCGGACAGACAAAACTAAGGAAATGAAATGAAAAAGACGCTGGTTGCTGTTGCCGTTGCAAGTGCGTTCCTGGTGGGGTGTGGTGAAGAGAAGAAAGCCCCTGCACCGGTAGAGAAGCCTTACACTCTGGATACTGAAACGAAAAACTGAGCTACGGCCTGGGTATGGTGCTGGGTGAGCGCTTAAAAGCTGATTTCGAAACAATGGATTACGATGCACTGCGCCGCGGTGTTGAAGCAGCGTATGCCGGCGATGAAGGCCTGATGAGCCGCGAAGAAGTTGAAAAAGTGCTGATGGAAGCGCAGCAGAAGAAGGTTGAAGAAGCCCAGAAAGAAGCTGAAGCACTGGCTGACAAGAACAAGCAGGACGGTATGGACTACATGGCAGAAAATGCCAAGAAGCCGAATGTGACGACTACTGATTCCGGCCTGCAGATCGAGCACCTGACCGAAGGTGAAGGTGAAAGCCCGACCGCTGAAGATTCTGTAATGGTGCACTACAAAGGTACCCTGATCGACGGTACTGAGTTCGACAGCTCTTACAGCCGCGGTGAGCCGGTTTCCTTCCCGCTGAACGGCGTTATTCCTGGCTGGACAGAAGGTCTTCAGCTGATGAAGAGTGGCGGTAAAGCCCGTCTGGTTATCCCGGCTGACCTGGCTTACGGCCCGGCTGGCGCTGGCGGTACCATCGGACCGAACGCGACACTGGTATTCGAAGTTGAATTACTGGAAATCAATCCGGAAGGCTAAGTCTTAGGTTTAGCGATACAGAAAACGGGAAGCTTTAGCTTCCCGTTTTTTATGCCCGCCCTTTATTTATCCAGCGCGTCGGAGGCTTCATGTTTGGTAGGGCGATGGCTGAGAATTTCCGGTTCTGCCAGCCATTCCTTGCCTTTCAGCATGGCGTTCCAGTAGATCCATGGCAGCATCTTTTCTTTCAGTAACCAGGACAGGCGGGATGGCCGGGTACCCTGTACCAGCCAGGTGGGGAAGGTCGGTTGTAGCTTACCGCCGTAACCAAATTCGGCCAGTACGATTTTGCCTTTCTCAACGGTCAGCGGACAGGAACCGTAGCCGGCGTAAATGGCTCTGGGGGCTTCGCCTTTGAGGGCCAGCAGGACATTTTCCGCCACCACCGGCGCCTGTTTTCGTACCGCTGCTGCGGTTTTTGCATTCGGCGTATTGCCTGCGTCTCCCAGGCCGAAGATATTTCCGTAGTGGTTGTGCTGCAGGGTTTCCGGATCGAGATCCAGCCAGCCAGCGGCGTCCGCCAGCGGGCTGTTGCTGATAAACTTCGGGGCCTTTTGTGGCGGGCAGACGTGAATCATCTCGAAAGCCTTCTCAATCTCCCTGCTTTCGCCCTCACCGTCGGTGACGCTGAATGTTGCGGTTTTGCCCGGGCCGTCGATAGCGGTAAGCGTGTGCTGAAACTGCAGCGCGATGTTGTATTTCTTCACATATTCCATGAGCGCGGGTACGTAGTCGGCGACACCGAACAGGCCGGGGCCGGCGTTACAGAATTCCACATCAATGTTGTCCAGCCGCTGAGTGCGTAACCAGTGATCGCAGGCCAGATACATGGCTTTCTGCGGCGCGCCTGCGCATTTGATCGGCATAGGGGCTGGGTAAACAGAGCTTTGCCGGATTTGCAGTTCTGGATCAGCTCCCAGGTGTAGGGGGCCATATCGAACTGATAATTAGAGGTTACACCGTGGCTGCCAAGGTTTTCCCGTAAGCCGGGTATTGCGTCCCAATCCAGCGTCAGTCCCGGGCGATGATCAGGATGCGGTAACCCAGCCGCTCACCGTCTTCGAGAACTAACTGACGCTGTTCCGGTTCGAAGTGGCTGACGGCTGCCTGATACCAGTGGCAGTCCGGATGCATGACATCGGCCATTGGACGCACGGTATCTTTACGGTTGAATACGCCACCGCCAACCAGTGTCCAGCCAGGCTGATAATAGTGTTCGGTATTGGGTTCAGCGATGGCAATGTCCAGATCCGGCTGGCGTTTTAACAGGCTGGCTGCCGTTGCCTGACCACCGGCGCCACCGCCGACAATCAGGATATCGTGCTGTCGGCCGGCAGTAACCGGCTGGCTTTCCTGATCACTTACCTGCTGATTCGCTGCGTTCAGAATCCGCTGCTTCTGGGGGCCAGATCGTAGCCTGCCTGTGCCGTGGCTGTAAGAATGGCAGCGACATCCAGGCGGGGAGCCTGCGACAGCGCCCAGAGTGTGGCGCTGCGGGTACCGGTACGGCAATAGGCCAGCACCGGCCCCTGCACCTGATTCATCAGGGTGGCAAATTCTGCAACGTTGGCATCGGTAACATTACCGGCTTCTGCAGGTAAGTAATGCCAGCTCAGCCCGGCCCGTTGGCAGGTTTCTTCTAACAGCCGGTTGTCCGGCTGATCTTCAGATTCATTTTCTGGCCGGTTACAGATAATCGTGCGGAATCCTGTGCGGCCGCCAGACCAATATCGGCGGAGGTAATTTGCGGGCTTATGCTGATAAAAGGGCTGAGCTGACGTACGTCCATGAGAGCGTTCTCCTGGTTTCCGGATGCGGGTAATACCCGGCTGCAGCAGTGTACAGCCGGCACAGAGAGTGTCCGGATTAAAAGTATCCGGTGATGATTAGCCTGAAATCAGAACAGGTTGAGCGGGATTTTCAGATAATGCTGACCGTTGTCCTCTGCAGGGGGCAGATGCCCGGCACGCATGTTCACCTGTACTGAAGGCAGGATCAGTTTGGGCATACTCAGGGTGGCGTCCCGGCTGGTGCGCATGGCAACGAAGTCGGCTTCGTTAACGCCTTCCTGAATATGGATATTGTGCTGGCGCTGCTCGGCTACGCTGGTCTGGTGGGCGTATTCATCCCGGCCTGGCGCCTTATAGTCGTGGCACATGAACAGGCGGGTTTCATCCGGCAGTTGGAAAATACGGTGAATTGAGCGGTACAGCATGGCGGCATCACCACCGGGAAAGTCGCAGCGGGCAGTACCGTAATCGGGCATGAACAGGGTATCGCCCACAAACGCAGCATCGCTGAATACATAGGTCATGCAGGCAGGAGTATGACCCGGCGTATGCAGTGCCTGGCCGGTCAGCTGGCCAATCTGAATGGTGTCGTTGTCTTCCAGAAGAACATCAAACTGGCTACCGTTGGTGGCAAATTCTTTCTCAGCGTTAAATGCCTGGCCGAAGGTTTTCTGTACGGTGCAGACTTGTTTGCCAATGCCGATAAGGCCGCCGGTTCTGGCTTTCAGATAGGGCGCAGCGGACACATGATCAGCATGGACATGGGTTTCCAGAATCCAGTCTACGGTCAGAGAGTGCTGGTCGACGAAGGCCAGTAATGCATCGGCGGAAGCGGTGTTTGTTTTGCCGGAGGCATAATCAAAATCCAGCACGGAGTCGATGATTGCACAGTGGTTGGATTCCGGGTCCTGAATCACATAGCTGAAGGTGAAAGAAGGCTCATCAAAAAGGCGGTGACAATTGCAGGTTTGGCATTGGCTGACATAAGGCTGTACCGAATTTATTGTAATTTGGTTATAAGCATAAAACTAAATGGAATATATAAATTAGATCAGCCTAATATGGATGTCAATCAGTGTGGTTAAAAATTATCCACCGGGGCGACCAAAGTTCTACTGTCTATCAGTGTAGCTGTGACTGGCTGGCAGGTAGAAGTTGCAGTGTCTGTGATGGCTGTGGCGTTGTTCCGGAAGTGATGTCCGGGGTAACAAAGATAAATCCGCCAGCTCAGCTAATGATCAGGTTTTGACGGGCGAGCAGTTTTTCCAGTTGCTGAGCTGGTGCCGATGGTCGGCTGCGCAGCTCGATATACATGGGGAGTTCCGGCAGGTGGGGCAGGTCCGCCAGTTGCCAGTCCTGACCGAGGCCGCGCAGCGGGCGGACGGTGATGCCAAGGCCAGCCCGGACAGCCATCATCAGGCTGGCGAAGCTGCTGGTATGGTAGACCTGTTGCCAGCCGATATTTGCCTGATCCAGTGCATCAATGCCGCGCTGGCGGAACTGACACCGGGGGACAGGAATGCCAGCGGCAGGGGCGTGCCCGGTTGTGGATAAAACTGTGGCGATGCCACCCAGGCCAGCGGCTCTTCGCTGATCTGCAGCCCGGTCAGGGCACTCTGCCGGGGTTGCAGCAGTAGCACCAGATCATAATTTCCGGCATCAAATTCTTTACCCAGATCCTGGCTGAAACCGCAGTGTACTTCTAAGGCCAGCTGTGGATTGGCCTGCCTGAACTGTCCCAGTAGTGATGGCAGCAGTGTTTCTGATAATGCCTGAGATATACCGATTTTCAGTTGCTGATACTGGCGGGGGCCGGTAACCGCGGCGACAGCGTCCTGATGGCTGCTGAGAATACGCCGGGCGTGGCCCAGAAATACCTCGCCTTCAGGGGTGAGTACCCGTTTGCGGCCCTCTGCCTGGAACAGGGAGACACCGATTTCCTGTTCCAGTTTTTTGATTTGCTGGCTGACCGTTGACTGGGTTTTATGTAACCGCTCCGACGCTTTGATGAAGCCCTGTTCATGCACCACGGTAACGAACGTATTGAGCAGTTCAGAGGAAAGATTGGCTGACATAACCGGTCACCTGTTCAGACTGTTTAATCCAAGACTGTTTAATTCAGGATTGTTTAATCGTATTTCACGAACGAAATGATAATTATAAATCGTTATTAATGATCTATTGTCGTCTTTAAACTGGCCTTTGTAAACCCGGAAAAATTATCCGGCCTGAGACAGAGGTACAGTAAGATGACAGATATAACTGACAACCAGAGTGGCGAAGACAGTATCCGCCGGGACAGCAGTGGCGCTATTGATTACCGGTATTATCTTTTACAGGGCAGGAAGGTCAGGGCTGAAACTGCATGGTCGCTGGTGCGCAGCATATTCGGGCGTAACAGGAAGGATATAAAAATCGGCAATGAGATGTCCGGTCGGAGTGACATCCCATTGCCGATTGGTGCTAGCTTGCCAGCTGAGTTTTCATCGCGGCGTAGGCGACGATCTCGCACAGCATTTCTTCGCGGGCCAGACCTGCAACGATCATGGCAGCCCGGTTCGGGAACGGAGCTTCAAAGTATTCTGCATACACCTGATTGAAGATCGGCAACTGATCACGGTGGGTCACGTAAATCAGTACCTGGGTAACATCAGCCATGGTCAGGCCGGCAGCTTCAATCGTATGTTTAAAGTTCTCCATGGTCTGGCGGGCCTGTGCCTCAATGCCGCCTTCAACAACCTGGCCTTCAGCGTTAATCGGAATCTGTGCCGTAGACAGATGGCCGTTTGCCGTGACGGCCCATTCTAATGGCGCTTTCGATGCGAATAGGTCGGTTTTACAGCTTGTTTCATGGGGGTACCAGTTGTCTTGTCATTCATGGTGAAGTGATGCATGCGCTAATTGGCGATGCTTGGGTTAAAAGAATGATAGGAACAACTGTCTGATAATAAAAATTAATTATTTATATTTTTAAATAATATAATTTTATCAGTGTGTGAGCGGCTTTCATTTGTTCTTATTTTTCAATGGTTTGATGCGGATGCAATGAGCAGAGAAAAGCCTGCAATCAGCATCATTAAATCGAGAATTCTGTTGAACTGGGCGGTACTCATCCGCAGAACGATGTGTTTTCCCAGCCAGGCACCGATAATCAGAATGCCCCCAGTGCGGCACCCTGAATCAGAATGTGGTTATTCAGTGCATCCGCATTGCCGAATGCCGCCAACTTCGCCAGATAGACCAGCATTGAAGCTGCTGCCTCGCTGGCAATAAGCGGCCCCTGTAACAGCCCGGAGGCGGTAAACGCAGCAATGCTTAGTGGCCCGGAAGAGACGACGATTCCGGTGATGAAACCAATAAACAGACCCGCTACTCCCAGTTGCCAGAGTTGCAGTGTGAACTGCCTGTGCTGTAAATGGCGGCGCAAAGGCAACATGACCAGAAAGAAGCTGCCGAGAATCAGGTTGGCGCTGCGCTCTGAAAGAGTGATAAGGGTATTGGCTCCCAGCATCGCGGCGGGAATACTGGTGACTGAATAGGTCAATACTGCGTGCCAGTGAATCTGCCGCCACCAGATGGCTACTCTGCCAAGGTTTGCCAGCACTGCGGCAACCGCCATGACCGGTACTGCCGTCTGCGCGCCCAGCGTGTAGAACAGTACCGGTAGCAAAATGATGGAAGAGCCGGTGCCGATGATACCCGCCAGTGTGCCGGCGAAAAGCCCGGCCACAGAGATATACAGATAATCCACGTATAAGATCCTGAATGTGCACAGATTTCGCCGCCGGTGGGGAAATTCTGTGTGCCAATTTAACAGGTTTGCAATGCTGCACTATATATGTGACAAAAGAATACTTCCGGCGGTTTGACTGCCTTCTGAACTGAAAAGGACATAATCCATGCAGGAGAGACTGCAGCAACTGGCAGCGGTAATTGATGATGTATTGTTGGGTAAGCCGGAAGTTATCCGCTTATCACTGGCGTGTTTACTGGCGCGGGGACATCTGCTGATTGAAGATCTGCCGGGGCTTGGAAAAACTACACTGGCCCATGCGCTGGCTAAGGTGCTGGGACTTGATTACCAGCGGATACAGTTCACCAGCGATATGTTGCCGGGGATATTCTTGGCGGTGCCATTTATGATCAGCAGCAGTCCGGCTTTCGTTTGCATAAAGGCCCGGTGTTTACCGAGCTGCTGCTGGCAGATGAAATTAACCGTACCTCACCCAAGACCCAGAGCGCCTTGCTGGAAGCAATGGAAGAACGGCAGGTGTCGCTGGACGGCCAGCGCCATGCTCTGCCGGAAGTGTTTTTGTCATCGCGACCCAGAACCCCACTGAACAGTACGGTACCTTTCCGTTACCGGAATCTCAGCTGGACCGCTTCCTGATGCGGCTATCCATCGGCTATCCCACTGCTGAAGCTGAGGAAAAATGCTGCTACAGGGAGGTGCTGCGGATCAGCTTGGCGGAGTGCAGCAACTGCTGACACCGGAGCAACTGCTGGAAGCTCAGAAGCTGGTCAGTCAGTTACAGGTTTCTTCAGCGGTGGTCAGTTATTTACAGCGGCTGGCACAGTACAGCCGGGACAGCCAGCATTTCAGTCTCGGCTTGTCTCCCGGGGCAGTCTGGCGGTACTGAATGCCGCTAAGGCATGGGCATTTCTGCAGGGGCGGGCCTATGTATTACCGGATGATGTTCAGCAGGTGTTCCCGGCGGTTGCCGGGCACCGTCTGGTGGGTCGGGAGTTGCTGCATCCCGGTTCCGAACACGATCCTGCGACCTACCTGTTGTCTCAGGTAGATGTGCTCAGCTGATGCTTGCCCGGTTCTCTCTGGCAGAGCGGCTGGCGCGGCGGATGCGGCGCTGGGCCATTTCCCGGCATCCATCGGGGCATCATATCGAGCTCACTCAGCGGGTTATTTATATTTTTCCTACCCGGGCGGGCTTTGCCTACCTGGGGTAAACCTGCTGATTCTGCTGCTGGCCATTAACTATCAGAATAATCTGGCCTATGCGGTGTGCTTCATGCTTGGGGCAGTCTTTCTGGTGTCGATTCTGCATACCTATGCCTGCCTGTCCGGCGTGGTGATCGAAACCGGCCGCTGTGATCCGGTGTTTGTCGGCGAGGATATCGGCTTTACCTATCAGCTACAGGCGGCGGACCGCCGGGTGAATCAGATTACCCTGGCGATTCATGATGCGGATTTGCGTTCAGTGGCCATCGAAGCGGGAGAAACAGTCAGACTGACGCTGTTCCGACAGGCACAGCAGCGGGGCTGGGATGAGGCCGGAGCGCTGTATGTGGAGTCCCGCTATCCGCTGGGGTTATTCCGGGCATGGAGCTGGGCGTCGCTGCAAAACCGCTGTCTGGTGTATCCCAAGCCGCTGCAGGCAAAGCTTCCGCCGCCTTTATCACCGGCAGCGGCAGAGGGTGGACGTCCTGTTGGCAGTCGGTTATCCGGGACTGATGCGTTTCAGGGGCTCGATGATTATCAGCCGGGGATTCCATGAGCCGTATTGCCTGGAAGAAACTGGCCAGTGGTCAGGGGCTGAAGGTCCGCAGTTATACCGCGGAACAGGGACAGGAGTTCTGGCTGGATGCCAGTGTCTGGCCCGGCAGCCAGGAGGTTAAACTGTCAGAAATGACCTGGCAGGCATTACAGTATCACGCTCAGGATCAGACTTACGGCGTGCGGCTGGGCGGTACAGAAATTTCACCGGACCGGGGACGGAGTCATCTGGATACCGTGCTCAAACAGCTGGCGCTGAGCCCCGGCGCGGCAGGAACGTCCGGCAGCGGGGAGCCGTGATGAGTCTGTTTGCCCATCAGAAAACCGTGCCTAAAGAGGCGTTGCCGGCACTGAACGCCCGCCGCTGGATATTCTTCAGCACGGTGCTGTGTATGTTGCCTCAGGCGCTGCATATGCCGGTATGGATGTCATTGCTGGCCGGGGTTTTGCTGGTGTATGCCGGTTTGCGTCTGAACCGGGGCATTGCACAGCCACCGCGATTGCTGAAAGTGCTGGCGGTCTTAGTCGTTCTGACGGTGACCGCACTGAGCGTACTGGGTAAATCTACCCTGCTCGGTCTGGTGATTCTGCTGGTGATGGCCAATACCCTGAAGTTACTGGAGCTGCGCACCCGGCGGGATGTCTGGGTGGTGGTGCTGGTGAACTGTTTTATCATTGCCGCTGCCTATCTGTTTTCTACCAGTATGCTGTCCGGGGCGTACGGGGTGTTCTCTATCATCGTCCTGTTAGCCAGCCTGATTACCTTACACAGTGATTCTTCTTCCCTGTGGACTGTACGCTGGCAGCCGCTGAAAACGGCCAGTGTGCTACTGTTACAGGCTTTGCCGCTGGCGGTCCTGATCTTTCTTATTTTTCCCAGAATAGGCCCTTTGTGGAGTCTGGAGCTGGCAACTCCGTCTGCACGCACCGGGCTTTCAGACAGTCTCGCACCGGGGAAATCAGTAATCTGTTGCGTTCTGATGAAATGGCATTCCGGGTAAGCTTTTCCGGTGATCCGGTGCCGGAACAGATGCGTTACTGGCGGGCGATGACCTTTGATCATTTTGATGGCCAGCGCTGGCAGATTGATGATGCTGAACTGCAAAGGCAGTTGCCGGATACCGCCTATGAAGGGGATTATCAGGTCATAGCGGAACCGGCGAGCAGCGCCTGGCTGATTGCGCTAACGCCGGTGAGCCGTGGCACCGGCGGGTTGAAGCTGTTTCCGGATGGCACTGTCAGAGCGCCTGAACCCTTACAACAACGTTTTACCTACAACCTGCCGTTGCAGGGCGATACCCGTGAAACGCTCAGCACGGCGGACAGGCGCCGTTACCTGCAGGTGCCGGAGGGTAATCCCCGGGCCCGGGCGCAGGTGGATCAGTGGCTGGCCGAGGGGCTGACACAACAACAGATTCTGGCGGCGATTCTGCAGCAGTACCGGCAGCATTTCAGTTATACCCTGTCGCCGGCCCGGTTGCAGGGGCACCGGGTGGATGAGTTTTTCTTTTCAACCCGGGAAGGCTTCTGTGAACACTTTGCCAGTGCCACCGGGCTGATGTTGCGGATGGCGGGTATTCCCACCCGTCTTGTCGGTGGCTATCTGGGGGCGAATGGAACCCTTACAGTGAATATCTGCTGATCCGGCAGCGGGATGCCCATGCCTGGGTTGAGGCCTGGCTGGATGGCCGCTGGCAACGGATTGATCCTACCAGTGCGGTTGCGCCGGAGCGGGTTCTGGACGGTATAGAGGAGCTGTTACAGCAGTCTCCCGGTTATCTGGCGGATCAGCCGCTCAGTATGGTCAGGCTGGAGCAGCAGTTTGCCCTGTTAGCTGAGCTGCGCTTACGTTATCAGAGCCTGAATTACAGCTGGCACCGCTGGGTGCTGGGGTATGACAGCCGTCAGGAAGACTTACTGAAAAACTGGCTGGGTACCCTGGATTATCTTAAATCGGTATTGCTGGTGTTGCTGCCGGTTACGCTTCTACTGGTGGTGATTGGCTGGTGGCTGCTGCGGCCCAGACCCCGTTACCGGGATCAGATTTCACTGGATGCCGAGTACCTGTCAGACCGTTTGAGCCGAAAACAGCCGGAACTTGCAAGGGCTGCCGGGGAGACATTGCAGCAATACTGTCGCCGTGTTGCGGCTGTTTTTCCGACCGTGCTGATGCGTTGATGGCCTGGGCGGATGCCGCCGGACAGGCGCAGTATGATGTTGAATCCGGGGCAAATATGAAGCTGTACCGGCGGCGTCTGAAGCACCTTAAACGGCAGTTGTAAGGTGTAGTCACCGGTTGGGTGATAATGAAATGCACATAAAAGCCCCCGTCAGTTACCTGACGGGGGCTTTTATTACAGCGGTTTAGTTAGTCGTGGTGGCTGATGGTTCAGCGCCCAGACCTTCTTTATCGCGGATGTCGTCACGGATCAGTGCTTTGATCATTGCCAGACACATCAGGAACATGATCATGGTGAACGGCAGTGCGCCGATGATCATTGCGTTCTTCAGGGCATCCATACCACCGCCGCCGGCGATCAGCAGGGTAGCAATTACCAGTGTCAGCAAAACACCCCAGATGATGCGGTGCAGGTGACCGGTTTCCTGAGCACCACCGGACATGATGGTGTTCATTACCAGAATACCGGAGTCAGCAGAGGTAACCAGGAAGGTCATGATCAGAACCACACACATGATGGTGATTGCAGACAGCAGGCCGCCATCAATCATCAGTGCCAGAGTCGCGAACAGCTTAGCGGTAGCAGATGCACCGATGATGCTGCCTTCAGCTACGCCGGACAGTTCCAGATCGATTGCAGTACCGCCCAGGATAGTCATCCAGGCGAAACATACCAGTGCCGGCGCAATTACCGCACCCAGAACGAATTCACGGATAGTACGGCCTTTAGAGATACGAGCCAGGAACAGACCTACGAATGGTGAGAATGCAATCCACCATGCCCAGTAGAAAGTGGTCCAGGCAGACTGCCAGCCAAACTGACGACCTTCTTCAGTTACTTCCCACATTGCCGCAGCAGTAGCGTCGAAGTTATCGGTTGCCTGCAGGGCAGCCGGCAGGCCAGCCTTGAAGGATTCGAAGTTACCCCATGGGCCGGTTGCATGAATCGCCTGCAGATCAGCAGGTGGCAGAGAGCGCGCAACTTCAGGCAGAGACGCAACAAAGCTGTCGTATGGTGTCGGGCCGTAAGCGCCGAACGACAGTGAAATGAAGTTCAGGATGTAATCAACCAGTGCTGTACCGTAAGTGGTCATGGCGAAGCCGAATGAACCGAAGAATACAAAGGTCAGCAACAGGATCAGAGACAGCACCAGGTTCAGGTTAGACAGGTATTTTACCCCGCGGCCCACACCGGATACTGCAGAAATGATCGACATGCCCATGATGGTGATCAGAGCCGCCAGCAAACCAACAGTGCTTGGTGCCGGTTTCGTGTCCAGATCTTTCATCAGCCATTCCATACCGGTAATGGCATAAACACCGTCAACCAGCTGGCTGATACCGAAACCGATGGTTACAGATACACCCAGAATGGTTGCCACAACACCCAGTACGTCAACCAGGTGACCAACAGGGCCGTTCAGGTGGCGACCCAGCAGAGGGGTCAGCGCAGAACGGATTGTCAGTGGCATGTTACGGGTGTACGCGTAGTAAGCCAGAGACAGACCGGTTACCACGTAGATCGCCCAGGCGTGGAAGCCGTAGTGCAGGAAGGTATAACGCATACCGGACTCAACGGCACCGGCGGTGTTCGCAACCGCATCGCCCGCCAGTACAACCGGGTTAGAACCCCACAGACCCATAGGCTCGGCGGTGGAGTAAACCATCAGACCAACACCCAGACCTGCGCCGAACATCATGGAGAACCATGAGAAATTTGAGAATTCAGGTTTTTCGCCTTCTTTACCGAGCCGGCGGCTACCCCAGGAAGGGACGACAGCAACAGCAAAACAGAAGAAAGCAAACAGACCAACTACAACGATGTAGAAGGAGTTGAAGGTATTCAGCAGAGTACCGTTCAATGAAGAGAGCATAGAGCCGGCATTATCAGGCCAGACCAGTGCCCAGAGAACCAGTAATGTCATAGAGACTTTACTGAGCATGGCAATAGGTAAACTGTAACCTTTATAAAAGCCTTCGGGAGAGGTTTTTACCTCTATATCCGTAAACGGCGGTGGGGTTTTCATGTTATTACCTCATGTTGTTATTTTTATGAGTACTTAACGGGAGCGTATAAGGTGATCCTTTCCTTAAAATATTAACTTTGCTGCTACGTAAATATGAGCAGGCTCGTATTCTGTTCAGCAGCACCGTTTTTATACCGCACAGGTATGTTCCGTTAATGCCTTCAACGCCTTGTCAGCTGCATGCCTGTCGCAGTGATAAGCGCATTTGCGCGCGGTATGCTTAGCCTGGAAACCGTAATGTCGGTTGCCTTTTCAGGTAACATTTTTATTTTTATACACCCAATAAAAATAAATTAAGTCGCCAGACTAACCATTCAATCTAACAGCGTTTATTTAATGCCTATATCATAAAAGCGAAAATAATTAGCAATTTTACATACAGGCAAAAATATTATTTCTGTCAGTTTTTAATTAAATATTCATTTAAAAAACATGCATAACATTCAATAATTATTATGCGGGTTTCAGTGCCTCATCAAAAAGTTTAACCAGTTCAGGCCCATTACTTTGGCAACGTCCTGCTCGCTGAAGCCACGGTCTAACAGGCCTTTTGTCAGGTTCGGGAAATCGCGGCTGTCTTTGAACCATTCCAGCGGACGGGGCCAGTCAGCATTGCTCTTTGAGCCTTCGCCGTAATCCATTTCTTTGGACCAGCGGCCGTTACGCATCCACTCAAGTACTTCCAGTGGCTGCTGCTGGCAAAGGTCAGTACCGATACCGATCTGATCGACACCCATCAGATCAGCGGTACGGGCAACCATGTCGCAGAATTCTTCCAGTGTGCAGTCCGGACCGTTCTTCAGGTGGAATGGGTACAGGCTGAAGCCCAGCAGGCCGCCGGACTCACCCAGTGCTTTCAGAACGGTATCGGATTTATTCCGCTTAGCCGGATGGAAGCTGTTCGGGTTAGCGTGGGAGATCACGATTGGTCGGCTGGAAATCTCAATGGCTTCCAGGGTGCTGCGCTCAGCACTGTGGCTCATGTCCACGATCATGCCGACCCGGTTCATCTCCGCGATAACCTGACGGCCAAAGCGGGTGACACCGCTGTCTTCAGCTTCGTAGCAACCGCAGGCCAGCAGGCTCTGGTTGTTATAGGTGAGCTGCATAATCATCAGATTCAGCTCACGCATAATGGCAACCATGTTGATGTCATCTTCGATCGGCGAGCAGTTCTGCGCGCCGAACATGATGCCGACTTTCCCCAGCTGTTTCGCCAGACGGATATCGTCAGCGGATTTAACCGGCATAATCAGATCGCCGTGCTGCTCGAACATACGGTTCCATTCGCCGATTCGTAACAGGGTTTCGCGAATCTGTTCGTGATAGACGATGGTGGCGTGAACCATAGTGACACCGCCGGCTTGCAGCTGTTCGAAAATCTCACGGCTCCAGTTGGAGTACTGCAGGCCATCGATGACGATCTGTTGGCGATGTATATCCAGATGCATGTTTAGCTCTCCTGATGACTGATTAAAGGCGGCTGACTTCAGGCGCGGATGTAGCTGGTTTTAACCACGGTGTAGAATTCTTTCGCATAGGTACCCTGCTCACGCGGGCCAAAGCTTGAATCCTTACGGCCACCGAACGGTACGTGGTAATCGGTACCGGCAGTTGGCAGGTTAACCATTACGCAACCGGTCTTGGCATTACGCTTGAAGTGCGTTGCGTACTGCAGAGACTGGGTGCAGATACCGCCGGTCAGGCCGAAGTTGGTATCGTTCAGGGTCGCCAGTGCTTCTTCGTAATCTTTAACCTTAATGACACAGGCCAGTGGCGCGAACGCTTCTTCACGGTTGATGGTCATGTCATTGGTGGTGTTGGTGAACAGCGCAGGCTGCATGTAATAACCTTCAACTTCTTCGCCGTTGAAGGTTTCAGTGAATACTTCACCGCCGCAAACCAGAGTCGCGCCTTCTTTCTTGGCCAGCTCCAGATATTCAACGTTCTGTTCCAGCTGACGGGCATCCGCAACTGCACCGATGTGTACGCCTTCCTTCAGCGGGTGACCCACAACCAGCTTAGCCATACGGGCCTGCATCGCTTCTACGAAACGGTCGTGAATGCCTTCGGTAACGATCAGACGGGAAGAGGCTGTACATTTCTGACCGGTACCGCCGAACGCACCACCTACAGCACATTCAACCGCGTTATCCAGATCAGCGTCGTCCAGAACGATCAGGGCGTTCTTGCTGCCCATTTCCAGCTGGCACTTAACCAGGTTACCGGCAGTGGCAGACGCAACTTTACGGCCAGTTTCCAGAGAACCGGTGAACGTCAGTGCGTTTACATCGCGGGAGTTGATCAGGACATCACCGACCTGGCTGCCCGGACCCATGACCAGGTTGAACGTACCGGCAGGCAGACCCTGACGGGAAATGATTTCAGTCAGCGCCCAAGCAGATGCAGGTACCTGGTTAGCAGGTTTCCATACAACCGCGTTACCGAATGCCAGTGCTGGAGCGATTTTCCAGGCACCGGTCGCTGTTGGGAAGTTCCATGGCGTGATGATACCGACAACACCGACCGGCTCGCGGCGGGTTTCAATTTCAATGCCCGGACGAACGGACTCTGCGGTTTCACCCATCTGGCGCAGCACTTCAGCGGCGTAGTAATGGAAGAACTGACCGGAACGGTAAACTTCACCGGCACCTTCAGCCAGGGTTTTACCCTCTTCACGGGCCAGAATGTTGCCCAGCTCGTCTTTACGGGCGATCAGTTCGTCACCGATAGCCATCAGTACAGAGTAACGCTGTTCCAGACCGCTTTTAGCCCACTCTTCCTGACCGGCAATCGCCGCCTGGATAGCCGCTTCAGTCTGTGCGCTGTCAGCCTGAGCGTACTGACCAATAACGTCACGGGTATCTGCCGGGCTGATGTTAGCAATGCTGCCGTTGTTGCCTGGCTGCCATTCACCGGCGATGTAGTTGTTGAATACCTGATCTGACATATTGATCTCCTGACTATCGGGATGTGGCGCCTGTCCTTAACTGCTTGTGCTTAACTGTTAGATAAGGGGCGCAATATAAAAATCTGTTGGAACCATAATAGGTCTCGTGCTGTAATAATAAAAATTAATAAATAATATTTTGTGATAAGGAGTTCTTATTATGTTGGCAGATCTGAAGATTGCGCAGCTGCGTCACTTCATCTGGGTGGCTGAACTCAAAGGCTTTCATGCCGCTGCAGAGCGGGCGCACCGTACCCAGCCGGCGATCTCCTTATCGATCCGCGATCTGGAAAATAAGCTTGGCGAAGCACTGTTTGAGAAGCATCATTCCAAGACCAATAAGACTGAACTGACACCGTTCGGGCATTATTTCCTGCCTAAGGCCAAAGAACTGATCAGTCATCATGACCGTGTTGCCGAAGATATGGAGCTGCTGGCCAAGCACCGCACCGGACATTTGCGGCTGGCATCGGTGCCTTCAATCGCCAGCCGGGTATTGCCGGCGCTGTTGCAGGATTTTGTGACGCAGGCCCCTGATCTGCACATCAGCTGTTTTGACGATAACTCCGATGCAGTGATCCGGATGATCGAAAACCAGCAGGTGGATTTTGGCCTGACCAACCTGTTAAAACCGGATCAGTACACCAACCTGACCTTTACCCCTATCTGGCAGGATGAAGTGGGCGTGGTGTGTCCGGCAGGGCATCCGCTGGCCGGTGAAGAAAGTATCGACTGGAAAGTGCTGAAGAATTACCGGTTAATCGGCAACGGTACCTCCCGGCTGCTGGAAGGCACAGATGCCGCTGGCCTGCTGGATAAGTCGCCGCTGTATGTCTCCAATATGATTTCCTGCTGGCCATGCTGGATGCCGGCTTTGGTATCACCACGCTGCCGCGCTATGCGTTTCCTGAAAACAATCCGGACCTGAGTTTTGTACCGCTGCATTCCCCGCAGGTGATTCGCCGGATCGGGGTGGTGCAGCAGACGAACCGCTCACTGTCGCCCCGGCCGAAGCCTTTTATAAATTTATACTGCAGCAATGTTGCAGCGATCAGGAAGGTGAACCCGGCAATCATTAAGGCCGAATGTTTGCCGTGAGGGCTGAATTTCAGTAGCTGCCGAAGTATATTCTGGCCGGAAATGGTATCCGGTGCTGTTTTTCTCAGACATACCGGGTAGCCCCTGAAGCCTGTAAATCCTTAGTAAAAATAATATATTCGGTAATTTAGTAAGTTTTGCTTATCGCTTGATATAACCTTTTGATTTGATGCTGCAGCCAAATCCGCTGATTATGGTTTGTAAGGGAGCTTCGGATAATGCCAGCGATGCGCGGTGATTATGTCTGGCCCTAACTATAATAATCAGCGGCCCGGTCCGGGTACTGCACCATAATTTTCTATGCTGCTCTGAGGATCTGCGCCTCCGTCTTTTCCGTATACACGTGTGTATAAGTCGGTTCGCAGGTTCTCTAACCACGAGACTGAGGTGTTCCATGAGGTTAAGACAATGACAGGGTCTGCAGCAATTCAGGCATCACTATACGGCAGCCATGCACTGCCACTCCGGCCCGCCGGGCAGGTTATGCAACTTGAGCGTCTGGGTGCAATGCACCAGAGCCGGCTGAGTTTTATGCGCTCGCTGGTGCGTCGCATTATGCGCGAACGCTGGCAAATCACACCGGCGCTGATGGAGCTGGATGATCAGGGCTATGGCCGGGTTATCTACCGTATCCAGGCACCACAGGGGTGCTACAGCTTCGTACTCTTCTCTGATTATTTATCCCCTGAAGACCGTAATGACCGGGTAATTGCCACGAAGTGGGACCTGACCATGGCACTGGTTGCCGGCGATCTGGCTGCTGAAGTGGCAGCAGGTGATGAAAGCTACCTGCAGAAACTGCGTGACAACGTGCCAAAACAGGAAGCCGGCCGGGTCGACAGCCGGGTATTTGTGCTGTCCCGTGCGAACCGCAGTGCCCGTAACTTCGACTATGTGGTTGAACAGCTGGCCCGTGGCGAACAGCCGGACGCCGCAAAAATTGCCAAAGTTGGCTACCTTTACCGCACCACTGCTGTGTATGGCAGCGGCAAGCTGGGCATGGCTGACTGGCAAAAGTGCAGAGCCACTGGCTGGACTTTGCCCGGCCGTTCAGCGCTGAAATGTTTGTCTGTTTCATGCTACGTAATTTCAGCCTGTTACAGGCGGAGCACATTGCCAAAACCCGCAGCCCGGACACCTTTACACCAATGGAGTTGGGGCTCAAACGCTACTTCGGTATCGGTAACTCTACCGGCCTGGGGATGGCGCCGTACCTGATTAACCATCCGTTACTGATTAACCGCTGGGTTGAAATGCGCGAACTGGCGCTGGCCCGGATCTGTGCCATGGCTGAGCCGGACAGCAGTGTCCGTGACCGCTTTGGTGCGTTGCTGCAGCGTTGTGATCAGCACACCCGTGAAGTGTTCTGTGAAGACGAATGGCAGGAAAATAATAACCGGATGCTACTGGATGACCTGCAGCGTCTGAAGCAGCAAATGCTGGAAGGTATTACTGACTGGAACAGTCTGCTGCAATGGAGTACTGAAAACTGCTCTCTGCAGGGACAGGAGCTTCTGGTATCTGTACTGCTTGAGCTGTATCCGACCCTGGTCGATGAGCTGGAAAACCACTGCTGTGCCAATGAAGGTATGGACCTGGATCCGCAAATGACACTTGCTGAGCTGAAGTCACTGATTGAAACCCATTATGACTGGGCGCTGGATATCGACTTCTCACAATCGGAAGCGAAGCAAACCTTCTGGTACCGCTCTGAAGAGAAAATGGAACCCCGGTTAGGCGACTGTTCACTGGAGCCCGGTGCCGATAAGCAGATGCCTCTGGGGATCGGTTATCTGGTCCGTCAGTGTTATGACCAGTTGCAGGCATTTGCTGATAACGAACAGGCAACCTGTGCAGAGTTCTTACTGCAGCAGCCGCAGTCCCGCGGCATTGTCCGCCGTATTCAGGCGATGAGTCAGACACTGTTTGGAGAAATCCGCGCCAACCTGCTGGATAAAGAAGTGCTGCCAATGCACCTGCTGCGGGCCAAGCTGGCATTCTTCGGGGTCAGTAAGTTTGATCCCCGTTCTAAGCTATGGGTGCGAAACACCATGTTCCAGGGCGCGCCGTTACTGGAAGACATTGGCAAGCCGTTTGCTGATGACTGGTTCATGCCGCTGAATCCGCAATCCAATCCACAGACTGACCGTTAGGACGCTGCCATGTACGTATCACTGAATGAACTGAGTGCCGCGTTGCGCCGTTGCTTTGAAGCAAACGGTTACAGCGTTGGCCAGTATGAAGATGCCGCCAATGCCATTGTCTGGCTGGAACAGCATGGCTGCAAAGGGCTGGATGAGCTGTACCGCTCACTGCCGTTTCTGGAAACCGATCAGGTAAAACCCGGCAGCCAGATCAGCTATGAAGATGCTTCTTCCCTGGTACTGGAATGTACCGGTCGCAGCGCCCTGAATTGTGTCGCTGCCGCTGTGGATCTGGTACAGGTTAAAGCCCGCCATGCGGGTATTGCCACCCTGACACTGCATAACTGCCACAACCGTATGTTTGTGATGAAAGCATTGGCGGACTGTGGTCGCAGAGGCTTGAGTGCGGTGGCTTACTGGCAGAATGGTTCGGATGTTATTACCGAACATACTGCGGCCATCAGAGCCGGCGACAGCTATCCGAATTATGCCCGGGTAGAGCTGTCCCCTGAAGCACAGGGAGAAGCGGTGGAGCATCAGAGCCTGACATTACTCTGCACCCGCCAGCTGAACCTGACCTCATCCCTGCGTAATCAGCGCCAGGGGAAAGGCCTGCTGGAACTGAGTCCGCAACAGCTGGAAGAAAACGGCCGGATCTCACTGGATCAGGGTATCCATATTGATGCTCAGCTGTGGGCCAGTATCAATGATATTGGCAATGCGGTACTGGTTGAAAACAGCGAAAGCTCACGTCAGGGAGCAGGAGAATAAGCGTATAAATTATGTTCTCTGCAGGTCACTGAGTATCTGAATTCAACGGGATAAACCGGCGCTAAGCCGGTTTATCCCGTGTGTTCAGGGTACCGGTACATGCAGAGCCCCGGAATTGAATGACAGGAGAGAAGATATATGCCGGTTTTATCACTGGAAGAGATTCGTCAGCTGAGTTATGACGCACTGCGCCGTTGTGGTGCCAACGAAAAACACGCTACTGCGGTGGCACTTGAACTGATGGATGCGGAAGCCGAAGGAATCCGTAACGTGGGTCTGGGGTATATCCATCTCTACCTGAATCATCTGAAATGCGGCAAGGTAGTCGGCGATGCCAAGCCTGAAATCGTACGTCAGAGTGCTGCAGCGACGCTGGTGAATGCCCGTCATGGCTTCTGTCATACGGCGTATCTGCATGCTGAAGAAGCGCTGATCGAAGCGACCCTGCGTGAGGGTGTAGGTATGCTGGCAATCCAGCAGTCATACTCTGCCGGTGTACTGGGCTGGTTCGTGCGACGTCTGGCACAGCGTGGCCTGGTCTCTCTGATGTTTGCTAACTCCTCCAAAGCGGTTGCCGCTCACGGCGGTAAGGTACCTTTCTTCGGTACCAACCCGTTTGCCTTTGGTTCTCAAGGGATGGTCACTCTCCGGTGATCGTGGACATGGCGACGGCCTCTACTGCCCGGGTGAACATTGTGAAAGCCGCCAATGCCGGTGAACCGATCGAACTGGGACATGCCATTGATGCTGATGGTAATCCAACCACCGATGCAGCTGCCGCACTGAAAGGTGCTCAGTTACCGGTAGGCGGTCCGAAAGGGTTTGGCATTGGCTTAATCGTGGATCTGCTGGGCGGTGCCCTGACCGGCAGTAACTGCTCCTATGAAGCATCCATGTTCTCTACCAATGACGGCGGCCCACCAAACGTTGGCCAGACCATCATTGCATTTAACCCTGACTTCTACAGCGAAGGCTATCTGCAGCATCTGGAAACCATGTTTACGGCGCTGACTGATGACAACGATGTCCGTATCCCGGGCGAGCGCCGCCAGTCTCTGCGTGAACAGCATGAACGTGACGGCGTGGAAGTTCCGCAGGAACTGCTGGATAAGATTGCTGCACTGTCTGAATAACCGGCTGTCAGGCATAAAGAAAAGCCCGTGCACTGCACGGGCTTTTTTTTCAGAGAGGCTGGCCGGCTCAGTTTGCCGGGCGCTGTAACAGGACGTTGGCCATCCAGTGGGACACTTCGGCAGAGTCGATACGGGCGTTTTCAGCGGCCAGTGACTCCAGTCCTTTTGTGCATGCTCGTGGGGATGCCAGCTCCGTCACGGAACTGCAGCAGGGCATCTTCAAATTCCATGGTGAATTCCGGGTGGCCCTGGAAGGTCATGATGCGGTCACCGTACAGCAGGCCGGCATACTGGCAGAAATCAGAGCTGGCAAACACCTCGGCGCTGGCCGGTTTCTCCACCACCTGATCCTGATGAACTGCGTTGATGGTAAACGGCTTACCGGCTACTTCTGCTGGAATATACGGGCTGTCGCTGACCAGTTGATAGGTTTGCAGGCCCAGGCCCCATTCTCCGTTATATTTAATGACTTTGCCGCCAAACGCTTCCGCAATAATCTGATGACCAAAGCAGATGCCCAGTAACGGTTTTTGCTGTTGGTGAATCTCCATGATCAGGGTTTTCAGGCGCTGCATCCATTGCTGATTTTCGTAGACGCCGGATTTAGAGCCGGTAATGATCCAGCTGTCGCACACTTCCGGGCCGACAGGGAATACGTCTTCGCGAACGTCATAAATATCATACTCAAAGTCATATTCAGCGGTGTTGAACAGCTGAACGAACATATCGGCGTAGGTGCCGAACTGAGCCTGTAATTCCTCCGGTGTGATGCCGGCGGCGAGAATACCAACTTTCATAAAAGCCTTTACTGAAGAGTTAACTGCAAATTGTTCCGGTGCGGTGTTCAGCGCACCTGATAATGGTGGTTATTTTATAATCAGTGCGGAAGGGTTAACAGTGTTATCCCCACCGCTGATCTGTTTTAGCCGCCGTCCGGCGATGACCGGAATGGCGGCTAACTGTATTAATCAATCCGGTTCAGCATCCGGTTCTGGCGGCGCATCTGCCAGATGGCACCGATCACACCGATCGCCACAATGCCGATCATGATGGTGGCAAGTGCATTCACTTCCGGCGTTACCCCTAAACGTACCTTGAGAAGATCACCATTGGCAGGGTGCTGTTACCCGGGCCGGAAACGAAGCTGGCGATGACCAGATCATCCAGCGACAGGGTGAATGACAGCAGCCAGCCGGAGATGATCGCTGGGGAGATTAGCGGCAGCGTTACCAGGAAGAACAGGCTGAAGGGCTTGGCGCCCAGGTCCATTGCCGCTTCTTCCAGCGATTCGTCCATGGCCGATAAGCGTGACTGCACGATCACTGCTACATAGGCCAGACAGAAGGTACTGTGGGCAATGATGATGGTGCCGATGCCCCGGCCGGACGGCCAGCCAAAGGCCCCTTCCATCGCCACGAACAGCAGCAACAGGGACAGACCGGTGATTACTTCCGGCATCACCAGCGGCGCGGTGATCCACCCGGAGAGAATCAGCTTGCCCGGGAAACGGCCCATCCGTGACAGCACGAAACCCGCCAGGGTGCCCAGCACCACCGCAATGGTGGCACTGAAGAAAGCGACTTTCAGACTCAGCCAGGCGGCGGTCATGATCTGTTCATTGCTGAACAGCGCGGTGTACCATTTCAGGGACCAGCCGCCCCACACGGTCACCAGCTTGGATTTGTTGAAACTGTAGACGATCAGCGCAATGATCGGTGCGTACAGGAAGATAAAGCCCAGTGTCGCGCTGGTGTTCAGGAACAGCGATTTACGTTGTTGCATCAGGCAAGCTCCTTCCCGGAATTAGTGTTTCGGATCAGCATGATCGGCAGTACCAGCACGATCAGCATCACAGTCGCGACGGCAGACGCCATTGGCCAGTCACGGTTGAGGAAGAACTCGTCCCACAGCACTTTACCGATCATCAGGGTGTCGGAGCCGCCCAGCAGGGCCGGTATCACGTACTCACCCACCGCCGGTATGAATACCAGTAAGCAGCCGGCGATGATGCCTGGTATCGCCTGTGGCAGGGTAATGAGGAAGAAGTTCTGCAGCGGGCGGCCACCCAGATCTTCTGCCGCTTCCAGCAGCGTCAGGTCCATTTTTCCAGCGTGGTATAGAGCGGCAACACCATGAACGGCAGGTAGGTGTAAACAATGCCGATGTAGACCGCAAAGTCGGTCTGCAGCATGGTCAGCGGCTGATCCACCAGACCGAAGGTCATCAGGAATTCGTTGATCAGACCGTTCTTTTTCAGGAAGCCCATCCAGGCGTATACCCGCAGCAGGAAGGAGGTCCAGAACGGCAGGATCACCAGCGACAGCAGTAAAATCCGGGTGGTGGATTTGCTGCGGGCAATCAGGTACGCCATCGGGAAGGCCACTAACAGGGTAAAGAAGGTGGACACCGCCGCAATGCGGATCGAGCTTAAATAGGCCTCCAGATAGAAGGCATCTTCAAACAGGTACAGGTAGTTGCCCAGGTTCAGCTTCAGGGTGGCGAAAGACTCTTCCGGGTCCCACTCCAGCAGGGAGCTGTACGGCGGGATCGAAATGGTCGGTTCCGCCAGGAGATTTTGAACACCACCAGAAACGGCACAAAGAAGAAGATTGCCAGCCACAGGCTTGGCAGGGAGATGACCGTCCAGCGGCCAATGCTCAGGTGGCGTAATGCATAAATCAGGCGCCCCATGCCTGACGCCGGCTTCTGGCCGGGAATATTCAGGGAAACCGGGGCGTTCATGAGGTCAGTACCACGCTGCTGTCAGCGTTCCAGGACAGGTAGACCTGATCTTCCCAGGTGAAGCGTTCGCCCATGTTGCGGGAGAAGTTTGGCTGGGTAACCCGCACTTCTTTGCCGCTCGGCAGGCGAATGCGGAATACGGACATGCTGCCCATGTAGGCGATTTCTTCGATGGTGCCGACAATGCAGTTAACGTCCTGGTCCGGCTTACGGCGGCTGACCTTGATCTTCTCCGGGCGCAGGGCCACAAAGACTTTCTGGTTCGGCGCACAGCTAATGCCGTGATCCACGTACAGCTCGCCGCCGGCTTCTTTGGAGTGAATTCGCACACTGTCCGGCTCATCTTCGATGACCTTGCCTTCGAACATGTTCACCGAACCGATGAACTCTGCCACGAAGCGGCTGTTCGGGTATTCGTACACGTCGTGAGGTTCAGCGGTCTGGACGATCTTGCCCTGATCCATAACGCCGATGCGGGTCGACAGGGTCATGGCCTCTTCCTGGTCGTGGGTCACCACCACGAAAGTTACGCCGAGTTTTTCCTGAATATTAATCAGCTCAAACTGGGTCTCTTCCCGGAGCTTTTTATCCAGCGCACCCAGAGGCTCATCCAGCAATAACAGTTTTGGCTGTTTGATCAGGAACGGGCCAGGGCGATCCGCTGACGCTGACCGCCGGATAGCTGATGCGGTTTACGCTTGTTCAGGTGGCCCATCTGTACCAGTTCCAGCATCTGAGCAACCCGCTCGCGCACTTCTGCACGGGGCACCCCTTCACGCTTCAGACCAAAGGCCACGTTCTCTTCCACGCTCAGGTGCGGGAACAGCGCGTAAGACTGAAACATCATATTCACTGGCCGCTTCCACGGCTGAATGCCGGACATGTCCACGCCGTCGATGATGATCTTACCGGAGGTAGGTGTCTCAAAACCGGCCAGCATGCGCAACAGGGTACTCTTACCGGAACCGGAGCCGCCCAGCAGACAGAACAGTTCGTTCTTGTAGATATCCAGCGAGATGTTGTCCACGGCGGTAAAGTCACCAAACTTCTTGGTGATGTTTTCAATCCGCAGGAATGGCTGGGCGCCGTCCTGTTTCCAGGCAGGTATCTGGTCCACAGGGGCGATATTCGGCTGTTCAGTGCCGTCGGTATCGATGCGTTGCGCGTGTGTCATGGGGAGGCCTCCGATGACGTCTTATAATTATTGATGACAATGGCACGGCGGGCTCTGGGCCTGCGCGGTACCAGCTTCTCACGGTTAATGGATAAACCTTTGTTATGTCTGCCGATGACGGTCATGACAAAGGTTTATCCATCGGGTGTCACCGGCAGCAGTACTGCCGGTGACCGACGGTGATCAGCGGTTGGCTTTTACATCCGTCCACAGACGGGTCAGTACCCGGTCGATTTTCTTCGGCAGTACTTTCAGTGAGAACAGGTTCTGCTTCACATCTTCCGGCGGATAGATGGTTTCATCGTTAACGATGGCTTCATCAATCAGGCTGGTGGATGCCTTGTTGGCGTTAGCGTACGCCACGTAGTTGGAAATACCGGCAATTACTTCAGGGCGCAGCAGATAGTTCAGCATCTCGTGGGCTTTGTCGGTGTTTTTGGCGTCAGCGGGGATGGCCAGCATATCGAACCATACCGCAGTACCTTCTTTCGGAATGCTGTAGGCGACTTTCACACCGTTGTTACTTTCTTCCGCCCGGGCAGCGGCCTGCAGCACGTCACCGGACCAGCCGATGGCAACGCAGATGTCACCGTTGGCCAGATCGTTGATGTACTGGGAGGAGTGGAAGTAGGTGATATACGGACGGACTGATTTCAGCAGCTTGCCGGCGTCGGAGTTTTTGCTGTAATCCTTTTATCAAAACTGTTCGGGTTTTTACCCACATAGTTCTGGGCAATCGGCACGATTTCACCCGGTGCATCCAGAAAGGCTACGCCACACTTGGCCAGCTTTTCCATGTTTTCCGGTTTGAATACCAGATCCAGGCTGTCCACCGGGGCGTCTTCACCCAGTGCGGCTTTAACCTGCTCAACGTTATAACCAATGCCGGTGGTGCCCCACAGGTACGGAATGGCGTATTTGTTTTCCGGATCAACTTCGGTGAGCACCTTCATTAGACCTTCATCAAGGTTGGCATAGTTGGTCAGTTTGGACTTATCCAGTGGCTGGAAAACCCCGGCGGTGATCTGACGTCCCAGAAACTGTGAACCCGGTACGACCAGGTCAAAACCTGAACCGCCGGCCATCAGCTTGGCTTCCAGTACTTCATTACTGTCGAATACGTCGTAGGTAACATCAAAGCCTGCTTCTTTCTGGAAGTTGTCGATGGTGTCACCGGCAATGTAGTCCGACCAGTTGTAGAACTTCAGGCTTTCTTCGCTGGCGGATGCCGGCATGGCCAGTGCGGTGCTCAGGGCAACAGCGGCGGCCAGAGTAGTACGGGAAGCGGAAACGTCGATCATTTTGTGTAACCTCGTTTTTATTGTTGTTTAACATCCGGTTGCCGCGGTGAGGTACCGCGGGCCGGTTAAGGTAATTACACCGTGGTCAGAAACCACTGGCTTTCGAGCGCCGTGACATGACGCTCAAACTCAGACAATTCTTCGCGTTTGCAAACAATGTATAAATCCAGAAATTCCGGGGTGAAGTATTCGCGTAGCAGGTTGCTGTCCTGCATCTGTTGCAGGGCGTCATGCATCCGGGTTGGCAGGCCGACACCGTCCTGAGCAAAGGCGTTGCCTTCGATGCGCGGTTTCGCCGGCGCCTGAGCCTGGCTCACGCCGTAGTGAATACCGGCCAGAATGGATGCCATGACCAGATAAGGGTTGGCATCCGCGCCGGAAACCCGGTGCTCAATCCGTTTGGCGCTGTTGCCGCTGGCAGGAATCCGCAGTGATGTGGTGCGGTTATCCACACCCCAGTTAGGGGCCATTGGCACGTAATATTCCGGGCGCATGCGGCGGTAGGAGTTTACGTTCGGACAGAAAAACGCCATGGAGGCTGGCATGAATTCCAGCAGGCCGGCGATGGCATGTTCCATTGTCTGGCTGTACTCTCGGCCTTCTTCGGCCAGTACATTGTTACCCGCTTCATCCACCAGACTGACGTGAATATGGGTGCCGCTGCCGGCTTCCTCTTCGTATGGCTTGGCCATGAATGAAGCTTCCATACCGTGTTTTTCGGCGACGGCTTTAATCACCCGCTTGAGCAGGATGGCGTTATCGCAGGCTGCCAGCGGATCATCCTGATGCTTGAGGTTGATTTCGAACTGGCCCGGCGCATATTCGGCCACGGCGGTATCCGCCGGAATATTCTGCGCGGCGGTGTAGTTGGCGATGTCTTCAAGGAATTCGCTGTATTCATCAAGAATGTTTACTGAGTACACCTGGGTGTGTTCTTCACGCTGGCCGGTACGGGGAGAGATCGGTGGCAGGGGAAGCCCTTGCTATCACGCTTGGGATCAACCAGATAAAACTCCAGCTCTACTGCAACCACCGGGGTCAGCCCCATATCCGTCAGGCGTTTGGTGATGTTGCTCAGCACGTGGCGGGGTCGGCAAAGTAAGGCTGGCCATCCGGCTCGTACATGCTCATCAGTGCCTGAGCGGTCGGGCGGCGCTGCCAGGGTGCCAGTGTCAGGCTCTCAGGGTTGAGCAGGCACAGCCTGTCCGGTTCGCCGATATGCAGGCCCAGCCCACAGTCTTCTACCGTTTTACCGGTGATATCCAGTGAAAACAGGGAGGCCGGCAGACTAACGCCGTCTTCCATTGCATGGTCCAGTGCACTGCATTCAATGCGCTTGCCCCGGGTGACGCCGTTCAGATCGCTGATGAGTAAATCCACAGCTTTAATTTCAGGGTGCTTATCCAGCAGGGCGGCGGTGGCAGGGTGTTGGTGACTGTGATTCTGTGATTGCTCGGACATGGGATGCCTTTTGTTTTTGTACTGCGTGGCCCGGAAACCTGTTATTAAGTGCGTCGGGTTTTATGCAAGTGATCAATATAATGTTCAACTGGGTATTAAATTAGGTTTTTGGTGGGTATGAGTCAAGAGAAAATTGATCATATTTTTTACAATACTATTGTCTAAAGGCCTTTATATCCATAATATGATCAAAAAATGATCACTTGGTGTGGCTGTTTTTAAAGGTGATTTTTCTGTAAATCTTAATTTAATCAATGTGTTAGTAAGTTTTTAGATAGATCACTGTTTTTGCAGGGCTTAAATAGGCCTTTTTGTTGTTTTCTGTTCATGGCGTGCCGGGCAGAAGATTGTGCAAAATTCACTTCAGCCGGCTATAACACGTTACTTCGGAGAGAGCAGATGCAGGCGCAATACTGTGATAATTACTACGCGAATTCCCTGAACGGGACCACCGACTATCCCCGGTTGGAAGGTGAGCATCAGGTGGATGTGGCGATCGTCGGAGGCGGATTTACCGGTGTGGCAACCGCGGTTGAGCTGGCGGAAAAAGGCTACAAAGTGGCCATTATTGAAGCGAATAAAATTGGCTGGGGAGCAACCGGCCGCAACGGTGGTCAGGTCACCGGGTCGCTGTCCGGTGACAAAGCTTTGCTGAAACAACTGGTACCGAAAATGGGTAAGGCGGGGAAGACTTTGTCTGGAACCTGCGCTGGCGGGGCCATGAAATCATTAAGTCCCGGGTGGAAAAATACGGTATCCAGTGTGACCTTAAGCACGGGCATCTGCACACTGCCTATAAGCCTTCTCATATGCAGGAACTGGAAGAAAGTTATAACGAAGCGGTGGAGCGGGGCATGGGGATGATGTCACCCTGCTGTCAGCCGCACAGATTCCTGACTATCTGGAAACCGATATTTACCACGGCGGGGTGCTGAATACTCGCAATATGCACCTGCATTCCCTGAACCTGTGTATCGGCGAGGCCCGGGCGGCCGAGTCTATGGGGGCGCTGATTTTTGAAAATTCAAAGGTGCTGGATATTCAGCACGGTGCAACGCCGGCGGTGATTACGGAACAGGGTAAGGTGACCGCCAAGTCGGTGATTCTGGCGGGCAATGCCTACCACCGTCTCGGGGAATGAAGATGAAAGGCATGATCATTCCAGCCTGCGGTGGCAACGTGGTGACCAAACCCTTGGGGGACGAGGTCGCCAGCCAGATAAACCCGAAAGATTTGGCGGTGTATGACTGCCGTTTCGTGCTGGATTATTACCGCCTGACCGCCGACAAGCGGCTGATGTTCGGCGGCGGCGCAAACTATTCCGGCCGGGAGTCCCGGGATATCCGTGCGGAGCTGCGCCCAGGCATTGAAAAGACCTTCCCCGCTTAAAAGGTGTGGAGATCGAATATGCCTGGAGTGGCATGATGGGCATTGTGGTCAACCGGATTCCGCAGCTGGGTAAGCTGTCGGATAACGTCTATTACGCGCAAGGATATTCCGGCCACGGCATCGGCCTAACCCACATCATTGCGGAAATTATGGGGGATGCGGTTGCCGGATCCATGGAGAAGTTTGATGTCTTTGCCGACATCAGCCATATCCGTTTGCCATTTGGTGAATGGGTCAGTGGCCAGATGATGGCCGCAGGGATGTGGTACTACGGCATGCTGGAAAAGCTGCGTTAAGCGTCATGCTTTGGGACGGCACGGCGTATGTGGGTCTGCATTCGTGTGCCGTCTGCTGATACAATGCTGCTCAAACGAGCTGTCAACGAAAGGTAAATGCGTGGAAGTAGGTGACCGGTTAAAAAAATCCGCCAGATTTATGGGCTTTCCCAGCGCGAGCTGGCGAAACGTGTTGGCTTAACTAACAGCACTATTTCGATGATCGAGCGTAATGCGGTCAGCCCGTCTGTGGCCTCGCTGAAGAAAATTCTCAGCGGCATTCCGATGACGGTCACTGAGTTTTTACCGCCGATATTGAAGCCAAACGGCAGGTGGTTTATCGCCCTGATGAACTGATCGATATGGGCACCGATGATATCCACTGGAAGCTGGTGGGTAATCCGGATAACAAACGGACCCTGGCATTCTTCATCGAATGTTACGAGCCGGGTGCGGATACCGGTACTGAACTGATGGAGCATGAAGGCGAAGAAGCCGGTACGGTGATTGAAGGGAAGATTGAGCTGACCGTTGGCGGTGAAGTCTTCAATCTGGAGCAGGGTGACAGCTATAACTTCCAGACAAAAATTCCCCACCGTTTCCGTAATAAAACCAATAAACAGTGCCGGATTGTCAGTGCTCACACACCGCCGTCGTTCTGATTTTGCGGTAAATCTGATCTGAGTTATCAATGTGCCCCGGTTGCGGGGCAATTCTGCTGCCACTGGCTGGCCCGATCTGCTATAAAATCGTCATAACTGTAAGATGACGGATATCTGTTCAAATAGGCGTGAATGACAATGAAAGTGCTGCTGCGAAGTGTGTTTCTGGGATGCAGTCTGCTGCTGGCGGCAAATGCCGGCGCGGCGGAAGTCCGTATTGCTGTGGCGAGTAATTTTATTGCTGCAATGGAAGCATTGGCGGAACGCTTTACGGCGGACAGTGGTCATAGCACCAAGCTGATTTTCGGTTCCACCGGTAAACACTACGCGCAGATTAAACACGGCGCGCCTTTTGATGTGTTTTTGCGGCGGATACCAAGCGGCCGCAACTGCTCGAGAAAGAAGGTATTGCGGTGCCTGGCAGCCGTTTTACCTATGCTACCGGCAAGCTGGTGCTGTGGAGCCCGGATGCCAGCCTGATTGATCCACAGGGACAGGTGCTGCAATCCGAAGCATTTCGTCATCTGGCGATGGCCAACCCTAAGCTGGCGCCTTATGGCCGTGCAGCACAGGAGGTGATGGAGCAGGCGGGGGTATGGCCCGGGTTGCGAAGCCGTGCAGTGCGGGGGAGAACATCGGCCAGACGTTTCAGTTTGTCCGCAGTGGTAATGCCCAGCTGGGGTTTGTTGCCTATTCACAGCTGAAAGCCTTACCGGATGCCGGCGGCTCCCAGTGGTTACCGGACCAGAACAGCTATACACCGATCCGCCAGCAGGCGGTATTATAAAGATACGCCGGCCGCACAGCAGTTTATGCAGTTTGTGCAAAGCCCGGCAGGCACTGAGATCATCAGCCGTTTCGGTTATGACAGTGCCACAGATGATGGCCAATAATGCTGACTCAACAAGACCTTGATGCGTTACTGATTACCTTACAGCTGGCGGGGGTGACCACCCTGATTCTGCTGTTGGTCGGAACGCCTTTTGCCTGGTGGCTGGCCCGCAGCCGCTGGCGTTACAAATTCCTCATAGAAGCGGTTGTCGCCCTGCCGCTGGTATTACCGCCCACCGTACTGGGTTTTTATCTGTTGCTGGCGCTGGCCCCGGATGGTCCGGTGGGCAGTCTGGTGAAATCCATGGGAGGTGATCCGCTACCTTTCAGCTTTACCGGGCTGGTGATCGGTTCGGTATTTTATTCCCTGCCCTTTGTGGTGCAGCCACTGCAGAACGCCTTCCGGGCCATTGGTTGCCGGCCGATGGAAGTGGCAGCTACCTTACGGGCGGCGCCGCTGGACCGCTTCTTTAGTGTGGCAGTACCGCTGGCACGGCCGGGGTTTCTGACCGCCGCAGTGCTTGGCTTTGCCCATACTCTGGGTGAGTTCGGTGTGGTGCTGATGATTGGCGGTAATATTCCCGGCGAAACCCAGGTGGTTTCTATCGCTATTTATGACCATGTTGAAGCGCTGGAGTACGGTCAGGCCCACTGGTTGTCCGGTGGTTTGCTGGCCCTGTCATTTGTCATGCTGATGGCCGTGTATGCCTTGAACCGTCGTTTTATGGTGGTGCGCTTATGAGTATTCAGGCGCGTTTTCAGCTGAGCCGCGGTGAGTTTGATCTGGATGTGGATCTGCAGCTACCTGCCAAAGGCGTTACGGCCATTTTCGGGCCTTCAGGTTGCGGTAAAACAACTTTGTTACGGGCAGTCGCCGGGCTGGAGCCGCAGGCACAGGGTGAGCTGCGGGTGAATGATCAGGTCTGGCAGGACAGCCGTACCCGGCTGGCGGTGCACAAACGGCCGATCGGCTATGTGTTTCAGGAACCCAGCCTGTTTGAGCACCTGAGTGTGCAGAAGAATATCGAATTTGGCCTGAAGCGCAGTAAGCCTGACGGTGATAAAACCATTTCGCTGGATGCGGCTGTTGAGCTGCTGGGGATCGGTCATCTGCTGAAACGTCAGCCTTATCAGTTATCCGGCGGTGAGCAGCAGCGGGTGGCCATTGCCCGGGCACTGGCGGTAAGCCCGCAGGTGCTGTTACTGGATGAACCCATGGCGGCGCTGGATGATGCCCGTAAGCAGGAAATTCTGCCCTATCTGGAAAACCTCCATCAGCAGCTGGATATTCCTTTACTGTACGTGAGTCACTCCGGGATGAAGTGGCCCGTCTGGCGGACCATCTGGTGATGATGCAGGCCGGCCGTGCGGTTGCTGAAGGCCCGCTGGAAACGGTATTTACCAGCCTGGATATGCCGCTGGCTCAGGGGCCGGATGCGGAAACTGTCATTGAGGCGGTGGTGGCAGGCCGGGACGGTGCTTACGACCTGAGCTATTTGGTGTTTTCCGGTGGCCGTTTTGCAGTAGCCGGGGAGCGCATGCCACAGGGCCAGCGGGCCCGTCTGCAGATTCAGGCCCGGGATGTCAGCCTGACCCTGAACCGGCAGAGTGATACCAGTATTCTGAACATCTTCCCTGCGCAGGTGGAAGCGCTGGCGGAAACCAGTACCGCGCAGGTAACGGTGCGGTTACGGATAGGGAATGATTTGATTCTGGCGAGGATTACCCGCAAATCAGCAGCTGAGCTGAACCTGCATCCGGGTAGCCAGGTATATGCTCAGATCAAGAGTGTGGCGGTACTGGCCTGAGCCGGTGTGGTTTGCCGGTCTGACTCAGACAGCCTGTTCAGATAGCAGTTGGCTGACCTGCACACTTAAGTCCTTCAGGGCGGGCAGTGGTAGCGCATCTTTATGCTGAATCATCAGTGTCGGTACGCGTCCCAGTTCGGTGGGAAGCTGTTCCGTGTGCAGCGCCGGATGATGACTGCTGGCCGCAACCACTGCCGCCGGCAGCAGGGTGCAACCAAGGCCGGCAGCGACGCAACTGAGAATGCCATCCAGACTGCCCATTTCCATTAATTGCTGTGTGTGATTACCACTGTGCCGTTGCCAGTTCAGTGCCCGGGTACGGTAAGCGCAGCCGTCTCTGAACAGGATCAGCGGTAACTGGGAAATTGCCGGCGTGCCGGACTGATTACTGCTTACCAGTACCAGTTCTTCTTCGATTACCTGACTGACCTGAATATCCGGGTGCTCTACCGGACCACCCACAAAGGCGCAGTCGAGCTTATGTTGCAGCACATCCTGTATCAGATCGGCGGTGGTGTTGGTGCTGATCTGTAGCTGCAGGCCTGGATGGTCATGGCGCAGTTGCTGCAAAATCGGTGAAAGACGCAACGCCGCAAAGGATTCCATGGTGCCGATGCGCAGCTCGCCACTCTGATTGCCCGCCTGCCGGACCGCCTGGGTGGCCTGAATTTCCAGTTGCAGCATGCGCCGGGCATAGCTTTCCAGTACCTGCCCTGAAGGGGACAGCACCAGCCCCCGGCCCTGACGGTAAAACAGCTGGGTATCCAGTGTTTCTTCGAGCCGTTTAATCCGTGAGGTGACGTTGGACTGTACCGTATTGAGATGACGGGACGCGGCCAGAATGCCGCCCTGTTCAATGACGCTGATAAAGGTATGAAGGGCAGGCAGGTCCATAGTCGGTTTTTCGTTACTCGATTATCAATATATCTGTTAGACAGAATGTTTATATCAAAATGATTCGCTTGTTGAGATGGTTGGCATTATGTACCGTATGCCGCGCATGGGCAAATCCTGCCGGTGCTGAATGGCTTTACAGGAGTGGGTCAGTGTTGCAGTTTTCAGAAAAGTTTCGGGTACTGGCTGCCGGGGTGTTAGGGCTGGTGATTACCATGGGGTGGCACGGTTTGCCTACACCCCGTTGCTGGGCATTATGCAGCAGCATACGGACCTGAGCCTGGCTGCAGGGGCTGGCTGGCCGCACTGAACTATGTGGGTTATCTCAGTGGTGCGGTGATCGCTTCGCTGATTAGTGACTTGCAGCTGAAAGACCGGCTGTTCCGCATTGGCCTGCTGGTGGCGGTGGTGACCACCCTGATGATGGGGATGACGGATAATCTGTGGCTCTGGGCTGTGTCGCGATTTTTGCCGGGCTGAGCAGTGCCGCCGGGATGCTGCTGGGCTCCGGGCTGGTGCTCAACTGGCTGATGCGCAACGGGCAGCGGGGTGAGCTGGGCATTCACTTTGGTGGTATCGGGCTGGGCATCGCCTGTTGTGCCATTTTGGTGGAGGTTACGGTACGTGTGGCTGACTGGCAGCAGCAGTGGTATCTGCTCACTCTTCTAGCGCTGGTGTTAACTGTGCTGGCCTGGCGCTGGATGCCAGCACCGGATACCAGCGGTATGACCACCACCGGGCAGCCCATGCCGGATAATCCGCCGGGCCGGTTGTTCATCTGGGTGTTTATGGCCGCGTATTTTTGTGCCGGTATTGGCTATGCGGTGAGTGCCACCTTTATCAGCGCTATCGTGGAAGCGCTGCCGGGCATGCAGGGGCAGGGCAGTATTACCTTTATGCTGGTGGGCATTGGGGCCATGCCGGCCTGTTTTATCTGGGACCGGGTCGCCAGGGTCACCGGTGATGTGTATGCCCTGCTGCTGGCCTGTCTGTTGCAGATTGTAGGAATTGTACTGCCGCTGCTGGGCAGCAGCCTGTGGTTTGCCCTCTGCGGTGCCGCTCTGTTCGGTGCCACCTTTGTGGGCATGGTCAGCCTGGTGCTTGCCATGGCCGGCCGTTATTACCCGACCCGCCCGGCCAAAATGATGGGCCGGATGACCATTTCTTACGGGATTGCTCAGATAGTTGCACCGGCGGTTACCGGCTGGTTAGCGGCGGGCAGTGGCAGTTATGCACAGGGGCTTTATCTGGCGGCAGGAATGATGTTGCTGGGAGCTGTGCTGCTGGTATGGCTGAAGTGGCTGGAACGCCTGCCGCAGCCGGATGGGGCTGTCGCAGCCGGGTAGTCAGTTGCCTGCGGTACTCATGTGCCGCAGCCCGGTATATGATGATCCTGGAGGAGGATCAGCCTATGCCGTTATTTATCTCTTCGCTTTACCGCTTTTTCTGGTTCAGGATCTTGCTGACAGGAGTGCTGTTCGGCAGTTTGTGCATGCCGTTACAGGCCCGCACCCTGAACGGTTTTGACCTTAGTGACAGCCTGCTGGATAGCCGGAAAATTCTCTCCGGAGGCCCACCCCGGGACGGTATTCCCTCCATTGATAATCCCCGTTTCACTCAGGCCGATGCGGCCGGATGGCTGGCCCCGGATGCCCGGGTAATGGGCGTGGTGCATAACGGCATCGCCAAAGCCTACCCCATTGCGATTCTTGACTGGCATGAAATCGTCAATGACCGTTTTGGCTCAGGGCAGGTTAATGCACTGGTGATTACTTACTGCCCGCTGTGCGGCACCGGCGTTGTGTATCAGGCGGCCCCTGCGGGAAACGCGTTGTCATTCGGTGTGTCCGGTTTGCTCTATAACAGTGATGTGCTGCTCTATGACCGCCAGACCGAGTCACTCTGGTCGCAGCTGCAGAACCGGGCGGTAACGGGGAGTACAAAGGGCAGGCGCTGCAGATGGTGCCGTCCTGGTACACCACCTGGCAAAGCTGGCTGGCCCAGTATCCTGAAACGCAGGTGTTATCCCGGGAGACCGGCTTTAACCGAAATTATGACCGTTCACCTTATGGCGACTATGATACGTCGACGAATCTGTATTTCCCGGTGGAATTTCTCAGCCAGGCTTATCACCCGAAAGAGCGGGTGCTGGGGCTGGAACTGAACGGTCAGTTCAAGGCCTATCCGTTTGCGGAGCTGGCTAAAGCTGGCGCCTCAGGGGAGGTTCGGGACACGTTTGCCGGACAGCAACTGCTCATTCGCTATGATGCGGAACAGCGCAGCGGCCGGATCTGGCTGGCCGGGACAGAACAGGAATTACCCGTGGTGAACAGTTTCTGGTTCGCCTGGTACACATTTCATCCACAGGGAGAGGTTTTTAATGGCAGTGACAACTGAAATTCAGGCTTACGGCGCGGAACATCATGACGGTGTTGTCGCTCTGATGGCCGTGCTGCAGGACTATGAGCGGGAGCTCAGCAGCGACCGGCCACCGGGTAATGAAGTTGCTGCCGGCCATTTCCGTTATCTGCGCCGGGCCTGTGAAGCGTCCGGTGGTCAGGTGTTTGTGGCACTGCAGGGGCAAGAGGTGTGCGGTTTTCTGGTGGTGATCACTGAGTCGGAGCATGTGGATGATCTGCATTTGTATCCGGAATATAAAACCTGGGGTTGGTGACAGATCTCTGTGTGGCTGCGGAATGCCGGGGTAAAGGCATTGCGACCCGGCTGATGGCAGCGGCTGAGGCCCATTGCCGGGATATGGGGCTGGCCCGGATTCTGGTGACGGCGCTGGCAGACAACCATCTGGCCCGTGACAGCTATACCCGGCAGGGCTACCGGCTGGCGGAAGTGACCTTTATTAAAGAGCTTTATTAAAGAGCTTTGAGTCAGGATTTGTTAACGCCGGATAGGATAAAAGCAGTTCTTTCAGTTAGTTCTGAAGCACAGGAAAACCACAATGGGGGCAAAAGTCGTTATCAGATGCCCCGTAACCCTGTAAAAAGAAGTAGGTATGGATACTAAACATCAGGATTTGATTCGCAGCACCCTGGCTTCCTGGAATGAGGCAGCGCCGGTGCATGCCAGAGTGAATGCCGAATTACGGCAGCAGGTTCAGCGGCCCGGCTTTAATAATCTGAATGCCGGTTTGCATGCTTTGCTGCAAAAAGAAGCGCTGGAGGGAAGTCGGTTTTGCAGCTGTGCTGCAATAATGGCATTGATCTGCTGTCGGTGAAAAAGATGGGCGCGGGGCAGTGTACCGGCATTGACGGTGCGGCAAACTTTGTTGAGCAGGCGCAGGAACTGGCGGCACTGGCCGGGCATCCGGATATGCAGTTTTACTGCTATAACGTGTATGCCATTCCGGAAACCCTGACGCAGCGGTTTGATTTTCTGATCGTGACAGTGGGTGTACTTAACTGGATGCCGGATTTACCGGGCTTCATGGCTGTATGCCATCGCTTTCTTAAATCCGGTGGCAAGCTGTTCATTGAGGATATTCACCCGCTGCTGAATATGTACGATGAAACTGAAGCCGGCCCATTGTTGCAGTATTCATATTTTAACCGGGCACCTTTTGAGGATACCTCCGGGCTGGATTACTTTACCGGCGAAGCCTATGAGGCAACGCCCAATTACTGGTTTCAGCATACCCTGGCAGACATTTTACAGGCGGCGCTGGGGCAACAGTTACAGTTATGCTGGTTTGAGGAAGTCGCCGAAAACATTGGTAATTATTGTGCTGAGTTACAGCATGTACCGGCGAATCCGCCGTTAGGGTTTGTGGCGAGCTGGCAGAAGCATGAGCAAACAGGGGAATGTGATGATTAAGCCGTTACCGGAACTGCAATTACCGCCATGTGACCTGCAGATGGTGCTCAAAGAACGTGAGACAGTCCGTTCGTTTAACGTTGAACAGGGGCTCAATCTGGAGCAGTTATCGGCATTGCTATGGGCCGGTCAGGGGAACGCAAAACCCGGGGCGGTACGTCTAACGGAAACGCATGGCGCCTTCCGCCAATGGCCTGTGCCCGCTGTCGTTGCAGGTGTATGTCCGCCATGTGCGGGGCTGATTCCCGGTGTTTACGGTTATAACGGTGCGAGCCACAGCCTGAATTTTCTGGATGAAGGTGAGCGCAGTGCGGGATTCGCCGCAGCGGCAATCGGTGATCAGCCCTGGCTGGCGGATGCCGCCGCGGTGATTGTAGTGCTGGCGGATATTCAGAGTATGCGCCAGGCATTTGCCGAACAGGCCCCCGGGGCTGGCGCGGTGAACGCTATGTGTATATGGAAACCGGTGCCGTCAGCCAGAACATTCATTTGCAGGCTACCGCGCTGGGGCTGGGCATGACTTTAGTCGGAGGCTTCGATGATGTGGCCGTATGTCAGTTATTGCCACAGTCCGGTTTGCTGGAGCCCACAGCACTGCTTTGTGTAGGCCCCAGAGCATAGGTATTTTTAGCGGTCTGCACAGTGCGCGCCGTTTATGACAGGCAGCCCTTGAGGCTGCCTGTTTTCGTTTTAGCGGATAATTCCGGTAAAGTATCCGGCTGATACTTATGAAGCACAGGGATTTCTCATGCTTAGCAGGATTTTTAAGGACGATACCTTTCAGTTTGGTGCCGGCAATATCAGTGGCTACATCGCCTGTTTACTGGCGGTACTGTCATTTTTAGGGGTGTTGGCATTTCATTTTCCCCAATACCTCACTACCCCGAACTGCGGCAGGCCTATGATGTGGAGTTTCTGCGCCAGCTGATGTTCTGGTCAATGGTGCTGGCGGGCAGCCTTGGCTTGCTTAACTTTGTCCGCAACCGGCAAAAACGGATGGGGGCTTTTGCCTGGGTGTTTCTGATTCTGACAATCATGCTGGGGGCCATCAGGTTGAGGTGGGGAATTCACCACACCTACGCTGTATCTGGGGATGGACTGGTTCATTCTGGATTTGCTGGGCTCTACCCTGGTGTTTATTTTCATTGAAAAACTGATCCCCCATAACCGTCAGCAGGCTGTTTTACGGCCGGAATGGCAGGGGATCTGAACCACTTCTTTGTGAATCACCTGATTGTCGGCTTTGTGTTGCTGGTGACCAATCTGTTTGTTCACAAGGCGTTTGGCTGGGCGGTGTTTTCTGAAGTGCAGGATTTTATTGCCGGGCTGCCGCTGGCGGTGCAGATATTCCTGATCGTGCTGGCGGCGGATCTGGTGCAGTACAGTGCCCATCGGGCTTATCATGAAGTGCCGGTGCTGTGGCGCTTTCATGCGGTGCACCACAGTGCCAAGCACATGGACTGGCTGGCGGGTTCCCGGCAGCATATTCTCGAGCTGATCGCTACCCGCTGTCTGGTGCTGACGCCTATTTTCGTGCTCGGGTTCTCAAAGGAAGTGATTGATATATATGTGATCATTGTGGGTCTGCAGGCGGTGTTTAACCACGCCAATGTGAATGTGAAGTTTGGCTGGCTGAAATACATCATTGTGACGCCGCAATTCCATCATTGGCATCATTCATCTGATGATGCGGCCATTGACCGTAATTATGCCGCCCACTTTGCCTTTCTGGATTACCTGTTTGGCACGGCTGTGCGTGGCCAGAAAGAATGGCCGGATGCCTATGGTGTGGTGGGAGATTACGTGCCGGTGGGTATGTTCCGGCAGCAACTGTTTCCGTTTCAGTCGGTGACCCGGATGGTGAAAGCCAAGTTCCGTGCCCGGGCTGAAAGAGACCGGCAGCAGGGCTGAAGGTCTGTTTTGAAGAAAACCCCGCACGCGGGGTTTTTGTGCCTGTAGTACCGGTGCCAGTGCTGTTTATTCTGCAGGAATCGTGTCGATATATTCGCTTGTGTTATGTTTTTATTCGTATATAGATAAAGATCGTCGGTTTTTGTCAGTATCTTAGTAGGCTTGTTTTGTCTGGGCGGTTTTGTCGGAATCGTCCAGGCAGACTGTGCTATACCGGTGACAGGCGGGGCCTGAAACACGTGGGTTTATTTACGCCTGAGCAGGAGGTGCATTATGTTCGGTGATCGGCCGGTGAGTTTTCCCCAGCAGATAGATTTTCTGCTCGTCCCCGGGTTTTCCCTGTTTGGCTTAACCTCCATGCTGGACCCTCTGCGTCATGCTAACCGCACCAGTGAGCGCGAATTGTATCGCTGGCGGCTGATCAGTGAGCAGGGCGGGCTGATCAGCAGCAGTGACGGCATTGAAATTATGAGCCAGCACAGCCTCCGGGATGTCGGGAAAGTGCAGATGCTGATTGTCTGTGCCGGTGATAACCCGGAACAGAACATTACCCCGGATTACTGAGTTTTGTTCGTCAGCAGGCCAGCCACGGTGCCGAGATCGGCAGCCAGGATACCGCAGCCTATATCGTTGCCGCAGCCGGAGTACTGGACGGTTACCGCACCACCATGCACTGGGAAAATCTGCCTGCTGCGATGGCGGTTTACCCCGAGTGAGCTGGGTGCAGGAGCTGCTGGTGGTGGACGGAAAACGGTTTTCCTGCAGCGGTGCACTGTCGGGGCTGGAGATGATGCTGCACCTGATCCGTACCCAGCACGGTAACGGGTTGGCAGTGACGGTGGCGGATGAACTGATAGTCACCCATGAAAGACACCATTCTGATCCCCAGCGGGCCTCGCTGCAGAAACGGCTCGACAGCCGTAATCCCCGTCTGGCGGATGCGGTACAGCTGATGGAAAACAACATTGAAGAACCCTCAGCATGGGGGAGATTGCCGTGCATCTGGGGGTGTCTAACCGGGAGCTGGAACGGCTTTTCAAACATTACCTGCAGCAGACCCCGGCACTTATTACCGTACCCTACGGCTCAATCAGGCACGCTGGATGCTACAGCAGACCAGCCACAGCGTGACCGATGTGGCCGTTGCCTGCGGTTTCAGCTCCGTGGCGCACTTCAGCCGCTGCTATCAGCGCTATTTCAATATCAAACCCAGTCACGAACGTTAGGCGCAGATTGACGATTTTGTCCGGTTATATTCGATTTTTATCAACAGATAGTCGTTTTTCTGAAAACCTCAGCCGCTGCCTTCGGTACTTTAGCAGGCAGATAATAACAATAAGCGTGCAGCTGACAGACAGGTGAGGCCTTCACTGACAGTTGCCGCTGGCGGAGGTGTTCATGAGCGGGCAGTCACAGCAACAACGGGTATTTATAACAGCAGCGGCGCAGGGTATTGGCCGGGGAATTGCCCGGGCTTTTGTCGCTGCCGGTGCCCGGGTACACATTTGTGATATTGATCAGGATGCCCTGAATGCCATGGCGGCGGAGTCTGATCAGATCAGCTGCAGCCTGACAGATGTGGGGATGAAGCTCAGGTCGAAGCCTTCTTCCGTGAAGGTCTTGAGCAACTGGGCGGCATTGATGTGCTGGTGAATAACGCCGGTATCGGCGGCCCGGCCGGGGTGCTGGAATCACTGGATTCTGATGCATGGCAGCAAACCGTACAGATAAACCTTAATGCCACCTTCTACGCCTGTAAGCAGGCCCTGCCGCTGATGAAAGAACAGCAGTCCGGCGCCATTATCAATTTATCTTCCACCGCCGGAATCATGGGCTATCCCCTGCGTACTCCTTATGCGGCTGCCAAATGGGCAGTGACCGGGCTGACCAAGTCTCTGGCGATGGAGTGCGGTACCGACAATATCCGGGTGAATGCGATTTGCCCCGGGGCGGTCTCAGGCGAGCGGATGGACCGGGTGATTGCCAACGAAGCCCGCGCCCGCGACACCTCAGAAGCCGAAGTACGCGCTGCCTATGTGAGCCAGTGCTCGATGCAGACTTTGTGGACCCTGAAGACATTGCCGCTATGGCGGTGTTCCTGGCGTCTGAGGGAGGCCGAAGAGTCTCTGGTCAGGTGATCAGCGTCGACGGTGATACCCACACACTGGCGTAAACCACAGTTAAACCGTTTCGGAAAATGCCTGCCTGATCCGTTCGCCTGATGTTGGCGGATCAGCGAGTTTGCCGGCGCAAGCCGGCCTTTTCCTTTCCTGCCTTCCGACCGGAAGGTTAATTCATCTACAAAAATAACAAGATGGAGGATGCGTTATGTCGCAAGACTCTCGCAGTCCGGCACCGGAAAGTACGGTGTTTCGGGCAGATATGCTGGCCCAGACCGGGCTGTTCAAAGATATGCACAAGGGAATGACCATCACTTCAGCGGCACTGGTATTGCTGTTTGTACTGTTCACCGGGTCGAATACCGATCTGGCTGGCACAGTATTTGGCAGCGCCCGCAGCTGGATTGAATCCACCTTTGGCTGGTACTACCTGGTGACCGTGGTTTTCCTGATCGCCGTGTGTTTTTACATTGTGGTTAGCCCGTTCGGTAAGGTGCGGCTGGGGACGATGACAGTCGGCCGGAATTCAGCAATTTCGCCTGGTTCTCAATGCTGTTCTCCGCCGGTATCGGTATCGGTATCCTGTTCTTCGGGGTCGCGGAACCGATCTTCTATCTGGATAACAGCGGTGGCTTCGGCTACCCGAATAATCCCTATGCGGACATGGCCGGCGCCACGGCGCTGGGCTACGACCGGGCGGTGGATGCTCTGCGGGTAACCTTCTTCCACTGGGGCTTCCACGGCTGGGCGGTCTACGTGATTGTGGGTATGTCACTGGCGTACTTTGCTTACCGTAAAAACTGCCACTGGCGCTGCGTTCTTCCCTGTATCCGTTCATCGGTGAGCGTATCTACGGGCCGATTGGCCATGCGGTGGATATCTTCGGTGTACTGGGCTGTGTGTTCGGTGTGGCCACCTCGCTGGGTCTGGGTGTCAGCCAGATGTCGGTAGGGCTGGAACGCCTGATCGGCGTTGATCCGGGTACCATGACCCAGCTGATCCTGATCTTTATGATCTCCGTGGTGTCGATTCTGTCGGCCCTTTCCGGCGTAAATAAGGGCATCAAGATCATTTCTGAGCTGAATATTCTGGTGTCGATTCTGGTGGTCGCCTTCTTCCTGTTTGGCGGCCCGACCGCCTGGTTACTGGGCATTTTCGGCGACTCCATTGCGGATTATCTGGGCAGCTTTGTACAGATGGGTCTGTGGTTCCCGGAAGAGGAAGGCCCGGCTAAGTGGCAAAACGGCTGGACCGTATTCTACTGGGGCTGGTGGCTGGCGTGGGCGCCGTTCATCGGTTTGTTCATTGCCCGTATCTCCAAAGGCCGTACCCTGCGTGAATTCGTTATCGGTGTATTGCTGGTGCCGACCATCATCATCTTCGTCTGGCTGGGTATTTTCGGCGGCACCGCCCTGTATCAGGAACTGTACGCGGAAGCCGGTGTGGGCACCGCCGGGATCATTGATCTGGTAATGGCCTGGAACCTGCCGGCGGCACTGTTTGCCAGCTCTGATGGCATCGCCGGTACCGGCGCGATGGGCTGGATTCTGTCTGCCATGATGGTCTTCCTGCTGCTGAGCTGGTTCGTGACCTCTTCAGACTCCAGTACCCTGGTACTGACTACGATTCTGTCCTTCGGTAACGAGCATCCACCAAAACCTTCCGGGTGTTCTGGGGCATCATTATTGGCTTTGTGGCGGCAGCCCTGCTGGTGGCCGGCGGCCTCAGTGCCTTGCAAACCGCCAATATTGCTGCGGCACTGCCGCTCAGTGTGGTGATCATTCTGATGACACTGGGAGTACTGAAGTCCCTGTTCATGGAGAAAAAGCAGACTGGTGAGGGAGAGGCGATTTCTCAGGAAAACTGATCGCTGACCGTCTGTTAAACACTAAGAAGGAGCATCACTGATGCTCCTTTTTATGCCTGACGCCGGTGGGCTTTCTGTGGCTGCAATGGCAAACTGAATGAATATACCTGCCTCCGGGTGAAAGCCGGGCTGAGGCTGACTAAGCTAACAGATATATCAATACAGGAGACGGATCATGGCATTGTCGGAAGCCTATAGTGAAGCACAGATTGAAGCTGCACTGGCCACCCTGAACGACGGACTGGAAACCCCGTGGGAACGGCGGGGCGATACCATTTTTAAGCAGTTTACGTTTCGCAGTTTTGTGCGGGCATTTGGGTTTATGAGTTCGGTGGCGATTATCTGTGATAAGCAGAATCATCATCCGGAGTGGTTTAATTGCTATAACACGGTGGATATTACGCTTACTTCCCATGATGTGGGTGGCTTGAGTGAGCGGGATTTTAAGCTGGCTACTTCAGTTGAGAAGTTGTTGGTTTGATTCTGTTCTTTTGACTGTTACTCAGCGCTTTCATGCAGATGTGTATTCGGGGTTGAGTGGGCTGATTGTTTGGCTGGTGTCGCTATTGTTGTGCTGAATTTTTATTTCGGATGATCTTTTCGCTTACGCGACTCAAGACTTTTGTAACGGCCAAAGCTTGTCAAAAGAGTTCTTAAGAATCTAAAGGCCGCCCCAATGCTTGCCCGGCTTCGCCGTGTGCTCTGTGCTTCTCATTTTAAAATGGATGCTGCACTCTCCTTAAAACAGATGGCCGCTTCGCTCAGACAGTCCTCGCATTACTCCATTTTAAAACTGCGATGCTCGGCTGCGCATAAGGGGAAGCAGGGTGCCAACTGTGGGTGAGGTGTTCTGAAGAGGCAAACAGAGAGTTCTTTTTCCTTTATTTCTGTTTTGCTTTAGCGGTTACGGTGGAAGAGTATCAGTGATTTTATAAAGTAATACGTACATACAGTTGCGAACAGGGTCATGATGGCAAGCAGAGAGTGTGCCGCTTCGCCGGTAAATGTGAAGTTATGTTTAGAGTCATGAATTGATCCTGTGGATAGATAGCTTTGCCAATATATGAAAGCAACAAAATCGGCCATTACTGCTGTGAGTGCTATCCATCCATATTTCTTTAAATATTCCATCATGTTTCAAGCTACCTGATTCCTTTCGTTATTTATCTGGGGCTGCAGTGGCAGTGACTTTGAGGGCTGGTTCGAACTATAAGAACTTATAGTACATGGTTGGTGGTATAGCAGTTGTCGGGCTTTTACTGATCAGAGTGAGTGCCGGGGTAGGGATAATTACTTTACTAAATGGTAAATTTAATGCTGCCTGCACGGTGAGCGGATTTCTTCTGTTCGTGTTGTCTGTTGGCCTTTAAATAGTGATATACCAAGGATTGTAATGAAGGTCTTTTTCCCGATTGTTTCTTATGCTGTGCCTTTCGTTCAGTACGCTGGCCAGTGAGGTTGTGCTGACTGAAGAAGAGCAGGCCTTCATTGCCAGTCATCCGGTGATCAAAGTTGCGATGATGCCGGACTTTACGCCGTTTTCTTATAAGTCCGGTGCCGGGCTGGTGGGTTTTGAACATGACCTGCTGGCGCTGATATCAGAGAAAACCGGGTTGCGCTTTGAAATCCGCACCGATAAGTGGACCACAATCTATAACGCTTTTAAAAACAAAGAAGTGGATATGATCAGCAGTATTTCCTACAAGGAATACCGCGAGCCTTTTACCCTGTTCACCAGCCCCTATTACAACATTCCGATCATGATCTTTGTGAAAGATAACTTTGGTGAATACAAAGGTCTGCAAAGCCTGGAAGGTAAGAAAGTCGGGGTGCTGAAAGATGTGTTCTATATCGAAGAACTGAAAAAGTAGGTAATCTGAATCTGGTGTATTACGACAGCTATGATGCCCTTACTAAAGATTTAGTCTTCGGCAAGATAGATGCGCTGATGCAGAATCTGCCGAATATTAACCATCTGATTAAGAAGTACCTTTACACGAATATCACCCTGGCCAGCGAGCTTTCGCTGCCTAATACTAAGCGGGAAGATCTGCGCTTTGGCATTCAGCCTGAACTGCCATTGTTAAGCTCGATCGTTCAGAAGACGCTCAGTGCCATGATGAAGCAGGAAAAAGCGGCATTAAGTGATAAATGGATCGGCTCGATTAAAGAATACGTGGGCGGCCATATTCTGCTCAATAAGAATGAAATTGCGTACGTAAATACCAACCGGATTAAATACTGCATTAACCCTAAGGGCCTGCCTTTCGAAGGGCTGAATGAGAAAGGCGAACACATAGGGATGAGTGCGGATTATTACCAGCTGTTTAGCCAGATGCTGTCTGCGAAATTTGAGCTGGTCAGTACTAACAGCTGGAACCAGTCGCTGGAATATATAAAGCAGCGGCGCTGTGACATGCTGGCGTTGGGCATGGAAACCCCGGAGCGAAAAAGTTATCTCAACTTCACCAGCAGCTATCTGGAAGTGCCTCTGGTGGTGGCGACCCGGGTGGATGTGCCTTTCATCAATCACATTCTGGATCTGGAAGGGGAGAAGGTTGGCATTATCCGCGGTGACGCCTTTGTGAATATCTTGCGAAGCCGCTATCCCTCGCTCGAGCTTGTGGAGGTAGATGATATCTACGAGGGGCTGGATAAAGTGAAAGATGGTCAGCTGTTTGGCTTTATCGATACCCTGGCCAGCATTGGCTATGAGTTCCAGAGTCAGTATTTCGGTGAGTTGAAGATTGCCGGCAAGATCAATGAAAAGCTTAAGCTTTCTATTGCAGTACGTAACGATGATGAGACGCTTCTGGCGGTGCTGCAGAAGGCGGTGAATAACATTACCAATGAGCTGCACCGTAAGATTCTGAATAAGTGGATTCCGATCAAATATGAGAAGGGCATCGATTATAAGCTGATCTGGGAAGTGGTTCTGGTGGCGTTGCTGATTGTGTTGCTGCTGATGTACTGGAACACCAAAGTGACCAAAGCCAATAAGCTGCTGAAGCAGGCGCAGAGGGATATTGAGGATAAGAATAAGGCACTGGAGAGGCTCGCGCAGACGGATAACCTGACCGGTCTGTTTAACCGCCGTAAGCTGGAAGAGCTACTGCAAATCGAGTTGGACCGGAAAGAGCGGTTTGAGCGGGATTTCTGTCTGTCTATTCTCGATATCGATCACTTTAAGCAGGTGAATGATACCTTCGGGCACCAGACGGGTGACAGTGTGCTGGTCGCGGTGTCTGAGCTGCTGGTGAGCAGTTTACGTAAAACGGATTATGTGGGCCGCTATGGAGGGAGGAGTTTATTATTATTTTCCCTGAGTCGAATCTTGAGGTGGTGACTGTTTTGCTGGAGGCGTTGCGGGTGAAGATTGCCGGTGAGGGGTTTGAGGACGTGGGCAGTGTGAGTGCCAGTTTTGGTTTTACTCTGTCGCAGAGTGGCGATTCTATAGAGGCGATTATTGCCAGAGCGGATGAGGCGCTTTATCGGGCCAAAGAGGGTGGCCGGAACCGAGTTGAGGTTCAACTCTGATGGTTTTGTATTTCTTGTCGTAAGTTTTTCTCTGTTTCAGTGCTGAATTATTAATTCAGATAATCTTTTCGACTTCGTCGACTCAAGACCTTTAAACGGCTAAAGGTCTTAAGAATCTAAAGGCCGCCCCAATGCTTGCCCGGCTACGCCGGGTGCCCTGCGCGTTTCGCCATTGAATGGCAGCACAAAACTCAGTCGCTCCGCTCCTTCAAACAGTTTGCGCTGCTGATCATTCAATGCCTGCATTGCTCAGCTGCGCATAAGGGGAAGCGGGTGCCAACTGCAGGTGGGGCGTTTAGGAAAAAGGAAAGAGCTACCCCATGTTAGATCTTAAGATAAATGAAAGATTAGGCTTCTTGGTCTATATCTACTCCACACTGCTTCAGAGCAGTTTTGAGTGATTCCCTAGTTTATACTCACCTGTTGATGAGGCTGCTTGGTTAAGACCAATCGTCCGATATTTAATGACTTCCCCAGTGAGCATTTCACGGAGAATGTTTTTGGCTTTATTTCCTGTTGTAGCTGTAAAGGAGACATCGCTTTGACAGCAGTTTCCATAGTAGTTTTATACGTATCTTTCAAAAGTGCTTGATTCTGCTTAGGTAGATTCTTTGCGTATGCATCAATAGAGCTCATTGTTCCTTCAGGAACGTAATCTAAAGGTGTTTCGCTTGAGCTAATCGTCCAGGCTTTGTTGCTATCAATTCTTATTTGGACATCGCCTACAGGAATTTTAATTTTCCCCGCTTCTTATTCCAACTCGAGCTTTACCGTTTACAACATCAATATACGGATAATAGTGATTGTTGTACGTGTAAACTGAGTTTTGACTATAGAGGCTACCAACCGTTACTGAGCATGTTTGTTTATCAGTAAATTCATCAATATTCGTTTTTGAAATCCATTCTACTTTGGGTGATAATGATGGAGTAGCAACGCAGCCTGATAGGGTGAGTATGGATACAATTGCGTAAATAGCTTTCATTAACTTTCCTTAGTTTAAATGGTTAAAGCCGTAGCGCTATTTGGCGCATTAGATTAGGTGATGAGAAAGCATTGAGTGGGTAATTAATGCTGTTATCTGCTATCGACTATACGTAGCGAAACCTTTGAAATCCATAGATATACATCAATCCTCTCCGTTGGCACGGGCTGATGATCCCCTTCTGCGAAGCCGAGTATTGCAGCGAGTAACAGATAAGCCGGATGAATTGTTTGAGAGCGCGAAGCGGTCGAGTTTTCAGGAGGCCTGTTGCTCGCGAAACACGCAGGAACCTGGCGAAGCCAGGCGAGTAGTGGGGCGGCCTTTAGATTCTTAAGACCTTTAGCCGTTTAAAGGTCTTGAGTCGCGTAAGCGAAAAGATTATCTGAAATAAAAAATCAGCACACTAACAACGATAAGCACTAAACGTCGAATTAGCAGGGTATTTGCCCCAGCAAATACCCCTAGCAGTATCAAAAGAGGAATTAACTGATCACAGTTTCAGAGGAACTGATAGATAAACCCCAAACTCCTCCCCTATGTCACAACTCACCCGCGCATGAACCCGTCCCTGGCGGTCCTGAAAACGCTGTTTATCTTCAGCCGGGAAAATACCCTCGTGCCAGATATTTGGATGGATATACAACCCACGGCTGCCATCACACCAGAACGCTACCACCTTATCCGGGGTGAGATCATCGCCGGGTAATGCCACCGGCACTACAAACGGCTTGTTATCCAATGGATAGAACATCTGCCCGCCGTCCGGGTGATAATTCATGTGCCAGAGCAGCACCTGATCCCGGGGACGCTGGCGACATCACTCTGGGCCTGTTGCGGGTCGCAGGACCAGCCCAGCACATATTCACCGTTCACCGCTTCATTGCTGCCGTGGAGGATGTCGCCGCGCCATTCGCCGTGGAAGACACCTTCTACCCAGCCGGCTTCGTCGCCGGTGCCTTCATCCACCGGGCGCCAGCCCTGTGCCGGCCAGCGGACGATTTCGATTTCAAAATTATCCGGATCATCCACCAGACAGCCGTAGCCTTTAACGGATTCTTCCGTGGCAACAATCAGGGGCACCTGATGCAGCGGGCGGGTTGGTTTCTCACTGGCTTCAAAGATATAGTTTGGGGCTGAAGTATCGTTCATTGTTGGGCTGCTCTCGTCGGTCTTTTATTGTGGTGTTGGCCGGTTGCGATAAGTCACGGGGTATTTATGCCGCAGGCCGGCGGCGGTGGTCAAAACAATGCCGTTAACAAATTTATAAATTTATTTTTACAGCCAGGTGACGGAATGACCCATGCGCAGCTTAAAGCCTTCCACGCAGTGGCCCTGACGGGATCCGTTCAGGATGCGGCGGAGCGTCTCAGCCTGACCCAGCCGGCGGTGAGTGTGCAGCTTAAGGCGCTGGAGGCGGACAGCGGCAAGGTGCTGTTCCGCAAAGCCGGTCACCGGCTGGAGTTGTCTGCACAGGGGCAGGAACTGTTTGCTGTCACCCGGCAGATGTTTCGGGCGGAGGCGGAGGCCCGGCAGTTGCTGTCGCCGGACAGCCGGCATACGGGCAGTTTGGTGATCGGTGCCGATGGCCCTCATGTGGCACTGGACCTGATCGCCGAATTTCGCAGCAGATACCCGCAGATTAAGGTGGAAACCCTGTTTTCCAATGCGGAACAGACCTGGCTGAATTTGCTGAATTTACAGGTAGATGTGGCGGTGCTGGCGGGGTCGCCGGCGCATCAGCGGGTGCATAAGCAACTGGCCGCCAGGCAGAGCCTGATGGCGCTGTTACCGGCGGATCATCCTCTTGTCGGTGCGGCGTCACTGACGCTGGAGCAGTTGTGTGAAGAGGTGCTGATTTTTCGCGAACAGGGTTCGAATACTCAGCAAAAACTGGCGTCAGCTCTGGCGGAGCGTGGGCTGAGTGTTCAGCCCGGGCTGGTGATGGGTAGCCGGGAGGCGGTATTTGAAGCGGTGGTGCGCAAGATGGGTGTGGGGTTTCTGTATAACCGTGAGGTGAATCAGGACCCGCGGGTCCGTGCGGTGCCGGTGGCCGGTATGGAGGCGGTTAACTGGGATGAGGTGGTCTGCCTGAAAAACGGCCGCCAGAATCCGCATGTGGCGGCGTTTTTCGACTGTATTCAGGACTAACCGGACAGCTGATCTGCCCGGCTAATAGCTTGTTATGACGGTTCCGGCCGGTCTTTCAGATCAGATACCAGGTCATCAATGGCGTCATGTTCATGGAGCACTTCCACCACGTCTGAGGCACTTTCCGGGACGGCTTCCACCGCAGCGGTGGCCACATCCATGGCCTGTTCCGGGGCTTTCTCAGCGATCATTGAGACCATGTCGGTGACGTTCTGCTCACTTTCATCCGCCAGACGGTCGGCGTAGCGCATGTCTTCAAGACTGTCGGAGACGTTGCTCAGGTAGGCTTCGGCAATTTCCACCACGGCTTCCGGATTGTCGTCTTCCAGTACGGCTTCGGTGGCCGCTTCGATGATTTCCATTGTCTGTTCCGGTGCGGCTTCTGCCATGGAGGCGGCCAGTTCCGGTATGTCTTCTGATTCTGCTTCTTCAAATACTGCACTGACCAGCTCAGCAGGGGCTTCGGTGGAGGCGGCGATGATGCTTTGCGCCAGTTCGGTATCCTGTTCGGGAGTCAGTTCGTTGAGGCGGTTATACAGTTCTGTGACGTCGATACCCTCTACCGTTGCGACTGCACCGGCCACTTCGTTGACCTGTTCCGGATTGGCTTTGGCGATCAGCATAACCATGTCGATGGCCAGTTCCGGATGGTGGGTGGCCATATCCATCGCGGTTTGAGCAGCGGGGCTGATTTCCGGTGCGGTGTCGGTGTATTCGGTCCGGGGATCGAGATCGGCACTGACCATACCGGTTGCCCCTGTGGCACGAATGCTTCCTGCTGATCGACAGGAATGGATGGCCGTACTTTGGAACGGTAGAAAATAAACAGGGCGAAGACCGCGTGCAGAATCGCCAGCATGGCAAAGAAGTAGTTATCGCCGGCATTTTCCATGATAAAACCGGCGGCGGTTGGCCCCAGTGTTCCGCCAATGGCGTAGATAATCATCATGGTGCCCATGGCAGCGGTCATCTGATTTTGCTGCAGGCGGTCGAAGGTTTCAGAGACCCCCAGCGGGTAGAGGGCCGCCATGATGCCGCTGCTCAGGCCCACTAAAATGAGGGTGGCGATAAACAGGTCCAGTTCCACACTGAACGGCACCAGCGCAATCAGTACCATGGAGACCAGCACGATCAGCAGCATCACTGAGCGGCGGTCAAAACGGTCTGCCAGGTAGCCCACCGGGAACTGCAGGGCAAAGCCGCCCATGATGGCGGAGCCGATCAGCATCGACAGATTAACGCCGCTGATGCCTTTACTCTCTGCGTATACCGCGAGCATGCTGAGCATGGAGCCCAGCAACAGGCCGCACATCAGTACGGACATAACGCCCACCGGGGAGGTTTTGCTCAGATCAAACAGTGGCATCCGTGGGGTGTCATCCACTTCCGGGGCGGATACCCGGCTCATGGCGATAGGCAGCAGGCCGCCGCAGAACAGCAGGCCGGCAATGATATACAGTTCTGCCTGATTCACTTCGCCAAAGTTGATCAGGAAGGAGCCGAGGAACATGGCAGACAGCACCACGGTCTGGTTGGTGGCCAGAATCCGCGAGCGGGTTTTACTGGTGGCCCGTTCGCTCAGCCAGCCATCCGCTACGATGTTGGTAGCGGCGATGCTGAAGCCGATGATGATGCGCATCGCGCCCCAGACCCATTCGTTGAGCCACAGGAAACAAACCAGAATACTCATGGCGCCGAGGGCGGCACTGGCGGCATAAAGGCGGATATGACCCACCCGGATTAACAGCCGTCTGGCATACAGTCCACCCAGCAGCAGGCCGACCGAAAACATGGCCATGACCAGACCGATACTGTCGGCACTGATACCTTCAGAGCTGAGGCGGGTAGGGACCAGAATGTTATTCAGGCCGTGACCCAGATTCATGATAAATCCGCTCAGAAAGAGGGATATCAGGGAGATCAGCGTCGCCGTCATTGAGTGCAATTCCTTAGGGCGTTTTTCCGCGACTTTATGCCCTAAGCTTTTGTTCTGTCAATCAAATCCCGCTGGCCAGCTATCAATAAATTCGATGGCTGACCGCAGGAAATTCGATGTGTTTTTGAAGGGCTGATATCAGCGGGCTTCCAGGGCTCTGTAGACGCTGCCGGAGGCACGCCGGAGGCTTTGATCTGGATAGCAATTTCGTCGCTGTCCAGCCCCGGTGAGCAGATCAGGTAGCCGGCATCGCCGGCTGCGGTGGTTAACTCAGACCGGAGGGTTGTGAGGGTATCCACCGAGCATTGACGCAGTAGTCTTGGCTGACTCTGGCGTATCAGGCTGGCCTGCTCCTGATCTTCGGTGCTGATCAGGCCGTTTTCCCGACAGAAGCTCAGGGAGTACTCCGCCAGGCAGGCTTTGGCGGCTTTCAGCACCGCACTGCTCTGGTAGAGCCGGCTGTCGCTGGGGGCAATGTCCAGGTTGTCGATCTGCAGCGGGGCGATGCTGTGGACCCGGGTGGGCTGGCAGTCACCGCCAATACGGGTGCTGACGTCCAGTTCAAAGTAACGGGCTTTCGGGTAGGCTTTCAGTTGTCCGGCCGGCACGCTGATATATTCATTGTTCGCGCTCTGCAGTTCGGTTTCACCGTTTACCTCGATGGCCAGCGCCGGTAACTGTGCCAGCAGGGTACGGCGGTCATAGTCACAGCTGCCGTCCAGTGGTTGTGGCGTGTTACTGATATCCGGCTGGCTGCTGCAGGCACTCAGTAGCAGGGCCATACTGCCCAGAATAAAGGCGGAGGTGTATCGGGAGAACATAACAATTCCTTGAAAGCTTCAGATATGCAGGTATGACTCTTACAGCGGCGTTAGGTTACCGCAGAATCAGAAAAACAGGGAATTTTTGTGCCAGAGGGTGATTCAGAGTGTCTGTGACGTAAAAACGCCGCGGCAGGAAAACCCTGACGCGGCGTTATTCAGCGTTGCTCAGCGGTGGTATCAGGCGTATTTCTGGCCCAGTACCCGCAGGCGGCTCTGGAATTCAGACCGGTCTACGTAGCAGCCGCGCAGGTGGCGGGTGCCGGTGCTCGGATCAAACTCATCACGGCCGTGCATGACCCGACGGTTATCGAAGACTACCATGTCGCCGCCGTTGAGCATCAGTTTGATGGTGTAACGGGGATCGCGCAGACGGCCCATCAGGTTACGGTAGGCCAGGTAGTATTCATGCATGATCTCTTCCGGCAGGTCGAAAATATCCGCCAGGTGAGCGTTGTATTTAATCTCAACAATTTCGCCAAAGGTGTTCAGGTTGATCACCGGATGATGCTGGCGGATGTCGTGGCCTTCATCGTGGAAACGGAACGGGATGGCATGTTCTGCCAGCAGGCGGAAATCTTCCGGGCATTCGCCGCGCAGGTCTTCCAGCACCCGCAGTCCGTCAACAAAAACGGATGCGCCGCCTTCACTGTCGTTCGCCAGGCAGTGCAGGAACTGGTAGCCCGGCGGGACTTCCTGGTTGGCCAGGTCGGTGTGCAGTGGCAGGGCGATGGAGGTGTACGCCAGGTTAATCGGGTTCGGTACCGAGATCACATTGAAGGTCACCCCGAAGTTGGTGCGGCGCAGGTAATCGATGCGCTGGGCTACATCTACTACCGCTTCGTCGGTGATCGGCATGTTGCGGACAATGGCCAGGCCGTCACGGTCCAGGGCGGTCATCCAGTCAAACAGGGCTTTGTCGTCCTGCATGATGTCGCCGTTGTCGGCTTCCGGAATGTTATTAATGAAGCTGTTGTTCCAGCTCTGGTATGTAGAGCTCTGACGCTGGCGAAGGTTACCGGAGTAGGCGTGGCTGCGTAGCCACTGTTGGCAGAAAGTGCTGCGGTGCTCGCCTTCAGACCAGTCGATGTTCAGGGTGTCGGCATCGTAATCGATGGCCAGCGGATGAATGTCAGCCGTGACAGACAACTGATCAAAGGTACGTTCCTGAGTATCAGCGTGGAAGCCGCTTGGGCAGTTATCCCGTAACCAGAGGAAGTGGAAACTGGCGTGCCGGCCGTCATCCCATTCAATGTTCAGGCTGCGTGGTTGCTGGGTGATATTGGCGATGCGGCTGTCGGTTGCCCCGCCGGCTGTTGGTGTACCGTCTAACATAGAAGTGTGCCCGTATATTATTATGCAAATCCGAAAACTGGCTCAAATGCGTCTGGTATGTACATTGTGAGCGACAGGCTGCAAATGATAATGGGCTGCTGAAAAACGACAAACGATGAATATGGGGGTCACCATAAGCCCAGCTAATGGTACCCTTAAACAACGCAAAATAACTGTGCCACAGAGCCGAATACAGAGACAGATATGCCGGTTAAATTACCCCTTTGAACTGGTTGAGAACCTTCGAAGTTGCCGCCCGGGAGCTGAACTTTACCGTGGCAGCCCGGGAGCTGAATATGACCCAGTCGGCGGTCAGTCAGCAGATCCGTCTGCTGGAAGATAATCTGGGAGCCGCTGTTTAACCGTATGCCCCGGCAGATCAGCCTGACCAAACGGGGCCGGGCCTATCTGCCGGTGGTACAGGGAGCCCTGCAGGAGTTGCAGCGGGGACCTCGGATATCTTCTCGCCGCTGAAAGACGGTGAAGTCACCATCGAGGTCAATACCGCCTTTGGCATTCTCTGGCTGGCGCCGCGCATTAAAAATTTACTGATGAATATCCCGGTTTAAGCCTGAGAATTATTAATGCCAACTGGGACAGCGAGTTTACCGCCGGTACAGCAGAGCTGTCTTTACGTCATGGTACCGGCGACTGGCCGGAGCTGGATTTTACCCGGTTGATCATGCCCCGCCTGCGGCCGTATTGCAGCCCGCAGATGGCCGCTGAAATTAATCAGACAGCGGATGTACTGAACTGGCCGCTGCTGAATGTCATCGGTAATCAGCAGAACTGGCATGCCTGGCTGGCACAGTACGGTTTACAGCATGAAGAGCAGCCCCTGATTCATAAAATGGACAGTGCCGCGACCACTGTTGCAATGGCGGTAGCGGACTGTGGCATCTGTCTGAGTTATGACGAGATCGTTGCCCCACAGGTAGCCGCCGGGCAGCTAGTGGCACCGCTGGAGGATTACGTGGGCAGTACCGAAAGTTATTACCTGACCCACCGGCAGGACAGCCCGCTGAGTAAAGCAGCCAAAGTGTTTAAAGACTGGTTACTGGAAGAGGTGAGCTAAGCTGTAGCTGAAACAGAGTAGTCAGGAGAGGGTAATGGCAGGGAACAGGGAAGAAGGGCCGGTTATCGGTTTTATTATGAATTTGTTCGCCAGCGTGGTGTTTTCGGTACCCACGGCACTGTTGTTGTGGTTCGGTCTGAACCGTGACTGGGCGTTGGAGAATCCGGATGCCACTGCCGGCGGCTTATACCTGACAGGCAGTGGCTTCTGGATATTACTGGGGGCGTTAGTGTTTGTCGGTGTTTGTTTTCCCCGGTTATTCCCGGGGCTGATGGGCTATTGCTGGCGCAAGATTATTCGCCTGGGGCGCTGGGTGACTCATTGGTGAAATGATTTATGCGTTCAGTAACAATTCCAGCCCCGGTGCGCTTCGGTTGGCCAGCCATGCGGTAATTTCGTAAGCGGCCAGCTGTTCACGCTTGAACGGATCTTCCTCAAGAATCGCTTCCAGTGCTTCTCTGGTCGGTGCGGTCGCCAGAATCACACCGCCGGTGCGGGGCTGTTTTGGCCCGGATGCCAGAAAGGTACCGTTGGCATAATGATGGTTCAGAAAGGCGATATGCTCTTCAAGGTAGATTTCGATTTCGCTGAGCGGGCGCTGATAACTGATGGATACGATGAACATGGTGCTTCCTGCCGGTTTCTTCAGGTATAAAAACCGCTGTTGGCAGCGGTTTTTGTTCAGTGTGTATTTACTTGGCCATGTAGTCAGCCAGGTACTGGTCGAAGTCGATGTTGTCCGCCAGCTCGATCTCTTTTGCTCCTGCAGGGATTCACTGCTGAGCTTTTCAAGATACGCCTGCTGTTCGGCGCTGATGGCTTTCTGGCTGATGGTCGCCCGGTGCTCGCGGCTTTTTCCAGTGCGAAGGCTTCATAGCCCTGGCCGCTGGCTTTCATACCTGCCAGCACCTGTGCTGATGGCGTCAGTGCCGGATTATCCAGTTTTTCCTGTTGCTGGCTAACGGCGGTGCTGAAGCGCTGAGAACCGTAGACTTCGTCCAGCAGGGCTGCGGTTTTGTGGATATCTGCAAGGATTTCCTGTCCCCACTGGGCAACGGTCATCTGGGTGCCGTTGTTGTTCAGGGTCAGACCCGGTTCACGGCCACGGTTGACCACCAGATCGTTGTTTTCACCGATGCGTTTGCATTCCTGCTCCGGAATTTCCGCCGGGTTGGATAGCAGACAGGTCACCAGGAAAGCATCGAGGAAGTCAGACTGGCTCTGGTCGATGCCCAGTGGCAGTAAAGGGTTGATATCCGTATTACGTACTTCGATGTATTCAACACCGCGTTCCTGCAGGGCGTGGATTGGCTTTTCACCGCTCTGGGCAACCCGCTTGGGACGGATGTCGCTGTAATATTCATTTTCAATCTGCAGCACATTGCTGTTCAGCTGCTTGTACTGGCCATCAACCTTAATGCCCATTTCTGCGTAAGGGGCATACGGGGTCTGAATGGCTTTCTGCAGGGAGCTGGTATAGGTATCCAGATGGTTAAAGCAGATGTTCAGGTCTGCCTGAGCTTTGTTGGAGTAGCCCAGGTCGCTCATACGCAGTGACGTTGCATACGGGCGGTAGAGGGTGTTTTCGTCCCAGCTTTCCAGGTCGTGTTCGCGGCCGGCCATGAAGCTGGCGGACAGCGCCGGTGAGGCACCGAACAGATACAGCAGCAGCCATGAATAGCGGCGGAAGTTGCGGATCAGGGCAAAGTAGCTGTCGGACCGGAAAGTCTGCAGGCTGTCTTTGTTGTCCTGCAGTTTTTGCAGGTTTTCCCACAGGCCATCCGGCAGGGAGAAATTGTAATGGATGCCGGCAATGGCCTGCATCATTTTACCATAGCGGTGTTCCAGACCCACACGGTAGGTGTATTTCATCTGGCCCACGTTGGAGCTGCCGTAACGGGCAATCGGGATCATGGCGTCGCCGTCGATACGGCACGGCATGCTGGATGCCCACAGTTCTTCACTGTTGAGCTTCTGGAAGCTGAAGTGGTGCAGGTCCTGCAGGAACTGTAAGGCGTCACCGGACTCGCTGAATACCGGGGTGATGAATTCCATCAGGGCTTCAGAGTAGTCGGTGGTAATGTGGCCGTGGGTCAGGGTAGAGCCTAAAGTAGCCGGGTGACCTGTCTGGCTGATAATGCCTTCAGCGTCGACCCGTAAGCCTTCTTTCTCGATGCCGTGAAGCATGCCTTTCAGGCTTGATGCCAGACCACTTTCGGTCAGGCGTTGCAGATTTTTTCCAGTGCCGCAGACAAAATACAGCTTCCTTCGCAGGTAAAAAGAACGGCCATTATAGCCTACTGATAAAGCAACATAATACTGTTTGAGGACAAGTTTGTTGCGTTCAGAATTGACTCTGTACGACGAATCATGCCGGTTCTGCTAAAAATCCGACATTCTGTGCCGGCTTAGCCTGCTTTCATCGACAGAGAGATCCGTTTACGTGGCTGATCCACTTCCAGCACCCGTACACTGACGATATCGCCGGTTTTACAATGCTGTGTGGGTCTTTCACAAAGCGGTCCGCCAGTTGGGATATGTGTACCAGTCCGTCCTGATGTACGCCGATATCCACGAAGGCACCGAAGTTGGTGACGTTGGTCACGCAACCTTCAAGCTGCATGCCCGGGTGCAGATCTGCCAGGGTTTCTACGCCCTCCTGAAAACTGGCGGTGCGGAATTCCGGGCGCGGGTCCCGGCCGGGTTTTTCCAGTTCACGGATGATATCCCGCAGGGTATAGAGGCCAAACTGGGCGTCGCAGTAGTCCTCTAAACGCAGCTGTTGCAGCCGTTGTTGCTGGCCGATCAGCTCGCTGACTTTGCAACCCTGTGCTTTGGCGATGCGCTCGACCACAGCGTAGGCCTCAGGATGCACCGCTGAACCGTCCAGTGGGTTCTTTCCGTTACTGATCTTGAGGAAGCCGGCACACTGTTCGAAGGCTTTTGGCCCCAGGCGGGGACTTTTAGCAGTTGTTTCCGGCTGGTGAAGACCCCGTGCTGATCCCGATAGGCGACAATATTCTGTGCGGTGGTCATGTTCAGCCCGGCCACCTGACTGAGTAGCTGGGCAGAGGCGGTGTTCAGGTCTGCGCCGACGTGATTAACACAGTCTTCCACAGTGTCTTCCAGCGACTGATTCAGGGCGTTCTGATCCACATCGTGCTGATACTGGCCCACGCCGATGGCTTTCGGTTCGATTTTCACCAGTTCGGCCAGCGGGTCCTGCAGACGGCGGGCAATGGATACGGCTCCGCGGATGGAAACATCCAGCTCTGGCAGCTCTTCACTGGCCAGTTCTGAGGCGGAATATACCGAAGCGCCGGCTTCGCTGACGACCACGGGCACGGCCTGAATATCCGGATGGTGTTTCAGCAGGTCTTTGACCAGCTGTTCGGTTTCCCGTGAGGCGGTGCCGTTGCCGATGGCAATCAGATTTACACTATATTTCTGACAGAGTTTGGCCAGGGTGCCCTGTGCGGCCTGCCACTGTTTCTGTGGGGCATGGGGATAAACCGTGGTGTGATCCAGCACTTTACCGGTGTTATCCAGCACCGCAACTTTGACCCCGGTACGCAGGCCCGGATCCAGCCCGAGGCTGGCTTTCAGGCCGGCGGGGGCGGCCAGCAAAAGATCTTTAAGATTACGGCTGAAGACGCTGATCGCTTCTGCATCCGCGTCCTGCTTCAGCTGTTTGATTAGCTGATTTTCCAGCGATGGCAGCAGCTTTTTCTGCCAGGCCTGCTGAATACAGGTGGCCAGCCAGCGCCCGGCCGGGCTGTTGTCACAGCGCCAGCCGGTAAAGCGGCTGATCAGCTCAGCGGGCCGGTCCGCATCGGCGTCGGTGGGGCGCAGTTTATAGCGGACAATGCCAGCCTGCTGGGCCCGCAGGATTGCCAGCGCCCGGTGGGAGGGTAGCTTGCTAATGTTTTGGCTGAAGTCGAAGTAATCAGCAAATTTAGCCCCTTCCTGCTGTTTATCTTTGATGACTTTACTGCTCAGTTCGCCGCGGTTCCACAGCCACTGGCGCAGCTGGCTTTGCAGATCGGCGTGTTCGGCGATCTGTTCGGTGAGGATTTGCCGGGCCCCTTCCAGTGCGTCTTCTGTGGTGTTGATGCCCTTATTCGGATTCAGGTAACGGGTGGCCAGTTTTTCCGGGGTGCCCTGCAGCCGGCTGAGGGTGTCAGCTAACGGCTGTAAACCGGCGGTCCGGGCCAGTTCGGCTTTGTTCTGGCGTTTGGGTTTATAGGGCAGGTAGAGATCTTCTAACCGACTTTTGGTATCGGCGGCCTGCAGGGCGGCCTGCAGTTCAGGGGTGAGTTTGTCCTGCTGGCGGATACTTTGCAGGATGGTGTCCCGGCGGGCGTTGAGTTCCCGTCGCTGTTCCAGCCGTTTAGCCAACTGGCGCAGCTGAGCGTCATCCAGGCCCTGGGTGGCTTCTTTACGGTAGCGGGCAATGAACGGAACCGTGGCGCCTTCATCCAGCAGGCGGATAACCGCTTCAGCCTGTTGAGCTCGGATGTTCAGATCGGTGGCAAGGTCTTGGGCAAGTGAAGTCATCGGAAACCTGGGTAACTCAGAACAGTTAAAGGCTTATCATACCTGTCGGCCAGAAAGAGCAGTAGTCACCGGATGCAGGAAAATCCTGTTAGACTTTAGTCGGATTGGTGGCTAAAAGGTTGTTATGCGCGCACGGCTGTAGTCGACTTATGTCTAACGGGATGCTGACACTTTTTCAACGACAAGCTTTCACAGGTAGGGTGTGAGAGTGAAAATACTGCCGGTCATCCCGGCAAGGCTGCTTCTGGAACCGGCGAACACGTGCGCGACACTTCCTTAGCCTGAAAAAATAATAAGAATGACGATGATTTCTAAGGCTGAACAGTGGCAACTCAGGAACGATTAACATCCAGGCCTTTCCTGGCTTTGTGTTTAATAGCAGTGCTTATTCTGGTGGTGTATCAGACCGCTACTATCAGTCGCGAGCGGGCGCTGGCGGATTTACAGCACCGCACAGCGGCGGATCTGGGCCGGTATTCCCTGAGCCTGCAACAGGAACTGGACCGCTACAAAGACATTCCCAAGCTGATCAGTACCCACTCTGAATTACTCAATCCCCTGTTACATCCCGGCAGCGATGCGGAAGCCCGTGCCAGCCTTTATCTGGAAAAGGTGAACGAAACCATCGGCGCATCGGATGCCTATCTGATGAATACCGAAGGCCTGACGGTGGCTGCCAGTAACTGGGATAAAGAAAAACCTTCGTGGGGCGTAATTTTGCCTTCCGGCCTTACTTTAAAGACGGCCTCAGCGGCAAGGCAGGCCGCTATTTTGCGTTAGGCACCACCTCCAAGAAACGGGGCTATTTCTTTTCTTATCCGGTGCATTACCGGGGTAAAACCCTGGGGGTGATCGTCGTTAAGATCGACATCAACGATATTGAGAATGACTGGAATGATCCGCTGACGGATATTCTGGTGACCGATGAGGATGGCGTGATTTTCCTCAGCACCCGGCCGGAGTGGAAATTCCGTACCCTGGCGCCGTTGTCACAGGCGGATTTACAGCGAATTCTCAGCAGCCTGCGTTACGGTGAAGAAGCACTGGAAGCGCTGAATGTTATCCGGCGGAAAGACCGGGGATGGCACCGAGGTTGTGACCCTGGTGGACGGTGACTGGGCGTCCAGTGAGTCGCTGGACGGTGTGAAGACCCGCCAGTATCTGCAGCAGACCCGGCAGGTTGAAGATGCCGGTTTTAATGTCTCTATTCTGGCTAATATCAAAGCGGTGGAGCGGCAGGTATTTACCAATGTATTGCTGGCCAGCTTCAGTTACGGGGCGCTGGTGTTCCTGTTGTTGTTCCTGTTTACCCGCCGGCGGGTGGCGGATCAGCGGGAGGAGTTCAAGCGTCAGGAACAGCAGGCACTGGAGAGCAGCGAAGCCCGGGTACGGGCGATCATTGATAATACCCATGCGGGTTTAATTACACTGGATCATCTGGGGCGCATTGAATCCTTTAATCCGACGGCGGAAAAGCTGTTTGGCTATCCGGCGGAAGAGGTACAGGGCAAGTATTTCAGCCACTTGCTGGCGCAGCAGGACCGGGCGGTTTGCTGGCAGCACATCACCACCAGTACCGATGATGATACCGAGCTGATGATTGAAGCACTGGGGTGTCGGGCGGATGAATCACAGATTCCGGTGGAGCTGGTGATCGGTCGGATGACCCGTGAAGGGGACCGCTATTTTATCGTCACCGTGCACGATATGACCGAGCGTAAGCAGTATGAACAGAAGCTGCGTAAAGCCCGGGATATGCTGGAGCACCGGGTGGATGAACGGACGGAAGATCTGTCCAGAGCCAATGCCCGGTTACTGACCGAAATGGAACAGCATAAGAATACCCAGAACGAGCTGATACAGGCGGCCAAACTGGCGGTGCTGGGGCAGATGTCGGCGGGGATTAATCATGAGCTGAACCAACCGCTGACGGCGATTCGCAGCTATGCCGATAACGCCCGTTCCTTTCTGGAAATGGATAAGCCTGAACCGGCAAAGGATAACCTCAGTGAGATCGGTTTACTGACCGAACGCATGGCCAAGATTATCGGCCCTTTAAAGGAGTTCTCCCGTAAAACCACCGGGCAGTTGTCGCCAATCAGCCTGCAGGCCGCTGAAGACGGGGCGATGGCGATCATGTACGGGCAGCTGGCCAAAGCCAAAGTGGATATTATCTGGCCGCAGGATGCGGCGGATATTTATATGCTGGGGATATGCTCCGGCTGGAGCAGGTGCTGGTTAATCTGATCAGTAATGCGATGCAGGCGATGGAAGGGCAGACTGCTCCCGGATTGAAATCTCCGCGGGCCGGCAGGACAGTATGATGAGCATTGCGGTAAGGGACTTTGGCCCAGGGGTACCTGAGTCGGATCTGGAAAAGGTCTTCGAACCTTTTATACCACCAAGCTTGATAAGCAGGGGCTGGGTCTGGGGCTGTCGATTTCCCACCGGATTATTCTCAGCATGGGCGGCCAGCTGACGGTGACTAACCATCCGGAAGGCGGCGCTGTGTTTACGGTGCTGCTGCCGGCTGTGCCTTCCTCCGTTCAGGCGTGATACTATCCGGGCAGATATCGGGGCTCAGGCGCGGACGGGAATAGCAGATGCCAAATTCAATCATGCTCGTAGATGACGAGAAGCATATCCGGGTGGCGGTGGGGCAAACCCTTGAGCTGGCCGGTTATGACGTAACTGCCTGTGAAGCCGCTGAAGAGGCATTAACCCATCTGAACAGCGAGTGGCCGGGCATTGTGGTCACTGACATCAGCATGCCGGGCATGGGCGGGCTGGGCCTGCTGGAGCGGGTTCGCCGGCTGGATGCCGACCTGCCAGTGATTCTGATCACCGGCCACGGTGATATCTCGATGGCCGTTCAGGCCATGCGCGACGGCGCTTATGACTTCATTGAAAAACCCTTCTCTTCTGAGTTGCTGGTGGATGTGATCCGCCGGGCACAGGAGAAGCGCAATCTCACCCTGGAAAACCGTAACCTGCGTAAAGCATTGCAGGCTCAGGGAGGGATAGGGCCACGGATTATCGGTGAGTCGCCGAGCATTCAGCAGTTACGGAACATGATTCAGCATGTGGCGGATACACCGGCGGATATTCTGTTACACGCCGAAACCGGTTCCGGTAAGGATCTGGTGGCCCGCTATATCCACGAGCACAGTAACCGCCGGGATAAAAACTTCGTTGCCATTAACTGCGGTGCGGTGCCTGAAAACCTCATTGAAAGTGAGTTGTTCGGTCACGAAAGGGTGCCTTTACCGATGCCAAACAGCGCCGGATCGGCAAGTTTGAGCATGCTAACGGCGGTACCCTGTTTCTGGATGAAATTGAAAGTATGCCCCTGGCACTGCAGGTGAAACTGTTGCGGGTGCTGGAGGAGCGCAGCATTGAACGGCTGGGTTCAAACCAGCAGATTCCGCTGGATTTGCGGGTGATTGCCGCCACCAAGGTGGATCTGAAACAGCTTAGTGAAGAAGGGGAGTACCGGCAGGATCTGTATTACCGTCTGAATGTTCTGCAGCTGCCGATTCCGCCGTTACGGGAACGCAGGGAAGATATCCCCATGTTGTTTCAGCATTTCGCGCTGATCGCTTCGGCCCAGTATCACCGGGAGGTACCACAGTTGAGCAGTGACAAGCTGGCGTTACTGATGGCCCATAACTGGCCGGGGAATGTCCGGGAGCTGCGCAATGTTGCAGAAGGTTATGTACTGCTGGGTGAGGCCTATACCTTTGATTTCGACGAGCAGGACGGTGCTGCCAAAACCGGGCTGACATTGCCGGAGCAGGTGGAACAGTTTGAGAGGCTGATTCTGCAGAAAGCGCTGGGCCGCTGTCAGGGCTCGATCAAGGATACCCAGACAGAACTGGGGCTGCCCCGTAAAACCCTGTATGACAAAATGAAAAAGTACGGGCTGGATAAAAGCGAATTCAAGCACTGAGTGTGCGTATAAAAAGGCTGCCGGTTGGCAGCCTTTTTGTGCCTGTGATTCAGGCTTACACTTTGAATTGCTGTGCCCGTTGTTCCAGCTCTTCAGCCAGATTGGTGATCTGCTGGGATACTTCGCTGAGCTGTTCTACCCGGCTGATGGCGCTTTCAGTGCCGCGGTTAATGGTGGCAATGCTTTCTTCAACCCGCACGGTAGCATCGCTGTGCTGGTGCACGGCGTCGCTGATGGCGTTGTTGGTGTTGGCAATGGCCTCCATTTCAGTGGTGATATTGGTCAGTGAGGTAACCGTGCTCTGAACCTGTTCAACGCTCTGTTCGGTACTGTTACTGGCTTCCTGCATCACATTCACCGCATGCTGCGCATTGTTCTTGAACGAGTCGATCATGGTGTTGATCTCAATGGTCGCTGTCTGGGTGCGCTGCGACAGAGAGCGGACCTCATCGGCAACCACCGCAAAGCCCCGTCCCTGTTCGCCTGCACGGGCGGCTTCAATGGCGGCGTTCAGGGCCAGTAAGTTAGTCTGCTCGGCGATGCCCTGAATCACACTGAGGGTTGTATCTACTTCGTGACTTTCCTGTTCCAGCTTCTGAATCACTTCAGCGGCCTGCAGAATCTTGCCCTGCAGCTGTTCGATAATCTGCTGGGTCTGGGCGGAAACCTGTGCCCCTTTGTTACTTTCAGCCAGTGCCTGGCCGGAGGCGGATACGGTGGCATCAGCGCTGCTGGAGACACTCTGGGTGGCTTCACTCATGGTGGCCATGGCGTCTGATACTTCACTGGCGAGCTGCATCTGGTTCTGGGATGAGCTGCTGGCCTGTACGGTAATGTCTGAAATGCGCTGGCTGCTGTTGCTGAGCAAATCAATGGAGGTCACTACGTGCTGGATGTTGCCACGAAATGTCTGCAGCATGCTGTTGAACGAGGCTGCGGTCTGGCCGATCTCATCGTTATTCTGGATATCCAGCTGTTGAGTCAGGTCTGAGTTCTGCTCGATCTCATGGATGGTTTTGCTCATCCGGCGCAGGGGTTTCACCACGATCCGGTGCAGTAATGTACCGATCACAAACAGAGCAACAATGAACATGCCCAGTTCCAGCAGTGCCACCCGGGTAACATTGCTCATGATGGAGGCGTCGAGGCTTTCAAAGAGTAAGTCACCCGCACGGCGCCAAGAATGGTGCCTTCTTCCACCTGGTGGCAGGTCAGGCAGTTGGTACCCTTGTAGGAAGAACTGGCAAGGATCGGCTTAACCACGGTCAGGCGGTGGCCCTGCTCATCATTCATTTCTTCACTGATTTCTTCACCGGCCATGGCGCGACGGTCCAGTTCGTCAATGACCACGGCATCGGGCAGGCCCGGGCCGAAGACTTTACTGACCGGTTCAGCCCGGATGATACGGGCTTCGGTTAATTCCGGGTTGCTGAGGATTTTGTCCTGCAGGGCCTTACGGTTAGCCATTGCGCCGCTGAGCATCATGATATTGATGCTGTCGAAATAGTTGTCGGCGGTGGTTTGGGTATTGTGTTCGGCAACCGTCAGCGCCAGTGATGTTTCACTTTGATAAACCGTTGTAATTGAAGTGAGCAATACCAGCAGAAAAACAGCCGCGAGGCTGAGGTTTACTTTGCTTTGGATCGTCATGATTTTCAGGCCTGAGAAGAAGGTAACTGTTCAGTTAATGTTCATATAACCATCCCTTTTAAAGGGTTTCTATACAGGGAGTAACTAAATTGGGTAGTCGCTGATAAGAGACAAAAATCACTTGATCCAGCGCAAGTTATTGGCAGATTTGCATAAATTATCTGTGCTTGTCCGGTGTGGTTTCTCACTCGTAATGGGTGAATATCCCCGGTGTAGAAGGCTGTAAATGGGTGGGAAACCACCCAAAAATTAATCAGTTATTGTTTGGGTGAATTTTTCTAATGATCTTTTAACTGATTGAATATTATATATTTTATTTTTAATTTTAAGTGTTTTTTATTATCTGGCACGACCTCTGCAAAGGATATACGCATCTCAATCACGAGAATCATGATCCTTGGGCCGGTGAGCTCAATGACAACGCGAATAATTACAACAGGAGAGCGTTATGCGTTTATTGACTGCAGCTGTTACTTCAATGGCTTTAATGTTTGGTGCGACTGCCGCAACGGCCGCGCCAATTGAAATTAAATTTTCCCACGTGGTGGCAGAAAACACCCTAAAGGTCAGATGGCTAACAAGTTTGCTGAGCTGGTTGCTGAGCGTCTGCCGGGTAAGGTGGAAGTAAAAGTATTCCCAAGCTCGCAGTTATTCGGCGATAACAAAGTACTGGAAGCAATGTTGCTGGGTGATGTTCAGATGGCGGCACCGTCTCTGTCCAAGTTCCAGAAATACACCAAGCAGCTGCAGTTATTTGACCTGCCGTTCCTGTTCAAGGATATGGCGGCTGTAGAGCGTTTCCAACAGAGTGAAGCCGGTCAGAAGATTCTGTCTTCTGTTGAGTCCAAAGGCCTGGTAGGTCTGGGTTACCTGCATAACGGTCTGAAGCAGCTGTCTGCCAGCGAGCCGCTGCGTGTACCTGGAGATGCATCCGGTAAGAAATTCCGCATCATGACCTCTGACGTGCTGCAGGCACAGTTTGAAGCGGTTGAAGCGGTGCCTCTGAAGAAGCCTTTCTCTGAAGTATTTACCCTGCTGCAAACCAAAGCGATCGATGGTCAGGAAAACACCTGGTCTAACATCTACTCCAAGAAGTTCTTCGAAGTTCAGCCATACATCACCGAATCTAACCACGGTGTTCTGGACTACATGGTTGTGAGCTCCGCTGAGTTCTGGAACAGCCTGGATGACGATATCCGTGTTGAAGTGAAGAAAGCCCTGGATGAAGCCATTGCTTTCGGTAACCAGGTAGCGGCTGAAAAAGCACAGAGCGACAAGCAGGCGATCATTGATTCCAAGCGTTCTGAAGTACTGGAAATTTCCGATGCTGAGCGTGCTCAGTGGGTAAGCGCAATGAAGCCAGTATGGAACCAGTTTGCTGACGAGATCGGTGCTGACCTGATTGATGCGGCTGCACAGTCTAACAACTAAGACGTTGATCCGCTGAGTTGTATCGCTCCGGCCGGTGTATAGGGCCGGTCGGGGCACCTTTCATATAGCGGATATTTTGCAGATGGGTCAGCCGGTATGTACCGGACAGGTCCGACGGATATCTGCAAAGTATTTGCTTTTCCGGCATGTGAATTCGTGAAGTAAGTAATCGCTTACTGACTTCGCAGTGCCGGAAATATCATAAGAATAACGGGAATCACCCGTGCAGGGGGCCATATGGTTCGTAAAGTTGTTACAGAGCTGGAAGAAACGTTTCTGTCTCTGTTGTTGGTCAGCATGACCCTGTTGGTATTTGCCGAAGTGGTGATGCGCTTTGGTTTCAATGCCGGTATTCACTGGGCGCAGGAAGTTACCCTGCTGATTGCTGCCTGGTTCGTTCTGTATGGGGCGTCTTACGGCATTAAAGCCGGTGTTCATATCGGTGTGGATGTATTTGTAAAACTGTTGCCAAACAAGATTCACCGGGCGTTGACAATTATCGCGCTGGGCCTGTGTCTGACTTATGCAGGGCTGTTGCTGTACGGTTCATGGGTTTACCTCAGCAAGATGAAAATGATCGGCATTGAGCTGGAAGATTTACCGATTCCGAAGTGGACGGTGATGAGCATTCTGGTGATCGGTTTTGTCATGCTGATTGTTCGTCTCTTGCAGCTGGGCTTCAGGATTATTAAAGGCGAAATCAATGGCTTCCATTTCACTGATGAAGCTGAAGAAAGTATGGAAATTGCCAAAGAATTACAGGCTGAGGAGAGTCAGCGTGCGTCAGACGGACAGGACCCGCAACAGGATCAGCATAAGGGGACCGGTCATGACCACTGCTGTACTTTTATACTGCTGTTTGGCTGCATTTTTATTGGTATGCCAATCGCCATTGCGCTGGGTTTGTCCAGCGTGGCAACCATTCTGCTGTTCTCGAACGATTCTCTGGCATCCGTTGCACTGAAGTTTTTGAGGCAACATCAGAGCATTACACCTTGCTGGCGATTCCGTTTTTCATTTTGTCCTCTGCGTTCCTGTCCACCGGTGGTGTGGCAAAGCGTCTGATCAGTTTTGCCATCGACAGTGTTGGTCATATCCGTGGTGGTCTGGCCATGGCGTCGGTAATGGCGTGTATGCTGTTTGCAGCGGTTTCCGGTTCTTCTCCGGCAACGGTGGCAGCCATCGGTACCATTGTTATCGCCGGTATGGTGCGTTCCGGATATCCGGAGTCTTTTGCGGCAGGGGTAATCGCAAACGCCGGTACCCTGGGGATTCTGATCCCGCCATCCATTGTAATGCTGGTGTATGCCGCGGCGACGGAAGTGTCTGCTTCGCGGATGTTCATGGCCGGTTTTATTCCGGGTCTGATGATGGGCGGTATTCTGATGCTGGCGATTTATATTGCCGCACGGATCATGAAGCTGCCGTCCGAGAAGTTTCCGGGCTTTGGTGCACTGGCTAAGTCGTTCTTCATCGCCCTTGGCGGCCTGATGCTGATCTTTATCGTACTGGGGTCTATTTATGGCGGTATTGCCAGCCCGACGGAAGCGGCGGCTGTGGCGGCGGTATATGCCTATCTGGTCTCGGTGATGGGGTACCGGGATATCGGTCCGATGAAGGGCATTGCCTGGCGCAACGAAGGGAAGCGCTGGTACGGGCCATTGGCCGTAACTGTCTGCAGATGCTGTGGGCGCTGCCTCAGTCAGTTCGCCATCCTGATGTGCGTAAGGTTATTATGGATGCCGCCAAGGTTTCCTGATGCTGCTTTTCATCATTGCCAATGCGATGCTGTTCGCCCATGTACTGACCACTGAACGTATCCCCATGCGATTGCTGAAACAATCATTACCTGGGGCCTGCCGGCCTGGGGTTTCCTGATTGTGGTGAACATTCTGTTACTGATTGCCGGTAACTTTATGGAGCCATCGGCGATCATTCTGATCATGGCACCGATCCTGTTTCCGATTGCTACCCAGCTGGGTATTGATCCGATTCACCTGGGGATCATCATGGTGGTTAACATGGAAATCGGTATGCTGACACCGCCGGTAGGGCTCAACCTGTTCGTCACCGCCGGGATAACCGGCAAGAATATGGTCTGGGTGATCAAGGCATGTCTGCCGTGGTTATGTTTACTTTTATTCTTCTTAGTTCTGATCACGTATATTCCGCAAATATCACTATTCTTGCCGGAATATATAGACGAGCTACGGGGCTACTAAGCCAAACAAACTTTTGTTTAAGGCCGCATTATGCGGCCTTTTTGTGTGAGAAATAATCACCTATAAATGGGTACAATAAATTTTTTCCTATGCTTGGCTGTTTTCTTAACTATCCTCAATCTTGCTACACATAAAAAAGGGTTACTCAAATAATAATAATCAGGGATGAAGGGCAGGGAGCTTAAACGGGGATTTCTATGGATACTTCGCTGGTTTCTGATCAGGAGCGGCCATTACTTTATGTCGATACGACCGGGTCCCGATCAACACAGTTAAGTGAAATAATTGCTGAACACGGGTGGCGGGTTGACCGCGTTGATACATTTCAACAGGCCCATCAACAGGCCAGACCTAAGGATTACCGGGTAGGTATTGTCCATCTTGAACAGGTTGAAACGGCTGATCTGCTTGCCGCGGATGATCTGTTTGCGCGTAATAAAAACACTGAGTGGCTGTTATTGACCCGGCACCGTTGCCTGGATGAAAGTGACCTTTGCCAGTTAATTCATCACGCCTGTTACGATTATTACACGCTGCCGTTAGATGATGGTGGTGTGTCCAGTCTGGTCACGACGCTGGGACATGCTTATGGAATGGCGAGCCTGTCTAAGCAGCTGACCGAAGGGCATTACGACGACTACCACATGGTAGGTACCAGTCAGTCGATGCTGAAATTATTCAGTGGAATTCGCAAAGTGGCGGCGGTGGATGCACCGGTGCTGATACGCGGCGAAAGCGGAACCGGCAAGGAACTGATCGCCCGTGCAGTACATGAACGGTCCAGCCGGGCCGGTAAACCTTTATCACGGTGAACTGCGGTGCTTTACCTGAGCATCTGATTCAGTCAGAACTGTTTGGCCACGAGAAAGGCGCTTTTACCGGTGCGGTTCAGAAACAGATCGGCCGGATTGAAGCCGCCGATGGCGGCACCTTGTTTCTGGATGAAATCGGTGACCTGGCGATGCCGCTGCAGGTGAATTTATTACGATTTCTGCAGGAGCAGGTGATCCAGCGGGTTGGCTCAACCAGGGATATCAAGGTGGATGTCCGGGTACTGGCGGCAACCCATGTGGATCTCGATGAGGCGGTTCAGGCACAGAAATTCCGTGAGGACTTACTCTATCGGTTGAATGTTTTGCAGCTTCGCCCACCGGCTTTACGGGACCGGGATGATGATATTGAATTACTGGCCCGGTTTTCTTTCAGCATTTTCGCGGTGAAGGGCATGGCAAGATTAAAGGCTTTTCGAAGCAGGCGTTGCAGGCAATGACTGCCTACGATTGGCCCGGTAATGTCCGGGAGATGATTAACCGGATCCGGCGAGCGGTGGTGATGTGTGAGGGCCGGCTGGTATGTCCGATGGACTTGGGACTGGTGGATGGTTTTGTCGCCAAGGATGTGATGTCGTTGGCGGATGCCAGGAATGTTGCGGAGCGCCAGGCCATTGAAAATGCTTTGCAGCATTGCCGTTTTAACATGAGCAAGGCAGCAAAGACCTTAGGTGTGTCCAGAGTGACGCTGTACCGGTTACTGGCGAAATACGAAATCGGTTTTGATGACAGCAGTATGGTGAGCTGACCGTTTCAGCTGATACATCTGCTACTAAAGCCCGCATAATGCGGGCTTTTTCTTTATCAAGCAGTTAATGTGATTTTTGATATATGCGCGTTTCAGATATGTAACACTTTCAGAACAACAGGCATGGGGTATATCACTGCTGTAACACTTTGGTTACAGATCTTTATTTGATTGTAACTGACTGTTTTATATGAATTTCAATATTCATACACAAGTTGAGTGTTAGGCAAATGTAACACTTTCCGACCTGATTGACGGCTTTTTCAGAGCCTGAATTCCTTTCTGTGAATTTTATTCTTTTAAATACAGATAGTTATAAAAACTGGCCCCGTTTTCGCAATACCTGTCCCGAGATAACACGATAGGCAGGTATGAAAAATGAGCAGTTTTCATTTCAACACTAAAACGCTTACCCGGGCTGCAGCTGCATTAGCACTGCTGGTTGGCGGTTGGCATAACAGTGTTGTCGCTCAGCCTGCGGCATTGGAGGCCGATGCAGATTTTTGTTTGATCTGTCTGAAGTAACTCTTTTGAGAGTCAATTGTTATCCGATGAGCATCTCGCAGGTATGCGTGGACAGGGAAGTGAAGCATTGGTTGCTGCAGTACAGCGGAATGAAATCATCCTCTGGGATGAGGATTCATCTGATAAGGGACGGGGAAGTCGCTCAGTACAACAGGGCAACCAGGTAATAACAATCAAAGTAAATCTGGGGGTCGCTGATCATGACACCCTTAAAGATTAAGGCAAGTCTGCTTTTGGGGTTAATGGGTTGTACGGCGATGCAGGTTATCGCTGATCCGGTACCTCAGGTGCAGCAATATTCCACCCAGGCAGTAATTCAGGATATGGCCCTGGAGGGCAGTAGTGGCGTAATTGGCGTCAATATTGCCTCCGGTGATTCCAATGCCCAGCTGAACGCCAGAGCACTGGCATTCAGTGTTGGTCAGGAGTTGCCAGCGCTTCAGTACATGCGGCGCAACGGGTTCAGGTGCCGGGTGACGCACCGGATTCTGCGGTGAGTCTGATCCAGGGGAGTGCATTTTCGAATGCCTCTGGAATGATCTCCGTCAACCATGCCAGCGGCGTAGCAAACGCACAGGTTAATGATATCGCAATCGGTTTCGCCATTGGCGGGGTTGCGGTGACCGAAAGTGAGCTAAGTCTCACGGTCACCGGCCAACCCGGCGGCCTGTCGAACCAGGAGCAGATACAGCAACATCGGGAAGCCTCCATCAGTGGTTCAGCATTTGAAGGCGCAAGTGGTGTGGTACAGATCAATCAGTTAGCGGGTTCCGGAAACGCAACGAGTAATAGTTTTGGCCTGACCGTTTCGGTTGGGGCCGAGCAATGATCGGGCAGAAGCCCGTACTCAGGGGAAAATAAGGAGAAAGACAATGAAACAGGTATTCAAAATTGCACCACTGGCATTGGCCGTTGCTGCACTGAGTTTTACCGGAACAGCTGCTGCAAGCGGGGATGGCTATGGCGGTCACAGAGGTGGTGATGGCGCCACGCTGAAAAAGTACGTCAAGGTTTCTAAAGACGTTAAATATAAGGGCAAGGTTAAAATCAAAGGGACTATCGAGGTTGATTCTCTCGGCATGGCAGTCATCAATGATGAGCAGGATAGTGATCACAACGAAGTAACTAACAACTTTGTTGATAACCGTTCTGGCCTGGCTGGTGATGCTCTGGAAAATGCCAGAGGTAACATCGGGGTTAACATGAGTTCCGGTGATAACAACGTTCAGGGTAACTCTGCTGCTTTAGCGGCTGCTGACATGCGATTTTTATTGGGTTCTGCGGATGCCGAGGTATTTACTGATCAGAACGCAGATGACAATACCATCAATAATAAAGGTGTTATCAACAGTTCTGCGTTTGTAGGAAATGCGCTTGAGAATGCTCGCGGTAATATTGCAGTAAACATTGCAACCGGTGCAGGTAACGTGCAGAAGAATGCGTTTGCCGGTGCAGTCGCTTCAGGTTCAATGGGTGAAGCGACTGTTTCATCCCGTCAGGAAACTGAGCACAACACAACCACGAACATGGCTGATACAACTGAACAGACAACATCTACAGAAGTTACTCTGTCTGGCGCTATGGCTGGTTTCTATATTGGTGGAGGTAGCGGTAGCTATGACACAGTTGCTTCTACTTACAGCGGCGAGTCAACTCAGGACGGTGGTGTATATCCTGAAATCTGGAGAGATGACGGTGACCATGCGAATGGTGATAATGCTGTGCTTTGGGGCCACCTTGATTTCGATGATCAGAACGGTAACGGTCAGGGTAACCTGAAAGGTACGTTCGACTTTGATGAGAGCGGAACCATTACGCCGAATGAAGATACCGGAGATCTGCGTTTCCAGGAAGCTGGTTTCCAGGTGTTGGCAGGTTCTTTCACCGGCGAAGTTGTACACACAGTGATTCACTATGTGCGTCATGAAAACAACTCCATCATGGCTGATGATGCGCTGCGAGGCGCACGGGGTAATATTGGTGTCAACATCACAGCTGGCTCTAATAACCTGCAAAACAACAGCTTAGCTCTGAGTCGGGTGAATGCGCCTGCAGCCGGTGAAGGCCCTACTGGTCCGGGTGGTGAGTAAGAATAGCTTTTATGATGAATGACTTTTAATAAAGTTATATGAAAGCTATCCAGGAGCAGGCGATGTCTGTTCCTGGTTTCTTTGGGCGAATTCACTGTAAAACCATGTTGGTTTAGATCGGTGAAAGCGCTGTTTGAGGAGAGGAGTATGCCTGTTTTCGAAGCGATGCTGGCCGGTTCCGGAAAATATATTAGCAGTACGGTAAAGCTATTATCGGTGGCTATTGTGATATCTGTTTTCGCAGGAGTACGCAGGCTGCCAATGTGCAGTTTGGTGCTGCGATGCCACAAATGACAACTATTCATAAGAAGGTGCTCAGTATGCGTGAGAAGCGCTACGAGCATATTGTCCGTCAAGAGACGGATTTTAGTTGTGGGGCGGCGTCACTGGCAACAATTTTACGTTACGCCTACGGCCTGGATGTTACAGAAAAGATATGTTGGACGGTTTGTTTGCGGTGAGTAATCAGGAGTTAGTTCGGGAACAGGGCTTTTCTTTATTAAACATTAAGCATTACGTGGAGCAATTGGGAATGCGTGGTCGAGGCTATAAAATGAATGCCGAAAACCTTGATAAAATACAGGTACCTACGATTGTGCTGCTTGATCTGAAAGGCTACAAACATTTTGTAGTGCTGAAAAGGACAGTAGAGGATCTGGTGTATATTGCTGACCCGGCTTTAGGCAATAAAGTGTTGCCTAAGGATGAGTTTGTAGCGAGTTGGAGTGGTTTGGTATTTGCTGTTATCGGCAAAGGTTATAACCGTCAATCGGTATTGGCTAATCCTTCCGCACCTTTAACTGCACGAAACCTGGTGAATGTATTTGCTCCTGTAAGTGATGCGCAACTTCTTGAACATGGGTTTACCCATGCGGAGTTGTTTTAACCGCCCGTTTCGGGAGGAGATACCATCATGAAAGGTATGAGATGGTTGACAAAAGTAATACCCGGAGCCCTTGCCACTAGTGTGTGGTTGCTGGCTCCAAATGTTGTTGCCGGGCCTTTTGGCCTGGAAGGCGAAATTGTTCCTGATTCGGTTTTAGCTGATGTAAGGGGGCGTTTTGTCGATGGTCGCGACGTGAGTTATTTTGGTGTCGTGATGGCTACGGAATGGCAGCGTGCAGGACAGGATTACAGCATGGAATTACATATGGATATCAGTTTTCTCAGGGATTCCGTCCGAATATAACGATTTACCGTACCCGTGATTTGGGTGTTGCCAGTAGTGGTGCGGGTAATCAGGTTCTGAGTGGTGTGTCGGATAATGGTGCATTAGACGATATTGCCGGGGTAGTTCAGAACATTCAGATAGCAGGGGATGAAAACGGTGTTCACAACAACGTGGAGTGGACAGTAACGGACGAGTCCGGAACTCCTCAGTTACGTGGTCCTGATCTGATTCAGATCGGTGCCGGTCACGAAAGTTTCGCTGATGATAATGGCGTAACAACCCAGGTTCAGGCAAACGGTTCAGGGGTTGGTTATCAGGTGGATGTACCGGATGTTGGTACAGTCGCTCAGCGCATCTCCCGCCGGCAAATCCTTTCAGCAGGAAATATTCTGCAAAGTACTCAGCTAAACAGTAATTTAAATCAGGTATTTAACCGTATCGGTTTGAACGTACAGTTAGCTCCATCCGGTAATTTATCCGGGGCATCCAGAAATTTCCAGCGAGCTTTGAACAACTTACAGGGGTTATAAACTATGCTTAGTGGGTATTGCCGTGTTACATGCATGGCAATACCTGCAAAGCAACAAGGAAACAATAACAACAGGCGAACACCGCGAAACCGGTTCAGGCCGGTGAGGAAAGCAGTTGTGGATGGGGTTGTAGGCTGCTGATGGGTATGTGCATGCAGTGTCTCGCTTTCTGTCAGGAACTATCAGAGTTCTTCTGGCATGACTGAAGAAAGAGGGAACATCATGGAAAAGCTAGTCTATTTTCGTCTGAGCAGTTGTACCGTGGCGGTATGTGCTGCACTGGGAATGACCGTTTCAACCTGTGTCATTGCCGAAAATGGCGACTCGATGACCGCCGATGAAGCAAACCAGCTTCGCTTTGAAATTAAACAGTTACAGCTCATTAATAAAAATCAGGCGGATATGCTGAGAAAGATGGAAGGTCGTCTTCAGCAGCTCGAAAGTGGTCAGCAGGCGGTGCCTGCCCAACAACAGGATCAACAGGCCGGACAGCAGACTGCCGGGGCTGAAAAAGAAGAAATTAAGAAGTCCGCCGATCCAAGTTCCAGTGTAGAAAACGTTTTGCAGGAAGAGCATGTCCTCTTTGGCGATCAGTTTACTGTGGAGTTTGGGTTTAATTACAGCCATTACGACCGTAAAGACCTGGTGCTCGAAGGTTTCTTGGCACTGGATGCAATTTTCCTTGGTGATATAGCCGTAGATGATGTAAAGGCGGATATATTTACTTTTGATATTACCGGGCGATACAACGTAACGGATCGCTGGCAGGTGGGGATGACAGTTCCCTGGGTGTACCGAAATACCAATTTTCAGCGGAATGTGAGTGGCGGTGTTGAGTCTGAAGTCAGTGAGGCGGGTTTAGGTGATATTACATTACTGTCTGCGTATCAATTGTATAAAGAGACAGATTCCCGTCCGGATATTGTCTGGAACACCAGTTTAAAAATTCCGACCGGTACGGACCCCTACGGAACTCCTACGATTACTAAAACAGCCTCGAATGGCGATGATCTGACCTTTCCTGCGGAGTTGCCAACCGGCAGTGGTTTATACAGCCTGACCACCGGATTATCATTTGTGAAGACAACCGACCCTGCGATTCTGTTTGCCAATATCGGCTATACCCACCACTTTGAAGAAAGCTTTGGTGATATAAGCTCTTCTGCCGGTAATCAGCCCGGTAAGGTAAAACTGGGGATTCAATCCATTACGGTGTGGGGATGGCGTTTGCGCTCAATGAACGGACAAGTTTGAGTATGGCGTTATCGCAACGAATCAGTCAGGAGAGTGAGACTCAGTTTGACGGTGCTTCCAAGCAGAAAGTAATCGGCAGTGATGGTAATGCTGCAACCTTCTCAGTGGGTGTGACCTATGCGTTGAGCGATAAGTGGTCTATGTCCACGTCTCTGGGTATCGGTTTAACACCGGATGCGCCCGATTTTGCTCTGTCAATGAGGTTCCCATTCCGCTTCTGATGCAGAGCGCCTGGGTGGTCTCCCTCGTCATCCAGGCTTTTTACGTACGGATTTTTACTGTTGTCAGTCTGCGGTTTGATCCAGATCTTTCGTCTCTTCAGGGGATGCTCTATAATTGCCGCTTTGCAATTTTGAGCAGAGATAGCCAGTGTTGGGATTCATTGCAGTTTGCTGGGGCTTTTAGGGCTGACATTTATTCTCGGAAACGCCATTGTCCGGTTAGGGGCAATTGGCCTTGAAAGCTTTGCCTACCCGCTGGACTGGTATCACTGGCTGGGGCTGGCAGCATGTGTTGCCTTTATGGGCGTATTTGAAGGCTACCGGGGATTCCAGCAGGCGTATTCGCCACGGGTAGCCGCCCGGCTGCTGTTTCTCAAAGATAACGTTACGCCACTGCGCCTGATTCTGGCACCGCTGTTCTGTATGGGCTTTTTTGATATTCGTCGTCGCCGGATGATTGTTACCTACTGCCTGCTGGCGGGGATTCTGGTGATGGTGCAACTGGTGCATCTGCTGGATCAGCCCTGGCGGGGAATTGTGGATATCGGTGTGGTATTTGGTCTGGCCTGGGGGCTGGTCAGTATCATGGCCTTTGTCTGGCAGGCATTTTTGGTGAAGGGTTCCGGCATTCTCCTGAAATGCCCTAAAGACTTTCTGTCTGTTAGATACATTAAAAAGGCGACCGCATGGTCGCCTTTTTGTTCTGGTTTTTCAGCCCAGGAATAGCTTATAGGCCGGATTGTCGGTTTCTTCCCAGTAGTTATAGCCAATATCATCCAGGAATTCAGAGACTTTATCGTGCTCGTCAGCAGGTACCTGCAGACCCACTAATACCCGGCCGTATGCCGCACCGTGGTTACGGTAGTGGAACATGGAAATATTCCAGCGGCCGCCAAGCTTGCTGAGGAAGTTCATCAGTGCACCCGGGCGTTCCGGGAACTCAAAGCGATAGAGAATCTCGTTATCCACTGACGCCGGCGCACGTCCGCCCACCATATAGCGCACATGGAGTTTAGCCATTTCGTTATCAGACAGGTCAATCACCTTATAATCGCTGCCTTTCAGGTCGCTCAGCAGCTCACTGCGGGCATCCGGGCCGGGTGTCAGCTGAACGCCGACGAAAATCTGTGCATCTTCATCGTTGGCATAGCGGTAGTTAAATTCGGTGATATTACGTTTGCCCAAATCGCTGCAGAACTGCTTGAAGCTGCCCGGGCGTTCAGGGATTTTAACCGCAATAATCGCTTCGCGGTTTTCACCCAGTTCAGAACGTTCGGCAATGTGCCGCAGGCGGTCAAAGTTTACGTTGGCACCGGATGAAATGGCGATCATGGTGCTGTCGGTGCACTGTTCGCGCTCGACAAACTTCTTCATACCCGCCACAGCCAGTGCGCCGGAAGGTTCGCAGATCGAGCGGGTATCGTCGTAGATATCTTTTACGGCGGCGCAGATTTCATCAATGCTGACGGTGATCACTTCGTCGACATATTTCTGAGCAACTTCGAAGGTGTACTGGCCAACCTGGGCTACGGCCACACCGTCGGCAAAAATTCCCACCTGATCCAGGGTGACCCGTTCGCCGGCAGCTAGCGCCGCATGCATGCTGGCGGACTCGCTGGACTCAACACCGATCACCTTGGTGTCCGGGCGCAGGTATTTCACATAGGCGGAAACACCGGCCAGCAGACCGCCACCGCCAACCGGTACAAAAATCGCGTTAATCGGACCAGATTCCTGACGCAGCAGCTCCATGGCAACGGTACCCTGACCGGCGATCACATCCGGATCATCAAAGGGATGCACATAGGTCAGACCGCGCTCTTCTACCAGTTCCTTGGCATGGGCATTTGCCGCGTCAAAGGCGTCGCCGTGAAGGATCACATTACCGCCATAGCGGCGTACGTTGTTTACCTTCACTTCCGGGGTGGTTTTCGGCATCACGATGGTGGCGTTCACCCCCAGCTTCTGGGCTGCCATGGCCAGCCCCTGGGCATGGTTGCCGGCGGACGCTGCAATGACACCGCGCTGGCGTTCTGCTTCGCTGAGCTGAATCATCTTGTTATAGGCGCCGCGAATCTTGAAAGAGAACACCGGCTGTTCATCTTCACGTTTCAGTAAAACACGGTTATTCAGGCGTTCGGATAAGCCGCGGGCTTCATCCAGAGGTGTCTCGACAGCAACGTCATACACACGGGCTTCGAGGATTTTCTTTATATAACGGTCGGGCATGATTCAGTTCTTTTTGCTGGTGCCTGAATTTTGCAGGCAAAATCCGGTACTTTCTTCGGTTTAAGGAGGCAAATGCTACAAGTTACCGGCCATGTCGTCTAGGGAAGCCTGCAGTTTAGCGTCTTTTCAGTATAGTTTTATCCGCCGGGTTCTGGCTGTTACATCAATCGCCAATGCTGCGTATAATTCGCACAATTATTTCTCATTCTGACGGGTAGCAGGCATGACACAAGACGAAATGAAATTAGCAGTGGCACAGGCGGCTGTGGCACATATTCAGGGTAAGCTGGGTAAGGATTCCATTGTTGGGGTCGGTACCGGTTCCACTGCCAATTTCTTTATTGATGAGCTGGCAAAGATTAAGCATCTGTTTGACGGTGCCGTGGCCAGTTCTGAAGCGACTGCTGAGCGCCTCAAAGGCCACGGGATCAACGTGTATGACATGAACGCGGTTGATCAGATGGAAGTGTACGTTGACGGTGCTGACGAATTTGACAGCCGGATGAACCTGGTGAAAGGCGGCGGCGGTGCACTGACCCGTGAGAAGATTGTTGCTGCAGTGGCGAAGGAATTCGTCTGTATTGTGGATGCCAGCAAACAGGTTGATTTACTGGGCGCTTTCCGCTGCCGGTTGAAGTGATTCCGATGGCCCGTTCACAGGTTGCCCGTGAACTGGTGAAGCTGGATTGTCAGCCGGTCTACCGGGACGGTTTTGTTACCGATAACGGTAATGTGATTCTGGATTTACACGGTCTGGAAATTGAACAGCCAAAAGACCTGGAAAATTACCTGAACAACATCGTGGGTGTTGTGACTAATGGTCTGTTTGCTCAGCGCGGTGCGGATATCGTCCTGATGGGGACGCCGGAAGGCGTGGTGGAAATCACTGTCTGATAGCCCGAAATGAAAAAGCCGTTGCTGAGCAACGGCTTTTTTGTCTGCTGTTTAGTGCCTTTATTATGGGTTGGCGGTTTTCTTCTGCCATTCCCGGTCGGCGCTTCTGATGTTCTCATCGACATTTTCCAGCCAGGTCTTGCGGACACCCAGGCTGTAATTCAGGAACAGTTTGTCATCTTTAATGGTGAAAGCCGCTGGGTCGGAAGAGACCACTAAACCGTGGGCCATTGCCTGCGCACAGTAGCCGCCGTACTGTGGTGAATATTTTTCCGGATTGCCGTCAAACAGGGCTTTGTTTTCTGCGCTGGAAAAGTACCAGGTTGTGCCGTCACGCTGGCTGGTGAAGGCTGCAGAGCCTTTAACCGGCTTACCTTCGGTGAAATAGGCCACAGGGTCATGGCCTTCAAGGGCCCCGGCTTCGTTTTGATAAACCGGCTGATCAGCCAGACTGGTGCAGGCTGACAGTACCGATGCGAAGAAGATAACTGTCAGGATCCGCCAGTACTGGCCAAAACCTGTTGTAAGTCTGTGAATGAACATGGTTTTATCCTCTGTCTGAGTGTCGCAGTCAGGCAGACTAAGGCTAATCTACCTGCTATCTGATGAATGAACGGATTTACAGCTTGCCGTTCCAACGTGAAAACAAACTGAATTGTGCGTCATTAAATATGGAGCCACTGCTGATGCAGCTTTTTCCGGACAAAAATATCTGAACCTTGCCATGTTTCTGCTGCTGTTGCTGACTATTGCCGGGCTGCAGCACCTGACAACCAATGCCAGCTTTCTGGCGTATTTTGATCAGAAAGATCCTTTGTTCGCCGAGTATCAGCGTTTGCAGGAAAACTTTACCAGCAGGGAGCGCTTGCTGGTGGTGGTGCAGCGCAAAGATGGCGGTTCACTGCTGGAAGAAGATGGCTTTTACCGTCAGAGCAGAGATCTGCATAAACAGCTGGAAGGCTTGCCGGAAGTGGTTCGGGTACGGGGCTTTCTAACCGCCCTGAAGCTTAAGTCGAACATATTTCTCAGCCCTCAGGCCCGTACCGCAATGGATGGTAGTTTTATATCTGCCGACAGCAGTACCGCCCTGATTGTGCTGGACGTGGCGCTGCAAAACCGCAAATCCGCCCGGCAGATTCTGGCGTTCAATGGTCAGGTGACGGCACTGGTGGAGGCCGCCTATTCTGATGATATTGCCGGTTATCTGTCCGGCACCATGGCGCTGAATAATGCTTATATTGATACTGTTCGCCATGATCTGAAATATTTTATCCCTGTCCTGCTGGGGATTATGTTTGGTCTCTTGTGGTGGAGTTTCCGGCGTTTTGCCATCCCTCTGATGCTGATGGGCGTGGGGGCACTGTCCACGCTGGCGGCTTTGGCGCCATCAGCTGGATGGGGCATGCGGTCACCGCCATTAATGCGTTTACACCGATCATCATTATTGGTCTGAGCCTGGTAACAGCCATGCATAACGTGCTGTCGTTTTATCAGGCCCGGGCTGAAGGCAAAAGTGCAGAGCAGGCAGTGAAAGACAGCTTTCAGATGAACCTTAAGCCCCTGACGCTAAGTTGTCTGACGACGGCGGTGGGCTTTCTCGCACTCCTGTTCAGCCCTTCGCCACCGGTGATGGTGACCGGAATCGCGGCGGCGGTGGGGCTGAGTGTATCTTACCTGCTGACAATCAGCTGGTTACAGGCCGGGCTGCTCAGGTTTGCACCGCCGGCGGATGTGGCGGCTGGCTGTATGGAACGGCTGAATGTGTCCCGCTTATCCTGCGGCGGCCAGAAACGGGTGGTCAGTGCTGCAGTGTTACTTTTACTGCTGGGTGGCTGGGGGCTGACGCAGCTGACAGTGGATGACAACGTCTATGAGTATTTCCCCGAGGATTACAGCTTTCGCCAGTCGGTGAACATCATTGATGCAGAGCTGTCCGGGGCGTCAGGTATCAGTTATGTGGTCAGCGCCGGTGAGGGCGGGCATTCGCTCCGGCGGATCTGAAGACCCTTGATAGCTTTACCGGCTGGCTGAAAGAACAGCCGGAGGTGCTGAAAATAGTGCCCGGCAGCCGTGCGCTGAAACAGCCGGACAGCTGGGTACGGCTGGCAGAGGAACAGTTGTATAACCCGGATACCCATATGCTCAAGCTAAGGGTACGTATGCCCCAGCAAAGCGCCCGGGCAATGATCGCGTTTGATGACCGGGTTCGCCAGTGGGTTGAGGATAATCCCGGTAGCCTGAATATCTATACCGGTGGCAGTGCGGACCTTATGTTTGCTCATCTGAGTATCAGCAACGCCCGGAGTATGCTGTTGTCGTTACTGGTTGCCCTGTTTGCGATCAGCCTGTTCATCGGTTTTATGTTCCGTGGCTGGCGGCTGATGACCCTGGTGTTTATCTGTAATTTTGCCCCGCTGATTCTGGCTTATGGCTTACTGGGGATCAGTGGTGGTGCGATCACCCTGGGCAGTGCAGTGGTGATGGGGATGATCATCGGCATTATTGTCGATGACAGTCTGCATATTCTGTTCAAATATCGCCGTTATCGTCGTAGTGAATCTGAAACAGCGGCGCTGAAACGGCTCTGGACGGACGTTATTCCGGCGGTATTCATCAGCAGCCTGACCATGATTCTGGCCTTAACGGTGGGCCTGCTGTCAGATTTTAAGCCTATTTTTGAAATAAGCCTGTTCAGCATTGTGATTATCTTTATCGCGTTACTGGCGGATATGTATTTATTACCGGGCTTGTTAAAGATGCGTTTTTCAGCGGCATTTCAGGTAGATCCTTAATATAGATGCTGGGCTATCTGACTGTTATGTTTACCGGACCGTTATATGAACCAGCGTTGTTTTCCGTTACCAGAAGCATCAATTACCGAACCGGAGAATCATCCGGTGCGGCACTGGCTGGAGCGCCATCCGGATTTGTCTGTTGGTCTGTCTGAATTACAGCAGACGGCACTGGCTCGGCTGGTCCCCTGTTGTTGTGTGGTGAGCAGTCTGCTATTCATGTCTTCCATACAGAATATAGCCGCCGGGAAGATTCCCAGTTTTATCTGGCCCAGATCGAAGCGGATGAACGGCTTCACGAAATAGCATTGCAGCGTCTGCTGCAGCAATTACCTGAATATGAAAAACTCCACCGCCTGAAGCGGCAGGCACAGTTATTCTATGCCCGCATTCAGCAGGCCAGCGACAGTGTTGCCCGGCACTTTTATACCATCAGCCAGTTGGATGCCTGTGTCTGTGTGCTGATGAACGCAGTGGCCAACAGCAGCATTAAAGGTACTCCGGCAGCCGGGCTGTTTAGCCTGATCAAACGGGACGAAGCACGGCATGTCAGCATTGCCCGCCGCCATGCGGTGCGGTTACAGAAAGATATTTATGAACAGCCACCGCTGGATTTCAGTATCCATCAGGGGCTGGTGAGTTTACTTCAGCAGCAGACCGAAGCGTTTGAAATGCTGAATATTGATACTGATGCCCTGTTTCAGCGGCTGATACAGATGGCTCCGGTTTCCGGTTCAGCAATTAAGGGAGCAGCATAATGAGTGTTCAGGTGGCGCCCGGCCGGGTGAAACTGCGTAGCTGTGGTAATGCCTTTCCGGGGAGCACATCAGTAATGATGTGTTGCTGGAACATCTGGAGCAGCTTTGTGACCGTAAAACCGCCCGTCAGGCACGGATTATTGCCCGGCGGTTAGGCATTGAGGGCCGCTATGTGAGCCGACGGTTGGACTCCGCTTTATCTGAACCGCAGGAAACGGCGCCGGCATTGTCTGCCCGGGCAATCCGGCAGGCCCTGAGCAGCTGCCCGGCGGATACTGAACTGGGTTATCTGATTTCCCATACGGCTTCGCCTCATACGCTGTTACCTTCAAGTGCCGCCTGGATTGCTGAAGAACTGGAGCTGCATGCCCCTTACATGGAGCTGAGGCAGGCGTGTACTGGTTTTGCCAGTGCACTGCAGATTGCCGTACCGATGTTGCACCATAACCCTCATATGCAGCCAGTCTGTATTGTCGGCACGGAGGTGGGATCGGTATTTTTGATATCGACAACGCATTCATAGATACCCCGCAGTTAATTAATTACGTACAGATGGGGATGCCGCTGCAGCGGTGGTGCTGGACCGGGATGATGGCAGTGATGAGCAGATTATCAGCCATTGTTTCAGCGGCCATATCGGGCTGCAAAAATCCCCGGCTTTGAGTTGTGCGGTGGTGGTTCTGCCCAGCCGGTATGTGAACACAAACTTCCCTATTTCTTACACCGGGCAGACAGTGTCCGGGAAGCGGGCCCGCAGTTGTTCTTCAAAGGGATAGAAGCGGTAACCGGGCTGGGGTTCTCGCTGGATGAGTTTGATTTTATCCTCCCTCATCAGGCCAATGGTCATATTGATGCCTTGCTGAGTGAGTATTTGCAGTTACCCCGGGAGCGGATCGTGAATGATGCCTGTCGTTGGGGGAATCTTGGTTCCGCAGCGATCTGGGCAAGCCTTAACGGATTGATTCTTTCAGGAAAGTTAAAGCGCGGTCAGCGGGTGCTGGTGCTGGGGCTGAAGCCACCAAATATATGTACGGCGGGTTTATTTATCAGCACTGAGGACGGTTATTCCTGCAGTGCTGTTTCATAAGGGTCGGGGCTTACTTCAGCTCGTTGAAAATACCGTTGGAGCCCACCGCGTAATACTTACCCTGGCCAAAGCCAACCGCGTAAACTGCCGTGCTGTTTGGCCCGTAAGCATCGCGCTTTTAATCGCCCATTCACGCAGTTGCTCCCCGGTGGCAACATTCCACAGCTGAACCGTGCCGGAGTTTGTCCCGGTTAACAGACGCTGGCTGTCGGTGGAAAACTCCGCAGCGGTATAGGTGACACGTCGGGCAAACAGGTCCCGGTTATCGGTCAGGGCGTGAATGACTTTACCCGTTTTGGTATTCCAGATAATGGCGTCATCCAGGCTGGCTGAACTGAAGGCTTTTTCGTTGTTGGGGCCAGTGCTACCGTATCAACCACGTTGCCCAGCTCAATGGTGTGCAGTAATTCGTTGGTCTCGACGTTCCAGAATTTGGTTTTCCAGGCGTCGGAGCCGGTCAGGGCAAACTGAGCGTCTTCACTCAGATCAACGGCTTTTACCCGGGCCTGATGGCCAAGGGTGCGTTTAACACCGCCGTTTTTAATGTCGAAATAGACCGCTGTATGGTCTGCTAGGCCAAGTAACGCATAGTCGCCGTTGGGGGATAAATCCATGCCGAGAATTTCAGCGGGGAGCGCCAGAAACCGGCGGGCCGGCCATCCTGCAGGCTCAGAGGACCAGGTCCTGCTGGTTAGCCGTTGCTGCATAGGTTTCATCCGGGGCAAAGGCTGTGGCTGCAATGATGGTGTATTCGCCGTTGGCGTGGTTCCAGTTATACAGACGTTCCTGCTGCAGGTCATTCCACAAACTGCCGCCGTGGTTAAATGATCCCAGCACGGTGAATTTACCGGTTGGGGATATTTCTGCCGAATAGGCACCTTTCTGTGCATATTCAAAGGTTTTGCTGGGCGCATCTCCGGAACCGCAGCCGGATAACAGCCCGGCACTTAACAGTGCCGTGGCAAGCACTCGAACAGAATTCCCCATTATGTTTCCTTAGGTAGTGCTGGTGTCGTAAACCTGATCTTTATGGGCGATATGCAAAATTTCGATCATCTGGTCTTCCAGAGAGAAGCGTTCTTCCAGTGATTCGCCAAGGTGGGAAAGGCGGTCTGCCAGTTCCTGCATATCTTTCAGTGTTTCGCCGTTGAAACTGGAGAAGTTGTCATTGAAATCCAGTGCTTCATCGGTATTTGTCTGAATTTTCGGAAACAGATCCTGGGCGGCTTCCAGGCTGCCATCGTTGAATTCACCGCCTTCTTTCAGCAGCTGCTCATAGACTTCGAAATGTCCGGATGACAGGTAATCCATCAGGATCTGACAGAAGGTCTGGATGGGCGCCGCCAGATCATTGACCGGTGTCTGCGGGAGGCTGACGAAGTGGCTGATCAGTTGCTGACGCTCGGTGAGCCAGTTATCGATGATTTCACTCACACCGCCCCAACGTTCCTGAGCGGTTTTGCATTTTTCTAACATGGTGGTGTTCCTTGTGTTTAGAAACCCGCAGAAAGATACCGCTTTCCTGCAGGTGCTGTCTCCAAGTGAAGACATCAGACAGGTGCCACAGGCCTCTTTATATGACTGCTGACCCAGGCTGGCAGTTGCCTGATTATCTGATTTTTCCATCCCTGCGATACATACTAATCCCAACGGATTGCAGGTGGCAAGGATCAGCTATATGGCAACCGCAAAGGTTCGCGGTATACTGGTGCCACTTTGGGGATGTCTGCTAACGCAATGTGGGCAAAAGTCATTGATTACTGTGATAATTAATGTGTTCAGATAAATAGACGGGGAAGGGTGAACTATGCTGCGGCGCTGGTTTTTAATATTGATGATGGCCTGTTTTGTAACGCCGGTCTGGGCGGCGGATGAAGAAGACGGGGAAGCAGTACCTGAGGATTACATCAACTATATTGAGATGAAGCCCTTTATTGCTAACTTTTCCAGCACCGGTAAGTTACGGTTCCTGAAATGTCAGGTGACTGTTCAGGTCGCTACGCCTGCTGCACACCATGCGGTTAACTACTATAAGCCGGAAATCCGCCATGAAGTACTGATGATTCTTAGCGATAAGCAGGAAGCTCAGCTGAAAACCGTTGAAGCACAGGATGCTCTGGCTAAAGAGCTGCTGGGGGCAGTGCAAAAGTGCTGCTTGCGGAAGAAGGTGAAGCGTTTGTATCTGACCTGTTCTTTACCAGTTTTGTTATCCAGTAACAGTATCCGATAACGGTCAGAAACGATCATGACGGCGCCCTGTTTTAACGAACCCGGCGCCGTTTTTGTGTCTGCTGTGGTGGATGTAAAGAGACGATGAAACCAGACAACACGGAACCCCGTATCTGGCTGGGGCTGGAAATCAAGCAACTGGCAGATGACCTTATCAGTTATCAGCAGCTGGAACTGGATGAGCTGCTTCAGGGGCTGGGTTTGTCAGCAGAAGCCTTTGCCGATCCGGCGATCCGCCTGACTTTACATCAGGAACTGACCCTGTATGTGCGCATTGCTAATCTTAACTGTGATCCCTATCTGGCGTTAAAGCACGGCCTGCGTCAGACCCTCAAAGACTTCGGTATTCTAGGTGTGGCGATGATGAGTGCCGCCAGCCTGGGCGATGCCTGGCGGGTTGCCGTCAGGCACAGCCGTTTACTGAGTTATTCCGGCCGTTTCCGGCTGCAGGAACAGGACGGGCAGTTATGTCTGTTCATGCAGCCGGCGCCGACAGACGCCGTAACCTCGGTATTCGAAACAGAAAGTTGTTTTGCCATGTTGCTGGCGGTTTCCGCAGAACTGGTGGACGGCAGGGTGCATTGCCGTCAGATTTCTTTACCCATACCCCCGCTGAGGAATATCAGCAGCACTGGGCTGCACAGCTCGGCTGTGAAATCCGTTACGGCCAGCCGGAAAATATGCTGTGTCTGTCTGCAGAAGACAGTGCCCGGGTGATTCCCTTTGCTCATCCCGAATACAGCCAGTATATGAATGAGCTGTGTGAAAACCGTATTAAAGCCCTGCAAAACGAATCAGGTGTCGCTGCCAGAGTTGAGAGTCTGCTGCGGCGGCATGAAGGCAAAATAACCCTGCCGGAAACGGCCGCCAGGCTGTCATTGTCTCCCCGTACCCTGAGACGCCGTTTAGCCCAGCAAGGCAGCAGCTTTCAGGAACTGTTAGATCAGGTCCGGTTTGAACGGGCCAGACATTTACTGCTGACCACCCAGCTGACAGTTGCAACTATTGGCCTGCAGCTTGGCTACCGGGATGTGGCGAACTTCCGGGCGGCATTTCGCCGCTGGGCGGGAGTAACACCCAAGGCCTACCGGCAGCAGTCGTCTGAGTAGTAAATGGCCATCACGGGCATAAATGTGGCCTGATATCACCCCTTGTTGTCCCTTTTACCTGCTGTGTTGCCGTGCTCACCGGCGGCACAATCGTGGTTCGTAGTAATGACCAAAGGGTGGAGCAATGGCAATTTTCAAGATGGCCGGGGTACAGCGGGCGGTGACAGAAGCACTGGATGACTGGGGAGATACGCCGGTGCCTGTGGATGGTCCGGCTTCTAAACTGCGTGGTCTGGCACAAACCTTTGACGATGACCGTGTGGAAGTAGGCGTCTGGGAAGCCAGCCCGGGTCGCTGGCGCCGGCAGATTAAAGACGCAGAAATGTGTTACTTCCTGGCGGGGCACTGCAGTTATACCGATGAAGCCGGAGTAACCACTGAAATCCGTGCCGGTGATCTGCTGTATTTCCCGGCGAATAGCCTGGGAGTCTGGGAAATTCACCAGCCAAGCCGCAAAGTGTTCATTGTCTATCAATAAGGGAAACAGATTGAACAACCGTATGCCTGATCAGTCCGTCAGCCCGGCCTACCCGGCTTCCTATTATGCGGCGACCGCCGCAGAAGCGCCGGCAGATCCGGCTCTGGCAGGTGATATGACCGCTGATGTCTGCATCGTCGGCGGCGGCATGACCGGGCTGAGTGCTGCGCTTGAGCTGAGCCTGCAAGGGTTCAGTGTGGTGCTGCTGGAAGCAGAAGCAATGGCCTGGGGGCATCAGGACGGGCCGGCGGTCAGTTGATAGTGGGCTATGGTGCGACACCGCAGGCTATGGAAAAACTGATGGGCCGGGAAGATGCCCGGGAAGCGTTTCAGATATCGGTGGATGCCTTGCAGCTGGTACGCGAGCGGATAAAGAATTACCGGATCGACTGTGATTTAGTAGCCGGTCAGGCTGAGCTGGCGGCCCGTCCGGAACACATGGAAGAATTCCGGGAAACCTGTGAACTGCTGGAGAGTGAGTATAGTTATTCCCTGCAACTGCTGGACCGTCAACAATTGCGTGAACAGCTGGACAGCCCGGTGTATCACGGTGCCTGGTTTGACCCCGGGGTGGCCATCTGCATCCGCTGAAATATACACAGGGGCTCGCCAGTGCTGCCCGGGAAGCCGGCGCACAGCTGTTTTCCGCTACCCGTGTACTGGATATACAGCAGGGCAGCAGCCCCGGGTGGTAACGCAAAGGGCACGGTTCGCTGCCGGCAGGTGGTGGTTGCCGCGAATGCTTATCTGGCAAACCTGTTACCGGGCATCGAAAGCGCATTCTGCCGGTGGGCAGCTATATCTGTGCAACCCGGCCGTTAGGTGCGCAGGCCGGTGAACTGATCCGCAATAATATGGCGGTTGCCGACAGTAAGTATCTGACCAGTTATTACCGGATGTCTGCTGATGGCCGGTTGTTGTTTGGCGGCCGTACCGGGCTGACACAGAAACAGCCGGCAAACCTGCAGCAGGTCATGCGCGCCCGGATTAAACATATTTTCCCTCAGCTGCCTGCTCCGCAGTTTGATTACTGCTGGGGCGGTAATATCGCGGTGACGATGAACCGGATGCCTGATATCGGGCGGCTGGGGAATAACCTCTATTATGCCCATGGCTTTTCCGGTCATGGGATTCTGATGGCCAGCATGGCCGGTAAACTGATGGCGCAGGCGATTGCCGGAGAAACCGGTCGTTTCGACCTGTTTGGCCGGATCCGTCACCGTAACTATCCCGGCGGCACGTTATTACGTAAGCCGGGGCTGGCACTGGCGATGCTGTATTTTGCGCTGCGGGATTTAACCGGCTGACAGGCAGGAGAAAAAGATGACTGATTTTATGAAACGTAGCGTATTACTGCTGGCCGGTTGCCTGTTGAGTTTACAGCTGGCGGCACAGGAGCGGGTACTTGTGGTGGGGGCCGGTATTGCCGGCCTTGCCGCCGCCAAAGACCTGCAGAAGAAAGGCTACGATGTCACCGTACTGGAAGCCCGGGACCGGATCGGCGGACGGATCTGGACGCTGCGCAGTGAAGGTATTTCCTATGATATGGGCGCGGGCTGGATTCATGGTATTGAAGGTAACCCTATTACTGAACTGGCTGAAAAATCCGGTACTGGCATGACTGACATTACCGAGTACGAAAATGCGGTGATTTATGGTGCGGATGGCAGCCGTAATGAGATCAGCCGTGAACTGTTCTTCAGATATCAGGAAATCTTTGAAAGCTACGCTGAAGCTTATCTGGAAGAGAATCCTTATGCGTCAGTTGCGGATGCTGTGGAACAGGCCCGCAAGAATGGCGAACTGGATTTTCTCAGTGACCGGCAAGTTGCCTTCCTGCTGAATACTGAGATGGAACATGAGTATGCCGGTGAAGCAGAGCAGCTGAGCATTGAAGGCTACGATGAAGGGAAGACATGCCCGGTGAAGATGTGCTTTTCACTGACGGCTATGACGGCATTACAGATTATTTAGCTGAAGGGCTGGATATACGGCTGAACCGGCCGGTAACAGCGATTCGCTATTCAGACCGTCAGGTTGAGGTCGATGCGGGGAAACCTTTGTTGCCGACCGGGTGCTGGTGACGGTTTCGCTGGGTGTGCTGAAAGCTGGCGCGATCCGCTTTGAACCGGTACTGCCGCAAACCAAGCGCCGGGCGATTGATGATCTGGCGATGGGATTACTGAATAAAGTCTGGCTGACCTTCCCTGAGGTGTTCTGGAAACAGGATAAGGATATTGATCTGATCCAGTATGCGGGCGAACAAAAGGCCGTTTTGCGGAATGGTACAACGTTTATAAGTATTCCGGTAAACCGGTATTGCTGGCGTTTAATGCTGCATATTATGCGCACGAACTGGAACAGCAGTCAGATGATGCCGTTACAGAAGATGCAATGAATGTGCTGAAGAAGCTCTACGGCGATGATATTCCTGCGCCGGTTGATGTACATATCACCCGCTGGCAGGCAGATCCATTTTCTCTGGGGGCCTATTCCTATACACCGGTGAACGGCCGGGCGGAACAGCGTGAGGATCTGGCTGCACCGGTGGCCGACCGGGTATTTTTCGCCGGTGAGGCAACCAGCAGTGACTATCCGGCCACGACCCACGGCGCTTATCTGTCAGGCCTTCGGGAAGCACGGCGCATTCAGCGGCTGTGATCATTGCCGGGCTCCGGGGAAGAAGTATGGGCATGGTACGTCGGTGCGCTTGTATCTGTAGCGGCTGCGTACCAGAATGATGCCCATTCCTTTGCAACGGAGTTCACCAATGAAAGCCTTATTGATGTTACCGGCGGCGTTATTGTTGGCAGCCGGACACAGTGCTCAGGCCCGTCCGCCCCAGGCGGCTTTTGAGGCCTGCCAAAACAGCACTGCAGGCAGCGCTTGCCGGATGCAGACGCCAAAGGGGAGTTACGGGGCAGTTGTGGAATGCCGCCCAGAGAGAGCCGACTGGTCTGTATGCCAGCAGGCGGTCATCAGGAAACCGTGCAGGTGGCCGCATGCAGGGTGGTATGTCGGATCACAGCCAGCAGTCGCCCCGTGGCGGTGACGGGCGGGGACCCGGCAGCATACGGTAGTTCAGTCGGATGGGGACTTGCACCTGGTGGCAGCAGATACACCGCCAATCACGGCTAATCGGATGACCGTGAAAGTTGAGGGCAACAACCGTGTACTGATCGCCAATGGTATTTCAGATCATAATACCGGTGCCTTTCCGAACCGGGGTAATCCTCACTCGATTGAAACGCAGTCATACCGTTTACGGGTGCCTGTGAATCCAACACTCAGTAACCGTGTTACGCCGCTGACGCTCGGAGATTTCGGCATCAGTGTAAACGGTGTGCCTTTCGACCCGGGTGCAGCTGAGTGGTACCGGGGCGACCGGAGCAGTGGCTGGCAGTATGAAGCGTTATCCGGCGCTGTAGCGCTGGGGCTGGATGAGAACCATGCCCATGTTCAGCCCAGTGGAGCCTATCATTATCATGGTTTGCCCAGCCTGTTACTGGCGGGGCTGAATGTCCGTTCCCGACAACATTCGCCACAGATTGGCTGGGCTGCAGATGGCTTCCCGATTTATGCCCTGTACGGATATGCAAACGGCACCTCCGGTGATATCCGTGAACTGCAATCCGGCTACCGTGTTAAAGCGGGCCACCGGCCATCGGGCGGCAGTAACCCTGGTGGTCATTACGACGGAACCTTTACTGCGGATTATGAATTCGTCAAAGGGCAGGGGATCTGGATGAGTGTAACGGCCGTTATGCGGTAACGCCTGAGTATCCGCAGGGTACCTATGCGTATTTTCTGACCAATAGCTGGCCGGTAATACCCCGTTGCTTTAAAGGGACACCGTCAGCGGATTTTAAGCGGGGCAGGCCCTGATCTTTCTGTCAGTTACCGATACAAAAATGCCGTCATAAAGACGGCATTTCTGTATCAGGGCTGTGGGATTAGTCACAGCTGAGCTGATAGACAGAACTGTCGCTGGTGTTGATCGCCAGGTCAGTGCTGCCGGAATTCTGGTTGGTGGTGTTGCTTGGGCTGGTGTGCGTTTCAACAGCGTGCTGTTGCGGGTCGCGGGCGTACATGTTTCATCCTTGACTGATGCCAGTCGGTTCACTGTGTGCTTACAGTGGCCTCTCTCTGAGGCTTAATTTTTAAAAGGTAAATTCAGACGGGGACAGCCGGTTCTCTCATCTGAAGGCTGGGAATTATAGCAGGTCATTTTTAACCGCCAGCATTGGCGCTGAATCAATTCCGGTTTTTGAAAAGATAATTACCCAGATTGAGGAATACATAAAAAAGGCCTGCCAGGAACAGTGGCAGGCCTTTAAAGAACGGTATTCGCAGTGCTGTCAGAGAGACGCCGCCTGTTGTTCAATATGCTGCTGCATGACATCGCTGTGCACCTGCAGACCGGTGAACAGCTGTTCGGTCCACATCAGTGCGCCTGAACAGAGCAGAAATACTTCCGGGATTACCAGCCACTCGCCGATCATCGCCCCGCCGGAGCGTTCATGCTGATGTAAGGTCAGTTCACCGATCTGTTCAGCCCGCTGACGGGCCAGCCGGGCTGTTGCCTCTGCAAATTCTGACGCCCGCTGATTTTTCTTGTGCGCCATGGAAGAGGATGCGCCGCGGCCATTCCGGTGGCCTTCACTGACTTCACCGATATCCGATGACGCCAGCAAATTAACATTCTGAGCAATCTTACACAGGCTGGCGCTGAGGCTGCCCAGTGCCATGATGATATCGGCAATGCCGTCCCGGGCGTTTTGCCAGTGGGGATCAGCAAAGCCCATATTCAGGGCATCTGCCATTGCAGCTTTAACTGCTGGACCGCAGTTATCCGGGTATTTAGACAGGTCACCGACCGGGCCGCCAACCTGCACCATCAGGCCGTGGCTGGTGGCGTACTGCAGATTATCCCGGCGACGTTTCAGCTCGGCAATCCAGACTTCCAGCTTGGTGCTGAACTGCAGGGGCACCGCATGCTGGCCGTTGGTCCGGCCAAGCATGCGGGTATGCCGCTGTTCCTGTGCATGTCGCTGTAACTGAATCAGTACGGCTTCAAGCTGCAGCTGGATTTCAGTAATGCCCCGCTGTATCTGCAGCATGGTGGCGGTATCCATGATGTCCTGTGTGGTGGCCAGATAGTGCACATAGGGGCGTGATCAGGGCCAAGCAAGTGACGCAATTGCTCAACCAGCCCGACAATCGGTCGGCCGACTAACTGCATTTTGTCCTGCAGAGTTTGTTCATTCAGCTGGCAGGCGGAAATCTCAGCCAGCTGTTCAGCCACTGCCGGAGGGATCAGCCCCTGATCCGCCTGACAGCAGGCCAGAGTTTGTTCCACCTTCAGCCAGGCGCTCAGCATGGCCTCTTCAGACCATATCTGGCGCATGTGCAGGGTAGAAAAACAGGATTCGTACAGCGCCCAGTTAAGCATCGGCCAGCGCTCCCTTCACTTTGCGCCGCTGTTTCATAATGCTGCGCACCCGCAGGGCAATGGCGGCGACACCCAGAATCAGGAATGCCAGTGCAATGGGCCGTTCGATGAAAATCATCGCGCCGTCTTTAGACATCAGCATGGCCTGGCGGAAGGTTTCTTCAGCCCCTTTGGCCAGTACGAACGAGATCACAAACGCCGCCACATTGAATTCATATTTGCGCATCAGCCAGCCGGCAAAGCCTGCACAGGTCATCACGGTGACATCGAACAGTGATCCGCGGGCTGAGAAGGCGGCAATGAAGGCAGTCAGGAAGATCAGTGGATAGAGCACCTGGGTCGGGATCTTGAGAATAATCCGTGAGACCCGTGTTGCACCGAAATACCCGATCAGACCGTAGGCAAAAATACCCAGAATGCCGCAGGCGAACAGCTGATAAACCAGTTCTTTATCGGTCAGGAACAGGGTTGGCCCCACCTGAATACCGTGGATCAGGAACACGCCGAGCAAGATCGCACCAATGGTTGAGCCGGGGATACCCAGGGTCAGCAAGGGCGCCATCGACGGACCGGATACCGCATTGTTAGCCGCTTCCGGCGCGGCAACGCCTTCCAGTTTTCCTTTCCCCATTGCTCAGGATCTTTGGCGCGGCGCTTACCTTCACCGTAAGAAATAAATGCCGCAATCGCTGAGCCCAGCCCGGGCAGCACGCCAATGGCTGCGCCGATCACCCGCCACGCAGGGCGTGGGGCAGGCAGGGTTTATATTCTTCCCAGCTGAGCTGATTACCGTCCGGGTCAGTGGTTTCGTTGCTTTTGATTTTCGCCGGGTGATTACGGCGTTCTTCCATCTGGGCGAATACTTCACCCAGTACGAACACACCGATCATCAGGGGCACCAGACCGATGCCGTTGGACAGCTCAAACATGCCGAAGGTGTAGCGTTCTTCGCCGGAAATGGGATCGATACCGATCATGGCGATAATGATCCCCAGCAGGGCAGAAGCCAGCCCTTTGAGGACGGAATTACCGATCACTGAACCGATCACTACGAAGGCCGCAAAGTAGACGGCAAAGATTTCCGGTGGGCCGAGTTTCAGGGCCAGTGCAGCAATGAAGCCGACACCGACGACCAGCATAATGTCGCCCATGAAATCACCGATAACGGAAGAGATGGTTGCCACTTTCATGGCTTTACCTGCTTTGCCGGCACGGGCCAGTGGATAACCGTCAATCTGGGTGGCCGCAGAGGCGGCCGTACCCGGGGTATTAAACAAAATGGCGGCAATGGAACCGCCATAGCGGCCGGACTTACCGATTACGTAGAGGAACGCCAGGGCAAACAGCGGCGGCATGTGAAAGGTGATTGGCAGCAGCATCGCAATGGCGGCGGAAGCGGTCAGGCCCGGAGTGGCGCCGACCACCATACCGACGACCGCAGCCAGTAAAATGGCACCGAGCAGAATCGGGTCTGTGATCACAGAGAGCAGGGCCGGAAAGATTTCCATAGTACTTACCCCTGAATAAATTCGTTCAGGTCGAATACTTCACCGTACGGTGGGTAAACGCCCAGTAACATAAAGAAAATGATGTGGAAGGCCAGTGGGCACAGTATCACTGACAGTGCCAGCCCCAGCGGGCTACGCACGCCGAACATATAGAGGGCTACCGGCGCCACAATTGCGGTAGGTAACAGATACCCAAACCAGCTGAAGGATTGCTGGTAGAGAACCGCAATGATGAACAGGATGATCACATCCCGGGCACCCTGATTGCTTTGCCCGGCGGTGTCAGCGCGATGACTGCGCAGTGCGTCCAGCAGGCTGATGGCGGCAATCACCCCCAGTGCGACAGCTGCGCCGAAAGGCACAATACCTGCCCAGGTTTCTCCCGGAGAGGCATCGGGTACCTGCAGGGCACCCCAGACAGCAACTGCACTGAGCAATGCCAGTACCAGTGCTTCACAGATATTTCGAATGGCCATAACCTTTCCCGGAAAATCAGTGTGGATATGTGTTGTGCCGGAGCCTTTCAGGCTCCGGTTTCAGAGGCCTGGCGTTACTTTTTAGCTAAGCCTTCGACCAGTGGGGCTGCGTCTGCTTTCATGGCCGTCAGCGTGGTTTTTGCGCTGCTGCCAGTCTGATAAACCGGGCCGGTGCCCCGTTTGATCAGCAATTCTGCAAACTCCGGTTTGGCGGCAATTGTCTCCAGCGCAGTTTCCATCTTGCTGACAATATCAGCGGGTGTGCCCTGTGGGGCGAATACAATCACCGGCGATGATACTGCTGCAAAGGAATGCCCAGCTCACCAAAGGATGGCACATCTTTCATGATGGCGTCCCGGGCATCACTGTTGACCGCCAGTGCACGGAGCTGGCCTTCGAAGCCGGCCAGTTGTTGTACTCCCAGGAAGCCAAAATCTGCCTGTTCACCGATCAGGGCAGCACGGGTCGGGCCGCCTCCTTTATATGGCACATCCTGTACCTGAATGCCGTTTTTCTGCATAAAACCCAGACCGCCAACGAAGTGGAAACCGCCGCGGCCGGAATGGGCCCAGCGCAGATCTTCAGGGTTGGCTTTTGCGGCAGCAATGACATCAGCTACGTCTTTGAAAGGGCTGTTTACCGGCACCATCAGAGAGGTCTGCAGCAGGCCGATCTGGGCGACAAACTGGAACGATTCCAGCGCATCCAGTTTGGTCTTGCGGGTAAGGGTTGAGAGCAGGAAAGAACCGCCGGAAGTCATCATAAAGGTGTATCCGTCCGGCTTGGCATTCACCGCTGAGTTGGCACCGTTCAGACCACCGGAGCCGGGCTTGTTCACCACCACAACCGGGACTTTGAATACGTCTTTGGCGGCAGCCGCCAGTGCACGGGCATAGGCATCGGTACCGCCGCCGGCTTTATAAGGCACGATGATGTTAATCGGGCGCTTGGGCCAGTCAGCAGCCTGAGTGGCTGTGGCAAATGTGCCTGCTGCCAGTGTGAGTGCCAGCCCGGTGGCCAGCTTTTTGAAGAAGGAACGGCGTTGCATAATTGAGTCTCCTTATTTTTCTTATACTGATCAAATTAGCAGCAATATTCATTTACTAAAAATGCAAAAATGTTTAATTTATTTGCGTATAAGTAAAATGTTGAGGTGCGGAATTTGAATATCAAAGCGTTACGTGCGTTCAGGGCAACCCTGAGCGGTGGCTCTTTAGCAGCCGCTGCGGAGAAACTGCACCTCAGTCAGCCGGCGGTGAGCCGTCTGATCACTTCACTGGAAGGTGAACTGAAGCTGGATCTGTTTGACCGTACCGGCCGGAATCTGACTCCCACGGAAGAAGGGATGGCCTTCTACCGGGAAGCGGGCCGGATTCTCGATAACCTTGATGAAGTGCCCAGAATCGTTGCGGAAATCCGTGCAGGCCGTACCCAGACCCTGCGGGTAATTGCCATGCCCCGGGTGTCGCAGGGGTTGGCGTGTCCTGCTGTCGCTGCATTTTTGCAGCAGTATCCGGATATCAATGTCAGCCTGGATGTAAGGGCCCGGCGGGAAGCCGGCGAGTGGCTGGTGGGCCGGGAATACGATATCGGCGTGGGGGCACTGCCGGTGGATCATCCGGATATTCACACCGAAGTGTTACTCAGGGCACGGCCGGTGGCGATTCTCCCGGTGGACCATCCGCTGGCGCAGCGTGATGAGTTGCGGGCGGAAGATCTGGCGGAATACCCGGTTATCCGGCTGATGCGTGGCTTACTATTGCGTGAGCAGCTGGATGATATTTTCAGTGCGGTGGGCATTGTTCCCCGGCATCTGTGTGATGTGTCATCGTCTCAGGTGGCCTGTCAGTTGGTGGCCGACGGTGCAGGAATCACCATTGCTGATCAGTTAGTTGCGGCCAACACCGACCCGGCTAAAGTGGCGACCGTTCCTGTTATCCCCAAGCGCTGGATGGCCTTCGGGTTACTCTATCCGAAAGCCAGTGTGGCAAGCCCTGCCAGAGATGCATTCATTCATCAGCTGCGGTTACAGGCCCGTCAGCTGGCTGAAGAATTTACCGATATTGAAACGGTTGATGCGTCCTGAGCCGACAGGCGCTGTCAGTGTCTGCATAGAAACGTTTATACACAAAAACTGTGGATAAACATGTTTGTAAGCTGAGCAGTTCTGCTGCAGCCCGCCAATCCTCTTATCTTTGCTATGACTGGTTAAATGCCGGGCAGTGATGGTTTTGTACTGGTATTTAGTATTATTGGTATGCTAAATTAAAGATCAATCATTCTCATTTAGATTAATCAGTCATGAAATCTCGTCATTTTCTGCTCGCTTTTTCAGCGGGTATGGCCTGTTTCTGGTCCTCTGTTTCCGGTGCTGCGGCGCTGGAAAAACCCAGCAAACCCTTGCTGATGCACAACAGCAGGCAGTAGCCAAGCAACAACAAATTGATTCGCTGGACAGCAAAATTATTGCTGATCATCAGCAGTATCTGGATACCCTGCGTCAGGCTGATTTGCTGGATGCCTATAACAGCCAGCTGGAAAAACTGATCACTGCCCAGCAGCAGGAACTGAACAGCACAGAACAGCAACTGGCATCACTGGAACAGACAGAGCTGACGGTTCTGCCGCTGCTGGAGCAGATGCAGGCAGGACTGCGACGTTTTGTAGAAGCGGATTTGCCGTTCCTGCAAAGCGAACGTGAAGAACGTCTGCAAAGATTAGATAACCTGTTGAGCCGGGCGGATGTCAGCCTGGCAGAAAAATACCGTCAGTTACTCAATGCCTACCAGACCGAAGTGGAATATGGCCGTACCCTGGAAGCCTACAGTGGCGAACTGATCGGTGCCGCTGGCAGCCGGGAAGTGAATTTTATCCGTCTGGGGCGCACAGCGCTGTACTACCAGACCCGTGACGGTCAGGAAAGCGGTATCTGGAATGCGGGCTCAGGCCAGTGGGACAGCCTGCCGGACAGCCAGAATGTTGCAGTTCATAAGGCGATACAGCTGGCCCGGCAACAGGTGGTACCGGATTTGCTGACCTTACCTTTACCGGCAATCACTCAGGAGGTGCAGCCATGAAACTGGGTTGTGTACTGGCGGCCGTATTACTGCTGAGCAGCACGGTTAATGTATCCGCGGCAGAAGCGGATATGCAGGCGTTGCTGAATACTGTTCAGGACCGGGTTGCCAGGGAGCAGGCAACGGATCAGCAACGGCTGGCTACCTTCCGTCGATCCAGCCAGGAGCAGGCGGCATTACTGCAACAGGCTGAAGCACGGCTGGCCGCCAGCCAGCAGCGACAGACTGAACTGAAAGCGCTGTTTGATGAGCAGGAAGCTTTGCTGGCAGAGCAGCAAAACCTGCTGAAGAACCGGACCGGGCAACTGGGTGAAATTTTTGGTGTGGTGAAGCAACAGGCCAAAGATTTACAGGGAGTGCTGATGGATTCGCTGGTCAGCGCGGAATTGCCTGGCCGGGCGGAGCAGCTGGAGTTCAGTGGTCAGCAGGAAGTGCTGACCCGCAATGAGCTGGAAGCGCTCTGGCAGACGTTCCAGCAGGAGTTAATTTACAGCGGTCAGGTTAAAGCGTTTGAGGCACCGGTGGTGATGACCAGTGGTGAAACCCGCACCGCAGAAGTGATCAGAGTGGGTGCGTTTAATGCGGTGACCGCTGATGGTGAATTTCTGGTGTATGCCGATGACCGGCTGAAACAGCTGGCCCGTCAGCCGGACAGCTCAGTGCGTGAGCAGGCGGCAGCCTTTGTCCGCGGAGAAGGCGATACCTTGCTGGTAGATCCTAACCGGGGCGGGTTGCTGCAATTACTGTCACTCAAGCCGACGCTGCAGGCGCGTATCGAGCAGGGCGGCGGTGTCGGTTATCTGATTATCGGGCTGGGGATTATAGGTTTGCTGGTGGCGCTCTGGCGTTTACTGGTCAGCAGTTATACCGGGTTGCGGATTCGCCGGCAGCTGGCCACGGTACAAAACCCGCGTAAAGACAACCCTCTGGGGCGTTTGTTGCTAGCAGCGCAGGCTGGCGGCACCCGGGAAGATATGGAAGTCCGGCTGGATTCTGCTCTGCTGGCAGAAACGCCCAAGCTTGAACAGGGGCTGGCAATCCTGAAGCTGATTGCGGCGGTGGCGCCACTGCTGGGTCTGCTGGGGACGGTTACCGGGATGATCGGCACCTTCCAGAGTATCACCCTGTTCGGTACCGGTGATCCGAAGATGATGGCCGGAGGCATCTCTCAGGCGCTGATCACCACCGTTCTGGGGCTCTGTGTCGCCATTCCTTTGCTGTTCTGTCACAGCCATCTGTTTTCCCGTACCCGCCGTACGCTGCAGTTCCTGCAGCAGAAGAGCCTGGCGATTCTGGTGGAGCGTGAAGAAACCCAGCAGCCGGAAGCTATAGCGGAAGATTATCCGGAGGCGGCCAATGCTGCCTGATACACAGTTTATGCAGCTGGTGCTGGAAGAGTTCTTCCAGGCCGGCGGCCCGGTCCTGCTGGTTCTGGCGGCGCTGGCGCTGTTGCTCTGGACCCTGTTGCTGGAACGCTGCTGGTTCCTGTTGCGCAGTTTCCGCAGATGCTGCGGGGCTGCCAGACCGCCACCAGCTACGGCAGCTTTACAGCAGAAATGCGCAGCGAATGTAGCCCTGCAGACCTCACTGGCAATGATTAAAACCCTCATAGCCTTGTGCCCTTTGCTGGGGTTGCTGGGCACGGTCGTTGGCATGATTCAGCTGTTTGATGTGCTGGCATTACGGGGCGCGGCTAACCCCGTCTGATGGCTGCCGGGGTGGCTCAGGCAACCCTGCCGACCATGGCCGGTATGGTGCTGGCAGTCAGCGGGCTGCTGTTTTATGGCCGTTTAAAGCGGTACAGCCAGCAACAGTGGCAACGTTTAAATATCTTAAGTAATAACTGGCGGAGCCGCTGCTGATGGCCGTTCGACCGAATTTTGAAATGCAGGAAGATGAATCCGGCATTGATATGACCCCGATGCTCGACATCGTTTTCATCATGTTGATTTTCTTCATTGTGACCACCACCTTTGTCCGTGATGCCGGGGTCGAAATTAACCGGCCGCAGGCACAGAGTGCTGAGCCGGTGAAAGCTCAGGGGCACGTATCGCGATTACCGCAGACGGTGAGATCTGGCTGGACAAACAACAACTGGATATCCGCATGGTACGTCCTGCACTGGAACGGTTGCGGGCCGATGAGCCGAATCTCGGGGTACTGATTCAGGCGGATAAAGAAGCCGGCACAGGATTGTTAATTGAAGTGCTGGACGTGATTAATCTGATGGGCATAGAACAGGTGGCGGTGGCTACCCGGGAAGACGGTTAATGGTCAGGCAAATAGCCTTTGTGCCTCTGGCGCTGCTGGTCACGCTGATGCTGTTTCTGGTGATGGCCCGGCTGGCAGGTATCGGTGTGCCGGTTGAACAGGTGATTCAGGAAACCCTGAAACTGAATATGCAGCAGTTGCGGTTCGACGATGAGTTGCAGGTTCGCCAGCGGGAAGCCCTGACACCGCCGCAGTTGTCACAACCCCAGCAACGGCCGGATCAGCCGGAAGTGGATCTGAAGCCCCAGCTGGACATTCAGCCGGTGGCAGTAAAGCTGGATTTGCCGGAAATTGATCTGGATATGGCACTTAAAGTATCCCCCATACGGATCAGCTGGAAGTGGCTAAACCGACGCCGCCTAAGCCGGCTAAGCCGGAGCCAGTGGCTGAGCCTGTAGAAACGGTACAGGCGCCTGCCCCGGCAACGGATGCTCCGCCAACACCAGTAGTGGCACCTTCTGCCATGTCAGCCCAATTGCCGATGAATGTATCTGCTGCACCTGAAATACGGGGTGAGCCCAGTTATCCCAGCCGTGCCAGACGTCGCAGAATTGAAGGGTATGTGCTGGTTGAATTTGTAGTGGATGCTAACGGCAATATAGTGACTGACAGTTACAAAGTTTTAGAGTCTAAACCGAAGAAAGTTTTCGACAAGGTGGTTCGTCGTGCAGTCCTGCGCTGGCGTTATGCGCCGACTGGCAGTGCCTTCCGTACCCAGCAACGGTTTAAGTTTAGTATGCAAAATTAATCCGGAGGCTGGGTGATCGCCTGCCCGCTGGTGCTGAAATACAGGTTAAGCTCTTGAAAATAAGCAGGTTGTTACTGGCTCTGATTGCCGGTCTGACATTGGGTATGACATCGCCGGTAATGGCAAAGGCGCTGTCACCTGTTATGTATGAAAAACTGCTGACGGTTCATGAGTCTTACAAAGATAGTGCTTATAGTCAGACGTATAAGCAGGAGAATACACCGCTGGAGAATAGCCCATTGAATGGTGTACGGCCCCGGCCGTCACATATGCCAGATTCAGTGAAGCTGGCGCAGCAAGATTTGCAGTCCGTAGCTGAAGGCTATGTCGTCGCAGAGTTTGAGGTGGACGCCAGCGGAAATGTGCTGCCGGATACTTTCCGGATCGTTGAGTCCCAGCCTGAGAGAGTCTTCGATAAGGCTGTTCGTCGTGCAGTGCTTGGTTGGCGTTATGCGCCAACAGGCAGTAGTTATCGAATCCAGCAGCGATTTGAATTCAAGTTAGAAAAGTAATCTGAACTGAAACTGGCAGTTACCTGCCGGCTATGGGAAAACAGGTTAGGTGTATGAAAATACGGATGCTGTTACTGGCTCTGATGGCCGGTCTGACACTGGGTATGACTTCGCCGGTTATGGCGAAGACGCTGTCGCCCGCTGTGTATAAAAAATTGCTGGCGGTTCATGAGTCTTACAATAACGGTGCATACAGCCAGGCGCTTAAGCAGGTGAACGCTCTGTTAGCGGAGAAGTTGTCGGATTATGCCCGGGCGCAGGCATTGCATATGTCCGGCGCAGTACGGCTCGCGCAGGAAAACTATACAGGGGCGCTGAAGGCGTTCAGTCAGGCCTATCAGCTTAAACAGCTGGAAAAGCCGCGGCAGCTGCAATTGCTGCATAACATTGCCCAACTGAGTTATCAGACTGAACAGTGGCAGCGCAGCCTGAAGAATTTTTCTGCCTGGCAGCAGGCGGGCGGTAAGCCCGGGGCCAATGATTATCTGATGCAGGCACAGGCTTACAGTGCACTGAAAGACTGGCAGAAGGTTATTCCTGCGGCCCGGCAGGCCATTGCGTTGCATGCTTCACCACCGGATGCCTGGTATCAGATCCAGTTGGTGGCCCACTGGCGTCTGAAGCAATTTAAGCAGGCAACGGATTTGCTCAAAGTACTGGTGACCCGCCAGCCGGAAAATGCGTTTTTCTGGCAGCAACTGGCCTATGGTTATCAGCAGCAGAACGATGATAAATCGGTACTGGTTACCCTGCGCGGCGCCTATGTTAACGGGGTTCTGCAAAGTGATAAGTATGTACGCTGGCTGGCGCAGCTGCTGATTCAGGAAGGGTCGCCGCAACGGGCGGTGGAAATTATCCGCGAATCGCTGACGGAAAAACGCTTGAAGAATAACCGAAAGACCCAGAAGATGCTGGTGCAGGCTTATCTGTTAGCCAAAGATTATCAGGCCGCACGGCCGTTGCTGGAGATGCTGGCGGAACGAACAGATAGTACCCTCATGTATCAGCAGTTGGCACAGGTGAATATGCAGTTACGGCGCTGGCGGGCCGCTTATCAGGCATTAGGTAAAGCCATTGCGGCGGCACCGGATAATGCCGGCCAGTTGTACATCATGCAGGGCATGGCAAGCCTGAATAATGCTCAGCTGGATAAGGCCCGTGAGAGCTTTATGCACGCCAGTGAATACCCTTCGGCTCAGGACAGTGCTAACAACTGGCTGAGCTACATTGAGACGCTGCAGAAAGAGACGGATAACCCCGCCTAGTTTTTCGCATTGCCCGCCGTGTGAGGCCAGTAGGACTGTGTTCTCATAGGGCGGGTTCCTCCGTAGTAATACTTTAGTTCTGTCGTTAAACGTTTTTGTTATGAAGGCGGGTACACATTATGGTTGCTAAAAGTATTGCAAAATGATTAAATGATAATACTTATCATTAAGAATAGCGTTTGTTGAGCTTGTCTCCGGGCTAAATCTGCTTAATAAGAGAATTAAAAAGTGACCGATAAACCCGTTGTAGTTACTTCCCAGGAAGAAAGACGGATTCAGCTTCAGGAACTGATGCCACAGAGCAATCAGATCATCATCGTACATAACGGTGAAGATTACCGTTTGCGTATTACCCGTAACGGCAAGCTGATACTGACGAAGTAATATTAACCGGATAGCCAGCAGGTTATCCGTTGCAGTTTCTGCACTACATATCCCCGCTAAGCCAGCCACCAGATCGGCAGCCAGTTAGTGGATCGTTCAAAGGAATGATCAGGGTGCATCAGTGAATGCTGATGCACGTTTACGTACACAACTAACTGACAATTTAATTATGAAAACCATTCCCTCATTGCTGGCAACAGCTGTGCTGCTTTCGCACGCCCAAAATTCGCTGGCAGAAGACGATAATACCATTTTAGTTTCCGCAAAGGCCCCTGTGACGGCTGAAGAATATTCGGGTTCGGTCAGTGTGGTGACCGCTGCTGAAATTAAAGCCAGCGGTGCAACCAATCTGGTAGAAGCGCTGGAAACCGCCCCGGGCATCACCACCGGTATTTCCGGTAACAACTCTTCCAAAGTGATCAAAATCCGTGGCATGGAAGCGGAATACAGTCTGATTCTGGTGAATGGTAAACGTATTCCGAACAGTGACCGGAACCTGCCGTTTGGCCCGGGTTACCGTTATAGCTGGGTACCGGTAGAAAACATTGAGCGGATCGAGATTATCCGCGGTGCTGCTTCAAGCATTTACGGTTCAGATGCGCTGTCCGGTGTAATTAACATCATTACCAAACAGGCCGGTGATGAGTGGAGCGGCTCGGTAACGGTGGATGCCCAGCGCCTGGACGGTTCCGGCGGTGGCGATGGCGAAGGTATTACTGTCACGGCTGCCGGCCCGCTGAGCGAATCCGTTGATCTGAGCATTGCGCTGGAAAGAGCAACTCAGATGCGGTTGAAGACGATGACGGCCTGACGATTAAGTCTGCCCGTGATGTCAGAAACCTGCAGGCGGATCTGGGCATTAACCTGGATGAAGTCAGCCGCTTACAGTTCGGTTTAATCGCCGGCGATGAAGACGGTGAAGACATTGATAACAGCCGGGGCACCGTGGTGCAGAATGAACTGGATCAGGAACGCCGTTTATTCAGTGTTGACTACAGTACCGTTGTGAGCGGTTTCAATCTGAGCACCGGTGCGGTTAAGGGCAAGACAGACCTGACAGAGGGCACTAATGAGTGGAAGATCACCGAAGAAAACTACTCAGTGGATCTCGACGGTGCGCTGAATGAAAGCAACTATCTGAGTGCCGGTATCGAGCGCCGGATTGAAGGCGCTGACCGTTTCGACCGTGACTTTGCGGATGAATTCCGTTCCTGGTCGCTGTACCTGCAGGACCGTATCGACCTGACCGACGCACACAGCCTGACGTTAGGCGCTGCATACGATGACCATAACCGCTATGACAGCGAGATCAGTCCGAAGGCTTACTGGAACTGGCAGATCAATGATGCCTGGAGCATGAAGGCAGGTTATTCCCACGGTTACATCGCCCCGTCCATTCGGGAAGGTTCCAGCCAGTACGTTATCCCAGCCGGCCCGCGCCGTTATGAGGGTAATGATGATCTGCAGCCGGAAACCAGCAAAACCAAGGAAATCAGCCTGGCGTATGTGGGTGACACCTTTGATGCTTCGGTAGCAGCGTTCAATACCGAGATTGATGACCTGATCACCACCACTGATACCGTAGACGGCTTTGTGACGGTGGCTCAGTACAACAACGTGGATAAGGCACAGATTAACGGTCTGGAAGCATCTGCCGGCTGGCAGGTGACGGACACCAGCAAGCTGAGCTTTAACTACACCTTCCTGGATACCGAAAATAAGAGCGGCGATAACGAAGGTAAAGAACTGACCAAACGTCCCCGTCATACCGCCAACCTGAAACTGAATCAGATGCTGCCGGCGATTGATAGCAGCCTGTATGTGGCGGTGCGCTCGGTGAGCAAGCAGTACAACGATGCGGCAAATACCAGTGAAATCGACAGCCATACCCTGGTGAATGTTGGCTTTACCAAGCACCTGGGGAGAACCTCGATATTCAGGCATCGATTTATAACCTTGGCGACAAACGGGTGATGGATAACACCGAAGCGGTGGAAGTAGGCCGCGAGTACCGGTTATCCCTCTCGTATAACTTCTGAGGACTGGCGCCGGAGCCGGTCACCGGCTTCAGCCCGCCCGCGTAAGCAGTATGCCGTGTTGTTTTTCCCCTTTAAAGCAACGCGGCATCGCGCGTTAACAACATACTTTTGATGATGTGCCTGCCAGGCAGGCAACAGTGGAGCACAGACAATGCCATTAACCGAATTATTTACCCGTTCTCTGACCGACAGCACACTGCAGCAGCGTTTTACTCAGCTGATGGCGGCTGAACCTGAAATCCGCCGCCGGGATATTGCCCATAAGCTGGAGGTATCTGAAGCAGCGCTGATCGACCAGCAGTGCGGAGTACAGAGTGTGCGACTGAATGATCAGTTTGCCGACATGATCCGGGCGATGCCAGCGCTGGGTTACATCATGACCCTGACCCGAAATGAATATGCTGTGCACGAACGTAAAGGTATTTACGACAACGTCCGTATCGGTGGCCCGATGGGGCTGGTCATCACTGAAGACCGCAAGATTGATTTACGGATTGTGCTCAGCCGCTGGGCATTTGGCTATGCCGTGCGGGAAGAAACCGCCCGGGGTGACCGTTTCAGCCTGCAGTTTTTGATAATACCGGCACTGCTATCCAGAAGATATTCCTGCAACCGGACAGTAACGAACAGGGCTACGTTGAGCTGGTAGAGACCTTCCGTGCCGCTGAGCAGGGCGGTGAACAAACCTACAGTGACGCGGGGAAGTACCGGAATATGCGGCCGATGAACAGGTGGATGTGGCGAAGTTAACCGAAGAATGGCTGGCTATGACCGATGTGCATCAGTTCTTCGGTATGTTACGCCGGCACAAAGTCAGCCGCGAGCAGGCATTCCGTCTGGTGGGCGCACCGCATGCCGAGGCGATTGATCCTGCAGGCATTGTTACCTTGCTGGAGCAGGCGGCGGCAAAAGAATTATCCATCATGTGTTTTGTGGGTAACCGGGGCAATATTCAGATTCATACCGGCCCTGTGAAAACCATTAAGCGAATGGGGCCGTGGCTGAATGTACTGGACCCTGAATTTAACCTGCACCTGCTGGAGAGCGGTGTGGCCAGCGCCTGGCTGATCCGTAAATCAACAGAAGACGGCATCGTTACTTCGGTGGAGCTGTATGACAATGCCGGCGAAACTGTGGCCCAGTTCTTCGGCCAGCGTCAGGAAGGTGACCCGGAAAATACCGTCTGGCGTGATCTGGCAGAGAGCCTGCCGGGGCGGGAGGTTGCCGCATGATCCGCCGGTCTCTGTTTACGCCTTTGCTGGCCGGGCTGATGATGCTGGCACCGTTGGCACAGGCGGCGCCGGAGCGCATTGTGTCTGCCGACGGTTCCCTGACCGAAATCATCTATGCGCTGGGGGAAGAGCACCGTCTGGTCGGGGTGGATACCACGTCCGGTTATCCACAGCGGGCCAGGAGCTGCCTCAGATAGGCTATAAGCGAAATATCTCCGCAGAAGGCACCTTATCACTGGCACCTGAAGTGATGATTGCCACGGAAGATTCCGGTCCGGATACAACTCTGCGTCAGATTACTGCCGCAGGGGTGATGATTCATCAGTACAGCGCGGCACCAACGCTGGCCACGGTGCGGGAGAAAATCATTGGGCTGGCGACACTGCTGGATAAACCTGAAGAAGGGCATGAGCTGTGGGCCGCAGTAGATGCTTCTGTGACTCAGGCACAGCGGCAGCTGGAAGCGGTTGATCAGCCGGTACGGGTGATGTTTGTGCTGAGCAATGCCAACGGCAGTGCCATTATCGGCGGTGAAAACACCCACGCGGATACCGTTATCCGTCTGGCCGGCGGGGTAAATGCTGCATCCGGTTTCGAGGGGTATAAGCCCATGCCGGATGAAGCGATTGCTGCGGCCCGGCCGGATATCATTCTGATGATGACCCGGGAAGGTAATCACGAAGTAAACAGTGAAATTCTGTCCAAGCCGGGCTTTGCCATGACACCGGCAGCGGCCGAGCGCCGGCTGGTGAAAATGGATGGCATGCTGATGCTGGGCTTTGGCCCGCGGATCGGTGAAGCGGTGGAAGGCCTGATCCGGGCGTTTTATCCGGACGCCGGGCAGCTGTCAGCTCAGCACTCAGCCCAGACAGTACAGTGATGACAGGCATGGTATTAACCGCCCGGGAGCGGCGGGTGAAGTGGTCGCTGCTGAGTCTGGTGGCGGCCCTGACGCTCAGTGTCTTGCTGTCTGTGGGGGTCGGGCCGATGTCCATCAGCATGGCGCAGTCCTATTATGCGGTACTGGCAAGTATCGGTGTGATGGTGGCAGATGTGCCTGCGCATATGCAGTTGGTGGTCGAATCAATCCGCTTACCCCGCACGGTTCTCGGGATGCTGGTGGGCGCAGCGCTGGCGGTGTGTGGCGCGGCGATGCAGGGGTTATTCCGAAATCCCTGGCTGACCCGGGACTGATCGGTGTCACCGGCGGGGCATCGCTGGCAGCGGTGGCTGTGATTGTACTGGGCGGCAGTTATTTCTCCGTTGTGTATCAGTGGCTGGGGCCCTATGCGCTGATGGTTGCTGCATTTGCCGGCGCATTTCTGACGACCCTCATTGTGGCAAGAATCGCCACCACCCGGTATGGCACCTCTATAACAACCATGCTGCTGGCGGGTATCGCCATTGGTATTGTTACCGGGGCCGGCGTGGGTGTTATGACATACATGGCGGATGACGCCCAGCTGCGTACCCTGACATTCTGGAGTATGGGCAGCCTGGGAGGTGCGACCTGGGAAACCGTCATTGCTGCAGGTGTGCTGATCACGGTGACGCTGGTGGGCCTGCCAATGCAGGCGAAAAACCTCAATGCCCTGTTGCTGGGGAGTCGGAAGCCCGGCATCTCGGCGTGCGCATTGAAGCGGTGAAGAAACGGATTATTTTACTGACGGCGCTGGGGGTTGGTGCCAGCGTGGCGGTCTCCGGCATGATCGGTTTTGTTGGCTTGATCGTCCCGCACATTGTACGTCTGACACTGGGGCCGGATCACCGCTATCTGTTACCTGCATCCGCGTTGCTGGGGCACTGTTCCTGCTCTGTGCCGATATGCTGGCCCGGACGCTGATCGCGCCGGCAGAACTGCCTATCGGGCTTATCACGACAATCATTGGCGGGCCGTTCTTTATAGGCATGGTCATTTACCGTGCCCGCAAGCTGGGCTGAACGGAGGTCTTTTTATGGGTTTCAGCGCAAGTCATATCTGTTTTCAGGCGGGCAGCAAAGCCATTCTGGATGACGTTACTGTTCAGGTTCAGCCCGGTGAAATGGTTGCTGTTCTGGGCCCCAACGGGGCGGGTAAATCGTCACTGCTGAAGATTATGGCCGGTGAACAGCGGTTTTTCAGCGGCCAGTTACACCTGAACGGGCGTCATTACGGAGACTGGTCTGCCGGTGAGATTGCCCGGATGGTAGGGTGCTGCCCCAGTCATCTGAGCTGGTGTTTCCGTTCAGTGTGGCGGAAGTGGTGATGCTGGGGCGGCTGCCCCACAGCACCGGCCGGGTACGTGACCGGGAAATTGTATCTCAGGCATTACAGTTACTGGATGTGGCACACCTGAGTGAAGCGCTGTATCCGGCGTTATCCGGCGGTGAAAAGCAGCGGGTACAGTTAGCCCGGTGCTGGCGCAGATCTGGGAGCCGTGTCCGGCGGGAGAGCGTTTTTACTGCTGGATGAACCGACGTCTGCACTGGATCTGTCCCATCAGCATCAGACCCTTGAGGTGGCCCGGCGGTTATCCGGGACGGTGCCGGAGTGCTGGCCATTTTGCATGACCTGAATCTGGCAGCGCAGTACGCTGACCGGATTGTCCTGCTGGGTGGTGGCCGGCTGGTGGCTGAAGGAACAGTGGATCAGGTACTGGTACCGGAGCAGATTCGGGCACTTTACGATATTGATGTCACGGTGATGCGCCATCCCCGTGAGAACCGGCCCTTAGTGGTGACCCTGTAGAGGGCAGGCAAAAAAGCAGCTGACGGTTCCGTCAGCTGCAAGTGTTGTGGCAGAGAAAGCTACAACAGAGAACTTTTAGTAGTGCACTTTCAGCAGTGCCTTTCAGCAGAGCTTTTCAGCAGAGCCTTTCAGAAGTGCTCTTTCAGAAGAGCTTTGCAGAAGAGCCTGACTGCTCAGTCAGCGGTGAGCCAGTCCCAGGCGCTATCTGTGTCCGCCGGCATGAAGTGTTTTTCTTCTACGCCCACGTATTTGGCGATGCGGGCGTCCTGGCGGATCAGCCAGGCCAGTGCTTCTGAATCCACGACAATTGCCAGTCGTTCTACTGCGGTAATGTGGGAAGACATCCACTTCAGATCTTCCCAGAGTGCAGTTGCCGATGCGCCGGTGTAGTCATCAATATCCACCAGAACCCGGACTTTGCCGTAGTCAGCAATGCCATCATTGAGCAGATGGATCATGGTTTTTCGTCGTCCAGCGACAGCTTGCCGGTGATTTTGAAGCCGTAGATACTGGCTTCACTTTGCGGGAGTAGTGCGAACATGCTGTATTGCCATCGGTTAATTTGCCGGCAGTATGGCGGAAAAATGTGGAAAAATGTTAGCCAGCTAACAGCGCCAGCCGGGCAGAGACAGAAAACATAAAAAAACCGGCTCAGGTGAGCCGGTTCAGGGTTAAAGGTGAAGTCTGATCAGAAGAAACCCAGCGGATTAATGTCGTAGCTGACCAGCATATTCTTGGTCTGCTGATAGTGATCCAGCATCATCTTGTGGGTTTCCCGGCCAACCCCGGATTTCTTGTAACCGCCGAATGCCGCGTGGGCAGGATACATGTGGTAACAGTTGGTCCATACCCGGCCGGCCTGAATGCCCCGGCCCATACGGTAGGCTTTGTTCATGTCCCGGGTCCACACGCCGGCACCCAGACCAAACTCGGTGTCGTTGGCGATCGCCAGTGCTTCGGCTTCATCCTTAAAGGTTGTGACCGATACCACCGGGCCAAAGATCTCTTCCTGGAAGACCCGCATGCTGTTGTTGCCTTTCAGCAGGGTTGGCTCAATGTAATAACCTTCATTGAACCCTTGTTCCAGTGCGGCAGCACTGCCGCCGGTGAGTACCTGTGCGCCTTCCTGGCGGGCGATCTCAAAGTAGCTGAGAATCTTGTCGTACTGCTGTTGTGACGCCTGTGCACCTACCATGGTGTCGGTATCCAGCGGGTTGCCCCGTTTGATCTGTGCCATGCGCTCGATGACTTTGGCAATGAAGTCATCGTAGATGTCTTCCTGCACCAGCAGGCGGGACGGACAGGTGCAGACCTCGCCCTGATTGAAGAACGCCAGTACCGCCCCTTCAATACATTTGCTGACGTATTCATCTTCCTGATCCAGCACGTCGGAGAAGTAAATGTTCGGCGACTTGCCCCCAGTTCTACGGTGGATGGAATGATATTTTCCGCTGCGCATTTCAGAATGTGTGAACCGGTGGGAGTGGAACCGGTGAAGGCGATCTTGTCGATGCGGGTGTTTGCCGCCAGTGCCTGTCCGGCTTCTGGACCAAAACCGTTAACCACATTCAGTACGCCCGCCGGCAGCAGGTCGGCAATCAGTTCGGTGAGTAGCAGGATGCTGGCCGGCGTCTGTTCAGCAGGCTTGAGTACCACGCAGTTACCGGTGACCAGTGCCGGTGCCAGTTTCCAGGCGGCCATCAGTAACGGGAAGTTCCAGGGGATGATCTGGCCGACGACGCCCAGTGGCTCATGGAAGTGATAGGCCACGGTGTTGGCGTCAATTTCGCCGATACCACCTTCCTGCGCGCGGATACAGCCGGCGTAATAGCGGAAGTGGTCGGCAGCCAGCGGCACGTCAGCTGCCAGGGTTTCCCGAACGGCCTTACCGTTATCCCAGGCTTCTGCTACGGCTAGCGCCTCAAGGTTGGCTTCAATCACATCGGCGATTTTCAGCAGGATATTGGAACGTTCAGTGACTGAGGTGGCTGCCCAGTCTGCCTTGGCAGCGTGGGCGGCATCCAGTGCCAGTTCGATATCTTCGGCGCCGGAGCGGGGAATCTGACAAATAACTTCGCCGGTTACCGGGGTGGGGTTATCGAAATACTGACCGTTAACCGGTGCGACCCATTCACCGCCGATGAAGTTTTCATAGCGGGCTTTGAAGCTGACAACGGCGTCGGCGGAACCAGGTTTTGCATATATCATTTAGTCGACCTCTTATTGTTTTTTCCGGTAATGCACATACTTTTGTCTGATAAGTAATCAGCTGTTGAACAGCATACGCGGGGGCAGTTTGCAGCACTGTTCCACCAGTCCAGAACTGTTGATTGTCGTTCTGGTGCGTTGCACAAAAATAACAACAAAGGATATGTATATGATCTCTTCGCAACGACTGGCGCAGCTGCGGCGACCGCAGGTGCTGGTAGAAAACCGGGTCAGCTTTGGGGCGGCGGATTCGGAACTGTCGATTTACGATACCTATTTGCCCGCTGAGAAGGTTGGCCTGAAAGCCGACCAGCTGTTGTATTGCGGCATGATCAGCGGCCGTAAGATTATGCACAGTGGCCGGCGCAAAGTGGGGAGCATTTTCTGCCCCATGAGTCCTTTGTGATTGCCCCGGTGAAGCGGTCAATATCGATTTTCCCGGTGCCAGCGATCAGTCCCCACTACTTGTATGACGGTCGAAATCAGTAAGGAACGGGTGCAGCAGATTGCCGACCGGATGAACCGGCAACTGGGCAGTGTCGAGGGGCTGGGGAATGGCGGTATCTGCCGGAATATCTGCATGTTCACCATGCTTCAGCGACCCAGTCACTGCTGGAGCATCTGGTACATGTGTACGCCGAAAATCACCCGGACAGGACGATGATGGTGGAGCTGGGGGTGACGGAACTGGTGATGCGGATGCTGCGCCATCAGGGCCGGGAATTCATTCTGCAGCATTGCGCCGAACAGCCGGATAATACCGGTATGACGGCGGTGGTTGATGCGATACAGCAGCAGCTGAATGAACCGCTGGATATCGACCGTCTGTGTCAGCTGGGGTGTATGAGCCGCAGCCGGTTATACAGCGAATTTAACCGGCAGCTGGGGTGCTCTCCGGGAGATGCAGCATCAGTTGCGCATGAAGGAAGCCGCCCGCCGGCTGGCGACCTGTGAACCCATTACCGCCATCTGCTATGACCTGGGGTATACCAACCCGAGCCACTTCAGCCGACGCTTTAAGCGCAGTTTTGGCTGTTCCCCAGTGAGTTCCGTCAGCGGCAGATGTGCGGCTGATTTCTCTATTTATATACAGGCCTGACAGCGGTATGTGATCCGTTAAGGTTGCCTCTGCGTAAAGATGCTCAGAGGTGATGATTATGGACCGGAATGTATGGCATGGTCTGAGCGAAAATATCTGGGTAAATCTGCTGTGGTTCCAGTTGCTCTGGTGGCTGAGTATCCTGCAGACGGACAGCGCCCGCTGGCCGGTTCTGCTCTTGCTGGTAGCCCATTTGTTAATGCACCGTCACCTGTTTACTGAGGCACTGGTGATCACCGCCTGCGGTTGCCTTGGTTTTATCGTTGATAGTTTTCTTACTCTGCTGGGTTTCTTCCGTTTTTCCCCGATACCCTGTTACCGCCGTTCTGGCTTTTTCTGCTTTGGCTTGGCTTTGCCGCAACCCTGCGTCAGGGGCTGAAATATTTTGTCGGCCGCTGGTATCTGGCGATGTTGTCCGGGGCGGTTGCCGGGGCTGCGACGTATTTTGCCGCCGCTGAACTGGGGGCCGTTACCCTGGGCTGGAGCGATGTTGAGAGCGTGCTGTTACTGGCTGCGATCTGGGCGCTGATGTTTCCGGGGTTACTGTGGCTCAGCCATTCTCTGGGGCGACGTTATGTTTAAACACCTGCGTTACTGTTTGTTCTCTCTGTTTATGCTGCTGCCGGTAACGTCAGTTGCGGAATTGCCAAAGGGCCTCCGGCCAGTGGGGAAGCCAGTCTGAGCTTCCTCTGGTACGACGTCTATCAGGCGCGGCTTTTTAATTTGCAGGGCCAGTATGACGGGCTGAAAGCACCGCTGGTACTGCAAATAATTTATCGGCGGGAAATCACCAGTCAGGTGCTGGTCGAGCAAACCGCTAATCAGCTGAGGAACAAAGTACCTGAAGCACAGATGCAGCTTTGGCTGCAGGAGCTGGCGACCATGTGGCCGGATATCCGTACCGATGATCAGCTGACCTTTCATATGAAGACATCTGACAGCGGCGATTTTTATTTTAACGGCCAGTTGCTGGGGAGCGTCGAGCATCCCGGTTTTGCCCGGGCATTTATTAATATCTGGCTGGCGGATGATGGCCGTTATTCGCGTATGGCAAAGCAGTTACGTGGCGAGCCGGATTCTTGAGGAGGCTGAGTAATGAATACCGCCGTGAGAAGTTACCGTACCCTGTCCCTGTGTCTTTTGGTGTTGCTGGGGATGGTTGTGTTGTTACAGGGCTGTGCCGTGTCACTGGACAGCTATAAAGATAATACCCCCGCCTGGAGATGACACGTTTTTCAGCGGACAGCTGAAAGCGACCGGTGTGGTTGAAGACTACCGCGGCAAAGTGATCCGGCGGTTCAGTGCGGATATTAACGGTTACTGGCAGGGGAATCAGGGGTGCTGGATGAGCGTTTTTATTTTGCTGACGGTGAGGTGCAGAACCGTTGCTGGCAGCTGAAGAAAGAAGGTGATGTCTTTACCGGTACAGCTGCCGATGTGGTCGGTGAGGCCCGTGGCCGGGTGGCAGGGAATACACTGCACTGGCGTTATGTGTTGCGGGTGCCGGTGGGAGACAGCGAGTGGCAGTTGGCGCTGGATGACTGGCTGTATCTGGTGGATGAGAACAACCTGATCAACCGCACCCGGATGAGTAAGCTGGGGCTGGGGTTGGAGAAATTACCCTGCATATCCGCCGGGTGAGTGATCAGCCACAACCCTTTGCCGATGAAACCTGCCAGCTGGTAGCGGAGGGCCTGTGAGTAACTATCAGAAATTGCCCTGGGAACGGGTGTGGGTAACCGGGGCGGGCCGGGGAATCGGTGCCGCGCTGGCGACGCAGTTATGCCGGGCCGGTGTGGATGTACTGGCCTCTGCCCGTTCGGCGACTGAGCTGGAAGCCCTGCAGCAGTCTCTGGCGGATGCGCCCGGGAAGTTACTCATTGAGCCGCTGGACATTTGTCAGCCGGATCAGATCCGGAGTTGTTTCCAGCGCTGGCAGTATGCCGGTACCCTGCCGGATTTAGCGGTTCTGAATGCCGGTACCCACGACCCGTTCCCGGTTGAAGCATTTAAAGCACAGCGCTGCCAGGCGCTGCTGAACGTGAATCTGTACGGCACCCTGAACTGTATCGAGCCATTGCTGGAGCATTATCTACCTCTGAAAAGAGGGCATATCGCGGTGATGGCATCGGTTGCCGGTTACCGGGGGCTGCCGACAGCTGCTGCTTATGGTGCCGGTAAGGCGGCACTGATTAATCTTTGTGAATCACTGTATCTGGATCTGGCGGACAGCGGGGTCAGAATTCAGGTGATTAATCCGGGCTTTGTCCGGACCCCTCTGACTGATAAAAATGATTTTGCCATGCCCGCCCTGATGGAGCCGGAAGATGCGGCCGGGGCAATTATACAGGGCCTGATGCGGGACCGTTTTGAGATCAGCTTTCCCGGCCGGTTTGTCATCTGGCTGAAATTTCTGCGTTTATTGCCGTATAACTGGTATTTTAAAGCTATCGCTAAAATTACCGGGAGCACCCCTGAATGACCCCTTTAGCCCGTTATGCACAGGCGCTCACTGAACTTACCCCCGATACAGTTAACCATTTGGAAGCATTGCTCAGTGAACAGGCCGTGTTCAGCGATCCGTTTAACCGGGTAACCGGCCGGGCGGTTTTTCTGCGTATCTTTGAGGATATGTACAGCCGCCTTGATGATGTCGGTTTTGCAGTACATCAGTTAGCTGAAACAGAGGAGGGTGGTTTTATTTACTGGACATTCAGTGGTTACAGTAAGCTGACAGGTCAGTTGAGTATCGACGGTGTCAGCCGGGTAGTGTTGGATTCAGAAGGTCGGGTGCTGCTGCATGCGGATTACTGGGATGCCAGTTTGCTGCTGGAACGTTTGCCCCTGCTGGGGCGTGTTATTCGCCGGATCCGTCAGAAACTGGCATTGCCTGAGTCTGCTCAGGCGTAATCACAAACAGGCCCACATCAATGCTGCCGGACAGGAATCCCCCTTCACAGTAGGTCAGATAATAGCGCCACAGGCGGCGGAACTCTTCATCAAAGCCGTGCTGGCTGATAGTGGGCCAGTGCTGCTCGAAACTGTTCCGCCAGATGTTCAGCGTCCGGGCGTAATCCAGGCCGAAAAACTCTTCGTGGTTAAGTGTGAAGCCGTGTTTGGCAAAGGTATTGTGCAATGCTTCCCGGCTGGGCAGCATACCCCGGAAAAATGTAGCGCTGGATAAAGTCTGCCTGTTTGCGGTAGCTGTGAAAGCGCTGATCATCAATGGTAATCACCTGCAAAACTGCCCTGCCGCCTGGCTTAAGGCTGCGGCGCAGTACCCGGAAGTATTCGTCCCAGTGTTTTTCGCCCACCGCCTCAAACATCTCAATGGAGACGATACCGTCGTACTGTTCGTGCAGGTCCCGGTAATCGGTCAGACTCAGGTGGACATCGTCCTGTTTTCCTGCGTTGGCAATGCGTGTGCGGGCCCAGCTCAGCTGTTCTGTCGACAGGGTGATGCCGTGAACCCTGAGCTGATGTTCGCAGCTGGCCTGTTCGGCAAAACCGCCCCAGCCGCAGCCTATTTCAAGGATGTGTTCATCCTTGCCAGCACCGAGTAACTCCAGAATACGACCGTATTTGTTGTGCTGTGCCTGTGCCAGGTCTTCATCCTGATGACGGAACATGGCTGCTGAGTAGCTCATGGTTTTGTCCAGCCAGGGGCATAGAAATCATTCCCCAGGTCATAGTGGGCGGCAATATTTTCACGGCTGCCGGTGCGGCTGTTATCCCGTCGGAAATGATACAGGTTGTCCAGCAGGGTGCTGATCCGGCTGCCCCGGGTCATGCTCTCCAACAGTGATTCATTGGCCAGCGCCCAGCGGGTCAGGGCGGTCAGGTCGTTGCAGTCCCAGTGACCTTTACATAGGCCTGTGCCCAGCCACTGATATTGCCGAAAAGAGGCTTTTCAGTGCCGACCAGCTGTTAAGCCGCAATGTGGCTGCCGGCGCTGACTGCTGGCCTGCCTGATAGATGAATCCGGAGGGCAGCTGCAGTTCCAGCCTGCCCTGCAGGCGGTTTTCAAATCCCTGAGGTAGCGCAGGAACAGCTTTTCCTGCCAGTCTGGGGTTTTCACCGGGTGTTTAATTTCACAGGCTTTCATTATGGAAGTCTCCGTTCTGGTCGTACCAGCTGATACTGTTCCTGGGGCCTTTTTCTCTGGGCTGCAGGCTGAGCTTTTACGCCACAGCCGGAGTGCTTCCCAGTGAATGCCAACCATGACTTTAAGTGTCATCAGTGGATGGCTGATAAAGAGTTTTAACAGGGCGGCGTCGCAGAATGTTTCCTGCTGGCCTGCAAACGTCGCTTTGAATAACAGCTGTTGCTGCAGGTCGTGCTGGCGAATGCCAACGCTGACGGCGCTGCCCGGCGGCCGGATGGTAAAGCTGTAGCGTGTATCCAGCGGCATAAAGGGGCTGACGTACATTTGTTTGTCGCAGCTGTGCTGTAATTTTTCCGCACTGCCGGCGGGAATGAGGTAGGTGTGACGCTGCCTGAAGGTATTGGTCACTTCATAGAGGATAACCTGTAGCTGGTCATCCGCGTCGTAACAGAAGTAGACACTCAGCGGGTTAAATACGTAGCCCAGAATCCGCGGATAACACAGCAGTCTGATCCGGGCGCAGGCATGAGCATAGCCACGCCTTGCCAGCAGTTTGCGCACACCGGCGGCTAATTCGCCGTTGCCGCTGCCATGGTCTTTTTCAAAAATGACAGCAGGTTAAAGCGGTTCACCGAAAACAGTTTCAGTTGCTGTAAGCGGGGCAGCTCATCAAGATCAATACACAGGAGAATGTCCGGTAGCTGAAACCATGCTGTTTTGGCAGCAAACGCTGATGCATGACTTTGCCGGTATATATCCCTGATTGCAGGGGCTGTTTTTCAGCCATGCCGGCGTACCTCGGTGGCGGTGTGTCCTGCAACGGCGGTATGAATCCGTCCGCTGGCACCGGGGACTATCCAGGGGCGGTGGGTTCCACCCAGCTGTTCGGCAACCGCCAGGCCTGCCTGCAATCCGTCTTCATGGAAGCCGTAACCGAAGTATGCACCGCAGAACCAGGTATTTTGCTGGCCCTGTAATTGCCACAGTTGTTTCTGGGCTTCCAGAGCCTGCTGATTAAAGACCGGGTGGTCATAAAACTGACTGTGAATAATGGTATCCCGGGCCGGTTCAGTTGGCGGATTGAGGGATACCAGTATTGGTGTGTCGGTAGGCAGTGGCTGAAGCTTGTTCATCCAGTATGTGACGGCAACTTCCTGTTCGTGCTGCCGGCCTTCTGCCAGATAGTTCCAGCTTGACCAGACCCCCTTACGGCGGGGCATCAGGCGGGTATCCAGATGGAGAAACGCCTGATTGCGCTGATAGGGAGTTTACTCAGTAATGCCTGTTCTGCCTGGCTGGGTTTGTCCAGCATGGCCAGCGCCTGATCCGAATGGCAGGCAAGCACCACATCGTCGAAGTGTTCCTGGCCGCCGTGCAGGTCTTCAATGGTGACCTTACCCGGCTGGCGGATAATGCGGTGGATACGGCTGTTCAGCCGGATATCATCCAGCTCGGCTGCGATTCTGCTCACATACGCCCGGCTGCCGCCCACCACTGTGCGCCACTGGGGACGGTCTTTTACCTGCAGCAGGCCATGGTTTTCACAGAAGCGCATGAAGCTGTCTGCCGGATAATCCAGCATTTGTTCGACCGGTGTTGACCAGATAGCGGCCCCCATAGGCAGTAAATGCTGATAGATGAAGCTGCTGCTGTAGCCCTGTTCAGCCAGTAATTCACGCAGGCTGAGCTGGCGGATGTGGGCTTCCTGCTGAATCAGCAGGGAGTGGCGGTAGAAATGGTGCAGGTCTTTCAGCATGTTCCAGAATGATGGCCGGAACAGATTACGTTTTTGAGCGAACAGCCCGGCCAGACCTGAGCCGGAGTATTCCAGTTCGCCCTGATTAACCGACACGGCAAATGACATTTCAGTTTCGCAATTCGGAACATTCAGATGATCAAACAGTGCAACCAGGTTGGGATAGTTAACCGGGTTATAAACGATAAAACCGGTATCCACGTCGATATGCTGGCCGTTCAGGTCAAAGCTGATGGTGTTTGCATGGCCGCCGGGGCGGTCATCTTTTTCGTACAGCGTGACCTGATGCTGCCGGTTGAGTAACCATGCGCAACTCAGCCCGGATATACCGGAACCGATCACTGCGATCTTTTTAGGCTTTATGGCAGATACATTCATGGCTCGGTCCGTTTTGAATTGTGTTGATTGTATCTACGGCGTAATGAACAAATCAGATCACGTGGTGTTTGATTAAATAAGCTATGTTATTAATTAATTTGGATATTTTAGCTGTAAAAAGGCGATGTCCGTATCATATCTGTCAGTTTGAGCTATTTTAATGACAACTGATCTAAATAAGCACTGGTGGCGTAGAAGGGGTTATGAATCACGAGCAACCGGATAAAACTGTGAATAATGTTGTTGCATTAAAGCCCGCAGATGCACCGGAATCTGCTTCAGTGAATGACTGGAGCGCATTGCTGGCAGCACTGGGCGAAAAACAGGATAAGCAGCTGTTCGTCAGCCTGTTCGGGCATTTTGCGCCCCGGGTAAAGGCTTACATTCTGCGCCTCGGTTTGGTGGAAAGTGTGGCTGAAGAGCTGATGCAGGAAACCATGTTACTGATGTGGCGCAAGGCTCACATGTATAAACCTGAAAGGGCAGCGGCCAGCACCTGGATTTTTACCCTGGCGCGGAATCAGAGTATCGACTGGATGCGTAAGCAAAAGTATCCGGAATATTCGTTTGATGAAACCTTTGATCAGATTGATGAGTCCTCTGAAGATGCCGGTGAACAGTTGGTGGTAAGTGGCCATTTAGGGGCCATTATCGAGACTTTGCCGGAGAATCAGGCTCAGGTGATTTATATGTCATTTTACGAGGGCAGAGCCCACGGTGAGATAGCGGAAAGGCTGGGAATTCCCTGGGCAGTGTAAAGTCCCGGATACGCCTTGCCTGTGAAAAATTAAAGCCGCCTGGAGGGACGTATGAGTATTCGTCACCATCTTGATGAGGCAACTTTGCTGAGTTATGCCGCCGGCTCCCTGTCGCAGGGCATGGCGCTGGTGGTTGCCTGTCACTTATCAATGTGCCCGCAGTGCCGTGAACGCGCGGCAGCCCAGGAAGCCGTGGGTGGTTCGTTGCTGGAAGATCTGGCGCCGGCACAGGTATCTGCAGATACACTGGATAACCTGCTGGCTATGCTGGATGTATCGGCTGAGACCATGGCAGAAGTACAGGCTGAGACTGTACGGAAAGAGACTGCGCCTGAAGAAAGAGCCCGGCAAACCGGCAGTCATTTACCAGCTCCGCTGGGGACTACCTGCCTTATGCGCTGGAAGATGTGCCCTGGAAGAAACTGGTGTCCGGGATCAGTTATTACGACCTTGATTGCCAGTCCGGCGGTGTTTCCCGGCTGATGCGCATTGCCCCTGGCAAAAATATTTTGCCGCATACCCATAAAGGCAATGAGCTGACCCTGGTATTACAGGGGTCGTTCTGTGATGAAATCGGCCGGTTTGCCCGGGGAGACATTGCGGATCTGGATGAGCAGGTTGAGCACCAGCCGCTGGTGGACAGTAATGTCGACTGTATCTGTCTGATTGCCACGGATGCGCCGCTGAAATTTACCACCTTACTGGGCCGTCTGGTGCAGCCGGTGACCGGTTTCTGAAGATGCGCAGGCTGAACCCCGATAAGTTGCTGCTCAGTAAGTGGACGGCTGTTAAGCCACAAAACCGCGAGCGGCACTTTATGGTGACAACCTTGTTGCGGGATGAAGCCAACCGGATAACCGGCTGTGTTCTGCAGGCGGTTATCAGTGGCAATGACTATCCCATCGACTGGCGGGAGCTGAAAAACAGTGGCGTCTGGTTGCAGGGTTGGAAATGATTTTTACTGCTCTGCAGAGCAGCCGGACCGGCAACGGCGGCCGAAGCGCCATTTAGCGAAACGCAGATAAACAGACTGCATGACGGATTCCAGCCGCAACAGCCGCACGGCAGATGCCAGATGACGGTAACCCGGCAGATGGTCCCAGATAACCATAAAGCCAGGCGCACCCCGGTGCAGCGCACCCTGCTCGTCAGTCACATGTAAGACCTGCATCGCCTGACGTTTGCTGATGCCGTGTTGTTCAAGCATCTGTGCAGCTTGATGTAAATCCAGCCAGTTTATCCGCCGGGCTTTATCAAGCCGCTGATAATGGCCGATTTCTTTTCGGCACAGTGGGCAGTTGCCATCAAAAATACCTGAGGTTTTTGCACGGGTAGCGCCTTTTTCAGTTTACAGGAACAGGGTATACGGAATTCTCCGGCTGGCGGTTCACGTTGGTTCCGGGATTAAGAGGAGGTCATTATGCAGTATTTCACCCAGCCCATGAATGTTGCTGTTATCGGTGCCAGCGGGGCCATTGGCCGTGCGCTGGTGACGGCGCTGGCGGCCCGTGAAAATGTGAATACGGTGTACGCCTTTGCCCGGCAGCCGGTGAGTTTTTCAGGCATTGTGGGAGTTGAAAAATAAGGCCTGTTCTGGCCGATCCATTGTGCGTCAATTCGCTGGCAGCAGGGGTTAGCCACGTGGAGCAGCCGCTGGATATGGTGCTGGTGACAACAGGGTTATTGCATCAGGGGACGCTGCAGCCAGAAAAGCGCCTTTCAGATATTAGCAGTGATGATTTTTACAGGTGATGCAGGTGAATGCGCTGTTGCCGATGCTGGTTGCCCGGGCGTTCTTACCTTTGTTTCGCTCCGGAAGTCACAGTGTGTTTGGCGCGTTATCTGCCCGGGTGGGCAGTATTTCTGATAACCGTCTGGGGGCTGGTACAGCTATCGGGCCAGCAAGGCCGCGCTGAATATGTTGCTGAAGAACATGGCCATAGAGGTGCGCCGCAGCCGGCCGGAGATGGTGGTGTGTGGGTTGCATCCCGGCACGGTCGACAGTGGGTTGTCGGGACCTTTTCAGCGGAATGTCCCTGCCGGTAAGTTATTTACTCCGGAGTTTGCGGCGGCTGCATTACTGGAGGTGATTGGGCAGTTACAGGCGCATGACTCAGGCAGTGTGTTTGCCTGGGACGGTCAGCCGGTTGAGGCCTGAGGGTATAAATTAAAGGGCCGTGCTGATCTGTTTGCTGGTTTGCTGCGTACACAGGGTGTGATTGTCAGCAGGTATTTTCTATGGAGCAACCGCCTTTATCTCATTCTTCCGGCAAACAGAACGGGGCAGATGCGCCGGGATTAAGCTTGCCGTCTGCGCTGGATATTTATCACTATTTTCAGGGTGAAACCCAGGCGTATGGCATTTTCGAAGATCGCTTTGGTAAGCTGCGGCGCTGTTTCAAAGTCCGTATACACGGAGAGACTGAAGACGGCCGGTTACGCCTGACAGAAGATTTTTACTACGATGATGGCGAAGAGAGTCAGCGGATCTGGCTGATTACGGATGAAGGTGATAACCGCTTTACAGGCACTGCAGCCGATATTCAGGGACAGGCACAGGGTGTCCGCCAGCGGCATATGCTCTCGTGGCGTTACAGTATGGATTTATTGATTCAGGGGCGTAGCTGGCGGGTTCATTTTGATGACCGCATGTATCTGCTGGATGAAAAGATAATGGTGAACCGCGCCCGGGTCAGTAAGTGGGGCATGACTTTAGGCACGGTGAGTATATTTTTCAGAAAGCCCTGAAGCAGAAAAGTCATCCCCGAATTCTGTGGGTAAGTCTGTTTGCAGTCTGCGTATCAATGGCTGTATCCCTTATTAACCGGTCGTTTCCGGGGAATGGTCAGGGAACAGCCAGTGATAAAATTGCGGTGGATATTCAGCGTGGCGGATAGTGAATCAGGTTGTGGAAAACCCCGGAAGTGTTGCTCAGATTCCGGTAGCCGTGAGGGCGGTCTGCGGCAAAACGGATAGCGTCACCCTTGCCAGTTTTTGCCACTGGTCATCAGCAAATATTTCCACTTCCCTTCGATAACCACAACGTGTTCAGTTACACCGGGTTCGTGGGGTTCTGAATAGCGTTCATAACCGGGTAACAGAGTCAGTTCAAACATTTCAAAACCCAGCGTCGGATTAAACGGAAACAGGGTGGCGACCAGCATCCGGTCCTGAGTAGGTTGCTCCCGTAACGCATCTGCATTTCTGAATACCGTGGGTGGCCCGCTGAGTGCCGGGCCGAGCAGGCCGGACATTGAGAGATTCAGGCCACTGGCTATTTTCCACAGGGTTGCCAGTGTCGGGCTGGATTCCCCGTTCTATCTGCCCCAGCATAGCTTTACTGACGCCGGTCGCTTTGGCGGCTTTATCCAGGCTGAGGTTTCTGTCTTTACGGGCCTTTTCAGGGCACCGGAGAGGTAGGTATTAACTTCCTGCATATTCATTCCGCTTAATTAGGGCTTGTACGTTATAGCGCACAGCTGCTAGGCTTGTCTATATCGTGCGCTATAACGCACAAAGTATTGAAGATTAATTTGACAAAAAATCTAAAGGCCGGGGTGCATATGCGGCAGTGGTTAAATCTTTCCCATATTTCCACAGGTTTTGTTGTGGTGCTGGTGGGGTATTCAAGTTCGGCAATCATCGTGTTTCAGGCCGCCGCTGCAGCAGGCGCTACAGCCGCTGAGCTGAGTTCGTGGCTGTGGGCGCTGGGGATTGGTATGGGGGCAACCAGTATCGGACTGTCGCTGTATTACAAAAAGCCGGTGGTGACCGCCTGGTCCACACCGGGGCTGCTCTGCTGGTGACTGCGATGGCCGGGCTGAATATGCAGCAGGCCGTGGGGGTATTCATTTTTAGTTCCGGGCTGATTGCGCTTTGTGGCCTGACCGGATGGTTTAACCTGATCATGCGTCAGGTGCCGGTTCCGCTGGCGGCTGCCATGCTGGGCGGGGTGTTGCTGAATTTCGGGCTGGATCTGTTTCTGGCAGCGCAGACCAGCTTCTGGCTGGTGATAACAATGCTGGGCAGTTATCTGCTGCTTAAGCCGGTGCTGCCCCGTTACTGTATTCCGCTGGTGTTATGTATCGGCATTGCTGGCTGTGGGCTGGCGGGGAGCTGGCTTGGCAGGGGTGGAGCTGCAGTTGGCCATGCCGCTGTTTATCATGCCGGAATTTAACCTTACGGCTTTGATTGGCGTGGGGATTCCCCTGTTTGTAGTGACGATGGCGTCGCAGAATGTGCCGGGGTGGCGGTGATTCGCGCCAACGGTTACGACACACCGGTGTCTCCCTGATTTCCACCACCGGGCTGGCGGGGTTGTGCTGGCGCCGCTGGGGGATTTTCCTATTGTCTGGCGGCCATTACAGCGGCCATCTGTATGAGTGAGGAGGCTGATCCGGATGCCGCACAGCGGTACCGAAGTTCGGTCTGGGCCGGTGTGTTTTATGTGCTGGCGGGAATTTTCGGGGCGACAGTTGCCGCGTTGTTTGCAGCCTTCCCGCAGGCACTGATTATGAGCATTGCCGGGCTGGCACTGTTATCCACCATTGCCAACAGCCTGAGTGCGGCGTTCAGTGAAGACAGCCAGCGGGAGGCGGCGATGCTGACGTTCCTGATGACGGCTTCCGGTGTGAGTTTGCTGGGGATCAGCAGTGCATTCTGGGGCTTATTACTGGGGCTGCTGGCGTACCATAGCCCTAAGCTCCGTAAGCTGGGCAGACCGGCGGTCACAGGTGCCGGTATCCGCTAGCAGGTCAGGTTCGTGGCAGATGATCAGCCAGTGCTTCCAACCCGGGAAGAATCAGATCCGGTTGTTGTTCCCAGGGGTCAAAGGCAGCGCCGGGTCGCGCTGAATCCAGGCGGCATGCCAGCCTGCGTGGCGGGCACCGGTAATATCGAAGGGGTTGCCGGAGATCAGCCAGGTGTGCTGACGGTGGCTGTGGGCACTGTGTAAAAAGTGCTGATACACATCAGGGAAGGTTTGAAGCTGCGGACAGTGTCGACGCTGATGACCGCTTCAAAGTAACTGCGGATGCCGGCCTGTTGCAGTAATGCAGTCACCGCTTCTGCCTGGCCGTTTGAGAATGCGTACAGGTGATGGCCGGCTGCCTGTAAGGCGGTCAGGGCCGGAACCGCATCAGCAAATGCAGGTAACCGGGTATAGGCTTGCATCAGTTGTGTTTGCTGTGCCTGAGTAAGGCCGGTTTTGAGCAAGCTGTCGGTGTATTGCAGTGCGTCCCGGGTGCAATCACTGAAGGGTTTATAATCCTGCATCAGGCCCCGGCGAAAACTGTATTCCAGCTGTTTATCCCGCCAGCAGCGGGAGAAGGTTTCTGCCTGTGGACCAATCATGTCCTGTAGCTGTGATACCACACCTCTGGTATCGATCAGCGTGCCGTAAACATCGAATGCCAGTGTCAGCATATGCGTACCTGTCTTTATGATGATGGCGTCTGCCGGATACCTACTATAGATCAGGTTATCGCCCCGGCAGCTCAGACTTTAGCCTTATCCACCCTGGTGGGTCAGTGCCTGCTGGCGGTATTGTCCCGGGGAGACACCGACGGATTTGCGGAATGCCCGGAAGAATGCGGTATCGCTCAGGTAACCTAACTGGTCGACGATCTGGCCGATACTCAGGTGATTGTTTTCCAGCAGCTGGCAAGCCAGCCGCATCCGCCAGCGGGTCAGGTATTCTCCCGGCGGACAGCCAACGGTATCTCTGAAGTGCTGGTTAAAAGCAGTGCGGGACATGCCTGCTTCGTTGGCCAGAGTCTCAACACTCCAGCGCTGTTCCGGCTGGCTGTGCATGGCGGTAATTGCCCGTGCCAGCCGAATGTCCGACAGCCCGGCAATCACACCGTATTCCAGCAACTGATGTTTCATCAGGAAGCGCAGCATATGTACCAGCAGGACTTCCGCCAGCCGGTTAAGGACCGTTTCATGACCACAGCGGTGCTGCATACTTTCCAGCAGCAGTAATTGCAGGGTTGGATTGAGGGTTTCCCGGGCCTGATCATCCGCGTGAATCTGTACCACCGGGGCAGTTTGTCGAACACCGGATTCAGCTGGCTGGGGCCAAAGTCCATGTTGCAGCACAGCAGTTGCAGATCTTCGCTCTGACTGGACAGCGTGCGGTAGTCATCATGGGTAATCCACAGCAGGTCGCCACAGCGGATGTCTGTTTCCGGGGCTTCATCGATGCTGAGTTGTCCCTTATTAAGGAACAGAATATTAGAGCCTTCCGGTAAGAGCATACCGTGGGGCCATACTCCAGCATGCCGATTTGCCGGGCCGTAGGGGTGAAAGTCTGCAGCAGTGATGAAAGACGATCCATAGTGGCTGTGATCCGGTTGTTAAAACAAAGAGATAACTATCGGTGAATATGATCTTGGTACAAAGTGATAGTAAATCCGCACAAAATGCATACTAATCGTACATTGTGCGGAGGTAAAGTAGCAGTTATCAAAATGTCAGTTTTCTGGAGAACAAAATGGTTGTGCTGAAGACCCGTCAGGCTGTGCCGGCGCTGAATGTGGAAACGCTTAATGGTAGCTGGTCTTTATCAGATCAGACTCCGGAACATTTTACGATGCTGGTGTTTTACCGGGGCTGCATTGCCCGCTGTGTGCCAAGTATCTGAAAGAGCTGGATAAGCTGGCCGGTGATTTTGCTGCAGCAGGCGTGTCTGTACTGGCCCTGAGCAGTGATGATAAAGCCCGCACTGAACAGGCGCTGGCGGATTGGGAACTGAAGAATATTAATCTGGGCTACGGGTTAACGGCTGAACAGGCTCAGGCCTGGGGTCTGCACCGTTCTGCCGGCCGTGGTTTGACGTCTATCGGCATTGAAGAACCGGCTGAATTCAGCGAACCGGGCCTGTTCCTGGTACGCCCGGATAACACCCTGTACTGGGCGCAGATCAGCACTATGCCATTTGCTCGCCCATTGTTCCGTGAGGTACTGGGTGCCGTTAACTTCGTGGTGGAAAAGGATTATCCGGCACGTGGTGAGCTGGTGTAAGCCAGCGGGCTGGCTGACTGACCGGTAACCTGATCTGCAGTGCTCCGGTGACCGAAACTGAGCTTGTCAGTTCGCCAGCATTTTCTCCCTCTCAAAGCCGCCTGACTGGCGGCTTTTTCATGTCTGTACGCCGCTGATATCGATGACCGGATCAACCGCGGAGCTGGCGGTCATTCCCCGTCGACACTGAGTAGCTGTCCGCTGATAAAGCTGGCCTGATCACTGGCCAGCCACAGACATGCCTGTGCAATTTCCTGGGGTTGGGCCAGTCGCTGTAAGGGATGGCGGCGGGATACACCCTGCCGGGCGGCCGCCGGATCGGGCTCGGCGTCAAAGAATTCCGTGGACATTTCTGTCAGGGTCCAGGTCGGACACACTGCGTTACAGCGAATGCCATGTTTGCCATGGTCGGTGGCAATGGCTTTGGTCAAACCGTGCATCCAGGCTTTTGACGCATTATAAATGGCCAGTTCATGATCGGCGGTGATGCCGCCTATAGAGCCGATATTCACAATGGCGCCGTTGCCCTGTTTTTCATGATCTGTACCGCCCGGCGGCAGCACATGAACGGGGCCCGCATGTTGATGTTACTGAGCCACTGCCAGTCTTCGTCAGTGGTTGCATCGACGGTTTTTGCCAGCTGGACGCCGGCGTTATTGATCAGCACGTCCACCCCGCCGAAGGCTGTTTCCAACTGATCGAACAGGGATTCGATCTGTGCGGGATCTGCCAGATCCGTGGCTATCCAGTGGGCATTTTCAAGTGGAAGGTAATCAGGCTTGCTGCGGCTGGCGAGGATACAGCGTGCACCGGCGGCGAGAAACTGTTGGGCAATGGCTGCGCCGATGCCCTGGCTGGCACCGGTAATCAGTACCCGTTTAGCGCTGAAGTCGTAAGTGGTCTGATTCATATCTGCTCCTGTATGCAGCTGATGATTCCGGGGCTTTCTGTCCTTTGTTGCCGGTGCCGGCAAAGTCGGTGATATCTGCAGCTTTAAGATTATCAGCAACCTGACAGGGTTTATATATGGCGGGTATGTGACTGTTGAATCCGGCTGTTGAAGTCCTTTCGGATTCCCGTGTAAAACGGATTCAGACCTCCCGGTGTTTTCAGAGCCTTTTAAGAGTTTTTAAGGTTGTATTGCTATGGTGCAGGCCAAATGTGACTGAAGGTGACGTAAATGGAAGCTCTGCCAGAGGGCAGTTTATCCGCAGGCATTGTCTGGGAAAGTGCCGTTTACGATCAGCCTGAAGCATGCCGGATATAGCAGGAGGTGTTAAGTTGTTGTCACTGAAACAATCATTGTTTAGTCAGGTGCTGAACGATCTGGTATCGCGTCTGGCCGGTGTTTTACGGGCAGAGCGTACCTTTGCCGGGTGTGCCGGTTACGGGTTGCGTACACCGCTGGATTCAATACCCGATTCTCCGATAGCTCCGCAAGCTAAGATAGTCCCGAACTCCTGCTGTTCTGCAAAGCAACAGCCAGGTCATGTGCAGGACACCGGGCGGAACAGTGAGTTCTCAGGGCAGATGAGGCGCAGCATTCTGCTACCGGTTTCTCAGGCAGAATCTGAATGTGAAATCATCGATATGCGTTCACATTTAGAAGCCCTGTTCCGGGAGTACCGGTCGTTGGCAGAAAGCCGTGATATGACCTGTACGCTGTTTGGTGAGGCCCGCGTCACTGCGCCGCCGGCTCTTGTGGATACATTATTGACAGCCCTGCTGCATAACGGCCTGAACTTTGGTGAGGAGTTTGTCCAGTTCCGCTTATCTGACCGGGGGCTGCAAATGTTAAATCCTGTCGGCGGTTCAGAATCCGGACAGGACCAGGACGGTAACGGGCTGGAGATTATCCGGCGTATCTGTGAGCGTTACGGCTGGCAGCTGAGTTACGGTTATCGCAAGCAGGTGTTTGTTGTGAATATCAGTTTTCAGCCCTCTGAGAAATCCCGGCAGCACTGCTTTTAATATTTCCACCGGTAGCGGTGAGGCCGTCTTCCGGATTCTTAACTGGGTTGTCAGCATGATTATGGTTCTTTTCAGCGTACTTCTGTTGGTCTGCGGTGTCGTGATGACCGGGTGGCCGGGCTGCCGGTTCAGTGTACGGTCGGTTGTTAACCTTCGTTTTACCATTGCGCCGCGATACTTGGCTGTTCCTGAATATGGGGGTGAGCTATGCGAGTATTAATTACCGGCGGTACATCGGGGATGGGGCAGCAACTGGCCATGCAGCTGTTTGCGGAGGGGCATGATGTGGATGTCATTGGCGGGACGGATCAGGTAAGAGGGATGAACCTGGTCGCGCTGAGCCGTGGCCGGATCCGTTACTACCCGGCTGATCTTGGAAATATCGGTGATATTAAGCGGGTGGCTGCGGAATATTGCCATGAATGCAGCTCGCTGGACCGGCTGGTGCTCAATGCCGGGGTTTATCAGCGTCAGTCCCTGTTGGATGAGAAAGGTGTGGATAAAGCCTTTGTGGTGAATTACCTGCACCGTTTTATGTTGCTGTTATTGTTGCGGCCTTTATTACTTGCTTCAGAGAATCCCCGGGTGTTGATTAACGGCTGTGCGAATTTCGGAGGTGTTGAGCTGGACAGCCGTATTTTCGGACGCCGTTATCAGGGTATGCAAGGTATGACTGAGGCGCTGCGGGCGAACGGGTTGCTGGCTTACTGGCTGAATGCCCGGGGTGATTACGGGGTTGATGTGGATGCCATTAACCCTGGCTATGTGAATACCGGCATGCACCGGCAGGGCGGGCATCTGATGCGCTTGATGATCCACTGGTTTGCGATCTCGCCTCAGCATGCAGCTGAGAAAATCCGTCAGGTACTGACAGCCTCTGATTTGCCTTCACAGGGAGGCTATTTTAACGGCGTTAAAGTAGGCCGTTACCGCCACAGTGTGACTGGCAGGCCGGAAGATTTTGCCCGCTTGTGGGAGCAGAGCCTGTCTCTGGCTGAGATACGCGAGCCGGTCTGGGCAGCGCCTGCTGATACACAGTTACGGCTGGCGTAGCAGGTATCTGGTAATTTGCCGGGAGATCCCGGAAAATTGGCCGTGATTATCAGTTGTCTTTAAGGAAATGCTGCCTTGGCTAATAAAACCGCCATTATTGATTCCGATATGAGTTTGGAACAGAAGGTTACCGGCTTACTGTTGTGCGTCGGCCATGAGCGGCATGTACAAATGACCCGGCTGATCCAGCATACCGGTGTTTCACTGTTACAGTTGGGCTTGCTGCATGCGCTGGATTACGCGCCGGAGGAAGGGTTGACGGTTAATCAGCTCAAAGCTCTGATGATCGATGACAGCCCGAATGTATCCCGGGCGCTGAACAAACTGGTCGCTGCAGGTCTGGCGGTAAAGCAGCGCAGCGATGCTGATCAGCGGGTGGTGTTTCTGAAGATTACCGATGCTGGCCGTCAGACACATCAGGATGCTGACTCCAGCCTGATGAATATGCAACTGGGGCTGGATGCTGCTGAACAGCAACAGTTGTTTGATCTTCTGAAAAAGCTTTAACCGGGAGATGGCTGCTTTTGCCGGGATTTGTTTTTAATTATATTCCATGGAATATAAATCCATGATAGATTTATCGCAATTCTTACCTGACAGGTTTATCCACATGATTACGCTCTATCATCTTGAAAATTCCCGCTCGATACGGATTCTCTGGCTTCTGGAGGAAATGGGGCTGGAGTATGAACTGCTGCATTTTCAGCGTGAGCAGGAAAACAGTATGGCGGAGGCGCGCTTTAAGCAGCTCCATGTGCTTGGTAAAGCACCGCTTCTGTCTGATGGCGAACGGATGATTGCTGAATCCGGCGCGATTATTGAGTATCTGCTGGATACCTACGGTGACAGGGGATTGCGGCCTGAGGCCGGAACGGATGCCAGAATCGGTTATAACTACTGGCTGCACGCGGCGGAAGGCAGCATCATGAATGTAAATACGATGGAATTGCTGCTGAACCGTTTTGATCAGCGGGCTCCTGGTTGTTTAAGCCTGTTATCCGTCTGATGACGTCTAAAGCCAGAGCGACCTATACCGGACCGGTGACCCGCCTGTTGTTACAAAGTATGGAAACCACACTGGAGCAACAGGCGTGGTTTGCAGGAGATGATTTTTCTGCGGCGGATATTCAAATGGGGTATACCGTACGTGCACTTCAGGCCCGGGGCGGGCTGGGGAGGGATTACCCGGCCTGCCAGCGCTGGATTATGCAAATGGAAGCCCGTCCTGCCTATAAGTCTGCTATGGAGAAAAACGGTGATTTTCAGCTGCTGAAGGACTGAACGGCAGGCAAGAATGGCTTTAACAATCTTTTCACAAGTGCCCTGTTAACATTCAGCCTGAATGAATGTTCAGGTGTATGCAGTAGCAAATATCAGTGTGCTTTTAGCCGGCTACAGCCGGGATCTGGCACGCAGTAACCTATTGATGCTCAACCTGATCGGGATTAAATATGATTGGGGGCGGAATGTTATCTCTGAATACGTCATCGTTTCATCAGGCGCTGAATGATCTGGTTCAGCGTCTGGTGGAAACCTTACAGGCGAAAAGCGGCTTTGCCCGGTATGCGGGGCATGGATTGCATACACTGCAGGGTACAATCGCTGAGGTTCCGTTGGCACCGAAATCAATCGGTAACGCTGCGAAGAATCAGTTAAGCAGTGAGCAGGCCTGTGGACCGTCCGGCCGGATGATCCGCATAAACCCGTTACCGGCCTCTGAGGAAGAATCTGAATGTGAAACCATTAATGTACGCTCACGTTTAGAGGCCCTTTTCCGTGAATGCCAGCCGCAAGCAGACAGCCGTGATATGACTTTCACACTGTTTGGTGAGGCCCGTGTTACCGCGCCGCTGGCACTTGTGGATACATTACTGACTGCCCTGCTGCATAACGGTCTGAACTTCGGTGAGGAGTTTGTCCAGTTCCGGTTATCCGGGCGGGGGCTGCAAATGTTAAATCCTGTCAGCGGTGCAGAATCCGGGCAGGGGCAGGATGGTCACGGGCTGGAGATTGTCCGGGATATCTGTAAGCGTTTTGGCTGGCAGTTGAGCTACGGTTACCGTAAGCAGGTATTCGTCATGAATATCAGTTTTCAACACGCCGGTAACTCTCTACAGCACAGCTTTTAATTTTCTTTCAGGCAGCGGTGAGGCTGTCTGACATTTCCTGATAACCTGTTTGGTCGCCTGATGACAAGGGGCTCTGTTATGTCTGAAATAAATCAAAATCGTAATTTAAATAATCAATATAGCTTTTCAGTCAAGACTATTCACTGGCTGATGGCGTTGGGTTTTGTGCTGATGTGGAGCAGCGGTTATCTGATGCATGGTTTTTGCGGAAGATTCTGCTGGCGAAGAGTTTATCTTTGCCATGCATATTTCCATCGGCGTATTACTGGCAATGTTACTGCTCGCGAGAATTGCTGCCCGTGCGTTGATTAAGCCTCCGGAATTACCGGAGGGTTTTACAGCACTGGATAAGCGTATGGCACATGCCGGGCATTTGGCACTGTATATTCTGCCGGCGGTGATCATTACGCTGGGCTGGGCAGAAACGGATTTTGGTGGCCACGGGGTGACGCTGTTTGGGATTCCGATGCCTAAGCTGTTTCCGACCATGGATACCTGGATGGGCATTAAACTGGAAGATTTTACGTCTGAAAACCATGAAATTCTGGCCTGGACGCTGCTGGCGGTGGTTGTTCTGCATGTAGCCGCGGCGGTTAAGCATCGCATGGCCGGCCATGATGTCCTGTATCGGATGGGGATTGGTAAAAAGTAAGCGAGTGGTTGTGTCTTCAGCAGGGCAGTGGATAATTGCGTTTTTGTTGTTGGAATGAGACGACCATGCGTTTACTTCGTCCTGCTGTAAAACCGGACATGCTGACCGGTGATGACCGTTTGTTTATCCGTACTGCTGCCCGCGGAATCGTGCTGCAGGGCGAGAATATTCTGCTGCTTTATACCGCCAGATATGATGATTATTCATTGCCCGGTGGTGGGATTGATGACGGTGAAGAGGCTATTCAGGGCTTAATCCGTGAATTACGGGAAGAAACCGGTGCTGCGGATGTGACAGATATTCAGCCTTATGGTCAGTATGATGAGTACCGTCCCTGGCATAAGCCTGGATATGACTGGGTACTGATGCGTTCCCTGTGTTATCGCTGCGAGCTGGTGGGGAACTGGGAGAACCTCAGCTGGAAAGCCATGAATTGCAGAACGGGATGCATCCGGTATGGATGAATATTCATGAGGCGATTCGCCATAACGAGGCAATCATTGCCGGCAGTGATAAGAAGGGACAGTCCATCGACCGGGAAACGTTTTTGCTGAAGCTGATTGTGTCTGAGTTGCTCGACTGATCAGGTATGGCAGGTATAAAAAGGCTGCGCGGGTAACCGGGCAGCCTTTTTCTGTGCTGAATTCGGGGTTAGCCGAAAATCTGTTCCGGTAACCACAGAGCGATCTGCGGGAACATTACCACCAGTGCCAGACCAATGATCTGCAGGAACACGAACGGAATCGCCGCTTTATACAGGTCATAAATGCTGACACTTGGCGGCGCCACCGAGCGCATATAGAAGAGGTTGTAGCCAAAGGGTGGTGTCAGGTAGGCAGACTGCATACTGATAATAAACAGTACGGCGAACCAGACGGTATCAAAGCCCAGAGTATCTACGATTGGCACGAACAGCGGCACCGTAATAAATACAATGGCGAAGTCGTCCAGGAACATGCCCAGCAGGAAGTAACAGGCCAGCATGGCGATGATTACCCAGTAGGCAGACAGTTCGGCATCTTCAATGAACTCTTCCAGAACCATACCGGCACCCAGGCCGATATACACCTTACTGAAGAAGACCGCCGCCAGAGTAATCCACAACAGCATACCCATCAGCTTGGTGGTGCTGATCAGTACATCTTTCATTACTTCACGGGTCAGGTTGCGGTAAATTGCTGCACAGATAATCGAACCGACCGCACCTACTGCTGACGCTTCAGACGGTGATGTGATACCGAAGATGATGAAGCTCAGTACAGTGGCAATCAGAGAGCCCGGCAGGATCAGCGCTTTCAGAGCTGTCAGTTTGCCTTTCAGGTCTACCCGCTCAGATTCGTCAATTGGCGGGGCCAGTGACGGATTCATTTTGGCACGGATAAATACATACAGAATGTAAATACCCGCCAGCATCAGACCCGGCATCAGGCCGGCAGCAAACAGTTTGCCGACGGATTCCCGTGCCAGGAAGGCGTAGATGATCATCAGTACACTTGGCGGAATCAGGAAGCCCAGTGCGCCGCCGGCCATAATGGTACCGGTGGCCAGTTTTTATCGTAGCCACGTTTCAGCATGGCTGGCAGGGCAATAATCCCCAGGCTGACGGTCGCCGCGCCGGATACACCGGCCATGGCAGCAATCAGGGCGCAGACGATAATTGTCCCCATACCCAGACCACCGGGGTACCCCATCAGCTTGTTAATCATGTCGAACAGGTCGTCGGTGATGCCGGAACGTTGCAGCATCAGGCCCATGAAGATAAACATCGGCAGGGCGACCAGCAGGAAGTTGTCCATGGAGGCGAAGGTGCTGATAGCTAGCAGCTCAAGGCCGGCAGCGCCCCACAGGAAGTAGGCAGAACCGACACCGACGGTCAGCAGTGCCCAGGTAAGAGGTGCGCCGAGAATCAGCATCAGCAGCATGCAGCCGAACATACCGCCCGTGACGACTAAAGGATCGAGATCTAACACCGTTAGTTTCCTTTATTTAATTATTTATTCGGAAGCAGCGGTCGGTTGCGACGGCTTATCCATATTCAGAGCAACGCGCAGGTCACGGATAAAGTGAGCCAGGCTCTGTAACCACATCAGGCCAACGGCCAGGGGTAATACAGATTTAAACGGGTAAATCGGTGGTGCCCAGGTACTTTTGATGACAGTTCGCCACTGCGCCATGAATCGGCGGCAAATTCGAACGCCACATTAAAGAACACGGCAAACACAACCAGGCCGATACCGCCGGTAATGACGTCCAGTATCGCTCTGCCACGGGGTGAGAACAGGTGATAAATCGCCTCACTGCGTACGTGGCCGTGGTGTTTGTGGGTGTAGACACCTGCCAGGATACAGAAGGTTCCGTACAGCATGGTGGTGGTTTCATGGGCCCATGAGGTTGGGCTGTTAAACAGATATCGCGCGGAGATCTCGAATACGAGAACGCCCATCATGGCAAGGCACATCCAGGAGATGGCCCTGCCGATGAATTCGGATATCCCGTCTTGGAGGTCAAGTAAGCGAGATATCCCGGCCATTATGCTCTCCCGGTCGCTTTAGCAGCTTCTTCCAGGATCTTAATGGCAGCCGCGTTACGCGGAGACTTAGCAGCTTCTTCGTCCCAGATAACACGGGCAGCTTCACGCAGTTTCGCCTGATCGGCTTCTGGCAGGGTGTTGAATTCGAACAGACCGGTTGTACCGGCATCGATAGAACCGCTTACCATCCAGGTGTGCATCTTACGGGCGTGCTTGGCGTATGCCATTTCGATGATGCGCTTGTGCTCGTCGGACAGAGAGTCCCACTTCGCTTTGTTGATCAGCATGTCATCGGTGTAACCCGGGTTAACCATACCCAGGAAGGTGTAGTACTTGGCAGATTCGTACAGTTTCATTGCCTTGTACTCGTTGGTACCGGCATAGATAACACCGTCAATGGTACCGGTAGACAGGCCCAGGTACAGCTCGCCGCCTGGCAGGTATACAGTAGGGATGTCAAATTTTTCCAGAACCTTGGCAACAGAAGGTGTTGCACGGATCTTCATGGATTTCAGATCTTCCAGGCTCTTAACAGGCTTGGTGGTCAGCAGGTCGAAAGGACCGCCCATGATAGGGCCCAGGTAGTGAACACCTTTCTCTGCGTACGCTTCACGGATCAGGTCGATCAGACCTTTGGATTCCATGATGTACTGTGCTTCGTCGTAGTCAGTCCATGCACCTGGCAGGCCGGCTTCGATGGATGCGATGTCCAGCTGGCCAGGCCAGTAACCGGAGTAGCCCTGACACATATCGATTGTGCCTTTGCCAACTGCCTGCATCATATCTGCGTTAGGTACCAGTTCAGAACCACGGAAACGCTTCACCCGCAGGGTCTTGTCGGAAGCAACTTTAATGTCGTCGATGAACTCGTTATGGATTTCGTCAGACTCAGTGCCCCAGTATGTCTGCATACGCAGGCGTACAGTTGCAGCCTGAGCTGTCGTTGCCGTCATTGCCAGAGGGCTGCTGCGATACCGGCAGCAGCTGCTTTCAGCATATTTCTTCTTTTCATAGTTATCCCTAATCTCACGCTTGGCTGTTGATGGAATATAGTCCGCTATCGCTGCTCAGACCAGGGTCAGAGAGCGGGTATTTCATGGTGCACTAACATCGTTAAATGACAGGATGATTACCGTGGCGATAGCCTGAACAAAAATTATATATAGCAGTTCCTGCGCTTGTCTGTACCTGTTTGCGACGTAACGGTGAGCAGATCAGCAACTGCCAGCGTGTATATTGATCTCAATCAACGACGCTTACAGTACTACTTTAGGTAAAGCTGAAAAATAGCCCAAAAGGCTAGTCGAAACGGATTTTTGACTGTACCAAAAAGACGTTTTCTCCAGTGTATACAGTACATTATTCAGGAGGGGCGGAGCGTACAGGGAAAAATAAATTGCTCAAGTGTAAAAATAATGGACAAAATAGCTTTTGTGGTTAATTTGACCATGTTTTTAAAGTCGGTTAGACGGATAAAAGCCTTAAAAGGTTAAAGGCTGGTCGCATCAGCCAGTGGGCAAATGACTGGCTGATGCAATAAGCACTGGGAGGATTCAGCTACAGATGATGGCTTTGGTTTCCATGTATTCATCCATGCCGTGTTCACCCCATTCGCGGCCGTTACCGGACTGCTTGTACCCGCCAAAGGGGCATCCATGGAGAAATAGGCACCCTGAATGTAGCACTGGCCGGCCTGCATACGCCGGGCAATCGGAATGGCCGAGGCGGCGTCTTTGGCATAGACACCGGACGACAGCCCGTAAGGGTGTCATTGGCGATGGCGATGGCGTCTTCAGTGTCGCTGTAAGGAATAATGCAAAGTACCGGGCCGAAGATTTCTTCCCGGGCAATGCGCATCCGGTTATGGACATCCGCAAAAATTGTTGGCTGCACAAAAGCGCCGTCACGTAGCTGTTCAGGCAGGCCGGCAGGTGCGCCCGGCCCGCCCGTCACCAGGCGGGCACCTTCTTCCAGCCCCAGGCGGATATAGTTTTCAACGGTTTCTTTTGACGGTGTGATGCCATCGGGCCCATGGTGGTGGCATCGTCGGTAGGATCGCCAACCACTTGCTCCCCGGCAATTTCAGCCGCTAGCGCGACCGCTTCTTCATAGCGGCTTTGGGGGATCAGCATGCGGGTCAGGGCGTTGCAGGTCTGACCGGTGTTGGCCATAACGTCTTCAACCCCGTAGCGCACTGCGGCGCTCAGGTCGGCATCCTCGGTAATGATAAAGGCGGACTTCCCTCCCAGTTCCTGACAGACCCGTTTTACACCCGGGGCTGCAGCTGCAGCCACCTGCACTCCGGCGCGTGTGGACCCGGTAAAGGACACCATGTCGACCTGAGGGTGGCTGGACATAACCGGGCCGATTTCTGTTCCCAGACCGGAGACCAGATTAAAGACCCCGGCGGGTAAGCCTGCCGTGTCAAAAATTTCAGCCATGAGAAAATCCAGCTCCGGGGTCTGTTCTGCCGGTTTGGCGATGATGGTGCAGCCTGCAGCCAGCGCGGGTGCGACCTTGCCGATCAGTTGGTGCAGCGGATAGTTCCACGGGTTGATAAAGGCACAGACCCCTACCGGTTCTTTCAGCAGTAAAACATCATTGCGCTCTTCGACGGCTTCCATCTTGTAGGCCAGGTCGGCGTAGTATTCCATGGCTTCAATGGGGGCGTCCACATGGAATGCACCGGTCAGATGGCGCGGGCAGCCCATGGATTTGACATGGGCATCGACCAGTTCGTCGTAACGGTTACGCATTTCAGCCGCGATTTTTCGCATCAGGTCGGCGCGGATACTGGCCAGCGAGGTTGCCCAGCCGGGCAGTGCCTGACGGGCGGCCTGTGCGGCTTGCTCAACGTCTTCATTGTTGCCCTGGGGACACGTAAGAAAATCTGATTGTCAGCCGGATTGGTGACGTCAATATAGCGATTACTGGCGGATGCCTGCCACTGGCCGTTGATATACAGTTTATCGAGGGTTTTCATTCGTCTGCCTGTTAGCTGATAAAGCGGATAAAAGCGTGTCTGACGCTACTGAGTATAGATGTGCAAACGCCGGTCAGACTGACCGGCGCTGTGCTGCGGGATATCAGTAGTCCTGACGTCCCGGCACGACCACTTCGTAGCCCGGTTCTTCCGGTTCGTCGTCGACCATTTCAGCCGGGAAGTTTTGTCCCAGTACCTGTACGTCACAGGCTTCTTCCATCCGGCGGATAATGTTGGGTGAGAATTCCCGCGGGCCGTAACGGTCCTGACCATCCCGGAATATGTCGACCATCAGCGGTGCAATTTCCAGCGGCATACCTTTACGTTTGGTGACTTCGTCAAAGATACCGACGTCTTTCAGGACCAGATCCATAGTGAAGCTGATGTCCCGGCTGCCGTTGAGGATGACCTGTGATTCGGTTTCATGAACAAAGAGTTACCGGAAGACGCCTTGATCGCTTCATAGGTGACGTTCATGTCCATGCCCAGTACTTTTGAAGCGGTAAGGGCTTCAGCCAGGGCCGCCAGATGCACTGTACACAGATAGTTGGTTACTACTTTAAGAATGGAGGCTGAGCCCAGTTCGCCGGTATGCAGAATGCGCCGGCCCATGGTGGTGAGGATTGGCAATACCCGGTCAAAGGCTTCCCGGGTACAGCCGGCAAAGATGGAAATGTTACCGGTGCCGGCACGGTGGCAACCACCGGAAACCGGGCAGTCTACCGGCATGGCGCCTTTGGCTTCCACCAGTTCGGCGATGCGGCGTACTTCGGCTTCGTCAGTGGTGCTCATTTCCATCCAGATTTTGCCTTCCGACAGACCGGCGATGATGCCGTCATCGGCTTCCATTACTTCTGAACAGGCTGCAGGAGAAGGTAAGCAGGTAATGATGACATCACATTTTTCTGCCATTTCTTTCGGGGAGTCGGCACTTTCCGCACCCCGGGAGACGAAGTCATCCACAAATACCTGGTTGAGATCCCGGACGGTCAGGTCTTTGCCGTTACGTAATAAGCTGCCCGCCAGTTTGCCACCGACATTACCCAGGCCGATAAATCCGATTTTCATGTGCCACCCTCTGCTTTTTATTGTGTGTTTTGTGGTTTGGAATGTTTATAAAAAGGAATGCACTTAAAGGTAGGAGGAGTGGCGGTTGGCAACAATTGATCTTTTTACATGATTGGTAAAAAATCTTCCAATCGCCGAATTGGTAAGTTAAATATTGAAGTCGTTTTATAACTCTTATCGTCTGCGGATATTCCCGATGGCCATTGATCTGCGCAAGTTACCGCCCCTTAAGGCACTGAAAGGTTTTGAAGCTGCCGCAAGGTTGCAGAGCATCCGTGGTGCCGCGGATGAGCTGAACCTGACCCATCCGGCGATCAGTCATCAGATTCATACGCTGGAAGATGACCTTGGCGTGAAGCTGTTTGCCAGACAGGGCCGCAATGTAGTGCTGACACCGGCAGGGGAGGCACTTTACCCCAGTGTACGGGCAGCGTTGGAATTACTGATTAAAGGCTGTGAAACCGTTCGGGAGCAGAGTGCTAATCCGGCGTTGCGGTTACAGGCGTATATCACTCTGTCCATTCGCTGGCTGGCCGGTCGCCTGAGTGATTTTCGCTGTCAGTATCCTGACATAGACATTCATTTACAGGCCAATAATTCTGCCTGGGAATTTGATGAAGCTAATGCCGATATAGGCCTGATTTACAGTCGTACGGAGATGCCGTCGCATTTACACTGGATCAGATTGTTTCCTTCGCAGGTGTACCCGGTCTGCGCGCCACAGCTGTTGCAAGATGCGCAGCTGCCGCTGACCCCGGAGGCACTGGAGAATTATCCCTTACTGACGGTTTCCACAGAAAAAGGCTATTGGGGCTGGGATGAGTGGTTTATGACGCTGGGGACCGGTAATCAGCGGCGGCAAAGCCCGCTGGTGGTGGATACGCTGGCGGTGGCGCTGGAAATGGCAATCGCCGGCCAGGGGATCGCGCTGGTTAACGGCCCGGTGGCGGAGGATGATCTGGCGGCGGGGCGTCTGATCCGGCCAGTGAATGAATATACTGCAGGTAATGGCGAATGGGGTATTGCGGTCCCCAAAGCATTACTGAATGATACCCGGGTAATGACTTTTATAAACTGGCTGAAGCAGCAGGCCGGTAACGTGTGAACAGAGATAATTGAATGAGCCCGGTATGCTGATACCCGGTAAGGAATGTATTTATGGAACAGCAGGATAAGGTTGAAACGTTACTGGCTCAGGCCGGTCATTATCTGGATAAGCAAACCGGTGCGGTGGTCCCGCCGATTCAGCCGTCAACCACATTCGCCCGGGATGAGCAGGGTGAGCTGTACGACAGCAGCCGTATTTATGCCCGGGATCAGAGTGTCAATGCTGAGATGGCTGAACAGTTGCTGTGTACGCTGGAAAAGGGTGCCGCCTGCAAACTGTTTGCCTCCGGTATGGCGGCGGCAACGGCACTGGTACAGACTTTGCGACCTGGTGACCGGATTGTTGCACCAAAGGTGATGTACTGGTCATTGCGTGGCTGGCTGATTACCTTTTGCGAAGACTGGGGTATTACGCTGGATTTTTATGATGCCGGGGATATGCAGAGCCTGGCGGATGTGATTCAGGCGGCGCCGGTACAGCTGGTATGGACCGAAACACCGGCAAACCCTACCTGGGAAGTGGTGGACATTGCCCGGGCGGCTGAGCTGGCCCATCAGGCCGGTGCACAGCTGGTGGTGGATTCCACCGTCGGTACACCGTTACTGACTCAGTCGATTACACTGGGCGCTGACTATGTGTTCCATTCGGCGACTAAGTACATTAATGGCCACAGTGATGTGGTAGCCGGTGCCTTGATCTGTGCCCGTGAAGATGAGCGCTGGCAGAAAGCTGCACTGATCCGTGCCCAGCACGGCGGTATTCTGGGGCCGTTTGAAAGCTGGTTGCTGCTGCGTGGCATGCGCACCATGCATGTGCGGGTTCAGCGGGCCTGTGAAAATGCCATGGCGTTTGCCCGGCATTTTGAAGGCTATCCCGGCGTGAAGGCAGTGATGTATCCCGGGCTGGAAAGCCATCCACAGCACAGTGTTGCTGCCGCGCAGATGCAGGGCGGATTCAGTGGTATGTTGTCGATCCGCTTTGAGGGTGGTCGGGAAAATACCGCGCGCATTATGGGCCGTTTACGGCATTTTGTACGGGCAACGTCTCTTGGCGGTGTTGAAAGTCTGGTGGAACACCGCGCTCTGATCGAAGGGAAACCAGTCCGGTGCCGGATGATTTATTACGGTTTTCTCTCGGTATTGAAAATATCAGTGATCTTATTGCCGATCTTGAGCAGGCAATTAATAGTTAATTGGTTGATTTTTATACATTAATTTCTTTGAAATAAATGTATCATTACGACATGAGCACGTCGCAAATGTGTTAAAGGATGACGATTTTAAACGTGTTTATGGCGATTCTGAACAATCTTCTGGCGTACCGCTTTGCTACCGTGATTTTCGGCGTATTTGCTGAATCTGCTATTTCGCTGCGATATAAGGCCTTTTGGGGACTTTATATCCACGGCGTATGGTTGCTCAATTGTTCATTTGAACAGATGTGATCCATTTTCTGTATGCAGTATCGGGCGGTTACGCAGCCGGATGCTGTTACTTTTCTGACCGGGAGAGTATCAGCCGTCTGCCTAAGGGTCCGTTACCGGTGCAGGCCGGATACAGTCTGGATTGCAGCACATTGCCTGACCTGATAGGGATATATCGCTTTCGGTTAGAGAGAGTTGTCAGGCTGTGTTTCTGAAAATAATTATAAGAAGGATGCATGATGATAAACGATGCAGAGTTAGATCAACTCATAGCAAAACGGGGCATTCTCAAAGGCCTCAACTCGACCCTGGGCATCACCGCCATTGTGATGGTTTTGATGTTTATTCTTTATACCGTGCTACTGGGGAAACCGCCAGTGCACAGTTCCTCGGCCTGAAAGCGTGGATTGAACAGACTTTAGGCTGGTACTACATTGCTGTGATGCTGATGGCGTTTATTGCCTGTGCGTACGTAATGTTCTCCAAAGTGGGCCAGATTCGGCTTGGACAAGACGGTGACCGTCCGGAATTCTCCAATTTTGCATGGTTCTCCATGCTGTTTGGTTGTGGTACCGGTGCCGGTATGCTGTTTTTCTCGATGTCTGAACCCCTGATTCATTTCGCCAGTGGCTGGAGTGGCGGTAACCCGTTCCTAAGCTCTGAAGTAAAGGCCGCTGTGGCGACCTTCTTTGAAGCGAAGCAGGCAGCACTGAGTGCCGGTCTGATGCCGGGTGATGAAGGTTTCCCTGTACCGAATGATCTGGTGGCTGATGCGGTTGCCGGTGGTCTGAAACTGACAATCTTCCACTGGGGTACGGTTGCCTGGGGCATGTATGCCATTGTGGGTCTGTCGCTGGCGTACTTCGCATTCCGTAAAGGTCTGCCGCTGTCCATGCGTTCTTCCCTGTATCCGCTGATCGGTGACAAGATCTACGGTCCGATTGGTCACACTGTCGATATCCTGGCGGTATTCGGTACTATCTTCGGTATCGCAACCACACTGGGTTTAGGGGTAGAGCAGATCGGTTCCGGTCTGGTGTCTCTGGGTGTACTGGAAGAGAAATCCCAGACAGTTACCATCGTATCTATTCTGCTGATCACTGTGATTGCAACCTTCTCTGCAACCACCGGTGTGGCAAAAGGCATCAAGATTCTGTCTGAGCTGAACACCTGGATCTGTATTGTCATTCTGGCGTACTTCCTGGTTGCCAGTAATGCCAACTACCTGATTGCCAGCACACTGACCGGTCTGGGTGAGTATGTGTCTGAAGCGATTCAGATGACCCTGTGGACAGCCCGCAGCCCTGAAGAACGTACATGGCAGGGTGGCTGGACCATCTTCTACTGGGGCTGGTGGATTGCCTGGGCAGCGTTCGTAGGTATGTTCATTGCGCGTATTTCCCGTGGCCGTACTGTGCGTGAGTTTGTCTTCGGCGTAATGCTGGTGCCTTCTATGGTGGCTGTATTGTGGTTCGGTATTATCGGTTCTGCAGGTATCTACGAAGGTATCTACGGTGCGGATATGAGCATCTACAACACTGCCGTTAACAACTGGGATTATGCCGGTACCCTGTATGCTGCATTTGATGTGGTAACGCCAGGTGCGGTTGCAACGGTTGCCAAACTGGCTGCGCTGGTTGTGGTGGTTGTGTTCTTCGTAACCTCCGCTGACTCCGGTACGCTGGTACTGGGCCGTCTGTTGTCATTCGGCCGTCGTCCGCCGGTACAGCAGCGTATTATCTGGGGATGCTGCTGGGTGCGGTTACTCTGATGATCCTGTTACTGGGTGGTAAGGAAGCGTTGAAAGCCTTGCAGGCAGCTTCTATTGCCGGCGCATTGCCATTCACTTTCGTAATCATTGCGATGACCATAGGTCTGCTGAAGTCTCTGCGTCAGGAAGGCAGTGACATGGTTCAGGATGAAGAGCAGATCAGGGAAATGATAAACAAAGAAATTTCGGATATGTCCTAGGCTTTCTGGCCAGTTACATAACCGAAATAAAAGCCGGTATCGAAAGATACCGGCTTTTTTGTGGCTTATCGCTACGGTGGCTTTTATTCAGCCGAGCCGGAATACCACTTCACCGTCCAGCAGGGTATGGCTGACCTGGCCTTTCAGGGTGTGACCCATGAACGGGGTATTCTGACCGGCTGAGCGGCTGGTTTCCGGGGTCAGTGACCATTCTGCCTGCGGGTCAAAAATACACAGGTCGGCCGGCATGCCTTCGGCGATCTGTCCGCTTTCAATACCCAGTACTTCCGCCGGACCACAGGTTAGCTTGGAAAGCATCTGTGGCAGGCTGATCAGTTCCTGTTCCACCAGAATCAGTGACAGGGACAGCAGGGTTTCCAGACCGGTCATACCCGGTTCAGTGGCTGCAAACGGTGCCTGTTTAGCGGCCGTTTCATGGGGCTGGTGATCTGAGCAGATCGCCTGGAATCCATCGCTCAGCAGTGCCTGACGAAGACCTGCACGGTCAAGCTGGCTGCGCAGTGGTGGGATCAGGTGGAAGTTAGGATCAAAGCCGTTGACGTTTTCGTCGGTTAACAGCAGGTTCTGAATGGCGATGTCAGCGGTTACCTGAAGGCCACGATCACGGGCGTCCATCACCATTTTCACTGAACGCTCACAGGAGAGCTGGCCGAAGTGGGCACGCACACCGGTTTGTTCAATGAGCAACAGGCAGCGGGCAACTTCGATGGTTTCTGCGGTTTCAGGAATACCGTTCAGGCCAAGACGGGTACAGGTGGTGTCTTCGTGCATGGCACCGCCGGCTGCCAGTCCGGCATCTTCCGCCTGGAAGATTACCAGCAGGTCGTGGGTGGCGGCGTATTCCAGACAGCGGGTCAGGACCAGTGAGTTTTTCACTGGCTGGCGCATGTTGGTAAAGGCAATGCAGCCAGCCTGGCTGAGGCCGTGCATCGGGCTCAGCTGTTCACCGGCCAGCCCCTGGGTCAGGGCACCCATTGGCAGAATGCGGGCATTGCCGGCTTCACGGGCACGGTCCTGAATCAAGTCGACGACGGCGGTCGTGTCGGCAATGGGTTTGCTATTTGGTGGGGTGCACAGGGTGGTGATACCACCGGCAGCGGCTGCAGCTGTTTCTGTGTTTATATTACCTTTGCGGGTATAGCCGGGTTCGCGGACATGGGCACAAAGATCAATCAGACCGGGGCTGACAACCTGATTACTGGCGTCGATGGTCTGGTCGGCGTTAAAGCCTGCCGGTGCCTGGCCAATGGCAGCAATTTTTCCGTCACTGATATACAGGTCTGTAATCTGGTCAAGCTGGCTGGCCGGGTCGATGACGCGGCCTCCCTGAATTTTAATATTCATGTTTTTCATTCCCGCTTATTCTGTACGGCTGGCGTGCTGTTCAGCCCGGCGCGCAGCTTCTGTAGTCTGGCCACTCATGGACATCGACATGACGGCCATGCGTACGGCGATACCGTTAGTCACCTGATTGAGGATCAGGGAACGGGGACCGTCGGCAACGGCGGATTCGATTTCCACACCGCGGTTAATCGGGCCGGGGTGCATGACAATGGCATCCGGGTGGGCATGTTGCAGCTTGTCTTCACTGAGGCCGTACAGTTTGTAGAATTCCGCTTCACTTGGCAGCAGGGCGCTGAGCATGCGTTCACGCTGCAGACGCAGCATCATGACGACATCTACGTCCTTCAGGCCCTGCTTCATGTCGGTGTAGACCTGTACGCCTAACGCTTCGATATGGCGTGGCAGCAGCGTGTGCGGGGCAATGACCCGAACTTCAGCTGCGCCGAGAGTACGCAGGGCGTGGATTTGAGAACGGGCTACCCGGGAGTGCAGGATGTCACCGACAATGGCCACTTTCAGTGGGCTGAAGTCGCCTTTGTGCTGGCGGATAGTCAGCATGTCCAGCATTGCCTGAGTCGGATGGGCATGGCGGCCGTCACCGGCATTGATCACGGCAACGTTAGGGGTAACGTTTTCAGCGATGTAATGCTGAGCGCCACTGTCGGAGTGACGGACCACGAACATGTCGGAGTGCATCGCTTCCATGGTCATCAGGGTATCCCTGAGGGTTTCGCCCTTGGCGGTGGAAGAGGTGCTGATATTCAGGTTCAGAACGTCGGCAGACAGACGCTTGGCAGCCAGTTCGAAGGTGCTGGCTGTACGGGTGCTGGCTTCGAAGAACAGGTTTACAACGGTTTTGCCGCGCAGCAGCGGGACTTTCTTAACCTGCTGGGCACTCATGTCCACAAAGGAGTCAGCGGTGTCGAGGATTTCGCTGAGCAGTTCGCGGCTCAGGCCTTCGGTGGTCAGAAAGTGTTTCAGCTGACCTTCGCTGTTGAGCTGTATTTGGTTTGGATCTTGTTGTTCAAACATGTTGGGATTCCGCTGTGTTTGCCAGGATTCAGTCGGCACGTTTGCTGATTTCGATGGACAGTGGCTCCGGACCGGTCAGTTTGACCCGTTCATCGGCTGCCAGCAGCATCACCTCTCCGACGACGTCCGCCTGGATGGGCAGTTCACGACGGTTAAGGTCGATCAGAGCGGCCAGGGTAATTGAGGCTGGCCGGCCATAATCAAAAATTTCATTCATTGCCGCACGTACCGTACGGCCGCTCATCAGCACATCGTCAACCAGAATGATGTGTCTGCCTTCGGTTGCGGTGGGCAGTATAGACGGCTGCACCTTCGGGTGCAGGCCCATGCGGGTGAAGTCATCCCGGTAGAAAGCGATGTCCAGAACTCCCATAGGGCTGTCCAGTTCAAGGCTTTTTGCAGGGCTTCTGCGATCCAGACACCGCCGGTACGGATACCGATGATCATCGGGTTTTCGATTGCTCTGGCCTTCAGATAGTTTTGCAGTTCGAGGGTCATTTTTCTAATAACGCGTCGACCTTAATTACGCCCGATACCATAGAGGTCCTCCAGTCGGGTTTCGCTGGGGATGCGGGTTTCGCTTGCCAGCCAGTCTTCCAGAATAAGTTGGGCGGCGATGCCGTCCACAGAGTTTTGTTTAAAGTTGTTGCTGCCGCCTCGGGACACACTGATTCGCTTGGCTTCATCAGATGTCAGCCGTTCGTCCATCAGGTAACAGGGCAGTTTGCTGCGTTCTTTCAGGCGGTTGGCGAATTTACGGGCCCGGCGGGCCATGTCGCTGATGGTGGAATCCATATTGAGGGGATGCCGACAACCAGTGCGGTAGGTTGCCATTCAGCTATCAGCTGATCGAAGATCTGCCAGTCGGGAATGCCGTCACGGGCGGCCACCGGTTCCAGTGGCGCTGCGGTGCCAGTAAGGCTCTGGCCAACAGCCACACCTATGCGGCTGGTACCGAAATCAAATCCCAGAACGGTTTGAGTAGTTTCGCTCATTAATACTTCTTATGAAATTTATGCGTGGCCGCTTTGGGCTGTCATAAGATCCAGATTCACACCGAGACTTGCAGCGGCGGCATGTAGCCGTTGCTCGGCAGGCATGTGGAATAGTATATCTAAATTTGCCGGGCAACTTAACCAGGCATTCTGGCGGATTTCGTCTTCGAGCTGGCCTGCACCCCAGCCGGCATAGCCTAATGCAACCAGGCTGGGAACCTGTTCTTTACTGTTGGCAAGGTCTTCAAGAATATCCAGTGAACTGGTGATGCTGACACGGTCACTGACATCATAGGAGGATGACCATTCCCGGTCACCGGTCAGGTGCAGGACAAAGCCTTTGTCGGTCTGTACCGGGCCACCGGCAAACACGGGCTGGGCGGTAGCCTCGTGGTCAGTTTCAATCTCCAGATGGCTGAGAAGCGCCTGGAAACTGAGGTCCAGCGGGCGGTTGATGATAATGCCCATGGCACCGTGTTCATTGTGATCACAGATATAGGTAAGGCTCTGGGCAAAGTTGCCATCATGCATATGAGGCATTGAGATCAGAAAGTGGTCCCGCAGGCACATGGTGTCCTGAGGGTTGCCGGGTATGTCGGAGTCAGGCGGTAAGGACATGTTATTGGCTCCTTTTCGGCCGCTGGTTCTGGCTGATGCAAAAGCAGCATTGCTGTGTAAAGCGGGTTGTTTAAACCCCGGCACGCAGATCATTTGTTATGACCTTAGTACTAGGACTAGTACACCCGGGTGGTTTTCTCAAATTTCCAGGTGCGAATTATTTCCAGAATATCGGTGGTCTGGCGCATTTCTTCCGGGAATGGCTGGAAGGGGAAGCCAGTTCCACAATCCGCATGGCGGCATTATCCAGCAAAGTGCTGCCGGAGGAGTGCAGTATCTGAATATCTTTTACGTAGCCGTCCGGCTGAATGGCAACCAGCAGTCGCAGGCTGCCATAAAGCCGTTGCTGGCGGGCCTGAACCGGATAGTTAAGGTTGCCGACGGCCTCAATGCGGCGTTTCCAGTTGGAGAGGTATTCCGCATCTTTATGGCTCAGGGTACTGGCCGAGGTCATCCATTTAACCCGGGGCGTTTTGCGTAAGCCTGTTGCTGTAAAGCTAGCTGGGCTTCCAGACTGGCGATTTCAAGACTGCGGGTCAGAATCGTGTCGGTATTACCGGGCAGAGATGCAGAGGACTTTTTCTGCTCTTGCTTAGTCTGACTCTGTGGTGCGGCCTGTTGTTGCTGTTTGGCCAGACTGGTGATTACTTCGTGCTGGCTGTTACTCAGTTGCTGTTGGCTGATGCCATCAATTTCAGCCAGAGCGGTTTCAATTGCTGACATTTCGTCATAAGTGAGCTGACGGTTATCAACCGCCAGACGGGAGGTGACATCCTGTATGTCGTCCGCCTGAAATTCTGCTTTTCCCGGGTGGTGGGTAATTGCTTTTCTTCCAGCTGTCCGCTGCCTGCCTGGTTATTCTGGGCGATAAAGTCTGCATCGTCCGGTGCTTCTTCGCTTTTGAAGTTGGCCAGGGTGACTTCCAGTGTCTGAGGAATCTCACTGACGTCCGGCAGCGAGAAGCTGATGCCAAGAATCGCCACAGCGTGAATGGCGACCGCCATGAATATTGTGAAACCAAGGCGGTCAGCGGAGGAAACAGGGGATTGCAGAGCACTGCTCATAGGCACTGCTCTGCAGGTTGCTGGTGGTGGTAAACCGGCATCAGGTGACCTTACTTCCGGGCAGCCAGTTTAGCTTCCACGACATCCATCAGTTGCATACCGATGTCCAGACCAAACTGTTCATCCAGTTCCCGGATACAGGTAGGACTGGTGACGTTTACTTCGGTCAGGTAGTCACCGATAACATCGAGGCCGGCAAACAGAATCCCCTGTTCTTTCAGGGTCGGGCCGACCTGACGGGCGATCCACAGTTCCCGTTCTGTCAGGGCACGGCCAACGCCAACACCGCCGGCTGCCAGGTTGCCGCGGACTTCTCCGCCGGTCGGAATCCGGGACAGACCGTATGGCACCGGTTCTCCGTCGACCAGCAGAATGCGCTTATCGCCATCAACAATTTCCGGCAGATATTTCTGTGCCATGATGGTTTCTGTGCCGAACTTGGTCAGGGTTTCAATAATAACCCCAGGTTTACCCCTTCTTCCTGAATCCGGAAGATGGAGGTACCGCCCATGCCGTCCAGTGGTTTAAAGATGACGTCTTTGTACTCAGCGTGGAATTCGCGCAGCAGGTCATCCCGGCGGGTAACCAGTACCGGCGGGCAGCATTCCGGGAAGTGTGTGGCAAAGATTTTTCGTTGTAATCACGCAGGGCCTGCGGCCGGTTGACCATCAGTGTGTCGCCGGCGGCAGCAGCAATTTCCAGTAAGTGGGTGGTGTAAATGAATTCGTTATCGAACGGCGGGTCTTTGCGCATCAGGACTGCATCAAGTGCACAGACTTCCTGAATCTGGTATTCGCCACGCTGGAAAAAGTTATCCGGGTCCATGGCAACGGTCATCGGGGCCATTTTAGCCAGTACCTTGCCGTCCCGCAGGTAAAGGTCCTGCTGTTCCATGTACCAGATTTCCCAGCCTTTACGCTGCGCTGCCCAGAGCATGGCCAGAGAACTGTCTTTTTAAAGCTGATGTCCTCAATAGGGTCCATCACGATGCCGATTTTAATAGTCATTCGATAACCTGGTAGTTGGTGAGCCGCAGGTGGCCGGTGTAACGCGGGTTATACCGGTGTGGCTTATATACGTTATTGCAGAGTTTACTTGGCTGCAGGTGTCTGTGCCATACAGAGTTATAGAAAACATCTGTCACTCTGGGTTCAGAATTTATTGCCCAGATCGCCCCATAAGAACTGCAGCACAGATAATGCTGCTACCGGTGCTGTTTCGGTGCGAAATACCCGCGGGCCAAATGCGACCGGCTTGAATCCGGCTGCCAGCGCCTGTTCGACTTCTGCCTCACTGAGGCCGCCTTCCGGGCCGACGAGCAGGGCGACTGAACCTGGTGCTTCCAGCGTTTCCAGTGGCTGTTCAGTGTGATGGTGCAGTACCAGCTTGAGATCTGCCTCTACCGTACTGATCCAGTCGCTGAGTGTTTGCGGTGACTGAATAGCCGGTATGTCACAGCGCAGGCTCTGTTCGCAGGCACTGATGGCAATTTGCTGCCAGTGGCGCAGACGTTTGTCCTGGCGTTCACTGTTGAGTTTGACTTCACAGCGCTCTGAAAACAGCGGTGTCATGCCGGCCATGCCCAGTTCAGTGGCTTTCTGAATGGCGTAGTCCATACGTTCACCCCGGACAGACTCTGACCGATCTGAATATTCAGGGGTGAAATCCGGGCGGGCTGACTGACTGATTCGATCTGTGCGCTGACTTTACGTTTGGCAACTTCGCTCAGGCGGGCGTGATATTCATTGCCGTCGCCGTTGAACAGGGTTAACTGATCATCCGGACGCATCCGCAGTGCGCGGGCGACGTGTTGTACAACCGCATCGCTGAGCTGAACCTCCTGGCCGTTGGTCAGGGGCTGGTCTTCGTAAAAGCGGGGATTCTCATGGCGGTTTCTGGCCTGATCTGGTCGGTGATTATCTGTGACGGGAATAATAGCGGGTTTGGCAGGCGAAAAAAGCATCTGCTGTGAACAGATGCTTTTTATATGCTTGTTTATAAGCGTCTATAAATAAGTGCTTATTCTAAGCACTTAGCAGTCAGCGGTAATTACAGACCGGCGTCAGCCCGCAGCGCGTCAGCTTTATCGGTTTTTCCCAGCTGTACGCGGTAAACGTTTCGTCATTGACGGTCATTTCAAACGGGTTCTTACCGAAGTGACCATAAGCTGCTGTCTGGCGATACATCGGATGCAACAGATCCAGCATGCGGGTAATAGCATGTGGGCGCAGGTCGAAATGCTGGCGTACCAGTTCGATGATCTTTTCATCACTGATTTTGCCGGTACCGAAGGTGTTAATTGACACAGATGTTGGCTCGGCAACACCGATGGCGTAAGACACCTGAATCTCACACTTGTCTGCCAGACCGGCAGCCACGATGTTCTTGGCAACGTAACGGCCAGCGTATGCGGCAGAACGGTCTACCTTGGATGGATCCTTACCGGAGAATGCACCGCCACCGTGACGGGCCATGCCGCCGTAGGTGTCTACGATGATTTTACGGCCGGTCAGACCACAGTCGCCCACAGGACCACCGATGACGAATTTACCGGTCGGGTTGATGTGGAATTTGGTGCTGGCATCAATCCATTCTGCTGGCAGAGTGTGCTTGATGATCAGTTCCATAACCGCTTCCTGCAGGTCGGCCATTGAAATGTCCGGATCGTGCTGGGTAGAGAGAACCACGGCGTCAATACCGGATGGCTGGCCGTTTTCGTAACGGAAGGTCACCTGGCTCTTGGCGTCCGGGCGTAACCATGGCAGTAAGCCTGACTTGCGGGCTTCAGCCTGACGCTCAACCAGACGGTGTGCGTAGCAGATAGGTGCTGGCATCAGTACGTCGGTTTCGTTGCTGGCGTAGCCAAACATAAGGCCCTGGTCTCCGGCGCCCTGATCTTCAGGCTTGGAACGGTCCACGCCCTGTGCGATATCGACAGACTGCTTACCGATGATGTTCATCACACCGCAGGTATTGCCGTCGAAGCCTACTTCAGAAGATGTGTAACCGATGTCGTTGATGACACCGCGTACCAGGTCTTCCAGGTCAACCCAGGCAGAGGTGCTAACTTCACCGGAGACAATTGCCACGCCGGTCTTAACCAGCGTTTCACAGGCAACACGGGCGTATTTGTCTTCAGCAATAATGGCATCCAGGACCGCATCAGAAATCTGATCGGCAATTTTATCCGGGTGACCTTCAGAGACGGATTCAGAGGTAAACAGGCTATATTCGCTCATGGCGTTCAGGAGTCCTCAAAACTTTTAAGTTCCCCGGCATATACCTGGCTTATGGCTGGGCGGTGGGGTCGGTGACTCTGTGCGGGTCTGACCATCGGGGATGAGATAAATAAATTGGCGGATAGTTTAATGATCTTGTGGCCCGAATGCATGGGGAATATCTCTGTTTGAGAGGTTTTTCGCAATTCATCATGAATTTGGCTCAATTTTATGAATTTTACTCGAAATAGGTTTGAAGCTGCCTGCCGGTTGAGGGAAAATACCGCCACTTTTGATGTCGCCGGTGGTGGCATCAATGTATTTAACTATTTCAACCTCAACTAGGGTTTCAACCCCGGAGTGAATGAATGTCCTCGCGTAGAGAACTGGCGAATGCAATCCGTGCACTGAGCATGGATGCTGTACAGCAAGCTAAATCTGGCCACCCTGGTGCGCCAATGGGTATGGCAGATATCGCCGAAGTACTGTGGAATGATTTCATGGTACATAATCCATCCAACCCGCACTGGATGGATCGCGACCGTTTCGTCCTGTCTAATGGTCACGGCTCCATGCTGATTTACAGCCTGCTCCACCTGACCGGTTACGATCTTTCTATCGATGACATCAAAAATTTCCGTCAGCTGCATTCTAAAACTGCAGGTCACCCGGAATATGGCTATGCGCCTGGTGTTGAAACCACTACTGGCCCGCTGGGTCAGGGCATCACTAACGCGGTAGGTTTTGCGATTGCTGAGAAATCTCTGGCAGCGCAGTTTAACCGCGAAGACCACGAGATCATCGATCACAATACCTATGCATTCCTGGGTGATGGCTGCCTGATGGAAGGTATTTCCCATGAGGCATGCTCCTGGCCGGTACACTGGGTCTGGGTAAGCTGGTTGCCTTCTACGATGACAACGGCATTTCTATCGACGGTGAAGTTGAAGGCTGGTTCACCGATGATACGCCGAAGCGTTTTGAGTCTTACGGCTGGCAGGTAATTTCAAACGTTGATGGCCATGATCACGATCAGATCCGTGCAGCGATTGAAGCGGCGCACGAAAATACTGAACAGCCGACTCTGATCTGCTGCAAGACTATCATCGGTTTCGGTTCTCCGAACAAGCAGGGTAAAGAGGATTGCCACGGTGCGCCTCTGGGTGAAGAAGAAATCGCACTGGCCCGTAAAGAACTGGGTTGGGAGCACGATTCTTTTGTTATCCCTGAAGATATCTATGCTCAGTGGAGTGCGCTGGAAGCCGGTCAGAATGCTGAAAATGACTGGAACGAAAGCTTCGCGGCATACAGCAAGGCATATCCTGAACTGGCCCGTGAGCTGATCCGCCGTTACAGCGGTGAATTACCGGCTGACTTCTCTGCGCAGGCAGATGAAATCATCCAGCAGCTGCAGGATAAAGGCGAAACTATCGCCAGCCGTAAAGCGTCTCAGAACACACTGAACGCATTTGGTCCGTTACTGCCTGAACTGATGGGTGGTTCTGCTGACCTGGCCGGTTCTAACCTGACATTGTGGTCTGGCTGTAAAGGCGTGACTAAAGATGATGCGTCCGGTAACTACCTGTTCTACGGTGTACGTGAATTCGGTATGTCTGCCATCATGAACGGTATTGCACTGCACGGCGGTTTCATTCCTTACGGTGCTACCTTCCTGGTCTTCATGGAGTATGCCCGTAACGCGCTGCGTATGGCGGCACTGATGAAGCAACGTGCTATCCACGTTTACACGCACGACTCTATCGGTCTGGGTGAAGATGGTCCGACGCACCAGCCAATCGAACAGATTGCGAACCTGCGCCACACGCCAAACATGAGCACATGGCGTCCGTGTGATGCGGTAGAGTCTGCGGTAGCGTGGAAGTCTGCACTGGAGCGTAACGACGGTCCGACTGCCATGATTTTCTCCCGTCAGAACCTGCCTCACCAGGCCCGTTCTGCCGAGCAGGTTGCGAACATTTCCCGCGGTGGTTACATCCTGCGTGATACTCAGGGCACACCTGATGCGATCCTGATTGCCACCGGTTCTGAAGTAGCGCTGGCGATGGATGCAGCTGCGGCTCTGGAAGCTGAAGGCAAGCAGGTACGTGTTGTATCTATGCCGGCAACCGATCTGTTTGATAAGCAGGATGCAGAATACCGCGAAGCGGTTCTGCCAGCAGCGGTAACTGCACGGGTTGCAGTTGAAGCGGCACAGGCTGATTACTGGTACAAGTATGTGGGTCTGAACGGCGCGATCGTGGGTATGACCAGCTTCGGTGAGTCTGCCCCTGCAGGCGAGCTGTTCAAACTGTTCGGCTTCACTGTCGAAAACGTTGTAGAAAAAGTTAAGTCAGTACTTTAATCACTGACACGATAACGGCCGGTCTTTTGACTGGCCGTTTTTGATTATGGCGGACTGTAAATGACATACAGAGTGGCAATTAATGGTTATGGGCGCATCGGTCAGAGTGTGCTGCGGGCGATTTATGAGTCCGGATACCGTGATCAGTTGCAGGTGGTTGCTCTGAATGAATTATCAGATATTGAGACCGTCTGCTATCTGACCCGTTATGATACGACCCACGGCCGCTTCCCGGTGCCGGTGGATCATGATGGTGAGAATCTGCTGATTAACGGCGATAAGGTGAGGGTTCTGAATGAAGAAGATCCCCGTCAATTGCCGTGGCAGGAGATGCAAATTGATTTAGTACTGGAATGCTCCGGTGCTTTCAGTGACCGGGCTACAGCGCAGTTGCATCTGGATAGCGGTGCTGAGCGCTTGCTGTTTTCCCAGCCGGCTCAGGCGGATGTTGATGCCACTATCGTACATGGGTTTAATGACCGGATTTTGACGGCTGAGCAAAAGGTTGTTGCTGCCGGTTCCTGTACGACGAACTGCATCGTTCCGGTACTTGATCTGCTGGACCGTGAGCTGGGTATAGAAAGCGGTGTGACCACCACGGTTCACTCGGCGATGAATGATCAGCCGGTGATCGACAGTTATCACCAGACGGATCTTCGTCTTACCCGCAGTGCCATGCACTCCATTATTCCGGTGGATACCGGGCTGAATAAGGGCATTGAGCGTTTATTGCCGCAATTGTCCGGACGTTTTGAGTGTCTGCACCTGCGGGTGCCGACCATTAATGTATCGGTACTGGATATTAGCCTGAATGTCCGTACCGCCACCGATGCACAGCAGATTAATCAACTGCTGCGGGAGGCTTCACAAGGGCCGTTGCAAGGGTTGCTGGGGTATACCGAAGAACCCCACGCCTCGGTGGATTTTAACCGGGATCCCCGTTCAGCGATTGTTGACGGAACCCAGACCCGGGTCAGCGGCGGCTCACTGGTGAAGCTGCTGTGCTGGTTTGATAATGAATGGGGCTTTGCTAACCGTATGCTGGATGTGGCAAAGGCCTGGCTGGCGTGTCGTCCCGAGCAGGATGACCGCTGAAATAAGTTGATAGGAAGCCTTATGAGCGTACTGAAAATGACTGATCTGGAACTGCGCGGTAAGCGGGTTCTGATTCGTGAAGACTTAAACGTGCCGGTTAAAGACGGCAAGGTGACCAGCGATGCCCGTATCCGTGCATCTCTGCCAACAATTCAGCACGCACTTGAAGCGGGCGCGAAAGTGATGGTGATGTCTCACCTGGGCCGCCCGACTGAGGGTGAGTTTGATGAAGCCAGCTCTCTGGCACCGGTAGCCGCTCATCTGTCTGAGCTGCTGTCCCGTGAAGTTCCTCTGGTCCGTGACTGGCTGGAAGGCGGTTTTGAAGTCGCTGAAGGTGATCTGGTACTGCTGGAAAATGTTCGTTTTAACAAGGGCGAAAAGAAAGACGACGAAGCACTGTCTCAGCAAATGGCAGCGCTGTGTGATGTATACGTGATGGATGCATTCGGTACAGCACACCGTGCCCAGGCATCTACTCACGGTGTTGCAAAGTTTGCACCGGTAGCCTGTGCCGGTCCGTTACTGGCAGGTGAGCTGGATGCACTGGCGAAGGCGCTGGATAACCCGGCCCGTCCGATGGCAGCAATCGTTGGTGGTTCTAAGGTATCGACCAAGCTGACGGTACTGGAAGCGCTGTCTGACAAAGTTGATCAGTTGATTGTTGGTGGCGGTATTGCCAATACATTCCTGGCGGCTGCAGGTAAGCCGGTGGGTAAGTCCCTGTGCGAGCACGATCTGATTGATACGGCTAAAGCGCTGATGGCGAAGGTGAATATTCCTCTACCGGTCGATGTGGTTGTGGCGAAAGAATTTTCTGAGTCAGCGGCGGCTGAAATCAAGTCTGTTGATGATGTTGCTGAAGACGATATGATCCTGGATATCGGCCCTGAGTCTGCGGCTCAGCTGGCTACCTTGCTGGCGGATGCAGGTACGATTATCTGGAATGGCCCGGTCGGTGTATTCGAATTTGATCAGTTTGGCGACGGTACCAAGGTGCTGTCTGCTGCGATTGCTGCAAACAAAGGTTTCTCGATTGCCGGTGGTGGCGATACGCTGGCGGCGGTGGATAAGTATGCTATTGCTGATCAGGTGTCTTATATTTCTACCGGTGGCGGTGCCTTCCTTGAGTTTGTTGAAGGCAAAGTGCTGCCAGCTGTTGCGATGCTGGAAAGCCGCGCATAAAACTGCTCTGAAAATAAAAAAGCCGGTTTTTAAACCGGCTTTTTTGGATTTTTCAGGCCGTTATTTAGCTGGCAGAGGCCTGATAAATGGATTCAATGGTCTGATCCAGCGTTCTGGAGAAGTACGCATCGCTTTGCTGCGCTGACAGGCCTTCGGTGAGCGCCCGGGAGAAACTGGCAATCATGCCGTTGTTGCGGCTCAGACGCTGGTTGGATTCCTCACGGCTGTAACCACCGGACAGCGCGACTACACGAATAACATTCGGGTGCTGAATACATGCCTGATAGAAGTTGTCTTCCTCAGGCAGGGTCAGCTTAAGCATGACTTTCTGTTCGTCGTTTAAGTCGTCCAGTGCTTCCAGCAGTTGTTTTTCAGCAATGCTTCTGCGATGGCTTTGTCCGGGCAGTGAATATCCACTTCCGGTTCAATAATAGGTACCAGGCCTGCTGCCAGAATTTGCTTACCCACGGTGAATTGTTGCGTGACCACCTGCTGAATACCGGTTGCGTTCGCCGCTTTAATGACTGAGCGCATCTTGGTGCCAAAAACATCCTGAGCATTAGCTTTTACCAACAGGGCGTCAAGTTCAGGCATGTCTTTCATCAGTTGTACGCCGTTGGCTTCTTCCGCCAGTCCTTTGTCTACTTTCAGGAAGGGAACAACCTGCTTTTCCTGCCAGAGATACTGCGCAGAGCGCTTGCCCATGATTTCCCGGTCCAGGGTGTTTTCGAACAGAATGGCGCCGAGCACCCGTTTACCGGTAAAGACTTCATCGGTAACAATTCGGCTACGCATTTCATGCACCTTGCTGAACATGGCTTCATCACCGTCATATTCAGATTCTTCCACGCCGTATAAACGTAGGGCTTTTGGGGTGCTGCCGCCGCTCTGATCCAGTGCTGCAATGAATCCGTTATCGCTGGCGACTTTCTTCAGCATATCTTGCTGGGCCTGTGATGCCATGTGAGGTGCTCCTAAGTTGGCAATTTTACGCTGCTCACAGGAACTTTTACCCGGTCTTTTTCAACATGCCGGAAGTTATATGTGAGTTTCTCTGACGGGGATGTTTGTAAGCTTTTTCGCTGAAATTGCAATCAATAATTGTTCGCATTCAGAGTGCGTAAAACTGTCGGAAATAGCGGTATTCAGCGCTAAGTATGAGCTTTTTGGGGTCTGTTTATCGTGGTTTGGATGCTACAATAGCGCGATCACTTACATGAGCAAATTAAAGGTGGAAACATGGCTCTAATCAGTATGCGCCAACTGCTGGATCATGCCGCAGAAAATGGCTACGGTATTCCAGCGTATAACGTAAATAACCTGGAACAGATGCGCGCCATTATGGAAGCGGCGAGCAAAACCGATTCTCCGGTCATTGTGCAGGCGTCTGCTGGTGCCCGTAAGTATGCAGGCTCTAACTTCCTGCGCCACATGATTCTGGCAGCCATTGCTGAATTCCCGCATATCCCGGTATGTATGCACCAGGATCACGGTACATCTCCAGCTGTGTGTCAGCGTTCTATCGCGATGGGTTTCTCATCGGTCATGATGGACGGCTCTCTGATGAGCGACGGTAAGACCCCTTCCAGCTACGAATACAACGTTGACGTTACCCGCCGTACCGTAGAAATGGCTCATGCCTGTGGTGTATCTGTTGAGGGTGAGCTGGGTTGCCTGGGTTCTCTGGAAACAGGACAGGCCGGTGAAGAAGACGGTGTTGGTGCTGAAGGTACCCTGTCTCAGGAACAGATGCTGACTGATCCTGATGAAGCGGCTGATTTCGTAAGCAAGACTGGCGTGGATGCACTGGCGATTGCCTGTGGTACATCTCACGGTGCTTACAAGTTCACCCGTCCGCCTACCGGTGACATTCTGGCGATTGACCGTATCCGTGCAATCCACGAACGCATTCCTAACACTCACCTGGTGATGCACGGCTCTTCTTCTGTACCGCAGGAGTGGCTGGCAGTAATCAACGAGTTTGGTGGTGAGATTCCGGAAACTTACGGTGTACCGGTTGAGCAGATCGTTGAAGGCATCAAGCACGGTGTGCGTAAAGTGAACATCGATACTGACCTGCGTCTGGCGTCTACCGGTGCAGTACGTCGTTTCATGGCGGAAAACCCGTCTGAGTTCGATCCGCGTAAATTCCTGAAAGCAACCATGGTTGCAATGAGTGATATCTGTACAGACCGCTATGAAGCGTTCGGTGCAGCCGGTCAGGCCAGCAAACTGACGGCGATCTCTCTGGAAGATATGGCTGACAAATACAGCGCAGGTGAGATGTAATTCTCTTTCACTGTGATTAAAAAAGCGCCTGAGGGCGCTTTTTTATTGCCTGGGGAAAACTTACAGCATGGCCAGCAGCTGTTTGATCAGGTCGTGATGTTCGCCGTGGGGGAGTAGGCGGCATAGGCTTTCATTTCCAGCCGGGGGCGTCTTCCACCACGAATAATTCACCACTGTTTACCCGCTCTGCCGTGCTGATAACCGGTAAATAGGCTGAGCCGCCGCTGCTGAGCATCAGTTTCATGGCGATTCGCATGCTGTTAACCCTTACCGGGGCCAGTGGTCGCTGAGGGAAGTAGCGTTCGTGCAGCGAGTTAAAGACGCTGCCCCATTCCACCCGGATATACCCGCTGGAGGTTGCCCGGTCCGCATCCAGCCCCGGCTGGGTCGAGACCAGTTGCAGTGGAATGGATTTAAGTTCTTCTATGACCAGGTTGGCCAGCTTAGGTTGTTCATAAATAAAGCCGATATCAATAGAGCCCCGTTCCAGTTTTTCCATGACCCGCAGGGTGGTACTGTCTTCTGCCCGCAGGGCCAGCTCCGGCATTTGACTGTGTACTTCGTTCAGCCAGTCCTGCAAAAAAATATCCCACAGGCTGGGAGTGCCGGCGACAACCAGCCGTTTATTCAGGTTAGCACTCAGAGCAATGTCTTCATAGGCCCGTTCCCAGGCATTCAGAATAAAGCGGGCGTGACGCACCATGTGCTCCCCGGCCGGGGTTAAACTCACCTGCTGATGGTTGCGGATAAACAGGCTTAGACCGAGTAATTCTTCGAGTTGGCGGATGCGGGCACTGACGGTTGATGGTGCGACGCACAATATTTCCGAGGCTTTGCCGAAGTTTCTGGCGTGTGTTACCTCAAGGAAGGTTTTCAGTAAAACGGTATCCATAATCGTAATTCGGTTTTTGTTCATAGTCGCTTGTTTTTCGTTTTTAGAATAGCAAAACATAACTAGAATTACGCCCGGAATCTGTATACATGAATTTTGGTGAGGGGAAAAAGTCTGTGAATACAAGCACAGAAACGCAATCCCGGGGTTTGTCACTCCGTTGGTTAAAGCGTTTGCCCATGAAACAAACCGTCGCGGGCGCGGTATTTTTGGTGTTAGCTATTCTGATGAGTCAGGTTGTACCCAGCATAGAGATTGCCTGGGTGACTGCAGTACTGATACTGACAATTTATCTGTTTGCATTTGAAATTGTGGGCGTGGATGTCGCAGCCGTTCTGATAATGGTGCTATTGGGACTGACTGGACTGTTCGCGCCGATTATGGGGCTGGAAGAAGCGCTGGTGCCCAGCACTGCCCTGTTTAATGGTTTTTCCAGTAACGCAGTTGTATCCATCATTGCGGTTATGATCATTGGTGCTGGTCTGGATAAGACCGGACTGATGGGCAAAGTTGCTAACTGGATTCTGAAAATTGGCGGGCGAACCGAGAAACGTATTATTCCGATTGTTTCCAGTACTGTCGGTTTTATTTCCTGCTTTATGCAGAACGTGGGTGCTGCAGCGCTGTTTCTGCCGGTTGTGAGCCGGATTTCGGGCCGTACCGGTTTGCCGATGTCCCGGTTGCTGATGCCTATGGGTTTCTGTGCCATCCTGGGTGGTACCATGACCATGATCGGTTCCAGCCCGCTGATCCTGCTGAATGATCTTATTCTGACTTCCAATCAGGCATTGCCGGCGGATCAGCAAATGGATACCTGGTCACTGTTTTCTGTGACACCAGTAGGGATTTGTCTGGTACTGACCGGTATTCTGTATTTCGTCATTGCCGGTCGCTTTGTGCTGCCAAACAATGAAGGCGACAGTAAGGCCGTCAGTACGCTGGAGTATTTTAAAGATACCTATGGCGTTGATTATGAACTGATGGAAGTCCGGGTACCGGAAGACAGCACCCTGGTTGATAAAACACTGGCTGAAATTGAGCGGCCTTATCAGGTACGTGTCACCGCTGCTCAGTTCACCAACGGTATCCGCCGAATCGGTGCCGGTGGTCTGGAACGGAGCGTGGGTATTGAGTCGAATACCATTCTGGCAGTCATGGGTTCTGCGGATGCGCTGGATAAGTTCACCGAAGACTTTGAACTGGATCGCCGTCCGGAACTGGACTCGTTCTCTGAGGCATTGTCTGCAGCCAAAGCAGGTATTGCCGAAGTGGTTATTCCACCAAGTTCTCAGTTGGTGGGTAAGTCCGCACAGGATGTTCGTTTACGTAACGCCTACGGTCTGGCGATGGTTGCTATGCACCGTGCCGGTGAAACGTCGATGGCCGGACAGGGCATTCGTACGGTTGAGTTTCAGGCCGGTGATACCCTTGTATGTCATACCACCTGGGAAGCACTGAACCGTGTTGCACAGGACAGCCTGAACTTTATTGTGGTGACCAGTAACTACCCGAAAGAAGATTTACGTCCTCACAAGGTTGGCTGGGCGCTGGGCTTCTTCCTGATTGCGTTAACCATGGTGCTGTTTACGGATATCCGCCTGTCGATTGCACTGTTAACCGGTGCAGTAGGTATGGTGTTGTCCGGTGTACTGAGCATTGAAGAGGCGTACGAGTCAGTCAGCTGGAAAACGGTGTTTCTGTTAGCCAGTCTGATACCGCTGGGTATGGCGGTGGAGACCACCGGAACTGCAGCCTGGATTGCTGATCAGACCCTGAGCTTGCTCGACGGCATGCCTATCTGGGGATTGCAGCTGGCAGTGGCCGTTCTGGCGACTTTCTTTACACTGGTGATGTCCAACGTCGGTGCGACGGTTCTGCTGGTACCGCTGGCGGTGAATATCGCTATTGGCGCAGGGGCTGATCCCGCCGTGTTTGCTTTGACAGTAGCACTGGCAACGTCGAACTCGTTCCTGATTCCTACCCATCAGGTGAATGCGCTGATTATGGGGCCGGGTGGTTACCGGGTGCCTGATTTTATGAAGGCCGGCGGTGTAATGACGCTGTTGTTCCTGGTCGTGTTAATCGTCATGATGAACATTGTGTTCTGATGATGAATAGCTGAGCATAAAAAGGCGCCTTTTCGGCGCCTTTTTGTTTATGGGTATTTATTTTTCTCAAGCAGATATTCATAACGCTGATCCGTCAGTGTCTCCATAAAGGCCACCAAAGCATCAATACGTTTGTTATCCAGAGCAGGGCCTGATTCCAGCTCTTTCAGCGCAATGTTTTCCGGTACTTCCGGTGCTTGCCACTGTGCAGTGGTTTCCGGGTTAATCTGCCGTTTTGCACTGCGGCTGTTGTACTTGTTGTAAAACAATACAACGGTACGTAAGTCTTGGAATACACCGTTGTGCATGTACGGCCCGGTGACGGCTACGTTACGCAGCGTCGGTACTTTGAATTTACCGGCCTGTGCCGGATCAGTCACTGCGGGGTTGTCCAGCAGGCCAAGGTCCTGATGTGCAGGGCTGACACCATTTACTTTGCGCAGTGCTGTGTTGGTAGGTGTGCCAATGTTGAAGTACTGGTAGTTAGTAAACGTTTCCTGGTCAGCACCAGGACGGCTTTGCAGCTGGTGGCACTGATTACAGTTGGTGAATTGTTGAGAGAAAAACAGGGTACGTCCCAGCTCTTCCTGAGCGGTCAGTTCGTATTCACCTTTCAGATAGCGGTCGTATTTTGAGTCGAAAGGCGAAAAGAACTCCGTTTTCTCAAAGGCTTCAATACTGTCTGCCATGGCCAGATAGGCTTGCTCAGCATCGTTTAGGACGTCAGGGCCATAGAGTGCTTTAAAGCTGTTCTGATATGCAGTGTTTTCAAGCAGACGCTGCAGAATGGCTGCTTTATCAGCCATGGCCATTTCAACCGGGTTAGTGGGTGGTCCCATTGCTTGTTCTGCCAGTGTATTAACCCGGCCATCATGAAACTGACCGCCCTGATATTTACCGTTTTTCAGTTCAAAAGCAGGGCTGAATGCAGCGTAAGAGGCTGTCGGGGCGTTGCGGTCACCGACAGAGGTGTTGTCGCTGCCCAGTGAAGCGGCACCGGCGACACCGTTATCCCGCGGATCGGCAAAGCCATTGCCGGGATCGTGACAGGTGGCGCAGCTCTGGTTGCGGTTTTCTGACAGGTTTACATCAAAGAAAAGTGCCCTGCCAAGCTCTGTTTTGGTTGTCTGAGCCGTTTCAGCCGCCTGAATCTGGGCGGTGGCGATCATAAAGGTAACGGCGCAGAGCAGTGGAGTAGATCGGGTCATAAGGTTTAAAAATAAATGATAATTAGTTTGATTCAGAATTCTATCATAACCCTGTGAAAAACATGTGTATTCTCTTTGTTACAGATCAGTCTTTGTGGTGGTTCAGGTAAATTTTCATATCAGGATATCCCTCAGGCAGGAGAGATGTCTGGCTGGCTTATGTTTCGGATGAGGTATGGGGCTGTTTGTCAGTGTGTACGGTTTGCAGTGTTTTATGGCTTATCAGGTTTGGTTGCTGCTGACATTGCTTCTATGATGCAAGGGCAGTGAGGAAGCAGAGTCTGCTCTGTTGTAATGATGCTGAAGAAACGGTGAGCTTGCACATATGCAAACTATTGAAGAGATCAGTCGGGAGGCAAGGGCGTGCAGAATATGTGAACCGGGGTTGCCCCATGGTGTTCGACCGGTTTTTCAGGTATCTGCACAGGCACGGATTCTGATTGCCGGTCAGGCTCCGGGGCGCAGGGTGCATGCCAGTGGGATTCCCTTTGATGATCCGAGCGGTGACCGTTTACGGCAGTGGCTTGGGGTCGATAAGGCTACCTTTTATGATCCTGACTGTTTTGCGATTGTGCCTATGGGATTTTGTTACCCGGGTACCGGCAAATCAGGTGATCTGGCGCCCCGTAAAGAATGTGCCCCTGCATGGCGGGCAAAAATGTTGGCAGCCCTGCCAGCGTTGGAGTTGAATTTGCTCATTGGTCAGTATGCGCAGGCATGGCATCTGGGAAAGAGTGATCAGAATCTTACTGAGCGGGTGAAGAACTGGCGGTCATATTATGATGTTGAGCCGGGCCAGATCCGGAATTTACCTTTGCCTCACCCCAGCCCGAGAAATAATCTGTGGCTGAAGCGTAATCCTTGGTTTGAAGAGTTGCTGATACCGGAATTACAACGGATGGTGGCGTTGCTGCTTAATAAAAAAGAGCACCCTGAGGTGCTCTGAAAAACGCTCTGTGTGTGAATAAAGCGTGAGGCCTGATAAAAATTTACCGGATTACTTCTTTGCCAGACTGGCAAATTTTTCCTGCTGTTCCGGTGTCAGTTCAGCGTATACCTTCTGTTTCAGCTCAGCTTTACTGCGAATCAGTGTAGCGGCGGCTTCCTGTCCCTGCTTGATCAGCGCTTCAACCTGTTGTGAATAGTCAGCGTCGGCAACATTCAGACTGCGTAAGTCCTGGCGCAGGGATTTCATTTCCCGCATTTGCTGACGCATATCCAGGAATTGCTGGTCAAACAGTGGCGCCAGTGTTTCTTCCTGGGCGTCAGTCAGGTCGAGTTTTTGTCGAGCCGTTCCAATGACATGCCTTTCATGCCGAATTTACCGTGGCGGCCTTTACCGTGGTCTCCACGGTCACCCCGGAATACTCTGCGTGTTCACCTTTTCCACAGCCATATCCTTCTTTGCTGTCTGCCTGTGCGGCGCCGATGCCTAAGGTTGTCAGGCCAACGGTTGCTGTAGTGATTGCGATGATGAGTGATTTGCGCATGATCTTTCTCCTTTGAAAACTGCGTCTTAATTCGATGACTGCAGTATGTGAGATGTCAGTGCTAAGTTGGGTTAAGTCGGTGTAAAGTTAGGTAAAGCCTGTGCAAGGCGTACAGCTTTTGCTTATTCTGACGGGCATAGATAATGGCAGCAGAGATGACTGAGGCGTAAATAATATGGCCGAGAAGCCGCAGATTTTATTAATTGATGATGATCCGGAGCTGTGTCAGCTGATGGGGAGTATCTGTCCCATGAAGGGTTTGATATCAGTTTCGCGCACAGTGCTGAAGAAGCATTACCGTGTTTACAGAAGAGCACTTACAGCTTGTTGATTCTGGATATTATGATGCCGGGACAGAGCGGGCTGGAATTGCTGCAACAGATTCGTCCGGCGGTTCAGACACCGGTGATTATGCTGACCGGCCGGGGGATGATGTTGACCGGATTCTGGGGCTGGAGATGGGGGCGGATGATTATCTTGCTAAGCCCTGCAATCCCCGTGAGCTGGTTGCCCGGATTCGTGCAGTATTGCGCCGGGCAAATCCTCCTGAGCGGGTTGATGAACAGCACCAACTGAGTATGCACGGTATTATGCTGGATACTGCCTGCCGGGAAGTGCAGCTAAATGGTGCTGAGCTTTCGCTTACCAGCGCTGAGTTTAATGTGCTTGCGCAGTTAATGGTTAATGCGGGGCAGGTGGTGAGTAAGGACACGCTTACCGAGAAAGTGCTGCACCGCAAGCTGACGGCTTATGACCGGGCGATTGATGTACATGTGAGCCGGGTACGGCAAAAATTCAGCAGCAGTTACCGGCCACGGCGATTATCAAAACCGTACGGGGCGAAGGTTACTTGTTTATTGCTGATACTAACGGGGCGGTTTGATGAAGCGGTTTACGTCTCTGGGCTGGAAAATTTTTCTTTCGGTCTGGCTTACCAGTTTACTGGTGGTGCTGATTACTGCTTTCGTGATGGGGCAGATTGTCGAGCGGGAGAAACATCAGGAAGTGCTGGTGGCTAAAGCCATGGGGTTCGCTGAAGTGCTGGTGGAACGTTATGAGCAGACCGGCTCGGTTAAGCGTCAGGAACCGTGGCGTAAGAAATATTATGACCGTGACCGGAAGGATAACGGGCGTGATGACGGGCAGGAATACAAACGTGAATCACGGGACCATGACAGCCGTAAGCATAACCAGCGTGAGCGGGAGTACCTGCCCTATTTCAAACTCAGGATTTATACCGAAGATAAACAGCAGATAGCGGGGCCGAAGCGCCCGGTGGGTGAGGCAAAGGCCGGCAGTATGTTTTTGAAGCTGCAGTCGGATACCGGCAGTAACTATCTGGTGGTTGTTGATGTTAATCCGCGGAAGTCGCTGTTCTGGTCAGTATTCAAATTTATGTTATCGGTGCAGATGGTGATTATTATCGTCGTTTCGGCACTGGCCAGTCTGCTGTTAACCTGGATTGTTATCCGGCCTATTAAGCGTTTGCGGCAGCATACAGAAGATCTCTATCAGGGAAATTATTCGGTACGTACTGATACCCGTTTATCTGCAAGGGCGGATGAGATTGGCGATCTGGCCCGGGAATTTAACCGCATGGCCGACCATGTTGAGCAGGCACTGAATGCTAATCAGCGCTTACTGCAGGATGTCTCCCATGAGTTACGGGCACCTCTGGCGCGCTTGCAGATGGCAACCGGGCTGGTGGAACAGCGGCTGGGTGAAGATGATCAGAACCTGGTGACCCGTATTAATCTGAGTGTGAGCGGCTGAGCCGGCTGATTGATGAAATTCTGAGTCTGGCGCGTCTGGAGAGTCAGTCCGGTGAAGCACAGCTTTTGAGCTTGAGCCGTTACTGAGCAGTTTGGTTGAAGATTGCCGCTTTATTGCCCCTGAGCACACGCTCAAATGGCAGGAGGAAGGGGAACGTTCAAGACTGTTTGGGCAGGCTGAACTGTTGCGACGTGCGGTGGATAATATTTTAGGTAATGCTATTAAGCACACGCCTGCAGGAAGTGAAATCAGTATCAGTGTGAGTCAGACCGGCACACGTTGCCGGATTTGTATTGATGATAACGGCTCTGGGGTGGATGATGCCCAGCTGGAGCGGCTGTTTGATCCGTTTTACCGGCAGCAACAGGTTGATAATGGTTATGGTCTGGGTCTGAGTATTGCCAAACGGGCAGCTGAGTTGCTGGGCGGGCGTATAGAAGCGAGTAGCCCGCCGGGTAAAGGTCTGCAGGTATGTATTGATTTACCGCTGGCTAAAGAGTCTTAACATTGGTGAACTATCAATATCATATATTGATAGTTCACCCTTTCTGAATAAGTTACAGAAACACATTGTTTTTAAGTGTTTATTTTAAAAGTAAGAGGCGCTTCTGTAATGTGGTGTGTCATTTTAATGACTGATGCTGGTTTGGAATAGTCAGTATCAGTTATTGATTTGTTGTTTTGTGAATTCAATCTGTCGTCAGTTTTAGCCCTGAATTCAGTTCAGGGCTTTAACGGCACAACCCGTACCTGGTCTCCCGGGCGGATGTGTAACTGGCTGATACACCGTTCAGGCAGATATATATGCCCGGTATCCCGGCTGGCATCGGCCAGCAGGCAACGAAACTCCTGTAGTCTGGAGTTGCTCACCAGAAAGCGGTTGCTGATTACAGCCGCCGGTGCATCAGTCTGAATCAGGGCCGTGAGGCTCTCGCTGTCACGGATTGCGCGGATATCGCTGAGTTTACAGGCCAGTGTCGGGCCACCGTCAAAAATGTCTACATAGTTTTCGTAACGAAAGCCTTCGCTTTCCAGCATTTGCTTTGCCGGAGCAGTTTGCTCGTGAACTTCGCCTATGACTGCCTTAGCGGTGTCGGGCAACAAATGTATATAAATGGAATGCTTCGGCATGAGTTCGGCAATGAATACTTTGTTGCCGGTACCTGTAAGGTAATCAGCCTGTGAAAACTCCATGGAAAAGAAGTGCTGTCCCAGACCATCCCAGAATGGCGATTCTCCCTCCTGATTACTTACCCCACGCATTTCAGCAATCACTTTCTGGCTGAAACGCTCTCTGAACTCGGCCATAAACATAAAACGGCTTTTTGAGAGCAGGCTGCCGTTCTGATTTTTCCGGGCACCGGGGCGTAGATATAAGGTACATACCTCGGCGCAGCCGGTGTAGTCGTTGCACAGATAAAGAGTTTCAAAGGTGTTGTGCACGTCCAGCTCCCGGGAGGCATGTACAACGATGCCGATGCGGTAATGATAAAACGGCAGCTGAAGTCCCACCGCTGACTCTATTCCGCAAACGCCAACCACATCACCTGATTCAGCATCTTCCATGACGAACAGATAAGTTTCGCCTTTGGGGATGAAACGGATCGTTCCATCGCACTGCAACTATGACGGATACGTTCTGCCAGCAAATCCCTGTTGGCAGGTAAAGAGGTAAAGCCAGGGCCGCTTTCCAGTGCTATATCGTAAAGGACATCCAGATCTTTAATGGTGATCGGCCGGATCAGATTGGCAGTTGTATCCATGTATCACACTCCTGATGTAGCAGAGAGTTATAAACAGGTCTGAACAATTTTTTACTCTGTGAGTAAGTTTAGTCGGAATACCCTATTCGGATAGTTGCGGGTGTTTGTGGATAAAAATGAAGCAGTATATTGCAATGAAGAATTTTAATATTATTATATGCGCATAGGCAGATATATAATGTCTGTCATGAATCTGAAACGTATAAGGTGTGTCATGGAATCCAGCGCGCAGTTTTTTAAAGCTTTATCCGAACCCGTCCGGTTACGCCTGCTGAATATTCTTAATCAGCATGAGGAAGTCTGTGTTTGTGATCTGGTGGACGCGCTGGGCATTTCACAAAGTCTGGCTTCACGGCACCTTGCTTACTTACGGAACAGTGGATTGGTGCAAGCCCGGCGGGAAGGGGTGTGGATGCACTACCGCTTACAGGCTGATGTCTGGCAAATGGAATGGCTAAAAATGCTGGACCAGTTAGCGACACGCGAGCCGCAACTGATCACTGATTTACAAGCCCTGACGGAACTGGCGTGCTGCAAAAGTGCAGATGCGTAACTGACTAACTTTTATTGTGTGGAGAGTGTGATGAGTATCCGTGTTGCGATTAATGGTTTTGGCCGCATGGGACGTCTGGCTTTAAGGGCATGCTGGGGCTGGCCGGAGCTGGATATTGTGCTGATTAATGATGTGGCTGCAGATGCAGCGACTGCTGCTCACTTGCTGAATTTTGATTCTCAGCATGGCCGCTGGGCACATCAGGCTGAAGCCTCGCAGGATGGTTCAGCGATTAAAGTTGCCGACAAGCAGATTCAGTATTACCAGCAAAGAAACATCGCAGATCTGCCATTGGCTGAAAATAAGGTCGACATCGTTGTTGAATGTACCGGCGTACATAAAACCACACCGGCTCTGCAGCCGTACTTTGCGCAGGGGATTAAAAGGTAGTGGTATCTGCACCGGTGAAGGATGGTCCGTTAAACATCGTCATGGGGGTGAATGATCACCTGTATGATCCGCAGCAGAATCACATTGTGACTGCAGCTTCCTGTACCACTAACTGTCTGGCGCCTGTAGTAAAGGTGATCCACGAGCAGTTAGGAATCGTGCACGGTTCAATGACGACGATTCACGATATCACCAATACTCAAAGCATTCTGGACACGCCCCATAAAGATTTACGGCGGGCGCGGGCATCCGGGATGTCACTGATCCCGACCAGTACCGGTTCTGCATCTGCCATTGCGCTGATCTTCCCTGAGTTACAGGGAAGTTGAATGGCATTGCGGTAAGGGTACCGCTGACAAACAGTTCTCTGACAGATTGTGTGTTTGAAGTATCACGGGATACGGACATCACTGAAGTAAACCGCGTGCTGAAAGAAGCATCGGAAACTTATCTGGCCGGTGTACTTGGCTATGAAGAACGCCCGCTGGTTTCAATTGATTATGTTGATGATATCCGTTCCGGCATTGTTGATGCGCCTTCCACCATGGTTATCAACAAACGACAGGTCAAGTTACTGGTCTGGTATGACAATGAAATCGGTTATGTAAACCGGATGATGGAACTGACGAAGAAGGTTGCTGCTCAGTTGTGAGTATTCTGACTAAAAAGTGTTGTCGCCCTGGCAGCAGTATTTGCTGGTTACCCTGAGCTATTGGAGTTTCACACTCACCGACGGTGCATTAAGGATGCTGGTGGTGTTGCATTTCAATAGCCTGGGGTACAGCCCGTTTGCAATCGCCATGCTGTTTATCCTGTATGAAGTGTGTGGCGTCGTGACTAACCTGCTGGGAGGTTGGCTGGCCACCCGATTAGGCCTTAACCGGACGATGCATGCCGGTTTGCTGCTTCAGATAGTTGCGCTGTTGATGCTGACAGTTCCGGATGAATACTTGACGGTTGTATATGTGATGCTGGCACAGGCGTTATCGGGTATCGCCAAAGATCTGAATAAAATGAGTGCAAAAAGCGCCATTAAAACATTGTTGCCAGAAGAGCAGCAGGGGCGGCTGTACCGTTGGGTGGCATTGCTGACCGGCTCTAAAAATGCCTTGAAGGGCGTTGGCTTCTTTATGGGAGCGGTATTGCTTCAGGTGTTTGGCTTTGCCGGTAGCCTTATGGTGATGACGGGTCTTTTGGCTGGTGTCCTGATACTGACAGCAAGTCTTATTTGTAGTGAACTGGGCCAGATGAAGGTAAAGCCAAAGTTTCGGGAAATCTTCTCTAACAGTCAGCCGGTGAATGTGTTGTCAGCAGCCCGTTTGTTTTTGTTTGGTGCCCGGGATATCTGGTTTGTGGTGGCGTTACCCGTTTATCTGCAAATGGTTCTGGGCTGGGAACACACAGACGTTGGCACTTTTTGGCTGTCTGGGTCATCGGCTATGGTGTGGTACAGGCTTGTGCTCCAATGATTACAGGCGCAGGTAAAGCGTCGGGTGGCCGTGCCGGTATGTTGCCCGGGAAGAAAGCTGCTTTTGGCTGGGTGTTAGTGTTAAGTGCTATTCCTTTGCTTATGTTATTAGCTGCGGATCTGTCCGGAGGGCTGTCAGGGGAAGTCCTGATTTCCGGGTTGCTGATATTTGGTGCAGTCTTTGCGGTGAACTCTTCATTGCATTCATATCTGATTCTCAGGTATGCCCGTACAGAAGGGGCGTCTCTCGATGTGGGTTTCTACTATATGTCTAATGCAGCAGGTCGGTTGCTGGGTACTGTATTGTCCGGTGGGGTATATCAGCTGTGGGGGCTTGAAGCTTGTTTACTGGTAAGTGCTGTCTGTCTGGCTACTGCAGCGGTTATTTCACTGAAATTGCCTGAAACTGATCCCGTTGCTTAATAAGTAAGATGAGCAATAAAAGCGCAGCCGAAGGCTGCGTTTTTATGCCTGCTGTTTAGCGATATAAAACAGTGCTGGAAAAGGCACTTGTTGCAGCGCAAAACTAATTTCGGCTTTCTTCAAAAAGCCTGTTGACTCTTCGGTCAGCGTGCCTATAATACGCCCCCACATTGAGACGCAGGGCCGCGGCAACGCAGCAAAATGCACTTGATGAGAGTCAGAATAACCCGCTGAAAAACAACTTGTTTTGATGTGTGAGATAACTGATTCGACCGGAACGAAAGGTGACTTTTCCGGTTTTGGTTTTTCTTCGGAATTAATCAAAATCTTCTGAAAATAACCGTTGACTTCCACCGGGTGTTGAGTAGAATACGCACCTCGCTTGAGACGACAGCAACGACGGTTACGCCGGTTGCCGAAACAGTTTTAAGCATCGCTCTTTAACAATTTGATCAGATAATTCGTGTGGGCGCTTGTTGAGATGAAGCACAAAAGCTTTATCAAAGATAAGCAACCTAAGTGAATTCATTTAGATGTTTTTATGCAAAGTTGTTTAATGCTTTGAGCTAGATTTAAGACACCACATTCCGGTGTCGAGAAAATTAAACTGAAGAGTTTGATCATGGCTCAGATTGAACGCTGGCGGCAGGCTTAACACATGCAAGTCGAGCGGTAACATTTCTAGCTTGCTAGAAGATGACGAGCGGCGGACGGGTGAGTAACGCGTAGAAATCTGCCTGGTAGTGGGGATAGCCCAGAGAAATTTGGATTAATACCGCATACGCCCTACGGGGAAAGCAGGGGACCTTCGGGCCTTGCGCTATCAGATGAGTCTGCGTCGGATTAGCTAGTTGGTGGGGTAATGGCCTACCAAGGCGACGATCCGTAGCTGGTCTGAGAGGATGATCAGCCACACTGGGACTGAGACACGGCCCAGACTCCTACGGGAGGCAGCAGTGGGGAATATTGCACAATGGGCGCAAGCCTGATGCAGCCATGCCGCGTGTGTGAAGAAGGCCTTAGGGTTGTAAAGCACTTTCAGCAGTGAGGAAAGGGTGTAAGTTAATACCTTGCATCTGTGACGTTAACTGCAGAAGAAGGACCGGCTAACTCCGTGCCAGCAGCCGCGGTAATACGGAGGGTCCGAGCGTTAATCGGAATTACTGGGCGTAAAGCGCGCGTAGGCGGTTATTTAAGTCAGATGTGAAAGCCCCGGGCTCAACCTGGGAACTGCACCTGATACTGGATAACTAGAGTACAGAAGAGGGTGGTGGAATTTCCTGTGTAGCGGTGAAATGCGTAGATATAGGAAGGAACACCAGTGGCGAAGGCGACCACCTGGTCTGATACTGACGCTGAGGTGCGAAAGCGTGGGGAGCAAACAGGATTAGATACCCTGGTAGTCCACGCCGTAAACGATGTCTACTAGCCGTTGGGATACTTGATATCTTAGTGGCGCAGCTAACGCACTAAGTAGACCGCCTGGGGAGTACGGCCGCAAGGTTAAAACTCAAATGAATTGACGGGGGCCCGCACAAGCGGTGGAGCATGTGGTTTAATTCGACGCAACGCGAAGAACCTTACCTACTCTTGAAATCCTGCGAAGTCGGAAGAGATTCTGATGTGCCTTCGGGAACGCAGTGACAGGTGCTGCATGGCTGTCGTCAGCTCGTGTTGTGAAATGTTGGGTTAAGTCCCGTAACGAGCGCAACCCTTGTCCTTATTTGCCAGCACTTCGGGTGGGAACTCTAAGGAGACTGCCGGTGACAAACCGGAGGAAGGTGGGGACGACGTCAAGTCATCATGGCCCTTACGAGTAGGGCTACACACGTGCTACAATGGCCGGTACAGAGGGCTGCAATCCTGCGAGGGAGCTAATCTCACAAAACCGGTCGTAGTCCGGATTGAGTCTGCAACTCGACTCCATGAAGTCGGAATCGCTAGTAATCGTGAATCAGAATGTCACGGTGAATACGTTCCCGGGCCTTGTACACACCGCCCGTCACACCATGGGAGTGGATTGCACCAGAAGTAGCTAGCTTAACCTTCGGGAGGGCGGTTACCACGGTGTGGTTCATGACTGGGGTGAAGTCGTAACAAGGTAGCCCTAGGGGAACCTGGGGCTGGATCACCTCCTTAAACGATAGCGGATTCTCAGCAAGCGTTCACACGAATTATCTGATCAGTTGTAGAGTAAGTACTGGGGCTATAGCTCAGCTGGGAGAGCGCCTGCTTTGCACGCAGGAGGTCTGCGGTTCGATCCCGCATAGCTCCACCATTCTTCATCCTGAAGAACGGTCAGTACTTAAATGCTTTGTTCCTGAGAACACAAAAGCTAATGAATAGGTTGTTGATAACCTGTTAATTACCTTTTGTCTTTTAGACAAAACGCTCTTTAACAATTTAAATCCTGTAACGAGAATTAAGTAAGACAAATGTACAAGCGCTAATCCGGCGTAAATGTATCGTTACTTCAGCGTTAACTGTTTAACAGTTGGCTATGAAGTTTAATCAGTTACTTTGAATCAGACCCTTTTGGGTTATATGGTCAAGTGACTAAGCGTGCACGGTGGATGCCTTGGCAGTCAGAGGCGATGAAGGACGTGGTAACCTGCGATAAGGTTCGGGGAGTCGGTAAACAGACTTTGATCCGGACATTTCCGAATGGGGAAACCCACCCAGTATAAGCTGGGTATCTCTTGAGTGAATACATAGCTCTTGAGAGGCGAACCCGGGGAACTGAAACATCTAAGTACCCGGAGGAAAAGAAATCAACCGAGATTCCCTAGTAGCGGCGAGCGAACGGGGACCAGCCCTTAAGCTTAAATGTGGTTAATAGAACGCTCTGGAAAGTGCGGCCGTAGTGGGTGATAGCCCCGTATATGAAAGCCTATTTTAAGTGAAATCGAGTAAGACGGGACACGTGATATCCTGTTTGAATATGGGGGACCATCCTCCAAGGCTAAATACTCCTGACTGACCGATAGTGAACCAGTACCGTGAGGGAAAGGCGAAAAGAACCCCTGTGAGGGGAGTGAAATAGAACCTGAAACCGTGTACGTACAAGCAGTGGGAGCGGACTTGTTCCGTGACTGCGTACCTTTGTATAATGGGTCAGCGACTTAATTTCAGTAGCAAGGTTAACCGTTTAGGGAGCCGTAGGAAACCGAGTCTTAATAGGGCGTATAGTTGCTGGGATTAGACCCGAAACCGAGCGATCTATCCATGGGCAGGTTGAAGGTTGAGTAACATCAACTGGAGGACCGAACCGACTGTCGTTGAAAAGCCAGCGGATGACTTGTGGATCGGAGTGAAAGGCTAATCAAGCTCGGAGATAGCTGGTTCTCCTCGAAAGCTATTTAGGTAGCGCCTCATGTCTCACCTACGGGGTAGAGCACTGTTTCGGCTAGGGGTCATCCCGACTTACCAACCCGATGCAAACTCCGAATACCGTAGAGTGCAATCATGGGAGACACACGGCGGGTGCTAACGTCCGTCGTGGAAAGGGAAACAACCCAGACCGTCAGCTAAGGTCCCAAAGTTATGGTTAAGTGGGAAACGATGTGGGAAGGCTTAGACAGCTAGGAGGTTGGCTTAGAAGCAGCCACCCTTTAAAGAAAGCGTAATAGCTCACTAGTCGAGTCGGCCTGCGCGGAAGATATAACGGGGCTCAAACCATACACCGAAGCTACGGACGCAACTTGTTTGCGTGGTAGAGGAGCGTTCTGTAAGCCGTTGAAGGGAAAGCTGTAAGGCATCCTGGAGGTATCAGAAGTGCGAATGCTGACATGAGTAACGATAAGGGGGTGAAAAACCTCCCCGCCGGAAGACCAAGGGTTCCTATCCAATGCTAATCAGGGTAGGGTGAGTCGACCCCTAAGGCGAGGCCGAAAGGCGTAGTCGATGGGAAACAGGTTAATATTCCTGTACTTCTTGTTATTGCGATGGAGTGACGGAGAAGGCTAGGCCATCACGGCGTTGGTTGTCCGTGTTTAAGGCTGTAGGCTGGGGAATTAGGAAAATCCGGTTCCCTAAGGCTGAGAGTTGATGACGAGTCCTCTTTTGGACGAAGTGGTTGATGCCATGCTTCCAGGAAAAACTTCTAAGCTTCAGATAACAAGAAATCGTACCCCAAACCGACACAGGTGGTCAGGTAGAGAATACCAAGGCGCTTGAGAGAACTCGGGTGAAGGAACTAGGCAAAATGGTACCGTAACTTCGGGAGAAGGTACGCCCCTGACGGTGATGAGACTTGCTCTCTAAGCTGTTGGGGGTCGAAGATACTAGGTGGCTGCGACTGTTTATTAAAAACACAGCACTCTGCAAACACGAAAGTGGACGTATAGGGTGTGACGCCTGCCCGGTGCTTGAAGGTTAATTGATGGGGTTAGCTCCGGCGAAGCTCTTGATCGAAGCCCAAGTAAACGGCGGCCGTAACTATAACGGTCCTAAGGTAGCGAAATTCCTTGTCGGGTAAGTTCCGACCTGCACGAATGGCGTAACGATGGCCACACTGTCTCCACCCGAGACTCAGTGAAATTGAAATTGCGGTTAAGATGCCGTATATCCGCGGCTAGACGGAAAGACCCCGTGAACCTTTACTATAGCTTCGCAGTGGACTTTGATATTACTTGTGTAGGATAGCTGGGAGGCTTTGAAACTTGGACGCCAGTTCGAGTGGAGCCAATCTTGAAATACCAGCCTGGTACTATTGAGGTTCTAACGCAGGTCCCTTATCGGGATCGCGGACATTGTGTGGTGGGTAGTTTGACTGGGGCGGTCTCCTCCCAAAGAGTAACGGAGGAGTACGAAGGTGCGCTCAGCATGGTCGGAAATCATGCATCGAGTATAAAGGCATAAGCGCGCTTGACTGCGAGACAGACACGTCGAGCAGGTACGAAAGTAGGTCTTAGTGATCCGGTGGTTCTGTATGGAAGGGCCATCGCTCAACGGATAAAAGGTACTCCGGGGATAACAGGCTGATACCGCCCAAGAGTTCACATCGACGGCGGTGTTTGGCACCTCGATGTCGGCTCATCACATCCTGGGGCTGAAGCCGGTCCCAAGGGTATGGCTGTTCGCCATTTAAAGTGGTACGCGAGCTGGGTTTAGAACGTCGTGAGACAGTTCGGTCCCTATCTGCCGTGGACGTTTGAGATTTGAGAAGAGTTGCTCCTAGTACGAGAGGACCGGAGTGAACGAACCTCTGGTGTTCGGGTTGTCATGCCAATGGCATTGCCCGGTAGCTATGTTCGGACAGGATAACCGCTGAAAGCATCTAAGCGGGAAGCCCCCTTCAAGATGAGATCTCACTGGGACCTTGAGTCCCCTGAAGAGCCGTTCAAGACCAGGACGTTGATAGGCTGGGTGTGTAAGCGTTGTGAGGCGTTGAGCTAACCAGTACTAATTGCTCGTGAGGCTTGACCATATAACGCCAAAAGCGTTTGGTTGTGCACATAAGAGGCGCAACACGGATCAAGAACTGAAGATACATAGAGCTTGCTGAAAAGCGAGACGGATTAGAGTTTGTACAGTGTTACCTAAGACTCAGCCTGAATAAGGCATACAGGATTTAGATTGTTACCTTTTTGCTTGGCGACCATAGCGAGATGGAACCACCCGATCCCTTACCGAACTCGGAAGTGAAACGTCTTAGCGCCGATGGTAGTGTGGGGCTTCCCCATGTGAGAGTAGGTCATCGCCAAGCACCTAATTAAGAAAGCCCTGCTACGTTGTAGCAGGGTTTTTCGTCTGCAGGAAGTTGTTCTGTCGCCAGGCTACCAAGCTCCCAAGCTCCCAAGCTCCCAAGCTCCCAAGCTCCCAAGCTCCCAAGCTCTGGGCTGAGTAGATCATCACTAAGCACCTGATTAAGACTCTCTTTAAGCAACTGGCCGCTACGCAATAGCGGTTTTTTTATCTGAAGGTAATCGCCTGTTCGACTGGGTGTTCTTCACTAGGCGCTTGATTAAAAACTCCCAGACTTCCTATGAGATTTCAGCGCTAGGTTGTAGCAGGTTTTTGAATCGAAAGGAGTAGTGATTTTGCTACTGATCCTTAGATGCTCGGTGTTGATTAAAGCTTGCAGATTTATAGTATTACGCTGAGATTACCGTCGGGTATCCGATACGCGTTTCTTGTAAACGATCAGTGTGGCAGTGCCGATTTGGGAGGAGGCTATGATATGTTTTAGGTTAGATGGTGATGTTTTGCTGTTACTAAGAGAGCAGAGGCTGGAACCAGAGAAGTGAGTTCAAATGAGAGAGGAGGAACTCAATCTCAGGGCTAAGGCCGCAGAGATTGAGTTTGTGTCAGGACACCGGTATCAGAGCGCGTCTACGTCGGTTTCACCTGTACGGATACGAATAGCTTGTTCCAGAGGTGTGACGAAGATTTTACCGTCTCCGATTTTACCGGTATTGGCTGTTTTGCTGATGGCTTCGATAACCTGATCAAGCATGTTCTCATCGATCGCAGCTTCAATTTTCACCTTAGGCAGAAAATCCACCACGTATTCGGCGCCACGGTAGAGTTCGGTATGACCTTTTGGCGACCGAAGCCTTTTACTTCAGTCACGGTGATGCCCTGAATGCCGATTTCTGACAGAGCTTCACGTACGTCATCCAGTTTGAACGGTTTAATCACCGCGCTTACCAGTTTCATCATTGTATCCTCACTTGGGTCTGCTTTTGTGCGCTTTATAAGCGCTTCAGACAATTGGAGTTTAAGCCTAAAATCTGGGAGGCAATTATACCCAGCTTTGGCTGTTTAATAAATCAACGGTGCAGCAGCAGTGGAGGAACGGGTCAGTATGTGTCGCTGCTGCACTGTTGAAAACCTGATTAATTAACTTTTGTTACCAAATTCCGGGTAGGCTTCCATACCGCATTCGGCCAGGTCGACACCCTGATATTCTTCTTCCGCACTGACCCGGATGCCCATGACCTTTTTCAGGATGGCCCAGATGACCAAACTGGTGGTGAATACCCAGATGAAGATTGTTGCTGCGCCGATAATCTGGCCGCTAAAGGTGGAGCCATCATTGGTTACCGGTACCAGCAGAAGGCCCAGCAGACCGCATACGCCATGCACTGAAATGGCACCTACCGGGTCATCAATGCGCAGCTTATCCAGAGATAAGATGGCAAAGACCACCAGAACGCCGCCTACAGCACCGAACAGGCTGGCCTGCAGAGGTGTTGGTGTGGATGGTTCTGCGGTGATGGTTACCAGGCCTGCCAGCGCGCCGTTCAGCAGCATGGTTAAGTCTGCTTTACCAAACAAAGCCCGTGCGGTTAAGAGTGCACAGATTCCACCGGTCGCCGCTGCTGCATTGGTGTTAAGGAATACCATAGCAACGCTGTGAGCGCTGTTAATATCGCCCAGCTTCAGTACTGAGCCACCGTTAAAGCCGAACCAGCCCATCCACAGGATGAAGGTACCAAGAGTTGCCAGAGGCAGGTTTGCACCGGGAATAGCTTTTACTGTATTGCCCTTGTATTTACCGTGGCGGGGGCCGAGCAGCAGAACAGCTGCCAGCGCTGCACTGGCACCGGCCATGTGAACAATGCCTGAGCCGGCAAAGTCAGAGAATCCAAGGTCGCCTAGATTATAAAGGCCGAACACGTCATCACCGTTCCATGTCCAGGCGCCTTCTAACGGGTAGATTACACCGGTCATAACGACGGCAAAACTCAGGAATGCCCACAATTTCATACGTTCAGCAACTGCGCCGGATACAATCGACATGGCAGTGGCTACAAATACTACCTGAAAGAAAAGTCAGATGCAGGGGAGTACACAGCATCGCCGTCAAATCCGTTACTGGCTGAATCTGACTGAACCTGACTGATGTCCAGATCACCGATGCCGTCGAGGAATATACCTCCGCCATACATGATCTGATAGCCGCACAGCAGATACATAAAACATGAGATTGCGTATAACGCGACGTTCTTGGTAAGTATTTCTGTGGTGTTTTTGGATCTTACCAGCCCTGCCTCTAACATCGCGAAGCCTGCTGCCATCCACATAACCAGTGCGCCGCATACCAGGAAATAAAAGGTATCCAAAGCGTACTGTAGGGCAAATATCTGATTTTCCATCATATCCTCCAGTTAATTGCTGATTCTTTAGTGATCATTGTTATGTGTTCTATGGCAGAAAATGTGCCACTAATTTTTATCTATAAATAACAAGCGGTTATGTGTTTTTGGGCTGATTCATTTTCTGTTGCACTGGTTGCTGGTTTTAAGAGCGGGGCTGTTTTGGCGCGTGATATATTCAGCCTTGCACTTTTTGGTGCGCATGTTCGCAACGGATATAGGTGTTAAAAGAAGAGGGGCTTGATATATTTGCAACATTAAGATGAAAGAAGCCGGCATAGTCGGATATCAGAGGGTTTATGATCAATCAGGCATTTTTACAGGGGCTAAGTGAGCAGCTTGGCCAGTTAATGAATAAGGCGCCGGGCGGCAGTGCGAATCTGCAGAGTCAGATTCAGGGAGTATTACAGGGCGCGTTCAGTAAGATGGATCTGGTGAACCGGGAAGAGTTTGATGCGCAGTCTGCTGTGCTGGCCCGAACCCGTGAAAAGCTGGAAGCTCTGGAGCAGCAACTGGCGGATATTGAATCCCGCATGAGTAAATCAGACACCTGATAACACAGGTGTTGTCGTCACAATTCATTTCTTTAAGCGTTTACCAGGGAAGGTTATATGGCGCTCGCAGTACTTAATACCCGGGCACAGTTAGGTGTCAGTGCACCACCGGTCAGTGTGGAAATACATTTGTCCGGCGGATTACCCTGTTTTGCAATTGTTGGATTACCTGAAGCGGCTGTGAGAGAAAGCCGGGAAAGGGTGCGCAGTGCATTACTTAATTCCGGTTTCGATTTTCCTGCACGACGGATTACCGTCAATTTAGCCCCGGCAGATTTACCTAAAGAGGGCGGGCGGTATGACCTGGCCATTGCATTAGGCATTTTACTGGCCAGTGATCAGATCAAGGTTAACCGTCATCAGACGTTTGAGTTCATGGCTGAGCTGGGGCTGGGAGGTGAGTTACGCCCGGTCCGGGAGTATTGCCTGCTGCGCTGGCCTGTCAGCGAACGGGTAAAGGATGCTGGGTAGCACAGGAAAATGTTGCGGAAGCCTCTCTGGTGGATGATCTGGCGGTTTACAGCGCGGCTGATTTACTCAGTGTCTGTAACCGTTTAGCGGATGAACAGAAATGTTTACCTGCTATCGCAGAGAATATCTGTGTGCAGCCTGCTGAAATAGCCGATATGGCGGATGTAAAGGTCAGCATCAGGCCCGCCGTGCTCTGGAGGTAGCGGCTGCGGGCGGTCATAATATTCTGTTTGCGGGGCCTCCCGGTAGCGGTAAGAGTATGCTCGCGTCCCGTCTGCCCGGTATTTTGCCGGCGTTATCCCGCCATAACCTTTTGGAAACCGCAGCGATATATTCTGTCGCAGGTCTTGATCCCAGTAAGTTGCTGGCCGGTATCAGGCCGTTTCGTGCACCTCATCATACGGCGTCTTCAGTCGCCCTGGTGGGCGGTGGCAGCAGGCCCCGGCCAGGAGATTTCGCTGGCCCATCAGGGCGTTTTGTTTCTGGATGAATTGCCGGAATTTCCCCGCTCGGTTTTGGAAGTTTTACGTGAACCGCTGGAGTCCGGCAAGGTTGAGGTTTCCCGGGTGGCTCAACAACTGAGTTTTCCTGCCCGTTTTCAGTTGGTTGCGGCAATGAATCCGTGCCCCTGTGGCTTTATGGGGATCCGGACGGGCGATGCCGTTGTACACCGGATCAGGTCAGGCGTTATCAGCATAAAATATCCGGCCCATTGATGGATCGGATCGATTTATTTGCCTGGGTGGCAGGGCTGCCTGCTGAGCAGCTGTTAGCCAAAGAGCGTGGTGAGAGCAGCGCTGCTATTCAGGAGCGTGTGATGCTGGCATATGAGAGGCAGTTACAACGGCAGGGCTGCAGGAATGCTGAGCTGTCTGCCAATGATCTTGAGGTGTATTGTGCGTTGGGTGTACCTGAGCAGACTATGTTGATTAATGCGGTGAAGCGCTTGAAGTTATCTGCCCGGGCAGCGCACCGTGTTCTGAAAGTCGCCAGGACGATTGCTGATTTAAATCAGACGGATGTAATTGGGGAGGCTGCTTTGCTGGAGGCGCTAGGTTTCAGGTTTAGCGGTAAGGAGATGGATTAGCGGCCGGTCTGCTTTTGGTTAGCCGCGGAAAGCTGGCTGTTTTGCAGCATGTTAAAAAGTCCTGGAAGGGCATTGGGCGGCTGTAAAGAAAGCCCTGAGCCTGGTAACAGCCGTGTTCTATCAGGAAGTCGTGCTGGAGGCGGGTTTCAACGCCTTCAGCGATGACTTCAATGTTCAGGCTGCGGGACAGATTGATTATAGCTTTTACAATTTCCCGGTCATCCTGCTGCTCAATGACGCCACTGGTAAATGAGCGGTCAATTTTCAGACTGTTTATCGGCAGTTTCTGTAGCAGGGTGAACGATGAATAGCCGGTACCAAAATCATCCAGTGAGAAGGTAATACCCAGCTGATTAAGTTCTTCAATGCCCTGGCGAACATGGGCTTCGTTGCTGAACAGGGCTGATTCGGTCAGTTCGAATTCCAGCACAGAAGTATCGATCCGGTATTTTTCAATCAGCCTTTGAATTGTCCGGCTCAGATAGCGGTCTTCAAACTGGCGGAATGAAAGGTTGACGCCGATTCTACCGATATCCAGCTGGGCCCGCTTAATTGCCTGCATATCCATGCCTGCGCGATAAATAACCCAATAGCCGATCGGTACGATGAGGCCGGTGCGCTCTGCCAGTTCGATAAATTCGCCAGGTGCGATCAGGCCACGCTCAGGGTGTCGCCAGCGGATGAGGGCTTCAGCACCAATAATAGTGCCGGTGCGAATGTCTACCCGAGGCTGATAAAACAGTTCGAACTGTTCTTTCTGGAGGGCAAGTATCAGGTCCGGTTCAAGGTCATTATATTCACCTTCGGTGTCCGGCAGGCTGCTGGCAAAAAGTTGTAGCTGCATTCACTGCGCTGTTTAGCCTGTAGTCTTGCCTGATGGGCCTGAAAGATAATGCTGTCAGCATCCTGTTGTTGTCTTGAGATGCTGATGCCGACACTGCAGGGCAGAGTGAATTCCTGATTATTCAGCTGATAAGGTTCACTCAGGGATGCAAGTAAGGCTTCACAGACCGGCTTCAGGTCGGTTTCGGTATCACGGTTTTGTTCCGGCAAATAGAAGAGGCTGAATTCATCAGCCCCCATGCGTGCTATATCGCAGTCAAAAATGTTTGCGATCCGCTGCGCCAGAATCTGAACAATCCGGTCGCCTGCCTGACTGCCGTTAAGATGGTTAAAGCGGCTGAAGCCGTCCAGGTCGATATTGAGCAGCGCAATGCTTTGCTGGCTGCTGTTCAGGGTGTCGCATAACCGGGTATAGAAATAGTGGCGGTTCTGCAGTCCGGTTAAGAGGTCATTTTGCGGTGTTGAATATAATGGCTCAGACGGATAGGCCTGCAATTGCGGAGCTGGTTTAACGGAGTAGCGGATAATCCGTTTCAGCCGGTCAGCAGTAAGGTCTGAAGCAACCAGGTATTCTCTTGCGCCTGCGGCAATAAAGCTCTGGTTACGAAACCGGCTGAAGGTGTGTTCGAAGGCAATGACAGGAATGTCGGGATATTGCTGGCAAAGTTGCTGCAGAAGCAGAATCGGGTAATGGCCAGGTAAGCGTGTTTGCAGAAAAATGACATCCGGTCGGGGTGTCAGTATTGCATTAAGATGTTCAGGGATGACTGGCGACATGCAAACAGGGGTTCTTCAGCGAGCAGCTCTGCCAGTCGCCGGGTATCGTCATCGGTGCCAATCAGTAGACAATCAACACCGGATTGTATGCATGTGGGTTGAACAGAAGTCATAAGACATCTCAAAACAAAGCTGTTGAAAACGTCCTGTAACTGTTTACCATCGTTTTGCAATTCTAAGCGATGCCATTCCGTGACATAATTGCAACCTGAGGTTTTACAGCCTCAGCTCAGTAACTGAGCAGGTTGACTAGAAGTTTGCAAAGATACTTATTTCTAAAAATCCATACGCCTTATTCATTCAAGAGTAACATGGCGATAGCTGTGATCAAATATTTTCTGTCACAAAAAGTGTTTTAAAAATAAGATCTTACATGTTTTTGTGGGGTTTGTTTTTAAAGCAACAATAGTTTATCGGCATCATCGGGCAATAACTTTAGCTATTTTTCAGGTTTTTATGGCAAAACTTAATCCTCGCCAGCAAGAAGCGGTTGATTACATCAGTGGGCCGCTGCTGGTTCTGGCCGGTGCAGGCTCAGGCAAAACCAGTGTAATTACCCGGAAGATCGCTTATCTGATTGAGACGTGTGGCATTAAGGCTCATAACATAGCCGCGGTTACCTTTACGAATAAAGCTTCCCGGGAAATGAAAGAGCGGGTAGGTACGCTGGTGAAAGGCTCTGCCACTCGCGGGTTGACGGTCTCTACGTTTCATAATCTGGGACTGAATATCATCCGGAAGAGCACAAAACCCTCGGCTTTAAGAAAGGCTTTTCGTTATTTGATGATCAGGATACCAAGTCACTGCTGAAAAGCCTGATGCTGCACAACAATGAAGATGTAGATCAGGTCGATGCGGTACAAAATACTATTTCGAACTGGAAAAACGAAATGGTCAGCCCTGAGCAAGCGCTTGTTCAGGCGCAGGGACCTGCAGATATTTTGGCTGCCAGAGCATATGATGCTTATTCGCAGAGCCTCAGGGCATATAATGCGGTGGATTTTGATGATCTGATTTTATTGCCTGCCCAGTTATTCCTGAATCATCCGGAAGTGCTGGAACGTTGGCAAAATAAGATCCGTTATCTGTTAGTGGATGAATATCAGGATACCAATACCAGTCAGTACCTGCTGGTTAAGATGCTGGTTGGTATACGTGGGGCATTAACCGTGGTGGGGGATGACGATCAGTCTATCTATTCATGGCGGGGCGCACGGCCAGAGAATCTGAATCAGTTGCAAACCGATTTTCCCAGCCTGAAGGTGGTTAAGCTTGAGCAAAATTATCGCTCGACCGGCCGTATTCTGAAAGCAGCTAACTGCGTTATTTCGAATAACCCGCACGTGTTCGATAAAACCCTCTGGAGTGATATGGGCTATGGTGAGCCGATCCGGGTGGTATTTAACTCTGATGAAGATGCTGAATGCGAACGGGTAGCTACTGAGATTCTGGATCAGCACTTACGGGTGCGCCGGCCGTTCAAGGATTTTGCCATTCTTTACCGTGGTAACCATCAGGCCCGTCTGCTGGAAATGAAGCTGCAGAGCTATCAGATTCCTTACAAGCTGAATGGCGGAACTTCCTTTTGCCCGTGCTGAAATTAAAGACATCATGTCCTATATGAAGGTGCTGGTGAATCCGGATGATGATAACGCTTTCCTGCGGATCATTAATTTACCCCGCCGGGAGATCGGTCCGACGACCCTGCTAAAACTGGGTGAATATGCCAACTCCCGTCATATCAGTCTGTTTAACGCTTGCGACGAGCTTGGGCTTGAGCAAGTGTTGCCGCCAGCAGCGGTAGAACGGTTGCGCCGTTTTAATAACTGGTTACAGGGTATTCTGGAGCAGTGTGAGCGGGGTGATCCTATCGAAGGGATCACCAAGATGATCGATGATATCGATTACACCGGCTGGATTATGCAGAACAGCTCCAGTGATATTGTCGGTGAAAAGCGTATGCAGAATGTCTGGTTTCTGGTGGATTCACTGCGCAGTACGCTGGAACGTTTACAGGAAGATGATCCTGATGCGGGTATCCGGGAAACCATCGCCCGTCTGATTCTGCTGGATATTATGGAACGCCAGGAAGAAGAGGATGATTCGGATAAGGTGCAGCTGATGACCCTGCATGCCTCGAAAGGATTGGAATTTCCGTATGTATATCTGATCGGGATGGAAGAAGAGTTACTGCCTCACCGTAACAGCATTGAAAACGGTGATATTGAAGAAGAGCGGCGGCTGGCCTATGTGGGCATTACCCGGGCTAAACAGGAGCTGACTCTGACACTGGCAAGGCAGCGCAAACAGTACGGTGAAAAAGTCGATTGTGCGCCGAGCCGGTTCATCGAAGAGATTCCGCAGGATGATCTGGTTTATGAAGGTAAGGGAGATGTTTGTGAAACCACGAATAAAGCCCGTGGACGGGCGACCCTTTCCGGTTTACGGGATTTGCTGGATGATCTTTAAGAACTGATTATTACGGGAATAAAAACCGCTGTCTGTTACCAGGCAGCGGTTTTCTTTATCAGCTCGCTGATCAGTTGGCTTAGTTAGCGCTGTCGATCATGTACTGGATAGTGTCTTGCATTTCCTGCTCGGAACAGTCTGAACAGGTACCGTTAGGTGGCATTGCGTTGATGCCGTTGATCGCGTTAGCCAGCAGCGTTTCCATGCCTTTGTTTGCACGGTCAGCCCAGTCGGCAGTACCGAATTTAGGTGCGCTTAAAACACCTGTGCCGTGACATGCTGCACACTTAGTGTTGTAGATGTCTTCAACAGAACGGGCACCGCCACCGCTGGAAGCAGATGCTACAGGGCTTGCAGTTGCACACTCTTCACCTTCGATACATACATTGCCTACAGGCTTCAGGCGATCAGCAATCGCAGCATTGTCATCGGTGTTTGCTAGTGTAGTGGTTGCCAGGAAGCCCACAACCAGGGCAAACAGGGCAGAAACAGCTTTGGCAGCAATATTACTCACAGTCACGACCTCATTCATCGCTTAATTTTTAAAGTCTGACAACTGTTCTTTGATGCCGGTTTTGGAGCCGGCCAGTGTTTGGCAACAGTTGCGTATAAATCTTGTCGGCGTGGATTATAGCGGTAAAAGCCTACAACGAAAATGGGGACTTTACACGGTGAGTCAATTATTTAGTCGATAGTAGGGTAAAAAGTCTGACATCTTCGCAGGAATGGGTATACGCCTTCAAAGCGATTGCTCCAGCATGTTGGATTGTGTTGAGTGATTTCGGGTAGTTTGCAGGCTTTATAAACTATCAGTTTGTTTTGGATCAGAGTATTTCGGTGGAAGCGAGCGTTTACTTTTACATATTGGAGAGGAGCAAGCCTCTTAATTTAGCTTAAATACTAAGGCTTTTATACGGTTGACTCAGTTTCAGCGAGAGTTCGCTTCGTCTGCCCTTTCTTCAGATTTGCCACTAATAAGCCGCCTTATAAAGTAAATAACGGCGAGCAGTAGCAGTAATAGTGGCGCAAGCATGCCCCAGATCCATACAGTGTCTTTTTGTGTATGGGGTTCTGATGTAGGGATGGTTTCATCACTGATGTCGTGTGGGCGGGTTAACTGTTTACTGCTGGAGTTTGTGTCCGGGAAGCTTGAGTAGCTGGTGGCTATGTTTCTCTGTTCTGAGCTTGCATAGGCTAAGTAATCCGGACTTGCGGTGCCGGCAGTATTGTTTCCTGAGTCTGAGCCACCAGAACCAGATTCGCCGGAGCGAGATCCACCGGAACCGGAGCTGCCAGAGCCAGAGTATCCAGAGCTTCCTGAACTGGCATAGGCTGTTGGGTTATAGTCAGAGCCGGACTTACCTGAACCAGAATCTGGGCTACCTGAAGCAGAACTACCTAAGCCTGAATTGCCAGAGCTTGAGCTACCGGAGCCTGAGCTACCGGAGCCGGCTCCTCCTGAACCTGAACCGCCTGATCCACCAGAGCCTGAGCCGCCAGATCCTCCAGAGCCCGAACCACCGGAACCTGAACTACCGGAACCGAAGCCACCAGAGCCTGAACCACTGGAACCTGTTCCGCCTGATCCTCCAGAGCCAGATCCTCCAGAGCCGGAGCCCGAATCAACAACAGCAGCCAGATCGCCGATAGAGTTGCCTACGGAATTTCCAAGCTGGGTAAAGCTGCCGATAACACCTGCCGCCAGCAGGGCGGCAATCAGCGTATATTCAACGGTTGTCAGGCCCGTCTGTCGATTCCTTGTGGAGCTCACCTGCAATTCTCTCCATGATTTTTAATGACTACAGAATACCTTTAAGCCTAGTCAGGAACCGGTCACCGGGCAAAAATCTGTTTTTGTGATTTTTGCTGAAGAATATCCCGATAATGGATAGACAGCCCTGAGCATCATCGGTAATATACAGCCCGCGTCGAAAGCCGCATTGATGCGCCCGTAGCTCAGCTGGATAGAGTAGCAGGTTCCGATCCTGTTGGTCGGGGGTTCGAATCCCTCCGGGCGCGCCAATTATTCACGTAATGTGAAACCTTAGCCGGTATAGCTCAGCTGGTAGAGCAACTGACTTGTAATCAGTAGGTCCCGAGTTCGACTCTTGGTGCCGGCACCATTTCTGCTTCTGAAGTCTCAGGGCAGACCGCTGCGGAGCGGTAGTTCAGTTGGTTAGAATACCTGCCTGTCACGCAGGGGGTCGCGGGTTCGAGTCCCGTCCGTTCCGCCACTTTTTTAGGTTTATAAAGAATACCTGCCTGTCATCTGTTCAGGTCAACGGGTCGTGGGTTCGAGTCCCGTCCGTTCCGCCACTTTTTAGGTTTATAAAGAATACCTGCCTGTCATCTGTTCAGGTCAGCGGGTCGCGGGTTCGAGTCCCGTCCGTTCCGCCACTTTTTTAGGTTTATAAAGAATACCTGCCTGTCACGCAGGGGTCGCGGGTTCGAGTCCCGTCCGTTCCGCCACTTTAAGCCTCGCATATCTCAATTTAAGAGTGCGGGGCTTTTTGTTTTCCGGCATTTGTTGTCCTGCTCAGTTGGAGTACGGGTATCTGCTCTTTACCGCCATAGCTCCTAAGAACCTGGGTTTTCTGAATCAGGGGCATTCCGGCCGTTGATTATTCATGGGCTGTCTTAAGAAGACTCCTACATGGTTCCGGTATGCTTTCCTATACTGTGCACGGGATCTGTTGACGAGCAGTACGTTATTGCATCTTGTTACCTGCGTGTTTCTGGCGGATTCCCTAACAGTTGGAAGGGTGATTTGTTTTGGCCAAAGAGAGAACGTTATCGGCAGGCAGAACGGGCCGTTTATTAAAGCTTGGCCGTCTTGTTGGCGGGATTGCCGGCGAAATGCTCTATGAAGGTACAAGTCAGTTGGTGGCCGGGAAGCAGCCCAGGGCTTTAGATCTTCTTCTGACGCCGGCGAATGCCAGGCAGTTGACCGAAAGGCTGTCTGAGATGCGCGGTGCCGCGATGAAAGTTGGACAGCTGCTTTCTATGGAGGCTGGTGATTATCTTCCCGCTGAACTGACCGATATTCTGGCAAGGCTGCGTGAGAGTGCTTATTCAATGCCCCGGGAGCAGCTGGTAAAGGTTCTGCAAGATGCCTGGGGCCAGGGGTGGGAGAATGATTTCGAGCAGTTCTGTTTTACCCCTCTTGCAGCGGCATCTATAGGCCAGGTACATGAAGCCAGAAGCAAAGGTGGTCAACACCTTGCCATAAAAATCCAGTATCCCGGGATTCGCGACAGTATCGACAGTGACGTTAATAATGTTGCAAGCCTTCTGAAAATCCTGCGGTTGGTGCCTAAGCATTATGATCTAACCCCTTTATTGGAAGAAGCTAAGCAGCAACTGCATCAGGAAGCAGATTACTTTGCTGAAGCAGGCAATATTGCAGAATATCAGCGTTATTTGGGGGATGATGTTAATTTTGAACTGCCTGTCGTGGATCGGTCACGAAGTACCGCGGATGTTCTTAGCATGTCGTTTGTCCCGGGTGTTCCGATTGAATCGCTTATCACAGAGCCGGAGTCGGTCCGCAATCAAATCGCCACACGTCTGCTGGCTTTGCCGTTAAGAGAAGTATTCGAATGGGGGCTGGTACAGACCGACGCCAATTTCAGTAATTACCGTTATCAGCCGGGTCAGGGGCGTATTGGTCTTCTGGATTTTGGAGCAACACGGCGCTATCACGCAGATTTTATTGCGACGCTGAATCAATTGATGAACGCTGCAAGCAGGGATGATTTTTCTGCTATCGAAACTCATGCCGCAGAACTTGGTTATTTGCGCGGGGATGAAACAAAGCTATACCGCCAGGGGCTATGCAGGATGATCTATACCGTGACTGAACCTCTGCGGGGTCAGGAGATCTTTGATTTTGGCCGCTCGGACCTGTCGCAGCGGGTTGCTGAGCAGGCAATATCTTTACGGCTGCATCAGCGTTACATGCATCTGCCGTCCAGTGATGTGCTCTTTCTGCACCGTAAATTTGCCGGTACCTATTTGCTGTGTGCCCGTTTGCGTGCACAGGTAGATATAGGTGCACTGATGTCGCCTTATATACAGTAGCCGCTATGTTATGTGCTGTTCAGGCAGTGTTCTGAGATGTTTTTCAATGAGTCAGAACTGGCCGAGTTTCTCGGCTCTTTCCAGGAGACTCAACAGTCGGGAATGGGCTTCAGATTGTTGCCAGCTGTTATCTCTGCACCAGGCGCTTAATGTAACCAGGAATATACCGGTCAGTACGATTTCCTCCGTCTGTCTGCGTCGCCCACCCGCGCGCAGTCCAGCCATATCACGCCACAGCTGGACCAGGCGTGAAAGATCAAAAATCATGGGCACCCAGTGATGAATGTGTGGCAGATGCAGCTTCGATTTTAACATCTGAGCTGTCACATTGTGGTAAGGTGCGAGCGCTTCAAACCAGCGCCAGATGATCAGCTCCAGGCGGGCAGTGGCGGATAGGTGATTAATATCATCTAGACCCGGTGCCAGCATGGCTTCGAGTGCCTGTGTAAACCAGGCATCAGCGATTGCGTTGGTATCGGCAAAGTGGCTGTGAATTTCGTGTATTGATGTGTCGCAGTGGTCCGCTAACTCCACAAGGCTGAGGTCGTACCAGTTACCCTGCTCCTGCGCCAGCTCTAATGCTGCATTGAGTATATGGCTGGCGTCTGTAGTTTGTGACTTATGTTGAGCAGTATTCATAAGATTATATTACCCGGCCGGATATAGTTGCCCGCTTCCCCGTGGGCGATGATCTTCACCGTGTTTTTCCATCAAGCACCGTCTGTTTATAGTATAGGGTAGTCATTAACGTAACGGCTCTTCACTGGCTGTCTGTGACGCAGGACTGAAATAATCCTGCTGGTAATCAGTAAGTCTTGGATTAGAGCCTCGTCCATTCTGCTACTTTTCCTCATGTTCCAGTGTTTGCTTTGCCGTTTTTTGAGCTTCGGGTGTCCGGTTTATGTCTGAAGTCTGGAGTGTTGTTGAGCTGGCAGCTGTGTTGGGTGTGTATTGTCTGCTGTTTCTTAACCTGACATTTTTGTAAGTTTTACGACAGCCTTTATAAAGTTGAGCCACTTAATCTTCAGGGAAATTTCTGAGGATTAAAAATGCTAAAACGATCTTTGTTTGTCGTTGGCTTTATTGGCCTGCATCTGGGCGTGTTGTATCACAGCGTACCTGCTGAAAATCTGTTGGCTGCGCTGACGGGAAGTATTGCTCTGAGCTGTATGGCGCTGAGTGTCTGTCTGGCAGCACGGTGGCGATGGCTTGATGCGCTTTGTGGTGGTCGGACCGGTCTTACCGGGTGCACCGCTGGCTGGGGTACGGAGCTTTAACCGGTACAGTACTTCACTGGCCATTGGCAGAAGATGGATTGGAAGGTGCAGTGCCAATACTGGCAGATGTTGCAGGCGAGTCAGGTGAATTCGCAGCGATTTCCCTGCTGACGCTTGCAGCGGTTTCTGCGCTGAAACTGGTGCCTTATCACTGGTGGAAGAAAAGCCATTTCTTAATGGGGCCGGTGTATCTGATAACGGTTTTTCACAGTTTATTCTCCGCCTTGCCTTTCAGTGCGGACAGTCATGCGTGGCTGGCTATGCTGGGGGTAAGTCTGTTGGGTACGGTTGGCTGGCTGGCAACCTTACTGAGACGTTCCGGAAGTAAAGTGGAGGCAACGGTGGTGGCGCTGAACAAAACATCAGGGCGTACAGATGTAACCCTGCAGGTGCCAGCGGACTTCGGTTGGAAGCCGGGGCAGTTTGTGAACCTTGCGGTAAAACGGCCGGGCCTGGATGAGTATCACCCGTTCAGCTTTGCTTCTGCTAAGGGAAAAGGCACGGCGCGCTTCATTATTAATGCTGCAGGTGATTTTACCCGGCAATTACATAAAGACCTCTCTCTGGGTGACAAGGTATTGCTTAAAGAGGTTGCCGGCCGGTTCCAGCCGAAAACCGGCGCAGATAGGCAGGCTCAGGTGTGGGCCGCTGCGGGAGTGGGAATTACGCCGTTTCTGGCTAGCCTTGATGCGATGTCCGCTGATAGCGGCGCTAACATTGATCTGCTGTATTGTTGTGATGCCCGGAGTGATGCTTCCTTACTGCATGAGCTGAGAGCCCATGAAGAACGGCTACCGCAATTCACCCTGCATGTGTTTACGTCCGGTCAGCGTCTGAATGCCGCTAGTCTGAACAGTATGCCTGAGTGCTGGTGGAAGGCGGATTTGTATATCTGTGGTCCCGCTTCTCTGAAGAAAATGCTGATATCGCTGTGGCGGAAGCGCGCCCCGGAATACAGGGTTTACCATGAAGATTTTGACTTCCGCAGTGCTATAAACCTACCATCGGTGCCTCACAGGTTAATGTCTGTATGTATGCACCGGATTAGCCGATATATAAAGGGCAGATAAATGCGTATTCTCGTACTTGAAGATGACTCCGAGCTGGGCAGTTGGATACAGAGCGGTCTTACGGATGCTGGTCACGTGGTCGACTGGCTGGAAGATGGCCGCCATGCACTGGCTGCAGCAACAACGCAGGAATATGACGTAGTACTTCTCGACAGAATGACCCCGGGGCTGGATGGCCTGTCGGTGCTGAAGGCGATGCGTGCAGCCAAGAATAATGTACCGGTGCTGATTCTTTCGGCGCTGGGGATGTGGAGTGCAGGGTTCAGGGGCTGGATGCGGGCAGTGACGATTATCTGGCCAAGCCGTTCGCCTTTACGGAGTTACTGGCGCGTATTAATGCACTGGGCCGACGTTCTCAGGCGGGAACTCAGGAAGTTGTGCAGGTACTGACAGCAGGCGATCTGGAACTTGATCTGCTGAAACGTCAGTGTACCCGACAGGGCAGGAATATTGAGCTGAATACCAAAGAGTTTTTGTTGCTGGAAATTTTATTGCGTAATCCAGGGCGGATTCAGACCAAGGCAATGCTTCTGGAAAGGTCTGGGATTTGCGTTTTGATCCAACCACCAGTGTTGTGGAAACCCATATCAGCCGGTTGCGCGCCAAGGTTGATAAGCCTTTTGATGAGACGCTGATCAGGACAGTCCGGGGGCCGGTTATGTTGTCGACCTTACCCGTTAATCTGAATGCGTTACGCCGTCTGAAAAAATGACGGCGTTGCGTCAGGCAGCTTTCCTGACACTGGTCTTTCTGGCGGTACTGATGATTGCCGGATGGTTCAGCGCGCAGTGGATAAGCCGGGAGCTGGACAGCGGCATTAATGATGAGCTGAAGCTGCGGCATGAGGCGCTTTCCCGGCAGTTAAAAGATCAGCCGTCGCCAGGCAGCCTGTTACCTAACAGCTCAGTGATGTTTGCCAGTTTTACTGATGCCCGTCAGCAGGTTTTTGGCGCCGATTCAAAGAAGTTATATCGCCGTGCCGGGCTGTCTGAAATCGAATTTGAGGATACCCACTCCGACGAGGAGAGCCGCTGGCGAATTTATAATGCCCCGCCGCCGGTGGTCAGTTGGTGGTGGCGATTAACCTGGATCACCGCTACGACGTATTAGAGCGTATCGGCCAGTCTTATCTTGTTGTCAGTATTATTGTCAGTGTTGTAACACTGGTGGTGGGCCTGATGATTGGTTTATATAACCAGCGCCGGTATAGCCGAATCAGCCAGACGCTGGATACCATTGCAGCGGGTGATCTTTCAGCCCGGATCAATCAAACGAAGGCCCGGGATGACCTGGATCTGGTGGCGCAGCGCATTGACCTGACCACCGTCCGGCTGGAAAGTCTGGTGAAACAGACTCAGGACCTTTCAGCCAATATAGCCCATGATCTGAAGACGCCGATGGCGCGTTTACGTGCCCGGCTTGAGTCCGCTCTTATCAGCCCGGAAGCGGAAGATAATGCCGTAACACTTGAAGCTGCACTTGAGCAGATAGATAAAATGATTGCCACTTTTGAGGCAATTTTGCGAATTGCTTATCTGAATTCAGGGGAGTACCGGGCACGTTTTCAGCCGTTGCCGCTGGCAGATATTGTTCGCGAAACCGCTGATATTTACAGCCCTGTGGTAGAGGACTCAGGACGACAGCTTATTCTGGATGTGAAGGGAGTGCAGCGGTGATGTGTTCTCGTGAGCTGCTGATTCAGTTGCTGGCAAATCTTATTGAGAATGCTATCCGTCATACACCGCCGGACAGTGTCATCTGGCTTACCTGTCATGGCAGAGTACTGACAATCGAAGATAACGGCCCCGGTATACCTGCGCATGAAAGAACGCGGGTACTGGAACCGATGTACCGGCTTGAAAAAGCCGTAGCACGTCGGGCAGTGGCCTGGGATTATCTCTGGTAAGTACGATTTCACAGCTGCATCAGGCAAAGTTGGTACTCACTGATACCGGATCTGATAAGAGTCCGGAAGGGCTTAAAATTCAGCTGGAATTTCCGGCAGCCGAGCCGTGATAAACGGAAAGTTTACAAAAATGTAAACTTCGTGGCAGGTAAGCGTCAGTTTGCAGTTACATACTGGGTTCATCGAAAGGGAATTACCCGACGAGTTAACTGTAAACTGGAGACCTGTATGAAAACTGTTAACAAGATTCTGGTTATGATTGCCTCAGTGATTATTGGCAGTCTGGCGCTGGTGGGATTTGCCACTTTAGGACTGGCTGTTGTAGGTGTGGCATTTGCCGGCATGATAGCCCTGTCACTGGTTGTTGCCTGGAAAGCACGCCGTTCGCAAAACATCGTGGCAACCTATCATAGCTAAACGGAGTCTTTCAGGGACGGACTGAACCTATAACTGATCCCTGTTACTACAAACCTTCCCGGTGCTTTCTTCCCCTTTAAGCAACCGGCAAGGTTTGTTTTCGTTTTGGGGTGTGGATGTTTATTTCCGGCCCCTTGCTCGCGTTTAACTTACTTTTTCTGCTCCGGTATTAGTTATCAGTGTTGTCCGGTAAGTAGTTAGCAATGTTGTTCATTGCCCTTTGTACGTATGTCTCTTTTTCACCGACCGGCGCAACATAATGCATCGCTTCGCAGGCAGCTTCTGTTCCCTGTAACCGGGCAATCAGCCAGAAGGCCAGGTATTGCGATGCCAGACATCCGCCGGCGGTGGCGATATTGTCTTTCGCAAAAATGCCTGATTGAGTACTTCAACGCCGGCTTCCTGCACCCAGGGTTTAGTGGTCAGGTCTGTACAGGCGGGGATGTTGCTGAGTAAGCCCAGTTTGGCAAGTACCAGAGCACCGGAACACTGAGCGCCGATGAGCTGGCGTGATGGATCAAGCTGGAGTTGCGATATTATTTCAGGGGCCTGAATGATGTCGCGGGTTTTCATACCGCTGCCAATGATCACTGCGTTAGCCTGGCTAGCTTCGCTAAGGGATACGTGACGGTGCATTGTTACCCCGTTCATTGATGTGACTTGCTCAGTAGGGGCCGCAATGGTCACCCGCCAGTTAGATGTTTTTATTCGGTTAAGAATACCCAGGGCAATCAGTGAGTCGAGCTCATTAAATGCATCGAAGCTGAGAATTGAAATATGCATGAGGCATCAGTCCTTGTTTTGGTTCTGTGTGGGTATTGCAGCGCTGTAATAACTTGTGAGGCCTCAGTGTATTGCTTAGTATCATGACAATAAAATTATTGTCATGGATACATTGTTGATGTCTGCATCCCGTTATAAACAGCTGGTGGATCAGTTTGCTGCCCGGATACAGGCCGGTCAGCTGGAACCGGGTACCCGGCTGCCGACTCACCGGCAGTTAGCGAAAGAACACAATATGGCGCTGGTCACGGCATCAAGGGTGTATGCCGAGCTTGAAAAATGGGGCTGGTGAGTGGCGAGACGGGGCGGGGGACCTTTGTGCGGGATATGTTGGTGCCTGCCGGGCACGGTGTTGATCAGCAGCCAGTTGCCGACGGGATGCTGGATCTGAATTTCAATTCACCGTCACTGCCAAGCCAGACACAGTTGCTGCGCAACAGTCTAAGAGAATTGAGTCTGGCGGGTGATCTGGAAGCTTTACTGCACTATCAGCCCCATGCCGGGCGGCGCCATGAGCGGGCCATTGTGGCAGAGTTTCTGAAATGCCGGGGGCTACAGGCAGACGCTGAGCAGGTGTTGATTGTCAGCGGTGCTCAGCACGGGTTGGCCTGTACGGTCATGGGGTTGCTCAATCCGGGGATGTAGTGGCAGCTGATGCGCTGATTTATCCGGGGTTTAAGGTGGTGTCGGAGACTCATCGCCTTGAGCTGACGCCGCTTGCATTGGGGCGTGACTGCCCTGATCTGGATACGCTGGAGGCTGTGTGTCAGCGGCGTAAAGTCCGGGCTGTATATGCTATGCCAACTCTGCACAATCCTATGGGCTGGGTGCTGGATCTGGCCTGGCGGGAACGTCTGGTGAAGATTGCCCGCCAGTATGATTTGCTGATTATTGAAGACGCTGCGTATGCCTTGCATGTTGAAGATGCCCCGCCTCCCTTGGCGAGTCTGGCACCGGAGCGGACTGTCTATGTTTCCGGATTATCAAAAAGTGTCGCGACCGGATTACGTTTTGGCTTTGTGGTGGCGCCCCGCAGAAAGTGGCAGCCATTGAGCGGGTTATCAGAGCAACCACCTGGAATACGCCGGCACTGGTTACCCGAATGGCCTGTCAGTGGATTACGGATGGAACCGTCGCTCAGCTGGAGGCTGAAAAGCGCAATGATGCCATGCAGCGGCAACAGGTCGCCAAGCAGATATTGCAGGGTGTTGACTATATCAGCCATCCCGCATCGTATCTGATCTGGTTGCCTTTGCCGGAAGAAGCCAGAGCCGATCAGATTGTGACTGAGTTACTGGCTGCCAATATATCGGTGTCTACTGCAGAGCCGTATGCCACCACTGAGCATGTGCCCCATGCGTTACGTCTGGCGTTGGGATCTGTGGCGCTGGAAGACTTGCCGCAGGCGCTGCAAAAGGTCAGAGACGTAGTGAGCCTGTATATCTACTGAGAAGTCTTAAGCGTGTGTATTGTTAAAATATCAGGGCTATTCTGGCAGGCGGGAATTATGTGTCGGTATTTTTCTGCCAGTGGTGCCTGGACGGGTCGTATTCAGTGTCAGTCTGTTTATGGGCAGGAGAGTAACAGGTGATTTACACCGTAATCGCCTTGTTTGTTGCCGGGGCTATGTTTTGGCAGGTTATTTACTGAACAGTAATAGCGGAAAAAGGCGCAGCCTTATACGTGATTCAGCTTTGAAATAACAGCCCCGGAGTCAAAGTCCGACATGTTGACGTAAAAGGATGGCGTGAATGGATAAGTTGTCGCTTACGCTATAAATTAACATCTCACCTAATCAGTATGTTGAATACCTACTGAGGTATCCCATAACAATTATTAGTCTTGCTGTTCGCGAAGCTGACAGCTTGGAGGCGTAATCTACATGTCTAAATTTCCGAGTAAAGCCAAGGTCGTTATCATCGGCCAGGGTGGTATTGTCGGCGCGTCCGTCGTTCATCACCTGATCGAACGTGGTTGGGACGATATCGTTGGTATCGATAAGTCTGCCATCCCAACTGATATCGGTTCTACTGCTCACGCATCTGACTTCTGCTTTAACACTGCGCACGATCAGATGACTATCTTCACGACTAAGTACTCTATCGATTTCTTCGAGAAGATGGGTCGTTATGAGCGTATCGGTGGTATCGAAGTTGCACGTAAGGGCGACGACGAGCGTATGGACGAGCTGAAGCGCCGTGTTACTTCCGGTAAGGCTTTCGGTAACCGCGTTCGCATGATGAGCACTGCAGAAGCGAAAGAAAAATTCCCGCTTCTGGAAGAAGACGTAATCCAGGGTGCCCTGTGGGATCCGGATGCAGGTCTGGTTGTACCACGTTCTCAGACTGTTGCCGGTGAGCTGGTTGAAGCTGCTGAAAAACAGGCAAGCTGAAGACGTTTGCGAACACTGCATGTACTGGTCTGAAAATTGAAGATGGCCGCATTAAAGGTGTAGAAACCGAGCGTGGTTACATCGAAGCAGAATACGTTGTTGTATGTGCTGGCCTGTGGGGCCGTCTGATCGCTGAAATGGCGGGCGAAGATCTGCCTGTTATGCCGGTTGACCACCCACTGACTTTCTTCAAGCCATTCAACGAGTTTGAAGGTACCGGTAAAGAAATCGGTTACCCACTGCTGCGTGACCAGGGTAACTCTGCTTACCTGCGTGACACAGGTGACCCGAAGTCTTCTGAAGGCGGTCAGCTGGAATGGGGTTACTACGAAGAGAAAGAACCTCGTATGTGTCACCCACGTGACATTCTGGAAAAAGAAGAAGCGCGTCTGTCTCCGTCCCAGCGTGACCTGGAACTGGAAGAAGTTATCGAGCCGCTTGAGCGCGCGATGGAACTGACTCCTGTACTGGCTGAACTGGGTTACGACGAGAAGTACTCTTTCAACGGTCTGCTGCAGGTAACTGCAGATGGTGGTCCGTCTATCGGTGAGTCTTCTAACGTACGTGGCCTGTGGTACGGCGTTTCTGTATGGGTTAAAGATGGCCCGGGTACCGGTAAGGTTATCGCTGACTGGATGACTGACGGCCGTACTGAATTCGACCACAGCAGCATCGATGTAGCACGTGCTTACCCATTCCAGTGTGAAGAGAAGTACATCCACGACCGTTGCTACGAGTCTGCATTCAAGATCTACAACCCACCTGTACACAACCGTGAGCCATACACTGCTGCCCGTGGTAAGTTCCGCAGCCCGTTCTGGGAGCGTGAAAACGAGCTGGGCGGTTACTTCATGGAAATCGCTGGTTGGGAACGTGCTCACGGTTATGCGAGCAACGAACACCTGCTGGAAGAGTACGGCGACAAAGTGCCTGTACGTAAAGCAGAATGGGACAGCCGTCACTTCTTCCGCGTATCTAACGCTGAGCATCTGAAGATGTCTGAAGATGTGGGCATGATCAACCTGTCTCACTTCGCAATCATCGATGTTACCGGTCCGGACGCTGAGAAGCTGATGGAATACACCTGTGTCGCTAAAGTAGGTGGCGACACTCCAATCGGTAAGGGTGTATACACTCACTTCCTGGATCACGTAGGTGGTGTGCGTGCCGACCTGACTGTTCTGCGTCTGGGTGAGCAGCACTATCGTGTAATTGACGGTGGTGATGCGGGTCACCGTGACCTGGTATGGCTGAAGCGTATGGCTCAGGACAAAGGCTTTGACGCTCAGGTAACCAACGAGACTCAAAACTACGGCTGTCTGGGTGTATGGGGTCCTAACGCCCGTGCAGTTCTGGAAAAGTAGTTGATGACCCGGCGTCTATCAGCACTGAAAACTACCCGTTTGCAGCAGTTAAAGACATCAAGATCGGTGGCGTTGACTACACCTTCTTCCGTATTTCTTACGTAGGTGAGCAGGGCTGGGAGATCCACTTCAAGATGGAAGATGGTCTGGCACTGTGGGATGCGGTATACGCGCAGGGTGTTACCCCTGTAGGTATCGAGACTTACGCGAACAGCCGTCGTCTTGAGAAGAGTCTGCGTCTGCAGAACGCTGATATCCTGACTGAATACAACCTGCTGGAAGTTGACCTGGCCCGTCCTAAGGTTAAGGCAGCTGAGTTCTTCGGTAAGGATGCGCTGCTGGCTCAGCGTGAGCGTGAGCATCAGCCAGCATACCTGTGTACTCTGGTTATGCAGGAAAACGTTGATTCTAACGGTGTTGCACGTTACCCGGTGGGTAACTGCCCAATTCTGGATCCGGCTACCGGTGAAGCGCTGATCGACTCTGAAGGTCGTCGTTCTTACACCACCAGTATCGTTTACGGTCCAAGCATTGGTAAGAACATTGCTCTGGGTTACCTGCCATACGAGTATTGCGAAAAAGGCCGCGAGCTGGAAATCGAATACTTCGGTGACAACTACAAGGTAACTGTAGAAGCCGTTGGTTACGGTGCGCTGTACGATCCTGAGAACGGTAAGCCACGTTCTTAATCGTTAGCTGTAATAATCAAAAGCCGGTGTCTTTGGATGCCGGCTTTTTGTTTGTACCTTCAGTGTGCGCGAGCTGGAAATCGAGCTTACTTTCGGCAGTGACAACGGCAAGGTAACTGTAGAAGCCGTTGGTTACGGTGCGCTGTACGATCCTGAGAACGGTAAGCCACGTTCTTAATCATCAGATGTAATAATCAAAAGCCGGTGTCTTTGGATACCGGCTTTTTTTTGTACCTTCAGTGTGCGCGAGCTGGAAATCGAGCTTACTTTCGGCAGCGGCAGCTACAAGATAGCAGTAGAAGCCGTTGGTTACGGTGCCCTGTACGATCCAGAGAACGGTAAGCCACGTTCTTAATCGTCAGTAAGACCTAAAAAGCCGGTGTCTTTGGATGCCGGCTTTTTGTTGGTGGCGGGTGGTGCTGAGCCGGATTACTTTCCACCGGCAAGGTCGATGAAGCTTCCGGTGGTATAGGAGGCTTTATCAGAGAGCAGCCAGGCGATGGCTTCAGCTACTTCTTCCGGTTGTCCGCCCCGCTGCATAGGAATAGCCGGTTTTAAGCGTTCGATACGTTCGGGTTCACCACCGTCGCGGTGCATATCTGTATAAATAAAGCCTGGACGCACACCGTTTACCCGAATATCTTCTGCGGCCAGTTCAGTGGCGAGGCCTGTCGTCAGAGTATCGATCGCGCCTTTGGAGGCGGCATAGTCGATGTATTCCCCGGGAGAACCTGTGCGGGCAGCAACTGAGGAAACATTGACGATGGCGCCGCCTTGTCCTCCGTGGTTTACGGACATGCGCATGATGGCTTCTCTGCAGCACAGGAAGTAGCCGGTGACATTGGTTGTGAGGATTTCATTAATGCGGTCTGCGGTCATATCCTGCAGGCGCATCTGAGGCTTGAGGATACCGGCATTGTTGACCAGATGGGTCAGTGGCCCAAAGGTATCATCAATGGTTTGGAACATCTCTTTAACTTGTGCTTCCTGGCTGACGTCGGCCTGCAGAAGCAAAGTATTACAGCCCTGCTGGCGCAGCTCGGTGCTGAGCTCTTCGGCGCATTGCGTTTGCCGGTGGTAATTCAGGCAAACATTATAGTTCTGGCTGGCCAGTAAGCGGGCAGTAGCGGCGCCAATGCCGCGGCTCGCCCCGGTGATCAAAACTGTTTTTCTGACATGGGGCGCTCCTTAAGTTTTGTCGAGATCAGCGTAAGCTGATGATTTCCCAGTTGTTGGCTTTGGCTGTTGCGGTCAGGGTTTCGTCAGCATCAACAGCCACCGGATGATCGACCAGCTTTAATAATGGCAGGTCGTTATTCGAGTCACTGTAAAAATAGCTGCCTTCAAGGCTGTAAGGGTTATCTTTCAGCCAGCTGTTCAGACGGGTAACTTTGCCTGCCTGGAAGCAGGGCGTGCCGGCGACTTTGCCTGTGTAACGGCCGTCGATCATTTCCGGATCGGTGGCAATGATTTCATCGACACCGAGTTTTGCGGCAATTGGCCCGGTTACAAAACGGTTAGTGGCAGTGATAATCAGTGTGTAGTCGCCCTGATCTTTATGTTTCTGCAGCAGTGCAGCGGCTTTAGGCAGCATCATGGTTGCCACTTTTTCAGTCATGAATTGCTGATGCAGGCTTTGCAGTTGTTCAGGTTCAAGCTCTGCCAGAGGTTTCAGCGCAAACTCAAGGAACTCTTCAATATCCAGCGTGCCTGCGACGTACTGATCAAAGAAATAGTCGTTAGCCTGACGGTAGGCGTCTGTATCAACGATGCCTTTTTCGCAGAGAAATTCCCCCAGGCGTGATCGCTGTCGCCGTTTAACAGGGTGTTATCAAGATCAAAAATTGCCAGTGCCACGCTACTGCTCTCCTGAAAATGCAGCAGGTATAACGGAACCTGCCGTCTGAAAATGCTTCTAAAGGCGCTAGCATAGTGACTTGGCACGATCCTCGCAAATGATCCTTGCTGCCGGCGGCTTTGCGGTTTGCGCCAGCGCGCGGAATTATGGAACAATAGGGCAAAAGATTTATAAGGAATTACCGTGATTGATTCAGACGGGTTCAGACCGAATGTCGGTATCATTCTGGCAAACTCGATGGGTCAGGTACTTTGGGCAAGACGAATTGGACAAGATGCATGGCAGTTCCCAGGGGGATTGATCGCTCAGAAACACCTGAGCAGGCGATGTACCGGGAACTCAAAGAAGAGATCGGACTGTCGCCGGAAGATGTTGAAATTGTTGCTGTGACCCGTGGTTGGCTAAGGTACAGACTACCCAAGAGAATGATTCGGCACCACTCACATCCGGTGTGTGTCGGCCAGAAACAGAAATGGTTTTTACTGCGGATGCTGAGTGAAGACAGCGCTGTCAGTATCAATGAAACAGAGACGCCTGAGTTCGATGGCTGGCGCTGGGTAAGCTACTGGTATCCGCTGGGACAGGTAGTTGCCTTTAAGCGTGATGTTTATCGTAAGGCAATGCGCGAACTGTCTCCTAAGCTGACCCGGTTAGTACTGGACGGTTGGCTGTAACTTACCAGCAGAGGATAAAATTAAGGGTATGATACCGGTCATCCGGTGTTATGCCGGTCAGGCCGCTATCTGATAATGTCTGGCCTGAGCTTCGATTAATAATAACAACGCCTGGGAGAGCGACAGCATGCTAGAAGCACTGCGGAAAATAGTACAAGAAGTTAACTCAGCACCGGACCTGGAGTCAGTGCTACGGGTTATCGTTCGACGCGTACAGCGTGCAGTGCGTACTGATGTTTGCTCAATCTATCTGCTTGATCCGGCAACCCAGCGTTTCATTCTGAAGGCAACCCAGGGGCTGAATAAGAAGTCCGTGGGGCAGGCCAGTCTTTCCCGTTCTGAGGGTATTGTCGGGCTGGTGGGTGAGCGTGCCGAACCCATTAACCTCGAAGATGCTTCGAAACACCAGGCTTACAGTTACATTCAGGAAACTGGCGAAGAGAAGTTTCACGCTTTTCTTGGTGTGCCGATCATCCACCACCGTGAACTGCTGGGTGTATTAGTTGTTCAGCAGGAAGCTATCCGTCGCTTTGATGAGACCGAAGAAGCCTTCATGGTAACCATGTCGGCTCAGCTGGCCGGTGTGATTGCGCACGCAGAGGCAACCGGTTCTATCGGTAAGCTGGATGACGTAAAGAATAAAGGTAAAACTGACCGTAAGTTTGAAGGTGTGTCCGGCTGTGTGGGTGTGGCCATTGGTCAGGCTGTGGTCATGACGCCTCTGGCGGACCTGAACGGTGTGCCGGACCGGCAGGCCAAAGATATTGAGCTGGAAAAGAGAAATTCCAGAACGCGCTGGCATCCGTCCGCAAAGATATCAAGAAGGTTGCCCGCAGTTTATCCAAGCGGCTGCGCTCAGAAGAGCGGGAGCTGTTTGATGTCTACCTGCGTATGCTGGATGACAATGCGCTGGCCGGCGAAGTGGTTGCGCAGATTGAAAACGGTAACTGGGCGCAGGGTGCATTGCGTAAGGTTGTTGAGGAACATGTCCGTCAGTTTTCCCTGATGGAAGATCCCTACCTGCGCGAGCGTGCCAGTGATATCCGGGATCTTGGTCGCCGGATACTGACCTGGCTGCAGTCTTCTGCGCCGTCTCTTGCTGAAATTGATTTTCCTGAAAACGCGATTTTGGTTGCTGACGAGCTAACACCGGCAATGCTGGGTGAGGTGCCGACTGATAAGCTGGTAGGTTTGTTGTCGGTAAACGGTTCCGGTAATTCTCATGCTGCAATTCTTGCCCGTTCAATGGGGATTCCGACGGTGATGGGGGCGGTCGACCTGCCTTATACCCGTATTGAAGGCATGCAGATTATTCTGGATGGCTTTTCCGGGCGGGTTTTTGTTAATCCGTCTGATGATCTGTTGCAGTGCTACCAGGATATTATTGATGAAGAGCGCCAGGTTAATGCTGATCTGGAAGGCCTCAAAGAATTACCGGCAGAAACCAAAGACGGTTACCGGATGCCCTTATGGGTGAATACCGGTCTGGTGACAGATGTTGCCCGTTCCCTTGATCGGGGGCGGAAGGTATCGGCCTGTACCGGACCGAAATTCCGTTCATGATCCGTGACTTCTTCCCCAGCGAACAGGATCAGACAGAAACTTACCGGCGTCAGTTGGAGGCCTTTGCGCCCCGGCCGGTGACAATGCGGACATTGGATGTGGGTGGGGATAAGCCTCTGCCATACTTCCCGATTGAAGAAGAGAATCCGTTTCTGGGTTGGCGGGGTATCCGTATTACACTGGATCACCCGGAAATATTTCTGGTGCAGATCCGGGCCATGCTGAGAGCGGCGGAAGGGCTGGATAACCTGCGTATTATGTTGCCGATGGTGACAAGCGTTCATGAGGTGGATGAAGCGAAGTCTCTGATCAGTCAGGCGGTCAGTGAGCTGCGTGAGGAAGGGGTTAAGGTTGTTCAGCCGCAGATTGGGGTAATGGTTGAAGTGCCGGCGGCGGTGTATCAGGTGCGGCGTTTTGCCCGGCGGGTAGACTTTATTTCGGTGGGTTCTAACGACTTGACCCAGTATCTGCTGGCGGTTGACCGGAATAACCCGCGGGTGGCGAATCTGTATATGTCGTATCACCCGGCGGTATTACGGGCGTTACAGTTCATTGTGCAGGAAGCACATAAGGAAGAAGTGACTGTCAGTATCTGTGGTGAGATGGCTGCTGATCCTGGCGGTGCCGTGCTGCTGATGGCAATGGGGTACGATATGTTATCGATGAACGCCACGAATCTGCCACGGGTGAAATATACTATCCGCCATGTGACGATCGAGCAGGCCAGTGGTTTGTTATCCACCATTCTTTCGATGGATGATGCCGATAAAATTCACCTGCTGATTCGCGATACCCTGAAGAAGTGGGGCTGGGGCAGTTTACCCGGCCGACAATTCCCGACTGATATTTACCTCCGATATCCTGCTTTCAGGGTGTCGGAGTCTTTCCGGTGCTGTCTGTTGCCGGTTCTTATTTGCTATCTGAACTGCCGAAAGGCGGAATCTCTAATTCAAATTCAATCTGTTCGGTTGCACCTGTTGCATCGTAATTCTGTTCGATGATGCGGGTTCTGCCCTGATAATCCTGCAGGACGACTGTTGTCGCCCGGGTGCCGTAATGTTCGAGTTTTATAAAGCTGCTGGACAGTGCTCTTTCGATTTCTAAGCCTACCTGGGTGTCGGGAAGCAAATGGTCGGGATAGCGCTGTGGATCGGCCATCATCCGGATAAGTGTTTGTGGATCAGGATCTTGCGCCTGAATGATATCTGTCAGGCGCTGCTTTTGGTGAGTGGTTTTAGGCCAGTCTGTATCCAGCTGAGCGTTGCTGATACCGAAAATTCCGGCTGAAAGTTGCTGGCACTTGTTACTCACATTTGAGGCATAGAATAGACCGGACGAATCCGCTACCATAAGGTTAAAACCATCGTATGGAACGGTTGTTTGAATCACGTCTGATGCATAACGATGCGCGCTTATGGAAGAGCTCAGAAATTCTGTCGTAAGTAAGCCCCGGGACTTGTTGGAAGACGCAGTGTGTAAACCGTTCCGGTGGTTTGTTATGGCGCTGAAGTGGCCGTTTCTGGCAATACCCAGCCAGGTGCCGCTATGCAGTGAGTCCCGGCCGGCAATGATGCCAGCCGGAGAGTCCCAGAGATGAAGTGACCGTGTGTGCCTTGCGTATTGCTCGTCACGGTTAGCAACCAGTATCAGGTTGTATGTCGGGTGTTGCCGGTAGGCAAAAACAATCAGGCACATTGGTTATCTCTCTGTTGGATTCAGTCAACCTTATCGGGAAAAAGTGATGTTGCTACTGTTCTTGGGATACCTGGTGCTGGGGGCGTTCGCCGGTATACTGGCGGGTTTGTTTGGTGTCGGTGGCGGGCTGGTGATTGTGCCGGTGCTGGTGGTGACGTTTCAGCTTCAGGGAATGGCGCCGGAGGTGCTCACCCATGTCGCCGTAGCGACATCGCTGGCGACCATCGTGATTACCTCTATCAGTTCAATTTCTGCCCACCATAAACGAGGGGCGGTGCGCTGGCGTTTGTTCCGGTTCATCGGGTTGGGTGTTGCCTTTGGATCGGCGCTGGGTGTTGTTACTGCGATTGAGCTTGAAGGTAAGGTTATCCAGTTAGCGATTGGGGTGTTTGCCCTGTATGTGGCTGTAATGATGGGGCTGGATGTTGTGCCAAAAGGTGGCGGTAAACCTTCCCGGCCAGGGTTGGTGGTGTCCGGTGGATTCATTGGCTGGGTATCGGCTATTTTTGGTATCGGGGTGGCACACTAACGGTGCCATACCTTAACTGGAAACAGGTCAATATGCAGGAGGCGGTAGCCACTTCGGCAGCCTGCGGTTTCCCAATCGCTGTGGCCGGTGCGGTAACGAATGCCTTGATGGGGCAGGGGAACGCCAATCTGGATGAGTGGAGTCTGGGCTATATTTATCTGCCCGCTTTAGTTGGGATCAGTCTGACCAGTTACGGTTTTGCTAAATTCGGTGCGAAGCTGGCGCATTCTATGTCACCAACCATGTTGCGCCGGGCGTTTTCAGTATTTCTGTTACTGGTTGCCGGTAAGTTTATCCTTTCGAATATATGAGTTTTCCGGTAGGAGTGATCCGGGCGCTGGCTGAATCACTCCTGCAGGCATAATCTTGTAAGCCTCTGTATAATCCCCGCGTCTGATATTAATATGAGCATCCATTGAACGGATGATTTTCTGGCCTGTCTTTATTTGGCGATGACTGAATTTAAATTAAAGGATTTCTATGTGGGTACATGATATCAACCCGATTGCGGTTGATCTGGGTATGCTGCAGATTCACTGGTATGGTCTGATGTATCTGATCGGCTTTGCGTCTGCCTGGTATCTGGGTAATTACCGTGCGGCACAGCCGGGTTCGGGCTGGAATGCTCAGCAGGTTTCCGATCTGATATTCTGGGGCGCCATGGGTGTAGTGCTCGGTGGCCGGTTTGGCTATGTGCTGTTTTATAATTTCCCGCAGTTTCTTGATGACCCGCTCTGGCTGTTTGCGATCTGGGAAGGGGGATGTCTTTCCATGGTGGCCTGCTGGGGTGATTACTGCTATCGCAGTATTTGCCTGGAAGTACAAGAAGGGCTTTTTGAGATTGCTGACTTTGTAGCACCTCTGATTCCTATCGGCCTGGGGGCCGGGCGTTTAGGTAACTTCATTGGTGGTGAGCTCTGGGGGCGGGCAACCGACCAGACCTGGGGAGTGATTTTCCCCGCGCCGGTGATCAGTTGGGGCGGCATCCTTCACAGCTTTATGAAATGGTGCTTGAAGGTGTGGTGATGTTTGCGGTGCTTTGGCTGTATACCCGTAAACCCCGTCCGCCAATGGCTGCATCCGGCTTGTTTTTGCTGATGTACGGTCTGTTCCGTTCCTTTGTTGAGCTGTTCCGTGAGCCGGACGGGCATATTGGTTTTGTGGCCCTGGACTGGCTGACAATGGGGCAGCTGTTATCTTTACCGATGATTGTTATCGGTGCACTTTTTTATTGATGGCACACAAGCGTGTCGCAGGTAATGCCCGGGTATAAGGCATTATCTTCAGAATACCGGAGACCGATAGTATGCAGGCTTATCTGGATTTATTAGCAGATGTAATGAACACGGGTACTGATAAAGGGGATCGTACCGGTACGGGTACGCGTTCTGTATTTGGCCGGCAAATTCGTTATGACCTTGCAGAAGGTTTTCCTCTGCTGACCACTAAGAAGCTGCATTTTAAATCGATCGCAGTTGAGCTGCTCTGGTTCCTGCGGGGTGATACCAATATTCGCTATCTGAAAGAAAACGGTGTCAGTATCTGGGATGAGTGGGCGCTGGAAAACGGCGAACTTGGTCCTGTGTATGGTGCGCAGTGGCGTAACTGGCAGGGGCTGACGGGCAGTTTTATGATCAGGTGCAGGCGCTGGTAGACGGGCTCAAGAATAACCCGAATTCCCGGCGGCATATTATCAATGGCTGGAACGTGGCACTGTTGCCGGATGAGTCTAAAAGCCCGCAGGAGAACGCAGCGGATGGCCTGATGGCTTTGCCTCCCTGCCATGCTCTGTATCAGTTTTATGTTGCTGATAATAAGCTGAGTGCTTCCCTGTATATTCGCAGTAATGATCTGTTTCTGGGGCATCCTTACAATACTGCTTCGCTGGCGCTGCTGACGCATATGCTGGCTCAGCAGTGTGATCTGGACGTGGGTGATATTGTGCTGAGTCTGGGGATGCGCATATTTATGCAAACCATTTCGAACAGGTGGAAACTCAGCTGCAGCGTACACCTAAAGCGTTGCCGCAACTTCGTATTAAACGCCGTCCTGCTTCGATTTTTGACTATGAGTTTGATGACTTTGAAATAGTTGGATATGAAGCAGATGCGCATATCGGTGCGCCGATTGCTGTCTAACGCAGTCAGTGCTGGCTGTGGATAAGTAGAGGTTGTTGTATACAGGCAGCTGCAGGTTATTCTGTGGCTGCTTTTTATTTTGAAGAGCTTTGGCAACATGCCTTATTATTAGGCGCATATTTATGGCAGGCCTGCCCGTCTGGCTGGCTGCTCTTACCTGACAGGATATTCATGAAACTCGCTATTATTGTGGCTCAGGCCGAAAACCGCGTTATAGGTATTAACAATAATCTGCCGTGGCATTTGCCGGAAGATCTGCGTTACTTCAAACAGGTAACAATGGGTAAGCCGATTATCATGGGCCGGAAAACGTTCGAGTCTATCGGTCGGCCTTTACCTGGCAGAGCTAACATCGTAATTACCCGGGATGCTGAATATAAGCATGACGGTATTAAGGTTGTTCACAGTCTGACAGAAGCCCGTGAGTTGGCGGAAAGTATCTGTCTGGTGGACGGGCGGGATGAAGCGATGATTATCGGTGGGGCTGAGATTTATAACCAGGCACTGGCGGACGCAGATACCCTGTATTTAACGCAGGTACATGCCAGTGTTGACGGAGATGCCTTCTTTCCTGAGTTCCATCCGGGAGAGTGGGCCGAGTCGGGACGTGAAACCTATCAGCCTGATGAGACAAATCCTTATGCGTACAGCTTTATTGTATTGCAGCGTATTAGCGGGGCGGCATAACCATGCTATCAGTCCTTCTGGCTTTACTGGCTGACGGTAAGTTTCATTCTGGCCAGGATTTAGGAAATGCGCTGGGTGTCAGTCGCAGTGCTGTATGGAAACAGATGCAGCTGGTCCAGGCGCTGGGGCTGGAAGTGTACAGTGTTAAGGGACGAGGTTACCGGGTTCCCGGTGGGATTGACCTGCTTGATGCTGAGAAACTGGTGGCCGGATTTGATCCGGGTGTTGCAGGTAAAATTGAACTGCAGCCTGTTGAATACAGCATGCCTTCTACCAATGCTGCGGCGCTGGCTGGGTTTGCAGATCTTTCCGCTGGCTGTCGGTTATATGTGGCTGAGCAACAAACGGCCGGACGTGGTCGCCGGGGGCGTCAGTGGGTTAGCCCGTTTGCAGCCAATCTGTATTTTTCACTCACCTGGCAGTTCACGAATGGTGTGGCTGCGCTCGAGGGCTTGAGTCTGGTGGTGGGTGTTGCACTTCTCAGGGGCTTCGCCAGCTGGGCGTGAATGATGTCTCGGTGAAGTGGCCGAATGATTTATTGTGGCGCAACCGTAAGCTTGCGGGTGTGTTGCTGGAAATGGCTGGCGATGCATCAGGCGACTGTAATGTTGTAATCGGTGTGGGGCTGAATGTGAATATGCCACGCCAGGAAATGAATGATGTTGATCAGCCATGGGTGGATCTGACTGAAATTATGGGCAAGGTGCCTTCGCGGACTGAAGTTTTGAGTGCAATGATTAATGCTCTGGTCCCAACCCTTGAAGAGTTTGTTAAAGAAGGATTTAGCGGTCTTCGGGATGAATGGCAGGCGGCGAACGGTTTTCAGGATCAGCCTGTTGTTTTGCAGACCGCTCAGCACAGTATTCAGGGTGTATGTCGCGGTGTAAACGAAACCGGTGCGCTGTTGCTTGAAACCGGCAGTGGCACGGAAGCATTCCATGGTGGTGAGGTCAGTCTGAGAGCATCATGAGCGTTCTGGATATTGATATCGGTAACAGCTTTCTGAAATGGCGTTTAGTGGACGAAAGTGGTCAGCGTCAAAGTGGCCGCTGTCTGGTGACGGATTATCCTCAGGTTTTTAGTGGTCGATTGCTTGCCGGTGTTGAGCGAATCAGAGTCGCCTCTGTTGCTGGTACCGCTGTGAACAGTGCCTTGCAGCTTTGGGGGCGGGAGCAGTTGGGGCTGGAAGCTGAGTTTGCTGTCACCGGCAAAAAGCTTCAGGTGTGACTAACAGTTATGTAGATCCTTCAAGAATGGGGGTCGATCGCTGGCTGGCAATGGTTGCGGCATACAAACATCAGCAGGGTGCATGCTGGGTGGTTGATTGTGGCAGTGCTATTACCGTGGAACAGCTGTCAGAGGACGGAGTGCACCTGGGTGGTTATATTGTGCCGGGTTTGCCGCTTATGGGTAAGAACCTTTTATCTAATACGGCTGAGATAATCGTCGACCGTTCAATTGATGCATTTGAATATGCGCCGGGAACAGATACCAGTTCAGCTGTGCAACAGGGATTGAACTGGGTTTTCCGGTCGATGGCGCATCAGTTGGCCCGTGAAGTAGCGGCTCCGGTGTATGTGACCGGAGGTGACGGTGAGTTGTTTACTCGGTTGATGGGTGAGCATCACGGTGATTGTCAGTATTTGCCGGAGCTTGTGTTGGATGGGTTGGCAGAGGTGCTGGGATAACATGCGCTGGGCGATTGTTTTGTTGCTGTTAGCCAATGTGATTATGTTTGCCTGGTATTCTCAGAGTGGGCCAGAAGTACAGGTTGGGCAGGAAGAGGATAAAGGGCCTGTGCAGTTGCTGGCAGAGGTGGATGCAACCAATCTGTTGCGTCGCAATGAGCAGGCTTCCTCGCCGCCGTCTGTTGAGTCAAAAGAATTAACCTGTGCAGTCATCGGGGGCTGTATACGGATCAGGAAGCCAACCAGTTCTTTGAAGCTCTGCAGGGCTATCAGCTTGAAGGAGTGCTTAGGGATAAGCGCAAGGATGAGGTGCTGGGTTATGAGGTTGCTGTCAGCTTGCCGTTAACAGTTCTGCAAACGGAGCGTTTGCAGGCTGAGGGTTTTACGTTACGTCAGTTTAATCAGCAAATGGTGGCGCAATTTGTTGCCTTTAGCGCAGCCAGAGATGTGCGGGTCAGACTAGCGCCGGAAATAGAGGCTGAAATATCAGCGCTTGAGCGTAAAACCGGTGGCTTTGAGGTTTGGGTCAGTCTGTATGACGGAGAAGAAACCGTCAGTAAAATCAAGCTGATAGCGGCCCGGCTGGGTTTATTGTTAAAAATTGAAAAAAGTTGTGTAAAGGGGTTGCAAGCACCCAGTCTCGTGAGTAATATGTGCGCCACTTCGCTGCTGATGCCGGTATAGCTCAGTTGGTAGAGCAACTGACTTGTAATCAGTAGGTCCCGAGTTCGACTCTTGGTGCCGGCACCATTTAGCAATGGCGAAGTATGGTAAGGTGGGGTTCCCGAGTGGCCAAAGGGATCAGACTGTAAATCTGACGCGCAAGCTTCGGTGGTTCGAATCCACCTCCCACCACCATTTAAAGCCATACAGGCTAGAGAAGCGGGTATGGTATAGTGGTATTACATCAGCCTTCCAAGCTGATGAGGCGGGTTCGATTCCCGCTACCCGCTCCACTTATGTTGTGCTCATGTAGCTCAGGGGTAGAGCACACCCTTGGTAAGGGTGAGGTCGGCGGTTCAAATCCGCCCATGAGCTCCAGAATTTACAGAGGGTAGATATAGCAATATATCTACCCTTTGTTGTATGTGGCGACGTGGTAGTTATACACACAGCATTATGACCTTTTACTGGGAATAAACAGACATGGCTAAGCAAGCATTTGAACGTAGTAAGCCGCACGTTAACGTTGGTACAATCGGCCACGTTGACCACGGTAAAACAACTCTGACAGCGGCACTGACCCGCGTATGTGCAGAAGTATTTGGTGGTGAAGCGGTAGCGTTTGACGGTATCGACAATGCACCAGAAGAGCGTGAGCGTGGTATTACTATCGCAACTTCTCACGTTGAATACGATTCTAACGACCGTCACTACGCGCACGTAGACTGCCCGGGTCACGCCGATTATGTTAAAAACATGATCACTGGTGCGGCTCAGATGGACGGTGCGATCCTGGTATGTGGTGCGACTGATGGCCCAATGCCACAGACTCGTGAGCACATCCTGCTGTCTCGTCAGGTAGGTGTACCTTACATCGTAGTATTCCTGAACAAAGCAGACCTGCTGGCTGAAGATTGCGGCGGTGCTGATTCTGAAGAATACGCTGAGATGCTGGAACTGGTTGAAATGGAGCTGCGTGAGCTGCTGGACCAGTACGACTTCCCAGGTGATGACACTCCAATCATCCCAGGTTCTGCTCTGATGGCTCTGAACGGCCAGGACGACAACGAACTGGGTACAACTGCAGTTAAGACTCTGGTTGAAACTCTGGATTCTTACATCCCAGAGCCAGAGCGTGCAATTGACCAGCCGTTCCTGATGCCAATCGAGGACGTATTCTCAATCTCCGGTCGTGGTACTGTAGTAACTGGCCGTGTTGAGCGTGGTATCGTTAACACTGGTTCTGAAGTTGAGATCGTTGGTATCCGTGAAACTCAGACTACTACCTGTACTGGTGTAGAAATGTTCCGTAAGCTGCTGGATGAAGGTCGTGCAGGTGAGAACATCGGTGCACTGCTGCGTGGTACTAAGCGTGACGACGTTGAGCGTGGTCAGGTACTGTCTAAGCCGGGTTCTATCACTCCTCACACTCGTTTCGAAGGTGAAGTATACGTACTGAGCAAAGATGAAGGTGGTCGTCACACTCCATTCTTCAAAGGCTACCGTCCGCAGTTCTACTTCCGTACAACTGACATCACCGGTGCTTGCGAGCTTCCAGAAGGCGTAGAAATGGTAATGCCAGGCGATAACATCAAGATGGATGTTACCCTGATCAACCCAATCGCGATGGAAGAAGGTCTGCGCTTTGCGATCCGTGAGGGCGGTCGTACAGTAGGTGCGGGCGTTGTTGCAAAGATTATTGAATAATCTTTGAATTTTTAGCAAGTTAAAGCTTGCTACTACTCAGGAGGCGTGTATTATTTGCCTCCCTATTGCAGTAGGCCAGTGGCTCAATTGGCAGAGCAGCGGTCTCCAAAACCGCAGGTTGGGGGTTCGAGTCCCTCCTGGCCTGCCAATCCTTTTCAGGGTTGGCATCACAATGAAATCAAGCAATTCTTCAGATACCGAGGCTGAACGTGAATTCTAAAGCGACTTCCGAAGGTTCAAAATTAGACGGGCTTAAATGGCTTGTAGTGGCTGTGCTTGTTGTTGCAGGTGTGGTTGGTAATTCGGTTTATTCTGAAGAGTCTCTTCTGTACCGTGTGCTGGCGCTTATTGTATTAGCTCTGGTGGCTGGTTTTGTTGCGTTGCAAACAGAGAAGGGTGCGGCTTTCTTTACGTTGTTTAAAGAAGCTAAAGCAGAAATTCGAAAAGTAGTTTGGCCGAGCCGTCAGGAGACTGCGCAAACAACTCTGATCGTAACAGTTGCTGTTCTGATCGTGGGTTTGCTGCTGTGGGGTCTTGATTCTTCGCTGAGCTGGCTTGTATCCGGCGTAATCGGTTAAAGAGGAAAAGAGCATGGCTATGCGATGGTACGTTGTACATGCGTATTCCGGTTACGAAAAACGCGTAATGAACTCCCTGAAGGAGCGCGTTGAACTGGCCGGTATGGAAGATCGCTTCGGCGATATTTTGGTTCCGACTGAAGAAGTTGTCGAAATCAAAGAAGGTAAGAAGCGTAAGTCAGAGCGTAAGTTCTATCCGGGCTATGTATTGGTTCAGATGGATATGGATGACGAGACCTGGCACCTGGTTAAAGATACTCCACGTGTAATGGGCTTTATCGGTGGTACTGCTGATAAGCCAGCGCCGATCACTGAGCGTGAAGCGGATGCTATTTTGCAGCGTGTTGAGAGTGGTGCTGATAAGCCGCGTCCTAAGACTGTCTTCGAACCGGGTGAAATGGTTCGTGTTACTGATGGTCCGTTTGCTGACTTTAACGGCGTTGTTGAAGAAGTGAATTATGAGAAGAACCGCCTGCAGGTTGCAGTGCTGATCTTCGGTCGCTCGACTCCGGTTGAGCTGGAATTTGGTCAGGTCGAAAAAGCCTGATAAAAATGTGTGGTTATAACCTCGGCGGTCCTTTGTGGGCGCTGGGGTTTTTCCGTATTTGAAAGCGGGGAGCTGAAAGGCGCTTGTACCCATTAGGAGTTAAACATGGCTAAGAAAATCGAAGCTTACATTAAGCTGCAGGTTGCTGCCGGTGCTGCAAACCCAAGTCCACCAGTTGGTCCTGCACTGGGTCAGCACGGTGTAAATATCATGGAATTCTGTAAAGCGTTCAATGCTCAGACTCAGAGCATGGAAAGCGGTATGCCGATTCCTGTTGTTATCACTGTATACGCAGACCGTAGCTTTACCTTCATCACCAAGACCCCGCCAGCATCTGTACTGCTGAAGAAGGCTGCAGGCCTGAAGAGCGGTTCTGGTCGTCCGAACACTGAGAAAGTTGGTACGGTTAACCGTGAACAGCTGGAAGAGATTGCAACGACTAAGATGGCTGATCTGACTGCTGCTGATATGGATGCAGCTGTTCGTACTATCGCCGGTAGTGCACGTAGCATGGGTCTGAACGTAGAAGGTGTTGAATAATGGCTAAGTTGACTAAGCGCCAGAAGGCGATTGCTGAGAAGGTTCAGCCTGGTAAGCAATACTCAGTTGAAGAAGCTGTAGCAGTACTGTCTGAAGTATCTGCTGTTAAGTTCAAAGAGTCTGTAGACGTTGCAGTTAACCTGGGTGTTGACCCACGTAAATCTGATCAGAACGTTCGTGGCTCAAGCGTACTGCCTCACGGTACTGGTAAAGAAGTACGTGTTGCTGTTTTTGCTCAGGGCGAAAATGCTGATAAAGCAAAAGAAGCCGGTGCTGATGTTGTAGGTTTCGAAGACCTGGCAGAGCAGATCAAAGGCGGTGACCTGAACTTTGACGTTGTGATTGCAACTCCGGATGCAATGCGCGTTGTTGGTCAGCTGGGTCAGGTTCTGGGTCCACGTGGCCTGATGCCTAACCCTAAAGTTGGTACTGTAACTCCAGACGTTGTAACTGCTGTTAACAACGCTAAGTCTGGTCAGGTGCGTTTCCGTACTGACAAGAACGGTATCATCCACGCAGGTGTTGGTAAGGTTGATTTTGACGCTGCTGCGATCAAAGGCAACGTTGAAGCACTGATGGCTGAGCTGAAGAAGCTGAAGCCGTCTTCTGCGAAAGGCGTATACGTTAAGAAAGTAACCCTGTCCACTACTATGGGACCGGGTCTGGCGATTGATCAGTCTTCACTGTCATTCTAAGCCAGTAAAAAATTGAGGGTCTCTGCAATTTATTGCAGGGGCCGTCAAAGACCGCAGGTGGTTGGCTTAGTTGCTGATCTTAATGGTTTCCGGCCTGCGCAGACGGTGTGATCCCCTTAACAGGATCAATTCAACCACCGTACTCGGCGTTTTATCCACGTGTGGATAAAACGATTGGTAAACAGTCGATTAAGACTAACCCAGGAGTAAATCGTGGCATTAGGACTCGAAGACAAAAAGCGATCGTCGCTGAAGTCCAGGAAGCTGCTAAAGGTGCTCTTTCTGCTGTTGTTGCTGACTCACGCGGTGTTTCCGTTGAGACAATGACTGAACTGCGTAAGCAGGCACGTGAAGCGGGTGTATGGCTGAAAGTCGTACGTAACACCCTGGCTCGCCGTGCAGTAGAAGGTACTGATTACGAATGTCTGAATGAATCATTCGTAGGCCCTACTCTAATTGCATTCTCCACTGAGCACCCAGGTGCCGGTGCGCGGATTCTGAAGGATTTCGCTAAGAGCAATGACAAGTTTGAGCTGAAAACCGCTGTGTTTGAAGGCCAAGTAGTTGCTGTAGACATGTTGGCTTCTCTGCCAACTTACGACGAAGCTATTGCCAAGCTGATGAGCACTATGAAAGAAGCTGCAGCAGGCAAGCTGGTCCGCACTCTGGCGGCCCTTCGCGAACAGAAAGAACAAGAAGCAGCTTAATTTTAAAGCGCTTTTTAAATAGATTATACGAGCTTACTGAGCTCCCTATTTTAGGAATTGAACCATGTCTTTGTCTAAAGATGATATCTTGAATGCAATCGCTGAAATGTCTGTAATGGATGTTGTTGAGCTGGTTGAAGCAATGGAAGAAAAATTCGGCGTATCTGCAGCTGCTGCTGTAGCTGTTGCTGCTGGCGGCGACGCTGGCGGTGCTGCTGAAGAACAGACTGAATTCGACGTAATTCTGACTGCTGCTGGCGACAAGAAAGTTAACGTAATCAAGGCTGTTCGTGCAGCTACTGGCCTGGGCTTGAAAGAAGCTAAAGGTATGGTAGACGGCGCTCCAGCAGCAGTTAAAGAAGGCGTTAGCAAAGAAGAAGCTGAAGAGCTGAAAGCTGCTCTGGAAGAAGCTGGCGCGTCTGTTGAAGTTAAGTAAGGGCTTTTATGCCTTGTGTCACGCTAGTTAATAGCTGATACGCATACGGCTGGTGACAAAATGTCACCGGCCTTTTCCGTTATTAGTCAGAATAATAATAGCGGTTCACAGATCGAGAATTAACCTTCGGTCTGGACGAATCTTTCAGGTGCAGATGCTGGGGAACTTAGATGGCTTACTCATATACTGAAAAGAAACGCATCCGTAAGGACTTCGGTAAATTACCCGAAGCGATGGATGTGCCTTATCTGCTGGCGATTCAGTTGGATTCATATTTGAAATTCCTACAACTGGATGCTAATCCCGCAGAGCGAAAAGATGCCGGGCTACATGCGGCTTTCAGTTCCGTATTCCCAATTGTTTCCTATTCAGGAAACGCCGCGCTGGAATATGTAGGTTATCGTCTAGGCGAGCCAGTGTTTGACGTTAAAGAATGTCAGATGCGTGGTATCACCTATGCGGCACCGCTGCGCGTAAAAGTACGTTTGGTGATTTATGATCGCGAGTCTTCGAATAAAGCGATCAAAGACATTAAAGAACAAGAAGTCTACATGGGCGAAATGCCCTGATGACAGATAACGGTACCTTCGTTGTGAACGGTACTGAGCGTGTAATTGTATCTCAGCTGCACCGTTCACCGGGTGTGTTCTTCGACCACGATAAAGGTAAGACGCACTCCTCCGGTAAGCTGCTGTACTCTGCACGTGTAATTCCATACCGTGGTTCATGGCTGGATTTCGAGTTTGATCCTAAAGATAACCTGTTTGTGCGTATCGACCGTCGTCGTAAACTGCCAGCAACTATTCTGCTGCGTGCGCTGGGTTATACCGCTGAAGAGATCCTCGAAACCTTCTTCGACAACACCAGCTGGACGCTGAGCGGTGAAAGCTGCCTGATGACCCTGGTGCCTGCGCGTCTGCGTGGTGAAACCGCTACATTCGACATCAAAGATTCCAGTGGCAATGTCATTGTTGAGTCTGGTCGCCGTATTACACCTCGCCACATTCGTCAGCTGGAAAAAGAAGGCATGACGCAGCTGGATGTTCCTTCTGAATATCTGCTGGGCAAGGTAATGGCGCGCGACATCGTTGATGCGTCTACCGGTGAACTGCTGTGTGAAGGCAACGCTGAGATTACAGAAGATCTGCTGGAACAGCTGCGTGCTGCTGGTATTACTGAGTTTGAAACCCTGTACACCAACGAGCTGGACTGTGGTTCATTCATCTCTGACACGCTGCGTGTTGATACTACCCGTAACCAACTGGAAGCTCTGGTAGAAATCTACCGTATGATGCGTCCTGGTGAGCCACCAACCAAAGAGTCTGCGGAAAGTCTGTTCGAGAACCTGTTCTTCAGCGACGACCGTTATGACCTGTCTGCTGTTGGCCGGATGAAGTTCAACCGCCGTCTGGCCCGTGAAGATGAGACCGGTGCAGGCATCCTGGATAAAGAAGATATCCTGGATGTAATGAAGACACTGATCGACATTCGTAACGGTAAAGGCGTGGTTGATGATATCGATCACCTGGGTAACCGTCGTATCCGTTCTGTGGGCGAAATGGCCGAGAACCAGTTCCGCGTAGGTCTGGTACGTGTTGAGCGTGCAGTACGTGAACGTCTGAGCATGGCTGAGTCTGATAACCTGATGCCTCAGGATCTGATCAACGCTAAACCAGTTGCTGCAGCTGTTAAGGAATTCTTCGGTTCCAGCCAGCTGTCCCAGTTTATGGATCAGAACAACCCGCTGTCGGAAGTTACCCACAAGCGTCGTGTATCCGCATTAGGACCGGGTGGTCTGACCCGTGAGCGAGCAGGCTTTGAGGTACGAGACGTACACCCGACTCACTACGGCCGTGTATGTCCGATCGAGACCCCTGAAGGTCCAAACATCGGTCTGATCAACTCGCTGTCTACTTATGCGCGTACTAACGATTTCGGTTTCCTGGAAAGCCCATACCGTAAGGTTGTGGACGGTCTGGTAACTGATGAAATTGAATACCTGTCTGCCATCGAAGAAGGCCGTCACGTTATCGCACAGGCATCTGCCGGTATGGACGATAACAACCGCCTGACCGATGAACTGGTAGCGGTACGTCATCAGAACGAATTCACCGTAATGGCTCCGGAAAAAGTTACCTACATGGGCGTTTCTCCACGTCAGGTAGTATCCGTTGCAGCCGCGCTGATTCCGTTCCTGGAACACGATGATGCTAACCGTGCATTGATGGGTTCTAACATGCAGCGTCAGGCTGTACCTACTCTGCGTGCTGACAAGCCGCTGGTTGGTACCGGCATGGAGCGTTATGTTGCCCGTGACTCCGGTGTATGTGTAACCGCTCAGCGTGGCGGTGTGATCGAGTCAGTTGATGCGGCGCGTATTGTTGTACGTGTAAATGATGCAGAGACTGAAGCGGGTGATGCAGGTGTGGATATCTACAACCTGACCAAGTACACCCGTTCTAACCAGAACACCTGTATCAACCAGCGTTCTATCGTTCGTCAGGGCGAAACTGTTGAACGCGGTGACATCATGGCTGACGGCCCGTCCGTTGACCTGGGTGAGCTGGCGCTGGGTCAGAATATGCGTATCGCATTCATGCCTTGGAACGGTTACAACTTCGAGGATTCCATCCTGATTTCTGAGCGTGTTGTTCAGGAAGACCGTTTCACTACGATTCACATTCAGGAACTGACCTGTGTGGCACGTGACACCAAATTGGGTGCGGAAGAGATTACCTCTGATATCCCGAACGTTGGTGAATCTGCACTGGCCAAGCTGGATGAAGCAGGTATCGTTCACATCGGTGCTGAAGTAGGCCCGGGTGACATTCTGGTTGGTAAGGTAACGCCTAAGGGTGAAACCCAGCTGACACCGGAAGAAAAACTGCTGCGTGCAATCTTCGGTGAGAAAGCGTCTGACGTTAAAGACACCTCTCTGCGTGTTAAGACCGGTACTGTTGGTAAAGTTATCGACGTACAGGTATTCACCCGTGACGGTGTTCAGAAGGACGAGCGTGCTCTGTCTATCGAGACTGCAGAACTGGATCGCATCCGTAAAGACCTTAACGAAGAGCTGCGCATTGTTGAGCAGGCTACCTTCGAGCGTCTTGAGCGTGCGCTGACAGGTCTGAAGGCCGAAGGTGGTGCTGGCCTGAAGAAAGGCGAAGAAATTACAGCTGCATTCCTGAATGAGCTGAAGAAAACTGAATGGTTCAAGATCCGTGTTGCTGATGAAGCAGTACAGGAACAGCTTGAACTGGCTCAGCAGCAGCTTGAAGAGCGTCGTGTAGAACTGGATAACAAGTTCGAAGACAAGAAGAGCAAGCTGCAGACTGGCGACGATATGGCGCCGGGCGTACAGAAGATCGTTAAAGTTTACGTAGCAACCAAGCGTCGCATCCAGCCGGGTGACAAGATGGCGGGTCGTCACGGTAACAAGGGTGTTATCTCGGTAATCATGCCGGTTGAAGATATGCCTTATGACGAGAACGGTGAGCCTGTTGATATCGTTCTGAACCCGCTGGGTGTACCGTCCCGTATGAACGTAGGTCAGGTACTGGAAACCCACATGGGTATGGCTGCCAAAGGTCTGGGTCGTAAGATCAATGCCATGCTGGAAGCTGAACGTGACCGTATCGAGAAGGTTAAAGAGATCCGTGAATTCCTGGGTCGCGTGTATAACAGCGAACTGGGTGGCTTCAAGTCTGGCCGTCACGAAGATATCGACAGCCTGAGCGACGACGAAGTACTGGAGCTGGCGAAGAACCTGAAGGGCGGTGTACCACTGGCCACAGCAGTATTCGACGGTGCCAAGGAAGTTGAAGTCAAGGAACTGCTGCGTATGGCAGATCTGAGCGACACCGGACAGTTCAAGCTGTTTGATGGTCGCACCGGTGATGAGTTCAGCCGTCACGTAACTGTAGGTTACATGTATATGCTGAAGCTTAACCACCTGGTTGACGATAAGATGCACGCCCGTTCTACCGGTTCGTACAGCCTGGTAACTCAGCAGCCGCTGGGTGGTAAGGCTCAGTTCGGTGGTCAGCGCTTCGGTGAGATGGAAGTGTGGGCCCTGGAAGCGTACGGTGCAGCTTATACGCTACAAGAAATGTTGACGGTTAAGTCCGATGACGTAAACGGCCGTACCAAGATGTATAAAAACATCGTTGATGGTGATCACCGTATGGAGCCAGGCATGCCTGAGTCCTTCAACGTGTTGGTCAAAGAGATCCGTTCGTTGGGTATCGACATCGAACTGGAAGCCGAATAAGCCGTTAACGGATAGTTTGCCGCCGACAAATATGTTCGGCGGCATACTCCCGAGGAGCCGAAGAAAATGAAAGATTTATTAAATCTGCTTAAATCCCAGGGACAACAGGAAGAGTTCGATTCGATCCGTATCGGCCTGGCCTCCCTGAGATGATTCGTTCCTGGTCTTTTGGTGAAGTTAAAAAGCCAGAGACCATTAACTACCGTACCTTCAAGCCAGAACGTGATGGTCTGTTTTGTGCCAAGATCTTTGGTCCGGTAAAGGATTACGAATGTTTGTGCGGTAAGTACAAGCGTCTCAAGCACCGTGGTGTTATCTGTGAGAAGTGTGGCGTTGAAGTTGCACTGGCTAAAGTACGTCGTGAGCGTATGGGTCACATTGAGCTGGCCTCTCCGGTAGCACACATCTGGTTCCTGAAGTCACTGCCGTCCCGTATCGGCCTGATGATGGACATGACCCTGCGTGATATCGAACGTGTTCTGTACTTCGAATCATTCGTGGTAATCGATCCGGGTATGACTACCCTGGAACGTGGTCAGCTGATGAACGACGAACAGTACTTCGAAGCACTGGAAGAGTTCGGTGATGACTTCGACGCCCGTATGGGTGCAGAAGCTGTTCAGGAGTTGCTGAAAGCAATCGACCTGCAGGAAGAGATTGAAGTCCTGCGTGAAGAGCTGCCACAGACAAACTCTGAGACCAAGATCAAGAAAATGTCCAAGCGACTGAAGTTGCTGGAAGGCTTCCACCAGTCTGGCAACAAGCCAGAGTGGATGATTCTGAATGTTCTGCCGGTTCTGCCGCCAGATCTGCGTCCTCTGGTACCGCTGGATGGTGGTCGTTTCGCGACTTCTGATCTGAACGATCTGTACCGTCGTGTAATTAACCGTAACAACCGTCTGAAGCGTCTGTTAGACCTGAGTGCACCGGATATCATTGTACGTAACGAAAGCGTATGCTGCAGGAATCCGTTGATGCGCTGCTGGATAACGGCCGTCGCGGCCGTGCGATTACCGGTTCTAACAAGCGTCCTCTGAAATCCCTGGCTGACATGATCAAGGGTAAGCAGGGTCGTTTCCGTCAGAACCTGCTGGGTAAGCGTGTTGATTACTCTGGCCGTTCTGTAATCGTAGTAGGTCCGTACCTGCGTCTGCACCAGTGTGGTCTGCCTAAGAAGATGGCACTTGAGCTGTTCAAGCCATTTATCTTCTCCAAGCTGGAGCTGCGTGGCCACGCAACGACGATCAAAGCTGCCAAGAAGATGGTTGAGCGTGAAGAGCCGTTAGTATGGGATATTCTGGATGAAGTAATCCGTGAACATCCGATCATGCTGAACCGTGCGCCGACACTTCACCGTCTGGGTATCCAGGCGTTTGAGCCGGTACTGATCGAAGGTAAAGCGATTCAGCTGCACCCACTGGTATGTGCGGCATACAACGCTGACTTTGACGGTGACCAGATGGCTGTACACGTGCCGCTGACAATTGAAGCTCAGCTTGAAGCACGTGCGCTGATGATGTCTACCAACAACGTACTGTCTCCAGCCAACGGTGAGCCAATCATCGTACCGTCCCAGGACGTGGTACTGGGTCTGTACTGGATGACCCGTGACCGGATCAACGCCAAGGGCGAAGGTTCTGTATTCGCGGACATCGAAGAAGTTAAACGTGCTCACGGTGCTCACCAGGTTGACCTGCAGGCGAAAGTGAAAGTACGTGTTAAAGAAGTTATCCGCGACATCGAAGGTAACGAAGAAGAGAAAGTATCCATTGTTGATACTACTGTCGGCCGTGCGATGCTGTTTGATATCGTACCAAGTGGCCTGCCGTTCTCTCTGGTTAACCAGGCGATGACTAAGAAGGCGATCTCCCGTCTGATCAACGTTTGCTACCGTAACGTGGGTCTGAAGGATACCGTTATCTTTGCTGACCAACTGATGTACATGGGCTTCGGTCAGGCGACTAAGTCCGGTTCTTCTATCGGTGTGAATGACTTCGTAATCCCTGATGAGAAAGTAAACATCATCACTGAAGCAGATGCTGAAGTGAAAGAGATCGAACTGCAGTACGCAGACGGTCTGGTAACTCAGGGTGAGAAATACAACAAGGTTATCGATATCTGGTCCCGTGCCAACGAAATCCTTGCTAAGAAGATGATGGACAACCTGAAGAAAGAAGAGGTTGTTGACCGTGACGGTAACCTGGTAGATCAGGATTCCTTCAACTCTGTATACATGATGGCCGACTCAGGCGCACGGGGTAGTGCGGCTCAGATTCGTCAGCTGGCAGGTATGCGTGGTCTGATGGCGAAACCGGACGGTTCGATCATCGAAACGCCGATCGTGGCAAACTTCCGTGAAGGTCTGAACGTACTGCAGTACTTCATCTCTACACACGGTGCCCGTAAAGGTCTGGCCGATACTGCACTGAAAACGGCGAACTCCGGTTACCTGACCCGTCGTCTGGTAGACGTTGCGCAGGATCTGGTTATCACAGAAGAAGACTGTGGTACTGAAACCGGTCTGACAATGCAGGCGCTGATCGAAGGCGGCGACGTTGTAGTTGGTCTGGGTGACCGCGTACTGGGCCGTGTTGTGGCTAAGGACGTGATGGACCCGAGCGGCGAGAACGTGCTGATCGAGAAAGGCACGCTGATGGATGAAGCCTGGGTTAAACGCCTGAGCGACAACGAGCGTTACTCTTCTATCGATGAGATTGTTGTACGCAGTGCTATCAGCTGTGAAACCAGTTACGGTCTGTGTGCTAAGTGTTACGGCCGTGATCTGGGTCGTGGTCACCTGGTTAACCCGGGTGAGGCAGTCGGTGTTATCGCTGCACAGTCAATCGGTGAGCCGGGTACACAGCTGACCATGCGTACGTTCCACATCGGTGGTGCGGCATCGCGGGCAGCAGCTGTTGACAGTGTTCAGGTTAAGAATGCCGGTGAAATCCGTCTGCACAACCTGAAGTCTGTAGAGAAAGCTGACGGCACGCTGGTAACCACTTCCCGTTCCGGTGAGATCGGTGTAACCGACGAGCACGGACGTGAGCGTGAGCGTTACAAACTGCCATACGGTGCGTTGATTAAAGTTCAGGACGGTGCCAGCGTTGATGCCGGCGCAATCGTTGCGAACTGGGATCCGCACACCCACCCAATCATCTCGGAAATTGCCGGTAAGGTTGAGTTCGTGGGTATGGAAGACGGTATTACCGTTAAGCAGCAGACTGATGAACTGACAGGTCTGTCTACCATCGAGGTTCTGGATCCTGCAGCACGTCCAGCAGCGGGTAAAGATATCCGTCCGATGATCAAGCTGATGGATGCCAGCGGCAATGAACTGTGCCACCCGGGTACAGATCAGCCTGCACAGTACCTGCTGCCAGCCAATGCGATTCTGAACCTGACTAACGGTGCAGACGTAGGTGTTGGTGATGTACTGGCACGTATCCCGCAGGAAGGTTCTGTGAACAAGGACATCACCGGTGGTCTGCCACGGGTTGCTGACCTGTTCGAAGCGCGTAAGCCTAAGGACTCTGCAATTCTGGCTGAGATTTCCGGTACGGTTACCTTCGGTAAAGAAACCAAGGGTAAGAAGCGTCTGGTAATCAGCCCGGCGGATGCAGATCCGATCGAAATCATGATTCCTAAGTGGCGTAACCTGAACATCTTTGAAGGTGAGCATGTTGAGAAGGGTGAGGTGATCTCTGACGGTCCGTCTAACCCACACGACATTCTGCGCATCAAGGGTGTTACCGAGCTGGCGAAATACATCAATACAGAAGTACAGGATGTATACCGTCTGCAGGGTGTAGGCATCAACGACAAGCACATTGAAGTAATCGTGCGTCAGATGCTGCGAAAAGTTGAAATCACCGCTGGCGGTGACAGCAGCTTTATCACCGGTGAGCAGGTTGAATTCCACCAGGTTGTGGAAGAGAACAAGCGTCTGGAAGCGCAGGATAAGATTACGGCTAAGTTTGACCGCGTATTGCTGGGTATTACCAAAGCATCGCTGGCAACTGAGTCCTTCATCTCTGCTGCATCCTTCCAGGAAACAACCCGCGTACTGACCGAAGGTGCAGTAAGCGGTAAGAAAGACTACTTACGTGGTCTGAAAGAGAACGTTGTAGTGGGACGTCTGATTCCGGCTGGTACCGGTCTGGCGTATCACAAAGAGCGTAAGCGGAAGTCAATGCAGGTTGAAGACAGCGTTACTGTAAGTGCAGAAGACGTTCAACAGGCGCTGACCGAAGCGCTGAATCAGGCAGCGATGCCAGATTCTGAGTAAAAATCTGGTCGATTATTGACCTGGTGGGCCGAGATTGAGTACAATCTCGGCCCTTTCGTGATGGGATAATAAAATTCCATCGTTCTATTGGTGCTTTTAAAGCGTGGAGTTTGCTTAATGGCAACTATTAACCAGTTGGTACGACAGCCACGCAAGCGCAAGGCGGCTAAAAGTGACGTTCCTGCTCTGCAGGCTTGTCCACAGCGTCGTGGCGTTTGTACCCGTGTCTATACAACGACCCCTAAGAAACCGAACTCAGCATTACGTAAAGTTTGCCGTGTTCGTCTGACTAACGGATTTGAAGTGACTTCCTACATCGGTGGTGAAGGTCACAACCTGCAGGAACACTCTGTAGTACTGATCCGCGGCGGCCGTGTAAAAGATTTGCCGGGTGTTCGTTACCACACAGTACGTGGCGCACTGGATACCAGTGGCGTTAACGACCGTAAACAGGGTCGTTCTAAGTACGGTACCAAGCGTCCTAAGTCTTAATAGTTTTTCGGGACAGCAAAGCCAGTCAAACCCTTTTAGGGTGCAAACTACTTAGCTAGATCGCAAACACATAAGAGTAAGGTCAGGTATCCATTCCTGAAATAACCTGAAGACCTGATAAGGGGCTTATCATGCCAAGAAGAAGAGTTGCGGCAAAACGTGAGATTCTGCCGGATCCTAAATTCGGAAACACAACCCTGGCTAAATTCATCAACCACCTGATGATCAGCGGTAAGAAATCCGTAGCAGAAAAATCGTATACGGTGCTCTGGATAAAATTGCAGAGCGCACTAACGAAGATCCAATCGAAGTATTCAACAAAGCACTGGAAGCAATCCAGCCAATGGTAGAGGTTAAGTCTCGCCGTGTGGGTGGTGCTACTTACCAGGTGCCTGTAGAAGTACGTCCTTCCCGTCGTAACGCCCTGGCGATGCGTTGGTTAGTTGACGCTTCCCGTAAGCGTGGTGAAAAGTCCATGGCTCTGCGTCTGGCTGGTGAAGTCGGTGATGCAGTTGAAGGTCGTGGCGCAGCGGTTAAGAAGCGTGAAGACGTTCACCGCATGGCTGAAGCTAACAAAGCATTCGCTCACTACCGCTTCTAAATATCTGAGGATTGTGTTGTGGCTCGTAAAACGCCTATCAAACGTTACCGTAACATCGGTATCTGCGCACACGTAGACGCGGGTAAAACCACGACTACTGAGCGGGTGCTGTTCTACACTGGTCTTTCTCATAAGATCGGTGAAGTACACGATGGTGCGGCAACCATGGACTGGATGGAGCAAGAGCAGGAGCGTGGTATTACCATCACTTCTGCGGCGACTACCTGTTTCTGGAAGGGCATGAACCAGCAGTTCGAAGACCACCGCATTAATATCATCGATACACCGGGGCACGTTGACTTCACAATTGAAGTTGAGCGTTCCCTGCGTGTTCTTGATGGTGCTGTTGTGGTGCTGTGTGCGTCCTCTGGTGTGCAGCCTCAGACTGAAACAGTATGGCGTCAGGCTAACAAGTATGAAGTACCCCGCATGGTATTCGTCAATAAGATGGACCGTGTCGGTGCTAACTTCTATATGGTTGTTGATCAGCTGAAAGAACGTCTCGGTGCAAACGCTGTACCGATCAATATGCCAATTGGTGCTGAAGACGATTTCAAGGGCGTTGTCGACCTGATTCGTATGAAAGCAATTCTGTGGAATGAAAGTGATCAGGGCATGACCTATGATCTTGCTGACATTCCTGCAGACTTGCAGGCGAAAGCTGAAGAGCTGCGTGAGCAGATGATCGAAGCGGCCGCTGAAGCATCAGAAGAGCTGATGGATAAGTACCTTGAAGAAGGTGACTTGTCTGACGAAGAAATCAAAGCTGGTCTGCGTGCCCGTACACTGGATAACGATATCGTGCTGATGCAGTGCGGTTCGGCGTTCAAGAACAAAGGCGTGCAGGCAATGCTGGACGCAGTCATCGAATACATGCCATCTCCGATCGAAGTTAAAGCGATTGAAGGTGCTGTAGACGAAGACGGTGAAGTGTTTGAAACCCGTGAGGCGGATGACAATGCACCGTTTGCTGCGTTAGCGTTTAAGATCGCAACCGATCCTTTTGTAGGTACACTGACTTTCGTACGGGTGTATTCCGGCGTTCTGGCTTCCGGTGACAGTGTTGTAAACTCTGTTAAGGGTAAAAAGAGCGTGTCGGCCGTATGGTTCAGATGCACTCAATAACCGTGATGAGATTAAAGAAGTTCGCGCAGGCGATATCGCTGCTCTGATCGGTATGAAGGATGTAACCACCGGTGACACCCTTTGTGATCCGAACCAGAAGATTGTTCTGGAGCGGATGGAGTTTCCTGAGCCGGTTATTTCGGTTGCTGTTGAACCGAAAACCAAGGCAGACCAGGAAAAGATGGGTATCGCACTGGGCAAACTTGCTCAGGAAGATCCGTCATTCCGCGTTGAAACCGACGAAGAAACCGGTCAGACCATCATCTCGGGTATGGGTGAATTACACCTGGATATCCTGGTTGATCGTATGCGCCGTGAATTCAGTGTCGAAGCGAATATAGGTAAGCCTCAGGTGGCTTACCGTGAAAAGATCCGTCAGCCGGTTGAAGCGAATCATAAGTTTGTTCGTCAGTCCGGTGGTCGTGGTCAGTATGGTCACGTTGTCGTGGAGTTCAGTCCGTCTGAAGATGAAGGTCTGGAGTTCATTAACGAGATTGTTGGTGGTGCGATACCGAAAGAATATATCCCTGCGGTACAGAAAGGGATAGAAGAGCAGATGAAGAACGGTGTCATTGGCGGTTATCCGCTGATCGGCCTGAAGGCGCGTCTGTTTGACGGTTCTTTCCATGATGTTGACTCTAACGAGATGGCGTTTAAAATTGCCGCATCTCAGGCGCTTAAAAGTATGCACAGGAAGCTGATCCTTGCCTGCTTGAGCCGATGATGAAGGTAGAAGTAGTAACGCCGGAAGACTACATGGGCGATGTGATGGGAGACCTGAACCGTCGTCGTGGTATTGTGCAAGGCATGGAAGACAGTAGCTCGGGCAAAATCATTAATGCCCAGGTACCTTTAGGCGAGATGTTCGGTTATGCGACCGATCTGCGCTCCGCTACACAGGGTCGTGCTACCTATTCTATGGAATTTTCTGATTACGCTGAAGCGCCGAAAGCGGTTGCCGATGCGGTAATCAACGCAAAATAAATTACCTAATTATTTAAGAGGTATTGATCGTGGCTAAGCAAGCATTTGAACGTAGTAAGCCGCACGTTAACGTTGGTACAATCGGCCACGTTGACCACGGTAAAACAACTCTGACAGCGGCACTGACCCGCGTATGTGCAGAAGTATTTGGTGGTGAAGCGGTAGCGTTTGACGGTATCGATAATGCACCAGAAGAGCGTGAGCGTGGTATTACTATCGCAACTTCTCACGTTGAATACGATTCTAACGACCGTCACTACGCGCACGTAGACTGCCCGGGTCACGCCGATTATGTTAAAAACATGATCACTGGTGCGGCTCAGATGGACGGTGCGATCCTGGTATGTGGTGCGACTGATGGCCCAATGCCACAGACTCGTGAGCACATCCTGCTGTCTCGTCAGGTAGGTGTACCTTACATCGTAGTATTCCTGAACAAAGCAGACCTGCTGGCTGAAGATTGCGGCGGTGCTGATTCTGAAGAATACGCTGAGATGCTGGAACTGGTTGAAATGGAGCTGCGTGAGCTGCTGGACCAGTACGACTTCCCAGGTGATGACACTCCAATCATCCCAGGTTCTGCTCTGATGGCTCTGAACGGCCAGGACGACAACGAACTGGGTACAACTGCAGTTAAGACTCTGGTTGAAACTCTGGATTCTTACATCCCAGAGCCAGAGCGTGCAATTGACCAGCCGTTCCTGATGCCAATCGAGGACGTATTCTCAATCTCCGGTCGTGGTACTGTAGTAACTGGTCGTGTTGAGCGTGGTATCGTTAACACTGGTTCTGAAGTTGAGATCGTAGGTATCCGCGAAACTCAGACTACTACCTGTACTGGTGTAGAAATGTTCCGTAAGCTGCTGGACGAAGGTCGTGCAGGTGAGAACATCGGTGCACTGCTGCGTGGTACTAAGCGTGACGACGTTGAGCGTGGTCAGGTACTGTCTAAGCCAGGTTCTATCACTCCTCACACTCGTTTCGAAGGTGAAGTATACGTACTGAGCAAAGATGAAGGTGGTCGTCACACTCCATTCTTCAAAGGCTACCGTCCGCAGTTCTACTTCCGTACAACTGACATCACCGGTGCTTGTGAGCTTCCAGAAGGCGTAGAAATGGTAATGCCAGGCGATAACATCAAGATGGATGTTACCCTGATCAACCCAATCGCGATGGAAGAAGGTCTGCGCTTTGCGATCCGTGAAGGCGGTCGTACAGTAGGTGCGGGCGTTGTTGCTAAGATCATCGAATAATCGATAATCTTGCCTGAAAAAGACCCTTCGGGGTCTTTTTTGTGCTTGCGGGTTGGGGTTAAGTGTCCAGACTTGCAGGCAAAATTAAGGCTCCTTATGTATAAGTCGGGTGATGGTATTACTGGTTAATAAATAGCCTTGACTTGCCTATAGGGGTTAAGTAGAATGCGCTACCCCATTAATTGGGGCTAGGTCGGCATAGAGCCGTTTAACAATCTAGGAAATGTGTGATCGAAATGCAGAACCAAAAATCAGAATTCGTCTGAAAGCTTTTGATCATCGCCTGATTGACTCTTCCGCTCAGGAGATCGTTGAGACTGCTAAGCGGACTGGAGCTCAGGTGCATGGTCCGATCCCACTTCCTACTCGCAAAGAGCGCTTTACAGTGCTGATTTCGCCACACGTGAACAAAGATGCACGTGACCAGTACGAAATCCGCACTCACAAGCGTGTTCTGGACATCGTTGAGCCAACAGAAAAACTGTTGACGCACTGATGAAGCTAGACCTTGCTGCGGGTGTCGAAGTGCAAATTAGCTTAGGCTAATTAGACAGATGCGCAGACTTTTAGTTTGCGTGTGGAATGCCCTGGACGGGCAGCCATAGCGGGTAAAAAGCCCCGTACACAACTGGCAATTGAGGTTAGAAAAATGTCTGTAGGTTTAATCGGACGTAAAGCAGGTATGACGCGCATCTTCAATGAAGATGGTGTGTCAGTGCCAGTCACAGTCATCGAGGTGGAACCGAACCGAGTTACTCAGGTTAAGACTGCTGATACCGATGGTTACACTGCTGTGCAGGTAACTGTAGGTTCACGTCGCGCTAACCGCGTAACTAAAGCAATGGCAGGTCACTTTGCCAAAGCTGAGACCGAAGCAGGTCGTGGTTTGTGGGAGTTTCGTCTGTCTGGTGACGAAGAAATTAATGTTGGTGATCAACTGACTGTTGAACGCTTCGAAGCGGGTCAGAAAATTGATGTAACCGGGCAGTCCAAAGGTAAGGGCTTCCAGGGCGGTATCAAGCGTTGGAACTTTTCCATGCAGGATGCTACTCACGGTAACTCACTTTCTCACCGTGCTCCTGGTTCTATTGGTCAGTGTCAAACTCCTGGTCGCGTTTGGAAAGGCAAGAAGATGGCAGGACACATGGGTGCGGAGCGTGTAACCGTTCAGTCCCTGGAAGTTGTTCGCATCGATGCTGAGCGTAATCTGCTGTTGGTTAAGGGCGCTGTCCCTGGTGCCACCGGTGGCGACGTAATCGTTAAATCAGCTGTTAAAGCTGGCGCCTAAGGGGTTTGTAATGAATCTGAATCTTGCAGGAGCTGGCGGATCTGTTGAAGTTTCCGACCTGGCGTTTGGTAAAGAATTCAATGAATCACTGGTTCATCAGGTCGTTACTGCGTACCTGGCCGGTGGTCGTCAAGGCACCAAGGCACAGAAGAACCGTTCCGCTGTAAGCGGTGGCGGTGCTAAGCCATGGCGTCAAAAGGTACTGGCCGTGCACGTGCCGGTACTATTCGTAGTCCTCTGTGGCGTACTGGTGGTGTGACTTTCGCAGCTGCACCGCGTAACCATGCTCAGAAAGTAAACAAGAAAATGTACCGCGCAGCTATGCGTTGCATCTTCTCCGAACTGGTTCGTCAGGAGCGTCTGGTTGTTGTTGATAACTTCAGCGTAGAAGCACCTAAGACCAAGCAGTTTGTTGCTAAGTTGAATGAACTTGAGCTGGCAAATGTACTGCTGATTACTGAAGACGTAGAGCAGAATCTGTATCTGGCTGCACGTAACGTACCTCACGTTGACGTACGCGACGCTGCCGGCATCGATCCTGTTAGTCTGGTAGGCTTCGATAAAGTTCTGGTTACTGTCGCTGCTCTTAAGAAAATTGAGGAGGCGTTAGCATGAACCAAGGACGCATCTATCAAGTACTGCTAGGACCGCACATCTCTGAGAAAGCAACTATCGTTGCTGAAGGTTCTCAGCAGGTTGTATTCCGCGTAGCGGCTGACGCAACTAAGCCTGAAATCAAGAAGGCCGTTGAGCAGCTGTTTGAAGTTAAAGTAACTGGCGTGAACATCGTAAACGTGAAGGGCAAAACCAAGCGCACTCAGCGTGGCTTAGGTAAGCGCTCTAACATCCGTAAGGCATACGTTTGCCTGGCTGATGGTCACGACATCGACTTCATCGATGGCGAATAAGAGGGTTATAAGAATGGCTATTGTTAAATCTAAACCGACCTCTGCTGGCCGTCGTCACGTCGTTAAGGTTGTTAATAACGACCTGCACAAGGGCAAGCCATTTGCTGCTCTGGTCGAAAAGAAAAGCAAGACCGGTGGTCGTAACACCTATGGTCGCATCACAACCCGCCACATTGGTGGTGGTCACAAGCAGCATTACCGTCTGATCGACTTCCGTCGTAACAAAGAAGGTATTCCTGCAGTTGTTGAGCGTCTGGAATACGATCCAAACCGTTCTGCGCACATCGCCCTGCTGAAATACGCTGACGGTGAACGCCGCTACATTATCGCTCCTAAGGGCGTTAAAGCTGGCAGCCGTGTCATTTCTGGTCAGGACGCTGACATCAAGCCGGGTAACTGCCTGCCACTGCGTAACATCCCAGTGGGTAGCGTTGTTCACTGTATTGAAATGAAGCCAGGTAAAGGTGCTCAGATTGCACGTTCTGCCGGTACTTCTGCTCAGTTAGTGGCTCGTGAAGGCGCGCACGCAACTCTGCGTCTGCGTTCCGGTGAGATGCGTAAAGTCTTAGTTGACTGTCGTGCGACTCTGGGTGAAGTAAGCAACTCTGAACACAGCCTGCGCTCTCTGGGTAAGGCTGGTGCTAAGCGCTGGCGCGGTGTACGCCCGACAGTTCGTGGTGTTGCTATGAACCCTGTTGATCACCCACATGGTGGTGGTGAAGGTCGTACTTCCGGTGGTCGTCACCCTGTTTCTCCATGGGGTATGCCGACTAAGGGTCACAAGACTCGTAAGAACAAGCGTACTGACAAGTTGATCGTACGTCGTCGTCAAGCGAAATAATCAGAGGATACAGCTGTGCCACGTTCACTGAAGAAAGGTCCTTTTATTGACCTTCACCTGTTGAAAAAGGTAGAGGCTGCAATTGAGGCCAATGATCGTCGTCCGATCAAAACCTGGTCTCGTCGTTCTACGGTGTTCCCGAACTTCGTAGGCCTTACGATTGCAGTCCATAATGGCCGTCAGCACGTGCCGGTGTTTATCACCGAGGACATGGTTGGTCATAAATTAGGCGAGTTTGCCGCTACCCGTACTTATAAGGGTCATGCAGCAGACAAGAAAGCTAAACGCTAATTCAGGAGTATAGAAAATGGAAGTAGCCGCTAAGCACAAAGGCGCCCATATCTCCGCTCAGAAAGCGCGTTTGGTAGCCGATCAAATCCGCGGTAAAGCGGTGGGTGAAGCCCTGGATATTCTGGCTTTCAGCCCTCAAAAGGTGCGGTTTTAGTCAAGAAAGTACTTGAGTCTGCTATTGCTAACGCAGAGCACAACGAAGGTGCTGACATTGATGAGCTACGCGTATCTGAGATCTTCGTTGACGAAGGTATGACGATGAAGCGTATTAAGCCGCGTGCGAAAGGTCGTGCAGATCGTATTCTGAAACGTACCTCCCACATCACCGTTAAGGTCGCTGACTGCTAGGAGATACCACTATGGGTCAGAAGGTAAATCCAACAGGTATTCGTCTGGGCATTGTTAAAGATCACACTTCTGTGTGGTATGCAGACAAGAACGAATACGCAAGTAAACTGTTGAATGACCTTCAGGTACGTGAGTATCTGGAAGGTCAGTTGAAAGCTGCTTCTGTGAGCCGCATCGATATCGAGCGTCCAGCACAGAATGCTAAAATCACCATTCACACAGCCCGTCCAGGCATCGTGATTGGTAAAAAGGTGAAGATGTAGAGAAGCTGCGTAACGCTGTTTCTAAAATGATGGGCGTGCCTGTTCACATCAACATCGAAGAAGTCCGTAAGCCAGAACTGGATGCGAAACTGGTTGCTCAGAGCGTAGCGAGCCAGCTGGAGCGTCGTGTAATGTTCCGTCGCGCAATGAAGCGTTCTGTACAGAATGCTATGCGTCTGGGTGCTAAGGGTATCAAGATTCAGGTAGGTGGCCGTCTGGGCGGTGCAGAGATTGCACGTTCTGAATGGTACCGTGAAGGTCGTGTACCTTTGCACACTCTGCGTGCTGATATCGATTACGGTACTTATGAAGCGCATACTACTTATGGTGTGCTTGGTATTAAAGTCTGGATCTTTAAAGGCGAGATCCTGGGCGGCATTGAAGAAGTGCGTGCTCAGAAGAATGCTGCGCCTAAAAAGAAAGGTTCAAAGTAGGGGTAATTATCAATGCTGCAACCTAAAAGACTGAAATTCCGTAAGGTAATGAAAGGTCGCAACCGTGGTCTGGCTCAGCGCGGTAGCGCTGTTAGCTTCGGAGAAATCGCTCTGAAAGCCACCGGTCGCGGACGTATCACAGCTCGTCAGATCGAAGCTGCTCGTCGTACCATGACTCGTCACGTAAAGCGTGGTGGTAAAATCTGGATCCGTGTGTTCCCAGACAAGCCGATTACCGGCAAGCCACTTGAAGTACGTATGGGTAAAGGTAAGGGTAGCGTTGAATACTGGGTAGCTCAGATTCAGCCAGGTAAAGTACTGTTCGAAATGAGCGGTGTGCCTGATGATCTGGCAACTGAAGCATTCAATCTGGCGGCTGCTAAATTACCAGTAGCAACCACTATTGTTAAACGGACGGTGATGTGATGAAAGCAACTGAATTGCGCGAACAATCCGTAGAAGAACTTCAGCAAACTCTGCTGGGTCTTTTAAAGGATCAGTTCAACCTGCGTATGCAGAAAGCAACTGGTCAGCTGACTCAGAACCATATGTTAGGTCAGGTACGTCGTGATATCGCACGTGCTAAGACCGTACTGAATGAGAAAGCAGGTAACTAAAAATGGCTGCAGAAAAACGTACACGTACAGTGATCGGTAAAGTTATCAGCAACAAAGCTGATAAAACCATCACCGTTCTGGTTGAGCGTAAAGAGAAGCACCCGATTTACGGTAAATTCGTAACTCGTTCAACTAAGCTGCATGCGCATGACGAACAGAATGAATGCAACATGGGTGACACAGTGGTTATCGCTGAATCCCGTCCGTATTCAAAAAGTAAGTCTTGGACGCTAGTTAAGATTGAAGAACAGGCAGTAAAGGTGTAAGATAACGCACCTTTGCTTCTGGCAGGCTTGTTTTTCGCCGGAAATCACTGTGAAAACAGAGGTTAAGCGAAGAAATAAGTCTGAATTTTGGAGTAGAGACCATGATTCAAACAGAAACTATGCTTGATGTTGCTGATAACAGCGGCGCCAAGCGTGTGCAGTGTATCAAGGTTCTTGGTGGCTCACATCGCCGTTACGCGAGTGTGGGTGACATCATCAAAGTTACCGTTAAGGAAGCAATTCCACGCGGTAAGGTGAAAAAGGCCAGGTTCTTAACGCTGTTGTAGTTCGTACCCGTAAAGGTGTTCGTCGCCCTGACGGTTCAATCATCCGCTTTGATGTAAACTCTGCGGTTATGTTGAACGCCAACGACGCGCCAATCGGTACACGTATTTTGGACCAGTAACTCGTGAACTTCGCTCTGAGAAGTTTATGAAGATCATTTCCTGGCGCCTGAAGTGCTTTAAAAATCTAACTTCTTAAGTTTGATTTTTTGAAAAACGCTAACTCTTAACGGGGTTGGCGTTTTTGAGCATGAGAGGGTAGTAGGAAAGGATAGGAAAACATGCGAAAAATTATTCGTGACGACGAAGTAATCGTCATTGCAGGTAAAGATAAAGGTAAGCGCGGTAAAGTTTTACGTGTGCTTGCTGATGATCGCCTGATTGTATCTGGCATCAACATGGTGAAGAAGCACACCAAGCCTAACCCTATGATGGGTAAGCCTGGTGGCATCGTAGAGAAAGAAGCGGCTATCGCTGTTTCTAACGTTGCGATCTTCAATGCGGCAACCGGTAAAGGTGATCGTGTTGGCTTCAAGGTTCTGGAAGATGGCAACAAAGTTCGCTTCTTCAAATCCAACGGCGAAGTAATCGCTAAGTAATAGGAGTTGATGCCATGTCTAGATTAAAAGCCCTTTATAAAGATTCCGTTCAGCAGCAGCTTCTAGAAGAGCTGAAAAGCGAGAACGTGATGGCTGTTCCCCGCCTGACCAAAATCACCCTGAACATGGGTGTTGGTGAAGCGCTGGGTGACAAGAAACAACTGGAAAACGCTGTTGCTGACATGCAGCAGATTTCTGGTCAGAAGCCTGTAGTAACTTTAGCTCGCAAGTCTATTGCTGGCTTTAAAGTACGTGAAGGCTGGCCGATCGGTTGCAAGGTAACACTGCGTGGCGAGCGTATGTGGGAATTCCTTGACCGCCTGGTTGATATCTCTATTCCTCGTATCCGTGACTTCCGTGGTCTGAACCCGAAATCTTTTGATGGTCGTGGTAACTACAGCATGGGTGTTAAAGAACAGATTATCTTCCCTGAAATCGATTTCGATAAGGTAGATAAGCTGCGTGGTATGGATATTACTATCACTACCACTGCCCGTAACAACGATGAAGGTCGTGCCCTGCTGGCAGCCCTGAACTTCCCATTCAAAAGTAGGGTAGAAAAATGGCTAAGGAATGTATGAAAGCGCGCGAAGCAAAACGCGCAAAAATGGTTGCTAAGTACGCTGAGAAACGTGCTCAGTTAAAGGCAATCATCCGTAACCCAGCTTCATCTGAAGATGAGCGTTGGGATGCACAGGTAGCTCTTCAGAAGCTGCCACGTGACGCTAACCCGGTTCGCCAGGTACGTCGTTGTCAGGTTACTGGTCGTCCACACGCTGTTTACCGCAAATTCGGCTTAAGCCGTATCAAATTGCGTGAAGCTGCTATGCGTGGTGATGTTCCAGGCTTGAAGAAAGCTAGTTGGTAAGCACGGTGGTCTGGGCAGGGTGATCCTCACTCTGCTACCGCATTGCGCTGCACAATAGTAAGGAAAATTAAGCATGAGTATGCAAGACACTCTAGCGGATATGTTAACCCGTATTCGTAATGGTCATATGGCTGAGAAATCAGCTGTAACCATGCCTGCTTCAAAGATGAAAGCGTCTATCGCTTCTGTCCTGGAAGCAGAAGGTTACATCTCTGGCTTTGCCGTTGAAGGTGATGTTAAGCCAGTTATGACTGTTGAATTGAAGTACTTTGAAGGCAAGCCGGTTATTGAGTCTATCCAGCGTGTAAGTCGTCCAAGTCTACGTGTATATAAGGCTGCTTCCGAGCTGCCTAAAGTAGCTGGCGGTCTGGGTATCTCTATCATCTCTACCTCTAAAGGTGTGATGAGCGATCGCGCTGCACGTGCTGCCGGTATCGGTGGCGAAGTCATCTGCACGGTATTCTAGGAGCTAGAACTATGTCTCGAGTTGCTAAAAGTCCCGTTGTCCTACCGGCAGGTGTAGAAGCTAAAATTGATGGTCAGCAGGTTAATGTAAAGGCAAGAACGGTGCCTTAGACCTGTCTGTACACCAGTCTGTAGAAGTAACCAGCGAAGAAAACGTACTGAAGTTTGCGCCACGTGATGGCAGCAAGCAGGCCAATGCTCTGGCCGGTACTACCCGCTCTCTGGTTAATAACATGGTTGTAGGTGTGAGCGAAGGTTTCACTAAGAAACTGGTTCTGCAAGGTGTTGGTTACCGTGCTGCCGTTAAAGGCAACAGCGTAAACCTGACCCTGGGTTTCTCTCACCCAATCGATTACGAATTGCCTGAAGGTGTTACCGCTGCTATGGAAGGTCAGACTACTGTTGTTCTGACATCTGCCAGCAAGCAGACACTGGGCCAGGCTGCTGCCGAAATTCGCGCATTCCGTCCACCAGAGCCTTACAAAGGTAAAGGTGTTCGTTACGCTGACGAATATGTACGCCGTAAAGAAGCTAAGAAGAAGTAAGGTAGGGTCATGAACGATAAGAAAATATCTCGAATTCGCCGTGCTCGCCGTGCTCGCTTCAAAATGCGTGAGCTGGGTGCTACCCGTCTGTGCGTTACCCGTACACCACGTCACATCTATGCACAGGTAATCTCTGCTGATGGTGGTCAGGTTCTGGCTGCTGCATCTACAGTAGAAAAAGACCTGCGTACTGGTGCTACCGGTAATTCCGACGCGGCTTCTAAAGTCGGTGCATTAATCGCTCAGCGTGCTAAAGACGCTGGCGTATCTAAGGTTGCTTTCGACCGTTCTGGTTTCCAATACCACGGACGTATCAAGGCGTTGGCAGAAGCGGCCCGTGAAGGCGGCCTGGAATTCTAAGGGGTTTGACAATGGCAAATCACGAACAGAAAGACGGTGACCTGCAAGAGAAGCTTGTTCAGGTAAACCGTGTTGCCAAAGTAGTTAAGGGTGGTCGTATTTTCGGTTTCACAGCCCTGACTGTTGTTGGTGACGGAAATGGCCGCGTTGGTTTCGGTCGTGGTAAAGCACGTGAAGTGCCTGTTGCTATTCAAAAGCAATGGAGCAAGCACGTCGTAACATGGTCTCTGTAGACCTGAATGGCACAACCCTGCAGTACGCTGTAAAAGCACGTCACGGTGCTTCTAAGGTATACATGCAGCCAGCATCTGAAGGTACTGGTGTAATCGCCGGTGGCGCGATGCGTGCTGTGCTTGAACTTGCAGGTGTTCACAACGTACTGGCTAAGTGCTACGGCTCTACCAACCCAGTAAACGTTGTACGTGCAACAATCAATGGCCTGGCTAGCATGACATCTCCTGAAGATGTTGCTGCGAAGCGTGGTAAGGCCGTAGACGAGATTCTGGGGTAATAAACGATGGCATCTACAGTCAAGGTTACACTTGTTCGCAGCCCCATCGGTAAACTGCCTAAGCACCGTGAGTGCGTAAAGGGTCTGGGTCTGCGTCGTATCGGTCACACTGTTGAAGTGGAAGACACTCCTTCCGTTCGCGGTATGATCAACAAAGTAAACTACATGGTTCGTGTAGAAGGCGAATAAGGAGTCCGTTATGCGTCTTAATACACTAAGTCCTGCCGAAGGTTCCAAGAGCGCTGGCAAGCGCGTTGGTCGCGGCATTGGCTCTGGCCTGGGTAAAACCGGTGGCCGTGGTCACAAAGGTCAGAAATCCCGCTCAGGCGGTTCAGTGAAGCCAGGTTTCGAAGGTGGTCAGATGCCTTTACAGCGTCGTCTGCCTAAGTTCGGTTTCACATCACGTCAGGCGCCTTTTGTTGCTGAAATCCGTTTGAACGAACTGGTTAAAGCTGGCGTTGAAGTGGTCGACCTGGAAGCGTTGAAAAAGCCGATATCATCAAAGAAAGCATCAAGCGTGCGCGCGTGATCCTGTCTGGTGAAATCACTAAAGCAGTTACCGTTAAAGGTCTGAAAGTCACTAAAGGTGCTCAGGCTGCTATCGAAGCTGCTGGCGGAAAAGTCGAGGAATAAATGGCTAAGAAAGGACCAGTACCAGCAGGTGTTCAAAACGGCTTAGGCGAACTTAAGTCTCGCTTGTTGTTTGTTTTGATTGCGATCGTTGTATACCGTATCGGTGCACATATTCCGGTACCTGGTATCAATCCTGATCGCCTAGCAGCACTTTTCGATCAGAACCAGGGTACTATCCTGAGTCTGTTTAACATGTTCTCCGGTGGCGCGCTGGAACGTATGAGTATCCTGGCTTTGGGTATCATGCCGTACATTTCAGCATCCATCATCATGCAGTTGATGACGGTTGTAAGCCCGACGTTAGAGCAGTTAAAGAAAGAAGGTGAGGCTGGTCGCCGTAAGATCAACCAATATACACGCTATGGTACCGTTATCCTGGCTACCATTCAGTCGTTCGGTATGGCGGTAGGTCTGGCTAATCAGGGTATTGCATTCAGCGCAGGTCCGGCTTTCTACTTTGTAGCAGTCGTGACTCTGGTAGCCGGTGCAGTGTTCCTGATGTGGTTAGGTGAGCAAGTGACAGAGAGAGGTATCGGTAACGGTATTTCTATCCTGATCTTTGCTGGTATAGTGGCCGGATTGCCAGGTGCAATCGGTCAGTCCTTTGAAGCGGCACGTCAGGGTGACTTAAACATCCTGGCGCTGCTGGGCATCGCAGCACTGGCTGTTGCGACTGTTGGTTTCGTAGTGTTCATGGAACGTGGCCAGCGCCGCATTACCATCAACTATGCGAAGCGTCAGCAGGGACGTCGTATGTATGCGGCTCAGTCCAGCCACCTGCCATTGAAAGTAAACATGGCCGGTGTTATTCCGCCGATCTTTGCGTCAAGTATTTTACTGTTCCCTGCGTCAATCGGTCAGTGGTTTGGCCAGACTGAAGGCATGGAATGGTTACAGAGTGTTGCGTTAGCGTTGGGTCCGGGCCAGCCGTTATACATTCTGCTGTTTTCTGTATGCATCATCTTCTTCTGCTACTTCTACACCGCGATTGTTTTCAATCCGAAAGAAGTGGCTGATAACCTGAAGAAGTCTGGTGCATTTATCCCGGTATTCGCCCAGGGGAGCAATCCGCTCGGTATATTGATAGTGTACTGGGTCGTCTGACACTGTTCGGCGCTCTGTACATCACTGCAGTTTCCTTGATGCCTCAATTCTTGGTTGTTGCGTGGAATATACCTTTCTACTTCGGTGGTACATCGTTACTGATCGTGGTTGTTGTAGTCATGGATTTCATGGCACAGGTTCAATCACATCTGATGTCCCATCAGTATGAATCTCTGATGAAGAAGTCGAATCTTAAAGGCGGTGGTGCTGGCCTGCTGCGCTAGCCCCTGCTACTGGAGTTGATCATGAAAGTACGTGCATCTGTAAAGAAAATCTGCCGTAACTGCAAGATCGTACGTCGTAACGGAACTTTGCGAGTAATCTGCAAAGTTGAACCACGACACAAGCAGCGCCAGGGTTAATCCTGGTCTGGGGTGGAAGGCAAGGGGCTTGATTTAATTTTAATCAAGGTGTAACATCCTGCGCCTTCCATTAATAGAAGAATTTGCAGTGCTTGTCTGATATGACAGGTAACATGCTAATAAAGTTGGAGTAAATTGAATGGCCCGTATAGCAGGCGTCAATATTCCTGACAATAAGCATGCGGTAATTTCATTGACTTACATCTTCGGAATTGGCCGCACTACAGCGAAAAGCATCTGTTCAGCTTGTGGTATTCAAGAATCCACCAAGATTGCAGAGCTTTCAGAAGACCAGCTAGACAACGTACGTGGCGAAGTAGCCAAGTTAACTGTTGAAGGCGATCTTCGTCGTGAAGTATCCATGAACATCAAACGCTTGATGGATCTGGGCTGTTTTCGTGGTCTGCGTCACCGTCGCAGCCTGCCTCTACGTGGTCAGCGCACTAAGACTAACGCGCGTACCCGTAAAGGCCCACGTAAGCCAATCCGCAAGTAAGTGGTAAGCGATAGGAATTTCCAATATGGCAAAGCCAAATACTCGCACACGTAAAAGGTTAAAAAGCAGGTTGTTGATGGCTTAGCGCACATCCACGCCTCTTTTAACAATACGATCATTACTATTACTGATCGTCAGGGAAATACTCTGAGCTGGGCAACTGCGGGTGGCTCCGGCTTCCGCGGTTCTCGTAAGAGCACACCGTTTGCAGCTCAGGTAGCTGCGGAACGTGCAGGTGTGGCAGCGCAAGAATATGGCCTAAAGAATTTAGACGTTTTTGTTAAAGGTCCTGGACCAGGCCGTGAATCTGCAGTTCGTGCACTGAACGGCTGCGGTTACAAGGTTAACAACATCACTGACGTGACACCGATTCCACACAACGGTTGTCGTCCGTCTAAGAAACGTCGCGTTTAATCCGGAGACAGTAAGATATGGCTCGTTATATAGGACCAAAATGTAAGCTGTCTCGCCGTGAAGGTACCGACCTGTTCTTGAAGAGCGGTGTACGTGCACTGGACAGCAAGTGTAAAGCTGAAAACGTGCCAGGCGTACACGGCGCTCGTCGTGGTCGTCTGTCCGATTACGGTTTACAGCTTCGTGAAAAACAAAAGTTCGTCGTACTTACGGCGTACTGGAAAAGCAATTCCGCAGCTACTACAAGGAAGCTGCCCGTCGCTCTGGTGCGACCGGTACTAACTTGCTGCAACTGCTGGAAGGTCGTTTAGACAATGTTGTCTATCGTATGGGCTTTGGTTCTACCCGTGCTGAAGCACGTCAGGTAGTTTCTCATCGTCAGATTACAGTCAACGGTCAGAGCGTTAACATTCCATCATTCCAGGTTTCTGCGGGTGATGTTGTTGCCGTTCGTGAAAAGTCTAAGAACCAGCTGCGTATCAAGAGCGCTCTGGATCTGGCTTCTCAGCGTGCCGCTGTTGAATGGGTAGAAGTAGATGCTGGCAAAATGGAAGGTACTTTCAAGTCCCTGCCTGAGCGTAGCGATCTGTCTGCCGAAATCAACGAGCAGCTGATTGTCGAATTGTATTCTAAGTAATCATTGACTTCATAATTGGTGGAACTATGCAGCGTTCAGTAAACGAGTTTCTAAGCCCACGTCACATTGACGTACAGGAAATTAGCTCGACTCGTGCAAAAGTTACTCTGGAGCCACTTGAGCGCGGTTTTGGCCATACGCTAGGCAATGCGTTGCGTCGTATTCTACTTTCTTCTATGCCAGGTTGTGCAATTAAGGAAGTAGAAATCGACGGTGTACTGCATGAGTACAGCACTCTGGAAGGTGTTCAGGAAGACGTTATCGAAATCCTGTTGAACCTTAAAGGTGTTGCAATTGCTCTGCATAACGGCGACGAAGCGACACTGACTCTTTCTAAGAGCGAAGCAGGCCCTGTCACTGCAGCTGATATTCAGCTGAACCAGGACGCCGAAATCGCTAACCCGGATCACGTTATTGCTCACCTGAGCGAAGGCGCAAGCCTCAACATGCAGCTGCGTGTTGCCCGTGGTCGTGGTTATGTACCGGCTGATGCCCGTATTTCTGACGAAGACGAGTCACGTACTATCGGCCGTCTGCAGCTTGATGCAACTTACAGCCCAGTTCGTCTGGTGTCTTATGTTGTTGAAAGTGCTCGTGTGGAACAGCGCACTGACTTGGACAAGTTGGTAATTGATATCGAATCCAACGGTACTATCGATCCGGAAGAATGCATCCGTCGTGCTGCAACTATTCTGCAGCAGCAACTGGCTGTGTTTGTTGATCTGGAAGGTGGTAAGGATCAGGTTAAAGATGAGCCGGAAGAGCCAGAGATCGATCCGATCCTGTTGCGTCCGGTTGATGATCTGGAGCTGACTGTACGTTCCGCCAACTGTCTGAAGGCAGAACAGATCTACTACATCGGTGATCTGATTCAGCGTACCGAAGTAGAACTGCTTAAGACTCCGAACTTAGGTAAGAAATCGCTGACGGAAATTAAAGATGTTCTGGCATCTAAGGGTCTTTCTCTGGGCATGCGTCTGGAAAACTGGCCGCCGGCAAGCATTCGTAACGACGATAAAGTCGCTTCGTAATCGCGTTTTCAAACCTTAATAGTTTGGCAAGGAATTAAACATGCGTCATCGTAAATCAGGTCGTCACTTAAATCGTACAAGTGCACACCGTAAAGCAATGTTCAAGAACATGGCTGTGTCCTTGTTCGAACATGAGCTCATCAAGACTACGCTGCCTAAAGCTAAAGAGCTGCGCCGCGTTGCTGAGCCTCTGATCACTCTGGCAAAGAACGACACGGTTGCTAACCGTCGTCTGGCTTTCGCCCGCACCCGCAGCAAAGAAGCTGTTGGTAAACTGTTCAACGAACTGGGTCCTCGCTACGAGGCTCGTCCAGGCGGTTACATTCGCATTCTGAAATGCGGTTTCCGTGCTGGTGACAACGCTCCTATGGCGTTGGTTGAACTGGTTGACCGTCCAGCTGATGCAGCTGTTGTGGTTGAAGATTCTGAAGATTAATCTTCGTTTCTGATCAAAAAGCCCGGTATCTTCACAGATACCGGGCTTTTTATGTCTGGATATTTCTTACTTGATATCGGAGCTTAAGATATAGGCCTCGAACTTCTTATCAACACCCCATATATGACGTTTCAGCCATTCACTCAGAAACGTAGCCAGCGATTCCCTTAGCACTTCATCGTAATCATGGTGTTGGGTGACCATATTTGTCAGTTCCTGGCGGAATTTATTATGTGCAGCAATATGAGATTCGATATCAGGATAGCCTGCTTCTCTCATATAGGCTTCCTCAAGGCTGAAGTGGTGCTCTGCATAGTCATACAGACGAACAAAAATATCAGCTTCAACGCCATCTTCTTTTATCTTATCAATAAGACGGAACAGTTCCTGATGTTGTGTGTCTTGCCAGATCAGCTCGCTAGTCTTTTCCATTCGTTTTACTCAGATAAATATGTCACAAAATAAAGGCTAATTTCTTTTGTCACTTTCATCTACGAAATGATCGGAGCTGTCTGCTATTAGTGATGTTTAACTGATCTGAAGCAAAAAAGCCACTACATTTAATAGGGCTTTTGCATTTCTAACCTGAGACTGTCTTTTGCTCAGCTGATATTAAGTAAGGTGCCAGCGGTGGCTAGATATGCTGCCTCTTGCTCAAGATCCGCCCGTGTCAGTGGGTGATAGCTTAACCAGTTATCAGGGAAGCTAAGCGATACAGTGTTTTCTGAGACTGTTATCGTGAATGCTGGCAGGCGCTCTTTACTTCGGCTACGGTGGAGCACAATTGCTATCCGAAGCAGAACGCACAATTTGCGTGTTGCCGATATCTCACGTTTTGGCAGAAGGGAGAATTCCGCGTCGTTAAATTTCCGACGGTGATTTCTGATCAGGGTAGCCAGTTGTAACTGTTCCTGCTGACTGAATCCTGGTAAATCTGAATTCAGTACTAAATAAGCACTGTGTTTGTGGTATTGGCTGTGCGCGATTGTCAGGCCTGTTTCATAACTTCGTGCGGCCCAGCTCAGCATGTTTTGGTATTCAGTATCCTGCAGTTTCCAGTCATTACGAACCTGGGTCAGAGCGATCAGTGCGGTTTGTTCAACACGCAGAGCATGTTCCTGATCAACATGGTAGCGGTTCATCAGAGCGTTAATGCTCCGCTCGCGAACATCCTCATGGTGCAGTCTGCCAGTCATGTCATACAGCAGACCTTCTCTTAAGGCGCCGGCTGAATAATGCATCTCTTTAATGCCGAGTGACTCAAAAGCTGCTGACAGTATGGCAACACCGGCTGCGATGACAGCTTTGCGCTGATCTTTGATGCCAGGTATGCAGATCTCATCACTGTGGCTGAACTCAAGTATTCTTTCTCTAAGGTTTTTCAGTGCTTTTGCTGTGATAGCACTTTCACTGAAGCCAGACTCGATACATGCCTGTTGGATTGCTTTTACCGTACCTGATGACCCGACACAGTATTGCCAGCCCTGGCGCTTATAACGCCGCTTGATAGCTAGCAGTTCGCGTAACGCGCCAAACACTGCCAACTGGAAGTTCTTTTCACTGATAATGCCGTCTTTAAAGTAGCGCTTGCTGAAGCTTACGCAGCCCATTTCAAGGCTTTCCAGTTCAAGCGGCTCGAAACGTTCACCGATAATAAATTCAGTACTGCCGCCACCGATATCAATTATCAGTCGTGAGCCAGACTCTGCAGCCAGCGTATGCTCTACACCAAGATGAATCAGCCGGGCTTCCTCTATGCCGGCAATGACTTCTATAGGGCGTCCCAGAACAGATTCGGCCTTAACAATGAAGTCCTGACTGTTTACCGCCTCCCTAAGGGCGTTTGTGGCAACAGCGCTGACGGATCCTGAAGGCAGGCCTTTTATGCGCTCTGCAAAGCGTTGCAGGCATTCAAGCCCCCGCTGCTGGGCTTCATCACTGAGAATGTTATTGTCATCCAGTCCGGCTGCCAGCTGTACTTTTTCTGATAAAACATCAATCGGGAGTAATTCGCCCTGATCAAGTTTCGCTATGACGATATGAAAACTGTTTGATCCAAGATCAATGGCTGCCATCAGGGTATCCTGGCTGGCCACTAAAGCATTATCCTGCGGCATATCGGCGACTATCCAATAGCTGTTTTGTTGTGTGTCAGTTTATCAAAAACTTCTTTATATGTGAGAAATTAGGTTCTGAGCACTGAGTTCTAATCTTATGATAACTGTCTGAGATCAGTTGTTTTTGCCAGTGGCCGACCGCTGTATACCTGAGTATTCACATTTGTTTGTTTTGAGTGGTATTATCGACTGCATTATTGTCAAGAATCTCCCTGTGAGGCTTTTTATGAGTGATATTATCAATGTAACTGACGCATCTTTTGAAGAAGATGTTCTCAAGTCTGAAGCGCCTGTACTGGTTGATTATTGGGCTGAGTGGTGCGGACCATGCAAAATGATTGCGCCAGTTCTGGAAGAGATTGCAAAAGAGTACGAAGGTAAGCTGAAAGTCTGCAAGCTGAACATTGATGAAAACAGTGAAACGCCACCTAAATTCGGTATCCGCGGTATCCCTACACTGATGATCTTTAAAGACGGCAATGTTGAAGCGACCAAAGTGGGTGCGCTGTCTAAATCTCAGCTGGCCGGCTTTATCGAAACCAGCCTCTAAGTACCGGTTTTATCCCGTTTACGGTTAGTTTCTGTTTGATTCGTGCTGTATAAAGATTGCGCGCTGAATGCTGGACTAACCGTAAACAAGCGATTATAGTTATGACTTCCAATGACTGGGATTATTGTCTGATTCCGGTTCCACATTATCAATTCAATCTAGTCTGAACGATTTCTCCAACGTTCTTTCTCAACGTGGCTACGTCCTTCAACTCTTACATTATGAATCTTACCGAACTGAAAACGAAAAGCGTTTCTGAGCTGTTAAATATAGCGAAAGAAATGGGAATGGATAACCTGGGCCGCTCCCGCAAACAAGATGTTATTTTTGCCATCCTCAAGCGTCACGCGAAAAGTGGTGAAGATATTTACGGCGATGGCGTGCTGGAAATTTTACAAGACGGATTTGGTTTCTTACGCTCTGCAGACAGCTCTTATCTGGCTGGCCCTGATGATATTTACGTTTCTCCAAGTCAGATCCGCCGCTTTAATCTGCGGACCGGCGATACTATTTCCGGAAAGATTCGTCCCCTAAGGACGGCGAACGTTATTTTGCGTTGCTGAAAGTAGACAAGATTAACTTTGATAAGCCTGAAAACGCAAAGAACAAGATTCTGTTTGAAAACCTGACGCCACTGTTTGCACAGGACCGTCTGAAAATGGAACTGGGTAACGGCAGTACTGAAGATCTGACAGCACGTGTCATCGATCTTGTCTGCCCAATGGGTAAAGGTCAGCGTGCTTTGCTGGTGTCTCCGCCAAAAGCGGGTAAGACGCTGATGCTGCAGAACATTGCCAATTCCATTACCCGTAACAACCCTGAAACTCACCTGATTGTACTGCTGATTGATGAGCGTCCTGAGGAAGTAACAGAGATGCAGCGGACTGTACGCGGTGAAGTGGTAGCCTCTACTTTCGATGAGCCGCCGTCACGTCACGTTCAGGTAGCGGAAATGGTACTGGAGAAAGCCAAGCGTCTGACAGAACACAAGAAAGACGTGGTTATCCTGCTGGATTCTATTACCCGTCTGGCCCGTGCTTACAACACCGTTATTCCTTCTTCCGGTAAAGTACTGACCGGTGGTGTGGATGCACATGCACTGGAACGTCCTAAGCGTTTCTTTGGTGCTGCACGTAACATTGAAGAAGGCGGCAGCCTGACCATCATCGCAACGGCGCTGGTTGATACTGGTTCCAAGATGGACGAAGTTATCTTTGAAGAATTTAAAGGTACCGGTAACTCAGAAGTACACCTGGACCGTAAAGTCGCTGAAAAGCGTGTTTACCCAGCCTTTAACATTCGCCGTTCTGGTACCCGCCGTGAAGACTTGCTGACGGACGAGGACGAGCTGCAGCGGATGTGGATTCTGCGTAAGCTGCTGGATCCGATGGAAGATTCTGCTGCCATTGAGTTTGTTCTGGACAAACTTAAGGACTTCAAGACAAATGATGAATTCTTCCTGTCAATGAAGCGTTCCTGATCAACATTCTGAACACAAAAGGGTAAGCTTATGGCTTACCCTTTTTGTTGCTAAATCTTTGTTATTACAACCTGATTGCCGGGCCGTTATGAGTAATCTTAAATATAAAGATCTGCGGGACTTTATCCGCACTCTGGAAGACCAGGGTGAATTAAAGCGAATTCAGATGGAAGTAGATCCACATCTGGAAATGACTGAAATTTGCGACCGTACCCTTAGAGCAGGCGGTCCGGCACTGTTATTCGAAAACCCTAAAGGCTATGACTATCCTGTGCTTGCAAACCTCTTTGGTACGCCGAAGCGGGTCGCGATGGGTATGGGCGAAGAAGACGTAGCAAGCCTGAGGGAAGTCGGCAAGTTACTCGCGATGCTCAAGGAGCCTGAGCCACCTAAAGGGGTTAAGGATGCCTGGGATAAGTTACCTGTGTATAAGCAGGTGCTGAACATGGGGCCTAAAGTGGTGCGCAAAGCGGACTGTCAGGCACATGTGATCGAAGGGGATGATGTCGACCTTTATAAATTACCGATACAGACCTGCTGGCCGGGGATGCCGGTCCGCTGGTTACCTGGCCCCTGGTCATTACCCGTGGCCCTGAAAAGCCTCGTCAGAACCTTGGTATTTACCGTCAGCAACTGATTGGTAAGAACAAACTCATTATGCGTTGGCTGGCTCACCGCGGCGGTGCACTGGATTTCCGTGAATGGCAGAAAGCCCATCCGGGCGAACCGTTTCCGGTTGCCGTTGCGCTGGGGGCTGATCCAGCGACGATTCTGGGTGCTGTAACCCCTGTGCCGGATTCATTATCCGAATATGCTTTTGCCGGCCTGTTGCGTGGCGGTAAGACTGAAGTAACTGAATGTATCGGCAGCGACCTTCAGGTACCAGCCAGTGCAGAATTTATTCTGGAAGGGTTTATCTACCCGGATGAAATGGCTGATGAAGGGCCGTTTGGTGACCACACCGGTTATTACAACGAGGTAGACCGCTTTCCGGTATTTACAGTAGAGCGCATTACTCACCGTAAAAAGCCGATTTATCACAGCACCTATACCGGCCGTCCGCCTGATGAACCTGCTATTCTCGGCGTGGCACTGAACGAAGTATTCGTGCCGATTCTGCAGAAACAGTTTCCTGAAATCGTAGATTTCTACCTGCCGCCGGAAGGCTGTTCGTACCGCATGGCAGTAGTGACCATGAAGAAACAGTATCCTGGCCATGCCAAGCGCATCATGTTGGGTGTCTGGTCATTCCTGCGGCAGTTCATGTACACCAAGTTTGTGATCGTCTGTGATGATGATGTGAATGCCCGGGATTGGAACGATGTGATCTGGGCGATTACCACCCGTATGGACCCGCAACGGGATACGGTGATGATTGATAATACACCGATCGATTATCTGGATTTTGCATCTCCGGTTTCAGGTCTGGGCTCCAAAATGGGAATGGATGCCACCAATAAGTGGGAAGGCGAGACTGACCGCGAATGGGGTGAGCCGATTGTGATGAGCGATGAAATTAAACAACGGGTAGACGATATCTGGCAGGAGCTGGATATCTTCGGAGAGTGATATTTTTATTCAGATAGACAGCGGCGATCGCCAATACCGGCTTGAAGCTGAAAAAGGCGAACCAATTTTACTTGCGCTGGAACGTGCAGGGTATAAGATGCGCCGCAGTTGTCTGAACGGCGTCTGCCAGATCTGTAAGGCAGACTTGTTAGCCGGAAGAATAATACAGCGTTACCCAGAGCTGGATGTAAGCTTAGAAGACGGGCAGCAGCCCGCACGGATATATGCCTGCACGGCAGTCCCTCAGGGTAATATTAGGGTGAAGATTGATGGGCTGTTACGCCCTGGAGAGTTTCGAGTGAAAAAACTGGTTTGTGATATTGCGAGTGTTGAACAACTAAGCCATGAAGTGTTTCGGGTGCGTTTACATTTGCCAGTAACCGCAAGCATGGCTGTTGAGTTTCATGCCGGGCAATATCTGGAACTGATTTTACCGGATGGCCGTCGGGCACCGTTTTCCATAGGCAGTGCACCAGACCATGGCAGTGATCTTGAGTTACATATCCGGCGTATGCCGGAAGGCGAATTATCCATTGCGATGATTGAGCATTTGCAGAATAACCCAAGCATTGAAATTGAGTTGCCTAAGGGCGATTGCTATTTGGAAGCCACTAGTCTGAAGCCTCAGACCCGGATCGTCCTGGTTGCTGCCAGCACCGGCTTCTCCCAGATTAAGAGCATCACAGAGCATTTGTTGGCGAATCAGGTATCAAATCCTATTCATATCTACTGGGGTGTGCGGGTTGCTGAAGACCTGTACCTTGAGAAGCTGCCACAGCAGTGGGCAGCGGAGCATGCCAACGTCAGTTATGATCTGGTGGTCAGTGAGCCGGAGAACGGGCAGCCCTGGGAAGGGCGTACAGGTCTGATTCCGGATGCGATTCTGGCTGATTATGATGACTTTTCTGACATGGTGATTTACACCAGCGGTTCTCCGGGAATGGTATATGCCTTGCTGGATGCCTGTGAAGCTCAGGGATTCGATGGTGACTGTATGCACGCGGATGTGTTTGCTTACGCACCACGTAAATAGTCAGTTATCAGCTATAAAAAGCAGCCCGATGGCTGCTTTTTTATGTCTACCGTTTAGCTGATTGGCTTAAAACGGGGTTTTGCATGTATGTGGTCGTCAGAAATGACCGCTTCTGTTTTAGCCGGTGTTTTATCCGGCATCGGCAGTTGTGGTAAACCGTTGCCGATCAGGCTGAAGTTATTTTCGATCAGCTTCAGGGTGCGGTCGGTTTCGCCCATGTGCTGTAGCAGGCGAGCCAGTTCACTCAGGGTTTCCGGACGGGATTCTTCTTCCAGACTCTGTTCAAAGTAATCCACCGCTTTGCCCCAGTGCTGATTACGCAACGACAGGCGGCCCAGGGTCAGTAGCAGATCCGGGTTCATCGGGTAGTCATTCAGGAAGCTCTTGGCAAAATCCAGTTGCTTACCGGCATCACTACCCTCAATGCGACCATACAGGGCGATCAGTGAATCATCCCAGTTGCGTTTCAGCAGATCACGGATCGCTGCTTCAGCTTTTTCTTCCGCGCCGATGCTGACCAGTAAATTGGTGTAGTGGCGGGCCAGTACATCATCACTGGTGAGCTGGCCGGGCATGTTATGCCAGGCGACGCCCAGGGCTTTGGCTTTTTCTTCGTTATCCGCATGGGGGTAACTGGCTGATGCTTTGCTCAAGAATGTTGCTGTAGCAGCGCTGTTCTGTTTTCAGCAGCTTGGCCGGTTTAACCGCTTTATGCTTACGTAATTCAGGGATCAGCTTGCTCAGGGCAGACCAGTCATTTAGCTGGATATACACTTCCCGTAGCAGCTTCATGACATAGGTATTCTTTGGCGCTTTCTTGTTCAGGTCCAGCAGGGTGGCCAGACAGGGCTCGTACTGGCCACGGGACAGCAGAATCTGAGCCTGGCTGATGCCTACGGCGATTTCTGCTTCCGGCGCCGCATCGCGGGCCTTATGCAGTAAATCATCGCAGTCGGCGTCTTCGCCCTGTTCATGGGCAGCACGGGCTGCCGCCAGATAGCTGATCAGCGGTAATTCCGATTTATCACCGGCTTGGGTCAGTAAGCGCTGCGCCTGCCACCATTTACCTTCTGACAGAGCAATCAGGCCTTTCAGGGTTTTGGTGTTAGCGATACGCTGGTTGCGGCCTTTACTCCACAGGCGAAACCGCTGTCCGGAGCGTAGTGAGCCGCGCAGCAGGTTGAGTGTCCAGTGAAGTAAAAGAAAACGCCCAGCAGGACAATCAGAAATACCCACAGGCTCATTTCAATGGTGACGTTGTTGTAAGCAATCAGGGTGTAGCCTGAGTCCTGAATCATCAGCTGGCCAATAAATGCACCGGCAAACAGCAGGATCAGCAGCAGGATTAATAGCTTTTTCATTTATGCTGCCTCCTGTTCCTTCAGTTTACGCATCTCCTGAAGGTACTTTTTCAGAGCGTTCAGTGACCCTGAAATGTCTGGCAGGACCGGCGCAACATTTACCTGCTTCAGTTCCTGCAGGCTACGGATAAGTGCCTGGGTGGTGCTGTCGCTGGCTTCAAAGTAGGTGCCTACCCAGCCTTCTGCCTTACTCAGGCTGTTTTCGTAAGTGCCGCTGCGGCGCTGTAACAGTGACAGCTGAGCCTGCTCCAGCATCAGGTGCAGATTCTGCTGCAGGTAGAAGTTCTGCTGCGGAGACAGTAACGGCTCAACCGGCGCATCGCGGTCCTGAATAACCACTAACTGATTAAACTTGTCAGCAATTTTTGCCCAGGCTTTCTGCAGGTTAGCTGTCCAGGTTTCAGTAAAGGTTTCGTCACTGACTTCAGACACGATTTCCGGCAGTTTATGCTGCTCGGTCAGTGGAATCAGCTTCAGGTTGTTAACCTGTTCATTCAGTGCGCCCAGGCGCAGGAACAGGCCTTCAGTGTCCAGTTCAGGCACGGCTTCCAGTGCTGCAATATCTGAGGCCAGAGCCTTACGCACAGCGTAGATAGTTACATCATCTGTTTCTTTAAGAATCTTGTCCGCAGAACGCAGCAGTTTCAGAGCGCCCTGTGGAGTTTGCTCCATCAGTACCCGCTGGTTGGCCAGACGCAGCAGGTATTCTGCTTCTGCGATGATCCAGTCTTTACGGGTGTTTTGCTGAGTCGCTGTAATTTGTTGAATACTGCGCGTCAGGCGTGCCTGCAGCTCATCAATGTTGGCTGCATCCGCTTTGGCTTTACTTTCCAGTGCCTGGATCTGCTGGCCGAGGTTGCTGACTTTAGCGTTTTGCTGCTGCTGGCTTGCCTGTAGCTTACCGTCCAGTGCTGAGCTTGCCTCTGCCTGGCTGGTCGCTATGCTGTTTTTGGATTCCAGTTGTAACCAGTACAGGTATCCCACGCCGATGACTGCGATGATGGCAAGTAACAGTGCCAGCTTGCCGGCAGCGCCGGAGCTTTGTTTGGCTGGTTTGTTATCAGAGTTGCCGGCATTGTCTGATGTGTCTTCTGATTTCTTCACATCGGTGACGGCTTCTTTCTTATCGCTTTCCTGAGATGAAGCGGAGGTATCAGCTGACTTATCCACGGGGGTGTCCTTTTCAATGATTTCGCCTTCGATGACGTCAGCGTCGGCCTTGTTGTTGCGGTTGTTTTTCCCGTTCTTTCTCATTGTTATTCTTCCACGTCGATCGTCGCGATTAGTGCCTGAACCATAGCCTGGCTGTCGGCTCCATGAGCAATATAAACTTTTGTACAGCCCAGTTCTGTAGCCAATTTGGCTACCCTGGCGCTGGGAACCAGCAGGCGGGTTGAGAGTATCTGACCCCGTTGCTCTGCGTTATGTTCCTGAGCAGGCCTTAGCAGGCTGAAAAATTCTCCAGCGCTTCACCACTGGTGATGAGAATGGCATCCGGAGAACTGTAAATAGTACTGTTGATCTGCTGCGAGGTATAGTCCGGACAGCTGCGCCGGTACAGTTCGGCGTATTCTGTGCGTGCACCTCTGGCCTGAAGTGTATCGGCCAGTAGTGTCCGTCCACCTTCGCCACGCATAATCAGAATGCGTTGTTCGGCGATGTCTTGCAGACTTGTATCGGTCAGCAGCGCTTCTGAATCTGTGCCGGCCGGGTTTACACGGGCAGTTATGCCGTATTCAGCCAGCGTATCGGCAGTTTTCTGGCCGATAGCGTGCCAGGTAATGCCGATCGGCAGCTGAGGCCAGTATGCATCTATCAGCTCCCCTGCAAAGCGTGCCGCATTCGGGCTGACGACAATGATCTGTTGAAACAGATCCAGATCCAGTATTTGTTGTTTCAGTAGCGGATAACCGTTATCGGTATCCGATACCGGGGTAATCTCTAACAGGGGCAGGCATACAGGGAGCGCGCCCTGAGCTTGCAGGGCGCTGCATAAATCTGCGCTCTGGTGTTCCGGCCGGGTGACCAGAACACGCAGTCCCTGTAATGCGGAATTAGCCATTTTCCCGGTAAACTTCCGCCAGAATTCTGTCTGCACCGGCAGCCAGCAGACGTTCCGCCAGCTCAATGCCTGCCTGTTCTGCACCGGCAGAAGTGGTGGTGATTTCGTCACGCAGGACTTCACTTCCGTCGGTGCTGGCAACCAGACCGCGCAGGTACAGCTCATCAGTGTTGTCATCCAGTGTTGCATAGCAGGCAATCGGTACCTGACAACCACCTTCCAGACGGCGGTTCATTGCGCGTTCTGCAGTTACCCGGCTGGCAGTGTGGGCGTCATGCAGCGGTGCCAGCAGTGCTTTGGTGACGTCATCATCACTGCGACATTCAATGCCTACTGCACCCTGGCCACCGGCGGGTAAACTTTCTTCCGGTGTAATTTCACAGGCAATCCGGTCAGCCATTTCCAGACGCAGTAAACCGGCTGTCGCCAGAATGATCGCATCGTACTGGCCTTCATCCAGCTTACGCAGACGGGTGTTGACGTTGCCTCGCAGGGTTTTAATGATCAGATCCGGGCGGCGCTCACGTAGCTGGGCTTCACGGCGCAGTGATGAAGTACCCACTACCGCGCCCTGCGGCAGCTCATCAATGTTATTGTATTTGTTGGATACAAAAGCATCGGTGGGTTTTTCCGCGGGCATATGACGGCCAGTTCCAGACCTTCAGGGAATTCCATCGGCACGTCTTTCATTGAGTGCACCGCGATGTCGGCTTCGTTGGCCAGCATGGCGACTTCCAGCTCTTTAACGAACAGGCCTTTGCCACCGATTTTTGACAGCGGCGAATCCAGCAGTACATCACCTTTGGTCGTAAAGCCCAGTAACTCAACCTGAATGCCGGGGTGGTGGCGTTCCAGTTCAGCTTTTACATATTCAGCCTGCCACAGAGCAAGCGGGCTTTGACGGGTAGCAATACGTATAACGGGAGTGGTCATGAACATATCCTGGAAGGCTGTCGTAAAGGGCTGGAGCCCGTACGGAATAAAAACTGATTTTATCAGATTCATAGGAGCTAAAGCAGCCTCAAATGCGCCGCAGGATATGATCTTCATCAGGCTTTTTTCATTCTGCTGGACGTCTGAGTGGCTATGGACAGATTTACCTGAAATTAAAGGCGGCTGGTTAAGAAAATATCCGGCCGGATGTGTCGGGTATGGGCGAGTAATGTATAATGCAGGCCCTTAATTCAGCATGAACATCAGGTGGCTGGTGTTGAGTATAGAGGTAAGTATGAGCGAAGAAAAACCAACCAGCAATGGGGCGGCCGATTCAACGAACCGACGGATGCATTTGTAGCCCGTTTTACTGCGTCGGTTGAATTCGATCAGCGTATGTACCGTCAGGATATTCAGGGGTCTGTAGCCCACGCGAAGATGCTGACAAAGGTTGGCGTACTTACTGAGGCTGAATGTGACGATATTCTGAATGGCCTGGCTGAAATTCAGCAGGACATTGAGTCCGAAATTTCGAATGGTCTGTTGAGCTTGAAGATGTGCACATGAACATCGAAGCAGCCCTGACCAAAAGATCGGCATTACCGGTAAGAAACTGCACACCGGCCGTTCCCGTAACGACCAGGTAGCCACGGATATCCGTCTGTATGTTCGTGATGAGATTGATCTGGTGCTGGCGGAAATCAACCGTCTGCAACAGGGCATCATCGGTTTGGCCCGTCAGGAAGCTGCTACCGTTATGCCTGGCTTTACTCACCTGCAGACTGCACAGCCGGTGACATTCGGCCACCACCTGATGGCCTGGTTTGAAATGCTGAGCCGTGATTATGAGCGTTTTGCTGATTGCCGTAAGCGGGTCAACATTCTGCCACTGGGTGCTGCCGCACTGGCCGGTACGACGTATCCGATTGATCGTCAGATGACTACTGAACTGCTGGGCTTCACTGCACCGACAGAAAACTCTCTGGATTCTGTATCCGACCGTGATTTCGCCATTGAATTCTGTGCTGCATCCAGCGTGCTGATGATGCACCTGTCACGTTTCTCTGAAGAGCTGGTACTGTGGGCATCTGCACAGTTTGATTTTATCAACCTGCCAGACCGTTTCTGCACCGGTTCTTCTATCATGCCGCAGAAGAAAAATCCGGATGTACCGGAACTGGTTCGTGGTAAGAGTGGCCGGGTTTATGGCCACCTGATGTCTCTGCTGACGCTGATGAAGTCTCAGCCACTGGCGTACAACAAAGATAACCAGGAAGACAAAGAACCTCTGTTTGATGCCATTGATACTGTGAAAGGCAGCCTGCGGGCATTTGCTGACATGGTACCGGCCATTGAAGCTAAGCATGAGAACATGCGTGAAGCGGCGCTGCGTGGTTTCTCTACCGCGACAGATCTGGCGGACTATGTTGTGCGTAAGGGCATTCCGTTCCGCGACGCTCACGAAATCGTCGGTAAAGCGGTCGCTTACGGTATTGAGTGTGGCAAGGACCTGGGCGAAATGACCCTGGCTGAACTGCAGCAGTTCTCAGATGAGATCAGCGAAGACGTATTTGATGTGCTGACACTGGACGGTTCTGTCAGTGCCCGTGACCACATTGGTGGTACTGCGCCGAATCAGGTACGACTGGCCTGTGACCGTGCTGAGCAGATGCTGGCACAGCGCTAAGTACATACATTTAGTTAAAAAGCCGGCACTGAGCAATCAGTGCCGGTTTTTATGCCTGAAATTTGGGCGCTTTCTGACGAGTCGTACGTTTCTGACTATAGACTTTTGTTTAGGGTGCCGCTGCCCATCCTGAGTAAATGACGGCTGTTGCTGCTTGTTTATCTGTCTTAATCTGTCATTAAGGTCGTTTTCAGACGATTTTGCTTTATACGCAAAATACAAAAATCATATGAATAAAAAGAGCTCCGCCCCAACAGGAGCCAACACGCAGTTAGCTGTATATCACGGCTAATGTTTCTTCGGAGGTTTTGGGATGAACGTCAGGATCACCCATAAAATTGCTGCCAGCTACGTGCTGATGGTCGTTTTTATTATAGTCGTGGGCAGTGGTGGATTTCTTGCCAGCCGCTCGATTTCGCAAGAATTCTTCAATGTTACCGACAATGTCATTCCTAATTTGTCGGGCAGTTACCGGCAGATGATTTACCTTCAGGAAGCGAACGAAGCTTTGTTTACCGCGCTGGGGCAGACCGACGGTGAAGGTCTGGAGCGTGAACGTGAAGTGTTTACCCAAAGCATCGAAAAGTTTAATGCTGAGCAGGAAACTCTGTTCAGTCAGGTGGCTGACCAGCCTGAGCTGATTGCCGCTTTAACCGAAGTTCAGGCGCTCAGCCAGAAGTTTAATGATGAAGCCTTGGTGGTCATGGATGATCATGCTGAAAGCCTGATTGCACGTCGTAAGGCTGTTGAAGCTGATATCACGTTCCAGAGCCAGGGGATGCCCTGAATGCCTGGGTACAGCGATTTGCCATTGCCCGTAAAGGTAAGCCAGCCGGTAAACTGGTGCAGAAAATCAGTAAAGCACTGGGTGTGCACCGTTTTCAGTTAGTTGCGTTTAAACGTTCTCAGGACATTAAGCAGCTGGACGAAGCACTGGCCGCCAGTAATGGCTCGTTGCGTAAAGCGTATGATGATCTGTTCAAAGCAGACAAGCTGGCCCGCGGTGTGAAGGTAACCCTGAATCAGGTGGAAGCTCAGCTGTACGGTGAAGAAGGTCTCGTTGCGCTGTACCGTCAGAAGCTGGCCGCTGATCAGGTGCTGGCGGATCACATGCTGGCCCTGCGGGCGATTCTGGCCGAAACTCAGACCGCCGTGAATACCTATATCGATACCACTTATCAGTCAGCGATGGATGCCCGTGATGCCGAAGAGAAATCGGTGGCTGTCAGTAATACGCTGATCATTGCACTGTCCATCGGTGCTGCAATTTTTGCCGCAGTTATTGGCTGGTGGATTATGAAGACCATCAACGTTCCGCTATCTGCCATTAAAGCCAGTCTGCACCGGGTGAAAGAAGGCGACTTGCAGGTTAGCTTCGATGACCAGCGCCGGGATGAGTTTGGTGAACTGAGCCTGGATCTGAACGCGGTTGTAGCAAGTCTGCGGGAGATTCTGCAGCAAATTTCTGAAGGCTCTCAGAAGTTGTCTGATGTGGCGCAGCAAAATGCCGCGATCAGCCAGCAGACCACACATGCCATGTCTGAACAGAGCGAACAGCTGGAGCAAACCTCATCTGCAGCGGTGCAGATGGAGCACAGTGTGGAAGAGGTCGCTAATCACAGTCAGACGACTCTGACGGCGGTGAAAGAATTTGAGAAGCTCAGCAGTGATGTTAATCAGCAGATGAATAATACCCTGCACAGCATTGAGACCCAGGCAGAAGGCATTGATCAGGCGATGACAGTCAGCTCTGAAATGTCTGCCTTTGGTGAGCAGATTGCCTCGATCCTTGATTCTATTCAGGGCATTGCCAACAAAACGAACCTGCTGGCACTTAACGCCGCAATCGAGGCTGCCAGAGCCGGTGAGCAGGGGCGTGGATTTGCGGTGGTGGCCGATGAAGTGCGGGCACTGGCCGGCCAGACTCGCCATTCGGTCATGGACATCCAGACCATGGTTGAGAATATGCAGAACAGCATTCAGCGGGTGGGTGAAGTCATGAACGACAGCTATGACAAAACCCAGGACTGCGTGGCCAATGCCAATCGCTCTCAGGATGTGCTCAGGGCGATGAATGATGCGGTTGCGCATATCCGTGAGCTGAACGCTCACATTGAGGAAGCAGCGGCACAGCAATCCAGCGCGGTTGCTCAGGTGAGCCAGACACTGGTAAGCATCAGTGAAGCGGCCGGTGAAACGGCGCAGGGGCGGAACTGGCATCCGGCAGCAGTACCGAACTACTGGACTTTGCCAAGCAACAGCAGGGGTTAATTCAGCGCTTCAGTATCTGATGCGCTGAGCTTTCCAGAATTCTTTCCGGAATCCTCCCGGAACGAAAACAGCCCGCATGATGCGGGCTGTTATGTTTATGGATGCCCGAAGGGCGTCCGGATCAGTTCAGGTTGAGGTCAACCATCAGATCGTTGGCGATATCTTCCAGTGCATTCTGCAGATCATCCAGCTCAACGGATGTTGGCACCCGCAGAGACGCTTCTGCTTTAAACAGCTCTTCAGCAGACATAGAGCCGCTGACCAGCTCGGTGCTCAGGCTTTCTACATTGATCTTCAGTGAGTTAAGCGCGTGGGAAATTTCACGTACAATGCCTGGCTTATCGTGGCCGATAAGTTCAATGGTAACGTGCTGATAGGTTTCTTCCGGTGCCGCGTCTTTACTGGCGGTTACATTGACGTTTAAACCCTGAGACTGCAGATCGTTCAGCGCTGCTGTCAGTGCTTCACTGTGGTCCTGCGGGACTTCAATGATAAGAATACCGGCAAACTGGCCTGCCAGGCGGGACATGCTACTTTCCTGCCAGTTACCCTGGTGATTGGCGATGGTTTCGGACAACAGTTCAACTAAGCCGGGTTTGTCCTGTGCGATAACGGTTAAGACTAATGAAGTCATAGTCCTTTGCTCCTGTGTTATTACTACTTGGCGGTTAACCAATGTCTGGTGTCACGGGTGTGCCAGGCCCGCAAGCAACCTTAAGACAGCAAGATTGATACGTAATGTTGTTATGCACTCCAACATCAGAACATCTTAATTAAGGATAGTTACCCTGCAATGAAAGACATTCTTATTGCTCTCTGGCCCGTATTTATTTTGTTATTACTGGGGTACACAGCGAAGCATAGTCAATTCTTACACAAGGCGTTCTGGGAAGCAGCAGAAAAAGCGACCTATTTTGTCCTTTTCCCTGTCCTTTTGGTTTATAAATTGTCGCTGGCGGACTTTTCCGGGGTTGATTTTGTGGATATCACCGGGCCAATGCTGGTGCTCACGCTGCTATTCACTGCAGTGCTGGCCGGTCTGCAAAGGCTGATCGGTTTTGACTGGCCGGTGTTCAGTTCGCTGTATCAGGGCACGGTCCGGTTTAATACCTATGCAGGCTTCGCAGTTATTGCCAGTGTTCAGGGGATGCCGGTGTGGCAATCCTGGCGGTGTTACTGGCCGTGATGATTCCGACGGTGAATGTTTTATCGGTGAGTGTGTTTGCGCTGGGCGGTAAAAATATCTCCTGGCGGGGTGTTGGCGGCAACCTGCTAAAGAATCCGTTAATAATTGCCTGCGCACTGGGATTATTTTTGAACCTTAGCGGGTTTGGGTTGCCCACATTACTGGTATCCGTTGCAGATTTACTGGCAGCAATGGCATTACCGCTGGGCGTGCTCTGTGTCGGAGCCGGTTTGCAGCTCAGACGCCTGAAAGTGACATCCACAGCGCTGATACTGAGTTGTCTGCTGAAGCTGTTGCTGATGCCTCTGGCGATGCTGGGGCTGGTCTGGTGGTTTACTGAAGATACGGTTGTAGCAATAACCCTTATAATTTTCAGTGCTTTACCAACAGCACCATCTGCTTACATCCTGTCACGACAGCTAGGCGGCGACAGCGAAGTGATGGCCGGAATTATATCCATACAGACCGTAATGGCATGTTTGAGTTTGCCAGTTATTTTAATGATTTGTGCCGAAATACTCCTAAAATGAATTAGAAAACACAGCTAACTTACTAAAGTTATTATTTTTCTAATTATTGGTATAAACTTGCCGATATATATTGGGTAATTGCAGGGAAAAGCTTGCAAAAAAACTCGTTATGGAAGACTTACCCGCTATTTTTGAGTGCCGAAAGTAAGAGAGGGCAAAAATACCATGAAGAAAGGGCCAGATATAATGGTGATTCTGGTTGCGGTATTTGTATTGGGAACCGTTATTACGGGTGTAACCAACAGCGATATCGAGCTGGTTTCGGTGGTTAGTCAGGTATTCAGCGGCTAAACACAACGACCTTTCCTGATTGAGATAACCAGACAGGTTATCGGATCATGCCGGTGCTGTATCAGACAGCAGGCCGGCACTCCTTCCCAAAAAACATCACAGTAAGCAGACATTGCAGCCAATAATTCTATTTGCTGCTGTAAAACGCCTGATCTGAAGCAATGCCTTCCAGTGGAATATCCCAGCTGGCGATTTCCAGCTTTTCAACCTTTTGCAGGTCATGGGCCAAACCAATCATCTTGGTGCCGCCGCCCTGACGCCATTTCTGTTTGAACGAGAATGTCCGGTCGTAATAACCGCCGCCCATACCTAAACGGCCACCCTGAGGGTCGAAAGCCACCAGTGGCAGTAATACCAGATCCATCGCCCAGGCAGGGCGCCGGGGCTGTTTTACTTCAGCAGGTTCAAGGATTTTGTACTTGTTGTTGTGCAGCCGGGTGCGTGGGGTATAAGGCATAAACCACAGGCGGTTATGTTTAACCGGATGCAGGATTGGCAGGTAACAGTTTTTGCCCAGTGACCAGCACAGATCAATGATTGGCTTGGCATCGATTTCGCCGTCGCTGGCCAGATAAATAGCAACGTTTTTACTTTTCTTGAAAGCCGGTAAGCGGCGAATAGTACGCAACAGACCCTGAGAGGCCAGTTTATGTTGCTGTTCGGAAAGACCGCGACGCTTACGGCGCATTTCGCGACGCAGATTCTGGCGGTAATCGGCAGTGGATACAGGCTGGTTCATACGTGAATATGACTCCCCAGGGCAATAGCGTTGGTTGTGGCCCTGAACCCGAAGGTTCAAGGTGGTAGCCTCTGAATAACATTAGGCTTTCCGTCATGCGGACATGCACACCCGTTAATCGAGAAGCTTCCTAAAGTGTGTTTATCGGCTCAAGGGACGTAACCAATCGACCGAGAAACCCTGGGGAGCTGCGAGCCATTATACTCCTGCATTAACGAATGTCAGGTCTTGAAAAAACTATTTCTGTGTTATCTGCAGTGAGTTTTTCAGCTATTGAACAGGCAGCTGTCAGGGTTAGTCCTGCTGTTTGGCGGCGTCCAGAGTGGCCTGAATACGGTCACTTAAGCGTTTGATATTATCACCCAGATTTTCCGGCTGTTGTTGTCTGAAAGCGATATATTCATGTGAAATATTCAGCGCAGCCATAATCGCAATGCGCTCCATGCCGATAATTTTGCCGGAGGATTTAATTTCCTGCAGTTTGCTGTTCAGGTGAGCAGCAGCCTGTTGCAGTTCGGCTTCGGCTTCTTCCGGACAGGCAATCACGTACTCTTTATCGAGAAGCTGTACCGCGATATTTTTAGCTTTACTCATGCTTCCTGTTCCAGTGATTTCAGGCGGGTGATCATCGCATCAACACGTTTGCGGGTGTCGTTGTGTAACTGTTGCAAACGGTTACGTTCTTCTTTCAGCTGAGTTTCCGACCGGTGCAGGCGACGGTTTTCCAGTTCCAGTCGCTGACAGTACTGGATCAGTTGCTCGACTTGGCTCTCAAGGGTGCGCAGATCTTGCTCGCTCATAACGGTTACCGGCGGTAAAGGCTCTTGTTTAACATAGCTTTAAAGGCGAATGCAACGCGGGGAGCAAATTCACAGTCTCTCCGGGTTGTCCGCATAGAGAATGCTACCTGTTAATGCTAGGATGTAGAACATCTTCGCAACAGATTTCCTGTCATTTTGCATAGCCGGTTCGGTGTTTGGCATTTCGCTGCTTACGGTGGCTTTGTCAGGGCTGAATATATACTGTCCGTAACGGGCTATCTTATTGTTTCTTCAGGATTCTGTAGCGGTATTTTATTTTTACAGCGGGTCTGCCCGCCGCCTGACCGAGAATACTTATGAGCGTCGAAAATTCTCCTGAAGATTTTATCCCTGAATATTATGAAATTGCCGATGTGCTGGTGGCCGAAGACAGCATGTCAGTATCTGCTGCAGAAGTGCATGGTTTGCTGTGCGGATATCTGACCGCCGGCGCTGATTTTACTCAGGAGCGCTGGATGTTTGCGGCCATGGAAATGATGGATGTCAGCAGTCTGAAACATGAAAGCTCCCGTATTGCACTGGTTGATCTGTACGAAGGCGTGCTCAGCCAGATGAAGAACCCTGATTTTACCTTCCGCCTGCTACTGCCGGACGATGACCTGTCACTGAATGAGCGGGTAACGGCACTGGGCAGCTGGTGTCAGGGCTTTCTGGTGGGTTTTGGCCTGAACGGTGCACATACTGACAGCAGCCTGACCGATGACCAGCTGGAAGCGTTGCGTGATCTGGAACAGATCTCTTGGGTTGAGCTGGATCAGGACGAAGATGAAGAAGAAAACGAAAACGGCCTGATGGAACTGCAGGAATACGTCCGTATGGCGACACTGATGTTTTTCAGTGAATCCCACCCGGTGGAAAACACTGATGACACTGACCCGGATCAGCCGGTACTGCACTGAACCAGGGAATTTAAGGGCAACCGGCTATTCAGACGGTTGCTGATGCCGGATAATCAGCATACTGATGACTGCCGAGGCGAACCATGACCCGTATGACCTCTATACCTCTGAATGAGTTTAATGAACGCCGTCAGCGTTTACTGAACAGCCTGCCTGCCGGCGCGATTGCACTGGTACCGGCAGCCACCATGCAACCCCGTAACTCCGACGTTGAATATCCCTTCCGGCAGGACAGTGATTTTATTACCTGACCGGATTCGATGAGCCGGATGCATTGCTGGTATTGCTGCCGGGTGACGATCCGCAAAGCATTCTGTTCTGCAGAGAGCGGGATAAAACCATGGAGATCTGGCACGGTTATCGTCTGGGGCCGGAGCGGGCTGTGGCTGAGCTGGGTGTCGATCAAGCCTTTGCCAATGAAGAACTGGATCAGCAATTACCGGAACTGATGCTGGGGCGGGATCAGATTTATTACGCGGCGGATAAAACCGCACTGGAAGCGCAAATCCGGCAATGGCGCGACAGCCTGAAAATGGCGAAGCGTCAGGGTAAACAGGTGCCAACCGGTACTCAGCAGCTGGATGGTCTGTTACATGAAATGCGCCTGTTCAAATCGGACAATGAGATTGCCGTTATGCGTGAAGCAGGCCGGATCTCCGCAGTGGCACACGCCAAGGCCATGCAGCACTGCCAGCCTGGTGTCACCGAATACCAACTGGAAGCCCGGCTGAACTTCCACTTTGCTATGAACGGCTGCCGACAGCCGGCATACCCGGCCATTGTTGGCGGTGGCGAGAATGCCTGTGTACTGCACTATGTTGAAAACAGCGAAGTGCTGAAAGACGGTGATCTGGTACTGATCGATGCCGGTGCAGAGCTGGACTATTACGCCAGCGACATTACGCGAACCTTCCCTGTATCCGGCCGTTTCAGCCCGGAACAGAAAGCCCTGTACGAACTGGTACTCAAAGCACAGCTTGCCTGCATCGATATGATTAAGCCCGGCGTACTCTGGCAGGACCCGCATGACCTCTCAGTTGAGATTCTGGTGGATGGGCTGATTGAGCTGGGTATCCTCAAAGGCGAGCGGGACGAATTAATTAAAACTGAAGCCTACCGGGAATTTTATATGCACCGCCTTGGCCACTGGCTGGGGATGGATGTACATGACGTGGGCGACTACAAGCTGGCCGGTGAATGGCGACCACTTCGGCCGGGCATGGTGATGACGGTAGAGCCGGGGCTATATATTGCACCGGATAATACCGACGTCGAAGCCCGCTGGCGGGGTATCGGCATCCGTATTGAAGACGATGTGGTGGTAACTGAAGAGGGTTGTGAAGTACTGTCCGCCGGTGTGCCTAAGCTGGTGGATGACATCGAAACCCTGATGGCAACACAGGCAGATAACTGATGAACAGCCACTACGACATTGTCATCGTCGGTGGCGGCATGGTTGGTGCCAGTCTGGCGGCGTCCTGATCCAGGCCAGCCAGACGCTGGATCTGAAAATCGCCATCATCGAGGCCCATGCCTTACCTGAATCGGCCGTTGACGGTTATCAACCAAGTTACGATGCCCGCTCCACGGCGCTGGCCTACGGCAGCCGGGTGATTTATGAACGTATGGGGCTGTGGGATACCCTGCAGACTCACCTGGCGGCGATCAGCGATATTCACGTTTCGGATCAGGGCCGCTTTGGCATGACCCGCTTGCACGCCAAAGATGAAAACGTGCCGGCGCTGGGATACGTAGTGGAAAACCGCTGGCTGGGGCAGGTATTACTGGCCCGCCTTCAGGCAGAAGATGCCGCGAATATCGAATTTATCTGCCCGGCGACCGTGACGGAAATTCAGCCGGCGGCAGAAAACATGCAGCTGCAGCTGGAACATGACGGTGAAACCTCTCAGCTGACCGCTGAGCTGGTGGTCATGGTTGATGGTGGCCGCTCGCCGCTACGTCAGAAAATGGGCATTGGCTATCAGCAGCAGGACTACGAACAGCACGCCATTGTGACTAACCTGACACCGGGCCAGCCCCATAACGGCATGGCTTATGAGCGTTTCACCCGTAACGGCCCGATGGCACTGTTACCACTGGAAGATCAGAACGGTGAACCCCGGGTGGCGTTAGTCTGGACGGTGCCTTCCGAGCAGCTGGATGAAACACTGGCCCTGAGTGATGAAGACTTCATGGCCCGCCTGCATGACACCTTTGGCTACCGGCTGGGATACTTCCAGCGGGTAGGTGAGCGGCATCATTACCCCTTAAGCTGACCTTTGCGGAAGAACAGGTACGCAGCGGTCTGGTACTGCTGGGGAATGCCGCACACGCCTTACACCCGATTGCAGGGCAGGGCTATAACCTGGCCTTACGGGGTGCGGTTCGGTTGGCAGAATACATCATCCAGACCAAGCAGCGGGGTAAAGCGCTGGGGCAACTGGCAGACCTGCAGGCATTTCAGGAACAGGTACGGGGCGATCAGCAGAAAACCGTTGGCTTCAGCGATCAGACCATGAAGCTGTTTTCCAATAGCCAGCCATTACTGGCACTGGGCCGCAGCGCCGGTTTACAGATAATGGACACCTGCCCGTTACTGAAAACGGTATTCGCCCGCAGTGCGATGGGGCTGGATATCGCCGCGCCGGATTTACAGGCACAGCCGACAGCATCTTCTGTAGCAGATAAAGCATAGAGGCCTTTTGTGAGCGAACATCAGCAAGAGCATACAGAACAGGTAGATATCGCCATTGTCGGTGCCGGCATGGTAGGCATGACACTGGCATGCCTGCTGGCAGACAGCGGCCTGCGTGTAAGAGTGATTGAAGCCCGGGACAGCGACCGGCAAAGCCTGATCGATGCCGAGCAGCAACAGCGCAATAACGATTTTGATAACCGGGTCAGTGCATTAACCATTGCCTCGCAGCAAATTCTGAGCCATGCATCGGCCTGGCCGTTAATGCAGACTATGCGGGTCACGCCTTATACCCGTATGGACGTCTGGGACGGTGAAGGCAGCGGCAACATTCAGTTTAACTGCCATGAGCTACAGGAAAGCTGTCTGGGCCATATTGTGGAAAACCGGGTCACCCTGGCGGCGCTGTATCAGGCCAGCCTGAACATTCCGGCCATCGAATGGCAATCCGGCAGCCGCTTAACCGGCCTGTCTGAATGTGATGCTGAATGTGATGCTGAAAGCCTGGACCCATCCCGTACCCTGACGTTTGATGATGGCTCTTCCCTGAAGGCTCGATTGGTGATTGCCGCCGACGGTGCTATGTCTAACACTCGCCGTCTGGCGGATCTGCCAATGTGGGAATGGGATTACGGCCACCACGCCATTGTAACCACCGTACACATTGCCGAAGGGCACCAGCATACCTGCTGGCAGCGGTTTACCGACGACGGCCCGCTGGCGTTTCTGCCGGTCTCCGGGTCAGACGATCAGCACGGTTCCATTGTCTGGTCCACCTCACCGGATCATGCCAAGGCACTGATGGAACTGGATGATGACGCCTTCTGCCAGGCCCTTGAGCGGGCAATTGAAGGCCGGTTAGGTAAAGTATCAGCGCCACAGCCGCGCATGTCTGTACCGTTACGTCAGCGCCACGCCAGCCGCTATGTGCAGGCCGGGTTTGCGGCGATTGGCGATGCGGCGCATACCATACATCCACTGGCCGGGCAGGGGTTAACCTCGGATTACTGGATGCAGCCGTACTGGCAGAAGTGATTCTGGATGCCCGTGCTAACGGTGAAAGCTGGCAGAGCGATTATGTCCTGCACCGCTATCAGCGCCAGCGTCAGGGGAGAACCTCAAAATGGCTGCCTCAATGGAAGGCTTTAAGCGGCTGTTTGCCACCGAGGCTCCTGTACCGCGTTTGCTGAGGAACGTTGGCATGAGTCTGATGAACCGCACACCGATGGTGAAGAACCATATTGTTCAGCAAGCCATGGGCCTGAGCGGTAATTTGCCACGGTTTGCCCGGCGCAGCTGATTTCTTCATCAGACAGTTATGTTATCTGGCGGGCAGTAAAGGTAGAATGGCCGCGTTTGAAACAGTGCATAAATATAGTCTGCAATGATCTGAGACAAGAGCACTGGGGTGCGAATTATTTATCCTGTCACTGGTCTGATGGGAGACAACTGGCCATCGTTATAAAGATGGTCTAGAAATAAATGATGTCCGGCTGTGTATGCAGTCAGATATCAGCAATTAAGTGTATACAGCGTTTGAAGTTGTGGTGCCTTTTCAGTGTCGGAAAGGGCCGGTTTTTAACTTTCATTTAGGAACAGAGAAATGAGTGATATCCCTAGCGAATTAAAGTATGTGTCCAGCCACGAGTGGATTCGCCATGAGGGCGACGGGGTGGTCACTATCGGTGTTACCGATCACGCGCAGGAGCTGCTGGGTGATGTGGTATTTGTGGAGCTGCCTGAAGTAGGTTCAGAGTTTGCCATTGGCGATGACATGGGTGTGGTTGAGTCTGTTAAGGCTGCATCTGATATTTACGCTCCGCTGTCCGGTGAAGTGATTGCTGTTAACGAAGGCCTGGAAGATGAGCCTGAGCAGGTGAACAGCGACCCTTACGGTGACGGTTGGTTCTTCCAGCTGCGCGTCAGCTCTGAAGAAGAGCTGGACGGCCTGCTGGACGCAGAAGCCTACGCTGAACTGTGTGAATCTGAAGAATAAATCAGACCGCGCAATTCTGAGCCTCGCCTGACGGCGGGGCTTTGTTGTTTATACGGTATTGCCTATACCGTGACAGGTGGCCGGAAATCCCCGGTTGCTGTTATCTGAGAGTGGAAAAATTTTGCAAGTATTACGATTAAACAGTGGCGCAGATAAACGTCTGCGCGGTGGCCATGTCTGGATCTACAGCAACGAGGTAAATACCAAGGCAACGCCGCTGAAACAGTTCGCTGCCGGTGAACAGGTCGTGGTGGAAACCGCCAACGGCAAAGCGCTGGGTGTGGCCTATGTAAACCCGAATACCCTGATTTGCGCCCGGCTGATCAGCCGTTCTGTGAAACAGACCATGGATCAGTCGCTGCTGGTGCACCGCTTAAAGGTTGCGCTTTCGCTGCGTGAAGCCTGCTTCGATCAGCCGTGTTACCGGCTGGTGTTTGGCGACAGTGACGGCCTTTCCGGGTTAGTGATCGATCGCTACTACGATATTTTCGTGGTGCAGATCTCCACTGCCGGTATGGAAGCACTGAAAGATGAAATTCTCGCCGCACTGCTGAAAGTCTTCAAGCCGCAGGGCATTCTGTTCCGCAACGACGGTAAGATGCGCGACATGGAAGGCCTGGAAAGCTACGTGGAAACCGTTTACGGCGAAGTACCGGAAATGGCACCGCTGATGGAAAACGGCGTACCGCTGGTGGCACCGGTAATGGCTGGCCAGAAGACCGGCTGGTTCTACGACCACCGCCTGAACCGCGCCCGTATGCAACAGCACGTAGCCGGTAAAAAGTACTCGACCTGTTCAGCTACGTGGGTGGCTGGGGTGTACAGGCACTGGCTGCCGGTGCCGACCATGTAACCTGTCTGGATGCCTCTGAGTTCGCACTGGATGTTGCCGAAGAAAACGCCCGCATCAACGAAGCGGCAGACCGCTTTACCACCATGCAGGGCGATGCATTCGACGGCTGTAAGATGCTGCTGGAAGAAGGCGAGAAGTTTGACGTGGTGATCCTTGATCCGCCAGCGTTTATCCAGAAGCGTAAGGACATTCGCAACGGTGAACAGGCATACCGCCGCATGAACCAGCTGGCGATGCGTCTGGTGGCCAAGAACGGTATTCTGGTGTCAGCATCCTGCTCTATGCACCTGCAGCGTGACCGTCTGGTGGACATGATCCGTTCAGAAAGCCGTGCGCTGGACCGCCAGGCACAGATCTTTGATCAGGGCCATCAGGGCGGTGACCACCCGGTACATCCAGCGATTCCGGAAACCGATTACCTGAAATCATATTTCGTGCGTCTGCTGCCGGTATAACCGCAGCCGTAACAAAGAGGAAACGCCATGCGCTATAACCTGTTGGGTGACAGTGATCTGAACGTCAGCCGGGTATGTCTGGGTACCATGACATACTCACAGGACAACACCGAAGCAGAAGCCTTCGCCCAACTGGATTATGCCTTTGAGCGTGGCGTTAACTTTGTTGATACCGCCGAAATCTACCCAGCGCCGGTGAATGAAAGTCTGCAGGGGCAGACCGAAGCCATCATCGGCCGCTGGATGCAGCAACGGGGTAACCGGGACAAGGTGATACTGGCCACTAAGGTAGCCGGCCCGGCGGAAATGACCCGCTTTATGCGCCCGGATATCCACTTCGACGAAGCTAATATCCGTGCGGCCATTGAAGGCAGCCTGGAACGTTTACAGACCGACTATATCGACCTGTATCAGCTGCACTGGCCCGACAGAGCCACCAACTTTTTGGCCAGCTCAACTATACCCATGCACCGCAGCACGACGGCACCGCCATGCTGGACACCCTGAAAGTGCTGAAAGCGCTGGTGGATGAAGGCAAGGTGCGTTACATCGGCCTCTCGAATGAAACCCCGTGGGGCGTCATGAGCTTTGTGAAGTACGCTGAAATACTCGGCCTGCCGAAGGTGGTCAGTGTGCAGAACCCATACAGCCTGCTGAACCGCTCCGATGAAGTAGGGCTGACGGAAGTGCTGCTGCGGGAAAACGTGCCGATGCTGCCGTACTCGCCGCTGGGGTTCGGTGTACTGTCCGGTAAATATCTGGATGAACAGTGGCCGGAAGGTGCCCGCCTGACCCTCTATAAACAGTTTGGCCGTTACATTCAGCCGGCAGGTATTTCAGCTACCCGGGACTACGTGAACCTGGCCCGGCAACATGGCTGGGACCCGGCACAAATGGCGCTGGCCTATGTAGACAGCCGTGACTTTGTTGCCAGTACCATTGTCGGTGCCACGCAAATGCCACAGCTTGAAGCGAATATCGATGCCTTTGATATGCGCCTGTCTGCAGAGCTTTCAGAGCAACTGGAAGCGCTTGGCAAGCTGCATTCCAACCCTTGCCCGTAAGTGGCAGCAAACAGCTTTTGTGACGATCTTCTGAAGCCCGGTTTAACCGGGCTTCTTTCTAAATACGGGATTGCTTAGTAGTATGTAAGCAGCCGTGCCGCTTCAGCACGCTATAAAAACCTATAAAAATAACAGCAGAGGTTTTTGTAATGTCGCAGGTCAAACCTGAAATTCCCGCACCGATGCTGGCCCGCTGGCAGCGTCTGGTGGATTTGATGGGCCGTATCACCGATACCCCCGCTGCCCTGATTACCCGGATCAAACCCCGGGATATAGAAATGCTGGTAAGCAGTGACACCGCCGGTAACCCCTACCGTGCCCACGAAGAAAGCCCGCGTAACTGTGGCCTTTACTGCGACCGGGTAATCGACACCCGCGAACCTCTGCTGGTGACTGACGCCAGCCTCGACACTGAATGGAAAGACAATCCGGACATGGTGCTGGGGCTGTCCTTCTATTTGGGTTACCCCTCAACTGGCCCGACGGCGAACCCTTTGGCACCCTGTGTGTGCTGGATGTTCGGCATAACCTGCAAGCCCGGCAATACTCAGGGCTGATGGAAGAATTTCAGGCGCTGGTTAATGGCGACCTTAAGTTCCTGTATCAGCAACAACAGCAGCGTTCTGAGCAAAAGGTGCTGGAGCAGGCCTTACAGCAACAGCGCTTTGAAGTACGGGCACGGGCGAATGATCTGGAAGAAATTAATACTGCCATGCGGGTATTACTCAACCAGCGGGAACAGGACAAACAGGCACTGGAAACAGAAATATATGCCAGCATCGAGCACCTGCTTCAGCCCTGGTTACGTAAGCTGGAAAGCAGTGGCTTAAGTGCAGAGCAACTGGATTATCTGAACGGTATCCGTGAGCAACTGGGCGCGGTGCGTCACCCGAAGAACTCTTCTTTGGCGCGCTTAACCCCCACCGAACGGCAAGTGGCGGTGGCGATAGGTCATGGCTTATCCAGCAAGGCAATCGCCCGGCGCATGCACCTTGAAAAAGCACCATAGATTTTCACCGCCGGAACATCCGTGAAAAGCTGGGGCTTGCCCGCTCGAGTGTTACCCTCAAGCAATTCCTGTTAGCTGCCAGCGAATAAGCCATCAGGCCGGACGTGCGGGATGCGCTTAACCTGTGCCTGTGGCTGAGTACCTGCTGTATATGATACGCATAAAGGTGACGCACAGGTCTGGCCGGGAAAGGCTGCAGGGTCGTAAACGCTTGATGTATCTTGAATAATCACACCCAAGCCTAAAGTTATACAGAATATCTGTGGATAAAGCTGTGCAGATACTCTGGGTGCATACAGCTGAACGGCCAGTCATCGTTGCTGGCCGTTTTTGTGTGTTTTATGTACGGGATGAAGAACGGTGGGGGAGCTTTATTGCAGGGCGTAAGAGGCACTGCCGATTAAATCAGCGGATAAAAACAGCCTGCGGGGCAGGCTGAATTTCAGTGATCAGGCGGTCTTTGCATCGTCTTGATGGACTTCTTCTTCAACAGGCTCCATCACACTCCACTGATGCGGTACATGTGAAAGCCGGATCAGATGCTTACAGGCCTGGCATTCGTAAATGGTGTCATTGAACACGTGGTTTCTTTCAACCAGATTCTCGTGCAATGTAACCAGTTGGCGACGTACCAGTATGAAGCAGTCACTGCATAATCGCTTGTTTTCCATCCTACCTATCACTCCATCGATTCTTGATCGTCTTACTGTGCCGGCAAATCCAATATGCAGCACGTTTTTGTCTGACTCATAGGATAATCTATATACAGTCGCGAGAAAATAAAAACTGCACATTAATTAAACATTAATTGGTTTATCGGCAGGAGTGACGGGGCTTTTAGGCCTGTTTACTGTGAAAAACAGGAGCAGGAAAATGGATCTGTCAACTTGGGTAGTCAGGCTAACCAGGTTGGGTTTTTGTTGTGCTTCATGGTCTGTGCATAAAGCGGGTGGCTGTTATCGGCGGGCATAAAAAGCACCGCCTGAGCAGTGCTTTTTTGTTTGAAACGGGCCGTTTGGCGCAGCTAAATTATACCAGCCGGCGGCAGCGGATAGTGCCCGGAACGTGCTTCAGTTTGTACAGCGCCATGTCTGAACAGTCCGCATCCACTTCGATTACAACGTAACCTACTTTTCGTTAGTCTGCAGATACTGACCACTCACGTTGATGTTGTTCTCAGAGAACACTTCGTTGATGGCGGTTAGCACACCTGGCTTGTTCTCGTGAATGTGCAGCAGGCGGTGAACATCCGGGTGTTCCGGCAGGGCAACTTCAGGGAAGTTAACCGAGCTGACAGAGGTACCGTTATCACTGTACTTGATCAGTTTTTCAGCCACTTCATACCCGATATTTTCCTGAGCTTCCATGGTGGAGCCGCCCACGTGTGGGGTCAGGATCACGTTATCGAATTCACGTAACGGCGAGATGAACTCATCATCGTTGGTACGTGGTTCAACCGGGAATACGTCAATGGCGGCACCCAGCAGGCGCTGTTCACTTAACGCGCCACACAGGGCATCGATATCCACAACGGTGCCGCGGGCCGCGTTAATGAAGATCGAACCGTGCTTCATTTCAGCAAACTGTGCCGGGCCCATCATATTCTTGGTGGCACGGGTTTCCGGTACATGCAGGGAAATGATGTCACAGGTATTCAGCAGCTCTTTCATGGTGCCTAGCTGTACCGCATTACCCAGTGGCAGTTTGGTCACAGTGTCGTAGAAGAATACTTCCATACCCAGTGACTCAGCCATCACACTCAGCTGTGAACCGATGCTGCCGTAACCGACAATACCAAGTTTCTTACCACGGATTTCATACGAGTTTTTGCCGACTTCTGCCAGATACCCCGGTGGGCCTTGGCGCTCTTCTCCGGTACGCCGCGAAGCAGCAGGATGGACTGAGCAATCACCAGCTCGGCAACCGAACGGGTGTTGGAATAAGGGGCATTGAATACTGCAACACCACGCTGGATAGCTGCATTCAGATCCACCTGGTTGGTGCCGATACAGAAGCAGCCGACGGAGATCAGTTTTTCAGCAGCAGCAAACACTTTTTCAGTAAGCTGGGTGCGGGAACGGATACCGATAAAACGTACATCTTTAATACGTTCAATCAGTTCATCTTCCGGTAAGGAGCCGGTCAGATATTCAATGTTGGTGTAACCTTGCGCGTTTAGCGTATCCAGTGCGGACTGGTGGACGCCCTCTAACAGCAAAATTTTGATTTTGCTTTTATCCAGAGGTGTATGTTGGCTCATCTTCCGAAACTCATAGTATGTCTAATAGTGGGGTCTGACTGCTCAGTCTCGTGCCGAAACCTATGTAAACCAGTGTAGCTGACGGAATACATCAATCAGGGGCGCATATTAGCATAAGTGTGTCGCTTTTGGATTGTTAGATGTTGTTCTGAGTGGAAAAAATTCAATATATTATGAGAAGGCTTCATAAGGTGTTGATTCTTGGTAGACCTTAGAGTGAGTTGGGCGCTCAAATTCCATTATGTTGGTATTTTAGGAAGGCTAATAGTTTTATGGGCGTGTCGGTGGAGATGCGACTTTGCCTCATTTGCTTGAGCAGGAGGAAAGACCTAGCCCCTAGCAAGGAGCAGGCAAAGGCAAGACTTGGCTCCAGCCTTTCGCCAGTTGTTATTATTGTCTAGTCGTCAACTCCATACTTATGTTTTTGTATAGTAATCTGCTCATCAATTCTCCTTGTTTCAGAATCTATATATTGATTTAAGGAGTCGATATAGCATTTAGCAAAATATCTGATATTTTCGTTCTTATCATCGAGCCATTCTTTAACGTCTGATGATTTTTTCTATATGCCTCAACAAATCCATACTCGCCGGTTACAACTCCAGTCGCCATCAAACTTAGACTAAGATCATTTATTGTTTTTTCATTTAAATCTACTGATTTAATAATTCTCTTAACTAAGTCAAGTATAGACTTTTCGCCACCATATCTTGTTATTATTGATAACAATATGTTTAGTTCATCTTCTTTTTAATGTTAAAAGAGTTTAATAAAATTTTTGTCATTTCTGGCTTGTATGGCTTAATTGATTTCTCAAATAAGCTTGATACTCCAAATTGATCTATTCCCCATTCGTATCGGTAGTTTTTCTTGATTAAGGAGATTAGATCTTTTGGGTTTTGAGCAAAAACAGGTCCTAAAAATGAAGCTCGTAAGGTATGTCTTCGTATCTTGATTTTTCATCTTCTTTGTCTTTTTCTTTTCCTGTTTGAATTCTTTCATCAAAGAGATGGAAAATTAGAGTGGAATCAATTAATGCAACTTTCTCAAGAATACTTTCAACTCTGTAGTCTATCTGAGGTACAAATACTATATTTTTACTACAAGCTCTAGGTTGTCGGCTGACAAGTGATTTAAAAACAATCACCGGAATTTGCAAACCATACATGGTTCATCCAGTCCGTATTCTTTCTGTAGTTAAGCAATGAAAAATTGAATTTACCGTATCATTAATTACATGATGAATAGCCTTGTTACCTTTGTCATTTAAGATTCTTAAAGCTACGTAGATAGTTGATAAGTTTTCTTCTTTAATCGCTTTGTTTAGAGTTTTGCTGAATATTTTTAATGGTATTTCATCAAAAATAAAAACGATTTCATAATCGAATATAAGTGCTTGTTATCATCAATCCATTGACAAGTTTGCTTTTCAAAGCAGTCATTATCAATTGATTTCCATAACCCTCTAAGGACAGAAACAGCTGCCGAATCCAATTTTTCAGTAGCATTGAAGTGAGTTAACACTTGATCTGGATAATTCCTAGTTATCGCTTCAATAAAGCTGTATAGCTTAGGGAACGTTGCAAGATCTCTAGAGTTAGTTACTAAATAATTTTGAACTCGATCAAGCCATACATTCAGGTTGTCGCTATTTATGCATTTTAGATATTCATCAATTGCAGCATCTCGCTCTGCTTCTTGCTCTTCAAAATCAAAGTCAGAACGACTTTGTTCTTTCCAGTCTCCTAGAATACCTTCGTATCCTACTAAGTTTTTATAAATAGAATACTCGTCATTAAGATCGATATCAGACTTAATATCTAATGCAGCAGTTTTTACTTGGTCGCTTGATGTATGGTAGTAAATCCAATATGACTCATGTTCAATTTTTTGAATGATTTCTAAAGACTCTGAATGTAGCAAAGACTTCCAAAAATTTAGAATATCCAAAGTATTTGCATGTACCATTTTCTTAACACCTTCTAATGGAGGTGACTTAGACCAAATTCTACATGCGTTGTCCATTCGGTCAATTAACTCTTTTTACGAATTATATCTTTACTGTTGTTATAAATGTTTTTAAGTAACTCAATAGCATTTTCTCTAATAGAAGCAATTTCTTCACTTGAATCAATTGATCTAGATTGAATCGTAACAGATTGATATTCCCACTTATGACCTTCTATTTGTGTAGATAGAACTTCAGCACAAACTTCTAATACAAGAGGATAATAATTAAGAAGTTTTTATGATCTAGTTTTTTAGTTTGTTTAAAAGATCTATCTGTGGTTTGTATCCAATTTGCTCTACAGCATAAAGATTATACTCTGATAAGTTTTTAAAGAACTTCTTTATACTTTCTTCACATAATGGATCTTCGTCCCAAAAGATAGGAGTATATCTGTAATTTGATCAGATTCTAAATATCTAAGTTGATTCAATAGATCAATAAGCCTATTTAATAGCTTTTCTTTCGTACGATATTCAGAAAAATAATCACTGCTATAAGTGATATCATTAATAGTGTGCAACCTGTTCCAACACTTAACGATGTCATCTATAGCTTGATGAGAAACATGACTTATAAACTTCGATAACACAGAAATTGCATCATCTAATTCTTCATAAACGATGGATTGGTTTAGTGCATCACTAATAGCAATGTATTCTTTTGAAGAAACTCTTTAGCCTTAGTGTCATCATGAGGTTTGGCTGCAAAGTATTCGATTGCCTTAGTTTTTAAATTATTCATATCTTTACTCCGCCAAGAATCTTACGAAAGCATCTTCAGCATACGCTGCTGCTTCTTTTGAAAACTCTTCATCAATAGTTAGGAAGAAGTTTTCTGTTGCTTTTATAAGACCTGATTGAACCAAAAATTGGCTCTTTCTCCGAATATTTCTATAGAGCAGTTACATGTTTTGGTTACAAAGTCTTTACAGATATCTTTCGCTGCTTCTTGGCTGATAGCAACAAAGCCTATAAGCATTTTGTCTATTACAGACACCCTTTCATTGGCTTCTGCTAGCTTATTATCTAGCGCACCTTCCTGGAATCGAGCTTCTTGGGCTGTTGTTTGATAAGTAACGTTTGGACTATATTTTTCTATTTCTTGAATAAGTAATCTGATCTTAGCTTTTAAATCAGAATGGTCTTGCTCACCATCTTCGTCGGTTGTTACATCATAGCTAATGATGTTTACGCCTCTGTGCTTTCGGGCATGTTCGATCTGTTCTGGGGTCACGCTAGGCATGAAAGCCCAGCAATCTGCAGCATGTTCACCAAAGAGATTTAGCGTTGCGTCTTTGAAATGATTAAAGTCTGGGTCGTTTAGCCCGGCACCAATGAATAGTATTAGCCTAGTATTAAGAATGGCTTTTAAGGCTTCTGCTTCTGCGGATGTGCTATGAATTATTTGTCGATATCGCACCCCATCAAGAACTATCGATTCAGGTTGGTTAATACAGCCGTGATTTTTAAAGATAAAATCACTACTGGTGGCTTTCATTATCTCGCGTAATCTTTGGGTATCGGATGGTAAAACGCTGGTTATGGGTTCTCCAAATGTCACTAAGTATAACTTTTCAATCAGAGTGTCGTAGTTGGGAGTTATGAATGACTTACTAGGTAATCCAAATATTATTTGAAGAAGCTCCCAGGCTCGCCTTCTTTAAATATCTTGCATGCATCATACTCGATAAAGAAGTCTGTTAGTGTTTTGCCAAGTGGTTCCAACTCATCTCGCAACGCTGTGGTTGCTTCAATAAGGTCATTTTGCTCAATGAACTCATCAGCTAGCTTAGTACACGCACCTAAATTTAGGGTGTAGTCTTTCAGCCAATCAATCAATGTATACCAATTCGGTAATCCAGCTTCCAGTGAGACCCCTGACCCTATAAATATCACTGAGCTTGGGCCAAAGTTGGATGCTAACTCTTTGATTTTATTCACCAATACCTCTGCTAAGATATTATGAATTCGTATTTCCCATAAGCTATATACAGAGATATAAAGGCATAGCTTATGGACTTCGTAATGTAATGATTCATGCCCCGCTGATGAGGCAAGCTAGTGTATCCCTGATACTTCGCACTATTGCGTATTCGTCCTAGTTTCTCCGCCATCATCTACACTTTCTTCAAGTTCAGGGCTGGTTTGTTCTGTTTCTGGCCGTGTCTGGCCGAAGACGAACCACATTTTATATCGAGGGAATGCAGTAGTAATCAGGCGGATGTGTTCTTCGTTGAACTTCTGCCTTCCATAGGCAAGTGCCCGGATGACTTCTTTTGAAAGCCCGGTTAACTCGCTGAACTCTTTGTTCTTTGTTCTCTCATTGGTGGTTGAATGATTAATAAGAGCTATTAACCTTTCTTTCATCATAGAAACACACTTGCACTATAAAGTTGCGCGTTTAAATAAAACGCGTTAAATTTAAACGCATTACTATGGATGCGTTCTCAAAAAACAGTATGATTACAACTCTATAGGCAACAGCATGGATGCACAAACGCCGGAACGATTTTTCAGCGTAAACAAGGCACTTACAGGGAGTTTCAACCGCGATGGAACCGCTCACACCTCCGCAGCAGCCTGCTGCAACCTATACCCGTAAACAATTAATGGCGCTTTCTGCCTTTATTGGCGGTTTGGCGATGCTCAGCTTCAGCCTGAACCGGCGTGGGGCCCATACAATCCTTCACAGCACAGGGAATACCGTACGCTTACAGATTTTAAAGCCGGTGCAGGGCGATGAATTGCCGACGGATCTGGCGGGTGATCCTGCGCCGCCGGAAAGCACATTCCAGAGGGAAGGGGATACCTGCCGCAGTGCGGTGTATTTCGAGGGTGAGCTAACGGCTGACCTGCCTTATACACAGGCACAGGCGATGCTGCATGGCTGGAACGATTATTTAATTGAAGCCGAGAAGAATTTAGAAGCTTACCGTTGCCGTGAGGCAGAAGTGGCGAGTTAGGCTAGTCTGAATTACTGGAATAGGCGTTGGCTTATGTTGTTGGTACGCAGGTCATCATCCAGGTCGGGCAGGTTATAAAACCATAATGCTCAGTGCGATATACAGCGGTTAATCCGAGGGCTGTCATAAGGGAATAGACATGGGCGGTTTTAACTCTATCAGAACCAGAGTCAGGCAGTGTGTCAGGCTGCTCTTTGCATTGGTGGCGATCTCTTTAACAGGGTGCTCAGATTTGTCCGATGAAGAGGCGCAGTTGGTCGGACGCTGGGAGTGGCATAAAACACAGGGCTATGACATTGAAGAGGGCTATCTGATTTTAAATGATGACCGCACATATCAATATGCAATTGAATCTAAGACTCGCTTCGAAGGGTTGAGTGAAATAACGGACGGAACACTCGGGGCCTGGCGTCTGGTGGATAAGAGCCTGTGTTTTCATGCCATAGGAGATGCAGAAAATAGCCGGTGCCTGTTCGTGGATGTTGAAGTGGACGGGCAGCGTTTACGTTTTGAGCTTGATGGGTTCTTTAGAATGGACGGGCTTGAAGCAGTCAGAAAGTCTGAGTGAGTCGGGTTCAGCTTGGTTAGGCTGAAAGCTAAACCGGCCCGCAGTTAGCGGACCGGCTCTTCAGCTTTTATAGTGCCTTTAAGTAGGGCTTAGCTGTAGTAGCACAGGTAGGCAGTTGGGGCTGCTACCTTCACGTCGAAAGACTGGTTAGCCGCTACATTGAATTCGCTGCCGGAAGCGAATGTCTGCCATTCATCAGAGCCTGGCAGTTTAACAACCAGTTCGCCGCTCATGACTTTCATCAGTTCGTCCTGTGAGGTGCCGAAGGTGTATTCGCCGGCGGCCATTACACCGGAGGTTACCTGACCTTCACCGTTTTCAAAGCCGATAGATTTTACGGCGCCTTCAAAATATTCGTTTACCTGTAACATGGCGGTATTCCTGTTAATTAAATGTTGGCCAATAATAGGTATTCCAACCGGTGTTGTCACGGCTGAGGAGTGGCTATGTCGTGTTCGGTCCGGTTGTGAGCCGGCGGGTTGTGGCACGGCTATTTCACTGGCTGCTTTTGTTGGCTAGTTTGGGCACCTATATGACTAACTGTGCGTTGAGGTCTGTATAGGGGAGTATGATCTTGGCGCATAAACAACAGAACGGGATTCACGATGCAATATAAACATCAGTATGTAGATGGTACCGCCGTTGATCTGCCAGTCGGTAAAGTGATCTGTGTTGGCCGCAATTATGCCGAGCATGCCGCGGAGCTGGATAACCCGGTGCCCAGCCAGCCCATGTTGTTTATGAAGCCTTCCACCGCGGTGGCGGATATGGCCGAACCGCTGGAGATCCCGCTGGATTATGGCGAAGTTCACTACGAAACCGAGATCGCCATTCTGATCGGTGAACCCCTGAAGAACGCCAACAAGTTTGTGGTGGAAGGGGCCATTGCCGGCATCGGCTTAGGGCTGGATTTAACCCTGCGTGACCTGCAGAGCAAGCTGAAAGAGCGCGGCTACCCGTGGGAAAAAGCCAAAGCGTTTGATGCCTCCTGCCCGCTGTCTGCCTTTGTGGAGCCGGCAGCAATTGCGGATATTGATGATGTCAGCCTGAGCCTGACGGTGAACGGTGAGTTGCGTCAGGCCGGTAACAGCCGCCTGATGGTGCATAAGATTTATGCCTTGATCGCCTATATGAGCCATCACTTTACTCTGTTACCCGGCGATGTGGTGATGACCGGCACACCGGCTGGTGTGGGTGCCATTAACCCTGGCGACCGCCTGCTGGTTGAACTGGCGGATTTGCTGCGGGTAGAAACCCATATTCTGTAAGTGTTGTTTGATTGGATAAATAACCAAAGTTGTGGATTAAAACCTTTCACACTCTGGTTATGATGCGCTCTTGAATGAGCATGGCCGGTATTTTTTATTTGGATTATTAACCCATGTTGTGGATAAAGACTTTTCATATTCTGGCGATGACGAGCTGGATGGCGGGCATCTTCTACCTGCCACGTATTTTTGTGCATTACGTGGAAGGCCGTGAGGCCGGTCAGGATGTGGCCCGGCTGGAGATTATGGCCGGTAAGCTGTATGGCTTTATGACCATCATGGCGATATTTACCCTGGGGCTGGGGACCTGGCTGTGGCTGGGGTATGGTTTCAGCGGTGGCTGGCTGCACGCCAAGCTGACTTTCGTGCTGTTGCTGATCGGCTACCATGTGTGGTGTCGCCAGTACTTGCAGAAGCTGCGCGCAGGCACGTTAAACCGCAGCGGCCGCTATTTCCGTTTATTCAACGAATTGCCGTTGCTGATCTTTATTCCGATTCTGATTTTTGTGGTGGTGAAGCCGTTCTGAGGCGTTGCCGCAACGCTTAGCCGCGGCTGTCGAGCTTGCTCTGCAGTTGCGCAATGCGGGCTTCGATACGGTCCGTGCCCTGTCTTACCTTGCCGACCTGATTCAGGAAATGCTCTATTTCCGGGCGGGTCGGTAACAGGTGTATTTCTTCCTTGAGATATTCTTCCAGATTCAGCTTCAGGCTGTGGCCTGCCTGCAGGTAGAAGTTGGCCTTGTAGCGGATAAAGGCGGCCAGCTGGCCGGCGGGTAAGTCGCCGATGATGCTGGCAAGTATGCCTTCCCAGTCCAGTGCGGCGTCTTTCAGTATGTTGGTGAAGCGGGTCGCCAGCGCGCTCTCGCCGCTGATGCGGATGCTTTTACCAAACATGGCATCCTGCTGGTCTTTACTGCTTAACAGGGTCAGGAAGTCGCTGCAGGTGCCGCTGAGGGTTACGTCGGCATCGTCCTGCTGCATCAGGTCCATTTGCAGGCCCGCAGGGTGCGGCTGAATGGAAAGGTGCAGGTTGGCGTCGGTGAGTTCAACGGCAATGATCTTGCCGTTTAAGCGGGCCAGTCGCCGGGCAATGTCGGGTTGCGGCAGAGCAGCGGATTAACCGCGGCTTCTGCCAGTGTCAGCAGGGTGGCGCCAAACAGTTCTGCAGCCATTGGCTTACGGCTTGATGCCGGTGTGCAGGGCGACGATACCACCGGTCATGTTCTGGTATTTGCACTGTACCAGGCCGGCATTGGTCATCATGTCTTTCAGGGTTTCCTGATCCGGGTGCATGCGGATGGATTCCGCCAGGTAACGGTAGCTGTCTTCGTCACCGGTGATCAGCTTGCCGATTTTCGGCAGCAGGCTGAAGGAGTAGGTGTCGTATACCTTGGTCAGCAGCGGGTTTTCGGTTTTGGAGAATTCCAGCACCATCAGCTTGCCGCCCGGCTTGAGTACACGGGTCATGGAGGCCAGTGCTTTGTCTTTGTCGGTGACGTTACGCAGGCCGAAGGCAATGGTAATGCAGTTGAAGCTGTTGTCCGGGAAAGGCAGGGCTTCAGCGTTGGCCTGTACGAATTCAACGTTGCCGGTAATGCCACGGTCCATTAAACGGTCGCGGCCCACTTTCAGCATGGAGTCGTTGATGTCCGCCAGAATGACTTTACCTTCGCTGCCCACCAGACGGGAGAAACGCATGGTCAGGTCGCCGGTGCCGCCGGCAATGTCCAGTACCTGATGGCCACGGCGTACACCGCTCTGTTCGATGGTCAGCTTTTTCCAGACCCGGTGAATACCGCCAGACATGAGGTCGTTCATGACGTCGTATTTGCTGGCAACGGAGTGAAATACGTCCGCAACTTTGCCGGCTTTTTCGTCCACATTTACTTGTTCAAAACCAAAGTGTGTCTGGTCCTGGGATTTCTTCTGATCGGTCATGGCGGGCCTGTCTGAATAAAGCGCTTCTAATTAGGTGGGGATTTTACAGAGCTGCGTTGCGCTTGTCTTGGTTTATGTCAAAGGAGATGGGGAATTCTCCGGTGCGCAGTGGCACCGGAGGGGATAACCAGCGTTCAGATGCCGCGGGCGATCATATTGTTGTTGCGGGTTTCGCCGGCGTCGGCGAGGTCCTGCAGGTATTTGTCCCAGTAGGCCTGTTGGTTGGTGCACAGTTCGTACAGGTAGTCCCAGGTGTACAGGCCGCTGTCGTGACCGTCATCGTAGATGATCTTCAGGGCGTAGTTACCGCTGGGTTCAATGCCTTTAATGCCGACAAACTGTTTGCCGGTTTGCAGCACTTCCTGACCTTTGCCGTGGCCGCGCACTTCAGCAGACGGCGAGTGTACCCGCAGGTATTCGGCTGTCAGTTCATAGGTTTCATCAGGGTATATGAGTTCCAGCGTGCGGGACTTCTGATGCAGCTTTATATCTTGTGGGAATTTACTCATGGTCATGCTCCGGCAGCCTGACCGGAGTCCGGGCAGGCTGCTGTGTGTTCAGGCTCTGACGTTACAGGATGTAGTGGCTCAGATCTTCGTTCTGGCTCAGTTCACCCAGTTGCTCGTCGACGTAAGCCCGGTTGATTTCAATGGTCTGGCCGTCTTTGTCGGACGCTGTGAAAGACACTTCTTCCAGCAGGCGTTCCAGCATGGTGTGCAGGCGGCGGGCACCGATGTTTTCGGTACGTTCATTGATCTCGAATGCCAGCTCTGCCAGACGGTTGATGCCGTCTTCCGCGAAGGAAACAGTTAAGCCTTCGGTGGCCAGCAGGGCGCGGTACTGTTCAGTCAGTGAGGCGCTTGGCTCGGTCAGGATGCGGCGGAAGTCGTCCGGCGTCAGGGCGTTCAGTTCAACACGGATCGGCAGACGGCCCTGCAGTTCCGGAATCAGGTCTGACGGTTTGGCCAGATGGAAGGCACCGGAGGCGATGAACAGAATGTGGTCGGTCTTGATCATGCCGTACTTGGTGGATACGGTGCTGCCTTCGATCAGTGGCAGCAGGTCGCGCTGTACACCTTCACGGGATACGTCGGCACCCTGGCCTTCACGCTTACATACCTTGTCGATCTCATCCAGGAAGACGATACCGTTCTGCTCAACCGCTTCAACGGCCATTTGCTTGAGGTCGTCGTCGTTGACCATTTTCGCGGCTTCTTCGTCAATTGCCTGTTTCAGGGCTTCTTTGACTTTCACGCGGCGCGGCTTGGCCTGCTGGTTACCCAGGTTCGAGAACATGCTCTGCAGCTGGTTGGTCATTTCTTCCATGCCCGGCGGGGCCATGATTTCCACGCCCATTTGCGGCTGGCTCAGTTCAATTTCGATTTCTTTGTCGTCCAGCTTGCCTTCACGCAGTTGCTTGCGGAACAGCTGACGGGTGGCGCTGTCCTGCTTTTCTGCCGGCTGGTCGAAGCCTGTCGGGCGGGCCGGTGGCAGCAGGGCATCCAGAATGCGTTCTTCCGCGGCGTCTTCTGCGCGGAAGCGGACTTTTCCATTTCCTGTTCGCGCAGCATGGTGATGGCGGTGTCCATCAGGTCGCGGATGATGGTTTCAACGTCGCGGCCTACGTAGCCCACTTCGGTGAATTTAGTTGCTTCAATTTTGATGAACGGGGCGTTGGCCAGTTTCGCCAGGCGACGGGCGATTTCGGTTTTACCGACACCGGTCGGGCCGATCATCAGAATGTTCTTAGGAGTGACTTCAACGCGCAGCTCGGCATCCAGCTGCATGCGGCGCCAGCGGTTACGCAGGGCGATAGCAACGGCGCGCTTGGCGTCGTCCTGACCGACGATGTGGCGGTCCAGTTCGTGAACAATTTCGCGGGGGTCATGTTAGACATTATAAAAGCTCCGGCGTCGCTTAAGCAGTTTCTGCTTCAAGCTGTTCGATAGTCAGGTTGGCGTTGGTGAATACGCAGATGTCTGCGGCGATCTGCAGGCTCTTTTCTACGATGTCACGGGCGGGCAGTTCGGTGTTGTCGACCAGTGCACGGGCAGAAGCCAGCGCAAAGTTGCCGCCGGAACCGATGGCGATGACGCCGTCTTCCGGTTCGATGATGTCGCCGCTGCCGGAAATCAGGTAAGTCTTTTCTTTGTTGGCAACCAGCATCAGGGCTTCGAGCTTGCGCAGTACGCGGTCGCTGCGCCATTCGCGGGCCAGATGAACCACTGAGTTGAAGATGTTGCCCTGGTGCTTGTCCAGCTGCTGTTCGAACAGATCCAGCAGGGTGATAGCGTCGGCAGTGCTGCCTGCGAAACCGGTGATTACCTGATGCTTAGGTAACTGGCGTACTTTACGGGCGGTCCCTTTCATTACGGTGTTGCCGAGGGATACCTGGCCGTCGCCGCCGACAACAACCTGGTTGCCGCGTCGTACTGATACTATGGTGGTCATGGGTAAAATAAAGTCCCGTATCGGTTCGTGATTGACTATCAATATGGGACTGGATGGGGATATTTCAATAGGTGGCGGCCAATTAAGCAGATAATTGGCCGCACGCAGGCAAGTGGCTGATGATTTTTAGCTCGGGCGGGAGGAGCGCCGGTTACTTGGCAACCCGCAGTAACGGGTCGATGTTCATGCGAACCAGCTTGTCCTGAGCTTTGTTCAGTGCAAGGCGGCTGTCGAACGGACCGGCCAGTACCTGATGCCAGAGGCTGCCATCGCTGTTGGTTACCTTACGGGTGTGCACGTTCGGCAGGCCCTGAATGATCAGCCTGGCGCGCATCTGTTCGGCATCCTGTGCGCTGCGGAATGAACCGGCTTGCAGGATATAACGCTTCTTCAGTTTTTCTGTTTTCGGCGTGGACTTATAGGTACCGGCGTTGCTGGTATCCACTTCGCTTTCACGCAGCATCTCGTAGAATTCGTAATGCTCACTGCTCTTGTCAGTTACCTGAACCCCGGAGTTGCTGCTGTCAGATTTTGGCGCAGGCTTGGCTGCCGGTTTAGGGGCTGGCTTAGGCGCAGGTTTTGCCACTTGTTTCTGAACAGGCTTAGGGGCGGGCTTGGGTGCCGGTGTGGTGGTTCTTGCCGGTGTGCTGCTGGCGCTGGCTTCTGCCTGTGGATCAGGGGTTACCTGAGTCAGTTGCCACAGGGCATAACCAAAGCCGACCAGAAATACCGTGCTCAGCAGTACCCGGATCAGCGGGAAACCGGATTTAGTCGGCTGCGCTTTAGCCGGCGCAGCTTTCTTCCGCGGGGCGCGGCTGGCAGCCGCCTTACCCCGTGGCTTTTTCTTGGCGTAGTCCCGCGGTGCCATGGATTACATGTGCTCCGGTGCGCTGACGCCCAGCAGGTCCAGACCGTTGGCCAGTACCTGACGGCAAGCCGCGCTCAGGGTGATGCGGGCGTTACGCAGTTCAGCGTCTTCAATCAGCATCTTGTTGCTGTTGTAGTAGCTGTGGAAGTCACCGGCCAGATCTACCAGGTAGTTGGCGATCTGATGCGGTTCACAGTTTTCAGCAGCACGCTGTACCACTTCTGGGAAGGTGGCCAGACGTTTCATCAGGGCTTTTTCTGCGTCGGTATCCAGCAGGGCCAGATCGACTTTCATGTCCTGATTCCATTCCCAGCCGCGCTCAGCCAGTTTGCCGATCACGCTGCATACACGGGCGTGGGCGTACTGGATGTAGTAAACCGGGTTGTCGTTGCTCTGGGAGATCGCCAGATCAATGTCGAAGGTCAGCTGTGATGTAGTCGCACGGGCAACCAGGAAGTAACGGGTTGCATCGCGGCCCACTTCTTCGATCAGATCCTGCAGGGTTACATAGCTGCCGGCACGTTTGGAGATTTTAACTTCTTCACCGCCACGCATAACCATCACCATCTGGTGCAGAACGTAGTCTGGCCATTTTTCCGGGATGCTCATACCAGTGCTCTGGCTAACCGCCTGAACGCCGGCGCGTACCCGGGTGATGGTGCTGTGGTGGTCGGCACCCTGTTCGTTAACCACACGTTCGAAGCCACGGTTCCACTTGTTCAGGTGATAGGCAACGTCCGGTACGAAGTAGGTGTAGCCGCCGTCGGTTTTGCGCATTACACGGTCTTTGTCGTCACCGAATTCAGTGGTTTTCAGCCACAGTGCGCCGTCTTTCTCGTAGGTGTAGCCGGAGTCGATCAGTTGCTGCACGGTCTTTTCAACCATGCCTTCGCTGTACAGGGAGGACTCCAGGAAGTAGACGTCGAAGTTAACGCCGAAGGCTTTCAGATCCTGATCCTGTTCGCGGCGCAGGTAGGCAACGGCGAAGTCACGGATGGCTTCTAGGTTATCGGCATCTTTCTGGCCGGTCACCTGCTTGTCTTCGGCTTCAATGCTGTCGCCGGCCATGTAGCTGGCGGCCAGTTCTGTAATGTAATCGCCACGGTAACCGTCTTCCGGCCAGCCTGCATCTTCAGGGCCAAGGCCTTTGCAGCGTGCCTGGGTAGACAGGGCCAGGTTGTTGATCTGTGCGCCGGCATCGTTGTAGTAGAACTCGGCGGTTACATCCCAGCCGGTTGCATTTAACAGACGGCAGATGCTGTCGCCCACGGCTGCACCGCGGCCGTGACCAACGTGCAGTGGGCCTGTTGGGTTCGCGGATACGAATTCAACCTGTACCTTACGGTTAGCACCGGCATCGCTGTGGCCGTATTTGTCACCGGCTTCCAGAATGCGGCCGACAACCGCTGTGGCTGCGTCGCTGGCCAGGAAGAAGTTGATGAAGCCCGGGCCTGCAATTTCGGTTTTGGCAATGTTTTCAGACGCCGGCAGGGCATCGCAGATTGCCTGAGACAGTTGGCGTGGGTTGGTTTTCGCCGCTTTGGCCAGTGTCATGGCAACGTTGGACGCAAAGTCACCGTGCGCCTTGTCGCGGGTATTTTCTACCATGATACGTCGTTGAGCGTCAGCCGGCAGAGTGCCGTTGTCGGTCAAGGTGTCCAGGGCAGCATTAATAAGGTCCGCAATATGTTGTTTCATGATGAATGTACTGTACCGGTTGGGGCGAGAACACGCCGTATATATCGTTAGGGCCGGCTATTATCCCCTGTCGGCGGCGGTTTGTTAAGTGGCTGCGCAGGAGAATTTTAACGCCCTGTTGTAGTGGTGTTTCAGTGAAGGGCGCTGCAGGCCCGGATGGCCGGGCACTGCGGGGAGATCAGAACATTTCGATGGGGTCGACATCCACCGACCAGCGAATTTTCCGCGCCTCTGCTGAGGCTTCCAGTTGCAGGGTGATGTGATGCACCAGCCCGTGCAGGGTTTTGCGGTCGTGGCTTTGTAGCAGCAGTTGGGCCCGAAACATGCCGGCGCGTTTTTCCATGGGGATGGCAGTGGGCCGATCCACTGGGGCTTGCCGTCCTGCCGGTCGAATTGCTGGCGCACCTGCATCAGGAACCGTTCTGCCTGCCCCTGATAACGGGCTTCGGCCCGGATCATAATGCAGTTGATGGTCGGCGGCAGGTTGGCACTGTTACGGGTGTTGAGTTCCTGCTGGGCGAAGGCCAGATAGCCTTCGTTGATCAGGCTGTTAATGGTGGGGTGGTCCGCATGGTGGGTCTGCATCACCACCTTGCCGGGTAACTCGGCCCGGCCGGCCCGGCCGGCGACCTGCAGAATTTGCTGGGCGGTGCGTTCCATGCCCCGGAAGTCTGCACTGAACAGGCCGCTGTCGGCATTGAGGATGGCAACCAGCGTCACTTTAGGGAAGTGGTGGCCTTTGGCCAGCATTTGGGTGCCCACCAGAATACAGGGGTCACCGAGGTTTACCTGATCGACAATGTCCTGCAGGGCTTGCTTGCGCTGGGTGGTATCCCGGTCGACCCGGATCACCGGGGTTTCAGGGAAGAGCTGTTGCAATGCGCTTTCGGTGCGTTCGGTGCCTGCGCCCACCGGTTTCAGTTCGGCAGAGCCGCAGCTGTCGCACACCCGGGGAATCGGCCGCTGGCTGTCGCAGTGGTGGCAGTGCAGGTGGGCCGGGCTACGGTGCAGGGTCATGTGAGCATCGCAGCGGCGGCAGTCGGCAATCCAGCCACAGTCGTGACACATCAGGCTTGGCGCAAAGCCCCGGCGGTTGATAAACACCAGTACCTGATTGCCCTGTTGCAGGTGGCCGCCGATCTGTTTGATCAGTGCCGGGCTGAGGCCGTCCTGCAGGTTGTCCTGACGGATGTCGAGTAATTCAAATGCGGGCGGTTTGGCATCGCCGGCCCGCTGGGTCAGTTGCAGCCACTGATAACGTTTTTGCTGCACGTTATACAGGCTTTCAATGGACGGCGTGGCGCTGCCCAGCACAATGGGGATGTTCTCCCGGTGGGCGCGCATGACGGATAAATCCCGGGCGGAGTAGCGGAAGCCGTCCTGCTGTTTAAAGGAGGCGTCGTGTTCTTCATCGATGATGATAATGCCCGGGTGCTTCAGCGGGGTGAATATGGCTGAGCGGGTACCGATGACGATTTTAGCAACCCCGGCGCGGGCCTGTTGCCAGGCTTCCAGCCGCTGTTTGTCGGTCAGGTTGGAGTGCAGCGAGACAATACTGACATTAAAACGGGCTTTAAAACGGGTGACGGTTTGGGGCGTGAGGCCGATTTCCGGCACCAGTACCAGTGCCTGTTTACCCTGTTTCAGCTGGGCTTCGATGGCCTGCAGGTAAACTTCGGTTTTGCCGGAGCCGGTAATGCCGTAGAGCAGCACCGAGCGAAAGCCGCTGTCTTCACTGAGTGAGTCCACGGCGGTCTGTTGCTGAGGATTCAGTGTCAGGGGCGGTTCGCGCAGAATGTTGTCGGCCTGTTCGTCCGGCTGGGGCGTGAATTGCTCGATCAGGCCCTTATCCTGCAAGCCGGTTAAGGTGGCTTTGGTGCCGCCGGCTTCTTTTAACTGTTCCGGTGTGAGCCCTGCCGGGTTGTTCAGCAGCCACTGTAATAACTGACGCTGCTTGCTGGCGTTTTTGGCGATGCTGTTGGTGCTGGCGCCGGGGCAGGCACGCCATTTCATCGCCGGGATATAGTTATCCGCTTCCCTTTACGTAACAGTACCGGTAATGCCTGACTCAGTGCTTCGCCTGCCGGGTGCTGGTAATAGCTGGCGGACCAGCGGGCCAGTTTCAGCAGGTGGGCCGGCAGGGGCGGTGTGCTGTCGAGAATCTCCAGTGCGGGCTTTAATTTGTTGACCGGTACGTCGGTTGTTTCGGTCACTTCAATTAACACACCGATTAACTGGCGGTTAGCAAACGGCACTTTTACCCGGATACCCGGTACCAGCGTGGCGGTGTCGCAGTCTGCCGGTGGCAGGTAGTCGAACAGGCGACGCAGGGGGATGGAATGGCAAGACGCAGATATGACATTAACGGTGTTTTCGGGGTTGTTGGAGTGTCAGTTAAGGGGGCTATTAAATCCTGTTAACACGGGGTTTACCAGCCGCAGATACAGCCTTTTATTAAGCGCTTGCCGGTGGGCAGATGAATGCGTATAATCGCGGGCCTTATTCCCATGGGTGGTCGGTTTAACCGGCAGCCCGAATGCGGTGCCCGGCAAAAGATCGGGTGGCGGCATTACAAACTACTTGAGGTTTCATCATGAAAGACGGTATCCATCCTAATTACGTAGAGATGAACGCTACCTGTTCTTGCGGCAACGTCGTTAAGACTCGTTCTACTCTGGGCAAAGACATTCACCTGGACGTTTGCAGCCAGTGTCACCCTTTCTACACTGGTAAGCAGAAAGAAGCGACCACTGGTGGCCGTGTTGACCGCTTCAACAAGCGTTTCGGTGCTCGCTCTCTTAAGAAGTAAGCGATTGCAGATTATGAAAAAGGCGCCTGATGGCGCTTTTTTGCTTTGCAAAAATACCGACAAAAGTCTGAAGTTAGGCTGATTTTTATCTATCCCGCAGATAGGTAGTGGTTCTTCCTGTAAATCAAGGGATTAACAAATATAAATGCCATAAGAGCCCGGCCGGGTCGCGAGGGAAATACTTTTTGTCGCTTTGTTTACAGAATTTTGGACTGTTCTGTCGGTTGAGGGGCGTCGGGCTTTTCTATATGATGCCAAGTCCTAAGGAGTCTGGAATGCCCCTGTTAGTCGGAGTAATGGGCTGTACATCCAGATTTCCGGATGACTTATAACTAATAAATTACTTCTTGGAATTGCGACCATGTCTGAAGATATGAAACAAGCTGCACTCGATTATCATGAGTTTCCTCGTCCGGGTAAGATCAGTGTAGAGCTGACGACATCCGCTGCCTCTGCCCGTGATCTGGCTCTGGCTTACAGCCCAGGTGTGGCTGAGCCGGTCCGCGCTATCGCGGAAAACCCTGAGAATGCGTATAAGTATACGGCGAAAGGAAACCTGGTTGCAGTTATCTCTAATGGTTCTGCGATTCTTGGCCTTGGCGATCTTGGCCCGCTGGCGTCTAAGCCGGTAATGGAAGGTAAATCCCTGCTGTTCAAGAAATTTGCCGGCGTTGATTCCATTGATATCGAAGTTGATTCCGAAAGCCCTCAGGCACTGATCGATACGGTTGCCCGTATTGCTGACACCTTCGGCGGTATTAACCTGGAAGACATCAAGGCACCTGAGTGTTTTGAAGTTGAACGTGCGCTGATCGAGCGCTGCAACATTCCTGTTTTCCACGATGACCAGCACGGTACTGCGATTGTAACCGCTGCAGGTATGATCAACGCCCTGAAATTGCCGGTAAGAAGCTGGAAGAAGCGTCTATCGTTTGCCTGGGTGCCGGTGCTGCTGCACACGCCTGCATGAAGCTGCTGGTGAACATGGGTGCCAAGGTTGAAAACATTTACATGATCGACCGTACCGGTGTTATCCACTCTGGCCGTGACAACCTGACGCCGGAAAAAGCAGCGTTTGCCACTGAAACTGACAAGCGTACCCTGGATGATGCGATCGAAGGCGCTGACGTATTCGTTGGCCTGTCCGGTCCTAACCTGCTGGCGGCTGATCAGCTGAAGAAGATGGCGGCTAACCCGGTTGTATTTGCCTGTGCTAACCCTGATCCGGAAATTAAGCCGGAACTGGCACACGAAACCCGTGATGATGTGATCATGGCGACTGGCCGTTCTGATTACCCTAACCAGGTAAACAACGTTCTGGGCTTCCCGTTTATCTTCCGTGGTGCACTGGATGTTCGTGCGACTGCCATTAACGAAGAAATGAAGGCAGCTGCAGTACGTGCCCTGGCGGATCTGGCGAAAGAGCCTGTTCCACAGGAAGTACTGACTGCTTACGATCTGGAATCTCTGGAATTCGGTCGCGGTTATATCATTCCTAAGCCAACGGATTCCCGTCTGCTGGGTGCGGTATCTGAAGCGGTTGCTCAGGCTGCAATCGATTCTGGCGTAGCGCGTCTGCCGCTGCCGGATCACTACCCGCTGACCACTGTGGATGCACTGCTGAACAAGTAAGCATTTCACGGCAGTAGCGTTACTGAATAAAATGCCCCTTTGCAGGGGCATTTTTCGTTTCTGGTACCGGGAATTGCTTCCGGTTGCCGGATGATTGCTGCACAATGCCGCCTTAGATGACCGTATATCTGATTCACCGGAGATTATTCTTTGCTCAGTTACCAGCACGGCTACCATGCCGGAAATTTTGCCGATGTGCATAAGCATCTGATTCTCAGCATGATGCTGCAGTCCCTTACCCGTAAAGATAAGCCGTTGTCGTACCTGGAAACTCATTCAGGGCGGGCAATGTATGATCTCTCGGATGAGCAGGCGCAGAAGAATCAGGAATTCCAGTCGGGTATCAGCAAGCTGTGGCAGGCTGGCCTGAAGGGGACTGAGGTCTACTGTGAAGCGGTTACGGCACAGAACACATCCGGCGAACTGGCGTTTTATCCGGGCTCACCTTCTCTGGCGCAGCATTTTGCCCGGGCGAACGATAAGCTGATGCTGATGGAGCTGCACCCGCAGGAGTCTCAGGTGCTGAAACGGCATTTCCGTCAGGACAGCCGGGTGGCGGTGCACCAGCGTGACGGTTATGAAGGTGTACTGGCGATGCTGCCGCCGAAACCTAACCGTGGCATGGTGCTGATTGATCCGGCGTATGAGGATAAGTCCGAATATGATCAGGTGGTGGCCTTTATTAAGCGGGCTAAGCAGTTATGGCCCAATGGCAGTTATGCTATCTGGTATCCGTTACTGGAAGCAAACCGCTGGAAGAGTATGAAGCATAAGCTGCAGCGTACCAGCATACGGAATATTCTCTGCTCTGAAATCGAGATTAACCCGGCGGATGCCGGTGGCATGTACGGCAGTGGCATGTTGATGGTGAATCCGCCCTGGCCGCTGGAAGATAACATCCGGGCAACGATGCCGGGCGTGCTGAGTACGCTGGCGGAAGGCGCTGCGGTTGACCGGCTGGAGTGGCTGGCGCCGGAGTAAACCCGGTTGCCGGAGTGGCTGAAAATTTTTCAGCGACCGTTTTCAGGATACAAAAACGGCGATTATCGGAGGATAATCGCCGTTTTTGTGTGTTTCAGGGGCGTTTAATACAGTGCCTGTTCGTCGCGAATCAGGTCTTTGAGCATTTCCAGAAACAGAGTATCGGCTTCGCTGTGCTCGATTGGAATCTTCACATTTGAGCAGGCGGACAGCGCTTCAGCGATGCTGATATTGGCGTTTTCATCGTTGATATGTTCGCGTGCGGCATTCATTGCTTTCTCGCAAATGTCCGGTTCTACCATGATCTTGCGCAGAACAAGCAGTAATTCGTCGATAACACGTTCTTTGTTTTTAATTTCGGCAATGCTCATCGGGTTGTCTCCATGGCGGCTGACTCACGCCTTATAATGACTTGTTATGTAGCTTTTATGTGGGTGTGCACACCACATTTTTTATCGCTGTTGCCGCCACTATAGCATTCAATCTGAGCATTCTGCATCACCCGGTTTTCTGTGCCGGGGAATTCCCGACTGCTTGAATAATCATTGACTTAATGGCAGAATTGCTGCCTCAAAAATTTATCTCTCTGGCTCAGTAGGTTACCCCGAAGGCCAGGTTAAATAAGCGTCACCCAGCTTATTTATTCAGGACCTTTCCCGAGTTGATCCTCAGATTGGTGCCGAATTAAGATTGCTCCTGCCTGCCTCAATACCCCGAGCCTTTGCAAGAGCCTGCTGGATGATGTCGAATCGCCGGTGGGCGGTTTGCGCACGTCTGCAGTATCGTAACTAGTGATCCGTCGCCGTGGAGCGATGTGAATAGAGGGTGAAGAAGTGGAATTATTATCAGGCGCAGAAATGGTTGTTCGCGCCCTTAAAGATGAGGGCGTTGAGTACATCTACGGGTATCCGGGTGGAGCGTTGTTGCATATTTATGATGCACTGTTCCAGCAGGAAGATGTAAAGCACATTCTGGTACGTCATGAACAGGCAGCCACCCATATGGCTGATGCGTATGCCCGTGCGACCGGTAAGGCCGGTGTATCGCTGGTGACTTCAGGTCCGGTGCGACGAACGCAGTAACAGGTATTGCTACTGCTTATATGGATTCGATTCCGATGGTTGTTATTACCGGTCAGGTAATGAGCCATCTGATTGGTGAAGATGCCTTCCAGGAAACCGATATGATCGGTGTTTCCCGTCCGGTGGTTAAGCACAGTTTCAGCGTGCAGAACCCGGAAGACATTCCTGCCATCATCAAGAAAGCTTTCCACATTGCTGAAAGCGGCCGTCCGGGCCCTGTTGTTGTGGATATCCCTAAGGATATGACCACACCGACTGAGCGTTACCCGTACGAGTATCCTGCGTCTGTGAAACTGCGTTCTTATAACCCGGTTTCCCGCGGTCATACCGGCCAGATCAAGAAAGCCATGGATATGGTGTTAAGCGCCAAGCGTCCGGTTATCTACAGCGGTGGCGGTATCGTCATGGGCGATGCCAGCAATGAGCTGACTGAACTGGCGCAGATGCTGAATGTACCTGTTACCAATACCCTGATGGGCCTGGGTGGCTACCCGGGTACTGACCGTCAGTTTATCGGTATGCTGGGTATGCACGGCAGCTACGAAGCCAACATGACCATGCACCATGCGGATCTGATTCTGGCAGTGGGCGCTCGTTTTGATGACCGTGTTACTAACGCGCTGGACAAGTTCTGCCCGACAGCGAAAGTCATTCACGTTGATATCGATCCGGCGGCAATCTCCAAGACAATCAAAGCGGACGTGCCAATTGTAGGTCCGGCTAAATCTGTCCTGGCAGAGATGGTCAGCATTGTTAAAGCCAGCAAGAAGCAAATCGATAAAGAGGCGCTGGAATCCTGGTGGCAGCAGATCGAAGAATGGCGCACCCGTCACGGTGGCCGTTTCCGTACCGATGACAGCGAGCTGATGAAGCCGCAACAGGTTATCGAGATGCTGAGCAAGGTAACAAATGGTGATGCGTACGTTTGTTCAGACGTAGGTCAGCACCAGATGTTTGCTGCACAGTACTACAAGTTTAATAAGCCTAACCGCTGGATCAACTCCGGTGGCCTGGGCACCATGGGCTTTGGTTTGCCAGCCGCCATGGGTGTGAAACTGAACTTCCCTGACGCCGACGTTGCCTGTGTAACCGGTGAAGGCAGTATTCAGATGAACATTCAGGAACTGTCGACCATTAGCCAGTATGACATTCCGGTTAAGGTTATCTGTCTGAATAACCAGTCTCTGGGGATGGTACGTCAGTGGCAGGATATGAACTATGAATCCCGTCACTCTCAGTCATACATGAAGTCTCTGCCGGACTTTATCAAGCTGGTTGAAGCTTACGGTCACGTAGGTATGAAGGTTGATAAGTACGAAGACTTGGAAGCGGCCATGCAGGAAGCGTTCTCGCTGAAAGACCGCATGGTGTTTATGGATATTGCAGTAGATCCATTCGAACACGTATATCCGATGCAGGTGCCTCGCGGCTCCATGCGTGATATGTGGCTGACCAAGACGGAGAGAACTTAATCATGAGACATATCATTTCTGTGTTGATGGAAAACGAACCGGGTGCTTTGTCTCGGGTTGTTGGTTTGTTCTCGCAGCGTAACTTCAACATTGAGTCTTTGACTGTTGCACCGACTGAAGACGCGACTCTGTCCCGTCTGACAGTTACTACGCTGGGCAGCGACCGGGTTATCGAACAGATCACCAAGCAGCTGAATAAGCTGATTGACGTGGTTAAGGTTGTTGACCTGACTGAAGGCGATCATATTGAGCGTGAGCTGATGATGATCAAGCTGAAAGCCACTGGTCAGATGCGCGATGAGATCAAGCGTACGGCGGATATTTTCCGCGGTCAGATCATCGATGTGACGCCGACCACTTACACTGTTCAGCTGGCCGGTGCCAGTGACAAGCTGGATGCTTTCATTGATGCAATCGGCACGTCCGGCATCATGGAAGTTGTCCGTACCGGTGTTTCCGGTCTGTCACGGGGTGAGAAGGTGCTGAGCCTGTAATCCCGAAACAGTGATCTACAAAAATGCCGCTCAATGAGCGGCATTTTTGTCCGGGGACTATACTTAAAATCCGCTTCCGTTTTGCTGCGGTAACAGAAGGTGCGGCCGGTGTGTTTTTATGGGGATGTACGTGACCCCGGGTTCACCGGCAATTCAGTTACCCTATGGCTATGTAGGACGGGAATGATGGGCGTCTGACAGGTTGTTGGCGGCAGCTGAAACCTCCCGGCGCTCAAAATAGGAGGTGTCTATGTTCCCAGACATTAAACTTCAACCAGCCTCGCTGCTGGTCAGTGCGTTGGCAGTAGCAGTACTGTTTGCGCTGGCTGTGACAGTGAACAGCAGTACTCTGCAACCCCTGAATCTGACCGGTTGCCAGTATCACGAAAATGACAGCGTAACCGCTGTGACTCCGTTACGCTGGCAAGTAGATCATAATTCCCGTTGGCCAAAGTCTCATGATGCATGGCTGGATGATGAAATGATCGTTTGAGTCGGAACATCGCAGAGTAAGTTCAGGTTGTTTACAGCCTGCAGTTATGAAAACTGTACTACGCACAATTTCCGAAACCCCTAATTTCGGAAATTGTGCGAAACCTCCTCAAAGTGCTTCTTAAGTTATTCAATTTACGGCTTTTGTGGTCTGGTTTTTCTGTTATAGGCGTATTACTCTTGTGGTCTTCGTTAATGAGCAGAGAACACTACATGCGTGGCAAACTTCTTTATCTGGTGGGGGCTTCGGGCAGTGGCAAAGACAGCTTACTGGACGGTTGCCGTCAGCGGCTGAAACCACAGCACGGCTGTTTTGTTGCCCACCGTTATATCACCCGTGCGGTCAATGTCGGCGGTGAGAATCATATCCACTTATCGGAAGATGAATTCGAAATGCGGGTGAACATGGGCATGTTCGCTATGCAGTGGTATTCCCACGGTTATAGCTATGCGGTTGGCTCTGAAGTGGAAAACTGGCTTGCCAACGGCATCAATGTGGTAATGAACGGTTCCCGTGAGTATTTACCTTTGCGATGCACTCGTACCCGAACCTGATTCCGGTGCTGGTGGACGTTAATGCGGATGTGCTGCGTGAGCGCCTGACCAAGCGTGGCCGTGAAGATGCGGATGAGATTGAAGCTCGTCTGCAGCGTCACGATGAGATTGTGGATACCCTGCCGGATGATGTCCGCCGGATCGATAACAACGGTGATGTTCAGTACGGCGTTGCCCAGCTGATTAAGCTGATTGAAGAGCTGGCACCTTCGGAAGTGACGCCGAGCTATTCCACCCACTGATGATCTGAATACTCCGGCTGTGCCGGACTCTGAATATGAAAGGCTGCCGGAAGGCGGCCTTTTTGTGTCTTGTCTATACTGAATCAAAGCGTGATGTTGTCGGTATCGTACTGATACGGCAGGTATTTTCAGTGTGGAGCAGGGTATGCGCCGATTGATTGCGGTAATCATGATAGGGCTTTGGGCCGCTCTGGTGAGTGTGCCTGCTACTGCCAGCGAGACATTCCGGGTTGCCATTGTGGACCGTTTTTACCCTCCGGTGAACGGCTTTGTCACAGAGGAAGACCGTGACCAGCATACCTGGCTGTATGGCATGCTGGATCTGGATAATGACGAATATAAAGAGCCTTACTATCACGGCGATATTGTTCGGCTGATTGCTTCTGATCCCCGGTTTATATTTGTGCAGTATCCTCTGTCCGGACAGGGGCATCCGATGGCGGATATTCTCCGTAACCTCAGGGTGATGCAGGCCCGTCAGGCGACGATGCCGGTGGATGCACTGATACTCTCCTGGGAATCTTCAACCCTGGTCAGTGCCTTTGATGTGCCGCTAAGTCTGGGCCGGGTACGGCACTATAAGGACATTGTGCGTCAGTGGGGGATAAATATCCTGAGTGGCGTTATACCCATGAAATTATTCTCGCCCTGGAAGCGCTGGTGGCTGAAGGGGTGATGGTATTTACCATTTCCGGCAATGGCGGCCGTGGCATGGTGAATACTTTTTCATTTGCAGAAGGTGTGAGAACAGTCGGTTCCATTGAGCGGGAGCTGCAGCACTTTATTGCCGATAACCCCTTTGTGGATATGCGTACCCGGGCGGCTTACCAGTTAACCCGTGTGGATAACCCCGCCGGCAAGCCGCTGGGTTATGACATTGACGGTGATGGCTGTGTGGATATCCCCTGTCTAAACTGACGGCCCGCACAGGCGGTAATACTGACTACCCCAGACATTACTGGAAGACTCTGAAAGGCTCTTCGTTTGCTGCACCTGCTGCAATGAAAGGGCTACTGCTCGAAGGTCAGGCAAACAGCTGTTAAGATGCGTTTTTCTGTTGCCGGAGCTTTTCTGTTATGCCGTATCGTCTTGAATGCAAAGTCCGTGATTATGAACTGGATATGCAGGGCATTGTGAATAATGGTGTGTATTTCAACTATTTAGAACATGCCCGTCATGAGTTCCTGCTTTCCCGCGGGGTGGATTTTGCCGCACTGGCTCAGCAGGGCATCAATCTGGTGGTGGTACGTTCTGAGATGGACTACAAAGCCTCGTTGACCAGCGGTGATGAGTTTGTCATCGAAGTCACTGTAGAGCGGATCAGCAAGGTTAAATTCGGCTTCCGCCAGCGGGTGATCCGTTTATCGGATGAAAAGCTGTGTCTGGATGCGCTGGTGATCGGTGCGGCGCTGAATGAGCGCGGCCGTCCGGCGGTACTGCCTGAAGTAGAAGCGCTGTTTACTGAGTAACAACTTACAGTTGCGCCCAGAATGCGCTGATGATGGGGCTTTGTAGCTTCTTCTTCAGCGCGAATAAACCCACTTCATAGGCTTTCAGGGCCGGGGCGTTTTGCAGAATGCGTACCCGGTCAGCCAGCGGGCTGTTATCCAGCACGATTTTAGGAACTACGCCGACGCCGAATCCAAGGCTGACCATGCTCACAATGGCTTCGTTACCGGCCACCTGTGCATAAATCAGCGGGTTAATGCGGTTGTCCTTAAACCACTGATCCGCCCGTTTACGGGCAACCCCTTCTTCCGACAGGATCATCGGTACGTTTTGCCATTGCACCGCCGGCTCTGCCAGCAGCGGATCCAGACTGGCGTCCTGTAACGGCGCAATAAATACCAGCGGTGAGGCGGCTATCGGTTTGAAGGCCAGGGTGGATGCCAGGCTGTCCGGTTTGGCGGCAATGGTGATGTCTTCATTACCTGACATGATGCGGGCGATGGCGCCTTCTGCATCACCGGTGTGCAGCTTAATGGCAATTTTAGGGTGCTGCTGGCGAAAGTCGCTGAGGATATCGTACAGAAAGCTGTAACTGGCGGTGACCGAGCAGAACACGCTGATTTCTCCGTGGAGCTCCTGAGCTTCAGCCAGTAAGTCATTACGCACCACGTCCCACTGAATAAGGGCTTCGCGGGCATATTCCTGAAAGACTTTGCCTTCGTGGGTCAGCGAGACCGTGCGGTTATCCCGCTCAAAAGGCTCACACCCAGGCTTTCTTCCAGTTGCTTGATGCTGCGGCTCAGAGCCGACGGGCTGATATGGCAGGCTTCGCTGGCCCGGCCGAAATGCAGGCTGTCGCTGAGGCTGAGAAACAGTTTGAGATTCTTGATATCCATAGGCCGGAATTATTGCATAAGCCGGGGAAAACACCTCCGTTGCTATGCCCACTGGCAGAATGAGGATAAATTTGCTGCGAGCGCTTCATTGCCACCACGCAACAGGGTATTCTCATTGGGCACGAGATAAAGTATCAGCGTGATTAAGGCTGATCACGACAGGCAATAAGGATCGATGAATGGCAATGCCATTGTTCATATATCTACACGGTTTTAACAGCTCCCGGATTCGATTAAGGCGCGCCAGTTTCAGGCGGCTATGGCCGCGGCAGGCAGGGCGGATGATGTCCTTGTGCCGGCGCTGAGCCACTGGCCGGCAGAAGCCATTGCCCAGGCTGAAGCGCTGATCCGGCAGCACGAAGGCCGTGACATCACCTTAATCGGCAGTTCACTGGGTGGCTATTACAGTCTCTGGCTTGGCGAGCGCTACGGGGTGCGTGCGGTGCTGGTAAACCCGGCAGTGCGGCCTTATGAGTTGCTGGCCGAAATGCTGGGGCAGCAGAGTAATCTTTACACCGGCGAGGCGTATACCCTCACCGAGCAGCATTTACAGCAGATGCTGGCGATTGACGTGCCGTCACTCAGCCAGCCTCAGAATTATCTGCTGCTGACCCAGACGGATGATGAAACCCTGGATTACCGTCAGGCGGTGGATAAGTTAACGGATTCCACCATGTTGATTCAGCAGGGTGGCGATCATGGATTCCAGCAGTTTGATGCACTGATTCCGGCAATTCTGGCGTTTTCTGAAGGCCGGGTTGAGCTGCCGGAGGTCCCCGGGTTACCCTCTGTGGATTCATAAAAACAGTTTGTTATGTAAGCGCGTACATCAGCAGATGCAATGCCTGATGATTACCGGTCGCCGAACAGCAGCGCCGGCATAAGAAGGACAGTAGAGAAGAATGACCAATTATAATGCGGACGCGATAGAGGTCCTCAGTGGCCTGGACCCGGTGCGGCGTCGACCGGGCATGTATACCGAAACCGACCGGCCAAATCATCTGGCACAGGAAGTCATCGATAACAGTGTCGATGAGGCACTAGCCGGCCACGCCAATCAGCTGGATGTGGTACTGCATAAAGACGGTGCCATCAGTGTCAGCGATAACGGCCGGGGATGCCGGTGGATATTCACCCGGAAGAAGGGGTGAGCGGTGTCGAACTGATTTTGACCCGGCTGCACGCCGGCGGTAAGTTCTCCAATGATAACTATAACTACTCCGGCGGTTTGCATGGGGTAGGGGTGTCGGTGGTAAACGCGCTTTCCAAATTATTGAAGTGACCATTAAGCGTGACAGCAAAGTGTACCGGATGAGCTTTGCCGACGGTGAAAAAGTCTCTGATCTGGAAGTGGTGGACAGCTGTGGAAAGCGGAACACCGGTACCACTGTTCGATTTTTCCGGATGCCAGCTACTTTGATACGCCGAAGTTTAATCTGACTAAACTGAAGCACATGTTGCGGGCCAAGGCGGTACTGTGTTCCGGCCTGCGGGTCACCTTTACCGATGAAACCGGCGCGAAGAAGGAAAAAGAAGAGTGGTATTACGAAGACGGTCTGGTGGACTATCTCAAAGGTACGACTCAGGTATTTGAAACCCTGCCTCAGGAACCATTTACAGTTTCTTTTCAGGGTGAGATTGATGCGGTTGATGTGGCCCTGCAGTGGTTGCCGGAAGGCGGTGACCTGACTGGTGAGAGCTACGTGAACCTGATCCCTACCGCTCAGGGCGGTACCCACGTGAACGGGCTGCGTACCGGTTTGCTGGATGCCATGCGCGAGTTCTGTGAAATCCGCAGCCTGCTGCCCCGTGGTGTGAAAATTTCAGCGGAAGATATCTGGGAGCGTTGCTGCTACATCCTTTCCGTGAAAATGCAGGACCCGCAATTCTCCGGCCAGACAAAAGAACGTTTATCTTCCCGTCAGATTGCCGGCTTTGTGTCCGGTGCCGCTAAAGATGCTTTCAGTCTGTGGCTGAACAGCAATGTTGAAGACGGTGAAGCCCTGGCTGAGCTGGTGATCAGCAATGCCCAGAAGCGTTTGCGGGCCAACAAGAAAGTTATCCGTAAGAAGGTTACTCAGGGGCCGGCGCTGCCGGGTAAGCTGGCGGACTGTTCCGGCAGCGAAGCCCTGAACGGCGAGCTGTTCCTGGTGGAGGGTGACTCTGCGGGTGGTTCGGCCAAGCAGGCCCGTGACCGTGAATATCAGGCGGTTATGCCGCTGCGGGGTAAGATTCTTAATACCTGGGAAGTGGATTCCGGTGAGATTCTTGGCTCTCAGGAAGTGCATGATATTTCGGTGGCGATTGGTGTGGAGCCGGGCTCGGATGAGCTGGAAGGCTTACGTTACGGCAAGATCTGTATCCTTGCGGATGCGGACTCCGACGGACTGCACATTGCCACCCTGCTGTGTGCACTGTTTGTCCGTCACTTCCGTCCGCTGGTCACCGCCGGGCATGTATATGTGGCGATGCCGCCGCTGTACCGGATTGATGTTGCCAAGGATATTCACTACGCGCTGGATGATGCGGAAAAAGAAAGCATCATTGCCCACATTAAGGCCGAGCGTAAGAATGCCAAGATCGGTGTACAGCGCTTCAAGGGTCTGGGTGAGATGAACCCGTTGCAGCTGCGTGAAACAACCATGTCGCGGGATACCCGCCGTCTGGTACAACTGACCATCGAAGCCGGTGATGATACCAACGAAACCATGGATATGCTGTTGGCCAAGAAGCGTTCATCTGACCGTAAAGAGTGGCTGGAAACCAAGGGTAATCTGGCGGAAGTCTGAGGTCTGTTATGCCAGACAGCTGGCTTAGGAAAAGAATATGAGTGGAACCGTACATATCGATGAAGGCGTAGAACGCCTGTCATTAAAAGAATATACCGAGAAGGCGTATCTGGATTATTCCATGTACGTCATCCTTGACCGGGCATTACCGAATATCGGCGATGGCCTGAAGCCGGTACAGCGCCGTATTGTCTATGCGATGTCTGAGCTGGGGCTTAAATCCACTGCCAAGCACAAGAAGTCTGCCCGTACCGTGGGTGACGTGCTGGGTAAATTTCATCCCCACGGTGACAGTGCCTGTTATGAAGCCATGGTGCTGATGGCGCAGCCGTTCTCTTACCGTTATCCGCTGATTGACGGTCAGGGAACTGGGGTCGCCGGATGATCCGAAATCCTTTGCGGCGATGCGTTATACCGAAGCCAAGTTGGCCCGCTATGCGGATGTACTGCTGAAAGAAGTGGGTCAGGGCACGGTAGACTGGGGCCCTAACTTTGATGGCAGCTTGCAGGAACCACTGACCCTGCCGGCCCGTTTACCAAACATTCTGCTTAACGGTACTACCGGTATTGCCGTGGGTATGGCGACGGATATTCCGCCCCATAACCTGCGGGAAGTAACCCAGGCCTGTATCCAGCTGCTGAATAAGCCAAGCAGTACGGTTGAAGAGCTGTGTGAAATTTTGCCCGGCCCGGATATGCCAACCGATGCTGAGCTGATCACCCCGCGGCATGAGCTGCGCAAGATGTATGAAACCGGTAAAGGCAGCCTGCGGATGCGGGCGGTTTATACCCAGGAGCAGGGTGATATTGTCATTACGGCACTGCCTCATCAGGTATCCGGCGCCAAGATTCTGGAGCAGATTGCCCAGCAGATGCAGCAGAAAAAGCTGCCGATGGTGTCTGACCTGCGGGATGAGTCTGACCACGAAAACCCAACCCGTCTGGTAGTGGTGCCACGTTCCAACCGGGTGGATATTGAACAGCTGATGGCGCACCTGTTTGCCAGTACGGATCTGGAACGTACCTACCGGGTGAATATGAACATGATCGGCATTGATGGCCGCCCTCAGGTGAAGAATCTGCGTCAGATTCTGACTGAGTGGCTGACCTACCGTACCGATACTGTGCGTCGCCGGTTACAGCACCGTCTGGATAAGGTGCTGGCCCGTCTGCATATTCTGGAAGGTCTGATGGTGGCCTACCTGAATATCGATGAAGTAATTGAAATCATCCGCACGGAAGACAAGCCCAAGCAGGTGATGATGGAACGTTTCGGCATCAGCGAAATTCAGGCGGAAGCGATTCTTGAAATCCGCCTGCGTCAGCTGGCCAAGCTGGAAGAAATCAAGATCCGTGCTGAACAGGACGAATTGGAAGCTGAACGTAAGCAGCTGGAAGAAATCCTGGGTTCCGACAAACTGATGCGTAAGCTGATTAAAGATGAGCTGAAAGCGGATGCCAAAGAGTTTGGCGATGACCGCCGTTCCCCGATTGTCACCCGTGAAGAAGCCAAGGCACTGGATGAGAAGGCACTGCTGAGCGCTGATCCGATTACAGTTGTATTGTCTAAGCAGGGCTGGATCCGCGCGGCGAAAGGCCATGATATCGATCCGAACGGCCTGAACTATAAGTCTGGCGATGGCTTTAAGCTGGCCTGCCGGGGGCGGATGAATCAGCCGCTGATCCTCATGGATACCACCGGCCGGGCCTATGCGCTGGAATCCCATACGCTGCCATCAGCCAGGGGACAGGGTGAACCGGTTACCGGTAAGCTGACTTTACCTAAAGATGCCACCATCGATGGTGCAATTGCCGGTAAAGATCAGGATGCGGTGCTGCTGGCGTCTGATGCCGGTTATGGATTTGTCACCAAGATTGCCGATCTGACCAGTAAGACCCGTACTGGTAAGGCGGCCCTGACGCTGCCGAAGAATGCTAAAGGTATGAAGCCACTGGCCATTGCTGATAAAGCGTCTGACTTGCTGGTGGCAGTAACCAATGAAGGCCGGATGCTGGTCTTCCCGGTTGCTGAACTGCCGGAGCTGGGCCGCGGTAAGGGTAACAAGATCATCAATATTCCGTCGGCGCGGGCAGCTGCCCGTGAAGAGTTGCTGGTGGCGATGGTAACCTTGTCTGCTGAAGATACCCTGCTGGTGCATGCCGGCCGACAGCATCTGAAGATGAAGCCTGCAGACCTTGAGCACTACCGGGGTGAGCGTGGCCGCCGGGGTAATAAATTGCCACGGGGTTATCAGCGGGTAGATTCACTTGAAGTGACGGCTGCTGCCAGTGCTTCAGAAGAAGAACCGTCTGAATAAATCTGTGTAGCCGGGCTTAACCCCGGTAAACGTCAGACAGCAAAAAGGCGCTCAGTGAGCGCCTTTTTGTATTCTTCGCCGGAGCGTGAGGAAGGTGGCTATTAGGCGACCTTCTGCTCGTTGCTCTTTGCGTTCATGAGTACCCACTGATGCGGGACGCTGGTGAGCGCAATTTCCGCATGACAGCTACTGCAAGCGTACAGCGTATTGTTGTGCACGTGCTTCACTTCCTGGAGATTGTCATGCAGGCGAATGGATTGTGTTGTCAGCAGAGATCTGCAGTCAAGACAAAGGTGTGCCATCTGTATTTCCCTTGGTTACTTCATATCCAGCCGGTTGATACCAGAGGTTCAGCCGATTATTTTTGTCGTCAAAAAGCGACAATTATTCTATAGGTGGCGATTGTGCATTAATTGGCCGTTAAGCTCAAGTTAAAGTGTAGGGGAATTATGGGTTTTCAAACACAATGGAATAACCATTTTGTGTTTTATATGCGAGTGATTTCCAGCAAGTCTGTTTTTCAGGCAAAAAAGCCAACCCGAAGGTTGGCTTTTTGCTTATAAATCAGCGTTAACCGCCCAGATAAGCTTCCCGCACGGAGGCATCTGTCAGCAGGTTCTCACCGGTATCGCTCTTCACAATGCGGCCGTTTTCTAAAACATATCCGCGGTCAGCAATACGCAGTGCCTGGTTCGCATTCTGCTCTACCAGGAAGATGGTTACACCTTCATCACGCAGGCGCTGAATGATGTCAAAGATCTGCTGGATAATGATAGGTGCCAGACCCAGAGACGGCTCGTCCAGTAACAGCAGGCGGGGTTTACTCATCATGGCGCGGCCGATAGCCAGCATTTGCTGCTCACCACCGGACATGGTACCGGCACGTTGCTTGTAACGTTCTTCCAGACGGGGAACAGTTCCAGTACGTGCTGTACGGTTTTTCAGCGTCTTCCTTGCTACGGAAGTAGCTGCCCATGAAGAGGTTTTCTTCAACGGTCATGCCGCTGAATACCCGGCGGCCTTCCGGCACGATCGCCAGACCCTTACGCATGATTTCAGGCGTATTCAGGGAGCTCAGTTCTTCACCGTCGAAACGGATCTGACCTGAAGATGCCTGCGGATCACCGCAGATGGTCATCATCAGGGTGGTTTTACCCGCACCGTTGGCACCGATCAGGGTAACGATCTCACCCTTCTGAATGTCGATAGACACATCATGCAGCGCCTGAATCTGACCGTAGTGGGTGTTAACGTTATTAATCTCTAACATCCGCTTATTCCTCCCCGAGATAGGCTTTGATAACGTCCGGATGGTTTTTAACCTCTTCCGGCAGACCGTTGGCTAACGGCGTACCCTGCGCAATCACGTAGATGCGGTCAGAGATACCCATTACCAGTCCCATATCGTGTTCGATGAGGAGAATCGAGATTTCGTGTTCATCACGCAGTTTGATGATCAGTTCATCCAGTTCTTTGGTCTCGTTCGGGTTCAGACCGGCTGCAGGCTCATCCAGCATCAGCAGTTCTGGCTGGGTCACCATGCAGCGGGCAATTTCCAGACGGCGCTGCTGGCCGTAGGAAAGGTTACCGGCTTCACGGTTAGCAAATTCCAGCAGGCCCACTTCTTTCAGCCAGTAGGCTGCGCGGTCCATGGCTTCGCTTTCTTTGCGCTTGTAGTCAGGGGTTTTCAGCAGCCCTGACAGCAGGCCTGTATTGAGGTGACGGTGCTGGGCAACCAGCATGTTCTCAATTACGGTCATCTTGGCGAACAGACGTACGTGCTGGAAAGTACGTACCAGGCCCTTACGGGAAATCTGGTAGTCTTTCAGGCCGGCAATCTGCTCACCGCGTAGCATGACGCTGCCTTCAGTCGGGATATAGAATCCGGACAGGCAGTTAAATACAGTGGTTTTACCTGCACCGTTCGGGCCGATAACCGAGACAATTTCTTTGTCTTTCACTTCGAGGCTGACACCGTTGACGGCCACCAGGCCGCCAAAACGCATGGTCAGGTTTTTTACATCTAACAGTAACTGACTCATTGTTTGTTCAACTCCAGCTGCGGACGTTTCATCGGTAACAGGCCTTCAGGACGCCAGCGCATCATGACAACCATCAACAGACCGAACAACAGCATCCGGTATTCGGCAAACTCACGGGCCAGTTCCGGCAGAATGGTCATGACAATCGCTGCCAGAATGACACCTACCTGAGAACCCATACCACCCAGTACAACAATCGCCAGGATGATTGCAGACTCAATGAAGATGAAGGATTCCGGACTGATAAAGCCCTGACGTGCAGCGAAGAAACAACCTGCGAAACCGGCGGTAGAAGCACCGATGGTGAAAGCAGACAGCTTGATAGCTGTACGGTTCAGACCCAGTGAACGACAGGCGATTTCATCTTCACGCAGTGCTTCCCAGGCGCGGCCGATTGGCATGCGGATCAGGCGGTTGATCAGGTAAATCAGGAAAATAACCAGAACCACCGCGATCAGGTACAGGAAGATTACTTTGTATGAGCTGGAGTAGCTGATATCAAAGAACGCGTGGAAGGTTTCCGCGCCTTCTGTTTTGGCTTTACGGGTGAACTCCAGACCAAACAGTGTCGGCTTGGCAATGCCGGAAATACCGTTCGGGCCACCGGTCACAGCTGTCCAGTTGTTCAGCAGGATACGGATAATTTCACCGAAGCCCAGGGTTACAATCGCCAGATAGTCACCCCGTAACCGCAGTACCGGGAAGCCCAGCAGGAAACCGAACAGGGCGGCCAGTGCTGCAGACAGCGGTAAGCAGATCCAGAATGACAGGCCGAAGTACAGTGACAGCAGGGCGTAGGTGTAAGCACCGACTGCGTAGAAGGCTACGAAGCCCAGATCCAGCAGACCTGCCAGACCTACCACGATGTTCAGACCCAGGCCCAGCATGATGTAAATCAGCGTCAGGGTTGCCAGGTCAACGGCACCACGGGATGCCATAAACGGCCAGATCAGCATGATGACGATGACACCGGCCAGCAGCCATGGCTTCATTGCCTCAGACTTCAGGCTTTGTGGCACCAGCTGGCTAACCGCCGGCTTAGGCAGTTTGCCAAATGCGCTGTCGATCTGATTGGAGAACAGCTGGGAGAAGAATACCACGGTGATACCACCGATGATCCAGCCCCACTGGGCTGCAGTTGCGCCTTCAACGGTCAGCGTAGTGCCTTCTGTATTCAGCTTCACGCCGATCATCAGGCACGCCAGGATAAAGGTGATCCCGGCTGCAAAAATGGCGTTATAAAATTTACTCTGGGTCATACTTTTTCAACCTCCGGCTTACCAAGGAGGCCGCTTGGACGTACTAACAGGATCAATACCAACAGACTGAAGGCAACCACGTCTTTGTATTCAGCCGGGAAGAAGGCTGCAGTCATGGCTTCAGTAACACCTAATAACAGGCCGCCCAGTACCGCACCCGGAATCGAGCCGATACCGCCCAGTACTGCTGCAGTGAAGGCTTTCAGGCCGGCAATAAAGCCGATGAACGGGTTCACAACACCGTAATACAGGCCCAGTAACAGACCGGCAACCGCTGCCAGTGCTGCACCGATGATGAATGTCAGTGCAATAATTTTGTTGGTATCAATACCCAGCAGGTTGGTCATACCCAGATCTTCAGAGCATGCCCGGCATGCACGGCCCATACGGGAGCGGGAGATGAACAGGGTCAGTACCGTCATGGTGACGAAGGTCGCCGCAAAGATCATCATCTGCATGTATGAAACAGAGACTTCAAAGTTGCTTGGGTCGCCGAAGCTCCAGCCACCGGTAATCTGAGGCGGTAAAGCAACGTCACGTGAACCCTGAGCCAGAACAACAAAGTTCTGCAGGAAGATAGACATACCGATCGCAGAGATCAGTGGAATCAGGCGGTTGGAGCCGCGTAACGGCCGGTAGGCCACGCGTTCAACTGTCCAGCCATAGGTGCTGGCTATAAATATGGCAACCACCAGGGCAATGATAAGTATAATCGGAAGGCTCACCATTCCCATGCCCAACAGACCCGCAATGACAATGAATGTCACGTAGGAGCCGATCATATAGATCTCGCCGTGGGCAAAGTTGATCATGCCGATGATGCCATAAACCATTGTGTAGCCGATAGCGATCAGGGCATAGGTGGACCCGATTGTTAGCCCGTTAATGAGCTGTTGCAATAGGTAGAGAGAAAATTCTGACATTTGCAGGGACCAGATATAACGAAACCCCGGCACCGGATCACGGTGCAGGGCCTCGGGATCTAGGTCTGAAGGAGGGTGTCCTTCAGACCTGATCGGTTTTAGTTAAATATTATTGAGCAGCTGGCGTTTTAGTGCCGTCTGCGTGCCAGTCATAAACAACAAAGGAGAACTGAGTCAGGTCACCTTTCTCGTCGAAGTCCAGCTCACCGGTAGTGGTGTTGAACGTGTTGGCACGGATGTACTCAGCCAGTTTCTCAGCGTCAGTAGTACCGGTTGCAGTCATTGCATCAGTCATTACCTGAACAGCAGAGTAAGCTGGGAATACGAACGGGCCAGTTGGGTCTTCGCCTTTCGCCTTGATAGCTTCAACGCGTGCTTTGTTCGCAGGATCGTTGTCGAAGCTCTGTGGCAGAGTTACCAGCAGACCTTCAGATGCTTCACCGGCAATCTTAGAGATATCCGGGTTACCTACACCTTCTGGACCCATGAACTTAGCTTTCAGACCTTTTTCAGCTGACTGACGCAGGATCAGACCCAGCTCTGGGTGGTAACCACCGTAGTAAACGAAGTCTACGTCGTTTTTCTTCAGCTTAGCGATCAGTGCAGAGAAGTCTTTGTCGCCAGGTGTAACACCTTCAAACATTACTGGCTTGATACCAGCCTTTTCAACTTCAGTCTTAACGGCAGTCGCCAGACCTTCGCCGTACTGCTGCTTGTCATGGATGATAGCCATGCGCTGAGGCTTAACAGAGTTGATTACGTACTGAGCGGCGAACGGGCCCTGCAGGCTGTCCAGACCGATTGTACGGAAAATCATCTGATAACCTTTATCAGTGATAGTCGGAGAAGTAGAAGCTGCTGTGATCATCAGCACGCCTTCTTCTTCGTAGATGTCAGCAGCTGGTTCTGTAGAAGAAGAACACAGGTGACCTACAACGTGAGTGATACCGTCGTTAACGATCTTGTTGGCAACCGCTACCGCCTGCTTAGGGTCGCAAGCGTCATCATAGATAACACCTTCCAGCTGCATACCGTTGATGCCGCCAGCAGCGTTGATGTCATCAATCGCAGCCAATACACCGACTTTCTGCATGTCGCCGTACTGAGCAACAGGACCTGTAGCAGGACCGGCCAGAGCGATTTTACAGTTTCAGCCTGAGCAGCTGCGCTCATGCCCATAATACAAATCGCAGTGCTTAGACCGAGCACAGTTTTGCGAAATTGATTCATCGAAATGATCTCCATTTATTATTCTGTTGCAGAAGCATCTATCGCCTCTGACGCAGTGGCTAACTCTACCTGTGCCTGAGGGTTAAATGCAAACGCTTCCTGACCAAATGGCCAGTTTTTTGATACGTGGCAGGAGTATTTTAGCTAAACTTGCTGTGCAGGTGGTCGTTAACAGAGTAATTCTACTTTTTGGATATTTTTCTGGTGAGCCCGGAGTGTTGATGAAGCCGCTTTTTCCATTGTTTTTGTGTGTATTTATGAGTTTTCCGGTGCAGGCTTTGCCAACGGCAGAGGCGCGCTCGGCAGCGATTTTTATCCTCCAGCAACGGCCGGCGGTCAGGGCCTGTCTCTCAGTGGCACAACGCAGTTTCCGGTTGGAGCAAATCTGGCAGAGCATTGAATGCCAGCCGCTGTTTATGATGGATAAAACCCTTAAAGCCGCCTGGGATAAAGTATTGCCGAACGGCGATATCGATCAGGTGAATGAGTTTTCTAACGGGCTGAGAACCCTGGTGGGTGAAGCTTACGGCGAATACAAGATGCTGGCTGAGCGGATAGAAGAGCTGCGCCGCTGATACCGCCAGAGCCTTTCTTATTCTGAGGCCGGCAGCTGTGTTTGCAGCCAGTGCGTGAACTGGCGAACCTGAAGCTGCTGGCGCTTATGTGCCGGGATTTGCAGATAATACCCGTAGCCACTGTCCAGACTCAGATTCAGCGGTGCACAAAGCTGGCCGCTCTCCAGTTGCTCTGCCACCAGAAAGTCCGGTAGCAGGGCAATCCCGATGCCTTCCTTGACTGATTGCAGTGTCATAAAGAAATGCTGTGAGGCAAACCCATAGGTGTAAGCCTGTTCATCATCGTGCCAGTGGCGGAAAAACTGCTGCCACAGGTCCGGGCGGGTGGTCTGGCGTAACAGGGTAAATTGCCGCAGGTCGCTGAGGTGGTTTACCGGACGGGACTCAACCAGTGAGGGAGATGCCACCAAGTGCAGCCGTTCCTGAATTAATAGCTGGCTGTGGTTGCCGGTGGGAGCATCGGCAAAACACCGGATCGCCAGATCCGCTTCGGAGGCGGCAAAGTCTACCGGGCCGTCGCCGGTTACGAGTTCTACTTCAATGCCCGGGTGACGTTGCTGAAAATCGGATAGCCGGGGAATCAGCCAGATACTCGACAGGGAAGGCAGGGTATCAATACGTAACTGATGGGGCACATTGCTGAGCCGGGCGCTGGCCTGATCAATCGCATCCAGCGCGTCTGTCAGCACCTGCAGATAAGCCTCACCTTCCTTACTCAGACTAATGCCTTTGGCGTGACGCTCAACCAGTTGCAGCTGCAGGTGGGCTTCCAGCCGGGCGACCTGTTTGCTCACAGCACTCTGGCTGACACACAGTTCGGCGGCTGCCGCAGTAAAGCTTTGCTGGCGGGCGACCGCTTCAAACGCTTTGATTGCATTAAGAGGGGCAGATGTCGGCGCATGGTATTCCTTTTGGCATATCAAAAGAGCATAACGCGTTTGTCGCCCGGCTGGCCAATAGTTTTAATAGCAACTTTAATAGATAAACGCCTTTAAGCCTTGCCCAGTCACAGGAATCCAGTATGAGTCATATATTTCATCGCCATTGCCATTCTGAACTGCCATATGCCGTTGCCGGTGAAGGGGCCTACATCATAGATCAGCAGGGTAAGCGCTATCTGGACGGTTGCGGCGGCGCGGCGGTGTCCTGTCTGGGTCACGACCACCCAAAGGTGATTGCTGCGGTTAAACAGCAGCTGGATGCTATTCCCTTGCCCACAGTGCGTTTTTACTTCCGAGCCGGCCGAGCGGCTGGCAGATTCACTGGTGGCTGATGCCCCGGGGATCTGAATCATGTGTATTTTGTCAGTGGCGGTTCTGAGGCGGTAGAAGCTGCCCTGAAAATGGCCCGTCAGTATTTCACCGAAAAGGTGAAACGGAGCGCCAGTATTTTATTGCCCGGCGCCAGAGCTATCACGGTAATACGCTTGGGGCGCTGGCTGTCGGCGGTAATCAGTGGCGTCGCCAGCAGTTCGATCCGCTGTTATCACCGGTTCAGCATATCGCGCCTTGCTATACCTACCGGGATCAGCGCCCGGACGAAACTGAGTTTGAGTACGGTCAGCGGGTGGCCGGCGAGCTTGAAGATGCTTTGCTGGAAACCGGTCCGGAAAAAGTACTGGCCTTTGTGGTTGAGCCGGTAGTGGGAGCAACTGCCGGTGCTGTGCCGGCGGTGCCCGGTTACCTGAAGCGGGTACGGGAAATCTGTGACCAGTACGGCATTCTGCTGATTTTTGATGAAGTGATGTGTGGTATGGGCCGGACCGGTCATCTGTTTGCCTGTGATGAAGACGGTGTCGCGCCCGACCTGCTGACGATCGCCAAGGGGCTGGGGGCAGGCTATCAGCCAATTGGTGCAACGCTCGTGAGCGATAAGGTTTATCAGGCCATTGCCGATGGCAGTGGTTTCTTTCAGCATGGGCATACCTATATGGCCCATCCGTCTGCCTGTGCAGCGGCACTGGCGGTACAGCAGATCATTAAAGAAGATCAGCTGTTAGAAAACGTCAGAAACATGAGTGACTATCTGTTCACCGGGATGCGGGAACGTTTTGCTGAACATCCGTACGTGGGGATATCCGTGGTCGTGGCCTGTTTATGGGCGTTGAACTGGTTGAAGACCGGGCGACCAAGCAACCATTTGCCCCGCAGACAGTCCTGAATGCAAAAGTAAAACAGGCGGCATTCGGGCACGGACTGATGTGTTATCCGATGGCCGGTACGATCGACGGAAAAATGGCCATCACGTATTAATTGCACCGCCATTTATTCTGCAGCAGTCTCAGGCAGATGAGCTGATGGATAAGTTCACACTTGCGCTGGATGATACCTTTAAGGCACTGGGAGGCTAAGGCAGTGACACAGGCAATGATTCTTACGGTTGCACCGAACGGTGCTTATAAGCAAAAGCAGGATCACCGGGCACTGCCGGTAACCCCATCTGAAGTCGTAGAAGCGGCCCGTCAGGCAGTGCAGGCCGGGGCGACCATGATCCACACTCATGCCCGGGATGAGCAGGGCCGGCATTCACTGGATGCCAGCCTGAATAAACAGATATGGGAAATGCTGAAAACCGAAGTAGGCGATGATATTGCGGTACAGCTGACCACGGAGGCGGCAAGGATATATCAGCCCCCAGCCCAGATGGCGATGGTACGCGAAGTACAGCCCGAGGCCGTTTCGATAGCCGTGCGGGAGTTGCTGCCGGAAGATAATGACATTTATGGTGCACAGGGGTTCTTCCACTGGCTGGCGGAACAGGAAATCGTTTGTCAGTACATTCTGTACAGTGCTGAAGATGTTCAGCGTTACCACCGGCTGAAAGCTGCTGGCGTTATACCCTCGGTACCGCATCATCTGCTGTTCGTACTTGGCCGATATCATGCACAGCAACAGTCGTCGCCGGATGACCTGTTACCCTTCCTTGCCGCCCATCAGGATGAAACTCCCTGGATGGTGTGTGCCTTTGGTGCGGATGAGCACCGCTGTGCCCGTTTGGCGATGCAGAAAGGTGGCGACGTCCGGGTGGGTTTTGAAAATAACCTCTATGATCAGCACGGTGAACTGGCGGCGGATAACAGTGTACTTATCCGTCAGGTGGTTGCTGAAGCAAAGAGCAGAACCGCCCTGTGATGACAGCAGCACAATGGCGCGAGCAGTTTGCATTCTGAAGAATATTTTTGTCCTGTTCTCTGTGTTTCCGGACCGGGGAACAGGGCAAAAATTAAGTAAAATTAACCGTTTGTATCCGCCGTTTTTCAGCCGGTTTTGTCCCTCCCTGAAGATTCAAAAAATATCTGAATTTCAAGTCTTACCTTTAAAAAAGGATCTCTATAATACGCGATCTTTTGCCCCATCGGCTGTTGATTTTGTGTACGGAGTCATCCTCTTTTGATCGTTTTTACCATCACCAATACGATTACTGAACAGATATATGTTGGTACCAGCCGTGAAGACCTTGACCGGCGTTGGGAAGTTATTCTTAAAGCCGCTGAAGCGGGCGTAGAAGCTCGTCTGTATGACGATATCCGTGACCACGGCATAGACAGTTTTGCGGTCAGCGAATGGGCGTTTGCGGAAGACACGGCCGAGTTACGTGAGCTGATGCAGGCCGCGCTGGAAGAAACAGGTGGTATCAGCCTGCAGGGGCTGAAGCTGAAAGCCCCTAAGGCGGCCCGCAGAGTCAAGCCAAAAGCAGTTGAAGAAGACCTGACCCGCGATGCGTTGCTGAGCCTTGAAGAGCAGGGTTCTGAGCTGGTGGATGAAATGCCGTTTATGGCGAAAGATTCAGTGGCAGAAACGTCTGATGAGACTGAAGCGTCATCTCCGGCTAAGCCTGTTGATAAGCCTGCTGATCAATCAGTGGAACCTGCTGAGAAACCACGCCTGTCGGATGCTGAGTGGGCCGCGAAACGCAAGGCAGACAAAGCAGCCTACGATGCCCGTCAGGATGAGCGCATCAAAGAAAAGATTGCCAAAGAGAAAGCCGCTGCCCGGGAGATGGCCCTGCTGATTGCCCGGATGGATGCCCGCGGCAAGAAACCTAAGAAAGCTGCAGCAAAGAAAACTGCTAAAGCAAAAGCACCTGCTAAAAGCCCGGCGGTTGCCTCCCAGAAGGCTGCCGAGGCTCTGCCGACCGGCCGGGTGAATTCCGCAGCTAAAGAGAAAAAGATCCGCGAAGCCATTGCCCAGGAAAAAGATGCCCGTATGGAAGAGCGGCAAGCTAAACAGCGAGCAGAAGCGGCTGAAATGGCGGCACTGATTGCACGGCTGGATTCCCGGGCGAAGAAACCCAAGAAAGCTGCGGCAAAAGCGAAGCCTGCTGCAAAAGCTAAAGCCACCGCGAAAGCTGAACCTGCACCGGTTCAGGCTGCACCTCAGCCTGTTGCAGCCTCTCCGGCTGCAACCAAGCCGGAAGCAGTCACTGCCCCGGTCGCTGTTCAGTCTGCAGAGCCTAAGCCGGTTGAAGCCGTTACGGCGGAAGCCCCGTTAACCGTACAGGCCGCACCGGAAATGCCGCCTCAGGCAGAGGTGGCGGAGCCTGCAGCAAACCGTGGCTGTTTTAATGCTAACGGTAAGCCTGTGGTGGTAAGCAAGCGTAAAACCCTGACGCTGAAACGCCGTCAGCGGGTTGCTGAGGCAGCTGAAGCGCAAAAAGTAACTGAGCCTCAGGCAACGGTTACAACACAGTCCGAGATGGCTCCGGTGGTAGCAGAAGTAGCTGTTACTCAGGCGCAGCCTGCGGTAACCGCTGCTGCGCAAAACGCACCTGCCCCTGTGAATGTTATCCGTGAGGCAGCTGAACCGCTACAAGCGCAGCCTGCTGCTCCGGCCCCTAAACCTGTTTCAGCAGCTGAACAGAAACTGCTGGATCAGTTGGCTAATCAGGATGCTGAAACAACGGAAATGGCCAAGCTGATTGCAAAGGTTGCTGCCCGTAAAGCATCACTGCAGGCCAGCCGTCGTGCCTCGGCGAAAAGCCAGTCGGCAAAAGCGGCGGTTTCTGCGGCGAACCCGGTGGGTAAAGAGCAGCGTTTAAAGCAGCTGATGGCTGAAGAAAAGGCAAAGCGGCAGGCAAAGAAAGCTAAATCAACCGGTGGGCAGAGCGATGAGATGGCCATGCTGATGGCGCGTCTGGAAGAAAAACGGGCTAAATGTCGCCGTTAATCTCATGTGGTTTGCAAAAGAACAGGCGCTGTAAACAGCGCCTGTTTTCGTTGGGGAACGAAACGAATTATTCAAACAGGCTGAGCAGTTCCGGATATCCGGCAGCGGCCAGCTGATCTTTTTCAATGAAGCGCATAGACGCTGAGTTGATGCAGTAGCGCAGGCCGGTAGGTGCCGGACCGTCTTTAAATACATGTCCCAGGTGGGAATCAGCATACTGGCTGCGTACTTCCGTACGGGTCATGAAGAAGCTGGTGTCCGTGTGCTCAACAATGGATGCCTGATAAATAGGCTTGGTAAAGCTTGGCCAGCCGGTACCGGATTTAAACTTATCCTTTGATGAGAACAGGGGTTCGCCGCTGACGATATCCACATAGATACCTTCGCGTTTGTTATCCCAGAATTCATTGTTGAACGGCCGCTCAGTGGCATCTTCCTGGGTGACTTCATATTGCAGCTCGGTGAGCATTTCACGCAGTTCTGCGTCGCTCGGTTTCACAAAGTCATTACGGTCCTGAGTGACCAGTTGCTGACCTTCGTCTTCACGGCCAAATTTGGTGAAGTCCGGGTTGAGGTCATCGCCCCAGGTTTTCTGTAAATACTGGTCCCGACCGGAATTAAAGCGGTAGAACTTGTAACGGATCGGGCTCTTTTGTAGTAGTCCTGATGGTATTCTTCCGCCGGGTAGAAGGTTTCCAGCTGAGTCAGTTCTGTTGCCAGTGGCTGGCTGTAACGGCCTGAAGCGGCCAGTTCCAGCATGGACTGTTCTGCAATGCGGCGCTGGGTTTCATTATGGAAGAAAATACCCGGGCGGTACTGGCTGCCCCGGTCAACAAATGAGCCGGTGCCGTCAGTCGGGTCCATCTGACGCCACAGAGATTCCACCAGACCACGATAGGTAATCACTTCCGGGTCGTAAAAACCTGCACAGCTTCAGTGTGGCCACTCACGCCGCCTGCAACTTCATTGTAGGTTGGGGTTGTATCATGACCGCCGGTATAGCCGGAAACAGCTTCCTTTACACCGGGCAGCTTTTCAAAGCCGGCTTCGGTACACCAGAAACAGCCACCGGCGAATGTTGCGATGGCCAGGCCGTCGCTGGTCATTGCGTTTTCGGCAATCGGTGCAGCGTTCTGGCTGGTCTGGCCACTGGCGGACCAGACCAGTGCACTGGCACCGGTCACAGCGACAGCCAGGACGGCTGGGATGGCTATTTTTTGTTCATGGTGTGTCCCTCAGAATTGGGTGCTTGGATCATGTCATCCAGATTAATTCTGAGGAATGAAATAAAACTGAAAACCGGAAAGTTTTTAACTTTCGGTTAAATGCTTATTCCGTATCGGTTATCAGCCGGATTTTTGCACTGCAGCCGACCGGATCGGTTACTTTACCAATGACGGCAGTATGGCTGTATCCGGCAGCCTGAAGGGCTGCCAGGCAGTCATCCAGTTTATCCGGGTGAATGGCGGCCAGCAGGCCACCGGCGGTTTGCGGATCGTAGAGCAGTTCCTGACGCCCGGCGGGAATGTCTTTTTCCACCGTTACCTGACTGCCATAACGCTGGTTATCAGGGTGCAGTGAGCTTTGCAGCCCGCTTTGCAGGCACAGTTCAGCGCCTTCAAGTACCGGCAGGCTGTTGCTCAACAGTTCAGCACTGAAGCCGCCGGGACTGAGCATTTCCAGCAGGTGGCCGGCCAGACCAAAGCCGGTAATGTCAGTGCAGGCTTTACAGTCAAAGTCGCCAAGGATCTGGCTGGCCCGGAAGTTGGAGTGTTGCATTTGTTGCAGGGCGGCACTGATCCAGCGGCCGTGGGCCTGACCGCGCATATCACTGGCAAAGAGAACTCCGGTACCCAGAGGTTTGGTCACCAGCAGGTAATCGCCGCTGCGGATGCCGCCTTTGGTCATCAGTTGCTGCGGGTCTGCAAAGCCGTTAATGGCAAAGCCCAGTGACAGCTCGCTACCTTCTGAGGTATGACCGCCCACCAGTGTGACGCCACATTCGGTAAAGATTTCCAAAGCACCTTTAAGCAGGTGCAGGAGCTGTTCTTCCAGTAATTCATCGCTGGCATGGGGCAGGGTAACCAGTGCCTGAGCGCTATGGGCGGTGGCTCCCATAGCAAAGACATCTCCCAGGGCATGCACGGCGGCTATTTTGCCGAACTGGTAGTCGTCGTTAATCAGCTGGCGGAAGCTGTCCACAGATTGCACCAGCAACTTGCCTTCAGGGACGGCGATGACGGCAGCGTCATCCGGGTGTTGCAGCCCGACGGGAATATCATCTTTATGACCGGAAGGCAGCTGGGCAAGCACCCGTTGTAATACGGTGTTGCCAACCTTTGCGCCACAGCCGCCGCAGCGCATGTCCGGGTTTTCAACTTTGACCGGTTTATTGCTGGTGGCATCCGGGAGCATGGTGGCTTCGCTGAAACGGCGCATGAACTTCTGATCGATACGGTTTTTCCAGTGCCAGATCAGGCGGCCAGCCAGTGACCAGTTGCTGCGTGATGCAACGGCATATTTGTCGCCGGTGCTGATCAGGCTGAGAAACTGTTTTTGTGGCTTGAAAGGCGTGAGTTTTTGCCCGCCAGCATCGCCAGAATGTTTTTCAGTAAAGGTTTACCCTGGCGTACTGCGAATACACCGGCTTTTGGCCGGGGATGGTTGACCATGTCGGCAATATCGCCACAGGCAAAAATATTCGGGTGAGAGTGACTGCAGGCAGTCATTTACTTCAATACAGCCGGATGGGCCAGTCTGCAGTCCTGCCTGTGCGGGCCATTCAGCGCCGGTGGCGGCGGTTGCCCAGATAATGTAGTCCAGCTCGAGGGTGCGTTCATCGGCGGTATGCAGGCAACGTTCGGTAACCTGGCTGACGGTAAAACCGGTATGTACTTCCACCTGGCGCTTATTCAGTACGTTGCGGTAGCGGTTGCGCACCTTGTCGTTGTGGTTAGGCAGTATGTCATCAGGCCCGCTGATGACATGAAAGCTGACCTGATCTGCCAGTTGCGCCTGCTTAAGTTTATGCTGCATGGCCAGTATGACTTCAACAGCGCTGGCACCACCCCGACTGCACCTATGCGGACAGATGCTTCCGGGGACTGGCTGATGTGTGTCTGAATCGCTTGCCAGTGCTCCAGAAAGCGGTCTACAGGCTTGACCGGGATTGTCCACCCATAGCACCGGGTAGCTGATTGTGGCCGGGTACTGAGCCGGTGTCGATGCTGAGGACGTCGTAGCTGAAATCCGGATGGTTCCGGCAGTGCACGGTCTGATTATCCGGATCGATGCCGGTGACGTAATCTTCAATGAAGTTCACCCCTGCAAAGCGACATAACCGTCCCAGATCGATATGTGCTTCGTCAAAACTGTAGTGGCCGGCGATCAGTCCCGGCAGCATGCCGGAGTATGGGGTCTGAATGGCATTTGAAATCAGGGTGATTTTAACACCCTCCGGTTTCTTCATTGCCATCATCAGCAGGGCAAGAGCATGGGCGTGGCCGCCGCCTACAAATATCAGGTGTTTGGCTTTTGGAGTGAGATCCTGTTGCATGAAGAAAACCGGGCTGGTGGAAATGCGGCCTATAGTAGCTCAGGGTTGCTGCTATATACAGGTAGCCGGTGCTGATTTATGTCAGCAAAAGGTACGTCCGGGTGAGGTGTAAGAATATGTTGGGAAGCGCAGATAAAAACAGCGGGTGAGCACCCGCTGAAAAATACTTATGACAAGAGCCTGTAAAGCTTGCGGGTAAGTTTGCAGGCGACGCTGGCCAAATCAACGTCGCCTGCGATGACAAAGTATCGGTGAGGTGAGTACTTTGCCGACCACTTACGAGCGGGATTGATACTAATGTAAATAATAATGATTATCAATAAATATTTTTGAGATTCTGAAACTTTTTAACAGAGGGGCTGATCATTAACTGCCCGCTGACTGAAAGCCTCATGAACCGGAAGATCTGGCGGTTATGCAGATCTTTTCCAAGGCTTATGCACAGAATATGTGGGTAACTTTATGCGGGATAGTCTGCGTGGGTGAGTATGGTAAAACCCTGTTTATATCCCAGACCACCGTTGCCATGTACGCCGGCAATCTGAGTTCGGCCTTCGGTAATTGCCCGGTAGCTGTCAATAAGGCTGCTCAGGGCGGGGTTGTTCCATGGGCCTTTGGCGAGGTTCATGCCGCCACTGATGGTAACCGGATACTCCGCAAGAAAATGGGGCAGGGCATCCGGTGAGCTGACAAATCCTGTCGTCAGCAGAAAGGCCATCGGCACCACCGGAAAGCAGGTATACACATCCAGAATAGCGTTGCTGTGGACAAAGGCTTCCCTGAAGTCGATGCCAGCTTGCTGGCAGGCTTGCTGGAAAGCGCTGTGCAGATGTCCGTAGCGAACAATCTCTGCGATGGCCGGTTTGCCATCTGCCGGGAGCGTTATGCAGCTGGCGCCCCTTACTGTGACTCTCTGCGCCTGAGGAATTTTCAGCGTAGCTGCGGTATCTGCACTGCAGAGGATCAGCTGGCCACTGAAGTCCTGCACAGGGTTGGCGCAATCGACTCCCCGGAACAGTTCACTCACCGGTTTAAACCAGGCGGCGCCCGGTTGTGGTGCGTCAGGGTGCTGTTCTGCAAAGGTATGCAGGTAGTTGTCGAACAATGCCTGAGCAAATTGCCGGAACTGTGATTCGCTGAAACCGTGCTGGCTGGCAAAGGCTTTGCTCAGCTCGGTGTAGGCATCAATCAGGGTGTAATCTTCACCGTAGATGGCCATACGTGCGGCCCGGTCCGTTTTTCGTAACCGGTGCGTAACGGGTCAGTACCGCTTATGACGACGGCCGTTTGGGGCGTCTGCAGGATAGAGAGAGCCTCAGTCAGTGCTTCTACAGGTGCCGCGCCGCTGCGGAAATGGCCGGGTTCCAGCGGGCTGTGCCAGTCGGTGCTGAGAGGATCGATCGTCAGATGGTGGATACTGATGCCTGCATCTGACAGTCGGGTCTGCAGCGCCTGGCAATCTGAGAGCGTGTGACTGCCGCGGGCGGGTTGTCCATCGGTGGTTTTGGCGGCGGCAATAATGTAGGCAGACATCGGGCTCTCCTGAAGGGTTTGCCCGAGTCTATCAGGGTGCCGCGCAAAGCGGCACTGGACGTTTTACTGAGAGGCGTTATTTGGTGTTTAGGCGGATGCCACGTTCTTCAATCGTGATGCTGCGTTCTTTATACAGACGGCCAATGGCCAGTTTGAAGGCTTTCTTGCTGACGCCGAACAGTTTGTAGATAACATCCGGTGGGGTTTTGTCGTTGCAGGCAATAAAGCCGTCCTGTTCCTGCAGCATATGCATAATGCGTTTGCTGACATCGTCGGTTTTGCCATAACCCAGCTTCTGCAGGCTGAGATTGATTTTGCCGTCCGGGCGGATCTGCTTAATAAAGCCTTTCATCTTCTGGCCGTAACGCAGAGGCTTGAATACGTCATTATCATAAACAACGCCCCAGTGGGTGCCGTTGATGATTGCTTTGTAGCCGATGTTGGTATGATCTTCGATGATCAGATCTACCTGCTGGCCCTTTTAAATGAGTGCGGGTAGTTATCCAGAAACTTGTTGAGTTTTGTTGAGCCGGCAATGCGGTCGGTTTCGTTATCCAGATAGGTATACACAATGTATTTTTACCTTCTTCGACGGACTGCTTCTGCTCGCTGAACGGCACCAGCAGATCTTTGGCAGGCCCCAGTCGAAGAATGCACCGATACGGTTAACCGAGACAGCCGTCAGGCAGGCAAACTCACCCACGGATGTTTTTGGCTCCAGCGTAGTAGCAATAAGGTAGTCGTCAGAATCCAGATAAATGAACACATCTAATACATCACCGATTTTGGTGTTCTCCGACACATAACGGACTGGCAGCAAAATGTCGCCAAGTTCTTCACCGTCCAGATAGACGCCGAACTTCACTTCCTTTACTACTTTTAATTGATTGCTTCTGCCAATAGTTGCCATGTATGTGTCCAGTTGGATTCTGTAAGGTTCTGCAGTGCTTATATGTACTGTAGCTGTGGCGGTATTATCCCAGTTATAAGGTGGGAAATTAAGGCCTGCAGGCAGTCATAAGTACCTTGTATATCATCAGCATAGTTGAGCGGGGATCTGTTCCGGAAAATTTTCTAAAAAGTTGAGGTTTTTTAAAAGAGGGTGTTGACACAAAAGCAAAATCCTTTAATATACGCGGCCTCACAGGAGGGGTGGCTGAGTGGTTGAAAGCACCGGTCTTGAAAACCGGCGAGGGTTAATAGCCCTTCCAGGGTTCGAATCCCTGCTCCTCCGCCATTAATGTGAGAAACGTTGTTCCTCGATAGCTCAGTTGGTAGAGCAGTAGACTGTTAATCTATTGGTCGCTGGTTCGAGTCCAGCTCGAGGAGCCACTACGGGTCGTTAGCTCAGTTGGTAGAGCAGTTGGCTTTTAACCAATTGGTCATAGGTTCGAATCCTATACGACCCACCACTTTCTCTGAGTTCTTCAGAAAAGTGGTATGGGGAGAAGTAAAGCGTGGGTTGTTAGCTCAGTTGGTAGAGCAGTTGGCTTTTAACCAATTGGTCATAGGTTCGAATCCTATACAACCCACCACTTCTATTTCCCTTTTTCTTTTTCTTTATTCTTTTGTTTATATTTTTCTTTGTTGCAGTTTTTCTGTTGCTTCGCGCTGTCTTCGTGCCTATGAACTTTTGTCTGCATGATATTTGCGGCGCTTTGCTATGCTGTGAAAACCCGCTGTGGATAACGGCGGCAGGGGTAATTTAATACGCTTGACTGTTATGGTTCACACTGTTGAATCGGGGGTGAGCGGAAAGGGGGTTCGTACATTGTCCGGGCGGCTGTTCTGGTTGTCTGGTTCTATATTGCCGGGGCATGTGCTGACCCGGTATCTGATTCTGCTGTACCTTCTGATCAGCAGTACACTTATCCACAAAGAATTGCTGTGCCTGGGGGCGATTTTCCTGGCGGGCAATTGGCAGGATCAATCTGGCTGGGCGCTGCTCAGGCTCGACAGGTCGCTTGGTGAGGTGTTGGGGTATGTGCCGTTGGCTACCGGTCAACGGGCATCCGTGGGGATGCCGGTGGTGCATGCCGGTTACCGCTATGACCGGCAGGAGGTGCTTACTGTTCAGCATGGGTGCTTTATTACCGGAATCTATGACCGTAAACGTTTGCTCAGAAGTAATTGCCAGAGCGGATATGGGGATTCCGGCGGGCCTTTGTTGTTGAAGCGTGATGGCCAGTGGTATGTGCTGAGGCTGCACAGTGTCAGGGCGGGGAAATCTGCCAGTTTTGCAGTTGCTGCGCGCGTCTATTCGGGGCTCTGGTCTGAGTTCTGACCCTGATTTCAATTACGCCTTTTACATCAATGGCTTGGTCGAGTTTTGGATAGCTGATTTGTACCTGTGGAATATATGTGAGGGAGACTTGAAGGGGATTTCTTAAGCAATATAAATACTACCCAAGTTGGGTTTTGTTTTTGTGTTTTAGGTTGCAAAAAACAAAAATATGATTTTTGTTGATTTTTGAAAAAAACGGTAGTTTTGTCCGCAGAATTGATACGGCGTTCGTTTGAAACGATTTTTACGTGCTGCTGTACATATGGATTTGTTGTTGCTCAAAAGGAAAAGTCTGATGAAACTTTCTAAGTTCTCTTCTTCTCCCTGTCTCGCCAGAAGGGTCAGGGTATGTCTGAATATATCATTATCACTGCGCTGATTGCTGTTGCTGCCATTGGGGTGTTTGCCTCTTTTGGTGACGTTATCGGTAACCAGACAGCGGCTATGGCTGAAGAAATGGCTGGTGGAGATGGCAGTGCCAATATCCAGCAGGCTGGTCAGAATGCGACTACTGCTACAAACCGCGGTAACGTTCAGGATACTCTCTCTACCTACAACGCTCAGAACTGATATTGGTTGCTGAGTCGCAATTTAACTGCGTTTTTACTGATCTTTGCAGCGGTTGAATAGTCCGCCTGGGTAGTCGGCTTAAAAACTGATTATTGTTTTTGATTATGAATGGCTTGAATCATCGATTCACGGCAGGTGTTGCAGTGCGTGTATCAAAGAAAAATGCCGGACAAATTCTGCCGTTAATACTGTTCGTATTAACGGTTTCCAGTGTGCTGATGGTAGTGATGTTTAACACCGGCCAGAAGACGGTGGATAAAAGCATTGCGACCAATGCGGCCGATGCAGGTGCCTACAGTGCAGGGGTCTGGGTCTCCCGAAATCTTAATTACCTCGCTTATACCAACCGGGCTATGGTGGCTAATCATGTGGCCGTCGGACATTTGATTACCTACGTCAGCTGGATTCGTTATGTGGCTGATACTGTGGCAGAAATTCATAAAATTACCCGCTTTATTCCGTATGTGGGGCAAGTGACTGAAGCAATAGATAGAGCGGTAACTGAATATAAGGGTGTGACTGAGTTTACTGCAAACTTCACAGTTCCCGGAGTGGATGAGCTAAACCGGCTGATTTATGCCTCGCAACTGGCGGCGGTAACTGATTTAAGGCCCGGAGTGGTGAATCAGGTGATGGCGGATGTCGTGCGTACTTATGATCCGCAACTGGATGTGAATGAGCCTGACAGCCTTCGGGGGCGGGGTCTGATTTTGTTCCTCTGGTACAGGCGGCATTGTTGTCACAGGGGCTGCACTGGCGGGAGCTGCAACGGTGATGGATCCCGGTAAAGACAGCGGCAAGATGCACACTCTGGTGAGTATGAGCTATGCAGGCGCTGAAAACTGGCTCACTAACCGTGAATGGTCCCGGCGATTTTTCTTCTTCTTTAAATTGCGTAAAGACGCATCCACGACTCATACCGAAGGCAGTGATCTGAGTTCCTGGAGGGCTGAAGACTCTATGGAGTTCGGCCAGTACCGGTTCAGAAAAGGCCGCTGGAAATGGGTCTGGGACACCATCGGTGAAGGCAGTGCCAGCACCGGTGAGTTTGACGGAAGCTATCAGGGCGTCCATGGCTACAGCCAGTTTAACGGCGCTGCCTGGCAAACGGAGTCCGGTGCCCTGTATATGGATCTGGTTACCCTGACGACTAAATCAGACCGTTTAACCGTACCAAACCGCAGAATGAGCCTGGGGGCTAACGATACCAGTATCTCCGGTTTTGGCCGTGCCCGGGTGTATTTTGAAAAGCCTTCATCCGGTTTCAGTGGCCATGCCACCGAACATGCAAATTTGTTGAATCCTTTCTGGAAGGTCAAATTGGTGAGCCCATGGTGAAACATATTTTTGTGCAGGCCTTTCTGACGATGGGTTTCATCGGTCAGGTGCTGGCAGGCATAACAGATACATTAACTTGTCCTGTGGGATACGCCCCCGGCTACGTGATTAATTATAAAAATTTCTGGGGAGGAACTCCCGCCTTTCCTGTTTTGGGAGTAGATGGAGAGATAACCGTTTATGCAACTCAAAAGTCCATAAAACGGTTATTACCGGATTTGAAATTCAGCCAAAAGCAGACATAGCAACAGGTTCGATTGTAGGTGTTAAGCAGAAGTATCTGCAGACTAAATGGATACCTGACAAAGGGATTTATACACAGGAACCGCTGAGAAACTATGCAGCTGTTCGCAGAGGAACGAATCCGGGGTCTGAGATACCTGCAAAATGGCTGAATCCGCCAGAGGAGCGTAAAGCGTTTGCCGGGCTTGATTGTGACTGGCAGTCATTACAGCTGGCTGGAGGGCAAATTCAAAGTGATTTTTGTCAGGTATGGTTATACGGTCGCCATACGACTCTCTATGCGAAGCATATGCTGTTGAAAGATGGCCGGGTATATCTCTCTAAAGTTGCTGACAGTGTTGAACATAAATGCCTTAAGGAAGATGAGGTGGCTGTGCCGGAAGGGGTTGTCTGGGAATGAATTATCCACAAAGGCAAAAGGTGCAGCAACGCTTGAGCTGGTTGTCGGCTGTCTGGCAGCTATCCCGGTTTTTAGGCATTACTCTGCTGGGTAAATATGCGGATATGCAGCATAAAACCGTTGAGGCTGCCCGGTATGTTGCCTGGGAAAAGGTTATCTGGGCAGACAGCCGTCAAAAAATGAAACTGATATTGCGCTGGAAACCACCGATCGCTTTATGGGGCACCGGCGGTCGGCTGTTGTGGATAAAGGATTGATTGATGCGCAGGGCGTTACAGAAGAAGCACTCTGGAGAGATTACCGCAGCCGTACCCTGATGGTGAGCGATGGCTCGACAATCCGGGTGAATGTCGCCAGATCTGATGCCGGGGGCGCTACACATAATGTGTTGGTTCGAAATGGGGCAGGCAATGGCGTAAGCGTATTGGGGATAGATTCTGGTAAGTCACTGGGTGTTGATCTGTCACCGATTACCGCTTATCGGGTCAGTATGCCGATCACTAACCGGGTGCGGGATCCTAAAGATAATAAAACATCCGGGCTGGCCAGTTTTTCTCACCCCAGGCATTTGAGTTACCTGAACAACTTAATTTAACGGCAACTTCCGGGCTGCTGACTGACTCATGGTCTGCTTACTCAGAAGCAGACTTTTCCGACCGGGTAAAAGGGTTGGGGGTGGAATCTGAAATGTCCCTGATTGCTAAGCCCGGCAGTGATTTAATTGGCCAGTTTTTCCGTTTCAGGAAGGACGTTATGCAGGTAATACGGACTTTGTACCTGATTCTTCCGTCGTGCTGGATGAGTACGTGCCATGAAGCATCTTACGTTTTTCTGGTTTGCCTGATGATGGTTTCCGGGGCCCGTGCGGGCTTACCTCAGCCTGATTTACCCACCGGCATTAAAGGTTACTGGATCAGCGAAGACATGGTGTTTAACGGCTTCGCGTTCAACATGCGGGGGTTCCATGTACGGAGTAGCCTGCAGGAACAGACTGCTGTGTTCAAGGGGTACTTACAGCAATTCGGAAATCCGGTTGTTGTTTCCGAACGTGATGGCTGGACCCAGGTAGCGGTTAAAGGCAATGAGGCATTTTATGTGGCGCAGTTGGCTGCAGACCTTAAAGGGGTACAGGGCACTCTGAGCATTTCTGCTCTGGAAGGTGACGAAAGCTATCTGGAACAGGATCAATACCCTTTCGGCATCGTGAAAGTCTCAGAGCAGGTTTATAACGATCCGGGTTCACAGCGGGAAATGAATATTCTCATGTCGGGAAAGCATATGCCGGTCACGCGGGACAATCTCATTACATATTTCGAAGAAACCGGCTGGCAGGTTGTTAATCAGCCGGCAGAAAACCGGGTGTATTTCCGCAAAAACAGTCAGTCGATGCTGATGTTTTTACAAAAGAGAAGACCATCCCGGCACACTCATTTTGCTGAACAAGGAATTTGGCCGTGAATAATAAAGTCAGGAATAAAGGAAGTTCACTCGTGGAATATATTGTGATTGCCGCCGCATTTTCGGGGATATTTTTGGTGTTTTGCCTGCCGTGGTAGATAACCTGACTGATCATCATGATCAGTACTCCAATACTTTGTCAGTCCCTAATTAAACCGCGAGATTCCAGATGAAAGGTAAAATGCTAACGTTCATCATGCTAGGCGGTGCTTTGCTGTCAGGAGCTATTGCCGTCTACCTGACGTATACCTATATCGACACTGAGATTGCCCGAAAAGAAGCGGCGATTGATCAGGAATATAAGCTGGTTGAAGTTGTCGTGGCTAAATATGACCTGAAGCCAGGGGATGTCATCAGTTCTGCTTCGGTGGCTTTGCGGAAAGTGCCCTCCGGTTTTGTGCATTCGGATTCAATCGGTAAAGATCAGTTTGGTTCTGTCAGTGGCTTTGCCCTGTCTTATGGCGTGAAGGCCGGCGAGACCATTCTGTTTACACATATCTCAAACCGCAAAGGCGGTAAGTTTGCTGCTCTGATTGAGAGTGGTACTCGGGCGGTAACGGTCAGTGTGGATAAGATTAACTCAGCGGCGGGTATGTTATCTCCCAATGATGAAGTGGACTTACTGCTGACCACCAAAAGAATGATGAACTGACAACATTGCCGCTGTTATCCAATATCCGTGTTATTGCCACCGGGGTGGCGACTGCTGAAAACCTGACCGGGGAAGTTGTGCAGTACAGCACGGTTACCCTGGAGCTTAATCCTGAAAATGCCGCCAAAGTAACCCATGCACAGCGTATCGGGGAAATTTCCTTTGTCTTGCGGGGCATTGAAGAGCCGGGTGAGGCTTATGACGGCTTGGTGCAAGTGAAAGATTTGCTTGGTACCCGTAAGAAAGCAACCCGCCAGTACCGGCCTGTAGAAATCATTATCGGGGGCAATTAAGTGTCAGTTTTTAAATCATTCAAAGTGCTGATGGCAGCACTGTTGTCCTGTGTTGTTATTGCCGCTCAGGTGCAGGCCGCTGTGCAGGCTGATAAACCGGAGTTACACAGTATTACCGTGGGGCAAACCCTACTCCTGAAAACCAAAGGTGTAAGCAGAGTTGCACTGGGGAACGGTGAAATTGCTCAGGTGAAAGTGCTCAAGGATACACAGGAAGTATTGCTGATAGCCAAGCAGCAGGGCGTAACCGATTTACGTATCTGGAGCCGTAATAATCCACCGAAAATATATGTGGTTCAGGTGCACGGTGCAGTGCAGGGGCCGGAGCAGGGGGAGCTTGAGCGGCTGGTGGAAAACATGCCGGGAATCACCCTGGAAAAAGTGAATAACAGTTTCATTCTTCGCGGTGAAGCCAAGAAACAGCAGGATTTAGCGCAGGCTGAAAAGATCGCTGAAAGTTACGATAACGTACTTTCGCTGGTAAGCGCGCCGTTATTCGAACACCAGAAAACCGTACTGATCCATGCCCGTTTTATTGAAGTAAACCGAAATGCGTTACAGAAAATAGGCATTAACTGGTCTGATCTGATTAACGGACCTACCTTCTCATTTCTGGGGACTATCAGGCAAACGGAGTATTCCGGGGAACGGGCCTGCCAGCCGGTGCTGCACTGGCGCCCGGCGCAACAGGGCTGCCGCTGAATGTTGGCTCCGGTAACAGCTACTTTGGGCTTTCCACATCGCTGACTTCGGTTATCGATATTCTCGATAACAACGGCGACGCGCGTTTACTGGCTGAACCGACGCTCTCAAGCATCAGTGGCGGGCAGGCAAAGTTTCTGGCCGGTGGTGAATTCCCGATTCCGGTAACCAGTGATAACGGTGTGACAAACGTCAGCTTTCGTGAGTACGGCATCAATCTGGAAGTATCACCGCTGGTGGATGACAGCGGTTATATCCAGACCCGGGTAGATGTGGGTGTCAGCTCTATCGACCAGTCGGTTACGGTATTGGGTGTCCCCGGGTTGTTGAAGCGTACAGCGGCAACAGAGATGAACGTTTACGACGGTGAAACCATGGTGATTGCCGGCCTGTTCAGCCAGGAAGATGCAAAAATTGTGGATAAAGTACCGGGCCTCGGAGACTTACCGATTCTGGGTGAGCTATTCAAATCCCGCGAATTCAGGAACAAAGAAACGGAACTGGTTGTGCTGGTGACCCCGACCATTATCAGAGGGGATGATGACACCGTTACCGCCAGCGAGAGCAAGTTCAACCGTTTATCCACTGAGAGCGAAGCTTTCAGAAAATTTGACTTAATGGACTAGTCGGATGCTACAGATTGAATTACAGGAAGCGGATGGCCGCTGTATTAACCGCGAACTTGATCTGGGCAAACATACGCTGGGGCGTTCTCTGTTTGCTGATGTACGGGTCAAAGACAAAGCGCTGGAGAAGCTACACCTGAGCATTGAAGTGATGACTGAAGAAGTGGTCATCACCGCACTCAAGGGCGCGGACTTCAGTGTGGCGGGAGAGTTACAGCAACGGTTAATTAATCCTTCGCCGCAAACCTTGCTGCGTTTGGGTAAGAGTGAAATCAAAATTATTGATACACCGGCTGCAGGAATAAATCCGTCAGTGGCCCCGGTTAAAACCGTTGCTTCCAAGCCTTTAATTCAAACGCCACGTGAAGCGAATGCACCTGTTCAGGCAGTGGCTGAAACAGCGGCACAGCCACAGCAGCCTAAGCCAGTGGCTGCTGTGCCTGAACTTGCCCGCCTTGATTCCCAGACAGCCGTTGCCCCGCATATCTGGACAGAGCTGAAAAACAGTTACAGCAAAAATCATGGAAAAGCTGGATCTGTACCAGCGTTCTCTGGTGGATAACTACTCTGATGCTGAACTGCGCGAAGAAGCCAGCCGGATGGCACGGCAAATTATCAGAGCCGGTGAAATTCAGTTGCCTGAAGACGCTGATCAGGCGTTGTTACTGAAAGAAACCGTGGCTGAATCAATTGGCCTGGGGTTGCTGGAACCGCTGCTGGAAGATGAAAGTGTGACCGAAATTATGGTCAACGGTCCGGATAAAGTATACATCGAGCGGTTTGGTCAGCTGCAAAAATCCACCGCCTGCTTTACCGGAAATGCTTCACTGATCAGTGTGATAGAACGTATTGTTGCGCCCCTGGGTCGCCGTATAGACGAAGGCTCCCCATGGTGGATGCACGTTTGCCGGATGGCTCGCGGGTGAACGCCATTATACCGCCGTTGTCGCTGATCGGCCCGGTCATCACTATCCGTAAGTTCTCTAAGCAACGTTTTAATTTACAGCGATTGGTGGACTACAACTCGCTGAGCAGCGACATGGCTGCATTTCTGGAAATTTGCGTTCAGCACCGTAAGAACATTGTCGTCGCTGGTGGTACCGGCTCAGGTAAAACCACCTTTTGAACGCCCTGTCGGACTGTATTCCTGACAGCGAGCGGATCGTCACCATTGAAGATGCCGCTGAACTGCAGCTGGCACAGGACCACGTTATCTCACTGGAAAGCCGGCCACCCAATGTTGAGCATCAGGGGAAGTGAGTATTCGGGATCTGGTTAAAAACGCCCTGCGTATGCGCCCTGACCGTATCGTCGTCGGCGAGTGCCGGGGCAGTGAAGCGCTGGACATGCTGCAGGCAATGAATACGGGGCATGATGGCTCCTGACAACCGCCCACGCTAACTCCCCGTGATTTGCTTTCCCGACTGGAAGTAATGGTACTGATGGCCGGTATGGATATGCCGGTTAAGGTTATCCGCGAACAGGTTGCCTCTGCGGTAGACATCATTGTGCATCAGAGCCGTTTTGCAGATGGCAAAAGACGGGTCACAGCCATTGTGGAAGTCGACGGACTGGAAGGGGATGTGGTGCTGATGCAGAAGATTTTTGAATTTAAGCAAACCGGCATTCTCACTGACGGCTCTATTCAGGGGCACCATCAAAGTATGGGAATTGCCCCGCGGTTTTATGACGAACTGAGAGACTCCGGTATCGACCTCGACCGGACAATGTTCAGCGAAGCCGCCATTTAATTACAGATATATACCTTTATTTGCTCATGGATGCGCAAACCGATGTTTAAAAAATCTGCCGAACTCTGGCCACTGCTTTCCGGCAACGGGGAGCAATGGCGGTTGAATCCCTGATTGCTCTGCCGGTTGTTTCATTACTGATGATGGGCGGGGTTGAATGGGCCCGTGTCTATGAAGCAAAAACTGCCACTGATTATGCTGTCAGTGTGGCGGCCAGAGAGGCGTCTTTTGATTCGGCAAAAGTCAGTGCCTTACAGCGGGGATTGGTTAAAGGGATGGCGCCGTATTATTCCGGCGCGAATCTGACCCAGAGCCTTAACCGGGCGACCGCCGCCGTTGCCCAGAACACACAGGTACGCATTCTTAACCCCACCCAGGAAGCTTTCAGCGATTTTGGTGTTAATAAAAATGGTGGGCGCTACTTACCCAATGATGGCCTGCACCGCCTGAGTACTACCCCGGTGCCAGCAGTGGCATCAATATTCAGGATGCCAACCTGCTAAAGGTTGAAGTCACGGTGGGTATTCCTATGCGGATGCCCATTGTCGGTGACCTGATTACCGCTTTTGGTGGCCGTTATCTGGCGGCTAACAACTTTGAACGCCAGCTTTACGCCCGGGGTATGCTGCCGGTTGTCAGCAGCAGCGTAACCCGTATGCACAGCGAGGCCATTCTGAATGACTCTATGGTGTCGCTGGCCGAACTGCAGGGGCTGACGCGCCAGAAAGGCGGTCCGAAAGAACAGCTTGCAGGCAACACCACTTCAGTACTGGATACATCACCTTCAGAAGGCTTTAAAGGAGGCAGTGAATACAACTGGGTTGGTGTCAGTGCACCAACGACTAACCCGGGCTCGACACTCACGACGGATAATATTGACCAGAGCAATAATTTTGCACCGGAAACTGGTTCCGGAGAGTCGAGTGTTGTAGATCCTCCTCCACCACCTACGGAGCCTGAGTTGTGCACAGAGGTAGAAGAGCAACCGCCGTCAGAAGATGAGGAAAGTGGATTTTTGGTAGTCTCTGGAACGATCTGAAAGACCTGGCTGTTGCAGCTTATGATTTTGTTCGCGGTTTCTGGGAAGGTATTAAAACGCAGATTGCTGATATTTACAGCATCATTACTGATCCACTGGAGTTCGCTAAAGGTCTGTATTACCTGGGGAAATCCTTTGTTGAAGACCCGGAAGCCACCGCTAAGCTGGTCTTTGATGGTGTACTGGATGACTTCAATACAGTGCTTAAATGTGGTGCTTATGACCGTGGTCGCATTGTGGGTGAATATATCAGCCCGGTATTTATGCTTAAGATTGCCGCTAAGCTCAGTAAACTTGATAACTTTAAAGGCCCGGAGGACATTAAAAAGCCAAGGATGAAGTCGCTGAGGACCTTGGTTGTCCGATTAGTTTTCCAAGGTCGAGCTTTGCCGCAGGTACACAGGTCTGGACACCGTCCGGGCAACAGCCAATTGAGAATATCAGGGTTGGCCAGTTGGTTGAATCCCGTCTCGATAAAGGTACTTATCCCCAGCAGTCACAGGCGGTAAAGCAGGTTTTTAGCAGAGTTGCTGATCATCATTACCTGTTACTGACCGAAGGCGACCGGATAAAGATTACTGCTGAACACCCGATCTGGATTCAGGGCAAGGGCTGGACGCCTGTCAGTAAGGTCGAACCCGGCGACGTGGTTGCAACCATTGATGGTGATGCCAATATCTATGCCGTCAACCGGATTGACCAGCCCCTGCAGGTATATAACTTCAGTGTTTCGCAAACCCCGAATTACTTTGTCGGCAACGAAGGGCTGTGGGTACATAATGCCGGTCCGGCGGACTGCAACCCAGTGCCGGTTAATGATCTGGATAATCTGAAAATCAGTGATATTGCAGCCTCAACTGCGAAGGGCATGATTGGTGAAGCGAAGGTTAATAAAATTCTCACCGTAAAAGGCTATCAACAGTTGGGCGATAATTATGTGGATCACACACAGTTAGGTACAAAAGCAGAGTTAGATGGTCAGTGGGCAAAGCATGTTGGCCAAACCGGCATTGACAGTGTGTTTAAAAGACTGACGCCGACGGTAACGACGTCTACGTGATTATTGAGACAAAAACCTCCGGCTCCAAAGAAACCCAGAAAACCGGAGGGCTTGCCAAGACTAATGACGGTAAACAGATGAGTAAAGATTGGTTGCTTGAAGGAGAGCCTTCTCGGTTACAAAAAGCCGGTTTAGATAATGATGATATAGATAATATAGTGAATGGTTTAGAGGAAAATGATGGCAGTGTGGTACGTCTGTATGCTGCAGTTAATGCCAAGGGCGAAACTCGGTTTTTCGAGATAAAAGATAAACCTGGCTCGACAACGGATGTATCGGTGGACCGGGCTGGCAATGAATATGAGTTTTAGGAGTAACTGATGCTTTTACGTGCCAATAAATTTAAGCAGGAAGCTGACCTAACGAAAACTCTTGCTGACATTGAAAATATATATGCAAGGATTATGGATGAAGCTTATATGCAGGAGATATATGAACGGCATGCTGTAGACAATCCCAGGGCTGTGACTGGAAAGTATGCAAGCAGCTTGGCTGCTGCTGCTGATCTGATTACATTTCACTATCTGAGAGGAGATGAGTTGTCTGCAATGCAACCTTTACATGAACAGGTATTGGTTAGTGCAGAGCGTGTCGCAAATGTTGCAGAAGAATTTGCTTTCGATAGCGTGGTGGTGGGCCGGTTATTATATCCCTGTATTAACAGTCCATTTTTTCCGTTAGCAATAGTGCTGCAGGTTGATAGAACAGTTTTACAGCAGTTTGTTGCGCAATTACCTGCTTGTGTTGAAGGAAAAACTCGATTTCAAGATAGGTTGCTTCAAACGTTGATTCCTCAGCGGGCTTTAGCTGAGCATTATACGGGGCCAGATAGAAAACGCTGGGCAGCGATCATTGAAGCTCCTCCGGAAAAACGTCCGACGTTGGTGAAAAAGCATTGGATAAATGGGGTGCCGACATTGAAAAACAGGTCACGGTGCATCTAGATGAAAGTCACTTACGGGATAATTGGCCTGGTTACTGGTGCTATCCGCTGGCCACTTTAGTGGCGCTGCTGAATGTGGATGACAGCAGCTTCATTGATCATGAATATTACCCCACCGACCTGATGCGGGCTTGGGGTAAATATCGTGGTGCACCTGTGGTACTGCCCCCATTGATGGCCCAGCAGATGCCCTGCCGGCGGCACCGGAAAAAGCTCCTAAGCGGCAAAAGGCCGTGAAAAACTGCAGCCATGGACAGATGTTTTTAATACAGTTACCGCGGTTCTGCCACCGGCATTACAGGATCGTTTATGGAACTGTCTGGTTCAATGGCTGAAGTCAGAAGATGCTGAAGAGCTGGCCCTGCAATGTCCGGAAGACTTTTTACAGCCTGTCAGAAGCGGAAAGCGAGATGGGCCTGTATGACACTTACCGTCGTAGCAGTGCACTGCAGGTGGACTGGAAAGATTCAGACAGTGCCCGTGAGTTTGCTGTCCGGTTAGCAAAAACAGCCGTCTTGCCGGATGCGGGAGAGTACGATATTGCCGCAGAAAACTGCACTACAGTGGTTGAGGTATTCAAGCACTTCGACAGCTGGCTGCGTCAGCGTAACTGGTGTTTTATCGCAGTGGCCAGTGATAACGACAGCTATCAGGGATTTATCGCGCCAGAGACAGAGGAACAAAATGTGATGGCTACTTTTGGTGCACTGAATATTGGTTTTTGAAAGTGAATATTTAGTACCGGAGTGTTGTGCTGTCACTACATATAGCCAGGAAAATATCGGAAAGGATGACGACTATGCAAATTTATAAAACAGTGAAAATGTTGTTGCAGTCTGCTTGCTGTATCGGCTTGGTTGTTTTGTCTGCAGGCAGTATGGCTGGCACGGATGTCCGTCCGATGGTTATTAATTCGGTGGGGCCGTTAGGCCTTAAGATTTGGACCGAAGCAGTACCCCGCTGGCCAAAGGAACTGACTGAGCACAGAGGCGTACAGGTATTTACGGCATGGGCACCTGATGACTATTATCCGCCGGCTCGTATGAGCTGGGCAGTGATGCCTTTCAAAGAAACCGGCGGTAAAGAGCAGCTGTTTTTGCAGGGTGTTTTACAGCAGGCGTTACAAAATTATCGTTCATCGCTACACCCGGAAGACATAGATTTGCAAGCGGCTGACTACGGCAATTTGTCGGGCTGGATGGCTGAGTTTGGTGGCTTTGATGAACAGCAGCCGGTAGATGTCCGTTTTTTGTCGGGCGTGAGCTGGGCAAACCCTGGGTGGTCATGCAGGTATATACAGTTGCCGGAAAGTTGCCACATTTGAAATATCAGATAGAACGTAGCTGGGACAACTTAAGCTATCTGGATGACTGAGTGTGTTCAGTTTGTTTGGCTTTTAGTGACGGAAAGAAAGGGATGATGCTGCGAAAACTGCAGCATAAAAACAGGTTCAGAATGAAGTGTTTTTGGGTTTAGCGGAGTAAGTATGGATGCCTATATCGCCGGTATGTTAGCTGGTCGGCTGTTTTTGAGTTTTTCATTGTCTATCTGGTATTGCTGGTAGTACATCGATTTAAAGTTAAATTGGCGTTACGGCGTAGCCTGCGGCCCTTACCACTCACGGCAACAGTCGTGCTGTTCTTGCTGGGGTTGGCTGCCGGTGTGCAGGCTGAAGAGCGTGTAGAATCTCCGGTTCTTCTGACGCCGGTTCCGGCGGCGGGGATTCAGCTTTATGTGCCCGCGCAGCCTGAGTGGATAATGGGAACATCACCGCGCAGTGATGCAGTGGCGGTGATTATGAGTACCCCGGTCAATTATTACCCGCCAACCGCGATTGAAATTACTTATCACCCGCGCTGGCTGATTCCTGAGGATGAGCCGTTACTGCAAGTTGCTGTGGGAACATTGAATAGCGTGCGGGAGAAACTGGGTGTGAAAGGGGATTCTGAGCCAGGTTTACGGGCGGTATCCTATGGTTCTCTGGAAGGATACGAAGAGCAACTGAGCGTGGTTTCTGAAGAAAAAGGGTATCAGCTACACAGTTTTTGGGCGTATGCCCTCAGGCCACCCTGTCACGGTGCTCACCATGACCGGTGAAGGGCAACTAACTCATATAAAACCCATGATTGATAAGATTATCCGGCATATTAAAATTATATGATTATTTTATGTTAATAATGATTATTAATGATGTGATTTATTAATAAAGATCCTTTGGTGATATGGGGTTTTATTTAATCGGAAGATGTATTTAGTAGCTCTAAGTTAGTTTAAAAAGGTGTGTGATGAGCAGGGAAGAATATATAGAAGAGTATTGCCGACATCTGAAGGGACTAGGAATATCAAACAACATTATTGAAGACGTTGCAGAAGATAAGAATAGTTATACCCCTATTTTTGAGATGTCATGTTTCATGAAAGCATCATGGAATGATGTTGTCGATTTAGAAGATAGTTCAGGTTGGTTGTCGAATACACTTAATATGTTGCAGGAAATGGTGTCGACAGGAACAAAATGGCTTTATCATTTTATGATGAAAGTGAAGATGAATGGCAGAAGTTACGCTCATCTGTTGAATCTTTAGTGGCTTCGAATGTTAATGAAAGTGATTTGTTAACATTAATACGTGCTTGTCAAAAAACATCTTGGGGTCTATGTATCAGCATCTTGATGGAGGTTATGGAGGTGATTATAGCCTCTATGAAACCTGCTTTAGAGGCGGAGAGATGTATCCACTTCGTAGTTTTTCTGATATGGAAGATTATTTTATGGATTACGATCCTTTACGCGTTAAAAATAATTTTTGTATTTAACTTCCTGTATTTTTAAAAGGATTTTGAAATGTATGTATGGATAAATATAGGTCAGGGTTTAGCTACATTGTTATTTGTTGAGCCGTTGTTTAGCCAAATGAGAAAAGTTTTACACGTATATATAACTCTATTGACGTGTTTGTTGGGTATGGTGAGTCAGGTTTATGCCGCTGAACGGGAAGTGCCTGAAGGGGGCATTGCGTTAACGGTACCGGCAAAACCGGCCTGGGATGTGATGGTTGAACCGCGGAAGAATACAGCGGCAGTGATGCTGACCACGCCGGCGGAATATTACCCGTTAATGACCATTGAAATTATCCGGGTGCCGGATTTTACGGTTACCGAAGCTGAGCTGGGTGAAGTGGCTCTGAGTACCCTGAACACTTACATTGAAGGGTTGGGTTTGCGTAAGGTGAAGTCGGTTAAACAGCTAAAGAAAGCCCGTTACGGCAACATTGAAGGGTACAGTAAAACCCTGACACTTCGTGCTGAAGGCCAGAGCTGGAGTGCCAAAGCCTTTATGGGCATTTTGCCCAGCGGTTATCCGTTAACGTTTTTGCGGTAACCGGTGTCGGCCAGATAAAACAGGTGGAAGAGAAGCTTGAAGCGATAGTCGGCAGCGTCCGTGAACTTTGAGCAGGTCAGGTGACAGGGAGCGTTAATCATGAAAGCCATATTTTTCTGCTCAGCTTTCTGCTGAGCGGCATGTCCCATGCATTTGATGATGCAGTTCTGGATAAAGCCAGCGGGTTTATTCATCCCTCAGAACCTTGCTATCTGCGTTTAAGAACACTTGCTATGTCGATGTCTACTTCCCGTTATACCCGGGCGTTTGCCTATGGGTATAACCCTGAAACAGACCGTTCTGCCTGTGGTTGGGCCCATCGGGTAAACAGTGATGAAATTGCTATGCAGAAGGCTGTACAGGAGTGTAACGAAGCAGGGCTGGAGGTTGATTGTCAGGTCATTGGTCTGAATGGCGAGTGGGTGGCTGATGAATCGCTGTTAACACCGCTGGTTGAAGTGTCCGGCAGTGTGCTTAGCCGCAGTGAAAAACAGCAGGTTCTGGATCAGGTGGAAAGCTTCTTGCTGGGTGACTGCAAACAGCAACTAAAAGGGTATTTGCAGGGCAATGGGTTAAAAGCATTCGCTTACAGTGTGGACCCGCTGGGGCGTTATGCCTGTGGTGTGGGGGCGGGGACTCGGAATAACGCTCAGAGTGGTGTAAAGGCATTAGCCGCCTGTGAAGAGGCACGGCAGGGGATGAAAGCATCGAAACAACCGGATGCAGCTTGTCAGGTTTTGCTGGCGGGTAATCAGCTGCAGCTGAGTGTGGCTGATTACGGTGTTGATTTTACCCCGCCGGCAGAATCATTGCTGACGGATGTCGGGCTGCTGGAGTTACAGCAAACGGCGGCGTATATGCTTGAGGGTTCATGTAATCGTAAGTTCCTCAGGTATCTGGAGAAACCCGGGCATAAGGTATTTGCCTATGCCGTGGAAGGTAAGAAAGCGGTTTGTGCTTCTGAAGATAAGGCTATCAGCCGTGCTGCTGCCGAGCATTATGCATTAAGTGCCTGTAACCGTGTTGCCGGGAAACGGCAGCTGAAAGCAACCTGCGATCTTTTGCTGTGAATGATCAGTTACAGCGTACCGCCGAGGATTTTGGTTATGTCTATGGCAGCGAAGAAGATTATCTGCGGGTGCTGAGAAATGGTGATCTGGAGACCGTACGCCGCTATGTAGCTGATGGATATGATGTGAATATGCGTGCTGAAGGCGGATCACCGTTGTTGCTGGCGGCCGCAGTGGGTGACCAGGCCGCTTTTGATCATTTCCGTGCTGCCGGTGCGGATATGCAGGCTACCTTTCCACATGGCTCCAATGTGCTGCATACCTCGGTCATGGGGAAAAATGCTGAACTGGTCCGCTATCTGGCCGGCGAAGTGGATATTGACGCGAAAGGCGTGCGAGGTCTGACTGCTCTGAATATGGCCGCGATGACGGGTGACTTCTACCTGGCATACGTGTTGTTACAGGCAGGTGCTGATCCGGAAGTTGCAGATGCTGAAGGAAGCAGCGCCCGGCAAAAACTGGAAGGGCTGCTAGGCGAGCTGATGACGCTTGAAGACTTTATGAAAGAGTTTTCAGTGTTGGAAGAGGCGGTTAAATACGGTGATCACGAGCAGGTTTATCGCCTGCGCACTGAAGATATACCCGTGCAGACACTGAATGATTTGTTATTTGTGTCTGATAAACCGGCAGTGGTTCAGGCGTTGCTGGATGCCGGAGCTGATGTGGAGGCGGTCAGTGATACCCGCACCTTGCTGGCGTATCACGTTTCCAGGGAAATTACGGAGTTATCAGCCTGTTGCTGGATTATGGCGCTGACCCTGAAGCAGAGGACAGCTTCGGCAAAGTGGCTGCGGATTACACCACCCGGCAGAGCATTAAAGATTTACTCTGAGGGCAGCGTTTCGGTGTGCAGTTGCTCAGTGGTGATATTCAGGATGATTTTTGCCGCTTGTCATTGTGCTGGCAGTAGATGAAGTATTCATTACCGCCGCTGGCTTCATTGAGCCACCAGCCTTTCATACGGCTGAAATCGCTGATCAGGCAGGTGCCCTGTTTGTTCAGCAGCAGGCTTTTGGCTTCGAACAGTGCTTTATGCTGGTTGTAGTTGTCTGAGTGCTGCAACAGCGGGGTTAGCATGCTGAGCCGGAACCGGTCGGTTTGTTCCGGAGTCGGGGGCTGTTCGGAAAGATAATTTCCGGATACCCAGGCGGCTTTATCGGAGTGGATTTTAACCCACTCACCGGTGGTTTCGAAGGCGGTGACTTTTTCGCCGAAACGGAGTTTGCCGGTAACGTCTGACTGAACCGTCGGTGCGTTACGAACATTAAGTACATTGGTGATGACATAGTAGTCGGCACCGGAAACTGCTGAGGCGAAGCTGATTAGCAGGGCAATGAACGGAATGTGTTTTATATGCATTTCAGTCGGCAAGTGTAAATGGAGGTTTTCTTGAGTATCTATATGGCAGTGATTGTCGCAGCCGCTTTTATTACCGGTCTGGCGGCTTTCCGGTTAACGCATATCTATGGAACAACGCTGTTCAAAGTATATGAAAGCCGGGTGCTAAGCAACGTTGAGGATAACCTTAAACGAAGCTTTGTACATGCCTCGCCGAAGTTCTTGCTGGCGGTGTCTTTGCTGGGAACTTTGTTTGCGACGGTATTCTTTGCGTTGTTGATTGGGCCGGTAGGCGCGGTTGTCGGGCTGGTGCTTGGGTTGAGTGCGCCCTGGGTGTATCAGCTGATTTTACGAAAGCGCCGTTTAAAGATGTTCGTCTATCAGTTACCTGATGCCTTGTCGTCTCTGGCGGCAGCAATGCGCGCCGGTGGCAGCTTATCGAAAGGCATTGAGATGCTGGCTCAGCGGCAGCCGGAGCCATTGTCTCAGGAGTTTGCACTGGTGGTAGCAGAAAACCGGATTGGCCGGGAGTTGGAACAGTCACTTAAAGACATGCAGAAGCGGCTGGACTGTCAGGAGCTGGAGCTGCTGACGACCGCAATCGTCATTGCCCGGGGCGTTGGTGGCAACCTGGCGGATACCCTTGAATCGTTATCGGACACTTTACGCGAGAAGGCGCAGGTGGAAGGCAAGATTAATGCATTAACGGCCATGGGGCGGATGCAGGGCTGGGTAATCAGTCTGTTACCGGTGGGTGTCGGGGCGGTTATGTTTTCGCTTCAGCCGGACAAAATGTCTGTGTTGTATACCGAAGTATGGGGCTGGGTAGTGATGGGTGTAATGGTTGCCATGATGGCTCTGGCAGTCTGGATGATTCTGAAAATAGTGAATATCGATGTCTAGTGAATTTATATTGTTGTTAGTACTGCTGTTTGTCGGTTGCAGTATCGCTATGCTGGTGGCAATTCCCTGGGCGCTGAGTCAGCGGGCGGGAGAAGAGCAGAATGATAGCTGGCGTGATAGCACCGGTGGTTTAATTAAGCTGTTACGGCCGGTATTGCGGCTGTATTCCAGCCAGGTGTATGCGGGTATGTCGAAACCGAGATACAACGAGCTGGCGGGCAAACTGCAGATTTCCGGGTTGTCTTACGTGATAAGCCCGGAGGAGTTTGTGGTGCTCAAGCGCCTTTCTGTTCTGGGCTTTGCATTATTCAGTGCTTATGTCGTCTGGCTGTTAGGTTTGGGCCTTAAGCCTGCTTCGTTTTCGATTGTGTTTGGTTTGGTTGTGATTGGGTATTTCTACCCTGATATCTGGCTGAACGATAAAATTAAATATCGTAAACACATGATCGAAAAACAGTTTCCTTTTTCTGGATTTGCTGGTGCTGATCATGCGGGCAGGTTTGCCTTTACCGGAGCAATTCAGCAAAGTACCAACAAAATGACTGATGGCCCATTGAAGGCAGAGCTGGCACGTTATCAGCGTGATATACGTACCGGCGTGGAAAAGCAACAGGCGCTGGAACAACTGGCAAAGAGAGTGGGGCTGGCATCCGTCACTAACTTTGTCGCCTCGATTATTCAGGCGGAGGAAAGCGGTGCGAGTATCACCAGCGTGTTACAAAACCAGTCAAAGCAGCGGCGTAAAGAGCGCTTTCTGAAGGCTGAAAAGTTGGCCAATGAAGCGCCGGTTAAAATGCTGCTGCCTCTGGTTGGCTTGCTGTTTCCCTGACGTTTATTGTGATCGCGATCCCGATTGTTGTGCAGTTTATGGATTCAGGCCTGATTGGTAAGGGGTTCTAGAGCGTATGCGTATTATTCGGATGGAAACGTTCATGCGCAGGCTGCTGGGAGCCATGTATTTCTCCGTTGGTGACAATGAGGTAATGCTGTTCCGGCCCGGTGGCAGTATTCATACATTTTTATGCGTATGGCCATTGATGTGGCGTTTCTGAATAAAGACGGAGAAGTCTTGGCGGTACATGAAAATGTGGTGCCATGGCGGATATTGCTTTGCCCAAGGGGTACAAAAATAACCCTTGAGGGGCGGGCGTTTACTTTTAGGAAACACAGCCTGATTAAAGGGTGTTGTCTGGATTTTAATGAAGGGAATTTAACATTTGTATGAATAAGAGCCGTATGAATAAACAGTTGTTGTGTGTTTTGCTGTTCAGTTTTTGGTTAGCGGGTTGTAGTACTGTGGCCAATCAGCCCACAGTGGCTGCACCCGTGGCTGACACCGAGGCATTAAAGGTTTCTGCTGCGCAGTTATATTCTCAGAAGCAGTGGAGTGCCAGCTACAGCAGCTATCTGGCGTTGGCGGAACAGCAGCCTGAGTCGGCAGAGACCTGGTTCAGGCTGGGCGTGTCGGCGTATCGGCTGGATAAACTGGCAGAAGCTGAAAGAAGTTTCGAGCGGGTCATCATTATTGACCGCCGACACCGTAAGGCCTTGTTTAACCTTGCGTTACTGAATCTGGGTAAGGGGACGCTGTATCTGGATAAGTACTTGCAATCGACCCCGCCTAAAAACGTGATCCTGAGTTAGAAAAATCCTTGATGATCTGCAGTCGTTTGCTCAGTAGTTATGTGCTGACTGCTGTTAGTACGGCGGGTTTTTACTGACGACACCGTTGTTTAATCTCTGGCCGGGGGCTGTTATCGGTTATCTGGCCTGGGGGTTATGTGTGTATTGCAGCCGGTTTGCTGCCGGGCTGGGCTCGCTGAGCATCGGCGGGCTGATTGGCTGTGTCGTCTTCTATGGGGTTGGTGACCTTTCGTTACCTATCTACCTTGCTCTGATTTTTGTGTTAGCTCTCTATTTTGGGGTTATCGGCTTTTGCAGTGCCTGGTTTGTGAAGTGTGGCAGTGTTTGGGGTGTACTCAACGCTGCAATGGTGTTTGCTGTTGCAGAGTTTGCATTAGGCGCAACAGGATTTCCGTTCAGTTTAGGGGCGGCCTGGGTGAACAGCCCGTTCAACGGTTTGATAAGCCCTTATCTGGGGAATGAATGGCAGACTGCGCTGTACTGGCTGCTTACGCTGGCCTTACTGTTGTGGGGATGGATCTGGAAAACAGTGTTGGTGAGCGGTTTCAGTGTGCTATGGCTTGTCTCCGGGTCAGAGACGGAGCATTCACAAACGTCTGTTAAGGTTGCTTTATTACAGACTAGCCTGACCAGTGATGTGATTAACTTCCCGGGTGTCCCCGGAAATCTGGAAGTGTGGCTTTCGCAGCTAAACTCATTACAACAGCAATTGACCAGCAGTGATGATCTGGATCTGGTGGTTTTTCCTGAGTCTGTTTTACCTGGTTTCAGTGGTGACTTTACGTCTCTTTCTGATGCAATTATCTCCCGGGTAGATGCGCCTTATGTGTTGTCTCATCAGTATCTTCTCAATGAACAGGGCAATGTGATCAGCAGTAATGTATTCAGGGATCGGGTGGTTGATACATTTATCAGCAATGATAAGGAGTATCCCGTGCCGGCCTTTGAAAGTTATTTGCAGGCAGGGACGTATCAGTCTGCAGTAAGCATTAAGGGGTTTCTGCTGCTACCTTTGTTTGTTCAGAGTCTTTTTTGTCAATTTGCTCAGGGAAAGGGCACGTACCGTCGATATGCTAATTGTGACGGTTAATGACCGTTTGCTGACAGGAAGTCTGTTACCTGAATATCATCTGCGTATGGAGCAGCTCAGAGCTGCTGAACTGGGCTTGCCCTTGTTGCGAGTCGCAAATTCCGGCCCCACGGCCATTATTAATCATCGGGGAGGTACAGCAAAAGTTGCCTGAGCAGGAGGCCGGTATTGTCAGGGGAGATATTGTTACTTCTCAGCGGTCGTTTTTGCAGATTATTACCGGCAGGTTTTTGTAATCAGTCTGTTGGTTGTGTTGTTCTCGGTGGGATGTTTCCTTTACAGGTTTCGTCAGTATCCGGTTGGCGAGGCTACAGAGCGTTCAGGAAGTGTTGTTGTGAATGTTGTTGTCATTGCCGGGTTATCCGGTTTGGTGTCTTTCAGTCTGATCAGTCAGTTGGGTGAGCAACCTGATGATATGGTGCGAGCTCAGCACGGCAAAGGTGTGTCTGCATATGATTTTATTGTCAGACAGACAGGGGTAGCTGCGGCTGCTGATCAGAATATTATCCGTTCACGTTTTGCTGCCTTCGATGGTGATTTATCTGATGCAGAACAGTTGCTAAAAAATGGACTTTTGCCGCTGTAGACACGATTTATGGCCAGTATCTGCTGCTGGATTACGAGAATGGTGTTTTTCTGGTGTATAAAGATGGCCGTGTAGTGAAATTGCAGGCTGAGAAACTAACGGATATTGCGACAGGCAAACCTGCATGGTTTCGTTTGAGGTTTTAACGGTTGGTTTTATATGTCGCTTAAAAGGTGAAGGGTGTTAGTGTTTTTTATAAGACTGTGCAGCGGTTACTGTTTTTGCTGATTACCGGAATGTTGTTGGCAGGTAATGTTCTTGCTCAGGAGAGCAATGATAGAAGTGCGACTTCAGTCTTACATAAGAATTATCCGCAAGAACGTAAATGGGTGTCGAGCCAACAGTTTCCCTGGCGGGCAATTGGGCGGATCAATCTCGCGGGGTATGGACACTGTACGGCGACGCTGGTGGCGGAGGATGTTGTGCTCACCGCGGCGCACTGTTTGTGGAATCAGCGGGTGGGGCGCTGGTATCCGGCGAAGTATCTGACCTTTGTGGCGGGTGTTGAAAAGGAGTCTTTTCAGGGATTGCCAAAGGTGTCTCAATGCAGATCGCCCCGGGTTACACATTTTCAAAGCACAATGAAATGAATAAGGTGAAGCGTGACTGGGCGTTGCTGAAGCTCAACCGTCCGCTGGGAAAAGAGTTGGGTTATCTGCCGTTACTGGATGGAAATGGAATGTTTCAGGGTAAGCTGCTGGTACAGGCGGGTTACCGGGGAGACCGGGCATTTGTGTTAACGGTTCAGACAGGTTGTACGGTTAAGGCTTTGCATGAAAGTAAGCGTTTACTGCAGAGTAATTGCCGTACCACCGGTGGTGATTCAGGCGGGCCGGTGTTGTCTGAAGAGAAAGATGGCTGGTATCTGGTAGGCTTGCATAGCGGGCGTTTGGATACCGATGAAAGTTTGGCGGTGACTGTGGAAAATTTCAGGCCGCAAATTGTGCCCTGGAAGTGGTAACTGAGCTTTAGCATGGTGGGTTTTAGCTGTGCTGCATAAAGAGGCTTCGTTACCCTTTTCGAGGGTAAGTGTTGGAAAGCAAAATACTATTTATTGGTTTAGAGCATGCTCAGGTTACGGTTCTCTGTTAGGCTGTGTGGTGACCGGTGTGCGAAGGTAGCGTGAACTTTTAATCGGGCTGCCCGTCTTACAGAGACTCGTCTGATAGGAATATTTGTATGTTTAATTCTTTTTCCCCAACCCGAGAATGTTCTTTTTATCGGTGGTGTTGTTTTCGGGCCTGAGTTGCGGGATATGGTACGGCTTTAATGATGAGATGGCGGCGCTTGTCGGTCTGGATATAACAGACGAACAGCCGGTTATCGGTTTGGGGCATTTCGTTACGGATTCATTTCTGCTGTTCTATGGTTACTACTTCCTTTGTACGGGGCTGTTTTCGCTTTTCTGGTTTAAGTATGCCAATCATAAGTGGCAGTGGTGGTCGATTGTCGGCTCTTCTGCGATTTTGTTTTCTACCTATTTTTCTGTTCAGGTGTCGGTGGCGATTAATAACTGGCGTCGGCCGTTTTTCGATTTAGTTCAGACGGCGCTGAAGCCTATTGATCCTGAGGGTGGAGACGCGGCCGCGGCGGCGGTAACGGATGAGAAGGTATCGTCTGTTTCGTCTGAGCTGTTTGATCTGATTGTGATCTTTTCTGAGATAGCCTTTCTGGCGATCTTTGTCTTTGTGGTGACGCGTTTCTTTGTCAGTCACTTTATTTTCCGCTGGCGTACGGCCATGAATGATTACTACACCGCTAAGTGGGAGCAGGTACGGCATATTGAGGGTGCCTCACAGCGGATACAGGAAGATACCATGCGGTTTGCTTCTATTATGGAGGGGCTGGGGTGTCGATCATTGATTCTGTGATGACGCTGTTTGCCTTCCTGCCGGTGCTTTGGTCGTTATCCAGTTATGTATCTGAGTTGCCGATTGTCGGTGCAATTCCTCATCCGCTGTTCTATGCGGCGCTGGTGTGGGCGATTTTCGGTACCGGTTTGCTGGCGCTGGTGGGTATCAAGCTGCCGGGTCTGGAATTTAAAAATCAGCGGGTGGAAGCGGCTTTCCGTAAAGAGCTGGTGTACGGTGAGGATGATGAGGCCCGTGCTGAGCCGGTAACCCTGCGGGAACTGTTTGGTAATGTGCGGAAAAACTATTTCCGTCTCTACTTTCATTATATGTACTTCAATGTTGCCCGGATGATGTATCTGCAGGCGGACAATATTTTTGTATTTGTATTGCTGGTGCCGACCATTGCGGTAGGGGCGATCACCTTTGGTGTGTTACAGCAGATCCTGACCGCCTTTGGTCAAGTGAGTAATTCTTTCCAGTATCTGGTGAATTCATGGACAACCATTGTTGAGCTGTTGTCCGTGTATAAGCGTCTGGCTTCTTTTGAAGCGGTTATTCATCATCAGCCGTTACCTGAAATTGACAGTGAGGCAGTGGCTGAGCCGGGAACTGCGCAGTAATCAGCTCTCTGAGTAAATGAGAAAGCCCCGGGACGATAAGTCTGCGGGGCTTTTGTATCTGTAAAAGGTTATTGTGGCTTGGTTTCAGTGAAGTTGGCGAGCAGGCCTGACAGACTTTCGCTGATTCTTTCAACTTTGCCGGCGTAGCGCTGGTTGTTATCCGACTCCCGGGCGGACCGGTCTGATTGTTCTACGGTGGTGCGAATGCCAAGGGCGATCTGGTCGGTCATGGCGGACTGCTGTTCTGCTGAGGCTGTAATCAGGCTGTTCATCTGGTTAATATCATTGATTGCATTGCGGATGTTGTCGATGCTTTGTTTTGCATCATCGGCCAGTGCGACGCTCTGCTGAACCAGTTCCTGCTGGTGTTCGATTCGTCCGGATGACTCATCAATAGCTGCATTGAGTTTAAGTATGATGCTGCTGATCTGCTCCGCGGCGGTGGTGGTGTTGCCGGCTAACCCCGGACTTCGTCGGCAACCACTGCGAATCCTCTCCCTGTTCGCCTGCTCTGGCGGCTTCAATCGCGGCATTTAGTGCCAGCAGGTTGGTCTGATCAGCCAGTTTCTGAATAACCGTTAATGCGTTACCGATATTTTTGCCGTCTTCTTTAAGTACCTGAAAGGTGTTGTGGGTTGTCTGAGTTTCCGTAACCAGGCTGAGGATGCTTTCCCGGGTGCGTTCCATCTGGTTGACGCCGTTCTGGCTGAGTGCCATGGCCTGTTGCGTTGAGTCTGATGTTTCTGTTGCGCTGCGGACTACTTCTGAATTGGATTCACTGAGCCGGCTGATTTCGTCAGCAATGATCTGGGTAGCTGATTGCTGGGCGGCGACGATTTCATCCAGTGAGCAGGCGCTGTTGCTGAGATCTCTGCCAAGTTTATTCAGGCTGCTGCTTTGCCGGTTCAGCTGGGTGATCAGCTGTTGCAGATAGTTGTTAAGTTGCTGGCTGGCGGAATTAAGTGTGCTGATTTCGGTGATGCGGCTTTTATCAGTGGTCTGTGATGACAGATTGCCACAGGCCAGCTGTTGGATGCTTTTGCTGGTGGCACGCAGGGTGTTACTCAGCAGTGTGCTGACTGCACTCATCAGCAGTGCAACCACAGTGATCATGGTGAGGCAGCTGATCAGCAGAATGTATACATTGTTTTCGGTGGTCCGGTATTGCTGATCTGCAGTATTTTTGAGTTTTTGCAGGGTGGTTTCCAGCGCTGTTATCAGTTGCAGGCTGTTGTTGCTGGCGCTGGTCTTGGCTGTGTAAATGTTTTCTATATTGCTGAGGTCTTTCAGGTAGCGGCGTAACAGGCTGGCCAGTTCTTCATTATATATATTACCAAGCTCTTCCCGGGCTGTTTCGTTATCCTCAGACTCCAGGCCGAGCAGGGATTGCAGGTCGTCTTCTTCGGTTTCGGTAAATATGTTCAGGCGGGGCAGTGCCTGTAAGGCTTCCTGTTGCCGATTTAGCTGGTTGAGGGCCTGTTGTATGTTGCTGCGGTCACGGGTGCTATTGCTGAAATAACGTTCACGGCTGTGGCTGAGTTCGGGGAGTTGTAATGACAGTTGCTGTATATGTTGCCGGTAGCGGCTGGCCAGTGTCTGTTGCTGTGGGTTGGCCTGCAGCGTGTAGTCATTCAGCTGGCTGAGGCTGGCCAGGATTTCATTTTCAGCGTTGATCAGCAGTGACTGCGGGTTTTTCAGCTTGCCGGCTTCACGTAGTTCAAACAGGGCAGTTGACTGAAGATCCTGCAGTTGCAGCTGCAGCTGTTGGCGGGCTTCATCGGGCAGGTTCTGCAGTGGCGAGGTGTTGCTATTCAGTGCGGTTATATTAGTGTCGATTTCACTTAGCAGGGTGGTGTCCGCCAGTCTCAGGTAGCTCAGTACCGGCCGGCTGATGGTGTGGGTAATGTGTTGCTGCAGGTCGGTGTAGTGACCGGTAGCGTTAAAACTCTGATTCAGTTTGGCCAGTGACCAGAACATAGCGACGGCCAGTATGCTGACGATGATCAGCAGGGCGGTGGTTGTCAGGCGGTTGATCGTGGATATTTTCATTATCTCGGTTTCCGGATGCAGTTGGGGTGCGAATTTCATCCTTAAAAATCGCCGCTATTAAATGCGCTGCAGATGACGGAACGATGACAGTGAATAAGGCTTTTCCTCAGAGTGGTGAATATACTTATGGATGGCAATTGCCGGTTAAGGTTATATGTTGCCCATAGACAGTTGCGGGGAATGCACTAAAATACCGCCGTTTTGCATACAGTAAATGCGACAACCGGATTTTTGAAAAGCGAGATGGACTTTTGTTCTGTCTCGCTTTTTTGCAACTTATCGGTTGTTGATTCTAAGTTATTGATTCTGTTTAGATGCGCTCTAAGCGGGGAGGTTGATTTGACAAGACCAGCCATTCTGGCCCTTGAAGACGGAAGTATCTTCCGGGGAGTAGCTATTGGCGCGGATGGCCAGTCCTCTGGTGAGGTGGTGTTTAACACTTCTATGACTGGTTATCAGGAGATTCTGACGGACCCATCCTACTGCCGTCAGATTGTGACTCTTACATACCCGCACATTGGCAATGTGGGCACAACAAATGAAGATGAAGAGTCGGCTAAAACCTGGGTTGCCGGTCTTGTAATCCGGGATCTGCCATTGCTGGCCAGCAGCTGGCGTAATGAGCAAAGCCTGGATGACTACCTGAAAGCCAACAACATTGTTGGTATTGCTGATATCGATACCCGTCGCCTGACACGCATTCTGCGTGAAAAAGGTTCCCTGAGCGGTTGCGTGATGGCGGGTGAAGACCTGAGCGAAGCAGCTGCGCTGGCTGCAGCACAGGAGTTTCCTGGTCTGAAGGGTATGGATCTGGCGAAGGTTGTGACCACTGAAGAGTCTTACGAGTGGACGTCTTCTACCTGGGATCTGGTTGAGGGTCATCAGGAGCGTTCTGCAGAAGAACTGCCTTATCATGTTGTTGCCTACGATTACGGTGTGAAGCGTAACATTCTGCGTATGCTGGTTGAGCGTGGCTGCCGTCTGACGGTTGTGCCTGCACAGACACCTGCTGCTGAAGTACTGGCGCTGAATCCTGACGGTGTGTTTCTGTCTAATGGCCCGGGTGACCCGGAGCCTTGTGACTACGCGATTAAGGCGATCACTGAAATCTGTGAAACTGAGTTGCCGGTTTTCGGTATCTGCCTGGGCCATCAGTTACTGGCGCTGGCTTCCGGTGCTAACACAGTGAAGATGAAGTTCGGTCATCACGGTGCGAACCACCCGGTACAGGATCTGGATTCTTCTCAGGTGCTGATTACCAGCCAGAATCACGGCTTCGCAGTGGATGAGGATTCTCTGCCTGAAACGATCCGTGCAACCCATAAGTCACTGTTCGACGGTTCCCTGCAGGGGATTGAGCGGACTGACCGGGTGGCATTCAGCTTCCAGGGGCACCCTGAAGCGAGTCCGGCCCCATGATGTGGCCCTCTGTTTGACCGCTTCATTGCGGCAATGGCAGAGCGTAAGGCGGGCTGATTTCCCGTCACAGCAATATTTTCCGCCCGGTATATCCGGGCGGATTTGAATGAGAGAATTTTACCGGCTGGTAAAATTCCCGTTGAATCTTTTGAAGATCGGTTGATTACACATGCCTAAACGTACGGATATACAAAGTATTCTGATCCTCGGTGCGGGGCCTATCGTTATCGGTCAAGCCTGTGAGTTTGACTATTCAGGTGCTCAAGCCTGTAAAGCCCTTCGTGAAGAAGGCTATCGCGTTATTCTGGTGAACTCTAACCCAGCCACCATTATGACCGATCCAAGTATGGCTGACGCGACGTACATTGAGCCTATTCAGTGGCAGACCGTTGCGAAAATTATCGAGAAAGAGCGTCCGGATGCAGTGCTGCCAACAATGGGTGGTCAGACTGCACTGAACTGTGCGCTGGATCTTGAGCGCGAAGGTGTGCTGGAGAAATTCGGCGTAGAGATGGTTGGCGCAAACGCAGACACTATCGACAAAGCTGAAGACCGTGACCGTTTCGATAAGGCGATGAAAGACATCGGTCTGGAATGCCCGCGTGCTGCGATTGCTCACAGTATGGAAGAGGCGATCCAGGTTCAGGCGCAGCTGGGCTTCCCTTGTATTATCCGTCCGTCTTTCACCATGGGTGGTACCGGTGGCGGTATCGCATACAACAAAGAAGAATTTGTTGAGATCTGCGAACGCGGCCTGGATCTGTCACCAACCAGCGAGCTGCTGATTGATGAGTCCCTGATTGGCTGGAAAGAATACGAGATGGAAGTTGTCCGTGACAAAAACGACAACTGCATCATCATCTGTGCCATCGAAAACTTTGATGCCATGGGTGTACACACCGGTGACTCTATCACCGTTGCACCTGCACAGACCCTGACCGATAAAGAATATCAGATCATGCGTAATGCCTCCCTGGCAGTACTGCGTGAGATCGGCGTAGAAACCGGCGGTTCTAACGTACAGTTCGGTATGTGTCCGAAGACTGGCCGTATGGTGGTTATCGAGATGAACCCGCGGGTATCCCGTTCATCTGCACTGGCATCCAAAGCGACCGGTTTCCCGATTGCTAAAGTGGCTGCCAAGCTGGCCATTGGTTATACCCTGGATGAGCTGCAGAACGACATCACCGGCGGCGCGACCCCTGCGTCTTTTGAACCGGCGATTGACTACGTTGTTACTAAGATTCCGCGTTTCACTTTCGAGAAATTCCCGCAGGCGAATGACCGTCTGACTACTCAGATGAAGTCCGTGGGTGAGGTAATGGCGATTGGCCGTACTCAGCAGGAATCTCTGCAGAAAGCACTGCGCGGTCTGGAGGTCGGTGCAACAGGCCTGGATCCGATTGTGAATCTGGACGACGAAGATGTGCGTTCCGATATCATCCGTGAAATGAAGCAGCCGGGTGCTGAGCGTATCTGGTACCTGGCCGACGCCATGCGTCTGGGTATGAGCATGGAAGAGCTGTATGAGCTGTCCGGCATCGACCCATGGTTCCTGGTACAGATTGAAGACCTGATCAAAGAAGAGCAGCGTGTTTCTGAAATGGCGCTGTCTGAACTGGATAAGGACACGCTGTTCCGTCTGAAGCGTAAAGGTTTCTCTGATGCCCGTCTGGCGACACTGCTGGGTGTGAGCGAGAAGCAGGTGCGTAAGCAGCGTCACAGCCTGGATATCCGTCCGGTATTCAAACGTGTTGATACCTGCGCGGCTGAGTTCTCAACTGATACTGCTTACATGTACTCCACTTACGAAGAAGAGTGTGAGTCTAACCCGTCTGACCGTGACAAGATCATGGTTATCGGTGGCGGCCCTAACCGTATCGGTCAGGGTATTGAGTTTGATTACTGCTGTGTACACGCGGCACTGGCTGCCCGTGAAGACGGCTACGAAACCATCATGGTTAACTGTAACCCTGAAACGGTTTCTACCGATTATGATACATCTGACCGTCTCTACTTTGAGCCGATCACTCTGGAAGACGTACTGGAGATTGTCCACGTTGAACAGCCTAAGGGTGTGATCGTTCAGTACGGTGGTCAGACGCCTCTGAAACTGGCGCTGGCGCTGGAGCAGGCGGGTGTACCAATTATCGGTACGTCTCCTGAAGCGATTGACCGTGCGGAAGACCGTGAACAGTTCCAGCAAATGCTGAAGCGTCTGGGTCTGAAGCAGCCTGAAAACGCGACTGTGCGCAGTCAGGAAGAAGCCATCATTGAAGCGGCTAAGCTGGAGTACCCGCTGGTTGTGCGTCCATCCTACGTTCTGGGTGGCCGGGCGATGGAAATCGTTTACAACGAAGCTGAACTGCGTCAGTACATGAATACTGCTGTACAGGTATCTCATGACGCGCCGGTACTGCTGGATCACTTCCTGAATGCTGCTGTTGAAGTGGATATTGATGCTATCTGTGACGGCGAGATCGTTGTGATCGGTGCCATCATGCAGCACATTGAGCAAGCTGGTGTTCACTCCGGTGACTCTGCATGTTCTCTGCCGCCTTACAGTCTGCCTGCTGATGTGCAGGATCAGATGCGTGAGCAGGTGAAGAAGATGGCGCTTGAGCTGGGTGTAGTTGGTCTGATGAACGTTCAGCTGGCGTACCAGGATGGCGAAATCTATGTAATCGAAGTTAACCCGCGTGCGTCCCGTACAGTGCCGTTCGTGTCCAAGTGTATCGGTGTTTCCCTGGCGAAAATTGCCGCACTGGTTATGACCGGTAAGAAACTGAGCGAGCTGGGCTTCACTGAAGAAATCGTCCCTGAAATGTTTAACGTGAAAGAAGCTGTCTTCCCGTTCAACAAGTTCCAGGGTGTTGACCCTATTCTGAGCCCGGAGATGAAGTCTACTGGTGAAGTAATGGGTGTGGGTGAAACCTTCGGCGAAGCATTCATGAAAGCTGTTCGCGGTGCCGGTGATAAGATGCCTGCCAAAGGTAAGGCGTTTATCTCTGTACGTGATGTGGATAAGCAGGGTGCGCTGAAGCTGGCCCGTGATCTGATTGATCTTGGCTTTACGCTGGTTGCAACCAGCGGTACAGCTGCGCTGCTGACAGATGCCGGTATTGAAGTAGGTCTGGTGAACAAGGTAATGGAAGGTCGTCCGAACATTGTTGATATGTTGAAGAACGATGAAATTGCCTATGCCATCAACACCACTGAAGGCCGTAAGGCGATCGCTGATTCTGCTGAGATCCGTCGCACAGCACTGCAGCACAAAGTGCCTTATACCACTACGCTGGCTGGTGCTGAAGCAATGATCATGGCAATGCAGTATGGCGAAGAGAAAGAAGTGCGCCGTCTGCAGGATCTGCACTAAGAGTTATAAGAGAGACAGGATATGCAAAAATTTCCAATGACAGTGCACGGTGAAAAAGCACTTCGTGAAGAACTGGATGACCTGAAAACGGTTCAGCGTCCGACAGTCATCGCCGCGATTGCAGAAGCCCGTGAGCACGGTGATTTGAAAGAGAATGCTGAATACCATGCGGCACGTGAGCAGCAGGGTTTCATTGAAGGCCGGATTCAGGAGCTGGAAGGTAAGCTCGGTTCTGCTCAGGTTATCGATGTCACCCAGATTCCTCACAGCGGTAAAGTTATCTTCGGTACAACCGTGGATATCATCAATCTGGATACTGACGATACCGTCAGTTACCAGATTGTGGGTGAAGACGAAGCTGATATTAAAAATCGCAAGATTTCAGTGGGTTCACCGATTGCCCGTGCGCTGGTAGGTAAGGAAGAAGGTGATGTGGTTGTGGTTAACACGCCGGGTGGTGCTGTTGAGTACGAAATCGACCAGGTACATCACGTATAATTTCTGACTGTCAGAAACGAAGAAACCGCCAGCTGGCGGTTTCTTTTATCTGCCTTATGTTTAATGCAGCAGATTCAGTTCTGTGTTGCCACACTGTTCAGCGTAACAGGTTAGACAGCTTAGGATTAGGGTTCTGCGCGGCGCGGTACAGCAGTGCAACGTTACCGATTTCCTGAACGATCTGGGCTTCAACGATCTGGCTCATTTCCTTGATCAGGGCTTTTTAACGGTGCGGTCGCCGACAACGAACTTAACCTTGATCAGTTCGTGATCTTCCAGGGCGCGGTCTGCTTCAAGCAGAATGTTTTCGTTAAGACCATTGCCGGCAACGGTAATGATCGGGTTCAGACCGTGGCCTATGCTACGGAACTGCTTCTTTGCGCTGTGGTTAAGCTCATACTAAAATACTTGGCCTTTAAAATAATGGGGATTGCAGGCGGTTTTACAGGTTGTCTTGTAAGTGCTGCAAAATTTAGCTGCGATTTTACCTCACTTCAGCCCGCCAGAGTAGCGTTGGCTGATATTCAATCGGTAGGTTAATTTGTCCAGATCAAAAGCAGTGGTCGTTGGCTGCAGGAACATTTCGACGATCAGTACGTAAAGAAATCCAAAGAGGATGGTTATCGCTCCCGTGCCAGCTATAAGTTGTTGGAGCTGAACCAGAAAGATAAGCTGATCCGTCCGGGGATGACAGTCGTAGACCTTGGTGCAGCGCCGGGTGGCTGGTCGCAGGTGGCGGCAGAGCTGGTCGGTGATAATGGCCGGGTGGTGGCATCAGACATATTGCCGATGGACAATTTACCCGGTGTACAGTTTATTCAGGGGACTTTACGGAAGAGTCTGTGCTGAATGAAATACTGCAAACTCTGGGAGATGATCTTTCAGACCTTGTAATTTCAGATATGGCCCCCAATATGAGTGGTATGTCTGCGATTGATCAGCCGGCTGCCATGTATCTTGTTGAGCTGGCGCTGGATCTGGCGCGGACAACGTTACGTCCCGGAGGCGATTTTATCGCCAAAGTGTTTCAGGGTGAGGGCTTTGATGCCTACATGCAGGACGTGAAAAGCAGTTTTACCAAGGTTTATACCCGTAAGCCGGACGCCTCCCGGGCCCGTTCCCGTGAAGTTTATATGGTTGGGCGTAATTTCCGGCCGTAAAGATGGTCAAAGCTTGTGAAGTACTGTAGTTTTTGCAGGCTTGGGTTTTACGACACAAAGATAAGTAGCAAACAGAGGGTCATCCTTTGAACGATATGGCGAAAAATTTAGTACTGTGGCTGGTAATCGCGGCAGTACTGCTGACAGTGTTTAATAACTTCAGCGGCGAAACCAGTTCGCAGTCGCTGAATTATTCTGAATTCATCACAGAGGTGAAGGATGATCGGGTCAGCAAGGTAATTATTGACGGTTATACCATCGAAGGTTTCCGTAAGAATGGTGAGCGCTTCCAGACGGTACGTCCGGCGCTGCAGGATCCTAAGCTGGTTGATGACCTGTACAACCACAATGTCATTATTGAAGGTAAACAGCCTGAGAAACAAAGTGTCTGGACACAGCTGCTGGTTGCCAGCTTCCCGATTCTGGTGATCATTGCTGTGTTCATGTTCTTCATGCGCCAGATGCAGGGCGGCGGTGGCGGCAAAGGCGGCCCGATGTCGTTTGGTAAGTCTAAAGCGCGGATGATGAGCGAAGACCAGATCAAGACTACGTTTGAAGATGTTGCCGGTGTTGAAGAAGCCAAAGAAGAAGTGAAAGAGCTGGTTGATTACCTGCGTGATCCTGGCAAATTCCAGCGTCTGGGTGGCCATATCCCCGCGGCGTACTGATGGCGGGTAGTCCGGGTACCGGTAAAACGTTGCTGGCTAAAGCCATTGCCGGTGAAGCGAAAGTACCGTTCTTCACTATTTCCGGCTCAGACTTTGTTGAAATGTTCGTGGGTGTGGGTGCGTCCCGTGTCCGTGATATGTTCGATCAGGCGAAGAAAAATGCGCCATGTATCATCTTCATTGATGAGATTGATGCCGTAGGCCGTCACCGTGGTGTTGGCATGGGTGGTGGTAACGACGAGCGTGAGCAGACTCTTAACCAGCTGCTTGTTGAGATGGATGGTTTTGAAGGTACGGAAGGTATCATCGTAATTGCTGCAACTAACCGTCCGGACGTACTGGACCCTGCGCTGCTGCGTCCTGGCCGTTTTGACCGTCAGGTACATGTTGGCCTGCCGGATATCCGTGGTCGTGAGCAGATCCTGAAAGTACACATGCGTAAAGTCCCGCTGGGTGACGATGTGAAGCCTGAGCTGATTGCCCGTGGTACCCCGGGTTCTCCGGTGCTGATCTGGCTAACCTGGTAAACGAGGCTGCGCTGTTTGCTGCCCGTGCCAGCAAGCGCACGGTTGGTATGGATCAGTTTGAAAAAGCAAAAGATAAAATCATGATGGGTGCTGAGCGTAAGTCGATGGTGATGTCTTACGAAGAGCGTCTGAATACCGCTTATCACGAATCCGGTCACGCGATTGTTGGTCGTCTGTTGCCGGATCATGATCCTGTTTACAAGGTCTCTATTATTCCGCGGGGCCGGGCACTGGGTGTGACCATGTTCCTGCCGGAAGAAGACCGCTACAGCCACAGCCGTAAAATGCTGCTGGCGAATATCTGCAGCCTGTACGGCGGCCGTATTGCAGAAGAAATGACGCTGGGTAAAGAAGGTGTTACCACCGGTGCGTCTAACGATATTCAGCGGGCAACCAGCATCGCACGGAATATGGTGACACGCTGGGGTCTGAGTGAAGAGCTGGGGCCACTGCTGTACGATGAGGAAGAGTCTGATCCGTTTAACCGTGGTTACGGTCAGGGCAGCAAGCCAATCTCTGAAGAGTTGCAGCAGAAGATTGATGCGACTACCCGTAAGATTATCGACGACTGTTACGCACAGGCTTACCAGATGCTGGAAGATAACCGTGACATTCTGGAGACCATGACCCAGGCGCTGATGAAGTACGAGACGATTGATTCTTCTCAGATTGATCAGCTGATGGCCCGTGAAGAAGTGTCTGAGCCTGAGGGCTGGAGTGACAGTGATTCTAAGAAGGATGGTCCTAAGTCTGATTCATCTGAGCCGGGTGAAAGTGCGTCTGACGCTGAGCAAAACAAAGCGTCTGATGATATGCCCCGTGATGATGACGAGCAGCGTGATCAGCCGGATGCGCCGGATCAGAACCTGCATTAATCAGTGTTGTTGAAATCTGAAAAGGTCAGCACGTCCCTGTGCTGGCCTTTTACGTTCTGAAATTAGGAACAGTAAGTAATGAGTGATTTAAGTCAGTTTCAGTTTGCTTCCCGTCGTTTAGATTTAACCCGTCCTCAGGTGATGGGAATCGTTAACGTGACGCCGGATTCCTTTCTGATGGCGGAACACTTTACGCATCAGAAAAACTGTCGGTTCAGCGGGCAATTGACCGTGCTTTACAGATGGTTGAACAGGGCGCAGCGTTCATTGATATCGGCGGTGAATCAACCCGGCCGGGGCGACGCCGGTTGGCCTGGATGAAGAGATGAACCGGGTTCTGCCGGTTGTCGAACGGCTTAACCGGGAAGTGGATGCGATCATTTCCGTGGATACCAGTTCGCCGGAAGTAATTACAGAAGCTGCTGCGCTTGGGGCGGGCCTGATTAATGATGTGCGTGCGCTGGGTAAGTCCGGAGCGATTGAGGCGGCAGCCGCAACCGGTTTGCCGGTTTGTCTGATGCACATGCAGGGCAGTCCTGCGACGATGCAGGATGCACCGGTCTATAACGATGTGATTGATGAAGTAGAAGGGTTTTTGGCGGCCAGAATAGCAGCCTGTGAAACCGCCGGGATTGACCGGCAGAAGATTATTCTTGATCCGGGGTTCGGTTTTGGCAAAACCCTGGAGCATAATTTACGGCTGTTGAATAAACTGGAGCAGTTGCACCGTCTTAAGTGCCCGTTGCTGCTGGGAACATCGCGTAAGAGTATGATTGATCATGTGCTGAATAAGTCGGTTGATCAGCGCTTGTCCGGTGGTCTGGCGACAGTGGCGCTGGGCGTTACTAAAGGCGCGGCAATCTTCCGTGTGCACGACGTTCAGGAAACGGTAGATGTGGTGCGTATGTGTGAAGCGGTGCTGGCGGAACGCAAGCCGGATTAACAGCAGGAGTGTGGCCGGGTAAATTGACCGGTTTGCAGGAGCAGAAAGGAAATAACATGACAAAACGATATTTTGGTACTGACGGTATTCGCGGCAAAGTAGGCACTGCGCCAATAACGCCGGATTTTATGCTGAAACTGGGCTGGGCTGCAGGCAAGGTATTCGCCCGTGAAGGCCGCAGTAAAATTATTATCGGCAAAGATACCCGTATTTCCGGCTATATGTTTGAGTCTGCGCTGGAGGCGGGCTTATCTGCGGCAGGTGTAGACGTGCTGTTGCTGGGGCCGATGCCGACGCCGGCAATTGCTTACCTGACCCGTACTTTTAATGCGAATGCAGGCATTGTAATCAGTGCATCACACAACCCTTACTACGATAACGGCATTAAGTTTTTCTCTGCACAGGGCACAAAGCTGCCAGATGATATTGAGCATGCTATCGAAGCACAGCTGGATCTTGCCCTGACTACCGTGGATGCGGCTGAGCTGGGTAAAGCGCGCCGTATTGATGATGCTGCCGGCCGGTATATTGAGTTTTGCAAAGGTACGGTAATGCCGGATTCAGCCTGAAAGGGCTGAAAGTGGTGGTTGACTGTGCAAACGGTGCAACGTATCACGTAGCGCCTCAGGTGTTCAGTGAACTGGGCGCAGACGTGGTAACTATCGGTGCCGGCCCGGATGGTCTTAACATCAATAATGGTTGTGGGGCGACGTCTACACAGGCGCTACAGGAAGCGGTGACCGAACATCAGGCAGATCTGGGTATCGCACTGGATGGTGACGGTGACCGGGTGATTATGGCGGATCATAATGGTGTTCAGGTCGACGGTGATGAGTTGCTGTTTATTATGGCGATGCAGCTGCACTGGGAAGGACGCCTGAACGGCGGTGTGGTTGGTACGCTGATGTCGAATTTCGGCCTTGAGCAGGCATTACAGAAAGCAGAGATTCCGTTTATCCGTGCCAAGGTGGGTGACCGCTATGTTATGGAAGCGCTGGCGGAAAATGAATGGCTGCTGGGGGTGAGTCTTCAGGGCATCTGGTTTGCCGTGATGTGACCACCACCGGTGATGGTATTGTTGCTGCGCTGCAGGTGTTGAAGGCAATGGTTGCCAACGGTAAGTCGCTGGCTGAGCTGAAAGGCGAAATGACCAAAATGCCGCAAACCATGATCAATGTGCGTCTGGCAGAGAAAATTGATGTAGTAGGTTTGCCTGAAGTGCAGGCGGCGGTGGCTGATGTGGAGGCGCGCCTGGGTGACCGTGGCCGTGTATTGCTGCGACCATCCGGTACCGAGCCTCTGGTACGGGTGATGGTGGAAGGTGATGATGCTGTATGGGTTGCAGAGCTGGCAGCAGAGCTGGCGGCGGCTGTAGAAGCGGCTATTGCTGCCTGATAAGCTTGATTCATAAGGTGTTTCGGCGGTGTAAATGTCTTTGTTGTGACTTATTCCGCCGCAGCATTGTTAAGATCTTGTAACTTATTTTGAAACTGGGTACTATGTGCGCCGCCTTACACAGAGGAAATCATATGCGTAAAACAATCGTTGCCGGTAACTGGAAAATGAACGGTACCCGTGAAGCAAACCGGGAGCTGCTAAGCCAGTTAGTTGCAGGGGTAGATGTTGCGCAGGGTGTAGAGGTGCTGGTGTGTCCTCCGGCGGTTTATCTTGATCAGGCGACTTCGCTGGTTAAGGATACTGCCATTAAGGTGGGAGCCCAAAATGTCAGTGATCAGCCTAAAGGCGCTTTCACTGGTGAGATTGCCTTGCCTATGCTGCAGGACCTGGGGTGCGAATATGTACTGCTGGGGCATTCAGAGCGCCGTACTTTGTTCGCAGAGAGCGATGCGCAGGTAGCAGATAAATTTGCTGCTGCACTGGATGCTGATATTGTGCCTGTTTTATGTGTAGGTGAAACGCTGGAACAGCGTGAAGCATCGCAAACACTGCCGGTTGTGGCTGCTCAGGTAGCAGCGGTTATTGATCGGGTAGGTATCAGTGCGATGGCGCAGACTGTGATTGCTTATGAGCCGGTCTGGGCAATTGGTACAGGCTTGACTGCAACACCTCAGCAAGCTCAGGAAGTGCACGCTGCTATTCGTGCACAACTGAAAAACTGGATGCTGATGTCGCAGATTCTGTGTCAATTCTGTATGGTGGCAGCATGAATGCCGGCAACGCAGCAGAACTCCTGTCAGAACAGGATATCGATGGCGGTCTGGTTGGTGGTGCCTCTTTGAAGGCAGAAGATTTTTGACGATCTGTGGTGCTGCCGCAGCGCGTCTGAAGTGAGTGAATAGTTAAATGGAAACTCTGGTTCTTGCGGTACATGTTTTATTAGCGGCGGCGATTATTGCTCTGGTTCTGTTGCAGCAGGGTAAAGGTGCTGAAGCCGGTGCTGCTTTCGGTAGCGGTGCATCTCAGACTGTATTCGGTAGTCAGGGTTCCGGTTCATTCCTGAGCCGTATGACAGGCGTACTGGCTGCCGGTCTGTTTGTAACCAGTTTTGTTCTGGCGATCTACGCCAAAGAACAGGCAGGTGCGGTAACTGATGCAGGTATTCCTTCTGCTGCAGTTGTTGAGCAGGTGCAGCAGGCTGATGAATTGCCAGCTCTGGAAGAAAGCGCAGCGCCAGCTGATGCGGACGTACCGCCGTCAGAATAACCTTTATTTGCCGAAGTGGTGGAATTGGTAGACACGCCATCTTGAGGGGTGGTGACCTAATGGTCGTGCGGGTTCAAGTCCCGCCTTCGGCACCAATTCATTGTTCAGTCACTGAGACTGAAACAGTCGGATAGCCAGTCATGTTTAACTGACTGGTCCTCTAAAGTCCTGTTATTGCTAAACAGGCGCGGTGAGATTATAATACCCACCGGTTTTTTGATGCGGGGTGGAGCAGCCTGGTAGCTCGTCGGGCTCATAACCCGAAGGTCGTCAGTTCAAATCTGGCCCCCGCTACCAAAAAACAGCAGCTAAGGCTGCTGGTAGCCAAAAGATATCTGTTTTCATTAGATCTTTTCTACCAGAAAGGCAGTGTGCTGTCGCTTCATGCGGGTTTGTGCATGAAGTGTTTTACTTAAGTAATGTTTATCTCAAGTAAAACGGAACCGGAGCGATTCGGTTCGCGCGGTGTTTAGCGTAATAAAATACTGTTTTATTACGCTAAGTACCGTTCAATTAGTACGCTGATTGGCCCCTTTAGGGGCTTTTTCGTACTTGTGGCTCAGGAAAGCCACGAAAGTAATGGGTCACTGACCCATTTTTATTGGTTTAAACAAGTCAGTCTGAGGTTTTTGCGTGTCCGCAAAGATGAGTACTTTAGAAGCCCTGATCGAGCCGTCTGTTGTGGCGCTGGGTCTTGAGCTTTGGGGCATTGAGATGCTGTCGCAGGGTCGGCAAAGCATGCTGCGTGTCTATATCGATTCAGAGAATGGCGTAGGTGTGGATGACTGTGCAAATGTCAGTCGTCAGATCAGCGGTGTTCTGGATGTTGAAGATCCGATCAGCGGAGAATATACGCTGGAAGTATCCTCACCGGGGATGGATCGTCCGTTATTTAAACTGTCGCAGTATCAGGACTACATTGGTCATGTGGTTCAGCTGCGTTTACGGATGCCGTTTGATGGTCGCCGCAAATTTAAGGGCGTACTTAACGGTATCGAAGATGAAGATATCGTGCTGGTTGTTGACGCGGATGAATATTTATTGCCAATCGATCATATCGAAAAGGCGAATATCGTACCGCAGTTTAAATAACCCACGGGCAGGATTGGAATTTTAGGTAGGGGCAGTTGCATGAATAAAGAAATTCTCCTGGTTGCTGAAGCAGTTTCTAACGAAAAGGATGTTTCCAAAGAAGTTATCTTTGAGGCCATCGAGTTAGCGCTGGCAACCGCAACCAAGAAGCGTTACGACGAAGAAGCGGAAATCCGTGTTGTAATCGACCGCGAAACCGGTGATTACGAAACATTCCGTCGCTGGGATGTTGTGAGCAATGAAGCGGTACCGTTGCTGGGTACTGAGCTGACGATGGAAGAAGCGGAAGAAATCGACAGCAGCCTGCAGCCAGGTGATGTTCACGAAGAGCAGGTTGAATCTGTTAAGTTCGGCCGCATTGCTGCCCAGACTGCAAAACAGGTAATTGTACAGAAGGTCCGTGAAGCAGAGCGCGCTAAAGTAGTTGCACTGTACAGCGACCGTATCGGTGATCTGATTTCCGGTTCTGTTAAGAAAGTTACCCGTGACAACATCATTGTTGATCTGGGTAACAATGCTGAAGCGGTATTGCCGCGTGATCAGCTGTTGCCACGTGAAGCGTTCCGCATGGGCGACCGTATCCGTGCAGTATTGCATGAGATCCGCACTGAAGGCCGTGGTCCTCAGCTGGTGATGAGCCGTGTCAGCAATCAGATGCTGATCGAGCTGTTCCGCATTGAAGTGCCGGAAATCTCTGAAGAAGTTATCGAGATTCGTGCGGCATCCCGTGATCCGGGTTCCCGTGCCAAGATCGCAGTTAAAACCAATGATGGCCGTATTGACCCGGTTGGTGCCTGTGTCGGTATGCGTGGTGCACGTGTACAGGCTGTTTCGAACGAGCTGGGTGGTGAGCGTGTTGATATCATCCTGTGGGATGACAACCCGGCACAGCTGGTAATTAATGCGATGTCCCCTGCGGATGTGGCGTCCATCGTTGTTGATGAAGAAACCCGCTCAATGGATGTTGCGGTTGCTGAAGAAAATCTGGCAATGGCAATCGGTCGCAGCGGCCAGAACGTACGTCTGGCATCTGATCTGACTGAGTGGAAACTGAATGTAATGACCGAAGACGAAGCCGCTGAGAAGCAGCAGTCTGAAGTCGGTTCTATTTTAGAAACCTTTGCCAAGCATCTGGATGTTGATGATGACATCGCAGAAGTACTGATCGATGAAGGCTTCACTTCACTGGAAGAAGTGGCTTATGTACCGGTTGACGAGATGCTGGAAATTGATGGTTTCGACGAAGAAATCGTTGAAGAGCTGCGTAACCGCGCGAAAGATGCTCTGCTGAACCTAGCACTGGCAAGCGAAGAGAAGCTGGAAAGTGCTGAGCCGGCGGAAGACTTGCTGGAAATGGAAGGTATGGAGCGTCACCTGGCGTTTGTACTGGCCAGCAGAGGCATCGTCACCATGGAAGACCTGGCTGAACAGGCTGTTGAAGATCTGCTTGATATCGAAGAGCTGGATGAGGAAAAGCAGCAGCACTGATCATGACTGCCCGGGCACCATGGTTTGCGGACGAAGAATAAGGTCAACGTAGGAGAGTAACGAATATGGCAGAAGTCACAGTAACACAACTTGCCGAGGTAGTTGGCGTTCCCGTTGATCGTTTGTTAACGCAAATGGGCGAAGCCGGCATTGCCGGTAAGAAGGAAGGCTCTAAAGTAAGTGAAGATGAGCGTCAGAAATTACTGGCTCACCTTAAGCGCAGTCACGGTGAAAAGTCTCAGGGCGAACCTAAGAAAATCACCCTGAAGCGTAAAACCACCAGTCAGCTGAAGGTTGCCGGCGCGTCCGGTAAAAGACCATCAACGTAGAAGTACGTAAGAAGCGTACCTATGTTAAGCGTGATGAAGTGGAAGATACTGCAGCTAAAGAGCAGGAAGCAGCGGCCCGTGCAGCTGAAGAAGCAGAACGCGCTCGTCGTGATGCTGAACTGCAGGCGGCGCAGGAAAAGCAGCGTGAAGAAATGCGCAATAAGCAGGAAGCTGAAGCGAAAGCTAAAGCGGCTGCTGAAGCTCAGGCGAAGAGTGCTCAGGAAGCTGCGAGTCAGCGTGCTGCAGAGCCTGCTGCTGATACAGCCAAACCAGCGGCGAAGAAAGGCCGTGAAAAGCCTGCATTCCGTAACGAAAGCAAGCCTGCGGGCGGCAACAAAAATTCCGGTAACAAGCGTCTGTCCCGTAAAGGTGGCAATGCTGGCCGTAATGACCGTGATAACCGTCGCGGTGGTAAGCCGGTCCGTAAGGGTATGACCAGCGATAACGTTCAGGCGTTTGAGAAACCGACTGCACCGGTCATTCATGAAGTACACATTCCTGAATCTATCACCGTGGCTGAATTGGCGAAGAAAATGTCAATTAAAGCTGCTGAAGTGATCAAGGTAATGTTCAAGATGGGTGCGATGGCAACCATCAACCAGGTGATCGATCAGGACACTGCAACACTGGTTGTGGAAGAAATGGGTCACACTGCAATCCCGATGCAGGAAAACACCGTTGAAGATCAGCTGATCGAGAGTTCCAGCAATGAAGCTGTTGAAGGTGAGTCTCAGGAACGTGCGCCGGTTGTAACCGTAATGGGTCACGTTGACCACGGTAAAACATCCCTGCTGGATTACATTCGTGAAACCCGCGTAGCGGCAGGCGAATCCGGTGGTATTACCCAGCACATCGGTGCGTACCACGTTGAAACTGACAAAGGTATGGTCAGCTTCCTGGATACTCCGGGTCACGCGGCGTTTACCGCAATGCGTGCCCGCGGTGCACAGCTGACGGATATCGTTATCCTGGTTGTTGCTGCGGATGACGGTGTAATGCCTCAGACCGAAGAAGCGGTAAACCACGCCCGTGCGGCGGGTGTACCTCTGGTTATTGCGGTTAACAAGATTGATAAAGAAGAAGCCGATCCGGACCGTGTTAAGAACGAGCTGGCTCAGCGTGACGTACTGCCGGAAGACTGGGGCGGTGACGTTCAGTTTGTAAACGTGTCTGCGAAAACCGGACAGGGCATTGATGAGCTGCTGGATGCTGTTCTGCTGCAAGCGGAAATTCTGGAGCTGACCGCTGTGCCTGAAGCGCCGGGTCGCGGTGTGGTAGTTGAATCCCGTCTGGATAAGGGCCGTGGTCCTGTAGCAACTCTGCTGGTACAGAATGGTACTCTGAACCAGGGTGACATCGTACTGGCCGGCCTGCAGTATGGCCGTGTGCGTGCGATGTTGGATGAAAACGGCAAGCCGGTTAAATCTGCCGGTCCGTCTATTCCTGTTGAGATTCTGGGTCTTGACGGTACGCCGGGTGCAGGTGATGAATTCACCGTGGTTTCCAACGAGAAGAAAGCCCGTGAAGTTGCTCTGTTCCGTCAGGGTAAATACCGTGAAGTTAAACTGCAGCGTCAGCAGCAGGCTAAACTGGAGAACCTGTTTGCCAACATGCAGGCGGGTGAGCAGAAGTCTCTGAACGTTATCCTGAAGTCCGATGTACGGGGTTCTCTGGAAGCACTGACCGGTGCTCTGAACGACCTGAGCACAGAAGAAGTGAAGGTGAACATCGTATCCGGTGGTGTGGGTGGTATTGCTGAAACCGATGCTAACCTGGCGCTGGCTTCAAGCGCGATCATGATCGGCTTTAACGTCCGTGCAGATGCACAGGCCCGTGCGGTGATTGAGCGTGAAGAAATCGAACTGCGTTATTACAGCGTAATCTACGACATCATTGATGACGTGAAGCAGGCGATGACCGGTCTTCTGGCACCTGAATTCCGCGAAGAAATCGTCGGTATTGCAGAAGTACGTGATGTCTTCCGTGCACCGAAGATCGGTGCGGTTGCCGGCTGTATGGTTACCGAAGGTTCCGTATACCGTAACAAGCGTATCCGTGTACTGCGTGAAAACGTTGTTATCTATGAAGGTGAGCTGGAGTCCCTGCGTCGCTTCAAGGATAACGTTTCTGAAGTACGTCAGGGTATGGAATGTGGTATCGGCGTTAAGAACTACAACGATGTTAAGGTTGGTGACCAGATCGAAGTATTCGATTCTGTTGAAATCCAGCGTACTCTGTAAGGCGTTATGGCAAGAGATTTTAGTCGTACACAACGAATCGCTGACCAGGTCCAGAAGGAACTGGCTCAGCTGATTCAGCGGGAAATTAAAGACCCGCGTCTGGGAATGGTAACCATCAGCTATGTAAAGGTCGCTAAGGACCTTGGCTATGCGGATGTTTATGTGACTGTGCTGCCGTTAGGCGGTAAAGATCATGATGAGGCCATTGCCGAGTCTCTGAAAGTGCTGAACCAGGCCTCAGGCTTCCTGAGAGGGCAGCTTGCACGGTTGGTTAAGTTGCGGGTCATGCCGCAACTGCGCTTCCATTTTGATGCCAGTGTTGATCGGGGTCGTCGTCTGAACGACCTGATTTTCCAGGCGCGCCGTTCAGATGCCGAATTGTTGGCAGATGATGCGCCGGAAAGCGATCAGCCAAACCCGGACACGAAAGGGAGTAATCCATGGCCAGGCGGGCAAAAGGCCGGCCGGTGGATGGCATTTTCCTGCTGGATAAACCCGGCGGGATTTCCTCTAACCGTGCTCTGCAAATTGTTAAACGTCTCTATGGTGCTGCGAAAGCAGGTCATACCGGTGCGCTGGATCCTCTGGCCACCGGCATGTTGCCGCTGTGCTTTGGCGAAGCGACCAAGTTCTCTCAATTCCTGCTGGATGCGGATAAGCGTTATATCACCACGGCTAAATTAGGCCAGCGTACTGATACCAGTGATGCTGATGGTCAGGTTGTGGAAGAGCGTCCGTTACCGGCTGATCTGAGTTTTGAACGGATAGATGAACTGCTGCAGCAGGAATTCACCGGTCAGATCACTCAGGTACCTTCCATGTTCTCGGCGTTAAAGCACAACGGCCAGCCGTTATATAAGCTTGCCCGTCAGGGCATTGAAGTGGAAGTGAAGAGCCGTCAGGTGACGGTATACAGCATTGACGTGCTGGACTTCCGTGGCGATGAAGTGGATCTGGATATTCGCTGCAGTAAAGGCACTTATATTCGCTCAATCGTCCAGGATATGGGTGAAATGCTGGGCTGCGGTGCTCATGTTCAGATGCTGCGCCGGCTGGATTCCGGCCCGTATAAAGCGGCGGATATGATGCCGTTGGCTGAACTGGAAGCTTTAGTGGAAAAAATGACCCCTGAAGTTGACCTGGATGGCATACAAAAGCATCTGGATGGGTTATTATTGCCGCCCTGGAGTCCGGTAGCGGATACCCCTGAGGTTGTTCTTGATGAAAGCAGGTTCTGGCACTGATTAGAGGCCAGAAAGTGCAGCTGGAATCCCCTGAGGCCAAGGCGCTGGTGCGGATTCTGACAGAGGATGACGAATTCCTCGGGATCGGTGAAGTAACCGAAGGTGGACGGCTGTTATCCCGCCGTTTGCTGAATACCCAGAACAAAGTTTAAATTTGTTCCGGCCCTGGCCGGAGCATTCTGACGATGGACTGAAAATATGCTCGGTGCATCGCGACTTTTAATCCGGCGGCTACGGCCGTGTGCATATTAAAAACTGGAGAAAGAAAAATGGCATTATCTGCTGAAAAGAAAGCTGAGATTGTTGCGGAATACGCGCGTTCTGAAGGCGACACTGGTTCCCCTGAAGTTCAGGTAGCTCTGCTGACTCACAACATCGTTGGTCTGCAGTCTCACTTCAAAGGCCACATCCACGATCACCACTCTCGTCGTGGTCTGATCCGCATGGTAAACCAGCGTCGTAAGCTGCTGGACTACCTGAAGGGTAAAGATGCTAGCCGTTACGTCGAGCTGATCGGTCGTTTAGGTCTGCGTCGCTAAGATAATGTTCCGGGGTCATCAATCGATGACCCCGGTGCTTTACGCCTGTTTAATTGTCGTTTATCAACCAGCCTGTACTCTGATAGGCCTTCTGTGAGGGGTTAACAGAGTACTGGCTAAAAGAGGCCTGATGACGCGATAAGCGGGCATTTGTTGGTTTAGCTTAAGGAAAATTATTGTGCCACAAGCAATTACTAAAACGTTTCAGTTCGGTGAACACCAGGTAACGCTGGAAACCGGACGTGTAGCACGTCAAGCAACAGGTGCCGTACTGGTAACCATGGCCGGCGTACAGGTACTGTGTACCGTTGTTGGTGCGAAGAGCGCCCGTGAAGGACAGGACTTCTTCCCACTGTCTGTTCACTATCAGGAAAAATACTACTCAGTTGGCCGTATCCCGGGTGGCTTCTTCAAGCGTGAAGCCCGTCCGTCTGAGAAAGAAACTCTGACCTCCCGTCTGATCGACCGTCCGATCCGTCCACTGTTCCCGAAAGGTTACATGAACGAAGTACAGGTTATCTGTACGGTTATGTCTGCAGACAAAGTTAACGATCCGGACATCGCTGCGATGCTGGGTACTTCAGCTGCACTGGCGATTTCCGGTATTCCTTTCCAGGGTCCTATCGGTGCTGCACGTGTTGGTTACACTGAAGAAGACGGTTACTCTCTGAACCCAAGCTACGAAGCACTGCAAAACTCCATGCTGGACATGGTTGTTGCCGGTACTTCTGATGCGGTTCTGATGGTTGAGTCTGAAGCTCAGGAACTGTCTGAAGACGAAATGCTGGGTGCGGTTGTATTCGCACACGAAGAAATGCAGGTTGCTATCAATGCAATCAACGAACTGGTTGCTGAAGCAGGTAAAGAAGCCTGGGTTTGGGAATCGGCTGCTAAGAACGAGACACTGATCGAACAGGTTCGCGGTGTTGCTGCTGCAGGTCTTGAAGCTGCTTACCAGACTGCTGACAAAATGCAGCGTCAGGCTGCGCTGGCAGAAGTACGCAAGCAGGCTGTTGAAGCACTGTGTGAAGGTGAAGACGGCGCGTCTGCCGGTGAAGTGGGCAGCATCATCAGCTCACTGGAAAAAGAAATCGTTCGTGGCCGCATTCTGGATGGTGCACCACGTATTGATGGTCGTGACACTAAGACTGTCCGCGACATCGAAGTTGAAATCGATGTGCTGACCGGTACTCACGGTTCTTCTCTGTTCACCCGTGGTGAAACTCAGTCTGTTGTTACCTGTACTCTGGGTACTGCCCGTGATCAGCAGATCATCGATGCGATCGAAGGCGAGCGTAAAGATCCGTTCATGCTGCACTACAACTTCCCTCCATACTCTGTAGGTGAAGCTGGCCGTATCGGTGCAACCGGCCGTCGTGAAATCGGTCACGGCCGTCTGGCACGTCGCGGTGTTGCTGCGGTACTGCCGACTCAGGAAGAATTCCCGTACACCATCCGTGTTGTATCTGAGATCACTGAATCTAACGGTTCAAGCTCTATGGCATCTGTATGTGGTGCGTCTCTGTCCATGATGGATGCGGGTGTACCTCTGAAAGCACCTGTTGCCGGTATTGCGATGGGTCTGGTTAAAGAAGGTGAGCGTTTCGCCGTACTGACCGACATCCTGGGTGACGAAGATCACCTGGGCGATATGGACTTTAAAGTTGCCGGTACTGAAGCCGGTGTTACCGCTCTGCAGATGGATATCAAGATCACCGGTATTACCGAAGAGATCATGGAAATCGCACTGGAACAGGCGTACGAAGCCCGTGCTCACATCCTGAAGGAAATGGGCAAGGTTATCGGTTACTCCCGTCCTGAATTGCCGGACAATGCTCCTGCAATGACCCTGATCGAGATCAACCCTGAGAAGATCCGTGACGTAATCGGTAAAGGCGGTGCAACTATCCGTGCTCTGACTGAAGAAACCGGTGCAACTATCGATATCGATGACAGCGGTACAGTCCGTATTTACGCAGCTGATAAAGCAGCAGCGAAGATGGCAACTGACCGTGTAATCGAAATCACTGCAGAAGCTGAAGTAGGTGCTGTCTACGAAGGTAAGGTTGTACGTATCGAAGAATTCGGTGCATTCGTCAACATCCTGCCGGGTAAAGATGGTCTGGTTCACATCTCTCAGATTGCTAACAAGCGTATCGAGAAAGTAACTGACTACATCAAGATGGATGACGTTCTGAAAGTTAAGGTTCTGGACGTTGATGCCCGTGGTCGTATCAAGCTGACCATGCGTGATCTGGAGCAGGATGAGTCTGTAGAATAAGGCTGATTGCTGCATAGAATAACCCGCTTCGGCGGGTTTTTTGTGCCTGCTATTTATCGCTGTTTATCTCTGTTCTGATTGACGGCAATTTGTTTGAAGGCCAGTTCTGTCTGTGGTAGCACTAAGCTCTGCTTTTGGTATTAATTAAAGTTCCGGGAAGGATTTAATTACTTGTTATGATTGGTGTTTTTGTATTTTTGAAATTTTTAAGTTAATTTAGCTTTATTCAGAAGAGTGCTTATAACTTTATTGGCAGAAGCTTTGTGGGTAAATCAACGTAAATATGTTTGAAAAAGCGCAGTTTCTATTCTCATTATGGTGGATTCACCGATGGCCTGATAGAGCGATAAGCGTTTTTAACATAGAATTATGGCTGGTTGCTCATAGATGTTTGCAGGGGATCCGGCTGTAGGATTCAGAGGCTGGAATCCGGCTCAGGCATTTAACCGAAATGGCAGATGTAAGTTCGCAAAAGGAAGCAGAAAAAGAACCTATGAGTATTGTTTGTATTTGATTTCACGGGAGTCTGTGATGTTGAAGCAAAAGTTATGTACATGGTTTGCATGCTGTTTCTTTTCTGCTGCTGTGCTTGCGCAGGATGTTAATCTGGATGTGCCGCAGGGGAAGGTGCTGCTGACGCTCACCGGCAATATTACTGAGCATAATGCGGATAACACACTGCAGCTGGACCGTGAGCAGTTGTTACAGTTTCCACAACGGGTTATTCGTACAGAAACCCGGTGGACTGAAGGGGTTACCGAATTCAGTGGTCCCCTGGTAAGGGATGTGCTGGCAGCTGCCGGTGCCCGGGGCAGTGCAGTATCGGCACTTGCTGCGAATGAATATAAAATTGAAATTCCCACTGAAGACTTCCAATCCTTTGACGTGATTCTGGCTATTCAAAAGAATGGCGAGCAGCTGACTGTTCGGACTAAAGGGCCAGTCTGGGTGATTTATCCCTGGTCAGAAAATGCTGAGCTTGAAAACGGTACTTATTATTCACGTGCAATATGGCAACTGGTGCAGCTTGAAGTAAATGATTAAATCCAGTTCCAGAACTTCAATCATCATCGCCACGATGATGATTGTGGTTATTATGCTCAGTATGTTCAGTTCATTCTGGCTGTTCAGACAAATATCCAGTATGCAGGTCGGGCCTACCCGGTCTGAACTGGTATTTTTATGCGTCAGTATGAATACGAACTGATGCGCACCGCTGCCCATTATGCTGAAGCCTATCCCACCCCTCGTTTCGCCGACAGCCAGGAGCGTTTTGATACCTGGTTTAATATTCTCTGGAGCCGCCTGGACAGTATCGAGTCCGGTCGTCTGGGTGGGGAAGCTGTAGCGGATGGTTTTGACTTCGAAAGGCTGCAGACTGCAATTATTTATATCGACAGTGTGCTTTACGGTTCAGAAGCACCTGATGCTGATACCGTCGACAATGTCCGCATGCTGTTTAAGCAACTGATCGAAGAATCCCATCAGTATCAGCAGGACCGGGACTTCCTTAACCGCGAAGTGGCTCTGGAACGACAAATGAAGTCCTACGAGTCATACCGCAACTCCTTAGTGTTTAGCGTCATTGCGCTGATTCTGGGGCTGATTGTCGCGGTATATCTGTATCGTAATAATAAACGTTTGCTGGATATGCAGGCAGGTCTCGAGGATCGGGTTGAACAGCGTACCCATGAACTGATGCTCAGTAACATCAGCCTGAAGAGTGAGATTCAGGAACGTTACAAAGTTGAAGAACAATTGCGTAACAGCCAGATGATTGCCGAAGAGGCCAAGGAACGGGTTGAGTATCAGGCCAACTTTGATTCACTGACCAAGCTGGCTAACCGGAATTTATTTGAAGACCGCTTTTCCCAGGCGATTGCCCGTGCCCGCCGGGACGGCAGTCAGGTTGCCCTGTTATTTCTGGATCTGGACCGCTTTAAGCACATTAACGATACTCTGGGCCACTCGGTGGGTGATGAGCTGCTTCGGGAAGCCTCCGGCCGGATACTGAATGTGTTGCGTGAAAGTGATACCGCATCCCGGTTTGGTGGAGATGAGTTTGCAGTGGTACTGCCGGATGTGCGGGACCCGCTTGTGATTGAACATATTGTAGGACGTATTCTCGATGAGCTTTCAATGCCGTATCGCCTGGACGGTAATGACGCCTTTGTCTCTGCCAGTATTGGCGTAACCATCTTTCCGGATGACGGTGACAGTACCGGTACTCTGCTGCGTAAGGCAGACAGTGCCATGTATAAGGCCAAAGAGCGGGGCCGGAATAACTTTCAGTTCTTTACACCACAGATGGATATCGAAGCCCATGACCGGCGTAAGCTGGAAGCGGCCCTGTATGATGCGCTGGAGCACAATGAGTTCATGCTGAACTATCAGCCGGTGTTTAACCCTCACACCGGCCGCCTGGTTGGCGCAGAGGCGCTGATCCGCTGGTACGATCATGAAAATGGCTTTGTGGCACCGGATGTATTTATCCCGCTGGCGGAAGAAATCGGTCTGATTGTTCCAATCGGCGAGTGGGTATTAAGAGAAGCCTGCCGGCAGGCGGTTCGCTGGAAGCAGACCAGCGGTTTGCCACTGCATCTGGCTGTGAATATGTCCTACCGGCAGTTTCAGAAACAGGATGTGGCAGCGATGGTTGCCGGGGTATTGAAAGATACCGGGCTTGAGCCTGAGCGGCTGGTGCTGGAAATAACTGAAGGTCTGATGATGGCTGATGATCAGGGCATCCATGATCAGCTGGATAATATTCGCCAGCAGGGTGTTAGTCTGGCCATTGATGACTTCGGTACCGGCTATTCTTCCCTGAGTTATCTGAAGAAATTCCCGATCAATATCCTCAAAATTGACCGTTCGTTCGTGAAAGACCTGACGGTTGATCCGGATGATGATGAGCTGGTGAAAGGTATTTTGTCGATGGCGCAAAGCCTTAAGCTGCAGGTGGTGGCTGAAGGGGTTGAGAACCGGGAACAGGAAGCGTTTCTGGTCAGTAATCAGTGCCTCTTTACTCAGGGCTATTACTACAGCCGGCCATTATCGCAACCGGACTTTGAACGTTATCTGATGCAGTCTGCAGAGGCCTACCGCAGCGCCTGATGAAGTGTTGCTGAGTGGTCGTTGTGTTGGCCGTGACACTTATAGGGTGGTTTGGCGGTGGTGAACAGGTGGCTGATCAGCTGTATTTCCTGTAAATAACAGACAAAAAGAGCGGCAGTGCCGCTCTTTTTATTGGGTATTCATTGCAGCTTACTGAGCTGGCTGAATCTCTTCGTCGTCATCATCGAAGACACCGAAGGTCATAATGCTGAACCATGAACGGCCATTCTCGTCTTCTTCAGCGGCCTGAGGTTCAGGTTGCTGGTTAGCCGGTTCCTGATCGCCGTCACCGAACAGTCCAAAGGTTGCTGAGCTTAGCAGAGATTCTTTTTCGCCCGTTTAATATTGGTCTGGAAACCCGGGAAGTTCGCGTCCAGAACTGCCTGGGCGTCTGCCGCCAGTTCCGGTAACTGTAGCTGGGTGTAACCCAGTACCATGATGCTCAGAGCTTCCGGTACCAGTGGCGTTTCCTGATAGTTCTCTACGACATAACGGCCACGGTTAGCGGCTGCCAGCCATGCTTCACGGCGTACGTAATAACGGGCAACATGAATTTCATACTGTGCCAGACGGTTTTTCAGGTACACCATACGTTTTTGCGAGTCCGGCGCGTACTGGCTGTTCGGAAAGCGCTTGATCAGGGTATCGAAGCTGTTGAATGAATCCAGCGCGTTACCCGGGTCACGAGTGCTTTCATCAATCGGCAGGTAATCTTCAAAGATCGACTTGTCCTGATTAAATGCGGTCAGACCTTTAAGGTACAGCGCGTAATCCAGGTTCGGATGGTTCGGGTGCAGACGGATGAAACGGTCGGCAGCGGCTTTTGCAGCTTCTGCTTCGCCATTCTTGTGGTATGCGAAGATCAGTTCCAGCTGGGCCTGCTCAGAATACTGGCCGAACGGATAGCGGGCTTCCAGCAGCTGCAGCTTTTCAATTGCCAGCGGGTAATTATCCGCCTTCAGGGCAGAGATCGCTTCGTCATAAATGGTTTGTTCCGGGGTATCCAGGTTATCGGTTTCTTCACCACCACCAAACCACGAACAACCGGCGGTCATGATACAAATCGATAGAATCGCGAACAGCTTAGCTAGGCGCATAAAAAATATCCTGATAATTGTTGCCGGTGTCCTTGTAAGACAGCGGTTTAGGCCACTTTCAGTTATAATGGGCAAAATTTTACCGGGCTTATTTAACCATAACCCGATGTTAAGCCAAAGCATCAAACAGCCTTTGTGTGAGGAAACCGCATAAAGGACTCAAAAAGTGAAGAAAATATAGCATGACAGAGCAGGTGCAATTAAGTGCAACCGTCCCGGACGGGCTAATAGGTAAACGGTTAGATCAGGCTGTGGCAGATCTGTTCCCGGATTACTCCCGTTCACGACTACAAAACTGGATTAAAGACGGCAGCCTGACCGTAGACGGAAAAAGCTGGCGAATCCGGGATAAAGTATTTGGCGGTGAGGAAATTGTCATTGATGCACAGCTGGATGTTATCGACAGCTTTGTGCCCCGTGAGATGCCACTGGATATCATCTTTGAAGATGAGCACATTATGATCATCAACAAGCCTGCAGGCCTGGTGGTGCATCCGGCGGCCGGTCACTGGGACGATACCCTGCTGAATGGCTTGCTGCATTACAATCCGGAGATTGCACAGGTACCGCGGGCCGGTATTGTTCACCGGCTGGATATGGATACCACCGGCCTGATGGTCGTGGCCAAAACGATTCAGGCACAGACCGAGCTGGTCTCCCAGTTGCAGGAGCGCAGCATGGGCCGTGAATATGAAGCGGTGGTGAATAATGTGATGACCGGGGCGGTACGGTAGATGAGCCGCTTGGCCGGCATTCCCGTAACCGCCAGATGATGGCGGTAGTGGGTCTGGGCAAAGAAGCCGTTACCCATTACCGGGTGCTGGATAAATTCCGGGCACACACCCATATTCGTCTGAAGCTGGAAACCGGCCGTACCCACCAGATCCGGGTACACATGGCGTATATCAATTACCCGCTGATCGGTGATCAGATGTACGGTGGTCGCTTCCGTCTGCCGAAAGGTATCTCTCCTGAGCTGCAGCAGAACCTGAGGGACTTTAAGCGTCAGGCGCTGCATGCCAAGCGCCTGGAACTGTTCCATCCGGCAACAGGCGAGTTGATGTCCTGGGAAGTCGACCTTCCGGAAGATATTCAGACCTTGCTGGCTAATCTGAAAGATGACACTCAGGCACACGAAGACGAACTATGAAACTGATTCGCCCGGACTGGCAGGCTCCTGCAAACATTCATGGTTTTACCACCACCCGTCTGGGAGGCTGCAGCGAGGGTGTGTATGCGGGGCTGAATCTGGGTGATCACGTGGCGGATGACCCGGCACGGGTGGCAGAAAACCGCCGTTTACTGGCCGGTGAACATGGCTGGCAGGCGGTACAGTGGTTACAACAGACGCACAGTACTATTGTGGTTGAAGCATCTGCTGAGGGTAATGTGCCTGAAGCTGATGCCTGCTGGACGGATAAGCCCGGTCAGGTGTGTATCGTCATGACCGCTGACTGCCTGCCGGTGTTTATCAGCAGTGCTGACGGTTCCCGGGTGGCGGTTGCTCATGCGGGCTGGCGTGGACTGGTGGACGGTGTGGTGGAAAATACTCTTCAGGTCTTTTCTGACCAGCAGGACGTTCACATCTGGCTTGGACCGGCGATCGGCCCGGATGCGTTCGAAGTGGGTGAAGAAGTGCGCCAGCAGTTCTGTGATTTCCTGCCTGCCTCTGAAACAGCATTTAAGCCGTCGGCAAATGCTGGCAAGTGGCTGGCGGATATCTATCAGTTGGCCCGTCTGCGGTTACAACACCTTGGCATTGAACGGATTTCTGGTGGTGAGCATTGCACCTTTACTCAGGCCGATGATTTTTATTCCTACCGCCGTGATGGCGTTACTGGCCGTATGGCCAGCGCAATCTGGATTGCAAACTGACGTATATCAGTTTTTGCTAATTTAATTTTATTTGCCGGCTTGAATTTTATTCAGCCAGTCCCTACTTAAGTTATTAACTCACCAGCCGTCCCGCGGGCCAGTTCAGAGCCCGGATATCATAACGGCCAGTGGTGCAGATAATTTTAAGGAGGGTTTCAATGCATCCCGAACGTTTTACCAGCAAATTGCAGTCAGCTCTGGCTGATGCCCAGTCACTGGCGATTGCCAAAGATCATAATTACATCGAACCGGTTCATATCCTGAAAGCGCTGCTTGATCAGCAGGGTGGTTCTATCCGGCCGTTATTATCGCAGGCGGGGGTGAATACCCAGCAGCTGAGTAATGCCGTCCAGCAGGAATACACTAACTTGCCACAGGTGACTGACAGTGACGGTGATATCCGCTTTTCCCCTAACGTTGGCAAGCTGTTCAACCTGACTGAAAAACTGGCCCGTGAGTGGCAGGACCAGTATATCGCCAGTGAAGTTTTTGTACTGGCAATGCTGGATGACAAGAGCGGCGTGGGCAAAATGCTTAAAGCGGCCGGAGCAGATAAACAGCGTCTGACCGCTGCGGTGCAGCAACTGCGTGGCGGTGAAGGTGTGGACTCGGCCAATGCCGAAGAAAATCGCCAGGCCCTGGATAAGTACACCATTGATCTTACCGCCCGGGCTGAAGCCGGTAAGCTGGACCCTGTGATTGGCCGTGATGACGAAATCCGCCGTACCGTTCAGGTGTTGCAGCGCCGTACCAAGAATAACCCTGTGCTGATCGGTGAGCCGGGTGTGGGTAAAACCGCCATTGTTGAAGGCCTGGCTCAGCGCATCGTTAATGGTGAAGTGCCGGAAGGGCTGAAGAACAAACAAGTATTGTCATTGGATATGGGCGCGCTGATTGCCGGTGCCAAGTTCCGCGGTGAGTTTGAGGAACGCCTTAAAGCGGTGCTGAACGAACTGTCGAAGCAGGAAGGGCAGATCATTCTGTTCATTGATGAGCTGCACACCATGGTTGGCGCCGGTAAGGGTGAAGGGGCCATGGATGCCGGTAATATGCTCAAGCCTGCGCTGGCCCGGGGCGAGTTGCACTGTGTCGGTGCCACAACGCTGGATGAGTATCGTCAGTATGTGGAGAAAGATGCCGCGTTAGAACGTCGTTTCCAGAAGGTCATTGTGGATGAGCCGAGCGAAGAAGATACCGTAGCAATTCTGCGGGGTCTTAAAGAACGCTATGAGATACACCACGGTGTGGATATCTCTGACTCAGCAATTATCGCCGCCGCCAAGTTATCCCAGCGCTATATCACTGACCGGCAGTTACCGGATAAAGCAATTGATCTGATCGATGAGGCCGGCAGCCGTATTCGTATGGAGATGGATTCCAAACCGGAAAGTATGGACCGGCTGGAGCGTCGCCTTATTCAGCTGAAGATGGAACGCGAAGCCCTGAAAAAGGAAAAAGATCAGGCGGCGAAGAAGCGCTTGCAGGAACTTGAAACGGCAATCAGTGATATCGAAAAAGAATTCGCGGATCTTGAAGAAATCTGGAATGCTGAAAAGCTTGCATTGCAGGGCTCTCAGCAGGTTAAAGAACAGCTGGATCAGGCCAGGATTGAGTTGGAGAAGGCCAGTCGTGCCGGTGATCTGAGTACGATGTCTGAACTGCAGTATGGCAAGATTCCGGAGCTGGAAAAGCAGCTGGCGGCGGCCTCCGAGGCTGAAGCAGAAGCAGATCATGCCGAACAGCAGAATAAGCTGTTACGTAATAAGGTCGGTGAGGAAGAAGTTGCCGAAGTTGTTTCCCGCTGGACCGGTATTCCGGTGTCGAAAATGCTGGAAGGTGAGCGAGACAAGTTACTTCGTATGGAAGATGCGCTGCATGAGCAGGTAATCGGTCAGGAAGAAGCGGTGCGGGCCGTATCCAATGCCGTACGCCGTGCCCGGGCAGGTCTGGCTGACCCGAACCGGCCAAACGGTTCTTTCCTGTTCCTGGGGCCAACCGGGGTGGGTAAAACTGAACTGTGTAAGGCGCTGGCTAACTTCCTCTTTGATACCACCGATGCCATGGTGCGCATCGATATGTCTGAGTTCATGGAAAAGCATTCTGTGGCGCGATTGATAGGCGCGCCCCGGGCTATGTCGGTTATGAGGAAGGTGGGTACCTGACGGAAGCAGTACGCCGTAAACCTTACTCCGTGCTGTTACTGGATGAAGTGGAAAAAGCTCATCCGGATGTTTTTAATATTCTGCTGCAGGTGCTGGAAGACGGTCGCCTGACGGATGGACAGGGACGCACGGTGGATTTCCGCAATACCATTGTGGTGATGACCTCTAATCTGGGATCGGATCTGATTCAGAACTTCAGCAGTGATGATGACTACAGCCTGATGCGTAATGCTGTTATGGAGGTAGTAGGCACTCACTTCCGACCAGAGGTGATTAACCGGATCGATGAAGTGGTGGTATTCCATAGCCTGGGTAAAGAACAGGTCCGTGGGATTGCTGAGATACAGCTGCAGCGTCTGCGCAGCCGTCTGGCCGAAAGAGAACTCAGCCTGGTGCTGACCTCTACCGCGATGGATAAGCTGGTGGATGTGGGCTTCGAGCCTGTATATGGTGCGAGACCCCTGAAGCGGGCTATTCAGCAATGGATTGAAAATCCTTTGGCACAGCGCTTGCTGGCCGGTGACTTCAGCAGTGGCAGTGAAATTGCTGTAGATGTTGAAGCCGGAGAGTTTGTGTTCCGTTAACGGATAACCATTTTTCCGCTGATGATGAACCCCGTGGTTATTGATAGCCATGGGGTTTTTATTTTTCAGACCAACAGGTAAGCGACAAATACCGCCAGACCGTGCTGTAATCCGGTAATGTTCTTCGGACTGTGAAAATAGAGGAGGCGTTATGCAGGACGTGCAGACAGATTCCCTGAGCAGGGAACCGGCAGCTGCCTGTGTGGTGAAGTAACCTATCAGTTGGATGGTAATCTTGGCATCTTTCAATACTGTCATTGTTCCCGGTGCCGTAAGTTTACCGGCAGCGCCCATGCGGCGAATATTCTGGTTAAGCCTGAGCAGTTCAGCTGGCTCAGCGGCAGCCAGCAGATCGGTACGTTTATGCCTGAAGAGACAAAGCATTTTACGACGGCATTCTGTAAAAATGTGGCTCTTCACTGCCGTGGCTGGCGAAGTCCGGCAAAGCGATGGTAATACCTGCCGGAACACTGGATAGCCATCCTGGTATTGAACCTCAGCAGAATGTATTCAGGGCCTCCGCAGCAGACTGGTATCAGCCCGCTAAAGACCTTCCTGAGTGGGATTGCCTGCCGGAAAAATAGCTTTCTGAATGAAGCTTGATTCAGGTCGGTGTTTCGCATGGGCAGTCAGAGTAGTGTATCCCGGTTACTGAAGAGGAGGTTGCTGGGTATGCATTACGATGTGGTGGTTATAGGAGCAGGGCCTGCGGGGTTAAGTTTTGCCCGTTCGCTGGGGAATTCTGATTTACGGGTGCTGGTGGTTGAAAAGCCACTGAGGCCAGTTTACGTGAACCGGCTGAAGATGGCCGGGAAATTGCCCTGACCCATCAGTCGGTTGAACTGATGCAGCAAAGCGGTGCCTGGGGCCAGCTCAGAGAAGAAGATATTGCACCTATCTGTGCTGCCCGGGTGGTGGATGGCGACTCAGACTATTCTCTCGATTTTGATAATCAGCGTCAGGACCTTGAGGCCCTTGGTTATCTGGTTCCTAATCATGCGATTCGCCAGGCTTATTTTGAAGCCACCTTCGGAACGGATCAGCAGCACAGCATCACGTTAATGACAGAAACTTCGGTTACAGATGTGGGCAGTTGTGATGAACATGCCTGGGTGGTGCTGTCGGACGGTAGTCGGGTGCAATGCGATCTGCTGGTGTCCGCGGACAGCCGTTTTTCGGAAACCCGCCGTAAAATGGGCATTGCTGCGATGATGAATGATTTTTCCCGCAGTGCAATTGTGTGCCGGATGGACCATACCGGGGATCATGAGCAAACAGCCATAGAATGCTTCCATTATGGCCGTACGCTGGCATTGTTGCCGATGGCCGGCAACCGGTCTTCAATCGTGGTAACCGTGGGCAGTGATGAAGCGGAGGCGATTCAGAAAATGCCGGAAGCTGAGTTTGAAGCGGACATTGAGCAGCGGCTTAAAGGACAGTTGGGCAGTATGAAATTGTGTGGCCCGCGTCATCTCTATCCGCTGGTAGGCGTTCATGCCAAGCGCTTTGTTGCCCGGCGTTTTGCGGTGATCGGTGATGCTGCAGTGGGAATGCACCCTGTAACCGCCCATGGGTTTAACCTGGGACTGAAAAGTCAGGAAACCCTTTCGAAAGCGGTGCTGAAAGCGGCGGCTAAAAGTCAGGATATCGGTTCTTCAGGTTTACTGGAGGGATATCAGCGGTCACATATGCTGGCGACCCGGCCAATCTATCACGGGACGAATTTAGTCGTTGGTTTATTCACCGATGATCGTCTGCCTGCCAAGCTGGCCCGTAAGCTGACTATGCGACTGGCAAATAACTGTGCACCGCTGAAACAGCTGATAACCGCTAAACTGACAGAAAAAGGTTTGCCTTCACTCAGGGAACGTTTACCTGATTTGCCGGCTGCGCCGGCCTGGTTACCGCGGTTTTAAGTCGCGGGGCTTCGCGTTATGATCAGGTGATCTTCCAGCTGCCGGGATGTCATCTATGTCTGAAACGTACACACAGAAACGCGGAAAACATCAGCTGAAAACACTGTTGCTGCAGATTCGTGACAGTCCGCAGGTGAGGGAAGAGGAGTTGCAGAGCTTTGCTACTCTCAGCGGGCTGGCCCGCAGTCAGATTGATGTGCTGAATGTGTTTGATACACCGGACTTTCCTGCGACGGCTGCAGACGGATACGATGCGCTGTGGGTCGGCGGTGCCAGTGAAGCAAATGTCCTCAAGCCTGACGAGTTTACGTTTATTGATCCTTGCCTGCGGTTAATCCGGCACTGTGCAGATACTGGTTTGCCGGTATTTGCGTCCTGCTTCGGGTTTCAGCTGGCAGTACTGGCACTGGGGGAGAGATACTCAATAAAGATGCTGATTTTGAAATGGGCAGCCTGCCCATTCTGCTGACACCTCACGCCAAAACAGATCCGCTATTCAGTGATATAGAGAATGAATTTCTGGCGATATCGGTACACCGTCAGTATGCGGCTGCTTTGCCGAAGAACTGTCAGTTACTGGCTTATACTGATCAGTGTATGCACAGCTTCAGGGTAGAAGGGCGCGATTTCTGGGCCTTTCAGTTTCATCCGGAAGTGGATCGTGACACTTTGGTCGAACGGCTGACATTCTATAAAGCCCACTATACCGACGGTGATGGCCAACTGGACCAGGTATTGAGTTCCGCCCGTGAAACCCCCGTCGCAAACGCCTTGCCCCGGCTTTTTGTTGAACGGGTTTTACTCGCCTGATGAGCCTGAAATCTATAGGATTCAGGCGCTTGTTTACCGTAAATTTACCGGAACTGTTGTAGAAATTAGCTTTCATACAGGCACGGCAGTAGAATGTGCCCACTTTCTTAATAATATGCGGTGAAAACATATCATGATCGATCAGCACGATAATCAACACGCTGAAGACAACGGTTCTGCTAACCCACCTGAAAGCCCCGAAAATCAACAGGAGAGTCCTAAGCCACGCAGCCGTGGTATCTACCTGTTACCTAACCTGTTTACAACTGGCGCATTGTTTTCCGGCTTCTATGCAGTTGTTGCCGGTATGAACGGTGATTTTGCCAGTGCATCTATTGCGATTTTTGTTGCCATGGTACTGGACGGGCTGGATGGCCGTGTCGCCCGGATGACCAATACTTCCAGTGCTTTCGGTGCAGAATATGATTCACTGTCTGATATGGTCTCTTTCGGTGTTGCGCCGGCGTTAGTCAGTTTTAGCTGGGTGCTCAGCTCAGCGGGTAAGTTTGGCTGGTTTGCTGCCTTTATTTATGTGGCGGGCGCGGCCCTGCGTCTGGCCCGGTTTAACACTCAGATCGGGTCTGTGGATAAGCGCTATTTTATCGGTTTGCCAAGCCCTGCTGCGGCAGCAGCGGTTGCCGGTCTGGTATGGGCCAGTGTGGAATTTGACCTGGACGTGACCGGCTATGCGTATTTAATTGCTGTTTACGTGGCACTTGTTGGCGTTTTGATGGTCAGTAATGTTCTGTATTACAGTTTTAAAGACGTTGATCCGAAAGGCAAAATCCCGTTTATGATTCTGCTGGCCATTGTGCTGGTGGTTGGGGTTATCTCGATCAGCCCACCGATTATTCTGTGGTTACTGATCCTCGGTTACAGCCTGTCTGGTCCGATATTATGGTTGGTGCGCAAGCGTAAAACGCGCGCGTAGAGAATAGTTCCCAAGGGGTGTTAAATGCTCATAAAAAGCCTGATTCTATTAAGTCTTCGCAGATAACCCCCGAGTCGATTTACCGTAATCGTCGCCAGTTTATGAAAGCCGGTCTCGGCCTGGCGGCGGTATCATCTCTTGGTCTGCCATCCATCGCGCAGGCACTGGAATATGATATTCCTGCGGACTTACCGCAATACCCCGGCCCTGAGTGGATGCGTGCTCAACTGGCCGCAGCTGTCCGTAACGATGCCTTTTCCACATCGGAAGAACCGGCACCTTATTACAACGCGATTACGCACAATAACTTTTATGAGTTCGGTACCGATAAACGGGACCCGGTACGTAAAGCGCAGAATTTTAAAACCGACCCCTGGACGGTTGAAATTGCCGGTGAAGTGGCCAAGCCGGGTAAATACAATCTGGAAGATATTCTTAAACCCCATGCCCTTGAAGACCGGGTTTACCGGTTACGTTGTGTTGAAGCCTGGTCCATGGTTATTCCATGGTTAGGGTTCCCGCTGGCGGATCTGATCAAGCGTTTTGAGCCTACCTCTAAAGCGAAGTTTGTCCGTTTTGAAACCCTGGTTGATAAAGAACAGATGCCAGAACAGGACAGCATTTTCTCAACCATCGACTGGCCTTATGTGGAAGGTTTGCGGATGGATGAGGCAATGAATCCGCTGACGCTGATGGCGGTCGGGGTGTACGGGAACGCCTTACCTCCACAGAACGGTGCGCCGCTGCGGTTAGTGGTACCGTGGAAGTACGGTTTTAAATCCATTAAATCCATCGTTAAGATTGAGTTTGTGGAAGAAATGCCGGCCAGTAGCTGGAACATTATCGCCCCGGGTGAGTACGGCTTCTTTGCCAATGTAAATCCGGAAGTGGATCATCCCCGCTGGAGTCAGGCAACTGAGCGCCGTTTACCGTCTTCGCTGCTATCTCCTAATATTGTCGATACCCAGCCATACAACGGTTATGGCGAAGAAGTGGCACACATGTATAAGGGGATGGACCTTAAGAAATGGTATTAAGTCTGCCATTTTCACCGGTTATCCGAAATCGCCTGCGCTGGTGGTTATTCTTTTGCTACCGCTGTTGCCACTGGCAAATCTGGTATGGCTGGGTGTCAGCAATGATCTGGGGACTGATCCGGCCAAGTTCATCGTTGATGAGATGGGCACCTGGGGCATTAACTTTCTGTGGATTACCCTGGCAATTACTCCTGCGCGGCAGGCGCTTGGCTGGAGCTGGGCGCTAAAGTTTCGCCGCATGATGGGGCTGTATGCCCTGTTTTATGCAATCTTGCACTTGCTGGCGTTCTGTACTTTTCTGATTGGCTGGCGGTCTGATCTGTTTTTCCGTGAACTGACTGAGCGTCCGTATATCATCGTCGGCGCACTGGCGTTGCTCATTCTTATTCCGATGGGCATTACCTCCACCAAATCTATGATGCGCCGGCTGGGCAAACGTTGGAAGTCGTTGCATCGCTGGATTTACCCTGCCAGCTTGCTGGTTATGCTGCATTTTATCTGGCAAATCCGGGCCAGCTTCTATGAGCAACTGATCTACGGACTGATACTGGCGGTATTACTGGGATATCGTCTATACCTTAAATATCAGCGCTGAACATCCGGTTCAGCGCGATAGCCTGCCAACAGTGATTTAACGAAGCAGAGTATTTAGCCTGATAAATGCCTGCTCTGGCTTTCCTTCCAATCAACATGTTGGCCGGGAGGTATTATGTTTAATTCAGATCCAGTGGCTGCAGTTTTGCTCAAATGTAAGCAATTAGCACTGCGCTGTTTCAAACTTCTGTTAGTTTTCCTGTCTGTTTCCCACCCTCATTCTGCAGGGAAGGGTAAAGAAAATCGCTTTCCTTTTGTCACTTTATTACTGACGGTATTGGCAAGTGCGGTGCTTATTGTCGTTATCATTGCAGCGCTTTATGGATTACTGAACGGGTTGCTCAGTTGAGTAAATACAGACTTTTTCGCAGAAGCGAATCCGATACTTTTGTAACATAAAACTGATGGAGTTATGACTGATTTAAATCCTGTTTTTGGTGGCTTCTTGACCAGTTCCGGGATTTTTTTCATGTTTTTCTGTTTTATGCCATTTGGCTGTGGCCCGTGTTTCATGCTGTCTCGGGCCCGGTTTGTATACCTGTTCTCATCGCCGGGTTCCCGGCTCACGCGGCTTCCTCACCTTGCCTCTGAATATCTGCTGCTATACTTCCTTCGACTAAGTTGTTAATTGCTGAAGAATAAAAAACAAGAAAGGCCCTGAGGCGAAACCGTTTAATTTTACCCGTTAACCGGTAGCAAGGAGACCTGTGTATGCGATGCAACCGATTGGCCCTGTTGCTGTCAGGGTTTGTCATTTCGCCAGCTGTTTTTGCGGAATGGGAAGTAAATCTGGTGAGGGCGTGACGGAAATCAGTCACGCCATTTTTGATCTTCATATGATTATTTTTACGTCTGCGTCGCTATCGCGGTAGTGGTGTTTGGCGTAATGCTGTGGGCGATTGTTTATCACCGCAAATCCCGGGGCGCTAAAGCTCAGCATTTTCATGAGCACCTCTGGGTGGAAATTCTATGGACGATTGTGCCGTTCGGCATTCTGGTCGCCATGGCGGTGCCTGCCACCCAAACCCTGATCAAGATGTATGACAAATCTGAAGCAGATATCAATATTCAGGTCACCGGGTATCAGTGGAAATGGCGCTATCAGTATCTGGGTCAGGATATTGATTTCTTCAGTAATCTTTCTACCCCTAAGGATCAGATCAATAACGAGGCAGCTAAGGGAGAGCATTATCTTCTTGAGGTGGACCGTCCGGTCGTGATTCCGGTGGGTAAGAAAGTCCGTTTCCTGATTACGGCTAATGATGTGATTCATTCCTGGTGGGTGCCGGAACTGGCGGTTAAGCAGGATGCGATTCCCGGTTTTATTAACGAAGCCTGGACGATTGTTGATGAGCCAGGCATCTATCGGGGGCAGTGCGCGGAGCTTTGTGGCCGGGACCATGGCTTTATGCCGGTGGTGGTGGATGCCCGCAGTGAGGCGGATTATCAACTGTGGTTAGCGTCCCAGACTCAGGCGCAGGAGGCTGCGCAGGCTGCAGCGGAACAGACCTGGACGAAGGAAGCGCTGATCAGCAAGGGTGAAGAAGTTTACAAAACCAGCTGTCTGGCATGCCATCAGGCAAATGGTCAGGGTATTCCGGGAGCTTTCCCTGGGTTGGTGAATACACCGCTGATGGCCAGCGACGGTCTTATGGAACATGCCCGGATTGTGGTGTTTGGCCGGACCGGTACGGCAATGCAGGCGTTCGGTGAGCAGTTAAGCGATGTGGATCTGGCAGCAGTTATTACCTATGAGCGTAATGCCTGGGGCAATGATGGCGGCATGATCACACCGCAGCAAATAAAACAGCTGAAAGAAGAGTAGGGGTGGGTATGAGTACGCTTGAGCAAACTGCTTCAACGGGTCATCACCACGGCCCGTCTAAAGGCATTACCCGCTGGCTGTATACCACGAACCATAAAGATATCGGCACCATGTATCTGATTTTCAGCCTGGTGATGTTTATGGTGGGTGGCTGTATGGCGCTGACCATTCGGGCGGAGTTGTTTCAGCCGGGATTACAGTTGATTCAGCCTGATTTTTCAATCAGATGACCACGATGCATGGTCTTATCATGGTGTTTGGTGCGGTGATGCCGGCATTTGTCGGGCTGGCTAACTGGATGATACCGATGATGGTCGGCGCACCGGATATGGCGCTCCCCGGATGAACAACTGGAGTTTCTGGATTCTGCCGTTTGCCTTCAGCATGATGCTGATGACTCTGTTTATGGAAGGCGGCGGGCCAAACTTTGGCTGGACCTTTATGCTCCGCTTTCAACCACCTATGCTCCTCCCAGTGTGACTTTCTTTATCTTCGCCGTTCATATGATGGGGATCAGTTCCATCATGGGGGCGATCAACATCATTGCTACCATCTTTAACCTGCGGGCTCCGGGCATGACGTTCATGAAAATGCCTCTGTTCGTATGGACCTGGCTGATCACAGCATTTCTGCTGATTGCTGTTATGCCGGTACTGGCCGGTGTGGTGACCATGATGCTGATGGATATTCACTTCGGTACCAGTTTCTTTAATGCCGCCGGTGGTGGTGATCCGGTGTTGTTCCAGCACGTGTTCTGGTTCTTCGGTCACCCTGAGGTGTACATCATGATCCTGCCGGCTTTCGGTATCGTGTCGGAGATCATTCCGACCTTCGCCCGGAAGAAATTATTTGGTTATACCTCAATGGTGTATGCCACCTCTTCGATTGCGATCCTGTCGTTTATTGTCTGGGCACACCACATGTTTACCGTGGGAATGCCGCTGATCGGTGAGTTGTTCTTTATGTTCACCACGATGCTGATTGCGGTACCGACCGGGGTAAAAGTCTTTAACTGGATCGCCACCATGTTCCGCGGCTCAATGACCTTCGAAACGCCGATGCTGTTTGCTGTGGCGTTTGTGGTGCTGTTTACCATTGGCGGTTTTTCCGGGCTGATGCTGGCGATTGCACCGGTGGACTTTCAGTATCACGATACCTATTTCGTGGTTGCTCATTTCCACTATGTGCTGGTGCCGGGGGCGGTATTCTCGATTATGGCGGCGACCTATTACTGGTTACCGAAATGGACCGGCAATATGTATAACGAGTCCATGGGCAAGCTGCATTTCTGGCTGTCATTCATCGGTGTGAATATTACTTTCTTCCCGATGCACTTTATTGGTCTGGCGGGCATGCCGCGCCGGATTCCGGATTACGCCTTACAGTTTGCTGATTTCAATATGGTGGCATCTGTCGGGGCGTTTATGTTCGGCTTTGCGCAGTTACTGTTTATTTACAATATTGTCTGTTGTGCCAGAGGTGGGGAAAAGCAACTGACCGTGTCTGGGAAGGTTCTCACGGGCTGGAGTGGACGCTGTCTTCACCGCCGCCGTATCACAGTTTCAGCCAGCCGCCGAAGGTTGATTAAGGTGATCTTATGGCTGAGCAAAGAGCAACTCACCGCCGCCTGATTCTTCGCCTGACACTCAGTTGTGTGCTGATGTTTGGCTTTGGTTTTGCTCTGGTGCCTTTATACGATGTTTTCTGCCGGGTAACCGGCCTCAACGGCAAGGTGCTGAATACCGGTCCCCTTGAAGAAGCCGTGACCAGCGATGTTAGCCGCCGGATACAGGTACAACTGATTGCGGTGAATAATGCCGGAATGCCATGGAAATTCCGGCCGAGCGAATCCAGTATGGAAGTCTATATAGGTGAGATGAAACAAACCGCTTATATAGCCACCAATCCTACAAACCGCTACATGATTGCCCAGGCCGTACCCAGCGTGGCGCCGGCTGAAGCTGCGCAGTATTTGCGTAAAGTGAACTGTTTCTGTTTTGACCGCCAGCCACTGAATGCTAAGGAGCAGCGGGAAATGCCTCTGCTGTTTGTACTGGATGATGCCCTACCTGAGCACATTAAGACGGTCACCCTCTCTTATACCCTTTTCGATATTACACCTGAAGATACACTCGCCGCTGCGTCAGGCAGTGAGGAGGTTCAACTATGAGTCATGAAACCTACTACGTCCCCGAGGAAAGCCGCTGGCCGATTCTGGCATCTGTTGCGCTGTTTCTTATGGCGTTTGGTGCCGGCAGTCTGATTAACGCTTTATCGGCTGATGCCGGTGGTGGCGCGGGTCTGGTTACCTTACTGATTGGTGCCTTACTCCTTGGGCTGATTCTGGTGGGCTGGTTTGGCCATGTGATTAAGGAGAGTCAGGCTGGCCTGTATTCTGCGCAGATGGACCGGTCATTCCGCTGGGGGATGGGGTGGTTTATTTTCTCTGAGGTAATGTTTTTGCAGCCTTCTTCGGTGCCCTGTTTTATGTACGTACACTCGCGGTTCCCTGGTTAGGTGGTGAAGGGGCAAAAGGTGCGGCGAATATGCTCTGGCCGGGGTTTGAAGCCACCTGGCCGTTATTAAATACCCCCGATATGGAATTGTTTCCGGGGCGCAGGCGGTGATTGACCCCTGGCATGTACCGTTACTCAATACCGTCATACTGGTGACCTCAAGTATCACGGTTACTTTCGCGCACAACGCCCTGAAGAAGGATAACCGGGGAGGTATCAAGCTCTGGCTGCTTATTACGATTTTGCTGGGACTCGTTTTTGTTTACTTCCAGGCACTTGAGTATGCCGAAGCCTATAACGAACTGGGTCTGACGTTACATGCGGGTATCTACGGTGCCACCTTTTTCATTCTGACCGGATTCCACGGTATGCATGTGACGCTGGGAACCCTGATGCTGATTATTATCTGGCTACGGATTCTTAAAGGGCATTTCGACAGTGAGAAACACTTTGGTTTTGAGGCCGTTGCCTGGTACTGGCACTTTGTGGATGTGGTCTGGATCGGCTTGTTTCTGTTCGTATATGTCTTCTGATTATTCAGTAATCACAGGCACGGGGCTGCGTAGCATCAGCTCACCGGAATAGAAACCGTAAATAAGTAAGGCAAGCAGCAGGACAGTGAGAGTAATACGCACGGAGAGGGCATGTAAGGTGCGGTGGGAAGCACCCTGGTCGCGGACCAGATAGTAAAGCCCGGAGAACAGTGAATACAGTACCGCGGCAAGCACAATCAGAATGGCAGTTTTTATCAGCATGATCTGCAATCTCCGTGTCGGTAAAACTCAATCCGCTTTAGGGATACTGATATGAGTAAAGAACATAGCTGGGGTTGGCGCAAGCGGTTGGTTTTTGGACTGCTGGTGGTGCTTGTACCGGTTATGTCGGGATTAGGGGTTTGGCAGCTGGAGCGTGCAGAGCAAAAACAGCAAATTCTGGTGCGTTGGGAATCAACGGCTTCGGTGTTATCTGCATTACCTGTCCACAGTACTGATACAGCTGAGTACGATGGCCGGCAAATTGAGCTTCAAGGAAAGTTGCTGCAACAGAGAATTTTGTTTCTGGATAACCGTGTTTGGCAGGGGCAGGTGGGTTACGAAGTGCTGGTGATATTAGATGTGAAGGCGTCACCACAGTATGTGTTACTGAATCTGGGCTGGCTGCCCGCGGATCCTGACAGGAAGTATTTACCGGATGTTACTTTGCCTGTCGGGGACATAGATGCAACAGGACGCTTAATGACACCGGTGCGGGGTTTTACTTTAGGCCATACGGACTGGCAGGAAGGTTGGCCACAGCGGATTCAGCAGATTGATTTGCAGGCTATATCCGTTGCCCTGGATGTGGAGCTTTATCCGCAGGTAATAAGAATGAGCAAGCCTGTATTGCCGGATGTTCAGGTTGGATGGGTGCCTGTGAATATGCCGCCTGAACGGCATATAGGGTATGCCTTTCAGTGGTTCATGATGAGTATTGCATTAACCGTATGCCTGATTGTGTTTGGCTGGCGCCATTGGCGCAAAGATCTGCAAACAATAAAGCTTGTAGTTGAATAAGGGGTAAATGATGACAAAAGTTTCCAGCCTCTGGTTAGTGATTGGTGTTGCCGTATTGCCTTTGTTCTTTGCCATGCTGAGCTACTTTGGTGGCTGGTGGCAACCTGCAGGAAAAGTGAATAACGGTGCACTGATTATCAGTGACAATGAGCAGATCCCGCTGCAACAGGGAGAGCAGGTGGTTGCGAATGGTCGCTGGCAACTGATCATGTTAAGTCCGCAGTGCCAGTCTGATTGCCAGGCGTGGATGCAGCGTCTGGATAAAATTAAGACCGCACTTGGGCGTGATTCAGACCGGGTAGAACCTCGGCTGGCAAATGTAACTGTCGGTGCCGGGCAGAGCATTGTGCTGGTGGACCCTCTGGGTAACCCGGTGCTCAGCTACCGGTTGGAGCAGTCTCCCAGAGATATTCTGGATGACCTGAAGCGTCTTCTTAAAGTATCCAAGATCGGGTGAGCCCTATGCATCTGAACAGCTCTGATCGTCAAAACTACTGGCCGGTGCGAATCTGTTTGCTGGCCATTCTCATGACGCTGGTTGTGGTGTCCATGGGGGCGTGGACCCGGCTGAATAATGCCGGGCTTGGCTGTCCGGACTGGCCCGGTTGTTACGGGCAGGTTGTCGTGCCAATGACACCGACAGAAATTGCGCTTGCTGAAGAGACATACGGCGGACAGGTAGACGTCAGCAAGGGCATGATCGAGATGGTACACCGCTATCTGGCTTCATCACTGGGTATGGTGATTATGCTGTTGGCCTGGTTCGCTTATCGCCATCGTAAGCAAGGGGATTATCCTGTGTATCTGTCATACGGACTCTTGTTGCTGGTGATAACACAGGGGCTATTCGGTATGTGGACGGTAACATTAAAGTTGTTACCGGTGGTGGTAACCCTGCACTTGTTGGGGGCCTGCTGACACTGAGTTTACTGATCAGATTATATCAGCGGCTGAAGGACTCTCCGGCAAAAGAACAGCAAAGAAAAAGCCATCACTGGCTGGTGGGAGGTGCAGTAATACTGCTGTTTACTCAATTGGTGCTGGGAGGATGGACCAGTGCTAACTATGCAGGTTGGTCATGCCCTCACTGGTTGCAGTGTGCGGATGATCAGACAGTCCTGCTGGACTTTAAAACGGGTTTTGATGTTTCCGCACCGATCGGTCCGAATTACGAAGGCGGCATGTTATCGCTGGAAGCCAGAGCGGCGATCCAGATGACACACAGAGGGGTAGCGGTGTTGCTGTGTGCATATCTGTTAATAATGGCAGTAATACTGTTTCGCCGGCCGGCGCTGCGCAGCCCTTTGGTGTGTGTACTGCTGGTGGTCGCGGCTCAGATCGGGTTGGGCATTGGCAATATTATTTTCGGTTTACCGCTGGGGCTGGCAATGGCGCATCATTCAGGCGCGGTGTTATTGCTGGTCAGTTTACTTTGGCTATATCAGAGAGTCAGAACGGAGGTGCACTATGGCGCAGTCTAAATCCGTGAGAAGTCTTCAGCATGTACAGTGGCGGGACTATCTGGAACTGTGTAAACCCAGGGTTGTTGCTGTCATGTTATTGACGGCAATTGTCGGCATGTTTCTGGCGCGTACTGAGTTGCCACCCTGGCATCTGGTGCTGTGGGCCACGGTTGGTATCGGTCTGGCGTCCGGAGGCGCGGCGGCTGTTAATCATGTACTGGATAATAAAATTGATGAAAAATGTACCGTACCCGTCGCCGGCCTTTACCTCAGGGAAGGCTTTCACAGCAACAGGCATTGATGTTTGCCTGTGTTATTTCTGTAACAGGTCTGACAATACTTGCATTGTTAGTGAATCCGTTAACGGCGGTACTGACACTGTTAGCTCTGTTGGGGTATGCGGTGGTCTATACGGTGTATCTGAAGAGAGCGACACCACAGAACATTGTTATCGGCGGTATTGCCGGTGCTGCGCCCCGATGCTGGGGTGGGTGGCAATAACCGGCAGTATTGAAGCGAACAGTCTATTATTAGTACTGATAATATTTGCGTGGACGCCGCCGCACTTCTGGTCACTGTGTCTGGCCAGAAAAGCTGATTACCAGAATGCAGGTATTCCAATGTTGCCGGTGACACATGGTGAGACATATACAAAGATACAGATATTGCTATACAGCCTGTTAATGGTGGCCACAACAGCATTACCTTATTTAACAGGCATGAGCGGGCTGATCTATTTACTGGGGATCAGCGTACTGAACATAAGGTTCTTACACTGGGGCTGGAAAGTATTTACCGATGTATCCGGTAGCCAGATGGCCATGTTCAGATACAGCATCTACTACATAATGTGGCTGTTTGTGGTGTTGTTAATTGATCATTATTCAATGGAATTAGTATTCGGACTCTAGAGGAAAGATGAGTGTCTGATGGAGCGGCAACAGGTTACGGACCTAGCTGCGTAATTGGGGCGTGAGTACGCTTAATACCGAAAAATGGGAGTCGGTCATAGCCAACTGATACGCCTTAAATTCAAAATTAGGAGAAGTATCATGTTTATACATCATATGGTTGGCATGTTTCACCACCCGAAAGAAGAGTGGGGATCCATTCACAAAGAACGCTACAGTATTGCGCATGTCTTTATGGCGCAAATCAGTATCCTGGCAGCTATTCCTGCAGTGTGCATGTTTATCGGTACTACACAGATAGGCTGGAGTCTGACCGGTAATGATTTCGTTAAGCTTACGGTGGGAAGTGCATTATCAGCAGCGGTAGCGTTTTACTTTGCCTGCTGGGTTGCGGTAGCGTTTATTGCCTATTCTATTCACTGGATGGAAAAGACCTATGGCGGTCACGTGGATATGAATGAGTGTCTGATACTGACAACCTTTACAGCGACACCGTTGTTTATGTCCGGGTTGGCAGGGCTGTATCCAATGCTGTGGTTCAATGTGCTGGTCGGCTTGGCGGCGCTCTGTTATTCGGTCTACCTGTTATACGTGGGTGTGCCGGTCATAATGGAGATTCCTGAAGACCGTGCATTCTTCTTTTCTTCTTCAATACTGACAGTCGGCCTGTGTACGCTGGTGGGTATGATTGTTACCAGTGTGCTTTTATGGCAAACCGTTGTGCCGCTAAGCTATGTGTCATAACAAAATATAAATAAGGTTCAGGGTGGTGAACCCCGTCTGATAAGACGGGGTTTTTATGTTCCTGATATACGTTAATGACTGCCTGAAAAGCTAATTTCAGTTTTATTCAAAAGGCTGTTGACTCTTCGGTCAGCGTGCCTATAATACGCCCCCACATTGAGACACAGGGCCGCGACAACGCAGCAAAATGCACTTAATGAGAGTCAGAATAACCCGCTGAAAAACAACTTGTTTTAAAGTGTGAGATAACTGATTCGACCGGAACAAAAGGTTACTTTTCCGGTTTTGATAACTTCTTCGGAATTAATCAAAATCTTCTGAAAATAACCGTTGACTTCCACCGGGTGTTGAGTAGAATACGCACCTCGCTTGAGACGACAGCAACGACGGTTACGCCGGTTGCCGAAACGGTTTTAAGCATCGCTCTTTAACAATTTGATCAGATAATTCGTGTGGGCGCTTGTTGAGATGAAGCACAAAAGCTTTATCAAAGATAAGCAACCTAAGTGAATTCATTTAGATGTTTTTATGCAAAGTTGTTTAATGCTTTGAGCTAGATTTAAGACACCACATTCCGGTGTCGAAAAATTAAACTGAAGAGTTTGATCATGGCTCAGATTGAACGCTGGCGGCAGGCTTAACACATGCAAGTCGAGCGGTAACATTTCTAGCTTGCTAGAAGATGACGAGCGGCGGACGGGTGAGTAACGCGTAGAAATCTGCCTGGTAGTGGGGGATAGCCCAGAGAAATTTGGATTAATACCGCATACGCCCTACGGGGAAAGCAGGGGACCTTCGGGCCTTGCGCTATCAGATGAGTCTGCGTCGGATTAGCTAGTTGGTGGGGTAATGGCCTACCAAGGCGACGATCCGTAGCTGGTCTGAGAGGATGATCAGCCACACTGGGACTGAGACACGGCCCAGACTCCTACGGGAGGCAGCAGTGGGGAATATTGCACAATGGGCGCAAGCCTGATGCAGCCATGCCGCGTGTGTGAAGAAGGCCTTAGGGTTGTAAAGCACTTTCAGCAGTGAGGAAAGGGTGTAAGTTAATACCTTGCATCTGTGACGTTAACTGCAGAAGAAGGACCGGCTAACTCCGTGCCAGCAGCCGCGGTAATACGGAGGGTCCGAGCGTTAATCGGAATTACTGGGCGTAAAGCGCGCGTAGGCGGTTATTTAAGTCAGATGTGAAAGCCCCGGGCTCAACCTGGGAACTGCACCTGATACTGGATAACTAGAGTACAGAAGAGGGTGGTGGAATTTCCTGTGTAGCGGTGAAATGCGTAGATATAGGAAGGAACACCAGTGGCGAAGGCGACCACCTGGTCTGATACTGACGCTGAGGTGCGAAAGCGTGGGGAGCAAACAGGATTAGATACCCTGGTAGTCCACGCCGTAAACGATGTCTACTAGCCGTTGGGATACTTGATATCTTAGTGGCGCAGCTAACGCACTAAGTAGACCGCCTGGGGAGTACGGCCGCAAGGTTAAAACTCAAATGAATTGACGGGGCCCGCACAAGCGGTGGAGCATGTGGTTTAATTCGACGCAACGCGAAGAACCTTACCTACTCTTGAAATCCTGCGAAGTCGGAAGAGATTCTGATGTGCCTTCGGGAACGCAGTGACAGGTGCTGCATGGCTGTCGTCAGCTCGTGTTGTGAAATGTTGGGTTAAGTCCCGTAACGAGCGCAACCCTTGTCCTTATTTGCCAGCACTTCGGGTGGGAACTCTAAGGAGACTGCCGGTGACAAACCGGAGGAAGGTGGGGACGACGTCAAGTCATCATGGCCCTTACGAGTAGGGCTACACACGTGCTACAATGGCCGGTACAGAGGGCTGCAATCCTGCGAGGGGAGCTAATCTCACAAAACCGGTCGTAGTCCGGATTGGAGTCTGCAACTCGACTCCATGAAGTCGGAATCGCTAGTAATCGTGAATCAGAATGTCACGGTGAATACGTTCCCGGGCCTTGTACACACCGCCCGTCACACCATGGGAGTGGATTGCACCAGAAGTAGCTAGCTTAACCTTCGGGAGGGCGGTTACCACGGTGTGGTTCATGACTGGGGTGAAGTCGTAACAAGGTAGCCCTAGGGGAACCTGGGGCTGGATCACCTCCTTAAACGATAGCGGATTCTCAGCAAGCGTTCACACGAATTATCTGATCAGTTGTAGAGTAAGTACTGGGGCTATAGCTCAGCTGGGAGAGCGCCTGCTTTGCACGCAGGAGGTCTGCGGTTCGATCCCGCATAGCTCCACCATTCTTCATCCTGAAGAACGGTCAGTACTTAAATGCTTTGTTCCTGAGAACACAAAAGCTAATGAATAGGTTGTTGATAACCTGTTAATTACCTTTTGTCTTTTAGACAAAACGCTCTTTAACAATTTAAATCCTGTAACGAGAATTAAGTAAGACAAATGTACAAGCGCTAATCCGGCGTAAATGTATCGTTACTTCAGCGTTAACTGTTTAACAGTTGGCTATGAAGTTTAATCAGTTACTTTGAATCAGACCCTTTTGGGTTATATGGTCAAGTGACTAAGCGTGCACGGTGGATGCCTTGGCAGTCAGAGGCGATGAAGGACGTGGTAACCTGCGATAAGGTTCGGGGAGTCGGTAAACAGACTTTGATCCGGACATTTCCGAATGGGGAAACCCACCCAGTATAAGCTGGGTATCTCTTGAGTGAATACATAGCTCTTGAGAGGCGAACCCGGGGAACTGAAACATCTAAGTACCCGGAGGAAAAGAAATCAACCGAGATTCCCTAGTAGCGGCGAGCGAACGGGGACCAGCCCTTAAGCTTAAATGTGGTTAATAGAACGCTCTGGAAAGTGCGGCCGTAGTGGGTGATAGCCCCGTATATGAAAGCCTATTTTAAGTGAAATCGAGTAAGACGGGACACGTGATATCCTGTTTGAATATGGGGGACCATCCTCCAAGGCTAAATACTCCTGACTGACCGATAGTGAACCAGTACCGTGAGGGAAAGGCGAAAAGAACCCCTGTGAGGGGAGTGAAATAGAACCTGAAACCGTGTACGTACAAGCAGTGGGAGCGGACTTGTTCCGTGACTGCGTACCTTTGTATAATGGGTCAGCGACTTAATTTCAGTAGCAAGGTTAACCGTTTAGGGAGCCGTAGGAAACCGAGTCTTAATAGGGCGTATAGTTGCTGGGATTAGACCCGAAACCGAGCGATCTATCCATGGGCAGGTTGAAGGTTGAGTAACATCAACTGGAGGACCGAACCGACTGTCGTTGAAAAGCCAGCGGATGACTTGTGGATCGGAGTGAAAGGCTAATCAAGCTCGGAGATAGCTGGTTCTCCTCGAAAGCTATTTAGGTAGCGCCTCATGTCTCACCTACGGGGTAGAGCACTGTTTCGGCTAGGGGTCATCCCGACTTACCAACCCGATGCAAACTCCGAATACCGTAGAGTGCAATCATGGGAGACACACGGCGGGTGCTAACGTCCGTCGTGGAAAGGGAAACAACCCAGACCGTCAGCTAAGGTCCCAAAGTTATGGTTAAGTGGGAAACGATGTGGGAAGGCTTAGACAGCTAGGAGGTTGGCTTAGAAGCAGCCACCCTTTAAAGAAAGCGTAATAGCTCACTAGTCGAGTCGGCCTGCGCGGAAGATATAACGGGGCTCAAACCATACACCGAAGCTACGGACGCAACTTGTTTGCGTGGTAGAGGAGCGTTCTGTAAGCCGTTGAAGGGAAAGCTGTAAGGCATCCTGGAGGTATCAGAAGTGCGAATGCTGACATGAGTAACGATAAGGGGGTGAAAAACCTCCCCGCCGGAAGACCAAGGGTTCCTATCCAATGCTAATCAGGGTAGGGTGAGTCGACCCCTAAGGCGAGGCCGAAAGGCGTAGTCGATGGGAAACAGGTTAATATTCCTGTACTTCTTGTTATTGCGATGGAGTGACGGAGAAGGCTAGGCCATCACGGCGTTGGTTGTCCGTGTTTAAGGCTGTAGGCTGGGGAATTAGGAAAATCCGGTTCCCTAAGGCTGAGAGTTGATGACGAGTCCTCTTTTGGACGAAGTGGTTGATGCCATGCTTCCAGGAAAAACTTCTAAGCTTCAGATAACAAGAAATCGTACCCCAAACCGACACAGGTGGTCAGGTAGAGAATACCAAGGCGCTTGAGAGAACTCGGGTGAAGGAACTAGGCAAAATGGTACCGTAACTTCGGGAGAAGGTACGCCCCTGACAGTGATGAGACTTGCTCTCTAAGCTGTTGGGGGTCGAAGATACTAGGTGGCTGCGACTGTTTATTAAAAACACAGCACTCTGCAAACACGAAAGTGGACGTATAGGGTGTGACGCCTGCCCGGTGCTTGAAGGTTAATTGATGGGGTTAGCTCCGGCGAAGCTCTTGATCGAAGCCCAAGTAAACGGCGGCCGTAACTATAACGGTCCTAAGGTAGCGAAATTCCTTGTCGGGTAAGTTCCGACCTGCACGAATGGCGTAACGATGGCCACACTGTCTCCACCCGAGACTCAGTGAAATTGAAATTGCGGTTAAGATGCCGTATATCCGCGGCTAGACGGAAAGACCCCGTGAACCTTTACTATAGCTTCGCAGTGGACTTTGATATTACTTGTGTAGGATAGCTGGGAGGCTTTGAAACTTGGACGCCAGTTCGAGTGGAGCCAATCTTGAAATACCAGCCTGGTACTATTGAGGTTCTAACGCAGGTCCCTTATCGGGATCGCGGACATTGTGTGGTGGGTAGTTTGACTGGGGCGGTCTCCTCCCAAAGAGTAACGGAGGAGTACGAAGGTGCGCTCAGCATGGTCGGAAATCATGCATCGAGTATAAAGGCATAAGCGCGCTTGACTGCGAGACAGACACGTCGAGCAGGTACGAAAGTAGGTCTTAGTGATCCGGTGGTTCTGTATGGAAGGGCCATCGCTCAACGGATAAAAGGTACTCCGGGGATAACAGGCTGATACCGCCCAAGAGTTCACATCGACGGCGGTGTTTGGCACCTCGATGTCGGCTCATCACATCCTGGGGCTGAAGCCGGTCCCAAGGGTATGGCTGTTCGCCATTTAAAGTGGTACGCGAGCTGGGTTTAGAACGTCGTGAGACAGTTCGGTCCCTATCTGCCGTGGACGTTTGAGATTTGAGAAGAGTTGCTCCTAGTACGAGAGGACCGGAGTGAACGAACCTCTGGTGTTCGGGTTGTCATGCCAATGGCATTGCCCGGTAGCTATGTTCGGACAGGATAACCGCTGAAAGCATCTAAGCGGGAAGCCCCTTCAAGATGAGATCTCACTGGGACCTTGAGTCCCCTGAAGAGCCGTTCAAGACCAGGACGTTGATAGGCTGGGTGTGTAAGCGTTGTGAGGCGTTGAGCTAACCAGTACTAATTGCTCGTGAGGCTTGACCATATAACGCCAAAGCGTTTGGTTGCAGAGAGCTGCAACACGGATCAAGAACTGAAGATACATAGAGCTTGCTGAAAAGCGAGACGGATTAGAGTTTGTACAGTGTTACCCAAGACTCAGCCTGAATAAGGCATACAGGATTTAGATTGTTACCTTTTTTGCTTGGCGACCATAGCGAGATGGAACCACCCGATCCCTTACCGAACTCGGAAGTGAAACGTCTTAGCGCCGATGGTAGTGTGGGGCTTCCCCATGTGAGAGTAGGTCATCGCCAAGCACCTAATTAAGAAAACCCGCTACACTGTAGCGGGTTTTTCGTCTGCAGGAAAGTGACTCTGTCGCTAGGCTCTCAAGCTCCCAAGCTCTGGGCTGAGAGTAGATCATCACTAAGCACCTAATTAAGACTCTCTTTAAGAAACTGGCCGCTACGTTGTAGCAGGGTTGTTTTCGTCTGCAGGAAAGCGGCTCAATCGCCAAGCTCTTGGCCGAGAGTAGGTCATCACTAAGCACCTGATTAAGACTCTCTTTAAGAAACTGGCCGCTACGCTGTAGCGGGTTTATTTCATCTGTAAAAATGCTCCTGTCGTCAGTGCAGACAGTCAGTCTTACTGGATGTTTAGTGCTTAGTTATGGCTGTTGAAAAATCTCATTTAGATTTACTTGGAAATTATTGATTTATTTTGCTTTTTTGCACGAAATGACCTGTTACCGACATCGTTTTCTGGGGAATCCATAATTTGTGTCTATGCTTAAGTATGTTTTATTGAGTGTAAACATACGTGGAGGTAGGGAATGATTATTTTTCCTGATATTGAGTTAATGGACGGTAAGTGTGTCAATTTACATCATGGTCATTTAGAAAGTCCGATTCATTACGATGTTGACCCTGTAGAAACTGCTCTGAAATTTGTAGAGCAAGGCGCTACCAATTTACACCTGGTTGACCTGGATGGTGTTGTCCAGGGTGGTAAGCATAATGCTGAAGTTATCTGTGAAATTATCGATAAAGCTGGCGTGCCCGTTCAGGTAGGTGGCGGTATACGCACAATGACATCTGCCCAATGGTGGTTTGATCACGGAGCTAAAAGAATTGTATTGGGAACTGCAGCGGTTATGGACCGGCATTTCCTGCAGGAAGTCTGTTCGCATTATCCGGGCCGGGTAGTCGCAAGTATTGATGCTAAAGATGATCATGTCATGGTTAACGGCTGGCGTGAGTCTACGGCCTTTACACCTCTTGAGGTAGGACATGCTTTGCAGGATTCGGGTATATGTGCACTGATTTATACCGATATTAATTATGATATTGATCATGCCGAAGCAACATTGGCAACAACGACTGAAATGGCCAGCGAATTACGAATTCCGGTTATTTCAAGTGGTACAGTAAAAACACTTGATGATATTTCCAGACTGCAGCTTCTTCCTAATATTGCCGGTGCAATCGTCGGCAGAGCATTATTTAACGGTTCGGTTTCACTTGAAGATGCGCTGCGTGTGGGATCTCAGGACGTGCCTAACCCTGCCATGATGTAATTTTCTGTGCTTATCTGACGTATAAAAACGGGGCATTTGTCCCGTTTTTAATGCCTAAATTATGATTGCAACTCTCCTTATTGTCGACAATTGTGTTTTTGTTGTCATTTATGTATTGATATGCCTCGTTTTTCTAGTTATCGTCGACAATTTAGCCTTATGTCTTAGTTTCTTTATGCCTTTAGTCGGTTAGAGTGTTTTTAAACAGATACCTTAGCCTGAGCAAGCAGTTTCCCGAGCCAGAAACTGTCAGGCCATAACAAAACTAATGAGGCTGCTGTCATGACGTATATTGCAGAGTATTCCAAATCCATTGAGACCCCGGAGCTTTTCTGGGCTGAAAAAGCGGCAGATCTTGCCTGGTACCGGCAGCCGGAAATGATCCTGAGTAAAGACAGTAATGGTATTGATCGCTGGTTTGCAGATGGTGAGCTGAATACGTCTTATCTGGCACTGGACTATCACGTTGAGAACGGTCGCGGTGAGCAGACCGCTCTGATCTTTGATTCACCAGTTACCGGTCATAAGCAGCAATACACGTATGCAGAGCTACGGGATGAAGTTGCTAAGTTTGCAGGCGTTCTGAAGGAGAAGGGTGTCGGCAAAGGTGACCGGGTGGTTGTTTATATGCCGATGGTTGCCGAAGCCGTTATTACCATGCTGGCAATTGCGCGTCTTGGTGCGATTCATTCAGTTGTGTTCGGTGGCTTTGCACCAAAAGAGCTTGCCGTGCGTATTGAAGACGCGGCACCTAAAGTAATCGTCTCATGTTCCTGTGGGATCGAGATAAGCAAGATTATCCAGTACAAGCCCTTACTTGATGAAGCCATTGAACGGTCCCGTCATAAACCTGATGCCTGTGTGATTTTGCAGCGCCCTCAGGCTGAAGCAACGATGATAGAAGGGCGGGATACAGACTGGCATCAGGCAATGGAGTTGGCTGAGCCGGCTGATTGTGTACCTGTTAAGGCAACTGATCCGCTCTACATTCTTTATACCTCTGGCACAACCGGTAAGCCAAAAGGGGTTGTGCGTGATAACGGTGGTCATGCTGTTGCGCTCAAGTACAGTATGAAGGCTATCTATAATATGGAGCCTGGTGAAGTATTCTGGGCGGCGTCTGATGTTGGCTGGGTGGTAGGTCATTCATACATTGTTTACGGCCCGTTGCTGGCCGGTTGCACGACCGTTGTGTATGAAGGTAAGCCGATCAAAACCCCGGATGCCGGTGCATTCTGGCGGGTATGCGCAGAGTATAAGGTTAAAGCATTATTTGCAGCGCCCACTGCTTTCCGGGCAATCAAGAAAGAAGATCCGGATTCTGCCTGTCTGGCGGCTTATGATCTGAGTGCGCTGGAAACAGTATTCATGGCTGGAGAACGTCTTGATCCGCCAACCTATGAGTGGACAACTAATACACTGGGTAAGCCTGTTGTTGATCACTGGTGGCAGACTGAAACGGGCTGGGCAATTTGCGGTAACCTGACAGGTGTAGAGCATCTTCCGCCCAAGGCGGGTTCGTCGACAGTCCCGGTTCCCGGTTTTAACGTGCAGATCCTGGATGCCGAGGGAATGAGTTACCCAGAGGTGAGCAGGGCAGTATCGCAATAAAATTACCGTTACCGCCAAGTTGTCTGCCAACAGTATGGGGTGATTTTAACCGGTTCAAAGAAGGTTACCTGTCTGAGTATCCGGGTTATTACAGCTCCGGTGACGGTGGGTATAAGGATGAAGACGGATATGTTTTCATCATGGGCCGTACAGATGACGTTATTAATGTTGCTGGCCACCGTTTATCAACCGGTGAAATGGAAGAAGTTGTAGCCGGTCACCCAGCTGTTGCTGAGTGTGCTGTTATCGGTATTAATGACAGTTTGAAAGGGCAACAGCCTATCGGCCTTGTGTTGCTGAAAAATGGTATTGAGCTTGATGAGGCTGAATTGGAAGCAGAGCTTATTGCGATGGTCCGTAAGCAGATCGGGGCCGTTGCCTGCTTTAAGAAAGCAGTTGTCGTGCAGCGTTTGCCTAAGACCCGTTCAGGTAAGATCTTGCGTAAACTGTTACGTCAGATAGCAGATAAGCAGGATTACTCTATTCCATCGACTATTGATGATCCTGCAAGCTTGCCTGAAATCGAGACGATTATGGCTCGCCGCGGGCTAATTACATCTTAGTATTTCGGAAGCCTCACCGACCGGAATTTAGGCAGTTTTTAACTGCCTTTTTTATGATAGTAGGTACTGATTAAGTGTTTTACCTTTTGGAAAAATAAACACTTTTTGGTGGATAAATGGCAGCGAAATTCACGTATCTTTCGATAAAGCTGCACGGTTTTCATATTTTTGCTGTTCATGGCCGGGCTAAATGAATTTTTTGAAAAACTTTGCGTCCTGCTTAAAACTTATCCAAATAGACACAAAGTTCTGTATAATGTCGCGCAATTTACGCCCACATAGAATTGAGTGAAGCAATGGCAGACTTATCACACTATCGTAATATCGGTATTTTCGCCCACGTAGACGCGGGTAAAACTACCACGACTGAACGTATCCTGAAACTGACCGGTAAGATCCACAAGACTGGTGAAGTACACGACGGTGAATCTACCACCGACTTCATGGAACAGGAAGCTGAGCGTGGTATTACCATTCAGTCAGCAGCGACTACCTGCTACTGGAAAGATCACCGTTTCAACATCATCGATACTCCGGGTCACGTTGACTTCACAGTTGAAGTATACCGTTCCCTGAAAGTACTGGATGGTGGTGTAGGTGTATTCTGTGGTTCAGGCGGTGTTGAGCCACAGTCTGAAACTAACTGGCGCTACGCGAACGAATCTGAAGTTGCCCGTATCATCTTCGTAAACAAGCTGGACCGTATCGGTGCAGACTTCCTGCGTGTAGTTGATCAGGTTGAAAACGTACTGGGTGCTAACCCACTGGTTATGACTCTGCCAATCGGCCGTGAAGACGGTTTCATCGGTCTGGTTGATCTGCTGTCCCGTCAGGCATTCGTATGGGATGATTCTGGCCTGCCAGAAAACTTCGAAATCGTTGATATCCCAGCGGACATGGTTGATGACGTTGAGATGTACCGTGAGAAGCTGATCGAGACTGCTGTTGAGCAGGACGACGATCTGATGATGGCTTACATGGACGGTGAAGAGCCTTCTATCGAAGACATCAAGCGTTGCATCCGTAAGGGTACTATCGCTCTGGACTTCTTCCCAACTTACTGTGGTTCTGCGTTCAAGAACAAAGGTGTTCAGCTGGTACTGGATGCTGTTGTTGACTACCTGCCAAGCCCGACTGAAGTTGATCCTCAGCCACTGACTGATGAGAACGGTGACGAGACTGGCGAACACGCTCTGGTATCTGTTGATGAGCCTCTGCGTGCACTGGCATTCAAGATCATGGACGACCGTTTCGGCGCCCTGACCTTTATCCGTATTTACTCCGGTGTACTGAACAAGGGTGATACCATCCTGAACTCTTACACTGGTAAAACTGAACGTATCGGCCGTATGGTTGAGATGCACGCTGATGAGCGTACCGAACTGAACTCTGCTCAGGCGGGTGACATCCTGGCGGTTGTTGGTATGAAGAACGTTCAGACTGGTCACACTCTGTGTGATCCTAAAGCTCCGTGTACTCTGGAACCGATGATCTTCCCTGAGCCGGTAATCTCTATCGCTGTAGCACCTAAAGATAAAGGTTCTACTGAGAAGATGGGTGTTGCTATCGGTAAGATGGTTGCAGAAGATCCGTCTTTCGTTGTTGAAACTGACGAAGATTCCGGTGAAACCATCCTGAAAGGTATGGGCGAACTGCACCTGGATATCAAAGTAGACATCCTGAAGCGTACTTACGGCGTTGAGCTGGAAGTAGGTCAGCCACAGGTTGCTTACCGTGAGACTATCACTCAGGCAATCGAAGACAGCTACACGCACAAGAAGCAGTCTGGTGGTTCTGGTCAGTTCGGTAAGGTTGACTACCGAATCAAGCCAGGTGAAGTTGGCTCTGGCTTCAAGTTCGAATCTACCGTTGTTGGTGGTAACGTTCCTAAGGAATTCTTCCCGGCTATCGAGAAGGGCTTCAAGGGCATGATGGATGAAGGTCCTCTGGCTGGCTTCCCTGTTCTGGACGTTGAAATCGAACTGTTCGACGGTGGTTTCCACGCGGTTGACTCCTCTGCAGTAGCATTCGAAATCGCAGCGAAAGGTGCATTCCGTCAGTCTATGCCTAAGGCCGGTCCTCAGCTGATCGAACCTATCATGAAGGTTGACGTATTCACTCCGGACGATCACGTTGGTGACGTTATCGGTGACCTGAACCGTCGTCGCGGTATGATCAAGGATCAGGAAGCTGGTGCAACTGGTGTACGTATTAAGGCTGACGTTCCTCTGGCTGAGATGTTCGGTTACATCGGTCACCTGCGTACTATCACTTCAGGCCGTGGTCAGTTCTCTATGGAGTTCTCACACTACATGCCTTGCCCGAACTCTGTTGCTGAAGCAGTGATCGAAGCTGAAAAAGAAAGAAAGCTGCTAAGAAGTAATTCTGAGTAAGCTAAGAAAAACCCGCCTATGGCGGGTTTTTTGTCTGAAAATAAGTGTTAGCGATCGCTGTCAGTGTTACTGGCGAAAAAAACCGCCAGTGGCGGTTTTTGTGTTTATGTCGGGGTCGCAAGAGTCAGCAAGCGGCCAGCTCATCCAGCAGTGGCATGATTTCTTCCTTAAGATCCAGAAAGTCCAGATCGCAAAGGCCGAGAAAGGCCAGAACCGGTTTGAGCTCAAATAATGTTTCTTCGGTATCGTTAAGTCGCCAGTACATGCGGTAAGCGGCGCTGATTTCTTTGGCCAGCAATAGTGTGCACAACTGTTTTCGCATATCTTCGTGCTCATCATTTTTGTTTGAGCACATCCAGATAATTTGCCTGAGCAGCGATGGCTAAATGGGTATCCTCTGGGATAAACCAGTTGCGTGCCAGAGCGGCGCCTACCTGGAAGTGACTGACGCTATAGAGCCGTAGCTGAGCTTGATGAATTTCCTGCAGGTCGCTGCCGTTGAGCTTGCGCATAACATCCAGAAAGTCATTCTTATAGGTTAGCATCAGTGGAATGCCACAGTCGTGCAGCATACCCAGCGTGTAGGCGTCGTCGGTGGTAATCATTTTATAACGACGGGCTAGCATAACCGCAATCTGTGCAACTTCTGTTGCCGTATCCCAGAAGCGTTCCAGGCGAATATGGGCCGGAAAGCTGTTCTTAAGTGCAGCAATCTGGACCACAGAGTAGACTTTTTCAGCCCCAGCATGTTGACCGCATGTTCTATTGACTTGATCTTAGTGGCGGCACCGATTGCGGGGCTGTTAACCGTGGATATGACTGAGGAAAACAGGGCTACATCAGAGCGAAGCACCCGGTAAACGTGGTCAAGATTCACATCATCAGATTTAAGTGCTTTAGCGATGGTTACAAGTGCTTCCGGACGGGGAGGAAGGCTGATAGGGATCTTTCTTTTCATTGGGGAACGGATCGCTCTGCTACTTCTGGGCTGAAGCACATTTGTATCATTCCGGATACTCAGGATAAAGCCTTTGGCTACCCATGTTGACAGTCTAAAGTCGCATTCTAAAGCGCTTCATTTACGTATTTGAACAGCTGTTTTGTGCAAAAATGTACATTATGAACAGGTGTTTAGATAACTTTCCACCGGTTTCGGCATGTGTGAAGCTTTGGTTTGATTCAACGCAAAGAAGTTGCCTTTTACTGGCGCAGAATGATAGCAGAAGGAAGATTCTGAATAATACTTTTACCGGCAGAGCGGAATTGAATGCTCTGTATTTCACGGGAAATATTTTCTGCTGAGGGTATGAAAGTGTGTCCCTATGCGCGACCGGAGTGTCTGAGTTACATGATTAACTGCTCTGATTCTGTATTTGAACCTGAAATCTGTAAACGGCTGATTGCTGAAACACCGATGTCGGTGATGGTGACTGACAGCAATTTGCGGATTATTCAGGTGAATAAATCATTCGTAGATACAACGGGTTATTCTGCTGCTGAAGCAATCGGTCAGACACCACGCCTGCTCAGTTCTGAGCGTCACGATACACAGTTTTATAAAGCAATGTGGCATTCAATCCTGGATACAGGCCAATGGCAGGGGAGATCTGGAACCGTCGAAAAGACGGGGAGGTTTACCCTGAATGGCTGAACATAAACGTGATACGGGATGATGAAGGATCGGTGAGTCACTATGCCGGTGTTTTTCAGATATCAGTGCATACGACAATTCCCGTAAGCGTCTCCATCATATGGCGCATTATGATGCTCTGACCGGGCTGGCAAACCGTGTACTGTTATATGACCGGCTTGGACAGGCAATCGAAAAAGCCCGTCGTGATAAAGCCATGCTGGCGGTCATGTTTATCGATCTGGATCATTTCAAACGGGTAAATGACAGCCTTGGCCACAGAGCAGGAGACCGGGTGCTGAATGCGGTTGCTGAAACACTGAGGCAGCAAGTAAGGCAGTCAGATACGGTTGCCAGGATTTCCGGTGATGAATTTGTGGTTATGTTTACCGACATTCAGGCTGTTGAACATTTGGCTAAAGTCGCTGGAAAAATGGTTGCGGCGCTGGAGAGGCCTTTGATATTGGCGGAGAGTCTGCAGTACACGTCAGTGCAAGTATCGGAATCAGCGTTTTCCCGATGGATGGTGAGAATGCAGAGTCACTGCTACAGCACGCAGACATTGCCATGTATAAAGCTAAAGAGAGCGGCCGGAACAGTTTCATGTTTTATACCGATCAGATGGGGAAGGTACTGCAGGAGCATCTGCTGATCGAACGGGATTTACGTAAAGCGCTGGATAATCAGGAGCTGACCGTTGTGTACCAGCCTCAGGTCTGTGCGCAGGATCACCGGATTACCGGATTTGAAGTTCTGTTACGCTGGTATCATCCTTTACGTGGCTGGATTTCGCCGGCAGTTTTTATTCCGATTGCTGAAAATGCTGGTCTGATCTCGATATTAACCCGTTGGGTGTTTACGACCGCCTGCTTACAGCTGAAAGACTGGCATCAGCGGTTTGATCAGAGCCTTAAGATGGCGGTGAATATATCCGGGAAGCAATTTAAGCTGGGCCGCCTCGATGAGGAAATTCTCAGTATTATCAGTTCTACAGGTGTGGCTGCTGACAGGATTGAGCTTGAACTGACAGAAACATCGCTGATTGATAATGTGGATAAAGCGACTGAGATACTGAACAGTATTCGCGAGCATGGGGTTTGTCTGGCCATTGATGACTTTGGTACCGGGTATTCATCACTGAATTATCTGAAGTTGTTTGATGTGGATAAGCTTAAGATCGACCGTTCCTTTGTGCAGGCTCTGTTTAACGGCAAAAGTGATTCTGAGATTGTGACAGCCATTATTGGTATGGCAAATAATCTGAACATTGCTGTGATTGCTGAAGGTGTCGAAACGAAAGAACAGTTACTTTTCCTTCAGGAGAAGGGCTGCGATGAAATTCAGGGATATTACTTCAGTACCCCTGAATCACCGGCGGTTATTGCACAGTTACTTGCACCGTCTGAGAACGGACAGAATTAGCCGGTAAGAGTTAACGGCTGGTAATGCGCTGTTTGCTTAACAGAGGTGCGGTTGTGCTGCATATAGCTTTGCAGCAGGCGACCGGTAATGCAGTTGAAGCATCCGTCACTCTGACGCTGGCACAGGCTGCTGGCACAGGCCATGAGTAGCAAATCATGAGACAGTCGTGACAATGTACTACGATCTGAACTGTGTAATTCTGTGAGAGTAATGATACCGTCGTCAAAGAGTTGCTGAACAGCCTGGTCCTGCCAGCAGGCGATAAGCTGGCCGGTAATTGAGTTTGTCAGGCTGATACTGGGGTGTTCAGTATTTAACCAGGCATTAATGGCCAGTACAGTCATATCCATTCCTTTAATTAAATGATAATAATTCTCATTATCTATAAATAAAGCTCTTATGCAAGCGGAAAGTCCCTTTTGGAACTGAGTTGGAGATCTACAGTCAGAGAATTAACCCTGCGAGGGTGAGCCGACTTATGTCGACGAGAGGAACAATCTATGACGAACCTGATACGCACGGCACTGCTGGCGTTTGGCGTCCTGATGTTAAGCAGTGTTGCCCAGGCTGCTCAGTTAAAGCAACCGGTGCCGGCTCCGGCACTGACTCAGACAGATCCCCTGGCATGGTTAAACAGCCCGCCGTTAAGTCTGGAAGATTTAAGGGGTAAGGTTGTTCTGCTGGACTTCTGGACCTTTGACTGCTGGAACTGCTACCGGTCTTTTCCCTGGCTGAACAGCCTTGAGGAAACCTTTGCTGATGATGACTTTATCGTGCTGGGCATTCATACCCCTGAGTTTGAGCATGAGAAAGTGCGTGATAATGTTGCTGAGAAAATCGCTGAGTTTAAACTGCATCACCCGGTTATGATGGATAATGATTTTGCTTACTGGCGGGCAATGGGCAACCGTTACTGGCCGGCATTTTATATTCTGGATAAACAGGGACAGGTACGTTCAGTGTATATTGGTGAAACTCATGCCAATACTGGCCAGGCAAATGCCATTGAAGCGGATATTCGCAGACTGCTGGCGGAAAGCTAGAAAAAGGCCACTTAAAGTGGCCTTTTTATATGTACTGATCAGCTTTGCTTTTCCCGCATGACACAGAATACCCGGAAGCCATAGATCATAAACAGGCAGTTCAAAAGCCAAAAGATATCCTGCAGTGAGCGCACGGCCAGGGAATCAATGCCGATGGTGCTGAATAACCAGCTAACCGTTACGTTTGCACCGGTGATCAGCACAAAGAGGCAGGCCAGCCCGGTGAGTAAGTCCCAGAAGTAATCACGGGTGGTATCCCAGCTGTCCTTCATTGCTTCCAGCGGCGATGATTTTTCCAGCATACAGTGGTAGTCGGCAAAGGACCAGCGTACCGTCAGATACAGGCCCGGAATAATGAACATCATCAGACCTAATACGATGCCCGCACCGGAAATAAAGTACGTAAGGAACAGCGATCCCCAACGGGAGAGGCTTAGTTGAAGTGCCTGGAAAGCGGTCAGAGGACGATCCTGAACAACAGAGTCCAGATAGGCAATGGTTGCACCCCAGTACAGCGGCAGAAACAGAAGGCTGACCAGAGACAGCATCATGACTGAGGGGTCTATTTCCTGTTGTTCGCCGTCCAGTGAACTGAGCACGATGGTGCCGATAATGTTAAGTATGATAATAAACGGCAACTGTATCTTCATGATGGCGGTCAGATTCATTTTGAAGAAGAACCAGGTTTGCTTGAGATAGGTAAAAGCCATCTTAATTCCTGAAATAAAAGAGTGATTAACGTTTAGGTTTAGCCAGTAATACCAGTTTGAAACTACCATTATCAGCAATTGTTTCAACCCGGTCGAAATGTGCGCTGGCTTTGCGTTCCAGTGGTATATGTAAATTCACCACAAAAGCCGCTATGCCGTCATTTTCCAGTCGGCGGCGGGTTGCGCGCAAAAGATATCAGTGAGGTCACCGACAACACTGAAACCCTGATGAAACGGTGGGTTACAGATAACCATTGGGTAACGCTCCGAAATGCCTTCTGCACAGTTAGCCGGGATAACTTCACCATTGATGTTATGTTGGGTGAAGTTGTCCTGGCAGGCCTGCAGGGCGGTTGCATTATTGTCTGTGGCGGTGACAAAGCAGTCATCGCTGGCACAGTTCATAGCCAGATAACCATAGCCGCATCCCAGGTCCAGTACACGGTTTGGTAGCTGTTTTAGGCGTTCCATAAACAGTGGCAGTTGCTCGATCAGAAATTCACTGCCCTTATCAATTTTGTTCCAGCCAAATACCCCGGGTTTGCTTGAATACGCATAATTTGCGTCACTGGCAATTTCACGCAGCTGAGCGTAATCCTGATCATCGAGTAATTCCGTGTCGCAATCATCCGGCCGTGTCAGGATACCCATCCAGGTATTTTTATCGGATTTAGCCGTCTGAAGCTGACCATCAAAACGTTTCTTGGCTTTATCAAGATAGGTTTTAATCCCTTCGTTCTTTAATCCGGCAATAAACAACTGACCGCCGGGCTTTAGCAGGCGGATGGCCTGATTAATCACGTGATGAACAATCGGTTTTTCTTTAGAGATACGATAAATAAGCGTATCGATGCTGCCGTCCGGATAGCCGGAGAAGTCAAAATCAGTAAAGCGGCATTGCCAGCCCTGTTCTGAAAGCGTATCAGTCAGGTCAATGCGGTTGCTGATGACGATAATATTTGTACGTGGTGCAATTCCCAGTTCCGGCTGAAGAGCGTTTTCATCAGCAATCCACAGGGTTGTTCCTGTGGCCTGAATCAGTTCAGGCCGCAGCAGATCAAATGCAAAGTCTTTCATCAGATGCTTGCAACCTCTTCCGCAGTCAGGAAGCGGAATTCACCCGGCTCCAGGTCCTCATCAAGTGTGATACTGCCAATGCTTTCCCGGTGCAGGGCGACTACTTTGTTCCCCATAGCTGCAAACATGCGCTTCACCTGGTGATAACGGCCTTCCTGCAGGGTGACCCGGGCATGACAGTCATCAAGCTGTTCAAGTGTCGCCGGCAATGTTGGCTGGTCTTCGTTGCGTAGCATTATGCCTTCGGCAAAAGCAGGGGCTGTTTCAGGGCTGATCGGATCTTCTGTGGTGACAAGATACACTTTGTCGCAGTGGCGGCGCGGAGACGTTACGCGGTGGGACCATTGACCGTCGTCAGTAATCAGCACCAGGCCTGTGGTATCGATATCCAGACGCCCTGCCGGATGGAGGTTCTTAATGTTGTCCAGATCCAGCAGGTCAATAACCGTTGGGTGTTCCGGATCTTCCGTAGCGCAAATTGTATCCTGAGGCTTATATAACATCAGATAACGGGGGCCCGGCGGTGGAATTTCACGGCCGTCCAGCAGGACAAGATCACCGGATTTCACCTGAAAACCGTGGTCCTGATTGACTGCATCATTGATTTGCACCTTCTGACTCTTGATGAGGCGTTTGACCTGGCTGCGGGGCAGGCCGGTTGCCTGGCTGAGGTATTTGTCGAGTCGCATTATCTGAATGGTTACCGCTGTAATGGATAAAGGCGGGATTATACCTCAGTCTTGGGGCTCAGTTGTATGGCTGAATCATGCAAAAGCTTTCGGATTGAGCTAATATAGCGGCCCATTTAATAACCGATTCTGTGTGAAGCGACGTGAAGCTGTTTGTTGATAATTTAACCAATGTTGATTTTTCCTATCTGGATGCCCGGCGGGGCTTGCTGGGCGAGTCCTGGCTCGTACAGCTGGTGCTGGATGGCAGCCTGAATGAACAGGGGATGATTTGCGACTTCGGAATCGTTAAGAAAGCGGTTAAGCGCTGGTTTGATGACTGTATAGATCATGCGCTGGTTGTGCCGACCGGAATGAATGATCTGGTGTTACAGCAGGATGCACAGCAAACCGAAGTTGCGTGGAAATATCCGGGCGGCGAAACGTTCTACTGCCGCTCACCCCGCCAGGCGATTGTTCTGGTTGAGCTGGACAGTGTGACACCTGAGAGCCTGGCGCGTTGGTGTAAGGATCGGTTGCTGGCACTGTTCCCGGATGAAGTGCAGGGGCTGGAGATCAGCTTCGTGCCTGAAAATATTCAGGGTGCGTATTATCACTATAGTCATGGCTTGCAGCAGCATGACGGCAACTGTCAACGTATCGCACACGGCCACCGTTCGCGCATAGAGATTTTCCTGAATGGTCAGCGTGCTTCTGAAGAAGAGGCACGTTGGGCGGAAACGCTGCGTGATATCTATATCGGTACCCGTAGTCATCTGCAGAGTGGTGAAGGTGAAGAGCATCATTACCGGTACGATGCGCCGCAGGAATTTGAAATTAAACTGCCGGCCAGCCGTTGCCATCTGATGGATACTGAAACCACTGTTGAACAGATTGCCTGTCACCTGGCTGAGCAGGTGAAGCAGGCTAATCCTGACTGTGATGTGATGGTGAAGGCGTTTGAAGGAGTGGGTAAAGGCGCGATAGCCACGGCTTAGATGATGACCCTCTGCACAAAAAAGCTGCCAATGGCAGCTTTTTATGTTCAGCAGAAATCTTGCTTATTGACGCATTGCAGCCTGCTTCAGGGCGTATAGCTGCTCCAGCGCTTCTCTGGGGAAAGGTCATCCGGGTTAAGTTCCTGCAGTGATGTCAGGGCAGGATGAGGTGTCGGTGCAAAGAACAGATCTTCCTGCATTGGTGGCGTTTGTCGCTTGTGTTCACTGTGACCGGCATCATCTTCCAACTGGACCAGTTTCTGCTTAGCCCGGCGAATAACATGCTGAGGTACCCCGGCAAGTTGTGCTACCTGTAAACCGTAACTCTGGCTGGCAGGCCCTTCCTGTACTTCGTGCATGAAGACGATATGGTCTTTATGTTCCATCGCTGTTAAATGCACATTAAAGACTGCCTGGCTGAGTTCCGGTAATACCGTCAGCTCGAAATAATGGGTCGCAAACAAGGTTAAGGCTTTGACTTCGTTCGCTAAATATTCTGCTGCAGCCCAGGCCAGTGATAAGCCGTCAAAGGTACTTGTACCACGGCCTACTTCATCCATCAGTACCAGGCTGTGTTCGGTTGCGTTGTGCAGAATATTGGCGGTTTCGGTCATTTCAACCATGAAGGTGGAGCGCCCACCCGCCAGGTCATCAGAAGATCCCATGCGGGTAAAGATCCGGTCAACCAGACCAATAGTTGCCGCTGTTGCCGGTACGTAGCTGCCGATATGAGCCAGCAGAGTGATCAGGGCTGTCTGGCGCATGTAGGTGGATTTACCACCCATGTTCGGACCGGTGATAATCAGCATCTGCCGCTGTGGTGATAATGTCAGATTATTAGCGACGAAAGGTTCATCCAGTACATTTTCCACGACAGGATGACGCCCTTGCTGTATCTCGATAAGCGGCTTGTCGATCAGGGTCGGGGCTATAAACTCCAGGCTGTCTGCCCGCTCGGCAAGGTTGCTCAGTACATCAAGTTCAGAAAGGGCCTGAGCGCTGTCTTGCAGGGGAGCAAGCTGTTCCGCCAGTTGCTCAACCAGCGCTTCATAAAGGGCTTTTTCACGGGTCAGTGCGCGGCTCTTGGCGCTCAAAGCTTTATCTTCAAACTCTTTCAGCTCGGGAGTGATATACCGTTCGGCATTCTTAAGTGTTTGGCGACGGATATACTCCGCAGGCATATCGATTGCCTGGGATTTACTGACTTCAATGAAGTATCCGTGTACCCGGTTATAGCCCACTTTCAGGGTGGAGATATCTGTGCGTTCCCGTTCTCTCTGCTCAAGTTCGACCAGGTAACTGCCGGCGTTTTCGCTTAAGCCGCGTAATTCATCCAGTTCGCTGTCGTAGCCCTTGGCAATGACGCCACCGTCTCTGATAACCACCGGCGGGTTTTCAATAATGGCGCTTTGCAACAGTGTACTGAGTTCCGGGAATTCGCTGGCACTGTCTGATAGTTCGCTCAGGCGTGCCGGAAGATTGCCTGACAGCAGCTGCTGAATATCCGGCAGTGTCTGAAAGGCATTTTTAAGACGTTCAAGGTCACGCGGGCGGGCAGAACGAAGGGCGATGCGTGCCAGTACCCGTTCAATATCACCAATCTGCTTTAGGAAAGGCGAAAGTTGCTCAAACCTGTAGTTATCCATCAGCCACTGAATGGCGGCCTGTCTGCCAAGTAATGTGTTACGGCAGCGCAGGGGCGATTAAGCCAGCGTCGCAGCATCCGGCTGCCCATAGGTGTTGCGGTTTTATCAATGACGGATGCCAGCGTGTTTTCTTTCCGCCGGCAAGGTTGATATCTATTTCAAGGTTTTTACGGGTGGCGGCATCTAAGATGACACTTTCGTCCCGTTGTTCCAGAATCAGACGGCGGATGTGTGGCAGGCTGGTACGCTGGGTATCTTTTGCGTATTGCAGCAGGCAGCCGGCAGCACCCAGTGCCAATGGTACATGTTCACAGCCAAAGCCTGTCAGATCCTGTGTCTGAAACTGCTGGCATAACAGACGTTCAGCGGTTTCCAGTTCAAAATGCCACGGGGCCTGGGGGCGTAAACCTTTATATCCCTGAAGTTGTTCGCTCAGGGTCACCGTATCGTTATAAAGGATTTCGGCCGGTTTCAGGCGTTCCAGTTCCCCGAGCAGGGCTTCATCGCCAGTGATTTCCAACAGGCTGAAGCGGCCACTGCTAATATCAACAATAGCGATACCGTAGCTGGACTGCTGGTGGTTAATTGCCACAAGCAGGCTTTCACGACGTTCATCCAGCAGTGCCTCATCACTAATCGTGCCGGGTGTAACGACACGCATGACTTTCCGTTCAACCGGACCTTTGCTGGTAGCCGGATCACCTACCTGCTCACAGATTGCAACAGACTCGCCTGCGCGGACGATCTTGGCAATGTATCCATCGGCAGAATGAAACGGGATACCTGCCATAGGGATTGGGTTGCCGCCACTTTTCCCGCGGGCTGTGAGTGATATATCTAACAGCTGCGAAGCTTTTTCGCGTCGTCGTAAAACAACTCATAAAAATCCCCATACGATAGAACACCAATTGGTTTGGGTGCTCTGCCTTGATGCTCAGGTACTGTTGCATCATTGGAGTATGTGTTGTTTTGGAAGGGGCAGAATGTTCTGTGAGTTTACTCATTAAAAGGCTTTTAACTTAAATTTATCAGTGTTTTACTGAGTGTTCAGAGTGTGCATCACCTGTCTGGTGATATCCGCTATCAGTCGGCGATAATGTGGTTAAACGTGTAGTTTTAACAACGACAGAGTTTAACCGGTATTCTCAGATTTTTCAGCCAACAGTCATTCTCTGAGACATAATCTTAAAAGTGAAACAGCATATCAAAAGCCTCTCTAAACCACTAACAGTTAAAGACGCCAGACCGGTAAAGATAGCTCGGAGTTTTTAAAGGTTTGTGGTGGGAAGACCAGCTTATCGCTGATGCTTCCCTGAAGGTTTTTCTATCCGTGTCAGAAGTATTTTATTGTCAGCTAAGATGGTCTTTGAGAGCGGACCAGATCTGGTGTAAATCCACGCCTGTTTCTTTCGCAACTCTCAGAAATTTATGACGTTCGTTTACGTCTCTGAGTTCGTTCCATTTCATCCATATTATATGTTCGGTTGGTTCGTCACACTGCCGGGGGCGGCCATTTGAAGTCCCCAATGTTCAGCAGTTTTCGACGATGTGAAAATTCTGCAGCGTGCAGACCGAACAACCGTCGCATAAGACATAAGGGGGCGCCCAGCAGAAGGTAATTATCTTCAAGCTCCTTGAGCTCTTCGAGCTCTCTGATTTCTTTCATCTTTAAGCGAAGGCCATCCAGGTCGACCTGTACCTGCATGAACTGTTCCGCTTTTTCCGTAAGAAACTTTTGTTGGCCGTATGTCAGATTGGCTAAAAAGAACAGGTCATTATTAGAGAGAGACATAAGATTCTGCGGCGCAGTGTATGAATGTTCCAGTTCTACAAGTAGTGTTTGTGCTGCAGCTTTGCAAAGTTGTTTATGTGTACGTGACATTTATGGGGCCTCCTTACTCCTTAAAGTGTCATGATATATAGATTGTTTATCGACCGTAAAGATTCAAATAAACCATTGAAATTATGATATTTATTTGGTTCCTGTGCGTCTGAATATAATCCGTCAGATATATGGCTTTTCTTAATGTAAATCTTTATAAGCGCTTTTCTTTGATAATTAAAAGGCCTGATGATTTTGGTATGCAGTGATTTAGATCAGAACTTTTAAAATAAATATTAAAGCACTATAGGAGGGCGATAGGGGATAAAGAAAGGCATCCGTAAACTGATCTGGCATTGAAGGTTGTGAAAAATAAGACGGCAGACTCTGATACGTATTATCTGTTTTGGGTATCAGCACTGAAGATACTTCAACAGCTGTACAGTTGGCGTTTTCACAAATATTAATCTGATTGGGAGAAGTCAGAATGACGTCACTGCAGTTAGCAACTTTGCCGTTATCGGGAGTGTATGTGGGAAAAATGTTTGCATACTTCCGGGGTGTTCGGATGACGTCCATACTGAATCATAAGCACTGACCGGTAATGTCAGTATCTGGGATATAAGTATCAGTGCCGTTAGAATCAAGTGCTTAGATTTCATTATTTTGTGTCTATCAATAAGTAAAGCTTTGTGATTTTTGTTGTAATGTCAGTCAGCTTTATATGGGCGTTAAAATAATTTACTCTTTTGGCAGAAAGTTTGCAACAGGATAATGGAAATTAAGTTTTATATCGATTAGTAGATTTATGAAGGATTAACGTTAAGTCGGAAGTGCAGGCGTATATTAAACCTTGCTGTAGCACGAAAATATTATTTTTAAGCGCTGTATTTTTGAACAGCTCAGATGTCAGTCTAAAAGGAAAGATTCTGGATTTATGTAAGATACGGTTCTTGTTTATGCTTTATAGCCTTGTTTTGTAATCAGAAATTATCTCTCATTTAGTCTGATAGCAGTGTTCAGTATTTTTATTACTTTATGTTACAGAAGGAAACCTTTCCTTGTGTATAAAAGTTACTTGCTTCGCTGGTTCGGGAATTAAGGCTTAATTCAGCTCCTGTAGTTAGATTAGCACTCTGCTTTAAGAGGGGCTTTTCCTCTTTTAAATTTGTTTTTCAGGCTGGGCGATGGATTGCCGGAGAGCCCCTCTGAGTTTGTTAACCAGAGGATGCAGTGAATACACACTTGCCGTGCAGTGAACAGTCGCGCCGTACATAACCAAGGAATGGACATGGCTAATAAAGATATCAATAACGCTCAGGGCATATTTGCCCCGGCTTCATCAAGCATCAATGGACAGCAATCGGCTGTCACTTCACCCGCCCCTACTTTTACCGTGGCTGAAAATTTATCTGGCGCGACTATCGGTACGTTTAGAGCGAATGATCAGGACAATGGTCAGACTCACACCTTTAGTGTTGATGATGCACGGTTTGAGTTTGTTGGTGCCGAACTTAAGCTCAAAGATGAATTCAGTCTGGACTATGAAGAAGCCGCTTTAGTGCCATTGGTTGTAACCGTGACCGATTCAGGCGGCTTATCCAACCAAATGAACATCACCGTTGGCGTGCTTAATGCAGGGAGCCAATTGATCCGCAACTGACAAATGTTTCAACTTCTTCAGGCCCGGTTCCGGAAGATATCGCTGTAGGTGAACCCGTTGGTTTGCGTGTTAAAGCAACTGATCCTGATGGCGAGTCCGTTCGATATGAGCTGGTGGATGATGCAGGAGGATTATTTGCAATTGACGCTGAAACGGGTGAAGTGACAGCGGCAGCCCCTGGACTATGAAACAGCCAGCTCCCATGTTGTGCTGGTTCGTGCCGTTTCAGCAGATGGTTCTTCAGTTGAAAACGAATTTAACATCATTATCAGTGATGTTGACGAGGTGGTGCCGGTAAGTGCAATTGAAGATAACAACACTGCTGAAAATACGGTAGATGAGAACAGTGCCATAGGTACGGCAGTTGGTATTACTGCCACTGCTACTGCGGGCCAGGACGATAAAGTTACCTATAGTCTTCTTGATGATGCCGGTGGGCGTTTTGCAATTGATCCTGAAACAGGTGAAATCACCGTGGCAGGACCGCTGGATTATGAAGCATATGAGAGTCATACAGTAAGAGTGCTGGCAACAGCCAGTAACGGTACGACCAGTGAAGAAGAATTTACGGTTACTGTTTCAGATCTGGATGAAATTGTTCCGGTCAGCTCGGTTGTTGATAGTAATGCCGGGGATAATGCCGTGGAAGAAAACAGTGCGGTGGGAACAACCGTTGGTATTACTGCCACTGCTACTGCGGGCCCGGACGATAAAGTTACCTATAGCCTCATTGATGATGCCGGTGGGCGTTTCGCAATTGATCCTGAAACAGGTGAAGTCTCCGTAGCAGGTAAGCTGGATTATGAAACGGCTGACAGCCATACCGTAAGAGTGCTGGCAACAGCCAGTAATGGCACGACCAGCGAAGAAGAATTTACGGTTGCTGTTTCAGATCTGGACGAAATTGTTCCGGTCAGCTCGGTTGTTGATAGTAATGTCGGGGATAATGCCGTGGATGAAAACAGTGCGATTGGCACCCGCGTAGGGATAACTGCCAGTGCTGTAGCGGGGCAGGATGATTCAGTTATTTATAGTTTGGTGGATGATGCTGAAGGGCGTTTTGCCATAGATCCGAAAACCGGAGAAATTTCAACTGCCGCTGTATTGGACTATGAGGCTGCTGGTAGTCATACCGTACGTGTACAGGCGACAGCCAGTAACGGTACGGTAAGCGAAGAAACCTTTACGGTAGCTATTAATGACGTGAATGAAGCCCCAACGTTATTAGTAAATGGTCAGAAGGTTTCTGTAACAGAGACTTTTGAAAACGGCTCAACAGGCTGGAGTGACAATACAACAACCGATGGTGGCGAGAACGTTGGTACTTTCCTTGGGCGTTTTGGCAACGGCGGTGCCGTTGAGAAGACGTTTGATATTGATCCCGGCGCACAAAAAGCGGTCATTGAGTTTGATTTATATGAAATTGATTCCTGGGACGGTGAAAACTTCCGCATTGAAGTGATGGGGCAGCAGATAGACATCTCTTTAAATTGGAAAGGTGGAGCTGAAACAGAGTCTGGTGAGTCCGGGAATGTAAGCTGGTCTCTGGTTACACAGGAAACAGATGATGTATTGATCGGTCAAAAAGGGCGTCGCTGGTTTGATAATGATCAGATCCATAAGGTGCGCCTGGAAATAACGGAGCCAGAGTCATCTTTAACTTTAAAACTGAGTGATACGTTAAATCAGAGCGTAGCAGATGAGTCCTGGGGAATTGATAACCTGAGCGTTCAGGGAGTGGATGCATCAGGTAATCCTGTGACAGTGTCAATTACGGAAGGAATTTCTGGTGCCACTGTTGCTTCATTATCCGTGTCGGATCCAGACAGTGTTGGTGCTGTGAGCTATACCGTTGATGATGATCGCTTCGAAGTTGTAGATGGCACCTTAAAGCTGAAAGCTGATCAGAGCCTGGATTATGAAACAGAGCGTTCAGTGACAGTAACGGTGACGGTGACGGATGAAGAAGGTTTAACTGATCAGCAGATACTGAACATAGGTGTAATTGATGTTGATGAAGTTATACCCGTAGAGAGCATTGCTGATATCAACGCAGCCGATAACTCAGTGGATGAGAACAGTGCGCCGGGAACTGCAGTAGGTATTACTGCTCAGGCTAATGCTGGTTCAGGAGGTAAGGTTACATATTCTTTGACTGATGACGCGGATGGTCGTTTCGCCATTGACTCTGAAACCGGAGAAGTCACTGTTGCAGGTGAACTGAATTACGAAACAGCCAACAGTCATACAATTACGGTACAGGCGACAGGCAGCAACGGCACCAGCAGTGAAGAAGATTTCACTATTGCAGTCAATGACGTCAATGAGGCGCCTACCCTGATCGTGGGTATGGAAGGTCTCCGCAATACAGGTGTGGAAACTTTCGAGAATGGTACCCCAAATACTTGGTGGACGAATGAAGCCATTACAGATGGCGGTGCCAACTTCAGCAACTTCTTAGGTCGCTATGGTAATCAGGAAGTTGGCACTGTACTGGATGTGGTCCGCGGAGCGGATAAAGCGGTTATTGAGTTTGATTTATATGAAATTGACTCCTGGGATAACGAAAACTTCACCGTTCAGGTACAGGGTGAAGAGATAGAAATTCCGCTGTCCGGTCGCCGTGATGACGAAAGTAGCTCAGGTGTTCAGGGAGATGTTAGTTGGTCGCTGGTAACCCAAGCTCCCGGGGCTGATTTAGGTTTTTCTTCGAAGTGGACAAAGGATCAGATTCATAAGGTTCGCCTGGAAGTGAAAAATCCGGGTGGAGTTCTTCTCATGGATGCTCCTGCGTATTTAGATTATCTCGATTTAACCTTTGGCAGTACTCTGGATGAAAGTATTGAAAATGAATCCTGGGGTATTGATAACTTAAGCGTTCAAAGCCAGGACAGCGCGGGTAATCCGTTAACAATGGCGGTCTTGGAAGGCCTGCCAGGTTATCAGATTGCAGCATTAGGTGTGAGTGATCCCGATACATCAGGGAATGTCACTTACAGTGTTGATGATGATCGCTTTGAAGTCGTTAATGGCGTACTTAAGCTAAAGTCAGATCAGGCGCTGAGTTATGAAGAAGATCCGTCTGTAACACTTACAGTAACGGTGACCGATGAAGGCGGTCTGAGCGATCAGCAGACGCTGAGCTTTGGTGTAATGACTGAAGAACATATCACCGGTGTGTCACCAGTGGATAATGTTACTGATACCAATTCAGCAGATAACTCAGTGGATGAAAACAGTGCGTTGGGAACCACCGTAGGTATCACTGCTCAGGCAAATCCCGGTACAAGTACAGAGGTTACATATGCTTTGACTGATGACGCAGAAGGTCGCTTTGCGATTGACGCGCAAACCGGAGAAGTCACCGTTGCAGGTGAGCTGGATTATGAAGCTGCCAGTAGTCATACAATTTCAGTGTTGGCGACAGGTAATAATGGCACCAGCAGTGAAGAAAATTTCACCATTGCAGTGAATGACGTAAATGAAGCTCCGACGTTATTAGTAAATGGTCAGAAGGTTTCTGTAACGGAGACTTTTGAAAACGGTTCAACAGGCTGGAGTGACAATACAACAACTGATGGCGGCGAGAACGTTGGTACTTTCCTTGGGCGTTTTGGCAGTGGTGGTGCCGTTGAGAAGACGTTTGATATAGATCCCGGCGCAGAAAAAGCAGTTATTGAGTTTGATTTATATGAAATCGATTCCTGGGATGGTGAAAACTTCCGCATTGAAGTGATGGGTCAGCAGATAGACATCTCTTTGAATTGGAAAGGGGAGCTGAAACAGAATCTGGCGAGTCTGGGAATGTAAGCTGGTCTTTGGTTACACAGGAAGCAGATGATGTATTGATCGGTCAGGAAGGGCGTAGCTGGTTTGATAATGATCAGATCCATAAGGTGCGTCTGGAAATAATGGAGCCAGAGTCATCTTTAACTTTAAAACTGAGTGATACGCTGAATCAGAGCGTAGCAGATGAGTCCTGGGGGATTGATAACCTGAGTGTTCAGGGAGTGGATGCATCAGGAAATCCTTTGACTGTGTCAATTACGGAAGGTATTTCCGGTGCCACTGTTGCTTCATTATCCGTGACAGATCCAGACGGTGTTGGTGCTGTAAGTTATGCCGTTGATGATGATCGCTTTGAAGTTGTAGATGGTAATCTAAAGCTGAAAGCTGATCAGAGTCTGGATTATGAAGCTGAACGTTCAGTGACCGTAACGGTTTCGGTGACGGATGAAGAAGGTTTAACTGATCAACAAACACTGAACATAGGTGTAATTGATGTTGATGAAGTAATACCTGTAGAGACCGTTACTGATACGAATGCAGCGGATAACTCGGTGGATGAGAACAGTGCGCCGGGAACTGCAGTAGGTATTACTGCTCAGGCTAATGCTGGTTCAGGAGATAAGGTTACATATTCTTTGACTGATGACGCGGATGGTCGTTTCGCGATTGACTCTGAAACCGGAGAAGTCACCGTTGCAGGTGAGCTGGATTATGAAACAGCCAGTAGTCATTCAATTACGGTGCTGGCGACAGGCAGTAACGGCACCAGCAGTGAAGAAGATTTTACGATTGCTGTTAGTGATGTGAATGAGGCGCCGGAATTGGTCGTAACCGGTCAGGGTGGTGCTGTTATCGAAACGTTTGAGAGCGGAGCTGAAGGCTGGACGAATAACACCACTACAGACGGCGGGGAGCATCTCAGCACTTTCCTTGGACGTTTTGGTAACGGTGGTTCAGTTGAGAAGACATTTGCAATTGACCCCGGTGCTGATAAAGCCTTCATTGAGTTTGACTTGTATGAAATTGATTCCTGGGATAGTGAGCTGTTCCGCATTGATGTGGCTGGTCAGCGTATCGAAATTCCTTTGAACTGGACGGAGAATAACGAAACAACTGAAGGTGTTAGCGGAAATGTTACCTGGTCTCTGGTTACTCAGGGCGATGGCGCTGCACTGGCAGGTACCCATGGGATTTCCTGGAGTGATAGTGATCAGATCCATAAGGTACGTTTAGAAATTGATCAGCCTGAATCCACCATTACGCTAGCCCTGAGCGATACTCTGGATCAGAGAGTGGCGGATGAATCATGGGGAATCGACAACCTGAGTGTTCAGGGGTTGATACATTAGGTAATCCGTTAACATTGTCAATTACGGAAGGCGTAGCAGGTGCTGCTGTTGCTACTCTATCTGCGCAGGATTCAGATGGCGCAGGTGACGTAAGTTATGCTGTTAATGATGATCGCTTTGAAATTGTAGACGGAGTTCTGAAGCTCAAAGCAGACCAGAGTCTGGACTATGAAACTGAAAGCTCAGTAACGGTTACAGTAACGGTCACTGATGCTGGAGGTTTAACGGATCAGCAGACGCTTACAATCGGTGTAATTGACGTTGATGAAATGGTGCCGGTAAGCGCTATTGAAGATGCTGATACTGCAGAAAATGCAGTGGATGAAAACAGCGCTGTGGGTACTGGTGTTGGTATCACTGCGAGTGTTACCGCGGGTCCTGATGATACTGTGACGTATAGTTTGATGGATGACGCAGGTGGCCGTTTTGCAATCGATTCTGAATCCGGTGAGATCACTGTAGCAGGCGAGCTGGATTTTGAAGCTGCCAGTAGTCATACGGTTAAAATTCTGGCGACAGGAAGCAATGGCACCAGTAGTGAAGAGAACTTCACCATTGCAGTAAATGATGTGAATGAAGCGCCAACGCTGGTTGTAGTTCCTCAGGGAGGGCGCGTCACAGAAACCTTTGAAAACGGTGCAGCCGGCTGGAGTAATAACAAGACAACAGATGGTGGTGATAACTTCACGACCTTCCTGGGGCGTTTTGGTAACCAGCTTGGTACTAATATCTGGTCTGGTGGCCCTGTGGGTAATGATGTTGTTGAGAAGACTTTTGCTCTTGCTGGAGATGCTGATAAGGCCGTTATCGAGTTTGATCTGTACGAGATAGATTCCTGGGATGATGAAGAGTTTATTATCGAAGTAGCAGGTGAAGGGATTCGTATTCCGCTATCTGTACATAGTGATGAAGCTGAACTGTCGGGTACTTCGGGAAATGTTAACTGGTCATTTGAGCCGCAGGGGAAAGCGCTGACTTAGGTTTTACATCAGCTTGGTATGTAGAGGAACGGACCAGATTCATAAAGTTCGTCTGGAAATAGCCGATCCGGGCAGTGAGCTTAACTTGAAGCTAAGCAGTACTCTGGATGAGTTTATTGAAAATGAGTCCTGGGGTATTGATAACCTGAGTGTTCAGGAACTGGATGCGCAGGGACGTCCGTTAATCCTGTCTGTACAGGAAGGTGTATTCGGAGCATCTGTTGCGACATTAGCGATGCTGGATCCAGACAGCGCTGATGCTGTAGCTACACAGTAGATGACAATCGTTTTGAAGTTGTTGATGGTGTTCTGAAGCTGAAGGCCGACCAGAGTCTTGATTATGAAACTGAGAGCTCGGTTAAAGTAACAGTAACAGTGACTGATGACGGCGGGCTTTCAGATCAGCAAGTACTGACAATTGGTGTTATTGATGTTGCTGAAATTACACCGCTTAGCCAGATTTCAGATCTTGACACTGCAGATAACGCTGTAGATGAAAACAGTGCAGTTGGCACCAGTGTAGGTATTACTGCCAACGCTGTTGCAGGTCCGGATGATACTGTTAGCTACGCCTTAACAGATGATGCGGAAGGCCGTTTTGCAATTAATTCTGAAACCGGTGAGATTACTGTTGCTGGCGGGTTGAATTATGAAGCAGTAAACAGCCATACCGTTCAGGTGCAGGCGACTGCCAGTAATGGCAGTGTTGAGAATACTGCGTTTGATATTAATGTCCGGGACGTCAACGAAGCTCCGGAAATTATAATCGATCGCCCTGCTTCTGCTCCTGATGGTCCTACGACTCTTGATGGACCTACTGCTATTGATGGTCCTACTACTATTGATGGTCCTACTACTATTGATGGTCCTATCTTCATCATGGATGACTTGGAAGTGCAGGCATTTTCGGCTGTAAGTCTGTCTGATGGTGGTGAGAAGGTTTTTGGCCGGGATGACTCTGTGGGTCTGGACATTGCCGATTTGCTTGATGAGGATGGCGAAGAGGAGCTTGACACCTTGGTTGGCAGCTTGGTGGATGAGAATGCAACAACTCTTGTTCAGTCTGGGGCTGTCGATAACCGTACTGATCAAATTGATGATGCATTCTATGCATTGAATACGACAGATCAGAATCATTCAGGGCTTAATCTGGAGACTCCTGACATCTTGTTCTGAATGGCGTAACGGAAGAGCTTGGTTAGTATTATTGGCCAAGCCTTTCAATGAGTATTCTCACCTTTTAGCCCTGCATGTCAGGGCTTTTTATTTCACTTATGTCTGAGTGCTTCGAGAATCAGGTGTGTATGTTTTGAGAGGTGTTTTGCAACGAACATCTGAATGATTAACCAGCGATGTACTTCTGATCGTGTGAATGTGTTTAAGCCTATGAGTTTTCATAGTACTAAGTTCTGCAGTGTTCAGAAAATTTTGTTATAAATTCCGGCTGTAAACGCAAAAAGAATGTTTGAATGATTTGTAACAGAGTAAATATTCATGATTCTCAGGTCTGTTGTAATGCGAGTGCTCCTGATCGCTGTTTCATTTTGTATGACCGTGAGCTATGCGGTTGCAGATAAGCGTGTCATTCATCTGGTTACGGGACCGGATTATGCTCCCTACGCGAGTATGGAATTGTCTGAGGGAGGTGTGGTTTCAGAAGTTGTGTCGCGAGTTTTCGATGAAATAGGGTATAAAACAGAGCTATCTTTTTATCCTTGGAACCGTGTTTATCAGCGGGTACTTAATGTTCAGAGCGATGCGACATTTCCTTATGCCTGGGGACGTGAAAGAGCTCAGCTGTTTCTTTATTCACGGCCGGTGAACCGGATAAATATCAGGGTGTTTATGCATCAGGAGACCAGGTTCAGCTTTACTGGGCCTGATGATCTGAAAGGATTATCTTATTGTCAGCCATTGGGTTACCAGACTGAGCCCGAGCTGGAAAATATGATTGAGAAGAATGTTTTACAGCGTTTTGAAGCACGTGATATGGACGGTTGCTTTGAAATGTTATCGGCAAAGAGAGTAAATTTTGTTATTTCAAATGATTTGGTTGGCCGGAGTTCAGCAGAAAGAGTGCTGAGTGCGGAAATGAGGTCATTCATAGTGGCTGCTGAAGAACCCTTTCGTACAATCTCAGAGTATCTGATTATCAGTAAAGAACATCCGGATGCGGAGTACCTTATTGGCGCTTTTAATACTGCTTATGAGGTTCTGCTGGAAAATGGCACTCTGGACAGGATATGGCAGCGGCATTTAGGGGTGAAGCAATAGCTGTTGATTAGCCTGATTTGTTCGTATTTGCTGTTGGATCAAATGATCCATCTGCTTTTACTTTAACTTGTATAGCGGTCAGACAGACTACATCCTATGTACAACTCCCCAGTTATTGAGTAAGTGAGTATATGGCTACAGATATTATTGAGACACAGGTTCGTAAGCTGGCAAAGCTATCAGAAGATATGGGAGTGATGATTGCGACAGCTGAATCCTGCACCGGCGGAGGGATTGCGACTGCAATCACAGAGCTGGCAGGTAGCTCGGCATGGTTTGACGCAGGGTTTGTCACCTACAGTAACCAGGCTAAAAATAAGATGCTGGATGTTCCTTCAGAGCTTATTGAAGCTCATGGCGCAGTCAGTGAAGAGGTGGTGCTGGCCATGGCGAAAGGTGCTGTGGCCAACAGTCAGGCTCAGTTGAGTGTAGCTGTCAGTGGTGTGGCTGGGCCCGGTGGTGGTAGTGAATTAAAGCCTGCCGGGACTGTATGGATCGCCTGGCAGAGTCCTGCTAAGTCAGTTTCACAGGTTTTTCAGTTTTCCGGTGATCGGCATTCTGTCCGACTTCAGACTATAGAACAGGCACTTAGCGGACTGATAAAGTTACTGGATAAAAATACTGTATAAAAAACATATTTTTACTTGCAATGTGATTAACCTCCGATAATAATGCTGTGCAAACGTACAGTATTTAATTCTCCACAGATTTATAGGTTCTAATATGGACGACAACAGAAAGAAAGCTCTTGATGCTGCCCTGGGTCAGATCGAACGTCAGTTTGGTAAAGGTGCGGTTATGCGCATGGGTGATCAGCCGCGTGAAGTTATTCCTGCTGTGTCGACCGGTTCCCTGACGCTGGATATTGCGTTAGGCATCGGTGGTTTGCCTATGGGTCGGATTGTTGAGATTTACGGTCCGGAATCATCCGGTAAGACAACTCTGACATTACAGGTTATTGCGGAAGCTCAGAAGCTTGGTAAAACATGTGCATTCGTTGATGCGGAGCATGCGCTGGATCCGACATACGCAGAAAAACTGGGTGTAAATGTTGATGAAATGCTGGTGTCTCAGCCAGATACCGGTGAGCAGGCGCTGGAAATTACAGATATGCTGGTGCGCTCCAGCGCTGTAGATGTACTGGTAATCGACTCTGTAGCTGCACTGACACCTAAAGCCGAAATTGAAGGCGATATGGGTGATTCCCATGTAGGTCTTCAGGCGCGTCTGATGTCTCAGGCATTGCGTAAGCTGACTGCGAATGTCAAGAATGCCAATACACTGGTTATCTTCATTAACCAGATTCGTATGAAGATCGGTGTGATGTTCGGTAGTCCTGAAACGACAACCGGCGGTAACGCTCTGAAATTCTACTCTTCCGTTCGTCTGGATATTCGCCGGATCGGTGCTGTGAAGCAGGGCGATGAAATTGTTGGTAACGAAACCCGCGTAAAAGTAGTTAAGAACAAGGTTGCTCCGCCGTTCCGTCAGGCTGAATTCCAGATCCTTTATGGTCAGGGTATCTACCACATGGGTGAGGTTATTGATCTGGGCGTGAAAGAAGGTCTGATCGATAAGTCCGGTGCATGGTATGCGTATAAGGGCGATAAGATTGGTCAGGGTAAAGCGAATGCGGCGCGTTATCTGGAAGAGAACTCAGATGTAGCCTCTGAAATTGAAGCAGCTATCCGTGCCAAGCTGCTGACAACGCCTGTTACTCAGGAAGAAGATGAAGAGGCAGAAGCGGCTCCTCAGCTGGATCTGTAACAAACATCGTTCGGTGTAAATGAAATGATGAACTGTAAACCCTGCTTTTAGCGGGGTTTTTGTGTCTGTTAAAAGGGAAACTCTATGGGTTTTAACCGTTCAGGAAAAACCGGAAAAACACTCGAGACTGAGTCGGATATTAAAAATGCAGCCTTGGGTTTGTTAGCTCGCAGGGAGCACTCAGTGAAAGAGCTGATGACGAAGTTAGTTGCGAGATGTGCAGATGAGGACATGCTGGATAATGTCATATTCAGTTTGCAGGAAAGTGGCTATGTCAGCGATCAGCGTTTTGTTGAGAGCTTTTGCGCCAGAGGGTATATCAGGGTTTTGGTCCTAAAAATTCAGTTCGATATGAGAGATAAAGGTATATCTTCAGACATGCTTGATCTGGCAATGCAGGAGCAGGAAATTGACTGGTTTGCACAGGCGCTGGATGTCTATCGCCGTAAATTCAGAAGCGAAGAAAGTTTTGATGCGAAGGGGTACGCAAAACGCATGCGTTACATGATGCAAAGGGATTTGATGCAGAACAGACTCGCTATGCTATTGATGCAAAAGAAGAATAAATCCTGTTAATCAAAGAGAAATATTAATATAAGCCTTAGTTGCTAAAAATATTCGAACAATTTTTGTCACGTTATATACTACATCGCCATTTTTACACTGTTTTTCCGGTTGCTTTTGATTGAATGCGTAGGTAAATGAATCGATCAGGGTGCTATTTTAGGTGTTGCGAGCGATAACTGTATGAAAAATATGACAAGTGCCGAACTGCGACAGGCATTTCTAAACTACTTTGAAAACAACGGCCATCAGATTGTTGAAAGTAGTTCACTGATCCTGCCAACGACCCTACCCTGATGTTTACTAACGCGGGTATGGTTCAGTTTAAGGATGTGTTCCTGGGAAGTGATCAGCGTCCTTACACCCGTGCGACTACCTCGCAGCGCTGTGTGCGTGCCGGCGGTAAGCATAACGACCTGGATAACGTAGGTTATACAGCGCGCCACCATACTTTCTTTGAAATGCTGGGTAACTTCAGCTTTGGTGATTACTTCAAGCGTGATGCGATTAATTTTGCATGGACGTTCCTGACAGAAGTACTGCAGCTGCCGAAAGAAAAGCTGTGGATTACGGTTCATATTAGCGATGATGAAGCGGAAAAATCTGGAAGGAAGAAGTAGGCATCGATCCGGAGCGCTTCTCAAAACTGGATGAAGATAACTTCTGGTCTATGGGTGATACCGGGCCTTGCGGACCTAGTTCTGAAATCTTCTACGATCACGGTGCGGACGTTTGGGGTGGGCCTCCGGGCAGCCCTGAAGAAGATGGTGATCGCTATATCGAAATCTGGAATCTGGTATTCATGCAGTTTAACCGTGCTGCTGACGGTGAAATGACGCCATTACCGAAACCATCAGTTGATACCGGTATGGGGCTTGAGCGTATTGCTGCAGTTCTGCAGAACGTACATTCCAACTATGAAATTGATTTGTTCCAGAACCTGTTGAAGGCTGCTGCCGCTGCTGTCGGTAGCAACGATCTGGACAATAAATCCCTGCGGGTTATCGCCGACCACATCCGTTCATGTTCATTCCTGATACTTGATGGTGTTATTCCGAGTAATGAAGGTGCAGGTTATGTCTTGCGCCGTATTATTCGCCGTGCGGTACGTCATGGTAAGAAACTGGGTGCACAGGGCGCGTTTTTCCATAAGCTGGTGGCTGCACTGGTTACCGAAATGGGTGCTGCTTATCCGGATCTTGCAACTCAGCAAGAACTGATTGCAAAAGTCCTGCTGAAAGAAGAAGAGCAGTTTGCCAAGACGCTTGAGCATGGCATGGGGCTGCTTGAAACTGTTATTTCAAGCTGGAAGGAACAGAGATTCCCGGTGAAACAGTTTTCAAACTTTACGACACCTATGGTTTCCCGGTTGACCTGACTGCAGATGTTGCCCGTGAGCAGGAACTGACCATTGATATGGCCGGTTTTGAAACGGCAATGGAGCAACAGCGCACACAGGCGCGTGCGGCAGGTAAGTTCAGTGTTGATTATAACGACGGACTATCACTGGAAGGTGAAACCAGCTTTACTGGTTACGAGCATTTACAGGGTTCAGCCAAAGTTGTTGGTTTGTTCTCGAACGGTGCTGCTGTAGATGTTCTTAATGCCGGTGATAAAGGGATTGTTGTACTTGATGAGACTCCTTTCTATGCCGAGTCTGGTGGTCAGGTAGGTGACAGCGGTTTACTTAAAGCAGAAGACCTGGTTTTCGCTGTGGCTGACTGTACTAAAGAAAGTAAGAGTCACCTGCATCACGGTGAGCTGCAACAGGGAACTATTAAAGTTGGTGATACTCTTTTCCCTGAAGTTGATGCTGAACGACGTCAGAAGACTGCTGTTAACCATTCCGCGACTCACGTTCTTCACGAAGCGCTGCGTCGTGTATTAGGTTCACATGTTCAGCAAAAAGGCTCCCTGAATGATGCAGAACGTTTGCGTTTTGACTTTTCGCACTTTGAAGCAGTAACGGCTGAAGAGCTGCAAGCAGTAGAAGATATGGCGAATGAAGAAATTCGCCGTAACACGCTGATTGAAACTGACATCATGGATATTGATTCCGCCAAAGAAAAAGGCGCAATGGCGCTGTTTGGTGAGAAGTACGATGATGAAGTACGTGTTTTAACGATGGGTGGAGACTTCTCTGTTGAGCTGTGTGGTGGTACTCATGCGCAGCGTACAGGTGATATCGCTTTGCTGAAGATTGTTTCAGAAGGCGGTATTGCTGCAGGTGTTCGCCGGGTAGAAGCGGTTACCGGAAAGGCAGCTCTGGACTTTATGGCCGGAGTGAGCGCGCAGTTACAGGATAAGCTGACAGATCAGCAGGGTAAGACCCGTCAGTTGGAAAAAGAGCTTGAGCAGCTGAAAGCGAAGCTGGCAGCAGCGAAAGGGGCTGACCTGGTCAGCGCTGCTGCGGATGTTGCTGGCGTAAAAGTATTAGCGGAAGTGCTTGAAGGTATTGAGCCGAAAGCACTGCGTGACACAATTGATCAGTTGAAGAATAAATTAGGCAGTGCTGTTGTTGTGCTGGCGACAGTAGCTGACGGTAAGTCAGTCTTGCTGCCGGTGTCAGCAAAGATTTGACTGCTAAAGTAAAAGCTGGCGACCTGGTTCGCGAATTAACAGCTAAGCTGGGTGGTAAGGGCGGTGGACGTCCGGATTTTGCTCAGGGTGGTGGTACCGATGCAGCAGCGTTGCCTGCTGTTCTGGCAGAAGTTGCCGGACTGGTGGAAAACAATTTGTCGTAGTTTTTAGTCTGCAAGGCTATTAAGGAAATAGGTAAATGGCCCTATTTGTACAGAAATATGGTGGCACCTCTGTTGGCTCGGTAGAGCGGATTCAGGCTGTTGCCGATAAAGTGAAAGGCTTTCGTCAGGCTGGTCACGATGTTGTGGTTGTTGTTTCTGCAATGAGTGGCGAGACCAATCGTCTGATTGGAATGGCTAAGGAAATGCAGGAGCAGCCTTCTCCACGTGAGATGGATGTGCTGGTTTCTACCGGTGAGCAAGTGACCATTGCGCTATTATGTATGGCACTGGAGGCCCGTGGTGTGAGCGCACGCTCATTCACCGGCAGTCAGGTTAAGATTCTGACTGATGACAGCCATATGAAGGCGCGTATTCAGGATATTGAAGTTGACCAGATGCGTGCTGAGCTGGATATGGGCCGCGTTGTTGTGGTTGCCGGTTTCCAGGGGTAGATGAGCTGGGTAACATTACTACGCTTGGGCGTGGTGGCTCTGATACTACAGGTGTGGCGCTTGCTGCTGCGCTGAAGGCTGATGAATGTCAGATTTATACAGACGTGGATGGTGTGTATACAACCGATCCGCGGGTTGTTGAAGGCGCTCAGCGTCTCGACGAGATTACTTTTGAAGAAATGCTGGAAATGGCCAGCCTTGGTTCAAAAGTACTGCAAATTCGGGCTGTGGAATTCGCTGGCAAATATAATGTGCCGTTGCGTGTATTACACAGCTTTCAGGATGGACCAGGAACGCTTATAACTACAGAGGAAGAGGATACAGTGGAAAAACCGGTCATTTCAGGGATTGCCTTTAACCGCGACGAAGCAAAACTGACAATACTGGGTGTCCCTGATATTCCAGGCGTAGCTTCGCGGATTTTGGGTCCAGTCAGTCGTGCTAATATCGAAGTCGATATGATTTTGCAAAATGTGTCGGCAGATAACACAACAGACTTTACATTTACTGTGCACCGCAATGATTTTAACCAGGCAGAAGAGATTCTGGTGAAGGTTAAAGAAGAGCTGGGTGCCCGTGAAGTTGTTGGTAATAACAAGATAGCTAAAGTATCAATTGTTGGTGTAGGCATGCGTTCGCACGCAGGTGTGGCCAGTAAGATGTTTGATTCCCTGGCTAATGAAAACATCAACATTCAGATGATTTCTACCTCAGAGATTAAGGTCTCTGTTGTCATTGCTGAAAAGTACCTGGAGTTAGCTGTCCGGGGTCTGCATTCAGCGTTTGATCTGAATGCCGTTGATACAGTTAGTGAATAGCAGCCACTGTTTAAGTAGTTCTGTGTTGCTGTTGTTGCACATTTTATTTGTTTAACGCCAGAGGTCTGTTAATCTGTTGTTACTATTACAGATTAGGACGCTCTGGCGCTTAAATAAGGAGATTATTTAATGTTAATTCTTACTCGCCGTGTAGGTGAAACGCTAATGGTTGGTGACGACGTCACTGTTACTGTCCTGGGTGTGAAGGGTAATCAGGTGCGTATTGGTGTTAATGCACCTAAAGATGTGTCTGTGCATCGTGAAGAAATTTATCAGCGTATTCAGAAAGAAAAGCAAGAAGGCAATCAAGAGTAAATTTCTGAAATTAATGCTTTTCTTTGAAAATCATTCTTGTAATATACGCGCCGTTGTTGAGGTGAGATGGCCGAGTGGCTGAAGGCGCGCCCCTGCTAAGGGCGTATAGGGGAAACTCTATCGAGGGTTCGAATCCCTCTCACCGCCATTTAGCGCCCGTAGCTCAGCTGGATAGAGTACCTGGCTACGAACCAGGCGGTCGCACGTTCGAATCGTGCCGGGCGCGCCACTTAATCTTAGGATTGAGTGAAATGGTGGGATAAACAACAAAACTTGGATTAAGCGCCCGTAGCTCAGCTGGATAGAGTACCTGGCTACGAACCAGGCGGTCGCACGTTCGAATCGTGCCGGGCGCGCCATCCTAATCCGAGTATCTGTTTTAAGTCTTTGTGTTTTTCAAATGTAGAGCAAAAAGTTTACAGCAGAGTAAATGCTGTAAAGTTGATGTTTTGCCTATGATACTTCTGAGACAGTTTTGCAGTGATTAAGCGCCCGTAGCTCAGCTGGATAGAGTACCTGGCTACGAACCAGGCGGTCGCACGTTCGAATCGTGCCGGGCGCGCCACTGTCTCCTCTCTTTTGTTTTAAACAATTCGTTTCTTTTTCTCTTAAGCTTTTCAGTTATCAATATTTTTCTCATGCTCTGAGCTCCTCTGAGAGCTGTAATTGATACGGTCTTTTACCGTGTATGTGTTCTGGCTTTTATAGCCTTTAGGCGGGCTCTCAGCCCTGTCTATGCTATGGGTTATTATGGCGCTTCTGATTAGGATGGCGGTTTATTCTGCAGGGGTATGAAGTCTATGCAGGGCTGATTGTGTCGGGGATGAAGCAATGAGGGATCCAGAGAAGTGCTGATGTTGGTCGAGGCTTTATTTTATTTCAAAAATGCATGTTGTTTATGCTGATTGTGATGAAGTCTCCAGAGGGATTTCTTGCCTTGCTGTGAGGGGGAGGCTGGTTATTGCCAGGCACTTTACTGCTTGTCGTCAGTTGTGCCTGGAGGCTGATAGGGAAGTAGAGCTGGCTGGCTCTCGGGCGGTGTGCCTGCGTTAGAGTGAATCAGACCGTACGCCATTAAAAGCCGCCTGTGGTTGCAGGCGGCTTATGTTCTCAGCGTTCCCGGAAGGCGGTGTCGAGTCCGCGGGAAATAGGTTTTAGCAGATAGTCCATAATAGACTTGTTGCCGGTTTTGATGTCCGCGGTGACAGTCATGCCGGGTGACAGCGTCAGCTTTGTGTTATCCCCACCCAGTTGGTTGTCAGGCTTATCTCAGCCCTGAAGTAAGGGTCTTTTTATCATCCAGGTAAGTTGTTGCGGAGAGTCGCTCGATGACGCCGTCAACAGTGCCGAAGCGAGCAGAGTCGTAACTGTCTACTTTGATTTCTGCGCGCTGGCCGACACTTATGTGTCCGATCTCGTTAGGCAGTATGCGTGCTTCAATGATGACCTCATCATCAGTTGGTACCAGTTGCATAATAACCTGACCAGGATCTACAACTGCGTTGATTCGGGTAATAGAGAGATCCTGGACGATGCCTGTCAGTGGTGCGTAGATGTCCAGTCGTTTAACTCTGTCGCGAACCCGGATCAGTGACTGTTCTATTTCAGCCAGTTCTTCGCCGACATTACCGGCTTCCAGTTCGATGTCTTTTTGAAGCGGGCGCTGAGTTCAATGCGGCGTTGTTCGGCTTCGGTCAGAGCTGATTCTGCGACCCGGATGCCGTCAACAATGCTCAGGCTTTCGCTCTGGGCATCGGCCAGGCTGGTTTGGCTGGTCAGAAGTTCCGCTTTAGAAACGACATTACTTTTAACCAGCTTGGAACGGATCGATACCTGTTCTTTAAGCAGTTCTACTTTCTTGCGGATAGATTTAGCCTTGTTGCGCTGCTGTTTGATTTCTTCATTCCGCTGACGAATCTGCGAGTCAATGACGCTCAGTTCACTGTTCTGGCTGGCCAGTTGTGCTGAGTAGATTGTCATTTGTTTGTCGGCAAGGGCTGGGTAGCTGTTGCCAATTTCACCAAAAGACGGAATCCGGTCATCGAGAATGGCCTGCAGGCGTTCGCTTTCGAGAATGAAGGCTGCCCGGCGAATTTCCAGTTGCTGGAGTTCAGACTGGCTGGCAGGAGGTGCAAAGCGCAGTAATAAGTCGCCGCTTTGTACCTGATCGCCGTTGCGGACCAGAATTTCACTGACGATACCGCCTTCCAGGTGCTGAACATCATGGATCAGACCGGCAGGCACGACTTCGCCGCGGGTAGAAGTGACTTCGTCAACTTTAGTCAGAGTTGCCCAGACAATTGCGGCCACCAGAATAAAGGCGGTGAAGTAGATAGCCGCATTAATAATGCCGGCCGGTTCGTGTTCTTCCAGCTGAATTGCCTGAGCCAGAAAGCGGGCTCGGGCGCGGGGCAGGCTGGCGCCGCCATGGGAAGAAAACACATTATTATTTTTACTCATGCTGACTTCTCCAGCGTCAGTGCGATAACTTCTTGTGGAGGGCCTATATGGATAACTGTGCCCTGTTCCATTAATACGGCTTTATCCGCCAGGCGAATATGGCTTGGTCGATGGCTGACCATGACAATAGAGCGGTTGCCTTTCAGGCGTTTGAGCTGCTCTATAAAGCGATTATCTGATTCCAGATCCAGTGAGGCTCCCGGTTCGTCCAGTAACAGGATTTTGGCCGGGCTGACAAAGGCGCGGCACATAGACAGTGAGCGCAGGAAGCCCGGAGGCATATGGTCGATGACAGTGTCCCCGAGACGGGTGTCAAAGCCCTGAGGCAGGGCCAAAATTTCTTCCAGTACACCTGCTTCCATCGCGGCGGCACGAATATCTTCATCCGTTGCCAGGCTGTTATTCAGACGGATGTTTTGTGCAATTGAGCCGTGGAACATGTGTGTTTGCTGAGGACGTAAGCTACGGCGCGACGAAGGTCCATGGCATTCAGTTGTCGCAAGTCCATGTTGTCCATGCTGATGCTGCCGGCCTGCGGTGCGTACATACCGGCAATCATTTTAATCAGCGTGGATTTGCCGGAGCCGGTGTTGCCGGTAATTGCGATCATTTCGCCGGCTTTAACTTCAAATGATGCGCCTAGCAGTGCAGGGTCGCGGTCAGGGCCGTAGCGGAAGCTGACTCTGTCGATGCGGATGTTGCCCTTCAGGTTGGAAAGTACCAGTCCTGATTTGCCGCCTTTTCTTTCGTTGCGCAGACGCATTAGCTGGTTAATCTGCTTGATGGCTTTCAGGGCTTGCTGGAATTTAGAAAATGACAAGAAAGCGCTTTGCAGTGGTGACAGTACCCGCCAGACCAGTGCCATGATAGCGATCAGTGCACCTATCGTAATTTCGCCGTTGATTACCTGCATTGTACCGATGGCCAGTACGGCAACGCCTGAGAAGGTCATCAACCCTTGCGCCAGGTTGTTCATCAGGTTGTTGGAGAGAAACGTCTGATAGTTTGCCAGTACCGCTTCGCCGGAATTTTCGCGGAAACGTTCCCACCAGACAGTTTCGCCGCCAATGGCTTTGATCTCTTTGCGGCCGGCAACGGTCTGCATAATGATGCGTTGTTTATCCGTACGGGCTTTGCCGGCGCGAAGGATGCGGGTGTTTATAACCGGAATCCAGATCAGGCCAAGAATAATAAAAGCCATAACCATGCCCAGCGGAATCAGGGCCAGCGGGCCGCCAAGGATGCCAATTACAATCAGGAACATAGCAACGAATGGTAGTTCCAGGGCAACGGCTGCGCTTGGGCCGGTGAAAAATCACGCACAGAATCGAACTGCTTCAAACGGGACAGTTGAGCGGCAACGGTGGAGCGTTCTGTATAGAGTGGTGGCAAATACAACATGCGCTTAAAGGTTTCATTGCCTATGAGGTAGTCCATCCTGCCGGCGGTAATACCCAGCAATTTAGCCCTGAGAAAGCGTAACCCCAGGTCGGTGATCAGCAGTATGGTAACCCCTGAAATAAGGAATGGCAGGGTCTCTGCAGATTTTGCTCCGATGACCTTGTCATAGATGACCATAATAAAAATGGGCACCAGAAGCGCGACCAGGTTGATAATAAAGGTCATGCCCAGAAGGTGGATAATCATTTTCTGGAAGCGTTGCAGCAAATTGCCAAACCAGTCATCACCCGGTACATCTGTTGGGTTATTGCCGTAACTGGCGTTGCTGTCAGTGAACAGGTACGCAGTACCTTTCAGACGTAGCTGAGGCGTTGATTCATACTGATTGGTCTGGGCGTCATAATAATAAATCAGGCCATCGCGTTTACCCTGCAGTAACAGTACCTTGCCGCCGTTGGAGATAAACAGGGCAGGGTAAAGCTCATCCCGCAGAGAGTGGATATCGGTCTTCAGCGGTGAGCTGTCATAACCCAGAGTGACGAGAATATTACGCAGGTCGATCAGGTCTATCTGCTCAGAAAAGTGCGGCAGAGCCTCAATCAGATCCCGGGCATAATTATTCCAGCCCAGTTCCCGCAGAAGTGGCAGCAGGCAGGCTGCGTAAGGGGAAGTATCGTGGAATTCATCATTGTTATCGGTGCGCAGCGCTTCCGCCAGTCGCTCGGATACAATGGGTGGGCGTTCAAAAGCTGGGGGCGTCGTCATCTGGTTCATGCCTGGGATGTCTGCTGTTTTTGCCGGGCAGCCATTTGTGCCTGATAAGGATCAATATAAGGTTCAAGCTGACCGTTCGCCAACTGATATTGCTTGTCGCAAAGTCTCAGGAAAGAAGGGCGGTGCGACACGATGACCATAGTGCGTTTACCTTTCATTTGCTCGATAACCTTTAATAGCCGGTTGTCGTTCTTAATATCGAAGTTGGCGTTGGCATCATCAAATAAGATGATTTTAGGGTGGCCAACCAGTGACCGTACCATGATGATTTTCTGGCGTACGCCTTCAGAGAGTGTATCGACAGCAGCACCGCCAATCTGTGTATCAAGGCCGTCCGGCAGGCGGGCAACAATTTCTTCCAGACCAAGGATTTTAGATAGCTCCAGTGCCTGTTCAAGGGCTTCGCCTTCCCGGTACAGAGTCATGTTTTCCAGAATGCTGCCTTCAAACAGAACGCCTTTTTGCGGCATGATGCCGATTTCGGCGCGCAGGAATTCTGTGTTGTAGTTCAGCATGGGGTGGTCATCAAGAAGGATCTGCCCTTCATTTGGCTGGGTAAAACCGGATAACAGGCTTATCAGGGTGCTTTTGCCTGTACCGTTGTTGCCTGTGATGCCGATTGCCTGTCCGGGCTCAACCGTCAGAGACAAATTGTGAAGCAGGTCATTTTCCTGATGAGGGTATTTAAAGCTGACTTCCCGCAGTTCAATTTTACCGCTCAGGCCCTGTTCGGTTTTAAGTTCACCACTGGATTCTGTAGGCAGGGCGTACAGCTGATTAACTTTTTCCAGTGCCAGTTGAAGTGACTGAAATTGTGTCCAGAATCCCATGGCTTTAAGGCCTGGTTGCAGTACCCGGCTTGAAAGCATAGTGCCGGCCGCGAGCGCACCTACAGTCAGGTCGCCCTCAATAACAAACAGGCTGCCAACACCGACAAAAATGACCACTGCCAGTTGAGAGAATGTCGCGCCAATGCCCTGGACAATGCTGTTAACCCGGCTTAGTTCATAAACACTTTCTGCAGACTGGTGTTGAAGCTTTCGTAGCGACGCAGCATCAGTGCTTCCATCGCCATGGATTTAATGGTGTGAATGCCTTTAAGGGATTCGATAATGAAATTCTGACGGCGATCTTCCATGGTGTAACGGGTTTCCAGCGCCTTTCTCAGCTTGCGTCCGGTGACGAATGCAACTACCAGAAAAACAACCAGCAGAGCAATTGGAATCGCTACCAGTGGTCCGGCGATCAGCCAGATCAGCCCCAGGAAGAGGATGACGAAAGGCAGATCCATGATCAGCAGGACTGACTGGCCAGAATAGAACTCCTGGATTTGCTCAAGTGCCTGAATTTTATCGAGATAGTAACCGGCTGTATTGTCCTCAAATGCCTGGTTGTCAGCATCGAGTATACGGTTCATTGCCTTGAGGCTTTCGCGGTGATCAAACTTTGCACCGTGCCAGCTGAGAATTGAGGAGCGAAATATACGCAGTGCGGTATCAATAATGACGACGCCAAGCATACCCAGAATGAGGAATATAAAAGTACCGATGGCCTGATTGGGTATTATACGATCATAGACCTGAAGAATAACGGTAGGCAGTGCGAGCGCAAGAATGTTGATTGCCAGCGATGACATCAGGACGCTGGGTTGACTCCAGGTTCCGGGAGTCCTGAGCCGTTTTACGGAAAACACATGTGACGTCTTTATACTCATGAGTTGTGTTCAATTATTCCGAAAATAGGTTGTTCGGGCATCGGATAAGATCCAATAAATTCCATTCTTATAACGCCGACTTATATTGCTACTAATCCTGCTGAGACACAAGTGATTACAGAAGATTTTGCTGTAAGTGATTGTCTCTACAGCGTATTGTTCGTGCATTGATAGAGTTTTACAAAAGTTTAAAACCAGAGGCAGTAAACCATGGCTGAGGAAAGCAAAGGCGGCAGTGTTGTTAACGCAAGGGATAAAGCAACCGAAGACCTGTTCAATCAGGGTTTGGGCAACAGCCGCCGGGCGCGAGATCTGGAAGAAGAGTACCTTGGGGATGAACAGCAACATAATGAAGAGCTGTTTAAGCAAAACCTGCAGGGCAGAATAGACGAACAGCAGGAAGATCTCACTGCTACTTCCGAACAGGATTATTCTCCAGAGTTTTCCTCAACCGGCTTCAGCTTTACTGACGTAAACTCATTTTCTCAACTGCCTGATGGCGGCACGATTCCTGCCGGTACCGAGCTGGCCACCCTTGAACTGCCCGTTTCCGGTGGTGACTTCAGTTTTTCTCTGGATTCAACGCAGTTTGCGCTGGAAGGTAACCGTTTATCTACATTGGTGGACTTAACACCTGTCCGTGGCCAGCAACTGGGTATAGATATACGGGTTAACAGTAATAACAGTGATTTTACTGCTCAGATTCCGGTTGAAATTAATTTCGATGATCTGGCTGAAGCGTTACAGAACGAACAGGCGTTTATAGATAATGCCCCAAGTGACATTAACCTGTCAGATTCAGATGTTGCTGAAGGCGCTGTTGCAGGTGATTTCGTCGCGACAATTCTGGGTACCGATGATCAGGGTGCAGATCAGCTCAGTTTCAGTCTCACCGGTGAAGGAGCCAACATTTTTGAAGTCAGCGGTAATACCCTAGTTGTAGGCACTGGCGTTACGTTGGATTTTGAAACCCGTTCTGAATATCCCGTTGAAATTACAGTTACTGATGCCAGCGGAAATACCTTTACCAAAACGGTTACCGTTAATCTGACAGATGTTAATGAAGCACCTGTATTGCAGGCGGCAGAAGTGACTGTTGCTGAAGATCAGGGAATTATTAATGCAAGTCTGGTCGCTGAAGACCAGGATGCCGGTGATCAACTGACGTTTACAGCAGTTGATCCTGATCAGTTACCGGTTGGCTTTACATTACAGGCTAACGGAGATTACAGCTTTGATGCGACCAGTGGCGCATACGACCATCTGGGAGTGGGAGATTCTCAGCAGCTCACTATACCTGTCCGGGTTACTGACTCCGGTGGCTTGCAGGATACAGCGTTCATCAAAATCACCATCTCGGGTACCAATGATGCACCGGTTGCCGGTGCGGATATAGTCAGTAGTCTGGATGAGGGGCTACTGCGATCAGTGGTCAGTTAACCGCGACGGATGCTGATGACGGTGCAGTTATAACCTTTGCTGTGGCTAACGGAGCCTCATTGCCATCAGGTTTCTCGCTGGACAGTGAGGGGAACTACAGTTTTGATCCCGCGGATGATGCATACCAGCGTCTGGGAGCCGGTGATTCACAGGTGATTACTGTGCCTGTAACAGTTACCGATGAGCATGGTGCGACAGATACGCAGCAGGTTCGTATCACGGTTAACGGCACTAATGATGCACCGGTTGCCGGTGCTGATATTACTGCCTCTGTGCAGGAAGGTGATGCAGTAATTTCCGGGCAACTGAGTGCAACGGATGTTGATGATGGCAGCATACTGACGTTTGCAGTATCACCGGGGGCGGATACACCGGCAGGTTTTACGTTGGATGCAGACGGGAACTACAGCTTTGAGCCGGATGCCGGGGCATACCAGCATCTGGCAGTGGGTGACAGCCAGATACTGACAATTCCGGTAACGGTGACAGATGAACTGGGTGCTACAGATGTTCAGCAAATCCAGATTACCGTTACCGGTACTAATGATGCGCCGGTGGCTGGAGCGGATGTTTACAGTACTGTGCTGGAAGGAGATTCTGCTATATCTGGCCAGCTATCAGCGACAGATGCTGACGACTCTGCGTCCCTGTCTTTCAGCGTTACTAACGGCGCTAGCGTACCGGCAGGCTTCACCCTGAATGCGGATGGTTCCTACAGCTTTAATCCACAGGATGCTGCTTATGTCAGCCTGGATGCGGGTGATGTGCAGACCCTGACCATCCCGGTGACAGTGACTGATGAGAACGGTGCCACGGATACTCAGCAGATTCAGATTACTGTGAACGGCACAAACGATGCACCGGTGGCTGGTGCAGATGTCACAGCTAATGTGAACGAAGGTGATTCAGCAATTTCTGGCCAGCTATCAGCGACAGATGCTGACGACTCTGCGTCCCTGTCTTTCAGCGTTACTAACGGCGCTAGCGTACCGGCAGGCTTCACCCTGAATGCGGATGGTTCCTACAGCTTTAATCCACAGGATGCTGCTTATGACAGCCTGGATGCGGGTGATGTGCAGACCCTGACCATCCCGGTGACAGTGACTGATGAGAACGGTGCCACGGATACTCAGCAGATTCAGATTACTGTGAACGGCACAAACGATGCACCGGTGGCTGGTGCAGATGTCACAGCTAATGTGAACGAAGGTGATTCAGCAATTTCTGGCCAGTTGTCAGCGACAGATGCTGATGATTCTGCGAGCTTAAGCTTCAGTGTAACCAACGGTGCATCTGTGCCTGCAGGCTTCACGCTGAGTGCCGACGGCTCATACAGCTTTAATCCACAGGATGCGGCGTACGACAGCCTGGATGCAGGCGATGTACAGACCCTGACCGTCCCAGTTACCGTAACCGACGAAAACGGTGCCATCGATACTCAGCAAATCCAGATCACCGTCAACGGCACCAACGATACGCCGGTGGCCGGTGCGGATGTCACCGCCAGCGTGAACGAAGGCGATTCTGCGATTTCAGGTCTGCTGTCTGCTACCGATGCCGATAATTCTGCCAGTTTAAGCTTCAGCGTGACCAATGGTGCATCTGTGCCGACAGGCTTCACGCTGAATGCCGACGGCTCATACAGCTTTAATCCACAGGATGCTGCTTATGACAGCCTGGATGCTGGCGATGTGCAGACTCTGACCATCCCGGTCACTGTGACCGACGAGAACGGTGCCACCGATACACAGCAAATTCAGATCACTGTGAACGGCACCAATGATGCACCGGTGGCTGGTGCGGATGTCACCGCCAGTGTGAATGAAGGCGATTCTGCAATTTCTGGCCAGCTGTCAGCGACAGATGCCGATGACTCTGCCAGCCTGACCTTCAGCGTGACCAACGGTGCTAGCGTACCGGCTGGCTTTACCCTGAATGCGGATGGTTCTTACAGCTTTAATCCACAGGATGCCGCTTACGACAGTTTGGATGCAGGCGACGTGCAGACCCTGACCATTCCTGTGACCGTAACTGATGAAAACGGTGCCGCTGATACCCAGCAGATACAGATTACGGTGAACGGCACCAACGATGCACCGGTAGCGGGTGCGGATGTCACCGCCAGTGTGAATGAAGGTGACTCAGCGATTTCTGGCCAGCTGTCAGCGACGGATGTCGATGACTCTGCAAGCCTGAGCTTCAGTGTAACCAACGGTGCATCTGTGCCGGCAGGTTTCACCTTGAATGCGGATGGTTCCTACAGCTTTAATCCACAGGATGCTGCTTATGACAGCCTGGATGCGGGTGATGTCCAGACTCTGACCATCCCGGTCACTGTGACCGACGAGAACGGTGCAACTGATACACAGCAGATCCAGATCACCGTTAACGGAACCAATGATGCGCCGGTAGCCGGTGCGGATGTCACTGCCAATGTGAACGAAGGTGACAGCGCTATCTCTGGCCAGCTATCTGCCATCGATGCGGATGATTCTGCAAGCCTGAGCTTCAGTGTAACCAACGGTGCCAGCGTACCAGCAGGTTTCACCCTGAATGCAGATGGTAGCTACAGTTTTAATCCACAGGATGTAGCCTACGACAGCCTGGATGTGGGTGATGTGCAGACCCTGACCATACCGATAACAGTGACCGACGAGAACGGTGCTACTGATACCCAGCAGGTCCAGATTACTGTTAACGGCACCAACGATGCGCCAGTGGCTGGTGCGGATGTGACAGCTTCTGTAAATGAAGGTGACAGCGCTATCAGCGGCCAACTTTCTGCTACCGATGCTGACGACTCTGCGTCCCTGATCTTTAGCGTAACCAACGGTGCGTCTGTTCCGGCAGGCTTCACGCTGAATGCCGACGGTTCTTACAGCTTTAATCCTCAGGATGCCGCTTACGACAGTTTGGATGCCGGTGATGTTCAGACCTTGACCATCCCGGTAACAGTTACTGATGAGAACGGTGCCACTGATACTCAGCAGATTCGGATTACCGTCAACGGCACCAATGATGCCCCAGTAGCGGGTGCGGATGTAACAGCATCTGTTGATGAAGGCGATAGCACTATCTCTGGCCAGCTGTCCGCGACGGATGCAGATGACTCTGCCAGCTTAAGCTTCAATGTAACCAGCGGTGCTTCTGTGCCGGCAGGCTTTACGCTGAATAGCGATGGCAGCTATAGCTTTAATCCACAGGATGCTGCCTACGACGGCTTAGATGCGGGTGATGTTCAGACCCTGACCATTCCTGTGACCGTAACTGATGAGAACGGCGCCACTGATACTCAGCAAATCCAGATTACCGTCAACGGTACCAATGATGCGCCGGTCGCCGGTGCGGATGTGACGGCTTCCTTGAACGAAGGCGACAGCGCTATCTCTGGCCAACTGTCCGCGACAGATGCTGATGATTTTGCAAGCCTGAGCTTCAGTGTAACTAACGGTGCCAGCGTACCGGCCGGTTTCACCCTGAATGCGGATGGCTCCTATAGTTTTGATCCACAGGATGCTGCCTACGACGGTTTAGATGCAGGCGATGTTCAGACCCTGACCATCCCGGTAACAGTGACCGACGAGAACGGTGCTACTGATACCCAGCAGATTAAGATTACTGTCAACGGCACCAACGACGCACCGGTGGCCGGTGCGGATGTGACGGCTACAGTAAACGAAGGCGATTCAGCAATTTCTGGCCAGCTGACAGCCACCGATGCTGACGACTCTGCCTCTCTGACCTTCAGCGTCACCACCGGTGCATCCGTGCCGGCAGGTTTCACGCTGAATACCGATGGCTCATACAGCTTTAATCCACAGGATGCTGCGTACGAAAGTCTGGATGCGGGCGATGTGCAGACCCTGACCATTCCGGTCACAGTGACTGATGAGAACGGTGCGACTGACACTCAGCAAATCCAGATCACCGTGAACGGCACCAATGATGCCCCGGTGGCCGGTGCGGATGTGACGGCTACCGTAAACGAAGGCGATTCAGCAATTTCTGGCCAGCTATCCGCCACTGATGCTGATGAGTCTGCCAGCTTAAGCTTCAGCGTAAGTAATGGCGCCTCCGTGCCGGCGGGTTTCACTCTGAGTTCAGACGGCTCTTACAGCTTTGATCCCCAGAATGCTGCTTATGATGGTTTAGATGCCGGTGATGTTCAGACTCTGACCATTCCGGTCACTGTGACCGACGAAAACGGCGCGACTGATACCCAGCAGATTCAGATAACAGTGAACGGCACCAACGATGCGCCGGTGGCTGGTGCGGATGTCACCGCATCTGTTGATGAGGGCGACAGCGCCATCAGCGGCCAACTTTCTGCTACCGACGCAGATGATTCTGCGTCTCTAACCTTCAGCGTTACTAACGGTGCTTCAGTACCGGCAGGCTTCACATTAAACAGCGATGGTTCATATAGCTTTAATCCACAGGATGCAGCCTACGACAGCCTGGATGCAGGCGACGTGCAGACTTTGACCATTCCGGTCACTGTGACTGACGAGAACGGTGCGACTGATACCCAGCAAATCCAGATCACCGTTAACGGCACCAACGATGCGCCGGTGGCCGGTGCGGATGTCACTGCTTCCGTAAATGAAGGTGATTCAGCAATTTCTGGCCAACTGTCTGCTACGGATGCCGATGATTCTGCTAGCTTAACTTTCGGTGTGACCAACGGTGCAAGCGTACCAGCCGGGTTTACATTAAACGACGATGGTAGCTACAGCTTTAATCCACAGGATGCAGCCTACGACAGCCTGGATGCGGGTGATGTGCAGACCCTGACCATTCCTGTGACCGTAATTGACGAAAACGGCGCCACGGATACGCAACAAATCCAGATTACAGTCAACGGCACCAACGATGCCCCGGTAGCGGGTGCAGATGTCACTGCTTCCGTAAATGAAAGTGATTCAGCAATTTCTGGCCAGTTGTCAGCGACGGATGCTGATGATTCTGCGTCTCTGATCTTTAGCGTCACTAACGGTGCCAGCGTACCAGCAGGTTTCACCCTGAATGCGGATGGCTCTTACAGCTTTAATCCACAGGATGCCGCTTACGACAGCCTGGATGCGGGCGATATCCAGACGCTGACTATTCCTGTGACCGTCACTGATGAAAACGGTGCCACTGACACCCAGCAGATCCAGATCACCGTCAACGGTACCAACGATGCGCCGGTGGCCGGTGCGGATGTGACGGCTACAGTAAACGAAGGCGATTCAGCAATTTCTGGCCAGCTGACAGCCACCGATGCTGACGACTCTGCCTCTCTGACCTTCAGCGTCACCACCGGTGCCAGCGTACCAGCAGGTTTCACCCTGAATGCGGATGGTAGCTACAGTTTTGATCCACAGGATGCAGCCTACGACAGCCTGGATGCTGGCGATGTGCAGACCCTGACTATTCCAGTGACGGTAACCGACGAGAACGGTGCCACCGATACTCAGCAGATCCAGATTACTGTGAACGGCACCAACGATGCCCCTGTGGCTGGTGCGGATGTGACAGCTTCCGTGAACGAAGGTGACAGCGCCATCAATGGCCAGCTGTCAGCGACGGATGCCGATGACTCTGCGAGTCTGAGCTTCAGTGTAACCAACGGTGCCAGCGTACCAGCAGGTTTCACTCTGGATGCGGATGGTAGCTACAGCTTTAATCCACAAGATGCTGCCTACGACGGTTTAGATGCCGGCGATGTGCAGACCCTGACAATTCCTGTGACGGTGACTGATGAGAACGGTGCCACCGATACTCAACAGATTCAGATAACCGTGAACGGCACCAACGATGCGCCGGTGGCCGGTGCGGATGTGACGGCTACAGTAAACGAAGGCGATTCAGCAATTTCTGGCCAGCTGACAGCCACCGATGCTGACGACTCTGCCTCTCTGACCTTCAGCGTCACCACCGGTGCATCCGTGCCGGCAGGTTTCACGCTGAATACCGATGGCTCATACAGCTTTAATCCACAGGATGCTGCGTACGAAAGTCTGGATGCGGGCGATGTGCAGACCCTGACCATTCCGGTCACAGTGACTGATGAGAACGGTGCGACTGACACTCAGCAAATCCAGATCACCGTGAACGGCACCAATGATGCCCCGGTGGCCGGTGCGGATGTGACGGCTACCGTAAACGAAGGCGATTCAGCAATTTCTGGCCAGCTATCCGCCACTGATGCTGATGAGTCTGCCAGCTTAAGCTTCAGCGTAAGTAATGGCGCCTCCGTGCCGGCGGGTTTCACTCTGAGTTCAGACGGCTCTTACAGCTTTGATCCCCAGAATGCTGCTTATGATGGTTTGAGTGCTGGTGAGATCCAGACCCTGGCAATACCTGTCACCGTAACCGATCAGGAAGGGGATACAGATACTCAGCTGATCAATATTACAGTCAACGGCACGAATGATGCTCCGGTCGCTAATACTGAAACCATCAGTGGTCTGGAAGATAAAGCCGTTGTGTTTACGGCCAGTGACTTACTGGGTAATGACTCCGATGTTGATGGCGGTACCCTGAGTATTGACAGCTTTCAGCAGCCGGATAATGGCAGTCTGGCCTTTGATGCTGTTACCAATACATTCACGTTTACGCCGGATGAAAACTGGAGTGGTAATACCGACTTCCAGTATAGCGTTGCGGATGGTCAGGGTGGTCTGACTAACGCCAGCAGCACGATTGCGGTTGCCGGTGTCGCTGATGAGCCGAGTCTGTCAGTACAGGTTGGCGAAGCGGTTGACGGAACAGTGGAAAGAACGATCAGTTTTGATAACAGCAGCAATGATTACAATCCGGAAAAAGATGGCTTCCAGTTTAAGAACATGTATGCGCATAACGATCAGGGGCTGGCAAGCACCGGTTATAGCGGTACGGTTCCACCGGAGTTTCAGGAGTCTGATGGTAATACTTTCGCACTGAAAACACTGGTTATTTCGTCAAACGGTAATCCTCATGCGGATACTAACCGGAACTCAGAAAGCAAAGAGGTCACGTTTAAAGCGTACGATGAGGATGGCAATGTTGTCGGTACTCATACTGTAACGACGATTGCCCAGGATAATGCAACGACTGTAGTGAATTTCACTGGAGTACCAGGCTTTGATGATGTGTTCAGAGTCGCTATGGAATTTGACGGTAGCGGTGACCGGTACATTAATATCGATGATGTTGTTGTTGATGTCCATGAAGGTAATTCAATTCCTCTGAAGATATCCAGCAGTCTGGGGGTTGATACTGATGGTTCTGAGTCATTATCCGGGGTCGTTCTGTCAGGAGTCCCGGCAGACGCGACGTTGTCTGCAGGAACGAAAAATGCGGACGGTGACTGGGTTGTTCCTCAGTCTGATCTGGATGGCCTGTCGGTAAAAGTATCCTCAGAAACAACACGGTTTACCCTCGAAGCCAGTGTGACTTCGACGGAAAGTGACAGCGGTGATACATCCGTTAAAACGGTTACTGTCCCTGTGAATAATTCAGCACCGGTAGCAGCAGAACATACCGGCTCAGCTGTTGAGGACGGCGGTGAAGTAAGTGGCACGCTGGCTGCCACAGATGCAGATAATGATTCTTTATCCTATAGCCTGGCAGAAGGTGGGCAGCCGGAGGAAGGAAGCGTCACCATCAATGATGATGGTTCGTATAGCTTTGATCCGGGCAGTGATTTCCAGGACCTTGGCGCAGGGCAAACCCGGGAAGTCAGCTTTAGCTACCAGGTAAGTGATGGCTATGGCGGTTCAGTTACCGGGATAGCTAAAGTCGTCGTGACAGGCACTAATGACGGGCCTGTCGCTGGGCAGGATGTATCTTTCAATCTGTTTGAGGGAGCAGCGCCGGCAACCGGGCAGTTATCAGCAACGGATATTGATAACGGTTCTGTGCTTACTTTCAGTGTGAGTGATGGTGTGACTGCTCCGGCGGGCTTTACTTTGAATGCAGATGGTAGCTTTATCTTTAACCCTCAGCACGGGGCTTATGACGGTCTGGATCAGGGAGATGTTCAAATCCTGACAATCCCTGTCACTGTCACAGATGATCAGGGAGCCACTGATACGCAGCAGATCAGAGTTACGGTCACCGGGCAGAATGATGCCCCTGTTGCCGGTGCTGATGTTGTATCGACAGTTGATGAAGGTGCTGCTTCTGTTACCGGTCAGCTCAGTGCGACGGATTCGGATAGCTCATCAGATCTGACATATAGCGTGACCGGCGGAGCAACTGTACCTGAAGGCTTTACGCTGAATACAGATGGTTCATACAGCTTTGACCCACAAGACGCTGCATATAATAGTCTCAATATTAGTGATGCTCAGACCCTGACGATTCCTGTAACGGTAACCGATGAGCATGGTGCGACGGATACACAGCAGATCCAGATCACCGTGAACGGCACCAACGATGCGCCGGTTGCGGGTGTGGATGTCACCGCCAATGTGAATGAAGGTGACAGTGCCATCAGTGGCCAGCTGTCAGCGACGGATGCAGATGACTCAGCGTCTCTGACCTTCAGTGTGACCAACGGAGCGTCTATTCCTGCTGGCTTCACTCTGAATAGCGACGGTTCATATAGCTTTAATCCACAGGATGCCGCCTACGATAACCTGGATACAGGCGACGTGCAGACCCTGACGATTCCGGTGACGGTGACCGACGAGAATGGGGCTTCCGATACCCAGCAGATACAAATTACTGTTAACGGCACCAACGACGCCCCGGTTGCAGGCGCTGATGTGACGGCTTCTGTGAACGAAGGTGATTCAGCTATTTCTGGCCAGTTGTCTGCCACTGATGCCGATGACTCTGCCAGCTTAAGCTTTAGTGTGACTAATGGTGCATCTGTACCTGCCGGCTTCACATTAAATAGTGATGGCAGCTATAGCTTTGATCCACAGGATACGGCTTACGACGGTTTAGATGCCGGTGATGTTCAGATTCTGACCATTCCTGTGACGGTGACCGACGAGAATGGGGCTTCCGATACCCAGCAGATACAAATTACTGTTAACGGCACCAACGATGCCCCGGTAGCGGGTGCGGATGTCATCGCCAGTGTTAACGAAGGTGATTCTGCCATTTCTGGCCAGCTGTCCGCGACGGATGCAGATGACTCAGCGTCTTTAACCTTCAGTGTGACCAACGGTGCATCTGTGCCTGCAGGCTTCACCCTTAATAGCGATGGCTCATACAGCTTTGATCCACAGGATGCTGCCTACGATAGTTTAGATGCTGGCGATGTTCAGACCCTGACCATTCCAGTAACAGTGACTGACGAGAACGGTGCGACTGACACTCAGCAAATCCAGATTACCGTTAACGGTACCAACGATGCACCGGTGGCCGGTGCTGATGTTACTGCCAGTGTAAACGAAGGTGACAGCGCCATTTCTGGCCAGTTGTCAGCGACCGATGTCGATGATTCTGCAAGCCTGAGCTTCAGTGTAACCAACGGGGCTAGCTTACCAGCAGGCTTTACTCTGAATGCGGATGGTAGTTACAGCTTTGATCCACAGGATGCCGCGTATGACGGTTTAGATGCGGGTGATGTACAGACTCTGACCGTTCCGGTTACAGTGACCGATGAGAATGGGGCCACCGATACTCAGCAAATTCAGATCACTGTTAACGGCACCAACGATGCGCCGGTAGCGGGTGCAGATGTTACTGCCAGTGTAAACGAAGGTGATAGCGCCATCAGCGGCCAACTGTCTGCTACCGATGCCGATGATTCTGCGAGCTTAAGCTTCAGCGTGACTAACGGTGCGTCGATTCCAGCAGGCTTCACATTAAACAGCGATGGCAGCTACAGCTTTGATCCACAGAATGCGGCCTACGACGGTTTAGATGCCGGTGATGTACAGACTCTGACCGTTCCGGTTACAGTGACCGATGAGAATGGGGCCACCGATACTCAGCAAATTCAGATCACTGTAAACGGCACCAACGATGCGCCGGTAGCGGGTGCGGATATTACTGCCAGTGTAAACGAAGGTGACAGCGCCATTTCTGGCCAGCTGTCAGCGACAGATGCTGACGACTCTGCGTCTCTGACCTTTAGCGTTACTAATGGTGCTAGCGTACCAGCAGGCTTTACCCTGAATAGCGATGGCTCATACAGCTTTAATCCACAGGATGCTGCTTATGACAGCCTGGATGCGGGTGATGTTCAGACTCTGACCATCCCGGTAACAGTGACTGACGAGAACGGTGCCACTGATACTCAGCAAATTCAGATCACCGTGAATGGCACTAACGATGCCCCAGTTGCCGGTGCCGATGTTACCGCCAATGTGAATGAAGGCGATAGCACTATCTCTGGTCAGCTGTCCGCGACGGATGCCGATGACTCAGCGTCTTTAACCTTCAGTGTGACCAACGGCGCGTCTGTTCCTGCAGGCTTCACCCTGAATAGCGATGGTTCTTACAGTTTTAATCCACAGGATACTGCCTACGACGGCCTGGATGCTGGTGATGTTCAGACCCTGACCATTCCTGTGACCGTAACTGACGAAAACGGCGCCACGGATACGCAACAAATCCAGATTACCGTGAACGGCACCAACGATGCGCCAGTGGCGGGGGCTGATGCTAAGGCTTCCGTGAACGAGGGCGATTCAGCGATTTCTGGCCAGCTGTCTGCGACAGATGCAGATGACTCTGCAAGCCTGAGCTTTAGTGTGATGGATGGCGCCTCCGTGCCTGCAGGTTTTGCACTGAACAGTGATGGCAGTTACAGCTTTGATCCTCAGGACCCGGCATACGATACAATGGCTGCTGGCGATGTTCTGGCGCTGGCAATACCGGTAACGGTTACTGATGAGCACGGTGCAAGTGATACTCAGTGGGTTGCAATTAAAGTAAGTGGCACCAACGATGCGCCGGTAGCGGATGTGGATGTGAGCGCAACGGTTCAGGAGGGCGATTCAGCAATCAGCGGCCAGTTGTCAGCAACGGATGTGGATGACTTTGTATCTCTGAGCTTTAGTGTGACTAACGGTGCCTCCGTACCGGCTGGTTTCATATTAAACAGCGATGGCAGCTACAGCTTCGACCCTCAGGATTCTGCCTACGACAGCCTGGATGTGGGGGATGTACAGACCCTGACCATTCCGGTCACCGTCACTGATGAAAACGGCGCTACCGATACCCAGCAGATTCAGATCACTGTCAACGGCACCAACGATACGCCGGTTGCAGGTGTGGATGTCACTGCTAATGTGAATGAAGGTGACAGCGCAATCGGCGGGCAGCTGTCTGCTACTGATGCTGATGACTCAGCTACACTGACCTTCAGCACTACGGTTAACATTGCAGGCTTTACCCTGAATACCGATGGTTCGTACAGCTTTGATCCTCAGGACTCCGCTTATGAGCAGATGGATGTGGGAGATGTGCTGACCTTGGGGATTCCGGTGACTGTTACTGATGAACATGGTGCAACCGATACCCAGCGAATTGAAATACGGATCAGTGGCACGAATGACACACCGGTAGCGAATGCTGATGTGAGTGCTACTGTCAGTGAAGGTGATAGCGCTATCAGTGGTCAGTTGTCAGCCAGTGATGCAGATTATTCAGCGTCATTAAGCTTCAGTGTTACCAGCGGAGCATCTGTTCCTGCAGGCTTCACATTAAACAGCGATGGTTCATATAGCTTTAATCCACAGGATGCAGCCTACGACAGCCTGGATGCAGGTGATGTACAGACCCTGACCATCCCGGTAACGGTGACTGATGAGCACGGTGCCACCGATACTCAACAGATCCAGATTACCGTAAACGGCACCAACGATACTCCTGTAGCGGGCGTTGATGTGACTGCCAATGTCAGTGAAGGTGATAGCGCCATCAGTGGGCAGCTGTCCGCGTCGGATGTGGATGATTCTGCATCCCTGACCTTCAGTGTGACCACCGGTGCTTCCGTGCCAGCGGGTTTCACTCTGAATGCAGATGGTTCATACAGTTTTAATCCGCAGGATACGGCGTACAACAGCCTGGATGCTGGTGATGTACAGACCCTGACGATTCCGGTGACGGTGACCGACGAACACGGCGCCACCGATGCTCAGCAGATTCAGATTACTGTTAATGGCACCAATGATACGCCGGTAGCAGGTGCGGATATCAGCAGAAATGTTGCAGAGGATGCGCCTCAGTTAACCGGTTCTTTCAGTGCCACTGACGCAGATGACTCTGCTTCTCTGAGCTACTCTCTGGCAGGCAGTGCCCCGGCCGGATTTAATCTGAGCGCGGATGGTACCTATACTTTTGACCCTGCCGATGACTCATATCAGCATCTTGCCGCCGGTGATACCCAGACACTGACGATTCCTGTAACAGTCACTGACGAAAATGGTGCGACGGATACCCAGCAGTTACAAATCGTGCTGTCCGGTACCAACGATGCGCCGGTAATGTCGGTTGTTCAGCCTGTATCTGTGGATGTACCGCAGGCATCAGTCGCTAATACGACTACCTTGTTCAGTACCACGTTTGAAAGTGCTGGCAGTGGCTTTGTTCAGAACGCTGATGGTTGGGGAACTGATTCAGAGGCAATTGAGATATGGTCGTCAGCTTCAGGGCATACCGGTGATGGTAAATTCATTGAGCTCAATGATGATAAGCTTGATAACTATGATGACGCTGATCAGATCAGTCGTACTGTTGATACAGTAGAAGGGGCAACCTATACGCTGGACTTCGACTTTGCTGGCCGTGCCGGATTCGGAGCCAATGTTAACAACATGCAGGTGAAGGTAAACGGTCAGGTTATCGACACCTTTACCGATGATGGTACCGGGCAGAGTGATCAGAGCTGGAATGATGGCCAGATTACGTTTACGGGTACCGGTCAGCCGATGACGATTGAATTTGTTTCCATTGGCGAGGCACAGAATTACGGTCGTGGTATGCGACTGGATAATATTGAGCTGACCCAAACTGTCATGGAGACACCTGATGCCACCATTACCGGCCAGCTTCAGGCAACGGATATTGATGATAACAGTAATGTAACCTTTGCAGTTCAGGAAGGCACTGCTGCACCGGCAGGGTTTACGCTCAATGCTGATGGTAGCTACAGCTTTAATCCGGACAATGCCGCGTATGAAAATATCCCTGACGGTACCAGCCAGGTGCTGACGATTCCTGTTGTTGCTTCTGATGGCCAGGGTGGAACTGCCGTTCAGAATCTTCAGATTACGGTGAACGGTACTAGTGAAGGGGCACCGGCTGCTTCGGTTGTGGCGAATGATGACAATTTTGCTGAAATAAACGCGGCGGTTGTGAAAACCGGCAGTAACATTTCTAACTTGGGGAATATGGGGCAGGGCTCAGTAAACGGTGTTGCTGAGTCTGATACTGAAACCCGTACCTTTGACTTTGGTGCTGAGAATGCGGGCAAGACGGTTACCCTGTCTTTCGATTCCCGGGCAACCGGTGGCTGGGAAGATGGCACCAGTGGCAGTGAAACCCGGGATACATTTACTGTTCGGGTAAACGGCCAGCAGATTGATCAGCGCAGTTATGATGAACATGACGATGCTGATAATACCTGGAATGCAACTCACTCTTATCAGGTAACACTGGATTCAAATGGCCAGGCGGTTGTTGAGTTTGATGTGGCCAGTACCGCAAGTGATGAAGTTGTTTCGATCAGTAACCTGCAGATGGAAAAAGCTGCAGCCTATGCCACAGATGAAGACACTGCGGTCATTCTGAATGTGCTGGGTAACGATACCGGCAGTAGTGGAAATAACCTGAGTATCAGCAGTTTTGATAATCAGGTCTCCATGAGCGGTATGATTGTCGGCACTGTGGAAAAGTCGTTGTCGGCGGAATTGATCAGTTAAAGTTTACGCCGAATGACAATCTGGACAGCCTTAATGCCGGCGAATCTGCAACCCTTTCATTTGATTATACCCTGACAGGTGCCCAGGGCGGTTCCGATACCGCAACGGTTACTTTCAAGGTTCAGGGTACCGATGATGCCTATGTATTTGATACCAGCAATGTTGGGAATGAGAATACAGATACGTCAGGCCTGAACCGTATTGACGGTACCGGCAGCAAAGACAACATCAGCGGTACCAGCAACGATGATTACATTCTGGGTGTCAACGGTGATGACAAGCTGGAAGGCAAGGATGGTAATGACGTACTGGATGGCGGTGACGGTCAGGATGATCTGAAAGGCGGTGATGGTCAGGATACTCTTTACGGCCGGGATGGCGATGACAAACTGAAAGGCGAAGATGGTAATGATTACCTGGATGGTGGCGATGGTAATGATGACCTGAAAGGCGGTGACGGTAATGATCAGATTCTCGGCGGTGAAGGCGACGATAAACTGAAAGGCGAGAAAGGCGACGACTTACTGCTTGGCGGTGCCGGAAATGATGACATTAAGGGCGGAGATGGCGATGACGTTCTGTCTGGCGGTAAAGGAGATGATACCGTTAAGGGAGAGGCGGGTAACGATACCTATGTGTATAACCCGTTTGATGGCAACGATACCTTCTCCGGCGGTAATGGCGGTGGCTGGACTGACATTATTCAGCTTACTCAGGATGGCACTAACGATCCGGAAAACCCCTGGACGATTACTGTTGATGGTCAGGAATTGGAATATGATCTGGCTGCTCAGGCACTGGAGCTGAATCCTGATACTTCCGGTGTGGTCACTATGGCCGACGGCAGTGAGCTGACGTTCGAGGGTGTTGAAAAATAGAGTGGTAACAACATCGGTAGGATAGTTAAAAGGGCCCCTGGGCCCTTTTTATTTATTTGGGCAATTTGGTTACTTCTTTTCAGTATGACTCTTACCTGCCTTGATCTGAGCTGATACACTCGGCCGGAATGTACATTTTTAATCATTGTGTCACGTGCCTCTTAACACTGGAAATGGCTGATTTATAAGCGTTTATGTGCCGGCGTACCCTTGATAATCTGTTGTATGAAATGGAATTAGTGCTGTATGGCGACGCCTTTACTGATTTGTGATGATTCTTCGCTGGCGCGAAAACAGATCGCCAGATCATTACCCGATAACCTTGCTGTTGAAGTCAGCTTCGCGACCCATGGAGGCGAGGCGCTGGATGCTATTCGTGCCGGTAAAGGTGATGTGCTTTTACTTGACCTGAATATGCCTGTGATGGACGGCTATCAGGTGCTGGAGGCTATCCAGCGTGAAGACTTGCCGACAATGGTTATTGTTATCTCCGGGGATATTCAGCCCTCAGCCTATCAGCGGGTTAAACAGTTGGGCGCGCTGGATTTTATTAAAAACCCGTCGACCAGAATACCCTCAACCACGTATTGCTGCAGTATGGTGTCTTTAGCGACAGTGACTTTGTTGAAACGCCTGTCGCTGAGGTATCTGTCACCGAAAACTCTTCTGATCCTCAGCCTCAGAATGCTCCAGATGAGTTGTCTGCACGCCTGCGGGATTGCTATCAGGAAGTGGCGAATGTTGCCATGGGCCGGGCTGGGGATCTGCTTGCGCGGCTGTTGAATGTGTTTGTGATGCTGCCGGTTCCGAATGTGAATTATATTGCCGTCAGTGAAGTTAGCATGGCGCTGAGCGCGATTGAAGCGGACGAGCGTATTTCGGGTGTTTGTCAGGGCTTTATTGGTGGTGGTATTTCCGGTGAAGCCTTGCTGATTCTGAATGATTCCAGTTTTCTGGATCTGGCAGCGTTGATGAATTACAGCGAAGGTGTGGACGAACAGGCTGAGCTGGAACTGCTGATGGACGTTGCTAACGTTTTGATCGGTGCCTGTCTGGGGGCATATCTGAACAGTTGGATTTCAAATTCAGCCAGGGACACCCGGTTGTGCTTGGGCAACACTGTCATATATCTGATCTGATGGATGACAATATTAAAACCCTGCAAAAACCCTTGCGATTGAAATCAGTTATGGGATCGAAGGCCATGCCATTAAGTGTGACTTATTGCTGCTATTTACTGAAAAATCAATGCAAAAACTGAACGAAAAAGTATCGCATCTGCTGGATTGATTATGGCCCTGGAACAACATCAGATAGACAAACTTTACTCACTGATGGAAATACTCCGCAATATTGATGTGGGGCTGGTGGTCATTGATAAGGAACTGAAAATTCAGTTCTGGAACGATTTCATGGAAAACCACAGTGGCAGTGCATCCGCTGAGGTTAAACATCAGGTTATTACCGATCTCTTTACTGATGTTCCAAATGACTGGTTCAGGAAAAAGTTGATTCAGTTTTTCTGTTACAGAATAAAGCCTTCATGATTTGGGAGCAGCGTCCCTATCTTTTCGGTTTGATAATTACCGCCCGGTGACCGGTGGGGCGGAGTTTATGTATCAGAACGTAACGTTCATTCCGTTGTTTGCCGCAGACGGTGAAGTGACGCATATCTGTATGATTGTGTATGACGTCACAGACACCGCCGTACATAAACAAGGCTTACAAAAGCGAATCAGGAACTGGCCGTTCTCAGTCAGACAGATGGTCTGACCAAGCTTTACAACCGGGCACACTGGGAAGATTGTCTTGAGCGGGAATATAAGCGTTGGCAAAGGGTGAAGCAACGTGCTTGCCTGCTGATGCTCGACATTGATCACTTTAAGAGCATTAATGACAATTACGGGCATCCGGTGGGTGATGACGTCATACGGCATCTGGCACAGCTGATTCAGCATAATGCCCGTGAAATAGATGTATCCGGGCGTTATGGCGGGGAAGAGTTTGCCATTATTCTCGGAGATACCTCATTGCAGGATGCCGCTTTGCTGGCTGAACGGTTGCGTAAAGCTGTGGAAGGTTCAGTAGTCAGTTCTGACGGGCAGTCGCTTAAATATACTATCAGCCTTGGTATTGCTGCTCTGGATGTAGGGGTTCAGTCCAGCCAGGAATGGATTGCCTGTGCAGATAAAGCGCTGTATTCATCCAAGGAAAATGGCCGTAACCGGGTCAGTTTGTATTCTCCGCAGTCTTAATCTACCTTTCTCTCAGTTTTACGGGCTGTTCTGCCGGTATTTTGTTCAAAATATAGGCGGCTATGTATAATAGCCGCCCTCATTTCTAATCCACATGTAAAAAGCCATTATGAAGTTTATCGTTAAGCTATTTCCAGAAATCACTATTAAGAGCAAACCTGTCCGTAAGCGTTTTATTCAGCGCTTACAGTCCAATATGCAGATTACTCTGAAACGCCTCAGCGATGACATCAAAGTGCGCGCCCTGTGGGACAAAATCGAAGTTGAAGTGGACAGTTCAGATGCTCAGTTGCGGGAGCAAATGATTGAAGTGATGCAGGCCACTCCTGGTGTGCTGCATTTTCTTGAAGTGGACCAGCATCCGCTTGGGGACTTCGACAATGTTTTCCAGCTGACCCGTGAAGCCTATAGTGAAATTATCCGCGGCAAAACTTTTGTTGTTCGGGTAAAGCGTGCCGGTAAGCACGATTTTAAATCCGGAGATCTGGAGCGTTATGTTGGTGGTGGACTGCTTCAGCACTGTGAATCTAACGGTGTTGATCTGCATGCCCCTGAAGTGAAGGTAAAACTGGAAATCCGTGACCAGAACCTGTTCATCATCTCCAACAAGTTTAAAGGCCTGGGTGGATATCCTCTGGGCAGTCAGGAAGCAGTATTGTCCCTGATTTCCGGTGGCTTTGATTCAGTGGTTGCCAGCTATATGACCATGCGCCGGGGCTGTAAAACCCATTTCCTGTTTTTTAATCTGGGCGGTAAGGCTCATGAAATCGGTGTGAAGCAGGTTGCACTGTCGCTGTGGCAGAAATACGGATCAGCTGCGCGGGTTAAGTTCGTGACAGTACCTTTCGAAGAAGTGGTTGGTGAGATTCTTCAGAATGTTCATCACACCCAGATGGGGGTTGTGCTCAAGCGTATGATGATGCGGGCAGGTGAACGGGTTGCTAACCGTATGAAGCTGCATGCCCTTGTGACCGGTGAAAGTGTTGCTCAGGTTTCCAGTCAGACGTTGCCTAATCTGGCGCTGATCGATGGGTCAACCAGTAAGCTGGTACTGCGACCGCTGATTACTATGGATAAGCAGGACATTATCGATATCACCAAGCAGATTGGCGCGTATGACATGGCCAAGAGCATTCCGGAATACTGTGGTGTTATATCTGACCGTCCGACCACCAATGCGCAGATTGAGCGTATTGAGGAAGAAGAAGCAAACTTTGATTATGCTGTACTGGATGAAGCGCTTGAAAATGCGCAGGTTCTGGCGATCGATAAAATTGTCGAGGATCTGGGGGCAGAGGCTTCAATCGAAGCGCTAACGCGTGTCGCTGAGGGGCAAGTGATTATCGATGTGCGACATCAGCATGAACAGGAGCGTAAGCCCCTGAATATGCCTAAGTGTGAAGTGCTGAAAATTCCTTTCTTTGAGCTGGAGTCCAGCTTTGCAGATTTAGATATGACCAAGGAATACCTGCTGTACTGCGATAAAGGAGTGATGAGCCAGATGCACGCACAGAGTCTGCAGGATAAAGGTTACAGTAATGTGAAGGTGTATCGGCCGGGTGAATAACCGCTTTCTTGAGAGCGACATTTTGGCTGCATGATTTTGGAAAATAGCGTTTTTGTAGTTTTTACAAGATTTTAAAAGCAACTTTTTGTCGCTAAAGTGCGGGGAACTTGTTGCCTGCAGGGCGGTTTTCGGGTTTAATTATTGCCCGTTTATTAACAATTCAGCCAATCTGCAGGTGACACCGATTTTTTTACTACAAGAAAAATTGTCGTTTGCAGAGAACTTAAAGTTCAGGCGGGATTTGGTTCCGGAACACTTTCGGGTGTTGCGGGATTTTTGATGAAACAGAGGAGCGCCCGTTAGATGGAAAATCTAATGTCCGAAGGCATTAACCTGATGGTTTTTGGTATGGGATTCGTATTCGTATTCCTGACCTTGCTGGTGTTTGCTACTAATGGCATGTCTGCCGTGTTAAGCAAAATTGCACCGGACCCGGAACCTAAGGCTAAGCGAAAGCCCCTGCAGCCGCACCTGCTGCCGCTGCTAATAATAACGATGAGTTGGTTGCAGTTATGACTGCCGCGGTTCATCAACATCGTTCTCGCTAATACCCGGCGAAAGTAACGACTTTATTTTAAGAGCAATAATCGACAAAAGGCCTATACCCATGTCTGATAAAAACCTCTTGGCATTACCGACGTAGTACTGCGTGACGCACATCAGTCGCTGTTTGCTACGCGTATGCGCCTGGATGACATGCTGCCGATCGCTGAAAAACTGGACAAAGTTGGTTTCTGGTCCCTGGAAAGCTGGGGCGGAGCAACATTTGATTCATGTATCCGCTTTATCGGTGAAGATCCCTGGGAGCGTATTCGCGAGCTGAAGAAGGCTATGCCGAATACTAAACAGCAAATGCTGCTGCGCGGTCAGAACCTGCTGGGCTACCGTCACTATGCTGATGACGTTGTAGAGAAGTTTGTAGAGCGTGCTGCTGAAAACGGTGTGGATGTTTTCCGTATCTTTGATGCGATGAACGATCCCCGTAACCTGGCAACCGCTATTAAAGCGGTTAAAGCAACAGGTAAGCATGCTCAGGGCACCATCTCTTATACCAAGAGTGAAGTACACACGACTGACATGTGGGTTGAGTTTGCCAAGACTCTGGAAGACCTGGGTGCAGAGTCTATTGCGATTAAAGATATGTCAGGCATCCTGACGCCTTATGACGCTTTTGATCTGGTATCCCGCCTGAAGGCGCAGACTCAGTTGGAAGTTCAGCTGCACGCACACGCGACTTCCGGTCTGTCTGATATGACAATCCTGAAATCTGTTGAAGCCGGTATTGACCGTGTTGATACAGCGATTTCTTCTATGTCGATGACTTACGGCCACACTTCTACTGAGTCAGTGGTAGCTGCACTGGCAGGTACTGACCGTGATACAGGTCTGGATCTGAATCAGCTGGAAGAAATTGCGGCTTACTTCCGTGAAGTACGGAAGAAATACGCTAAGTTTGAAGGTTCTCTGCGTGGTACGGATTCCCGTATCCTGGTTGCTCAGGTGCCAGGCGGCATGCTGACCAACATGGAAAACCAGCTGCGTGAGCAGGGTGCTTCCGACAAGTTTGATGATGTATTGCAGGAAATTCCACGGGTTCGTAAAGACCTGGGTATGATTCCTCTGGTAACCCCTACTTCACAGATCGTGGGTACTCAGGCGGTTATCAACGTATTGATGGGCGAGCGTTACAAGACCATCTCTAAAGAAGTTCAGGGCATCCTGAAAGGTGAGTACGGTGCAGCACCGGCGGCGTATGACGCTGACCTGCAGGCACGTGTACTGGATGGCGGTGAGGCAATCACCTGTCGTCCGGCAGACCTGCTGGAACCTGAGCTGGATAAGCTGAAAGCTGAACTGGAACAGCTGGCAACAGAGAAAGATCTGAGCCTGTCTGATAACCAGATCGATGACGTGCTGACTTACGCACTGTTCCCGCAAATCGGTCTGAAATTCCTGGAAAACCGAAACAATCCGGATGCCTTCGAACCGGCACCAACTTTAGAGGACGCACAAGCAATGGCTGCACCTAAAAACACTGGTCCACAGACTTACACTATTAACGTTAATGGTCAGAGCTACGTTGTTCAGGTTTCTGAGGGCGGCGACATTACTGCAGCTGCACCTGCGGCGCCTGCAGCGGCAGCGCCTGCTGCAGCTCCGGCGGCTGGTCCTGCTGAGTCTGTTCCTGCTCCACTTGCCGGTAACATCTGAAAGTAGAAGTATCTGCCGGTCAGGCAGTACAGGAAGGTGACGTTCTGGTCATTCTGGAAGCAATGAAGATGGAAACTGAAGTACGTGCTGCACGTGCTGGTACTGTTTCCAGCGTTGACGTGAAAGAAGGCGACACTGTTCAAGTGGGCGATAGCCTGATCACCTTGGCATAAGGGTTGGTTCGATGGAAAACCTTCTGAATTTATGGCACGCCTCCGGGATATACAATATCACCGGTGGGCAGGTTGTGATGATCCTTGTCGGTCTGTTGCTCCTGTTCCTTGCTATCCGCAAGAACTTTGAGCCACTGTTGCTGGTACCGATAGGCTTTGGCGGCATTATGGCTAACATCCCGGAAGCGGGTCTGGCTTATGCGGCTGTAGAAAATGCGCTTAACCTGGGCGGTCCTGAAGTTATTCAGTCAATTGCTGCTGCGCTGAATGTTAACTCTACTGACATTTATGAGCTGAAGAGCGCTTATGCATCTTCATCGGCTGCTGAGCATACTGCTGCTGTTTATGCAGCTCAGGATGCCGGTTTCAGCAACGGTATGATGTATAACTTCTACAATGTTGCGATTGCTTCCGGTGTAGCACCGCTGCTGATCTTCATGGGTGTAGGTGCCATGACAGACTTCGGCCCGCTGCTGGCGAATCCAAAGACTCTGTTCCTGGGCGCTGCGGCACAGTTCGGTATTTTTGCAACCGTACTGGGCGCGGTAGGTCTGACGACTCTGGGTCTGATGGACTTCAGCATCCAGGATGCAGCTGCGATCGGTATCATCGGTGGTGCTGATGGCCCGACAGCGATTTATGTTGCCAGCCTGCTGGCACCGGATCTGCTGGGTGCGATTGCTGTAGCAGCATACTCATACATGGCGCTGGTACCTATGATTCAGCCGCCGATTATGCGTGCACTGACGTCTGAAGCTGAGCGTAAAATCTCTATGGTACAGCTGCGTCCGGTTAACAAATCTGAAAAGATCATGTTCCCTATCGTGTTGCTGATTCTGGTTGCTATGTTGCTGCCGGATGCTGCACCTCTGCTGGGTATGTTCTGCTTCGGTAACCTGATGCGTGAATGTGGCGTAGTAGACCGTCTGAGTGATACTGCACAGAATGCACTGATCAACATCGTAACTATCTTCTTGGGTCTGTCTGTAGGTTCTAAGCTGTCTGCTGATAAGTTCCTGGATGTGGAAACGCTGGGTATCCTGCTGCTGGGTGTTGTTGCATTCGGTATCGGTACTGCCTGTGGTGTTCTGATGGCTAAGATCATGAACAAGATGGCCGGTGGTAATGCGATTAACCCGCTGATCGGTTCTGCAGGTGTATCTGCTGTACCAATGGCAGCGCGTGTATCTAACAAGCTGGGTCTGGAGGCTAACTCTCAGAACTTCCTGCTGATGCACGCAATGGGTCCAAACGTAGCCGGTGTAATCGGTTCTGCGGTTGCTGCCGGTGTGATGATCAAGTTTGTTGGCTAAGATTAACAAGTGTCTAGTCCTGATATAGGTTGACACTTATTTCATACAAACGCCCGATGCACCTCATCGGGCGTTTTATATTCCAGTGACAAGTGAGGGCGCCGCTGGTTATACATCCTGACCGACTCATCAACCATTATCTTCGCCTGCTCTATATCATCCGGTTTGCGGATCAGATACTCATTTTTAAGAATGCCGTTAACCCGCTCCGCCAAAGCATTTTGATAACAGTCGTAACCATCTGTCATCGAACAGCGTACATTATGTTTCTGATGGATTTGCTGATATTCCGCTGAACAATATTGAATACCACGATCTGAATGGTGTACCAACCCTTCCTTCACGTGACGTCCCTTCAGAGCCTTTTGAAGGCTTGCGATACTGACGCTGTTTTCAGATTATCGTGCACATGGTATCCCACAATCTTTCGTGAATACGCATCTGTTACCAAGCTCAGATACGCTTCTCCTGTTCGAACTGGCAAGTAAGTAATGTCGGCAACCCATACCTGTTCTGCCCGAACGGCCGTGACCTGATAATCACCAGACTTCAATAAGTTAGGGTGACGGTAGAACCGGTGACGACTGTGCGTAGTTTTATGGTACGCCCGTTTAGTCGGTACCAGTAAGCGATGTTTTCTCAGCAAGTTAAACAGCTTATCCCGTCCGGGAGATAAGCCTGTCCGTTGCATCAGTTTCTGAAGTTTACGTACACCAATGCGCGGCTGTTGCAGCCGTTCCTGTTTAACAAAGCCGAGAACTTGTAACTCGAACAGTTCCTGTTGAGCCTCATAGCGGCACTGCTTGTAGTAAGCCTGCCGACTAATGCTTAGATATTGACAGGCACGAGTAACAGAAAGCCGGGTTACCGTTTTCGTTTGGATGACTTTGCGGGCAGCTTTTTGTGACACGCACTCCGTAGTCTTTCTTCAGCACATCAACCACGGCTTCGAAAAATTCAGCTTTTGCTGAGTTTCGGCAAGTTGTTGTTCAAGTTCTTTGATTCGCTGCTCGGGTGTTTGAGTCTCGGACATAGAAGCCCCTTTCGTTGGTTTAAAAGGTAATGTGCCCAAGTTCCAATCTAGCTTGCCGTGCTTACGAAGCCAAACTAAAACCGTAGAACGCCCCTGAATACCATAACGGCTCTGAGCTTGTCGGTATGTCATTTCGCCTTTTTCAACCTGATCCACCACAGCTAATTTAAAGGCAAGAGAATAATCTCGCTGAGTACGCTTAGTGATTGTTGTCATAACACTTTCCAAATTTAAGGTTAGAAAGTGTCAACCTTATTCAGGACGGGTCAAAGCTGTAAAGGCTGCCATGGGCAGCCTTTTTGTTTGCGTTGTGTGTCGCTTTAAGTATTACTTGCCGTTTAATGCTTCCAGATGTGACTGGACACTGAAAGCCAGTGCGACAGGATTGTAGCCTCCTTCAAGAACAGAAACGATTCTGCCCTGACCGTAACTGTTGGCTACATCCATCAGTAACTTTGTTGCCCAGTAGTAATCTTCTTCCCGAAGGTTAATGTCTGCGAGGGGTCTTCCTCGTGGGCATCAAATCCTGCGGAAATAAATATCATGTCGGGCTTGTGTCTTTGCAGGGCCGGTAACCAAGCATCTTCCAGCTGTTGCCGGAATGCCAGGCTTCCGCTGCCCGCAGATAACGGACAGTTAATTATATTTTCCCGCTGAACGTCATGAAGGCGGCCCGGATAGTAAGGATGCTGAAATGTTGAACAGACCATTACTTCAGGTATGTCTTTGAATATATCAACGGTGCCATTGCCGTGGTGAACGTCAAAATCGACAATCGCGACACGGTTAATGTCCGGATGCTGCAGGGCGTGCATCGCGCCTATAGCAATGTTGTTATAGAGGCAGAACCCCATTGCCAGCCCGTGTTCGGCATGATGACCCGGTGGGCGTACAGAGCAGAAGGCGTTGTCTGCCTGTTGGTTGATAACCTGTTCAGTTGCCAGTACGGCAGACCCTGCAGCCAGACTGGCGGCGTGCATACTGTCGGGGCAGAGTGCGGTGTCTGCGTCCGCATGAACGATGCCGGACTCCGGTGACAGTTGCAGCAGGTCTGACTGGTGATGGCTGGAGTGCGCCAGCTTTATCTGATCCGCAGTGACATGTACAGACTCCATCTGTAGCAGGTCATCTATCAATCCGGTTTTGCTCAGTACTTTCTGAATGGCAATGAGTCTGACCGGGCTTTCCGGGTGCTCGGGCCCCATATTGTGCAGGCCGCAATCCTCATGGCTGATGAAGGCTGTAGTCGTCATTTTATTGTTATCCCTGTATTTGTTTCAGTGTACTGAATTCGCTCAGCCCGGGCGCTTAGTCAAAAGTGTAACTAATTTGCTTTATGGTACAGATATTGACATGGATCATGGTGTGCTGGCGAGTAGCTGCGTAATATGATCATCACAGCATAGAACTGTATTTAGCACCGTGTGTTTCACCCTACACCGGTGCTTTTTTGCCCATTTTAAGACGCATAGGGCAAAAACCCTGCCTGCTTTGCTCCACCTGTTTCTGACATTCTGATAATCTGAATGAAGTTATATGTAATATCGGTTTAATGTTAGGAAACGCGTTTCTGTGCCACTTGTTACGGATTTAAAACTTAATCGCAAGATTGATTACAGTGACACCAATGTCTTGCTGGTGGACAGTAGTGGCAATATGCGTGCAACGGTGTACTACATGTTGCGCGAGTTTGGCATGCATAACATTAAGGCGGTCACCAGTAATGAGCGGGTGATTCCGCTGATTTCCCGCAATGACTACGACATCGTTTTGCTGAGCCATAACGTGCGGGACTCTGTAACCGGTATCCAGATCCTGGAGGAAGCGCGGTATCGCGGCTTTATCCGGCCCAGCTCCGCCTGGATATGTATGACCAGTGACTCTTCTCAGGAAGCTATTCTTCAGGTGATCGACAGCAATCCGGATGATCTGCTGATTAAGCCGTTCACGATGGAAGAGCTGAAGCAGCGAATTGATCAGGTAATGCGCCGCAAGATGGCGCTGCGTCCGGTGGATCTCGCGGTTGAGGCGGGTTCGATCGGGCAGGCTCTGAAAATCTGTGAAAATCTCATTTACCGTGAACATCCTGAATTTGATCATTTGCAAATTGTCCGTGGTTCACTGCTATTGCAGCTAGGCCGGCTTGAGGATGCCCGACGGCTATTTGAGACCATTTATCAGGAGAGCGGCGAAAAGGAAGCCGGATTGTATCTGGCAAAAGTATTTATCGGCATGGATGAGCTCTCGTTGGCTCAGGAGCAGTTGCTGAAGCTGATTGAAAGATCACCCCTGATGATAGCTGCCTATGACTTGCTTGCTGAGGTTTATGAAAAGCAGGGGATTTGGGCGAGGCGCGTGAAATGTTGCGCGAAGCGACATCAAAGGCTCCTCTGGCTATTCCCCGGCAAATGAAGCTGGGAAGGGTAGCTACTAAGACCAAGGTGATGGAGGTGGCGAAGTCAGCCTATCGCCGATCAATATCTCTGGGTAAGCGAAGCAGTTTGCACTCAGCAGAGCCTTATTTGTGTCTGGCGAATGTATTTATGCTGGAAGCCAAGCATTCTGATGAAAAACACAATATCAGCTTGCCCGTGATATGGATGTGTTATTGCAGCGTGCCAAACAGAGTTTTCCGAATGATCTGGGGCTGGATGTGCGGAGTCACTTAATTCGCAGCCAGTTTGCTGAAAGTACCGGAGATTTTTCCGAAGGGAGCGTCTCCTGAAAGAAGCGATACTGATTAATGACCGGCTTGAAATGCCGCTGGATCTGGACCGTGAGGTGCTTGCTTTGTCAGGCGATGCTGTGCCTGTGCTTGAGCCGGAAAAAGCCGCTGCGCCTGTGCCTGAGGCCGGGAAGAAGAAAGCTAAGGATGCACAGATGAGCCTCAAGGCAAATCGTCTGGGCATTAAGCATTACATGAGTGGTAAGGTAGGTGCGGCGATTAAATCCTTTGGTGCTGCCGTTGAATTCGACTTTACAAACTTTGCTGCCATGTTGAATCTTGCGCAGTTGTTTCTGGAAACCGCCCGTGATGATGAAGAACGCCGTGAAGGCCGTTTAAAGATGGTGGATCGTTATCTGGGGTTGTTACGGAACGGGCAGCTGTCAGATGATCAGCAGCGGAAGCTGAATGTGCTGGAGCGCTTCAGGAAACTACCCGCAAAGTCTTTACCACATGGGCCGCTGGGTGAGCTGATAAAGTAATACAGTGAGAGGGAAGTGGCCTCCCGAGAGGACTCGAACCCCTATCTAAGCCTTAGGAGGGCCCTATTCTATCCGGTTGAACTACGGGGAGGCAGGTGGCTGATTCTACTGATGTTTCTGTGTGGAGTCACGGGGTAAGCGCGGAAATATTTTAAGCTTTTCCTAAACGTTGCTGCGCTGAATAGTTGCCTTTTCCGCCGGCGTTATCGTAAAGCATGTTTTTCTGATTCTGGCCGCGGATGATGCTCATGAGGTGTTCAAGGTTGCGGCTGTTGCGTGCAACGACGGTTTCGTTCCGCTGGTTTTTCTCATTTACTTCTAAAAGCAGTGTTTCCAGCGGCTTCCAGTGTTTAAGAAATTCAGCGCGAGGCTCTGGCGGCAGTGCGCCGGAAAAAGTTTCCAGTCCCTGTTTGTTTGCAGAAACACCCAGTTGATTAAACAGTTCATTCCGGGATCTGCTGTTGGTTTCCAGCTCCCGCAGAATGTCCGTTTTTGCTGAACCGTCTGTTGAATGGTTTCAACATTTCGTTCAGACAGGGCGTTATACTCCTGATCAAGGAGTGCGCTCAGTTTGCCAATCGTAATCAGTCCCTGTTGGTTCAGGGTATTCAGTTCGCTGAGTTGTAAAGGCGTTACTGTCTGCATATTCCGTATATTGCTTAGCCGAGTTGTGTTTCGATCTGAAGCAGGCCTTTGGCTGTGCTCAGGGCATCCACCTGATAGCTGCCATCTTCGATAGCAGCTTTCAGTTCTGCAACACGGTCAGCATTTACACCGTCATCAGTTAAACTGCTGTCGATTGTTTTCTGAATTGCTTGTGCAGTATCACTGATACTGACATTGCTTGCCGGCTGGCTGGTCGGTGCCGCGCCAGTGGCTGGCTTGTTGCCCGCTGCAGGTTGCTCATTCACCTTGCCACGAGATAGGGTCGCCTGATTGGACGATAAACCCGTGATATCAATAACCATTTTCTGAACCTCATTTTTCTATGAGTGAGTATATCGGCGCAGTGTGAATAATCTTTAGTCAAAAATACAAAAAATTATAAAAATTTTAGGTTAAGTATATCAGTGATATACAGGCGGTGCTAATCGCCTAAGGTGTGACTGAAACAACCCCTACGCGGCTGACATAAGCGCGTACGACCCGGCCGGAACGGGTGTTTCTTACATTGATCTGTTTGCCCTGTTCACCGTCTTCCAGTGCAGTGCCGTTCATGCGAACCATCATGCTGCCGTTTTTGGCTTCAATGACGACATGATCGCCTTTGCGAACCAGAAGGTGTTTGCTCAGCGCTTGCGCGGTGATGATTTTCTTGCTGCGCAGGGTGCGTTTCAGTCGCCGGTTAAACAGTTCGGCACGGTCGGTAAAGTAAGCCTGGTTGATCTTGCGTACGTCAGTTTCGATCAGTGCCAGATCCTTAGCCCCCAAAATGGTGCCCTTGTTTAAAGGTCGGGTCGTGTGGACAACCGGCAGCCATTGTTCAACAGTGCCGGTCAGAAAAACTCGCCACTTGGGATTATGACACTGAGCGGCAATGCTTACCCTGCTGGCCCGTGTTGGTGCGTGTTTGAAGGTGATTGGCTGTTTACATCGGGAGAGGTTTAGCTGCGTGCTTGGGGGCGTAACTTGATGCTGGTTCGGGCTAATGGCTGTTCAACGGAATAGATGGAATACAGGTATTCTTCAGCCTGTTGTTTGATTTTGGTCGGGTAGGCGCTGGCATGGGCCTTTACTGCCAGAGTGAAGATCGCTATAAAAGTACATATTAATGTGATGGTTGGGTGATTCACTGGATAATTTAAACCATTACTTACCATTTGAGTAAACTAAGCAGGTCCACTCAGTACGTAGGAATAATCATGTCAGTAAATAAGATTAGTGTAAACCAGCGACAGCGGGTGAGTGATGTTGGCCATAACCGCCTGGAGTTATTGCTATTTGGCCTTAATACTGAGCAGGAATATGGCATCAACGTATTTAAGGTACGGGAGGTGCTTCCCTGTCCGGATCTGACGGGTATTCCTAAACAGACAACGTCTCTTAAAGGGATGGCGCATATCCGTGGTGAAACGATCCCTGTGATCGACTTGTCTGAGGCAATCGGTGAGGAACCTGTTAGCCCTGATGATCGTAAGAGCTGTTTTCTGGTGGTTACCGAATACAGCCGCCGTACACTTTCTTTCCTGGTGCGCAGGGTTGACCGGATTTTGGCAACTCACTGGGATAACGTTACACCGCCGCCGGTTGAGCTGGTCGGACAAAACTATCTGACAGCTGTGTTAGAGCACGACGGTAATCTGATCGAAATCCTGGATGTTGAGCAAATTCTTGCGGATCTGATTCCGAGTAATACTGCGGTCAGTGAAGATATCGCCACAGAAGAAGTTAAAAATCACGCGAAGGAATATCACGTGATGGTTGTTGATGACTCAAATATCGCGCTGAAGCAGGTTCAGCAGGTGTTTGAAGGCATGAGTATTAAAGTTACCACGGCTAAGAACGGTAAGGCCGCTCTGACATTGCTGGAACAGCTGGTTGATAAGGGAGTTGATGTACCGTCACTCTTCCTGATGGTTGTTTCTGATATTGAGATGCCGGAAATGGATGGTTATACCCTGGTAAACCGTATCCGTGACAATGAAAGCTTGCGTAAGCTGCACGTTGTGTTGCACAGTTCACTGAGTGGACGCTTTAACCTTTCAATGATTAAAAGGTTGGTGCTGATGCGTTTATTGGTAAGTTTGATGCCGACGAGTTGGCAACTGCAGTAGTAGAGCGTATGAAGGCTGTTGAATCCGGTCTTTGACAGGTGGTGGAGTAAAGGTTCTGGACACTTCTAAGTTAAAGATTACCGATCAGGAATTTACCCTGTTTTGTGATTATCTGGAAAATGCCTGCGGCATTTTGTTAGCCAGACATAAGTTGTATCTCGTTGAAAGCCGCTTGGGGCGCCTGATGAAAGAGCGTGAGATTCCCAGTCTCGCGACCCTTGTAGAGCAACTGAAGCGGCCGGGTAGTCGGGCTCTTAATGAGCAGGTTATCAACGCAATGACGACCAACGAGACTTTATGGTTCCGTGATATTCATCCCTATACAATCCTGAATAATCAGGTTTTGCCTGAGTTGGCCGCAGCTGGTAGTCGCCAGCGTTTGCGGATTTGGTCAGCAGCCTGCTCAACGGGGCAAGAGCCTTATTCGATCAGTATGTCGATTGAAGAGTTCAAGCAGTCAGGTAAGGGCAGTTTTGGTGGTGAGGAAATCGTTGCTACTGATATCTGTACACGGGTATTACAGCAGGCTAAGACCGGTGACTATGAGCGTCTGGCTTTAGGAAGAGGCTTGTCTCAGGAGCGCCTGAACCGTTTCTTTTCTCCTAAAGGCGATGATATCTGGACCATAAAGCCAGAGCTCAAACGCAGAATTAACTTCCGTGAACTGAATTTGTTGGGCTCGTATAGCACGATGGGGCAGTTTGATATTATTTTCTGCCGTAACGTGCTCATTTATTTCTCCACTGAGTTGAAACTGGAAATTCTGCGTAAGATGCATAAGTCGCTTAAGAAGGGAGGTTATCTCTTTTGGGGGCATCAGAGTCTTTATCTGGCCTGAGTGACTGCTATGAAATGATTCACTGCAGACCAGGTATTATTTATAAGGCTATTTAAAGCTATTTGAGTGATTCAAGAACCCCGGACAGTTTGCTGTCCGGGGTTTTATGCCTGGAAGGTACATCGCGGCAATGCAGAGTAATGGGAGATGCCGCTTTGCCGCCCCGTTGCCGGTGGATTGCCGGTTCGTTTTTAAGGGGCATTTGATTGCCGCTTATAGTTTTATTTTTCTTATCTTGCTGATTTTAAATGATTTTTAGTAGTTGGCATTCTGTTTGCATTTAACTGGTCAGTTAATTATAGGAGTGTCGGTATGGCAATCAGTTTTGAATCAGCGCTGGTATACATGAGCAAGCGGTCTACGTACGTAGCAAGCGTGCAGAAGTGCTGGCAAATAACATTGCAAATGCAGACACCCCAAATTTTAAAGCCCGGGATATGGATTTCAGAGCAATTTTGCAGGGCAAAGAGTCGCAGATGCAGGCAGGACAGCTTGAACTGGCTCAAACTAAAAGTGGCCACAGTGAAGGTCTGGTAAATCCGGATTTTGCCGCTGAAATGATGTACCGGATCCCAAGTCAGCCAAGCATTGATGGCAATACAGTCGATGTTCAGACTGAAATGGCCCGCTATACAGAAAATGCTTTGGACTATCAGGCATCGTTTCAGTTTCTGGACAGAAAATTTAAGGGCCTGAAAGGCGCGATTAAGGGTGAATAATTATGTCATTGTCTAATATTTTTGATATTGCCGGTTCAGCCATGAGCGCCCAGAGTGTCCGGTTAAATACGACGGCCTCTAACATGGCAAATGCTGACAGCGTCAGCAGCAGCTATGGTGAAACTTACCGGGCCCGTAAGGCTGTTTTTGAGCTGGGTCGTCAGGATGAATTGCAGCCAGGTGTGCCTTTGGGTACCCAGGCGGGCCAGGGGTTGAGGTTGCCGGAATTGTTGAAAGTGACGCGCCGTTACGCCAGGAATACAACCCTAATCACCCGATGGCAAATGAAGAGGGATATGTTTTTATCCCAATGTAAATGTGGTTGAAGAGATGGCAGATATGATTTCTGCGTCCCGTTCGTTTCAGATTAATGCTGAAATCATGAATACCGCGAAGCAGATGACGCAGCGGGTGCTGACCCTTGGTCAGGGCTGATAACGTCGGATTTGCGTGAGAGTTCAGAGGTAATTAATTATGTCGACTATTAATACGAATCAGACAACCAATGTCTTTGATCAGATTAATGAGGCTAACAAGGCGCAATCGACGCAGACGTCTCAGACATCCAGCGACAGCGATATGTTTATGCAGCTGATGATTGCTCAGCTGCAGAATCAGGATCCGACTAGCCCGGCAGAGACAAATGACTTCATGCAGCAGATTTCCAGCATGAGTCAGGTTGAGAGTATCAACAACCTAAACATTACGATGAATAACCTTTCCAATTCGCTGCTGTCCAGTCAGTCGGCGTTACAGGCTTCATCAATGGTTGGGCAGAATGTGTATGCCAAGACCGATGTGGCAACGATTACTGCGGATAATAAAGATGTTAAAGGCATTGTTGAGTTGCCGATTTCAACGACGAACCTGCGGGTCAAAATTTATGATCCTAACGGCGTTGAAATAGAGACCCTTGATCTGGGGGCTAAAAACGCAGGGGATCTGAATTTTGCATGGAATGCGGGCGATGATGCGGCTTCCGGCGATTACCGGGTTGTGGCTGAGGCCGCGACCGCAGATGGTTATAAGGCAGTGAACAGTTACCTGGCTTACAACGTCAACAGCGTCACACTGGGTCAGAACGGTGTTGGCATGAAACTGAATACTGACGCAGGTTCTATTGCGTTCAGTGATATCAAACAGATTGGGTAAGGCAGGAGAGTATCATGGCGGGTTTTAATACTGCGGTTACAGGTTTAAAAGCGGCAACAACCGATCTGGATGTCACGGGTAACAACATTGCGAACTCCAGTACAATCGGTTTTAAATCTTCACGGACGGAGTTTGGCGACATTTATGCCACAGCTGTAGTGGGTGCGGGTTCCAGTAACGTGGCCGGTTCCGGTGTAATCGTTTCTGACATCGCACAGGATTTTCAGGCCGGTACCATTGAATTTACCAACAACAACCTGGATCTGGCGATCAACGGTTCAGGTTTTTCCAGCTGGATGATGGCCAGGGTGGTGTGACTTACACCCGTGCCGGTGCGTTTGAGCTGGATAAAGACGGTTTTATCGTATCCAAGTCCGGTAAGCGTTTGCAGGGCTATGGTCTGGACAGTGACGGCAACCGTTTGCCGATCGGTGATCTGGCGGTAACGCAGAAGGAAAGCCCGCCTAAGGCAACTGAAGAGGTTAACCTGTCTTTCAATATTGATGACCGGGCAGATGCTAGTGCGTTAGTGCAGCCGTATGATCGCGATAACCCGGCGACTTTTACCTACAGTACCACTATCCGTAGCTTCGATAGCCTGGGTAACGAGCATACCATCAAGTTCAACATGGTAGAGCAACCACCAATCCGTGAAGTGCAGACGCTGAATTTCAGTGGAGCTACGCCTCCGAATGTTTCTGGTGGTACGGTTGTGATCAGCGGTCAGACAGTTGATAAAGATGTACTGCGAGCAGGTATTGGTCTTGATCCGGACGGTATGTTGGTGGATGGTGATTACCGTTTGCCGGGGCAGGTGCAGGAGTTTGATATTTCAGGTGCTGCAGCGGGTATTACCGGTGTAAGTATGGTTATTGGTACGGTTACCGTACCGGCTGCCACGATTGTTGCTTCGACTTCACCTGCTGATCTGGGTGATAAAATTGAAGCTCAAAAGCAGGCAATTATTGATCACTATAATGCTAACCGTGCATCGAATGAACCGGTTCTGATAAACATTGCTGAAGACCCGACAGATTCTTCCAAATTGTTTTTCAGTTTGATGACTCAGAATCAGCGCCAGCAGTCGGCTTTGGTACTTTGACCGGCGGTACTGCGACTGGCGCAACAACTTTACGTCAGTTTGGTGATGAGGTTCAGTCATTACTGAATGCAGACAGTCGAATTCGTTCTGTTCAGGTTGCGGCGGACGGTACGTCACTGGATGTCCGTTTTAAGGCGTCTGCGACGGATGTGGATGATATTCAGGTGCGTGATGGTGCGGGTAACTTATTATCAGATGTTGCTATTACCTCGACTACCTTATCGGCAAGTGAAACCCATACCTATGCATTTAACAGTGCTGCTTTTGCCAGTGGTACTCTGGATGGTTCGCCATCAATTTCCATTGGTGGGGTGACAATTCAGCTTGATACAGCAGATACGCAGGAAACGGTTTCTTCTAAAATTGCTGCTAATCAGGCGGCAATTCTGGATGCGAATCCTGATGTGGCATCGGTGCAGTTTAATTCTTCAGGCCAACTGGTTATTACCTATAAGCCTGAGTCGGGTAATGTGCCAAATGATATTCTGGAAGTTGACTTTGGCGACGGTTCCACTACAACGCCTGGCACTCAGCCTGTTATGGCGATTTCTACCATTGATTCCGGTGATAACTCCTATGAAGGTGTTTACCGGATGTATGCATACCTGAACGGTACTGAGACGCTGGATCTGGGTAAGGCGCCTGATCCGGGTGAGCCGGGTGGTGCTTCAGAGCCGGGCCCGATTCTGGTGACGTTTAATCCGACTAACGGTTTGCTGAGTTCAGTGAACGGCACGAACGTGCCGCTTGGCGGAACCGCACCGAATATTTCGATTACCGGTGCAGACCCTGCTGACCCGACAACGGTTATTGAGCTGGATATTACCAATACCACCCAGTTTGCATCCGCCTCTATTGTTAAGGCCGCAACGCAGGATGGTTATACCAAGGGTGACCTGATCGGTGTTACCTTTGCTGAAACCGGTGAAATGGTTGCCAGCTTCTCAAACGGCCAGACGCAAAACCTGGGTGTGGTTGCTTTTGCTACCTTTGAAAACCAGTCGGGCTTGCAGCCTGCGGGCGATACCGAATGGATTGCGACACTGACCTCAGGCGATGCGATTCTGAACCCGCCGGGAACCGGTTTGAACGGTAGCTTGCGATCTGCAGCACTTGAACAGTCGAACGTTGACCTTTCCAGTGAGCTGGTAAGGCTGATTGAAGCGCAGCGAAACTTCCAGGCGAACTCGAAGACGCTTGAAACCCTGAATACGGTGACGCAGGCGATACTTCAGATTTAACTTTTCTGTTTTCTTTTCCATACCCGGCCGGTTTTTAACCTGCCGGGTATTCCTGTTTTATTTCTTGGCACACTAATTGCTTTCTTCTATATATTGAAAAAGCGGCAATGCATTTCCGCTTGAGCTGATACGTAGAGAGAAGAGTAATGGATAAAGTGCTGTATCTTGCCATGAGTGGCGCGCGGGAAAATATGCGCTCACAGCATGCGCACTCAAATAACCTTGCTAACGTAAATACGACCGGCTTTAAAACTGATTTAGCTCAGGCACGGGCGATGCCTGTGTATGGGGAAGGTTTGCCGTCCCGGGTGTATGCCATGAGCGAGCGGCCTGCCACGGATGTTACTTCAGGGGTGCTGACGCCTACCGGGCGGGAGCTGGATGTCGCAATTGAAGGCGATGGCTGGTTTGCAGTGATCAATGCCAACGGTGAAGAGGTTTATACCCGGTCTGGCGAATTTACGATTAATGAACAAAATCAGCTGGTAACCGCCGGTGGCGTTCCGGTTATGGGCAATGGTGGTATTCCTATTGCCTTGCCGGCATTTGAAAAACTGGATATTGGCGGTGACGGCACCATTACCGTTCAGCCTTTGGGTGAAGGGCCGGAAGCATTAGCGGTCGTTGACCGTATCAAGCTGGTTAACCCGGAGCCCGGTACATTGTTCAAAGGGCAGGACTCGTTCATGCGTACCGGCAATCCTGCCCTTTGCCGCCGGCAAATGATGTCAAAGTTGTTTCCGGTTTTCTGGAAACCAGCAATGTAAATTCTGTTTCTGAACTGACGTCGATTATCTCTCTGTCCAGACAGTATGAGATGCAGGTGAAAATGATGAAGACGGCAGAAGAAAATTCATCAGCAGCGGCACGTATCTTGCAGCTGCAGGGATAATATTTAATCAGTAAGTATTCGGTGAGCGAATAAAGCTTTCTGACTAAGAATAAAAACAGCCGTTGAAGAGCTGTTTAGAGAGGTAAAAGAATGAACAGTGCGTTATTTGTAGCGAAAACAGGTTTGTCGGCGCAGGATACATCATTGCGGGTTATTTCCAACAACCTGGCAAACGTGAGTACTGTTGGTTTCAAGCGTGACAGGGCTGTATTCGAAGATCTGATGTACCAGACCCAGCGTCAGCCCGGAGCTGAGTCGGCGGAAGGTTCACAGCTGCCTTCCGGTTTGCAGTTGGGAACCGGGGTGCGGATCGTTGGTACTCAAAAGCTTTTTCAGGAAGGCTCTATTGAGAACACCGGCGATGCGTTTGATGTGGCAATTAATGGCCGTCGAGGATTTTTCCCGGTCACGCTGCCTACCGGAGAAACCGGTTATACCCGCCACGGTCAGTGGCAGATTAATTCTGATAATGAACTGGTTACGGCAGAAGGCTTTGTATTGCAGCCCGGGATAACCTTGCCGGCGGAAGTGCAGACACTGACGATCGGCCAGGATGGCCAGGTATCAGTAGTTACTGCAGGTAATACCGCTGCACAGAATATAGGTCAGATTCAGCTGGCTGACTTCGTGAACCCAGCGGGCCTGGAAGCCATTGGTCAGAACATGTTTCTGGAAACCAATGCCAGTGGGGCGCCTATTCTGAATAACCCGGGTGAAGGCGGCACGGGGGCACTTTTGCAGGGCTCTTTAGAAGGTTCCAACGTGAATGCGGTGGAAGAGTTGGTGAATCTGATTACCACTCAACGGGCATATGAAGTGAATTCCAAAGTAATTTCAACGGCAGATGAGATGCTGTCCTTCGTGACTCAGCAGCTGTAAGCGTATTTGGGTGAATATTATGAATAAGGTTCTTACTCTTGTTGGTTTTGTTCTGTTGCTGACCGGATGTGTTAATACACCGCCGAAGCCGGATAACCCGCACTTCGCGCCGATCCGGCCACAGTCGCTGCAGGCGCCTAAGTCGGTGAACGGTTCAATTTTCAGCAGTGCAACCAACATTAACCTCTATGGTGATGGCCGTGCGCACCGTGTTGGCGACATCATTACGGTTGTTCTGCAGGAAAGTACTTCTTCGCAGAAGAACAGTAAAACAGAGATCGATAAGAGTAATAACCAGACCATTGCTCAGCCGACGATTTTAGGTGAAGCACTGACAATTGATGGTAAGCCGTTATCTGCCAACTTCGGTAACTCAACGACAGATTTTGACGGTGAAGGTAAAGTGAATATGAGTAACAGCCTTACCGGTAATATCTCGGTCACCATTCATGAAGTGCTGGCCAACGGTGTACTGATTGTCAAAGGTGAGAAATGGCTGACCTTAAATCAGGGTGATGAATATATTCGTGTCAGCGGCATGATTCGTCCACAAGATATCAGTGCGGACAATACCGTTAACTCGACTCAGATTGCTGATGCCCGGATTTCTTACAGTGGAACCGGTGCAGTGCATGACTCAAATACCATGGGCTGGTTATCACAGTTCTTTATTGGTCAGTTGTGGCCATTTTAATCAGGAGAAGACAGATGCTTAAGTCACTTGTACTGGTCGCTGCTTCGTTTCTGCTGAGTACTGCTGCAGTTGCTGAACGTTTAAAGGATATTTCAACAGTGGCCGGGGTCCGCAGTAACCAGTTGGTGGGTTATGGTCTGGTGGTTGGTCTTGACGGCACCGGGGATAAAACAAGTTTTACCTCAGCTACCTTCAGAAATATGCTGAATAACTTCGGTGTGGCGATTCCGCCAAATATTGACCCGTCCTCCAAGAACATTGCTGCGGTTGCGATCCATACGGATTTGCCACCGTTCGCCAAGCCGGGTCAGGTGATTGATGTCACTGTTTCCGCGTTGGGTGATGCTAAGAGTTTACGTGGCGGCAGCCTGATTATGTCGCCACTGAAAGGTGCGGACGGTCAGATTTATGCGGTTGCTCAGGGTAACCTGGTCGTATCGGGCTTTGGTGTGGAAGGTGCCGACGGTTCACGTCTGTCACTGAACGTACCGAGTGTTGGCCGGATTCCGGGCGGTGCAACGGTGGAGCGGACGGTACCCAATGCTTTTGCACAGGGGATAGTCTGGTGCTGAATCTGAATCATCCTGATTTCACCACGGTACGCCGGGTATCTGAAACCATTAACAGCCTGTTAGGGCCGAATATGGCGAAGGCCGTTGATGCGACCTCTATCCGGGTACGTGCTCCGCGGGACCCTTCGCAGCGGGTATCTTTCCTTTCTGTACTGGAAAATCTTGAAGTTCAGCCTGCTCAGGAAGTGGCGAAAGTGATTATTAACTCACGGACCGGCACGATCATTATTGGCCAGAATGTACGGGTGTCTCCGGTAGCAATTACTCATGGCGGTATGACCGTTGCGATTAATGAAAATATTGATGTGAATCAGCCTGATCCGCTCTCTCAGGGTGAGACAGTTATTACCCCCGTACCGGTATTGAAGTGGATGAAGGCAGCGGACATATGTTCGAGTTCGCGCCGGGTGCGTCGTTGCAGGACATTGTTGAGTCTGTGAACCAGGTAGGAGCTGCTCCCGGCGACCTGATGGCAATACTGGAAGCACTGCGTCAGGCAGGTGCGTTAAAAGCAGAGCTGGTGGTGATTTAATATGAAAACGAATGCCAGCCAGAACGCACAGCTGTATACCGAATTCAATGAAATGAACAAGCTGCGTCAGCAGGCCAAGGACAAAGATCCTGCGGCTCTGCAGGCGGTTGCTGAGCAGTTTGAGCAACTTTTCATGAATATGATGATGAAAAGTATGCGGCAGGCAAATGATGTTTTCAGTTCAGATAACCCGCTTAACTCTTCAAAAGTAAAGTTTTATCAGGATATGGCGGATACTCAGCTCACCAAGGACCTGTCTGAATCCGGCGGTATCGGTCTGGCTGACATTATTGTTAAACAGCTGAGTGCAGGTTATGGCGTTCAGCTGGATGCTGAGTCTGATCAGGCTGAAGAGAAAAATAACCTTTCCGAATCGGAACAACTGTTAAGCCGGGCGTTTGACAGTACAGCCAGCGCTGCCGCTTCGGCAATTTTAGGTCAGGCCCAGCAGCGGTCTGCACCTGAAAAAGCAGAGTCGGTCCAGCCTGTGAGAACAACAGAGAAGGTGGCGGCGGTTAATGAACAGCTTCCGGGGCGTTTTGAAACGCCGGAAGAATTTGTCGGGTCGCTGATGCCTATTGCTGAAAAAGTTGCCGGTGAACTGGGCGTTGATCCAAAAGTGCTGTTAGCTCAGGCGGCACTGGAAACCGGTTGGGGCAAACATGTTATTCAGCAGGGCGGTGAGAGCAGTTTCAACCTTTTCAACATTAAGGCCGATTCTCGCTGGCAGGGTGAACAGGTTCAGGTCAGCACCCTGGAGTACCGTGACGGTGTGGCTCAGCGTGAGCAGGCTGCTTTTCGTTCCTACGGTTCCTATGAAGAAAGTTTTAATGACTACGTGTCTTTTCTGAAGAACAGTCCCCGTTACCAGAATGCATTGCAGCAGGCGGCAAATCCTTTTGCGTATGTTGATGCCTTGCAGCAGGCGGGATATGCCACTGATCCGGAATACTCGAATAAGATCAGCCGTATATACAGCGGTGAGTTAATCAGCCAGGCAGATAATACGGGCAGTTTATCTGCCAATAGCGGCATAAATAGCAAAGAAAGTTAACGATTGGCCGATAACCCGGTTTGAGTCAGATGCGCAGCCGGAGCGGTAGCGCTTTTCCCTGGCGAGGAGTTTTAGATGAATTTATTAAACATTGGTAAACAAGGATTAATTGCCAATCAGAATGCTCTGGCAACCACCGGGCAAAATATCAGCAACGTTAATACGGACGGCTATACCCGTCAGCGCGTTAACTTTGACAGCTTGCCAGCTCTTGGCGGCGTCGAAGTAAGCAGTATTGACCGTCTGGCTGATGACTTGCTGACCCGGCAGTTGTGGAGTGACCTGTCCAGTTATAATCAGTCTTCAACATTCTCGACCCTGACAGCTCAGCTGGACGATCTGCTGGCACAGCAAACCACCAGTGTTTCAGATGCCATGGATAAATATTTCAGCTCTTTGCAAAACGTTGTGGATGATCCGGTTTCAGATCCTAACCGTGAATTGTTTATCGCGGAAACAGAGGCGTTGGTACAGCGGTTTAATAATCTGGATGCCAATCTGCGTATTCAGGAAGCCAACGTGAATACCATGATCGACGATTACACCAGCCAGATATCGACGCTGAGTGAAAATATTGCCGATCTCAACGACAAGATTAATATTGCTGTTGCCGCAAATAAGCCGACTAATGAACTTGAAGATCAGCGTGACCAGGTCGTCAACGAACTCTCTGAGCTGGTTTCTATCAATGTGCTGGAAGAAGGTAATAAGAATTACAGCGTATTCCTGGCCAATGGTCAGCCACTGGTTGTCGGCGCTACCGCCAATCAACTGATCAGCACACCCGGTGATGCGGTGCCGACGGAGCGGTCAGTGAAGCTTGTGATTGCCGGTAACACGACGGAAGTGACCGATCAGCTTAGTGGCGGAAAATTGGGCGGTGTATTGATTACCGGGATGAGTCACTGAATGATGCTCGTGACGAACTGGGCAGGATGGCCATTGCCCTGGCTGAAACAATGAACGAGCAACACCGTTCAGGTATCGATGCCAATAATAACTATGGCGGCGATATTTTCAGCGATGTGAATTCTTCATCTGCCCAGGCGAACCGCCTGGAATCCCATGTCGCTAACCGCTCAGCACTGGCTTCATCAACAGTCTCTATTGAAGATGTGAGCTTGCTGCAGGCATCCGGTTATGAACTAACCTATGGCGGTGAAGGGCAGATAAGACTGGTCCGTGAGGAAGATGGCAAAGTAATCGACATTGATCAGCTAACCCCGTCGACGGATGACCGGACTGTCGAAGCTAACGCCATTGGTACCGTTGCTGGCATTACTGCGGGCAACAGTGCGGTTACCGCGCCTGCGGAAACATTAACAGTCACGCTGAATGGTGTGGCGACTGCGGTTCCCGGCGTTGATTCTGCCAAAGGAGTAGCAGATGCTCTGAATGGCACGGCCGGTGTATCAGGCGTAAGTGCAACGACGGCGGTAGGGATTACCGATATCACTGAGGCCGGTGCAAACGGTGCTGAGTATACGGTTGAGGTACTGGATAACGACGGTATAGCCCGCACCATGACGATTACCTTGCCGACTGGCGGCACCGGTGCGGTAAACAGTAAAGCAGCGTTGGATGTGGCGCTGGCAGGGCTGGAAAGTGCCGGGCATGATATGTCGAATATCAGCATCGAAATGGACGGTTCAGACGTAAAGATTACCGACTCCACCGGTGGCAATATCAGCGTTGAGTTTACCGATAATGCTGATGCTGATGTTATGACTGTTAAACAGTATACCAATGACACAACTCAGGGGCCGGTACAACTTTAACCGCAAACAATGCGGCTCAGGTTAAGGCGGTTGCTTCAGGGTATCTGGATGATTCGACGGCGACGGTTGATAAAACTGTTGAGACGCTGAGCATTGCTTCTTCGGCGGGTGCCGGCAGTACACTGCTTGGCGGCGCCAGCGTTAACATGATCGATACGACAAACAATGTGGCGTCTACCGTGGGCAATGTGGCTCAGGGGTTGCGGATGTTAGCGAAGGTGAATATTACCTGGATCCGAATAATGGCACGTTATCTTTTCAGGTGGACGGCATCAAAGTAACCCTGAAAGCTGACGGAACCTTTGTTGAAGGTGATCGGTACTCGATCAATGCGGTACGTACCGGTGCGGAAGACCTGAAAAGGGTTATTCAGGACGGTGATCAACTGGCATTGGCGTCTCCTGTTCGTGTATCACCGGCAGACAGTAACCAGGGAACCGGTGTCGCAACCGTTGATATTACGGATACCAGCTCATCTGCCTTTGCGGTAGACGGTGAGCTTAAACCACCGGTTGAGATCGTATTCGATAATGCCGACCCCATCCGTTATACCGTGTATGACATGACTGAGCCGACTAATCCGGTTCCTCTGGATGTGGGTAACGGCCCGCTGGTCAATCAGGCGTTCACATCGGGAGAGGTGATCATCCTGAACGGTTACGACATTACGATCGCGAATCAGCCATCGTCTGGTGACCGTTTCAGTTTTGAGTTCAATAAAGACGGTATCTCAGATAACCGTAACGCGTTAAAAATTTCTAACCTGCAAAATACCAAAGTGGTTGGCGGTTCTGATTATCAGGATCTGTATGGCAGCCTGGTTGAACGGGTCGGAACGACAACAGCAACAGCCAAAATCACAACGGATGCCAGTAAAGCGGTGATGGATACAACCGCGAATACCAAGGCGAGTGTGAGTGGTGTAAACCTGGATGAAGAAGCGGCTAAACTGGTGCAGTTCCAGCAGGCGTATCAGGCAACTGCTCAGCTAATCCGGGTGTCACAGTCTATTTTTGACAGTCTGCTTCAGGCGGTATAACGCGCAGTCGCAGACATTACTTTCGGCTGTTTGAGTAAAAGGTAACCAGGTCATGAGAATTTCAACACAGCAACAGTTTTTGAGTTCAATCGATAACATGCAGCGTTCCCAGTCGAACATCGCGGATTTGCAGGAGCAGATATCCACCGGTAAGCGGCTGCGCAATCCGTCGGACGATCCTGTTGGGGCTGCTCAACTGGTGAAACTTGAGCGGGAGCTTTCTCAGTACAATAAATACGATGACAATATTAATGTAACGAAGCGTCGTCTGGAGCAGGAAGACTCGATTCTGGACTCTATTAATATTGCCACAGACCGTATGCGGGAACTGACCATCAGTGCCGGTAGTGACACCATTAATGATGCTGACCGGGCGACAATTGCTCAGGAGCTGGATCAGTTGGTTGAATACGTTGCTGGTCTGATGAACACCCAGGATGCTCAGGGTGAATATTTATTCGCGGGTAATAAAGGTGGCGAAGCTCCTTATGTGAAGCAGGGGATGGTAGCTATGAATACGTTGGCGATGATGGCCAAAGGCTGATTCAGGTGGGCTCTGATCTGTTTGTACCTTCCAATGATTCCGGAGAGGCTCTGTTTGAATCAATTGAGGGGCCGTTGCAAATTGAAATGACTGGGCAGGCTGTTTTCAATGCGGCGCAGCAGTCACCGCCGGTTGAGCCTTTTGTTCGTAACTCGGAATTCGCAACTGTGGCGGCTGAGAATTCCTTTAAAGAAGCAACTAAAGGGTTAGGTGAATTAACGATCAGAGTGACTGAGCCCACACCGGATAACTTTGAATACTCTGTATTTGATAGCTCCGGTCAACCGCTTAAAGACAGCGGCGGCAATAACATAGAGAATATTCCAGTCGGTGATCTCGCAGTGACTCCGGCTCAGATTAATATTCATGGTCTGAGCATGGAGCTTCATGAGCCGGCCGATATTGCTAGCGCGAACGAAATCAAAATCTCAGTGACCCCTGAGAAAATGAATGTACTGGATGCTGCTTCCGCACTTGCAGACGTGCTCGAAAAGCCGATTGAAAATGATCAGATGCGTACAGAGCGGGATGAAGCGGTAGCCCGGGCGCTGGAGCAGTTTAAAATGTCGGCTGAGAACACAACAGAATTCCAAACAGTTGTGGGGTCGCGTTTAAGTACGTTGGAAAACGTCACTTCATCCAATCAGGATTTTAAGCTGTTTACCGAAAGCGCTATATCAACCATTGAGGATGCTGATCTGTCCAGGGTTATCAGTGAGTTTACGCTGGAGCAAACTACCTTGCAGGCTGCTCAGGCAACCTTTGGGCGGGTGAGTTCGTTATCGCTGTTTAACTATTTAAACTAATAGTGTTTTGTACTGATAATGAAGCAGGCAGAAGAGCGATCTTCTGCCTGCTTCGTCGTTCTGCATGTGGCTTCAGAATTTGGGTTGGTTGATATAAGCCTGAGCCATTTTGTTCCGTTTGTTGGAGCGCAGCTTTTCCTGACCCACTTTCTGTTTGTTTCCTTCAATCAGCATCAGTGATTTTTCATCCAGCTGTTTAATTTGCGTAATTAACGCGTCAGCCTGTAAAGATGTGTCTTTATCCTGAGGAATGTCGCCGGATACTGCCTGCTTGCTGGCCTGTTCTCTTTCCTGTTGCAGGGTTTCTACTTTTGCCAGTCTTGTGCTTCAGCGGCCTGCAAAATCTGTTCTGACAACTGCAGGATGTGTTGGAGTGTGCTGATCATTTTATGCCCCCGTATTTTTATTCAGAAAAATAATGCAGAAGTCATTAAAGTCTGTCGGATAACGACCGATATAGTACACCTGAAGCGAGCTTATAGTCAGTAATATTAAGGCTTTAACAGCATATTTAACGTGTAAAAAAGCCACTGAAAAATAAGTTAAAAAAATTTCAAGTAATGCGACCGGTGGTCGATAACTTAAAGCATACTGGAATCGTATTCATAAATTTACACGGATGAATGGGATTCAAACTGGACAAATAAACAACCAGTCAGACTTGGTTGATATGAGGAGAAGGTCTCATGGCATTAGTAATTAATTCCAATATTCAGTCACTGAATGCTCAGCGTAACCTGAATAGTGCGCAAATGGAGCAAAACGAGGCGCGTGAGCGTTTATCCAGTGGTAAGCGTATCAACTCAGCAGCAGATGATGCTGCGGGTCTGGCGATCTCTAACCGTATGACGTCTCAGATCAACGGTCTGAACCAGGCGGTTCGTAACGCTAACGACGGTGTGTCAATGATTCAGACGGCTGAAGGTGCGCTGGATGAAACGACTAACATTCTGCAGCGGATGCGTGAACTGTCAATCCAGTCTGCGAACGGCACGTACGATTCCGGCAACCGTTCAACTCTGAACGCAGAAGTTCAGCAGTTGATCTCTGAAATTGACCGTATTTCTGAGACCACCAAGTTCAACGGACTTCAGATTCTGGATGGCAGCCTGGGCGAAGTAAGCTTGCAGGTAGGTGCAGACGCTAATGAAACAATTGCGCTTGAAATCGGAGCAACTAACGCTAAAGCTCTGGGTGGTTCTTCAGGTGACATTACCGGTGAAGCTGTAGCAAACGGTCTGGCAGATTTGCAGTTAATTGGCTCTGGTACTGGTGCAGGTAACGCTAATGCTGTGTTTTCTATCAATGATCAGACAATCAGTTCTCTTTCTGGTGCAGCCTCAGTTGATGAGGCGCTTAGCATAATGAATGCTGATCTTGATGGCTTTGGTGCGAAGGCATCGACCACTGTTGAATGGACTGCTTCTGGTGTTGGTGACGGGGTACTTCTTGGAGGTACAGATAAGCTAACTATTACTGTAACTGATAACTTCGGCAACACTTCACAAACTCTGGAAATTACAGATACAAGCAGCCTTAATGAAGTTGTTGATAAGATCAACGCAGCAGGTGGTGATTTGCAAGCATCTATTAATGATGAAGGCAAACTGCAGATTGTTGGTGATGATATTAATTCTATCGCAGTGAACGGTGATACTACTCAGGGCGATGATGCAGCTGGTGTTGTAACTGCAGGTGAAACAGCTAACTTCTCCCTGGTGTTTGAAGATACCAGTACAGATCAGCGCGGTGTGAAAATTGAGGCTTCTAACTCAGGTGCGGCTGCAGCGGCATTAGCATTGGGTGTGGATTTACACGATGATAACGGTAACCTGTTGTCTGGTTCTTTGACCGGTACTGCTGACTTGAGCGGCACAACAATCAATGCTGGCGATATCGAAATTAACGGTGTTGAAATTGGTGCAATTACTGGTGGTACAGGTATTGCGGAAACTCAGGCGAATACAGTTAAAGCTATTAACGAAGCTTCTGATCAGACAGGTGTAGTTGCATATACTACATCAACAGGTATCGCCCTGCGATCTTCAGCTCAGGAAGAAATTTCAATTGAATATGCAGAAACAGCAAACACTGCGAACGTTCTGGCTCTGACTGCGCTTCAGGAACGTAATGCACTTGAAGGAGCTGGTAGCGTTGCATCTCTTGATATTTCGACTGTTGATGGTGCTCAGAAGGCTATTGGTGTAATTGATAAGGCTCTGGAGCAGATTAACTCAACACGTGGTGATCTGGGTGCGGTAAATAACCGACTGGATTTCACAGTTAATAACCTGTCAAACGTATCTGAAAACGTATCCGCTGCGCGGTCACGTATCGAAGATGCAGACTTCGCAGCTGAATCTGCAAACCTGAGTCGTGCGCAGGTACTGCAGCAGGCAGGTTCTGCAATGCTGGCACAGGCGAACGCTGCGCCACAGCAGGTACTGTCTTTACTACAGTAATAGGTAACGCTCTACGTTAACCGATAAAACCCCTCGTGCCATCGGGGGTTTTTGTTTTGGAGGTGAGATTATGTCAGTGGAATCAATTAATGCTGGTAATGCTGCAAGTGCAGCTGGACAGCCACTGCAGCAAACACAACAAACCCAAACACAGCAACCGGTAACTGATTCAGTTGTTCAGCAGCCTGCTGAAGCTGTCGCGCAGGAAGCGCCACAGCAAAACTAACCAACGAAGAAGCGTCTGCGCTAGCAGACCGTCTTAACGAATTCATGAACACTAAGCAGCGGAACCTGGCGTTTTCTGTTGATGAAGAAAGTAACGATACCATTATCAAAGTACTGGACAGTGAAACCCAGGAAGTGATCAGGCAGTATCCTTCTGAAGAAGCCGTTGAACTAGCTAAACACCTTGAGGCAGCCATGGGGCTGATCTTTAACGATAAGGCCTGATATTAATCAATCTATAGAATGGCTCTGTTAGTGTTGTTTTGCTGTAGAATATCAGGCCATTCCGTCACAACTAAGCTATGCGTCTGAATCAGAGGGATTTACTATGGCTACAAATATTGTTAACACGCTGGGAGCCGGTTCAGGAATCGATACAACCAGCTTGGTAAATAGCCTGGTCGATGCTCAGAAAGCACCTCAACAGTCCCGTCTGGATAGTAAAAACCACTTTAGATGCCCAGATTTCTGCGTATGGTACGCTGAAAAGCAGTTTGTCAGAATTTCAGAATCTGATGACGCCACTTTCAAACCCGGACACTTTCAACGCCCGTTCGGTATCGTTGCCGACGACAGATATCGTAACGGCAAACAGTTTGGATGCTAATGCTCAGTTGGGGACTTACCAGTTAGAGGTGTTGGAAGTTGCTCAGGGGCAGTCTTTAGTTGGTAATCAGACTTTTGCTGATAAGGATGCGGCTGCAGGTGTCAGTGGTACGCTTACTATTGCACAGGGTGAGTGGACCTATGCCTCAGGTAATCCCTCCAGTTTTGCGGAAAACGAAGCGTTAAAGGCTATTGAGATTGAAGTAACCGCTACTGATTCCATTCAGGAGATTGCCGATAAAATTAATGCGGACAGTTCCGATGTGGAAGCCTCTGTATTGTTGGTTGATGGTTCCTATCAGTTGCTGATTTCAGCTCCTTCCGGTGAAGAAAATGCGTTACGGATCTCAGGCAGTGATGCGAGTCTGGATTTTCTGAATTTTAATGAGAGCAATCATAGTAATGTTACCGAAACACAGCAGGCTAAAGACGCTTCAATTAATATAAATGGTCTGAATGTTAAGCGACCAAGTAATGATATAGACGACGTCATTCAGGGTCTGTCACTGACACTGAATAAAGCTAGTCCCGGAGATAAACTGACGTTTTCTATTACCGAGGATAAAGACACAGCCAAAACAGCCATCAATAGCTTTATTGAAGGCTACAACACTCTATATACAACGCTAAAAGGGTTAACCAGTACTACTACAGACAGTGAAACAAACGAAACTAAACGGGGTGAGTTAGCAAATGACGGGACAGCAAAAATTTACTCTCCCGTATGCGTAGTATGATTTCTGCTTCAGTCCCTGGAGTTGATGGTTTTAACTCGCTCAGTAACGTTGGCATACGTACTAAGTTAGACGGAACGCTTGAGATAAATACCGAAGACTTTGATCGGGCGATTAACGACAATTTTGCTCAGGTTGCGGCTGTTTTTCAACGACAACAAGTACGTCTAACAGCGCGGTATCTGTTGAGGTGGGTAGTTTTGGTTCAAGAGCTGTAGCGGGTACTTATCAGGCAAATATAGCAACAGCGCCAAGTAAGGGATTTGTGCAAGGCAGTGGAATGACCACAACATTTCCGCCGGATCTCAGTGCCAATAATAAATTTACTGTTAACGTGAATGGTACTGAGTCAGGGAGTTAATCCTGACTGGTACCTATAACTCTCAGGAAGAATTACGGGCGGGGCTTCAATCGCTGATTAACAATGACAGCACCTTGAAAGAGGCTGGTCAGGCTATTGACGTTGTGATTGATGGCGGTGAGCTTAAGCTTCAGTCCCGTCAGTATGGTGCAGATACAGAAGTTAAGTTCATAACTGCTGAAGGTAACTTTACTGCTGCTACTGGATTATCAACAAGTTCAGCCGTAACGAAAGGTACTGATGTAGCAGGCACCATTGCCGGTGATGAGGCGTTCGGCGCAGGCGGTGTGCTGTTACCTAAGGTTGACACTAATCCTTACGGGTTAAACCTACAGGTACAGGAGGGGTTACTGGAAATGTCAGTTTTACATTCTCCCGTGGATTTGCCGGCGAAATGTCTTTACTAATTGATGGCTTTCTTTCTAGCACCGGGGTTATTCAAAATCGTGAAGACAGTATTAATAATCAGCTTGAAGATATTAAAAGTGATCAGGCTGAGCTTGATCGGAAAATGGCTCTCTTGCGTGAGCGATTAACCAGTGAGTATACGGCTATGGAAAATATCCTGGCTAGTTTCCGAACAACTTCGAGTTCATTAGATGGTTTGGTTGATCGATTACCATTTACTGCTTCCAACAATTAAAGGTTAGGATGTTATGGACCAGTTGGATAGTCTGCAGAAAAAGCCTATCAGTTAGAAAAAATAAAGCTGCAGATTTTCAGTATACTGAAAATATGAGGTTTTTAGTAAGCAAAATCCATCGCTGTATAAGGCTTTTTAAATTATAAACCAAAATCTATTACTCTTGCGTTTGATCAAAACGGAGATATAAATCTTCGAAATGCGAGTGGCAATTTTGTATATCCTGAGTCACCTGAAGTCTATGCCGAAAAACAGGTGGATCATTTTTTAAAAAATCTCATGTTTGTAGAACATCTTTTCATGATCCTCGTAAAAATATTGGAGGAGATTATGTTCACGATGAGATGATGCAAGGAATAATAGGTTTATATCCTGATATAAAAAGCAAAGTATTTCCTGCTGATGATAAAACTATTCAACTCGTTATTATGTGTGGGATGGGCACGGGTTTACATCTTGAAAAATTGCTTAATAAAAAGAGATAAAGAATCTTATTATTTATGAAAATAATTTTGATGCACTATATGCTTCTCTTTATTTTGTTAGTTGGAGCTGTATTGCTAAGAAAGTAAGTGGTGCACTTGAAGTTGTTGTTGAAGAAAAAGAAAGTGAAGCTTTTGATCGCTTTAAAAATTATTTATAGAAATCGGATTTTTAATCTTTCTAAGTATTATATTTATTACCACTATGAAAATAATGCTATGAAACAGTTTATAAATAACTTTCAGCGTCAAATGAAGAAAGTCACCTATGGTTATGGCTTTTATGATGATGAAAGGGTTGGGCTTTCACATACGATAGAAAACACTCATAGAGGTTACCCTGTTTCCCGTGTTTCATTACTGCAACGAAAAGATACGGTTGATGTTCCAGTCATCATAATTGGTAATGGACCTTCTCTTGATGAAAGTATTAATTTTATTAAGGCTAATCGTGAACGTGCAATAATCATATCTTGTGGATCCAGTTTTGGAACGTTGAAAAGATTAGGAATTAAGCCTCATATACATATCGAACAGGAGAGACCTCAGGCTACATATGACTGGCTAAAAAGTAGCACTGACGAAGAGATAAGAAAGGGTGTGTATTTTTTGGCTTGAATACTGTGCATCCTGATTGCTTTGAATTATTTGATAAAGGTAAGGCTTTTCAGTGTCTTAAACCAAATGATTTGGGGTTGATTTATCTGGTTAGTTCGCTACAAAAACTTGAGAATAATACATTGGCAATGGCTGATGGTTGTAATCCTACAGTGACAAATTTCGGTGTTTCACTTTGTACTCTGCTTGGCTTTAAGAAGATATATTTAGCCGGAGTAGATTTCGGTATGCCAGATTTACAGACGCATCATTCAAAAGTAGTGATTATTATGAAGGGACTCAAGATCAGGATAATGAGGCCGATCATGTGTTCGAGCAGCTGGGGTCGTTTAGAGTAGCGTCTGCCAAAGGTGGCGAAATTTGGACAAATGATATTTTTAACGTTTCACGCTTAGAAATGGAAAGAATAATTAAGGCATATAATCTTGATGTTATTAATTTAGGTGATGGTGCAAGAATTAATGGAACAGAGTATGGAGATCCTTCTGTACTAACTATCACTTCCTGTCCTGTTGATCAGGGAAGCTGATAAGCGCCACTGTTGAAAAATGTTTTTATCACGACGGGCTCCAGTATTTAGATAAAGAGTTGCTAAAATCCAGACTTGTTCAGAATGTTTGTAAAATTAATCAGTTGTTAATTAATTGTTTAGATCGGAAGGTCGAGAATGAGGCGGAAGCATTCCAGTTAATTGAAAATCTTTATAAAACATTTGTTGATTCCAAGCCAGATCAGTTTAGCAGAATGTTAATGTTTGAGGGGTTCAGTATTTGACATCAGCAATGGCTTCAGTTCTTGCTTATTATGAGCCACAACAAGTAGCAGATGTATTCCCCGTGTGAAGTATGTGGCTGATAAATATTTTAATTCTCAAATACGTGACATAGAAGAACGTTTTTTGATCTGGATACATACTCTACAGTCACGCTCTGATTATATTATATGAATTTTATTGGCGGAGCGTGTTATGAAAGATCAACGTAAAGATGAGTATGTTCAGTCTATAATTAAGGATGGATATGCTTTGATTCCTGATGTGCTGACTGAGGAAGAATGTGATATTTATGTAAAGCTGTTGGAACGTGATTATAAGCAATATGCTGATCATTACCAGTCATCAGGGGCCACTGTTCACGGCCTTAATAACAAGTGTAATGAAAAGGTTGTTTATAACATGCATAACAAAGATATGCGTTATTTTAATCTTTTGATCATTGTGATGTGTTTCCTGTTATTAAAGAAATATTACAAACTGGATCATATCAAAATAATGAATCAGTTAATTTACTGAATATTTCCGCACGTAATCCAGCTCCATATGCCGAACCGCAGCAATTACACCTAGATAGTAATTTGCCCGGTAAAGGAGGATATCCTTTAATTTTAGTTGCACTGTTTATGCTAGAAGATTTTACAGAGGTTAATGGTGCTACCCGAATTTTACCTGGCAGTCATCGATTCGATCGATATGCTGAGGATGGTAAAGTATATACAGATGAAGTGACTGTGACAGGTAAAAGAGGCAGTGTCTTATTATTTGACGGAGCTTTATGGCACGGCTCTTCTAAAAGTATGATGATTCAAGTCGTTGGGCTGTGATTTTAGGATATGGGCGCTGGTTTATTAAGCCCTCCTTTGACTTTAGTCGTAATATACCTGAAAAATTTATTCATCATTAAATGAAGAGAGGAAGTGTTTACTTGGCCTGGATTCGAATCCTCCATTGGATGAGTTTACACGTATAACCCGTCGTTGTGACAATGCTGAATGGTATGAAGGTTATGAGCTTCCAAAATGATCAGACCCAAGTTTTTTTAGAGAAAGAGGCTGATGCCTGGTTCGAAAGAAATTTTTCTAAAGAAGTAAAACAGAATCGAGATCAGGATTTAGTACTTAAATATCTCAGAACAGCATTTCTTGATGGGAAAAAGTTGGTGAAGTAGGATGTTCAGACGGATGGCGCCTGGCTGAGCTTCAAAGTATTTTTAGTTGTGACTGTGTGGGTGTCGAGCCCTCTCAAAAGCAATAGATGTTGGCAATCAACGCTATAAAAGTATTACCTTGATGCGTGGTACTGCTGCTAGTACTGGGCTGGAAAGTGACTCGTTGGACGTCTTGGTGCTAGGTTTTTGCCTGTATCTGTGTGATCGTAATGAGTTATTTAAAATTGCTTATGAGTGTGACCGGATTCTTCGGGATACAGGTTTGTTGTTAATAGTCGATTTTATGCCACCATTTGCTTATAAAAATCCTTATCACCATTTAGAAGGGCTGAATAGTTATAAACAGGATTATTCAAAAATGTTTCTTTGGAATCCTGCTTATAGGTTAATTCATCTTGAAACAGCAAATTTGCCCAGAAATCCAAACGTACCGATGAATCCTGATCATTGTGTAGGCTTGACAGTACTTCATAAGAATCAGACTCATGCCTATCCGGAATCACCTTTGGTTAGTAATAAGTTTAGTGACTGGTTGTTGGGAACGGCTCAGTTTGGGATGCCCTATGGTGTGACGAATGATAGAGGACAGACTTCAGCTGATGAAGCGTGGCGTATGATTAATCTGGCTTTGCGTTCTGGTGCCGTAGGGGTTGATACCGCTGCAGGTTATGGTGATGCTGAAAAAGTTTTATCTTTAGATGTTCTGTCTGCCAGGATTACCACCAAAGTCAGTTGCCAGAGTGACCTTACTATCAGGCAGCAAGTTGAAAATTCTTTAGTAAATATGGGCTGTTCATGTGTTGATAGTGTTCTGATACATGATGCTGAAAGTTTGAAAATTTCAGGAGCGCTTCAGTCTGTAAGCCGGCAATTAGAAGAACTAAAGTCTGAACAGTTAATTACGGCGGCCGGTGTTAGCGTTTATGAGGTAGAACAAACGAAGGCTTTGCTCGATCACTGGATTCCTGATGTTGTACAGATACCTCTTAATCCATTAAATCAGTCTTTTTAGAAAGTGGTGAAGCACAAAGACTTAAAAAGGCTGGGGTTACATTGCAATCTAGGAGTCTTTTTACAAGGTGTTTTGCTTACAAGTTTGCTTCCGCACAGGCTTCAAAAATTAACGGACTTATTTGATAACTGGCAAGCTTTTCTGCGTAAAAATGAAATGTCTACTTTGTCAGCATGTAAGTCATTCGCGGCAGCACAGGATTGTATTGATCACTGGGTATTAGGCTTTGAAAATTATGCTCAGCTGGAAGCGTTCATAGCGGCTCCAGTACAGAATGTTTCTATGCAGTCCTGTGCGGTAAAAGATATAGACAGGGTGAATCCCAGCAAATGGTAGATCTTAATGTTATTGCTTTAGTGCAGGCGAGGATGAGTTCTTCTCGGTTACCCGGTAAAGTTCTTATGCCGCTGGGAGAAGCAACTGTTATAGAAGGTGTGCTTACACGTCTGCAGCGTTCTCAGAACGTTGATAAAGTTATGCTGGTGACCAGTCATGAGCAATCAGATGACTTATTAGCTGAAACTGTTCGTGAAGCAGGCTTCCCTGTTTTTAGGGAAGTTTGAATGATGTATTGGCTCGGTTTGCAGGAGCTGCCAGAGAGTATCCTGCCCGGCATTATGTGAGGGTTACGGGGATTGTCCTTTATTGATCCGAGCTTCGTGGATGATCTTATCGATCACTACTTACTGAGTGGTGCAGAGTATGCGAGTAATGCTCTTGAGCCAAGCTTACCTGATGGTCTGGATTGTGAAGTCTTTTCGGGTGAGACGTTGCAGCGAGTGAATAAATTAGCAGTACTCGAAAGGATCGTGAACATGTAACGCATTTTATATATACACATCCGGAGCTTTTTGAAATTTATAGCCATACTTACGAAAGAGATTTATCTAAGTATCGGATTACATTGGACACACCGGAAGATTATCAATTGATCCAGAAAATTTGTGAATGTGTTTCCAATGCTTATCTGGATATCAAATTGGCTGATATCCTTGATACTTTGCAATATTCCCCTGAGCTGTTAGCGATTAATAGTATGTATAAGCGAAATGAAGGGTTAGAGAGTGACTGATTTATCTTTTTCCTGCTCTGAGCGTCTGCTGGAACGAGCTTTGAAAACAATACCGTTGGGCAGTCAGACATTTAGCAAAAGCTATAAACACTATCCAAAAGGTGGTAGTCCTTTTTGCTGAGAAAGGAAAGGGGCCCTACCTTTTGATGTTGATGGTAATCAGTTTATCGATATGGTCAACGGATTGGCAGCAGTCACTCTGGGTTATTGTGACCCGGATGTGGACACTGCGATTATTAAGCAAGTTGAAAAGGTGTAATTTTTCACTTTCCAACGAGTTAGAAGCCCTGTTGGCGGAAAAAATTGCGCAGTTGATACCTTGTGCTGAAATGAGTCGCTTTGGAAAGAATGGCTCTGATGCAACAACAGCAGCAATTCGCTTGTCCCGAGCTTATACCGGCCGAGATGAAGTGGCTGTTTGTGGTTATCACGGTTGGCACGATTGGTATATCGGTTCCACTGACAAAAAGCTTGGAGTGCCTGAAGCAACACAGTCTTTAACTCACAAATTTCAGTTTAATAATATTGATAGCCTTGAGGCTTTGTTTAAGAAGCGTAAGGATAAAATTGCTGCTGTTATTCTTGAGCCAATGAATATTACTTATCCTGAAGCTGATTTCCTGCCTGGAGTGAAAGCGCTTTGTCAGGAATATGGGGCTGTGTTGGTATTTGATGAGACTGTTACAGGCTTTAGATTTGATCTGGGAGGCGCGCAAAATTTTTGGTGTTACACCAGACTTAGCAACTTTGGTAAGGGAATTGCTAATGGTATGCCGTTGTCAGTTGTAACAGGTAAGAAAGAAATTATGCAGTTGTTGGATGAGGTTTTTCTCTTTCACTTATGGAGGGAGTTACTGTCTATTGCAGCGGCATTGGCAACCATTGAAAAGTTGGAAAAACAATCCGGAATTCAGAAGATTACGACCTATGGTACTCAGTTGAAAGAAGGCCTTGAAGCTCTGATATCTCAGTTTTCATGTTCAGATTTTCTTTCAGTGTCTGGTAATCCGGTCTGGAGTTTTTCAATATACATGTTGATGAGCCTGAAGAGTTATATTTGTGGAAAACACTCTACATGCAAGAGACGTTAAAGAGAGGTTTGATCACTTTAGGGTCCCATAACTTAACGTTGAGTCATGATGAAGGTGTGATAGAAAGGGTTCTTGCTATATATGCCGAAGTAATTGAGGTTTTGCACGCGCAAAATCAAAGGGTGGTCAGGCTCTTTTTACATGTTGACTCTCTGACCCCTCTGTTTAGTGTGCGGAAAAAGATTAATGCGTATTGCTGTTTATGCCAATGCTTCTTTTAGGATAGGAGAAGGGCATGCTGTTCGTTGTCTTCAGCTCATATCTGAATTTTCCGGTGCTCAGATTGTGTGGTTTTATACATCGTTAACGCCCCGTATTGAAAAACGCTTGGCTGAAACCTGTGTTGAGTTGATTTGTATAGAATCCTGTAATGGTACGTTAGAAAAAGATTAGAAAGATGCCTGTATGAAGCCGATGTGCAGTTGGTGATTCTCGATGATTATGAGCTGAATATGAAACGTCGATTAACCGACGCGTTAATTGTTGTTTTTGATGATTTGGCGAGTAGAGAGATACAGGCAGATATTTTAATTGATGCAAGTCCGGTTAGGCAGGAAGCTGATTATAAAGGACTGGTCAGTGAGTCATGTCACTGTTTAATTGGCTCTTCTTATTTAATGTTGGAACGTAATCTTTTTACATCCGGGAAGAAGGTAAAGAACAGAGGCCATTTGTTTTTAGGATCTACTGACCCATTGAACTTAACTGAGAAGTACCTGGAATTATTATTAGATATGTTTCTGGGTTGGCAGTGGGAAGTTGTTATTACATCTAGAAACCGGAATGTTAGGGCTATTGAGGAACTTATCAAAGCCAAACACAATGCTTTCTTAAGCTTTGAACCAAGTTCACTGGCTGAGGGTTTAGTGGCGGCTGAAATTGCTATAGGAGCTCCTGGGTTAGCGACTTGGCAAAGAATCGCAGCAGGATGTCAAGTTGCACTGGTCGCAACACACAAGAATCAGATCAATATTTTGGAAGAGCTTGAAAGAGAAGGACTGATTAAATACCTGGGATATGGTTTTAATAAGAGAACAATAGAGCACAAACTTCGTAAGTTTTTGGTCTCAGAACCTGTAACTGGCAGATTAGATTTGGATGCTGATGGTGCTGTGAGGATTAAACAGAAAATTCTTTCCTGTCTTGAAGGAAGAGCAATATGAAGAATGGTGAAGTTTGTTTAAGATCATATCTGGTTTCTGATGATGAAAGAACAGTTGCCTGGTTGAATGACCCAGAGATGAAAAATACTTTTGGTTTGACGTATCAAATCGATGTAAGTATGCACCGTAAGTGGCTGGATGCTCAGTGTGACTTTCTTATTAAAGCAATTGAAGTTAATGGTCAGCATATTGGAAACGCTATTTTACGTTTAACTCCAAGACATAAGAGCGCTTTGCTGGAGATCTATATAGGTGAAGCCTCACTTCGTGGTAGGGGTATGGGCTTTCGTGCATTGGGCTTGTTGTTAAAGGTTGCATTTAAAGAGCTTAAGCTTCACCGGGTAAAGTTATTTACCCGTATTGATAACATTGCAGCCCAGAAAATGTATGAGAAGGCTGGTTTTGTATTAGAAGGTTGTGAGCGGCAGGCAATATACCAGGATGGCGTATTTGTTGATCAAAATATCTGGGGATTGTTGTTCGATGAATGGGTGGTTTCAGAGGATGTTTGATGTCGCCATTATGCAGCCAACTTATTTGCCCTGGGCTGGCTATTTTCATCTGATGAGCCAAGTGAATTTTTTTGTCTTTCTGGACGATGTGCAGTTTTCAAAGTCCAGTTGGCAGTCAAGAAACAGGATCAATTGTTTCGGGGATGTTCAGTGGATTAGCTTGCCGGTCACGCGACAGGGGTAGTTAATATTAATGAAGTGATGATCCGTCCGGAAGGACAGTGGCCAAAAACATTTACAACAGTTGAAGTCTGTGTATGGAAAAGCCCCTTTTTAATGATCTTGAGCTTATTATGGAAGGAATAGAAAGTATAAGCATAAGTTCATTAGCACAAGTTAACATTGAGTTAACTATAAAAATTGCTCGGCTGCTTGAGCTTGATTGTACTTTCCATAATAGCTCTGAAATTGATACCTCTTCAGAACGTAGTCAACGGTTGTTAGATCTCATCAGAGCTTTTGGAGGGCTAAGTTATTTTAGTCCTGAAGGCGCTCGTGAGTACCTTGAGCGAGACGGTATATTGCAGGAAGAAGGTATTGATATTGTCTATCAAGAGTATGAGCCTTTGAAGTACAGGCAATATAGAAGTGATCAATGGCACTCTCATCTTTCTATTGTTGATGTCATTGCTAATATCGGTCTTGAAGAAACAAAACATTATATCCGGAGGGGTTTTAATGGGTTATAAGTTGGAAAGAAATCCTCATTACGGTTTTTACAAATATCACCTACGCCCAGTGATGCTGAGATTGCAGAGTATTATTCTAATGAATTTTATGCGTCCGAATCACCTGCACAAGTAAATGATTCAAGTCTGGATATTCAGAAGAAAGATAAAGCGTTTTATCAGGGTTGGCGAGCGGATCTGGTTAACTTGATAGGAGAGCATTTTGGCCGGCTTGATGTTTCTGTTATGGACTTTGGCTGTGGTTGGTGCGAAACACTTTCTTACTTTAAAGAAGAAGGGATGGAGTGTTATGGAATAGATACTACACCGGAAGCTATAGAGTATGGGCGCTCTCTTGGGCTAAACGTGGAAGTTTCTAATCTTCAGGATTTAAATCCATTTCAGCGGAAGTTTGATGTTTTACTGATGCAGAATGTACTTGAACATCTTGCAGACCCAGTTGCAGTTGTAGCCGAAATACATAAGAACCTGCTTAACCCGGGTGGTCTGTTCATTATCGATGTGCCTAATGAGTTTAATGAGTTTCAGGTTGCCGGGAAGGAAGTTAATAATCTTGAAGAATGGTGGGTAGCACCGCCTGCGCATCTTAATTATTTTAGTTCAGACAGTTTACAGGCCCTGTTGCAGGGGAAGGCTTTACTGTTCTTGATAAAATGGCTTCTTTTCCGTTAGAAATGAATCTGCTTATGGGAAATAACTATGTGGGAATCCGGCTCTGGGGAGACAGATTCACGAGCAGAGAATGTTGTTTGAACATAATTTAAGGTCAACAGGCAGGACTAAAGTATTGCATCAGTTTTATAGGGCGCTTGCCGAGATTAATCTTGGACGTCAAATACTTATGGTTGCTGAGAAAAAGTATGATTAAACTTGGTGATAAAATTATAGCTGCGGGACAAGCGCCATTTTTGGTTGCAGAGCTTTCCGGTAATCATAATGGCGATATAAAGCGCGCTAAAGCAATCATAGATGCGGCTGCAGATGCCGGGGCCGATGCTGTTAAGTTGCAGACATATACAGCAGACACTATGACTCTGGATTGTCAGCAAAATGATTTTCATGTGGCTGACTTGGATAACCCGTGGGCAGGCTATACATTGTATAGTCTTTATCATGAGGCCCATACTCCCTGGGAATGGCATCAAGAGCTTTTGATTATATTAAACAAAAGGGAATGGTGCCTTTTAGCTCTCCTTTGATGAGAGCGCTGTTGATTTTAGAATCATTAAACTGTCCCATTTATAAAGTGGCTTCGTTTGAATTGACAGATATCCCTCTGCTTAAAAAAATTGCCCGTACCGGTAAACCCATTATTATGTCGACTGGAATGGCGACACTTGGTGAAATTGAAGAGTCTTTGCTAGCCATAAGGTCTGAGTCTGATGCGCAGGTTGTGCTACTTAAATGTACCAGTACGTATCCTGCTGATCCTTCAAATTCAAATATCAAAACGATTCCACATCTTAGGGAGTGGAGTAAGACACTTGTCGGCTTATCTGACCATACAATGGGGTCTGCTGTGGCTGTTGCGGCTACGGTGATGGGCAGTGTTGTAATTGAGAAGCACCTTACCCTGCAGCGTTCTGATGGCGGAGTTGATGCGGGTTTTTCTTTGGAACCGGCTGAGTTTGCCAGAATGGTCAGTGATGTGAAGCAAGCGCATCAAGCTCTAGGTGATGTTAGTTATGGTGGAAGTAAGGCTGAACAGAAAAGTAAGCTTTATCGCCGTTCAGTATATTTTAAAAAATCGGTTAGTGAGGGGCAGAAAATTACAATTGATGATCTTTGTATCATCAGACCTGCTAATGGATTGGCCCCTAAGTATCGTGATCAGTTAATTGGAAGGATAGCTGCTCATGATATTACTCGGGGAACCGCTACAGCCTGGCATCTTTTCAGAAAATAGGATTATTTTAAAAGATTAACTAATGTCTCAATCACTTTATCTTGTTCTTCAAATGTCATCGTTGGAAATAAGGGTAAAGTGATGGCAGACTGATAATATGCTTCTGAATTGGGAAAGTCGTCACGTTTGAACCCTTGTTCCTGATAAAAGGTTGTCTGTAAACAGGTATATAGTGAAGATTCACACCAATGCCTTCTTTTCGCAGAGCTTTAAAGAGCCTGAGATGTTCAGAACGATCCGGTGTATTGAGCTTTATTATATACAGGTGAAATGCAGATAGCCTGTCTTTGTAAATCTCAGGAAGCCGAACTGGTAAAACTGATAAAGCATCGTTATAGCGTTTAGCCAGGGCGTTTCTGGCTTTTACATAATCATCAAGCCTTTTCAATTGGCTGATTCCAAGAGCTGCCTGAATGTCAGTTATCCGATAGTTAAATCCGAGAAAATGCTGTTCATAATACCATGGGCCATCGGCTGTATTTTGTAACTTTTCTTCATCTCTGGTAACCCCATGAGATCTTAGCTGCTCCATGGTGGCTGCTAAAACAGGGTTGTTAGTTGTAGCAAGACCTCCTTCAGCAGTGGTGATTATTTTTACCGGATGAAAACTAAAAACTGTTATATCGCTGTATTGGCAAGCTCCTATTTTGGCATCCTGATAGCTTCCACCAATAGCATGTGCAGCATCTTCGATTATCTTAATATCGTATTTTTGAGTAAGTGATGATATTTCTGCCATGTCACAGGAGAGGCCGGCCATATGTACAACGATAATTGCTTTAGGAAGAGCGTTTTGCTTTTCGGCCTGAGACAGACGGGATTTGAGTACAGAAACGCTCAGATTAGATGTTTCGGGATCTATATCTACAAAGTCGACCTGAGCACCACACATTTTTACAGCATTGGCTGTGGCAACAAATGTAATCGGTGAAGTCCATACCTGATCTCCTTCCGTTATACCGAGTGCTAAGCAGGCTAGGTGAAGGGCGGATGTTGCGCTGTTGCAGGCGATGGCATATTTTGCCTGACAATATTCAGCTATTTTTTCTCAAACAGAGCTACCTGCGGCCCTTGTGTAATAAAGTCAGATTGCAGGGTTTCAATAACAGTATCTATATCATCTTGAATGATGTCTTGGCGTCCATAAGGAATCATTGGTTGCTCGATACTTCTTGATTTAATTTTTGATTTCATCAATGCTTAGGAAAAATTGTTGTTTCCTGAATTATATTCAAAGCCCTGTTCTACAGCTTTTCCAGATTCATTGATGTTGTTTGTTTCAAAGTTGTTTGTTCTGCTGGTGAAAGTGATTGAGGGTCTGATAACAAAGTGATCGGGAAATTCCAGCGTTAAGTGAGAATCGTCAGCAGGACACATAATCTCATGAATTTTTCGCCGGGGCGAATGCCAATAATTTTATGTTCAAGATCAGGGGCCATAGCTTTTGCAAGATCAACAATTCTAACTGAAGGAATTTTAGGTACAAAGATTTCCCCTCCATTCATTCTGGAGAAGTTCTTGAGTACAAAGTTCACACCCTCCTGAAGCGTAATCCAGAACCGTGTCATCTGAGTATCTGTTATTGGAAGGAGGTGTGTCCTTCACTGATCAGCTTATTGAAAAAGGTACAACGGAACCGCGTGAACCGACGACATTTCCGTATCTGACAACACTAAAGCGAGTTGGGTGGCCGCCAGCCATGTTATTTGCTGCAACAAACAGCTTGTCGGATGCTAACTTTGTAGCACCGTAGAGGTTGATCGGGTTTGCTGCTTTGTCAGTGGATAATGCAATGACCTTATCAACGTCATTTGTTAATGCTGCTTTTATAACGTTTTCGGCCCCGTGAATATTAGTTTTAATACATTCCATGGGATTGTATTCTGCAGCAGGAACTTGCTTTAGTGCAGCAGCATGAATGACGAAATCAACATTTTGCATGGCTTGTTTCAATCGTTCTTGATCCCGGACATCGCCTATGAAGTAACGCATGCAGGGGTTGTCAAACTTCTGCTGCATTTCAAACTGCTTTAGTTCATCACGGGAATAGATAATGATCTTTTAGGTGAGTACTGACTAAGCAAAGTCTCTGTGTATTTTTGGCCGAATGACCCGGTGCCACCAGTGATTAAAATTGTTTTATTATCAAACATAGTTCTTCATCCAATAAAGCTCATAATTAATATGCTGGCTATATTTACTAATTTAAAATCACTTATAGTGTGTGGTGTAGCATGCAGCAGCGGGAAGGATCTCAATATAGGTAGCTTATCAGAGCACTGATAGTTAAAGGAAGCACCACTGATGCCGATATTGAAGTACAATGATTCAGTCCTAATATTTTTAGATTAAGGTGTGTACATGTCTGTAAACTTAAAGGCTCTTAAGCAGTATCAAAACGTTAGTCTGCATGCGACAGTCGCTACAGCCAGTCCACATAAGTTGATTGCAATGCTTTTTGATGGAGCGTTAGCTGCTTTAGCGAAATCCAAAGGGGCTATCGAGCGAAATAGTATTGAAGAAAGAACTGTCCATCTCAATAAAGCCTCTGAGATAGTTGTCAATTTGCGAGGGAGCCTGGACCTGGATAAAGGCGGTGAGGTCGCAGCTAATCTTGATGAGCTTTATGATTACATGCTTCGTACAATAATGCAGGCTAACCGGAACAGCGATAGCGAAAAAGTTCAGGAAGTCATGGATTTAATCTTAGTGGTGAAACAAGGATGGTCTGAGATGCCTGTTGAGCTTCAGATGGGTGGTAAGTAATTACTATTGGTATAGAGCGTGTGAGTATGTCGGCTACTGACAGCAGTTGGTAGCTAGGTGAAAGACTTTAAATACTTCTGATTTAACTATGAGACGGGCGCTATACAGTGCCCGTTTTTGGTTTATGGATAATAATTCTCGAAGCGTCAAAAAATAACACAAAGATACTTGTTAAGTTTTAATATATGTCATAAATTTGACGTTAAGGTTTTTTGTCTGTTTCAGGCACACCGTCCGGGTGACGGCGTTAGTGCTGAAGGTATGTTCAGATCACAGGTATGACACACATATGCAGCTTCTTTATGTAGATGACAATGCAGATAGCCGGCGGCAGTTATCCGACCGGTTAACTTTTGCCGGCATTGCCTGCCAGACTGAGAGTTACGTTGACTGGTTGCAGGCAGAGGAAGGTCGGAGTTCTGAATATTTGGCTGTCATGCTGGGGCACTGTAACCATCCGATTGATCTGGAAAAATTGCTGGCGCAGCGGCTGGATGAGGCAACGCCGGTGATCACCGTGGGGACTGGATGCAGCCTGAAGCGGCCAGTGAAGGATTGCAGCAAAGAATACTGGGTACCTTAACACCGGGGTCGCAGCTGTCAGATGTGCAGTATGTGTTACACCGGGCGCAGATTTTCAGAGGCTTGCGTCAGCCGGCGGAACTGGCCGGGGGCTGCAACAGGCGTTTGCTGATCTTGCCGGTGGCAGCGCCGTTATGAACGACGTTCGCAGTCTGATGGCGCAAGTGGCCGGACGGGATGTCAGTGTGCTGATTAACGGTGAGTCCGGTACCGGTAAAGAAGTGGTGGCTAATTGCCTGCATAAGGCTTCATCACGGGCTGCCGGGCCCTTTGTGCCGCTTAATTGCGGAGCCATACCTTCTGAATTGTTAGAGAGTGAGTTGTTCGGGCATGAAAAAGGTGCCTTTACCGGTGCTGTTTCGAGCCGTCCCGGGCGGTTTGAACTGGCGGACGGCGGCACACTGTTCCTGGACGAAATTGGTGATATGCCACTGAATATGCAGGTAAAGCTGCTAAGGGTTATTCAGGAAAAGTGCTTTGAACGGGTCGGCGGTACCAAAACCATCGACTGTGATGTGCGCATCATTGCCGCCACACATAAAAATCTGGAAGAGATGATCGATGAAGGTAAGTTCCGGGAAGACCTGTATTACCGCCTGAATGTTTTCCCGATTGCTATGCCCGCCCTGCGTGAACGGACAGAAGATATTCCCACCCTGACTGAGCTGTTTGTCCGCCGTGCCGAAGCGGATGGATTTGGCCGGATTAAAGTCATGCCGGCGGTTATCCGTTCATTACAGCAGCATCCCTGGTCAGGCAATGTCCGCGAACTGGCGAATCTGATTGAACGTTTAACCATCATGCACCCGGACAGCATTATCAGTATCAGTGAGTTACCGGAGAAATTCCGTTATCTGGAAGAAGATGCCGGTGATATCAGTTTAAAGGCACAGTTACATCTGGACGTTGATCAGGCCCAGGCTGAAGCGTCAGATGCTCCCGGGGCACATGTGCTGCCGGAAGAGGGTATTGATATGAAGGCCTATCTTGAAGGCATTGAACAGGTACTGATTGAGCAGGCACTGGATACCACCAACAACGTTGTTGCCAGAGCCGCGGACAAGCTACAAATTCGCCGGACCACGCTGGTGGAGAAAATGCGTAAGTACGGGATTCAGCGAAAATAACCCATGGCCGATCAGAACTCTAACACTGAGATGAATACTGAACTGGCGCAACTGCGTGAGCAGGTAGCTGCCCTGCAAGTTCAGTTGGCGGATACTCAGGGGCAGCACCTTGAGCAACAGGCAGAAAACTCCCGCCTGAGCGGCCGTATGGATAATCTGTTAAACCTCCTGCCTGCCGGCGTACTGGTGGTCGATCACCGTGGTCTGGTGAGCGAAGCGAATCTGGCAGCCGCAGAGCTGCTGGGGAACCGTTGCTGGGGAATCCTGGCTGGGGATTATTCAGCGAAGCTTTGCGCCGCGCAGTGATGATGGACACGAGGTATCTTTAAAAGCGGCCGCCGGGTGAGTTTGTCTACCCGCTCGCTTGAGTCTGAAACCGGGCAGCTGATTATGCTGACGGATCAGACCGAAACTCGGCTCTTACAGGGGCAGGTTGCTCATTATCAGCGGTTGTCTGAAATGGGCCGGATGATGGCTTCCTGGCACATCAGATCCGTACGCCGCTGTCGGCGGCTTTGTTATACGCGAGTCATCTTATTAAGCCGGGTTTGCAGACAGATAAGCAGATTAAGTTTGCTGGCAAAATTAAATCACGGCTGGAAAATCTGGAGCATCAGGTGCGCGATATGCTGGTGTTTGCCCGGGGAAACCCGTCTGGATGACCGTCTGACCCTGGCGCAGTTATTTCGCGATATTGAAGATGCACTGGATGTACCGCTGGCGGCCTGGGATGCAGACTGCGAATGTATTAATGCGGTCCCGGACCTTCAGTTGCAGTGTAATAAAGAAGCCTTACTGGGCGCACTGATGAATCTGGTTGAAAACAGCCTGCAGGCGACAGGTAAGGGCGCTGAGTTAAGCATTGAAGCATCAGTGCTTAAGGAAAGGCTGTGCCTGATGGTGGCAGATAATGGTCCGGGCATGGATCAGGAGCAGTGCCGGAAAGTACTGGAGCCGTTTTACTCGACTAAATCACACGGCACCGGCCTGGGGTTAGCGGTGGCACAGGTGGTTGCCAAAGCGCATCACGGTGAATTTGTACTGGTGTCAGAGCTCGGTAAGGGCACGCGGGCAGCGTTCTTATTGCCTTACGAAAAAGATGCTAACGTCAGCAGTTGATAAACCGGCTGTTTTTGAATTTATACAGATAACGAAACGGGAAAATACATGGCGACGCAGATACTGGTGGTTGAAGATGATGCCAGCTTGAGAGAAGCGCTGGTCGATACACTGGAACTGGCCGATTTCGGTTGTCTCGAAGCCGAGTCCGGTGAAGATGCACTGACACTGCTGAGTCAGCAGTCGGTAGATATGGTGGTCAGTGACGTCAATATGGGCGGCATGGACGGCCATGAATTACTGGAAAAATACAGCAGCAACATCCCTGTTTGCCGGTGATGCTGATTACCGCCTACGGGCAGGTGAATAAAGCGGTGGATGCAATACGCAGCGGTGCTGTGGATTATCTGATGAAGCCCTTTGAGCCGGATGCACTGATTGAAGTAGTAAAACGTTATACCGGCACGCAGATCCGTAAGCAGGATAATCTGCAGCCGGTGGCGGAAGAAAACTCCAGTAAACAACTGTTGCAGGTTGCCCGGCGAGTGGCAGAAACCGACTCCACCGTACTGATTACCGGCGAAAGCGGTACCGGTAAAGAAGTGCTGGCCCAGTACATTCATAACCATTCTCCACGAGCGGATCAGCCGTTCATCGCCATTAACTGTGCAGCCATTCCGGAAAGCATGTTGGAAGCGACGCTGTTCGGTCACGAAAAGGGCGCATTTACCGGTGCGTACAGCAGTAACCCGGGTAAGTTTGAACAGGCTAACGGCGGGACTATTTTGCTGGATGAAATCTCCGAGATGGATCTTGGCCTGCAGGCCAAGCTGTTGCGTGTCCTGCAGGAGCAGGAAGTGGAGCGGGTCGGTGGCCGTAAAGTCATCAGTCTGGATGTGCGGATTCTGGCGACCACTAACCGTAAGCTTGAGTCTTATGTGGGCGAGAATAAATTCCGTGAAGATCTGTACTACCGTCTGAATGTGTTTCCGTTGCAGTGGTTGCCGCTGCGAGAGCGCCGGGCAGATATTGTACCGCTGGCCAAGCGCTTGCTGAGTAAGTACTCACTGAAGATGAACCGCACGGCCGTTTCTCTGGGTGAGGATGCTGAGCAGGCACTGAGTAATTATGACTGGCCGGGTAATGTCCGGGAGCTGGATAACGTGGTGCAGCGCGCGCTGATTCTGCAACAAGGCGCGCTGATCAGTGCCCGTGATCTGCACATTCAGCCCACCAGTATTCAGACCGCCGAGTTTGATACCAGTGTTGAGCTGTCTTCAGGGAGTGATTCAAATCCGCTGGTTGCCGGTGTGCGCCAGCATGAGTATCAGCTGATCATTGATACCCTCAGGGAAACCGGAGGCAGCCGTAAAGATGCTGCTCAGCAACTGGGTATCAGTCCCCGGACGCTGCGCTATAAGCTGGCAAAAATGCGTGAAGACGGTGTGGATCTGGATGCCATGCTGGGCTGATTTGCCAGGCTGTGTTCTGCAAATGGCAACATTTGCAGAACCGGGAATCACTTGTTCAAACCCAGCCGCAGCGCTACTCTCAGTCCGATTCCGTGTAAGACTAATGGCTTGCTGTAAATCGACCAATGTCTAATTTAGGCAGCAGGGCAGTCTTTATACATTGATCAGACATCAGATGAATGCTGAAAACGCTTTACTGTCAGCCTGTGAGGCAATGCTGCAAAAGCATGGTATTAGTAGAGTAATTAATTAAATCAGGAACAGATTTTCGCGTCTGGCCAACTCCCGGCGTCTATATAATGAATCTTTTGTCGGGAACAGTCGGTGCCGCTGCACGCTGAAACCTGAGCATGAATGCATAGCAGTGACGTGCGCTGTTCTGCATTATCCGCTGATAACGAATATAAAATAACAAGTTAAGGGCATGATCATGAGCGACTCTAAGATGTATCCGGTCTCTGAAGCGATGGCCGCTTCTGCGCATATCGATAACGCAAAATACACAGCGATGTACGAGCAGTCAGTTAACGATCCTGATGCGTTCTGGGGCGAGCATGGTAAGCGTATCGACTGGTTTAAGCCTTACTCCAAAGTTAAGAACACCTCTTTTGATCCGCACAATGTGGATATCCGCTGGTATGAAGACGGCACTCTGAATGCGGCTTATAACTGTCTGGACCGGCATCTGGAAACCCGTGGCGACCAGACGGCGATTATCTGGGAAGGGGATGACCCGAGTGAGTCAGAGAATATTACTTACCGCGATCTGCATGAGCGTGTCAGTCGTTTTGCCAATGTACTGAAAGGTGAGGGTGTTCAAAAGGTGACGTTGTAACTCTTTATATGCCGATGATCCCGGAAGCGGCAGTCGCAATGCTGGCCTGTGCCCGTATCGGTGCGGTGCACTCCATTGTTTTCGGTGGTTTCTCACCGGAAGCCCTGGCCGCACGTATCGAAGGTGCGAACTCTAAAGTTGTCATTACTGCTAACTATTCGTTGCGTGGCGGTAAAGCGGTTCCACTGAAAGAAAACGTGGATAAAGCGCTGGAAAACCCTGCGGTAGCAGCCTGCATCAGCAGCGTGCTGGTGGTGAAGCGTGTAGATCAGGATGTAACCTGGGATGCCAGCCGTGATAAGTGGTATGAAGAACTGACCGCAGCGGCGTCCACGGATTGCCCGGCAGAAGAAATGAATGCCGAAGATCCGCTGTTTATTCTTTACACCTCCGGCTCTACCGGTGCACCTAAAGGTCTGAAACATACAACCGGTGGTTACATGGTGTATGCGTCTATGACCCATGAGTATGTATTCGATTATAAAGACGGCGATATCTACTGGTGTACAGCAGACGTGGGCTGGGTAACCGGACACAGCTACATTGTTTATGGCCCGCTGGCGAACGGTGCAACAACACTGATGTTTGAAGGTGTGCCGAGCTACCCGGATAATAGCCGGTTCGGCCGTGTTATCGAAAAGCATAAAGTAAATCAGTTCTACACTGCACCAACCGCTATCCGTGCACTGATGCAGCAGGGTGAAGATGTATTGGGTGATGCCGATCTTTCTTCACTGCGGATTCTGGGTTCTGTGGGCGAGCCAATCAACCCTGAAGCCTGGGAGTGGTACCACCGGATTGTCGGTCAGGAAAACTGCCCGATCGTTGATACCTGGTGGCAGACTGAAACCGGTGGCGTGATGATTGTGCCACTGCCGGGTGCTACCGCGGCTAAGCCGGGTTCTGCAACCCGTCCGTTCTTCGGTGTTATGCCGGCACTGCTGGATAACGAAGGGAATGAACTGAGCGGTGCTGTTGACGGTAATCTGGTGCTGACCGACTCATGGCCTTCCCAGGCGCGTTCAATCTGGGGTGATCACGAGCGCTTCGTACAAACCTACTTCTCAACGTTTAAGGGCATGTATACCACCGGTGACGGTGCCCGTCGTGATGAAGACGGTTATTACTGGATTACCGGCCGTGTTGATGACGTGATCAACGTATCCGGCCACCGTATGGGTACTGCAGAGGTTGAATCTGCGCTGGTAGCCCATGCGGCAGTTGCTGAAGCGGCGGTTGTAGGTTATCCGCATGACATCAAGGGCCAGGGTATCTATGTGTACGTGACCCTGCAGTCCGGTTATGAAGAGTCTGACGAGCTGATGAAAGAGCTGCGTAACTGGGTACGTGCGGAGATCGGCCCGATTGCTTCGCCGGATCTGATTCAGTTTGCCCCGGGTATGCCAAAAACCCGTTCAGGTAAGATCATGCGCCGTATCCTGCGTAAGATCGCTGAAGATGATTTTGCCGCCCTGGGTGATACCTCAACGTTGGCGGATCCGTCGGTGGTTGATGACCTGATTGAGCACCGTATGAACCGCAAATAAGTGCTTAATATTCAGTGCCCCGTCTTTGTACGGGGCGTTGTTGTTTTTAAGGGAAAGTAATTTTTAAGTGTAATTCAGAGTCGTTTCTTCGACTTAAGTATAAGGCTAACTTATTGAGCTTAAACAATAAAATTCGCCACGACAGGTGGCAGAAGTTTGTTTAAAAGGTTGCCGGTGATAATATGTTGCTAATGTAAGTGGTGTGCTGCAGGCCGTTGCTGGTCCTGCCAGAGCAGTTTTCACTGCTATGCTAAGTAACATGATGCATATGGGGAGAGGTTGAATGCAGTTAGCGCAGAAAATAATCATTGCGGATGATCATCCGCTGTTTCGTGCAGCGCTTAAACAGGCGGTGACTCAAGCTGTTTCCGGTGTTGAAATTGTAGAAGCTGATTCTCTGGCCGCTGTTCAGGAAGCGGTGGATACACACAGTGACGCAGATCTGGTCCTGCTGGACCTGCATATGCCGGGGACTAACGGTTTTACCGGCCTGGTATTCCTGAGGGGCCAAAACCCGGGAATACCTGTTGTGGTGGTTTCTGGCAGTGAAGAACCGGTGGTGATGAAGCGCGCCATTGATTACGGTGCATCCGGGTTTATTCCTAAGTCATCGCCGCTGGATATCATTGCTGAAGCGATTTCCAAAGTGTTGCAGGGTGAAGAATGGCTGCCACAGGCACTGGCGGATAATATGGATGATGTGCCGGCAGAAGATCAGGCGTTTGCCAACAATCTTGCCTCGCTGACGCCACAGCAGTTCCGTGTACTTACGATGCTGACCGAAGGGCTGCTGAATAAGCAGATCGCTTATGAGCTGAATGTATCTGAAGCGACCATTAAGGCCCACGTGACGGCCATTTTGCGTAAGCTGGGCGTACACAGCCGTACTCAGGCCGTGATTGCCGCACAACGCTTAGGTGTTGAGCCGCCGAAAACTGAGCTGGCGTAATACCCGGATATAAAACAGTGTGAAAAAGGGCCGTCAGGCCCTTTACGTCTGGCCGGAAGTTTCAGCTTCTTGTTGCCGGTTAGCTGAAATGAGTTTGTTGATCATGGCGCGCAGTGCTGCCGGTTTTATCGGTTTATTCAGGTGCTGTGCTGCCGACTGGCGGATCTCGTCCTGAACTTCATCGGTGCGGTCTGCGGTGATGACTACTGCCGGTACCGGGGCAGGCCAGAGAGGTGCCAGATCTTTCAGTGCCATGATGCCTGTCAGGCTGTCATCCAGATGGTAGTCCATCAGAATAATATCCGGTGTGAAATCTTCGTCGCGGATCAGGGCCGCCGCGTTTGCACTGGAGGTTGCGCATAAGGTATTACAGGACCAGCCCTGCAACAGTGCGGTCATGCCTTCCAGAATACTTGGCTCGTTATCCACAACCAGCACATTAACCCCTCCAGGCCCTTACTGCGGGTCCAGCCACGGTTCTCCGGTTGCTGTTTAATGGCCTTGCTGGTTTCCCCGAGTGGCACATTGACACTGAAAACGGTGCCCTTGCCGGGCCAGGAGCGGACGCTAATCGGATGCTCAAGAATATGGGCGATACGTTCGGTAATCGCCAGACCAAGGCCCAGGCCTTCTACTTTGGAGTGTTTAGGGTTGTTGATCCGTCTGAACTCTTCAAATACTTCACTGAGCTTGTCTTCTGGAATGCCCACGCCGGTGTCCCATACCTCTATCCGGATACTGTTGCCTGTATGCCGGCAGCCCAGCAGGATCTTGCCTTTCTGGGTATAGCGAATGGCATTGGAAATGAAGTTTTGCAGCACCCGCCGGAGAAGTTGCGGATCGGAATGTACGATTCGATGGCAGTTTACAAAGTGGAACTGCAGGCCTTTTCATTGGCCAGTGCGGTGAATTCCGTATTCAGGTTTTCAAACAGGGTTGTCAGGCTGAAGTGACTACGGTTAGGCACCAGTGCACCGGCATCCAGCTTGGATATATCCAGTATCGCCGAGATTAGCGTTTCAGCGGCTTTCAGTGAACCGTCCAGATTTTCTATCAATTGGGTGGTTGCTTCACTGTGCTGTTGCTGTGCCAGTGCTGAGGTAAACAGCCGGGCAGCGTTCAGGGGCTGGAGTACGTCGTGGCTGGCAGCCGCAAGGAAGCGGGTTTTACCCAGGTTGGCGGCATCTGCATCGGCTTTGGCCTGGCGCAGTTCATCCTCAATCAGTGCTCTGACGGTGTTTTCTTTGCGCAGCTCATTGTTAACTACTGACAGCGAGTAAGTCCGTTCCTGAACCCGCTGTTCCAGATTTTCATTGGTTTCCTGCAGGGCCTGTTCTGCAAGCCGGCGCTCGGTAATGTCCTGATAGAGGGTGAAGTACCCGGGGATCTCTCCTGATAGCCAAAGTGAGGGATATAGGTAACCTCGGCATAGCGGGGGAGCCGTCTTTCGTTGGTAACTGGGTTTCAAACCGCTGGCGCTCGCCGGCAACGGCCGCTTTTATATAGGGTAAGCGCTGTTTGTACTCTTCCTCGCTGAGAACACTGGTACAGTGCATGCCGGCGATGTTATGCCGGTCGATGCCGAATGTCTGGGCGTAGGATTTGTTGACGAACTGATAGTACTGGTCGTTATTCAGATAGGCGATCAGTACCGGCACATTGTCGGTGTAAATCCGGATGTTCTGTTCACTTTCACGCAGGGCTTCCTGAACCTCTTTGTGGTCGGTGATATCCATGTAGGTATTCACAAAGCCACCATTCGGCATGGTGTTACCGCGAATCTCCAGGACGGTACCGTTCTGGCGGTGGCGTTCGTATGCCTGATTGTCTCCGGAGCGAATAGCGTCCAGGCGGGCTTTGACGGATGCTTCAATGTCACCGTCACCGTATTCTCCGTGGCGGGCGTTATAGCGGAATATGTCTTCAATGGGCCGTCCGACACACACCAGTCCGTCGGGGTAATTAAACATTTCAATATAGCGGCGGTTCCAGGCTACGATCCGCATTTGCTGATCCACTACGCTGATGCCCATGGAAATATTTTCAATGGTGGACTGCAGCAGGGAGCGGTTGAAACGCAGTGCCTGAGAGGCTTCATCGACAATGGTAACGATGTCGCCGATTTGCATGTCTTTGCCCCGCAGGGTGGAGGCCAGTACGATGCGTGCGGATGATGCGCCGATAGCACCTGCCAGCAGGCGTTCCGTAAACTGAATCAGTTCATGGCTGGCTTTTTCACTGGGCAGTGGCGGAGTCTGGCTGAATTTCAGGGCGAAATCAGTAAAGGCATGCTGCGCCCGGTTGGTGCCAGGAAACGCTCCGCAAGGGTTTGCAGATCGCTGACGGTGGCGTGTGTATTGGTGGTGCGCTGGGATTCGTTAAGGTCCTTATTGTAGGCGTCAACAAATGCGCTCGCCTGAATGCGGTCAACCAGTCGCTGTGATGTGTAGTGTGAAATGACCAGATAGAGCAGGGCATTCACACCAACACTCAGAGGGTGCCGTGGGTGAGTATGTCCAATCCGGTTATGCCGAACAGGGCCATCGGTTTAAGGCTTTCATAACCAAACAGGCCGTTTTCGATAATGTCGTTGTCGAGTAATCCGACACTGGCCAGTGTCGGGAATACCAGGGTGTAGATCCACAGAATAAAGCCAGCGCTCAGACCCGCCAGCACCCCGTAGCGTGAGCCTTCCTTCCAGTAAATACCGCCGATGATCCCGGGAATAAGCTGAGCGGCTGCTGCAAATGCCAGTAAGCCAAAGGAGGCCAGTGATGTCTGGTCACCGAGGATACGGTAATAGAAGTAGGCCATGAGCATCAGGCAGACAATGGTGATGCGACGTACCCGTAACAGCAGCGCGCCAAGGTCTTTGTTATCGGAGAGTTTTAGCCATGAGATGCGCAGTAGCAGCGGCATGATGATGTCGTTACAGACCATGGTGGCCAGCGTAATGGAGGCAACGATTACCATGCTGGTTGCGGCGGACAGGCCGCCAATAAAGGCGAATACAGCAAGGTTTTCATGGCCGGAGCGTAACGGCAGCAGCAGTACATAGGTGTCTGCGTTGGTATTGGTCGGGTTAAAGACTGTCATGCCCGCGGTGGCAATCGGTAACACAAACAGGGCCAGCAGGATCATGTACAAAGGAAACAGCCAACGGGCGGTTTTCAGGTTATCTACCCGGGTGTTTTCCACAATGGTAACGTGAAACTGACGGGGCAGACAGATAATAGCGGCGCAGGCCAGCAATACCTCAATAACGAAGCCATTGCTCAGAGGGCCGCGGAAATTGGCGTTATAGCTGAGCTGGTGGCTGATATTAAAGATCAGGTCATCTACCCCTTCAAAAATCTCGAAGGCAGCAAACAGGCCTACCATGATAAAGGCGGTCAGCTTGATAATGGATTCGAAGGCAACGGCCAGTACCATGCCTTCGTGGTGCTCAGTGGCATCGATATGCCGGGTACCGAACAGGATGGCAAATACCGCCATCAGCAGGGCAACAAAGAGTGCGGTATCACTACCTTTGCTGAGGCCGTCGGCGATGTTGGGGGTAAGGGCATCAAAGCTGATCGCCACGGCTTTCAGCTGCATGGCGATATAGGGGATGGTGCCGAATACGGCAATGACGGTCACCAGAATGGCCAGTGACTGACTTTTACCGTAGCGGGAAGAGATGAAGTCGGCGATGGAGGTGGTGTTTTGCTGTTTGCCGACAAGAATCATTTTTCAATGATGCGCCAGGCAAAAATAAAGACTAAGACCGGCCCGAGATACGTGGCCAGAAACTCCCAGCCGCTGGTGGTGGCCCGCCCCACGGCACCATAAAACGTCCAGGATGAGCAATAGATCGCCAGTGATAAAGAATAGATAACAGGATTGCTGGCATAAGAGCGCCCTTTACGGCTGCGGTCACCAAAATACGCGATGGCAAACAGCAGACCTACATAGGCCAGTGAAATGAAAATAATCGATGCGCCAGAGAGCATATTTTCTGATTCCTGAGCTGTGAATAAATACCGTTTACAGGCCTGTCTGTGAGGGGCGTTCGGTACGGACACAGCAATTCTTATTCAGTCTTTTACGTGTCAGATCTCCATTTAAACACAGTCGGGCAGTAAAATGCAGCGAATTCGTGCCGGGCAGAATTATACCTTTGTCTACAGAGCTTGTTGTGCTGCGGCGCAAAATAAATCGCTGTATGCCCCGTAATGTCTGGCTTTCGGCGATGTCCGGTTGGGCTCATAAAATAGCCTGAGACTAAAGTCGGGGCATCGGAAACAGGGGCGCTTTGCTAGCGTTATAGGACGAAATTCTATTAACCCAATAACAAAAATAAGGATGGTGCCAATGTCTTCGTCTGAGAATGCTCAGGCCTATTGGTCTGAAAATCTGCGCATTATCGTTACATACCTTTCTATATGGTTTGTAGTCTCATATGTGTGCGGTATCTTGCTGGTAGAACAGCTTAATGCAATTCCGTTCTTCGGCTTCCCGTTAGGATTCTGGATCGACCAACAGGGTTCTATCTTCGTCTATGTAGGCCTGATCTGGGCTTATGCGTTCAGCATGAACAAGCTGGATGAAAAATACGACGTTCACGAATAACAATAACAAGAATCTGAGGACGGTATTATGAGTCTTGATGTACTGACGTACCTGTTTATAGGCGGCTCTTTGCGCTCTATATCGGTATCGCAATCTGGGCCCGTGCAGGGTCTACAAAAGAATTCTACGTAGCTGGCGGTGGTGTACACCCTGTCGCAAACGGTATGGCAACTGCAGCGGACTGGATGTCTGCTGCATCTTTCATCTCCTGGCGGGTCTGGTGTCTTTCATCGGCCGTGACGGCGGTGCGTATCTGATGGGCTGGACCGGCGGTTATGTACTGCTGGCGATGCTGCTGGCCCCTTACCTGCGTAAGTTTGGTAAGTTCACGGTGCCTGACTTTGTCGGTGACCGTTATTACTCCAATACAGCGCGTATTATCGCCGTTGTATGTACCATTGTGATTTCCTTCACATACGTTGCCGGTCAGATGCGCGGCGTAGGTATCGTATTCTCCCGTTACCTGCACGTGGATATTAACACCGGTGTTATTATCGGTATGGCAATCGTATTCTTCTACGCCGTTCTGGGCGGTATGAAAGGTATTACTTACACGCAGGTTGCTCAGTACTGTGTACTGATTCTGGCGTTCACTGTGCCAGCATTCTTCCTGTCACTGCAGATCACCGGCCACTTCCTGCCACAGATCGGTCTGGGTGCAACACTGGATTCCGGTATGTCTGTTCTAGCAACACTTGACCAGTTATCCACAGATCTGGGTTTTGCTGAATATACGGCGGGTAAGAAATCCACGATTGATATCTTCTGCTTAACCGCTGCTCTGATGGCGGGTACTGCAGGTCTGCCACACGTAATCGTACGTTTTTCACTGTACCTCGCGTAAAAGATGCCCGTACTTCTGCTGGCTGGGCGCTGATCTTTATCGCCATTCTGTATACCTCAGTACCGGGTGTTGCCGGTTTCGGCCGGGTTAACCTGATTCAGACCATCAACGGTGCTGATAACGCAGGTACAGAATATGCGCAGATGCCTCAGTGGTTTAAGAACTGGGAAAATGCGGGCCTGCTGGGCTGGCATGATTACAACGGTGACGGCAAGGTTCAGTATGCTGCCGGAGCTGCGTTTGACGGCAAGAAAGGTAAGCCTGCTTTCGACGGTGATAACCGTGGTGAGTTCGGTGAGCGTGCGGTAACTAACCCAATTGCTGATCCTGCTGCTGTGAACGGTGCACCGTATGCAAACGAAGTATACGTTGACCGTGACATCATGGTACTGGCTAACCCTGAGATAGCACAGTTGCCTAACTGGGTGATTGCGCTGGTTGCTGCCGGTGCGGTGGCCGCGGCACTGTCGACCGCAGCGGGTCTGCTGCTGGTAATTTCGACAGCTATTTCCCATGACTTGATGAAGACCTGTATCAATCCGAATATTTCGGATAAGCAGGAGCTTATGTACGCACGGATTGCTGCCATCGTTGCGATCTGTATTGCCGGTTACTTCGGGATAAATCCGCCGGGCTTTGTGGCTCAGGTAGTAGCGCTGGCCTTCGGTCTGGCTTCATCCTCGGTATTCCCGGTTATCGTGATGGGTATCTTCAACAAGCGTATGAATAAAGAAGGTGCGATTGCCGGTATGATCGTGGGTCTGGGTTCTACCATGGCTTACATGATTTACTTCACCTTTATGGGCGGTGCGAAGGAAGATCTGTTCCTGGGTATTTCCACAGGTGGCTTCGGCTTCGTGGGTATGATTCTGAACTTCATCGTGGCGTACGCAGTGTCTATGATGACTCCACCACCACCGGTTGAGATTCAGGAAATCGTTGAGAATATCCGTGTCCCACGGGGTGCAGGTGCTGCTCACGCTCACTAATCGTTAACCTCCCTTTACGGAGAGGAGTGACAAGGGCACACCCGCGAGCAGGTGTGCCCTTTTTCTGCCCGGCAGGTACGGGCGGATAAATCAGCAAAAAGGACTGTATAAATGCCTTCATCTTTTAATATGACGAATATGCCTTTTAGCCTGCTCACGGAAGCGGAGCAGGCGTTGCTGCGTGGCAGTCTGGATATCGGTTATTACCAGCGCGGCGAGACAGTGCTGGCGGCCGGCGACGTTCCGGAAGGTGTCTACGTCATATTAAAAGGTGTGGTCAGCGAAAATGATGCGGATGGCGGTGAAGTTGATCACGTGTTTGTTCACTACACCGCAGAAGATTACTTTGGCGGCTGGTCGGCGATTAAGGGCCGGGCAATTCATAACTTTATCGCCGAAGAAGAAACCATTTGTCATATCCTGCCGACGAAAACCCTGTTGGATCTCTGTGCAGAGAACAGCCGCTTTGCTGACTACTTTCAGCAAAGTCTGTCGGCCAAAACCGAGATCCGCTCAAAACTGGGCGGTGACCAGGATATGGCCGAGTTTATGCTGGCGCAGATTAAAGACGGTGTTATCCGTGAGCCCCTGATCGTTGAGCAGGGCAGCAGTATTGAAGCCGCGACCCGGCTTATGCGGGAGAAACGGGCGGACTGCATGCTGGTGAAGCGGGGCAACCGTTATGGCATGGTAACCGGTACGGATCTGCTGGATGCGATTGTCATTGATGGTTTTCCTCTGGAAACGGATGTGGCTGAAATTGCCAGCTACCGGCTTATCACAACAGCTTCCGGCGATTACCTGTTTAATGCGCTGATCACCATGACCCAGCAGCATATTGAACGGGTTGTGGTGATGGACGACCAGCAGCTTACCGGTGTGGTAGAGCTGACCGACGTGCTCAGCTATTTCTCAAGCCATTCCCATGTGATCGGTTTGCGCATTGAGCGTGCAGATACCATTGATGCCCTGCGGGATGCTGCCGCCGGGTTGAGTGATCTGGTGCGAGCGGTTGTCGGGCAGGGAGTGAAGGCCCGCTTTGTGATGGATCTGATTGCCGCGATGAATGGCCGGATCATTGCCAAACTGTTCGACCTGATTATTCCGCCGGATATGCAACCCCATGTGTGTTTGGTCGTCATGGGCAGTGAAGGGCGTGGTGAGCAGATTATGAAGACCGATCAGGATAACGGTCTTATATTCCGTGACGGGCTGATATGGCCGGATATGCACAGAACCCTCCGTCAGTTCAGCGATACCCTGATCTCATTTGGGTTTCCGGAATGTCCGGGGAATATCATGGTATCGAATCCTGCCTGGGTGAAATCAATCGGTGACTGGACACAGCAATTAAGCGACTGGTCCCAGAACTGTGACGGTACGGCGCAAATGAATCTGGCGATCGCCGTTGATGCACACCCGGTTGCCGGTAATCAGGCGCTCTTCAAAACCTCGCGTAACTGGTTTATGCGCCATTTGCAGAGCAATAAAGTGTTTTTGCGCATTTTGCCAAAGTCGCACTGGAGTTTGATACGCCGCTAAGCTTTTCGGCAACCTAAAAGAAAAAGGCCAGCTGGATGTAAAAGGGCGGTATCTTCCCGATTGTTCATGGTATCCGGACACTGGCGCTGGAATACCGGGTATTGGAAACGAATACCTTTAAGCGCATCGAGGCGCTGGTAGAGCTGGGGCAGATTAAAGAAAAGCATGGCCGTGAACTGTGCGAGGCACTGGCATTGTTTATTCAGGTCCGGCTGGGTCAGCAGGTCGTTCGTGCGGAACAGGACGGCATTGATCAAACGCCTAATACCATTGACCTGGCCCTTCTGGATAAAATGGAACGCGATATGTTGCGTGATGCCCTGCATATAGTGAAGGGATTTAAAAAGCATCTGGCATTGCGTTATCACCTGGCAGGCTAACCGGAGGCAAATTCAGGATGATTATTCCCCGTACCATCAGACAGTTTAAAGAGCGGATAGACCATAAGGCCGGGCCTCATGGTGAGCTGTTTGAGCCTTATGACGGTGATGAGGTGGTATCGCTGGACTGCGAGACGACCAGCCTTAATGTCAAAGAAGGTGAAATACTGTCCATTGGCGCGGTAAAAATCAGAGGGCAGAAGGTAGTCACCAGTGAGCGGCTGGATATCGCTTAAGCCGCCTAAGAGTCTGACAGAAGATTCAATCAAAATTCATAAAATCCGTGCGGCTGATCTGGTTGACGGTGTAGATATGGATGAGGCACTTGAGCAGGTACTGGCGTTTGTCGGTAACCGGCCGGTACTGGGGTATTATGTGAATTATGATATTCGCATGCTGGATAAGTTTTTACGGCCCCGTTACGGTTTTGGCTTACCGGGTAAAGCGATTGAGCTTTCCCATGTGTACCACGACATCATTAAATGGCGGAGTATTGGCGGTAATGCCGATCTGCGTTTTGATACCATTTCAAAGAATCTTGATATTCCTATATTAGAGCGGCATACCGCGCTGGGCGATGCGATTACCGTCGCGCTTATGTATGTCCGCCTGAAGTATGGCGAGACGCCGAATATCTGAAGCGGTTGCTTTGTTCAACCTGTCAAATAAACGGGCCTGATGGCCCGTTTTTTGCTTTTAACTCAGTATGTATAGTTTTTGACGTTATTAGGCGACGTTTTTTGGCGAATACGCCGGATTATTACTTGAATAGACCTAGTCTACGCATATAATGTCAATATATTGCCGATTTCTGAGGTGGGTATGATCGAAAGAGCCGACATAAATTCTGTCCTGGAACAGATGCGTGCGATGAAGTCGCAGGCGCAGCAGGGGATGCAGCAGGCCCCTATGGGGATGCCTGTGGCCGGTGTTAATGATGATACCCCGGGCTTCGGTGAAATGCTGAAAGGCGCGGTAGATAAGGTCAATGGCATGCAAAAGGAAGCCAAAGCACTGGCGACGTCTTTTGAGCGGGGAGACCCGGGTGTTGATCTTCACCAGGTAATGATCAGCATGGAAAAAGCATCGGTTTCATTTGAGGCAATGACCCAGGTCCGTAACCGGATGGTGTCGGCTTATGAAGATGTTATGAAGATGCCAATTTAATGGCGCTTATTGAATTAACGGTTGTGTGGGCACTCAACTAAATGGAAAACGCATCTATGGCAGCGGGTGGTAGCAAGGGTATAGCCTTTGGCTTCAATCGTCTGAGTCTGGTTCGTCAGCTGGGGCTGATGGTCGGTCTGGCGGCTACTATCGCTATTGGTTTTGCTGTGGTGCTGTGGTCTCAGGAGCCGGACTATCGGGTGCTGTACAATGATGTTGCCTATGCTGACGCCAATGAAATTGTGGATCAGCTACAGTTATTTGCCATTCCTTATAAATTTGACGCTTCAGGACGTTCGATCCTGGTACCTAATGAACAGCTGCACAAAGCGCGCCTGCGTTTGGCTGCGGAAGGTTTCAGCGGTGACAACACAGTAGGGTTCGAGCTGCTTGATAAAGAGCAGGGGCTCGGCACCAGCCAGTTCATGGAAAATGCCCGTTATCGCCGCGGGCTTGAGGGTGAGTTAGCCCGTACTATCAGCAGTATGGTTTCTGTTCGCAAGGCCCGGGTGCATCTGGCATTGCCGAAACAGTCTGTGTTTGTGCGCGATCAGCGCAAGCCAACTGCGTCTGTATTTCTGGAGTTGCTAGCCGGACGTAAACTGGATCGGGTCCAGGTTGAAGCCATTGCCAACCTGATTGCTTCCAGCATTCCTTCTTTATCCAGTGAAGATGTCACGGTTGTTGACCAGAAAGGGCGCCTGCTGAATACCCGTGATGCAGATGTCGATGTGGTACTGGCGGCTAAGCAGCTGGAATATACCCGTAAGATCGAAGAAACATTACTTAACCGTGTGAACAGTATCCTGCAGCCGGTTGTCGGGCTGGGCAACTTCCGTGCGGAAGTTTCTGCTGAGGTGGATTTTACTGCTGTTGAGCAGACGGATGAGATTTTTAACCCGGACTTGCCTTCCCTGCGCAGTGAGCAAACCCTGGATGAGAGTACGACCGGCAGTAATGAAGCCAGGGAATTCCGGGTGCCTTGTCTAATCAGCCTCCGGGAGTGGCTACAGTGCCTGAAGTGGCTGACGGTGAAGCCGGCGCGGGTGGGGTTGAACCTCCCAGAGTGCCCGTTCGCAGGCGACGCGAAACTTTGAACTGGACCGTTCTATCAGTTATACACGCCATCAGATGGGGCGCGTCAAACGTTTGTCGGTTGCGGTGGTTGTGGATGACTTCGTTGCTGCCGGTGCTTCACCTGAGGCCGGTAAAACGGCCTGGTCACAGCAGGATCTGGACCGCCTGACAATTCTTGTCCGTGACGCGGTAGGCTTTTCTGCCCTGCGCGGTGACAGCGTCAATGTTCTGAATTCACCGTTTGCTGCGCCGGAAGAGTTTGTTGATGAAGAAATTCCGATCTGGCAGCAGGAGTGGGTGTGGGATATTGCCAGAAAAGCGGCGGCCGGCCTGTTCGTTCTGTTACTGGTATTTGGTCTGTTACGGCCAATTCTGAATCACCTTGCAGCTGCCAGTCAGAAAGAGAAAAAGGATGAGAATACACCTGAGGGTGATATTTCTGCGCAGCTGGAATCTTTGGAAATGGACGGAATGTCCGCGGATCAGGTGACGTTCAGTGGGATCGACAGCGCGCTATCCCCGACACCTAACGAGACCTATGAGTATCAGCTCAATGCTATTCGCAGTATGATTGCTGAAGACCCTGCCAAAGTGGCGCAGGCTATCCGTCAGTGGGTAAACGAAGATGAGTGAACCAACTCCGGCACCTGAACCGGGAATAGAACTGAGTAAGCTGCAGAAGGCGGCCGTGCTGCTGATCAGTATGGGCGAAGCGGACGCTGCCGAGATTCTGAAATATCTGGGTCAGAAAGAAGTGCAGATGATCGGTTCTGCGATGAATGACCTGGATAATATTCCACAGTCAGCGGTCGAAGCCGTGATGGCTGACTTTATGGAAGCTATCAGCGATCAGACCAGTATCGGTATCAATAATGATATATACATTAAAGAGATGCTGGGACAGGCGTTAGGGCTGGAAAAAGCCCAGACGCTGATTGACCGTATCCTGATGAATACGAATACTTCCGGCCTTGAAACACTGCGATGGATGGAACCCCGTCAGGTGGCTGAAATTATCCGTTATGAGCACCCTCAGATTCAGGCTGTTGTACTTGCCTATCTTGAGGCGGACCAGTCTGCGGCTGTTCTGGCCAGTTTTGATGAAGTCGTCCGGCTGGATATTCTGATGCGTATTACCGCGCTGGATCAGATTCAGCCTTCAGCGCTGCAGGAGCTGAACGATATTCTTGAAGCTCAGTTTGCCGGTGCGTCCAGCCAGACCGCGTCGCTGGGCGGTCTGAAGACAACAGCCGAGATTATGAACTTCATCGACAGCTCGCTTGAGCAGGATATCATGGAGAAGATCCGCGAAGTGGACGAGAGTCTTGGCGATCAGATTTCCGACCTTATGTTTGTCTTTGATAACTTGATTGATATTGAAGACCGCGGTATTCAGGCTATTCTTCGGGAAGTAAATACTGACGTACTGGTTGTCGCGCTGAAAGGTGCTGATACCAATCTGCAGGAAAAGATTTTCCGCAATATGTCCAAGCGTGCTGCCGACTTGCTGCGTGATGATCTGGAAGCGAAAGGTCCGGTACGCGTAAGTGAAGTGGAAGAAGCTCAGAAAGAAATTCTGGGTGTGGCACGTCGCCTTGCTGATGATGGTGAGATCATGCTGGGTGGCGGCGGCGAAGAGATGCTCTAACCGATGAAGGCAATTGACAGTTCAATGGTGCGTATTCGCGCCGGTGAAGCGGTAGTAACTCAGCCATGGGATTTGCCTGTGGTGAAGAGTCATCACGTGGTGGCGCTGAATGAACTGCAGAAAGAAGAAGAGATTGAGGTTGTCGAAGACGAGATCGTTGCTGAAAAAGTGACGCTTTCAGAGCTTGAGTCTATTCGTGAAAGCGCCCGTCAGGAAGGTTATCAGGAAGGGCTGCGGTCAGGTAACGAGATCGGCCGTCAGGAAGGTCAGCAGGCCGGCTACCAGGAAGGGATGGCGTCCGGAACCGCTGATGTTTCCCAGCGGATAGCACATCTGGAAAATTTGCTGCAGCAGTTAGAACAACCGCTTGATCAGATTAATGATGATGTTGAGCACATGCTGGTGGCGATGGTGCTGGAGCTGGGGCGTGCCGTTGTTGGTGCAGAGTTGCAGACCAATGCAGATGCTGTCCGCCAGGCCGTGCAGGATGCGGTTGCCCAGCTTCCCGGGAAACCGGTGCTGTTGATATCTCTGTTCACCCTGAGCAGGTGGAATTGCTTGAGCCGTTACAGCAACGTCATGAAAACTGGCGGCTGATTGCTGATGACACCGTCAGTGCCGGAGGCTGCAAGGTCAGTACCGGTAACGCTCAGATCGATAATACCGTTGATACCCGTTTCCAGTCTGTGGCGAGCCAGCTGCAGGCGCATTTAACCGAAGTGGCCCATCAGGGGCCTGATCAGAACAATGAGTGATAACCGTCTGCTGGACCGGCTGGCGCGTTTTCATGACGTTTCTTACATTCCTCCCGTACCTGTTGCGCAGGGACATATTACCCGGCTGATCGGCCTGACCCTTGAAGCGGTGGGCATTAAAGCGTCTATGGGGATTACTGTCTCGTATATCCTGAAAAGGGCTTGCCGACTGAAGCAGAAGTGGTGGGCTTTGCCGGTGACCGTATTTATCTGATGCCCATCGACGTGGTTGAGGGCTGGCACCCGGTGCCAAAGTGTTACCGAAGCAGGGGGCGATGTTGAGGTTGGTTTTAATCTTCTTGGTCGGGTGATCAACGGTGTCGGTAAACCGCTGGATGGCCGCGGGCCTCTGGGGTGTGATACCCGGGTGCCTTTGCACGGCCGGACCATTAATCCTCTGGCGCGTCAGCCAATTAATCAGACCCTGGATGTGGGTGTGCGCTGCATCAACGCATTGTTAAGTGTCGGTCGAGGCCAGCGTTTAGGATTATTTGCCGGCAGTGGTGTGGGTAAGAGTGTCTTGCTGGGGATGATGACCCGTTTTACAGAAGCCGAAATAGTCGTTGTTGGTCTGATCGGTGAGCGGGGAGGGAAGTGCGCGAGTTTATCGATCACAGTCTGGGCGCAGAAGGTATGGCGCGCTCGGTGGTGATTGCCTCACCGGCGGATGACTCACCGCTGATGCGCTTGCGGGCGGCACAGTTAACGACCCGGATTGCTGAGTACTTCCGTGACCAGGGTAAAAATGTACTCCTGCTGATGGATTCCCTGACTCGTTACGCACAGGCACAGCGTGAGATTGCGTTGGCGGTGGGTGAGCCTCCGGCAACCAAGGGGTATCCGCCTTCGGTGTTTGCGAAATTGCCTAAGCTGGTAGAGCGGGCCGGTAACGGTGACCACGGTGGTGGCTCGGTGACAGCTTTCTATACGGTGCTGACAGAAGGTGATGATCAGCAGGATCCGATTGCGGATTCTGCCCGGGCGATTCTGGACGGGCATATTGTGTTATCCCGTTCGCTTGCAGAGCGGGGGCATTACCCGGCGATCGATGTGGAACAGTCCATCAGCCGTGCCATGCCACAGATTGTTGCCCCTGAGCATTTGCAGGCGGCAATGGGCTTCAAACAGATCTATGCTAAATACCAGCAGAGTAGTGATCTGATCTCAGTGGGGGCCTATATGAAGGGCAGTGATCCTGAAACCGATTTCGCCATCGAGCGTATGCCGTTAATGCGTGAGTTTCTTCAGCAGGGCCTGAATGAGTCGTTTGATTTCAAAACCAGTCTGCAGAGTATGGCGATGGTCTTATCTTCTAATCCGCAGGGCGGCGATACAACAGCAGCTGCGCAGGCTGACCAGTGAAACGTTCAAAGCGGTTAGAGATTGTTCTGGAGCAGGCGGAACGCAAGCGTAAGCAGGCGGATCAGTTACTGGCTGATTCTCAGGGACGTGTTCAGAAAGGGCTGGAAACCATGCAGCAGCTGGAACAGTACTATGCGGAATACGCGAACAATTTTTATGCCAATGGCGCTGGTGGGGTGAATGTCCAGCAGCTGGATACCCATCAAGCGTTTATGCAGAAAATCCGTGCAGCGATTGAGCAGCAACGACTGGCGATTGAATCAGATCAGCAGCATCTGGAAAAAGTCCGTGAACACTGGAAAGCAGCTTACGGCCATTTTAAAGCTATCGATTCGGTGATTGATAAGGCTCGTGAAGATGAGCGCCGGGTTGATGAGAAAAAGCAGCAACAGCAAATTGATGAGCGATCACAGTTAGTTCGTACCCCTTTCATTTAATGTAATGGCATACCTGCCAGAGCATAATTTTCTAAGTTGGCATTAATCCTGCTTCAATATCGCTAAAGAAGCGTATTTTGCGTTTTCAGATATTTAGGTAGGGCTGCTATATGAATCAATGCTTCCTGTTTCGACCGGTACCGGATCACTTCTTGATATAGGTGGGGCCGGCGCTGCGCCTGCAACGGCAGGGCTTGGAGCAAATTTTAATGCAATGATTCTGCAAACCAGTCAGTCACAAACCGGCACTTCTGCTCTGGTCACTGCTCAGGGGCAGGTGCAGGCAGAGGGCGGCGAAAGTTTGCCGCCGGGTGCTGTCTCCCCGGCTTCGGAGCAGGTGGTTGCCAGGGCAGATGTTCAGGCGGGTGCCGATAAGTCAGGTGAAAAGCAGACCATTGGTGGCAGCGAAACCCTTAGCCAGCTGAAAAAGTTTCTGGAAGCGGATGTGTCGGCGGAGTATTCGCTGATACAGGAAGAAAATGCTCAGTCTCCTTCATCTCAGGGGCTTTCAGGATTAGCAGCCCTTCCCGAGTCTCAGCCTGTTAATACACAAGCAGTTGTTGGCCAGCAGGCGTCACAATCTGCTGGCGTGCCGACTGATCAGTCGCCTTTATCAAGAGCGGTGCATGAGCTTGTAAACGCTCAGCAGTCAGCAGCTGAGGGTAATTCGAGCGTGGCTGGCGAGCAGAGTGCCCGGCAGAACACAGTTGTCTCTGAGAGTGCTGGGGTAAAGCAGGATTCGGCAGTGTCTCAGCAGAACCCGCAGCAGTTAGCTAATCAGTCTGCGGAGCAGCTTGCATCCTCTGTAAAACCTGTGGCTGGTGAAGTTAAGGCCGCTGCGGTTACTGAAACATCAGCTTCTGTGAGCAGCGGTGATAAAGTTGCTCAGCCAGGTGCTGTGGCTCAGACAGCTCCTGTCGCAGAAAAGTCAGCTGAAACTGTTGTTGCAGCTACCAGCCGGTCAGCAAACGCTGTTGCTGAGTCTGCTGTTGTTCAGCCGGAAGTAGCCGGAAAACAGTCGCAACCATTAGTGCCAGCGGCAGCGGAAGAGCAAAAGGTTAATGCACAGGTACAGCAACTGGCCCAGCGGGCAGCGGACGCTCAGGCCGGCAAGTCCGTGTTGCCGGGGCAGGAAGGTGTTGTTGCTAATGCTGCAGGCGTTACTGCAGAAGAGCAGAAAGCTGAGTCCCGTCAGGTCGGAGTCGCTGCACAGCGAGGCGCAGAGGAAAATGGTCTGCTTAAAGGTTTGGTGGCAGATAATAAGGCCGCTGACGGGCAGAAATCTGCTCTGCCGACTGGTGTAAGCCCGGCGGCGGACAGTCTGGCAAAATTACAGAATTCAGCCTCACTGTTAACGGATCAGTTGGCTGATCAGGCTGTCAGTAAATCGGCAGCCAGGGCTTCCGGTGCGGAAACGGTGAAGACTGAAGGTTTTGCAGATTCACTCTCTGCGTCACTGGCAAACAGCAGTGCTGTTCGGGCTGAAAAAGCTGGCGCTGAGCCACATCAGCTACAGATGCAGCAAGGATTACGGCCAGGTAATCCTGCCTGGGGACAGGCAGTCAGTGACCGGGTTGTATGGCTGGCATCGCAGAACGGTAAAGTAGCGGAGATTCGTCTGGATCCGCCTGAGCTGGGTAGCCTGAATGTGAAGCTTGAAATTAAGAACGAGCAGGTCAGTGTGGTGTTTAATACGCCTCATGCCAGTGTGAAGGATTCACTGGAGCAAAGTTTGCCGAGACTGCGGGAAATGTTTGCAGAGCAGGGCCTGGAGCTGGCTGATTCATCAGTTGAAGATCAGAGTTCTCAGCAGCGTGAAGATACGCAGCAACGGGAGGCATTTGCCAGTGGTGGATACGGTGCTGAAGGGGAGTTGGATGATGAGCCTGAAGTGATTGCCGGGCAGGCTGCGCAAAGCATTTCCATGGTTGATTATTATGCTTAAACAGCTGTTTTAACTCTGCTTAGTGCAGTTTTTAAAAAGTCCATCTGAGGATTCATTTTCTTCTGCGCGTAATGCGGAATTTGGTGGCTTCCGCTGCTGAATCAGTATGTTATATTAGGCCCATTATTCTAAGATAAATCGGCTGTATGCCGCTGGGATGTTCGATGGCTGAAGAAAATACTGAAGCAGATGGTGCCGGTGAAGGCAAAAGGCGGTAAGCTGAAGCTTATCCTGATTATTGTGGGTGCAATCGTGCTTGCGGCGGGTGGTGCCGTGGGCGGTATGATGTTTCTGGGTGGCTCTGATGAAGCTGCCGAACCAGCGGAAGCTGCAGCACCTGTGAAGCAGCAGGCGCAATACAGTAAGATTCGAATTCTTTCCGGGGATCCGTACTTTACCGTTACCATTAACAGTAATGACGGCAAAACCCATTATCTTCAGGTCTATGTTGAGACTAAATCCCGTGATGACGAAGTGGTTGCTGCGCTGACCAAGCATATGCCGCGCATTGTTAATCGCCTTACCCGCCTGTTCAGTAACCAGTCACTGTCAACGTTACGTACTCTGCAGGGCAAGCTGGATCTGCAGGCTGCAGCCACTCAGGAAATTCAGGCAGAAATGCAGGATAAAATCGGTAAGCCGGGGATAGAGAAAGTCCTGTTTACCGGTTTTATTATGCAGTGAAGGTTAATGTATGACCGTTAAAGACCTGCTTTCACAAGACGAAATTGATGCCCTATTACATGGTGTTGATGGCGGTGAGGTAGAAACGCAGGAAGAAGAGCCTCAGGATACGGGCGAGGTACGGGTTTACGACCTTGCCAGCCATGAGCGAATTGTCCGTGGCCGGATGCCGACGCTTGAAATGATCAATGAGCGTTTTGCCCGTCATACCCGAATCAGCCTGTTTAATTTGTTGCGCCGTAATGCAGATGTATCTGTCGGCGGTGTACAGATTATGAAGTACGGCGACTACATTCATACGCTGTATGTACCGACCAGTATTAACCTGCTGCGGGTGTCGCCGTTGCGGGAACCGCGTTGCTGGTTATGGATGCCAAGCTGGTTTTTAAACTGGTGGATAACTTCTTCGGTGGTGATGGCCGTCACGCTAAAATCGAGGGCCGGGAATTTACCCCGACTGAGCTGCGTCTGATTAATAAGGTTATCGGTCAGTTTTTGGTGATCTGGAAGACTCCTGGCAGCCGGTTATGCCGCTGAAGTTTGAAGTCAGTGGTCACGAAGTAAACCCGGCCATGGCGAATGTTATCAACCCTTCAGAAGTGGTTGTGGTTAGCTCATTTCAGGTGGATCTGGATGGCGGTATGGGTGAGTTTCATGTCACCATGCCTTACGCCATGCTGGAGCCAATCAAGGATACGCTTGTTTCCGGCTATCAGCGTGCCGAAGAAGAACTTGATGAGCAGTGGCTGAAAAGTTTGCAGCAGGAAGTGCTTGGCGCACCGATGGAGCTTGGCCTTTCCATTGCTGAGCGGCAGTTAACCCTGCGTGATGTCGTGGATTTTGAGGTGGGTGATATTATCCCGATTGATATACCGGATAAGCTCAAGCTGACGGCTAACCGGGTACCGATTTTTACCTGTAACCTGGGGACGTCCCGAGGGAATCTTGCAGTAAAAATCCTCCATGAAATAAAACGATAAAAATTCGCTAAGCTTAACTGTATAGGGTTAACTTGGCTGTAATCAGTTACATAATGAGAACGCTTGTATGAGTGATGAAACAGGTAACGTCGATCAGGACGCAATGGCAGATGACTGGGGCGCGGCAATGGCCGAGCAGGTTGGCGATGCCGGCGGTGATGCTGACTGGGGCGATGCCCTGGCAGAGCAGGCTACCGGTGAAGCTGCTCAGAAGGTAGAGCTTGATGAGCTGATTGATGACGCTGCTATTGTAAAAGACCCGAAGCTGGATGTGATTCTGGATATCCCCGTGACCATATCCATGCAGGTAGGCCATGCGGAAATTCCTATCCGTAATTTGCTGCAGCTTAATCAGGGATCAGTGATTGAGCTGGACCGTGTTGCCGGTGAACCGCTGGATGTAAAGTAAACGGTACGCTGGTTGCTCATGGTGAAGTAGTAGTTGTTAACGACCGTTATGGTATCCGTCTTACCGATGTGATCAGTCCTGAAGAACGTATCGAGAAGCTGCGCTAGTGGTCTGGCGTGTCTGTCTGTTTGTAATAACTTCGCTGCAGTCATTCTGGCTGCTGGCAGATACGGTATCCGGTGCGGTTCCCGCTCCGGCTACTGGCCTGGTATATAAAGAACCTTTCAATTCAGGGGCAATTACCCAGTTGGCGCTGGGCCTGATTGTTGTGATCGGGCTGATCTTTACGCTTGCCTGGCTGTTGCGCCGTTACTCAAATTTACCGGGACAAAATAAACGTCTACAGGTTATTGCCGCGTTACCACTGACTGCCCGGGAAAAAGTTGTTCTGGTTCAGGCCGGTGAGCAGCAGTTACTGTTGGGCGTTGCACCGGGTCGGGTGAACCTGTTGGCCAGTTATGATGAGCCGCTGATCGAGGTGGGTGAAAAAGGGATTTTGCTGTGAAGTTGCAGCAGGCACTAAACAGGGTTAAACCACAATGAAGAAATTGGCGATCATTATTCGCAGTGGGCTGATCATGTTGGGGCTGATGCTGCCTGCCTGGGTATTTGCGGCTGATCCTGCAATACCGGCGGTAACCCTGACCACCAATCCGGACGGAACAGCGGATTACAGTGTGACGATTCAGATCCTCGCGCTGATGACGCTGCTGACGTTCCTGCCGGCAATTATGATGATGATGACGTCCTTCGCACGGATCATTATCGTATTTGCAATTTTGCGTCAGGCCTTAGGTTTACAGCAGACGCCGTCGAATCAGATTTTAGTTGGACTGTCGTTATTTCTTAGCCTCTTTATTATGACGCCGGTTTTGGACAGGGTGAACGAAGGGGCTATTCAGCCCTATATAAACGAAGAAATAACATCCATTGAAGCTGTGCAGGCTGCCAGTGTGCCGTTCCGTGAATTTATGATGGCGCAGACCCGGGAAAACGATTTAAACCTGTTTATGAATATTTCCCGTACGCCGGCGGTAAACACACCGGAAGAAATTCCGTTTAATGTGCTGGTGCCGGCATTTGTTACCAGTGAGCTGAAGACAGCGTTTCAGATAGGGTTTATGTTGTTCATTCCCTTTCTGGTTATCGACCTGGTGGTGGCCAGTATACTGATGGCCATGGGTATGATGATGTTATCGCCGGTGATTATTTCCCTGCCGTTTAAAATCATGTTATTTGTACTGATTGATGGCTGGGCAATGGTGGTCGGTACGCTGGCTGCCAGTTTTGTGGTTGTGTAGGAGATCCTATGACACCGGAAATTGTTCTTGATCTGTATGGTGAAGCGCTCTACCTGGTAGTGGTCCTGGTAGCGGTGATTGTTTTGCCTTCGCTGCTGGTGGGTCTGATCATTGCGACCTTTCAGGCGGCAACCCAGATTAACGAACAAACCCTGAGTTTCCTGCCCCGTTTGCTGGTTACCCTGCTGACTATTATGTGGGCGGGGCCCTGGATCCTGACCAAGTTGCTGGACCACTTCGGCAATATCTTTACTAACATTCCGCTGTTTCTGGGGTAACAGGTGTTTAGCGCCAGTTTTCTCGAAATTGAACAGTGGGCCGCTGAGTTTCTGCTGCCGTTTTTCCGGGTGGCGTCTTTTTCATGGTTGTGCCAATTATCGGAACCCGGATGGTGCCGGCACGCATTCGTTTGGGGTTGGCCCTGGCGGTAACGGCTGTCATTGTGCCGGTTCTGCCGAACTTGCCGCAGGTGAATGGCTTATCGATGCAAACCTATATCTGGATAGCTGAACAGATTCTTGTGGGGATCTCTATGGGATTCCTCATTCAGGTTCTGTTTCAGATTTATGCCCTTGGCGGGCAGCTGATTGCTTCCCAGATGGGTTTGGGCTTTGCATCCGTCAGTGACCCGGCAAACGGGGTTTCTGTTGTTGTTTTATCCCAGTTTTATCTTATGGTTGTCATGATGCTCTTTCTGGCGCTGAATGGACATCTGGTGTTGATAGAGGCATTGGTGCGAAGCTTTTATGTGTTGCCGGTGACGGAAGGGGGATTCCCGCTTCGGGTCTGATGGCAATTGCAACTTCCGGTACCTGGCTGTTCTCCAGTGCGTTGCTGATGTCGTTGCCGGCGGTAACGGCTTTGTTGGTGATTAACTTTGCCTTTGGCATTATGACCAAGGCTGCTCCGCAGTTGAATATTTTTGCTGTCGGTTTCCCTTTACCATGCTGATGGGGTTACTGATTACCTGGGTGAGTCTGGAAGGTTTCCTGGGGCAGTACTACCGTTTTACTGAATTCGCTTTTCAGTATATTGAGCGGGTTCTGGGTGTGGGAGGGCTGTAAATGGCAGAAGAGAGCGGTCAGGAGAAAACCGAAGAACCCACACCCAAACGGTTAAAAGACGCCAAAGAAAAAGGCGATATAGCCCGTTCCAAAGAGTTGGCGACGACTGTTTCCTTGCTGGCGGCCGCTTTTGGTGCCCTCATGCTGGGTGACACGGCCGCGACTGTCATGATGGACATGATGAGCTATAACTTTGCTCTCGACCGTCAGGCTGCGTTTGATCCTAATCTCATGTTTCAGCATCTCGGCCATTCCCTGAAAGAGGGGATGATGTCGGTTGCGCTGTTTTTCTGATTATGCTGGTTGCTGCGTTTATCGGGCCTTTAGGCTTAGGGGCTGGAATCTCAGTGGTAAGGCTTTAATGCCTAAAGGAAGCCGTATTAATCCGCTTTCCGGCCTCAAACGAATGTTTTCCTGAAGGCTCTGCTTGAGCTGTTTAAAGCGCTGGCTAAGTTTACGGTCGTGGGCGTCCTGTCTTTCTTTATTCTGGATAACGTTAAAGAAGCACTTTTTGCGCTGGGGGCGCAGGATATCCGCACCGCAATGGCCGGTGCGACTGAAATTGTACTTTGGGCGTTTGTGGCGATGAGTGCCACGATGATTCTGATTGCGGTTGTGGATGTACCATTTCAGATTCATGACTATTCCAAAAAGCTGAAAATGACGATGCAGGAAGTCAAGGATGAGATGAAGAACACCGAAGGTAAGCCTGAGGTGAAGGGCCGGATTCGACAGCTGCAGCGTGAAATTTCTCAGCGGCAGATGATGAGCGCGGTACCGGAAGCGGATGTGGTCATTACTAACCCAACGCATTTTGCGGTGGCGCTGAAGTATGATCAGGAACGCGGCCATGCGCCGATTATGGTTGCCAAAGGTGGTGATTTTCTGGCTCTGAAAATTCGTGAAATCGCTGAAGCGAATGATGTGACGGTTCTTTCCTCGCCGGCCCTGGCGCGGGCGATTTACTACTCCACAGAGATTGATGATGAAATTCCTTCAGGCCTGTTCAAGGCGGTGGCTGAAGTGCTGGCTTATGTGTATCAGCTGAAGCGCCATAAGAAGAAGGAAGGGCCTGCGCCGCAGCGCCTGTCAGATCAGTTACCTATCCCTGAAGAACTGCGCCGGGACGAAGCTGACTGATTGTCGGTAGATTGGCGGATTTCTTGCATCATCTCCCACTATGGGAAGTGGTGCGTCAAAAAATTGATGTTTGTTGCTGCTTTTAATGGTATTTTACCACTCGTAGAGTGATTTTATATTTTAGTGTTATTTTTTGACGCTTTGGGTTTTGGTAAGCGTTACTGATTAAGCAGGCAGGCAGTGGATAGAGCAGCTATCTATAACAACGTACGCAGTTTAGGACAGGGCAACTTGGGTGTGCCTTTCCTGTTGCTGGTGATTCTGGCAATGGTGACATTGCCGATGCCGCCGTTTCTGCTCGACGTTCTGTTTACCTTCAATATTGCACTGTCGATTGTGGTTCTGCTGGTGTGTGTCTATGCCATGCGACCATTGGATTTTGCAGTTTTCCCCACGATTTTGCTGGTAGCAACGCTGATGCGTTTGGGGCTGAATGTTGCCTCAACCCGGGTGGTGCTGCTGTATGGTCACGAAGGTGGTGATGCGGCCGGTAAGGTGATCGAGGCCTTTGGTGAGGTTGTAATCGGCGGCAACTATGTTGTCGGTTTAGTGGTATTCCTGATTTTGGTTATCATCAACTTCGTGGTTGTGACCAAAGGTGCCGGGCGAATCTCAGAAGTAAGCGCGCGATTCACACTGGATGCGATGCCTGGTAAGCAGATGGCCATTGATGCGGATCTGAATGCCGGCATTATCGATCAGGAACAGGCGAAAAAGCGCCGGGAAGATGTCACCCAGGAAGCAGATTTCTACGGCTCTATGGACGGTGCCAGTAAGTTTGTCCGGGGTGATGCGGTTGCCGGTATTCTGATTTTGGTAATCAATATCCTGGGTGGTCTGGGTATTGGTATGGTACAGCATGATCTGTCATTTGATCTGGCTGCCCGTTACTACTCGCTGCTGACCATCGGTGACGGTCTGGTTGCTCAGATTCCGTCATTGCTGTTATCCACTGCTGCAGCAATCATGGTAACCCGTGTGAATGCTTCCCATGATATGGGTAAGCAGGTGCTGGGACAGTTATTCGGTTCCCATAAAGCGTTGGCGGTTGCTGCGGGTATTCTGTTTATCATGGGTATCATTCCGGGTATGCCGCATTTTGCATTCCTGTCATTGGCATTCCTTGGTGGCGCAGGTGCGTACTTCATTCATAAGAAAAATCTTGAAGCCCAGGAGCGGGAAAAGGCTGCGGAGTCTGAAGCGCCGCCGCCACCAGAGCCGGATGCGGATGTGAAAGAGCTGGACTGGGATGATGTAATGCCTGTCGATATGATCGGTCTTGAGGTAGGTTACCGGCTGATTCCTATGGTCGACAAGCTGCAGGGCGGGCAGTTGCTTAACCGGATTAAAGGGGTGCGTAAAAAGCTGTCTCAGGACTTGGGCTTTCTGGTGCCGTCGGTGCATATTCGGGATAACCTTGATCTGATGCCAGGAGCGTATCGGATCACTCTGATGGGGGTGATTGTCGGTGAATCTGAGGTGTATCCTGAGCGTGAGCTGGCAATTAATCCCGGGCAGGTGTTTGGTAATCTTCAGGGGATTACGGTTAAAGATCCGGCCTTTGGTCTGGATGCAGTGTGGGTTGAACAGAGTCAGAAAGAGCAGGCTCAGACACTTGGTTATACCGTTGTGGATGCCGGGACTGTGGTTGCTACGCACCTTAATCAGTTATTGCAGGCCCACTCTCATGAGCTGATGGGGCACGATGAGGTGCAGCAGTTGCTGGATATTCTGGCGAAATCTTCACCTAAGCTGGTTGAAGATCTGGTGCCGGGTAAGCTGTCTGTCAGCATCATACTGAAAGTGCTGCAGAATCTGTTGATGGAACAGGTTCCGATTAAAGACTTCCGTACCATTACCGAAGCTTTGGCAGAGGCGGTACCGCGAAGCGCAGATCCTATGACGCTGACTGCTGCTGTACGGGTGGCGTTGAATCGTCTGATTGTACAGAATATCAACGGTTCGGAGCCGGAGTTGCCGGTTATTACACTTGATCCACAGCTTGAGCAGTTGCTGCTGGGGTCAATGCAGCAGGGCAACAACGAAGGGCTGGTCATCGAGCCGGGTATGGCTGAGCAATTACAGACGTCACTGACTGAAGTGGCGCAGCAGCAGGAAATTGCCGGGCGGCCGGCAGTATTGCTGGTGGCAGCGCCGGTTCGGCCGTTGCTGGCGAAGTTTGTGCGCTATGGCGAACAGCAGATATCAGTGCTTTCGTATCAGGAAATCCCGGAGAATAAACGGGTGACGATCATTGCGACTGTCGGAGGACAGAACCGTGGTCAGTAATAGTTTTGAAACGTCAAAGTTTTTGAAGGGATGGCCGATATACAGGAACGGTTATGAAGGTTAAACGTTTTTTGCGCCGGACATGCGACAAGCGATGCAGAGGGTTCGAGAGGAAATCGGACCTGACGCTGTCATCGTGTCTAATCATCGGGTTGCCGGAGGGGTAGAAGTTGTTGCCGCTCATGAGCACGAGTATGAAGCCGCGCAGGAAGCCTTCAAGCGTAAACAGGCTCTGGAAAAACAGCAGCAACAGCAACAACAGGCTCAGCGCCAGGCTACCCGGGAGGCCAGCCCTAAGTTGCAAAGTAATCTGGCTGATGAGTTGCGTAAAGCACAGGCCAGAATTGCGGCGGCACAGGCCGGTGCCGAAGAGCCGGCAAAAGCCAAAAACCAGCAGGTAGAAGATCCGGGGCTGGACGGGATACTGGATACGCTTAAACAGCGTCAGGCCCAGCAGGCTGCAAGGAATTTTGAGCGGAATGAGAACCGGCAGCCGGGTTCTGTCGCTCCTGCTGTTTCTTCTGTATCTCCACCGCCGGCGCCGGGCATTGATGAATATGTCGCGCAGTCTAAACCGGTTGTACGGCAGGAACCTACTTACAGCCCGCCGACACCTGATCCTCAGGTGGCTTCGATGCGGGCGGAAATCGATACACTTAAATCACTGCTCTTACAGCAGGTCTCACAGCCTAAAACTGCTGCTGAACCTGCGCCTGTGGCTGCGCCGGTGCCGCAAAAAGCGGAACAGCCAGAAGAGAATGTGCTGCACAAACGGGTAGAAAATCGCCTTGAGAAACTTGGTATAGGGCCGCACCTGCGCCGCCAACTGATTAAGTTGGAAGGTGCTGAAAGTGTGGATGATGGCTGGCGGGATACGTTATCCCGTCTGAGTGACTCGATACCTGTGATTGGCGGCGATTTTGTAGAGCGTGGCGGTATGATTGCTTTTGTCGGGCCGACCGGTGTGGGGAAAACCACCACAATCGGTAAGCTGGCTGCGCGTTATGTACTCAAACATGGCAGTTCCAGTGTGGCATTGGTGACCACTGACTCATATCGTATAGCGGCGCATGAACAATTATTGACGTTTGGCCGGATTCTGGACATTCCTGTGCGGGTGGTAGATGAAAACCACAGTCTTGATGAAGTTTTGTTGTCGTTACGTAATAAGCGACTGGTCTTGATTGATACCGCAGGTATGAGTGCACACGAACCGCATACGCAGGCCCAGCTTGATATGCTGGAAAGTGTCAGTGTGCGGATGAAAAGCTGCTGGTGCTTTCTTGTTCCAGCCAAAAGCATGTGATTGAGAATGCCTATGAAACCTACAGCCGTATGGGGCTTAATGGCTGTATTCTCAGTAAGTTAGACGAGTCCGGAAACCTTGGCGAGGCGATCGAACTTATCGTTGATAACGGTTTGCCGGTTACCTATGTGACTGATGGTCAGCGGGTGCCGGATGATCTGGATGTTGCTCATAAGCGGGATCTGGTCAGCCGTGCCGTGGTGACAGCGCAGCGTGTTTCCCGTAATCAGCGGATGGCGCAGGACCGGCGTCAGGATAAACTTTCACAAAATGGGCAGTGGGTTGATTGATGGGATATCAGATAGGAAGACATAATGACTAGTCCGCACCCGGTGAAAGTTGTCGCAGTTACCGGTGGTAAAGGCGGCGTTGGCAAAACCAATGTGTCAGTGAACCTGAGTCTTGCGCTGGGGAGATTGGTCGCAGGGTTGTGCTGATGGACGCTGATCTGGGATTGGCGAATGTGGATGTGTTGCTGGGTGTAAAAGCAAAGCGAAACATTACAGATGTGCTTGCCGGAGACTGTTCGTTACGGGACTTGTTGATCGAGGTCGGTGAAAACGTACATATTGTGCCGGCAGCTTCCGGTACACAGGAAATGACGACGCTGAGTGCCCATGAGCATTCAGAACTGATTCATTCATTCAGTGATATTGAAGATGAGCTGGATGTGCTGATCATTGATACCGCAGCGGGTATTTCTGACACGGTTGTGAGCTTCGTCAAAGCTGCGCAGGAAGTGGTTGTGGTAGTGTGCGATGAACCGACCTCAATTACGGATGCTTATGCGCTGATGAAGCTGCTGAACCGTGATTATCAGGTAAGCCGGTTTCGGGTACTTGCCAATATGGTACGTTCAGAGCAGGAAGGCCGGAATATATACAGTAAGCTGCTGACGGTGGCGGAAAGGTTTCTGGATGTGACGCTTCAATACCTGGGATCAATCCCTTATGATGAGTCAGTCCGTAAAGGTGTACAGCAGCAACGTGCTGTTTTAAAAGCGTTTCCTAAGAGTAAGGCCTCGTTGGCATATAAGCAGCTGGCGGCAAAAGTAGATGATTGGGGTGTGTCATCTTCACCCCGGGGTCATCTGGAGTTTTTGTTGAGCGATTGGTTAAAGGGGCAAATCAACGCTGACAAGTCAGAAGAGCAAATATGTATAACCAGTTACAGTTTAAGTCGGGTCAGGAGCTGATTGAGCAATATGCGCCGTTGGTAAAACGAATTGCGCATCATCTGCTGGCGCGCTTACCCGCAAACGTTGTGCTGGATGATCTGATTCAGGCAGGCATGGTTGGCTTGCTTGAGGCCGGCAAAAATACGATCCCACCAAAGGCGCAAGCTTTGAAACCTATGCTGGTATCCGCATCCGTGGATCCATCATTGATGAAGTCCGTAGGGGCGACTGGACCCCGTTCAGTACACCGTAATGGTCGCCGTGTTTCCGAAGCAATTCAGGCAATTGAATCCCGTACTGGCCGAGATGCCCAAGATGGGGAGGTTGCCGCTGAATTAAATATCACTATCACTGAATATCACGCATTATTGAAGGACTCCGCTGAGAGCCGGCTGTTCAGCTTTGAAAAGCTGATTGGTCCGCAGGAAGACGGTCCCGGTGAAAATATCGCCGCAGAGAATTTAAGCCCTGAAGATGAACATGAAGAGCTGGGATTTGTTCAGGCAATCGCAACGGCCATCGAAGGGTTGCCGGAGCGGGAAAAATTAGTGTTGTCGTTGTACTACGACGAAGAAATGAACTTAAAAGAAATCGGTCAGATCCTGGGTGTCAGTGAATCCAGAGTAAGCCAGATTCATAGTCAGGCAGCGTTACGCTTGCGAAGTCGGTTAAGAGACTGGCAATAGCTGGCAGTCTTATCGGTAGATACCGCTGGCTAACTACAGTCAGATAGTTTTCCTGATGGAGGGATAGTCTTGAAAAAGACATAAAAATACTTGTGGTAGATGATTTCTCTACTATGAGACGTATCATCAAAAATCTGCTCCGCGATCTGGGGTTCACCAATATTGTTGAGGCCGATGACGGTAAAACTGCTTTACCGATTCTGCAAAGCGGCAGTATTGAGTTCCTCGTAACAGACTGGAACATGCCAATCATGACAGGTATCGATCTGCTTAAGACCGTTCGGGCGGATCCGAATCTGAAGCATATCCCTGTTCTGATGGTTACGGCGGAAGCGAAGCGTGACCAGATTGTTGAAGCGGCTCAGGCAGGTGTTAACGGGTATGTAATTAAACCGTTTACCGCAGCGGTGCTGAAAGAAAAATCGACAAGATTTTTGAACGGCTGGGCTAGGTGATGGCGATGTCTGAGACGATAGAGAATAAGGGAGCAAGTGGTTTTGAGCTTGAGTTGAAGCAGGATGCTGACAAGCTTGTGGAACATCTGGCCAACGGAGATGTTGGTGCAGCAATGACGCTGATCCACGACCTGAATGAAAAACGTCATCAGGCGCTGTATCACGAAGTCGGTACACTGACTCGCTCACTGCATAATGCCATTGTCAGCTTCTCCGATGATGTCAGCAGTAATGCGATGCTGCAGGATTCAAAAGAACATATTGCATCAATTTCTGATGCCAGTGACCGTCTGTCATATGTAATCGAACTGACTGAAAGCAATGCTCACAAGACAATAGACAGTGTAGATATTTCACTGAGTCTTGTATCCGAGCTGGAAGAAGGTTTCCGTCGCCGCCAGCGTTTGCTGGAAGAGTTCGATAAGGTTCAGCAGGATAAACCTGAGCTGGAAGGCCTGTATAAGCTTGCCTGTCAGCATGCAACTGATAACTCAGATGCCCTGGTTGAGCTGAAAGAGCGTCTGACAAATATCTTACTGGCACAGGAATATCAGGATATTACAGGGCAGCTGATTAAGCGTGTTATTCAGCTGGTTACCGACATTGAGTCACAGCTGGTTAATCTGATGGAAGTTGCTTCCAGAGTGAATCGTCTGAATGGTATTGACGGTATGACGGCGGACGCAGAAGTGTTGGCCAAAAAGAAGAAAGTAATGGCTGAAGGCCCACAAATGGCAGCAAAAGATAATGATGAAGTTGCTTCCAGCCAGGATGATGTGGATGACCTCCTTTCCAGTTTAGGTTTTTAACAGGGGTAGGCAATGGCTTTAAATGTTGATCAGGAAATACTGGAAGATTTTTGGTAGAAGCGGGGAAATCCTTGAGCTTCTGTCTGAACAGTTAGTTGATCTCGAGCAGAATCCGAAAGACCGGGAGTTGCTGAACGCAATTTTCCGTGGTTTCCATACCGTTAAAGGTGGCGCCGGATTCTTACAGCTTGAACCGATGGTTGACTGCTGTCACAGTGCGGAAAATCTTTTCGACATGCTGCGTAATGATGACTTAGAAGTCTCCGCAGCCTTGATGGACGTTGTATTACAGGCCCTCGATACTGTAAACGCAATGTTCGAAGACGTACGCGGCGGTGAAAATCCGGAACCTGCACCTGCTGATCTGATTGCCAAGCTTGATGCGCTGGCTGCAGGGCAGAGTATCACTGTGGATGCTCCGGCACCGGCGGCAGCTCCTGCGTCTGAACCGGCTGCTGATCTGGGTGCACAGTTTAATGAAATGGTTTCCGGGATGTCGGCAGCCGAAGAAGCACCTGCTGCCGCTGAGTCTGATCTGATTACTGAAGATGAATTTGAGTCATTGCTTGATGATTTGCATGGCAGTGGTGCACCTGGTATCACCCCTGCTGCAAGCCCTCAGAGTGATCTGATTACTGAAGATGAATTCGATTCCCTGATGGATGAGTTGCACGGACCTACCGGCGCGCCTGGTATTACACCTGCGGCACCGGCGACCAGCTCCATGGCAGATTCTGAGTTTGACCAGCTGCTGGATCAGGCTGTTAAACAGGCTACTTCTGCACCGGCAGCAGCGTCTGCTCCGGCGGCGGAGCCTGCAAAGGCTGAAACGCCGGCCTCTGCCCGGACTGCTCAGGATGATTTGATTACCGAGCAGGAGTTTGAAAATCTGCTGGATGATCTGCAGTCGAAGGGTCAGGGTGCATTTACCGGTACACCGAAGCCAGAGCCTAAGCCTGTTGCGGCGAAAGCGACGCCTGCAAAAGCAGCGGATGCCAAGAAGGCGAATGTTGAAACCAATGTTCGTGTTGATACCCGTTTGCTTGATCAGATCATGAATATGGTAGGTGAGCTGGTACTGGTCCGTAACCGTTTGGTGCGTCTGGGTGCGGATAATGAAGATACTGAGCTGACCAAGGCGCTGGCCTCACTGGATATGGTGACCGGCGATCTGCAAATGTCAGTAATGAAAACCCGCATGCAGCCGGTGAAGAAAGTATTTGGCCGCTTCCCGCGTCTGGTACGTGACTTGTCCCGTCAGTTGAATAAAGAAGTTCGTCTGGAGCTGCGCGGTGAAGATACCGATCTGGATAAAAACCTGGTCGAAGCCCTTGCGGACCCGCTGATTCACTTGGTGCGTAACTCGATCGACCATGGTATTGAAATGCCGGATGAACGGGTTAATCGCGAGAAGCCACGTGAAGGTAGCGTACTGCTTTCGGCTGAACAGGAAGGGGATCATATTCTGCTGGTTATCGAAGATGACGGTGCCGGTATGGATCCTAACAAGTTACGCCGTCTGGCTGTTGAGCGTGGCATGCTGGATGTTGAAGCGGCAAACCGCCTGAGTGATCAGGAATGCTTCAACCTGATCTTTGCTGCCGGTTTCTCAACCAAAGAAGAAATTTCCGACGTATCCGGCCGTGGTGTCGGTATGGACGTGGTTAAAACCAAGATTTCTCAGCTTAACGGTAAGCTGGAAATTGATTCCACACTGGGCGAAGGCACCCGGATCGAAATTCAGGTACCGCTGACGCTGGCAATTATGCCAACACTGATGGTTCTGCTGGAAGATCAGGCGTTTGCATTACCGCTGGTGAATGTGAATGAAATCTTCAGCCTGGATCTGACACAGATTAACGTCGTTGATGGTCAGCAGGCGATTGTGGTGCGTGACCGTGCATTGCCGCTGTTCCACCTTAAGCGCTGGCTGGTTGACGGACACCAGGGAGATCAGTTGCCGGATCAGGGCCATGTGGTTATTGCCAATGTTGGTACTGTTCAGGTGGCATTTGTTGTCGATCAGTTGGTGGGTCAGGAAGAGGTTGTTATTAAACCGTTAGGCAGTGTTCTGTACGGAACGCCAGGCCTGTCCGGTGTAACAATTACCGGTGACGGCCGCATTGCGCTGATCATTGATATCCCTAACTTACTTAAGCATTATGCGTCTTAAATGAGTTATGCCATGCCTTACGGGGCATGGCTCTCTGTATCATTTGTCGCCGGAGGAATGGATGGCGGTTAGGGTTCTTGTTGTTGATGATTCTGTTTTTCGTAACCGCATTAGCCAGATTTTGCGCCAGGACCGGCGTATACAGATTGTCGGCACAGCTAAAAATGGCCGTGAGGCAATTGAGCAGGCTGTACAGTTGAATCCTGATGTGGTGACGATGGACGTGGAAATGCCGGTGTTAAATGGCATTGAAGCGGTTAAGGGCATTATGAAGGATGCCCCCTGTCAGATTCTGATGTTATCTTCTCTTACCCGGCGCAGTGCGAGGGTAACTCTTGAGCGCTGGATGCCGGTGCTGCCGATTACCTGGAAAAAGACGCCAAACTCTGGATTGAGAAAGAAAGCGACGTTTCTGCTCAGGTAGTTGAAAAAGTACTGGCGCTGGGTAACCGGCACCGTTCTAATCCGCCTCGTAAGGCAACGTCCTTAAGCAGCCGCTCCGGTGCTGCACCTGCATCACGTTCGTCAGGTCTGACACGACCTGCCACAACGGTTTCCAGAACGGCAACTGCATCATCCGGTACAGCTGTTGCTCCGGCTTCCACTGCTTCGTCCTCTGCCTCTCCGGCAGCAGGCGGTCATGACTCCGTAAACAGGGTGAGTTTTCCACCCTGTAAGGTTGTGGTCATCGGCTCTTCAACGGGTGGTCCAGCTGCGCTGCAGGATATACTGCCCTCGATTCCGGCAAGCTTTCCTTATCCGATATTGCTGGTACAGCATATGCCGAAGACCTTTACTTCGGTGTTTGCTCAGCGTTTAAACGGAATCTGCCAGATTAATATTAAAGAAGCAGAAGATGGTGATGTGCTGAAACCGGGCCATGCATACCTTGCGCCGGGTGGTAGCCAGATGATTTTGAGCCTGGCAGAGGCGATCGGGTTAAAGTTTTCCCAAGCGATGAGCGGGTTACCTATAAGCCAAGCGTTGATGTGACGTTTGCATCAGCGGCCAAAATTCACAGTAAACATGTATTAGGGATCGTGCTGACCGGCATGGGGGCAGATGGCGCTGAAGGCGCGAAGCTGCTGAAACAGGCGGGCAGTCATATCTGGGCGCAGGATCAGTCGACCTGTACAATTTTTGGTATGCCAAAAGCTGTGATCAATGCCGGTGTTGCTGATCACATCCTGAAACTGAATGATATCGGACAGCTGTTAAAGAATAAGGGAGGGCGTTGATGGATCTGGTCAGCATTGGCGGGTTAATCCTGGCGCTGTTAGCTGTTATTGGCGGGAATTATCTGGATGGCGGTCATCTGGATCAGCTGGTCAACATTCCGGCGGCACTTATCGTTATCGGTGGTACATTTGCGGCTTCGCTGGTGCAGTCACCCAGTGGTGATTTTAAGCGGGGTATGTATTTACTGGGTTGGGCGTTTGGCAAAAACAAACTGGATTTTGAGCACGGTATCAGCCAGATCGTTGGCTGGTGTGCAACGGCCCGTCGTAAAGGTTTACTGGGACTTGAAGGGGAAATCGATCAGCAGGCGGACCCATTTATTCAGTCCGGGTTGCAGTTGCTGGTAGATGGCCGTTCGGTGGATGTTATTCGCTCCTCGCTTGAGGCGGAGCTGGTAACCCGTGAATACCGCGATATACAGGGTGCCAAGGTCATCGAAGGTATGGGTGGTTATGCGCCTACACTGGGCATTATTGGTGCTGTACTGGGATTGATTCACGTGATGTCTAACCTCGATAGCCCGGATGAGCTGGGTGCCGGCATTGCGACAGCCTTTGTGGCCACTGTCTACGGCGTGGGTATTGCTAACCTGTTTTTCCTGCCGGTTGCTAATAAAATACGCTCTCTGGTTCAGCAGCGTTTTCACTACCAGGAAATGATGCTCGAAGGCTTACTGTTTATTGCTGAAGGACAGAGCCCGCGTATTATTCAGCAACGCCTGCAGGGCTACCTCAGCTAATTTTAAGAGGTGTCAGATGCCCCGTCGCAGAGTAGAAGATGACAGTTCACATACGGATCGTTGGATAATTTCCTATGCGGATTTCATCACGATTCTGTTTGCTTTCTTTGTTGTCATGTATGCCATCTCATCGGTGAATGAAGAAAAGTATAAAGAGATTTCTTCTGCGCTTTCCGGGGTGTTTGCAGGTTTTCAGACAGATCAGTTTGAAGGTCCGGCTAATCAGGAGGCGCAGGCTGATTCCATCGGCATCGGCATTTTTGATGGCGGTGAATCTGATGACAACAGTCCGACAGTCAAAATAGTGCCTCCGAAGCCGGAAAACAGTGTCATTCTTGGTGAAATTGCTGATAAAACCCAGCTGCAGTTCAAAAAGCTGATTCGGGATGGACATCTTAAGGTTCAGAGTAATAATCTTTGGGTAGCGATTGAGCTGGGGGCAAATCTGGTGTTTCCTGAGGAGGCGCCTTGCCACCGATCAGTATTGATCCATTATTTGCTGAGGTGGCTGAAATACTGAAAGAATACCCTAACCCAATCCATGTTGAAGGCTTCACTGATGATCAGTATATCTCGACGGATGAATTTCCTTCGAACTGGGAATTATCAGCTGCGCGGGCTGCTTCAATTGTGCGCATTTTGGAGCTTAATGGTGTTGAGCCACACCGTATGGCTGCTGTAGGGTTTGGTGAGTATCAGCCGGTGCGGGATAATGGTACTGAAGATGGCCGGCGAATTAATCGTCGGGCGGTTATAGTGGTATCCCGTGACCGGAAAACCCAGCGGGTAGTGGCCGCTTTTGGCAGTCAGCAGGTAAGTGAAGATGCAGTTAGCTCGGTACTTGTTGAAGACAGAGCGACGCCTGCTGATATGGAACGGGTTGAAACGGAAGACGGTAAAGTAATTTTTAGGCGTAAGGTCCCTCGCAATGAGCTTGAGGTGGACAGGCTGACTCAGCCGATAACGACGCCGGTGGAGACGGAACAGTAATGCAGATTTTGGCAATCGCAAATCAGAAGGGCGGTGTTGGTAAGACGACAACGGCTGTCGCTTTGGCTGGTTTAATGGCCGATGCAGGAAAACGGGTTTTGTTGGTGGATCTGGATCCCCATGGCTCGATGACCAGTTATTTTAAATATGACCCGGATGAGCTGGAAAACAGCGTATATGACCTGTTTATGCAGTCTCAGATTTCGCTGAACCGTGTTGATAATATCCTGATGCCAACCACTGATCCGCAGATCGACCTGATGCCGGCGACGACCGCACTGGCGACTCTGGAGCGCAAAGCCGTCGGGCAGGAAGGTCTCGGCCTGCAGGTTGCAAAAGCATTACGTTTACTTAAAGACCGTTATGATGTGGTACTGATCGACAGCCCGCCAGTTTTGGGTGTTCTGATGATCAATGCTCTGGCGGCCTGTCAGCATCTATTAGTGCCGGTGCAGACAGAATATCTGGCTCTGAAAGGGCTGGACCGTATGTTACGTACAATCAATATGGTTAACCGTGCCCGTAAACGGAAACTTGAGTTCACGCTTATCCCGACCTTTATGATCGTTCAGTGGCTTCGTCGGTGAATTGTCTGCGTGAACTGCATCAGCGTTATCCGGAGCAGATGGCCAGTACTGTCGTGCCTGTGGATGCCCGTTTCCGTGTAGCCAGTTCAAAGGTGTTACGCCTTCTGCACTGGATGACAGCAGTGCAGGCGTACAGGCTTATAGCCGGATTCTGCGGGTGCTTGGAGAGAGGTCAGGATCATGACAGATACCCCATGGAGCAATCGCCAGCAGCAAATGGTGCAGGAATATCTGGATGCACTGCTGACGGATCCGGAAACAGCGGTTGATCAGTCTGAAGCAGTCGAAGAGGTGGATGCTGTGCAGCCCGTTGCTGCAGAAGCTGAGCAATCTGTCGATGTGATGGCAGCTGAATCGGCTATGCCGGATACGCTGAATGAAACAGAAGAATTACCTTCGGAGACAGCAGAAATAGCAGTGTTAGCTGACGACAACGTTTCTGAAGAGTTTGATGCTGAGCCTGTTTTAGCGACAGAGTTAGCAGGGGCTGAGCCTGAAAGTGAGGAGCCTCTGGAACTTGCTGACATTCAGACTGAAGAACATCTGACAGAAGTGGAGCAAGCCGCTCCTGCTGAAAGTATGTCTGAGATACCGCCGGACAGTGAAGAAGCACTGGACGCTGCGTTATGCCATTGAATCTGTGAAGGCTGCAGAGGAAGTTGAGGCCGCAGAAGCAGTAGCAGAAACTGAGACAGAAGCAGAAGTAATTTCTGAGTTTGATGATGAGCCTGTTGCTGAAGTAAGCGGCGAACCGATGGAAGCAGAACAGCCTCTTCCCGATTTGCCTGAAGATCTGGCCGCTGATGATGGTGTATCGACGATTGATGATCCGATCAGTGTTGCTGCGGAATTACTGCAGGAAGAGCTGGATCAGTACGATGCAGATCCCTTCGAGGATGCAGAAGCCTCTGAGCCGGTAAGTGCATTACAGGATATCCCTGAAATTGCCACCGAGCCGGAAGCATTATTACCAACTGATGACTCTGCTGCGGAGTATGAGCCGCTATTGGCAGATGAAGATTCTGTTACTGAGGCAGTTGCTGAAGCGGAGATATCAGCATCGGCAGATCTGGATGCCTATGTTGAAGACATTACCAATATGCAGCCGGTAACCGAGGCGCCGCGGGAAGAGCATCATGATGATCATGATATTGCGGCTCTGTTATCACAGCTGGCTGAAATCGTTTCCGATGATTCAGTTGCTGAAGCGGTTATTCAGAAAATTGAAGAAATTGCTCAGGAGTTCTCATCCCATACACATGTTCAGGCTGACCCTGAACCGGAAGCAGAGCCGACGGTTATTGCTGAGGATATTTCAGAAGATATTCTGGAAGCGGTTGATGCGGTGGTGAACGAAGAAGAGATCAGTTTTGACCTGAGTGATGATGCTCAGGAAATCGCTGAAGAAGAGCTGTTTGGCGGGGAAGAGCCTTCAGCTGAAGCAGAGTCCTCAGCCGAAGAAGAGCTTTTAGCTGAAGAATTGCCTTCAGCAGAAGAAGAGCATTTATCAGAAGACGAACTGGCCGCAGAGTTCGCTGCGGCAATGGCTGCCGAAGCGGATATGGATGCGGCGAGTGCTGAGGTGCCCGCTGAAGAACCTGCTATTGATGAAGATGTATCTGAAATTGAGTTCCCGGCTGAACTGGAAGAAGTGGCTTCGGAACCTGAACCTGTGCCGGAAATGGCTGCCGCTACGCCGGCAGAGGAAATGCAGTGCATCATTGTTGAAATGCATGGCCTGCAGTTAGCAATGCCACTTGAGCATGTGCTGGAGCCGCGGCATATCGCTGATATGTCATTTGTTCTGGATGATCAGTACGACTGGGTGCTGGGCAGTTTCCTGGATCTGAACTTTAAGATTGATGTCGTGGATACGGCGATGTGGCTGATTCCGGAAACCTATGAGCCACATAATGCCACCTATGATGAGATTCTGTTGTTGCAGGGTAAACCCTGGGCACTGACCTATGACCGGATGGTGACAGCGCAGATTATCAGCATGGATGAGGTGACGTTAAATACAGATAAGAGCCGCCGTCCGTGGCTACTGGGTACCAGCATGGCACATAAGTGTGCGATTGTTGATATTCCGGCCTTGTGTAAACAGCTGGAAGAGGCGTTATAATAGCCTTCCTGGTTGATTCGGTAGAGTGATGAACGCAATGATATGGATAGGATTTACAGTGGTCGCGTTGCTGGCTGTTGTTGCGACTGTTTACAGTTTGCGTGCTCATCGTCAGCTTCAGCAACATCAGCGTCAGTATGAGGCGCTGATTAATGTTTTACGCAATGAAATTCAGGCAATGACCAGCAGTTCCATCGGTATGGGGCACCGGTTGGTTGATATTGAAAGTCGTCTGAACATTACCGTTGAAAAGCAACAGGAGCTGGCTAACCGTGATCCGGGTGTACTGGCATATAATCAGGCTGCACGTTTGATGGAAATGGGCGCCGATGTTGATGATCTTGTGCAAAACTGCGGTATTGGCCGTCCTGAGGCTGAGCTGATGGCCTTGCTGCATAAAGAGGTGGCGGCACCGCAGGTGCGTGGCCGGCGCTGATTTATGTTTTGGCCGGGTTTTGCTTCAGGTTATAGGTGAAAGCAATTATCTCGGCGATCGCACGGTAAAGACTTTCCGGAATTTCATCCCCAGTTCCAGTCTCAGAAGTACTTCAACCAACTCAGGGCTCTCGTGAATATGAACGTCGTGTTCATTGGCGAGAGCAATAATCTGCTCAGCAATGACCCCCGGCCTTTGGCCACCAGTTTTGGCGCAGACGCGTGGTCATAATTCAGTGCGATTGCTTTCTGGTTCAGTGATGGCTGGTCGGTACTTTTCTTAGTCATACGTTACCTCAGGTGCTGATGTCGATAAGTTGCTGAACCTGGTTCTTTGCTGTCGGTGTTTTGCCGGTATGACAATTAAGGTTGTTAATGATAAATCCCTGTTCCTGCAGGTGCTGATTGAAACCGCTGAGCTTGTCGTTCAGTAACCGGGTGGTTGAAGGGTGGCTGCACCAGAACTGAGCGGTTACTTCATTGTCCTGCTGTAACAGTACCTCCGCATCGACAGTACCTTGCTGTTCAAGGTTAAAGTGCAGACGTACTTTCCAGCTGCTCTGCCATTCCTGTTCGCTGTCTTCCCGGCGGTATTCACTGATTTTCAGCTCGACATTATCCAGTTGCTGGCCTTGTCGCACAGGCAGGTCGAGCGTGAATACCCGCTCCAGACTGCCATCCGGGTTGGTACGGTTTTGTTGCAGGCTTTCCAGTTGATTCTGCGTCACCCGGTTAAGCAGCGATTTAATCAGATCCAGCATTTGCTGTCGGGGTTGTTCAGGCAGGCTGTCTGCTGCATTCAGCAGTTGCCCCAGCTGAGCTTTCAGGTCCTGTGTCAGAGGCTTGTTATTCAGTAGTTGCCTTTCACTGAACAGGCCGCCTTCCTGAATGTTGCGCTGTACACTCTGGCTGGCTTCCTTACCGCCTTCAGCCGGTACGCTGTAGAGGCTGATAAGAGAAGATACGAGCCGGTTAAGATTACTGTTTTCCGGTTTGTTATTTTGTTTGCCTAAGGTGTTTAGCTGATTAAGCACATTCGCGAGAGGCTGCTGGTTCGGCAAAACTTCCCGCAGGGTTTCGCTGATCATTTTTGGGTGTCTTTGCTCTGAATCTCAGGACTTATCGGCTGCAGTAAAGCTTGAGTGCCTGATGTTCTCAGCAGCACTGCTTTGTCTGTGGTACTGACTGGTACAGGGCTTTGTAGCGTGAGGCTTTGATCATTCAGTTTAACCTGTATTGACTGGCTGCCATTGGCTTGTTGGGTTGCCTGTTCGACGCTAACGATGACCGGGCGCTGGATAGGTAGCTGTTTGCTTAATGCGGCACCTGGCTGGGCTAAGAGCTGAACCGGTTGAGCTGCAGAGCTTTGGGAGGCAAGCTGAGGCTGACCGGAACTGACAGCTGATGCTGCCGCTGGCTGGCCGGCTGATGCTGTTTGGCTGGTTTGTGTCGATGTCGAGGGCTGACCAGAAGATGGCTGAGTGGTCGCTGTTGAAGCCGGCTGTGTTGGTGTGCCAGCGGGCTGATTTGCAGAGGTTGGCTGAGCTTGTTGGGGCTGTGGCGCGGTATTGCCTGTTGCTGCAGGTTGCGGCGGAGCTGTCTGTTGATTTGTTGTCTGCAGAGCGCCTGACTGCCCGGCAGGGGCGCGGTATTTTGTACAGGCGCTGTGACGGATGCTGGCGTACTGCCGGAAGCAGTTGTACCGGGCTGTACGCTGCCCGTACCAGAAGGTGCTTGTGGGATTACCTGTATTGACTGGCCTGCAATTGGGCGGTTGATAGTCAGTGGTGTCTGTTGCGGCTGTCCAAGGTTTATCTGCAGTGGTGCGTTACGTGGGGTTGCCAGGTTTTGCGGTTGATTTGTTGCAGCTGCTCCGGGGCCGGAGCTGGTTGTCTGAGCAGCTGTCTGGACGGGTGTCTGATTTGCCCTGCTGCTTTGCTCTGTCTGTGTATTTGCCTGTGTTCTGGAAGCCGGCTGCTGTAGGAAATCGAGTAACAGTTTACCGTCGGCAGTGCGGGTTATAAGGGCTTGTGCCTGAGCGGTAAGTGTTTGCCCCGGCTGTTGTTGAGTTTTCAGCTGGTATTGTTGGTTGCCCAGCTGGATAACCAGGGTAGCGGCTGCGGGCTGGTTGGGCTGGCTACTTTGTGAAGCGCTGACTGATACTTGTCGGATTGTTACCGGGGTTGCTTTATCCACCGTCAGTGCGCGGGCCAGTTCCTGTGTGGTCCGCGGAGAGCCAGCATTGCTGGCTGAGTTCTGAATACTGGAAGGCGGTAACATATGTGATTGCCTCACGGAGCTTTGATGTAGCGCAGTAGTTTTGCCGCAACTGTGCACTTCACTGAGTTATTTTGTATATAATGCCTTGCTTTCGGCGGATACTGAAAAATTATAGGTTTTGTCCGCTTTAACCGTGAAAAAATGTCTGTGAAATTCAGGCTGAGCTGAGGTTTTTAGATTGGCAGTTGAACCGCTTCGGGTCGATAATCTGTTTTGTGAACGGGACGAAAGAGTACTGTTCGAAGGCCTCAGTTTTTCTGTGTCAGCCGGAGACGTTGTCCGTATAGAAGGGCAGAACGGCAGTGGTAAAACGACCCTGTTGCGAATGCTGACCGGACTGTCTAATCATTATGAAGGGACATTTACTGGGGTGATCAGCTGCTGTCTGAATGCGCCGATGAGTATCGCCAGAATCTGCTGTATTTTGGCCATCAGGCGGGGGTGAAAGCCTTACTGACGCCGTTAGAAAACCTCCACTGGTATGCATCCATGCAGCCTCATATTAATGTGGATAAGCTCGACTGGGCCTTACAGCAGGTAGGCCTGCATGGTTTTGAAGATGTGCCTTGTCATACTCTCTCCGCCGGACAGAACCGTCGGGTGAGCCTTGCCCGTCTGTATCTGAGTACGGCTCCGGTATGGATTCTTGATGAACCTTTTACTGCAATCGATAAGCAGGGTGTAGCAACGCTCGAAGCGCTGATTGCTGATCATGCAGCCAGTGGCGGCATGGTTATTCTGACAACCCATCATGAACTGGCGATGGCCGGAACCCTTAGAAAAATTAATCTCGATCAATTAGCTTGTGCCGGGGAGTAGTATAATGAGTGTGCACCTTAGGCAAGTGGTCGGGATGTTCAGACGTGCCCCGGAACTCTTGTTGAAAGACAGGAGTCGGATGTATGACTGAAGGCAGAACAGGTGAAATGTTCTTTTGGGGTGTGCTGAAGCGGGATCTGTTATTATCCTTCCGCCGGAAAAGTGATCTGGTTAATCCGCTGATCTTTTTCTGATGGTTGCGAGCTTGTTTCCGCTGGGTGTCAGCCCTGAGCCAACCTTTCTGGCTGAAGTTGCTCCTGGGGTTATCTGGGTAGCTGCTTTGCTAGCAACGCTGTTATCTCTGGACGGGTTGTTTCGTTCAGATTTTGAAGACGGCACGCTGGAGCAGACGCTGTTAAGCCCGCAGCCGCTGTTTATGGTCGTGCTGGCCAAGGTTTTTGCTCACTGGATGATGACCGGGCTGGCGCTGACACTGTTGTCACCCTTGCTGGCCGTTATGCTGTTTCTTCCGGCTGAAGGCATGTGGGGCTGATGGCCAGCCTGTTGCTGGGTACGCCCACGCTGAGTCTGATCGGTGCGATAGGGGCGGCGCTAACTGTAGGATTGCGAAAGGGGAGTGCTGATTTCATTACTGGTACTTCCACTGTATATTCCGGTTCTGATTTTTGGCACCGGTGCTGCTCAGGCAGCGATTACCGGATTGCCGATCGCCGGTTTCCTAGCATTGCTGGGGGCAATTTTAGTATTAGGGCTGGTGCTGGCGCCGTTTGCTATTGCCGCCGCGCTAAGAATCAGTGCCAGTAGTTAACTGGCTTTATTAACAGACTGTTTAACAGTTAAGTAGTTGTAATATGGCAGAGAAAAGTGGATGCCGCGGTGGTTCTACCAGTTGGCTTCTCCCCGATGGTGTTATGACATTACCGGCAAACTGTTACCCTTGTTTGCCTGGGCAGCTGTATTGCTGTTACTGGGCGGTACTGCCTGGGCGCTGGCGTTTGCACCGGCTGATTACCAGCAGGGTAACAGCTTCCGCATTATTTATATTCATGTTCCTTCCGCCATTCTGGCTCAGTCCTGTTATATGCTGATGGCTATTGCCGGTGCTGTTGGGCTGATCTGGAAAATGAAAGTCGCAGATATGGTCGCCAAGTGCTGTGCGCCTATCGGTGCTTCGATTGCAGTGCTGGCCCTGGCTACAGGTGCTATCTGGGGTAAGCCTACCTGGGGAGCATGGTGGGTCTGGGATGCCCGGCTGACTTCTATGCTTATTCTGTTGTTCCTGTATTTCGGTGTGATGGCACTGAACTCTGCGATTGAGAATCAGACGACTGCTGCACAATCGACCGCGGTTTTATCTTTGGTTGGTCTGGTGAACATCCCAATCATCAAGTATTCGGTTGAGTGGTGGAATACATTGCATCAGCCGGCAACCTTCACATTGACTGAAAAACCGGCGATGCCTGTTGAAATGTGGATGCCGCTGCTGATTATGGTGATTGGATTCTACTGTTTCTTCGCGGTGGCAATGATGTTGCGGTTGCGCAATGAAATTGTCAGCCGTGAGCGTCGCAGTGGCTGGGTACGGGAACTGATCCAGACGCAATTTCGTTAAATTTACCGGAACTATTAGAAAGAGCACAGGCCAAACGAGCAGGCCAGTGTGAGTGAGGTGGTTGTGGGTTTCGAGAGTTTTACTGATTTTCTGGCAATGGGTGGTCACGGACTGTATGTCTGGCTGAGTTATGCCATTGCCCTGGTTGTTGTGGCGCTCAATCTTATGGCGCCGCTGCGTACCAAAAACAGATTCATAAAGAGCAGGCACGACGTCTGCGCCGGGAGCAAAGCCAAATATGACCCCTAAGCGTAAACAGCGATTGTATATCGTTTTATCTATTGTAATCGGCGCAGCAGTGGCTGTTGGCCTGGTAATGTACGCGCTGAGCCAGAATATTAATCTGTTTTATTCCCCGGCAGATATTGCGGCGGGGAAAGCGCCTGTTGAAACCCGTATCCGTGCGGGCGGCATGGTTGTTGACGGCAGTGTAAAGCGTGACCCGGAAAGTCTGCGGGTAGAGTTTGGTCTGACTGATTATGTCAGCACGGTGAATGTTGTTTATGACGGTATTCTTCCTGATCTGTTCCGTGAGGGGCAGGGCATTGTTGCTCAGGGTGAGCTGAATGAGGCCGGCCAGCTGATTGCTGTGGAAGTACTTGCCAAGCATGATGAAAACTATATGCCACCGGAAGTGGCCGAAGCACTGGAAAAGGCTGGAAAGATGCCTGAGCAGTTACGTGCACAAGAGGCTTACGCAGAATGATTCCTGAATTTGGACAGTATGCACTGATTTTATCTCTGTGCCTGAGCTTTTGCTGGCATTTATTCCGCTGGTTGGTGCTGAAACAAATAACCCTCTGTGGATGTCTTATGCACGCCCACTAGCGACGGCTAAGTTCCTGTTTCTGTTTATTGCTTTACTGTGTCTTGGATATGCATTCGTCGCAGATGACTTCTCGGTGGTTTATGTGGCGAGTAACTCCAACACAGCGCTGCCGATTTATTACAAGATAAGTGCAATCTGGGGCGGCCATGAAGGTTCGCTGCTGTTATGGATTGTGATTCTGGGCGGCTGGACCCTTGCTGTTGCCGTTCGCAGTGATAACCTGCCACCGGCAATTGTTGCCCGGGTTCTGTCGGTTATGGGGATGATCGGTGTGGGCTTCCTGCTGTTCATTATTCTTACATCAAATCCATTTGACCGGCATTTACCGGTATTTCCACAGGAAGGGGGATCTTAACCCGCTGCTTCAGGATATCGGTCTGATTATTCACCCTCCATTACTGTATATGGGCTATGTGGGTTTCTCTGTGGCATTTGCGTTTGCGATCGCGGCGCTGCTGAGCGGTCAGTTAGATGCTGCCTGGGCCCGCTGGTCACGTCCGTGGACGAACATTGCATGGGCATTCCTGACACTGGGGATTGGCCTTGGAAGCTGGTGGGCATACTACGAGCTTGGCTGGGGCGGCTGGTGGTTCTGGGATCCGGTTGAAAATGCTTCCTTTATGCCATGGCTGATAGGCACTGCGCTGGTACATTCCCTTGCAGTGACTGAAAAGCGGGGCGTATTTAAGAGCTGGACCGTATTGCTGGCGATCTTCGCGTTCTCCTTAAGCCTGCTGGGTACCTTCCTGGTGCGTTCCGGGGTACTGACTTCAGTACACGCGTTTGCATCAGATCCGGCCCGTGGTTATTTCATTCTGGTCTTGCTGGCCATTTCTGTGGGCGGTTCTCTGGTGCTGTATGCCTGGAAAGCGGCGCATGTGAAAAGTGAGTCCAGCTTCAGCCTGGTATCCCGCGAAACCCTGTTGCTGATCAATAACATTCTGCTGGTGATTGCCACCATGACAGTGTTGCTGGGGACTATTTATCCGCTGATTGTCGATGCGCTGGGCTGGGGTAAGATTTCTGTAGGGCCTCCGTACTTTAATGCCCTGTTTATTCCTCTGGTTCTGCTGATGGTTGGCTTCCTTGGCATTGGTATTATGGCGCGCTGGCGCCAGACCAGTGTTGATTTGCTGGCCCGACAGTTATGGAAGCCGGCGGTGCTGAGTATTGTTGCCGGTGTGGTTTCCCAGTGGTTGTATGCCGGTGAATTCAACTTCCAGGTTGTCGGAATAATGGTGCTGGTTTTCTGGCTGGCATTTACCGGCCTGCAGGATATGTACAAGCGGGCTTCAGCCAAATCCGGTTTGTGGAAAGGCATGCGCGGCTTCTCCCGTAGCTATGTCGGCATGATGCTGGCTCACGTCGGTGTGGCGGTAACGATTGTCGGTGCTGTGATGGTCTCTATCTATAATGAAGAAAGGGATTTGCGTATGGCGCCGGGTGACCGGATTACATTTGGTCAGTATGAATTTATTTTTGACGGTGCCCGTAAGGTTCAGGGGCCGAATTACCGTTCCGACCAGGGGTAATCCGGATTCTGCTGGATGGTGAGCCGTATACGGAACTGTTGCCTGAAAAACGTTTATACAATGCCCGCGGTAACGTGATGACTGAAGCGGCTATTGACCCTGGTTTTACCCGGGATCTTTACGTGGCTTTGGGTGAGCCCTCGAAGGTGGTGCCTGGGCTGTGCGTGTGCAATATAAGCCTTTTGTCCGCTGGTTGTGGCTGGGCGGTTTGCTGATGGCCTTCGGCGGTATTCTGGCTGCTGTTGATAAGCGCTACAGCCGACAGGCAAAACGTGAACTGGCTCGCCGGCAGGCTGCCTGAAGACAATTAATAGGATTCTGTGATGCGCCGCATTTTAGTTTTACTGCCGCTGTTGATTTTTGTTGGACTGGCCATTTTCCTCTGGCGGGGAATTGGACAGGATACAACCACAATTCCTTCACCGTTACTGGGCAAGCCTGTTCCTGAGTTTTCACTCACGTCGTTATACGATGAGAATCAGATGATGTCCGCTGCTGACTTTACCGGTCCTGCACTGATTAATGTCTGGGCAACCTGGTGTCCTACCTGTAAGCAGGAGCATTCGCAGCTGAACCGTATTGCCCGTGATGAAGGGGTAACGATCTACGGCATCAACTATAAGGATGACCGCGAGAAAGCTCAGGTCTGGCTGGATAAGTATCTTGATCCATATGCGAAGAATGTTTTTGATCCTAATGGTCGGTTAGGTCTGGACCTTGGGGTGTATGGTGCGCCGGAGACCTACCTTATCGATGCTGAGGGGATTATCCGCTATAAGCATATCGGTGAAGTGAACGAACGGGTCTGGCAGACACTGAAAGCTAAAATGAAGGCATTGGAGGGCGGCTCATGATAATGACCCTGCGTGCATGCTTTATAGGTTTGTTAGTGCTTATTAGCCAGTCCGGCTATGCGGCTATTGATACCTATGAGTTTAAAGATGACCTCACCCGGGAACGTTTCCAGGCTCTGAGTGCTGAGTTACGTTGTCCGAAATGTCAGAACCAGAATATTGCTGATTCTAATTCGCCGATTGCTAAAGATCTTCGTGATGAGCTTTACCGTATGCTGGACAGTGGTGCCAGTGATACTGCAATTGTTGATTTCATGGTGACCCGTTACGGTGAGTTTGTGCTTTACCGTCCGCGGGTTTCCAGCCAGACATATTTGCTCTGGTACGCACCTGCCGGCCTTTTATCATCGGTATAGTGGTCGTGATCGCGCTCACAAGGCGTAAAAACAGCCGGAAAGCCCGCTGAAAAAGACGGTTTATCAGCTCAGGAACAGCAGCGCCTGGATGCGCTTTTAAAACAGGATCAGGATAAAGACGCATGACGAGTTTTTGGTTAGGTATTGCTGCGTTATCAGCGCTGGCAATGTGTTTTGTTCTGTTACCTTATTTCCGGGCCCGCCGGATGCTCAGTCAACCGCAAAATGATGCCGTTGACCGTCAGGCTCAGAACGTAGAAATTTATAAAGAACGCGTAGCAGAACTGGATGCTGAACGTGACGCCGGGAATCTTTCAGATGATGATCATGCCGGCCTGAAGCTTGAGCTTGAGAAAAACCTGCTAAATGATGTGGCAGATCTTGAAGCACTGAACGGTAAGCCTCTGAAACTGAGTGCTCAGACACTTGTGACCGTTGTATTACTAGCGGTGCTGATACCTGTGTCTGCCATTGCTATTTATGGTGAGTATGGCCGGATTGATGATGTCAGAGCGGTAATGAACGGGGAGGTAGACCCGTTTAATGGCCAGACCCCAAGCATGGATGAAGCTATTGCGGAGCTTGAAGCCCGTCTGCAGAATGAACCTGATAAGCCGGAAGGCTGGTTCCTGTTAGCGAACAGTTATATGAATATGCAGCGTTATGAAGATGCCTCCCGCAGTTTCGAGAAGGTGCTGGAGCTACTGCCGGAAGACGCGCCTCAGTATGCCGGTGTTCAGGGGCAATATGCCCAGGCATTGTATCTGGCCAATAACAACCGTTTGAATGAAGACATTCGTGCTCTGCTTGATGATATTCTGGTCCGTGAGCCTTATGAAGTAACCGCACTGGGCTTACTGGGCATTGATGCTTATGAAAATGGACAGTTCCGTGAAGCGCTGGGTTTCTGGCGTCGTGCATATGACAATGCGGAACCCGTTCAGCAGGAGTCGTTGCGCAGCGGCATTGAGTCAGCCCGTCAGGCGCTAATTGAACAGGGCGAAAGCGTACCTGAACTGCCGGAGCTGAAAAATGCGTCTCTGAGCATCAATGTTTCAATTAAGCCTGAGATTGCTCAGACCGTTAGCCCGGACAGCCCGGTATTTATTTTTGCCCGGCCTGTCGGTGGGCGGTGCCGCTGGCTGCTGTACGTTTGACCGTTGCGGACTTACCGGCGAATGTCATTCTGGATGACAGTCTGGCGATGCAGCCACAAATGACACTTTCTTCAGTGGATGAAGTTGAGATTATTGCCCGGGTTTCTTCCAGTGGTGAGCTGCGGCCTCAGGCCGGTGATCTGACCGGAACCATTTCTCCTGTTGCTGTTCAGCAACAAGTTGATATATTAGACCTGTCTATCGATCAGATTGTTGAGTAATCCCTGAGTTGTGTATGCCGGATCCGAGTATTTGGATTCGGCATGATATTTGGCCCGGAACATCAATTAAAAACGGGTCACACAGAAAGCGGGGTTTTACATCTGTTTTTGTGAAACAAACACTTATCTGGGGATAAGTTGTGTTGCAGGTGTCTGTGCTCAATCATAAAATAGATACAGTTTATACAGTCTATTGTTTTTGCTAAGGGTCAGGTTCTTTGATGGAGCTAAGTTTACGTGAATGGCTGATTATTGGCGGTGTGGTTATCATCGCATTAATCATCATCGACGGATGGCGACGTATGCGCAGCAATCGAAATACATTGCGCATGCAGATCGACAAGAGTCTTGTTGATCTTCCCGAAGAATCCCATAACCCTGAGCTGCCTAATGGCGGCTTTCGCGTTATTGACGATGACACTGCTGAACGCGCGGTAGGTCAGTCACCTGTCTCCCTGGCCAGTGAGGTTGAATCTGAATTACCCCTGAGCCCTCAGAAGAAATAACGGCAGAAGAAACTTCTGTACAGCCAGGAGAACTCGCTTCTGAAGTTAAGTCTGAAGTAGATAGCGAGATCATAGCGGAAGCTGTTGTCGCTCAGCCAGAGCCGTTTACTGCAGAAAGAACCACACAGGATCAGCCTGTGTTTGATGATGATAATCTCTCTGCCCCTCGAATTGTTACAGAGCCTGACCATTCCACAGAGGAGCCACAGCTGGCTTTTACTGATATGCCGCAGGACGCTGATGTTAGCTTTGACAGTCTTGGTGAAGTTCGTTACGCAACGGAGTATGAAACGTCTGAAGAGCCTGTGCCTCAGGAGCTGACTGATGAGGAAATCGTCGCACCGTTTGCCGAGGAAGAGCACGTTCGAGCGGAAGAGTCTTTGTCTTTACTGCGACGGAGCAAGAGTTAAGTGATGAGCAGGTCAGCGTAGCCTTCGGAAGTGAGTCTTCTGCTGACTCTGAAAGCAGCCAGCCTGTTTTTGAAACTGGCGCTCACCGTGATTCTGTTGAAGAGCAGCCTGCTTTTGATGCGAATGACTTTGCTGAGCGTGATCCTCTGTTTGAACCTCTTGGCGAAGTAGATGATGGATTGTCAGATTATGATGGTCTTTCTGATGTAAGGGTTGTCAGCGATTCTGTACCTGTTGATTACGAGAACGATCAGGCCCGAAATGATATTCCAGAGGTGCCTGCCACTGTCGATATTGCTCAGCCCGCTGCTGATGCAGACATAGAGGCTGTTTATACATTTGAACAGCCGCCTGAAGAGATCGCTGGTATTTCTGATGTTGATTTAGATACAGTGCCTGAGGCTGCTGTATCTGAGCCGTATCAGTATGATGATTTGGATGATGACCTGAGTCAGGGGCTGAAGAGTTTATTTCGCCACGGCTGACTGAGGTGGTTGAAGAAGACGATCAGGATAATGGTCTGGACTTTGAAAAGCCGATCACTGAGTTATTTGGCCATCATGGGTCTCATGATACCGGTCCTCAACAGGCAACAATGGATCTTGGAGAGGTTGATGATTTCTCTGAACCAGTAATCCCTTCTGAGCCTGCTCCTGTAGAACCTGCCGCGCCTGTTTCAAGATTCAGTGCTGTTGAAGATGAGCCGGCTGAGGAAGAAATCAGTCATGCGCCGCTGATCGGTGAAAATCTCTCGGAGCCTGCAGCGGAACACGATGCTCCTCAGCGACAGGAACCGACGTTTACTGATATCGAGCCTGAGCCGATGTTCACTGATCCGTTGATGGATACGGCTACAGCATCTGATACATCATTCACCTCTGAAGAGCTAGAGCCTGAGCAGGCGTCGGTAACTGAACCTTCTGCGCCTGTCGTCGCTCCTTCTGAGCCAGCGCCTCAGAAACGTTCTAAACAATCTGTTCCTGATGCGGATAAGGTACTGGTTATTTCTGTTGTTACCCGGGAAGAGCAAGGCTTTAACGGACGTAATCTGCTGCAAATCGTTAAGGCGTGCGGTATGCATTTTGGTGAAATGCAGATCTTCAACCGCTATGAAGATGGAATTGATCAGGGCGCTATTCAGTTCAGTATGACGAATGCCATGGAGCCAGGTATTTTCGATATCGATAATATGGAAAGCCTGGATACCCGTGGTGTTACCTTCTTTATGTCTATGGAAGAGCCCGGGACGTGATGAACGCATATGAATGTATGCTGGGCACGGCTGAGGCTGTTGCTAAAAACCTGGGTGGTGAGCTCCTGGATGAAAATCGCTCCAGTATGAGAACTCAGACAAAGAACACTACCGCGAACGCATTCGTGATTTTGAAATGCGTAAACTTAAACCTCAGCTGTAATCGCAGCTGGGGTCCTAATCAGATCCATCGGAAATCTCATGAGTCAGGATACCTCTGCAAGCCAGATGATAGAGCATCTGCGGGCACAGTTACGTCATCATAATTATCAGTATTATGTGCTGGATGCCCCTACGGTTCCGGATGCCGAATATGACCGGTTATTTCAACAGCTGAAGGCGCTTGAAGCTGAACACCCTGAGTTGGTGACTGATGATTCGCCAACACAGCGGGTAGGGATGTTCCATTAAACAGCTTTGGCCAGATCAGTCATGAAATGCCGATGTTGTCTCTGGATAACGCTTTTGATGCGGATGATATGCGGGCCTTTGATAAGCGTCTGAAGGATCGTCTTGATCAGCCTGATGTAGAGCTGGAATATGCTTGCGAGCCTAAGTTAGACGGCATCGCTGTGAGCCTTTTATATGAAGATGGCAAGCTGATTCGAGGTGCAACTCGTGGCGATGGTTCAACTGGCGAGGATATTACCCAGAACGTCAGAACAATCAACAGCATTCCGTTACGTTTGCTGGGAGAGGGCTATCCGCGTCGTCTGGAAGTTCGGGGCGAGATTTATATGCCTAAAGCGGGCTTTGATAAGCTGAATGATTTGGCGCTGAGCCGGGGAGAAAAGCCGTTTGTGAATCCCCGTAATGCGGCAGCTGGCAGCCTCAGGCAGCTGGATTCCAGAATAACGGCTTCGCGTCCTCTGGAAATGTGTTGTTACAGTGTGGGGGTTGTGGAAGGTGAGTTGGCCGATACCCATACCGGTGTATTGCAGCAGTTATCGGGCTGGGGATTAAAAATCAATCCGGAAATGCGAGCGGTTAAAGGGGTTGAGGGGTGTCTTGAGTATTATGCGGCCCTCTCTGCCCGTCGTGATGTGCTTCCTTATGATATAGACGGCATTGTTTTTAAAGTAAATCCATTGCGAACACAGCAACGACTGGGCTTCGTATCCCGGGCACCGCGCTGGGCTATCGCGCATAAATTCCCGGCTCAGGAAGAGCTGACAGTAGTAAAGGCAATTGAATTTCAGGTTGGCCGGACCGGGGCTGTGACACCAGTAGCACGTCTTGAGCCGGTGTTTGTTGGCGGTGTAACCGTCAGTAATGCAACTTTGCATAATATGGATGAGGTTGAGCGGCTGGGCGTGCGTGCCGGCGACAGTGTTGTTATCCGTCGTGCCGGTGATGTTATCCCACAAATTGTCAGTGTGGTTGCTGAGCGCCGTCCGGAAGGTACCGAGCCGGTTGTTATGCCGCAAAACTGTCCGGTCTGCGACTCTGCTGTTATCCGTCTTGAAGATGAAGCCGTAGCCCGTTGTTCGGGAGGGCTTAGCTGCGCTGCACAGCGTAAAGAAGCGCTGAAACACTATATTTCCCGTAAGGCGATGGATATTGATGGCCTGGGGAAAAACTGATTGATGCGCTGGTTGAACGCGAGTTGGTTCACAGCCCGGCTGATTTATATCATCTCAAACACCTCCAGCTTTCGAAAATGGAGCGCATGGGTGATAAGTCTGCCAGCAATGTGCTTAACAGTATTGAAGTCAGTAAGCAGACTGAGTTGCCCCGTTTTATTTATGCACTGGGTATTCGGGAAGTAGGCGAAGCAACCGCACGTACGCTGGCGATGCATTTTGGAAGTCTTGAAGCTGTTCAGGCGGCAGATGAAGAAATACTGCAGCAAGCGCCTGATGTCGGGCCGGTAGTTGCACGTTATATTCTGAGTTTCTTCCGTCAACCGCATAATCTGGAAGTGATTCAGGCGTTGCGGGAAGCGGGTGTTAGCTGGGCTGATATCGAAATCAGTGAGCAAGCAGTACCTCTGGAAGGGCAGACCTGGGTACTTACTGGCACTCTGGAGCAGTTAACCCGGAATGAGGCTAAGCAGCGGCTGCAGAATCTGGGGGCTAAAGTTGCTGGCAGTGTGTCAAAAAGACCAGCTATGTGGTCGCCGGTGCGGCTGCCGGTTCAAAGCTTGAAAAGGCCGAAGCGCTGGGTATTGAAGTGCTTGATGAATCTCAGTTGTTAGCACGGCTTGAAGAACTGGAAGGCTAAATGATCATTCCCCACGATCAGCTTGCCAGAGATACATTGCTGAACCTTATTGAAGAGTTTGTCACGCGGGATGGTACCGATTATGGCGAGACTGAAGTGGGTCTCAGTGACCGTGTTGCTCAGGTGGAAGCTAAGCTTAACAGCGGTGAGGTGGTCATCCTATTCAGTCAGAATACAGGCCTTTGTAATATAGTTTACCGTAACACTCTCTGAAATTTTGCGAGGTGCTTATGGAACAGCTTGACCAGGTTATAACGCTGATAGCGTTGAGTATGGGAGTTGGCTGGGCCAGCGGAATTAATCTTTACGCGGCTATTCTGATGCTGGGGCTGATGTCTAATATGGGACACATGGCCTTGCCTCCCGGTCTCGAGCTACTGTCTGATCCTATGGTGCTGATCGCAGCCGGCTTCATGTATTGCGTGGAGTTTTTGCCGATAAAGTCCCCGGTGTAGATACCGGTTGGGATACCCTGCATACCTTTATCAGAATACCCGCCGGTGCGGTTCTGGCTGCGGGTGCAATGGGAGAGGTTAACGGTGCTGCTATGCTGGCTGCAGGTCTGGTGGGTGGTACGATGGCTGCGACGAGTCATACGCTTAAAGCTGGCAGCAGAGTGCTGATCAATACTTCTCCTGAACCGGTGTCTAACTGGCTTGCTTCATTGTCAGAAGATGTACTGGTGATTGCCGGCTTGTGGACTGCGCTTTCGCAGCCTGTTTTCTTCCTGATAGCGCTGGTTGTCTTTATTTTGTTTGCGGTGTGGTTGTTGCCACGAATCTGGTCGGGAATTAAGAAAATCTTTCGCTGGTTTTTCCGGATAAGGTCAGCAACCAGCAGGCATCTGATCCGGTGTTAAAAATTAAATAGCGGTTGTGTCATGCCGGGGTTTATAACCCCCGGCTGTCTAGCCATTCATTATTGATCAGTGACTGCAGTAAGTCTGTACGGGTAACAATTCCTTTTATATCCCCTTCTTCGCTGACGATCGGAATGCAGGTCAGTTTCTGATCCACACAACTTACGGCCAGTTGCCGTATATTAGTTTCCGGTGTAGCTGTGACGACCTTGGTGTCGTAGCAGCCATCGATACTGTCTTCCAAATCCTTACCCATCAGGGATGCTTTGCTGAGTGCCTGCATAAGCAGTGTTTTGGTTACGACTCCCAGAAGTAAACCCTGGCCCGAAAGAACGATCAGGTGGTCTATTCGCAGTTGCTGCATTTTGAACAGCGCTGAGCGAATCGGGCTTCCGGAAAGAACGCTTTGCACCGGCTGTGACATGATCATCGCTGCGGGGATATAGCTGCGCGGCTCCGCATCTGCGGGGTTACTGCTGCGGGCCTGTTGGTAGATGTTAGCTGCTTTCTGCCGTGCCCGTGTATTACCCTGTTGTGGTTCTTTATGTTGTACAGCAGCAGCCAGATCACGCTCATGATCTGCCTGTGTTGCAGTCTCCATCGAGTGCGACAGGTTTGTAAGTTGTTCCACTCCTGTGGGTGGAAAGTTCGATCTGACAGGTGTCTGTATGCGATACCCTTGATCGTAAATGACAAGTGCCATATGCAGATCCGTTAGTTTATTTACTTATATGTATACCTCTATATCGTCCCTTTTTCAAATTCTTAATGATAAAACGGGCCGGATTCATAACATTTATCAAATTTTTTCCAGTGGTATAGGTGTCATATTGAGTATGTCTGCTAAAAGTTCGCCACCCAGAGGTGCTGTGATCAATCCTTTAGAGCCATGTGCCAGGTTTACATAGAGCCCCGGATGGTATTTTGCCTGGCAGTCAAATTGCCATTTGCTGTCTTTTCGCAATCTGTCGAAGTCGCTGATAAAAGCATTATAGTCCGGGGCCGCACCGATTATCGGCAGATAATCTGCTGAAGCACACCGGTGGCTTACGCGACCAAGGGGACTCTCCGTTTGAGTCGCGAAGTGTTCTGCCAGTTCCGGTAATACATCCTGAAGTTTTTAAAGTTACTCTGGTGATCTTCTGCGCGAATTTCATCACTGGGTGTTTTGACGTCAAAGCTTGCTCCGAAGCACCACTGATTATCCAGTGGTGGGGAAATGTAACCTTCTCCACAAATGACTGTATTCAGAACGGGGGCTTCAGAAGTAGCCTGTTTCAGGCTGACCTGTCCGCGAATAGGCTTTACCGGCAGATGGCTGAGTTGTTCAAAGCGTTTGGTTTCACTGGCCCCGGCAACAACTACGATGGCTGATGATGCGATCAACTGATCATTATTGTCGTATAGGTGCCAGTTATCACCGGTGCGGCTGATTTTGTCTACCCGGGTATTAAACCTGCAGTGAATATCAGGGTGTTGCAGTAAGTAGTTACAGAGTCTGACCGGGCTTACCCAGCCTGCATCCGGAATATAAAGGCCAGAATGCGGGGTGTTCTGGCCTGCAATTTTACTGGCCTGGGAGGACTCTACCGCATGGATGAGGGCTTCCGGATACTGGTTTTCTTTTACCAGGGCTTCCTGGCGTAGCTTTTCTTTATCTGTGGTAGCCAGTTGGAGCATGCCGCATTGGTTCCATATACCTTCTGCCGGAATATTGCTTTGCAGGAAGTTTAGGGCATGCAGAAATCCTTGCAGGTGCAACTGGCTGCTACTGATTGGTTTTGCTGGCAGTTTGGCATACAGCGCCCCTGATGATTACCTGAGCCGGCCTGAGCGGCGGCCGGATGCTGATCAATCACCTCAACTTTCCAGCCTCTTTGTACAAGGCTCCAGGCTGTGCAGGCTCCGGCCAGTCCGGCACCAATGATAATGGCGTGTTTTTGGTGAGCAGGTGGAAGAGGGAGTGTTAGCCATGGAGTGCCAGTATTAACAGGTTGTGTGCTGCTGAACTGGCCGGTAAGTATTTCCCGTTTAGGGCCAAATCCCGGAATTTTTCTGATTTCAAAACCTGCTGCCTGAAGGCCTTTGCGTACCTTGCTTGCAGAAGTGAAGGTCGCAAATGTTGTTTCGGAGTGACTGAGTGTCGCCATCGTCCGGAATAAATCTTCATGCCACATATCGGCATTTTTTGACGGGGCAAATCCATCCAGAAACCATGCATCTATCCTGGCCGTTAACTGCGAATACATGTTGGTGGCGTCACCAAACATCAGCGTGAGTGTTATACGGCTGTCAGGGAAACTGAGACGGTGGAAACCTGACATTAATGGCGGGTACTGCTGGATCAGTTCCAACAGAAATGGCTGAAACTCCGGCCAGGTTTGCATTGCTTTCTGAAGGTCTTCTTTGCTGAAAGGGAATCGTTCGGCGCTGATGTAATGTAGCCGGGCATTTTCAGGGGCATGTTCCTGCCAAAGCTTCCAGGTGCTGAGAAAGTTCATGCCGCTGCCAAAGCCGGTTTCAGCAATGACGAAGTTTTTCCCGGCGGATGTCTGGAACCGTTCTGTAAGACTATTCCCCTGTAGGAATACATAATCTGTTTCTTCCAGCCCGTTTTCGCTGTTGAAATAGACATCTTCATACTGGGTTGAAAATGGCTGATTATTACACCACCGCAGTTGTGCGTTTGGGCAGGAGGTTTGTTGGCTCATGTCAGGATATCTGTAGGGAAGTCGGATTAAATCGGGGAAACTATGGTACCATTTTCCGCCTCGAAGAAGTTGTACTGGCGTTAGGAAGATTGCTTTTGATGACATCTGTCAGGATGTTTTTCTCTGTAAAACGCCGCGATAAACAGAAACGGATTTCGTGATCAGGATGTGAGTGTATGAAAATTGCTGTAGCTGGAACCGGTTATGTGGGTTTATCGAATGCGTTGCTGTTGGCGCAGCATAATGAAGTGGTTGCGCTGGATATTGTTGCCGGGCGGGTTGAGTCGCTGAATAATCGCAGGGCACCGATTGTTGATACCGAGATCGAGTCTTTTTGCAGGATGATCGTCTGAACTTCTCGGCTACGATGGATAAACAGGCTGCTTATGAAGGGGCGGATTTCGTCATCATCGCCACGCCGACGGATTATGATCCAGAGACTAACTATTTTAATACCAGTTCGGTTGAGAGTGTTGTCCGTGATGTGATGACAATAAATCCAGATGCAGTAATGGTTATTAAGTCAACTGTGCCGGTGGGGTTTACCACCCGACTGAAAGAAGAGCTCGGCTGTGAGCAACTGATGTTCTCTCCTGAGTTTCTGCGTGAAGGGAAGGCTTTGTACGATAATCTCTATCCTTCACGGATCATTGTTGGGGAGCGTTCAGCCCGGGCTGAAACGTTTGCTGCCCTGCTGCAAGCCGGCGCCCGTAAAGACAATATTGATGTATTGTTTACCGATTCCACTGAGGCGGAGGCGGTTAAGTTATTTTCGAACACCTATCTGGCAATGCGGGTTGCGTACTTTAATGAACTGGATTCTTATGCTGAAAGTCATGGCCTGAACAGTGAACAGATTATTCAGGGGTGGGGCTTGATCCCCGGATTGGCGATCACTATAACAACCCGTCTTTCGGTTATGGTGGTTACTGTTTGCCAAAGGATACCAAGCAATTGCTGGCGAACTTTAAAGACGTCCCGAGCAATATTATTCGGGCGATTGTTGATGCGAATACCACCCGTAAAGATTTCGTAGCTGATTCTATCATTTCCCGTGCCCCCGGCATTGTTGGTATTTATCGTTTGGTGATGAAGTCCGGTTCTGATAATTTCCGGGCTTCGGCGATTCAGGGCATCATGAAGCGGATTAAAGCGAAAGGGATTGAAGTGGTGGTGTATGAGCCAACACTGGAGGATGAAACCTTTTTAATTCCCGGGTAATCAGAGATCTTGACGAATTTAAGCGTATTTCTGATGTCGTGGTGGCAAACCGTTTATCTGACGATATCACTGATATTTCGGATAAGGTCTACACTCGCGATTTGTTTGGCAGTGATTAACTGATAGCTCGGATTTGAACATTAAAAAGGCCTCTTACGAGGCCTTTTTGATTCGTGTTATTTCAGTTGCGATACGGATCTGCTGCATCTCTAAGTCCGTCACCCATAAAGTTAAAAGCCAGAATGACCAGAATAACCGGTACAACGGGCAGCATCAGCCATGGGTATACGGCTACGTTATTTATGTTTTGTGCTTCGTTTAGTAAAACACCCCAACTGGTAATAGGCGGCCGTAAACCGAGCCCCAGGAAGGAGAGCGCTGTTTCACCCAAAATCATCGCCGGAATCGATAGTGAGGCGGAGGCTACCAGGTGACTGAAGAAGCTTGGCAACATATGCCGGGTAATGATACGTGAAGGCTTGGCACCCATGAGGATTGCCGCCGTCGTATAATCCTCTTCCCGCAGTGCAAGGATTTTAGAGCGTACGGCCCTCGCAAGACCCGTCCAGTCGAGCATCGCCAGTATCAGGGTGATACCGAAAAAGATCCATAACGGGCTCCAGTTAAGCGGAAGCAGGGCTGAAAGGGCCATCCACAAAGGAAGCTCCGGGAATGACCGGATGATTTCAGTAACCCGCTGTACACTGCTGTCTATCCAGCCACCATAAAATCCAGCCAGTCCGCCAAAGGTCAGACCCAATACAAAGCTGAGTATGATGCCGATCAGGCCGATTGTCAGAGAGATCCGGGCACCGTAGATAATACGTGAGAGCATATCGTGCCCCAGCCGATCGGTACCCAGCAGATACAGGCTGCCGGGAGCGTCAACGCACATCAGGTGGGTGTTGCCGCTGAACATGCCCCAGAGTTCGTAATCATCACCTTCGCAGAAGAATTGCACCGGGTATTTTTCTGTCCGGTCTTCTGAATACTCCCGGATTAGTTTGTCCATATTGAGCTGGTATGACCAGCCATACACATAAGGGCCGACAAACTTGCCTTCATCAAACCAGTAAACTGACTGAGGGGAGAATAGATTTTATCGGTATGCCGAGTATCCAGTGCGTACGGCGCAAAGAATTCCGCGAAAAAGCCACCCCGTAAGTGATGATTAAAAACACTGCCGAGAGCATGGCAATACGGTGGCGTTTGAATTTCCACCAGATGAGTTTCCATTGTGATGCCAGGAAGAATTTTTCCTGTTCAGGGCTCAGTGCGCTGGTGGCGTGGGGATCAAAAGGTTTGTCGCTTACCCAGTGCTGACTCATCGCTGCACACCTCCCTGTAAGCGGATTCGGGGATCAAGCATGGCGAGCAATATATCTGATATCAGGACGCCAACTACGGTCAGCGCGGCCAGGAACATCAGGAAGGAACCGGCAAGATACATGTCCTGACTTTGCAGGGCTGCAAGCAAAATCGGCCCGGTCGTCGGCAGGGAAAGCACCACGGCCACAACCTCCGCGCCGGAAATAATGCTCGGCAATAAGCTGCCAATATCGGCAATGAAAAAGTTCATCGAGAGGCGCAGCGGGTACTTAACCAGCAGCCGGGTTTCCCTAGGCCTTTGGCGCGGCCGGTGACAACGTAAGGTTTCCGTAATTCATCCATCAGGTTGGCCCGTAAACGGCGGATCATGCCCGCAGTGCCGGATGTACCGATGACCAGTACCGGAATCCATAAGTGCTCCAGAACAGATTTTACTTTGGCCCAGCTCCAGTCCTGATCCATGAATTCCGGATCCATCAGGCCGCCTATAGATGTACCGAAATAGCGGTTAGCCAGATAGAGCATAACCAGCGCCAGCAGGAAGTTAGGGGTGGCTAAACCTAAAAAGCCGACCAGTGTCAGGCTGTAGTCACTCCAGCTGTACGGGTGCGTGGCAGAATACATGCCGATAGGAAACGCAATCAGCCAGGTCACGAGGATGGTAAAGAACGAGACGATAATGGTGAGCCACATTTTATCGCCAATGACTTCCGCTACCGGCAGGTTGTATTCAAAGGAGTAGCCCAGATCGCCCTGCACAAAGCCGGTAATCCAGACCAGGTACTGCTCCCAGAGGGGCTTATCCAGACCGTATTCATGTCGCAGAAATTCAATTTTCTGAGGATCAATACTTTCGCCCTGGCTTTCCAGCTCGGCGATATGGCTTTCCAGATAATCACCGGGTGGCAGCTGAATGATGATAAACACCAGAGCGCTGATGACGATCAGCGTAGGGATCATAACCAGAAAGCGTTTAAGCAGATACTTCAGCATACGTCCGTTACCAGCTGATTAAATAAATGTGATAGGTGGTTCATTCAGGATCCTTATAGAAAAATCCGGCCATATTATGAATGCCAAAATAAGCACCCGGGTCCCAGTTATAGAATGCGTTTTCGGGAACATTCATCAGGTTCTCATTCACAACCATTGGTTGTAATACACCGCTGACCAAACCGATGGAAAATACCTGATCGGCGTGTATCTCCAGCATTCGGTTCCAGATCCGGGCCTGTTCTTCTTCTGATGATGCCATCCCCAGTCATTGTTCAGGGATACCAGCTCCTGCACTTCTGGCATCTTTGAAGGTTTCCCTTGCCTGTTTCGTAATAGCGTCCCCACTGAGGCCACTGATACTGATCCTGACGGGTGGGGGCCATTTGTGAAGGGCTCATGCTGGCTACTGGCACACCGTTAGGCAGTCCGTACCAGGCAGACATAATGGCTTCACCGGAGAATACCCGGTTACGCAAGACTTCCCGCTGGGTAGGCTTAACGTACATCTGTACACCGATCCGTTTCCAGCTGTCTTCAACCAGTGAGAGTACGTCGGTTTCTTCTGTGCTCTCGCCAGCAGTCTGCACTAGAATTTCCATCGGATTACCGTCCGGTAGCAGACGAATGCCCCGGGCATCACGCTTTGTCAGTCCTATGTCATCCAGTAAACGGTTGGCTGCATCGGTATTGAAATCACTCAGGCGGTCGCGTATTCAGTTTTAAATAACGGGCAGCTCGGAAGCACCGTATTGGCCATATCTTTAGCCAGACCAAAATAGACCACCTGATTGATCTCATTACGGTTTACCGCCATAGACAGGGCACGGCGGAAACGGACATCCTGCATCAGTTTACGCCACTCAGGGTCTTTAGCATTCATATTGGGATACAGGGCTATCTGGGCACCACGACCTGTTTCCCACAGATTTACCTGGTAATTGCCGTTTTCTTCTCCTTCTTTGAGGAAGGTGTAGTTATCCAATCGTAAGTAACGGGCCTGAAGGTCGACTTCACCGGAGCCGGCTTTCGCCGGAATCAGCCCGGCGGAGGCCAGGTTAATTTCAACTTCATCGATATAGGGCAGTTGCTGTCCGTTCGGGTCAACCCGGTGGAAATAAGGGTTCCGCTTGAAGATAAATCGCTCTGCAGGCGGGCGGGTTGTATTTACCCAGGGCTGCAGACTTGGCAGGTCAGGGTTGGTCAGTTTGTATTGCCGGCCTTTGCTGACAAAGAGGCCCCGCCAGTTCCGTTTATGCGCTTCTTCAGTTAACTGAGTGAGTTTTTCCGGTGTCTGATAATCTGCATGGAACTGTTTCATGTAATGAGCAGGCATGTAGATAAACAGCGGTCGGGGACCAGCCAGCGCCGGTAAAAGTACGGGTTAGGGGTGTTCCATGAATATTTGACAGTGTATTCATCTATAACTTCGAATACCGGTTTTTCTTTCTGGGACAGCAGGTCTTTAGCCGGGCCAAACGGTGACAGGGTTTCGTTGGTGGCGATGTCTTCCCAGTAAAACCGGAAGTCTTCTGATGTGAAAGGCGTGCCGTCAGACCAGCGCATCCCCGGGCGCAGATGTAAGGTAAAAATCCGGCCTTCTTCGATTTCTACTTTTTCAGGATATCGGCTTTAAGCTGTAACTGATCATCGTAGCCCACCAGTCGGGAGTAGCCGAAAGCAACCATCAGGCGGATATCTTTGGCTTTTGCCATCAGCATACGGATCTTACCGCCGTACTGGCCGGTTTCTTTATCGAAAAAGAGGGTTTTGCCGGTGACTCCGGTAAACGTTCAGCCATTGGCGGGAGTGTGCCGCTTGCTAGCTGTTTGGCGAAGTAAGGGATTGGTTGTTGCTGAGCAAATACCGGGCTTGCCATGCAGCCTGTGATTAACAGTATGGAGGTAAGATATTTATGGAACATTACAGCGTCGCCTCTCTGACAAAGTGTTGGTCACCAACTTCTTTCAGAATTCCGGCATCGTCTTCGCTCAGGCGATAAGGGCGAGGCCAGTGTGTCGGTTCCATATGACGACGGTCGAGCTGGCTATAATCTAGCGGCCGCTCCAGTTCGGGGTAAGGAATTGCTGCTAATAATGCATGAGTATAGGGGTGTTGTGGGTTTTGGAACAAGCTGTGACGGGGAGCTATTTCAACCAACTGGCCACGACACATAACACCTATTCTGTCTGCTATATAGTCTACCACAGCGAGGTTATGAGAGATAAACAGGTAGGTCAGATCAAGGTCGCGCTGTAAGTCTTTGAGTAAATTAAGGATTTGTGCCTGTACAGATACATCCAGGGCGGATACCGGCTCATCAAGGATCAAAAGGTCAGGCTGTAAAGCCAGTGCCCGGGCAATACTGATCCTTTGTCGCTGGCCGCCGGAGAAACTGTGCGGATAACGGTTCAGGAAGCGTGCATCAAGCCCAACCAGTGCCATCAGCTCTTTGGCGCGCTGTTTATGGAACGCAGCATCACCGATGCCATGAATGACAAAAGGTTCGCAGAGTATGTCCAGCACTGTCATACGCGGGCTGAGTGAGCTAAAAGGGTCCTGAAAGACAAACTGCATCTTTTGCCGAAAATTACGCAGTGCCGGATCATCCAGTTCCAGCAGATGACGGGATGTGCCTCTGTCGTTATAAACAATGTTCCCTGAGTGGGAGAAATTGCCCGCATGAGCATTTTACTCAGGGTCGTTTTGCCACAGCCACTTTCACCTACCAATCCGAAGCTTTCACCGACCGGTATATCCAGATTGAAATCCCTGACCGCATGAATTACGGCATTTGAACCGTGCCAGCTACCGTGGCGGGTGTAATAATCTTTTCCCAGTTGCTGAATACTGAGGTGAGGAGCATGTTCCCGTTCCTGTTGGCTCCAGGGTTTGCGTTGTTGTTGTAAGTAATGGCTGTCCAGCTCGACCGGTCTTAGGGACGTCAGGCGGGCATTATCCGCCATGTCGAAGGTTGGAATGGCGGCAAACAGTGCTTTCAGATAAGGGTGCTGAGGGTTGTTAAACAGGGCTTCAATCGGTCCCCGTTCAACCACTTCACCGTGAAACATCACCACCACTTCATCCGCCATGTTAGCCACGACCCCCAGATCGTGGGTAATGAGTAATACCGACATGCCGAATTCGGCCTGCAGGGACTTTATTAACTGAAGAATCTGCGCCTGAACGGTTACATCCAGTGCGGTGGTGGGTTCGTCAGCAATGAGGAGTGCAGGCTGGCAGATCAGGGCCATTGAGATCATTGCCCGCTGTCTTAAACCGCCAGATAGTTCAAAAGGATACTGGTTCAGTGCTTTTTCCGGGTCAGGAAAGCCGGTTTTTCCAGCATGCTGAGTACCGCATCCCGGACTTCACTTTTACTGACCTGTTTATGGAGTTTCAGTGCTTCGCCGATCTGGTCCAGCAGGGTATGTACTGGCGACAGGAGACCATGGGCTCCTGGAAAATAATACTTATTTCGTCGCCGCGCAGGTCCCTCATTGCATGGCTGGTGGGCGCCAGAGTAGCAATATCAACAACTTGGGCAGGTTTGTTTTTAGGCTTGCAGTGGTACTGAATACTGCCATTACTGATCCGTCCGTTGCTCGGCAGTATGCCAAGAATGGCCTGGGAGGTTACAGATTTTCCGGAGCCGGATTCTCCGACAATGGCGACTGTCTTACCTTTAGGGATCGTGAAGCTGACATCCTTAACCGCCGGTATTTCACTGCCGTGTACCATAAAGCTGACGGCGAGATTCTGAATTTCCAGTAAAGGCTGATCGGTTGCCTGGTCCTGTATACTCTGTTGTTCGGCGTACATTCGTTAAGGTTCCACCCTGCGACCTAAGGATAAGAAAAATAGTTCTTCGATAATGACAGTCTTTGGAGTGCACTGTAAAGGCTGCTCCGGAGCCTATTTATAACAAAGCGGAATATTTTTAAGCTGTCAGTCAGGTAACACAGTCACTAGAATAGATGTCATAATTGGAATTTACCTCTCTTAGCGAGATCCCCTCCTTTTGGAAATAAGTATGAAAATATTGGTCACCGGCGTTGCAGGCTTTATTGGTTCAGCGACGGCTTTACGTTTATGTGAACAGGGACATCAGGTTATTGGGATTGATAATGTGAATGACTATTATGATCCTGCTCTGAAAGAAGCGCGTCTGGCACGATTGGCGGGTGCGGATAATTTTCGTTTTATGAAAATGGATATCTCTGACCGGAAAGCCGTTGCCGAGTTGTTTACTACAGAGGGTTTTGACCGTGTTGTTCATCTGGCGGCCCAGGCCGGGGTGCGTTATTCCATTGAGAACCCGATGGCCTATGTGGATTCAAATCTAGTGGGCATGGCAACAATTCTGGAAGGTTGTCGGCATAACAAGGTTGAGCATCTGGTGTATGCGTCATCCAGTTCTGTTTATGGCATGAATGAGGAAGTGCCGTTTTCAGAAGACCATGGTGTGGATCACCCAGTGTCTTTATATGCAGCAACCAAAAATCTAACGAGATGATGGCGCACAGCTATTCTCATTTGTATGACCTGCCTACTACAGGTCTGCGTTTTTCACGGTTTATGGCCCGTGGGGGCGGCCTGATATGGCGCCTTTCCTGTTCACCGATGCGATCATGAACGACCGGCCAATAAAGGTGTTTAATCACGGTAAGATGCAACGGGACTTTACTTACATCGATGATATCGTTGAGGGGTTGTGCGTGTGTTGGCGCAAGTGCCTCAGCTAGATCCAGAGGCTGCTAAAGACAGCCCTGCAACCAGTTGGGCGCCTTTTAAAGTGTATAACATTGGTAATAACGAGCCGGTGGAGCTGGGGATTTTATTGCTGCAATTGAAAAGCAGCTGGGAAAGAAGCCGTTAAAGAATGTTTGCCCATGCAGGCAGGAGATGTACCACGTACCTATGCTGATGTGGATAAACTGATGGCGCTGGTGGACTTTAAGCCCGCCATGCCAATTGATGAAGGTATGCAGAAGTTCGTTGATTGGTATAAAGAGTATTACCAGAGATGACAGAGCTGTTTATGAAATATGCCGTAAGTGGTTAGCTTACGGCATTTTTGCCCTGAGAGTCAGCTGGATATATTGATGTTCAGCTCCAGAATCTGCCATTCTCCGTTTGTATAGCGGAACCCCTGAATCGCATTAAAGTCCAGTTTGTGCGGTGGCTTACCCAACATATCCCAGCCGGATGCGGCTGCATAAATCGCACGGATAATCCCTTTGTGGCAGATACAGCCGAATTGCTGGTCGCTGTCCTGACTGCTGATAAGGTCTGCCCAGGTCGTTACCCGTGCACTGACTTCCCGGGGATTCTCCACCGGGAGGCGTCAGGTCCAGTCCGCGGGTTTCTTCACGGGCTAACAGCTCCGGTTGGGTATCGCGCAGTTCTGTCAGTGTCAGGCCTTCCCAGTCGCCCCAGTTCATTTCTATCAGTGCAAGTTCGCTCGCTGCATTAATGTTCAGTTGCTCGGCCGTTTGCCGGGCTCGCTCCAGGGGCTGCTGAACCAGCGCAGTGTTTGTAATACTGTCGGGATCTTACGGTTCTTAAGCTGTTCAATGCCGGCCTCTGCAAGGGATATTCGTACGTCCTTGTAAGCGTTTCTGCAGGTTCCATTCGGTGGTTGCGTGGCGCAAAAATAAAAGTCAGCCATGGTCTGGATTTCCTGCACTTTCAGTCGGGTTGCTTTGTTTTTGTATGGTTATTGCGTGCGAAATGATGTCGCGTAATTCCGTGGCTGCATGTTGCAGGCTGTGGTTTTCAGTAACGTATGTCCGTGCGTTTTGCTGATAGTTTTCTAACTGTTCGGGATGGCTGAGCAGTGAATCAACGGCCCTGGCCAGGGCGAGAGAATCCCGTGGCGGGCAGAGTATTCCGGTATGTCCGTTATCCACTACAGAGTGAACGCCGCCTTCATTACCGGCCACGACGGTGCAGCCTCTTGCCTGGGATTCCAGAAACGTCATTCCCAGTGCTTCATTCACTGCCGGCCAGAGATTAATAGAAAAGTGTGGCAGCAGCTGTAGCAAGGCTTCATTATCTATACGACCAGCAAAACGGACTCTGTGGTCACCGCTGAACAGTTTTTACATCTTCCTGACGTTTGCCGTCTCCTATTATCAGTAGCTGGAAATCTGCCTGGATTAACTGAAGGGTTTCAGCCAACAGTTCATAAGATTTGTACTTATCCCCGTCACGCATCATGGCGACCGTTATTAGCCAAGGCTTACTGACATCAAGCCGATAGGTGTGAGCAAGCTGAGTTTTATCCTTTACCTGCTCTGTGGCAGGCGTTTCTACAAACGGAGCCAGCCGGTGCAAGGGGAGGGTGCTTGCGTGGTGTAATAATCGTTAAGTGCGATCTGATCAACGGGATTGATAGTGCAGACTTTGCAGGCAGTGCTCAGCGCTATGTCCAGTTGCTGATGATAGGCTTGCCAGGGGCCGTTGGCGCGTTTTGCAGCCCAGGAGGCTTCACATGCAATATAAGGAATACTCAGTGTTTTGCAGATTTTCGGCCCTAGCAGGTCGGGTGCCTTATAGTAGAGGTGGTAGGTAAACCAGGCGTCTGGACGATACCCTTTACGTTGCCAGTGTTTAATAATTCTGTTTGCCAGCTTGTCTGCCAGGGCAATCATGCGTTGCTGACGTTGACTGTCTCCGGCTTTATCGAAGCTGCGTAACTGGCTGGCAAGCTGTACATCAAAGCCAGCCAGTTGCAGGGCATGTTGCAACAGTCGTGCGATTTGCCTGTCACCGGACGGGTTTTTATGCCGGGGATTTCAGGGGGCATAAAACGCAATCTGTTGCATACAGGGCTCCGGGGATCAGCTGCTCTGCGGGCTCTGAAACAGGTCAACCAGTTGGTCAATACCTTGCTCAACATCGAAGTTTTCCCGCAGATGGGTCTGGCCTGCTTTACCTAGAGTATTGCGCAGCTCCGGTTGCTGAATCAGGGTTTGTAATGCTTCAGCCAGTTGTTCAGGTGATTCCGAGTCTACTAACAGGCCGTTTTCGCCGCTGGTAATCAGTTCAGGAATGCCTGAAATATTGGTTGCCAGGCAGCATAGCGCCTGACTCTGGGCTTCCATCAGCACATTCGGCAGGCCGTCCCGGTCACCGTCGGCGATGATTTTACTGGCCAGTACAAACAGATCGCTGTTGCGGTAGGACTGCAGAACTTCTTCTTGAGGCAGGGCTCCAAGCCAGCTGATGCGATCAGCAATCCCCAGTGCTTCTGCCTGAGCTTGTAAGGGCTTTAGCAGTGCGCCACCACCAATGTGGGTGAAGTGCCAGTTAAGCTCTGCTGGCAGCATGGCAAAGGCTTTAAGCAGGTCGTCATAGCCTTTTTCGGGACGGCTCGGCCAACACTGATAATTTTAACGGTTTCAGCCGGTGTTTCTGATGCTGTTGTTTGCGGGTAGTTAAAGCGGTCAAAATCCAGACCATGGTAGACAAGCTGTACCTTATCAGGGTTATCACTCAGGCTTTGAAGATAGGTATGGTTTGCTTTAGTACAGGTGGCCAGCCATTCCAGTTCCTGGAGCTTTTCCCGTAACTCCCATTCTTCGGAGGTCCAGATATCTTTAGCGTGGGCTGAACAACTCCAGGGAAGCTTATTCAACAGGGCTGAATAACGGGTGACTGATGCCGGAGTATGCAGAAAATGTGCATACATTTGTTCGACGCCTGTCGGCATTTCGGCTGTGAGCACCAGTGCCTGGCCAAAACGTCGGACACGGTTGTGGCTCATGTCCCTTTTCAGGTCTTTTAAAAGGTTTTTAAAGCTTTACAGAATGTCCGCTTGCTGATGCAGTGCCCCAGTGCTTTAAGCACCCGAAGAGGCTCCTGATGCAGATATTCAGGGAGGTAAATGACATTGGCCTGAATTTGCCGGTGAATCGGATGGGTTTGCTTATCCGTCGGATGACGGAGTGAAACCAGTGTGATATCCATGCCGCGTTTTTCCAGCGCACGGATTTCCTGTGCAATAAAGGTTTCAGACAGGCGTGGGTAGCCTTTCAGAATCAGGGCAATTTTTTCACGTCAATCCTTATTGGTTGGCGGTATTCAGGTTATCGGTTGAGCAGATCCGGGCCTGCAAGCCACCGAATCTTCTCATGTTCATGGCACCAGGTAAAAAGCGCTGTAAAAGTCCCAGCATGCGGGGTCATGATCCAGATGATGGGTCATCAGGCCGCAGGGTTCGGTGCTATCAATCTGGCCTGTGCGTTTAAGATACAGGTGTTCAGTCAGTTTACTGATGATCTGATCATCACCGGCGTAACAACGGTCTTTCCAGTTGATAATATCCAGGTGCACATTTAACTGCTGGATTTGTTGTGTGCTGTCAGTGTCAGTGTCAGGGCGGGGCCCAGTACAGAAAGTTTTTCGTAGCCGATTTGTTTAAGCCGGGGTAGCAGGGCATCAGACAGCCGGTTCCAGGGGGACCAGCATGTCCAGATACTGATTCTCAAAATGCCCGGATAATCGTTGTCGGCCTGCAGCGAGGTCATCACAAAGGCTTTCCAGTGGATAGTTGCCACCCAGCTCAACTTTTCGCATGCCTTCTGTTGCATGGCTTTGGTGATTAATACCGTGCTGTAATACGTAGCTGTATGGACGGTTTGTCGGCTGTCGGATACAGTCCAGGCTGGTATGCAGCTGTTGCGGGATAACCGCCAGATGTACAGGTATCTGAAATTCTCCGGCAAGGGTCAGCAATTGCTGCAGGGCAGGCGTATCATGAGTAGCATCATCATCCCGCCACCAGAGGTCAGCAGAGGTTTCCCAAAGTTGCAGCTCTTGTTCCAGTGCTGGCCAGCTCATAACGAAGTCTCTTTTTACAGGTCTGCATATGCTGTTCAGCCCAAAGTTTGAGCAGTTCTGCTGAATGCTGAGCCCCCAGCATGTTAATGGCAGGCCGTTGGTGTTGTTGCTGCCGGGCCTGAATAATTGCTGCCTTCAGGGTGTCAGCGGTTAAAGCATTTTCCCGGACAATGGACAGCAGACCTTTAGCTTCCAGTAGCTGGCTGCGGGCGAGCTGTTCAGTTTCACTTTCTGCTTCAAACGGTATCACCACAGCAGGTGTTTCTGTCTGCAGTAAGTCCATGACCGTGTTGTATCCGGCCATTGATACCGATACCCGGGCCCGGCTCAGACTGTCTATGAAGTCATCTGCCAGTTCAACAACCTGCAGGTTGTCGCAGTTATGCTTAGCCAGTGACTTTTTGTCTTCAGGTGCCATATTGGGACCGGTAATCAGTAACCACTGGCAATCGGCTTCAAAGCCGCTGGCATGAAGTTGTTGGGCTGCCTGCAGGATTTCTTTACCCACTGCTCCGCCGCCAATTGATACAACAATCAGGTTTTCCCGGACTTTTGCCGGTGGTTTTGCCGGGCAAACATAGCCGCTGTAGGTGAGCTGAGAATGGATCTGAACAGCTTTAGCGAAGCTTTTCTCCAGAGGAGTGAATGCCGGGTCTCCGTGAACCAGTACTTTATCGTACTGCTGCTGAATCAGTTCAATGCATTCGTCTTCCCGTTTGGGGCTGCGGGCCTGGAGAATATCCCGGATAGAGCTCACCATTAACGGCGACACTGGCTGTTTAGCGGCCCATTCCAGTAACGGGGTCAGTTCAAAGCGCATTTGCCGACGGCCAAAGGGGTAAGTTTCCGTGACAATGACATCCGGCTGCAACTGATCGCATATCTCAAGCAGTTTTTGGCTGCGGTGAAGTTTGTCGGCTGAACTGAATTCACTGCCGTCCGCCTTTACCAGACCGGAGAAACCGTTGTCGGCACTTTTACCGGGTCGAGATAATGCAGGGTGGCTGGGGCAAAGCTGATATGCGGGACGGGGATGCCGCCGAATATGACATCGACCTGAATACCGGCGTTAGCCAGTGCCTGAATAACCAGGGCGGAACGGCGAACGTGTCCTATACCCAGAAGATACTGCACATAAAACAACACTCGGGGAGTTGTAGGCGTCATAGATATTCCGCGGATGTCAGCTGAACAGGATGTTTCAGTTTGGAGCCTGTTCGTTATCAATAAGTTCACCGAAACGGCGTGCAACAAAACTCAGGCCTTCAAGCATGGTTGGGCAGGATTGCTCAGAAGGAGGCTTTTGGGTAACCAGTGTTGCAATTGCCTGATGCATGCTCTCAACACTGCGTTCACCGGAAAGATCCAGCGCAGTCAGTAAACCCAGGGACTGTGCCTTTGTCGCCCGGATCAGCTGTTCCCGGCGGGGTTTGCTGCGAGGCAGGATCAGGGCCGGGCGGTCAAACGACAGAATTTCACAGAAAGTGTTGTAGCCGCCCATTGCAATAACCGCGTGAGCACTTGCCATCAGGTGTTCAAGGTGCGAGCTGAACGTCACCGCTTCAACCTGCTCAAGTGCTTCTGCCCGTTGCAGGAAATTGTTCCGTTCAGCTGTCGCCATGAACGGGCCGAGTACAAAAAGTGCCGGCATCGGCTGAGGGGCGGCTTCATAAGCACGCATAACCCAGTCAATCATTTCGATACCGTCACCGCCACCACCGGGGTGACCAGAATGTAAGGTTGTTCCGGGATGTTGATGCTCTGGGGGTCAATATTTTCAGGCAGGTGGCGGGGCAGATAGCCTGAATACTGCATTTTGTTGTTAATAGCAGTGGAATTACCGCTTAAACCTTCCAGCGGGTTGCCCATGCGTTGCGGGCCGTATACCCATATTTCATCGTAAAGATCTTCGAGTACTGGCCATACCTGTTTCTTTTGCCACTCGACTTCTAATAGTTCCGGATCATCCATGACATCACGTAACCCGAGAACACACTGTGTATTGGTGTCTTTAAGCATCTCAAGGGTGCTTTTAACTTCACCTTTCAGCCCGGAAGGTTCTTTATCCACCAGAAAAATATCCGGCGCGAAGGTTTTGGCTGTATGGAGAATAATGGACTCACGCAGCGCCATTGTATCGGCAAGGTCGATGTGCAGGCCTAAAGATGTGTAATCACCGTTGTGTAGTTTGATAACACCGGGGATGCGGACAAAATCTACCCGGGCTTTAAAGTCAAAACGGCCAATAATCGGTGAGCCTGTCAGGATAAGAATCGACAAGCCTTTGTACTGGTCAACCAGCGCATGAGCCAGCGCGCGGCAGCGACGCAGGTGGCCCAGGCCAAATGAGTCATGGCTATAAATAAGTAACCGGCAATTATCGAGTTTATTGCGCACGAATTTGGCTCATGGGTCAATGAAAAGGGCTATCTTACAATCGACTAGATGGTAATTGATAGTCCCAGAGAGAACGGATGTTAACACGGGATGAAAATTTACTGCGTTGTATCTATATATTGGTGCTTAATGTGCTTCACACCACAAGCCGGTTGTGGTGTGAAAGCTTGGTTACCTGTCAGGATGAGTCTGCATCAGCCCCTATAACGTTGGCTTTATCATCGTCGATTTTGTCCTGACGTCTGATTTCGGGGCTTGCAGTTAATGCTGCTGCGCCAGCCTTAGCAATGGTTTGTTGTTGTAAAGCCGCTGCATCCGTTGATTTGTCCAGTTCTTCCGGTTGATCCGGTAATAGAACATGTACAGAGCGGTGTGCGAAGTGAATATCGTTGGCGCTCAGTGCTTCTTTCACAAGGCGATAGGCTTCACGGCGGATAATCCACTGTTCGCCCGGTACACAGGTAAACTTCATACGGAAGATCAGCGCAGATTCCTCAACGCGGATGACGCCCTGGGACTTAAGCGGCAGCAGGAAGTGTGGGCCGTACTCTTCGTGCTCAAGCATTTTCTGACCGACCTTCTTGATCAGTTTGCGTACCTGTTCAACGTTAGTGTCGTAAGCCAGGCGGAATTCCAGTTTCATGGTGATCCAGTCTCGTGAGAGGTTGGTCACGGTGGCCATTTCACTGAAAGGAATTGTTTGTACAGCACCCAGGTGATGGCGCAAACGAATGGAACGAATGGATATCCGCTCTACAGTACCTCGTAGTCCTGCCGCTTCAATGTATTCACCCCGTCGGAATGCATCATCCAGCAGGAAGAAAATTCCGGAGATTACGTCTTGAACCAGTTTCTGTGCACCAAAGCCTACGGCGATGCCGACAATACCGGCACCGGCCAGTAGCGGTGCGATCTCGACGCCGGCAATGCTCAGTACAGTCAGTACGACGCATACCAGAAGGAATACGAGTAAGAAGGAGCGTACAAGTGGCAATAATGTTTCTGAGCGGGTCGCGCCGGCACCGCCGCCTTCACCTTCAAGGCTTGCCATGCCGTTGTCTTCAACAAATGCATCGGCAGGTAAGTGACGCTCAATTGCAGACTGAATGACTTCCCAGATGGCGTAAGCAATCACCAGAACAATGATGACATCAACAGACTTACCAAGCAGGTGTCCCAGATTTGCGGCCAGCATTTCCCATGTGTCGTAACCGAAGCTGTTTATGACGTGGTATAGCACTGCTGAAATAAGGATGGTACGGATCGCAAATAAGGTACGTGTGATAAACGTATCGCAACGGCGCTCGAAAGAGTGGCTTTGCAGCCATGTGATGTCTTTCAGTTTGCTCAGCAGTATGAAAATAATGCGGTCCAGTATAGGGAAGCTGATAGTGATCCACCATGCAGGTGTAATCTGATCTGCCTGGCTGTAATAGCCGAGGAACTCGTTAGCTGCCCAAATCGTCCAGATAATCAGTAACCAGATGCTGATAAGCGTTGGCCACATCTGGCGTACGTTCTGAGTAAACAGGGTGGATGCTTCGCGACCATCGGTGAACAGGTTGGTGATGGGTTTACGGTTCAGCACTACGAACAGAATTGCAATGCTGTTCATGAGCAGACCATTCACAGGCACGATGAGAGCGAACATTATGGCATCTATGCCGAACTGATAGAGCAGCTGCCAGGACGTTGTTGAGATGTTATAAGCCGCGACAAAGCCCACAGACCAGAAATAAAAGCGTCGGGCAAGATGGCACTCAATGTTCATCAGGCGCAGACCGGATGCATGAGGCGCCCAGATAAGCTGAGCAAGAATGGTAAAGGCCCGAATGCTGATGATCATGTTAAGAATGGCAACTAATGCAATCCGGTAGATATCTTCTGTGTCGTACAGTGTGAGTGGGATCAGATAAGCGACCACGCTAAAAACGGCTAACGCTATATAGCTGAACACGCACCGAAGCAGAAGCAGCCCCAGGCTTTGTCGCCAGTCCAGTGAGTTCTGTTCGGTTATGCGGTCACACAGGCGTTTGAGCTTGTAACCGACCAGTGCTTCAACAAACAAAGCGATGATCATCATCGCCGCAAAGTTAGCAGCAGTTCGGTAAAACCGTCTGTACCCTGACCTTTGGTCATGTTGTGCCACATGGTACCAGTTTGTTCAGACCAGCTGTTAAGGCTGCGGATGAGCTGATCTTTCTGTCTATTGCGTGTTGCATAAACAGAAAAGACGCCATTTTTCAGAAGAGTACAAGTATTCATCGTCACCGGAACTGTCAGCGGCAAAGGTCGCTGATGAGACTGATAACAACAATGCAAAGATAAGTGACCAGATTTTAAGCATAGGTACTCTCGTTAATGGTTGGATAGCGGGTTGTGCGCTATTCGCTAACCTCTGAAACTTATTTGATGATGCTGATTTCAGATGTCTTATAGATCGATTGTCCTTGGGGGCTGGTTTGGGTCAAGTCTTTGATCTTATGAATAGTTAAGGAATAACGTTACCTAAGGAGAGCTGGAAAGTTTGTTTCTGAGTTGTTACAACGCTAATGGGTGTCGATGTTTCGTTTCCGAATTATATGATTTTTACCGTATTTGGATATAATAACAGCCTTTTATTAAAGTTACTTGGTTCGGGGATTTTCATTTTACTAAGTGACTTTCATTTATGCTGAAATCTGCCACTGAGAAGGCCCTCTAGTGGCGTTCATATTAGGATGTGTTATGTCTTGTCATCAGGCTCTTGTTGCAAAACTGAAGAATCAATCAGCGGTTATAGGTGTCGTTGGGTTAGGGTATGTTGGGTTGCCTTTGATGCTTCGATATTGCTCGATTGGTTATAAGGTTTTAGGCATTGATATTGATGAGTCGAAAGTTTCGGCACTTAACGAAGGTTGTAGTTATATCGAACATATATCATCTGCTGCTATAGCTGAAGCAGTGGACAATGGTTTTGAATCGACAACTGATTTTAGTCGTTCAGCCGAGTGTGATGCGTTGATATTATGTGTACCAACTCCACTGAATAAATATCGTGAGCCTGATATCAGTTTTGTAACGGATACGACAGATGCATTGGTACCTTATCTGAGAGAAGGGCAGGTTGTTTCTCTGGAGAGTACTACTTATCCGGGGACAACAGAAGAAGAGCTGCTACCTCGGCTTGAGTCGAATGGTTTCGTAGTAGGTAAGGATATTTTCCTGGTTTATTCACCTGAGCGTGAAGACCCGGGTAACCCTAATTTTGAAACGAGAACCATTCCTAAAGTTGTTGGCGGGCATACCTCCGATTGTCTTGAAGCAGGTAAGGCGCTTTATCATAAAGCAATTGACCGAGTGGTGCCTGTTAGTTCAACCCAAGCTGCAGAGTTAACTAAACTGCTCGAGAATATTCACAGAGCTGTCAATATAGGCCTGGTAAATGAGATGAAGGTTGTTGCAGATAAGATGGGCATTGATATCTTCGAGGTAGTTGATGCAGCAGCGACAAAACCTTTTGGTTTTACACCTTATTATCCTGGCCCAGGGCTAGGTGGACACTGTATTCCTATCGATCCGTTTTACCTTACCTGGAAGGCCCGTGAATATGGGCTGCATACACGTTTTATCGAGCTGGCAGGTGAGGTTAATACGGCAATGCCTATGTGGGTGGTTACCAAACTGATGGACGGCCTGAACGAGCGTGCTAAATCACTCAAAGGCAGCCGTGTATTAGTACTGGGCATTGCTTATAAGAAGAATGTTGATGATATGCGGGAATCACCTTCTGTTGAAATAATGGAGCTGCTTGAAGAAAAAGGTGCAGTCGTTAGTTACAGCGATCCGCATGTTCCTGAGTTTCCGAAAATGCGTGAGCACTCGTTTGATTTAAAGAGTGTAGTTCTGTCGCAGGAAAGTCTTGCTGAATATGATGCTGTTGTCCTGGCAACTGATCATGATGCATTTGATTACGAAATGATTGCCGCCCATGCTCCGTTACTAGTTGATACGCGTGGTAAATATCGCATGCCACAAAACAATATTATTAAAGCCTGATCTTTGGAGAAGAATTGGATGAAAAAGTTTGCATTGATCGGTGCTGCCGGCTATATCGCACCTCGTCACATGAAAGCGATTAAAGAAACTGGAAATACATTGGTGTGTGGTTATGACACTAATGATTCTGTCGGCATAATTGACAGTATTTCGCCTCAGAGTGAGTTTTTACAGAGTTTGAACGTTTTTCTGACTTTGCTTGCACACTACAGCGTGTACCCGAAACTGCATTGGATTATGTTGCAGTCTGCTCCCTAATTATTTGCATAAATCCCATATTGCGGCAGGTTTGAGAATGGGGTGCGATGTTATATGTGAGAAACCTTTGGTGCCATCTGCCGACTTGCTGGATGAGCTGGTCGCGCTGGAAGAAGAAACCGGACGAAAAGTGTTCAATATTCTTCAGCTACGTCATCATCAGGCCATTCTGGATCTAAAGAAGAAAGTTGCGACTGAGCAGCGTGATGAAAAATACGACGTTGAGCTCACATATATTACTTCCCGTGGTAAGTGGTATATGGAGAGCTGGAAAGGGGATCCCCGAAAGTCATTCGGTGTGGCAACAAATATTGGTGTGCATTTTTTGATATGTTGCATTTTGTATTTGGCGATTTGCAGAAGAATGTTTTGCACTATGCTAATGAGTACAAAGCTGCCGGTTATTTAGAATATGAGAAGGCTCGGGTTCCGTGGTTCTTATCAATTGACGCAAATGATCTTCCTGAAAGTGTTAAGGGGAAACAGCCAACCTATCGCTCGATAACTTGTGAGGGGATGAAATTGAGTTTTCCGGCGGGTTTACAGATCTGCACACTGTAAGTTACGAAGAGATTTTGGCTGGACGTGGATATGGAATAGAAGATGCCCGTCATTGTGTTGAAACTGTTAACTATATTCGCACGGCGCCAGCAGTGAAAGCTGAGCCGGGCGAAGGGCATCCTTTCCTTAAGCGACTGGTCTGATTATGAACTATCAGGTACATGAAAGTGCAATTGTTGATGATGGAGCGCAGATAGGTGACGGATCCAGAGTCTGGCATTTTGTTCATATTTGTTCTAAAGCGGTTATCGGGAAACGTTGCTCTTTGGGGCAGAATGTTTTTGTTGGTAATGAAGTTATTATTGGTAACGACTGTAAAGTTCAAAATAACGTCTCTGTATACGATAACGTGACACTGGAAGACGGGGTTTTTGTGGGCCGAGTATGGTTTTCACAAATGTCTATAATCCACGTTCATTGGTTGAACGAAAAGTGAGTATAGAGATACCCATGTTAAAAAGGTGCAACGTTGGGAGCTAACTGCACAATTGTTTGTGGAGTTACTGTAGGTTCTTTTGCATTCGTCGGAGCCGGTGCCGTTGTTAATAAAGATGTACCTGATTATGCCCTGATGGTAGGAGTGCCTGCTAAGCAGATTGGTTGGATGAGTGAATTTGGTGAGCAGCTTGACTTGCCTGTCGAGGGCGAGGCAGAAGCTACATGCTCGAAAACAGGGGCTGTTTATAAGCTAGTAGGCAAACAGATGTTAAAGGTAAGTTGTTAATGCAATTTATAGATCTTGCTGCTCAACAGCGCCTGATAAAAGATCGGATTGATAGCGGAATTCAAAAAGTACTTGCTCACGGTAAATATATTCTGGGACCAGAAGTTCACGAGTTAGAAGAGAGGCTTGCCGAGTATACAGGGAGTAAATACTGCATAACTTGTGCTAATGGCACCGATGCATTGCAAATTGCTCAGATGGCTCTTGGTATAGGATCGGGTGATGAGGTAATTACACCAGGTTTTACTTACATTGCGACAGCAGAAACTGTGGCTTTACTGGGGCTAAGCCTGTATATGTTGATGTTGATCCGCACACATATAATCTTGATCCTGCGAAGCTTGAGCAGGCGGTAACTTCGAAAACTAAAGCGATTATACCTGTATCTTTATATGGGCAGTGTCCTGACATGGATTCAATTAATGCAATTGCTAAAAATATAAAATAGCAGTAATTGAAGATGCAGCACAAAGCTTTGGTGCAAGTTATAAAGGTAAGAAGTCCTGCAACCTGTCAGATATTGCTACAACCAGTTTTTTCCAAGCAAGCCTCTCGGTTGTTATGGGGACGGCGGTGCTATTTTTACCAGTGATGATGAGCTCGCACTGAGAATTCGTCAAATTGCAAGACATGGTCAGGATCGCCGATATCATCACGTTCGTGTTGGTGTTAATAGCAGGCTGGACACGCTGCAGGCTGCAATTTTACTTCCTAAGCTTGATCTTCTCGATAAAGAGATTGTTTTAAGGAATAAAGTTGCTTCAGATTATACCTCTATGCTTAATGATATTGGGGTGGTAACGCCGAATAACGTATCACACAATATTAGCGCATGGGCTCAGTATACAATAGAGGTTGAATGTCGGAGCGATGTTCAGAAGATGCTTGAGTCAGAAGGAATACCAACTGCGGTGCATTACCCGATACCACTGAATAAACAGCCAGCTGTCATTGACGTAAATGCCGTGCTTCCGGTTGGGGATCGAATAGCAGAAAGAGTTTTAAGTTTACCAATGCACCCATATATAGAAAAGGATGCCATAGAGAAAATAGTAGATAGTTTTGTGGTTTTTTTAATGATAGATGTCAGTTGAATTTAAATAGATAAAGAAGAAATTGAAATGCTAAAAGACTTAAAAGGAGGTGGGTGTCTTTCAATCGGAACTGCGTTTTGTCAAGTTGTATCTATTTTAATTTTACCTTGGACAATGCAAAATTATACTCCAGGTGAGTTTGGTTTGTATAGTTTGCTTATGATACTAACGTCTTTGCTATCTGCTATATTTACGTTTAATTCGGAAGTGTTGGTTTTCTCTAAGGAAAGTAAGCTGCACTCAATAAAAATTATAAACGGAAATATTAAACGATGTATTTTGATTGCTGCATGTTTATTATGTGTGGTCTTGATTTTTGGTCGTTATTTTGAGTATCAAAATTACTGGCTGGTTTTGCCTTTTGCTGCATTGGTTCAATCTGTTTTTTTAATTTATATTATTTAAATAATAAATTTGGTCTATTCGCTAGAATGGCGGTTATGAGTGTGATCAGCTCACTGTGCACATCTATATTGCCAAATGTTGTGCCAATATATGGCGTGATTTCATTGTATCTAAGTTTTGTTTTTGGGCTTTTTATTTCGATTTTGTTAAATTTTCGATTTGTTTTTTTGTGATAAAAAATTTAGATGCAAGTATAAATTTGAGAAAATAGGTTTTTATGTTTTCTTACAAAATAGCCTTGATCAAGCAAGTTCCGCAGTAGTTCTTTCGTTTATTGGAACAGGTTATGGTACAGCGATGTTAGGTTATTATGCCTTGGCAACAAGATTGCTTAGTGCTCCGTTAAAGTTTATTTCGAGCTCTTTCTCTCAAGTTTATGCAAGGGAGATGAGTGAGAAGAAGAGTTTGATATTATTTAATAAGTTTTCTAATTTGATGGTCTTTTTCAGTGGTTGCTTATTGTGGAGTTAATTTAATTCTGGTTTATGGGGATGGGTTTATTCCGGAGGGTTGGAAGGATGTATCAAAAATAGTTTTGATTTTAACTATTGGGTACTCGATAAGGTTTATAGCTTCAGCACTTTCTCATACCCCTATTATTTATATGAAATTAAAGTTTAATACCAAGCTGGCTATACTTGGTGTTGGTATCAGTATGTTAGTTGTTTTGGTTTCAGTCTGGATGAATTATCACTTTAATACAATGCTCACAATACTGTCGGCATGGTACTTGCTATATTATTTTGGTTGTTTTAAATGGTATAGATTAGTGGTTGAAAGAAATGAAAGATAGAATTGTAAGGCTTATTTATAAATATTTATCACCGCACTATAGAACAGGTAGATATTTTTGCTAGTCATAATATCAGGTTTGGCAGTCATACATATATAAACTACCCGAGTAAAATTAAAATGGGTGACGATGTATTTATCGGAAACTTTAATACAATTGATTCATCAGTATCTATAACTATAGGTAAAGGAACACAAATTACCAACTATGTAACAATTTTAAATCATAGTTCACATAATGCTGTAGGAATTCTTAAAGAGGAGTATAGTAATCAAGAAAAGCAAATCCAGGCTATTAGGCAGGGCGGCGTCATTATTGGTGAGTATAGCTTTATAGGTCCTTACAGCTGTATTATGCCAAATAGCAAAATTGGGTCGGGTTGTATAGTTCAAGCGTACTCTTATGTTAATGGGGACTTTCAGATAATGTTTTAATTGGAGGTAACCCTGCTAGAATATTGAAAAGCTGGAAAGGCAATGATTATTATATTGGGAAATAGTTATTTCGCATCAAAAATAAGATATGCGCTGAGTGACGTTTCGAATGAAAGAGTGATTTATCTAAATACTAGCGATAATATACAAGATAAGATTGTGTATATGTTGTTAATTCCTTTTGCTAGAGTGGTGTATACAATATCAGGATCAGTAGTGCTGGGAGGGGCGTTACGACTAGCTCTAATTTTTAAAGCAAAAATTTGTCAGCATTTTATAGGTAGTGATGTTACTAAAGCAATAAATGACTACTTAGCTAAAAATGAGTCTGAAAGATTAATTAAAGCAAGTAAATATTTGGTTGAAGTGGACTGGGTTAAAGATGAGGTTGAGCAAAATCTACCTATAAAAGCCTGCGTGGTAAGGCTTCCAGTATTAGAAGATGGTTTTTAAAAAGCCGGAAAGTAAGAAAAAGAATCTTCATAGGAAAGTTCTCTGCTATGTTGGGGAAGGTAAAGAAGAGTTTTATGGTATTAATGAAATTTTGGAAGTGTCAAACAAACTGCCACATTTTGAGTTCGTTATAATAGGTTCGACTTGTTCCGATTATAAAGATAGTTTTAATGATAATGTTACTTGTCTGGGGTGGGTTGAGTCAGTAAAAGAGTTAATGGAAAAATGTGGTATTTATTTGAGAATAACGGAGCATGATGGACTTCCTTTTTCTGTAATAGAAGCGTTATCTAATTCAATGTATGTGGTATATAATAGACCATTTCCACATTGCCGATTGGCAAAAAGCTCTGATGAGATTGTAAAAGAATTAACGATATTGGACGATAGAATTGAAGTTGTTGGCGAAAACTCCATGGGTAGAGATTTTGTCAGTGAACGTTTTACTTATAGTGCATGTGCTTCAAATATAATAAAGATATTAGATGCTTAATTTGATGGTATGATGAATACAATACGAAATTTTTACTTAAGTTTATTCCGTTTTCTCAGGTTCTTTTGAAAAGAATTGCCAGCTTGTTTATGAAGAAGCGAGTTGTTGTTGTTTTTCTGGGGGAAAACAGGGACAACATTCAATATTATAAGTAAGTTGGTCGATAGAAAGTTTAGTGTTGTTGTTGTAACTGATAAAAGAAAATTTTTGAAGCATCGTTGGCATCGAAACTAATTTTAGTTAACTATGAAAATTTTGATGTGGATCTCGTACGTAATGAGTTAGAGAGGTTTAAGGTTGAAGGTGTTTTGACAGGCTGTGGAGAACACTATCTATCAGCAAGCTCAATACTGTCGAAACGATTAGGTGTACGCTCGATTGGACTAAATAGTGCTGAAGTTAGTAATGATAAATCATTAATTCCTCAAAAGTTAAAGACTATAAACTCTAAGTGTTCATTAAGCGTAAAAGAACATTGGAAATATATAAAGAATTACAGCCAGAAATGTGTTATTAAACCCGTTGATGGTGCGGGTAATTTGGGTGTTAAGGTTTTTAATTCAGGGTGCGATGCGTTAGCTTACTGTGAAGATTTGAAAGGGGCGGATGAAGAATATATTTTTGAAGAGTTCGTCGAGGGTGATCAGTTTGATATTGAGGGGATTTCTATTGATGGAAAACATTTTCCCTTCTCAGTAACTTTAGAGAAATATTTATCAGATGATAGTGGTGTGGTGCATACACATTGGTTTTTATTTGATCCTTTAATAAGTGAAAATCTACGTAAAAAACTATTTGATTTTGCGACAATATTTTTAGACGAAGTTGGTGTGATAAATGGAGCTTGGCATTTAGAGGCTAAAATTGATTTTAAGGAAAATATTTATTGGATAGATTTTGGTAACAGGACTGGTGGATCATTCAGTATACATTAGAAGAGGTATTTGGTTATCCATTCTTAGATAATTATATAAACTCGATGATTGAGGATGATTTACTGCCGGTTCGGGAAAAAGAATTAAAAAATTGCGGGTTTATCCAACATCAGAAGATGAGTTTGTAAAGTTGACGTATTTGTCAAAGTCTTATGAGGTTGATTTTAATGTATTAAGTTATCCTGTAAGAGAGAGTTATGGTTCTTTAGAGTTTGAATCACAAGATGGAAGGGTTTTATTTGAGCTTCTCGATTTTTATAACAAAGAAATACATAAGTCTGAGAGTGATGTTGTTTTTAATAAGGCGTTATTTGAGTATTAATGAATGAGTAACTATACGCTTTTTTGGTTAAAGATATTTTCTTGTCAGGTAAGAAAAATGTAGGTATGCCTTCTTTATATATGTTGCTCAATACGTATGAAGAGTTAGGTGGAAAAGGAGCAGTTTTTACTACTGAGAAAAAGTCTAATATTAATGATTCTAGTTTGATGGATTATTTTTCTTCAGGCCTTTAGTTAGCATTGGAGAGAGAAAGGTATTAAAGTTTGTGTGGGGCATAATAGAGTATTTATATTATAATATTATTTATTTCACATTTGCTTTCAGGCTTTTAAGAAAAGTAAAAGGTAATAAAGTTGTTTATACAACAATAGAGTTTTCACTGTCTGCTTACTTGTTGTCATTGTTCTTTAAAGATCTGAAAACTATTGTGCGGTTCTATGGGGTTTTCTCTTCACCTTACTTAGGTGAAAAAGAAGAATGTTAGCACTTTACCAAGAAGTACTAGCATTTAAGCTTCCTGCTGATAAATATATAATTACTAATGATGGTACATCAGGAGATAGTTCGGCGGCTTATTTTAAAGTTCCCAAAGAGAAAGTTTGGTTTGTAGTAAATGGGGTGTCAGAACACGCAAATAATATTGATATTAACAGCATTCGTGAAATGTATGATGTTAAAGAAAATGAGTTTTTATTCTGTGCGTCAAGATTAGTAGGGTGGAAAAGAGTTGATCGTATAATTAGAGCTGTAAAAAATATGCCAGGAATTAAACTGGTTATTGCTGGGGATGGTGATATGAAAGAGTATTATGAAAGTATATCAGATCCAGAAAATACTAGATTTATAGGTTTTATTAATAATGACGAAGTAAGCTCTATTATGCGGAGCTGCGATTTATTTGTTTCTTTATATGATTTGTCGAATGTAGGGAATCCTTTGCTTGAAGCTTTATGGTGTGGACAAGCAATATTGACATACAATAGTGGAAGAACATCGGATTTTATAATAGATGGTTATAATGGTAGTTTAGTTTCATCATCGAATAATGAAGATCAAATTGTTCGTGATGTTATTAATAGAATCACTGTGTTAAAAATACTCCTGAGAAAGTAAGATTGCTTAATTTAGGTGCGAAAGAATATGCTAAAAATAATCTTTTACCTTGGAAGGAGCGACTTTCATTGGAATGTCAGGTTATTCAAAGCATATAAGTGGCTATGCATAAGAAATCATATGTTTTAATGGGTGATGCAGGTTCTCCTCATTTGTTTAAGTGGTATTTAGCATTATCACGAAACTTTGAAGTTTTTGTTGTTTCTTGGCATGACTCTAAAGATTATGTATATGAAAATCATATATCATTATCTGTCGGAAAGCTTAATCCAAGAGGTAAGTGGGCTTACTTATATCGATTATTTAAGTTGATACTAGTTATACGAAAAATTTCACCTGATTTTGTAAATGCTCATTTTCTTACTAGTTATGGTTTTTAGCTTCGATTGCAAAAATTTTTGTTAAATTCAAATTTGTGGCTTCAGCATGGGGTACTGATATCTTAATAACTCCCAAAAGAATTTCTTGCTGGAGAGTATTACAAAATTTGTATTGAATAGATCTGACGTCATTACTTCCGATAGTTGTTCTGTGTCGACTGAAATTGAAAAGTTAAGTAAGAATTGCGAATTAATTACTTTTCCAATGGGGATTCGCAAAGAGATAATAGTTGAAAATGTAAAAAAATAACAGTTTTACATTTGTTAGTGCTCGAACATTAATTAAAAACTCAAATGTTGATGAGATTATATACTCCTTTAGCGATTTGGTAAAAGAAAATATTGACGCTCAGTTGATTATAACAAATGATGGACCAGAACGGCGAAAGCTAGAAGATTTGGCTAATCAGTTGGAGTTAGAAGATCATGTCACTTTTTAGGATATTTATCTGAAAATGAATTGTTAGCTGTTATGAGAAGCTCACATACTTTTGTAACTGTTCCAACTAGCGATGCGTTATCTGTATCATTGATGGAAGCTTTAGCAAGTGAAATGCTAATCATTGCATCTGATTTGCCATCAAACCGAGAAATATTATCCAATAAAAACGCTTTTTTGTATCGGATGTGAAGTCTGATTTGGCAACGTGTATGAAGTTTTGCATGAATGTTAATTATATAGATAAACAGCAAGTTTTTGATTTCAATAGAAGTGCTTTGAATGAAAAGTATTTGTGGGATAATAATATTAAGTCGCTTTTTTGAAGCTTGATGAGCTAGAGGGTTAACTATGAAAATCGTTACAGTGTTAGGTGCTAGGCCTCAGTTTATTAAAGCTGGAACCGTAAGTAGAGTCATTTCATCGTATAGCGATATCCAGGAAATTATTGTTCATACTGGACAGCATTACGATTCAAATATGAGTGATGTTTTTTGATGAATTAAAAATACCTAAGCCAGCCTATAATTTGGGTATTTCTTCCAAAAGTCATGGTGCAATGACGGGAAGAATGATTGAAGAAATTGAAAGTATTTTAATCAAGGAAAAGCCTGATTACGTATTAGTTTACGGTGATACAAATTCAACATTAGCTGGTGCACTAGCTGCTGCTAAGTTGCAGATTAAAGTTGCACATGTAGAGGCTGGTTTGAGAAGTTTTAATAAGAAAATGCCGGAAGAAATAAATAGAATCTTGACTGATAATATTTCAAACCTTCTTTTTGTCCTACAGAGTCTGCTGTGTTGAATTTGAATAATGAAGGAGTAAAGTCTTGGGGAGGGCGGCCAAAGCATTTTCTTGTGGGAGATGTGATGCAGGATGGAGCATTTTTTATAGTCAGTATGCCAGTAAACCCATAAATTATGATCTCGCTGATAAATATGTACTTTGTACTATACATAGAGCTGAGAATGTTGACTCTGAAAAAAACTTATTGAAATTATTTCAGCACTTAATGCTATATCAAAAAAGTACAAGTTATTTTACCATTGCATCCTAGAACAAAAAATAAATTAATAGAGTTAGAAATAGATTTATCTAATTTTCTAATCATGAGTCCATTGGGTTACTTAAATATGATTTGGCTCATAAAAATTCACTTTGTGTTATTACTGATAGTGGTGGATTGCAAAAGAAGCATTTTTCTTTGAGAAAATATGCTTGACGATTAGGGACGAAACCGAATGGGTTGAGCTGGTTGAGCATGGCGTTAATTTTTAGTAGGTACATCCAAGAAATCAGTTTTAGAGGTGTTTAATAATTTACAAAGTTTGGACGTTGAGTTTGATCAAAGTATATATGGTGATGGCTTGTCTAGTTGTAAAATTATATCTGCTTTGATAGAAGATTATAATTGATTTTTAGTTTGTACTAAGTTTTTAATAATCTTTGATTGTGTTATATTAATTTTGCTAGCTGGTTTTTATAGCTGTTTATATCGTGAATATTGTATTAGAAAAATATCACTAGTATTAATCTTAGGTTATATGTAATTGCAAGACTAGATTGATATGTATGTTTAACCTTTTAAGTTGTTTAATTATGCCAAGAAAATTAGATTTTATACCTTATGCACGACCTGTTTTAGATGAAGAGGAAGTTTCAGAGGTCGTTGATACATTGCGCTCTGGCTGGTTAACAACCGGCCCGAAGGTGAATAAATTTGAAGCAATGTTTTCTGATTTTATTGGATGTAAGTATGCTTTAGCAGTAAATTCTGCAACAGCAGGGCTTCATTTAGCATTAGAGGCAATCGGTATAAGTCCTGGTGATAAAGTCATTACTACCGTGCATACTTTTACAGCTACTGCCGAAGTTATTAGATATCTTGGGGCAGAGCCTATTTTTGTTGATATTGAAAGTGATAGTTATAATATTAGTCCTGAATGTATTGAAAATGTGTTATTAACGCATACAGGTGTTAAAGCAATTATCCCTGTTCATTATGCTGGTCAGGCTGCTAATATTACTAAAATTACTGAAATTGCCCATAAGTATTCAATTAAAGTTGTTGAAGATGCTGCTCACGCTTTACCTTCTACTAGTAATAATCGGATGATCGGTAGTATTTCTGACGCCACTGTTTTTAGCTTTTATGCAAATAAAACAATAACAACTGGTGAAGGTGGAATGGTTACAACTAATAATAAAGAAATATCAGATAGAATTAAGGTAATGCGGCTACATGGTATTAATCGTGATGCATTTGATAGGTTTACAAGTAATAAACCTAGTTGGTATTACGAAGTTATTGCTCCAGGCTATAAGTATAATATGATGGATATGTGTGCAGCAATTGGAATTCATCAGTTACGGAAAGCCTACTCATATCAAGAAAAACGAGCAGTAATTGCAAAAAATATAGCGATGCTTTTGAGATGTTGCCTGTTATTACTCCTAAGCATGTTGCTGCTAATGATATACATGCATGGCACATATATTCATTACAATTAGATGATGACTCTAATACTATATCGCGAGATGATTTTATAAAAAAATGATGGGTTTAGGAGTGGGAACGTCAGTTCATTATATCCCGTTGCATAGAATGCCATATTGGAAAAAAAGTATCATCTTGAGGATCATAATTTTCCTGTTTCTTCTAAAGTTTCAAATCAACATGTTAGTCTACCGATATTTCCTTCTATGACCGATTGCGAAGTTGATCATGTCATAACCGCAGTAAAAATATTTTGTTGAGATAGACTACTTAAAGTTGCAGTTACGCAATGTACTTTTATGGATATTCTATAGTCGTGTTACTTTAAAGAATATCAATTTTTGTTTGTATACATTTTGCTATTCAAAAGTAAATAAGGTTTCGACATGAGTGTTTGGTACTTACATCATTATGCAGGCCACCCAAAAGTTGGCATGTCTTTTCGGCCTTACTATTTAGCGCGTGGTATACAGGATCTTAACGAAGATGTCGTTGTTTTTGCTGCTAGTTATCATCATTTAAAAAAATAATGGGATGCAAAAGAAACAGGCAGTTATTGAAAATGTTGATGGGGTTTCTTATTGCTGGATCAAAACAAGAGCATATAAGGGAAACGGTTTAGCACGAGTTTTAAATATGTTGCAGTTTGCAATTTCATTACTATTTTTGAATCCGGTTTGTCGATTTAATTTTGACAAGCCTAAACACATTATCGTTTCCTCTGCACATCCGTTTCACTTTTTAGCTGGTTGGCTATATTCGAAGCGTTATGGCTCCACGTTATCGTTTGAAATAAGAGATATTTGGCCTCTAAGTTTGACTAATTTACTCGGCTTGTCTCCTTATCATCCTTTTTGCTTATTGTTGAAATTTTTGAATTAATTGCCTATAAATATTCTGATTTAGTGATTTCTGTTTTACCTAATGGCATAGAGTACTTAAAAACAAAGGTGTTTCTGAATCTAAGTATTTGTATTTGCCTAATGGTATATACTTGTCAGATAAGTCAAAAGAATGTGACTTGACTCAACATGACCATCAGGTTTTGCAAAAGATGAAAAATTTGTTCAAGTTTTGAACAGGTTTTTTGTATGCAGGAGCGCATGGTATTCCTAATAATCTGCAAATATTAATTGAGTCAATGCAATATGTATCAGAAAACTATGCATTAGTTCTCGTTGGTGATGGTGAGTTAAAACAGTGCCTTTATTCAGTAGCGCTAGAACATGATTTGAAAAATGTTTTTCTCGATAAAGTCAGCAAAAGCTGTACAAGTCAACTTATTAAAGAGTCAGATGTTTGTGTTATTTCTGCAAAAATCTCCCTTATACAAATATGGGGTTAGTATGAATAAGCTTTTGACTACATGCTTGAAGCTAAGCCTGTTTTATTTGCAATTGACTCTCCAAATAGCGTAATTGAACAATCAGGAGCAGGCATTGTGGTTCCAAGTAACTTGGCTAAAGATATATCTATTGGTATGGAGCAATTGGCTAGAATGAATAAAGATGAAAAAAATAAAATGGGTTTGCTTGGCCGACACTTTGTTTTAAAAATCATTCTTTTTCAGTACTAGCTAAAAACTACTAACATCGCTTAATAAAATTTAGTGGGCTTACTTTATGCTATATTTATATCTCTCTATATTTTTGTTAACAGCTGTATCTTCATGGTGCTTAACAGCTTTGATTTATAAATATGCTTTACGTAATAATATAATAGATGTTCCTAACGAAAGAAGCTCTCATACAGTACCTACTCCTAGAGGGGGTAGCCGTTATTATTTCATATTTCTTTGCATGTACAGCTTTTTTATATTTGAGTTATTACCATTTTATAGTTTACTCGCGTTTGTTTTTGGTAGTGTATTAGTGGCATTCATTGGCTTTTTAGATGATCTCGGTCATATATCAGCTAAATGGCGTCTTACAGTTCACTTTTTCTCGGCTTCTATTTTTGTTTTTACGCTGAATTATTTTCCAAATTTATTATTTTTGGTTATACAATCGATTTTTCATATTTTGGTGCAGTGCTCGGCATTTTTATATTGTTTGGATTCTTAATCTTTTTAATTTCATGGATGGAATTGATGGATTAGCCAGTATAGAGGCTTTATTTGTCTGTATAGGGGCTGTTATCTGTGGTTTAATAGCTAATGATGGTGGATTTCTTAACTCTTCTATTATATTAACTATACTATTTTTTTCAATTTTAGGTTTCTTGTCTTGGAATATTCCTCCTGCGAAAATTTTCATGGGAGATGCATGTAGTGGGTTTCTTGGTTTTATCATGTCAACTGTTTCTGTCTTAGCTACACTTGAAAATAATATTTTATTTTGGTGTTGGATTACCTTGTTAGCTGTTTTTATTTCAGACGCTACAAGCACACTGGTTCGTCGTTTACTGGGGGAAAGTATTCATATTGCTCATCGAAGTCATGCCTATCAACATGCCGCACAATACTTTGGTTCTCATAAAGTTGTTGTTAAATATGTCATTATGATTAATATTTTATGGCTTCTACCTCTTTCTATTCTTATTGCTTTTGAAGTTCTTGATGGCTTCTTTGTTTCTTTTGTCGCTTATGTTCCAGTTATTTTTTGGTGAATAAGTTTGGAGCAGGTTTTGATTCTTTTGAATCGCCGAGTAAGATTTTTAACAAAGAGTAATTTAGATGTTATCTGCTGTGTTAAATATGTCTAGGAACAAAAAAATTATGTTTTTGTTTTTTGATTTCTTGGTTTTACCTTTTCATGCTGGTTGAGTTTTGCGCTACGGTATGGAGATATGATGGCTAAGGATTTCATTCACTGGCCTTCATATGTTTTAGCCCCTTTAGTTGCAATTCCTATATTTATAAAAATGGGGCTGTATAGAGCTGTTGTGAGGTATATAGGCTATCAGGCTCAATGGGTAATTATTAAAGCTGTTACTCTATCTATATTAGTTTGGGCTGTTTTTACTTACTTTTTAGCTATTGAGCAAAGCACCCCCAGATCTGTCATATTTATTTTTGGTTTATTGTTATTTTTGCAGTAGGCGGTAGCAGAATGATTGCCAGATGGATCATTCTTTACAATTTTCCTGGTGGAGAGCAAAAGGCAAAACGTCAATCTGAGAGGGTACTTATATATGGTGCAGGCTCTGCAGGTCGGCAGTTAGCTACAGCGTTATATCATTCCGAAGAGTTTTTATCCATTGCTTATGTTGATGATGATGAGAATCTTTCGGGTTTAGACGTTAATGGACTCAGAGTTTATACGTCATCAGAAATCACTGCTTTGGTAGAGAGATACGATGTAGATTCCATCCTATTGGCAATTCCTTCGGCTTCGCGGGTCCGACGTCAGTCGGTAGTCGATTCTTTGAGTAATCTTCAAATCCGCATTCTTACCCTTCCCGGCCTTTCCGACTTAGCTGGAGGCAAAGTCACCATCAGTGACGTCCGTGAAATCGATATCGCCGATCTGCTTGGCAGAGAGGAAGTTAAGCCCCATCAGACATTGCTTGACCGCTGTATACGCAACCAGAATGTGCTTATAACCGGTGCGGGTGGTTCTATCGGTTCAGAGTTATGCCGGCAAATCATTGCGCAGCAACCAACTACCGTTGTTATCTATGAGTTAACAGAATTTGCGTTATACAGCATTGAACGTGAGCTTCGGCTTATACTGCCTGAAGACATTCAGCTGATACCGATTCTGGGTAATGTTTTGGATAAAGCATTGCTGGAACAAGTTATGAATGGGTACGCAATTGATACTGTTTACCATGCTGCTGCGTATAAGCATGTGCCTCTGGTGGAAGCGAATATTCTGTCAGGGATTCGTAATAACTTGCTGGGTACCTGGTATACCGCTGAAGCTGCAATTAACTGCGGCGTTAAAAACTTTGTTCTGATTTCTACTGATAAAGCTGTACGGCCTACCAATGTTATGGGGGCCAGTAAGCGTTTTGCTGAGCTGGTTCTACAGGGCCTGGCGCTGCGGGAAAAAGATACCTCTGCGATTCGTTTCGCCATGGTGCGTTTTGGTAACGTGTTGGGGTCCTCCGGTTCTGTTATTCCGCTGTTTAAGCAGCAGATTCAGGATGGTGGTCCTGTTACCGTGACGCATCCGGAGATTACCCGTTACTTTATGACCATTCCTGAAGCAGCCTGCCTGGTACTTCAGGCGGGTTCTATGGGATGTTCCGGGGATGTATTTGTACTCGATATGGGCGAGCCTGTTAAGATCAAATCTTTGGCAAAGAAAATGATCAATTTGTCCGGGCACTCAGTGAAAGATGATGCAAATCCGGACGGTGAGATTGAGATTGTTTTTCCGGTTTACGTGACGGTGAAAAACTCTATGAAGAGTTGCTGATTGGCGATAACGTTCAGCGTACTGAGCATGAGATGATCATGCGGGCATCCGAAGTGATGCTGAGCTGGGATGAGTTAGAGACTGTGTTAGCTGATATGAGTTGTGCTCTGGATGAGTTCGATTATGATCGTGTCCGGACTGTTTTGTTAAATGTAGTGAATGGTTATAACCCGCAGCATGAGATTCGGGATTTAATCTATTCAAAACAGCAGCAACGTATTGAGTCTGAAGCGCAGAAGCTTCACTAGGCAGTACTATCAACAGTAGAATACACAGAACTGTTGGTTAATCAGGAGAATGGTGTGAGTCTTTTTCAGCGTTAAAGTCGATGTTTTCAGGCAGTTCAGCACCTGCTGAGCCGGTGACAGAAAGTTTTCCACCGGTCGAATATGAAGGTTATACGATTACACCGACACCACAGCAGGAAGGCAGTCAGTACCGTATCTGTGGTGAGATCACAAAGGGTGATCAGTCGCACACCTTTGTACGGGCGGATTTATTGCCTTCAGCGGAGTCCTGTCGTGATGAGATGGTACGTAAGGCCCGCCAGATGATTGATCAGCAGGGCGATGCCATATTCTGATAGCCGCCGGCCGGTTCAGTAGCTGTAATCGGCCAGTGATTTTGTTTTGAGTAGCTGCTTCAGTTTGCTCAGCGTTTCCAATGTTGTCTCTGTCAGTAATGCGTTATAGATGAACGCAGGCACATTTCCACCCGGGTCGGTCCAGGCCTCATACTCAATACGTGTTTTATCGCCCTTACCGGTAATGATCCAGCGGGAATCCGATGCGGTGACCCGCAGGGTGCTGTCCTGTTGAGGGTGTTCAGCATGGCAGTCCTTAAGCTTGATAATGATTCTCTCTGGCTCGAACTGTGTGGTCACGCAACTGATAATATCCCTGTCTGTAAACGGCCAGGGGCTATCGAGTGTTGCCCGGGTCAGGAAGCTTCTCGGGGAATATATTTCCAGGGTTTCAATACTTCGCAGGTGGCTGAACCATGTGGGGTGAGTGGCAGGTCACTGATTACTCTGAAAACCAGTGCCGTAGGTTTACCGGTTATCATCTGTGCTTTGACCTGCTTGAAGGCACTGTTTTCATGTTTAGTGAGGGGTAATCATGAAGGCTGACGATAATGCTGCCATCGTCAATAGAATGTGCCGCGGGTTGTTTACTGATGCTGCTGCACCCTGTGACGGCCATTAGCAGTATTAATAGTCCTGCCAGCCTGGCTAGGACTTGAGCCGTGAGTCCGGAAGCATCACTTGTGTTCATGGTTTCAGGTTACCCGCTATTCTCCTGCTGCTGTCGCTATAGATTGTAGCGCAGTTGAAACTTTATCCAGTAACGGATCCAGACCTTCTGTGTTATGGCGCTCGGCAATATAGGCCGGATCATTGTGGGTTATCCAGGTCTGACCCTGCTGATCTTCCCATACCAGATATTTCTGTGGCAGGTCGATAGCGGCTGTCTGGCTGTTCTGCATAACCGGTGTACCGGCTTGCGGGTTACCGAAGAGGAGAAGAGTGGTTGGGCGCAGGGTTTCGTTTATTTTTCTGCGGCTGCAGCATGATCAACTTTGGCAATTACCGCCATTTGTTTTTCTGTGATCTGCAGTTCCAGACGTTCAATTGTATTTGCGCAGCTATGGTTGCTTGAGGTGTGTATTAACCCCTTAGATGCTGAGTGACTCATGTGAATATACCTGAACAGTTTACGGAAGCGGGAAATGCTAAGGTGGTGGAAGAATCTTCACTATGTCCGATACACCATTTTTTATGTCAGTTAAGCCTGCCTTCTGGCCTGCTCGGTACCGGCTGTGTCAGTATGTTACCGGATTAAATCTGAGCGATGATATGACGTTACAACAGAAGCAATGGCTCATAAATGCAGCTTTACTGCTTGGTTTGCTGGTTTCCCGCAGGGGTTCAGCAGTTCTCCGGAAACGGTACTTATACCGGGAGGCAGTTATCAGCTTGGCTGTTCCGTGGGGACAGCGAGTGTGATACTGATGAAGGTCCGGCCGGCGGTGTCAGGGTGACAGTGAACGATTTCCGTATCGGTATCCATGAAGTTTCCGTTGGGGAATACCGTGCCTGTGTGGATGCCGGGATATGCACGGTTCCGTTTGATTACCGCCGGACCCACTACTGTAATTATGGTGCGCCGGGGCGTGATAACTATCCGCAGAACTGTGTTAACTGGGAACAGGCGCTGCAGTATTGTCAGTGGCAGGGGGCCGCCTTGCTTATGATGTTGAATGGGAATGGGCAGCCAGAGCAGGTTCCTCTGCTGAGTTTCCATGGGGTAATGCACCAGTGGACTGCTCCCGTGCGGTTATTGATCCTTTGCGCCCGGTAAAGCTGATACAGAAACAGATGGCTGCTGGCGTGACCTGACCTGGCCCCGGGGAGTTTTCCGCCGAATGATTATGGGTTGTTTGATATGATAGGCGGTACCAGTGAATGGCTGATGGACTGGTATCATCCCCGGGCACACCGCGAGTATTATGCCAAAGGGATGCTAACCGGCCCACAGGAAGGTCAGCGCAAAGTGGTTAAAGGTGGTTCCTGGGATGAAAAACCACCGGCCCAACGGGTATCAAACCGCTTTGCCAAGCCGGTGACAGGCAATCCTGATTTATACGGTTCAAACGGCATTCGCTGTGTCTATCCGGCACAATAAAGTAAATAGGATCTGAGCATGTTTTTAAGCCGGGAAGAATTCAGCCACTGTTTCACCGACGGTACGGTCATCTTCGACGATATCGCTTCATCACTGAGGGTGCTTGAAAAACAATATTCGCTGGCTTCAGCTTGATGATCATTATCTGCAAGCCGCTATGGATACCGGTGAGCCGGCCAGGCCGGTATTCGCCTATGTCCAGGCAATGATGATGAGTTTGCTGCTGGGTAATGAACCCCGTAGCTTACTGAATCTGGGCATTGGCGGCGGGGCTGTTGAACGTTTCGTGACTAAGCACTTACCCGGTTGTGAGATTGTGTCCGTCGAGTTTAATGCTCATGTATTAGCCGCCGCCCATCAATATTTTGCGCTTCCGAAAAACGTTAAGGTTATTGAGACTGATGCATTTGAGTATCTGCAGCAAAGCACTGAACGTTATGATCTGATCTGTGTTGATCTGTTCGGCTCAGATCGCTGTCAGGATCGTCTACAGGAAGAATCTCTCTGGCTTAACCTCTATGAGCGGATGAGTGCTACCGGCTGTCTTACTGTGAATCTCCTGCTGACAGAGCAGGAAGTGCTGCTTCAGGTTGTCACAATTATTCGTCAATATTTTTCACATGTAGTCATCTTTCATATGGAAGATTTTGAGAACGTTGTGATTTATTGTCGGCACCAGCCCTGTACGGCAGCAGCGGTGTTAAAAAGCAATGCGGATGATTTAACTGAGTGCTGGGGGCTGGATTTCAAAACATTGCTGAATCACCTGACGTACCTCCCTGAGCCTATTAGATAAAGCCTGTACCAAGTAAGTAATGATTCACTTTCAGTTACCTGCTTTCAGTTTTTCGCTAATGTTAATTGATGAACTCATTCTGGGTCATTCGTTAGAAATACTCTCTTAAGAATTGGCTCTGGCTACCCTATAATGGCTTTGGTTTGTCAATTTGTTACAAGGAGTGGTTTGATGTCTGCTGAAAAATTTCCAACATTGAAAGAAATGGGTATCGAAGATCCGTACGATATCCAGCGTTACTCTTCACGCATCGAAAATGATATCGACGTGCTGAAGATCTATCTGCACCGCCATCAGGGCGAGTGGATGGCAAAGAGCAAGAAATTTAAGTTTAAGCGTGCCCATAAAGCGGTTCCGACAGATAGCGGTTTTGTGCCGTTCCGCGATACAACGGAAGCGTCTCCGTATTTTCTGAAAGCCGTTGCTGAACTGGACCAGTTAGTTGCCGGTGAGAAGAAAGCAAAAGACAAGAAAGAACACTTAATCGAAGAGCTGGATCACCTGGAAAAGGTTGTTGCCCGCAAAGTCGATGAGCTGCGTCGCCGTATCGACGAGCTGTAAACCTGACAAACAGGTTATTTTTCAGCAGATTCAGAAGCGCCGCCCGGCCGCTTCTGAATTTGGTCTGGAAGCTTTAATCAAGACGTAACATATCGTCATCATCATCGGCCGGTGCCCGTTTCAGGGCTGGTTCGGCTGCATCCTGTACCGCTTCACGTGATTCCTGTTCGATACTGCTGGCGGCGGGTTTGCCCTGCTGTTGCTGAGTTTGCCGCTCAGGTGCGGGTTCCTGTTGATAATCGACCGCACAGCTGATCAGCAACAGGCTGATAATAAAAGCAATAAACAGACGTACTGGGCTCATATCCCGTTCCTTTCCATGTCAGATTTCATAAAACATTTTCGATTGCCCAGCGAAACTCAATGCTGCTGGCAACAGAAGGTGTATTTTCAGGGCTGTAGTGCAGGTCAGTAAAGGCTTTATTGGCGATGCACATAGCTTCATAAAACCAGCGGCAATCTTCGGCATTATGGGTCAGTGAACTGAACCGTAAGCCATTGCGGGCAGGTAACCACTGAAAAGGCTCTGCTGCCAGTACCTGCTTGGTGCTGCAGATAAAATCACAGGCTTCCAGATATTCAAGCAACTTGCTGCTTTCACTGCGGGTCTCCGGTGTCAGGGCATTCAGATAACAGGCCAGCATGTTTTGCCGTAATTTATAAAAGGTAAAGGCATCAATATCCGCCTGTATTTCAGTATTTTGCTGCGCCTCTTCCAGCAATGACAGGCTCTGCTGATAAAACTCAATGCCCTGTTGCTGGGCGGTTTTTAATTGTCTGAGCTTGCCGTTTTTCCGGAAAACGCCCAACTGATCCAGCTGAATATTGCCGCTGAGCCAGTAGAGCCTTGCCCGGTACAGAAGCGGCCCGTATTGCCGGGCTTCGTGCAGGTAAATGCTCAGGGCCTGCTGCTCAGCAGCAAGGTCCGGATGACGGGGGTTATTAAACTGGCGGTTATAGAGTCCGATCAGTGCTTCTGCAGACGCCGGGAAAGGGAGGGAAACACTGGTCATGAAGCTGCTCCAGAACCTGGCGGATATGTCTGGAGGCTTTGCGGTGTGGCTGACGGTAAAGCCCGTAGAGGGTTTTTCATCAATCCCCGGCGGATAAATCAGGCTGATTTGATGCAGAAATTCATCCCAGGTCCAGCCCTGTGCTTTCAACCGGTGAATTTTACTGTACAGGTTTGCCATAACATAAAAATATAAAATCAGAAGCCCGTTTTTATATGAAACTGGTATCAGTACATAGCCTGCTGAAAATTTAGCATAGGTGCTAATACTTTATGCGAGGAATTCAGTATGTCAGTCAGGAAAACACACATTGCGCTGGCCGTATCGGCTGTTGTTATTGCAACCGTTGCCGGCTGTGCCCGGCAGGCGAATCAGCAACCTGTAGTACAGATGCAGCCGGTGCCGGAAGTCATGCAGGAACAGGAAGTCATGAGTGCTTCGAAGATGGTGAAACGAAGCATGCAGGCGGATGCTATGTCCATGCAGGCGCACGTTGTTAACCCTGGGATTTTCCCACCCGGCATTGTTCACCCTGAACCATCCCATGAAAATTATCAGCAGTTTGATAATAACCCTTACCTGTCGCCGCAAAAACAACCGCTGAGTACCTTCAGTCTGGATGTGGATACGGCGAGCTTTGCCAATGTGCGGCGTTTCATTAACGGTGGTCAGTTACCGCCGGTAGATGCGGTACGAACCGAAGAGCTGGTGAATTACTTTAATTATGATTATCCCGAGCCGGATACCGGTAAGCCGTTGTCGTTGGACTATGAGCTGGGTGTCAGCCCCTGGAATGCTCAGGCCAGTTTGTTGAAAATTGCCATGAAAGCCCGGGACGTCAACAGTGATAAAGGGGCAAATCTGGTTTTTCTGGTGGATGTGTCCGGCTCAATGAATGATGCCAATAAGCTGCCGCTGGTTAAACAGTCACTGAAGCTGTTGGTAAAACAGCTGGATGCTGATGACAGGATCAGTCTGATTACCTATGCCGGCAGTGTGAATCAGGTGCTGGATGCAACGCCGGGTAACGAGCGCAGCAAAATTCTGCAGGCTATTGATGCACTGGATGCCGGCGGTGGTACTTATGGCGAAGGCGGTTTAAAGCTGGCGTATAACACAGCGGTGGAACACCTGGTTGAAGGAGGCGTGAATCGTGTATTGCTGGCCACCGACGGTGATTTTAATCTGGGCATGACTGGCATTAAAGAGTTGGAACGGTACATCAGTGAACAGCGAAAGCAAGGTGTCAGCCTCAGTGTGCTTGGCTTTGGTGATGGTAATTACAACGATCACCTGATGGAAACATTAAGTAACGCCGGCGACGGAAACGCGGCCTATATTGATTCCCTGCAGGAAGCCCGCAAAGTCCTGAGCGAACAGCTGACGGCAAATTTCCATACCCTGGCCTGGGATGCCCGTATACAGGTGGAGTTTAATCCTGCGGTGGTGCAAAGCTACCGTCTGATTGGGTATGAAAACCGCCAGTTGGATGATGAGGCCTTTCTGGATGAACGTACCGATGCGGGTGAAGTGGGTGCCGGACAAACTGTTACTGCCCTGTATGAGTTAGTGCTGCAGAACCAGCCGCAAACTTATCCGTTACGTTATCAGCCAGCTGAACAGAGTGCTGAAGACGTTAATGAGGGTGAGCTGGGTTATATCCGCCTGCGCTATAAGACCCGGCAGGGCGGTAACAGTGAGGAGCAGGCGGTGGCCGTTCGTGCTGCAAGTCGTTGTCAGCCGGTTACTGCCTGCAGCCAGGATTACCGCTTTGCTGCTGCAGTCGCCGGGTATAGTCAGAAGCTGCGTAATCATCAGGCGTTATCAGCGTTCAGCTGGCAGTCTCTGGCTGATCTTGCCCGTGACGGCAAAGGTGCAGACCGGTTTGGTTACCGTGCCGGCTTCATTCAGCAATTACAGCTGACGGCGGAGCTTTAAATAAAATTTCCGTAGAGTATCCACAGATTTGAGTCAGAACCGGCCCGGCCTCTATAGCTGTGGCCGGTTTTAGGGATAATACACAACATAGTGAATGAAAATGATCGAGGTTGTGAATGTCTGAGACTGTGGTCTACGGATTAATTATTGTCGGGCTGGCGATCAGTGCCGGTGCTCTGTGGTTTATTGTGCGTTTACTGGGTGAGCAGAAAGCCCGCAAAGAAGAGAATCAGCGCCGTCTGGAAGAAGTGGCGCAGAAGGCACAGGAACACCGTGCGTATCTGGTGGAAAGTCTTCAGGTCATTGCCCAGACGCTGATGAACGATGAAATGTCTGTGATCGAAGGTTCGATACGGTGCCGGATGCTGCTGGATAATCTGGACCCGCAGCTGTGTCGGCATGATGACTTTGTTGTCTTCAGTGAAGTGTACGAGAAGACCCGGCATATTCCGCGCTTAAAGGAATGGAAAGCGCTAAAAACCAAACAGAAACTGCCCCATATGCAGTTAATGGATGAAGTGGAAAATGAGCACAAAGAGGCCATTCTGATTGCCGCCGGGAAGCTGCGTCAGCATCCGTTTGACCGTTACCACTGATCAGTCATGCAGTTTCTGGCTGTTTTTCTCGTTACCTTACTGTTTCTGCTTTTGCTGATTGCTGCGCTGGTATTTGGCCGTACGCCCACCTACCGGCCGAGCCGGGAATCTGTGCTGGCGCTGTTAAAAGGCGTCAGTGAAGGCAGTACTGATCAGCAGGCATGGGCGGTTTTTCTGGGCTCGCCGATTTTCCATGATGAGGCGCTGGAGAAGATCCGCCGTAACTGTTACGAATTCGATGAAGGCTTAACTGATTTACCGGTTAAGCCCGGATTACACGGTCGCTTATATGATGCCGCCGGCAGGGCATATATTCAGGAACAGGCGGACGAGCTCATCGACATTATTAAGCATACCCGATCAGCCGGGATTTCTGACCCGGCTTTTTAGTCCGGGTTTTTAGTCCGGGTTTTTAATTCATAGCTTAGTCATCTTCAGTATTGTCCTGATACTGATGATGCTCAATCAGACGTTGTAACCGCCACAGGCAGTGCCAGCTGTCTTTTATATTTGCCGCTTTTACGGCCTGGCTTAAATCAATACTGGCCAGCTCCAGTGCCGGCAATTCGAACAGGCCTGCCAACCCGGTAAGCTGGTGGGCATGGTTGCGTAATTTACCGATATCCTGAGCGGAAAATCCCTGTTGCAGGGCTGCTAACTGGCGCAGCAGTTCCGCATGGAGATCTTCCGCACTGAGTTTGTAATTACTCAGATCCGTTGCGCTGGTTTCGTCGTGAGGGCGGGCCGCCGGCGGTAAGCTCCCTGTTCCTGCTTCAGTAACAGGCGCATGGCATTCAGTAAGCGGGTATCGTTGATGGGCTTATACTCAATGCGGTTAACGCCGGCTTCGTGCAGGGCCTGTTCTTCACTGGAGACAACATTGGCTGTCAGCGCGATAATCGGCACATTCGGCATCAGGCCACGAATCTGCCGGGTGGCTTCAATACCGTCAATCCGGGGCATGTGTACATCCATCAGAATGATGTCAGGCTGATGCTGTTCTGCCAGCTGTATTGCCTGCAAACCGTTAATCGCTTCTGATACTACCGCGCCGGCAGTGCTCATAATCCGGCTCAGCAGTAAGCGGTTGAAGTCATTGTCTTCGGCTATTAATACCCTGGTGCCTGGCGTCAGGGTTGGCAGTTTGCTGACCAGTTGTGAGCGGCCGGATTTGGTTGCCGAGTGGCTCAGCCATTTGCTCAGGTTTACCCGGCGCAGGGGTTTGGTCAGCACGGTAATATTGTGGTGGTTCTGCCCCGGGTAAGTTCACTGACATCATTGTTCAGTGAAGGCACCAGTAACAGGATATTGCCTTTAAAGCCCCGGAATAACGCCGGGATTTGCCGTTTTTGCTCGCGTGCAGTTTCCGGATCGGCGCTCAGGCCAAAGATCAGCGCACTGTTTGCTCCGGCTGCCTGTTCTATGTAATTACTCAGGTGTTCCAGAGTACGGCATGGATATACCCGCGCCACACTGTTTTCTGCCAGTTGGGCCAGAGCCTGTAAGCTGCTGCGGTGCCGGTCAAAAATAATCAGTTCTTTGGTATGGGTCAGGAGTGAGCGGCGCTACCTGTCAGCGCGGAGGCGGCTGGCAGGCAGTTTAGGGTACAGATAAACTCGGTGCCCTGTCCGGGCATGCTGTTAAGGCGTATTTCGCCCTCCATCAGTTCCAGCAGTTTGCGGACGATAACCAGTCCCAGACCGGAGCCGCCAAAGCGGCGGGTGATGGATGAGTCTGCCTGTGAAAATGCGCTGAACAGATGCGCCTGCTGCTCCGGATTAATACCGATCCCGCTATCCTGCACTGTCAATTCTATCCGTACAGCGTCCTCTTCACTTTCAAGGCGCTTCAGGCTCACGATTACATGGCCGTGTTCGGTAAATTTGATGGCATTTCCGATCAGGTTTGTAGCTACCTGACGCAGGCGCATCGGATCTCCCAGTACCACCGGCGGAATATCATTGCTGACCTGATAGATCAGTTCCAGCCCCTTGGTTGCGGCGCTTTGTGCCTGCATTTCAATTGCACTGTGAATGCATTCTTCCGGGTTAAACGGAATGCTTTCCAGATGAATCGCATTAGATTGCAGCTTGGCGAAATCAAGAATGTCGTCAATGATGGCCAGCAACATGGTGGAAGTCTGGCTGATAATCCGGCAATGCTCCTGCTGTTCGTAACTCAGATCGGTCTGTTTCAGCAGGCCGGTAAAGCCGAGTACCGAGGTGAGTGGTGTGCGTAATTCATGGCTCATCCGTGCAAGGAACTCGTCCTTCGCCATATTGGCCTGGTCAGCCCGTTCCCGGGCTTTATGCAGGGCATGGTTCTGGGTTTCCAGATATTGCATGGTTTTGCGCAGCCGCTGGGTCGCTTTATCCACCTGGCTTTCCAGTAACTGATTCGAGGCCTGAACCCGCTCTGCCAGCAGGTTAATGCCCCGTTCCAGAGAGCCGATTTCGGCATCAGACTGCTCTGTGGCCCGGGCCGATAACTGCCCCTGCTGGAGTTTGCCGACCAGTTCTGTGAGATCAATAATCGGATCTGTCAGGGTGTGTCCAACCCGGGCTGCCACAATAAAGGTCACCAGAATGCCGATCAGTAATAAGATCAGGGTGTTGATAATGATATCTAGTTGACGCTCCCGCATGGATTCACTGGAGATCGCAATGACAACCCAGCCGAGTATTTCCGGCGCTTGGGGTTCAGAATACTCCCGCGAGTCATCTATCAGAATGCCGGTTGCCATCACCGGTGTGGCGAACAACCAGTAACCGTTTTGCCGGTTGTATGTCGGCGTTGGCCGGGGAATGAACTGGAAGTCGATGTCTGTGGAGCGATAAATCAGTTGTCCTGTCGCGTTAAGGAAGATCACGTCTTTAACGTCGGATTCCTGTATTGGTCCCTTACTCAGGGCTTTCAGTTGGGGTGTCAGTTCTGAAATGATGCCAAACTCCGCTGCCGCGGCCATCAGCCGGGACATGGTGGCGCCCCGTTCAATCAGGGCGGTTTCGTTGTCTGCAATCCGGGTGGAAATAAAATAGCCGGCCAGTATCAGGGTCATCACCAGCAGGGGACCAGTGTGATGGTAAATACTTTGAGGCGGATGCCTTTTGCGAAACCGTTCTGCAGCAGACTCATCGTTGTTCAACCTCTTTCAGGCGGGCTTCAAGCTGAGAAGGCGCGGGTAATTCAATATTCAGGTTACGGGCTACCTGAGGGTTTGTAATGACGGAAAAATAACGGCTGTAACCGGCCGGCGGCAGGGTGCCTGTGTCATTGTAGATATTCAGAACCTCGGCGGTTTGCTGGCCGATCTGTTCCGGGGTGGAAATCACAGCAGCCAGCGCTCCGGCATCCACATAACTGCGGGAAAAGCCAATCAGCGGAATATGCTGCTGGTAGCTCATAAACAGAATCCACTTGGCGGTTGTCCGGTTGAAAATTGCCTGATCCGGTAATGCCAGGAAAATATCAGAGCGTGCCATGATCGGTTGCAGCATTTGTAACGGATTATCATTGCTCACCAACTCATCATGACTGAGTCTGAAGCCCATTGCCTCACTGGCTGTTTTCAGTGCCGGCAGGTCTTTACCTGTCGTGGGGCCGAGTATTACCCCAGATTACGCGCGTCAGGTTGTACCGCCCGTGCCAGCGTAATGTGGCGGTAGTAAGGCTGATCAAGAAAAATCGCTGTATGGCCAATTTGCCGGAGCCGGTCGGAATAACGGTTCAGCAAACGCCGGTAACCGGGCTTGGGGATGAAACTGCTGATAATCTGGCTGCCGGCAGGGGCGCTGGCAAAGATATAATCAGCGGCAGCACTGCCGACAGTAATCAGCGGATTAAACTGTCGCAGATAACCGGCAGGGCGCTGACGTAGGTTTTCCAGTGAAATGGTCTGAGGAACAGCACCCTTTGATTGCAGAATAATTTCGCGGTTGACGACCTGATAAGGCTGCTGAGCATTACTCAGGACGATAAGCGCCTGTGCTGCAGCGCTGGCAACACACAGTTTAATAATACATAGCAGGGCAAGCAGGCTAAGTATTATTCTGCCCCCAAGTTCAGGGGCTTTCTGGTCAGTTCACACCTGTCCATATGCTAACTCTGACAGTGATCGGCAGCACGGCGATAACATTCCGTGGCCGCTTAAAAGCTCAGTTCCAGTTGCACATAAGCCCGCCGGCCAAACAGATTCTCGGCATAAAACTCCTGATATGGCTCATCCAGTAAGTTATGTACGATAAAGTTAAGCTTCAGTGCATTACCGTTCGAATATTTAAAGCCCTTACTGACCTTAATATCCGTACGGTTGTATCGTTCATTCGGTCCACCGCTACTGCCTTCCAGCCATTCCACTTCAGACATATAAAAATGACTCACGCTGAGCTGCAGATCATCCGGCAGGGTAATACTGGCCAGCAGCGAAGCGGTGTGCATCGGCGTTCGGTTCTCTAGTCGGTCAATGTTGTCGGGGTTGCCAACAGTACTGTGACCCCGATTACGGAATCCCCGCACGTGAATATAGCTGTAGTTAAATAAAATCAGCGGGTTATACAGCATGTTGGGCTGGTAACGGATCTGGGTTTCAAAGCCCCGGTTATTCCATTCAGCGCCATTATCTTCAATCCGGTAGCGGTGGTCGCTGCTGGCGGTTGCTGTGGTGAGGGGCCGGTAAGCCGTCTCGATACCGTTATCTATGCGTTCGTAAAACAGCCGCAGATCCATCTGGCTGTTATATTCGGGCCAGTTTTTAAAATATCCCACATCCAGGGTTCTCAGCCTTTCAGGTTCAATATCAGAATTGGCCAGGGACTCAATCTGATAGATTGACGGGGTGCCGGCAGGTAAACCGGCGGGGCTGTAAATGACTGTCTGCAGGTTTGCTTCCAGCAATGAAGGCATTCGGTATGCCTGGCTGACAGAACTGCGTAATCCGCTGGTAGGAGTCAGTTGATAATTTGCTGCCAGGCGCGGTGATATCCGGGTGCCACTGTTGCCGGCAGTGGCATGTTCCACCATTGCGCCAGCATTGAATACCCAGTTACTGATGCCGCTGTATTCCCAGTTACCGAAAATCCGGGTACGTTCTTCACTGACCCAGTCCCGGTATCCAGTAATTCCAGACTGCGGGCCCGGTTGAATTTGTAGCCGCTGCCAATGATAAATCGGTTGGCTGGTGAAGTTTGTTTCCGCCAGGTCATTTCCAGCTCATGTTGCTCGATATCACCGACTTCAGCCGTTTTTCGAAGAGGGTTCGCAGCAATAAAGTTTGGAATCAGGGCAATCAGTACCGGATCTGTTAATTCCAGAGCCTGCTGAACGGTCGGGATATCCAGTTTGTCGGCATCAAGGTTGTTATAACTATGGGCATAGCGGACTTCAAATTCAGCTTCATTCTGAAGAATACGCTGCCACTTAATATGCTGGGTATTGCTGTGATAGGTGCGTTCTTCCAAATTGGGTGCGCTGTCGAGGTCCCCAACATCGGTGAAGCCTTCGCCGAAGCCCAGGTTAACTGTCAGAGTGTCCTGTAAATTGGGGGTGACTACGGTATTAAAGTTCAGGTACCGGCGGTTTGCTTTATCTTCAAATGTGTCGCTGCCGTCGTTACTGAGCTCACCGGCAGACAGGGCGTAACTGCCAAGTGAGTAACTGCCGCTATGCCGTGCTTCAAAGTTCTGGGTATTGAGGCTGCCGCTGGTATATTTCAGGCTACTGCCGGGTTGGGACAGGCCTGAGCGGGTAATAATATTGATTGCCCCCATGAAGGCATTGGAACCATGGGTGGCACTGTTGGAGCCTCTGACTACTTCAATACGATCTACGTCGTCTACCGTGAGACCCAGAGTGTCCCAGATGACAGTGGAAAACAGCGGTACATAAATAGAGCGGCCGTCGACCATTACTTCCATCTGGGAAGGGAACCTGTCACTCATGCCGTGATAGGCAACCGCCGATGTATTCGTCGAGGTGTGGTAGGCCATCATGCCCGGCACTAAACGGAACAGGTCGGGGATGGTCAGAGCTGACGACGCTTCAATCACGGCCCGGTCAATAACGGTAATGGCAGCCGGTGATTCGTGGCGTTGCTGTGGCAGTCGGGTGGCCGTTGAAATCAGCGGGATATCGGCCAGATAATTCAGTTCGGAGATGGTGTAAGCATCATCGTTATACGCCATGTATTCGTCCGGCGCTGTTTCTTGCTGGGCATGCGCCAATCCGCTTGTACCGAGCATAATCACAGACAGCGACAGCATAACCTGCAGCGTGCGCCGCACAGTAAAATTCAGAAAACCAGGCTGGCGAATGTGTGATTGCGGCATAGCTGTCCGGCGCTTAAGGCAAATAAGAACGTTGTATTTTCAGGTCAGACTTCAGGCTGTATCGGGTGTCCGAAGGTGCCGGAATAATCCTGATTGGCATCAGCTATCCGTGATGCGTCCGGCTCAGCAGGCTGAATGTCTGATCCGGGTTTCCCCGGCTGTAACGATAACCTGGTTGGTATTTATCTACGCAAACTGCGTGCTTCAAATTACATAATAACTGCTATTAATCCAGTTGGCAGTATTATTTTCAGCGCCGATTTTAAGGTGAATACCTTGTGTTTCAGGGTGTTGTCGCCGTTTTTAATCCGGGGTTAGCGTTTAATACAGCGCAGGATGACAAATTTCTTATTACTGGCCAACGTGGTGCAGTTACCGAACAGTCGCTTCAGTTTTACGTGATAACCTAAATGCCGGTTACCGATCACCAGCAGTTCACCACCGGTCTTCAGGGTACGCTTGGCGTCTTTAAACATCTGTACAGCGATAAAGTCGCCAATGGTGTTTTGCTGATGAAAGGGCGGGTTATTGAGGATCAGATCAGCACAGTTGTCAGCAATGCCGGTCAGGCAGTCGGTAACCTGAAAGTTTGTCGTACGGTCAGGGTGGTTTTGGGCAAAATTCTGTTCAGCAGATGCCACTGCCATAAAGGATTCATCCACCATGGTAAAGGTAGCATTCGGGTGAGTTCCGGCCGCTGCTATACCCAGTAAACCGTTACCGCAGCCCAGGTCGATGATGTGTTTTGGCTCATCACTTGCGGGCATGTTTTCCAGAAAGAAGCGGGTACCGATATCCAGTTTGTCGCGGGCGAACACGCTGGCGTGATTAACGATATCCAGACGGTGCTCAGGCAGGGGCAATGCTTTAGGAAACGGATTCGCTGCCGGAGATAGCGACAGATCCGGCTGGCAGTGGATCAGGCGGGCCTTTTCTTTGCCAGTGACGTATGGGTGGGGCCGATAATTTTCCCGAACAGATCCAGTGTGGAAGTATGGATGGCTTTGACCATACCTGCAGCCAGCACCCGGGTATTTTCACTCAGTAACGGACGGATCCGGTGTAACTGATCTTCCAGCTGGGCCAGACTTTTGGTGATCTTCAGTATTACCAGATCGGCAGGTGCCCCGGTAGTTGGCAAAAATCAGCCGGTGACTGCAGGCAATCGATCAGGTGTAGTGGGGCTTCCTCAGGCCGGTTACTTTGCAGGTTTTGCCGGATGGCCTGATGGGAAACGAAAGAGTCGCTCATGACCACCGGTTGCATCGGGGCCAGGGCAGTGGCCAACGCACCGCAGCTGTCATTGATGATCAGTACGTTTTGAAATACTTCACCGCTGGCCTGCGCTTCGGCGATAAACTGCAAAATATATTCGTCCGCTGCGTCCCACGCACGCAGGGTATCTTTGGCCCGAAGGGGATAACGGTTAAGGGTGAAGGTGCCCTGCGGAGCATTCAGCTGGTTCATGAATTAAGCCTGTTTAACGGTTGCAGCGTAAAAAGTACGGACGGGATACAGCGCTGATATCAGCGGCTGGCAATCAGATATACGCCAGCGCCCATCATAATGCTGCCGGCACTGCGGTTTAGGTTTTGCTGAGCCCGGTCGGATTTAAGTTTTGCACTGGCCCAGTGTGCACTGTGAGCGATAAGCATCAACCCGGCCATGAGGGCAACTAAGGTCAGCACCGATGCCAGTGCGATATCGGTAACCTGTAAGCTTTGCAGATCCATAAAGGTGGGCAGAAACGCAATATAAAACAGAATAACTTTAGGATTTGAGGCTGAAATCAGAAAGCCCTGCAGAAAGTCGCCACTGCGGTTCCTGTGACCCTCTGTGCTGTCAGCGTCACTTATCGGGCTGGTAAAGAGTTTATAGCCCAGATACAGCAGATACCCTGCACCGACCCAGCGGATCACCGTAAAGACTTCCCCAGTGCTCAGCAATGGTGGCCAGGCCCATACAGGCAAGAATCAGGTAGCAGATATCGCTGATTGTCATTCCCAGCGCCAGCAGAAACAGGCGCGGCCACCCTGAACCATTGCCTTGGCCAGAATGGCGAAAATGCCGGGGCCCGGCGTAATGCCAAAAATAAAAATGGCAATAAAGAAGCTGATGGCGCTTTCGATGGTCATGGCAGGGATTCACTGGTTTGGGTAATAATTTTGCTGCTATTCTACGCCGTCACTATATGCTTGCCTATACTGGAATTGAGAACTGTATTACTGCCTGTTAACCGGTGTCAGAAAAGGCCACCGGTCTGAACATGCAGACACAGTTTCACCGGAGGTGCAGTAAGGTTGTCCCGGTTATCAGAAACTGATATCAACAGCCAGTGAGCAGGACGGCAAGAAAGAGGCACACAGTGCCCGCGCAAGGACCACGATATACCGATTTTTGAGGGGCAGGTCCATGCTGATCCGGACTTTTATCACACTGCTACTGGGCAGCATTCTGTTTATTGGCGGCCCGGCAGCGGCCAATACACTTCCAGACTTTTCATCGGCTCCGGCGACCAACAACGGCAAACCCTGGCGTATTGGCTATCTGGAGGGCGGGGAATACATTTACTACCGGAAGATCTTTACCGCGACCATCAGAGCCATGATGCAAAGGGGCTGGCTGGAGGCTAAGCCGTTACCGGAAACCTCCGGGGAACAAACCGCCGATCTGTGGCACTGGCTCAGTGAAGAAGCCAGCGGCCGTTATATTCATTTTGTGCCGGATGCCCATTACAGCGCCGGTTGGGATGATGACCGGCGCAAAAGCGTACAACAGGCAGTATTGTCCCGTCTCAATGAACAGCAGGACATTGATCTGATGATTGCCGCCGGTACCTGGGCCGGACAGGATCTGGCCAATGACCATCACGCGACCAATACGCTTATTATTTCAACCAGTAATCCGCTCTCTGCCGGCATTGTCAAAAGCGCTGATGATTCCGGGTTTGATCACGTGCATGCCAGGGTCGATCCGGACCGGTATTTACGCCAGTTGCGGGTGTTTCACGATCTGGTCGGGTTCCGGCGTTTAGGTATCGCACTGGAAGACAGTGACGCCGGGCGCAGCTATGCTGGCTGGAGTGAAGCGCAGCGACTGGCAAAGCGCCGCGGTTTTACACTGGTTCCCTGTTATACCCTGAGTGATATCAGTGATACTCGGCAGGCCGAAGCCAGTGTGATTGACTGTTTTAAAACCCTGGTGAAAAACACGGATGCGATTTATGTCACGACCCAGGGAGGGATTACCGATAACAGTTTGCCCCGGCTGATATCCATCGTGAATCAGCATAAAATCCCGACGTTTTCCCAGAACGGCGGCAGGGAAGTGCGTCAGGGAATCCTGATGAGCATTTCTCAGGCCGGTCACCGGGCGGTGGGGATTTCCATGCCATGACCATGGGGAAAATCTTTAACGGTGCCAAACCTAACCAGTTACCCCAACTGTTTGTTGAACCGGTAAGAATGGCGGTGAACCTCAAGAGCGCTGAGCTGGTGGGCTATCAGCCGCCACTGTTATTATTAGGCGCATCTGATGAAATTTACCGCACGATTCCCTGAGCCAGTCACGGCTGCGATGCCGTTATAACCGGTAGCGGTAAAGGGCAGGGAAAGTTATTAACAGAGTAATAGATGGCTAAGCCGAACAAAAAACTGCCGGAAAAGTCGGTGGATATTTATTGTGCCAAGTGCAGGGCACCTTTATTCCGGTACCGTAAAGGCGGTAAAGGGGCACTGGTAAAGTGCTTTGTGGAGCGGATTGTTGCTGACTATACCGAGGTGGCCTGTCAGTGCCCTGGCTGTGGCATCAGCTTTGCCCGGGAAACCCTGATTCGTGGTGTGCCGGCGTATAAAATTATCGGCGGTAAGGTGACTCATAAGTAACCTTACCGCCAGTTCTCGTCAGCTGATCAGGTTTTAAACCGACCGACCAGGGTGTTCAGATCAGTGGAAATCTCATTCATTTTGTCTGATGTCTGGCGGGAGTCTTCAGCGATTCCCTGAGCCCGGCTGGCCTCATCATTCAGATCATGAATGTTCTTATTAATTTCCTCAGTGACCAGGTTCTGTTCTTCGGCAGCAGAGGCAATCTGTGTGGCCAGATCACGGATACTGTCAACCGACTGCTCAATGGCCTCGAAGACCGATTTAGTTTGCTGAGTGGTTTCTACCGTTTGCTTCGAACCTTCCAGGCTGCTGGACAGCTTCTCAGAGACCACCTGGGTCCGCTGTGTCAGGCTGGTGATCAGGGTGTCGATCTCTTCGGTAGACTCTGAAGTGCGCTGTGCAAGTGTGCGGACTTCATCGGCAACCACCGCGAAACCACGGCCGCTTTCACCGGCACGGGCCGCCTCAATCGCGGCGTTCAGGGCCAGCAGGTTAGTCTGGCCGGCAATGCCGCGGATGGTTTCCAGAATGCTGGTAATGTTGCGGGATTCATCCGCCAGCTCAGCCATCGCCTGGTTCGAATCGACGATAATCGCTTCCAGCTCATTCACCAGAGAGGAGGTATTCACGATCAGCTTACGGCCTTCTTCCACCTGCTGCTGGCTGTTGTTTGCAGCATCAGCCGTCAGGGTACAGTGCTGAGCCACTTCATTGGAGGCGGTAACCATTTCATAGAAGGCGGTGGAAACCCCTCAATGGAGCGGGACTGCTGAGTAGCGACCTGGCTGACCTCGGTGGAAACTTCGTTGGCTTCCTGAGCAAAGCTGCCTACCTGATTTGCATTGGATTTAATTTCACTGATCAGGGTATTGATGGTGCCGATAAAGCTGTTAAAGGCTTCGGCCATTTGGGCGGATTCGTTTTTACCCTTAATATCCAGCCGGCGAGTCAGGTCACCCTCACCATTGGCGATTTCCTGCAGTCCTGTAGTGATCACATGCATCGGTTTGGTGATCCGGTTGGCAAACCAGGCAGCAAACGCAATAAAGATACCGACTAACACCAGGCTCATCAGCAGAATCAGACCGGCCAGTTCATCGATAACAGCGAACACTTCACCGGCAGGTACCAGGCCAACAAACTTCCAGCCCAGAGTCGGGGAAACGTATACGGTGGCAAACCAGTTCTGGCCATCGATTTCCACTTCGGAAATACCTTCAGCAGCAATCTGGCGGGTAAAGGCATCCCCAGTTCGCTGACTGGCTTGAAGTTGTTATCCGGGTTGGAAGGGTCCGCCAGAATAGTGCCGGTATCTTCAATCATCATGACATAGCCGGACTGGCCAAACTTAACCTGTTTGATCATCTCGGTCAGTTTGTCCAGGGTTACATCCACCCCGACGACACCGGTCAGACCGCTTTCTGTTTTGAATTTCACCAGATAATCCACCAGTGGTGCACCGGTGTTGATATCTTTATAGGCCGGCGCGCGGATAATCCGGCCGTTGGCCGCTTCTCCGGATGCATACCACGGACGTTTACGCGGGTCGTAATTCTGGCCGTTTTTACCGCTTGGCCACTGGATGTAGGCGCCGTCGCTCAGGCCCAGAAATACGTAAGTCAGATCAGGGCGGGCCTGGCCGAAGGTGTCGAACAGGCGGAATACCGCTGCTTCTTTCTCACCGTTTTGAAGCGGTGTCATCTGAGCAGGGGCTTTGTCCACGTACTTGGCAGCACTGCCGTCCAGCTGGCTCAGTTCAGGCTTTTTGGCCAGGTAAGCAACATCTTCGGCTAAACCGTTCAGGTAAAGGCTGAAAGCATTATCCACCTGGCGTATTTCGCTCAGGCTGGCTTGCTCAAAGTTACCGACGGCACTTTTTCTGAATTCAAATATGGCAAGTGAGGTGATACAGGCGACCGGAATCACGATACTTATAAGTAGGGCTAAAATGAACTGACTGCGAATTGGCATCAGACTACTCCTGAGCAGACATCTAATTATTATGCGGCATTGTGAAATGCATTTTCCGAAGAGGCATCCAAAGGCTCGCCGGTCTGTTTTAGATTTTTAATGACACGTATTAGACTTTGGTTTGGGCACTTTATGCTGATGAGATAAGCAGGAGCAAGGGTGCGGCGGGGATTACTTTGTCACTTTGGGTAGTGATGTCGCAATTGAATTCATTGCTGGCGCAACCGGAGAAAGATGGCCTCAGGTTGCGCTCTGGCTAAGCATTTTTTACTGAGTTTTCGGGCCATCGATGTGCCGACCAGCGGGTGAGGGTAGGCGCAACGGCCAGTACGATATCCACCATCGGCAGGGTTGGCAGGTCTGAGCGGGTGCAGGGTTCCAGCCCGGCATCAATGGTTGAAGATGCCAGTGCACCAATTCCGATACCGCGGCGCAGCAGGCTTTTGATTGCCGTGGCGCTGCTGGACGCGCAGAGTACCTGAAAGCGCTGCCCCTGTTTTTCCAGGCCGTCTACCGCGCTGGAGTGAAATTTACAGTCCGCTTCATACAGGACCAGTGGCAATACTGCCTGGTGCTGTAATTCCGGAAAGCCGGCATGCACCCAGACGCCGTGATCGTGACGCAGCAGGTAACCTTCTTCCTTATCCGGTGCCCTGGTCAGAATGGCCAGATCCAGTTTGCCCTGATCCAGCGCCTGTCGCAGGCCACTGCTGTTGTCGCACAGGAGGCGAATTGGCAGGTGTGGATATTCTTCCAGCAGCATGGTGACCAGATCCGGAAAAATCTCCTGGGCATAATCATCCGGGCAGCCGATGCGTAATGGCTGCATGCCGGCGGTCAGAGAAAATTCCCCCAATGCTTCATCGTGCAGGGCCAGAATCCGCCGGGCATAGCTCACCAGTTTCCGGCCATCATCTGTCAGGCTGAGATTGCGACCTTCTTTGGTAAACAGGCAACGCCCGGTTTCTTCCTCGAGCTTTTTCATCTGCATGCTGACCGCACCCTGGGTGCGGAAGATTTGCTTTGCCGCCCGGGTAAAACTGCCGGTATCAACAAAAGCGATGAAACTGCGCAAAGCATCAATGTCCATAAGGTATTCATTAGCAATCAGAATGGGAGGCATCAAAACTATTCGCTGGTGGCCGTAAATGCAAGAGGCCAGAATAGCCGGGTAAAAGATGTGCTGGCCGGACAGCTGATAAGACCGGTCTGGCGAACGTGTAACCGGCACAGGAAGGGAGAGGAACCCCATGAAAATTTATGGCGATGCTCAGTCAGGTAACTGTTACAAAGCTTTGCTGACCGCAGCATTACTGGAGCTTGAGTATGAATGGGTCGCTGTGGATATTCTGCAGGGCCAGACCCATACCCCTGAGTTTCTGAAGAAGAATCCTAATGGCAAGATTCCGTTACTGGAGCTGGACGATGGCCGCTATCTTTCTGAGTCCAATGCCATTCTGAGTTATCTGACAGAAGGGACGGCACTGTGGCGGGAAGACCGTTTTGCCCGGGGCAGAATTATGCAGTGGATGTTTTTGAACAGTACAGTCATGAACCCTACATTGCCGTTGCCCGGTTCATTGCCCGTTATCTGGGGCTGCCGGAGAGCCGCCGTGCAGAATATGAAGCCAAGCAGGCCGGCGGTCACCGGGCACTGCAGGTGATGGAACAGCAGCTGCAGGAAAGCCCCTTTCTGGTGGATCACCAGCTGTCAGCAGCGGATATTGCGTTGTATGCGTATACCCATGTGGCGGATGAGGGCGGCTTTGATTTGTCCGGGTATCCGGCAATTCAGGCATGGATAGGGCGCATTCAGACGCAACAGAATTATTTGTCTATGGCATAAATGCGCAATGCGCACATGATACAAGAGGACGTATTTTGGAATTAATCATCGGCAACAAGAATTATTCATCCTGGTCTTTACGGCCGTGGCTGATGTTGAAGGCCTGCAACATAGAGTTCGATGAACGCCGTCTGGCGCTGCGAACCCCGGAATTTGCAGAGCAGATCAAAGCTGTTTCACCGACGGCTAAGGTACCCGCGCTGATTGATGGTGACGTAAAAGTCTGGGACTCGCTGGCGATCTGTGAATATCTCAACGATACCTGCCTGAACGGCGAAGCCTGGCCCTCTGACCCGGCTAAACGGGCACAGGCCCGGGCGATCAGCTGTGAAATGCATTCCGGCTTTATGGCTTTGCGTGAAGAATTGCCAATGAACTGCCGGGCGCGGCGTTTTGTTGACCTCTCTACCGAAGCGTTGAAAGACGTCTGGCGTATCGACCTGATGTGGCAGGAGCTACGTTATGAACATCAGGAAATTGGTCCCTGGTTGTTTGGTGAGCTGAGCATTGCTGACTTCATGTACGCACCGGTTGCGCTGCGGTTCAATACTTATGGTCCGGCGATCAGCCCGTTGAGTAAAGCCTATGTTGAGACCGTGATGGCGCATCCGGCCATTATGGAGTGGGTGGCGGCGTCTGCTGAGGAAGAAGAAGTATTGGAAGATGCTGAAGTTGGCCAGGCATTTGATGGCTGAACAGCCGGTATGAAATAAAAAGCACCGCTATGCGGTGCTTTTTGTGTGTAAGGTTTAGCTTATTTCATTCTCGACATGTAATGGGACAGAACTTCCATCTTGTCCGCATCGTTATCACTGAAGTGAATGTTGACGTCAATGAAGCTGGAGTTCATATCCGGCTCCAGTGCAGAAATAGCACGGACAAAACCGTTGATCCGGGCCACGCCTTTACCGTTTTGCTGTTCAATATCCACAACCGCCTGTTCAAAAATGGCCGGGAGCTTACCTTCATGTTTGATCGCGACTTTGGCGAACTGAAGGGTCAGTTCCTTGATGGCACATTTATGGGTGGTGCCGCCAAAGCGTAACTGCGCCATCCCTTTAGGCTTGGGCGCGGCTTTTTCGCTGCCGGTGAATCAACGGATGCCAGTAACTGTGCAGCCCGCTGACGGGCGGCTGGGCTGGTTTCCCCGCCTTTGCCAGCCAGAGTTTTACTTTGTCCACCAGTTGCTGTGGCTCAAAAGGTTTTCCGATGTAGTCGTTAACCCCTGAGCTGACGGCCTTGAGCACGTATTCCCGTTCACCCCGGCTGGTGATCATCAGAAAAGGCACGGTCTGATAGCTGGGTTGCTGGCGGGTCCACTGTAACAGTTCAAGGCCGGACATCCCTGGCATTTCCCAGTCACACAGGACAATATCGAAGGTTTCTTTGGCGAGTAGCTGTTTGCCGGCTTCACCGTTTTCGGCGGATTTTACCTGGGAGTCCGGGAATGCATCCCGCAGAATCTTGGTGACAAGGTCGCGAATAAAACGGGCGTCGTCGACAATGATTGCTTTTAGTCCAGCCATTAATGTACTTCACTCTGGTTGATGTATACCGGGTCGTGCGGATGACGTATTACTGAAGTAAAATCTGATTGAGCGAAGCATATCATGCGTTTACAACAGCTTTAAGCAGTCATTACCCGAAACGCGTACTTCTTCACCGGGATGATTAAACAACGGTTATTGAATCTTTTTCTGGCCGTGTTCTGGCCTGATAAGGGTCAGGTCTGCCTGTTGATAAACTGGATGAGTGCGGTCGCTGACATCGGTCTGGCGTAATAATATCCCTGAACCATGTCGTAGCCTGCCTGACGCAGTATCTCAACCTGTGGTGCTGATTCAGCGCCTTCTGCAAGGGTTGAGAATCCCAGTGCCTTGGCCATGTCCGTCACCATGCTGATGATTACCTGATCTTTCGGATCGGTCTCCAGTTCTTTAATAAAGGCCCGGTCTACTTTCAGCTTATCCACCGGTAACAGCTTGAGGTATTGCAGGGATGAATAACCGGTACCAAAGTCATCAATGGCAATGGTGAACCCCAGCGACCTGAGTTGTTGCAGAAGTTCAATGCACAGGTCAGGGTCGTCAAATAACAGGGACTCAGTGATCTCCAGTTCGATCTGTTCCGGAGGCACCTGAAACCGTTCAGTTGCAGCAACCAGCTTATCGACAAAATTATGCTGTAGTAGTTGCTTCGGGGAAATGTTGATGCTGACCGTGTCAAAATGAATGCCCTGTTCGCGCCACAGGGTAATTTGCTGCAGTGTGGCGCGAATAACAAAGTCCCCAGACTGATAATCAGGTTTGAAGCTTCAGAAATAGGAATGAACTCAGCGGGGATACTTGCCTGCCTAACTCGCCTGAATACCAGCGCAGCAGAACTTCAACGCCTTTAAAGGCTTCCTGGTTAAGGTCGTACTGGGGTTGGAATGCCAGCTCAAACTCATGGTTGCGCAGGCCGTTATGAATGGCGCTGAAGATACGCAGGTCTTCACTGAGCTGCTGATCGACGTCGGGGCTGTAGACTGCAATATTCCCGCTGCTGGCGTTTTTTTAGCGTTCCCCATCACTGAAAACGCCCGGTCAATCAGTTGTTCAATATGGGTACCGTGCTGTGGGAAGAAACTGACACCCTGACGGAACGTACAGGTGATCTGCTGATCTTTGACGGTGTAATAGTGGGTCAGAGTTTCCTGCAGCTGCTGCAGCTTAAACAGCTGATCACGTTGCTCCATATGGCCGTGATTCGGCAGAAAAGCAATGAAGCGGTTTTCAGAAAACATGCCCAGCTGAATATCCGGCGGTAAGGTTTGCAGGATCCGGGATTTGATTTCGTTTTGCAGCTGCGCGATGGCAGGGCCGGATAACGCGGCGGTCAGCAGGTTGAAGTTGTTAACGTTAATGATCAGCAGCATGCCGGGAATATTGGCGTCGATATACTGATGACTGATGTGATCCTTGAAGGTACGTTTATTGGCCAGTCCGGTATTGGCGTCCTGTTCCAGAAGGTTCAGCAGGGGGAAAACACATGGCGGTTCGAAATGAACAGCAGGGTCAGCGTCATCAGGAAAATACCCACAAATGCACTGAGCAGATTAAGGGTCGATCTGAGCAGTTGTTTATTGAGAATGCTCTTCTGCTGGGCCAGCACCAGTTGCCAGCCGGCCACGCCGATTGATGAAACCGTATATACGTAATTTTCCGTTTCCAGGATCTGTGAATTGCCGGCTTGCTGCAGGTCAGGGCTGAGGGATTCCTGAGCGTCTTTGCTGCTGGCCGGAAGGTTTTCCCCAGCAGGGTTTGCTGGCTTAAGCCTTCCATCTGTTCATTTTTGTGAATCAGAATTTTACCCTGGTGGTTGGTAATGAAAACTTCGCCATTGAAGTCTAGTCGGGTGTCCATGACGGTATTCTTGACGAACTCCATAGGTACATCACCCAGTACCATGCCGATAAAGTGACCATCACGGAGTAAAGGTGCGGTCACAGCCAGATAGCGGTGAGGATCGGCATCGACGCTCAGATAGGGTTCCGGGATGGTGGGGCGCATGGCCTGCTTACTGCTGATATACCAGGGGCGCAGACGGGGATTGTAGCCCTGGGGGATTTCCCAGTCGTTGATCCACATATAGCCGTCGCTTTCCAGGCTGTAGCTGATGTAGTCGAACCGGCCGGTGGCCGTACTCTGGCTGAGGTAATCCTGGAGGGCAGGATTGTCGTACAGCCCCAGAGGATGTTCGGCAATAACATCGGCATAGTGGCTGACGATGGCGAGGTTTTCACTGAGCCAGTGGGTCAGTTTTTCGGTGGTGGCGCGGGCTTTGACCAAATGCTCATTTTGCAGTGCCTGACGCTGTGCACTGCTGATATGTAAATAAGCAACCAGTGCTGATGCGAGCAGGCCCAGAACCAGCAGGCTCAGAATACTGCACAGCAGCTTATTTTTATTATTCAGTTTCATACCTGACTACTTTTCAACGCCGGGTCCCTGGGGAGCATATTTAGCCGACCGATTCTATCTGAATGTCCGGTAGTCCGGAGAGGAAAGGAGGGTTTTCTTAATCTGGATCAATAAATTGTTCAGATTCAGTTAATCTTTAGTGCGCGTTGCCAGTAAAAGTCTCGTTTTGCCGGTCAGCTTGGGTAACAGATTGCTGGCGGGTACCGGAAATTCACGATACTCTGCGACACGCGTCTATAAACAGGTGTTTTATTCGCCGGCGCAGGTTTATAAGTGATTGCAGGGAAAGCATTTTATGTCTGTGGGAGTATTACAGACCTGAGACACCCGAAGGTAGTAAATGCTATACGAACTTAAACGTTCGCTGATGATCCGGCTTATTTTACTTATGGCAGTTATCATCAGCGGCTGTGTCATTTATTTTGTTGAAAGTTACCGCTACCAGCAAAAACATATGTTGCTGGAGAAGCTTTCAACCAGCTATGTCAGCCTGATTGAAGCGAATATCAGCCAGGCATTGTCAGCGACGTACCCGGCTGCGGCCATGGTTCGTATGCAGAATGGCAGTACCCAGGGGTTTGAGAAGCTGGCTGTAGAAATGTTGCCGTTCTATTCCGGTGCATCGGCGCTGGAACTGGCCCCGGCAGGGGTCATCCGTCAGGTTATTCCTGAGTCGGGAAATGAGGCCGTTATCGGGTATGACCTGTTACAGGATCAGAGCAAAAATAAACCTGCATTTCTGGCCCGGGCCACCGGCCAGCTTACCCTTGAGGGCCCTATCGAGCTGAAGCAGGGCGGGGTGGGGGCTATCGGCCGTTTACCTGTCTATTTGTCTGATCAGCAGGGCAAAAACATTTTCTGGGGATTCTCCTCTGTTTTAATCCGTTTTCCGGAAATTCTGGATCAGGCATCGCTTTTCCGGCTGGAATCCGGCGGGTTTGCGTACCAGTTATCCCGGCTCGATGCGCTCAGTGGCAAAGAAGAACTGATTGCCGGTTCTGATGCGCCGCTGATAGACGACTTTGAAAGCTATGACATCCGGGTGCCAAATGGTTTGTGGATGTTCCGCGTGTCTCCGGAAAAAGGCTATCGGGATAATTTTCTGCTAACACTGGAAATCATGATTGCGGTGATTTTTGCGGTTTTATTACTCTGATTTCAGTGCTGATCAGCCGGTTAAAAACAACCATGCCATGCTGGAAGTAACCGTTGATGAGCGTACCCGCACCCTGAATGACAGCCTCAAACGTCTGAATCTTGCAATGGGAGCATCCCATCAGGCCTGGTTTGATATTGATGTGGCCAGTGGCGATGTATTAGTAAGTGATGAGTACGCCCGGATGCTGGGTTACGACCCGCAGACGTTTAAGCTCACGGTACCGGTATGGGAAGCGGCACTGCATCCGGAGGATAAAGAGCGGATACTGGCAGAGTTCGACCGTCTGATGAATCATGGGGAAGCCTGTGAAACGGAATTTCGTATTCAGACCGCAGCTGGAGGCTGGATGTGGCAGCAGGGCATTGGCGAAGCGGTTGAATGGATTGATGGGCGGCCTTCGCGGGTTATCGGAATCAATACAGATATAACCCGGCAGAAGAAAATTGAAGCTCTGGATATGACCCGGAACCGGGTATTGGAACTGCTGCTGGAAGGTTCCTCGCTGGAAGCTATTCTCGAAGCCATTATTGAAACCATCGAAATGCAGAGCCCCGGAAGCCTGGGCAGTGTGTTGCTGCTGGATGAAAAGACCAACCGGTTGTATACCGGTGCGGGGCCGAACCTGCCAGCTTTTTATAATGATGCCATTGATGGTGTTGAAATCGGTGAAATGGTGGGCAGCTGTGGCCGTGCGGCGTATACCGGGGAGCGGGTGATTGTCTCCGATATTGATAATCATCCTAACTGGGCGCCATTCCTGGAGCTGACTGATAAAGCCAATCTCAGGGCATGCTGGTCTGAGCCTGTGCTGGGTGCTAACAACAAGGTGCTGGCGACATTTGCGATTTATCACAACCAGCCCCATGCCCCGGAAGATGAAGATATCAAGCTCATCGAGTTTGCTGCTCAACTGGTGGCCATTGCCATTGAGCGGCATAAAACCGATGAAAAGCTGCAGCTTTCGGCCCGTATTTTTAATGAAACCCATGAGTCGATCATGGTGACCGATATTCAGGGATCGATTGTTGAAGTCAACGGCCGTTTCTCTGAACTCACCGGGTACAGCGCCGATGAAGTGATTGGCCAGAAACCGGGGCTGCTCAGCTCCGGCCGTCATCCCCGCAGTTTTTATGATGATCTGTGGATGCACTTGCGTAACGACGGTCACTGGCAGGGGAAATCTGGAACCGCCATAAGGATGGCTATATCTATGCCATTCTGATGAAGATCTCTGCGATGCGTAACAGTCGCGGAGAAGTGATCAACTATGTGGGGCTGGCGTCTGACATTACCCAGCATAAAGAGCAGGAAAATAAGCTGCGGCTGATGGCCCACTATGATGAGCTGACTCGGTTGCCTAACCGAACCCTGTTTGCGGACCGTTTCAGGCAGGCCATTGCCCACAGTAAACGACACAGTAAACAGCTGGCGATCTGCTTCCTGGATCTGGATGATTTCAAACCGGTAAATGACCAGTATGGCCATGAAGTGGGTGATCAGTTAATCATTGAGGTGGCCAAACGAATTAATACCACCCTGCGGGAAGAGGATACTGTGTCCCGGCAGGGGGCGATGAGTTCGCTATGCTGCTGGGGATATCGAGTCACTGGAACATTGTGAATCAATCCTGCAGCGGATTATCGGCCTGCTGTCCCATCCGTATATGATCGATGGCCACGTGATCAGTATCAGTGCTTCCATCGGCGTGACGCTCTACCCGGACGACCATGCGGATCTGGATACCCTGATGCGCCATGCTGACCAGTCCATGTATCAGGCTAAACTGGCGGGGCGTAACCGTTACCACTTCTTTAATACTGAAAAAGATCAGCAACTTATTCAGCAAAATCAGTTGCTGGATGAAATCGCTACCAGTCTGGATATGCGCCACTTCTGCCTGTATTACCAGCCAAAAGTGAACATGCGTACCGGCAAAGTATTTGGCGTAGAAGCACTGATCCGCTGGCAGCATCCGGAAAAAGGCTTGTTATCGCCTTTCTACTTCTTGCCGGCGGTGGAAGGTTCCGAACTGGAAATACAGATCGGTGACTGGGTTATCAGTGAAGCACTGCAACAACTCAGTGACTGGATAAAAATGGGGCTCGCACTGGAAGTGAGCATTAATATCTCTTCCAACCACCTGCGTTCCGGCCGTTTTCTGGAAAACTTTGCCACCCAGCTGGCCCGTTACGCCAATATTGATACCGGTTCTTTGCAGCTGGAGGTGCTGGAAAGCAGTGCGTTGGGGATCTGGATGTGATCAGTGACATTATCCGCAACTGTCAGAATACCCTTGGGGTGAAAATAGCCCTGGATGATTTTGGCACCGGATATTCCTCACTGGCGCACCTGCGCAGCTTATCCGCCAGTACCATTAAAATTGACCAGAGCTTTGTCCGGGATATGCTGGTGGATCCGAACGATTACGCCATTATCGACGGTGTTCTGGGGCTGGCAGATTCCTTTAACCGTGATGTCATTGCTGAAGGTGTGGAAACCACGGAGCATGGCCTGATGTTACTGAGCATGGGCTGTAATGAGGCTCAGGGTTACGGCATTGCCCGGCCAATGCCGGCCAGTGAAATTCCCCGCTGGCTGGAAGACTATTCGCCGAATGCCCAGTGGCGGCGTTTCTCGCAAATCGTGCGCAGCGATGAAGACAATAAGATTCAGTTACTGCGGCTGACCACTAAGCACTGGTATCAGAATTTTGAGGCGAAAATACTGGCACCGCGGATGCAAGATGACCCCTGGGCCATCATGGAAACGGATAACTGTCATTTCCGTGCCTGGATTACCCGGGCCCGTCAGGAACAGGTGTTTGATCCGGTCTGGCTGGAGCGTCTGGCAGAAGCTCAGACCGAGTTTCAGGCGCTGGCTGTCCGGCTGGTAACCATGCACAGCCGGGGGATGAAGAACAGGCCCGCGATGAACTGACACAGCTGAACATTGTGTTTAATGAACTGGCAGAGGTGCTGGCCCGTTATAAACCTTACCGGGTTAACTGAAGGCGGCCCGGCAGTTGTGTCGTGCTGCAAAGCGGGTAATTAAGGTACCATAACAGCTCAAACGGATTATCTGCTGGCAACTCCTATGGATCACTTAAACCTTAATTTACTTAAGGCGTTACAGGTATTACTGCAAACCCGGAATGTTACCCGGGCTGCGGATCAGCTGCACCTGACCCAGTCGGCCATGAGCCGGCAGCTGGGCCAGTTACGGGAATATTTTGATGACCCGTTGCTGATCCGTGACGGGAATGAATACCTGTTAAGCACCCGGGCGAAACAACTGCTGCCCCGGGTGCAGGATATTCTTGGCCAGATCGGTGAACTGAAGCAGACGCCGGTATTTGATCCGGCGGCCTGTCAGCGGCGTTTCAGTTTTGCCTGCAGCGATTATGTCGCCCAGTTCATCTTTCCGGATATTCTTCAGCAACTGGCGCTTGAAGCCCCGCAAATCGATATTGCTTACAGGATGTGGCAACCGGACTGGCTCAACAAGGTCGGGCAACTGGCGTTGGATCTGGTGTCCACTGTCAGCCTGGACAGTGCCGACAGCCTCTGCAATCTCCACATGGGGCAGGACTCACCGGTCTGCCTGCTGGCTGAAGACCATCCGCTGACCCGGCAGGAGGCATTTGAATTGGATGAAATGCTGGCGTATCCGTTCCTGCAGTTAAGCAGCGGGGGATAAAGACTCTTTCTTTGACCGCTTGCTGACACGCCAGGGTAAACAGCGCCGGGTTCGCTACGAGGTGCCATTCTTTGCGGCAGCTTTTCCGGCACTGGCGGGCAGCGATATGCTGCTGATCACACCGGCACATATTGCCCGTAATGCGGCAGAACTTTATCCGCTGACGTTCCGTGAATTGCCGGTTGCTGCGCCGGCATTTAATTACTACCTCTACTGGCATGAGCTGCATGATGCTGATCCGGCACACCGCTGGCTGCGGGAATGCATAGCGGGTCAGATCAAGGCGTCCCTTTATTCGCCGCATGAGTATGATTTGAAATCATAGCGATTCATAAGAAAAATGCATTTCTCGCATAGTCTGTAAGCCACTACACTGCCTGCATTGAGAATTCAGTCAGGTAGGGTGCAATGAGTTTATTAACCTGGTTATCGCTGGTGGCGGTATGTTGTCTGGGGGCTATGTCGCCGGGGCCAAGTCTGGCTGTGGTGCTGCGCCATGCGCTAAGTAACAGTACCCGCCATGCGGTGGTTGCGGCCCTGAGCCATGCAATCGGTGTGGCGATGTGGGCCATGCTGACCATTTGGGGCTGGCTGTACTGGTGGTGGAAACTCCGCAGATTTTCCAGGTGATTACCTATGTTGGCGCGGCTTATCTGGCCTGGCTGGGGATTAAGGCGTTGCGTTCCAAAGGTGGTCAGCTTGCACTTGAAGGCCAGCAGGTACCGGTATCTGCAGCCGCCTGGGACGGGCTGATGGTATCAGTGCTGAACCCTAAACTGGCGGTATTTTTCATTGCACTGTTTTCACAGTTTGTGTCGGCGGATCTGCTGCTGGCCGACAAACTGATCATGATGTCTACCGTGACCGTGATTGATTCCGGCTGGTACATTCTTCTGACTGTATTGCTGGCGCGTACGGGTCTGCTGACCAAAATGCAGAAAGGCGCAGCAACGGTAGATAAAGTCAGTGGGGTGGTCTTACTGGGGCTGGCGCTGAAGATTGCGATTTAAGTGTTATCCGGTGAGATAACAGACAGGTTTAAGCCTTTTGCAGGGGCTTAAAGCCGGGCTGCTCAGGCAGTCCGGCTTTTTTGCGTGACGGCTTTATCAGAACTCGTAACGGGCGTTGACCAGTACGGTACGGCGCTCGCCGTAGTAGCAGGCACTGTCGCCGCTGCAGGAAGAGATGAATTCTTTATCTGCCAGGTTACGCACGTTCAGAGACAGCTGCCAGTCGGCAATGTCATAACTGGCCAGTGCATCATACAGTGTCACAGAAGGTGTACGCAGGGTGCCCAGACCGTTGTCGCTGGAGCCGATATAGCGGCTGCCCAGGCCTACTTCCAGCGCTTCGTTAATGCGGTATTTACCGAATACGGACGCCATATCTTTTGGCCGGCCTGCCAGTTCATTGTTCAGGAACTTGCCGGTGCTGTCTTTGGTAACTTCGGTTTTGGCATGGGTGTAGTTGGCCAGCAGGCTGAAACGATCCCAGTCTTTACGCAGTTCTGCTTCGAAGCCTTTGATTGTGACTTCTTCCAGCTGAATACGGCTGCCCAGCAATGGGTTATCCGGATCACGCTCCAGACGGTTTTCTTCCGTGGTGTGGTAGATGGCCGTATGCAGTGACAGGCTGCTGTCCGGTTGGAATTTGATACCGGCTTCATACTGGATATTTTCCTGTGCCTTAAACGGATTGTTGTTACTGTCGCTGCCGGTTGTCGGCTCGAAGGCGGTTGCAACACTGACGTATGGAGACACGCCGTTGTCAAAGTTATACAGCGCACCTAAGCGGCCGGATACCTTGCTGTCAGACGTTCTGGTACCGTTATCAAACTTGCTGGAGTAATGGGTCCAGCGCAAACCTGCATTCAAATCCCACTGATTAATGCGGATGCTGTCCTGAATATAGATACCTTCCTGCTTCAGGGTATTGGTTGGCCGCTTAGTGAGGTTTACATTGCTAGGCAGGCTTGGGTTCGGATTGAACGGGTCAACCTGCAAGGTAGCCAGTGTGGCTGTGTCATTGGTCTGGATCGCGGTCAGCAGTTCAGTCTGATTATTCCAGCGGGATTCTTCCAGTTTGTTACGGCTCAGATCGACACCAAGAATAAGTTCGTGTTCTGCTGCACCGGTGGTGAAGTTCGTGGTGAACTGGTGATCCCAGACAGTCGAGCTCAGTTTGCGGTGGATGGCTTCTGACAACATTGGCACATTGTTGCCCGGGAACTGCGCGTTAATCAGCGCGGTTGCGAACGCGTTTGTCTGACCCTGTGCGACCAGGGCATCAATGATTCCTTGCTTGGAAATTGCATACTGGCTGTTGTACTCACCTTCACCTTTCAGATGACGGAAGTTGGTGCTGTATTTCCAGGTGTCGTTTATTTTTTGATTGTATTTCAGGGTGATGGAGTCTGTTTCGGTATCGTATTTATCGAAATCAGGATGTCCCAGGAAGGTGTCGGTCGGTAAGCGCTGGCTTTCCGGCAGGCCTATAGTAGTTTCCTGCGGCAGGAACTGCAGGGTGGAACCTGATTTATCACGCTGAGTCAGGGCAATGACGGTCAGATCCGCATCTTCGTTGATCTGCCAGCGTAGAGACGGGTTAATCAGCAGGCGGTCATCTTCAACGTGATCTACCTGCTGGTCTGCTTTACGGCCTAATGCCACCAGGCGGTAGTTCAGGTCGTCACGGCCTGCCACGCTGCCCTGCGTATCAATGCCGACCTGAGCACGGCTGCGGTTACCGGCCTGCAACCAGATTTCTGTGCGGTCTTCACCTTCAGGTGTTTTCGAGTCTGCAGCGACAATGCCCCCAGAGAGCCCTGGCCGTACAGAGAAGAGCCGGGACCTTTCAGTACCTGAATGTTGTCCAGCATATAGGTTTCGATACGGGCCCGGTTGTAGTGACCAAAGTCGGTACGCAGGCCATCCAGATAGTAAGAAACCCCGCGCCACGGATGACCGCAGTATCAGCCCGGCTGTCGACGCCAAATTCACTTGCAAAGACGCCCGCGTTATAGGTCAGGGCGTCCTGCAGCGTTTGGGCACCGGTATCCTGCAGCTGAGTCTGATTGATGACGGAAATTGAGTACGGCGAATCACTGACAGGCCGGGAAGACTTGTTAGCACTGGCCGAACCGGTTTCAGCGTAGCCCAGAGCCTTGGCGTTGATGACGACAGTATCTTGCGAGACCGTGTCCGGTGTATCGGCTGCCAGTGCCGTATTTGCGCTGCAGATTGCCAGCGCCAGCACAGAATAGTTCAGGCGGGAATTCATAGAACTGTGTTCCTTATTCTTAAAATCGGGGTGGAATACCTGGAAAAAGAGTAAAGGCGGTGCCTGGCGTTAGCTGGGGAGGGCCTGGGGTAGATTCTGGTTATTAAAATTCAGTTCGCTGCAAAGTTGTCCGGACCAACATCGAATACATGGCCGGGTCCGGCATCAATGAGCAGGAAATACTTTTGTTTCGGGGCAATAAAGTTAAATTCCCTTTTGAATTGCTGCTGGTTTTACTGAGCCGGTAAAGATCCAGGCTCATCACTTCAATGGACAGATTTGCAGGGCTGATTTCGTCCAGTTCAAGTGTGCAGCTGTGGTGGCTGTCTTCTGCTTCGCAACTGACATCAGCACCATGTGCAAAGCTGTATGCCGGCAGGGTTGCCGTCAGCAGTGTCGCGGCGGTGAATAACAGCCGGCTAACGGTTTTAGCGTCCATCGATTGTCTCCTTGCCGTTGGCGTTCAGTGACCATTGTGTCTGATATACCTGATCGTTCCAGCCGATGGCTGTGAGCCAGATTTTTCATTGCCGGTCAGGGTACGGGGCAGGTGAATATCCGCATGCCGTGATCCTTTGGGTCCGTGAATCAGGATACCCGGGGCACGGAGTGTCCGGGGTTCGCCGACCCGCAAATAGGCGAACTTGAACGCTTCAGCAGCGCCGTCCGGCAGCTCTACGTTGAAATTAACGGTGGCATCAGGCCGGATCGGGTTGAGATCTTTTCCAGCAGGCCGGCCACCGCATTCATTGATACTTCCCAGTTCCCCACCGGCTGGGGCTGGTACAGGAAGCCTGCACCTTTCGTACCCTGGCTACTGAGGGTAAGGGCAATGCCACAACCGGCACCGATCCCCAGAATTAAAAGCACGTTCATGTATTTGAACAGGCCGAAAGGCCGTCCCCACGGGCGGATAATCCGCCAGGATTTATGCAGCCGGCGAATGATCTTATTGCGGGAATAAACAATCCGGGCAGCACGGGCGGTACGCTTCAGGTTGATAATCAGTCCGCTGATGCAGAGCACGGTCATGCCCATGCCAAATACAAACCAGATCAGTTTTACCGGCAAGTCGGCCGGGTTACCGGACGCCCAGTTCCCCAGATGTAACGGCGACATCGCCATATCAGCCCGTTGTGCCGCCGTGTATTTATCCACCGTATGGCTGGCAATAATCTCTGCTGTAAAAGGATTCAGGTAGAGTTTGTTCTGGCGGCCATCCGGTACCAGCCAGGCATCTCCGGCGAAGGTCACTGTGTAAGGATCAGCATTATGTTCCGGCGGGTTAATGCCCAGAATCAGGGCGTCCGGATAGGCTTTTCTGACGGTTGTGATCATGCTGGATGCGCTGAGCATGGTGCCGGAGATGTTATCCATATCATCATAGCTGAGCAGCGGTTTGATGTTTGCAGATTCCACCGGGTAGGGTGCCCCCAGATGGCTGACCAGCGGGTTTTTGTAGAACCACCAGGTACCGGTCACACCGATGATCAGTACAAACCACAGGCTCCACAGGCCGATCAGTTTGTGCAGGTCAGACCAGAAGACCCGGGCATTGCCGGTGCGGGGCATACGGAAAAAGAAGCGCCAGAATTTAGGATAGGCATACAGGCCGGCAATCAGTGACACCAGGGTGAGTACTCCGAAGACATTCACAACACTGCGGCCAATGACCGGCAGATAGAGTGTGGAATGTAAAAACCGATAAAGCGTCCGGGAGTCAGTACCGGGGTGTCGCCATTAACTTCACCGGTATAGGGATCGATCCAGGCATAACGGAAACCACCGGCCGCATCGTTAAACATGGCAAAGGAAGCAAATCCCGGATGCTGGTTCATGGTTTCAAAAGCTCAGGCCGAATTCCGGATAGGCGGCCTGCAGGCGGTCCAGCAGTTCCCCGGCACCCAGACGAACTTCGCCGGAGGATGCCCGGAATTCAGAATACAGCAGCCAGTCGATTTCCAGCGCCAGTACTGCAAGTGCACCACTGAGTAATACAACGGTAAATAACAGGCTCAGCTTGAGGCCCACAAAGCTGTGGATTAAAAATGCGGTGTACTGTACCGAGAGCGATTTTCGGGGCGCACGCAGTGTATCCGTACGGGCGCGGAAATAGTGTTGCAGGCCTTGCATACCGGAGCCATCCAATCGTCAGAAGCAAACAGGGCAGCGCCCCTTAGTTATTTTTCGAATGGCTTGCGGCACAGAATGAAAGCACTCCGGGCTGCTGGCTGGTTCGTTATAAAAGCTGTTTTCTGACACGCTTTACGTGTGGGAAAAATACAGCGGCAGGCATGGTAAAAGAATGCAAATGTTATTGCAAACTATTCTTATTTGGTGTGGTCAAAAGTTGGTTTTGCTAACAAAAACAGAGGATTACACAGAGGTATCTGGCGGAAAGAGGCTACCTGCCCGGCGGGGCAGGCAACTGAGTTTGGCAGCTATTGGGTTTTTCCAGTGCCAGATACTGATCGATACCGCGGATTTTATCTTCCGGATGATGGTTCACGTACAGCACGGTGGTTTCGCTGTCTGCACAGATCTTTTCGATCAGGCTGAGTACCAGTTGACGGTTCATGTCATCCAGCCCCAGGCAGGGCTCGTCAAGAATCAGCAGCGGCGGGTGTTTTACCATTGCCCTGGCAATCAGCAGTAACCGCTGGTCGCCGTACGACAGTTTGTTAAACGGCTGATCCGCCCGGTCGGTCATACCCAGTACTGCCAGCCACTGATCGGCAATGTCCCGCTGCCGATCGGTGTACTTACTGTACAGGCCAATGCTGTCGTAGAAGCCGGAGATAATCACGTTGCGCAGGCTGATGCTGACCCGGTATTCCCATTGCAGGGCAGTGGAAACATAGCCGATAAACTGTTTGATCTGCCAGATGCTTTCACCGCTGCCGCGCTGAAAACCAAACACAAAAATGTCATTTACATAGCACTGGGGATGGTCGCCGGTAATCAGTGACAGCAGGCCGGTTTTGCCGCTGCCGTTCGGGCCGCTGAGTTGCCAGTGCTGGCCGGGGTTAATGGTCCAGTGCAGATCTTCAATGATGGCTTTATCGGCATATTTAATGTTGATGCCGTTTAGCCGAACCAGCGGGTCTTCAGGGTTCAGTGCCGGAATGGCGGTTTCCGGATCAGCGTCCGGCACCTGCAGGTCGGTGGTTTTCAGGTGCAGCAGTTTGTACAGTTCGTCGTAGGCCTGTGCATCCTGTTTATCGATGGTCAGTTGCAGACGGCCGTGGTCCATGTAGGCAATGTGGGTGATGAAGTCCGGGAATTCATCAAAGCGGTTCAGCACCATTACCATCGGGACGGTTTCGATCAGTGAACTGAGATACTCCTGCAGCATGGCCAGGGTATCCACATCCAGACCGTCAAAGGGTTCATCCAGCACCAGCAGATCCGGTTCGCTGGCAAGGGCGCGGATCAGCATGACCTTGCGGGATTCGCCGGTGGATAACTTGCGGAATGCCCGCTCCAGCAGGTACTCCAGTTTAAAGCGGGCGATCAGATCATCAATCAGTGGCTGGTTTTCTGACACCTGTCCGATAATATCCCGTACGGATGTACCTCGGCAATAACATCCATAATATCGGCATCGTCTTTTTCAGTTCAGCGGCAATCAGTTCCGCCTGAGCTTCAAACGACACCAGACCTACTTTTGCAGGAATCCCCTCAACGCTGCCGCTGATAATCTCGCCGGCACCGGCCAGCACCGCCGCCAGCGCTGACTTACCCGCCCCGTTCGTGCCGGTAATGACCCAGTGTTGCTGAGGGTCGATCTGCCAGTTGATCTGCTCCAGCTGAAAACGTTCGTCAAAGTCGACGCTGAGGGTGTTAAAACGGATAGTCATAATAGAGTCTTTGGCCAGTCGCAGGTTGAATACAGTAAAACGCTTTGCAAAGTGCCGCGGGGAGGGACACTTTGCAAAAGGTTTAAGCAATAAAAAGGCCGGTAGCTCCGTTAAGAAGCGCGCCGGCCTTCATTTGCCAGATTGTCCGGGCCAGTGGCTCAGACAATCATGGCGGTGGCGAAAATCTTAAACGATTTTCTTCATGTCAGACATGTAGCCACGCAGTTCAGCACCGATCGCTTCAACCGGGTGAGCGCGCAGAGCAGCGTTCACTTCGATCAGGCGGGCGTTGTCTACGCCGTTGTCCGCAACATCCAGGCCCTTACCGATAACATCAGTGTCGATACCCTTCATGAAGTCTTCCAGCAGTGGCAGACATGCGTGGTTGTACAGGTAGCAGCCGTATTCCGCAGTATCAGAGATAGTTGCGTTCATTTCGTACAGCTTCTTACGTGCGATAGTGTTCGCGATCAGCGGCGTTTCGTGCAGCGACTCGTAGTATGCAGAGTCAGCAATGATGCCTGCAGCAGTCATGGTTTCGAAAGCCAGCTCAACACCTGCTTTAACCATTGCAACCATCAGGATACCGTTGTCGAAGTATTCCTGTTCAGAAATCTCAACGTCGCCTGCCGGAGTCTTCTCGAAAGCAGTCTCAGCAGTTTCTGCACGCCAGCCCAGCAGCTTGGCATCGTCGTTCGCCCAGTCTTCCATCATGCCGCTGGAGAAAGCGCCAGTCATGATGTCGTCCTGGTGCTTGTTGTACAGCGGACGCATGATAGTCTTCAGTTCTTCAGACAGATCGTAAGCTTTGATTTTCGCAGGGTTAGACAGACGGTCCAGCATGTTAGTCACACCGCCGTACTTCAGAGCTTCAGTGATGGTTTCCCAGCCGTACTGGATCAGCTTGGATGCGTAACCAGCATCGATACCTTTCTCAACCATCTTGTTGAAGCACAGGATAGAACCGGTCTGCAGCATACCGCACAGGATAGTCTGCTCGCCCATCAGGTCGGACTTAACTTCAGCGATGAAAGAAGACATCAGTACGCCAGCTTTGTGACCGCCGGTACCAACAGCGTATGCCTTAGCCAGTGCCAGACCTTCGCCTTTAGGATCGTTATCTTCGTGAACAGCGATCAGGGTAGGAACACCGAAACCACGCACGTATTCGTTACGTACTTCTGAACCCGGGCACTTAGGTGCAACCATGATAACAGTCAGGTCAGGACGGATCTGCATACCTTCTTCAACGATGTTGAAACCGTGAGAGTAAGACAGGCAAGCACCTTCTTTCATCAGCGGCATAACAGCTTCAACAACAGCAGTGTGCTGCTTATCAGGTGTCAGGTTCAGAACCACGTCCGCAGTTGGGATCAGTTCTTCGTAAGTGCCAACGGTGAAACCGTTTTCAGTGGCGCTCTTCCAGGACTGACGCTTCTCTTCGATCGCAGCAGCACGCAGGGTGTAAGAAACATCGCAACCGCTGTCACGCAGGTTCATGCCCTGAGCCAGACCCTGTGCACCACAACCGATTACAACAATCTTCTTACCTTTAAGAGCGTTAACACCGTCGTCGAATTCGTTCAGGTGCATGAAGCGGCACTTAGCCAGCTGAGCCAGCTGCTCGCGCAGTGGCAGGGTGTTGAAATAGTTATTAGACATGGTCTGTATATCTCTTTAGTTAGCCTGTGAACAGGCGTTCATTATTCTGCTTTGCGGCGCAACAGCCGCAGAGATTATTTCGGGTCGCGGAGCATTATATAGAGATGCTCCGCGAACTGTAATGGGGCAAGTGTAGTGCAAAGTTTGTCTTGCGTATATTGATATATTTAAATGGCAGTGTTGCGAAAAATGGAATGCTAAGGCTTAGGTTCTGAGTAATCGGGTGGCTGAGATGTAACAGTGTATGTCTGTTCTTAAGGTTTTAGTTTTAAATGTCAGTTTTCCCTTAGCTTTAACTGACTGATCTGTTTTAATTTATACGTCTTTAACGTCACACAGAATGAATGGATTCATAATTTATGGTGATCATCCCCACAGAAAAGCGCTTTGACTGGCGTAAGCCGCCGCTGGTCCTTTTCTGTCTTGTTTTAATCAATGTACTGGTTTTTCTTTTATCAGGATGCTGATGAAGAGAAATTAAATAACCTGCTGACCCGTTATGAATCGACAGGTTATTTTTCGACGGAGTGGCCGGTGTATCTGCGTTATCTTGAGGAAACCGGCAGCAGTGAAATAGCAACCTACCGGCAGCTGCATGAAGAGGAAGAGCAGCTGCAGCTCAGCCTGTATCTGTTAACGGATCAGCAGTACTTCGCTTATTTACGTGATCATCAGGCGCAATTTGACGAGCCCGGTTACGGAGAATTCTGGCCGGTCCGGCAAGAGCTGGATCAGTTGGTCAGCACGATCAGCATTTACGCTTACGGGCTGAAACCGACGTTACCGGATCTTACTTCACTGATCACTTATCAGTTTCTGCACGGTGGGCTTTTGCATCTGCTGGGAAATATGTTTTTCTGGTGATTTTTGGCTTTTCGGTTGAGGCGGCTATCGGTCATTTACGGTTTCTGCTTTTTATCTGCTTGCCGGTGTCGCCGGCGGTGTGCTGTACAGTGCAGTGAACGCTTCAAGTGCCACCGCACTGGTTGGGGCCTCCGGTGCAATTTCAGGTGTTATGGCGATGTATCTGGGGGTATTTCGCCTGAAAAAATTGAATTCTTTTACTGGTTCTACATTTTCGTGGGATTTGTCCGGGCACCTGCGCTGGCGGTGTTACCCCTTTATCTGGCAAATGAACTTTATAATTTTTATACCCAGCCTGACTCTGATGTTGCCTTTATGGCGCATACAGGCGGCTTTCTCGCCGGGGTTGTTCTGATCTGGATTACCCTGCTGATAGCGCCGAGAGCCCTGGATGAAGAGTATCTGGAAGAAGAGGAAGGGGTACCGGAGAGCCAGAAGGAAAAGCAGCGAATCTATCAGATGCTGGGCCAGTTTTCCTATGAAGCAGCGCTCAGAAGGATTGCGGTTTATGAACAGAATAACGGCACCGATTTCGATTTTTGCTGGCTGAAATACCGCATTTATAAAGAACGGGAGATGTGACATCAGAGTTGCAGTCGGCTGAACAGCTATTGATGTTTGAACACTTAACAACCGGACAGCTGAGAAAAACAGAACAGGTCTGGAATGAGACGCCGGCAGTGCGTGATAGCCTGACTGTGTCCGCGATCGTTGGGCTGGGGTGGCGTACGATGCAGCTGGAAAGTCTGCAGATGACAGAAGGAATTGTGAAGTATCTGTGTGATAAAGAAGATCATACTCAGGAGATGAGTCACCTGGCGCGTAAGTTGTCACAGAAATTTGGTGAGCAGGCGCAGGAAGCAAAACGTAAGCGTTATGAGCGGGTTGCTGATGAGATTGTCAGAAGGGCACGGCAGGCTTAACTGGCTGTGAAGTACGTAATTATATAGGTGACCGCAAATGGAATATTGTAAGTATCATCCTGTCGAAGCCGCTACCTACAGCTGCACACACTGTAATGTCAGACAGTGTGATCACTGTGTGGATGCAAGTTCCGGTTCGGTACGTTGTTTGGTCTGTCGCAGAGAGCTTGAAAATCAGGGCCCGGGCGACAGTATTGTGCCGTTCTGGCGCCGTTTGGATAAGTGCTTTTCTTATCCGATGACGATGCAAACTCTGTTACTGATTATTTTAGCTTCCGCTGTTTCTGCAGTGGCTGCCTCAGCAGGCGGTCTGCAAAGCTTTGTAATATTGTTAGTCGTTTCGGCAGTTACCACCAAGTATGGCTTTTTATGTTTGCAGCAGACAGCCGCCGGAAAAATGGATGCGCCGGATGTATCTGAAGCCTATTTGGGCGGCATAAAACTGATCATTCATATCATCCTGATTGTGCTGGGCATTGTCTTTATGGTGCTGGCTGTAGCAAATGTTCTGGGTCAGTTTGCTGCCCTCGCTTTCAGTGTTTTCTGGCTTTGCTGTTTGCCCGCGGTGTTTATTAACTATGCCCGTTTTGAAGAAATCGGTGCCGCGATTAATCCGGTTAAAGTGGCCCACCTGGTTTTGCTGCTCAGAGGTGCTTACCTTTTATTATTGCTGTTCATCACGATCATGATTTTATCAGTCGGCACGCTGAATCAGTTATTTGATGGTCAGGATGTCTTGTCCGCGGCGCTGCAGAGCGTGGTGTCTTACTATTACTGGATCGTTATATTCCATCTGATGGGATATCTGCTTTTTCAGAAGCAACATGTACTTGGTTATGTGAGCCGTCTGGATAGCGACGGCGATGTACATAACCGTTCTGACAAGCAGCATACGATGGCCAGAATCGGGGTGCTGGCTAAAGAAGGTATGTTCACAGAGCTCAGCAGTGAGCTTAAAACAGCACTAAAAAGTATCCGGATGATATCGGGATATATGACCGTTACTTTGATTATCTTTGCGCATTACACAAGACCGCCGAACTGGATAAGTTCTGGTTAGCCTATCTGCAGTGCCTGGAGAAAAGTGGTGGTACGCCTAAGGTTGCCGGTCTGATGTTGCGCATACTGCATTTCGCCCCTGATTATTTGCCCGCCTCTGCAGAAGTGCGTTTTAAGCTTGCCGGGATACTGCTGAAACAGGGTAAGCCAGCGCTGAGCGTCAGGCTGATTAACCGGCTTCACCGTGATTACCCGGGATTTGAGCATTTATCTGAAGCGTATTTCATTATGGCTGATGCACTCGATGAACTGCCGGAAAAACAGGTGCAGGCTGAAAAGTGCCGGTTGCTGGCAAATAAACTGAAAACAAGGCCCGTGGCGACATAGGGCTGTGGTGTGGCAGCTGATGCCAGAACGTACGAATTACAGGCTGCTGTACAGAAGGGCTTGCGATTTTTCTGCATCAGATGATTCCGGCGCTTAAGCCGGAAACATCTGATCATACCTGTCACTGATTCAGCACGGTCACTTCCCGCTGCGGGAACGGAATCTGCACATTGTTAGTATTGAATGCTTCATAAACCGCGGCGTTAACCTGGAACTGGGTTTCAAATAACTGGCGGGTGGGTACCCAGTAGCGGTAAGCAATGTTAACGCTGGAATCACCGAAAGAGGCAATGCCTACCTGCGGTGCCGGTTCAGAAACGATATTAGGATTATTGCTCAGTTGCTCCTGTATGAGGGCGACAGCCTGTGCCGGATCCGCGCTGTAACTGATGCCGATCTCTGCTTCAACTACCTTATTTTCGAAGGAGTTCACCAGCACTTCGCCAACAATATGTTTGTTGGGAATGGTGATGATTTCGCCGTCCTCGGTTGACAGCAGGGTATAGGCCAGGCGGATTTCCTCAACAACCCCGCAGACATCGTTGCAGCGGATGGTGTTGCCCACCACAAACGGACGGGTAAGGATAATGGTAAAGCCGGCACCGTAGTTGGAGAAGACCCCTGCAGGGCCAGGCCGATACTCAGAGAGATGGCACCGATGGCGGCGATAAAGGGTGCCACGCTGATGCCGAATTTACCCAGACAGATGATCGCGACCATGGCGATCAGCAACAGTCTGACAGTGCTGCTGATGAAGTTGCTGAGGGTAATATCAACGTTGTGCCGTTTACACAGTCTCAGGGTCAGGTTACCGACCCAGCGTGCCACGATCAGACCCAGAATGAGAATGATGATGGCACCGATGACCTGAAAGCTGTAGTTGATGAAGAAATCAATAATCAGGTTATAGAAGTAAGTCAGGTTTTCCAGTTCTTGATCAATCATCTTGGTTCCATGGTTCCGGGAATATCAGGTAAACGCTATCAGCTTCCCGGATGGCGGACAACGCCTGTGCATAAAAAGGCGCTTCATATGAAGCGCCTTTTTGAGAGAGCAGGGATTAAAGGCCCTGTTCGTCGGCCATCTGCCGGGCAATTTTTGGTGCACTCCACAGGGATGGCAGCAGTACCAGTGATACCGGCACAGCAGTCACCACGATGAAGGACTGCAGGGCTGAGATACCGCCTGAACCGATAGAAATCAGGATGGCTGCCATGACACCCATTGCCAGACCCCAGAACACACGCACGGAGCTTTGTGGCGCGTCGTGGCCGGTCATAACCATGGAAATGGAATAGGTCATGCAGTCACCGGTAGTCGCCACAAAGATAGTGGTCAGGATCAGGAACAGTACAGAAACCGTGAAGCCCAGAGGGAGCTGTTCAGTGATCGCCAGCAGGGCTGCAGGCAGGTTAAAACCGGTGAACGGCTCAGAGATAACCCCGGGTTGTTCAGTTCAAAGAACAGACCGCTGCCACCGACAATGGTGAACCAGAAACAGGTGATGACCGGTGCAACGATAGAGATGATAAGTACCAGCTCACGGATGCTTCGGCCACGGGAAATACGGGCAACAAACATCGCCATCAGCGGGCCGTATCCCAGGAACCAGCCCCAGAAGAAAACGGTCCACCAGTCCAGCCAGCCCGGATTAGCACGGAAAGTGGCCATTGAGATAAATTCGTCAATATAGATGCCGAATGACTGAATATAGCTGTCGATGATGAATGCAGTCGGGCCGAATAGCAGGATAAATGCCATCAGGCCAACGGCCAGCGCTACGTTCAGGTTACTCAGGATCTTGATGCCTTTGGTCACACCGCTGACTGCAGACACTGTATAGATGGCCATCAGGCCGATCAGAATGGTTAGCTGTGTGGAGTAGGTGTTTGGAATGCCAAACAGTTTTTCCAGACCGAAGCTTACCTGCAGACCCAGGAAGCCGATCGGGCCAACGGTACCGGCAACCACCGCCAGAACACAGCTGGCGTCGGCAATGATCGCAATCGGGCCTTTCAGGGCATGTTTACCAAATACCGGATACAGCAGGGTACGTGGCTTAAGCGGTAAGCCTTTTTCGTAGTGCAGGTACATCAGCACGATGCCGGTCAGGCTGCCCAGAATCGCCCAGGCCAGAAAGCCCCAGTGCATGAAGCTCTGTGCCAGTGCGTTGTAAGCCGCCTGCGGAGTGCCGGTTTCACCGCCAAACAGTGGTGGCGGTGATGTGAAGTGAGCCATAGGCTCTGCCGCCGCCCAGAACACACCGCCGCCTGCCAGCAGGGTACACATCAGAATGGAAACCCAGTTGAACGTCGACATTTCCGGCTTTTTCAGACCGCCTAGCATCACTGAGCCGGTGCGGCCGAATGTGAGGAACAGACCGATAACAAAGGTGAGTAACAGCAGAACCTGCCAGTAAGCGCCGAAATATTTTGTTGAAAGCGCAAATGTGCTGTTCACCAGTCCGGATACGAATTCCAGGTCGTAGAGGGCCATGATGGCGAAAAGGACAAGAACACCGCCGCTGATCAGAAATACCGGAAGGTCGACCCCTTCCAGCATACCTTTACGTGCGGAGCCGCTGCAGGCCTCCGGTGAAAGCGTGGTTGTATTGCTCATGATTGTCTCCTGACAAATCGTTATTTTTATTGCAGGTGACCGTCGAACGGCCGTTTTTCATTAATCAGCCTGTTCATGCACTGAAGATTCGGTGCGTAAACGGGCTGTATTCCGCTGTTAACTGTTCGGGCGTAGTGCCGGGTGAATCAGTACTGGCGAGTATCCTGGTCGCATCCGGATTGCGGACTTTGCAGGGGCGGATAGTTACCGCAGTGCTGGCTGTGCTGTAACCGCTAAGGTAGTAGCGGATAACGGCATGGCATTGGCACCTGCAAATCGGACTGGCCGATCATAGAGAATGGGTTTGAATAATAAAGTTAATAATAAATATCATTTGATAACTGAAATTTATTGAAAGGTTTTTCCGGTCACGTTACTGCCGGAGGCGATGCAGCTGATGATCAGCCAGCGGTAGTGTGTGGTAGCAGCTTTCATAACCGGTCAGATGTGTTGTTTGCCGGTTCAGTCAATTAGCAAACGTAATTATCAAACGACAGACTGGTTGTATGAGCTGAAGAGCACATCGTTTTGGAGAGGTGGCTATCAGGAAAGAAATCAGGACTATTGGAATTTAATTTATCTATTAATTAATAGTTTTATCCAGATGTTTTTATTACCCGGTTTGAGTGATTCTGTGTATTTAAATTGAAGTTTTTAAATAATAATACACAGTTATGTTTAGTGGTTTTTACTCACGCCGAGAGAGTAATGCTACTGACACTAAAAGGTTGTTTACCACAGTTGTTAATCCCGTTGTGCCTGATGTTTGTGAGTTGTTTTTGCTGGGGTTTTGTTCAGTAAACGTTAAACAATACAAACGGAATGTATATAAAGCGGTCAGGTATCTTTTATGCATGTTTATATTTACTGAACAGGCATAATTTCCTTACTTGAAGATACTCCGTAGCGATCAAAAGAATCTTAATTATTTATGCTGAAAATACGTAAATAATTTTAAGCCTTATACGCATGACCGAAACGGTTAACAGCAAGCGAAGTTTGACATTGGAAGGATGCAATGTGGCGCGCGGATATGTGGAAATGAAACTTTGAGCAATTTATCAGGCATTTTAAGCAGCGCTTTTTAGTGACGATACCGGCCTTATCGGTTTTTGCTCAGACTTTGCCGGATGCGGGGAGTGAGCTGCAAAAACAGGAACGGCTTGAACAGTTCAGACGCCTTCCTGATCAGATTCCGGAACAAAAGAGCGCCTTAAACAGACACCGAAGCCGGCCGCTGATGCCGTGACGGTTTTGTTAAAGACTTTGTGTTTACCGGCAGTATTACGGTTTTTCACCCGATGAACTCAGGCAAATTGTTGCACCTTATGTAAACCGGAAAAATTCACTGGATGATATTCAGGCGGCTGTCGATGCGGTGACAAATGCTTATCAGACTCAGGGTTATATACTGGGCCGTGCTGTATTGCCTCCGCAGGAAATAACAGACGGGATCATTACCGTTGAGGTGTATGAGGGCATTCTGGACAGTGATGAAAGTGGTATCCGGATTAATGGCACGGACTTACGGATAAGGGAAGAACGTGTCCGTGGCATTCTTAGCAGTGCTGTAAAACAGGGGCAGGCACTTGAGGAAAAGGCGCTTGAACGGGGAGTACTGCTGATCAGTGATTTACCCGGAATCCATGCGTCGGCAAATCTGGAAAAAGGTAACAGCCCGGGACTACACGCATTGTACTGGATGTCACTGAAAGCCCGGTTCTACGGCCGGCGGTCTCGGTTGATAACACCGGTAGTCGCTTAACCGGAGAGTACCGGTCAATATTTGACCTGGATATCAATGATAACTTTGGTTACGGCGAACAAATATCCGTCACTGGACAAAAATCACTGGGCGCCGGTGACTTCCAATATCTCAAGGTTGAAGGAAGTGTACCGCTGGGTAACAACGGCTTCAGGCTCAGCAGTTCACTCAGGCGGCTGGAGTACAGGGCGGGGAAGGAATTTGCCTCGTCAGATTCAGAAGGTACGGCAACGCTCTGGACAGTAGACGGCCATTATCCCGTGATCCGCCAGCGCTTAACCAGTCTCTATACAAACATAGGGGCAGAGTATAAAAAGCTGATTGATTCATCCCTTGGCAGCACAACGAATCATCGGGTTATCCGGCATGTAAAAGCGGGGCTGACAGCGACCCATGTGGATGATTTCCTTGAAGGTGGATTTACCATTGCCAGTGTGAATGGCTATAAAGGCCATGCTGATCTGAAAGGGAATGATGCCAGTTTTGCTGCGGATCAGGGCGCGAATGGCGCTGATACCCATGGTTCTTATGAAAAGCTGATGTTCGATGTTCGCCGGATTCAGCGCGCCAGTGATGACTTCTATGTCATCGCGGATGTCTCCGGGCAGGTTGCATCCGGTAATTTATCATCCTCAGAGAAGTTTCAGCTTGGTGGTGTCAGCGGAGTACGGGCGTACCCGGGCGGAGAAGGCTCCGGTGATAACGGCATACTGGCCAGCATAGAAGGTCGCTATATGCTGATGTCCGGTACTTCTGTGGGGATGTTCGGCTGTCAGCCTTTTATGACTGGGGGCGCATTAAACAGTATAAAAACCTTCATAACCTGGGGCTGGTCACCCTAATACCTATAGCCTTTCAGGCTATGGTCTGGGTATCAATATCGGCATTCCGGATACCTATAATATTGATTTTATCTGGGCGCGCCGCATTGGTGAAAACCCGGAAGGGATCAAACCACGTCCAAAGATTCTGACGGGTCTTTAGAAAAAGACAGATTTTGGATAACCGCATCACTGAAGTGGTAAGTACGCAGTGATTCACTTTTGAAAGCAATGTGATGAATACGTTTATATGTAATCAGCAGTTATAAAACAGTATTTCAGGACATTACTCATCTGAGGGAAACGGGAGAGTACTGGTTGATGAAAATGCCGCAGAATAGCGTGAAAAGGTTGTCACGCAGGAATAAAGATAAGCGCTGTTTATTATCTGCATATTCAGGCAGAGCTCCGGAATTACTTTCCGGATATAAAGTGTTTTATATATTTCCGGTTTTCAGTGTGCTGTCTCTGACGGGCAATCTGTTATATGCCGCCCCGGCGAACACCGAACTTCCCACAAACGCTCAGATTGTCTCCGGCAGCGGTTCGGTCAGCCAGAACGGATCGGATATGACCGTTTTGCAAAATACCCAGAAAATGATCACCCAGTGGGATACTTTCAATATTGGCGCGAATGCCAGCGTGACCTTTCAACAGCCAGACAGCAGCTCTGTCGCATTAAACCGGGTCACTACCGCAGGTGCCAGCCAGATTTATGGCAGCCTCAGCGCTAACGGTCAGGTGTTTTTAGTGAATCCTTCAGGGATTACCTTTGCGCCCGGCGCCCGGATCGATGTGGGTGGCATCGCTGCCTCCGGCCTGGATATTACCGATACGGACTTTCTGAACGAAAACTATGTGTTCGCGAATGGCAGCGGCCCTGCCGGTGATGTGTTAAATCAGGGAGATATCATTGGTGGATATGTAGCGTTGATAGGCCCCGGGTGATCAATGAAGGTCAGATTATTGCGGAAAATGGCACGGTAGCTATGGCTGCCGGTGAACAGGTGAGTCTGGATTTTGTCGGTGATCAACTGATTAAGCTGACGGTGGATAAAGGCACCGTCGATGCTTTAGCCGAGAATAAATCTCTGATCCGGGCAGATAACGGTGCAGTGCTGATGACTGCACAGGCGCGGGGTGAACTGTCCCGGGCGGTGGTTAATAACGAAGGCATCGTTGAAGCCAGAGGACTGGTTGCAGACGGCGGCCGTATTTTCTTATCGGCTGAAGGTGCGGGGATGTGACGGTATCCGGAACGCTGGACGCCTCATCGGATGTTGCCAAAGGTGGTCGCGTCGTGGTGACCGGTGAAAATACTACGCTAGAGTCCGATGCGAAACTGATGGCTGACGGTGCTACCGGTGGCGGTGAGGTACTCGTAGGAGGCAGTTGGCAAAACAGTGATGCTTCGGTGGCACAGGCGCGTAAAACCATCGTTAAAAAGGTGCTGTTCTGGATGCCAGTGCAACGGTGGATGGTGACGGTGGCACGGTAGTGGCCTGGTCGGATATCCATGACAGTGAAGGGGCGACTTTTGCGTACGGTACGTTTAAGGCAGAAGGTGGCGCACAGGGTGGTAACGGCGGGCGTATTGAAACATCCGGGCATTATTTAAGCACCACCGGCATAGATCTTTCAGCCGCTGCGCCAAACGGTAAAGGCGGGGAATGGCTGCTGGATCCTTACAATATCACGGTGAATAACGGTGGGGTGACGACCCCGGTGATACGCCTTTACCGGATTATACATCTGGGGCAACAACGGTTATTGAGAGCAGTGATATTGAAGCCCAGCTTAATATGGGGACCAGTGTTACCTTACAGACAGGTGGCAGTCATGGCGACGGTAATGGTGACGGAGTCATTGATATAAATGGTGATATCCGTAAAACCGCAGGGGGACGCGACTTTACGCTTTAATGCTCATCGGAGTATTCAGCTTCGTACTCAGATCACATCAAACAGTGGTGCTCTGAATGTCCACATGAACAGTGGTATTGAAGGGGAAGCGGAAAAGTGTTTTTCCGGTCTTATGCCGGGTTACGGACAAATGGTGGGGATTTTCTCGTTACAGGTGGTTCATCAGGTAGTGGGTATGCAACGGGGATGCCAGCTACTCTACGGTTGGTTTCCAAATGGCAAATAATCGCTGGATGGATACCGGTGGTGGGGATATTACTATAAAGGCAAAGGGCTGGTCCGGTGGTGGGCCGGGCGTTGTACTTGGGCAAAATGTAAACATGCTTGCTAATGGCGGTGATATCCAGCTTTCAGGCATTGGCGTCGGCAGCTCTGACGGGATAGAGATAGGCTCAGCAACCATTCAAACAACCGGCTCAGGGAATATTACGCTGACCGCATCCAGTGACGGTGCTGGTACGGACATATCATTTGCGCAAGTTGCTACTATTTCAACCGACAGTGGTGATATTACTTTTAATGCTGACAGCTATGACTTTACGGCAAATCCAACGGTCACCTCAACATCCGGCGATATTATTTTTCAACCCAGGATGCATCCACCACCATTGGGCTTGATGATGCGGGGCAGGATCTGAATCTGACTGCCGCTGTACTGGCGAACTTATCAGCCAATTCCATCCGGATAGGCAATGCAGCCAATACCGGCGGTATTTCAGTGGGGGCGCGACAACCGTAACAGATGATCTGCACCTGCTGACCGGCAGTGATATCGCCATTGACGGTGCGTTGAATACAGGCGCCAATGATTTGATCCTGTCTGCTGGCGGTAACGTCACTCAGTCGGCGGCCATCACCGCAGCGGGCCTGAAACTCTCTGGCGGCGGTAACTACACGCTATCGGACATCACCAATGATGCCGATACCCTGGCGGCGGATTCAGTCGGGGCGCTGACCTATGCCGATGCGGATGAGATGACTGTCGGGACTGTTGACGGCACCGGAGGCGTTTCAGCCAGCGGTGATGTACACATTAGTACTCAGAGCGGCAATATCACCTTAGAGAAATCGGTCACTACCTCCAGCGGAACAGCCAGTGCACTGACCCTGCACGCCGGTGATAATACCGCTGCACTTACCTCCACGGGCGGTGATGTGGTATCCACCGGTGGCGGTGTTTCCGTAGGAACCGGTGGGCGTGCGGTCATTTATACCGGCAGTATATCCGGCAGTGCTGCACTGGCGGATAACGGCAATTACCGTTACTCAACCGATGAAAATCATGGCAACTTCACACAGGCATTAGGCAGCAGTGGCAATTATCAGCTTTACCGGGAACGGCCATCTGTGACCGTGACACCGGCCGCCTATGAAAGCTATGAAGGGGTTGCCCCACTCCCATCGAATTCACGACAACCACCGCCTATAACGGTGATGTACTGACGACCGCGAATACCTCCGCGACGATCAATACGCAGGGAACGGCAGCGAGCCTGTCCGGTGACACATTTGATCTGACGGTCACAGGGCTGACACCAAACAGTTATAACGCGCTTGGATACTACATAACCGCTGCCAGTACACGGATTAACGGCCACCGGGTTATCGATAACCCGAATCATGACAACGGTGTGGAGACTGGGAAGCTGATTCGCACGCCGGTCAGTTCAGGCAATACCAACAGAGCTGGTATCGCGGCGATCAGGGACAGTCAGTCAGCGGTTAACTCACTGGTTTCGCTGGGAATCTATGACGATTCTATGGTCGCGCTGCTGGGCGGCAAAAGCGGCCTGGCGGTAGGCTCTGTTCGCAATAAACCCTCATCGGTTCAGGTGGTGGTGTTGCGTGCAGATGCAGCGCCGCTGTTGGGTAAAGGTTTTTCGGTAAAGGAAAACAACCGCTCAGTCAGTCTGGAGCCGGTTGATATCGCTGATCCTGGTTTTCTGTCACCGGGAGATACGGTGCAGACACTGCGTTTTAACGTCAATACTCAGGAAGACCGCTGGATAGGTTTTGTTGCCAAAGTCACAGACCGGGGCATCATTATCGCCCCGGAAAACGAGCAGGGAGGGCCATCGCCGATGGTCACAGGGATCATGTGATTCAGGTTGCCCTGACTGAACTACGGGAAAAGCTGAAACTCGATCTTTCCCGCATCGGTACCGTGTATATCGATTTGCAGTGAGACCTACCGCTGAGCAGATAGCACTGCGATAAAGCGGTTAAGTATCGTCAGCAGCAGAATCCGGATTTCTAATTAATCCCTGATGTGACTATCATGCAGCATAGTTTCAGCAAGGCATTCTGTTTATGACATCTCGACACCGTCTGGGGCTCCGCGGCCGACTCTTTATTGCGTTTGGGGCACTGACAGCCCTAACGGTACTGGCCAGCATGGTGAGCTGGGTGTCCTATAACCGCCTGGGGATGAGCTCAATCAGGTGGTGGAAGGCAACATTCATACCCTCAGCCTGATGGCGGATTTAAAGGCGCGGGGCACGACCATCACCCTGATCTCCCCGACCTTGCTGGCGGCTAAAGATGAAGCAAGCCGGCAGCAGATCCGACGGGAATTAAACCTGAATATCACCCTTATGGCGGATCTGTTACCGCGGATTTCTGCCGCCACCCGGGATCATCAGACCCAGCAGGCACTGTTTGACCAGATAGACACCCTGAAAAAATGCTGGCTGAGCTGGATACCAATGTTGCCCAGAAACTGCAGATACAGGCGCAGAAAAAGTCTGAAAATCAGCGTCTGCGCTGGGTGGCCTCGAGCTTTCTCAGTGATATCAATACCCTCACAGATAACGTGCAGCAGAACCTCTTCAGCCAGTTTAATCAGGACTTTCCTGATGCCTGGATTGTCATGAATAATTTTGGCCGGGATGCTATCAGCACGATCAATGCGGATTTACAGCGGCTCTACCGGATCAAGGCGGACGTAAACCTGCTGATTAATCTGGTGGACCGGGCGCAGCATTTGCCGGATCTGAATTCCCTGATCGCTACCCAGACCCATTCGGACGAAGTGATCAGCCGTATTCAGCTGGATCTTAAAGCGGTGGAAAAACTGCACGGGGTGCAGGCCCTGAGCCAGACAGTGGTGAATATTGTTTATCTGACCCGTGGCGAAAATAACATGTTTACTATCCGCAGCCAGGAACGGGGTGTGCTGGGGAAGGCGAGGCCCTGCTGGCTCAGATCCGCGAGCAGCTTGGCGCCCTTAACCAACTGGTGACGGTGCAAACCAATAAGGCGGAAGCGGCGGCTAAAAGCTCAGCTGAAAATGCCCGGGCGACCATCCAGAACAGCCGTATCCTGATGTTGTCGATGGTGGCCGCAAGTCTGCTGTTTTCTATCCTGATTGTCTGGCTGTATGTGGGGCGTAACATGGTGGCACGGATTACCAGCCTGGACACCAGCATGCGCGGCATTGCTAACGGCAATCTGGATACCCGGGTGCAAGTGAAAGGCCACGATGAAATCGGCACCATGGCCCGTTCACTGTTAAGTTTCAGGGATCAGCTCAGTACATTGCAGGAAGAACTGGTGCAGGCCGGTAAGCTGGCGGCGCTGGGGCAGTTATCCGCGGGCATCGCCCATGAAATCAATCAGCCGTTGTCGGCTATCGGGCATTATTCCCATAACGGTGTCCGGCTGATTCAGGCAGGCCGGCTGGATGAAACCGAGAAAAACCTCAATCAGATATCCAACCTGACCCGGCGGGCTACGGTGATTATCACCCGGCTTAAGTCGCTGGCCCGCCAGCAGCAGGATAACTTTGTGGCCGTGAATCTGCAGCAAGTGGTGGAAAACGTCCTGCAGATGCTGGAAGGGGATGAAGTCCGTAAACAGACCCGTATTGATGTGGACTTCGGTAACCTGCAGCATCAGGTGTATGCCGATCCGATTCAGCTGGAACAGGTGGTGCTGAACCTGCTGACCAATGCGCTGGATGCGATCCGGGATCAGACTGAAAAACATATCAGTATCAGCTGTGTACACAATGGCGACCGGCTGGATATCTATGTCCGTGATAACGGCCCAGGGATCAGCAGTGAACTGGGGAAAACATTTTCGAGCCGTTCTTCACCACCAAGCGGCGGGGGCAAAACCTGGGGCTGGGGCTGTCCATTTCCTATAACATTGTGAAAAATTTTGGCGGCAAGCTGAGTGTGGACAGCTCATCCTCAGACGGGGCGTCGTTCTGTATCCAGTTACCCGAATACCGGAGAAAACATTCATGAGTACTGCCATGAGCAATGGTCAGGTAATCGTTATTGATGATGAAGAGATCGTCCGGGAGTCGATGATTCAGACCCTGGAACTGGAAGGCTATCAGGCGGTTGCCTTTGAAAATCCCAAAGACGCACTGGCACTGTGTTCCGGTACCTGGCAGGGCGTGATTATCTGTGATGTGCGCATGGACATTATGGACGGTTTGCAGGTGCTGGAGCAGGTGCTGAACATTGATGGGGAAATCCCCGTGATTATGTTCAGTGGCCATTCTGATATCGCCATTGCCATTCAGGCGATCCGGATGGGGGCTTACGATTTTCTCGAGAAAACTGATGATCCTCAGCATCATCTCAACACGGTGCAGCGTGCCTGGAAGAAACGTGAACTGGTGCTGGAGAACCGCTGCCTGCGGAAGGTGATTGAAGGTCAGCATGAAATTGATAAACGGCTGGTGGGTCAGACGCCGTCGATTCTCCGGTTACGGGAAATGGTGCTGCAACTGGCCCAGGTGGATGTTGACCTGATAATTCACGGCGCCACCGGTACCGGTAAAGAGGTGGTTGCCCGGTGTTTACATGACTTCAGCCCCAGGGCGAAAAAGCCCTTTGTAGCCCTGAACTGCGGTGCCTTGACTGAGTCTGTCATCGAAAGTGAGCTGTTCGGCCACGAAGCCGGTGCGTTTACCGGTGCCCATAAGCGCCGTACCGGGAAAATCGAATATGCCAGCGGCGGTACTCTGTTCCTGGATGAGATAGAAAGCATGCCTGCGTCATTGCAGGTCCGGTTGTTGCGGGTATTGCAGGAACGGGTGCTGCAACGCCTGGGGGCAATGCGGACATTGAAGTGGATATCCGGGTGCTGGCCGCCACCAAGGTGGACCTGCGTGACGCCGGTGATTTCCGTGAAGATCTCTATTACCGGCTGAATGTGGCCAGCCTGGAGATCCCCTCCCTTGATCAGCGCAAAGAAGATATCCCTGTACTCTTTACACACTTTGTTGACCGGGCCGCTCAGCGCTTTGGCCGTGACACCCGCCCGGTGCCGGCGCTGTTACTGCAACAGCTCAGCATGCAGAGCTGGCCGGGTAATGTCCGTGAACTGCAGAATGCTGCGGAACGTTGGGCGCTGGGGCTGACTATAGAACAGTCCGGTCCCGTCACTGAAACAGGCGACGGCACATTGGATGAGCTGGTCGACAGTTATGAGCGGGAACTGATTTTTGCGGCCCTGAAGGCGAATAACGGTCATGCGGAGCAAACTGCAGCGGCGCTGGGGATTCCCCGTAAGAAACTATACCTGCGGATGAAGAAGTACGGGCTGGAACGGCAGACGTTTCTGGAGGGATGAGTCAAAAGTGACTCAGTGCCGCTGAGAATGCTGAGTCAAAAGTGACTCAGCAGGGCGTTTTATCCAATATTGGTTTTTGATAACTTTTTGTTTTTGAACAGATAAAAATATTTTTCAGAGTTGGTACAGGCTTTGCGATAAGGATTGGCAGCACATGCCATTGGTATCGCTAAGTAACCTTAACTTTGGAGAATAATAATGAAATCTGTAACCAAAAAGCAGCGTTAATGCTGGCATCGGTATTATCCCTGGGCACGGCAACCGGCAGCTATGCCGAGACCCGCTGGGAAATGCCAACCCCTTATGGCGATGGCACGCATCAGACCCAGGTTGCACGCGGCTTTGCGGAAGAAGTGAGCGAAAAGTCCGGCGGTAAGCTGACCATCAATGTTCATTCCGGCGGATCATTAATCAAACACCCGGAAATCCACCGGGCGGTTAAAACCCGTCAGGTTCAGATCGGCGAAGTATTCATTGGCCGTCTGGGCAACATCAATCCGATCTACAAGCTGGACAACATCCCGTTTCTGGCCACAGATTTCGACAGTGCCGAAAAACTCTATCAGGCTTCCAAGCCTGCTCTGAGCAAAGCGCTGGAAAAAGAAAACCTGATTCTGCTGTACACCTCACCGTGGCCGGCGCAGGACCTGTATTCCAATAAGGCGGTAAACAGCCTGGCGGATCTGAGCGGCCTGAAGATGCGTTCTTACAGCCCGACCACCTCCCGCCTGGCGGATTTAATGGGCACTACGCCGGTAAACATTCCTTTCAGCGACGTAGCACAGGCATTCACCACCAATGCGATTGATGCCATGGTGACGTCCCCGAGTACCGGTGTGAACAGCCAGAGCTGGGACTACATTTCAAACTTCACCACCATCCATGCCTGGATTCCGAAGAACATGGTATTTGCCAACAAGAAAATGTTTGACCGTCTGGATGCTGACACCCAGCAGGTCATTCTGACGGCGGCTGCCAATGCGGAAAAAACGGCTGGGCACTGGGCCGTAAACTGGCTGTAGAGCACACCAATACACTGGCGGATAACGGCATGACCGTGGCTGCTCCGAGTGCGCAATTGGAAAGTGAGCTGCGCGCCATTGGTGACACCATGATCAGCGAATGGCTTGAGGAAGCCGGTGCTTCCGGTCAGGCGGTATTCGACAGCTACAAAGCCCTGTAAGGCGTTTCACTCTGTTCACCTGTACCTGAGGTGTGGGTGAACAGTGTTCAGTTTTTAAAACCTGTTCCCGGAAAACGCTGATTGTCTGTTATTCAGGCAGGCTGAAGTACAGCGTTTTCCGACCAATGCAGTCGGGTAAAAATAATAATATGCACACACTCAGACATTACTTTTATTTAGCGTCTGCGATCTTATCAGGCAGCTGTCTGGTGATTATGACGCTGCTCATTCTGGCGCAAATTGTCGCCCGGTTTTTCGGTGTCATTATTCCCTCTTCGGAAGATTTTGCCGGCTGGCTGTTGTCCGCAACGATTTTTCGGTCTGGCCTATACCTTCAATGCCGGTGGCCACATCCGGGTCACCATTCTGTTATCCCGTCTGAGAGGCCATACGCGCCGCTGGCTGGAACTGGTAAACATCAGCGCCGGCTTACTGATTGTCGGCTATTCCACCTGGTACACCCTGTATACGGTGTATGAGTCCTGGGTGTATGACGATGTTACCGATACCTATCTGGTAATGCCCTTGTGGCTGGTACAGATGCCAATGGCGCTGGGGTCTCTGTTTCTGCTGATCGCCGTTGCAGACAATTTTATAACCGCGCTGCGGGGCCATACCCCTGGGTATATCAGCCATGAAGCGGCACTGGAAGGGGAGAGTAAACCATGGATATGACATTAACAGGGTTTATTCTGGTGGTTTGCATGCTGCTGATGCTGACCAGTGGCGTGTGGGTTGCGCTGACACTGACCGGGCTGTCGGTGATTGGCCTGAGCCTGATCGGCAATGACAGCATCGGGCTGTTACTGGGCACTTCGTCCTGGAGTGCCGTTACCAGTTGGTCGCTGACCGCTTTACCGTTGTTTATCTGGATGGGTGAGATTCTGTTCCGTACCCGGTTATCCCAGGACCTGTTCGAAGGGCTGTCACCGCTGTTATCCAAATTGCCGGGTAAACTGCTGCACGTGAACATTCTCAGCTGTGGCATTTTTGCTGCCGTTTCCGGTTCTTCGGCAGCCACCGCTGCTACGATTGGCCGGATGACTCTGCCAGAGCTTTCGAAGCGGGGTTATGACGATACCATGTCGATCGGTACGCTGGCGGGTTCCGGTACACTGGGGCTGCTGATTCCACCATCGATTATTCTGATTGTGTATGGGGTATCTGCGGAAGTGTCTATTGCCCGGTTATTTCTGGCCGGTGTGTTTCCGGGAATGGTGCTGATCGGCCTGTTCATGGCGTTCACCATTGGCTGGACGATCATGAATGGCCGTACCGCAAAGGTGGCAGACTCCGTGGAATACACGACCCGGCAGAAACTGCAGTCTTTAACCAAGCTGATACCGATCATCATGCTGATTGGCGGTGTACTGGGGTCAATCTATCAGGGGCTGGCAACGCCAACGGAAGCGGCAGCTTTTGGTGTGGCGGGGTCGCTGTTGCTGTCGGCGCTGCTGGGCAGTTTCAGCTGGCAGGGTTTTATCGACAGTGTGGCAGGCGCGGTGAAAAACTCCTGCATGCTGGGGCTGATTTTAGTCGGCGCGCATTTCCTGACGCTGGCCATGGGCTTTATCGGCATTCCCAATGCACTGGCAGGCTGGATTGCTGAGCAGGGCTTATCCACAGTGCAGCTGATTATCTGCCTGACGGTATTTTTCGTCGTGCTGGGCTGTTTTCTCGACGGTATCTCAGTGATCGTGCTGACCACCTCCGTGGTTCTGCCGATGGTCACCCAGGCGAATATTGATCTGATCTGGTTCGGTATCTTCCTGGTGCTGGTGGTGGAGATGTCGCAGATTACGCCGCCGGTGGGCTTTAACCTGTTCGTGATTCAGGCGCTGACCGGGAAGAACATTCTCTATGTGGCGAAAGCGGCGTTACCGTTCTTCTTTATGATTGCCATGGCGATTGTATTGATTTCGGTATTCCCGTCGATTGTGCTCTATTTGCCCACCCTGATGAGCAGTTAAACCGTTCGCCGGACAATGGCTAACCGGTTCAATAATGGCTACTCTGGGTAACTCAGGTGATCTGATGTTTACCCGGAGTGCGCTCTGGCATTAAAGGCTGTTACTGCATGAAATTATCCACAAAACTGTTGCTGCTACCCTTGCTGGCTTGTCTGCTGTTCGCCGGCCGGTTGCTGGCTGCCGATACTATTATTATCAAGGCCGTCGGTACCTGGGGATATTTCACCAACTACCAGAAGCACGAAGGCCCGTTCTGGAATCAGCACATGGCTGAGGTTTCAGACGGCCAGATTATCGGTGAAATAAAGCCCCAAACAGAACTGGGCCTGCGGGGCTATGAAATCATGCGGCTGGTGAAAAACGGTGTGTTTGACTTCGCCTTTGGCCTGCCTGGATATGTGGTACCGGAAAGCGAGATATTCGAAGGGGCAGACCTGTCTTCTCTGGTGCAGAACATTAAGGTGCAAAGGCAGGTGGCGGATGCTTACTTTCCCACACTGGCCCGGGCGTTTGGGGAAAAATACAACGCCAAGCTGATGATGCTGTACCCCTTTCCCAGCCAGATGATCTGGTGCAACAGCCCGGTAAACAGCATTGAAGACCTGCGCGGAAAACGGGTGCGGGTGTATCTAACAACTCTGGGGATTTTGTGGAAGGGGTCGGAGCGATTCCGGTCAGCGCACCGTTTCATGATGTTCCTGAGGCGATGAAGAAAGGTGTCTTCGACTGTGTGATTACCGGCACCATGTCGGCATACACTGGCGAGCTGTATAAGGTGGCGTCCCACGGTTTTACCCTGAGAGTAGGTTGGGGGCTAGCCTTCGGGGCGATTAACAAAACCAAGTGGAACCTGTTGAGTGATGCTCAGAAAGCATTGCTGCAGCAGGAAATTGATACCCTCACTGAGCGTATGTGGCAGGAAACCGCCACGGAAGATGCCATCGCACTGGCCTGTTTATCCACAGGCCCCTGTGAGATAGGCGAAACCGGCGGCATGACGCTGGTGGAACCGTCAGCGTCTGATCTGGTGATCCGTGATCAGGTCGCGGCGGATGTGATCCTGCCTCGCTGGGCCAGCCGCTGCGGTCCGGAATGTGCGGCGAACTGGAACCGTACAGTCGGCCGGATTCTTGGGCTGAGGGCTGAAGCAGGAATGCCACAGTAGCTGACTGATGTCTGCTGATCAGCTGTTCAGTACACCCCGCCAGCGGCCGCTGGCGTATTCTTCACGGGTACACTGCCTGATCAGCTCGGTCAGTTTCAGGGTGATATTGCGTACCGGGCGGTTGGGATCGGTGGCGATATATACATCTCGGTAGATTTCCGGTTCAGTAATTTTCTGGGCACACAGCAGCGGTGCCGGTTCCAGATGATAAAACGCTGAAGACGGCAGGATTAGCCGGCAGTGTCCTTCACAGGCAAAGCGCAGGCTGGTCATCAGCTGGCCGTAAGGACGGCGTTTTTTGAGCCGGATGCCGGTCTGGTTTTCCACTTTTTGCAGAATATACGCCAGCGATTCCTTGCCGGTAGTGGTGACCACTTCATAGTTGGCCATTTCCGCAAAGCTGATGTCTGCCGGTAAAGCCCCTTCACCGGAAGACGGCCGCTGATTCAGAAAATACATTGATTCGCGGATCAGCAACTCTTTGTGTATGCCGGGAGTGTCGGTGCCATCCTCGTAGATAATGGCGATATCCGCCGTACCGTTCTTCAGCATATCTGTGACTTCGTAAGACAACCCGGTGCGCAGATCCAGATCCAGACCGGGATACAGTTTTGCTGCAGCCCGGGTCAGGGGCAGGGCCAGAATATTATCGGTGGCCTGATTCATCGCCAGCACCACAGTGCCCTTAGGGTTACTTTCCAGCTCTGCAATGTCCACCAGTACACGCTCTTCACCCCGTATGACCTCCTGCGCGTAATTGTGAAACAGCTGTCCGGATTCGGTCAGGCAAACGCCCCGGGTCCCGCGTGTAAACAGCTGGGTTTTCAGCTCATGTTCCAGTTTTGAAATGCTCAGACTGAGTGCCGGCTGGGCAATGTCCAGTGACCGTGCCGCTGCTGCAATGCTGCTTTCCGGGTAACCGCCAGAAAGTGGCGGAGCTGCTTGTGGTTCATCGTATGCTGCCGTTGCGCTGAAAACCTATGTATAACGATTTCGTTATAGCAATTCAATATTCTTTATAATTGTTGATAGCAAATGTCTGTCATAGCATGCGGCCAAAGATTTCATGGGAGGAGCTATAAGGTGGATGCAGTGACTCAGCAGCGTACAGCCGGCGAAGCGATTATTGATGCGGTTGTGGCCAACGGAACGGAAACCGTTTTCGGTATTCCCGGCGCGCAGATTTACCCTTTGTTTGACGGTATTTACAAATCGCCGTTACGGCTGGTGGTTCCCCGTCATGAACAGGCGGCGGCCTACATGGCGATGGGCTATGCGAAGTCCACCGGCAAAACCGGGGTGTTTTCCGTGGTGCCGGGGCCGGGCATTCTTAACACCAGCGCAGCGTTGTGTACGGCAATGAGTAACTGCAGCCCGATTGTAGGGCTGACCGGGCAGATTCCATCTTCGTTTCTCGGCAAGGGCCGGGGCCATCTGCACGAGCTGAAGGACCAGACCGGTACTTTAAAAACACTGATCAAAGATGCGATTCATATTGGCAGCCCGGCGGACATTTCAAGTGAAGTAAACCGGGCGTTTCAGCTGGCACGCAGTGGCCGGCCCGGACCGGTTACGGTTGAAATGTGCTGGGATACCATGGCCGGTGGCAGTGATCCGCAGCAGACAATAAAACCGCTGACTGCAACTATACCGGACGTTGATCCGGCAGAGATCAGCGCCGCTGCCGCGTTAATCCGCCAGGCCCGTAAGCCAATGATTCTTTGTGGTTCAGGGGCTCAGCACGCCGCAGATGAAGTGCTGGCGCTGGCTGAACGTATCACGGCGCCGGTGGGGGCTTTCGCAGCGGGCGGGGCATCGTGCCGGAAGATCACCCGCTGGGGTGCCACCGGTGGCGGCCCGTCAGTTATGGGATGAGGTGGATCTGCTGATCGGAATTGGCAGCCGGCTGGAAATGCCCTATCTCAACTGGGCCAACAAGTTTATGCAATATGAGCAGAAGCCCAGTGGCGGTCCGAAATTGCTGCGGATCGATATTGATCCGGCACAGATGGATATCTTCCAGCCCGATCAGGCTGTAGTGGCGGACTCTGCTCAGGCCTGCCGGCTGATTCTGGAACAGCTGGAAACCGCTGCAGAACCGGATCATAAACGGCTGGATGATATTGCTACTGCCAAGGCTGTGGCCTGGCAAGCCATACAGAAGGTGCAGCCGCAATTATCCTATCTGAATGTTATCCGTCAGGTTTTACCCCGGGACGGCATTTATGTACCGGAAGTCTCACAGATGGGATTTGCTACCTGGATCGGCGGTTTTCCGGTACTGCAGCCCCGTTCCTTCATTGAAGGCGGCTATCAGGGCAATCTGGGGTATGGATTTGCCACGGCTCTGGGAGCAAAAGTGGCGAACCCGGACCGGCCGGTGGTGTCCGTCTGCGGGGATGGTGGCTTTATGTTCGGGGCGCAGGAACTGATTACCGCCGCAGAACATAATATCGCGCTGGTGACACTGGTATTCAATAACAGTACCTATACCAATGTTCGCCGTGATCAGTTGCTGGGTTACGGTGGCCGTTTCAGCGGTTCGGAAATCACCAGTCCGGATTTCGTCCGGATGGCAGAAAGCTGTGGCGTAGAGGCCTGGCGGGTGGACTCGCCTGCAGCGCTTAAGCCAGTGCTGGAAAAAGCTCTGGCGGCGGACCGGCCGGTGCTGATAGAGGTGATGTCGGAACGGGGCTCTGAAGCCTCGCCCTGGGAGTTTATCCACATGCACCAGAGGCTGGGGCATTCCGCTGCTCAACAATGACAAGCCGGGGTTATCCTTCGGTCCGTATCTGCCGGCAGGGGAAGCCTGAACGGTTTGCAGTTGAGCCGAATAATTGATTTTGCCTGATCTGGCGCAGGGGTACCGGCGCTGTATTCACTTAGTATTCTGATTCACTTCCGAGTTTTGAATTGGGGATGTTATGAGGAATGCCTTATTCTGCCTGCTGTTGAGCCTGAGCGGTTATTCCGGCGGGCTGTTTGCCGCCGAACCACTGACAATGTTTATCAGTTCCGCAGAGGGCGGTGCCATATCCGGGCGCAGGCTGCATAACCTGAGCCGCTATCTGACTCAGCAGGGTTGTCCGGTGAGCGATATCGAAACGGCGGCAGAATATCCGCAGAACCTGAACGCACAGCTGGTGTTTGCCCCTTGAACATGACTTCGGGTCTGACTACTGGCCGCTGCTGAATCTGCAGGTGCTTAACGGTGCAGAGCTGTCGGCCAGTGTACTGGTCAGAGGTTCGACGGCGGTACCGGATCTGCAGGCGCTGTCCGGAGTACGGATTGCATTCTTATCGCCGGACTCAGTGACCGGTTATCTGCTGGCCCGGGATCTGTTTGCCTCTGTCGGTGTGGAGCATAAGTCTGACCGAATCACCTATACCCGCACCAGTGTCGGTGCGATGTCTCTGCTACTGCATAAAGATGTTTTCGCCGCCGTGATTGCCACGCCACTGGCGGACAAATGGCGCCGGGATAATGATCTGCAACTGGTCGGTGTCACTGAGGCGGTTAACCCCGGTGCACTCTGGAGTAAGGGGATGTCTCCGGCAATGCAGGCCAGCTGTCGGGCGGCATTTCTTGGACTGTCGGACGGCAGCCGCAGCAGCAAAAGTTACTGAAAATCTTCCCAGGCTGGCTTCAGGGGTTCGCTGAGCCTCAGTAAAGAAAAACACCGCGCATAAAAAGGTGCTTCCGGCCGGAAGCACCCTAACAGGCTATCGCCTTCTGGTTATGTTCTTTTCAGGTTTATTCCGGCTTGCCGGCGCTTATCCAGGCGGCAATCTGATCCCTTTCTTCCTGAGTCATCTGCGTGATGTTACCTAACGGCATGGCCTTGGTGGTGATGGCCTGTGCTTTAATCTGTGCAGATTTCTGCGAGATCTGTTCAATGGTATCCAGCACGAAGCCGCCCGGCGGGCTGGTGAAACCCGGGTAGCTTGGAGTATCTGAGTGACACACACTGCAGCGCTCGCTGATGATTTCATGCACCACCTGTGCACTGACCGCCGGGCTGTTCTGTACAGCCTGTTTCGGGGCCACCACAAAGGCCAGACAGATCATGCCCAGTGCACCGGCCGGTAAGGTCCAGGCAAATTTCTGGGTCATGTGACGGGTGTTGAAGTAGTGGCGTACCAGGACACTGATAGCGGCAATGCCAGCCAGAACCAGCCAGTTAAATTCATGCCCGTAGGTGCTCGGGAAATGATTGCTGATCATGATAAACAGCACCGGCAGGGTGAAGTAGTTGTTGTGGCGTGAGCGTAGCAGACCTTTCGCTGGCAGGGCCGGGTCCGGTTCCTGACCGGCTTCAATGGCGCTGACCAGTGCCCGCTGGGCCGGCATGATGATGCGGAATACGTTACCGACCATGATGGTACCGATGATGGCACCCACATGGATAAAGGCACCACGGCCGCTGAATACCTGTGAAAGTCCCCAGGCGGCAGCGATCAGCAGAATGAACAGGATCGCGCCTAATAATGCCGGCTTTTTACCCAGCGGAGAGTCACACAGCAGGTCGTAGACGAACCAGCCCACAACCAGGCTGGCAACACCGATACCGATGGCCGCCGCAGAGCTTAAATCTGAACCTGGGGCAACCAGATACAGCTTGGCGTTCAGGTAGTAAACCACCGCCAGCAGGGTAACGCCGGACAGCCAGGTGGCATAGGCTTCCCATTTAAACCAGTGCAGTTTTTCCGGCATTTGCGGTGGCGCCAGTTTGTATTTTTCCAGATGATAAATCCCGCCGCCATGAATCGCCCAGAGATCGCCAGACAAGCCTTCGCGGGGATTGCTGCGTTCCAGATGGTTCTCCAGCCAGACAAAATAAAAGGACGCACCTATCCAGGCAACGCCGGTGATCATGTGAACCCAGCGTACCGCCAGGTTCAACCACTCTATGATATGGGGATCCATCGTTCACTCCTCATCTTAAGTTGCAGGTGTTTCTCAACCTGCCAGTATTTTTATTATGCACTTACGTTCCGGCGTACCGCTTTTATCAAGCGGAAGCTGCGTCAGGCCGGTAGCAGCTCAATGGCAGTGTCTGCCGGAAAATCATGTTCATCACAGTTATGGCCTTCACCGGCCCGGTCGATGACCAGAAAGCTGTCCTGTGCGGCGCAGCTGATTACCGGGTGATGCCAAACCCCAGTGTGGTAGTTAATGCCTTGCTGGCCATCGGTAATGAAGGCCTGAATCTTGCTGATCTCAGGCGTATCACCGGGAGGCGCGACCACAATCAGAAAAGGCTCGCCGTTCAGCGGGATAAACGCCTGACTGCCCAGTGGGTGACGCTCCAGCATGCTGATGGGCATCGGCATCGGATACGCCTTGGTGGTGAAGATACTGATGATCGCTGTATCTTCCTGCTTGCCCAGGCTGACCTCCGCCAGACGGTGGTAGCGCCGGGTATTGCCCTTATTGATCATGAAGAAATCCCGGTCCCGGTTTCAATCACGTCGCCGTACGGTGCAAAAGCTTCGGCGGTTAAGGGTTGTGGTTTCAGTGTAAGCATATTCACCTCGTGGTTGCCGCCCTGTGGCTGATGCCGGCAGGGCTGGCCCGGTTGCCAGGCGGGAGCTTCATCTCTGCGTCTGGCAACCTGTTATCGGGCTTTATCGGTCAGTGTTGGTGACCTTGCCGAATAAACGTAACCGGCTGACACCGCCGTCCGGGAAGATGTTCAGGCGTACGTGGGTAACCGGACCCAGCGCGGCAATCTGTTCCGTGAACTCATGTTCCTGATGCATTTCCAGCTTTTGGGATGGCAGCAGTTCTTTCCAGAACAGGCTCTGGGTTTCGATTTGCTCGTCAGTGCCGCCTTTACAAAGGCCGCCTGAATGGAGCAGCTGTCCGGGTAGTTGCCCTTAAAGTGCAGGGTATCAACCACAATGCGCTCGATTTCCCTGGGTGTCCCAGTGCGACAATCACCCAGTCATTGCCGGGTGTCCGGCGACGGGCGGTTTCCCACCCATCACCCATGTTGACGCCACGGCCTGGGTTAAGAATGTTACTCATGGTGCCGAAGTGCTCATCGCTGCACGCCAGTGCCCGGCCACCGTTCAGTGACGCGGCCAGATCAACCTGTTCATCAGCGTTCTGGGCAGACCAGTCGCGGTGCGGCAGGCCGTATACCCGTAGGCGGGCAACACCGCCATCCGGATAGATGTTAAAGCGCAGGTGGGTCCACGGCCGGTCATCACTGATGCTGTGCAGATGCTGGCTGTTCCCCTGCAAGCTCACCGCAGGTAGAATTTCGTGCCACTGTTGAGCATCTGATGGATCACCGTCCGGGCAGAAGCAGGCTTCCAGTGAGGCTGATGGCGGAAAGTTACCGGTAAAGTGGCAGGTATCAATGTCCACCCCTTTAATCACGCCGGGTACACCCAGACGGATGATGGTGTAATCGTAGCCCTCGAAACGCTTACGGCGGGATTCCCAGCCGTCCATCCATTTACCGTTGTCATCGAATACACCTTCTTTCCAGACCGGCGCTTCAGGTTGCAGCATGCGGTTAACGTCGGCAAACCAGTCATCGGTGACGTAGATCGCTTTACTGCCCAGGCGGGCGTCTGCCAGGTTGATGTATTTTAAAAAGTCTTGAGTCATTGTGTCTGTGTCCTGCTGAAATGATTGTCGCTGTGGCCGGCTTACATCGCGCTGAGGCGGAACAGGGCAATCTTGTTAATTTCTTCCAGTGCGCGGGAAAACTCCGTTTCCGGCGAGTTGTGTATGCGGGTTTCAAAAGCCGCCAGAATTTCGTGCCGGTTGCTGCCTTTAACCGCCATGATGAACGGAAAGTTGAAACGGGCTTTATAGGCATCGTTCAGCTCGGTGAAACGCTTGAATTCTTCGGCGGTACATTCGTTGATACCTGCGCCGGCCTGCTCGGAGGTGGAGGCTTCGGTAAGCTCACCGGCAATGGCTGCCTTGCCTGCCAGATCCGGGTGAGCGTTGATCAGCGCCAGCTGGGCTTCCTGACTGGCGGATAACAGTACACCGGCCATCCGCTGCTGCAGCTGGTCAATGCTGTTGGCATCTTCCGGCAGGCCCTGATCAAAGGTCTGCTCGGCGACCCACGGGGAATGTTCATAGATATCCGCAAAGGTGCTGACGAAGGTGTCGCGGTCCATCTGGCCCGGGGTGCAGTGCTGAAATTGCTGAGTCATGGCAGATCGCTTCCGTTTAAGTGTTGGCCTGAAAAGGGTGAGTTACGTGCCAGTGGCGGGCAATGTCCACCCGGCGGGCAAACCAGACCCGTTCGTGGGACTGGGCGTATTCAATAAAGCGGCGCAGCGCGGCGATTCGTCCCGGACGGCCGATCAGCCGGCAGTGCAGGCCGATAGACAGCATCTTCGGCGCTTCTGCACCTTCTTCGTAAAGGGTATCGAAGCTGTCCTTCAGGTACTGGAAGAACTGCTCACCGCTGTTGAAACCCTGCTGGGTAGCAAAGCGCATATCGTTACTGTCCAGGGTGTAAGGTACGACAAGGTGGCCTTTACCCTGATTGTTGATCCAGTAGGGCAGGTCATCATCGTAGGCATCGCTGTCATACAGGAAGCCGCCTTCCTCCATCACAATGTCCCGGGTGTTCGGGCTGTTGCGGCCGGTGTACCAGCCCTGCGGCCGCTGGCCGGTGATGTCCTGCAGGATGTTAATGGCTTTATACAGGTGCTCCCGTTCTTCTTCCTTGCTGAGTTTCTGGTAATCAATCCAGCGGTAGCCGTGGCTGCAGATTTCATGGCCTGCCTGATGCATGGCCTGAATAACTTCAGGGTAACGCTGAGCAGCCATGGCGACGGCAAATATAGTCAGCGGAATTTTGTGTTTGGCGAACAGTTTAAGAATGCGCCAGACACCGGCACGGCTGCCGTATTCGTATACCGATTCCATACTCATATGACGGGCGTCCGGAAAAGGCACCGCGCCGGGCAGTTCCGACAGAAAAGCTTCGGACTCATTATCACCGTGAAGCAGGCAGCGTTCGCCCCTTCTTCATAGTTAAGAACAAAGGATACGGCGATGCGTGCCTGCCCCGGCCATTGCGGGTCAGGAGGGGTATTACCGTAACCGATCAGATCTCGGGGATATTCATGATTCACGGTGACGTTCCTTCTGTATTAAACTGAATAACAAGTTGACCCTGAGGTCAGAATGAATTCATTGTATACAATTTTTGGATTTATATGCAAAGATAAGCAGGCTCTTTGCTTTTCATCATTCGAAACAACTAATAAAGCGCTTATATAACAGCTGATTAGACATTAAATGATATTGATTGTATACAAAATAAGTTTATTTTTGTCTCAGAAGTATTATAGTTCAGCTATTCATTAACGGCTTAGTAAGAGCGGAAATGCATCCGTCTCTGCTGCTTATAAACAGGAGGTATTCCCGATGGGCTACTTAACAACCCACGTACTGGATTCTGCACATGGCTGTCCGGGCAGTGATATTCCGGTCACGCTGTACCGTGTTGATGGTGAGCGGACATTGCTGGCGGAACGTCATACCAATGATGACGGCCGCTGCGACAGCCCGATTCTGGACGGAAGTGACTTTGTTGCCGGTGTGTACGAACTGGTTTTCCGGGTGGGGACTACTATCGGGGTAAGGGCCTGTCGTTACCGGAGCCCGCATTCCTGGATGAGGTAGTGCTGCGTTTCGGTATTGCCGATGAAGATGAGCACTATCATGTGCCACTGCTGATCTCACCGTACAGTTATTCAACCTACCGGGGCAGCTGATCTCACATCTATTCGCAATCAAAAACCGGCTCTTTAGCCGGTTTTTGTTGTCCGGGCTGTTGTTACTATTTCAGCAGGACAGCACCGCCGGCGGTGACAAAAATGCCTGCAGTGATGCGGTTGAAGATCTGTACGCCCCGGCTTTTTGCAGCCATGGCGCCACCAGTTGCGCACTGCCGCCATAAAACAGTTTGCAGATCAGATCCAGTACACACCAACTGACAATCATGGTGATTAGCTGAGGCAGGAAGGCGCTGGCCGGGTCAATGAACTGGGGCAGGAATGCCACGAAAAACAGGATATCCTTTGGGTTGCTGATACCCAGGCTGAAGGCCCGCCAGAACATACCTGAGAAGCCTGGTCGGGAGCTTTTAGCGGACCGGCACTTTCGGCCCGTCTGGCGCTCTGCCAGGCCTGATAGCCAAGATAAATCAGATACGCTGCACCGGCATAGCGAATCGCGGTAAAGAGGTTCTCAGAGGCCAGCAGCAGGGCACCCAGGCCGGTGGCCGATGCGGTGAGCAGGATTAAGGAAGCACTTACTCCGCCTGCGAAGGCCGGCGCGCTGCGTAACAGACCGTAGTTAATACTGTTAGCGACCATCAGCAGGGACAGTGGTCCGGGCACCAGAATCACCAGCATGGATGCCGAGCAAAAAAGTAACCAGGTTTCGATGTTCATCAGGATGCTTCCGGTTATGAATCAGGTTGTTGTTAAAACAGTAACGAAAAAGCCTTCCACAGGGAAGGCAAGGGTTTCGGCCACAGGCCATTCGGATAATAACAGAGGGCACAACTCCGCGCAGTGGCGCACCCACCCACGGAGTACCTGTTATTAAAGGAATACAAATTTACTGATAAAGATGGCTGTCAGCACATAGATGCTCAGGAAATCTCATCACGGCGACCGGTGAACAGCTTCATAGCGGTATAGGTAATGAAGCCCATCGCGATACCGTTGGCAATCGAGAATGTCAGCGGCATCATGATCACGGTAACAATCGCCGGAATCGCATCAGTCGTGTCATCCCAGTTGATCTGTTTCATGCCGGTCATCATCAGCATGGCAACGTAGATCAGTGCACCGGCGGTGGCATACGCAGGGATCATACCAGCCAGCGGTGCCAGGAACATTGCCGCCAGGAACAGGCAGCCAACGGTGATGGCTGTCAGACCGGTACGGCCACCGGCAGCAACCCCGGAGGCACTTTCCACATAGCTGGTTACCGGCGGGCAACCGAACAGGGCACCGATGGCGCTGGAGCTGCTGTCTGCTTTCAGGGCTTTACTCAGGTTTTCAATGTAACCGTCTTTACGGATCAGGTTTGCCTTGGTTGCCACGCCCATCAGGGTGCCGGCGGTGTCGAACATATTGACGAACAGGAAGGCAAGAATGATGCTGACCATACTGATGTTCAGTGCCCCCATGATATCCAGTGCCATCAGGGTAGGGGCAATGCTTGGCGGTGCGGACACGATGCCGTTGTACTGCACCAGGTCCATTGTCAGACCAATACCGGTTACCGCCAGGATGCTGATTAATACGGCACCGAAGACATTATGGTAAGCCAGCACTGAGATCATCAGGAAGCAGATTGCTGCCAGTAATGTAGAGGGCTCCAGGAAGGTACCCATGGATAACAGGGTTGCCTGGTTGTCCACCACGATACCGGCGGTTTTCAGACCGATCAGGCCCAGGAATAAACCGACCCCGGCGGTCATTGCGAACTTCAGGCTCGTGGGGATGCTGTTCAGCAGCCACTCCCGGATCTTATAGAAGCTCATGATGACGAACAGTATGCCGGAAATGAATACCGCCCCCAGTGCTACCTGCCAGTCATAACCCATTTCGGCAACGACGGTGTAGGTGAAGAAGGCGTTTAACCCCATCCCGGGGCAAGGCCGACGGGCCAGTTGGCGTAAAGCCCCATCAGGAAACAGGCGATTGCCGCGCCGATACAGGTGGCGACAAAGACGGCACCGTGATCCATGCCTGCATCAGACATGATATTGGGGTTAACGAAGATGATGTAACCCATGGTTACAAAGGTGGTTAAACCGGCGATAAGCTCGGTCTTGATATTGGTTTTGTGTTCACTGAGGCGGAAAAAACGGTCGAGTAAACCGCGTTCTTCTCTCAGTGCTTGCTGGTCTTGCTGAATATTTTCCACAACTTACTCCTCAGGTTAGAGAGCCACGAATTATTTTTATAAATGGCGCCCGTTGTGCAGCAACTTTGGCATGCGGTACAACTTGTGTACTGGATTTAATAGTAAGATTGTATACAAAAAATCAACTCTCGGGTCAGGTTTTCTTTTTCATGTGCTGAAATTTCCCGGAATCTGTCGCCTTGCTAATGCAGCAGGCATTGATCCTGAGCAGGGCTCCATGTGTACAGAACAGTCGCTTTTGTGTACTATTTTCGGTTCAGATGATGCCTGTGACCGGCGCTTGTGATGGGCGGATAATTGCCTGAAAGTTAAGCAGTTCCCGGAAACAAACAGGCGAAAGAATGCTGACTTGAGATGCTTTTCCCAACCTGTAAGCAGCCACTCAGCAGAACAATCTCTTTTATATTTTGGTTCAGATACAGCAGATTTTATGACACAGATTTCTCCACAAACCCCGAACGGAAATTCGGTAAAAGTGCGGTTAAAAATCCCGGAAAGCGGGAAAACCCAGGATGAGATTGTCTATGCACATATCTTTGATGCCATTCTGGAGCAGCGTCTGGTACCGGGAACCAAGTTAAATGAAGAGTCACTGGGTGAAATTTTTGGCGTCAGCCGGACCATTGTGCGCCGGGCATTATCCCGTTTAGGCCATGAGCAGGTAGTGAATCTGCGGCCAAATAAAGGTGCCATTGTTGCCTGTCCGAGCATTGAAGAAGCCCGGCAGATCGTCTTTGCCCGTCGGGTGGTGGAAAAGGCGATCACTGAACTGGTGGTGGATAATGCACAGGATGCTCAGATCGAAGCGCTGAAACAGCTGGTGACTGAAGAGCAGGCCTGTGTGGCCAAAGGTGACCGGGGCGCGGGAATCCGTTTGTCCGGTGAGTTCCATCTGCAACTGGCTGAAATGGCCGATAACCCGCCGTTACTGAGTTTCCAGCGTAGCCTGGTATCCCAGTGTTCACTGATCATCGCTCAGTATGAAAGCGGTTCTACATCGCATTGTTCGTATGATGAGCATTTTGAGCTGATCGAAGCCATCCGGCAGCGCAATAAGCCGCTGGCGCTGCAACTCATGCAGCACCATCTGGATCATATTGAAAACAAGCTTAAGCTGGATGACGAAGTATCATCGGATGATCTGCGGGCAATCTTTGCCGACGTTGTCAGCGACAAGTAACCGGCAGCAGCTGAGCTGCTGTCAGTAAACAGAGAACACACTTCAGAGCAGGTCTTCTTCCGTTGCGGTGGCAGGTGCTGTATAGCCTGTCACCCGGTTACGGCCGTTATTCTTACCCCAGTAAAGCGCTTTATCTGCCCGGGCCAGTAACTGATCCAGTGTGGTGGCTCCATTGGCGTCATCAGTCAGTTCGGCAATGCCGAAACTGGCGGTGATATTCACAGTCATTCCCTGACTGCCGATCGGCGTATTCTGAATCTCATCCCGGATGCGCTCCGCCAGGTGTAACGCCTTGTTGCGCGGTGTTTGCACCAGTACCACGGCAAATTCTTCACCGCCGATGCGGGCCTTGATATCCGATTCCCGGAGTACTTCGTTGAGAATGCCCGCGACAGTGCTGATGACCCGGTCACCTGCGGCATGGCCATGCTGATCGTTGATCTGTTTGAAGTGGTCGATATCCAGCATCATGACGGCGAGTGCCTGATCGTAACGCTGTGCCCGGTGAACTTCAGTATTGCCCTGCTGGAAGAATGCCCGCCGGTTGAGTAGCCCGGACAGTGAGTCCAGACTAGCCAGTTTTTCGGCATGCTGGCGTGCCAGCTCCAGCTCCCGGGTCCGTTCTCTGACTTTGCTTTCCAGCTGATCGGTGGCCTGCTGGGCAGCGAGTCGCTCCCGTTCTTCTGCGGCGAGTTTTCCTTGCGCAGAATATTCACCCTGTCTACCAGGGCGAATGCCAGCAGAATGGTTTCCAGAATCATGCCGAAGCGGGTGGCGCCGATGGCAAAGTTACTGGTGGGGATAATGCCCTGAAAGCGCAGAATGCCGCAGATGACGGTAATGGACCAGATGCTCCACGCCAGGGTATAGCCCCGTGCCTGATGCTGTCCTTTACTCCACAGGTAAATCCCGATGGCAGGAATAATCCCAGCGCGAGGCCGGTGAGCATCAGCAGATTAAGGGCGAGCTCCCGGATGTTTATGATCAGTAATATGCCACTGAAAGCGGTTACCCCCAGCAGAAGCAGCAGTAGGGCGTCCAGTTGGGGGCCTGCTTGTCTGTGTCCAGAAAGCTGCGGGAAAACTGAATCGCGAGGCTGTAAAAGGCCACAATGGCAAAGTGCGGAATAGCATCCGCAAGGGTGGGGGTGAAGCCCCATATATACCGGTAACCCAGTCCGCTCAGTGCCAGATACATGACGACGGCGGCACTGGCATAGAGCAGGTACCAGAAGTACGGCTTTTCACGGATCGACAGCATCAGGAACAGGGTATACACCATCACCAGAATGGCGGCTCCCAGAAAGATCCCCAGCCAGATGCCCTGTATATGCTGTTTCTGAACATAGGCTTCAGGGGTGGATGCCTCCAGATACAGGTTGATGACGCCGGCGTGCTCAAAGTTAAACCGCAGATAGATGGTTTGCTGTTCACCAGCCGGCGTATTCAGCGGAAAAGAGAATGACTCGCTGGGTAGATTGTTAATCGCGTAGGGGCGATGATCCCCCAGTTGCTGGGCGCTGACATTGCCGGAGGCATCGAGCTGATAAACATCTATGTAATCGGTGATGTTATGCAGGGCTTCCAATATCCAGTCGACATTTTCATCGCTGTTGTTGGCGACATCAATACGGATCCACCAGGCCGAGCTGGAAACGCCGTGGGCGGTCTGATTGTTGTGGATATGTGAAAATCTGTTTTGCCAGTAAGGCTTCTGAACGTCAGCAAAGCTCAGTGTACTGTCCGGATCTTCCAGTACCTGCATGTACGGGGTCATGACCTCGCTATCCATCTCTGGCTGAAGCTCAAAGAGGTGGGGGCCATGACTGCTGGCCAGTACATTGCCGGTGAAGATCAGCAATATCAAAACGGCAGCTGTCAGCCAGCATGGGAAAAGCCCTTGCTGTCGGCTGGCCTGCGGGTTGCGAGACTCCATGTATAGTTCAGCTACTGACACAGTTATTATCCTGGCTGCGAACGACCCGTAAGTAATTTAGCGGCTGACGACTGCAAACTGTGGCACGCTAGAAATACCGAGTGTGCGGAATCTGTTCTGAACTGTCGAGAGAATAGGGTGGCATTATGGGGAACTTCGCCGTTTCTCCACATTGAATGTCGATGACAGACAGAAAAGAAAACCTGCATGAGCCCTATGGAAATGGGTATGAGAAAGCACCGGTAAAGCAGTGCTGGTGAGATTGCGTATGAAGGGGAAAGCAGCAAACAGCCGGTGGCTACCGGCTGTTAAGTAAGGCTGTTAAGCAGCGTTTATCAGCGCCGGTAAACGGAGTTACCCATGGCGAAGGTTTCCCGGATAGCCCGGTCATCCCCAGCATCATCATCACAAACAGGCGTTCTTCAATGCTGCTGGCCTGTTGCATGCGGTATTCCATCAGCGGTGTGGAATTGTAGTCCAGCACCACGAAGTCCGCTTCGTTACCGGTGGCAAAGCTGCCGATTTTGTCTTCCAGGCAGAGGGCTTCTGCGCCGCCCAGCGTGGCCAGATACAGCGACTTGAACGGATTAAGCTTCTCACCCTGCAGTTGCATGATTTTGTAAGCTTCGTTCAGCGTCTGCAAAATTGAGAAGCTGGTGCCTGCCCCGACATCAGTGCCCAGACCGACCTTTACGTTTTCTGCTTCCAGTTTTGGTAAGTCGAACAGGCCGCTGCCCAGAAACAGGTTGGAGGTCGGGCAGAAGGCAATGGCTGATTCCGTTTCCGCCAGCCGCTGGCATTCGCTGTCGCACAGGTGAACCCCGTGGGCAAAGACTGAGCGCTTACCCAGCAGTTCATGATGATCGTAAACATCCAGATAGCCGCTGCGTTCCGGGAACAGCTCTTTTACCCATTCGATTTCCTGTTTGTTTTCTGACAGGTGGGTATGCATATACAGGTCCGGGTATTCCTTCAGCAGTTGTCCGGCCATTGTGAGTTGTTCGTCACTGCTGGTCGGGGCAAAGCGCGGCGTAACCGCATAATGCAGGCGGCCTTTACCGTGCCAGCGTTCGATCAGGGCTTTGCTGTCTTCATAGCTGGACTGTGCGGTATCGGTCAGGTAGTCCGGGGCATTGCGGTCCATCATTACCTTACCGGCGATCATTCTCAGGTTGCGCTGTTCCGCTTTGCTGAAAAACGCATCCACGGATTCCGGGTGAACAGTGCCGAAGACCAGTGCGGTGGTGGTACCGTTGCGGGTCAGTTCATCGAGGAAAATATCTGCAACCTTGCCAGCGTGTTCAGGATCACTGAAGTGCTGCTCCGTCGGGAAGGTATAGTTATTCAGCCAGTCCAGCAGCTGTTCGCCGTAAGAGGCGATCATACCGGTCTGTGGATAATGAATATGGGTATCGATAAAGCCCGGGCAGAGCAGGGCATTCTCGTATTCTGTTACCGGGGTGCCCGGTGGCAGGTCTGCCAGCAGGGCCTGAGCGTCGCCGGCGGCCTGAACTTTGCCGTCGCGGACGATCAGCAGGCCGTCTTCAAAGTATTCATAGGAGGCTTCGGTGCCCACTTTGGCCGGGTCGGCAATGCTGTGGATCAGGGCAGCGCGATATGCATGGCTGTTTGTAGTCATGTTAGGTCTCTTAATGTGTGTTATCAGACTGCCAGACGGCTGACGACTTTTTCAATGGTTGATCAGTGCTGGTTCTTTCTTTACTGCCCGGCTTGGCACTCGCCCCGAAGTTCCGGTTATATAGGGCGATGAATTCAGCTGCAACCGCCACTGCAATTTCGACAGGCAGTTTGCCTTTCACTTCGGGGATACCCATCGGACAGGTCATCTTATCCAGCTGCTCGCGGCTGAAACCTTTGGCGGTCAGGCGGTGTTCAAACTTTTTCCGCTTAGTGGCCGAGCCGATCAGACCGAAGTAGCTGAAGTCATCTCTGGCGAGAATTTTCTCACTCAGTTGCTGATCCAGCTGATGGTTATGGGTCATCACGATGAAATAGCTGTTGGCCGGCAGGTCTTCCACTTCGTCCACGGGGAATTCATTGACCACCTTTGTGACCCCTGGGGATATGTTCAGGAAAGATCTCTTCCCGCTGATCGATCCAGCGAATCCGGCAGGGCAGGCTGGCCAGCACCGGAATCAGCGCCTGACCGACATGCCCGGCGCCGAACACAGCGATTTCTTTGACGTCGGTACCCATCGGCTCCAGTAACACCGTGGTAGCGCCGCCGCAGCACTGGCCGAGACTTGCCCCCAGAGAGAAGCGTTCCAGACGTGGCTCATGCTGATTGTCTTCCAACATTTGCCGGGCCAGTTTAATTACCTTGTATTCCAGATGGCCGCCGCCGATGGTGTCGAACTGGGCGTCAGTGGTCACCACCATTTTGGCCCCGGCGTTACGCGGCGTGGAGCCGCGTTCTTCAATGACGGTAATCAGAATGCCCGGGGTGCCCTGGCTATCCAGTTCAGCGAGGGCGTGAATCCATTTATGACTCATACTCATGCTCACTTGCCGGTTGGGTGGCAGTTGCTGCCGCCCCTGGCTTGTCCGGTGTTGGTTTTGCATCGCCTGTACAGCCCACAGTACCCGCTCCGGGGTTGCCGGCGCATCCAGTTGCGGGCTGCGGCGGTAATCTGCCAGGCTGGCAATTGCATCTTTAATGGCACAGAACACAGAGATCCCCAGCATAAACGGCGGTTCACCCACGGCTTTGGAATGGAATACGGTGTCTTCCTGATTCTTGCGGTTTTCCACCAGTTTTACCCGGAAGTCCACCGGCGCATCAGCAATGGCCGGAATCTTGTAACTGGCCGGACCGGAGGTCATCAGGCGACCCTGTTCATTCCACACCAATTCCTCGGTGGTCAGCCAGCCGGCACCCTGCACGTATGCCCCTTCAACCTGACCGATATCGATGGCCGGGTTCAGGGATGCACCGACATCGTGAAGGATGTCGGCACGCAGGATTTTGTACTCGCCGGTCAGAGTGTCGATCACCACTTCAGAGCAGGCGGCACCATAGGCGAAGTAATAGAACGGCCGGCCACGGGCCTGATCACGGTCGTAATAGATTTTCGGCGTACGGTAGAAGCCGGTGCTGGACAGCGATACCTGATGGAAGTAGGCCAGCTGAATAAACTCAGCAAATGGCACCAGGGTATCGCGAATCTGTACCAGATTGTTCTTAAAGCACACATCCTCTTCGGTCACGTCATAATGACGGGCGGCAAATTCGATCAGCCGCTGTTTGATGGTTTGTGCGGCATTCTGAGCTGCCTTACCGTTCAGGTCCGCCCCGGAAGAGGCCGCTGTTGGAGAGGTGTTCGGTACCTTGTCAGTATTGGTGGCACTGATGTGAATGGTGTCGAAGTCCACCTGGAATTCTTCGGCGACGATCTGGGCCACCTTGGTGTTCAGGCCCTGACCCATTTCGGTACCACCGTGGTTCAGGTGGATGCTGCCGTCGGTGTAAATGTGGATCAGCGCACCGGCCTGGTTCAGGAAGGTTGCGGTGAAGGATATACCGAATTTAACCGGGGTCAGCGCCAGACCTTTCTTCAGGATTGGGCTTGTGGCGTTGTACTCACGGATTTCCTGACGACGCTTCTGATAATCACTGCTGGCTTCCAGCTCCGCGAGCATTTCCGGTAACTGATTGTCTTCCACGGTCTGGTAGTAGTGGGTGACATTACGGCCTTCGTCGCCGTAAAGGTTCAGTTTACGGATTTCCAGCGGGTCTTTGCCCAGGTTACGGGCGATTTCATCCAACACAATTTCCGGCATGATCAGCCCCTGCGGACCACCGAAACCCCGGTAGGCGGTATTGGACGCCGTATGGGTTTTACAGCGGTAACCGGTAATGGTGGCATCACCCAGGTAGTAGCCGTTGTCACTGTGGAACATGGCCCGGTCGACGATGGAGTTGGACAGATCCGGCGAGTAGCCGCAGTTACCGGCCAGCTGCATTTCATAACCCTGAATCCGGCCGTCATCATCGTAGCCTACCTGATACTGGTTGAAGAACGGATGCCGTTTACCGGTCATCATCATGTCTTCCATCCGCGGCAGGCGCATTTTCGCCGGGCGTCCGGTCAGGCTGGCGATCACTGCTGCAATACAGGCCGGGCCTGCTGCCTGGGTTTCTTTACCGCCAAAGCCACCGCCCATACGGCGCATATCGATCTGTACCTTGTTAAAAGACACGCCCAGTACTTCGGCCACCAGTTTCTGCACTTCAGTGGGGTTCTGGGTGGAGGTATAAACGATCATGCCGCCATCTTCTGTGGGGATTACCGAAGAAACCTGGGTCTCCAGATAGAAATGTTCCTGGCCACCGATATGCACAGCACCCTCTAAACGGTGTTTGGCGCTGGCCAGTGCTGATGCTGAATCACCACGCTTATGCTGGTGGGGTTCGCTGACGTAAAACTCTTTTTCCAGAGCATCTTCTACTGACAGGACTGCATCCAGCGTTTCATATTCCACAATGGCTGCCATCGCTGCTTTACGGGCGGTTTCCAGATCACAGGCACCGACCGCCAGCAGTGGCTGGCCGTAAAATTCGATGGTGTCCTGCGCCAGTAACGGGTCGCCGGGCAGTACCGGGCCGATATCTAACTGGCCGGGAACATCTGCCGCGGTGATCGCGATGGTTACACCGGGAATGTCGTAACAGGGGCTGACATCAATGTTGGTGATGCGGGCATGGGCCACATCTGACAGACGGGCGTATACATGCAACTGGTTCGGAAACTCCAGCCGGTCATCGATATATACCGCTTCACCGGTGACCTGCTTGGCGGCGCTTTCGTGTTTAACGCTGCGGCCAACACCGGTGGTCAGGTCCTGTTTAGCCTGCTGCAGCAACTGTTCTTGAGTAAGTGTTGGTTGGTGATGATTAGACATATGCAGTTACCCGGGTTTCTACAGCAGGGGATTCAAGTTCAACAAACAGGCGGGTGAGCATGTTTGCTGCGGTCAGCAGGCGGTATTCCTTTGATGCCCGGAAGTCGGAGATCGGCTGGAAGTCTTCTGCCAGTGCTGCTTTTGCCAGGCTGATGGTGTGCTTGTTCCAGTCCGCTCCTTCCAGTACCTGTTCGCACTGTCGGGCGCGCATCGGAATGGCCGCCATGCCGCCAAAGGCAACCCGGGCCTGACTGATGACGCCGTTTTCGATGGTCAGGTTGAAGCAACCGAGTACCGCCGAAATATCATCATCCAGACGCTTGGATATTTTATAGCTGCGGAAGGTCTGGTTGCTGCCGGCACGGGGTACCAGTACTTTCTCAATGAACTCACCCGGCTGTTGCACGGTAACCTTATAGCTGAGGAAATACTCTTCCAGCGGCAGGGTGCGGGTCTGATCACCTTTACGCAGTACGATCTGTGCGTTCAGCGCAATCAGGGCCGGTGGTGAATCCCCGATGGGGACGCATTACCAATGTTGCCGCCAAGGGTTCCCTGATTACGGATCTGCAGGGATGCAAAGCGCTGTAGCAGAGCACCGAAGTCCGGGTATTCAGCGGTCAGGCTGGCGTAACAGTCGGTCAGCGAGGCACCGGCACCCAATTCAAGGAATTCATCTGTGGTCGTGATTCGCTGCAGTTCGGAGACTTCTCCCACATAAATCAGGGTGTCGATATCCCGGTGAAACTGGGTGACTTCTAAGGCCAGATCTGTGCCGCCGGCAAGCAGTTTGGCGGTTGGATTTTCTTCCAGAAGGGTTGCCAGTTCGCTGATCGTGCGGGGGTTAAATGCTTTACGGCCGGCCCCTTGCAGTTCTGTGCTCTGTTCAGCCTGCTGGCTGGCGATCTTTGTAAACGCTGAATAGTGCGGGCCTGATGCTTGTCGAACTGGTCCGGTTGCTGCGCCATGCTGGCAGCGGCATCTTCAATCGGGCGGTAACCGGTGCAGCGACACAGATTGCCTGCCAGTGCTTCATGAATATCGTGCTTATCCGGTTCAGCGGCATTTTTCGCGGCAACGTTTTTACCCAGGGCAAACATCGACATGACAAAGCCAGGGGTGCAGAAACCGCATTGGGAACCGTGGCAGTCCACCATGGCCTGCTGGGCAGGGTGAAGTTCACCGGCATGCTTCAGATCTTCAACGGTGATCAGTTGTTTGCCGTTCAGACCGGATACAAATGTCAGGCATGAGTTGATGCTTTTATAGCGCATGCCGCCGTTGTGTAACTCCCCAGTACAACGGTGCAGGCACCGCAGTCTCCGGAGGCGCAGCCTTCCTTGGTACCGGTTTTACCCAGCTGTTCACGCAGGTATTTCAGCACGGTGGTATTGGGATCGAGATTGTCTTCCGACCTGAGCTCGTCATTAAGCAGGAACTGTATCAAGGCAGGCTCCTCTGTTGTTGTATTTATTCTGAGAATGGATTGTATACATTCAATTTAAGTAAAAGCTGACTTTGAAGTCAAGAAATGCTGTTTCACATCGTGAACGGCTGTGTTGACGGTCAGAGTTATTGCCCTGTTACTGTAAGTGTAGGTGGCGGCCAGTATTCCGTCAGGTGAGAAGCGGGCAGCTTGAGCGCTGTGCCACGCGGGTGCTACCATGCCTGTTCAGAGAATATTCGGATTATCAATAAGCTACGCTGGGAGAGGGCCTGACAGCTGTATGGCAAAGATAAGAGAACGTAACCGGGAACTGATCATCAGAGCTGCCAGTAAAGTGTTTGCTGAGCAGGGTTTCGCGGCGGCAAAAACAGTGGATATCGGTGAGCTGGCCGGCGTTCCCAAAGCGAATATTTATTACTATTTTAAAACCAAGCAGAACCTGTACAGCAGTGTGCTGGAAAGTGTAATCGAGCCTTTACTGGCGGCATCGGACCCTTTTATGAGCACGATGACCCCGGGTTGCCCTGACGGAGTATATCCGTGCCAAGGTAAAAATTTCCCAGCAGCAGCCGTATGCGTCTAAGGTATTTGCCAGTGAAATCATGCACGGGGCGCCGCATCTGCCGCCTGAGATTGCAGAGCAGATGCTGCAGCAGACCCGCCAGAGCAGTGCCCGTATTCAGGATTGGATTGACCGCGGGCTGATGGCACCGGTAGACCCGCAACACCTGCTTTTCACTATCTGGGCTTCCACTCAGACCTATGCTGACTTTGACTGGCAGATTACCCGGGTAACCGGTAAAGACCAGCTCGAAGAAGAAGACTATCAGGCCGCGGCGGACCTGATCTGTCAGTTGGTACTTAAAGGTTGCGAAGTTAAGTCCCCGTAAGCGCCAGTTGCGACTGTCGTTCTTTTCTGCCCCCTGCCGGTGTGACAATAAACTGTTACATTTCAGTCATTAAACTGTCATTCGCGGGTTTTAGGCTGGGCCACCTAAAACCACTTATGACATGTATTAAGGCCAGAACAATGAAAAATCAGGAATCGGATTTCAGCAAGATTGTTGATGCCGGCGTCAGCCGCCGTCGTTTCTTACAGGGCGGTGCCACAGCGATGGGCATGTTCCTTGCGGCTAACCCTGTTGCACAGGCGGTGGCAGCCAGCACGCAGCCGGAAAGTAAGCTGCTGGGCTTTACCAAGGTAGCAACCAGCACCGCTGATACCTTTGTGGTACCGGAAGGCTATGTGGCCCGTCCGCTGATTTCATGGGGTGATCCGATACTGAAAGGTGCGCCGGCGTTTAATGAAAACGGCCAGCAGCCAGCCAGTGCCCAGGCAGGGCAGTTTGGCGATAACACCGACGGCATGAGCTTCTTCCCTCTGACCGAAGACCGTGCTCTGCTGGCGGTGAACAACGAATACACCAATTACAAGCTGTTGTTTGATCATAAAGGTCAGGCGATGACCGCTGATGATGTGAAAAAGCCCAGGCTGCACACGGTGTGTCTGTATTTGAAATCAAACGCACCGCTGATGGCTGGGACTATGTGTCTGATTCGGACTACAACCGCCGGATTACCGCCTATACCGAAATGCAGCTGACCGCCTGCCGCGGGCCATGACCTGATGAAAACCGGCGCAGATGCCAGCGGCACCAAGGTGCTGGGTACCTTTAACAACTGCGCCAACGGTGAAACCCCAGGGGCACTTACCTGACCTGTGAAGAAAACTTTAACGGTTATTTTGCTGCGCCGGGAGAAGGTGTTGAACTGGATCAGCATCAGAAGCGTTATGGCCTGAAAGCCAAAGACCGCGGCTATCAGTGGTATAAGTTTGATGACCGGTTCGACATGACCAAAGAGCCGAACGAACCGCACCGCCATGGCTGGGTGGTTGAAATCGATCCGATGGACCCGACATCCACTCCGTTGAAGCGTACTGCGCTGGGCCGTATCAAACATGAAAATGCTGCGGTAACAGTGGCGGATAACGGCCATGTGGTTGTGTACATGGGCGATGATGAGCGCGGTGAGCACATCTATAAGTTTGTTTCCGCCAACAAGTATCAGCCGGGTAACAATGCTGCTAACCGTAACCTGCTGGAAGACGGCACTCTGTACGTGGCCCGTTTCGATGCCGCTGAAGGCGACGTGAAAGGTAAAGGTCAGTGGCTGGAACTGACGTACGGTAAGAATGGTCTGGACAGCAGTAACGGCTTTAACAGCCAGGCTGAAGTGCTGATCTATGCCCGTGAAGCGGCCACTGTTGTGGGCGCAACCACCATGGACCGTCCTGAGTGGGTGGCAGTGCATCCGCAAACTAAAACTGTTTGCTGCACCCTGACCAATAACTCCGAGCGGGGCGTTAAGCCGGGTCAGCCGGTTGGCGGACCGAACCCGCGGGCAGAAAATAAGTACGGTCAGATTGTTCGCTGGCGTGAAGCCGGTGGTGATAACAGCGCGACAACTTTCGACTGGGATCTTTTCCTGGTGGCCGGTAACCCGACGATCCACAAAGATTTCTATGCCGGTTCCGCCAACATTAACGATGAAAACATGTTCAACAGCCCGGACGGACTTGGCTTTGATCAGGCCGGTCGCCTGTGGATCATGACCGACGGTAAATACTGAATATGGAGTCTTATGCGGGCATGGGTAATAATCAGGTACTGGTGGCTGATCCTGAAACCGGTGAAGTGCGCCGTTTCGCCACAGGCCCGATCGCCAGTGAACTGACCGGCCTGACGTTCAGCCCGGACCAGCGTACGGTGTTTATCGGTGTGCAGCATCCGGGTGAGAAGGACAAGCCTTCCCACTTCCCGGCAGGCGGTAACAGCAAACCCCGTTCAACCATCATGGTTGTACAGCGTAAGGATGGTGGCATCATCGCGGCATAAGTTGCTGTGTAGCTTTCTGTGCTGAAAGAAAAAGCCAGCGGTTATCCGCTGGCTTTTTGCGTTTTGCAGAGCGACGGGCTTCAGGGCTATATACTTTGTTGAACGCGATCTGATAGTTCCGATGTCCTTTCTATTTCTGTATGAATATGTACATGTGATGATCTGTTTCGCTTACGCGACTCAAGACTTTGGAACCGCGCAAAAGTCTTAAGAATCTAAACGCGGCCCCGCTGTTCGTCCGGCTACGCCGGATTCCCTGTGCTTCTCACTGATCAAAAGGCCTGATAAAAACTCGACCGCTACGCGCTCTCAAACAATTTATCAGGCTGGTCTTTTGTCAGTGCGATGCTCGGCATCACAGAGGGAATCTTGTGCCTCCGTAGCGGGGGCGGTGGATGGTCCTGTATAAATTAATTGAGGGTAGTTTCCTGTGCCCGCTACGCGCTCTCAAACAGTTTATCGGGCTGGTCTTTTGTCAGTTGCGATGCTCGGCGTTACAGAGGGGAATCTTGTGCCTCCGTAGCGGGGGCGGTGGATGGTCTTGTGTAAATTAATTGAGGGTAGTTTCCTGTGCCCCGCTAGGCGTTCTCAAACAGTTTATCGGGCTGGTCTTTTGTCAGTTGCGATGCTCGGCGGCACAGAGGGGAATTTTGTGCCTTCGTAGCGGAGGGCGGTGGATGGTCTTGTGTAAATTATTCAGGGGTAGTTTCCTGTGCTGAAAGAAAAAGCCAGCGGTTGTTCGCTGGCTTTTGCGTTTTACAGGGAGGCGAGTTTCTGTGCCAGCTGCTTCTGACGATGGATCAGGTCATTCAGGTCCAGACTGTTAATCTGCCCGTCGGTGACCCGCCACTGACCGGCAACCATTACCTGATCTGCCTGCTGGGCGCCGCAGAGTACCAGTGCAGCGAGAGGGTCACCGGCACCGGCGAAGCGCAGTTCATCCAGTTTATACAGGCCGAAGTCCGCCTGTTTGCCTACTTCCAGTTTGCCGATATCGTCCCGGCCTAAACAGCGAGCAGAGCCTTCGGTGGCCCAGTTGATGGCTTTCTGGTGTGTAACTTCTGAAGCAGGATAACGCAGCCGCTGCAGCAGGAATGCCTGGCGGACTTCCTGGATCATATTCGAGCCGTCGTTTGAGGCAGAGCCGTCTACCCCAAGCCCCACCGGGCTGCCAGCGGCTTCCAGTTCCAGCGTGCGGCACTGGCCGGACGCCAGCAGCATATTGGACGACGGGCAGTGACAAATGCCTGTGCCGGCGGCACCCAGCCGGGCGATCTCGGCATCATTAAAGTGAATCCCGTGGGCGAGCCATACCCGGTCAGTCAGCCAGCCGACTTTTTCCAGGTAATCCACCGGGCGCAGGCCGAACATCTGAATACAGAAGTCGGTTTCGTCGTGGGTTTCCGCTAAATGCGTATGCAGGCGGACATCATGTTTGGCGGCCAGTTCAGCACTGGCTTTCATCAAGTCTTCACTGACCGAGAACGGTGAGCAGGGGGCCAGGGCAACCCGGCTCATAGCGCCTGCCTGTGGCTGATGATACTGCTGAATCAGCCGTTCGCTGTCTGCCAGAATGGCGTCTTCGGTCTGGACAGTGGTTTGTGGTGGCAGGCCACCGTCATCTTCACCCAGGCTCATTGAGCCGCGGGTCAGGTGCACCCGTACCCCAAGTTTAGCGGCCTGTGCCATCTGAATATCAATGGCGTTTTCCAGCCCTTTGGGAAACAGGTAATGGTGATCGCTGGCGGTGGTACAGCCAGACAGTAAGAGTTCAGCCAGGGCCACCTGGGTGGAAATTTCGATCATCTCTTCCCCGAGCTTGGCCCATACCGGATACAGGCTTTTAGCCAGCTGAATAATGATTTATTCAGTGCCGCAGGAAAGGCTCGGGTCAGGGTCTGATAGAAATGATGGTGGGCATTGATTAGCCCCGGCAGCATGACATGCTGGCTGGCGTCGAAAACTTCATCAACCGGTGCAGCGGGCTGGCCGCCGGCAGGAATGAGTTCAGCGATGGTCGTGCCCTGAACAACGATGCCGCCGGCAGCGTTTGCGTCAAGGGTGGCCAGTGGATGCTTGATCCAGATTCTTAAGGCGTCAGACAAAATAATCTCCTCAGAAGTTTGTCTCACAAATATATGCGAATAGCGCCTGAAATTTTGATGTGGCAGGGATTGGGCGTGTGTGACTGCCATTGGAAGGCACGAAAAGGCATTCGTGCCTGTAATACATATCTCCTGCCGGTTGTAGACTAAACTGACAGGAGATTGTTGCCTATTTTGCCTGATTTTGTTGGCAAATTGCTACTCTCTGTTATTCGGGTTTTCCTCAGGCGGTTTTATCTTCAGCAGTCAGGTTGTTGTTTTCAGCCTGGCTGTTGCTTTCAGTCTGGCTGTTGCTGGCTTCATCGGCTTTCAGCGGTAGAATGAAGTTAAGAATAATCGCCGACAGGGCACCGATGGTCAGCGGTGAGCCAATGATGTTCTTCAGCTCCTTTGGCATGGCCGACAGCACTTCCGGCACCGAGGCAACGCCTAAACCCAGGCCGATGGAGATCGCGGTGATCAGCATGTTGCGGCGGTTCAGACCCGCTTCGGCGATGATCTTAACCCCGGCCATTGCCACGGTTCCGAACATGATCAGCGTTGCACCACCCAGTACCGGTTTCGGCATTTGCTGCAGTACGCCGCCAATCACCGGGAACAGCCCCAGCAGTACCAGAATACCGGCGATGAATATCGCCACATGACGGCTGGCCACTCCAGTGAGTTGGATTACGCCGTTGTTCTGGCTGAAGGTGGTCATCGGCAAGCTGTTCAGGGTAGAGGCAATGGCGGAGTTAACACCGTCTGCCAGTACGCCGCCTTTAATACGGTTGATATAAACAGGCCCTTTGACCGGTTGCTTCGAGACCATGCTGTTGGCGGTCAGGTCGCCGGTGGTTTCCAGTGCGGTAATCAGATAGATGATTGCGATGGGCAGGAAGGCGGCAAAATCAAAGCTGAAGCCGTATTTAAACGGAACCGGAATGGCGATCAGCGAGACATTGCTCAGGCTACTGAAGTCCACTTTACCGATTGACCATGCCACCACAAACCCTACTGAAAGGCCGATGATCACTGCGCTCAGGCGTAACATGTGAATCTGAAAACGGTTAAAGATGACGATGGTGATCAGTACCAGCCCTGCCAGTGCCAGATTGACCGGTGCACCCAGGTCCGGGGCGCCAAAGCCGCCGGCAATGTCGGTCATAGAGACTTTAATCAGGGAAAGGCCGATCAGGGTAATGATGGTACCGGTGACGACCGGGGTAATGATGCGTTTGAGCTTATCGATAAAGCGGCTGAGGAAGATTTCCACAAAGGCTGCCAGAAAACAGACACCGAAGATTGTGGATAAGATTTCATCCGGCCCGCCGCCGTTGCCTTTGACGATGAAACCGGCCGCCAGAATAGAACTGAGAAAGGCGAAGCTGGTGCCCTGTACACATAACAGGCCGGAACCGATCGGGCCGATACGCCGTGCCTGAATGAAGGTACCGATGCCGGAAACGATCAGCGCCATACTCACCAGATAAGGCACTTCGCTGCCTAATCCCAGTACGCCGCCGACGATCAGAGTCGGGGTGATGATGCCGATAAAACTGGCCAGCACGTGTTGCAGTGCGGCGAAGGTTGATACGGAAAAGCCGGGTTTATCATCCAGTCCGAAGACCAGATCGCTGTGCGCAGCGTCTTTGTTTGCCATTGTTATGCACCTGTATTTTTATTGTTGTATTCCTTTTCTGATCCGCCTGTGCGGGCATATCAGTTATCGCTAAGATAAACCCTGCAAAAATACTGTCTACAATATAAATTTCAGATTGTGCACATTTTTGTTGTTTATTGTTCTTTTGTCGCTTTTTATGCTTTTATATTTCTTGCTTAGTTATTTAAAAATAAAGGCTTACAGGGTTTTTATTTTGTATACCCAATGAAGAAAGTGCTTTTGACAGAAGGACACAAAAGCCCGGCAGGTGCCGGGCTCTTTGGGTGTTTGAGAGCGGGTGTATCAAAGATAGCTGGTGGTTACTGAGGCCACTTCATTTCGCCCATCATCACCTTGGTGCTGATATCCAGGCCAACATCCTGCGGGAAGTCAGGATACAGCTTGATCATGCGCTCGCGCAGGTCTGCCGCATCTTTTGCCTGTGCAGCCTGTGCTTCAAATGCCAGCACGTAGTCACGGGTGAAGTCGACAGAGCGTGTATCCAGACGGGGATTCTCCAGATAGTGGCCAGGTACAACGGTATCCGGTTGCAGGGCTTTGATGCTTTCCAGCGTCTGCAGCCACTGACGGCGGGATTCCGGTGTCTGGTTGTCAGCCATCCAGACGTGCTGATTTTCATAGACAATTACACCGCCGGTAACGGTTTTCGCAGAAGGCACCCAGACGAAGGTGTGTTTCGGATCCGGACCGTTCAGGCCAATGATCTCTACTTTTTACCGTCGACTGTCAGGCTGTTACCCGGCAGCAGATCCGGCAGTATCAGTTCAGCAGGGGCGTTGTCTTTGAGGATCGGGCCCCAGTAAGCCAGTTTAGGCTCCATGCTGCCGGCAATGTAGGCGCGGGTTTTCGGGCTGGCGTAGACCTTTACATCCGGAAAGTTGGCCCGGATAACATCCAGTCCAAAATAAAAGTCCGGGTCACCGTGACTGATGTAGACCGCTTTCAGGGTTTTACCGCCGGCCTGCAGCATATCAACCAGTTTCTGGGCATCATTTTTCTGGAACTGAGCGTCAACCAGAATCGCTTCGCTCGGGCCGCTGATGATGCTTGAACTGGCGGGGAAGATCGCGGTTTCTTTCGGGTTATACACATCAACAGTCAGGGCTGCAGACGTTGCTTTGGTTGGTGTGGTGCAGCCACTCAGGCCGGCGATGCCTAGCACTGTGGCGCCGATAAACGCCATCATCCGACGGCGGCTGAATGTTTTATTTGTGTTCGTCATGTGTGTCTCCGAATCTGTATTAACAGGTTTTCTGTTAGCTTATGTTTCCTTTATCGATTGAAATACCCGCTAAAACGGCAATAATTGTTGCGTATATCGGGTGAATAATTCTGTTTTCCGGTATGTCTGAAACTTTTTCAGGGGAGTACAGAGATGGACCGGATAACTGCGGCAAAAGTATTTGTCACCATTGTTGAGCAGGGCACCATGGCGGCTGCCGGTGAGCGGCTGGATATGTCCCGGTCGATGATTACCCGATATTTGAGTGAGATGGAAAGCTGGTCGGGAAGCCGGCTGTTGCACCGTTCAACCCGCCGACTGAGCCTGACCTCAGCAGGGAGGCTGCTTTGCAGCATTGCCGGCAATTGCTGAGCATTGCGGACTGTTTACCCACCCTGAGCGATTCTGACCTGAGTGGCCCTCGGGGGCTGGTGCGTATCAGTTGTTCCCAGTATCTCGCGCAGGACGTGCTGGCGCCGCTGATTAAGCAGTATCTGCAAGACTACCCGCAAACCTCGGTGGATTTTCATATCAGTGGTGAGGTGGTTGATCTGGTGGCAGAGCGGATTGATCTGGCAATCCGTATCAGCCAGGAGATTGATCCGAATCTGATTGCCCGGCCGCTGGGCATATGCCGTTCGGTGATTTGTGCCACCCCTGCCTATCTGAAGGCGCACGGCACGCCGGTTACCCTGCAGGATCTTAGTCAGCACAATTGCCTGACCTATTCATATTTTGGAAACAGTCTCTGGTCCTGCTCTCTTAATGGCGAGCCCTGTTCCGTGGCTGTACGGGGTAATTTCAGCGCCAATGATTCGATGGTGGTGCTGGGCGCTGCGCTGAATGATGTGGGCATTGCCCTGCAGCCCTCGCATGCGGTGACTGAACATATCCGCAGTGGCCGGCTGATTCAGCTGCTGCCGGAATACGAACCGCAAACCCTGAATATTTATGGCGTCTATCATTCCCGCAAGCACCAGCCTGCTGCGTTAAGGGTTATGCTCGACCGCCTGGTGGCGTATTTTGCTGAGCGGGATGACTGAAGGCGTCAGCGGTGTCTGAATCAGTCAAAAATGACGGCTGAACTGGTACCTGTTGCTGAGCTGACTGGTGCTGATAGCCGGGATTGCCGGGGATTAAGCTCATGATATTTAGCGGTTAAATCAGGAACCTGATCATGAGTACAGATGAAACCCTGGGGCAGAAGGTGCTGCCCTGTCCGTGTTGCGGCAGTGAAGTGACTTGCAGTGCCGGATTCCAGAACGGATACGGCACCTATTATTTTGTGAAATGTAGCTGTGGCCTGTCGATCAACGGCCAGTTTGAGGCGGATGTGCTTAAGCGTTGGAACCGTCGGGAAAGGGCTGACTGACAGCAGAAGGAAAGAAAGAGCAGCTTTTGCTGCTCCTTATCGGGGCTGGCTTTTAGACGGGCTTTTAGACTGGCTTTGCCGTCAGGCGTTTTCGGCCTGAGTAGGAACAGTTTTACTGCGGCGGGACAACGGAAACTGTGACAGTAATACCCGGCAAGCATCAGCGCACAGCCGGTAAACTGGCGGGTATCCAGGTGTTCATTCAGCCATAGCCAGCCACCAAGTGCTGCGAATACCGCTTCCAGGCTCATAATGATTGCCGCGTGGGAAGCCGGCGCCGAGCGCTGACCCACCACCTGTAACGTATGACCAATTCCAACCGTTAGAACGCCGGCAAACAGCAGCGGCTGCCAGGCCGCCAGCATATTGGTGCCGCTGAAGGTATCTGCTTCAAAGAAAGCAGCCAGCAGCGCGCACAGCAGGCCGCAAAAGATAAACTGCAGTAAAGATAACATCAGATTATTCAGCTGTTGCGCCAGCCGAGATGATCAGCACGTGTCCGGCCCAGAAGGCAGCCCCAGTAACACCAGAGCATCCCCGGGTTGATGGTGAAGTCTTCGCCTATGCTTAACAGGTACAGACCGGCGACGGCGACGGCAGCCCCCAGCCAGGTGTTGATGCCGGTTTTATGGGCCAGAACCAGGCCGAATACCGGTACAAAGACGATGTACATGCTGGTAATGAAGCCGGCGTTCCCGGCGGTGGTGTATTGCAGGCCTGCCTGTTGTAGCGAGGCCCCCATGAACAGAATAAAGCCGGCGGCAACACTGCCGGTCAGCATCGCTGGCCAGTTACTGACCGTCCCCGTTGCCAGAGCAGGCAGACGGGGATCAGTACCAGCGCACCCAGTAAAAAGCGTCCGGCGTTAAAGCCAAACGGTCCCAGATAATCCAGCCCCATACTTTGTGCAACCAGGAGAATCCCCACACGGCTGCCACCAGTAACAGGATCAGGTCGGCGGTATATTTATTGTTTTGCATGGCCTGTGCCTCTGAAAAACGCACAAATTACCTGCAGATAGCGGTGCTGAAAAATCAAAGATCTCATGGGGTATTAGCTGGATTCACCGTCGCTAACGGGCCGGTGTTCAGGCTCAGCCCGGATGCTGCCTGTGTTGCGTAAAGAGTGAATGTTGCGGTTTGGAAATCGCTGCTGAGAATGCGTGCCGGATATGGATTGTGCTGCTAAAGGGCTTTCTTTATGATCCGGGAAGGACGTACAGGCAGTCGTATAAAACGTGCCTCTAATTATAAAAATAAACAGAAAATCTGTGCTGCTATCTGAAGATTCAGAGTTGGGATCATCATCCGGCCAAAAGGATGATGCCCGGTTGCTGGCGTGCAGATTCCGGAGGGCAACTAACACCCTCCGGCACAGTCTGAAGGGTGAGGAATCATGCTGCTACCGTTTAAGTCCCTGTTGGTTTTTGAAGCGGTGACCCGTAACAAAAGCTTTACTAAGGCTGCCGAAGAACTGAACGTGACTCAGTCGGCCATCAGTCACCAGATCCGTAATCTGGAAGAATACTTTAATACCAAGTTGCTGGACCGCTCCGGTGTGGGGATTGCCCTGACCGAGGAAGGAGAGATCCTGTATAAGGATTTGTCCGCCTCTATGGCACTGTTACGCCGCGGTGTGAGCAGCTTAAAGGCCAGTCTGGCGTTAACCCCTGTGGGCATTTCAGTACGCTCGCATTTTGCCCTGAAGTGGCTGTCATCGCGGCTGCGGGCGGCGGACTTCAGTTATGACTTCCGCTTTTTCCACAGCAATGAACCGGCGGATTTCTCCAATGCTGATATTCATGTATCCATCGAGTGGCTGCATCTGGCGGAAGTGCCGGCGAATGCCCGCATGATTGTGGCCGGTAACCTGACGCCTGCGTGCCATCCTTCTTTGCTGGAAGGCATCGATGACCCCACTGATCCGCAGTTGCTGCAGCGCTTTGCACTGTTGCATGAAACCGATGTCACCAGTTGGCAGGAGTGGTTACAGCTGGCCGGGGTGGATGGTCTGGTGCCGCTGCGCAATGAATATTACAGCGATACCAATGTCCGTCAGCAGGCGGCGATTGAGAAGCAGGGTTTTGCGCTGGTGTGCCCGGAGCTGATCCGGGATGACATTGCAGAAGGCAAACTGGTATGCCCGTTTGAGCAAAGCCTGGACAGTTATTCTTACTATCTGATCGTCCCGGAAGATCGCTTAAACATTGCCAAGGTCCGGGATTTTGTTCACTGGCTGAGCAATACCATGTAATAAAAAGGGCTACTCAGTAGCCCTTTTTCTTGCCTGACAGATCAGCCAGCCTGAGCCGGTTTCTTCAGGCTGAGGCTGTCCGGCTCAGAAGGTGCCGCCTGTTGGGAAGGCACATAGTCTGAATCGGTCAGCATGGAGCTGAGCAGGCCGATAATCATCATGATCATCACGATGGAGAACGGCAGGGCAGCAGCAATAGACGCTGCCTGCAGGGCTTTAAGCCCGCCGGCCAGCAAGAGTACCGCGGCTACAGCACCAACACCCAGACCCCAGATCACCCGGAATTTGTGCGGCGGGTTTTCACTGCCCATGGACAGCAGGGTGCAGATGACCAGTGTGCCGGAATCCGCAGAGGTGACGAACCAGGTCAGGATCATCAGGGTTGCCAGTGCCGCCATGGCCCAGGTCGCCCATTCGATGTTCAGTGCTTCCAGCGTGACATACAGTGCAGTGGTCAGGTTGTCGTTAACCGCCGCAACAATGCCGCCGTCGCCGTAAAGCTCCATATGCAGTGCTGTGCCGCCAAACAGTGACAGCCACAGGAAGCTCACCAGACACGGTACCAGAATGACCCCTAAGAGGAATTCACGGACAGTACGGCCACGGGAAATACGCGCAATGAACATGCCCACAAACGGTGCCCAGGAGATGTACCAGCCCCAGTAGAAGACGGTCCACCAACCCTGCCACTGGCTTTCTGGATTAGGATCAGTCCAGAAACCCATCGGAATCATGTTCCACAGGTAGTCACCAACGCTGGTGACATAGAAACCCAGCAGGAAGACGGTTGGTCCGGCAAACAGGAAGAACAGGAACAGAATGGCAGTCAGCTTAATATTCAGTTCGCTGAGAATCCGGATGCCCTTGGCAACGCCGGACACCGCGGAGAAGGTTGCAGCTACTGAAATAACCGCAATCAGAATAACCTGATTAATGACAGAAATTTCCATGCCAAACAGGTAGTTAAGGCCGGCGTTCATCTGAGAAACACCCAGGCCCAGAGACGTTGCTACACCGAAGATGGTGGCGAAGACGCCCAGCAGATCAACTGCGTGGCCTGTTGGTCCGTAGATTTTATCCCCAAGGATCGGGTAGAGCGCTGAGCGGATGGTCAGCGGCAGGCCTTTGCGGAAGGCAAAGTAGGCCATGGCTAAGCCGGCGACGGCGTAAATTGCCCAGCCGTGGAAGCCCCAGTGGAAAAGGATATGCGCATGGCGATCTGAGCTGCTTCTGCGCTGCCGGCTTCAACACCGGCCATGGTCATGAAGGGGTTACCCTGAAAGTGGAAGATTGGTTCAGCAATGCTCCAGAACAGCATGGCAATACCCATGCCTGCGCCAAACAGCATGGCGAACCAGGAGAAGAAACTGAAAGCCGGGCGTTCATCGTCAGCACCCAGTCTTAAGCTGCCCATCTTGCCGGTGGTCAGCCAGATACTTAGGAAAAAGAACACGCTGATCAGACTGACGTAATACCAGTTGAGGGTGGTCTGAATCCAGTTTTTGATGTCGGCATAAACCCCACCGGCATAGTCAACATTCATGATGGTAAACACCAGAAATGCAACGACCATACCTTTGCCAGAATCCCCATAGAAGGATTGATGCCGGAGAACAGCCCCGACTCGGCAATGCCTGTATTGTTGTTTTTGTTGTTCATAATCTCTCCCGGCGCGGGCGACTGGGTGGTAGTACCCTGAGGCCTGATGCCGCTCTTTTATTGTTGTAGTGAGATAAAGAGGATCATCCTGAAACACTGCTGTGCAGTGCTCAGTTGGTTCCGGTTTCGCCAGCTACGACTGACCAGAACTAACAACCTAACAAGGGCTGAAAGCCTCGCCCAATGCAAATTTCACACAGGGTATGAGGCTATCTAATAACACCCGGATAACGGCTTTTTGTCCGGAACAGACAAGTGTATCCGGCGTTACGGTCACCGGCATCAGCCCGGCATGGTTTTCTCTATTTATCTGAAATTAAAAGGTTTTTGTCCTGTGGTTGTCCTGCCCTGAACGCGGATTCCTGCCTGCTCATGAGTCAGGCTCATGACCTGTGTGGTATTTGAATTGGGCCTGTGTGTTACCTCCTGATAGATTTTTATCCGCCAGCTAGGGCATTGCTGCAGCGTTGCAACTGTGCCTGACCAGACCTTATGACGCGTCTGCAGCCCGTTGCATCAGGCACACTGCAGCGCCCCGATATAACGACAATAATGTTCGGAGAAAACAATCATGTCCCTGATTGCAACTGATCTGGCCAGCGCCAGCCTGGAAGCCTTCAATGAGCCGGGTGAAGTAAAACGCGGTCTGCCACCGGAAGCCTATACCGGTGAAGCCTTTTGGGCGGAAGAAAAAGCCCGTCTGTTTCCAAATAACTGGGTGTTAGTGGGCTTTGCCCATGAAATGGCCAATGCCGGCGACGCGATGCCGGTGAATGTGGGCGACAGCCCGGTGCTGCTGGTCCGTAACCGCGATAATCAGATTAATGCTTTCCATAACGTCTGCCGTCACCGCTGCCTGAAGCTGGTGGATGAGCCTATGAACGTTGGCCGCATGCTGAAGTGCCCGTACCACGCCTGGGCTTACGGTCTGGACGGTGAGCTGCGTACCACCCCTTATTTTGGCGGTGACGATCCTAAGTCTGTACCTGAAGGTTTCGATGCCAAAGAACATGGCCTGACACCGGTGCGCTGCGAGGTTTGGTACGACTGGATCTTCGTCAATATCAGCGGTGATGCCCAGCCGTTTGAAGACTTTATTGCCCCGGTGAAGAACCGTTTACAGGGCATGGATTTTGATCAGGCCAAACTGGTTGGCGTGATTGATCTGGGGGTTGTGGATACCAACTGGAAGTTCCTGATGGAGAACTTCATTGAGCCTTACCACGTGCAGTTTGTGCACGCGTCTACCACTGATCAGCCATTGGTTGACCACTACATTGTGGATGACGGTCACTGCCAGGGCAGTGCTGTTGATCTGGATGACAGCGATGAAGGGGCGATGGCAGCGGCAATACTCTGGCGGTGAGTTCCCGTTACCTGACCCTGTTCCCTAACTTTGTCTTTGGCCGTTATTTCCCGGATCAGATGGGGTTCACCTGAATGTACCGCTGGGGCCGGATAAAACCCTGCAGCGCCGGGCGATTTATATGACCGACGGCACCGAGCTGGATGCCGAAGCGGCTGAGAAACTTAAGAAACTGTGGGTGGATGTACACATTGAAGACCACGAAATGTGCATCCGCTTACAGGAAGGCCGTAAGTCTCAGGTTGCCCAGACCGGCGGTGTTCTTTCTCCTCACTGGGAGCGCAGTGTGCGTAACTTCCAGGAGCAGGTTGTCAGCGCGTTAAGCGAATAATTATTACCGGGCCGGAGGCCATTATCTCCGGCCATTTTATCTGCACAGGCAGGATGGCTGCCTGTGGTTTTTGAGTGGGGTGAATGATGTCTCAAGCCAATAAATTCCGTTTAGATCACACCATGATCCGGGTGCGTGATCTGGAAAAATCTCTTGATTTCTATTGCCGGATTCTCGGCATGGAAGTACTGCGTAATACCGACTATCCGGCCGGCCGTTTTACCAATGTATTCGTGGGTTTCGGCCCTGAAAACGTAACGACCACACTGGAACTGACCTACAACTGGGATCAGGAAACCGATTACGACAAAGGCAATGCCTATGGCCACCTGGCGTTTAACGTCGATTCTGTGGTGGATGCCATGGCGTATCTGGAATCTGAAGGGGTAACCATCCGCAGCCCGGCCAAGCCGATGAATCACGGCACCCGCATGCTGGGCTTCGTGGAAGATCCGAACGGTTACGTCATCGAGCTGAACGAGCCGGTAAACCGCTGAGTTCAGACGTCTTAATACAGTTAAGTACCACAACTGAATCCAACCAATAAATCCAAAAAGGATAACTGTTATGCCTACACCAACGTTATTTAAGTTTTCAGATATCGAACACCGTCTGGTCGAGCTGGAGCCGGGTGGCACCTATATCAAACCCTGGGTGAATACCAAGGTCAGCGAAAGCATGGCCGGTGGTGTTAACTTCCTGAACAACGTGTCTGTGCCATGGAATCTGGAAGTTGATGAAATCATCTTTGTGAAGGAAGGTAACTTCCGTCTGATCGCCGACGGCGAACCGTACCAGTGTGCGCCAGGTGACGTGCTGTACATGCCAAAAGGTATGGATGTTAAGTACGAATGCGACGAGAAATGTGTGATCTTCTACGCAGTGTATCCGGTGGACTGGAAGCAGCAGCTGGGTATTACTGAAGTACCGGGTATCGACCCGGAAGATATGTAAGCACCTGCCGGTCAGGCTGCGGGCGGGTAATACCGCACCGGCCTGAACGGTTACGGGGAGCACCGGCTGTGCTCCCCGTCCTTAATTTCATCAAAAGAATATATGTCAGCTGGTGGCACACATGCTACGGATACCGGCTGCCCGGAGGTGAAGAATGTCTTCTCAGCCAATCACAACCCGTATCACGGCGGTAGAGGATGTCGCTGGTCAGATCCGCGCCTATACCCTTGAGGCCATCGATGGCACTGAACTGCCGGCTTTCACCGCCGGTGCCCATATCGATGTTTTACTGGGCAATGACCTGATCCGTCAGTATTCCCTGTGCAGTGATCCTGCAGAGCGCCATTACTACCGTATTGCTGTGCTGCACGAGCCGGATGGCCGGGGCGGTTCGGACTATATGCACCGGCAACTGCAAGCCGGGGATGAACTTAAAATCCATGGGCCGCGTAACCATTTCGAGCTGGACATGAGCGGCGATAATTATCTGCTGATTGCCGGCGGGATCGGTATTACTCCCATCATGCTAATGGCGCTGCAGCTGCAGGCCGCCGGCAAACCTTTTACTTTGCATTACCTGTGCAGAACCCCTGAACAGGCAGCGTTTCGTCACTGGCTGGAAGAGACGTTTGGCAGTGCTGTGGAATTTCATTACAGCTACGGCGATGCGGCGAAACGGTTGGATTTAAGCGCGTTGTTTAGCCTGCAGAACCAGCCTACCCGCGTGTATACCTGCGGTTCAGAAGGGCTGTTGCAGGCCATTTTGGATGCTGCAGCCCCTTGCCGGACATCGAGGTGAGTTTTGAACGTTTCAGTGCGGCGCCGGTGGCGGAAGATGCGGTCAGCGAAGCATTTGAGATTGAGATCGCCAGCAGCGGTGAAATGCTGCAGGTAGGTGAATCCCAGACAATTCTTGAAGTGTTACAGGCGGCCGGTCATGAGATTGAGACCATGTGCAAGGAAGGCCTGTGCGGCAGTTGCGAAGTGGATTTGCTGGAAGGGGAAGCGGACCACCGTGACAGTGTGCTTAACGATGCGGAAAAAGCCGAGCAAAACGTGCTGATGGTGTGCTGCTCCCGGGCACGGACACCCCGCCTGAAATTAGATCTGTAACACCATAATAAAAATTACATGACGGACCCTGACTATGCTGAATGCCGAAATTGTGCAGTTACCCTGCCTGCAGGATAACTATTGCTGCCTGATACATGATGCTGAAAATAATATTACCGCGGTGATCGATACCCCGGATGCCCAGGTGATTGAAGCGGAACTGGAAACGCGTGGCTGGCAGCTGGACTACATTCTGACCACCCATCATCACTGGGATCATATTGATGGCCACGACGCCCTTAAGCAGCGCTATAAGTGTGAGGTTATCGGCCCTGTTTTGAATCAGGATGTGATTCCCGGTATTGACCAGTCTGTAGATGATGGTGATGTGCTGCAGCTGGGCCGAATCAGTGTGCAGGTGCTTGCCACGCCGGGACACACGCTGGGACATGTTTGTTACTGGTCCCCTGAACTGCAGGCGGTGTTTGTCGGCGATACCCTGTTCTCCATGGGCTGTGGCCGCCTGTTTGAAGGCACCGCTGAACAGATGTGGCAAAGCATCCGGCGTTTACGTGAGCTGCCGGATGAAACCGCGGTTTATTGCGGTCACGAATATACCCTGAGTAATGCCCGGTTTGCAGCGGCGCTGGAGCCGGATAATCAGCTATTGCAGGCGCGTTGTCAGACGGTTGAGCAATTGCGCGAACAGGGTTTACCGACCTTACCCTCCAGTGTTTTGCAGGAACGCCAGACCAACCCTTTCATGCGGGCTGATATACCCGGTTTGCAGGCTCAGCTGGATATGCCGGGTAAACCGCCTGCTGAGGTATTTGCTGAGATTCGCCAGCGTAAAGACCAGGCCTGAACGGGGATGTTCTTATGTTGCGTCCTGAACCCGATGGCCGTTACCGGCTGACCTTTCTGCTTTTACCCGGTTATTCCATGGCGTCGCTGCAGGCGGCGATTGATCCGTTACGGCTGGCAAACCGGGTACTGGGCCGGGAGTGTTATCAGTGGCATCTGCTGGGTAATTCTGCCGCGCCGGTATCCGCCAGTAATGGTTTAATTCTGCCGAGCGCAGACTATCAGTATGAAGTACCGGCCAATCTTTTGTGATCGCCGGTCAGCAACTGTGGCAGGAAAATTACCCGTTACTCTGCTGGTGGTTACAGACGCTGTACCGACAACAAACGGTATTTGCCGGTATCGGCGGCGGCAGCCATTTACTGGCGCAGGCCAGGCTACTTAACCGCGGAACGGTGTGTATGCAGGGGCCGGCAGCACAGCAATTCTCCCGTTTGTATCCGCATATCCAGATTTCAGACAAGCCGTATATTCTGACAGACGGAAATACCGACTGTATCAGTTGTGCCGGTGGTATCGCCCCGGGACAACTGATGCTGAACTTTGTGGATCAGCAATTTAACAGCACAGTAGCGGCTGCTGTTGCTGAAGCGATGATGCTGCCCGGACATTGGGAACTGAACAGGGAGACGGGGTGAGTGACACAGGGGATCTGCGTTTGCAGCGGGCGGTGAATATGATGAACAAACATCTGGAACATCCCTGAGCAGCAGCGAACTGGCAGACCGGGTACATGTATCGGTCCGCCATCTGGAAAGACTGTTCAAATCACATTTCGAAATGACCCCCAGTGCCTACTATATGAAAATGCGCCTGCAGGCTGCCCGCCGGCTGTTATATCAGTCCGGCGGCGATATTGCTGTGATTGCCAGCCGCTGTGGCTTTAAGTCCGGTGCGCACTTTTCCCGTACCTACAGCCGTCATTACGGCATCGGTCCCAGCCGTGACCGGCAGCGAAAGTGGCGTCAGACAGAGCGGCCAGCCGGCAGTGCTTACTGAGTGTCAGACGGGGCATACAGATAGTATTCCTCGAACAGCTCTGCCAACTCTTCGTTAGCAGCGATTTCGTGGAGAAGTGAGTTAACACTTTGTTCAAGAAATAGCGATTTCTCAGGTTTTTGTATCTGGTCAGCTTTCGTTGCCCATATATTTTTATCTCTAACGACGTCATCTGATATTCATAGCGGGTAAACAGCTCTCCGTTCACAAATATAAGATAGGTAACCTGGTGTATATCGTTAGAGGCCAGGGGAAGATGCCGAGAGTTGCTGCAGATAGTGTCAGGCTTGATAGCAAGGTTAAATCTGATTTTACGCGAGTACCTTCTATGGCCACGATTGCGATTGGGGAAGCGTTTTCCTGTTCGGTGAATGCTTTAAATGCCTGGTGGTATCGTAGCCGTTTCTTTAGTGGATACGTTGTTATATTCGTTTGGAAATATACCGGCGGAAATAATCGTCCCTGATGCTGATAAGGCGTTGATGTCTGGCCAGCAAACGCGAAGCTGTGCAGTGTTACCAAGATGAACAACACCAGCCAACTGTAGGTTACATGCTTTGGGCAATGGTTCATTTTCCTGTCAGGGATTGTCTTCATTTATAACAAAATACACGGGCAGTATAATTAATCGCTTCTTGCGAGGCTGTCGCAAAATCTGCAGGCTGTTTCTCTGCTGAATACAGTACATTGTTGCGGTCCAGAAATTGACTGATCATTTTGCTGCTCAATCCTATATTCACACTTGGTTTACCGGCTACTTTGGTTGTTTGTAAACTGCCTTCACTGACTGATCGGATAACCATCCCCGCCAGCTTTCCGTCAAAAGTGACGATAGGTCCTCCACTGGTTCCTGATCCGGCTTTAGCCAGATATTCAAGTTTGCCGATAGAGTCAGCTGTATCACTTTGTGAATAAATTTTACTTTTTTAATCTTTGCATCAGGCATAAATGCATTAATAACAGGGTAGCTGGCAGTAAATATTTCTTGCTCGGGAGCAGTGATTATTTCCGGGTTGAGTCTGGCAAAACTGACAGGATTACGCTGGTTATCTTCAGTTAATTCCAGAAGTGCGATGTTCAGAATACGGCTCTGTGCTCTGATGTTCGTGTTATAAACCTGATCTTTATCTTTAATCTTGGTTAGCAGACAGCTGTTAACTAGATGTGAAGCAGTAATCAGCTGGCCGGACTGGTTAATAAAAAGCCTGTGCCAATGCTGGATGGCTTAGTGTCTCCCAGAAAACGCTGCACATCATTCTGAGTAAACGTTTTTGCTGCCGGGGCGTTGGTCAGTGATTCAAGTTGTTGAGCGCCCAAATGATTCAGTGACTGAATGACTGATTCTTTTACAGCTTTTGCATAAGCAAATTTGAATGCAGCATCATAATCTCCTGATAGTCCCCTGAAGTAGAGGATTCTTCCACCTGAGTTTTAAATATTTCATTGCCTTCACGGTCAGAGACTGTCGTGCGAAGTGTTACCGATGTTATACCAAATAAACGCTCAAACTCTGGTTTAGCCGAAAAAGAAAAATGAGTTTAGGTTTGTTGCCAAGTTTTAATGGTTCGGCGTCAGAAAACATACCCTGAAAGGTCAGGTCTAATGCACTTTTGAACTGTTCACCGGTGTTGAATACCCATCTTCTCGGTGTGTATTCGTATTCAAATGTATGTGTCAGTTCACGATGTTTTGCATAATAAGCAACGGGTAGATTGGCAGGGATTTTAATATCCGGGTTAAGTTTGCTACTTGTTTTGACATCCTGAAAATTATTTATCGGAACAGTGTTACATCCGGCAAGAAACAGCACTGTTAGGATACTTAAAAAATGCGCACAGAAGCCTCACAGGGATAAAGTGTTGGGGATCTTCAGTTAAAAATGCCTGAACTTTTCAGGCATTAAATAGCTTATTCAGATACAGATTTGTTTTCTGGAGCATACAGGTAATATTCCTCGAACAGCTCTGCCAACTCTTCGTTAGCAGCGATTTCGTGGAGGAACTGAGTGACTGTCGATTCTGCAAATACCTGTTCAGCAGGCTTCAGCTCGTCACTGTCTCTGGGTGGGCCAGCCCAAATATTCTCAACGTCGGCTGAGGTCATGGAGTAAATGTACTTATCCACCAGTTCTCCGCCAGCGTACACAAAGTAACCTACCTTGTATTCTTTGTTAGAGACGATCGGGATAATGCCAAGTGTGCTGGCCGATAACATCAGGCTGGAGAAGCCTGTGGCGTCCTGTTTCATGCGTAACCCACTCCAGGCAATAACGGCCAGTGGGGCGCCGATGGCATCTTCATCCAGTTCAGCGAATGCCTGATGCTCTTCGAGCGTCTGTTTAATATCAGCACCTTTTATATTGGTAATAAAATATACCGGAGGATATTTTTTACCCTGATGCTGGTAGGGCTGAACCTGCTGAGGATCGTTTTCTGCCTGTACGCCAGAAACTGTGAACAGGGCAATGAGCAGGGGAATAAATCGTAATACTGAGCGTTTCATCGTAGCGTCCTTACTTATAGCAGATAACCTGAACGGTATAGTTCACTGCGTCCTGAGTGGCTGCGGAAAAATCCTTGGCGGGTTTACCGGACGAATAATGTATCCGGTTGTTATCCAGAAATTTCCGTACATAGCGGTTAGCCACGCCGAAGTTGATATTCTGCGCCGTTGTGCCGGTGGTGGCCAAAATATAATTTTGATTCAGTGTGCTGGTAACCACGCCTGAGACTTCACCTGTATGGGTAATAATCGGTCCGCCACTGCTGCCCGGCTGGATCGGTGCTGAATACTGGAAGTTAGAAAATGCACCTTTCACACCGCCCATAGAGCTGACGTTACCCAGAGTAAGGTTTGCCTGACTGGTGAGGATATCCGACAGGGGATAGCTGGTTGTGAAAATACTTTCCCCAGTTTTACGGCGCCTGTTTCGCTAATCTTTGCGTAGGCGGAAACAGGAGAAGCCTGAAGCACAGCTAGATCCAGAATCTTGCTTTGGGCGACCAGTTCAGTATCAAAGGTCTGATCGTTTAAACGAACCTGAGTCAGCAGGCAGCTCTGAACCACATGGGATGCGGTGAGAATCTGGCCTTCCTTGTTGATATAAAAACCGCTGCCGGTACCGACAGGCTTAATTTCTTTAAGCAAGGCTTTGATATTGTCAGAATTCAGCTTAATCGGCGCGGGTTGTGTTTCCAGAGCCGCCAGTTTTTCGGCACCCATATGGTTCAGAAAACGGTAGCTGGCTTCCTTGAGTGCAGTTGCATAGGCATTCATATAGCCTGCACCGCTGTCATTACCGGCTGAAGCACTGCCCTTGGTCTGGGTTTTGAATACTTCATTGCCGTCACGGTCGATTACCCGGGTGTTCAGGCTGATCTTATAAGCTCCCCAGACAGTGTCATAGTCCTGCTTACTTTCAAAGGTAAACAGGTATTGCGGTGAGCTGCCCAGTTGCAGGGATTCTGCATTTTTAAAGATACCCGGAATGACCAGATCCAGAGCTTCCTGAAAACGGATGCCGGTATTGAATTCCCACTGATAATAGCCCCGGGATCCCCGGTACATGCGGTTCAGTTCGTCTGCGCTGGCGTAATAGGCGACAGGGATCTGAGTGGGTAACTGAATTTTTGAGCTGACCTGAGTTTCGGTCTTGATTTCCTGCACATTTTTAACAGGAGCGACTTCGCAGCCGGCGAGTATAACTGTCGCTGCGAGGATGAGGAGATAGCGCATGATATTCCTTTTAGATTGCGAATGTTCCATTGGCAAAAGACTATCTCCGAAATCGGCATACCCGGTCAAGTGGCACGTGAGTTTCAGTTTCAGATTGGGCAGAGTATATGCTTCAGGTCACTTCAGCAGCCCGTTTTCGGCCGGTCATCAGAATCATCAGGGCGGCCACAAATATCACAACAGCACCGATAATTTCCCGGCTGCTGGCCTGTTCGTTGAGCAGTAACCAGGCCAGTAGCATGGTGGTGCCGATTTCGGTCATTGCCAGTACCGAGGTGTCTGTCGAGCGGGCAATCAGGCGGATGCCTTTCAGGAACAGGGTCAGTGACAGCAGGGTGCTGATGAAGACCAGCCCGAGCACTGCCCCATAGCCTTGCATACTGTCAGGGAAAACCGCCTGACCGGCCATTGAGGGGATAGCAAAGCAGATGAATGCCCCGCTGCTGACCCAGGTAATACTGCTCAGCGTATCCTGATGGGCCAGAAAATGGTTGTTGAGCATGATGTAGATGCCATAGATTGCACCGGCAGATAAGCCCAGTAATATGCCGGTTACGGGCAGTTCGCCATTTAGATCAACGCTGATATAGACGCCACCAATGGCCAGTAATACGGCGGTGAGTTTCAGCAGCGACATCGCTTCCAGTCGCAGGATCACTGAGAAGATAAAAATATACAGTGGGAACAGATAGAACAGCAGCGTAGCCAGGCCAATGGAAAGTCGCTCCAGCGACATGAAATAACACATGGCACCTATCCCGACCAGCATACCGACCGCGAGTATTTTAATGACATTCATCCGTGTCAGTTCAGTTGCCAGGCGGCGCTTGCGTTGGCGGAATACGTAAAGGTGCAGCAGGCAGGCTGCCAGCAGGAAACGTAACAGCATCAGGGCGATGGCGTTGGCACCGTCTTCATAGGCAACTTTCGCAAAGATCGGTTGAAAGGCGTAGCAAAGGCCGGCGGCCAGTATCAGTAAAGCACCTTTTAAGTAGCTCTGGTTCATGATCGTCCCTGCTCCTGAATAACGGTTGGCGGGTCTGAAAACCTGTCACGTTAGTGGCTGTTGTATATGCAGCCAAATGCAAATAACTCATTCCTCATGAGCTGAGGTAATGGCTTGTGTTAACAGTGTTTTCTGAAGGTTTACCGGGTCTTGCCTGATGGGATGAGCATCCCATGAGAATTTGCATTCTAGCTGCTTTTGCGGGGATGTCAGATGGAAAATACGGATGGCTGTGATTGGCTTTTCCGATGTCTGATTTAAGCGGAAAACCGTTGTAAATTTCCGGCTTTTACACGTCAGACAGCAGTTCGCGGATATTCTCAGCGAAGCATTTTACGGCGGTGTCCGGCTCTGATTTTCCGTGCCGCAGCTCAATAACAATGGCATCCAGTTTAGGCAGGGCGTATTCGTCCTGGCTAATGATTCGCCAGTTTGGCTGAATTAGCGCTGGCGCGGTGGCGGCAATGGCCAGGCCGCTGTCGACGGCAATTTTAACGCCGGTCACGCCGGTGCATTCGAAGGCGATGTAATAGTCCTGCCGGCTGCTGCTCAGTGCATCCAGAATGTTTTTACGAAAGCCGCAGCCGTGGGGGTAGAGTGCCAGCGGCAGCGGCCCTCCGGGATGACGAAGTGTTGATCGGCCACCCAGACCAGTGGGTCGCGGCGCAGCATCTTACCGCCGGCGTCGGTTTCCCGCTGAGTGACCAGCGCCAGATCCAGATCACCGTTTTCCAGGCCTTTGAACAGGTTGTGGCTGATATCGTTGCGGATCTCCAGACGGATCCCCGGATAGCGGCTGGCAAATGCCTGTACTGCTTCTTTGAGGATCAGGCTGGCGTAATCATCTGGAATGCCGAACCTGACGGTGCCGCGTACTTCTTCAGGGTTCAGGGCGTTAATGGCTTCGTCGCTGAGGCTGAGCAGCCGTCGGGCGTACTGCAGCAAAACCTCGCCGTCTTTTGTCAGCACTGCCTGGTGATAACCCCGTTCAATAAGCTTACAGCCGGTAAGTTCTTCAAGTTTTTCAGCTGAATACTGATCGCCGCCTGGGTTTTGTTTACCCGCTGGGAAGCCAGGGTCAGGCTGTGACATTCCGCAATGGCTTTAAATGTCATGAGCAGATTCAGGTCGAGATGGCGCATAGGTTTTCTGAGAGTTATCGGTTGTGAATATTTTATAAATTATATTTAAGTAATACTTATTTCAATTTAAATATATTTATGCGGGGCCGGGCTTTATAGTGATTTGTAACTGAGTTAACGGACCTCAAGCGCTGCGCTAAAGGCTTCTGGCCGGATAATGAGATGAAGAGTATGCAAACACGTTATGACTATATTGTTGCCGGCGCAGGCTCTGCTGGCTGCGTAGTAGCACGCCGACTGGCGGATGCTGGCCATCAGGTATTGCTGCTGGAAGTAGGAAGCTCGGATAAGTCCTGGATTTTGCAAATGCCTGCAGGCCTGCGGTCAGCATTCAAACCCACCTCTAAATATAACTGGTGGTTTCATACTGAGCCGCAAAAGCATCTTAACAACCGGGAAATTCAGCAGCCCCGTGGCCGGGTGTTGGGGGCTCTTCGTCGATTAACGGTATGACCTGGTTGCGGGGGCATCCGCTGGATTATGACCGCTGGCAAGAGGAAGGCGCCGAAGGTTGGGACTGGGCCAGTTGCCTGCCGTATTTTAAGAAAATAGAAAGCAGTACTGTGGACAGCATTTACCGTGGTACTGCCGGCCCGGTCGGGGTGCAGCGTCAGGAACAGCTCAGCCCGCTGAATGCGGCGTTTCTGGAGGCCGGTCAGGAAGCGGGCTGGCCGCTGACGGAGGATGTGAACGGCTATCAGCAGGAAGGGGTTTCCCGCTTTGAAATGAGTGTGAAGAAAGGCGTGCGCAACAGCACGGCTTTTGCGTATCTGCATAATATGCCGGCCCGGGATAATCTCACGGTCTGGACCGGTTGTCAGATACTGAAGGTAAATCTTCAGGGAACTGCGGTGACCGGTTGTCAGGTGAAGTATAAGCAGCAGGTACTGGATGTTTCAGCGGATCAGGAAACCCTGTTGTGTGCCGGTGTGTTTGGTTCACCACAGTTGCTGATGCTCTCCGGTATTGGCCCGGCGGCTCATCTTAAAGAGCATGATATCGACTGTCAGGCAGACCTGCCGGGGTGGGTGAAAATCTGCAGGATCACCTCGAGTGCCATATTCAGATTGAAACTAAACAGCCTGTTTCTCTGAACCGGGAGTTACAGCCCCACCGGATGTTATGGGCGGGTATTCAGTGGTTTGGCGCAAAAGCAGGCGTTGCTTCAGTGAATCAGTGCCACGTAGGCGCGTTTCTGAACAGTTCTCCGGAGACGGTTCATCCGGATATACAATTTCATTTCTTCCCGGTGTTTTTTGATAAAGACTGGATTCCGGTGCCGACTACCTACGGTTACCGGATCGGTGTCGGGCCGATGCGGCCAACCAGTCGGGGCAATGTCCGTTTACGCAGTAATAAAGCAACGGATCCGTTACGGATTGATCCGAACTATATGGCCACTGATGAAGACTGGCGGGTGATGCGTGAAGCCATGAGTCTGGGATTGGAAGCCGCCCGGCAGCCGGCATTTAAACCGTATCATTACCGTGAGGATACCCCGGGAATTCATATCCGCGAAGGCAAGGCCATGGATGAGTTTATCCGGGAAGATGCCGCCAGTGCTTATCATCCGTGCGGTACCTGCAAGATCGGTACGCAAGAAGATGCCATGGCGGTGGTCGACAGCCAGTTGCGGGTACGTGGGGTACAGAACCTGCGGGTGATTGATGCCTCTGTGATGCCATCCCTGCCCAGTGCCAATATCAACGCTGCCACCATCATGCTGGCAGAAAAAGCCTGCGACCTGTTGCTGGATAAACCGGCGTTAACAGAGCAGGCACCGGCGTATTTCAGCCGTCCGGCGTATACCGGGCAATTATCAGATCAACCTGCAGTGAACGGAGAAGCACCGAATGTCTGAGAAAATGATAGAAATCCATACCGTCAGCGCTGAAGAGCAGGCTGCCTGCCAGAGCTGGGAGCTGTGGGAAAGCGGAGAGATCAGTGAATTTGCCTATGATTACGATCAGGATGTGCAGTTCATTGTGCAGCAGGGGGCGGTTATTCACACGCAGTTTGGCGATAAGGTTGCCATTGCCCCAGGTAACCGCGTGGTGATCCGCGCCGGGGTATCCGGCCGCTGGGATATTACTGCGCCGGTGGTTAACCGGTATGAATATCTTTAGGCGGTTATAACGGGCTTATCCGGTAAGAGCAGCGCCGGGCGCCGTCGAGGATATAGTCTTCCCGACTCACACTGGCCTGCTCTGCGAACAGCGACTGAAACAGTTGCAGTTCGGAACGGCAAAAATTCTGGCAGCGCCGGGCTGCTGCACAAATCGGGCAGTGGTTTTCAATGAACCAGTAGCCTTCTTCATCTTCCTGCCACTGTGCCATGTAGCCTTCAAGGCTGCGCAGTTCGGTCAGCTTTTCCAGCTTCTTTTCCAGTGTCGGGCAGTTTGCCAGTGCGGCATGGTACTGGCTGTCCAGTTGTTGTTCCCGCTGGCTGATCAGTTGTTCCAGTCCGGCATCACCGAATACCGCCTGAATTGAATCCAGCATGGTGATCATCAGCTCGCCATGGCTGTCCGGAAACTGTTGCCAGGCTTGCGGAGTGAGCTGCCAGTACCGGGAAGGGCGTCCCCGGCCGGCGGAAATGTCTTCCCAACTTACCAGTTGGCGTTCTTCCAGTGCCTGCAAATGCTGGCGGGCACCCATGGAGGTAATGTCCAGAAGTTTGCCCAGTGCCGCTGCGGTTTGCGGGCCCTTGGTTTTGAGGAGGTAAAGAATTCGGTCGCTGCTGTCATTCATAAAATCAATTATGCGGGATTGATTTATTTAATCAACTAAAAGCTTTACTTAATAAGTGTCAGTTATCAGAATAAATAAAGTATTTTGTTTATTTAATAGTTGAGTCAGAGATTAAGGAGCAGCTTATGCGTTATTCCCTTCACTGCAGTGGGCAATCTGCCTGACGGTACTGTTGTCCGTCGCCGGTTTCAGTATGCCGGCGCCGGTACTGACGCCGCTGTTTCTTGATACAGAAAAAGAATTATTCACCGCGCTGCAGGGGCTGGACCAGGTGGCCAGGGTCTGGTGGCTGGGGGCGGTGATTTTACTGTACCCCATTGGGCAGTTATTTGGTGCGCCTTTATTTGGTCGCTATTCCGATAGGATTGGCCGAAAGCAGGTTTTGCAGTTTACCCTGCTTGGGGTCGCTACCGGGTATCTGGGCATGGTGGTGGCCATTTATACCGGCAGTTTATGGTTGCTGGTGATCAGCCGTCTGGGGGCCGGGTTCTTTAACAGTAATGTCGCCATAGCTCAGGCGATTGCGGCGGATATCAGTACACCGGAAAGCAAGCCCAGGTTGTTTGCGCGGATTAACATGGCGCTGAATCTGGGCTGGATTATCGGCCCTCTGAGCGGTGGTTACGCGGCCTATGCATGGAATGACTACAGCCTGCCGTTTGTTTTCGGTATGTCGCTGGCGCTGGTGAATATGCTGATGATCACGCTCTGGTTACCGGGTATTAAACCGAGTGCGGAACAGCGACAGCAGGCGCAGGCCAGACATCTGCAGACATCCCGTTGGGCGCTGTTAAAGGATGCGAAGCTGGCTCCGCTGTTTGCCCTGACTCTCTTCAGCTACCTGGCGATCAGCATGTACTTTTCTTACTTCAATGTTTACACCGTGGATGTCTTTGACTTCGGGCCACGGAAATTGCCTGGAGTGCTGTATGCATCAGTATTCCGATGATGTTCGGCAGCTGGATAGGAGCACGGTTAAAAGCCCGGATGAAGACCTCAAATCTGGGGATGGTGGGCCATACGCTGATGGCCGCGGGAATGCTCAGTTTGCCGCTGATGGATACGCTGGAAGGCTTTGCGCTTACTTTACTGTTCACCGGTGTCGGTATGACTGTCAGTGAGCTGGCAACCTCGCTGGTGGTGTCAAATGAAGCCAGTGAAGCTCAGCAGGGAGAGGCTATGGGCATGTACCGTTCGGTGAGTATGGGCAGTGAACTGGCCGCCGTGGCGCTGGGTTCGGTTCTGATTATGGTCGGCGTGCACTGGGTGTTCCTGGCGGCAGGCACTTTTGCAGCGGTTGCCGGTTACGGTTTCCGGATGCGTAAGCAGGCGGTGGCCCGGGCTAAGTTAGCCGTTATCTGAGTGGCTGTTTTTACAAAAAGTTCTGTCAAGGTTGGCCGTATCCGCTGTAAGGTGGATACGGTCTTTATTGCAAAAACAGAGGCAGAGCGATGACGCCGAAGATGATGAAAGCAGTGGTTACCACAGGTAACGGTGGCTATGAGCGGTTGGAATATAAAGATGTACCGGTGCCGGAACTGCAAGAAGGCGAAGTACTGCTGAAGGTGCTGGCTGCGGGTATCAACAACACTGAAATCAATACCCGGCTGGGCTGGTATTCATCATCGGTGACTGAATCGACTAATGCGACGTCTGATGATGGCTTAACACCTGAAAGCAGTGACGGTGGCTGGAATAAAGAAACCCCGTTTCCGTTTATTCAGGGGACTGACTGCTGCGGTGAAGTAGTTGGAATGGCCGCAGGTGTGGATAAAACCTTGAAGGGCAAGCGGGTGCTGGTACGGGCCTGTATGCGGGAACATGGTTATGACAGTCTGGATAATATCTGGATGGGGTCAGATTTTGACGGCGCCTTTGCAGAATATGTAAAGGTGCCTGCTTCAGAAGTATTTCCGGTGGACTGTGACTGGAGCGATGCCCAGCTGGGAACGATTCCCTGTGCGTATGGCACGTCGGAAAATATGCTGCACCGGGCAAAGGTGAAAGCCACCGATGTGGTACTGGTAACCGGTGCCTCCGGGGCGTTGGCTCGGCTACGGTGCAGCTGGCCAAACGCCGGGGGCAACGGTGATTGCCATTGCCGGTGAAGATAAGCATCCGCAGATGCAGCCGTTAGGTGCTGACCGGTTGCTGCCCCGGATGCCGATTTACTGGCGTTGCTGGGGAACAGTCGGTGGATTTGGTTGTTGATAACGTCGCCGGTGCGGGGTTCCCGACTATGCTTAAGTTACTGAAGCGGGGTGGACGGCTGGTGTCTTCCGGGGCGATTGCCGGGCCGGTGGTTGATCTGGATATGCGTGATATGTATCTGAAAGACGTACGGCTGATCGGCACCACTGCCTGGGATGAGCCGGTATTCCCAAACCTGATCTCCTATATTGAAAACGGGGAGATTCAGCCCCTGCTGGCAGCGGCTTTTCCGCTGGAGGAAATTGTTGCAGCCCAGCAGTTATTTCTGACTAAACAGCATGTGGGTAAGTTTGTGCTGCTACCGGCTCACGAGGGTTAGGCCTGTATGAACAGAGCAGGGTGTAATGTAGCGGACGTGTATTAAGAGAGGATGCAGATGCTTAAACGGTTACTGGTTGCTGTACTCAGTGGTGGATTGTTGCTGGGAGTGTACGGCACTGTCTGGGCAATGGCTTCAGCTGAAGAAGAGCCAGCGTACATTCTGTATTGGGTAAACGATGGCAGGCTTGAAGAAGCAGGGAGTTATTTGCCACAGCAGATTGACCGCCCCAGAGCAGAACGAATCTGGCAGATATTCACAGCAATTGTACCGGGAAAACAATTAGCCAGGGTGCATGAATACTATGTCAGTGGCCCGGAAAACGAAGGTGGAGCTTCGGTGATTGCGATTGATGGAAAATTGCGGGAATGGCAGTTATCCATTGATGAGAAGTCGGTTGATTTACAGAACAGGCTGGATATTGAAAATCTTGTCTTTGTGCTGGTGCATGAGCTGGGCCATATAATTACTCTCAACAATGAGCAGATAGAGGTTGATTATACTGTCTGTGAGAACCGTATTGAGCTGGAAGAAGGATGTGCCCGGGAAGGTTCGTACATCAATCAGTTTGTCCGGGAGTTCTGGACTCCGCAGATGGTAAGTGAAGCTGAGGAGGAGTCTGCGGAAGTGCTGCACAGTCGTTACCGTGGCCACTTCCTGGCTGAATATGCAGCGACCAATCCAGCGGAAGATATCGCTGAGAGCTTTAGCATTTTGTAGAGGAAGAGCAGCCTGAAGACTGTCAGGTGAGCATTGCTGAGCAGAAAATCTGTTTTTCTACGGTTTCCCGGAACTGATAATTCTGCGTTCGCAGATCCGTGCCGGTGTGGCTGATTTATAACTTATAGCAGTGAGGCCGGAGATGAGCTCCGGCCTGCAAAACGTTACGATTATTCGCTTCTGTCCTGTGAAACTTTTCGCTCAGCAGGCAGAGCATTTCCCACATCAGGGTTGCGCCTACCAGTGCTGTAGCGCCACTCGGATCAAACGGCGGAGACACTTCCACCAGATCAGCTCCGATCAGGTTCAGACCGCGCAGGCCGCGCACCATATGCTGTGCTTCAACGGTAGTCAGGCCGCCAATTTCCGGTGTGCCGGTACCCGGCGCAAAGACCGGATCAAGGCAGTCAACGTCGAAGCTGATGTAAGTGGCCTGATCGCCCACCACTTCTCTGGCTACTTTCAGTGCGCCGGCAACGCCCAGTTCTGTGAACTCTTCCATGCGCATGACACGGATGCCTTGCTCCAGCCCCCAGTCATCATCGGTTTCACTGTACAGGCCACCACGGATGCCTATCTGGACAATGCGTTTCGGGTCCAGCAGGCCTTCTTCAATGGCCCGGCGGAATGGTGTGCCGTGGGTGTATTTGCAGTCACCGAAGTAACGGTCCCAGGTATCGGTATGGGCATCAAAATGCACCATGCCCAGCGGCCCGTGCTTTTTCGCCAGAGCCCTTAATACCGGTAAACTGACCAGATGATCGCCACCGGCGCCCAGCGGCATAATGTTATGTTCGACCATTTCGGCGACGAAGTTTTCGATCATGTCCAGCGTCGGTTCAATTGCCAGCGGATTCACCGGTGCGTCGCCAAAGTCTGCACAGCGGGCCAGTTTGAACGGGCTGATATTCAGTACCGGATGCACCTTGCGCATCAGGGCAGAGGCGTCGCGGATCTGGCGTGGTCCGTGACGGGCACCGGCGCGGTTGGTGGTACCGCCGTCCCAGGGGATGCCGTACAGGCCTATTTCGGCGTCGGTGGCTTCGGCAATGCTGTAATGGGGCAGGCGCATAAAGGTGGCAATGCCTGCATAGCGGGGTACTGACTCGGATGCCAGTGGGCTGAAACGATTGTCCTGTGTGACTGACATATGAGTTCCTCACCTCAATGATCAAAAATTCACTGTAAGGCGGGGACAGATGTCGTTAAATGGCAATTATGACGGGTAAAGTTTCCAATTTTGGAAACTAATTCTCCGTACTGAAAGCATCCAGTAACGCAGCCCTCAGCAGATTGGGCCGGGCATCACGGCGGACAATGATTTTAAATGGCACCTGATAACTGAGCGTTTCCGGCAGAAGGGGACGCATCAGGCCTTTCTCCACCCACAGGGCGGCGTAGTGATCCGGCAGAAAGCCCACGTACTGACCACTGAGAATCAGGGTGGCGATGCCCTCAACCTGGTAAGACGTGGCGGCAGCTTTAAGCTGGGGAAACTGTTCTTTCAGAAGCACTGAGTGGGTATAGCCGGGGGCGATAAAGTCATGCTGGCTGATACGGGGCATGTCGATGTCTGCTGCCGGAAGCTCGAACAGTGGATGGCGGTTGCCACAGTAAAACAGTGAGGTTTCCGCATGCAGGTCATGGTACTCCAGCCCGGGCAGAATATGGTGCTGGGGAATGATCCCCATATTGGCCCTGCCTTCAATGACTGCCCGTTCCACTTCATTGGGGAGGCTACCTGCAGGTTGATTTTAACTTCGGGCTCTTGCTGGTGGAATTTACCCAGCACCTCCGTGACCGCAGAGTTGGCATCGGTGAGCATATTATCGGTCAGGCCCAGGGTAAGTTCCCCACTAACCGGCTGTGGACAGCGTTCACATTGGCGCGGAATTTTTCCAGATCAACCAACAGTTCCTGGGTGGCTTTGTAGACCAGCCGGCCGTGTTCGGTGAGCTGAAAGCCGGAGCGGCCCCGTAAACACAGATGCATATCCAGCCGGGTTTCCAGATCAGACATTTGCCGGCTGATCGCTGAGCGGCCGATATTCAGTTCCACTTCGGCGGCGGAAAAGCCGCCACATTCCACCACGGTTTTGAACACCCGTAACAGTTTCAGGTCGATATCGGCAATCTGTCCGGAGAGGCTGGTACGTTTCATGGCGGTCATAACTTAGCGGCTGAGGTTGGTCTTAGAGTAACCGAAAAAGCCCTGCCGGCATGAGCCGGAAGGGCAATTTTACTTATGAAGCGAAGTTATAAAACCTCAGGATTAAACTTCGTCGCGGCCCAGCAGGCGCAGTACGCGGTTCAGTTTGTCCTTACCGCCAATGCTTTCATAGTGCTTCGGCCATACTGCGGTGGTGGCTTTCTCGATCCACTCTTTTTCACCGTTGGCAGGGTCAGTGATGATCATGCCTTTTTCGATTAGCTGCTGCTTGATACGGGCTTCGTTAGCGGTCAGGAATTCAGCACTGTGCTTGGTCGCTGCCTTACCGGCTTCAACGATGGCCTGCTGTACTTCAGGAGTCTGATCCTGATAGACGCTTTCGCTCATGATCAGCGGCTCGATGGAGAAGATGTAGCGAATGTTCGTCACGTACTTCTGCACTGTGTCGAATTTCATGGCATCAACGGTTACATACGGGTTGTCCTGACCGTCTACAACTCGCTGCTGCAGAGCGGTGAAGGTTTCAGACCATGCCATTGGCGTCGGGTTGCCACCCCAGGCCTTGTAGGTATCGATCATGATTTCGTTCTTCGGTACCCGGACGATAACTTTTGCAGATCTTCCAGGGTCTCGATTGGCTGCTTGAGTTGGTCAGTACCCGGAAACCGGTATAGGCCCAGCCGACAATCCGCACACCGGCATCTTTAACGGTGTTTTCTACCAGCTCTGCACCTACCTCACCCTGAGTCAGTAACTCGGCTTCATCCAGGCTCTGGATGACGTATGGCAGGGTAAAGATACCCACAGTAGGGGAGAATGGTGTGACGTTGTTGATGGCCAGAATAGAGAAGTCCAGGGTACCCAGACCCGCTTCAACAACAGTGTCCTGCTCGCTGCCCAGCTGGCTGTTCATGAACAGTGTACCGGTGTATTCACCGCCGGTTTTGGCTTCCAGCTGTTCAACAAATTTCAGACCGAATGCATGCTGAGAGCTACCTTCGGAATCACCGCCGGCGATTTTCCAGTTGGTGGCTGCAAAGCTGCTGGTACAGCTGCCAATGACCAGCGCGGCGGTCAGAGATACGGCTGTGGAGATATTATTTTTATATTTCATACAAACCTCAGATAGTGGTGTTGGGCTCCGGAGACCTGCAGCGGTCTGGCCGCTATTTTCGGCAAGTCTGTGCTTCATCCTGCGGTAAAGACCCTTGTAGATAAATGCAAACATTCGGGTGTTTAGTTGCCGAAAACGGAAACTGTCTGTGTTGGTTTTTAACAGTTAAGCGTGTTGTTTTTGCTGTCGGTACTGCTATGACGACGTTGTTTAGCGGATTGTTTAATTGGTTAAGTGGGTCTGATATATAAATAATAGTGGATCTTTTAAGCCCAATATTGCTCTATTCTACCTCCATCAACCGGGTGCATGACAGCATAAAACTGATGGGAGGTAGCTGATGAATATCACTCAGACAATCAAATTACAGCGGTTACCTGCAACGCAGAAAACGATGGATATATTGCGTTGGCTATGGGTCCTGTCGGATCGGTTTCTGAACAGTTATGCGGTGTACAAAGCTGCCGAGCTGCAACGGATTTATGACTTGCCTGTTTCAGAGGATGGCCGTCACCGGCAGCTCTGAAAGCCTTTTCGCGTGTGTAGCGACTTTCCGGTGTAACCTTCTGCAAAGGAAGGCCACCGGTTTTTGTCTGTTCTTTTCATTACCTGATTTTACTGCTTTACCTGACTATAACTTCATAGTTTAGGCTTGCCGTTTTACACTGAGCGGAAAGGAAAAGACGGTATGTCAGAAATCATGTTACAAGACGCTGACTTTATTACACAGTTTGAAGACTGCAGTTTATCACCGGACTATTTTGATCACCGCGGGCATATCCGTATTGCCTGGCTGTATGTGGATAAATACGGTCCGGCGGCGGCGCTGGAAAAGCTGGTGGCGGGTATCCGCCGCTATGCCGGCAGTCTGGGGGCGGATGATAAGTTTCATTACACCATTACCGCTGCCCTGTTGCAGATACTGGAGCAGCGTCAGACAGGGTGTCAGGCGGCTGGTTGGCAGGCTTTTATTGAGCTGAACGCTGATTTACTGACGGATGCTCAGCAATTGCTGCTGCGACATTATCGCCAGGACGTCCTGTTTTCAGAAGCTGCCAAAGCTGGCTGGGTTGAGCCGGATCTGCAGCCGTTTGCCGGCGCTTAACCGAAAATGTTGCGGGATGAACAGCAATACAGGAGGTGTTTATGTATACCGTTGGTGAGCTGAGTCGCCGGTTTGGTTTATCCCGCAGCACTTTGCTGTATTACGACAAAATCGGTCTGTTAAAGCCCGGTGGTCGCAGTGCGGCGAATTACCGCCTGTATAACGGGCAGGATTTGCAGCGGCTGGAAGATATCTGCCGTTACCGGCAGGCAGGTCTTTCGCTGGAAGCTATTGCCCGGTTGCTGGAAAGTGAACCCCAGTCGGCGGGGAATATTCTGCAGCAGCGGTTACAGCATCTTAATCAGGAAATTGCCGGTTTACGTGAGCAACAGCAAATACTGCTGACTTTGCTGGGAGATCCGGCCATGCAGGCACAGACCCGTGCACTGGATAAAGATGCCTGGGTGGCGGTGCTGGAAGCAAGTGGCATGGATGAACAGGCCCAGCATAACTGGCATATCCAGTTCGAACAGCAAATGCCGGAAGCGCATCAGGACTTTCTGGAATCTCTGGGCATCAGTGCAGATGAAATACGGCGTATCCGGGAATGGTCAGGAATGTCTGATCAGAGGGATGCAGAATAGACGGGAGTTTCACGGTCAGGCTTGGTGTGAAATAGTGCCTGACCGCGATAACCCGGAGTGTTGCGTATGGGGAATTAACCCATCAGGTGTTGCAGGCTTTCCAGTGTGCGCTTGGTCTCTTCAGACAGCGGCATGACCGGCATGCGGCACTCTTCAGTGCACAGGCCTAACAGTGAGGCTGCATACTTAGGGCCGGCTGGGCTTGGCTCAGCAAACATAGCGTTGTGCAACGGTGCCAGCTTGTCGTGAATGGCCAGTGCTTCTGCAAAGTTACCTTCCTGACAGGCTTTGTGCATCTGTGCACAGAGGGTCGGTGCAACGTTCGCGGTCACCGAAATACAGCCATAACCACCGGAAGCGTTGTACGCCAGTGCGGTCATATCTTCACCGGACAGGTAAGAGAATTCTTTCTCAATAACCAGACGTTCCTGACAGATACGGGACAGATCACCTGTAGCATCTTTCACACCGATTACCCGTGGCAGTTCAGCCAGGCGGGCCATAGTTTCCGGCAGTACATCCACGATCGCACGTGGCGGGATGTTGTAGATCACAATCGGCAGATCGACGCTGTCGTGAACCAGTTTGAAGTGCTGATACAGGCCTTCCTGATTCGGACGGTTGTAGTAACCTGCAACACACAGCAGGGCATCGGCACCGGCTTCCTGTGCATGACGTGCGTATTCAACCGCTTCAACAGGGTTGTTAGAACCGGCACCTGCGATAACAGGTACGCGGCCGGCGGTTTCTTCCACAACGATTTCGATAACACGTTTGTGTTCCTGTTCGTTGAGGGTTGGCGATTCGCCGGTGGTACCGACCGGCACAAGGCCGTTGGTGCCACGCTCGATCTGCCAGTTCACCATTTTACGTAAAGCATCTTCATCCAGCTGGTTGTCGCGTAATGGGGTGATAATTGCGACATAGGATCCGCGGTACATGTTCAACTCCTGGGTTGTTATTGGCCACAGCACACAAGCAAAAAACCGGTGCGCCTGCGACCGGTTTTCGTATGTGATTTCTTGCTGTCTTTCGCTACTTCACACGCACGCCGAATCGCCAGGAGTTTTGCCCGGTTTATCGTTGCGTTTATCAAAAGAAGCGAAAGTTGCCAAAATTAAATCCGTGTTTACTATTGGAGCAGGAATTTAGCCGGTCTTAGGGTCACAGTCAAGTTGTTCAGAGGCTTAGTTAAGGCTTCTGCGACTTTGGTATTTATATCCTCTGAAAAGCTGCTGCAGATCACGGTTTTACAGGGCCTGTAGACTCTTTCTGTATATTGTTCTGTATACAGTTTTGGTGTGTTTCAGATAATGATAACGATGGTAAACCTGAGCCGTCTGCCTGCTTAATTGTCAGTGTCTGGCGGGGTCTTGCTGCACTGTCCGCAGTTGCGGCATTTAATGCCGTCGTGGATCGGGAAAACAGGCAGGTCCAGTAACATGATGGAAAGAAAGGTCCAGCGGCGGCCAAACTGATAATACTCGGTGTTATGGCTGTGGCATACCGGACAGGGAGCCGTGTCACAGCCCTGTTCTTCAACCAGCGCTGCTTCATCTTCTTCCTGTGCAAGAATTTCCAGTGCAGTTTCAGCCTGAGCCTCGGGTACCTGAAGGCGGACGCCACCCATGGCGTTGGAGTATAGCCATTGCATGTTGATGGTATGTTCATCTGCCACAAAGGGTGTCAGGCCGGCACATTCCAGTTTCGCCCGGGCGATGTGGGCTTCGTAGGGGAAAGAAAAGCGTGCGATGGTAATCATATCTGTTCAGCTCCCTGTTGGATTCCGGGTTTAGCCGGTTAGCGGTCTTCGCTGGGGCTGAGCTGAAACTGGTTACGGTAACTGCGGGTAAAGTGCGGGGCTGAACTGAAGCCACAGGCGATGCCTATTTCGGCCACACTCAGGTGTGATTCCCGCAGTAATTGCTGAGCCCGTTCCAACCGGATCTGCATATAGTAACCGGTGGGGATTTATCCAGATGGCTGCGGAACAGTCTTTCCAGTTGCCGTACCGATAAATGCGCATGCTCAGCCAGTTCGCTGGGAGACAGCGGGTTTTCGATATTGGCTTCCATCTTGGCCAGCACTTTCAGCAGCCGCGGATGATGAATTTTAAGACGGGCTGCCAGGCCGATGCGCTGCTTGGCAGATTTCTGCCGGATACCGCTCTGGATAAACTGCTCGCAAACGTTAATTGCCAGGTCGTGACCAAACTCAGCCTGAATAATGTGCAGCATCATGTCGATGGCTGCCGTGCCACCGGCGCAGGTGATCAGGTTCTTATCAATTTCAAACAGTTCGTTACTGATTTCCACCCCGGATTATCTTCCTGAAATGCCGGTACGGCTTCCCAGTGCAGAGTAAAACGCTGATTACGCAGTAAGTTGGCAGCAGCAAGCACGTAACAGCCGGTATCCATCGCACCGAGCACTGAACCTTTGCGGTAGAGTTTTTCAGCCAGGATAAGGTGGTCTCGTTGATGTATTTTTCCGGGTTAAAGCTGGCACATACAAACAGGTTCTTCGGGGTTTCGACCTCCTGAATAGACTGGGTTTGCTGTATGGCTAACTGATTACAGGCATTTACACTTTCACCGTCATCCGATAGCAGCTGCCAGCGAAAAATCTCCCGGCCAGCGAAGCGGTTAGCCACCCGCAGCGGTTCTATGGCAGACAGTAACCCAACCATGGCGTACTCCGGCAAGAGTAAAAAGAGATGGTAAATATGCCGTCGTGGTCGGACTTGAGAATCATAGGCGGATTTTCCGGTTGGTCAGACTGAACTCAGCGGTGACGGAGCCTGCAGCTTTTGGACTGCTTACTGAGGTTGCGTTACCGAGGGTACTATAACTTTACAAAATATAACTTTACAAAAATACCCTGAAAAAGTGAACGTTTTCTTTCACATAGCACGTTTATGTCGTGCACAAGGCAGGTTTTGTCGTGCTAAGAAAGGTTACAGATACAGCGGTTTGTGTTCTCTCCGCCGGATGAGAATACCGGGCAGAAGTTCGAAAAATGCTGATTGCAACCACCGCTGCCTGCGTGCTTGTTAAAAGTCTTTGAAGAACAGTGTCAGGTTTTATACATCTTCAGTAACAGGTAAGCATCGTTCAAGAGCGTTAATCTGCAGAAGAATCTTCATGGTTTTGTCATGAGGTTTTACCTTTTATCAACAATTCATCCGATACCATTTCCAGGTCAGTTAACAGGCTGTAAAGGGCAGGATTCGAATGAAAAATGTTGCGGTATTTGTGCCTAACCGTGAGCAGTTCGGCAATATCACCACTCAGATTCCCATGCTGTATGCGATCAGGAAGCAGTATCCGGATGCGCATATCACCGTGTATACCCGTTCCGGCAACAGTCGGGTGTTAGTGGATGCCGGCGTTGCAGATGCTCTGATTAACTACCAGCACTGGCATTTTATGAAAGTGCTTCGCAGTCTGAGGAATGGAAGCTTCGATACTGTATTCAATGTCTATTCCGGTTCAGAGAGAATCCACCTTGCGGTACTGGCTTCCGGGATTAAACGTAAATACGCATTCAGTGATTCAGGGCTCATCGATAAACTCGGGCTTTATACCCGGCACATGCTTGTGGATAAAGGTAAGCAATATATAGCGCTGGATAATCTGGCGCTTGCGAATGCAGCATTAGGCACCGATTTTGATACCACGATCATTAAAGCGTTAGGCCGCGAAGCGCCGGAAGAAAAAGTACGCTGACACTGGTGCCGGGAGGCGGTGCGGGAGAGTTTAAAGTCTGGCCGGTTGAAAACTACTGTGAGGCGGCGAAGCAGGTCTTTGATGATGCAGAGAATATCAGCAGGATTTGTGTTGTATTAGGCCCGCAGGAAGCTCAGAAAGCCGGGCAGGTTGAACAGCTGTTGGCGGAGTATCCTTACGAAATCGTTTTGTCTCCATCCGTCAATGAACTGATTGATCTGGCCAGTGCATCAGCCTTAACCCTCTCTAATGATTGTGGCCCGTGTCATATTTTCCAGATGATGAAGGTACCGATGATCATGATCTGGGGATGGCAAATTCACCCGGATCAGTGCCGGTCGCCTTACCATACCCTCACGAACTGGTATCAGAACAGTGATGACTCATGGTGTGTATTTCCGACGGAATCTGAAAAGCGAATCGACACAATACCGGTGGAGCGCGTGACATCACTGTCATTAATGCAGCTGGCAAGAAACACGCTCACGGCTTAGTTTCAGGTATTGATGACGTGCTATACGTGCTGGTCGAAGCCGCCAGTACCGGTAGTCTGATTATCCACAAAGTCATCCAGTTCAATCACGTTGCCGTCCGGATCACGGATGAAAATCGCCTCCATATGGGGGATTTCAAAACTGCCTGTGATGGCAATGTTATTGGTTTCCATGAATTGCCGGGCTTCGCTGAGGGAGCTGACAGTCAGGGCGATATGTGTAATGCCGGTATATTTTTCCGGCAGGTCCATCAGAATATTGCAGTCGCCACTGATTTCAGGTGCCCCCAGCAGGTTGAGTACCACGCCGCTGGGGTGACGCATCACCACCGGATGGCCTTCATCAAAGCCGGTATCGGTCATGAACTGAAATCCCAGCTGTTCATAAAAGTGAACTGAGCGGGATTTGTCGCGGATACGAATACCAATATGATTAACGTTTTCAATGTGCAGCATACAGCTTCTCCTTATACGGCGGAGGTCGTTAAGAACTGATGCTGTTAATAATAGTCGCCTGCAGGCTCAGGAGCAGGAAATCTGCCAGGGCAGGCTATCGTCTGCTTGCACGACAGGGTGGCTAGCAAGGGGGCGCTGCAGCGCCAGCCGGTCGCAGCCGGGGTGCGCATACTGCGATACACGTCGGTAGCGGTAGGCAGAATGCCGGCGATGCCAAGTGAATCGCCATGCAAGGCTACTGCCTGGCTGAGCGCCGTGCACAGCAGGTCGGCGGATACTTTGCCTTGCCTGTGGGTAACATAAGGAGGGGCCGGTGCTTCGCTGCTGCGGTCAATAATGACAATGCCGTTGTCGGTATCCGACTGACTGAGCAGGTTCCATGAATGGGCGTCAATGGCGGCATAGTCTGCCAGGCCATCGCGGATCAGCTGCAGGCTGGCTTCATGTGAGCCGCTGATCAGGTACTGATCTGCCTGCCAGCCCTGCGCAGCAAACCATTCCAGTAGCGCATTACAGCCGGAGCGGGAGCTGGGTGAATTGACTACCAGACGATTACCGGACCGCGGTGAAGCCGCCGTGACAATGTGGCTGAAATAGTTTCCCGGCTGGCAGTCAAGGTCGCTGAATACTGGCCGGGCAACCGGCATCAGTTCACCGGCGTGCGGTGTAAACAAGTCCGGGCCGCAGCACTGGCTGATCAGCAGTTGCGGGCTTTGCCACTGGGTTTCCAGTGGCGTTTTGCGGTCCAGCTGAAGAGGTAACAGCTCACAGCCTTCTGCCAGATGTTCAGCCAGACAGGCACGGGCCGTCCGCCAGAAATCATCTAGCTGCGAGTGGCTGGTGCTCAGGTCATACCAGGGCAGGCTGGCGATTAGTGTCACAGGCGTATGGTCTTCCGGCTGGCTGCTAAGATGCAGCTTAAGGTGTCAGTTAAGCTATAAGTGCCGCGCAGGATACACCCTTCCGATTGATTAAGAAATAGCCAGCGTTGCTTCCTGAGCCAGTCGGTAAAATGAATGACTTTGGCCAGTCCCTGCCGGTCATTGACGATATCCAGCCAGTAACCGGCCGGGCCGGATACTTCGACATCGCTGAACTGAATCAGGCTGCCATCGGCCAGTTCGTGACTGATCATCTGTTTATCGATGATGGCGAAGCCTGCGCCGCCTTTACAGCATTGATCACCTGATCCAGTGTGCTGAATTCCATACCCCGGGCGGGATCAATCCGGTCCAGTAGGCCGGCAGCCTGCAGCCAGTTATCCCAGACCGGCAGGCGTTTGCCCTGATGGAGGATATGCAAAGGTTATGGTTTTCCTGTTCCAGGTGCCGGGCCTGTTCCAGCAGAGGTGGTGCACACACCGGAATATGCTGTTCCAGTACCAGCAGCTCGCTGTAATGCTGGGGGCGGGCGGTCTGGCCGAAGCGGATCTGGCAGTCGAAGATGATCTGGTCGTTAGCCTGATCCTGTACCGACAGTTCCAGTTCCCGGAAACGGTGATGGAAATCGCTCAGGCGGGGGCAAGCCAGCGGGTGGCGTAAGTAGGGGAACGAGAATATTCAGTTTCTGGCGCTGGTTCGGATCCCGCAGTTCCTGTACCGCACCTTCCATCAGGTTGAATGACTGCTCTAGCTTGGTCAGTAGCTGGCGGCCGGCATCGGTGAGTTCCAGACGATGATGCAGGCGAATAAACAGTGGCACACCGAGATAGTCTTCCAGCTGTTTTATCTGCCGGCTGACGGCTCCCTGCGTTACGTTAAGAACGTGTGCGGCCTGGGTAAAGCTCAGTTGTTTACCGGCTGCTTCGAATACCCGCAGGGCATTCAGGGAGGAAGTGCACGCATAGTTGTATTCTGGTCACTGATTTTTCCCTGAGATTAGCAGTTTAGCCATGTGGATCAAGTGGTTAATGTTCAGATACTGACCCATGTCGCATCAGGGTATGGTGTCTGCAGTGGAAATCATTAGAGTAACCGGCAACAAGGTAAATTACTTTCCGACAGGAGTATAAAAGATGCAGACCCAGGCACTGATCGAAGCCTATTACGGGGCGTTCAACCGTGGCGATATGGATGCGTTTCTGGCGTTACTGACCGACGATGTGCGTCATGGTATTAATCAGGGTGGCACAGAAGTGGGCAAAGAGGCCTTTGCACGTTTTATGGATAAGATGAATGCTCACTACAAAGAGCAACTGACGGATATTGTCGTCATGGTCTCAGCCGATGGCAGCCGGGCGGCTGCTGAGTTTGTGGTACACGGGGAATACCTGAGCACTGATGAAGGCTTACCGGCTGCAAACGGGCAGAAGTATGTGTTGCCTGCCGGCGCGTTTTTGAAATCAAAGACGGTAAGGTTGACCGCATCAGTAATTATTACAATCTGGAAGACTGGATTGCTCAGGTAAGTGCATAATTTTTCTTTCCGGTTTCAGGAGTTCAGACAGGCATGGCAGAACTGACCATTGAGCGGTACAGGGGTGCGGCGTTACAGCAATTTATTCCGGCAGTTGCGGCACTTCGTATAGAAGTATTCCGGGCATTTCCTTACCTGTATGAAGGCAACGAAGCCTATGAAGCGGAATATCTGCAGACCTATGTGGACAGCCCTGGCGCCGTGGTGGTGATCGCCCGTGATGGCGAGCAGGTTGTCGGTGCTTCTACCGGCCTGCCGCTGGCTGCTGAGTGCGAAGAATTCCGCCGGCCTTTTGAAGAGGCCGGTTACCCGGTGGATAAAATTTTTTACTGCGCCGAGTCTGTCCTGCAACCGTCTTACCGGGGGCGGGGATCGGCGTCGCCTTCTTTGACCAGCGGATCGCCCATGCCCGGGAAACCGGGGATTTTGACTGGCTGACCTTCTGTGCGGTACAGCGGCCGGAAACCCATCCTTTACGCCCGGCAGATTACCAGCCGCTTGACCGTTTCTGGCAAAAACGGGGTTTTACGCAGGCTGGAGGGCTGACCACTGAGTTCAGCTGGCAGGATGTGGATCAGCCGGAAGAAACCGCCAAACCTATGCAGTTCTGGATGCGGCAAATGCCAGCAGGAGACCTCTGAAAAATGACAACACGTTCCGTCAACATTGCCACTGCACAATACGATATTGGTTACTTCGAAAGCTTTGACACCTACCGTGAGAAGGTGATTTGCTGGGTAGAAGAGGCCCTTGAATACGGTGCTCAGTTGCTGGTGTTTCCTGAATATGCCTGTATGGAACTGACTTCATTGTTTGCTGAGCCACTGCGGCAGAACATCAGTGATCAGTTGGTGGCCTATCAGGATCTCCATGATGATTTCTGCCAACTGTATGCGGAACTGGCAGCACAGCATCAGGTATATATTCAGCCGGGCACGTTTCCGGTCGTGGATGAAACGGGAAGCGGTTACCTGAACCGGGCTTACCTGTTTGGCCCGGAGGGAGAAATCGGCTTTCAGGACAAACAGATCATGACCCGCTTTGAAGATGAACACTGGCAGATTTCACCGGGCAATGAGCTGAAAGTTTTTAATCTGCCGTTCGCGAAGGTGGGTATTAACATCTGTTTCGACAGTGAATTCCCGCTGCTGGCCCGTCAGCAGGTTGAAGCCGGTGCGGAACTGATTCTGGTACCTTCCTGCACCGACACCATGGCGGGCTATTATCGGGTACAGACCGGCTGCCGTGCCCGGGCGCTGGAGAATCAGTGTTATGTGGTACAGGCAGCAACCCTGGGCGAAGCGGAGTGGTCCCCTGCGGTGGATGAAAACCACGGTGCAGCAGCGGTCTACACGCCAATTGACCGTGGATTCCCTGATGACGGTATTCTCAGTATAGGCCCGGTAGATAAGCCGCAGTGGGTCTATGCAGAGCTGGATTTTGACCGGTTGGCAGCAGTGCGTAAAGATGGTCAGGTACTTAACCACCGGGACTGGGATAAGCAGTTGCTGAAAGCTTTGGTGAGCCAGGAAAATGGGGCGGCTGGGATTTAGTTTTTCAGCCTGTTACCGATGTCCATGCGTTGGTGAAGTATTCTGACGATAAGTAACCGGCGCATGGGTATTATCCGGTAGAAAATGATATGCCGGTTGATACGGTCTTTACGGTAACCCTCCCGGATAAAATGGATATCGGTTCCCGTTTCAGGAGCGGATGCTAACAGCCTGAATGCTTCATCCAGTTGTTTAAGATAGTTAAGCCTCTGCCTGCGTCCCCAGTGTTTTTCTGTATAACGGGCAATGTCTTTTAGATCAGCTTTGGCTAGTTCCGTTAGAACAAAGTCTGACATAGATATTTTACTCTGCGTCCAGTTCCTTCATCAGTGACTCATATTCGTAGTCCGCAATTCCGCTTTCTTCTCCGTTTTTCAGCAGACTGCGTAATACTTCGATTTTTGCTCTCTTTCTTCTAGAATCCGTAAACCTGCCCGAACCACTTCACTGGCGGAGTTATACCTGCCATTTTCAATCTGGTGAGCGATAAAACTGTCGAAATGTTCGCCGAGCGTAATGCTAGTGTTTTTAGTCATAGCGGTATCCCTATACCAATATATACCGGATATTGGTATTGAGGCGTGGGAAAGTCAAATGATGAGGGGCTGAAGCAAACTGAATCTGGCCGGGACGGGTAGTATCAAAAGTCATCATCAATTGCTTCCTGAAGCTCTTCTGCCAGTGCCGGAAAGTCTTTCCCGTAAAAGCTTTTTCCTGTTTGGTGAAATGGCCACCTTCAATGTAATAGTCCCGGCTTTTAACGCCGTTACTGACAGTTACCCACAGGTGAGTCTGATAGGAGATTGCGTCGTCCGCCCGGGCAAGTACGTTGGCGGTACCCCGAACGATCCAGCTAACGGGCTGATAGCCCAGCTTCCAGTCTTCTTCACGTTTCAGGGCCGTAACCTTGATGCTCACCGGTGCTTCCGGCTGTTCCGCGGTGTAGTAGATGTTTTCGAGGTGCCGGTTCAGGGCGCGAATTTCACCGTTAAGCATTGAACGGGCCGACATTGCCAGTGCATCGGGGAGTAAGTTACGGCGTGAACCCGGGTTTGCGGTTGCGGTGGCTGAGTGTTCATGCAGGCACTAAGGAGGAAAACAGAAGTAAGGATGAGTAGCTGACGCATAGTTTTTCCGGCAGAGATATACAGGCAGTGTAGATGTGACCTTTGGCCCGGGAAAAATTTCATTTGTCCCTTTAAGTGGTACGAGTGAAAGTAGCCGGCGATCAGGTCGCCGGCCGGTATTTCTGTAAACGTGCAGGAGTGATCGGCAGATGTACAAAGGCGGCGAATAATCCCAGTGCCGCACTGATGATCAGCGCCAGGTCGTATGAGCCTGTGGCGTCAAAGATAAGCCCGCCCCACCAACTGCCAAAGAAAGCCCCGATCTGATGGCTGAACATCACAAAGCCAAACAGGGAGGCGAGATTTTTCGGGCCAAAGATTCTTGCTACGGTGCCACTGGTCAGTGGCACCGTGGATAACCACAACACGCCCATGATAACCGAGAAAACATAGAACAGCGTTTCACTGGCCGGTACTACTAACAGCAACATAATCAGACAGGCTCGCAGCCAGTAGATCAGAGACAGTAGCCAGGGTTTATGCCAGCGGTCACCTGCCCAGCCCGCCAGAATGACACCGGCAACGTTTGCCAGTCCGATCAGCGCAATAGATTCTGAAGCAACTGATGCCGGCAGGCCGCAGTACGCCACAATCCCCGACATATGTACGGACAAAAGGCAATGTGAAAGCCGCAGACAAAGAAGCCAAGGTTCAGTAACTGATAATCCCGTACTTTGAAAGCTGCCCCGATACTGCGCCAGTCGATCTGCTGAGCAGCAGGTGCGGATGTGGATGTATCAGCCTGTTTTGGGGGTAACAGAGCACGGGAAAACAGCACAATCAGTATGATACTGCTGGCAAAAATCAGAAAAATTTCTGACCAGTTGAAGGCGGCATCTATTTGCCCCAAAGCAAAGGCGTAGAGAAACTGCCCCAGCGAACCACCGGCACTGGCGATGCCCAATGCCAATGTACGGTTATGCTCCGCGAAACGTTTTCCCACCGCTGCAAGAGCCAGCGGGTAAGTCGTGGCGCCTACACCGACGCCGATCAGTAGGGCATTGCCTGCAAAGAACATCCAGCCACTGCTGGCCAGTGCCGCCAGTACCATACCGGCGGCATAGAGCAGTGCGCCAACCGACATCACACGGAACAGACCGTAGCGTTCTGCCAGTAATCCGGCGAACGGTGCAACGGCACCCCAGAGCAGATTTTGTATGGCAAAACCAAAGAAAGCTCAGCCCGGGAGGCTCAGATCCAGACTGATTTCCGGCAGCATGATTCCGGTGGTCTGGCGAATACCCATGTTAACGGCCAGTATGATTGCGGCTGCAGCGACCACAAACCAAGGGCTGGAGAGAATCCGGTTCATTGCTTAAGACGTTCCTGAATCTGATGTTTGGATTGAGTTGCTGGCTATCCTGACGTAAAGATGTAATTCTGACAAACGATTAATAGCCCTGATATAGAATAGAAAATCTCTCTTATGAATACTGCGCCGATTAAAGCCATTCATTATTTCTGTGTGGCTGCCCGCCATATGAGTTTTAAAGCGGCGGCTGAAGAATTATCGGTTACCCCTGGTGCGGTCAGCCAGCAGGTAAGGCTTCTGGAGCGCTGGCTTGGTGCGGCGCTGTTTGAACGGGGTACCCGGGTGATTCGCCTGACCCGGATGGGGAGGATTACTTTAAACGGGTGGATTCTCAGCTGAATGAATTGCTGGGGTCAGCCACTCTATTTCCGTCAGTCCGGGCGACGTCAGGTTAAACTGGCTTTACCGCCGGGGTTTGCCCAGCAGTGTTTTGCGCCGGAGTTAGCGGCGTTTTTCAGACGTTATCCCCAGTTGGAATTGCAAACGAATGTCTCAGTGTTACCGGAAACACTCAGTGGTGAAAATAATGAACTAGCAGTGCGGCATTTAAGTACGCTTGTCTCTGGTCTGGTATGTGAGAAATTACAGGATGTATGCCTTATGCCGGTGTGCTCGGCTGAATATCTGGCGAGCCATCCCCGGCTGGAGGATAGGCTGCAGCAGGTGGCTGAAGGAGCAGGTGATCAGCAGCCGGTTTCTGCCAGCGTTGATTGCTGCCTGATTTATAACCAGCAGCAGCCGGACTGGCACAAAGTGTATCCCCTGCTGGGGATTAACCCGGACCGGGAGCGGGCCTACCACTGTAATACCAGTGTTAACGTACTGGATGCCGTGCGACACCATGTGGGGATTGGTCTGCTGGAAAGTTCACTGATTGGGCGGGAGCTTGCCAGTGGCGAGTTGATAAGTTTGTTAGCGAAGCCATTGCCAGCCAGCCGGCATATGTACGTGGTATACAGCGATAAGGTGCTGCTCAGTGATGACGCTCTCATCGTCAAAGACTGGTTACTGGACACTTTCGGCCAGTATCCGCAGGCCTGAATGCGGGTATAAAAGTACGGGTATAAAAGCGCGGGCATAAAAAGGGGCCTGCATAGCAGAACCCCTTTACCCATTGGCAACTTTTAATCCACAGGCTTGTTTGCCCGTTAGCTCTTACCTTTCCATGGCACCAGACGGTCTTCGGCTTTACGCATCAGGATTTCGATGCTGTAACCGATGATGCCGATAATAACGATGCCCATGATGACGATGTCTGTCTGCTGGAATTTGGATGCGGCGATGATCATCTTACCGGCACCTTTCTCAGCGGCAACCAGCTCAGCAGCAACCACTGTTCCCCAGCAAACCCCCATGGCGACCCGGGCACCGGTGAAGATTTCCGGTAACGAGTTAGGCAGGATGACCTTGGTCAGAACCTGACGTTTGGAGGCACCCAGCGAGTAAGCTGCATGTACTTTGGTGATGTTCACCCCGGAGACACCGGCACGGGCGGCAATGGTCATGATCCACAGGGATGCCAGGAACAGCAGGCTGATCTTGCCCTGTTCCCAGATACCGAACCAGATAATCACCAGCGGAATCAGCGCCAGTGGCGGCACCGGACGCATAAACTCAACAATCGGATCGAACCAGCCTCGCAGCCAGCCATTCAGCCCCATCGCGAAGCCCAGTGGGATACCAAACAGGCAGCCCAGCAGGAAGCCGATGACAACCCGGGTCATAGACCAGCCGACGTTCTGTGCCAGGCTGACATTCTGGTAGCCTTCCATTGCAATGCTGACGATTTTTCAACCACCGCTTCCGGTGCTGGCAGCCAGATGGCTTCCATCTGCCAGCCGGCATTCGGTGTAAACGACAGGCTGCCCTTGTTCGTCATGCGTACCGTGCCATGGTCCACATTCAGAGTGATACCCGGGCTGATGGGCTGGTTATTCACATGGGTCACTTTGTAACCTGGCTGATCGCCACCTTCATCGTTTTTCTGGGCCTTGATCAGCTTGCTGCGGGATACCGGTACGACAAGCTGATCATCGTTGGCGAATCCCTGCGCGGTATTCAGGTTGAAATTCTGCTCAGGGGTCTCCGCATCTTTACCTGTACATGTACCGTCGCCACTGCGTTTTCGCCGTTGGCATTTTCGGCTGTATAGGTGAAGCTGGTATTACCGCTGAACGGACCGGGAACATGTAACGGTACGATTTTAGAGCCGGTAAACACGCCCCAGATCAGGAAGATGGTGATCACGGCTAATACCGAGGCGACCCGGTTGGCGGTAACCGCACTTTCATCACCAAAGGTGACGGTTTTACGGCTGGTGAAGTCTGCATGCTGCGGGCGGAACTGTGATACCAGGCTGAACGCCATGTAACAGAAGCCGCTGATACCCACATACAGGGAGAAAATGATCGCGATGCCGACTGCCAGAGACAGGGTGTCGGAGCTGAGTGCGAGAAATTCCTGCCACATATTAAGCCTCCTTACGGCCCATGATTTCTTCTTCCATATCCCAGATCATGCCGAGAATTTCTTCCCGCTTGATGGCAAAATCAGGATGCTTTTTAACCTCACGCAGATCGGCGCGGGCCCCCAGTTCAGCGAAGGGTAGCTGGTATTCTTTGTGAATCCGGCCCGGACGCGGCGCCATAACCAGCAGGCGTTCGCCGAGCAACAGGGCTTCTTCAACCGAGTGGGTGATGAGGATGATGGTCTTGCCGGTTTTCTTCCAGATATCCAGTACCAGGCTCTGCATCTTTTCCCGGGTCAGGGCATCCAGAGCCCCAGAGGTTCATCCATCAGAATGACATCCGGATCATTAGCCAGACAGCGCGCCAGCGCGACCCGTTGTTGCATACCGCCGGACAGTTCATAAATCATTTTTCGCCAAAGGCGTGCAGACCAACGATTTCCAGTAACTCATCGACTTTGGTGTTGATGATGGCTTCGTCGGTGCCTTTCATCCGCGGGCCAAAACCGATGTTCTCCCGGACACTCATCCATTCGAACAGGGCGCCCTGCTGGAAGACCATACCCCGTTCGTGGCCGGGGCCAAGTACTTCAGTATCAGGGGCATCGTCGTGGCTGAGGATGACATGCCCGGATGTGGGGGCCAGAAAGCCCGCAAGAATGTTGAGCAGGGTACTTTTGCCGCAGCCGGATGGCCCGAGTACGGACATCAGCTCACCTTTTTCAACTCCAGGTTGATGTTCTTAAGCGCTTCAACGGCGCTGCCATCCGGCAGATCGAAGGTCATGCAGACGGCGTTTATTTTTAATCCTGACATGGTGATTTCACTTCTACAGATTCAACAGAGGATACGGCTACGGCACTCAGTCAGCCTGAGTGCCATAGCCGTATCACTTGATCACAGCTGGCTGCTGGCTTGCAGATAGGATGCATCCACCGCATCGTCGTAAGACGCGCGGGCCTGCGGGATCGTGCCCTGTTTGGTGAAGAAGTCTGCTACTTCTTTGAGGAATACCTGCAGATCACCGCCTAACCAGGCCTGGCTCAGCTGCTGGTCACGGGCCGGGAAGCTGAAACCTGCCAGAGTGCTGCTGGCGGAGGCGTCATCCATACCGGCGGCTTTGGCAATGGTTGGTAGCATTGCAGCCGGTTCCTGCTTGTAACGGCTGTTCATGTCGGCGGTTACATCCAGGAATTTGGCAACCAGTTCAGGGTGCTCATCACCGAAGCTGGCAGGAATAACCGTGGCGTCGAATACCTTGATACCAATGGCTTCTTTTTCCGCACCGGTCAGCAGTACGTTGCCGTGTTCTTTCATACGCTTGAGCGCACCGCCCCAGCCACACACCATATCCAGGTTACCGTTGGCAAAAGCTGCTGCTGCATCAGGCGGGGCCATATCGACGATTTTCATGCCGCCGGTGTCCACGCCGAAGTGCTCCATTTGCTTCAGGAAACCGTAGTGAGCTGCGGTACCGATCGGAACCCCCACTTTACCGGCCAGTTCTTTGGCGTTGGTTTTGTCGATTTCCAGATCTTCACGGACCACGCAGTTATCGTTTTCCGAGTAGGCAACGGCGACGTCGATGATTTGCAGGTCCTGCCCGGCAGAAGCGGCCACCACGAACGGCGGGATACCCTGTGAAAACGAGATCTGTACGTCGCCGGATGCCATGGCTGCAGACATCGCGGTGCCGGAATCAAAGGCTACCCAATTGATTTTCACGCCCATGGCATCTTCATAAGCCTGGGTGCTCTGGGCATACAGGTTAGGGGTTGGCCACTCGAGGAAGTAGGCGACGGTAATTTCTTCACGGGCCTGAGCGGTGGTGCTCAGAGCGGCGGTCAGTGCGGCACCCAGCAGGGTGTGTTTCAGTACGGTTTTGGTCTTCTGGTGTTGCATAGGTACTCCATTTTTAAAAGTTCAGATTCAGTGCCTACAGCTGGCTAAATCCGGTGTTATTGTTATTTTCAACTTCGGGTTTGGATGGCTGTATGTCCTCCTTCAGGTTCTGGTCGGGATCTGTAAATAAGGAAAAACCCCGGCCAGGCCGGGGAATCAGGAGTTGCTCGGGTTATGCTTTCAGTCGGGCGTTGCTCGGGTCGTAGGCGCAACCTTTGATCCGGCGGGCCGGATAGGTGTTGCCCAGAACCTTCACGCTCAACTCAGCGTCTAATACGGAGCGGCGAACATAGGCCAGTGCAAGGCTTTGCTGGATGCGGTGACCATAACCACCGGAGCTGACCTGGCCAACAATCTCACCGTTGCAGTACACCGGTTCCATACCGGTGCTGGCGTCGACGTCAGTGCTGTCAACGCTCAGCAGCACCAGACGGTGTTCGTCATCGCCACGGGATTCCTGTAGGGCGGCCTTACCTTCGAATTCACGGCCTTCGGTTTTCACGAAGTAGCTCAGGTTAGCTTCACGGCTGTTGAATTCCAGGTTCAGATCGTGGCCCCACATTGGATAGCCTTTTTCCAGTCGCAGGCTGTCCATGGCACGCAGGCCAAAGTCGCCAATGCCGTGTGCGGCACCTGCTTCCATCAGGGCATCATAAAGTGCCAGCTGATGTTCAATTGGGTGGTGCAGTTCCCAGCCCAGCTCACCGACGAAGTTCATCCGCAGGGCGCGTACCGGTACACCGGCCACTTCGATTTGCTGTCCGGTGAACCATGGGAAGCTGTCGTTATCCAGCGGTGTGTCGGTCAGCTTGGACAGAATACGGCGGGCTTCAGGGCCGGCCAGCACCAGGGTGCCGTAATCACGGGTGATGTTATTCAGCTGTACGGAGTTATCCGCCGGCAGTCGCTGGCGCAGCCAGTCTTCAACCAGCAGTTCGGCCGCCGCCGGTGCCATGATGTAGTAGTGCTGATCCGCCAGTTTGGTGATGGAATATTCCCAGGCAATGCCACCGTTACGGCTCAGCGGGTGAGACAGGGTGATAGCGCCCACGTCCTGTGGTGTCTGGTTAGGGAAATAGATTCCAGCCAGTTGTATGCGCCGTCACCGCTGATCTCAAACTTGGTAAACGGGGAAAGGTCGATAACCCCGGCTTTTCCTGAACCAGACGGCATTCTTCAGCCACCGCTTCAAACCAGTTACCCCGGCGGAAGCTGTGAACTTCTTTGGCAGGCTGGCCTTCAGGGGCAAACCAGCTGGCTCGTTCCCAGCCGAAATAGGCACCGCATACGGCATTTTTCTGTTGCTGACGCAGCAGAGCCGGTACGGTCTTCTGATCCCGCATGGCCGGACGCATAGCATATTCGTTGGCATAGCCCAGCTGATATTCGTTGGCATAGACTTCAGTAGCTTTGGCCACGGTGTATTCGTGGTTGGCATAATCACCGAAGCGGCGCGGATCCAGTTCGAATAAATCCAGTTCCGGATGGCCGTCAACAATCCACTGTGCCATGAAGTGACCGGCACCGCCGCCCTGTACGATACCGAAGTTAAAGCCGGTACAGACGAAGTAGTTGTCATAGCCGTGAACCGGGCCGATCAGCGGATGGCCGTCCGGGGTGTAGGTAATCGGGCCGTTCACTACGGTCTTGATACCGGCGGTACCGATCATTTCGATCTGTTCCATGGCGGTACACATGATCTCTTCGATCCGGTCCAGATCCGGTGCCAGCAGTTCCTGGCCGAAAGCGGCAGGTACGCCGTCGGTTGCCCATGGAATTCCGCCTGGCTCATACGGGCCAAGGATCAGACCTTTGCCTTCCTGACGCAGGTAGTAAGATACATCCGGGTCACGCAGCATCGGGATCATGTGATCCAGTTTTTCCAGTTCCGGCACGTTATCGGTGACGACAAACTGGTGCTCCATGGAACACATAGGTAACTGATGGCCAACCATTTTAGCCACTTCGTTGGCGCGGAAACCGGCGGCGTTAACGATGATACCGGCGTCGATTACACCTTTAGCGGTGGTGACTTTCCAGCGGCCGTTCGGCTGTTGTTCGATGCTTTCCACCGGGTTCTGGCGGATAATCGTTGCACCGGCAGCACGGGCACGGCTAGCCATGGCGTTGGTAATGGTGGTCGGATCGATGTGACCGTCATCCGGGTCCCACATACCGCCCAGCAGGCCTTCGGTATTCAGGTGCGGATACAGCTCTTTCAGGCGGTCAGTATCGACCATTTCCAGTCGCAGGCCGGCCATTTCGCCCATGGCCACAACCCGCTCGAATTCGTCCATACGGTCCTGGGTGTGTGCCAGACGTACCGCACCGGTCTGGTGGTGGGAAACACCGCCTTCGTTTTCCTGCTGCAGTTTTGCGTACAGGCTGATGCTGTACTGTTGCAGCTTCATGATGTTGTAGCTGTTGCTGAAGTGCGGCAGGTTACCGGCAGCGTGCCAGGTTGAACCGGCAGTCAGTTCCAGTTTCTCGGTCAGCATGACGTCTGTCCAACCCATCTGGGTCAGGTGGTAGAGGGTGCTGACGCCGGCGATGCCGCCGCCGATGATCAATACTTCAGTGGTGTTTTTCATTGTTATTCTGATCCTGTTTGTGGTGCATGGTCCGGTGGTTTGATAAAGCCTCTCGCCACTTGTTGACCGGATGATTCCATGCTAAATATCCCTTTAACTCCAAACAAACGATTTAAAACTTGCTAATTAATAAGCTGTTCTTATGGATAAATTACTGACCTCGAAAATTCAGCTGAACTGGCTGCGAACATTTGCCACCGTCGGAACCTGCCTGAGCTTCACCCGGGCAGCGGCAGAATTGCATATGAGCCAGTCGGCGGTGAGCCAGCAAATGCAGTTGCTGGAGCATCATCTGGGGCAGCAGTTATTTATCCGGGCGAAGCGGTCAGTGCAGCTCAGTGATGCCGGAAAAGCATTTCTGCCGCTGGTAGAAGAGAATCTGAAGCAATTGAATATCGGGGCGGCTAAGATTTTTCCCCGCGGGAAAATGCCACGGTAGATGTCAGCGTGAACAGTGCGTTCAGTGTGCTGTGGATGGGGCCGCGGCTGCACAGTTTTACAGCAATTTTTCCGCAGATTTCGATCCGGCAACTGGGGACTAACTGGTCCAGTGATTTTGAGATATCCACCGCTGAGCTGGAGATCCGTTACGGTTCCGGCAGTTGGGAAGGCTTTACCACTGAACGACTGGTCACGCCAAGGTTACGGCCTTACTGCAGCCATGAGAATGCCCGCTGGATACGTCAGCCGGAGGATATACTTTCACTGACGCTGCTGGATGTCATCGGCACGCCGAAGGGGTGGGAAACCTGGTGTGAAACTCATCAGCTGGATATGCAGCAGGCCCGCAGCCTGCAGTATATGGACAGTCACGGCACTGCCGTATCAATGGCTGCGAATGGCCTGGGCATGTGCCTGATGTACGATGAGCTGATGCAGCACGGAGTGCTTGCGCAACAGCTGACTGCCCCGTTTGCCGACAGTATTGCTACCGAAGGCAGTTATTACCTGTGTTACCGCAGTGGCAAGGCGCTGTCTGAAGGGGCGCGTTACTTTGCCGACTGGCTGTTGGAAGAAGTCAGTTATCCTTCCCGGTTTCCGCGCTGAGGGCTGCCTGTGCGGCGGCTTTGTCGCAGCGTTTCTTATGGTAATAAATACCCATGCCCGCCAGAGTTACCGCCGCGCTGAGTAACTGTACACCGGAGAGCACTTCATCCAGCAGCAGGAAGGCAAAAATCATGGTGAATAACGGCTGCAACAGGGTGATATGTACAATCCGGTTAATGCCGTGCTGGTTGATAATGGCGAACCACAGGTAGTAGCCGATAATGGATGAGAAAATCACCATGTAGACCACTGTCAGGATGACCGGCAGGGTGATCTGTGACACCACATCCATACTGTGTCCGGCCAGGTAATAGCCGAAAAACATGCCGGCGCGGTGATCACGCCGATCCAGAACTGCAGGCTGAGCAGAGGCACATCTTCCAGCCGGCGGATAATGATGTTGGTCATTGCCCAGCAGATCATTGAGGCGACGATGATCAGGGTTCCTAAGGTTAAATCCACCGAACCGCTGAGCATCAGCGGGATTGCCGTACCGGAAAACGCAATGGCGATGCCGGTAATCTGCTTGCGGCTGAGCTTTTCCATCTTCAGCAGGTAAGCCAGTAAAGATGAGATGGGAGCACCGGTAATGACGATTATCACCGTGGTATTACTGCTGACATAGCTGGTACCCAGGGTCAGCAGGTAAAAGTGACCTACACCCATCAAGAACCCGATCAGTATTACACTGGGCAGTTTATCCCAGGGAATCCGGGCGAAGGGCAGCAGCAGTGTGGCCAGCAGCGCAAAACGCAGGGTGTTCAGCAGGCTGGGTGGAATTTCGGTCACGCCAATTTTCAGGGCAACGACATTCAGCCCCCAGATAGCAGTCACACATACGGCGGCCAGAAGTGGCATTTTGATTTGCATTGCGCGTCCTTGTCAGATCAGCCCCGAAGATTTTGAAAACAGGGAGCGGTATTATAGAGGCAGATTTACCGGTTACAGTAGTTTAATTTGCCTGTTGGCTGATGCTATTCCGGGCTTTTTACTCAGGGTGTTCAGGGCTCTGGTATAGGAGTCGCTGATCAGCATTTGCAGATAATCGTCCGGCAGTTGGGCCACATGCACGATGCTGATCCAGTGAAAGCGGTGCATATAGCGGGCGGGTTTTATACCGGGCTGATCGGTGAGTTCAAGGTACTGTTCCGGGTGACTCTGAGGCTGAAACGCCACTGTTCTGGCTCGCTGGTTTTGAAGTAGGCAAATTTTTACCGCCCACCTTATACGTCAGGATATTCGCCGTCGGGCCTTTTTCGCTGACTTCACTGCCGGGCAGTTCACTGCAAAATTGTTTAACGTCTTCCGTGTTCACGGCAGATCTCCGGTCACTGACTAAAAGGCTTCATTTCGGCTATCAGGCTGGTTGGCAGCGTTAACTGCACTATATTGATATTCGGAGCAGTTTGCATTTTAGATTTCATGTGCTGCAGTGCAGATACGCTCAAATATAATAAATAAAAGAAGCCAGTCGTTAATAACTGCTTTGGTTTCAAGGAGTTGTTGTTATGTTATCCCGTCGTCGCTTGCTGCAGGTAGCCCCTTCCGGTCTGATTCTGGGCTCAGTGCTGGGCAGTGCTGTTGGTACTGCTATGCTGCCGACCCGGGCACGGGCATTTTCAATTCCGGTTTCCGGAGTGGAGCGGCTGACCCGCATGCTGGTGGAAACGTCCCGGGCTGAGTTGCTTCCGGCACTGGTCACCAAGATTAATCAGGGTATTTTCCCCGTTCATTACTGGCAAGCCTGACCATGGCAGCCGTACACCATGTGGAGCCTTACCCGGATGTGGGCTTTAAATACCATGCGGTGATGATGCTGTCTTCGGTGCATAACACCCTTCGCCATCTGGATGAGTCTGAACAGTGGCTTGGCATGCTCTGGGCGGCAGATACCTTTAAACAGGCGCAGCAGCGGGATACGTTTAACGGCGACTGGGAGCTGGCGGATGCGATTGATGCCAACAGTAATGATCCGCTGGGGATTTTATCCGGGCAATGGACAGCTGGGACGGTGAAGGGGCGGACATTGCCATCAGCCAGTTAGCCGGTGAGATGGATCTGGATGAGCTCTTTTCTTTACTGTTTTACTACGGTGCCCGGGATTTCCGTGATATCGGCCATAAAACCATTACAGTGAGTAACAGTTATCGTCTGCTCAGGCTGTTTGGTGATGCTTACGCACAGCCGGTACTGCGTTCTACCGTGTATGCATTACTCAATCATGAAGGGAGAGTAATCCTTCCACCAGTGATCATCTGGCGGATAAACCCTGGCGGGCGAACCTGCAGTTTGCCACGCTGTTTCCCTGAGCTGGGAAGAAGGTAAGCCGGATCCTTCGCGGGTGCCGGAAATTCTTACTGTTCTGCGCAGCGCCCGGGCGGATGAAACCGGTTCGCTGGTGGTGGATATGCTGCAGAAGAGTGTTGCACCGCAAACCCTATGGGATGGCATTATGCTCAGCGCCGGTGAGTTACTGACCCGGGTATCGGGCATTACCAGCGTACATGCTAATACGTCCATTAATGCGCTGCATTATGGCTATAAACGGGCGGATGATGATCAGACCAAGCGGATGCTGCTGTTGCAGGCAATGTCGTTTGTTACCCTGTTCAGGGATTTACTGGGGACCGGCGGAAAGGCATGATGATCGATAATATGGAGCCGCTGGAAACCCTGCCTCTGGACGATGAGCAGCAAACCTTTGGCGAATTGTTTGCCAGTATCAGTACCGACCGCCGGGTTGCATCCCGGCAGTTGCTACATATTCTGCAACAGGGGGCGAAGCCAACCGTTACCGGGCGCTGGGGCGTCTCTACACCATGCAGAATAATGCCGGATACCATGACTATAAGTTCACCGAAGCCGCCTTTGAAAACAGCTATGCCATCTCTCCTGAATGGCGTAACCGTTATCTGGCTGCCAGTGTGTATTACATGAATGGTTCCGGGGATAAGCTCAATACAGTGGTCAGCGAGGCTCGCGAATTACTGCAGGCATGACCGCGCTGTTTGTAATCATCACTTTTCGTGTTTTTGTCTTAGATATTCTCGGGTGACGCTTTAGCGGATATCCGCTTAAATAGCCGTTTTTATTCCTTCAGGAAACTGACTGCATGGAAGGGTTAAACGCTGAATTCTGGGGCATGACGCCACTGGTGATAGGGTATCTGTTTGCTGCCGGTATTCTTTGTGGTGTTATTAACGCGGTGGTGGGCGGCGCAACCCTGGTGGGGTTTCCGGTGCTGATCAGTGTCGGGTTGCCGCCCAATGTGGCCAACGCCAGTAATTTCTTGGCGACCGTGCCGGGCTATGCGGCCGCGATCCCTTTTATATGCATGAACTGCGCAGGATGGGCCGGCGGGCGTTGCTGATTATCGCGGTCAGTGTGATCGGTGGCGGGCTTGGTTCGCTCATTCTGATTGTCAGCCCCAGTGAGATTTTCGTTACCCTGACGCCGTATCTGCTGCTGGTGGCTACTTTGCTGTATGCCTTTGGCGGCCGTATCAACAGCTATTTCAGTAAGCGTCGCAACGGCGAGGATATGAAAGACAGCATGATGGGACGGGTGTCGATTTTTACCTTTTCCATTTATGGCGGTTATTTCGGTGCCGGACTGGGGATCATTATCCTGTCGATTCTGAAGATTATCGGTTATCACGATTATCATGAATCCAATGCCATCAAGAATCTGATGATTACCGCAGTGTCGCTGCTGAGTATTGCCATCTTTATTGCCGGTGGGCTGGTTTCCTGGCCGGAATCCATTGTGATGATGTGTGGTTCTGCACTGGGGGAATTGGTGCGGCTAACTACGCCCGGCGTATTCCCCAGGATATGCTGAAAACCGCCATTGTGGTGCTGGGGTTGAGTTTCTCTGCTTATTATTTTCTGAAGTAGCGGGGCTGCCGCGGTAAGGACTGTGCCGGTTTATGACAAGGGTAAAAATGCCAGAGCATGCTTTGTATCCCGGAAATCATTAATCTGCTGATGATGCCGGGTGCGGTTACCTACCAGAATGAAATTAAAGTTCAGTTCGCTGCAGGCCTGTTTGTCCCATTCACCGTCGCCAAAGTAACTCAGGCTGCTTGGCATGTTATCGGTGCCTGCCTGTTTAAGGGCATGTTGCATGATGACAGTGCGGGCGTGATGGTCGTTACTGGAGGCCAGCGGAATGCCCGTGATATCAATACCTGCCGCTGCGAGTTTCAGTCTGGCGGTTTCTTCCCAGCCGCCGGTGGCCAGTGACAGCCGGATCTGTGGCTGTTTTTCAGATACCGTATGAATGACGCTGCGCCGGGAATTTCCCTGATTCGGGTTTGCTGTATATGGGCACTGATCATGTCGGTGAACAGAATTTTGACCTGTTCATGAATGTCTTCAAAGCGATTTTGCAGGCCAAGCTGAACCAGAAAATGCTGCAGCACTCCTGAGTCCGTTACATGCGGATAGGTATGCCAGTCAGAACTGAGTGTGTGGCCGGTGATTTCTTTAACGGCGCTGATGTAACAGTGCTCATCAAAGGCGCAGGACTCCACCAGTGTACCGTCGATATCAAACATGATGTGGTGCATTTCAAACGTCCTGTGCGGCAAGGGAAACGTTCTAAAGTGTTGCACAGATTTTTAAGACTTGTGTTGCGACTTTGGTGCTGTAGCGACAAGTTTTGGTCTTAAAGTCGATAAATGCTTTGGATCAGGTCATGAAATCCTTAAAACTCCGTGGATTTCGTGGCGTCCGGGCGGCGGATAGATTAGCATTTGTTCTCAGCAGAATATTTTATTTACGGGTAGTAGTTTTTATGGCAAAGCGCGAAGACAATGCCGCCGGTAACGGGGCGCAGACTGATCAGTATACGACGGATGTAGTGCATTTTGACCGTCGCATGGCGAATGCCAATGGCACGATTCACAACCCGATACATCCTTCTGTGCAGTACACCTTTGAAAGTGTTGATCATCTGATCGGTGCCTTTCAGGGGCGTATTAAGGGAATTCACCGTACGCCCGTCAGGGCACTCCGAGCACCGCAGCGCTGGAAGCCAAACTGGCCAGCATTGACGGTGGCGTAGGGGCGGTTTGCTTCTCCACCGGTATGGCAGCCATTACCGCAGTATTTCTGACCTTGCTGAAAGCCGGTGATCACCTGATCGTATCGAAATATCTGTTCGGTAATACCGCCAGCCTGCTGGATACGCTGGAAAACTTCGGCGTGGAAATTTCCCGGGTTGACGGTACTGACGTACAGAACGTTATTGATGCCCGTCAGGACAACACCCGCATGGTATTCGTTGAGTCTGTGGCGAATCCGGGCACCCAGGTGGCCGATATGGTGAAAATCGGTGAATTCTGTCAGCAGGAAGAGCTGGTTTACATTGTGGATAACACCATTCTGTCTGCCTGCCTGTTCAAGCCTAAGGCTGTGGGCGCGTCCATGGTGATTCACTCCTGACCAAGTCAGCTGCCGGTCAGGGCCAGGCACTTGGCGGTGTTGTGATTGATACTGGCCTGTATAACTGGGAAAACTACCCAAACATTTTTGCGAACTACCGCACCGGCGATTCTAAAATGTGGGGCCTGATGCAGGTCCGCAAGAAAGGCCTGCGGGATATGGGTGCAACCATGAGTTCAGCCACTTCGCACCAGATCAGCCTGGGTCTGGAGACCATGGCGCTGCGTCTGGCCAAGAGCAGTGAAACCGCCCTGGCGGTGGCAGAGTTTCTGGAAAACCATCCACAGGTGGCGAAGGTACATTACCCGTTCCTTAAGAGCCATCCGGCCAATGCACTGGCGACCGAACACTTCGGGGCCGGTTCCTGGTTACTGTCGTTTGAACTGGCGGATGCCAACAGCTGCCTGGAGTTTGTGGATGCTCTGCAAATCATTATGAAGGCGACCGGCCTGGGGATTCCCGCAGCCTGATCATTCCGGTGGCACATACCATTTTCTGGGAGATGGGGCCTGAAAAGCGCCAGCAGATGAATATCGGTGACGGTATGTTGCGTCTGTCGGTAGGACTGGAAGACAGTCAGAATCTGATTGCTGACCTGCAACAGGCCTTTGAATCTGTCGCGTAAGACAGAAGACAGTGAAACAAAAAGCCGGTTGCTATCCACAACCGGTTTTTGTGTCTGGCTGTTAGTATCAGCACTTAACTGCGTCAGTGCCGGAATGCTGTAAGGGTTTGTTTCAGGGTATCTGCCAGAGTGTTGAGTGTTTGGTTCACCTGTCGTGAGCCTGCCGCCTGGCTTTCTACCTGGCTGGCCATTTCCCGAACGCTCTGTACGCTTTCATCGACGCCAAGCGCGGCATGCTGCTGTTCACCGGTGATGGCGGCAATGCTCTGGTTCATTTCACTGAGTGCCTGAAGGGAGTCGAGAATCACGGTTAATGATGCCTCGGCCTGTTGGGAAAGCTGTACACCGGCATCAACCTGAGTACGGTTTTGTTCCAGTGAAGTCATCGCCACCCGGGACTGCCCCTGCAGCGCTTCTACCATGGCCTGTATTTCATTCGTGGAATGGCTGGTTCGTTGTGCGAGCGTGCGCACTTCATCTGCAACCACTGCAAATCCCCGGCCCTGATCGCCAGCCCGGGCAGCTTCAATGGCGGCATTCAGTGCCAGCAGGTTGGTCTGTTCTGCAATGCCCCTGATCACATCCAGTACATCACCGATTGAAGCACTGTGCTGTACCAGTGTATTTACACTGTCTTCCACCTGATCAAACTGCCGGGCCAGATCCTGAATGGTTTTCGCCGTGCTTTTTACATCCTGCTGGCCGGCAATGGCGGCTCCGGACACATCATTCACCTGATGCAGTCCCTGAGCGGTGGTGCGGGAAATGTCTTCTGCACTGGCGCCCAACTGAGTGGCTGCGGCGGCAATGGTTTCACTCCGTTGTTGCTGTTCGATGCTTTGCCGGTGGGTTTTGACGCTGAGCCGGTAGCCTTCATCTGCGGTGCTTTGCAGCTCATGGCTGACACTGTCAATTTCATCCATTGTCGTGCGCAGTTTATCGAGTAGCTTTTGGTGGCGGCAGACATGGCCTGAATTTCATCCCGGCCATCCAGAGACAGGGGCGGGTCAGATCACTTTCGGTTTCTATCGTCAGCAGCTGTTGCTGTAAGGATTTCAGTGGGCGGGTGATTGACAGAATGATCAGTATTGCCACGCCGAAGGTGACCGGCAGAGAGGCCAGTAACATGAGCAGGGTGGTGGTCTGGGTGGTGGCAATCAGTTGCTGGGATGACTGGCTGACGGCGGCAACCTGTGTGCTTGCAATAAGGGTGTTTTCAAGGGATTGCTGCACTTCGGAACTGGCTTCACTGAGTTTTGTCTGAAAAAGGTTAGTGAGTGTCAGCAGTTGTTCGTTAATGGTATTGGCGAGGATGTTGGCATCGCCGATTTCAACCCCGGCCAGGTTATTTTTCCCTGCTGATAGTAGTTGCCAGCGTTGTTCATCAGGGTGCGGTAAGCCATGAGATTTTCCAGCAACTGGCCGGTTATGCCGGCAGCGTCCGGTGTGGCGTTGAGGGCTCGCAATTGTGATTCCAGCAGGTCTGCTGCGCCGGTGGCGTTATTCAGGGATTCGTAATACTGGGTCACGGTACCGTCAAAGTACCAGAAGATCATGTCTGAAAATGTTTTCTGCACCTGCTGAGCCTGCAGCAGCCGTTGCTGGTTAACCGTTTGCAGTTGTATCTGTGTTGCCTGGTGATCCAGCCAGCGGTTTTGTTCGCTAACGGTAGTCTGTTGTTGCTGGCTTCCCTGTCGCAGCTGTTGCATTTCGCTGAGCAGAAATCCCATTTCTGCAACCATCACCAGTATCAGAAAACATACCAGCCCGAGGATGCGGGTGGTGACTTTGAAGCGGCGAAGCCGGCTGATCATGTGACCTCCTTATATTGTTATTATGTGGAGGACGATGGTAGACAGGTGGGAAATCAGAAAGGAAGCTTGCGGTCATTAAGGGTATTTTGAGCATATTGTTCGCGCTGATGACGGGACAGTGGGGATTCGTGGCGGATACCTGGTTTCAGCGAAATGCCATACTCGCCGCGACTCTGGCGATGAGTTCAGCCTGCCGGTTTACGTCACACTTGTGGAATACGATCTTCAGTAAAGAACGCAGGGTGTGCATCGAACGGCCGGTTTCCATGCTGATCTGTTGCAGGCTTTTGCCATGAAACAGCATCGCAACAGTAATGGCCTCAACCTCGGTTAAGCCGAAAATCCTGCGCAGCACAGGCAGATGCAACTGACGGCGGTATTCGCTGATGGTCAGCAGGGTGAGTTGTTCCGTGCTGTCCGGGTGCAAAATCGATGGCTTATCCTTTCTGAAGGGGTCAGGGTAATGATGAAGTCCCGGTTTTGATCCCGGTAATAGAGTTCACGGTTAATCTGGCCGGTGAGGTGCAGAGAGTTGTTTGCCTTCAATGCTGTTTTTACGTCTGCCTGAAGCGAAGATGGCAGCCGGAGTATGTCCGCGGCAGCGAGCTTAAGCCACGAATGTTCTTCCAGAAATAGCTGAAACTGAGGATTGTATTCCCGGCATTTCATCGCCGTGTTCAGCAGTACCGCCGGCTTGTTCAGGTAGCGCAGATCCAGTGTGGGTAAGTTGTCTTCGCGGACGGTCTGAATGGCTTTAATAGCTGTCCTCAGGTGGGGGCGCAGTAAAGCCAGATATTGCCAGGTATTATCCTGTGAATAACTCAGCGCGCCGGCCTGTCGCTGCAAGGTAAGCTTGATAATTTTTCCCGGCGGTCGTTCAGTGACAGCCAGATGGAATAGTCAGTACCCACTTCTGGCCTGATCCAGTCGTTATAAAACTCTGAAGCTTTGAATGCTTTCAGGCTGATGAGCTGGTCGGAAATAAAAATTTTGCTGAACAGCCCGGGGTCTTCAGCTGCCGCTGCGGTGAGAACGTTGATCTTCGAGTAGTATTCTTTATAAGGCACCAGAGCATCGGCGGAAAATCCCTGAAAATACCCGTCGATAACCTCCATGGTGCGATAGTCATCGATCTGTAATGTGCCGCTGGTACTGTGGGTTTTACGTCTGATCAGCGTCAGTAATGCTTCAAGGTAACGGGGTTCAACTACCGCACGGTACAGCAGATCCAGCTCTTCATTGATATCGTCAGGTGTCACAGTTACTTCATCGCTTGCCCATAAGAGATACGCTTTATACGTAAATCCCGTGGGTGCAACACCCTCAAATGGGGAATTAACTGTACTTTTTCAGAGTGATAATCAGCGGTATGCCATGCTGGAAGCGATTTTTGCGACCAGTTCAGCCTGCCGGTTGACGCCGGCTTTGTGGTAGATGGTCTTTAAGCAGGAACGTACGGTGTGTTCTGAACGGGAGGTTTGCTCGCTGACTTGCCGGATACTCAGACCTTTGAAAATCAGTGCTGCAATGCTTAGCTCTGCCTGTGTAAAACTGAACAGTTTGCGTAAAAGCCCCAGGTTCAGCTGTTTTTCCAGCGGTGTAATTGTCAGTAAAGCCAGACGTTGTCCGCCCCGTAAAGAAAGTGGAGAGGCGCTTTCCATATAAAACGGGAAGGTTTCGATACTGTAGCTTGCGCCTGATGTTGTCGTATGGATAACCTGTTTTTGCGAGCCGGCAACCGGTGTCGGATAACGGTGAGCATGTATTTTACTGTGCACATCCTGCCTGACCTGATCGGCAATCCCGTAAGGCAGAATTAATCTGTTATGGCGGTCCAGTTCCGGCCACTGGTGATTGGCGATAAAGTCTTCCGCTAACGGGTTTAACTCCTGTACCAGCATTGAATCATCCACGATAAGGGTCGCTTTATCGAGATAACGGATTGCTGCGTTAAAACTGTCGGTGTTCATATCCAGCAGGCTGATCGCTTTTACGGCAGATACCAGATGGGGCCGTAATGCATTGATGTACTGCTGAGATATTTCTTTTTCAAATGCGCCGGCGTCGGCGGCCCGTTGCAGGCTCAGGCTGATCATTCTGTCATTCGCGTAATCCTGTAAACAGGCGCCCATGGTGTATTCAAAACCACCATAGGGTTTTACCCAGTCCACATAAAATTCTGAGTCACGAAATGCACTGCGGCTGAGTACCTGATCAGACGTGATGCTGCTGGTATATAAATCCGGGTGCGCGAGGGCGTACTGTTTCAGAACATCCTTACTGGAATAGTATTCCATGTAGCTGTTGTTAGCCGCTTCACTGTACCCCTGGAATATACCGGTAAGGGCCTGCAGGGTTTTACGGTCGTCAACCTGAACAGATCCGCTCATGCTGTTGGTTTTTCCGCAACAGAGTGAGAAAGTCTTCCAGATAGGCCGGATTAGCCACTGCCCGGTAGAGCAGGTCTATTTCATCTTTAATATCAGGCGCTTTCACACAACAACCCGTTCGCTGCCACAGGCATGAATTCTGACTACATTTCCGAGCCCTCAGCTCTGCTGATGGCGTCCGGAAAACAAGACTAAAGTTTAATGCACGGCGCTGGTTTTGCCTAAGTATCATTACTTAGGTGTTCAGATCAAAAGTAATCAATCCAGCTTTCTTGGAGGCTAAGCTAAAAAGATAAAAATCCCCTCGTTTTAGGGGTTCTGTACACGCTTGTGGGAGGCATCATGCGGCATATTTTTCACGCATGGACCGAGAAGATGACTCCTACAGTTCCCTTAAAGATGCTTATAAACACCTCCCTGATCAAACCCCTGACACTGGCTGTCGCCTGTGCAGTCAGCAGCTCTGTGCTGGCGACGACTACTATTAATGCAACTTCTTCGCTTGGGTCAGACCAGACGAACGACATTTTGTTGGAGACGCCTACAGGGTCATTACTGACACTGAATGTTGGCAGTTACAATATAACCCCGACAACGAATTCGGCCATCACTGTCGCCAGTTCTAAACAGGTAATGATTAACGTGGGATTTGGCAGTGTCATCAGTGCCAGCCCCGGTTACAGCGCCATTCAGATTCAGCCTTCAGCGACTGATGCTGTGACCATTAATAACTCTGGTAGCTTAGTTGGTAATGGTGGAGGCACAGCAATTCTGGGCGCGCCGACTGCCACGGGTCTGTTATCCGTAACTAACCTCTCCGGCGGTGTAATCGGTAAAAGCTCAGATTATAACAACACCACAATCGCTTCAGGTTCACAGCTTCGGTATCACCAGAACTACGGCTCTACCTTTACCGGGGGCATTGTTGGCTCAAATGGTACTCAGGATCAGGTATATCTGCATGCGGGTGAATTCAGCGGCCACGAAATCTCGCAGGTAGAAACGGTCTTTATCGGGCAGTTGGCAGGTGCCGGAGAGAATCTGAAGCTTAGCCGAAAGCTGACGGTGGATAACGGGGTAAATAAGGGCAATGTGTACCTGATGGGCGGTGAGCTGTTCCTGACAGGTGCCTCCGGTACCCCGGCGACAGAGAGCTTTGTTGATAGCGGCCGTATTCACATTACAAACGGTAATTTTCATTCGTCTGGGGCTGCCGATATTGTGTTTGAGTTGTCGCCAAACGATACAGTCGAAGCGAGAATTAAGGTGTCCGGTGCGGGTAACAGTATAAATCTGCATAACGATACTCAGCTGAAACTTATCCCGACTAATGGCACGTTTTCCAGCGGTATCCTGAACAAGGAAATCTTCCTGTTTGAAGTGGAAAATGGCGCGACAGTTACCGGTTGGCTGGCGGATGCAAACAGCGCGCAGTTCAGTTCTAACTTTAATGTGTCACCTCTGATTACAAGCCAGGCCACGGTGCAAAAGGCTCAACCAGCGACGGTGTCGGCGTGCGTTTTGTTGCCGGGGGTTCCGGTGGTGGTTCTTCGCAGTTGCAGAACCTGGCCAGCAGCGGCGGAGCTAACAGTGCTGATGTTAAGGCGCTGGGGGTTGCAGGTGATTTATCAAGCGGAATTATCGCTAAGAATGGTAGTGGCGTGAGTCAGCAGGAAGCGGATTTTGCGGCGGTGATCGTTAAAGCAACGGATGCAGAATCTGCCAAACGTCTTGCGCAGGAGCTGCAGGCGCAGGGTAATACCGCCAACATTGTTGCAGCCCGCACGGCACAGCAAAGTGCGATTAAGAATGCTACTGGCCGGATTCAGGCGATCCGTTTAGCCAACAACAGAACTGATCTGAGTGAGCTGGCCTTTGCAGCCGCAGAAAGTTCAGCCAGTACTATGACCGATGCCGCGGTGGGAACGCCGTTTTATGCACAGCAGGGTATCTGGGTTGAAGCGGTAAATGTTTCAGCGAAGCAGTCCGACAGCAATGCCCAGCTGGGGTATGACGCAGATGCTAACGGTTTAAGCATTGGTTATGACCGTCAGTTAACGGATCAGCTGTTACTGGGGGCTGCGTTTACTTACGGCAAAACTCAGGCTGACGTAAATGGCAGCCGGGATAACAGCGACATCGATACCTATCAACTGAGCCTGTACGGCAGTTATGAAGGTGAAACCCCAGCAGGTCGGGAATGGCTGACGGATGCGGTATTGAACGTGGGCCATAACGAACATGATAATGAACGTTATCTGGATGGTTTCAGTGATCAGGCGCATAAAGCCAGCTTTGACAGTAAGCAGGTAGGCTTGCGGGTGGTCAGCAGTGTCGGCTATGAACATAACGGCTGGTCTATTGCACCGAGCCTGGGCTTTAACTATGCCAAAGTGGATCTGGATGGTTATACCGAAACCTCTGGTCCTGCGGCGCTGAAAGTATCCGGACAATCCATAGAACAGGTTGAACTGGGAGCAGGTGTCAGCACCCGTCGCAGCTTTGATGTGGCTGCCGGTAAGCTGGAACCTTACGCAGGAGTGATGGCGTGGCACGATTTCAATAATGATGCTCTGAGCAGCACCAGCCAGTTCGCGCTGGGCGGCAACAGCTTCACCAGCGCCGATGCCGATACCAGTGCTAACCGTGTACAGGTGAACCTGGGGGCAAGCTTACAGGTGAATGAACAGACCAATCTGGGCTTTGGTTTTGAGCATAACAAGAGCGGTTCTCTGAAGAGTAACCAGTGGAACCTGGCGCTGCGATACGAGTTCTGAGTGTAAAGAGTTTGTCGGAGCCCTGGCGGTACCTGCTTATTCTCTGCCAGGAAGTCGCAGGTCAGGGCTCTGCCATCGATTGTCTTCATTTCTTTCCTGCTATTTTCTCCTATCGCTGGCAGGTGTTTAGCTGGCAAGGCCATCTGGCCGGGACATCAGCAGTGCCGGCTTCATTTTTCTGATTTATCTTTTCTTTTCCCATCAGCACGGGCAGATCTTAAAAACTGCACTGTTTGTAATCAGCGGATGAGTTTGGGTTCGACACTGACTGCCCGTTTTATCCCGTGTGACGTTGCGCTGTTGCGGCCAATTTTGCGCATCCACCAATCGATATTGCTGATCTGAGGTGCCCGGATAACATCCGTTGGCAGGTAGTCCAGTGTTTCGGTTCCGTCAGAGAACAGAATCCGGCAAAGGGTATCGTGAGGAGAGCTCCCTTTCTTGGTGCGAAAGGTGCTGCGTTGTGTCAGGCTTTTCAGGCCTCTGATATCGGTTTGAAGTGGCATAGATACGTTCCCTGTAGAGGTTGTTGTGAATTATTGCCGGTCAGTTTCCCGCAAGGTAAAAACCGTCTGGGAAATCAACCGTCTTTATCGTTCTGAACTGAGAAAGCAGCAACACTTCTGCCCCGAATAAAATGTGTTGCAAAGGAAAGATAGCTGAACATTCCTGAGTTGCAAAAACTCTTTGCTGGGTTTCGGGAATTGTTCAGCGCTTTACCGGTCTGAATACCTTAAGGCGCATGAGGCTCTGCATCGCATCCGGAACTCAACATCCATGCGTATATCTACAGAGTTGTAGCGATTACAGGCAGTAACATACGACATATATTGCAGTATAAATACCAGTAAGGTAGTAGTTATATATGAATGTAAATCGGGTAGCAGTACTGACTAAAAGTCCGGGTGAGTCTGGCAGCAGGCAGCACATAAAATTGTCTGGCCTGAAGGGGATTGCGAAATATCTTCCGGGGATTTATGCCGTCAGCCAGAGTCCGCTGACGGGGCATCTGTTCTGACTGCCGCAGTTATTGCTCCGTATAAAACCTGCTTTGTTTCCGGGAAACTTATTCGGACACTTATCCCGAAGCAGGGCCGTTAAATTTCACGGTTCCGGAGCCGGTTTGATTAGCTGCCTGAAACACACAAACAGCAAGGATTGCTGCAACCAAGGACAAGGAACAGTCGATGGCTAAATACCTGAATTCAATGGGCACCTCATATATGTTTGAGGGAATCATTACTAAAGCAACCAGGCATGTAGTACTGATCAGCCCGTATCTCAGTATTAATAAACGTCTCAAAGAACTGATCAGTGAAGGCATCCGTAACGGTGTGCGTTTTACATCATGTACGGCATGCAGGAGCTGAAAAAGTCTGAGAAAGACTGGTTGCTCAGTAAGCCTCAAATCACCCTCAATTACAGTGAAGACGTTAACGCCAAGTGTTATCTCAATGAGAAGCACTGTCTGCTTAGCAGCATGAGCCTGCATAAGTATGCAGAAGCTCACCTCACTGAGATGAGTTTTTCCTGTCGAAAACGGAAGACCCGGCCAGCTATCAGGCGGTAGTAAAAGATGTTGCCCGGTTGTTTCGCAATGCAGAGAAACAGAACATTCAGGTGTTCAGCATTGATTTCCCGCCGGTCTTGCATCCGGAACAGCAAGTTGAAGATATCCCGGCGTCCCATGACATTCTCCGGTCGATGCATGTGGATAAAGATGGCTTAGCTGGTGGCGGCAAAGTACATACTGCGATGCTGGCCGCCCGACATCGCACCACTGTGAAGCAACTGATGAAGTTTTTCCGGCTGGCCGGACTGACTCAGGAAGCTGAAGGCCAGGTATCACTGACCGAAAAAGGCCTTGCAGTCGGTGGCGAACAGCGCAGCGGCCAACAGGGCGATTATTTCCTGTGGCCTGAAGATCTGGATATAGAGCTGCTGGTGGAAGAGGTTGAGTAAAGAGGACGGAAACGCCTAAAAGCTCTGTCTGTGGTGATTAGAATACTGTGTAGTGACTTCATAATTCTGCTCTTCAATCGTTAAGGCGCTTACGCTCGCTGATTTCTGTGGTGAAATAACTTGCATACTTTTTGTACGACGATTTCCAAGCACTCCGCAGTGAAGCAGGATAGAATATTAGCCAATGTGTAACTGATGAATGCTTTCACTGAATAAGAGTGTGAGTGCTGAAAGCAGAGTCGTTGATGGGCTGAGTAAGCCTTTGGTAACAACAGGTTAGAGTTTTACGATGGATATTGATCATATCAGGCGGGAATATTTACAGGATGGTCTGAGCCGGGAGCAACTGGCGGAGAGTCCTTTTGAGCAGTTTAATACCTGGCTGCAGCAGGCGGTGGATGCCGGTATGCAGGACCCGACGGCAATGACACTGGCGACAGTGGATGCCGATGGGCAGCCTTCACAGCGGATTGTGTTGCTCAAGGGGCCGATGAAAACGGTTTTGTGTTTTATACCAATTACGGTTCACGCAAAGCCGAAGACATTGCGGCTAATTCCAAGGTGAGCCTGCATTTTCCGTGGCATGCGCTGGAGCGTCAGGTGAAGATTTGCGGTGAGGCAGTGAAGGTGCCAACCAGCGAATCACTGAAGTATTTTTCATCCCGTCCCGAGGAAAGCCAACTGGCGGCGTGGGCGTCGAAGCAGAGTCGCCCGGTATCGTCCCGGCAGTTACTGATGCAGCAGTTTCAGTCGATGAAAGAGAAGTTTTCCAAGGGTGAAATTCCGTTACCAGACTTTTGGGGCGGTTACCGCATAGTGCCGACGACCATTGAGTTCTGGCAGGGCGGTGGCAGCCGTTTGCATGACCGCTTTAAGTATTACTTACAGGCGGATGGCAGCTGGAAAATCGAGCGTCTGGCGCCCTGATTTTTCAGAGCAACAGCAGACAGATACCCGCCGTGTGCGGGTATTTTTTGTCTGTGCACTTTGCCTGCGCTTTAACAGTAGTACTGAACTGAAAAAGCCATCGGTTAAGATGGCTTTTCTGATGGCTGTTCAGTCTGCAACTGTCACGTTGTGCTGACCGTTGCTGTTAAGCCAGCGCCGTATGAAGCCGTTACGTTTCTGTTCGCGCACGAAGTCCTGCAGGTATTCCTGAGCGATACAGTTGTTGCCACAGAGTGTTGTTTTCGGCACGCACATGGCCTGGTCGATGGTCATGAAGTTTTCGTCCAGCACTTTCAGTTCCGGATTGTCCGCCGCAATCTGAGTCAGTGACTGGCGTACGCCGGCGGCGGCATCCAGCCCCTGTTCCAGAAAGATTTCTGTCGCGGTTTTACCGTTTTCCGCGCGAACCACTTCCGCCTGTACCAGGTTGCGGCTCAGGTGCAGGTCATAGGCCGCACCTTTGTTGACGCTGACGCGCATTCCGGGCTGATCCAGGTCGAGGTTGCTGTTGATGTCGCTGTCTTTCCGGACCAGATAACAGCCTTCGATGAGGACGTATGGCCTTGTAAAGCCGATGGTTTCACCACGTAGCGGGTCGCGGGCAAGGAATGCCAGGTCCCAGTGGTCAGCAGGGTTTTCGCTATCGAGTGCTTCTACAACCTTGCCGGCTGCGTCGTATTCGATAATTTCCATCACCAGCCCGAGCTGTTTAGCCAGCCGTTTGGCCAGTTCGACGGAGATTCCCTGAGGTTCGTTGGTGTGAGGGTTACGTTGTGCCAGTACCGGGTTGCCGAGATTAATTGCTACCCGTAGACGGCCGCTTGGCGCCAGGTGCCGGCCGACAGAATCAAAATCGTATGGGTTGAGCATGACCGTTCTCTTGTTGTTTTTACAGCCTATCCTGCGACTTGGTACAACAACAGTTTTCGCGCATATAGACTGTAAAGTTCTTTAAGCACTTTTGAACATTTTGTTTATGTTCAGAGGTTTTTATAGCAATAGATTCAAGGCATTGCCATAGGTTGTTGGTATAAAGGTTTACTCTTTGGGTATTTGTCTGCTCATTGCGTCACTTTGGACCTGAATAAAGGGAATCAGGGATTGAGCCGGTACTTGCGCTCGGGCCTGCCGACACTGCCGTAGCTGACTTCCGCATGCAGCTCGTCACTGCTGACCATGTATTCCAGATACCGTCGGGCAGTGGTCCGGCTGGCATTGATGTAATCGCCTACTTCACTGGCGTTAAGGGCAACGTCTTTGTCCTGCAGAACCTGGCGGATTTTATCCAGCGTGATGCTGTCGATGCCTTTGGGTAAGCGTTGTGGTTGTGAGGTAGTTTTAGGCGTCTGCCCCGGGGCAGCATGGTGTCGACGTTTTGCTGGTCCAGCGACTGCAGCGCCTGCAATTTGCTCAGGTGTTGCCGGTAGTTGTGCAGGGTTTCCTGCAGACGTTCGAAGACCAGTGGCTTGAGGATGAAGTCGAAAACGCCGCCGTGCAGGGCTTCCCTGAGGGTGTCGACTTCTTTCGCGGCGGTGACCAGTATGACATCGACACTGCTGTTTTCAGCCCGCAGTTTGCGCAGCAGGTCCAGCCCGGTGCCGGTAGGAAACTGCACATCCAGCAGAATCAGGTCCGGCTGCATGATTTCCACCAGATCTTCGGCTTCTTCCAGGCCATGGGCCATCCCGACCAGTTCAAAGCCTTCTATCCGTTCCAGAAAACGTTGCTGGATGGCGGCTATCTGGCGGTCATCTTCGGCAATGATTACCCGGATATCAGTCATGGCTCGGTACCTTCGGTATATAGACGATAAAGCGGCTGCCGCTGTTATCGGCAGGTTCCAGAGTGATGGTGCCGTCCAGCTCATCAAGCAGCTTTTTCACCAGATACAGGCCAATGCCGTGGCCGGTACCGGTTTTGCTGGTAACACCTTTTCAAATATACGTTGTTGCTGGTCGCTGCTGATGCCAGCACCCTGATCTTCTATTTCAAAGATTAGATCATTTCCCAGATCCGTCATGGACAGTTTCACCTCGCCGCCAGCCCCGGTGGCTGCGGGTGGCTTCAAGGGCGTTGTCGATCAGGTTGCCAAGAATGCTGACGAGCTGGTCACGGGGAAGATCTTCAGGCAGGTCAGCCATCTGGCTTTCCGGGTCGATATTCAGGCGCAGGCTGAGTTCCCGGGCACGGTTGTATTTGCCCAGCAGGCAGCCGGCGAGAATCGGATCGGGGACTGATGCAACCAGCAGATGAATCAGTTCCTGATGGTCCTGGGTTTCCTGGCCGATCAGCGCCAGCGCTTCTTCTTTGGCGTTAATCTGAATCAGCCCGGCGATTGTGTGCAGTTTGTTCGAGTATTCATGGGCCTGACTGCGCAGGCTGTCGGCGTATTGCTGAATACGGGAGAGTTTCTTGCTGACCTGATCAAGCTCGTCTTTGCGGCGGAAACTGGATACCACACCGGTAATGGTGTCGCCCTGATGCAGGGGCAGGCGGTTCACGATCAGGTTTTTACCCTTGAGCCAGACTTCATTGTCGAACTGGGGTTCGCCACTGGCGAGTACTTCCAGCATGGCGCTGTCCGGTAACAGCTGCTCGATGGGCTGGCCGGTGAGGTCGGTATCGGTGGGCAGGCCGAGGGTTTTAATGGCGGTCTGGTTAATGGTGGTGATCTGGCCTTCGCTGTTAATGGCAATGATGCCTTCCCGCACTGATTGCAGAGTGGCTTTCTGTTCATCGAACAGACGGCCGATCTGTTCCGGTTCAAGCCCGAAGGTGGCTTTTTGAAGTGATCAGCAAACCACAGGGCGGTCAGCACGCTGAAAGCAAACGCACCGATGATGACCAGAATCAGGGTGATACGGTAACCGGCGATGGTCGCTTCAACGGTGTCCAGCAGGTAGCCAACCGAGATGACACCGATGATGTCTTTGCCGTTGTGATCATATACCGGTACCCGGGCCCGCATGGACCAGCCCAGGCTGCCTTTGGCTTTGGATATCCGCTCGATGCCCTGCTTCAGCGTAGGGAAATGTCATCGTCATCGTCATCCACCAGTGACAGGCCGATCATGGCCGGGTTGGGGTGCGACAGACGGTTACTGTCATTATCCCCAAAGACCACGAAGCGGGTCTGGGCTTTCTGTGCCAGATGCATACTGAGTGGCTGCAGCATGGCGGAATCTTTGCGCTGCACGGCGTCAATGACTTCCGACATGGCGGCAATGGTTTTTGCCACGTGCAGGGCTTGCTTACCGATCTGCTCGTCGAGCGACTGGTTGAGGTTATGTAACGCAAACAGGCCGATGATACTGGTCTGCAATAATGCGATCAGACCGAGGATCAGTACCATGCGTTTTTGAGCTTCAGGCTGCGTATGGAGAATTTCATTATTTTTCTTATTCCGCCGGATACTCTCTGAATACTAAGAAATTTTTCCGGAAAAGCCCGTGAACTTTATGCACAAAAGGTGCTTTAAATTCTTTAATGCCATTAAATCCACAATCTTCTTTAGTCAGGAATGAGCGACTACCTTGAGGGCTGAGAATAACGATAAAAATGCGAGGAAACTCAAATGTTCGCCAAGAAAGCCTTCTCTAAATCAAACCTGATGGCTGCGCTGCTGACCACCTGTCTGACGGCCGGTATGTCCATGCAGGCTGCAGCTGTTGATAACATTCACTTCCTGATTCCCGGCGGTGCTGGCGGTGGCTGGGACGGTACAGCCCGTGGTACCGGTGAGGCGCTCACCAAGTCCGGTCTGATCAAGGAAGTATCCTACGAAAACATGTCCGGCGGTGGTGGCGGTAAAGCCATTGCTCACCTGATCGAGACGGCCAGCCAGCAGGATGAAACCCTGATGGTTAACTCCACGCCGATCGTGATTCGTTCCCTGTCTAAAGTATTCCCTCAGTCGTTCCGCGACCTGACACCGGTTGCTGCCACCATTGGTGACTTCGGTGCGTTCGTGGTGAAGAAAGATTCCAAGTACAACAGCTTTAAAGAAGTGGTTGCTGATTATCAGGCTGACCCGCGTGCGATTAAGATCGCCGGTGGTTCTGCCCGCGGCAGCATGGACCATTTAGTGGCTGCAATGGCATTTAAAGCCGCTGGCGGTGATGCCCGTCAGGTGCGTTACGTGTCTTATGATGGGGGCGGAAAGGCAATGGCCGGTCTGCTGTCCGGTGAGGTTCAGCTGTTATCCACTGGCCTGAGTGAAGCACTGACGCTGGCTGAAGCTGGCGAAGTACGTGTGCTGGTTATGACTGGTGATGAGCGTAATGACGCTGCTGCTGATGTGCCGACGCTGAAAGAACTGGGTTATGACGCAGTATTTGTTAACTGGCGTGGTTTCTTTGCCGCTCCTGGTATCTCTGATGCCAAGAAAGGCGAGTACGTTGCTGTGTTGCAGAAAATGTACGACACCCAGGAATGGGAAGAAGTACGTGCCCGTAACGGCTGGAGCGAAATCTTCAAGCCGGATGCTGAGTTTGTCAGCTTCCTGCAGGAGCAGGAAACCGAAGTCGGTAACCTGATGCGCGATCTGGGCTTCCTGAAGTAAACCCTGCTGTTTGACCTCTCACGCGGTCTGTCTGCTGCCGTGCACCGCCGGTGCCGGCAGCCAGACGCTCTGACTGGCTGCTCAGTTCTGTTCACCGGAGCTGCTGTGACCGCAGCCTGCAAGTGTTTTGTCCGGGAGTATTTCCATGACTATTACCAAAGACCATATTGGCGGCCTGGTGTTTCTGTGCCTGTCGGTTGCCTACGGCTATTACGCCCGGGATATCCCTCTGTTACCCGGGGATGAGTTTGAACCCTTTACCGCCCGCAGTGTGCCCAATGCACTGGCCTGGATTGGCGGTGTGCTGTCGCTGGCTCTGATCGTGACTGCAAAATCCGATACGGCGAATACATTACGACTGGCGGGGCTGGATTTTGGCCTGGTCAGCAAGTTACTGATTTTAGTGGTGCTGTTCGGTCTGGCGCTGGACTGGCTGGGCTTCCTGCTGGCAACTGTACTGTTTCTGATAGCCGGTTACTGGCTACTGGGAACGCCGGCCAAAAATGTTGCTGGTCGCTTCGGTTCCGTTTGCGGTCGGTATCTGGTTTGTACTGACCCAGCTGCTGGATATTTATCTGGCTAAGGGTAAGTTTTTCACAATGTTAATGGGAGGCTAGGACAATGTTGGATGGAATATTTACCGGTTTATCCACTGCGCTGATGCCGTTTAACCTGTTAATGGTAGTGGTTGGATGTTTTGCCGGTACCTTTATTGGCATGTTACCGGGGCTGGGGCCGATTTCGGCCGTGGCACTGATGATCCCGATCACTTACGGGCTTGATCCGTCTTCCGGCATCATTTTGATGGCCGGTGTGTATTACGGCGCTGTATTTGGCGGTTCCACGTCTTCAATTCTGATCAATGCGCCAGGCTGTGCAAGTACCGTGGTAACCTCGTTTGACGGTTATCCGCTGGCGCAACAGCAGCAGGCAGGTAAAGCGCTGGCGCTGGCGGCCTATTCATCATTTACCGGCGGCACCATCGGTGCGCTGGCACTGTTATTTGCAGCACCGGCACTGGCGACGGTATCGCTGAGTTTCCAGTCGACGGATTATTTCGCGCTGATGGTGCTGGGCTTAACCGCCGTGGCCGCGTTTGCCGGTAAGGGGCAGGTGCTTAAGGCACTGATTATGGCTGTGTTTGGCCTGATGATTGCGACGGTCGGTACGGATCTCAGTTCCGGTGCACCACGCTATACATTCGGCAGTGTAGATCTGATCGACGGTGTCAGCTTCCTGTTGCTGGCAATGGCAACCTTTGCCCTGACCGAAGTGGTCATGACGGTGTTAAAGGGAACACCGTGATGAAGAAGAGCAGGTGGACATGAGTCAGCTGGGCAGTATGAAACTCAGTAAAGAGGAAGTACTGCACATCGCGCCGACGGTGGGCCGCAGTTCGGTGTTCGGTTTTCTGGTGGGTATCCTGCCGGGGGCCGGTGCCACAATCGCGTCTTTCCTGGCGTATGGTCTGGAACGTAACCTGGCTTCAGTTAAAGAACGGCTGAAGTTCGGTAAGGGGGCATTACGTGGTCTGGCGGCACCTGAGTCGGCAAACAATGCAGCATCAACCGGTTCGTTCGTACCGCTGCTGACACTGGGTATTCCCGGTTCGGGTACCACGGCAATCATGTTGGGGGCGCTGATTGCTTACGGTATCCAGCCGGGTCCGCGGTTGTTCATCGATAACCCGGATGTGTTCTGGTCGGTGATCATTTCCATGTACTTCGGTAACCTGGTTCTGCTGATCCTAAACCTGCCGCTAATCCCGTATATCTCACGCCTGCTGGTGATTCCGCGGCCGATTCTGATTCCGCTGATTCTGTTCTTCTCAATCACCGGGGTGTATCTGGTGAGCTTTAACAGCTTCGATATTCATATGATGGCAATCATCACTTTGATTGCGATCTTCCTGAAGTTGCTGAGCTTCCCGATGGCACCGATGTTACTGGGCTTCATTCTGGGCGGGCTGATGGAAACCAACCTTAGCCGGGCGCTGATTATTTCTGACGGCAGCATGGCCTTCCTGTGGGAACGTCCGCTGACGCTGGCAATTATGATCATCGCGGCGCTGATGCTGTTCATGACCCCGCTGATCGAACTGATGAAGAAGTTTCGCTCCGACCGGGGTGTTGAAGAATCTGTGGGAGAAGGCGAGGGATAATCGCTCAGCTGTGGATTAAGTGTGAAGTGCACCAAAAGCCTTCTTCTGGCCGTCAGGAGAAGGCTTTTTATTGCCGGGTTTATTGTATCAGCGACTAGACTCAGGAAGGTGAAGCAGGCAATGAAATTAGCCAGCATGACTCAACGGGACAGATCAGCTGAATAATTGCCTCTGAGCGACAGGATTGAATTCCCCCGACCTGATGCGCAAAAAATAGCGATAGCTATAGAGGCTGCGCATGCTTTGCTGTAGATTGTAGGACAATATTTGTCGGAATTAGCAAAGCTTGCCGGCGGTAAGTGGAATACGGGCGCACAGAGAGTGAGGAATCTATGTCACAGGAACAACAATTACGTATCGATTTGGCCGCTGCATTTCGGCTGGTTTATGAGCTGGATATGCATGAATCGGTTGCGAATCATCTGAGTGCGGCGGTATCGCCGGACGGTAAGCAGTTTCTGATGAACCGTCGCTGGATGCATTTTGCCAATGTTACCGCCAGCAATCTGCAGTTGCTGGACAGTGAAGATGACAGCATCATGCAAACCGATGAAGCACCGGATGCATCAGCCTGGGCCATCCACGGCAATGTGCATAAAGCCTTTCCTCATGCCCGGGTGATTCTGCATGTTCACTCTACCTATGCGACTGCGCTGTCGACCCTGAAAGATCCGCGAATTTTACCGCTGGATAACAATACTGCCCGGTTCTTTAACCGCATTGCGTATGACACCAACTTTGGAGGTATTGCGACCAGCGATGCAGAAGGTAAGCGCATCATGGATACCTTTGACGGTAAGAAAGCCCTGATGATGGGCAACCACGGGATTTCCGTAGTTGGTGAAACCGTCGCTGAAGCGTTTGAGAGCCTGTATTACCTGGAGAAGGCCTGCAAAACCATGGTGCTGGCGTATTCAACCGGTCAGCCACTGAATGTTTTACCGGATGATCTGGCGGAAGAAACCGCTGCCAGCTGGGATGAATTCAAAGGTGCCGGTGATGCGCACTTTGAACAGCTCAAAGCCATGCTGGATAAGAAGGACCCGTCTTACCGGGATTAATACTTCAGCAGTGGATTAAAAAGCAGCCGGTTGGCTGCTTTTTTGTGGTTTCAAAACGGTTATTTTTGCCGGACCGCCAGTATGCCGGCAGTGATTATCAGTGCCATACCGCTCAGCGTAAATATATCCGGTATTTCCGCAAAGAACAGAATCCCCAGACGGTCAGGAAAGCCAGATAGCTGTAGTCGAAGGTGGCAACGGTGGCGCTCGGGCCGTTCTGGTAGGCATAGGCACCGCCCACGGCGCCGATTACAGCAGCGACAGCCAGTGCACTCATGGCCAGCCACTGGGTGATGCCCATGTCTGTCCAGGCACCGAAAATAAACTGATTGCCGGTACTTTGCAGGGCATCCGGCCACAGCAGGGGGAAGCCGATGCTGGCGACAGCACCCACTGTAAATATGGTCAGGTGCAGGCTCAGCCCCAGTACCAGCGGGCTTTCCTGCTGACATTTGGCCCGGGTCAATACCATGGATAAGGCATACAGAATAGCCCCACCAATGGCAATAGTGCGGTAAGGCTAAAGTCGTCGGCACCGGGGCGCAGCATGATCAGTACACCGGTGAAGCCCAGTCCGATGGCGAGCCAGCCCAGCGGGCGAATGTGCTCCCCAGGACGCAGGCGGCAAACAGGGTTATGAATAACGGCAGGGTATAGAAGGTTGCCCCGGCAACGGAAAGGTCGATGGTTGGCAATGCTGCGTAGTATGCCACCCACTGAAAGGTCAGCATCAGGCTGCGCAGAGCGACCCAACCCCGGGCTTTGGGCCGGAATCCTTGTTCCCGGGGTAAAAGTGAATCAGCAATATCAGGGGATGACGGCAACAATGCTGCGCATAACAAACAGTTGCCAGAGCGGAAAAGACAGGCTGAGTGCTTTGATCAGCGCGTCCCCAGTGACAGCGCAAATACTGCCAGCAAAATAGCGCCGACAGGGTATATCAGTTTGACCTGAGCCTGAGGCAGGGCCTGATTCATAGAACTGTCTTCCTGTAATTTTTATTCTTATCGCGGGCAGTAACTGCGCGTCGCAGAGCCCGATCATACGGTCAGATGCTAGCCGCTGGCAATCATCGTGATATTACTTTTCAGAGGAGGGAGGAGGAATAAAAGTATCCGGCTTTACTCAGGGTGTAAAACCGGATGCACTGTTTACCTTCCTGTTTCGCCTGATACATCGCCTGGTCAGCAAGCTCTACCAGCTCATGCATGTTGCGGGTATTTGAAGGATAGTGGCTGATACCGATGCTGGCACTGACCCGGATGTTCTGTTCCAGTGTCGTGCTGCACAGGCGCAGAGTGTTCTTTGCAATCCGCTCGAGAATGTCCTTATTGGCATTGGCGATGGCCAGTACAAATTCATCGCCACCAAAACGGATAACCAGATCATTCTCCCGCAGGGACAGTTGCAGCTCATTGGCGATATGACGCAGCAGCTCATCCCCTGCTGATGACCAAGGGTGTCGTTAACGGCTTTAAAGCCGTCCAGATCGATGAACAGAATGCCCAGCGAGGTGTGGTTCCGTTTGGCCTCATTGAACAGTACCGGCAGTTGCTGTTCAAGTAATCGCCGGTTACCCAGCCCGGTCAGGGTATCGGTCATGGATTCCGTTTTATGGAAGTAGTGCTGTTCATGATAATGGCGCAGGGCGTAAATCAGCACACTGATCAGCAGCAGGCCGGCCAGCACATAGATACCTAACCAGGTTTGCTGTTGCTCGCGGTGTTCATCCAGAAACGCCAGGTGTTCAGAAAACAGTTTGTTAAAGTCTTCTATTTTGGACTGCATCGCGATGCTTTCCAGCTGCTGGCTGAGTTTGATGTTGTTATCCCGGTGCATGTTAAGCAGGCTGAGATGCTTGAGCATGTTTTCCCACAGGGGCTGTAATTCCTCCGGCAGTAAACCGCTGTAAGGCATAACCTGATGGGTTTCCAACCGGTAATCCACCAGTTGATTCGTCAGGCTCTGGATGACTTCGTTTTGCAGATAGTTACGGAACAGTATGCTGGTTTCGGCGGTGATCTGGCGTTGTTGCTTAGCCGTTTCAAGCCGGTTAAACATCACTTCGATCAGATTTGGCAGATAGTTAAGTGAGTTCCGTAACAATGCGTTATTCGATTTGAGCTGCTCGATTAACGGAAACTTCTCTTCCAGGCTGGCTTGCAGTTCCGGGATACAGGGGGCCAGCGTGTCAGGCAGTGACGGGGGAGGCCAGTGTTTCTTTGTAGTCTGTATAAACCGAGTTCAGTTCGTCATAACTGCGGAAGTACCAGCTGTCCATCAGCAGGATCTGTTTCTCAAGCTTGGCATCCAGTTGCTCTAACTTACTGATATATTGGTTGATCTCCGCCTGCTGGTGACGCTCTGAACTGGTCTTGTCCTGAACAAACAGGAACAGCAGTGCCAGCCCCAGAATGGCCAGTAAAATACTGAAGATGATTCGGCTTTGCAGGCTGTTCATGGCATTAGTGTCGGATGAGGTGAACCGCTGAGGCTTTGCAGGAATGCAACGATCAGATCGATATCAGACGCCGGGATTTCACGGCCCAGCTGATGTCTGGCCATCAGGGTGACGACTTCTTCAAGGGTGCTGACTGAGCCGTCATGGAAATAAGGCGGCGTTTCGGCGACGTTACGCAGGCTGGGGACCCTGAATACCTGAATATCCGCTTCATTTTCGGTGGTGTTATAGCGACCAAGGCTGGCATGAGAGCTGTCGTCCGGATCATAGGCATAGGGTTCAATCACGCCGATCTTCTGTAACAGATTACCGCCGATCTTCTGCCCCTGATGGCAGGATGCGCATCCGTAGCGTTTAAACAGCTCGTAGCCGAGTTTGGCGTCTTCACTGATGGCGTTTTCATCCCCTGAAGAAAGTCATCAAAGGCAGAGGGGTGGTCAGGGCTAGCTGATACGTGACCAGTGCCTGAGTAATTGTCTCCCGGGTAATCCCTTCCGGATAGAGCCGGGAAAACTGTGCATCATAGGCTGGCTGCTGTCTCAGGCGGTTCTCAATGTTGTCCCAGTTCAGGCCCATTTTTGCCTGTTTGGCGACCAGGCTGTGCATCTGTTCCTGCATGGAAATCAGCTGGCCTTCCCAGCCCAGCGGATAGTTTTGCGACAGATTGAAAATAGAAGGAGAGTTATAACGGCTTTTATTGCCGTTGTGCATGGGGTTTTTGCCTGTGGGTAACTGCCGCCGTGGGAAAACAGGTGGCAGGATGCACAGCTGGTTTTCCGGTTTTCAGATAACAACGGCTCAAAGAAAAGTTTTTCCCCAGTAGCATTTCCGGCGTGATCTTGACCGGATACCGGACGGCAGATACCGGCTCGCGGGCGTAGCTGATCCCAGCAAGAAGCAGCTGTAATGCCAATATCCATATCAGGGAGGTTAGTTGAAAGACTCTCTGCCGCAATGAATGGGTCCGTATGTATCTGTGTTTTTATTAGTATTCATACTGCGGCTACAGTGTTTCACTGCAGTCCGCCTGATAAAGCCTGTGGGGATCACCGGCTTTACGGTATTTGTTCAGATTATGTATATACCGGCAGTTTTTCTATGCCTTTGCTGCCGTTTCGGGCAGTTTTGTATAACGGATAAATGTCCTTACGAAGTGTACAGGTAACGATTGCCGGAAAAATCAGGTATTTAAAGCACATGAATAGCCCAGCTTGGGCATTCATGTGCTTTATCAGTTACTTATCCGGCTATACCTGGAAGCGCTGTACGCTTGCGCTGAGCTGCTGTGAGGTATTTTGTACCCCGTCAGAACTGGCACTCAGCTGTTCCATGCTGTCTGCGCTGTCGTTATAACGCTGCTGAATTTCCTGAATATTGTCGTTAATTTCATTAACCGTGGCTGACTGCTCCTCAGTGGCCGCCGCATTTTGGGTATTCATATCGTTAATGGTAGAGATCTGGTCGATAATGCCGGTGAGCTGCTCAACAAGGGAACCGATGCTTTCATGGGTCGCCACCGCTTTTTCCTGACTCTGGGTCATGGCATTAACCGCTTTCTGGCTGCCGTTCTGCAGCTTGTCGATCATTTCTTCGATGCGGATAGTTGATTCCCGGGTACGCTGTGCAAGGGTGCGTACTTCATCCGCTACCACCGCAAATCCACGGCCCTGTTCACCGGCACGTGCGGCTTCAATGGCAGCATTCAGCGCCAGCAGGTTAGTCTGTTCTGAAACGCCTTTGATCACGTCCAGCACGCTGCCGATTTCTTCACTGTCACTGGCGACCTGGCCGATGATATCCCGGGTTTCGAGCAGGGTGTTATCCAACGTGTTTACATCTTCACGGGTTTTTGCAGCAGTTCTTTGCCGGATTCCGCGGAAATGTTGGTCGCATTGGACTGATCCGCTGCCATGGAACAGTTAGATGCCACTTCCTGAATAGATGCCGCCATTTCATACATGGCCGCGGCCACCATGTTGGTCTGATCCTGGCCACTGACCATTTGGGTACGGACATCGCTGGAGACAGTCTGCATGGTATCCACAGTGTTTTGCATGCTGTGGCCGGCTTGCTGGATGTTATCTACCAGTTTACGTATACCGTCTACCATATTGTTGAAGATCACCGCCAGACGGCCCAGATCATCTTCGCTGCGGGGTGTCACTTTGACACGCAGGTTAGAGTGTTCACCCAGTTGAGTCAGGCCTTCAATGATGTCTTTCAATTGCAGGGCAATCTGACGCTGGGTCAGTACGCTCAGTGCGATGGTGGCGCTGATAACCAGAATGGCCGCAATCAGCACGGTATAGAAAATATTGTTAGCCGCATCTTTTTGCTGTTCACCAGGCTTATCAGGTCTGCCGACAGGGTATCTTCACCCTGTTTGAGCAGGTTAATACGGTTGGTTGCCTGTTTAAACCAGGTGCTCGCATCAACGTTAAAGTTGCTCTCGGCTGCCCAGGCGATCTGGCGCATACGGTTAACTTCAGCAACCGCCGGGTTCTGCAAAATACGGTTTACTTCCTGCTGGTTTGCCTGCGTGGCAAACTTGCGGAAGACCTGCATCAGGGCGGCTTGCTCAACACCCAGGAAATATACTTTTCTTTCTCTGTGGCTGTTGCCACGTCTTTCACAAAAACACCGCTAAGAACTGCCCGCTCGATGCCTGCCCGTTCTTTACTTTGCATCATGTAAAAGTAAGCAGAGGCCCGGTTTGCAATATCAACGTCCGCGACCATGTCTGATAAACCGGCGGTGATGTTGAGCATTTTTCCGTTCAGGGCCGTTAAGAAGCCGATCGCCTGAGGGAGGGAATATTCACGGAAGAAATTTTACCGCGCATGTTTTCCAGCTGGTTCAGATCTGCACTGATGGCATCCAGAGTCTGACGAAGCCCGCCTTCTTCATGTTTGGCGAGAATATCAGCAACGACGGTTTTGTATGCTTTCAGAGCTGTATCAGTGTTACGGCGCTGGTTGCCAAGCTCGGTTTTAAAGCGCTGGCCTTTACTCCCCAGATAGATGGCTGATGCACCACGTTCCTTTTGTACTTCATGTACCAGTTCACTGGCAGCAACCGACAGCTGAATGAGATCAGATGCTTTCTGGTCATCAGTAACAATGGTGTATTTGTCGGTAAGGATACTGGCCATGCATAAACACAAAATGCTTAAGGGCAGCAGAATGATGAGTTGCAGTTTGGATCTGATAGACAGATTCCTGAAAAAGACATAACAGCTCCTTAGGGGAGACCTAATCTATGAAAACAACATTTTTATTGCTGGACTGCATAGGTTTACTGGCCGTCGGGTGCCAGCGGTCCATCGCGTGCTACAGAAGGGATAATACATTATATACAATGCATTTAAACCAGCGTTTGTATACTTTATAACCCAAATTGTGTGTGCGTTTGTCTGGCAAAAAGTCTTTTAAAAACAATATGTGTACGGGAAGTGTTTCACAGTATTGCGGCTCAATTTTTGATATTTATCAAGAAAGCACGACTAAAGTTGAATGCTTAAGAATTGATCTACCCATTATGAAAAATCAGCTGTCTGCGGATGTTTTTGGCGGTATGAAAGGCAGAAATAAGGCTTATGACGTGTGGCATCCGGTGAGGTAAACTGAGCCGCTTCTTCATTGTATTGAGAGAATTTTCGGATGAAAGTCAGCCGGCGGCTACACCAGCTCAGTGAGATGGTTCGCGACCATTATTCCCATATTTGGGACTGCTGCTGCGATCACGGTTTGCTGGGACAGTTATTACTGGACCGTGGTCAGGCAGACTGTGTCCACTTTGTGGATGTGGTACCGGCACTGATGACTCAGCTGGAAGCGCATCTGCAACAGACATACAGCGGGAAGCGCTGGCAGGTACATTGTCTGGATGTTGCCCGGTTACCCCTGAGCAACTATACGCAGGCCGGGAAACCGCAGCTGGTAATCATTGCCGGTGTCGGCGGTGATCTTCTGATGGATCTGGTGACGGCTATCTGTCAGTCGCAGCCGAATGTGTCTGTTGAGTTTCTGTTATGCCCGGTTTATCACACGTATAAAGTACGCAGGGCGCTGGCGGATCTGTCGCTGGGCCTGATCAGCGAAACCTTGGTGGAAGATAAACAACGTTTTTATGAAATTCTGCATGTGTCTGCTGCTGCCTGCGAGCCTGTCACGCCGGTGGGGAACAGATGTGGAACTTCTCAGATTCGGTTCACCTGACCTATTTACAGCAAACCCTGAATCACTACCGGCGTATGGCCTGTAACCCTCAGCAGGATGTCAGTGCCGAACTGGAAGCGTATCGGCGTTTACTGCCTGATGTGTGACAGAGACATTTGACCGTCAACAGCAATTCAGCTTCGCAGGTATGTTTCAGAGGTATTTTACTTATCAGGGTAAGGCTGCTTACCCTGATGATTTGTAGCTTTTTCCCTTTCATAAGGCAAAAATCAGAGTTCTCCCAAAATGGTCAATCAAATGGCCGTGTCGCTATTCAAAGTGCCGCTAACCCTCCTATGCTGTATGCGGATGTAAACCGTGATTTACCCGGGGTGATGGAGGTAACACGGCTGCAGGCGATGCCTGATTACATCCAATAGAAATTCCGGACACGGTTCCTTCAGGAGCCGGGCAGGAGAACAATTAAGTTCGGAAAGGTTGCTGGAAAAATCCACGGGAGAGTGTGCATGAAGATCAATATGCCGGTTACTGAAACGGAAGTCATGATGCAGGAAGGTCAGGAGCTGGTCTCCAAGACTGACCTGAAAGGAGTTATAACCGATTGTAATCAGGACTTCGTGGATATCAGTGGTTTTACACTGGATGAGCTGATCGGGAAAAACCACAATGTAGTGCGCCATCCGGATATGCCACCGGCGGCATTTCAGGACTTATGGGATACCCTTAACGCAGAACAACCCTGGATTGGCATGGTGAAAAACCGTTGTAAGAACGGTGATTACTACTGGGTACAGGCTAATGTCACACCGATCAGGGAAAATGGCCGTGTCAGCGGTTATATGTCAGTGCGCTCCAAACCCAGCCGACAGGATATCGATGCAGCAGATACCCTGTATCGCGATATCAATGCAGGAAAGGCTACGTTGCATGCCGCCAGTCGCTGGCAACGGCTGAACTTTTCTCCCGCTGGAAGTTGTTTCAGAAGTTATCTTTCTCACTGGCAATGGTACTGATTCCGTTGCTGGCATTGCTGTTCCTGGTGGTTGCAGAGCAGAACAGTGAAATTACTAAAGCGCAGGATGAAGTGCACGGTGTGGAATTTATTATGCCGTTACGTACCCTGCAGCAGAATCTTGCGGAACACCGGGGCGGACTGCCGCGTATAAAAACGGTGATATTAATCAGGCGGGCCGTTTAGCTGAGCTGAAAAGTAATATTACGGCCAGTATCAGCCAGATTGATCAGGTAAACCTTGAGTATGGTTCGGAGCTTAAGCTGGATGCTGAATGGCAGACGCTGAAAGCCCAGTGGCCAGCCCTGGAAAGCCAGTTAGGAAGCCTGAACGCGCAGCAAAGTTTCGCACGCCACAATGCAATGATTAATTCCCTGTTTGAATTCATTGTGCATATTTCGGATAAATCCGGCATGGCGGTTGATCCGAATCTGGATTCGTCACTGCTGATCAGTCTGACCGTTAATGAATTATTACCTCTGGCAGATACCTTAGGCATTATGCGTGGGACCGGTGCCGCAGCCATTTCTTCCGGTGTGCTTGAAGCGTCCCAGCGTGACACCGTGCTTTCCCTGCACGGCCTGGTTGAAAAATATATTCACGACATTGATGACCGCTACAAGTCTTTATTCAAAGCGAATCCGCAGCTCGAGGCGAGCCTGAAAGGCGATGTTGACGGAGTACTGCGTGAAGCAAAGACTACCTGCATCTGGTCGATACTCAGCTGCTGTCCCGCGGTGTGATAACCGTCAGCAGCGATGCTTATTTCAGCCAGGGAACAGAAGTCATCAACCATATTTTTGCGCTGTTCGATGAGTCCGAGCATCAGTTAAATTATCTGCTTAATGACCGGACGACTGATTTGCGCATCACTCAGGCCATCGAGCTTGGCGTCGTGTCGCTGATTATTATTCTGGCGCTGTTCCTTTACTGGCGGACAGTCCGTGGAATTACTCAGCCGCTGGATAAGGCTGTGAATATGTTTGAAGCCATTTCCAGTGGTAACTTTACGACCCGGGCAGACCTGAGTCAGGCGGATGAGATTGGTGATGTATTACGTGCCCTGACCAGTATGCAAATTAAGCTGGGGTGCGAGCTGAATGAAAGTAAAGCGAAGGCTGAGTCGGCACTGCGCATTAAAGTGGCGCTGGATAACGTTTCCAGTAATGTCATGCTGGCGGATACCAGTGGTCAGCTGATTTACCTGAACCCTGCCGTGAAAAGTATGTTGCGCAGTGCCGAAGAGGCTATCCGTAACGATATCCCTGATTTTGATGTTGATGCATTGCAGGGTGCTGGCTTCGGTAAGATCTTAACCGATGAAAACCTGCAGGATCAGTTACTGGAAAAACTGACATCGACTTACCGGACCAATATCCAGATTGGCAACCGTCACTTCAGTTTGATCGCAAATCCTGTAGTGAATGAAGAAGGCCAGCGTTTGGGTACCGTGGTTGAATGGACTGATATTACTGAGCAACTGGATGCCGAGAATCAGGTTGAAGCACTGATCGCACGTTCCGTTGCCGGTGAACTGGATGAGCGTCTGGACACCTCAAACTATGATGGCTTTATGAAAACCATCAGTGAAGGTGTTAATGAGATGCTGGATACCGTGGTTGTGCCAATTAAAGAAGTACGCCGGGTATTGTCTGAGTTGGCTCAGGGTAATCTGCGGGAGCGGATGGAAGGTGACTTCAGGGTGAGTTTGAAGCCCTTGACCGGGCACTGAATACCACCATGGATCAGCTCAGTGATACGGTGACGAATATTCGTTCCAGTGGTCAGCAGATCAGTCATGGTGCCGGTGAGATCGCTCAGGGTAATACCGTACTGAGCCAGCGGACGGAAGATCAGGCCGCCAGCCTTGAAGAAACCGCTTCCAGCATGGAAGAGATGACTGCAACGGTTAAACAGAATGCGGATAACGCCCGCAGAGCCAGTGAGCTGGCCAGCGGTGCACGGGATCAGGCGGAGCAGGGTGGCCGGGTTGCCACTGAATCTGCTGAAGCAATGTCGACCATTAACCAGAGCAGTAAGCAGATTGTTGAGATCATCGGTGTGATTGATGAGATCGCTTTCCAGACTAACCTTCTGGCACTGAACGCCGCCGTTGAGGCTGCCCGTGCCGGCGAGCAGGGCCGGGGCTTTGCAGTGGTTGCTTCTGAAGTACGTAGCCTGGCACAGCGCAGCGCCAGCGCTGCTAAAGATATTAAGGATCTGATTAACGAAAGCGTGGTGAAGGTGGAAGAGGGTACCCGTCTGGTTGGCGAGTCCGGAGAGTCACTGGAACAGATTGTTAAATCGATCAAAGAAGTGAGTGATATCGTGTCGGAAATTGCATCTGCCAGTCAGGAGCAGGCCAGCGGTATTGAACAGGTGAACATTGCCATTGGTTCAATGGATGAAGGTACTCAGCAAAATGCGGCACTGGTGGAACAAACCGCTGCGGCCAGTGAGTCTGTGAACCAGCAGTCTCAGCAAATGATGGACCTGATTGCCTTCTTCTCGGTAGATGATGCCGGAAACGTGCCTGATACAGTGGCAAAAATGATGCCCTCAGCAAGCTGATGGGATCAGCCACTGAACAGCGTGATGTTGAGTCCCCGCTGAAGCAGAAGAGCAGCCGCCCGGCGGATCTGGTTCAGAGTGGTGGTAACGAGTGGGAAGAATTCTGATCCCTGGCTGATCAGACGGTTGGGAAAAGCCCGCCGCAGTTTTAACTGCGGCGGGCTTTGGTTATCGGCTTCAGATTTCCGGGATGATCTGCTGATTCATTTCCCGGTCTTTCAGGCGGTCACTTTCGATCAGTGCTTTGATCAGAGGACGGGCCAGCATCCGTTCTCGGTAAGCATTCAGATGCTCATATTCAGAAGGGTTCAGGCGGGCATTTTCTGCCAGTACAAAGAACCAGGTCAGGTAGGCATCGGCGGCAGAAAAGCTGTCTCCTACTAAAAACTCTCTGTCAGCCAGATGGTTATTCAGCACTTCAAAACGCAGCGGAGCCAGGTCGCGGATTTTATCTTTGACGCTGTCGGTGGCTTCCGGGTAGAAAACAACCCGGAAAATCTGCTTATGCAGCTCTGTGGCGCAAAAGGCGATCCAGCGCAGCATTTGAAAGTATTCCGGGTCATTCGGAGAACGGTGGAAGTGGCTGTTTTCCGACTGTGACTGAATCCACAGCAGGCAGGTGGAGGTTTCCGTCAGAATTTCACCGTTATCAAACCGCAGTACGGATACCTGCCCAAGTGGATTTATGTCATAAAGGGAGGAGCCGTTTTCCAGTGTTTTGGTCCGCAGGTTCAGGTATTCAGTATTCAGGAAACACCGCCTTCTGCGGCTGCTATACGAGCAGCCAGTGAACAGGTTAACGGTGCATGCATAAGTGTGGCCATCGGGTGCCCTCGCAAAGCAGATAATGTTATTTGCAGCCTGAATACGCTACAAAAATAAAAGCCTTAGCCTATAAGAGGATATGAAGATCAGCGACGGGCACAGGTGACAGATTACGGGCGAAAACTGACAATCAGCTTTCCCGGTAAGTGCAGGAAAGATGCGGGTGAAGAGAGGCGAAGATTACATTTCGTCCCGTGCCAGCGGGTGTTGCATGGGCCAGACGGTTCGCAGGTCTTTCAGTAGATGCTGATTTTCTTTTGCGCAGAGCATGTTTTTAATGGTCAGGCCTGTTTCACCCCGGTAGGGATTTCGTCCCCGATTTCAGAGGGGTGTTTCCGGGCATCAGTGATCAGGCGAACGCGGGGTTCATCAAGTTTCTTTGTCAGCCGGGTAACGATACCGACCTCACCGCTTGTCAGTTCAATCAGGCTGCCCGGTGAATATATACCGATGGCGTTTATCAGCAGGGTAACCAGGTCGCCGTCAATGGAGCTGCCGCGCTGCTGCAGCATTTGCCGCAGAGCATCTTTATGCAGAATTCTGCTGCGATAAGCCCGCGGGCGGATCAGGGCTGTGTAGTTATCGGTAATCGCCAGCAGCTTGGCGTCTTCGCTGAGATCTTCTCCGCGAATGCCTGAAGGGTAACCGCTGCCATCTATACGTTCATGGTGCTGGTGGACCGCCGTTAACCAGCGTTTTTCAGTTACTCCGTGGCTAATCAGCAGGTCATGGCCGGTTTGTGGATGCTCAGTAATGATTTTCTGCTGTTCTTCGCTGAGGGCTTCTTCCTGATGAAATACCTGTTCCTGGATTTCGAGCATGCCAATATTCTGGGTCAGGGCTGCAACCAGAATCGGTAAACGGTCCAGCGGGCCTTTACCCTGACGGCGACAGGCTGCTTCACACAAAATGGCATTGTGCAGCGGGTGAGCAAGAAAATTAGGGGCTTCCTGATTGAGCTGAATACTGCCAACCATGGCGTCGGTGTTTTCATCACAGGCATACTGGATATCCAGTGCGATGCGCATGATCCGGTTGATAAAGGTAGGGTCGTTTTCTTCGTGCAGAATGGCGAAAGCATTTTCAGATGATCAAGTAATGTGTTGATAATCAGAAAACTGACTGCCGGCTCATTAGGATCTCGGCCTTTTTGTCTGTGCTGGCCACTTCTTCAGGTGAACAGTAATAACAGGCTCCCCGGGCAATCAGTTGGGTGATCTGGCTGTCGCTTTTTATCACATGGCCTTTTGAAAGCAGCAGTGATCCCGCTGAGGAAAAGATATCCCAGTTCAGTGCTTCGCCGGTAATTACATTCTCATCGGTTACTTTTCGTTTTACGAGCTCATCAGTTTTTTTGTCATGCAGAGTCTGCTTGTGGTCCGGCTGTCAGCTGTAAATCTGAATACTTATCCGGGTACTGGAGCTGGAAGTACACCGAGATGAAAGCCGGAAAATTATTTTTATGATTATTTTGTTCATCTTGCATTCATATTAGCGGCCGATTTGTCTGGGACTCAATGACTAAAACCCACTTTGGGTAGGGTGTAAGGTGATTTTGTCTGCTTTAAGAGACGTTTATTACTTGATTAATAAGAAGTGATTATCTGTTTTGTTTGTTAATGGTTATCATTTTTGATGATTTCAGGCTTGCTCTCTAGTATTCTCAGCGCCGGATTTTAAGTGTCGCAGTCTTTAATACCGATGGTTGTGATGATCTACCGCGAATTTCGATCAGGTTGTACTTCAGGGTAATGAGCAGTCAATTATATGATGTCGCGCTGGAAGACCGGCCACCGGAGGCAGTCGCACAGCAGGGCGGAGTGCTGGAGAGCTGGTACCGGCAATACCGGCAGGCGCTGTTATTGCAGATTCAGGGGCAGGTAAAGCACCGGCATATCGCTGAAGAACTGTTACATGAAACCTTTATCCGTTTGTCCCGCATGCCCGCACTGGATACCATCCGCCAGGTAAAACCTTTTATTCACAAGGTGGCCAGTAATGTCACGGTTGATTATTTACGCTCCCGCCAGAGAGCGCCGGAGACTGAATCCGACGACGTCCTGCAGGAGTGGGCATCTGATGATCCCGAGGCCCTTGAATGTATCGCTCAGCAACGGGAAATAGATTGTCTGCGGGCAGCCATTGAGCAACTGCCACCACGCAGTAAGGAAACGCTGTTACTGGCCCGTTTCAGGGAAATGCCATTACGTGAAGTTGCCAGGGAGCTTGGCATTTCGCAGACCATGGTTGAAAAACATCTAAAAACGCACTGCAAAAATGCCGCCATGCGTTACTGAAAGATCTGAACTGAGGGACGCCGGATGTCACAGATAAATTCTTCTTCACAAGCCAGGCAGCAGGTTGCCAGCGCCAGTCAGGATGAAGCGCTGGACTGGTTTCTAAAGTTACAGGCAGATCCGGAAAATGCCGGCCTTAAAGAGGCTTTTGTTGAATGGAAGGACAGCCATCCGGATAACGAAAGCCGATATCTGGAGGTACTGCTGCTCTGGGACAACGTTAACCGGGTTGATGAAGCCGCGGTGCAAATGCCACAAGCGCAGGAAGCCATGAATGTTTCGGTAACGCGCAGGCGTGCCAGTAAACCTTACTACTGGCTGGGGGCATCGTTATGCTGCTTATTGTTGTTTTTGATCGCGTTTGTCCCCGGTTCTGTGCTGTTACCCCTGAGTAATGCAGACTACGTAACGGCCAGCGGTGAGCAGGGCATGCACGTGCTGGAAGACGGCAGCCGCCTTTATCTGAGCGGTGGAACTGCTGTGGATGCAGAGATAACAGCAGACGCCAGGAGCCTCACCTTACTGCGCGGAGAAGCTTTTTTGAAGTAGCCAAAGATTCTCTGAGGCCATTCCGGTAATTGCCGGGAAACCCTCACGACTGCAGTGGGCACGGCATTCAACATCAGCCTGAGTGAATCTCAGGTAACGGTAACCCTGACGGAAGGTATTGTGGATTCCGGCACCGACAGTGAACGTATCAGGATGGCTGTGGGTCAGGAACTGCAATTTCGTAATGGTCGGGCAGACGTGCAGATCGGAAGTGCCCGTTACTGGCCCGCCTGGAAGCGGGGACTGTCAGTGTTGAAGACATGCCCGTTGGTGAGCTGGTTACACTGCTTAACCGGCATTATTCTGCAGTGATCCGTTCCGTTGATCCCCGGTTACTGGATGCCCGGGTCAGCGGTATTTTGCCACTGGACGATCTTCCGACAACGCTGGAAATGCTTCATCAGATTCTGGATATCAAACATCTGAACCTGTCAGATTCACTGGTTTTATTGCACCGCTGAAATTTTTTCCTGAAAGGGGTTGGGTAATTACAGCCCGGTGACGTACTTAATGTTTAAGTAATGCGAATTGTTTGTATTTGTATTTTGTGTTTTTGTTAAGTAGTCAGGAGTTTCAGGTCATGGCCCTCAGCCAGGTTTCCGCCAATATTTCATCTGCGACCGGTTTTTACAAAAACTGCTTTGCGGAAAGGTTTCATGCGCACACTGCTTTGTTCGGCGATTGCTCTGGGTGTGTCGTCCCAGGCTTTAGCTCAGCAGGAAGATGTTTTAACTCACCCGTTACAGAGTGCTGTCCCTGCACAGAGTTTGCAGCGCTCTCTCATCAGTGTTGCTGAGCAGGCCGGGCTGATTGTGCTGATGCCGGCGGGGCAGTTTCAGCAGCAGGCGGTGGCTGTTGATGCCGATATGACGGTCGGGCAGGCATTGGAACAGTTGCTGCAGAATACCGGTTTCAGTTTCCGGATTAATGATGGTAAACAACTGGTGATCACACCGGCAAATGCTTCCGCGCAGAATACAGTAAGTGATGTCAGAGAGGCTGAGGTGGCGGTGATATACGGTACCCCTCTGAGCCGCTACGAATTTGATGAAGCTTCTTCTGCGACAGGCTTCCCGGCAGACATTGATGAACTGCCCCGGACTGTGCAGGTACTGCCGGAACAGCTGATTCTGGATCAGAACGCCAATGACATGAATGACCTGCTCATGAATGCGGCGGGTGTTACCCGTGCCCATGGATTTGGCGGAACAGAAACCCAGGTGAACATTCGGGGATTTACCAGCAGCCATCTGTTTGTTGACGGAAACCCGGTAAGTAACCGCTATAACATCGATCTGGCCAATGTTGAAAGCACTGAGGTCATTCTTGGACCTGCATCGGTCCTGCACGGGCAGGTAAGCCCGGGTGGTCTGGTGAATATCATTACCAAGAAGCCGCAGGCTGAGCAGTCTAATTCGCTTCAGCTGGAAATGGATGAACATGGCAAGCAGAAGCTGGTGCTGGACAGCACCGGGTCACTGTCGGAGGACCTGCAGTACCGGCTGATTATGTCCGGAGAAGACAGTGAGAACTTCCGGGACGTAAAGACTACCGAAGGTACATTTCCTTCAGAGCGTCAGAGTTTCAGCATTTCACCATCAATCAGTTATACACCGGATGAGCAAAACACCTATACCCTGCGGCTGAATTACGCCAAACAGGAATTACCCATCGACCGGGGACTGTTGCAATTGCGGATGCCAGCGGCAATATCAGCATTGCTGATATTCCGGACGAGCGACGGTTGGGCAGCGAGCATGATAAGCGGGAAAGTACTGACAGCAGAATTCAGTTCGACTGGGATCATGAACTGGACAATGGCTGGACTAACCGTTTGAAGTTTGGCTATTACGAGAAGAAATTTGATGATTATCAGACCCGACCTGTGTCCGGGCTGAATGCTGTTCCGGCCGGTAGTGATTTCCTGAGTGTTGCACTGGCAGGGCTGAATCGCAGTTCTGTTCAGGCTAACGGGCAGTTAGTCCGGATTTCCGATACGAACCCTGATGTTAAGGAAAGTGATCTGTTTTTGTCTGACAGCCTCAGTGGTGATTATCAGATCGGAGATATCGACAATACGCTGTATCTGGGTGCTAACTATACCCGCCGTAAAGTAAAAGATGCCGACGGGGCAGCCCTGACAGATACGCCGGCCGCGTTAATTGCCGGTGGGTTTGGTGCTTATGTATATGATCTGTCCGTGATTGATGTTAACAGTTCGGTGCAGCCGGCTAATCAGAAATTGGCGCAGACCTTACTGAATGACAGTGAAGAAACCATTGATGAGTTCGGGTTGTCGGTACAGAACCTGGCATATCTGACTGACCGGCTGAACCTGTTAACCGGTATTCGCTACGACCGGTTTGAAATTGATGAGACCAGCACAACCTATTACCGGGCGATTAATTCCGGGCAACAGGGGTTTGAAAAACTGGCCACACCGGAAGTGAGTAAGGTCAGCAGCAAGAATGACAATATCAGCACCCAGGCGGGGCTGATGTATGACATCACTGATGAAGTGGCGGTGTATGCCTCTTACAGTGAATCATTCACCCCTAACTACATTGGCGTGACTGCCGGGTCGACCGCTTCATCAGCGTCACTGGCGCCGGAAGATTCATCCCAGATTGAGCTGGGGATCAAAACCAGCTTCATGGATGACAAGCTGCGCTTTACTGCGGCGGCCTATGATTTAACCCGTAAGAACGTTCTGCGTTACGAAAATCTGGTTGCATACCTGAACGGTGAAGAGCAGACCCGCGGGGTGGATATCAGCAGTACTATGCAATTCGTGTCGGGTCTTAACGTACTGGCTTCATATTCCTACATGGACAGCGAAATTGTTCGAGTCAGTGGTACATCAACGGCTAATGAAGGTAACCGGCCTTACAGTATTCCGCAGCATAAAGCGCGGATCTGGGGATCTTATGAAGTTCAGGGAGGCGACTGGGCCGGTTTGGGATTTGGTCTGGGGATGGAGCATGTCGGGGAGCGTTATGGCAACGATGCGAACACTTATAAGCTGCCTTCCTATACCGTCTACGATACGGCGACCTGGTATTACATCCCGCTGGGGAATGAGCAGACACTGCGCTTGCAGGCGGGTATTAAAAACCTGACGGATAAAACCCATTACCTGGCCAATGGCAGCGGTGATACTTACCGGATTAATGTGGGCGGCCCGCGTACCTTCTATATGACTGCCCGTTATGAATTTTAACGGCTGATCATTCCGGTAAAGGAAACGGCGGTCCTTACTGGCCGCCGTTCGTCAGGGATGACTACCTTTCCCTCTGATGAGATTACCTTGCGTCATGCCCCTTTGACTGCCGGGTGACTGATGATGAGCACCAACATCACTGGCGCTCTTTATCTGTAAGCCATGAACAAGTTAGTTATCCAGAATGATGTGCGGCACAAAACGGGATAAGTCCTGAGTGATCTGGCTGCTGTCTTCCCGGACGGACATGCCCGCGGGACGGTCATTGATTAGCCAGGAACCGATCAGTGTATGATTGCCTGCAAAGCGGGGCAGGGGACAGTATTCCTGATAAATAAAGCCTTCCTCACCGTACGGACCTTCTGAAGCTTCAATCTGTTGTCCGTCCACATGAATGCTGACATTAGCGCCTTCACGGGCAAATATTGGCTTGCGTACATAGCGGCTCAGCCCGGACGATGGCATGTCTTCTTCAAAATAGGACGGCAGCAGGTTGGGGTGGCCGGGAAACATTTTCCAGAGTAGCGGCAGAATCGCTTTGTTGGATACCAGTGCTTTCCATGGAGGTTCCAGCCAGGACACGGCGGATTTTTGCAGCAGGTCGCCAAAGTCTTCCCGGAGCATAAATTCCCAGGGGTAGAGTTTAAACATCCAGCGAATCTGTTCGCTGTCGATGTCGGTAAACACATCTCCGACGCCGTGGCCGATATCTTCCACATAGGTGAACTTATTGCGGATACCGGCTTCGCTGGCACAGTCCTGCAGGTATTGCACGGTGCCGCGGTCTTCATCGGTGTCTTTAGCACAGGCAAAATGCAATACGGAATCTAATCGTGGCTGACGGATTTCACGGAACCGTTCGATCAGCTTTTCCTGCAGAGAGTTGTACTGATCAGCCTGCTTGGGTAAGTCACCACTGTTGATCTTGTCTTCCAGCCAGAGCCATTGCCAGAAACCGGTTTCATACAGGCTGGTGGGGGTGTCGGCGTTATTTTCATAGAGTTTTGCCGGGCCGCTGCCGTTGTAGGCCAGGTCCATGCGGGAATAGAGGCTCGGGTCCTTGCGCAGCCAGGAATGCCGGATCAGATCCCGGTGTGCGTCCGGGATCTGAAACTTCTCCATCAAGGATTCGCTGCTAACCACTTCATCCACGGCAGCCAGACACATCCGGTGCAGTTCTTCTGTCGGGTCTTCAATATGATCCTCAACCTGCTGCAGGCTGAATTCATAGTAGACGGACTCATCCCAGTAGGGTTCGCCGTACATGGTGTGGAAGGTAAAACCGAATTCTGCGGCCCGGGTTTGCCAGTCCGGGCGTTCCTGCACTCGTGGCGTTGCATATCAGCCTCCCCGGCTGGAACGGGACGCAACACTCAGGCCAAAGCCTCCCGGGAAAGTGTCCGGGTGGTAGTTGGCTTAAGTTTGAAACTGCTTTTATCCACAGTGATGGTGCCGAAGCGTTTCGGGCCGTAAACGATACCGTCAGCGCTGGTCCACTTACCGAACACCCGCGAACGTCGGGATTTAGAGCTGTAAAGCGGGCTCGAGATGTAATCATCATCGTCCCAGTCATTACCGTTGTAGAACAGGAAACCGGCCATGATAGGCATGAACCAGGTTTGGTTGTTCAGGACGTTATAGGGGATGCACTGCTCATCACCGAATTCATCTTCACAGGCTGGTTCTGTCTGATATTTAGGGCCGGTACGGAATGACTCCGACTGGGCATGGCGGTATGCTGCTTCGCAGTCCTGCATCATCAGCGGGTTCTCTGCGATACACTGGGCAACGGTTTCATACACTTCTACATCCACGTCGCTGCAGGAAACCAGCATCACGGATGAAACCGCCACTGCCAACGGCTTAAGGCGCGGATTCAGACATTTACGCATCCGCTGCAGATTTATAGCTTGGGTCCTTTTCATGGCTATATCCTTCAGTAAGTCATGCAGGCCGCATTTAACAGGCCAACTGCCACCGACAGGCCGCCGAGCATGATGCCAGCTGAGATTTCGTTATCCTTAATCCGCTGTACCAGTTTCGGCATGAAGACAAAACGCAGGATAAGAAATGCCAGAATCTGGGCAACCAGACCGATTACTCCCCAAATGGCAAAATCGATCAGTGAAACTGAGTTTGCTGCAGCGCTGGCCAGTGCCAGTGAAAAGCCAATGATGGCACCGGTAAAGCCGGTTGCAGCGGCAATGTTCTGTTCTTCCCTGACCAGCTTCCATTCATCGTAAGGGGTTATAAACGCATAGATGAATTTAAACGCCATTAACAAGCCGATCGCCACGGCAAAATACAGGGCAAAGTTTGTGAGTCCTTCGAGTGAGGTAAGCATGCAATATCCTTTGGCAGTGAGGCTTAAAATGTATCCCAGTTAAGCTGGTTAATCCGTTCATCGGCAATGTAATACAGTGTACTGCCCGGTGCAACGGACTGGTCCAGCGCCGGGTTCAGTTCAATGGCATCGTATCCCTGGCTGGAAACACCGATCAGTGTGGCGGCATATTCTTCTTTGAGTTTCAGGAATAAGTCCCTCACGGTGACTGTTTTATCGGCACCAAAAGGCATGGAGTACTGGGTCATACCGCTGTGTACATCCAGTAACTGATGATGCAGGGCGCTGGAGCCGGATCCATAGCCGACTTAGCCAGCATCTCAATGGCGACGGACGGCATGCACTCAACATTCGGGCAGTGGGCCTTAAGCAGTTTGCCGAGGCTTTCTTCCTTGAAGTACGCAATGATATGGGCGTCGGGGTTCTGATCAGAACAGTACAGGGCCGTGGTCATGCTCAGATCATCTTCAGGGTTATCGATGATGATACAGCTGGCCTGTTTCAAAGCAGCGCGGGACATCTGTTCGTCATTGTTGAAGCTGTTCACCCGGATAAAGCCGATTTCGTCCGGTAACGGATTTTCAATATCGGCTTTCACACACAGTGCCACCCGCTGGGTTTCGTGGTGATATTCAATCTCCCGTAACAGCAACCTGATGAGCTGTAATGTACGCTCATTATTCCAGCCAATGATCAGAATATGCCCGGTGTAATCTAACGTTTTCAAACCTTTTAACCCCTTTCGCCATTGGAATGAAACAAATGCCGCCAGCCTGCCGACAGCCAGACCGAACAGCCCGAGGCCGAACGGAATCACAAACAGAGAAACAATGTATTTACCGGCCGCCGTTGTAGGAGAGAAATCTCCGTAGCCAACGGTGGATGCCGTTACGATCATCCAGTAGATGAAATCTGCACCGGTAAGCAGTGCTTGTTCACCGGCTAACTGAAGTAACCCCAGCTCATTACGACATAAAAGACGATGGCCAGCACGATGCTGTACCAGCGTAAATCCATAAAGTGCCGGAGGAAGACTTTTTAATTCTGAAGAGCAAAGGCATTGATTCCGGAAACCTCTGTGCATGAATCGGATTGAACGTCTCCAGACGTCAATTTACCTAAATTTATCAACAGTATGAAGCGGCCTTCTTTAAGATGGAAGTCCGGTTACAGATATTAAGGAACACCCGGTATATAAAGTAGCTGATCGCTGGCAATAATATCTTTTCTTCTTCGGATAGCCGGGGCAGATAATACTTTTTCGTCCATCAGTAATTGGATGAGGTGGGGCGGGTATAGCAGCATTTTCTGTTAGTTTTTTCAGATTTGATTCAGACAGATATGGTGGGATAAGCGTGCTTGTTACGGGTGTTTTTCTTCGGGGTTGCGAAGCGTTAATAAGGTTTCTGTTATGGGGATTTTGTTAAAATTCGCGCCATATTTTTACGTGCCGCAAGCTGTCATCCGATGGCTGTATTCATCTTGTATCAAGCGTTTTTACTGTAAAAATGTGTCTCATAATGACACGTGCTACAGACCTTTGCCGCTGCAGACGGCAATCGTTCTGTAGTACGATTTTTATGTTGTTGTTTTATCTTGATTTATCGTGAAAAGGAACGCTTTGTGCATTCTTTTCCGGAAATATGTTCATTGTTTACAAATACCTCTTGGGGTATTCAAGTGAGGTCGGTATGGCTGATACCAGGGTTGATGTAGTGATTATCAGTGTTGAAGGTGATGTAGTGCTGCTTTCCGAAGATGGAAAGTTGCGAGCCGCCACTGCTGAAGAAAAACTTTATCCTGGCGACAAGATTATTACCGCAGACAACAGCGCTGTGACAGTGAACCTGAGTAATGGTGAAGAGCACCTGCCTGCCGGCAGTACGGCCCTGGTTGTAGTTGATCCGGAAACCGGAGAGGTTAGCCTGAATATCCAGTCACTGGCCGGACAATCTGAAATTGACGGCGAGCTGTCTGCCATTGAACAGCTGATTCTGGCGGGTGCTGACCCGACAGAGCTGTTGGAAGAAACCGCTGCCGGAGCACAGGGCGGCAACGGAGCGGCAAGTAATAGCGGATTCAGTGCGCTTGGCGAAATTTCCGCAGCGCCGAGTCGGTAATTGCCACTGCCGGTTTTGAGAGTGAATCAACAGTTAATCCGAATGATACTGAAGCGGATAACTCAGCGTTTATCGATATTAATAACCTGCAACCGAACCTGGCAAACCTGGTTATAAACCTGACCGCTGCGGATGATGAAGCAACTACTGCTGAAGATTCAGCGGTAAGCAGTACGGTAGCAGCGAACGACAGTACAACCAGCGGTGGTGTTTTAACCTATGCGGTTACGACCGGCGTCAGTAACGGCACGTTGGTATTCAATACCGACGGCACTTTTACATACACGCCCGACCCAAATTTTAACGGAACCGACAGTTTTACCTACACAGTAACAGACCTGTTCGGTAATGAGACTGCTACTCAAACGGTAACTTTGAACGTAACGCCTGTTACAGATCTGACCGCGGGCGATGATACTGCAACCACCGATGAAGATACCGCAGTAAATGGCACCGTAGCGGGCAATGACTCCACTACCAGTGGCGGCGCTCTGACCTATGCCGTGGCGACTGGCGTAAGCAACGGTACTCTGGTGCTAAACACCGACGGCACCTACGCCTATACGCCAAACGCTAACTTCAACGGTTCGGACAGCTTCACCTACACGGTCACCGACGCGGCTAGCGGCGAGAGCTCTACGCAGACCGTCACCATCACCGTGAACCCGGTCACCGATCTGACGGCTGCCGATGACACGGCAACCACCGACGAAGACACCGCGGTAAATGGCACCGTAGCCAGCAACGACTCCACCACCAGTGGCGGCGCGCTGACCTATGCCGTGGCAAGCGGTGTAGCGAACGGTACCCTGGTGTTCAACACCGACGGCACCTACACCTATACGCCAAACGCTAACTTCAACGGTTCGGACAGCTTCACCTACACGGTGACCGACGCGGCTAGCGGCGAGTTCTACACAAACGGTAACCATCACGGTTAACCCGGTCACCGATCTGACGGCTGGTGATGATACGGCGACCACCGACGAAGACACTGCAGTAAACGGCACCGTAGCCAGCAACGACACCACTACCAGTGGTGGCACATTGACCTACGCAGTCGCGAGCGGCGTGAGCAACGGTACGCTGGTGTTCAACACCGACGGCACCTACACCTACACCCCGGATGCGAACTTCAACGGTTCCGACAGTTTCACCTACACGGTAACCGATGCGGCCAGCGGCGAAACTGCCACCCAGACCGTAACCATCACCGTTAATCCGGTGACAGACCTGAGCGCAGCAGATGACACGGCAACCACCGACGAAGACACGGCAGTTAACGGTACGGTGGCAGGCAACGATTCCACTACCAGTGGCGGCACCTTGACCTATGCGGTGGCGACTGGCGTATCCAACGGTACTCTGGTGTTCAACACCGATGGTACTTACACCTATACGCCAGATGCCAATTTCAATGGCAGCGACAGCTTCACGTATACGGTGACGGATGCCGCCAGTGGCGAAAGTTCTACGCAAACCGTGACCATCACCGTGAATCCGGTGACGGACTTAACGGCTGCGGATGACACCGCGATCACCGACGAAGACACCGCGGTAAACGGCACCGTCGCGGGCAACGACTCCACTACCAGTGGTGGCACACTGACCTACGCAGTCGCGAGCGGTGTGAGCAACGGTACGTTAGCCTTTAATGCTGACGGCACCTACACCTACACGCCGAACGCCAATTTCAATGGTAGCGACAGCTTCACGTACACCGTGACCGATGCCGCCAGTGGCGAAAGTTCTACGCAAACCGTCACCATCACTGTGAACCCGGTGACTGACCTGACGGCTGCGGATGACACGGCAACTACCGACGAAGACACCGCCGTAAACGGCACGGTAGCGGGCAACGACTCCACCACCAGTGGCGGAGCCCTGACCTATGCGGTGGCAACTGGCGTAGCGAACGGCACCCTAGTGTTTAACACCGATGGTACTTATACCTACACGCCAAATGCGAATTTCAACGGCAGTGACAGCTTCACTTACACCGTCACTGATGCGGCCAGCGGCGAGAGTTCTACGCAGACCGTAAACATCACGGTTAACCCAGTGACAGACCTGACGGCCGCTGACGATACCGCGACCACAAGTGAAGATACGCCACTCAATGGCACAGTATCTGCGAATGACAATACTACCAGTGGCGGCGCGTTGACTTATGCCGTCGCTACTGGCGTAAGTAATGGCACCCTGGTGTTTAACACCGACGGCACGTATACCTATACGCCGAACGCCAACTTCAACGGCAGTGACAGCTTCACTTACACGGTGACTGATGCGGCCAGCGGCGAAACTGCCACCCAGACCGTTACGATTACTGTTGATCCGGCAGGAGACTTAACTGCCGGGGACGATACCACGACCACTGACGAAGACACCGCGGTAAATGGCACGGTGGCGGGCAACGATTCCACCACCAGTGGCGGCACACTGACCTACGCAGTTGCGACTGGCGTGAGCAATGGCACTCTGGTGTTCAACACCGACGGCACCTACACCTATACACCGAATAACAACTTTAATGGCAGTGACAGCTTCACCTACACCGTCAGTGACCCAACCAGTGGTGAAAGCCTGACACGAACCGTCACGATCACCGTAAACCCGGTGACGGATTTGACCGCTGCAGACGATACCGCGACCACTGATGAAGACACGGCCGTAAACAGCACGGTAGCGGGCAACGACTCCACCACCAGTGGCGGTGCGCTGACCTATGCAGTCGCGACCGGTGTGAGCAACGGTACCCTGGTGTTCAACACCGACGGTACCTATACCTACACGCCAAACGCTAACTTCAATGGTTCTGATAGCTTCACTTACACGGTAACTGATGCCGCCAGCGGCGAAAGCTCTACTCAGACTGTAACGATCACCGTGAATCCGGTGACTGATCTGACGGCGGGCGATGACACGGCAACCACTGACGAAGATACTGCCGTAAATGGCACCGTTGCGGGTAACGACAGCACTACCAGTGGCGGCACACTGACCTATGCTGTGGCGACTGGCGTGAGCAATGGTACCCTGGTGTTCAACACCGATGGCACTTACACCTACACGCCTAACGCTAACTTCAATGGCAGTGATAGCTTTACCTACACGGTGACCGATGCGGCCAGTGGCGAAAGCTCTACGCAAACCGTCACCATCACCGTGAACCCGGTCACCGATCTGACGGCAACCGATGACACGGCGACCACCGACGAAGACACCGCAGTAAATGGCACCGTTGCGGGTAACGACAGCACTACCAGTGGCGGCACACTGACCTATGCTGTGGCGACTGGCGTGAGCAATGGTACCCTGGTGTTCAACACCGATGGCACTTACACCTACACGCCTAACGCTAACTTCAATGGCAGTGATAGCTTTACCTACACGGTGACCGATGCGGCCAGCGGCGAAAGCTCTACGCAAACCGTCACCATCACCGTGAACCCGGTCACCGATCTGACGGCAACCGATGACACGGCGACCACCGACGAAGACACCGCAGTAAATGGCACCGTCGCGACCAACGACTCCACCACCAGTGGCGGCGCGCTGACCTATGCAGTGGCAACCGGTGTAAGCAACGGTACTCTGGTATTCAATACTGACGGTACTTACACCTACACCCCGGATGCGAACTTCAACGGTTCGGACAGCTTCACCTACACCGTGACTGATGCGGCCAGTGGCGAGAGTTCTACGCAAACAGTCACCATCACCGTCAATCCGGTGACTGATTTAACGGCAGCCGATGACACCGCGACTACTGATGAAGACACTGCCGTAAATGGCACCGTAGCCAGCAACGACTCCACCACCAGTGGTGGTACGCTGACTTATGCAGTCGCGACTGGCGTGAGCAATGGCACGTTGGTGTTCAACACCGATGGCACCTATACATACACACCAGATGCGAACTTCAACGGCAGCGACAGTTTCACCTACACAGTGACCGACGCGGCGAGCGGTGAGAGTTCTACGCAAACCGTCACCATCACCGTGAATCCGGTGACTGACTTAACGGCTGCCGATGACACGGCAACTACCGATGAAGACACGGCGGTAAATGGCACTGTAGCCAGCAATGACAGCACCACCAGTGGCGGCGCCCTGACCTACGCAGTTGCCACCGGTGTAGCGAACGGCACGTTGGTGTTCAACACCGATGGCACCTACACCTACACACCGAACGCCAACTTCAACGGTTCGGACAGCTTCACGTATACGGTGACCGATGCGGCGAGCGGCGAAAGCTCTACTCAGACGGTAAACATCACGGTTAACCCTGTGACCGACCTGACGGCTGCGGATGACACGGCCGCCACCGACGAAGATACCGCCGTAAACGGCACGGTAGCCAGCAACGACTCCACCACCAGTGGCGGCGCCCTGACCTATGCGGTGGCGAGTGGCGTAGCGAATGGCACCCTGGTGTTCAATGCTGACGGTACTTACACCTATACCCCGGATGCTAACTTTAATGGTTCGGATAGTTTCACCTACACAGTAACTGACGCAGCTAGCGGCGAAACGGCCACCCAGACCGTCACCATTACCGTCAATCCGGTGACCGACTTAACCGCTGCGGATGACACGGTAACTACCGACGAAGACACCGCTGTAAACGGCACCGTAGCGGGTAACGACAGCACTACCAGTGGTGGCTCACTGACCTACGCAGTCGCCACCGGTGTAGCGAACGGCACCCTGGTGTTCAACACCGATGGCACCTACACCTACACACCGAACGCCAACTTCAACGGTTCTGACAGCTTCACCTACACGGTGACCGACGCGGCCAGCGGCGAAAGCTCCACGCAAACCGTCGCCATCACGGTGAACCCGGTCACGGATCTCACCGCTGCAGACGATAGCGCGACCACAGATGAAGATACTGCGGTAAACGGCACGGTAGCCAGCAACGACTCCACCACCAGTGGCGGCGCGCTGACTTACGCAGTTGCGAGCGGTGTAAGTAACGGCACCTTAGCCTTTAATGCCGACGGCACTTATACATACACCCCGGATGCGAACTTTAACGGCTCGGACAGCTTCACCTATACAGTGACCGATGCGGCCAGCGGCGAAACCGCAACTCAGACGGTAACGATCACGGTCAACCCTGTGACTGACTTAACGGCTGCCGATGACACGGCGACCACCGACGAAGACACCGCGGTGAACGGCACCGTCGCGGGTAACGACTCCACCACCAGTGGCGGCGCGCTGACCTATGCAGTGGCGACTGGCGTGAGCAATGGCATTCTGGTGTTCAATACCGATGGCACCTACACCTACACGCCAAATGCGAACTTCAACGGTTCGGACAGCTTCACTTATACCGTGACCGACGCGGCGAGCGGCGAGAGTTCTACACAAACTGTCATGATCACGGTTAACCCGGTGACCGACCTGACCGCTGCCGATGACACCGCGACCACTGACGAAGACACTGCGGTAAATGGCACCGTCGCGGGCAACGACTCCACTACCAGTGGCGGCACACTGACTTATGCCGTGGCGACTGGCGTGAGCAACGGTACACTGGTGTTCAACACCGATGGCACCTACACCTACACGCCAAATGCGAACTTCAACGGTTCGGACAGTTTCACTTATACGGTCACCGATGCCGCCAGCGGCGAAAGCTCTACTCAGACGGTAAACATCACGGTTAATCCTGTGACCGACCTGACCGCTGCGGATGACACGGCCACCACCGACGAAGATACCGCCGTAAACGGGACAGTGGCCAGCAACGATAGCACTACCAGTGGCGGCGCGCTGACCTATGCGGTGGCCAGCGGTGTAGCGAACGGCACTCTGGTGTTTAACACCGATGGCACCTATACCTATACCCCGGATGCGAACTTCAATGGTTCGGACAGCTTCATCTACACGGTCACCGATGCGGCGAGCGGTGAGAGCTCTACGCAGACTGTCAACATTACGGTTAATCCGGTGACAGACTTAACGGCTGCCGATGACACCGCAACCACCGACGAAGACACGGCGGTGAATGGCACCGTAGCGGGTAACGACAGCACCACCAGTGGCGGGGCTCTGACCTATGCGGTGGCCAGCGGTGTAGCGAACGGCACGTTAGTCTTCAACACCGACGGTACGTATACCTATACGCCAAACGCGAACTTTAACGGCTCGGACAGCTTCACCTATACAGTGACCGATGCGGCCAGCGGCGAAACCGCAACTCAGACGGTAACGATCACGGTCAACCCTGTGACTGACTTAACGGCTGCCGATGACACGGCGACCACTGACGAAGACACCGCAGTAAACGGCACGGTGGCCAGCAATGACTCCACCACCAGTGGTGGAGCCCTGACCTATGCCGTGGCGAATGGCGTAGCGAACGGCACCCTGGTGTTCAACACCGATGGCACTTATACCTACACGCCGAACGCGAACTTCAATGGTTCTGATAGCTTCACCTACACGGTAACTGATGCCGCCAGCGGTGAAACGGCAACTCAGACTGTTACTATCACCGTGAACCCGGTGACAGACCTAACGGCTGCAGACGACACCGCGACTACCGACGAAGATACCGTCGTAAACGGCACGGTAGCCAGCAATGACTCCACCACCAGTGGCGGAGCCCTGACCTATGCCGTGGCGAGTGGCGTAGCGAACGGCACCCTGGTGTTCAACACCGACGGCACCTATACCTATACGCCAGATGCGAACTTCAATGGTTCGGACAGCTTTACCTACACCGTGACCGACGCGGCCAGCGGTGAAAGCCTGACTCAGACTGTGAACATCACGGTTAATCCGGTGACGGATCTGACCGCTGCCGACGATACCGCCACTACTGACGAAGATACGGCAGTGAATGGCACGGTTGCGGGCAACGACTCCACCACCAGTGGTGGCACCTTGACCTATGCGGTAGCAACCGGTGTAAGTAACGGCACCTTAGTTTTTAATGCTGATGGTACTTATACCTACACCCCTGATGCCAACTTCAACGGCAGCGACAGCTTCACCTACACGGTAACTGATGCGGCCAGCGGCGAAACTCCACGCAAACCGTTACGATCACGGTTAACCCGGTAACTGACTTAACGGCTGCCGATGACACGGCAACCACCGATGAAGACACCGCTGTAAACGGTACAGTCGCCAGCAATGACTCCACCACCAGTGGCGGTGCGCTGACCTATGCTGTGGCAAGCGGCGTGAGCAATGGCACCCTGGTATTCAACACCGACGGTACGTATACCTACACGCCAGATGCCAACTTCAACGGCAGTGACAGCTTCACCTACACGGTAACCGATGCGGCCAGCGGCGAAATTGCCACTCAGACCGTTACGATTACTGTTGATCCGGCAGGGGACTTAACTGCCGGGGACGATACCGCGACCACTGACGAAGACACGGCAGTAAACGGCACCGTTGCAGGTAACGATTCCACCACCAGTGGTGGCACACTGACCTATGCAGTTGCGACTGGCGTGAGCAATGGCACTCTGGTGTTTAACACCGATGGTACGTATACCTACACGCCAGATGCTAACTTCAATGGATCGGACAGCTTCACCTATACCGTCAGTGACCTAACCAGTGGTGAAAGCCTGACACGAACCGTCACGATTACTGTTGATCCGGCAGGGGACTTAACAGCTGCGGATGACACGGCAACCACCGACGAAGACACCGCAGTGAATGGCACGGTAGCCAGCAATGACTCCACCACCAGTGGCGGTGCGTTGACCTATGCGGTGGCAACTGGTGTGAGTAATGGCACTTTGGTGTTCAACACCGATGGCACGTATACCTACACGCCGGATGCCAACTTCAATGGTTCTGATAGCTTCACCTACACCGTGACTGACGCGGCCAGCGGTGAAACGGCAACTCAGACGGTAACGATCACAGTAAACCCGGTAACGGATCTGACCGCTGCAGATGATGTGGCAACTACCGACGAAGACACTGCAGTGAATGGCACGGTAGCCAGCAACGATTCCACTACCAGTGGCGGCGCGCTGACCTATGCGGTAGCGAGCAACGTCTCGAACGGTACTTTGGTCTTCAACACCGACGGCACGTATACCTACACGCCGAACGCCAACTTCAATGGTTCTGATAGCTTCACCTACACCGTGACTGACGCGGCCAGCGGTGAAACGGCAACTCAGACGGTAACGATCACAGTAAACCCGGTAACAGATCTGACCGCTGCGGATGACACGGCAACCACCGACGAAGACACCGCAGTGAATGGCACGGTAGCCAGCAATGACTCCACCACCAGTGGCGGTGCGTTGACCTATGCGGTGGCAACTGGTGTGAGTAATGGCACTTTGGTGTTCAACAGCGACGGTACGTATACCTACACGCCAGATGCGAACTTTAATGGCAGTGACAGTTTCACCTACACCGTGACCGATGCGGCCAGCGGTGAAAATTCTACGCAGACAGTGACGATCACCGTAAACCCGGTCACTGACCTGACCGCGGCCGACGATACGGCAACTACCGATGAAGACACCGCTGTCAATGGCTCCGTTGCAGGTAACGACTCCACCACCAGTGACGGCACGCTGACCTACGCAGTTGCGACTGGCGTGAGCAATGGCACTCTGTTGTTCAACACCGACGGCACCTACACTTACACACCTAACGCCAACTTCAACGGTTCCGACAGTTTTACCTACACGGTAACTGACGCAGCCAGCGGCGAAACCGCAACCCAGACGGTAACGATCACCGTCAATCCGGTAACAGACTTAACAGCTGCAGACGATACGGCAACCACTGACGAAGACACCGCGGTGAACGGCACCGTTGCGGGCAATGACTCCACCACCAGTGGCGGAGTCCTGACCTATACGGTTGCGAGCGGTGTAGCGAACGGTACGTTAGTCTTTAATGCGGACGGTACCTATACCTATACACCAGATGCCAACTTCAATGGCAGTGACAGCTTCACCTACACGGTAACCGACGCGGCCAGCGGTGAAAGCTCTACGCAAACAGTCACCATCACCGTGAATCCGGTGACTGATTTAACCGCTGCCGATGACACCGCGACCACCGATGAAGATACGGCCGTAAATGGCACTGTCGCGGGTAACGACAGCACTACCAGTGGCGGAACTCTGACTTATGCCGTGGCGAGCGGTGTAGCGAACGGTACCCTAGTGTTCAACACTGACGGCACCTACACCTACACCCCGGATGCGAACTTTAATGGTTCGGATAGCTTCACCTACACCGTGACTGACGTAGCTAGCGGCGAAACTGCCACCCAGACCGTTACCATCACGGTTAACCCCGTGACCGATCTGACGGCTGCAGACGACTCGGCGACTACCGACGAAGATACTGCCGTTAATGGCACCGTTGCAGGCAACGACAGCACCACCAGTGGCGGCACACTGACCTATGCAGTGGCCACCGGTGTAGCGAACGGCACCCTGGTGTTCAACACCGATGGCACCTATACCTACACACCGGATGCGAACTTCAATGGTTCTGATAGCTTCACCTACACGGTGACCGATGCCACCAGCGGCGAAAGTTCTACGCAAACAGTTACGATTACCGTGAATCCGGTGACCGACCTGACTGCGGCTGATGACACGGCAACCACCGACGAAGACACAGCAGTAAACGGCACGGTAGCGGGCAATGACTCCACCACCAGTGGTGGCACGCTGACCTATGCAGTAGCGACTGGCGTGAGCAACGGTACCCTGGTGTTCAACACCGATGGCACCTATACCTACACCCCGGATGCGAACTTCAACGGCAGTGACAGCTTCAACTACACAGTAACGGATGCGGTCAGCGGTGAAAGCTCTACGCAAACTGTCACGATCACTGTGAATCCGGTGACGGACTTAACGGCTGCAGACGATACGGCAACTACCGACGAAGATACGGCAGTGAACGGCACCGTTGCCAGCAATGACTCCACCACCAGTGGTGGCACACTGACCTATGCGGTAGCGACTGGTGTAGCGAACGGCACTCTGGTGTTCAACACCGACGGTACCTATACCTACACGCCTAATGCTAACTTCAACGGCAGTGACAGCTTCAACTACACAGTAACGGATGCGGTCAGCGGTGAAAGCTCTACGCAAACTGTCACGATCACTGTGAATCCGGTGACGGACTTAACGGCTGCAGACGATACGGCAACTACCGACGAAGATACGGCAGTGAACGGCACCGTTGCCAGCAATGACTCCACCACCAGTGGTGGCACACTGACCTATGCGGTAGCGACTGGTGTAGCGAACGGCACTCTGGTGTTCAACACCGATGGCACCTACACCTACACACCGAACGCCAACTTCAACGGTTCTGACAGCTTCACCTACACGGTGACCGACGCGGCCAGCGGCGAAAGCTCCACGCAAACCGTCGCCATCACGGTGAACCCGGTCACGGATCTCACCGCTGCAGACGATAGCGCGACCACAGATGAAGATACTGCGGTAAACGGCACGGTAGCCAGCAACGACTCCACCACCAGTGGCGGCGCGCTGACCTATGCAGTGGCAACTGGTGTGAGCAATGGCACATTGGTGTTTAACACCGATGGCACCTACACCTACACACCGGATGCGAACTTCAATGGCAGCGACAGCTTCACTTATACGGTAACCGATGCGGCCAGCGGCGAAACTGCCACCCAGACCGTTACGATCACCGTCAATCCGGTGACTGACTTAACGGCTGCGGATGATACGGCAACCAGCGACGAAGATACGGCTGTAAATGGCACCGTCGCGGGTAACGACTCCACCACCAGTGGGGTATGCTGACCTATGCAGTGGCAACTGGTGTGAGCAATGGCACATTGGTGTTTAACACCGATGGCACCTACACCTACACACCGAACGCCAACTTCAACGGTTCGGACAGCTTTACCTACACCGTGACCGACGCGGCGAGCGGCGAGAGTTCTACACAAACTGTCATGATCACGGTTAACCCGGTGACCGACCTGACCGCTGCCGATGACACCGCGACCACTGACGAAGACACTGCGGTAAATGGCACCGTCGCGGGCAACGACTCCACTACCAGTGGCGGCACACTGACCTATGCCGTGGCGACTGGCGTGAGCAACGGTACACTGGTGTTCAACACCGATGGCACCTACACCTACACGCCAAATGCGAACTTCAACGGTTCGGACAGTTTCACTTATACGGTCACCGATGCCGCCAGCGGCGAAAGCTCTACTCAGACGGTAAACATCACGGTTAATCCTGTGACCGACCTGACCGCTGCGGATGACACGGCCACCACCGACGAAGATACCGCCGTAAACGGGACAGTGGCCAGCAACGATAGCACTACCAGTGGCGGCGCGCTGACCTATGCGGTGGCCAGCGGTGTAGCGAACGGCACTCTGGTGTTTAACACCGATGGCACCTATACCTATACCCCGGATGCGAACTTCAATGGTTCGGACAGCTTCATCTACACGGTCACCGATGCGGCGAGCGGTGAGAGCTCTACGCAGACTGTCAACATTACGGTTAATCCGGTGACAGACTTAACGGCTGCCGATGACACCGCAACCACCGACGAAGACACGGCGGTGAATGGCACCGTAGCGGGTAACGACAGCACCACCAGTGGCGGGGCTCTGACCTATGCGGTGGCCAGTGGTGTAGCGAACGGCACGTTAGTCTTCAACACCGACGGTACGTATACCTACACGCCAAACGCGAACTTTAACGGCTCGGACAGCTTCACCTATACGGTGACCGATGCGGCCAGCGGCGAAACCGCAACTCAGACGGTAACGATCACGGTCAACCCTGTGACTGACTTAACGGCTGCCGATGACACGGCGACCACTGACGAAGACACCGCGGTAAACGGTACAGTAGCCAGCAATGACTCCACTACCAGTGGTGGAGCCCTGACCTACGCAGTCGCGAGCGGTGTGAGCAACGGTACGTTAGCCTTTAATGCTGACGGCACCTACACCTACACGCCGGATGCGAACTTCAACGGTTCGGACAGTTTCACGTATACGGTGACCGATGCGGCCAGTGGCGAGACTGCCACCCAGACGGTAACGATCACGGTTAACCCTGTGACCGACCTGACGGCTGCCGACGATACAGCCACTACTGACGAAGATACGGCGGTAAATGGCACGGTAGCCAGCAACGATTCCACTACCAGTGGTGGCACCCTGACCTATGCGGTAGCCACCGGTGTGAGCAACGGTACGTTGGTGTTCAACACCGACGGCACCTATACCTATACGCCAAATGCTAACTTCAGTGGCAGTGACAGCTTTACCTATACGGTAACTGACGCGGCGAGCGGCGAGACTGCCACCCAGACGGTAACGATCACCGTGAATCCGGTCACTGACCTGACCGCTGCCGACGATACAGCCACTACTGACGAAGATACCGCCGTAAACGGCACGGTTGCGGGCAACGACTCCACCACCAGTGGTGGCACCTTGACCTATGCGGTAGCCACCGGTGTGAGCAACGGTACCCTGGTGTTCAACACCGACGGTACTTATACCTATACGCCAAACGCGAACTTTAACGGTTCCGATAGCTTTACCTACACCGTGACCGACGCGGCCAGTGGCGAGAGTTCTACGCAAACTGTCACGATCACAGTGAATCCGGTGACTGACTTAACTGCTGCAGACGATACGGCCACTACTGACGAAGATACCGCGGTAAACGGCACGGTAGCGGGCAATGACTCTACCACCAGTGGCGGCCCGCTGACTTATGCAGTGGCGAGCGGTGTAGCGAACGGCACTCTGGTGTTTAACACCGATGGCACCTACACCTACACGCCAAATGCCAACTTCAACGGCAGCGACAGTTTCACGTACACGGTAACTGATGCGGCCAGTGGCGAGTTCTACGCAAACTGTCACGATCACAGTGAATCCGGTGACCGATCTGACGGCTGCCGATGACACGGTAACCACCGACGAAGATACCGCGGTAAATGGCACTGTAGCGGGTAACGACTCCACCACCAGTGGCGGCCCGCTGACCTATGCAGTCGCCACCGGTGTAGCGAACGGCACGTTGGTATTCAACACCGATGGCACCTACACCTACACGCCAAATGCGAACTTCAACGGCAGTGACAGCTTCTCTTACACGGTAACCGACGCGGCGAGTGGCGAAAGCTCTACGCAGACGGTAACGATCACGGTTAACCCAGTGACAGACCTGACGGCTGCAGACGACACCGCAACCACCGATGAAGATACCGCTGTAAACGGCACGGTGGCAGGCAACGACAGCACGACCAGTGGCGGAGCTCTGACCTATGCGGTAGCCACCGGTGTAAGCAACGGTACCTTGGTATTCAACACCGATGGCACCTATACCTACACCCCGGATGCTAACTTCAATGGTTCGGACAGCTTTACTTATACAGTAACGGATGCGGCCAGCGGTGAGAGTTCTACGCAGACGGTAACGATCACGGTTAACCCAGTGACAGACCTGACGGCTGCAGACGACACCGCAACCACCGATGAAGATACCGCTGTAAACGGCACGGTGGCAGGCAACGACAGCACGACCAGTGGCGGAGCCCTGACCTACGCAGTTGCGAGCGGTGTAAGTAACGGCACTTTAGCCTTTAATGCCGACGGCACCTACACCTACACGCCAAACGCGAACTTCAACGGTAGCGACAGTTTCACGTACACGGTAACTGATGCCGCCAGCGGGGAGAGTTCTACGCAGACCGTCACGATCACCGTGAACCCGGTGACAGACCTGACTGCAGGGGATGACTCGACAACTACCGACGAAGACACCGCCGTAAATGGCACCGTTGCAGGCAACGACTCCACCACCAGTGGCGGCACGCTGACCTATGCAGTGGCTACCGGTGTAAGCAATGGCACCCTGGTATTCAACACCGACGGTACGTATACCTACACACCAAACGCTAACTTCAATGGCAGCGACAGCTTCACCTACACGGTGACCGACGCGGCTAGCGGCGAGAGTTCTACGCAGACCGTAAACATCACGGTTAATCCTGTGACTGACCTGACCGCGGCTGATGATGCGGCAATTACGGACGAAGACACCGCGGTAAATGGCACGGTGGCGGGCAACGACTCCACCACCAGTGGCGGAGCCCTTACCTATGCGGTGGCGACCGGTGTAAGCAACGGCACCCTGGTGTTTAACACCGACGGTACCTATACCTACACCCCAAATGCTAACTTCAATGGCAGTGACAGCTTCACCTACACCGTGACCGATGCGGCGAGCGGCGAGAGTTCTACGCAGACCGTAAACATCACGGTTAACCCTGTGACGGATCTGACCGCTGCAGACGATACGGCAACCACCGACGAAGACACCGCCGTAAACGGCACGGTAGCGGGCAACGACTCCACCACCAGTGGCGGAGCGCTGACCTATGCGGTAGAAACCGGTGTAAGTAACGGTACGTTAGCCTTTAATGCAGACGGCACCTATACCTACACCCCGAATGCTAACTTCAACGGCAGCGACAGCTTCACTTACACCGTGACCGATGCGGCCAGTGGTGAGAGCTCCACTCAGACCGTGACCATTACGGTTAATCCGGTGACCGACCTGACGGCTGCAGACGATACCGCAACCACCGACGAAGACACTGCCGTAAATGGCACCGTTGCGGGTAACGACAGCACCACCAGTGGCGGCACACTGACCTATGCGGTAGCGAGCGGTGTAGCGAACGGCACTTTGGTGTTTAACAGCGACGGTACTTATACCTACACGCCAAACGCGAACTTCAACGGCAGCGACAGCTTCACCTACACCGTGACCGATGTGGCGAGCGGCGAGAGCCTGACCCAGACTGTGAATATTACGGTTAACCCTGTGACGGATCTGACCGCTGCAGACGACACGGCAACCACCGACGAAGACACCGCAGTAAATGGTACGGTGGCGGGCAACGACTCCACCACCAGTGGTGGCACGCTGACCTATGCCGTGGCGAGCGGTGTAAGCAACGGTACGTTGGTGTTCAACACCGATGGCACCTATACGTACACGCCAGATGCCAACTTCAACGGCAGCGACAGTTTCACCTACACCGTGACCGATGCGGCGAGCGGCGAAACTGCCACCCAGACCGTGACGATCACCGTGAATCCAGTAGCGGACTTAACGGCTGCAGACGACACCGCAACTACCGACGAAGACACGGCAGTAAACGGCACGGTAGCCAGCAACGACTCCACCACCAGTGGCGGAACGCTGACCTATGCAGTGGCGACTGGCGTGAGCAACGGTACGTTGGTGTTCAACACCGATGGCACCTACACCTACACCCCAGATGCCAATTTTAATGGTAGCGACAGCTTCACCTACACGGTAACGGATGCGGCCAGCGGTGAGAGTTCTACGCAGACGGTAACGATTACCGTTAACCCGGTCACCGATCTGACGGCTGCGGATGACACCGCGACTACTGATGAAGACACTGCCGTAAACGGCACCGTCGCGGGCAACGACTCCACCACCAGTGGCGGAGCCCTGACCTATGCAGTTGCGACTGGCGTGAGCAACGGCACCCTGGTGTTCAACACCGACGGCACCTATACCTATACTCCGGATGCGAACGTCAACGGCAGTGATAGCTTCACCTACACAGTGACCGATGCGGCCAGCGGCGAAAGCTCTACACAAACCGTGACCATCACTGTGAACCCTGTAACGGATCTGACTGCAGCCGATGACACGGCAACCACCGACGAAGATACGGCGGTAAATGGCACGGTAGCCAGCAACGACTCTACCACCAGTGGCGGAGCCCTGACCTATGCAGTGGCGACTGGCGTGAGCAACGGTACGTTAGCCTTTAATGCTGACGGCACCTACACCTATACGCCTAACGCGAACTTCAATGGCAGCGACAGCTTCACTTATACGGTAACTGATGCGGCCAGCGGCGAGAGCTCTACTCAGACCGTTACCCTGACGGTTGATCCGGTTGCTGATCTCACCGCAGGGGATGACAGTGCTTCGACCGCAGAGGATGTTGCGCTGAACGGTTCTGTCGCCGGGAATGACAGCACCACCAGTGGCGGCACGCTCACTTATACAATGGCGACGGATGTATCTGATGGCACGCTGGTATTCAACAGCGACGGTACTTATACCTATACGCCGGATGAAAACTTCAGCGGCAATGACAGCTTTACATACACCGTGACAGACAGTCTGACCGGTGAAAGCCTGACTCGTACGGTAGCATTGCAGGTGACCCCGGTGGCTGATACACCGGACCTGTGGGTGGTGCCAAATGTTCAGGGGTATATCAGCCGCTGACGCAGATAAATACTTCGGCCAATGTTTCTCAGTCGAACATTGAAAATCAGCTTGGCCTGAACAGCGGTGTGCTGGATACATTTAATCCGCCTTCCGGTGCGGTGACAGATAACGGCAACGTGAACGCGACCCGTGGCCAGGTGGTGACGTATGAAGCTAATCTGGAAAGCGGTGATACCCTCGCGCTGGACTGGACTTTCAATAACGGTGAAACCAGCCAGAACGATATCAGCCGTGGCTTTAACGACCTGGCGTTTGCGGTGATTACTGATCCGAACGGCAATACCACTATCGTACAGCTGAGCTCGTCAGAGCAGGTTTGGACCAGTTCAGGCGCGGGCAGTGCATCCGGTACTCAGTCCGTGAATGCGACTGTGCCCGGTACGTATCAGGTTTCCTTCATTGTTATGAATGGCCGGGACCAGAGTGTACATTCAAATCTGAATGTAACAGGCTATCAGCTGACCCAGTCTGATGGCACCGTACTGAATGAAGCGTCTGTACCACTGGCCATTTCCGCCGGTGTGACTGACAGTTCAGAAACCTTGACGGTACAGATCAGCGGTGTGCCTGCCGGGGCAACCCTCAGTGCCGGTACCAATAACGGTGGCGGTGTCTGGACGCTGACACAGGCTGAATTGGCCGGTCTGATGCTGACGCCTGCAAGCGGATTTACCGGAAATATCAACCTGACGGTGACTGCGACGTCTACGGAAACTGATGGTTCCACCAGTACGGCGACTGAGAATATTACCGTGAATATTGCCCAGACGACCAATAATCAGGCGGGTAACCAGGGCAACAATACGCTGAACGGTACCGGTAATAATGACAATATTGACGGCTCCGGCGGTAACGATACGCTGAACGGCAATAACGGTAATGACCTGTTATCCGGTGGTACCGGTAACGATACCCTCAATGGCGGCAGTGGGAATGACATTCTGGATGGCGGAATCGGTAACGATACCCTGAACGGTAATGCCGGCCATGATCAGCTGCGGGGCGGGGATGGCACCGACACCCTGACCGGTGGCAGCGGTAATGACATTATCTGGGGTGATGCCGGTGACGACATCATCTTCGGTGGTCTGGGTACAGATCAGTTGTCCGGTGGTGACGGAGCCGACCGCTTCACGTACCTGTCTTCAGATGTGGGTGGTACAGTTGAGATTGATACCATTTTGGATTTTGATCAGAGCGAAGGTGACGTGCTGGATCTCACCAGTCTGCTGAATACTGCGGAAACAGCCAATAATCTGGATGCTTATCTGAACTTTGAAAAAGTCGGTAACGATACTCTGGTGCATGTGAACAGTGATGGCGATTATGTCGCTGGGAATTCTGTGTCACAGGAGAGCTCCAAGGACGACATGGTGATCAGGCTGCAGAACGTTGATCTGACCAATAACGGCGGTAATACCGATCTGGATATCCTCCAGCAGATGCTGGCATCCGGCAGTCTGGAAACAATGTAGTCCTGAATATCAGGCGACAGACTGCATGAATAAAAACCACCGTCCTTTGCAGGCGGTGGTTTTTATTGTCTGCGGTTAGGTGCCGGCTCTACCAGGGAATGGTGTTGCCGTTGTATTCCAGAAACTGCCCGCTCTGATCCGGTCCGGCCTGTAGCAGTATCTGTTGTAACCCGTTGACGCTTTCCGTCGTACTGATCAGCGCATTTGGCCCGCCCATTTCGGTCTGTACCCAGCCAGGATGCAGGCTGACGACACTGATATTCATCGGGGCCAGATCAACCGATAAGCTTTTCACTACCTGATTCACAGCGGTTTTAGACGAGCGATAAATGTATCCGCCACCGCCCTGATTATCCGCAATGCTGCCAACTTTACTGCTGATTACGGCAATCAGTTTTTGTCGGCTGGCTGCAACCTGGGAAACAAAGGCCTGAGCCAGCATCAGTGGTGCAATGGTGTTGGTTTCCAGCACATTCCGCCATGCCTGCGGATTAACGTCTCCGAAGCCATAACCTTTAGGACCGTACGATCCGGCGTTGCTGAGTAAAATATCGATGGGGGTATCTTTAAGCTGATCAGATAAAGCCGCGACCTGTGCATAATCCGTAACATCCAGCTCAAAGAGCTCGATATTGCTGTATTGTGCCGCCAGTGCCTGTAAGTCGCTGGCGTGCTGTGGCTGGCGGCAACAGGCCAGAACTCTCCAGTTACTGGCGGCAAACTGTCTGGTCAGTTCCAGTCCTATACCCCGGTTGGTACCGGTAATCAGAATTGTGGAAGTCGTCATTGTCGGGACTCAGTTATTTTTATCAGTCCCGGAGCATAGCAGAAACTCAGCTGCTATTGGTCGGTTCTCCGGCCTGTTGCAGTGCCCGTTGCCAGATGCTCTTCATAAAATTGCGTTCCCGGCTGTTCAGTTCAGGCCATTTAAAATCAAAGTTGATGCACGCTTCATCATGGGGAGGGTACCGGCGTTTTTCAGCGTGCTGTACACCTGTTCGCTGGCAGGAAAGCTGTTGAGCTGTTGATAAATTGCCTGTGTCTGAAAATCATTATTCAGGGTGAAGTTAATCCACTCCTCGGCGATTTTTTATGCTGAGGGCGGCCCTGTAAAGTCTTGCTAAGGGCGTAGCCATCAATCCAGACGGTGGTGCCTTCCCGGGGCAGGCCATCTTCCAGCGTTCACCCTGTTGCCGTAATGCCGGGAAAGAGAATCCCCAGGATGTGGCCAGGGTATGACCGCTGAGGTCGCTGGCCAGATCGACACCGCCCCAGAGCTGGCTGGCATTGCTCACCAGCGTTGTCAGCATCTGCTTTATCTCAGGTGTGTTGAGTTTATCCACATTCTTGATGTCTTCGATACTCATGCCGGATGCGAGTGCCGCAATATAGATATTGGCTTCATAGTAATCGGAGTTCACGGTATATCTGCCGGCATATACCGGGTTCCACAGGCTTTTCCAGGAGCCGGGCGCGACAGGGAGTTGTTGTTGGTTATAGGCAAGCCCGTAAGGGCCGTAAGTCAATGGCACAAAGAATACGTCTTCACTGGCATCGGCATACCGGAGCGCTTTAAGGCGGGGCATCAGGCTTGCATAGTTAGGTACATTTTCCAGATTAATCGGCAGCAGCAGTTGCTGGCTGAGGAATTTATAACGTGAGTCATTAAAGACACTGTGGCTGGGGGCGATGATATCCACACGTTTCGCCCGGATGGTGTTAAAAAGTCATCAGAGGAATCGACATAGGCGATTTGGATATTGAGGACAGGCCGTACTTGTTCAGGATAATCTCCCGGAACTTGTCGACCTGTGAGACCGGTGCATAACCCTGCCAGGTAAGCATACGCAGGGTGAGCGGGTCAGCGGCCGGCGCAGTGCTGAAGGCTGTAAACAGCAACCACAGCAGGCCGGCGGTAAAGGTGTTCTTGCGAAAAACGTTATCGGTTTGAGCATTGAATCCTCAAAAACGGGTATTACACTTCAGATTATAAGTAAGATTCAGCAGTGTGGAAGTTAAGGATCATCATTATAGGCAGTCTCATTTCCGAAGGTAAAAGCCTGTACCACAGTGATTTAATGTCTTCTGCGATAGCAATCAGCACCGGCACCAGAATCAGCATCAGGGCCGTGGCAAACAGCTCACCGTAGGCTAATGAAGCGGCTGCGGGAATCAGATACTGCGCCTGTTCAGAGGTTTCCGACAGCAGAGGTACCAGGCCGATAACCGTGGTAGCAGTCGTCAGAAAGATTGCATTGAAGCGGCCGGTGCCGGCGTCCTGCAGGGCGTCGGATATGTCCATACCGTTGCGCCGGGCATCGTTATAGCGGGTCATCATCACCAGGCTGTCGTTTACCACCACGCCGGTTAGCGCGAGCATACCGAAAAATGACAAGAGTGACAGGGGCAGATCCATAATCATGTGTCCCATAGCCGCACCGATAAACCCGAAGGGGACTATCGACATAATGATAAACGGCTGCCAGTAAGACTTCAGCGGCACCGCCATCAGGATATAAATTAGTACAGCCGCAAGAATCAGTGCCTTGATGAGGTTCTTACGGATACCACCCATTTCTTCGAGCTCACCGGCAGGCAAGATTTCGACACCGGGGTAGCGAGCCTGCAACCGTTTGGCGTATTCACCAAAAATTGCCTGGCCGATTTCTTCCGGTGAGGTTTGACTGCGGTCAATGGCGGCGGAAACAGTATTTGTCCGTTTACCATTGCGCCGGTGCAGGGTGCCTGCTACATAGGTGCCTTTGAATTCAGCAACCGCATGCAGGGGATCCAGGCACCGGTGCTGCTGCGTAACCGGGTTTGCAGCAAGTCGTCCAATGTGTCCCGGTCAGCCCTGGCGTTCTGAATCAGCACTCTGATTTCGTTACTGTCCCGGCGCAGTTTTTGTACTTCGGTTCCACCGAATGCGTAGCCAATCTGTGTGGCTAAAGATTCACTGGTGAATCCCAGCGTGCGGGCCTCGGGCCGTAAGCTTATTTCCAGTTCCGGCTGGCCGGTCACCAGGCTGTCGCGCAGTTCGCTTACCCCCGCGATTCCGGCCAGATAGATTTGCAGCTCCTGGCTGGCGGCGGCTAACTGTTGAGTGTCTTTACTTTGCAGACGAATCTGAAAACCGCCGGCAATATCTTCTGAACCGGCGAAAATCAGTTCAGTACTGCCTTCCAGTTGTCCAGTGTTTTCCCTCCATTGCCGGGCAATGTCCAGTACGCCCAGTGTTGGCCGGTCGGCGGTGGGTGTCAGTTCCGCAAATATCTGGGCAGATTTTGCGTTGGGTGCAATCAGAAACATGCTGCGGATGGGCGGTTTTTCCAGTCCGGCCTGTTGCTGCAAGTGTTGGTTAAGGGCTTCCCCGGTGGCCTGGATATGTTCAATGTGCTGGCGGGTCAGGCGGAAAGGCGCACGGGCGTCCATCACCAGATTGACCCGGATGAGCTGGCCTGGAACATCAGGGAAAAGACTGTTCTTACCTTGCCCATATAGAGCATACCTAATCCCAGAGTACCGGCGGTGATAAACATCACCAGCACGGCATAGCGTTGCCGCAGGGCATGTTTCAGTAACGGGGCATAGATATGATCCCGGATGCCGAGTAGCCCCCGGCGGGCGGTTTGCTGAATCCGGCGCCACAGTCGGGCCAGTAAAAAGCGGGGCGGGTGGCTATCCAGATTCAGGTGAGCCAGGTGGGCCGGTAAAATAAATTTACTTTCGATCAGCGAGAAAATAAGCGCCAGAATAACAATACCGGAAAAGCCCGCCAGTACTTTGCCCAGCGGGTTATCCATCAGCAGCATGGGAACAAAAGCGGCAATGGTTGTCAGGATGCCAAATACAGTGGCCACCGCGACTTTTTCAACCCCGGCTTCGGTGCCGGCATACGCATCTTTATGTTTCAGGCGTTCTTCAAAAACACTTTCGCCAACCACCACCGCATCATCCACGAGGATGCCCAGTGCGATGATCAGACCGAAGGTGGTGATATCGTTGAGCGAGTAATCCACCCAGCCGGTACCGGCCACGGCCAGCGCCCCCATCACTGAGATTGGAATCCCCATGGCTACCCAGAAGGCCAGCCGGACTTTAAGGAACACCGACAGCATCAGCACCACTAACAAAAGACCCTGTACACCGTTGGTTTTCAACAGTTCAAGCCGGTCGGCAATGTATTCTGATGAATCCCCCAGACAGTAATATCGACGTTAGCAGGCAGTTGTGGTTGAAACGCATCAATAACCTCATGCACCACGGCAGATATTTCCAGTAAGTTTTCTTTCTTGCCAACCAGTATTTCCATGCCGGTGGTGGGGGCGTTATTAAAGCGGAACAGAAAATCCCCTCCAGAAATGTGTCCTGAATATCGGCAATATCCCCCAGTAAAATCTGGCTGCCATCCGGCCGTTCAATAATGGGAATGGTCGCGAACTGATGGCTGAAGCGGGCACGGTTATCTGTGCGCAGATACAGGGTGCCATCCCGGGTACGCAGGGTACCGGCACGGAAATCCAGAGAACTGGCGCGGATTTTTGCGGTAACGTCCGCAAGTGTCAGTTCTAACTGCCGGATTCGCTGTGGCTGAATCTCAATGCGGATTTCCCGTGGCTGGATTCCCCATGTGGTTAGCCGGGAAATTTCTTCCCGGGCCTGCAGGTTTTCTTTGAGGCGCTCGGAAAGGGTCTGCAAAGTTGCCAGATCGGTATCGCCATAAAGATTGATATACAGTGCAGGAATATCAAAACCGTCGGTTTCAATGACCGGGCGTTTGGCTTTTTCAGGTAGGTCCTGAACGCCGTCGATACGCAGGCGAACTTTATCCAGCAACTGTTGCAGGTCCTGTCCGCCGGCTTTACCTACGGTGATGAATGATGAGCCATTGGCAGACTCAGAGCTGATACTGCGAACGCCAGGAAGCCCTTCCAGTGACTGTTCGATCTTACGGGTAACCAGTTCATCCACCTGGGCAACCGTTGCCCCGGACCAGTCGGTACTGATCAGTACCGATTCCGGTGGGATTCTTGGAAAGCCCTCGATGCGGATTGTCAGGGTGGTCATTACCCCCACAAAGACAATAAAGGCCATCATTAGATTGGCGGCGACCGGGTTGTAGATAAACCAGCGTACGGCTGTTTGCATTGCTTATTCCTCCCTGCCGCTGACCCGCATACCCGGCAGAAATGCTGCCAGCGGGGTTGTGGCAATGCGCCAGCTGCTGATCTGGCTGTCAGGGTTACGGATGATCAGGCGACTCTGCATCCGGCTGATAACGTCGGGCATCAGGTGCTGCAACTGGCTGTTCCGGTCCAGATACCAGAGCTTTCCTGCCTGGGTCAGAGCGCTGGCGGGAATATTGAGGGCATCGGGAATGGTGATACCCGGTAACGCTACCCTGACAAAATCACCGGACAGTACCGGGCTTTCGGTGGCATTGCTGATTTCCAGAAATATCCGGTACTGGCGGCTTTTCTGATCCAGAAATCCGCCGCCCTGGCGGATGTCGGCGTGACCCAGCGGCCGGTTATCTTCAGCAAACAGCTGTGCCTGCCGGCCAGCGACAGGCTGTTGTAACAGTGCCCATTCGTTCCGGCTCAGCTCAACAGTCAGTTCCAGCTGACTGTCATCCACCAGGCGGATCATGGCATCCCCGGTATTCACGGTCTGACCGGGGCTGACCATCCGTTCTGTGATAAAGCCGGAGAAGGGTGCCAGGGTCGTCGCGTTTTGCAGTGTCAGGCGGGCTGCATTCAGACGGGCCTCAGCAGCAGCCACGGTTTTTAGCAACCCTGAGTTCCGGTAAATGCAGTGCCAGCTCGTTAGCGGGTTGGGTGCCGCGGCTTTTGTATTGTCGCCGTGCGGCGGTGGTTTTACTTTCCGCCCGTAACAACTGGCGGCGGGCATCCGCAAGCGCCTGTTCCGCCTGAGCAACTTCAGCGATATAAGGACTGTTCTCCTGACGGATCAGAACATTGCCTGCTTCTACGTGGCTGCCCGCCAGTGCGGCATCAGTCACCTCGGTAATCCGCCCGCTGACGGCGGCTTTCAGTTCTGCAGACCAGCGGGGGCGGACTTCGGCAAATGCGTTAATACTGATGCTGGCCGGTTGGGGAGTGACGGTTTCAAAGCTGACTACCGGCAGAGGCGGGGCCGCTTCGGTATGGCTGATATTAATAGTGTCTTCAGTGGTGCTAAGCCAGCCGATCACTGTCGCCAGTGCGGTAAAGGCGAAGATTAACCACAGCCAGCGACGGCGGGGAGCAACAGAGGATTGTTGAGTCATTGATTTATCCTGTAAAGAATAAAAGCTCTGGCGGGCCGGTTAACCGGCCAGCCTGCGCATCAGGCTTTCGGCCGGGCCCCGTTTAAAGTGGCGCGACCAGTAATATGAAAACAGCAGGGACAGGCCACAGAATACGATTGCTGTCATCAGCGAGGCGAAGACACTAAGAGTGCCTATTTCTCCCAGCAGTGCGACCGGCCCCATGCCAAGCAGAATATGGGCGATGTACAGGGTCAGGCTGTGACGGCCCGCCGGCGTTACGACGTTCAGTAATTTGCTGTGCTGTAACCGGTGGCCCAGCAACAGGCTGATACCGGTGATGGTTGTTGCTGCGCCACAGCCGGCGAGGAAATAGAGGGGCATCGGTGGCACAGCATCGGTGGTCGCCAGATCCGCCAATTCCGGATCAATACTGCTTAATAAGGGCATCAGCAGTGCACTGGCAAATTCAGCACCGGCAACAGCCGCTGTGCCTGCGGCGATTAACCACCACTGAGTGTTGCTTTGCTGCAACTGGCAGCGGCTTAGAACAATGCCGAAGAGTAAGTATCCCAGCCAGGGCGTGACCGGATGCCAGCCATTGAAGAACAGGTTGCGGATGAAGCCACCCGGGGTCCAGAAGTCTGTATAACTGAGGTCTGCAAAGTTCCAGCCAGCGCTGAAGTCTAGTGTGAGGATCAGTAACAGGCTGAAGATGTTCAGGCTGATGATGAGAGTGATCAGATAGCCAGTGCGAAGGAGAGCAACAGTGCTCCGAAAAAGAAATAAACTGCGTAGTAATGAAGAATATCAGCATCGAAGATCAGCATATTCAGCAGACCCAGGACCATCAGAAATACTGACCGTTTCACTGTGACGACAGCAGTTGCAAAGGTTGACTGTTCACAGGCGGCCCGCATGCTCGCCAGCCCCAGGCCGATACCTGCCAGCACCACAAAGGTGGCGGCAGCCCTGCCTTCCAGCAGGCTTAACAGTTGTCCGAGTGTGCTGAAGTCGTTATCGGAGTCACCGCTGAAGACAATCCTGAAGTTGACGATGACCATCCCCACAAAGGCCAGAAACCGGGCAATATCCAGTCCGTCCAGCCGTGTGGTGTTCAGTGTGTGTGATTGTGACAGCGACACTCGCTAACTCCTGCCTGAAAAATAGATTCAGGCAAGATCATGACAGAACACATCTTAAAGGCTTTTTAAGGTGCAGGACGGTTCCAGTAAACACTGGCAACAGCGATGTTCCGGTCAAGGCAGAAGTGAAACTGCCAGCCAAGTTTCTGGCAGATCCGTTCAACCAGCTGCAACCCCAGACCGAAGCCCGGTTCCGGATTATGTTGATGTGTTTCAGCAGGATTGGTGACGCTGACACCGTGTGAGTTCAGCTGCAGAGAGATATTGCCGGGGCCGCTGTGCTGGCAGGCATTGCGGATCAGGTTTGCCAGTACGACTGTGAGCAACGGCTCTTCGATGATCAGCTCCGGGGTGAGTATATGCTGGCTGATCTGAGTATCGCGTCCTTCCAGCAGATAACGGTGGTCACTGATCAGCTGATCACAGAGGGCATGAGGATCAACGCTGATTTGGGGGATGGTTTTATTGCTTTCACGGGCCAGCCATAGCAGGGCTTCAGAGAGCTGCATCATACGGTTACTGGCTTTCAGCGCCCGGTTAACCGGCCGGCTGGCAACCGTGTTGGCCGTTTGCACCTGCAGGGTATCCAGGCTGGCCTGCACTACGGCCAGCGGTGTACGCAATTCATGGCTGGCGTGTTTGAGGAACTGTTGCTCCCGTTCATTCACCGCCTGCACATGGGAAACACCTTCCTGTAGCTGCCTGGCCAACTGGTTCAGTTCGGTGATCGGAAACTGAATATCGGTTGCCTCCCGGGGATGGGTTTTCAGCTGGCCGGCCCATTCACTGAGCAGGCTGAGAGGCTCCAGTGTCCGCCGCAGAACCCAGGCAATCACCAGAAAAATAATCAGCATAATCACCAGTGTGAACAGTGCTGCCTGCAGCAGGGTTTCACTGAGAAAATCACCGAAAGCATTTTCAACCTGATCCGCCGGGTGTCGGCTGATCAGATAAAGCTTGCCGTGGCGGGGATCTTCGATAAATAACAGGTACAGATATTCATAGTTGCCACTGGCGTTGCGCTGTTCTGTTTCTAATGAGTCTCCCGGCTGCAGGTTGCTGATATCAAAAACCTGTTGCAGGTCTAGCGGAACATTTTGCCATTGCCGCCAGGCGCTCATCCCCGGGGTTCTGGGCAGGGGCTGATCCGGACTCTGGCTGACGACGGACTCCGCTTCCAGCCACATGAGTTTGTCGGACAGGGTGTCGGCGGAATAAATTCCGAGGCTGAAAATCAGGATTAAAAACCCGAGAGCCAGCACTGAACCGATCCAGAGCAGTTGTTGCCTGAGAGTTTGTGCCAGTGGGATGGCGGTTTTGCGGGTTTTCATTCCTGTACTTCCTTCAGGCAAAGCCCTTTGCCGGTGTAAGTATGGATCAGCACCGAGTCGAAGGGGTGGTCTACTACCTTACGCAACATGTGTAGCTGGACGTTGAAGTTACCACTTTCGACCTGTCCGCCAGGCCAGACATGCTGTTCGATGGTTTTGCGGGGAACCACTTCGGGGCTGTGGCGGGCCAGCAGTTCAAGTATCTTCCAGCTGATAGGGGACAATTTAAGGGGCTGATTACTGCGGCAGGCCTTTTCGCTCCGCAGATCCAGTTTCAGCGGGCCGATGGTCAGCGTATCCGATGGCGGATTATTACGCCGGTATATAGCTTGCAGCCGGGCCCACAGAACCGGCATGGCGCAGGGTTTGGTGACGTAATCATCCACGCCGGCAAGAAAGCCTTCTAACTGGTCGGCATCGGTATCACAGGCGGTAAGCATCAGTACCGGGATGCTGTAGCCCTGATCCCGCAGGGTCTGGCGACACTGAAACCGTTCATTTTCGGCAGCATAAGGTCCAGAATGATGATGTCAAAACTGCCGTGGCGGGCCATTTCCAGTCCGGCGCTGCCGCTGTAGGCAAAGTCGCATTCCACTTCGAACAGTGAAAGGTAGTCGGCAATGGCGGCCGCCAGTTCGGCGTCGTCTTCTACAATCAGTACCTGCATAGTTGTTTCCCGGGTGGTGTTCAGCGTTAACGTCGAATCAGTGTAACTGTTGCAGGGTTAAACCGTTGTTAATAGCTTACAACTCCTGCTTATCTGAGAACGCCATATCTCTATAGTCTGCAGCTAACTTCTTGTAGAATATCAAACTTATGTCTGAAAATGGCAGGTTCAGCCGGTTATCGGGTAGGCCAATGGGGATTGTGCTGCTAGAGTGAAGGCTGATGAAGTGAACAGGGGTCTTCCCTGAAACATAGCTTGCGTCAGTATCCGGCAGTATCAGGGAGCTGAGACCGCAAAGTTAAGAAGGATATATAACGATGCTTGGCCGCCGCATAATCGCTGCAACGGTATTATCAGTACTGTCTTCTTTCACCTCAGTCGCAATGGCGCAGGACTGGATCTATACCACCACCAAAGGCGATAACCTCTGGAATCTCAGTGAACAGTATCTGGACCGGGTCACCCGGTTTGAAGCACTGCGCAAAATTAACGGTATTGAAAATCCTAAGCAGATGCCGCCGGGCATCAAACTGCGTATCCCGCTGAAATGGATTCGCAGTAATCCCGTACCGGCCACGGTCGATGAGCTGTTAGGCGATGCGCAGCTGCAGCGGGCCGGCTCTTCTGAGCAGGTGGCTCTGCAGCACGGTGATGAAGTGTTCCTCGGCGACCAGATCCGCACCGGCGGTGACAGCACTCTGGCGATCCGTTTTGCGGATGACAGTATTCTGACCTTGTATGCCGACAGCCTGATCCGTTTTGATCATCTCAGTGCACACGGTAAAACCGGTATGGTGGATTCCCGTCTTAACCTGATTCAGGGACGGATGGATACCCGTGTAACGCCGGCATCGGGACCGGGTTCCCGGTTCGAAATACAGACCCCTTCAGCTATCAGTGCGGTGCGCGGTACCGAATACCGGGCACTGGTCGGTGAAGATGGCAAGATATCCAATATCGAAGTGTTACACGGCAAAGTAAAAGTCAGCGGTGCCGGTAAACACACACTGGTGAAACGTGGCTTCGGTACTCAGGTTGCTGAAGGTAAGGCACCGATTAAGCCCCGCAAGCTGTTGCCGGCTCCAGGGCTGACGGCTTTTGATGCGCCGGTACGCAATATCAGCCAACTGGTGAGCTGGCCGGCGGTTGATAAGGCTCAGGCATACCGCGCTGAAGTGTCTGCCGATGCTGATTTTGATGTGGTTCAGTGGAGCCGGATCAGCGAATACGCCAAGATTGCTTTACCGGATATTGCTGATGGTGAGTATTACCTGCGGGTGCGGGCGATCGATTCTCTGGGGCTTGAAGGTCTGAACAGTGTACAGCCATTTGTGCTGGATGCCCATCCCCAGCCGCCGTTGCAGTTACAGCCGGTACCTGAACAGGTTCTGCGGGGCGAAACGGCAGTCTTGCAGTGGACTGCGTCTGCGGATGCTGCCCGTTACCGGTTAGAAGTGGCGACAGACGAAGCCTTTACCCAATTAGTGGTTGATCAGGATGATATTACCGGCAGCCGTTTTGATACTGCCGATTTACCTGTACCCGGAAAATATTACTGGCGTCTGACCAGTATCACCTCCAGCGGTGAGCACGGTCCGGTAGGCATTTCCCGAAGCTGGCAAGTAAAACCGGCACCGGAGAAAGTTGAAGCGGCAGTAGGTGCAGCCGAAGACGGCAAACTGGTTGCCTCCTGGCGTGCGGGCTCTGCGGAGCAGCAATATCAGGTACAGATGGCGACCGATGAAAACTTTGAAGACCTGCTGCTTGATCAGATGCAGGATGAAGCCCGTATCAGTTTTGATGCGGTAGAAGGACAGGTTCGTTACCTGCGGGTCCGCAGTGTTGAATCTGATGGTTATCAGGGCCCGTGGGGCACTGTACAGCGAATCCTGCCAATTCCGGATTACACGCCACTGTGGTTATCCGGTGCGGCAATGCTGTTACTGATCCTGTAAAGCTATGAAATTGTCAGAATCCCTTCGAAGTCGGCTGTATGCGGTATGTCTGATCCTGCTGCTGTTAGTCAGCGGCCTGGGGCTGACATTTAACCGCGGGCTGGAACGTCTGGATCTGATGCTCTATGACCAGATGTTACCGGCCCATGCGGTCAGCATGAGTGATCAGGTTGTCATTGTGGCAATCGATGATTACAGCCTGCAACAGCTGGGGCGCTGGCCATGGTCCCGTAAACGTCACGCGGAGCTGGTGTATAAACTCACCGAGATGGATGCCGCCGTCATCGGCATTGACGTGCTGTTTGTGGAACCCCAGAAAAATGATCCGGAGGCAGATGAAGTCTTTGCCGAGGCGTTGGCCCGCAGTGGCCGCAGTGTTCTGAGTATCGCCCCGGGGGTACAGATGCCAGGCTCCCTTATCAGTGAAGTGATGCCTCTGCCGGATCTGGCGGTGAGTGCGGAAGCCATCGGGCATGTAGATGTTGAACTGGATGTTGATGGCCTGTGCCGCCGGTTTTTCTCTACAGTGGCGTAGGCGATGCCCGCTGGCCGGCACTGGCGATGGCGATGTTGCGGGTAAAGGGTGAGACCGAGCAACTGGATAACCTGATCAATGTTGAAAACACCCCGGTGATCCGTTCGGATTACTGGCTGCGTCAGCAAAGCATTATGATTCCCTTCGCCAAAACCGGCGACCGTCCGCAAACCTATTCCTGGGCAGATATTATTTCCGGCCGGGTGCCTGCTGAAGCGATTCGTGGCAAATATGTACTTGTGGGCGCTACCGCCACCGGGCTGGGGATGCACTGTCAACACCAGCTGCAGCGGCCCATGAACGAATTCCCGGTGTCGAACTTAATGCTCATATCCTGAATGCCCTGTTACGGGGAGAAGGCATTAATCAGGTATCCTCAGCCTGGTATACGGGCATTACACTGGCTTTCATTATCGTAGTGACACTGGCTGTTGTGCTGTTGCCGTTAAGGGCCGGGCTGGTGTTTACCCTGGTGGCGCTGTGGAGCATTCCGGCACTGAGTCTGACGTTACTGGTGGGCTGGAAGTTATGGTTTGCACCGGCAGCGGCACTGATCATTGTGGCCTTACCCTGGCCGTTGTGGAATGTCTGGCAACTGGGTATTGATGCCCGGCTTAAGCATAAACTGTTACAACAACTGGCCCATCAGGTTCAGCACCATGTGGCAACCGGTCTGCCGAATGCGGTTATGCTCCGCCAGCGGTTAAACCAGGCCATTGCTGAACAGCAGGGCGCTGAAAGCTGTGTCGGTTTACTGGTGATTCATTTCAACTGGTCAGGTTCTGCCAGTACCACGCTGGAATGCCCGGTGGATGATACCCAGCTAAAGAAGGTTGGCAGCAGGCTGCGGGAAGTGGTCAGCGATGAGCATTTTATTGCGCATCTGAACGGTGATGATTTTGCGGTTCTGCTGACAGACCTTCAGGAAGCGGAACATGTCAAAGATGCTGCGCTGAGTCTGTTACAGGCCCTGCAAAAACCACTGCAGATGGATGATGAAAGCTATCTGTTACTGACGCCCCGCATCGGTGCCTCGTTATGGCCGGATGACTGCTTTGATGCAGACGGCCTGATTCGCAATGCATATACCGCGATGTTCAAGTCCCGGGTGGATGACAGTGATACCTTGTGTGTCTATTCACAGGGGGCAGGTTTGCAGCTGGAACTCCGTTCTCAGGTTGAGCAGGCGCTGGTGCATGCGCTGGAGCGCAATGAGTTTGAAGTGTATTACCAACCGCAGGTCCGTGCCGATGATGGCCGGATGGTGGGGGTGGAAGCGTTACTGCGCTGGAACAGCCCGAAACTGGGGCGTATTCCGCCGGGGATTTTCATTCCGGTTGCTGAGCACGTAGGGTTGATTCCGATGATTGGCAGTTGGGTACTGAAAACTGCCTGTGAGCAGCTTCAGGACTGGCACGACGCCGGGTTACCGCATCTGCGTCTGGCTATTAATGTTTCTCCGCTGCAGTTTGCTGACCCTGAGCTGGAACGGCGGCTTGCCCAGACGATAAAAAACATGAGTATTACCCCGGGTAATATTGAGCTTGAGATTACTGAAGGTTCTCTCATGTGGGATATGGATCAGGCCGTCAACATTATGAAACGGATGAAAGCTCAGGGGTGGATCTGGCGGTGGATGATTTCGGTACCGGCTATTCATCCCTGAGCAGTTTGCGACATTTCCCGCTGGACCGGCTGAAGATTGATCAGTCATTCACCCGTGAGATCGGCTCTGATGAAGCGGCGACGGAAATTACCCAGACCATCATTGCGATGGGTAAGCGTCTTGGCTTAAGGATCATTGCGGAAGGGGTTGAGACCGCAGAACAGGCCCGTTTTTACGGGAGCACGGTTGTGATGAGTTTCAGGGGCATTATTTTGGCCGCCCGCTGGATGCTGATCAGATCACCGATCTGCTGGTGGATATCATGATTGCTGACAGCAGTAAGAAGCGTACGGCATCTGAAGATACCGAAGAAAGCCTGTAAACCTCCGGCGTAACCGGAGGTTTTACTGCCTGTATCAGGCAGGTTTAATTAAAACGTTTGGTGATTTCCGCCACCCGTTTACCGAACAGCCGGGCGGTAGCCAGATCGCCTTCCGGCGGGGTAATTTCAGGAGAGGCGTCCTCCGATGATGCGACCGCACCCAGCATGGTGCCGCTGCGGTTTATGGCCTCCGGGTGCCCCTGCTGATGTTCCGGTGAAGTATTCATTTCTGTCTGGCCTACCCAGATCATGCCATGCTGAGCGGCGAATACAGCCATCGAAATCAGCGTACTCAGTTTATCTCCGCCAATGCTGTGAGAGTTGGTAAAGCCTGCCGCTATTTTGTCTTTCCACTGTTGCTGAAACCAGATGTCAGAGGTTGAATCCATAAAGCTTTTGAACGGGCCGGATACATTTCCCAGATAAGTAGGTGAGCCGAAAATAATGCCATCCGCCCGGTTCAGTTTATCCGCCTGACCGGTAAGGTCTTCGGCTTTGATGAGTTCTGTGTGTACACCGCTGACAGAAGCGGCCCCCTGTTCGACATGACGGGCCTGTACTTCGGTATGGCCGAATCCGCTGTGGTAAACAATCGCAATAGTAATCATAAAATGTGTTCCGGTAATTCAGATAAGTTCTGTGAGGTCAGTAAAGCCTGGTGGCTTTGTATTGGTCGCTGGGCTCCGGGCACAGGGCACAGGGCACCGGGCTTGATGGTGTTCAGTCGTTAATCAGCGTCAGTACCACCGGTGCCAGTGCTTTCCCCAGTGTTTCGTGGTTGCTGGCGCTGAAATGCACACCGTCAATGCCGTCGGTATCGGTGACTTTGCTGGCATCGAAGAAGGTAATGCCGGTGCGGGCTGCTTCCTGTGTGAATGCTGCACTGAGCTGCTCTGATGCTGCTTCACCGGCCTGGAACAGGCCGCTTAGTCCTGTTTTGCTGGTATCACCCATGGCGGCGGGGCCAACCACTAAGACATCCGGTGCCGGGTAGTGGGTAAAAACGGTTTGTGCTGACTGGCTGACATCAGCGGCCATTTTGAAGACCGCCTGTGCAATGTCAGCCGGTGCCCGTTCAGTGCCTGCTTGCAGGTCATTGGTTCCGAGCATGATGACCACCAGATCCAGCGGCATGTTGCGGGCGATTGCTGCCGGCAGTGCGGCGGCGCCGTTAAAGTCTTCTTTTCTGACCAGGCCATTATCATTGCGGCCATCTATATCAGAGCGCCGGCCAATCATTCCATCAACAATAACCGTTGCTTCAGGCAGGGCGTTATCAAGTACGCCGGCCCAGCGGGTATCATCCTCAAAGCGGCCTGCCGGGAAGCCTTCACTGGTTGGGGACCAGCCCCAGGTATTACTGTCGCCAAAGGCGAGAATGCGTGCTTCGTCTGCGCTGGCAGTGAAGGACGAAAGGGCTGTCAGTAAAATTGCTGCGGGTAAAAAGTTCGTTTCATGGTTACACCTCAAATACGGATAACGGTTGAAACACACGTGTGAGTTGTTGCTGATGCCGGCGCAGTTATAATAGGTCTAAGGCTAACTAAAAGAACAGTACGTACAAAAAAGTGCCTATTAAAAATGTATAAGAGAGAGCGTTTATGAACAGACCGACTCCTGATCCTTATTTGGCGCAATGCCCGTCGCGAAAGCTGATAGACGTTATCGGTAATAAATGGGTATTACTGGTTTTCCGCTGTTATATAAAGGGCCGAAGCGTAGCTCGGAGCTGTTGCGGGAAATTGAGGGTATTTCGCAAAAATGCTTACCCAGACGCTGAGGTTGCTGGAAGAAAATGGTCTGGTGGAACGCCGTGATTACCATGAAGTGCCACCAAGGGTAGATTACCGCTTAACTGAACTGGGTAAGTCCCTCGGGGTTCTGATTGCTGAAGTGGATGACTGGGTAGTTGATAACTTTTATGCAACCCGGGGTGAATGATTGATCAGGGTGGATACAACCACGGATGTAGAGGTACATAAAAAAGCCGCCAGGGTGAACAACTGGCGGCCCGTTCGGTCAAGTGGACACTCAGGAGAGGATGCCCGTGACCGGAAAGTACATGTATGTCCCGTATCCATTGGCTCGTTGGGAAATACAGAGGTATAAGCAAGGTGTATGCCCCGCAGGGCATACGGGTTTACGATCAGATTTCAGCGCGGCCCAGTGAGCGCAGCAGCTCGTTCACTTTGTCTTTGCCGCCGATGCTGTCATAGAACTTCGGCCATACCGCTTCCTGAGCACGCTTGGCCCATTCCGCTTCATCCTGCAGGGTGTCGATCTGCATGTTGTACTTGTTGACCAGCTCCTCTTTGATGACTGCTTCTTTTTCTTTCAGCCAGGTGATGCTGTACTGGGTAGCTTCTTTACCGGCTTCCAGAATGGCTTTCTGAGTAGCGGCATCCTGATCCTGGAACAGGGATTCAGAGATGATCAGAGGCTCCAGCAGGAACAGGTAGTGAAGGTCGGCAATGTACTTCTGCACTTCACCGAATTTCATCGCGTAAATGGTGGTGTAAGGGGTGTCCTGACCGTCCACTACGCCCTGTTGCAGGGCTGTAAAGGTTTCAGACCAGGCCATTGGCGTTGGATTGATCCCCAGGATTTATAGGTATCAATCATGATCTCATTTTTAGGTACCCGTACGACGACACCATCCAAATCTGCCAGTTTCTTGATTGGTTTCTTGGAGTTACTCAGCACGCGGAAGCCGGAATAGGTCCAGCCCAGAATGCGGGTGTTGGAATCACGGATGGTGTTCTCAACCAGTTCATCAGCAATCGGACCTTCAGTAGCAGCGATGGCCTGATCCAGGTTTTCGAAGATGTATGGCAGGGACAAAATACCCAGGCTTGGGGAGAACGGCGTCAGGTTATTACTGGCCAGAATCGAGAAGTCGGTGGTGCCCAGTGCAACGTCGTTGACTGTATCCTGCTCAGAACCCAGCTGGCCGTTAAGGAACAGTTTAGCGGAGTGTTTACCGCCGGTTTTTGCTTCCAGCAATTCGATGAATTTCAGCCCCAGTGCTTCCTGAGCACTGCTGCCACCGTCACCGACTGCAATGTTCCAGTTTGCGGACAGGGCACTTGCAGAAAACAGTAAGCCTGCGGCAAGGGACAGCTTTAGCGATATTATTTTTATGTTTCATGTATAGCTCCTAGGTATAAAACCGGTGAATTTTTACCGGCAAAATGAGTCTGTTATAAGCAGTAGACTGACTGGGATAATCAGATAAATTTTTGCCGGCAATTAGATCCAACGTATTGCGAAATGTAGACCCAACTCCCTGAAAGCCAGATGCAGCGGGCTTCTCAGTGGATCTTTTAGGTATGAAATTTATTGTTTTGTGAAGTGCCGGTGGGAAATAAGTGTTACAAAAGGTGAGAGATATGAACGTAAAAAGCCCGTTATACGGTGCCCTGATCAGCCTGTGCTTCTGGTCCGGTGCTGTTCAGGCGAGTGGGCCGCTGTTTCAGAACATTCAGCAGGCGGACGCTAACGCAGTGGAAACCCTGATTGAACAGGATGCATCGTTACTGGAAGCCCGGGATAGCAGAGGGAATACACCCTTGCTGGTGGCTGCACAGATGAACAGTGTACCGCTGGTGAAGTTGTTACTGGCGAAAGGTGCTGATCCCAGCGCAATGAATTACAAACACCGGGATATCCTTAATACTGCTGTGTCGGTTGGTAATCCGGAAATTGCACGGCTTGCCTTGCAGGCCGGGGCAGATCCGACCCAGATAACCTCTGTGTACGAGGGATCAGCGCTGATTTATGCCACCCATCAGGCTGAGCTGGAAATTATGGAGCTGCTGATCGCGGCTGGTGCACCGCTGGACCGGGTCAATAACCTGGGCTGGACAGCACTGCTGGAAGCGGTGATTCTGGGCGACGGCGGTGAGGATTATGTCAGTGCGGTACGCATATTACTAGCGGCCGGAGCAGACCGGGATATCTCCGATAAGAAGGGTAAAACACCGCTGGATCATGCCCGGGATAAGGGCTATCAGGCACTGATTACCGTGCTGCAAAGCCCTGTGAATGAATAGCCAGCAGCTATTGTTGTTTAGCTTCGTGCTGCTGGTTAAACGTATCATTCAGATAATCGAGTAATTCATTCAGAACGGTTAACAGCTGATCCTGATTCTGTTCACTGAATGCCTGACAGATCTGCTGATGAAAACCAATGATCTTTTCCCGGCTGCGCAGGCGAACAATGGTCATATTCATCACCGGTACCAGCGCATCAATGATGGAGTAGACGATCATCTGCAGCATAGGGTTTTCAGTGGCATCGGTAATGTAGCGGTGGAAGGCAACGTCCGCGGCACAGAACTCACTGTCGGATATCGAGCTGTCCTGCTGGTGGTCCAGACACTGATTTAATCCGGCCATGTAAGTATCAGACCAGTTTTGCAGTGCCAGTTTGCAACACTCGGCCTGAAGGATCTTGCGGGTCTGAATGATGTTTTCCATCTCTACCGCGCCCATGCTGATCATCAGCATGGTCGAAGATGCCAGGAATTCAGTGGCATCTTTCATTTCAAAACCGTTTACAAAGGTACCGCCGGCGGGGCCCCGTTTGGAGCGGATCAGATTTTGTGCGGCCAGCCGTTTAAGTGCTTCACGGATAGTCGGGCGGGACACATCAAACTGGGCTGCCAGTTCGAATTCTGTGGGCAGACGGTCATCTTTTTCAACTCACCGCTGAGAATTGCCTGTCGCAGCTGTTCTGCTATCTGCTTGGTTGCGCTGGCAGTCACAATGTTGCCAAAGGGTGCCTGTGCCTGAACAGGGAGATTACCGGTGCTGCTGAAGTATTTTTAGCAGATTCCGGGGATGATTTTTAGCAGACGTTTTTGCAGACTTTATTTCAGACAAGATAATTTCCTGAATTTACAGCGGTTACAACGGTAAACCGGTCCGGTATCAGGTGGTTTACATAACGTTGGTTAACAGTATCAGCCTTTGGTTGGGCTTGACAATTATTCTCTAAATAAAATATTTTAATATTTGTCATACAAATAGATTTTTATAATCTATATTGTTAAAAACTGGATTTATAGGTCATATTTCAGCGGTTGCCAGCTTCTTAAAGAGTCGGGAAGACCGAAAGAAAGATTGATAAAAGCGTCTGATCACGCCACGTTTACAGAGAGAATTTATGAATACTTTTAAAGCGTTACAGATTTCGAAAGACGGTGAACAGCAACAGACAGAATGCGTGCAGTTAAGCCGCGAGGATCTGATGCCCGGCGATGTGCTGGTGGCCGTTGAGTACTCAACTATCAATTACAAAGATGGCCTGGCGATTACCGGTAAAGGCCCGGTAGTACGTAAATGGCCAATGATTCCGGGCATCGATTTCGCCGGTACGGTTATTGAAAGCGATCACTCAGAATTTTCTCCCGGTGATGCCGTCGTGCTGAATGGCTGGGGTGTCGGTGAGGTACATTACGGAGCCTATGCTGAGCAGGCCCGGGTAAAGGTGACTGGCTGATTAAGAAGCCTGCCGGGATGACACCGAAGCAATGTATGGCCGTCGGCACCGCCGGTTATACCGCGATGTTATCCGTACTGGCGCTGGAGAAACACGGCATTACCCCGGATCAGGGACCGGTGCTGGTGACCGGTGCCAATGGCGGTGTCGGCAGTGTTGCCGTATCAATTCTGTCGAAGCTGGGTTATGAGGTGATTGCCTCCACCGGACGTACAGAGCATGCGGATTTTCTGAAGCAGCTGGGGGCCAGCAGTGTGATTGACCGGGCAGAGCTTTCTGAAAAAGGCCGGCCACTGGGTAAGGAACGCTGGCGTGCTGCGGTTGATTCTATCGGCAGCCATACACTGGCGAATGTAATTGCTCAGACTCAGTATGGCGGCGCAGTTACAAGCTGCGGTCTGGCACAGGGCGCGGATCTGCCACTGACTGTGATGCCGTTTATTTTACGGGGTGTATCCCTGCTGGGCATCGACTCGGTGATGGCACCGAAAGCTGCCCGTGAAGAAGCGTGGGCACGGCTACAGCAGGATCTGGATCTGGAAAAACTGGAACTGCTGTCCGAGACCGTGGGCTTTGATCAGATCGTTGAAAAGGCGACTGATATTGTCGACGGTAAGATCAAGGGCCGGGTGATTGTTGAGATTGCCTGACTCTGGCTGATATAAGCCAAAACGGCGCACTTAGCGCCGTTTTTGCGTAATACCGTTATAAAAGCGTCAGAAACTCATCAACTTTTTCTTCCGGCGTTGCCCAGCCGGTGACTAAGCGCACCACAGAACTGTCGGCCGTTTTACGGCACCAGACGTAGAAATCAAATTTCTCCTGCAGACGGGCAATCAGTTCATCCGGTAACACGGCGAAAATCTGATTGGTTTCTGTATCTGCTTCCAGTTTTAGCCCATGGGCCAGTAAGCCTTCAGAAAGTTTCTTCGCCATCTTGTTGGCATGTTCTGCCAGTTCGAAGTAGAGGTTGTCTTTGAATAATTCGACGAACTGAATACCCAGCAGGCGCCCCTTGGATAACATGCCGCCACGCTGTTTTACATGAAAGGTAAAGTCTTCAGCCAGCGAATTGTTATTGATAACAATCGCTTCGCCGATCAGCGCGCCGTTCTTGGTTGCGCCCATCGAGAATAAGTCGGTGAGTTTGGCAATGTCCTTCAGAGTAAGATTATTTTTCTCAGCAGTGAGTGCCGTGGCCAGGCGGGCACCGTCCAGGAACAGGTAGAGACCATTCTCCCGGCAGAACTCCGAAATCGCCGTTAATTCCTGTTTGCTGTAGAGGGTGCCAAGCTCGGTGGCATTGGAAAGGTACACCAGTTTTGGTTTAACCATGTGCGGTACATGGGAGTGATCAACCAACACCTGTTCCAGATCGCCGACGGTGATTTTGCCCTGCTGATTCACGACGTTAATGATTTTATGTCCGGTGGCTTCAATCGCGCCGGTTTCCCGTACCACGATATGGCCGGTATCTGCGGAAATAACGGCTTCGTGAGGACGCAGGCAGGATGACATGACAATAATATTTGCCAGCGTGCCACCAACCACCAGATACACGTCAGATTGCTCTGAAGCGATTTCACGCTTAATCAGTTGTTTAGCTTTGGCGGTGTACTCATCGTGTCCGTAAGCGGTTTGCTGAATCAGATTGGTGTCCGCCAGCGCGTGAAGAATATTCGGATGACAGCCTTCACTGTAGTCATCCAGAAAACTGTATTTCGTCATGATTTGTGCTGCTCTAAGAATCGTATTGTCAGGTAAAGCAGTACTATAAAGGGCGCAGGTTAGCCGGCTTGTAAAATATTGCAGACCGAATGCTGATTAAACGGCTCTGCCCGAATCGACTCTATTTTTCTTCGTTAGCCTTCACATAGGAACAGCCCAACTGACATTGGGATGAGCTGAAAGGCGAAGCCATGGCTTCTGCAACCTCCGGTTCTGTGCAGGACACACAGGTATGTTCCCGCTCCAGCTGCCGGATTTGCCAGAACACAACCGCCAGAGCAATTGTGCCCCAGACCGCAGCTCCGGCCAGTTCACCGGCCAGTACACCGGCGGCACCGAACCACTGGGCAAACAGATAAACCAGCGGAATGGTGCCGAACAGGGCTTTGGCAAAGTTAAATAAGGTGGCCTGGGTGGCATGGTTTAGGTTGTTTGAAGCGGCGTTGGCAATAAACAGCACACCGTTAAAGCTGAAACCGATCACCAGCCAGGTAGTGTAAAAGTCGATCAGGTAGGCGGCGTCTCCGGTGGCGCTGAAGGCGCTGATGATCATATCTCCCGCCAGATACAGCACCAGCCAGACGAACAGGATATAGACAAAGTTAATAAGCAGGGCATTCAGCAGGGTGGATCTGACCCGGTCATAGCGGTCTGCGCCGGCGTTCTGACCGATAATCGGGCCGATTGCACCGGATAGGGCGAATATCAGCGCAAAAGCGACCGGGGTGATTCTGCCCAGAATGGCTGCGCCGGCCACCGCGCTGTCACCGAAACTTGCCATGGTTTTCAGCACATAGCTACCGCCAATCGGCGTTGCCAGATTGGTCAGTACCGCAGGAACCGCGATAGGCAGAATAGCGCCCATGTCCAGGCGCATCTGGCCGAAATCCGGTTTACAGTGGATATTATGCCGGCGAATAACCACGTACAGTGCGATGCCCACCAGTGCTACCCGTGAGATCACCGAAGCAATAGCTGCCCCTTTGATTTCCAGGCCGAAGGTAAAGATAAACAGCGGGTTGAGCAGGGCATTTACAATGGCTGCCCCCAGGGTGGTGTACATGGCATTACGGGCATCACCCAGCCCCCGCAACGTGGCGGCTGCAGACATACCGCAGACCAGCAACGGTGTACTGGGCAGCAGAATCTGGCTGTAATCAATTGCCAGGCCGAGGGTTACATCCCGGGCACCGAGGAACATCAGTAAGTCTTCAAGCCAGATCCAGGCGGGCAGCGTTACCAGCAATGCAGCAATCAGGCTGAACAGCAATACACTGGATGTGTACTGGCCGACCAGCTCGCGGTTGCTGACACCCTCAGCACGGGACACCAGCGCGCCCATGGCGATCTGAATACCGATGCCCACAGAGGTTAAAAAGAACAGCAGGGTGCCGGAAAAGCCGATAGCCGCAGCAAGTTCTTCCTGCCCAAGCAAACTGAGGAAGTACATATCCACAAGATCAACAGCGAACAGCGCCAGCAGACCAACAGTACTGCTGAGTGTCATCACGGATACGTGTCTGAAGGTTGATCCCTGAACGAACTTGGCGCTTTTCATAATCGTTATTTGCTGAACCGGCTGACGGAGAAGGACAGGTGAAGCGCCTAATTTACTAGAGAATGCCGGGTATGTAACCTGACAAATGGCTGATAGATCAGGTGTGAAAGGGTATGAAACGGCAGGATAGGGTTGTTGGGGAAAAGCTATACAACCGGAGCGTCTGTGTAGACGCTCCGGTCGGAGTCCGGTTCAGGCCTTATTGTAATTTGGCAAGAATCGGGCTGTCTTTTAGCGCGGCATTTTCCTGAGCCATCAGCATGGCTGTATCGTCAAAGACATCAGTGACTGATTTGTCTGCACCTGCTTCCAGCAGGAATTCCATGGTTGATGTGTCTTTACCCAGCAGGGCTGCGTACATCAGAGCAGTGGTTTCTTCACCGTCTTTCGCGTCCAGATCAACGCCGGCAGCAACGATCTGCTTCAGCAATTCAATTGGCTGACCACCTTTAACCGCATAGGTCAGAGTGGTACCGCCTTTTGCGTCTTTGTCAGTCAGATTCGCATTCGCGGCAATCAGGCGATCAATAACCGGCGCAAAATCTTCGCCTCGCAGGAGGGCTGCCAGCAGGGGCGTGATGCCTTTATCGTTGACGGCCAGTGGGTCGGCGCCTGCGTCCAGCAGGGTTTCGATAACGGCAGGCTCTTTAAATGCCAGTGCCAGAATCAACGGTGTGTTGCCGGCATTGTCTTTTGCATTTACGTCAAAGCCACGTGACATCAGTGCTTCATAACCTTCGGCTTCTTCTTCACGGTTAGCCATCAGCATATGCAGGGCGGTCTGGCCACGGTCATTGGTGATGTGCAGGTCGAAGCCTTTGTCTTCCAGGAACGCCAGGCGTTCTTCAGAGGTTGCTTCATCAGCAACGGTCAGCAGTACACCGGAATATCCGTAGTTATCAGCCACTTCCGGTTCTTCGCTCATGTCGTAGAACTTTTCGAGCATTTCGACATTGTCGTTCTTGGTGAGTGCGCGCATGAATAGGTCGCGGCCTTCACCGTCGATGTAACCCGGATCGTAGCCTTTATCTTCAAGCAGTTCGAACATTTCCATTGCCCGCTTGTTGTAGGCGAAAGCGCCCAGCGGCGTGATACCTAAACGGCTCTGCTGGTTAAAATCCAGGCCGATTTCTTCAAAGTATTCGACGATACCCGGGCGGAACTTTTTGTTTTTCGACAGCCAGTATTGCGGGGTTTCACCCATATAGTCTTCAACTTTATAGTCAGCACCGAATTCCGCGAACAGTTTGATCAGTTCCAGATCGCCATAGCGGGCAGCGTACAGTTCAGCATAAACACCTTTACCGCCTTCAGGCCGGTAAGGGACACCCTGTTCCAGTAACCAGCGCATGACATCCAGAGAAGCATTGCCACGCAGCGCGTAGTGCAGAGCCTGGCGGCCGATTTTCTGTTTTTCGAGCAGGCTGTAGCCTTCATCCATCTTGGCCTGCACGTCCTCGATAGTTGCGTCTTTCCAGAATTTTTCGTCAGGAAAGGGTTTTTAGCATGCGCGCTGGTGGCGAGCAGTGCGGTAACCGCGATGGTGGAAAACAAGGTTCCGAGTTTCATTGCAGGGTCCTCTGTCAGTAGATGTCTTCAAGGTAACGGCCGCACAGACGTAATTCAGCAATGCTGAGTCCTATACTGGCGGAGATAGTGTCAATTTCCTGTGCGACAGCCTGTGCCATGCGGGATGAACCGCAGACCATGATGGTCGCACCCTGGTGTAAGTGTTGAGCCACGATGTCGCTGGCACCGCGCAGGCGGTCCTGAACATAGGCCTGGTCATCGTGACGGGAGAATGCCGGGTGGAAGCCGCTCAGGCGTCCGTCACTCTGCCACTCCTGAATGGCGTCACGGTAATAAAAATCGTTGTCGGGATGGCGCAGGCCGAAGAACAGTTCCATGGGCTGTTTCCGGTTATTGCGGATCATGCCTGCAAAGGGGCAATACCTGTACCGGCACCGATCATAATGGTGGGTGCCCGGCGGGCAGGCCGGAAGTCAGGGTTGTGTTCCACATAGGCATCGATCTGCTGCCCGGGTTCCAGACCCAACAGGTAATTCGAGCAAATGCCGCCTTTGACGCTGGCGACGCAAAGTTCAACCATGCCTTCACGTTTTGATGACGCCAGAGAATATAATCGCGCTACCGGGTCCTGCGGAGGGACGATACCCAGAAGGTCTCCGGCATTGAATCCTGGCAGACGGCGTTTCTTCGGCGCCCGGAAGCGCAGAATCGCTGAGGCGGTGCCGTCATAACCGGTGAAGTCTTCCCGTTCAGCCAGTTCCAGTTGTCGTGTTTTCGGCCGGGGTGGTGTGTAATCCAGTACCAGACTGTTAAGTCCCAGTGGAACCGCGAGTTTGTGTCCCCAGGCAGTGAAGGCCTGTGCGGAACGGCGGTTAATGTCTCCCATGGGCAGCAGGCTGGTGCGGCCAGAGGCCGTCAGTGCATTCTGGCAATTGATGGCAAATGCGCAATATGCCGGGAATGCCTTATCACCAAAGCCCAGAACCGCAAAGTGCTGACCACCCTGATAGCCGGGTAAACGTTCGAGGAACTGTGCAGCCCCTGACGGTGGCGTGCCATCACCATAGGTTGCTGCCAATAGCAGTAAGGTCGCGTCTTCGCGCATATGGCAGGTTTTATTCATTCCGCTGAGGTGAACGGCTTTTCCTGCATCACGAAGCTGTTGTGCCAGGTGAACCGCGAATCCCCAGGTGGTGCCTGTTTCAGAGCCAACCAGTATGACTACGTCGGCATTAGCAAGCGAGACCATTCCGCGGGGCTTAGGATGGCGCCGGCGTAACCAGATGATGAATCCTGTCACGGTAAAGAACGGTACTGACAGTGAAATCAGGCCTGCGATTGCACCCCAGGGAGATGCGCCCTGTCCGGTATGTAACAGGGTGAACAGATCCAGTGCGCGGGTTAAGAACGGTACGCTTTCCTGGCTGAGTATGTCTCCGGAATGACGGTCAATAAAGGAGAGAGTACCTCCCTGACGCAGGACATAGACATCCCACCAGTCGGACCAGATAGGGAAGCTCAGCTCAGTCAGTTCACTTAGCGCAATGGTGTCAAAGACAGCCAGTTCGGCAGCCGGAACCGGATCGGCCTGGGTCAGTGTTTCCGGATATTCCGGTGTATCATCCACGCCGGAAGGCACCAGACCGTTTGATACCAGCGACATCCAGGTACCTGACAGCACTGTTATGAAAAGGGGATAATCAGTAACCGCCCTGCGACGGTATGCCACTTATCAAGGCCCCGGCCTTTAATTTTGCCAAAGAGCCGGCTGTATCCGCCCAGTCGCCGGGCCAGCAGAACGAATCCGGTGATCATCAGCACTAGCATGGCAATGACGCTGATGAGCGTAATTGGCCGTCCGTCTGGTCCCAGTGCCAGATTACGGTGCAGGCTGTTAACCAGATCCATAATAGGTTCGGGTCTGTCTTTACGGGCTAACCGGCCATTAGAGGGATTGAACGGTACTTCGCGTGATCCGGCCGCATCGGCCCCGCGCAGGAGTACGCGGCCGGAGTAATCGATCCGGATCCGGTCGATTTCAAAGTAGGGATTCTTTTGGCAGACAGGCGCAGTACATCGCCGACAGTCATGTCACCCAGGTCGTGGACGTTGCGGTCAAACCGTTTCAGTAACGGGTCGACTGATAAGATTGATCCTGTTACTGCCAGAAAGATCAGTAACAGACCAAGAATGACTCCCGCCCAGCGGTGTATCTGACGCCACATTTTGATTTAGAGCTTGTAACGGATGTAACGGACGTAGCCAGTACCAGGCGTTTTTGTACGCTGGTTGGCTTTGGTCAGTTCGATCTCGGCATCGGCCTGAACGTTATCAGCGTTCTCGACGGATGTTTCCACACGCAGTTTATAGCCGGCATCTACCCAGCTTGGGTCAATATCAACCCGCATTACTGAACGTGCGCCGCCTGCTGTGGATGCACCGGTGATGCCATCGACATTCTCGCGGGCGCGGGAGTGGTATCCGAACCAGCGCTTAGAATCCGGCCACCAGATTTTATCCGGCCCGGAAACCCAGAGTGTGCGGTCAAACTTGCCTTCCGGATTCACCAGGTACAGGTGAAAGTATGCTTCAGGGCCGTTGTATTCGTTTAACTGAACCAGCACGACTGCTTCATCTGCTTTAGCAGGCGCGGTGAACGCCAGTAGCGATAGCAAGACAAGAAGGGACGAGCGTAATTTAGCCGGTAGTTGAAGCGACATTTCAGGTCTCCAGTGGTTTTTAAGTACATCACCTGATCAGATGACCGGGTGCCTTGAATCTGTGTATTACCGGAAGCTTCCCTGGTATTGAAAGGAATCCCTCAGTAAATCTAATCTAAATGATAATGAGAACGTGAGGCATTATTGGTATTTAAAGGCTTATGTCAATAGGTAATGAGAATAGTTCGTAATTGAATGATATATGTCACTTTTCGAAAATAACGGTATTTAAATCAGTGGGTTACAGATGAAGGTCAATCGGCATGGATGGCTCTGAAACAAACATGTTATGTCGGGGAAGGATTTGTTTTGTTTGAAATATACCCGTTTGCCGCTTCCTTTTCGTTTGAATAAGACCTGATTTATCAGGGTAGCTGCAGGTATTGCTGAAGGATATTTACCTGCCGGTGTAAAAAATTTTTGCTAAAAGTTAACCGAAATCAATAGATGCAATGCTCCTGGGGATTATTCTGTGCTCATTCAAGTTTAATTATTTATATCTGTACCTTATTCATGAAAAGCGTGGTCTGTGACTGTTTAAGAATGGCTGTTGTTGTTCCACGTTTTATTTCCGGGCACAGAAGGAGCATTTCGCTATGGCTGATAGCAGTGTGATTGCAGACAGAGGGATTCCTGAGACTGGGCAGCCTTTGAGTTTTCTGCCGAAACCGAACCGGATTCCGGGCAATGGTGCCGTTTGGGTGGGCATTTACGCTGAAATGACAGAGTTTGCTCTGATGTTTCTGGTGTATTTCATTGCCAAAGTTTTTCATCAGGAAGTGTTTAATCAGGGGCCTTTGCAGCTCAATACCCTGGCCGGCACCCTGAATACCCTGGCGCTGTTAACCAGCAGTTTCTGTGTGGCAAAGGCGGTTGCCAGTGTGCGTATGAACCGTATTACAACGGCCATACGCTGGCTGTGGGGCACCATTATCTGTGCGGTTTTCTATCTGGTGGTTAAAACCTGGGAATATTATTGGAACATAGAACAGGGTATCGAAATCGAAACCAACCTGTTCTTCACCGTGTATTACTACATGACCTTCAATCACTTTCTGCATGTGGGCTGGGGCGGCGGTGCAATACTCTGGGCCATCTACCGGCTTAAGAAAGGTGCTTACTCCGCAGAGAACCATGAAGGCCTGGAAGCGATTGCCTGTTACTGGCACATGATTGATCTGGTGTGGATTATTATCTTCCCGCTGCTTTATGTACTGAGGTAGTTGTTATGTTTACTGTATTTAAGAACGCTTGTTTGAAAAACTCTTTTTCAGAGCTCTTTAATTCAGAACTCTTTAATTCAGAACTCTTTAATTCAGAGCTCTGCAATTAAGAACTGGGTCTGGCTGGTGTTGATCACGCTGACTCTGGGCAGTGCGCTGATTGCTGAGTCTGCGGAACCCAGCCTGATCATCACGCTGGTGATTGCAATTACTGTTGGCGTTAAAGGCTGGCTGGTGGTCGATTACTTTATGGAATTGCGCAATGCCCACCGGTATTTTCGCATTGCCATGAATCTGTATTTTGTGGTTTTGCCCGTCATGATTTTGCTGGTGTACCTCTTTCCGGAAGGCATCGCCAATCTGGTGGATCTGGAAAGGTAGAGGTGTGTATCTGTCAGCTGTTGTAAAGGCTCAGGCTATGTAGCGCGGTAAAATCAGATCAGTGAACACCTTCTTATTTTCAAGGTGTGGCCGCCGTGATTCAGAGGTAATGACGGTGAGCAGGTTCAGCTCCGGTACGATGAAAATATACTGCCCGCCCAGACCGGCAGCGTAGAAATAGTCCACTGCACCGTGAGTGCCTGTCCACCAGTGATAGCCATAGCCGTCACTTTCAGGAAAGCCGCCGGATACTTGTTTTTGGGTGGCTTCAGACATAAAGGCCGGAGAAATGATCTGCTTACCGTCCACTGCACCGCCATCCAGATACAGCTGACCTATTTTAGACAGGCTGACTGAGGAAAGGTCGAGCCCGAATCCGCCATGATAATAGCCTTGCTGATCATGTGACCACTGGCTGCGGGTAATGCCCAGAGGCATGAATAAATGCCGCCTGGCAAAGTCGTGCACATTCAGAGAGGTGAGTTTATACAACAGGGCTGAGAGTACATGAGAACCGGCCGAACTGTATTGGAACCGGGTGCCCGGTTCATATCTCACCGGACGTTCAAGATAGAATCTTACCCAGTTCTTACTTCTGAAATAGCCTTTCGGCTGCCGGTCAGAGCTGTCTAAACCTGAGGTCATCGTCAGCAAGTGGCGGATGGTAACTTTATCAATATTGGCATCCAGCTTACCGGACCGGTATTCGGGAAAATACGACATGACCGGCGTATCAAGGTTTTTCAGATATCCCTGCTGAATCGCAATGCCGTACAAGGTTGCAATGATGCTCTTGGTGACCGACCGGACAGTGCGCACTTTATGTTTGTAGCCAGGCTTTGCAAATTCAGAGACAAGCTCACCGGACTGATACACCGATACGGTATAAATGTGAGGGTAGTGATTTTCAACCGTTTGTTGAAGTGAATCCATTCAGGTATCCGGGTGGCTGTTTGGGTAGCGGTGTGTCATCTGAAATCCAGTATTGCCTTAAACCAGACCAGCCCAGCCCAGAACAGACCAGCCCAGATCAGATAAACCGGCCTGGTTTCAATTGCGGTAACAGAGTTATTCAGATTACGTGCGATCTCAGGGATTAATGGCCAGTAACTCAACATCAAAGATCAACGTGGAGCCGGGCGTAATAATACCCGCTGATCCATTGCCGTAGGCCAGGTCAGCCGGAATAAACAAACGACGCTTTTCACCGACAACCATCAACTGAACACCTTCTGTCCAGCCTTTAATCACCTGATTAAGGCCGAAACTGATTGGCTCGCCACGATCGACCGAACTGTCAAATATCCGGCCATCAATCAGGGTACCGTGATAATGAACCTTCACTTTATCCGAGGCTTTCGGATGTTCTTCGCCACTGCCTGTTTGCAGAATCTCATATTGCAGGCCGCTGGCAGTCGTCGTTACTTCCGGCTTATCAGCATTCACTGTTAAAAATTCAGAACCGGCTGAACGGTTCTTTTCAGCCTGCTGTTGATTTTGTTTCTTGGATCTAATCAATAGCCAGCCAATACAGACGACGGCAGCAATCAGGATTATTTCAGTCATAGGTACAGAGTTCCGGATAAAAACGGTTACTTTAATGACAAGGTAATCCTTATGTAAAGATATTCTCTGCGTGCTGCACCAAAATACAGGAAACGCTTAATCAGGGAGCGTCTTAGGGGAACAGGTGGGGATAGCAGAAGGAGTGTAAGAATTAACGGAAGGTATTCTTACTATGTCGTCAGGTATTCTGATTGCCGCATGAAGGTAATACTTAAGCTCTACTGGAGAATGTTTTAGAAAGTGAATCCGTCGTGTATACCAAATTTCAGGCATAAAAAATCGAAGACTGAAACAGCGTTTGATCACTGAGTTTCTTCTTTTGGAAGATAAGTGGTATCGGTGGGCACTGACTTAAGAGCAACCGCCACGCCCGAAGGCAAGGCATAAGCCCTAGTGAAGAGTTTTTGGAAAGCGTTGAGTTTTTCTGATTTATACGGTTGTATATAGGATTGATAGATGGTTTTTATTGTCTTTCTTTGGTGTTTGATGCGTACCAGAGATGTATTTGTGTTATCTGGTTCAGCAGTCGAGATCAACTTCTGGGCGTGAGAGACGGTCGTACTCATCAACAGTACCTTGTGAGTCGTTAATCAAGACTACTTGGTAATGCATTTTGGATATTTTTCCTGTTGGTTTTACCACCATTGTGGCAATTGAATATTATCTAAATTAGTCCGAAGACTTTCTTTGTGGTGAGGATAATTTTATCTTCGCCGACAGTGGTTATCGTGGTGGTGAGCATTGAAAAGAGTTTCGAAGAAGTAGAGGCTCATTGACATAACGCTGAAATACCCAGTGGGCTCAAAGAGCTGAAGAAATATCCTCACATTAATAAGATTCAATTGAAAACCGAGCATATTAAAGACAGCCTTAGATCCAAAGTTGAGTATTCATTCCGGACTATCAAGGGGCAAGTTGGTTTTATCTAAGCTAGATATCGAGGGCTAATGAAGAACGATAGCAATCTGGTCATGCGGTTCGCCTCGTTGAACGTCGGGCGTGTGGATCAGATACTGCAGTCGTAGGATAAGTCTGTCTGTATGCTGGGAAACAGGTATACGGAAGGCTAAAAGAGATGATAATAGGAAGGTTACGCCATATATATGTCTTGCTCAGCAGAAAAACCGGAAGGCAGGACTGAATTATAGCTTTTCTAATAACAAGAGGTTGATGTATTTTAGATAGTATCAATAGATTTTGGTGGGTTTTTAATCTGCATATTCTATGTTTTTCGTAAGTGGTGAGATATAAAAGTATCTACTAAAACTGGACGATTCAATGAAGGTTATTAAACAGTTAAAAGTTGCTTTGATTACTACTTGTTATTAGTTTTCTCAAATAATTTCACTTTTTATGTTTTAGTTTGGCGAAAGCTTCTCTTCCATTGTTTCAATATCGAATTTAATTTTAATGGAGATTAAGGATTTTATAGGTAATTCATTGAAGTTATAAGACTCTAGTTGTCTTATTAGGTTTCTTATTATCTCAGGATTAAATAGGTTTTCGGATGTGGGATATAATATGTCACTGTTAATGGGTAAACTTATAAATCTGATGGGGTTAAATGAATTATTTATATTGTTATCCATGTGTATGATTGCTGCATTGCTTTCTATAAGCTTGCTCAGACCCCAAAGATCAGGTAGCTCGTGAGGATTCGAGAATAAAATTAGTTCAGGTATTTCTTTTGCTATAACTAAGCTCTCCTCTGTGTGCATCAGTCTTATAAGAACATTTTGAAAGTATGTTGCCATGACAATATTTCTTCTTAGCTCTGAGTCTAATTTGAAAGTTTTGTTAATACTTGAAAGGTAGTGTTCTCTAGCTTCTTTAAGTCGATATGAAAAGTTGTTGTCCAGAATTGCCTTACTCAATATCTATCATCAGTAAACTTATCGTTTTTACTCATGTCTTGCATTAAACTTTTCAGTATTTCATCCAGTCTATTGTCAAGGTCTGATATGGCGGTATTATGTAGATTGATTGATTCAGAGCCAACATCTAATTTATAAGGAGGGGAGTTTTGTATACTATATTTTTATGTATCTTATGCTCTGTATAAAATATCGGGGTGTTATCTTTAATAAAATTGATATATAGGGCGGGCCCGTAGTAAGGTAAACAGTACCCAATGAAATCTATTGGTTCACCCTCGAAATCATATTCTGTTATTTCTATATTGTCTTTGCATGACCAGTTTGTTTCAAATTCATAACACAGTTCTAACTCCTGTGGGTTGTTGGAAATAGGGTTTAGTCCTTGTGTCTTATCTATATGTTCGATTCTTTTTAATAGCTCATCTGGAGTCGCTAGATATGGAAAGTTTGATAGTTGAAAATTATATTCTTCATCATATAAATCTCCATTTAAAGCGGTAACAATTTCATATTGTGTGTCATTGGAGTAGCCCCAGGATTCTCCACAGAGACCAAACTCTGAGAAATCGGACAAGAGAACTTCATTATTTTGCAGCTTGTGCTGCTCATCTAAAAACAGCTGATAATTAAAGCCATAGCCAGAGAGGTTTACTTCTGTTGTAGTCAGGGCGATTTCATAGAGCTGTGTTTCTATTGCCTCAAGCAGAGCCAAATAGCTTTTGCAACTTTGGCCAAATTCCAGTGTTCTGTACCTTTGTATAACGTTGCCTGTTGTTCGTCGATCTGAGTCATCAAATGTTTGAAATCTGCCAACGCTGACTTATTAACTTTCTGCCTTAATATGGGCCATGTATTTAACGTTAACATATAAGAGGAAAGTGCTGACAAAAACACGCCTTGGTTGATAGAAGAATACGCTAAGTTTGTCTTATCCTCTGAAAAATATAGTCCAGTTCTTTAATGATTCTGCTGTAGGGGGCATGCAGAGGAGTCTGAGACCATGCTTTGGAATAAAGGTTAAATTGAGTGTCAGATGTAAGGTCGAATCCAGTTAATTGAGAAACAGTTTTAGCAGTGGTTTTAAAATGGTCTAGACAATCATCGAATTGAGTTTCAGTGGGCTTAGCGGCCGGGATATCAGATTTTAGCCGATAGCATTTATTTATCATCCTTTCTTCATCTACATAGAACTTCTCACGAAAAAGAGCTGATTGTCTTTCTGCATAGAATTGTAGTTTTTGTTCGATTCTCAGAGTGCGTTCCAGAGTCCTTTGGCTAAGATAATTTATTTGCGATAGCTCATCTCGCATGTTTAAAAAGTTTTTGAAGTCATCATCAAAATATTATTTAATCTATCATCTATATAATTGAACCTATTATGTACTTCAACTCTGAAGCTTTCTATTTGGCGAGATAAAGAGGCTATATTCTCGAGAATTAACTGGTCAGTCGTTGCTTTCGGTTCTGAAAATGCACCAACCAAGGTAATTGCGGTTGAGACTATTCCTCCTGCTATAATTGAATTAGCAGCAAAACTGGACAGCTCTCTATTGTGGTCGTAGTCTGAGAGTAGTTGAGCGATGTCAAGACCGGCATCAAGTGTAGCTGTCAGTTGTGGTGTACCTTCAATTCCGAGAGCATTCATTAACGTGCTTAGTATATATATATTTGCTCGATAGCCTTCTAGTTCAAGATTATCTTTTTCACGATTGATCCGTTTTGATTCATTGGATTTTATATTATCTATATAAGCTTCGATCCCGGTCAGTATTTCTGAATTACTCTCAAGTTTTGAAATTATATTATCAGTTTTTTTGTGATTACTTTTTTGATGTCACTTGATAAATTTAGTAGTTCTTTATCGGTTAATTCGCCGGCGTTCATTTTCTTGATTAGAGTTTTGACGTCCAAGTGTGTTGAGAAAATAGGGTTGTTATTGATAATGTCTTCTGCACTGTCTTTAATGTTAGCGCCAAACTCACGAGAGAAAAGGCGATCAAATGCAACTTCAAAGTCAGTACTGTCTTCAGCATTTTGCAATGACTCTGCCAAAGTATTCTCAAGTAACTTATTTGTGTTTAAAAAGTTTGAGTAGAGGTTTGCTTGGGCTATGATCTGATTTGTTGGAGACATAATAGTGTTGCCCATTTCATACCACCATTTTGTTATTTCCTCGGCGATCACTCCCTTCATGCTGTTCTCAGAGTCGCCCTTTATAATATTTATCAATGAATAAGCCGCTTTAGCCTGTAAGGTATTGTTTAAATCAAAATTCCCGTATGATTTTTATCATGTCAGCGTGCTGGTCTTTTACTGTGTTCACTGCTTTCATTAATTCAGATGAATTGGCTCCTGGGTTTTGCTTGTGCCACTCATTAGCGTATTTAATTAATATCAATGTTTCATAACTGCGGTTTGTATTAATGAAATATTTAGCGTTGGCTGTATAAATCATGTGTCTTTGCAGCTTTTCAGGGGCGGTTATGTCGGCTTTTGTTTCAACCGCTAAAGCATTGCCTGAACTGTAAAATAAAGTTAGCAATAATGTGTAGGCAATAAAAATAACGATATCTGGGGCATGGGGGCTACAATTCAGTTGTGAAATTATTAGGTTAAACCTAGTCTCGCAGGTATAGGGTGTCAAACCGAAGTATCTTTATCATTTATGAATAGTTAGTAGCCCTCAACTTCAGTCTAGGGTGAATTTTAATGTGAAAAGTGAGAAAAATGTTGTGCTGACAGAGTCAGCACGGGCAGAGTAAAGGGATTAAACCTCAGAAAGTCGTGTATGAAGCTCTGACAGGCGATCATGATTGAAGAAAGGCTCGTATTGGAAATTTGGGAATTCGCCCAGAATGCGCTCCAGAAGCGCAACAGTGCGCTTGGTTATAGGAGCTGTGCCCAGTACATCTTTGCACGTTTACCCCCGCTAACGTGACTGTGCTTGGCAGAGGAACCATTTGAATTCAGCCATTCTATGAGTTCGGCGTTTTTCATCTTGCGCTTAAGGCCGTGGGACTCGCGAGCATAGGCGCGAAGGAAGTTTCGGCACAGTATACCGTCAGACTTTTCACCGTCCTGCAAACGCATCTTGCTATGTCGCTTTGCGATTGAAGATTCGATGTACTCTTCCCATTCATCCCAGTCTTCGAGCTCTTTTAAGCAGTTATCGTTAGCCCTCCAGCTATCGAACAGTGCGGTAATAGTCACCTTCTTCCAAAGCCTGGTGTGGCTCTGAGTCACAAGCTACATGCATACGATCCAGTACAGGAATCATTCGTGGATTAATGAGACGCCGCTTGCAGTCTGGTTCGAGATTCATGTTCTGCATTCGGTGGTTCATGAGCAGATCTTTGTTATAGAGCATCATTTCACGTGTAGAGGTGAGAGAGCTTGCATCTGTTTTTCACCTGGGTGGCGTTCTAGATAAAGCATAACGAAATATTCATTATGATCGTCTTCGTAGCTCGGTACTTTAATACCTGCTTTGGCCGTTACCTTCTTTTATTCCCAGCCTGCTGCTTTAAGAACTGTAGCCTGCCAACGAGTTTTGGCCACGATAATCTGATAAGCGCGATTTTTCTTCCAGAATATCTTCGCCTTGTGTGTCTATATGTCGATACAACTCTCGGAAGTACTGACATGCTGGGCCATCCATTCTGATCCTGTTTAATGGCGCATTAGTCAGGAAACCATCAGTAGTGACTGAAACCGCTCGATACGGCTCCTCAATACCGTTCAGCATTTCGCTGTTACGGGTGCCAGAGAGCGCCGGAATGGCGATAAACGCATCGATTTAGGGGTACGTTTATAGGCGAGAGCTTCGCGAATCAGCGCCTTCATCTTTCCTGCATCCAGAAAACGAGTGCGTACGTTATCTTCTTTTAGCAGTTTGATCTTCATTGCCTCATTTACAGGGACAATGTCGAAGCGTACAGCGAATTGACCCATGCTCTTCAGTACGGCTAATACACGGTTACAGGTTGCGTTGGCGTAGGCTGGACGATCTTTAGTTGGTTCATTAAGTTTCAGCTGAATCTGCTGAACATGTGTGGTTTTAAGGTCGGTATATCTGAGATGACCGATCAGGGGCTCAATATGTAACTTGAAACGTTCAATGTCAGACTTCCAGGTTTTCTTGTGCTTCTTCTGAAGAGGCAGAAATGTATGCCAGAAGAACTCGCTTACGGTCGGTATTTGCTGCTGTACTTCCTGTTCACCTTTAGGGTCTCTGCCTTTAGCGAGCATAGCTCTATAGCTGCGAATAGCTTTACGTGCTGCAGCTACATCGATATCAGGAAAGCGGCCAAGATTGATGCTGCGTTTACGGCCATTGAAGGTATAGCGCAGCAGGAAGCGTTTATTACCAGATTTCCCTGATAGACATTTCAGCCCGGTTAATTCCGTATCTGTAACTTCAAGTTCAGTGGATGAAGATGATTTATCGTTGGCGGGTAAAGACCGGATACGGTCGTTGGTGGGATTGAATTTCTTGCTCATAAAACCTCCGGAATTAGATATCCGGGGTTTTTATATATGATTGAAAAAGGAATAGTTACGGATGAGCACGAGGGTAGCTTTGTGCCAAAAGCGGACTCAATCATCTCTTACAGAAGGTCTGCTAACGACACATATCGGTCATTAACGCCCGCATTTGCGGCTGGTTTGGAGCGCAGCGGAAAAACAGTCCGACAACATGCGCTTGTTAGGCTGTGACTTCATCGTCAGTAATTCTCTGTAAGGAAATAAAAGCTTCATCAACATACGATTTTCCAGTTTTTTCTCGAACTCCTCTAAGAGATAGTCCTCGAACCACAGCCAATAGCCTGTGCTATTTTCTCTATCGTCATCTTGCCCCCGAACACCCTCTGAGTAATGTGAAGTGCTTTTTAGAACTTCTTTATCAACAGGAAAGTCCTTGTCCTGATTATCTTCCTCAAGTAACTCAAGCAATTTCTCTGCATGATCGTTATATTCTAGGAACGATTTTACCTTTGATTCTTTTTCGGCTGACCATTGTTCTTTAATGAAATTACTGATCAGGGGATTAATTTGGGTCATGTAATCTGTAATCCTGACATGTACTAGTCTTTGAATGTACCCATTTTTCTCTAGTGCTGAGTTATTTAACTCAGACATATCTAGAGTTTCATTTTTAGAGTTAACTTTCTTAAGGTGGCTTTCTGTTCGAAATGTAGATGCTCAAACGAACTTTTAATCTTTGTTAATAGCAACTTTTCCTTTTCTTCTTTCTCAATTCTTTCACGCTTGGCTTCTTCTAATTCCATCTCTTGTTCAAGCGCCGCTTCTTTTTGACTTATGCTGTTTCCATAAGAACTCAGTAGCCCAGGATACTGCTTGTCCTACAAGTGAGCCACACCCTACACCAAGTAGGAGCAGGACAATTGATAATTGTTCTTTGGATATTTGAGTCTCTGAGATAACTGGCTCAAGGTATTTCCAGGAGATCAATAAAGCCACTGCAACTGTTATGTACTTAACGCATGCCTTTGGTGAAGTAAGGGCTGCCAGTAGCTTTATAATCGTACCCGCAGTTTCACTCATTTTTACCCTCCTGGGAGCCTAACGCTTACAGCAGTTGAGCGCATCGCGTGTCAACTGACTGTTTTTGTTAAGTGATTCATCCACACAAAACTCTATTAATTTCATTAAACCAGCTCTCTCTGTGGAAAACCCGTTCTTTATGTAGGTTATTCTCTAAAATTTCAGCTTTAGTTAACCCAGACAAAACTTCCCAATTATTTTCTATAACGTATGTAGCGTTGTTTGTTTGCGTGCTTTCCAGAATGTATAGATTCTTTTCAGGAAAACCAAAGATCAAGTACCCTGAAAACCCTGCTCTACCTACTGCAACGAAGTCAGGTTCATGTACATTGATGGATTCTAGGCGCTTATCAATAACCACTTTGTTTCCATCCGAAAGATTACCTGTAGCCTCACGTACAAGTGGCTTTAGCTCGCCCCAAGGCTTCTTCCCTGGAGGAAGGACATCCCAATTTAGCTTACGAAGAGGAGCACGAATAATAGAATCAAGGTTCTCACTCCTGATCTCACAATGCCCAAATATTTCCAAAAATAGGTTGATTATATGAACCAGAAGATCATCGTTCTCCGATGTAAATTCTACTGGATCTGAAATGATAAATTTTTCACTGTTAGAATTTGTCGCTATATTCAACTCGACAGCGGGGGCTCTATATATTCTCTGGGATAACGCTCGTATGGGATGTCTACAATTTTTGACTTTTCCTCGAAGTCGTATCTACCTCTGAACTCTTTCCAAGTCCATTCTTGCTGTCTATAGTGCGTTTCCTTTGGTTCGTCCTTTTGTGGGATTTCTTTGCCTTCGGCATTGAATTTAGTGATGTTGCCGACAGCTCTTGGAAGGACAACTTCCCTGGAGAAAAATCAGGACTAAGTCCAATATCTATAGCTGCGTCACTATCAATATCTGAAATACCAACGCTCACAACTATAGGTTGTCCTTCTTCTAATCCTTTTGTGTATGCACCAAGCGTTCTGATTCTCTTTTTATTGATAATCATAGATAAGATTCCTTTCTCTATTCACTTAACAATTTAATGGTCCACCCTTACAAGGTTTAAAAGCTTGCAAGCTTTGCTACCTTGTAAGGTACATTTTAAATTCATGGGTAGAAAAGCTATGTACCGAAGAGGCAGAAAGTAGTAGGAGTCTATGGCTCGATTTGCGAGGGCAAGGGCTGCCAGAGAGGAAAAGGATTAGTAGTGTTCATCCTGAATACCCGCCTGAACTACCTGCATTGCGCAGAAATATCACAGACTCTGATACGGGTACTCCTTTCTCCCATCAACCAGAACTATATCTCAGTCATCCAAAATTGACTACTAGGTTGCTTTCTATGTTTTGTCGAGCAAGTCGCGAAACGACGTTTAGTCACGAGCATGAAGCATAGCTTCCGTTCTAGCCACGTATTTCCAAGGTCCGCTAATGGCACAAAGCTGACCTGAAAGACCTGGTTTTTAATCGGGAATTTGGTGGTCTCACTTTTTAAGCTGATATTGTAGATAAAGAGTAACTAATAGTTATTAGTTGTATTGCGTTGGATGTCGTGACGCATAGATATTGCACAGATGGGATAAGGTATGCACCAGAAGCCGAAATTACAGGCACAAAAGCGGTCGCTACAAAGCTCCGCTTCTCTGTAGACCCTATGAACAGGGCTTTAATACTTAATCGATGACTTGATTAAGTTAGTGGCCCCGGTGGGCGGACTTGAACCGCCACGCCCGAAGGCAACGCTAGATGTTATGAAAAGCGAATCCGTCGTGTATACCAATTATCTTTCTTACAGGCACAAAAAGCCCCGACTCTCCCGAAGAGAAACGAGGCTTAATTGAGTGGTACCGGTGGGCGGACTTGAACCGCCACGCCCGAAGGCAACGGATTTTGAATCCGTCGTGTATACCAATTTCACCACACCGGCACATATCATTTCGCAACTTACTTATTCCGGTAAATGTCCGAGCGTAAGCAAGTGCCCGGTATTATACGAATCCATTGTTAGGCGTCAATCAGCAAACAGAAATAAACTGAAAAACGCAGGGTTTCAGGTATTTGCAGAGAGCGCGGGCAAACAGCAGGTTGCGTTTGCCCGGCCGGTTTAGCTGCGCTGCAGCTTAGCTTTGCGCTTAAACAGGTGGCTGAATATCTGTTCCAGCAGCCAGATAGCAATCAGGCTTGCCCCTGTGAGTGGGAAGCAGACACCAATCGTTACCCAGATGATCAGGGCGGTATTCCAGCGTTTGGCTTCAATCGCTGCCGGAGGATTCAGGCTGACACCTGCTTTGATGGGACGTCTTTTCCACCACAGGATGATGCCGCTGATGCACAGGAACAGTGTGAGCATACAGATAACTGTGTTGAGTATCAGGTTGGCTGTTCCCCAGAGCCCCATATGTAAGGGGATGCCGATCGCCATGGCTTTAGCTATCAGGCTGTAGTCCTGAAACTGAATATCCATCAGCAGTTTTCCGGTGTACTGATCAATATGCAGGGTGCGGTCATCCAGCGGCGAAATACGGTCTTTACTCATGGTGGCGGCCACAATGGAGTAGACGCCATCTTCCCAGCGGGGCAGGTTGATCCGGAAGGATGTCATACCCAGTTGCTGTGCATAACCGGTCACTGTATCGAGATTAACCGGTGTGCCTGCCGGAATTGCCTGTGTGCCGGCAGCAGAACCAGACAGTGGTAAAGGGGCCTGTTCAAGGTTCCAGGGAATCTCTTCGATGACTCCGGGATTCAGGCTGGCATGGGTTTTGTCTGAGGTTGGAATACCACCAAATACGCCGGTAGGGAAGGTGTTCCAGGGCTGGACGATTTTGGCCCCCAGATTCCTGTCCATGAAAGGCCGGTAATGCTCAGAAATAACAGCGCCAGTGCCAGCCAGGCGCCGGTGCTGATGTGCAGTTCTTTCCACAGTGAGCGTCCGTTCTTGCTCAATTGTGGAATAAACAGCCGGTACCAGTGTTGTTGCTGGCGGGGCCACCACATGAACAGCCCTGTCAGTATCAGCACCAGGGTATATCCGGCCGCCAGTTCGATAAGGGCGTCGCCGGTTTCACCCAGCAAAAACGTCCCGTGTATTTCGTCCGCCAGCGCATAGAGGCTGCCATCTTTACTATTACTGCCCAATATTTCCCCGGTGTACGGATTCACATAGACATTCCGGTTTTCGCCCTCAGAGGTTTTTACTGTGAAGTGGCTGCTCTGTTCTGCTGTTTCCGGTAAACGAAACTGGTTAACCGTGGCCTGTGGATACTTTGCGGTGATGGCCTTCAGCTGACTTTGCCAGCTCAGGTATTCGGAAGCGACCGGTTCAACGGTTAGCAGTTTGCCGTGCAATGCCGGAGCGATGACCGGCTGATACAGCAGCATGATCAGCCCGGTGAGGCTGAGCATAAGCATGAAAGGAATGACGTAAAGGCCGGCATACATATGCCAGCGCCAGGCGGCGCGGTAGCGGGCTGGCTGTAAAGATGAAGGCGACATGATTGTTCCTGTATCGGGCTCTGAAAGCGCGGCACTTTAGCAACCGGTTACGTGTCCGGAAATGTGACCTGTTGTCGCGTGGCGGTTTGTCGCAGGGGAGTTTTCTGATCTCACATTTGCACCTGCAAGGTGGCATATTTTTATTCTGGGGCTATGGTACTGTAAGGTAAGTCTTACTGATTTAAACACCGGAAATTCATATGGTTACACGTTTCTTGCTGTGCATTACCTGTGCCGCTCTGGCCGCCTGCGGGGTGAAGCCCCAGACCGTCAATGAACTGATTATCCAGAACCGTACTTCAGAGGTTGTTTATGAGGTGAAACTGAAGATTCCCGAAACAGGTAAGGTCGTCAGCTGCAGTAGCATCTTATCCGGCAGTGAATGTTCTCTGGGCTTTCCGGAGCGGGCGTTGCAGGGAATCTGGCTAACCTGAGCTGGCAGGAGGATGGTGTCGGTTACAGCCGTACATTATCGGCCGGTAACATTGCCGCCGTATCTGACCGGCCTCTGCACGCGGTGGTGGTTATTTTACCCGGCGGGCATTTGCAGGCGGGGCTGGAGTAGTTCGGGCAGCAGGCGGCTGTGGTCGAAAAAGCCTTCCGCTGAAATTCTGGCTGTTAACTAAAAATTGTTTCGCAGTGTTCTCAGCGGGCAGGCAGTCCACACAGCTGGCAAGCGAGCTGTCGTGCGGTTTCGGCAGCCTGGGGCGCGCTCTGGACCTGAGCAGTCACAATTGCACCGTCAACCAGCAGCATTACCTGATCGGCAAGCGCCGCATTACCCAGCAACTCTGTCAGACAATCCCGTAACCAGTGCTTATGCCGGCAGGCGTACTGATGTACCGGGTGATCTTTGTCGGCAAATTCGGCGCTGGCATTAATGAAGTTGCAGCCGAAGAAGTTGTCATCTTCAAACCATTCCTGAAGCGCATCGAAAAACGCATGCAGGTGATAACTGTCTTTTTCCTGTGGATGGGCTTCACGTGATGTCTTAATGGTGGAATCAAACAGTTCCACCAGATTCTGATGGCGGTATTCCAGTACGGCCAGAATCAGCAGTTCTTTACTGCGGAAATATTTGTACAGTGTGGTTTTAGATACACCGGATACCGCCATGATGGTATCAATGCCGGTAGCGTGAAATCCGTGTCTGTTAAACAGCTGTAATGATGTTTCGATCAGAAGTTGTTGTTTATCCCTGGCCATTATCGGGTCCGCTGTATTTTCGATGGGCAGAGTGTATGTCAGCCGGGCGTGGGGTTCCAGTATTCTCCTTACCCTGTTGAGGGGATTTATTATAAAAAATGAACAGATCTGTTCAGTTATGGTATTTTGTACCTGAACAAATCTATTCATTAACATTAATAATATATCTCTGGAGTGCAGTATGACCGGTAATTCTGAAGGGGCTCTGACCCGCGGTGTAAATCATTTAGGGCTGACTGTGCCTGAGCTGGCGATAACTGCCGATTTTTCCAGCGGGTGCTTGGGTTTAATAAGGTGGGGAGAAGCCGGATTATCCGGCGGTGTTTGTCAGCGATGGCCATACAATGATTACCCTCTGGCAGGCTAAGGCTGAGACGCCGGTCAGTTTTAACCGGCAACAGAATATTGGCTTGCATCACGTGGCACTGGCGGTAGCGGATACAGCAGCGCTGGATGCGTTACATGCGCGCCTGTTGCAGCAGGATAATGTGACGATTGAGTTTGCGCCGGAAGCCTTGGGAGAAGCACCGTTCCGCCACATGATGTGTCTGATTCCAGGCGGTATCCGGACGGAGTTTATTGCCCCGGCGGGCTGATTGTTCCGGCTGTTTCAGCAAGTGAAACAGTTATTAACCGGGTACAGGTCTGCTGTGGCCGGTTAATTGTGCTATTTCCCTTCAGAGGGCGCTGAAATATGCTTCGTTTTCCGGTAGGATAGCCGTCCTTTTTCAGTTCCGACAGATCCCACCATGCAGGTTAAAGATTTCCATTTTGAACTCCCCGATGAGTTAATCGCCCGTTATCCCCTCGCTGACCGTACTGCCAGCCGTTTGCTCTGTGTTGACGGTAACAGTGGTGACCGGGTGCACCGGCACTTTTATGAGGTGCTGGACCTGCTGAACGAAGGGGATCTGGTGATCTTCAATAATACCCGGGTGATTCCGGCCAGAATGTTCGGCCAGAAAGCGTCCGGTGGCAAAATTGAAGTGCTGATCGAGCGGGTGCTGGATGAACAGTCTGCACTGGCGCATATCCGTTCCAGCCGTTCGCCGAAAGAAGGGGCGGAACTGACACTGGACGGTGGCCTGAAGGCAACCATGGTTGGCCGTCATGATGATCTGTTTGAGCTGCGTTTTGATCTTTCCGAAGGCAACCTGATTGAAGCGCTGGAGCAGTTTGGCCATATGCCGCTGCCACCTTATATGAAGCGTGAAGACGAGCTGTCTGACCGGGAACGTTATCAGACGGTCTACAACGAAAAGCCCGGTGCTGTAGCAGCCCCGACAGCCGGTCTGCACTTTGACGATGCCCTGCTGGCCAAACTGGCAGACAAAGGTGTAGAAAAAGCCTTTGTGACGCTGCATGTGGGGGCGGGGACTTTCCGTCCGGTGAAGGTGGATACCATTGCCGAGCATAAAATGCATGCGGAATATATCGAAGTCTCTGAGGAAGTCTGTGCGGCGGTTAAAGCGGCTAAAGCCCGCGGTAACCGTGTGGTAGCGATCGGCACCACCAGTGTGCGCTGTCTGGAAACCGCCAGCTGTGACGGTGAGATTGCGCCGTATTTTGGCGATACCGATATCTTCATTTACCCGGGCTACGAGTTCAAAACCGTTGACGTGCTGGTGACCAACTTCCATTTGCCGGAATCAACCCTGCTGATGCTGGTGTCTGCCTTTGCCGGTTACGACAACATGATGGCTGCATATCATGAAGCGGTTGCAGAGAAATACCGTTTCTTCAGTTACGGTGATGCGATGTTTTTGCAGCGCCGGGATAAAAGTGTGGCACAAGGGTGAAACTGTTTGTGGCTGGAGCAATCAAAGCCATTTAACCGTTCGCCATAAGCTTTAAAGCAGGGGCTGGTAACTGTATTTCAGCCGGCACCTTGTGATTGATAATAATGCCCTTATATCTAAGGGAAGTTTGCCGGGACGATGAAGCTTCCCGGCTCAATATACCGATTAGGAATTGCTGTGAGCAGAGAATGTTTTATGAAGTTTGAATGTCTGGCGACTGAGGGCAAAGCCCGTCGCGGACGTCTGAGCTTTCCCCGTGGTGATGTTGAAACCCCAGCCTTTATGCCGGTTGGTACCTATGGCACCGTGAAAGGTATGCTGCCACGGGACATTGAAGCCACCGGGGCACAGATTATTCTCGGTAATACTTTTCACCTGATGCTGCGTCCGGGCACGGAAATCATCAAACAGCACGGTGATCTGCACGACTTTACCAACTGGAAAGGTCCGATCCTGACCGATTCCGGCGGTTTCCAGGTGTTCAGCCTGGGGCAATGCGCAAAATCACTGAAGCCGGTGTGACCTTCCAGTCGCCGGTAGACGGTTCCAAAGTGTTCATGGGCCCTGAAGAGTCCATGCAGGTTCAGAAAGACCTGGGTTCCGACATCGTGATGATTTTTGACGAGTGTACGCCTTACCCGGCCACTGAAATGCAGGCAGCTGAATCCATGCGTCTGTCACTGCGCTGGGCGAAGCGTTCCAAGGATGCCCACGGCGATAACCCGTCTGCACTGTTCGGCATCATTCAGGGCGGCATGTACCCGCATCTGCGTGATGAGTCACTGGAAGGTCTGAACGAAATTGATTTCGATGGTTATGCCATCGGCGGTTTGTCGGTTGGCGAACCGAAAGAAGAAATGGAAAAAGTGCTCGACCATCTGGCCTGGAAAATGCCGGCAGACAAGCCCCGTTACCTGATGGGGTTGGCCGTCCGGAAGATCTGGTGGAAGGTGTGCGTCGCGGTGTGGACATGTTCGATTGTGTGATGCCAACCCGCAACGCCCGTAACGGTTATCTGTTTACCCGTACCGGTATCGTGAAGCTGCGTAACGCGGCGAATAAAACCAATACCGCACCGCTGGATGAAGAATGTTCCTGCTATACCTGTCAGAACTTCAGCCGCGCCTATCTGCACCATCTGGATAAGTGTAAAGAGATCCTGGGATCGCAGCTGAATACTATCCATAACCTGCATTACTATCAGGAACTTATGGCTGGTTTGCGAAAGGCTATAGAAGAAGGTAAATTGAGCGACTTTGTCGATGAGTTCTACCGGTTACGGGGGCTGGAAACACCGCCGCTGGCCGACACAGAATCAGTTAATAATGTTTAATAAATCAGTAACTAGGAGAAGCTAATGAGCTTTTTATCTCACCAGCATACGCTGAAGGCGCAGCCCGGGCGGTATGGATCCAAGCATGTTCAACCTCATCTTCCTGGTGGGCTTTGGTCTGATTTTCTACTTCTTCATGTGGCGCCCACAGGCAAAGCGTGCGAAGGACCATAAAGCACTGCTGGCTGGCCTGAGCAAAGGTGACGAAGTGATCACCGCCGGCGGCATCCTGGGTAAGGTTGTTCGTTTGAATGATGATTACGTTGTTCTGGAAGTATCCGGTGACACCGAACTGACTTTCAGAAAACCCACGTAAGTGCGGCGCTGCCAAAAGGCACAATTAAAGAAATCTAGTCGTTCACAGCAACGCCATTACTGACCGGTAATGGCGTTTTCGATTACAGAAGGCAAGGGCAGTATGCTCAATAAATATCCGTTATGGAAAAACGCGCTGATCGTTCTGATATTGCTTATCGGTGGTCTGTATGCAGCGCCGAACTTATATCCAGATGATTATGCGGTACAGATTTCCGGCAGCCGTGCCGCCTATACCGTAGATCAGCAGATGCTGAACCGCGTGACCAAGCAGCTGCAGGCCGAAGGTCTGGTGTCTAAAACCAGTGAATTAAACGGCGCCAGTGGCTTAATCCGTTTCACCGACAGTGCAACCCAGCTGGAAGCAAAGAAGCGGTTAGCCGTATTCTCGGTGATAACTACGTAGTTGCCCTTAACCTGGCACCGACAACCCCTGACTGGCTGACCTCCGTTGGCGCCGGCCCGATGAAACTGGGTCTTGATCTGCGCGGCGGTGTGCACTTCCTGCTTGAAGTTGACATGGCGCAGGCAGTTGCCCAGCGGCTGGACGTGTATGTTGGCGAAATTAAAGCCAAGCTGCGGGCTGAAAAGCTGCGTTACCGGTCAGTTGTACACCGTGAAGACGGTAGCCTGGAGCTGAAGTTCTCCAAGGCCGATGTCCGTGACGAAGCCAGCCAACTGCTGAAACAGGATTACACAGAATTCTTGCTCACTGATGAAGATGCCGACGGCGCGTACTACGTGGTTGTCAGCCTGCTGGAGAGCAAGGTTCGCGAAATTGAAGATTATGCAATCAAGCAAAACCTGACCACCCTGCGTAACCGGGTGAACGAGCTGGGTGTGGCAGAGCCACTGGTACAGCGTCAGGGCCGTAACCGTATCGTTGTTCAGCTGCCAGGTATTCAGGATGCCGCTGCGGCGAAACGGATCATCGGTAAAACGGCGAATCTGGAATTCCGTTTAGAAGCCAAGACTGATGCCTCCAGCGCATCAACAGAGACTTACACCTTCCGGGATTCATCGCGCAGAGCAACCCTTGAGAAAGACATTATCATCACCGGTTCCAGCGTTTCTAACGCCCAGTCAACCTTTGATGAAAACGGTCAGCCACAGGTATCCATTACCCTGGATTCCAAAGGCGGTGAGCTGATGAACCGTACTACCCGTAACGCGGTTAAGCGTCGCATGGCTGTACTGTTCGTTGAGCATAAGAGCCGCAATATCGTGAAGACGGTTGACGGTGAACAGGTTACAGAACGTGTACCGTACGTTGAGAAGCACATCATTTCTCTGGCAACCATTCAGAGCATTCTGGGCTCCAGCTTCCGGATTACCGGTCTGGACGGGGCAGGTGAAGCATCTGAGCTGGCACTGTTGTTACGTGCCGGTGCACTGGCGGCGCCAATCTACTTCGTAGAGGAACGTACAGTAGGGCCGAGCCTGGGTGAACAGAACATCGAGCTGGGTATCACCTCAGTACAGATCGGTTTTGCCCTGGTACTGCTGTTCATGCTGGTGTACTACCGGGTGTTCGGTTTGCTGGCCAACGTTGCCCTGACGCTGAACCTGGTATTGCTGCTCGCGGTGATGTCCATTATGTCTGCCACCCTTACCTTGCCGGGTATTGCCGGTATCGTACTGACGGTCGGTATGGCGGTGGATGCCAACGTACTTATATTCTCGCGAATAAAGAAGAGCTGGCCAACGGGCTGCCACCGCAGTCGGCCATTAATGCCGGTTTCGAACGGGCATTCACCACCATTTTGATGCCAACATCACCACCTTACTGGCGGCGGTTATCCTGTTTGCCATGGGTACCGGCCCTGTGAAAGGTTTTGCGATTACCCTTTCCGTGGGTATCGTGACGTCGATGTTTACCGCCATCATGGTGACCCGTGCGTTAGTGAATTTAACCTACGGCGGTCGTACGCTGAACAAGCTGTCGATCTGACCCGGGGATAACATGGCAAGTGTAAAAACTTTAACTTTATGGCCCTGCGCAAGATTGCGGCGGGCCTGTCGATTGCAGTGCTGCTGATTTCAGTTGCCTCACTGGTAATGAATGGCCTGAAGTTCGGTCTCGATTTTACCGGTGGTTCACTGGTGGAAGTGGGTTATGAACAGTCACCGGATCTGAATGAAATCCGTGGCCAGCTGCAGAGCGCCGGTTATGATGATGCAGTGGTTCAGACCTTTGGTTCGCCGGTGGATATTCTGATCCGTCTGGGTCAGAGCCATGATCCTAAATTAGGGGATCAGGTGCTGTCTGTGCTGCAGGCGGATGAAGACCAGACCCTGACCCTGCGCCGTAACGAATACGTGGGTGCGCAGGTCGGTGAAGAGCTGCGTGAGCAGGGCGGTTTAGGCCTGTTGCTGGCGCTGTTCATGGTCATGATCTACGTTGCCTTCCGCTTCCAGCTGAAGTTCTCAGTGGGCGCGGTGGCAGCACTGGCACACGACGTGCTGATCGTACTGGGTGTCTTCTCGCTGTTTAAGCTGGACTTTGACCTGACAGTACTGGCGGCGCTGCTGGCGGTAATAGGTTACTCCTGAACGATACCATCGTGGTATCTGACCGTATCCGGGAGAACTTCCGTAAGGTCCGTAAGGGAACGCCGGAGGAGATTATGAATATCTCCCTGAACCAGACTCTGGGCCGGACAATTGTTACCTCCTTAACCACCTTGCTGGTACTGACAGCGCTGGCGGTATTTGGTGGTGAACTGATCCACGGCTTTGCGATTGCACTGCTGATCGGTGTGCTGGTAGGTACTTACTCATCCATATATGTGGCAGCAAACGTGCTGCTGGCAATGGGTGTCTGTAAAGAAGACCTTATGCCACCGGAAAAAGAAGATGAAGAAGTGGACGAGCGGCCATAAGCCGTTCTGTCACTGTTAATTGCAAACCGGCCATCTTTGGCCGGTTTTGTTTTTCTGTTGCAAAGTAACCCGTCGTTTATAACTGATCGGTGTTATATTGATATGCAGACAAAATTACCTAAAGACTTGTAATGCCTAAAAAGAATTACCGGAAGCCGGTGTGGCGGTCGACCCGCACGCTGCCCGAAGCGGATAAATATGAGCGGCCAATTGCCAGCCGCGAACTGATAATGGAAACCCTGAATGAACAGGGTGAGCCTCTGACACGCTGGCAGCTGGAAAGCCTGCTGGATATTCAGGATGAAGATGCCTCAGAAGCCCTGCGCCGCCGCTTGCGTGCCATGGAGCGTGACGGGCAGCTGATGCGTAACCGTAAGGCCCAGTATGTATTGCTGAGTAAGCTGGACCTGATTGGTGGCCGTATTCAGGGGCACCGGGACGGCTTTGGCTTCCTGATTCCCGATGAAGGCAATGATGATATTTTCCTGAGCGCCCGTGAGATGCGTCAGGTATTTGATGGCGACCGGGCGCTGGTCCGGGTGGGCGGCGAAGACCGTAAAGGCCGTAAAGAAGGCGCCATCGTTGAGGTGTTGGAGCGCAATACCCATAAGCTGGTTGGCCGGTATCAGGGCAACGGCAGCTTTGGCTATATGGTGCCGGAAAATCAGCGCATCACTCAGGATATCCAGATCATTCCCAATGAGGAAACGCCGCTGGATTACCGTGACGGTCAGCTAGTGGTGGCTGAGCTTGTAATGCCGCCGGGGAAACGTAATAAGCCCACCGGCCGGGTCATAGAAGTGCTGGGTGACCATATGGCGCCGGGCATGGAAATTACCGTGGCGATTCATAACTACGATATTCCTGAGCAATGGAATGATGATGTTCGTCAGGCTACCGCTGAGCTGAGTGCCGACGTTGAAGAGTCCGCCAAAACGAACAGGATCGATCTGCGGCACCTGCCACTGGTAACCATCGACGGTGAAGACGCTAAAGACTTTGATGACGCGGTTTACTGTGAGAAGAAAAAGTCCGGTGGCTGGCGTCTGTGGGTCGCGATTGCCGATGTGTCCTGGTATGTTCGCCCGGATTCTCCGCTGGATATCGAAGCTCACAAACGTGGTAACTCTGTGTACTTTCCGGAGTTTGTGGTACCGATGTTGCCGGAGTTGCTGTCTAACGGTTTGTGTTCCCTGAACCCCCATGTGGATCGTCTGGCCATGGTTTGTGAAATGACCATCAGTGCCAGCGGTAACCTTAGTGGTTATAAGTTCTATGAAGCAGTAATCCAGTCCCATGCCCGTCTGACCTACACCAAGGTAGGCGCGATGTTGCAGGAAGCGGACAGTGATAACGGTAAGGCGCTGCGTGAAGAGTACGCCAGTGTGGTGCCGCATCTGGAAGACCTGTACGACCTGTATCACGGCCTGCGTAAAGCCCGTGAAGTGCGCGGCGCAATCGACTTTGAAACCACTGAAACCCGGATTCTGTTCAGTGATGAGCGTAAGATCGAAAGATCATTCCGGTGGTGCGTAACGACGCCCACAAGATCATTGAAGAATGTATGCTCTGCGCTAACGTGGCGTCTGCCCGTTTGCTGCGTAAGCTGAAACAGCCGGCCCTGTACCGGGTGCACGACGGCCCGAAAGAAGCCCGTATTGAAGCCCTGCGCAGTTATTTAGGTCCGCTGGGGCTGACGCTGGGTGGCGGTGATGAACCGACCCCGACCGACTATCAGGAACTGACGGAAGCACTGGAAGGCCGTGCGGATAAGCATATCATCCAGATCATGATGCTGCGTTCTATGTCACAGGCGGTGTACAGCCCGGAAGAAAAAGGCCATTTCGGTCTGAATTATCCGGCTTATACCCACTTTACCTCACCGATCCGTCGCTATCCGGATTTGCTGGTGCACCGGACCATCCGGGCGCTGATTCATACCGGCAATGACAGCAAGCAGCTGGATCGTTGTGAAGGCTTTGAGCCTAACTCTGCCTTCCTGCACCAGTACACCATGGAGCAGGTGCTGGAGCTGGGTGAACACTGCTCGATGACCGAGCGCCGGGCGGATGATGCCACCCGTGACGTGATGTCCTGGCTGAAATGTGAATACATGCAGGATCAGGTTGGCGGTGTGTTCGACGGTGTGGTGTCAGCGGTAACCGGTTTTGGTCTGTTTGTTGAACTTGAAGAAGCCTACGTTGAAGGTCTGATTCATATCTCGGCACTGCCAGGGATTACTACCATTACGATGCTGCCCGTCAGTGTCTGAAAGGTGAGCGCAGCGGCAAAGGCTTCCGTCTGGGAGACAAGTTACGGGTGCAGGTGGTCCGGGTTGATCTGGACGAGCGTAAGATTGATTTCGAATTGCGTGAAACCCTGGAAACAGCCCGCAGCATGCGGCCGGATGCTAAATCCGGTAAGAAGAAACGCAGCCAGCGTGAGTTGCTCCGCGACGGTGATATCACCCTGGCGAAACTGGCGGATAAAAACGTCATAAGCGGGCTCATCCCGGTGCGGTTCAGGCTCGGGAAGAGCGGGTGGTTGCTCAGGCTGAAGCGTCTGTAACGGCCTGGCCATCCGATAAAGCTGCCGGTGCCGGTCAGGAAGCCAAAGCCCCCGTAAGCGTCCGGCTAAAAAGTCGGCTGCGAATCCGGAAGTACCTGCGGTGAAGCCTAAGAAGAAGTCTGTCCGGGCGTCTCTGAGTAAAGCCGAGCAGGAAATGATGACGCTTTCGAAAAACAGTCGAAAGGGTTAAGTAACCGGGCTAAAAACGTAAGTTGAAAAACTGCGTCAGAAAGCCGCTAAGTAGCGGTAACTGCTGCAAATGCGGGCACAGGCAGTGTAAAAGCTGCCTGTGTGCGACGCAAAGTGATTGATTTTATTAACAGACTTGACTCCCGGCTAAGAAACAGGCAGTTTTTGTTGAATGCCTGTTTAAAAATTGTGGTTAATCAGGCCATAGAATAATAAAAGCACAGCGAGTTACCTATCCATGCCTAAAGTCGGAATGCCTGCCATCAGAAAGCCCCAGTTAATCGACGCAACTATGGAAGCGATTAACGAGGTCGGGCTGCAGAAGGCCAGCGTTGCGATGATCAGCCGTTATGCCGGTGTTTCTCCGGCGATCATTAATCATTATTTTGGCGGTAAAAACAGCCTGCTTGAAGCGACCATGCGGTCGGTACTTCAGCAGCTTTCTGAAGGGGTACGTCAGCGGCTGGATGAAACCGATTCCGATGATGTTATCGCCCGGGTTAAAGCCATTGTTGGCGGTAACTTTGACCCCGCCAGCTGGATTCCAAGGTGGTTAAAACCTGGCTGGCCTTCTGGTCACAGGCGATGCATGAGCCATCTCTGTACCGTTTACAGCGGGTCAATGAACAGCGTCTGTTGTCACATCTCAAACATGAACTGAAGCGGGTGTTGCCGAAAGAACAGGCGGTCTTCGTCGCGCAAAGCATTGCCGCCCTGATCGATGGTATCTGGCTGCGGGGTGCACTGGCACCGTCCGGCATTGACAGTGATCTGGCACAGCGGATCATCACCGATTATCTTGAACGTCAGTTACCACCGGAAGTACTGAAAAAGTATTCCTGACAGTTTTCACGCCTCTTGTAACCATTCTATAAACTGCTGGCAAATATCCGGCTGGCGAGGTGTCTGTGTCGCGCTGATGAAATACCCTCCCTTTGAGCTCAGGCTGAAGTCCTTAAGGCCAGTCAGTACCTTTGACTCGATCAGCTCATCCACCAGTGTTCCCCAGCCGATTCCTACCCCTGACCGGCAATAGCTGCCTGTATCAGCAGGGTGTAATTGTTGAATGTCAGTACCGGTTCTCCCGGCTGAATCTGGCTGCGCCGGCCACTGAAATACCCCGGCCAGTCCATCCAGCCTTCACCGGCATCCGCACCGAGCTTCAGCAGTGGCAAGCTGGCGAGTTTTTATGGCTGGTTATCGGGCCGTGTTTGGCAAGAAAGCCGGGGCTGCATATCGGAAATACTTCTTCAGCAAACAGTGGGATGCTGTCGGCAGAAGGCTGGCTGGCAAAGCGGATGGCGACATCGGCATCCTGGCTGCGCACTTCATGGCTGCCCTGAGAGGTGATGATTCTGACCTCGGTATCCGGGTGTAATTCCCGGAAGGCCGGCAGCCGGGGTAATAGCCAGTAAGCGGCAAATGCGAAGTCGGTGGCGACATTTATATGAGGATGCCGTTCTGCGTTCTGCAACTTTTCGATTCGCCCGGCGATGTCGTTAAACCCTTTCTGGCATACCTCAAACAGCTGCTCGCCGGCTTCAGTCAGCTCGACCCCGGTAGATTCTGCGGAACAGCTGCAGCTCCAGCTGTGCTTCCAGGCCGCGCATTAGCTGGCTTACCGCTGACTGGGTGGAGCTGAGCTCCCGGCGGCGGCAGTAAAGCTTAAATGTCGTGCTGCAGCTTCGAACACCAGCAAGCTCTGCGGTGACGGTAACCTATCCTTTAATAACATAAGTTCAACTTACTTTAGTGATTAGTTTTCAGTGAGTTTACAGCGTCGACAGAAATAATAAATACTCGCTGTATCCACGTTGTTATGTGAAAGCGGGTTAATTGTACGCCAAACCACTGCCCGGTGGGCGTAATCAGAATAAGTATAAATGACTAGAGATATTAGTTTGGAGAATGTTATGAGTGATGCTGCCAAGCAACCCAATATTCTGTTCATCATGGCGGATCAGATGGCCGCGCCGGTACTGAAAACCTATGGTGGCAAAACTGCCAAAACGCCGAATCTGGATAAAATGGCGGCTGCCGGTGTGGTTTTGAATCTGCCTACTGTAACAGTCCTCTGTGTGCCCCGAGCCGCTATGTGCTGATGAGCGGTCAGTTACCGAGCAAGATCGGTGCCTGGGACAATGCCGCTGAGTTCCCGGCGGACATTCCGACCTTTGCCCACTACCTGCGTCATGCGGGTTATCAGACGGCGCTGTCCGGCAAAATGCATTTCTGCGGCCCGGATCAGTTGCACGGTTTTGAAGAGCGTCTGACCACCGATATTTACCCGGCTGACTACGGTTGGTTCCCGGACTGGGAAAACTTCGACAAGCGTCCGACCTGGTACCACAACATGTCGTCTGTAACCCAGGCTGGCCCGACGATCCGGACCAACCAGCTGGATTTTGATGACGAGGTGGTGTTCCACGCCAAGCGTTACCTGTTTGAACGTGCCCGTAACCCGGGTGAGCGGCCATTCTGCCTGACGGTTTCTATGACCCACCCTCACGACCCGTACGCGATTCCTGAAGAATACTGGAACCGTTACAGCGATGAAGAGATTGAATTACCGTCTTTCGAACTGGCGGACGACGAACAGGACCCGCACTCCAAGCGCTTGCTGCACGTTTATCAGATGGACCGTAAGAATATTACTGATCAGCAGATCCGTAACGCCCGCCGTGCTTATTACGGTTCCTGCAGCTACGTAGATGATCAGATCGGTGTGCTGCTGAAAGCACTGGAAGACTCCGGTATGGCAGACGACACCATCGTGGTGTTCTCCGGCGATCACGGCGACATGCTGGGTGAGCGTGGCCTGTGGTACAAGATGAGCTACTTCGAGTGGTCAGCACGGGTACCGATGCTGGTATACGCGCCGAAGCATTTCAGCCCGCAGCGGGTGAAAGAATCGGTTTCTACCATGGATTTACTGCCCACCTTTGCCGAGCTGGCCAACGGTGGTCAGGCGCCTGAATACGCCATGCCAATTGACGGCCGCAGTCTAATGCCGCACCTGACCGGTAACGGTGAAGCGCACGACGAGGTAATCGGTGAATACATGGGTGAAGGTGTGGTTGCGCCAATGTTCATGATTCGTCGCGGTGCTTACAAATATATCTGTTCAGCCCCGGACCCTGATCAGCTGTTCAATCTGAAACTGATCCGCAGGAGCGTATCAATCTGGCGGAGCTGGAAGAGCATGCTGAGCTGCTGGCGGCATTCCGGGCGGAAGCTGCAGAGCGCTGGGACAGCGATGCGATTACCCGCGATGTCATCATCAGCCAGAAGCGTCGCCGTCTGGTGGCTGAAGCCCATAAACAGGGTAAAGAGCCAATCTGGGATCATCAGCCAATTTTGATTCCAGCACCATGTATATGCGTAACAACGTGGATCTGGATGATCTGGAGGCGAAAGCCCGTTTCCCGCGCATTGCTGATAAAGCATCTTAAGGGCGTCTTATCGGGGGCGGGCAGTGTCTGACGCTGTCCGCCAGTCATTTCTGTGAATAACAATAAGTAAGTGAAATATGAAAACGACCAAAACTTTACTGTTCAGTGCTGCGTTAATGAGTGCCGGCGTTGCGCAGGCCAGCGATCCTGCTTCTTGCCAGACTGTACGTTTTACCGATCCGGGCTGGACCGATATTAACTCCACCAATGCGCTGGCCAGTACAGTACTTCAGGGGCTGGGCTACAACACCGAGATCAGCACCCTGGCGGTGCCAATCGGCTTTGAAGGCCTGAAGAGCAGCGAGATCGACGTGTTTCTGGGTAACTGGATGCCGGCTCAGCAGAAATTCATCGATAAATACGCCACACCCGGTGACATCGATGTCGTGGGAACTAACCTGAGCGGTGCCAAGTTCACCCTGGCGGTGCCGGAGTATGTGTATAACGCCGGTATTCATGATTTTGCGGACCTGATCAAAGCGGAAGATAAGTTCCGTAAGCGTATCTACGGTATTGAAGCTGGTGCGCCGGCAAACCAGTTGCTGCAGAAGATGATCGACAGCGGCGATTTCGGCCTGCAGAAATGGCGTCTGGTTGAGTCTGGCGAGCAGGGCGTAATGAGTCAGGTTAAGCGCAGTGTTAAGCGTGATGAGTTCATCGCCTTCCTGGCCTGGGAACCGCATCCGATGAACACCAATTTTGATCTGAAATACCTCACCGGCGGTGATAAGTATTTCGGTGCTAACTTTGGTGGTGCCACGATTCAGACCCTGACCCGTAAAGGCTACCGTGATGCATGCCCGAATGTTGGCCGTCTGCTGGATAACCTGAAGTTCACTCTGACCATGGAAAACCAGATGATGGGACACATTTTGGATGATGGTCAGCAGCCTGCCGATGCGGCTAAACAGTGGCTGCAGAAGAACCCACAGGTGCTGGACAGCTGGCTGGAAGGTGTAACTGACTTGCAGGGCAACTCCGGCCTGGAAGCGGTACAGCAACACCTGGCAATTAAGTAATACTTACCCTTGCGAGCCGCCGTCACCGGTGGCTGCTTTAACCGGCCGGAGTGCCGGTTTTTGTGCCTGGCTGAAGGGGATGTTCATGCTTTGGTCGGCAGAGCCTTCCGGTTTAACAGAGGGAAATACCCGAAATGGTTGGTTCGCCCGCAGAATTTGCCTGTTTTCACTTGTTTCGTCGGTGGCTTGGCGTAGTCTGAACAGACCTGTCGGCATCGTTTGGTGCAGGCGGTGCCAGGATTGCAGTAGCCCGCAGCCTCAGAACTGTCGGAAAGGATCTCCCAAGTAATCACTGCGGATTACATATTGTTGGCTATGTGTTCGGGGAACCACGTGAGTACTGATGTAAATTTTGCCCATCTGACCGTCTTTGAATCGGTTGAGCAACTGAGTGCATTTGATGTAATGCCGGACCCTGTCTGGGTGTTTGATGTGGATGCCTACGGGTTCTGGTGGGGCAATGCCCGTGCGGTTGAATACTGGGGGCTGGAGCATTATCAGCAGCTGGTGGATAAAGACCTTTCCTCTGATACCGACGGTGCCCGTAACCGGATTCGCGGTATTTTCGAAAAAGCCTCGCAGGAGGGGATGACCTCCGACCCCTGGACCACCTATCCCAACGGTGAAGCCACCACCGTACTGATCCGTCACAAGGCTGTATTACTGGGGCCACAGCGGCACCGGGGCATTATCGGCTTTGTGCTGGAAGAGCATCAGCTGGGTGAAGCGGAGCAACTGTTGTTTGCCGAAGCCACCCGCTATGCCTCGGTGGCTGTAACCAGTTATACACTGGACGGTGACCTGTTATTTGAAAACCCGGCTTCAGCCAACCTGTACGGTTATGACCGGCGTGAGAACTTACCGGAAAATATCTCGTTATTTGAAAGCCGTTTTTCTGATCCGCAGGAAGCCCGGGAACGACTTGAGAAAGGCCGTAAAGGAGAAGACAGCCGGCACACCCATCTGATGGTTACCCGGCACGGTGTGCAGCGGCATACAGTGGATATTCGCAGCAGCCGGCATCCCCTGACCGGTGAATATCTGATGCTGGTCTCTGAATACGATGTGACCGCTTTGCACAATGCATTGCAGGAAGCTGAGCTGGCAAAGACGAACTTAAAAACTCGCCAACTATGATGCCCTGACGAACTTGCCCGGTGTGCGGCTGTGTAAACAGCGGATTGACCGGGCGGTGGATACAGCCAGAGAGAATGATCACCGTTTTGCACTGATGTTTCTGGATCTGGATGGCTTTAAGGCGATTAACGATACCTATGGTCACCTGACTGGCGACGATTTGTTAAAAGTGATTGCTAAGCGTCTCTCCGGCATTGTCCGGGAGAGCGATACCGTCGGCCGTATCGGTGGCGATGAGTTTATTATCTTGCTGGAACATATCAGCTGTCAGGAGGTGGCGGTGGTGATTGCCCGGGAAATCCTGCAGATCTTTGCCGAGCCGTTTCATGTGGTCAGTGAGTGCGGCGCAGACCTGATGCTGGATGTGGGTGTCAGTATCGGTATCTCGGTGTTTCCTGATTATGCCACTAACGCCAAAGAGTTGTTCTGTCAGGCGGATCAGGCGATGTATCAGGTTAAGCAGGCCGGTAAGAATAATTTCAGCCTGGCGGATTCTTTAGAGTGCTAACTTTTCCGCTGTTTTTACGCGCAGCAATAACGATGATCAGCCAGCTGGCCAGCACGAAAGGTGCTGTGAAGGCGGTTATCTCCGCCAGCTGAAATCCCCGCATCAGTAAAATACTGATAACAATACCCAGCAGTGCAGGACAAACCGGCGTGGAAAATGTGCACCCAGCGCAATGCCTGCCAGCACTGCGTTGTAGCTGTAGCTGCCATTATTAATCAGGGCGTCGGGAAGCTGAGAATACCGGCGAGGAATACTCCGGTGGCGCTGGCAATCAGTGCCCACATGGCTGCCGGCCGTGAGTAACAGAGCAGGCCTGCGAAGCTCAGAATGCCACTCAGGGCATTATCCTGAAAGACTACCTGACCGATACCTCTGGCAACCGCGGTATAGAACTCATCGATTTCCGTGCCTGCCAGCAGCGGAGGCGGGCTGAGCTGTAAGCCGCCGGCGATCAGTAAAATGATCCAGCCGGTGACAATATACGGGGCGGTAAACGCTGGCAAAGTGCTGCGCTGCTGAAATTGTTGCAGCAGCAGGGCGGTGAGGGCGCTGCCGGCAATGATCAGCAGCAGTGATACCGATGTGACCGCTAAGCTATTGCTGATGGCCAGTGCCAGCAGGGCGGCGTTAAAACCGTACAGTCCCTGGCTGACATCTGCCGGAGTTACTTTCAGCAAACGGGCGGTTAACAGGCTTGTCAGTATGGCTGCCAGGGCAATAAACGCCTGGCTCAGGGAATTGACGGCAATGGCCAGTATGAACAGACTGCCGGCCCGGCTGCTGGGTTGCAGAAAGATCTGGCCATAGCTGCGTAATATCGCGTTATGACACATGTAGTCAGGCAGTTTTAGCATGGTTTTGGCACAGGCTGTCTGTTAAACAAAGAGTTACGCTCTGTATTCTATGAGCAGTGTTTTATCTGTGCTATCCATAAATGCCCGTTTTGCGGTGATTTTCCGGCATACAAAAAAGCAGGCTGATTGAGCCTGCTTTTGATTGTTAGCCGTGGTTAAACCTTTATCGGTTTACTCGGTTTCCTTGTTGAAGTGCTTACCCAGCAGTGCATGGTAGAAGTCATCATCTTCCAGCATGCCGGTACATTTGTCATCTTCACACAGCAGCACCGGTAAGCTGGTCCGGTGACGGATTTCGATGGCGTCACGCATGGAGATATCCGGCGTGGCTACCATCAGCTGATCCGGCTGAATTAGATCGAGATCCTGACCTTCTGTCCACTGTTGCAGGCTGAGTGACTGGCCGTTACGGCTTGCGCTGGCCGGGGTGCCGTCAGCATTCAGGGTCACCAGAGTATCAGTGTGGCGGTCCAGTACCAGTGCATCATCACGGCGTTCCAGGTCGCTGATGTCGGTCATCAGTGCCCGGCCACGCAGTACGTTCAGCGGGTTGGTGTGGGCAACGAAGTCCTGTACGTAAGCGTTGCTCGGGTTCAGAACGATGTCTTCCGGCTTGCCGTGCTGGATGATCTCAGCAGATTCCATGATGGCAATGTTGGTGCCGATTTTCAGTGCTTCATCCAGATCGTGGCTAACGAACAGAATGGTTTTGTTCAGGCGCTTTTGCAGCTCGATCAGTTCGTCCTGCAGCTGGCTACGAATCAGTGGATCAAGTGCCGAAAAGGCTCGTCCATGAGCAATATGTCGCTATCAATAGCGAACGCTCTCGCAAGTCCAACCCGTTGCTGCATCCCCGGAAAGTTCGTGGGGATATTTGTCGTGCCATTCATCCAGCCCGACCATTTTCAGTTTTCCATTGCCATCTGGCGGCGGGTCGCTTTATCGATCCATCTGGATCTGGAAAAACTGGAACTGCTGTCGAGACCGTGGGCTTTGATCAGATCGTTGAAAAGGCGACTGATATTGTCGACGGTAAGATCAAGGGCCGGGTGATTGTTGAGATTGCCTGACTCTGGCTGATATAAGCCAAAACGGCGCACTTAGCGCCGTTTTTGCGTAATACCGTTATAAAAGCGTCAGAAACTCATCAACTTTTTCTTCCGGCGTTGCCCAGCCGGTGACTAAGCGCACCACAGAACTGTCGGCCGTTTTACGGCACCAGACGTAGAAATCAAATTTCTCCTGCAGACGGGCAATCAGTTCATCCGGTAACACGGCGAAAATCTGATTGGTTTCTGTATCTGCTTCCAGTTTTAGCCCATGGGCCAGTAAGCCTTCAGAAAGTTTCTTCGCCATCTTGTTGGCATGTTCTGCCAGTTCGAAGTAGAGGTTGTCTTTGAATAATTCGACGAACTGAATACCCAGCAGGCGCCTTGGATAACATGCCGCCACGCTGTTTTACATGAAAGGTAAAGTCTTCAGCCAGCGAATTGTTATTGATAACAATCGCTTCGCCGATCAGCGCGCCGTTCTTGGTTGCGCCCATCGAGAATAAGTCGGTGAGTTTGGCAATGTCCTTCAGAGTAAGATTATTTTTCTCAGCAGTGAGTGCCGTGGCCAGGCGGGCACCGTCCAGGAACAGGTAGAGACCATTCTCCCGGCAGAACTCCGAAATCGCCGTTAATTCCTGTTTGCTGTAGAGGGTGCCAAGCTCGGTGGCATTGGAAAGGTACACCAGTTTTGGTTTAACCATGTGCGGTACATGGGGTGATCAACCAACACCTGTTCCAGATCGCCGACGGTGATTTTGCCCTGCTGATTCACGACGTTAATGATTTTATGTCCGGTGGCTTCAATCGCGCCGGTTTCCCGTACCACGATATGGCCGGTATCTGCGGAAATAACGGCTTCGTGAGGACGCAGGCAGGATGACATGACAATAATATTTGCCAGCGTGCCACCAACCACCAGATACACGTCAGATTGCTCTGAAGCGATTTCACGCTTAATCAGTTGTTTAGCTTTGGCGGTGTACTCATCGTGTCCGTAAGCGGTTTGCTGAATCAGATTGGTGTCCGCCAGCGCGTGAAGAATATTCGGATGACAGCCTTCACTGTAGTCATCCAGAAAACTGTATTTCGTCATGATTTGTGCTGCTCTAAGAATCGTATTGTCAGGTAAAGCAGTACTATAAAGGGCGCAGGTTAGCCGGCTTGTAAAATATTGCAGACCGAATGCTGATTAAACGGCTCTGCCCGAATCGACTCTATTTTTCTTCGTTAGCCTTCACATAGGAACAGCCCAACTGACATTGGGATGAGCTGAAAGCGAAGCCATGGCTTCTGCAACCTCCGGTTCTGTGCAGGACACACAGGTATGTTCCCGCTCCAGCTGCCGGATTTGCCAGAACACAACCGCCAGAGCAATTGTGCCCCAGACCGCAGCTCCGGCCAGTTCACCGGCCAGTACACCGGCGGCACCGAACCACTGGGCAAACAGATAAACCAGCGGAATGGTGCCGAACAGGGCTTTGGCAAAGTTAAATAAGGTGGCCTGGGTGGCATGGTTTAGGTTGTTTGAAGCGGCGTTGGCAATAAACAGCACACCGTTAAAGCTGAAACCGATCACCAGCCAGGTAGTGTAAAGTCGATCAGGTAGGCGGCGTCTCCGGTGGCGCTGAAGGCGCTGATGATCATATCTCCCGCCAGATACAGCACCAGCCAGACGAACAGGATATAGACAAAGTTAATAAGCAGGGCATTCAGCAGGGTGGATCTGACCCGGTCATAGCGGTCTGCGCCGGCGTTCTGACCGATAATCGGGCCGATTGCACCGGATAGGGCGAATATCAGCGCAAAAGCGACCGGGGTGATTCTGCCCAGAATGGCTGCGCCGGCCACCGCGCTGTCACCGAAACTTGCCATGGTTTTCAGCACATAGCTACCGCCAATCGGCGTTGCCAGATTGGTCAGTACCGCAGGAACCGCGATAGGCAGAATAGCGCCCATGTCCAGGCGCATCTGGCCGAAATCCGGTTTACAGTGGATATTATGCCGGCGAATAACCACGTACAGTGCGATGCCCACCAGTGCTACCCGTGAGATCACCGAAGCAATAGCTGCCCCTTTGATTTCAGGCCGAAGGTAAAGATAAACAGCGGGTTGAGCAGGGCATTTACAATGGCTGCCCCCAGGGTGGTGTACATGGCATTACGGGCATCACCCAGCCCCGCAACGTGGCGGCTGCAGACATACCGCAGACCAGCAACGGTGTACTGGGCAGCAGAATCTGGCTGTAATCAATTGCCAGGCCGAGGGTTACATCGGGCACCGAGGAACATCAGTAAGTCTTCAAGCCAGATCCAGGCGGGCAGCGTTACCAGCAATGCAGCAATCAGGCTGAACAGCAATACACTGGATGTGTACTGGCCGACCAGCTCGCGGTTGCTGACACCCTCAGCACGGGACACCAGCGCGCCCATGGCGATCTGAATACCGATGCCCACAGAGGTTAAAAGAACAGCAGGGTGCCGGAAAAGCCGATAGCCGCAGCAAGTTCTTCCTGCCCAAGCAAACTGAGGAAGTACATATCCACAAGATCAACAGCGAACAGCGCCAGCAGACCAACAGTACTGCTGAGTGTCATCACGGATACGTGTCTGAAGGTTGATCCCTGAACGAACTTGGCGCTTTTCATAATCGTTATTTGCTGAACCGGCTGACGGAGAAGGACAGGTGAAGCGCCTAATTTACTAGAGAATGCCGGGTATGTAACCTGACAAATGGCTGATAGATCAGGTGTGAAAGGGTATGAAACGGCAGGATAGGGTTGTTGGGGAAAAGCTATACAACCGGAGCGTCTGTGTAGACGCTCCGGTCGGAGTCCGGTTCAGGCCTTATTGTAATTTGGCAAGAATCGGGCTGTCTTTAGCGCGGCATTTTCCTGAGCCATCAGCATGGCTGTATCGTCAAAGACATCAGTGACTGATTTGTCTGCACCTGCTTCCAGCAGGAATTCCATGGTTGATGTGTCTTTACCCAGCAGGGCTGCGTACATCAGAGCAGTGGTTTCTTCACCGTCTTTCGCGTCCAGATCAACGCCGGCAGCAACGATCTGCTTCAGCAATTCAATTGGCTGACCACCTTTAACCGCATAGGTCAGAGTGGTACCGCCTTTTGCGTCTTTGTCAGTCAGATTCGCATTCGCGGCAATCAGGCGATCAATAACCGGCGCAAAATCTTCGCCTCGCAGGAGGGCTGCCAGCAGGGGCGTGATGCCTTTATCGTTGACGGCCAGTGGGTCGGCGCCTGCGTCCAGCAGGGTTTCGATAACGGCAGGCTCTTTAAATGCCAGTGCCAGAATCAACGGTGTGTTGCCGGCATTGTCTTTTGCATTTACGTCAAAGCCACGTGACATCAGTGCTTCATAACCTTCGGCTTCTTCTTCACGGTTAGCCATCAGCATATGCAGGGCGGTCTGGCCACGGTCATTGGTGATGTGCAGGTCGAAGCCTTTGTCTTCCAGGAACGCCAGGCGTTCTTCAGAGGTTGCTTCATCAGCAACGGTCAGCAGTACACCGGAATATCCGTAGTTATCAGCCACTTCCGGTTCTTCGCTCATGTCGTAGAACTTTTCGAGCATTTCGACATTGTCGTTCTTGGTGAGTGCGCGCATGAATAGGTCGCGGCCTTCACCGTCGATGTAACCCGGATCGTAGCCTTTATCTTCAAGCAGTTCGAACATTTCCATTGCCCGCTTGTTGTAGGCGAAAGCGCCCAGCGGCGTGATACCTAAACGGCTCTGCTGGTTAAAATCCAGGCCGATTTCTTCAAAGTATTCGACGATACCCGGGCGGAACTTTTTGTTTTTCGACAGCCAGTATTGCGGGGTTTCACCCATATAGTCTTCAACTTTATAGTCAGCACCGAATTCCGCGAACAGTTTGATCAGTTCCAGATCGCCATAGCGGGCAGCGTACAGTTCAGCATAAACACCTTTACCGCCTTCAGGCCGGTAAGGGACACCCTGTTCCAGTAACCAGCGCATGACATCCAGAGAAGCATTGCCACGCAGCGCGTAGTGCAGAGCCTGGCGGCCGATTTTCTGTTTTTCGAGCAGGCTGTAGCCTTCATCCATCTTGGCCTGCACGTCCTCGATAGTTGCGTCTTTCCAGAATTTTTCGTCAGGAAAGGGTTTTTAGCATGCGCGCTGGTGGCGAGCAGTGCGGTAACCGCGATGGTGGAAAACAAGGTTCCGAGTTTCATTGCAGGGTCCTCTGTCAGTAGATGTCTTCAAGGTAACGGCCGCACAGACGTAATTCAGCAATGCTGAGTCCTATACTGGCGGAGATAGTGTCAATTTCCTGTGCGACAGCCTGTGCCATGCGGGATGAACCGCAGACCATGATGGTCGCACCCTGGTGTAAGTGTTGAGCCACGATGTCGCTGGCACCGCGCAGGCGGTCCTGAACATAGGCCTGGTCATCGTGACGGGAGAATGCCGGGTGGAAGCCGCTCAGGCGTCCGTCACTCTGCCACTCCTGAATGGCGTCACGGTAATAAAAATCGTTGTCGGGATGGCGCAGGCCGAAGAACAGTTCCATGGGCTGTTTCCGGTTATTGCGGATCATGCCTGCAAAGGGCAATACCTGTACCGGCACCGATCATAATGGTGGGTGCCCGGCGGGCAGGCCGGAAGTCAGGGTTGTGTTCCACATAGGCATCGATCTGCTGCCCGGGTTCCAGACCCAACAGGTAATTCGAGCAAATGCCGCCTTTGACGCTGGCGACGCAAAGTTCAACCATGCCTTCACGTTTTGATGACGCCAGAGAATATAATCGCGCTACCGGGTCCTGCGGAGGGACGATACCCAGAAGGTCTCCGGCATTGAATCCTGGCAGACGGCGTTTCTTCGGCGCCCGGAAGCGCAGAATCGCTGAGGCGGTGCCGTCATAACCGGTGAAGTCTTCCCGTTCAGCCAGTTCCAGTTGTCGTGTTTTCGGCCGGGGTGGTGTGTAATCCAGTACCAGACTGTTAAGTCCCAGTGGAACCGCGAGTTTGTGTCCCCAGGCAGTGAAGGCCTGTGCGGAACGGCGGTTAATGTCTCCCATGGGCAGCAGGCTGGTGCGGCCAGAGGCCGTCAGTGCATTCTGGCAATTGATGGCAAATGCGCAATATGCCGGGAATGCCTTATCACCAAAGCCCAGAACCGCAAAGTGCTGACCACCCTGATAGCCGGGTAAACGTTCGAGGAACTGTGCAGCCCCTGACGGTGGCGTGCCATCACCATAGGTTGCTGCCAATAGCAGTAAGGTCGCGTCTTCGCGCATATGGCAGGTTTTATTCATTCCGCTGAGGTGAACGGCTTTTCCTGCATCACGAAGCTGTTGTGCCAGGTGAACCGCGAATCCCCAGGTGGTGCCTGTTTCAGAGCCAACCAGTATGACTACGTCGGCATTAGCAAGCGAGACCATTCCGCGGGGCTTAGGATGGCGCCGGCGTAACCAGATGATGAATCCTGTCACGGTAAAGAACGGTACTGACAGTGAAATCAGGCCTGCGATTGCACCCCAGGGAGATGCGCCCTGTCCGGTATGTAACAGGGTGAACAGATCCAGTGCGCGGGTTAAGAACGGTACGCTTTCCTGGCTGAGTATGTCTCCGGAATGACGGTCAATAAAGGAGAGAGTACCTCCCTGACGCAGGACATAGACATCCCACCAGTCGGACCAGATAGGGAAGCTCAGCTCAGTCAGTTCACTTAGCGCAATGGTGTCAAAGACAGCCAGTTCGGCAGCCGGAACCGGATCGGCCTGGGTCAGTGTTTCCGGATATTCCGGTGTATCATCCACGCCGGAAGGCACCAGACCGTTTGATACCAGCGACATCCAGGTACCTGACAGCACTGTTATGAAAAGGGGATAATCAGTAACCGCCCTGCGACGGTATGCCACTTATCAAGGCCCCGGCCTTTAATTTTGCCAAAGAGCCGGCTGTATCCGCCCAGTCGCCGGGCCAGCAGAACGAATCCGGTGATCATCAGCACTAGCATGGCAATGACGCTGATGAGCGTAATTGGCCGTCCGTCTGGTCCCAGTGCCAGATTACGGTGCAGGCTGTTAACCAGATCCATAATAGGTTCGGGTCTGTCTTTACGGGCTAACCGGCCATTAGAGGGATTGAACGGTACTTCGCGTGATCCGGCCGCATCGGCCCCGCGCAGGAGTACGCGGCCGGAGTAATCGATCCGGATCCGGTCGATTTCAAAGTAGGGATTCTTTTGGCAGACAGGCGCAGTACATCGCCGACAGTCATGTCACCCAGGTCGTGGACGTTGCGGTCAAACCGTTTCAGTAACGGGTCGACTGATAAGATTGATCCTGTTACTGCCAGAAAGATCAGTAACAGACCAAGAATGACTCCCGCCCAGCGGTGTATCTGACGCCACATTTTGATTTAGAGCTTGTAACGGATGTAACGGACGTAGCCAGTACCAGGCGTTTTTGTACGCTGGTTGGCTTTGGTCAGTTCGATCTCGGCATCGGCCTGAACGTTATCAGCGTTCTCGACGGATGTTTCCACACGCAGTTTATAGCCGGCATCTACCCAGCTTGGGTCAATATCAACCCGCATTACTGAACGTGCGCCGCCTGCTGTGGATGCACCGGTGATGCCATCGACATTCTCGCGGGCGCGGGGTGGTATCCGAACCAGCGCTTAGAATCCGGCCACCAGATTTTATCCGGCCCGGAAACCCAGAGTGTGCGGTCAAACTTGCCTTCCGGATTCACCAGGTACAGGTGAAAGTATGCTTCAGGGCCGTTGTATTCGTTTAACTGAACCAGCACGACTGCTTCATCTGCTTTAGCAGGCGCGGTGAACGCCAGTAGCGATAGCAAGACAAGAAGGGACGAGCGTAATTTAGCCGGTAGTTGAAGCGACATTTCAGGTCTCCAGTGGTTTTTAAGTACATCACCTGATCAGATGACCGGGTGCCTTGAATCTGTGTATTACCGGAAGCTTCCCTGGTATTGAAAGGAATCCCTCAGTAAATCTAATCTAAATGATAATGAGAACGTGAGGCATTATTGGTATTTAAAGGCTTATGTCAATAGGTAATGAGAATAGTTCGTAATTGAATGATATATGTCACTTTTCGAAAATAACGGTATTTAAATCAGTGGGTTACAGATGAAGGTCAATCGGCATGGATGGCTCTGAAACAAACATGTTATGTCGGGGAAGGATTTGTTTTGTTTGAAATATACCCGTTTGCCGCTTCCTTTTCGTTTGAATAAGACCTGATTTATCAGGGTAGCTGCAGGTATTGCTGAAGGATATTTACCTGCCGGTGTAAAAATTTTTGCTAAAAGTTAACCGAAATCAATAGATGCAATGCTCCTGGGGATTATTCTGTGCTCATTCAAGTTTAATTATTTATATCTGTACCTTATTCATGAAAAGCGTGGTCTGTGACTGTTTAAGAATGGCTGTTGTTGTTCCACGTTTTATTTCCGGGCACAGAAGGAGCATTTCGCTATGGCTGATAGCAGTGTGATTGCAGACAGAGGGATTCCTGAGACTGGGCAGCCTTTGAGTTTTCTGCCGAAACCGAACCGGATTCCGGGCAATGGTGCCGTTTGGGTGGGCATTTACGCTGAAATGACAGAGTTTGCTCTGATGTTTCTGGTGTATTTCATTGCCAAAGTTTTTCATCAGGAAGTGTTTAATCAGGGGCCTTTGCAGCTCAATACCCTGGCCGGCACCCTGAATACCCTGGCGCTGTTAACCAGCAGTTTCTGTGTGGCAAAGGCGGTTGCCAGTGTGCGTATGAACCGTATTACAACGGCCATACGCTGGCTGTGGGGCACCATTATCTGTGCGGTTTTCTATCTGGTGGTTAAAACCTGGGAATATTATTGGAACATAGAACAGGGTATCGAAATCGAAACCAACCTGTTCTTCACCGTGTATTACTACATGACCTTCAATCACTTTCTGCATGTGGGCTGGGGCGGCGGTGCAATACTCTGGGCCATCTACCGGCTTAAGAAAGGTGCTTACTCCGCAGAGAACCATGAAGGCCTGGAAGCGATTGCCTGTTACTGGCACATGATTGATCTGGTGTGGATTATTATCTTCCCGCTGCTTTATGTACTGAGGTAGTTGTTATGTTTACTGTATTTAAGAACGCTTGTTTGAAAAACTCTTTTTCAGAGCTCTTTAATTCAGAACTCTTTAATTCAGAACTCTTTAATTCAGAGCTCTGCAATTAAGAACTGGGTCTGGCTGGTGTTGATCACGCTGACTCTGGGCAGTGCGCTGATTGCTGAGTCTGCGGAACCCAGCCTGATCATCACGCTGGTGATTGCAATTACTGTTGGCGTTAAAGGCTGGCTGGTGGTCGATTACTTTATGGAATTGCGCAATGCCCACCGGTATTTTCGCATTGCCATGAATCTGTATTTTGTGGTTTTGCCCGTCATGATTTTGCTGGTGTACCTCTTTCCGGAAGGCATCGCCAATCTGGTGGATCTGGAAAGGTAGAGGTGTGTATCTGTCAGCTGTTGTAAAGGCTCAGGCTATGTAGCGCGGTAAAATCAGATCAGTGAACACCTTCTTATTTTCAAGGTGTGGCCGCCGTGATTCAGAGGTAATGACGGTGAGCAGGTTCAGCTCCGGTACGATGAAAATATACTGCCCGCCCAGACCGGCAGCGTAGAAATAGTCCACTGCACCGTGAGTGCCTGTCCACCAGTGATAGCCATAGCCGTCACTTTCAGGAAAGCCGCCGGATACTTGTTTTTGGGTGGCTTCAGACATAAAGGCCGGAGAAATGATCTGCTTACCGTCCACTGCACCGCCATCCAGATACAGCTGACCTATTTTAGACAGGCTGACTGAGGAAAGGTCGAGCCCGAATCCGCCATGATAATAGCCTTGCTGATCATGTGACCACTGGCTGCGGGTAATGCCCAGAGGCATGAATAAATGCCGCCTGGCAAAGTCGTGCACATTCAGAGAGGTGAGTTTATACAACAGGGCTGAGAGTACATGAGAACCGGCCGAACTGTATTGGAACCGGGTGCCCGGTTCATATCTCACCGGACGTTCAAGATAGAATCTTACCCAGTTCTTACTTCTGAAATAGCCTTTCGGCTGCCGGTCAGAGCTGTCTAAACCTGAGGTCATCGTCAGCAAGTGGCGGATGGTAACTTTATCAATATTGGCATCCAGCTTACCGGACCGGTATTCGGGAAAATACGACATGACCGGCGTATCAAGGTTTTTCAGATATCCCTGCTGAATCGCAATGCCGTACAAGGTTGCAATGATGCTCTTGGTGACCGACCGGACAGTGCGCACTTTATGTTTGTAGCCAGGCTTTGCAAATTCAGAGACAAGCTCACCGGACTGATACACCGATACGGTATAAATGTGAGGGTAGTGATTTTCAACCGTTTGTTGAAGTGAATCCATTCAGGTATCCGGGTGGCTGTTTGGGTAGCGGTGTGTCATCTGAAATCCAGTATTGCCTTAAACCAGACCAGCCCAGCCCAGAACAGACCAGCCCAGATCAGATAAACCGGCCTGGTTTCAATTGCGGTAACAGAGTTATTCAGATTACGTGCGATCTCAGGGATTAATGGCCAGTAACTCAACATCAAAGATCAACGTGGAGCCGGGCGTAATAATACCCGCTGATCCATTGCCGTAGGCCAGGTCAGCCGGAATAAACAAACGACGCTTTTCACCGACAACCATCAACTGAACACCTTCTGTCCAGCCTTTAATCACCTGATTAAGGCCGAAACTGATTGGCTCGCCACGATCGACCGAACTGTCAAATATCCGGCCATCAATCAGGGTACCGTGATAATGAACCTTCACTTTATCCGAGGCTTTCGGATGTTCTTCGCCACTGCCTGTTTGCAGAATCTCATATTGCAGGCCGCTGGCAGTCGTCGTTACTTCCGGCTTATCAGCATTCACTGTTAAAAATTCAGAACCGGCTGAACGGTTCTTTTCAGCCTGCTGTTGATTTTGTTTCTTGGATCTAATCAATAGCCAGCCAATACAGACGACGGCAGCAATCAGGATTATTTCAGTCATAGGTACAGAGTTCCGGATAAAAACGGTTACTTTAATGACAAGGTAATCCTTATGTAAAGATATTCTCTGCGTGCTGCACCAAAATACAGGAAACGCTTAATCAGGGAGCGTCTTAGGGGAACAGGTGGGGATAGCAGAAGGAGTGTAAGAATTAACGGAAGGTATTCTTACTATGTCGTCAGGTATTCTGATTGCCGCATGAAGGTAATACTTAAGCTCTACTGGAGAATGTTTTAGAAAGTGAATCCGTCGTGTATACCAAATTTCAGGCATAAAAAATCGAAGACTGAAACAGCGTTTGATCACTGAGTTTCTTCTTTTGGAAGATAAGTGGTATCGGTGGGCACTGACTTAAGAGCAACCGCCACGCCCGAAGGCAAGGCATAAGCCCTAGTGAAGAGTTTTTGGAAAGCGTTGAGTTTTTCTGATTTATACGGTTGTATATAGGATTGATAGATGGTTTTTATTGTCTTTCTTTGGTGTTTGATGCGTACCAGAGATGTATTTGTGTTATCTGGTTCAGCAGTCGAGATCAACTTCTGGGCGTGAGAGACGGTCGTACTCATCAACAGTACCTTGTGAGTCGTTAATCAAGACTACTTGGTAATGCATTTTGGATATTTTTCCTGTTGGTTTTACCACCATTGTGGCAATTGAATATTATCTAAATTAGTCCGAAGACTTTCTTTGTGGTGAGGATAATTTTATCTTCGCCGACAGTGGTTATCGTGGTGGTGAGCATTGAAAAGAGTTTCGAAGAAGTAGAGGCTCATTGACATAACGCTGAAATACCCAGTGGGCTCAAAGAGCTGAAGAAATATCCTCACATTAATAAGATTCAATTGAAAACCGAGCATATTAAAGACAGCCTTAGATCCAAAGTTGAGTATTCATTCCGGACTATCAAGGGGCAAGTTGGTTTTATCTAAGCTAGATATCGAGGGCTAATGAAGAACGATAGCAATCTGGTCATGCGGTTCGCCTCGTTGAACGTCGGGCGTGTGGATCAGATACTGCAGTCGTAGGATAAGTCTGTCTGTATGCTGGGAAACAGGTATACGGAAGGCTAAAAGAGATGATAATAGGAAGGTTACGCCATATATATGTCTTGCTCAGCAGAAAAACCGGAAGGCAGGACTGAATTATAGCTTTTCTAATAACAAGAGGTTGATGTATTTTAGATAGTATCAATAGATTTTGGTGGGTTTTTAATCTGCATATTCTATGTTTTTCGTAAGTGGTGAGATATAAAAGTATCTACTAAAACTGGACGATTCAATGAAGGTTATTAAACAGTTAAAAGTTGCTTTGATTACTACTTGTTATTAGTTTTCTCAAATAATTTCACTTTTTATGTTTTAGTTTGGCGAGCTTCTCTTCCATTGTTTCAATATCGAATTTAATTTTAATGGAGATTAAGGATTTTATAGGTAATTCATTGAAGTTATAAGACTCTAGTTGTCTTATTAGGTTTCTTATTATCTCAGGATTAAATAGGTTTTCGGATGTGGGATATAATATGTCACTGTTAATGGGTAAACTTATAAATCTGATGGGGTTAAATGAATTATTTATATTGTTATCCATGTGTATGATTGCTGCATTGCTTTCTATAAGCTTGCTCAGACCCCAAAGATCAGGTAGCTCGTGAGGATTCGAGAATAAAATTAGTTCAGGTATTTCTTTTGCTATAACTAAGCTCTCCTCTGTGTGCATCAGTCTTATAAGAACATTTTGAAAGTATGTTGCCATGACAATATTTCTTCTTAGCTCTGAGTCTAATTTGAAAGTTTTGTTAATACTTGAAAGGTAGTGTTCTCTAGCTTCTTTAAGTCGATATGAAAAGTTGTTGTCCAGAATTGCCTTACTCCAATATCTATCATCAGTAAACTTATCGTTTTTACTCATGTCTTGCATTAAACTTTTCAGTATTTCATCCAGTCTATTGTCAAGGTCTGATATGGCGGTATTATGTAGATTGATTGATTCAGAGCCAACATCTAATTTATAAGGAGGGGAGTTTTGTATACTATATTTTTATGTATCTTATGCTCTGTATAAAATATCGGGGTGTTATCTTTAATAAAATTGATATATAGGGCGGGCCGTAGTAAGGTAAACAGTACCCAATGAAATCTATTGGTTCACCCTCGAAATCATATTCTGTTATTTCTATATTGTCTTTGCATGACCAGTTTGTTTCAAATTCATAACACAGTTCTAACTCCTGTGGGTTGTTGGAAATAGGGTTTAGTCCTTGTGTCTTATCTATATGTTCGATTCTTTTTAATAGCTCATCTGGAGTCGCTAGATATGGAAAGTTTGATAGTTGAAAATTATATTCTTCATCATATAAATCTCCATTTAAAGCGGTAACAATTTCATATTGTGTGTCATTGGAGTAGCCCGGATTCTCCACAGAGACCAAACTCTGAGAAATCGGACAAGAGAACTTCATTATTTTGCAGCTTGTGCTGCTCATCTAAAAACAGCTGATAATTAAAGCCATAGCCAGAGAGGTTTACTTCTGTTGTAGTCAGGGCGATTTCATAGAGCTGTGTTTCTATTGCCTCAAGCAGAGCCAAATAGCTTTTGCAACTTTGGCCAAATTCCAGTGTTCTGTACCTTTGTATAACGTTGCCTGTTGTTCGTCGATCTGAGTCATCAAATGTTTGAAATCTGCCAACGCTGACTTATTAACTTTCTGCCTTAATATGGGCCATGTATTTAACGTTAACATATAAGAGGAAAGTGCTGACAAAAACACGCCTTGGTTGATAGAAGAATACGCTAAGTTTGTCTTATCCTCTGAAAAATATAGTCCAGTTCTTTAATGATTCTGCTGTAGGGGGCATGCAGAGGAGTCTGAGACCATGCTTTGGAATAAAGGTTAAATTGAGTGTCAGATGTAAGGTCGAATCCAGTTAATTGAGAAACAGTTTTAGCAGTGGTTTTAAAATGGTCTAGACAATCATCGAATTGAGTTTCAGTGGGCTTAGCGGCCGGGATATCAGATTTTAGCCGATAGCATTTATTTATCATCCTTTCTTCATCTACATAGAACTTCTCACGAAAAAGAGCTGATTGTCTTTCTGCATAGAATTGTAGTTTTTGTTCGATTCTCAGAGTGCGTTCCAGAGTCCTTTGGCTAAGATAATTTATTTGCGATAGCTCATCTCGCATGTTTAAAAAGTTTTTGAAGTCATCATCAAAATATTATTTAATCTATCATCTATATAATTGAACCTATTATGTACTTCAACTCTGAAGCTTTCTATTTGGCGAGATAAAGAGGCTATATTCTCGAGAATTAACTGGTCAGTCGTTGCTTTCGGTTCTGAAAATGCACCAACCAAGGTAATTGCGGTTGAGACTATTCCTCCTGCTATAATTGAATTAGCAGCAAAACTGGACAGCTCTCTATTGTGGTCGTAGTCTGAGAGTAGTTGAGCGATGTCAAGACCGGCATCAAGTGTAGCTGTCAGTTGTGGTGTACCTTCAATTCCGAGCATTCATTAACGTGCTTAGTATATATATATTTGCTCGATAGCCTTCTAGTTCAAGATTATCTTTTTCACGATTGATCCGTTTTGATTCATTGGATTTTATATTATCTATATAAGCTTCGATCCCGGTCAGTATTTCTGAATTACTCTCAAGTTTTGAAATTATATTATCAGTTTTTTTGTGATTACTTTTTTGATGTCACTTGATAAATTTAGTAGTTCTTTATCGGTTAATTCGCCGGCGTTCATTTTCTTGATTAGAGTTTTGACGTCCAAGTGTGTTGAGAAAATAGGGTTGTTATTGATAATGTCTTCTGCACTGTCTTTAATGTTAGCGCCAAACTCACGAGAGAAAAGGCGATCAAATGCAACTTCAAAGTCAGTACTGTCTTCAGCATTTTGCAATGACTCTGCCAAAGTATTCTCAAGTAACTTATTTGTGTTTAAAAAGTTTGAGTAGAGGTTTGCTTGGGCTATGATCTGATTTGTTGGAGACATAATAGTGTTGCCCATTTCATACCACCATTTTGTTATTTCCTCGGCGATCACTCCCTTCATGCTGTTCTCAGAGTCGCCCTTTATAATATTTATCAATGAATAAGCCGCTTTAGCCTGTAAGGTATTGTTTAAATCAAAATTCCCGTATGATTTTTATCATGTCAGCGTGCTGGTCTTTTACTGTGTTCACTGCTTTCATTAATTCAGATGAATTGGCTCCTGGGTTTTGCTTGTGCCACTCATTAGCGTATTTAATTAATATCAATGTTTCATAACTGCGGTTTGTATTAATGAAATATTTAGCGTTGGCTGTATAAATCATGTGTCTTTGCAGCTTTTCAGGGGCGGTTATGTCGGCTTTTGTTTCAACCGCTAAAGCATTGCCTGAACTGTAAAATAAAGTTAGCAATAATGTGTAGGCAATAAAAATAACGATATCTGGGGCATGGGGGCTACAATTCAGTTGTGAAATTATTAGGTTAAACCTAGTCTCGCAGGTATAGGGTGTCAAACCGAAGTATCTTTATCATTTATGAATAGTTAGTAGCCCTCAACTTCAGTCTAGGGTGAATTTTAATGTGAAAAGTGAGAAAAATGTTGTGCTGACAGAGTCAGCACGGGCAGAAAAAGGGATTAAACCTCAGAAAGTCGTGTATGAAGCTCTGACAGGCGATCATGATTGAAGAAAGGCTCGTATTGGAAATTTGGGAATTCGCCCAGAATGCGCTCCAGAAGCGCAACAGTGCGCTTGGTTATAGGAGCTGTGCCCAGTACATCTTTGCACGTTTACCCCCGCTAACGTGACTGTGCTTGGCAGAGGAACCATTTGAATTCAGCCATTCTATGAGTTCGGCGTTTTCATCTTGCGCTTAAGGCCGTGGGACTCGCGAGCATAGGCGCGAAGGAAGTTTCGGCACAGTATACCGTCAGACTTTTCACCGTCCTGCAAACGCATCTTGCTATGTCGCTTTGCGATTGAAGATTCGATGTACTCTTCCCATTCATCCCAGTCTTCGAGCTCTTTTAAGCAGTTATCGTTAGCCCTCCAGCTATCGAACAGTGCGGTAATAGTCACCTTCTTCCAAAGCCTGGTGTGGCTCTGAGTCACAAGCTACATGCATACGATCCAGTACAGGAATCATTCGTGGATTAATGAGACGCCGCTTGCAGTCTGGTTCGAGATTCATGTTCTGCATTCGGTGGTTCATGAGCAGATCTTTGTTATAGAGCATCATTTCACGTGTAGAGGTGAGAGAGCTTGCATCTGTTTTTCACCTGGGTGGCGTTCTAGATAAAGCATAACGAAATATTCATTATGATCGTCTTCGTAGCTCGGTACTTTAATACCTGCTTTGGCCGTTACCTTCTTTTATTCCCAGCCTGCTGCTTTAAGAACTGTAGCCTGCCAACGAGTTTTGGCCACGATAATCTGATAAGCGCGATTTTTTTTCCAGAATATCTTCGCCTTGTGTGTCTATATGTCGATACAACTCTCGGAAGTACTGACATGCTGGGCCATCCATTCTGATCCTGTTTAATGGCGCATTAGTCAGGAAACCATCAGTAGTGACTGAAACCGCTCGATACGGCTCCTCAATACCGTTCAGCATTTCGCTGTTACGGGTGCCAGAGCGCCGGAATGGCGATAAACGCATCGATTTAGGGGTACGTTTATAGGCGAGAGCTTCGCGAATCAGCGCCTTCATCTTTCCTGCATCCAGAAAACGAGTGCGTACGTTATCTTCTTTTAGCAGTTTGATCTTCATTGCCTCATTTACAGGGACAATGTCGAAGCGTACAGCGAATTGACCCATGCTCTTCAGTACGGCTAATACACGGTTACAGGTTGCGTTGGCGTAGGCTGGACGATCTTTAGTTGGTTCATTAAGTTTCAGCTGAATCTGCTGAACATGTGTGGTTTTAAGGTCGGTATATCTGAGATGACCGATCAGGGGCTCAATATGTAACTTGAAACGTTCAATGTCAGACTTCCAGGTTTTCTTGTGCTTCTTCTGAAGAGGCAGAAATGTATGCCAGAAGAACTCGCTTACGGTCGGTATTTGCTGCTGTACTTCCTGTTCACCTTTAGGGTCTCTGCCTTTAGCGAGCATAGCTCTATAGCTGCGAATAGCTTTACGTGCTGCAGCTACATCGATATCAGGAAAGCGGCCAAGATTGATGCTGCGTTTACGGCCATTGAAGGTATAGCGCAGCAGGAAGCGTTTATTACCAGATTTCCCTGATAGACATTTCAGCCCGGTTAATTCCGTATCTGTAACTTCAAGTTCAGTGGATGAAGATGATTTATCGTTGGCGGGTAAAGACCGGATACGGTCGTTGGTGGGATTGAATTTCTTGCTCATAAAACCTCCGGAATTAGATATCCGGGGTTTTTATATATGATTGAAAAAGGAATAGTTACGGATGAGCACGAGGGTAGCTTTGTGCCAAAAGCGGACTCAATCATCTCTTACAGAAGGTCTGCTAACGACACATATCGGTCATTAACGCCCGCATTTGCGGCTGGTTTGGAGCGCAGCGGAAAAACAGTCCGACAACATGCGCTTGTTAGGCTGTGACTTCATCGTCAGTAATTCTCTGTAAGGAAATAAAAGCTTCATCAACATACGATTTTCCAGTTTTTTTCTCGAACTCCTCTAAGAGATAGTCCTCGAACCACAGCCAATAGCCTGTGCTATTTTCTCTATCGTCATCTTGCCCCCGAACACCCTCTGAGTAATGTGAAGTGCTTTTGAACTTCTTTATCAACAGGAAAGTCCTTGTCCTGATTATCTTCCTCAAGTAACTCAAGCAATTTCTCTGCATGATCGTTATATTCTAGGAACGATTTTACCTTTGATTCTTTTTCGGCTGACCATTGTTCTTTAATGAAATTACTGATCAGGGATTAATTTGGGTCATGTAATCTGTAATCCTGACATGTACTAGTCTTTGAATGTACCCATTTTTCTCTAGTGCTGAGTTATTTAACTCAGACATATCTAGAGTTTCATTTTTAGAGTTAACTTTCTTAAGGTGGCTTTCTGTTCGAAATGTAGATGCTCAAACGAACTTTTAATCTTTGTTAATAGCAACTTTTCCTTTTCTTCTTTCTCAATTCTTTCACGCTTGGCTTCTTCTAATTCCATCTCTTGTTCAAGCGCCGCTTCTTTTTGACTTATGCTGTTTCCATAAGAACTCAGTAGCCCAGGATACTGCTTGTCCTACAAGTGAGCCACACCCTACACCAAGTAGGAGCAGGACAATTGATAATTGTTCTTTGGATATTTGAGTCTCTGAGATAACTGGCTCAAGGTATTTCCAGGAGATCAATAAAGCCACTGCAACTGTTATGTACTTAACGCATGCCTTTGGTGAAGTAAGGGCTGCCAGTAGCTTTATAATCGTACCCGCAGTTTCACTCATTTTTACCCTCCTGGGAGCCTAACGCTTACAGCAGTTGAGCGCATCGCGTGTCAACTGACTGTTTTTGTTAAGTGATTCATCCACACAAAACTCTATTAATTTCATTAAACCAGCTCTCTGTGGAAAACCCGTTCTTTATGTAGGTTATTCTCTAAAATTTCAGCTTTAGTTAACCCAGACAAAACTTCCCAATTATTTTCTATAACGTATGTAGCGTTGTTTGTTTGCGTGCTTTCCAGAATGTATAGATTCTTTTCAGGAAAACCAAAGATCAAGTACCCTGAAAACCCTGCTCTACCTACTGCAACGAAGTCAGGTTCATGTACATTGATGGATTCTAGGCGCTTATCAATAACCACTTTGTTTCCATCCGAAAGATTACCTGTAGCCTCACGTACAAGTGGCTTTAGCTCGCCCCAAGGCTTCTTCCCTGGAGGAAGGACATCCCAATTTAGCTTACGAAGAGGAGCACGAATAATAGAATCAAGGTTCTCACTCCTGATCTCACAATGCCCAAATATTTCCAAAAATAGGTTGATTATATGAACCAGAAGATCATCGTTCTCCGATGTAAATTCTACTGGATCTGAAATGATAAATTTTTCACTGTTAGAATTTGTCGCTATATTCAACTCGACAGCGGGGGCTCTATATATTCTCTGGGATAACGCTCGTATGGGATGTCTACAATTTTTGACTTTTCCTCGAAGTCGTATCTACCTCTGAACTCTTTCGTCCATTCTTGCTGTCTATAGTGCGTTTCCTTTGGTTCGTCCTTTTGTGGGATTTCTTTGCCTTCGGCATTGAATTTAGTGATGTTGCCGACAGCTCTTGGAAGGACAACTTCCCTGGAGAAAAATCAGGACTAAGTCCAATATCTATAGCTGCGTCACTATCAATATCTGAAATACCAACGCTCACAACTATAGGTTGTCCTTCTTCTAATCCTTTTGTGTATGCACCAAGCGTTCTGATTCTCTTTTATTGATAATCATAGATAAGATTCCTTTCTCTATTCACTTAACAATTTAATGGTCCACCCTTACAAGGTTTAAAAGCTTGCAAGCTTTGCTACCTTGTAAACATTTTAAAATTCATGGGTAGAAAAGCTATGTACCGAAGAGGCAGAAAGTAGTAGGAGTCTATGGCTCGATTTGCGAGGGCAAGGGCTGCCAGAGAGGAAAAAGGATTAGTAGTGTTCATCCTGAATACCCGCCTGAACTACCTGCATTGCGCAGAAATATCACAGACTCTGATACGGGTACTCCTTTCTCCCATCAACCAGAACTATATCTCAGTCATCCAAAATTGACTACTAGGTTGCTTTCTATGTTTTGTCGAGCAAGTCGCGAAACGACGTTTAGTCACGAGCATGAAGCATAGCTTCCGTTCTAGCCACGTATTTCCAAGGTCCGCTAATGGCACAAAGCTGACCTGAAAGACCTGGTTTTTAATCGGGAATTTGGTGGTCTCACTTTTTAAGCTGATATTGTAGATAAAGAGTAACTAATAGTTATTAGTTGTATTGCGTTGGATGTCGTGACGCATAGATATTGCACAGATGGGATAAGGTATGCACCAGAAGCCGAAATTACAGGCACAAAAGCGGTCGCTACAAAGCTCCGCTTCTCTGTAGACCCTATGAACAGGGCTTTAATACTTAATCGATGACTTGATTAAGTTAGTGGCCCCGGTGGGCGGACTTGAACCGCCACGCCCGAAGGCAACGCTAGATGTTATGAAAAGCGAATCCGTCGTGTATACCAATTATCTTTCTTACAGGCACAAAAAGCCCCGACTCTCCCGAAGAGAAACGAGGCTTAATTGAGTGGTACCGGTGGGCGGACTTGAACCGCCACGCCCGAAGGCAACGGATTTTGAATCCGTCGTGTATACCAATTTCACCACACCGGCACATATCATTTCGCAACTTACTTATTCCGGTAAATGTCCGAGCGTAAGCAAGTGCCCGGTATTATACGAATCCATTGTTAGGCGTCAATCAGCAAACAGAAATAAACTGAAAAACGCAGGGTTTCAGGTATTTGCAGAGAGAGCGCGGGCAAACAGCAGGTTGCGTTTGCCCGGCCGGTTTAGCTGCGCTGCAGCTTAGCTTTGCGCTTAAACAGGTGGCTGAATATCTGTTCCAGCAGCCAGATAGCAATCAGGCTTGCCCCTGAGTGGGAAGCAGACACCAATCGTTACCCAGATGATCAGGGCGGTATTCCAGCGTTTGGCTTCAATCGCTGCCGGAGGATTCAGGCTGACACCTGCTTTGATGGGACGTCTTTTCCACCACAGGATGATGCCGCTGATGCACAGGAACAGTGTGAGCATACAGATAACTGTGTTGAGTATCAGGTTGGCTGTTCCCCAGAGCCCCATATGTAAGGGGATGCCGATCGCCATGGCTTTAGCTATCAGGCTGTAGTCCTGAAACTGAATATCCATCAGCAGTTTTCCGGTGTACTGATCAATATGCAGGGTGCGGTCATCCAGCGGCGAAATACGGTCTTTACTCATGGTGGCGGCCACAATGGAGTAGACGCCATCTTCCCAGCGGGGCAGGTTGATCCGGAAGGATGTCATACCCAGTTGCTGTGCATAACCGGTCACTGTATCGAGATTAACCGGTGTGCCTGCCGGAATTGCCTGTGTGCCGGCAGCAGAACCAGACAGTGGTAAAGGGGCCTGTTCAAGGTTCCAGGGAATCTCTTCGATGACTCCGGGATTCAGGCTGGCATGGGTTTTGTCTGAGGTTGGAATACCACCAAATACGCCGGTAGGGAAGGTGTTCCAGGGCTGGACGATTTTGGCCCCCAGATTCCTGTCCATGAAAGGCCGGTAATGCTCAGAAATAACAGCGCCAGTGCCAGCCAGGCGCCGGTGCTGATGTGCAGTTCTTTCCACAGTGAGCGTCCGTTCTTGCTCAATTGTGGAATAAACAGCCGGTACCAGTGTTGTTGCTGGCGGGGCCACCACATGAACAGCCCTGTCAGTATCAGCACCAGGGTATATCCGGCCGCCAGTTCGATAAGGGCGTCGCCGGTTTCACCCAGCAAAAACGTCCCGTGTATTTCGTCCGCCAGCGCATAGAGGCTGCCATCTTTACTATTACTGCCCAATATTTCCCCGGTGTACGGATTCACATAGACATTCCGGTTTTCGCCCTCAGAGGTTTTTACTGTGAAGTGGCTGCTCTGTTCTGCTGTTTCCGGTAAACGAAACTGGTTAACCGTGGCCTGTGGATACTTTGCGGTGATGGCCTTCAGCTGACTTTGCCAGCTCAGGTATTCGGAAGCGACCGGTTCAACGGTTAGCAGTTTGCCGTGCAATGCCGGAGCGATGACCGGCTGATACAGCAGCATGATCAGCCCGGTGAGGCTGAGCATAAGCATGAAAGGAATGACGTAAAGGCCGGCATACATATGCCAGCGCCAGGCGGCGCGGTAGCGGGCTGGCTGTAAAGATGAAGGCGACATGATTGTTCCTGTATCGGGCTCTGAAAGCGCGGCACTTTAGCAACCGGTTACGTGTCCGGAAATGTGACCTGTTGTCGCGTGGCGGTTTGTCGCAGGGGAGTTTTCTGATCTCACATTTGCACCTGCAAGGTGGCATATTTTTATTCTGGGGCTATGGTACTGTAAGGTAAGTCTTACTGATTTAAACACCGGAAATTCATATGGTTACACGTTTCTTGCTGTGCATTACCTGTGCCGCTCTGGCCGCCTGCGGGGTGAAGCCCCAGACCGTCAATGAACTGATTATCCAGAACCGTACTTCAGAGGTTGTTTATGAGGTGAAACTGAAGATTCCCGAAACAGGTAAGGTCGTCAGCTGCAGTAGCATCTTATCCGGCAGTGAATGTTCTCTGGGCTTTCCGGAGCGGGCGTTGCAGGGAATCTGGCTAACCTGAGCTGGCAGGAGGATGGTGTCGGTTACAGCCGTACATTATCGGCCGGTAACATTGCCGCCGTATCTGACCGGCCTCTGCACGCGGTGGTGGTTATTTTACCCGGCGGGCATTTGCAGGCGGGGCTGGAGTAGTTCGGGCAGCAGGCGGCTGTGGTCGAAAAAGCCTTCCGCTGAAATTCTGGCTGTTAACTAAAAAATTGTTTCGCAGTGTTCTCAGCGGGCAGGCAGTCCACACAGCTGGCAAGCGAGCTGTCGTGCGGTTTCGGCAGCCTGGGGCGCGCTCTGGACCTGAGCAGTCACAATTGCACCGTCAACCAGCAGCATTACCTGATCGGCAAGCGCCGCATTACCCAGCAACTCTGTCAGACAATCCCGTAACCAGTGCTTATGCCGGCAGGCGTACTGATGTACCGGGTGATCTTTGTCGGCAAATTCGGCGCTGGCATTAATGAAGTTGCAGCCGAAGAAGTTGTCATCTTCAAACCATTCCTGAAGCGCATCGAAAAACGCATGCAGGTGATAACTGTCTTTTTCCTGTGGATGGGCTTCACGTGATGTCTTAATGGTGGAATCAAACAGTTCCACCAGATTCTGATGGCGGTATTCCAGTACGGCCAGAATCAGCAGTTCTTTACTGCGGAAATATTTGTACAGTGTGGTTTTAGATACACCGGATACCGCCATGATGGTATCAATGCCGGTAGCGTGAAATCCGTGTCTGTTAAACAGCTGTAATGATGTTTCGATCAGAAGTTGTTGTTTATCCCTGGCCATTATCGGGTCCGCTGTATTTTCGATGGGCAGAGTGTATGTCAGCCGGGCGTGGGGTTCCAGTATTCTCCTTACCCTGTTGAGGGGATTTATTATAAAAAATGAACAGATCTGTTCAGTTATGGTATTTTGTACCTGAACAAATCTATTCATTAACATTAATAATATATCTCTGGAGTGCAGTATGACCGGTAATTCTGAAGGGGCTCTGACCCGCGGTGTAAATCATTTAGGGCTGACTGTGCCTGAGCTGGCGATAACTGCCGATTTTTCCAGCGGGTGCTTGGGTTTAATAAGGTGGGGAGAAGCCGGATTATCCGGCGGTGTTTGTCAGCGATGGCCATACAATGATTACCCTCTGGCAGGCTAAGGCTGAGACGCCGGTCAGTTTTAACCGGCAACAGAATATTGGCTTGCATCACGTGGCACTGGCGGTAGCGGATACAGCAGCGCTGGATGCGTTACATGCGCGCCTGTTGCAGCAGGATAATGTGACGATTGAGTTTGCGCCGGAAGCCTTGGGAGAAGCACCGTTCCGCCACATGATGTGTCTGATTCCAGGCGGTATCCGGACGGAGTTTATTGCCCCGGCGGGCTGATTGTTCCGGCTGTTTCAGCAAGTGAAACAGTTATTAACCGGGTACAGGTCTGCTGTGGCCGGTTAATTGTGCTATTTCCCTTCAGAGGGCGCTGAAATATGCTTCGTTTTCCGGTAGGATAGCCGTCCTTTTTCAGTTCCGACAGATCCCACCATGCAGGTTAAAGATTTCCATTTTGAACTCCCCGATGAGTTAATCGCCCGTTATCCCTCGCTGACCGTACTGCCAGCCGTTTGCTCTGTGTTGACGGTAACAGTGGTGACCGGGTGCACCGGCACTTTTATGAGGTGCTGGACCTGCTGAACGAAGGGGATCTGGTGATCTTCAATAATACCCGGGTGATTCCGGCCAGAATGTTCGGCCAGAAAGCGTCCGGTGGCAAAATTGAAGTGCTGATCGAGCGGGTGCTGGATGAACAGTCTGCACTGGCGCATATCCGTTCCAGCCGTTCGCCGAAAGAAGGGGCGGAACTGACACTGGACGGTGGCCTGAAGGCAACCATGGTTGGCCGTCATGATGATCTGTTTGAGCTGCGTTTTGATCTTTCCGAAGGCAACCTGATTGAAGCGCTGGAGCAGTTTGGCCATATGCCGCTGCCACCTTATATGAAGCGTGAAGACGAGCTGTCTGACCGGGAACGTTATCAGACGGTCTACAACGAAAAGCCCGGTGCTGTAGCAGCCCCGACAGCCGGTCTGCACTTTGACGATGCCCTGCTGGCCAAACTGGCAGACAAAGGTGTAGAAAAAGCCTTTGTGACGCTGCATGTGGGGGCGGGGACTTTCCGTCCGGTGAAGGTGGATACCATTGCCGAGCATAAAATGCATGCGGAATATATCGAAGTCTCTGAGGAAGTCTGTGCGGCGGTTAAAGCGGCTAAAGCCCGCGGTAACCGTGTGGTAGCGATCGGCACCACCAGTGTGCGCTGTCTGGAAACCGCCAGCTGTGACGGTGAGATTGCGCCGTATTTTGGCGATACCGATATCTTCATTTACCCGGGCTACGAGTTCAAAACCGTTGACGTGCTGGTGACCAACTTCCATTTGCCGGAATCAACCCTGCTGATGCTGGTGTCTGCCTTTGCCGGTTACGACAACATGATGGCTGCATATCATGAAGCGGTTGCAGAGAAATACCGTTTCTTCAGTTACGGTGATGCGATGTTTTTGCAGCGCCGGGATAAAAGTGTGGCACAAGGGTGAAACTGTTTGTGGCTGGAGCAATCAAAGCCATTTAACCGTTCGCCATAAGCTTTAAAGCAGGGGCTGGTAACTGTATTTCAGCCGGCACCTTGTGATTGATAATAATGCCCTTATATCTAAGGGAAGTTTGCCGGGACGATGAAGCTTCCCGGCTCAATATACCGATTAGGAATTGCTGTGAGCAGAGAATGTTTTATGAAGTTTGAATGTCTGGCGACTGAGGGCAAAGCCCGTCGCGGACGTCTGAGCTTTCCCCGTGGTGATGTTGAAACCCCAGCCTTTATGCCGGTTGGTACCTATGGCACCGTGAAGGTATGCTGCCACGGGACATTGAAGCCACCGGGGCACAGATTATTCTCGGTAATACTTTTCACCTGATGCTGCGTCCGGGCACGGAAATCATCAAACAGCACGGTGATCTGCACGACTTTACCAACTGGAAAGGTCCGATCCTGACCGATTCCGGCGGTTTCCAGGTGTTCAGCCTGGGGGCAATGCGCAAAATCACTGAAGCCGGTGTGACCTTCCAGTCGCCGGTAGACGGTTCCAAAGTGTTCATGGGCCCTGAAGAGTCCATGCAGGTTCAGAAAGACCTGGGTTCCGACATCGTGATGATTTTTGACGAGTGTACGCCTTACCCGGCCACTGAAATGCAGGCAGCTGAATCCATGCGTCTGTCACTGCGCTGGGCGAAGCGTTCCAAGGATGCCCACGGCGATAACCCGTCTGCACTGTTCGGCATCATTCAGGGCGGCATGTACCCGCATCTGCGTGATGAGTCACTGGAAGGTCTGAACGAAATTGATTTCGATGGTTATGCCATCGGCGGTTTGTCGGTTGGCGAACCGAAAGAAGAAATGGAAAAAGTGCTCGACCATCTGGCCTGGAAAATGCCGGCAGACAAGCCCCGTTACCTGATGGGGTTGGCCGTCCGGAAGATCTGGTGGAAGGTGTGCGTCGCGGTGTGGACATGTTCGATTGTGTGATGCCAACCCGCAACGCCCGTAACGGTTATCTGTTTACCCGTACCGGTATCGTGAAGCTGCGTAACGCGGCGAATAAAACCAATACCGCACCGCTGGATGAAGAATGTTCCTGCTATACCTGTCAGAACTTCAGCCGCGCCTATCTGCACCATCTGGATAAGTGTAAAGAGATCCTGGGATCGCAGCTGAATACTATCCATAACCTGCATTACTATCAGGAACTTATGGCTGGTTTGCGAAAGGCTATAGAAGAAGGTAAATTGAGCGACTTTGTCGATGAGTTCTACCGGTTACGGGGCTGGAAACACCGCCGCTGGCCGACACAGAATCAGTTAATAATGTTTAATAAATCAGTAACTAGGAGAAGCTAATGAGCTTTTTATCTCACCAGCATACGCTGAAGGCGCAGCCCGGGCGGTATGGATCCAAGCATGTTCAACCTCATCTTCCTGGTGGGCTTTGGTCTGATTTTCTACTTCTTCATGTGGCGCCCACAGGCAAAGCGTGCGAAGGACCATAAAGCACTGCTGGCTGGCCTGAGCAAAGGTGACGAAGTGATCACCGCCGGCGGCATCCTGGGTAAGGTTGTTCGTTTGAATGATGATTACGTTGTTCTGGAAGTATCCGGTGACACCGAACTGACTTTCCAGAAAACCCACGTAAGTGCGGCGCTGCCAAAAGGCACAATTAAAGAAATCTAGTCGTTCACAGCAACGCCATTACTGACCGGTAATGGCGTTTTCGATTACAGAAGGCAAGGGCAGTATGCTCAATAAATATCCGTTATGGAAAAACGCGCTGATCGTTCTGATATTGCTTATCGGTGGTCTGTATGCAGCGCCGAACTTATATCCAGATGATTATGCGGTACAGATTTCCGGCAGCCGTGCCGCCTATACCGTAGATCAGCAGATGCTGAACCGCGTGACCAAGCAGCTGCAGGCCGAAGGTCTGGTGTCTAAAACCAGTGAATTAAACGGCGCCAGTGGCTTAATCCGTTTCACCGACAGTGCAACCCAGCTGGAAGCAAAAGAAGCGGTTAGCCGTATTCTCGGTGATAACTACGTAGTTGCCCTTAACCTGGCACCGACAACCCCTGACTGGCTGACCTCCGTTGGCGCCGGCCCGATGAAACTGGGTCTTGATCTGCGCGGCGGTGTGCACTTCCTGCTTGAAGTTGACATGGCGCAGGCAGTTGCCCAGCGGCTGGACGTGTATGTTGGCGAAATTAAAGCCAAGCTGCGGGCTGAAAAGCTGCGTTACCGGTCAGTTGTACACCGTGAAGACGGTAGCCTGGAGCTGAAGTTCTCCAAGGCCGATGTCCGTGACGAAGCCAGCCAACTGCTGAAACAGGATTACACAGAATTCTTGCTCACTGATGAAGATGCCGACGGCGCGTACTACGTGGTTGTCAGCCTGCTGGAGAGCAAGGTTCGCGAAATTGAAGATTATGCAATCAAGCAAAACCTGACCACCCTGCGTAACCGGGTGAACGAGCTGGGTGTGGCAGAGCCACTGGTACAGCGTCAGGGCCGTAACCGTATCGTTGTTCAGCTGCCAGGTATTCAGGATGCCGCTGCGGCGAAACGGATCATCGGTAAAACGGCGAATCTGGAATTCCGTTTAGAAGCCAAGACTGATGCCTCCAGCGCATCAACAGAGACTTACACCTTCCGGGATTCATCGCGCAGAGCAACCCTTGAGAAAGACATTATCATCACCGGTTCCAGCGTTTCTAACGCCCAGTCAACCTTTGATGAAAACGGTCAGCCACAGGTATCCATTACCCTGGATTCCAAAGGCGGTGAGCTGATGAACCGTACTACCCGTAACGCGGTTAAGCGTCGCATGGCTGTACTGTTCGTTGAGCATAAGAGCCGCAATATCGTGAAGACGGTTGACGGTGAACAGGTTACAGAACGTGTACCGTACGTTGAGAAGCACATCATTTCTCTGGCAACCATTCAGAGCATTCTGGGCTCCAGCTTCCGGATTACCGGTCTGGACGGGGCAGGTGAAGCATCTGAGCTGGCACTGTTGTTACGTGCCGGTGCACTGGCGGCGCCAATCTACTTCGTAGAGGAACGTACAGTAGGGCCGAGCCTGGGTGAACAGAACATCGAGCTGGGTATCACCTCAGTACAGATCGGTTTTGCCCTGGTACTGCTGTTCATGCTGGTGTACTACCGGGTGTTCGGTTTGCTGGCCAACGTTGCCCTGACGCTGAACCTGGTATTGCTGCTCGCGGTGATGTCCATTATGTCTGCCACCCTTACCTTGCCGGGTATTGCCGGTATCGTACTGACGGTCGGTATGGCGGTGGATGCCAACGTACTTATATTCTCGCGAATAAAGAAGAGCTGGCCAACGGGCTGCCACCGCAGTCGGCCATTAATGCCGGTTTCGAACGGGCATTCACCACCATTTTGATGCCAACATCACCACCTTACTGGCGGCGGTTATCCTGTTTGCCATGGGTACCGGCCCTGTGAAAGGTTTTGCGATTACCCTTTCCGTGGGTATCGTGACGTCGATGTTTACCGCCATCATGGTGACCCGTGCGTTAGTGAATTTAACCTACGGCGGTCGTACGCTGAACAAGCTGTCGATCTGACCCGGGGATAACATGGCAAGTGTAAAAACTTTAACTTTATGGCCCTGCGCAAGATTGCGGCGGGCCTGTCGATTGCAGTGCTGCTGATTTCAGTTGCCTCACTGGTAATGAATGGCCTGAAGTTCGGTCTCGATTTTACCGGTGGTTCACTGGTGGAAGTGGGTTATGAACAGTCACCGGATCTGAATGAAATCCGTGGCCAGCTGCAGAGCGCCGGTTATGATGATGCAGTGGTTCAGACCTTTGGTTCGCCGGTGGATATTCTGATCCGTCTGGGTCAGAGCCATGATCCTAAATTAGGGGATCAGGTGCTGTCTGTGCTGCAGGCGGATGAAGACCAGACCCTGACCCTGCGCCGTAACGAATACGTGGGTGCGCAGGTCGGTGAAGAGCTGCGTGAGCAGGGCGGTTTAGGCCTGTTGCTGGCGCTGTTCATGGTCATGATCTACGTTGCCTTCCGCTTCCAGCTGAAGTTCTCAGTGGGCGCGGTGGCAGCACTGGCACACGACGTGCTGATCGTACTGGGTGTCTTCTCGCTGTTTAAGCTGGACTTTGACCTGACAGTACTGGCGGCGCTGCTGGCGGTAATAGGTTACTCCCTGAACGATACCATCGTGGTATCTGACCGTATCCGGGAGAACTTCCGTAAGGTCCGTAAGGGAACGCCGGAGGAGATTATGAATATCTCCCTGAACCAGACTCTGGGCCGGACAATTGTTACCTCCTTAACCACCTTGCTGGTACTGACAGCGCTGGCGGTATTTGGTGGTGAACTGATCCACGGCTTTGCGATTGCACTGCTGATCGGTGTGCTGGTAGGTACTTACTCATCCATATATGTGGCAGCAAACGTGCTGCTGGCAATGGGTGTCTGTAAAGAAGACCTTATGCCACCGGAAAAAGAAGATGAAGAAGTGGACGAGCGGCCATAAGCCGTTCTGTCACTGTTAATTGCAAACCGGCCATCTTTGGCCGGTTTTGTTTTTCTGTTGCAAAGTAACCCGTCGTTTATAACTGATCGGTGTTATATTGATATGCAGACAAAATTACCTAAAGACTTGTAATGCCTAAAAAATTACCGGAAGCCGGTGTGGCGGTCGACCCGCACGCTGCCCGAAGCGGATAAATATGAGCGGCCAATTGCCAGCCGCGAACTGATAATGGAAACCCTGAATGAACAGGGTGAGCCTCTGACACGCTGGCAGCTGGAAAGCCTGCTGGATATTCAGGATGAAGATGCCTCAGAAGCCCTGCGCCGCCGCTTGCGTGCCATGGAGCGTGACGGGCAGCTGATGCGTAACCGTAAGGCCCAGTATGTATTGCTGAGTAAGCTGGACCTGATTGGTGGCCGTATTCAGGGGCACCGGGACGGCTTTGGCTTCCTGATTCCCGATGAAGGCAATGATGATATTTTCCTGAGCGCCCGTGAGATGCGTCAGGTATTTGATGGCGACCGGGCGCTGGTCCGGGTGGGCGGCGAAGACCGTAAAGGCCGTAAAGAAGGCGCCATCGTTGAGGTGTTGGAGCGCAATACCCATAAGCTGGTTGGCCGGTATCAGGGCAACGGCAGCTTTGGCTATATGGTGCCGGAAAATCAGCGCATCACTCAGGATATCCAGATCATTCCCAATGAGGAAACGCCGCTGGATTACCGTGACGGTCAGCTAGTGGTGGCTGAGCTTGTAATGCCGCCGGGGAAACGTAATAAGCCCACCGGCCGGGTCATAGAAGTGCTGGGTGACCATATGGCGCCGGGCATGGAAATTACCGTGGCGATTCATAACTACGATATTCCTGAGCAATGGAATGATGATGTTCGTCAGGCTACCGCTGAGCTGAGTGCCGACGTTGAAGAGTCCGCCAAAACGAACAGGATCGATCTGCGGCACCTGCCACTGGTAACCATCGACGGTGAAGACGCTAAAGACTTTGATGACGCGGTTTACTGTGAGAAGAAAAAGTCCGGTGGCTGGCGTCTGTGGGTCGCGATTGCCGATGTGTCCTGGTATGTTCGCCCGGATTCTCCGCTGGATATCGAAGCTCACAAACGTGGTAACTCTGTGTACTTTCCGGAGTTTGTGGTACCGATGTTGCCGGAGTTGCTGTCTAACGGTTTGTGTTCCCTGAACCCCCATGTGGATCGTCTGGCCATGGTTTGTGAAATGACCATCAGTGCCAGCGGTAACCTTAGTGGTTATAAGTTCTATGAAGCAGTAATCCAGTCCCATGCCCGTCTGACCTACACCAAGGTAGGCGCGATGTTGCAGGAAGCGGACAGTGATAACGGTAAGGCGCTGCGTGAAGAGTACGCCAGTGTGGTGCCGCATCTGGAAGACCTGTACGACCTGTATCACGGCCTGCGTAAAGCCCGTGAAGTGCGCGGCGCAATCGACTTTGAAACCACTGAAACCCGGATTCTGTTCAGTGATGAGCGTAAGATCGAAAAGATCATTCCGGTGGTGCGTAACGACGCCCACAAGATCATTGAAGAATGTATGCTCTGCGCTAACGTGGCGTCTGCCCGTTTGCTGCGTAAGCTGAAACAGCCGGCCCTGTACCGGGTGCACGACGGCCCGAAAGAAGCCCGTATTGAAGCCCTGCGCAGTTATTTAGGTCCGCTGGGGCTGACGCTGGGTGGCGGTGATGAACCGACCCCGACCGACTATCAGGAACTGACGGAAGCACTGGAAGGCCGTGCGGATAAGCATATCATCCAGATCATGATGCTGCGTTCTATGTCACAGGCGGTGTACAGCCCGGAAGAAAAAGGCCATTTCGGTCTGAATTATCCGGCTTATACCCACTTTACCTCACCGATCCGTCGCTATCCGGATTTGCTGGTGCACCGGACCATCCGGGCGCTGATTCATACCGGCAATGACAGCAAGCAGCTGGATCGTTGTGAAGGCTTTGAGCCTAACTCTGCCTTCCTGCACCAGTACACCATGGAGCAGGTGCTGGAGCTGGGTGAACACTGCTCGATGACCGAGCGCCGGGCGGATGATGCCACCCGTGACGTGATGTCCTGGCTGAAATGTGAATACATGCAGGATCAGGTTGGCGGTGTGTTCGACGGTGTGGTGTCAGCGGTAACCGGTTTTGGTCTGTTTGTTGAACTTGAAGAAGCCTACGTTGAAGGTCTGATTCATATCTCGGCACTGCCAGGGATTACTACCATTACGATGCTGCCCGTCAGTGTCTGAAAGGTGAGCGCAGCGGCAAAGGCTTCCGTCTGGGAGACAAGTTACGGGTGCAGGTGGTCCGGGTTGATCTGGACGAGCGTAAGATTGATTTCGAATTGCGTGAAACCCTGGAAACAGCCCGCAGCATGCGGCCGGATGCTAAATCCGGTAAGAAGAAACGCAGCCAGCGTGAGTTGCTCCGCGACGGTGATATCACCCTGGCGAAACTGGCGGATAAAAACGTCATAAGCGGGCTCATCCCGGTGCGGTTCAGGCTCGGGAAGAGCGGGTGGTTGCTCAGGCTGAAGCGTCTGTAACGGCCTGGCCATCCGATAAAGCTGCCGGTGCCGGTCAGGAAGCCAAAGCCCCGTAAGCGTCCGGCTAAAAAGTCGGCTGCGAATCCGGAAGTACCTGCGGTGAAGCCTAAGAAGAAGTCTGTCCGGGCGTCTCTGAGTAAAGCCGAGCAGGAAATGATGACGCTTTCGAAAAACAGTCGAAAGGGTTAAGTAACCGGGCTAAAAACGTAAGTTGAAAAACTGCGTCAGAAAGCCGCTAAGTAGCGGTAACTGCTGCAAATGCGGGCACAGGCAGTGTAAAAGCTGCCTGTGTGCGACGCAAAGTGATTGATTTTATTAACAGACTTGACTCCCGGCTAAGAAACAGGCAGTTTTTGTTGAATGCCTGTTTAAAAATTGTGGTTAATCAGGCCATAGAATAATAAAAGCACAGCGAGTTACCTATCCATGCCTAAAGTCGGAATGCCTGCCATCAGAAAGCCCCAGTTAATCGACGCAACTATGGAAGCGATTAACGAGGTCGGGCTGCAGAAGGCCAGCGTTGCGATGATCAGCCGTTATGCCGGTGTTTCTCCGGCGATCATTAATCATTATTTTGGCGGTAAAAACAGCCTGCTTGAAGCGACCATGCGGTCGGTACTTCAGCAGCTTTCTGAAGGGGTACGTCAGCGGCTGGATGAAACCGATTCCGATGATGTTATCGCCCGGGTTAAAGCCATTGTTGGCGGTAACTTTGACCCCGCCAGCTGGATTCCAAGGTGGTTAAAACCTGGCTGGCCTTCTGGTCACAGGCGATGCATGAGCCATCTCTGTACCGTTTACAGCGGGTCAATGAACAGCGTCTGTTGTCACATCTCAAACATGAACTGAAGCGGGTGTTGCCGAAAGAACAGGCGGTCTTCGTCGCGCAAAGCATTGCCGCCCTGATCGATGGTATCTGGCTGCGGGGTGCACTGGCACCGTCCGGCATTGACAGTGATCTGGCACAGCGGATCATCACCGATTATCTTGAACGTCAGTTACCACCGGAAGTACTGAAAAAGTATTCCTGACAGTTTTCACGCCTCTTGTAACCATTCTATAAACTGCTGGCAAATATCCGGCTGGCGAGGTGTCTGTGTCGCGCTGATGAAATACCCTCCCTTTGAGCTCAGGCTGAAGTCCTTAAGGCCAGTCAGTACCTTTGACTCGATCAGCTCATCCACCAGTGTTCCCCAGCCGATTCCTACCCCTGACCGGCAATAGCTGCCTGTATCAGCAGGGTGTAATTGTTGAATGTCAGTACCGGTTCTCCCGGCTGAATCTGGCTGCGCCGGCCACTGAAATACCCCGGCCAGTCCATCCAGCCTTCACCGGCATCCGCACCGAGCTTCAGCAGTGGCAAGCTGGCGAGTTTTTATGGCTGGTTATCGGGCCGTGTTTGGCAAGAAAGCCGGGGCTGCATATCGGAAATACTTCTTCAGCAAACAGTGGGATGCTGTCGGCAGAAGGCTGGCTGGCAAAGCGGATGGCGACATCGGCATCCTGGCTGCGCACTTCATGGCTGCCCTGAGAGGTGATGATTCTGACCTCGGTATCCGGGTGTAATTCCCGGAAGGCCGGCAGCCGGGGTAATAGCCAGTAAGCGGCAAATGCGAAGTCGGTGGCGACATTTATATGAGGATGCCGTTCTGCGTTCTGCAACTTTTCGATTCGCCCGGCGATGTCGTTAAACCCTTTCTGGCATACCTCAAACAGCTGCTCGCCGGCTTCAGTCAGCTCGACCCCGGTAGATTCTGCGGAACAGCTGCAGCTCCAGCTGTGCTTCCAGGCCGCGCATTAGCTGGCTTACCGCTGACTGGGTGGAGCTGAGCTCCCGGGCGGCGGCAGTAAAGCTTAAATGTCGTGCTGCAGCTTCGAACACCAGCAAGCTCTGCGGTGACGGTAACCTATCCTTTAATAACATAAGTTCAACTTACTTTAGTGATTAGTTTTCAGTGAGTTTACAGCGTCGACAGAAATAATAAATACTCGCTGTATCCACGTTGTTATGTGAAAGCGGGTTAATTGTACGCCAAACCACTGCCCGGTGGGCGTAATCAGAATAAGTATAAATGACTAGAGATATTAGTTTGGAGAATGTTATGAGTGATGCTGCCAAGCAACCCAATATTCTGTTCATCATGGCGGATCAGATGGCCGCGCCGGTACTGAAAACCTATGGTGGCAAAACTGCCAAAACGCCGAATCTGGATAAAATGGCGGCTGCCGGTGTGGTTTTTGAATCTGCCTACTGTAACAGTCCTCTGTGTGCCCCGAGCCGCTATGTGCTGATGAGCGGTCAGTTACCGAGCAAGATCGGTGCCTGGGACAATGCCGCTGAGTTCCCGGCGGACATTCCGACCTTTGCCCACTACCTGCGTCATGCGGGTTATCAGACGGCGCTGTCCGGCAAAATGCATTTCTGCGGCCCGGATCAGTTGCACGGTTTTGAAGAGCGTCTGACCACCGATATTTACCCGGCTGACTACGGTTGGTTCCCGGACTGGGAAAACTTCGACAAGCGTCCGACCTGGTACCACAACATGTCGTCTGTAACCCAGGCTGGCCCGACGATCCGGACCAACCAGCTGGATTTTGATGACGAGGTGGTGTTCCACGCCAAGCGTTACCTGTTTGAACGTGCCCGTAACCCGGGTGAGCGGCCATTCTGCCTGACGGTTTCTATGACCCACCCTCACGACCCGTACGCGATTCCTGAAGAATACTGGAACCGTTACAGCGATGAAGAGATTGAATTACCGTCTTTCGAACTGGCGGACGACGAACAGGACCCGCACTCCAAGCGCTTGCTGCACGTTTATCAGATGGACCGTAAGAATATTACTGATCAGCAGATCCGTAACGCCCGCCGTGCTTATTACGGTTCCTGCAGCTACGTAGATGATCAGATCGGTGTGCTGCTGAAAGCACTGGAAGACTCCGGTATGGCAGACGACACCATCGTGGTGTTCTCCGGCGATCACGGCGACATGCTGGGTGAGCGTGGCCTGTGGTACAAGATGAGCTACTTCGAGTGGTCAGCACGGGTACCGATGCTGGTATACGCGCCGAAGCATTTCAGCCCGCAGCGGGTGAAAGAATCGGTTTCTACCATGGATTTACTGCCCACCTTTGCCGAGCTGGCCAACGGTGGTCAGGCGCCTGAATACGCCATGCCAATTGACGGCCGCAGTCTAATGCCGCACCTGACCGGTAACGGTGAAGCGCACGACGAGGTAATCGGTGAATACATGGGTGAAGGTGTGGTTGCGCCAATGTTCATGATTCGTCGCGGTGCTTACAAATATATCTGTTCAGCCCCGGACCCTGATCAGCTGTTCAATCTGGAAACTGATCCGCAGGAGCGTATCAATCTGGCGGAGCTGGAAGAGCATGCTGAGCTGCTGGCGGCATTCCGGGCGGAAGCTGCAGAGCGCTGGGACAGCGATGCGATTACCCGCGATGTCATCATCAGCCAGAAGCGTCGCCGTCTGGTGGCTGAAGCCCATAAACAGGGTAAAGAGCCAATCTGGGATCATCAGCCAATTTTGATTCCAGCACCATGTATATGCGTAACAACGTGGATCTGGATGATCTGGAGGCGAAAGCCCGTTTCCCGCGCATTGCTGATAAAGCATCTTAAGGGCGTCTTATCGGGGGCGGGCAGTGTCTGACGCTGTCCGCCAGTCATTTCTGTGAATAACAATAAGTAAGTGAAATATGAAAACGACCAAAACTTTACTGTTCAGTGCTGCGTTAATGAGTGCCGGCGTTGCGCAGGCCAGCGATCCTGCTTCTTGCCAGACTGTACGTTTTACCGATCCGGGCTGGACCGATATTAACTCCACCAATGCGCTGGCCAGTACAGTACTTCAGGGGCTGGGCTACAACACCGAGATCAGCACCCTGGCGGTGCCAATCGGCTTTGAAGGCCTGAAGAGCAGCGAGATCGACGTGTTTCTGGGTAACTGGATGCCGGCTCAGCAGAAATTCATCGATAAATACGCCACACCCGGTGACATCGATGTCGTGGGAACTAACCTGAGCGGTGCCAAGTTCACCCTGGCGGTGCCGGAGTATGTGTATAACGCCGGTATTCATGATTTTGCGGACCTGATCAAAGCGGAAGATAAGTTCCGTAAGCGTATCTACGGTATTGAAGCTGGTGCGCCGGCAAACCAGTTGCTGCAGAAGATGATCGACAGCGGCGATTTCGGCCTGCAGAAATGGCGTCTGGTTGAGTCTGGCGAGCAGGGCGTAATGAGTCAGGTTAAGCGCAGTGTTAAGCGTGATGAGTTCATCGCCTTCCTGGCCTGGGAACCGCATCCGATGAACACCAATTTTGATCTGAAATACCTCACCGGCGGTGATAAGTATTTCGGTGCTAACTTTGGTGGTGCCACGATTCAGACCCTGACCCGTAAAGGCTACCGTGATGCATGCCCGAATGTTGGCCGTCTGCTGGATAACCTGAAGTTCACTCTGACCATGGAAAACCAGATGATGGGACACATTTTGGATGATGGTCAGCAGCCTGCCGATGCGGCTAAACAGTGGCTGCAGAAGAACCCACAGGTGCTGGACAGCTGGCTGGAAGGTGTAACTGACTTGCAGGGCAACTCCGGCCTGGAAGCGGTACAGCAACACCTGGCAATTAAGTAATACTTACCCTTGCGAGCCGCCGTCACCGGTGGCTGCTTTAACCGGCCGGAGTGCCGGTTTTTTGTGCCTGGCTGAAGGGGATGTTCATGCTTTGGTCGGCAGAGCCTTCCGGTTTAACAGAGGGAAATACCCGAAATGGTTGGTTCGCCCGCAGAATTTGCCTGTTTTCACTTGTTTCGTCGGTGGCTTGGCGTAGTCTGAACAGACCTGTCGGCATCGTTTGGTGCAGGCGGTGCCAGGATTGCAGTAGCCCGCAGCCTCAGAACTGTCGGAAAGGATCTCCCAAGTAATCACTGCGGATTACATATTGTTGGCTATGTGTTCGGGGAACCACGTGAGTACTGATGTAAATTTTGCCCATCTGACCGTCTTTGAATCGGTTGAGCAACTGAGTGCATTTGATGTAATGCCGGACCCTGTCTGGGTGTTTGATGTGGATGCCTACGGGTTCTGGTGGGGCAATGCCCGTGCGGTTGAATACTGGGGGCTGGAGCATTATCAGCAGCTGGTGGATAAAGACCTTTCCTCTGATACCGACGGTGCCCGTAACCGGATTCGCGGTATTTTCGAAAAAGCCTCGCAGGAGGGGATGACCTCCGACCCCTGGACCACCTATCCCAACGGTGAAGCCACCACCGTACTGATCCGTCACAAGGCTGTATTACTGGGGCCACAGCGGCACCGGGGCATTATCGGCTTTGTGCTGGAAGAGCATCAGCTGGGTGAAGCGGAGCAACTGTTGTTTGCCGAAGCCACCCGCTATGCCTCGGTGGCTGTAACCAGTTATACACTGGACGGTGACCTGTTATTTGAAAACCCGGCTTCAGCCAACCTGTACGGTTATGACCGGCGTGAGAACTTACCGGAAAATATCTCGTTATTTGAAAGCCGTTTTTCTGATCCGCAGGAAGCCCGGGAACGACTTGAGAAAGGCCGTAAAGGAGAAGACAGCCGGCACACCCATCTGATGGTTACCCGGCACGGTGTGCAGCGGCATACAGTGGATATTCGCAGCAGCCGGCATCCCCTGACCGGTGAATATCTGATGCTGGTCTCTGAATACGATGTGACCGCTTTGCACAATGCATTGCAGGAAGCTGAGCTGGCAAAGACGAACTTAAAAACTCGCCAACTATGATGCCCTGACGAACTTGCCCGGTGTGCGGCTGTGTAAACAGCGGATTGACCGGGCGGTGGATACAGCCAGAGAGAATGATCACCGTTTTGCACTGATGTTTCTGGATCTGGATGGCTTTAAGGCGATTAACGATACCTATGGTCACCTGACTGGCGACGATTTGTTAAAAGTGATTGCTAAGCGTCTCTCCGGCATTGTCCGGGAGAGCGATACCGTCGGCCGTATCGGTGGCGATGAGTTTATTATCTTGCTGGAACATATCAGCTGTCAGGAGGTGGCGGTGGTGATTGCCCGGGAAATCCTGCAGATCTTTGCCGAGCCGTTTCATGTGGTCAGTGAGTGCGGCGCAGACCTGATGCTGGATGTGGGTGTCAGTATCGGTATCTCGGTGTTTCCTGATTATGCCACTAACGCCAAAGAGTTGTTCTGTCAGGCGGATCAGGCGATGTATCAGGTTAAGCAGGCCGGTAAGAATAATTTCAGCCTGGCGGATTCTTTAGAGTGCTAACTTTTCCGCTGTTTTTACGCGCAGCAATAACGATGATCAGCCAGCTGGCCAGCACGAAAGGTGCTGTGAAGGCGGTTATCTCCGCCAGCTGAAATCCCCGCATCAGTAAAATACTGATAACAATACCCAGCAGTGCAGGACAAACCGGCGTGGAAAATGTGCACCCAGCGCAATGCCTGCCAGCACTGCGTTGTAGCTGTAGCTGCCATTATTAATCAGGGCGTCGGGGAAGCTGAGAATACCGGCGAGGAATACTCCGGTGGCGCTGGCAATCAGTGCCCACATGGCTGCCGGCCGTGAGTAACAGAGCAGGCCTGCGAAGCTCAGAATGCCACTCAGGGCATTATCCTGAAAGACTACCTGACCGATACCTCTGGCAACCGCGGTATAGAACTCATCGATTTCCGTGCCTGCCAGCAGCGGAGGCGGGCTGAGCTGTAAGCCGCCGGCGATCAGTAAAATGATCCAGCCGGTGACAATATACGGGGCGGTAAACGCTGGCAAAGTGCTGCGCTGCTGAAATTGTTGCAGCAGCAGGGCGGTGAGGGCGCTGCCGGCAATGATCAGCAGCAGTGATACCGATGTGACCGCTAAGCTATTGCTGATGGCCAGTGCCAGCAGGGCGGCGTTAAAACCGTACAGTCCCTGGCTGACATCTGCCGGAGTTACTTTCAGCAAACGGGCGGTTAACAGGCTTGTCAGTATGGCTGCCAGGGCAATAAACGCCTGGCTCAGGGAATTGACGGCAATGGCCAGTATGAACAGACTGCCGGCCCGGCTGCTGGGTTGCAGAAAGATCTGGCCATAGCTGCGTAATATCGCGTTATGACACATGTAGTCAGGCAGTTTTAGCATGGTTTTGGCACAGGCTGTCTGTTAAACAAAGAGTTACGCTCTGTATTCTATGAGCAGTGTTTTATCTGTGCTATCCATAAATGCCCGTTTTGCGGTGATTTTCCGGCATACAAAAAAGCAGGCTGATTGAGCCTGCTTTTGATTGTTAGCCGTGGTTAAACCTTTATCGGTTTACTCGGTTTCCTTGTTGAAGTGCTTACCCAGCAGTGCATGGTAGAAGTCATCATCTTCCAGCATGCCGGTACATTTGTCATCTTCACACAGCAGCACCGGTAAGCTGGTCCGGTGACGGATTTCGATGGCGTCACGCATGGAGATATCCGGCGTGGCTACCATCAGCTGATCCGGCTGAATTAGATCGAGATCCTGACCTTCTGTCCACTGTTGCAGGCTGAGTGACTGGCCGTTACGGCTTGCGCTGGCCGGGGTGCCGTCAGCATTCAGGGTCACCAGAGTATCAGTGTGGCGGTCCAGTACCAGTGCATCATCACGGCGTTCCAGGTCGCTGATGTCGGTCATCAGTGCCCGGCCACGCAGTACGTTCAGCGGGTTGGTGTGGGCAACGAAGTCCTGTACGTAAGCGTTGCTCGGGTTCAGAACGATGTCTTCCGGCTTGCCGTGCTGGATGATCTCAGCAGATTCCATGATGGCAATGTTGGTGCCGATTTTCAGTGCTTCATCCAGATCGTGGCTAACGAACAGAATGGTTTTGTTCAGGCGCTTTTGCAGCTCGATCAGTTCGTCCTGCAGCTGGCTACGAATCAGTGGATCAAGTGCCGAAAAAGGCTCGTCCATGAGCAATATGTCGCTATCAATAGCGAACGCTCTCGCAAGTCCAACCCGTTGCTGCATCCCCGGAAAGTTCGTGGGGATATTTGTCGTGCCATTCATCCAGCCCGACCATTTTCAGTTTTTCCATTGCCATCTGGCGGCGGGTCGCTTTATCGATCCCCTGCATTTCCAGACCAAAAGCAACGTTATCCAGAACGGTTAACCAAGGCATCAGCGCGAACTTCTGGAATACCATGGAGACCCGCTTGCTGCGCATGTGGCGCAGGGTGTTGGCGTCACATTCGGCAATATTCACCATGCGCTCGCCGTCGCGGACCAGTAGCTCACCGCGGCTGACCTTGTTAAGGCCGTTAACCGCGCGCAGCAGACTGGATTTACCGGAGCCGGACAGGCCCATCAGTACGCAGATTTCGCCCTGTTTAACTTCGATGCTGGCGTTTTTCACGCCGACCACATCGCCGGTGGTTTCGATAATTTCCTGGCGGGTTTTTCCCGCATCAAGCATTCGCAGGCTGTCGTGTGACCAGTTGCCGAAAATAACATCCAGATTACGGATGCTGATAGCGCTTACTTGTTCCTGCATATCAGTTGCCTGAGTGGTTGAGGCTGAAGTCAGTGAAGTCATGATTAACCTTCCTCCTTCGCGCCAGGTGCTTTACAGATACGGTCGAGAATAATCGCAACCAGTACAATCGCCAGACCGGCTTCAAAACCCTGAGAGATGTTTACGGTGTTCAGGGCGCGGATAACCGGCTTACCCAGACCGTCGGCACCTACCAGCGCAGCAATTACTACCATCGACAGTGACAGCATGATGCACTGGGTGATACCGGCCATGATGTTTGGCATTGCCGCTGGCAGCTCAACTTTGTATAGCAGCTTGAACGGGGTTGCGCCAAACGCCTTGCCTGCTTCGATCAGGTCTTCCGGTACCCGGCTGATGCCCAGGTAGGTCAGACGGATCGGGGCGGCGATGGCAAAAATAATGGTGGAAATCAGACCCGGTACCACACCCAAGCCGAACAGTACCAGAGTCGGAATCAGGTAAACGAAGGTCGGGATGGTCTGCATCAGGTCAAGAATCGGACGCAATATGGTGTATACCCATGGCTTGTGTGCCGCCAGGATACCCACCGGGATGCCCATGATGACCGACAGGGTAGTGGCTGCCAGAACCAGTACGAAGGTTTCCAGCATTTCCTGCCAGTAGCCCAGGTTGAGGATCAGTACCAGTGCGGCCACGACAAAGATTACCAGCGGAATACTGCGGTGCAGGAACCAGGCCAGTGCAGCGGTCATTGCCATTGGTACAAACGGCGGGAACATCTGGAAGATGTCTACCATCGACAAAATCAGCCATTCCAGAGAGATCGAGATGGCGTCGAATAATCCGGCCGCATTGAAGGTGAGCCAGTCGACGAATGATTCCATCCAGTCACCCAGCGGGATTTTGTTGTCGGTTATCCAGTTCATCAGAAAAACCTTTTATATTCAGAGTGGCCCCTTTCGGCGGGCGCTCTGTTTATTATTGTTGCCTGTATGTACAGACGGTTTTTGTGGGCCGGAAGAGTTAATCTCAAAGCGGAGCCTGCCCGTGCTACCGCTTTCCGGCGTTTTATCCAGGTCGCCAATGTAAGCGTTTAGGCAGCCGGGCACTGAGCGTCAGCCGGCTAAACTCTTACACTGTCAGATATTGTGTGAAACGGTCGACCGGCCACAGCGGTTACCCGCTGTGGTGGTCTGACAGAGTGTCGGTATGCAGCGCATGACCGGCACAGGTCTGATTAAGTCCGCAGACTTTTCAGGACTGTTACAGGCCTAATTGGCCTTTAACTGCTGCCATTGCGTCGCCACCGTCTTTAGTGGTTACGCCGGCCAGCCATGCATCCAGTACCTGAGGGTTGGCTTTCAGCCATTCTTTGGCTGCAACTTCAGGCTTTTGCCGTCGTCCAGAATCGCGCCCATGACTTCGTTTTCCATTGCCAGGCTGAATTCCAGATTTTGCAGCAGCTTACCCATGTTCGGGCAGTCTGTGGTGTAGTTCTGACGTACGTTGGTGTAAACGTTAGCACCGCCGTAGTTCGGACCGAAGTAGTCGTCACCGCCGTCCAGGTATTCCATTTCGATATTGGCATTCATCGGGTGTGGTGCCCAGCCCAGGAAGACAACCCACTGGTCACGCTTGGCTGCACGGGATACCTGAGAGATCATGCCTGCTTCAGACGATTCAACCAGCTTGAAACCTTCCAGATCAAAAGCGTCTTTATCGATCATGTCCTGAATCAGACGGTTACCGTCGTTACCCGGCTCAATACCGTAGATGCGGCCTTTCAGCTTGTCTTTGAATTTAGCAATGTCGGCAAAGCTCTTCAGGCCGGCATCGTAAGCGTACTTAGGTACAGCCAGGGTGTACTTGGCGCCTTCCAGGTTCGCACGAACGGTTTCAACCGTGCCGGCTTCGCGGTATTTAGCAATATCCGCTTCCATGGTTGGCATCCAGTTACCCAGGAATACGTCGATGTCGTTATTCGCCAGAGAGGTGTAGGTAACAGGTACGGAAAGCAGCTGAGTGCTTGGCTTGTAGCCCAGCGCAGATACAACTTCACTGGTTACTGCAGTGGTGGCGGTAATGTCGGTCCAGCCCACATCGGAGAAACGCACATCATCACAGGAAGCGGCAAATGCCATGGACGCAGATAGCCCATTGCGACGGTTAACCCGCGCAGGAAGTTCTGTGTTTTACGGGTTTGCTGTCGAGTCTTCATGAGTTTTTACCTTTATTGTTGTTGTCTTCTCTCAGGATACTCTGTCAAAGCAGAGTATCTCCCTTGCTTACAGGGTCTGTAGCCAGAAATGAGCCCGGCTACAAATCCCGGAATGAGTCTTATGGTAACGGCTCAGCGGGCTGACGCCCTTTGGTTAGTCCTTAACCTGAATCCGGTAACAGACTGCTCGGCAGTTACCGGATTCGTAAAACAGTTTGCCCCTGCCGGGTAACCACTGTGTATCAGCGTGTTACCCGGCAGGGGACAGTGTGGCTTAAATTTCCGTTTTGGCGCGCCGATGCGCTGACGTTCCTGCCATTGCTCGTCGATCCAGACATCAACGTTGGCATCCGGCAGGGCAGGTTTGCCCAGAATCATGTCGGCGGCTTTTTCTGCCACCATGATGCTCGGCGCATTCAGGTTGCCGTTCGGGATAGTCGGGAAGATGGAAGAATCCACCACCCGCAGGGATTCAATCCCCGGACCTTACATTCGTTATCCAGTACCGCCATCGGATCATCATCCGCACCCAGTTTACAGGTGCATGAAGGATGGTAAGCACTTTCTACATTTTCACGTACCCAGCGGTCGATATCTTCATCAGAGGTGATGTTGATACCCGGCTGAATTTCTTCACCGCGGTATTCATCCATCGCCGGCTGGTTGAGGATTTCACGGCTCAGGCGAATGGTATCGCGCCAGTCCTGTTTGTCCTGCTCGGTGCTGATGTAGTTGAAGATAATCCGTGGCTTGGCGGCAGGATCATTGCTGGTGATCCAGACTTTACCGCGGCTTTCCGGCTTGTTCGGGCCAACGTGAACCTGGAAGCCGTGACCGTCAAATGCTGCCTGGCCGTCGTAGCGCATGGCCGCCGGCAGGAAGTGGTACTGAATATTCGGCCACTTCAGACCTTCACGGGAACGGATAAATGCACAGGATTCAAAGTGGTTGGTGGCACCCAGACCGTCTTTAAACAGAATCCAGCGGGTACCGATCATGCCTTTGCTGATCAGGCCCAGTTTGCTGTTCAGTGAGATAGGCTGCTTACAGTGATACTGGAAGTAAACTTCCAGGTGATCCTGCAGGTTTTCGCCAACACCTGGCAGATCCTGTACCACTTCAACACCGGCGTCCTGCAGGACTTTGGCAGGGCCAATGCCGGACAGTTGCAGCAGTTGCGGAGAGCCGATAGAGCCGGCGCTCAGAATCACTTCTTTACGGGCTGTGGCCGTTTTAATGCTGCCACCCTGCTGGTATTCAATGCCGGTAGCTTTCTTGCCGTCCAGCAGAACCTTGCGTGTCAGTACACCTTTCATCAGGGTCAGGTTCGGGCGCTTCAGTGCCGGACGCAGGTGTGCATTTGAGGTAGAGGCACGCACACCGCCGTCGACGGTCATGTGCATTGGGCCGAAACCTTCCTGACGGTAACCGTTGTAATCGTCAGTAGTCGGGTAACCTGCTTCTTCACCGGCATCGATGAATGCCTGATACAGCGGGTTGAGCTTCATTTCATTACCGTTGCAGGTGCCAACAGGCCGCTGCCGCCACGGTATTCATCTTCGCCCTTGTACCAGGTTTCTGCTTTCTTGAAGTAAGGTACACACTGCTGGTAACCCCAGCCTTTGGCACCGTGTTCTTCCCATTCATCAAAGTCACAGGCGTGGCCACGTACGTATACCATGCCGTTAATGGAAGAGCCGCCGCCCAGTACTTTACCGCGCGGGCAGTGCATTTCCCGGTTGTCCAGATACGGTTCTTTATCCGTGTGGAACTGCCAGGCATATTTTTCAGTGTTCATCGGATACGACAGGGCAGTCGGCATCTGGATGAAAATGCTCTTGTCGCTGCCACCGGCTTCCAGCAGCAGTACCTTGTTGTTGCTGTCTTCTGACAGGCGGTTCGCCAGTACACAGCCGGCAGAACCTGCCCCGACAACAATGTAATCAAATTCAGTATTGCTCATCAGTTAACCTCAGCTATAAGGGCAGTCGATGTCGCCCAGCTCAACGAAAACGCTCTTCACCTGGGTATAGTGGTTCAGGGTTTCGATACCGTTTTCACGGCCGATACCGGACTGCTTGTAACCGCCAACAGGCATTTCAGCAGGAGAAGCGCCCCAGTTGTTGATCCAGCAAATACCGGCCTGCAGGCGGGCAATTACACGGTGGGCACGGGAGAAGTCTTTGGTGAATACACCGGCCGCCAGACCGAAGTCAGTATCGTTGGCGCGGCGGATCACTTCTTCTTCGTCGCTGAAGCGCAGGATGGACATTACAGGGCCAAAGATTTCATCTTTTACGTTTGGCATGTCGTCGGTGCAGTCAGCAAATACAGTCGGGGCAACAAAGTAGCCTTTATCCAGACCGTTTTCAGTGACACGGTTACCACCGCAAACAAGGCGGGCGCCGGCGTCTTTAGCGGCATCGATGTATTCCAGTACCTTGTGCATGTGCTTTTCAGAGATCAGAGCGCCAACCTGGGTATCCAGATCAGTTGGATCGCCCACAATCATGCGGCCGGTGCGCTCAGCAATCTGAGAAACGAATTCGTCATAGATGCTGTCGTGAACGAATACCCGGGTACCGTTGGTGCAGACTTCGCCCTGGGTGTAGAAGTTGGCCAGCATCGCGCCGGATACAGCGTTTTTCAGATCGGCGTCTTCAAACACAACCAGCGGTGATTTTCCGCCCAGTTCCATAGTTACATCTTTCAGAGAGCCAGCTGCATCTGCCATGACTTTCTTACCGGTACCGCATTCACCGGTGAAGGATACTTTTTCAATTTCCGGGTGACGGGACAGGGCCTGACCGACACGGTAGTCACCCTGTACAACGTTGAATACGCCATCCGGCATGCCAGCTTCGGTGTAGATTTCAGCCAGTTTCAGAACAGACAGCGGAGTTTCTTCAGACGGTTTGAATACCAGTGCGTTACCGGCAGCCAGACACGGGCCTGATTTCCACATGGCGATCTGAATCGGGTAGTTCCATGCACCGATACCGGCACATACGCCCAGCGGTTCGCGGCGGCTGTAGAAGAAGTTGCTACCGCCCAGATCCTGTTGCTGACCGTGAATTGTACCGGCCAGACCTGCGAAGAATTCCACTACATCGGCACCGGTTGCGATATCAACGCAGTTGGCTTCCTGCATTGGCTTACCGGTGTCCAGTACTTCCAGTGCCGCCAGCTCATCGTTACGTTCACGCAGGATAGCAACGGCTTTCATCATAATGCGGCCACGTTCCGCACCGGACATTGCTGACCATTCAGCGAAGCCTTTCTTGGCACTTTCTACTGCAGCATCAACGTCTGCCAGTGAGGCCTGCTGGATCTCGCCGATGGCTTCACCGGTTGCCGGGTTACGGGTAATAAAGGTTTCACCGGAGGTGGCGTCCTGATAACGGCCGTGGATGTATAAGGCGTGTTGCATAGTCTGTGTACCCTGTGAGCAATCGGTTTCGCGAGGTAAAGCAGCGGTGGCCGATGGCTTAGATTTTTTATTAATCGTTCATTTAATTAAAAATAACTTTGGCGATTTTTTGATCCGATGTCAAATCTATTCCTGGTGGTTACCGGGAAAGGTCGCGGATGGTCAAGTTCTGCGTTTTGGGTTGTGAACGGATTTATGTGGCCCGCTATTTATGTATTTAAACTACCTGTTTTGAAAATGCTGTTCAGGGAGAGTAAGGGAAACAAGTGTGCTACTATTGACACCAATGTTTAATTAGCTGCAAAGAAAGCAAATGTTTTCAGCAAGATAAGGAAATCATAACTTGCTAGATGCGTTTTACTGCTGAAAGCTGATTAACTGCAGCACCAGAATATAATTCTAAAAATATCGGGGATATGGTGCATGGCTAAGCTGAAACAGCTTCGCTCTCGCGTGGGCGCTACTTTACTGTGGACGGCAGTTTTGCCGGCGTCCGTACAGGCCGAAAATCTGCTGGAGGTCTACCAGCAGGCACGGGAAAACGATCCTGTCTATCTGGCAGGGTTTCATGATCATGAGGCATCTAAAGAAGTCTATGATCAGGCACTGGCATTATTGTTGCCGAATATTAAGTTTGATATTTCCCATACTGAAAGGTCGCAGGACATTGTCAGCAGCGAAAACCCTGTTTTCGGTTCCGGCAGTACGTCCTATCCGATCGACGAGTACAGTCTGTCGATCACCCAGTCCGTATACAGCTTTGCCAACTGGGCTGGCTTCAAGAAATCCAAAGAAGACGTTAACGTGTCGCTGCCGAACTGGAGGATGTTCGTCAGGATCTGGTGATGCGTGTGGCGGAAGCTTATTTCACAGCACTTAAAGAACGTGACAGTTATCTGGCGGTGACCGCCGAAGTGACTGCGCTGGAAAAGCACTATGAACTGGTACAGAACCAGCGTGAGGAAGGTCTGGCAAGAATGACCGACCTGCTGGATTCGCAGGCCCGTTATATGCAGGCGCAGGCCCGTCAGGTTGAAATCAGTAATGACTTGCGGGATGCCATTCAGGGGCTGCGGGAACTGACCGGCACGCTGCCTGATTCCCTGGTTACCCTGGGTGACGGACTGAACTGGTGAGCCCTGAGCCACTTGATGTACAGACCTGGGTTGAGAGTGCTCAGAAACAGAACCCGATGTTGCTGGCTAAGCAAAGTGCCCTGGCAGTTGCCTGGCAGGAAGCACGCCTTCAGAAGGGCGGACATTACCCGACACTGGATCTGGTGGTGACCCATCAGAATGTGGATAACGGCGGTTCATTGTTCGGCGGTGGCAACGAAGTTGAAACCCAGGACATCCTGCTGAAGTTTACCCTGCCGATTTATTCCGGCGGTGCTGTCTCCTCCAAAGTGCGTGAAACCATCAATCTGCATAATAAAGCCAAAGATGAGCTGGAACAGGAATGGCGCAAAGCCGGCCGTGAAACCCGGGCTGCTTTCAGCGGTGTTGCCGGTGCGATCACCAAGGTTAATGCCCTGCAGCGTTCGGTTGATGCCTATGAGCTGGCGGTGGATGCCAAGCGTACTTCATTCGAATCCGGTCTGATTTCCAGCGTCAGTGTGCTGGATGCAGAGCGGATCTGTTCATTGCCCGCAGTGATTTTTCCGCAGCCCGTTATGAATATCTGTTAAATACCCTGCGGCTGAAACGTGCGGCCGGCACCCTGGGTGTGCAGGATCTTGAGCGAATCAATGCCGAGCTTCAGGGAACAGAAGTGACGACAGATGTTGATGCCATGCAGGCGCAGGACAATGCAGCGGTGCTGACGTCCGGTTCAGTCGGGGCGGAGTCTTTAGCGGCAGCTGACGTACAGTCTGGCGTGCAGTCCAGCGTTCAGGTGCGCAGTGTGGTTTTTCTGAATGAAGAAAGCGCTTCTGTTTATAGCGATGAGCTGCTGGCTGAGGTGTCGCCGGTTGAAAGCGATGCCCTTGTCACTACTGATACGGCAGCTTCAGATATGTCTTCAGCGGTTTCCTTTGTCTCTCCTAAAGCCGCTGCAGCCGTCAGCGGCACTGAGATGCAGGCCGATGGCTGGCTGAATCAGTTACCGAATGACGCCTTTGTGGTGCAGCTGGCTAAAGGTGCGAATGAAAAAGGTATTCAGAAGTTTGTTCGCCGTCACGGGCTGGAAGATCAGGCAGCTTATTACCGTACCGAGCGGGAGTCAGGGCAGGTGGTGTTTGTACTGATTACGTCACCGTTCAGCACAGTTGCCGATGCCAAAGCCGCAGTGGCAGAAATGCCGGTGGCGGTGCAAAAGGGAATCTGGGTCCGTAACGTTTCAACGCTGCAGGATTTGTACCGTCAGCCGGGCAGCGGTGCTTAATGCAGGTTGCTGAACTGGCATCTGCTTTTAAGGCAGCGTTCGCGGCAACCGGTGTGCCGTTCGGCTACGAGACTTCCTGCAAGCTGGTGCCGGGAAAGGCATTAAATGACCGCTTCCTGATCAGCACCCATAAAGATGCTTTTGCCTCAAAAGGGCTGAAGCATTTTTGCCGGAAGAGCCCTGTCAGGCGATACCGACACCGGTATGGCAGTGGCTGGAAGAGGGCTGCCCCGGGCGGACCTGCTGCACTTTGGTTTTGAACCGGCAGCCAGCCCGGTGCTGAAGATTTATCTGGAACGTGCCGGTGATTTTTACGCTGGTCTTAAGTATGACCCGCAGGCAAGACTCCTGGTTTATGATGCCCTGAAATGGGGAACTGAACTTAGCCCTGTCAGCAGCCGGTATATGTGCCGGCCGGAACAGACAGAAACTGAACTGCGGCGAACCATTGAAGCCTGTTTTCAGGCGCCTGGCAGTGAGGCCTGCCAACTGGCACTGGCTTATCTGGAGCGGGCGCTGCAGGTTCTGCCTGCAAAGCAGTTGCTGATGCTGGAAGTGGAAGAAGCTGGCAGTGTTCGGCAGTCGTTCGATCTGAACCTGTACGACCTGGAGCAGACAGTCACGCAGTGGGCGGATCTGATCCGGCAAACCTGGCAGTTGCAGCAACCGGATAACCAGCCGGTGGAAACATTTTTGCAAACCCATGGCGATAAAGTACTGGGCCATGTATCAGCAGGTACCGGCCGGGACGGGCAGGTATTTTTACCTTGTATTTCGGCGTCACTGAACAGGCGCCGGAAGCAGTATAAGTTTTGTTAACCGCTGTCTGATGGCGGGAGAAAAAGAGGATATACAAGTGGCAACGCAATTATTGATTTACGGACAGGTAGAAGCAGTAAATAAACAGCGCCATGTTGACTGGTCAATTAAAGCCGGAAATAACTACAGCTTTGCCCGGCAGGTTAATTCAGTCCCTCTGATGGCTGTGGAATTCCCGAATGCCGCTGAAGATTACAGTATTGTATTTGCCGGTAACGGTGATGAAGTGCTGCCGGTGGTTGTAATGGGCGTTCGTGAAGACGAAAACCTGTATGTCGCCGAAGATGGCAGCTGGAACGCTAACTATGTACCGGCGTTTATCCGTCGTTATCCGTTTGTTTTCGCCAGCAGTGATGACGGCAACACCCTGACCTTGTGTCTGGATGAAAACTATGAAGGCTGTAATCAGGAAGGCCGCGGTGAGCGTCTGTTCGATGCTGACGGTGAGCAAACCCAGTACCTGACCAAAGTAGTGGACTTCCTGCAGGATTATCAGAGCCACTATCAGCGCACCCAGGCGTTCTGCCAGAAGCTTAATGAGCTGGATCTGTTCGAAGATATGGGCGCTAAGTTCACCTTACCGTCCGGTGAAGAACGCACCCTGACAGGCTTTAAAGTGATCAGCCGTGACAAGCTGAAAGCGATGCCGCAGGAAGAGCTGGCAGCACTGATGGCCAATGACGGTCTGGAGCTGATTTACCTGCACCTGCAGTCTATGCGCAACCTGAACAAGGTTCTGCAGAACATGCCTCAGCCGGCGGCTGCGGACACAGCTGCGTCTGCCGAGGCAGATGTTCAGCACTGAATCAGCTGATTCAGACAGTGGTGCAACGGAGTAACTGCACCCGGATTTATTAAGCACGCAGGGGCGTGCATTGCCACGGAGACGGCAGCATATAACGATAAACGAGAGCCCTTTCGGAAGGGGCTGACAATGGGTTCAAGGCTATGGCTACTTATAACCAGAACGACAGAAAAACCGTAACGCCGGAAAGCAGGATAAGCCGGATACGGGTCGTACTCCTCGGTTGAATAAGCTGTTTAACGAAATGTCGAAGGCGTTACGCCCTTCGGCCTCTGAACAGATGAACACCTTCAAGCTGGAGCAGCTTGAACCCCGTTTATTGTTATCTGCGGACCCGCTGGCGGCGCTGGCAGCTTCCTCTGACGTAACTCTGCAGGTGGTCAGCAATGCTGCCTCTGAGCAGTTTATCCAGCTGATCGACAGCAGTGCCGGCGGTAACGGTGCTGTACTGGGCGAACGTAAGATTGCAGACATTGCCGCCAACAGTGTGATTACAATTACCGGCTCTTCCGGTAATGACACCCTGACGGTGGATAAGTCTTTCCTTGATCTGGGTGAGCGGCCTTTCGTGGTTCAGTTCGACGGCCAGGGCGGCAGCGATGAAGTGAAAGCCGGTAGTACCGTTACTACCAGTGACTGGCAGATCAGCGGTAATAACTCCGGTGGAATGGGCACCAATGGCATCGTCGAATTCCTCAATACTGAAAAGCTGAGTGCGACGAACAGCTCCAATTCCAACCATACCCTTTCCGCCATTAATAACAGTTATAACTGGCAGATCAATGCTGACGGTAATGGCATTCTCAGCACACTGGAGAATGTTGCCGGCAGTATTCTGCAGGATAAAACCACCACCTCCGTTGAGTTCAGTGGCTTCGATACCCTGGGCGGCAGCGGTACCGATTATCTGGATTATTCCCAGTACGGCAGCGGGGTAACCGTTGATCTGGATGCTGAAACCGCCACCGGATTCGACGCTGTAACCGGTGTGAATGTGGTGATCGGTTCCGCACAGGCGGATACCTTAACCGGTGATACCAACAATAACCTTTTCGTGGCTGGCCTGGGTGATACCGTTGACGGTAACAGCGGTTTTGACTCAGTCATGTACCGGGAAGCCGGTACGGCTGGTGAAGATCTGCAGGTGTCTGTGGATAAAGCCGGTTCTGACTTTACCTATGCCCGCGGCAGCTGGGACGGCTCAGCTTTTACTGCTGACGGCCAGACGATGGTCGCCAAGAATGTTGATTTACTGGCGGCTCAGGGGGCAGCGGGGATAACTATTTCGACTTCGCGGCGGCGGATGTCTCAGTTCATCTGGATGGTGGTGCCGGTGATGATACCCTGCTGGCAGGCAGCGGCGATGACGTTCTGATTGGTGGGCTGGGGACAGACCAGCTGACCGGCGGTGCCGGTACTGACGAAGTGATTGAGGTACGGGCGGCAGATTTCCGCCTGACGACCAACAAGCTGCGGGTTGGCACTGACGGTGAAGATACCCTCACAGGGGTTGAAAGTGTCTACCTGCGGGCTCTTACTGAGAGTGGTGATACCACCGGTAAAACCCTGGATGCCCGTGGCGCAGATGCCTACAGCATCACGCTGGAAGGTACTGATCTGGCGGATACCCTGTATGCGTCTGATCACGGCGATACCCTGACCGGTAACGGCGGTGCGGATACGATTACTGCCGGCGCCGGGGCTGATACCCTGAGCGAAAACTTTACCGGCCGCGCGAATATCAGCGTTTCCGGTGCTAACCATGCACTGGATCTGGCACAGGGCACCACCGAACAGTGGACGCTGGATATTCCTACGGTAACCTCCGGCAGTGGCTTCGTGCTGACTATCACCGATGCCAGCGGCACCCATACCACCGATGAAATTGCCTGGGGCAGCACTGGCCGGGATATTACCCGGGCCATCGAAAAGCCCTGAACCTGAATTACGGCCAGCTGAGCATTGCCCAGAGTGGCAGCCAGTGGCAGATTGATTTCAATGGCCTGTACGCGGGGCAGGCGGTGGCGACAACCCTGTCTGCCAGTAACGGTGTGACCGCCGCCATTGCCCAGGCCGGCGCTGCGATTTCGGATACCCTTATTGGCTTTTCCGCCGCCGATACCATTTCAGTATCCGGCAGCGCCACCGCCGATAAGGTCGACCTGAGTGCCTTTGCCGGTCATGCCAGCATCACCACATTTGGTGGCAGCGATGTCATTAAAGGGGCACAGGGTACTAACGTTATTTCTTCCGGTGCCGGTGATGACACGATCTATGTCAACGGTAACAGTAACGATCAGGTGGATGCCGGCAGCGGTGATGACACTCTGGTTGCTGACCTGAGCAGTCAGACCGGTACTGCCCACAGCTTTACTCTGGCAAACCATCAGTTAGCCATTAACAGCGCCCTGATTACACTGCAGGGGATTGAGTCTGCTGATCTGATTGGTGCAGACCTGAATGACACCTTTGATGCCAGCGCTTTCCACGGTGTCTCATCCACCACAGAGCTTAAAAATATTACTGGCTGGGATGCGCTGACAGAACATACCCTGCGCTTCACGCTGGATGACGGTAACGATACGGTCATTGATGTGGATGCCACGGCCGCCTCCACTCTGGATGAGTTACTAGCGCTGATCAATGCGGCAGATACCCGTACCAGCGGTGCACTTACCGCCAGCTTTAACCAGCAGAACGGTGCGGTTGATTTAACCGGGCTGAATAACCTGACGGTTGCCGGTACGGATCAGAGCATCCTGACGGTGCTGGGGCTGACGCCGGGCAGTGTGACTGGCTCGGTCATCAGCGGCCTGAGCCTGAGTCTGCTGGCCTCGGTACAGCTGACCAGCCAGAAAGGTAATGGCGGTAACGACACTTATGTCGGTTCTAAAGGCAAAGACCGTTTCAGCATTGGTCTTGGCGATATTTCCGTTAGCGGCGGTACCGGCACTGACACGGTTGCCGCAGATACCACTGCCAGCTATACCGAACTTGTACTGCAGGACAGTTCCCTGACCTGGAAAGGCACTGGTCAGACCGATACATCTGTGACCCTGACCGGTGTTGAAGCCGCTGAGTTAACCGCGGCTACCGGTGCAACTGCACTGGATGGCAGCGCTGCCAGCCTGACTCAGGTGCTGGATGCTGCAAATACCACGGCGGCACTGAAAGGCGGTACCGGCACTAACGAACTGCGCATCGATATTAATAACCGGACCCAGGCGGTTGATGTAACCGTGCAGGATGCCGCCACGGGCAATGATCTGGTGTTTTACGGCGGCACCGGTGTGTTCAGTACCGGCGACTTTAGCTGGGCAAATGTGACCGGCAATAACTACACCCTGGTCAGCGAGGCCAGCGGTAATCTGACCATCAGCAATAACGTTCTGCTTACCGGTCAGTCAGTTGAATTCCGCACCGGCAGCGGCACCATTAACGTCAATGCTGACCTGAAAACCGATGACGCCAGCGGCACTGCGGGGATATTACCCTGAACTCCCGGCATATCGTGGTTGCCAACGGGGTAACCGTGTCTGCCCAGGGTAACAGCCTGGCAAACAGTGGTGATATCACCCTGTATGCGTCGGATTCCCGCAACGAAATTACCGGTCTGGGTTTTTATAACTACGACAAGGTCAGTGCGACGGTCACCATTAATGCGGCGACCATTCAGGGTAAAGACATTGATATTCAGGCCCGTGCTGAATCTAACCCGGATATTACGGTATCCAGCGGCGGTGGTCAGTTGGATCTGAGTGTCGACTTTGGCAACATCAAAAATGACCTTGAGCAGCAGAGCCTGTTTTCCGGTTACTCACAGTCTGAGGTAGATACCAAGATCACCGTGGCGTCCGGCGCCGTGATTGAAGGGGACAACGTTACTATCAAGGCCCGTTCAATCGCCCGGGTGGTCTCTGAACCGATTTCTATCGCGCTGTCTGTGGCCATCGGCAGCCTGAAGTCCACCGCCGATGTGCAGATGGACGGTACTATTCTGGCAGCCGGCAATGTGGATATCAGCAGCCAGAGTGATAACTATCTGCGGGTGGTTGCGGCACCGCTGTTCGGTATTGGCGGCGGCATTGGCGGCTTTGCGGCCAGTGTGGCGGTAGGTCTGCTGGACTCCACAACCACCACGAATGTTTCCGGTAATGCGAACATTGTTGCCGGCGGCAACGTGAATGTTCAGGCCAGCAGCTTCGATTACAGCTATGTGGGCGCGGAAAGTGATGCCCGTGAAGACGGTAAGCTGGCGGCCAGTGTTGCGGTACATATTGAACGCTCGGATACTGTTGCAACCCTGTCCGGCGACGCGCTGATTCAGGGCAATGTTACCGTGGATGCGTCCCAGACTCAGGGCCGGATCGATGGCGACTGGGGCACTCTGGCCCATGCAGTGGTAGACCGTACCCTGGGTGTGCTGGATAAGTATAAAGATCAGTACCGGCAAAAAGCCGCGGGTACTGCTGTCGGCTCCTGCCGGTGCTTAACACTATTCTGAAAGCGAAAACCGTCTGGCGCCGACCAAGTTTACCGCCGGTATTGCCGTGCTGTATGCCGATGATGTGAACCGGGTTAAATCCTATATTGGCAGCAGCAGTGCGGCGACAGACCTCCAGATTGGCGGCACGCTTACCCATACCGCCAGCGCGGACAGCCGTTTACTGACCTCTGTTGAGTCGGTTTCAAGTACGCCGTCACAGCTGAAAGGTGTTGCCGGTGCAGCCGGTACCGGCACAGATGGTACCGGCTTCCAGCAGGTGCCTTTCGGGGCTGCAGTTTCAGTTGCTATTGCCAGCCTGAATAACGATGCTCAGGCGGTTATGCAGGGCAATACCCAGATAGACGCGCTGGGTAAAATCAGTGTGGATGCCAAAGCAGAAAACCTGACCGGCCTGATCAGTACTGATACCACCTTTAAATACGTGAAGCCTGCGCTGATCAGTTCGAATCAGATTAATACCGATTACACTCTTAAAACCGGTGACCTGATCCGTTTTGATGACAGCAACTATAGCTGGCAGCAGTCGCAGGCCGCTGAACGGCCGGAGATCGGCCTGTTCGGTGCTGTGTATAAGTATTTGGGGGCAGATACCACCACCATGCGGCTGGACAGCACCGACTTCAGTGATGGCAATAACTGGGAGTTACTGGGGGATCAGTTCACCAGTTTGCCAAGCCAGTTACTGGGCGGCGATTCAGACATCTACCTGCTGGATAACTCGATTAAATCCACGGCAGCCGGTGCCAAGGTTTCCCTGTCGCTGAACTTCTCGCTGATGGATTCAACCCAGACCGCAGATGCCCGGGTGAAAGGTAATGTGCAGATTAACCAGCGAACTGCGCTGGCAAACAGTTTCGACAGCACAACCGAAGCCAAAGCCTTTGCTGAAGCAGCGACCCTGCTGGCAAATCCGCTGACGGTGGGCGACCGCAGCCTGAGCCTGAATGCGGATACGGTGAATAAGTCCGTTGACTGGGTGGGCAATAAGACCGCTACTTCATCGACCTATCCACTGCTGAAACAGTATTACCAGTTTAACGGTTCCGCAGACAGCCTGAACGGTGTCGGCGCCAGTGTATACCTGAATAAGGTGACGACCAGCAGTAAAGCGATCATCGAAAACGGCGCGAAGATTTATGCCGACAAACTGTCGGTGAATGCGGATACCCATGCCTTTGCGATTAATTCAGGTTATTCCTCCGGCTCCGGTAACGGCACGCTGGGCATTTCCGGTCTGTATATGCAGACCACCATGGATACAACCTCCATTGCCCAGGTCGAGTCCGGTGTAACGGCGGACATCGGTTCCCGGCTGGCGAGCCCGGGTACGGTGGAACGCTTAACGGTTACTGCGGATAACCGTGCGGATCTGATTGTGGCTGCCGGTGCCAGTGCTGCCGGCGGTGCTATTGGTGTCGGTGCATCCTCTGCGGTGAATGACATCACCAAGGTCAGTAAGGCGCTGGTGGGAACTGAAGGTGACAGTGTTACCCCGGCAGGCAGCATCACGGTTGACGGTGATGCCCGAGTTGAAGCCGCCAGTGACGGTTTCATTATCGGTACCGCTGTGAGTGCTTCCTGGGCGACCGGTAAAGTTGCGCCGTCCGGTGGTGAAGAGCCTCCGGTAGAGAACAGTTCTTACGGTATCAGTGTATCCGGTGCGTTTATTTTCAATAAGGTGAACAGCACGGTTAAATCCGGCCTGCTGAGCTACAGCCAGTTTGATGCGGATAAGCTGACCCTGCGGGCCCATGAAAACAGCGGCGTTTACGCGTTCCCGATTGCGTTTGCCCAGTCCTCTGCGCAGAAGTTTTCACTGGCCGCAGCCGGTATTGGCCTGCGCAATGACGCAACCTTTAACGTCAGTGCCGGCGCATCTGATGTCACTACTTTTACGTTGCAGGAGCTGGTAGTTGATGCGAAGAACAAGAGCACGGTAATCACCACGTCTATTTCGGCGGCCCTGTCCAGTCTGGCGGAAACCTCTGTCGGTGCCAGCAGCAGTATTGCCCTGGCCGGTAACGTTTCCATTAACAATGTTACCGCGAATGTAGATGCCTATCTGAATGACATCAACAGCCTGATCGTATCCGGTAAAGACGGTGACGGGCTGGCGGTTAAGATTGATGCCACCGATGAGTCAGAAATTTATGCGGTCGCACTGGGTGTTGCTTATGCGGGCAATGGCGCGGTGGGTGTGACCTATGCTGAAAATAACATCAACAGCAACATTAACGCCCTGATCAGTAATACCAGCCTGACCTCACAGACCGGTAAGATCCGCCATCAGGCGACCGGTGATGCCGACATTATTTCCGTCGCACTGGGCGCGGGGATCAGCAAAGAGACAACTCCTGACTTTGATACCAAGGTTGGCGTGGCCGTTGGTGCGGCAATCGGCAAGAATCTGGTGCGGATGAATACCCGGGCCAAGATCGCCAATAACAGTACCATTACGCTGCCGACCCATGATCTGGCGGAAGCCCGTCTGGATGTGAATGCCAGCAATAACACCGATATTGTTGGTGTGGTGGTTGCGGCTTCAGTTGGTTTACAAAGTGGTTCAACAACCACCGTGAGCCTGAGCGGTGCCGGTGCTGATATTACCAACGAAGTGTATGGCGATACGGAAGCGCTGATTGACGGCTCCACTGTTAACCAGACCAGCACTGCCAATGCGAAATCCTCTGCAGCTACCGGTACTTACCTGAATGCAACCGCCAGCGGCAACATTACTGCCACGGTAGTTGCGCCGAGCGTGGCCTATGCAGGTTCAACCACCGGCACCGGAATTTCCGGTGGCATCGGGGTAGCGCTGGCAGAAAATAAGGTTGGCGGTGATAGCGGTAACGCAAATGCCGTTCGTGCACTGATTAATAACTCTGATGTAGACATCAGCGGCGCGGTGGATACAAGGGCGCAAAGCACTCAGAATATCACGTCCGCAGTGGTTGCGGCTGCGGTTGGTATTGCCAAGTCCGAGGCCGGTACGGCCGGTGCGCTGACCGGTGTCGGGGCCAGCACCAAGAATACTGTGACAGTTGATATTACGTCCGGTATTACGGCGAACGTGACAGGTAAATCCATTCTGGCGGATTCCCTGAATGTACAGGCTAAAGACCGCTCCACCATTACTTCAACCGTGGTGGGCGCAGCGATTTCCGGCAGTTATTCTGCGACCTCGACCGGTGGCACCCTGAGCATCGGTGTATCGCTGGCGGAAAATGATATCACCACGAATACACAGGCGCTGGTGGACAGCGCTGCGTTGGGATCGGCAACCCGTTCCATTGGCAACGTTACCCTGCTGGCGGATTCTCAGGCAACGATTACAGCAACCTCTGTGGCGGCGTCTCTGGCGCTGGGCTTCAGCAGCGGATCTGCCGGTGTTGCGTTGAGCGGTGCCGGTGCCCATGCCAGTAACACCGTTAAGGGCAGCACAGAAGCACTGATGAATAATGCGCAGGTGCGCAGCTCCGGTGCACTGGGTGTCACTGCGACGAATACCTCAACCGTGAAATCAACAGTCGCGGCCGTGGCTACGTCTGTGGGCATTGGCAGCAGTGGCGGGCTGGGTATTTCCATCGGTGCCGCACTGGCAGATAACAAAATTGGCGGCAGTGCATCGAATCGCCTGACGGTCAATGCTGCACTGAAGAACACCCTGGTGGATACCAGCGGTGCAGTCACTGTTCAGGCGACCGGTAACCTGACCGTAGAAGCCGGTGTGGGTGCCGGCAGCATGGCGATTGCCGGTGGCAGCAGCAGTGGCGGTTTTGCCGGCTCCGGATCCGGTGTGAATACCACCAATGACATTTACGCCAGTGTGAACAGTTTTGTGGATAACACAAACGATCCGACGCTGACGTTCAAAGCGGCTTCGCTGACGCTGACGGCTACTAATACATCCAAGATTACCGCTGAAGCCGGTTCGGCGTCTCTGGCAATCGGCTTCGGTACCACCGGCTCTGTTGCGGCGACCTTATCGGTTGCCCTGGCGAAAAACACCATCGATTCCGATACCGCTGCCTATGTGAATAACGCGGCTCCTGAGCTGGGTACCGGCACGCTGGATCTGAATGCCACCGGTAACAATACGATTAAGGCGACTTCTGTTGCTGCCTCTGTCGGTGTCTCGCTGAATTCCGGTGGCGGTATCAGCCTCACCGGGGCGGGCGCTGATGCGACCAACGAAATCACCGGGGATACGGTTGCCTACCTGAGCGGGACAAATGTTATTACCGCCGGTGTGATCAGCGCGGATGCTGCGAATACGTCTAAAATCACCGCGACCACGGCTGCCGTTACGGTATCCGGCGCGGGTGGTTCATCCGGCGGTATCGGTTTGTCCATTGGTGCTGCGACCACGACCAATAAAGTGGGTACTTCAGGTGACCGGGCACGGGTTCAGGCCTACATCAGTAACAGCACGGTGAACGCAAGCGGTGCGGTGAGCCTGATGGCTAATGGCAATATGACCATTACCGCCGGCGTAGGCGCCGGGGAATGGCGCTCAGCGGCGGTGCCGGTGGTGGCGCAAGTCTTGCCGGTTCCGGCGTACAGGCCGTGAATAAAATGTTCACCGATGTGGACAGCTTCATCGATAACACCGGCAATGTGAATAAATCCGTCCGGGCTGCCAGCCTGACGCTGACGGCGACGAATACCTCCAGCATCACCAGCAACGCCGGTTCTGCATCTATCGGTGCCAGCTTCGGTGCCGGTGGCGGCGTATCAGTGACCATCGGGGTGGCGCTGGCGAAGAATGAACTGGATAACAATACCCGGGCCTACATCCGTAATGCGGATAATGTGGGGACTGGCACAGGCAAAATTGCCCTGGATGCTACTGCCAATAACACCATTGAAGCGATATCCGTTGCAGCAACACTGGCGGTATCCGGTGGTGCCGGCGGCGGCCTGAGTCTTGCCGGTGCAGGTGCTGATGCGAATAACACCATCAGCGGTGAAACTGCAGCCTATATGGATGGCAGCACCGTGGTATCGGCCGGCGATGTGGCGCTGGATGCTGAGAATACGTCGAAGATTAAAGCGACCATTACCGGTGTAGCCATTGGTGGCTCCGGCGGTGCGGGTGGTGGCATCAGCGGTGCCATCGGTGCGGCGGTTGCCCAGAATAATCTGGGTACATCTTCAAACCGTCTGAAAGTACAGGCATATCTGAAAATACGGCCATCACCGCCAGCGGTGTCGCGAGCCTGAATGCAACCGGCAACATGACCATTGAAGCAGGCGTTGGCGCAGGCAGCCTGGGGGTTGCCGGCGGTGCAGGTGGCGGCGGTGCCGGTGCCGGTTCCGGAGTGAGCACAACTAACAAGGTATACGGTGACATCCGCAGCTATGTGGATAATTCCGGTGCCTCTGCCAAAGTACTGTCAGTGGGTAGCCTGAGCGTTACCAGCAATAATACATCCAAGATTACAGCGACTGCCGGATCAGTATCCCTGGCGCTGGCCGGCGGTGCCGGTGGCGGTGTATCCATCAGTGTGGGCGTTTCCTGGCGGCTAATACCGTTGATGTGGATACCAGCGCCTATCTGAAAGGCCTGTCTTCCTACAACAGCAATGGCAATCTGACCCTGACGGCGACGTCCAATAATACGATTAAAGCAACGGCCTTTGCGGCGACGTCTTCCATTGCCGGCGGTGCCGGTGGCGGATTCAGCATCAGCGGTGCCGGTGCGAAAGCCACTAATGAGATTTATGGCAATACGGATGCGTATATTGAATCCAGCCAGATTAATTCAGCGGCGAAGGTTGAGGCTGGCGCATCGAATACGTCGACCATTGATTCAACCGTAGCTTCAGCCTCCCTTTCAGTTGCCGGCGGTGCCGGTGGCGGTATCGGTATCGCGCTGGGTGCGGCATTTGCCAGTAACACCATTGGCAGCAGCTCCAACCGGACGGCAACCCGGGCCTTTGTGAAAGACAGCGGTGTCACCACTACCGGTGACCTGAAGCTGACTGCCACCAATAACATGACCATTGATACCGGTGTGGGTGCCGGTGCGATGGCCGGTACCGGCGGTGCCGGTGGCGGTATTTCCTGTCGGGTTCCGGGGTGAATGCGACCAATAAGATCTACGGTGATGTTGATACCTATCTGGATAACAGCGGTGACAGCTCGAAAGCAGTCAGCGCCGCCAGCATTACCCTGAGCAGTTCGAATACGTCCAAGATTACTGCAGATGCCGGTGCTGCATCCCTGGCTGCGGGCTTTGGTGCCGGTGGTGGTATTTCCGGCAGTGTCGGTGTTTCGCTGGCGCGGAACACGGTGGATAACGATACCCGCGCTTATATTAATCAGGTTAGTCAGATCAGCAGTGGTGCTGTGAGCCTGAATGCGGCGACAGATAATACGGTAAAAGCGGTTTCTGTTGCGGCATCTGTCGCAGCAGCCGGCGGTGCCGGTGGTGGCATCAGCCTGAGCGGTGCCGGTGCTGAGGCCAATAACGAAATTACCGGAACAGCCGCGGCGTATATTAACAGCAGTACCCTGGGTACCAGTGCCAGCACAGTTGGCCAGGTGGATGTTAAGGCTAGCAACACGTCTTCGGCAGAGGCGACTGTCGCAGCAGTATCTGCCGCAGTAGGCGGCGGTGCCGGTGGCGGTGTGGGTATCTCTGTGGGGGCCGCATTTGCCTATAACAACATCGGTACCAGTGGTGACCGGCTGATTGTCCGTAGCTATGTGGATAACAGTGAGATTTATTCTTCCGGCACACTGACGACTGATGCCAGATCCACCATGAACATCACTGCCGGCGTTGGTGCGGGCAGCATGGCCATTGCGGCCGGTGCCGGTGGTCTGAGCCTGTCCGGTTCAGGTGTCAGCGTGAACAACAAAGTTTACGGCGATGTCGACAGCTACATTGCGAACAGTACTCAGATAACTGCAGCGGGCATTGCGGTTAAGGCTTACAGCAAGTCGGTTATCAAGGCGACGGCCGGTGCGGCTTCTCTGTCTGCCAGCTTTGCGCCGATCGGTTTTACCGCGTCGATTGCGGTGTCCAAGATCAGCAACCTGGTCGATATCAACATGGACAGCGATATCCGTAACTCAACCATCACCAGCAACGGTGCCCTGACGGTTGAGGCGGATGCCAATGATGATGTCACCACTACCGGTGTTGCCACGGCGGTTGCACTGGGGTTGGCCTGGCTGGCGCCGGTGTGGATGTGGACAGTAAGGTTAACGGCAATATCAATGCTGAAGTGCGGAACTCTTCACTGACGGTTACCGGTAATGCAACGGTTAAAGCTCAGTCGAATTCCAAGCAGCGTACCGAAGCCTACGGGACTTCATTGGGTCTGATTGCTGCCGGTGTGGTGCTGGCGGATCTGGAAACTTATATCAATACCACGGTGGATTTCGCCAAGGTAACCTTTAATGGCCATAACCTGACACTGGCAGCGCTTGGTAATGATGATAATTATGCCAAAGCGGTTGCCGGCAGTGGTGGTGTTCTGGCCGGCGCCGGTGCGGCGGCAAACACAACCAGTAAGGGGTCAACTAAGGTAACCGTCACGGATGAAAGTGATATTACCCTGGGTGTGCTGGGAGGCAGCGGTGTTTTCGATGCCAAAGCCGAGCATATTGCTAAGTTTGATTCCCAGTTAATTGCTGCCGCAGGTGGTTTTTATCCGGTGCCGGTGGTGAAGTTAAACACAATATTACGTCAGACGTACTGGTGGCCCTTGGGGATAACCAGTCTTCCGCTGATGATGTGGTTATCCGCGCCAAAGATATTAACGCCGATGCCATTAACCGGGCGAAGAAAGAACAGAAGCCGGACGGCGGTAATATCCGGGCGGTGGGTGCCGGTCTGGCTGGCGGTGCCGGTGCGACCAGTATCACCACGATTGATTTCAATACCCAGGTGGATGTTGCCAATAACGCCACCCTGACCGCCGACAGTGCAACAGCGACCGACGGCATTGCCCTGAATGCACTGAATGATCTGCAGATTCATGACAAGGTTGGCCTGAATGCAGCCGGTGCACTGGGTGTGACGGTTGCCACCGTGAAAATTAAGGATTCCGAGAACCTGGCCAAGGTACGTATCGGTAATGCTGCCACGCTGACCAGTTCCGGTGATATCCAGCTGGCTGCCCGGGGAACCGGTAATATTGTCGGTGAAGTACAGACCGATTCCGGCGGTCTGGTGACGGTTGCCGTGGGTACTACGGATGTGGATATCACCCCGGAAAATGTGGTGCTGATCGATCAGAATGCCACACTCACAGCCATCGGCAATATGAATATTTCTGCCGGTACTGATACCAACTTTAACCGGGATGATTACAAGGTTCATGCCTTACTGGACAGCTTTGCGGCCAGTGCCATTCCAATTGAAGCGGCGACGGCCAAGGCGAACCTGAAGCAGACCAATACCATTACTGTAGAAACCGGTGCCCATGTTAAAACCGCCCGGCAGATGAACCTGCATGCGGAACGTTTCGGCTTTGCGGACATGGATGCTCAGACTAAGACAGTTAACTGGGCGTCTGCGCTGGGCGGTACGGCGGATCTGGGCGGCGATGTCACCAGCGGTGCAACCGGTACTGTTCTGAATAAAGGTACCCTGAAACCGGTATTCGCCGTAATCAGTCCATCGTCTTTGACAGCCTGACTAACGCCGGTGCGGTGGACAGCTATACCGCGACTGACGGTGTGACCTTCAGCACAACGGTTTCTGCTCTGAACTCCAGCCTGTTTGATGATCTGCAGAACGCTGAAGACCAGTTAAATATCTTCAATGACGGTAAAGCCACTGACAGCGATATCGAGGCTTTCTACAAATCTGAAATCAGCCGCTTACAGCAGCTGCTGAAAGCTGAAGGCCTGCTGGAAGAAGTGCGCCCGGGTGTGTTTGTTCAGAATCAGGTGTTCACGCCGGTAATTACCGTAAATGATATTTATGCGGAAGCGGGCCGGGTAGACGTCCGTTCCGACACCTTTACCAACCAGGGTACGGTAACCGCGCCGGGTGATGCTTCGGTTAATATTACTAACCACACCACCGCTTCGCTGGTGGTGAATAAGATTACCATTCCACAGGAAAACGGCGGCACTTACCTGAACGGTGAACGTCAGGGAACCGCTTCCGGTGCTGATCCGAGTATTACGATTGTTAATGATGTGGATTTGGCACTGGCACAGGCTGAAGCCGCGATTCGCTTCCCGGGCAGCGCGCCGACACTGACCTGGCCGTCGATTACGGTAAACGGTGATATCACCAACCGCTCCGGTGACCTGACCATTAAGAGCCTGAGTGGTACGACCCCTGTTGGCGGCACGGATGTGCTGGGGCAGGGTAATATCAACATTCAGGCCAACATTGATGTTAAGGATCAGACCATTGCCACTAAGGGAACACTGGTGGTCAGCCTGCCGCCGGGGTCAACGTACTCTGCCGACGGCGCTGAATACGCCAAGTGGAATGCGGCCATTGGTAATAACGGTCTGGGTGAAGCCAGCTCGACGGTTGTTAACAATCAGGTGAACCGTACGGTAACCGGGCCGAGTATCTATGCCGATAATATTTCCATTGATGCTGAGTACATCAACATCAACGGTAAGATCCAGAGCGGTAAAGAAACCTTCACCCTGACCATTGATGCGGCGATGGAAAACACCATTGCCGGCCTGCGTGCCTCTGGCGCGTCCGGGCTGGTGCGTCTGGATACCGGTAACGAAGACTTCTCTGTTTTCTACGACGTAGCCAATGACCAGATTGTGGTCGGTGATATGCGTGTTACCGGTGGCTACATCAAGCTGGAAGGCCATATTCTGAACACCAATAACAATTCCCAGATCGAATTGTTAGGCGGCTATGGTGAGATCAATGTGGTGAACAACACCAGCCTGGATGTGAAAATCCTGGGGCTGGATGCGTCCCAGCGCGGTGAAGGTACCCTGATCATTCGTGATAAAGCGAAGGGCACCAGCGCGAATCCGCAGGAAACCATTTATAAGAAAGACGAAAATGGTGTGCGTATTATTACCGACAGCAGCACCACTGCCGGCAGTAATAATATGACCTATGACCCTAAAGCGGGCTGGCGTTATTCCTGGGCCATGGGTCAGGAGAGCTTTGAACGCCGTTATACCACCAAGGGTACGTCTGCCTGGTTAGGCATTGATGCCTTTGCCAGTGACCCGGACACCGTTAACTTTGACGGCCCGGCGGAGAAGATCGGTACACCGGCCCTGCGGGGTGAAGGTGCGTATTTTGAATATGTACCGGCATCTGCTTCTGATGCGTACATTTACGATACTGAACACACTGTGCTGAACAGCGAAAAATCGCTGGTTAAGAAGTGGACCACCAGTACCTGGTACGGCAAGAAAACCTACTACGCACAGTTTGTGGAAGAGTCCAAAGTGCGTGATGTGTCGATCCACTCGGTGAAAGCTGATTACGGTATCGACATTAAGTTTACCGGTAAGGATGCCGGGGCGGTGAATGTGACCTCCAATAATGGCGGCGATGTCATTGTTCAGGGCAATATCAGTAACACCAACGGTACCACCCGGATTGTGACCAATGCGGCGATTTATGGCACAAGCTTCAGCAAGGTGGGCGGTAAGAACATCTACCTGAATGCCGGCCAGATCGGTTATGCACCGGCCATCAATGCGGATGGCAGCTATGATGCGGCCTCAACGGCTCTGCGCACAAACCTGAGCAATGTCAGCGGTGCCAGCATTGAAGCCCGTACCCAGGGTGGCCTGATCAACCTGACCGAAACGGATGGTCCGCTGGTGGTGAAAGATATCACTTCAGCTTCTGCCCGTGATCTGGGACAGGATACCGGCGGTAAGGTCTTCCTGTCCGCGGTGGGCGGTATTGAAGCGGCGTCCGGCACCAGTGGTGTGGTCCGTGGCGGTATTATTAATATCAGCTCTGAAGCCCATGTGGGCAGTGCCTCTCAGGCGCTGGCTGTCGACAGCGGTGTGGATAACAAAGATTACGTGGCGATCAGCGCGGTGAATGATGTCTTTGTCAGTGAGTCCGACGGTAATCTGCGCCTTAAAGAAATTAACACCAGCGCCGGTGACGTGACGGTAACCGTTGCTCACGGTTCGCTGATTGATGCCAACAGCAGTGCCGTCCGTGATGAGCGTACTTATGCGGAACTGAGCACCGGCCTGTGGCAGGACATGGGTCTGATCACCGGCAGCACCGCAGCTCAGGATAAGCTGGATGATGTGCTGGACAGCTATACCAATGCCCGTGAGCGTGAATATAGCCAATACTGGGCGATCCGTAACGGCGAGTTCCAGGGCGATTATGATGCCAGCCAGACGCCTGAGTTGTCTGCGAATGAAGAAGCTTACTACCGCACTGTTTATGAAACACAGGGCACTGAAGATGGCCTGACGGGCACTGCCCTGACGACCTTCGTAGATAATGCAATTCAGACCCTGAATAACAAACGTACTGCGGAGTACCATGCATTGCACCAGCAATACGGTGCCGGTACTTTCCAGGATGATTACACCTATACCCTGACGGATCAGGAAAGAACTGATCTGACCGCCAGCGTACACACCTGGACTGAAAGCGAACTGCTGAACCTGATCAGTGGCAGCCTGCTGAAGCCTGTGACCAACACTCAGGCCAGCATTGAAGATGCCAACATAGATGCCTCCGGTACGATTACCGTCACTACGGCGCAGGATATCGGTTCGGCAAATGGCAGCGTGGAAATCGAACTGGATGGCAGCTATACCGCTGAAGAGCGGGTGAATCTGGCAGCCGCAGAACGGAACGATGTGTACTTCCTGCTGAACGAACGCAGCACGGTAACGGTGAATGTTGTTGATCAGTCGGGCGGTGACGCTCTGGTTCGCAGCAGCGGCAGCTGGGTGGATGACGGTTTTGTTGCCGGCATGCAGATCCGCATTGCCGGGGCCAGCGCCAATGCCAACGATGAAGGCAGCTTCTATGAAATCGCCTCTGTCAGCGCAACCACACTGATATTTACCAGCACGGCTATGACGCCGGAAAATGCAGTGACGCTGGATGTTGCAGCTATCAGCAGCAGCCCGGATCTGGCAACCCTTATTAACACCAATGGTCAGAACTGGGCGGCGCTGGGCGTCACTCAGGACGGTTTTGTAGAGGCCGGCGGTAAGCTGTATCAGGTACAGCGGGTGGCCGGTCAGGTGGTTGATCTGGATGAAGTGGAGAAGCTGCCGGACGGTTCCTCTGCGGTGGCACTGAATAGCAGCCATTACCGTACAGCTACTCTGACCCGGGTAGTGATTGATCAGCGTGAAGATATTGATGTGCTGACCACTCAGGCACTGGATATGCGTGCCGGTGGTGACCTGTATCTGGGCTCAGAGAAGACCCTGAATCTGAAGAATATCTCCGGTGATAATGTCCGGGTTAAGAGTAAAGAATCACTGGTGGACGCCTCTGCGGCGAGCAGCCCTGCAGTCAGCGCCACTTCCAGCCTGATACTGGAAGCAGGTACCGGCGCAATCGGTAGCAGCAGTGACCGGATGACCATTGATCTGGGCGCTTCAGCTACCCTGACTGCCCGGGCCCGTGGGGATATCTACATTACCGAGGTCAATTCTGATCTGAACGTCGCCACCATTTACTCCAGTGGCGGTACGGTTGATCTGAATGCGGTCAGCGGTTCCATTGTCGATGGCCTGAATCACGACTACGAAAATATCCGGGCGCAGAACATTGTGCTGACGGCACTGGCTGGCAGTATCGGTGAAGCCGGTGATCTGCTGGATATCGATCTGACCGGCGGTCTGCTGACGGCGACTGCCCGGAACGATATCGGCCTGAATGAATCCATCGGCAATATGGATGTTGACCATGTTGAATCCACCCAGGAGATGTCACCCTGCAGGCGCATCTGGCCATTATCGATGCGGTGGATGATATCGCTGCGGAAGTGGCGGACGTGGTGGGTGCCAGCCTGACCCTGATTTCCCGTTTTGATACCGTGGGCGCCATTGCGGATGACCTGGAGATCGATACTGGTTCCCAGGCAGGGGATAACCTCACCGTCAGCAGCCGTAACAACAGCCACATTGTTGAAGCCCAGGGCGACCTGTTCCTGAAACAGGTTGCCACCGGTGCGGCAGCCATTGCCTTTATCGCTTCGCCTACCGGACGGATTCTGAACGATAACAGCGGTGATGATAACGTTGTTTCCGGTAAGACCTACCTGTTTGCCGCGAAGGATATCGGTACCTCAACCAATGCTCTGACTACCCGGGTGGGTAACATTCAGGGTCAGTCCACCACCGGCAGCACTTACATTGTGAATACCGGTGAGCTGGATGTGGGCGGTGTTGTCAGCGGTGTGACCAGCGGCTTTACTGCCGGTGGCAGCGTGACCCTGACAACCCAGAGCCCGATGGTGATCAGCCAGGATATTACGGCTGCAGGTGATATCGATCTGATTTCTGCGGATAACTCTGCGGATGACAACATTGTTATCAACAGCGGCATTACCCTGACCTCGAACGGCGGTGCGATTAACATCGATTCCGGCGACGGCTTTACGCTGCAAAGCGGTGCCGTGCTGGATGCTGCCACAAACGTCAGCATTCAGGTGGATAACGGTTCTACCGGCAATCAGGATGCGGCGGGTGCCGATGTTCTGATCCAGGGTACAGTGAAGGCGGTTCAGAATATCAGCATTACCGGTAACGGTGACGGCGATAAGGTGACCCTGAACGGTACCCTGCAGGCCCAGACCATTACGATTGATACGGCCGCGGGTAACGATGAAGTACTGATTGACGTTCAGCAAATTGACGGTGATGTCACCGTGAAGGGCGGTACCGGCAACGATACCCTGACCGTGAATACCCTGCACAGCCGTGCTGATCAGCTGGTACTGGACGGTGAAGGCGGAACTGATACTTACATCATCAACCGTACCGGTAATGACGCGGACTACGTGATTGATGTCACCGACAGCGGTGCACCTGCTGACGGTGCTGATACCCTGACCATTAACGGTACTGCGCAGGATGATACCTTCCTGCTGCGGGCAAACTTTGTTGCTGCGATGCATACCGACGGTGCCGGCGGTTACGTGAATGCGGTGGAACGGGTTAACTATGACCGTAACATCAATGCCCGTCTGACCCTAAGTGGTCATGCCGGTAACGACAGCTTCTTCAGCGATGACAACAGCAGTATTACGACGCTGGATGGCGGTGCCGGTAACGATAACTTCCAGATCGGTCAGCTGTTCGGTGAAGACCGTAAGTCGTCTCTGGGCACCGTGGCGCTGGGTGATGACATTGAAACCACTGAAACCACACTGGGCTTCCTGAGTAAGGGTAACAGCCTGCCAATGGTGGTGTACGGCGGTGACGGTAAAGACCAGATCAAGGTGTACTCCAACAAGGCCATTACCAAACTGTACGGTGAAGACGGCGATGACAGCTTCATTGTCCGGGCCTTCCTGAAGAAAGGCAGCAGCCTGACCGCCGGTGGAGGTGATGTTGAACTGTATGGCGGTGCCGGTGCGGATGACATTCAGTACAGCATCAACTCACCGCTGAAAATCGACGGTGGTGCCGGTACAGACTCCGTTGTAGTACTGGGTACCGAAGCGGATGATAACTTCATGATCACTGAGAACGGCATCTTCGGTGCCGGTCTGAATGTCGGTTTTGAAGGGGTTGAGAAGGCTGAAGTGGACGGTCTGGAAGGCAACGATACCTTCTATATCCTGAGCACCAGCCCGGACGTTGAAACCACGGTGATCGGTGGTCTGGGATCAGACACCTTCAATGTTGCCGGTGATGTGACCAAGCCAATTGTGTCTTACTCGGTTGAAGGTCGCAGCAGCTTCATTAACCACAGCGCCCTGAGTGAAGATGCGGCGTATAACGGCATTTTCGTGGACGGTGTGGCACTGAACGTGGCTAACAAGTCCAACGGTGCCGTTGCTGTGGATACCGTTGACGGTCAGATGCTGGTGGATGAAGACGGCCTGACTGACAGCTATGAAGTGTCTCTGAGTGTGCCGCAGCCAAGCGTGGCAACGGTTGCCTATGTGACTGTATCAGCGGCACGGGCATCGTCCAGTGACAAAGACAGCACGGCGAATGCTGCAGACAGTGTGCTGATCTCAACTGACGGCATTAACTTCTACGAGTCGCTGGTACTGACCTATGATTCAGCCAGCAACTGGGATGATACCCAGACAATCTATGTGAAAGCGGTGGACGACAGCGGTGCTGAAGGTCAGCGTGACTATGTGATCAGCCACAGCGTGCGCAGTGACAACCCGGACTTCGACGGTCTGGATATCAACAACGTTGAAGTTACCGTAAACGATAACGATCAGGCAGACATTATCGTGACTAGCGGCGTTAATCCGCAGGTGCTGGAAGGCGGTGTTGCGGAAACCTTTAATGTGCGTCTGGCAACCCGGCCGACGGTCGGTGAAACCGTTACCGTGTCACTGAACGAAGTGATTCCGGTGGGACTGAGCAGCCAGTTGACCCTCAGCGATGCAACCCTGACATTCGATCACAGCAACTGGGATAAGCTGCAGAGCTTTACAGTGCTGGCGACCGATGACAGCGCGGTGGAAAACCTTTACCGGGCAGGTATTACCCTGACCTCTGACAGCAGCCTGGCGGGCTCTGCATACAAGTCTGTGGCGGCTGCAGATATCAGCATTGATGTGGTGGATAACGACAGCGGTGCAGTCGTGGTGACCCAGAGTGGTGGTTCTACACTGGTGAGCGATACTGCCGGTGATGATTACACTCTGGTGCTGAGTAAACAGCCTACTGCGCCGGTAACAGTGAGCCTGCTGAATGACGGACAAACCCTGTTCAGCAGTACTGACCCGCGTTTCAATGCGGCGGATAATACCGTGACCTTTGGCATTACCGACGGTGACTGGAACCAGCCAATTACCATTGCGGTGGCGGTGAACCCGGATTATGTACCGGATACCAACAGCCAGCCGGTACAGAACCCGCCGTTGCAGCCTCATACCCTGACGGATATCCGCGGCAAGCTGATCATTGAAGGGGGCGTGCCTGACGGTAAGTCCCGCGATCTGGCGAAGGCAGTTATGCTGCCGACAGAAACCGATGGTGAGCTGCCAATCGTCAATATCAGCCTGGATGAAACCCAGCAAACCGATACCCTGAATATCTTCAATGACGGCAGTATCGAAAATGATACCGGTGCCCTGTCAGCGAACAGCATCACCGGTCTGGGGATGACTGCCGGTAAGGGCATCGAATACCGTGACGTTGAAGTGATTGATACCCTGCTGGGCAGCGGTAACGATACCTTTACGGTAACCGGTACCGCTAAAGGTGCGATTACCGTGGTTCACGGCGGTGGTGGAAATGACACCATTACCGTGACCGGCAGTGACGCAGATGGCGCGCTGGTACTGCTGGGTGATTCCGTGCAGGACGGTTCGTCCTACAATGCGACCTCGCTGGAGAAGACCGATAAAGGCCGTGAATTTACCACCCCGGGCAACGACATTATCGATGCCAGCGGTGCTGGCGGTTCAGTAGTGATTTACGGCGGTCAGGGAACGATACTCTGACCGGCAGTGAGCACGGTGATCACATCGCCGGTGGTTCCGGTGAAGACATTATTAAAGGCCTGGGCGGCGATGATCACATTTATGGTGATGCCGGGTTTAATCTGGACATCACGACCCGCCTGAACCTGTCCACACAGGTGCTGAGTGTTGTGAATACAGCAATCAGCAGCACGGATAACCTGGAGACAGCAGACACCCTGACAGCGGCTAAAGACACCGTTGATGGCGGCGAAGGCAAAGACATTATCTTCGGTGATAAAGGTGAGATTACTCAGGTAAGCGGTACCAACCGTATTCTGACCACCGGCGCGGTTGTCAGCATTGCCAATACTAACCGTGACAACGGTGGCGATGACATCCTGCGGGGTAATGCCGGTAATGACATTATCATCGGTGGCTTTGGCGCGGACCGGATCGACGGCGGCGCGGATAATGACATCCTGCTGGGTGACAGCGGTAAGCTGGATTACACCGACGGCGATACCGATATCAGCACGCTGGACAGCATTGTGACTCTGGATGCGGCTGTTGGCGGCACCGATACCCTTTACGGTAACGGCGGTAATGACATCGTTATCGGCGGTGCCGACAGCGATAAGCTTTACGGTGGCAACGGTGTGGGCAACACGGCGTTGAGTGTGGCTGATAACGACATCCTGATCGGTGATCTGGGTAAGGTGACCCTGTCCGGAAATAATGCCGTACTGGTTACCAGCCTGAATACCAATACCGGTAAGCGGGATGAGATCGAAGGTAACGAAGGCGGCGACATCATTTTGGCCGGTGCCGGTGATGATCAGGTACAGGGTAATGCCGGAAACGACATTATTCTTGGCGACTTCGGTGATGTGGATCTGCGCAATAATGCTCAGGTCATTACCACTGTTACCGGTACTGCCCATGCTACCGGTGATGACACCATTGATGGCGGTGAAGGCTACGACAGCATTCTCGGCGGTCTGGGAACCGACACCCTTAAAGGTGCCGGTGATAATGATGACATCATCGGTGATAACGGCATCCTGACCTATACCGGAGCCGGTATTCTGGAGTCTGCTGAGACCCGGGAACATGATCTGGGTGCGCGGGATATCATTGATGGTGGTAACGGCGATAACCTGATCCTGGCCGGTTTCGGTAATGATGAAGTGACTGCCGGTACAGGTAATGACTGGGTTATCGGCGATAACGGCCGGGTCGAGCTGACCAATGGCATTCTTACCAGCATCGACAGTACGGATACCACTAATGCAACCGGCGGTGATGACACCATCACCCTGACCGGTGGTAATAACCAGGTCGTTGCCGGGGTAGGTACGGATACCGTGACCACGGGCAACGGTAATGACAATGTTATCGGCGATAACGGAACACTGCGCTATACCAGTACAGGTATTCTGGAGTCTGCTGAAACATCCGAGCATGATCTGGGTGCACGGGACATTATCGATGCGGGCAATGGCGATAACCTGATCCTGGCCGGTTTCGGTAATGATGAAGTGACTGCCGGTACGGGCAATGACCGGGTTATCGGTGATAACGGCCGGATTGAGCGGACCAATGGCATTGTCACCAGCATCGACAGTACGGATACCACCAACGCAACCGGCGGTGATGACACCATTACCCTGACGGGCGGTCACAATCAGGTGATTGCCGGTGTGGGTAAAGATACGGTGACGACCGGTAACGGCAATGACAACATTATTGGCGACAACGGTACGCTGAGCTATTCAGCCAGCGGTGTTCTGACTGCGGCGTTTACTACTGATCCGTCTCTGGGTGATGCGGATACCATCGATTCCGGTGCCGGTAACGATATCGTACTGGGCGGTTATGCCGGCGACACGCTGACCACCGGTGCCGGGGACGATACGGTTATCGGTGACAACGGTCAGGTTAACCTGCTGAACGGTATTCGCAGTGAAGTCTTCAGTACGGATACCACCAATGCTACTGGCGGTAATGACACAGTCAGCCTGGGCAGTGGTGAAGATCAGCTGATTGCCGGTGTCGGCAATGACACTGTGACCAATGATTCCGGCGAAACCGTGGTAATCGGTGATGACGGCCGTATCAGCAGTGATACTGCCGGCCGCTACCTGACTGCCCGGACCGGCAATACCTCAATTGGCGGTAACGATACCCTGACCGGTGGTTCCGACCGGGATATCCTCCTGGGTGGCTTCGGCAATGACCGGATCGACGGTGCCGCAGGTAATGATCTTATCGGCGGTGACGGCAGCCTGGTTGAGCGGACCTCAGAGTCTATAGTGTTTAACTCTGTCGACCTGTTTACCGGTGGGGATGATGTTCTGATCGGTGGCAGCGGACTGGACCGTCTGCAGGGGCATTTCGGCAGCGATTTCTTCTATGCAAGTTTCACTGAAGATGTCTTCGTGGGCGAATACGGTCGTTTCGTATTCTCGGCTGATGCAGCGAATGAAGAAGCGACATCGATTACGACCCTGGCACAGGGCGGACTGGATTTGATCCGTGGTTCTCTGGAAGAACTGATCAGTAACTTCTCAAAAGAGGTGTTCGAGCAGTCTGCTCTGGGTGAAGTGGCACGAAGCCGTACTGCGGTGGTTACTGAGTTCAGTAATGGTGCCGAGGAAGCACTGGGCCGACTGCTGGCACTGGTGCAGGGCAGTTCCGGTTCAGGACCGGGCGTGGACATTGTGCTGCCGACAGCACCGACCGCTGCGGGTATTCCGGCAGAGGGCGAAGGGGCTGAAGCAGAAGGCGCTGAAGCAACTGAAGAAGCAGAAGCCTGTGTTGAAAACGAAGACGGTTTCTGTGAAGCCGTTGAAGAAGGGGCTGATGCAGAGGCTGTTGAAACTGAAGCAGCAGAGCAGTCTGAAGCCGCTGAGCAGGCAGACGCTGCCGGTGATACTGGCAGTGCCACTACCGCAGAAAATACCTCTGGCATTAATCTGGAAGCGGCGCTGGCCGGCTTCAGTGGCTGGGCGGTGATGAAAGCCGGTAAGTCGTCTTCGAAGCAGCCCCGTAATAAGGATGGCTGGGACCAGGAGTAAGTACGCAGGCCGGTGCATAAGCACTGGTCTCGTCCTGTGGCACAGGGTAATCTACAAAGGCAAAGCGTAACCGCGCTTTGCCTTTTGTTTATCGGGGTTTATGCGCTTTTTAGCAGAGTAATACTGTCTTTATGAATGAACAGATCAGTCCGACTGAATCACATCCACTGACCGCCGGCGTTGCCGGGCAGGGCCAGATTAATACAGTACAGGAAGAATATTACGGCGACTGGCTGGCCGGTCAGGATCATCTGATTGATGGTCTGCTGTCTGCGCTGATTCTGGTACCGGTTGAAGGCACGCTGGTGCAGGCCGCCACCCTGGAAAACACCTCACAGTATTTTTATCAGCTGATGGACATTGCGCTGGAGCAGGTTGACAGTGACCAGCCTCAGGTTGCCAGCCTGGGCAGCAGCGAGCAGGGTGAAGTATTTGCCCTGGTATATCCGTTACGGGATACCAACAGCGAGATGATTGCACTGATTGCGATGGCCGTAGGGGTCAGCCGTGAACAGGATCTGCACCGGGCTCTGGCGGTATTGCAGTGGAGTGTGGCCGGGATTGAAGTGGTGGATTATCAGCACCGGTTGCAGCAGCTCAGCCAGGATCAGCACGGCATTGCTGAACGGGTGGATATTCTTGCGCGGGTGATGGCTGAGCCGGATTATCCCAGTGCGGCGGTGCGGTTGGTAACCGAACTGGCGGTACTGTTTAACTGTGACCGGGTGAGCCTGGGTGAGTACAAACATAACCGTTCCCGCCTGAAGCACTTATCCCACAGCACTCAGTTTGGTAAGCGTATGAACCTGGTGCGCTGTATTGAACAGGTGATGGATGAATCCCTGGATCAGGGCCAGAGTATCCGTTTCCCTCAGCCGGATGCGACGGCCGGTGAAGTGGTGCTGGCACACCGTAATCTCTCGGAGCAGCAGGGGATGCCTGTGTGCTGTCGATTCCGCTTTATCTTCACGGTGAAGCTCACGGGGCGCTGGTGCTGGAAGGCAACCCGGATGTTCCTTTACGGATGAACAGGCAGAACTGTGCCAGAGCATTGCCAGCCTGGTGATGCCGGCACTGGAAGATAAACGTTTAAATGACCGGCCGTTATGGCGCAAGTGTGCCGATTCTGCAGGCCTTCAGCTAAGCCGGTTACTGGGGGCTGGGTATCTGGGCCGTAAGTTAATTGTGCTTGGTTTACTGGCGCTGACTGCGTTTCTGTATACGGCGACCGGGCCTTACCGGTTATCTGCAGAAGCACGGATTAACAGTGCTATTCAGCGGGCGGTGGTGGCTCCCTATGATGGCTACATTGAGTCAGCGACGGCCCGGGCCGGTGATGAGGTTGAAGCCGGTCAGGTTCTGATTCACCTTGATGACCGGGACCTGCGCCTTGAGCGGCTTAAGTGGCTGAGCGAAAAGCCAAGCTGAATCGCCAGTATCAGGAAGCGCTGTCGGTACGTGACCGGGCCAAGATCAATATTATCAGCGCCCAGCAAAGTCAGGTGGATGCTCAACTGGAACTGGTGACCGGCCAGCTTGCGCGGGCGCAACTGACGGCACCGTTTGACGGTCTGGTGGTCAGCGGAGACCTGAGTCAGCGGCTGGGCAGTGCGGTAAGTAAGGGAGGAACTCCTTGCGGTATCACCTTTACACCGTTACCGCATTCATATGCTGGTGAAAGAAAGCCGGATTGCCGACGTGGCATTGGAACAGAGTGGCACCCTGCACCTTTCGGCCCTACCGGAAACGCCGTTTGAGTTTACCCTGAGTAAGATTACCCCGCTGACCGAAGCGCGGGACGGTGCCACGTATTTCATTGTGGAAGGGAGTTACTCTCCGGTGCTGATCAGTTACAGCCGGGCATGGAAGGCATCGCTAAAATCAGTATTGATGAGCGTAAGCTGATTGATATCTGGTCCCGGGAAACCCTTGAATGGCTGCGTTTGCGGCTGTGGGCCTGGTGGGGCTGAGGTAATCGCGGATGTCAGCCTCGCTGTTCAGCAGCTCATGGTACAAGGTGGCCTATTTACGGGTACGGTTACGTAAACATGCCAGCATTCACCGGCATGTTTACCGGGATAGGATCTGGTATGTATTACAGGACCATGCCACCGGCCAGTTTCAGCGTTTTACGCCACAGGCATACCAGTTAATCGGTCTGATGGATGGCCGGCGAACCCTGCAGCAGATCTGGGATGCCGCCTGTGAACGTCTGGGGATGATTTACCCACCCAGGACGAAGTGATCCAGCTGGTTGCGCAGCTGAATAAAGCCAATGTTATTCAGACCGATGCCCTGCCGGATATCGAGCAGCTGCAGCGCCGGCGGCAGGAGCAGGTGCGCAGTAAGTTTATGCAGCAGCTGAAGTCGCCACTGAGTATCCGCATACCCATGCTGGATCCGGAGAAGTTTCTGACCGCGACTCTGCCGCTGGTGCGCTTTATGTATACCGGTTTCGGGGCATTGCTCTGGCTGATTATTGTTGCTTTAGGGGCGCGCTGGCGGTACTTAACTGGGAAGCGCTGACGGAAAACCTCAGTGACCGCCTGCTGGCACTGGAAAACCTGTTGCTGATGGCGCTGGTGTATCCATTAGTGAAGCTGGTCCATGAACTTGGCCATGCCTATGCGGTGAAGCGCTGGGGCGGTGAAGTCCATGAGATGGGGGTTATGTTGCTGGTGCTTTTCCCCGTGCCTTATGTGGATGCCTCGGCTGCTTCCTCTTTCAGGAATAAGTATCAGCGCATGCTGGTGGGGGCGTGGGGATTCTCGGTGAATTGCTGATGTCGGCCATTGCCATGATTATCTGGGTAACCGCAGAGCCCGGCGTGGTGCGGGCCATGGCCTTTAACGTGATGCTGATCGGCGGCTTTTCAACCCTGCTGTTTAACGGTAACCCTCTGCTGCGGTTTGATGCTTATTACGTGCTGGCGGATTATCTGGAAATCCCTAATCTGGCCAGCCGGGGAAATACTCAGGTGGGCTATCTGGTCAAGCGCTACCTGTTCGCGGTGAACGGTCTGAAGTCGGCGGCGCAGAGTGCTTCTGAGTCAGCCTGGCTGGCCGGCTATGCCGTTGCTGCGTATATCTACCGTCTGTTTGTGATGGTGGCAATATCGGTGTTTGTTGCCTCACAGTATTTTTCATTGGTGTGCTGCTGGCGATCTGGTCGGTGTGGACAAGTTTATTTCTGCCTATAACAAAGTTGGTAACCAAGCCTATGTCTGATCCTCAGTTGCGCCGCCGGCGTGCCCGGATTGTCACCATCTCAGGAGCGGTTATCGGGACGTTGCTGGTGATGTTGCTGGCCGTGCCGCTACCTTATAAAACCCACGCTCAGGGGATTTTGTATGTCCCCAGGAAGCATTTGTCCGGGCCTCGGTGTCGGGGTTTGTAGAACAGCTGGCAGTGCCTTCAGGCCAGCAGGTTGCCGCGGACGAGTTGTTACTGACGATGCGGGCTCCTGATCTGGCGGCTGAGGCTAAAGTGTTGGCTGCTCAGGTGAATGAGGCGCGTATCCGTTATCAGGCCAGTGTCCGTGACCGAAGCGGATCAGAAATTCTGTTGCAGGAACTGCGTTTTATCGAGCAGGAGTTTGAGCGGGCCCGGGAGCGTCTGGCGTCCCTGCGGGTATACAGTAATCTTGCCGGTGAGTTTGTGGTACCGGATATCCAGGGATTGAAGGGCGCTTTGTACAGCGGGGCGAGATGATTGGCTTCGTGGTGGACTATCAGAACCTGCCCCTGACGGTGATGATCTCAGAAGATGATATTGACCGGGTCCGGCATCAGACCCGCGGGGTGGAGCTGCGCTTTGTGTCGCATCCGGATACCCTTTATCGGGGGCAGATCCTGCGGCAGGTGCCGGCTTCCACTCAACAGCTTCCCAGTGCGGTGCTGAGCACTGAAGGTGGCGGGCAAATCGTGCTCGACCCGCAACGCACAGCGGAGCTGCAAAGCTATCAGAGTTATTTTCGCATTGAGCTGGATGTTCCAGGTGCCCTGAAGCAGCGCTTTGATGAGCGGGTGTATGTGCTCTTTGAGCATGACCCTGAACCTGTGTTCTGGCGCTGGTACCGGGACATCCGCCGGGTATTCCTGAGGCAGTTTGATGTATAAGCGTCCCAGACGTTTACCCGCGAATACCCTGGAGCGGCCGCAAAGACTTGCAGCGCCAACAGCTGATGGTGCGCTGGTGGCGTGGGCTGACAGCCTTTGTCAGCCGGCCTGTCCGGGCGTCTCGCTGGTTGTATAAACCGCTGTTATGGCGGATAAAAACGCGCCCGGCATCTTGCTGAAATGTCTGACAGGCAGCTTGATGATTACATCGCTGAACTGCGCCAGACGTTACGGCGTGACGGGCTCACCGGAACCGGTGTGGTACACAGCTTTGCACTGATTCGCGAAGTCGCCGGACGTGAACTGGGCATGTGGCACTTCGATGTTCAGCTGCTGGGCGGGCTGGCGATTCTGCACGGTAACATTGGCCAGATGCAGACCGGGGAAGGTAAAACCCTGACGGCAACCCTGCCGGTGGCCGCGGCAGGGCTGGCAGGTATACCGGTGCATCTGGTGACGGTGAATGATTATCTGACCGCCCGGGATGCGGAACTGATGACCCCTGTGTATGCCCGGCTGGGGCTGAGTGTCGGCGTGATTGTTCAGGGGCTGTCCGTTGAAGAACGTCAGCAACAGTATTCCTGTGATGTGGTGTACTGCACCAATAATGAACTGGCTTTTGATTATCTGAAAGACAGTATCCTGCTGAAAGGCAGAGCCCATCCGCTGCATTTACATGCCCTGCGCTTACAGCCCGGTTACCGGGCGGCAGAACAGGCGTCGCTACAGCAACTGATGCTGCGGGGCTGCATTTTGCGGTGGTAGATGAGGCTGACGGTGTACTGCTGGATGAGGCCCGCACACCGCTGATTATTTCCGGCGAAGAAGTACCGCAGGACGCCCAGCAACAGGTGTATATGCAGGCCATGGCGCTGTTACCTGAGCTGGAAGAAGGCAAGGATTACCGGATTCTGCGTCAGCAGCGTCAGATAGAAATGACTCCGGACGGTGAGCAGCAGGCGCTGTATATAACCCGCAATCTCGGCCCCTGTGGCAGGGGCGGGTACGGCGGCTTGAATTGTTGCGGCAGTCGCTGACGGCTTTGCATCTGTTTGAGAAAGACCGCCATTATCTGATTGATGAAGGTAAGGTGGTCATCATTGATGAACATACCGGCCGGATGATGCCCGACAGAACCTGGGAAAAAGGGCTGCATCAGTTGATCGAGATAAAGGAAGGCTGTGAGCTAAGCGCCCCCGGGAGACACTGGCGAGTATCAGCTTTCAGAATTTTTCCGGCATTATCATCATTTGTCCGGCATGACCGGTACCGCAGAAGAAGTGACCGGAGAACTTTGGCGGGTATATGCGCTGCCGGTGGTGAACATACCTACCCATAAAAACTCCCGGCGGAAGTTATTGAGCCAGCGGGTGTATGCCAGTGATGATTTGAAATGGCAGGCGGTGGCGGAGCGGGCTGTTGAGTTACAGGCGAAAGGGCGTCCGGTACTGATTGGTACCCAGTCGCTGGCGGCATCTGAATATCTCAGTGAGCAATTACATGCCGGGGGTATAGAACATCAGTTACTGAATGCCCGGCAGGATGCCGCAGAAGCAGCCATTGTTGCGGCCGCTGGCGAGCCGGAAGAATCACCATTGCAACCAGCATGGCGGGCCGGGGCACGGATATTAAACTCAGTGATACGGTCGAGGCACAGGGCGGGCTGCATGTTATTATCACCGGGCTGCATGATTCTTCCCGGTGGACCGTCAGCTGCGGGGCCGCTGTGCCCGTCAGGGAGATCAGGGCAGTTACGAGTTTATGCTGTCACTGGAAGACAGTGTGCTGAGCAGCCGCTGGGGTACGGTGTCCGGTTATGTACAGCGGTTGCCGCTGCCCGGATGGCTGAAGAATAAGTTGGCCCTGGCCATTATCCGGTACTGCCAGCGGCGGCTCGAAAAGGATCATGAACAGTTACGTAAGACACTGCTGCAAAATGACGAACAGCAGCGGGAGCTTCTTTCATTTACCAATCAACGGGTTTAAACACATGGGTAAAGGTTACTTCTTACAAAGTGCAATATTACTGGCAGCGCTGGGGCTGGCTGCCGGTGTGCAGGCTGAGCCTGATGCTCTGAATCAGGGGCAACTCAGTTGTCTGCTTGAACCCAGTAAGGAAGCTGAACTGAGCAGTGAAGTGCCCGGCGTGATGCGCCAGCTGAAAGTACAGCGCGGTGACGTGGTGGAGAAAGGTCAGGTACTGATGACGCTGAATTCATCGGTTGAAAAAGCCGCGCTGGATACGGCCCGGGCCAAGCTGGACTTTGCCCGCCGTAAGGTGAAACGTAACGAAGAGCTGTACCGTAAGAATCTGATTTCTGATCATGAGCAGGATGAAATGCTGACTGAGCAGCGTCTGGCTCAGTTTTTGGCGAAAGAAGCCCAGGTGCGGTTAAAGCAGCGTGAAACCCGCAGCCCGTTTGCCGGTGTGGTTGTTGAACGGTTAAAAGAGCCCGGTGAATTTGTTGACGATACGCCGTTTCTGAAAGTGGTCAGTCTGAATCCTTTACATGCTGAAGTGGTTATTGATGCACGGTATTACGGTCAGGTAACCCGTGGTATGCCGGTTACCCTGTTCGCTGACGGCAAGGACGGTGCCTTCCCCGGTGAAGTGAAAATTCTGGACCCGGTGATTGATGCTGCCAGTAATACTTTTGCGGTGACCGTTGAGCTGGATAACAGTGATCAGGTACTGGCCGCCGGTGTACGTTGCCGGGTTGAGTTCGGCGCGGATGCATTGGCGGATAACAGCTGATTTTACGGTTTAATGCGACTGCTATTATCTTAAAAGCGACATCTGTTATAATCGCGTCCTCTTACAGTGATGCTGATGAAGTATGCCCCAGCCGCTGAAATACCTCTGGCCGTGCCCGGCCGTCTGATGAGAAGTGAGAAAACCGTGAACACCAAGTCTGCCAGTGAAATTCTGTTGCTGAAAATAACCGGGGTTGATAAGCCCGGTGTAACTTCTTCCATTACTGCGATGCTCGCCGGCTACGCGGTGGATATTCTGGATATTGGCCAGGCTGTGATTCATGATTCTTTGTCGCTGGGAATACTGATTGGCGTGCCGGCCGGTGCGGAATCGTCACCGTTATTGCGGGATATATTGTTTAAAGCCCATGAGCTGGGTGTTCAGGTTAGCTTTGATCCGGTGGATGAAAGTGCCTATTCCCAGTGGGTGGAAGAGCAGGGTAAGAGTCGGCACATCATTACTTTGCTGGCGCGCAAAATCAGCGCAGAGCACATTGCTGAGCTGTCCCGGGTGGCGGCTGATCACGGTCTGAATATTGATAACATAAGCCGGTTATCCGGACGGGTGGCGCTGGATGCCGATCCGGCAGAGAAAACCCGTGCCTGTGTGGAGTTTTCCGTACGGGGAATGCCAGCGGATACCGAAGCGCTGCGTACTGCGTTTCTGGGGCTGGCAAAGGAAATGGATATCGATATCGCCATTCAGAAAGATGATATCTACCGCCGTAACCGCCGTCTGGTGGTGTTTGATATGGACTCTACCCTGATTGAAGCTGAAGTTATCGATGAACTGGCGATAGAAGCCGGAGTCGGGGAGCAGGTCGCGGCGATCACTGAATCAGCCATGCGTGGTGAAATAGACTTTACTGAAAGCTTTGCCCGCCGGATGGCATTGCTAAAAGGTCTGGACGAGTCTGTGCTGGAACGGGTTGCAGCCCGCTTACCTCTGACCGAAGGGGTTGAAGAGCTGGTGGCCAATCTGAAAGCGCTGGGCTTTAAAACAGCCATTCTCTCCGGCGGGTTTAATTATTTTGGCCGTTTCCTGCAACAGAAGATGGGCTTTGATTATGTGCATGCTAACGAGCTGGAAATTGTTGACGGTAAAGTGACCGGTAATGTTGTGGGCACTGTGGTTGATGGCCAGCGCAAAGCACAGTTATTGCGGGAAATTGCAGCAAGTGAAGGTGTGAGCCTGGAGCAAACCATTGCGGTGGGTGACGGTGCCAATGACTTGCCGATGCTGTCAATTGCAGGACTGGGCATAGCCTTCCGGGCGAAGCCTCTGGTCCGTCAGAGTGCCAAGCAGGCGATTTCCACACTGGGGCTGGATGGCATTCTGTATCTGATCGGGTTCCGTGACCGGGATACCCTGCAGGAAAGACAGACGTCTGACTGAACAGACTTTACGGTAAATAAAAAAGGCTGATTGTGATGCAATCAGCCTTTTTATTGTGTGATATTCACTCAGTCAAAGAAGTCGTATTCCATTTCCGGCTTGGGTGGCTGCAGGTAGTAGCCCTGAATAAAGGGAACACCTGCTTGCCAGAGACGGCTGAGCATGCGGGTATCCTCCACCATGGGAGCTATACAGGCGATTTTATCTTTGTTGAGCTGTTTTATCCGGTCGGTGAAAGCAGGGTTTGTTTTACCATCCAGATCGATATCGTTCAGATATGTCTGATCCAGTTTTACCAGATCAGGTTTATTCTTATCGCACAGTTGTTCGGAGGCTTCGGACAGTCCGAAATGTTTGATACAGATTTTGCAGCCAATCTTGCGGACACCGTTGATAAACTTGGTCGCGGCAGCCTGATTGGCCTGAATGTCTGCTTCACTGACCTGCAGACAAATCAGTTTGGCCGGTACTTTGGCTTCAGCCAGGGTTTGCCGGAACCAGTTGAACATCTGTTGTGACTGCAGGCTGCTCAGCGTCAAATTGATAAACAGCCGGACTGAAAGCTCGTTACTCAGGCCGTCCCGGATTTTCCGGAGGCTGTGTTCGATAACCCATTTATCGATTCTTACGCTGGTTGTGGAGCTATCCAGGCCGGCGATAAAGTCGCTTGGGAGATGGCATCTGCGTTATCTTCGTCCTGCAGGCGCAGCAGAACTTCATAGTTACAGATGCCTTTATTGGCCCGCAGAGACACAATCGGCTGAAAGTGCAGGCTGAAGCTGTCTTCAACCATGGCATCGCGGATCAGGTCGACCGCTTCGTCAGTCTGGTCTTCTGTTGCTTTGGCTGGGGCCTGATAAAAACTGATGCCGTTTTTATTGGCATCCAGTGCTGCGTTTGCGGCTTCTTCTGCCCGGTCAATCAGTTCCAGATAATGGGGTGCGTTATCGTTGATGCCGGCGATACCGATGCTGCACTGAATATTCAGTCCGGTACCGGCGATATTCTTGCCTTCTTTCATGATGGCTTTACGGATCAGTTCAGCAATCCGCATGGTTTTATCCAGGTTGGCGTCCTGATAAAGAATGGCAAAGACGTCTTTTTCCAGACGGGCACAGGTATGGGCCTGGCTTACCTTGTCTCGGAACAGGGTAGCCAGTTCCGCCATCATGATGTCTGAGCCCTGCTGTAAAGCTTCCTGAAGCTCATGGAAGTTATCCAGACGAATGTACAGCAGGTTGGCATCAGCGCCCCCAGAAGGGCTCTCTGGGCGGTCATCTCGAGCTTATCAAGCAGGAAGTGCTTATCCCGCAGACGGGTGGCTGTATCTATATTTTCCGGCGCTTCGGTTTCACCGTATCCATCCGGTTTAAAGACCAGCTGTATGCAATCCTGATTCTCGAAACGGCTGTGTTTTACTTCCAGCAGGGTTTTGAACTGTGTGCCATCGCTGCGACGGGCGGTCAGTTCAATAGAGTCACCTTCACCGGCCCGGTGCTGCAGGCCGGATAACAGGTTATTGAACTCATTATGATGATCCGGGGCGATGAAACTCAGCAGGCCATGGCGCTGAAGAATATTCGCGCTGTCGATGGCCAGCAGTTCATGGCAGGCATCGTTGCTGAAAATCGGCGCCATGACCAGATTCAGGTAAACGATTGCTGAGCGGGAATTCTCCGCCAGCTTCTGGTTATTTTTCGGCTTCTGCGAGCAGGGCTTCCAGTTGTCTGACCTGCTTACGGCTGTCCAGGTGCCTGAGCTGCTGATGGATCTGTAACAGCAGCAGTTCTGTTTCTGCCAGGAAGCAACTGCGGCCATGCCGTCACGAATCCCCAGGATATTGGCCTGGCGGGTATTGTTCGTCACTAACTGGATGATTGGAATGTCTTTATCCAGGCGCTGGACCATCTGCTGAACATGTTTGGCGCTGATGTCTTTGGCTTTCTGCTGGCTGATGATCAGGTCCCACGAGCGTTCGCTAAGGGCGCGGGCAAACTGGCGGGGGTTATGAATATTTTTACTGCGGGGATCAGCCTGACCTGTTTAAGTATCGCCAGAATAGGTGACACTTCCTGCTCACTCAGGCCGACAAATAAAATATAAACGTTTTGCTGTAGTCGTTGCCGGTCGCCGTTCATGGCAAGGCGAATTGTAGCTTCCGGTAGGCTGCTTTCAATTTTCATATTTTGGGCACAGTATTACGTTTTTAAGTGGGTTTTCTGTTGTTTTTATCTTCTTATCAGGCAAGTGTAGCCCGTTTGGTTTGGCCTGTCAGTGGCTTTTCTGTTTAATAACCGAAATCCATGGTGTTTTCTTATTCAGACAACAGAGCTGTTTGGCAAAACGAAAGGCGGGTACCTGTATACGCAGGCGTAATAATGAACAGGCACGTTTGAATGGCTGATTAACAGAACCGGAAGGACAGGCATTACAGATGAAAAAATTCTGTTTGAAGCCCGAAAAATCCCCTGAATTTGTTTGAATATGACTTCTTTGTGACAGAAAAACCACTGGCTTCGTATCCGGATATAAAGTTGGGTTTTAACTGTAGACGGCGTAACTGAAATAACCGGAAGCTGAAATGTGCTTTAAAAGGGAAGTAGTTGTGTGTTCGGACGTGAGAGAGCTTCCGTCACTGTAACGGGAGTGATCAAAACCGATTTGTTTGTAAAAGAGAGAGATGGCTGGGATAGGAGGATTCGAACCTCCGCATGACGGGATCAAAACCCGTTGCCTTACCGCTTGGCGATATCCCAACACTGGGAGGATTCTGTTTATGCCTGGTATAGGAGGATTTGAATCTCCGCCGTGAGATGGGAGTGGATCAAAACCCGTTGCCTTTACATAAACAGGTTTATGGCTGGGATAGGAGGATTCGAACCTCCGCATGACGGGATCAAAACCCGTTGCCTTACCGCTTGGCGATATCCCAACTACATAAACATGGTGGCAATAGCGGGACTCGAACCTGCGACCCTCGCATTATGAATGCGATGCTCTAACCAACTGAGCTATATTGCCAATTCAGAAAGTGTTGCCACTTAAAGAATGGCTGGGATAGGAGGATTCGAACCTCCGCATGACGGGATCAAAACCCGTTGCCTTACCGCTTGGCGATATCCCAGCAGAACGATAGGGGCATGGTGGCAATAGCGGGACTCGAACCTGCGACCCTCGCATTATGAATGCGATGCTCTAACCAGCTGAGCTATATTGCCTTAGCACTTATCGAGGTCGCGAATTATTCTCTTTTTCATATGTCTGTCAACTGATTAGAGGGCAAAAAGCACGAATTTCTATGAGAAAATTCGTGCTGCCAATTCGTGGTTTCCGATCAGGCTCAGGAGGACTTTTTGCTTGCGGCGGGGATGCGGATTCCACCTACCCAGCGGGGATGTTTTATCAGTGTAAGTGCATTCAGTTGCCCCTTCAGTACTTGTTTGCCCGCAGAGGTAATTGAGAGTTCCTTTAAGGGCCATTCAGCATGATCAGACTCGATTTGGATAAGCGGTTCTGAAGCGTTTATCAGCTCCCGGATAATGGACCAGAACATCAGGTCGCCGAGCCATGGCAGGGGGTCTCTTTCACGCATGTAACGGCCAAACAGCTTGCCTGCTGTCAGGGGGCCTGCTTCACTGAGAAGTTGCAGAGCGAGGCTGGCAGTCAGGCTCAAACCTGTTTGCGGGTCCGGTAACTCTGCCAGATGCCGTTGCAGGGCCCGGGCCATAAGTGGCAGTGCCGGTGTCCCTGTACTGATCAGGTTAGTCAGGGCTTCGGGCGTTTCTGTACAGAGTGCCAGCCAGACGTTCTCTCCCAGCTGTAGCTGGGCGTTGCTGACCGATGTGCGCTGGTTATCCCACAGGTAGCGGAACAGTTCAGGAGACAGCTGGCCCAGACCAATGAAATCTTTTACGCCGGGAACCCGGTCAACACAGATCAGCTCCAGTGGTGCATTCGGCGCATGGCGGTAAAAGTAACTCAGTAAAAAGCCAGAATGAGCTGGTCGTAGCTGTCGTGTTCAAACCAGAGTACGATTTTTGCCATGTCTGAGTGTCAGATGAGGTCTGAAAGGCACGTAACGGGGCGTAAGCGGCGTTAGCCTGAGCGGCTGCATCAGTGAGGTCGAGTGAATAGGCTTCAGCGACAAATTGACTGCGCAGGGCTATAAGCTGATCCAGAGGCAAGTCTTGAACCGGCCCCTGACAAAAGGGATCGGTGAAGGCCAGATATTCACCGCAGAAGCCTGCCAGTTTCAGACCGTGTTCGATATCGTGACCGCAGCGGATGTGCAGGGTGTCTGGTGTGTCCGGTGTACGGGGTTCCAGTTTAAGGTTGTCGATATGGGCTTTCATGGCGGGCCAGCTGTCAAAGCCGTTTTCCCGGGCGATTACTAACTGACAATGGCTTAGCTGTATGTGGCCGTTAAGTGCGTTGTATCGGGGGTGAACCTTAAAGCGTTGCAGTGCGCCTGGCTCTTCTGACTGAATTTGTTTGAACAGTTCTTTAGCGCGCTTCTTTTGTTGCTCAAGGTTGAGCTTGCCGTGAAAAATATCACGGGGAGCATTCGGCGGGTTGAGTGTCCGGGTGTTCTGATCTGACATAAAATCTCCGAAATAGCATTATTCCTGCGTCCGCATGACAGGTGGATCAAAGCTGATCTCGGATCATTAATTCAATTGTGAAGTCTGGGCGCAGCCCTTTCCGCGAACATGGATGCCATCAGGCATGGCTGTAATCTAATGGGCCAGTGGCCGGAAAGCAAGTAGTGGTAACGGACAGGTGAAAAAGGCTCCGGGCACTGAGTGCGCGGAGCCTTTTCGTATTTCTGATATCAGACGTTGAAACGGTAGTGGATCACATCGCCATCTTTAAGGATGTAGTCTTTACCTTCCAGGCGCCATTTACCGGCATCTTTAGAACCCTGTTCACCGTTGAATTCGATGTAGTGGTCGTAGCTGATGACTTCAGCGCGGATAAAGCCTTTCTGGAAGTCTGTGTGGATAACTCCGGCACCTTCAGGCGCGGTCGCACCGATCTTAACCGTCCAGGCGCGGACTTCTTTAACACCGGCGGTGAAGTACGTCTGCAGCCCCAGCAGCTCGTAACCGGCGCGGATAACGCGGTCCAGGCCAGGTTCTTCCATGCCCATTTCCTGCAGGAATTCCAGCTTCTCTTCATCGTCCAGCTCGGAGATTTCCGCTTCCATCTTGTTGCAGATCGCAACCAGTTCAGCGTTTTCAGATTTAGCCAGTTCACGAACCGCATCCAGGTGCGGGTTGTTTTCGAAGCCTTCTTCATCAACGTTGGCGATGTACATGGTCGGCTTGGTGGTCAGCAGGTGGAAGGTTTTCAGGGTTACCTTCTCATCGTCGCTCAGCTCCATGGAGCGAACCGGGTGACCTTCATCCAGATGCGGCTGCAGTTTTTCCAGCAGCGCTTTGGCTTTTACGGCTTCTTTGTCGCCGCCTTTGGCCAGCTTCTGTACGCGCTGCAGTTGTTTCTCAACAGATTCCAGGTCAGCCAGCGCCAGTTCGGTATTGATGATTTCAATATCGGCCAGCGGGTCGATTTTATTGGCAACGTGGATAACGTTTTCATCTTCAAAGCAGCGAACTACGTGCGCGATTGCATCGGTTTCACGGATGTTGTGCAGGAACTTGTTACCCAGACCTTCGCCTTTTGATGCACCGGCAACCAGACCGGCGATATCAACGAATTCCATGGTGGTAGCCAGTACACGTTCCGGCTTAACAATGTCTGCCAGGGCGTCCAGACGCGGGTCCGGCATAGGTACAACGCCTGCGTTCGGTTCGATGGTGCAGAACGGGAAGTTCTCAGCGCCAATACCGGCTTTCGTTAGAGCATTAAATAGTGTCGATTTGCCGACGTTAGGCAGGCCAACAATGCCGCATTTGAAACCCATGACAGTATCCTGTAGTTAAAGATTTATGCTTTGAAAGAGTGCAAAGTGTTCATCGCTTTCAGCCAGTCACCACTGCAGGCCTGTTCCAGTACCCGCAGGGCTTCATCACTGGCGGCCTGAGTCAGGTCGCGTTCGCTGGACGGTGCTTTCTTCAGCACGAATCCGCTGACCTGGCTGGCACTGCCGGGATGGCCGATACCTAAGCGTAAACGGTAGAAATTTTTGTTGTTACCCAGCTTGCTGATGATGTCTCGCAGACCGTTGTGGCCACCGTGTCCGCCGCCCTGTTTGAGCTTGGCTACACCGGGTGGAAGGTCGAGTTCATCGTGGGCAACTAATATGCCTTCAGGGGATTTTGTAGAAGTTGGCCAGTGCGCCAACCGCTTGCCCGCTGAGGTTCATAAAGGTGTTCGGGATCAGCAGGTGAACCGGTTGCTGGTTCAGGGTGATTTTCCCGTACAGACCGTGAAATTTATTGTCGGTCTTAAGAGGGTCATTTGTCGCTCAGCGAGCTGAGCGACAAAATCAGCACCGGCATTATGACGGGTCTGGTCGTACTGTTGTCCGGGGTTACCCAGGCCAACAATTAACTGAATCCGATCTTTCATGCCGGTACCTTTAGCAGGCTAAATTACTTAGCTGCTTTAGCACCACGTGGTGCGTAAGTCTGAGCGATGCCCTGATCGTGGTCAGCGCCGCGACGCAGCTGAACAATCTCAACGCCAGCAGGCATAGTGATGTCAGACAGGTGCAGGATCTGGCCCATTTCAACGTTGGACATATCAACTTCCAGAGACTCTGGCAGTTTGTCTGGCAGACACAGAACCTGAACAGTGTTTTGCTGAACAGCGAATTTACCGGACGCTTTACCAGCCGGAGACTTAGCGAAGCCAGTGAAGTTCAGAGGAACCAGGATCTGGATCTTGTTGGACTTGGTGATACGCTGGAAGTCAACGTGCAGAACAGTGTTACGTGCAGGGTGACGCTGGAAGTCACGTACGATAACTTTTTCTTCTTTACCGTTCAGGTCCAGAGTCAGGATAGAAGAGAAGAAAGTAGGATCTTCGATCTGCTTAACCAGAGCACGGTTTTCCAGAGTGATGGAAACAGGCTTCTTGTTTTTAGCACCACCGTATACAACGGCAGGGATCATGCCAGCGTGACGCAGGCGGCGGCTCGCACCTTTCCCTTCGTCTGTACGGGCTTCAGCTTTGATTACGAAATCAGTCATTTTAATACCTTTAAAAGTAAAACTGCAAAATCCTTGCGACCAGGTCTTGCAGTCAGTTAAGCCAGTTGGCTAAGTTCCTTCCCGGATGGAAGGGGTTATCGGTGCAATCTTCCTACCGGAACATTGCACTGATAGATTCTTCGTTGCAGACGCGGCGTACCGCTTCTGCCAGCATTGGCGCCAGGGTCAGCTGACGAATGCGGTCACACTTCTCACCAGCCGGTGACAGTGGGATAGTATCGGTAACAACCAACTCATCCAGTTCAGAGTTGTTGATGTTGTCGATAGCAGGGCCTGAAAGCACAGGGTGAGTTGCATAAGCAACAACCTTGGCAGCGCCGTTCTGTTTCAGAGCGCTTGCGGCTTTACACAGGGTGCCGGCGGTGTCACACATGTCGTCTACCAGAATGCAGGTACGACCCTGTACGTCACCGATAATGTTCATTACCTGAGCTTCGTTGGCTTTTTCACGACGCTTGTCGATGATTGCCAGATCGCAGTCCAGTTGTTTTGCCACAGCACGGGCACGTACCACACCGCCTACGTCCGGAGATACAACCAGTGGGTTCTCGTAGTTCTGACGGGCGATTTCGTCCAGCAGTACCGGAGAGCCGTATACGTTATCAACAGGGATATCAAAGAAACCCTGGATCTGGTCAGCGTGCAGGTCAACGGTCAGTACGCGGTCGATACCTACGCCTGCCAGCATGTCAGCAACAACTTTTGCGCTGATTGCTACACGGGCGGAACGTGGACGACGGTCCTGACGGGCATAACCGTAGTACGGGATAACCGCAGTGATACGGGTAGCAGAACCGCGGCGCAGGGCGTCAGCCATGACAATCAGTTCCATCAGGTTGTCATTGGTTGGTGCGCAGGTCGACTGCAGAATGAAAACGTCTTTACCACGTGCGTTTTCATTGATTTCGACGTTTACTTCACCGTCACTAAACTTGGTGACTACTGCTTCGCCCATTGGGATATCTAGGCGTTCAACGACTTTCTCGGCAAGCTCTCGGTTGGCGTTGCCAGTGAAGACCATCATTTTAGGCACGGTGGTTACCTTCTCGGATGCTGTAGTGGTTAACAGAGATTCATTCATGTGGTTTTGGCCTGGCAGCTGTTCAGTAAATCACTGAAACTGCAGAAATCTCTCATTATTGCCTGTTTCAGACCAGAGGCTTTTTACCGCCGGTCAACGGGGCACTGGGTTTGCTGCTGGCTGAACACAAAAATAACCCCAACCCGTCTTTGCTAAGGCAGGTAAAAGGTGTCGGATGTATTTAACCGGAGAAAATGCCGTGAGCCATGCTGAGAAGTCTCTCAGAGATGGCTGGGATAGGAGGATTCGAACCTCCGCATGACGGGATCAAAACCCGTTGCCTTACCGCTTGGCGATATCCCAACATTAACCCTTACAGGAACCAGGCCTGAATAACGGCGCACATTTTCTAGGAACCGTGTTGCAAAGTCAATGCAAAACCGGGGTTATCGTGCTCCGATCTGCCACTCTTTAGCTATAAGGGTAATCCGCAGATTGCCCTGATTCAGGACGATTTTGCCGGGCAGGGGAATACCGTCCCGGAGGTGTAGCGTAAGTAGTTAATCTGCCAGTTATTTTGTTGTAGAGACTTGAGTCTGTTGGTGTCAAAAACCGGTGTGTATTCACTGCCCGGTGCTGGCTGGCCTTTCATCCAGAACGGTAAGTCATTCAGTGGAAAACGCCAGCCCAGCCGCTCCTCCATCAGGGCTTCCGGTGCATTTGAATAGATCGGGGCTTCGCCGGCGGCAAGGATTTCAATGCCCCGCGGGCTGCCGGTGATTCTGGCGCCCCCTGGCCGAGCGGGCCGGTCAGTTCGATGTTGAAGAATTCTGCCTGTTGCTGCCATGCCAGACTGGCGCTGTGCCGGGTTTTACTGTCCCGGATACCGGCTTTACCGGTGACTTCCCAGGCCTCAATGGTTTGCAGTCTGGCCAGATGGTCTTCCCAACTGATATCTGTATCGGTTATCGGTTCAGGTTCCGGTGTCAGCGAAGAACAGGCAGAAAGGGTGATGGCCAGTAAAACAGTTAGCAGGGCACGGAACAGCATGAAATTATGTCTCGTCAGCGTGGGGATGGTCAGTAAAAGCCTGAGGGTTAGCTCAGGCTTATGTTCAGATACGGGTCAGTTAGCCGCAGTCTGGCCGATGGCTTCGGCGGCTTCCAGAATGTAAAGATTATCCGGATGTTCAGCCTGGCTCTTCTTCAGCAGTTTCATTGCTTCAGCTACCTGGCCCTGAGCGAAGTAGACCTGAATTAGGTGGCCTGCAACCTCTGCGTCCGGGTACATTTCATAAGCGCGTTCCAGATAGGGAAGGGCTTCATCATTGCGGTTCAGCTTGTAAAGAATCCAGCCCATACTGTCCAGAACAGCGGCATCGTCAGGGTGATTTCCAGCGCTCGTCTGATCAGATCCAGCGCTTCATCATAGCGGTCAGTGTACAGGGTAAGGGTATAGCCCAGCGCATTCATCGCCATGCTGTTATCAGGATCAAGCTCCAGCACTTTGCGCAGGTCCTGTTCCATCAGCTTAAAGTCCTGAGGTGACATCATCATGGCCCGGGCGTAAAGCAGGGCGATATCTTCTTCATCTTCCTGCAGGGCTTCATCCAGCAGATTGATGGCGGCATCTTTATAATCGTGCAGATCCAGCCATTCTGCTTCAATGATGAAGATCTGTACTGCCCGTTCCGGCGTAGAATTGCGGGCGTCGAGCATGATTTTCTGCAACTGTGTCCGTTTGTCTGCGTTGTCCAGCAGGTCTGAAATTCTGCTCAGCGCCGGCAGCAGGTTATTGGGATCTTTAACCTTGGTGAAATACTCCAGTGCCTGCTCATCGTTTTCACGCTGCAGTTCTATCAGCCCCAGATAGTAGTATGGGGTTGTGTTCTGTGGGTAGCGAACCAGGATTTTCTTGAAGACAGCTTCACTTTCGTCCACCAGATCTTTTCCAGCATCAGTAATGCCAGATAGAAGCCCAGCTGAGGCTCGGCGCGGCGCAGTTCCAGTAACAGGTTTGCCTGTTTAACAGCCTTTCGTTCTGGTTGTCCTGAAAGAGCAACTGAATATAAAGGGTACGCAGCTGCTGTTCAGGCTGTTTTCCTTCTACAATATTTTCCAGTAAAGCGAGGGCCGGTTTGATTTCTCCCTGCTGGCGAAGCAGTTCCGCTTTCTGAAACAGGGCACCGTGGTGCTTGGGCGACAGTTTGATGGCCTGGTCGAAGGCTTTTTCTGCCTCTTCAGGCTGGTCGTTACTTTTATACAGAATGCCCAGTGTGGTCAGCAGGGTTGCGTTAGCTGTATCAGTATTCTTCGTGCTGAGTACGTCAATGTAGGCCTGACGTTCGTCTTTGCTGAGTTTGCCCGAGCTGTTGGCAATCATTTGCAGGGTTTGCGGGTTGCTGTGATCAAGTGCTTTGTTTAGCAGTGGCAGGGCGTGGTCAAAGTCACCCTGTTGCAACAGGATGCTGGCAGAAATCTGGTAAGGCTCCGGGTTATCCGGCTCGGCTTCCTGCCACAGGTTTGAGGCTTCCAGTATCCGCTGGGGCTGGTTCATATACTGGGCAATGTAGGTTGCCCGTTTGGCGATTGCCGGGTCTTTGGTCAGCCGGGACTGACGCAGGTAGTTAGCCAGTGACAATTCAAACTGTTCTTCCTGACCTGCCAGCTCTGCAATAATCAGATCGTAGAGGGTTTCGCGGTTCAGTTCACCGCGGGTGTATTCAACAGCAGGTAAGTCTGTCTGACGGCTCTGCAGCAGGCTGTCAGGCTGGGATGGCTGTTGCGCGCAGCCACTGATCAGCAGGCCGGCAAGTGCCATTGCGCCGGCTGTTCTGCCGGGCAGGAGCGCAGTATAGCGCCGGATAGTTGTGACACCGCCAGGCGGTATGGAAGGAACCTGGTTCTGAATTGTGTATTCACTATATATAGTTGCCTTACTGATAAGTGTCTGTCGGGTCCCTGGTAAGCATCCGGTACAGCATACGGGGCTTATCGACACGTTTTGCAGAGTCCGTTTATTGTGATCACTATAGATGAATCCAGACTGAGTTGTCATGTCTGCGGATGCGTCTATAAGATGCATTTCTGCTTAGTAGACCACAAAACTTGTGTCAGGGTTGCACTCAGATCAAGAAAAATCTTCTTGTTTGTTGTTAGGCTTTTAACCTTTTAAACAATAAGGTGTATTATGACGCGCTTATTTGTGCTGGCGGCTATTGTTGCGGGCTACAAATACATGCTTCATATCGATCTTAAACAGGGGTGGCGTTTACCTCCATGGCTTTGTTGGCACTGGGAATAAATCATAAGACAGCTTCTGTCGCAGTTCGTGAAAAAGTAGCCTTTGCTCCGGAGCAGATGGCTGATGCGCTGTCGCAGGCCTGTCAGGTTGCAAAACTTCGTGAAGCAGTGATCCTGTCGACCTGTAACCGAACCGAACTGTATTGCTCTACTCAGCTGGAAGGCACCCGCGCCTTACTTGAATGGCTGGGGATTATCATCAACTGGACGCAGACGAACTCCAGCAGGCCAGTTATGCTCACTGGGATCAGGATGCCGCACAGCATATGATGCGGGTCGCCAGTGGTCTGGACTCGCTGGTCTTAGGCGAGCCGCAGATTCTCGGACAACTGAAATCTGCCTATGCGGTCTCTCAGGAAGTCGGCGTTGTGGGGGCTGAACTGTCCCGACTGTTCCAGCAAACGTTCTCGGTTGCCAAAAAGGTACGTACTGATACGGCGATCGGTGAAAACCCGGTGTCTGTTGCATATGCTTCCGTCAGCCTGGCGCAACATATATTTGCGGATCTGAGTACCAGTAAAGCACTGCTGATCGGGGCCGGTGAAACCATTGAGCTGGTGGCCCGGCATCTGAAAGAAGCTGGCGTCAGTGAAATGACTGTGGCGAACCGTACACTGGTGCGTGCTGAGACACTGGCCGAGAGCTTTAATGCCAAAGCGATTCTCCTGGGGATATTCCCGAAGCTCTGGAAGATGCTGACATTGTCATTGCATCTACTGCCAGTCAGTTACCGATTCTCGGCAAGGGTGCGGTAGAAGCCGCGCTGAAAAAGCGTAAACACCGGCCTATCTTTATGGTGGACATTGCGGTTCCGCGGGATATCGAGCCTCAGGTGTCTGAGCTGGATGACGTGTATCTTTATACCGTTGATGATCTGCGGGAAGTGATCGAAGAAAACGTCCGCAGTCGCGAATCTGCCGCCCGGGAAGCTGAGGCGATGGTTGCTGTCGGTGCCACTGAGTTTATGCGCCAGCTGCGTTCGCTGGAAGCTGTCGGCACGGTAATGGCGGTGCGTAATCAGGCGGATAAACTGCGCCAGCAGGAGCTTGATAAGGCGATGAAGCAATTGTCTAACGGTAAGGACCCTGAAACAGTACTGGCCAATCTGGCCCGGGGCCTGACCAACAAATTAATTCACCACCCGACAGTGCAGCTGCGTCAGGCTAGTGCTGAAGGGCGGACAGAAATGCTTGATATTGCCCAGCAGTTATTTCAGCTGGAAGAACAACGACAAGAAGATTAAAAATGAAAGCGTCAATTTTAACCAAACTGGAAACACTGGCCGATCGCTACGAAGAGCTCGCGGCCCTGCTGGGTGATGCAGGTGTTATCGGTAACCAGGATCAGTTCCGTGCTTACTCGATGGAGTATGCAGAAATTGAACCGGTTGTGCAGTGTTTTCAGGCGTATCAGAGCGCGCAGGATGATCTGGAAGAAGCGCTGCTGATGCAGGAAGATTCAGATCCGGATATGCGCGAAATGGCCAAAGAAGAAGTGGCCGGTGCCAAGCAGCAGATTGAAGAGCTGGAAGGCCGGCTGCAGATCCTGTTGTTGCCAAAAGATCCGAATGATTCCCGTAACGTATTTCTGGAAGTCCGTGCCGGTACCGGTGGTGACGAGGCGGCCATTTTCTCCGGTGATTTATTCCGCATGTATTCCCGGTTTGCAGAAACCCAGGGCTGGAAAGTGGAAGTGGTCAGTGCCAACGAAGGTGAGCACGGCGGTTATAAAGAGATCATTACCCGGATCATTGGCAAAGATGTGTATTCCCGTCTGAAGTTTGAATCCGGTGCACACCGGGTGCAACGGGTGCCTGAAACTGAATCCCAGGGCCGTATTCATACCTCTGCCTGTACAGTTGCGATCATGGCAGAGATGGATGAAGCGGATGCCATCGAAATTAATAAGGCTGATTTACGGGTGGATACCTTCCGGGCATCCGGTGCCGGTGGTCAGCACGTAAACAAAACCGACTCAGCGATTCGTCTGACCCATATTCCTACCGGGGTTGTGGTTGAATGTCAGGAAGAGCGTTCCCAGCATAAAAACCGTGCCAAGGCGATGTCATTGCTGGCATCCCGCTTACAGGCGGCGGAGCAGGAACGGCACGCGGCAGAACAGGCCAGCACCCGTAAGAGTCTGGTGGGCAGCGGCGACCGTTCAGAGCGTATCCGTACCTATAACTATCCACAGGGCCGGGTGACTGATCACCGTATTAACCTGACGCTTTATAAACTGTCTGAAGTGATGGAAGGGGCGCTGGGGCAAGTGGTTGATCCGCTGGTGAACGAGTATCAGGCGGAACAGCTGGGCGCTCTGTCTGCTGAAAACTGATGCCTGATATCCGACAGGCATTGCAACGCAGTGTTGATCTGGACGCGCTGAGCGAGTCAGCGCGGCTGGATATTGAACTGTTGTTATGCCACGTAATTGATAAATCCCGAACCTATCTGATGATGCACCCTGGTGCTGAACTGTCGGCTGATCAGCAGGTGCAGTTTGAGGCATTGCTGCAACGGCGCATCAATGGCGAGCCGGTAGCTCATATACTGGAGCAGTGGAGTTTCTGGAATTTTGATCTGGCGGTGAATGCCAGCACGCTGATTCCCGGCCGGATACCGAGTGTGTAGTTGAAAAGCACTGGAGCTGTTGCCTCCGGGGCCGGCAAAGGTTGCTGATCTGGGGACGGGCACCGGTGCAATTGCGCTGGCGCTGGCCACTGAGCGGCCTGCCTGGCAGGTGTTTGCGGTGGATTTTGTGGCAGACGCTGCAGAATTAGCGGAACAGAACCGGCAGACCCTGGGTCTTAGTAATGTCACCGTGCTACAGGGTAGCTGGCTGGAACCGGTATCTGAAGAGTTACATATGGTGGTGAGTAATCCGCCTTATATTGATCCTGAAGATCCGCACCTTAAGCAGGAGATGTCCGTTTTGAGCCGCTTTCTGCGCTGGTGGCAGATGATCATGGTCTGGCGGATATCCGGACCATTTCAGCCCAGGCGTGGGAGCAGTTGAGCAACGAAGGCTGGCTGTTGTTTGAACACGGTTATGATCAGGCAGCTGCCGTGCAGAACATCCTGCGGGAGCAGGGATATTCACAAGTGGCGTCCGCTCAGGATCTGGCCGGTAATGACCGGATGACCTGGGGACGTAAGCTGTTGGTCTTATAGCAGCGTAGAGGATTCTGATGTTAGATGATGCGCAATTATTGCGATACAGCCGGCAGATTATGTTGCCGGAAGTGGAAATTGGCGGACAGGAAGCCTGGCTGAATTCAACCGTACTGGTGCTGGGCGTTGGTGGCCTGGGGAGTCCGGTTGCCATGTATCTGGCTGCGGCGGGTGTCGGTAAGCTGATTCTGGTGGATGACGACAAGGTAGAACTGACCAATTTACAGCGCCAGATTGCCCACGGTACCGAAGACATCGGTAGCGCTAAAGTGGCGTCTGCGGCGGCAACGCTGGCATCGATCAATCCGGATATTGAGATCGAGACCGTTGAGCAGCGCCTGAGTCCTGATGATCTGGGCGAATGGGTGCAAAAAGTGGATCTGGTACTGGATTGTACGGACAATTTTGATACCCGCTTTGGTGTCAATCAAGCTTGTGTAACCCATAAAAAGCCACTAGTCTCCGGGTCAGCTATACGCCTTGAAGGACAGGTTGCGGTGTTTGATCCGCGGCAGGATGATTCACCCTGTTACCGGTGTTTATACCGTGAAGGCAGTGATGAAAATCTGACCTGTTCTGAAAGCGGTGTACTGGCGCCATTGGTGGGCATTATCGGTTCTGTCCAGGCAATGGAAGCGTTGAAGGTTCTGGCCAGTGTCGGTACGCCACTGGTAGGTAAGTTACTGTTACTGGACGCGCGTTACATGGAGTGGCGCAGTCTGAAGTTAAAACGCGATCCGCAGTGTCCATGCTGTGGAAAAAATGACCGGAAGGAAGGTTGAGTGATGGATACAATACGTTCTGTATTAACCAGTGCCAAAACAATTGCGATGGTGGGCGCGAGCCCGAAAACACACCGCGCCAGCAATCAGGTCATGCACTTCCTGCTTTCTAAAGGCTACAAAGTTATCCCGGTTAACCCGAACAAGGTTGGTGAAGAAATTCATGGCCAGACAGTGGTGGCCAGCCTGGCAGATATCAATGAGCCAATCGATCTGGTGGATATCTTCCGTAACTCGGTTGAAGCGGGCGACGCGGTGGATGAAGCCATTGCGGTGAATGCCAAAGCTGTGTGGATGCAGCTTGGGGTGATTAATGAGCCGGCTGCTGCTAAGGCTGCGGCGGCAGGTTTGCAGGTGGTTATGGATAAGTGTCCGGCCATTGAATTACCCCGTCTGGAATTGCCGCAAAGCGCATAATTCTTCTGACCGACTGCTGCGGTCCCGCAGCAGTCATCTGTTTTATTTAATTTCCTGTCTTTTTGAATATTCGTTATTATTCCCTGTTTTGTGTGACTATTTTGAAGTGATCCCGCTGGAAACACGCACTTCAGCAGGTAAACTATTGCGCTTTACAGACTAATTACAGATATCGGAAAGACATATGACTATCGAACGCCTGGAAACTCAGCAGCGCATGAGCCGCATTGTTAAGCATAACGGTACAGTTTACCTGTGTGGTCAGGTGGCTGCAGATGCTTCTGCAGACATCAAAGAACAGACCCAGACCATGCTGGATAAAGTGGATGCTCTGCTGGAACAGGCTGGCAGCGATCGTGAGAACATGTTGTCTGCCACTATCTATGTGCGCGATATGAAAGATTTCGCAGCCATGAACGAAGTATGGGATGCCTGGGTACCGGCTGGCCACGCACCCGCACGTGCCTGCGTTGAAGCCCGTATGGCTCGCCCTGAACTGCTGGTTGAAATCTCAGTGGTTGCGGCTGAAAAGTAACAACCGCTCTGATAGCCGTTTAGAAACGCCCCGGTCTGTGCCGGGGCGTTTTTGTTTTCTGACTGTGAAATTTTTAGGCCCGTGGGCTGGCAACAGGCGGTTGAGCGGGTAGACTGTCGGCCTTTGACTGATAATTTACAGACTTCGGAAAGCCATATGACTATTGAACGCCAGGATACCAACGAACGCTCCAGCCGCATTGTAATTCACAACGACACTATTTATCTGTGTGGCCAGGTGGCTGCAGATGCCTCTGCAGGTATTCAGGAACAGACTCAGAGCACACTGGATAAGGTTGAGGCGCTACTGACCCAGGCTGGTAGCGATCTGGAACACATCCTGTCTGCCACCATTTACCTGCGGGATATGAAGGATTTCGCCGCGATGAACGAAATCTGGAACGCCTGGGTGCCAACCGGTTTTGCACCGGCCCGTGCTTGCGTTGAGGCCCGTATGGCCCGTCAGGAATTGCTGTTTGAAATCTCGGTGATTGCTGCGGTTAAAAAGTAATGCTGTAACTGAGCGACAGATAACGCCCCGGTTTTTACCGGGGCGTTTTTGTTTGTGCTGGCGTTGCTCAGCCCATCATCAGACGCCGTACCCGCAAGTCTTCGGCACAGCGTTTAGCGTATGCGAACATTGCTGTCGGGTATTGCTCCGGTGAGAGATCGTCAGGAGTCAGGTCGCTATTAATCAGTAACTGGATCAGGTTCTGATCTTCCAGTAGCAGAGCGTAATGCAGCAGGTTGTTTCCATTCCGGTCAGTACAGTGCAGGTCTGCGCCCTGTTCCGCCAAGCGGCTGATATGCAGCGTCAGTGGGCTGACCGTATACACCAGACATGCCAGCAGGGCTGTTTCCGGCAACTGATCATTCAGATCATCCGGTTCAGTAGAGGCACTGTTCTGCAGCAGTGCGCTGATCAGCGCCAGGCTCTGCTCCTGTTGCAGTGCCAAATACAGCAGTGGCTGCTCCTGGCTGTCCTTACGGTTGGCGGACAAACCTGCCTGAAGCAACTGTTCCAGTACCTTTGGCTGGTTGCTGAGAATGGCCAGTTCCTGCGGGGAAATACTGCCGGCGTCCGGGCCATCCAGCAGTACTGTCTGAGCATCGCTGCCCAGTTTTTCCAGTTGTTTTTCACCGCCATGATATCGCCGTCAACAATACTCTGGCGCAATTTGTGTTGCCGGCGCTGTTTGAAAAATTGCATATCAATTTCGCTGCATTTGAGTGTATCTGTTGCCGCTAAGCCATGATTTCAGGCTTAAAAACATGGTACATGGGCGCATCTTTGCTATTACTACAATAACACTAGATTGGAGTAGTACTATGAGTGATGACATAAAGACCAGTTATAAAATTGGTCAGGATAATATCACGCCCTTCGGACTGGATATCCATAATCCGGTATTTTTAATCTCAGGACTGAGCATTGTTGCCTTTGTTTTAATTACCCTGATGTTTCAGGAAGGTGCTGCGGCATTCTTCGGCTGGCTGCGTCCGGCAATTACCAGCACCTTTGACTGGTTCTTTCTTTCCGCGGCCAATATTTTTGTTTTATTCGGCATTTTGCTGGTGGTAACGCCACTGGGTAAAGTGCGGTTGGGGCCAGGATGCCACCCCGGATTTCAGTTATATCGGCTGGTTTGCCATGTTGTTTGCTGCCGGTATGGGGATTGGTCTGATGTTCTTCGGGGTATCGGAACCTATTTCCCATTTCGGGTCTTCCATGGGCGGCGTGGCCGTGGGGGACAATGGCGTACGGACTGACTGGGCACCCTTAGGCGCGGCTGCCGGAGATGTAGCTGCCGCCCGGGATCTGGCAATGGCTGCAACCATCTTTCACTGGGGGCTGCACCCCTGGGCGATTTATGCCGTGGTGGCACTGGCGCTGGCATTCTTTGCCTATAACCATAATTTACCCCTGACGCTAAGGTCGGCGTTCTACCCCTTGTTGGGCGAGCGGGTCTGGGGCTTCTGGGGACATCTTATTGATACCCTGGCGGTGTTCGCTACCTTGTTCGGGCTGACAACCTCGCTGGGCTTCGGTACTAAACAGGCGTTGTCCGGCTTTAACTATCTGTTTGGCTGGGGCACGGGGTCTGTCGCGATTGTGGTGCTGGTCACAGTGATTACGGCCATCGCGATTGTATCAGTCGTGCGGGGGCTGGACGGCGGTGTGAAGGTGCTGTCTGAGGTGAATATGGGGCTGGCGCTGTTACTGCTGCTGGTGATCATGTTTGTCGGGCCCACAGGTGACATCATGACGGCTATCTTTTCCGGCGGTGCTGCTTACGTGAAAGAGGTTGTCTGGCTGTCGATGCCGTTTGGCCGTGAGGATACCAACTTCGCCCAGGGCTGGACCTCGTTTTACTGGGCTTGGTGGATTTCATGGTCGCCATTTGTCGGCATGTTCATAGCCAGGGTATCCCGGGGCGTACCGTGAGGAATTTGTCCTGTGTGTGATCTTTATTCCTACGTTGCTTTGCGTTGCCTGGATGGGGGCATTTGGCGGAACTGCGATCAGCCAGGTGGTTGCCGATGCCAGTGCACCGGTAGCTGCGGTTGCACAGGAACTGAAACTGTTTGAAATGGTGCAGGACTTCCCGTTCAGCGCGTTACTGTCGATGGTGGGCATTGTGCTGGTGCTGGTGTTTTTATTACCTCATCGGATTCAGGTTCGCTGGTTATCGACTCAATAACCGCCGGTGGTAAGAACGATGCGCCGGTATCCCAGCGGGTGTTCTGGTGCTCGTTTGAGGGTATCGTGGCGATTGTTCTCTTGCTGGTGGGTGGTTCAGAGGCGCTGGGTGCTTTACAGGCAATGGCCGTATCCACGGGCCTGCCGTTCACTGTAGTGTTGCTGGCAATGTGTATCAGCCTGTATATGGGGCTGAGCAAAGCCAGTAAACAGTTATAGGTGCTACCGGAAATAAACAGGCCCGGTGAATACCGGGCCTGTGTGTTTCAGGAGTGTTCTTTATCCGAGCTCTTTAGTCGAGCCCTTTATCCGAACTCTTTATCCGAACTCTCTAGCCTGACTCTCTAGCCTGACTCTTTAGCCGAGCTCTTTAGCCGAGCTCTTTAGCTGAACTCTCTAGCTGAACTCTCTAGCTTAGCTTTATCGCGTTGCTGTTGCTGTCAGTTTTGATGCTGATGGCAATAGCTTTCGAGGTAGGTGTAAAGCTGCGGTCGCCGTAGCTGTCCAGTGGTACCAGTGGGTTGGTTTCCGGATAGTACGCTGCCATGTTGCCCTTCGGAATATCATAGGCAACTGCTTTGAAGCCGCTTACTGAACGTTCGCTGCCATCGTGCCAGTGGGACGTCAGGGTGATTTCCTGTTCCGGGTTCAGGCCCAGTTTGTCCATGTCTTCCTGGTGCATGAAGACCACTTTACGGATGCCTTTCACGCCCCGGTAACGGTCGTTATAGCCGTATACGGTGGTGTTGTACTGGTCGTGAGAGCGCAGGGTCTGCAGGGTGAAAATATCCGTGCCTTCAGGGGCGGTCTGCTGCTTGATCTGATCGGCGATCAGCTGTTCCGGCAACGGGTTGCTCATGACATTGGCACGACGGTTTTCGGTCATCCAGATCCGTTGTGCTGCGGTGTTACCCAGGTAGAAGCCGCCAGGTTGTTCCAGACGTTCATTGAAGTCGTGGAAGCCCGGGATGCAGGCTTCGATCAGCTTACGGATGCGGTCGTTATCTTCCGCCAGGTGCAGCCAGTCAACCGGGTGGTTGCCCAGAGTTTTCTGTGCCATGTTGGCGATGATGTTCACTTCAGATTTCAGCTGGTCGCTGGCCGGTGGCAGTACGCCGCCGGAGCTGTGCACCATGCACATTGAATCTTCCACGGTAATACGCTGTTCACCGGCGCTGGTCTGGTCTACTTCGGTGCGGCCCAGGCACGGCAGGATCAGGAGTCCTGTCCCGGGGTCAGGTGGCAGCGGTTCAGCTTGGTGCTGACGTTTACCGTCAGGTTACAGTTACGCAGCGCCTGGCGGGTAGCGTCGGTATCAGACATGGCTGCAGCAAAGTTGCCGCCCATGCCGATGAATACTTTACTCTCACCGTCCAGCATGGCCTGTACGGCCTGAATGGCGTTGTGACCCCGTTCCCGTGGCATCGGTGTTTTGAAGACCGCTTCCAGCTTGTCGATAAGCGGCTTAGGTGCTTTCTCGTCGATACCGACGGTGCGGTCACCCTGTACGTTACTATGGCCCCGTACCGGGCAGGCGCCGGCGCCTGGCTTACCGATGTTGCCCCGTAACAGCAGCAGGTTGACGATTTCCTGCAGAATAGCAACAGAGTGCTTGTGCTGGGTCAGACCCATTGCCCAGCTGCAGATAACCCGTTCAGAGCGGGCGTAGATGCCGGCAACCTTGAACATGTCTTCGCGGCTGATGCCGGACTGATCTTCCAGAACGGCCCAGTCAGATTCCCTGACAAGTTCCAGATAAGCATCGACACCTTCAGCGTGCTGGGTCAGGAAGTGGTGGTCCAGCAGGCTGTTTTTACCCATGGACTGACGCTCGGCATCCAGCTCCAGCAGAGCTTTTACAATGCCCCGTACCAGTGCCATGTCGCCGCCCAGTTTAGGCGTGTAGTAATGCTTACTGATTTCGGTATAACCGTTAGTCAGCATTTCCATTGGCTTCTGCGGGTTGGTAAAACGCTCCAGACCCCGTTCGCGCAGGTTGTTAAAGCTGACGATGGTTGCGCCGCGCTTGGATGCCTGACGCAAGGTGTCCAGCATCCGCGGGTGGTTAGTCCCCGGGTTCTGGCCGAATACGAAGATGGCATCGGCCTGGGCAAAGTCATCCATGGTGACGGTGCCTTTACCCACACCAATGGTTTCACGCAGGGCAACGCCACTGGCTTCGTGGCACATGTTGGAGCAGTCCGGGAAGTTGTTGGTGCCGTAGCTGCGGACAAACAACTGGTACAGGAAGGCCGCTTCGTTACTGGCCCGTCCGGAGGTATAGAATTCTGCCTGATCCGGGTTATCCAGTGCATTCAGGTGGCGGGCAATCAGTTGGAAAGCCGCATCCCAGCTGACCGGTTCATAGCGGTCAGTGTCGCGGTTGTAACGCATAGGTTCTGTCAGACGGCCCTGATACTCCAGAAAGTAATCGCTCTGGGTATCCAGATAGCTGACGGTATTTTTGGCAAAAAGTCCGCGCCAACTTTCTTCGCAGTGGCTTCCCAGTTAACGGCTTTAGCGCCGTTTTCACAGAAGCTGACCTTATGGCCGGACTTCTGGTCACCCCAGGCACAGCCCGGGCAGTCAAAGCCTTTGTGCTGGTTGGTACGCATCAGGCTGCGAATGTTTTTGACCGGGTTCTCACTTTTCAGCAAGTGCCTCGATGTACTGGCGAGCGCCCCCAGCCACCGGCTGAGCCTTTATAGGTGGCGATCTTTTTTGGCCATTTTGGTCCTCTTTGGGAATTATTATTGCCGTGTAAAACGGCTAAGCATAGAAATGGCGCTACTTGTACAGAAACTTGAAGAGTTTTGCAAATGATAATTATTATTAACAAAGCTTATGTCGTGGTAAAAAGTTTTTGTCGGTAAGAAAACGCTTTCTAAACCGTCTGCGACCTTGGTGTGACAGGAGCGTCAGGGAGGTGGGATGACCGGCGGTGATAACGCCGGTCAGGAGATCAATCAGGTATCTTTACGGATGTTATCCTGGAAAGCCTGGGGATACCGGTGACTTTCCGGGCTTCGTAATCGAAGAAGACAATGCCGGTTTTGGCATGGGCGATTTCGACGGCGGTTTGTTTATTGGTTAACAGATAATAGATATCGCAGCCGTACTTGTTGAAGTCACCCACGGCAATATCGATCTGAATCTGTTCACCGTGAAAGCCTTCAGCTTTATATACAATGGCGGAGTCGGTCATGATGATGCCCAGACCTTCGACATTCATTTCAGTGTAATTGAAGCTGGCAAGATAACGCACTCTGGCTTCGTGGATCATGGAGAGCACGGCGTCATTGCCTAAATGTCCGCCGTAGTTGATGTCACTGATCCGCACCGGCATATCAGTGCTGAAGCTGTAGTTGTCGGGCATGTCTATTTTTATACGGGCCATAGGTAAACTCCGTGTCGAATAGTATTTCCCTGACGTTATGTGTTTTCCATCTGCACCAGCACCTGATGCATAGCACCGGTGAGAATCGCCAGGTCCTCATTACTCATAATATAGGGTGGCATCACATATACCAGCTTACCAAATGGTCTGACCCAGATGCCAGCATCAACAAATGCCTGCTGAATACGGCGGGCGTCCACTGGCTGTTTCATTTCAACCACACCGATCGCACCCAGACAGCGGACTTCTGCAACTGAGTTCAGCTCCCGGCAGGGTGCAAGCCCCTGTTCAAGTTGTTGCTGAATGCGTTGGGTGTTGGTTTTCCAGTCGGATTCACGCAACAGTTTCAGGCTGGTATTGGCGACCGCACAGGCCAGCGGGTTACCCATGAAAGTGGGGCCGTGCATGAAGCAGCCAGCGCCGCCGGAGGAGATGGTTTCACCGATATGGCTGGTGGTCAGTGTGGCCGCCAGCGTCATATACCCCCGGTAATAGCCTTGCCCAGGCACATAATATCCGGTGCGATACCGGCATGATCACAGGCAAACAGGGCACCACTGCGGGCGAAGCCGGTGGCAATTTCATCGGCGATCAGCAGGACATCATATTCATCGCATAGCTGACGGGCGGTTTTCAGATATTCAGGAGAATAGAAGCGCATACCGCCGGCACCCTGAACAATGGGTTCCAGTATCAGCGCGGCGATTTCTTCATGGTGTGCTTCGAAAAGACGTTTCAGTTCTGCACAGTCGCTTTCATCCCAGTCTTCGTTAAAGCCGGTTCGTGGTGCCGGTGCAAAGAAGTGTTGTGGCAGAACTTCGGTAAAGATTTCATGCATACCGTTGACCGGGTCACACACAGACATCGCGCCGAAGGTATCGCCGTGATAGCCGTTTCGGATGGTCAGTAATTTGTGTTTGGTATTGGCTTTACCTTCGTGGGCGCGGCGGGCATGCCAGTACTGAATGGCCATTTTAATCGCCACTTCAACGGCCACGGAACCGGAGTCCGCCAGAAATACCTTGTCCAGATTTTCCGGTGTCATTTCCACCAGTTGTCTGGCCAGTTCGATGGCTGGCTGGTGGGTAATGCCGCCGAACATTACATGGGACATTTTATCGATCTGTCCGTGCGCTGCCTGATTCAGCTCCGGGTGGTTATAGCCGTGTATCACAGACCACCAGGACGCCATGCCGTCAATCAGTTCACGGCCGTCTTCCAGCTTGATGCGCACGCCTTCTGCAGATACCACCGGGTACATAGATGGTGGGCTGATCATAGAAGAGTATGGGTGCCAGATGTGTTGCTGGTCGAAACTGAGGTCTGTCTGGGTGATTGATGTCATGACGGTAATCCGGTTATTCAGGCGGGCAGATGTAATGCGCCAAAAAGAAACTGGCGCTATTACAGCGGGCTTTCGCAGAGAAAGCAAACCGCAAAGGTTGAGCCTTCGCGGTTAGCGTAAAACGAAATACAGGGTGGCCGGAATAAACAGCAATGCGCCGATGTTGCCAATCAGTACGATGGAGGCAACCTGACGGGGCTCCTGATTAAACTGTTCAGCCACAATGTAATTCAGGACTGCAGGAGGCAGTGCACCAAAAAAGCAGGTAAGCGTACTGTTCGCCTTCCAGCTGTAACAGAGGCTGAAGCAGCAGGGCAATCAGAATGCCTGCTGCCGGGCAGAGAACGGCCCCGAGCACACCGATTCGCCAGGCGCTGAAGTCCACGTCTATCAGGCGGACTCCTAAGGTAAAGAGCAGTAACGGTATGGAGATCTGGCCGAGCATATCCAGTGCGGTGGCAATGCCAGCTGGCATGGTCAGTTCCAGGCTGCTCCAGCTCAGGCCGGCAATGGTGGCGATAATGATGGGCATACGCAGCAGCTGTAGCGGATTGGTGCGCGGGTCCATCATGTAAATGCCCACAGTGAAGTGCAGGGTCATTTCTACAATGAACAGCACCACGGCCGCTGGCAGGGCATATTCACCGAATGCCAGCAGGATCAGTGGCAGGCCGAGATTACCGCTGTTACTGAACATCATCGGCGGCAGAAAGGTTTTCGGCGCAATTTTCAGCAGTTTACACAGGGGCCAGAGGATCAGTCCTGACCCGAGAATAACCAGCGCAGCACCCAGTGCCAGGGTTTTAAAGGCCGGTAAATCGAATGACTTGGCGGACAGCACAAAGAACAGCAGCGCCGGCACGAATATATCCATGTTGAGCTGGTTAGCCAGCCGCATGTCAGGATTTTTCAGTCGGCCATAGAGATAGCCAGACAGCACAATGGTAAACAGTGGGAAAACGGTCAGGAAGATCCGTTCAGCCAGTGCGTAAGAGTCGGTCATTGATCAGCTTTCCAGCATGAAGGTAACCGGGCCGTCATTGGTCAGGCTGACTTGCATGTCGGCTCCGAACTGACCGGTGCCCACTTCATGATGCAGTTCACGGGCTTGTTTAACGAAGTAGTCATAAAGTTCTTCGCCTAACTGGGGAGAGGCGCCGGATGAAAAGCCCGGGCGCATGCCTTTACGGGTGTCTGCGACCAGAGTGAACTGGGATACCACCAGTAAGCCGCCTTCGGCCTGTTGCAGGTTGAGGTTCATCTTGCCGTCGGCATCGGAAAACATCCGGTAGCCGAGCACTTTTTCAGCAGCTTGTCGGCATCGGCGGTGGTGTCGGTTCTTTCAACACCCAGCAGTACCAGCATGCCGGGGCCGATCTCGCCGTGGCGTTCACCGTGAATGTCTACCGCTGCTGATTTAACCCGCTGGATAAGTGCTTTCATGCCCGTGCCTTATATTTGTTATCAGAAAGTCAGGGAGGCATGGTAGTGGTTTCGGCTGAAGCTGACCAGTCTGTGGTCAGGCCAGTGGGAAAATAGTCAGAAAAGTCTGCGGGCTTATGGTGACAGAGCATAAAAACGCCGTCTTGCGACGGCGTTGGCGGAGATCGCAGCATGAATGCTGCAAATGCGGTTTTATCAGGTTGCTGATTTGGCTTCCTGAAGACTCAGTGCGTCATGTTCTTCTGCTTCAGCCTGTGCCAGCTCCTGCTGAGAGGCTTTGGGTGAGAAGCGGCCGGTTGCAGCGTAGAACAGGCCGATAATCGGCGACAGCCAGCAGGCAAAAGCCAGTGGTATGTACAGCAGGTTTTCGAAGTTGCCGTCACCGATACCCAGCCCCAGTGCGGTTATCACAAATGCACCACCGGCATTCCACGGTACCAGAGGGGAAATCAGTGTGCCGCCTTCTTCGACCGCCCGGGACAGGTTCAGTTTTGAGTAACCGGTTTTGGTGTAGGCCGGTGCAAACATCCGACCAGGCAATGCAATGGATAGGTACGGGTCGCCGGCGACCAGGTTGGTTGCTACCGCAGATCCGGTTGCCGATGCCTGCAGGCCAAAGAAACTGTGAGTGCGACGCACGACGGCATCAATCAGGGTTTCCAGACAGCGGGTCCGTTCCAGTGCGCCACCGAAGCTCAGAGCGATCAGTACCAGAGTAATCACCCATGTCATGGATGTAATACCGCCCCGGTTGAGCAGGCCGTCTATTTCAGCAACGCCGGTATCGATCTTATAACCGGAATGCATGAAGCTGAAGATGTCATGCAGGAGATCCCCTGTACCGTTACCGCCAGTACTGCGCCCAGTAACACACCGGCAAACAGGGATGGCAGCGCCGGCATCTTTTTCAGTGCCAGCACAATGACGACTACCGGAGGCAGCAGCAACAGCAGTGACAGATTGAAGTTTGCTTCAATGCCTCCGGTGATGCTTTCAATTTTGGAGAAGTCTACCTGCTGTGAACCGATCAGGGTGTAACCGACGGTGGCGTAGATAGCAAAGGCGATCAGCATGGCCGGTACAGTGGTCGGCATCATGTTGCGGATATGATCGAACAGATTTACACCGGTAACGGCCGGGGCCAGGTTGGTGGTATCCGACAGCGGAGAAATCTTGTCACCGAAAAATGCACCGGAAACAACCGCACCGGCGGTCCAGTACATCGGAATGTCAAAGCCGGCACCGATGCCCATCAGGGCCAGACCGACAGTACCGGTGGTCCCCAGGATGTCCCCAGCGAGACTGATACCACCGCACAAAGCAGCATGCTGGCGGCGAGGAAGATTTCCGGGCTGAGGATTTTCAGACCGTAATAAATCAGCAGTGGCACGGTGCCGCTGGCAATCCAGATACCGACGATCATGCCGACCGTCATCAGAATGGCGATGGAGGGTAAGCCTACCCGGACGACGTGCAGGGCGCCGTCTTCGATGTCATCCCAGCGATAGCCACGGCACCAGCCAATCAGAGCGGTAATTGCCAGGCCGATCGCCAGGGGAATATGCGGGGTGAAGTCACCGAAATAGAAAAGTTGAATGCCGAGAATGGCCAGCGTCAGCACAATTGGCAGCATTGCCATCATGAGGCCCGGCTTAGCAATTTTATTATTCATATGTTGCTCCAGGGGTTGTTACAGACTGTGGCAGGGCGATAAAGAGTATCCGAATGGCCAGCCACTGATTAATACTAAAGTCTTTACCGGGAGCGGTGGTGAATGCCCTGTAAAACCTTGTAAACCGAATGTGAACTGCTGTTTACAGGGCTGTTTTTAAAAGGATTTTGTGCGGGGTTTGGTGGAGAAAGTCAGGGAGTAATTGCCAGGCTGAGGGTATTTTCAGCCCGGTAAACGTGTTCAGGCCAGTGAGAGGGAAAAGGCTTTAGTGGCCTTGATCAGGTTATCGATATTGCCCGGTTCCATCAAGCTGTGGCCGGCGTCACGGACGATATGCAGTTCTGCCTGAGGCAGTGCCTGATACAGTGCATAGGCCTGTTGCAGCGGGCAAACCATATCGTAACGGCCATGAACGATGACCGTCGGAATTTCGCTGATACGGTAGGCTTGCTCAAGGATCTGGTTGCTGGTGATGAAGCCTTCGTTCACAAAATAGTGCGCTTCAAGTCGGGCCATGGCCAGAGCGATGTGCGGATCAGAGTAGTGATCGACTACGTTAGGTTTAGGGTCGAGGGTGGAGCAGCGTCCCTCCCAGACAGACAGGGCCTTGGCAGCTGACATGCGGGCGATCTCGTTATCGGATGTCAGGCGGCGGTAGTATGCAGTGAGAAGGTCACCGTGTTCAGCTTCCGGAATTTCACCAATGTAATCCTGCCAGTAATCCGGAAAAACGGCACTTGCACCCTGTTGGTACAGCCACTGGATATCTTCCCGGCGGCACAGAAATACACCGCGCAGAATCAGCCCGCTGACCCTTTCCGGATGCCGTTGTGCGTACAGCAGGCTGAGGGTTGCGCCCCATGAGCCGCCGAACAGCAGAAACTGATCGATGTTCAGGTGTTCACGGATTTTTCGATATCTTCGATGAGATGGTCAGTGGTGTTGTTATTCAGTTCAGCGTGTGGGGTTGAGCGTCCGCAGCCGCGCTGATCAAAGAGCACAATGCGGTAGCGTTCCGGATCAAAGAAGCAGCGGTGCTGGGGCTGGTGCCGCCGCCGGGACCGCCGTGAACGAACAGCACCGGAATGCCCCGGGATTGCCACTTTCTTCAACGTACAGGCGATGCTGCGCATCAACATCCAGCGAATGCAGTTTGTAGGGGCTTATATCCGGATAAAGTGTATGCATTGGGCAACCTTGCTTAGCAGTTTAAGTACTGATGCTACTTAAAGAATTTAACTGAATGCAAGGGAGTATAGCCCGGACAGTGAGTACTGTCCGGGCGGAAAGCGGTTTTAAAAGGCTTAAAACCGGCTTGTCAGGCAGGAGCTGAATTACTTGGCAGCGCGGGCAGCACGCTTACGTTCGTTTTCAGTCAGCATCTTCTTACGCAGACGGATGTTTTCCGGTGTTACTTCAACCAGTTCATCGTCTTCGATGAAGTCCAGCGCCTGTTCCAGTGTGAAGCGGATAGGCGGTGTCAGTTGGATGTTTTCATCGCTGCCGGAGGCACGTACGTTGGTCAGCTGCTTACCTTTGGTCGGGTTAACGGCCAGGTCGTTGCTGCGGCTGTGAATACCCAGAATCATGCCTTCGTAAACGTCGATGTTCGGATCAACGCACAGACGGCCACGTTCCTGCAGGTTCCACAGGGCGTAGCCCAGAACCTTACCGGATACCATTGAAACCAGTACGCCGTTGATACGGCTGACAACTTCACCTTCTTTAACAGGACCGTAGTGGTCGAAGATGGAAGTCATGATGCCGGTACCGGAAGTCATGGTCAGGAACAGGGAACGGAAACCGATCAGACCGCGGGATGGAATGATGAAGGTCAGACGTACCCGGCCCTTACCATCTACTTCCATGTTGGTCATGTCGCCTTTGCGCTTGCCCAGTTCTTCAATGATGTTGCCCTGATGCTGGTCTTCAACATCAATCATCACCATTTCATATGGCTCGTGGATTTCGCCATCCACTTCTTTCTGGATTACTTCCGGACGGGATACACCCAGCTCGTAACCTTCACGGCGCATAGATTCAATCAGTACCGACAGGTGCAGTTCACCACGGCCGGATACTTTGAATTTCTCAGGAGAGTCACCCGGTTCAACGCGCAGTGCAACGTTGTGGATAAGCTCACGGTCCAGACGGTCCTTGATGTTCCGGCTGGTGATGTATTTACCGTCCTGACCGGCGAAAGGTGAGTCATTCACCTGGAAGGTCATGGATACAGTTGGCTCGTCTACAGACAGGGCCGGCAGCGCTTCAACCAGTTCCGGATCACACAGGGTGTCGGAAATGTTCAGCTTGTCGATACCGGTAATACAGATGATGTCGCCGGCACGGGCAGTTTCAACATCAACACGTTCCAGACCCAGGTAACCCATGATCTTCTGAACTTTACCGTTACGTACCGCACCTTCGCGGTCGATAACTTTAACCGGGTGGTTCAGGCGCACAGTACCACGGGTAACACGGCCAACACCGATAACACCCACGTAGCTGTTGTAGTCCAGTGCGGAAACCTGCATCTGGAAAGGACCTTCGGTATCAACCTTAGGTGGCTCAACGTGCTCAACGATGGCTTCAAACAGTGGCGTCATATCTTCAGCCAGATCTTCAGGATCCAGGCCGGCGATGCCGTTCAAGGCAGATGCGTAGATAACCGGGAAGTCCAGCTGTTCATCGCTGGCACCCAGGCTGTCAAACAGATCGAAAACCTGATCGATAACCCAGTCCGGACGGGCGCCCGGGCGGTCAACCTTGTTTACCACAACGATAGGACGCAGGCCCTGATCGAATGCTTTCTGGGTAACGAAGCGGGTTTGTGGCATCGGGCCATCAACCGCGTCTACCAGCAGACATACGCAATCAACCATCGACAGTACACGTTCTACTTCACCACCAAAGTCGGCGTGGCCAGGAGTATCTACGATGTTGATGTGGTAGTCATTCCATTCAATGGCGGTGTTTTTCGCCAGAATGGTAATACCACGCTCTTTCTCCTGGTCGTTGGAGTCCATGATACGCTCAGTGCCTTCATCACGGCGACCCAGGGTGCCGGACTGGGAGAGCATTTTGTCGACCAGGGTGGTTTTACCATGGTCAACGTGCGCAATGATTGCGATGTTTCTTAGTTTTTCGATCACGTCTGAGAACCTGTGCAGACAAAATAAATAAGGCGCGCATTATACATGAATGCGGGCAAAGCTGTGTGTTTCTTATTCATGTTTTGAAAAATCACCAAAATGTCACATTAAGTGACTGATTTAATGGGCTGGCACAGGGCATGACGGTAAAACTGCAGTAATATTGTGCGGCGAAAATGATGATGACCGGTGTTGGTTACATGTCTTGCCCTTTTATGGGGCGTGCTTACTTTGATTGCACTGTTTTGGTGCGATATGGCTTGGCGGTTAGGAAAAGCCAGCCGGGCAGCTTTTAAATAGTTGTAAAAGGGTGTTTGGCGACAGAAATGCAAAGAAACAGATGGCTGTCAGAAAAATCCCTGAAAGTCAGATGTTTATTGGGAACTGTACAGGTTTACTGGCGGTTTTACCCCGGCATTACTGTTTAAATGGCGGCTTTTTCAGTTTTTAATATCCGCTTTTAAATGTTGGCACGTGCTTTGCTTTTAGACTTGCCCATAACGGTAGTCGCGGCGAAGGTGCCGGTAAGCCTTATACGTTTGACCAGTGCCCTAGCAAACATATTTTTCTGTACGGTGACGGCATCGGCAATGACGGTACAGAACAGACAAATTTAAACCAGTGGAGATGACGATAATGTCAGAGACTATTAAGCTGATTAAAGAAAACGAAGTACGTTGGGTTGATATGCGTTTTACCGATACTCACGGTAAAGAGCAGCACGTTACTATCCCATCGAGCGAAGTGAATGAAGACTTCTTCGAAGAAGGTAAAATGTTCGACGGTTCTTCTATCGGCGGTTGGAAGGGCATCAACGAATCTGACATGATCCTGATGCCTGATGACAGCGCGTCTGTTATGGACCCGTTCGCTGAAGACTCTACTGTTATCGTTCGTTGTAACATCGTTGAGCCTTCTACTGGCCAGGGTTACGAGCGTGATCCACGTTCTGTTGCCAAGCGTGCAGAAGCTTATCTGGCGTCTACCGGTATTGCTGATACTGCTATCTTCGGTCCTGAGCCAGAGTTCTTCGTATTTGACGAAGTTAAGTGGCACGCTGACATCAGCGGTTGCGGTTACACCATCAACTCTCAGGAAGCTGAATGGTCTTCTAACCACAGCATCGAAGGCGGTAACACCGGTCACCGTCCACGTGTTAAGGGCGGTTACTTCCCGGTACCACCGGTTGATTCCCTGCACGATCTGCGTGGCGCAATGTGTGACGCAATGGAAGCAATGGGTCTGACCATTGAAGTACACCACCACGAAGTAGCAACTGCCGGTCAGTGTGAAATCGGTGTTGGTCCAAACACTCTGACTGCCAAAGCTGACGAAGTACAGGTACTGAAGTACTGCGTACACAACGTTGCTCACGCTTACGGTAAGACTGCTACCTTCATGCCTAAGCCACTGGTTGGTGACAACGGTTCCGGTATGCACGTTCACATGTCTCTGTCTAAAGACGGCGTGAACATCTTCCACGGTGACCAGTATGCGGGTCTGAGTGAAGAAGCGCTGTACTACATCGGCGGTATCATCAAGCACGCTAAAGCACTGAACGCGCTGACTAACTCTTCTACTAACGCTTACAAGCGTCTGGTACCTGGTTTCGAAGCACCGGTAATGCTGGCTTACTCTGCCCGTAACCGTTCAGCGTCTATCCGTATTCCTTACGTAACTAACCCTAAGGCATACCGTGTTGAGACTCGCTTCCCTGATCCGTCTGCTAACCCATACCTGTGCTTCGCGGCACTGATGATGGCTGGTCTGGACGGTATCCAGAACAAGATTCACCCTGGCGATGCAGCTGATAAGGATCTGTACGATCTGCCAGCTGAAGAAGCGAAGGAAATCCCGACTGTAGCTGCATCTTTCGAAGAAGCACTGAATGCTCTGGATAACGACCGTGAATTCCTGACTGCTGGTGGCGTATTCACTGATGACATGATCGATGCTTTCATCGCGCTGAAGCGTGAAGAGTGCGAGAAAGTCAGCATGACTACTCACCCGGTAGAATTCGATCTGTACTACTCTGTTTAATCGCAGATAGCAGATGAAAAAAACCTCCTTCGGGAGGTTTTTGTGGGCATGGAAAACCTGGGCTGCCTAGAAGCTGTAGGTCAGGCCAAGGGTAACAGTGTCAATATCAAGCTTGTCGTTGTCTTTGTTTTCAAGGGCGTAGCGGGAAAATTGCCAGTCGACCGCCAGTTGCTCAGTGAAGTGGTATGCAGCGCCTACACTCAGATACCAGTCTGTACCGTCGGTGCTGCTTTTATTGCCGGATAAACTCTTTGTGTCCACATCCCAGAAAAGTACCCCGGTACGGGCCAGCAGGCTGATGTCCCGGGTTACCATTATTTCGCCTTTCAGGCCCAGTATGTAACCGCTGGCATCAAGTGAGCCTTTTCTGTCGTTATTGTCTTCGACTGAGATTTCCCTAAATCGGTGTAACCCAGTTCCGCTGAAAAGTTTTTATTGATCTGATAGCCGGCACCAAAGGCAAAGGTTGTGTCGTTATCATCCACCTTATACAGGGATCTATTTTTCATCTGAATCCAGGTCAGCCCTGCCTGCACTGCCAAAAATGTAAACGTCATTCAGCCAGTCTGGTGTTTCGGCTAGGGTAGGGGTGGAGAGTGCAGTAAAGGCCAGAATGGCCAGGGAAGAAGAGATTTTTCTCATGGTTTAATTCCTTTTAATGTATATCGGGCTCCATGCCTCTGAGATTTAACGACTGGGCATTAAATCTGTGGCTAAGTATATAGCTAGTGCTTAAGGAAAATGAAATGTTATTTTGTAAGGCTTTGTTGTTGTGGCTGTTGAAGGGGTTAACCGGAGTGGTTAGCAGCAGGAACTTCAGCGTGTTGTAAAGCTGTATTCGTGGACTTCTTAGAAGAGTGAGAAGAATTGAACGTCGATGGGATTGACCGCCGGCAAAATCTCACTGGTGGAATTCAGAGGATTGCTGTGTAAAAAGTCGCCGTAAAGGAAGCTTTTAAATTGTGCCTAGAATGTCCCGGAAACAGACATATTGTTAAAACGGATTAATCCTTCCTCTGATTAAATTCTCTTTCTTCCTCTGGCGAACAGTGTGACCTTTGATGGACAGGCTTGCACTATTTTGGTGCGCGGTAATAATGTAATACAGAGAAATGGCTGACAATTCTCCCGGTTTCAGAGAGATGTCAGTCTGGTTCGGTTTTGCAGTAGTAAATATCAGATGATCAGATCAGCGCATAAGACGCTGGCACCGTGTCTTGAATGTATAAGACCAAACTTCGGAAGGGAATTTTCAGGCGACTATATGGCCACAAAACTTTATAAGCAGTTATTGGATAACCTGACCACAGCGGTCATGCTGATCGATGACCGTTTTTCACTGGTGTATATGAACCCGGCAGCGGAAATGTTGCTGGAGGCCAGCGAACGGAGGCTGTTTCATGTGCCTGTCCGTCAGTGGCTGATGCTCGGGGATGAGGACTGGGAGCTGTTAAGAGAGGCGCTGGAGCATCAGCGACCATTTACCAAGCGTGAAGCCAAGGTAAACAGCTTGTCCGGGCATCAGTTTACGGTGGATTACAGTGTGAATCCGATGCTTCAGCAAGGGGAAAGCTGCTTTTACTGGAATTGCATCCCCGTGACAGGTGGTTGCGTATTTCCGGGAAGAAGAGCTGCTCAGCCAGCACGAAACATCGATTAATCTGGTACGCGGGCTAGCCCATGAAATTAAGAATCCTCTGGGCGGATTGCGTGGCGCAGCTCAGTTGTTGCAGCGGGAGCTGGCTGATCCGGGCTTGCATGATTACACCCAGGTGATTATCAGTGAGGCAGACCGGTTGCGGGACCTGGTAGACCGCTTGCTGGGGCCTTACCGCCGGCCGCAACTGGCATCAGTGAATATTCACGTCGTTCTTGAACATGTTGCCAGCTTGCTTGAAGCAGAGACAGCAGGCTCAATAAAACTGATTCGCGATTATGATCCGAGTTTACCTGAGTTTGCCGGTGATCAGACGCAGCTGATACAGGCGGTGTTGAATATCGTCCGTAACAGTATGCAGGCTTTGCAGGAAGCGAATACGGAACAGCCGCGCATTACCCTGTGCACCAGAGTGGTGCGGAATATTACCCTGGGCAGTGAAACACACCGGCTGTTATGCAGCGTTGAGGTGATTGATAACGGTCCGGGTGTACCTGAAGAATTACTCAGTAAGATTTTTTATCCGATGGTCAGTGGCAGAGCCTCCGGTACGGGGCTGGGGCTGGCAATCGCCCAGACAATCCTTTCACAGCATGGTGGTTTAATTGAATGTAAGACGGTGCCCGGTGAGACCCGCTTCCAGTTACTCATACCGCTGGAAGCGCTGCCGGCGGACCTGCCTGCAGGTATGCATGATCAACAGGAGAATATCCGTGGCTAATCAGGCAAATGTATGGGTGGTTGATGATGATCAGTCGATCCGCTGGGTGCTGGAACGGGCGCTGAAGAGCGATTCCCTGCAGGTCACATCTTTCGACAGCGGCGATGCCATGCTCAGTCGGCTTGAAAGAGAGCGCCCTGATGTAGTGCTCAGTGATATTCGTATGCCGGGCATTGATGGTTTTGCGTTACTGGAGCAGGTGCACGGTGAGTATCCGGACTTACCGATTATTATTATGACTGCCCATTCCGATCTGGACAGCGCGGTTGCTTCTTATAAAGGCGGGGCTTTTGAATACTTACCCAAGCCTTTTGATATTGATGAAGCAACCGCCATCGTGATGCGCGCTGTGGAGCATGCTCATGAACAGCAGTCGCTGGTGGAAGTAAAGCCTGAGCCCAGTACAGAGATTATTGGTGAAGCGCCTGCCATGCAGGAGGTGTTCCGGCGATCGGGCGTTTATCCCAGTCCAACATTACGGTGCTGATAAACGGTGAGTCCGGTACCGGTAAAGAGCTGGTTGCGCAGGCATTGCATCAGCACAGTCCGCGGGCGGCATCGCCATTCATACCTCTGAACATGGCAGCCATTCCTAAAGATCTGATGGAGTCTGAGCTGTTTGGCCATGAAAAGGGCGCGTTTACCGGGGCTGCCAGCCGGCGTCCCGGACGTTTTGAGCAGGCTGATGGCGGCACGCTTTTCCTGGATGAAATCGGTGATATGCCTGCGGATACCCAGACCCGGCTTCTGAGGGTGTTGGCTGAAGGGGAATTCTATCGGGTCGGTGGCCATACCTCAGTTAAAGTGGATGTGCGTATCATTGCGGCCACCCATCAGGATCTGGAAAAGCTAGTGAAAGAAGGACGTTTCCGTGAGGATTTGTTCCATCGCTTAAATGTTATCCGTATTCATATTCCCAAGCTGGCGCAGCGGCGGGAAGATATTCCCAAGCTGGCCGAACACTTCCTGCAAAGTTCTGCCCGGGAGCTGGCGGTAGAGCCTAAAGTGCTCAACCCGGTAACCGCTGAATTTCTTGCCGGACTGAGCTGGCCCGGTAATGTCCGGCAGCTGGAAAATACCTGTCGCTGGCTGACTGTGATGGCGTCCGGCCGGGAAGTTCTGCTGGCGGATCTGCCACCTGAGTTGGCTGATCAGACTGGCAGCGTGACGACCGGTAATGATACCGGCATGAACTGGCAGGCGGGCCTGCAGCGCTGGGTCGAAGCCGAGCTGGGGCAGGGGCGCTCGGACGTGCTCGCAACAGCTGTGCCGGATTTTGAAAAGGTAATGATCCGGGTGGCACTGGCACATACCGGCGGGCGGCGTAAAGATGCAGCCGAACTGCTGGGCTGGGGGCGTAATACCCTGACCCGGAAGATTAAAGAGCTGGCAATGGATGATGTCTGAGCTGTAATCCCTTCTCCAGGCGGCTATAATTGCCGCCCAGTCTTTGAATATCAGGATGTTTTATGCTGCACGTGGTGCTGTTCCAGCCGGAAATCCCGCCGAATACCGGAAATATTATCCGCCTGTGTGCGAATACCGGTTTTCAGTTGCATCTGATCGAGCCTCTGGGATTTGATTTTGATGATAAAAACTGCGTCGCGCAGGGCTGGATTATCATGAATTTGCTGAAGTGAAGCGTTATGCCAGTCTTGATGACTGTGTGGCGGCTCTGAACCCCGGAAAGGTCTGGGCTCTGACCACTAAAGGAACAGCTAATTACAGCGAAGCGGCCTTCAGCGCTGGTGATATCTTGCTTTTTGGCCGGGAAACAAAAGGCCTGCCTGATGAAGTGCGCGATGCGTTGCCAGCGGAACAGAAACTGCGTTTACCGATGAAAGGCGATAGCCGCAGCCTGAACCTGTCTAATACGGTTGCAGTTGTTGTCTATGAGGCGTGGCGTCAGTTGGGGTTTGGTGGCCAGGTTTAGCACCGTTTCTTGTCGGGAGAGAGAATGATGGCACAGTCAAAAGTCTGGCTGATTACTGAGTTGGCACCGCCGGAATATTCGCCGGACCGTGAGCAATGTTGGTTAAAGGCGACCGGTTTTGGCGGGGTAAAGTTAACTTTTTCCGGCATCCGGGGCAGATGATTAATATTCTGTCACTGCAACATCAGCAGTTACCGGTAGCGGTGATGTCTGATGCTTTTACGGCTTTAATGTCGGAGCATCAGATTCCGCATACGGCCATGCTGGGGATTTTGCCTGTACCTGCCCAGGGGCTGCAGGCGCTGATAGACAATGGGCAGGCCGCAGACTGGCTGGCACAGCAAACTGGGCAGTAGATGCTTTTATACAGATAATAAAAACCGCTCAGATGAGCGGTTTTTATATCCGGGCAGGTGCTCAGTGCTGAGCTTCCTGAGAAGCTTCTGCTTCCGCCATGCGCTGCTGCATTTGCTGTGCGTACAGGGCATCGAAGTTAACAGGTGCCAGCATAACCGCAGGGAAGCTGCCTTTGTTAACCATGCTGTCCACAGTTTCGCGGGCATATGGGAACAGAATGTTCGGGCAGAATGCACCCAGTGTGTGGTGCAGTTCCTGCTCTTCCAGACCGGAAATGGTGAAGATGCCAGCTTGCTGGATTTCTGCCAGGAAAGCTGTTTCTTCAGCATTTTTAGCTGTTACAGTCAGGGTCAGGATAACTTCGTAAACGCCTTCTTCCAGTTTGTTGGTTGAAGTGTTCATGTCCAGATTGATTTCCGGCTGCCATTGCTTAGTGAATACTGCCGGAGAGTTTGGCGCTTCGAAAGAAGAGTCTTTAGTGTAGATGCGCTGGATAGCAAACTGTGGTGCTGCCTGTTCCTGTTGCGCTTGTTCGTTCTCAGCCATGTTAAATCCTTAAATATCAGTCGATGATCAGCCCTGTAACAGGCTGTCGAGTTTGTCTTGGTGTTCCAGGGCAAACAGGTCATCGCAGCCGCCCACATGGTAATCACCGATAAAAATTTGCGGTACAGACGTGCGTCTGGTCCGTTCAATCATTTCCTGGCGTGCGCCTGGCTGACGTTCCACATCAATTTCTGTGTACTCTGCCTGCTTGTGTTCCAGGAGCATTTTGGCTCGGCGGCAAAACGGACACCAGCCGTTGCTGTAAATTGTAATCTCAGCCATGGGATTACTTCAGAACAGGCAGGCTCTGTGCCTTCCACTCTGTCATGCCACCGGACAGTTTGACGACGTTGCTAAAGCCCGCAGCCATCAGTTTCTTGGTTGCCGCGCCAGCAGTCTGACCCAGGTTGCAGACCACAATAACAGGCTTTTCTTTGTGCTTGTTGATTTCAGTCATGCGGGTATCAAGTTCGTTAACCGGAATGTGAATCGCATTCGTGATATGGCCTGTGTCATATTCTTTCTTTGGACGGATATCCAGAATGACCGCATTCTCTTTATTGATCAGGCGGGTTGCTTCATGGGTGTTGACGGCTTTACCGCCTTTACGCTGTTCGGTGAAGATCAGCATGGCCAGAGTCAGTACCCAGGCGATAATCAGCATGAAGTTATTGGTTGCGAATTCGATCACTTGTTCCATCGTAAACCTTTTAGATGTGCTTTGTTCAGCCGCAGTATTTAGAAAAAGTGGCGGACATTCAGCGGCAGTTGCCGAAACCGGCCGGCCGCGCATGCCGCAGTTAAAATCTGTAAAGCGGCCAAGTATACCCCGCGTTTGCTGTGGAGGTAACAGGCTGAGGCTAAATAATGATGATTTCCTGAGGATTCCTTCTGTTATGCCTTTGGGTGACTTTCATGGCCAGGAAAAATTCACTGCAGATGCCTGCCGGGTTCGCCTTATGGGGAATTCCAAGTAAAATGCGCGGTCTTACATATCAGCTAAAAAGCCCGTATCAGCCTGTCTGATGTTTGCTGCCGGGCAGTAACACACCGGAAAAGATCACCCATGACCGAGCAACGTAGCACCAAAGCTTTGATTATTCTTGATGGTTTCGGCGTCGAAGCCACAGAATCCAGCGCCGTGATGGCCGCGAATACCCCGACCTGGGATCGTCTGATGGCGAATGCGCCAAACAGCCGTATTGCCACTTCCGGGATGGCGGTTGGGTTGCCGGACGGTCAGATGGGTAACTCCGAAGTGGGTCATATGAATATTGGTGCCGGCCGTACGGTGTACCAGAACTATACCCGCATCAGTAAAGCCATTGATGATGGCAGCCTGTTTGAAAATGAAGTGCTGGTAAATGCGATTGATAAAGCCAAAGCGGCTGACGGTGCTGTGCATGTGATGGGGTTGCTGTCGCCGGGCGGTGTACACAGCCATGAAGAGCATATTTTTGCTTTGCTGGAAATGGCGGTAAAGCGGGTGTCAGCAAGGTTTACCTGCACGGCATACTGGATGGTCGTGATATGCCACCACGCAGTGCACAGCCATCCATTGAAGCTGCAGAGAAAAAGTTTGCGGAGCTGGGTACCGGTGCACTGGCAACCGTTGTGGGCCGCTACTATGCAATGGACCGTGATAACCGCTGGGACCGTGTGCAGACCGCATACGATGCCATGACTAAAGGTCTGGCGCCTTACTATGAAACTTCTGCGGCCGATGCGCTGGCTAATGCTTATGAGCGGGACGAGAATGATGAGTTTGTGGCAGCGACCTGCATTATCGGTGAAGACGGGCAGCCGGTTGCTCTGATCCGTGATAATGATGCAGTGATCTGTGCGAATTTCCGTCCTGACCGTGCCCGGGAAATTACCCGCGCGTTTGTTGATACCGACTTCGACGGTTTCCAGCGCAGCCGTGTGCCGGCACTGGCTGACTTTGTCATGATGACCGAGTATGCCTCAACGATTAAAACCAGCTGTGCATATCCGCCTAACAAGCTGACCAACAGCCTGGGTGAATACCTGTCTGACCTGGGCCGGACCCAGTTACGTATTTCTGAAACAGAGAAATACGCCCACGTGACTTTCTTCTTTAACGGCGGCGAAGAACAGCCGTATGCCGGTGAAGACCGGATTCTGGTGCCGTCACCGGATGTCGCTACTTACGATCTGAAGCCGGAAATGAGTGCACCGGAAGTGACCGAGAAGCTGGTTGAAGCGATTAAGAGCGGCCAGTACGACCTGATCGTCTGTAACTTTGCGAACCCGGATATGGTTGGTCACACCGGTAACTTTGATGCGGCGGTTAAGGCGGTTGAAGTGATTGACGGTGCGATCAGTCAGGTGCTGGAAGCTATGCAGAGCGTTGCCGGTGAAACCCTGATCACGGCAGACCACGGTAACGTTGAACTGATGGTAAATCCTAAAACCGGACAGGCGCACACGGCGCATACCAACTGGCCTGTTGCGCTGATTTATGACGGTCCACGCCATGCTCAGCTGAGTTTGGAAGACGGTGCCCTGTGTGATCTGGCGCCTTCGTTGCTGGATCTGATGGGGCTGGAAAAACCGGCAGAAATGACCGGCCAGTCGCTGGTGCGTTTCAGCTGATGAATATGGCCGCCATTCACAACGCGGCCATTTTTCTATGAGCCGGATTTATCGGCCAGCTATATTGCTGGTACTTTCTTTATGTGTGCTGATGCCGTCTTTTTCATTCGCGGCGAATGAAGAAGCGGCCACGGCTGCACAGATTAAAGCCTTGCAGAAAAGCGTCCGCCAACTGACAGCTGCCCTGAATGAAACCCAGGGAGAGAAGAAGTCCGTTCAGGGTGAGTTGCGCACCATCGATAAAAATCGGCAAGCTGGCCAAACAAATTGGCACGCTGAATAAGCAACTGGGTGGTGCGGAAGCAAAGCTGAAGAAGCTGCAGGCCTCACGCAAACCAATTCTTGCCTCGCTGCGGGAACAGGCCAAAGGCTTGGAAGTGCAGCTGAAGCAACAGTATAAAACCGGTAAGTTACCGCGTTTACAGTTACTGCTGACTCAGCGGGACCCGGAACAGGTGTCCCGGATGCTGCAATACTATGACCGGATTAATCAGACGCTGGCAGATAAATTGCAACATTTCCGCGATGATCTGGTCAAACTGGATCAGGCAGAAGAAGCAATCCGCAGTACCCAGCAAACCGTTTTTGACCGTCGTGATGCGTTACAAAAAGTGCTACTGAGCTTAAGGCCGGTCGCAGCGAGCGGAAACAGGTACTGGCCCGGCTGGAAAAAGATCTCAAGGCCGGCAGCAAAAAGCTGAAGAACCTTAAAGCGGATCAGCAAAGGCTGGAAAAGTACTGGCGCAATTGCAGATCTCCATCAGTGAGGTTGCGCTGGGCGGTAATGACCGGGCATTTTCCGAGCTGAAAGGCCGCCTGCCATGGCCTGTGAAGGGGACGTTAACCCGTGGGTTTGGCAGCATGCGTGAAGGTGTCAGATTTGATGGCGTGATACTGACGGCGAAACAGGGGCGGGCGGTTAAGGCGATCCATCATGGCCGGGTGGTTTTTCTGACTGGCTGAGAGGGTATGGCCTGTTGCTGATAATCGATCATGGCGGCGGTTATATGACCATGTACGGGCAGGCGGACAGTTTGCTGAAAGATGTCGGTGAGTGGGTCTCTGCCAAAGAAACCGTTGCCACAGTAGGAAACAGTGGCGGTAACAGTAAGCCCGGTTTATTCTTTGCCTTACGGTATAAAGGAAAAGCGCGAAATCCGAAGCAATGGCTGGTGAGGCGCTGACCGGCCAACAGGAATGTAGCCTGGATATCATCTTCCGGTATCCACAGAATTAAGGATTCAGTATGAAGCTGACGAAGCAGCTAGCGAGTCTGTGTAAACCTCTGGGTTTGCCATGTTTATTGAGTATGTCATTACTGGGCGGTGTCGTTCAGGCTGAAGACGCGCCTGCGCCGGTTATAAAGCCTCTGCCGCTGGAAGAGATCCGGGTATTTACTGAGGTGTTTGACCGGATCCGTCAGGACTATGTTGAGCAGGTCAGCGATGAGCAACTGCTGGAAGATGCGATCCGCGGCATGCTGGCAGGGCTTGATCCCCATTCTACCTATCTCGAGCCGAGCGCTTTTTCAGAATTACAGACCCATACCAGCGGTGAATTTGGTGGTTTGGGCATTGAAGTGGGCATGGAAGACGGCTTTGTCCGGGTTATCACGCCGATAGACGACACGCCTGCGCAAAAGGCCGGTGTTAAAGCTGGGGACCTGATCATTAAGCTGGGTGATCAGGCCGTTCAGGGATGGATCTTAATGATGCTGTAGAGCTGATGCGGGGCCCGGCAGGCTCTGAGTTACTTCTGACCATCGTTCGTGAAGGCGAGGAAAAACCGCTGGAAATTACCGTGGTACGGGATGTTATCCGCGTGGCCAGTGTTAAGCAGCGGGTACTGGACGACGGTATCGGTTACCTGCGGATTACTCAGTTCCAGGTGAATACCGGTAATGACCTCAAGCGGGCGATGGAAAAGCTTGAAGATGCAACCGAACTGAAAGGTTTGGTACTGGATCTGCGTAATAACCCCGGGGTGTATTACGTGCGGCAGTGGATGTCAGTGATGCATTTATGGATGAAGGGCTGATCGTTTACACCAAAGGCCGTAAAGCAAATTCTGAACTGCAATATAAAGCGACCAGTGAACGCCTGACCGATATTCCACTGGTGGTACTGATCAACCAGGGGTCTGCATCTGCATCTGAAATTGTTGCCGGTGCCCTGCAGGATCAGGGCCGCGCCGTGATTATGGGTGTGGATAGCTTTGGTAAGGGCTCGGTACAGACGGTACTGCCGCTGACCAAGGAACGAGCACTGAAACTCACTACCGCCCGCTACTTTACCCCGAGCGGCCGTTCCATTCAGGCTCAGGGCATCAAGCCGGATATTTATGTGGCTGAGGCTGAAATTAAGCTGCGTGAAAGCGGTAACTTCATTAAAGAAAGTGATCTGAGCGGTCACCTGGAAAATGGTGAAGACGGTGCAGAGGATGCTATCACCGATGTTCGCCGTATTGCTGAAACCGATTACCAGCTGTATGAAGCCATCGGTTTGTTACGCGGTCTGGCTATCGCCCGTAAAGTGACTGAAAAACGGCTGTCGATCAGAACTAGGCTGTTCAGTGGCAATATCGTTATCTTTAGTTCCGAACAGGCAAACAGCAGAGTTGCTGTTTGCCTGTTTTGCGTTTATCTGTTCGGTCTTTGCTCCGCTGGCCGGTGCTGATAGTCAGCAGCCCCGTATGGTTATCATCATTGATGACATGGGGATAACCTGGCGCAGGGCATTGCCGCCATTAATTTACCCGGTCCGATCGCATACGCCATTCTGCCCCATACCCCTAAGAGCAAAGTGTTAGCTGAGATGGCTAATAGCCAGGGCAAAGATGTCATGGTGCATGTGCCGATGGATAATACCCACCGGTTGGCGCTGGGGCCCGGCGGACTGACAGATGCGTTAAGTAAGGATGTGTTTATTAAAACCCTGCGGGACGGTCTCAAAGCCGTACCTTATGCGGTGGGGTTTAATAATCATATGGGTAGCCTGCTGACACAGAAGGAAGCGCAAATGCAGTGGGCGATGCAGGTGGCGAAGAAACAGCAGATGTTTTTATTGATAGCCTGACTACCTCAGATACCGTAGCCTGGAAAGCAGCACGCAGGGCCGATATTCCCTGGTTAATCCGGGATATTTTTCTTGATCATGAGCAAACGCCGGAGTTTGTCGAGCGGCAGTTTAACGCCGGTGTGGCACTGGCCCGTGAGCGTGGCTTTGCTGTGCTGATCGGGCATCCGTATCCGGTGACGATTAATTTTTACAGGAAGCCTTACCCCGTCTGGGAGAGCTGGGTATTCAGCTGGTTGCTCCGAGCGGTTTCCTGTTACAGATGCAGGACAGTCAGGATCTGGAGCGTGCCCGGCAGCATTTCTGTGAAGCTGAAGAGTGCCGTGCTCAGGGGTATCACCAGTAACTGCCGTAACCTGTTTTCCGTCAGATGATCGCGATACCGTCGAGTATCAGTTTAATCCCGACCAGAATCGTCAGTGCTTCAAAAATCCGTTTGATCGCCCGGTTTCCTTTGGCCAGCGCTACATGCGCGCCGGCGTACGCGCCGATTAATGCGCCAAGAATCAGTGCCGGTAGCCATGACCATTGCGGCGGTGTTTGCAGGGCGACAGTGATTGCACCTGAGCCGTTCCAGAACATGCCAACCAGTACCAGAACATAGGCGACGGCCCGTTTATAATCCAGCCCAAACCAGCGAACCAGCCAGAGGGTGACAAACAGGCCTGTGCCTGAGGTCAGTGAACCGTTCAGAACCCCGATAAAAATAGCACTGCTCCGCCAATGGTCATACCGGCGAGATCCCGGTGCTTTGGCGTATGTTCCAGTCCGAGACTGGCTTTGAAAATCGAATAGATGCCCAGGCCGGCGGTGAGTATACCGAGGCTGATCAGGGTGATTTTTCAGGAATCTGCAGGATGACGATTCCGCCAAGCACCACGCCGGGCAAACCGGTGGCCAGAATGTAGCCACAGAAGCGCCGTTCCAGTGTGCTTTCTTTCAGGTGCCGGAGGGTGGCGCCCAGACCCAGTGCAACGCTGGCGATTTTGTGGGTGGCCAGTGCTGTACTGAAGGAGAGCCCCAGAAAAAGCAGAACGGGGAGTTGCAGTAAACCGGCACCTCCGCCGGCCATGGCTGATAAACCATTGGCCAGCAGAGATATCAGTAACAGGCCCAGCTGTTCGATCATGTAGGGCCTTAGCTGCGGGTTGCAGCGCTAGCGAGCACGGTCCACTGATCAGCCCAGTTCTGGGTCGGGCGGTTTTAAATTCACTGCGGACGAACTGGCGAATGCGGCCTTCGGCGCTGGCCAGCAGCAGATTGGCTGTTGCCCCGCCCGGCAGTTCAGTACGCAGGCCTTCGGTTTGTTCGGCGGTCCGCAGAATCTGTTTGATCTGGGTTTCCAGCCGCTCGAAGAACTGATTGATACGCTGGCGCAGACGGTCGGTTTCGCCGGCCAAAGCATCACCGGTGAGGATGCGTGCCATCCCCGGATTACGTTCCACAAAGGCCAGCAGTAGCGTCAGAATCTGCTCACACTGCTTCAGTGCTGTGGCATCTGACTGGGTGATCAGGGTCACCCGGCTGAAGATGGTTTCTTCAATGAAGCTGATCAGCCCTTCAAACATCCGCGCTTTGCTCGGAAAGTGTCGGTACAGTGCCGCTTCAGATACACCGACCTGCTTAGCCAGCGAAGCGGTGGTAATACGGGCACCGGGATCGCTTTCCAGCATCATTGCCAGTGCCTGAAGAATTTGTTCCCGGCGGGAAACTTTTCGGGTTGGTTCATTATGCGTCCGCTGCTTTGTTGGTGATCAGGGTGCCGACACCTTCATCGGTGAAGATTTCTAGCAGGCAGGAGTGTTCTACCCGGCCATCAATGATGTGGGCGCTGGTCACGCCGGCTTTCACGGCGTTCAGGGCACAGTCGATTTTTGGCAGCATGCCGCCATAGATGGTGCCGTCTTCGATCAGTCCGTCTACCTGTTCGGTGGTCAGGCCGGTCAGTACCTTGCCGTCTTTATCCAGCAGGCCTTCAATGTTGGTCAGAAGAATGAGTTTTTCAGCCTGCAGAACTTCTGAGACTTTACCGGCAACCAGGTCCGCGTTGATGTTGTAAGAGGTACCGTCTTTGCCAACACCGATTGGTGCGATGACCGGAATGAAGTCGGAATTCACCAGCATGTTCAGCACATCAACGTTAACGTTTTCAACTTCGCCCACGTGGCCGATGTCGATGATTTCCGGTGCTTTCATTTCCGGTGTTTTGTGCTTCACTTTCAGCTTGCGGGCGCTGAGCAGCATGCCGTCTTTACCGGTCATACCGATGGCTTTACCGCCGTTGCTGTTGATCAGGCCAACGATGTCTTTGTTAACCATGCCGCCAAGTACCATTTCCACAACGTCCATGGTTTTTGAGTCAGTGACCCGCATGCCGTTAACGAAGTGGGATTCAATGGCCAGTTTTTCCAGCAGGTCGCCAATTTGCGGGCCGCCGCCGTGAACAACGATCGGGTTAATACCGATGGTTTTCATCATCACAATATCGCGGGCAAAGCTGTTTTTCAGCTTGTCGTCGATCATGGCGTTGCCGCCGTATTTGATCACTACAGTTTTACCGGTAAAACACTGAATGTAAGGCAGTGCTTCACTCAGTACGTTGGCGGTGTTCATCGCCGCTTTTCTAGTTAAAGGCATGATCTGTCTCTTGGTTTGTTCCGGTTTTCAGCCATTCCTGGGGTACCTGAAGTTCAGGTGCCAGTTGTTTAAGGTGGCTGTAAATGGTCGTGTAAATACGTTGCAGGGCATCAGTTGTATCGGCTTCTGCCCTGAGTGTCAGGTTCGGGCTGGTATTGGAGGCACGGATGCCAAACCAACCGTCAGAAAACTCTACCCGCAGGCCGTCAATGGTGCTGACCCGGGCATTATTAAAATCCAGTTGTTGCAGTTCGCCGATAATGCCGAATTTGTGCTCTTCGGTGGTGCTTATATGCACCATTGGTGTTGAGATACATGTCGGGTATCCGGCCAGAGGCGCATCGAACAGCGCAGCTGCATCCTGTCGGTTGTTTTTGCCTGGATCAGCAGTTCCAGAACGCGCACTGCGGTATACAGGGCGTCGTCAAATCCGTACCAGTCTTCGGCAAAGAACAGGTGGCCTGTGAATTCACCGCCAAACGCGGCTCCGGTTTGCTTCATCCGGCCTTTAATCATGGAGTGCCCACAGCGCCACATGGTGGCTGTACCGCCGTTGTTTTCAATCAGGCGGCGCAGGTTCAGTGAGCATTTAACGTCATGCACCACTTCACTGCCGGGGTGTTGCTGCAGTACTTCCAGTGCGAACAGGCAGAGCAGTTCATCGGTATCGCGGATGTTACCGCGATTGTCCACGACGCCAAGGCGGTCACCGTCGCCGTCAAATGCCAGGCCGATATCTGCACCGGTCTCTTTAACTGTGCGGATCAGATCCTGCAGATTAACCGCATGCTCCGGATCCGGGTGGTGGTTGGGGAAAGTACCGTCGACGTCACAGTACAAAGGGATGACTTCGCAGCCCAGATATTCTGTCAGTGCCATCACCCAGGGGCCGGCCACACCGTTGCCACAGTCGATGACGACTTTCAGGGGCGTATTCTTTGTATCCAGTGTGCGTTGCTCGGCAATGCGGGCAATGTAGTCTGGCTGTACGTCCTGATGACGGATATGCCCGGCAACTGGGTCGGTATGTAAGTCGTCACTGAGGATTCGCCGGTACAGCTGCTGTATCGCTTCGTCTGCCAGGGTTTCGCCGCCGAGCATGACTTTAAAGCCGTTGTAGTCTGTGGGGTTGTGGCTGCCGGTAATCATGATGCCGGAACCTGTGCCCAGCAGTACGGTTGCAAAATACAATCCGGGGTCGGCACCATGCCAATGCTGACCACGTTGACGCCAGCGGCGATGATACCTCTGATCAGGGCGTCGTTGAGTGCCGGTCCGGATAAGCGGCCGTCATAGCCGACTGCCAGGGTACTGATATGCCGGGCACGGGCTTCGCTGGCGATGGCCTGGCCGATTTTTCGGCGCATGCTTCGCTGAGTGTCTGGCCGAAAATGCCACGAATATCATAAGCCCGGAATATATTCGGGTCGATGTTCGCTGTGTCGGAGGGTTTTGCCATGATGCTCAGGGTGTCCTTAATCTGTTCCGGGCCGGGATTCAGTGCCGGCCGGATGAGCCAAAACTGCCTTCGCCGCGGTCGCTGTCGTCGAATTCTTCAACGATTTCGAAACTGGCCTGTATAACCGGAACCAGCACCATCTGAGCGATACGTTCACCGGGTTCTACCGTAAAAGTGCTGTCGCTGCGGTTCCAGCAGGAGACCATCAGTTGTCCCTGATAATCTGAGTCGATCAGGCCAACGAGGTTGCCAAGTACGATGCCGTGTTTATGGCCAAGTCCTGAACGGGGCAGGAGCATTGCACAGAGGTTTGGATCGGCGACGTGAATAGCCAGGCCTGTGGGTAACAGTTGGGTTTCGCCGGGGCCAGCGTCAGTGGTTCGTTGATACAGGCGCGCAGGTCGAGCCCGGCAGAACCTTCGGTAGCATAGTGAGGGAGTGGAAACTCACTGCCGATTCGGTCGTCCAGAATTTTTGCCTGCAGGGACTGTTTTTGTGTTGTCATAGTGTTCAGCTCTCTGAGTACTGGTCGGCGATCAGGTTAATCAGCTGTTTGGCCAGTAACCGCTTGCTGGTTTGTGGCAAAGGAGTAGCCGCTGTTTTGCTGATAACAGTGACGGCATTGTCATCGCTGTTAAAGCCGATATCGCTGCGGGACACATCATTAGCAATGATCAGATCCAGGTTTTTACGCTGTAATTTATCCTGGGCATAAGCAACAACGTCCTGTGTTTCTGCTGCAAAACCGACACAGAAGGGGTTATCCGGCTGGCTGGCGATAGTGGCTACAATGTCCGGGTTCTTCACCAGATGCAGTTCCATCAGCTCTTCTTTGCCTTTTTCATTTTATGTTCGGCAACCGATACCGGCCGGTAATCAGCAACGGCAGCAGCAGCTATAAATATGTCGCAGTCGCCAATGCCGTCCAGGGAGGCATCCAGCATTTGCTGGGCGCTTTCAACCTGAACCCGTTCACAGCGTGCCGGGGCTTCAAGGTTAACCGGGCCGCTGATCAGTTTTACCCGGGCACCGGCGTCTGCAGCAGCGGCTGCCAGCGCATAGCCCATTTTTCCGGAGCTGTGGTTGCTGATGTAACGTACCGGGTCCAGTGCTTCCCGGGTTGGGCCGGCCGTAATGAATACCTGCTTGCCGGCCAGAGCCCCTGATCAAAGAGGGCGGCAGCCTGGCTGGCGATATCCAGTGGTTCGAGCATCCGGCCGGGACCGTTGTCGCCACAGGCCTGATCCCCAACACCGGGGCCCAGCAGGCGGATGTTCTTGCTTTGCAGATCGGCGGCGTTTTGCTGCGTCTGTACATCACGCCACATGGCCTGATTCATAGCCGGTGCGAGGACCACAGGTGCTTCGCTGGCCAGACAGATAGTGCTGAGCAGGTCGTTGCCCATGCCGCTGTTCAGGCGGGCCATAAAATCAGCGCTGGCGGGGGCGATCAGAATCATATCTGCCCATTTAGCCAGTTCTATATGACCCATGCCGGCTTCGGCTTCCGGGTCCAGAATATGCTGATGGACTGCGTGGCCGGAAAGGGCCTGCAGGGTTAGCGGGGTAATGAATTCACAGGCCGCAGGGGTCATAACGATCCTGACATCGGCGCCGTGGGTTTTCAGAATACGGGTCAGTTCGGCGCTTTTATACGCAGCAATACCGCCGGTTATACCTAAAACAATCTGTCGGTTAGTGAGTCTGTGCATACCCTTGAGCGACCACCGTTGCTAGCTGTTGACGCAGACTGCGTCTGAAAAGGCCGACAAAGATACCACTTATTGCAGGTGCAATAAATACATCGGACGGGTGAATAGCTATTGGTTTTTCCTGAAGCCCTATTAGGGTTAACAGTAACCGGCGGTTCTGCGTGACAGAGCGGGACGGTCAGAGAATACAGGGATGTATAACAATCAGGAGATCAGGGATGGCGATTACAGACTGGCCGGCGCAGGAGCGCCCACGGGAAAAGTTGTTACACAGAGGGGCGGTTTCTCTCTCGGATGCAGAGTTGTTGGCGATTTTTCTGCGTACCGGTATTTCCGGCAGCAGTGCGGTAGATATGGCCCGTGAGTTGTTAAGAGAGTTCGGCAGTTTAGCCGGCGTTGCCGGGGCTGCTCAGAAAGACTTGTGCGGTGTTAAGGGGATCGGTACTGCAAAGTATGTTCAGCTGCAGGCTGCTTTACAGATCAGCCTGCGTATTCAGGGTGAGGCGCTGGTGCACAGTTCAGTGCTGGATTCTCCTCTGGAGGTGAAACATTATCTGGGTAACCAGCTGCGTTATTATTCACAGGAAGTTTTTGCTGCTTTATTACTGGATAACCGGCACCGGGTTATCTGTTTCAAAGAGTTGTTCTACGGCACGATCAACAGTGCCAGTGTGCATCCCCGTGAGGTGGTAAAGCTGGCGTTAAAGCATAATGCGGCGGCCCTGATTATTTGCCATAACCATCCCTCCGGGGTGGCTGAGCCCAGTGATGCTGATGTGGATATTACCCGGCACCTGCAGCAGGCTTTATCGCTGGTGGATGTGCAGTTGCTGGATCATATGGTGATCGGGGATTCTGAGGTGATTTCGATGGCCGAACGGGGCTGTTTTATCCTTCGGTTAATCTGGATAAATAAATACATATAGCACTGGCTTATATTATTTATTTTCTGTAAAATGCGCGCTCTTCTATCCATGGTATGGGATTTTGTCTGGTACAGACGCTCCGCCTGAAGCCGGTAAGTTTTCACCGGTTGATAAGTATCGGATAGGGGTTAACTGCCTGTGAAGGCAATTATTACAGAAAAGGTATTTAACATGTCTCGAGTTTGCATGGTTACAGGTAAGCGTCCTGTAACAGGAAACAATGTTTCCCACGCACTGAACAGAACCCGTCGTCGCTTCCTGCCAAACCTGCACTGGCACCGCTTCTGGGTTGAGAGCGAGCAGAAGTTTGTACGTCTGCGCGTTTCTTCTAAAGGTATGCGTATCATCGATAAGAAAGGTATCGATGCTGTGCTGGTAGATGTTCGTAAGAACGGCATCAAGGTTTAAGGAGCAGTATCATGCGCGATAAGATTAAGATGGTTTCATCTGCAAAAACTGGTCACTTTTACACTACGACTAAGAACAAGCGTACTACTCCAGACAAGCTGGAAATGAAGAAGTACGATCCTGTTGTTCGTCAGCACGTTATGTATAAAGAAGCTAAGATCAAGTAAGATCTTGCTACTGAAAGAAAAACCCGGCTTGTCCGGGTTTTTCGTCTGTCATTTGTGCCACATATCAGCTGTAGTAGAGTTGAACGCAGCGTTTAATCTAGATTGGGAAAAGTCATGCCGGAATTACCTGAGGTAGAAACCACACGCCGGGGTATAGAGCCTCACATAGTCGGACAGCAGGTTGACCAGTTGATCGTGCGGCAGCCAAAGTTGCGCTGGCCGGTGCCGGAGCAACTGTCTGATTACCTGAAAGGAAAGGTCATTGAGTCGGTGCAGCGGCGGGGTAAGTATCTGTTGCTGAATACTGATCAGGGTGCCGCGATGTATCACCTTGGCATGTCCGGCAGTTTATATATGGTGTCAGCGGATCAGCCGCCGGCATATCATGATCATGTGGATCTGGTGCTGAAAAACGGCATGGCACTGCGGCTGACGGACCCGCGGCGGTTTGGCTCTCTGCTGTGGCAGGCCCGGGGAGAGCAGCACGAGCTGTTAGTTAAACTGGGGCCGGAGCCTTTAAGTGATGCTTTTGATGCGGATCATTTACAGGCAGCATGCGCCGGGCGTAAGGTGGCCATCAAGCAGTTGGTGATGAATTCTGCTGTGGTTGTCGGGGTTGGGAATATTTACGCCAATGAGGCGTTGTTTGCAGCAGGTATCCATCCGAAACGGGCGGCAGGACGTATTTCACGACAGCGAATAGAACAGTTAGTCGTCGAAATTAAGCGGATACTGGCGGCTGCCATTGAGCAGGGCGGAACCACGCTGAAAGATTTTATCGGCGGCGACGGTAAGCCCGGATACTTCAAACAGGAGTTATCAGTTTACGGACGGGGTGGAGAGGCCTGTGTCCGGTGTGATACGCCTTTAACTGAAATTCGCCTGGGGCAGCGCAGTACGGTGTTTTGTCCGAACTGTCAGCGTTAACAGAGGAAGCTATGGCCGTCGCAGCCCGCTCCGGCGACAGTGATTTTCACCGTCAGCTTCATGATGCGCTGGGTAATACTGACGCGTTGTTGCAGCGCGAATGCCTGCAACTGACTGCTGACGATATCCGTTGTGAACTGTACCGCTCAGCTTCCGCATCAGATCCTTTGGTTATTTTCTTTCCGGGCTTGTCTGCTTACGTTGAGCTTTATGCCGGAATGTTAGCGTCTCTGGCTGAGGAGGGATTCAATGTAGTGGGTGTTGACCCTCCCGGACATGGATATTCCGGTGGTACTGCAGGGAGTTATCTGCCGGAGGATATACAGCGGATTACATCTCAGCTTCTGGATGTTCTGGAAGATGAGTTCAGCGGACCAAAAGTTGCCTTCGGTCATTCTGTCGGCGGGATGCTGGCGGTGGCAGCGGCAGAGCATGATCCCAGAATTGAGGCTGTAATTTGCCAGACTTTACTGGTAACGGAAGTACCGCCGGACTGGTGGCATTTCTGGGGATGGCAATGGATCCGGGCAAGCTCCCAGTGGTTACCGCAGTGGCAGGTACCGTTAGACAGCGTGTTGGATTTCAGGCAACTGATCAGCGGGCACCCGGCGGAAGACTTGTTACAGCGCGATCCGTTACTGATAATGGCCTATCCATTGAGGACCCTGGCGGGGCTCTTCAGCCACCGGACAGGGGTAATGCGTCAGGCATATCCCTTCAGGTTGCTGGTGATTCAGGGGATGCCGATACGGTGTTATCGCTCAGTTATGCGCAAAGAGTTGTGGAACAGGCAGTACATCCGATAGAAGTGATAACTGTTTCTGGCCAGGGGCATATGCTTCCTTTGCAATCACCTCTCAAACTGACAGGTATTGTGGGAAAGTGGCTGAGAAAGGCCTTGTAACAACAGGGGCTTTCCCAAAGTACAATCCTTTAGTTTATTTAAGTTGAATCATGTAGTTAGCCGGGAGTTGATGTGGCTAGATTGTTGTCAGTATGTTGCTTGTTATTAAGCTTGCTGAGCATTACGTGGGTAAATGCGGCAAAAATTGATTTGTCTGCTGAGGAACAGGCGTGGCTGGATGCCAGACAGGCTCCTGTGCGTATTGGTCTGGCTGTTGTGCCGCCTTATTTAACAGTTTTGACCGATGATGGTGAAGTTGAAGGCCTTTCAGTAGATTTTCTCCAGGAGATTGAAGCTCAGCTGGAAACGCCGTTTGACTATATTAAGTTTGATTCCTACAGTGCCATGATGTCGGCGATGCGTGCCGGCGAGATTGATGTCATCTTCGGTATTTCCAAGACGGCAGATAGAGAGAAGTATCTGCGTTTTACGCCCAGCTACGCATATTTACCGAATAAAATTTTTACCCGTAAAGAGTTGTTTGATAGCGCCGAAATGGCGGACTTTGCCGGTATGAAGTTTTCCGTACGGGCTGACACTGCACTGGCAGAATACATCCGTAAAAATTATCCCCGGGTAGAGTTGGTAGAAACGGGGGATATTAAAGAGTCGTTTGATTTACTGGTGACCGGCGAGGTGGCCGGTGTTGGGGCGTATCCTTCCGGTGGTTATCAGTACTCGCTGCAGCAGGGCATTAATAATCTCAGTATTGTTGGCGATGTGGGATTTGATTACCGGGTATCCTTTGCCACAGGCATTGATGCGGTAATGCTCCATCAGTTATTAAGTAAGGGACTGGCAGCAATTCCGGCTGCCACAGTCGACCGTTTTAGCCAGGAGTGGCTGAAGCCGGAGGATAGCCTGAGGGTTGATATCGGCAAGGTCAAGGAGGGCGTTGTGTGGTTAGTAATGGTGCTACTGGCTGTTGGTTTGGCAGGGCTGTTTCTGTGGAACCGGAGCCTTAAGAAAGAGGTTAAAAACCGCCAGAAGATAGAGGAAGAAGTACGCTATCTGGCATTCCATGATGACCTTACCGGGGTGCGTAACCGTCAGTATTTCAAGGATATGTTGCAGGATCTGGATGCTGAGGGAGAGAAGGCTCCGGCGTTTTCATTATTGCTGTTCGGACTTGATGCATTCCGGCTTATCAATGACTCACTTGGGCATAAGGTGGGAGACTATATGCTCAAGCGGGTTGCCGAACGTATTCAGAGCCGTCTTGAAGCCGGGTGCGAAGTTGCCCGGATCAGCGGTGATGAGTTTGCGGTGTTTATACCCGGTGATAACAATCAGGTGTCACTGAAGAACCTTGTTGAGATACTGATTGCTGAAGTAAGTAAGCCAATGTCTCACGGTGATCAGAATCTGACGATTGCTTCTTCCGTGGGGATTGCCAGCAACCATGAAGGTGCTCTTGATACGCTGGCCGTGCTTGAGTATGCCGATCTCGCGCTACACCGTGCCAAAGAAGTAAATCCCGGCGGCTATATGTTTTACTGTGCGGAAATGACTGCTCAGATGAACGAGCGGCAGGCACTCGCATCAGCCTTACGTGACGCGCTGGAAAATAAACAGCTTTATCTTGAATATCAGCCACAGCTGGTGATGGACAGCGGTAAAATCTGTGGATTTGAGGCGCTTGTTCGCTGGAACCATCCGGAGAAAGGCCGCATTCCGCCGAATATCTTTGTCGAAATTGCTGAGAAAGAAGGCATGATGATTACTTTAGGTGATCAGGTGCTGAGTATGGCCTGCCGACAGGCAGTACAGTGGCAGCGACAGGGGGTGGAGTTTGAGCGTGTCGCGGTAAACGTTTCTGTTAAGCAGTTTGTTGAGCCTGATTTTGTAGAAAAAGTCCTCCGTACGCTTGAAGAAACAGGCTTGCCTGCCAGTGCACTTGAGCTTGAAATTACAGAGTCTCTCTTCATGGGGATCTGTCCCAGGCCAAAGAAACAATGTTGGCGCTGAACGGGAAAGGTGTCCAGTTTGCGATTGATGATTTTGGCACTGGCTTTTCCTCCTTGCTGTATCTGAAGAATTTACCGGTTGATAAGCTGAAGCTGGATCAGGGTTTTATCCGTGAAATTACCAACGATAATTCCAGCTTGCAGATTGTTAAGGCTTCATTGCAGATGGGGCATGCTTTACGTATGTCGGTCATCGCTGAGGGCGTAGAGACTGAAGAGGAGCGGGCTTTGCTGATGGAGCTTAACTGCGATCAGGCGCAGGGCTATCTGTATAGCAGACCGTTACCTGAAGCATTTATTTTGCCGGGACTTGAAGCCGAGATTACGCAAAATCTGAGTGCAGAGCTGGTGTCGTAATACCAGCAGAGATAAAGTGATAAATACTCATTCTTTATAATAATCATTATCATTTACATGTAGCCGTTTTACCGTTATGATGGCCTCTGATTTTAAGCATGGAGGTTGTTATGAGTTTCAATACACAAGCGATTGCTTCAGCCCTTAGCTTTCCTGTTGTAACGGCTATTGCGGCAACACTGCTGTTATTAATGCTGGTTTGATATTACAGGCATCTGAAATATTACTTCAGGTGCCTTTTATTTTCTTCCCGCCACTTTATCTCTGTTCCATACGGCTCTTCTGCCGGTTGAATTTCCCTTCTCACGTTTAGTAATGATTGCTCTCTGAGTTCGGTGTATCTGTTCTGCGCTCGCGTTGTGGCTTTTTCAGGCGAAAAAAACCGGGTGCGTGCACCCGGTAAAAATACTTATGACAAGAGCCTATTGCTAACGGTAATAACCTGCCAGAGTGATTACCGTTGCAGGTAAGTGGCTGAGAAAGTGCCTGGCCAAATCAGGCACTTTCTCTCAGTAAATTCCCGGTGAGGTGAGAGGTATTACTGATTACTTACGAGCAGGATCAATATTACATTAATGATAATGATTATCAACTCTTTTGATATTTATTATCATTTATTTATAGGGGTATTGAGCTGAATCGTTATTGAGAAACTACAGGCGAAAAACCGGATGCATGCATCCGGTTAAAAATACTTATGACAAGAGCCTGTAGCTAACGGTTTGCACCTGCCAGGGTGTAACCGTGTCGCCGGTAAATGTGTGGTTGAGAAAGTGCCTGGCCAAATCAGGCACCTTCCCGCAGCAAATTCCCGGTGAGGTGAGAGGTTTTGCTGATCACTTACGAGCGGGATCTATATTATCTTAATGATAATTATTATCAACTGTTTTTGAGATTAATTGTCATTTATTTTTCGCTATCTTCTGCTTCGCTGATTTCAAATGACAAATCCAGCAATTCATGCAGCTCTTCGTTGGGTATTGGCCGGCTGAAGAAGTATCCCTGTACCAGATCACAGCGGTGCTCACGCAGGAACTCCAGCTGTTCGGCATCTTCCACGCCTTCGGCTACTACCGTGAGGCCCATGCCTTTTGCCATGGCCAGGATTGCCTGTACCAGCGTCCGGTCGTCGGTGTCTTCGGTAATATCAGCAATAAAGGAACGGTCAATTTTCAGTTTGGTGACCGGGAATTTCTTCAGGTAACTCAGTGATGAGTAGCCGGTGCCGAAGTCATCAATGGAGATCCCAACTCCCAGTTTACGGATCGCCTGTAAGGTATCCATAACGGCGGTGTCGTCAGACAACAGGACGCTTTCGGTAATTTCCAGGTCCAGGCGTTCCGGTGGCAGTCCGCTGATTTCCAGCGCGTACTTAACGGTCTGGATGATATCGCTCCGGTATAGTTGCTGGCTTGAAATATTGACCGCAACACTTGGCTGAATGCCTTCGTTCTCAGGCCAGTTGGCCGCATCCTTACAGGCCTGGAAGAGAATCTGAGAGCCCAGTGGGACGATCAGCTGGGTTTCTTCTGCCAGCGGAATAAAGTGGTCTGGCGGTATCAGTCCTTTTTCCGGATGTATCCAGCGTACCAGGGCTTCGGTGCTTAACTGAATGCCGCTGAACGGGTCATAGATCGGCTGGTAATACAGAACAAACTGCTGGGTGTTCAGTGCGCTGCGCAGTTCTATTTCCAGGTCATGGCGCAGGCGAGCCTCAGTATCCATGTCCTGAGTAAAGAAGCGATAGGTGTTATCCTGGCGCTTGGCAATGGACATGGCCGTGTCAGCGTTTTTCATCAGTGTATTGATGTCTGTGCCGTCACTGGAGTGCAGAGTGATACCGATGCTGGCTGCAACGTAGGCTTTTTATCCTCCAGCATGTAAGGACGGGTAATGCTGTCGAGTATTTTCTCTACGATGTCCTGCACTTTGTCCGGATTTCTTAGGTCTGAGAGGATGATGCTGAATTCATCACCGCCAAGCCGGCCAACGGTATCGTTACTTTTAACCGCTGCCCGCAGGCGCTGAGCGGCTTCGATCAGCAGCATATCGCCGTAGTTGTGTCCCAGGCTGTCATTGACCCGCTTAAAGCGTCCGAGGCCAATAAAGAGCAGTGCTACATCTGTGTTATTTTCTTCTGCGTCCAGAGTGGCCTGGCGTAAACGCTGGGCAAATAGGTTACGGTTAGGTAATCCTGTAAGGGCGTCAAAGTTAGCCTGATAAAGAATCTTTTCGTCAGCTTCTTTGCGGGTAGTAATATCCTGGAAGAGCACCACATAAAAATCATTGCTGTCGTGGGTGTTTTTAGCGCGGTTAATGGATACCCATTCAGGATAGCTTTCACCATTTTTACGCTGACTCCATACTTCACCTTCCCAGCGACCGACCCCGGACATTGCATGATGAATGGCTTTATCCTGATCGCTGCGGTGCTGTTCAGGTGCTTTAAGGAGCGGAGAGGCCATGCCTTTCGCTTCTGAAGCGCTGAAGCCGGTGATATGACTGAATGCCGGATTGACGGTCTGAATCCGGAAATCTGAATCAAGTACCATAATGCCTTCACTGGTGGTGTTAAACACCGCGTCGGAAAGCAACAGTTTATGTTCTGCGGTTTTACGGGCAGTAATGTCAGTGGCTACCTGCATTCTTACCAGATGTCCGTCCAGCCACTGAATCGCCTGGTCACGGCATTCGTACCAGCAGCCGGTATCGCTGACGTACTGTTCCCAGACGTGGATGCCGTTTGGTGTGCCGTCCGCTTCCAGCAGGCTCTTACGGCAGGCAAAAGGCGCGTCAACAGTGGTCTGCAGTGGGTTACCCTGGCACTGGCCTATGACGTCTCCCAATACGTCCATGCCGTACTGGTTAATAAAGATGATGCTCTGGGTGTCCAGGTCGGCAACAAAGACGATTGAGTCAATGTTGTCCATCAGGGCGCTGAGGCAGTCACGGGTTTTGATCAGGGTCTGTTCGAGAATAATGCGCTGGCGTATATCAATGTCGATACGGAACAGCTCCGGTTCCCCGACAACGTTGTATTGCAGCATCTGGCTGGAGAAAACCGGAATAGGTTCACCATTTTTATGGTGCAGGCGCTGTTCTCCGGAAGGCAGTGATTCACCTTTTTCCTGCAAGGCGATTAACTGGCCAAGCAGGGGATCTGACTCCCGGGACTGCAGCAGCAGATCTTCAAACTGTTGGCCGATAGCTTCGTTTGCCGAATAGCCATAAAGCTCTTCACTGGCCGAGTTCCAGAAAATGACTTTACGTTGCGAGTCATATCCCTGAACAGCAATGCCGTCGGTGGATTCAAACAGCTGGCGGAAACGTTGCTCGTTGATTCGCAGCTTGTTTTCTGCCTGTTTTAAGTTCGACATGATTTCCACCAGTGACCGGGTGAACTGGTGGAGTTCGGTCAATGATGAGTGTGGAATCAGGGTGTCGGCTTTCCCTTCAGAAAGGGATTTGGCCATATCAGAAATGGTTTGCAGTGGCAGTACGATACGGCGGGTCAGCCAGAATGCAAAAATGATACTCAGGCAGATAAAGAACAGACCGGTCGCCAGGGAAATAAAGGTACTTTCCATTTGCGCCTGTTGCAGTTCCTGCTTGGGGGCAAAGTAGTAAAGATTGCTGAAGCTGGGTAAGCGCAGCAGGATGCCTTCCTGACGGTTGAGCTGAACGTGGGTTAGCTGGTCTGTCGGTGTATTGTGATACGCATCATAGCTGCGAACAGGGGCCGCGTGTTCCTGTTGAGTCAGTACCGCCGGTTCACCTGAGTCGAGGAAGAAGTCGTCTTCTTTACCGGAGATCAGTACCTCTGTGCCGGGGCCGCCATAAACTGACGGGTGTTGATGCTCTCATCAGAAAACGTATAGATGGCAACGCCTTTGCCAAGCATTTCCCTTTACGTTTGATGGGCTGTACATATCCAATCAAAACTTTCCGGCATCTCCACGGATGGCCTGACCTTCGCCGGCTTCGCCGTTGATCAGTGCCTGAGCAAAGCCGGTCAGTGCAGGATCAGTGGCGGCGGCAATGTTCTTTGACTTGCTGCTCCACAGGAAGAAGTCCGTATTTTCAGGGTAGCCCTGATACGCGCTGAGCCGCTCTTCCAGCTGGGTATCGACTTCAAGCATAAGGGTTACCCGGATAGAGTTATCCAGGCTGATTTCTTTCAACTGGTGAGTGACCTGGTTCAGTTTATTGCTCAGGCCAAGGCTGACGTTATGGCTTTCTGTGGAAATCTTGCTTTGAAATTCCTGCAGCAGTTTGCCGTCATAATTGTAATGTAAGAGCAGGGCGGTCAGGAGCGTGGATGCGGTGCTCAGCCCTGCGATGGTCAGCAAGATTATTTTTCAGGCTGTATTGTTTGGATCGATAGCCCATCGATTCACCTTGATTGTAATTATTCTGTATAGACAATATCTGCTGCCAGCAAGATGTCCTGCGGAATTTCTATACCAAGATTCCGGGCCCGGGGCAGATTAAAGACCAGCGCATAACGTCTGGCGTCGTCAATTGGGATATTGCCGGGCTCTTCGCCCTGCAGGATAGCGGCGGCTTTTAAACCTGCCTGGTATCCCATCGCATGAAAGTCGACACCGGCACCGCCAAATAAACCTAACTGTACAAATGAGAAGTTAAGCGGAATTGATGGCTTACGGCTGTGTTTTGCTGTCCATTGCAAAATTTCGTTACCGGTGTAGGTTTTCCCTGGCGGTCGATTAATCGCAGGGCAACAGGGTAAAGGGAGTTTATATCTGAGGCGTTAGCTTCAGTAATGAACTGCTGATATTCCTCCCAGCTGTCGGTAATCCGGTATTCAAATTCTATATCCAGCGGGTTTTGCTGAAGTTCTTCACGGATTTGCCGGATCAGTGCTTTGCCGGTGGGTGAATTATCTGAGAGAACCAGCATTTTACGCAGTTCAGTATTAATGTTGCGCTGTACCTGAACGGCGGTCACAAAGTGAATTTTTCATAAACCCCGGTAACGTTGGCGCCAGGCTGCTTTCGACTTTGCAGCCATCGGGTCTGGGTATCAGGCCCGGCAGGTTGTTCAGTCCGGAGAACACGACAGGAAGTGTCGGGTCTTCAAGTGCATCAACCACTGAATAAAAGGCGTTATCGTCCAGCGTGACTAAAACGTCGGGCTGAAACTCACTGATTCTTTGCAATGCAATTTCAGCCTGGGCGGCAATGCTTTCTGGCGTGGTATTTGTGCGCTTGGTATCCATAGCGTAGGCTTCTATCGTCAGCCGTTTGCCGCTGAATCCTGAATTGTTAAGCGCTTCTGTTACGCCGGCACTTTGCGGTTGTCCGCAAACGTGGTCCAGTTCGTAGCTGTGCAGAATAAATACTTTATAAGTATCTTTTACTGCCGTCTGATTTGCCTGTGCCGCTGTGATATTTAATGACAGTAGGACAAAAGTAAAAGCCAGTGTTATCAACTGATATGCCCGAAGAGGCGCACGGTACAGTTTGAACATCGAAATACCCCTCCTGAGCGGTAATGATTTATCTTTCGGGGCAGCTTCCCGAATAGCTTGGATAATAAGACCTAAAGCAATCTGATAGTGCAAGTATCTTTGTATTGAATTTGGGATGTTTCCCTTATTTATTAGTAACCTTCGGCGGTTTTGGCAGGGTTATCGGATGGTGGTTGTGTCTGGTTTTTGCGACGAAAATAATGTCTGCCAGTGATAGCTGTCTGAAAAATAGCCAAAAGAATCCGGTAAAGCAGGGGACAGGGCTAAAAGTTAATTTTTCAGATATTTTTGCCGTAGTGCTTGACCTGATGCCGCAGGATCAATAGTATACGCACCGTCTTTTAACGAAGGCCGCAGCGTCCCATTCGTCTAGTGGTCTAGGACACCGCCCTTTCACGGCGGTAACAGGGGTTCGAACCCCTATGGGACGCCATTTTTCAGACTGCCTGTTTCTTCAGGTACGTTCTGGCAGGACGCGGAATTAGCTCAGTTGGTAGAGCGGAACCTTGCCAAGGTTCAGGTCGTCGGTTCGAGCCCGATATTCCGCTCCAATTCCTGCCTTTCTCATCTTCTTATTTTTCATCCTGTTTCGTTTGTTTTTCGCTGATGAAGTTCCTCGGTGGATTTTTCCGTGCCTGTAATTTCTGTGGCAAATGGCTATCGGTGAAAGGCTTAAAAACTTTTATAAAAACTTAATTTGTTGCTTGACGGACCCCGGATGACTCATTAATATACGCGCCTCCTCTGGTGAGGAAGTTACTTAGGTCTGCGAATAACTTAAGTATCTGTTGCGTCCCATTCGTCTAGTGGTCTAGGACACCGCCCTTTCACGGCGGTAACAGGGGTTCGAACCCCTATGGGACGCCACTTTCACCGGTTTGGCGGAATTAGCTCAGTTGGTAGAGCGGAACCTTGCCAAGGTTCAGGTCGTCGGTTCGAGCCCGATATTCCGCTCCAATTTACAGTGTGACTGTAAAATGCGTCCCATTCGTCTAGTGGCCTAGGACACCGCCCTTTCACGGCGGTAACAGGGGTTCGAACCCCTATGGGACGCCACTTCTTTTCTTCAGAATTTCTTTATTTCTCAACGGTTTTTAACAAGTATTTCTCTGTCTGAGAGTGTTTTGTGTTTCCGTTTTGGGATATCCCTGCGCCGTAAATCGTATTCTTACTGTTAAGCCTTACTTATACTCAGAGCATGCCCACTGAACAGGTAATGCAATGTTAGCGGTGATACGGAAATCAGCACTGTTTATTATGCTGCTCTTCAGCCCCTGAACTTACAGGCGGGTGCGGTTATTGTCAGCCCTGATGTTGATACGGCGACTATCAACCGGCAATTACTGCTATCTGTTTTCTCTATGCGTCTCAATTACTGGCAGGATGGAATGCCGGTCGAGGTGTATGTCTTTGCGGATGATGATCCGGCTCATCTTAGTTTTACCAAGCGTTATCTGAGAGTCTTTCCTTACCAATTGCGTGCAGCCTGGGACCGGGCGGTTTTTACCGGCTCGGGGATGCTCCGCATCAGGTGGATTCTGCTGAAGAAATGCTACAGAAAATATCTGCGGGTAAGGGGCGATTGGCTATATCGACCGGGATCTGAAAGGAACGGAAAACGTGAGGGTCGTGTATGAATACTAGAGCTTATGCGCTGCTGTTAAGCAGTCTTTTATTTCTGTCTCCAGGGATATCGGCTCAGGAGTTGAGTGTAAACGGCTTTATAACTCAGGGTTTCTTTTATACCGACAGTAATAATATCTACGGAAAAAGCTCGGACGGCAGTTTCGACTTCCGGAAGTTGCGGTGAATGCCCGTTACAGGGTGCTGCCTCAGTTGCATGTTGCCGGGCAGGTGATGTCACGCCGTGCCGGTGAGGTGGATGACGGAACACCGCAAATCGATTATGCGTTAATGGATTACCGGATAGCTGAAAATGCGTCTTCACAGTATGGAGTACGGGCAGGGCGGCTGAAGATTCCTTTTGGTTTTTATAATGAAACCCGGGATGTGGCTTTTACCCGGCCTTCTATTATGCTCCCTCAGTCGCTGTATTTTGATCAGGCCAGAGATCTTGAACTGTCGATTGACGGATTTGGGGTGTATGGAGGAACCGATCTGGGTAGCGGCAGGCTGGATCTGGATTTCGTCTATGGTATGCCCCGTAAAGATGAAAATGTTGAGTATGCCTATCTGACGTTTGATGCCAGCGGTCATTTCGAGGACTCTGAGGGAATGATGCTGAGGGGATTTACAGTACTGAAGGTAACCGCTTCAGAACAGGGCTGACGCTGGCTGAATTCAAACTGGGTTATCAGCCGAAGAGCGGTAACAGTTTTCCTGCTGACCTTAAAGAGTTCAGCGAGGGGATCTTAAAGTCGATGTGGCGGTGCTGTCAGGCCAGTACAATACCGAGCAATGGAGTTTTACGTCGGAATATATGTGGCATAAAGTTGACTGGCGTGAAATGGGGGCGTGTTTACCCAGCGCCCGGAGACCGAATTTGAGTCTTACTATTTGCAGGCCCAGTACCGTTTTGCCCCTGGCTGGGATTTTATTGCCCGCTATGATGTGCTGTATCTGGATAAGTCGGACCGGAACGGCGCAGAAAACAGTGTTGTGTTTCGTAAAGCGCCCTATAACTTCTTTGCCAAAGATATCACCCTGGGGATTGGCTGGCAGCCGGATCCGGCCTGGTTGATCCGGGCTGAATATCATTATGTTGATGGAACCGGCTGGTTACCGGAACAGGATAATACGGATAATTCGGATACGGTGCGGTACTGGAATATCTTCGCGTTGCAAGTAACTTACCGGTTTTAAACACAGGGCTGAGGAATGATGGAAGCGACCCGGTTTATCAGTTTAAAGTGGCGAATATTTTTTATTCTGGTGCTGGTGCTGATCGGTGTGCAGGAGCCTATGCGTTATTTTCCATGTATCAGCTGGAACAGCAGTTTGACCGGCAGCGGGAATATGTTAACCGAATTGAAACTGGCCGGCTTAATGGTTCGCTGGAAGTGTCTTATGAGGGGTTGCTGGAAACCGCAGAACTGATTTCTATCGACGCCCGCAGCATGGTGACCGGACAGGAGGATGCGCTGGCCGGTTTCCGGGAATCGGTTGCCAGACGCTTTAATGCTCTGCAACTCAGCGGCGCTGTCAGCGCGATTTATCTGTATGACCAGGAGGCACAGCTGAGTGGTTTTTGGGGGATAAAATATCTGTTCCCGGCTCAGAAATTCAGCAGGTTATTGAAACAGAGCGACCTGTGCGGAAGTTAATCTGCACCTCTGAATGTGTTCGCTATGTGTTACTGCCTCTTTTGCTGGATAACCATCGTGTGGGCGTCATGATGGTTGGCAGTTTTCTTTACGATGTTATTTACAGTGTCAGACAGCAGACTTTACTGGATATCGGTTTGGCGCTGCAGGCTCCGGAGCAGCTCGGAGAATTACATAACTGGGGCCTGCTGATCAGCTCCTGACCAACCGGCAGAGAAATCAGCCAATTCTAGAATTACTGAACAACCGTGAAGCTTTCAGTGTCGATGGGGGCGTTTACCGGATTCATTATCAGGACAGTGATTATGAAGTATTGCTGGAGCCCGTACAGGGGTGGATGTTGGTACGGCATACTGGGTAGTGCTGGATGATATATCCATGGATATCAGCACCATCGAAACAACCTTGTTTAATTATTTGCTGACGGGGCTGTTTGGCATTGTGATTGCCAGTTTTCTGATGGCGATGACGTTGAGGCGCCCGCTGGCATTTCTGGTTTCTCTGGCTGAGCAGTTACCGTTGCTGAGTAAAAGTGAGTATTCGAAGATGCGTACCGAGCTGCTGAAGTTCAATTCAGCAGGCCGGCGGTTTGGTTATGACGAACGGGACATTGTGCTTCAGAGTACGCTTGATCTGACCGGGCAGCTGGAGCGGTTGGAAGGGGTTGTTACCCAGCGAACCGAAAGCCTGGAAAAGAGCCGTTTTGAATTACGTAAAGAGCGGGATTTTCTGGTCAGTTTGCTGGAAAGTGCGCCAATGGTGATCCTGACGCAGAACCCCGGGGCGAGATATTCACGCTGAATCACTTTGGTATGCAGTTAGTGGGGTATAAGTCTGGTGAACCTGTCCGGCTTAACTTTTTTGATTTGCTGCTCAGGCAGGACGAGAAGCAGGATTTCACCACCCAGTCCGAGCGCCTGATGTCAGGTCTTGAAACGCAGGTGCGCACAGACAGTGTGTTGGTGGATGCCGCCGGCAATCAGCATGATATTTCCTGGTTACATGCAAAGCTGAGGCGGGAGCAGGGCACCCCTATGCTGTTGTCTATTGGCATGGATATCAGTGACCGTAAAAGGGCTGAACGTCGTTTGCACTGGCTGGCTAATCATGATCCCCTGACTGAAAAACCCAATCGCCAGTTCTTCATGAGTTGCCTGAATAACGAGATTGAGAAAGCCCGTATGGCAGGGGCGAATGTGGCGGTTTTATTTATAGATTTAGACCGTTTTAAAGAAGTGAATGATTCCCTTGGGCATGCAGTGGGGATCAGTTATTGCAAATTGCTACCCGGCGGATAAATGACTGTATCCGGAAAACGGATTTGCTGGCGCGCCTGGGCGGGGATGAGTTTACCGTATTGCTCAGCAGTGCTGCTGATATGAAGGGGGTGAAGCGGGTTGCCGATAAAATCCTGGAGGCTTTTCAGCGACCGTTTCAGGTTGAACAGTTTGAGGTGGTTATAACCGCCAGTATTGGTATCAGTGCGTATCCGGATCACGGGGATGATGGCGCAAGCCTCATTAAGCATGCGGATGTTGCGATGTTTCAGGCCAAGGATGCCGGCAGAAACGGGTATTTTGTTTATGACATCGAGAAAGATAATCAGCGTTTTGAGCGTTTTTCGCTGGGGGCTGACTTACGTAAGGCTATCCAGAATGATCAGTTAGTGCTGCATTATCAGCCTCAGGTTGACTCACGGACTGGCCAGGTGGTGGGGATAGAGGCGCTGGTGCGCTGGCAGCATCCGGAAGAGGGCTTGCTTGGCCCGAACCGTTTTATTCCGGTGGCAGAAGAGCTTGATCTGATTATTCCATTGGGTGAGTGGGTGTTGCATGAGGCCTGCCGCCAGATGAGCCGGTGGCTGGCGCAGGGCTTCCCAATATGCGTGTGGCGGTTAACTTGGCGGGGCAGCAGGTTGCCCATGATCAATTGATTCCCTGTATTGAGTCGGCACTTAAACAGGCGCAGCTGAATCCTGAATATCTGGCGCTGGAAGTGACCGAAAGTTTTATTATCCGTCAGCCAGAAGTGTCTATCGGCAAGCTGACATATTTGCGTGATCTGGGGATATCTCTGGCCATGGATGATTTTGGCACCGGGTATTCGTCACTGAGCTATCTGAAACGTCTGCCAGTAGAAAAGTTAAAAATTGATCGCAGTTTCATCAAGGATATCGGCATTGATAAGAGTGATGAGTCAATCATCATGGCAACCGTTGCGATGTGTCAGTCGCTGGAGCTTGGAATCATTGCTGAAGGCGTGGAAACCCCGCAACAACTGGAATTTATGACGGCGCTGGGGTGCTATTGTGTGCAGGGATATTATTACAGCAAACCCCTGCCTGCTGATGAATTATATGATTTTGTCTGCGAAAGGAATCAGGTATCTGAACCGACAGATACCTGATGAGCAGTGCTGCAGAATCAGTGCAGTTGTTCTTCCTGACGGGTAAATTCAGCAATTTCGTCATCGGTCAGAAAATGCAGGCACGAACCGCCCAGCCGCCATAAAAGTTCCCGGGGATTACGTGGGTCAGGTTGGGATGCATGATGAAAAAGTTGGCAATCGTTTCCTGCGCCAGGTAGACATAATCTTCATTGGCCTCGATCGCATCATAGATATTTTCGAAACGGTGCTGCATAGCGATGATGGCATCTTCACTGCCGGTTGCCTGCAGGCCTTTCTCCAGAGTGTTTTGAACGGCGCGGAATGCTTCGGCTATTTCTTCACGTGGTGTCATGGGAATCCCGGTGTTTATATGTGCTGTTATGCAGCGGATGGACGCGGATAGAAGTGGCGGCAAATTTAACAGCTTCATTATGATCTAACAAGAGTATAGCCTTCGCTGGCGCAGTGCTTGAAAAAGCGGGGGTATCCCCATTAATGATGTTCTTGCCTGCGCAGACGTTGCGCTTCAGACCGTTAACAGGAAATCCCATGACCAGTGCATTAACCATTCAGAATCTTCGTAAAGTTTATGGCAATGGCTTTGAAGCTTTAAAAGGGATTTCATTCGAGGTCCAGCAGGGGATTTCTTCGCATTGCTCGGGCCTAACGGTGCCGGTAAGTCCACGACTCTGGGTATCGTTTCTTCTCTGGTAAACAAAACCTCGGGACAGGTATCCGTATTCGGGCATGATCTGGATACCGATGCCGCCGCTGCGAAACGTGAGCTGGGGTGGTGCCGCAGGAATTTAACTTCAATATGTTTGAGAAGGTGAAAGATATTGTCACCACTCAGGCAGGGTACTATGGCATCGCTGCAAAAGAAGCGTCTGAGCGGGCAGAGCATTATCTGGAAAAACTAGGATTGTGGGAAAAGCGTAACGACATTTCCCGGATGTTATCAGGTGGTATGAAACGGCGTCTGATGATAGCCCGTGCATTGGTACACGAACCCCGGCTGCTGATTCTGGATGAGCCCACGGCCGGAGTAGACATTGAGCTGCGCCGGTCAATGTGGGAGTTTCTGGAGGAAATTAACGCAGAAGGCACCAGCATTATCCTTACCACACACTATCTGGAAGAAGCGGAACAGCTGTGCCGCAATATTGCCATTATTGATCATGGCGAGATTATCCAGAATACCACCATGCCCGCCTTACTGGCGCAGCTGAATACGGAATCCTTTGTGCTGGATGTCGCACCTGCTTTGCAGAATGCACCCCGTCTGGATGGCTATGAAGTGACACTGGATTCTGATCAACGCTTGCTGGTAGAAGTTGAAAAGAATAAAGGTATGAATCCTATCTTCAGCCAGTTGGCGGAGCAGGGCATTGAAGTCACCAGTATGCGTAATAAGAGCAACCGTCTTGAAGAGTTGTTTGTTTCGTTAGTGGATAAGAATCTTAAATAAATACTGTTTTTGTCAGCGGACAATATACGACGAGAAACCAGATGAGCAATAAAGAACTTTGGGTTGCATTCATGACCATTGTCAGTCGCGAGATTCGCCGTTTTACGCGAATCTGGGGACAGACGCTGCTGCCACCTGCCATCACCATGACACTCTATTTCATCATTTTCGGGAATCTGATTGGCTCACGAATCGGTGAAATGGGCGGCTTTGATTACATGGAATATATCGTGCCCGGGCTGATTATGATGTCAGTCATCACCAACTCTTACAGTAATGTTGTGTCTTCGTTTTACAGCACCAAGTTCCAGCGTCATATCGAAGAGCTGCTGGTGTCTCCGGTGCCAAACTGGGTCATTCTGAGCGGTTATGTGGTCGGAGGTTCCGCGCGGGGGCTGGGTGTCGGCTTTATTGTTACCTGTCTGTCGCTGTTTTTACCGACCTGCAAATCCATAACCTGTGGGTAATGGTGACGGTTGTATTACTGACAGCGATTCTGTTTTCGCTGGGGGCTTTATTAATGCTGTGTTTGCCAACAGCTTTGATGATGTCTCGATTATTCCAACGTTCGTGCTGACCCCGCTGACGTATCTGGGGGCGTGTTTTATTCCATCAGCCTGTTGCCAGAGTTCTGGCAGGGGTTTCCAGCTGAACCCGATTTTGTATATGGTGAATACCTTCAGATTTGGCATTCTCGGGGTGAGTGATATTGATATCGTTTTCGCCTTCAGCATGATAATTGTTTTTATTCTGGTATTGTTTGCCTATTCGTTACATTTGCTGAGCTCCGGGCGGGGTATACGCCACTGAGCCGGCCGGTAGAGATAAGATGAAAGAGATAGAAGAAAGTTTACATCATGCCCCGCTGGGGCTGATACACAGTACGTGAATCAGTATGACCCTGGTCTGCTGTATCCGATTCAGCGGGACCTGAACTGGCAGGCCCGTGGCGTAGAGCAAAGCAGCCTGCCTTTTACCGGCGTGGATATCTGGAATGCCTATGAAGTCTCCTGGCTGAACCTGAAAGGTAAGCCGGTGGTCCGTCTGGCTGAATTCCGTATCCCTGCTGATTCCAGCCATATTATTGAATCCAAATCCTTCAAGTTGTACCTGAACTCTTTCAACCTGACGGCTTTTGCAACTGAAGCAGAAGTGCAGCAGCGGATGCAGGCAGACCTTTCTGCGGCGGCAGGCGCCGAGGTTCAGGTGGCTTTACTGGCGCTGGACGGTGCCGGTCAGGTCACTCAGTTCAGCGGTGAATGCATTGATGAACTGGACGTAGAAATTACCGATTATGAGCCGAATGCAGACTGTCTCGGATTACGCGAAGGTGCCGCAGATGAAGTGACGGAAAGTTTGTATAGCCACTTGCTGAAATCGAACTGCCCGGTAACCGGCCAGCCAGACTGGGCCAGTATTGTGATTGAATACCGTGGTGCTCCTGTAAACCGTGAAGGCTTACTTAAGTATCTGGTATCGTACCGCGAGCATGGTGATTTCCATGAACAGTGTGTTGAATCGATTTTTATGGATATCTGGCAGCAGTGTAAGCCGCAGGCGCTGACGGTTTATGCCCGGTATCTGCGCCGGGGCGGTCTGGATATCAATCCGTATCGCAGCAGCGAGGCCGTCGTGCCGGAAAATCTTCGTTTAAGCCGCCAGTAATTACTGTTATCTCCGGGGCGGTAATCTGTCCCGGTAATATTTTAAGGACCCTCTATGGATGCGTTAACCAATTTGCAGCAGCGTTTTTCCCAGCCTTTGCTACAGGAACCCGGTCCAGATGCTGAACAACTGGACAATATGTTTGCGGCAGCCATGCGTGCCCCTGATCATGCGGCATTGCGACCTTGGCGTTTTCTGGTCATTGATGGTGATGCCCGGGGTGAACTGGGAGAGTTGTATGCCCGTGCTGCACTGCAGGCTAACCCGGATGTGACAGAGGATGTTTTAACCCGTAACCGCAAAATGACTTTCCGTGCGCCAACGATCATTGTGGCAATTGCCGTGGTGACAGAGCATCCGAAAGTGCCCGCTAGTGAACAGCTGATAGCGGCAGGCTGCGCTGTGCAGAATATGTTATTGGCAGCCAATGCGCAGGGAGTAGGCGCCATGTGGCGTACCGGTGGTGTTGCGTACGATCCGGTTGTCAAAGAAGGTCTGGGGCTGGCAGCTCATGAAGAGATCATCGGGTTTGTCTATATGGGGACCCCCAGCAAGCAGCGTACAGCGCCGCTGTTAGACAGCAGTGATTATGTCAGCCGCTGGCCGGCTTAGGTAATCAGTGATGACCGGGCATAATCAGCAAGCTCACGGAGACCGATCCGGAAAAATTTCTGCCCTGGCTGCAGTCGCAGATTCCGTTACTCAACCATATGGGTATGAAGCCGCTGCATTTTAAGGATGATACCCTGGTAATGGCGGCGGAACTGGCACCTAACGTGAACGATAAAGGCACCGGTTTTGGTGGTTCTCTGGCCACACTGGCAACCCTGTGTGGCTGGGCGCTGGTGACGCTGGGATTACGGCGTGAAGGGCTGGATTGCGATGTTATGATTCGTGACAGTCAGCTGAAGTATCTGGCACCGGTGACCGGTGATTTTGCTGCACAGGCAGCGTTTCCTGAAACAGAATGGCCGGGCTTTGTTAGCTATCTGCAGGAAAATGGCCGCAGCAGGGTAACTCTGAATGTTGTTATTACCCAGCAGGGTGAAAGCCCTGCATTAACACTGACAGGTACCTATTTCGCCAGGATCCGCTAAGACCTCGCTGAGGTTGTTCCACTTCAGCAGATATAAAAAGCCTGCATATATGCAGGCTTTTTGATGCTCTGACGAACGGTTCAGTTATGAACGTTCCGCATTGTTAATGGTGATTCGCTTCACCGGTACATTCTGGTAGCGGCCGCTGTTACCGGTACGTGTATTACCGATTTTCTCAACCACATCCATGCCTTCGATTACCTGACCAAACACAGCATAGCCAGGTTTGCCCGGAGTGCCGTTCAGGAAGTGATTGTCCTTCAGGTTGATGAAGAACTGAGAGGTGGCACTGTCTGCAATCTGAGTGCGGGCCATCGAAATGCTGCCTTTCTTGTTAATCAGGCCGTTGGCTGATTCATTGACGATCGGAGGCAGGGTTTCTTTCCGTGTCATTTTGCTGGTGAAGCCGCCACCCTGAATCATGAAGTCACCGATGACCCGGTGAAATATCGTACCCGGATAAAAACCGTTATCAACATAGGTCAGGAAGTTCTTCACAGTATGTGGGGCTTTCTCCGGAAAGAGCTCCAGTTTGATGACGCCCTCGGAGGTTGTCAGGGTAACTACCGGGTTGTCTGCTGCAAAGGCATTGCTGCAGAGAAGCATCATGGCGATCAGCACACCGCTGATCCGGGTCATCAGGTGTTTCATCGGGTTTCCTTATTTAAAGACTTGTTTCAAAAGTTCTGTGGTACGCGCAGCCGGGTTCTCACGGATCTTCTTTTCTTCGGCGGCGAGCATGTTAAACAGTCCGTCCAGGGCGCTGCTGGTCACGTGATCTTCCAGGTTGTAGCCTTTGGCAACATCCCCCACCAACGGGACTTTATTAGCTTCCTGGCTTAGCTGGCTGTAATACCGGGTAGCGCCTACCTGATCCATAGAGTCTTTGATGGTGGGCTTAAACAGTTCGGTCAGGCGGGCAGATGTTTTATTGCGAAAGTATTCTGTCGCAGCGTTGTCCGGGCCGTTAAGAATCTTTTCGGCATCTTCGATGCTCATGTCCTTAATGGTGGACACAATAATTTCAGTGGCCTGCGGGGCTGCTTTTTCTGCTGCGCGGTTCATGCTCAGTTCGAACTGATCTACCTGATCACCCAGACCGAATTTGCGCATCAGGCTGCTGGCTTTTTCCAGTGGTTCCGGCAGCGGAATACGGGCCAGTGCGTTAGACATATAACCGTCGGTCTGGCTCAGGGATTCTACTGCCCGGCGGGTGCCGACATCCAGGGCATCTTTTAAGCCGGCAACCAGAGTGTTGTAGTCCAGACCTGCTGCTTTATTGCCGGAGCCTGATGATTGAGTAGTCTCTTTAAGAATGTCTTTACCGGCGCTTTCCACTTCTTTGAGAAGGTCGCCAAAGCCTGCATGTGCCGGCAGTGCGAGTAATGTTGCCAGCGTGGTACTGAGAATCAGGTTAGAAGTTTTCATAGTGATGTCCGTTTACAGAATAGCGAGGCTGCTGAGACCTATGACGCCAAGCAACACCGGAGAGGTGACAATGGCGGCAATGGTGAGCAGCAGTGCCAGAAAATTATAGCCAAGGCCTGCCCGGCTGCCGTTAATAATCGCCAGTAAAAAGCCGGGAAGCATGAACAGGAAAGCAAGGGGGACAAATATAATGCCCCAGAAGAATATTCCGGCCAGTGCCATTGCACAGCTGCAGATTCCTGCTCCTGTACCGGCGGAAGATGTCTGTGTTGTCATGCGGATCCGGCTTTTGCAGCGTTTAACTATCATCGCCTCTACAAGCTGAACCGGGTGTTTATGATCCCGGCTCGGTGACGACATCAGTGTTGGTTATTCCAGTTTATACAGTCTTCCAGTGTGACACCCTGGCCGCCAAAAATATCCAGTGCGCTGCCAATGGTCAGGTCAACTTTTCCGCCAGACAGGGTGTTAACCAGTTTCAGGTCTTCAAGGCTGCGGGCACCGCCTGCGTAGGTGACAGGAATGGTACAGGCCTGACCGAGCAGGGTTACCAGATCTTCGTCAATGCCACCCTGTAGTCCTTCAACATCCGCTGCGTGAATCAGAAATTCAGCACAATGCTCACTTAAGGAAGCCAGTGTTTCAGCGTTAACCTGCGTATCTGTAATAGTTTGCCAGCGGTCGGTGGCAATATTCCAGCCTGATGCGGTGCGGCGACAGCTCAGGTCAAGAATCAGCCGTTCAGCGCCGGTTATCTGTTTGATCTTTTCCAGCCGCTGCCAGCTGAACTGACCGTCTTCGAACAGGTAAGAGGTAACGATGACATGGGAGGCGCCAGCTGCCAGGAATTCAGCAGCATTATCAGCATTGACGCCACCACCAAACTGCAGTCCGTCAGGCCATTGTGACAGTGCGCTGAGTGCCTGTTCTTTATTGCCCGGGCCCAGTGCAATGACATGACCTCCCGTCAGGTTATGCTGACGGTACAGGTTGGCGTAGTGAGCGGCATCATGCTGGCTGACAAAGTTTGTGTCAGCGCCCTGATCGTTCAGGCTGCCACCGACAATCTGTTTTACCTGACCCTGATGGAGGTCTATACAGGGGCGAAATTTGGTCACAAAAATACCTATTTAATCAATTGGATAAGCGAGTGCTTCAGATGGCGGCATAGTATCACACGGGTGTCAGTACCGCTGCTTATCAGAAATTATATGTAATGGATAACGATCCGTAACTGTGGCTGCTTGGCTGACCTTTAAACTCTTTGGTGCGGAAAATCTGTGCATAGGCTATTTTCCAGCGGCCGCTTAACACAGCAACACCGGCTGCAAGATCACCCACCAGATTTTCTTTGTCGACGGAGTGGCTATTACTGAAAGTGTTACCGTCGAGGAATATATCCCGGGCGACCAGCCGTGCATCCGCTGAGAAAAATGTATGGACGCTGGTGGTGGTTCCCAGTTTATACCGGCCCGGTGCACTGTTGTCGCCGCCGGGGCGCAGGGTGGATGTGCCAAAGTCGTTTGGCAGGTTCCAGCCAATGCGTAGTTCTGCACCGGCATTCAGATAGGTTGCCACGTTGCCGAGGCTGAAGCCGCTGTGATAAATAACGTCGTAATTCAGGCCTTCAACTGCCTGGTAGTCGTTCTGCCGGTATTTGGTTTCATACACAAACTGAACGCCGGGTTCATTATCCAGCTGGTTATCCCAGCCTTTGAATTTTCAAAGCCGCGCAGATCGTGAATAAAATCCTGCGCTTCCTGCCCCAGTGCCGCCGGGCCTATAACACCGATATTCAGCTGGGTTGAGTCCATCCAGCGATCATTGTTCTGGTTATAACCGAGCCCCAGATACAGCCATCCTGCGTAAGGGCGGTCATCCGGGTCAACGGTGGTTCTGTCGATATCACTGGGCGTGAATATCTGTTGGCCAAAGGTCACCACCAGATTGCGGTGTGTTTCCTCTGGATCAATATTCGGGTTGTGCCAGCTAAGCAGAGGATTAATGAGGTTGTTATAGCTCCGGATCCACTCTGGCAGCTCCGGATCGTTCAAAAGCTGGTGAGATCGCCGGTGACGTAAGAAGCCCGTATCCCGTTGGTATAGTTCTGATCGGTTTCAGCAAACAGATCATTCTCGAAGTAGAGGTTAAGGGTGCCGTCTTCTGCCCACTCGGGTGCGAGAGGCTGGGAATCATCAGGGGCTGGTTCTGCTGCCTGTACTGTTGCGCTGATCATTCCGGCGCACAGTAACAGGCAACTAAGGTTTGAGCTCAGCGGAAAAGGTGTCGCGCGGGGCTTTTTTGTCATTAATTTCCATACTACAACTGTCAGGCCTGCAAGGGCTATCAGAGAAAGATGAGCGTAGCTTAACACGCCAAGCTGCCATTCCTGTACCTGACAAACAGATGCATTCTGATATGCGGCGAGAATGCCTTCCAGGTTGTTGATTTTCAGTACATCAACGACCGGTTGGGTGCACTGTTCAGCTGCGGTACGTGATTCTTGTGCCAGATTACGGATACTGGCGGTTGCTGCGAGTGTTATCAGCAGCAGGTTGAAAATTGAGAATAACCGTTGCAACCAGGCCATGCTGTTAAATATGAAACCCAGAAAGAACAGCCCTGCCATGGCGACCAACGTCAGCCGGGTGACAGTGCACAGGGCACATTCTGCCAGGTTAATCAGCGGGCTTATGTAGATATTGATCGCCGCCAGCAGGCACGCGCATATTACAAATCCCAGCAGGTTATTCGATCGATAAGAGGGGCGTCCCGTTACTCCAAAGGTGCTCACTTCTTTACCCATTCACTTTTAGGAAAGTCTTATCCGGTACGCCTCTCTGGGCACTCAGTCTGTGCTGGTTTCACCGTGATAGCTTTCAGATTATTGTTATTTTTGTTGCCATTGACCGTTACTGCGCTGGACATATTCGCCTTTATTAGCGCGTTCTTGCAAGCGTTCACCGATACGAATTTCAATTATCTTTAATTCGACACCGGCTTTTTGCTTTAGCTGCGTATGCAGCACGGCGTTTACGGTTAATGTCATCAACCAGGTTTTTAACAGCTGCGTTGCCGTTTTTGACCAGCCCCAGATAGCCATTAGATAATTCACCGACCAGTCCCTGGGACTTGGCTTCATCGAGGCTTAAAGCCCAGGCGGTATTGGCAAGGCTAAACATCAAAGTGAGCAGAATAAACGGCTTCATAACGGTTTTTAATGCATATTTGATCATTATTTAGCTCCTAGAATAAGTCACTGTTTTCTGTGAACAGATCGTCAATTTCTTTATCAACTTTCACCAGAATCTCGTGTTCAATTTTGACATTGAGGTTGATTGTGATGGGTTCGTTGGGAACAGCTACCTGTACCGTTGGGGCACAGGCAGATAATAAGATGCAAATACCGAGCATTACGCCGGTATTTCGCCAGAATTTCATAATCAGTCTTATGAACATAGGTCTCTCCAATACCTGTTAGAACCTCTCCGGACGTATCCGGTTCCTGTCCGAAGGTTCCAGCACTTAACGGTAACGCTTCTCAAGGCTGCGAGTCAATTTGTTCGTGTACTGTAAAGCCTTGATTAACTGTAATAAGTTCTCTTCTATGTTGATGCCGAACTCTATTCGCTGGCCGGCATTCCAGTCGGGGTTCAGACCCTTTAAGCGGGTGTTTAGCCGGGTGCTGCCGTCCGGCTGATAATCGACCCCGATATTAAGCTGTGAGTACTGCAGGTTTTCCAGCGCTTTGAAAGCTGTATCCAGCCCGGGTGTTCTTTTCGCAACATTTCTTAATTCCGGTGTTGGCTGGAATTTAATCCAACCCGCTCCGGTGTTATTAATCCGGCCATCAGTGACCTGAAATCCTGCCGCTGTTTTTCCAGCGGAATGCTACCCTGCAGGGTGCCTTCGCCGGTGAGGCCTTCCTGTTGTTCCAGTGCCAGTACATCGGCAAGCTGGATGTCTTTCAGGGTAAGGCGGGTGTTCAGTCCGAATGATTCACTGATGGTAAAGTCGTCAGCCAGTACTTCACCGCCTAATAATTGTGCCTGAGGCTGGGTTAACCTCAGCTGTAGGCTTCCGGGTTTTCCTTTTACCGGGCGAAGCTGGTAGCTGCTGCTGAATTGTTCAATGGGAATACCGGCGGCAATATAGTCGACATTTAGGCTGCCATCATCACGCAGTCTTCCGCTGAGGCTGCGGCGAAAGTCAGAATGCCAGCTCAGTCCGCCCCATGAGTTCTGATCAAACTGGCCACTGAGGTTTTCTATCCGTTGCCGCAAGCGTAACGCCAACCGGTTGTTTTCAAGGTGTAAGGCCCCTGATGTGAGAGGCTGCCGCCGTTCAGTGCCAGTTCTTCCGGAAGGTCCGGGTAATAGCGCTTTATCAGTTTTTCTGCGCCGTTCAGTGATGCCAGTTTAAGTTGCCAGTTTGCAGTGGTTAGCGGCTGACCGGTACTGATTAGAGTGCGGGAGTTTCCGCGTATTAATTGTGCCCCGGCGGGGAGCAGGAGTCTGCCAGCAGCAGGCGGAACTGTTGTTTAAAATCGGTTGTTTCGCTCTGTCGTTCCAGTTGCCAGTTACTGTTCAGGTTTGCTTCGGGTAACGGGAAATCCGGATGGCTGAACTGAAGCTTTTCAGCAGTAAGTGTACCGGTTATTTTCAGAGGCTTTGCCGGGCATTCGTTGGCAATACACAGAGCAAATGTGCCGGTCGTGATCAGGATCGGCTGGTGGCTGACGGGCAAGGGCTTCTGACCGGATATGATCGTACTCTCCTGACTTTGCAGGGTAAAAGTGACAGCCGGTATCTGCAGGGATTGCTCTGCAGGATTCTGTGTTGATAGAGGAATATGAATACCGGCAGCAGGTTGCAGTGATATTTGCAGTTGCTGGCTGTTCAGGAGGGCGTCTGAAAATCAGTAACCGTCAGTCGGTTCTTGTCATTTATCGTAAGTTTCAGAATTTGTGGAGTGAGCGAAATATTTAGATCAAGCTCCAACTCCGCGTTCCCGGATATATTTGCGAGGCCTGTTTCAGAAAGCGCAACCGGAGAGATTGTTAGTGAGACTGTTTGCTCGCTCTCAGGCTGCAGGCTTTGTAACGGCGCCGTCGGGTCATAGTCCGGTTGTAATAATGTAGTACCGGTAATATTCAGGGTGCCACTGGCCCAGGGCAGGTGAGTATCGGTGATGCCGGTCTCCGGTATTTTTGCAGCACAGATGCCAGAGACTGTAATTCTATTTTATGTTCAGCTACAAGACGGATGGTTTCTCCAAGGCTCAGATGACCCTGGCTGCTCAGCAGTTGCTGATTTTGATGAGTGATATTCAGACTGAACGGGCTCAGTTGCAGTTCCGGTTCTGCAGCATCAGTTTGCTTTATAAGTTTTGTGTTCAGGGTCGCTGTCATACCTTCCAGTGCAGGATAAGCTGATAAGGATATGAGCTGGCTTTGCCAGTCGAGTGTACCGTTAACAAGAGACAGGCTGGTCAGTATATGGCTGTTTAGGCCAGCCTGTTCACGGTGGATGTTGAGGTTACTGAGGCGGATATCTTTTGCTGGTAATTGGCTGATGATCGCCGGTGACAGCCAAGGTCTCAGATCCAGTGATGCTGGGGTTGTTGCTTCTGACTGTGTCGACGGCAGGCGGATATCTGCACTTTGCAGTTCAATGCCTTCGAATTTTCCTTCTGTGTATAGCCGGGTTAAATCCCAGAAGAGATGCAAGCCATTCAGTTGCAGCCGGGTATTGGCATCTGCCGGTGATGTTTGCTGAAGGCTCAGGGAGTCTATCTGCCAGCCTGTGGTGGAAGGGGCGGCGCCCTGTATTTCGATGATTTTCCACTGGTGCTGTTGCAGCCAGCGTTCAGCGGCCCAGGGAATCAGTTGCTGCCAGTAGAAGTAACTGGCAATCAGGGTGATGATCAGTGCTGATGCAAAGGCAATAAACAGGGCTGACAGTAAAATCCGGGTTGTGCGTCTGATCAATACCGTGCCTCCCTGTTGTTTGTTTTGCTTACTGAATCAGTCTTCGTCCAGTTCCAGTTCGTATAGCCGGTCAACGGCGTCTTTTAAATGGAAGATAACTTCAGTGTAGATGTCGCTGTCAGAATCGATATCCAGATCACTGAGCCGGTCGGCGGTTTCTTCCAGAGATTCGCCGGCATAGCTGATATTTTTATCGAATAGCAGCCAGAAAATCAGACCGTAAATTTCGTTGCGGGAGCTGACCAGATCCAGATCATCCAGATACTGATCCCGGATATATTGCAACTGGCTGTATAGCGGCTGATCCGTATCGGTGTCACGGTAAACCGCTAACAGCTGTTCAGGGGAACAGATTAATTGTTCATCAGCTGCCGGCTGAACGTCAGAGTCTGCCGGCAGGCATTCAGGTTGCTGGCCGGGACGCAGAATAAATTTCATTAAGATGCTCCGGATTAGCGAATTTTACGCACAACGTTCAGGCCATCCCGGACGGTCAGGAAGACGTTTTCAACGTCAGGGTCCTGAGCGATACGGCGGTTGGTTTCAACCAGAATGTCATCAATGTCTGACTCAGGCTGTACCACTTTGCCTGACCAGAGCACATTATCCAGAATGATCAGGCCGCCAACACGGGTCATTGCCTTTACTTCTTCGTAATAATTCAGGTAATTGCGCTTATCGGCATCGATAAAGGTGAAGTCCAGTTCAGGTCCAGTTCACGGATGGTGTCCAGTGCCTTGCCAAAGATGACTTCAATCTTGTGGCCGTGTTCACTGCGCTCATAAAACGTCTTCGCAAAATCAATAGCCCGCGGATTGGTCTCGCAGCAAATCAGTTTGCCGTCATCCGGCATACCTTCAGCGATGGATAGTGCGGAATAACCGGTAAACATACCAATCTCAAGGGCTGTCTTTGGCTGGTGGATAGCACTGAGCATTTTCAGGGTGCGGCCAACCAGGCGGCCGGACAGTTTTTGTGGCCAGCCCATATTTTCATTGGTTTTGTCGATCAGCTCCTGCAGCAGCGGGGGTTCTTCACCGGTGTGAATAAACGCGTAATCTTCGATACTTTCGTTGACCAGGTACTGGCTCATAATGTCTCTCTTCGGACGGCTGTTCTGCCGGTAAATGTCAGGGCAGCGGGGAATGCCGTTTGGTGCTCTAAAAATTCGCCGCATAATAACATTTTGACTGGCTTTTCTGCGATGAAATTCAGTAAAAGCCTGCTGCTGTTGCAAAAATCTTTTACAATAGCGGCTCATTTTCGCCTGTCAGGAAACCTGTATGTTATTTGAGCCTTTATTTATCTTTCTGTTCAGTGGCTTCGTGTCCATGTCTGCAGCGCTCAGTGCCGGTCAGCTGAATAAGCTGGCAGAGGAAGATAAGCCTGCCTTTATGCACAGTAAAAATGGTCAGGTGACGGTTGTTATGATCGGTAACCTTGCAGCTCTGACACTCATTGGTGCAATGGCATATGGTTTCCGTCTGTTAGAATGGTGGATTCCGGCAAGCAGTTTAGTGCTCAGCTTTCCGGCGGTATCAGTCGGTATCACGCAACGTTTGTTCGGTGACCTGACGAACCTGTTCCTGATGCTGCCGCTGAACTTAGCAGCCATTGGTCTTTTATATTATTTCTGGTAACGGTTCACCCGGACCAGACACGGAGGTTGTTGCACCATGAATGAATTTCTTGAACAGCCAATAGTTATCCTCACGGTCGGCGCTATTGCCGGTACGCTGTTTGGTATGCTGCTGATGACATTACGCATTCAGCAACATAAGCGTAAAGCGCAGCTGATGCAGAGCCAGCAGTACGTCAAAATCGGCCAGCTGGAAGATAAACTGGAAGAGGCTAAAGAAGCCCGTGCCGAGGTTGACGAAAAAGTCTCTGAACAGCAGCTGTCACTGGACGAAAAAGCTGAGCAGATCCGGCGTCTGGAGCTTGAAGAAGTTCGTTTACAACAAATCAGCCTGCAAAAACAGCGGCTGGAAGATGATTACGCCCAGTTACTGACTGAGCAGAATGAGCTGCGTCTCAGCCAGAATCAGCATCAGGCCCGTAATGCAGAATTGCAGGCCAAGTTACAGAGTGAACGGGCCGCTCACCATGAGAAAGTCCAATTGCTGAACGATGCCCGGGATCAGCTCAAAGGTGAGTTTGAAAACCTTGCCAATAAGATTTTTCGGAAAAGTCGAAAACCTTCAAAGATGAAAACCGTGATGCCCTTGGCAACCTGCTGACACCGCTGAAAGAACAACTGGGTGATTTCAAGCGCCGGGTTGAAGATACCTATGATAAAGAGTCGCGGGATCGCCGTTCATTGTATGAACAGATTCAGCAGCTTAAACAGCTGAACCAGCAGATGAGTTCAGATGCGGTGAATCTTACCAACGCTCTGAAGGGCGAATCGAAAACCCAGGGCAACTGGGGAGAAGTGATTTTATCCCGGGTGCTTGAACAGTCAGGACTACGGGAAGGGCATGAATATCAGACACAGGTGAGCGTCAGTGATGGCGGCCGTCGCCTGCAGCCGGATGTCATAGTACGTCTGCCGGATGAGAAAGACGTTATTATCGATGCCAAAGTTTCCCTGACCGCCTATGAGGCATTCTGTTCTGAAGAGCACGAAGCCGTCCGGGCACGGAATCTTCGCGATCATCTGCAATCAATCCGCAATCACGTACGTGGTCTGAGTGATAAGGCTTATCAGGATCTGGAAGGTATTCGCAGCCTGGATTTTGTGCTGCTGTTTGTGCCGATTGAAGGGGCTTTCCTGCTGGCGGTACAGGAAGATCCGGATCTGTTTGCCTTTGCTTATGAGCGCAACATCATTCTGGTCAGCCCGGCCACACTGCTGGTGACGTTACGGACCATTAATAATATCTGGCGCTATGAGAGACAGAGCCTGAATGCGCAGGAAATTGCCCGCCGGGGCGGTGAGCTGCATGACAAGTTCGTGGGCTTTGTTGAATCACTGGAAGATGTGGGTAAGCATCTGGAGCGCTCATCTCAGGCTTATCATACGGCCCATAAGCGGCTGGTTAGCGGGCGTGGCAACCTGGTCTCTCAGGTTGCGTCGTTACAGCAGCTGGGGGTGCGTAATAAGAAGCAGATGGAAAAACGTTTACAGGATGAAGCTGCAGAAGCTGAGTTGCAGAATCTGCCTCTTCCTGACACAGATGAAACCGCTTCTGTGGATGAAGATATTCTGGCAGAGAATGCCCAGACAGTGAGTATCTCTTCCAGTGAAGAAAGCGCTCAGTTGTCGGCAGAGCCACCGAAAGTTCGTCTTGTTGATGCGGCATTCGAGCCGGCAGCTCAGGATAGTGGTGCCAGTGCTGATCAGGCAGTTTCCGGTGATTCTTTCCGGCGGGATGAAGAACGGTGATGATTTCAGTCGCCGGGTATGGCTCGCTGCTTTCGGAAGCATCGGCCCGTGAAACCGTGCCGGGCTTGCAGAACTTCCGGCTGGTTAAAGTGCCGGGCTACCGGCGCATCTTTAATAAGGTTGGCATCGTATTTATCAGCCGGCACGGTGCGGACCCGGAGAGCCTGCAAATTGCATCCTGCTCAACGCAGGCGGATCCGGACAGTGCAATTATCTGCAGCCAGTTCGAATGTAGCGAAGCGGATTTTCTGAGCTGTATGAGCGTGAGCACCGTTTTCGCTGGATCGAAGTCGAGACACAGCTTCTCAGGGACTCCGGCGATTCAGGGCTGCCACAGCGTGCCAGGATGTGCAGTGGTTACAGCGATGCTGATTACCGGCTGAATAAATGCATTACCCCTGGTGAATATCAACGCAGAGTTGGTCAGTATTATCAGGGGCCTTTATGGCGGGAGGACATTTTGCCTTTCCCTCGCTATCTGTTTTTCTGTTTACAGTCTGCGGCCTCTCAGGGACAGGAGGTTGTTGATAATTTCCTGGATACCAGCTTTCTTGCGGACGGTGTAACAACGCTCAGAGCATACATTGCTGCAACACCCGAGCTAGTTGGGTGGCAGGAAGCGTCAGCCAGTTACCGTTATCCTTCCGGCAAGTAACGCCGTTTCAGTCCGTTTCTGTATGGCAGACATACCTGCCATGCTTGCTTAAGTTTTTCTATCTAATCCTTTCTGTGAATATTTCTTACTGAATTACAGGATAGCTGTGGACAGTCTGCAGAGGCTTGCTGTGCACATCAGTCCTGTTTCTTATGGCGGAGAGGGCTGTTGATATGTTTCTGTTGGCAGAAGCCTGTGGGCTGTTTCTGCCTGTTTCGTTATTTATCAGTTATTAACAGATGCCGGGAATAATCATAAATCAATCTTGAATTATATATTTATCGTCAAAATTAAATATTGAAATTTTGTAAAATAATCAATATTAATTTTTGAAAATTATAAAAAACATCAATATTAATTTTTGAAAATTATAAAAAATCAATATTAATTTTTGATTTTTATAAAAATAATCAAAATTAAATATTGATTGTTGGCTGTTTATTCAAAACAGGATTTTGATTTCTGATTATTTTTGTACAAAAATAATTAAATTGTGTTAAAAATGTACAGTAAGATCTGGATAACTCCTGATAGCCCGAAACTGAGCTATCACGGTGAAATTTATGCTAAAGATGGCAGATTATTGCCGATAACTAGATGCACGGCGGCATATGTTTGCCTGTGGGAAAAGAATTAATTCAATATCCCAAAAAATGCTTAAAAATAAATCGAATGGTTTATTCTTGGCATTAATTATTAAAAATGCCGGTTTTGAACTGGGATTGATTAAAAACTGAACTATGCTGGTTGTTAAATGCTCAGCATTTTGTGGAAAAACAGTTAGCAGAACCAACATGGCTAAATAACAGCCAACGTTTGTTGATAAATGTTTTTCCAGAAAGTCAGCCGGGCCGGTTGTGGATACTCAGCAGGAGTGCCTTAGCAACGGAAAGCAATGTTCGGAATTTAGTTTTCCACAGGGATAACAGACAGACTCGAAACATTGAATTCTCCGCAGCAATGCCGGAGCAAGAAAAGCGGTTTTAGATATGACCATGGCAAGCAATATGATCGTTGCGTTAGACATAGGCACCTCAAAGGTGGTGTGTCTTGTGGGGGAAGTCGGCCCGGACGGTGCGATTGATATTGTCGGTATCGGTTCGCATGCCTCCCGGGGCCTGAAACGTGGTGTCGTGGTCAATATCGAGTCAACGGTGCAATCTATTCAGCGGGCCGTTGAAGAAGCTGAGTTGATGGCAGGGTGCAAGATTCATTCAGTGACGGTAGGCATTGCCGGCAGTCACATTAACAGTATGAATTCCCATGGCATTGTTGCTGTACGTGATCGTGAAGTAATGGAACATGATCTTGAACGGGTAATCGATGCTGCCCGGGCGGTGGCTATTCCGGCGGATCAGAAAATTCTGCATATTCTGCCGCAGGAGTATGTGATCGATAATCAGGAAGGTATCCGTGAGCCGCTGGGAATGTCCGGTGTACGCCTGGAAGCCAAGGTTCATCTGGTAACCGGTGCGGTGAATGCGGTCCAGAATATCGAGAAATGTGTACAGCGCTGTGGTTTGGCTGTCGATGACAGCGTGCTGGAACAGCTGGCATCCAGTTACTCCGTATTAACGGATGATGAAAAAGAGCTGGGTGTCTGCATGGTGGATATGGGTGGCGGTACCACCGATATTGCCATTTTCACCGGCGGTGCAATCCGGCATACAGCCGTTATCCCGATTGCCGGTGATCAGGTGACAAACGACATAGCAATGGCGTTACGTACTCCGACGCTGAATGCGGAAGAGATTAAACAGAAGTACGCCTGTGCGCTGGCTCAGCTGGCGGGGGCTGAAGAAACCATTAAAGTACCGAGTGTAGGTGACCGGCCAGCACGGGATCTGTCTCGTCAGGCGCTGGCGGAAGTAGTTGAACCCCGCTATGACGAGTTATTTACGCTGGTACAGGCGGAGCTCCGCCGCAGCGGTTTTGAAGACATGATTGCTGCAGGCATTGTGCTCACCGGCGGTACGGCAAAATGGAAGGTGCAGTCGAACTGGCTGAAGAGATTTTCCATATGCCGGTACGTCTGGCATTGCCAAAAGGCGTAAGAGGGATGGAAGACATACTTGCCAGCCCGATTTATGCCACCGGCATTGGGCTGTTGCAGTATGCCAAACAGGATAATGTACCCCGGCAGGAAGAAATGCCGGCAGAATACCTGCAGTGCCGAATACGCCGGCACTGCAACGGATGAAAGCTGGTTTCAGAGAAATTTCTGAAACGGCAGGGAACTAATATTTTGATTGGTCTGCGCGCTGCTTGCAGACCTTCAGTACAAAACAAGTTGTATACGCTGGCGGAGCCGGCGCATCAATCATAATTAGAAAGACAGACCTAAGCGTAAAAAAGCACGCTTAAGCTGGAGGAAAGGGACATGTTTGAATTAGTTAATAGCGTACCGCAAAACGCCGTTATTAAGGTGATTGGCGTAGGTGGCGGCGGTGGTAACGCCGTTCAGCACATGGTGTCGACGGACGTGGACGGTGTGGAATTTATCTGCGCCAACACGGACTCACAGGCACTGGACAACATGCTGGCCAAGAGCCTGCTGCAGATCGGCGGTGAAATCACCAAAGGTCTGGGCGCCGGTGCGAACCCGGATGTGGGCCGTCAGGCTGCACTGGAAGATCGCGAAGGCATTGCGGAAATGATCCGTGGCGCAGACATGGTATTCATCACCGCCGGTATGGGCGGTGGTACTGGTACCGGTGCAGCGCCGATTGTTGCAGAAGTCGCTAAAGAAATGGGTATTCTGACGGTAGCAGTGGTTACTAAACCATTCCCGTTTGAAGGTAAAAGCGGGTGATGATTGCCGAGCAGGGCATCAAAGAGCTGTCTGAAAATGTTGACTCTCTGATCATCATTCCTAATGAAAAGCTGATGCAGGTGCTGGGTAAGAACTGCTCCCTGATCAATGCGTTTAACGCGGCGAATGATGTACTGAAAGGTGCGGTTCAGGGCATTGCTGACCTGATTATCCGTCCGGGGATGATCAACGTGGATTTCGCCGACGTTCGTACCGTTATGTCTGAAATGGGCATGGCAATGATGGGTACCGGTACTGCACGGGGTGAAAATCGCGGTGTTGAAGCGGCTGAAGCGGCTATCCGCAGTCCGCTGCTGGAAGACATCGATCTGCAGGGTGCCCGTGGTATTCTGGTAAACATCACCGCTGGCCTGGATCTGGGACTGGGTGAGTTCTCCGAAGTCGGTCAGGTTGTTGAAGAGTTTGCTTCTGAAAACGCTACCGTTGTTGTAGGTACCGTAATCGATCCGGAAATGAGCGAAGAGATTAAGGTAACCGTTGTTGCTACTGGTCTGGGGGCTGCAGTTGAGCAGGAAATCCGGGTTGTAAACAGCGCACCTAAGCGTGCTGCGGTTGCCGGTGGCGCTGCTGCAGATTACAGCCAGCTGGAGTTGCCAACGGTGATGCGTAATAAAGCATCTGACTCACTGCGTGCGGAAGATAACCCTGCACCGGTAGCTGAACCAACTGAAGCGAAGAAAACCGGTACAGACGATATGGAGTTCCTGGATATCCCGGCATTCCTGCGTCGCCAGGCCGACTGATCAGACGCTGAGCTGTCGGTTATCAGAGGACGTCCCTTCCCTGAATAACCGGATCTGAGTAAGCACTGTTCGTTAAAAAAGCCCGTTCAACTCTGTTGAATGGGCTTTTTATGGGTGATTTTCCTGCGTTGAATACAGCCCAGAAACCGCAGATGTAAATTTATTTCCCCAGCATTGAAAAAAATTGTAAAAACTCGTCTTACAGGTTTGATTTAGCACCGGAATTCCATTAAAGTACGCGCCACTCTGAAGTGCTGAGGAGCACGGAGGAAATGCGGTGAGGTGTCCGAGTGGCCGAAGGAGCACGCCTGGAAAGTGTGTATACGGAAACGTATCGAGGGTTCGAATCCCTCCCTCACCGCCATCTAATTCAAAACGAAAAAGCCTCGGTTAAAACCGGGGCTTTTTTGTATCTAAAGAGTTTGTGGAGGGTGAGATCCCTCGCGGGTTCGAGCCGAGCGAAGCGAGAGCATGTTGCGCTCTTTGCAACACCCGTAGGGTGAGCCGCGCAGCGGCGAATGAATCCCTCCCTCACCGCCATCTAATTCAAAACGAAAAAGCCTCGGTTACAACCGGGGCTTTTTGTATCTAAAGAGTTTGTAGAGGGTGAACCGAGCGAAGCGAGATAACATCGGAGCTTGCGACGATGGCCCGTAGGGTGAGCGTAGCGAATAAAACCTCGTGGGTTCGAGCGGAGCGAAGCGAGACCACATCGGAGCCTGCGACGATGGCCCGCAGGGTGAGCGTAGCGAATAAAATCTCGTGGGTTCGACCCGAGCGAAGCGAGAGCATGTTGCGCTCTTTGCAACACCCGGAGGGTGAGCCGCGAAGCTGCGTAATCCCTCCCTCAGCTTATCCACATCCATTACTTTCCTTTCCTGTTGCTCTAAGTCAAATCGTTTCATAGCAGCTGTAAGACTATCAGCCCTTTTAGCAGAGGGAATTCCGGCATTCTGCGCCTGATTTTAACGGGGTTCTGAGCGAACCAGAGAACCTCCGTTTACCGCCAAAACCAAGCTGCAAAATCTTATGGTCTAAGCTTAATTATATGAGCCACAGGGATTGGCATTCACATCCAGGCAGGTGCATACACAATCGTGAATGGGAGTAATTACCATGAAACGACTATGTATATTACTGATTACATTAGGTTTATGTTTGCCGGCGCAACTGGCGGCTGAAGACTGGTTTTATGCCAAGCGGGTTGATGATTTTACTGATCAGGAAACACATATTGCTATGGTGCGTTCAGTGAAGGAACGCAGTCTGGCACTTGCCAGATGTTTACAGGAAGAAGAGTTCGATCTGATTTTTCTGTGGGTAAGTTTATTGGCATTGGTAACCGTTACCCGGTGCGTTACCGGATAGATAAGCAGGATTCGGTAGAAAGTGACTGGATCGTGTCTACCCGGGAGATTCAGTGTTTGCCAGTGACTTTGATAAAACCCATCTGGCCAGACAAATGCTGCAGGGCAAAGAATTACTGGTGGAAATCACCGATGCCAGGGGCAGTTCATATAAAGCACATTTACCCCTTAAGGGGCCGGTAATACGCTGGGGCGGGTAATGGATGCCTGTTCTGTCGACAGGGAAGGACTGAAAATCGAAGGGATTGATGTGGCTGTGCAAAAGTATATTTCAATGCTGGGTCCCAAGAATGTTGTTTGTCATAAGCAGATGCTCGGCGTACTGGGCTATGAACTGACCGATATGTCACCACTCAAGTCGACAGATTTTTTCCTGCAAACCCAGCAATTTATGGATGATAAGCTCGCCGAATGCGCAGTGATGGATTCCCGCCTCAAGCAGGCAATGTATGGCTGTAAGCGCAAAGAATGGTTGCTGGATAATATTTATCCGGAGGCCAGCAAGAAGAATGAAGCACTGGGATATTCCTGCGGGCTGACCAGGCTGCAGTATTAATATTTCAGTTACATGACAGGGCATTTGGTTGTGTAAACAGTGTTTCATGGATCTGTTTAATTTTGGTGTTTCGCTGGCAATCCTGTATCCGGAAAGCATCCTGTGCTCAGGCTGTCTGATGGGCTGTTTCTACAATAGACAAGACTTCCGCATAGCGGTGCTGTTATGTAGAGAGCCGTTGTTAAAAACGTCTGGTTTTCTGTTAGTTAGCTTTAGGTCAGTGTGTGCTTACACTGGCTGAAAGCGCCTCCTTTTGAATTCTCCGCTATCTGACTTGTTATAAAAATGTGCTGCAAAGTTTATAAGTTTTAACAGACTCGACTAAATTAAATAGACGGCTTTACCGTTAATCAGCGCTTCTGTGACGTTTGAAACAGGGGGAGTATGCGCACAGCGACAGGTATTGATCATCTGCTTGAGTGCCTTTTGGTGCTCAGTTCCTTTCATGGGAGCAGTTTGAACCGCGAAAGCCTTGTTGCTGGTTTACCTCTGGAAAAACAACATCTTACCCCTTCCTTATTTGCCCGTGCCGCTGCCCGTGCAGGCTTTGTCAGCAAAATACTGAAGAAACCGCTGGAAGCCCTTAAGAGCCGGGCTTTACCCGCGGTTTTATTATTGGAAGGAGACGAAGCCTGTGTGCTGATGTCCTGGAGTCGGAATAAACAGTCTGCTCAGGTTATTTATCCGGAGTTTCCGGAAAGTGTGATGGAAGTTCCGGCAGAAAAGCTCGATCAGCGTTATTCCGGTGCCGTGATTTATGCACGTCCTAAGCTGGCGTTCGATGCCAGAACGCCGGAGGTTACCAACCATAAACCTTCCCACTGGTTTTGGGGGCAATGCGAGAAAACCTTGCCTTATACCGGGATGTACTTCTGGCAGCGTTGTTTATTAATGTGTTCGCCCTTGCGCTACCGCTGTTCACAATGAATGTGTATGACCGGGTGGTGCCTAACCATGCCTTTGAAACCTTATGGGTGCTGGCATTCGGAATCGGCATTGTGCTCATCGCTGACTTATTGCTGAGGACTATGCGCGGGTACTTTCTGGATCTGGCGGGTAAGCGAGTGGATATTCTTTTGTCCGTTCGCATTATGCAGCAGGTGCTGGGGCTGAAGATGGAGTACCGGCCATTATCTGTCGGTGCGTTTGCTGCCAACCTCCGCTCCTTTGAAACGGTGCGGGACTTTATTACGTCTGCATCGCTGACGGCACTGATTGATCTGCCTTTTACGCTGATTTTTATACTGGTACTCGGATGGATCTCGCCCCTGATGATGGTGCCCTCTCTGATCGGGGTATTTCTGATTCTGTGTTATGCCATGACCACCAAGGGCAAGATGAAACACCTGACCGAAAGTATGTATCAGGCCAGTTCAATGCGTAACTCTGTGCTGATAGAGAGTCTGATAGGTCTGGATACACTCAAAATCCTGACTGCAGAAGGCGTGATGCAGCGACGTTGGGAAAAAGCGGCTGCGTATCTTGACCGGGTTGGAGTGCAGCTGCGGTTACTGGCTACCAGTAACCTGAATTTCGCCATGTGGATTCAGCAGCTCGTGAGTGTCAGTGTGATTGTGATTGGTGTTTATCTGATATCAGAAGGTGAGCTGAGCCTCGGTGGGCTGATTGCTACCATGATGCTGGCGAACCGGGCGATGGCTCCGCTTGGCCAGGCAGCAGCGCTGTTAACCCAGTACCACAATGCCCGTGCTTCCCTGACTACACTGAATGCCATTATGGAACAGCCGGTAGAACGTCCGGCTGATCAGAATTTCTTTAGCCGTGGTCATCTTCGGGGAGATTGAGTTTCGTAAGGTTGGTTTTACCTATCCGGGGCTGAAGTGCAGGCGCTCCGGGGTATTTCGTTTCATATTAATGCCGGCGAACATGTGGCGATACTTGGCCGGGTTGGGTCCGGTAAAACCACGTTACAGCGCCTGACAGTTGGCTTGTATCAGGCCAGTGAAGGGGCGATTCTGGTGGACGGTATTGACGTGCGCCAGCTGGACCCGGCGGAGCTGCGTCATCAGGTGGGGTTTGTTCCTCAGGAGGCCACGCTGTTCTATGGCACCCTACGGGAAAATCTTACTTTTGCTGATCCCATGGCCAGTGACGAAGCGGTTGAGCGGGCGGTGAGAGTTGCTGAGCTATATGACTTTGTTAATGCTCATCCTCAGGGGTACGACATGAATGTCGGTGAACGGGGAGTTTTTGTCCGGCGGGCAGCGTAAAGCCGTTGCGCTGGCGCGCTCCATCATTCATGAGCCCCCGCTGTTACTACTGGATGAAGTGACCGGTTCAATGGACCACGCCTCTGAGGCTGCAATTCTGAAAAATCTGCGCCGTTATGCGGTGGGAAAAACGATGCTGGTGATTACGCATCACACCGCCTTACTGGAGCTGGTGGACCGTATTATCGTGCTCGACAGCGGCAAAATTGTTGCGGATGGCCCCGGGATCAGGTCGTTGAAGCGCTGCGTAAAGGCCGGATCGGGAGGGCGGTATGAATGGCTCAGCACCTTTACCGCCGAATGATTCTGAAACTTCCCTGTCACCGGGACGCAGACTTATGGACCGGGCTTTTGAACACTGGATTCCGGTGGATGAACCGGACAATCTGAACTGGCTGGAAGATGCTGACCGGGCAATGCTTGAGCAGGATCCGGTTAAAACCCGGCAGCTGTTGTATGTGATTATTCTGGTGGTGATCGGGCTGATCGCCTGGTCTGCGTATGCTGAGATTGATGAGGTTACCCGGGGAAGCTAAGGTAATTCCTTCCCGGCAGGTTCAGATTATTCAGTCGCAGGACGGCGGGGTGGTAACGGAGCTGGCGGTCGCAGAAGGCGATGCGGTGGAGCCGGGTCAGTTACTGGTAAAGCTGGATGCCACCCGCTCGGTTGCTTCGTTTCGTGAGAACCGCGCTGAACTTGTTTCTCTGCAGGTAAAAGCCGAACGTTTGCGCTCAGTCGCTGAAGAAGTGCCTTTTATCCGAGTAACGAGATGGCCGAGTCTGTACCCGATGTGGTGGAACAGGAGATGGCGCTGTTCAGTTCCAGTATGGAAGCGCTTGAAGCGGCCAGAAGCATTGCCCGCCAGCAGTTAGATCAGCGTCGCCAGGAGCTGGAAGAGGCCCGTGCGGAAAAGTCCCAGCTGGACCGCAGTTACAGCTTTGCCGCCCATGAGCTGGAAGTCAGCGCACCACTGTTATCTTCGGGGCGGTGTCAGAAATAGAAGTATTACGTCTGCGTCGTGAAGTGTCCCGGCTAAGCGGGGAGCGGGCACAGGTATCAGCCAGAATGCAACGTATTCTGGCAACCATTGCGGAAGCCGAAAACCGTATCAGTGAGGTAGCGTTAGAGTTTAAAAATGATGTGCGTGAAGAATTGTCACGTACAACATCGCGGATTAATACGCTGATAGAAAGCAGCCGGGGCCTGCTGGACAGGGTAGAACAAACTGCCCTTGTGTCGCCGGTTAAAGGCACCGTTAAGCAGTTGTTTTTAATACTATTGGCGGGGTGATTTTACCGGGCAGGGATATCATTGAGATTGTGCCTTCGGATGATGCGCTGTTACTTGAGGCAAAAATTAATCCCCGGATATTGCCTTTTACGACCGGGACAGGAAGCGTTAGTTAAATTTACCGCCTATGATTTTATTGTTTATGGCGGTTTAAAAGCCACGGTGGAGCATATCAGTGCGGATACTGTTGTGGATGAAAACGGTGCGCCGTTTTATATCGTCAGAGTCCGAACATTAGAAGCAAGCATGGGTGAGGGAAAGCCCATTATTCCGGGAATGGTGGCTGAAGTGGATATATTAACGGGTAAAAAGCATCTTGCATTACATGCTTAAACCCGTATTCAGAGCCAGACAATACGCCTTAACGGAGCGCTGAACGATGCATGTGTTCGTCAGCCAGAAAAACTTTCGCCGGTGCGCTGGCATGAAACGTTTCCCGACGCCCTGACGGTGAGAACACCGCAGGAAGCGCTGCGTATGCATCAGGGAGAGGGCCTGATATGGCTCGATTTCACGGCCCTGAATGCCGGCGATAAAGCACAGTGGTTGCAATATGTACCGCAGTTTCCTGTCCGGTGGCTGTTTTATCTAATTTACCTAACGATGCCGAATCTATGCAGGTCTTTGGTGCCGGCGCTGCCGGATACTGTCATGTGTTGGCGGCACCAGCATTACTGAAGGAAATCGCCCTGGTTATTGAACACGGTGGGTACTGGGTGGGGGCAGAGTTCATCGGCAAGGTTTTGAAAGTCAGTGCCCGGCATATGCAGGCCGTCAGCTGTGAGGGGGCCTCTTTCTACGCCGACCTGACGGCACGGGAACAAATGGTTGCTCAACTGGTTGCTAAAGGCGCTTCGAATAAAGAAATTGCCGGTTCTCTGGGGATTACCGAACGGACGACTAAGGCACACCTGGCATCTTTGTTTGCAAAATCCGGTGCCCGTGACAGGGTACATCTGGTGCTCCTTCTGAATGAGCACGAAGTCTTCGCCTTATAAATTCCATTATGAAAGTTGTTCATATTGTACCTGAGGTACAGGTATAACTCTGTGGGACATGCCTACTCTTTAACGACTGATCGATACTTTTAAAATCGGTTTAAGGGGAGAGCACCATGGCTTCTGATACACCTGTCGCGACAGTGTCTGCGATGTCTGGTGAAGTATTCGTGCGGAACAGTGAAGGGGAATTGCGTCAGTTGCAGATAGGGGACGTTCTGACTGAGGGTGATGTTCTTATGCCTTCAGAGGGAGCTTTCGTGCAGCTGGCACTGACTGACGGCACGTATATGTCTTTTGATCAGCCTGTTGATGTAGCAATCAGTAACAATATGGTTGCGGGCGATGAATCAATTGCCACTGAAGAAGCTATCACGGATGAATCAGTTGCTGCGGTACTGGCAGCGATTGAAGCCGGCCAGGATCCAACGGATGTGTTACCTGAGCCGGCTGCCGGTGCTGCTGGCCCAGGCGCCAGCGAAGGCCATGATTTTGTAGTGCTGACGCGTATTGTCGAAACCACGACACTCTCAACCTTCGGTGGGTTCAGAGAGTTAGCCGCGGGCAGCCCTTTTGTTTCTCCGGACCTGTTAGCAATCGAGGAAGAAGGCACTCAACCACCAGTTGCGGTAAATGATGCAGTGAGTCTTGATGAAGGCTCTTCTGTCATCATTGATGTTCTTAGCAACGACTCCGACCCGGATGGAGACCTTGACCCTACCACTGTTTTAATTATCTCCCAGCCCGACAATGGTACAGTCAGCGTTAATCCGGTTACCGGAGCGGTAACCTATACGCCAGATCCTGATTATAACGGTCCGGATTCTTTTCAATATACGGTCTCTGATGAAGCCGGTAATACATCGGAACCGGCGACGGTCGACATTACCGTTAATCCGCAGAATGAGCTGAATGATGCCGATGAAGTCATCGCAGTCACTGAAGATGTGCCTGCCAGTGGCAACCTGCTGCTGAACACCGATAACCCGGACGGGCCGGATCCGGCCAGTGTTGTCAGCTTTACCATTGCCGGTGATGTAACGGTTTACCCGGCGGATGGCAGTGATGTGGACATCCCGGGAGTGGGTACTATCAGTATCAGCAGTAACGGGGATTTTACCTTCACTCCGGCGGAAGACTATACCGGTGATGTGCCGGTGATCAGCTACACGGTAACAGACGGCCAGGATACCGACGGCTCAACGCTGACCCTGAACATCAATGCAGTGAATGATCTTGAGGACGATGACGAAGTCGTCAATGTCACTGAAGATACGCCGGCAAATGGCAACCTGTTACTGAATACAGATAATCCTGACGGGCCGGATCCGGCCAGTGTTGTCAGCTTTACTATTGCCGGTGATGTAACAGTTTACCCGGCGGATGGCAGTAATGTGGATATTCCGGGTGTGGGTACCATCAGTATCAGCAGCAACGGGGACTTCACCTTCACCCCGGCGGAAGACTATACCGGTGATGTGCCAGTCATCAGCTATACGGTTACGGATGGTCTGGACACTGACAACTCAACGCTGACCCTGAACATCACTGCTGTAAATGATCTCGAAGACGGCGATGAAGTCGTTAATGTCACGGAAGATACGCCGGCAAATGGCAACCTGTTACTGAACACCGATAACCCTGACGGGCCCGATCCTGCCAGCGTGGTCAGCTTTACTGTGACCGGTGATGTAACGGTTTACCCGGCGGATGGCAGTAATGTCAGCATCCCGGATGTGGGCACTATCAGTATCAGCAGTAACGGAGACTTTACCTTCACTCCGGCGGAAGACTATACCGGTGATGTACCTGTCATCAGCTATACGGTTACGGATGGTCTGGACACTGACAACTCAACACTGACTCTGAACATCACCGCAGAAAATGATCTGGAAGACGGTGATGAAGTGGTGACTGTGACCGAAGACACACCGGCCAGTGGCAACCTGCTGTTGAATACCTTTAACCCGGACGGCCCAAATCCTGCCAGTGTTGTGAGCTTTACCATTACTGGGATCGCAATGGTCTATCCGGCAGATGGCAGCAACGTCAGTATTCCGGATGTGGGCACCATCAATATCAGCAGTAATGGTGACTTTGTTTTTACCCCGGAAGAAGATTACACCGGAGCAATACCGGTGATTAATTACATCGTCACGGATGGACAGGATAATGATCTGTCTACACTGACGCTGCAAATTGACCCGATTAACGATCTTGAAGACGGCGATGAATACGTTGAACTGAATGAAAATACCGGTGGCGAAGGAGAAGGCGAAGGCGAAGGCGAGGGAGAAGGCGAGGGAGAAGGCGAGGGCGAAGGCGAAGGCGAAGGCGAAGGAGAAGGCGAAGGAGAAGGCGAAGGAGAAGGAGAAGGCGAAGGCGAAGGCGAAGGCGAAGGAGAAGGAGAAGGCGAAGGAGAAGGCGAAGGAGAAGGCGAAGGAGAAGGAGAAGGCGAAGGAGAAGGCGAAGGAGAAGGAGAAGGCGAAGGAGAAGGCGAAGGAGAAGGAGAAGGAGAAGGAGAAGGTGATGCGTGTGACGACCATGGAGATGGTAGTGGTACGCCTTCAGAGGCAACCGGGAACCTGTTGCTGAATACCTTTAACCCGGATGGCCCTGATCCTGCCAGTGTCGTCAGCTTCACTGTTACCGGAGATAACACGGTTTATGCAGCAGACGGTACGCCAGTGGAAATTGCCGGTGTGGGTACCATCAGTATCAGCAGCAACGGTGATTTCAGCTTCGTACCCGTCGTCGGATTTACCGGGCTGGTGCCGGTTATTCACTACACCGTGACAGATGGCCTGGATACCGATGACTCAACACTGACACTGAAAGTAAACCCTGTTGAAGAGCCTGTCACTGTAGAAACAGACTGCCCGGGTGGTACGGTATATGACGTGGGACTGCTTTCTGATACTGACGACAGTGAATCAACCAATGGCAGCTTCCGTGTGAATGCCCAGGATGGTCTGGCGTCAGTCACAATTGCCGGTACTGTGTTGCTGGTCAGTGATTTACTGGCCGCGACCGAACTGGTTCCCGTTACTGTTTTCAGTAATGCGCAGGAAGAAATGGTTATTACCGGGTACGATCCGTCCACCGGCACGGTGAACTATAGCTATAGCCTGGTGAAAGCGATTACCCATGCTCCGGACAGTGATCAGACAAGTGCATCCTTTGAAGTGACCGCTACCGATATTAACGGCATTACGTCTGCACCAGCCCATATTGTCATTATTCAGATTGACGACCAGCCCGAGATCATTGCCGTAGCAGACGGTATGGGGCTGAACGGTGTTGGTTCAGTCGTGGGTACCCTGAGCATAGATCCTTCTGCGGACATGCCACAAAGCTTTAACTGGGGCGAATTTACACCAAGCGCCACGCTCTACGCCAATAATCAGACCCTGGGGTACACACGACAGTGCTAATCAGACGTTAACGGGGGTTACGACTGACGGTACTGTGGTCTTCGAACTGACCCTCAATGATGCAATGGACACGTATACCTACCAGCAATACGTGGCCATAGAAACAGAAGTATCAGCAACGGTTGGGCAGGGGCTTAGCGGTAATAACAGCGCTTCTTCGCTACAGACCTCTTCCGGATTAAACAGTGATCCTGTTGAAACCACCTTCTACGGTTATGAATTTAACGGCAATCAGTATGTCCGCAGTACGGTTGATACCAGTGCCAATACGATGGGGGTCGGTGCGGGGCAGGATATTGATGCGGATTTCAACCGGGAAGATCACCTGTTTATGCGGTTTGATCAGGACATTACCCGGGTCAACGTACAGGTGGATGTGGTGGGCAGTGGGCTGACGATCCTGCGTTATACCGTGTATTCAGTGACGCCGGCAGTGTTGGCGCAGTTAGGTCAGGATGGCTTCAGTTATGCGGATTTGCCTCCGGGAGAAACCCGCAGCATGGTGGTAACGGATGGTCAGATGGTGGAAATTAAAGCTTCATCCGCGGGTTTGACAGAGTTTAGCCTGATCGTATTTGAGTCAGATATAGGTGCTTATAAATTGGTGCCGGATACGCTGACGGTTGATTATCTGTCCGAGGATCAGGACTTTAGCCTGAAGGCACCGATACGGGTTGTGGATTCCGACTCCGATGCCGCATCGGATGCCATCGATATAAATATCAGCGGCACAATGGATACCCTGACGGGGTCCTCAGCCACCGATGCGCTGGGGGCAATGAATTTGCCAATACACTGATCGGAGGTGCCGGTAACGATACCCTGACCGGTGGGCTGGGCAGCGATACCTTTGTCTGGAATCTGAATGATGGCGGTACACCAGGAGACCCGGCCGCTGATGTCATCACAGACTTCAACACAGCATTGCCGGCAAATGAGGGGATGTTCTGGATCTCAGTGACTTACTGGTGGATGAACAGAATAATGATCTGACGGATTATCTGTACTTCGACCTGAACAGCGACGGCGATACGGTTATTCACATCAGTACTTCCGCAGGCTTTGATGCCGGCTTCGATGACAGTGCGGTTGAGCAGACCATCGAGTTGTCCGGCGTCGATCTGGTAACCGCTTTTACCGACCTGAACGGCACAGATCAGGCGGCACTTATTCAGGATTTGGTCAATAATGGTAAGTTAATAACAGACTGAATACTGCAGGTATCGGAATGATCTACGTGAAAAGGATAACCGGCAACGTATTGCCGCTGTGAGTAAAATTCCACTGGAAGGCTTTAGTGCCCTTGAAGATCAGGATTGTGAAGATGTGTTCGAGCTGGCTTCTGCCATTGAAGATGATGAACTGTCCAGGATGGATAAGGCACTGATTCGGGTCATCGAGGATTTGGTTATGTTGCTGGTTGATAAGAATCAGATCAGGTTCACCGACTTACCGGTGCCGGTTCAGGATAAAATTTTAGCCCGTCAGAAGGCGCGGAAATCGTTACAGCCGCAACTTGATATATTACCGGAGAAAGAAAGTGAACAGTTAATTTTATAAGCCGGAAAGAGGGAATATATAGACGGTATTTATTGTTACAGACATTAATTTTGATAGCATTTTTTTGATTGCTAATCAGGATTAATGGTGAGAAAAATTAACTTTTAAAAATGCATGAATTTTATTTCAAGAAAAATTCACTTGATATTTTTATAATAAACCCTCAGTTTGCATGCGTTTACGCACATCTCCCCAGGGGCGGATACGGGTCTGAGGAGAGTTAAGGCGGCTCTCACCGGCGACCCAGAAACTGTCTTCATTAAAACTGAAAATTGTTTTTAAATCAGTGCGTTCCGAACGCGGTTGTATATCGTTAATCAGATTGTCCAGCACAACCGGATCAGCATCATCAGGGAAGTATGTGAGCACCATATGTGTTTGTTTAATGGTTTTTCGGGTAAGCGCCGGGTGGCGTTTACGTATGTCAGCTGCAGCTGATCGTCCGGAATCCCCAGTAAAATCAAAGAGAAGTACTTAGCAATGGTGAAGTCTTCGCAGTCTCCCGGGCTTTTGCCAGAGTTTCCAGTGGGGTTGCCCAGTAGTCACTCTTGTTCCAGGTCTGGCTGTCAGGTTCAAAGCGGACTCTGAGGTTGAAAAACTGTTAATCCGCTGCAGCTTTTCGTCAGTGCTCAGGTGGGCACTGTTGCGTAACAGTGCCTGCCAGTTACTGATTGTTTCCAGTGCGGTTTTGCCGAATTGTTCTTCAGTAACCGATGGCAGTTTTTGAATACTGGCCTGAGCAAAAACATATTTGGGTGCAGTGATACTTAGCAGAATAAAAATTAATTCGGTCAGTCGTTTCATCTGAGTCATGGTGTCTGGGGATGCCTGTGAAAATATAATTTGTTGCCGGTTTACGTTAGCTGATGAAAACACTGCAATTTTTATGCAAAAGCACTCGGCTATCTTTAAATACTCAATAAATTAGCGGCGGATTATAAAAATAATTGAGAAAAACATCGTGAATATTTTTTACTTACTTGCATCTAGCGACTATTTTTATAGAAAGGTGAATATTTTTAACACTGGAGCCGAAGATAAAGCCGAATGCAGATCAGATCATGCGGGGTGGTTTGAAGGCGCTGACATCACGAATATCTCAGTGGGATAGTGATACAGTTTCACTGCTCAAACCTGGCTGGTAAGCAGTCCGAAATACCGGACAGGCGGTTCTTTCAGTTCTATAACTCTCTAATGATCTCAAACTTAAGGTGCATCAAAACACAAAGGGATTTGATTTGATGACAGAGGGAGGTGGCAGATGGCGTATCGCTACTTGCTCGCTGCAGTTCTGCTCGTGGCATCTCCGGCCTGGGCCGAACCAGTCAAATCACTGAATGAAGCAATAAGCCGTTCTGTTGTGCAGAACCCGGATGTACTTGCCAGCTGGTATACCTTTGAAGCCGCTGCAGAAGAGCAGCGTGCAGGGGAAGGTGGTTACTATCCCAGAGTTGATCTGACCGGTCAGATTGGCCATGAAAGGCTTGACCGTTCCAACCAGCCGGAAATTGATTACGAGCCCTGGAATGTCCGGTTAACGTTAACGCAAATGCTGTTTGATGGCTTTGCGACCCGTAACGAAGTGGACCGGCTGGATCATTTGCGTAAAGTCCGTTTCTATGAGTTCCGTAATACCTCCGAAACCGTTGCCCTGGAAACCGTGCGGGCCTACCTTGATACCATGCGCTATCAGCAACTGGTCGCGCTGGCGAAAGATAACTATATCCAGCACCGCAGTATCTTTGGCGACATTGAAGAGCGTCATGAAGCGGGCATTGCCCGGCGTGTCGATCTGGAACAGGCAACCGCTCGCCTGGCACTGGCAGAGGCTAACTTACTGACTGAGGCAACTAATCTACATGATGTTACAGCCCGTTTTCAGAGGGTCGTAGGTGAGTTACCGGCAGAGCGGCTGGATGTGCCAGAGCTGCCGGATGTACTGATCCCGAACACCCGTGGCGATACACTGGAGAGAGCCTATGTGCTCAGCCCGCGGCTGAATGCAGCTATTGAGAATGTTCTGGCGGCCCACGCAGCCCGTAAAGCCCGTGATGCGGCAATGATGCCCCGCCTGGATTTGCGCCTCAGAGGCGAAGTTGAAGACTTCACCGACGGTGTTGATGAACGTCGTGAAGAACAAGCCATAGAATTACTGATGAGTTACAACCTGTATAACGGCGGTTCAGACGCTGCCCGGCAGCGGCAGTTTGATAAACTGATAGATGTTGCCTATCAGCTGCGCGAAAAAGCATGCAGGGATGTGCGTCAGGATACCGTTATTGCCTTTAATGACATTGGCAGCCTCCGTCAGCAGGAACAGTATATTGGCCGGAACCAGGCTGCAGTAGCCGATGCCCGGGTAGCCTACCGGGAGCAGTTTGATATCGGGCAGCGCACGCTGCTGGATCTGCTGGATACTGAAAATGAGTATTTCGAAGTGCGCCGTACCTATGTGAATACGGTGCATAATCTTAAGCTGGCTCAGGCCCGGACATTATCGTCGATGGGGCAGTTGCTGGCAGCCTATGATGTGGCAGGGGTGGAAGGTGCCAAAGCCGCTCAGGATGCCATAGAACCCCGTAACGACCTTGAAGGCCGTTGCCCGCCCGAGTTACCGGTGCAGACCACTTTTGATAAAGAAGCCATTATGGCCGGGTTACTGACGGACAGTCGCTTCAGGGAACTTGATGGCAATAAACTGGCATTCCGGATGGATGCTAAATTCGCCTTTGATTCCGCGGTACTGGTTAACAGCTACGATAAAGATATCAGCGATGCTGCGAGCTTCCTGAAAGATAATCCGGAAGTCGTCGGCATTATTGCCGGTCATACGGATTACATAGGTACCGAACGGTATAATCAGGGCCTTTCGGAACGACGCGCAAGGGCTGTTTATGAGCGGCTGGTCAATGTGCATGGTATTGATCCTTCCCGGTTAGAAGTGATCGGTTACGGTGAATCACAACCGATGGCCGATAACAAAACGGAAGAAGGGCGCCGGATGAACCGGCGGGTAGACATGGTCATTGATAAGTCAGAAAAGTTTCAGCTGTAAGATCAGCTTACGCCTACTGCAGTGGCTGAACTGCTGACTGAAAACCCGGCCGGATGGCCGGGTTTTTAGTGGATGACCGCCACCTCAGAAAGCTGCTGAAAATCTTCCTGCTCCGGGGTTAAGCACTGTCTGATATACGAAGTGTAATTGCGGGCAATACACTGGCTGACTGTTGACGGTAACAGGCTGTCAGACTGACAGATGTGTTGCAGTAACTTTTTCAGTAAGGCTACAGCTTCCAACAGTTTCGAAAAGTAGCTGTCACTGATTAATATAATTTTTGCTTCATTTGCTGAGCCCGGGAGTAAAGGCAGTGGAGTGCCCTGCAGATAGGCTTCCAGGCTCTGGCTGTGATGCAAGAGAACAGTGAGCTTAGTTAAGAGTAACTCCAGTGCCCTGACTAAACCTGGCTGTGAAGCATTGTAGGTGCGAGTGATGAAAGAAGTCTGACAAAGCTGTTCAAGATACGCGCTGTCAGTGTGCAGATGGCACCAGTCATCAGAATCCCCGCGGATAACCTGATAGGTGTCTGGCCGGTTAAGATAATAACCGGAGAGTTTGGTATTCATAAGGCGTCCCTGCCTGCATAAATCAATTAACTGTGATGTCAGTTTACTCAGTTTTTGTCTGGCGTGCTCTGAGCGCTTCTTCGATCAGGATTGCAGCCATCTTGGATTCTGAACGGTCTTCCCGATGACGCAACCGCTGCAGGCGGCGATAAACAGACGGTGCCAGTAAGGTTTGAATACGGATATTTTTCGGTGGTTTTGCCTGTGTCCATGGCTATAATTACTCCCTGAAAGTAAGAGTGAGTAACGGTTAGTTACTGGTATAATATTGCACTCATTCGAGTGCTGGTCAATATAAAAGCATTCATATGGATATAATCGGGGCACGACTTAAGGAAGAGCGACGCCGTCTTAAAATGAGCCAGGCAGTGTTTGCCGGCTTCGGCGGTGTAGCCAGAAATGCGCAGTCAAACTACGAAAAAGGCAGCCGTTTGCCGGATGCTGGCTACCTTGCAGCGGTTGCTGCTGAAGGGGCAGACGTTCAGTACATTCTCACAGGCAAGCGTATGAACACGGTGTCTGAACAGGTGTTAAGCCAGGATGAGAGTCTCCTTCTGGATACATATCGTACTCTGAACGGGCAGCAGAAAGACGCAGTTGTTCGGGTAACTACGGTTATGTCAGAAACATCTGCAGTGCCTTCTTCAGATTCTGATACAGACTGATGTAAAGACAGTTTACCGAACGGTGAATGCTTTCAGGGCATTCGCCGGGAATTGTCTGCGCCTGAAATTTCTGTATTCAGTTATTCAGATGCAAATAATTCATGTTGAGTGAATTGTCCTGAATTTTTGATTTTTCCCATTGCTTCTCAGTCGGTTATAGCGCTGAATAGCTGGGCTGTCGGTTTTCCTTAATAGGAGATAAACCGGCAGTGTAAAATCTGTTTGTATATATTATATATAATATGTAAAGTGCATAAAATCACCCGGATAAAACTATGAAAGTAAGCTTTCAAACCAAGCGTCAGTTAGCAACCGAAGAGTTGCGGCACGCAATACGTATCGGTCGCTATGAGCCTGGGCAGGCTTTAAGACAGAACGACGTTGCGGCGGATTTAGGACTGAGCAGTACGCCGGTAAGGGAAGCATTCAGTGAGCTGACAGCCGCCGGACTGGTGAATTATGAGCAGCACCGCGGCGCGCGTGTTGCCACGATGGATGTGGAGCGGATTAAGCAAATTTACACCGCCCGTAAGATCATCGAAACGCAGACGTCAAAGCTGGCCTTTGAACATATTACTGAAGCAGAAGTGGATGAGTTGCACTTACTGGCTGAGCGTATGGCTGTGTATGCCAAAGCCGGGCGGTTTGAAGAACTGGTGAAAGTCGATGAAGAATTCCATCTGCTGATTTTTGCCGCCAGCCGCAATGAATATCTGGTGGCTGCGGTACGAAATTTATGGAACAGCTTTCCCCGTTATTTCATGTGGAATATCGGGGAACGGATCGATGAAGCCGTTGCAGAGCACCGGCGAATGATTGAACTGTTATATGCGCGGGACGAAGCAGGGTTTCTGGCAACTGTCAGTGAGCACCTGGATCACTCGCTGGAAACTATTCTCAGCCGGATCGGTGAGGATGGCATTTTAGACTTCTGACTGTCGGACGGTTTCTGCAGTCAGATCCTTACTCTTCAGGAGATTAAGCAATGACTCAGGAACTGCGCGCTGCAGCCAAGGAATACCTGGTCCGTTACGGCGGTGACAGCTTCGAAAATATATTCACCCATGCGTCCGGCTGTACCGTGCGTGATGATTCCGGCCGTGAAATTCTGGATTTCACCTCCGGACAAATGTGCGCCACCATTGGCCATAATCATCCGGCAATCATTGAAGCGGTGCGCCAGTGCGGTGAACGTGCTTACCATATGTTCAGCGGGATGATCCCGGATGTGGTTGCTGAACTGGGTAAGACGCTGGCTGAAGACTGGTTACCCGGTGATCTGAAGAAATCCCTGTTCATTAACACCGGCTCCGAGAGTAATGAAGCCGCATTGCGCATGGCCAAGTTATATACCGGTGGGTTTGAAGTCGTTGCCATCGGTGGCTCCTGGCACGGGGTAACCGGCGCAGCATCCAGTGTTTCCTACGCCAGTGACCGGCGCGGTTACGGCCCGACCATTCCCGGCGTGTTCGCCATTCCTGAACCCTACAGTTACCGGCCACATATTCCCGGTGCCACGGACGATGAATCTGCCATGGCTGCGCTGGAGCTGGGCTTTAAGATGTTTGACATGCACAGCGCCGGTGCGCCGGCGGCGATCATTGTTGAGCCCATTATCAGTGCCGGCGGTGTGATCGTGCCGCCTCAGTGCTACATGGAAGGCTTGCGCAAGGCCGCTGATGAACGTGGCATGTTGCTGATCTTTGATGAAGCCCAGACCGCATTTGGCCGTATCGGTGAAAAATTCGGTGCCAGCCATTTTGGCATTACTCCGGACATCATGAGTGTCTCGAAGAGTTTGGGCGGCGGTTTACCGTTTGCGGCCACCATCACCACGGAGGCCATTGAGCAAACCATTCATGAGCGTGGTTTTACGTATTACACCAGCCATGTCTCTGATCCTTTGCCGGCCGCTGCCGGTCTGGCAGTGCTGCGCACCATCGTTGAGGACAATCTGGTGGAGCGGGCACATACTGTGGGTAACTACCTGCGTGGCCGGTTGCAGGGGCTGATGGATAAGTACGAAGAAATCGGCGATATCCGTGGTCTGGGTCTGCTGCTGGGGGTTGAGCTAGTGAAAGACCGACAAACCAAAGAGGCTTATCATGAGCTCGGAGAAATCACTACGAAGCGTTGTTTTGAGCTGGGGCTGAGTATGAATATCCGCCGCAGAAAAGAACGGGGTTCAGTATGGCGAATCGCACCGCCCCTGACGGTGACTGAAGCAGAGATCGACCGGGCGATTGAAATTCTGGATCAGGCCCTGAAAGAAAGTCTCGATAAGATTGCCGCTAAAGCGTAAGCGATCCCGATAATTGTTTATTGAGTAAAGCGCGTCTGTTCAGATGCGCTTTTTATGCCCGGTATTCCGGTTAAGAAAACTGTCCATTTTTCTGTTGATTGGCTGATTTCCTGTCCGTTCGTCCAATTGATATGTCTTTACGTCCAAATTAACGATTTTTCAAGAACTTCGCTGCTTTTTAGCTCACTTACCCAGTACCCCTTTGAGTTATTTAACCGCTGCCGGCGGTGGAGGGACGTGCTGACAGGTTTGTTACCTCTGAATAAACCAGCAGAACGAACTGCCACTTGCCGGTGTTTCTTCAGACACGGAGCTTTCCTATGGGATTACAAAAACAATTATTACCGCTTGCAGTGACGGCCAGTATGGCGCTGTTGAGTGCCGGTGCACAGGCCAGTGCCGAAACAGATGCCCTGCGGGCACAGATTCAGGCACTGACCGAACGACTGGATCAGTTAGAGCAGCAGGCAACGGTGGCGACACAGAAAGCTGAAGCTGCTGAAGCGAAGGCTGAGGCGGCGTCCTCAGGTCAGGGCATTCTGTCCGGGAATGAGAACGTGCGGGTGACCGTTTCCGGTCATGTGAACCGTGGTTTGCTGTACGCCGATGACGGCCGGGAGAGTGAAACTTACAACGTTGATAACGATTCATCTTCAACCCGCCTGCGGGTCATTGGTGAGGCGGATGTTTCGGATGATCTGACCGTGGGTTCTGCCATTGAAGCGGAATTTGTATCTAACTCCAGCTTTGCCGTGAACCAGAATAATGAGACCACTGATATCAGTAACGGTAACGGCATTAACCAGCGCCGGCTTGAAGTGTATTTTGACAGCAAACGTTACGGTAAGTTGTGGCTGGGGCAGGGTTCCAGTGCCTCTGACGGTACTTCTGAAGTAGACCTTTCCGGCACGGATCTGGTGGGATATTCCAGCACCGCTGACATTGCCGGTGCGATCCTGTTCCGGAACAGTGACGGTACCCTGAGCAGCACCGAGGTGGGCAATGTGTTTTCCAACTTTGATGGTCAGGGCCGCGGAGACCGGATCCGTTACGATACGCCGACATTCGGTAACTTTACGGTTTCCGCCAGTGTGATTGATGGCGAAACCTGGGATACCGCGGTCCGCTATGCCGGCGAACTGGAGGGGGCCAAACTGGCGGCCGCTGTTGCCTATTCTGAACCGGATTCCACCACGGTGGACAGTCAGGTGAACGGCTCAGTGTCATTGCTGCTGGATAACGGCCTGAACTTCACACTGGCAGCCGGTGAACGGGATGTTAAGAGCGGTGATAAGCCTGCCTTTTACTACGGTAAAGTGGGTTATCAGATGCAACTGTTTTCCCACGGTATGACCGCAGTATCGGTGGATTACAGTCAGAATGATGACCTTGCTGCCCAGGGCGATGAAGGTGAAAACTATGGTCTGCAGCTGGTGCAGAACTTTGATAAGTGGTCCACCGAAGGCTATCTGGGATACCGCAATTATCAGTTAGACCGTGCCGCAGGCAATGTCGATGATATCGATGCCATTATCCTGGGCGCCCGGGTTAAGTTCTAACCTGTAGCGAAGCACCAAAAGCCTGGCTGTGGCTGCTAAGCAGCCGGGCTTTGTATACCGGAGAAGAAACTATGTGGTTAAGGTTAATGGTCATTGTGGGGCTGAGCGTGATGCTGAGTGCCTGTTCAGCGAAACCTTTTACCTATCATGCCAATACCGAGTCGCCGGCTGGGCCGGGGCTGTTCACCGGTGAAGCCGGGGAGCTACGCAGTGGTAAAGCAGAAAAAGAAGAACCCTGAGTGAGCAGGCAGGAAATGCCGGCAGGTAAAACTGGCAGATACAAAAACACCCGCATAAGCGGGTGTTTTTACAGGTAGGTCTGAATGCTTACTTGCTTGCTTCGTAAGCTTTCTGAGCTTCGATGATAGCGGCTTTCGCTGCATCAGCGTTGTCCCAGCCTTCAACTTTAACCCACTTACCTTCTTCCAGACCTTTGTAGTTCTCGAAGAAGTGCTTGATACGGTCACGTTGCAGCTGTGGCAGGTCTTCGATGTCCTGAACATCTTTGTAAGCCTTGCTCAGCTTGTCGTGCGGTACTGCAACCAGCTTAGCATCTTCGCCAGCTTCGTCAGTCATGTTCAGTACGCCAACAGGGCGGCAGCGGATAACAGAACCCGGTACTACCGGATACGGCGTAACAACCAGTACGTCCAGCGCATCGCCGTCGTCAGCCAGGGTGTTGTTGATGTAGCCGTAGTTAGCCGGGTAGAACATAGGAGCAGCCATGAAACGGTCAACGAAAATCGCATCAGAATCTTTGTCGATTTCGTATTTAACCGGTGAGCTTTCAGCCGGAATTTCGATGATTACGTTGATGTCATTTGGCAGGTCGTTACCAGCAGGGACTTTTTCAAAGCTCATTGTTAGCCTTCCTTAATATTTAGAAAACACTGCCGGCTTAAATATCTGGCAGGGTGTTCGGGTTAAATCGTCTGGCCCGGATTATACACATATCCGGTTTCGGAGTTATATTCGACTTAATGTCGGCTGCTGGCTGAAATGCTTGGTTTCAGACAACAGCCTGGGCAGCAGCGATTATTTTTCGCCGTGGTAAGCCATCATAGTAGTGACTTCCTGTTTGGAGCCAAGCGCCACAGCAACACGCTGGTGGATCTTATCCGGCTCAACATCAAGGATATCTTTGTAACAGGTTGTGCTGCGACCGCCGGCCTGTTCGATCAGCCAGCTCATCGGGTTGCCTTCATACATCAGGCGCAGTTTGCCCGGTTTTTCCGGTGCACGTTTGTCCCACGGGTACATAAAGATACCGCCACGGGTCAGTACCCGGTGAACTTCAGCAACCATGGAAGCAACCCAGCGCATGTTGTAACGCTTGCCCAGCGGGCCTTCTTCACCCAGCAGCAGATCAGAAACATAGTTCTGCATAGCCGGTTCCCAGAAACGCTGGTTAGACATGTTGATGGCGAATTCCTGAGTCTGTTCCGGAATCTGGACGTTTTCACGGGTCAGGATAAAGTCACCGGTGTGGCTCAGGGTGAACATGTTCACACCGTTACCGGTTGTCAGGGTCAGTACTGCGCAGGTGCCATACAGTACATAACCGGAAGCAACCTGCTTGCGGCCTGCCTGCAGAAACGCTGCTTCATCACCGCCACTCATACCTTCAGGGCATTCCAGAATGGAGAAAATAGTGCCCACGGAAACGTTGATATCAATGTTGGATGAACCATCCAGCGGATCAAACGTGACCAGGTATTTACCGTTCGGGTTACCGGCAACCGGCTCTTCTTCTTCTTCAGAAGCAACACCCGCTACCAGAGGGTTATCCAGCAGCACTGCTTTGAGGATATCGTTAGAGATGATATCGAGTTTTTCTGGGTTTCGCCCTGAACGTTAACTTCTTCAGAGGTACCCAGAATACCCGCCAGTGCGCCTTCGCGCAGCTGAATTGCGATTTCCTTACAGGCAACCATCAGGGTGTCGGTAAGTTCAACCAGATCATCGGGTGTGTTTTGGTGTTTCAGAAACTGACTAAGCAGTAGCATGGGTGCTTAAACCTTCGGGTTTGGATTGGTATGAGTTGAGAACAATGTGTAATAGCCGCGTCAGGCGGTAAGGTCATTAACCGGTTTAAAACCTGGCAGTCCCTCAGCCGTGCCCCATGACGTCCCGCAACGTTCTCGGGTTTAAAAAATTGTGCGAATTCTACGCTAATCCGGGTGGAATTACACAGAATTCGACGTAAATAAGCTAAATTATATGTTGAATTTCCTCACCTGGCTGGGAATCTTTCCAGTTTGCTTTATACCGGCCATCAATCCGCACGAATAAGCCGCATAAAATTATCTGAAAAACTCCCTCTCTGTGCTGGTATGATGGGCCAGTTTTTACTGAAGTGACGGTCGATAATGGCAGGTTTTCGTTGTTGTCACCGCTACTGTGTTCACAAATCAAGGAGCAAAGCCCTGTGCACGTTCATATTTTAGGTATCTGCGGAACCTTCATGGGAAGCCTGGCTGTACTGGCAAAAGAATTGGGGTACCGGGTGACTGGCTCAGATGCCAATGTCTATCCGCCGATGAGTACCCAGCTGGAAGAGCAGGGGATTGAACTGATAGAAGGTTATGATCCTGCGCAGCTCGAACCGCAGCCGGATATCATCATTGTCGGCAATGCCATGACCCGTGGGAATCCCTGTGTGGAAGCCATGCTGAATAAAGGCATGCGCTATACCTCCGGTCCGCAATGGTTATGTGAACATGTATTACAGGATAAATGGGTACTGGCGGTGGCCGGCACCCATGGCAAAACAACCACAGCGACCATGCTGGCCTGGTTACTGGAATATGCAGATATGCAGCCGGGCTTCCTGATCGGTGGTATTCCGCAAAACTTTGCCTGTTCGGCCCGGCTGGGCGGCAGCCCGTTTTTGTCATTGAAGCCGATGAATATGACACGGCGTTTTTGATAAACGCTCCAAGTTTGTCCATTACCGCCCGCGGACGCTGGTGCTGAATAACCTGGAATTTGATCACGCGGATATTTTCCTGATCTTGCAGCGATCCAGCGGCAATTCCACCATGTGGTCAGGATAGTCCCGGAAAACGGCCAGGTGATTATGCCGGCGGATCAGCCAGCCCTGGCGGAAGTTATTGAACAGGGATGCTGGACACAGCAGGTTCAGACTGCAGTGACCGACAGTGATGTGAGCTTTACCCAGGATGGCGAACACTGGCAGGCACGCTTGCTGGAAGCGGACGGTTCAGCTTTTGAAGTACTGTATAACGGCGAGCTGCAGGGCACCGTACGCTGGAATATGACCGGAAAGCACAGTGTGAATAACGGTTTGATGGCACTGGTAGCTGCTCGGCACGTAGGCGTACAGACCGGGCATGGTATCGAGGCACTGTGTGCTTTTTCCGGTGTAAAACGCCGAATGGAATTACTGGCTGATATCAACGGTGTACGGGTGTACGACGACTTTGCTCACCATCCGACGGCCATCGAAACCACTCTGCAGGGCATCCGGGCTCAGGTCGGTGATGAAAAAGTAATCGCAGTGATTGAGCCACGTTCAAATACCATGCGTTTAGGCAGCCACAGAGCTAAACTGGCAGAGTCTGCCAGGCTTGCGGATGAAGTATTCTGGTATCAGCCGGAAGGGCTGGACTGGTCACTGCAGGATGTTGTGGAGGCCAGCCCGGTAACCGCGCATCTGGCCGGCACGACTGACAGCATCATCGAGCAGCTGGTAAATGCAGAACCCGGCAGCCATATTGTAATTATGAGTAATGGCGGCTTTGGTGGCATTCACACCCGGCTGGTGGAAACGCTTGAGGAACAGGCTGGCTGAGTTGTTCCGGGGTTATGATTTTAATATGAAGAGCAGGAAGAATCATGTCGGCTTATCGTGAAGCTATAACACTGGCAATTACCGGCGCCTCCGGTGCGCAGTACGGTTTGCGCCTGCTTGAGTGTCTGGTCCAGGCGAACTGTCAGGTGATGGTGATGATTTCCCAGGCTGCTCAGGTCGTGATTGCCACAGAAACCGATGAACAGTTACCAGGCGGTACTCAGGCACAGGCGGAGTATCTGCAGCAGCGTTTTAACGCAAAAGTCGGTCAGATACAGGTATTCGGTAAGCAGCAGTGGATGGCCTCAGTTGCATCCGGTTCCGGCGCGCCAGCAAAAATGGTGGTCTGCCCCTGCAGCACCGGTGCTTTATCCGCCATTGCCACTGGCGCCAGTAATAACCTGATTGAACGGGCAGCGGATGTGGCGCTGAAAGAGCGTCGACAACTGATCTTAGTGCCCCGTGAAGCGCCGTATTCTGAAATTCATCTTGAGCATATGCTCAAACTGACCCGCATGGGTTGTGTGGTAATTCCGGCCAGCCCTGGGTTTTATAACAAGCCTCAGACTGTGGAAGACATGGTGGATTTTGTGGTCGCCCGGATTCTTAATCAGCTGCACATTGAACAGGATCTTCTGCCCCGCTGGGGTGAATAAGCAAGCATGCTTTCCATGACTGTTATTCTTGCTGTGCCGGGTGCATTTTGTTCCGCCCGACAGTAGAATAGCGGCCTTTGTTTTCCCACCTTTGGATCGAGAAATGGCCAACATTTTAGCCCTGGATACTTCCACAGACGCCTGTTCGGTTGCGCTGAGTTATAACGGTGAGTTGCTGGAAGATTTCCGTATCATTCCCCGGCAACATACCAAACAGTTATTGCCAATGGTGGAAGAGATTCTGACAGAAGCCGGTATCAGTGTCGCACAGCTGGATGCAATCGCATTTGGCCGGGGCCGGGATCATTGCCGGTATCCGTATTGCCACCGGTGCAGCACAGGGGCTGGCGTTTGCGGCTGAACTGCCGGTGTTGCCGGTCTCCACACTGGCGGCAATTGCACTTAAACCACTCAGACTCAGGGCGTCAGCCAGGTGATTGCGGCGCTGGACGCACGGATGAACGAAATTTACTGGCGTGCCTATCAGCTGGAAAATGATGTGCTGGTCGGGCTGGGTGACGAAATGGTCTGCCCACCGCAGGCGCTGACACTGCCGGGCAGTGGTGACTGGTGTGCCGCCGGTAAGGGCTGGAGTTATCTGGCGGATATGCAGGCAGACGTACAGCAGGCAATTAACAACCCGTTGCAGGATATTTATCCGACGGCCGGTTGCATGGTTCAGTTGGCTGCTGCTGACTTTACTGCAGGGAAGGGGATCGCCCCTGAGGAAGCACATCCGGTGTATCTGCGTGATGAAGTCACCTGGAAAAAGATTGATCAGCAGAAGAAAAAGTCAGAGCAGTAACGCTCACTGATACTCAGGAACATTCATGGATTGGTTACAAATTATTTCGCTGGCATTGATTCAGGGACTTACAGAATTCCTGCCGGTTTCCAGCTCAGCACACCTTATTTTGCCTTCGCAGTTACTCAACTGGGAAGATCAGGGGCTGGCGTTTGATGTAGGGGTTCATATCGGTTCCCTGGCGGCGGTAATGTTCTACTTCCGTAAAGACATCTGGAGCATGCTCAAAGCCTGGCTGGTGACCTGCACCGGAAAGAGTGCCGGGGCTGACGGCAAACTGGCCTGGCTGGTGATTCTGGCCACCCTGCCTGCGGTCTTTGCCGGGCTGATGCTGAGCAGTCTGGTGGATACCTATGGCCGCAGCATTCTGGTGATTGCCGGCACTACTCTGATTTTTGGCGGGTTGCTCTGGTGGGCGGACCGTAACCGTACCGAGCAACGCCAACTGACGGAGATTTCCTGAAAGATGCGCTGTATATCGGTTTTTCTCAGGCGGTGGCACTGATTCCGGGCACCTCCCGTTCCGGTATTACCATGACCACCGGGCTGATGCTGGGATTCGACCGGCAGTCCGCGGCCCGTTTTTCATTTCTGCTGTCCATTCCGGTGATCTTAGGGGCCGGTGTTTTTAAAGGCATGGATCTGATGGAAACGGGGACTGCAGATCAGTGGGAAATGATTTTAGCCGGCACTGTACTGGCGGCGATCAGTGCGCTGTCCTGTATCCACCTGTTCCTGAAGTGGCTCGACCGGATCGGTATGGGGCCGTTTGTTATTTACCGGATGTTGCTGGGTGTAACCCTGCTGGCGGTGTATTTTGCTACGGCCTGACGGATTAGCTGAACTGGAGTTGGCGGTTGCGGCAACAGATCCTTACTGGCAGCCGGATGCAGAAGCATTGGCTGAGCGTCTGGGCCTGCCTTGCCTGAAAAATACAACCTTAAGTTTTGTGAATATCCGCAGTTGATACTGTGCGGGCCGAAAGGCGTGCATCTGCAGGTTACCGGCAAAAAGCTCCGGGTCCTGTGATGGCGGATTTTGTCACCGGTGCCGTTGCTCACCGACGGAAATTTGGTGGTGGTAAAGGCCAGATGATTGCCAAGGCCGTTGGCATTAAGGGCAGTATCCGGCCGTCGGTGGCGGACGTAACCGCAGGGCTGGGCCGTGACAGTTTTGTGTTGGCCACTTTAGGGTGTGAAGTAGAGATGGTGGAACGCTCGCCAGTGATTCACTGCCTGCTGGAAAGCGGCCTGAAGATAGCACAGGAAGATTCTGAAACGGCAGACATCGCTGAGCGTATGCGTCTGGAACATGCCGACAGCATCGAATGGCTGGCCCGTGTAGCGGATACTCAGCGGCCGGATGTTGTCTATGTGGATCCCATGTTTCCCCATACGGACAAGACCGCACAGGTTAAGAAAGAAATGGCTGTTTTCCGGGATGTGGTAGGCGAAGACCCGGATGCAGAGGCATTACTGCGGGCTGCGCTGGACTGCGCGGAGTACCGGGTGGTGGTGAAGCGTTCCCGTAAGGCACCGGAAATTTCCGGCCCAGTCTCGAAGGTATTACGCCGAGTTTCCAGTTGCTGGGTAAGTCCAGCCGGTATGACGTTTACGCGTTAAAGAAACTGGGCTGATACTGCTTATGCCACGGCATTAATAATGCGGTGGCGGTACATCTGCATCAGGGGCGCTGATGGCGTCCTGACCAATCAGTTTGACCTGTGAATGAATGTGTTTCAGCAGTACATTCATACGGTCGATTTCCTGTGACTGTTTAGCGATAACATCGCTCATTTTATCCAGAGCATCTTCCTGAAATGCCAGGCGGGCTTCAAGGTCGGCTATGCGGTCTGTTTCTGACATTAGGAATATTTCCGTGATAGGTGTTAGCTGAAGAGAATTGCGGCGACATCATAATCAGGCAGGTAAAAGAGTGCAAACCTGCTCAGATGTCAGTAATTACGGCTTAAGTATACCTAAGGTGTTGAATAGTTTTATCAAAATAGGTATATAAATTGTGCAGAGTTACAAGTTCTACATCTGCAGATTTTATAAATTTAACTTTTAATAATGATAAGAGATCCAGAATGAGTGTTAATCAACTGATAGTTAGTGTTGTTGTCAGTGCACTTGCAACAGTGGGAATCCTGGCTGTGATAGGCGGATTATCCGGCGAAGGCGAGTTGCCAGTAATGGATATGGTGTTAATTTTCGGTATTGTAGTAGTGAGTTGTGTTGCCGCGGGTGCGTTCAGCAAACCTGCTTCTGGCCAGACGGATATGGCTGATGACGATTACGCATCTGAAGATGATGATCGTGAACTGGGTACAGTTAAGTGGTTTAACGTATCTAAAGGCTTCGGTTTTATCACCCGTGAAAATGGCGATGATGTGTTTGTACATTTTCGTAATATTCGTGGTCGTGGCCACCGTTCTTTGTCTGAGGGACAGAATGTGCGCTTTAATGTGCGCGAGAGTGATAAGGGACTGCAGGCAGAGGATGTTTCAATTGTCCGCAGCTAAGTTTTAAGCCAAAAAAGGAGTGCCGGTCACTCCCTTTTGTGTCTGCCATTTGGCATTTAGCTGATAATGCCCAGCTTTTCTGCCCGGGTCAGCAGTTGCTCTTCTGAACAGTAACCTACTGCCAGCGGCTCTATACCGGCTTCAGTCTGGTAAGCCAGAAAAGGAAAACCCTGCACTCCGATGGAATGGCTGAAGCGCAGATCAGACTGTAATGTCTGTTCTGTTTCAGTGCTTTGCAGGGTTGCTGCAAATGTTTCCTTATCTAAACCGGTTTCAGCGGCAAGCTCAGTCAGGGTATCAATATCTGAGGGATTTCTTGCCTGCAGGTAGTAGGCTTCCTGAATCGCCCGGATCATTTTCATTCCGGCTCCCGACTGCATACTTTCAGCACTGATAACCGCCCGGCAGGCAGGGTAGGTTGACCTTCTTGGCTGGCACTGTGTCCAGAAATCATGATTGAACTGTGTGCCCGTGCGGGCTTCGATTTGTTGCCAGGTATACTGAATAGCCTGTCGCAGTTCCGGATCCATTGGTTGATCGTTATCAGGGGCCAGGCCGCCCATGTAACACAGTACCTGAATATCCGGGTTGAGGCGTTCGGTCAGTTGTTGCAAAGGATGCTGAAATGCCCAGCACCAGCTGCACATTGGATCCATGACGTAAATAAGAGCCATAAAGTAAGTCCTGAAACCTTAAACGGTTTTTAAGGCGAACCGGGGTTCGCACTGATCAGTTTTTCTAATCTCAGCATAGCGTATCGGCCATTGTTCCTGACACTGTACAAAAAAAGAGGGCTTTTGTGTGCCAGAGAGGTAAAAGCTGAAATGATCAGGTAACTTTAAATTTATTAAGTTTTTCTTGCATTTACACCACCGACTCCTTACTATGCGTCCCACGTTGATGCGGGGTGGAGCAGCCTGGTAGCTCGTCGGGCTCATAACCCGAAGGTCGTCAGTTCAAATCTGGCCCCCGCTACCAACGTAAAATATTGAATAGGCTAACCGAAAGGTTGGCTTTTTCGTTTCTGGGGTCTGTATTTTTAAGAACAGCTCGTCGGGCTCGCTCTTTATAACCCCGGGCGAAGGTCGTCAGTGCAACTCTGGCCCCTGCTACCAACGTAAAAACAGAATAGGCTAACCGAAAGGTTGGCTTTTTCGTTTTCGGGGTAGGTGATTGTTATAGCAGCCTGCTAGCTCGTCGGGCTCGCTCTTTATAACCCCGGACGAAGGTCGTCAGTTCAACTCTGGCCCCGCTACCAACGTAAAGAGAGGCTTATCTGTAAAGATAAGCTTTTTATGCCTGAAATTTGAGATTTATTTTCAAACTAGGCTGGTAGCTCGTCGGGCTCAGCTCTTTATAACCCCGGGCGAAGGTCGTCAGTTCAACTCTGGCCCCCGCTACCAACGTAAAGAGAGGCTTATCTTTATAGATAGGCTTTTTTATGTCTGAAATTTGAGATTTATTTTCAAACTAGGTTGGTAGCTCGTCGGGCTCGCTCTTTATAACCCCGGGCGAAGGTCGTCAGTACAACTCTGGCCCCCGCTACCACTCAACGAAAGAGAAGGCTAACCGAAAGGTTGGCTTTTTTGCCCAAAATTTAGGGGCGTATTTGGTAGCTCGTCGGGCTCGCTCTTTATAACCCCGGGCGAAGGTCGTTAGTGTATTCAAGAATCGTGTTATGAATCTGTTAGGAAGCTGGCATACCGGTGCTTTCAGTGCTCCGTTTGCAGTTCTGCAAGTTGTTGCCAGATGGCCTGAGCGACGATACCTGTATCTGCATCACGCCGGCGGATCTGGAAAAGCTGCGAATGGCGAGGAGGGTAGCCTTCAACATTGAGGGGACAAGTTTTCCGCTGGATAATTCTTCTTCAATCATATGAGTAGGGATGCCGCCCCAGCCCTGATTGGCGAGCAGAATTTCTTTTTCGCGGCGAAGTCTGATACCGTCCAGCGCAGCCCGCCGGGGAGCAGGTCTCTGCTTTGTCTGGTATTGCCGGAGCTGCTGTCTGCCACGATGATCTGGGTATGACTTTGCATTTCCTGAATGGTTTTCAGCCGGGGTGTTGCGCTGCTTCATGGTCAGGATGCGCGACCGGCGTAATGGTGATGCTGGCAAACGGAATGGCTTCGACCTGATCTGCCGGCACCCCGTCCATCGTCGCGATGATGATATCCGCCTGTTGTTCCAGTAACCGCTCCAGTGGGCCGGCCATGGTTTCCCGGAAAGATTGATGTCTGTTGTCGGATATTGTTTTTAACCTGGCTGATGACATTCAGCACCGGCGTCAGCGGATAGGTAGCAGTGACGGCCAGTGAGACCGAGGCTTCATGTTTGGCGTTAAGATTCCGGGCCGTGGTTCGCAGTTGCTGCATTTGTTCCAGTGCCCGGGTTGCCTGGCGGTAAAACACTTCGCCTTTAGCCGTCAGTTTTGGGCGGTAAGCCTCCCGGGATAACAGCAGAAAGCCTATATCGTCTTCCAGCTTTTTCAGCATATGGCTCACTGCTGACTGGGATTTATGCAGCCGTTCGGCTGCGCCTCTGAAAGTGCCTTCACTGACAATTGCATGCAAAACCAATAGTTGTTCGTAGGTCACACCGATAAAGCCTGATCTGTTTTTGAATCATGATATTGAAAAACAATATTATTTATAGTTTGTCTGTCGCTGTACGCTTGTTTCCGTTGATTAAGCAATGAAAGAGGACAAGCCATGAAACTGTTTTATAAACCCGGCGCCTGTTCACTGGCGTCACATATTATTTTGCGTGAGGCCGGTGCTGATTTTGAACTTGAGGCGGTCGATACCGATCGTGGCCGCACCGCGTCTGATCATGATTACCGGGAGGTGAACCCCAAGGGCTATGTGCCGGCATTGCAGCTTGCTTCAGGGGATGTGCTGACAGAAGGGGCTGTTGTGTTGCAGTTTATCGCTGACCGGTTTGCGCCCGGGCAACTGATCCCCGCCCCGGAACCTTCGAACGGGTAAGGGTGCAGGAGTTTCTTAACTATATCGGTTCTGAACTGCATAAAGCCTTTGGTCCGTTCTTCTCAGGGGAGCAACGGAGGCAGATAAGGACAATGCCCGTAAAAGCCTGGATGTGAAATTCAGCTATCTGAATGAGGTGTTATCTGACGGCAGGGAGTATCTGCAGGGCGGAGTTTTTCCGTGGCTGATGCCTATCTGTTTGTAGTGAGTAACTGGGCGAATTTTGTGGGGATTGATCTGCAGAACTGGCCCCGGGTGGCAGAGTTTACCGCACGGATTGCAAAGCGACCGGCTGTTCAGGCTGCACTGCAGGCTGAGGGGCTGAGCTGATGGGTGCGAAAGACGTTGCCCTGGCTGATATCAGTGATCTGCTGGCCCGTTATTTTGAAGGGCTCTATCAGGCGGATACCGCTGTGCTGGCCGGCGTGTTTCATCCGGATGCCCGTTACGTGAATATGACAGAGGGTGACTATATGAATAAGTCACTGGCTGAATATTTCTCAGCGGTGGAGAAGCGGATTCCACCGGCCAGCCGGGGCGATAGCCGCTGTGAACGGATTATGTCTGTCGAGTTTGGCGGTGAGCGGATGGCCTTTGTTAAAGCATCCATGACCATGATGGGACGGGAGTATCTGGATTTTCTCACGATCACCCGTGACCAGCATGGCTGGCAGATTATGAGTAAAGTTTTTTCCTATGTATCTCAGACAGATACAGTTTGAGCGGAGTAAAGATTGATGCCTTACGTAAATATTAAAGTGACAAAAGAAGGTGGCCCGGATAACAGCGGTCCTACTTCTGCACAGAAAGCGGAACTGATTGCAGGTGTGACAGAATTGTTGTCTCAGGTGCTGAATAAGAATCCGTCCACAACTTTTGTGGTTGTAGATGAAGTCTCACTGGATGACTGGGGTATCGGTGGTATGCCGGTAATGGATTACCGGAAAATGCTGACAGAACAGGCTGATGAGGCAGTAAAACAGTGAATGTAGCTTAATCAGGCTGACAAAAGGCTGGTCTTCTGACCGGCCTTTTTTGTTGGCAAGAAATATGTTTTCAGAGCAAAAATAAAAATATTAATTGCGCACAATTTAATTGTGTAATATTTTGTTTGCAGTTGATCACTCTTACCCGGAGATAAAACATGCAATTAGACAAAACTTTATATGTGGCCAAAGCTGAAGCTACCGGCGGGCGTGAAGGGTACATTCGTTCAGATGACGGTGCGCTTGATATGCCTCTGACGACCCCTAAAGCACTGGGCGGTGAAGGTAAGTTTGGTGTGAATCCGGAGCAGCTTTTCGCTGCGGGTTATGCCGCTTGCTTCATTGGTGCCATGAAGGTCGTGGCACAGCGTAACGGGAAAATCCTCAATTCCGCAGCTAAAGTTAACGGCGAGGTCGGTATCGGTCCTGTGGGTAAAGGATTCAATATCAGTGTGGTGCTGAATATAGACGTCCCTGAGATGCCGCGGGATGAGCTGGAAAACCTGGTCAGCGCTGCCCATGAGGTTTGTCCGTATTCCAATGCCACCCGTAATAACGTTGATGTCGTGCTGAAAATCGTCTGATCTGAATGGCTGGCAGTGCGTGATCACGCACTGCCGGCATTTAAACACGGATACGAAATTTGAACCTAAGGAGAAAAAATGAATCTGAAAACCTTAACCCGGCGGATATCTGTCCCTGTACTGGCTGCCGGTGTACTGGCTGTCAGCATGGGGTTCAGGCAGACTGGCAACTGAATAATCAGCAGTCCAGCCTGAATTTTTATCGGTAAAGAAAGTCCATGTTGCTGAAACCTTTCATATTACCCGTTTAGCCGGTCAGCTCAGCGACAGTGGTGCACTGTCGGTACAGCTGGATCTGGACAGTATCGAGACGAATATCGGTATTCGTAATGAACGCATGCGGGAACATTTATTTGAAACCTCCAAATTTAAAACCGCTACCTTGCAAAGCCAGCTGCCTGCTGATGTTATGCAGACGGTAAAAATGGCGGTTTTGTCAATGCCGAAGTAGATGCTTCACTGAATTTCCATGGTCTGGAAAAACCACTGAAAGTAAAAGTCAGCCTGTTGTCTGACGGTAAACAGGTACTGGCCAGCAGCAGCCAGCCTGTGGTGCTGAGCGCCGAAACCTATGGTTTGACAGCCGGTATTGATAAGCTGAAATCTTTGGCGGGACTGGATTATATCGGTTATACGGTGCCGGTGAGTTTTAGCCTGATGCTTGAGCAATAAATACCGGCAGCACTTGCTTCGTGGTATATTCCTGAACAAAGTAGCAGGGCATTGCTCCTGCTTTTGTGCCGCCCTCAGCGTTGGAATAGATCCGCAGATGACTGCAAATGATGACCTTTCTTTACTCGATGAGCGCCTGTGTTTTGCGCTGTATTCGACCGCTCAGGCGATAACCAGAGAGTATAAAAGCTTACTGGGTCGCCTGAATATGACCTACCCTCAGTACCTGGTCTTTCTGGCATTAACACCGGAAGATGAAGTGACGGTTAAAGCGCTGGGGAACGTCTGTTTCTCGATTCAGGGACACTTTCACCTTTACTGAAGCGCATGCAGCAGGCGGGGCTGATTCACCGTTACCGCGATGCGGAGGATGAGCGTAAGGTCATGGTAAGCCTGACTGATCAGGCCCGTGAATTAACCGCTGAAATAGCGGCTATTCAGCAAGAGGTTGCCTGCTCAACCGGCCTGAAAAAGCCAGAATTTGAGCAACTGTTAGGGCAGCTCCAGCAACTTAACCGGCATTTGCGCCTGGGAAATGACTGACGGTTGAAAAACGCTGTGTATTGGCAGGCAGCAAAGCCGTTAAAATTCAGTTTTATTGAGGCGATTTCAATAAAAAATACCCGGTATAACCGGGTATTTTTTGTTTTTAAGCAGGCGTTTATACCGGGATTTTCATTTCCATTATCCGGGTATCTATGTTCTCAACCCCGCGTTTTTCTTTCAGTATCTGGCGGCATTCTGATGGGCTCAGGCCCATATATTTTTGAACACGCGAGCATAGTAGGAAGGGTCGTTAAAGCCGACGGTGAAGGCTACATCAGAGATGGACGCGACCGGATTGAGCAGCAAACGGGTGGATTCGTTTAGCCGGTAACCAATCAGATATTCCTGAAAAGTAAGATTGTAAGTTTGTTTGAATAAGCGGCTGAACTTATTCACAGTCAGGCCACACATTTCAGCCATATCTGTTTCCAGTATTTTTCAGGATAATGGTTCTGAACGTAGTTAATCGCCCCTGAAGAATGGTTTCACCTGAGGTTGGCGCGCGGAAACGTACTTCCTCAGGCAGAGGCTCACTTTCACAACTGACATGACGCAGTTTTATCGCGTCCCTGAACTCACTTGCGGTTTTTAATGATTCTGTAATGTGTGCCATGTCCACTTCAGAGAGGGGTTTTACATGGTAGTCCCATACGCCGGTACGAAAGGCCCATACTGCCAAAGCCTCAGAATGCTGCTCGGTAAACATCAGAATGGGAATATCCGGGTCAGATTGCCGGGTCTGCTGTAGCAGATGCAGGCTCTGTATATCCGGGTAGTCATATTCAAAGCAGATCAGGTCGGCTTCAGTGGTATTCAGAAAACGCGGACCGGTTGAAGATTGTTTAATTGTCAGAGTCTGACAAATATCTTCAAAGCTGCTTGATAAACATGACTGGTTTGACTGATTTCTCAGGTCTACCCAGAGCATGGTGGCTATGTGCATAAAGGCCTCGCTTCGCCTTTGTTTTACCGCTTCCATGGTTGTTATTAGCGTTATTGAGTGCGTCTCCCTACGCTTCGTTTCTCAAACGGGTTTCTTAACCTTAGATCAAAAAACAAACACCTGCCAAACATAACTTTCAGCAATATCAACAGACTTACAACGGAAATAAAACCTGACTGCAAAGATAGTCCTAGTGTTTTAAAAAATAGTCCTAACCCTATTTCCGGTGGCTTCCTAAGTTTGAAGTACAGCGACTTCTTGCACTTGCAACGGAGCCGGGAAAAGAAAAGTGAGATGAATTTAAGGTGTGCACTGCATGCCATAACGAACACGGGGAAACTTCCTATGAACATGCAAATAATGACAACTCAGGTGAAAGCATTCCTTAAAGACGAAGAAGGCCTGACAACCGTTGAGTACGCTATTGCCGGCAGTTTAGTTGGTGCGGCGGTAGTGACGGCATTTACAGATCTTGGTTCGCAGGTGAGAACAGTTATAGACGGATTAACCACAAACATTGGCGGTACGCCGAGTTCTTCAACGCCTTCACCATAAAAGGTCTGGGTTTTATTCAGTTATCGAATTGAAGAGAAGTACTGATTCAACAGAAAGCCGGGAGGGCAATATTATGCAAATTACGCTATTCAGCGAGTTGACCATGCTGGTATTGCTGCTCCTGCTTGTAGCGGTGACCGTGAGCGATATCATGCGACATATCATACCGAATGCACTGAATTTGATGATCCTGATATGTGGTGTAGTTTTCCAGCTGGAACTGATTGGGCTGACGGGTTTACTGACAGCGCTGGGCGGTTTTCTGGTTGGGTTGTTGTTTTTCCTTCCTTTCTATATAGCCGGTGGAATGGCGGCCGGGGATGTGAAAATGATGGCCGCAGTTGCAACGGTTTTTGGCCCGCTGTCTGCACTCCTTGCAGCGGGGCTGAGCCTCGTTGCCGGTCTGTTCCTGGCACTGTTAGTGGTTGCCTTTAAAGGCAGCCTGCTAACACTGCTACAACGTTATTTCTTAATTTTTAAAACGCTGTGTTTTACCCGCCAGTTTATTTATATCAAACCACAGGACGGTGAAGCAGCAGCGTTACGTTTTCCTTATGCACTGGCGATCACAACCGGCACGGTTCTGGCGCTGGCGTATCAGTCTCAACTTGGGTTTTATCACTTACGTGGTTTACTCACAGGCGGTGCCCTATGAGCAAGCACCAACAGGATTCATCAGTAGAAAATGGCAGTTCCGCAGCGGGACTGAGCGGTAACGGTACCGGAAATGTCATTTTACCTTTCAGAATGCTGGCGCCACGGCCAACCAGCGTTGAAGAAACCTTCCTTAACAAACAGTTTCTGGTTGAGCTAATCAGTAAGCATCTGTACGACGCCGGCGGTCTGACAATTTCACAGTTGGTTCACCGTGTATGTCTGTGCGGATCAATTATTGAAGAGCTTCTTAATTATTTGCGCCAGGAAAGCCGTCTCGAAGTGTTGCCCCGTTTAGGGCAAAGCAAAGAGCTGTATTACAGCCTGACGGATCTTGGGCGAATTGCCGGCCAGGAAGCGATGGATAAGAACGGTTATATAGGGCCGGCCCCGGTGCCTGTTTCTGAATACGAAAAAGTGGTTCAGGCTCAGTCGGTTCACCGGGTGGTTATTAATCAGAAAGAAACGCAACTGGCTTTTGAAGATATCGTTATTAAGGACTCTTTGCTGGATCAGCTAGGGCCGGCGATGAATTCAGGCCGCTCTATTGTTATTTACGGACCGCCGGGCACAGGTAAAACCTATATTTCCCAGCGACTTACCCGGTTGCTGACCGATGTCTGTCTGATTCCGTATGCGATCAGCGTTAATGAAAGCATTATCCAGCTGTACGACCCTCTGGTGCATAAAACGGCTGATCAGGTGGAAGATCATGATGGCAAACCTAACCTGCTGTTCAATGAAGGTCATGATCCGCGCTACAAGCTGTGTAAGCGTCCGGTGGTGATCAGTGGCGGTGAGCTGACACTGGATATGCTGGAAGTGACATATGAACCCAGTACCAAGATTTACCGGGCGCCACTACAGCTGAAAGCCAATAACGGTATGTACATCATCGATGATATGGGCCGGCAGAGAGTGAGTCCGGTGGCCTTATTCAATCGCTGGATCTACCCCATGGAAGAACGCAAGGATTTACTGAGTCTGGCTAACGGTAACAGTTTTGAAGTGCCGTTTGATGAGATTCTTATTTTCTCCACCAATATCAACCCGCTTGAATTAGGTGATGCGGCTTTTCTGCGCCGAATCGGCCATAAGATTCATTTCGATACTCTGGATCAGCATGCATTTACTGAAATCTGGAAAAACGTCTGTATCGAAAAGCAGATCGAGTTTGATCAGTCATTACTGACATACATTTTTAAGGAGCATTATCAGCGAGAGCAGCGACCTTTATTACCATGTCACCCCCGAGACATACTTGGTATTGCGCAGGATAAGGCGCTGTATCTCGCTGCCCCTGAAAAACTGTCAGAAGAATTGATCGACTGGGCCTGGAAAAGTTACTTCGTAAAACTTGATCAGGAAGAAGACCAGTTTGCCGGCCAGGGTAAGCTGTCAGGAGGTCACAATGATTAAATCAAGAACCCTATGGCTGTTACTGTTCTCCGCAATACTGGCGATGGCGGCAGTCTTTGTTGCCAATAACTGGTTAGCCAGACAGCAACCGCAGGTCGTTACCAAAACAGAAGTGGCAGACACAGAAGTTGTGATGACTGCTGCACTGGAAATCCCGTACGGCCAGAAAGTTGAAAACCGACACCTTAAACGTATTGAAATGCCTGTTGGGCTGGCGCCGGAAGGTGCTGTGCGTAACGCGCAGCAAATAGAAGGCATGGTCGCTAACGCGAATATTCTGCCCGGTGAGATTCTCATGCAGGGGCGCTTCAGTGAGCATTTGGCAGGTAGCACCCTGGCATCGCTGATTGAGCCGAATATGCGTGCTGTCACTGTCCGCGTTAATGATGTTGTCGGCGTAGGCGGATTCCTGCTACCGGGAAACCGGGTCGATGTACTTGCCAGCCGTACTGTAAATAAACGCACCATTACCAACACGATCCTCAATGATCTCAAAGTACTCGCCGTGGATCAGACCGCCAGTACCAATGAGAAAGATCCTGTGATTGTGCGTGCGGTTACTTTAGAGGTTTCACCGCAGCAGGCTGAAGACATTGTAAAGGCCCGTGACGAAGGCCCGATCCAGCTTAGCCTGCGTAATCCGAATGATCGCGGTGTGCAGAAAAAGCCGGCCGTACGCCGGGTAAGCAGTAGTTCGACCGTCACCATAATTCGCGGCACGGACGTGCAAAAAGCAAGGTAAGACTGTAGAGCGTTTGTTTGTGCGAATGCTTTGAATCGTCTGTATCCGGCCAGTGAGTAATGCCGTAGCAGACAGCAAGAAAGGAAGTCACTATGAAATATTCAATACAATACCCCGTTAAGCTTGTTGCGGCTCTGATTGTCTTGATGTTCTTGTTTTCCGCCAGTTCAGTCGTCGCGCTGGAAACAACACGCAGTACTACATTAAAGACGTTTGATGAGCTGACAGATCATAACCGCAAGGTTGATACCATCTGGGTACCTCTCTATAAGTCGCATATCCTGCGCTTAAATAAGCCGGTTAAAAGATCTCCATCGGTAACCCTGATATCGCCGACATTCTGATCATGCAGTCCGGCCAGCTTTATGTGCTGGGCCGGGGACTGGGGACAACCAACGTACTCCTGTGGGATGGCCGGAATAAGCTGATCAGTGCATTCGATATTGAGGTAACTCACGATCTGGATACGCTGAAAACCAAGTTATTCGAGTTGTTACCTGAGGAGAATATAGACGTGCATTCTTCCCAGGGGCTATTGTATTAAGCGGTGAAGTCAGCAGCCTGGCACGCATGAATACAGCTGTTGAAATTGCGAAAAGCTTTACTGTTCCAACTAAGGACGACTCTGAAGATAATACCATCTCCAGTGTGGTCAACCTGATGGGGGTCGGTGGTGCACAGCAGGTTATGCTGAAAGTAACCGTCGCTGAGGTTTCCCGCCGGGTGGCTCGCCGTCTGGGCATTAATTTCAATGCGATCAATTCCAGCAGCAATTTTCAGTTTGGTGCAGTCAGTGGTGGGGCGACCTTTCCGGATGCGGTATTTACCGATCTGGCGGCCGGTGCTACCGGTGCCCGTACACCGGTATTCACTGACGGGGGTTTTTGGTCCGGTAATTGATGAGTTTGCACCGAATGATCTGGCCATTGCTGATAAGGGATTGTTTGCCAGTTATATCGGTGGAGATTATCTGTTCAGCCTGGCGCTGGATGCCGCTAAAGAAGACGGTTCTGCAAAAATTCTGGCTGAGCCAACTCTGACAACCCTGACCGGCCAGGAAGCATCCTTCTTATCCGGCGGTGAGTTTCCGATTCCGGTTCCTAATGATGATGGCATCACTATTGAATTTAAAGAGTTTGGCATCGGTCTGAAGTTCTTACCGGTTGTGCTGGATTCCCAGCGGATCAACATGACGTTGAATATCAGTGTCAGTGAGCTGACCTCCAGTGCCAGCATTGCGGCATTCCCGGGTAACACTAACGCAACCTTCTTTGTACCGGCTCTGACCAAACGTTCTGCCAGCTCGACAGTAGAACTGGCCGATGGACAGACCATCGGAATAGCCGGCCTGCTGAATGAAAACATGCGTGAAGTGGTGAATAAGTTTCCGGGACTGGGTGATATCCCGGTGCTGGGCCATTTATTCCGCAGCCAGGAATTTGAAAAAGGCGAAACTGAACTGGTGATTATGGTAACGCCTCAGCTGGCCAAACCACTGAATACCGATGAAATAGAATTGCCAACCGATAATTTCGTCGAGCCTTCAGACTTTGAGTTCTACATTCTGGGTAAGAATCTGGGGATCCTGAAGAGAAGGCTGAATCGCCTCAACAGGTTGCATCAGCATCGGACAGCGCACAACTCAATGAAGCGGTGGCTGATCACGAGGACGACAAAAGCCATTACCTGCCACCAGTTATGCAATACCGCCGTTGCCCAAAATCAACGGTACATCCGGCGGCATGGAAAATAACTACGGCCATTCGATTAACTAGGAGACAGCATCATGAAAACCCTGATGATTATAGTGACGGGACTGGTGATCGGTGGTTGTAGCAGCCAGCACCGGCCCGAACTGGGCAGCAGTGTTCAGGCGATGACAGAACAACAAACGTACAACCCGGCAGCAGCACAGCAAAATGCCAGCCGGGACGGTAACTCACTGGACGGTGAAACCGGGGTACATATTCTGCGGACGTATCGGGAGTCAGTCGGTAAACCTAAGGAAGTGAAAAACGAAATTCAGGTAAATATAGGCAATTAATCATGATACCGATGCAAGCTGCCGCGGGGATGTTGGTGCTCTGAATGGATTTCAGGCACTGCAAGGGGAAAAATGAACAGTCTGAAAAATAGCCAACTGGCCGGTCTGGTAACCACGGGATTCCCGTTAGCTGACCTGGTGTTCATCAAGGTGCTGTTGGCAGTTATCACTATGGGGCGTTATCTGTCTATCCGGAGAATGCCCGATGGAGTAACCCGCCGGGTAGCTGGGTTGTTGCCAGCACGGAGGGGCTGATCATGAACCATGATAAAAGTGCTCTCAAAAGCCGTTCTGCCCGTCAGTTCAGTGTTTTAATCTCTGGCCGGGACGCCCTGATGCTTGAGTATCTGAAAAGCTATCTGGAAGATGCCGGCGACAATCTGAAACTGGAAACCCTGCAATCAGTCAATGGCACACTCGATCCCCTTGATGGCCTGGAATTACGCCCGGATCTGCTGATTCTGCATTTAAGTGATATGTGGCGTGAAGAGTTACAGAGCCTGAGCCTGAATACTTCCCGGCAGCGTCCACAGCTACTGATCATCGGTAATTCAGAGCAGCCGGAAATGATGCGTCTGGCGATGCAGGCCGGGGCCAGGGATTTCCTGACTGAACCGGTTAATACAGAAGATCTGTTATCAACCATCCGTAAAATCGAGTTTGAAAAACGCGAAACTGAGCATGCAGAAAATGGGGCGTTGACAGCGGTTATCAATGCAAAAGGGGCTCGGGAGCTACGATGCTGGCCTGTAATCTTGCCCATATGATGCAAGTGGTCAGTGAAGAAGATGTCTTGCTCATGGATATGGATACTCAGTTTGGTGCGTTGGCCCAGTACCTGAATATGAAACCTGAAAACGGTGTGATTGAAGCCTTACGGGTTGTCGATGAACTGGATGTTACCGCGCTGAATGCTTACCTGCTTCGGCATGAAAGCGGCCTGAGAATTATGGGAGCAACCCTGCATGAACTTTGTCTTCCCAGCCAGATTCCTGAAGACAGAATACGTATGTTGCTGGATATCTTACTGAAAAACTGTTCTCAGCTGGTGGTGGATGTGCCACGGGTGATTGATCAGTCTACCGCATCAGTGCTGACCCAGGCTTCGCAGGTCGTGGTGGTTGTACAGCAGGACTACATCAACATACAGGATGCCGCACACCTGTTGCAGCTCTTGCAGCAGGAAATGGGGCTGATGGACAGTCAGATTGTTGTTGCCGTCAACCGGATTCAAAAGAGTGCTCAGATCAGTGTTGATGATATTCAGAAGGCGCTGAATGCTAAGCATATTGTCAGTATTGCCAACGATTATAAACACGTACTGGAGAGCCTTAATAAAGGTGAACCGTTGTATGAAATTACCCGGCGGGCGGCGATTACCCGCTCCATTCAGTCGCTGCAGGAAAAGCTGATTCACGGGTTTCCGGATCAGAAGAAGGGATTTCTGGCGCGTATGTTTTCAACCATGACCGGAGAATAAGACTATGCAGTTTGATGAAATGAACCGCGTTAACAATACCCAGGATGGTCAGGCTGAGAAAGTCATTCAGAGCCATAGTTTTTCGAATACGACCAAGCTGGAAAAAGAGTGGAAGAACCGGATATACGAACAGTTACTGAAGGTAATGGACCTGTCCCTGATTGATAATCTGGAACCGGCTGATGCCCGTAACCAGATTCGGGATATTTGTCAGCAGCTGATACAACAGGAGTCTATACCCTGTAATCAGGCGACCCGTATCCAGATTATCAAGCAGATTGAAGACGAGATTATGGGGCTTGGTCCCTTGAGCCTTTACTGGCTGACGCCAGTATTTCCGACATTTTGGTAAACGGCCCGCGCAGTGTCTTCGTGGAACGGGGCGGTAAGCTGGAAGCGACGGATATCCACTTTAATAATGATCAGCACCTGCTGAATATTATCGACCGGATTGTATCGACTGTGGGACGCCGGATTGATGAATCCTCGCCAATGGTGGATGCCCGCCTGAAGGATGGCTCCCGGGTGAATGCCATTATTCCGCCACTGGCTCTGGATGGTCCCAGTATGTCGATACGCCGCTTTGCAATTGAACGTCTGGATATGCAGGGGCTGGTGGACTTGGGGTCGATGCCGGAAGAGTTAGTACCTGTATTTGAAGGGATCGTTAAAGCACGGCTTAACGTATTGATTTCCGGCGGTACCGGTTCGGGTAAAACTACCTTACTGAATATTCTCTCCGGTTACATTCCCAAAGATGAACGCATTGTCACCATTGAGGACTCAGCGGAGCTGCAGTTGCAGCAACCTCATACGGTGCGTCTGGAAACCCGGCCGCCCAACGTGGAAGGCAAGGGGAAGTCAGTCAGCGGGAACTGGTACGTAACAGTTTGCGGATGCGCCCGGACCGGATCGTGATCGGTGAGGTACGTGGCGGTGAGGCACTGGACATGTTGCAGGCGATGAACACTGGCCACGACGGTTCACTGACAACCGTTCACGCCAATTCGCCGAGGATGCACTGTCCAGAATTGAAAATATGGTGTCCATGAGCGGCGTGAACTTTCCGGCCAAAACCCTTCGGGCACAAATCGCATCCGCTATTAATGTTGTGGTGCAGATTGCACGAATGGAAGACGGGCAGCGGCGCATGGTCAGCATGCAGGAAATTAACGGCATGGAAGGCGACATCATTACCATGACCGAACTGTTTAAGTTTGAACGTCAGGGCATTGATGAAAATGGTCGGGTCAAAGGGCGTTACACCGCAACCGGCATTATCCCTGCGTTCTATGATCATCTGAAAAACGCGGCATTGATCTTCACTACCGGTTATTTGATGAACTTTAAGCTCACGGGGCGCTACCAAGCCACTGCTGTAGCAGGAGGTGTGTTATGTCAGAGCAACATTTGATTTTTGGCGGCATGGTATTTGTCGCGGTTTTCTTACTGATGATGGGACTGACAATCCCGGTTTTTGGAGAAAGTCAGAAAGCCAGACGAAATCTGAAAAAGAGTATTGGAACTGTCGGCAGATACCGATGCGAATACCATTACGCTGTTACTGAGGAAAAGTATCTGCGCTCGCTTTCTCCGGCTGAACGCTGGCTGGAATCACTGCCAGGAATGGAGTCACTGGGGATGCATTGGAAAAAGCAGATTACAGATACCGTGCTTATCAGGTGGTGCTGGGCATTGCGTTACTGATGGCGCTGGGGGCGGGTATAGCCTGGTTCTTTTCCCGCAATATCTGGATTGCACTGGTGGTAGGTGTCATCTGTTTTTCATTCCCGTCTTCAAAATCATACGGGCTAAACATAAGCGAATCGCAGTTTTTGAAGAACAGCTACCGGATGCCATTGACATCATGAAACGGGCAATCCGGGCGGGGCACCCCTTTTCAGAATCACTGCACCTGGTTGCAGAAGAAATGGACGGGCCGGTCGGACAAGAGTTCAGAATTACATTTGCGGATCTTAACTACGGGAATGACCTTCGCAGGGCGATGCTTGGCTTACTGCACCGGGTACCGAGTATTCCTGTTATGGCGCTGGTGTCATGCATTCTTATTCAGAAAGATACCGGTGGCGACCTGACCGAAATTCTGGAACGGATCGGTAAGGTTATCCGGGAACGGTTTCAGTTTCAGCGCCGGGTTAAAACCCTGTCTGCAGAGGGGCGGTTATCAGCCTGGATTCTGGTACTGGTACCTTTTGCACTGGTAATCGTGGTCTCCTGACAAGCCCGGACTATCTGCCTATGCTGCTGGATGATCCGATGGGACTGAAACTGATCGCGTTTGCATTCGTAGGCATGATTATCGGTGTTTACTGGATTAACCGTGTGTTACGGATAGAAGTGTAGGAGGGCTGCTGTGATGGATTATTTATACGGACTTATAAACAGCACAATACTGAACGCAACCGATGCACGACTGATTTTCCTTTTGCTCATTGGCTTAACGGTTTTGGTTATCTGTCTGGGCGTCGGATTTACGGTGATAAGTTTATCGGACCCACTACGTCTGAAAATGATGATGTTGCGTAAACAGACGCATGGTAACGGGAACTCAGGTAACGATCAGCTGTTTGCTAAGGCTTCAGGCACATCACTGTCAGAGTCTATTGCGCCGAAAGAAGGCTGGCAGGATTCCAAAACCCTGGTGCGTCTGACGAATGCCGGTTTCAGAAAATCAAGCGCCGTCGCCGATTATTATGCGATCCGGTTTTTACTCATCCTGCTGTTTCCGGGTATCGCGCTGGTGGCGACCCAGTTTGTACCGGATATGAGCACCAACCACATTGCGTCCACGCTGGTTCTGTCACTTGTGGCGGGTATTATTCTGCCCAGTTACATCCTGGATAAGCTGATTGCCCGGCGTCAGCGTGCTTTGCGCAACGCGTTTCCTGATGCGCTGGACATGCTGGTGGTCTGTATTGAAGCGGGGCTGGGGCTACAGATGGCCCTGCAACGGGTTGCCGATGAAATTCAGGTCAGCCATCCGGTATTGGCAGATGAACTGCATCAGGTGAATAACGAAACCCGGGTTGGGGTGGACCGTATAGTGGCACTGCGCAATATGGCAATACGGACCGGCCTGGAAGATATTCGTGGCCTGGTTGCGTCGTTGGACCAGAGTGTCCGTTTCGGTACCAGTATCGCTGATACCCTGCGGGTCTATTCTGATGAATTCCGGGATAAGCGCCTGCAGCGGGCAGAAGAAATGGCTGCCAAAATTGCAACCAAACTGATTTTCCCGCTGACGTTTTGCCTGTGGCCATCGTTCTTTTAGTCATGGTTGGGCCCGCGGTACTGGGTGTTCTGGCCGTTTTAGCTACAAGGTAGAAAAAGAGCCATACTTATATCTACCGGCTGAAGTAACAAAGCATTGGCGTCAGCGACAAAGGGGCTGAATCATGCGCACTTTTACCAAGCTGTATCAGGGAATCTGTCAGGGCTGTGTATACAGCGCACTGGCTGTGAGTATCGTATTGCTGACAGGCTGTGCGGCTAATCAGCAAAAACTGCAGCCATGACCGAAGAACAATCCGAATTATATGATGGCAAACCGATACTTGCGTATCTGGCTGCGAAACAGGCCAAAACGCCGAGAGAGGCGATGCAGCGTGCCCGCAACGCGATGGCGGAAAATAATCTTGATAAAGCGCTGTATGAATATATCCGGGCATATGAACTGGATGATAAACATACCCAGGCGTTGCTGGAAATCGGTAATATCCATTATCTGCGTAAGAATTACAAAACGGCTTATCTGGCATTTCAGAAAGCACTCTCCATTGATGAAAAACTGGTTTCAGCCCATCAGGGGACAGGGCTTATTCTGTTAAGAGAGAAACAGCATGAGGCTGCGCAGGATGCCTTTAAAAGGCTGTGAGCTATCAGAAGGCACTGACCGCTGAACAGAAAGCCGCCGGTGACAGCACCATCACTATCCGCCGCAGTGCTGCACTGGCACTGGAATCTTATAATGGCCTCGGCATTATTTACGACATGCAGGGAAAACTGGATGAAGCCCGTGAGCATTATCAGGCCGGGCTTAAAATTTCCGGTAACAATAAGGTGATACTGAATAATCTGGGCTATTCACATTATATGTCTGCCCAGTGGCCGGAAGCTGAAATGTATTTCAGTAAGGCTCTGCAGACGGACAATCTGTATGAGCCGGCATGGAAAAACCTCGGTCTGGTATATGCCCGTCAGGAACGTTACCTCGAAGCGCTCGAAGCACTTGAACAAGTTATGGATACCGCGCAGGCATATAATGATATTGGTTATATCTGTCTGTTGTCGAAGCGCTATGCAGCAGCCGCTGACTTTTCCAGAAAGCCATTACCGAGAATCCGCGGTATTACAAAGTCGCGCAGCAAAATCTGGTGAAAGTAAAACGTCTGTTGAAAAGTGGCCTGACAAGTAATCAGGAAATTTAACGAAGTTGTGCAGCAGTTTTTAGTTTAATGTGAGTAAGCACTAAGCAATATCGATTATTCCTTAGTGCTTTTAATCGCTTAATCTGTGAAGCAGATACGGGCTGTTAAGCCAGCCAGAGCAATTCGGTTTCATCCTCCAGTTCGCGGCCGGTGGGTTTAAAGTTTAATGACAGGTAAAAGTTCAGCGCATTACCCGATTCTGCAGCCATGGTTGTTAAGCTTACGCCGCGTAGCCCCAGCACTGTTGCCAGTTGCTGGCTGAATCTGACAGCGGAAGTGCCTAACTGCCTGCCCTGATGATGTTGATCGATCATCAGGCGGTATACGTACAGGCAGTCTGGCTGAAAATGATCGTCCGCTTCCAGCGTGCGCGGATCGATGACTGTGATCAGCCCGACAGGCCGATTATTTTCGTAGATGCCAAAAGAAAGGCTGTCGCCGTCGACCAGTACCTCAGCGAGCCAGAAGGCATTGGAATCGATCAGGTGGCATTGATGGGGGCTGACTTTTAATGAACTGAGTTCGCAAACATTGCCGCTGTTTACTTTAATAAAAGATACGGGATTCATATCTACATCCTTGTTGGGTTGCTTTAATCATCCTGATTAGCATTTAGGGTACACCAGCCGGTTTAAATCAGATACCGAAGTGAATGACAGTTAAGACAGGCGTTTTGGCAAAGGGTATCTGAGAAAGAATGAGATTCGATTGGGACGTGTTGAGGTGTCCTTTAGCCGCCGCAGGGTAAATGCGGCGGCTTTTTATGTGTTTATTCAGCGACTTTCCATTTCAGTTTCTTTTCTATCGCCTGAATCATCATTCCGGCAACATTCTTACCGGTAGCCCCTTCAATACCTTCCAGCCCGGGAGATGAATTGACTTCCAGCAGCAAAGGCCCTTTGGCTGAGCGGATAATGTCCACCCCGGCTACTTTCAGCCCCATGCATTTAGCGGCTTTAATGGCGATGCGCTTTTCATCCGCTGTCGGGACGATCAGGCTGGCGGTACCGCCCTGATGGATATTGGCACGGAACTCACCGGGTTCTGCTTCCCGCTGAATCGACGCGACCACTTTGCCGTCAACCACAAAGCAGCGAATATCCTTACCGGCGGCTTCTTTAATGAATTCCTGAACCAGAATGTCAGCACGCAAACTTTTGAACGCATTGATTACCGACTCGGCCGCCTTTTTGGTTTCCGCCAGTACTACGCCACGGCCCTGTGTGCCTTCCAGCAATTTAATGATCAGCGGCGCTCCGCCAACCATATTGATCAGGTCGGTGGTTTCCAGTGGTGAGTTTGCAAAACCGGTGATGGGAATTTCCACGCCGCTTTCGAACAGCAGTTGCAGTGAATGCAGTTTATCCGGGACTGGGTAATCGCCGCGGCCGTGTTCAGACAGTAAACCCCCATAGATTCAAACTGACGGGCCAGGGCACAGCCATAGAAGGTCATACTTGGCCGGATGCGGGGAATGACGGCATCCAGATCATTCAGTACGTTACCGCCCCGGTAGTGAACCTCCGGTCTGTCCGCATCCATTTTCATGTAACAGTGCTTGATATTCAGGAAGACCATTTCGTGGCCACGTTCTTCACCGGCTTCAATGATACGGCGGTTACTGTAAAGGTTCGGGTTACTGGCCAGAACGCCTATTTTCATACCCCGTTTCGGCAATTTTTCGGCCGGTACAGATCCAGCAGTTCACTGTCTTCCAGCGTGCCGAACATGAACGACTCTTCCGGATCAACCAGCAAGCGGCCTTTCATTGCTTCCCGGCCCAGCAACATCCGGTAGCCCATGGCATCGCGGTTGGTGAGGGTAAGCTCTATATCCCAGCTTTGCTCGCCCATGGCGATACTGGTTTTGATGACGTAACGCTTCTCTGTGCTGCCGCTGGAGCTTTTAACGGTGCGCCGGTCATGAATCGGGGCTTCACAATTTATGACGGTTTTACGGTTATTTTGCAGGGGGTAAACATCGAAGCTGACCCAGGAGCTGCCGTTGCGTTGAAAGGTTTTGATATTGAGAGCGTGAATAGCAGAAGTGCGTGCGCCGGAGTCAACCCGGGCTTTGATGGCAGGTATCGACAGGTCGATAAATTTGCACCATTCCTCGCTGCCAGTGATGAGTTTATTACTCTGATTAACCATAGCAGGGTGTTCCTTATTTTTATTGTTATAGGGAACCCGGGATGCAGCCGGCAGGCTTAAAATAAGGACCGGTTGCATTCGCTGATTCCTTAATCCTCTGGCTAAATAGTGTGCAGTTATTCGCTGTCTTATATCAACCACCCGTCGGTAACTGGCTGATAAACAGGCTGATTGTCGTAATAAGATAGTTTTTGTTAGATTTTACAGAATAACGCTTGCCAACCTCCGATCTCGTATGTAGTATACGCCCCACGTTGATGCGGGGTGGAGCAGCCTGGTAGCTCGTCGGGCTCATAACCCGAAGGTCGTCAGTTCAAATCTGGCCCCCGCTACCAACGTAAAAAGAGAGGCTTATCTGAAAAGATAGGCTTTTTTATGTCTGAAATTTGAGATTTATTTTCAAACTAGGCTGGTAGCTCGTCGGGCTCAACTCTTTATAACCCCGGGCGAAGGTCGTCAGTTCAAATCTGGCCCCCGTTACCAACGTAAAAAGAGGCTTATCTGAAAAGATAGGCTTTTTATGTCTGAAATTTGAGATTTATTTTCAAACTAGGCTGGTAGCTCGTCGGGCTCAACTCTTTATAACCCCGGGCGAAGGTCGTCAGTTCAAGACTGGCCCCGCTACCAACGTAAAAACAGAAGAGGCTAACCGAAAGGTTGGCTTTTTCGTTTCTGGAGTAGGTATTTTAAGAACAGCTCGTCGGGCTCGCTCTTTATAACCCCGGGCGAAGGTCGTCAGTTCAAGTCTGGCCCCCGCTACCAACGTGATAAAGAGAGGCTTATCTGAAAAGATAGGCTTTTTATGTCTGAAATTTGAGATTTATTTTCAAACTAGGCTGGTAGCTCGTCGGACTCAACTCTTTATAACCCCGGGAGAAGGTCGTCAGTACAACTCAGGCCCCCGCTACCAACGTAAAATATTGAAGAGGCTAACCGAAAGGTTGGCTTTTTCGTTTCTGGGGTAAGTAAAACGAAGAGCAGCATAGTAGCTCGTCGGACTCACTCTTTAATAACCCCGGGCGAAGGTCACTGGTTAAAGCTGGGCCCGCTTTAATCTCTGTGATTGCACCATTGAGAGGTGGGAAGGCGTTTATGTAGTCCGTAAAAATGTTTTTCAGTTTTACTGGCGAAAGGCTGGTTTTTCAGGATGGTTTCAGGTTCGTTACTTACTGTCGGCACGGATTTTCTTTATCGGGTGAAATCGGTATCAGTTTCTGTAACTGACTGATTCATAAACTCTCCGGTGTGACTGATATGACGGATGCTGTCTCTGATGCTGAACAGATTTAACAGACTGATGATGCTTATATGCGCGCTGGTAACTTTGGTTGCCCAGACGTATAGCGTTTCGTCTGTGGCCAGCATGACAGATTCGCCTGTCGGGATGGAAACTGCCCACCATGTAAGCACTGAATCCATGTCTGATCTGGCGATGCTTTGTCAGGACATGAGTGCAGCTGAAGCAATGGCATGTTGTGAAGATATGTCGGCCGGTTCACTGACGCAATGCTGTGACTGTGATGCCAGCTGTGCGTCGATGCAATGTGCGTCGTCGGTGTTTACTGCCGGTTCGGCAGGCCTGGATATGATCCGGGAACGTCAGATATTACCCCAGCTGCGGCAGGATTTGCCTGCTCAGGCCTTAAGTTCTCTTTATCGCCCTCCAATAGCTCACTAAAGCTCAGGGTACCTCCCGGTACCGAATGTTTAGTGAGTTGTCTGTATCTGAACGGATTTTCTACCTGTTTCTGCTGCTGTTTCTGATATTCGGCGCAGCAATTATCTAACTCCGTTATGTGACAACTCCCGTGTTGGATTTACCCTTCGTGGGGAGTTATGTTGTTAAAAAATAAGCCTTTTATATCTTCTGGCAGTGCACGTTTCCTGTGTGGTGCATTGTTAAGCTTCAGTAGCGGGTTGGCACTGGCGGCAGACGCCGGCAATGTTACAGAAGAGCCGTTTACTTTAGGCAAAGCGGTAAAATTGCCCTGCAACAGGATGCCTGGCAGGTGCAGAACCGTCTTCAGGAAAAGGCCCTGATTTCCCAAAGTCAGGCTGCCGGTGAGTTGCCGGATCCGCAGTTTTCTTTTGCAGTGGCCAATCTACCCACCGACAGTTTTAAGCTCGATCAGGAGCCAATGACGCAACTGATTGCCGGCGTTTCACAGATGTTGCCCCGGGGTGATTCTCTGGTGCTGCGTAAACAGCAATTTTTACAGCAGAGCGAACGGCACCCGTTACTGAGTCTGGACCGGCAGGCCCGGCTGGTGATGACGGTGAGTCAGTTATGGCTGGAGGCTTATAAAGTACGTCAGAGCATTGCGCTGATCAGAAATGACCGGGTGCTGTTTGATCAGTTGGTGGATATTTCACTGGCCAGCTATTCCGCAGCGCTGGGGCAGACTCAGCAGCAGGATGTGGTACGGGCTGAGCTGGAAAAACGTTACTGGATGAACGCCTTAACGGGTTGTTACAACGGCAGGAGTCGCTGGAGCAACAACTTGATGAGTGGTTGCAGGCAGATCACCTTACTGTGGGTCTTAGCTACTCGCAAGACATGCCCAGATTATCGTTGCTGCAGCCTGAACTGGACGAGGCTGGAAGTAATCAGGATAACGCAGCCCTTGGGAAGCTATTCCTTGAGCACCCGCTGGTGAAAGCGCTCAACAAAAAACTGGCAATGCAGCAAACCGGTGTCGACCTGGCTAAGCAGGCATATGAACCCCAGTGGGGTGTCAGGGCCAGTTATGGTTACCGGTCCAGTGACAGTAGCGGTGCGGACCGGGCTGATCTGGTGACTTTCGGTGTCACCCTGGATATGCCGGTGTTCTCTACCGTTAAGCAGGACAGCGGTGTGGATGCGGCGGTTTACCGGCGTGAAGCGGTGAAAAGTGAGCGGATCTTACTGCTGCGAAAAATGATCGCTGAATACAGTGCCGCCCGGGTTCAGAGGGAGCGCCTTGAAGAACGGGAAGCACGGTACAGGCACCAGATACTGCCACAAATGCGTTTACAGGCTCAGGCTGCCCTGAATGCCTATACCGCAGATAACGGTGATTTTGCCGAAGTGGTTCGGGCACGGATTGCCGAACTTAACGGCCGTATTGATGCGCTGGAACTCGCTGTTGATCAGCAAATTTTAACCGCCCGTATGAACTATTTTCTGGCGACAGAACATTTACCGGTTCTGATGGTTTTGATAGCACCGGAGCGTCGTCACTTACCACGCTTACCGGTTCCGATTCAGATTTATCCATGACCTATTCAGCCGCCAGTGTTGGGGAGTAAAACTATGATGCGCGCAGTTAAAAACTTCAGTTTAGTGTTAGTGGGGGCTGTAATCGGAACGGCTGCGGCCACTGCGGTGGTGCCCTACGTAAAGAGCCAGCTTGGTATGGCGGATATGGTAGGTATGGCGGATAGCTCAGGGTCAGACAGTCAGGAGCCTTTGTACTGGGTGGCACCAATGGACCCGAATTACCGGCGGGATAAGCCGGGGCTCTCTCCGATGGGGATGGAACTGGTGCCGTTTTACGGGGAAGAGAAAAAGCAAAGCCTAAAGAACCTCTGTACTGGGTAGCGCCGATGGATCCGAATTTCCGCAGGGATAAACCGGGGTTGTCTCCGATGGGGATGGATCTGGTGCCGTTTTACGGTGACGAAGGGGGATGACAGCGGACCGGGAACCGTCAGTATCTCATCTGAAGTGGTGAATAATCTGGGGGTGAGAACTGCATCTGCCAGGGTTTCGCCACTGGAGTTTAAGGTAGATACCGTGGGGTACGTGCAGTACAACCAGGATGAAATGGTGCATGTGCATCCCCGGGTCGAAGGCTGGCTGGAAAAGGTGTATGTGAAATCAGCCGGTGAAACGGTGGAAAAAGATCAGCCGCTGTATGAGTTGTATTCACCGGAACTGGTGAATGCTCAGGAAGAATTGCTGTTCGCCTTATCCCGTAAAGACCGGCGTTTAATTAAGGCTGCGGAACGGCGTTTAAGTGCATTGCAGGTGCCGGAGGCAGCGGTTAAAACTCTGAAAAAGACCCGCAAAGTCGTGCAGACAGTGACCTTTCATGCACCGATGACCGGTGTGGTGGAAAACTTTGCTATGCAGGAAGGGTTTTTGTGAAGCCCGGCAAAATGCTGATGTCTATTGCCTCACTGGATGAGGTCTGGATTGAAGCCGAGGTGTTTGAGCGCCAGGCGAATCTGGTAAAGCAGGACGCACCGGTGACTATCCGGCTGGATTATCTGCCGGGTAAAACCTGGCAGGGGAAAGTGGATTATGTGTATCCGACCCTGGATAAAATGAACCGGACCCTGCGGGTGCGGATTCGCTTTCCGAATCCCGGCCTGATGCTGAAGCCGAACATGTATGCACAGGTTGTGATCAGTAACCTTTCAGACAAGCCGGTTCTGAATATTCCCCGCGAAGCACTGATCCGCGTCGGCGATACCGACAGGGTGGTGTTGGCGTTAGGTGAGGGCCGTTATAAGTCGGTGAATGTTGTCGCCGGCCGGAACGATGGTAACCGGGTGGAAATTCTGGAAGGCATCGGGAAAAACGAGCAGGTAGTGACATCTGCACAGTTCCTGCTGGATTCCGAGTCCAGCAAGACCTCGGACTTCAAACGCATGCATCAGCCAGAGTCCATGTCGGCAGATATGAAAATGAATATGCCAAATGATGGCCGTGCCATGTCGGGAGACATGAAAATGAAAATGCCAAATGATGGCCGTGCCATGTCGGGAGACATGAAAATGACTATGGCACATGACGGCCATGACATGTCGGGAGACATGAAAATGAATATGGCACATGACGGCCATGACATGTCGGCGGCTAACTCTGCTGAAGCATCAGCCACAAAAATCTGGACCACCGCCAAAGTAAATAAGCTGTTGGCGAATGGCCGGCGGGTCAATCTGAAACATGGAGCAGTTGAAACCTGGAACTGGCCGCCTGCCAATATGAATCTTGGTCTGGCTGAAACCGTATCTTCAAAAGAATTACGTCCGGGTATGGATATCGCCATTGAGATTACCCGCACGGTCGCGGGGATCTATGTCATTACCGATGTGGAATTGCCGGATGATATCGGTCTGCCAGTGGTTCAGGAGAAGTAATGATGATTGAAGCAATTATTCGCTGGGCTGTGGGCAACCGGATGTTTGTGCTGCTGGCCACCATCATGATTGTCGGGGGCGGTCTCTATTCATTAAAAATACCCCGTTGGATGCCATTCCTGACCTGTCGGATGTGCAGGTGATTATTAAAACCAGTTACCCCGGACAGGCGCCTCAGGTTATTGAAGATCAGGTGACGTATCCGCTGACGACCGCCATGCTGTCTGTTCCCGGAGCGGTCACCGTGCGGGGTATTCGTTTTTGGTGATTCTTACGTCTACGTGATTTTTGACGATGATACGGATATGTACTGGGCCCGCAGCCGGGTACTGGAGTATCTGAATCAGGTATCACTGCCGGAAAATGCCAAAGCACAGCTGGGGCCCGATGCAACCGGTGTGGGTTGGGTCTATCTCTATGCGCTGGTTGACCGCTCCGGGCTGAATGACCTCAGCCAGCTGCGCAGTTTGCAGGACTGGTTCCTGAAGTATGAACTGCAAACGGTACCGGGGGTATCGGAAGTAGCTTCCCTTGGGGGAATGGTGCGCCAGTATCAGGTACGGGTTGATCCGGATAAGTTGCGTGCTTTCAATATACCGCTGGCCCATATCCAGGCAGCGATTAAGCGTGGTAATCAGGAAGTTGGCGCGTCGGTGGTTGAGATGGCCGAAGCGGAGTATATGGTCCGGGCATCCGGCTATATTCAGAACCGGCAGGATCTGGAAAATATTCCCTTAGGGATGAATCAAAATGGCACTCCGTTGTTGCTGAAAGATGTGGCTGATATCGGACTTGGCCCGCAAATGCGCCGTGGTGTTGTCGAGCTGGACGGTGAAGGTGAAGTGGTTGGCGGCGTGGTGGTGATGCGCTTTGGCGAGAACGCCCAGCAAACCATTGATGGCGTGAAAACCAAACTGGAATCCCTGCGTGGAAGCTTACCTGATGGGGTTGAAGTGGTGACCGTGTATGACCGTTCAGGACTGATCGAGCGGGCGGTGGATAACCTCTGGACCAAACTGATGGAAGAATTCGCCGTGGTGGCGCTGGTGTGCATGGTATTCCTGTTCCATGTGCGCTCTTCGCTGGTGGCCATTTTCAGTTTGCCGGTGGGCATTCTTGCAGCGTTTATTGTGATGTACATCCAGGGGATTAACGCCAACATCATGTCTCTCGGGGATCGCCATTGCCATTGGTGCCATGATCGACGGTGCCATCGTGATGATTGAAAATATGCACAAGCATATGGAGCGTACGCCGCTGACGAAGGAAAACCGCTGGAAAATTGTTGCTGATTCAGCCAGTGAAGTCGGACCGGCTCTGTTTTTCAGCTTGCTGATTATCACGGTCAGTTTTGTACCGGTATTTACGCTGGAAGCACAGGAAGGCCGGATGTTTGCCCCACTGGCGTTTACCAAGACCTACGCCATGGCAGCGGCCGCAGCGCTGGCCATTACCCTGGTACCGGTGTTAATGGGGTACTTTATTCGTGGCAAGGTGCTGCCGGAGCATAAGAACCCGGTTAACCGGATTCTCTCCGCTGTGTATCTGCCCGGGCTGAAAACGGTTCTTAACTTTCCTAAGCTGACCCTGTTGTTTGCACTGGGTATCTGTGTGCTGGGCGTCTGGCCGCTGGATAAGCTCGGCAGTGAGTTTATACCGCCGCTGGATGAGGGGATCTGATGTATATGCCGACCACTTATCCCGGGGTATCCATCGGACAGGCGCGGCAGATCCTGCAACAGACCGATAAGATTATCCGTACTGTGCCGGAGGTAAAGACGGTGTTCGGTAAGGTTGGCCGGGCGGAAACTGCCACGGACCCGGCGCCGCTGACCATGATCGAAACCTTTATTCAGCTGAAGCCGCAGTCTGAATGGCGGGAAGGTGTGACCACCGACAGCCTGAAAAAGAGCTGGACAGTCTGGTTAAAATACCGGGTATTACCAATGCCTGGGTCATGCCGATTAAAACCCGGATCGACATGCTGGCAACCGGGATTAAAACCCCGGTGGGGATTAAGATTGCAGGCCCTGAGCTGAGTGTGATTCAGGACATCGGCCAGCAACTGGAAGTAATCATGAAGGACATTCCGGGAACCGCTTCGGTGTACTCGAACGGGTGGCCGGCGGTCGCTATATTAAAGTGGATATTCAGCGCCAGAAAGCGGCCCGCTACGGGCTGAACATTGCCGATGTGCAGCAGCTTGTGGCAGCGGCCATTGGCGGTATGAATGTTTCCCAAACGGTTGAAGGGCTGGAACGTTACCCGATTAATATCCGTTATCCGCAGAGTTTCCGTGACTCACCGGAACAGCTGGCCCTGTTGCCGATTGTTACCCCGATGGGACAACGGATTCCGCTGGGGATATTGCCCGTATCTATGTCGAAGAAGGCCCGCCGGGGATTAAGAGCGAAAATGCCCGCCTGAACGGCTGGACCTTCATTGATATCGACGGGGTGGATGTGGGCCGCTATGTGGAAAATGCCCGCAAAGTGGTCGCAGAAAATCTGGACTTGCCGGCAGGCTATTCCGTGAACTGGTCAGGGCAGTATGAATACATGGAGCGGGCTAAGGAAAAGCTGACTTATGTGATTCCACTGACGCTGCTAATCATTGTGATTTTACTCTTCATAAATTTCCGTAACTTCGTTGAGGTGGCCATCATCATGGGCACCTTACCGCTGGCAATGGTGGGCAGTATCTGGCTGATGTATCTGGAAGGCTTTAACTTTTCAGTGGCGGTGGGTGTTGGCTTTATCGCGCTGGCCGGTGTGGCAGTGGAAATCGGCGTCATCATGTTGGTTTATCTGAACCAGGCGTATCACGAAATGTTGGATAACTGCCGTCAGCAACAATGTATGCCCAGTGAAGCATTGCTGCGCAGTGCTGTCATGCAGGGGGCAGGGTTGCGGGTTCGCCCGGTAATGATGACCGCTGCGGCAATTGTGGCAGGCCTGTTACCGATCCTCTATGGCACCGGTACCGGCTCAGAAGTTATGAGCCGTATTGCAGCACCCATGGTGGGAGGCATGATCAGTGCGGTTATCCTGACGCTGATGGTGTTGCCGGTGGTGTATTTTCTGTGGCGAAAGCGGGCGGTGAACAGCATGCCGGCTGAGGACTTTATCATCGATCCCCGTCCGTCAGTGATTAACGAAGCACAGCTGTTAGGCTGATAAAAGGGCGTAATATTAAATAAAACCGGGAGCAGGCTCCCGGCTTTTGGGCTCTCGCAATGAAAGCTTTGCTGACGGTTATTCCGCTAACAGGTGTTCGGCAATCGCCCGGCGGTCCGCTTCATTCATAAAGCGGCTGCCGTACTTAATGACTTCACCCATCGTGCCCCCAGTGCATCACCGTCCGGTGTAAGGCCGGTTTTCAGGGCATAGGCGATGTCATCGGCTGTCCAGCCGTTTTCCCGTAATGCCCCGGCGGTGATGGCCGGAATGGCTTCGCTGTCATCGGTTGCCGCAACGCCCTCTAACCAGCGATCCTGCTGTAACCCGCCAAACAGGTTTCTGGGGTGTGGCAGGCGGCGCAGTGACCGACGGCTTCCACCAGATATTTGCCCCGTTCATTGGCAACATCTGTTTCCGGCGTTAGCTGGAAAAACGTTGCCACAGGGGCAGACCCTGTTTCAGGTTGTAGGGAAAGCTGAGCTGAGATGAAGGCGTAGGCTGGTTCACCGGCGGTACCGTCTGAAACGCTGCCCACAGGTCACGGATATCCTGATCACTTAACTGAGTGAAAAACTCGTAAGGAAATGCCGGATAATAAGTCTCTCCATCGGGAGAAACACCATGACGTACCGCCCGGTCAAAATCATTCAGCGTCCAGCTACCGATGCCGGTGTCAGCGTCGGTGGTCAGGTTGGGCGCATAGAATTCTCCGTACGGGCTGTTCAGCGGTGCACCGGCAACCAGCTTTCCTTTGTTTTCACTGTCCGTATGACAGGCGATACAGCCTGAAATGCGGGCCAGATAGGCACCGTTGGCAACGTTGCCAGGCAGTGCGGGATCATCTGTCAGTGTTTCATCAGCAGCATTGGGTTGCAGCAGATAATAACCGGCCGCCACTGCTGCAAGCAGCAGTGCGGCAAGACTGATCGTTTTCATAATCAGCGGTTATTTTTCTTTTTCGGAACGTCGTATGGCAGGACGAACAGGTGTCCGCCAGTTCCCGGAACAGGCTGTCGGCGGTATCGCTGGCGGCTGTTTCGGTCATCATGGCAGTATCCATCGTCATACTCATCGCTGCTTCGCTGCTGTCGCTTTCACGGACATCTGCTGAGTTTTCCAGTGCTTCACTGATACGTTTCAGTTCTGCTGAGAGAAATTCAAACTTATCCCATTTTTGCCAGATGACAGGTTTGGCTTCGCTGGCATGCTGCAGGCTGTCTTCAGGAAACAGCTTGGTCAGTGTTGTATCTGAATGTTTCGCAATGGTCCGGCTGTGTTGGCGGACAGCTTCGGCATCGTACGCGGTTTTGCCCTTGAACATGGCAGACATGGATTTCATGGATTTTTCATAATATCCATCTGATCCATACGTTCTTTAACGATGCCGGTTGCACCCTGATGGGCAGAAACCGGGGTTGCCACGGTGATACTGATCGCCAGTGCAGTGAACATTGCAGTGGTTAACTTGTTCATAAATACCTCAAATGTGCATAAAAAGTCGTTATTTGTGTTGATCAGGTAATAACGATGCTTTTTCGGGGAGGAGGATTGTCCGGCGGAATATGGGGGAATGTAATTGGTCTGGCTGTATTCAGCCGGTACTGACGGACCAGTTTCAGGGCAGCAAAGGCGTGCCGGATTCAGAAACAGCTGGCTGAGGGTGCTGGCAGTGCCATCGTGCAATTGCTGCAGATTCTGCAGGCTCAGATGATCGTTCCGGTGTCCGTAACATCATGACCATGGTCCTGATGGGATTGCTGATACTGTGCCTGGGATGTTTCGGACAGGGTTGCAAGCATGCCACTTGCCAGTGACGACTGCGCAAACAGGATCGTCAATACAGTGAAGATAATCAGAGGGCTGATCAATGGCTGGCGTGCTTGGCTTTTAATCATAAGAGGATGCTAAAGAAACTGTATTTATAAGGCAACCGGGAAGGGTGTTTGAGGTGAGAGTGCTTCAGGTAAAAGAACTTCAAATAAGTAACGGTGAATTTTTAATCAGATGTTGTGATTGCTAATTATTCTCATTATCATGCGTCGCTGTTAGTTCACCTTACCACCTTACCGGATAGAGTAGTAACGATGGAATCTGCACGGATACTCATAATAGAAGACGATCCAACCCTGAATAATCAGGTGGCGGATTTACTGCGTGCACAGGGATTTCGTATTGAGCAGTATTACGATGGGCAAAGGATTATTTGCTGCGCTGAGTGAAACCTTTGACCTGATTTTGCTGGATGTTCTGTTGCCCGGCCTGAACGGTTTTTCGGTGCTGAACCGCCTGCGTAAATCGCGGCAAACACCGGTGATGATGCTCACCGCCTGCGGTGCCGAAGAAGAACGTATAGAAGGTTACAGCAAAGGGGCTGATGACTATCTGCCCAAACCTTTAACTTTACAGAAATGAAGTTGCGTATCGACGCATTGCTTCGCCGTTCCCGCTGGCAGCGGGAAGCACCTGCGAAAAGTTCTCAGCTGGAGCTGGATGGCTTATTGCTGAAACGGCAAAAGCAGCAGGCCAGCTTTGCCGGAGAACCGGTAGAGCTGACGTCGATTCAGTTTCGGCTGTTATGGACGCTGGCGGAAAACCGCCACGAAGTGCTGAGTAAACCCTACCTTTATCAAACGGTTCTGGAGCGTGCTTTCAGCCGTTACGACCGCAGTCTGGATATGCACCTTAGCCGGGTCCGGCGCAAGCTGGTTGATGTGGGAATGCCGGCCGAACGCTTGTCCACCGTACATGGAAAAGGCTACGTCTTCGTATGAAAAACAAACTCTTATGGAAGATGTATAGCATCATTGCTGTAGGGACGGTGCTGTTGTTTTGGGCCATTGATGTGGTCAACCGGCAAACTGAAAACCGTATGAGTTTCATTGCGCCGGTGTATCAGCAGGAGATGGTTGATTATGCCCGGCAGGCGGAGGCAATGTTTGTTGCCGGAGAGGAAGAAAAGCTGGCGGACTGGATTAAAGCACTGGAAGAAAAAGAAGATACCTGGGTGGCGATCGTCCAGAATGATTTAAAGACCTTTGCGGATACCAGCCTGTCGGAGCGGTACCTGGAGACCTTCACTCTGGGGCGCAGTGTGACCTGGAAGATTCACCTGTACTTTAAAGAAAATCCCACCATGGATGTGCCCTTTGCCGATGGCGAAACCCGTTTTCTGATTCAGTTACCTCAGCGAATGCGCCCAGGGGATTACTATCCACTGGCGCAGATCATGCTGCAGATTGCTTTACCTTTTGTGCTGCTGTGCCTGCTTTCCTGGGTACTGTACTGGCATGTGATGAAACCGTTACGGACCCTGGAAAAAGCCACCCGGCAATTCAGCGAAGGCCGTTATGATGTCAGGGTCAGGAATGTCTTGGGAAGCGGGATGATGAGCTGACCTCGCTGGCCGGAACCTTTGATCAGATGGCCGAACACACCGGTAAGTTAATTAATAACCAGCGGCATTTACTGGAAGATCTTTCCCACGAGTTGCGAACCCCGCTGGCCCGGCTGGATATGGCAGTTGAGCACGTGGGGCAGGGGCTGCAACCGGATGAAGCGCTGCAGCGTTTACGGGGAGTCTTCTGTGATGCGGGAGCTGGTGGAAGATACCCTGATGCTGGTCTGGCTGAATAATGAATCGCCGCAACTGTGCAGTGAATGTTTCGACCTGGCTGAACTGCTGCAGGTGATCGGGGAAGATGCACGTTTTGAATATCCCCGGCACCGGCTGACGCTGTGTGTGCCAGAGCAGGTTGAAATTACCCACAGCAGCCAGCGGGCGGTGGGCCAGGCGCTGGAAAATATTATTCGTAATGCCCTACAGCATACGCCGGAAGGAAGAGAGGTTCGGGTTGTTCTGAATGTCTCGGATGAAGCGCTGGAGATCACCGTGACTGATGAAGGCCCCGGTGTACCGGAGCCCCTGTTACAGGATATTTTCAGACCATTTTTCAGGTGGATAAATCACGTTCGGAAAAAGCGAACTGTTACCCATCGCAGAAGGGCGGCGCAGGGGCGGTTTTGGCCTGGGGCTGGCGCTGGCACAACGGCAGACGGAAGCCGTGGGCGGTACGTTAACCGCTGAAAATGCGCTGTCGGCTACCGGTCAGGTAACAGGCCTGCAGATCAGAATCAGCCTGCCTGTGTGACGGTTTTTGTAACCGGGTTTGTAACAGCCGGTGCGTATTCGTAACAATTGTAAAAGTTCTACCTTTTTCAAAGCAGATGATAATAATGGCTCGCAATTGAAAATTATTATCATTTGGGAATTGCAATGAACATGTCACTAACTGCTATCCGTTTCCCCGTCAGGTACTGGTAGTATCTGTATCGGCTGCGCTGTTCAGCCAGCCGACCTTATCTGAAACCCTCACTGGCGGTACGCCGGATCAGGCCGATGTAAATACACTGGTTGTGGTCGGTCAGGCCACCAGTGGTCTGGATAACCTGATTGATCAGCAGGAGCTGGAAAAGACTCAGGCAAACAGCCTGAGCGATATTTTCCGGCATGATCCGGCTGTAAATGTGGGCGGCGCAGTATCCATGGGCCAGAAGATCTATGTGCGGGATATCGGCGAAGACTTGCTGAATATTTCTGTGGACGGTGCTGAGCAGGCAGGCGCGGTATTCCACCATGCCGGTCGGATCAACATTGAGCCTGAGCTGCTGAAGCAGGTTGAGATTGAAGCAGGTGCAGGTAGTGCCACAGCCGGTCCGGGCGCACTGGGCGGTTCTGTTCGTTTCACCACCAAAGACCCTGAAGATCTGTTGAAGGACGGTCAGAATGTGGGGGCTTTGCTGAAGGCCGGTTATTCCAGCAATGGCAGCGGCAATAAGTTCAGCACCACCGTCTATGGCCGGGACAGCGGCGGTATTCTTAGCGGTATGGTCAGCCTGGTAGATTCAAACTTTGATAATCTGGAAGACGGTAACGGCGACGAGATTCCCGGCAGTGAGTCCGATAAGAGCCTCGGTTTTGTAAAGCTGGTGGCCAACTTTGATGAAGCTCACCGCCTGTCTGTCAGCTACGAAGATCTGAATGAACGTGGCGATGTACTGTATAAGCCTGAACTGGGCAATGCGAACAATAACGTTCCCGAGCCAACCAAGGGTGACCGTACCACCACCATCATTAACTATGGCTGGAACCCTCAGGATAATGAGCTGATTGATTTCTCGGTGAATCTTTACCACACCGATAACAAGCAGGCCCGTGAATATACCGGTACGTCTTATGACGGTGGCGTGAAATCCGTGGGTACAACCATCGAGAACACCAGCCTGCTGGGTAATCACAAGCTGATATACGGCGTGAATTACCGGGATGATAAAAGCACTCTGAACGATGTGGATACCAGTCCTTACCATTTTGAAGAAACCGGTGAAGTCTGGGGTGTATATGTTCAGGACGTGGTAGATGTAACCGATCAGCTGACGGTAACCGGTGGTGTCCGTTTTGATGACTATCATCTGGAAGATGTTAACGGTCTGGAATTTGATGACGACGGTGTATCCCCAAACCTGAGTGCTAACTATGCGCTGAATGATCAGTGGAGCGTCAGTGCCGGTTATGCGGAAGCCTTCCGCGGACCGGAAGTGAAGGATGCGTTCAAGCTGTCTTCAGCCAGTAACGACAGCTCGCTGAAAGGTGAGGAGTCTCATAACACTGAGCTGGGTCTGAATTACGATAATGATAATTTCAGCCTCAGTGCCGGTGTGTATAAGTCGGTTATTGAGAATCCGATCGGCGGTACTGTTCCATGGTCCAAGGTGGCGGTAAACCTTGAAGACGATATCAAGAGTAAAGGGGTTTACCTGCGGGCGGAATACACTATGGATCGCCTGCAACTGGGTGCCAGCCTGAAGAAGTCCAAGGTCGAAGCCGGCGGTGAGACGGTTACCCGCTATGTTTACGGTTCAGGGGCTGTATCCATCGGAGATACCATACAGCTGGATGCCAGCTATCAGTTCAGCAATACCTTCGAGGCGGGCTGGAACATGGAATACGTTCGCAGCATTGATGACATCAAACTGCAGGTTGGCACCGATACGCTGCTGACCGAAAAGCCAAGCTACACGGTGCATGATATTTATGCCCGCTGGTTGCCAACCGGTAATGAAGACTTCTCTGTCAGCCTGGCAGTTAACAACCTGTTTGATGAGCAATATCTCAATCATGCCAGTGTGGAAGATTTTGAAGACAATGCCGGCTGGGCAGGAATTGTCGGCTCTCCGGATCCGGGCCGGGATATCCGCCTGACTCTGGCTTACTCCTTCTGATTCGCCAAATGAATCAGCAGACATCCGGCCCGGTGCCGGATGTCTGTGTCTTTACATAACACTTCACGGGCATTTATTTATGTTTTCTTTTTCGTCTGTCTGGCGCAGCATTGCTATGGCTTGCTGCGTTTTTCAGCTTGCCGGCAATGGCCGGCAATTATCCGTTGCAGGTAACCGATCTGGCTGGCCGGAGCATCACCATAGAGCGTGAGCCGCAGCGAATTATTCTCGGTGACAGCCGCTATATCTATGCGCTGGGCATACTGAACAAAGATAATCCGGTGCGACATGTGGTCGGTATGCTCAGCGATCTTAAGGATCTGGATTACGGCAGCTATCAGCAATACCGTCAGCGTTTTCCTGAAATAGACTCGGTTGCCGGTGTGGGAATGGCATCTGCTGACAGTTTCAGTGTTGAAGCCGTGTTAACCCTTCAGGCGGATCTGGCGATTTTCAGTGTTGATGGACACGGCCCCGGGGCGCGGCATAAACAGATTATTGATCAGTTACAACGGGCCGGTGTAAAGGTGGTGTTTATTGATTTCCGCAATGATCCGCTGGTGAATACACCGAAAAGCATGCGGGTGCTGGGGCAGGTGCTGGGACGTGAAGCGCAAGCTGATGCGTTTCTGGACTTTTATGACCGGGAACTGCAGCGGGTAGCCATGGGCCTGAAGGAGGCCGGAGAAGATGCACCCGAAGTGTTCTTGCACAGCCGGGTCGGTCTGAATGACAGCTGCTGCGAAACCATGGCGAAAGGCATGATGGCGACGTTTATCGATGAAGCTGGCGGCGACAATATGGCGAGGTTGTTAGTGCCGGGCAGTGCCGGGGTCATGAATCCTGAGTATCTGCTGACGCATCAGCCGGATCTGTATGTGGCCACGGCAATCGGTTCCCCGAGGGAGCTCCAGGCAACAGACAGCCATCAAGCCCCACCGTTTATCTCACTTGGCGCCGGTGTCAGTGAACAGCAGGCCAGGGCATCTTTCCGCCGGGCTCTGGGGCTGACTGGGAGCGAACCGGTGCTGCAGCACTGACGGGGCTTACGACCATACAGCGTGGTGAGGCGTATGCGATCTGGCATCATTTTTATAATTCACCGCTGAATGTGGCAGCAGTACAGGTGTTTGCCAAATGGATGTATCCGCAGGCGTTTGCTGACCTGAATCCGGATCAGACCTTACAGACACTGTTTGAGCGGTTTCAGCCGGTACCGTTAGAAGGCACTTACTGGGTGAAGCTGACTGCTGAACAGGCGCATCAGGTGAGCAGCCGTGGTGACTAAGGCAGAGGTTGCTGCGCCAGACTCAGTGCCGACAACACTGGCACGGGCGTATAAGGGCTTTGTACTGCGGCGGCAGATAATTCTGCTGCTGATGGTGTTGATGACCGGTGCCAGTCTGCTGCTGGATCTGGCATCCGGACCTGCTGGCCTCAGCGCCTGGCAGGTACTGGAAGGGCTGCTGAATCCCGCCGGGCTGAGTGCTGCACAATATGTCATCATCTGGGATATCCGTTTGCCATTTGGCCTGATGGCGCTGGTGGTGGGGGCCTGTCTGGGGCTCAGCGGTGCAGAGGTGCAGACCGCACTGAATAACCCGCTTGCCAGCCCCTTTACACTGGGGGTCGGGGCAGCGGCGACGCTGGGAGCCTCGCTAGTCATCGTGCTGGATTTCAGCTGGCTGAATATCAGTTATAACCTCTTACTGCCGGCAGCGGCGTTTGTCTGTGCCTGTCTGGCATCGTTATTGATTCTGCAATTATCCCGCATGCTGGGTGCCAGTATTCATACCTTATTACTGTTCGGTATCGCTCTGATGTTTGGCCTGAATGCGGCGGTGGGAGTATTGCAATTTATTGCCGATGCCACCGCGCTGCAGCAGATTATCTTCTGGACGATGGGCAGCCTTGCCCGTGCCACGATGGATAAGGTGTTGATTGTCAGCATTGTGCTGGCGGTGTGTCTGGTGGGCAGTGTCCGGCAGGTCTGGGCACTGACCGCATTACGCAGCGGTGAGGAGCAGGCCCGCAGTCAGGGCATTCATGTTGAGCGCTTACGTTTGCTGGTGCTGTTAAGGGTCAGCCTGCTGACGGCGGTTGCACTGGCATTCGTCGGTGAGATCGGCTTTATAGGGCTGGTTGGTCCGCACATTGCGCGGATGCTGCTGGGTGAAGATCACCGTTTCTTCCTACCCGGCAGTGCCATTGCCGGTGCGTTGCTGCTGTCACTGGCGTCGCTGGCGAGTAAAACCCTCTTGCCCGGGATCATTCTGCCGGTCGGGCTGGTAACCGCGCTGGTCGGGGTGCCATTGTTTATCGGTTTAATTTTTCAGCGTGGCCGGGCGGGAATTACATGAGTTTAACATTTGAAGGGCTGCAACTGGGCTATGGGGCGCGCCTCTGTTTGGCGATATTAGCCTGGACAGTATCAGCCCCGGTGATCTGGTGGCAGTTATCGGGCCAAACGGGGTAGGCAAATCAACCCTGATGAAGGCGCTGGCCGGGTTGCTGAAATATTCCGGCAGAATCTGTTTTGAACAGCGGGAACTGAGTGGGCTGACGAACCGTGAGCGGATGCAGACGGTTGGCTATTTGCCCCAGACCCTGCCGCAGCCGACTACTTTGGTGGCGTATGAACTGGTGTTCAGTGCCTGTCGGGCCACTTGGGGTGGTTTACCGACCGGAGAGATCGAACAGCGGATTGAAACTGTCTTTACCCAGCTGGGGATCAACGGGCTGGCATTACGGAAGATGCAGGAATTATCCGGCGGTCAGCGTCAGATGGTCGGGCTGGCACAGGTACTGGTGCGCCAGGCTCCCTTGCTGTTACTGGATGAGCCAACCAGTGCACTAGATCTGCACTGGCAGTTAAGTGTCTTACAGGCGGTGCGTGATGAAACAAGACAGCGACAATCGGTGGCGCTGGTTGCCAGCCATGACCTGAATCTCACCCTGAGATTCTGTGATTATTTGCTGATTCTTTTGCCGGACGGCACCACCCGGTTTGGCTCCCCGCAGGATGTTTTAACGCCGGATTATCTGCGCCAGGCCTATCAGGTGGAAGGGCGGATAGAACGTTGTTCCCGGGGACATACGCTGGTGCTGGCGGACCGGCCCTGCGGATAAATCATTAAAGAGGAGTATGCAAATGAGTCTGATCACTAAACAGACAGAAGTGCCTTTAACTGAGGCATCTGCCAGCCGTTATCTGCGCAGGTTGTGTCTGCATTTCAGTCAGAAAGTGCCGGCCAGCTGTGACGAGTCCGGCCTGGCCGGAGAAGTTAATTTCAGCATAGGTCGTTGCCGGATGACGTCGGCTGCTGGCACCTTAGCAATGCATTGCGAAGCGGATTCAGAGGCTAACCTGGAAGAAGTGGTTGCGGTGATTGACCGGCACTTTCAGCATCTGTGCAGTAAAGCGGATGTTACCCTGACCTGGCGCTGATTTTATATCAGCCCGGCAGGCTGTATCAGAACAGTTCCAGCGTTCGGCCGGGCAGTTCAGCCCCTTCCAGCTTTAAAAGCTTTTCCTTGGCAGGGAGGCCGCCGGCATAGCCGGTAAGGGAACCGTCGCTGCCGATAATACGGTGGCAGGGGACGATAATAGATATCGCATTGGCGCCGTTGGCACTGGCCACTGCACGGATGGCCTTGGGGTTACCCAGTTGTTCAGACAGTTGCAGGTAGCTGTAGGTGGTGCCGTAAGGGATGTTGATCAGTGCCTGCCACACCTGTTGCTGAAAGTCTGAGCCGGCCAGCAGCAGGGGCAGATCGAATTGTTGGCGCTGCCCGCTGAGGTAGGCATCCAGCTGAGCAACAGTCTGATCAATGACCGGGTCAGTCTGTTGCCGGTATTCTGTGTTCAGGAATTTCTGCAGGCGCTTATCCACCTGGTCGCGCATCCGCCGGTAACGCCAGTCACACAGGCATAGTTGTCCTTCGTAGGCACCGATAATCAGCTCGCCCAGCGGTGTCTCATAATACTGTGTGTGTATCGTGCTCATCTTACATCCCTGATATCCGGTTGATCAGCGTAACTGACTGTCCTTACTGCCACGGCGGTTGTAGCCGGCTGTGCTGGCCTGTTGTTTATCATATTCACTCTGGCATTTGATGCACAGATGTACCCCGGCACCGCTTTGCGGCGGGCTTCGGGAATCTTTGCATCACATTCTTCACAGTATTCCAGACTTTCGCCCTGATGCAGCTGCTGACGTGCGTGGGCCACGGCGTCTTCAACGCTGGCATCAATCTGATCCTGAACGGCTCCGTCTTTTGCCCAGCCTCCGGCCATAGGAGGACCTCCTGTTTTATGTTACGGCGGAATTAACAGTATAGATATCCGTTATCCGCCGGCTTGCGTGAACGCGTCACCGGTCAGTGTTTTTATGATGACAGCGGCTGCCTTCAACATGGCTGTTACTGGCTTTCGGCGTTTGCCAGTCGTTGTTATCGGCTTCATCCAGTTTTTCAGAATGCCGCAGTCACGGGCAGCATGTACGGACTGACACTGACTGCCGAGTATTTCCAGCTGAGATTCCAGTGCCTGTAATTCTTCTATCCGGGCACGGACGTGTTCCAGATGCTCGGCAATTAATTCATTAATGCTGATGCAGCTGTTATCCGGTTCTTCCCTGGCCTGCAGCAGTTGCTGAATCTCTTCATGGGTCATTGCCAGCGCGCGGCAGCGGCGGATGAACAGCAGCAGTTCCAGATGTTTCTGGCTGTAATAGCGATAGTTATTTTCCTGGCTGCGCATGGCTTTTGGCAGCAGGCCAACCTTTTCATAGTAACGGATGGTTTCAACAGTACAGCCGGTTTCTCTGGCCAGTTCACCGATTTTCATTTTTCGATTCCAGTGTGTTGACCCTGAAGTGACTTCAGGGTGTTTAATGCAAGCATAAGTTAAGTGCCGGAGAATCGCTATGGCGAATTGCTGCGATCAGAATACATTGAATATCGTCCAAGATGCTGACGTAAAAAGCAGAATACCTCTTCAGGCTGCTGTGTGGTGGCAGAGCCTGCTGTGGCCGAAGAACAGGCCGCGAGCGGATGCTGCAGTGCCCCTGTAGCTGGCCTGACCGGTGTTGGAGGTCAGGTGACAGTGGAGGGTGGCGTTCAGACGTCCATGCGCATTATGCAGATGGACTGCCCGACAGAAGAAGGCATGATCCGTAAAAGCTGGGGGCGATGGATTGTGTCAGCCACATGGAATTCAATCTTATGCAACGGATACTGACCGTGGTGCATACCGAAGAGAGCCTTGATGAGGTGCTGGCTGCGGTCCGTTCGCTGGATTTCGATCCGGAGTTACCGGACGCCAGTGGTGAGCTGGCGGCGGTTCAGGAGGAAGCAAAGCCCTGGTGGCCGCTGATGACTGCCGGCGTTCTGGCGGTGACGTCTGAAGCGGTCGGCTGGTTTGAAAGCACACTGTTACCGGAATGGACCGCTGCGGCGCTGGCACTGACGGCAATTGTTATGTGCGGCGGCACAACCTACAAAAGGCTGGGTTGCCCTGAAGAACGGCAATATGAACATCAATGCCCTGATGAGCATTGCGGTGACCGGTGCGGCGATTTTGGGCGAGTGGCCGGAAGCGGCCATGGTGATGGTGCTGTTTACCATTGCTGAGCTGATCGAAGCGAAATCCTTGGACCGGGCCCGTAATGCTATTGCCGGTTTAATGGAGCTGACACCGGAACGGGTCACAGTCCGGCAGGCGGACGGCAGCTGGATGGAAGTGGATGCCAAAGCCGTTGTCATCGGCGATGTGGTAAGAGTAAAGCCCGGTGAGCGTATCGGTTTGGATGGCGAGCTGGTGGCCGGCGCATCCAGCGTTAATCAGGCACCGATTACCGGGGAAAGTCTGCCGGTGGATAAAGCCGTGGGTGACGGGGTTTTTGCCGGCACGATTAACGAATCAGGTTCCTTTGAATATAAGGTGACTGCGGCGGCGGGTCAGACGACTCTGGCTCGTATTATTCATGCCGTTGAAGAGGCGCAGGGGAGTAAAGCACCGACGCAGCGTTTCGTGGATAAGTTCGCAAAAATCTACACACCTCTGGTGTTCATTGCTGCTTTTGCTGTCGCTGTATTGCCGCCTTTATTTCTGGGGGCGGGTGGCAGGACTGGATTTACAAAGCGCTGGTACTGCTGGTGATTGCCTGCCCCTGTGCGCTGGTGATTTCCACACCGGTAACCATTGTCAGTGGTCTGGCTGCGGCAGCCCGTCAGGGAATTCTGATTAAGGGCGGTGTGTATCTGGAACAGGGCCGCTTGCTGAAATGGTTGGCGCTGGATAAGACCGGCACGATTACTCACGGAAAACCTGTTCTGACTGATTTCCAGGCCTGGAATACGCCGGTGCCTGCGCAGCAGATCCGTTTGCTGGCGGCCAGCCTGGCGGGCCGTTCAGACCATCCGGTCTCCGTGGCGATTGCCAGTGATGCTGACATGCCTGAACAGCATATGCCGGTCACAGACTTTGCTGCAGTTCCGGGCCGGGGCGTACAGGGCACCATTGATGGTGAACTGTATCATCTTGGTAATCAGCGTCTGATTGATGAGCTGCAACTTAACTGTGCTGACTTAACGTTGCGTCTGAATGAACTGGAACAGCAGGGTAAAACCGTGGTGATGCTGGCGGATCAGAGCCGGGTTCTGGGGCTGTTTGCGGTGGCTGATACCGTAAAGGAATCCAGCCAGCAGGCCATTGCTGAATTGCATGCTCTGGGGGTAAAAACCGCTATGCTGACCGGTGATAACTCTCATACTGCCGGGGCGATTGCTGCTCAGGTGGGCATTGATGAAGCCCGGGGCAACCAGTTGCCTGAAGATAAACTGACGGCGGTTAAACAGTTCTCTGCCGAGGGGCCGGTTGGCATGGTGGGGATGGCATTAACGATGCACCGGCACTGGCGCAGGCGGAAATCGGTTTCGCCATGGGGGCGATGGGCACGGATACCGCCATTGAAACCGCTGATGTCGCTCTGATGGACGATGACCTGCGCAAGATACCTACCTTTGTGCGGTTATCCCAGGGAACTCGCAATATACTGGCGCAGAACATTATGTTGGCGTTGGGCATTAAAGGGGTTTTTCTGGTGCTGACCATGATCGGGCTGGGTACTATGTGGATGGCGGTTTTTGCTGACGTCGGTGCCAGCCTGTTGGTGGTCGCCAATGGCTTACGCTTGCTGAAGAAAACGTAACACGTCTGGTCGTGTTAACCGGAGCAGGATCTCAGCCGAGGTGAATAAAGGCCCTTTTGTGTGACGACCACAAAGGGGCCTTTTTATGTCTGGCGGCTATTTAAGAAACCTGGGCAGATCGGCAATTGTCGGGCAGCGTAGCTGTTCCATTACCTGCTGCAGTTCACGGCGCAAAAGCGCTGCGGTGTAATCTGCACCGTCATTTCCTAAGCCTGCCACGCCGTACATAAATGCCCGGCCGGCGAAGACCGCATCAGCACCGCAGGCCAGATAACGGGCAATGTCCACGCCGCTTTCCACACCGCCATCCACCATCAGTGCCGTATCCCGGCTGATGCTGCTGCGAATGCTCTTCAGGGCTTGCAAGCTGGGAACCGCCGCATCCAGCTGGCGGCCGCCATGGTTGGATATTATCAGCCCGTCGGCCTCGGCAGCGATGGCCCGTTTGGCATCCTCCGCCGTCAGAATTCCTTTAACAATCAGCTTACCTTGCCACTGCTTACGGATGCTCGCAAGCGTGCTCATATCCACCACTTTTTCAGGGTATTACGGATATAGTGAGCGACATTTCCCAGGTCAGCATCTGCCGGGATATACGGCTGCATACTGGCAAACTGAGGTATGCCGTGACGGACGGTTGCCAGGCTCCAGGCGGGTCTGCAGATGCTTTGCCAGATATTTCTGGCGGATATTTTTGGCGGCACCGATAAGCCATTCCGGATGTCTGCCGGCCGGTAACCGGCGGAAGGAACATCAATGGTGACCACCAGATGCCTGCAGCCGCTGTTCCAGGCCCGTGCCATCAGGTCTGTGCTGATCTCCTTAACGGTCGGCGGGTAGAACTGAAACCAGAAGTTTTCCTGTGCCAGTTCTGCGGCCTGTTCAATAGAAATACTGGCCAGTGAGCTGAGCACAAAAGGATGTTGGCCTGATGGGCTACCCGGGCCTGACTGGCGGAGGCTCCGGGCCAGATGAGCCCGCTCAGCCCCACCGGTGCAACGCCGAACGGTGCTGCATAGGTTTGCCCCATCAGTTCGCATTGCAGAGAGGACTCGGGACAATCTGTGAGGTATCGGGGAACAGATGCAGTGCGTCCAGCGCCTGCCGGTTACTGTTAACAGCGCAGTTGCTGTTACAGCCGTTGACCAGATATTCATAGGCAAATTTCGGAATACGGCGCCGCGCCAGTTGTTTTAAATCCTCAATACAGGCGGCCCGTTCACTGAAGCTGCGGCGCATGGTTATTTCCCGGTTTAAGTGATTGTTGGTATTAGATATTTATCCGTAAAGTGAATAACAGTTGCCGGAATCATAGTCGCCTGAATTACATTCGCATGCAAGTGAGCCCGGGGATACGGACGGCGCTCTGTAGCCCGGTGTTTTCATTTTTATTTCAGGCTGGCGTGCTGTAATTGACCGGCTAAGCTGTAGTTTCTGTCAGTATTGAATAGCGAGGCATGCCGGCAGCTGGCAGTTAAGCCGTCGCCAGACTGACCGGCATTCTCTAATTTTCGGGAGGGCAAGGTCATGAGGGTGAAACAACACGGATATCGGTGGTTGCTGGGAACAGTTGTGATGCTGGCAGGCATAGCAGCTCAGGCAGCAAGTTTTGGTCAGGAAGGCGGTATTGACTGGCAACCCTGGGATAAAACCTCCTTTGATAAAGCCCGTTCTGAAAACAAGCTGATACTGGTTAACGTTGGCATGGAAGGTTGCACCGCCTGTAACCGTATGGAGCGGATAACCTACACCAACCCTGATGTGGTTGATGTGGTGAACAAACACTTTGTCGCCATTGCGGTGGATGCTCAGGCACGACCGGACATCGGCGAGCGTTATTCCGACTGGGCCTGGCCGGCAACGGCCTTTATGCAACCGGACGCCACCCAGGTGTTCGCAATGGCTGGTAACCGTTTACCCCGTAATTTTATCCCTATTTTAAATGACCTTGTTGAAAAGCAGTCGGCCGGTACTTTAAAGCCGGATCCGAATTCCCCTTATGCAGCTGCCCCTGAACCGGTGGAAACCGAGCTGACCAAGATCCGTGATCAGGTACGTTTACAGCTGGACCGGGCGCTGAATGATGGGTATGGCTGGTCCCGCTGGGGGCTGAATACTGAAATTGACGGACCCCGTCTGGAGCATCTGTATTTTCGGGCACACCTGTATGACAACCAGAGTTTACGGGATCTGGCGCTGGCAACCAGCCGAGGTTTCCTGGAGACACTGGACCCGGTCTGGGGCGGTGCTTATATCAAGAAAATTGTTGAAGGCAGTCAGGGCGTTCCGGCCCGTTTCAGCAAGCTGATGGCCATTCCTGAAAAACGGATCAGTAATCAGGTAAATGCGATTACCGCATTTGCGGAAGCTACCGCATTACCGGTGATGAAGCGTTTCGCGATGGTATGCGCAATGTGGATATGTACCTGAATGACTGGATGCTGGATAGCAGCAACGGCTATTACGCGAATCAGAAAGATGAGCCGGAAGGCTTGCCGTCAGACTGGTGGCCGCAGGATTACTGGCTGCTGGATACAGCCGAAAAACGTCTGGCTTACGGTATTCCGCCGATTGATCATGCTATTTATACCGATAAAAACGGTGAGGTGATCCGGGCCTATGTATTGGCTGCCCAGGCTTTTGATAATCCGGAGTATCTGAAAAAGCCATATCAACTGCAAGCTTTATTTTACAGGACCGCCAGCAGCCGGAGGGCTGGTTGTTGCAGTCCCGGGAAAATCAGGCCATGGCTGACGACCAGCGGGTGCATCCGCATACCGAAGAAGCCAGACCTTTCTGCGGGCGCAGGCGAGTATGGGACGGGCGTTGCTGGCACTTTACAGCGCCACCGGAGAAGAACAGTGGCTTGAGGCGGCCGTTGCCGTTGCTGACGGCACATTAGCTACCTTGCTGGATGAGACCAATAAAGGTTTTTACGGCACGGTACCTGATTCGACAGCCAGCCTGATTCCACCCCGTAAACCGCTGGAAGATAACGCCCATGCCGCCAGTTTCTTCTATGATCTGTTTATTATGAGCAAGCTGCCACGGTTTGAGACGGTTGCAGAGGAAACCCTGCGGGCCGTTGCAGCACCGTCGATCCTGGCCCGTGAAGGCCGGATCACCGGGCGTACCGGGCTGGCGCTTGAACAGCTGACCGCTGCGTATGTGGAGTTTTCTGTGGTAGCGGAAAATGCCAATGAAGCGGCGCAAAAGTTATATGCAGCAGGTATTGATGCGTATCATCCCCGCAAGCTGCTGCATTTTGAAAAGCCAGGCCGTTATCCACAACTGGGTGACGCAAGTATGTTTATCTGTAATCCTGACCGCTGTTCGTTACCCCTGAGTAAGCCTGAAGAGGTGGCCGAGGTAGCGGAAAGTTTCCGCGAAGGGGCAACGTCACTATAAGATTTTTCCACAGGAGTGGCCACGCTGGCGCCTGTTGCCGGTGCGGCCTTTTGCTGATCTTTACAGACCTCCCAAAATGAGAGGGAAATAGTCGATTACGGTGACTTTTCATCGTAGCTTGTGGCACGCAACTTTATAATAAAGTGGCACGGATTTTATAAAAACTGTTAAAAATAAATTCTTAAGTGTGGCGTACCGGGCCTGTGTAAATAAAGCCCGTATGCGGTTTGAAACGCCGGCACGACAGGCAGTCGTCAATATGCAGGGATTCCCGGAGGAGGAATATGGAACGTTGGAATCGCTTTAAGAGTTATCCGCTGCACATCCATATTTCTACTTTTGCGCTGTTTCTGGTGTTCTGCCTGGGCGGTGTACTGACCTTCTACAATTACTATCAGGCAAGCCAGTTAATCCGCAGTGCCGCCAGCGATGTGTTTGAAGAGTCCCGCCAGAAAATCGAGCTGGATTTTCAGCGTAGCTACGCCCCCATTGCACAAACCGTTCACTTGCTTACCAAAACACCGCTTGTCAGTGCCACTACGTTTGAACAGCGTATGGTGCAGTTGCCCTTACTGATTACCGCCCTGCAGGACCAGCCGGAACTGGCAGCGCTGGAAGTGGCTTATCAAAATGGTGATTACTTCATTGTCCGGGTGATTAATGATCAGCATATGCGGCAAGTATTTGATGCTCCGCAGGATGCTGCTTTTCTGGTGGATAATATTCAGTTTGATAACGTCGACCGGGGCATTGAAAGGGTGTTTCTTAACGCGGATTCTGTGCAGGTGGGCAGTACACAGCTGATGCCCACGCAATATGACCCACGGCAGCGGGACTGGTATACACAGGCGGCTGATGCGGATGCAGAAGGGCGTCTGACTGAGCCGTATCTGTATTTCTTTATCCGCAAAGTAGGCGTGACGTATTCCCAGTCCAGCCCGGATGGTAATGCGGTTGTGGCCGGGGATATCGCGCTGGATGTACTGAGTGCCTCGGTTCAGGAACAGAAAATCACCCCTGGCAGCCATTTACTTATTCTGGATAAAACCCGCGGTGTGCTTGCCTATAACCGGCGGCCGGACCCTGTGTACAGTGCCACCGATGAACGGGTCAGGCTGTTACATATCAATGATTTACAACAGCCTTTGCTGGAGCTGGCAGCCTCCCGGCTGGACGGCTCAGAGAAACAGTTTGAGCTGACCTACCAGGATCAGACCTGGCAGGGTTCTCTGAAATTACTGGTACCGATTCCCCAGGCACAGTTTCAGCTACTATTACTGACACCTGAGCAGGAGTTATTGGCTGAAGCCTATGATATCCGCCGCAACAGTACGCTGATTGCGTTTGTGCTGCTGTTAATGTTTTTGCCGCTGACCTGGTGGATTGCCCGCCGGGTAACGCTGGCATTACAGCGGCTGGTCTGGCAAAGCCAGGAAATTCAGCGTTTTCATCTGGGGTATCAGATCGAAAACCGCTCCCGGATTAAGGAAATTGTTGAGCTGGCCACCGCCATGGGCGTGATGCAGCAAACACTGCGTGTCTTCATTCGCCAGTTAGAACAACTTAACCGGCAGCGAAATCCGGAAGGGCTGACGGAGCTGTTAACCAAAGACTTACAGCAGATTACCGGTTATGAAGGTGTGTTGCTGTACCGCCCCCGGATAAGCAGCATATGTATCTGGCTGGCACCGGCTATAAAACTATTCCCAGTGCGGCCAACCTGCCGGTACAGATTCCTCTGGTACTGGATTCGGTCATTGCCCGGACGGTTGAGATGCGCAGCAGCCAGTGTGCTGATTTACGCACCGAAGATCCGCTGGTATTCGGTGCGTTGTCCAACCAGTTTACGGATGAGCTGCGTTTAACTACGGTCCCTCTGATTTCCGGTCATATCCGTGGGGTGCTGGTATTGCTGGAAAAACACAGTGACAGCCGGGATCAGCAGCGGGCATTTGTAGAGGCGCTGGCGGGGTTTGCTGCGAATTGTCTGGAACATGCTGATCACGAGAAGCTGGTTGCTGATTCTGCCTCTTCCCTTCTTCTTCCTGAACAGTTATACCGTTACCTTTGTTTGTGCTGCCGGGCATTCTTCACAGATGTTAGCCGGATAATAGTTTATCGGCGTTTTGCCGGGTTTTGAATCCGGCTATCTGGCCTCATTTTGGGCAATACCTGACAGAAAAACTCAGATTTTGGACTACCTTTAATTTGCACGTAAAAATACGTGACAAGAACCGTTGTTTGCCGGTTGGCCGGGGAGGCTCTGGCAGTCAGTTTTACGGACAAAAATAAAGGGAAGAGATCTGTGCGCTGGGAATGTCGGGCTGTGATCTTCAATGAAAGGATTTCACCGCACGGGAGCACCTACATGAATTCCTGGCACAGGCTGCGACGCTGTCCTATACATTTGCATATATCCACGCTGGCTGTATTACTGGTGCTGATACTGGGGGCAGCCTGGGGATTTATAATTATCACCAGACCCGTCAGTTAATTAACAGTGCCTCGGGGACTACCTTGAGCAGCTCAGACTCAATGTGGAACTTGAGTTTCAACGCAGCTATGCACCGGTTGCCCAGACAGTTAATTTACTGCTGCAAACCAAACTTACCACTGCCAATAATATTTCTGCCCGGTTACGCAGCCTGCCTTTGCTGGCCGCGGCACTGGAAAACCGTCCGGAACTGACCGCCCTTGAAGTAGGTTATGCTAACGGCGATTTCTTCATTGTCCGGGTGATGAATGATGACCATATGCGGGATGTGTTCAGTGCCCCCAGACAAGCTGTCTACGCCGTGGATAACATTCGTTTTGCCCGCAGCCCTCGCCGTATTCAGCGGCTGTTTTTTGATGAGAATCTGGTGCCACTCGGGCCGTCAGAATATTTACCTACAGAATACGATCCCCGCAAGCGCGGCTGGTTTAAGCTGGCCGTGGACGGGCGGGGAGAAGGTAAACTGACGGACCCTTACCTGTACTTTTTATCCGTAAGGTGGGGGTCACCTACACACAGATTAATACCGTGGATGCGGCGGTAATCGCCGGTGATATTTCCCTGGATATGCTGGCCAAATCGGTACAGCAGCAGCGGATCAGCCCTAACAGTCATTTGCTGATTCTGGATAATCAGCAGCGGGTGCTGGCCTATAACCGGTCAGATAATCTGATCAGTAGTGCCACGGATAACGAGGTACAACTGAAGACACTGGCAGATTTGCAGCATCCGCTGATGAGTCAGGTCAGCCATTTACCGGACGGTACCGATAAAACCTTCAGTGTCAGTTTTCAGGGGACACCTGGCAGGGGCAGCTGAAGACCCTGACGCCCATTCCCGAGGCTGAGTTTCAGCTGCTGTTACTGACACCGGAGAATGATTTACTGGCGGAAGCTTACCGGATTCGTAAAGAAGGCGGGGTGATCATTCTGGCCCTGTTGCTGATTGCATTGCCGTTAACCTGGCTGATGACCCGGCGGCTGGCGTTGCCACTGGTGGATCTGATTGAGCATGGTCGGGAAATTAAGCGTTTTAAATTTAACAACAGTTTTACTGATACAGGCATCGCGGAAGTGGATGATCTGCACCACGTAATGGATGAAATGCAGCACAGTTTTGATGATCTGTTCGGATTGCTGAAACGCACCACCGCCTATCCGGACAGTAAGGCCCGGGCCGGTTATGTCTGCAGTGAATTACAGCGGCTGGTGCAGTGTGACGGGTGATGATCTATCTGGCCCGTGACGAACAGAATCTGTCGTTAGCGGCGGGGCACTTTCCCGGATTACGGGCCGCGCAATACCTTGAAACAATTATTCCTTTGCAGCTGGACAGCTTGCTGTCCCGTGTTTATTTATCGGCAGAAACCCTGGAAGGTCCGTTGTCTGCGGAAGACCCGCTGGTGATTGGCGGCCTTAAGGCACACTTTAACTGTGAAATGTGCATGTTGGCGGTGCCCCTGTTAAATGTTAAGGGCGCAGCTGTCGGGGTGATGGCATTGCTGGCCCCGCTGGATCAGGATACCTGTGTGGAAAAACTGTCATTCTGTGAAGCGCTGGCGGGGTTTCTGGGCAGCATTCTGCTGCCGGAGCGGAGCCGGGATAAGCCTGCTGTTCGCCGCCGGTTAACCTCCGGATGAGTAATCGAAGGGTTTTACCTGTCTATACTTAAATCAGCAGGTGAAGGCCGATGAGACAACGGGGCAATCTATGAAGCAGCAAACGGAATATATCGCCAGACAACCGGATAGCGCCGGCAACATTGATTACAGTGATGCTGAGAATGCCATCTGGAAGACACTGATTACCCGGCAGATGGCCTGTATTCAGGACGCTGCCTGCGATGAGTTTTTATCCGGCCTGGAATTGCTGGATCTGCCGGATGACCGAATACCGCAGCTTCGCGAAGTGGATCGGGTGCTGGAGCCTGCAACCGGGTGGAAGACGGCCGCTGTGCCGGCGCTGATTGGCTTCGACCGTTTCTTTGAGTTGCTTTCCCAGCGGCGTTTTCCGGTGGCGACCTTTATCCGTTCCCGTAAGGATCTGGATTACATTAAAGAGCCGGATATTTTCCATGAGATCTTTGGCCACTGTGCGATGCTGACCAACCGGCATTTTGCCGACTTTACCGCCCACTACGGCAAGCTGGGGGTCTCGGCAACCCTCAGGAAAGGGTTTATCTGGCCCGGTTGTACTGGTTTACCGTGGAGTTTGGTCTGGTGCGTCACGGTGACAGTTTCCGGGTCATCGGTGGCGGTATCCTTTCTTCTCCCGGTGAAACCCGTTATGCCTTCAGCCACGAAGCACAGATTAGCCCTCTTGAGCCTTTACAGGTTCTGAGAACACCCTACCGGATTGATATTATGCAGCCGGAATATTTCCTGTTGGATGACCTTGCGCATATGACTGCCCTGACCCGGCTGGACCTGATGGCACTGGTGCATCAGGCCATGGATTTGGGGTTATTGCCGGCAAAATTCCCAGAGGCGGTGTGAAGATTTAAATACGTACTGATTATGTAATCTTTACTTTAAAAATGATGATTTATCGACTTTAGAGTGAGTCGTAAACTGTGCAGCAGAATAAAGTAACTCCTTATTCTGATTATTTAACGGCATCTCTGTGCGGCAGAGGTGCCGTTTTTATCCGCTGGACGGTGCTGTCTGGTCTGCCTGTGCTGCCATGTGTTGCAGAAACGCTTTCAGCACCAGATTCTTCGGCGTGCTTTTGCGGGTAACGTACGAAAATCGGGTATCGTAAAAATATGTTTGTGGTTCAATTGCGTGCAGGCGGCCTTCGTTTACCCAGGGCTGGGCAAAATGGTCCGGCAGATAGCCAATATAGCGTCCGGTTAAAATCAAAAGGCGATCCCTTCCCGGTCAGTGGCGGTCGCTGCCGCTTCGGTGCTGAGACATTGCTGGTGGGTTTTGATCTCGGCACTCTGTACATAGGCAGGCAGCACGGCAGGCCACTGATCAACCTGAGCATTATCTTCGCTACGAAAAGTGGGTGGCTGGCTTCACAGTACAGTTGTGAACGTTCGCTATAGAGATCGTGGTATTCCAGTCCGCTGATTTGCTTTGTCGTGGGCATAATCCCCACATGCAATCGGCCTTTGAGAATACCCAGTTCCACATCATTTGGCGGCATCATCCAGATATTAATCACCACATCCGGCCCCTGATCTTTCAGTAACGCCAGGCTGTTGGTAATGGTCATCTTTGGCATGCTCACCAGTGTGTCGGTAATGCCGATATTCAGCTCACCCTTGAGCTGGGTGTGCAAACCGTTGATCTGGGTTTTGAAGTCTTCAATGGAAGAGAACAGTTGCAGGATATATTCATAAATCTCCCGGCCTTCTTCTGTCAGGGAGAAACCGGAACGGCCCCGCTGACAAAGGCGAAATCCCAGCCGGGTTTCCAGATCGGAAACCGCCACGCTGATGGCAGCACTGCTGATGTTCAGCACCACTTCAGCGGCGGAAAATCCGCCTGCTTCCACAATGACCCGGAAGATTCGCAGGAGACGAAGATCCACATCGCTTAACTGACCAATGACATGTTTATTCAAAGTAATCCCAGTCTCCTGTTGATTGTTTGTTGTAGCAGCCGGATCTGATAACCACAGGGTCGGTTGCCTGTCAGCCGGTATCCGGCAGTGTACAGTGCCGGATACCGGTGCGTTTAATAAAGTTTAGTAACCCAGTAGCAGTTTGGGTAAAAACAGTGACAGTTCCGGTATAAAGGTGACCAGCAGAACCATGGGTAAGTGGCCCAGACACAGGAACTTCAGCGTGGGTGTCAGGTACCTGTCCAGTGAGAGTTTACTGACCCCGCCAGCCATATACAGCATGGGCGCACAGGGTGGGGAGACGTTACCCAACCCAAGGTTTACCCCGACAATGGCGGCAAAATGAATCGGATCGATGCCCAGCGCGTTAACTACCGGCAGGAAGATTATCGCCGCCAGCACGCTGCCGGAAATATCATCCACAATCATACCGATCAGCAGCAATAACAGGTTAATCAGCAACAGAATCACATACTTGTTTTCTGAGATTTGCAGCAGGGCTTCAGCCAGTTCTTTCGGGATTTGCTCAAGGATCATCGCCCGGCTCATGATGAACAGGAAGAACAGTACCGCCATGATCGAGCCGGTCATGGTGACTGCACGGATGGTAACACTGCCCAGGCTGCGAAAGGTCATGCCTTTGTAGATCAGCAAGCCAACCGGAATGGCATAAATAACCGCTATGGCTGCGGCTTCCGTTGGGGTGGCAATGCCGCTGTAAATTGCGCCAAGAATAATCAGTGGCATGAGCAGGGCAAATAAGGCCTTGTAACCGGAAACGGCTACCTGTTTGGCCGCGGTTTTAAAAGGCACTGCCGGGGAGGTTTGGATATCCGGGTTATCTTTCAGGAACCAGATATTCAGTGCACAGTAAATCAGGGTAAGCAGAATGCCGGGAATAATCGTCGACAGAAACGCTGCACCCACCGACAAACCACCGGTAATGGAAAAGATAATCATCGGGATGCTGGGAGGGATCAGCAGCGCCAGAACCGAAGAACAGGCAACCAGCGCGGTTGCATGACCTTCCGGATAACCTTCACGCACCATGCGTGGAATCATGATCTGGCCAACCGCGGCGATGGCTGCAGATGAACTGCCTGAAATTGCGCCGAATAAGGCGCAGGTCAGCACGGTGACAGCACCCAGTCCGCCTTTGATCCGGCCAACCAGTGCGTTAACAAAGTTTAACAGCCGCTCTGAAATGCCCCCTTCAGCCATCAGCAGGCCAGCGAGAATAAACAGGGGCAGGGCCAGCAGGGCAAAGCCACTGGCGGTTTTAAAACCGTGGGGAATCAGAAACGAAATGTCGTTACCGGTGCTGAAGGTAAACAGCATTGCACCAATACCGAAGGCAAAGGCCACCGGAATTTCAATCAGAATCAGGGCGACGATAATCAGCATCGCCAGTAGAAATAAAATCATTGCTGTGACTCCTGGCAGGTGGTTTTCATCGTGCGCAGCTGACGAATCTGGCCGATAGCGTTAAGCAGGAAGTAGCCTACCATCATGGCAAATCCGACAATCATGCTGGCGCTCCAGATGCCGCGGGGCCAGCGCAGGTTGATGCTCAGGCGGCCACGGTCAATTTCTTTCAGCGCGTATTTGCAGGCGAAGTAGCCAAAAACACAGGCGGCCAGCATACAGATCAGCGAGCCAAAGAGACGGAACAGCTGGGTTTTATAGGGATCTTTAACCACCAGAGACAGAATGCCGCCGTGGATGTGGTCGTGTTGCCGGGTGGCATAGCCCATGCCCAGAAAGTACACCCAGACGGCGAGTAAAATGGAGGCTTCCTCAATACCGGTGAAAGGTGATTCCAGGACGTAGCGCATAATTACCTGAGCAAACATCAGCACGGCGAGCATCAGGCCGGCGAAGAGCATCAGTGTTCTGAAGATATGATTGAGAAGCGCTTCAAAACGGACTAAACATTTTTGAGGAGGCTGGAGGATTGGGGACCGGCAGGCTGGGTAGCCAGCGTTTCATTGCCGGACGACAGTATTTCGGGCGTTTGCATAACACTGATCCGTTCAGTTGGGCGACGGACAATCCTGAGGTATCAGGCATTGCGGCGCGGCTGATTTACGTCTCCGGTGCAAATATGCCCCGGAGACTGTAAAAGCCCCGGATCCGGGGCAAGAAGTGCATGATCAGTTGATACCGGCGATCGCCCGCATCTTGTTCATGATTTCGGTGCCAACAATCTCTTCCATGAACGGCCATTCTTTCTCGTAAATGATGCTCTTGGCTTTTTCAGCTCAGCCGGCGACAGTTCGACGACGTTGATGCCATTTTCCTGCACTTTTGCCAGGAAACCTTCATCAATGCTCTGTGCTTCAGCCCAGACCTTGGTCATGGTAACTTCAGCCGCATCACGGATCTTTTTCTGTTCTGCTTCAGGCAGGCTGTCCATCCAGGACTTGTTGACTACCCAGAACGCGTGTTCGAAGTAATCTTTGGTCAGGACGTAACTTTCCAGCACGTCACGCATTTGCCAGATCTCTACAGACGGACCGAAGGCGCGGCCATCAACAGTGCCTAACTGTAAAGCGGTGTAGAGTTCAGCAAACGGCATCGGAACTGCAGTGAAGCCCCAGTTCTTGAAACGTTCAATGGCAACCGGTGCTGGTGGCACCCGCATTTTGAAGCCCTGAGCATCTTCCAGGAAGCTGGTCGGCACACGGTTAACCCCTTTACGGACCGCCAGAGAGCCGAAACCAGTAGGAATGGTACCAAGAATTTCCAGATCCAGATCGCCGAGGATTTCGTTATAGACGTCGGTCATCTGACCGTTCGGACCGTAAACTTTACGGGCATCGTCCCAGTTATCAACTACGTAGGCCAGCCAGGAAAGGTCCAGGCGGGGATCATATTCAGATGCACCAAAGCTCATGGTCATCGGCACTACGCCTTCCATGCTTTGCTCAAAAATGGATGCCCAGTCGCCCAGGTCGCCGCCCGGGTGGTAGCTGACTTCCAGTTCTGAATTGTTGCTCTTCATTTCTTCAATGAAGGTTTCCGAAGCCATGTGGAAAATGTGATCGGCAGGGTAGGCGTGAGCCAGAATGAAATCATCACCGGCATTGGCCTGAGTAGCCATTGGCAGTGATAAAACCGTTGCAGTTGTGCATGCAGCAACCAAAGACTTGATAGTAGTTTTTATCGTCATAACGACCTCTAATATTTTTGTTGGTCTTGAAAGTGTTCAGACGTGTGTAGTACTGAACCGGTAGACGATTCTCAGTGATGGCGGGGGCCGGATAAATTTCAAATAGGTTTAATATAGTTAATTAAACGATTAAGTAAGGCGTAAGAGGGTGTAATTACAACGGTTTAGCAGGTCGCGTTTTGACAATTTTTATTCAGCCTTGCATGGCCGATAAGAAGAATTACACCGGCTGAATGCCGGTGTGAAAGGCAATTTAAATGCAAGTGAAGCACTATTTTTGTTCGATTTGTTCAGCGTGGCTGTAGAGGCGGCTGATCAGAGTACTGAACTGTTCCTGTTCTTCTGCGTTAAAACACTCCAGTAATTTGTCTTCGTAGGCAAAGGATACCGGCACGATCTCCCGGTACACATCACGGCCGGTCTCAGACAGATTCAGCACAGAACGGCGACGGTCATCGGCGTCGAATTCGTTCGATCAGCTTGCGCTGTAATAACTTGGCGATTGCCCGGCTGATGATGGACTTTTCAATCTGGGTTTTGACTGAGACAAAATCCGCGGATGCATCCGGTATTCACCCAGTACCGCCATGATGCGCCATTCAGTGACTGAGATACCGAATTTCCCTCATAGGTCGCGGCGATGATGGTACTGACTTTATTGGACAACACTGATAACCGGTAAGGCATGAAGTCTTCCAGCGTAATGATATCAGGGGTGTCGTGAGTATTTTTCATAGGCTCTTCCGGGTCAGGGCTTGACAATAGTTGCGCTCGCAACCAATAATTGTTGCATCAACAACTATTGATTCAGATCACTCTGTTTCAACTAATAATAATTATATCCGGAGCAAAACGCAGCGTCGCCGTACCTGTCGTTTTTCGTTCCGTTACCAGCAGGAGCATAACATGACCGATCTTTTGAAAATCCTATGGGCCTGGATGGCTTTGAATTTGTGGAGTTTTCTGCCTCTGAACGGGGTCATCTGGAACCGGTTTTCGAGATGATGGGCTTTACCTGTATTGCCCGTCACCGGTCAAAAGATGCGGTCCTGTTCCGTCAGGGTGACATTAACTTCATTATCAACTACGAGCCGGGCAGTAACGCCCATTATTTTGCGGAAGAGCATGGTCCGTCAGCCTGTGGTATGGCGTTCCGGGTGAAAAACTCCCACCACGCTTACCACCGGGCCCTGCAGCTGGGTGCGCAGCCGGTGGAAATTCCCACCGGACCGATGGAACTGCGTTTACCGGCCATTAAAGGTATAGGCGGTGCGCCGCTGTATCTGATCGATCGCTATCAGGATGGCAGTTCTATTTATGATATCGATTTTGAATACATTGACGGTGTTGACCGCCATCCGGAAGGTTGTGGCTTTAAGGTTATAGATCACCTGACCCATAACGTCTACCGCGGCCGGATGGATTACTGGGCCGGTTTTTATGAAAAGATTTTTAACTTCCGTGAAATCCGTTACTTCGATATCAAGGGTGAGTACACCGGTCTGTTATCTAAAGCGATGACCGCACCGGACGGACGTATCCGTATTCCGCTGAATGAAGAAGCGTCCCAGGGTGGCCAGATTGAAGAGTTTCTGATGGCTTATAACGGTGAAGGTATTCAGCACATTGCCTTTCCTGCGACAACTTGCTGGAAGCCTGGGACAAGCTGAAAGCCCGCGGGGTTACCTTTATGACCCGCCACCGGCGACCTATTACGACATGCTGGAAGAGCGTTTGCCCGGCCACGGTGAACCTGTGGATGAATTACAGGCCCGGGGAATTCTGCTTGACGGCAGCACAGAAGGTGATGAGCCCCGCTTGTTGTTGCAGATCTTCTCTGACACGGTTATCGGGCCGGTATTTTTGAGTTTATTCAGCGCAAGCAGGACGACGGTTTTGGCGAAGGTAACTTTAAGGCCCTGTTCGAATCCATCGAACGGGATCAGGTGGCCCGCGGCGTAATCGATCAGTCCGGTACCGCAGCCGATCAGAAAGGAGCCTGAGATGAATATTCAGCGCATTCACCACGTGGCTTACCGCTGCAATAACGCCAAGGAAACCGTGACCTTTTATCAGCAGGTACTGGGCATGGATTTCCAGCTGGCCATTGCGGAAAACGAAGTGCCTTCTACCAAGGCGCCGGACCCGTACATGCATGTTTTCATGGATGCGGGTAACGGCAATGTTCTGGCATTTTTCGAAATACCTAATTCGCCGCCGATGGGCAAAGATCCGAACACCCCGGCGTGGGTGCAGCATATTGCTTTTGAAGTGGAAGACATGGATGCCTTGCTGGCGGCAAAACAGAAGGTGCTGGATGCCGGACTGGAGGTTATCGGCCCGGTAGAACACACCATTTTTAAATCAATTTATTTCTTTGACCCGAACGGCCACCGCCTGGAAATTGCTGCCAATACGGCTAAGCCGGGCATGCTGGAAAAACTGTACGAAGTGGCCCCGGCGATGCTGGAAGAGTGGGATCAGACCAAGCGGGCACCAAAACATGCAGCCTGGCTGCATGACGCTTCAGTACCAATGGATTAATAACAGGATAAGCTATGAAACTTGCATCTTTAAAGGGTGGACGCGACGGTCGTCTGGTGGTGGTTAATACTCAGATGGACCGTTGTATCGCCGTACCGGAAATTGCGGTGACTTTGCAGTCAGCACTGGATCACTGGAGCGAGTGTGCACCACAACTGGCACGGGTATTTACCTCACTGGAAAACGGCGACATACAGGGTGAAGCTTTTCAGCCTGAAAACTGTGATTCACCGTTACCACGGGCGTTTCACTGGGCCGACGGTTCGGCCTATGTGAACCATGTGGAGCTGGTACGAAAAGCCCGTAATGCTGAGATTCCTGACAGCTTCTGGGTTGATCCGCTGATGTATCAGGGCGGCTCGGATGCATTCATCGGACCGCGGGACGATATCGAAGTAGCGGACGAAGCCTGGGGCATCGATTTTGAGGCGGAAGTCGCCGTGGTGCTGGACGATGTACCAATGGGCGTTTCACCGGAAGCGGCCTTGCAACATATACAGCTGGTAATGCTGGTGAATGACGTTTCTTTGCGTAACCTGATTCCCGGTGAGCTGGCGAAAGGGTTTGGTTTTTATCAGTCCAAACCGTCCAGTGCGTTTTCTCCGGTGGCGGTCACACCCGGTATGCTGGGGATGCCTGGCAGGCGGGCAAACTGCATTTACCGCTGCGGGCAATCCTCAACGGTGAATTAGTGGGTGAGCCTAATGCCGGCGTGGATATGATCTTTGATTTCGGCCAGCTGATTGCCCATGCGGCGAAAAGCCGGCCGCTGAGTGCCGGTACGATTATCGGTTCAGGCACGGTGTCTAATAATGACCGCTCCAGCGGTTCCTGCTGTCTGGCAGAAGTACGGATGCTGGAAATCATTGCCGGGGCAAGCCGGTGACTGAATTTATGAAGTTCGGTGACCGTATTCAGATTGATATGCAGGATGCTGAAGGCCATTCTATTTTTGGTGAGATCGATCAGAAGGTGAGCCGTTATGTTAACCCGTAACGGTCAGAATCAATCTGTTACCGGCCCGCTGCTGAAGCCTGCTGGCGCGGTTGCTGAAGAAGATCCGATATTTGCCCTGTTACAGGCTTACCGTAAGGATGACCGGACTGAAAAGGTGGATCTGGGCATTGGGGTCTACCGGGATTCCCTTAACCGTTCACCAGTGTTCCGGGCGGTTAAAGCGGCAGAACAGTGGCGGGTGGATACCGAGGCGGATAAAGCCTATATAGGCCCGCTGGGGATCAGGCGTTCTGTGAAGCCATCGCTGAACTGGCGCTGGGTAAGCCGTTAGCGGATCAGCTGAGTACCCGGCTGGCCTGTGCCCAGACCCCGGTGGGGTGGGTGCGCTGCGGCTGGCATTTGAATTACTCAAGCAGATGAATCCTGAGGTTTGTCTGTGGCTGAGTGACAGTACCTGGCAGGTTCACCGCCCTATTGCTGAAGCCAGCGGTACCGAGCAGGGGACCTATGCGTATTATGATCCGCAGCAGGGCCGACAGGGCTTTGATTCCATGCTGGATTCGCTGCGGGCAGCTAAACCCGGGGATGCGGTATTACTGCAGGCCAGTTGTCATAATCCAACCGGGCTGGATTTATCTGATGATGAGTGGCATGAGTTGACGGCGTTCTGCCAGCAACAAAAGTTGCTACCGATCGTCGATATGGCCTACCACGGGCTGGGCAATGGTCTGGAAGCGGATGCCTCTGGCTTGCGGATTATGGCCCGGGCAATGCCAGAGCTGTTGCTGTGTTATACCTGTTCCAAGAACTTTGGCCTGTACCGGGACCGCACCGGCATGGTGGCGGCGCTGGTGCAGAATGAAGCGTTGCGTCAACCGCTGATGCAACAGTGGATGCAGTTGGCGACCCGGCATTATTTTACCCCGCCAGCCCACGGCGCCATGCTGGTGCGGCGGATCTTGCAGGATGAAGATTTACGGACGATATGGCAGCGTGAACTGGAAGAGATTCATACCCGGTTACGTGGGGTGCGAGAAGCTTTGTATGTTGCCCTGAGCAAGGCTGTGCCCCAGCGAAACTGGCGTTTCTTAAAGGAAGGGCAGGGAATGTTTGCACTGTTTCCCTTGTCGGTCCGGGAAACTGAATACCTGCAGCAGATGTATGGCGTCTATATTGTCAGTAATGGCCGGGTAAACCTGTCGGGGTTTAATGATACTAACTTGCCGACAATTGTTGCCCATATTGCTGCAACCGTCAGTGCGCTGGCGTCCGGCAGTTATCAGGAGCAGGCATGTTAGAACTTTACAGTTACTTCAGATCTTCGGCGGCTTACCGGGTGCGCATTGTATTAGCCCACAAGCAACTGCAGTGGGCGCAATTGCCGGTGAACCTGCTGCAAAGTGAGCAACAGGGGGCTGAATATCTGGCGCTTAACCCTCAGGGGCTGGTTCCGGCGCTGCAGACGGATCAGCATCTGCTGACCCAGTCACTGGCGATCATTGAGTATCTGGAAGATGTCTATCCACAGATGCCATTACTGCCGGTTGATCCACTGGCTAAGGCACGGGTCCGCAGTCTGGCGCAGCAAATTGCCGTTGACCTGCATCCACTGAATAACCTGAGGGTACTGAAATACCTGCAGAGTGATCTGGATGTATCCGACGAAGATAAGATGAAATGGTACCGTCACTGGATTGAGGTGGGATTCTCTGCACTGGAAAAAGCCTGCAGACCAGCGACTGTAACGGCAAATTTTGCTTTGGTGACTGTGTTACGCTGGCGGATGTCTGCCTGATTCCGCAGGTGTATAACGCAAAACGCTTTGAGTGCGATATGAGTGCTTACCCGCTGATTGAATCGGTCTGGAAACACTGTAACCGGCTACCGGCTTTTAAGCAGGCCCAGCCGGAAGAACAACCGGACTGTTTTAACTGAGGGCAAGGAGTTGTCTGAAGGCGTTACTGAAAAACCACCTCAACTGAGGTGGTTTTTGTGGCTGCTTTAATAGCAAAGATCGCTTAGCAGCAGGTGCCACTGGCGCAGGCGTTATCGGCGCTGCTATTGCTCGGTGTGCACTTGTCCTGATTGCCCAGCCAGGTCTGATCTGACAGATAGAAGTCTGTGAAGGCGGTTTCAAAGTCTTCAGCCACTGAGGCTTCTGCCAGCCCGGTTTTCATGACTGAGGCTTGCCATGCCTGTACTTTTGGGTAGCCGTTCAGCAGGTCATAGCCGGTGTGTTCCCGGATAATATCTGCCCGGTGCAGCAAAGGTAGCCAGGCGATGTCGATGTTGCTGAGCTGATCACCTTTAAAGAATGTTCCCTCTCCCAGTTGCTTTTCCGCTTTGGCAAAGGCTTTAGCCAGTTTTTCAGTACGTTCAGTCAGGGTGTCTTTATCACCGCTACGCATGGTGCTGCACTGAACCAGATAGTGCTTGCTGGCCTGATAACTCCAGGCCCGGTCGAAGGCTCGGTCTTCCGGTGTCAGGCCAGCTTCCACCGGGGCAGAGATTTCGTCGATGTATTCGATAATCGCGTCAGACTCAAACAGTGCTTTGCCGGACTCGGTAATCAGCATCGGCACCTGACCGGTGGGGAGATATCCAGAAACCATTGAGGTTTGTCTTTCAGGCTGATGTATTCCAGTTCATAAGGAATCTTTTTCGCTTCCAGTAAGCCGGTGACGCGCTGCACGAACGGGCAGATTTTAAAGCTGACAATTTTAATCATGTGAATGTTTCCGTCTTGAATGAATTTGCCTGTTAAGACGGGGCCGCTTGTTAAAAGACGATATTGTCCTGAATAATTGTCAGCATTTTTCGCAGTGGGAACCCTTTGGGGTGAATTCCATAATATTGCCCTGATGATCCAGATTCAGGTGGCAGCATTCTTCAAATAACCCACGGAGCAGGTTGCGGGATTTCTGTACCCGGGATTTCAGGGTGGAATAGGCAATGCCTTCTTTGGCGGCATAATCTTTCTGGGATTCCCTGTATGTCGATGGCCATCAGTAAACGGGCGTTGTCTTCGGGCAGGGCGTTGATGAACGGTTCAACACAGTCTGCCATGGAGGGCTGATCGCCATGGTTGTCTTCTGTTTCCCAGAGGTTTTCCAGATCCGGATGTTCTGCGTTGAATTCTTTGCGGTTGCCTTTACGGCGGTAGAAATCTATCAGGCTGCGGTTGGCAATCTGGAACAGCCAGGCTTTGATGCTGCCCTGTGATTGCAGTGAGCCGAGGTTGCGGTAGCTCTTGATAAGAATGTCCTGCAGCAGGTCATCGGCATCTGCCGGATCGTTGATCCGGGAATAAAGGAAGGCTTTCAGGCTGGCCTGGTACTGGTTCCAGACGGTTTCTATATTCATACACATTTCCTGAGTTTAGGCTGCCGTGAAAAACGGTAACCTGATGCATTTTTCAGACTGACTATATACAGACGACGTGTTTTCCGAAAAGACGAAAATCTGAGATATATTTCTTCTGTAAAAATTAAATACCTTTATTTTCAGCAAGATGTACCGAAAAGTACCCGGGTACCAAACTGTGCTTACTTATCCTCGGTGCCGATAAAGTTTAGGATAGTGGCAGATTTTAGCAGAGGACTTTTACATGCAGTTGAATGCCGACTTTACTCAGCCTGCCAGTGCCAGACCGGAAGATACGGACTGGGTTGCATCACCGATGCCGGGGGTGGATCGCTGTATGCTGGACCGGTTAGGCCATGACGGCGCCCGGGCTACATCGATTGTCCGCTATGCGCCGGGCAGTGCGTTCTCGCCTCATATTCATCACGGCGGGGAAGAGTTTCTGGTGCTGGAAGGTGTGTTTCAGGATGAACACGGTGATTACCCTCCGGCACTTACGTGCGTAATCCGCCGACGTCACGGCATACGCCCGGGGCTGAAGAAGGCTGTGTGATCTTTGTGAAGCTGGGGCAGTTTGCGCTTGCTGACCGGACCTTTGCGCGGATCAGCACGGATAAAATCGGTGCCTTGCCTGACCCGCAGCGTCAGGGGTGACCGTGACCCCTTTATATAAAGATGCGCGTGAAGACGTTCAGATGGAGTTCTGCGAGCCGGGTGCCAGTTTTGAATTGTGTGCTTCCGGCGGAGTGGAAGTGCTGGTGGTGGAAGGTGATCTGACCTGTAATGGCGCCCCTGAAGATGACTGTAATGGCCGCTATGGCCGTCATGGCTGGATACGTTTACCTGCCGGGCAGACGGCGCAGCTGACTGCCGGTGAGCAGGGGCAAAACTCTGGGTTAAACGTGGCCACCTGACGGAAGCAGTGTTGCAGGATTCTGCGTTTACCCATCTGGAAGCTGCCCGGAAAGCAGAGCGGTGATGCAGACCGATATTGCCATCATTGGCGGTGGCATCAGCGGTTTATCTCTGGCGGCAGCGCTGCAGGCTGCAGGGGCGGATTTCCATTTGTTTGAAGCCCGTGAACGCTTTGGCGGCAGGATTCTGTGTACCGGTGCAGATAAGTTGCAGGGATACGATCTTGGCCCTTCATGGTTCTGGCCGGGGCAGCCAGGGATGGCGGCGCTGATCCGTGCCGCCGGCCTGAACGCTTATCCCCAGTACAGCCGGGGAAATCTGGTTTATGAAGAAATGCCCGGAGAGGTTCGCCAGCTGAATTTTTCTACGATGGAAGGGGCCTTACGGGTAGAAAACGGAATGGGATCGCTGATCCGGTATTTAATCAGTCGGTCGGATAAACAACGGTTAACGCTGAATACTGCGCTGACTAAGGTGCGTTACCTGCCCGGTGAAACGCACTGCTGGCAACTGACCCTGAATCGTGCTGGTGAGCAACAGTACGTAAAGGCCAAAGCCGTTGTGCTGGCGATTCCGCCCCGGGTCATTGCCAAAACCGTACAGTTTGATCCACCGCTTGCTGAGCATGCTCTGCAAAGTTTGCAGGCAATTCCCACCTGGATGGGGCGCTTTACCAAGGTGATTGCTGAATATGAAACGCCATTCTGGCGGGATATGAATTTATCCGGAGACGGGATCAGCCGGTCTGGGCCGTTACAGGAGATTCATGACGCTTCGTTACCGGACACACCGGCCGGGGCGCTATTCGGTTTTATTCAGCAACTGCCCCGGGGTACCGGGAGTGAGGCGTTACGGCAACAGGTCACAGATCAATTGGTGCGATTATTTGGTGCGCAGGCTGCCAGCCCGCTCAGTATCAGCTTTCAGAACTGGTCTGAGCAGAAGTATTCTGCCACGGATGAAGACTGGCGCGAGCCGCTGGCAGGGCATCCTCAGTACGGCTTGCCGGACAGTCTGGAAACGCTGGCATCACAGGGGCTGCTGTTCACCGCGACGGAAATGGCGCATCAGTCAGGCGGTTTGCTGGAAGGGGCACTGGAAGCAGCGGATGATGGATTGATGCAACTGAGGGCACTGGGGCTGGTTAACTAAGTTATCGATTTTACTGGTGTTTTTGGGGAACTGAGCTGGCCGGGTTCTCTGCAGGAAGGAAATTGATGGGCTACTGTGTAGAGCAGGACATCGTTGTGATGAATGCAGGCTACACGGAGCGCGTACATGAATGCAGACTTTCTGATGATTTTACTCGTGGTTGCGATGAGCGCAGGGTTTATTCTGGCGATCTTTAACCGCGGCCGTTCGGTTGGAAAAGTCACCAACGCCGAGCACGAGTATTTTACCCGTTTGTTTCTCCTGCCTGAGGGTGGGCATACCCGCTGGGAAGCGGAACAGGATGTGGTATCCGGTCTGGCTGACGGCGTGGTCAGTGTGGTGGCGGAGGATAATTATCAGTTGGTCTCTGAGGCCTATCCTTCAGATGCGGAAATTGCATTCAGTAAACGGTTTTTGGGCAATCTGAGTCTGTTGCTGCCCTATGCACAGGAAGGTGTTGCCCAGGGGTGGCAGACCTGGTTTCAGGAAACGCTGCCGGATGACTGGCAGCAGTATTTTATTGTTGATGGTTTTACCGTGCCGGTTGAAGGGGATATCGATAAGCCCTGGGAAATTACCCTCTACTGCGAGCGGGCAGAGCACTACTTCTGTGTATCGGTACGGGAAGGCCGTTCGAAATTATGCAGCATTGATGGCTGAAGGATTATGAATCTTTCTCCAGCCGTTTGCCCAGGCTGATCACCGGATCTTCCAGATAGCCGATGGCACGGTAAAAGCGATGACTTCACGGTTCGTGTCCCTGATCTGCAGGTTGATCTTGGGGCAACCCATCTCCCGCAGACGTTTTTCAATGTTATCCATTAACTGCCGGGCGTAGCCTTTACGCTGTTGGTCAGGATGCACCGCAAGATAGTTTATCCAGCCCCGGTGGCCCTCATAGCCGCCCATGATGCTGGCAATAATATTGCCCTCACTGTCGCAGCCGACCAGAAATAGCTCCGGCTGTATGGTGAGCTTGCGGTGGATGTCTTTAGCCGGATCGTTCTGAGGCTTCACCAGCCCGCAGTCTGTCCACAGCTGAATCACCGATGGCTGATCAGCTGTGCGGAAAGGACGGATTTTCATAGGTTATCAACTCATTCCATTAAGCCGGGGACTGTCAGTGGTGTCAGAAGTCCCGTTGCATGGGCTGGGAAATAATACCGGCACTTTCTTCCAGCTGTCCCGAGATATGAAAGCCATAGTGTTCGTAAGCGGGGATGGACGGAACCGATGCCCTGACGGTGACTGTATCCGCCTCGCGGTGTTCAAGTAGCGCTTTTACCAGTGCCTGTCCGATTCCCTTGCGCTGGAACTGTGGTTCAACAAAGAGTAAACCGATATGCCGCCCGGCCTTGATAGTCCCCAGTCCCACCACCTGATGTTCTTCTTCTGCGACCAGTAATAACGCACCGTCTTTCTGGTACTGCCGCAGTGAGTCAGCGGATACGATGTCCCTGAAACTTTCAATCCCATGGCGGGGCAGGGTATGGGCAACCGTGTCGAAAAATGCGGCCATAATCAGCTCGGAGGCATAGTCTGCTTCGCTGATATGCATGGGCCGTATGTTCATTGGATCGTCCTGTGATAATGGCTTTTAAATAAGTATTGTTCAGGGAGTAACCGGTGGCAACGTTGTCAGCGGTACAGCTCTTCAGGGCTGTATTTCAGTTCCAGTGGCTGCCGTTGTTTGCGGGTCAGGCCTTTGACGACCAGCCCGTAGGAGCGGTCGATCATGCGCTGAACTTCGCCGTCGGGCACGGAACCGTCGAGAATGACTGTATTCCAGTGGCGCTTATTCATGTGGTAACCGGCTTTAACCGCGGGGAAAATGTCCCGCAGCATCTGAGCTTCCTGTGGATCACATTTCAGGTTCATATGTGGGACGGGTGTGCCGTCATCGGCCTTATCCATCGACAGGGTCGCGAACATCTTGCCGCATATTTTGAAGACGGCAACATCCGGATAGAACGGAAAATCTTCAGCTGCTTCCGGACGGCCGAGCAGGTAATCGCGGGTTGTGTTGTAGTCCATCATGTCTGTGCTCCTGATTATTGCCTACATACTAACCCAGTCATATTCAGGCTGCACGGTTGCCGTTAACAGGCAAAAATGCTGGCGGCTGATGAATATACCGGTTGTCGTATTCCTGCCTGTTTACGCCGTATTTCCTTTATGTATGCAGGGTTTTTCAGGGTATTTTCTTTGCTTTTGTGACCTCTCTAAACGCTTAAGCGACACGCCTCCTGTGGCATCTTGCTTTGCTATTATTATTGAGGTATCTAGAAGCCTGTCAGCCCGGTGATGCCGGCTGACGAAAACGTTCTATGGCCTATTGCCGTTTTAATGCTGTGCTACAAGAGATAATTATAATGAAAATCGATGAGGCAATGATCGCTGAAGCCGACGGTGAACAGAAATCTGATGAGCAATTGATTGCTGAAGCAGAGATGACACCCTGCATGGGCGTGTGTGTTGCAGATGGCGATACCGGCTGGTGCTTCGGTTGCGGTCGTACACAAGTTGAAATTGATGACTGGCAGATGTTTGATGCTGCGAAAAAGACCACGCTTGAAACCGAGCTGAAGGGCCGGGTAACCGAGTTGCTGGAGCGTCGTAAGGCTGAACGTGCAGCCGGTGGTGCCAGTGGTCGCCGTGGCCGTAATCGCCGGTTAAAGGTGTAAATTTTCGCGTTTAATTTTTCGGTCACGATATTTTCTTTGCCAGTGATGCATGCCAGGGCATCACTGAGCGCAATCCGTTTTGTTTGAATTCCAGCACTGCGGCGGCTGTGTACAGCCGGAATTGTGGTGCGTCGGATGGACTATTTTTCAGGGGTAAACTATGGCGTTTCGTTTAGGTATTGATACCGGTGGTACGTATACCGATGCGGTCATCATGAATGATCAGAATAAAATTGTGGCAACGTTTAAAAGCCTGACCACACGACATGATCTGACCATTGGTATCGGCAATGCCCTGTCCGGCCTGCCAAAGAATATCTGACGGATGTTACCCTGATCGCGCTGTCTACCACCCTGACCACTAACTCTGTGGTGGAAGGCCACGGGGCGCCGGTTTGTGTGATGCTGCCGGGTTATACCCAGAGTCAGGTGGATAAGAGTGGCCTGATGGATATGGTCAGCGACGATGCCGCTCTGATTATGGCCGGTGGTCACGGGGCAACCGGTGACGAAGCTGAGCCTCTGGACCTTGAAGCGGCCCGGGAGTTTATTCTGGAGCAGCGGGACAAGGTTTCTGCGTTTGCGATTTCCAGTATGTTCGGTACCCGGAACGCCAGCCACGAGATTCAGTTACGGGATCTGGTGAATGAACTATCCGGTAAGCCGGTGGCCTGTGGTCACGAGCTTGCCAGCAGCCTGGGAGCACCTCAGCGGGCCCTGACAGCTGTACTGAATGCCCGGATGGTACCTTACATTCAGAAACTGATTACAGCTCTGAAGCAGATCGTTGGCGAGCATGAAATTGATGCGCCGCTGATGATCGTGAAAGGTGATGGCTCGCTGGTAAATACTCAGACCGCATTATTGCAGCCGGTAGCAACGGTATTATCCGGGCCGGCCGCCAGTGTGGTGGGGGCCTGTGCCTTAAGTGGCCTGAAGAATGCGGTTGTGGCGGATATGGGCGGCACGACCACCGATATCGCCATTGTGACCGACGGTAAGCCGGAGCTGTGTTCCGACGGTGCCCGTGTTGGCGACTGGCAGCCAATGGTTGAGGCGGTACGGATTTATGCCATTGGTCTGGGTGGCGACAGTGAGGTGGCATTCAGTACCAGTGAAGGCTTTGCGATCGGGCCGCGCCGGGTTGTGCCAATGTGTCTGCTGGGTAAAGAATACCCGTGGGTTAAAGAACGTTTGCTGCATCAGCTGAATGCCTATCCGAATGCCCGGAACAACCGCTTTGTGATGCGGTTGGAAAGTAACGAAGAGATGCTGTCTAACCTGACACCGGATGAGGCCTACGCCTGGGAACGTCTGGGTGAAGGCCCTATCGAGCTGGATGCGGCGGTGGAAGAAAACCGCCATCTGGCACGGGCGCTGGCGCGTCTGCAGCGGGCAGGTCTGGCGATTTACAGTGGCTTTACACCGTCCGATGCATCCCATGTACTGGGGCTGAGTGAGCACTGGTGTAAGGAAACTGCTGAGATTGCAGCCAAGATCTGGGCGAACCAGTTACGTAATCTTTATGGTATGGGCACCTGGCCGCCGGGGATGCTCTGTCTCCGTGTCAGGAAGTGTATGAGCTGGTGATCAAGAAGATCAGTCATGTGCTGATTGAGTCCGGCCTGCATCAGACCGGTAAGATGAGCGGTGCCAAGGCGAAAAGCCTGGCTGGCCTGCTGGCTGACCTGGTACTGGACGGTAATAAAGAAGAGTCCAGCAATCCGCTGTTTAAAGTGGACTTTGCCAGCGGTTATCCGCTGGTGGCTGTGGGCGCACCGGCTGCCAGTTATTATCCGAGTGTGGCGAAAAAGATCGGTCTGGATCTGCACCTGCCGGAGCATGGCAATGTAGCCAATGCTGTCGGTGCGGTGATGGGATCTGTGGTACAGCGTGCCCATGTGACTATTTCTCAGCCGACGTTCGGGGTGTTCTGTCTGTACCATCAGGGTGAGCCTAAACGCTTCAGCGATCTTGAGAAAGCCGTTGCCTGTGCGGAAGAGCTGGTAACCGATTTGGCAACCCGCCTGGCGCAGGAAGCCGGTGCTGAGTCGATTGAAATATCCCTGAGCCGCAGTGATAACCATATTAAGCATGATATCGACGGGGAGCTGTTCCTGGATTGTGAGATTACCGCCACAGCCAGCGGCCGCCCTGACTGTAATGTGCTGGACCTGCCGGAATCACCGGAGGCCTGCAGCGCATAAATTCATCCGGCGTGAGGGCCGGCGGAGGTGCGTATGTCCGATCTGCAACAGCAGGTTGCTGAGCTTGGGTTGAAAATTCTCGGGGTGCTGGAGGTCGACGAAGAAGATCGGCTGCCGGCATTGCCCGGGGATCTGTTGCCCGACAACTGTTACTGATTGGCAACGCCGGCCAGGAAATGTGGCCGGTGTTCAGCGCTTCTGCAGAATATGCTGACGGTGAGGATAATCCTCTGGACCGCTGGAGTCAGCGGGTTGCTGAGCAGCTTACTGACAAGTTCGATGTGACCCCGTTGTTTCCCTTTGGTGGCCCGCCGCACTGGCCGTTTGTCACCTGGGCGAAGCGTGCCCGGGCCTGCCACAGCTCGCCGCTGGGAATGGCGTTACATCCCCGATACGGGCTGTGGCATGCTTACCGTTTTGCCTTGCTGACGTCTGATGCTGAGGTGGTTTCTGCTGAAGTGACGACGGATGCGTTTGCTTCCGCAGCACCCTGTGGCGGCTGCGCAAAGCCCTGTCTCTCTGCTTGTCCGGTAGATGCATTTACCGGTCAGGAATATCTCTATAAAACCTGTGCTGAGTTTCTGGCCGCTGAGCCGGATCATCCCTGTAATCATTATGGTTGTGCGGCCCGTAGAGCGTGTCCGGTGGGGAGGAGTATCTCTATCCTGCAGCGCAGGCGGCTTTTCATACTGAGGTCTTTGTGCGGGTAAATACCAACTGATCAGCCGTTCAGGTCGCACCTGATTCACTCCGGTTTCGCATCAGGAACAGATGCGGCTATACGCAGCCAGTATTCTGCAGGGAATACTGGTGTTTTAGGGAGGAATAGCAGTGAGTTATCAATTATACAGTGCGCCTGACAGTGCCAATCTTGTCATTCAGATGATTCTGGAACAGCTGGATGCACCCTATGAGCTTTGCTGGCTGAACCGGGGGCAGGGGAGCACCGTCGCGAAAGTTACATGAAGCTTAATCCCCAGGGGCTGATTCCCACACTGGTGGACGGCGAACATGCCGTATTTGAAACTGCAGCCATTGCTCTGTATCTGGGGCAGAAATATGGCCGGCTGGTACCTGCGGCCGATGATGCCGTGGCGTACTCACGCTGTTTACAGTGGATGTTCTATCTTTCCAATACCTTGCATGCGGATCTGCGGGTGCAGTTTTATTCTGACCGTTACCGGCCTGAAGGAACCTCACCTGAGGATTTTCTGAGCAAAATCAGAGCACGAGTGTTCGGGCATTTTTCATTGCTGAATGATGAGTTACAGAAGCATGCTTCCGGAAGCTGGTTGCTGGGTGAAGAATTGTCGGTCTGTGATTTTTATCTGGCGGGTCTGGCACGCTGGTCAGCTCTGTATCCGCAAGGGCAGGCAATCGACTCAGAACAACTTCTCAGCCTGCCGGCGCTGAATAATTTCCTGACCCGTATGGAACAGTTTCCTGCGGTATCCAGAAGTATTGCTGATCAGTCGGTTTTCGGTGGCTTACTGCGTTATCCTGATCCGCCGGATTTGCCCCCGGCCATGATTACCGGCTGAGTTGATCGCCAGAGCCTGTCTTTGGGGCGGGCTGGTACAAAAGCGAAAAATACAGTGGAAAACAGATGTTTGGATACAGCCGGGAGATCGATCGGGTAGTCGGTTGCAGATCATAAAGTGTCGCTTTTGCGCTGCTTTATTTCGTGCATTTTTCAGCCAAAAATGGGTGCGACTTTTTGTGTCGCTTTCCAGTAACTTTGTGTCGCGAAAATATTAGCAGCAGCACAGTTGTGAACCTACTCTTAGCCCTTATATTGCCGACTGATTTGCCTGTTTGAGTCACATGGCTATTTGCGAAGGTCGTTTTATGACACGAAAAAGCGTTTTTCTTGTCAGGATGCTACGCAGAAAATGTTACAAAATCGGGTCTTGGTTTTATCCTTAAAACAGGATGGCCGGAAACAGTTAACAGTACCGGAGCACCTGGCTCAGTACTGGGCAACATGAATATATAAATTCAGACCTCACAGAAGGTCTGATACATACTAAAAAACTAATGTTATTGGGGTTAGCTGAATGTCTGAAGAATACTATGATGATGAAGAACTTGATCTGTCCACGCTGCCCGATGATGAGCTGGTAGAACAGTGTCACGATGACCTGTACAACGGTCTGATGGAAGAAGTTGTTGAAGCAACTGAAATCTTCCTGGAGCGTGGCTGGGCCCTGACCGCGTGCTGAACGAAGCACTGGTTGGTGGTATGACTATCGTCGGTATCGACTTCCGTGACGGCATTCTGTTCGTACCTGAAGTACTGTCTGCAGCAAACGCAATGAAGGGCGGCATGGCTATCCTGCGTCCTCTGCTGGCTGAAACCGGTGCTGAGTCTATTGGTAAAATGGTTATCGGTACCGTTAAGGGCGATATCCACGATATCGGTAAGAACCTGGTAGCGATGATGATGGAAGGTGCCGGTTTTGAAGTAATCGACATCGGTATCAACATCCCTGTAGAAGATTACCTGGCCGCTCTGGAAGAGCATAAGCCGGATATCCTGGGTATGTCTGCACTGCTGACTACTACCATGCCTTACATGAAAGTCGTTATCGACACCATGAAAGAGAAAGGCATCCGTGACGACTACATCGTACTGGTAGGCGGCGCGCCACTGAACCAGGAATTCGGCGATGCAGTAGGTGCATGTGGTTACTGCCGTGACGCAGCGGTTGCTGTTGATATGGCTAAAGAGATGGTTGCGGCACGTCGCGCAGCTTAATCTCGAAGAAGTAAAAACTGCCGGAGGGCTTTGCGATGCGGACGAGAAGGACCAGTCGTAGGCCAGCGAGACGGACTAACCGGGTTGACGATTTTACCAGTTCATTTGAAAAGGTAATTGAAACCAGCGCCAACCAGCCAGACGCACCGGCAGTTGTTATTACCTGTTCCGCCCTGCTCAGGAAATCACAATGATTTCCAAAGCAAATGGCTGGGAACATCTGCAACCGCAGTGTATTACTGCAGAGTTGCATAACTACCCCGAGCAGATTACCGGGGCGGTTAAACACCTGATCGATATTGCCAAGTCAAAAGATCAGGAGATCTTCGTTGCTTATGGTGACTGTGGTACCGGCGGACAGCTGGATGCCATGCTGGAAGCAGAAGGGGTTGAACGGGTGCCGGGAAGTCATTGCTACGAGTTCTTCAGTGGCGGTGAGGTCTTCGAGCAATTTAATGAAGCGGAACTGGGTACGTTTTACCTGACCGACTTTCTTACCCGTCATTTTGACCGGTTAGTGATCCGCGGCATGGGGCTTGAAGACAAGCCTGAACTGATGCCGATGTACTTCGGACACTACAAAAAACTCCTCTATATTGCCCAGACAAACGATCCCAAGCTGCAGGAGATGGCCAGGCAGGCGGCTGATAAGCTGGGTCTGGAATACGAATATTATTATGGCGGCACCGGTGTTCTGGGTGACGCACTGCTAAGCTTTAACCAGCGTATCGCGGTGGAGCTGAAAGATTAACTGCCTGGTTCCGTATAGGAGTCTGGCTGGCCGGTTCTGAATAAACCGGCTGAATGGCAGGTAGCCAAAAGCTGCTTGCTGATCGTGTGAATGATGCCGTAATTTCGGCTTTACAATAAACTGTCGGGCATTTTTGATGGCGAGGCGCCCGGACCTGACAGTCTAAAAATTATCCCAGGAGATATTTGCAAGATGACCGATACTATTATCAGTTCCGCTACCCGAGAAGCCGTCATCGGTTTCGAGCGCCCGTTCACTATCATCGGTGAGCGCATCAACCCGACCGGTCGTAAAGTCCTGGCTGCGGAAATGAAAGAAGGTGACTACAGCCGTGTAGAAGCTGATGCGAAAGCTCAGATCGCTGCCGGTGCTCACATTCTGGACGTAAACGCAGGTATCCCTCTGGCAGACGAACCGAAGATTCTGGCTGAAATTATCCAGCTGATTCAGGGTTTCACTGACATGCCACTGTGTATCGACTCTTCTATCGTTGAAGCGCTGGAAGCCGGCCTGAACGTATACCAGGGTAAGGCGCTGGTTAACTCTGTAACCGGTGAAGACGAGCAGATGGAGCGTGTACTGCCGCTGGTTAAGAAGCACGGTGCAGCTGTTGTTGCTATCTCTAACGACGAAACCGGTATCTCTCAGGATCCTGATGTACGTTTCGACGTTGCTAAGAAGATCGTTGAGCGCGCTGCTGATTACGGCATCCCTGCATGCGACGTTGTTGTTGACCCGCTGGTTATGCCAATCGGTGCAATCAACTCTTCCGGTCTGCAGGTATTTAAACTGATCCACCGTCTGCGTACTGAGCTGAAAGTAAACACCACTTGTGGTGCATCTAACATCTCTTTCGGTCTGCCTAACCGTGACGGCATCAATGGCGCGTTCCTGTCTATGGCTATCCAGGCGGGTATGACCTCTGCGATTGCTAACCCAATGCACACTGAAGTTATCGCTGCTACTCTGGGCGCTGACGTAATGATGGGCCGTGACCCTGACTGCATGAACTGGATCCAGCGTTTCCGTGAAGCGCCTGCTGAAGGTGAAGGTCGTGGTCGTCGTGCCGGTGGTCGCCGTCGCCGTGCCTAATGTAGAGAAGACCGCTGAGATGGCCACGGTAGTATTTACCCCTACCGGGCTGCGCGGCGAGTTTCCTACCGGAACTTCAATCCTCCAGGCTGCTCAGCAGCTTGGGGTTGATCTGGAGTCAAGCTGTGGCGGCCGTGGTATCTGCGGCCGCTGTCAGATTCAACAGAGTGTCGGCGAGTTCTCCAAGCACGGCATCTCTTCTTTGGCGGAAAATATTACCCCGCCATCTCAGGTTGAAACCGAGAAGCGAAAGTTCCAGAAGATGTTGCTGAAAGGCCGTCGTCTGGGCTGTTCAGCACAAATTCTTGGCGATATGGTTATTGATGTACCATCTGAGAGCCAGATGCACCAACAGCATATCGTAAAGAAGCCGCTAACATCGACATTCGCCTCGATCCGGCAGTGAAACTTTATACCCTGACTGTTACCCCTCCGAATATGCACGAACCTGCCTCTGATCTGCGCCGTTTGCAGCAGGGCCTGTTCGAACAGTTCGATGTTCCGCATGCCAATGCTGAACTGGCTGTGATTCAGCAGCTGCAACCTGCCCTGGAAAGCGAAACCCGTGAAATCACCGTGGCGGTACACCACCACGATGACGAACAGGCGGATATCATCGCTGTCTGGAAAGGTAAGAAAGAAAAATTTATGGCCTGGCTGTCGACCTGGGCTCCACCACTGTGGCTGCACATATGTGTGATATGACCACCGGTGATGTGGTGTCTTCAGCGTCGGTAATGAACCCTCAGATCCGTTTCGGCGAAGATCTGATGAGCCGGGTTTCCTACGTGATGATGAATGAAGGTGGTGATAAAGACATGTGCCGGGTGGTACGTGAAGCTTTATCCGAACTGGCGGCGCAGGCGGCGAAGAAAGCCGGCGTACCGGTGGAAGATCTGCTGGAAATTACCATCGTCTGTAACCCGATTATGCACCACCTGTTGCTGGGTATTGATCCGACTCCGTTAGGTTCGGCGCCATTCGCGCTGGCCACTGACTGGGCGGTTTCCTGAAAGCAGCAGAGCTGGATCTGGAAATGCATCCGCAGGCGCGGGCGTTTGTCCTGCCGTGTATCGCGGGCCACATTGGTGCAGATACCGCCGGTGTTATTCTGGCCGAGCGTCCGGATCTGGTTGACGACGTTACCCTGCTGGTTGACGTGGGTACCAATGCTGAAATCGTACTGGGCAACAAAGACCGTCTGCTGGCTGCTTCCAGCCCGACAGGCCCTGCCTTTGAAGGTGCGCAGATCAGCTGTGGTCAGCGTGCGGCATCCGGTGCAATTGAACGTGTACGTATCGATCCTGAAACTCTGGAGCCACGCTTCCGGGTAATCGGCAGCGAGCTGTGGTCCGATGAAGAAGGTTTTGCTGAAAGTGTCGCAAAGACCGGGGTAACCGGTATCTGTGGCTCCGGCATTATCGAAGTCATCGCCGAAATGTTCCTGGCGGGTATTCTGGATGTGAACGGTGTGGTTGATCCGGCAATGGCTGAAAAGTCACCGCGGATTATTGCTGAAGGCCGTACATATTCTTATGTACTGTTTGAAGGCGAGAAGACCCTGGCGATTACCCAGAATGACGTGCGGGCAATTCAGCTGGCGAAAGCTGCGCTGTATGCCGGTATCCGTCTGCTGATGGATCACTTCGGTGTGAAGACCGTGGATAAGATCGGCCTGGCCGGTGCGTTCGGTTCACACATCGACGTTAAGTACGCCATGATCCTGGGTCTGATCCCTGACTGTGATCTGGAAAACGTTGGCCCGATCGGTAACGCTGCCGGCACCGGTGCGCGTATTGCGCTGCTGGACCGTTTCAAGCGTGATGAAATCGAGCGGGTACTGCGTCGCGTTGAGAAGATCGAAACCGCGCTGGAAGCTAAATTCCAGGATCACTTCGTTGCAGCCATGGCATTGCCACACGGCAGCGATGATTTTGCTGAGTTGAGCAAGGCAGTTAATCTGCCTGAGCGTAAGGTGGTTGACACCCAGGCAGCCGGTGGCGGGCGTTCCCGTGGCCGTCGCCGGGCAAGGCCCCGTCCGGCAGCAGAAGCTGAGTGATCATACAGATAACAAGTCTGTAACAGAAAACGCCGTCCGTTAAGACGGCGTTTTTGGTTTGGTGATATTAATAGGATATTGAGTTTTTAGTTAAACCTGTGATGATGCACAGAAACAGTTGTTGCTGGTAACGTGCTGATTTTAGTAAGGAGGCTGAATTGTTAAGGTTAATAAAATATTTAGTATGTGTTCTGTGCGTTGTTGCCGGAGTAAGTGTTGCTGATGACTATCCGCAAGTTTCTGTAGATAAGTTACGACAGGAAATTGCAGAGCCGGTTAAGGTGAATATGAATGAAGTTCCCGGGGATGGCTATATTCCTGGATTGGGCCGGCACTTATCCTATGATTTTACACCGGACAGAGGAAGATCTGCGTAATCTGCGGAAAGCTGATTTTGCTTTGTTGGCTGACGATCAGGACCTTTGGTCAGAAGAGTCTATCCTTAACAGTATTTTTTCGTATCGGACGTTGTTGCGTGCCCGGTTGTACAAGCAGGGGTTGGCGCTGGCTAAATCGAGGGCCTTTCGCTCGCTGGATGAAAACTATCTGGTGGTTTCAACCGTTAGCCCACTCACAGGTTGTAACTTATTGTATAAAACTGGTAGTGAACCGGAAGGTGCGATTTTTACGGATCCGTGTTCATCTACATACTTTGATGCGGCCGGGCGGGTGCTTAAAGGGACTTTGGGAGGGCTTTTGAAGCGGACCCTGAGCGAAAAGCGAAATATAACCTGAGAGTCCTGCCACATAAAGTGACGGAAGATAATCTTATCTTGCTGGGAGAGCTTGATCCTGATGAACTGCCGGAAATTAAGCCGGATCTTCAGTCTACATATGCCCAGGCTACAGGGTTTCGACAGCTGGCTGTAGCTGCGGGTTTTAATGATGTTGATAAGGTAAGAACCTTGTTAAAACTGGGCATCAATCCGAACAGGCGATCCGGAGAAGAAGAGCCGCTATACAATGCGGTTCTGGGTGGTTCGACAGAGCTGGTGCGCATGTTATTAGAAGCGGGAGCCAGACCTGGTGGTGAATATATTAAAGATGCGGCTGAAGCAGCTGAGCGAGTGGATGTGCTTAGGCTGTTGGAAACTTACGCTTTACAGTGAGGCATTGAGCTGATGTTCTATGACTGTCGCTATTGATAAAGTGGAAGTGTATAGCTGAGGTTTAAGATGCCGGTGGTATCTTAAACTGAGTGAGTTTGCAGAAAACGCCGTCCGTTAAGACGGCGTTTTTGTCTGTTATAAAGTGTTGCAGCTACAAACAGACGTGGTATGGGTAAACGGATCAGTCGAAAAGTTGTCAGGGTATGCGGATATAACGATGAATGAGAGAAATAAGATGACGTTTCGGACAGGTTTTCTGGTTGGGTTACTGGCGCTCATGCTGAGCGGCTGCAGTAACGGTGAGAGCTCAATGGAAGTCACCGCGACTGCTTACACCTCTACACCCGGAGAAACCGACAGTACGCCTTCTCTGGCTGCCTGGGGGATACTTTAAAACCCGGCATGAAGTCTATTGCGGTATCCCGTGATTTAATCGCAGCGGGGCTTACGCATAATACAAAAGTGAGAATAGAGGGCCTTGAAGGGGAATACCGGGTGCTGGATAAAATGAACCAGCGCTGGGTGAAAAGATCGATATCTATATGGGTGAAGACCGGAATAAAGCCCTGCAATGGGGTAAGCGGAAAGTGACGATCTATTGGATCAAAGATGAATAAAGAATCTTTCTGAGAGATCGTAACAGGAAGTTTGCGTTGCGGGGAAGAATAAGAAAAATTTCGGACGTCCTGTCCGGTAGATCAGTTCCGTTGAGAGAGATTACTTACTGTTGCTGGCCTGTTTCAAATGGCGCTCGCCCCGTGGCGGAATGCCAAAGAAATCCCGGTAGCACTTACTGAAGTGCGGCGCAGATACGAAGCCGCAGGCCAGAGATACATCCACAATGGATTTATCGGTCTGGAGCAACAGGCGGCGAGCGCAGTTCAGGCGCAGGTCCATGTAGTAACGGGTAGGAACGCAATTCAGGTGCTTCTGGAACAGACGCTCAAGCTGACGGCGAGATATGCCCACCAGCTTGGCCAGTTCATCGACGCTCATCGGTTCTTCGATGTTTGCTTCCATCAGGGTAACCGCTTCGATCAGTTTAGGCTGACCGGAACCCAGGTGGGCCTGCAGCGGAGTACGCTGGCGGTCATGCCGGCCACGGATGCGGTCACACATAAACTGTTCAGAAATGTTGGCTGAAAGTTTACTGCCCTGGGAGTCGGCGATCAGTTTCAGCATCATGTCCATTGGTGCACTGCCGCCGGCGCAGGTGAAACGGTCACGGTCAATTTCGTACAGCTCATCGCTGATCTGCATTTGCTGAAATTCTTCCCGCATACTGGCAATGTTTTCCCAGTGCACGGTGCCGCGATAACCATCCATCAGGCCGGAGCGTGCCAGCAGGTATGTACCGGTACACAGGCCACCCAGGATGACTTTTTACGGGCCAGGTTGTGCAGAACCTTTTGAATATCAGTGTTGTACACACCGTTTACATCCACCCCTGAGCAGACAAACACAATGTCCAGTTCAGGGATGTCGTTAAAACTGCAGTCGGCTGCCAGCATCAGGTCGTTGCTGGCGGGTTCCGGATTGCCGTCGGCAGTAATAATGGTCCACGTAAACAGGTTTTTGCCCAGCAGGCGGTTCGCCATGCGTAAGGGTTCGATTGCAGAACTGATAGCAATCATTGAATATTTGGATACCAACAAGAAGCCGAAACGGGTAAGTGTGTCGGGGTATTGTTCAGACGTCATGCGTGCCTCTCTAACCGAACAAGTCAAATTGTTGCTATTCCCCAGTATGGCTTAAAAAGCCACATTTTGTTTTATTTGGTATGTAGGCTGGGGAAGGCGGTGCGCTAGTATTATCTTTTGTTTCACCCTTGTCGACGGGGTGGCGCGTTTAGGCAAGTTAACTATGTTTTGCCGGTCAGATGCAACAAAAACGACATCTGTGAGGTAAGACTTTTTAATGAGGCTATGCGAAAAACTGCAGGCAAACTAGCTGTTTAGTTTTTACTGTGCCGGAGATATAAAAACGCCGCGCGAGTCGGTGACCGGCGCGGCGTTGGCAGCAATTGCCTGAGACGGTTGCTTAGATGTTAGAGTCCGGGAACTCAGCCTTACGGCGTTCGATGTACTCAATCAGTGCCTGGTCAATTGCAGGATCCAGTTCAGGTGCCTGGTATTCAGACAGCTGCTTCTTCCAGTAAGCGTTGGCACGCTGTTCCATGGTCTTGGAACCTTCAGATTCCCACTGCTCGAAGCTGTTGTTATCGGTCAGCGGAGACAGGTAGAACGCAGTCTTGAAGTTAGCCTGAGTGTGTGAGCAGCCCAGGAAGTGGTTACCCGGACCTACTTCGCGGATAGCGTCCAGGGCCTGACCGTTTTCAGACAGATCCACACCTTTCAGCAGGGTGCACATCATGCCAGCCTGGTCGGCATCCATAACGAATTTCTCGTAACCCATTGCCAGACCGCCTTCCAGCCAGCCTGCAGTGTGCAGTGCAAAGTTAACACCTGCCAGAGTAGTCGGCACCAGGGTGTTAGCTGCTTCTGCTGCTGCCTGAGCATCAGGGATCTTGGAACCGCAGAAACCACCACCGGAACGGAACGGTACACCCAGACGACGTGCCAGGTTAGCCATTACGTACAGTACCAGTGCCGGTTCAGGTGTACCGAAGGTTGGTGCGCCTGACTGCATAGAGATAGAGCTTGCGAAGCTACCCATAACAACCGGCGCACCCGGTGCTACCAGCTGTACGAAAGCCATACCGGCCATTGCTTCAGCCAGAGTCTGTGCCGCAGTACCGGCAACAGTTACCGGAGACATTGCACCGGCCAGGATGAACGGTGTTACAACACATGCCTGGTTGTTACGTGCGTATACCTTAGCAGCACCCAGCATGGTGTCGTCGAAGGTCATTGGCGAGTTTGCGTTGATCAGGCTGGTCATGAAGGTCTTTGGCTTGCCGTTTTCATCGTAGAAATCGTCGCCAAACAGGATCTTACACATATCAACACTGTCCTGAGCACGTTCAGGGGCAGTTACAGAACCCATGAATGGCTTGTCGGAGTATTTCATGTGTGAGTACAGCATGTCGAAGTGACGCTTGTTTACCGGCAGGTCAACAGGCTCACAGATAGTACCGCCGGACAGGTGCAGACTTGGTGCCATGTAGGCCAGCTTTACGAAGTTCTGGAAATCTTCGATGGTCGCGTAACGACGGCCTTTATCCATGTCGTATACGAACGGAGAGCCGTAAGCAGGAACGAATGCAGTGTTCTTACCGCCAACCACTACGTTACGGGCAGGGTTACGTGCATGGTGAACGTATTCACTCGGAGCAGATGCCTGGATGATTGAACGACACATACCGCGAGGGAACTTAACCAGTTCACCTTCAACAGTGGCACCGGCATCACGCCAGATCTGCAGCGCTTCTTCATCATCGCGGAATTCAATACCCACTTCTTCCAGGATGGTTTCAGCATTGGCTTCGATCAGCGCCAGGCCTTCTTCATCAAGCACTTCGTAGTAAGGAATGTTACGGGTGATGTACGGTACGATCTCTGCCGGAGCACCTCCTGCAGCACGACGACCCGCACGGCCTCCACCACGACGACTTTTACGTGCTTTAACTGGGCCTTCTGAATCGCTCATGTATTTACTCCAAATTCGGATTATGCTGGATTACGTGGGCTGGCATACCCTGTCCGTGATGATGCATTAGGGCGGGTTATGTCAGCTATCTAGAAATTTCATATCTTAAGCGGGAGTATGGTTTGCGGCCCGGTTACGGGCTGACCTGATCGCGACATGCTCGTGTTTGAGCGCGTCATTGTCTATCCCACAGACGACCATGAGTAGCACTATTACGAAATAAAATGACCGTTCAAAGGCCTGATTTTTGTAGGGGTTTGACCGGTTTACGTGAATATGTCGTTTTTGTGCAGTTGCTTATAGCAGTGCCTCAGCGGTGAGTTTCAGGCCCACCAGAAACAGGAAGCAGTAACACAGCCGGTAGAAAAGTGTTGCGTCCAGTACGTGGTGTAACCGGGCGCCCAGTCTGACGCCGGCAATCGCCAGTGGCATCAGTACCAGTGAGGTGAGCAGATTCTGGCTGCTGAACAGCCCGAGCATGGAATAGGGGATCAGTTTTATGCCGTTCACACAGGCAAAGAAAATAATACTGGTGGTGACAAATACGGTTTTGTTAAGCCGTTGCGGCAACAGGTAGAAATTCAGGGGTGGCCCGCCGGCATGAATGCTGAAACTGGTAAAGCCCGCCAGAGTTCCCCAGAAAGCACCGCGGCCAATATGCGGCTCACGGGGAGCCGGCGTCCGGTTGCGCAGTTCCTGTAACACCGCATTGCCGCAAAACAGCAGCGAGGTGATGCCAATAATCAGCTTCAGATGGTTTTCACTCAGGTGCTGAAATGTCAGGGCGCCGATACTGATACCCAGTGTTGCTGCCGGTAGCAGAATCTTCAGGTTGCGTTTGTCGAAATGCTGCCGGAAGCGCCACAGGGCCTGAATATCCATGGCGAACAGAATCGGCAGCATGATGGCTGCAGCCACGGGAGACGCAACCGTAAGTGTAAGCATGGGGACGGCAATCATTCCCAGTGATCCGCCAAAGCCGCCCTTGGATATGCCGACAATCAGCACAGCAGGAATGGCTGCCAGGTAGAACAGGGGATCGGTCAGCATAATAAGTAGCTTAAGGGCCTGAAAACGTGAAAGAAAGCATGCGCTGATACTAAGTCAGGGAGGATTGGAGTACCAGTATTTCAGATCGGATTATGGAGAGAAGGGAAAGCCTTGTATCGAATATTTCGATATTAGTTAGGTGTATTATTCGTTTTACTTCTTGGGGCTGGTGCAGAGAATAGTAGATAAGATGTATTAACCGATAACGGGAAAGGGCATGGCAATTCTGCTGAACAACCATGGTTATGATAATGCCAGTTGGCAGGCCGCACTGGCGGAGCTGCTGCCTGAGCAGGACGTATTTCTGTTCGCCGATATGACGCCGGCCCGCCGTCAGCAGGTTGAATATGCACTGGTATGGAATCACCCTCCCGGAGATCTTGCTGAGTATCCCAATCTGAAAGCCATACACCTGCTTGGGGCGGGCACTGAAGCGGTGGATGCCGATCCGGCAACACCGGATGTGCCTGTGTTGCGCCTGGTGGATCCTCAGGTGCTGGAAGATATGGCCCGTTATGCGTTGTACTGGGTATTACATTTTCACCGCCGTTTCGGTGTTTATGCACAGCAGCAGAGCCAGGCACACTGGGAGCGGCATAATCTGTGTGCCAGTGAAGAGTTTAAGGTGTTGGTGCTGGGGCTGGGTATGGTAGGAAAAACCGTTGCCCGCCGTCTTGCAGCTAATGGTTATAAGGTGCTTGGCTGGGACAGACATCAGGCTGAATTAGCTGGCGTGGAAAGCTACTGCGGCGACGATATGCCTCTGGCGCAGGCAGATATGGTTATTAACTGTTTGCCGCTAACCCCTGAAACCCGCCATATGATAGATGCTGAGCTGTTGGGCCAGCTGCCCGAAGGTGCTGTGCTGGTGAATATCAGCCGGGGGAAGTTCTGGTGGACTCAGATGTGATTGATGCACTGTCCCACGGGCCTTTATCCCGGGCGGTGCTGGATGCCTTTTCAACAGAACCTTTGCCCGCGGATTCCCCGTTATGGCGACACCCTGATATTCATATTACCCCCATATGTCCGGTGCCACCTATGCCCGCTCGGCGGCTAAACTGGTGGTAGATAACATTCACAGAATTGAGCAGGGAGAGCAGCCGTTTCCGTTGCATAAACCCGGCCGGTTCACCAATAACAATAAAGTGTGAGATGACTATGAGCGAACTGACATTAGAACAGCAGCAGGAACAGGTACGGATTGATCTGGCTGCGATGTTCCGCTTGACCCATTACTTTGGCTGGGATGACACCATCTGGAACCATATTACTGCCCGGGTGCCCGGTTCTGACCATCACTTTTATATGCACCGTTTTGGTCTGTATTACGATGAGGTCTGTGCATCTAACCTGATTAAGGTGGATGAAGAGGGCAATGTGCTGGAAGGGCCGGAAGATGTGAACACCGCCGGTTTTATCATTCACGGTGCGGTTCACCTGAGTGACAGCCATAAAGATAACCGTTTTGTGTTCCATGCCCATCCTAAATCCGCCAGTGCGGCAACCGCATTTAAAGAGCTGCCGTTTCTGATTCAGGATTCCTCAATGCTCTACGGCAAAGTTGGCTTCCATGACTGGGAAGGCCTGTCGGTTGATCCGGATGAACGTTTCCGGATTGCTGAAAATCTGGGTGAGAACAGCTGTCTGGTGATGCGTAATCACGGTTTCCTGACAGTGGGGGCCACCGCCGGTGAGTGCTTTATGAATATGTATTATCTGGTGCGGTTGTGTGAGGTTGCCCTGCAGGCGACAGCCTCCGGTTATGAGCTGGACCCGGGCCCGACCGAACTGTGGGAAAAAGCGTCGAAACAGTACGAGGCGTTCCCGCCGGGTAAGTATGAATGGCCGGCACTGCTGCGTAAGTGCGACCGGCTGGATCCGTCCTACAAACAGTAACCGGGTGATACAGGTAACAGGCGATGAAAATCGGTTTTATTGGTCTGGGCAATATGGGCTCAGGCATGGCGGCAAACCTGTTGGAACACTGTCGCTGGCATGAATATGAATTACAGGTGCTGGATCTCAATCCTGCCGCAGTCCAGTTGTTGGTGGATAACGGCGCGACAGACGGTGAGTCAGTTGCCCGGATGGCGGCTGACTGCGACGTACTGTTTACCTCGTTACCCAGTGCGGTTCAGGTAAACGAAGTGGCATACGGGCCGGAGGGAATTCTGGAGAATGCCCGGGAAGGTTGCTGCTGGTTTGAAACCAGCACGAACGAACTGGCGCAATGGCAACAGGTGCTGGCAGCTGCACCGGCCCATATGACCCTGATCGATGCGCCGGTCACTGGCGGCAGTGAAGGTGCGGCGGAAGGCCGGCTGACGATGCTGCTGGGGGCAGAGCCTGAGGTACTGGAGCCCTATCAGGATTTGCTGGGCAGCTTTACCAAAAAAGCGGTGCGAATGGGGCCCTCCGGCGCCGGTTATGTGACCAAGTTAAGCCAGTTGCATCTGAACTATCTGGTGGCGCAGGGCATCGGTGAGGCATTAATGCTGGGGGCTAAGGCCGGGCTGGATTTGCATACCCTGAGTGATGTACTGAGTAACAGTTGTGCCCAGAGCTATGTGGTGGATAACTATATCCCGAAAGTGCTGGATGGCAGCTACGATGAGTCTTTTGCGCTGGGCCTGGCTACTAAGGATATGCGCCTGATTACTGAGCTGGGCAGTCATCTGAATGTGGAGCTGACATTAGCGGATAAAGTGTATGCAACCTATCAGGAAGCCACTGAGGCCTATGGGCCACAGGTACCGCACCTGAATGTAGTCCATTTGCTGGAGGAGCGCAGCGATCAGCTGTTGCGCTGAGAGCATTTGTATAAGCAAGCCCGTTATGCATGGCCGGTTCGGTCAGGCATAACGGGCTTTTGTCAGCTGTCGGTGTTGAGGTTCCAGTTGTAGTCGTAGCTGATCTTCAGATCCGGTGTGCTGAGAATCTCAGGGCTGACCGCGCCCTGTTGCTGCAGGTAATCGAGTAGCTGGTTTTCATTGCTGGCAAAATCAACCTGATACCAGTCAAAGATGCTGGAAAGCTGCAGGGTGTTTGAACGGGGTTGCCAGAAGACCGCCCGGTTATTTTGCAGGAAGTCTTGTTCGGCAGCATTCAGTTGCTGATCTAGCGTTTCCACCCGGTAGATCTCTGTGGCCAGGTTTGGGCAGCCAACACTGGCGCAGTTCAGGGCAAAGTGCAGCCGGCGATCCGGCCATATGGGCCGCAGAATCCTGTGCTCAATATCGTTCAGGGACAATTCCTGCCCGGCGACACTGAGAGTTTTATCTTCCCAGGGGCCACCGTTAAACAGGCTGCTGAAACTCAGGCGGATATCCCGGATGGAATCCAGCGGATAATGGTCCAGCACCAGTAAAACCACTGCCAGATTATAGGTGTTTATCCAGAATGTTTTTGGGTGGCCGGGCCCCAGCCCCGCGGGTCAGTGGTGGAGAGTTGCTTCAGAAGGGCTTTTAGCTGTGCTTTGTCTGCTGGAGTGACACTGGCGTAATCCACCCGGTTCAGACCGTCTGCATAACTGCGCACATATTTACTGAGAAAGTTTTCCCAGGGGCTGAAGTCCGGTATAGGGGACCGCTCAGCAGTAGCTGCCGGCTGCCAGTAAGGCCACAGCTCTGCTTTGGGGCAGCCTGCACCTGGCTGACGCTCAGGCTAAGTAATAAAAGGCTCAGTATAAAAGGCAGCAGATGTGTCAGCCGGTTGCGGTAGTATGTGGCCAAAGTGGGGTCCTCAGATCAGTGTGGATTCATAGACTGGGGCACTGAAACCGGTGGGGAAGTTCACCCACAGGCTGGATTTTAAAGGCATTTGCTTATACCCGGAGGGTGTAAATAATTCCTTTGTCCTGTAGCCAAGTGTGGTATTTTAGCAAAAAGTTATCGGGTTCCGGTTGCGTAGAACAGCATTACATATAACAACTGCAGCTGAGCCATTCGGAACGTAACGTTCGAGCGAGAGTGCATGTCAACGGATTCAACCGCGGCGAAGCAGCCGTCAGCAGATATTAAAGAGTCTATTTATCAGCGCGTCAGTAACATGGCGATCAAGTTTCAGTTTCGCCCCGGTGAGCGGATCAACGAGGGTAAGCTGGCCAAGCAGCTGGATGTCAGCCGTACCCCGCTGCGCGAAGCCATGCAGCAACTGGTGTCTGAAAAACTGTTACGCTGGGAACGGAATAAAGGTTTCTTTTGCCGCGAACTGGATGAGAAAGAAGTATTTGACCTGTATGAATACCGGCAGTTACTGGAAGAGCAGGCGGTGCGGCTGGCCTGTCGCCGGGCAACCGATGAACAGTTACAGGAATTTGCTGACTTTTATGCCGGTATCCACGGGATTTATCAGCAGGATAAAACCGTTGCCAATCTGAAGATTGATCAGAAATTCCATGAGACGCTGGCACGGTTGTCGGATAACGAAGAGATTGTTAACGCCCTGTGTAATGTTAATCAGCGGATCTATTTCATGCGCTGGATAGATGTGACCTCTGAAAAGTTTTTGAGCCGAGCCATAAGCGCATCGTTGAAGCGGTGGTGGCCCGCAATGAAGAAGAGGCCGTCAGCCTGATCGGTGAGCATGTCAGCCGCCGTAGGGAAGAAATTTCAGTGTCTATCCGTCAGGCTTACGGGCTGATCTACACCGGCCAGATGCCCTCCGAGTAATCTTTTTCAGGCGTGCAGACTGTTTTGTCTGCACCGTCTGTATCTTTGTTTGTCTGAACCTGCAGCCACCGTTTGCCGGTTATTGTCAGGCGTTTTCACCATTCTGCTGTTTTTGGCAGCCAGATTCGTCTGTGCTGTTCTGCGCTTATTCTTCAGCTGTCTTATATTGTCTTGTGAAGGGGATCAGGGATTGAGAAGTTTTGGTATAAAGTGTTATATTTTTCTGTATACAGTTTTAAATACGAAAGATTCTAATAACAACGACAGAGATTTTGCAACGTGACAGTGCTTACCTGTCTGCGATAAGAATTGCAGACATGACAGGGCAGTAAGTGTTGTCCGGGCAAAGCTCGCCACACGGTGAAGACCCATGATAAGAAAAAAATACTCAATCAAGTTTGTTCAGCGGCGATTGCGCTGGGTGTATCAGTAAGCGCAAATGCTGAAGTGCTGGAGTGGACCTCAGGTCAGCTGGGTGGCGGCTGGTTCACCATGGCGTCCGGTGTGTCTAACCTGGTGAAGGATGCCTATCCTGATCTGACCCTTAAAATCGTACCGGGTGGCGGTACCACTAACCCGACCAAGATCGACCGTGGCATCAGCCAGTTTGGCTGGGGTCTGGACACTTTCTCTTATCAGGCCAGCAAAGGTGTGGTGCTGTATAACAACAAACCCCATGAAAACCTGATGATGGTTGGCATGAGCTTCTCAGATATTTTCTACCACATGGTGGCCAGCGAGAATGCTAAATACAACTCCATTGAAGACCTGCTGAAGAACGGTAAGGACGTGAACATTGCGGTTGTTAAGCGTGGCTCTTCCGGTGAGCAGGCGTTCCGCTGGATGATGGAGCAGTTTGGCACCAGCTACGAGGATCTGAAAGACCGCGGCTTTAAGATCAACCACGGTAACTTCAGTGAGATGAGCTCCCAGTTCAAAGACGGTCAGGTTGATTACGTCTTTGGCGGTCAGGGTCTGCCGGGTGCTGCGATGATCGATATGGGTCAGGCCCGTAAGATGCATCTGGTGAACTTCTCAGATAAAACCCTGAAGGGCCTGAATGAAAAGTATGGCTTCCTCAGCGGTACCATTCCTGCTGAAACCTACGAAGGCGTAGCAGCAGCGAATACCATTAAAATGGCTACCACGCTGCTGGTGGGCAAAAACGTCAGTGAAGACACAGTGTACAAGGTGACTAAAACCCTGTGTGAGAACAACGCTAAACTGTCCAGCATTCATGCTTCTATGAAGGCGTTTGACTGTGCCACAGCATTTAAGAACGCGCCGGCTCCGGTTCATCCGGGTGCTGCCAAGTACTACAAAGAAGCGGGTTATATGTAAGAGGGCAGCCTCTGCATAATCTGTTTGCGGCCGGGTATTTGCCCGGCCGTTTTATCTCCACCGTCTGTTGATTCTTCTGTGCAGTCGCGCCGCTGATTTATGCTGTTAAGCGGTATAATGGCACGGTCAACGGGTACGCTTTAGGGTGATGTTATGTTTTCTAATCTGACTGCTCCGGACAGCCGTTATGCTGTCTGGATGCTGCGATTTATTGCGCTGTGGGCATTCGCGGCCAGTGTGTTCCATCTTTATACCGCTTATATCGGATTTCTGGAGCCGCGTACCCAGCGTTCTTTGCATCTGATGTTTATGGTGCCGCTGGTGTTTTTAATGTTTCCGCGTCGGCGTAATCAGGTCAGTGTGGATCACCCTTTATTCCCGGGCCAACGGCAATCGTGCTGTTTGTGCTGTCGATTTTACCCTTCCTGTATTCCTGGCTTGAGGCAGACCGGATTAACCTGCGTCTGGAAGGCATTGATGAAGTGCTGCCGGTTGAGTTGTGGATGGGTACACTGTCAACGGTGCTGTTGCTGGAAGCCCTGCGTCGTTCGGTATCGCCGATTCTGGCGGGGCTGGTGACAGTGGGCATCGGTTATCTGTTTCTGACCGAGTATATGCCCGGTATTTTCAATTACCGCGACCTGCCGTATTACGAGATTATTGAAACCCTGTATCTGTTTAACGGCCAGGGCATGTTTGGCTCGATTACCGGTATCGCGGCGACGATGGTGGCGATCTTCATTGCCTATGGCGCATTCATGGAAGCCAGCGGTGTGGGTAAGTTATTCACCCAGGGTGGACAGCTGATTGCCGGCCGTTACAGCGGTGGTCCGGCGAAGGTTGCGGTGGTGACATCGGCATTTTTCGGCACCATGAGCGGTTCTGCATCAGCCAACGTATTTACCACCGGTTCCTTTACCATCCCGATGATGAAGCGCATCGGCTTCCGGCCTCAGGTTGCTGGCGGCATTGAAACTGCTGCCAGTGTGGGCGGTCAGAGTGCGCCGCCGATCATGGGGGCAGGTGCCTTCATTATGTCGGAGATAACCAATACGCCGTACAGTGAGATCATCATTGCGGCTATTCTGGGGTCGCTGTGTTTCTTCACGTTGATTTTTGTCTCGGTACACTTTGAAGCCCGCAAACATGGCCTGAAGGGGATGGATGCCAGCGAGCTGCCAACCACCGCTGAAGTGTTCAAAAACTCTATCTGCTGATTCCGATCGTGGTGCTAGTGGTGCTGTTGATGCTGCGTTATTCACCGCATATGTCAGCCCTATATTCGATCGTCGCCACGCTGGTGGTGGTTACCCTGACCTCTGAGCGGTTCAGCCCTAAACAGTTGTTTGATGTGCTGGTAACTGCCGGGCGAAATACCGTGACTATTGCGGTCGCCTGTGCCGGTGCCGGTATCATTGTGGCGGTGCTGACGAAAACCGGTTTAGTCGTCTCTATCGGTTCCATCGTAACTGACATTGCTAACGGTCAGATGTGGGTGGCGGCTATTGCCCTGATGTTTGTCACACTGGTGATGGGCATGGGGGTACCGACGACCCCGGCTTATGTGATTACCTCGGCAATCGGTGCACCGTTGCTGATCAATGAGTTCGGCGCGCCGGTGCTGGCTGCGCATATGTTTATCTTCTACTTTGCGATTCTTGCGGACGCTACGCCGCCGGTATCCATTGCGTCCTATGCGGCGGCGTCTATTGCCCGTTGTAATCCGTTGCTCACCGGCTTGCATGCGTCGCGGATGGCGATTGCCGGTTATGTGGTGGGCTTCAGTTATCTGTTTGTGCCGGAAATGCGTATGGAAGGCAGCTTTGTCAGCATCATGGCCCATCTGATGGCCATTGTTGGTGGGCTTTCATTGCTGGCAGCGGGGATTGCCGGATATTTCTCCAGCCATCTGAATATCTTGGTTCGCCTGTTGTTAATCGGTTTGGGTATTGGCATTGCGCTGTTCTCCTGGATTGATGTGTATCTGCGCGATGCGGCTGTGTTGGGGGTATTCCTGCTGTTGTATCTGTTTTCCAAAGCCAGCGCTTCCAGAGCAGAGGCCATTTCCTGACAGCCGTTTCCTGGCTGCCGTTTTCTGGTAGGCACAACGCATGTTTTAAGCCCTCTGTATGAGGGCTTTTTATGTGGGGTGTATTGGCATACAGAGAGTTGCCGGGGCTGATTTTTTCTGCATAGGAAAAACTGAGGAATGGGTACTGTTTATTGTATCGAGTGGGCCTTATCTGTCTGTATGCCGAGGTTTATGCTTGCCTGATGTTTATCTATGCCGCTGATGGAGCGGGTCCCGGGTGTGATGGGAACAGTGAATACAGGTGTGAAAAATGATCTTGTCGGGGGCGCTGAGAAATTGGCGGACTGAAAAATCAGGATGTAAGCCGTGCTGAGAGTCGTCTGGCTGGGGGCGCAGATGAGCGCCTGGGGCTGTCTGCTGTATAGCTTTCCCATGCTGGCAGAAGCTTTGCTGGCTGAGTATGGCTGGTCTAGATTTGAAGTATATGCCGCCGGCAGTGTGGCAATGGCGGTGGCTGCTATCAGTGCTTATCCGGTGGGGCGGTGGATTGATCTGGGCTACGGCCGGGCGGTGATGTGCCTGGGGGACTGTTAGGTGCCGGCGTGCTTGGTGGCCTGTCACAGGTGGATGCGATCTGGCAGTTATACGTACTGTACGTGCTGATGGGGATGGCGCTGGCCGCCAGCCTGTATGAACCGTTGTTTGCCTGTGTGACCTTTTGTTTCGGTGTGGAGCAGGCCCGCTACATAATCCCGCGGCTGACTCTGTGGGCGGGGTTTGCCAGTCTGGTCTTTATGCCGTACACCCAGTTGTTAATTGATACTTTCGGCTGGCGTCTGGCGATGTCTGTTTTAGGGCTGACCTATGTGCTGATTGCCCCGGGTATTTATTTCTGGCTGCTGAAACCACCTGAAAAGCTGCCCCGGGTTCGGGGCCCGTGACCCATAAAGAGAGCGGAGTGCTCAGGCTCAGTGTGTTCTGGTATCTGGTCGTTGCGTTTGTAGGTTACGGACTGATACAGGCCGGGCTGAATTTTCATCTGTTTGCGATTTTGCTGGAAAAGCAGTTAGGCGTTGCGACCGCAATCTGGCTGGTGGCGATGCTCGGACCGGTTCAGGTGGCCGGCCGCATATGGTTAATGCTGTTACTGCGCTCCAGGGCCGCCACAGGTGCTGCCGTCATGTTGACCCTGTTTCAGCCGCTGGTATTACTGGCGATGTATTTAAGCAGTGCAGTTGTGCCGTTATGGGTGGTGATCATCGTTTTTACGGTTTGCTCGGTGGCAGTTTGATCATCGTGAAAGGGATTGTGATTATCGACTATTTTCCTGATCAGCCGTATGGGCGGGTGAACGCTTTGCTGACGGCACCCTATAATCTTGCCCAGGCGGTCGCGCCTTTGGTCGGGGCTGCATTGTGGTTGTTGGGCAGTTCTTATGATAGTTATCTGTGGTTGCTGTTTGGTGTGAGCTTGCTGATTCCGCTGAGTTTTTATCTGGTACGGCGCCGGCATGAAAGAGATAACCCTGAGCCTGAGCAGGCTGTCTGAAGGCAGGGAGGTAACGACTGACTGTCAGCTGATGCCGGCCTTCAGATATTGAAAGCCCTGCGGCGGTACCGCAGGGTGAGTGTTTATTTGTATTGCGCGAAGGCTTTACGGTTTTTACTGTCGATGTAATCGGCAACGGATACCGCTGGGTATTTAGCTTCTTCATTCGCCAGTTTTTAAAGTCCCGAAATCGATGATGGCATCCGGATCCGGGTCAAAGAAGATTGGCATGGAGAAGCGTTCGTTGCCGGACCGGTTGATCACCCGGTGCAGGTTGGAAGACAAGTGGTTATTGGTCCAGCGGTGCAGCAGGTCGCCAATGTTGCAGACAAAGGTACCCTCAATTGGTTGAGCTTCGACCCATTCATCCTGTTTGTTCAGTACTTGCAGGCCGCCGTTGTTGTCCTGCAGTAACAGGGTGATAACCCCAAAGTCCGTATGGGCGGCCGCACCGAAACGTTCCTGTGCTTCATCTTCTGAACTGGAGCGCGGGTAGTAGACTAACTGTCCCCGGCCGAGTGGGCTGGTATAGCGTTTGGCGAAAAAGTCGGATTCCTCACCCATGCCAACCGCAATGGCTTTCAGAACCTGATGGCCAAGCTGGCAGACGGCGTCATAATAAGGCACCACGTTGTCTTTCAGGGCCGGATAAAACTCTGGCCACAGATTATCGGCGATCAGAGGAATCTGGGCTTTTTGGCGATCAGCGCATCTGACCACTGTTCCGGGCCGGTAAAGAAAATTTCTTTCAGGTCGTGGGTTTTGGCGCCTTCCAGCGTTGCCATGCCTGGTGCCAGCCAGCCCCGCTGGGAGGTATTTACCGCCACTTGCTGTTTTTGCTCGGCAGGCAGGCGGAAAAATTCTTTCGATGTTTCCAGTGCATTGTCGATCAGCCGCTGATCAATACCGTGATTCTTGATATAGAAAAGCCGGTATTCAGTGCTGCTTCCATGAGTGGGTGGCTAACGGCTTCGATATCGCCGTTCTGAATCAGCGGGGCAAAGTCGATCACGGGAATGTCTTCCAGTGATAAAGCTTTGGCGGCAGCGTAATCCTGATTGTTCGCTTGCATATGCAGTGGTCCCGAAATCAGACGCACACATGCAGAAAACAGTATGCCTGCGCCGGATATTTTTATTATGAACGGCGCAGAATAATGCTGTGCCGACTATTGAATATATTACTTTATACCAATCTGTATACAGTTTTTGAATAGCCAGAACGCCTCAATTTACCGATTACCTGAGAGATTTACCTAATTAGCTGTGAGGCAACGAATATGCGTGTCGGGGCGGAAGAATGAATGCAGGAGGGAAGGGGAATGACTCAGCAGGGAGTATCCTGCTGAGGCATGTCAGAAGAAGCGGTTTGGACTGAAAGCCTGTGGGGCAATGTCGGTGTCCTGTTCCGACATAAGCTGTGCGATCAGCTGTCCGGTTGCCGGGCCTGTACTGAAGCCGATGTGATGGTGACCGGTTGCCAGCCAGAGCCCCGGACATTGCTTAACTTCTCCGATAGCTGGCAGGGCATCCGGCAAGGTTGGCCGCCGTCCCAGCCAGGGCTTATCAAGAGGCTGGCCCAGCGGAAAGGCCTGACGAGCGCTGGGGATAACAGCTTCCAGTTGATTCGGGCTGGGCGGGGCGTCCCGCTCTTTCAGCTCAACACCCGAGGTGATTCGGTAGCCCTGTTCCATGGGCGTGAGTACATAACTGCCATCCACATCATGCACGGGCCGGCTGAGTGGTTGCTCTGTCGTGCTGCTGAAATGCTGACGGTAGCCCCGCTCATAGGCCATAGGCAGTTTGCAGTTCAGTTTTGATAACAGGTCATTGCTCCAGGGGCCCAGCGCGATCACCAGCTTTTCAAAGTTGAACTGACTATCTGCGGTGGATAACTCAAACCCCTGCGATGTCTTTGAAACGTTGCTGATATCGGCAACCGGAACTGGCCGCCGGCGGCAATGAAGAGTTTGCGGTAGGCAAGGGTTACCTGCGCGGGGTTGTCCACACTGGCTGCATCTTTTATCCAGGTTGCCCGGTGATAGGTTTGCTGAAGCCCCGGTTCGAGCTGTTGTAGCTCTTCGGTGCTGAGTACCTGCATATCGACTCCGGCCTTCTGCAGCATGCGGCGCTCATAACCGGCAGCATTAAAGCTCTCCGGGGTTCTGTAGAGTTTCAGCCAGCCGGTAGGTCGCAGACGCTGCTGACTGTCTGCCTGTGTCAGCCACTGCTGATGCAGTTGAATACTTTGCGCACCAGCGCATTCAGTGCGGTGATCCGGTAGCTGTCAGATGCTTCATTGGCATGGGTCATGAAGCGTATCATCCAGCTGCAGTTGCGCAGCAGGTAACCGGTCTGATAATGCAGGGAAGGGGATTTACCCGCGAGCATCGGTAACAGGGTTTTCCACAACCGGGCATTGTTCATGGGCAGTACCGAGCTGGTGGCCAGCACGCCGGCGTTACCGTAGGAGGTTTCGATAACCTCTTCACTGCGGTCGAGCAGTGTTACCCGGTAGCCCTGCCGCAGCAGTTCCAGTGCGCAGCTGACGCCAACAATGCCGGCGCCCAGTACGCAGACTGAGGGCTTATGGTCGGTGGAATTCGGAGCTTGATCTTGCAGCATGAGATGAGCGTATCTTCCGGTCTTTAGCGTTATAATTATGGTAGACGTTTTGGTCTACAGTATTGTATACAGTTTTTGGGATCACCTAGTATCTCTGATATCGAAATGGTTGGGTCAGGCAGGTTTTAAATCGAGTGATGGCAGAAGTGGATAATTTTAAAGTGGGGGTGCTCATGCTGAACACCCGGTTTCCCCGTTTACCCGGCGATATTGGTAATCCGGATTCATTGCCTTGTGAGGTGATTATCCGACGGGTGGATGCGGCCCGGGTGGATAATGTAGTTGGCAGTGAAGCGCCGGAAGCAACCTTACAGCAGGTTCTGTTAGAGGCCGGTGATGAGTTACAGGCACAGGGCATTGATCTGCTGGTGACGTCCTGCGGTTTTCTCAGTTGCATGCAGGATGCGCTGGCAGCACGCTACTGGGTACCGGTGATAGCCAGCTCGCTGGTGCTGATGCCTTTTCTGCGCACGGTCTACGGCCCGGCGGAAATCGGTGTACTGACCTTCGACAGCCGTAAGCTGACTGAACTGCATTTTAATGGCTGGTTTGATGACCAGATCTGTATCGGCGGTATTGAGCATGGAAAGGAGCTTCACCGGGTTATCAGCCAGGATGAAACCGAACTGGATGCCGGGCTGGCGGAGCAGGATGTTTTAATGGCTGTGGATGCTCTGCGTCAGCGCCAGCCTGATATGAAAGTAGTGGTGCTGGAGTGCACCAATTTATCCCCTTACCGGGGGCGATTAAGCGGCATACCGGGTTGCCTGTGTATGACCTTATGACGGCGATTAACTGGGTCAGAAAGGCTCACTTGTAAGGATTTGGGTGAGTGTTAACGATACATTTCTCTTCTATGTGAAAAGTTTTTCCACTTTATTGTCCGCTGATCAGATGCCGGACCCGGCAGGGACTGCGGTTACTCTTCCGCATGTCTCTGTTCTCTATATTATTGATTCCATTATTTTATTTATTTCATCCAGGGGTATTCACAAAGCGTATACGGGATGCGTATACGTATCATGCATAGGGGGACATACGTATCCTGTATAGGGTAGTTAGTATTTCGATTGGTGAAAATCAGGGGCTTGGTTAGGCTGTATTGCTAGACAAGAAGGGGCTAACCCCACGGAGTCGGTGGTCGGCTCCATAAGAATAACAACGAAACCTTGATAGGATTTTTTCCCATGATGAAGAGAACAGCAAGTTTACTTGCCGGTGCATTGCTCAGTATGTCTGCAACTGCGCTGCAGGCTGAAACCCTGAAGATGGCATATGATGCTGACCCGGTAACGCTTGATATTCACGAGCAGCTTTCCGGCGGTATGCTGCAGCTTTCCCACATGGCATTTGACCCGTTGATTCGCTGGGACCGCAACCTGGGCTTTGAACCGCGTCTGGCTGAAAGCTGGGAACGTGTTGATGATAAAACCGTTCGTTTCAAGCTGCGTGACGGCGTAAAGTTCCATTCCGGTAATGCGCTGACTGCTAAAGACGTTGAGTTTACGTTTGAACGTCTGAAAAACTCTCCGGACTTCAAAGGCATCTTTGCTGCATTCGATAGTGTGAATGTTGTTGACGATCTGACGTTTGATCTGGTGACTAAAGAGCCGTTCCCGCTGGTACTGAACAACGCAACGTACATCTTCCCGATGGACAGCAAGTTCTACTCCGGTAAGGATGAAAACGGTAATGCCAAAGACATGCTGGTTAAGCACGGTAACTCTTTCGCATCACGTAACATTTCCGGTACCGGTCCGTTCACTGTTGTTTCCGTGAGCAGGGCGTACGTACTGAATTTGCCCGTAACGCTGATTACTGGGATAAAGATTCCAAAGGTAACGTTGATAAGATCATCCTGACGCCGATCAAAGAAGCGCCAACCCGTGTTGCAGCGCTGCTGTCCGGTGACGTTGACTTCATCATGCCGGTACCGCCAACCGATCATAAGCGTATCGACGGTAACGATAAGGTAGATCTGGTAACCATGCCGGGTACCCGTATCATCACCTTCCAGATGAACCAGAACCGTGTTGAAGCACTGAAAGACGTTCGTGTTCGTCAGGCAATCGTTCATGCGATTAACAACGAAGGTATCGTTAAGAAGATCATGCGTGGTTTCGCAACACCTGCTGGCCAGATGAGCCCTGAAGGTTACCTGGGTTACAACCCGGATCTGAAGCCGCGTTACGACCTGAAGAAAGCTAAAGAGCTGATGAAGGAAGCCGGTTACGAAAATGGTCTGTCTCTGACCATGATGGCGCCAAACAACCGTTACGTGAACGATGAAAAATCGCTCAGGCAGTTGTTTCTATGCTGGCTAAGATCGGCATCACTGTTGACCTGAAAACTATGCCTAAAGCGCAGTACTGGCCAACCTTCGATGAGCGTGCAGCAGACATCATGATGATCGGCTGGCATGCAGATACCGAAGATTCCAACAACTTCTATGAGTTCCTGTCTGCGTGTCCGGATGCTGATAGCGGTCTGGGTCAGTACAACAGCGGTAACTACTGTAACCCTGAAGCTGACAAGCTGATGATGCAGGCTAACGTTGAAACCGATCCGGCCAAGCGTGCTGAACTGATGCAGCAGATTGAACAGATGCTGTACGATGACGCTGCTTTCATCCCACTGCACTGGCAGAATCTGGCGTGGGCATCTGCTAAAGGTGTAGAGATCGAGCCGGTTGTTAACAAGATGAACTTCCCTTACCTGGGTGACCTGGTAATCAAGCGCTAAATCGCTCTCTGCAGCCTTCGGGCTGCAACCGGGGCTCAGTTCGCCAATTGAATTGAGCCCTCCATTCCTGATCAGATAAACTACTGAATTATAACTACTCGCTAGCCGGGACGGCATGCTTATGCCCGAACGGAAATACTTATGTTTGCAGGCTGAATTCTATGTTCGCTTTTTTAATCAAACGCTTAGCACAAGCTATCGTGGTGATGTTTGTTATCAGCATCATCAGCTTTTCGATACAGGACAACCTCGGTGACCCGCTACGGGAACTGGTGGGGCAGTCGGTATCAGAAGAGGAACGTCAGGCGCTTCGTGATGAGCTGGGACTTAATGACCCGTTTCTGGAACGTTATCTTCGGTTTGCTGAGAATGCTGTCCAGGGTGACCTGGGGACATCTTACTTTTTAAAGAACCTGCCCTGCAGGTGATTCTTGCCAAACTGCCGGCCACACTGGATCTGGTGTTTGGTGCCACCATTATCATTATCGGTTTTTCTGTACCGCTGGGGGTATATGCTGCCATTAAGCCCCGCAGCTGGTTTTCCAAAGTGGTCATGGGCCTCAGTACTGTGGGGATTTCGATTCCGGTATTCCTGACAGCCATTGGCCTGATTTATCTGTTTTCTATCGAGCTTGGCTGGATGCCGTCATACGGCCGTGGCGAAGTGGGCCATATCTTTGGCTGGGATACGGCGTTTGCGACTGCTGACGGACTGGTGCATCTGGTGCTGCCATGTATCACCTTGGCGTCGATCATGCTGCCGTTGTTTATCCGTCTGATCCGTTCGGAAATGATGGAAGTATTGCAGTCTGAATACGTGAAATTTGCCCGGGCGAAAGGCCTTTCACCTACCCGTATTTACTTTTGCATGCCCTGAAAAATACCATGCTGCCGGTAATCACCGTCGGCGGTGTGCAGATCGGTACCATGGTGGCTTATACCATTCTGACTGAAACGGTATTCCAGTGGCCGGGTATGGGCTTCCTGTTCCTGGAAGCGGTAAATCGGGTGGATACGCCGCTGATCGTTGCTTACTTAATCGTTGTTGGTGCGATTTTCGTCATCACCAACACCATTGTTGATTTGATTTATGGTTTGGTTAACCCAACCGTGAAACTGTTTGGGGGCAAATAATCATGACTCAGACATCTTCTGCACTGGCGGATGAAGCGCCAACTATGATGCAGCGATTTGTGAAATCGCATTTCTGGCACAGTTTTAAAATTGACCGTGTGGCTCAGCTGAGCTTCATGGTATTCGTCGCCTACGTACTGATGGCGTTACTGGCGCCACTGCTGGCACCGTTTGATCCGTATGATCCGGCCAGTATTGATATTATGAATTCTGAGCTGCCACCGAGCTGGCAGGAAGAAGGCGAATCAGATTTCTGGCTGGGTACTGATGCCCAGGGCCGTGATCTGTGGTCAACCATTCTTTACGGCACCCGGGTATCCCTGACAATCGGTATCTGTGCGGTACTGCTGCAGGCCTTACTGGGTATCTGTATCGGTCTGGTGGCCGGTTATGTGGGCGGTAAAGTAGACAGCCTGCTGATGCGGATGGCCGACGTACAGCTGTCTTTCTCAACCATGATGGTTGCCATTGTTGTACTGGCGGTTTTCCAGGCAACCTTCGGTACGCAGCTGTATCAGGATCTGGCGATGGTGATGCTGATTCTGGTAATCGGTATTGCGGAATGGCCGCAGTATGCGCGGACGGTGCGGGCGTCTGTACTAGCTGAAAAAGAAAAAGAATACGTGGATGCTGCCCGGGTCATGGGCCTGCGGGCACCGCGGATTATGTTCCGTCACATTCTGCCGAACACCCTGTCGCCGATTCTGGTTATCTCAACGGTGCAGGTGGCAAACGCAATTATTTCTGAGGCCGCGCTGTCCTTCCTGGGGCTGGGTATGCCGGTGTCTCAGCCGTCACTGGGGTCGCTGATCTCCAGTGGTTTTGAATTTATCTTCTCCGGTATCTGGTGGATCACGGTGATTCCGGGTGTGGTGTTAGTGGTGCTGGTGCTGGTAATGAATTTACTGGGCGATTGGCTGCGTGATGTTCTGAACCCGAAGCTTTATAAGGGGTAAGCCAATGGCATTATTAGAAGTTAAAAATTTAGAAGTCAGCTTTGGTCTGCAGCGGCGCCGTAAAGGCACTGCGGGATATCAACTTTACTCTGGAACGCGGCGAGCGAATCGGTGTTGTGGGTGAGTCCGGTGCGGGTAAGTCAGTATTGGGGTTCTCTATTCTGAACCTGATTTCCCAGCCGGGCCGGATTACCGGTGGTGATGTCCGTTTTGAAGGTAAAAGCCTGCAGAATCTGGAAGACAAAGATATGCGTACCATCCGTGGTAACCGTATCGCGATGATTTTCCAGGATCCGATGATGACCCTGAACCCGGTGCTGACCATCGGTGATCAGATGGTTGAGTGTTTGCTGGCCCACCGTGAGATCAGCAAGTCGGCAGCCCGTAAGATTGCCCTGCAGAAACTGATGCAGGTGCAGATTCCGTCACCGGAAAAACGTCTGGATCAGTACCCCATGAATTATCAGGCGGTATGCGTCAGCGGATCGTCATTGCGATTGGCCTGCTGATGGACCCGGATCTGATCATTGCTGATGAACCAACCACTGCACTGGATGTGACCATTCAGGCGGAGATCATGGAACTGATGCTGGAACTGTGTGAGCGTAACAACGTTGCCCTGATCCTGATTACCCATGACCTCGGGGTGGTTTCCCAGGTTACCCAGCGCACCATGGTGATGTATGCCGGCCGGGTAATCGAGCAGGGGCCAACCAAAGAAATTATCAATGATGCTCAGCATCCTTATACCCAGGGGCTGATTAATGCCCTGCCACAGATGGGCGTACGCGGTGAGCGTTTACAGCAGATTCGCGGCTCAATGCCGACCCTGCAGGCGATCCCGAAAGGTTGTGCGTTCAGTAACCGTTGTGACTATGCCACGGAGCGTTGCCGGGTGATTCCGGAGTTTACCCGTTCCGGCGGATGTCTGGTGGCATGCCACATGGTTGAAGAGATGGTTGCGCAGTCTGAGAACAAGGCGCAGGAAGGGGGAGCATAAGGTGTCAGCACAAGAATCAAAGCAGTCATTGCTGCAGGTCCGGGACCTGTACAAACGCTTCTCTATTTCCGGTGATTTTCTGGATCAGTTGCGTTTTGAAGGTGGCAAGATTAAACGCCATCAGGAATTTGTTCATGCCATTAACGGTGTGGATCTGGATATCTACAAAGGTGAAGCCCTCTGCGTGGTGGGTGAGTCCGGTTGTGGTAAGTCGACAGTTGCCCGTACGGTGATGGGGCTGCTGGAACCCAGCGGCGGTTCTGTCAGCTATGATGGTCAGCGGATTGATAATCTCTCTGCCCAGCAGATGCTGCCATACCGCAAGAAGATGCAGATGATCTTCCAGAATCCGTTTGCGTCGCTTAACCCGCGGATGACAATTACCGAAACCCTGTCTGAGCCGGTGAAATTCCACAACCCTAAGTGGTCCCGGATGGAAGTTCGGGACAAGGTGCATGAGGTGATGCACTCGGTAGGGGTTGATCCGAGCTGGGGCGTGCGTTTCCCACACGAATTTTCCGGTGGTCAGCGGCAACGGATCAGTATTGCCCGTGCTCTGGCTGTCGACCCGGAATTCATTGTGGCGGATGAGCCTATTTCGGCACTGGACGTATCCATTCAGGCGCAGGTACTGAACTTGATGATGGATGCTCAGGAACAGCGCGATCTGACCTATATGTTCATCACCCACGATTTATCCGTGGTGGAACACTTCGGTACCCGGGTGGCGGTAATGTATCTGGGAACGCTGTGTGAAATCGGTGATAGCCATACGGTGTTTGATCAGCCACGGCACCCGTATACCAAGGCGCTGTTGTCTGCGATTCCGAAACTGGCGGACGACCGTCCGAATCACATCAAGCTGCAGGGTGAGGTTTCCACACCGGTGAATCTGCCAAGCGGTTGTGTATTCCATGGCCGCTGTCCTTACGCGAATGACCGTTGCCGGGAAGAAAAGCCCCAACTTATATCAACAGATGGTGGCATTAAGGTTGCGTGTCACGCCGTAGAAGAGCAGCGTATCGATTAATACGTCATAATACTTATTCTTAAGTACGTATATCACATTCGAGCCTAGCCAAAGAGAATAATGATTATGCTTACCGTTAGCTGCGCGTTTGACGCGGGTAATATTGAGGTGGTGGATCAGCGTAACCCTGCGGATATTCAGCTGAATATCCGTAAGGATCATCAGTCTGATTTTTCAGTGGTTTTTATCGTGTTCAGGGCGCTGCCGGCCAGCCGCTGCGTATGCGTTTGCTGAATGCCGGCCAGGCCGCCTATGTGGATGGCTGGGAAGATTATCAGGCTGTGGCTTCCTATGACCGGGAGCACTGGTTCCGGGTACCGACCCGTTATGAAAACGGTGAATTGGTGATTGAGCACCAGCCGGAAACCAATAGCCTGTATTACGCGTACTTTGCACCGTATAGCTATGAACGTCATCTGGATTTGCTTGCCTGGGCGGAACAGCACGACAATTGTCGCAGTGTCCGCTTGGGGCAAACCCTGGATGGTCGTGATCTGGATTTGCTGGTGGTCGGTAATCCGGCGGTGGCTAAAGCTGCTGTCTGGGTAACTGCCCGGCAACATCCCGGCGAAACCATGGCCGAGTGGCTGGTGGAAGGCTTTCTGGAGCGTCTGTTTGATAATGACGATGCACAGGCTCGCCGTCTGAGTCAGCAGTTGGTGTTTTATGTAGTGCCGAATATGAATCCGGATGGTTCCGTCCGGGGCATTTACGGACCAATGCAGCCGGGGTGAACCTCAACCGGGAGTGGATGACACCGTCCATGGAACAGAGCCCTGAAGTGTATCTGGTACGGCAGCAAATGGCTCTGACCGGCGTAGATCTGCACCTGGATATCCACGGTGACGAAGCCTTGCCATGTAATTTCATTGCCGGTCAGGAAGGCATTCCGGATACTTCTGAGGCGATTCTGGCGGCAGAGCAGCGTTTCCAGGAAGTGCTGATGACGGCTAATCCTGACTTCCAGATGGAAAGGGGTTATGAGCCGGGCGTCTTCGGTGAAGAAACTCTGACCATGTGTTCTAACTGGGTAGGCCAGCATCATAACTGTCCGGCTATGACGCTGGAAATGCCGTTTAAAGATTATGACCTGCAGCCGGATCCGGTGCAGGGCTGGTCAGCCGGCCGTTCTGCGAAGTTAGGTGCCAGCTTGTTAGACCCGATTGCTGACTGGTTACAGAGCCGTGACCGGGCTGCGTCCGGAGATGCCTGCTAAATGGAAATTCGCTGGCTGGAAGATTTTATCGCCCTGGCGCGTACGCGGAATTTTTCCCGTGCCGCGGATGACCGTAATGTTACCCAGCCGACCCTGAGTCGCCGGATTAAACTGGTGGAAGAGGAGATGGGCGTGACGCTCATCGACCGTAATACACTGCCGCTGTCGTTAACGGCAGCGGGGAAGTGTTTCTCGCCTCAGCGGAACAGATCTCCCGTATTCATCATGATGCTAAAAGCCGCTGTAAGGATATTCTTGAGCAACAGAGTAACCGGTTGACATTCGCGGCTACCCAGTCCCTGTGTCTGGGGTTCTGGAAATCCTGGCTGATGCCACTGGCCGATGATCTTGATGTTGATATGGTGCACAACCTGAAATCCACCACCTGGATGGGCGTGGATTTTGTTGAGGCGCTGAGTAACAACGAATGTGATCTGGTGTTGTGTTACTGGCACCCGACTATCGACTTTTACAGCCATTGGCTGATGAGCGTTTTGAACATATTCTGGTGTGCCAGGAACAGCTGGTGCCGGTGACGGCGCTGGATGACGAGGGTAAACCTCTGTATCAGTTACCCGGTAGCAAGCGTCACCCGGTACCGTTTATCGGTTACCACGATAATGCCTTTCTAAAGCCAGTAATACGCAGCTTCCTGCAACGCCGTGAGCCGGCACCGCATCTGCTGACGATGAATGAAAACGTGAACTCTGTTAGTGCGAAGGCCATGGTGAAAGAAGGCTTTGGTCTGGGCTGGTTGCCTACTACCTTGCTGGAAGACAACTTCCGCTATAACCGTCTCGATTTTGCTGCTGATCAGAGCTGGAATATTCCGGTGGAAATCCGGCTGTACCGCTCGCGGCTCAATCAGAATCAACAACTACAAAAACTCTGGCCCCATTTACAGCGAACCCTACCCTTAGAAAGGTATCGCTGGCGGCGGGCGACGATCATAAGGTTTCGGTTAACTCATGAATCAACAGGCCTATTTTTCCCACCTGAACCGACTGCAGCAAACCACAGAAAGCCTGCTGGCTGACGCTGGTTTCGACGGTTTGCTGATTGGCTCGGGCGGTTCGTCCCTGCGTTTTCAGGACGATTACAGACATACCTATAAAGCTAATCCGAACTTTGTTCACTGGTTACCGTTTCTGACCCAGCACCCGGGCTGCTGGTTGCAGATTCAGCCGGGAAAGAAGCCGGTTCTGTATTTCGTGATGGCGGATGATTTCTGGCATGTCACGCCGGAATTGCCTGCAGATTGGTGGGCGGAAGCCTTCGAGGTGATTGCGATTAAAGATACTGCTCCGGTTACGCAGGATAATCTTGCCGTGGTGGCTGAGCACATGCCGGCGTTTGCCCGCGACAGCTGGACACATAACCCTCAGGCACTTATTCAGCAGTTGCACCGGGTGCGCCGGGTGAAGTCGGAGTGGGAGCATGACTGTTTGCGCGAAGCGAATGTTCTGGCGGTGAAGGGGCATTTGCGGGCCGAGCAGGGCTTCCGTGCCGGTGAGTCTGAATATGAGATTCATCAGGGGTATCTGGCAGCGATCGCACATAACGAAAAACAGCTGCCTTATGACAACATTGTCGGGCTGAATGAGCATGCTGCTGTGTTGCATTATCAGTGGCAGGACCGCACGCTGCCAGATAAGCACCGTACTTTGCTGATTGATGCCGGTGCGAACTATCTTGGCTACGCGGCGGATATTACCCGTACCTATGCCGCTGAAGACGGTGTGTTTGCTGATTTGCTGGCTGCGATGGAACAGGCACAACTGGATACGCTGAACGACATGCGTGCAGGTGTCAGCTATGTGGACCTGCATCTGGGGATGCACCGTAAGATTGCCGGTATTTTACAGCAGGCTGGCATTGTTCGGGCTTCGGCAGATACTCAGCTGGAAGAGGGCGTGACCCGGGTATTCTTCCCGCATGGTCTGGGGCATCTGTTAGGCATTCAGGTACATGATGTGGGCGCCTGGCAGCATGATCAGCTGGGTACTGAGCCGGCACCGCCTGCGGATCATCCGTTCCTGCGCTATGCCGGAGACCTGGAGGCCGGCAGTGTGTTAACCGTTGAGCCGGGTCTGTATTTCATTCCCAGCCTGTTGCAGACCTTACGTCAGTCGCCGGTTGCGGAACTGATTGACTGGTCACTGGTGGAGCACCTGCTGCCATTTGGTGGCATCCGGATTGAGGACAATGTGCTGATTACTCCTCAAGGTATTGAAAACTTTACCCGTGATGCGTTTGCCGCAGCACAGTAAAACCACCTTTAAGTACCGCCGGGACTTGGATGCTGGCAGCGCTCATATTATAGTGCAAGTGATGTAGGGCCGTTTGTGGCCTGATATGCAGACCGGTGAAAGTACCCGGTCTGTTTCCTGATGTGTCACCGGCAATGACCGGCCACACAGAGCATTTTTGTAGGATCTTATATAGATGCGTGAGCAAGATAATCTGGAAGTCCCGAGTTTCGGACCGGCTGATCCCAGCCTGGTGAAACAAGCCCCTGAAACTAAACTGGGTGAAGGCGTGATTGCCCAGTCTGTCAATGCTGAGCAGGCGAAGAAGGGTAGGGGCTTTATCCTGATGGTGGTGTTACTGCTGGCAGCAGTGGTTGCCGGTCTGGGTTACTGGGGAAAGCTGCAGCAGGATCAGATACAGCAACAGCAGGCATTACTGGCTGATCAGTCAAAACAGGTTGAAGATTTATCCGGTCAGATCGTTCAGTTACAACAGTTACTCAAAAGTGCTGAAAGCAGTGTCGAGCAGTCTGATGAGTCTTTGCTTGAATGGGTAAATAACCGTGCAGCGACGGCGGATCAGAAAATTCAGGCGCTCGCTGAACAGCTGACAACCTTGCAGGCGAAAGTGGATAAACAGGCTGCTGAGGAGCTCACTAAACAAGCCGCAGCGCTGGATAAACTGAATGCCGGTGCAGCGGAGCAGGCTAAATCTCTGGATACCCTGACCACCCGTCTGGTTGCCATTGAAACTCTCAGTGGTGAGCTGGAAGCGGTGAATAAGTCTGCGGCTTCAAGCCAGCAGGGCATTGATAAACTGAGTAAAGATCTGGCCGGGGTAAATGCCGGTCTGGATAAGAAGATTAAGTCTGTCAGCACCAAGCTGACGAGCCTGGAAAAAGTCTTGCAGCGCAGGATAAATCACTTAAGGCAGCGAACAAGAAACTCAGCGGTAGCACTGGTGCCGACAGCAAACAGCTGGCTCAGGTGCGGGCTGATCTGGCTGCTTTGAGTGCTGACTATCAGATTTTGTCGGAAGGTCAGGAGCTGCAGCGGGTAGCTTTATCCCAGCAGGGTAAAGATCTGAACCGCCGTATCGATCAGTTAGGCTCGCAGGGCAACCAGGGCGGTGCAACTGCTGCGTCACTGGAGCGCCGGGTGAAGATCAATGAACAGGCTGTTAAAGCCATAGACGGTTCCCGTCTGGTACTGAACAAGGAACTTTTGCGGATTCGCCAGCGTCTTAATAATCTCCAGTTACAGGTGGAAAGCCTGCAGTAAACGTCGCACGCAGGGGACACATTTTGATGACTCTTTGTGATGAGAATGTGTCATCCCTGTGTAAGAATACAGAGCCTGACATCCTCCGTGTCAGGTTCATTTAACTGAAGGAAAATAGTACGTAATGGAAATTCGTGCCTTTTTGCTTTACCGCTTCCCGGGCTGTTGCCCGTTCTCTTGCCGATCATGCTGATACACTTTGTCAGTTTGATAAGCATGTAGAGGTTAACTGGGTCGATTCAGAATGTTATCATTTAACCCTATGCTTCATGGGGAATATAAGTCTCGAGCAGGTTGATCGTCTGGAACAGATAGCAGGTAAGCATCTTGCGGATTTCCGCTCTTTTCAGGTGCACATTAATACCTCCCAGTACTACCCGGTTAATAAGCATTTATCGCTGATTGCGGCCATGAGTCCTGAACATCAGGCGCTGAGCCAGTTGAATAAACTGATGATGCAGGTTGCTCAAGAAGCGGGCATTGCTTATACCGAGGAAGACTTTCAGCCACACATCACGTTAGGCCGCTTACCGGCAGAGAACCGGTTCAATGTACCGGAGCACTGGCCAGAGCTTGATCTTATCAGCCTGGCAGACGAAGTGATCCTGTACCAAAGTAAACCAGGCGAGCGTGGTTCGATCTATACCCCTTTATTTGAAATCCCTTTGCAGGATATGGCCTGATGTAAGCTCTGCTGATTCCGGCGCATCCTGCTATTAAGCAGAGACTTATGATGTTTAAGCCTGAATTACTTTCTCCGGCGGGTACGCTGAAGAATATGCAGTACGCGTTTGCCTACGGCGCCGATGCCGTGTATGCCGGCCAGCCCCGTTACAGCCTGCGGGTGCGTAACAACGACTTCAATCTTGAAAAGCTCGAGCAGGGCATCAACATTGCACACCAGCAGGGTAAGAAGCTCTATCTGGCGAGCAATATCATGCCGCACAACAGCAAGCTGAAAACTTATATCGATGATTTGCGCCCGGTGATTGAAATGGGGCCTGATGCCCTGATTATGTCCGATCCCGGCCTGATCATGATGGTCCGTGAAGAATGGCCGGATGTGCCGATTCACCTGTCTGTACAGAGTAATACCATGAACTGGGCCAGTGTAAAATTCTGGCATCAGGCCGGTGTTGAGCGGATTATTCTTTCCCGCGAGCTGTCACTGGACGAGATCGAAGAAATCCGTGAGAAGTGCCCTGAAATGGAGCTGGAAGTCTTTGTGCATGGCTCTTTGTGCATTGCCTATTCCGGCCGCTGTCTGCTGTCCGGTTATATTAATCACCGGGATCCGAATCAGGGAACCTGCACCAATACCTGTCGCTGGAAATATGATGCCCATGAAGCGGAACAGGATGCCAGCGGTGATCTGATTCCGGTACAGAACTTTGATCCGGCTGCGGCTGCTCAGCCTGACCTGGGCATTGGTGAACCGACTGATAAGATGTACCTGCTGCAGGAAGAGACCCGCCCGGGTGAGTTTATGCCTGCGTATGAAGATGAGCATGGTACCTATATCATGAACTCAAGGATCTTCGCGCTATCCAGCACGTGCCCCGTCTGGCCAAAATGGGTGTACATTCCTGAAAATTGAAGGCCGTACCAAGTCACATTACTACGTTGCCCGTACCGCTCAGGCGTACCGCAAAGCGATTGATGACATTGCTGCCGGCCGGCCGTTTGATATGGGGCTGATGGATACCCTGGAGAATCTGGCAAACCGCGGTTATACCGAAGGGTTTTACCGTCGTCATGTGCATGATGAATATCAGAACTATGAGAACGGCAGCTCTGTCGGTGTACATCAGCAGTTTGTTGGCGAGATCATCGGCCGTGATGAGCAGCAGGGAACCATCGATGTTGAAGTGAAAAACCGCTTTGCCGTCGGTGACCAGCTGGAACTGATGACGCCGTCCGGTAACCACACCTTTACTCTTGAACAGATGGAAAACCTTAAGGGCGAAGCGAAGGATACTGCACCGGGTTCCGGTCACTTCATGCGCATTCCTGTAGATTTTGCAGCTGACATGGAATATGCGTTGCTGATGCGTAATCTGCCGAATGCGCCGGGGTTTAAAACCGCTGAAGCATCCTGATTTTCCGGGATAACCACACTTACCGGGACACTGACATTGCAATGATTACCATGGCAGAAAAGTATCGGACTGGCCGCGCACTGCGGCCATTTTCATTTATAGGCGTGGTCACATATACCATTGCCGCTCATACAGCTGATTTGGCCAAGGGGCTGATGTGTGTTTTGGCTGACAAAGTTGCGACCGGCAGCGTATTTTTACTTATCATCTGTCATCAGTTTTGTCTGCAAACCATGGTTTATCTATGGATGTGGAAATGATTGCTGAGATGACAGGTGCTTTGGAAAACTGATAAATAAACTGGCAGGCGGACACGTTTTAAGCTTTGTAAAAGTAGTACCGACCAGCGGGGATTTCTGCCGGACCTTCGAGTTGGGTAAAACCAACCAGTGGTTGGCTGGAGATCAGAAGGCCACCTTCAACCATGATAGCCTTTATCAGAGGGCTTAAGGCGGCTGCTTCCGCTTCGTCTTTATCATCTACACCGATTCCCAAGTCATAATGCGCGAGGGAAATACTTATATTATTGTTTTTCATTTGTTTTATAGTTTCATCCACCTCGCCTTGCAGAAAACTGCCATCTGGTGGAATGCAAGATGGGTGACATTGTAAGACCCGATCGATAACCCAAATTTTTTGTCAGGCGCCGTTTCGCGTAAATGATCATAGGTACGACCATTTCCAAGACCGATTTCCACAAAGTCGCCTGCAATATCTTTTGTTCGTTTTACACCCCATTCCAGGCCGATTTTTGCGCAGTAATTCTTCGTATCATGCTTTCTAATCTGCTCATATCTGTATTCTTTATCCTTTGGTTCTCTTGGACACCATGTACTCTGATACTTTATTACTAAAGCAGTAATAGACGCTTTTCGCATAATTTTGATAAATTCTGTTGTAGACTGCAGCACGGCTTCGTCATGAGCCAGATGATGCGTGAGCGAACCAGACGCTGCGGTATTGTTTGGGTGCCTGAGGCGACATCTTGTAACAGATATACATGCTATTCCGGTAGATTTTGCTGCCGACATACAATATGCGTTGCTGATGCGTAATCTGCTGAATGCACCGGGGTTTAAAGCCGCTGAAGCATCCTGATTTTCTGGGATAACCACACTTACAGGGACACTGACATTGCAATGATTGCCATGGCAGAAAAGTATCGGACTGGCCGCGCACTGCGGCCATTTTCATTTGCAGTTGCCATGGTTACCTGTCTGACAGGCACTGTGGCAGCGACTGGCGTAGCAGACATCCACTGGTTACAGGCCGTCAGCCTGCTATGTGCCGCGGTGCTGTTACAGGCCGGGGTTAACCTGATTAATGATTATAGCGACTTACCTCAGCTTGCAGGGGATGCACAAAGTTGCCGGCTGATCCGCAAGAATGTCCGCATTGCTGCCGTATGTTTTGCAGCAGCTTCAGCCGTTGCACTGTATTTTGTTCTGCTCAGAGGGTGGCCTGCCTTGTTACTGGTGTTAACCGGTATGCTGGGCGCACTGGGTTATACACTTGAGCCCCTAAACCTGAAGCGTCGTGGTTATGCCGTGGCCGCGGTGTTCTGGCTGATGGGGGTACTGATGGTGTGCGGCAGTTACTATTTTCTCACCGGCCGGCTCGATGGCAGCATAATACGGTTGTCTGTCCCTGTTAGTCTGCTGACCAGTCTGCTGTTACTGGCCAATGAGATCCGGGATTTCGAAGCTGACCGAAAGCAGGGCTGTCGGACATTGACGGTGCGGGAAGGGCTGGCTGCAGCAGTCAGGCTGTACCGACAGGGGCTGGCACTGGTGGTGGTCAGTTGTTTTGTGCTGTACCTGACGGGTGATTTGCAGATCTTCTGGCCACTGCTTTTATCTGCCCCTCTTGGAATCCCATTATTGGTGATGGTCGGTCTAGGTCAGCACGCCCGTCAACAGTTGCCACCGGGCACTGGCCGTTTTTCTGCTCTTCGGATTGCTTTACCTTACCACTTTGTGAACATCCCGGTTGACCTGCGCAGATCGCCCCCATACCTTAGGAGGATAATAAATAATAACTTTCTAACAGCCTGATATAAGGCTGTTTATTGCAGTTCTCAGGGGTCTGAGCTTGATTGGTTTGCTACTGAAAAATGGATGCTGCTTGTGTTGGGAGTGGTGCTCTCCGGCACACTGCTGGCTGAAGATACCTTTATGCTCTCCCGGGAAGAAGAGCGCTGGCTGGAACAACATCCTGATATCCGCTTTGCCCCGGCACCCTATTATCCACCTGTTGAATTCTTCGATGAAAATGATATTTACCGGGGAATCACCGCAGACTTTCTGAAGATAATGTCAGAACGTCAGGGGCTGGATATGAATGTTATTCAGTATACCAACTGGGACAAGGTGGTTGAGGCTGCCAAAAATCGGGATGTGGACGTCTGGGGGCGGCGGCAATCACGCCGGAGCGCCAGGAATACATGAGCTTCACCCGGCCTTATATCCGCTTACCCGCTGTTATTGTGGTCCGTAAGGATCTCGACGGGCCGCTGAATATGCGTGATCTGGATGGTCATAAGGTTGTCCTGATCAAGGGCTATGCATCCAGTGAATATGTGAAAGAAAATTACCCGAATCTTGATGTGCTGGAAGTGCCTGATCTGGAAACGGGCCTGCGTATGGTGTCTTACGGTCTGTCGGATGCCATCATTGCCACTAATGCGGCGGCACTTTTTATATTGAGCGTGATGGTCTGACGAATCTCCGGGTTGCCGGTGAGTCCGGTTTCGCCTGGCAGCTGCGTTTTGCGGTGCGAAATGACTGGCCGGAGCTGGTGTCTATCATCCAGAAAGGGCTGGACAGTATCAGCGATGATGAGCTGCGCACGATTTTCCGCCGCTGGATAAACCTGGGATATGAAGGAGAAATACTGACGCCTCAACTGTTGCTGCAGATTGCCGGTGGCATTTTTGTGTTGCTGGCGATCATGGTGTTTGTCTGGAACCGAATGTTGCGGCATCAGGTCCGTGAACGTACTCAGGCGCTGAATAAAGAGCTGGAAGAACGTAAGGCACTGGAGAGTAAGCTGCGGCGTCTGGCGACCACCGATGAGCTGACCGGCATTATGAATCGACGCCATCTGTTTGACTGCCTGCGCCAGGAATTACGCCGTGCTGAACGTTATGACACTTCGCTGGCGCTGCTGATGTTTGATGTGGACCACTTTAAACAGATCAATGATACCTATGGTCACGCCGCCGGTGATCAGGTACTGAAAGCGGTGGTGGGAATCTGTCAGCAGGTATTGCGGGAAAACGATCTGTTTGGCCGGATTGGCGGTGAAGAATTTGTTGTGGCGCTGCTGGAAACCGACCCGCAAACCACTATGAATGTGGCAAACCGGATTTGCCAGTCCATTGCCAGCACACCGATTGCGCTGAGTAATGGCGAGTATTTAACATCGACCATCAGTATCGGTGTGGTGCATTCCAGCCAGGATAAAAACCTGGAAGTATTGCTCAGTTACAGCGACCGGGCTATGTACAGTGCCAAGCAAAAAGGCCGTAACCGGGTTGAAGCATTTGACTCGCTGGAGTCGCCGCCGATTGTTTTATGAGCGCATAGAGAATAGATTTTCATAAATCTATCCGACTAAGTTGTGAGGCCTGTCAGGCGTAATGTGTGTATAATCGGCGCACTTATAATTATGACAGGGAAATACCTGATCCTTTACCGGCTGCTTCGGAGCCGGCGATCAGATGTTTACCCGGTTAAACCCGAGCCTGATAGCGGAGCCAACTATGAGCGTTATTCGCCAAGACGATTTTATCAGCAGTATTGCTGATGCCCTGCAGTTTATCTCTTATTACCATCCGATTGATTTTGTTCAGGGCGTTCACGGCGCTTACCAGAAAGAACAGAATCCGGCGGCCAAAGACGCCATGGCTCAGATTCTGATTAACTCACGTATGTGTGCTGAAGGTCGCCGGCCGATCTGTCAGGACACCGGTATTGTGACCGTATTCCTGAAAGTGGGTATGAATGTTCGCTGGGATGCCACCATGAGTGTCACAGACATGGTGAATGAAGGTGTTCGCCGTGCATATATGCACCCGGACAACGTCCTGCGGGCTTCAATTCTGGCTGATCCGGCCGGTGCCCGGAAAAATACCAAAGATAATACCCCGGCAGTGATTCACTACGAAATTGTTGAAGGGGATGAAGTGGATGTTCAGGTGGCAGCTAAAGGCGGCGGCTCTGAAAACAAATCCAAGATGGTAATGCTGAACCCGTCTGACAGCATTGTTGACTGGGTTGTTAAAACTGTACCGACCATGGGCGCTGGCTGGTGTCCGCCGGGCATGCTGGGTCTGGGCATTGGTGGTACTGCTGAGAAAGCAGCAGTGCTGGCAAAAGAATCCCTGATGGACCCGATCGATATTCATGAAATCCGTGAGCGTGGTCCGCAAAACCGTGTTGAAGAACTGCGTCTGGAAATTATGGATGCGGTAAACGCATTGGGCATTGGTGCACAGGGCCTGGGTGGTCTGACAACTGTACTGGATGTGAAGATCAAGGATTATCCTACTCACGCGGCTTCGCTACCGGTTTGCATGATCCCTAACTGTGCAGCAACCCGTCACGCACACTTCACCCTCAACGGTGAAGGCCCTGCGGTTCTGACGCCGCCGAGCCTGGATGAGTGGCCGGAAATTACTTTTGAAGTGGGTGAGTCTACCCGTCGGGTGAACCTGGATACGGTTACTCCTGAAGAAGTTCAGAGCTGGCAGCCAGGTGAGACTGTCCTGCTGAACGGTAAGATGCTGACCGGCCGTGATGCGGCTCACAAGAAAATGGTTGAGATGCTGAACAACGGTGAAGAGCTGCCGGTTGATCTTAAAGGCCGCTTTATTTACTACGTGGGTCCGGTTGATCCGGTCCGTGACGAAGTAGTGGGGCCTGCCGGTCCGACAACAGCGACCCGGATGGACAAGTTTACCCGTCAGGTGATTGAGAGCACCGGTCTGCTGGGCATGATTGGTAAGTCTGAACGTGGCCCTGTGGCCATTGATGCGATCCGTGATAACAAAGCTGTATATCTGATGGCAGTTGGCGGTGCGGCGTATCTGGTATCCAAAGCGATTACCAATGCTGAAGTACTGGCTTTCCTGAAATGGGCATGGAAGCGATCTACGAGTTTGAAGTGAAAGACATGCCGGTAACGGTTGCTGTAGATAGCAGCGGTGAGTCTGTACACACCACTGGCCCAGCCAAGTGGAAGCAGATCATTGCTGAACAGGTGTAAGACTGCCTGTTACTGAAAAAGCCCGTATTTGCGGGCTTTTTGTGGATGTTTTCTACCGGCTTATTTCAGCAGGAAGCCTTTTTCTGCAGAAAATCCAGCATGTGCGGACGGGCTTCTTTACCCAGCATGCCTGACATCTGGCCGCTCCAGGTCATATCTTTGGTGCCGCCGGTGCGGGTCTGATAGTACTCGCGTACAGCCTGATCATATTCACTGATGATGCCACCGTCATCCTGATCCTGATAGCTGTCCTGTTTAAGCACAACGGAGACCGGCAGGCGTGGTTTTACTTCCGGGTTCTGATCCGGATAGCCGATGCATAACCCGAATACCGGGTAGACCAGCTCCGGCAGATTCAGCAGTTCACTGACAGCGGCAATGTTGTTTCGGATACCACCAATATACACACAGCCCAGCCCCAGAGACTCCGCAGCAACGGTCAGATTCTGGCTGAACAGGGCTACATCGGCGGTTGCGGTAATAAACTGTTCGGTAAAGCCTGACTGCATCGGCGCATCATTGAGATCACAGGCCAGTTGTAAGCGGCGCATATCGGCACAGCACACCATAAACACTGGCGCCTCTGCCACATAGGCCTGATTACCCGCGTATTCGGCCAGTAAGCGGCGGTTATCGGTATTGTTCACCTGAATAAGGGTGCAGGCCTGGATAAAGCTTGAGGTGGCCGCTGCCTGACCGGCTTCAACCAGTGTTTCCAGCATGGCTTGTGGTACCGGCTCTGCGGTGAATTTGCGGATAGAACGGTGGCTTTTCAATAACTCGATCGTGCTGTTCATAGTGATGTTATCCATTTCCGTTTGAATAGGTATGGCGGAACGTTAAATTAATACGGGGGCCGATTTTACGGGCGGTTTTTGGCACGCTGTGCTGCCAGTAGTGTTGTAACTGGCCGGACATAATCAGCAGGCTGCCGCCGGTCAGGGAATCTCTATACTGGCTTTCTTACTGCCTTTGGGACGCAGCAGAAAGCGTCTTTCCTGGCCCAGGCTGACGGATGCAATGGTTGGATTGCGCCGTAACTCGGGTTCGTCATCGCTATGCCAGCCCATGCTGTCCTGTCCGTCCCGGTAAAGATTGGCCAGAACGGTATTAAAACTGCACTGGCTGGCCGTTTCTGTCTGTGCTTTGAGGCTAAGCAGTTCCGGCAACCAGGGACGGGCTTTCATCAGCAGATTTGAGTAGGTGTATTCAATGCCGGCATCTCCCAGGAAGCTTTGCAGGCGTGGAATCGATACCATCCGGCCAAACAGTTTTAGCTGATCCTGTTGCCAGCTGAGCTGCTGCTCAAGCAGGCTGAACAGCGCCTGTTGTTCAGCCGGCTGAATGAAATCTTCAATCAGGATAAGGGACCCGTGATTGACGGGAATACTCTGGCGGTTGATAGTTTTTCCTAAAATGGCCATTTAATAAAAATAGTGTACGACGTCGCCGCGACCAAAACTAGCGACTATAGTGAATGTAAGGGAGCCGGCGAACAAGTCAGAAGTGCAGGTTTCCGGGAGCAGATTCCTGCTTTTAACGGGTTCTGGATTGGAGGTGTATGATGCTGAGATCCGTACAGGCCAGCGACTACATGGCAACAAAGCTGGTTACCTTTCGCCTCAATGATGATCTTTTCTATGCAATCGGTATGCTGCTGGAGCACAAAATAAGTGGTGCGCCGGTAGTGGACGATGATGGTCAACTGGTGGGGATGTTGTCAGAACAGGATTGCCTTAAAGCCATTTTAACGCTCACCTATCATGAAGAGGAAATGGGCGGCAAGGTCGCTGAATGCATGACGACAGAAGTGCATACCATCAGTTATGATGCCGACATTGTGCATGTCGCAGAAAAGATTATAAATCTTCACTGCAGGCGGCTTCCGGTGGTGAAAGATGGTAAACTGATTGGCCAGATCAGTCGCAGAGATGTACTGAAAGCTGTTGAGCGTTTTGCCCGCGACGGCTGAGCGCGAATAATAAGCCGGCCGGCGCCGCAGCGGTGCCGGTCAGACGCAGCATAATTTTAGGGGATGCTGGGTAACCGGTATGGCAGTTATCTGCATGGCACATAAACCATGCGGCTGACGGTGATATGCCGGAAAGGATCTGCAGTCCGCAGAAAAGCAAAGTTTTGATTCAGGTTGAATGTTGATATGGGCTTCCGCTTACCGGAAAAACCAGTTCTGTTTTATCCCTCACTGGCACGTCAGATCGGTACTGACGAAGCCTTGCTGTACGCTATCTACGCAGATCGGCTTGAAGCCCGCGGAGAGCAGGACAGTCACGGCAATCTGAGTTTATGTCTCGACAGAAATGATTGGTTACGGCTGGCAGATTTCTGGAATGAAACCCGATTGGCAAATGTAACTCGCAGCCTTGTGAACCACGGGTACATTCAGGCAACCTCAGGCGACGCACGAATTACTCTGACGCTGTTACCTCAGCTGCCGGATTCTGTTTGTGAGGAATTACCCATTGTTGAACCTCTGACAGAAGCTCGTGAAGAACCGGTTGTACCGGTACTGGATGTTCGTGAGCCGGTCTCGGAACCGATAGCTGAACCGGTTGCAGAAGAAGAGCCGCCGGTGCTCTATCAGCAGGCAGATGCTGAATATATGCCGCAGTTTGCAGACGATCCGTATTACGCAACACCATCAGCACCGCCCGTGACGGTACAAAAGTTACCGGTGATGGAACAGCCCCCAGCCGGGATGATCTGCGTCAGCTGCGTCAGCATCAGGAAGTTCAGCCGCAGAATCGCGGACCTGCGCCAACCTTTGGCGGCAGCATTGGTTGGTCAAAAGCCGTCCTCAACCGGGTGCTGGTAATCTGTTTGCCACCCAGTTGGATGAACTGGAACAGAAGAATAAAAAACTGCATTCTATTTTTCTTGGCTGGCGGCCGTCACAGATCTTATTTGATACGTTACCCCGGCACAGCATTCCGGCGGATTTTGCTGAGCAACTGATTGACGAGTTTGTCCTTTACTGGCTTGATAAAGACCGTAAAGAGACCAACTGGGATCAGAAGTTTCTTGCCTGGGTAAAACGTGAATGGGTACAGAAGCAAACACGTGAAGCCCGTGAACAGCGATATAAGCAGGATGATTCATCCGGCGGCGTACAGCAGGGCCGGCCGGATGCACGTCAGAAACGTCAGCGGGTGACGGCTGCTATTATGGATATTAAGGACACTGACTGGTAATTGGTCAGTGACCTGAAGAGGTAAACAGATTGAAGACTCCCGGACAGATTCTTTCCACCCGACAGGGTGAATTACCGCCACAGCGGGTTGATCCTTACCATGACCGGCGTCCGGTTAAAGAGGATGCTCAGTCACGTCCGGAAACCGCGACCATTACCACCGAAACCAAAACCATGGTGAATATGATATTCGCCCGGTTTATGGCGATCTATGGGCATAAGTTCAAAAGCTGTTTTGAAACCCAGGATGAAATCCGCATTGCCAAACGGGAATGGGCACTGAGCCTGCAGTATTATTCCGAAGCGGAGCTGGTGCGGGCCATTGACCGCTGTAAAGAAACTCTGGCCTGGATGCCGACTGTCTCTGAGTTTTTAGCCATCCTGCATGACATGGGCGGCGATTATGGGCTACCGCCTTCCCGTCAGGCCTATTACGAAGCCTGCCGTTTTGCAGACCGTCCAAGTCAGCGGCAGTGGAGCCATCCGGCGGTGTACCATGCCGGGAAAGCAACCGAATGGTTCCGTTTACGCAGCGAAGATGAAGCCCGGATGTTTCCGGAGTTTGATTACAATTATCAGATTATCTGCCGCCGGGTCCGTGCCGGTGAACAGCTGGATGAAGCGGTGCCCGTGGCACTGGAAAACAAGTCGGATAATACCCTCTTTGCCTTTATTAAAAGCTGGGGCGAAGCACAGGGCATCACGCCTGAGCAGGCGACAACCTTACTGTTTTATATGACTAAACCGGCAGGCAGTGCCATTCGTCAGCGGTTCAAGAAAATCAGTGAAGACCGTGCCCGGCAGTGGGGCCTGAACCTGCAACTGCCGGATAATTATCAGTAATCAGATTCTGACAAATTGTTATGAAGGTACGCCATCAGAGGTGATGGCGTGTTTTTAGTCTTTCCGGATAAATCTTACTTAAACGACTCACCAAACAGGCCACCGATGGCTTTCACCAGGGCTTCGCTGCGGGGTTCAGAGCGGAAGGCTTGCAGGAAAGGGCACGCAGGGTGGGAATAAACATCAGGTCGGCCATGACCCGGTTGAAGCAGGCCTGACCGGCGTTGTTGACTGCCAGTGTTTCCAGGAAAGGCGTTAACAGTTCCGGATGCTGTAAGGTCATCCAGCAGCGGCTGGCAACAGCAGCGATGACTTCCGGATCTTTCGCGACCGGGCTGTTCACCACTTCTGTGAGAATCTTAACCTTGGTGGCTTCGTCTTTGCTGTTAGACAATCCTCGTACCAGTGCACCGATGAGATTAGGGCTGCTTTCCTGATCATTAAGAGCGGTATGCAGGCGCTGGCTGATCGCGGTGGTCAGGGCGGCATCTGGCTCAGCATGTTCCAGCAGACTGCTGATTGCTTCCAGCGGTGTGGCAGGTAAGGTTGTCAGTTGTTTCGTCAGGGCTGCTGCGTTATCTCCCTGATCCAGACGGACGACGAAGTCTGCAATGCCCTGAAATCCCAGCCCATCCCATTTTTCCGGGTCTGCCTGACCGGTGAAATAGGCCTGTGCATGTTCGTAGTACGAAGAGGCTGGCTGGCGGGTTTTCAGGGTTGCTTTCGCATGAAAGGCGGCCATCTTTTCCTGTTCAGGTTTGAATGAGAACGGGTTGTCTTTGAGAGCATCCCGGAAGCCTTCAGTGTTTTCAGATGCATCCATCACCCCTGATTGTTCATCAGGTTTTCCAGCAGGCGGGCCAGAAAGTCGTCCCGGGCGGCCTGAACCAGATAACCCTGTTCATCCAGCGGCAGCTTTAAAAACCAGACAACGTTCTGATCCTGCTGTTTTGGGTTCCATAGCAGCACACCGATCCACGCTTGATGTAAGAATGGCAGGGGATAAGGAATGTGTCCGTTTTCAACTTTCTGAAAGGTGTCTGCAGAGAGTTTGCTGACCCGACGGCCCATATCAAAGATACGAAACTGGCCATCGGTCTGGCGGATAAAATCGGTCAGGGTTTCAAAACGTCGCATGGGGCAGAATGATTCCGGTGTTGTAGGTGATCTGCATACATGGCTAGTGCCAAGAAGGAGGGCTATTTTATCAGGTCTGGGAGGGATATACAGCTGTGCGGAAACCCCTGCGGAATGCTGCGACGAAATGTGTAATTCCGGTAGGGTATCAGTATTAGGCTTTAGTCGTATACGTATTGATTTATAAAGGTTTTAAGCACACTTTGGCAGGTTATAGGGCGTAATATGCAGCTCTGTATTCCGGGGCGCAGTTGTCTGGTCAGGGAAATTGCTCATCAGTTGATTAAACGCAATAAATGGCTGGAAAACACCTCAGCTGATACTGAGTGCAGAGAGGCAGTTACGTACAATATATTTAACGGATAACAACTATTAATCAGAGGGAGCGGCGTAAATTTGAATAGCGCTTTTCTTGCGTTGGGGCGGTCGATGCTGGGCAGTCTGAGGGATCTGTTACCAATTGTATTGGTTATCGGATTTTTCAGATCGCTGTATTGCAACAACCGTTACCGGACTTTGTTGGGGTGATGACTGGGCTGCTGTGTGTGGTTGCCGGTTTAACATTTTTATCTACGGGCTGGAGATGGGGCTGTTTCCCATTGGGAGACCCTGGCTAATGCGTTCGCACGTAAGGGCAGCGTATTCTGGTTGCTTACCTTTGCGTTTGCGCTGGGGTTTGGTACTACGGTGGCGGAACCGGCACTGATTGCTGTTTCTGCTGAAGCGGCCAAGGTGGCCGCAGAAGGAGGCATGATCCTGGCCAGTGATGAAGCCATGGCCAGCTACGCATCTGGTTTGCGGTATACCGTGGCATTTTCGGTGGGTCTGGCCATTGTGTTAGGGGTTCTGCGCATTCTCAAAGGCTGGCCAATTCACTATATGATCGCCATGGGCTATGTGCTGGTGGTGATTATGACGGCGTTTGCGCCGCGGGAGATCATCGGTATTGCCTATGATTCCGGGGTAACGACTTCGACTATAACAGTACCACTGGTGACTGCACTGGGTGTGGGGCTGGCTTCGTCGATTGAAGGCCGTAATCCGATGATTGACGGCTTTGGTCTGATCGCCTTTGCGTCACTGACACCGATGATTTTTGTAATGGCATACGGGATGGTGATCTGATGGAGCTGTTAGAACAACTGTTCAGTATTCTGTTTACGACGATCAAGGATGTCATACCGATTGCGGCAATCATTTTTGGTTTTCAGATTTTCGTTATTCGCCGGCCAATTCCTAATCTGAAGCGGGTTCTGTTCGGGTTTGCTTATGTGATTGTTGGGTTGGCGCTGTTCCTGCTGGGGCTGGAGAAAGCTCTGTTCCCAATAGGGCGGCTGATGGCAGAGCAGCTGACTGATCCTCTGTTCCTCAGTGGCGGAGAGGCGGTTGCCGGCAGTCTGACTTGGGAAGATTACTATTGGGTTTATATTTTCGCTTTTGCCATTGGTGCCAGCACGACGATTGCGGAGCCTTCGCTCATTGCTGTTGCTATTAAGGCTAATGAAGTATCAGGCGGGGCAATCGGTATCTGGGGGCTGCGTCTGGCGGTGGCGCTAGGGGTTGCTGTGGGTATCAGTCTGGGCACCTGGCGTATCGTCACCGGGTATCCGATTCACTGGTTCATCATCACCGGTTACATTTTTGTAGTCATTCAGACCTTCTTTGCGCCTAAGCTGATTGTACCGCTGGCCTATGATTCTGGCGGGGTAACCACCTCCACCGTAACCGTACCGCTGGTGGCTGCACTGGGGCTGGGGCTGGCCAGTACTGTGCCGGGGCGCAGTCCGTTAATTGACGGCTTTGGCCTGATCGCATTTGCCAGTCTGTTTCCGATGATAACAGTTATGGGTTATGCCCAGATTACCGGTTGGCTGGCGGCCCGAAGTGCGCGTCAGCAACAGGCAGAATAAAAGGATAGGAAGGATTTATGCATTTTAAATTGCTGGTGGTTTTCGTTGAGGATGCACAAACCGATCAGGTTATGAAGGCCGCCCGTGATGCCGGCGCAACCGGTGCCACGGTGATCAATAATGCCCGCGGTGAAGGGGTTAATAAGACCAAGACGTTCTTCGGTCTTAACCTGGAAACCCAGCGGGATGTGCTGCTGTTTATAGTGGAAGAACATCTGAGCCGTAAAATTCTGGAGACCATTTCCGAGGTGGCCGGTTTTGAAAGTGCACCGGGGAAGGGTATTGCGATTCAGCTGGATGTGGAAGATGCGGTGGGGTTGCCCACCAGATTGAAACCCTGACTAATGTGGTTGAGGAAGAGTTATGAGCGAGCGTAAGCTGGTACGTGTTAAGGATGTCATGGTTCAGGACTATGCGATTGTGGATGGCCTGATGACAGTTAAGGAAGCGATTGCCATCTATAAGCAGCGTAATGTGGCAGCGTTGCTGGTTGATAAACGTAATGACGATGACGAGTACGGTATTTTACTGTTGTCGGATATTGCCAAGCAGGTACTGGCAAAGACCGTGCCCCGGAGCGGGTGAACATTTACGAAATTATGACCAAGCCGGTGATCGGGGTAGAGCCTGAAATGGACATTCGTTACAGCGCCCGGTTGTTCGATAACTTTGGCCTGTCGATTGCCCCGGTGATTGCCGGCGGTGAAGTAAAAGGGGTGGTCAGTTACAACGAGATTGTTCTGGCTGGCATTGCCGACTGAGCGATTGAGTTGAGATAAATCAGGCTCTCAGTGGGTACCATTGAGAGTCTGGTCCAGACGGTGAAACAGTGCAATCAGCTGTTCGCCGTCAATGCCTTCCTGTTGAACGACGGTTTCTGTCATCGGGGCGATATTGCAGTTTCCCGGTAACGGGGCTTGCTGCTCAATCAGTGCCTCAAAGCGTGGCAGCATTATCCACTGCGTCCACTCAAAGAAACTCAGGGTATCTACTGCAAAAGGTTGCTGGCTGGCCAGCGCTTCTGGGAAGGAGGCTGGCTTTGCCAGCGGTTGAGGTGCTGCAGTTCTGTGCGGATATCGCTCAGAACTGCAGCCAGTTGCTTATGCCTGGATAAGTGCTGTGACATTAACGGCCACGGGCCTGTTTCAGTGTATCGGCAATCAGGAACGCCAGTTCCAGTGCCTGGTCAGCATTCAGACGCGGATCACAGTGGGTGTGGTAGCGGTCGCCCAGACCTTCTTCTGTGATCTGGTAAGCACCACCGATACACTCAGTAACGTTCTGACCGGTCATTTCAAAGTGAACACCGCCGGCATAGGTACCTTCAGCACGGTGTACTTCAAAGAAGCCTTTCATTTCCTTCAGAATGCTCTCAACGCTGCGGGTCTTGTAACCGCTGCTGGCCTTGATGGTGTTGCCGTGCATCGGGTCAGAGCTCCACACCACGTTGCGGCCTTCTTCCTTCACCTTGCGAACCAGTGGTGGCAGCATTTCGGTAATGTTATCGGCCCCCATCCGGCTGATCAGAGTCAGGCGGCCCGGCAGGTTCTGCGGGTTCAGGGTATCGATGATTTCAATCAGCTCGTCCGGCTTCATGGTCGGGCCGACTTTCATACCGATCGGGTTTTCAACACCGCGCAGGAATTCAACATGAGCACCGTCCAGCTGACGGGTACGGTCACCGATCCACAGCATGTGTGCAGAACAGTTGTACCAGTGCTCAGTGATGCTGTCGCGACGGGTCAGGGCCTGTTCGTAGTTCAGCAGCAGGGCTTCGTGGGAAGTAAACAGCTGGGTTTCTTTCAGTTGCGGCACGTTAGTGCTGCGGATGCCACAGGCTTCCATGAAGGCCAGCGCATCATCAATCTGTTTCGCCAGGTGCTGATACTTTTCACCCTGCGGGCTCTTGGCGACGAAACCACGGTTCCACTGGTGAACTTTATGCAGGTCGGCAAAACCGCCCTGAGCAAAAGCACGCAGCAGGTTAAGGGTTGATGTTGCCTGATTATAGGCGTGGATCAGACGCTCCGGGTCCGGCGTACGGGCTTCCGCGGTGAATTCAATATCGTTGATGATATCGCCGCGGTAGCTCGGCAGCTCTACACCGTCGATGGTTTCGGTACCGGCGGAGCGGGTTTTGCGTACTGTCCGGCAATGCGGGCAACCTTAACCACCGGGCAGCTACCGGCGAAGGTCATCACCACGGCCATTTGCATCATCGCCTGAAACGTATCGCGGATGTTGGTGGCATTAAACTCGGCAAAACTTTCGGCACAGTCGCCGCCCTGCAGCAGAAAAGCACGACCGGCAGAAACTTCCGCCAGTTGCTGATGTAAGGATCGAACTTCACCGGCAAATACCAGTGGTGGAAGTTCGGCCAGTTTCTGTTCTACACGTTTCAGTGCGGCAGTATCCTGGTATTCCGGCTGTTGCAGAATAGGCATGGATTGCCAGCTATCAGGGGTCCAGTTTTGCATTGTTTAACTCGATATGGCCATAAGTATATGAATAACGCTAAGGATCCATAGTGTAGCTGTCCTGAGGCTAACAAGTAAGGGGCCTGTGGGGATTTATTTGCGTTCGCAACTGATATTAGGACCGGTTTCTCCGGTGTAACACGCAGAACTGATTTACAGCATGGTTAGACGGGCGCTTATCACGTAAAATCCCTGCTTAATTTGTTTTAAGTTGTGGAGCCCTGCTGTGTTCGATTTACCGAAAATCAGTTTGAAAGGAAAAGTCTCAGAAGAAGAGTGGCAGTTACGGGTGGACCTGGCGGCCTGCTATCGTTTGGTGGCTGATCTGGGCTGGGACGACATTATATATACGCACCTTTCTGCCCGTCTGGCGGGAACAGATCAGTATCTGGTGAATGCGTTTGGTCTGGCGTTTGATGAAGTGACGGCCTCCAATCTGGTTAAAGTTGATCTGGAAGGAAATATTCTGGACGACACGCCTTACGAGATTAATCCGGCCGGCTTCACCATTCACAGTGCTGTGCATGCGGTCCGTGAAGATGCCCATTGTGTTATGCATCTGCACACGCCGGCAACCATTGCTGTTGCGACGCAGAAAGAAGGTTTGCTGCCGTACAGCCAGTATTCTATGTTCTCCCTGTCATCACTGTCGTATCACGGTTACGAAGGTCTGGCGGTGAATGAAGATGAGAAAGCTCGTTTGCAGAAGGATCTTGGGGATACCAACCACATGCTGCTGGTGAACCACGGTGGCCTGACCCTTGGCCCGACGGTGGGTGACGCCTTTATGCGTATGTTTGATCTGCAGCGTGCCTGTGAAATTCAGCTGATGTTGCAGGCCAGTGGCCAGGAGGCGGTGAAAGTACCGCAACCGATACTGGATAATATTTATAAGCAGGCGAAAATTGTTAATACCGGTACCACCGGTGGCCAGAAGATCTGGCCGGCGATGCTGCGCAAAGCCTATAAGCTTGATCCGGGCTTCATGGAATAAAACCCCACGTTTAAATGTCTGTGCTGTTTTAGATTATAAAAGCTGTGTATGTATTCAACGCAGCATTAAGAAATACGGAGATACATATGAAAGTTACTTCGGTTGAAGTATTCGATATTCACTGCCCTGAACGTCCGCCATGGAATCCGGTGTTTGTCCGTATTCATACGGATGAAGGAATTAACGGTGTGGGTGAAGCGGGGCTGGCCTATGACCTTGGCCACAGTGCTGCGGCGCATATGATTAAGGAAATGGCCGAGGCATTCCTGATTGGCCACGATCCGTTCCAGACAGAAAAACTCTGGTCACGGATGCTGCGTGAGTCCTTCTGGGGCCTGGGTGGCGGACCGGTTGTTTACGCGGCAATGAGTGCAATTGACACTGCCCTGTGGGACATCAAGGGTAAGGCACTTGGCCTGCCAGTATACCAGCTGCTGGGCGGTAAGGTGAATGACAAACTGCGCACCTATGCATCTCAGTTACAGTTTGACTGGGACAGTGAGTTTAAAGCCCTGTCACAGCCAGAGCAGTATGCGGAAGCTGCTCTGAAGGCGATGGCCGAAGGCTACGATGCCGTGAAGGTCGATCCGATCATGTACGATAAGGACGGCAACACTTACTACGAGCGCACTAAGATTATCTCCAAGGCGGAGATGAAACTTTACCGTGCCCGTATGGAAGCGATCCGCAATGCCGTGGGCGATGAAGTGGATATCATCTTCGAATGCCACTCACTGCCGGGTGCGACTACTGCTATCCAACTGGGTGAAATTGCTGAAGAATTCGGCTGCATGTATTACGAAGAGCCGGTGAACTACCTGAACCATTCACTGCATGCCAAGGTTGCAGATAAAGTGGCTGTGCCAATTGCCGGCGGTGAGCGTCTGTACAACCGCTGGCAGGTTCGTCCGTATCTGGAAGACCAGAGCGTAGACGTGCTGCAGCCGGATATCGGTCTGTGCGGCGGTTTTACTGAAACCAAGAAAGTATGTGATTACGCCGATATCTTTGATGTGCGGATTCAGGCGCACGTATGCGGTGGCCCGGTGGCAACAGCGGCATCACTGCATCTGGAAACGGCCATTCCGAACTTCCTGATTCATGAGCATCATACTTATGCGATCAAGTCATGGAACCGCGAACTGTGTATTCAGGATCCGCAGCCAGTGAACGGTTTCTTTGAGGTATCAGAAGCGCCGGGTATCGGTATCGAGCTGAATGATGAAGTGGTGATGCGTTCACCGCGGATCGAGATCAAATAAGCTGATCTGAAAACAAAAAACGGGGCATGCCCCGGTTTTTATAATTGCCACTATCCAGTGTCAGATTGTCGGTTCTGAAGAACCGGTTGCTTCAGCCTTAGCGACTTTTGCCCGCAGGTGGTCACGGATCAGTGCTTTGATCAGTGATGCAGCCATTAACGCCATAATGACTGAGAACGGTACCGCAGCGACAATCATGGCGGACTTAATTGCCCCCAGACCGCCGGCAACCATGAGTACGGCAATAACGGCAGTAAACATCGCGCCCCAGATAATGATGTGAGTCTTACCTTTGTTAGGAATCACGCCAACAGAGTTAATGGTGTTTACACACAGAATTGCAGAGTCTGCAGAGGTCACCAGGAAGGTGGTCAGCAGTACCAGAACCAGCAAGGTCATGATCGGATAAACTGACTCAGAAACCATCAGTTTCAGGGTCATGAACAGCTGTGCTTCCTGACCTGCACCGCTGATTGCACCGGCAGCGGCACCATTCAGCTCCAGATCAATCGCAGTACCGCCCAGGAAAGCGAACCAGATGAAAGATACCAGTGTCGGCACAATCATCGCACCCAGGATGAATTCACGGACAGTACGGCCTTTGGAAATCCGGGCCAGGAACAGGCCGACGAAAGGAGCAAAGGCAATCCACCATGCCCAGATGAACACGGTCCACCAGCCAGACTGCCAGGAGTACAGGCTCTTGGCCGGATCAGTATCACCCGGTGCCCAGTAGTTAAACAGTTGCTGTGGTACAAATGCCAGATACTCCAGCATGCCGTTGAACAGAGCATCCAGTGCAAACGCTGTTGCGCCGAAGATCAGGAAGAACAGTAACAATGCGCCGGACAGACCCATGTTGAGGTTCGACAGCCACTTAATGCCTTTACCGACACCGGACAGGGCAGACACGATTGACAGCACCATGACAATCATCAGGGCGAACAGCATACCCGCCGTAGACGGAGATTTGTCAGCATTGATCAGCCACTCGAAGCCGAAAACTTCGTAGATGCCTGAGGCATACTGGCTGACACCGAAACCAACGGTAACCGCAACACCCAGTACGGTAGCCAGTACCGCAGCGATATCGACCAGGTGACCCAGAGTACCTTCCAGTGCCCGGCCGAACAGCGGCGTCAGCGCTGAACGGATGGTCAGCGGCAGGCCGCGGTTATAGCTGAAGAATGCCAGGCTGACACCGATGATGGCGTAGCAGCCCCAGGCACTCAGGCCCCAGTGGAAGAATGCCCACTTCATAGACGGCACGACATTGTCGGCACTGTTTGCGGTTGCCTGGCCCAGAATGGTATCCGGGTTATTGGCAAAGTGGTACAGAGGTTCTGCGGTGGCGAAGGTCATCATGCCGATACCGATACCGGCACCGAACATCATAGAAACCCAGGAAAAGTAAGAAAATTCCGGTTTTTCATCCGCCTTGCCCAGTTTGGCATTACCGATGCCCGGCATAATTGCCAGGAACAGACAGGCAACGACAAAGAAGCCCATGACGTAGATATACCAGGCGCCCAGGTTAGCGAAAGACCAGCTCTGCAGAGAGCTGAGCAGACTGCCGGCACCTTCCGGATCCATGGCCGCCCAGATTACCAGCAGGACAACCAGAATCTTGGCGCCCAGGGTGACAAACTGGTTGAAACCAGCATAGAAACCCCCTTCAGAAGTGGGGATGTTAAGGTCAGTTATTGCGTTTTTATTTTCATAAGTGCGAAAACCTACTGCCCCCGGCAAAATTGCAGGAGGAAGATTCGTGGGTTTGTGGATATGCCGCACCGGCCGGTGCGGCTTCGTTCAGCTTACCTAGCGCATCACAAAAGGATTACTCATGGGTTCGCTTGAAATGTTGATCCAGGTAGTTTTGGTACGGATGTAGTCAAAAATTCCCTGGATACCTGCTTCACGGCCATAGCCCGACTGATTGATGCCACCGAACGGGGCAATCGGGGAAATGGCGCGATAGGTATTCACCCAGCAAATGCCGGACTGAATCTTGCTTGATACCCGGTGCGCCCGCGCCAGGTTCTGGGTGAAAATGCCGGAGCCAAGGCCGTAAATGCTGTCATTGGCCATGGCGATAGCTTCTTCTTCGGTATCGAATACCACCACAGACATCACCGGACCGAACATTTCAGTGGTCAGCGTAGCAATGTCAGTATTCGGGCATTCAACCATGGTTGGCTTGAAATAGTGCTGGGAACCGCAGTCGGCTGCACGCTCACCGCCGAAACGGATGGTTGCACCCTGTTCAACAGATTTAGCCAGCGTACGTTCAATGTTCTCGATCTGAGCCATGGTGCACAGCGGGCCAATATGAGTAGCATCTTCCAACGGGTTACCGATAACGATATGGCCGGCTTTTTCAGCTACTTTGGCAACCACTTCGTCGTATACCGAGCGCTGAATAAAGGCACGGGAACCGGCAACACAAGACTGACCGGAAGCACCGAAGTTACCGGCGATCAGACCGTTAGCGGCACTTTCCAGATCGGCATCTTCAAAGACGATGATTGGAGACTTGCCGCCCAGTTCCAGTGACGTAACCGCAAAATTTTCTGCAGTATTACGGATCACGTGCTTGGCTGTTTCCGGGCCGCCGGTAAATGCCAGACGGTCGATATCCGGATGGGATGTCAGCGGAATGGCACAGTTCTGCGCATCACCGGTGATGACGGATACCACGCCGTCCGGGAAGCCCGCTTCTTTAATCAGCTTCGCCAGTTCGAACATTGGCGCAGGGGCCAGTTCAGAGGCTTTCAGAATGACCGTGCAGCCGGCAGCCAGCGCTGGACCAAGCTTGGTGGCAGTAAGGAACATCTGAGCGTTCCACGGTACGACTGCTGCAACTACACCGATCGGTTCCGGCGTGGTGTATACGTGCATATCCGGCTTGTCGATTGGCAGGGTATTGCCTTCAACTTTATCCGCCAGACCCGCGTAATAGCGGTAGTAGTTAGCCACGTAACCGGTCTGCATAACGGTTTCTTTCGCCAGCTTACCGCTGTCGGTGGTTTCAACCGCGCCGATTTTTCAGCGTTGGCTTCAATCAGGTCTGCCAGTTTATACAGCAGGGCACCGCGGGCGGTGGCATTCAGTTCAGACCATGGCCCTTCGTTAAGGTTACGGCGGGCGGCTTTTACTGTTGCATCCACGTCGGCAGGGAGGCGCAGGCAAAGCTTGCCCAGTGCTCACCGGTTGCCGGGTTAGTACTGTGCATAACCTGAGCGTCGGAGCCTTCGCGCCACTGGCCGTCAATGAACAGTTGGTAGTGAGGTTGGTTCGTCATGTAAGACTCCTTAATCAGTTAAACGCCGGCATAACTTCATCGATGAAGCGGGCCAGGGAGGTTTCTTTTTCTTCCCGGGTCATGCCGGAGTCGGACCAGTATGAGAACTCATCGTAGCCCAGATCTTCATAGTGCTTAAGCCGGTCGATAACCTGCTGGGAGGTACCGATCATCAGGTCTTTACGGATCTGTTCTGCTGAGTAGAACGGGTGAGCGGCAATATCTTCCGGGGTCAGTTGCTGAATCAGCCCCTGATTAATTGGCCGTTCGTTCTTGAACCAGGCACCGAAGTAGCAGTAAAACTCGTTGAGTTTCGCTGCGGCACGGGCCAGTTCGTCTTCTGTTTTACCAATGTAAGCGTGCTGCAGAATCATGATCTTCGGACGCTTGTCGTAGGTTGCACAGGCAGACTTAAACTTCTCCATCAGGCTTTCAACTTCTTCCAGGCCTTGCCACAGCGGGGTGACCTGAACGTTGCAGTCATTTTCAACCGCGAACTCGTGGCTGTTAATGTCCCGTGCTGCTACCCAGACCGGTGGTCCCTGTTCGGTTGTTGGTTTTGGTGCCGACGTGGTCTTCGGGAAGTTATAGTGCTTGCCTTCATGGCTGTAGTCGCCGGCCCACAGGCCGCGAACCGCAGGAATGATTTCCCGTAAGCGTTCGCCGGCGGCCCAGGCGTCAATGCCGCCGTCGACCATACGCTCGTATTCGAACGAGTAAGCGCCACGGGCAATGCCCAGTTCCAGACGGCCTTCTGTGAGAATATCTGTCATGGCGGCTTCACCGGCCAGCTTAATCGGATTCCAGAACGGCGCAACCACAGTACCGGTGCCCAGCCGGACGTTCTTGGTACGGTGAGCAAGGTCAATCAGATTCAGGAACGGGTTCGGCGCAATGGTAAAGTTCATGCCATGGTGCTCGCCGGTCCAGATAGTGGTCATGCCACCCTGATCCGCCATTTCACATAACGACAGAAACTCATCATACAGTTGCTGCTGGGACTGACTTTCGTCAGTGCGTTCCATATGGGAGAAAAGTGAAAATTTCATCCTGTGGCTCCTTGCTAGTGAATGTTGCCGTGTTGCTGATCGCCGACGTAGAGCCGGAATACGCCGTGCTGCTTCTCATCAGCATAGCGGGTCATGACACTGGCGATGTCTGCAGATACATAATCCAGCTCCGCCAGTTTGCTGACTTCGATGTATTCACCCAGACGGGTTTTGTCAGCCTGTTCGCTGCTGGCGCGGTAGAAGCAGGTGTTCTGACCGGCTTCAAGGTTCTCGTAAATGGAGTAAACCGCACCCAGTTCACAGTTCAGACCATTGGCCTGCAGGTACTCGCGGACTGACTCAACCGAGCCTTTCTGCACATCAGCGGCGACCTGTGGCAGGGTATAGCCTTGGCTGGTGCGGCTAAGCAGAACAGTATCTTCGTACTCAACGATGGCGCCGACAATGCTGCCCTGATGCTTACTCAGCTGTTCCGCGCGGTGTTCCATGCCCAGGCTGAAGTAGCCACCCTTGGCATAGCCCAGACCCAGCTTATCGTTGGAGGTAAAGGCGCTGATCTCGCCGATCAGGATAATGTGATCGCCGGCATCAATGCGGTTAAAAGTACTGCAGCTGAAGTGCGCGACGGCGTTGTCGATCAGCGGGCTGCCATGCTCATCAGCATGCCAGTCGATATCAGCGAAGCGATCGCCCTTGAGCTGGCAAAGGTATTGGAAATCTGTTGCTGATCTTCTGCCAGAATGTTGATGGCAAAGTGCTTACAGCTGTTGAAGATCTCAAAGCTGGACAGGTTCTTACCCGGGCACACCAGTAACAGTGACGGTTCAACCGATACCGAGGTAAATGAGTTGGCGGTAAAACCGACTTTTTCACCGGATTCGCTGACCGCAGTAACCACGGTTACACCGGTCATGAAGGATCCGAAAGCGTTGCGTAATTCGCGGGGATCAAAATTACTCATGATGGACTCCTGATGGCTGTTTACAGGAGGAAATAAATTGCTCCAGCAGCGCATTAATTGCATCGGGATGGGTGAGTTGCAGCATATGCCGCGAGTTTTCAATAACTTCAGCGTGGCCAAATCGGCAGCGTGCCGCCATCTGCCGGGACATTTCCGGCGATGAGTTCTGGTCGCCGTCACCGGTAATGAACCAGGCCGGTACGGCCAGGCTGTCCAGTTCGGCATCGCTGGGACCATCTTCTTCACTGAAGATGGTGTATGCGGTGGCATAGCCTTCCGCAGGGGCGGCTTCCAGCCAGTCGGCACAGAGGTTTGCCATGGCCACTTCGTGTGCATCACCGGCCAGGTCAAACCAGCGCTGAATCGGTGCGGAAACACGGTCCTGTTCAGGGTGCTCCCACATTTGCCGGGCACGGTTCTGTACAGCTTCGCGGGCGGCATCGGAACGCCGGTAAACCGCATTCAGTGCGACGACGCCTTTACACAGGGTTGGATAGCGGGCAGCCAGCTGCACCGCGATCATTGCCCCCATGGAATGACCCAGAATCATCGCCGGGCCGGAAAGGTTTGCTTCCAGCCAGCCGGCAATATGATCCACATAGGCACTCAGGCTGGGGGCCGTCCCGTTTAGCAGGGCACTGTCACCGTGGCCGGGCATATCCAGCGCAAACACTTCGTGATCACGGGTCAGTACCGGTAACTGCTGAAACCAGGCTTCGGCCCGCAGGCCGACGCCATGGATCAGCACAACGGGTTCGCCGCTGCCACTGCGGTGAAATGCCAGCCCGTTAGCGGATTCAGACCGCTGCAGGGTTTTCAATGTCATGGCCCAACTCCTTCAGTTCCTGATAACGGTCACCGATGCGGTGGTGTGGTCGGCCACCGGTAGATCCACCCAGTACGATGACGACTTCATCGGCACCCGGCGCATCAGGGATGTTGAACTGAAGTGTCAGATAGTGTGAGCGGCGGCCGCCGTCATTCTTATCCATCATCGGTACCATAATAGGCGTATTTGCCGGACCGCGGGTGTTGGTGAATGACAGGAATGATTTGGCTTCAACCGCTTCACGGAAAATGTTGCCGAAGTGCAGGGTGTGGATCAGCGCGGATGCATGCTCGACTTCACCGTTCATACCGACGACTGCTGCTTTACCGAATGCTTCGATGTTTTCCGCACCGCCGGCCATTGCACAGACTTTATTTGTCAGCAATTCACCCAGTACCGGGCCAAAGGCCAGAATCTCCGGACGCAGGTTTTCAACAAAACGTCCTGCCCAGGGATTCTTAATAACAGCCGCAGCGGCGAACATCTTTACCGGGGTATCACAGGCTTTAAAACCTTCGATCAGGGTTTCTTCTTCGTAGCAAACCACTTTGCGAATTTCAGGTGTCATGGCAGATCTCATTGTCAGTTTCATGTTTGTATTATGGTATACAATCATATAATATTCCGGCATGCAAACTAAAAATGAACACGGTTTGCTGGTTTTTAACCGGAATCTCTGGCGAATCAGTTGCTATGACTGCATTTAAAAGAGGCCACAGGGAAAATTGATTGGGCTAAACTTCCTTTGGTAGTAACCTTGGTACCCTGAACTTAACAAGGCGGACAGTTATTCTGCTGCGCCGACATGAAGTACATGGAATCACCAATACATGCTTAAGGTAGACAGACCTAAGACCCTGAAAGAAAACGCCCTGGAGTCGCTGCGTGATGCGATTACCGCTGACTTACTGAAGCCGGGCGAACGCCTGGTGGAACGGGCCCTGTGTGAAAGCATGGGGTCAGCCGGACGGTGGTACGTGAATGTATCCGCCATCTGGAGAGTGAGCGGCTGGTGGTAGGTATTCCCAATGCCGGTTATGTGGTCGCGACCATTGGGCGCGACGAAGTTGAAGAGATCTATCAGATCCGCAGCATGCTGGAGTGTGCCGCCGTTGCCAGCTGTGCAAAACAGGCAACGGCAGATACCGTCAGTCAGCTGCGCCGTTTATGTGAGGAAATCACGTACTCACTGGAGCGGCAGGATGTGTTACAGGCGCTGAAGGTTACCTGCGAATTTTATGAGGTGATTTTTACCACCGGTGGCAAAACCGTTTCCTGGGATCTGGTGGAACAGTTGAATGCCCGGATTTCCCGGTTGCGTGCTTTAACCCTGAGCCAGGGAGAGCGTCGTACCCAGGGGCCGGAAAATTTACGCAATATCGTTGATGCGATAGAGCAGCAGGATGCCGGCCGTGCAGCCGAACTCTGTGCCAGTCATCTGGAGGGAGCGGCGCAGCTGGCATACCAATTAATCTGAGAGGTTAAGTGATGGATAAAGCACTGTTTGAGTTAGGTTTAGAGCGTCGCAAAGCGACTTTAGGTGACGCCTATGTCGAAAATAATCTGGCGAAAGCTGATGACTTTAACCGTCCGTTTCAGGAAGCCATGACTGAATGGTGCTGGGGCTTTGGCTGGGGGACGATACCCTGGATGCCAAGACCCGTTCTCTGATGAACCTCACCATGATCGCCGCACTGGGAAAGATGCACGAATGGGAATTGCATTTACGCGGTGCGATCAATAATGGCGTCAGCGTTGCTGAAATCCGCGCCAGTATTCACGCCATTTCTATTTATTGTGGCGTACCTCAGGGTGTGGAATGTTTCCGCATTGCCCGCCAGGTACTTGAGGAGCAGGGTCTGCTCTGAGCAGCCTGTCTCCGGGTACCTGTGCCCTTAATCTGTAACTAAACTGTATTTCTGTTCTGAATGCCGGCCCTGCTGGCAGGTATTCTATTGTCTGCGAGAAGTGTTATGACTACTTTACAACTGAAAGATGCGGGTTTGCTGAAAACCCAGGCTTATGTGAACGGTGAATGGCTGGATGCTGATAACGGCAATACCTTTGCTGTCACGAATCCTTCCACCGGCGAGGTGATTGCTCAGGTTGCTGATCTGGGCGCGGCTGAAACCAACCGCGCGATTGAAGCAGCTGAAACAGCGATGCAAAGCTGGCGTCAGAAAACCGCTAAAGAGCGTTCTGCTGTACTGCGTAAGTGGCATGACCTGATGCTGGAAAATCAGGAAGATCTGGCCATTATCATGACCGCTGAACAGGGCAAGATTCTGGCGGAATCCCGTGGTGAAGTGGCATACGGCGCGTCTTACGTGGAGTGGTTCGCGGAAGAAGGTAAGCGGGTTTACGGTGATGTGATCCCGAACAGCACCGCAGACCGCCGTTCTGTGGTAATCAAACAGCCAATCGGTGTGGTTGCAGCGGTTACGCCATGGAATTTCCCGAATGCGATGATCACCCGTAAAGCGGCACCGGCACTGGCGGTAGGTTGTTCTGTAGTCCTTAAGCCGGCAGCAGAGACGCCGCTGTCGGCACTGGCACTGGCTGAACTGGCCGGGCGTGCCGGTTTACCTGCCGGTCTGTTTAACGTGGTAACCGGCATCAATGCACCGGCTATCGGTGAACAGCTGACCGGTAACCCGCTCGTGAAGAAATTCAGCTTCACCGGTTCAACCCCAGTGGGTAAGCAACTGATGGCCCTGTGTGCCACCACCGTTAAACGTACTTCAATGGAGCTGGGCGGTAACGCGCCGGTGCTGGTATTTGCCGATGCTGATCTGGATAAAGCGGTTGCCGGTGCCATTGGCACTAAGTTCCGTAATGCCGGCCAAACCTGTATCTGTGCTAACCGGATTCTGGTTGAAGACAGTGTATACGATGCCTTTGTTGAAAAGTTCACCGCGAAGGTCAGTGAATTTGTGCTGGGCGATGGCTTTGCTGAAGGGACCCACATTGGCCCGCTGATCACGGAAAAGCATCTGCAAAAGTGCAGGATCTGGTGGACGACGCAGTTACCAAAGGTGCCGCGGTGACCATCGGTGGTCAGATTGATGCCCAGGGGCAGAATTTCTACCAGCCGACTGTTCTGGCGAATCTGAGCAACGATATGCGGGTTTCAAAGGAAGAGATCTTTGGTCCGGTTGCACCGATTTTCCGTTTCAGCGATGAGGCTGAAGCGGTGCAAATGGCCAACGATACCGAGTTTGGTCTGGCGGCGTATATGTTCACCGAAAATATGTCCCGGACGTGGCGGGTATCCGAAGCACTGGAATACGGCATGGTCGGCGTCAACGAAGTGGCGATCAGCTCTGAGATGATTCCGTTTGGTGGCGTAAAAGAGTCCGGTCAGGGCCGCGAAGGTTCCAAGTATGGTCTGGATGACTATCTGGAAACCAAATACATCTGCATGGGCGGTATCTGACCGCTACGATGATCAGTCGCTCAGCCGGTAAAGCCGGCGGGCGTTATCATGACACAGCAGTTGCAGCACTTCTTCGGGGAGCTGCAATTGCTGATACATTGCCACAGCTCAGCATATTCCCTGCTGAACAGGCACAGGGGAAAGTTGCTTGCCAGCATGACCCGGCGTTCGCCAAAAACTTCCAGCAAAATATTAACCGTTTCACTGACCTGATCAGGCTGAAAAGTCCGGTCCTGCATTTCCCAGCCGGATGCCTTGACCGACACGCTTGGATAGTCGGCCAGACGTTGCAGATTTTCCTGCCATGTTTGCCGGTTGGCCTGATTTGCCGGGGAAAGCCAGCATGATTAATAATGATCTGCAGTGGGTGCACTTCCAGAAGTGCTTCCAGTTCCCGGTTGCCGGTGTATCCGTTAACGGATACTGGCATTCAAAAATCCATTCCCGTTCCGCCAGTTGTTGCAGATTGTGTATAACCTGTGGCTGCCTGAGCAGCTGTTCAGCTTCATCATCCAGAATATGGCGGATGCCGGCAACGGAGCTATGCTGCTCTACCTGATCCAGCAGTGCCGCGAAAGCTGCCGTACTGAGGGTCAGATCAGCACACACGATGCTGCGAAAACGGTAACCTTTAAATGGCTTTCCAGCCAGCCGGTTTCAAGCCAGGGCGACTGATTATTAAAACCGGCTTCTATGTGAATTAATCCGCTGAGTTGCAGCGACTCTGGAAGACGTAGATCTTCGGCGCTGAAGTTCCGGCAGATACTGGCTTTGTCTGGCCAGAAAGGGGATTCTGCGGCTGTAACCAGTGGTACTCACCCTCTTGCAGGTTAAACAGGTGTAGGTGAGGGTCGATGATTTTCATAATTAACGGGCCGTGTAACCGCCATCAATGCTGTGCAGGCTACCGGTAATAAAACTGGCTTTATCGCTGGCCAGAAAGCAGGCCAGTTCAGCCACTTCTTCAGCCTGTCCCAGACGTCCCAGTGGCTGTTGGGCAGCTTCTTCTGCATGGATACTGGCTTTATCTGCCCCTGAACGTTCACAGTAATTATCGATAGCCTGATGATAAAGCGGTGTTTCAATGGTGCCGGGGCAAATTGCATTACTACGGATATTATAGGCCGCGTAGTCCAGAGCGGTGGTTTTGGTCATTGAAGCCAGCGCGTGCTTGGTCAGGTTATAGGCAAACGAATTTTGTTTGCCCACCAGAGACTGATCGGATCCAACAATAACGATTGCACCGCTGTTTTGCTGCTTCATCGTGGGCAGGCTGGCCTGAATGGCGGCAAAGGCACCTTTAACGTTGATATCAAAGACCCGCTGGAGATCTTCTTCCCGGGTGTTTTCGATATTGGCAGAGAAGTGGATACCTGCGTTGCAGATTAATACGTCAAGGCGGCCGGTGGTGTCTGCTGCCTGCCGGACGGCCTCCTGTACCTGTGCAAAGTCGCGCATGTCGCAGGTGATATGCTGGCCGGATGTTCCCGGGGCAATATCCAGATTGAAGACCTGATAATCTTCCTGAATCAGTTTTTCGATGATTGCCAGACCAATGCCTTTACTGCCACCGGTCACAATTGCTGTTTTCTGCATCCGTTTAGATTCCGTCTTCATGTTTTGTTCATGGTGATTTTACTATAAGCATCCGTGCAATCCCCGTGGTTGGCAGAATTTTTCTACTGCAGCACGTAAAAACCATTAATGAGTATGGGGGCTGTTGTGAAAGCTGGTGTTTTGCAGGGGCTCCTATAAGTTGCTGATACTCCGTAAAGAGAGATAACAACAACTTCTGGAAGCAGCATATGTCACAGCAGGATTATGAAAAAGGTTTGCAGGTTCGTACCGAGGTTATGGGCGAATTTTTTGTTCAGCGGGCGATTGATAATACCACTGAGTTAACCCAGCCCGTTCAGGACTGGATTAACGAACATGCCTGGGGATCAACCTGGCAGAGAGAAGGATTGCCCCGCTCCACCCGGTCTTTGGTGACCATTGCGATGCTGGCGGCACTGAAGGCACCGCAGGAGCTTAAAGGGCATGTCCGGGGAGCGCTGAATAACGGTTGCAGCGTTGCTGAAATTCAGGAAGTTCTGCTGCATTCAATTGTTTATTGTGGCGCACCTGCTGCACAGGAAGCATTCCGCGCGGCGCAGGAAGTGATTGATGCCTGGCAGCAGGAGCAGTCTGCGGGTCAGGCTTAAAGTTTCAGGGATAGCCGTGCATACACCGCAATGGTTAGTGAATAAATGGCCATTAGCGGTGTCGTTGTAGCACAATGAAATTTAGAACGAGGTGTTTTCAGTTTCAGGTCAGGAAGTTCTCTGGCACGGTATTCTGTACGGTGCTTACCGGCTCTCACGAAGTTGGCTCGGAGACAGACATCAGAGTAGCGGTTAGCTAACCGGCTTATGGCTTTGTCGTTCGGCACAGGGGAGTGTGTCTTTATTAAATGTGTTTGCGCAACTGGAGCAGGCCTACATCCTGGTAGGCGCTGATTCATCTGAACCTTTACTGGTCAATAAAAAGGCGGCCATGCTCACCGGGCTGGATGTCAGTACGCCTGAAGGCCGCGATACCTGGCAACAGATACTGTTGCCGGCGATCGAAATGGCCCGTACCGTCAAAAATACCCAGGTATATCTGGGTGAAAAGCCTTTTACTCTGCTGTTCGGATATTCAGGAAGGTGGTCATACTGTTATTGCTGTGCATTTAAGCCGGCCAGAGCTGAGCGATAATGAGCGGCAGAATTTCTACGCCATGCTGGATAATCTCGGCGCATATGTGTACTGCAAAGATGTGAATTACAACTATACCTATGTGAATAAACAGGTGTGTGAGTTGTTTGAGCGCAGTCCGCAGGAAATCGTAGGGGCGAATGATTGCCAGCTGTTCGACGTCGAAACCGGCCGCAAAATGATTGAACAGACGGACAGTAAGGTCATTGAGCAGGGATTACGCTGGAGCTGGAAGAGCGGAATTACGTCCGCAATCATGATGAGTACCGGGATTACCTCACCGTTAAAAAGCCGCTTTATGATGATGAGGGCATGCCGCTTGGCCTGTTCGGTATCTCAATGGATATCAGCGAGCTGAAGGAAACCCAGAAGCGTTTATATGTCAGTGAACAGCGGCTTTCGACCATTCTGGATAATGTGGGTGCCTATATCTTTATTAAAGATAAGGAACGCCGTTTTCAGTACGTGAATAAACAGACCGAAGCGCTGTTTCAGCTGCCGCAGGATGAGATCATCGGGAAGAATAATTTTGATTTGCTCGGTGAGGTTCAGGGGAGGCGTTTGACTGTACCGACCGGGAAGTCTTTGAAACCGGAGAACGGGTTGATTGCCTTGAATCGTTTACCGCGCCTGATGAGGTTTACTATTACTGGACGGTGAAAATTCCGCTGCGCAATGAAGCAGGTGAAATTGACAGTTATATCGGTCTGTCCACAGACATCACTGAACAAAAGCGTCTGGAACATCAGGTACGCAGCTATAACGATGCCTTGCAAACCAAGATAAAAGAAGTCACAGATCTGAAGGATACCCTTGAGTATCAGGCGACCCATGATGTGTTGACCGGGCTGTTCAACCGGAGAATGCTTGAAACCCTGAGTGAGAAAATATTTGTGCCGGATAATCCGCAGCTGGTGGGCATGCTGATGTTGGATCTGGACCACTTTAAGCGGGTGAATGATGAGTTCGGTCATAAAACCGGGGATGATGTTATTTGTCTTCTGGCTCAGTTGATGAGCGATGAATGCCGGAGCAGTGATGTGATTTGCCGCTATGGTGGCGAAGAGTTCGTGTTACTGATGCCCGGTACGCAAGCGGGCAAGGCGAGGGCTAAGGCTGAGTGGTTGCGTAAGCGTTACTGTGAGGTGGCCGGGCAGATCTTTCCAGATATGGGCACGCTGACATTATCGGTGGGTTTTGCAGAAGCGCCTGCCAATAACGTGAGTTTTGAGCAGTTGTATCTGGTGGTGGATAAAGCGTTATATCAGGCCAAGGAAAATGGCCGTAACCGTTGTGAAGAAGGGCAACTGCAGTCCTTAACAGAGACTGTTGCTGAACAGAGCTGAGCGCAGGCAATCTATCTGGGCATTTGGAAACTGGCGGTAGTCCGGGTAAGGGGTAAGTATCAGATTATCCCTGCGCCACAGCATTCCAGTGTTATCCAGCGGTGTAAATCCTGCTTCTGAAGGGCACTTATCATTATCCACCAGTCCGAGCCGTTCCCAGCTGGCTTTGCCGGCAATCAGATGAATGCTGGCGTTGGGATGCAGGCTATTACTGAAATCAATCGCTTCGGTATCCAGCAGTTTGTGATCCCGGTGGTGTCGCCAGTCATCTGTCCGGGTAACGATTTTAGACAGAATAATCAGTATTTTGCGCCAGTGGTTGCCGTTCTGGCGCACAGTGTCATCGTAGCCGCGCCAGCCGTTTTCCAGCAAGGGAGGTGTGGGCAGGTAGAGGCGCAGGGCTGCTTCAGAATTGCCCAGGCTGGTCATCCCCGGGCTCATGCAGACTTAATGCCGCTGAGGTTTTTAAAGGTAATTTCCTTGGCCGTGCTGAGGAAGTCCAGCATGAAGTCGGCATCTTTCTGATCATCACGGATGGCTGCATACAGAGTACACCAGACACCTTTTTCTCCCAGAGGCCTGGCGCTGATGTAGTTCTGTTCGATGTACTGGTGTATTGCCCAGTTAGGCAGTGCGGACACGCCGCGCCCGCTGGCGACCAGTTGCATGATCATCACCGTCAGTTCTGAGGTACGGATACTCGCCGGTTCGATATCTGCCGGTTCCAGAAAGTGTTTGAATACATCCAGCCGGTGGGATTCTACCGGGTAAGTAATCAGTACTTCGCTGGCCAGGTCCTGTGGCTGGATATGCCGTTTAGCGACCAGTCGGTGTTGTTTGGCAATGGCTAATACCGATTCGTAGGTGAACAGCGGAATGTAGGTAATGCCGTTACGTTCTTCCGGATCCGCGGTTATGACCAGATCCAGATCTCCCCGGGCCAGTGCCGGCAGGGGCAGAAAACTGAAGCCGGTAGACAGGTCCATTTCCACTTCCGGCCAGTTCTGGCGGAAATGATCTATGGTGGGCATCAGCCAGTCAAAGCAGCTGTGACACTCAATGCAGATATTCAGCCGGCCGGCTTCTCCGCCGGCCAGGCGGGCGATATCCCGTTCGGCATTACGCACCATCGGTAACACTTCATCGGCCAGTGCCAGAATTCGCTGGCCGGCGCTGGTGAAACAGATGGGTTTGGTTTTGCGGATAAAGAGTGAGCAGTCGAGGCGGTCTTCCAGATCTTTGATCTGATGTGACAGGGCGGACTGGGTCAGGTGAATGCGGTCTGCCGCATCTACCAGACTTCCGGTGTCACGCAGAGCAGAGAGTGTTTTTAAATGACGAAGCTCGATCATACGGGGGAACCTCAACTTCAACTTAGATATGAGTATAGTATGAACTGTCGTACCTTGACGGCATTGCCGGAGAGTAACCGCTTACCCCGGCATTCAGAAGCAGGGGTAAGACGGTAAAAGGGCAGATTACTGGCTGCCAACCATCAGCAGTTCCAGCAGCGCTTTCTGAGCGTGCAGGCGGTTTTCTGCTTCATCAAATACGACTGAGCGCGGATCATTGTCCATCAGTTCTGCGCTGACTTCTTCACCGCGGTGGGCTGGCAGGCAGTGCATGAACAGAGCTTCTTTGTCGGCAGTGTCCATCAGGGCAGAGGTGACCTGATAGCCGGCAAAGGCTTTTTCACGTTCTTTCTGCTCTTCTTCCTGACCCATGGATGCCCATACGTCGGTAACGACCAGGTGGGAACCTTTGATTGCTTCTTCCGGAGTACGGTAGATGCTGATGCGATCCTGGTTGGCAGCAACCAGCTCGGCATTCGGGTCAAAACCTTCCGGGCAGGCAATGTTCAGGTGGAAGTCAAACTGGCGGGCAGCATTGATGTAAGAGTGACACATGTTGTTGCCATCACCTACCCAGGTCACAGTCTTGCCCTGGATGTCGCCACGGTGTTCGTAGTAAGTCTGCATGTCTGCCAGCAGCTGACACGGATGATAGTCATCGGTCAGGGCGTTGATAACAGGCACGCTGGAATTCGCAGCGAAGGTTTCTACTGATTCATGTGAGAAGGTACGGATCATTACTGCATCGCACATGCTGGAGATGACCTTGGCGCTGTCTTCAACCGGCTCGCCGCGGCCCAGCTGGGTATCGCGTGATGACAAGAAGAGGGCATGGCCACCAAACTGTGCCATGCCAGCCTCGAAAGATACGCGGGTACGGGTAGAGGATTTTTCAAAAATCATCGCCAGTACCTGGTTTTTCAATGGCTCGTAGATCTCACCACTGTTGCGAATTCGCTTCAGTTCCACAGCGCGTCGGATCAGCGCTTTCAGTTCATCGGGCGTTAAATCTAGCAGGGTTAAGAAATGTCTTGTTGTCATAATAAAAGGGCCTGACGAATCAGGCCTCCTTAATTTCGTTAATGAATCAGAGCTGGCGGTTATTCGTCAGCCATATAAACCTTGATGATGCGTGAAACAGTGTTTACCAGCAGTTTGGCTTCACTGTCAGTCATCGTCAGAGGCGGTAACAGACGTACCACTTTACCGCCACCGGTAATGTTCAGCAGTACACCTTTTACCTTCGCAAGCACTGCCAGTTCGGAACCGGCTTCACTCAGTTCAATGGCAATCATCATGCCTTTGTTACGGACTTCCTTCACGCTTTCAGAGCTGCCCAACTGATCACGGAAACCGTCTGCAATCTGGTCGCCCAGTTCAGCGGCCCGTTTGTCCAGCTTATCATTGGTGATGGTATCAACCACCGCCAGTGCAGCAGCACAGCAAAGCGGGTTGCCGCCGTATGTAGAGCCGTGGGTACCCGGAATCAGGATCTCAGCGGCTTTGCCGCGTGCCAGGCAGGCACCGATCGGTACGCCGTTACCCAGGCCTTTAGCCGTGGTTACCACGTCAGGAAGAATATTGTTTTGCTGGTAAGCAAAGTAGCTGCCGGTACGGCCGTTGCCGGTCTGGACTTCGTCCAGCATCAGCAGCCAGTCGTGCTCATCGCAGATATCCCGGAGCTGGTTCAGGTAATCATCAGCAGGGATAACCACGCCGCCTTCACCCTGAATCGGTTCAACCAGAATTGCCACCACGTTAGGATTGTTGGCCGCAATTTTACGGACCGCTTCAACATCGTTGAACGGTGCCCGGACAAAGCCGCTGACCAGTGGTTCAAAACCGGCCTGTACTGCACGGTTACCGGTCGCACTCAGGGTGGCCATGGTACGGCCATGGAAAGAGCCATCCATAACAATGGTGACCGGCTGATCAATACCCTTACCGTGACCGTAGCGACGGGCCAGTTTGATTGCCGCTTCGTTCGCTTCTGCACCGGAGTTACCGAAGAATACGCTGTCCATACCGGAGATCTGAGTCAGACGGCGGGCCAGACGTTCCTGGTTCGGAATGGTGTACAGGTTTGAGGTATGAATAAGCTGGCTGGCCTGTTCGCTGATGGCGGTAGTCACCGCCGGATGTGCGTGACCCAGACCGCATACGGCGATGCCGCTCAGCGCGTCCAGATATTTATGGCCATCGGTATCATACAGCCAGGAACCTTCGCCGTGATCAAAGGCTACGGACAGGCGTGCATAAGTGTTCATTATGGGCTGTGTAGACATAAAGTCCCTCTCTGCAACATGGACCCATCGCCAATAAAGAAGAAGTCTCGGCGTGGAAAAACGCAAAAGTCTATTCAATCGACGCAAGTTTAGCAATCTTTGCCGTGATTTATCTGCGAAAGGGGCCGTTTCGGGCTTGAATTTATTGATCCGTGTCACAATGATTTATAAAGACAGGGATTAGGATAAAGAACTGCTCATCCGGGCAGACAGGCAACGGAATATTTCTTGAGTAAATCACTCGGGTTTATGCTAGGCTTGCGTTTTTAACGCCCCCGCAGAAACGGGCGAAAGTTTTGACAGGTTTAAAGGTGTACTTATGAGCGTCGTTGATACCATTAAAGAGCAGATCGAATCCAATGATATTCTGCTGTACATGAAGGGCACGCCCCGTTTCCCGCAGTGTGGCTTTTCTTCCCGCACGGTTGAAGCGGTGATGGAGTGCGGCGAGCGCTTTGCGTTTGTTAACATTCTGGAAAATCCGGAAATCCGCTCAGAGCTGCCAAAATATGCTAACTGGCCAACCTTCCCGCAGCTGTGGGTAAAAGGTGAGCTTATCGGCGGTTGTGATATCGTGACTGAAATGGCGGCAAGCGGCGAGCTGAAAGAGCTGATTGCTGAAGCGGCTGCCGGTCAGGCTGAAAGCGAGTAAGTCATTTCCGGATCAGCTGGCTGGTAATTAATATTCTTTATCGTTTTTATAGGCTTGTTTAATTAGTCTAATAAGAACTATCTGCTATGCTGATTCGCACTTAATTTGTGCGCGGGAAACCGCTGTATTTTTAATTCATTTAAGAGAGAACTAAACATGGCCGTATTAGTAGGTAAGAACGCTCCGGACTTTACAGCACCAGCAGTACTGGGCAACGGTGAAATCGTTGACGCTTTTACACTGTCTGAAGCAACTAAGGGCAAGAAAGCTGTAGTATTCTTCTACCCACTGGACTTCACTTTCGTATGTCCTTCTGAGCTGCTGGCTTTCGATCACCGCATCGAAGAGTTTGCTAAGCGTGGCGTTGAAGTAATCGGTGTTTCTATCGACTCTCACTTCTCTCACAACGCATGGCGTAACACTCCTGTAGAACAAGGTGGTATCGGTCCGGTTAAATACACTCTGGTTGCCGACATGACTCACAGCATCTGCAAAGACTACGACGTTGAGTCTGAAGGTGGTGTTGCTTTCCGTGGTTCTTTCCTGATCGACGAAGACGGTCTGGTACGTCACCAGGTTGTTAACGATCTGCCACTGGGCCGTAACGTTGACGAAATGCTGCGTATGGTTGACGCACTGGCGTTCCACCAGAAGAACGGTGAAGTTTGCCCTGCAGGCTGGAGCGAAGGTGACGAAGGTATGGTTGCATCTCCAGAAGGTGTTGCAAGCTACCTGTCTGACAACGCTGACAAGCTGTAAGATTTAAGTATCTTAAAAACCGCCTTTATGGCGGTTTTTTGTGGCTGTCGTTTAACACTTTCGCTGTTTGCAGTATGTAAAAATGCATGTGCTGCATAGCGAATTAGAATGACCGGTTTTGTGCTGCTTGCGGTATGATAACCGGTCTTTTCGTGTTTGCTGTCCGGGCTGTTCTGACCCGGTGATGTTGCTGATACTTTTCTTAACAAACCCTTTAACGAATGAATGACGGGATGTTCTGTGCCGAATAAGTCTTTTGCGGGCCAAATGCCGTTCGCCGAATTTGTCACCCTCATGGCAATGATGATGTCACTGGTTGCTCTGGCCATTGATGCCATGTTACCTGCGCTGGCCCTGATGGGGATGCGCTGCAGGTGGCCGATGCAAATGATGTGCAGCTGGTCGTCTCCGTACTGTTTCTCGGCATGGCAGTGGGGCAGTTGTGCTATGGTCCGGCGTCAGACAGTTTTGGTCGCCGGCCGGTCATGTATGTGGGATATGCGCTGTTTATTGTCGGCGGTATTTTAAGCATCATCGCTCAGGATCTTGATGTGATGTTGCTCGGACGGTTCCTGCAGGGCTTTGGCCTTGCTGCCCCCAAGATACTCACGGTGGCTATTGTCCGGGATCAGTTTGCCGGGCGTGAAATGGCCCGGGTGATGTCTTTTATCATGGTCATATTCATCGTGATTCCGATGGTGGCACCGGTGTTCGGGCAACTGATTCTCTGGGTCGCTGACTGGCGTTATATCTTTGTGGCGATTCTGGCGATTGGTCTGATCAGCCTGATCTGGTTTCATCAGCGCCAGCCGGAGACGCATCCGCCTGAAAAGCGGGTGCCATTTTCGCTTAAGGCGATCAGCAAAGCATTTGTCAAAGTATCAACCGACCGCTTTGCCATGGGTTATACCCTGATGGCCGGGATTGTTTCCGGTGCATTTGTGGCGTACCTGAGTTCTTCTGCACAGGTTTTCCAGCAGTTATACGGTCTGGGTGAATGGTTTCCCCTGTATTTTGCGATGCTGGCTTTTGCCATTGGTTTTTCTTCTTACCTTAATGGCCGCATGGTGGTGCAGCTGGGCATGCAACATCTGACCTGGCGGGCCTTGCTGATACTGATGGTCAGTTCAGTCCTGTGTGTGGCTGTTAGCAGTTACTGGCAGGGGATGCCACCGTTATGGCTGTTAACGCTGTATTTTATTGTGGCGTTTGCCTGTATCGGCATGCTGTTCAGCAATCTGAATGCGTTGGCCATGGAAGGGCTGGGTAAGTATGCCGGTATGGGCGCCGCCGTTGTGGGGGCGGTTTCTACGCTGCTGTCGGCAGTGATTGGTGTATTTATTGGCAGTTTGTTCAATGACACTGTGATCCCGCTGGTGGCTGGCTTTGCTGTCTGTGCCGGGGTTGGGCTGGTGATGATGCGCTGGATTGAAGCGGGGCGACGGCATACAGAAGCGTCCTGATACAAAAAGCCCTGTTGTGTCAGGGCTTTTTATGGGCGAGTGTCAGGCACCGGTTATTCGTAGTGATCCTGAACCATGCTCCAGCCGCCCAGGTCTTTCCAGCGGTTTACAATGGTGCAGAACAGTTCTGCGGTTTTCATGGTGTCGTACAGGGCGGAGTGCGCTTCCTTGCCGTCGAAGTCGATATCGGCAATGTCACAGGCTTTTGCCAGTACGGTGTGGCCAAATGCCAGACCTGCCAGAGTGGCAGTGTCAAAGGTGGAAAACGGGTGGAACGGGTTACGTTTCATATCACAGCGTTCTGCGGCTGCAGTCACGAAACTGTGATCGAAATGGGCGTTGTGGCCCACCAGAATCGCCCGCTTACAGTTATGGGCTTTAACTGATTTGCGGATCGGCTTGAAGATCTTTTCCAGTGCTTCCTGTTCGTCGATGGCGCCGCGGAGCGGGTTATAAGGGTCAATGCCCGTAAATTCCAGTGCGGACTTTTCCAGATTGGCGCCTTCAAACGGATTTACGTTGAAGGAGTAGCTCTGATCGATCAGCAGGTTTCCATCGTCATCCATTGTCAGGGTAACGGCAGCAATTTCCAGAAGTGCATCTGTCTCAGCATTGAACCCGGCAGTTTCAACGTCGATTACCACTGGCAGGTAGCCCCGGAAACGGGTGGACATCGGATGCTGATAGGCACTGTTATGTTTAGTCAAATGAGATCCTTAAAGGCTGTCTCTTCAGCCTGCAGTTGAGTATGGGGCCAGTGTATAATCTTGGCCGGCTGTTGTCATTGCTACGGAAGTATTTGCAGTACATTACTGCTAAGATGGATAGACACTGATCCGCAGTTAAATATCCCGGTATCCGCAGTAAAGTTTTACCGGCTGCAGTCGATATCTGATACGTTGGTTTGGTATCTGTAAGGATTTGATCTTTTATGCGAATTATTCTGGGACTGTTGATAGCTTTATGGATGCTGCCTGCCGGGGCGGCCAGTTTTGTGGCGACCATCGATCAGTCCCGCTGGGATCTTGAATCCTCCAAGTTTAACTGCCGTATGTCGCAGAAAATCCCTTTATTTGGCGAAGCTATTTTCGATCACCAGGCCGGTGAACAAATCCGTTTTGTCCTGAAACCGCTTCAGGGTCATGGCATGAAGGGGAAGGCGATGCTGATGGCAGAAGCGTCTCCCTGGCAGCCGGGTACCGCGCCGATGCGGATCGGTGAAGTGGAATTTAACCAGTACAGCGGCGAGATCGAAGTGCTGAGCCCTCAGGCACAGAATATGATTGCTGCGCTGTATAAGGGCATGATGCCGACCTTCAAAGCCCGTAACTGGCTGGGTACCGGTGAAAATGTCCGAGTAGGGCTGTCAGCGGCGAACTTCCAGCCAGCATTTGAAAGTTATTCGGGTTGTGTGGCCGGTCTCTTGCCGGTGAATTACCGTCAGATTGCCCGTACCGCGGTGTTATTCCCATCCGCTACATGGCGTTTATCCGATGCCACCAAGGCCCGTCTGGACCTGATTGCTATCTATGTAAACAATGATGAGGCTGTCAGCTCTGTATATGTGGACGGTCACTCTGATACCCAGGGCCGCCGTCTGGCAAACCGGGATTTGTCGAAGAAGCGTGCTGATGAGGTAACCGCCTATCTGATCGCAAAGGGGTGAACCCTGATGTGATTATTACCCGTTACCATGGTGAACGGTATCCTGTTGGGCAGAAGAACGATAAGGCTACCCGTGATCGAAGCCGCCGGGTAACCATCCGTCTGGACCGTGATCAGCCTTAATCCTTGAAGTGCCGCTATACAAAAATTCTATTGGCCACTGAGATAGTGGGGATTTATCCCTGCTGTCTCTGTTCCTGCTGTGTATTCATGCTATAATTTTGCCCTTTCCTTTTTCAGGTAATGCATCGGGTTGTCTGCCCGGTGATGGATTTTCGTGTGGAGTTCTTTTATGTCCGACATTAAAAGGTTGTGCTGGCCTACTCCGGCGGCCTTGATACATCTGTAATCGTTCGTTGGTTACAGGAAACTTACAACTGTGAAGTCGTGACATTCACGGCGGATCTGGGCCAGGGTGAAGAAGTTGAACCTGCCCGTGCGAAAGCTGAAGCTCTGGGTGTAAAAGAAATTTACATCGAAGACCTGCGCGAAGAATTTGTACGTGATTTCGTATTCCCGATGTTCCGTGCGAATACCATCTACGAAGGTGAGTACCTGCTGGGCACATCTATTGCCCGTCCGCTGATTGCCAAGCGCCTGATTGAAATTGCTAACGAAACCGGTGCGGACGCTATCTCCCACGGTGCGACCGGTAAGGGTAACGACCAGGTTCGTTTCGAAATGGGTGCTTACGCACTTAAGCCGGGTGTTGAAGTAATTGCACCATGGCGTGAGTGGGATCTGACTTCCCGTGAAACCCTGATGAAGTACTGTGAAGAGCACGACATCCCGGTAGATTTCTCCAGCAACAAGAAGAAGTCTCCATACTCTATGGATGCTAACCTGCTGCACATTTCTTACGAAGGTGACATCCTGGAAGATCCGTGGGCGGAAGCTGAAGCAGATATGTGGCGCTGGTCTGTTTCCCTGAGGAAGCACCGGATGAAGCTCAGTACATGGAACTGACTTACGAGAAGGGTGATATCGTTGCGATCGACGGTAAGCCAATGTCTCCGGCGACTGTTCTGACTTACCTGAACAAAGTAGGTGGCGAGCACGGTATCGGCCGTCTGGACATCGTTGAGAACCGTTTCGTAGGCATGAAGTCCCGTGGTTGCTATGAAACACCGGGCGGCACCATCATGCTGCGTGCTCACCGTGCCATTGAGTCCATCACTCTGGACCGCGAAGTAGCGCACCTGAAAGACGAGCTGATGCCACGTTATGCCAAGGTTATCTACAATGGTTTCTGGTGGTCTGAAGAACGTAAGATGATGCAGGAAATGATCGATTACTCACAGCGCAACGTGAACGGTGATGTTCGCCTGAAGCTGTACAAGGGTAACGTGACTGTTGTTGGTCGCCGTTCTGACGATAGCCTGTTCGACGAGAACATTGCTACCTTCGAAGATGATGCAGGTTCTTACGATCAGAAAGACGCTGCAGGCTTCATTAAACTGAATGCACTGCGCATGCGCATTGCTGCCGGTAAAGGCCGCGATCTGCTGGAAGACTAAGGGAAAATCAGGGTGTAATAAACCTGGCTTTTCAGAAAAACCCGTTATGGTGACATAGCGGGTTTTTGTTGGCTACAGAACATGTCGGGAGTTCTAGTTGCTTGATATCTATGCTACTTTGAGCGCTGGTCTCTGATGTCGGTTTTATGGAAATAAATTATTCACAAAACAAAGTCCTGATTGTCGATAATCGTCTGGATGATTTGGCTGAGCTGAAAGGTGCGCTAAGCCAGTTAGGCATCAAAACGATTCATGTGGCGTCATCAGTGAATATGGCTTTGGCGTTGTTGCGTGAAGAGACATATGACATATGTTTTGCTCTGTTTGATCTGGGGAAAACAGAAAAGAATGGTCTGCAGTTAATTCAGGAGGCCGGTGCCGAGGGCACAAAGCTTTATACCACCACTTTTATCCTGGTTGTTGATCAGGACCGCTCCAAGCTGCTTTTCGGCTCCCTTGATACCGCGCCGGATACCTATATTTCCAAGCCTTACGATGTTGCCAAGATCCGGGTGCGCCTGGAAAAATTCTGCGTATTAAATCGGTACTGCAACCGCTGGAGAAACTGCTGAATCAGGGGCAGCTGTCCGAAGCGCTGGAGCAGTGTGGCCGCTATATTCATTCCTATCCCGGACTTGTTCTGTATATCCATCGTCTGGAAGGGAGATCCTGTTACGTCTGGGGCAGGAAACTCAGGCGGTAAAGTTATTTAAAAGTCTGCTGAAACGGCGTGATCTGCCCTGGGCAAGGGTTGGGCTGGGGTTGCTCTGTCCCGGCTGGGCCGTGTACAGGAAGCTATCCGGGTGTTTAAAGGGGTCATTCAGGAAGCGCATCTGTGTGTTGAGGCGTTTGTCGGCCTGGCAAATGCCCACCGGGCGATCGGTGAGCGCCGGGTTGCGCTGGATTTGTTGCGTCAGGCGACGCTGATTCAGCCAACTTCACCGTTGCTACAGGCGGCATTAGGCAAGATTGCCCTGCATGAAGGGAATATTCCATTGCTGCCAAAGCGTACCGCGAGGCCATTGAGTATTCCCGTGGCGGCTGTTTCGAGCAGCACAGTTATTATGTTGGCCTGGTTGCCAGTCTGCAGGTGAAGGTAAACGGATCTGATGATGCGGATTCGGTGCAGGCACAAGAGTCTGCGGTAAAAGTACTGGAAGAGCTGATTCTGGCGTTCGGAGACCTGCCAACACGCCTGATAGCACGGTTGTTCTGGACCGAGCTTTACCGGGCACGGGGCGCGGATCCGGAGTTTATGTCTGCCTGTCATGCCGCGTTTGATGTGTACTGTCAGTGTGAACTCAGTGAGCAGGCCCAGTGGCAGGAGTTGTTGCTGGACCGTATCCGTGGCAGTGACGTTGAAAGTGAAGCGCAGCAGGTAAAGGAACAGCTTAACCGTCAGGTGATCGAGCTGGACTGGGGTAAGCTTAATGTGCAGGGAATGCTGGCGTACCGTAAACAGGATTTTGCCAAAGCTCAGGCCTTGTTTCAGAAAGCTAATCTTTGCTTACCGGATAATCCCGGTGTGGTGCTGAATCTGGTGCAGGTGTATCTGGAAAGCCAGGGGCAGCGTGAAACGGTACTGACACGTGAACTTGCTGAAATGGACGACTTACTCTGGGAACTGGACTTCAACGTACTGAGCCGTAAGCAGCAGAACCGGCATAAAAATATGGGCGAGCGTCTGGCTGCGTTATTTGTCGACGGCATGCCAGGCTGAATTAAAGGGTATCGTCGTCCAGCAGGATAGAATTGTTGTTGGGTTGTGTCGGGTCGTCCCCATCAGCAGGCTGCGTGCAGAACGGGCCAGTTTACGGTTCATCAGTTTTTGCTGGGCTTCTTCCGGCAGGTCGGTGAAACGGATGGTGTTCTGGCTGATCAGCAGTTCGATAAGGTCTTCTAGGATACGGCCGATATTGCCGTCAGAATTATTCAGATACTGTTCCGGGGAGTGGATCTTATTCTGATGGTTCAGAAAATCCATGACATCCGGGTCGCTGACATCCACCGGTACAGAACCGGTTTGCTCGTATTGCGAGATGGCCAATATATTTCCCTGATTGTCCTTCACTGCGTAAAGCATATCGATATCTTTTAATAACTCTAATTTGATCATAAGCTGAAGTATGCGGCGCAGATGAATATTTAGTCAAGCAGCAGCTTGTCAATATGAGAGGTTAGTTAAGGGGCTGCAAGATGCTGATCTGGCAATGAATTCTGGCTGATCTGCGTGTCAGTTCCGTTCGGCTAATTGCATATTGGGCAGGGGGCCGATAAAATCCCGCCATCTTAAATTGGCTGACCCGGATACGCCGGGTAGTGCTGGCTGTTAATCCGGCCGGAATCCTTCAATTTAGTACCATCTAACTATCAGTATAAAGCTTATGAAATCCCATAAAATTCAACAGGCGCCGATCCCTATGCGCTCGGTGGGTCCGCTTAAAATCTGCGGGCATATCCTGGAAGAAAAACTGATGGTCCCGCTGGCGACCTACGAAACACCACTGTGGCCTTCGGTTGGCCGTGGTGCGCGGATTTCTGCGCTGACTGATGGTATCCGTACCACCATTGTTGATGAGCGGATGTCACGGTCGATTCTGCTGGAAGCCAAAGATGCGCTGGAGGCGGTGCAGGCACTGCAATCCATCAAGTCCCGGCAGGATGATCTGAATGCGGTGGTGGCCCAGACCAGCCGGTTTGCCAAGCTGATCGATATGCACAGTCAGGTGGTGGCTAACCTGATTTATCTGCGTCTGGAATTTACCACCGGGGATGCCTCCGGCCATAACATGGTGACCAACGCAGCTGACAAGCTGATTCCGTGGCTGCTGAATGAATATCCACAGCTGGAATACTGTTCTATTTCCGGGAATTACTGTTCCGATAAAAAGCCACCGCCGTGAATGGTATTCTGGGTCGTGGTAAGTATGTTGTCAGTGAGATTCTGATTCCCCGTGAGCTGTGTGAGCGCCGTCTGAAAACCACGCCGGAAAAAGTGGTTGATCTGAACATCAAGAAAAACCTGATCGGCACCATGGTTGCCGGCGGATTGCGCAGCGCGAATGCGCACTATGCAAATATGTTATTGGCTTTTTATCTGGCCACCGGTCAGGATGCGGCGAATATCATCGAAGGCTCCCAGGGCATTGTGCACGCGGAAGTCCGTGACGGCGACTTATACTTCTCCTGTACCTTACCTAACCTGATTATGGGCAGTGTGGGTAACGGTAAAGGTATTGAGTTTGTTGAAGATAATCTTAAAGCACTGGGCTGTAAGGAAGACCGTGAGCCGGGTGAAAACGCCCGCCGTCTGGCGGCGATCTGTGCCGCTACAGTGTTGTGCGGAGAGCTTTCACTGATGGCCGCCCAGACCAATCCCGGTGAGCTGATGGAATCTCATCTGAAGATGGAAAGATAATGACCGATCAGACCAACGATCGCAAAATTGAACATATCCGCGCCATTGAAAAAGATGCCGCGACAGATCGTGACGGACGTTACTTTGACCGTATCCACTTACAGCACCGGGCGTTGCCCGAAGTAGCGCTGGACCGGATCGATACATCGGTTGAGTTTCTCGGCAAAAATTAAGCTTTCCCCTGCTGATTTCCTCGATGACCGGCGGCGATCATGAGCTGATCCGCACCATTAACCGCAATCTGGCTATTGCGGCAGAGCAGACCGGCGTTGCGCTGGCAGTCGGTTCCCAGCGGGTGATGTTCACCCAGCCGGGTGCGAGGGTCAGCTTTGAATTGCGCGAATATGCGCCAACGACAGTGCTGTGTGGCAACGTTGGCGCTGTACAGTTGAACTACGGGTTTGATGTTGCCAAGTGTCAGGAAGCCGTCGACTGCCTCGGTGCGGATGCGTTGTATCTGCACCTGAATCCGTTGCAGGAAGCAGTACAGCCGGAAGGTGATACTGATTTCTCCGGGCTGACTGCCAAAATTGCTCAAGTGACCAGCCAGTTAAGCGTGCCGGTGATGTTTAAAGAAGTCGGTTGTGGTCTGTCTCCGCAAGACATCGAAGCCGGTCTGAAAATGGGCATTAAGCATTTTGATCTGGCCGGTTGCGGCGGTACGTCGTGGAGCCGGATTGAGTACCACCGGGCGCAGAATGATACTGATGATCTGGGGCTGAAGTTTCAGGACTGGGAATCCCGACACCCCTAGCGCTGCGTCTTGCTGAGCCATATCAGCAACAGGCTGATTTCATTGCCAGCGGCGGTCTCAGGGATGGGATTGATATGATTAAATCTGTTATACTCGGCGCCTCGATATGTGGCATGGCGACTCCATTCTTAAAACCTGCCATGGAATCTGCCGACGCAGTAGTCCAGGTTATCGAACAAATCCGGCGTGAATTTACCACTGCGATGTTTCTGCTGGGAATGTCGGATATAAACAGCGTATATATGAACCGGGCTCTAATATTGAGTGAGGGTGAGGATCGAAATTAGGTATGTCCGTCGGTATTGATGAAATAAGCTTCTACACCTCGAATTATTTTCTTGATCTTCAGCAGTTGGCTGAAGTGCGTGATATAGATGTCGATAAGTACTACAAAGGCATCGGTCAGGAAAAATGGGTATGCCTGCGCCAGACGAAGATATCGTTACGATGGCCGCCAATGCAGCGTATCCACTGATCGAGCGGGTTGGCGCAGAGTCTGTCAGCACGGTTATGTTTGCCACCGAAACCGGTATTGATCAGTCTAAGTCAGCCGGTGTTTACGTACACCGTTTGCTGGGGCTGTCGGCTAACTGCCGTGTGGTTGAACTCAAGCAGGCCTGTTACAGCGCCACTGCCGCTATTCAGATGGCCTGTGCACTGGTTGCCCGTCAGCCGGAAAAACGCGTCCTGGTTATTGCCTCTGATGTAGCACGATATGATCTGGATACTCCGGGTGAAGCGACCCAGGGCTGCGGTGCGGTTGCGATGCTGATCACTGCAAATCCCCGTCTGGTCGAAATTGATCCTGAAGTGGGTAACTACACTGAAGACGTGATGGATTTCTGGCGTCCGAACTATCGTTCAACCGCGCTGGTGGACGGTAAGTATTCAACCAAGATTTATCTGAAATCGCTGAAGCAGGCGTGGGAGCACTTCTGCACAGCCAGTTCGCTGGCGTTCAACGATTTTCAGCACTTTTGCTACCATTTGCCGTTTACCCGCATGGCGCAGAAAGCCCATAAGCATCTGGCTAAGCTGAACCAGAGCGAGCTGAGCCCTGAAATGCTGGATTTGCAGGTGGAAGACACGTTGCTGTACAACCGCATCATCGGTAACAGCTATACCGCGTCGATGTACATTGGTCTGGTGTCTCTGCTGGAAAACTGCAAGCAGAACCTTGAAGGTAAGCGTGTAGGCTTCTTCAGTTACGGCTCGGGCTGTGTGGCTGAGTTCTTCTCTGGTCGGGTCGTTGCCGGCTATGAGCAGTATCTGCACAGCGCCCGTCACCAGGCGATGCTGGCGGCCCGTAATGCGGTGTCCTATGAAGAATATCTGCGTCTGTATAACGAAGTGGAGCCAACCGACGGAGGCGTTCATGAGCGTCGTCGCGAATCCACCGGCCGTTTCCGTTTAGCGAGCATTTCTCACCATAAGCGTGAGTATGTCGCTTGCTAATCAGGCGTCAGCGGTAAGTCTTGCCCCGGGCAAGCTGATCCTCAGCGGCGAACATGCCGTTGTTTATGGTGCGCCGGCACTGGCATTAGCCGTGGCGCGCCACATCCGCAGTCAGTGCAGTATCCGCCCGGATGCTGCCGCGGGTCTCTCCTGGTCATTACCGGATCTGCAACAGCAGGGCACCTTAAGCTGGGTGGACGTCCGTGCGCAGCGTTCTTTGCTGGACAACCGCTTTGCCGAGTTTGAGGCGGGTAAATTGTCCGCTGCTGAGATTCTGCAATCTCCCCAACAACTGGTGTTGTATTGCCTGGCGCTGTGCTTGCCTGAGTCTGATCCTGCCTGCCATCTGGAATTGAGTGTTTCTTCCCAACTGCCTGCCGGTGCCGGTATGGGCTCATCTGCGGCGGCCGCCGCATCAGTGCTGTCTTTGGCAGCTGCGCAATTCGGGCAGTCGTTAGCAAAGCAAAAACTGTTTGAAATGACCCGTTATTGTGAGCGCCTGTGCCATGGCCGGGGCGGGCTTATCGATTCTGCCACGGTCAGTTTTGGCGGGCTGGTAGAAGCACTTAACGGTGTGGCCTCCCGGTACCGGATGCGGTACTCAGCGGCAACTGGTTTTATGTGAATACCGGCCGGCCAGTGAGCGGCACTGGCGAATGTGTTGAACAGGTTCGTCAGGGCTTCGGCGGTTCTGATATCTGGCAGGCATTTACCGCGGTGACAGAGCAGATTAAAACTGCTGTATTACAGAAACAGGATGCCCGCGTTGCCGTGCGCGAAAACCAGCGCCTGCTGGAAACCATTGGTGTTGTGCCTGAAAGAGTTGCCCGTTTTGCCCGAACGGTGGAAGCCGCTGGCGGAGCCGCTAAAATCAGTGGAGCAGGGGCTGTACGTGGTGATGGCGGCGGGGCGATGCTGGCATACGGCATCAGCGAACCGGAACTGGCCATCCTGTGTGCTGATTTTGGCTATGAATTTTTGCGATAGAAGAGGACAGCGACGGTGCTCGACTCAGTGATTAGAGCTTCAGCTCCCGGCAGCATTATGCTGATGGGGGAACACGCGGTGCTGTTTGGTGAACGCGCCCTGGCCTGCGCGGTGGATAAGCATATTCATGTGACGCTGACCCCGCGGGATGACCGTGTGATTAATATTGATTCCGCGCTGGCACAGTACAGCGCCAGCCTGGATGAGTTACAGCCGGACACCCGGCTGAGCTTTGTGCTGGCGGCGGTTGAACAGCATCAGGACGGATTACACAAAGGTTTTGATCTGAAGATCGAAGCCGGTTTTGGTCATACCTTAGATTGGGATCATCGGCAGCGGTCACCGTTGCCACAACCTCTGTGCTGGATGCTTATTGCCAGCAAGCCTCCGACAGCTATGAGCTGTTCCGTAAAGCGCTGGCTACCGTGCATAAAGTACAGGGGCGTGGCTCCGGTACTGACCTTGCTGCCAGTGTCTTTGGTGCATCAGTGGGCTATACGGTTGATCCCTGTCAGATCGAACCTTTAGGGCAGGTGCCGGAGCTGAGTCTCTATTATGTGGGCTATAAGACCACCACCCCTGAGTGCTGCGTCAGGTAGAACAGCATACCCAGGCTTTGCCGGAGCTTTACCAGAAGCTGTACTGGCTGATGGGGCAGTGTACCTTTGATGCTGAAGCCGCGCTGGCCCGGCAGGACTGGCCAGCACTGGGCCAGTGTATGAATGTTTATCAGGGGTTGATGGATGCGCTGGGCGTGAATGATCTGGCGCTATCCGATCTGGTCTACCGATTACGGCAGTCGCCGGTTATTTACGGTGCGAAGATCTCCGGCTCCGGGCTGGGAGACTGTGTACTTGCATTAGGCCGGGATCCTGAACTGGCACTGGATTATCAGGAAATTCCCGTCAGTTTGTCACCACAGGGGTGAGTGTTGAAATTTACTAAGCAGCAGGTTGTCGCTGAACATCTGCCGGAAACCGTCTTACCGCAAAGCATGGAAGACTTCAGTTTTGCGCCCAGTAATATTGCTCTGTGTAAATACTGGGGAAGCGGGATGCAGAGTTAAACCTGCCGATCAATTCCAGCCTGTCGGTATCACTGGCACACCTGGGCAGTAAAACCCGGATTCTGCTGTCAGAGAGCGGGCAGGATCAGGTGGTGCTGAATGATGAGCTGCTGGCCGCTGATAACAGCTTTGCCGTTAAGGTTATCGCCTTTATAGATATGTTCCGCCGGGGCGCCGATCACCGGGTACGGGTGGAAACGGTGAACAACATTCCTACGGCGGCGGGGCTGGCGTCATCCGCGTCAGGCTTTGCTGCGCTGATGCAGGCGGTGAATGAGTTTTACCGTTTAGAACTGGATCTTTCCCTGCAGTCTGCGTTTGCCCGGATGGGCAGCGGCAGTGCCAGCCGTTCACTGTTTAACGGTTTCGTGGAATGGAACATGGGGCAGCGGGAAGACGGTATGGACAGCGTGGCGACGTCTTTAGCCACCGCCTGGCCGGATTTACGCATTGGTCTGATTAAAGTCAGCACGGCCCAGAAACCGGTGGATTCCCGTTCCGGAATGAACCGTACCGTTGCGACGGCACATCTTTACCAGAGCTGGCCGATGCAGGCCGCAGCAGACCTGAGCCAGTTACATGCCGCAATTGAAAGCCATGACTTTGAATTGCTCGGGCAGACGGCGGAGCAGAATGCCCTGTCGATGCACGCTACGATGATTGCTTCCTGGCCGCCACTGCTTTACTGGCAGGCCGATTCAGTCACAGCGATGCATAAAATCTGGCAACTGCGTGCTGAAGGCTTAAGCCTGTATTTCACCATGGATGCCGGACCTAACCTCAAGGTGCTGTTCAGCGCCGCCGATGAAGCCGCTGTGTGCGGGCAATTCCCTGATATGCAGGTAATCGCGCCGTTTGGCAGCTAACGGTTATTGCATGGAAAGCGCAGCAATGTCGTTAGCCTCTGGCCGGGAAGGATTTATCCTTACCCGGCAGCAGTATGACGGCCGGGACGGCGTGGACTTCAGCTACTGGCTGAAAGACAACAGCGCTGCGTTTAACGTCACCATCAAAGGCCAGGAAGTGGTCTTTTTGTCTTTGATGACGATGTTCCCGAAATACAATCCCTTTTGCATGACCTGCAGGGCTGGCGGTTGGCGGATCTGCCGTTAAAAGAGCTGGAGCAGCGGGGCGTTCACGGGCTCTATTGTCAGTCTCTTGCGGTACAGCGGCAGGTGATCGAACGGTTGACCCGCGCTCATATCGGCATGATGGAAGAAGATATCCGGGGTGTCGACCGCTATCTGATGGAGCGTTTTATTCAGGCCGGTGCCCGGGCGGTAATGACCGAACAGGGTATGCGGCTGCAGCCGGTGGACGTTAAACCGCCGCTGAAAATGCTTTCACTGGATATAGAAACCACCATGCGGGCGGATCATATCTTCTCCATTGGTTTCTATGCGGATGATTTCCGTCAGGTGGTGATGATCGGCGAACCGCCTGCTGAAACAGAAGGTCAGCCCGCCGATGACTGGTTGGTTTATGTACCGGATGAACGTCAGTTACTTAAAGCCTTTGAGCGTATTACCCGGGAATACGACCCGGATATTTTCATTGGCTGGAATGTGGTTGGTTTTGATTTCCGGGTGATCTACGAACGGGCACGGCTACTCGGTGTACGCCTGTCACTGGGGCGGGATAACAGCCCGTTGAATGTGATGCGTTCCGGACAGGGTAAGTGGTTCTGCCGGATTCCCGGCCGTGTGGTCATCGACGGTATTGATACCCTGAAAGGGGCCACCTTTCAGTTCGAAAGCTTCTCCCTTGAATATGTTGCTAACCATCTGCTGGAGCGGGGCAAACTGCTTGGGCACCAGGTGGATGACGGTCTCAACCGTGGCGAAGAAATACAGCAGACCTACAGAGATAACCCCGCCTGCTGGCGGAATATAATCTGGAAGACTGTAAGCTGGTCTGGGACATCTTCGAAAAAGCCCAGCTGCTGCACTATCTGGTGGAGCGGGGTCGGTTAACCGGGCTGGCACTGGATAAAATCGGTGGTTCGGCAGCGGCCTTCGATAACCAGTATCTGCCCCGGCTGCACCGTAAGGGCTATGTGGCCCGGGTTTATGCCTCCGGTGCAGATATGGGCGCGCCCGGCGGTTTTGTCATGGATTCGGTGCCGGGGCTGTTTGAACATGTGCTGGTACTGGATTTCAAGAGCCTGTATCCCAGTATCATTCTGACCTTTATGGTTGACCCCTACGGGCTGGCACAGGGCACCGGTACCGAAGTGCCGCCGGAATGTCTGATACCCGGCTTCAATAACGGGGTCTTTGACCGTCGTGACAGTATCCTGCCATCGATCATTGAAACCCTGTGGTCCGCCCGGGATCAGGCCAAGGCTGAGCAGAATGCGCCGCTGTCGCAGGCCATTAAGATCATCATGAACAGTTTCTATGGGGTGCTGGGCTCCAATGTTTGCCGCTTCTTTGATTCCCGTCTGTCCGGCTCAATTACCCTGCGGGGCCATGAAATTCTCAACCGTACCAAAGAGCAGATCGAGCAGGCTTTCGGCCATAAAGTGATTTATGGGGATACGGATTCTGTATTCGTCTGGCTGGGAAATGATTTTCCGGCGGATCAGGCAGAAGCAGAAGGTAAACGGCTGGCCACTGAACTGAATAACTGGTGGCGTCAAAATCTGCGGGAACGTTTTGATATCGACTGCCATCTGGAACTGGAGTTTGAAACCCATTATCAGCGCTTTCTGATGCCGACCATGCGTCATTCCGACAAGGGTACCAAGAAGCGCTATGCGGGGATTCAGTATCAGCCGGACGGCAGTCACCGGATGGTCTTTAAAGGTCTGGAAAATGTCCGCTCCGACTGGACGCCCCTGGCCAGAAGGGTGCAGCAGGAACTGTATGAAAGGTCTTTACGGATCAGCCTTATCAGGAATATCTTCAGGCCGTCCTAAAAGATTTACGGGCAGGTCTGCTGGATGATGAACTGGTTTACCGTAAACGGCTGCGCCGGCCACTGGCGGATTACCAGAAAAACAAACCGCCGCAGATTCAGGCCGCTCATAAGCTTTGCGAACAGCTGGCGAAAGAAGGCAAGCCGGATCAGATATCTGCCGGTACTTACATTGAATACGTGATCACTGTGAATGGCCCGGAACCGGCCCGTTACCGTACCTCGGCGATTGACTATCAGCACTACGCGGATAAACAGCTGATGCCGGTGATTGATACCATTCTGGTGTTTCTGAATCAGGATTTCGAGTCCCTGGCGACCCCTCAGTTTCAGTTATTCTAGGCCGGTTATTCTGGCTCTGCTTTGCTGGTAGAATGGCAAGCAATTGTTAAATCATCCTTTTTGCCAGCAGGACCGCTTTAATGCTCAGTAATTCTCCGGTTTACCTTCAGGTTCGTGATCAGCTCTGGGAATGGATCACCGCCAACAGCCTGGGCAGCCAGGCGCGGTTACCGGCAGAGCGTGAACTGGCGGAACGTTTCAGAACCACCCGGGTCACTCTGCGCCAGGCATTAGGGCAGCTGGAAGCGGAAGGGCGCATCTATCGTTCGAACCGCCGGGGCTGGTTTGTTACTCCGGCACGGCTCAGTTATGAGCCCAGCCGGGATGTGGGCTTTACCCGCTACGTTGCAGAACAGGGCTTTGTTCCCCGTACTGAAACCCTTACCAAGATCATTACCGAAACACCGGCCTGGCTGGCAGAACAGTGCGATATGCCGGTGGGGTCTCCTATCTATCATTTCGTACGTCGCCGCTTTGTGGATGACCGCTGCCTGCTGGTGGAGCATAACTATGTGAATCCGCTGAAATGTCCGGGTCTGCTCAATCAGGACACTGACAATTCTCTGTGGAAAATGCTGCGGGAAACCTACCAGTTGGCGCCGGCTGAGCGGAAAATCGAAGTCTGCTCCCAGGCACTGGTTGGCGACGAGGCCAGTATTCTTAATGTGAATCAGGGCAGCACCGGCCTGTATCTGGAACGACTCTGCTATGACGAAAACGGTGACTTTCTGGAATTCGACCGGGAGTACTGGTTGCACGATGCCATCAAGCTGGTGGTGAATATTGAGGGATAAAGTTCTGCAGCTGCGAGCTGACTCTGCTCAGGGACAGATAATTTCATTCGTTTGAAGTCATTAACTGAGTAAGCAGAATGTTAAATTGTTTTGTCTGTTACTCTGAATGAGGTTTGGTAAAGATTCAGAGGCCTGTGGATAAGGGCTAGTTATGAAAAAGCCTGACTCCTTTGTGATGAATTTTGGGTGAACCCTCCATAACATCGGTAAAGAACCAGGCTTTGCTAGGTGCTCCGTAATGTGGAGCAACAATTCTGCCGCTTAGCTATTCATTGCGGCTTTGATTTTTCAGGCCGTAAAGGCAGTTCACGTATACGTGCGCCACAGGCATCAAAAACTGCATTCGCCAGTGCTGCAGACGCAGGCCCCTGTGATACTTCGCCGACACCAAGCGGAGCCTGATCCGGTCGGTTAATCACATAGATATCGACTGTCGGTGTGTTATCCAGTTTTAAGATAGGGTATCCGGTCCAGTCTAAGCTGGTGATGGCATCTTCGTTATAAGTAACTTCTTCCATCAATGCCCAGCTTAGGGACTGGATAATACCGCCTTCAACCTGGTTCGCTACACCGTCGGTATTGATTGCCTGGCCGGCATCTACAGCAGCGGTAACCTTTTCAATAGATACTTCGCCTGTTTTTAAGTCGACGTCAACATCGACAACGATTGCTGTCATACCTGCACGGTTTTTATAGCGGCTGAATGCCAGTCCACGGCCTTTACCGTTACCGCCTTTTGACCTGTCCAGCCCGATTGTTTAACGACTTCTTCAATCACGGCTTTATGACGTGGATCGGTAAGATGACGTATACGCAATGCAGCAGGGTCTTCATTCAGGTCCAAAGCAATTTCATCAAGGAAGCACTCCATGGCGAAGATATTGCCATGTGCTCCCAGCGTTCTGAGTGCTGAAACCCTGAGTGGCATTTCCGGGATTAGATGTTTGATGACCCGGGTATTAGGTATGTCATAAATCGGATTTGCATTGCGTTCACCGCCGCCGCCAAATTTTGGCGGAATATCAACGATATCGTAGCGTTTCACCGGCTTATTAAGGTGCCACATGGGCAGATAAGCTGTGCCTTTGCCTGCATCCATATAAAACTGTAATCCCGGACGGGCACCGTGAACACCTGTCCATACATCGTGTTCATATGCTGTAATTTTAGATGCGCTGTCGATTGTCGCTTTTAATTCCATCCGCATTGCCGTGCCACAGGGGCCTGTGCCATCTCATCCTGCCGTGACCACATTACCCTGACCGGTCGGCCTGAAGCACGTGCTAATAACGCGGCATCCATGCCGACATCATCAGCACCGTTGTGGCCAAAACAGCCAGCACCGTGAGCGTGAATAAAACGAATCTTTTCTTCGGGCATGCCAAGCGCGAAGGCCATATCGCGGCGCCCCGGAAATACGCCCTGGGTGTGAGACCAGACTGTCAGAGTATCACCTTCAAACTGAGCGATGCCGCATGAAGGTGATGCGGATGCGTGAGCAATAAAGGGCGATAATATGCGGCGGAAATCTGTCGGCCTTTGGACTGGGAAACATCGCCTGTTTCAAAGAATGTCTCTGTTGTATTTGGCAGGTTTTTAATTTGCGTTGGCAAATCACTGTGGACAGGTTTCAGTGCAGGACCTTCCCATTCTGCATTTTGGCTGAGTGCTTTTGCTGCCGTGATGGCTTGTTCTTCACGCTCAGCAACAACGCCGAGGAAGCTACCATCATGAATAACAGAAATAACTCCTGGCATTTTTTAACATCAGCTGTTGCTACTTTACGTAAGGTAAAGTTGGGCCGGGCCGGACGTACAACGCGGCCATGGGCCATATTAGGCAGGCGAATATCGGTTATAAACCCTTCTTTTCCTGTCAGTTTATCCTGAAGATCAATACGTGGGAGGGGCTTACCGACAAGTTTGTAAGTGGAAGGATCTTTGGCGCCACTTTGCCGGTCATTTTAATGTCGATTGCTTTATTGTTAACCAGTGACCAGTAACTGGTTTTAGCGCCGTTGGTACCGGTAATCTCACCGTCTATAACAGTGGCATCTGCTTTATTAATATTGGCTGTGACTTTGGCCATATCCAGCAGGTAATCGCGAACCTCAGCACTGGCGTGGCGAATTGCCATGCCACTTGTTTCTATCGATACACTTCCCGCGGTGTAAAACTCTTCTGGTGAGAGAGATGTATCGGGGTTGATCATCTGCACGCGGTTCATGTCGACATCGAGTTCTTCGGCGACAATCTGGCAGATAGCGGTCTGAACACCCTGTCCTAATTCCGCTTTGCCGGAAAAGACGGACACACTTCCTTCAGGATTGATTCGGATCCAGGCATCAACAGTTGGATATTTGGTTGTGATCCAGGGAAGTTTTGCGTCGGCAGCCTGTGCACCACGGAAGGTAACCGGCAGCATAAAGCTGGCTGTCAGGCCGCCTGCTACTTTAAGGAATTTTCGTCTGGAAAAATCAGATGCGTTAACACTGCTCATAAGTCTGCTGCTCCTACATTTGTTCCCAAATCTGCACCCTGGGCACGTTTAATGGCTTTTAAGACCCGTGCCTGACTCCCACAGCGGCATAAAACTCCGCTCATCGCCTGGCGAATTTCATCATCATTTGCTTTTGGATTGTCTTTAAGCAGGCTGCTTGCCTGTATAATCATGCCGTTAGTGCAATAACCGCACTGCGCTGCCTGTTCATCTAAAAGCTTGCTGCAGAGCGTGAAGTTGACTGTCCGAAACGGCCAGTCCGTCCAGAGTGGTTACTTCTTTATTTTTGATGGCGGAAACTGGCATTACACAAGAGCGTACGACTTTACCCTCAACGAGAACGCTACAGCTGCCGCACTGAGCAACGCCGCACCCAAATTTCGGGCCATTCTGCTCGAAGTCACCCCTGAGTGCGTAAAGTAGCGGTGTATCGTCAGCAACTGTGCTTGATACCTGCTTACCGTTTAATTTAAATGTGGTCATGTCATAGTCATCCTAGTTATTTTTGATGATCAGATTGTTGAATGCACCGATCTTTTCTTTTATTTATGTAGTGATTGAGTGCCCTTATTCAGGTTGGTTGAGATACAGATAATTGGTGGTTAGCTGAATCAGATCCTGTTTGGTATCGATATCTGTTTCAGCCTGCGGAAGTGGAACCGCTGTGACTGAGTTGCAGTAGCGGTCCAGCAAACAGCGTGCGCCTGAGTCACCATTTAAGTTCTGAAGTTCTGAGAAAAGCGTGTCGGAAACAGGGCGGGGACTGCGTTTTTACCGCAATAATGCGCAGCAATTATTGTTGTGCCATCAAACCGGGACAGGAGTTCTGAGTAGTCGCTTTGCATTAGCCTGACCTGATCGGCTAGAGCGATCAAAATGCCATCATAGTTGCTCTGTTGGATGATGGTGTTTACGCCTGTTTTAATTGATGAACCAAGACCCTGGTTCCAGGTTAAATGCTCAATGACGTGGCAACGTCCGGCAAGTAAAGGGCTGACTTCGTTCCGGTAGGCGCCGATGACGGTGTAAACCTCTTGGTTAAATACCGGTGTTAGCTGTTCCAACGCGCGTTGAATCATTGGCTGGCCCTCAACGGAGGCCAGTTGTTTCCGCCCTCCGAAGCGGGAGCTGCCGCCAGCGGCCAGCAACAGGCATGCGACATTCATCTGGCAGCCACTGATCTGAGATGAGGTTTTGCAGCTTGTGAATGCAATACCGCATGACATTCGCTGAGAATAGAAAGCGCAATGCTTTCGGGAAGCTGGCCGCCAATTTTCAGCCCGGCAGGTCCTGAGACCGGACATCCCAGTAAGGACTCACTGAGCGCTGCCCGTTCAAGCACCTGGTGATAACGGTGGGGTGGTCCCAACAGGGCGATGTGTTTAAGACCGCAGAGATGAATATTAAGTAAAGCTTGCGCATCGAGATCAATGTTATGTGACATTAATACTGCGGCATCGACACGGGTGTCAGTGATATAACGTTTTAGGCTAGTGCCCAGTTCACGGAGTATCGTGTCTGCATGAGGAAACTTATCAACTCTTGCATTCGCTGGTCTTGGATCGGCGAGGGTGACTCGCCAGCCAAGTTCTTTGGCTATTCGAACTATCGGGATTGCATCAATGCCGCCACCGACGACGAGCAGATGAGGCTCAGGGGTTATAGGGGTAATTAACCAACCTTCTTTGATGTGGCCATGCACCGTCGGACAAGGTTCGCCGGGTTGAAAGAATGCTTCTGTACACCCAATTTTTGATGGTAAGTACCAGATATTCTTTGTCTGAGTGCTGTGGCTACTGCACCCAGATTTAAATCGTTATCAGCATGTAAGGGTTGCAGCATGATGTATACCTTGCCTCCACAGCCGATACCCAGCTGGAAAGAAAGATCATCTTCGTCTGTGCTGTCGTAGATCAGGGTAGCCGGGGTCAGGGTAGCCATGACTTTACGTGCGTTGCGCATGATATCTGATTCCAGGCAACCACCGCTTAGCATTCCGAACTGTTGACCAAGGCTGTTAATTAGCATCATGGAACCTGCTTTGCGATATGCAGATCCTTCGGTTTTATAAACCGTACCCAAAACCCACTCAGTACCGGCTTCGCTATTTAGCCAGGCAGACAGCATATAAGAAAGTTGGTTACTCATAGTGATGTACGCAATTTTTAAAGGCTGTTTGATACATGTGCGGGCCTTTTATTTATTATTTATGTGTTATAAACATATATTGTCTAAAACGTATAAGTCAAGCTTTGCCAGCCCATTTGAAATCATGGATAAGCAACTGATGAGATTTTTGTGTTTAATCAGAGAGGGCGGGCAACGTCTGTGGCTGTAACTGCAACAGAGAATTATTTATAGGGATGCAGGCAGAGCAGTTATAACTGACTGAATTTACTTAAGTTAATCGTTTTAGTTTGAGCTTTGAGTCAGGCCGGAAGTGGGAAGTCTGAAGTGAGAATGTGGTTATAGGTATTTTTATATAGGGCATAAAAACACAAGAGAATAAAGCCTGACTTAGTTGTTGAAGTGAAGAGGGCGCAGTATTGACAGGATGAAGCTGATCCAGCCTTGCGATTTGAGGAACCTCTTAACTACGAGCGGGTGCCCGGAAGTGCATTTAGGTCCGGCTTCAAAGCAGAGCGGATCTTAAATATTGGGTTTTGATTTGATATGTGGTAAGTATGATTATGTAATTATACAGCTTGAACGTATATTGTTAAAAACAGATATGTGGATCAAATGACAGATCAGAATAACGACAAAGTATTTCAAACCCCTGACCTCGTAATTGAAGAGACAGGACAGTATGTCCCTGCGCAGCATGCTTATCTGAACCTTATTCGCACCGCACAAGTGATGGGTCAGCATGTCTCGGATTTGCTGGCGGAGTTTGGACTCTCAGGAAAGCAATATAACGTTCTGCGTTCTATTCGGCGTGGAGGATCCGAAGGGTTGAGGGTCTCTCAGATCAGTGAGCAAATGACGGATCCCCGGGCAGATGTAACAAGGCTCATGGACCGGCTGGTGCGTGACGGCCTGGTTGACCGGAAACCTGACGTAGCGGACCGAAGAGTTGTACGTTCCGTTCTGACAGACGAAGGTGCGAAGATTCTTCAGTCCATTGATGAACCGCTTCTGAAAATTCACCGGTCTCAGTTTGAGCTTCTTTCGGAGTCCGAGCTCAAACAACTGGATTTTCTTCTTCAGAAGGCCCGGGGTGAAATTGTGGGCTGAGTGTCAGGCCCGGACGTATACTTCTTTACCAGATACCCGATGCACCCGGCCATTGGGTATTCTTCTTCTTCTTCTTCTTCGCGACTGTGTCTGCTGTGACGGTCTCTTGCCAACACCTGAAGTTTTTCCTGGATATTAATCCCAGAGCTGTAACAAGGCCTGTACATGATCCTGGCTTAATTATGCTGCACTCACAGTGTGTTCATGTCTCAGCACTTAAAGCGCATTCATTTTATAATTTGTGGCTTTCTTCAGGTGGTTTTCAGCCTGTGTTTTTAACCGTCATGTGAGAAAAGCAGGGCATAGCTGGTCTAAAAGTGACTGTGTTTACCAATATGTATTCATCAAATTTATTTTTTGATTTGTCTAAATAATTATTTGATTTTAATCATACTTTTGGTACAGCACTTTGAAGGAATAATATGACTGGGTAATTGGACTGTTCTTCTGCACAGGAAGGATGCAGTTTCTCTCAGTTGATCATTATCAATACTTCATTAATTTCAATTATTTAACGTTTATTTTCTTCTCCTTTTAAAATTTCTTATCTGCACAAAATTCCCTTGCTCCTTTCTTCATCTTGTTAAGAGAGGCGACAGAATTCATTTGACTTTGTTGTTTATGACATTATATGTTTACAACAAATAAATTATTACAAAGCTGTAAATACTAAAAATCAGGAGAATGGCTGTGTTGGGAAAAATTGCGCTCGAAGAGCATTTCGCTATTAGTGAAACATTGCAGGATTCAGCAGGATTTGTGCCAGACAGTTACTGGACAGAACTCAGTAGCCGTCTGATGGATATTCATGATCGCAGATTATCTGAAATGGATAAGCATGGCATTGAAATGTCTATCTTGTCTTTGAACGCTCCTGCCGTGCAGGCCATTCCGAATGTTTCTCATGCAATCGATGTTGCCCGCCGTGCTAATGATTATCTTGCTGAGCAGGTCAGCCTTCGCCCGGATCGCTTTCAGGGATTTGCGGCGTTGCCGATGCAGGATCCTGAGGCTGCTACTGAAGAGTTAACCCGCTGTGTTAAGGAACTGGGATTCCGTGGTGCATTGGTTAACGGTTTTCTCAGGTGGAAGGCAGTGATGAACCGCTTTACTACGACCTGCCTCAATACCGGGAATTTTGGAAGCAGGTTGAAGCGCTGGGTGTGCCTTTTTATCTGCATCCGCGTAATCCCTTACCGCAACATTCGAAGATTTATGAAGGACACTCCTGGCTGATGGGGCCAACCTGGGCGTTTGGACAGGAAACGGCTGTTCATGCATTGCGTCTGATTGGTTCAGGACTGTTTGATGAGTACCCCGGGCTGCGAATCGTATTAGGGCATATGGGAGAAGGTCTGCCTTATTCAATGTGGCGAATTGATAATCGCAATGCATGGGTAGAAACCACACCGGGATACCCTGCCAAACGGGCGATCGCCGATTACTTTAATGAAAACTTTTATCTGACCACTTCAGGCAATTTCAGAACACAAACGCTGATCGATGCCATGATGGAAATCAGTTCTGACCGGATTCTGTTCTCCACAGACTGGCCTTTTGAAAATGTAGATCATGCGGCGAACTGGTTCGATTCAGCCAGTATCAGTGAGCGTGATTTGCATAAGATCGGTCGCCAGAATGCGATTGAATTGTTTCAGTTAGAAGATGTTCTGGGTGTTTCATCCGAAAAACTGTCGCTTGTGAAATAGGTCTGTTAGCTAATATTCAGACTGATTGACTGTATTTCAGGAAGCGAAGGTAAAGACAATGACAAAACTGATGCCACTGTTAAAACTGCGAAAATTATCCGGGCTGGTTATGCGTGTATTGGAGCGCTTACTCGGATGCATGGTTATCGCAGCTGTCATTTTGAATTTAGCGAACATTGTCGGACGTTATGTCTTTGGGAGTGCCATTATTGGCGCTGAAGAAGTTCTGATTTATCTCATGATCGGAATCGTTTTTTGGGAACTGTTCTGGTCTCTCTCCGTAATCAGCACATGAGTATGTCGATGTTTGTTGATATGACTCCTGTGCGTCTGCAGAGATATCTACGTTGTTTTGAGTGGTTGGCGATTACGGTGTTGGCAGGCTTTGTTGCCTGGGTTGCTTTCACCGTATCGCTGCAACTTAAAAGTTTTGCTCAAACCAGTCTTACCGCGAACATTCCTATGTGGATACCTCATGGCGCTGTTGCCGTTGGCTTCGGATTATCAGCCTGTATTACATTGTTGTTTGGTTTGCGGGGGCTCTTTGGTAAGTCAGGAAAAGGAGAGGGTCAATGACAGCTGTTGATTGGTCATTAGCAATTTCTCCGGTTCTGCTGCTTGTATTAGGGTTTCCTATATATGTGGTATTGCTGGGAACTGCCGCAATTACACTTGTATTCTTCAGTAATGTTCCGGATATTGCCCTGCATCAGGCACTGTTTGGCTCAGTTGAATCGTTTGCGCTTTTAGCCATTCCGTTTTTATCTTTGCCGGTGAGCTTATGTCCCGTGGCTCTATCGCAAAGCGTATTGTTGACTTCGTTGATGAGGATCCGGGCCGGTTCGGGGCAAGATTGGTTTAACAACCGTTGCTACAACGACGCTCTTTGGCGCTATATCAGGTTCTGCTCCGGCGACGGTGGCAACCGTTGGCCGTTTGTTGTTACCAACCCTTCGTCAGTCAGGTTATCCGGATCGGGTATCTGCAGGTTTGCTGGCTTCAGCCGGTACTATCGGTGTGTTGATACCGCCTTCAATTCCACTCATTGTTTATGGGGTCGCAGCAAACGAGTCCGTTCCCCGGTTGTTTGCAGCAGGTATTCTTCCCGGATTACTGGTTGCTGTACTCATGTCTGCACTGGTAATTATCCAGACCCGGGTTTACGGAATCAGAGATGGCCGGCCATTTAACTGGGGGCGCTGTGGGTAAGTATCCGCAGGGCAGGTTTTGCGCTGGTACCGGCCGCGATTATTCTGGGCGGTATTTACGGGGGCATTTTTCACCAACCGAAGCTGCGGGTATTGCCTGTGTGGCAGCGGTCATCATTGCCAGCATGGTTTACCGTGATCTGGACTGGCGTGATGTTCTGACCTGTGCAGAAAAACAGCCTTTTAACCGCTCAGGTGATGATTATTGTAGCCGCAGCAGGCGTTTTTCCTGGGTGTTAACGATTAATCAGGTGCCTCAGGAAATTGCGGGCTGGATCGCTCAGGCTAATCTTTCCCCCTGGGTACTGCTGCTTATCATAAATGTTGCTTTGCTTCTGCTCGGAGCCATTCTGGATCCGATTGCCGCAATTCTGGTCGTAACTCCATTACTGGCGCCTATTATGGCTGCTGCAGGTGTCGATCTTGTACACCTTGGCATCATCATGACACTTAACCTTGCAATTGGCCTTCTGACACCGCCTTTCGGACTGAGCCTGTTTATCACGCAGGGAGCACTTGGCTTGCGGCTAGGCCTTATTTTACGTGGCGTTATTCCCGTGCTTATTGTTCAGCTTTTGGCGCTGGCAATCGTGACTTTTATTCCCGAATTATCAACAGCCTTACCAAACTTTTTGTTTGCAAGGGCATAAATTAATCATAATAAGGATAAGAAAAATGAACATTCGACGGAAACTATTGAGCTGTATTCTTGGGTGTGCTGTTTTGGGATTTGGTTTACCTACTGTCGCACAAGAGCAGAAACTGAAGTTTGCTTCAGCAACGCTGAATGATGTTCAACATCAGTATCAGATGATGTTTAAAGACAGAGTCAGCAAAGAGTTGCCGGACGTTGCTGTTGAACTTTACCCGGCCAGCCAGTTGGGGCCAATTCCCCGAATGGTAGAAGGGGTTATGTTCGGCACGATCGAGTCTTTTATCACAGCAACTGCCTTTCTGAGTCAGGTAGACCCCGGTTCCAGACATTTGATGTCGCATCCATTTTTAAAGATCCGGCCAAGACACAGCAACTGTTGTCATCTGATGTATTCAGGGAAAGAGCTAAAAACTACGGCAACACTCGTAATATTCAGCCAATCTCGACCTTTGTTCACAGTCCAAACTCGATCATTTCAAAAGCCAATTAAGTCGCTGCAGGATCTGGCGGGTCTGAAAGTGCGGGTGCTTGGCACGCCTTTTCAGATTGAGCCGATGAAAGCGCTGGGTGCAACACCGGTGCCGATGCCGTTATCAGAGGTTATGCCTGCGCTGCAAACAGGGGCGATTGATGCAGTGATAGCCGCGCCAACAGTTGCCGCAGCTTTTCGTTACTACGACGCTGCACCTTATATGGCAATGGTTGACAGCTGGCCACTTATCGTGACCGTCGCAACATCCAGTAACTGGCTGAATAACCTTCCTGATGAGACTCGTGAACGTCTTCAGAATATTGCACATGAAGTTGAATCTGAGGCGGTTAACTGGGGGCTTGGTGATGTGCAGCGTGCCGCAGATGCATGGACCGCAAATGGTGGCTCATTAACTCCGCTGACACCGGATGCTGAGGAGTCTTTACAGGCAGTCATTGCCAGCTCTACAGCAGGGTTGATTGAAAATAACACAGTCCTGTCGGCAGAAGTCGAGGCTCTGAACGGACTGTTAAAGTAATTTTTCAGAGTAGCCGTCTGCGAGAACTTGCACTCAAGGGCATGGATACTGGGACTGGAAGTCCGGGTATCCGTGGAGCCACGCACTGAGTGAACTTCCGGTTATTGTTAAACGGCTGAGGTAAGTTTTTGCTCAGCTAAGTATGAGGATTTGAAATGTCGACCTACTTTACAGAAGAGCAATCCGTTGAAGCCGTGAATGAACGGGTTGATGCCAATATAAATCCCAGACTTAAGTTTGTAATGGCGAGTCTTGTAAAACACCTGCATGCGTTTACAAAAGAAGTTGAACTGACTCAGGATGAGCTGGATCAGGCGATCAGGTTTTTAACTGCTGCAGGGCATTTGTGTACTGAAGAGAGGCAGGAATTCATTTTACTCAGTGACGTGCTGGGGCTTTCGATGCTCGTTGATGCAATCAATAACCGGAGACCGTCAGGGGCAACTGAAAACACTGTGTTGGGACCGTTTCATGTCAAAGGTGCTCCCTGGCTGCGAATGGGGATACCATCTGTTTGGATGAGAAAGGTGAAAGCTGCCATTTCGAAGGCCGGGTGGTGGATATGGACGGTAATCCGATTGAAGGCGCCTGTATCGACGCATGGTCAGATAACGCCGATGGTTTTACGATATTCAGCAACCGGATATTCAACCGAAATGGAATAATCGTGGCCGGTTTAAAACCGGTCGGACGGTACCTACAGCTTTTTCGGTATTAAGCCGGTCAGTTATCCGATTCCAAATGATGGCCCTGTTGGAAAAATGCTGGAAGCATTAGGCCGGCATCCATATCGGCCTGCACATATGCACTTCCTGGTCACTGCAGACGGCTATAAAGATGTCATTACCCATACATTTTTAGGTGACGACCCTTATCTGACTTCAGATGCTGTTTTCGGTGTTAAAGACAGCCTTATAGCCCCTATAGACAGAGTAGACGGAGAGTCCGTCTGGCATTCCCGTTTCGATTTCAAACTGGTGAAAGTCACCTCAGATTAAATCGCATGACTGCCTGCCAGTATGGGGCAGGAGTCATCAGCATGCGCCATACAGGTATTACCGGCGCGCGGTATGTTGTGTTCAGTAGAAGAATATCAGAGTGCTTTTAGTTCTTACTGACCGCTTTGCCGTGCAGGAAATACAGCAGTTCAAGTAACATCCGTTGATCGCATGTGGAAGCATGAGACAACAGGTCAAATAAAACAGACTCTGAGCGTTTTTAGCCGTTCTTGTGTGAGTGAATAAGGAAAAACTGAGATGAATCCTTTTGTGTATAACGCTAATCCCGGTCGGGTAATTTTTGGGCCTGGCAGTCATTCTCAGATTGCCAGCGAAGTGCAGTTGATGAATGCAGGGAAGGCGCTGGTGCTGGCAACTCCTACGCAAAGTAAAGCGGCGCATCGTCTTTCTGATCAGTTAGGGAGCTTTCTGCCGGCGTATTTGATCAGGCTGTGATGCATGTTCCGGCAGAAACCGCAAAAGCCGCTATTGAAGCGGCAAAGAATATGAACGCGGGCTGCACGATTGCTGTTGGTGGCGGATCAACCATAGGATTGGCTAAAGCTATTGCTCTGGATACAGGTAAGCCTATTCTGGCGGTGCCAACTACATACGCAGGTTCAGAAATGACGCCGATCTGGGGGATAACTGAAGCCGGAGTAAAGACCACGGGGCGTGATCTGAAGGTGTTACCACGGACGGTTATTTACGATCCGGAATTACTGGTGACGCTGCCTGATTTTATTACGGGTCCCAGTGGTATGAATGCAATTGCGCACTGTGTTGAAGCGCTTTATGCTGAAAACGCCAACCCGATAACGTCGATGATGGCTGAAGAAGGTATTCGTGCCATCGGTCGAAGCTTAGAAGAAGCGGTGAAACAGCAGGAAAATATCGCCGCACGTTCCGATACTCTCGGTGCATGGCTGGCCGGTGCATCATTAGGTGCTGTTGGCATGGCCCTTCATCACAAGCTCTGCCATACCCTGGGTGGAAGTTTCAACCTGCCGCATGCGGAAGTGCACACCATCATTATTCCTTACGTTACAGCTTATAACACACTGGCTGCACCTGATGCGATTGGAAGAGTTGCAAAGGCTCTGGGTGTTGAGAGCAGCGCAGATGCCGCAAGTGCGTTATTTGATCTGAATATTGCGATTGGAGCAAAAATGACGCTGTCCGAACTCGGTATGACCGAAGAAGATCTGGATAAGGCTGCTGATATTGCTACCCGTAATCCCTACTACAACCCACAACCCGTTACCCGTGAAAGCATTCGTCGCCTTCTGGACGATGCCTTCCATGGACGTCGTCCAACTGTGGACTAGGTCGTAAAGCATTCGATAGCGCCGTTAAATCAGTGTGAAAACCGCAGGCTGCATGAGAATGAAAGTAATAACGATGAGGTATTAATGTGATGAAAACTGTTCCGAAAATTTCGCTGACTGAAGCTGCTAAAAAGTGAATAGCGGTGACGTTATGCTGGTGGGAGGCTTCGGCATGACAGGTAATCCGGTGCACCTCCTGCATGCCCTTGCAGAAACGGACACAAAGGATCTGATTTATATCGGCAACAATGTGGGAGAGCCTGGTTTAGGAGGTGGCCGTTTATTGCGTAATGGTCAGATCAAAAGCTATTGGTTCGTATTTCACAAGTAATCGTGAAGCAGTAGAGGCTGCACAGTCTGGCAGGATGGCGGTGGAGTTGCTGCCTCAGGGAACTCTCGGGGAAGCGATGCGGGCTGGTGGTGCCGGGATCGGTGGATTTTTACGCCTACCTCTGCGGGGACGCCGTTGGCTGAAGGCCGGGAATCACGAATGATTGACGGTATTGAAATGGTCTATATACCTGCGATTAAAGGCGACGTAGCCCTGATTCGCGCATGGAAAGCAGACACAGCCGGTAATCTGGTATACCGCATGACCGAGAATAACTTTAATCACAGTGCTGCGACTGCAGCCAGGCTGGTGATTGCTGAAGTTGAAGAGATCGTTCCGGTGGGAGATATCGATCCTAATGAAGTTCATACCCCTGGCTGCTTTATAGATTATCTGGTTGAGGCGAAGCTTTCGACAGCAGATCTGGGATCATCAGCGTCGGTGTCTGCCAGTGCGAAGAAAGTCGACGAGCGCAGAATGAATATGGCGCGTGAAGCGTTAAGTGAATTAACGCCCGGTGATGTTGTGAATCTGGGCATTGGTGTACCCACGTTAGTGGCGGACCTGATAACGCCGGAACACGGCATCAGTATGCATACTGAAAACGGTATGCTCGGGTAGGGCCGGAACCTGCGTCCGGCGGTGCAATGGATTATCCGGTAAATGCAGGCAAGGTACCTGTTACAGCAGTACCTGGCGCCAGTTACTTTGACAGTTCGGCGTCATTCGGCATGATCCGCGGTGGTCACGTGGATGTGGCGATAATGGGGCTTACAGGTTGATGCGCAAGCGAACCTTGCGAACTGGGCAGTACCGGGTAAACCGTTACTGGGTGTCGGTGGCGCAATGGATCTTGCTTCGGGTGCGGAGCGTTTGATTATTACTATGACCCACACAGACCGAGACGGTAATTCCAAGGTGGTACCCAGCTGTACACTGCCACTGACAACTAAAGGTGCGGTCAATGTACTGATAACAGAACTGGCAAAATTCAGATTTACCGATGGAAAAATGCTACTGGTCAAAGTATTACCGGGCGCCACTCTCGATGAGATAAAGGCAAAAACCGATGCCAGTTATGAGGTTGCTCTGGAGTTGGATGATATCCAAGGGGCTATTCAGCAATAACAGACCGGTTGAGTTGTAAAAGAATATCTTGCTGGGAGATCGAGTAATGAAAGAAGTCTTTATCTGTGATGCCGTGCGTACACCTATCGGGCGTTATGGCGGAGCGCTGTCTAAAGTCCGGGCTGATGATCTGGGGCTATTCCGCTAAAAGCTCTGATGGAGCGAAATCCGTCAGTCGAGTGGGATAAGGTTGATGAACTTATTTATGGCTGTGCAAATCAGGCCGGGGAAGATAACCGGAATGTTGGCCGCATGGCTCTGCTGTTGGCGGGGTTGCCAACATCTGTTCCTGCCACAACGGTTAATCGTCTTTGTGGTTCCGGTATGGATGCTATAGGAATTGGCGCAAGGGCCATCAAGGCGGGGAGGCTGAACTTATTATTGCCGGAGGCGTTGAATCAATGTCGCGGGCACCGTTTGTGATGGGGAAGACAGAAACTGCGTTTTCCAGAACACCGGACGGACTTCACGATACAACGATTGGCTGGCGCTTCATTAATGAAAAATGAAAGCGCAGTACGGGGTTGATTCAATGCCAGAAACCGCTGAAAACGTGGCAGAACAATTCAATATATCCCGGCAAGATCAGGATAGCTTTGCGTTTGGGAGCCAGCAAAAACAGCTAAAGCGATGGCAGCTGATATTTTCTCGGATGAGATCGTACCGGTTCAGATCCCTCAGCGTAAAGGTGAGCCTTTAGTCGTGGATACTGATGAGCACCCAAGACCGGAAACAACGTTGGAAGGCCTGGCCAAATTGCGAGCCCCTTTCAGGGATGGAGGTACTGTTACGGCCGGGAACGCTTCCGGTGTTAATGATGGTGCCTGTGCAGTGATTCTGGCGTCTGAAGATGCCGTGGAACGCTATGGTTTGAAGCCCCGTGCCAAGGTAATTGCCATGACAACCGCAGGCGTTGAGCCGCGCATAATGGGATTCGGTCCGGCCCCTGCGACTAAGAAATTGCTGAACCGTACTGGAATCTCTTTGGATCAGATTGACTTAATAGAGCTGAACGAGGCATTTGCGTCTCAGGCGCTTGCCACTATGCGAGACCTTGGCCTTAAAGATGATGATCCTCGTGTTAATCCTAATGGCGGCGCAATAGCGCTGGGGCATCCATTAGGTATGAGTGGTGCACGTCTGGTGACCACTGCGGTTAATCAACTGGAAAGAAGCGGTGGTCAGTTAGCAATCTGCACAATGTGTATTGGTGTGGGGCAGGGGATCGCTATGCTGATTGAGCGCAATTAAATGATTATCGGGCTGTTCAGCGCGTTAACGGGACGTCACTGACAGCTATTTTCAGCCTCATCGGAGGCTGTAAGTCTTTACTAACAAGTATCACGTAATGGGACAAATGTAATCTCAGGGTTTAATACGCATGTTATTTTTAAATGGGGTATTAATCTATTTTTTTATTATTTTTGGAGAATTAAATAATGTTTATGCCAAAGGTTTCGGTTTATTTTGTTATTCGGTTATTAACCTGTGGAATATGGTTGTCTGCAGGGTTGCATAAATTATTTAATAGTGGTTTCCATATTAAGGGAATTGAGCTTCATGGCATGGCATTTGCCGCTACAGCGATATTTGTGGTGGTTTTATTGATTGAAGTGGGCGGTAGTTCACTTGTTTTATTTAATAAGTATGTCTGGGCTGTATGTATTATCTGGATTGGTTTTTATTTCCGGCCAGTGTTCTTTATCATACGGGCTGGATTCCAGAATTCTTAGCTGAAAACTTTGTAGGAAGCCCACCAGGTTTTACACCTTTTCAAGTATGGTTGCTTTCTTTAAAAATGTCTCAATTGCCGGAGGCCTTATCGCACTAATATATTTTGATCAGTCTAAACCTTTATGGCTACGCAATCTTTTGGAACGGTCCGGTACTGAATAAATTGGGTGTTAACTGTTTTTCTTAAATAACTGTTCAGTGTTTAAAATATTATTTTTCGTAATGTTCTATTTTATTTATCGGATATAGGTTAAGGAACCGAAATGAAGTTACTAAAATGTATTTCCTCTGCTTTACTGGCCATGGGGATGTCTTTCAGTGTGCAGGCTGCAGAAGGTAGAGATGTTGCCGGGCACCTCAGGCTGATAGACGGCTTAGACCGACCTCAGGATGGTTATTGTCTGGATATCGCGGGTTCCGGACCCTATGTACGGTTTGATTTACCAATGACAGCACATAACTGTAAACCCGGACTGTATGCCGATGAAGCGGTCGTACTGGATGATAATGGCTATATCAGGTTCCCGGCTTACGATAAGTGTGCAACAGTGGCGGGCATTAATTCACGGGCTTTACCCGGTGCGTCTGTGCTTGCCAGAGATTGCGGTGAACGCTCCTTTTATGGATGCTGATTTGTTGCAAAAATTTGAGCTGAATGAAGAAGGCTATGTTGAACTGATTGATTCAGGGCTGTGTTTAACCACAGGCAGAACATCGGATTCCACCTACGCTGCAGACCATCGTTGGCGGCCGCTTTTTGTCGAAGAGTGTGAACGTGTTGTACCTGAACGCTCACGCTGGGAGTTTTCTGTTCCAGAGCACTTTTAAGCGCTGAATATGTTTCTGCTCCCGGAGGATTGCTGATGATCCTCTTATACAGCTAAAGAACATTCTGGAGCTTATATTCTGAGCGGCTGTGTTTTGGCCGTAAAGGTGACTTTCTGGAGTTTGACCGGGAGTACTGGCTGCACGATGCCATCAAGCTGGTGGTGAATATTGAAGGCTAGTTTTGGGTCCCGCTGCAGGCACATATGCTGCCTGATTTATCCCCAAAATGGTTTCAAGTTTTTCCCTGTTGGCGCTTCATACCTTTTAACCTTGCTACTATGAATGATCAGCGGTCAGTCAGGTAGGTGTATGGCTTTTTCAGATATTGCCCTCGAAGTTAAAAGGCTGTCAGATGCCACGTCTGTAAAAATTGGGCAAGAGTACTTTGAGTCTCTGGTTGAATACCTTAGCAATGCTTTGGCTGTTGATATCGTCTTAATCGGCGAGCTGGTTGAAGGTAATACTGCGATTCAGACGAAAGCGGTGTTTGCCAATGGGGAACGTGCTGACAATATCGTCTATCAGCTAGCCGGTACCCCTGTGAAACCGTAGTTTGTCATGATGCCTGCGTGATCAGTAAGGATGCCCAGCTGGCTTTTCCGGAAGATCTGTTACTGCAGGATATGAATGTCGAAGGCTATGTAGGTGTACCGCTTACATCCCTTGAGGGGACTCCTTTGGCCTGATCATCGCTCTGAGCAGTCAGCCGATTCAGAATGAAGATTTTATCCTGACCTATTTTGATCTGGTAGCGGGGCGGATTGCAGCAGAATATGAACGCCTGCAGATCATGAAACTGCTCACCGACCAGGAAAAGAAATTCCGGGACATCGCTTTCTGTTCGTCTGACATCATCTGGGAAGTCAACGAGCATCTTGAATACACTTTTTCGTCGACCATTCCTGAGGGGATTTTGGGCTATTTGCCGGAAGAGCTGATGGGTAAAAACCGTTCGAATTCATGCCGGCAAAAGAATCTGAAAGGGTACAGGCACTGTTTCAGCCCATATGGGATAAGCGTGAAAAGTTTTCCGCCCTGGAAAATCTGAGTATTCATAAAGACGGCAGCCTTGTATATCTGGAAACCAGCGGTGTTCCCATCTTTGATGCTAAAGGGGAGTTCCGGGGATACCGGGGACTGGATCGCAACATTACTGAACGTAAAGAGAAAGAACGGGAGCTGCAGTTAGCGGCGACTGTTCTTGAGACGGCCACCGAGGCGGTCATGGTCACGGATGTCGACAAAAGATCATCAAGGTTAATAAAGCGTTTACGGAGATCACTGGCTACGAACGGGATGAGGTTCTGGGGAAAACGCCTGCTGTGCTGACATCCGGGCATCATGATAGTGCTTTTACGTGGAGATGTTCAAGACGCTTGAGCTGACCGGTAAGTGGGGAAGTGAAATCTGGAACCGTAAGAAAAACGGCTCTATTTATCCCCAGTGGCTGTCTGTGTCTGCCATGTACGATGAACAGGGAGATTTAAGCGGTTATGTGGCTTTGTTCAGTGATATTACCAAGCGTAAGGAATACGAAGAAAAGATTGAGTATCAGGCAAACTATGATGCCCTGACCGGCCTTGCGAACCGGCATTTGTTAAAAGACCGGTTTGCCAGTGCGATTTACCGTTCAGACAGAAATAACCGTCTGGTCTCACTGCTGTTTATCGACCTTGACCGCTTTAAACAGGTGAATGACAGCTTCGGGCATACATTCGGTGACCGGTTGCTCAAGCAGGTAGGCAAGCGGCTGGGTAGCCATGTGAGACAATCTGATACGGTTGCCAGGCTTGGGGAGATGAGTTCGCGGTGATCTTTCCTGATTTGCCTGATACCCATCATATGGAAGACACCATCAGGACAATACTGGATACCCTTTCTCAGCCGTATCATATTGATAACAGTGATGTTTATCTGTCAGCCAGCATCGGTATAACCGTTTATCCTGAAGACGGTAATACTATTGAAGAGCTGCTGAGAAATGCTGACAGCGCCATGTATAAAGCTAAAAACAGTGGCCGGAATACCTTTCAGTATTACTCTGCGGATATGCACCTGGAAGCACAGCAACGTATTGAGCTTGAAAATGCTCTGCGCAAGGCCGTTGTCAGAAAGGAATTTGTACTGCATTACCAGCCGGTTATCGATGCCCGCACAAACCGGATAGTCGGAGCCGAAGCCCTTATACGCTGGCAACGCCCTGATGTGGGGCTGGTGTATCCGAACGATTTTATCGGCCTGGCAGAAGAGTGTGGGTTAATTACCGCAATGGGGAGTGGGTGCTACAGGAAGCCTGCTCGCAGATCGCTCAGATACTGGATAAATGTCCGGATGATTTCTTTGTCTCGGTTAATGTTTCATGTGATCAGTTTAAGCATGCCAACATGCCGGAGCTGGTGGCCGAAACTCTGCAGGCAATGGACTGGCGCCGCATCGGCTGGTTCTGGAAATCACAGAGAGCATCATGCTCAACGATGACTGTTTGATTCTGGAGCAGTTTGAAAATCTGAGGCGCTTAGGCATTGGTATTTCGATTGATGATTTCGGTACCGGGTATTCGTCGCTGAGTTATCTGCATAAATATCCGATCACGACGCTTAAGATTGACCGTTCTTTTGTGAACGAACTGGCCTCCGATAACCATGGTCATGCACTGGTTACTGCCATTTTGGCAATGTCTGAAAGCCTGGGCCTTAAGGTGATTGCCGAAGGCATTGAGCAGGAAAGTCAGGCGGGCCTTCTTTCAAAGGAAGGCTGCATGTATTTTCAGGGCTATCTGTACAGCAAGCCTCTGGCTTTTGATGCCTTTCAGCAACTGGTAACTGAGTCCCGGTTCATTTCCGAACGATGAACGCAGGGATTCCCCGTCTTTAGATGGGCATCCATCAGTCAAATTATATCGGACTCCCAGGCCGGGCTGCAGGGGCTGTGTGAATGACCGGTTAGATGGTCAAACGGATAATGACCGCCAGCATTTCTGCGAAGCAGGGGCCAGTGCATCTTTGTCCACCGCGTGGCAATAAACCCCTTGCGGCTGACCGGGTTTGAAATCTGCAGCCAGTGCCGGGTTGTTTACCATGCGCGGATCATTGGCCATCCGCATGAGCATTTCTTCTCCGTGTTCACCATCAGGTCCGGTAGGTATCGTCAGCCGTGTACCCAGGCCTAATGTTAAGACAATGATGCCGTTCTGACGGGCAAATTCCGCCATATCTTCAGGTAAGTTGCGGGCGACCCGGTTAATTTTTACATATAAATCATTTGTACTGTCGTTACCCGGATCGTAATCGAATACCTGTCTGCGGGGGTGGGAGGGGTTGATCACGAGAAAGTCGGACGCATTAGGATCATGTGCATTGTAATATTGCGGGAACCCGGTAAGTGCATTGGCCAGTGTGGTACCGTTGTTGTCACGAAATTCCCAGGGAGGGGATCGGGTCGGCAACCATGTTGGCTTCCCAAAGGCCCCGTGGTGTGCCTGATGTTGTGTCGCTGGAGCGTATAGCGCCAATACGGTTACCGATTCCGCCATTGAATGAAAAGTTAGAAGCAAAGGTATTTGGGGCACCGTCTGTAAAGAAGACAATTACGCGTAATGACGCCGGATTATTAACGTTAATCAGCGCATCTATTGCACGCCACATGCCTTCTGAGGCGTTAGTAAACTGGTTAGGGTTGCCGTTGCCTCCGAACTCAAAAGCATCGATTTCATTTTCAATGGTGGCTTTACTGAATCCCCGTGCGTTATTGAAGCCAACGGGTACCTCTGCGCCAAAGGCATATTTAACCAGCGCGATGCGGTCAATACTCTCATTGAAATTACCGACAAAGTCCTTGGAGCGGTCAATAACATCCTGCGATACATCCGTACCCAGAACCAGCGATGTGGTGTTATCTACGACAAATGATAAATCAACCACCCGGCGTATTGTCTGAGCGTTACTTGGGATATCTATGTCATCTACGCCAACAAGTTTAACCAGGGTTGTTGGCATATTTGCAGTTGCGGATACATCAATTGCAACGTCGCCGGAAGGGCTGTAGGAGAAATTAACACTGGGCCGTCCTGAAAGGGTGGAGCTGAAATAATCAGGGGAAAATTTGCATCAAAATATTTGTTTGCTGCACTCCGGGCTGAAGCTTCTCCGCCGGATATTGCCCGGGCTGCGGCCAGGCTGGCTGCGTCTACCGCGGCAGAAAGCTTAGCTTTTACACCGTAAGCTCTGGCTGAGTCGACGGCCAGACCGACAATTGCGAGGAGTACAGGTAATGCAATTGTCATCAGAACAAGGACAGTCCCGCGATTTTTCCAGTCTAAGGTGGGAGTGAGTTTATCGTTATACATAATTCCCTCCCTACATGAAGGCACGTGAATAAATTAACAGATTCTGGTCGGTGAGATAGCGTGTCAGCCATGAGTAGTCGTACACGATTTCCACCACATGTACTGTTTCACCCGGCTCCAGAGTGATTGGGAAATTTGACAGCCTTGGCTTGGGTGTTGGCACTGAGCAGGTTCCATCCCCTGCCAGGAAGGACAATCGCTCCAGGTTTCACTTAAAGAGGAAATGCCATGATTGAGCCAGCGGTGTTGTTCAGAAACATAGGGATCAGGGTCGTCGTCACCGACAATGACACTGATATAAATAATGCCTTCCTGAGAAAAATCTAAGGGGTCTGCAGAAAGTGCCAGTGCGTCCATGATCTGCTGGTCGCTGTCAACGGTTGATCTGGAGGCAAGGTTCGCCCCTTCTCTGGCTAACGCTGTTGATATATTTTTGCCTGTATTGCATGGCTTAGCTCAATCACACCCAGCCCCAAAAGCAGGAGCACCGGGATAATAAAAACCATCTCTACAGTAGCCAGACCCTTTGATTTAGACGGATTACGCAATTCTTTTATCATGGCGTTGCTCCGGGAAATGCTTCATTTCGCACTGAGGCTGCCACAGAAAAATTGTAATGGCTGGCAGACATGATGGTTTGGGTAAAAGGGTTGGTTATCGGCCACTGGCAGGTGAGAGTAATAACAATGGATTCACCGGGGCCCCAAAGCCCGCCACTGCAGTACCATTGCTATTGGTGACAACTATGTCGGATTCAGTCATCACCTCATCGAAAAACCCATTGAGTTATCCTTAATTTTTGGATGACTGCTCTTTGCGATTGCCGTTTGCATCAGGGTCCAGATCGACTTGCCCTGTAATTGCATAGCGTGCCCCTTCTCTGACGGCGTGTTGCATTGTGAGTTTTACAAAACCGTATAAGGCAAAGTCTATGATCATGAAAACTAAAAGAAAAACAGTGAACAGACGATAGCGAATTCAACCGTTGCTACACCACGGGCACGACGGGAAAACCTGGACCGGAAAGCATGATGATGGAGACGAGACAGACCCGGTTCAGGAAGTGGTTTTATAAAGTTCTTTTCCTGACTATTCTTGCTTTGACTGACGATGGGCGGAGAACACATAGAACTCACCCTAATTAGTTATTAGTGAAACGCTGTCACTTGAACTGTTTTCTTTCATGGCAGCTTAAAAATGAAAGCTTTTTCCTAACTTGCTGATTCTTCGTATGTCCGGAGACAAAAAAGATCAGAAAAGTACTGATCAGGCATCAAAATTTTCATTTGGGTTATCAATAGGAATAGTCGTAACTGTAAATGCTGTCAAATCTGCCCGGCCTGTGGAAAACCGTTTAGATTTTTCAATAAAGGTTACTGATAACCACCTTATGTAAGGGATCTGTTTATAGTAAATACAGGGTTTTGAGCATCATTTCCGGATAGCTTCAGAAGAGGCTCTGCTCTGAAAATACTGTTTGATTCTGTTTGTGAAGTTGAACTGCCAGGGCCTGGCTGTTTTGTCGGGGCAGGTGCTCTGATTTGTTCAGGCTACAGCCGGTATTCCGGCTGTTAAGCAGGTGTATCCCCGGATAGTCCTGGCTATGGGAAAAGCTGCGACTTTCTGAAATGAGTCTGTGCATTCTGCCACATGACGGGATTCAGTGGTTGTGAGTATCGGCAGTTAAACGCAGGTTTTTCTTAACGCTTACCGAAGTTATTCTCCATCGACAGGATTGTCATTCCCTGTAATATTCCATGCATACAATCTGGTCTATACCAGATTGAGTTGTAGTTATTCTGCTTTCAATCGAGATGAGACTTTAAGCCATGGCGTTACGCATTTTGACCTGGACGAAACCATAACCTGTTGCGATACCTCGTCGCTGTTTTGTGAATATCTGAAGGAGACTGGTCTGGTGACGGATCCTGAATTTATCGCAGAAGAAGAACGGCTGATGGAGCAGTACACACAAGGGTGTATGTCGGTGCATGAATACATTGCATTTCAGGTGAAACCGCTGGCGGATATGGATGTGGCAGATATCGATCATCTTACTGAAGGTTTCGTTGCAGAGGTGATCGTGCCGAAGATTTATCCTCAGGCGAAGGTGTTGCTGCAGGAGTTACGCAGTGCTGGCCACCGGCTGGTAATAGTCTCGGCGACGGCGGCCTTCATTGTGCGTGCAGTGGCGAAACAGCTGGGGTGGACGATGTACTGGCGATTGAACTGGAGACGGAAAACAACCGTTACACCGGTGAAGTCGACGGGGTGCCAACCTATCAGGCGGGCAAGGTTACCCGGTTGAATGCATGGCTAGAAGCGGAGCAGGAATCTTTGGAAGGCGCGGCGTTTTACAGCGATTCCATGAATGATCTGCCGTTGCTGGAGGCGGTTGAACAACCGGTGGCGACCAACCCTGATCCGCGGCTGGCAGTGATCGCCGCGGAGCGCAACTGGCCACAACTTAACTGGACCCTTTAAGCGGCGGTCAGAATTTCTGTCCGCCATTGTATGAAACCGGTTCTTCAGGTGAGAAAGCCGGATAACTATGACGGGCAGACCTATGCATCCAATCGTTAAACAAATTACAGATTTGTTTGCTGCTGAAGGTAGTCAGACCTACGGCGAAGACATTACACAAACAGAGCATGCCGTGCAGTGTGCTGAACTGGCGGTACGTGCCGGTGAATCTGATGAGCTGGTAACAGCAGCACTGCTTCATGATATCGGGCATTTGCTGGCAGCCACTGACCTGGCTTACGGCAACTATAAGCACGATGCTGTGGGGGCTGAGTTTCTGGCGGACTACTTCTCGCCCGCGGTTACCGAGCCGATCCGTTTGCATGCCCAGGCGAAGCGTTATCTGTGTTCAGTGGAAGAGGGCTATCTGGATGACCTTTCCGCAGCATCGCTGGATTCATTTCACCATCAGGGAGGCCTTATGACCCCTGAAGAATGCGACGCTTTTCTGGCTGAAACCTATTCTGAGTCAGCCATTAAACTGCGCCGCTGGGATGACGAGGGCAAGATTCAGGAGCTGAGCCTTCAGCCGTTCACCCATTACCTGCCACAGCTGCAGGCTTGTACTCAGCGAATGGAACAGGGGGCCTGATCATGTCTGCATTTAATAAAGAACGTTTTATGCGTCAGGGCTACATTGTGCTGGAGCAGGGGCTTACCGCACAGGACATGCAGATGCTGGAAACGGCCAGTGCTGATCTGTATGGCCATTCCGGTCAGTTGTTGCAACAGCTGCAGCAAAGCGGTGCCAGCCTGAATGATTTCTATCAGCAGAACCTTGATGAGCTGATCGTTGTCCCTGAAATTGATGACCCGCTGAAGGTGTGCCGTTACGAATATATTAAGGGCTATAACCCGGTTATCCGTGAGCAACTGGTACCTAAATTACAGGGGTTTATTAAAGCCCTGACAGGCGATGACTTCGTGCTGTTCAAAGATAAGTGCAATGCTAAAAATCCGGGCGGCGGGGCGTTTGAACCCCATCAGGATGTGATTGCCTACAATCATCTTAAACCAAACTTCCATGTGACTGTGGCGATCTTTCTGGATGAAGCAACACTGGAAAATGGTTGCCTGTTCTTTCCGGAAAATTATCGTCGCGATCTGGAAGGTCATGACTATGCATTACAGAACACTCCGAACGGTGAACTGCCGATCCTGCCAAGCTACGATGGCGGCAGCAGCCACGGTGCGATTCAGCAGGAGGTGGTCGAGCGGATTCAGTGGCAGCCGGTTGAAGCAAAACCCGGCGATGTGGTGATTTTCGATTCCTATGTACCCCATTATTCTGAGAAAAATGCTTCGGATAAGTCCCGCAGGGCGATGTTTTACACCTTTAATGCGCAGCATTTCGGCGACTTTATGATGAGTATTACGACATGAAACACCGGGAATTTGATAACCCGAGCTTTCACGTAGCCACACCAACCGCTCACAGTAAGTCTGCGATGTAACAGCGGAAACTGGCAGAAAACGGGATGCAGTGCATCCCGTTTTTTGGTCTGTCGAATGTGAACAGCTTGTTATGTGGCAAGGGACGTTCGCTGAAATTGTAAAAATTCCGTTATCTGGCTGTCACTTTTTTGTCATTAACCGGCCTGATAATAATTTGGTATAGACCAGCTGAGGTGGCTTTTCCTGCCCGGGCTGAACAATAACAACGGCTTAGCCGTTACTTCTGTGCTGAATGAGGATTTAGAAATGAAACTGATGGCGAAAGTCCGTGTACTCGCGGCTGCACTGGGAATGGGTGCTGCACTGCAGGCGCAGGCACAAACCGATCTGACTGTATATACGGCACTGGAAGCCGATCAGCTGAAAAGCTATGCCAAAGCATTTGAGAAAAATAACCCGGACGTGAGGATCCGCTGGGTGCGTGATTCCACCGGTATTATCACTGCCCGTTTGCTGGCTGAAAAGAAAATCCACAGGCCGACGTGGTACTGGGACTGGCGGCAACCAGCCTGCTGGTTCTGAAAGATCAGGAGATGCTGCAGAGCTATAAGCCTGCGGGTGTTGAAAAACTGAGCAAGCAGTTTGTTGATGCCGATGCGACACCGTCATGGGTAGGTATGGACGCCTGGGTAGCTTCTATCTGCTACAACACCGTTGAAGCTGAAAAGCTGAACCTGCCAAAGCCTGCCAGCTGGCAGGATCTGACCCGGCCGGAATATAAAGGCCATGTGATTATGCCGAATCCGAACTCTTCCGGTACCGGCTTCCTGGACGTATCCAGCTGGCTGCAAAGCTTCGGTGAAGAGCAGGGCTGGGCGTTCATGGATAAGCTGCACACCAACATTGACCGTTACACACACTCCGGTTCTAAACCGTGCAAGCTGGCCGCTGCCGGTGAAACTGCCATTGGTATTTCTTTCGCTTACCGCGGTGCCAAGCTGGTGAACAAAGGGGCGCCGATTGAAGTGATTTTCCCGACTGAAGGTCTGGGCTGGGACATGGAAGCAGCAGCGATCGTTAAAGGCACTGACAAACTGCAGGCTGCTAAGACTCTGATGGACTGGGCCGTTACCCGTCCGGCAAACGAGTTGTACAACGAAAGCTATGCAGTGGTTGCGATGCCAGGCGTTGCCAAGCCAATCAAAAACTACCCTGCCGATATCGCTGATCGCATGATCAACAACGATTTCCAGTGGTCTGCTGTGAACCGCGCACGCATCCTGAAAGAGTGGCAGCAGCGTTACGACAGCAAGAGCGAACCTAAGAAGTAAGACTGGTTCCGCACTGCAAAGCGGCAGACTTTACCGTCTGTCGCCTTGTTGTTTTTAAAAGTCGTAATCAAGAGTTTTATTCAGAAACCGTTTTAAGAATCAGCCAGGCCGCCTGAGACAGGATGTCAGCAGGTGACTGAAATTGGAGTGAGACATATGTCTGCTGCCCCGTATTTAAATATCCATCAACTGGAAAAACGTTTCGGCGAATTTGTTGCTCTGCAGGATATCTCGTTAGCCATTAAGGAAGGGAGTTTGTCTGCTTTCTCGGGCCATCCGGTTGTGGCAAAACCACATTGTTGCGGACCATTGCCGGTCTGGAGCAGGCGCAGCAGGGGAACATTGTTCAGGCGGGTAAAGACATTACGCACTTGCCGCCTCAGCAGCGTGACTTTGGCATTGTGTTTCAGTCTTATGCGTTATTTCGAATCTGACCGTCAGCGACAACATCGCCTATGGTCTGGTGAACAACAAACTCACCCGGCAGGACCGTACAGCGCGGGTGAATGACTTGCTGGAACAGATTGATCTGCCGGGGATTGGTGAGAAATATCCAGGGCAACTGTCCGGTGGTCAGCAACAGCGGGTTGCACTGGCGCGGGCACTGGCGATTCAGCCGGGGTTGTTACTGCTGGATGAGCCGCTGTCGGCGCTGGATGCCCGGGTACGGCTGCATCTGCGTAAAGAAATCTGTGAACTGCAGCGGGCACTGGGCATTACCACCATCATGGTTACTCACGATCAGGATGAAGCGCTGACCATGGCTGACAGGATCGTCGTGATGGATCACGGCACCATTGCACAGGTGGGCACACCGGAAGAGATCTACCGGCATCCGGCCACCGCTTTCGTGGCACGCTTTATTGGCAGTATGAATCTGTTGCCGGGGCGTGTACTGGAAGGGCATAACCTGCTGATCGGGGATACGGAGCTGTCTTTGCCGCTGATGCTTGATCAAAACGTAGAAGAAGGCTTGTTGGGTTTCCGCCCGGAAATGATCCGTGTGTTACAGGGCCCTGAAGAAGTTAAAGCCGATACTCTGTTATTGCAGGGGAATGTTGCGCAGGTCAACTTTATGGGCGCCTTTGTTCGGCTGGTAGTGACCATTGCCCGTGATACGGATATCGAAGTGGATATGCCGGTACAGCAACACGCCTTACATACTCCTGCTGTGGGTGAACGCCTGCAAATGGCAATTGACGCAGAAAATCTGCATTTTTACCCGGAACCGCCGATTGGCGAACCGACCCGGGTCAGTATTCGTCAGCCGCAGACGGTTGTCGGCGATGAGCCGGTACTGGATGAGGTAATAGACAGCGTGATGGAGGCGCAGGCATGAATGCAATTGCTGCCCGCCGCTTAGTGCCTGTCTGGAGTACTGAAGCTTTCGTACAAAGAGCTTTGCTGTTACTGGGTGTGTTGTTTCTGATTCTCGGCTTACTGGCGCCGCTGAGTACCATGTTGCTGAAGAGTTTGCAGGATCAGGCCGGTAACTTTATTGGCCTGGCCAACTATGCGGAGTATTTCACCAATCCGGCTTTGTTTGGCTCGATCATTAACTCGCTGATCATTGCCTGCTGGACCACGGTGATTGTGGTGACCTGCGCCTTTATAACCGCCTATGCACTGACCCGCAGTGGCATGGCCGGTAAGAAAGGCTTTCGGCTGATCAGCAGCCTGCCGCTATTTGCCCCTTCACTGCTGCCCGCCCTGAGCATGATCTATCTGTTTGGTAATCAGGGGATACTGAAAGACTGGCTGCCGGTGGATTCCATCTATGGTCCGGTGGGCATTGTGATGGGACTGTGTTTCTGGATCTTTCCCCATGCGCTGATGATTCTGATCACGGCGCTATCAAACAGCGATGCCCGCCTTTATGAAGCGGCCAAAGCGCTGAAAACGCCGGGCTGGCGGGTGTTTCTGACCATTACCTTGCCTGGCGTTCGCTACGGGCTGGTGAATACTGTGTTCGTCTGTTTTACCCTGGCGATTACCGATTTCGGGGTGGCTAAGGTGATTGGTGGCCAGTACAACGTGCTGGCGACAGATATCTATAAGCAGGTGGTAGGCCAGCAGAATTTCCAGATGGGAGCCGTGGTCAGTGTGATTTTGCTGTTGCCGGCGGTATTGTCGTTCTGGATTGAACGCCGGGTACTGAAGCGTCAGACCGCGCAGGTCAGCGCCCGTGCAGTGGCGATTCAGCCGGAAGCCCAGCCATTACGGGATAACCTGCTAATGCTGTTCTGTGGTGGCATTGCAGCTTTTCTGCTGCTGGTGATCGGCATGGCGATATACGCATCGCTGATTACTTTCTGGCCGTACAACCTGACCCTGTCACTGGATAACTACCAGTTCGATATGATGGATGGTGGGGGTTGGGAGTCCTACTTTAATTCCCTGCGAATGGCCTTCTGGGTAGCGATTACCGGCACCGCTGTGATCTTCATTCTCGCTTACCTGAACGAGAAGATTAAAGCCTTGCCCCTGTTGCGCAAAACCATGCAGTTTCTGGCCATGCTGCCCATGGCCGTACCGGGTATGGTGCTGGGGTTGTCGTACATCTTCTTCTTTAATTCGCCGTCTAATCCGCTGAACTTTATGTACGGTACACTGGCGATTCTGGTGCTCAATACACTGGTGCATTTTTACACCGTGTGTCACCTCACCGCCACGACCAGTCTGAAGCAGATTGACGGCGAGTTTGAATCAGTTTCCGCCTCGCTGAAGGTGCCGTTTTATACCACATTCCGCCGGGTCACCCTGCCGTTATGCCTGCCGGCTGTGCTGGATATTTCGGTGTACCTGTTTGTGAATGCCATGACCACAGTGTCGGCAGTGGTATTCCTGTATTCAGCAGATACCACACTGGCGTCAGTGGCGGTGATCAACATGGATGAAGCAGGGGATACTGCCCCGGCAGCTGCGATGGCCGTATTGCTGATGTTTACTGCACTGGGGGTAAAAAGCTGCCATTGGCTGATCAGTAAGGAACTGCTGTCCCGCAGTCAGCGCTGGCGTTACGCTTAAAATCTGTTTTGCCTGTCCGGTACCTGAGTCATGATGAATCGACTTAAGTACCGGATTTTTGATCTGACTCCCTGTTTTCTGGTCTATACCAGATTGTTCCGTTATATCCTTCCTGTATAATTTCTGCTTCACTAATTCCACACGTTTTGGCCCGTATCAGGCCTGTTGAGGTGAGTATGTACCGTTATTCCCGCCAGTATACCGGGCCGGTTCAGGCCATTATTATGGACTGGGCAGGCACCACTGTTGATTTTGGTTCACGGGCACCGATTGAAGGTTTTCAGCGTTTGTTCGCCAGCCGTGGTATTGAGCTGAGCGAGGCTGAAGCGCGGGGGCCGATGGGCGCTGAGAAACGGGAACATATCCGTCAGTTGTGTGAGTTACCCCGTATCCGTGAGGCCTGGAATGAGCAGTTCGGTAAACTTCCGGACAGCCAGGATATTGATGCGATGTTTGACGATTTCGTGCCGCTGCAAATCGAAGCCATTGCTGCAGCTTCAGACCTGATTCCCGGCGTGACTGAACTGCTTGAATGGGCGAAGCGGCGGGATATCCGCATCGGTGCCAATACCGGATACGCGGAATCCATGGTGGCGGGGCTGCTGGAGCGCGCCGCACAGCAGGGCTATCGTCCGGAAAGTATGGTGTGTGCCACTCAGGTAAGCAAAGGCCGGCCCTATCCGTATATGAGCCTCACCAACGTCATGGAGCTGGGGGTTAAAAATCTGGTTGCCTGCGTCAAAATTGATGATACCCAGCCGGGGATTGAGGAAGGCCTGAATGCCGGTATGTGGACCATTGCGCTGGCCTGCAGTGGCAATGAAGTCGGCTTAAGCCTTGAAGAGTGGCAGGCACTGACGGCGGATGAGCAGGAAGCGTATCGCCAGCCGGCATACGAAAAATTCCGCCGGGGCGGCGCCCATTATGTGGTGGATACCATCGCTGATGCCGTGATCTGTCTTGAAGATATCAGCCGCCGTCTGGCGTCGGGAGAGCAGCCTTGAGCGCGATGGCCATCGGTCTGATCCTGATCTCGACGTTATTACACGCCGGCTGGAACTCTATGGGTAAAAATCCGGCACCAGTATTTCGTTTTATATGTGGGCAACCGCCTGTGGGATGCTGATTTTCAGTCCCTTTACTTGAGGTCTGGCGTGATGTGGTGGCAATGCCGGCAAAATTCTGGTGGCTGATTCTGGCCTCGGGCATTTGCCAGACGGTGTATCTGGTGGGGCTGGCGAAAGCCTATCAGGGGGCGATCTGAGCATTGTTTATCCACTGGCCCGGGCGCTACCGGTGCTGATTGTTCCTTTGCTGGTGCTTGGCGCTTACGGACACAGTCTGTTATCCATTGAAGACATTGCTGCCATGCTGCTGATTTTTGCCGGGGCGATGGTGCTGCCGGTGCGGCGCTGGCGGGAATGGCACCTGCGGGCCTATATGACGCCGGCAGTAGGCTGGGCCATTGTGGCTGCTCTGGGCACTGCTGGTTATTCGTTTACCGACAGCGCTGCCGTTCATCTGATGCGCGAAGAAGGCTTTACGGCGTTCCAGGCGGGCAGTGCTTTTGCGGTGGTGCAGGCGGGGGCATTGTGCTGTGTATGTTGCCGGTGTCGTTACTGCTGTTTAAGGAATCTTTGTTCGGTACGGTGTTTAACCGTCCGGGGCAATCCGTTCAGTGGCAATGACCGGGTTGTTCATTGTCGGTACTTACCTGCTGGTCCTCATCAGTATGTCGATGGTGACCGAAGTCAGTTATGTGGTGGCCCTGCGCCAGCTGAGTATCCCTATCGGTGTGGCCATTGGCGTGTTCTGGCTGAAAGAGTCCGTCAGCATCACCCGCATGCAGGGGGTCAGTATGATGCTGATCGGCCTGATCTTTGTGTCCCTGTAGTGTTTTTCGGCCGGATTTTAAAGTATTCAGCTGCATTTCATCCGCCTGGGTATCCTGTCGGTAATGATTTCTTTCCACAGTCACTGCATGCAGGGGCAGCGGTGATTGTGAGAATCTGGCTTTTAACGGAAAAGGAAAATACAGATGGCAGCCGGAAGTTTATTAACACTTCTTGATGATATCGCCGCCGTACTTGATGACGTGGCAATACTGACCAAGGTCGCAGCGAAAAAGACCGCCGGGGTGCTGGGGGATGATCTCGCAGTAAACGCCGAACAGGTGGCGGGGGTTAAAGCCGAGCGGGAGATTCCTGTGGTGCTTGCCGTCGCCAAAGGCTCCATGCTCAATAAGCTGATTCTGGTGCCGGCGGCGCTGGCGATCAGTGCGTTTATTCCCTGGCTGATTACCCCGTTACTAATGCTCGGCGGTGCCTTTCTGTGTTTTGACGGAGCTGAAAAAGTCCTGCATATGTTCAGCAAGTCAGCAAAGCAGACTGATGAGGAAAAGGTTGAGGTGCTGCTGGCAGAGCAGGACACGGATCTCGAACAGCTGGAAAAAGATAAGATAAAAGGGGCAATACGTACTGACTTTATTCTTTCCGCTGAGATCATTGCCATTGCGCTGGGCACGGTTCAGGATGCCAGTTTTGCCATGCAGTCGCTGGTGATTTCTGTGCTGGCGGTGCTGATTACCGTATTAGTATACGGGCTGGTGGCGATTATCGTTAAGCTGGATGATGCCGGGCTGTACCTGCTGAAAGACAAGGCAGAAGGGGCATTTGCCGCGGTTAAACGCGGTGTTGGCCGGGGCTGCTGGCGTTTGCGCCCCGGCTGATGCGCACCCTGACGGTAGTTGGCACTCTCGCCATGTTCCTGGTGGGCGGTGGCATTATTGTCCACGGTATCCCGCTGTTAGCGGAATGGGTGCATTATGTGCAGCGTCTTGGGGCAGACATCAGTATCTATGTGGCGCTGTTTGCGCCGTCAGTCACCGCCGGCCTGATTGGTCTGGTTCTGGGGCTGATACTGGCCGGTGCTTTGAAGCTGTTCAGCCGCTTCTCCGGTTCAGGCACTGCCGCCTGATTTTTAACCATCTTCTGAAATGCCGCATCCGCGGCATTTTTATGCCTGTTTATCAGCCGGTAACCGGCGGTTTTGTGATGCTTTCATGACAGGTCATAAGAAAAGGTTATTAAGAAAAGTCATGCCATAAAAATGTCACGAAAAATACCCAATCCTGTCGCATAAGTTACACATTCAAAAATTAACCTGAATGGAGTTTAAGCAGGGCCTGTTTGCAGCGTGATGCTGTGGCGCAGGTGCTGCCCGGTTAATTTCTGAGTACGTGTATATGTCACAAAAAGTGATTCTGGTGGTGCTGGATGGTCTCGAATACGGGGTTGGCGAGCAGTGTATGGGGTTCCTGCAGGCGTTGCGTGAGCAGGGGCAGGCGACACTGTATAAGCTGCAGTGCGAATTACCTTCTATGTCCCGGCCATTGTATGAAGCCATTCTGACTGGCGTTGCGCCGGTCAACAGCGGCATTGTGCATAACGCGGTGTGCCGTCTTTCTACTCAGCAAAGCATTTTCACCCTGGCCCGCGCCGGTGGGTTAACCACCGCTGCTGCGGCCTATCACTGGTTCAGTGAGCTGTATAACCGTGCCCCTTTCAGTGCCAAACGGGACCGCCACACCGCCGATCCGGAACTGGCGATTCAGTACGGCAGTTTTTATCACCAGGATCATTATCCCGATGATCATCTGTTCGCCGATGCCGAAGCCCTGCGCCGGCGGCATGACCCTGATTTCCTGCTGGTACATCCCATGAACATTGATGATGCCGGGCACAAGGCCGGCTGGGACAGCACCAAATACCGGAACACTGTCCGGCATGCGGATATGGCCCTGTCGGAATATTTACCGGACTGGCTGGCGGCCGGTTATCAGGTGCTGGTGACTTCTGACCACGGCATGAATAACGATTTCAGCCACGGTGGCATTCTGCCGGAAGAACGCATGGTGCCGCTGTATGTGATGGGGCAGGGCTTTTCCCATAACGCTGAATCCCGGCCGCAGCAGCTGGAGCTTTGCGGTGCGGTGTGTCAGTTGCTCGGTATTCAGGGCCACGGTAAGGCCTTCCCTCAGGATTTTTACATGCCGATTATTCAGGAGTGAACTGAGCATGGCGTTAGCGATTTTTGATCTGGATGAAACTCTGGTGGCAGGCGACAGCGCCTCATTGTTTTGCCGTTTTCTGGTTGATCACGGTTTTGCCGGCGATGACTTTGTCGCCGGCGACCGGGCGTTTTCCGAACAGTACAGCGCCGGCACGCTGGATATGCGTGACTACGTGTGTTTTCAGTTAGCGCCGTTAGCGCATATGAGTACCCGGCAGGTTGATGCTCTGATGCCGGTATTCATTAAAGAATATTTGGCACCCCGGGTATATACAGATGCCCGTGAACTGCTGGCGGCATGCCGGGCGCAGGGTAAGCGGCTGGTGATTATTTCTGCAACGGCGGCGTTCATCGTCAGGGCCATTGCAAAGGAGCTGGGGTTGAGGATGTTCTGGCGATTGAGCTGGAAGAAACCCCGGTAACAGAAGGAACGGATACGGGTTACAGCGGTGAAGTTGCCGGTGTGCCCAGTTTCAGGGAAGGCAAGATTATCCGGCTGAAGGCCTGGCTGGAAGAACAGGGAGAGTCCATGGATGGTGCGTATTTCTACAGCGACTCAATGAATGATCTGCCGCTTTTGGAGTTGGTGGAGCATCCGGTTGCGACCAATCCTGATCAGTCACTCAGTGAGCTGGCACTTTCCCGTGGCTGGCAACTGATTCGCTGGCCGGCGCCTGCCTGTGCAGCGCCGGTCTGATCTGAATTTTCACTAATTTTTAGCAGGAACTGAATGATGAATAAGTTGTTAATCGCTGGCGCAACCGCGCTGATGGCAAGCAATGTGTTGGCGAGCTGCCCGGCTGTGACCGGTCCGGATGCCGGCGGTAAATACCCGCATATTTTTGAGCGTGCAGAATATGAAGCACAGCTGGGCTGCAAGCTGAGCTTTGCAGAGAACCCGGCCATTAAAGAGCTGAATGCCCGTATCGCCGGTAACCCGGAACTGATGCCACTGGCTAAGCGTATTCCGGCAGAGCCTCTGGTGGTTGCCCCTTACCGGCAGATCGGTATTTACGGCGGGGTACTGGATGGCATTTCCAAGGCCACTGAATCCGGTACTTCAGACCTGCTGTCGGTACGTCACGTTAATCTGGTACGGTTCAGTGATGACCTGGCTACCGTGGTGCCTAACGTGGCTAAGTCCTGGGAATGGAACGCGGACTTTACAGTGCTGAAAGTAAACCTGCGTGAAGGCCACAAGTGGTCTGACGGCGCGCCGTTCACCGCCGCAGATATCGCCTTCTGGTATAACAATCTGCTGATGAACAGCAATGTGATCGAAAAGCCTAAGGACCGTTTCCTGTCTGCCGGTAAGCCGGTAAAGGTTGAGGTGCTGAATGACACCACGGTGCAGTTCACTATGAACGAATCCACCCCGGGCTTCCTGGATAACTTTGCCCAGGACTACGCTCAGCCATTCCAGCCGCAGCACCTGCTGGCGCAGTTCCACCCGGAACTGAATAAAGATGCCGACCAGAAAGCTAAAGAGCTGGGCTTCGAGAACGGCTATGCCGTGATTAACTTCTATTACGGTCAGTCAGACTGGAAAGATGTGCCGACGCCGTTGCTGAAAGACAAAGCAGCCTCTGACCGTCTGGTAGCTGCCGGCCTGACAGCTATCGCACCGAGCCTGGAATCCTATCTGGTGGTTGAAGAGTCGCTGGAAGGTCGCCGTCTGGTGGCTAACCCGTACTTCTTCCAGGTGGATACCGCCGGTAACCAGTTACCGTATATCAATGAAATCAGCGAAGTGTTTATCGGTGATGAAGATATCCAGACCGCTAAGCTGATTGCCGGTGAAGTGGACTACAAAGCCCAGGCGGTTAACCTGCCGCAGGCACCGGTATTACTGGAAAACAAGGATCAGGGTAAATATGAAATCGCCCTGCGCCCGACCATTGCACAAACCACCATCGCTTTTAACCTGACGGATAAAGACGAAGAAAAACGTGCAGTGTTTAATGACGTTAACTTCCGCCGCGCTATGTCGGTGGCAATGAACCGCGATCAGATCAACGAAATTGCTTACTTTGGCCTGGGTAAACCGACCCAGTACACCGGTTTTGATGCGGACACCACGCCCTTCATTACGGAAGATCTGAAGACCCGTTTCACTCAGTATGATCCGAAAATGGCAGCAGAGCTGCTGGACAAAGCCGGTGTTGTGGATAAAAACAACGATGGCCTGCGCGATCTGCCGTCCGGTAAGAAGTTCGAACTGAACATTCAGTATGCGACTCAGGGCACGCCGACTGAACTGGTGGAAATCATTGCCAACAACTGGACCGAAGTGGGCGTGAAAACCACCATTAAGGAAGTGACCTCAGACGAGTACCGTAACTCACAGACCGCCAACGATCTGAGCGTTCTGAGCTGGGTAATGGGCCGTCCGCTGGCAACGCTGGCCAGCAACACTGAAACCCTGTTACCGCCGTATGGCAGCTTCTTCGACCTGCGTACCGGTATGCTGTGGGCACAGCACCGTGACACTGACGGCGCTGAAGGTGTTCAGCCACCGGCCACGGTTGCGGAAATGAAGCAGCTGACCGACCGTTTCGTCACACTGCAGGCCGGTACTGAAGCCTCCAATGAACTGGGTGTGGAAATTGCCAAACGTGTAGTGGATGACCTGTACATCATCGGTACTGTAAAGGCGGTTTCGCCGGTATACCGTAGCCGTTCTCTGGGTAACTTCGAAGTACCGAAGACCTCTTCTTATGAGTTCTACCGTATGTATCCGTATCTGGCCACTCAGTGGTACCTGGGCGCAGAAGGTATGGCGCAGAACTGATAACCCGCAACTGCTGCAGGGTAAAAAGGGGGCAGCGCTGTGCTGTCTCCTTTGTTTATTTTTCGGATTTTCTCTTTTTCAAACAATAAAGAAGGCCTGTTATCAATGCTTTTTCTCAGCCTGAACTGCTGAAAAGGTACCGATAACAGGTTTTGAGGACGTGCTTGTGATTGCAGATTTTATAGGCAACACCTGGTTGCTGTGGATCCTGCTGAGCGTCGGTGGATTTCTCTACTGGCGGGCCAGGAACAGCCAGTATTTCAACTATGTATTCAGCCGCTATGTGCTGGCGCTGATCACTCTGCTGATTGTCAGCGGCATTGTGTTTTCCCTGATGGAAGTGTTGCCGGGTGACTGTGCAGAAAAATACATCGCTTATAAGAATACCCAGGGTGAAACCATTACCCAGGCGGACATTGATGCTGAGCGTGCCCGTATGGGGCTGGACCAGCCACTGGCGGTTCGCTGGGCAAGCTGGGTAACGGATCTGACTCTGAAAGGGGATCTGGGCTTTAGCTGTGCTAAGCGCCAGTCTGTGAATCTGGCGTTGGGTGAGCGCTTCTGGATGAGCTTTATGTTTTGTATTGCCGGTCTGGTGTTCGCTTACATCATTGCCGTGCCATTTGGCATTTTGTCGGCCTTTACCATCAATAAGGACTGGAAAGACACTAATCCTCAGCACACCAGAGCAGAGCGTTTTGTCAACACGATTGGTCTGAGCTTTAACAAGCTGCTGGATTTACAGCTGCGGATTATCAGTTATCTGGGGCTGGCGTTACCCAATTTCCTGTTAGCCCTGAGCATCATCCTGCTGTATGTATTTGCTGGTGAGCCTACGCCAACCGGGCTGTTTTCTGATGAGTGGAAGAGTGTGCCCTGGTTTGGTGATAACGGTTTTGAATTCGGCAAGCTTGAGGATTTTCTGGGACATATCTGGCTACCGATTTTTGTCATTGGCTGGTCCGCGACCGCGTTGCAGCTACAGACCGTCCGGGCACTGGTGGTGGATGAATCCAACAAACTCTATGTGGATGCCGCCCGCGCCCGTGGTGTAGACGGTATGGCACTGTGGGCCGGTTATCCGGTACGTCATTCCATCAGCCCGCTGTTTAACAGTGTGGGCTTTGATTTCCAGCGCATCTTTAATGACCTGCCAATCGTGGCGGTGGTAATCGGCCTGACCGATGCTGCCGCTCTGCTGATTGAAGCGCTGGCCCAAACCAATGATCAGGAGCTGGCCGCCGGTATTTTATTTCTGGTGGCGCTGGTGGTGATTTCCATGAACTTTATTACCGATGTGGTACTGGCGGCGATTGATCCGCGGGTACGCAAAAGTGTGCTGGGGAGCTGAATATGGCGATCGGAAGTATGCTGGCCCGGTTCGGGCGTAAAAAGATGTTATTGCAGATGATGCCTATTACACCGCCGGTCAGATGGCGCTGATAAAAGCCCGCTTCAAGCGTAAAACCTCCGGTGTGGTGGCGGCCTGGATTTTAGGGGCGCTGGTTTTTATGGGGTTCTTTGCCGGCTTCTTTGCGCCGGTTGACCCAACCATTGCCGGGGCAGATAAAGATTATCGCCGGGGGCGCCACAGGTGGTGTACTTCTGGGATCAGAATGGCTTTTCGTTCCGGCCATTCACTTATACCTATACCAAAGAAAAGGCCAAGATCGATCTCAAAGCGCTGGCCGGTGGCGGGCTGGATGCCCTGGATGCCCTGACGTCTAGTGGGGCGCTGAGCTCATCCAGCCAGAATAAGTTTACGGTGGATGAAGATAAGCGCCGTTATCTGCAGTTCTTTGTGAAGGGCTGGGAGTACAGCCTGATTGATCTGAGCGTTGCCGGGCTGGATCTGGATATCCGCTGGGACCGGCATCTGTTCGGCGTGGAAAACGGTCAGATTCATCTCATGGGCACCGATGAAGACGGTAAGGATGTTTTCAGCCGTACCCTTCATGCGGTGTGGGTTACCATCAGCATCGCCATTGTGGCCTTAGTTGTGAAGCTATTTACGTCCCTGCTGGTGGGCGGTATCAGCGGCTATTTCGGCGGCAAGGTGGATACGGTGATGATGAGCATCACGGAAGCGGTTCGGGTGATTCCGCCGATTCCGATTTATCTGGCCTGTGCGGTGGCGCTGGCGCAGATCGATCTGACCTCTGTACAACGGTATTTCGCCATTGCCGTGGTCATTGGCATGCTGGATTTCGCCACGCTGGGGCGGCGCCTGCGAACCCATATTCTGACAGAACGTAATCAGGATTATGTTCTGGCGGCACAGTTGTGCGGTTCCGGCACCTGGCGGATTATCTGGCGGCACCTGGTGCCGAGCTTTGGCAGCTACATCATTGTCGATACCCTGATTAACTTTCCATACGTCATTCTGGCGGAAACCAGCCTGAGCTTTCTGGGCCTGGGGCTGACTGAACCGGTGAACAGCCTTGGGGTGTTGCTGCAAAAGCGCAGGACCCGGACATTCAGCAAAATATGATCTGGCAGTTTTTCCCGGTGGCGGTGTTCGTTGCCCTGATTATGGCCTTTGTATTTGTCGGCGATGCGCTACGTGATGCCGCAGACCCTTATGCGGAGAAGAAGTAATATGATGATGCACAGCGATGCCGGCAACCTGCTGGAAATACGTGATTTAAGTATCGATTTTAATACCGATGAAGGCCGGATACGGGCGGTGAATAACGTCAGCCTGGATATCAAACCGGGCGAGGTGATGGGCTTGGTCGGGGAGAGCGGTTCCGGTAAATCCGTCACCGCCAAAACCATTATGCGCCTGAGCCCGGGGAACGCAATTATTCATCCCGGCAGTTCGGTACACCTGCGCCATCAGCAGCAGGATATCAATGTTCTGAAGCTGCGGGGTAAAGATATGCGGCTGGTACGTGGTGATGCCGTTTCGATGATCTTTCAGGAGCCGATGGCCAGCTTTGCACCGGCGATCCGCATCAGTGATCAGATCATTCAGACCATGCAGATTCATTTGGGTGTTTCCGTGAAGAAGCCCGAAAGGCAGGCATTGAACTGTTTGACCGGGTAGGCATTCTGGAACCGGAAAAACGCTTTGATCAGTATGTATTTGAACTGTCCGGCGGGATGCGCCAGCGGGCAATGATCGCCATGGCCCTTTCGACCAAGCCTAAGTTGCTGATTGCCGATGAGCCTACTACCGCACTGGATGTGACCATTCAGGCCCAGGTATTGGAGCTGATGCTGGAGCTGCGTGAGCAGTACGGCATGGGCATGCTGTTTATTACCCATGACCTTGGAGTCATCTCGAAAATTGCCGACAGGGTCACGGTAATGAAGAAAGGTGAAGTGGTGGAAGCAGGTTCCGCAGAACGGGTTCTGTTTGCCCCGGAACATGCGTATACCAAGCGTTTGCTGGATGCCTTGCCACACCTTGATGAGTTGCCTGAGCCACCGGCTAAACCCCCAGAGCGATGGTGTCTGTTGATAATCTGTCAGTGACGTATCAGCTGTCCGGTGCGGCCCGTCAGCGGGACAGTTTTACCGCGGTGAAGAATATCTCACTGGATTTGCCGAAGGGGCAGATCATAGGTCTGGTTGGCGAAAGCGGCTCCGGGAAAACCTCACTGGGTAAAGCCTTGCTGGGGCCGCGCCGATCAGTAGCGGTACTGTTCGGTACAACCGTAAGAAACATCCGGTTGAGTTTGGCGCGCAGAAACCGCTTAAACGCAAAGATCTGGTTCGTACCGCACAGCTGGTGTTTCAGGACCCATACAGTTCGCTGAATCCGCGGATGACGGTGCGGGATATTATCGCCGAGCCCCTGGAGGCGATGAAACTGACTAAAAACCGTGAAGAGACCGACAAGAAGGTCATTGCCATCGCTAAACGTTGTCACATTGACGTGACCCATTTACGGCGTTTTCCCCATGCTTTTCCGGTGGGCAGCGGCAGCGGATCAGCATTGCCCGGGCGCTGATCTGTAAACCGAAATTCATTGTTGCGGATGAGTCTGTCGCGGCGCTGGATGTATCTATTCAGGCGGAGATTCTGGCCCTGCTGAAAGAGTTGCGCGATGAGTTGGGGCTGACCATTCTGTTTATCTCCCATGACCTGAGCGTGATCGCTAACCTGTGTGACTGGGTCTGTGTAATGAAGCATGGTGATCTGGTGGAGCAGGGCAATGTCCGGGATATTTTTCTGAACCCTCAGCAGCCCTATACCCGGCAGTTGATCGCCTCAATTCCGTTGCTGGAGCGCAGGGAGGAGCCTGCCGATGCGCCTGAGCCAGTATCTGTACCGGCTAACGGTGTGGTGACTGATGTTGCTGCGACGACTGTTTAAAGCGCCTGATGAGCCAGATATCTGTTAACAGCGTCAGTAAAAATGTGTCTGTGAATGTTAAGCAATGAGAAACCGATGGATATTACCCTGAATGAAATCCGCACCTTTAATGCCGTGGTACGGGCCGGCAGTTTTACCCGGGCAGCTAAACTGCTGGGGGTGAGCCAGCCGGCGGTTACCGCCCAGATTCGCAAGCTGGAATCGCGCTGTGAATTTCCGTTACTGGAGCGGTTCAGTAAAGAGGTGCGTCCGACAAGTTTGGGTAAACAGCTGAATCAGCTGAGCTGTCAGTATCTGGATCTGGATATGGCGGTGGCTGCATTACTGGAGCCTGAGGAACGTACTGAAAATTTCCGGCTAAAACTGGCGACAGCTTCGCCGTTGATTTTTATGCCGCTGATGGCCGCGTTTAAAAAGCAGTATCCGAATGCCCATGTGCAGGTGATTGCCGGAACTACCCATGAGTGCCGGCAAATGATTATCGACCGGGACGCGGATATTGGTTTGTTTCCTTTGCCGAATCCGCCTGCCGGATTGTCGCGGCTGGCATTTCACTGCCATGGTCTGATGGCGATCCTGCCGCATAGCCATCCCCATGCAGGGGCTGAGTCCGTCACTGCCCGTGACCTGATTGGCGATTCGCTGATTGCTTATAAAGACAACTCGTTTACGCAGGAGTACGTCAGGGAGATATTCAGCAGTGAGCATTTACAACCCCGCTTTGAAATGATGATGAGTACTTCGGAGCATGTCAGTAATGCAGTAGTTCAGGAGCTGGGGGTAGGGTTTGCGCTGAGTGATGATATTCGTCCTGATCCGCGTTACGCGCTGGTACCGGTAGCAGGCACTGAAATGGATGTGACTGAACATGTGGTCTGGCTGAAAACGAGGAGCCAGCAACAGGGGATTCGGGAGTTTGTGGAGATGGCGCTGATGCAGCGGAATATTGATTAAAATATTCGATTCTTCTGCATACCATTTATCCCTGTAAATGGCTATTGTTTTCTGTATCCGGTGCGCATTATAGGTAAATATACTTACCATTTTGGGTCTTTAGCGTGCTATATTGGACACTTGAGTTTTGGGTGTCTAAAACCTTTAGTACCCTCATAAAAAAATTGTGTGAGACTGAAGGATTAGCAATGCTAGATATTGATCAGCTTCAGACGCCGGTTTGGATATACGATATTGATAACTATCGTATCCATTGGGCGAATGAAAGTGCACTGACTTTATGGCACTCACCAAGCCTTGAAGAACTCACTTCCCGGGATTTCCAGGAAGGCACGTCTGATGCTGTTCAGCACACGCTTCTTAATTATCTGGATGACTTCGCATTAGGTAAACGTATTTGCCACTGGTGGCAGTTATCGCCAAAAGGCGAAGCGAAAGATGTTTACTGTCAGTTTTCCGGAATCCACCTGGAAGATGGCCGGCTGGCCATGCTGGTTGAAGGCCTTCATGTTGAACGCGCAGAGATAGCCGCGCTGGTCAGCGGCACCATTATGATCTGCCTGTTTAATGATCAGTTCGAATTACTCAGTTCTAATCCTTCATTCCGGCAGCAGTTTGGCACGGACATCCATAATCTTGCTGATCTTATTCCGGTTGATGAGCTGGTTAAGATTGACCGTCAGCTGGCCGGTAAAGATAAGTATTATGAGCAGGATGTCTGTTTACAGTGTGCCGACGGGAATCGCTGGCACAGCATTGAGGTGCGTCTGAGCGAAACCACTGAAGGTGATTTTGTTGTCAGCCTGCAGGACATCCACGAACGTAAAAGCCGTGAGCTGGAGTTACAGCAAATGGCGACCCATGATGTGCTGACCGGTGTTTTCAACCGTAAGGGTTTGTTTCAGCGCATGCAACGTCTGCATAGCACGCAGACGCCTTTCTCTGTCTATTACATCGATCTGGATGGCTTTAAACCGATTAACGATGGCTTTGGCCATGCGGTGGGTGACAGCCTGCTGTGTCAGGTTGCCAGCCGTCTGAGACGCTGTACCGGGGATGATGGAGACATTGCCCGTATCGGTGGCGATGAGTTTGTGGTCATCTTGCCGGAAGTGTGTGTGGATGATTACTTTGATGTGTTTGCCACTGCATTGGTTCAGAGCCTTTCCGGACAATATAAGATTTCCGATGATATCCCGCCGGTTGTTCTGTCGGTCAGTGTGGGGTTGCCAGTTATCCCCGTGATGATGAAGACCTTGATCTGCTGCTGGCGGATGCCGATGCGGCCATGTACATGGCTAAAGGTTCCGGCCGCCGCTGCTGGATTCAGTATCGTCAGGGGATGCGTGAGCAACTATTAAGACGGACGCAGATTTCCCAGCGTATCGGTGCCGCGCTGCTGAATGATGAATTCGAGATGTGCTATCAGCCGGTGTTTGATATGCATGATTCCCGGGTAGTCATTGTTGAAGCGCTGGTTCGCTGGCCCGGTTCTGAACTGGCTGAAGTCAGTCCGGATGAGCTGATTGATGTGGCCGAGCATTGCGGGCTGATCGGTGAACTGAGCAGCTGGATTTTTATCAGGCCTGCCAGGAGTTTCGCTCAATACGGCAACGCTTTGGCAAGCAGGTATTGTTGTCGCTGAATGTCTCCGGGCTGCATATCCAGCAGGGCAGACTGATCAGCGATCTTGAGTATGCAATTAATTCTGCCGGTCTCGCCCCTCAGGATGTGGTGCTGGAGCTGACCGAGCGGGTCATCATGCCTGACTCTAAGGAATACTCGTCAACCATTGATCAGCTGATTGGCTACGGCTTCAGCTTTGCAATCGATGACTTCGGTACCGGTTTCTCTTCGTTAGCCTATCTCAACAGTATCCCTGCCAAATGGGTCAAACTGGACCGTGAGTTCGTTGCCCGGCTGGATAAAGGCGTTGAAACGGTCACCTGTATTCATAAGCTGGTGAGTGCTCTGGGCATGAACATGATTGTGGAAGGGGTGGAAAAACGCTGGCAGGTTGAAAAGCTGAAAGAGCATCAGATTTTTATCAGCAGGGTTATTATCATTTCTCTCCGGCTAATCTCCGCGACCTGTTGTGCGATCAGTCTGAACTGAAATGGGTCAATGTGGGCTGATCAGACAGCTCAATGAAGTGTTCAGTCAGGCGAATCATCAATTCTTTCTGAGCCGGCGCGCTTTCGGCGATCATCAGAGTCAATGCCACCAGTGTATTATCGTTAATCATCAGCTCAGTGGGCTTTGCCAGAAGGTGTTTATTTATATTCAAGTACCAAATAAACATAAAGGCACCGGTGCGTTTATTTCCATCAGTAAAAGGATGGTTTTTGATAATCAGATAGAGCAGGTTTGCAGCCCGGCTGGCGATATTTGGATAGAATAATTCTTCGGCAAATCCTTGTTCAATTGTATTTATTGCTGACCATAAGCCGTTATTTCTTTGCAGAGCGAAGAGTTGAGTGGCCTCACCTTTACTGATGAGTTCCTGCTTCAGGGTTTCAATCGCTGATTCTGTTTCCCGGTGGCTGAGTTGCCGCATTTGTTTTTGTTGCTGAGTATGTCTGATTTCACCCAGAGTGGCTTCATCGTAGCCAAGTATGAGACTCCAGCTGCGTACATAGTTACTGATAACTGACAGTACATCTGCGCCTGCAGGATCAATCAGTTGCTGATTTCTGAGAGTGCGGTTGAGAAGATCAATAGTTTGTTTAAATTCATGTCCCTGTTCTCGCAGCCGCTGTTCGTTGATACTGAACCCCTGTATAAGATGCTGTTTCAGAATGCGGTTTGCCCAGATTCTGAACTGTGTTGCCCGTGAGGAATTAACGCGGTAGCCGACAGAAATGACAGCATCGAGATTGTAGTGTTTAGTGCTATAAATACGTTTATTTGTACCCATATGTTCCAAAATGGAACATGTACTGTCTTCCCGCAGTTCCGCTGATGTATATATGTTATTTAGATGTTTGGTGATAGCTGGTCGGCGAGTGCCAAATAGTTCTGCCATCTGCGCCTGAGTCAGCCATATATTTTCATTGGTAACTTTAATGTCCAGTTGTATCTGGCCATCGGGCGAGGTGTACAGTTTTATCTGTGACGTCATGGTGCAGCATTCCTTTGCTGTTAAAGAGAAATATCTGCCTAATCCCTGGCAGAGTAAGTATCAGTGTATGTTTCTTAGACAGTGGATGTAAATGTCACTGACATCATATGCTTGGTTTCTGTTTTGCTTCAGGCATAGAAAACGGCGCTAAAAGCGCCGTTTTCATTTAGTAATAAATGATTAAGACTTAGAACAGACCCTGGATCAGGCCGTCTTCGTCAACGTGGATGTGGTTCGCAGCTGGAACACGTGGCAGAGTAGGCCAATGCTGCCATGATGTCGCTCTATGACATCATATGCCTGGTTTTTACCTTTCTTTAGACATAAAAAATGGCTCCCGAGGGAGCCATTTTTATACGTTGTTTAAGATTTTAAAAATCTTAGAACAGACCCTGGATCAGGCCGTCTTCGTCAACGTGGATGTGGTTCGCAGCTGGAACACGTGGCAGACCAGGCATGGTCATGATGTCACCACATACTGCAACGATGAACTCAGCACCAGCAGACAGACGTACTTCACGAACAGTTACTGTGTGATCGCTTGGTGCGCCACGCAGGTTCATGTCAGTAGAGAAGCTGTACTGGGTCTTAGCCATACATACAGGCAGGTTGCCGAAGCCTTGCTGTTCGAACTGATGCAGACGGTCACGGACAGTCTTGTCTGCAGCTACATCACCAGCGCCGTAGATGTTCTTAGCGATAGTTTCGATTTTCTCGAACAGAGGCATATCCAGGTGGTACAGAGGAGCGAATTGTGCAGAACCACCTTCGATGATATCAACAACTTTGTTCGCCAGTGCTTCAGTACCTTCACCACCGTTAGCCCAGTGGCTAGCCAGGATAGCTTCAACGCCTTCTTCAGAAGCCGCAGCCTGAACAGCAGCGATTTCTGCGTCAGTGTCGTGGATGAACTGGTTGATAGCAACAACAACAGGTACACCGAACTTCTTAACGTTCTGGATGTGACGAACCAGGTTCGCGCAACCTTTCTGAACTGCTTCAACGTTTTCGCCAGTCAGTTCGTCTTTAGCAACACCACCGTGCATCTTCAGAGCACGTACAGTTGCAACGATTACTGCAGCTTCAGGCTTCAGGCCAGCTTTACGGCACTTGATGTCGAAGAACTTCTCAGCACCCAGGTCAGCACCGAAACCTGCTTCAGTTACAACGTAGTCAGCCAGTTTCAGAGCTGCTTTAGTTGCAATTACAGAGTTACAGCCGTGTGCGATGTTCGCGAACGGGCCACCGTGGATGAAAGCAGGGTTGTTTTCCAGAGTCTGAACCAGGTTAGGGTTCAGAGCGTCTTTCAGCAGAGTCGCCATTGCGCCGTCTGCATCCAGCTGCTTAGCACGGATTGGAGTACGCTCACGGGTTTCAGCAACGATGATGTTACCGATACGCTCACGCAGATCGTTCATGTCAGATGCCAGGCAGAAGATAGCCATGATTTCAGACGCAACAGTGATGTCGAAACCGTCGGTACGGGAGTAACCGTTACCTGGGCCACCCAGGCCGTTAGCGATTTCACGCAGTGCGCGGTCGTTCATGTCGATTACACGCTTGTACGCGATACGACGGCTGTCGATACCCAGATCGTTACCCCAGTAGATGTGGTTGTCGATCAGAGCAGCCAGCAGGTTGTGTGCAGCACCGATAGCGTGGAAGTCGCCGGTGAAGTGCAGGTTGATATCTTCCATTGGTACTACCTGAGCTTTACCGCCGCCGGCAGCACCACCCTTCATACCAAAACATGGGCCCAGAGAAGGCTCACGCAGTGCAATCATTGCTTTCTTACCGATACGGTTCAGGCCATCGCCCAGACCAACGGTAGTAGTAGTTTTACCTTCACCAGCCGGAGTTGGGCTGATTGCAGTAACCAGGATCAGTTTGCCGTCTGGACGATCCTTTAGAGTTTCGATGTAGTCGAGGTTAACCTTGGCTTTATCGTGGCCGTAAGGGCTAATATGCTCGTTTGGGATCTCCAGTTTCGCAGCAATTTCGCTGATGTGCTGTTTTTGCTGCGCGAGCAATATCGATATCAGTATTCACCTTTTATACCTCTGTTAGAGAATCACGTTTTGGCGAGAGCGCCGGTATTTGTATGTAATCATTCAGAATGATTGGGTCGTTAAGCGCAGCATTCTAATGTGTTGCGTCTTAGCAAGAATCTCCAAAGCAAAAGCAGCGATATAATGCATATCCTGAGGCAATTTTTCAATGGCTACAGGCAATATGTATTAAGTAAAACTGCGTTTACTCCCGTGAACAGAATGCGACGACTCCAATGTGTGTAGTCAATCATTTTCAGGGCAGGGAATTTATCTCTTTAGCCATTAGCTTGTGTATCTGCGACACCCTGAGAAAAACATTCTCTGAGACGACAAATGTGCCGAAACTTTGAGCAATTCAGGAAACTTATGTGGCCAAAGAAAATTGCCGCGCACTGATTCTGAACAGGGCGCGGCAATTGTGTCAGTGGTTGTCCGGCTTAGTGCCAGCCTTCCACACCAGTCATGTCAGGCAGCTGGTGAGCAATACCTTTGTGACAGTCAATACAGGTTTTTCACCGGATGCCAGGGCAGTGGAGTGCTGCTTGGCGGCCCGGCCGGCCTGCAGGGTGAAGTCCATGCTGTCGAACTCGTGACAGTTACGGCATTCCAGCGAGTCATTCGCTTTCAGACGTGCCCATTCGTGCTCGGCCAGTTCACGGCGTTTGGCTTCGAATTTCTCCGGAGTGTTAATGGTTCCGAAGATCTTGCCCCACACTTCTTTAGATGCCTGCATCTTACGGGCGATCTTGTCAGTCCAGTTATGCGGTACGTGACAATCCGGGCAGCTGGCCCGTACGCCTGAACGGTTTGAGTAGTGAATGGTTGGCTTCAGCTCTTCAAACACGTTGTTACGCATTTCGTGACAGGACACACAGAACTCTTCAGTGTTGGTCATTTCCAGCGCGGTGTTGAAACCACCCCAGAAGATGATACCGGCCACAAAGCCACCAACAGTCAGGAAGCCCAGGCTGTAGTGTACGGCAGGGCGAGTCAGAGTGCGCCAAATCGATTTGATTAACTGCATGGCTGTGCTCCTTACTCGCCGGCTGCGCCGGCAGGCTCAAAAGTATTTTCAACCAGTGGTGGTGCCTCTACCTGAGGAACGTGACACTGCTGGCAGAAGTAGCGGCGTGGTGATACATCAGTCAGTTCTACACCGTCACGGTTTTTGAAGTGAGTGATACTGATCTTGGTTGCGCCGTACTTTTTGTAGTTCTTGAAGCTGTGGCAGCTTAAGCACTTGTTAGAGTTCTTATTCACCTGATAACCGCGGATTGAGTGCGGGATCAGTGGTGGCTGCTGTACGTAATCCAGTTGCAGGCCTTCATGCTCTTTCGGGTAGTTTTTCAGCTCAGCGGTGGCTGCCTGGCTGTCCAGGTCATGGCTGCGCAGTGAACCGCCCAGATCGCCAAACTCTTCAGCAACAACAGGGGCAGACAGGATGGCAATTAAAGATAGTAGCAATAGGTTTTTCATTTTTGTTCTCCACCTCAGTGGTAAATCGGGTATTGATTTCAAATACAGACTCAGCGCATACATCGATGCAGCGGCTGCAATTTGTACAATCAGAGGCAAAAATAATTGGGCTGACACCATTGGCAGCGCCTTTTAATACCGGTTTCAGAATCTGAGGTTCAGGGCAGACCTTGTAACAGTCCATACAATCATCGCAGCGTTCGCGGTGTCTGGCATTGACCCGGATCACGCTAAGCTTGCCTATCAGGCCGTAGAAGGCGCCCATCGGACACAGGTGGCTGCACCAGGCCCGCTGGCTGATAAGTAAGTCCAGCAGAAAGATCATGGCAATCAGTACCCAGCCACTGCCCAGACCGAAGATCAGTCCGCGCTGCAACAGGGAAACCGGATTCACCAGTTCCCAGATCAGCAGTCCGCCAACCACCGGTAGCAGCAGTGACAGCCCCAGTAACCAATAGCGCAGGCTGTTGGATATCCGGGTTGTTTTGCTGATACCTAATCGGCGGCGTAACCAGCTGGCAGCATCGGTGACAATGTTCACCGGGCATACCCAGCTGCAGTAACTGCGTCCGCCGACCAGCATGTAGAACAGCAGGACGATTGCGCCGCCCAGTAACGCTGTTTCAGCCGGCCAGTGACCACTGGCGATGAGTTGTGCAAGTACAAACGGATCACTTAAAGGCACTGTATTCAGCACTGTGGAGCTGCTGAGGTTTCCCTTAAGGATATCCAGTCCGTACAGAAAGCTGGCAGCAAACAGGGCCAGAATGCTCAGCTGGCTGATACGGCGCAGCACCAGAAAACGGTGAGCATGCCACCATCCCAGTTTTGCTGCCGCTTCAGCACCAACGTGGCTGTTAGCCTGACGTTCAGTTGGCATTGCTGTTCTCCGGTCTGCGGATTTCCAGTTTTAACTGTTCCGGTACCAGTGAGCCGCCGTTACGGGCCTTTTCTTCCCAGCCCAGCCGGTAGTGCTGGCCAAGGGTGCCACTGGCGAGTTCCAGTGGCAGGACCTTAATGGCGGTTTCATCCAGTACGCAGGCTTCTTCACACTTACCACAGCCGGTGCAGGCATCGGACTGAACGGTAGGAATGAATAAAGCATGCTTGCCGGTACGACTGTTGCGCTGTCGCTCCAGAGTGATTGCCTCGTCAATTAACGGGCATACCCGGTAGCAAACATCACAACGCAGGCCCTGAAAGTTCAGGCAGTTCTTTTCATCAATCAGCACGGCGGTGCCCATGCGGGCGTCGTCGATATTCTTCAGTGCAGGATCCAGCGCGCCGCTTGGGCAGGCGGCCACACAGGGAATATCTTCACACATCTCGCAGGGAACTTTTCTGGCTTCAAACCAGGGAGTACCGCTGGGTGCAGGGTCGAATAAAGTTGCCAGTTTCAGAGTGTCGTAAGGACAGTCTTCCACACACAAACCACACCGCAGACAAGCATTCAGGAAGTCATCGCCGGGTAATGCGCCGGGTGGGCGGATTGCCTGAGGATCACTGCGCTTTGCGCTGCTTGCCCAGGCGGTAAGGCCCAGGCCAACCATGCCGGCAGCAGAGGCACCGCGGGCGACGTCAGTAAAAACTGACGTCTTGCCGGTGCCTTGCTGGCGGATGATTCAGAGCGACGCTGCTTGTCCATGGTCTGCTTCATTAATCAGATTCTTAACGCGCCAGGCGTTAAACCTTCTCGATGCGCACAGCGCACTTCTTGAAGTCAGTTTCTTTTGACAGCGGATCGGTAGCATCCAGTGTCAGACGGTTAACTAACTGCTTCGCATCGAAGAACGGCATGAATACCAGACCTTCCGGCGGACGGTTACGGCCACGGGTTTCTACCCGGGTAGTAATTTCGCCACGGCGGGATGCCACCCGGACCTCGTCACCACGGCGCAGCTTGCGCTTCTTGGCATCTTCCGGATGCATGTACACCACGCTGTCCGGGAAGGCCCGGTACAGCTCAGGTACCCGGCGGGTCATGGTGCCAGTGTGCCAGTGTTCCAGAACCCGGCCGGTGGACAGCCACAGATCGAATTCTTCATCCGGAGATTCAGCAGCAGGCTCGTAAGGCAGGGCGAAGATGATCGCACGCTTGTCTTTCTTCTTACCGTAGAACTGTACTTCGCTGCCGGCTTCCACGTATGGATCGTAACCTTCACGGAAACGCCACAGGGTTTCTTTGCCGTCAACAACCGGCCAGCGCATACCGCGGGTCTTGTGGTACATGTCGTACGGTGCCAGGTCGTGGGCGTGACCACGGCCGAATTCAGCGTATTCTTCGAACAGACCTTTCTGTACGTAGAAGCCGAAGTCGTTGGCTTCATCGTTGATCTGGCCTTCCGGCAGATCAGACAGCGGAATTTATCAACCTGACCGTTCTTGTACAGAACGTCGTACAGAGTTTTGCCACGGTATTCAGGCATCGCTGCCAGCAGGGCATCAGACCATACTTCTTCAACCTTGAAGCGCTTGGAGAACTCAACCAGCTGCCACAGGTCAGACTTAGCGCCTTCACTTGGCGGTACCTGCTGGTACCAGGTCTGGGTACGGCGTTCAGCGTTACCGTATGCACCTTCTTTCTCTACCCACATTGCTGTTGGCAGGATCAGGTCAGATGCCTGAGCAGTAACAGTTGGGTACGGGTCAGATGTCACGATGAAGTTAGCCGGGTTGCGGTAACCTGGCAGGCCTTCTTCGTTCATGTTCGGAGCTGCCTGCATGTTGTTGTTACACATTACCCAGTAGCAGTTCAGCTTGCCGTCTTTCAGCATGCGGTTCTGCAAGACTGCGTGGTAACCAACTTTTGCAGGAACAGTACCTTCCGGCAGTTTCCAGATTTTCTCAGCGATATCACGGTGTGGCTTCTTCTTCACAACCATGTCTGCTGGCAGACGGTGTGCGAAAGTACCTACTTCACGGGCAGTACCACAGGCAGAAGGCTGGCCGGTCAGGGAGAACGGACCGTTACCCGGCGCAGAGATCTTACCGGTCAGCAGGTGGATGTTGTACACCAGGTTGTTGGCCCATACACCGCGGGTGTGCTGGTTGAAGCCCATGGTCCAGTAAGACACAACCTTACGGTTTGGATCGGCATACAGCTTGGCCAGTTCTTCCAGGTTCTTCTGAGGAACACCGGACAGCTCAGAAGTGTATTCCAGGGTGTAGGTGCTGACGAATTCTGCGAATTCTTCAAAAGTGATCGGATCAGAACCGCCTTTACCCGGGTTCTTAGCCGCTTTTTCCAGCGGGTGAGTCGGACGCAGACCGTAACCGATGTCAGTCACACCTTTACGGAAGTTAGTGTGCTTCTCAACAAAGTCTTTGTTCACCGCATCGTTCTGGATGATGTAGTTCGCAATGTAGTTCAGGATCGCCAGGTCAGTCTGTGGAGTGAAGACGATCGGGTTATCAGCCAGTTCGAAGCTGCGGTGTTTGAAGGTAGACAGTACAGCGACTTTAACGTGATCGGCGCTCAGGGCACGGTCAGTCAGACGGGACCACAGAATCGGGTGCATTTCCGCCATGTTGGAGCCCCACAGCACGAATGCGTCGGCCTGTTCCAGATCGTCGTAGCAACCCATCGGCTCATCGATACCGAAGGTACGCATGAAGCCACCTACCGCAGATGCCATACAGTGACGGGCGTTCGGGTCGATGTGGTTAGAACGGAAGCCGGCTTTCATCAGCTTGGAAGCCGCGTAGCCTTCCATAACTGTCCACTGGCCGGAACCGAACATACCGACAGGCGGCATCTCGTCAGAGTTGCGGGTCTTGGCGATGGATTCTTTCCATTTTTCCGCCATGATGTCGAAAGCCTGATCCCAGCTGATCGGGGTGAACTCGCCGTTCTTGTCGTAGCGGCCGTCAGTCATCCGCAGCAGCGGTGTATTCAGACGGTCTTTGCCGTACATGATTTTTGACAGGAAGTAGCCCTTGATACAGTTCAGACCACGGTTTACCGGAGCTTCCGGGTCGCCCTGTGTGGCTACTACTTTACCGTTCTGGGTGCCGACCAGTACTGAACAGCCGGTGCCGCAGAAACGGCATGGCGCTTTATCCCACTTCACTTCAGTCTCGGAAGACTTGGTGATGAGGTTAGTCGCCTGGCTGGGCAGGCTGATGCCGGCCGCAACAGCTGCAGCAGATGCTGCCTGCGCTTTACAAAGTCACGTCTGGATACCTTCATGGTGATCCTCTCTTGTTTACCTGTGTTTATTCTTCAGGCCCTGTTCCGTCAGACGGAAGCCGGGTCGCTCTTGTCTTTGCGGCGAACCGCGATATTCGGTGGTGCTAAACAGCATCAGGCGATGTGGTGGTACACCAGTGATGCTGAAAGAATGTGGTCGGCGCCCTGAATGTGGTCGATCCGGTCCAGTAACTGGGCCTGATCGTCCGCTTCCAGTACGACAACCAGCTTGCCTTCCGGTGTGGAGTTCGGAATCTCCGTACCGGGAATGCTGAAAATCGTTTCCTGTACCTGTTGCAAGTGGTCCGGTGGCTCATGACGACCAGACTGGCGATATGCAGGTCCTTATCGTCGTGATACGAGTCATCCTGTTGCGCGTTCATAGCTGGACTCCATGATTGATTGTGATGGCGTTGCTGGGGCAGGTGCTGATGCAGGCGCCACAGCCGTTACATTGGTCAGTGTCGATCTGAGGTGAGCTGACCTGGCCCCGCCTTGGGCGGAAGCTGATGGCGTAAGGTTCACAGCTGTCTTCGCAGCTGCGGCACTCAACGCCGCTGTTGGTCAGGCACTTGGCACCGATTTCTATCTTCTGTTTCCAGGGCTGTTCTGTTTCCGGCCAGAAAAGTGGCTGGTCACAGGCGCTGGCACACTGATAGCAAAAGGTGCATTCGCCGCGGCTGAAATCGATTGTCGGGAAACCGCCGTCACCCCGTGTAATGATCTGGGTTTCACACTGTTTTATGCAGGCGTCACAGCGGTGACAGTCGGCAAGGAACAGCTGCTCATCCTTGATCCAGGGAAGGTTCTGGCGAAGAGGCTTTCCGGCTTGATCTCTGGACACTCTACCTCTGAAGAGTGCCCGACGGCTCAGATCGACCATAGGATTAACTTCCCGGAGGTCCGGTCAGAATCTGGGAGATCCAGACAATGAATCCGTAACCGACTACGACGGATACGGCCACGGCTGGCGCGATAACCCCGGTTAAAAACAGAAACGCTTTGGTTTCTTCTCCGCGGGACTGTTCCTGCGGTGTTGCACTTGTTGCTTCTTTCATCGTTTTGGCTTCCAAGAAAAATGCGTAAAACCATGCTAGCAGAAGGGTCATTGTGGATCTTGACGTGCATCAAGGGTTGCAGACGGGAAACTTGATCTGAGTCAATTGTTGCAACTTAAGTATGAAGCTGCGGGAATTGTCAGTGGAATCAGACACTTCTGAGTCCTGCCAGCAGGAAGCTGATACACTTACAGACAGTTATATTTTTAAGTGTTCTAAATGTGCTTCAGATGCCGGATTTGGCAGCCGGAGCAGGTTTAAAGATTTCAGTATAGGACAGGTAAGTGTTTACAGAATTGGGATTGCATCAGACGCTGGCTGATACGCTTCGCGAACGGGGATATGAGCAGCCAACTGCGGTGCAGACAGGCGCCATTCCACTGATTCTTGACGGGCGGGATGTGATGGCCGGTGCCCGAACTGGTACGGGAAAAACAGCGGCATTCGTGCTGCCGTTGCTGCAGCGGCTGATGGCTGATAGTCATGCCGGACAACGCAGTAATATTATGCCGGCGGTGTTGATTCTGACGCCAACCAGAGAGCTTGCCCAGCAGGTGTTTAAAAGTGCCCGGGACTATGCAGCAAATACCGGAATACGCAGTTGTCTGGTGTATGGCGGTGCCAGCCTGAATGTTCAGATTGCGGCGTTGCAGGAAGGTGTCGATCTGCTGGTGGCGACGCCCGGACGATTACTGGACCTTATCTTCAAAGGCGCGGTGGATCTGAGCCAGGTTGAAAGTCTGGTGTTTGATGAAGCGGACCGGATGCTGGACATGGGATTCATCGGTGAAATCCGCCAACTGCTGAAAAACTGCCTGAGCAACGGCAGACACTGCTGTTTTCTGCCACCTTTGATGATGCCATTTTTAAACTCAGCAAGACCTTGCTGAATGACCCGGAAATTCTGCAGATCGATACCCGTAACAGTCCGGCTGAAGGGGTGGAGCAAAAATATATGAAGTGGATGCGGAGAAAAAGCATCCGCTGTTGTCCTATCTGGTTGGCAGCAATAACTGGCAGCAGGTACTGGTGTTTACCCGTACCAAGCAGGCAGCAGATTATCTGGCACGGGAACTGACGGCGGATGGCCTGAATACCAAAGCGGTGCATGGGGATAAATCCCAGGGGGCCCGGGAACGGGAGCTGGAAGCCTTCCGTGAGGGTGAAGTACGGGTGCTGGTAGCAACCGATGTGGCTGCCCGGGGCTGGATATCGACAGCCTGAACTATGTGATCAACTATCAGTTGCCCCACAATGCTGAGGATTATATTCACCGGATTGGCCGTACCGGACGGGCCGGCAGGGAAGGGCTGGCAGTCACTCTGATGAGCCAGGATGAACTTCATCTGCTGGAACCGATCGAAACTCTTTGGATGAAAAACTTAACCGGCAGTGGTATCCGGGTTTTGAGCCGGATCTGAACAAGCCGGCGGCGGAGAAAAAGCGTCGTCCGCAATCCAAAAACAGGCACGGGCAGAAGCGCTGGGGCTGAAACCCAAAGCGTCCGGTAAGCGTCGCGGGCGCCGTCGCTGAGCACTGTCCGGCTTTGATTACCGGCTGGAAATTGTCGCAGGTCAGCAAGTGGGTGAATCTGTTTGCGCTGTGTATAACCGGCTGATATATCTGGCCCTGAATAATTAAATGTAACGAGTTGAAACGATGTTTTTCAGACTGCCTGGCAGGCTAAATTTTAAGCTGCACTCCCCGCTGGTCTCGCTGGCAGCGTGGCCTGGGGAGGGTGTCTCTGCTGGGCTGGATGAGCGCCGTCTGTTTACTGACTGTGTTGGTGGTCTATGCCGGGTTTGCGTTTTTACGGCCCATGAATCTGGATGATATCTGTTCGGTTCTGGATGCCCGCGAAGGCTGGTATGAAGCGGTGCAGAAAAGTCACAGCCGCTGGGGAACCCCATCCCGGTCATGATGGCAATCATGCATCAGGAATCTAAGTTTGTGGCTGATGCGCGGCCCGGTTACAAATGGTTTCTGGGAGTGATTCCGTATGCCCGTCAGTCCACCGCTTTTGGCTATGCCCAGGCCTTGGATGGTGTTTGGGGGATTACCGCAGCCGGACCGGTAACGAGCAGGCCCGGCGGGATAATTTTGCCGATGCGGTGGATTTTGTGGGCTGGTATACCCGGGACACCGAGCGCCTGACGGGGGTTTCCGCAGCGATGCCTACGGTCAGTATCTGGCGTATCACGAAGGGCGCAGTGGCTACCGGCGGGGCAGTTATAACCAGAAGCTCTGGTTGCTGGGGTCGCCGCTAAGGTCGAGCGCCGTATGGTGATGTACAGTGAGCAATATAAGCGCTGTTCAGCAATCTGACCGTCAGATGAATTCTTTTCATCCAGTTTGTTGCGATCTTCGGTAAAGTCTCTGCAGCTATGGCCGTTAACCTTCCTGTGCCTGTTTTCACCAGAGGATAAAATCATGGAACTCTCTGCCGCGTCAGTATCCGCCTATCAGCAACAGAATATTCAGGCTGAGGTGGGTGTTGAGATGACAGCGAAAGCGATAAAGCAGATCGAAGATGAAGGCCAGATGGCTCTGCAACTGATCAACAGCACGGTTGTGCCTGCTGATCCGACCTCATCGCTGGGGCAAAATATCAATGTGTATGCCTGAGGGCATCGTTTAGAAAGATCCCTGCCAGTGCAGGGATTTTTATGCCCGGAATTTGAGCGCATCGTAGTTTGAACAGGTTTAGCCGGGCATTTTAGTAGGGCATTTCAGTAGGGCATTTCAGCCGCTTCGATAATCCAGTCCCGGAAGGTCCGTAAGGCCGGGTTATTCAGGGCATTGGCCGGATACACCAGAAAGTATCCGTACTCCGGCATGCTGATGTCCGACAGCCATTTCAGCTGGCCACTGTTCAGCTCGGCGGATATCAGGTCGTCATATAATCCCACACCCTGGCCGTCAATCATCGCCTGCACCCGGACGTTCGGGTCCTGAATTACCAGTCCACCCTGTTTAGCATGGTAGGTTTCGCCGGCCCGCTGATGCCATTCCTGCCAGGCGGGGCTGTTCTCCCGGTCGTGCAGCAATGTCAGAGTATTTACCCATTCATGGGAGGAAAGCCCGGCCAGTGCTGCGGCGGTTTTTACCGGTTGCCGGCCGCACCGGCGCCTGTCGCAGCAGTTCCACATGCATGCCGGGCCAGTGGCCTTTACCCCAGCGGATCGCCATATCAATGTTCTCGGTATGGAAGTCCGTGAGGTCAATCATCGGCTGTAACCGCAAGCTGATGTTGGGATGTTCAGCCATAAAATTCATCAGCCGTGGTGACAACCAGCGGGAGGCAAAGTAGGTCGACATGCCCACGGTGATCCGGCTGGTATCGTCCTCTCTCAGTTGAGTGATTAAATTCTCCAGATCATGAAAGGCCGCCTGTGATGTATGCCAGAGCTGCTTCCCTTTGGGGGTGAGCAGAATCCCCTGTGCTGGCGGATGAACAGGCTGAATCCCAGTGCTTCTTCCAGCCGGGTAATCTGGTAGCTCACTGCACCCTTGGTCAGGTGCAGTTCCTCGGCAGCCTGAGTGAAGCTCAGGTGGCGGGCGACCACGTCAAACAGGCGCAGGCTGTCGTAGTGTCTGAAGCGCATAATATTAACTCATAACAGGTGGTTTTTAGTTCAAATTATTTGAACGGATTGAGCAAATCTTTTGCATTGTGCCGGTTAAATTACCGGTGATACCTTAATTTATATCAAAGATAACAGAGAGTCGGCGCATTTTTCATGTGTATGGCTGATCATGGATCAATAATTTTGATTCTGTATTTAGCCTGTGGGGCTTTCATTGTTTTCACTGCTTTCATTTAAGAGGGTATGCGGATGTTGCATTCAGAGAACGGCAAGCAGACTGGCCGGCCATCCCGGCGTAACCGTCGTCCGGGCAGGATCACTCAGCGGGGAAATCCGCAGCCGAAGGTGCACCTGATCGAACGCAAAACGCCGCTGTACAATTTGCTGGATGACGCCGCACTGGATGCGCTGGAAGACCAGGCAGACTGGATCCTGGAAGATATCGGCATTGTCTTTAAAAACGATGAAGAAGCGCTGGCGCTGTTTGCCGCCGCCGGAGCGATGGTTGACGGGGACCGGGTACGTTTTCCCCGGGGCCTGGCCCGGGCACTGTGTCAGACGGCACCTCATACGTTTAATCTTTACGGACGTAAGCCGGATTATGTGGTCCCGGTGGGGGCGATTCTGTCGTGCTGACCCCAGCTTATGGCTCGCCTTTTGTGACCGATCTGGATAACGGCCGGCGTTATGCCACCCTCAGTGATTTTGAAAACTTCGTCAAACTGGCACAGCTGACTCTCTGGCTACAGCATTCCGGCGGCACCGTTTGTGAACCGGTGAACATACCGGTGAATAAACGCCATCTGGATATGACCTACGCCCATCTGCGGTATTCCGAAAAGCCTTTCATGGGGGCGGTAACCAGTGCGGAACGGGCAGAGGACTCTATTGCCATGGCCCGGCTGGTATACGGTCAGGATTATATGGATAAACACTGTGTGATTCAGGGCAATATCAATGTGAACTCTCCGCTGGTATTCGATGATGTAATGACCGGTTCGCTGAAGGCCTATGCCCGGGCGAATCAGGGCATTGTGTTATCGCCCTTTATTCTCGGCGGTGCGATGGGGCCGGTGACCCAGCCGGCCCTGATTGCCCAAGCCCATGCTGAAGCTATGGTGGGCATTGCACTGGGGCAACTGATCCGTCCCGGTTCCCCGGTGGTCTACGGCAACTTTCTTACCACCATGAACCTTAAAAGCGGTGCACCCACATTCGGCACGCCGGAGGCCAATCTTTCTGCATTGGCAATTGGCCAGCTGTGCCGCCGGCTGGGTCTGCCGTTGCGTTGTGGCGGACACTTAACGGCCTCTAAAGTGGCAGACGGGCAGGCCATGCAGGAATCCTCCGACAGCATGAATGCCGGGTTGCTGGCCGGGGAATTATATTCTCCATGCGGCCGGCTGGCTCGAAGGCGGGCTGACCATGGGCTACGAAAGTTCGTCATGGATCTGGACCGCTGCGGCATGATCCATACCCAGTTGGCCGGGCTGACCATTGATGCTAACAGCCTGGGGACTCAGGCCTATCTGCAGGCTGGCCCCGGGGAAAATTTCCTGGCCACAGAGCACACCATGGCGAACTTCCGCGACGCCAATTACCTCTCCGACCTGGCGGATACCAATTCATTCGAGCAATGGCAGGAAGGTGGCTGCCTGACACTTGAGCAGCGTGCCAATGCACGCTGGAAAACCATGCTGGCGGATTACCGGCCACCGGAGTTTGATGCCGTTAAAGACCGCGAACTGCAGGCCTTTATTGAAGACCGCAAAGCTTCCATGCCGGACCAGTGGTACTGAGCTGCTTACTGCAACCGGTTAACTTCTCCCACAGAGCAATCTGACTTTCTGAAACAATAAGGAAAACAGTTATGAGCGAATCTACACGACATTCCGTTCTGGCCAGCCGTCACCGTGCGTTAGGGTCTGAGCTGGAAGACTGGAACGGTATGGGGACTGCCTGGACATATGCCAGTGACCCCTGTGCGGAACATGATGCGGTCCGTGAAGCGGCAGGGCTGTTTGACATGTCGCCGTTGAAAAAGTGTATCTGCGCGGCCCGGATGCCCTAAAAGTGGCTGATCATGTTATCACCCGTGATATGACCGGTATTTATCCCGGAAAGTCTGCTTACGGTGCCATTCTGACCCCGCAGGGGACGGTCTGTGATGATGCCATCATTGCCAATAACGGCGATGATGAGTGGCTGTTCTGCCATGGTTCCGGTGACAGTATGGCTTACTTACAGGAGTCCGCCGAAGGCCTGAACGTCAGTATTGAACTGGATGATGCTCTGCATAATCTGTCGTTGCAGGGGCCTAAGGCGCTGGCACTGTTAAATCGTTTCTGTTCGGTGGATCTCAGCAGCATGGCGTATTTTCATCATCAGGCTGCAGAGCTGTTTGGCCATCCCTGCCGGATTTCCCGTACCGGTTATTCCGGTGAAAGAGGCTACGAGATTCTGGTAGATCAGGCCTGGGCGGGAGATATCTGGGACAACCTGCTCAGTGAAGGCGCCGGAGAAGGGGTCATGCCCTGTTCGTTTACTGCGCTGGATAAAGTCCGTATTGAAGCCGGGTTACTGTTCTATGGCTATGATATGACCACTGAGCATACCCCTGGGAAGTGGGGCTTGGCTTTACAGTCAGCCGCAACAAAGGGGCGTTCCGGGGAAAGGATGCAGTGTTTGTAGCAGAGCACTCGCCGCGGATTTTACCGGCAGGGTTAGTCATTAATCACAGTGACAGCCTGGCAGGTGGAGAAATTCTGAAACTGAACGGTGAAGAGGTTGGGGTGGTGAACAGCCCCTGCTGGTCTCACCGGATGAATCAGTCACTGGCACTGGGGCATGTGTCTCCGGTGGCGGCATCACCGGGGACGGCGTTGGTTGCGGTTGCTGAAGACGGGACTGAATATCCGGCTAAGGTAAATGCCATGCCGTTTTATGACCCGCAAAAGCTACGTACCCATGCGGGCTGATATCGACTTTGCCTCTCAGGTCTGTGTCTTCGGACCTGAGCGGCTATGTATCTGAACAGGGAAGTGAGGCAGGTAAATGGTCTGGCAATACCTCTTGCCGGCAGTACTGGGGTAACAGCGTGCCGGTATCAGGACGGCGGTTTATCCGGATAATTTGCTTCTGCCCAGTCGGCAATTGAATCCAGAACCGGATACAGTGACTTGCCCAGATCGGTCAGGCTGTATTCCACCCGGGTGGCACTTCCGGGTAGGCTGTGCGCAGTACAAAACCATCTGCTTCCAGCTCTTTAAGTTGTGCTGCTAATACTTTCTGTGAAATGCCTGTTACCAGATGGTTCAGCACACTGAACCGCACCACTTCTTCGCTTTTAATGCTGGCGATGATCAGCAGTTTCCATTTGCCGCCAACGGCCTCCAGCGTTCGCTGAACCGGGCATTTTTGTAACTGTCTGATTCCATTTAAAACTTACCTGAAAGTAACCAATTAACCTGAATGTATCTGCTTACAAAAGCAGTGATCAGCGAATATAGTCTGCATCACTCGAGTCGTGAATGCCATGGTAAGTCTTTTAATTTAAACCATTAATTTTAAGGATACGGCTATGTCGCCAGTTAAAAATAGTGATTTCAGCGCTGCTGCTTTTTGCGTCGGTTCAACCCCTTTATGCGCAGACGCCGGCAGAAATAATGCAGACGTTTTATCAGGTGGCCGACAGCCGGCCACTGGATCAGAATAAACTGGCGGGCTTCTTTGCCGACAATTTCACTGATCACGATCCGCAGCCCGGACATGCAGCCAGCAGTGGCGAGAAGATGGCGATGTTCTATGGTCTGCTGTTGGCCGCTTCAGAAGATGCTGTGCATGAGATCACCTTTATTGAACCGGTAGGGCCTAACAAAGCGCTGGTACGCTGGAAATGGAAGGGGACACATACCGGTGATTTATTCGGTGTGCCTGCCTCCGGAAACCGTTTTGATATTGCCGGTATGGAACTGTGGGAATTTGATGATGCCGGAAAAATTACCGGCCTCTGGCATGTGGAAGATTTGTCTAAGCTGTTTGCTCAGGTTGCACAAAAATAGTTGGCGCAGGTCAGGCAGCGCTAACCGGTAGCGCTGCCTCATCTGTATGGGACCCGGCTTGACAGAACCCCACCGTCTGATACATTGCCCCTCCTGAATAACTTATCTCACGCCGGAGGGTACTCATGATTGTAGTCAACACCTTCCGGGCAGTAAGCTGAAATCCGCTTAACCTGATTTCGCTGCCCGGTTTTTAAACCGGGGCGTCTTTGCCCCCGATGAATCATTTATCGGACGCTGCATATTGCATGCGTCAGGGTTTTCTATGACTACAGTTTTTACCCTGTCCCAACTGGGATGGAGCGCGTTTTTCAACAACAACTTTCCCTAGAAGAATGTACCGTACAGGTGCCCGCCAGAATCGTTGCGCAGCACCGATCCTGTATTGACGTTTTATCCGAACAGGGCCCGAAAAGGCTGATGTACGGGTTGGATATACCGGCATCGGCATGTGCTCTGACAATCGGTGACTGGTTGTTGCTGAACCCGGACGGGAGTTTTTGCCGGATGCTGGAGCGCCGTTCCTGTTTTTCCCGCAAGGCTGCCGGCACTAAGGTTGCTGAACAGCTGATCGCCGCGAATGTTGATACGGTTTTCGTTGTTACGGCACTGAATCATGATTTCTCGCTGAACCGGATTGAGCGGTATCTGGCATTAATCCGTGAAGCGGGAGCAGATGCTGTCGCGGTGCTTACCAAAGCCGATCTTTGTGATGATCCTGCCGCGTATCAATGTCAGGTTCAGGCACTGGACCCGCTGCTGGTGGTCGAAACGGTTAATGGCCTGGATACAGCCAGTGTGTCAGCGTTACAGCCATGGTGCCGTGCCGGCAGTACCGTCGCCCTGCTAGGCTCATCCGGGGTGGGGAAATCAACCCTGATTAATACCCTGACCGGACAGACTGCCCAGTTAACCGCTGAAGCCAGGGTTGCTGACGATAAAGGCAGACACACCACTACGTCCCGCACGTTGCACCTTATGGATGGCGGAGGAATCTTGCTGGATACCCCCGGCATGCGAGAGTTGCAGTTGGCGGACTGTGAAACCGGTGTACAGGAAACCTTTGCAGATATTACTGAACTGGTAAAACGGTGCAGGTACAGTGATTGTCAGCATCAGTCAGAACCGGGCTGTGCGGTTATTGAAGCGTTACAGGCTGAACAGATTGATGGTCGCCGGTTGGCAAACTATCTCAGTCTTATGCGTGAGCAGACGCATAACACAGCCAGTCTGGCGGAAAAAGGGCCAGAGACCGCTCCAAAAGCCGTTATTACCGTTCCGTGCAAACGGCAGCGCGGCTGCGTAAAAGGGCGTTAGTCGTCAGGCTGACAGGTTAAACGGCAGGCGCTGAATACCGGTTTAGCGGTAGTCAGCGCCTTTCTGAGAAAGATAAATACGATGAATATACACATACGAAATGAACAGGCTGCTGATGCGATAGTTATTGAATCTGTTACCCGGCAGGCGTTTGAAAATGCAGCGTACAGCAGCCATACCGAACAATTTATTATCCGTGACTTGAGAAACGCCGGTCAGTTGACCGTTTCGCTGGTAGCTGAATGGCAGGGGCTGTGATTGGCCATGCGGCGGTTTCGCCGGTCACCATCAGTGATGGTACATCTGGCTGGTATGGTCTGGGGCCGTTGTCCGTTTTACCTGAGTATCAGGGAAAGGCATTGGCTCTTCATTGATGCGTGAAGCAGTGGCGGCACTGAAAGCAATGAATGCAAGTGGATGTGTGCTGCTGGGTGAACCTGAATATTACGGCCGCTTTGGTTTTGTTGCAGATTCTCAACTGGTTCTCGAAGGTGTACCGCCGGAATATTTTCTGGCGCTGCAATTCAGTGATGACAGTCTGCAGGGGAAGGTTACTTATCACAGTGCGTTTTCAGCACAGGCGTAATCTTTAAGCTGGCCGGTGCTTCGCTTGTTGATAAAGCGAAGTACCGGTTTCAGTTATTACCTTGTAGCTGCGTACTCAGAACTCGTGTGATGGATACTGGGATGCGGTAAATTTGATTGTACAGATTTTTGTACATATTATGAGCTGAAGTGATGTCAGCCAAAAAGTTAGCAACAGTAAGTGAATGCATATGAACGTGATCTCATACAGTGACGCCCGGGCCAGCTTAAAAACGGTTATGGATACCGTATGTGATTCCCATGAAGCTACCGTTGTTACCCGGCAAAAAGGTGATGATGTTGTTATTCTGTCCAAGAGCGATTATGACAGTGTCATGGAAACACTTTACCTGCTGAGCAGCCCGGCTAATGCCAGCCGTCTGATGGATGCAATTGCTGAAGTAAAAGCGGGTAAGACTCAGGAAAGAGAGCTTATTCAGGATGAAGAAGACTAGCAAACTGGCTGTAAAGTTTGCGGGGAATGCCTGGGAAGATTATGTGTATTGGCAGACTCACGATAAAAAGCAGCTTAAACGGATTAATCAGCTGATCAGTGATATACGCCGAAATCCTTTTACCGGATTAGGAAAACCTGAAGCATTAAAAGGTGATTTATCCGGATTCTGGTCCCGTCGGATCGACCGGGAGCACCGTTTGGTATATACCGTGCTTAATGGTGATCTGGTGGTCGTTCAGTGCCGATATCATTATGGATAGTCTCCATTTCCGGAATCTGAAGTTGCAGGTTTTTCTGATCATTAGCGTAGCCCCTCATTTTGCTGCCCCATTATCCGACCCAGATCAACGAACCGTCCGGTTTAGCGAAAAGCTTTTTCTCAGGTGCTAGTATCAGGGCTCATACTTATCAGTGAGCAGCAGTCATGACAGAAACACCCAAAAGAAAAAGGTATTTTTCAGAAAACCTCCATGGTGATGGGCGTGCTCAGTGAACTGATTGCGCTGGGGTGTCTGGTCATGACCTATTTAAAATCCGAGACCCTGGGCATGGAAGATGTGATTACCGCCAGCTTTATGGCATCGACATTCTTCTTCTTTATGTGCGGGATTGTGATGATCATCGTCGGCAGAGCAGATCTGCCTGATCTCAGCATGGCCAGCCTGAGAGACGAAAAATAATCTGCCACGTTTACATCTCATAACTGCAGCTGCCAGGGCGGCTGCAGTGCCTCTTCTCTGTGACTTCCTCTACCTTTTTAACCCCGGCATCTCTGTTGTTACGGGATTCGTGCGCGTATTTCTCTGTTATTTCTGACCGGCTTTTCGGGCGGTTAACGCATAAATAGCTTGTATTGCGAATACGTTCGCCGGCGTCTTTCCTATGACATTTTACTCGTCTCATTCTTCGGGCTTGATATATATCAAGTAACTATATCTGGTGTGAGGTTTAGTATCGCTGCACTAGATATGCTGTTTTTTGTATGTCGGATATTACTGTTAATTACTGTCCTATGGAGTAGCTGTGCATGAAAACCCTGCAACCTGAATGTGAAACGGATTTAACCCAACTGGCCCTGCAAGCGGCCTCAAAGGATATCTGGGACAGTAAGTACAGGTTGCGATCGAAAAAGGGGATCTTATAGACCATACCCCGGATGACACCCTGAAAAGGGTAGCCCGGGCGTTGGCCGCCGTTGAAGAAGGCGATGAGTTACAACAGCACTGGTATGAAAAATTTCTCGAAGCCTTACGCAATGGTGCGGTGCCTGCCGGGCGGGTAATTGCCAACGCCGGTGCTCAGCAGCACAAGCCTGCAACCTCCACCATTAACTGTACGGTGTCCGGCAGTATCGGCGACTCAATGGACGATATTCTGGGCCGTAACCATGAAGCGGACTGACCCTTAAAGCCGGTTGCGGTATCGGTTATGAGTTTTCCACATTACGTCCCGCCGGGGCTTATGTGTCCGGCGCCGGGGCATATACCTCCGGCCCGTTGTCGTTCATGGATGTGTTCGACAAGATGTGTTTTACAGTGTCTTCTGCCGGTGGTCGCCGTGGTGCTCAAATGGCAACCTTTGATATTGGCCATCCGGATGTGCTGTCGTTCATTAAGGCCAAGCGGGAAGATGGCCGCCTGCGGCAGTTTAACCTTTCCTGCTGATTACCGATGACTTTATGCAGGCAGTGGATGCTGATACTGAATGGCCGCTGGCGTTTCCAATCAGTCTGAAAAATCAGCAGCGTGAGCCACTGGATCTGAATGACAGCCGTAAGGTGATCTGGCGTGAATGGCCGCTTCATGAAGGCTATGTCGTGAATGAAACCGGTTTGGTGGCCTGTGAAGTCAGTAAGTGGGTGAAGGCAAAAGGGCTGTGGAATTCAATTATGAATGCCACATACGATTTTGCCGAGCCGGGCTTTATTCTTATCGATAAGGTCAATGAGCAGAATAATAATTGGTTCTGCGAAACCATCCGTTCAACCAACCCCTGCGGCGAGCAACCCTTACCGCCCTATGGCAGTTGCCTGCTGGGGTCTGTGAACCTCACCCGTTTTATTCGCAACCCGTTTACGGATGACGCTCAGTTCGACTGGCAAAGCTTTAAAGAAACCGTCGCCGTATTCACCCGAATGCTGGATAACGTGGTGGAGATCAATGGCCTGCCACTGGAACAGCAGCGCCGGGAAATCACCCAGAAGCGCCGTCATGGTATGGGCTATCTGGGGCTGGGGTCGGCGATCACCATGCTGGGTTATAAGTATGGTGATCCGGCATCACTGGTATTTACCGAAGAGGTCAGCAAGGTGATGGCCATTACCGGTTGGCAGACCGGCCTGGGGCTGGCCCGGGAAAAAGGAGCAGCACCGGTACTGGATGAGATTTTCACGGTAACCGCAGAAATGCTGCGCAAGCGTCCGGAAATGGCGGATGACGGTTATAAGGTTGGGGACGAGCTGCCAGGGCGAGTATTGCATGCCCGTTACAGCCATTACATGCAAAAGATTGCCAGCGAAGAGCCGGAGCTGGTAGAGCAGCTTGCCCGTTACGGTTGCCGGTTTACCCATCACAGCTCGATTGCTCCCACCGGCACCATTGCACTGTCGCTGGGTAACAATGTGAGCAACGGCATTGAGCCAAGTTTTGCCCACCATTACAGCCGCAACATTATCCGTGAAGGCCGCAAAACCAAGGAAAAAGTCGATGTGTTTTCCTATGAGCTGCTGGCATACCGCAAATTAGTCAATCCGCAGGCGATGCCGTTCAGTGAGGATGCGGAGCAGAAACTGCCGGATTACTTTATCTGTGCGGACGACATTCATCCGCAACAGCATGTGGATGTGCAGGCAGCGGCCCAGAAATGGATTGATTCGTCGATCTCGAAGACGGCCAATGTACCGACCGATTACCCCTATGAAAAGTTCAAGCACATCTACCATTACGCCTGGCAGCAGGGGCTGAAGGGCTGCACTACGTTCCGTTTTAACCCGGAAGCGTTTCAGGGGTGCTGGTAAAAGAACAGGATCTGGCGAATACCCGTTACCGCTTTACCCTGGAGGATGGCAGTACCGTTGAACTGGCGGGGAACGAAACCGTGGAGTATGACGGCGAAACTCATACCGCAGCCAACCTGTTTGATGCACTGAAAGAAGGCTATTACGGCCGTTTGTAATTACTGATCAGAATATTGGAGTCACAGAATGTCACAGAATATGTCGTCCGGTCAGGCGTCTGCAAACGCCGCCATCCGCCAGAAAATCATTGCCTGCGAAGTAGTAAAGGAAGAAAAACGGAAGGAACAGCCGTTGAGCCGGTAGCAGAAAAACCTGCTGAACTGACCATGGAAAGGGTTCATGAGAATCTGGACCGCCCGGAACGGTTGCTGGGTTCAACCTATAAAATCAAAACCCCGGTATCGCCCCATGCGCTCTACATCACCATTAATGATGTACTGCTCAATCAGGGCACTGAGTTTGAACAGCGTCACCCGTATGAGATCTTTATTAACTCCAAGAATATGGATCATTTTATGTGGGTGGTTGCCCTTACCCGGGTTATTTCCGCGGTATTCCGTAAGGGGAGATGTGGTCTTCATGGTGGAAGAGCTTAAAGCCGTGTTCGACCCCAAAGGAGGCTATTTCAAAAGGGCGGCCGTTATATGCCGTCGCTGGTGGCGGAAATCGGCTACGCCATTGAGGATCACCTGCAAACTATCGGTTTGCTGGAAGGGGATGAGCTGGATGAAGGGCAGCGTCAGTTACTGGCGGCTAAACGGGCAGAATATGAACAGCGTACGTCTGCTTCCCCGACAGATAATGCAGGTGATTTCTGCCGGTGCACAGTTGTGCACCAAGTGTAATGTAAAGGCCGCGATCCTGATGGATGGCTGTTATACCTGCCTGAACTGTGCAGAAAGTAAGTGCGGTTAAACAGGTAAAAACTGCCCGGATAAAACCTTCCGGGCAGCCTGTATTTCGCTGCGTTATACATTTCTGAAGCACGGATTTGAGTTGCTGCACTGCTAGTATTTAAGCGTTACGACAGCTGTTGTAGCGCTTTTTCATACTGATATGGAGTGTTAGCACATGAATACATTTTCTAAGCCCGTTGACGGGCTATCTTCTGCTTTTTCTACCGCTTTAATTCAATTTCAGCCAGCATCTGTTGATATCTGGGACAGTAAATACCGGTTACGTGATGTTGACGGTATTCCTCTGGATCAGAGTATGGATGACACATTCATCCGGGTAGCGAAAGCGCTGGCCGATGTGGAGGCTGACAGTGATACCCGGGCTTTCTGGTACGGGCGGTTTCTCTGGGCGCTTCGTAACGGCGCAGTGCCGGCGGGGCGAATCATGGCCAATGCCGGTGCCCAGCAGACCAAGAAAGCCACCTCAACGGTTAACTGCACGGTGTCCGGCCCGATCAGTGACTGCATGACAGATATTCTGGGGCGTAACCAGCAGGCGGGGCTGACCCTGAAAGCAGGCTGCGGTATCGGATACGAGTTTTCTACCCTCAGACCCAGTGGCAGTTTTGTAGCTGGTGCCGGCGCACTCACCGGCGGTCCGCTGTCGTTTATGGACGTGTTTGATAAAACCTGTTTTGCGGTTTCTTCTGCCGGTGGGCAGCGGGGGCGCAAATGGCGACGTTCGATGTGGGCCACCCGGATGTGCTGGCGTTTATCAAAGCCAAGCGGGAAGACGGGCGCTTACGGCAGTTTAATTTGTCACTGCTGATTACCGATGAATTTATGGATGCGGTGCAGCGGGGCAGTGAATGGCCACTGGCATTCCCATTACCCGCCAGCAGCAGACCCAGCAGCCGCTTGATCTGAATGATGCTGAACGGGTGATCTGGCGGGATTGGCCATTACAGCAGGACTACGTCACCAATGATGCCGGGCTGGTGGCCTGCAAAATCACTGAGCGGTTGCCGGCCCGGGAGTTGTGGGATGTGATTATGCAGTCCACCTACGATTTTGCTGAACCGGGATTCATTCTGATCGATCAGGTGAATGAGCAGAACAACAACTGGTTCTGTGAAAATATCCGCTCCACCAATTCCTGTGGCGAGCAGCCGTTGCCACCGTTTGGCAGCAGCCTGTTAGGCTCAGTTAACCTTACCCACTTTGTCCGAAATCCCTTTACTGCCCGGGCCAGTTTTGACTGGCAGAGCTTTACCGATGTGGTGGCGGTATTCACCCGGATGCTGGATAACGTGGTGGAATTGCACGGCTTACCGCTGGAAGAGCAGCGTCATGAAATCGAGCATAAACGCCGCCATGGAATGGGCTATATGGGGCTGGGGTCAGCCGTCACCATGCTGCGGATGAGTTATGGTGATGAGCAGTCGGTCGCCTTTACCGAAGCGGTCACCAAGCGTCTGGCACTGACCGGTTGGGAAGTGGGGCTGGAGTTGGCCCGGGAGAAGGGGCCGGCACCGGTGATGGAGCAGATGTTCACCGTGACCGAAGCCATGCTGTGTAAACGTCCGGAGATGCGCCGTGACGGCCACCGGCCCGGTGACCGTTTGCCCGGGCGGGTTTTACATGCCCGTTACAGCCGCTATATGCAGAAAATTGCTGCCGAGAAGCCGGAGCTGGTCAGCCAGCTTGAAGATATTGGCTGCCGCTTCACTCATCACAGTTCTGTCGCCCCGACGGGCACCATTGCACTGTCGTTCGGCAACAATGTCAGCAATGGTATTGAGCCGAGCTTTGCCCACCAGTACAGCCGTAATGTGCAGCGAGAAGGCAAGAAGAGTAAAGAAAAAGTCGAGGTGCTCTCCTATGAGTTACTGGCGTACCGGGAACTCATCAGCCCGGATGTAGCGGAAGGTGAGCTGCCTGATTACTTCATCAGTGCAGATGATATTCATCCCAAACAGCATGTGGATATTCAGGCGGCAGCGCAGAAATGGCTGGATGCGGCCATATCCAAAACCGCCAATGTGCCAACCGATTATCCCTATGCCAAATTCAAGGACATTTATCTCTACGCGTATCGCCGTGGCCTGAAAGGCTGCACCACGTTCCGGTTTAATCCGGAAGCGTTTCAGGGGTGCTGGTCAAGGAGGACGATCTGAAAAATACCCGCTATCAGTTCACCCTGTCCGATGGCCGGGAAGTAGAGCTGGCGGGAGATGCTCAGGTGGAATACGACGGTGAGCTGCATACCGCCGCCAATTTGTTTGATGCGCTTAAGGAAGGTTACTACGGCCGTTTATAGGTAACGCTTTCGACACAGAGCACATTTATTCATATCAGGAACAAAGGAAACATGGATATGTCAGTTAAAACTACTCAGCCTGTTCAGGCACAAACCCTTACGGCTAACAGCCAGACTACCACTGTTATCGATGCGCCAATTGTGGCGTTTAAGGTGCTTAAACATGTGGCGGAAATCCCCGATATCCTCGCGCTGGATACTGCCGGTTTAAGCCGTCCGCAAAGTCTGGCGGGGACCACCTATGAGGTCATTACACCCCGTTCAGAACACCCGCTATACGTCACCATTAATGACCTGATTCTGAACCCGGGCACTGATGCTCAGGTGAATTATCCCTGGGAGATCTTTGTAAATACCCGCACCATGGATCATTTTATGTGGGTGACCTCACTGAATCAGATTATCTCCGGCGTGTTTGATCAGCCTGCGCCGTTAGGGGAACGTTTACGGGAACTGTACGGGCTGTTTGATCAGCACGGCCAGCACCTGAAGCAGGGCGGGCGCTTTACGCCGGCGCTGGCCTCTGAATTAGGTGAGGCCATTTTTGGTCACTTTAAAGCAGTAGGGCTACCGGAAATTGACTGCGGACAGCCAGTTCAGGAGGAGAAAGTCAGGGAACTGCCGAGCCGCAAACGCAGGGAGGATGAGGCTCAGCATATGTCAGGGCAAACATCTGCTGATGATAAGCAGGCGGTTTAGGAGGGAATATTCTGCGTAATTGGCATCAGATCAAACAGGTAAAGGATGTATCCAAAGTACTCAGGGACGAGTAGGTTTGATGCTTATTTATTAAGGTAGGTTGTAGTTTCAGCGTCCACGAATATGACGGGGTTTTGGCACATTAAAAGCTGTCATTTGAATAGGTAGGTGTGTTTAATACGGATGTATTAAAAACGGGTTGTGTGTGGCAATCCAATAATAAGATGGAAAGATTTACTAAGGAGTTACTTGTGTTAAAAGCCGTATGTGTTTTGTTATTACAACTGTTGATTATATTGCCGGCAAAGGCCGCCGGTGATGAAGGTAATCTTGAAACTAGCCTTGAAACTAGTCTTGAAAACAGAGCCCTGGAAGTTGTGCTGAATAACGGTACCGAAGAGGTGTTTAAAAAGACGGTCCCCTTATCTGAAATGAAGGCCGGTTTTGAGGTTGAGGAAGTCAGTCATCAGTCCCCGTTTATGCTCGTGAAATGAGTTATCAGGGTTTTGTGTTACAGGATGTACTGGAAAAAACGGGATTGATTATAGCCAGGTGAAAGAGATCAGCTTTTATTGCCGCGATGGCTATATTGCTAAATGGAATCCGACGGTGACTCAAAGTGAATTATTTATAGCCGTGAACGAAACAGCAAACCCTGACGGGTTTACGGATATTGCCGAAGGTAAAGAGGTTGTGAATCCACAGCCATTTTTGTCATGACCCGTGAAGCCAAAGGGTTCGAAGAGTGGCCGTGGCCGCATCAGGTTTATAAATTAGAAGTGAATTATCAGGCTGAAAAAGCGGACCATTATCCGGAAGGTGCTTTGGAAGATAGCCAGGTCATGTTGGGGTACAACAAGTTTAAGAATCTGTGTGTAGCATGCCATACGGTCAATCTGGAAGGTGGCGAGATCGGGCCTGAGCTTAACATCCCTCAAAACATAACCGAGTATCGTGAAATACCGTATCTGAAACAGTTTATTAAAAACCCCAGCAGTTTCCGGGCGAGATCAAGAATGATGACCTTTGATTTTCTGGCCGACGAAGACCTGGACTCAATTCTCGCTTACTTAAGCTATATGGCTGATCATAAAAAGCTGGATAAAATTAATGCCCATTAATTATGAGAGCGATGATGACTCAGAGAGGGCAGCAGAATAACGGCTGTTAAATGACTGATCGTCTGGGTGAACAACCCGCCGGGGACTGTGGCGGGTGTTCGTTGCTTTCAGCAAGGATCATCAAACCAGCTGAAAAAGAGGCTGACTCAGATTGTCTGAATCAGTTTTTAACCAGAAAAATCACCAGTCGTTTCGGGCCATGGGCACCCATTAACAGGGTTTGTTCAATATCAGCGCTGCGTGACGGGCCGGTGATCATATTTACGGTGCGCGGCATTTTCAGCAGGCCGTCGTCGGTCTGGCAATGGTCGCGCAGCTTTTCCATGCTTCCTCGTAGACACCCAGAATATCTTTTTCGTGCAGTACCACCAGGTGGTTGTCCGGCAGGAAATTCAGGGTGGTCGGGCTTTCTGCCCGGGAATAGAGCATCAGGGTGCCGGTTTCTGCAATGCCGGCAAAGCTGGTGGTCAGGGCGGCCATATCACCCACTTGTGCAACCCGTTCTTCTTTAGCCGCTTTAACGGCAGACCAGTCCAGACCGGCAAGTTGCGGATCGCTGGCGCAGATGAACTCATTCAGGTTTTGGGTTGCCAGCCAGTTGTCACAGGCGGCGGGCAGCTGCTCAATACTGTCCAGCTCAATCAGTTCGGCGGCCGCTTCGGTCGTCATGGATTTGAACAGTTCAATCTGCTGCGGCTGGGGCAGCTGTGCCCGGGCCGGAATGATGTTGTCGGCTTTGGCACGCAGGCGGTTCTGTACCGTCTGACGCTGCTCATCCGTTGGGATTTCACGGCCCAGACCCCGGCGGATATTGGCAAAAATTTCAGCGCGGCTCATGAGCTTTCTCCGTCTTTCTGTTCAGCGTTCTGGCGTTGTTTCCATTGCTGCATAAAGGTTTCACCCTGTGGGGCGGGCATGTCGCGGAAGTCTGTCCAGCCACCGGCCAGCGGAATGCTTTCCAGTGTGCCTTTTTGCCACCGAAGGGGCTGTTGGCCAGCAGTTTCAGACCCCAGCTGGAAAGCTTGGTGAACTGCCGGTACAGTGCCGGACGCTTGGCCAGGAATGCCCAGCTGCCAAGGCCATAGCGGGCTGCTTTGGGGTGAGGTGTTTGCTGAACTCATCTTCCCGCCAGTGACGCATCAGTTTCGGCAGGGGAATCCGTACCGGGCAGACGGACTCGCATTTGCCACAGAAAGTGGATGCATTTGGCAGGGCTGCACCTTTCTCGATACCGATCATTTTCGGCGTCAGTACGGAGCCCATCGGGCCGGGGTAGACCCAGCCGTAACTGTGACCGCCCACCGCACCGTATACCGGGCAATGGTTCATGCAGGCAGAACAGCGAATACAGCGCAGCATTTCCTGGAACTGGCTGCCTACCATTTCACTGCGGCCGTTATCCACCAGAACCACGTGGAAGTTTTCCGGGCCGTCCTGATCCCCTTCGCGGCGTGGGCCGGAAGAGAGGGTGTTGTACACGGTGAATTCCTGACCGGTGGCCGAGCGGGCCAGCAAGCGCAGGAACAGGGTCATGTCTTCCAGTGTCGGTACAACCTTTCAATGGATGTAATGACAATGTGGGTCTTGGGCAATGTCTGGGTCAGGTCGCCATTACCTTCGTTCGTCACGATGATGGTGGAGCCGGTTTCGGCGACGCAGAAGTTGGCGCCGGTGATGCCCACATCTGCGACGACAAATTTTTCCCGCAGGGCTTCACGGGCTTCCTGCATCAGGGTAACCGGATCATCAGACTTCGGCTTGTGGTGATGTTCATGGAAGGCTTCGGAAACATCTTCCAGATTCAGGTGAATGGCCGGCGCGATGATGTGGCTGGGGTGATCGCCACGCAGCTGCAGAATGTATTCGCCAAGATCGGTTTCCACCGGCTGAACGCCGTTCTTTTCAGAAAGTCGTTGAGTCCGGTTTCTTCGGACACCATCGACTTACCTTTAGTGACCGTTTTTGCGTTCACCTGCTTACAGATGTCGAGAATGATCTGATTGGCATCTTCACCGGTACGGGCCCAGTGAACATGGCCGCCGTTTTCGGTGACCTTGCTTTCAAACTGTTCCAGATACAGATCCAGATGTTCAAGAATGTGGTTCTTCAGATCCCGGCCCTGATCCCGCAACGCTTCAAATTCTGGCATGCGTTCCACAGCGATGGCGCGTTTATGGGGAAACCCTGTTTCAGGTTGCCCAGCGCCTGTTGCAGGTTGGTATCCTGAAGCGCTTCGCTGGCACGGGCTTTAAAGAATGGGGTATTAATATCCATGATGCTGTTTACCTCATTTCACTTCAGCGCGTGGTTTCAGGCTGAGCTGCAGAGCTTTTAAGCTCCGTGCCCAGGGTAAAATCTGCAGAAGGCGTAGCCGCTTTCAGCCGGCGTACATCCTGCTCGCCAATGCCCGGTGTATCCAGCATATCGGCGAGGAGTTCCACTACGTGGCGGGCTTCAACCAGTGTCTCCGGGTTGTCTTTTCCAAGGCGCTGCAGTTTGCCGACCATGTTCAGCAGGCAGCCCAGATCACCGCCCACCAGGGTGTCGGCACCACTGTTGTTAATGAATTCTGATTTGTTGCTGACCATCCGGTTGGAAATTTCCGGATACTTCACGCAGAAGGTACCGCCAAAGCCGCAGCAGGTTTCAGCTTCAGTCATTTCTTCAATCTGCAAACCGTTAATCTGTTTCAGCAATTCACGGGGCTGTTGTTTGATGCCCAACTGACGCAGGCCGGAACAAGAATCGTGATAGGTTATTGTGCGGGGAATGGTCAGCTGTTGCAGTTGTTGCTGCAGGGCTTCAATGCCGATGACATCGAACAGGAAACTGGTGATTTCATAACTGCGGTCTGCCAGTTCCTGTGCCAGTTTCTGGTACGGGTCTTCGGCGTCGAACAGTTCCGGGTAGTACTTAATCATGCCAACACAGGAGCCGGACGGTGCCACCAGATACTCATACCCGGCAAAGGCGTCGATGGTCATCCGGGCAATTTCTGCACTGGTACGGCGGTCACCGGTGTTATAAGCCGGCTGGCCACAACAGGTTTGCTGGTCCGGTACGCTGACCCGGCAGCCGGTCTGTTCCAGCAGTTTTACAGTGGCAAAACCGATGCTGGGGCGAAACATATCCGCCAGGCAGGTGATGAACAGACCCACATTTGGCGATGCGGTCTGCGGGGTGTGTTGCTGAGACATATGGCACTTCCCCGATAATGACGGTGGCCAGTTTGGCGGCCAGAGTTCCGTTTATCGTTTCTTGTTGTTGGCGCTTGTCGGTCCGGTCATATTGCCGGCCTTTTGAGCACGATAGTAAAGGGGATGTTAAAAGATATGATATCCGGAAAACCGGTCTGACCAATTTGGGTTGCCGGATTTCCCATATGATGCAGGCAGATAAGCTGAAGCTGGCGGATTCTGCTTTGGAATCAGGATAATACACCCATGGCGACATTGCGCAGCGAACAACTGGTTCAGGATATAAAGCAGGCCTTTTTCCGGGGCGAATATCTGCCGGGACAGGCGCTGGCGTCGCAGCGGAGTATGTCTGATACGCTGGGCTTGTCCCGTTCCACTGTACGCGAAGCCATGGGCCAGCTGGAAAGTGAAGGCTTCATCAGTGTGCGTCCCGGCGGTAAAACCTACTGCAATAACCTGCTGGAAGTTTGCTTTGATATGCCGCTGGAAGGCTTGGGGATAACCTGGAGTTTCAGCAACAGGTGCTGGAAGTGCGGGCCATGCTGGAAGGTGAGGCAGCGTATTATGCGGCGCTGCGGGCAACCGACGAACAGCTTGCCCGGGTGGATAAAGAGTATCAGCAGCTTTTAAAACGGGATAAAGGCGAAACCACGCTGGCCAAGGCGAAAGAGGATCTGCGCTTTCATATGCTGATCGCTGAAGCGTCACAGCATTTGCTGGTGGTGTCGTTCAGTGAGATTTTTACAGCCGTTTTTAATGCGATTTACGGGTGCTGTCGCGTACCCTGAAAAAGCGCGGCCGTTATCCGGACGGCATCCGGGCACAGCATGCCAGTATCCATCAGGCGGTAATGGCCCGGGACCCGGACGCAGCCAGAGAGGCTGCAACCAATCATATCCTTTATACCCTCAAACAACTCAGTGCGAATGAGTAGGTGAATACAGGTGAGCCTTCCGAATACAGTCATTCGTCAGTGGGACGGTAAAGATACGGATGTTCTGACGAATTATTACCGGCAATACAAAGGCTTGCCAGCGTTTGCAAACCAGCTCATTGCGATGTTGACAGAGACGGATTTGCAGTCCGCAGCCAGTTGGTTGTTAAAGCATGGGCTGGAACACACCCTCCGTTGCAGTTGACTGCTCAGCAGGAAGTGAGCCTGCTGTGTTCAGCCGGGCAACTGGTGTGCTGGCAGAGCCGGTTACACTTGCTGCAGATTCTGCAATATGTGCCAATTCCGGAGGACGCTGTAGGTCCGTTGTCACATTTTTACGGGTCGGTTTGCAGGATAAGAATAAATTTGTCCGGGCCTGGAGCTACAGCGGTTTCTATCTGCTGGGGCAGCAATACCCTGAGTATCAGGATGAAGCGAAGGCGTATATAGTCGCGGCTATGCAGGATGAAGCACCGTCGGTTCAAGCACGGCTACGTCAATTGGGCGTCGGCGATGTTCCGGGCGATTGAAAAGCAGAGCGGGCCGGACGGGCAGCCCGCGTAATCGGATAGGATCAGCTGTTACGTTTCAGTGGACAACTGTTTAAACCGAACAGTGAGTACAGCGGGCAGTAACCGACAGCTGCGGTCAGCAGACCAACAACACCAATCCAGCCCCAGGGTGTTTGCGGGCCAACAAATACCAGACTGATTAACACCAGGCCGGCAATTAAACGCAGGCTGCGGTCCAGACTTCCAAGATTTTTAGGCATGAGCTTCTCTCCTTATGTGATGCCGGCAGTGTAAGGCTGGGTGAAGGAGAGATCTGTGACTTAGTCACACAGGGGAATAAATCCGAATTTAGGGCATTCAGCTGGTGAGCATCGCCTGAAGTTCAGCACGGCTGACCAGTTCAATACAGCCCCGCTGCAGGCGGATCAGTCCCTGCTTTTCCAGGCTTTTCAGGTGGCGGCTGACCACTTCACGGGCGCTGCCGATTTCAATAGCGATGTACTGATGAGTGGCATGCAGCTGTTGTTTGTGGTTGGTGTTGCTGAGCAGATAACGCAGTAAACGCTGATCAACACTAGCCAGGGTGATGCTTTCCAGCTGTTGCATCAGGTTGGCGAGGCGCTGGCTGAAACCGTCGAAAACGAATTCCCGGAAACCTTCAGACTCACCCAGTAAGCGGCGAAAATCCTGCAGGGGATTACCCGGGCAGTGACGGCGGTTTCACTGATAGCTTCCGCCGGAAAACTGTCGTTGCTGAGCAGGCAGGCGGTGGTCAGCACACAGATCTCGCCGCTGTTGATCCGGTACAGCACCAGCTCCCGGCCTTCGGCGGAGCGGCCAAAGACTTTCACACAACCCTGGGTGATGACGAAACAGTTCTCACAATGCTGCCCCTGAGACAGCACTGTCTGGTCCGCCGGAACCTGTATTTCCGGGTATTGCTGAAGAATTTCCGGCAGCATCTGGCTTAGCCTGTTGTCTGGTGGCGCAGAATAATTTCGACAACCTTTTCCAGGCCTTCAACATCCCCTTTGGTGAAGCGGGCTTTTTCCGGGCTGTCCACATCCAGCACAGCAATTAACTTGCCGTTACGGACAATGGGAATAACCACTTCGGAATTAGACTCGGTGTCGCAGGCGATATGGCCAGGAAACTCGTGTACGTCCATCACCAGTTGCGATTCCATTGTTTCCGCTGCGGTACCGCAAACACCCTTGCCAATCGGGATGCGGGTGCAGGCTGGCTTACCCTGAAACGGCCCGAGCACCAGCTCATCTTCTTTACGGATATAAAAGCCTACCCAGTTGATGTCCGGCAGATACATCCACAGCAGGGCAGAGGTATTGGCCAGATTGCTGATCCAGCTGGTTTCGCCCTGAAGCAAACCATCCAGTTGCATATGTATATCCTGATAAACGGGGTTCACGGGCGTACCTCTGTGGCTGTTAATAAAGGCCTGATCATAGTGGTTTTGGCCGCAGAGTGCAGCACGTGCTGGACGTTTTTAAGAAGCGCTTTTACCGGATGGTCAGCCACAGGAAAGAATGCTGAGTTAAATCAGAAAAATCCCACTCTGGCTGCTGTTACAGGGTACCTCTTTAGAGAACAATCACGTACAATTGCGCGTTCATTTTTAGATACCGTACTGTCGTGTAGGTACGTCGGCTGGCTTCCTGTCACTCCGTCGCACTGCACTCCTGTGCTTAAGTGGCCTCTGGTATGGGCCACCACTGAGAAAAAAGGAAATTCAATGCCTATTATTACGCTTCCTGATGGCAGCAAACGCGAGTTTGCTAACCCGGTTACTGTTTTAGAAGTTGCTGCTGATATTGGCGCTGGCCTGGCGAAAGCCACGGTTGCCGGCCGTATCAACGGTGAACTGGTTGACGCCTGCGAGCTGATCACCACGGACGCTGAAGTAGCGATCGTAACCCCACGGGACGAAGACGGCCTGCACATTATCCGTCACTCTTTGCACACCTGTTAGGGCACGCTATGAAGCAGCTCTACCCGGATGTAAAGATGGCGATTGGTCCGGTTATCGAAAACGGTTTCTACTACGACGTTTCCAGCGAGCACCACTTCACACCGGATGATCTGGTTGTACTGGAAAAACGTGTTCAGGAACTGATCAAAAGATTACGACGTTATCAAGAAGATGACGCCGGTTGCTGAAGCCCGTCAGATCTTTGCTGACCGTGGTGAAGACTTTAAAGTTGAGCTGATTGACGGTCTGGATGAGTCCGTGACTGAAGTTGGCCTGTATCACCACGAAGAATACATCGACATGTGCCGTGGCCCACACGTGGCAAACACCCGTGTCCTGCGTTCTTTCAAACTGATGAAAGTTGCCGGTGCTTACTGGCGCGGTAACTCTGAAAACGAAATGCTGCAGCGTGTATACGGCACAGCATGGCGTGATAAGAAAGAACTGAAAGCCTACCTGCACCAGCTGGAAGAAGCTGAAAAGCGTGACCACCGTAAACTGGGCAAGCAGCTGGACCTGTTCCACCTGCAGGAAGAAGCACCGGGTATGGTGTTCTGGCACCCGAACGGCTGGAAACTGTATCAGACTATCGAACAGTACATGCGTAAGAAGCAGCGCCAGCATGGTTACGACGAAATCAAAACCCCACAGGTTGTTGAACGTACCCTGTGGGAGAAGTCCGGTCACTGGGATAAGTTCTCAGAAGAGATGTTCACTACACACTCTGAAAGCCGTGACTTTGCTGTTAAGCCAATGAACTGCCCGTGCCACATTCAGGTATTTAACCAGGGTCTGCGTTCTTACCGTGACCTGCCACTGCGTCTGGCTGAATTCGGTTGCTGTCACCGTAACGAACCGTCCGGTGCACTGCACGGCATTATGCGTGTCCGTGGTTTCGTCCAGGACGATGCACACATCTTCTGTGCTGAAGACGCAATTCAGGAAGAAGTGGCCCGTTTCATCGACTTCCTGCACGAAGTGTACGCTGACTTCGGCTTCGAAGAAGTTATCTACAAGCTGTCTACACGTCCGGAACAGCGTGTAGGTTCTGACGAAGTATGGGACAAGTCTGAAAAAGCCCTGGGCGATGCCCTGGACGCTGCCGGTCTGGATTGGGATGAGCTGCCGGGCGAAGGTGCTTTCTACGGACCTAAGGTTGAATTCTCACTGAAAGACTGCCTGGGCCGTGTATGGCAGTGCGGTACCATTCAGGTGGACTTCTCTATGCCGGGCCGCCTGAATGCACAGTTTGTGAACGAAGCAGGTGAGCGTGAAACGCCGGTAATGTTACACCGTGCGATTCTGGGTTCATTTGAGCGCTTCATCGGTATTCTGATTGAAAACTCGGCCGGTGCATTACCGACCTGGTTGGCACCTGAACAGGTGGCAATCATGAACATTACCGACAAACAGGCCGATTATTGCCGGGAAATCGAAGAAAAGTTACAAGATCTTGGATTCTTTGCTAAAGCGGACTTGAGAAATGAGAAAATCGGCTTTAAAATCCGCGAGCACACAATATCTAAGGTTCCTTATTTGCTGGTTGTTGGCGATAAGGAAGTTGAAACCGGCACCGTGGCAGTACGTACCCGGACCGGTGAAGATCTCGGCACTTTGTCGATTGCAGAGTTTTGTGACCACCTTGGCCAAGATGTTGCCAGCAAGGGTCGCAAGGTTTAGTTAATTTTTACGGAGATACCACTATCAAGCGCGATAACAGAAGAGGGCGCAATGAGCGGTCCAAGCCGCCGATTAATGAGAACATCAGCGCCCGCGAGTGTCGATTGATTGGTCCCGATGGAACACAGATAGGCGTAGTGCCTCTCAGGGACGCTCTTGAAGCGGCCCAGGAAGTTGAACTTGACCTGGTTCAGATTTCTGATTCTGATCCGATCGTATGTAAGGTTATGGACTACGGTAAATACCTGTACGAGAAGAAGAAAGAAGCAAATGCACAGAAGAAAAGCAAGTGCAGATGCAGGTCAAGGAAGTGAAGTTCCGTCCAAATACGGAAGATGGGGATTATCAGGTAAAACTACGCAACCTGATACGTTTCCTGGAAGGTGGCGATAAGGCCAAGGTAACCCTGCGTTACCGCGGCCGTGAAATGGCACACCAGGAGTTAGGTATGAAGCTGTTAAACCGGGTCGAACAGGACCTGGCCGAGCTTGGTACCGTTGAGCAGCGTCCAAAGATGGAAGGCCGCCAACTGACTATGGTCATAGCTCCGAAAAAGAAAAAGTAATCTCGGTTACTTCATTAAGGCCCGTACCACCTCTTCGGAGTAGGTGCGGGTTTTGTGTTGTCTGAGACGAAACATAACTAACGAATGCGTGGGGATTTAGTAATGCCTAAAATGAAATCTTGCAGCGGTGCTGCGAAACGTTTTAAGAAGACCGCGAACGGCTTTAAGCACAAGCAGTCTTTCACAAGCCACATCCTGACTAAGAAGTCTACTAAGCGTAAGCGTCAGCTGCGTCCAATGCTGCAGGTTCATGCAGCGGACACCAAGCTGATCAAGCGTATGTTGCCTTACATCTAAGCTCGTAGTAGTCACAATTTTTAATTAGGAAGAAATATCATGGCACGTGTAAAACGTGGTGTAGTAGCACACCGTCGTCACAAGAAAATCCTGAAAAAGCAAAGGTTACTACGGCGCTCGCAGCCGGGTATTCCGCGTTGCTAAACAGGCAGTAATCAAAGCAGGTCAGTATGCATACCGTGACCGTCGTCAGCGTAAGCGTCAGTTCCGCGCGCTGTGGATCGCTCGTATCAACGCTGCTGCCCGCATCAATGGTCTGTCCTACAGCCGCTTTATCGCTGGTCTGAAGAAAGCATCTATCGAAATCGATCGTAAGGTGCTGGCTGATCTGGCTGTACACGAAGCGCAGGTTTTTGCTGCGATCGTAGAAAAAGCTAAAGCTGCACTGTAAGACACCTTTAACTAAGCAACGCTTAGTTGAGCATTGAATGTGTAATAGGGAAGGGTGCAAGCTCTTCCCTATTTTTATTTGGAGCCATAAATGGAAAACATTGAAATCCTGTTAGCAGAAGGCAAAGCAGCTGCTGAACAGGCCACAAGTACTCAGGACCTGGATCAGGTGCGTGTTCAGTATCTGGGTAAGAAAGGTCATCTTACCCAGCTATTGAAAGGCCTTGGCGCATTATCTGCCGAGGAACGCCCGCAGGCGGGTGCTAAAATCAATGAAGCAAAACAGGCCCTGCAGGACGTGCTGAACAGCCGTAAGCAGAGCCTGGAATCCGCTGCTCTGGAAGCGAAGCTGGCGGAAGAAACGATCGACGTAACCCTGCCGGGCCGTGGTCAGTCACAGGGTGGTTTACACCCGGTGACCAAAACCCTGGAGCGGATTGAATCGTTTTTGCCCGTATTGGCTACAGCGTAGCTGAAGGCCCTGAAATCGAAGACGATTATCACAACTTCGAAGCACTGAACATTCCGTCGCATCACCCGGCGCGTTCTATGCACGACACCTTCTTCTTCAATGCGAATACCCTGCTGCGTACCCACACCTCTGGTGTACAGGTGCGTACCATGGAAAGCCAGAAGCCGCCTATCCGTATCATCTGCCCGGGCCGTGTGTACCGGAACGACTACGACCAGACCCACTCGCCGATGTTCCACCAGGTAGAAGGCCTGATTGTGGATAAGAACATCAGCTTTGCGGATCTGAAGGGCACCCTGGAACAGTTCCTGCGTGAATTCTTTGAAGAAGACGTGAAGGTACGTTTCCGTCCTTCATACTTCCCGTTCACTGAGCCATCCATCGAAGTGGACATTGACCGCGGCGACGGCAAGTGGATGGAAGTACTGGGTTGCGGCATCGTGCACCCTAAAGTCTTCGAACACTCTGGTATCGACCCTGAAGAATATACCGGCTTTGCCTTCGGTATGGGCGTTGAGCGTCTTGCGATGCTCCGCTACGGCGTTAATGACCTGCGCCTGTTCTTCGAAAATGACTTGCGTTTCCTCGGCCAGTTCAACTGAGCCTGAGTGACTTTATTACGCTTACAGATATCGGATTATTACTATGAAATTCAGTGAAAAGTGGTTGCGGGAACTGGTTGATCCTGCAGTAGATACTCAGGGCATTGCTGACCAGATCACCATGGCAGGCCTGGAAGTAGACGACATTCTGCCGGTTGCCGGTGAATTCAGCGGTGTAATCGTTGGTGAAATCATCAGCGCTGAGCAGCACCCGAATGCCGACAAACTGCGCGTGTGCCAGGTAAACAATGGCAGCGAAACCGTACAGGTTGTCTGCGGTGCACCTAACGCCCGTGCCGGCCTGAAAACTGCTTTTGCTACCGTAGGCGCCGTACTGGCAGGCCCGGATGGCAAAGACTTCAAAATCAAGAAAGCCAAACTGCGTCAGGTTGAATCTTTCGGCATGCTGTGTGCCGCAAGTGAACTGAACATCTCTGAAGACGCTGCCGGCATCATGGAACTGGCGGCGGATGCGCCGGTGGGTACCTGCCTGCGTGAGTACCTGTCGCTGGATGACAAGATCATCGACGTCGACCTGACACCGAACCGCGGTGACTGCCTGTCTATCACCGGTATGGCCCGCGAAGTGGGTGTACTGAACAAGGTGCCGGTTAACTTCGTCGAAGTAGACGCCGTTGCTCCTGCCATTGACGATACTTTCAGCATTGAGCTGGAAGCGCCAAAGGCCTGCCCGCGTTACCTGGGCCGTGTGATCCGCAATGTGGATATGTCTGCCAAGGCACCACAGTGGATGGTTGAACGTCTGGAACGTTTCGGTTTCCGCAGCATCGACCCTGTGGTTGACGTCACCAACTACGTACAGGCCGAACTGGGCCAGCCAATGCACGCCTTTGATCTGAGCACCCTGAACGGTGGCATTGTTGTCCGTTACCCGGATGCCGGCGAAAAGCTGACCCTGCTGGACGGTAACGAAGTTGAGCTGAGCAGCGACACCCTGGTAATTGCGGACAAAGAACGCGTGGTTGCCATGGCCGGTATCTTCGGTGGTGAAGCCACTGGTGTAACTGCTGAGAGTAAAGATATCTTCCTGGAATGTGCTTTCTTCGACCAGATCGCCATTGCCGGTAAAGCCCGTTCTTACGGCCTGCACACCGATGCCTCCCACCGCTACGAGCGTGGTGTGGACTGGCAGCTGCAGCGCAAAGCCACTGAGCGTGCCACCCAACTGTTATTAGACATCGTCGGCGGTGAAGCCGGCCCTGTGGTTGAAGCGGTAAGCGAAGCAGACCTGCCAAGCGACCGTCAGGTTACCCTGCGTCAGAGCAAGGTAAACCAGCTGCTGGCTTTTGAAATGCCGGTAGAAGAAATTGAAGAAATCCTGACCCGTCTGGGTCTGGAAATTGTTGAACGCGGCGAAGGCACCTGGACGTTTGCAGTGCCTTCTTACCGTTTCGACATCAGCATCGAAGTAGATCTGATTGAAGAGCTGGCACGGGTATATGGCTACAACAACCTGCCGGTTAAAGTACCGACCGCTGAGCTGAACATCATCGCTGATGATGAATCCAAGCTGGACCTGCACGACGTACGCCGTCAGCTGGTTGCCCGCGGTTATCAGGAAGCGATTACCTACAGCTTTATTGAAAAGAACCTGGCAGCACAGTTCGATGACCAGAACGAAGCGGTTGCACTGGCGAACCCGATCTCTGCAGAAATGGCGGTGATGCGTACCACCATCATGCCGGGTCTGGCGAAAGCTCTGCAATACAATCAGAACCGTCAGCAGGGCCGTGTGCGTCTGTTCGAAACGGGTCAGCGCTTCCTGCCTAATGGTGAAGAGCTGATTCAGGAAAATGTCATTGCCGGTATTATCAGCGGTCCGCGTCTGGCGGAAGGCTGGGCAAGCGATGCTGCACCGGTTGATTTCTACGACCTGAAAGGCGACGTAGAATCCATTCTGGCACTGGGCGGCTCTCCGGAAGCATTCAGCTTTGTGGCAGCACGCCATGTAGCACTGCACCCGGGTCAGTCGGCAGCGATTCAGCGTGACGGCGAAACCGTGGGTTACCTGGGCGCACTGCACCCTGAACTGGTGAAATCTCTGGGCCTCAACGGCGCGGTATTCGTGTTTGAGATTAATCAGGCTTCTGTACTGGATGGCAAACTGCCACGCTTTGACAGCCTCTCAAGTTCCCTGAAACACGTCGCGATCTGGCGCTGCTGGTTGATGAAAAATCGACTTTGAATCAGTGCGGGAAATTGCCCGTCAGCAGGGCGGTGAATTCCTCAAATCGGTGACTTTGTTTGATGTTTACCAGGGTAAAGGCGTAGAACCAGGGCAAAAAGCTTGGCTCTCGGCTTGACGTGGCAGCATCCATCGCGCACTCTTAATGATGAAGAAATCAACGAAGTCATTGATTTTGTTGTGTCTGAACTGCAGAAACAGTACGGTGCTACATTACGAGAGTAATCGATAGGGGTAAGTTTTATGGGTTCTTTAACGAAAGCTGAAATGGCCGAACGCCTGTATGAAGAACTTGGCCTGAACAAGCGCGAAGCTAAAGATATTGTCGAAGCATTTTTGACGAGATCCGTAACAGCCTGGCGAATAATGAACAGGTAAAGCTGTCTGGCTTCGGGAATTTTGATCTGCGTGACAAGCGGCAACGGCCGGGACGTAATCCGAAAACCGGAGAAGAAGTACCGATCTCTGCCCGCCGGGTTGTCACCTTTAAACCGGGACAGAAGTTAAAGGACCGTGTAGAGGCCTATGACGGCGACTGAACCCAGCTACGAAGATCAAACTCCCATTCCGAACAAGCGCTACTTCACCATTGGTGAAGTGGCGTCTTTGTGTGATCTCAAACCGCATGTGCTGCGGTACTGGGAACAGGAATTCGAACAGATCAGCCCGGTGAAACGGAACAACCGTCGCTACTACCAGCGGCAGGACGTTCTGGTGATCCGCCAGATACGCGGCTTGCTGTATGACCAGGGTTACACCATTAACGGTGCCCGCCAGTGGTTCAGCGGCGAACAGGCAGGGGACGATGCCGGCAAGTATAAGCAACTGCTACGGCAGATGATTAACGAGCTGGAAGACATCAATAAGCAGCTGAAATCCTCATAGCACGAAATACCCACAGAGACCGTTCAGGTCTCTTTTTGTATCTGGCTACTTGTATGTCAGATTCATTCGTCACTTTCCGCCGGCGATGCGACAGTGAGTGCTGGCTCGCATCCTCTCATTCTGAGTATTCCGTTCAATCCTGTGAATTGAGTCCGGATTTATCCTGAAATAATATCCCAACTCTTTGATTACCTCGCGTAGCCGTCCTGGTTCATATACGCGTTATGGATGTGTTTTTAATACAAGGAATAAAAAGTATGGGTATTCTTCTGCTCCTCTCCCTCGTGGTTGTTTCCGCTACAGTACTGGTTGTGCTGAATCTGATCATCATGAAATTTACCAAACCGCATCTGGATTACCGGGTTTTAACCCTGTCGCTTTCAGTGGTCCTGCCGTGTTTTGCCGGGTTTCTGAGGCTGATTAACGTATTCGGAGATATTGTGCCTACCGCTTTTATCGATGGTGCAATCTATGCCGTGGCTATACCTTTACTGCTGGCTTTCGGTGGCGTGTTTTCAGAGGAAGAAGAGGAAGAAGAGGTATAAGCCGTTAGTCATATACAGTGATTATGAAATTCCCAAAGAGACCCAACCGGGTCTCTTTTGTTTTCAGCATCTGCAAAACACCACTCGACTCATCGCGAAAATATTCTCTCTGAGCCTCTCAGGCCTTTTCTGAGGCTTTTTCGTTCTACACCCAGTCCATTGATTAGTAACACTTAAATATCCCACCATATAGCTCTTCTGGCACGTAAACAGCCAAGTTGAACTTCCGGCTGCAAAGCCTCATAGTAAAAAACGAGGCGTCGAAACCTCTCATAAAGTGAACATCCAATGCTGTTGTGTTGGATTTTTGTGCCACAAATGTGGTACAAACTCCCGTTATGTCGGGAGGGCGGTGAATATAACACCCCTTGTGGGGAATAAACCCGCGGTTCCTTTATGGCCGTTTCGAACCTCCCGGCACCTCACGGACTGAGGCGTTTTTCGAGAAACATAAAGGAGGCCAGGTATGGCTAACCATCAGATCGACAATACCCTTTATATTCTGCGCTCATGCATTCCGGAAGAGGACGCTATTATCCTCAACACACTGGATGCCCGCATCGACCTCAACAGGATGTACAACTACCGGGTGCTGGACATAGGCACCATGGGCATGTTCGGCAGCGCACAGGGTGACTTCATTCAACTGCTCAAAGAATGGGACGCCGGCCACGAACCGGACCCCGAAGACTTCCGCAGCCTCATGTGGCGCTACGCCAGCGTACTACGCAGCATCGACTTCGCCGACCGCTTTATGGTGGTACACAGCGAACCCCTGAACTCCAGTGACGAAATTACCGCTCTGCGAAAACGGCTAAACCGACTGCTGCATAACCGCACAAAGGTCGTGATGTAAGGGAGAAAACCCACGATAAATCAGGCGCATAGGTGCCTGATTTGTTCAGTAAATAAGCGGATAATTTTCGGCCTGATACGCCTAAAAAGAGCTTTTAAAAACAGAAAGTTAGCGTACTATCTCGCTACTTCTTGGCCAGCTCTGGCCATCGTCGGGATGTAGCGCAGCCTGGTAGCGCACATGCATGGGGTGCATGGGGTCGGAGGTTCGAATCCTCTCATCCCGACCATTAAAATCAACAGGTTAAGTTGATTTTACTTTTCTTCCTAGTATCTCACCTCTGAGTTTTTCTGTTTGGTCACCGTTTATATTTTAATTTGGTGGTTTTTGCTCACATTTGCTTATAAATGCTGTAAATGGAGGCTAGCTGATACCGGCCTGATACTTTTCTCGTGTTTTGCTTAAGGTACACTCTGTAGCTGTAGGCAAAATTTAAAATAAGGCTCTGTTTGGCAAACGATCAGGGCTTTAAAGAAAAGGAGTTCTCAGTGCAGGCTGCAACAATCAAATTGTTTTTGGTAAATGGCACAGCGAATAGTTTACGTACGGCTGAATTATCTAACTGGACGGGTAAGGCAGTATCTGCCCCCGTATAGAATTAGCTGAACTAGTTAAACGAGACGAAGTTAAAAGCCCAGGTTTTTATCTGTTGGTAGGTGTTGATCCGGATTCCGGTGAACGGGCTATGTATATAGGTGAGTCTGAAGATGTATCTAAACGGCTGAATGAGCATAAAGATAAAGATTTCTGGAATGCGGCAACGGTATTCTCGTCTAAAGACGAGAACCTTACCAAGGCCCATATCCGTTATCTGGAAGGTCAGCTGATTGAAAAGGCTAAATCACTGTCGCAAACCGATCAGTCTGTTGTCGTGATGAACGCAAAAGAAAGCGGTGCAAAATTGCCGGAATCTGACGCCGCAGAAATGAATGTATTCCTCGAGAAGTGTTTACAGTTATTACCGGTGCTGGGTATCTCTGATTTTGAAGAGAAAGAACAACAGATCAGTGGTGATCAGAGTCTGTTGTTCTGCAAAATTAAAGGTTTAACGGCTAAAGGGAAACGCACCGCAAATGGCTTTATTGTATATGCCGGATCGCAGGCTGTTTTGGAGCACCGGCCATCTGCGAAGCGAATGGCTGCTAAGCGAGATGGCTTGGTAGAGAAAGGCATCCTGAAAGAGGTGGAAGGTGCTTTAGTGTTTACACAGGATGTGGTGTTTGGTTCTCCCAGTACTGCAGGCAGTGTGGTTCGTGGAGGTAATACTAATGGGCTGACTAACTGGAAGAATAGTGCTGGTGTTCAGCTGAAAGAGCTGGAAGCTGCGGAAGGTGAATGATGATTTCCTATCGGATAATCTTGCTAGGTTGATCAAGCTTTAAGTGTTAGATTTCGATTAATTTTGAATAAATAAAGGGTTGCCTGTGCTAACGGCTAAAACGAAAGAAAAGTACAGAATGCACAGTACCTTAGAGATGTTTTTAGAAGATGCCAGATAATAAAATTACCCTGACTAAGCTTGAATCCTTACTTTTCAAGGCCTGCGATATCCTGCGTGGCAAGATGGATGCTTCCGAGTACAAAGAATATATATTCGGTATGTTGTTTCTTAAACGCATGTCAGACCAGTTTGAAGCAGACCGTGAAGCTAAGCGTAAGCGGCTTATTGATGAAGGTCATGAATCTGCAGCGATTGAATTATTACTGGAAAGTAAAAAACAGTATGACTATTTCGTACCCGAGCGTGCCCGCTGGTCCGCTATTCAGCACATTAAAGAAAATGTCGGTACTGAGTTAAACAAAGCATTGGCGGCGCTAGAAGATGATAATACTGCCAAAGGTCTGCAAGACGTTCTTAAGCACATTAACTTTAACCGTAAAGTCGGTCAGAAGCCGATGTCGGACGAAGCGTTGGTGTCTTTTATTCAGCATTTTAATGGTATTCCACTGGCCAATGAGCATTTTGAATTTCCTGATCTGCTGGGGCTGCTTATGAATACCTGATCAAGTACTTTGCGGATAGCGCCGGTAAAAAGGCGGAGAGTTTTATACGCCTGCCGAAGTTGTGCGTTTGCTGGTGGAGCTGATTGAGCCGGGTGAAGATCATGAAGTGTATGATCCGACCTGTGGTTCCGGTGGTATGCTGATTCAGAGTAAACAGTATGTGGAGGAAACCGGAGGTGATGCCCGTAACGTGCATCTGTTTGGCCAGGAGAGTAATGATGGTACCTGGTCAATCTGTAAGATGAATATGATCTTGCACGGGGCAGGTGGTGCGGATATTCAAAACGAAGATACTCTGGCAAAACCACAGCACTTGAGTAAAGAAGGGGAAATCAGAGCGTTCGATAGGGTTATCGCGAATCCACCGTTTTCTCAGAACTATCAAAAGAGTGGTATGACCCACAGTAGCCGCTTTCATACCTGGCTACCGGAAAGTGGTAAAAAAGCTGATCTGATGTTTGTGCAGCATATGGTTGCCAGTCTGAAATCGACCGGCCGTATGGCCGTAGTTATGCCCCACGGTGTGCTATTCCGGGGCGAAGAACGGGCCTGTCGCCAGAAGATGATAGAAGACGGTATTCTCGAAGCCGTTATTGGTCTGCCTCATGGGCTGTTTTACGGTACCGGTATCCCGGCCTGTGTATTGGTGATTAATAAACATCAAGCCAGTGAGCGTAACCAGGTGCTCTTTATTAATGCTGACCGGGAATATAAAGAAGGCAAAAACCAAAACAGCCTGCGCCCGGAGGATATCGAAAAGATTACCCATGTTTATCAAGCGCTGACAGCCAGTGTCGCTGAAGGCGGTGTTGCAGAAGTGCAGGTTGAAAAATATGCCCGTGCGGTGAGTAAAGCAGAGCTGGCGAAAGAGGAGTTTAACCTCAATATTCGTCGTTACGTAGATAACAGCCCGGCTCCGGAACCTCAGGATGTGCGGGCGCATCTGAGTGGCGGTGTACCCAATGCTGAGATTGAGGCGTTGGCCCAGCATTGGCATAACTATCCCACGCTGAAAGAAACACTGTTTGTGCCAAGAGCTGGGGATGATGGCTATAGTGACTTCAGCCAAGTTATTACAGACAAGGCAGAGATCAAAAAACGGATCGAAAATCACCCGCAACTACAAGCTAAACATCAGGCGTTTACTGCTGGGCTGCAGCAGTGGTGGAGCGAGACATTTACCCCAGAATTCTATTCACTGGGTGATGAGTTACCCGGTTCTAAAGGAGTGTTCTCGCTGAGACGTGATGCGCTGGATAGTATTGTCGAGGCTTTATTGCCTGAGCAATTGCTGTCGCTTTACCAAATTCGCGGCGCGATGGCGAACAACTTCAAACAGCAAGCAGCTGACCTGAAATCTATTGCTAACAGTGGCTGGAATGCGGCGCTGATCCCCGATGCAGAGATTCTGCAATCGCAGTTTCCTGAGGTTTTGGTCAATATTCAGAAAGATCAGGCCCGCATTAATGAACTGGAAGCTCTGTTTGCCGAAGTCAATGACAGTAGCGAGGAAGAGGGGGCAATGAATCCGATGATGAAACATCGGGAGTACTTCCTAAAGAACAGGTTAAGCAACTGAAAGCCAATAAAAAGAGCATAATGGCCAATTGCGTGAGCTTAAAAACAACTCAAATTTGCTAAAAAGAAGACTCTGTCAAAGCCGCAGAGCTTGAAACAGTGATTTTACGACAGGCTGCATCAATAGTCGCGGTTGATGAAAAGCTCGCTCAGCATACAGCGCTGGAAAAAGAGCTGAAAGAACTGAAAGTTGGTTTGAAACAAACTGAGAAAAAGAAAGATGAACTTATTGAGGCGGCCCGTTCACAGATTAGTGACCTGGAGGCCAAAGCGCTGATTGAAGTCCGCTTTAAGCAAGAGCTAGAGCAAGATTATATTGCCTATATCCGAACTATAACCAACGAACTGGTTAAAGCTGTTGAAAACCTGCATAACAAATATGCAGTAACCGTAAAAGAGATAGAATCTGAGCGGGACAAGGGCGCTGCTTTATTGGATGGGTTTATGAAGGAGCTGGGGTATGAGTAATGTGATCTCTTCATATATTAATAAGTTTGACTTGGGGGTTGGCTCATGTACGAGGAAGAATTGGTTGGAAAGGATTGAAGTCTAATGAGTATGTGGATGATGGACCTTTTCTTATTGCAGGTACCCATATTAATGGGGACAAAATTCAATGGGATGAGTGTCAGCACATAACTGAGTTTCGGTATGAAGAGTCACCAGAAATCATGCTGAAAGTGAGAGACTTGATAATCTCTAAGGATGGCACTATCGGGCGTATAGCTTATGTTGATCAACTTCCTGGGCCCGCAACCATAAATAGTACAATGATGCTTGTGAGGTTAAAGTCTCAAGATAGTCTTTGCTCTCAGTACTTATTTTATTTTCTGCAAGGTGAAGTGTTTCAAAAGCTAGTTGCTGAGCGAATGTCCGGAAGTGGGGTGCCTCATTTGTTTCAGGCTGATATGAAACAATTGATAGTAAGAGCCCCTCAAGATGTGCGTAAACAAAAAAAATCGCCAAGATTCTAACCACCATCGATAACCTGACTGAAAAGACACAAGCCCTGATCGATAAATATACCGCTATCAAACAAGGCATGATGGCTGATCTTTTCACTCGAGGTATCGACCTCAGTGGCACACCTGATACCAACCCCAACTACGGCCAGCTCCGTCCGAGTTATAATCAGGCTCCGGGGCAGTATAAGAAAACTGAACTGGGTTGGCTGCCGGAGGAGTGGGGAGTTGAAAAACTGGAAACATTACTGGCGAAGATACCTTCTGCTATGCGAAGTGGGCCGTTTGGTAGTGCACTACTTAAACACGAGTTGGTTGAGCAAGGTATCCCTTTGCTCGGTATAGATAATATTTTCGTAGAAAAGTTTGAAAATAAATTTAAGCGCTTTGTAACCCAAGAAAAGTTTAACGAATTGTCACGCTATTCCGTTAGATCTAGAGACGTTGTAATAACAATTATGGGCACAGTTGGGCGCTGTTGTGTTATCCCCGAAAAGACAGAAACTTCATTGTCCTCGAAACATTTATGGACCATGACATTTGATGTGAAAAAGCTCTACCTGAATTAATTTGCTGGCAGCTTAATTATGCGCCATGGGCTAAGTCGTGGTTCTATCAAAAGTCACAGGGTGGGGTAATGGATGCTATTCAGTCAAGCACATTAAAAGCCTAAAACTACCAGTTCCACCTATACAAGAGCAGAAACGAATACATTTGATATACATGAATTTATGTGACCGTATAGAGCAAGAGAGAATAGTGTATTCAAAACTCAAACTGAAGAAAAAGGTCTCATGCAAGACCTATTAACCGGAAAGGTAAAGGTCGCTTAAGGAATCACCATGTTAAAACGGATTTCGACAATTAAAAATGTAGGTTCTTTTAAGGACTGTAATGCCAGACCGTCGGCGTTTGACAAGATAACCCTTGTTTATGGCCGAAACACCTATGGCAAGAGTACCCTGGGTGATATCTTCGCTTCGCTGAAAACGAATGAACCGCAGAATCTGGTTGCCAGAAAAAGTATCCCGGTGGATCAGACGCCGCAAAATATCGAAATGAGCTTTGCAACGGATACCGAAAACGAAAACCAGGGTAAGGCAGTTTTCCGTAATGGCAGCTGGGCTCAGGGCTTACGTGAGTCACATCGGTTGGCCGTTTACGACGATGGCTTTTATCATTCCCATGTGTTTACTGCGCGAAGTCTGACACGGGGTAATAAAGAGAACTTTAGTGATTTTGTTTTGGGTGAGCAGGGGTTGAAATAGCACGCCTTATTGAGATTAAAAGCCAGGAAAGGCGTGCCAAAAACAGCCGCAAAAAGTTTTAGAACGTGATGTGTTTAATGGAATAGAAAGCATTGAGGCTTTCTTACAGCGGGCAGTCACACAAGATATTGAAGCATCGCAAGCCGCACTGGAAAAATCTCGGCTGGATTATGCAGAACTGCTTAAACAGAAAAGACGGACGTCAGAGATAAAGGCTCGGTCAAATTTGACGCTCATGGTATTAGACAAGTCACTGATCGACAGTGCAGAGACTATTAATTCCGTATTGGCCGCTAAGTTAGAAAACCGGCATGAAGCGGCTAAGGCAGAACTGAACAACCATATTAAACGCTGCTTTACCAAAGTGGATGGTGCTGAACAGTGGATACAACAAGGTTTAGGTTATGTTGGCGGCGATAATTGTGGCTTTTGTGGTCAGTCCATCACGCCGGAAGTCAATGAGCTGCTGGATATTTACCGTCAGTGTTTTGATGACCAGTATGCAAGGCACGAAGGGTTTGTCTCCAGCAGTTTGCAACGAAGCCGGCCGCAATTAACACTCAATCTAATACCGGAGCTGGTGTCTCATATTCAGCAGACCGACCTTATTATTCAAGCCTATCCGGAGCTATCTGAAGAGCCTGATGCAAAAACGGTGATGGATGCGATTAAAGCTGGTCATCAGGAAATTTACAGGCTGTTGGAACGGCTACAAGTAGCTGGTGATACCTCCATCGAGAGATTTAATGAGGTTATCCCACTAAAACTGGCTGGGCCGGATAAAGAAGTCGCTCCTGTGGTGCTTGATGATCTTAGAGCAGTGTTCGATACGCTGGCACGGCGAATTAGTGCCCTGAATCTTGAAATAGCTGTTTTTAAGCAGCATATCGAAACATTTAAAGCGAGGCTGGAAGATAATCAGATTGAGCAGCAACTCACCGTTCTCAAAGATAAAGGTGTTGCTTTAGGGCAAGACGTGCAGCGCTTTGAAAAGAATGATGCCTGTATGGAGTATCAACAACTGATTACCGATATAGATTCTTTAAGGCAAGAAATCCCCGGTTAAGAACTGAACTGGCTAATGAACAAGCGTTGTTTCTAGCCCGGTGTTTTGCGAATATTAATCGCTATTTCAAGGCTTTGGGAAGCCGGGATTTTTCTCTTGAGCATGGCATTAATAATCAAGGCAATAAATCCGTTAATTACTTTAAAGTCAGATTCCGTGAGCAACCCATTGCTGAAGCGGATCTGGATAAAGTTTTCAGTGAATCCGATCGCCGCTCGCTCGGGCTGGCGATATTCCTGTCATCGATTGATTCAATGACACCTGATGAATTAGCCAAAACTGTGGTTGTACTGGATGATCCTGTGACTTCTTTTGATGATCATCGGGTCGGTCAAACCCATAGTAAGCTGGTGGAGCTGGCAGATCGCTGTGAGCAGGTCATCTTGTTAAGTCATTTTAAGGAAGGGATTGCCAATTTTCTTAAGGTACACGGCTTTTCCCGAAGTGATGTCAGGGTGATTGAAATCGTCAGGGATACGCAGGGCTCAACATTACAGGTTGCCGATCCAGATGCCTTTATTAAATCAGCACATCAGTTGAATACTGATGAGCTGATTGATTTCGTTGAATGCCGGACAAATAAGCTAAATTGTAAGCCCCGGGTTTACCTGGAAGAGGTGATTCAGATTCGGTTTATGAAGCAGATCAGGGAACATGCTGTCACCAGCAATACGCTAAGTGAGCGTATTGCTGGGCTAAAAGAGCATAATATCTTGTCTGCTGAGGTTGTCGCTCAACTTGACCGGTGGCGAGTTGAGCTCAATCCTGAGCATCACGTCTGGGTAGGGGATGATGTTGAAAATCAGCGCAATACCGTGGCAGAGTTTTTAGATTTTGTTTTTCACCAGTTAGTACCGGCGGGATAAAGGGACGTAATAATGTCTGAGTACCAGTTTGTAGAAAGGCCATTGCTCAAACAATTGGAAAGTATGGACTGGCAGGTGATTGAACAGGGTTCAGGTATTCCCCAGAATCCTGTATTTAGTCTACGCACCAGTTTTCGTGAGGTGCTGCTTAAAAGCGAATTTGTTAAGGCGATTAAAGCGATTAATCTGCTGGAAAATGGTCAGCCCTGGCTGACAGATAATCAGTTAGAAGGCCTGTTCGAAGATTTTTCATACTTTGATACCGCTGATCTGTTAAAGGCCAACGAAACCTTTCTGACACGACTGTATAAATGGCAAGTTGATGTTAATGAGGCTACAGGCGAGCAAGAGCCCGTGGTGAAAATTATCGACTTTGATAATTGGCAGGCAAACAGTTTTATCGCGATCAACCAATTCCGTATTGATACGCCGGGTGGTGTTAAAGATTTTATTATTCCGGATATAGCACTGTTCGTGAATGGCCTGCCACTAGTGGTGATTGAGTGTAAAGATGTAAATAGTTATACCTCTGATGCTATGAGCGAAGGGATTAATCAGCTGCGACGCTACGCGGACTTACGCGAAGATACCCTCGAAGCGGGGCTTAGAGAAGGTGAACAGCGATTGTTCTGGACTAACCAGCTTATGATCTCCACTTATGGAGATGACAGTAAGTTTGGCAGCATCACTTCGAGCGAAGATTATTTCTTTCACTGGAAAACCATTCATCCAGCAACAACACCTTATATGGATAGCTATATTAAGGTGCACCGGAAGCAGGAGCAGCTGGTGCAAGGTATGCTGCATCCTCAACGACTGTTGGATATTACCCGAAGCTATACATTGTTTATGGATGCTGGGGCACAGCGCATCAAGGTAATTTGCCGTTATCAGCAATATCGAGCAGTGCAGAAGATACTCGCACGTATGCTAGGTGGTGAAAGTGGTGCGGATCGCTCAGGAGTGATCTGGCATACGCAGGGCAGTGGTAAATCTCTGAGCATGGTTTTTAGTGCGATGTATGCGTCGGGATCCGAAGCTTAAGGATTATAAAGTCCTGATGGTGAATGATCGTAAGGATCTGGACAAGCAACTGGGTGAAACTGCAACGCTTACGGGTGAGAAGGTATATAGCATTAACAGTGTTGCCGAGGTTAAAGAGAAGTTAGCCGATAATTCTTCGACATTGAATATGGTCATGCTCCATAAGTTTCAGGAAGAGAATGATATCCATACACCTGAGTATGTTGCTAAAGCTATTGAGTCAGCAGATAACTCTGGTTTGAAAGTGGCAGAGCCTCAAGCGGATTACGCCATTTTTGAGTCTTTTGGTGAGGTTAATACCTCCGATAAAGTTTTGATACTTATCGATGAGGCGCATCGTACTCAGCGCAGTGGAAAGAGCCGTGCCAGTTTATCTGACAACTTGTTCGATGCTTTTCCAAAAGCAACACGTCTTGCGTTTACCGGTACCCCTTTGATTGCAGATCATCATACCGATCCGACCTGGAAGCGCTTCGGCAATGACCCTGATAATCCCTATATTGATACGTATAAATTGCAGGATGCGGTTGACGATGGAGCAACACTGCAGATTTTGTACGAAGGTAAAACAGCGGAAACTGCGATTTATGATAAACATGGTTTTGATACAAAGTTTGAAGACTTGTTTAAAGACCGAAGCGAAGTAGAGCTGGCGGCGATACGACGAAAATATGGCGCAACAGGAGATGTGCTTGAAGCAGAAGATCGCATTAAGGCTATTGCTGATGATCTGGTTAAACATTATATCCGTAATGTATTGCCTAGTGGATTTAAAGCCCAGGTAGTTTGTTCATCCAAACAAGCAGCTATTCATTACCAGACATACATACGTGAAGCACTGGCTGTATGGCAGGTGGAAGAGAAAAGTAAGCCAGAAAAACAGCAGGATAAAGCTCTACTTGAACAGGTTCGTTTTTGAAGGCTGCTGTTATTATTTCGTCCGATAATGCCAATGACAAAGCTGTCTTTGTGGCTGCGCAAAAGAAGCCAAGAGGCTTAATGCAATTGATAACTTCAAGCAGAAGTTTGATGTTGAAAAACCTGAGACCGGAGTGGCCTTCCTGATTGTTTGCGATATGCTGCTGACAGGTTTTGATGCACCGATTGAACAGGTGATGTATATCGATAAGGTGCTTAAGGAGCATAATCTGCTGCAAACTATTGCCCGGGTAAATCGCACCTATTCAAATAAAACCGTCGGTTATGTCGTGGACTATATAGGCCTGACGGAAAATCTGAAAGCAGCTTTATCTCTCTATTCTGGTAAAGATCAGCAAGATATTCTCAAGAGTTTCAAAAATATTGAATCAGAGATACCGGTACTGGAAAGTCGCTACCGGAGACTTATTCAGTTATTTGAAGATAAAGGTATCGACAGTATCGAAGCGTTGGTAAAGCAGAGACTGGATACTAGCGCTCAGCGCTATGAAGTGACGGAAGCGGCTGTAAGGGTATTGGAAGATGTTAAAACCCGCGACAGTTTTAATGTGTATCTGAAGAAATTTATGCAGAGCATGGATGTTATTCTGCCAAATCGGTTAGCTGACCCGCTGAAGCTCCCGATGTATCACTTTTCTCACTTGCAGGCTAAAGCGCGGGAGCGCTATAAAGATGACTCGATCAACATCAGTGGTGCAGGTGAGAAAGTCCGTAAGCTGGTTAACGGTCACTTGATTAGCTTGGGAATCAACCCGAAGATTGCCCCGGTTGAACTCTTTTCTCCTGCTTTTGTACAGCAGGTCCGCAAACATCAGGATGCCAGAGCAGCAGCCAGTGAAATGGAACATGCCATTCGAAAGCACTGCAAAATTAATGAGGGTGAGGACCCCGTTATGTATAGGCGCTTCAGTGAAAAACTGGAAGCTGTGCTGAAGAAGTATCATGAGAGCTGGGATCAGGTGGTATTAGCACTTGAAGAGCTGCGAGAAGAAATTAACAGAGGACGTGTCGGTAAGGGAAGTAACGGTCCTTTCTATGATCTTATTGTCGACATCGCTTTTAACGAAGTAGCTTCGCCGGAAAAGCAACAAGCTGTTAAAAACTGATCGATACCATCATTATTGTTTTAGGTGATGAGATTCGCACACTAAATTTTTGGCAGCGTCCTGCTGAAGTAGCTGCACTGGAGGGCAAGTTAGAAGAGATCTTCATTCTCAGTGGTATTGATGAGTTTATGAATTGTCAGGAGCAGTTGGTTTCTGAGGTGGTCGCACTCGCCAAGCGCCGCGAGCAATCTCTTCTGGAAGTTACATCCGAGGTAGAAGCTTAGTATGACTGTTCAGCAATGTAGTTATAGAGATATAGATTATTTCCTCAAGAAGAGCGATAGAAGGACGACCAGTATCTATATCGAACGTGACGGCAGAGTGTCAGTGCTTGCACCTGAGCCATTTGATCGAGCACGTATAGAAGCGTTGATTGAGAAGAAGCGTAGTTGGATTTATCGTAGCCTTGCGGAATGGGAAGATCTGAATCGAACACGGGTTCAGCGTGAGTACGTTAACGGTGAGAGCTTTCTGTATCTGGGAGAAACTACCGGTTACAGATAGTATCCGGTCAGAACGTTCCTTTGTTACTTAAGAACGGGCAGTTTCTACTTGAACAGTCAGCTGTTGATAATGCTCCTGGTTTGTTCAGAGACTTTTATAAACTGAAGTTAATAAAGCGTATTGCTGAAAAGTTACCAGAGCACGTGGCGAGGATTGGCCTTGAACCTAAACAGTATAAGGTTCAGGAGTTAAAGAATCGTTGGGGCTCTTGTAGTGCTTCTGGGGTAATTAACGTTCACTGGAAGTGTGCGATGTTGCCGTTATCGGTACTGGATTATGTTCTGGTACATGAATTGGCTCACTTGGAGGACTCCACGCATAGTCCTGCCTTTTGGCGGTTGGTTGAGCGGGTATTACCTGATTACGAAGAACAGAAAAATTGGTTAAGGATTAATGGTGCGGGAATGACATTGTGAGTGGCTTTTAATCGAGATAGTGTGAAAAGTAATTATTAACGCCCCTGTAATTACATACGTCAGCTCGGGTCTCTGACTGGGTTCGATAATTTCTTTTATTAACACGTTCTAGTTTTACCTCCAGTTCTTAAGGCTTCTAAATGCTTCTCCCTTCTACTATCTCCAGTGGAATAACACTGAACAACTTTCTGCCTGGATGCCTTACAGTATGATAAACCGTATTCGTCTGTGGCTGGTTGAACTGTTTCTTACGGTGAACAGTGGTCAGGCCGATCCGGTGAAAGTAGCTGCTCTTGTTGGGCTTCTCAGCACTGCAGGATTGTTTGTGGTGATGTTTGTGTACACGGTGTTCACTCAGAGTGATCTTACTTTTCACGTGTATGTTTCGCCGTTGCCGTTATACATGGGCTGTAAGCAGGTTTTTGATCTGATGCTGGGTAAGTCCGGTTGGCGTAACAGTGCTGAGTGGCTGTTAAAGCCGGAGCAGAAAGCTTCCGATTCTGGTTCGGCTAAGCCTGATTTTCGTTTGTTAGCTTTGGCGTTGGTGTATATCTGGGGCGGGTTTTATTTGCTCAGTGTTTAAAGAGCCTTCTGAGTAACCATAGGGTCAGGTCTTGTTTTTGCCTTTGGGTAATAGGCCTACAGTTGCAGGCCGAGCTTTCGTCCTTCGTGGAATGCATAGGGGCTTGTCGGGAAGCAACGCAGTCTCCGATGCTGTGCAGTTCAACATCTGAGTTGTGCCCGGCCAGTTCCTGAGTCAGCCAGTCATCTGCCATGTTGGCGGTTGCCAGTACCAGTGAGTCTGCAGGAATGAATGTTTCCTCTGAATCTAAAAAGCTGATGATCCGCGCGCCGCTGGCGGTCCATTCCTGAATGCCGGATTCGACGATAAATTTTACGCCTGCCCGCTTTAATGCTTTGCGCAGGGGTAGTCTGCGGCAGTGCGTGACAGTTCCTTTCCGACCATCGCGTCCGGGGTGATTACCGTTACCTGATAGCCCTGTTCGGTGAGGTGCAGGGCGGTGCCGCAGCCCCGCCAGTTGCCGCCTTCATCCAGCAGCAGGATTTGCTGGCCTAAGCGGGCCCGGCGTGACATGACGTCTTCGACAGACCAGACATTCCCCGATGAACGCCGGGCAAGGTGGTCAGGTGGGGCAGTGCTTTTGATAACCGGTACCGGCAGGTTGTGATCCTGTTGCCAGTACGACGGCGTCGGCGGAGAATTCCGAGATTTCATCACTGCCCATCGGGCTGTTATAGCGAACGTCTACGCCGAGTTTGTCTAACTGGGTGGCGTACCATTCCATCAGCTGCAAGATTTGCCCGCGTCTTGGCTGCATGCCTGCTAAGCGAAATTGTCCGCCCAGTTCACCGCTGGCTTCACATAAGGTGACACGGTGGCCCCGTTCAGCGGCAACCCGTGCACATTCCAGCCCGGCGGGCCCGCCACCAACAACCAGCACCCGGCGCGATACCGGTGCCAGGCTGAAGCGGTCGCCGCCCCATTCGAATTCCCGGCCTGCAGAGGGGTTGATCAGGCAGGATATCCAGTAGTCCCGTGAGCGGCGGCCCCAGCACATTTGATTGCAGGACAAACAGCTACGGATATCTTCAACCCGGTTTTCCCGTGCTTTGTTCACCAGGTGCGGGTCGGCAATTTGTCCGCGCACAATGGATACCATGTCTGCCTGCCCGGAAGCGATAACATTGTTGGCATTTTCAGGGGTGCGTATATGGCTTTCTGCCTGTATCCGGGCAAAGCTGACGGCTGAGTTTAAGACAGTGGCCAGATCCGCCCCCATGTTCTCCGGGTAAAAACCGTTGGCATGAGCTTGTAGAAGTCCAGATAGCTGCCGGTGCCGCAGGTAACGTAGTCAATCAGTTCATCCCGGTCGTGACGGGCAATGATCTCAGCCAGCGATTCCCGGCTTAAGGCAACGTCATAATCGGGTTCATCATTCACCGCCAGGCCAATGATGAAGTCGTCCCCGCAGGCTTCACGGATGCCTGTACATATTTGCCGTGACAGCCGCGTCCGGTTCTCCAGGCTGCCGCCCCAGCGGTCATTCCGTTTATTCGACCAGGGTGTCCAGAACTGATCGAGCAGAGCATGGTATGCGGCCCAGATTTCAACCCCGTCAAACCCGGCTAACTGGCAGCGTCTGGCTGCCTGAATGAAGGCTTCAATAATGGTTTCAATCTCTGCCTCTGTCATTGCGTGGCTGCCGTCAGAGTCATGGTAGGAGGGCATACCGGAAGGGGACCAGTTGGGTGCAAAGGAGTTATCCGCATCACCGTGCTGGCCCACATGATACAGCTGCTGAATCATGACCGCGCCCTGTTCCTGACACGCCCCGGTGAGTTGCCGGAACGGTTCAATGACAGAGTCACATCCGGTTTAAAATTCCCCTTGTTAACACTGCGGTGGGATGAACGGGTATCGGTTCAACCACGATCATTGCGGCCCCGCCGATGGCACGCTCCAGATAGTATCCCCGGTGACGCGCGCCGGGCAGCCCCTGTTCAGCCATATTGGCGGTATGTGCGCCAAAAGTAATTCGGTTGCGCAGGGTCTTATGGCGCAGCGTGAGCGGTTTAAAAATATGTTTCAGCTGTGTGTTCATACAGAAACCTGTCCCCGGAGTTTTAAATATCTTTCACAAGCCGCAGGGCGTCATAAATGGCTGCGTGGGTATTCCGTGAATGCACGGCGTCGCCAATGCGAAACAGCTGGAACTGCCCCTGTGGATTATCGGCAAGGTTTGTGGTTTACCTGCCAGCAGTGCTTCCTGATCCATTGCGCCTGAATTTGATGATATGTCTTTCAGTTCAAAATACAGGTCATCCAGCGGTAATGTACCGTGGTTGACCACTATCTGATCATAGCTTTGCCGGTAGGTGTGGTCACTGTAGTCCGTACCGATTGTTGCTTTAATCTCTGTGCCGTCGCGTTCGGCGCTGAGCAATCTGTAGGTGACAGTGAATTTTGCCCGCTTAGCTTGTAGCTCCCGCATATAAGGCACCAGATTCATTGCCATGACTTCAGGGGCAAAGCTTCGGTCCGGGGTCATGATTTCGGTTGTGGCACCGCTGGCGGCAATCACTTCGGCGGCTTGCAGGCCAGCGTGATCGCCTGCGTCGTCATAAATCAGAACGTTGTTGCCGGGTTTCACATCGCCGCTAATGATGTCCCAGCTGGAGACCATCAGTTCGTTACCCTGTTCCAGTACTTCTGTGTCGGGGAAGCCGCCGGTGGCGATGATGACTACGTCGGGCTGTAAGGCTTCAATATCGGACCTTTCGGCAAAGGTGTTGAAACGGAATTCAACCTGTCTTCTTTCACACTGCTCCATACGCCAGTCGATGATGGAGATCATTTCGTGACGCCGCTTGTTTTGTGCGCACAGGCGAATCTGGCCGCCGGGCAGTGGGGCGGCTTCAAAAACCGTGACTTTGTGGCCCCGCTCAGCGGCAACCCGGGCGGCTTCCAACCCGCCGGGACCTGCACCGACGATGACTATTTTTTAACCACATCCGCAGGTTCAATGTCCTGGGGCATTGTCAGTTCCCGGCCCGTTGCGGCGTTATGAATACAGAGTGCATCGCCACCCTGGTAGATTCTGTCCAGGCAGTAGGTTGCGCCTACACAGGGGCGAATATCTGTTTCCTGACCGGCCATAATCTTACGGACGATGTGCGGGTCCGCCATATGTGCCCGGGTCATGCCGATCATGTCGACCAACCCGGCAGATACCGCATGGCGGGCGGTGGCTACATCCGGTATGCGTGCGGCATGGAATACTGGTAAATCGGTTGCCTGACGGACTTCACCCGCAAAATCCAGATGGGGCGCCCCGGCATGCCCTGTACCGGAATGACATCTGTTAAGCCTGCATCGGTATCGATATGACCACGTATTACATTGAGGAAATCAACCATGCCGGAGTCTTGTAAATACTTCGATATTTCAATGCCTTCCCGGGCGTTAATGCCGCCTTTCAGTTGTTCATCAGCGGTGTAGCGAACGCCCAAAATAAACTCGTTGCCTACCCGCTGGCGAATGGCGCTCAGGACTTCTATGGTAAAGCGCAGGCGGTTTTCAAGTGTTCCGCCATACGGCCCTTCGAGAGTATTGGTTAAGGGGACCAAAACTGATCCATCAGATGGCCATAGGCCTGCAGTTCTATGCCGTCCAGCCCGGCTGCCTGCATACGCTCGGCGGCATCCGCGTAGTCTTTGACAATGCGGTCAATGTCCCAGGTTTCCAGTTGTTTAGGGAATGCCCGGTGGGAGGCTTCCCGGCGGTGGGAAGGTGATACCACCGGCAACCAGTCTCCTTTATTCCAGCCGGTGCGCCGGCCTAAATGGGTAAGCTGAATCATGACTGCGCAGTCATGTTCATGGCAGGCGTCGGCGACGTTTTTCAGCCAGGGGACGACTTCATCTTTGTACGCCAGAATGTTGTTGAAAACCGGCGGGCTGTCTTTGGAGACGGCAGCTGAGCCTGCTGTCATCGTTAAGGCAACCCCTGATTTTGCCCGGACTTCGTGATACTTACGATAACGGTCCTTTGGCATTCCGTCTTCGGGGTAGGCCGGTTCATGACTGGTCATCATAATGCGGTTTTTCAGCGTAAGGTGCTTTAGCTGGTAGGGCTGGAGTAACGGATCGTTTGACATATAAACCTCTTAATTTAAAACCAGCTGTCTGGCATGGATGCTTTGCGTTCAGCCATGAAATCCAGCAATGCCTGATTGATGGTTTCATCTAATGGCGGCGCCTGGTATTCAGCCAGGGTTTGTTTCCATTGGCGGTTGGCGCGGGACAGCGCATCTTCAGCACCGTTTTCATGCCATGTTTCGTAAGGCGCGTCGTCGTTCAGGCTGCTGTCCCAGTAGGCGGTTTCGTAGTGGGACATTGTGTGGGGCGTACCAAATAAATGTTCACCCGGGCCGCCGACACGGAGCGATTCAACGCCAAGGCTGTCTTCATCGACGGTGAGGCCGTTCAGGTAAGCATGCAGTGCGCCACAGAGGTCGGTATCCATGACAAATTTTTCATAGGACATCGACAGCAGACCGTCCAAGAATCCTGCGGAATGCAGAATGAAGTTCGCGCCGCTCTGGACGGCTGAGAGCATAGACATCACCCCTGACCGGTTGCCTGCGCATCGGCAACTTTTGAAGTTGAGAAGTTACCGGCGCAACGTAAAGGGAGTTTAAAGCGCCGGGACATCTGGCCCATTACCAGGCTGCCCAGTGCAGGTTCCGGCGTACCGAAGGTGGGGCTGCCACTGCGCATCGACATGGAGGTAATGAATGATCCCATCACGGTGGGGGTGCCAGGACGAACCAGCTGAGTCAAAGCACAGCCAACCAGTGTTTCTGCCAGGTTCTGAGCGATAGCGCCCGGAATCGTAACCGGACAGACGGCCCCGCCCATCAGAAACGGCAGGTGGATTGATGCCTGCCCGGCTTCTGCATAGGTACGGATGCCCATCGTTGAGACGCCATCCCAAACCAGAGGGGAGGTCGAGTTGAAATTCCCCATGATGACGCAGTGATTGTTCACAAATTCTTCGCCAAAGAGTATCCGGCACATCTGGATACTGTCTGCGGCTCTTTCCGGGGCGGTAATTGAACCCAGGAAGGGACGGTCGGAATAGCGTATGTGGGCATAGACCATGTCCAGATGACGTTTGTTAACCGGTAAATCAGTCGGCTCACAGATGGTTCCGCCGGAGTGGTGTAACCATGGGCTTGATTGCGCCAGTTTGATGAAGTTTTCGAAGTCGCTGATGGTGCCGTAGCGCCGGCCTTTATCCATATCCATCACAAAAGGCGAGCCATAAGATGGGGCAAATACAGTTGTATCCCCGCCGATCACGACAGAGTTGGCTGGGTTTCGTGCGTGTTGGGTAAATGTTTCGGGTGCGGTGGAAACGAGTTTTTGAATCAGACCCGGTTCGAATTTAATGTTCCAGGTTTCGCCGGCCAGCTTGGTAACGTGGCCGCCAGCTTCACGAAACAGTTCGACGGTTACCGGGTCGTCTCTGAATTCAATGCCGATCTCAGAAAGGATCTGATCGGTTGCCGCCTCAATTTTATCCAGGTTTGCTTCGGTGAGTAATTCGTACGGCCTTATATTCCGTTGGATATAAGGCACTTCCAGATGTTGATTGGGAACTCTGGCTTTACGCCGGGAGTCGCGTTTTACACGCCGCCTGGTGTGTTTGACGGTGTCTGAATCTGTAAGCATGGTCATAAGTATTTAGCCCTGATAATTCGAACATATAATGACCAAACATTAACTTGTTCGACACATGTGTCAATTAAGACTACATAAGTGTTGATATAGATTGCACCTATGTATTTCGATGCGTGGTTAATGGGCAAGTCTGAAGCCGGTATGTCGCAAATGAGTAGTTTTTAACGCCTGCCTTTGTAAAAGCAGACGGTAAGCGGGAGGAAATCCTGAAAAGATACTGAGCGTGGGCAGGCTGAAGAGGGTTGTTGCGTGCACTGACGGCGTGTTATGAAGATGGCTGTTGCATGCATTGCGGTGGGCGTACTATCGTCTGACAATAAAAATCAGTCTGATGTCCGGTTAACAATTCAGTAGTCAGTACTTCTATGAGGTACAATCTGCGCCGGTGATTTTTCCCGACTCTTAAATTTTTATGGATTAAGTAACTGATGAGCAAGGCTGAAGTTTCTAAACACACAAACCCGCGCGGTTCGGAAGAACTATGGTTAGATGCTGCTTACCAGATGCTGATTAAATCGGGAGTGGAGTCGGTCAAGGTCATGCCTTTGGCAAAACAGCTGAACATGTCACGCACCAGTTTCTACTGGTATTTTGAAGACCGTGATGCGCTGCTCAACGCATTGATTCAGCGTTGGCAGGATAAGAATACTGCAAATATGCTCAGGCAAACCCGCCAGTATGCAGAAACAATCGGCGAAGCGGTATTTAACCTGTTTGATTGTTGGTTTGATGTTGAATTGTTCGACTCCCATATGGATTTTGCGATCCGGAACTGGGCGCAGCAGTCTCAGGCACTGAAGAAGATTCTGGAAGAAACCGATCAGGACCGGATTAATGCGATCCGGGACATGTTTTTACGCTTCAACTTCAGCCCTGAACAGGCTGACGTGCGTGCGCACACGGTGTATTTCACTCAGGTGGGTTACATATCCATGATGATCGATGACACCATTGAAGAACGCTTGCTCCGTACACCGGGATATGTGGAAAACTTTACAGGTATCGCCCCGTCGGAAAACGAAATAAAACGCTTTATGGCCCGCCATCAGCAAAGCTGAAAGTGCCTTATTCGGCGGGGTTATTTTCGTTCTTTCTGTGTAAGCATTGGCCTGATCAGGTCTGAATATCGCAGCCCTGTTTTACCTGGCAGGGCCATATTCTGATAATAAGCAGACCTTTGGGGTTGATGTTTTCTGGACACCTGAGAAGGTCGGGTTACGGTTGCAGACGGGCGGTAATTACCATGCAAAGAATGCTGGTGGCCTGAAGCTCGGCACACATGTAGGAACAAGCACTTAATGAAAATAGCTTGGTTGTTTGTTTTTAAAATTGTAAAAATCAGAAAAAGATCCCGTTCAAATACGTGTTGTATCTGAACTGTTTCACCTAAGAGAACCCAACCCAATGCCCCAGGCCAACCCATCAAACACTTTAACCTTCGAATCGGCGGAGCTCCTTGGTCTCTGGCTCAAAGCCAACCACGCCACTGAAACAGAGCTCTGGGTGAAGATCTTCAAGAAGCAGTCAGGCATTGCCAGTGTCACCTGGGATGATGTGGTGGTTGAGGCGCTTTGCTGGGGCTGGATTGATGGAGTTAAGAAGTCCATTGACGATCAGGCCTATGTGCAACGTATTACGCCCCGCAAGCCGCGCAGCAGTTGGTCGAAAAGGAACCGGGCGCATGTGGAGCGGCTGATCAGCGAAGGGCGGATGACGGCGCCCGGATGGTACAGGTGCGTGCAGCGCAGGCGGACGGCCGGTGGGAGAATGCTTACACGGCAAGTGAGATGGAGGTGCCAGCGGATTTTATCGAAGCGCTGGCCAGCCAGCCGGAGGCGAAAGCCTTTACAAAACCCTCACGAAGTCGGCCCGGTATGTGATTGCCCACGGTTTAATCAGTGCTAAGAAACCTGAAACCCGGCAGCGGCGGTTTACCAAGTTTATGGATGCACTTGGCCGTGGGAAGAAACCAGCGTAATTGTTGGCGATTGTTTGACCTGTTTTAAGTCGGGCGGTTGACATGGAATTTCACGTGCATCAGGATAACTGCATGACTACATATCTCACGCAACAGGCAGTTCGAATTATCATCATTCCATAGGAATGGTGGGTTTCGTGATGCGTGAACATTTATCAGACCCGCCCCAGAGGCGGGTTTTCTGTTTTGCCTCCGGGGAATTTATCCGGCAAGGAGGAGCAAACATGAAGAAGGTGGCTGTATTTGGTAAGCCCGCCAATGGTAAATCCACATTAAGTAAACAGCTGGCGGCGGCTACCGGCATTTCGCTGTATCCGGTTGATTCACTGTTGTATCAGCCCAACGGACAAGAGGTTGATCGGCAGGCTTACGAGGCGGTTCACGATAAGATTCTTGCTTCAGATGAATGGATAATTGAAGGCTTTGGCCCGCTGAGTTCGCAGGCGTCTTTTAACCGCCGCTTAGAAGAAGCGGATACCCTAGTGTATATCGAGTTGCCGTATTGGGTTACCTATTGGCTGGTGACCAAGCGGCTGCTGAAAGGCGTTTTCAGAAAGCCGGAGGGCTGGCCTGAAGGCAGTTCGGTTTTAAAAGGCTCGTTGCAAAGTTATAAGGTGCTAAAGCTTTGCCCGAAGTTCTGGAACGATGATTTTCTGCAGAGAGTAGAGAAGCTTTCGACGAATAAGTCGTTGCATGTGATCCGCTCAGTGTCTGAACTAAACAGCTTTGTTGAGCAGCATGTGAAATAACTCGCTGTCAGGCAGCGGGTCAACATACCGATTTTGTTGTTGTATGCTCCGTTGATCAGATTTTGAATTAAGGCCGTTTATGGATACCCAAAGAACAAATTACATCGCAGCACTGGAATTGCGTTTAATGCGGTTTTATATGGCCGTCAGGGATACCGGCGTGGCGGATGAGGTGGAGAACGCTGGTATTAAGGCATTCATGGAAGCCGGTGTCATCACGGAAGTGGTTACGACGAAGGATCTTGAAGACATTATTGAGCGTCAGCATATGTCGGCATTCGGGATGACGCTGGATGAGCGTTATCAGAAACGCATGGCTGAGGCTCAGGAAAAGGGCGATTTTGAGTTCTTCGATAAACCGGCCTGGGAACGGCAGGGTAAACGAGTGAGTTTGTCTGACTAGTGCGTCTGTTTAGGGGATCTCCTCACGCTTATAAAAACAGCAGGCACCTAATGCCTGCTGTTTTTGCCTCACGCTAACCGCTAAGGGGTAGTTTTCCTCAGGTTTTTATTCCCCGTAAAGCTTAATCTCACTGGTTTCAACGAATGAACGGTCTGGCGGTGTGCCGAAGTTTTCTGCCAGTTGCAGCCGCACGTAGCGGGCATGCACCGGTTTTGGCAGTTCAAATTCGAACCAGCCTTCCCGTTGTTCCATGGTGGCGTCTACCACCTGTTGCCAAGTGTAGTCTTCCAGTGAGGCAGTTTTGTCACCAATCCGCTGCAGATCCGCATCGTCTGAAAGGTAGATGTTAACGGTTTTCGCCAGTTCATCCAGCGGGCTGATTGTGGCACCCACGTTATGGAAAATGCGGATGCGTTTTACTGCCTGAGTTTCGCCGAAGAAGCTCAGTACCGCATCTGCTGGGCCAGTTGTCGGAGCACCCCAGCTGCCGCTGTTGCGGGCGGTGTCATCATCGTTGATGTTGGCTGCCCAATAGAGTGGGGTGTCCAGTGTATGGCTGGCCCATTCCAGACGGGTGTAATAGCTGCCGTCACGGCGTACGCCCAGATCCGTTGTCATGTGTCTGCGGCTGTAAACCCGTACTTCTTTTGCAGTGCCATGGGTACCAGCAGTAATCCCTGATCTTCCAGATAAGCGATGTCGCCGGAGCTGCGGTCGGTGTCGATGATTTTCCGCAGGCCTGTTTTGGTGGAGTAGTTCAGCACCGCACCGTCGACCCAGTCTGATAAGAAGTATTCACCGTCGCCGTGAGGCACCAGACCGTCCAGATTCCCCAGGGTTTCGGTGCTTACTTTGGCAATGGCTTTGTTTTGCAGGGATACGCTTAGCAGGTTGCCGTGTGGCGCTTCCAGTGGTTTACCGTCGTTAAATTTTCCCCAGCCGGCTACGAGCAGTTTGTTACCCTGTACCAGCAGGCCGTTTGGGTTTTCCAGTTTGGGGCTTTGCAGCCATAACTGTAACTGGTTGCTGGTATTCAGGCGGTATATAGCGCTGGTGAACATGTCTGAGACATATACATTGCCATCGCTGTCGGCGGTCACATCATTAAGGAATTTGGCATTTTCCGCCGGGTAACGCTGGCTGATTTTGCCTTCAGAAATGTCAATTTCGACCAGCTCGGTGACGTCGCTGACGTAAAGTTTGTCGCCCACAATGTGCATGCCTTTGGGCTCATTCAGGCCGGTGATCCAGTTTTTATCGATCACGGCACCATTGGTGCTTAGCATGCTGATGGAAGCTTCGCCGGGTTGTGCACCCAGTGCCTGATTAGACACAAACAGCACATCACGGGGCTGGTTATAGATGACAGATTCAGGGTTAGGCAGGTCGCTGATTTTCCATGCCAGCTGCCAGGTTTCAGCCTGAGCCGTGGCGGCTGAGGTGGTCATCAGGGTGGTCAGTAGCAGTGGGGCGGTTTTGTTTTGATGAATTGCTTAATCATGGTGTAACTCCGGAAAGGGTATCCATACCCGCGTTGTTGTTTATTGTTACTTCAGCCCGGTGGGCTGGTTCCTGGTATATCGGTTGTTGTCCGGCAGGGGCTGTATCCGTTCCGGCAGAATGGATACAGCGTTATCTGTTAACAGGGAATGATTACGGCTGCTGGCGGGTGGCAGTGATCACCACGTCGCGGATGTTCACGCCCTGTGGCTGGGCATACATGAAGGCTGCGGTACGGGCGATGTCGTCTGCTACCAGTACGCCGCCCATGGCCTGTTTCCAGTCTTCATAGCCGTCGATGATTTCCTGTGAAGTGGTGTGGCCCAGCAGTTCAGTTTCTACGGCGCCAGGGCAAATGCTCATGATGCGCACGTTGCTGTCGGCCACTTCTTCACGGATGTTTTCGCTCATGGCAGATACCGCAAACTTGGTGCCCACGTAAGCCGCATGGTTCGGGAAGGATTTCTTACCGGCAATGGAGCTGACGTTAATGATGGTGCCGCCGTTACGGGCTTTCATATCGCCCAGTACGGCCTGCATGCTGTTGAGCAGAGCCAGCACGTTGATGTCGTACATACGCTGCCATTCCTGCGGGTCCTGGGTGTCGATCTGGCCCAGCAGCATTAAGCCAGCGTTGTTCACCAGACAGTCCACCGGGCCGTAAATGGCTTCGGCATCTTTTACCGCTGCACGAAAGGCTGCTGCGTCGGTCATGTCTACCTGGCGGCACAGGGCGTCAGGCAATTCCAGTGCTTTCAGTTTGTCGATGCGGCGGGCAACCAGCAGCAGTGGATGGCCGGCAGCGGAGAAGTGTTTTGCCATTGCAGCGCCAATGCCTGAGCTTGCGCCTGTGATAACTACCAGTGACTGAGTCATGTGCGTGTCCTTTGTGTAAGTGTCGTTGGATGTTGCACATGGTAGGGATTGGCATTAGTGTGATAAATATCACTAATCTGAAAACATTGTTTGGTTTATATGAACAATATTTCCTGGCGGGGTATACGCGCGTTTTTATATGTGGCGGAACATGGCGGCTTTACCGCGGCGGCTGAGGTGTCCGGGTTCTCGAAGGCAAACCTGAGCCAACTGGTGACCGAGCTGGAAGCGGCGTTGAGTGTGCAGTTGCTGTACCGCACCACCCGCCAATTACGGCTCACGGAGATCGGCCAGGGGTATTACGAGCGCTGCAAAATTGCCATGCAGCAGCTGGATTCTGCTGCGGAGTGGGCCAGCCAGTCGACTGATGAGCTGAAGGGTGAAATCCGTATGAACGCCGTTGGCGGGCCGGTAGGGGAAGAGGTACTGGCACCTCTGATCATTGAGTTTCAGCGCCAGCATCCGGGTATTCGGGTGGATCTGGATTTTCCAGTATCCATGTGGATCTGATAGCCAGCCATTACGATTTGGTGATGCGTATGGGGAGCTGCCGGATTCCACCCTGATAGCCCGTCGGCTGCATTCCGTGACAACCCGTTATGTGGCCAGCCCTGAATTTATTGCGGCAAACCATGACATAGCCGAACCGGATGATTTGAAAAGCCTGCCGCTGATCCGTGGCAGTGTGGATACCTGGACGTTAAGCAAAGGCAAAACCCGCAAGACGGTGCATGTGGCCGAGGGCATTAAAGTCACCAGTGGCCGGGTGATGCGGCAGGCCGCGCTGGCCGGCTTAGGGGTTACCCGCCTGGCGGACGTGTATGTTCAGGCAGACTTACGGCAGGGCAGGTTAACGGAAGTTTTACCGGATTGGTCGGAAGAGACGCAACTGACGCTGGTGTGTCCGCCGTTAAGGCACCAGTTACACCGGGTGAGGGTGCTGATGGAATGGCTGAAGGCGCATTTTGCTGAACGCTATCAGCAGGCGTTGGCTGAGGGGCCGGGCTAGCATCTCAAAAGCACGTAAAAACACATTAAATACAGCCGGTTGGAGGTGTTCAGTGTGGCTTTGTCCTGAGTGGAATACGTTGCGTTTGATGTGTATTTTTGCCGGAGATAGGCGGCTGGCCGGGGGATTGGCTGGCTGATTATATAGGTGATTGTTTGTACTTAAAATTTTCTTAAGTTTTACCCAAGAATTACTGGACAATACGCATGGATCTCTATACAGTCTGCGGCAGCTAGAAAGAAGTCTTTTATTTACAAATCTACATTTCACAGTTTTATTCGTAAGCCTGGTCCTGCAGTTTTTAAGTTTCAGTCTATTTTTATGCGATTATCGCCTGTTAATGTGGGCACAAATTAAATTTAAAATTCAGGATATTTATTATGTCTAAAACTACCGGTACGGTTAAGTGGTTCAACGAAACTAAAGGTTTTGGTTTCATCGAGCAGGAATCTGGTCCAGACGTTTTCGCACACTTCTCTGCAATCCAGGGTACAGGTTTCAAAACTCTGGCTGAAGGCCAGCAGGTTGAATTCACTGTTACTGCAGGCCAGAAAGGCCCACAAGCTGAGAACATCGTTGTTATCTAATAACTGATACTCGCTTGAACAGAGAAAGCAGATCTTAGGATCTGCTTTTTTCGCCTGTTGTTTGGGCAGGCTTCATCATTACGCGTTTTTACTGCGTTTTTATAGCAGTTGTTTCGATGGTTTTCGTGCTGATCTGCCATGGCCCGTACCCATTGAGACGAGCGGATAATATTGTGTAATCATGAGCAACTTATTGATTAAAAGGGCTGAGGCAATTCATGTTGCTTATCACACAAGCTTACCAAACAAGCTGAGCGCATGAGCAGGCAAGCCAGTGGTCTGAAATACCAGAATGTAGTTAAGTTGAAAAAGTTTCTACGCCTTAAGGTGGGCCAATGTATAAAGAACTGGATATCAGTAACTGGAACCGCAAGGAACACTTTGAGTTTTTCAAAGAGTTTGAAGAACCTTTTATGGTGTCACGGTTAAAATTGATTGCACCGATGCTTATCTCTACTGCAAGCAGCACAATATTTCATTTTTCCTCTTTTACCTCCATCGGTCACTATGTGCTGCAAATGCCATAGAGCCTTTCAGATATCGTATGAAAGACGACAGGGTTCTTGTTTTTGATCAGATCAATTGCGCGGCAACCATCCTTCGCCCGGACGAAACATTCGGGTTTTCGTACATGGATTACCACGAAGATTTCAGCGAATTTGAGAAAACGGCGACGTTAGAAATTGAAAAGGTCAAAAACAGTACCGGCCTAGTGCCCGCATCATCGGGTGCAAATGTCATCCATTACTCGTCGTTACCATGGCTCAATTTTACTGGGCTGTCACACGCCAGGAGTTTCAGTTTTCCTGACAGCTGTCCCAAAATTTCATTTGGGAAGTTGCATGAAGAGAATGGCCGAAAACTGATGCCGGTTTCGATTCATGTCCATCATGCACTCATGGACGGATATCATGTGGGGCAATTTACAGATACATTCCAAAGCATGATGAATGACTGCGCTGGGTAAGTAGAAATTCCCCGATGAACCAAACACTTTCCTGTTCATCGGGCCACTCTGTCAACTGCTGATCAGCAGTCATTTTTGCCCTAAAGAAACTTGAGTGACCGCCTCTGAAAGCCGCAGGGAACTATGCTTATAGCGCTTTGTTCCCTTGCCGGCCCTGAACGTTTACAGATCTGTACTGTCTAGAAAATCATGTGCTACACGCTCGGAACACATTTTTTTGTGGAGGTGATTTATGCGTTACAGTTTTCTGATTCTGGCTCTCGTTGCCGGTATTGCCAATGCGGGTGCAGACTACACAGTGAAGAAAGGGATCAACTGGAAAGGGGTGAAAATTGGTTCATCTTCACCGTCCGGTGCTGATCATATTTGTCGTAATTATGAGTGTTATCCGCTGTTTAAGAACATTCCTGTGTCCCGCCAGCTGAAGGAACGTTATCAGCTGACTTCACTGAAGTTCAGTTCTTTACAAAAGGTCGCGACGTCTACTGATGGTGACCGGATTACCCTGCCGGAAGATCTGGCGGATGTGTTGTTCAAGCGCAGTAAGGAACGGGTGCAGCGGGCGAAATTTGCGGACTCTAACTGAGGTCTTCCGCAGAGGCTGTACTGAACCGTATGTTGCCAACTTGCGTATACAGGTTTCAGTCAGATAATGACGTGGAGGAATAGTTATGCGTTACTGTCTTTTAATGTTGGTTCTGGTTGCTGGTCTGGTGCACGCGAGTGATGATTACTCGGTGAAAAAGGTGTTGCCTGGAAGGGAGTGAAAATTGGGTCCCAAGCACTTTCCGGATCGGACTATATTTGCCGGGAGAGTGAATGCTATCCGCTGGTGCTGATCAGTCTGACGGCGAAGGAAATGAAACAGTACCAGGTTAAATCGGTACGTTATAAAGACCTGCAGCCAATCGCGCTGAGTGAAACTGACAATCGGTTAGCCTTACCCCATGAACTTGCCGAAGAGCTGTTCAGAAGGGCACGGGACAATGCTCTGCGGAAATCTATTATGAAACCAGTTTATAAAGGTTCTTGTCTTTAAGGCGCCGGCGTTATGTCGGCGTTTTTTTATAGGTGGATGTAACCGCTGCCGCAAACAAGCAAATACCCCTGTGGCCATAGTGTTACCTTGCAGGCAACATTAATCGACAGGAATTTGTTTTATGACCATTACTTACCGTGCCGCAGAGATTGCAGCAGAAGATCTGAATGAAGCCCCGCTGGCACAACCAACCGCTGAACCACTTTCCGGTGAGATCACGACCCGCAGCCAGGTATTTTTCCATACTGAAGAGCAGAACATTAAATCCGGTACCTGGGAGTGTGAGCCGGGCGAGTCCCGTTGGGAATTCATGACCCGCGGTGAAGTGATTTATGTTCTGTCCGGACGGATGACAGTTGTTGAAGATGGTGGTGAGCCAGTAGAGCTGACTGCCGGTTCAAGTGCCGTTTTCCCGGTGGGCTGGTGTGGCAACTGGACCGTTCATGAAACCCTGCGCAAGGTATACGTGATCTACGGCGCATAAGAGTATGCTGAGCAGGGGCTGTCTGTGCTCCCTGCTGTTTTGTCTTTTCCGTTCTTCCCGCTTTTCCCTGCCTTTCAGGCTTTAGTCTTCAGCTTCGTAAACAATTTCGCCCTGCAAAATCGTCATCAGAATCTGGGTATCGGCAACCTTCGCCGGCGCAATCTGAGTGATGTCTTCACTGAGTACCACTAAGTCTGCTGATTTTCCTACTTCAATACTGCCGGTGATATCGTCAGCCCCAGGCTAATGGCGGGCTTGATGGTATAGGCATCAATGGCGGCGTAAATGTCCGGCATGCCCCGTTTACCCATTTGTATGCTGGTGCTGATCCCTGCTAACGGGTTGATATCGTTCACATTCCAGTCGCTGCTCAGGGTCAGGTTAGCGCCGGCGTCGTAGATCGGTCGTAACTGCATCAGCTGGTGGCTGCGTTTTCTGCCGATAAACGGAATTGCCCAGTCATGATTGCCAACGCTGCTGGCTATCTGAAAATCCGCAGTAACGTTCAGCGGTTTGAAGCGCTTGATATCTGAGTTCTGAATCATTTCCACATGGGTCAGGAATAGTCCTGATCGGACCCTTGCCGGCGGGCTGCTTCGATGGCATTCAGTGATTCGCGGACGGCACCGTCACCAATGGCGTGTATGTGTGCGCCATAGCCGATTTTATTCAGCTCGCTGAGCCAGAGCTTCATATCCTCCGGGGATATAATTCAGGCCGTAGGGCATATCGTCAACGAAGCTGTCGCGGTAGGGGCTGATGATCTTGGCAGTGGCGTTGGTGAGAATGCCATCGCTGTACATCTTCACCTGATCGACGATCAATAGGCTGTCTGGTTGACGACTCTGAATCTGCTCCAGAAATGCCAGTTGTTTTGCTGGTTCACCTTCCGGATATATCCAGGGCCGCAAAGATACCCGGGCGGTGAGGTCGCCGTTTTTCCGGGCGGCTTGCCACACCTCATACCAGCCACGCTGCCAGTACATCCGGCCGTCGCCAATGGTGGTGATGCCGTGTTCAGAGGCAATGTACAGGCCATCCAGCAGGCCGTTGTAGCTGCGCTGGAAAACATTGTTGAGGTTATTCCAGGCCAGCTCCATAACAATGTCACCGGCGTTATCCAGCAAAATGCCGTTTAATTCGCCGCTGTCTGGGTCTTTAAGGTGCCTGCCACCCTGTGGCTCCGGAGAGCTGGCTGTAATGCCTGCCTGCTCAAGAGCAGTGGAGTTGACCCACATGGAATGGGAGGTCTGCTCCATCAGAATTACCGGCTGATCCGGGAAAAATTCGTCCAGTAAGCTTAGCGGGGTCTGTGCGTTCGCTTTTCCATCCAGAATCATTTCCAGTGAGAATCCGTAGCCAATCAGCCATTGCCCCGGTTCTGCCTGTTCGGCGCAGGCTTCCAGATAGGGGATCTGGCCGTTCAGGTCCTCGTCCGGGCTCAGTTCACAGCTGCCGCCGGCTTCTGACGCCGCTTCAAACACATGGTTATGGTTATCAATGAAGCCGGGCAACACCATTGCACCTTCCATATCCAGTACGTCTGTCTGGTTGCCCTGTAATGCTCTGGCCTGCTGATTGCTGCCAACAAAGGTGATCTTGCCATCTGTTATGGCGATGGCTTCAGCGGGCTGATCCGCATACACAATGGCATTGACCACCAGAGTGTCGGCAGCGTCCGTGGCGAAAGCTGACGGGCTACAAAGCAGGGCTGAAAACAGCAGAGGTACAAAAGATAGTTTTTCATGGGTGGCTTCTGTTTATTGAGCAGAAAAATGGCAGTGCTAAATGGCAGATTCACTGTGCTGGCAGTGTAAGGCTTATGGGCAGTTAAAGAAAAGTACCGGCTGCCATCAGGTATCCATGGCAGTTGGTTAAGGCAGGGCTCATGTGCACAGTCCATGTGCTCAACAAAGGAATTGCGATCCGTAACTTTACATGAAGTCGCCGTCAGGCTGACGGGGTTAGGACTGACAGCGACCGAACAAGTCTATGGAGCTAAGGGGTATATAACCAGCGATCCATTACCCAACTTGGGTAGTGTGCTGGTCGGCGATAAATTTCCGCTAGCTTCTAACTGTCTGTGAATACAGGGATTAATTTTATTTGCCTTAGATTTACTTCAGTTTCGTTTCAGTTTTTCTGGATAAAGTGCGTCCCAATCTCAGGTAAGCGCATCATGATTGTGCTTGTTGTCCGTTTGATTCCGAGAGTGATTTAACCCGATAACCAGCCAGGAAAACTGCGATGCCATTTCATGTTTATAAACGCAAAGTTCAGGATGCCATGTTTGGCAATACACAGAATACAGCCGGGGTGTTCAGGTCGATGAACTAGCCAATGCCCGGCTGGGAATAGTCTATTCACTGGCCCATACGGATATGACCCGGGTACGTTCGTTCAGCGCTTCACCCTTTAATACGCTGGTGGTGAACACCACCGCCGCGAAGGATTTTATTGCTGGCCAGAAAGCGGCTTACAGCATGGGAATTAACGCTGCCGGCCAACTGATCGATAAAAGCCCCTGAAAGATATGAAAGACTCTGCCCTGTCGTATCTGCAGGAAAGCGAAGCTTTGGCAAAAGTAAAAGGGGCGGCTAATACCGTCATCGACGGGGTATCTGAGCTGAAAGCCAAACTGAAACAGCTCATCAGTGACTTCTTTTACATGATGCTGGACGCGGTGAAAAAGCGCTATGGCGTGAATATGCAGATGATGGAAATCCTCACGGACTTTGTTATCTGGGGGCGAATACCTTTGCTACGGGGTTATCTGCAGCGATTCCGGGCTGGGGCTATGTGAAAACCGCCGCTGGCATGTACGCCGATGCTAAGAAAGCCTTTCTGAAATCTAAAATGCTGATCGAGCAATGCTACAGCGGTTATGGCGTTGAGTTACTGGGCGGGCATCCGTCGGTCATCGCCAACGCGCTGGCCCGTCATTCGGTGGCCGGTATTGCCAGTGCTGCGAAAGGCCTGGCGATTTCATCGACCAGCCTTGGGCTGAGCATTGCGGCTGATGTGTCCGGGGCCGGTGGCAGTGCCGGCATGATCTTCAGCATTGTGACCAGCATCTTCAATAAGATTTTTAATCTGGTAGAGAGCCTGGTGCAGAAGTTTAAGGTGACTGCGGTTCTGGAAGACGCCAAGCAGATGTGGCGTAACCGTTCAAACAGTAGCAATAAGCTGAAGGACCATAAGCGTTTTTCGGAATGGTTCCAAAACTCTGTTATCGCCACGCCGGTGATTGCCTCGCTGACCATGAATTCTGGCTTTGCCGCCCACCCTTACCGGTTCCTGCAGTTGCTGGAGCCATCTGGGAATGATGCTCTGAAGGCTGATTTTGCCAAAGGTGCCAAACATATAGAAACCCTGAAAAAGCAGGCCGGCCAGCATATCAGGGAGTTCTCCGGGGATACAGCGTAACCTTCAGCAGTGATGAAGCAATCGTGGAAGCCCGGCTGAAAGAAGCGCTTTCCGGTAAGGCACAGCTGGATGGGCATGAATACTTTATGGTCGCGGTGGATGAGTGGGATTCGCTGCCCGCGCAGTATGACCGAAACCCGGCGGACAGCGACCCTGACCCGGTGCGGATTCAGCAATGGAGTAGTCTGCCGGATCAGTACGCCACCAAAGTAATAACCGTGGTGTAATCACTGCCCAATAGTACGTGCCGGTTATTCTGGTATCGCCATGAATAACCGGCGTAAATCCGTTAAACGCGGTTGTTAAGTGCCGATCTGTACTGAGCAAGCAAGGGCTCATGCAGATCAGCGGCTTAACCTTATCTGCCAGGCACACTTCAAACAGACAAACACAAACTGGAGCATTCAGGTGGATTTACCGCTATACCTTTGCGGCTGAATCATTATAATGCCTGCCTTCGTTTGATTGGCTGGCTATTTTTGTTCACTAAAAAGTCGTAAGCCTGGTGTGCTGTGTGAGTCTGTGTTGTTCCGGTTAGCTGTTAGTTCTTTTTCTCATCTCTTTTTCCCTTTGTATTTCGTTTATGCCTGGCTGCAGTGTTGTGTTATGCAATGCCGGCGTTCAGCAATGGTACGGAAGATAATCCCGAGCAACCGGTAGCTCGGATCGTTGTGGAACACTGGCCGCCCTGGCAGATCGCTGATGATGATAAACAGGAACAGGTTACCCGTGGTTACGCTATCGAGATCATCGAGGAGCTGTTTAACCGTCTGAATGTGCCGGTTAAATTCCAGTATGCCCCTGGCGCCGGGCCTTAAAGCTGATAGAAAACGGCAGGGCAGATCTGCTGCCAATGGTATCGGAACATCCGGCCCGGGCGCCTTATATGGTATTCACCGTGCCGGTCTACCGCGACCCGATTCTGCTGGCCTATTCACTGGATACATATAAGTATTTCGGCTGGCAGAACTGGGCGGATCTGAAGGACTATTCCATTCGTGCAGTACGGGGTTATAACTACGGAGATAACTGGCGGGACGCGGTGCAGGAACAGCGTCTGCGAGTGAGTGAATCCGCGACGGATATGCAAAACCTGCAGATGTTAGCGCAGGGCAGAGTGGAGCTGACGCCCTTGCTGTACTCCAACGGTGTCAGCCTGCTGAAGGATAAAGACTACACAAATATCCGTTTTGCGGAAAAGCCGATTTTTACCACAGTGCTGCGTTTTGGGGTGTCGAAGCAATCGTTTCTGGTGGCGCGTTTGCCGGAAATTAACATCCACCTGAATGCAATGAAGCAGGACGGCACCTTTGCCCGGATTCTGGGACCGTTATACCGGCCCCGTTTCACTGCGAAGCGTTAAAAACCAACCCTTCAGTTACAGCGCAAAGCTCGCCTCATCTCTGATGCCGATCCGGTTACCGTCCGGATCGCAAATGTTAATCACCGATCCCCAGTCTGTCACGGTGATGTCTGCATCTATCCCAAACGTCCGTACATCCGCCAGCGTAGCTTGAATATCATCCACGTTAAAACGCAACTTGTGCGGGCTTTCTGCAATGCTCTTACCAGCAGGCTTGGCATGGCCTTCGGTTTCCAGCATTAAGTAACTCTCGCCAAACGCCAGACAGCAGAGTCGGAAATCACCTTCCTGTTTCTCAAACATCACCGGCAACCCGAACAGGGTACGGTAGAAATCCACACAGGCGTCGAAATGTTCGCAGTTGAGGATAATGCCGTGGCGTTGGATGTTCATGGGGAGTCCTTTCTAAAGATCAGGTTATGCTTCTAGTTGGGTCACTTTATTGATGAGTAGCTTATTGAACTCTACAGCATCAATTGAGTGGTGAGCACGACGGTGACAATTAGGGCAAAGTGCAGCCACATTTAAAGGATGGTCAGGGCCGCCATCCGAAAGTCTGTGTATATGGTGACACTCTAGAAAAGGGCCTTTGTTGGTTTTAAAAGGTGCCGGTTCTTCACAGCCTTCGCATATGCCTCTTGATCTGGCGTTTACATAGAGCTTGATCGCTTCAGATCGAACATATGTAAACTGCAGTTTTTCTCTCGATTAGACTGTTTTGGCGGGTTGAGCAGACAAAAGTCGCGTAATTGCTTTGTTGTTTTTCTTTAAGTTTTTGAAGCAGGTATTTCAAAATTTGGCTCTGCCTCAATTCCATCATGGTCACTATTGATTGCAAGATGGAAAATATAAACATTACGTGAGTCACCTGTTTTATCAGGTCGCGATTCTTCATGATAGCCAAGGCAATCAGCAGTTCCGATGTAACGAACGTAAGCTTTGCGAGTGTACTCGAATAGATGTATTTCTTTATTTAGCTTTGCGTGATCAAGAATTGCTTTATTGCCACCACGCATTTTCATCGCACCAGTTTGTCCTTCTCCTGTATATAGAAAGATACCATCATTGCGATACTTGTCTTCATAGCCATATTGCTGGCCGTTGTCGGAAGTGAAAATGAATATATGGTTTAAGCCGGAGGGGTAGATATACCTCCCTGTCTTTGGCCACCATATACATCATGAATTTCTGTTTGACGCCTGTATTCCTTGCCGATGATAAACACTGCAGTTCCTTACGCATCTGATTAACGGATTAGCAAGGAGCTACTATATAGCAGCACGCAAAATTATTGCTACAAATCTTCTCTAAGTGGGGATGCTCTAGCCATTCGGAGTAGCCCATCCCCAAGATGGGCACATCTTTTCCCCATCCTGAATTCCCTCTGCGTGCCTCAAACCTAGGTACTAGGGGGTATATCTAAAACCTATCTATAGCATTAATTTATTCTCGTTGTTTGCGTTCGGTCGATCCGCGATCTTGTTCTGTATAAGAAAGATAAAGGGTGGTGTAGATGTCTCATTGGAGTTTGAAGCGGAAGCTGCTGTTGGCGGCGGGAATAATTTTGTTACTGGTGCAGTCGCTGGTGGTGTTAACCGGCATTGAGTCGATGAAGCGCAGCGGGCAGTACACGCTGGGAGCCATCAGCAGCAGCCAGCGGGCGCTGCGGAATTGCTGGCCTTTATGGCGACGGATTCGGCGCAGCAGGTAAGTGATTATTTAAACCGGGCCTTTGATGTTCCACTGGCGCTGGCGTCGGTGTTATCGGCGACCAGCAGCGGGGAGATGAGCAGCCCCTGAGCCGGACGCAGGTGCAGCAGCTGGTACAGCAGAGTCTGGTATCTAATGAGCATATCAGTGCGCTGTATTCAGAGTTTGAGCCCAACGGTTACGACGGGCTGGATACCCAGAGCATCGGCAGTGGTCTGCACAGTAGCTCCCAGGACGGTACATTGGGGCTGTACTGGGTACGCACGGATGAAGGCTTGCAGCAGTACGAAGGCGATCCTGATGGCCGTTATCTCACCGGCGTGACGGAGTTTGGCCAGCGGGAGTCTGAATGGTATTTGTGCAGCCTTGAGTCAGCAGGAAGCTGTGCACTGGAGCCGTATCTGTATGAGATTGAACCGGGTGTCAGTGAATTGATGACTACTCTGACGGCACCGGTAATCAGTGGCGGTAAAGCAGTAGGCATCGCCGGGGCCGACCTGAACCTGCCGGCCATTCAGAAGCGGGTTGCCCGGATTGCTAAATCTATTTTTGAAGGGCGCGGGGATATTCATATTATCAGCCCGGCGGGGCGCATTGTGGCCAGTACTGCCTATGAGGCGCAATTAACCGAAATGTTAGCGCAGGTGGATGCTGAGCTGGCCCGCCAGGATACCGGCGCAGAGAAAGCGGTTGTACAGCTGGAGGATCGTTTAGTGGCGGTTGCCCAGATTCAGATCAACGCGACCGGCACCCGCTGGCCACTGATTATATCGGTACCGAATGCGGTCATCATGGAAGACTTACTGGCGCTGCAGTCGGATCTGAATACGGGGATCGATACCGCCATGACCCGAATGCTGACCTTGTCGGCAGGCCTGATTCTGCTGGCTGTCTTGCTGATTTATCTGGTAGTACGGGCGGTGACCAATCCCTTAACCGGATGCGTGACAAGGTATGGAGTCTGGTGAGCAGTGACGGGGATCTGACCCAGCATCTGGACATCGCCCAGCATAAAGAGCTGATTGAAATCCGCGACGGGTTCAACCAGTTCATGCAGAAGCTGCGGGATATGATTGTGGTGTTTAAGCAGCAGTCCGATGAGCTGGCGGCGTTTTCCGGGCGGTTAAGCGGCTCTGCAAATCATGCTAACCGTTCGGTGGGGATGCAGGCCAGCCAGATCGACAGTGTGGCGGTGGCCATGGAGGAGATGTCGACCAGCAGCGCACAGGTGACTGACTTTGCCATTGCCAGCGCGAATGAGGCCCAGAATTCCAGTCAGGATCTCGTTGCGACCAAACACGCCATTGAGCAGAACCTGCAGCAAATTCAGCTGACCGCGGATGAGATGGCCCTGAGCAGTAAACGGATCACGCAGGTGGCGGAGCGCAGTGAAGGCATCAATACCATCGTTGAGACCATCCGCTCGATTGCCGATCAGACGAACCTGTTGGCGCTGAATGCGGCGATTGAAGCGGCCCGGGCCGGTGATCAGGGGCGGGGCTTCGCGGTTGTCGCGGATGAGGTTCGCACGCTGGCTGCCAGAACCCAACAGGCAACGGAAGAGATTGGTGCGCTGGTCGGCACCCTGCAGGAAGATGTCAGTGCATCGGTGGCGCAGATCAGTAATAACCGGGAGCGGGTGAATACGGTTGCCGGCGAGGCGGCGGAGTGCTTCAGCATGATTGAGAAGGTCACTGAGAGTCTGGTGTCTATTTCCGATAATGCCACTCAGGTGGCTACCGCGGTGGAACAGCAAAGTCAGGTGGGTGAGGACATTAACCGCAATATTTCAGTGATCGGCGATGCTGCCGGTGAAATGGCGGATCAGGTATCGCAGGTTGAGGTGGTCAGTCAGGACATGACCCGGGTGGTTGCTAACCTGAATGAGCAGTTGGAAAAACTGAAGGTATAAATTCAGCTGCTAATGCTTAAACACAAAAACCGGGCCATGCGCCCGGTTTTTGCTTTGAGTGTCAGTCGCTCAGGCCAATAGGGCTTTGATCTGCCCTTCAATCTGGGCGTAGCTGGCGTCGTTGCTGACGCTGATTTCCCGGTAGCCATCGCCGGCAAAAGTACGGTCCAGCTCAATCAGCACATGGGTGGTGTCCGGTGTCAGGATGAATGACAGTTCCGCTTCCTGGATGCTGCCAAACATTGAACCGTAACCGCCGGGGCGGAATTCAATTTCCTGATAGCAGCCGGAGTGTGAACGGAAGTTATTGGCCCGCAGGAAGCCACTTTCCACATCGGCTTTTACCATGCCATAGCCACAGGCGTTCATGGCCTGAATGAAGTAGGTGACGGCCTGTGGCGGGTGAATGTGCATTGGGTCGCGGTCGGTAGGGTCGACAGCAAAGTCGATATCCAGTGCGGTTTCCACCCATACCTGGCACTGGTTGTTGTGGGTGTCCAGTACGGTAATCGGCGTCTCCGGATGCAGGTCGAAACTGAAGTCCATACTGCGGGATTCGTTTGGCTTCAAAGTGAACGCTTCCGTCACCTGAAACTGGTTAATCGGGTGTGCGACGTAGCTGACGGTGTCGTCGCTTTCAACTTTGGCATTGGTCATCAGCTTCAGGGTGATTGCGGAAATTTCCTGTTCCACATCACCCCCTTTAACGTCTATGCGGCCTTCAACCCGGGCGCCGGGCAGGAAGTGTTCGGTGGTCAGAATAGTATCGACAGTGGCAGCACCCACACCGATCCGTGCAAAGAGGTTCTTTAACATGTTGCGTCCTTCAGTAACAAAAGCGTTATTTACCAGAGGCACATCATAGCAGGCCGTGCAGGGTTTGACAGAGAGAGTGCTACGCAGGGTTTTTACAGGTTATTTCGCCATTTGCCATCTTTGAACGCCGCCAGCAGTTGTCGCGCACGGCCTTCTTCCAGTTCGCTGAATGATTTACCCCGGGTGAAGAAATCATTCAGCCCTTCAATGTCGCTGAGTTGCTGTTTGGTGATTTTGGGATACCCCGTGCTCCACTGGCCAAAGCAACGTTCTTCAATGGGTTCAATGATCAGTTTCATACAGTTGGTATGGCGGCGGTCGAAGCTGATTTTCCGGTACAGCGGCTCAATGGTTTGCCGGTCACCTTCAAGTACCTGAAAGAAGCAGCCATCCTGAAACAGGAGAATACCGGTAATGTCGGCTTTCTCGTTATTGACCCGGCTGCTGTGCAGAATGGTTTCAAGTTCTTCTGGGCTGAGGTCTTCCTGTTTGGCTGCGCTGGTATAAATCAGATGTACAAGTTCCATAATCCTTCCTTGCCGGGTATGCCTGGCGATCGCTGACTGAATCCGTTTGGTTATCTGTTACAGAGATAGCCGTTACCGGCCGGGTTGGGAAGAGGCGATATATCATTTTGGGAATGAAATGTTTTGTGCGGCCGAAAACGCACCCTGTAATGATTGTAGGGGAATGTGACACAACTCATTTTGGTTAGGATATCCCCTTGATAAGTCAGCTAATTCCTTACTTTTTCAGGGGTTGTTGCTACCATTGTGTGACACGTTTTTACTCGCGTAGAAAGTACACAAACACTCAGGATTTGGTGTGAAGTTATGACCCGTAAGATGCTGTTCTGGATTGCGGCGGTGGTGTTACTCGCCAGCAACTTTTTGTTAGATGAATATCTCGCTGACCTGTATGTACGGCTTGCCCGTGATCTGGTGCTGTTCGGCGGTCTGTTCTGGGGGCGATATTGGTTGCTCAAAACCGGATCGGATCACTGCAGGAGAAAATCGATGCTGTACTGGCGGAAGAGAAGATCGATCTGCGGGTGCGCTTTGACAGTAAGCACCCTGAGATTCATGCTCTGACAGATAACATGAATCAGTTGCAGCAGCGGGTCGAGCAGGCGGTGGCTGGGGTAACCAGCTCGGCAGCCCGGCTGATCCCTATGTCCCACGAGCTGGCAGACAGCTACGGCAATGCGACGCAAAAGCCTCACTGCAGGACAGCCGTTCCGATGAAATCCTCCATGCCATGGATAGCATTAAAACCGTATCCACTGAAGTGGCCGGCAGCGCCCGTACCATTGTAGATGAAGCCTCTGCGGGCAACGCCGCGGTGATGGAGTGTCAGCATTCCATGACGTCTGCCCAGGAAGTGGTGGACCGTTTGTCCGGCCATATGGTGGAAGCGCAGAGCATTCTGGACGGTTTAAAAACAGAAACCGATCAGGTAGGCAGCATTGTTGAAGTGATCAACGGCATTGCTGAGCAGACCAACCTGCTGGCCCTGAACGCGGCGATTGAAGCGGCCCGTGCCGGTGAGCAGGGGCGTGGCTTTGCGGTGGTGGCCGATGAGGTACGCAGTCTGGCAGAGCGTACCCGGCAGTCTACGCAGGAAGTGCAGGGCATGCTGGAGCGGATTCAGATTGGTGCCGGCAGCCTGGCGGAAGCGATGCAGGAAGGGGGCGAAGCCTCTGAAGAGAACAACAGCCGGGTGAAAGAAGTTGGCGATCAGCTGACGGATCTGGTGAATATTATTGGCCGGGTGCATGAGGCGGCCGGTGCGATCAGTGAGTCTGCCGAGCATCAGCAGCAGCGTGCCATAGAAGTGCGTAATTCCAGTGATACTCTGGCGGCTCTGAACCGTGAAACCCTACATGAGTCGCAGGTGCATACTATTTCCAAAGATGATCTGGAGGCGTTGGGTAAACAGCTGCGCGATAAGCTGCAGGTGTTCAGCCTTGAAGGGGATCACTGGCATGTGCAGCGCAGAACCCGCTCCCGGAATACTGAGCCAGCCGGCGTAGCTGCAGGCGCTGATGACGATGTCGAATTGTTCTGAGTTGTTCTGAACTGTTTTGAGCTGACTGATACTGCCGCCAGTGCTGATCATACTGGCAGCAGGGTATAAAAACCGGTGTTCCCTGAGGCGCACCGGTTTTTATGGCTGGTTGTTTTGCTCTGTTTAGTTCTGTTCTGCTTTGAGGCCTGGCTCACAGATCAACCCCGCAGATCAGTCCTGCAGTTTAGTCCAGTAAGGCCATCGGTTCAGAGGTAAACATATGTGCACATTCTGCAGCCGGTACCGGACGGCTGTACAGGTAGCCCTGGAAGTGCTGGCAACCGAGGGATTCCAGCAGTTCCTGGTCGGCCTGTGTTTCAACCCCTTCAGCAATGATTTCCAGATCCAGACTGTCGGCCATGGCGATAATGGTTTCGACGATGGTCAGGCTGCTGGCGTCGGTACGGATATCATGGACGAAGGACTTATCAATCTTCAGTTCATTCAGCGGCAGGGTTTTCAGGTACCGCAGGGATGAATAGCCGGTGCCGAAGTCATCAATCGACAGGTGAACCCCGAGTGCTTTCAGGCGGCGCATCTGGCTGGCGGCAGCTTCAATGTTTTCGATCAGCATGTTTTCAGTCAGCTCCAGGCATATCAGCGAGGAATCTATACCGGACTGTTGCTGCAGAGCTTCCAGCTGGTCAACGAAGTCCGGCTGAATAAACTGTTTAGGGCTGATGTTTATCGACAGGCGACGGAAGCTTTCCGGTAATGACTGCTCCTGCCAGCTGATTAACTGACGGAAGGATTCTTCCAGTACCCATTTGCCGATTGGCAGAATCAGGCCGGTTTCTTCGGCAACACCAATGAAGTTGTCCGGTGCAACCAGTCCGTGCTGAGGGTGTCGCCAGCGCAGCAGGGCTTCCATACCGATCAGTTGTCCCTGCATGTTTACCTGTGGCTGGTAGAAGAGTTCGAATTCTTCATTTTCCAGCGCATGGTGCAGGTCTTTTCAAGGGTCAGACGTTCATTCACGCTTTCCTGCAGCTGTTGCTGGTAGAAGCACAGCTGGTTACGCCCCTGCCGTTTTGACTGATACATGGCGGTATCGGCCTGCCGTAACAGGTCGTCGATACTGACCGCATGTGCCTGAGGGAACAGGGTGATGCCCACACTGGTTGAGACGAACAGTTTGTGGCCGTTGATGATAAACGGTTGCTTAAACAGCTGCAGAATCTTCTGGGCCAGGTGCTGAATGCCGGTGGTTGCACAGTATTCTTCCGTGGGGATTTCCGGCACCAGAATAACGAATTCGTCGCCACCCAGACGGGCAACCGTGTCTTCGCTGCGCAGGCTGGACTTCAGCCGCAGTGCCACCTGTTTCAGCAGGTTGTCGCCGACACTGTGGCCCAGTGAATCATTGATCAGCTTGAAACGGTCAAGGTCCAGGAACAGGATGCCGCCGGTGTGCTGGTGGCGGTTGGCAATGCGCAGTGCCTGGGTGATCCGGTCGTTGAGTAACTGGCGGTTAGGCAAGTCGGTCAGGGAGTCGTAAAACGCCAGGTATTTTATGCGCTCTTCCGCGGACTTACGTTTACCGATATTACGGGCGGAGCTGAGCAGACAGGTCTGGTCGTTGATTTTTACCTGTACGGTACGGATTTCCATCAGGTTGATGGATTTATCCCGGCGGTACATTTCCACTTCTTTGGTGATCGAGGTGTTGAAGTCGGCTTCCTTGATCATGGCCCGCAGGTCGTCGTGGTACTTTTCGTTACAGATATCAAACAGGCTGCAGCTGAGCAGCTCTTCTTTACTGTGTTTGAGGGCATAGCAGGCGCTGGCATTCACATCCAGCAGCTGGCCTTGGCTGTCCAGCAGGAAGATGCCGTCACTGGCCTGTTCCATCACGGCCCGGAAGTAAGCTTCACGGTCGGTGAGGGAGCGTTCAATCCGCAGCTGTTTGTCCAGCATATTGTTGAAGCTTTTAATCAGGAAGCCCAGTTCATCACCTTTATGGCGGCTTGGCAGGTCCAGCAGTTCCGGGTGTTCCGGGTCGGTATTCAGGCCGGCGATGTTGTGGGTGATATTGATGATCGGCCGGGTTACAAAGAAGAAGAACACCCCGAAGAACAGCATGGCTGTAATAAGGGATTCGATCAGTTTGATGTACACCACCTGCCAGCTGCGGCGGGTGAAGTCTTTCATGATTTCAGCCTGATCGATGGACACTTCCAGGCTGCCGACGCCGATGCCTTTTTCCGGCAGGGTCAGGGTATGGGCAAAGGTCCGGTAGCGTTCAATGAAGTTGTTGTCGTACCAGTAGACGCTGGAATTCATAACCGGCCGTTCGGTTTCAGCCAGTTTGTTGCCCCAGTCGTCTTTGATTTCTGCTTTAAAGATCGACGGGGTTTTCATCAGGCTGACTACAATTCGCTGGGCCAGTACCCGGTCTAGCTGATAGGCTGCCTGAATGGCAGATTCTTCCAGTAGCCCGAGGGTCTGGTGAACCTGATTTTCCATGTTGCGGGTAGTGGCCTGCCAGTCGGAGTAAATCTGTACGGCGGAGGATGCAAGACTCAGTACCAGCATCATGATCAGCGCCAGTATGAAGTTCCTGAATCCCAGTTGCTGTCGTAACGGGATCATAACTGCAGTCCCCGGTACGGGTTAATAAGGTGTAAGACCATAGCGTGCGTGTATCTCCTGAAAAACGCCGTTAGTACGGATCCGTTGTAAGCCCTGGTTAAACTTTTTGATCAGGTGCTGAACTCCCGGCCACTTTTGCTGAAACAGACATAGAGTTTCAGAGTGGGTTTGTCGGCCAGTGGGGTAAATTTAATGTTATGGGCAAGGCCCAGTTGATTGGCAATAAACAGGGCGGCTTCGCGCCCGATATAAAAATATCCTGACGCTGGCGGGCGATGAGGTTAATGGCTTCATCCATGCGGTTTACGTTCAGCGTTTTTATGTTCTTGTTTATCAGCTCAGCCTGGGTTGCATAGCCGTTGACTGATACCACCCGGTAATTACGTAAATCTTCCAGTGACTTTATTGCACTGGTATCCAGTGTTTTAAGGCTGATCAGACCGACCTGACTGCCGCTGATCTCGTCGCTGTAATAAAGCCGTTTACTGCGCTCAGAATTTGCACTGCAGGTAACCGCTGCGGTGGCTGTACCGGCCTGAACATCCCGCATAATCCGGGCCCAGGGGCGAAAATCCACGTTTACGTTGATGCCTGAAGCGGCAAATGCTGCTTCTGTTACTTCCACATCAAAGCCGGGAGTCTGCTTATTGTCGGCAATATCAAATGGCGGGTAATGGCTGGCGAATACCTTTAATTCAGACGCCTTTACGGATGAGGCTAACAGACTGGTCACGAACAGTATGAGTAACGGCATTCTGTGGGTAGATCCGGTCTTGCGATTCATGTACTACCATCCTTTGTACGACGGGTAAGGAAACCGATGAAAACGCTGTTATAGCCGCCAATTGCCGGCTGTACGGGAGTATTCGTCCCTTAATTTAGCTCGTCCGTCAGGCCATAGCCCTAACACTAAAGGCTTAACATACTATATATAAAACACGTGTTACAGCATGATTCCCCGTTGTGGGTACTTGCCGATATGGCGCGGGTATATCCTTATAGTTGTTGTCCGGATCAGACAAGAAAGGCCAGATTGTAAGGCAGGAGTAGTCGGTTAGGGCGACAGTTTGTCGACAGTTACTGGCAATTCTGGTGGCTGAATCAGGTAATGTTGTGTGTCGGCAGGCTGATTATCAGGATGGGCTGACAGGCAATAAAAAGCCCGGCAGACTGGCCGGGCTTTTAAGTGTGCAGGGAAGCGTAATTACTTACGGGCGCGGCGGGAACGGCGTTCACGGCCGCCACCGCTGAGGGAACCACCGGCAACGCTCAGGTCACCGCCCAGCTGGGCTTTGGCACCCTGGGTAATCGGGCCAAGCTGTGCTTCGAGGGTTTCAATGTCCGGGGTTTCGCCGGGCTCGTAGCCGTCCAGTGAATCCCGCATGGCAGCAATGTGTTCCGGAGAGGTACCGCAGCAGCCGCCAATGATCTTGGCACCGGCATCCCGAACCAGACGGGCGTATTGTGCCATCAGTTCCGGGGTACCGCTGTATACGATCTTGCCGTCTACATATTCCGGAATACCGCAGTTGGCTTTGGCCACCAGTACCGGATCGGTTTTCTGCTCTGCAGCGGCATTCTTCATGTTCATGATGGCGGCAACCACTTCAGAGGCGCCGATACCGCAGTTGGTACCGCAGGCACCCGGTGGGTGATCCAGCTCGGTGCTCAGTTTAATCAGGTCAGACGGTGTCACACCCATCATGGTACGGCCGTTGGTGTCGATACTCATGGTGTAAACCACAGGCAGGCCGGTGCTGGCTGCAGCGTCGTAAGCGGCTTTGGCTTCGGTGGCGTCGGAAATGGTTTCGATCCACAGTACGTCTACACCGCCGGCTTTCAGGGCTTCCGCCTGTTCTTTGAAGGCATCGTACGCTTCTTCAAATGTCAGGGTGCCGGCCGGTACCAGAATTTCACCGGTGGGGCCCATTGAGCCTGCAATCACAATCTCACGGTCGCTGGCATCTGCCAGTTCTTTCAACAGCTGTGCAGACTTGGCATTCAGTTCTTCAACCCGGTCCTGAGCGTTGTGCAGTTTCAGGCGGTAGCGGGTGCCACCGAAGCTGTTGGTCAGCAGGATGTCTGAACCGGCATCGATAAACTGCTGGGCCAGATCCTGAATACGATCCGGGTGGTCGGTGTTCCACAGTTCCGGCGCGTCGCCGGTTTGCAGGCCCATTTTGAAAAGATTGGTACCAAGGGCGCCGTCAGCAAGCAGGTAAGGGCGTTCATTTAATAAACGGGTGAACAGATTAGACATAGTAACAGCCTTACAGTGAGACAATATTGTCCGCATTCTAACTCAAGATTTCCGGGGCGGATATGGCTGTGTATGAGAGTTTTGCAGGCAAATATGAATGAAATGATAGTGTTAGCGCCGTTGCGTTATTCGCTGTCTGCCGGCTGAAAATAGCGGGTGGGTGTTTTGCCCAGCGCTTTGCGGAACATACTTATGAATGCACTTTGGCTGCTGTAGCCAAGATCCTGAGCGATGCTGGCAATGGGCTGGCCACTGGCGATCCGGCTCAGGGCTTCCAGTAAGCGGGCCTGCTGACGCCACTGGCCAAAGGTCATGCCGGTTTCTTTGTGAAAGCGCCGTGCGAGGGTGCGTTCACTGCAGCCGATCTGATCTGCCCAATACTGTAGGGGCGGTTGTCCGCCGGGTTTTGCTGCAGGCTGCTGGTCAGGGTCTGCAGCCGCTGGCTTTGGGCTGGGGCAGGTGCAGCGGCACTTCCGGGGTGGCTTTTAACTGATCGAGAAAAACATCCACCATACGGCCATCAGCGCCTTGTTCGTCATACAGGCGGGGCAGTTTGGACAGTGCCATAATTAATTCCCGCAGCAGCGGAGTGATATGCACCACCTGACAGTGATCCGGCATACCGGAGGCTGCCTGCGGGCAGATATAGACATTGTGCATTTGCAGACGTTGCAGTGACAGGGCGTCGTGCTCGATAAACGGGGGATCCAGACGGCTCGCTGGGGTGGCACAATCCAGTGGCCGATGTCCCGGGCGCTGACTTGCACCAGCCCTTCAGAGATAAACAGCAGCTGCCCCAGCTATGACAGTGGTAAGGGGAGTAATGATTGGCCTCGTGACCAAAGTGACGGATCACCAGTTTTCGGGGACATCTTCCGGTAAACCGGCCTGAATATCCTCCGGGCTGATCCAGTGGGCTGGCCAGGGGCTCTGTTTGTCTGTTTTTCGTTATTTTTGTCATAGTGGATTATATACGACATATCGGAGAGCTTTTAAAGTAAACCGTGTAGCTGAGAGCAATTCAGAGCAATTCGGTTTGATCAGGGTGATGTATGAATATGTTTAAAGGAATCGACTGGCGCAGCCCGGAAATGCTGCTGATTCTGATGGCGGTGTCGATGCCGATATCATTTGGTGTCTGGCAGGCGCTGTTGAATAATTTTGTGATTGAGCGGGCGGCATTTACCGGTGTGGAAATCGGTATTCTGCAGTCGCTGCGTGAGATCCCGGGCTTTATGGCGTTTGCCGCGGTGCTGTTACTGGTGTTTATGCGTGAACAAACGTTGGCGCTGGTATCGTTATTACTGCTGGGGCTGGGGACCGCATTAACCGGCTTTTTCCAACGGAAGTGGGCCTGTATTGCACCACGGTGCTGATGTCCATTGGCTTTCATTATTACGAGACGGTGAACCAGTCGTTGTCGCTACAGTGGTTCGATAAGAAGACCGCAGCGCATAAGCTGGGCAAGCTGGTGGCGGTACGTTCATTTGCCAGCCTGGTGGCATTCGGGCTGGTGTGGCTGGCGCTGGATGTGGCCGGTATTGCGATGGAACTGGTCTACCTGCTAGGCGGGGGATTACTATTCTGATTACCCTGTTTTGCTGGCGCTGGTTCAGGCAGTTTCCGGAAAAGGTGGAACAGCATAAAAGCTGATCTTACGTAAACGTTACTGGCTGTATTACGCGCTGACCTTTATGGGCGGTGCCCGCCGGCAGATTTTTGTGGTATTCGCCGGCTTCCTGATGGTGGAAAAGTTTGGCTTCAGTGCCGGGGAAATTTCTCTGCTGTTTCTGGCGAACGGTTTCCTGAATATGTTGCTGGCTCCGAAGATCGGTAAGCTGATCGGCCATTGGGGTGAACGCCGGGCCCTGACGCTGGAGTATATCGGCCTGATGCTGGTGTTTGGCGCGTATGCCTTTGTGTCTGATCCTTGGATCGCGGTGGGATTGTATATTCTGGATCACATTCTGTTTTCCATGGCGATTGCCCAGAAAACCTATTTGCAGAAAATTGCCGATCCGAAAGATATGGCATCGACCGCCGGGGTGGCTTTTCTATTAATCACATTGCTGCCGTGGTGCTGCCGGCTGCCTATGGGTTACTTTGGATTTTCTCGCCGGCCGCGGTGTTCTTAACCGGTGCGGCTATGGCCGGGGTATCACTGGTACTGGCCCGGATGGTGCCTGAACATCCGGCACCGGGCATGGAGGTTATCTGGCAAAAGGGAGGCTGCCGGTCAGCCTTCGTGAGGCTGACACGAAGCGTTTAAGCAGAGGCTGTTTTAACAAGCATAAAAATCCCGGTCACGCTAAACGTTCCGGGATTTTTTGTTCAGCGCTGTTTTGCTTACTCTGCAGGTTTTTCCGGGGCCGGTGCTTTTTCAGGTGCTGCGTCGGCTTTCTGACCCGGAACCTGCGCCGGTGTAGCATCCGGTTTTGGTGGTGTAGGCCGTTCGATAATTTCTACCGTGAAGTCCTGCATTTCACCGTCGCGCAGGGCTTTTATCCGGATCTGGCTGCCCGGGCGTACCTGAGCGATCTGGCGCATAGAGGTACGGCCATCGACGATCTTCTTGCCTTCAATTTCCAGCATGATATCGCCGGGTTGCAGGCCGCCCAGATGGGCCGGACCGTCGCGGTAAATGCCGGCAATGATCAGGCCGCGGTTTTCTTCAAGCGCAAAGGATTCAGCCAGCTGTGCGGTCATTTCCTGTGCTTCAATCCCCAGCCAGCCGCGGATTACACGGCCGTGTTCGATCAGATCTTTCATGACCACAATGGCCTGGTTGGACGGAATCGCAAAACCGATACCCAGTGAGCCGCCGCTGCGGAGAAGATCGCGGTGTTAATGCCGATCAGGTTACCGTAGGGGTCGATCAGTGCACCGCCGGAGTTACCCGGGTTGATGGCTGCATCAGTCTGAATAAAGTTTTCATAAGTGTTCAGGCCAACCTGATTACGGCCGGTGGCGCTGATAATGCCCATGGTAACGGTCTGGCCGACGCCAAATGGGTTACCGATGGCCAGGGTGACATCACCCACCCGCAGGTTATTTGAAGAGCTGATGGTGATGATTGGCAGGTCCGGCAGATCAATTTTCAGTACCGCCAGATCCGTATCCGGGTCGCGGCCAATGACCTGCGCCAGTGCTTCACGGCCATCTTTCAGGGCCACGGTGATTTCATCAGCGTTGGCGATGACGTGGTTGTTGGTGGCAATGTAGCCGTCATGGGTCAGGATTACACCGGATCCCAGGCTGGTGTGAACTTTGTCACGGCCCTGCAGGTTATCGCCTTCGTATTTCTTCTGCAGTGTTGTATCCGGTGCCGTTGCCGGTTCTGTAATGGGGGCAGAATCTTTTGGCGGCACAACCACGGTACGGGTGTAAATGTTCACAACACTGGGGAAGCGATGTCCACGGCTTCCGCGTATGAGGCCGGGCCGACGGTCGTAATGGTGCGTTCGACAGGGCGTTCTGCATCGGCAAACAGGTCAGTTACCTGGCCGTTGGGTAACAGCCCGGGACGTACATCAGTAATAAAGTAGCCGCAAGAACACCTGAAATAGTCGGCCAGATAAGAAACGATAGTCTACGCATGCGTCAGGATTGCCTTTTAATAGGTGCGATCAGGATCGACTGGATTTAGAATTATACGGATACTTATCCATCAATGGGAACCAGTGCGGCTTAATTATGGCAGTAAAGTTGAATGAAATCGTAAATTATACCAATAACTTGCTGAGCCCTGAGCGCTATCGGGACTATTGCCCGAACGGCCTTCAGGTGGAAGGTAAACCGGAGGTCCGTTGTATTGTCTCCGGAGTAACAGCATCCCAGGCGTTGCTGGATAAAGCCGTGGCACTGAACGCGGATCTGATTCTGGTGCACCATGGTTATTTTTGAAAGGCGAGAATCCGGTAATCAAAGGCTGCGAAAGCGCCGTTTACAGACATTACTGTGCCATGATATCAGCCTGCTGGCTTATCACCTGCCGCTGGATGGCCATCCGGAGCTGGGGAATAATGCTCAGCTGGCTAAACAGCTGGGGTTGATTACCGAAGGTGGCCTTGAGGCTGATAACCCGCTGAGCATCGGTTCTGTGGGACGTTTAGCGGCACCGCTGAAAGCCACCGAGTTTGCAGCACAGGTGGCTGACATTCTGGGGCGGGATGTTTTACATGTGGATGCAGGGCCGGACATGATTAGCACCATTGCCTGGTGTACAGGCGGTGCGCAGGGCTACATCGACAAAGCCATTGAGCATGGGGTGGATGCGTATCTGTCCGGAGAGATTTCTGAGCCGACCACCCACAGTGCCCGGGAAGAAGGCATTCATTACTTTGCTGCTGGCCACCATGCCACTGAGCGTTACGGTGCCAAGGCGCTGGGTGAGCATCTGGCGGAGGTGTTCGGGGTTGAACATCACTTCGTGGATATTGATAATCCTGCCTGATCTGACTGAGCGGACTGAAAACTATGATGGTATTGTTTTATCTTTTGATCGCGGTATCTGCCGGTAGCGGGGTATTTGCGCTGGTGATGATGTTACGTCAGCAACATATCCGGGCCGGCAAGGCGATCATGCTTTGCCTGGGGACCGCGGTACTGGTGTCTTATCTGGGCAGCGCGGATCATTTTGTCAGCAGTTCCTGTGAGTCACAGGGCGGACGTTACGATGCAATGGCAAACAGCTGCATGATGGATGGTCAGAAACATAACTGACCGGTTTCCGGGAAAATGAAAGTAGCAATAAAAAGGCCGCTATGTGTAAGCGGCCTTTTTGTGTTTGTTATTGCCGGCGATTTAACGTCGGCAGGGAAAATTGATTAGTGCAGCTTAGCTGCTTCTTCGGTTTTCTTCTCTGCAAAGTGATCCGCAGGCACCGGTTCAGGCTGAGGTTCTTCTGCGTCTTTCTTCACACCGAAGTTCTCAGACAGAGTGCCTTCCTGATCCGGCGTTTTAGGCGCGTAATCCAGCGGCGGTGCAGGAATGTTCTCAGCTTCAGCTGCTGGAGCTGCCGTTGGTTCAGCTGCCGCCTGAGCCGGTTCACTGGCAGGTGCTGCCGGTTCAGCGGCCGGGGCCGGTGCTGTTTCAGTCTGGTCAGTGATGCTTGGTTTAACCGGTGCAGCTTCCAGCTTGCTGGTGTCGGCATCGCACAGGGCTTCAGAGCCGGTGGCCAGGTGCTGGTGCACGGCTTTGTAGCTTTCGGTCATGTTATTGACCAGCTCTGCGGTGCGTTCAAAGTGTTGATTTACCTGTTGCTTGTAAGCATCCAGCTGGCGCTGAGAATCTTCCAGTTGCAGGTTCAGGTCCCGTTGTTTGGTTGCGCTGGTTCCGAAGCGGCCAGCGAAGTAACCGATAACGCCTCCTGTGACCAGGGTAAGGATGCTGATAATCCAGATACTGTTATCTTCCACAATGGCTCCTTTCAATAAATCGCGTATAACAGGTGTGGCATGCATTATATCAAGTTGCCTGAAGAGGGAAATACACACAGATCAATCAGGTGTGTTTTTGTGTGTCGGGGGCGTTTTATTGCCTGAACCGCCCGCAGACAGTCACTTTAAAGCGAATGAGAGTGATTTCTGAATGTCGTCGGAGAGCAGGTCCGGAAATTAAACCCAGAGTGGGGCATGCCGTTACTCAAATGGTTGCCGGAACCGGGCATTACCTGTGGCTTGCGGGTTTATTCTGACAATAAAAAGCCCGTTGCACGCATGCAACGGGCTTATATTTAAGCGGTACCGGTTAGCCGTACTGCCCATCCAGCCGTGGCTGTAACAGTATCGGGGTATACGGAATCAGGAACAGTACCCAGGCAATCATCCAGAACAGGGCGGAAGCATGCAGGGCCGGCACATACAGGTCCGGTGCCAGTGGCAGCAGGCTGCGGATCAGGCCGCTGACGATCATGAAACCAAAGCCAACTTTAACCCAGTTAGTCAGTTTAAGTGGCCGGCCGGTATGTCCCAGTGAAACCCGGGCCATCATACCGATGGTAATTGAACCGATTGCGCCAGCAGCAAATGCGTGGGTTGCCAGATACGGCGAGATGCCGGTAAACACGCTCGCGGCATACAGGGCAAAGCCAAGCGGAATGAACAGGTATGCCAGTTGCAGAATCCACAGCAGAGGGTTGCGCAGTAAACGTGGATGGAACCAGCCGTAAAGCCGCAGGAACTGTGAGGCCGCCGCCAGTGCCGCGAAAATGCCCGCCAGCTGCAGGTAACCGGCAAAGTGACTCACCAGCCACGCCACGGTGACCGCCGGAGTCATATATTCCAGCCAGGTATATTTACGGGCAGTGAAGTTGCCCAGCGCCCGTTCAGTGAAAAAGGAATCACCCGGCCGCCCAGAATCATGATGATCAGAATTACCAGCCCCAGCTGTAACTGCATGCCCTGCAACATGGTGTTTTCGGTGTAACCGAGTAGCTGGGCGTGCATCAGCCCGTTCGCCAGGGTCATGACCGAGAGAATCACGATAAACATCAGGTTGCGGTGGTTACCGCTGCGAATGATAGGGATACCGATACCGACAATCACCAACGGCAGAAACAGCATATCGGTGGCTGCAATCAGTAATGGCGGGAGGGCAGTGAATGGCATGATTCTGCCCGCCACCCAGAAAGCAAAGATAATCGCCAGCCAGCTGCCGTGTGGGGTCTGTTGCGATGTCCAGTTTCTCACCGCGGTCAGCAGGAAGCCGGCAATAATGGCAACGGTATAACCAAACAGCATTTCATGGCCGTGCCATACATAGCTGAGCTGATAATACGACTGGGTGGCCTGACCGGTACTCAGCATAATCAGCCAGATCAGCATCAGCAGCAATGCGGAGATTGCACCGAACAGAAAGAAGGGTCTGAAACCCAGGTTAAAAAGCGCAAAGGAACTGGAGTTTCTGGGTTCCTGAATTTGGATTTGCATGGCTCACCTTCACCGATTCATGCTGTTACTTCAGTAGGGGCATTAAATCATAAAATGTTTTTTGAATACATCTTAAAGTGTTGTTAAAGCGATGAAACAACCTGCGCTAAATCAAAGCTTCATCAGATAGCTTTCTGGCGGGGCTTGTACAGGGAAGTGAAAGGCGTTTAGCGTTCTCTCAACGACGTTTTATGTCGCCTGCAGAATGTAACTTAGCTTGTCTCCGGTCAGGATAGCCGTTAGCTTAGGAACCTGCATGTAAGCCGATAAAAGGCTGCCGATAATTTCAGGCTGTACAACAATGAAACAATTAATTTTAGGCGGTGCCCGTTCCGGTAAAACCGCGCTGGCTGAACAGCGGGCGCAGGACTGGCACGCCGCAGGAGAAGGGCGTCAGGTGTATTATCTGGCGACCGCCAATGCCGGTGACGGGGAGATGTCGGCGCGTATCAAGCGGCATCAGGATTTACGTCCCGAAGGCTGGCTGACGATTGAAGAGCCGCTGGATCTGGCCGGGGTACTGGCACAGCATAACGATCCCAACCAGTGTTTATTGATCGATTGCCTGACCCTGTGGGTGACGAACCTGCTGATGCTGGAGGATGATGACCGCATGGCCGGGCATATGGCGGCATTTGAAGCAGCACTGGCCGACTGCCAGGCACAGATCATCATGGTCAGTAATGAAGTGGGGCTGGGGATCGTGCCCATGGGTGAACTGACCCGGAAGTTTCAGGATCAGGCGGGTTTTCTGCATCAGCGTCTTGGCCAGCTTTGCGAACGGGTGACTCTCACCGTAGCTGGTTTGCCGATGGAATTTAAGGCCTGAATCCCGTTATTCAGAACACATAATCAATGTATGCCGGTCGGATTCTGACCGGCTGTTTTATATCAGGTGGTAATTATGTCCAACCTTGAATGGTTAACCCGCACGCCTCAGGCAATTGATCAGGCAGCAACCGCGGCGGCAACGGAACATCAGCAAATTCTGACAAAGCCGGCAGGCTCTCTGGGGCAGCTGGAAACTCTGGCGATCCGTTTTGCGGGAATGCAGGGGCAGTTAAAACCACAGCTTGATAAGGTTCAGGTGTCTATTTTTGCAGCGGATCACGGCCTTGCCGGCCGGGGTGTTTCTGCTTTCCCAGGAAGTGACGGCCCAAATGGTCAGCAACTTTGCCCATGGAGGCGCTGCGGTATCGGTGCTATCCAAAGCCCGGGGTGCTGACTTTGAGGTGGTAAATCTGGGAACCGTAGGCCCGGTGGCTGACCATCCGACAGTGGTGCAGGCGGTGATTGCCAGTGCCACGGCAGATTGCTCAGAGCAACAGGCGATGAGTGATGAGCAACTGGCCCAGGCGCTGAATACCGGCCGTGAACGGGTACTGGCTGCCCGGGAGAAAGGTGCGCAGTTGTTTGTGGGGGAAATGGGCATCGGCAATACCAGTGCTGCATCCATGATTGCCGCTGCGCTGACCGACAGCACACTGGAAGATCTGGTCGGGCCCGGTACAGGACTGGATAATGCCGGTGTACTGGCAAAGCAGTCCATTCTGGAAGGTGTTATGGCGCTGCATGCCGAGCATCTTGATACTCCGCTGGGGGTGTTACAGAGCGTCGGGGGATTTGAGATTGCAGCCCTGTGTGGTGCCTATCTGACCTGTGCACAGGAAGGGATTGCGGCGCTGGTGGATGGCTTTATCTGTACAGCTGCAGCTCTGCTGGCCTGCCGGATTCACCCTGAAGTTAAAGAATGGCTGGTGTTTGCCCATAATTCGGCAGAACCGGGGCACCGGGCTATGCTACAGGCATTGCAGGTGCAGCCATTGCTGAATTTAGGCATGCGTCTGGGTGAGGGCAGTGGCGCAGTACTGGCGGTGGATCTGTTACGCAGTGCTTGTTTACTGCATGGGAATATGGCAACTTTTGCCGATGCGGGGTTGCCGACAAATCTGCCTGAGGCGCAAAAATATGCCGACTGAACCGAGTATTGATCTGACCATCGACCTGTTACGCCATGGCGAAACAGAAGGGGGCTATCTACCGTGGCCGGACCGATTCTAAGCTGACTAAGCCGGGTATGAAGGCGATGCAGCGTACCCTTGCCGAGGCCGGTCAGCCCTGGCGGGGCGTGGTGAGCTCACCGTTACGGCGCTGTTCCAAAGTGGCTGTGGCCTATGCTGCGGAGCACGATATCAGCTGCCAGCTGGAACCGCGGTTGCAGGAAATTGATTTTGGCGAATGGGATGGCGAGCTACTGGCGGATATCTGGGAGAAATTCCCGGACGATGTCACCCATTTCTGGGAAGATCCCGAAGCGTTTACGCCGCCGGAAGGTGAGCCGCTGAAGGTATTCCGGGAGCGGCTGGCGGAATGTTTGGATGACTTTGTCCGTAATCATTCCCAGGGGCATTATTTGTGGGTTACCCATGGCGGAGTGATCCGGGCGTTGTTAGCCAGAGTGCTGGCAATACCTGCCGGTAACTGGAATTGCCTGCAGCTGGATTATGCATCCCTGAGCCGGATTCATATTGTGGGTGAGCCGGGAGAGCTGGGTTACAGCGTGGCGTTTATCAACCGCTGAAGCTTTTTAGTAAAGCGCCCCGGTACATAAAGAAAAAGCGCAGTCTGTTTTCAGAGTGCGCTTTTTTGTGTAAGTCTGCAAAAGTCAGGGTCAGTCGAAGACGCCCTTGATAAATGACTTGGTGGATTCTACGGCATCTTTGCCAACTTCTACGGCTGTTTTCGCACCTTCTTCACCGGCTTCATACACTTCTTTGGCACCTTCTTTGGTGCTGCATACAGCGCGGCTGGCGGTACACTTGGCGTAGCAGCCATTGATGGCCGCTTCATCACCCAGGTGGCGGACTTCACATTTAGCTTCACAAAAGCTCTGCTGATCCTGGCAGTCGCCCAGGGCCATTGCCAGTGGGCTTACAGCCAGCGCAAGGCCGGCTAAAACGGTTTTCAGTGGTGCGGTCATTTTCATAATCTTTACTTTCTGTCTGTGCTTTCCGTCAAAACAGGTGTTAAGTCCGGTTCTGTGACAAAGTATATCAAACCGCGTGAATTAACCCTTAACTGCCGCCGGCGGTGCGCTTTTGTTTTGGCTGCCACAGCACTTCACTGCCGTCATTGCGGCGGGCCAGTACCCGGGCGCTGACAAAGAGTAAGTCGGACAGGCGGTTTACATACGCAGCTGCAAAGTTATTGACCATTTCCACTGCGGCCTGTTCCCCTTCGGCCGGGGTATTTTCCAGCTGTACCAGCTCTACCAGCCGGCGTTCGGCACGGCGGCAGACACTGCGGGCCTGATGGCACAGGGCTGCGGCCCGGTTGCCACCTGGCAGAATGAATTCCTGGAGGGGTGGCAGGTCTTCATTGAGGGTATCAAGTTGCTGTTCCAGCTGCGTGATATCTTCTGCGCTGATTACTTTGTAATCCGCATCGGCCACGGCGATCTCACCGCCGATATCAAACAGGCAGTGCTGGCTCAGGGTCAGGTATTCGCGGATCAGATCATTGCTGTCCAGTTCTTCAATAAGCACGCCGATCAGGCAGTTAAGTTCATCCACATCGCCCATGGTTTCGATACGGGGTGATGCTTGTCTACCCGGCTGCCATTGGCCAGGGCAGTGGTACCTTTATCGCCGGTGCGGGTATAAATTTTTGTCAGGCGGCGCGCGACCATATGTAGCTCCAACAGATGATAAGTGTTGCTGCAATAATGGTTTGACAGGCGGGAATGGTCAACTGTTGTAACGGCGCCCGGAGACTTCGGGCGCACAGGGAATAGTACGGGTCGGATTCCCGCTATTGGCTGATCTTACTTAATTCAGCGTAAGGCCGGATCGGGATAGTCCTCCGGGTGCTGGATGTCCCGGGTCAGGGCATCGGCGACAATACGCGCATCGGGGCTGAGGTCGAACTCCGTTGTTTTTTCATCGTAGGGCAGATGATGCAGAACGTGTTTGATAGCGTTCAGCCGGGCCCGTTTCTTGTCATCCGACATGATGGTCGTCCACGGGGCTTCCGGGGTATGGGTGTAGGCATACATGGCTTCTTTGGCTTTGGTGTAGTCGTCCCATTTGTCCAGTGAGGCCAGATCCATCGGGCTGAGTTTCCACTGTTTCAGTGGATCGGATTTACGGTTTTCAAAGCGGCGCCGCTGTTCATCTTTATTTACAGAGAACCAGAGCTTAAACAGCCGGATGCCGCTCTGCACCAGCATCTTTTCCAGTGCAGGCGCCTGATCCATAAACTCGCTGTATTGTGTGTCGGTGCAGAAATTCATAACCCGTTCCACCCCGGCACGGTTATACCAGGAACGGTCGAATAGCACGATTTCACCGCCGCTGGGTAAGTGCTGTAAATAACGTTGAAAGTACCACTGGGTCTGTTCCGTTTCAGAGGGTTTTTCCAGGGCGACGATTCTGGCTCCGCGGGGATTAAGGTTTTCCATGAAACGCTTGATGGCACCGCCTTTGCCGGCTGCATCGCGGCCTTCAAAGATAATCATCACCCGCTCGTTATGGTGTTTAACCCAGTACTGCATTTTCAGCAGTTCGATTTGCAGTAGGCGTTTTTCGTCTTCATATTCCCGGCGGGATATTTTGGCATCGTAAGGGTAATCGTCCCCAGCCCGGTGGCTTTCTGAACTTTGCTATCCGTTTGTCCCATGGCTGATTTTTCCCTGTTTTGAATGGCAGTACTCAGTATAAGCCGCTGTGGAATCGAAAGGCATGACCGGGGTCACGCCTGCAGGTTTATGATTTGCCCGAGGAGGCGCTGATTCTCTGTCACTTCAATGTTCAGCTGTTCTGCCTGTTGGCAGAGGTAGCCGGTAATGGTGTCGATTTCACTGCGCCGCCCGTGAACCACATCCTGATACATGGAGGAATAATTTTCCCCGGTCTGTTCCGCCACCAGGCAGGCCTGATCAATCAGCGGCTGGTCAAACAGGGGCATTTTCAGAGCGCTGGCAACCTGTTCAACTTCATGACAGATCACCTGCATATGCGCACGGTATTCGGCGTGGCTGGCCAGCTCGCCGTTACGGCAGCGGTAGATGGCTGTCAGAGGGTTGATAGCACAGTTGATGGCCAGTTTTTGCCACAGTGTGGCGTGGATATTATCGCTGTGGTGAAGGGCCGGTTCGCAGGGGGCCAGTTGCTGGCTTAGCGACTGATCATCAGCGTTACTCAGGTTGCCGATACGGGTCTGGCCGTGGCCGGCACGGATCAGTTCAAATGCACTGTTCAGGTAGGCACCGTCGGTGGTGCTGCCTGCCCACACCTGTAAGTGAGGATTCTGTGCTGCAATCGCTTGCTGCGGCCCCATGCCGTTGTGTAGCAGTAATACCCGGGCGTTATCCGTGAGACGCTCCCGCACGCTGTTAAACGCCGCCAGCGCATCATAGCTTTTGGTGGTGATTAGCAGGTGGCTTATTGGTTCCCCCTGTGGGCTGTTCAGCGCTTCGGCGGGTACCTGTATCTGGCTGACTTGCTGGCCTTCCATGATTGAGAAAGCGCCGCGGTAAGTGGCCAGTTTGTCAGGTTGCGCAGCAGCAGGGTGGTGTTAAATCCGGCCCGCTGAAATTTTGCTGCCCAGAGCAGGCCAATGGCGCCGGCTCCGAGGATATGCCAATGCATAGGTAAACCTGTGGAATCTTCTGTAGTCCTGCGCATCATAACGGTATGATAAGCGCAAATAAATCACTCCGGGTCAGGTGCATCTTTCGGATTGCCTGACCGGACATATGTTTACAGCGTGCCGTGTGTGATTCCGGCACAGAGGAGAAAAGCCCGATGCCTTCATTTGATATCGTTTCAGAACTGGATATGCACGAAGTTAATAACGCGGTTGACCAGGCAAACCGTGAAGTGACCACCCGCTTCGACTTTAAAGGGGTCAACGCCAAGTTTGAACTGGCGGACGAGGTGATCACCATGCATGCGGATGTGGATTTCCAGTTGCAGCAAATGATCCAGATTCTGCGTGACAAGCTGGTTAAGCGTGGCATTGACGTAAAGAGCCTGGAAGAAAAAGACGTCGAAGTGGCTAACATGCGTGCCCGTCAGCAGGTGCTGCTGAAACAGGGGCTGGATCAGCCACTGTGCAAGAAAATTATCAAGCAGATTAAAGATGCCAAGCTGAAGGTTCAGACCCAGGTGCAGGGCGAGCAGATCCGGGTAACCGGTAAGAAGCGTGATGATCTGCAAACGGTAATCGCCTTCCTGCGTGAGGCAGATCTGGAACTTCCGCTGCAGTTTAATAACTTCCGAGATTAAGACCCTGACTAACTTAGTGAATCAGGCTGGCCAAACTGAATTAAGCTGGCGGGAATCCTTTAAGATTTTCGTCCAGCCAAAAGTATTGGCCATGCTGTTGCTGGGGTTTTCAGCAGGCTTACCTATTCTGCTGATTTTTCATCTTTATCCCTGTGGCTGCGTGAAGCCGGTGTGGAACGTGACGCCGTGACTTTTTCAGTTGGGCGGCGCTGGGGTATTCATTCAAGTTTGTCTGGGCGCCTCTGGTCGATCGCCTGCCAATTCCTCTGTTAACGGAATGGCTGGGGCGTCGCCGGGCCTGGTTGCTGTTGGCGCAGTTGCTCATCATTGCTTCCATTGTTGCCATGGCAATGGTCGATCCGGCGGATACTGAACGGTTGAAGTGGATGGCGCTGGCTGCGGTCGCACTGGGGTTTTCGTCTGCCACCCAGGATATTGTGATAGATGCCTACCGGATTGAAGCAGCAGAATCCCGCTTACAGGGAATGATGTCTGCCTGTTATATCGCAGGTTACAGGGTGGGTATGATTGTCGCGGGTGCCGGGGCTTTATTTCTGGCGAGCGGGTTCGGCTCTGCCGTTGGCGCCTACGATTACGCCGCGTGGCAAATGGCGTATCTGATAATGGCCGGTGTGATGGGCGTTGGGGTAATGACGACGCTGATGATCAAAGAAGTCTCGTTGCCGCAGCAGGCCCGGACGTCGTTACGCTATCATGCTGAGCTGCTGTTATTGTTCTTCTTCTGTGTCATTGCCTTTGTCAGTGTTTTCTTCTTTGGCGGGGAGGTTGCAACCGTTTGGAAACAGACGTTGGGTGATTACACAGGCCATCCCTATGTCATGAATTTCCTCGTTGAGGTATTGCTGTTAACGACCGCGATTCTGGCTGCCTGGATTGTGTCGAGGGTCGGACTGCGTGCCGGGATCTCAGATCCGGTGATGGTTGATGAAACCTATATAGCACCGGTGAAAGAGTTCTTTCAGCGTCACGGAGTGAAAACCTCGCTGTTGCTGCTGGCACTGATTGGCAGCTACCGGATTTCAGACATCGTTCTGGGTGTTATTTCCAACGTGTTTTATCAGGACATGACCTTTACCAAAGACGAGATTGCCTGGGCGGTGAAAACCTTTGGCGTCATTATGGCTGTCTTTGGTGGCTTTCTGTGGCCTGTTATCCATGCGTTATGGCGTAATCCGGATGCTGCTGGTTGGGGCAATACTGTCTGCCGGTACGAATTTGCTGTTCATCGGCCTGGCATCAGTAGGGCACAACCTTGATATGCTGTATCTGGTGATTGCCGCTGATAACCTTTCCGCCGGATTAGCCAGTGCGGCATTCGTTGCGTTCCTGTCCAGCCTGACCAACATTTCATTTACCGCTATGCAATATGCGTTGTTCAGTTCTCTGATGACGTTGTTGCCTAAGCTACTGGGCGGGTATTCCGGGTCGATTGTATCGTCTATTGGCTACAGTCAGTTTTTGTGGTGACGGCCCTGCTGGGGTTACCGGTGATTGTACTGATTCTGATGGCCAGAAAGCGGTTGCAGATAAAAGAGCCCGTCAGGGAATCCGGGAATTGAACAGTCTGACAGCCGTAGCTGCCAGACTCTTTCCTGTTGCTTTCTGTGACGCCCCTGAATGGCAGGGAAGTGGTATTTGTTAAACAGTGATTTACGGCAGGAGGGCATCCGGTGAAAGCACAAAAATTTCTTTTCGGACGTTTTGTTAAAGACTTACCACCGGGTGAACTGAGCTGGATGGCCTGCGGCCGGGCCGCAAGCAGGACATGATCGAAGTGTCTGAAGTACAGGCGCTGGAAACCCTGGGGCTGGAAGGGGATCATCGTTGTGACAAAACCCCTGGATCAGCCCGGCAGGTCACCATTATTTCTGAAGAATATATTCAGATGATTCGTCATTTTACCGGTCTGGAGACCCTGCCACCGGGCGTATTGCGGCGTAATCTGGTGGTGAAAAACATTAATCTTACGGCCCTGCGTCATCAGCAGTTCACCATCGGTGATGCGTTGTTTGAAGCGACGGCGCTGTGCCATCCCTGTTCCAGAATGGAAACCGCGCTGGGGAAGGGCGGGGTAGCCGCCATGCTGGGGCACGGCGGGCTGTGTGCGAAGATTTTGCGCTCCGGCACCATCCGTATTGAGATGCGGTTATCGCACATCCACCTGAAGAGTAATTCAGGCAAGCCGGGTCTTAATGGCTAGGCTTAGGCATTTTGATCAGTTCTGAAATTTCCAGCGATCCGCCAATTTCCAGAAACGGACAGTCCCGTGCCATTGCCTGTGCTGCCTCCATCGAATCCGCCTCTATCAGCGTGAACCCGGACATGCCGGTTTCACCGCCTTCTGTCACGTCACCACCAGGGTGCATTACACAGGTACCTTTCAGTGGATTGGCGGGGCTGACCACCGCGGTGCCCAGCGATGCCAGCCATTGCATGTATCTGGCAAAGTGTTGTTTACCTTCTTCCGGTGTGGCGGGCTGATTACCCCCAGGTAGGTGATCATGTATTGCGCCATGCTGAGCTCCTTTCGCTTATGTGCTTCAGGTAAGCATAGTGGCTTTTATGAGTTTTTCGTGACCAAATATCTCAGCGCAGGATCAGCAGCCAGCGCCAGATACTGAGGATATCTGCCAGTGCCCCGGCGACGTAGGTATACGCTGCTGCTTTAAGCACTTCCCGGACTGCCGGTAAATGTTCTTCCGGCACATAGCCTTCTTTAAGAATGGGCAGGGCCTTGCCAAAGCTGGCGTCGTACTCTTCTGGCAGCACCATGGCGTGAAATACCACTGAAGCAAGCATGGTGGCAATACCGGCAACCACTGTCAGTGCCATGACGGCAGGGGCCTTGGCGAGCAGGCCAATAAACGGCGTGCTGGACAGAATGAAAATGCCGATGCCCTGAACCATTTTGGCCGGCACCGTATATTTACTGCGCAGTTTGCTGACGGCTTCTTTACGGTTGTACTGAATGGCATGGCCCACCTCATGGGTGGCAATGGCCACAGAGGAGAGAGATCTGCCATGGTACACATCCGGAGACAGGCCAACGATCTTTTCCGCTGGCGAATAGTAGTTCTGATCCGGTCCGGTTTCCTGCACCTTTACCCCTTCGAGCTTAAAGCGCTCGATCAGGTGCTCAGCCAGCTCCGCACCAGTGCCGGGCATATTCTCCAGCGGCGTATGGTGTTTGCGGATAATGTGTCTGACCCAGTACTGGGGCCAAAGGCCAGTACCACGAGGATCAGGCCGAGCAGGATAAAAAGCATGGGTGGCGGGTCCGGTTTAGTGAGCCTGATGTTGTGCTGATTCAGTGTACAGATTTGATACCAGACTATCCCAGTCATAGTTATCTCGCCGACCAGAATAAACACCTGTTTATTCTGATAGTCGATACGGTAACAGAATGAATCTTTAACGTAATTTGGGGAAAGAAGCGAAAATTCCAGTGTGAGCCACTGGAGAGATTTTCACGTAGCTGGCGGTATTCCGCATGCTCCCATATATCATTCTGTTGGTTAACGAAGAAACGGTAACTGTCAGGCTTACCTGATAAATAGTCTTCCAGGTCATCAAGTGCTACCAGAATTTCTTCACATCTGAGATCTATTCGCGATTTGCCGATGCTGTAATACACCGCACAAATCGTAAATATGCATGAGAGCACAATCAGTATTTTGCCGACGGAATGGAATTCAGTCATATCAGTAAGTTAAGTCCATTTATTTTGTGGGAACTGCAGCAGGATACTCTGCTGGCAGGTAATTAAAAAGGAATTAATGTGCCGCTGACAGTACTGCTTTGATAGGTTCCTTCTACAGTGCCCCGGTGCTCCTGTGAGCACCGGGGATGGTTTCGTTTTATATTCTGTCAGACCAGAAAGCGGAACAGGTCCGGTTTGTCGTTCAGGTATTCGTAGCGGATCCGCTGTTCATTCATCCGTTGCAGCAGGCTTTGGAAGTTGTCCTTATGGTTCAGTTCAATGCCGATCAGTGCCGGGCCTTTGCTGCTGTTACTTTTCTTTGAATATTCAAAGTGAGTGATGTCATCCCCGGGGCCAAGCACTTCAGCCAGAAATTCCTGCAGGGCACCGGCCCGTTGCGGGAAGTTAACGATGAAGTAGTGCTTCAGCCCTTCATGGAGTAGCGCCCGTTCACGGATTTCTTCAGTGCGGTGGATGTCATTATTGCCGCCGCTGATCAGGCAAACCACGGTTTTGCCGCGGATTTCATCTTTCAGGCTGTCCAGTGCGGCGATGGATAATGCACCGGCAGGTTCCACCACAATGGCTTCCTGATTGTACAGCTGAAGCATGGTGGCGCAGACTTTTCCTTCAGGGACGGTGAGTATGTCCTGCAGGTTCTGACGGCAGATTCTGAAAGTGTTTTCCCGACCCGCTGCACCGCAGCGCCATCAACGAAGGTGTCGATGTCCGGCAGAGTCTGATTACTGCCCGCGACGAATGAGGTGCTCATTGAAGCGGCACCTTCCGGTTCAACGCCGATTAGCTGAGTGTCCGGTGACTGTGCTTTGAAATACGCAGAAAGCCCGGATGCCAGGCCGCCGCCACCTACCGGCATGATCATCATATCCGCATGGTGTCCGGACAGTTCCAGCTGTTGCAGTATTTCTACCCCGACAGATGCCTGACCTTCGATCACTTCCGGGTCATCGAACGGGTGCACGAACGAGGCCTGCTGCGCTTCACAGAATGCCTGTGCCTGATGATAGGCGTCGTCGAATGTATCCCCGGCGAGGCGGATATCCACGTATTCTTTGCCATATTTGCGCACCTGCTGCACTTTCTGGCTGGGCGTTGGCACCGGCATAAAAATGGTGCCCTTCAGGCCCAGCAGGGCGCAGGCATAGGCAACCCCTGAGCGTGGTTACCGGCACTGGCACATACGATGCCCTGACGCTGCTGTTCCTCGCTGAGGGAGAGGATCTTGTTGTAGGCACCACGGATTTTATAGGAGCGTACAACTTGCTGATCTTCCCGTTTCAGGAAGATGTTGGCGCCGTACTGATCACTCAGATTCTGGCTGTGCAGCAGCGGTGTATAGCTGACGACCGTTTCCAGCCGCCGGGCAGCCGCCACGATATCTTCCAGCTGCGGGTAATAGAAATTCTCTGCCGGTGTGCTGCGGGTGGCCGGGGTGTCTGTGTAAGTGGTTGCCGTCATGGCGGGTCTCCGTATTTTCAGTATTTGAAAACTGGAAGTCCGCAGCGGCCATCTGTGGCGTGGTTTTCTTCAGTGATAAAAACCCGCCTTGCCGGCGGGTTTTCCAATTTAGCGATGCACGCGCTACCCCACCATTTCCTGAGAAATGATGATAATAATGTTCTGGTTGTGGGTGCGGTGTAAGTTCATGGCGCTATGATTATCTATTTAAAGCGGCCCGTCAATTGCCGCAGATACAAAAAGCCCTGCGGTGGCAGGGCTTTTAAGGTGTTTAACCTGAAAGGTGATTACTGGATCTTCGCGCCGACACGGACGATCTTCATGGTGTTAGTACCGCCCTGGGCGTTCACGTAGTCACCCTTGGTGATGATCACCAGATCACCTTCTTCAACCACTTCACGCTGAACCAGTTCATCAACCGCACGCTGGTTAATTTCAGCATTCGGCACTGCGCTTACGTCGAACGGAATGGTTTTAACACCCCGGTACATGGCAACCCGGTGCTGGGTTTTGGTTAGCCGTGAGTAAGCGTAGATTGGCTGCTGGGAGCGAATCCGCGACATGATCAGCGGGGTAGCGCCGGTTTCTGTCATACAGATGATGGCCTTAACCCCTTCAAGGTGGTTGGCCACATACATGGCAGACAGGGCAACGGATTCATCGATATAGGTGAAGGACTCGTGCATCCGGTGCTTGGATACGTTGCTGGTCGGGTGCTGTTCTGCACCGACAATCACCCGCGCCATGGCTTCAACGGTCTGGATCGGGAAATCACCCATGGCGGTTTCACCGGATAGCATTACTGCATCGGTACCGTCCAGTACGGCGTTCGCCACGTCGAATACTTCTGCACGGGTTGGCAGCGGAGAGCTGATCATGGATTCCATCATCTGGGTAGCCGTGATAACTACCTTGTTGCCAGTACGGGCGCGTTCGATGATGTGTTTCTGTACGCCGATCAGCTCAGCATCGCCGATTTCCACACCCAGGTCGCCACGGGCAACCATGACACCGTCAGAGGCGTCGATGATGCCATCCAGCACGCCGTCTTCAATGGCTTCGGCGCGTTCAATCTTAGCGATCAGGTTGGCATTACAGCCGGCTGCTTCCATTAGTTTGCGGGCGGTCTGCATATCTTCTGCATCGCGCGGGAAGGATACCGCCAGGAAGTCCACGTCCAGCTTGGCAGCCAGCAGGATGTCCTTTTATCTTTTTCGGTCAGGGCAGCAGCCGACAGACCACCGCCTTTACGGTTAATACCCTTGTTGTTGGAGATCACACCGCCAACCTGAACGGTACAGTGGATTTCCTGACCGACAACGGAGGTCACTTCAAAACCAGACGGCCGTCGTCCAGCAGCAGGATGTCTCCTGGCTGACTGTCGGTTACCAGTTCTTTGTAATCGATACCCACACGAGTGCTGTCACCGGCATTGCCGTCCAGCGCGCCGTCGAGAATAAAGCTTTGGCCAACGGTCAGGGTTTCTTTGTCATTCGCAAAACGGGAAATTCGGATCTTAGGACCCTGCAGGTCGCCAAGAATGGCGACGAAACGGCCCTGTTTCGCGGCCTGTTCACGGACCAGTCGGGTACGTTCAATATGGTCTTCAGCGCAGCCGTGGGAGAAATTCATACGGACAACGTTGACGCCGGCGGTAATCATAGCGGCGATATTTTCAGGAGAGCTTGTGGCGGGACCTAAGGTGGCGACGATTTTCGTTCTGCGTTGCATTTTTTAGCCTTACATCGAAAGTGGGCCTTATCCAAAAAGGCCCTGAATGGAGTAGGCCCTTAAGGATATAGTGTTTAAGTTACAGTTTCATCACAGATTCCATACTAAAGTATTGTCCAGCATACGGTTTGAGAATCCCCACTCATTATCGTACCAGGCCATTACCTTCACCAGACGACCGTTTACCCGGGTCTGGGTGGCGTCAAATATGGAGGATGCCGGGTTGTGATTAAAATCGATAGAGACCAGCGGCAAGGTATTTACCTGCAGAACTTTGCCCAGCGGGCCGGCGGCAGCATCCGTGATGATCTGATTGACTTCTTCCACGCTGGTTTCCCGTTCGGCAATGAAGCTCAGGTCTACTACTGATACGTTAATGGTAGGCACCCGTACCGCCATGCCGTCCAGTTTGCCGTTCAGTTCCGGCAGGACCAGCCCTACCGCTGCCGCTGCGCCGGTTTTGGTCGGAATCATCGATTGTGTTGCCGCCCGGGCCCGGTATGGGTCGGTGTGGTACACGTCGCTGAGTTTCTGGTCGTTGGTGTAGGCATGAATAGTGGTCATCAGGCCGCTTTCAATGCCGATGCTGTCGTTCAGTGATTTAGCTACCGGTGCCAGGCAGTTGGTGGTGCACGATGCATTGAAATAATCTGTTGGTCATCGTTTAGCAGGTGATGATTAATGCCGTGCACGATGGTGGCATCAACCTCTGCGGCCGGTGCTGAAATAATCACTTTCTTTGCGCCTGCACTCAGGTGTGCGGCGGCTTTGTCACGGCTGGTGAACAGTCCGGTGCATTCATACACCACATCTACCTGATGGGCGTCCCAGGGCAGTTTGGACGGATCACGCTCGGCATAAATACGGATAACATCGCCGTTTACCAGCAGGGCGTTGTTATCGACGCTGACCTCTGCGTTAAAGCGGCCGTGCACTGAGTCATAGCTGAGCAGGTGAGCATTGATGGCGGCATCTCCCAGATCATTGATTGCAACGATCTGAATCTGATCACGGTAACCGGACTCATACAGAGCCCGTAAGATATTCCGGCCGATGCGGCCAAAGCCGTTAATAGCTACACGTATTGCCATACTAAACCCCTTAGTGACTTAAAGTTGTTGTGTGGTCATAAAAGCTGCGACGCCCGCCGGTTTTGCGCACCGGCGGAATTGCCTGTTAAGAAGCGGCGTCGAGGTTTTTAAAATTGAAATAGCGGTTCAGGAATTCCTGCAGGGCAGAGACCTGTGCCGCATTCAGGAACAGACCCAGCTTGGTTCTGCGCCAGAGGATGTCTTCAAGGCTGACTGCCCATTCGTGTTTGAGCAGGTATTCCACTTCACAGGCATAAAGCCCGCCACCGAAGTCCTGGCCCATCCGTTCAAGGCTGTCGATGTGTTGCAGCAGTTGATGGCTGCGGGTGCCGTAACTGCGCACATAGCGCTGTGCGGTATGCGGAGGCAACCACGGATACTGTCGTTGCAGCCGTTCCAGCAGTTGTGGCTGGCTGGTGAAGTCGCCGCCGGGCAGGGCTGCGTCGGCAGTCCATTGCGGGCCGGCATTCGGGAAGTGTTCACACAGTTTATCTACCGCGGCCTGGGCCAGTTTGCGGTAGGTAGTGATCTTGCCGCCGAACACTGACAGCAGAGCAGCCTGATTCAGCGGGGCGTCCATTTCAAAGGTGTAATCCCGGGTAACCGCCTGTGCGTTCTCTGCTTCATCATCCAGCAGCGGACGTACGCCGGAATAGGTGCGTACCACCTGCGTATTATTAATCTGGGTGTTGAAGTGCTGGTTGCTGATGTCGATAAGGTAATCAATTTCAGCTTGGCTGATTTCTACCGCAGAAGGGTCGCCCTGATATTCTTCATCGGTGGTGCCGATCAGGAGAACTGTTCTTCGTACGGAATGACAAAGACGATCCGGCCGTCTTCATTCTGCAGAATGTAAGCCTGCTCTTCGTCGTGAATGCGGGGCACAATAATATGGCTGCCTTTTACCAGACGGATTTTTCGGTGCCGGAATATCCATAGTGTCGGCAAACAGGCTGGAGACCCAGGGGCCCGCGGCATTCACCAGTGCCTTACTGCGGATGATTTTGGTTTTACCGGTGAGCATGTTCTCGACGCTGATTTCCCAGATATCGCCATTGCGGGCGGCAGCCACGCAACGGGTACGGGTTTTGATTTTCGCGCCTTTCTCTTCTGCTAGTTGGGCGTTCAGCACCACCAGACGGGCGTCATCTACCCAGCCGTCGGAGTATTCGAAGCCTTTGGTAATGTGGCTTTTCAGCGGGCCGGAGGGATCAAACTTAATGCCTTTGGACGCCGGCAGGGTTACCCGCTTAGCCAGGTGGTCGTACAGGAATAGGCCGGCACGGATCATCCACGCTGGGCGCAGGTGTGGCCGGTGCGGTAAACGGAAACGCAGTGGCCACATAATGTGCGGCGCGTTTTTCAGCAGTACTTCCCGTTCAGCCAATGCTTCTTTCACCAGCCGGAATTCATAGTATTCCAGGTAGCGCAGGCCACCGTGGATCAGCTTACTGCTGTTGGATGAAGTTGCCGACGCCAGATCATTCATTTCACACAGGTACACGCTAAGCCCCCGGCCTGCAGCGTCGGCAGCAATGCCTACCCCGTTAATGCCGCCACCGACGACAAACAGGTCATATACCTGGTGCTGTTTAGCCATGATCTTTGTTTCCTCCGGCGAATAAAGTGGCGTATAAAAGCGCCATAAAATGTTCGATGTATTAATCATAATGTTCGATTGCGAACAAAATCAACTAAAAAGAACAAGTAATGCTCTCTATGTGAAAATTTCATGGCCGTGTAACAAAGGATGTACGGCCGAATGCCGGAATTAACCGGTAAAAATGTGTGGTTAAGTGTCAGTCATGCTGACGAATGCTTTTAAGCTTAGTGGTTCTGGGGGACGGGAAAGGGCTTAAAACGTCTTACAGGCGCGTAAAAACTGTCTGAATGGTAAAAATAAACAGGGGCGGAGCGGGATTTTCATGGGAAATCCAAGGGTTAAGATTTCCCGTGTAAAGGTTAATTCAGTAAGTGGTGGGTCAGGCAATCTGCAGATGGATTTCGTGTTCGTCGAGAATTTCGCTGATTACCTGTGGTGGCTGCATATCTGTATATAGATGATCCACCTGGGTAATTGAACCCTGTTTCACCATGGCACTGCGGCCAAATTTGGAATTGTCCACCGCCAGAATGACGCTGCGGGAATGTTCGATCATCGCCTGGGCAACCCGTACTTCACGGTAGTCGAAATCCAGCAGGGAACCATCCATGCTGATGCCGCTGATGCCGATGATGCAGAAGTCCATATGGAACTGACTGATGAAATCGCTGGTGGCTTCACCGACGATGCCGCCATCCCGGTGGCGTACCTCACCGGCGGCAATGATCACGGTGAAATCTTCCTTGGTAGCCAGAATAGTGGCTACGTGGATGTTATTGGTAACAACCTTCAGATCCCGGTGGTTGAGCAGGGCCCGGGCAATGGTTTCAGTGGTGGTACCGATATTGATGAACAGCGACGCACCATCGGGAATCAGCTTGACCAGCTCCCGGGCAATACGTTCTTTTGCTTCCAGATTCATGATCTTACGGGACTGGTAAGACGCATTTACTGTGCTGGATTCTCCGCCCGCACCGCCGTGGTGGCGCAGCAGTTTCTTTTCATCAGCCAGTTGGTTGAGATCGCGGCGAATCGTCTGCGGGGTTACCTTAAAATGCGTCACCAGTTCATCAATACTGACAAACCCTTTGTGCTGCACTAATTTTAGTATTTCCGCATGGCGCTGGCTTTGATTCATTGGCTGACCCTGTTATCGGTTACTTCTTTAACCGGCTGATTACCCATGTTGGGGGAACGTTTGCCGGTGCGTTCCTCATCTGAAACGGATGGGGCAGAACGGTTGAAAATTATCGCATATGAGGCAATTAGCGTCATTAATTTCACCGGTAACCGCGGTTAAAGTTCATATTCGAAAATCACTGTGTTAATTTAGCCTAAATAGTGAAATAGCGAAAAGAACAATTATTAATGCTGCCGGTTGTGTACACGCCGCAGCAAGTCCACGAAAAAGGCTTTCCTATGTCAGGCTACATATTATCTGTTGATCAGGGGACCACCAGTTCCCGGGCGATTCTGTTTACGGCTGAAGGCCGGGTACATAAGGTTGCGCAGGAAGAATTTACCCAGCACTTTCCTAATGATGGTTGGGTGGAACATAACCCGGCCGACCTGTGGGATACGGTATTACGCACCGCCCGCCAGGTGCTGGAAGATGCTCAGGTCAGCGCCACTGATCTGCTGGCCATCGGTATTACCAACCAGCGGGAAACCACCCTGGTATGGGACAAACAAACCGGCGAACCGGTATATAACGCCATTGTCTGGCAAGACCGCCGTACTGCGGAATACTGTCGCCAACTGAGTGATCAGGGTCACGGTGACAGCGTGCAGGAAAAACCGGCCTGCTGCTGGACCCATACTTCTCCGCCACCAAGTTGCGCTGGATTCTGGAAGAAGTACCCGGTGCCCGTGCAAGGGCTGAAGCCGGTGAACTGGCATTCGGTACCGTAGACAGCTACCTGCTCTGGAAGCTGACCGGTGGCAAGGTACACCGTACCGATGCCACCAACGCCTCACGCACCATGATCTTCAACATTCATACCCAGGAATGGGATGCCGAGCTGCTTGAACTGCTGAATATTCCGGCCTGCATGCTGCCGGAAGTAATGGACTCCGCCGCCGATTTCGGCGTGGCCGATGCTGAACTGCTAGGGGCAGAAGTACCGGTACTGGGCATTGCCGGTGATCAGCAGGCGGCTTTGTTTGGCCAGACCTGCTATCAGGCCGGTATGGCTAAGAGCACTTACGGCACAGGCTGCTTCCTGATGCTGAATACCGGCGATAAGGCACTTAAATCTGAAAACCGTTTGTTAACTACCGTGGCCTACCGGCTGAACGGTAAAACCACCTATGCGCTGGAAGGCAGTATCTTTGTTGCCGGTGCGGCGGTGCAGTGGCTGCGGGACGGTCTGCAGCTGATTCAGGGCGCCGGTGAAACCGAACCGCTGGCGGAACAGACCCCGCTGGATCATGGTGTGTTTCTGGTACCGGCCTTTACCGGCCTGGGTGCACCATACTGGGACCCGGATGCCCGCGGCGCCATCTTCGGCCTGACCCGGGACACCGGCATTAAAGAAATCGTGACTGCCGGACTGCAATCGGTGTGTTATCAGACCAAAGATCTGCAGAAAGCCATGGAAAGCGACGGTGTCCGGCCAACCACTTTACGGGTGGATGGCGGCATGGTTGCCAATAACTGGGTGCTGAACTTCCTTGCAGATATTCTGGGGGCCAATGTAGACCGCCCGGAAATTATCGAAACCACCGCGTTGGGGGCTGCTTATCTTGCCGGCCTGCAGGCGGGAGTATTTACCTCACTGGAACAGCTTGCCGACATGTGGCATTGCGATAAGCGTTTTGAACCGACCATGGATAAAGCCCGCCGCGACGGATTCTATGCCGGCTGGAAAGACGCCGTACGCCGGGTACAAAGCGGCCAGTAAAGGTGTAAATTTTTGCTCTGTTGGGAGGCTCCCGGAGAAATCCGGCAGCCTCTTTTTATGCCTTTTCAACAACAAAAGCTGGAAGTGAATTACTCACAGATTCTGTGGATAACTCTGTGAGTATTGTTTGGGCAGATGGCTTCAGGCCGCATGATTACGGGGTTTTTAACAAATCGTTCATAATCGCACCACTGGATATTAAGTGCTTTAAAATCAATGAGTTAAATATATCAATATGGTTTTTATAAAAAATAATAAAAAAAAGGTAAAAAATACAGGAGAGGTATTGACTGTGGATTGTGTGCGACAATAAAACGAAAACACAGTCTTAGAAGCGAAGTGATCCCTTACATTTTTATTCGCAATTGCAGCAAAAATTGCAGTGCTTTAGCCTCAGTACGATTCACCTGAGCAAGATCAATTCTTCTTCAGCCCCCGTAGCGTATAAGGTAGAGAGTAAAGCAGAGAGTTAATAACCATTCGCATTTATTTTTATGGAGCGCTGCACAATGTATGAGATCTTTTGTTGTTACATGTCTTGGCGGCGACCGTCTGGACAGGCGGACATCTGGTGCTGGCGGTGGGAGTGCTACCCCGGGTGCTGAAGCATTCCGATGTGGCCTATATAAAAGCATTCGAATCCGGGTTTGAAAAATCGGCATTCCTGCGCTGATCATACAGGTGCTCACCGGCCTGCATCTGGCCTACCGGCTGTTACCGGACTTTGGGCTCTGGTTCAACTTCTCCGATCCGATTTCCCGGGTCATCAGTTTTAAGCTAATCCTGCTGCTCTGTACTTTTCTGCTGGCCATTGACGCCCGCTTACGGGTCATTCCGAAACTTTCAGCGGATAACCTGGTATCGCTGGCCTGGCATATTATTCCGGTAACCGTTATTTCGGTACTGTTTGTGGTGGTAGGCGTGTCTTTTAAAACCGGCTGGTTCTTTTAAGGCGAAAGTGCTTAAGGACCGAAGATTTAGGGCTAAGCATTAAGGATAGAAGATAAAAGAAACAGACCTGACAGGATACCGAACGATGGGAGAGCGGGGGCACTCCTGAAAGAACAGCATATCCTGCAGGCCTGTTAAAAACCTCTGTTAAAAACCGTTGCTCTGAACAACCGTTACTTAAAACAAGGCTACGATCCGGGGAGGAGGAGGGTATAACCCGTTTCCGGTATCGCGGTGAGGTCGGGAGCTGTTATACCTTCGTCGAAGTAAATAAAAGGTTAAGACGGCAGGAAAAGTTTTCTGTTGTACTGCGCAGAAAGCCTGAGCAAGCCCTGTTGCAGACAGCACATAACAGCGGGGCTTTTTATTGCGGATAAAACAAAGGCTGTGAGTGTTTACTTACCGTTTGGAAGAGGTTTCACAGGCACCGGTTCAGAACAGCGACTGGCTGACCGGGGAAGCAATACACCGCAACCGAACGGCACCTGTGAAATCTGAGAAGGTCGTATCAGGCAGTAAACCTCCGTTGGGTGAGCTGCCGGATACTGAAACGGATTACGGATTCATGCTGCGGATATAGGCGAATATATCTGCCACATCGTTCTGGCTCAGCACACCCTTAAAGGCTGGCATGCCGGGTTTACCGTCCATCACTTTTTGCGTCAGCTTAGTATCTGAACTGAACATGGAGTTCAGCTTCTTGCTGATGTTCGCCGGCTTGTTATCCATGCCTGCTGCGGCAGGGCCATCTCCCCAGCCTTTATTTCCATGGCATACCTGACAGTTCGCCAGAAACTTAGACTTGCCGTTATCCAGATTAGCGGCCTGCGCTGTTTCAGGCGTAACACTGCTGGCAACAAAGATCATACCTGCGACACCTAAAGCGCCCAGGCCTGCAAAGGCGTATTTCATAGTGAATCCCAGTTAGTTAATTAATTGCGTACAGGCTAACCGGGCTGGGGTGGAATAAATGTTTTCGACATTCTTTCGACAAAAATTTGGGTGAGTTGCGCGGGTGTAGGAGGGGTTAGGGATGGATCTGCCAAGGGAGAGGGAATGTCCTGCAGCTATTTTATTGAACAGGTAATCAGATCAGGTGAAGCTTACGACTATGACCAGAACAATTGTGAAGGTCATACCTACGACTGCGACGGTATGCCTGGGATCATTAGGGTTACTGAAACTTTCGGTGACGGATTTATCGCCCACAGAGTGTGGAGGATATCTGCCCAGAGTAAACAGTAGACAGACAGGCAGGCCGATATAGTAGAAAACCACATAGAACAGAAAGTCGATCAGGATCGAGAAGATTAAGTAGAAAACTGATCTTAAAGTAAAAAGAATTATTTCTTCCAACATTGGACTCATTCCTGATTTTTAAGATTAGTTTGGTTTCCTGTTTATAAGTGTAGGCTCAGTTGCGAAGCATTGATGTTTTTGGTGCGCAGTTAACCCCTTCATTGCATCTTTCTTATCTTTTCCTGTTAGAAATAACGGGGCCAAGCTTTGTCTTTGCCCCAGGTATTTGTGTTCAGAGTAAAAGCTAAACTCAGAATTAAACTGTTCCGGCGCTCGCAATACCTGTGAATCACCTCCGAAACTGCAATCCTTTGCATTCCTTTCTCTGTAAATCGGCACTCTGTTGCCGCTTGCACGGCTAAAACACTGATTCTGCCTGCCTGCGAGCATGGCCTGGAACTTGCTAAAGAATGGGGATAGTCATAGCAAGCGTCATGCATCAGGAGTAAACATGATCAGGATCGATTCGGTAACCCAACCTAACATTGCAGGTGCTGCAAGCAGTCAAAAGCAGCAGCCTCATCTACCTTTGCTGATTTACTGGCAGAACAGGCAGCCAAACTTGCTGAGACGGCAAAGAGCAAACAGGAAGACACGCCGGCTGCCAGTGATCAAACCACTGCTACCGAAGAGAAAAGCATGGTCAACCACCGGGATGAACTGATGCGTTTGCTATCTATGAGTCCGGCTGAGTTAATTCGCTACCAGATGCTTGATGAAATGGGCCTGACGGAAGAGTCGCTGAAGAATCTTCCCTATGAAGAGCGGATGAAGATTGAAGAGATGATCGAGGAAGAGATCGAACGTCAGTTAGGCAGTAAAGAGGGGATTGGCGATATCGCTGCCCAGATTCTCTGATAGAAGGTAAGGGAATCAGGTCTTACCTTTTGTCTTCATGCTTTAAAAATGCGCCAGAGTTGAATATAAGAAGTTTCCTCTGGCCTTTCTATTATTTGCTTTCCCATCACGCTTAAAAACGCCTCGAACAATTTTTGAAGAATACTGCCAGAATTTCTTGTTTGTTGTTCAGGATGACAGAAATGGTGCTCTGATCGGCGGGATTCGTATTACGCTCTTCTGTTTTCCATTTCCAGGATGTTTTGGAAACTTCTTTTTATCGAGAATTATTCCGCCAAAAGATACACAACTTTGCCAGCGTAGGTTGTTGGTGGAGAGGCTTCAGTATGCTGTGTTAATCTGGATAAAAGGATTTTAAGGGTACAAAGTACCTGCTATGCTATGTACAAAGTACACGGAATTGTATGTTTACATTTATAGAGCTGGGTGGATTCAGTAAGCGCAGAGCTGAATTACTGACGGATGATGAATTTAAAGCGCTGCAAGAAGCTTTAATTATTAATCCTGAGAGCGGTAGCCGGATGGTTGGCACAGGAGGATTCAGAAAGCTCCGGTGGGCCAGACCCGGTAAGGGGAAGAGTGGCGGAGTAAGAGTGATTTATTACAACCTTACTGTGTCTACCGGGCGTTTGTATCTTGCGCTGATTTATTCAAAGAACGAAGCCGATAATCTGACAGCTGCGCAGAAAGCTCAGCTAAAACAATTATCTGATGTGCTGAAGAAGTAGCGAGGGAATTGGTTATGAAAGATGAGCTGTTTGCCGATCTTCTGGCGAGTGCTGAGGAGATGGTTGCAATTGAGCAGGGCAACTCAGTGCCTGATGATGCAGCAGTGCACCGCTATGAAACGCTGGATGTTCAGGCTATACGGGAAATTGCAGGGAAGTCTCGTAAGGAGTTTGCGGTGATTATTGGTGCGAGCTACGAAGCAGTGAAAAGCTGGGAAACCGGGCGACGTAATCCGACCGGGCCCACCAAAAATTACTGACGCTGATAAAAGAGAATCCCCGGAAAATGACAGAGATTCTGGAATTAGAAACAACCTGATGTGTGGTTTTTCTTTTACCTTTAAAAAAATAAGCCAGAGTTAAAATCACGCAAGATTTCCTCTGGCTTTTCTATTCGTATCTGAAACCGTTGCCAACCCCTCATTCCACTTTTTTTCACATTTTCACCACTAAGCTGCAACCATTTGTTGTTATGCTTGAATGGGCCTCAGGCTGTGGAGTTGTCGTACCTTATGAAAATACTGCTGATTGAAGATAGCCAGGACATTGCCGGCGTGATCTTTGATTTTTGAAATTCGCGGTGATTACCTGCTGGACTACGCCAGTGACGGGCGGCATGGTCTGGAGCTGGCGACAAAGAACCATTATGACCTGATCATTCTGGATATTATGCTGCCCCTGATGGACGGCCTGGATGTGTGTAAAACCCTGCGTAACCGGGGTGTGGATTTACCGATTCTCATGCTCACAGCCCGCAGCGACCGGGATGACATTCTGGAAGGTTTTGAACAGGGGCGGATGACTATCTGGTGAAGCCGTTTGACCTGAATATCCTTGAGGCCAGAGTGCAGGCACTGTATCGCCGTAAGACCGGGGCAGTCGCCACGAAGTTTCTGCACTTCGGTGAACTGAAACTGGATCTGGTGAACCGGGTAGTGGAGCGCAGCGACTGTCGCTTTAAGCTGAATCAGACCCAGTTTACTATTCTTAAAACCCTGCTGATGCGCGCCCCGGATGTTGCAACCCGGGATGAGCTGATTAAAGAAGTCTGGCAGGATGATGAGCCGGACGGTGATGTATTGCGCAGCCATATTTATCAGCTGCGTAACCAGATCGATAAACCGTTCAGGCATGCCTACATTAAAACCGTGCCCAAGGTTGGCTATCAGCTGACCGCTGAGACTGAACTGTGAAATCTGTCCCCTCTGCGAAACGCTTAACATTTTTTATTTTTCCATCGTGGCCATCGCGCTGGTCACCATTCATGCCTCGGTATTTGAATTAACCAAGGAAGATATCGAGCACCTTTATGGCAATAACCGGCTGCAGGCCAATGAAGCCTTTGCCCTTCGGGTGTTTGCCAATGCTGATTTAACCGGGCTGGATAAAGTTGAGTTGCCCCGGGAAGAGATTTCCGAAGTAAACCGGCCGCCGGTGATTTACCTCAACTGGAAAAATCTGCCCCCGGCTTTCCGGACCCGGATACTCTGGCGCTGAATGAAGAACGTGAGGTGAAGTTTTCCCCGAGTCGGAGGAGCGCGCGTATTTCATGAAGAAGATTGATCTGCCCGCCGGGGAAAACCTATCACGCACTGCTGGTGATCGATAACACTTTGTTTGAGTTCAGCGAGGAACAGTTGGGGGCCCACGCCCAGCAGTTGGTGGTGTCGCTGGTGCTGCTGGCCATCAGCCTGTTTGTGGTGATGAAGATTGCCGAGCGCCTGACCAACCCTATTTCACGGTTTGCCAACACGCTGGCTGAAAAGTCCCCGGATGATCTGGAGCCGGTGGATGTACCAAAGGGAACCGCCACCCTTGAGTTGTTGAAAATGGTTGAGACGTTCAATGACTATCAGGCCCGTATCCGGGATCTGCTGGAACGTGAGCGGGCCTTCAACCGTTATACCAGCCATGAATTGCGTACTCCGCTGATGGTGATGAAAGGGGCTATTACCCTGCTGGGAGTCGAAAGATGAAGCCTTTATTGAAAAGCAGCGGCAAAGGCTGGAGAAAGCCACCGGAGAGATCGGTGAGTTCATTGAGACCTTGCTGACCCTGACCAAAGCAGTGGAAGGGGCTGAGCTGATTCCCGGGCGCTGTCTGAGGAGGAGCTGACTAATATAGTGGCGAACCATCAGCATCTGCTGAATAACAAAGCGGTGGAATGGTGGGTGAAGGTTGAGGGTGATCCGGTAATCCGCATGCCGGAAGCGGCTTTCCATATTCTTTTGGGCAATGTGATTAAAAATGCTTTTGCTTGTGTGGAGCGGGGCGTTGTCAGTGTGGTGGTGAATAGCGAAGGTATTCAGGTGTGTGATACCGGGCCGGGGCTATATGGTAAGTCTTCAGCCAGTGAAGGCTTCGGGTTGGGGCTGTTACTGGTGCGTGATATTTGCCATCGCTATGGCTGGAGCTTTGAATTGAAGGATAACAGTGCTTCAGGCAGCAGCGGCTGTACCGCCGTGATCGGTTTTGCTGTTGCGCAGAATACGGGTGAAGAGGTTAAAGGCTGAGCGATGTATTTGCGTTGAACGCAGAGCTTTATCCGTTGTCTGTATTACTCAACTGAAACTCTTAAAAGCCTGAAAAAGAAGCGCTTATGCCGAAGAATAAGAAGGTCACCGAAAAGTTATTTACCGTCTGGATTTCCGCCCGCCGGCGACTATTCTCAAAGACGGTTTTGCCGGCACCAATAACGAATGGATGAATACCGTGTACGGGACCAGCACAGTATTTTGTGCCCGTACACTGCGGGTATTTCCCGGTTCTTTCTGGAGTCCGCACTGGATATGGGGGCTGCCGGTATAGATGCCGCAGGTCGGCGTCCGCCGGGGCCGCTGAGCAGCAGTATGGGCAGCGTGTATCCCACCACTCCTGAAAAAGTATACGTCTATTGTATCCGGGCCAAGGGGTTGGAATACATTGATGTGCAGGAAGATCTTGAGGCAAAGACGGCGGGGTACCCCATTAATCCGGATTCAAAAATCCTCAGTTACATCGAAGAAAAAAGAACGCCAACGGGGTGATCGGTTTCGATGAGGAATACTGGGAAAGAAAGCTGCGCATTTATCTGAATAAATGTGCACTTTATACCGAAGAACTGATCGTCAAAGGGCCGATAGAACCGGCCCGCATTACCCTTTATCAGACCCTCTGATTGCCTGAGCCATACTAGCTTTAATGTTTGTTTTTGCCCGTCCGTTCTGGCGGGCAGTGGTACTTCCCGCCGTGCTGCTGTTACTGACCAGCTTCCTTAAGCTTTTCATATAAGCTGGACCGGGATATTCCCAGTTTTTGGCAGCCTTGGTTTTATTGCCCTGGCATTCTTCAATCGCTTTTCTGATGGCGGCCAGCTCAGACCGTATGCGGGCTTTTTAATGTCCGATGTTGCTTCCGTGGGCGCTGGTGTGTCACCTGAAGCGTCGTGCAGGTCGTAGTCCTCGATGTATTCCCCTTCGGCCATGATGCAGCCCCGTTCAATTCTGTTTCTTAACTCCCGGATGTTCCCGGGCCAGGCATAGTTACAGAGCCAGAAAATTGCAGATTCAGACAGGCGTATTTCGGGGATATTTGATTCACTCAGAACCTGTTTAAGTAAGTGCTCAGCCAGTTCGGGAATGTCTTCTGTTCGTTCTCTGAGAGGTGGGATTTTCAATTCAATGACATTGAGCCGGTAATACAGGTCTGCCCGGAATTTTCCCTGCCTGACGACTTCTTCAAGATTAACCGCTGTTGCGGCGATCACCCGTATATCGACCTTTTCAAGTTTGTTGGAACCTAAGGCTTCTACTTCCCGTTCCTGCAGTACCCTGAGTAATTTGGCCTGCATGTTCAGTGGCATTTCGGCGATTTCATCGAGAAACAGGGTGCCACCGTCGGCCAGTTTGATTTTGCCGACCCGGCCCTTCTTATCCGCGCCGGTATAAGCGCCGGGGCTGCACCAAACAGTTCACTTTCCACCAGTGCTTCGGGCAGTGCACCCATGTTTACGCCGACAAATGGTCCGGATTTTCTGGGTGACAGGTTGTGAATGCCCTGAGCAAGCAGTTCCTTGCCGGTGCCGGTTTCACCCTGTAACAGGATGGTGGTGTCTATCTGAGCAGCCTTGATGGCCTGTTTTTCAAGGTGTTCAGCGGCAGGGACTGGCCGATCATGTCATCAAAGGAGTAACGGGTGGTTCTGTCTAATATCTGGGTTTCGTATTTCCTACGCAGCAGGGAAAACTTGTCGAACATGGGTTGTAAGCGTTCGAGTTCATCGTAATAGATAAACCCGACCGCGCCGGTGATATTACCATCGCTGTCTCGCAGAGGCAGGCGGGTGACGGCGCACCATACTTCGTTTATCTGCATCAGGTCGACCAGGTTAGGCTTGCCGGTCTGGATGACCCGGTCCAGCTGGGTGGTGGGTACTACTTCCTGAATCTTCTTGCCCAGCAGGTCATCTTTTTGCTGTTTTAACAGTGAACAGTAACCTTTGCTGATCCAGATAATGACGCCATTTTTATCGAGCACCACAGCGCCCTGACACATACCTGTCAGCAGGTTGAAAAACTGTCTTCTGCCTGGGGAGCAGTTTTTCTGATGGATGCATGTATATAAACCTGTATGTGTCGGATGCCGGTTTGTTCAGTTATATTCGAAGAAACCCTGTCCGGTTTTCCGGCCCAGAATTTTGCTGTCTACCATTTCCACAAGCAGCGGGCTGGGGCGGTATTTAGGGTCCTTAAAGCCTGCATACAGAACATTCATAATATTCAGGCAGGTATCCAGGCCAATCATATCCGCCAGCGAAAGCGGGCCGATAGGTTGTGCGCAGCCCATGACCATGGCTTTATCAATTTCTTCAGCGCTTCCTATTCCCTGTTCCAGAACAAATATTGCCTCGTTAATCATAGGAATCAACAGACGGTTGACGATAAAGCCGGGTCTGTCTGTAGATAGTACCGATTCTTTCCCAGAGTATTTACCACTGTTTTTACCGCCTGAATCGTATCAGGGGTTGTGGTGTAGGCGGGAATAATTTCAACCAGCTGAATCAGCGGGACCGGGTTCATGAAATGCATGCCAATCACCCGTTCAGGGATATCGGTTGCCTGAGCCAGGCGGGTAATCGAGATGGAAGATGTATTGGTGGCCAGAATGGTATTTTCGTGGCACAGGGTACTCAGCTTTTGCAACAGCCCGGCTTTAGCGGCTTCATTTTCGACAATGGCTTCAATGAGCAGGTCTGATCCTGCCAGTTCCTCAATACTCTGGCACGGGGCTATCTGGCTTAGTATGGCCTGAGTTGTGTTGTTCAGATATCCCTTACTTTCCAGTTTCTTCAGGCTTGCTTCGATGGATTTCAGGCCGCGGCTAAGCATACTTTCAGACTGATCATGCAGGCGTACACGGTAGCCTGCGCAGGCGAACACCTGGGCGATTCCGCTCCCATTTGTCCGGCACCTACGATTCCCACTGTCTGATCATTCATAACGGTTAACTCCTGATGTGTGATTGAAAGCAGAGGTGTCAGCAAGGATCAGGCCAATGGTGGTCAGGGCCGGTTTATCGGGACTGTACCGCTATTCAGTGTATTTCTAACAGCTGTTTTGTCCATTTTTGCGGACAGTGTCCGTCTGTGAGTGTCCGGTTTGGACAGAAGATGATCCTGTTTATTCACACTTCAGGGCAGCAGTATCCGGGCGTTGTAGCCGCCGTACAGGGATATGACAGTCTGGAGAAAGTGTCTGGTTTTTCGGACGAATATTTGCTGGTTTTTATACGTAAAAAATTAACTTTATGTTTTTAAAAGGTTTTTGTTATTGGGCTTGGTTCTTGCTCTGTTCTTGTTCAGAACACGGAATACAAATGAGGACCGTACTATGCAAAAAATAAAGTGATTACCGTGGAGCAGGCCGCCAGCCTTATTCAGTCAAACGATACTGTTGTCACGGGCGGGTTTGTGGGTATTGGATTTGCCGAGGCGATTGCCCGGGAAGTGGAGAAACGCTTTCTCAGGGAAGGGCAACCAAAGAATCTGACCCTGTTTTACTCCGCGGGTCAGGGAGACGGTAAGGATCGCGGGCTTAATCATTTTGGCCATAAAGGGATGGTCAGCAGGGTGATCGGTGGCCACTGGGGTTAGTGCCGGGGCTAGGTAAGCTGGCCATCGATAATGAAATAGAAGCTTACAACCTGCCTCAGGGGTTATCTGTCATATGTTCAGGGATATGGCGGCGGGCAAGCCCGGTACTCTGAGCCGGGTGGGACTGAAAACCTTTGTTGACCCCCGCCTCGAAGGGGCGAAGGTAAACAGTTGCTGCACGGAAGACATGGTGCAGCTGCTGACAATCAATGAGGAAGAAGCACTGTTTTATAAACATTTTCCGTTAAATGTGGCGCTGTTACGGGGTACAACGGCAGACCGGCATGGGAATATTTCCATGGAGCACGAAGCTCTGCATCTGGACTCACTGGCAATTGCTCAGGCAGTTAAGAATAACGGCGGTATTGTGCTGGTGCAGGTGGAGCGGCTGACTGACCGCCATGTGCAGACGCCGGACAGGATTCGCATTCCTGGTATCTTGGTGGATCACGTGATTGTTTCTGCACAGGAGGATCATTATCAAACCTTTCATGAAATGTATAACCCAGCCTATACCGGTGAAATTTTTGGGGCGCAGTCCCGCGGGTTGATCCCGCTGGATGCCCGTAAAGTGATTGCCAGAAGGGCAATAATGGAGCTGAAAAAGGTGCGGTGGTGAATCTGGGCATCGGTATGCCCGAGGCGATGTCTGCGGTGGCATATGAAGAAGGTAAGTTGGACGATGTGACGTTAACGGTTGAGCCCGGCGGCATTGGTGGTCAGCCTGCCAGTGGGCTGAGCTTCGGGGCGGTGAGCAATGCAGATGCCATTATCGACCAGCCTGCCCAGTTCGATTTTTACGACGGTGGCGGGCTGGATCAGGCATTTCTGGGGCTGGCTGAAACCTGCCAGGAAGGGCATGTAAATGTCAGCCGGTTCGGTTCAAAACTCGCCGGTGCCGGTGGCTTTATTAACATCACGCAGAATACCCGGGACATTTACTTTCTCGGGACGTTTACGTCCGGCGTTCAGGAAATACTTATTTCAGATGACGGGCTGAAAATTCTGAAGAATGGTCCGGTGAAAAATTCAGAAAGGCGGTTCAGCAAATTACATTTAACGGTGAGTACGCCACAGAGTGTAATCAGAGAGTTACTTTTATCACCGAGCGGGCGGTATTTCGCCTCAGTGAACAAGGGCTATTGCTGACAGAAATCGCCCCTGGGGTGGACCTGCAGCAGGATATTTTGGATCAGATGGAGTTTACCCCTTAATTGATGACGACCTGTCTGTGATGGATGAGCGGTTGTTTTATAACCGCAAAATGCGACTGGATGAGCGGGGCAGCAGACCGATACAGAAAATGCGCCATTTGCTGAAAGAAGCATTGCAGGAGAACGCATCGCTGGCGGACTGCGCTGCCGGATGAACCGCAATAAATTTGCAGGGTTTAGCAGGTGGCGGAGTGTTAAAGGGCCAGCAGATTGCCAGCCCCTTTAAAGGCAGATTCGTACCCGCTTCGTTGTCTGTAATTGCCCGTCAGCTCTGACGGGCAATAATGTTCATCGGTAAGCGGTGCGGTGAATTTCCTATCCTTTTCAGTCCCTGAACGGCCAGCCACATGGCTATTCCGGATGCCAGTAACCAGGGCAGGGCGAAACCCGGATTCGCCACAATATTGCTGAGCTGATACATGACGCTGGCCAGCCAGTAACCCAGAAAGGTGGACCAGGCGACTACCACGCCGGCCCAGTAGCGACCTGATTCCCGTTTCATAGCACCAATTACTGCCACGCAGGGTGTGTAGAGCAGAATCAGCACCAGATAACAGAACGCTGCGTAGTTGCTCGGGAACAACTGACGCATAGTGGTCAGGCTCTGGTTGCTGACCCCTGATCATCGGCGCTGTCGTTGATGGCGGCCAGCCCCAGCGGATCTCCCAGCCCGCCGATCAGACCGTAGGCATTATCGCGGATGGAGAGCAGCGCAGCGGACAGGGTGCCGGTCAGGCTGAAGGCTTCGGCGGCTTCCGGTACGCCGTTATCTGCCGGGTTCAGTGCACTCTGGTAGAGCACGTCGAGGCTGCCCACTACTGCTTCCTTGGCAAAGATGCCGGTGAAGATACCCACCGTTGCCGGCCAGTTTTCTTCGCGGATACCGATGGGGCTGAGCATCGGGGTCAGGGCTTTGCTGGTGTAGCTGAGCAGGAGTCTTTGCTGTCCTGATTGCCGAAGCTGCCATCGGTGCCAATGGAGTTGATCACGGTGAGCAGGGCGACCATCAGCACAATGGTGCTGCCGGCCCGTTTGATGAACCCGCTGAGGCGGTGCCAGGTGGTGGCAATGATGTTACGCATTACCGGCAGGTGGTAGTGGGGCATCTCTGTAAAGTGGCGGCGTTGCTGCCGGGGAAGATGGTCCGCCGGAACAGCCAGCCGGTAAATACTGCCACCACAATGCCCAGCAGATACAGCAGGAATACCATCAGGCTGGCCAGTTCGGCAAAGAAGGCGGCGCTGAATAATGCGTATACGGTGAGCCGCGCCCCGCATGACATAAATGGAGCCATGGCAACGGTGAGCAGGCGGTCCTGTTCCCGGCTGAGACTACGGGAGGCCATGACGGAAGGTACGTTACAGCCGAAGCCCACAATCAGCGGCACAAAGGCGCTGCCGGGTAAGCCGATGCCGGCCATCAGGCGATCTACCACAAAGGCGGCCCGGGCCATGTAGCCGGAGTCTTCCAGAATGCTCAGGCACAGGTATAAAAGCCAATCACCGGAATGAAGGTGCCGATTAACTGAATGCCACCGCCGATGCCGTCTGCCAGCAGGGTGACCAGCCAGGGGAAACTGCCAGTGGGTCAGCAACTGGCCGAGCCCGGTGACGAGGGTATCTCCGAGCAAAATATCAAAGAAGTCGATGAAGACAGCACCAAGGTTAATGGCGAAGAAAAATAGCAGGTACATCATCAGCAGGAAGACCGGAATGCCCAGCCAGCGGTGCAGTGCCAGCCGGTCGAGCTGTTCAGTCAGGGACGGTTTGTCATGCACGGTAGTGGTGCTGGCTTTCACCTGTTCGCTGGCCCAGGCAAAGTCTTCGCTGATGCTGGCATCGTAATACAGTGTTTCCGGGGCGCTTGCCGGCTGTTGTGCGGGCTTACCGGCACCCTTTTGCAGTGTTTCCTTCAGGCCGGAAAGCAGGGCGGTAATCCCTTGAGATTTGCTGGCCACCAGTGGGATAACCGGCACGCCTAAACGGGCTTCCAGTCGGGAGATATCAATGTTAATACCCTGCTGGCTGGCCACATCCAGCATGTTCAGAGCGACGACCACCGGAGTACCGGTGTTCAGCAGTTGCCGGGTGAGGGGCAGATTGCGCTGCAGGTTAGAGGCGTCCACCACATTGATCAGCAGGTCTGCCTGCTGGCTGCGCAGGTAGTCGACGCTGATGGCTTCATCAATACCCGGGGTGTAGCCGGCTTCCTTGTGCATGGCATAGAGGCCTGGCAGGTCGATCAGTTCGGCGGTTTCGTTGCCCAGTGGCAGGCTGCCGGATTTACGTTCGACGGTGACCCCGGCCCAGTTGCCGACGGTCTGTCGGGCACCGGTCAGGCAGTTGAAAAGGGTGGATTTACCTGCATTGGGATTGCCGACCAGCGCGATGGTTGTGCTCATAAGATAGCCACCCTTATTTGGCTGGCATCCTGTTTACGGATGCTCAGGTAGGTGTTGATAACCCGTACCTGAATAGGATCGCCCAGCGGGGCTGTGTTCAGGTGGGTAACTGTCGCGCCGGGGGTGACACCCAGTACTGACAGGGGTAAGCGTTTTGCTGATCGTCGGTGAAGCCGGTGATCTGCGCTGGTGTATTTTGCGGCAGTTGATCCAGAGTCATAACTGTTCCTGATTCAGAGTTGTTCAGATTTTTCTGAACGTAAATGCATAAATATCTGTGCGTGACAGATTTAAGGCGCATGAAGATAAAACAAATGCATTTGAGAATGTTTAGCATTTATCAATTTTGCTGATTATTACGTTAAAAAATGTGAAAAGTTTCCGGCGGATTCACGGTGTAAAAATTAAGTGTGGCCGGACGTCTGACAATGGAATACTTCCACGTTTTTGACATGGCCGGATCTAGGCTTGGCGGCTCATGTTATTCAGATGAGCTTATGAGAGGACAGTTCTGTGTCATTAAAACAACCAAAACAATTAAAAGCGTTACTTGCCGGTGCTGTTTCACTGGCTGTTTTATCTGCCGTTCCGGTTGCAGGTGTCAGTGCGGAGGAGGGCTTTAAGGGGGCCAAAGATTGGGTGTCCGGTGCACCGGATCAGCTGACTAAAGATAAACGGCTGGAAAAATATCTGCGGGGTTTTGACCAGCCAATGTGGGAAGTGGGCGAGCGTTATGACCGTATGGAACAGGCGCTGATTGACGAGAACTATGAACTGGCTCAGTACCACTGGAAGAAGATCAGAATCACGCTGGAAAATGGCCTGATGAAACGGCCGGGGCGGCGCGCGAATGCCGAAGCTATTTTGCTGAACAGTACCTGGGCCGAAGTGCGTGATGCGCTGGCAACGGAAGATCCGGCCATTGTGAAAGCGGGCTTTCAGAAGGCCAAAAACGCCTGCATGGCCTGTCATGCGGCGGAGCGGGTTGCTTACATGAATGACCAGCCGTTGTTTATGCGGGACGGTTTTCTGGCTGATAAGTAAGGGCCTGTAGGAATTTATATGGACGGGCTGATCGCGGTTACTCTGGCGCTGTTACAGGGGATCACCGAGTTTTTACCCATATCAAGCTCTGCCCACCTGATCCTGCCGGCCCATATGTTTGGCTGGCCGGATCAGGGGCTGGCGTTCGATGTGGCACTGCATACCGGCACGCTGGCGGCGGTGGTGTGGTATTTCAGACATGATTTAGTCAGGCTGCTGCAGGCCTGGCTGGCTAGCTGGAAACCGGGGCAGCATCTGAGTGCTGCTCAGCGGCCGGAAGCGCGGATGGCCTGGTCGCTGCTGGTGGCCAGTGTGCCGGCGGGGCTACTGGGGCTGTTTGCTGGCGACCTGATGGCATTGTATTTGCGCCGTCCGGAAGTAATTGCCGTGGCGACGTTAGGTTTTGCACTGTTGCTGGGTTGGGCGGATTACCGTTGCCGTCAGATCAGAACGCTGGAGGATGTGGGGTTCCGGGAGGCGCTGCTGATTGGTATGGCGCAGGCATTAGCGCTGATTCCGGGGACGTCCCGTTCAGGCATTACTTTGACTGCCGGACTGATGCTGGGGCTGACCCGACAGGCGGCGGCCCGTTATTCTTTTGTTGTCGGTGCCGGTGATTGCGGCGGCTGGTGGCTTGCAGGTGGTGAATCTGATGCAGTCTGAAATGGCGGTGAACTGGGGGCTGCTGTCGCTGGGGGCGGGTACGGCATCTATCAGTGCGTATCTGTGTATTCGCTGCTTCCTGCAAGTAATTGAAAAGATGGGGTTATGGCCCTTTGTGGTCTACCGGCTGCTGTTAGGCGGCGTGCTGGTGTACTGGTTTGTGTTCTGAGCTTTACTGCTTGATGCCCAGTTCCCGGAGCCGTTTATACAGGGTGTTACGGCTGATGTTCAGGGCTTTGGCAGTGCGTGAAATGTTGCCCTGATGCAGGTTGTATTGCTTCAGGGTTTCATCCAGCGGGTCGATGGCTGTCACTGTGGGTGTGGTTGTTACCGGGGCGGACCCGGCTGCTGAGGCAGCTGCGGTGACAGTTGAAGGTTCTGTTGCCGGTCCCGGTGGGACAGCGGTGGAAACAGTGGCAGCAGAAGGGGACATCGGCTCGCTGTTCTTCAGGTCATCGAAGAAGTCGTCCGGCAGGTGCCAGGGTTTGATCTCGGTGGCATCGGCCATCAGCAGGGCGATCTGAATCACGTTGCTGAGCTGGCGGAAGTTGCCCGGCCAGGGATGCTTGTCGAGCAGCTGTATTACTTCTTCAGACAGGAAGCGGGGCTGGTGATCTTCCCGCAGATCGGTGTGGATCTGCTGGACGATCTGAACCTTGTCGGTACGCTGGCTCAGGGACGGGTAATCCAGTTTCAGGCCGCTGATGCGGTAGTACAGGTCCTGCCGGAACAGGCCGGATTCCACCATGTCTTTCAGATTGCTATGGCTGGAGGCCAGCAGTTTGAAGTCGATGGGATGGCGGGTTTTACTGCCGCTGTGGTTGATGCTGCCTTCTTCCAGAATCCGCAGAAAACGGGCCTGCATATCCAGCGGCATATCGCCGATTTCTTTTAACAGCAGGGTGCCGTTATCCGCCTGCTGAATCAGGCCGGGGACCGGTTGCTCGGTGTCTTCGTCGATGTGACCGAACAGTTCTTCTTCAATGGTGCTTCCGGACAATGACGCGCAGTTAATGATGATAAACGGCTGGTTACGCCGTTGGCTGGCCCGGTGCAGTGCCCGGCAGAAAGACTCTTTGCCGGAGGCGGTTTCACCCTGAATCAGCAGGGGAATGTCCCGTTCCATAATGGTGCTGGCCATTTTAATGCAGCGTTCCACTTTAGCATCGCCATAGTTAATGCTTTGCCAGGGGAGGCCTGCTCTGGCTGGGGTTGCAGGCGTTCGCGGAAGTCCGGGGCAATCACCGGTGCCTGGGACGGCCGGCGTACGTGGGCATACATCTTGTATTTGCCCAGGGCATTAATGGCCACCGGAATGCCTTCCGGCTGGTTCTTCAGTTCAAACAGCGGAATGCCAAACACTTCTTCCACGTTCATCAGTGCCAGCTCGTAGCGCAGCAGCATTTCTGCCCGGCGGTTGGCGGAGATAATGGTGCCTTCTTCATTAAAGGCGATCAGCCCCACCCACTGGCTGTCGAGGTTGTCTGTATGGGTGTTGAAGGTCATCAGGAATTCGGTGTCGCCAAATTTACTGAAGATCAGCCGGTTTTCCACCGACTGGGACATCATCTTCACCATGCCCAGGGTATGTGCCTGAGGCAGATAGGCATCACTGGATACGTCCAGGACCCCCATCAGTTCCCGCTCGGTGTTATAGATGGGTGCGGCGGAACCGATCATAAAGCGGTTGGACTTCAGAAAGTGTTCGTCCCGCTGCACCTGAACGGCCTGCCCGGTTTCGATGGCGGTACCGATGGCGTTGGTGCCGTTATGCCGTTCCAGCCAGCTGTTGCCGTCGCGAAAATAGGGGCGCTTCTTTGAGTCGATAAAACGGTTATCACCCCAGCAGTTCAGCACCTGACCTTCGCGGTCGGCGAGAATGATCAGGCAGCTGGAGTTATTCAGAATGTTCTCATAGAAGGGCAGTACTTCGTGCCCGGTGGTATCGATCAGGTAATGGTGCTTGTCTTTCAGATGGCTGACCTCGCCTTTGGCCAGCGCAAAGTCCGCCGGGAGGCGTCCTGTTCAAGGCCATAGCTGTCGCAACGCTGCCACGAGCTTTTAATCAGCAGGTCGTGGCCGAGGTTGCCGGGTTTCTGGTCATTATCTTTCATCGGTCACGTTTTAGCTGATCTTTACCGAATAGTAAACATGCACCTTTAAAGGGCGGAAAAGTGTTCAGAATATATGTTCAATAGTGTTCAGGGTCAATTGTGAACTGAACAGTTTGTTTCGGTGATGAATAAATATGTTCGTTATTGCACATGCGTAAAAATAATTATTTATTCTTATAAAACAATGCTTTGAGTTTTTGTTTGATTTAATTGTTGCTGATTTGTTGCAGAAAATGACAGTATTCAGGTTCGAATTCGAACCAAGGCTGAGTTCGCATATGCCTGGCCGGTTAGCCGGCAGGGATATGGCAGATATTTTAATAACAATAAAGGCCGATATATGTCGCTTTGTTTGCAAAATGTTACCCGCGTGGTTGATGGCCAGACCCATATCAACGACGCTAACCTGACATTAGAGCCCGGCTCTTTTAATGTCTTACTCGGGCGCACGCTGGCGGGGAAAACCTCGCTGATGCGTCTGATGGCTGGCCTGGATAAACCCACCTCAGGCCAGATTCTGATGAACGGCGTGGATGTCACCGGTGTACCGGTACAGAAGCGTAATATCTCCATGGTGTATCAGCAGTTCATTAATTACCCCAACTGGACGGTGTTCGAAAATATTGCCTCGCCCCTGCGGCTGGAAAAAGTCCCTGAGGCTGAGATTACCCGCCGGGTGAATGAAACCGCCGAGATGCTGCACATTGAAGCGTTATTGCAGCGCCGCCCGCTGGAACTGTCCGGTGGTCAGCAGCAGCGCACCGCCATGGCCCGGGCACTGGTGAAAGATGCCAGCCTGATTCTGTTTGATGAGCCGCTGGTGAATCTGGATTACAAGCTGCGTGAGGAACTGCGTCAGGAAATCCGTGAGCTGCTGATCAGCCGGAATTCCATTGCGGTGTATGCATCCACTGAACCGAATGAAGCGCTGGCGCTGGGCGGTACAACGACCTTGCTGCACGAAGGTAAGGTGATTCAGACCGGTGTGTCGTCTGAGGTGTACCGTTACCCGGTGAACATTGATGCCGCTGAGCTGTTCAGTGAACCGCCGATCAACCTGATCCGCGGACAGGTGTCTGACGCCGAAGTAACTTTCGACAGCACCGTGCATTTCCCGCTGAATCAGGATATTCGCGGCCTGAAACCCGGTGAGTATTACTTCGGTGTACGGCCCAGCCATATTGGTCTGGTGCCTCACGGTGATGATGATCTGGAAGTGGCGGTGAAAGTAGAGATCGCAGAAATCAGCGGTTCAGAAACATTCATGCATGTGCGCAACGATTATTTTAACCTGGTGGCCCAGCTTTCCGGGGTGCACGAATACCACACGGATACGTCCATCAAGGTGTATCTGCCAACCCATAAACTTTTTGTCTTCAGTCTGGATGGCCGCATGTTGCAGGCACCGGGCCGGATGTATACGGGGAATAAGGCATGGCAGAAATACATCTGAAAGCATTGGCGCACAGCTACTCTGATGCGCCGAAAGGGCCGGCGGATTACGCCATCCGTGAAATGGATCATGTCTGGAAGCAGGGCGGCGCCTATGCGCTGCTGGGGCCTTCGGGTTGCGGCAAAAGTACCCTGCTGAATATTATTTCCGGCCTGCTGTCGCCGTCGGACGGTGATGTGCTGTTTGACGGCAAGCGGGTAAATGACATTCCGCCGGAAACCCGCAACATCGCGCAGGTGTTCCAGTTCCCGGTGATTTACGACTCCATGACGGTGTTCGATAACCTGGCTTTCCCGCTGCGGAACATGAAGGTGCCTGAAGCCAAGGTACAGGCCAAGGTACTGGAAATCGCCGAGATTCTTGAGCTGCAGGACATGCTGAAGAATAAGGCCAAGAACCTCACCGCGGATGAGAAGCAGAAGGTCTCGATGGGTCGTGGTCTGGTGCGGGATGACGTGTCTGCGATCCTGTTTGATGAGCCGTTAACGGTGATCGACCCGCACCTGAAATGGAAGCTGCGCCGTAAGCTGAAGCAGATCCATGAGCAGTTCAATATCACCATGGTGTACGTCACCCACGATCAGTTGGAGGCCTCAACTTTCGCCGACAAAATTGCGGTGATGTACAACGGTCAGATCGTGCAGTTCGGCACCCCCGTGAGTTGTTTGAGTCTCCTAACCATACCTTTGTGGGCTACTTTATTGGCAGCCCGGGGATGAACGTGGTTGAGGTACAGCGCCATAACGGCGGAGTGACATTTAACGGGGTTGATATCCCGCTGGATGACGGTCTGGTGGATTTCATCAGCCAGGTGCCGGGTGACAATCTGAAGATTGGCATTCGTCCTGAGTTTGTCCATGTGTCCGGTGAGTCGGTACTGGGGGCTTACGAAGCGGACATCTCCCATGTGGAAGATCTGGGTACTTACAAAATTATGACCTTCAGACTGGGCGGCGAGACCATGAAAGCCCGTCTGGATGAAGATCAGGAAGTGCCGTCCGGCAAGGCTTACGTCAGTTTCCCGAAACAGTGGCTGAAGCTGTACGTCGACGAATACCTGGTGGAGGACACCTACGATGAATAAGGTTGAGAACAACAAGGCCTGGTTTCTGGTCATCCCGGTATTCCTGCTGGTGGCATTTTCAGCGGTGATTCCGCTGATGACCGTGGTGAACTATTCCGTACAGGATATTTTTGACCAGAACACGGCGTATTTTGTGGGGGCGGAATGGTACCGGGAGGTACTGAATGACCCGCGTTTACATGATTCCCTGTTACGGCAGTTTATTTTCTCTGGCTCGGTACTGCTGATTGAGATTCCGTTAGGCATTGCGGTTGCACTGATGATGCCAACCCGGGGCTGGACGGCCTCTGCCAGTCTGATTCTGCTGGCCATTCCGCTGCTGATTCCGTGGAACGTTATCGGCACCATCTGGCAGGTGTTTGGCCGGGCGGATATCGGCCTGTTTGGCTGGGCGCTGAACGGTCTGGGCATTGATTACAACTATGCCTCTAACCCGATGGATGCCTGGTTTACGGTGCTGCTGATGGATGTCTGGCACTGGACCTCGCTGGTGGCGCTGCTGTGCTACTCGGGTCTGCGGGCTATTCCGGAAGCTTACTATCAGGCGGCGCGTATTGACCGTGCCTCTAACTGGGCGATTTTCCGCTATATCCAGCTGCCAAAGCTGAAAAGTGTACTGGTGATCGGCATTCTGCTGCGCTTTATGGACAGCTTTATGATCTATACCGAGCCGTTTGTCCTGACCGGTGGTGGCCCGGGTAACTCCACCACTTTCCTCAGCCAGACCCTGACCCAGATGGCGATCGGTCAGTTTGATCTGGGGCCGGCGGCAGCCTTCTCATTAATCTATTTCCTGATCGTATTGCTGGTGAGCTGGTTGTTCTTCACCACCATTACCCATCTGGATAAGGCGAAGTAGGGGATAGCAGAATGCATTACAGTCTTAAAAGAAGCTGGGTATCAGTGCCTATATCTTCTTCGTGTTACTGCCGATTTACTGGTTGCTGAACATGTCGTTCAAAAGCAATGCGGAAATTCTCGGTGAGCTGACGTTCTGGCCGAAGGATTTCACCCTGGATAACTATGCGGTGATCTTCAGTGATCCGAGCTGGTACATGGGTTATGTGAACTCCATGGCCTATGTGTCCCTGAACGTGATCATCACACTGATGGTGGCTTTACCGGCGGCCTATGCCTTCAGCCGTTATAAGTTTGCCGGCGACAAGCAATTGTTTTTCTGGCTTCTGACTAACCGTATGGCACCGCCAGCGGTATTCCTGCTGCCGTTCTTCCAGCTTTACTCTTCCGTTGGGTTGTTTGATACCCATCTGGCGGTGGCGCTGGCGCACTGCTTATTTAACGTGCCATTGGCGGTATGGATTCTGGAAGGTTTCATGTCCGGCGTACCGCGGGAGATTGATGAAACCGCCTATATCGATGGTTACAGCTTCCACCGTTTCTTTATCAAGATTTTCCTGCCGCTGATCCGTTCTGGTATCGGGGTGACGGCCTTCTTCGCCTTCATGTTCTCCTGGGTAGAACTGTTGCTGGCAAGAACGCTGACCTCTGTTGAGGCTAAGCCGATCAGCGCCATCATGACCCGGACTATCGGGGCGTCGGGGATCGACTGGGGGTACTGGCGGCAGCCGGTGTACTGACCATCATTCCAGGGCTGTTGGTGATCTGGTTTGTCCGTAACCATGTGGCCAAGGGCTTCGCCCTGGGCCGGGTATAAGGAGTCGGATGATGGAGAGCATTATGACCATAAAACGTAACCGGACTTTTGTGTTTGGTGGCGCCGGGCTGCGGATGAGCTGGTTTGTCCGTAACCATGTTACTCATATTACCTGGGGCTTCGCCCTGGGCCGGGTATAAGAGGAGGGTCTGTTATGGGTTGGATGGCATGGACTCTGCCGACGGCGATTTTCTTCGCCACCATTGCGGCGATTTTAGTGGCAATGACGGTATACGAAATCAAGTCTCCCTGTGTGGAGCGTAAAGGCTTTTGCCGATCGAGACCTCACGGGGTGACCGGCTGTTCATTGGTCTGCTGACCAGTGCATATATTCATTTGCTATACGTCGGGTTAACGGAAATGACCCTCTGGATAGCGTTAGGCATTTCCTGTGTGTGGCTGTTTATAGTCATGCGCTGGGGTAATTCATCTCTGTAGGGATGTTGAGTGAAGGGTTCAGCGCTCTGCCGCCGTGCAGGGCGGAACCGGCTTCACGGAGTAAGAAAGTAAGTTAGGGGAAAGACGCACCGGTAACTGAGCAGTTAAAGGTGAACCGGTAAATACAGGAAAGGGCGGCTGAGCTTGGGATTCAGCCGCTGGCTTTCCTAAACCACAATCTTCATTTATGAGGTTGATCATGAAAAAAATAATAACTGGCCGAAGCGACTGCTGTTAAGCGCAGCGATTTCCATGGCCACCATGGGAGTGGCGCAGGCTGATCAGTACAGTGATGCAGCGCAAAAGTGGGTAGCTGAAGAGTTTGGCCAGTCCACCTTAACCAAGGAGCAACAGCTGGAAGAGCTGGCTTGGTTTGCGAAAGCAGCCGAACCTTTCCGTGGTATGACGATTAACGTCGCCTCAGAAACCATTGCGACCCATGAGTATGAGTCCAAGGTTTTAGCGAAAGCCTTTACTGAACTGACCGGTATCAAGGTTGTTCACGACCTGATTCAGGAAGGTGATGTGGTTGAGAAACTGCAGACACAGATGCAGTCTGACCGTAATATTTACGATGCCTACATCAACGACTCCGACCTGATCGGTACGCACTTCCGTTACGGTAAAGTATTCCCTGTTTCCGACATGATGGAAGGTGACGGTAAGGATTACACTCTGCCAACACTGGATCTGCAGGACTTTATCGGTCTGGATTTCACCACCGGCCCGGACGGTAAGCTGTATCAGCTGCCGGATCAGCAGTTCGCCAACCTGTACTGGTTCCGTGCTGACTGGTTCGCCCGTGACGACCTCAAAAAGCAGTTTAAAGACATCTACGGCTATGAGCTGGGTGTACCGAAGAACTGGTCTGCCTATGAAGACATTGCTGAGTTCTTCTCCAAGCATGTGAAAGAAATCGATGGCCAGCGCGTTTATGGCCACATGGATTACGGTAAAAAGATCCGTCACTGGGCTGGCGTTTCACCGATGCCTGGTTCTCCATGGCCGGTGCTGGCGACAAGAGCCTGCCAAACGGCCTGCCTGTTGATGAGTGGGGTATTCGTGTAGAAGGCTGTCAGCCAGTGGGTGCAAGTGTTTCCCGCGGCGGTGCGACCAACGGTCCGGCGGCTGTCTATGCCACCACCAAGTATGTGGACTGGCTGCGTGACTATGCGCCACCACAGGCACAGGGCATGACCTTCTCTGAAGCGGGTCCTGTTCCTGCACAGGGCGCGGTTGCTCAGCAGATCTTCTGGTACACCGCATTTACCGCCAGCATGATTGAAGACGGCCTGCCGGTTGTAAACGAAGACGGTACGCCGAAATGGCGCATGGCACCTTCTCCTAAGGGCCCTTACTGGGAAGAAGGCATGAAGCTGGGTTATCAGGACACCGGTTCCTGGACTTTCATGAAGTCTACCCCGGATGACCGTCGTCTGGCGGCGTGGCTGTACGCACAGTTCACCGTGTCCAAGACTGTTTCCCTGAAGAAGACCCTGGTTGGCCTGACGCCGATCCGTGAGTCGGATATCAATTCTCAGGCAATGACCGACGCAGCGCCTAAGCTGGGTGGTCTGGTGGAATTCTACCGCAGCCCTGCACGTACTCAGTGGACGCCAACCGGCACCAACGTACCGGATTATCCGAAACTGGCGCAGCTGTGGTGGCAGTACATTGCTGAAGCGGCAAACGGCGAGAAAACTCCGCAGAAAGCACTAGATGGTCTGGCGGCTGCACAGGACAAAGTCCTCAAGCGTCTGGAGCGTGCCGGTGTTCAGGGCGAGTGTGGTCCTAAGCTGAATCCTAAGGTTGATCCTCAGGAATGGCTGGCCAAGCCGGGTGCTCCGAAAGCCAAGCTGGCTAACGAGAAGCCTCAGGGCGAAACCGTTGCATACGACGACCTGCTGCAAAGCTGGAAGGATGCTGCGAAGGTCGCTAAGAACTGATCCGCAAGCTGATTTAACAGCTTAACAGGCAGTAATGCTGCCTGAGTGAAAATCACTGCACAGCGGGTAGTTTGCCCGGCACCGCTGTGCAGTGTTCATGCTTTTGAACAACTGTTCAATGCTTACCCGCCTACCTGGGGCGGGTAAGCATTTTTTGGCTGTATGAAGACTGCGGATAACCTGTCTTTCTTTTAGTGTTTTCATCTCTGATATCCGCTTTGGTTATATACAGTGGTGCTGACTTATTTTTGCTTTCGGGTGCTCTCGTACACGTCATAGGGCAGGTTATTTTCCCGAAGGCAGTCTTTCATTGCGGTTGTTGGCAGATCACGGCAATCCCAGCGGTTACCTTCCTGAATCTGAGTATAAATTTCTTCATTGCTGCAGGCTGAAAGCAGTAAGGTGAAGAGAATAATCGCTGTGGTTCTCATGCTGCACACTCCCTGCTGACTGGGTGTGACAGGACCTGAAATAGATCAGCAGAATCTGACCTGCCCACTTGCGCTATCAACGGGAACCAGCTGACATTCGGGGTGCAGTACGGCCGGGTTAAAGGTGGCAAAAATGCCGGGTTATCAGTGTGGCGAAGGGTAAAGGTTACCCGGGGAAGTTGTAACAATGCATGGGGACACTCCTTGTCCTTGTGTTGAGCGGATATCCGGTTGTGGTGCCCAACGTTAAAATATGTTGTTTAGGTCTGTCCTGATTGAGGCTGTGGCTAATTTCGGTATGGGTAGTTCAGCCTTTTCAGTAGCATCAGATTAATCTGAGTAAAGTGTTCAGTTTTTCAGATGTATATTTTTCGGTTTGATTCAGTCATATCCGCCTCTCTGAGCCGATTGCCGGCACCTGATTTGTTTTCATTACCTGGCCTTTTTCAGGTTGATGATGGCAGAGTATGAAGCGTTATCTTTCTTATAAAAGGAATAACTCCGTTTCATTCAACACTATATGATTGGTGATTGATTGAACCTCAGTTATCAGCTCTTTGTAATCGGAGCCATCAGGACGTGTAATTGCAATTGTTGATAAATCTGCCGCGGATAAGCGGTTATCCTGATCGGAATCTAACTTCACCAGTTGATATAAGATCGCTATCACCGGTTCCTTTGAATTGCGATCACCCTGCTTAAGTCTGTCACTGCGTTCGATTAAGTAGTTGGTGTGATCAAACAGCCACTTTCCTTAAACGTATCCGTATTAATGAACAGGTAATTTCTCGTGGAACTCGCTGCTTTATTGTAATAAGAGCCTTCGAACCGCTGGTTTGAATGAAGGGAATGATCAGTGTTTTGGCATTGTCGACTGCTAAAATTGTTCCCAGGCGCCAGTTTTCTCGAATTTCTGTATTTTCTTCAATGTTGACAGTGTTTCTGGTGTTTCTTTCGCGGGTTAATGTTGTCAGAAGTTTGTAGCTGAAAAAATCAGCATACCGATGGCAAGTACTCCGGCAACGGAGATGATCAGCCCGTTAAAACGCCAGACCAGTTTGAAAAATCTGTTTTCTTCCATGATATTTTTCCATCGTTTCGGCGTAAAAACGCCAGGTTCAGGTTGGAAACAGTGGCCTCTGCAGGTTTACTGATTCGAAAACATCGCATCGGCCGGATTCGGGCACTGATCATCAGCTATCGCCATAACCTGTTGCTGCAAATCCTGGCTCTGGCTGATTTCCGGATATTTTACCGACAATTCATTAAAGCACTGGCTGGCAGCGTTGATGACGCCCAGCATTTCACCCTGGGCTGCGATAAGTGCACTGGTATCTCCTGAAGCCTGAGCGGCATTCAACATTTCCATGGCCTGTTCGATCTGTGCGTAGGGTGCTTCCATACAAGCACAGACGTCATCAGCGGCTTCATTGAGATCCGGTGTTGCCAGCGCAGCGCCAGAGAAAGACATTAATATGCATATAATCAGTGAGTGACGCATTTTTCAGTCCCCTTTAGATTTTAATAATGATGTTGTGTAGCAGCTCCCTTAATCAGGAAGTTCAGGAGCGTAAAGGGGTTCTGCGTGTCTTGTCAGTCAGCCATTTATGTGGTTTTTAATCGTGATCAAAGGTGACGCTGAACGGTAAAATTCCGACCTGACGCTATTACTCTTTTTAAAGGTAATGATCATTGTAGATGGTATTAGTGATTCTGTTATGTCTGCGAGGGGTTACACCGGGGTTGTGATGATCTGAAGGTAACCAATAAAAACTGTAGCTGGTACAGGCTAACCATAAAGATATTGGAGTAGATGCGAACTGGCTAAATCTCTGTTTCTGCTCTGGCGTATACAGGTGTTTATAGCTCGTAGCATCCATACCAGAAATGCCCCAGCTTTTATAGTGCAGGTTTTTAACACTGTCACTGAGTAAGCTGTGAAAGTCCTCTTCAGTGATGAAGTTTTTAAGTATGTCGTGGCGGGTACCATCTTTCAGTGTGCGGGTTTGGTAGGTGTTGCCCTCTGCATCCTGGCGGCTGATCGGGGTACTGTTACCTTCAACGTAGAGATTATCCGCAAATATAACGGTACTGCCTGGTTCGAGGTTCTTGTGCAGGGTTTGTATGAATGGGCTGAGTTTGTTCTTTTCCACGTGAGACAGCCAGAAGCCGGCATAACAGGCGTTGGCTTTTGGCTCACATTGCTGAGGCTGTAGGCATCGTCGGCGACAAACTCTATATTCGGATTTGAATAGTCTTTGCTTCTGGCAACCTGCAGCACTGCTTCGTTGTAGTCTGTTGCCAATACGCTTGCTGCATCTGTGCTGTATTTCTGTGTCCAGAATCCGGTACCACAGGCGATTTCCAGTACGTGTTTACCGGCTAAGCTGTTCTTCAGGAAAGCTGTGAGTTGCTGGATATCTTGCTGACGTTCAGGCCTGGTGTAGATTTCATCAAACTCTGTGGCGCGGTTTTTATAGTATTCCTTCAGTTCTGTTTGCATCCCAGCCTCCCTGTTAGCTTTTCACTGTCCCGGAATTTGAAGGTTCTTTGTTTTATCCTGTTAATACTTCCAGCCCTTTGGCTTCAACAATGTTTAAGAGTTTTAATGTTGTTCCCATTGGCGTTTTTCGTCACGCTCCCATTTGCTAACAGTGCTTTTGCTGGTGTTCAGATAGGCAGCAAAAACCGGTTGGCTGACGCCTTCACGTTCCCGTAAACGACGGATATCTGCACCTTTCATCTGTTTTACCGGTGGCAGACAGAGGGCATCGAATTTACGCATTGTTTGTTGTTCAATCGCGCCGGCCTTATGTAACTCTTTAGCGCTTTCATGGACGGCATCTAAGACAGACTTATCCATTATGTTGATCCTCTTTGTTTGGTATTTCGATATATGCGCCGCTTGAGAGAGCTTTTGCAGGTTTTTGTCGCTCATACCAAGCATCGTTGCGGCCAGTTCTTTTAGTGCCCGTTTTTCCTTGGCGCTTATATTGGCTTTATGATTCTTGGGAAAGCCATAAAGATAAAAAGCAGTGTTTCCCAGTTTACAGCCGATAAGGGTGCGGTAACCGCCACTTTTACCTTCTCCCTTTCTGGCTATTCTTTTCTTATAGAGGTTGCTACCGAGATTGTTACCCACCAGACCGCTTTCCATTTCCTTGATGGTTTTTAGCAGTTCTTCATCGCTAATACCTTCGTGGCGGGCCCACCTAGAGAATCCTTTTCCTTGTAAATATTCAAGCTGACTCCTTGTCAATGCGATATTGAGTGTAGCACTGAGGATTACACTTATCAAAATCCTGCTTTATTGCTTTAATCGGAGTCAGGAAGCGCTTGCCGCCAATGAAAGGGTGGACCTGTGTCTCAGAAAGTAATGCTTTATGTATCTTTATCTTTCTGTTGCAGTGATTATCAGAATAGCTCTGGCTAACAGAATTTCTCATAGCTTCTATATAAATTATTAAATTTACGGGTAGAGCCGGCAGGGCTATTATCGGGGTAAGTTCGGCAAACAATAATAATCTGCCCGTTGTATGGCCCGCGCCTATGAGTCTGCTATCTAAATCTGTATTTCCCGGTTCGTCTTTTAGTTCGTCTGTCAGTTCGTCAGTCAATTCCCTGCCTTTGCATGTGCCTCAGCTTTACCGTGACCGTGATTTCCCGCCTGTTGAGTCTAAGGTGGTGATACGGCCTGCTTTTGGTAAAGAGAACACAGCGGCTGAGATGAATATGCTTACCGGGCCTCAGGTGGCGGAGAGCGTAGAGGAAATCGCTTTTTGCTGTTACCGGGTACGGGGATGGCGTGTCTGAGTGCAGCGGTCGCTGTGCTGAGTCATGCCAATAAGCTGGCAGAGCAGACGCTGTATCGCTGGACGCTGTGCAGCTGGGACGGTCTGGCGGTGGTGTCAGAAGAAGGTTTTGAGGTTGGGGTTCAGCAGGGGATACAGGGCTTGATCCAGCGCGGCTGGATAAGCTGATTGTATGCGGCGGTTTGGATTGTGATGATCCGCAGGTGCTGCGCTGGCTGCGGCAGGCGGGGCATTTTGGTCTGGAAATCGGTGCGTTCGGGGCAGGCAGTTATCCGCTGGCCCGGGCCGGTTTGCTGGATGATTATGCCTGCACTACCCACTGGGAGTATCTGGCGGCATTGCAGGAGGAGTATCCGCGTCTGATACTCAGTTCGCAATTATATGTAGTGGATAAAGACCGCTTCAGTTGTGCCGGTGGCAGTGATGTGCAGGATTTATTGCTGCATTTTGTTGGTGAGGCGCATGGTCAGACACTGGCTAGAGCGGTATCCGACAAGCTGGTGTGTACGGCCCGGCCTTCAGGTGATACGCAGCGCGGTGCCCAGCGGCGTCAGTCGGTATATATGCCGGCCTGTTTGCAGGATGCTATTTTGCTGATGGAGTCGAATATTGAAGAGCCGCTGAGCCTGCAGGAGATCTCCGATTTGCTGGGCATTTCCGCCGGCAGGTAGAGCGGCTGTTCAGAAAGTATCTGGACAGCCAGCCGTCCCGTTATTACATGGAGCTGCGGCTGAATCGGGCAAGAGAGCTGCTACAGAAAACCAGCAAGAGTATTACCGAAATTTCCATTGCCTGCGGGTTTTCCAGCACCTCACATTTCAGCAAAAACGTTAAAGACCAGTTTGGCTGTTCGCCGAAGTTATTGGGCCGGCAACTGAAGCTGGCCCGCTAGCCTTCCTGTTGTTATCCGCTTTTGTTATCCGCTTTGTTTCAGTGCGTAGCCTTTTCCCGGCAGGGTGTGGATTAGTGGCTGGCTGAAAGGTTTATCCACCTGTTTGCGCAGGTGATAGAGGTGGACTTTCAGGGCGTTACTGTCTGGCGGTTCATCGGACCAGACGGCCTGTTCCAGCGCTTCCCGGGTGATGATAGCCGGGCTGGCACGCATCAGAATTTCCAGCAGGATAAAACCGGTAGGGAGAGCTTCAGGGGTTGCTGTTGTCGCCAGGCTTGCTGGTTATCCAGATCCAGCCGGAGGTCTCCCACTTCCAGAGTACGGATCTGGCCACTGTGCCATCGGGCCAGTGAGTGAACCCGTACGGTCAGTTCTTCCAGTGCGAAGGGCTTCACGAGGTAGTCATCGCTGCCGGCAGTGAAGCCGGCTACTTTATCATCCAGGGTATCCCGGGCGGTGAGCATCAGAACCGGGGTTTTAATGCCCTGGCTACGCAGTTCCCGACACAGACTGAGGCCGTCCAGCCCGGGCAGCATAAGGTCCAGCAGTAATACATCGTAGTGATTAGTGCTGGCCAGCCTCAGGCCCTCAGGCCCATTGTTTGCGTGTTCAACGCTGACGGATTTCAGACGCAGGTATTCGCAGATGGAGTCTGCAAGGTCCTGATCATCTTCAACCAGCAAGGTGCTGAGTGTCATAGGCTTGTCTCCGCAATCTGAGGGTGGGTTGGCAAAGGCTGTTCAGCCTTGTTCTTGCCGGTTTGACTGAAGCGAAAATCTTCACTGATCATCACCAGCGCCGGAATCAGTATCAGCGTAATCATGGTGGCAAACAGAATACCATAGCCCATGGCAACGGCGGCGGGAATCAGAATCTGTGCACTTTCTGAGGTGTCCAGTATCAGGGGAACCAGACCCACATAGGTGGTAACCGAGGTCAGAATGATGGCCCGCATCCGGCCACAACAGGCTTCTATCATAGCCAGTTTGACGCCTTTGCCGAGGCTGCGGTTTTCATTAAAGCGGCTGATGAGTAGCAGGCTGTCGTTGACCACCACACCGGACAGCGCAAGGATACCGAACATCGCCAGAATGCTCAGTGATAAACCGTGCAGCCAGAGGCCCAGCAGCGCACCGATGATGCCGAAGGGAATGGCAGTCATGATCAGCAGGGGCTGGGTATAGGACTTCAGCGGAATGGCCAGCAGGGCGTAGATTGCCAGCAAGGCAACTGCAAATGCGATGACCAGTGAGCCGGTGGATTCCGCTTCTTCCTGGGCTTCGCCGCTGAGCACAATGCTCAGGCCGGGGTTATCCAGCCGGAGTTGCTGAAACAGTTCGCTTTCCAGTGCGGCGAGAATGTCATTGGCATCGGCGACCTGTTTGTTCAGGTCGGCGGTAATGACGGCCACCCGGCTGCGGTCGATACGCTCGATTTCCCGGGCCACATATCCGGAGGAAATATCCGCAACTGCCAGTAACGGCACGGCCTGGCCTTCCGGCGTACGGATATGTGCACGGTTGAGGTCATCGGCACTGCGGCGCTGTTCGTCCGGATAGCGAACCCTTACTTTTACTTCGTCTTTGCCACGCTGAATACGCTGTACTTCATAGCCCTGATAGGCTTGCTGAATCTGCTGAGCCAGCATGGCGGTGGTCAGCCCCATCGCCTGACCTTCCGGACGCAGTTGCAGGTCGATCTGAGGCTGGCCGGCTTTCATGCTGTTCTGAACACCGGAAACGCCTGCGTAGTTACTCAGTGCCTGTTGTACCTGGCGGCTGGCGGTTTGCAGGGTGGCGGAGTCGGTTGCCCGTAAGTCAATGCTGATGTCGGCTTCGTCTTCATGATCGGTAATGAAGCGTAACCGCCGTACGGCTTCAAGAGCAGGGGTCGCCGCTTCCCAGCGTTCGGCGATCAGGTTGGTGCTGAAGGGGCGGCTGCTGAGCGGGGACAGTTCTGCTGTCAGGGTGGCACCGGTGTCGGTGGTCAGCAGCGCGAGGCTTTGGATCGGCGCCATATCCAGCTGGAATTCGTCCTGTAGCTGTTGGCTGATTAGCTGACCTGCTTGTTCAATTTCCAGTGCCTGTGACTGCACCAGCCCATAGCCGGCTTCGTCTTCCAGTGTCAGGGAGACCTGAATGGTATTCTCGGGAATGTCCGGGAAGAATACTGAGCGAATCTGGCCGGAGAGTATCATGCCGATCACCAGAATAAAGATGGTAATGGCCAGAAGCAGGGTGGCATAGCGCAGTTTCAGCGCCTGATGAATAAACGGCCGGTACAGGTGCCTGATCCAGTAGTTCAGCCCCTGGCTGATCTTACTCTGTAACCAGCGCCAGCTTCTTGCCAGCGGGTTTTTGCCGCCGGATGAATGCATTCGTAAATTGGCCAGGTGCGCGGGCAGAATCAGCTTGGATTCGATCAGGAGAAAATCAGACAGAACGCTGCAGCGTAGGCGAACATGGCAAAGATTTTACCCAGCCGGCCTTCCACCAGTGACAGGGCCATGAAGGCGGCGACTGTGGTCAGTACTCCGAATACCGTAGGGACGGTGACTCGCTGGGCACCGCGGATAGTAGATTCGATACTAGCACCGTGCCGTTCCCGTTCGGCATAGATGCTTTCACCCACCACGACGGCGTCATCCACGACAATTCCCAGTGCAATAATAAAACCAAAGGTGGTGATTTCATTGAGGCTCAGGTTGTAGAAGTTGGGTCCGAGCAACAGCATGGCACCGGCAAAAATCACTGGCAGGCCGGCGCCCACCCAGAAGGCTACCCTTACGTTCAGCAGCAGGGAGAGCATCAGCATGACCAGCGCAATGCCCATCAGACTGTTGTTCAGCAGCAGCCCCAGCCGTTCGGTGATGTAGACGCTGCTGTCGTTCCAGACGCTGGTGTGAACATTGGCCGGCAACTGTGACTGAAACGCTGCAACTTCGGTTTTAACATTTTCAGAGATTTGCATGATGTCTGAACTGCCATACATCTGTACCGCCAGTTCAACCGCCGGCTGGCCGTTATAACGAGCGATAATGCCTGACTGGGCGTAGCTGTCGGATACCCGGGCGACGTCTCCGAGCGTGATTCGCTGACCGTCGCGGGTTTCGCTGATCAGGATATTTGCAAACTCACGCTGGAAGTATTTGGGCTGATCGGCTTTGACGATCAGGGTACCGTTTTCGCTGTAGAGTTCGCCGCCGGATTCAGTGACTGAGGCGGCAGCGATCCGGGTGGCAATATCATTCAGACTCAGGCCCATAGACTGCAGTAACTGCTCATCAGCCTGAATGGTGATCTCCGGTGTCTGCCGGCCTCCGGTGACTACTTCCTCGATGAACGGGTTGGCAAGTAACTGATCCCGCAGGCGTTTGGCGGTGTTTTGCAGGGTTTGCTGATCGGCACTGCCGTAAATGTGCACGCTGAGTGCGTCTTCAATATCCAGCTGGCGGCTGACCACCGGCGTTTCTGCCTGATCCGGCAGGGTGGTGATGCTGTCGATGCGGTTTTTGACGTCCTGATACAGGGTGTCCAGGTTGTAGCCGCTGGTCTGTTCAACGGTCAGTGTGCTGCCGCTGCCGTCAGAGGTGCTGGATATCTGTTTAATGCCCGGTACGCCGTTAAGGGCTTCTTCCAGCTTGATGGTGACGCCTTCTTCGCTGGTCAGGGCGGAGCCGCTGTCATAGCTGACGGTGACGCTGATGCTGTTAGGAGGCAGGGAAGGAAAATCTTCTACCCGTAAGTTCATGGCGGTGAGGCTGCCGATCACCAGAATAAATACCATTAGCAGGTTGGCAGCTACCGGATTGCGGGTGAACCAGGCAACCCAGCCTTTGCTGGCGGAAACGGAAGCATTCATGGCTGGTTCTCCCCGCTGACTGAGGCCAGCGCAGGGGTGATGGTTTCGTCGTTAACGGCCTGTACTTTCATTCCGGCCAGGTAACCGGATACAGGTTTACGCACCAGACTGATCTGTTCCGGCAGTTCGCCTCTGGCGACATATAGCGTGTCGCCATCACTGAACAGCACTGAACGGGCAGCCCGTTTGAGTGTGTTATTGGTGACGTACCAGAGATAACCGTCGGCGGTCAGTGCAGTGGCTGGCAGTGCAAACAGATCCGGGGTCGGCTGGCCTTCAAGCTGAGCCTGTACAAAGCTGCCAAACAGCAGGGGTTGTGGCTGACTGAAGGGCTGTTCGACGCTGACCGTCAGGTGCGCAGCCGGGTGTTAGCATTAATGTTATGTGACAGCCGTTCGATGTTTCCCTGCCAGCGAACGCCGGGCAGGTCACGGCTGTGGAGCTCAACGGCTTCTCCCAGGGGATCCGCAGGTAACTGTTGCCACTGGCTGGCGGATAGGGCCAGTCGGACTTCTGCCTGGCTGCTGGTTTGCAGGCTGGCAACGGTGTCACCCTGGTTCAGGTAGCTGCCCGTGGCAATCAGCCGTTTGGTAATCAGGCTGTCGGCCGGTGCTTTGAGCCGGGTTTGTGCCAGGTTGCGCCGGGCGTCGGCGACGGCTGCTTTTGCCGCGCTGTAGCGGGCATTGGCCGCGGCCAGCTGAGGTTCACGCAGCAGCAGGGGACCGGGTTTTTCGCTTATACCGGCCCGTTTCCAATCCTGCAGGGCCTGCTCTTTGCCGCTGTTCCTGCTGCAGTGTCAGTTTGGCTTCCGCCAGTGTTTGCCGGGCGCTGGCCAGCAGAGCTTTATAGCCGGTCGGGTCAATGTGGATCAGTTCGGTACCTTTTTCTACCAGCCCGCCGCTGACAAATGCCGGGTTACGCCAGATCACTTTGCCGCTGACTTCAGATTTAAGGCTGATCTGGTCGGTGGCCTGTACTTCTCCGAATGCCTGAATCTGACTTCGGTAGGTGGCGGCTGTTACCGGCAGCACGGTAACCCGGGAGTCGTGATCGCCTGTTCCTGCCGTACCGGTTCCGGCTGGTTGCTGACAGCATAGTTGGTGTATACGAGCGCCGTGGGTACGGTGATGAACGCGAGGACCGTATATAAAATGGTTTTGCGGTGTTGTTTCAGTGTCATGATTAAACTCCCATGCCCAGTGCCAGCCCCAGCGTAATGCGGTTGGTCAGCCGGGCCTGTTGAATCTCAAGAAGCCGGATACGGTTGTTAAAGGCATTTTGCTGGGCGGTCAGCAGGTCCAGAACGTCATTCAGGCCATTGCGGTAGCGGGCCTGATAATGCTCAAGGCTGGCTTCAGAATGCTTTACCGCTGCCTGTAACTGGGTTTGTTGTTCCGCCAGTGAGGTTTCCTGGCCAAGGGCGGTTTCCACTTCGTTAACGGCATTGAGCAGGGCCTGCTGGTAGCTGAGGTAGCTGCGTTCTGCCTGCAGGTCAGCAATCTCTGCGTCTGCTTTTAAACGTCCTGCATTGAACAGCGGGGCAGTAAGTTGGCCCAGTAGGCTCCAGGCGGTGGAGCCTGATAACAGATCCCCCAGATTCCCTGCTGAATTACTCAGGCTGGCGGTGAGGTTAAAGCTGGGTAACAGTTGCTTGTGAGTAGCGCTGGCCTGAGCATCAGCAGCGTCAATACTGAGCAGGGCTGCCTGCAGGTCTGGCCGGTTTGCCAGTACTTCAGCGGGTAGCCGGGCAGGGGATTGCTGATGGACGGGACGGTTGCTGACAATGGCAGCGCTGCAATCAGATCTTCAGTGCCGGTTTTACCCTGCAGGGCAGCCAACTGACGCCATGCATTCGCCTGGCTTTGTTGCCGGGCAGCAAGGCTGGCACGGGTCAGTGCGGCGTTCGCCCGGGCGGCTTCCAGATCCGCCAGCGAGTTGCTGCCATCAAGGCCACTGAGGAAACGTTCCCGGATGACCCCTTCGGTATCTTCCAGGCTGTTCAGCCACTGGCTTTCGGTGTCAATGATCCGGGCACGCATCTGAATATCCAGCCAGTTCTGAATGGTCCGGGCGGCCAGTGAGTCCTTTGCGGCCCGGTAATCCAGTTCGAGGGATTCGGTGGTGGCATCTGCCGCCTGGCTGCGGTCGGCTAGCCGCCCCCAGACATCGGCTTCCCAGCTGAGATCCAGCGACAGGGTATGGCTGGTGGCGGTATCTTTTTACGATCTGAGTTCAGATTGAGGTTCAGTTCTGGCAGTGTGGCGCCAGCCTCTTTGCGGCTCACCAGCCGCTGTTCCTTTAAGCGGATAGCGGTTTGGCGCAGGTCGTAGTTTGCCGCCAGAGTTTGTGCCACCAGTTTATAGAGCGCGGGGTCGCCGATCAGATCCAGCAGTTGATTCGTCAGAGCCTGTTGCGGAGCGGTTGCAGATTCCTGCCATTGCGCCGGTACCGCCAGTGCCTGAGCGGTACGTTCATTCTGATATGGCTGCAGATTGCTGCAGGCTGACAGAATCAGGGTGGTTAAGATAACACCGGCGCGGTGAATATAGGTGTGTCTGGACATCAGGTTTCAGTCGGTTTGTTACAGATGTCACAGTTATATCCGTCAGCGGGTCAAAAGCGGTTAAGAAAACTGAATATGTACCTGGCTGCCTTTGCCTGTTTCAGAATCCACTTTCACTGACCAGCCGAATTGCTGACAGATTCTCACCACGATGGATAATCCCAGCCCTTGTCCGCTGCTGCCTTCCAGATAGGCCTGTCCCAGCTGTGGCAGCATTTCCGGCGGGAAACCGCTGCCGGTATCGGCGACCGTCAGTTGCTGTTTGTTCAGGCTGATGCGGATTTCACCTTCAGCAGTATGGCGAATGGCGTTTTCCAGCAGGTTATTGAGCAGCACCATGAACAGGGGCGGCAGAATCTGCAGTTGCGGGTCTTCCTTCAGTTCAAAAGAGATAGGTACTGAGGTGTTTTTCTGATGCTGTTCGACCAGCATGGTGCAGACGTATTCGCTGTCCAGAAACTCATCGGACAGGCTGAGGTTCTCTTCCCGGCCCAGTAGCAGAAAGGTTTCGATCAGTTGCTGGGTTTTATTGTTGGCACGGCGAATTCGCTGCAGAGCGGCAGGGTTATCCGGCTGGACTTCCAGAATATCAAGTGCGCCGCGAATGACTGCAGTGGGGGTACGCAGCTCGTGTGAGACTTCACGGGTAAAACGTTTTTCGCGGATTAAAAACTGCTGGCTGCGGTCATAGGCTTCTGCAAAGGAGGGGCCAGCCGGCCGATTTCATCCGGCCCGAAGCTGTCGGTTTCACCGAACTGTGCATTTTTCCAGACCCTGAATCCGGGCGTCCAGAAGCAGTATTGGCCGGGCAGTCCGGCGGCCCATAAAAATACCGACGCCGACACCGGTAACGGAAACGATCAGAAAGACAATTAACCCTATCTGGTTAAGCCAGTGCAGGCTGTCATGATCAATGTCCTGATTTCTGACGTTATAGAGGATATACAGCGGTTTAGACTGAAAGGTGGTGTTGGCTACATGCAGGTTCAGATCTTCAATTTCGTCAATGCCGGGGGCAGCTGAGTGATTGTGTCGGCATCCGGATGGCTGTTGATTTCGTCTCCCAGGTAGATACTCATCCCGGTAGGAAGCTGATCAAACTTTCCCCGCTGTGTGTAGTAGGTTTGTTGCCGTTTCAGCTCAATGCTCAGTTGCTGATTAAAAATAGTATCTTCTGAAAATACCAGGAATAAGGCCAGCAGGAGCCAGTAGAACAGTGCCAGCAAGATACTGAAGCCGGAAAAGGCCAGAATCATACGGGTTTTCAGGCTTTTAATTTTCATCTGTCAGTAATCCTCGGGGTGCTGAACCGAAAGACTGCGCTGTTCAGGCTATGGAGTAGCATTTGGTTAAACTGGTTGATACCGGCCAGTTCAATGTTCTGATGATCAACGTCATAAATAATATAGAGCGGTTCTGACCTGAAAGTGGACTTTGCGATATACAGGTTCAGGTATTCGATATCATCCGTGCCGGAAGGGAGCTGAATGATAGTCTCTGCGTCAGGGTGGCTGTTGATCTGGTTTCCTATATAGAGGTTCATGCCGGTGGGAAGCTGATCAAAGGTGCCGTGCTGAGTGTAGTAGGTTTCCTGTCGTTGCAGTTCAAAGTTAAGTTGTTGGCTAAAGATAACGTCTTCCGGCAGCAGCAGGAAGCTGAACAGTACAACCCAGTAGCACAGTGCTAGCAGAATACCGGAGCCTGCAATGATCAGAATCATGCGGGTTTTCAGACGTTTTATCATCACAGACTATGATTTCGGCGGCGTATCAGAGAGGCGGAAACCCACGCCGTAGACTGTGTGGAGCAGTTGTGTATCGAAGGGTTTATCGATGGCGGTGCGCAGGTGGTAAAGGTGACTGCGCAGTACGTCCTGATCCGGTGCATCGTTACCCCACAGGGTTTGGCTGAGATCTTCCCGGCTGACCACTTCAGGGGAATGCTGCATCAGATGCTGTAACAGTTTCAGGCAGGAACGGTTAAGTTTCAGTGGCTTCCCTGCCCGGGTAACTTCCTGGCTGGTGAGGTCCATGATCAGATCGGCTACCTGCAGGCAGTCGGCCTGTTGCCGGGGGCGGCGTTTACAGAGGGCGTCCAGCCGCAGATAAAGTTCTTCCATGGCGAAGGGTTTGACCAGATAGTCGTCGCCGCCAACGGCAAAGCCTTCGATTTTGTCGTCCAGTGTGTCTCTGGCAGTCAGAAACAGAATAGGTGTTTGCCGGTGCTGTTCACGCAGTTTACGGCACACATCCAGGCCGTTGAGTACGGGCATCATGATATCCAGCACGATCACATCATAGGTGGCGTGTTCCGTCAGATTCAGTGCCTGCCGGCCATTGCCGGCCCAGTCTGTGATGCAGTTTTTCAACTCCAGATAGTCGGTCAGGTTGGCAGCCAGATCCTGATTATCCTCTACTATCAGTACACGCATGATGGTTACCCGCTGGGAAAGTTAACGTGCTTATTATGGCCCGGGAAATGTGAATCGGGGTAAAGGCCATCATAAAAAGCCCGCGGAGGCGGGCAATATCGTCGGGAGAAATTGACTTGATCTGTACCTTAGAAACGGTACATATACAGCAGGCTTACGCTGGTGCTTTTGTCATCTTCAACAATGCTGCTGTCAGCAATTTCATCACCGTAGCTGGTGTAGCTGGCACCGACCCGGATCATTTGTTGCTGATCAATCTGATACATCGCGCTGATGCCAATTTCGTATACGGTGTCTGCGTCAGCGGTGTAAGCGGCCCGGTTCACGGTGGCTTCGCTGGTTCTGACGCCGTAATAGTAGTTGTTCAGATCGTCGCTGCGGTAGCTGACAGATGCTTCCGGGGTGACCGACCATTTGGCGGATACAGGAAAGCTTTTTCCCAGCCCAGCTCGATTTCATTACCTTTGTGTTCACTGCTGGCATCGGCTGCGAAGGTGGCAGACCACTCACCGTACTCGGTGTCGTATGAGGCGGTAACACCCAGTTCGAAGGCACCTTTGCGCTCATCCATACCTTTCAGGTCCGAGCTGTCACTGGCTTTGTAGCCTTCGCCCCGGTAACGGGCCAGTGCACCGATCTTAAAATCATCATTATCGATGAGGTAATAACCGGTTTCCGGCCCCTGAATGTAAAAGCTGCCGTTTTCGTAGCTGATAAAAGGGAGTGCTTCTGTTTCGGTACCAACACCCTTATAGATGCTGTCTTCGCTGGCAACGCCGATTCCCAGTGCAAAGCTGGATTCATTTTCCTCTGCCTGTACACCGGCAGCAGCTACCCCCAGTAGCGGCAGTAGCAACATGGTTTTGCGCATCTGATTGTCCTCAGTTGACTGTGTTTTGGCACAGCCTAGTGAGGCGGATGTAAAAAGGGGGTAAAGGAGGGTATAAAAAGCCCCTGTTTAAGGGGCTGGATATTTTGTAGCTGGATTTTATTCCGGCAGTGGCCGGTTTTCAGCGCGGAACGGATGGGCTTCATAGGTGCCCAGGTTACGGACTTCCTTGGTGAAGAAGTCCAGTTCCTGCAGGGCGTAGCGCATGAAGCGATCGTCCGGGTGGCCTTCCACATCCAGATGGAAGCTGGCACCTTGGCGGCGCCGCCGCCCATGTAGCTTCCAGTTTCACCATGTTGATGCCGTTGGTGGCAAAGCCGCCAAGGGCTTTGTACAGCGCAGCAGGAATATTACGCACGGTGAACATCAGTGATGTGATGTAGGTTTTTCTGTTTCCAGTGCCGGCATTCCCTGTTCTTTGGACAGAATCAGGAAGCGGGTGGTGTTGCCGTCCACGTCCTGAAAGTTATCCTGCAGGACATCCAGATCATACAGTTCTGCAGCCAGGCTGGACGCGATGGAGGCGTGGGTTGGTACAGGGTTTTGTGACAGTTCAAACGCAGAACCGGCGGTATCCAGCCCGGCAATTTCTTCCAGTCCCAGTTTACGGATGTTGTCGTGACACTGGGCCAGTGCCTGCGGGTGGGAAGAGATGGTTTTCAGCTGGCTGATGTCGCTGCCTTTCAGGCCCAGCAGGCAGTGATTCACCGGCTCGTAGTGTTCGCCGATAATGTGCAGCTGGGTTTTAGGCATTAAACGGTAGATCTCTTCCACGCGGCCGGCGGTGGAGTTTTCCATTGGAATCATCGCCAGTTTTGCTTCGCCGCGCTCGACCATAAACATTGCATCGACAAAGAGCCACAGGCCTTGGCGGTCATGTTCGGGTAAACATGACGGCAGGACAGATGTGAATAGGCGCCTTCGACGCCCTGATAGGCAATGATGTTCGGCAGTTGCGACATTGGTGGATTCCGTTTCTGGTGTATTTGGAAAAAGTGTCTTGTAAAAATAAGGGCGCTAATTATGGCACAGTTTGCCGTGAGCATGCCGGTAATTTTGCTATTATGTGCGCCATTTTAACCGGTGCGGTTTTTAGCTGGCCGGAGACAGATCTTTGCAATGGGAACGGATATGACCCCTGAACGTCGTGACAAATTTATTGCTACGCTGGATCGCCGTCAGCCGGATATGACGCTGATTACTGATCAGGTGCATAAAGCCAGAAATACTGCCGCCCTGATCCGTACGGCAGATGCCGTGGGTATCGGTGAGATTCACAGTGTGGAGCCTAAGGAAGGCTACCGTTTTGCCGGCACGACTCAGGGCAGTGATCGCTGGGTAAAACCACTTGTACAAAGATTGTGAGTCGGCGATCCGCACTGTTAAAGCCCGGGGATGAAGGTGTATGCGGCGCATTTCTCGGACCGGGCGATTGATTACCGCAGCCTGGATTACACGCAACCCTGTGCATTTCTGATGGGCTCTGAAAAAGAAGGGGTCAGTGATGAAGCCGCTGCACTGGCGGATGAACATATCCTGATTCCGATGATGGGCATGGTGGCTTCGCTGAATGTTTCCACCGCAGCGGGTATTATTCTTATTGAAGCACAGAATCAGCGTTTGAAGGTCGGTATGTATGATCAACGAAGGATTGCACCAGAGGTGTTTAACGATACGCTGTTTGCCTGGGGTTATCCGGATCTGGCGAAATACTGTCACAGCAAGGGGCTGGAATATCCACCGGTGAATGAGGATTTTGAGCTGCTTGATCCATCCGGCTGGTATGAGCAGGTTCGCCTGGGTAACGCGCCGTTACGCCAGTGGTAAAGGATTCTGTAACAACTGAAGGCGTGGAGGCAGAGCATGATGACAGACAGTTCAGCGGTTAAGGCGCCTGCGGCGCGCCGGCGTTCCGGCAGGACGGTTTTCATTGTGCTGCTGGTGGTGCTGATTTCGGCCCTGCTGACCTTACAGATGAACCGCTATGCCAGAGACTGGGGCACCGTTGAACTCCGCCTTGCCGGGGAGGATAAGCTTCTTACACTGGTCAGCCAGTTTCGTAATGCTCTGAATGAATACCGTTATCTGCCGTTTCTGATTTCCCAGAGCCGGGATGTACAGAATCTGCTGCGAAATGCCTCCGCCAATAAAATTACCGCCGTCAGCCGTTACCTTGAACAGATTAATCTGGTAGCGGGGTCTACGGCACTGTTTGTGCTGGATACCGCCGGTAATGTTCAGGCGCTGAGTCACTGGCGGGATGATACTGAGGCATACCGGACGCAGTCTGATCAGCCGTATTTCCGGCAAGCCCGCAAAGGTTTACAGGGGCTGTCAATTTCACCGGAAGATGAAGCGGCGGTGTACCTTTCTGCGCCGATTTATGAGCGCCAGCAATTCGCCGGGGCAGCCGTGGTGCGGATTGATCTGGAGCAGTTGCGTTCCGGGTTAGCACTGAATAACGAGTTCATCGTGAGTAACCGTCAGGAGGTGTTGCTGGCGACTGACAGTGAATGGACCGGCCTGGCCATGGACGATGTGCTGATGGCAACGGAAGTGCGGCACCTGAGTGACGGTTCCAGCGCAGATTTGCGTCATCTGCCGGGTCGGGGGAAGTGCTGGTGCAGTCGGTGGTGCTGGATGATCTTGGCTGGACATTTACGGTGATTACACCCCTGCAATCCGTTATCAATGACAGCCGAACTGTAGCGAACTATACGCTGGCCGGCTGTGTGGCGTTATTCCTGCTGGGGCTGCTGTTACGGGAACGGCATCTGAAGAATCAGTCCCGTCAGGAAACCCGTCTGGCCCTGCAGCAGGCGAATGATCAGTTAGAGCATAAGGTGCAACAGCGTACCGAGGCGTTGAGGGCGGCACAGGATGAACTGGTTCAGGCAGAAAAGCTGGCAGCGCTGGGGCGGATGTCTTCGGTGCTGGTGCATGAGCTTAATCAGCCGCTGACCGCCATGCGCACCTATGTATCGATTGCACGGCACCGGATGGTGCAGTTGCTGGGAGAAGCGAAAAATTCAGAAAGTGCCGGTGCGTTGCAGGAAATTTTGACCTGATCGAAACCCTGACGGAGCGGATGTCCGCCATGACCCGGCAATTAAAGGTGTTTGCCTTTAAAAGCCCGAACAACTGACGCCGCTTGATCCACTGCAGGTGCTGGATCAGGTGGTCGCGACAATGCATGCCCGTTGTGACAAAGAGTCGATAGCGTTGCACTGGCAGCGGCCGGACTTGCAGGTAAAGGTGGCGGCAGACAGTCCCCGGATGGAGCAGGTATTTCTGAATCTGATGAATAATGCCTGTGATGCAATGACTTCGTATTCAGAGGGAGAGAAGCAACTGACGCTGCATATGCAGACGGCTGCTGATAACCGGGTGTGTTTTTCCGTTATGGATACCGGCCCCGGGCTTTCAGATGAGGCGATGCAGCATTTGTTTGAGCCGTTTTTACCACCAAGTCTATCGGCGAAGGGCTGGGGCTGGGGCTGGCGATAGTACAGTCAATCTGCCGGGATCTGGGCGGTGAGATAATTGCAGAGAATACGGCTGGCGGCGCAGAGTTCAGGGTGACTTTGCCGCTGGCTGAGGCGTTTAATTGCGGAGACAATTATGATGCAGGGTAAGGTGTTGCTGGTGGATGATGATGAGCTGATTCGTCATTCAACCGAACAGTGGCTGAGTATGGCCGGCTTTGAAGTCATTATGTGTGAAACCGCCGAGCAGGTTTTGCCTCATCTGAGTAAAACCTTCCCGGGGTACTGATCAGTGATGTGAAAATGCCGGGAATGGATGGTCTGGAGCTGCTGGCCCGTGCACAGGAATGTGATCCTGAGTTGCCGGTGATTCTGATTACCGGCCACGGCGATGTGGACATGGCCCTGAGCGCGATGCGTAACGGCGCTTATGATTTTATTGAAAAGCCCTTTGTGCCGGAACGTTTGGTTGAGAACATTAACCGGGCCTGTGAAAAACGCCGCCTGACCATCGAGAACCTGCGTTTGCAGGAGAATCTGGCCTCCCAGTCGGGGATTGATGCCAAGCTTATTGGCATTTCTCCGGCGATTCAGCGGCTCAAGCGGGACATTCTGAAATATGCCGCACTGGATACTAACGTCATTATTTATGGCGAAACCGGCACTGGCAAGGAGCTGGTGGCGCAGTGTCTGCACGAATACAGCGGCCGGCGCTGCAGTGCTTTTGTGCCGCTGAACTGCGGAGCTGTGCCGGAGAATCTGATTGAAAGCGAGCTGTTTGGCCATCAGGCCGGGGCATTTACCGGGGCGAATAAGCGCCGTATCGGTAAGTTTGAGTACGCGGATAAAGGCACCCTGTTTCTGGATGAAATTGAAAGCATGTCGCCGGCACTGCAGGTCAAAATTCTGCGGGCGTTGCAGGAAGGGCAGGTGGAGCCGGTGGGCGGGAACCGGCCGGTAGATGTGGATTTACGGGTGGTTGCAGCTTCGAAAACGGACTTGCGTACCGAAGAAGGTTTCCGGGAAGATCTGTTTTACCGTCTGAATGTCTCTGCATTGCGTCTGCCGCCACTGCGGGAGCGGGAAGAAGACATTCCGTTACTGTTTGAGCATTACGCCCGTCAGGCAGCCCGGCAGCATGATTGTGAGCTGCGCCGCTTTACCCAACAGGATATCGATAACATGCAGGGGTACAGTTGGCCGGGGAATGTCCGCGAACTGAAAAATGCCGCCGTGCGTTACGCGCTGGACGGTGCTTTGTCCCTTGCGGATATTCTGTTTCCGCCGGAGGAATTTGTCGCCGGTTGTGAAGATGCATCCGGTCTGTCGCTGGGGGCGCAGGTGGCGAATTTTGAAAGTCAGATCATCCGTCAGGCGCTGACTGCCCATAAAGGCAATATTGCGGCGGTGATGGAGCAGCTGGATTTACCCCGCCGTACCCTGAACCAGAAGATGGTTAAGTACGATATTAACCGTTGTGATTATACCTAAACAGCAGTACGGATAAGGGGCTGCAGTTCTGAAAAAGGCCGTCGGCTAAAATTAGCCTATGGCCGTTACCGGTGACTGAAAAGGGTGTGTTTAACCCCGTCCAGCTGGGGTTTTGGTCTGCAGTGATCAGTTATATATCTGTATGTATGAGGCTGATCGGCTGTTTTTTGCTTATTCCAATATGCCTGATGAGCAATTTCTTGCTTATTTGCAGGCTTAGGCTGTCAGGTGTTTTAGATAATAAGTTTCTATATATCAGTTAGTTATGTTTGTTTTTATGACTTTGGCCCCGGTTTTGCTCTTAAGGGAGGTGAAAACAACAATTCTAAAAGGAAAGCACAATGAGCATAACTAAGCGTACATTTCTGAAAACGGTCATCTCTTTGGGAATGGCTGCGGGCGTCGCAACGATGGCGGCAGTATCGACAACTGCCGTCGCCGCAGATAAGCGCTCCTATATTCTGGCCACTGCATCAACCGGCGGTACTTACTATCCGGTAGGGGTGGCACTTGCAACGCTGACCAAGGTTAAGCTGGAACCTAAATACAAGTTCTCGCTGGGGGCGATTAACTCTGCCGGTTCCGGTGAGAACGTTAAACTGCTGCGGGAAAATGAAGCGCAGTTTGCCATCATGCAAGGGCTTTACGGTGCATGGGCGTGGAGCGGAGAAGGTGCGCTGGCTAACTCAGGCCCTCAGCAGCACCTGCGTTCGGTATCCATGCTTTGGCAGAACGTTGAGCAATTCGTGGTGAAGTCTGATCAGGTGAAGAGCGGTACCATTGATGATCTGGACGGTCTGAATGATGGCAAGTTCTCCATTGGTAAGAAGAACTCCGGTACTGAAGGTTCTGGCCGACAGATTCTGTCCGGTTTAGGGGTTGAAGCAGACAATCTGGATCTGGTGTATCTGGGTTACGGGCCAAGTGCTGATGCCTTACAGAACGGCTCAATTGAAGGCATGAATGTACCGTCCGGCGTGCCTACCAGCGCTGTGACCCGCGCATATGCTGCGCTGGGTGATGATATGACCGTGCTGGATTTCAGCGATGATCAGATTGCCAGAGCAAACGGTAACTATAAGCTGTGGACCCGTTACGTGATTCCGGCGAATACATATCCGGGCCAGACTAAAGATATCAACACCATGGCACAGCCAAACTTCCTGGCGGTGCGTGATGATATTTCCGAAGAAGATGTTTACCTGCTGACTAAAACCATCTACGAAAACCTGCCATTCCTGAACGGTATTCATAAGGCCACCAAAGCTATGGCACTGGAAAAGCCATTGCCGGTCTGCCGGTACCGCTGCATCCGGGTGCTGCCCGTTTCTATACCGAAATGGGGCTGGATATCCCACAACACTTAGTTGCTAAGTGAGACGTTGCAGGCATTTACCCTGTGAACTGACACAGTGACGGGGTATGCGCCTCAGTGCTGAGATGAACAGATCTCAGTACTTACCGGCCAGTGTCATCAGAGAGGCGATAACGCTGGCCGGCCTCCGATAGTTACATTCTTCTGTGGTTTCTGATGCCCGCCTGAGCGGGTATAGCAGAAGAGTGGTTGTTCGCTGGATATTCTTATGGCTACTTTAAACAATACGGCTGAGCAGAGTGCTGTTGAGCAGAGTGATGCTGAAACAGCGGAAAAGCTCCGTGCTATGGAGCTGATGCAGCGGCCTGAAGCGTCAGCAGCCGGTCGTTGTATTTACTGGCTGGGCATTGCTTTTGCGGTGATGCATATATATTTCAATACGATAGGGACGCTGCCAGAGCTTTGGGTGGCGTCCATTCACTTTGCCGGCTTTGCTTTGCTGTGCGCCCTGATGGTGCCGGTGATGCACGGTAAGTCCGTGGCCGGAAGACGGTTTTATTTATTGCTGGATTGCTTGCTGGGGTTGGCGGCTATTCTGTGCGCGGCGTACCTGATCGGTTTCGAAGATGCCCTTTACGACCGGGGGTGACATTCATTGTCAGTGACTGGGTGTTCTCCATCGCGGCTATTTTCATTGCCCTTGAAATGGCCCGGCGGACGACTGGCTGGTTTATTCCTTCGATGATCGTGGTGGCCCTGACATATGTGTTCTGGTGGGGACCGTATATTGATGGCATCTTTGGTTTTCCGGGGCTGTCGCTGGAGACGGTGCTTTACCGCAGTTATTTCTCGACTGAGGGGATGTTTGGTCAGATAGCCCGGATCTCCTGGTCATATGTGTTTATGTTTATTCTCTTCGGGGCCTTTCTGGTGAAGTCCGGTGCCGGGGATTTCATTATCGAGCTGTCCCGCTGCGCTGCCGGGCGCTTTGTCGGTGGTCCGGGATTTGTTGCAGTGCTGGGGTCCGGTCTGATGGGCTCTGTGTCAGGCTCATCAGTGGCGAATACGGTGTCGACCGGGGTGATCACAATTCCGCTGATGCGCCGCGCAGGATTTCCGGCCCGGTTTGCTGCTGGCGTGGAAGCTGCAGCATCCACCGGTGGACAGCTGATGCCGCCGGTCATGGGGGCTGGGGCGTTTATTATGGCGTCTTACACCCAGGTTCCCTATGTAGATATTATTGCCGTCGCGGCTTTACCTGCTTTGCTGTACTTCCTGTCGGTTGGTTTTTGTGCGGGTGGAAGCTATGCGCAGCCATGCGCAGTCAGTGGAACTGGATACCCGGCCAATCGGTGAGGTTCTGAAAGAGGGCTGGCATTACCTGCTGCCTCTGGTGGTGCTGGTGATGCTACTGGTGAATAACTTTACGCCTACCTATGCTGCCGGTATTTCTACACTGTCGGTGATCGGTGCTTCCTGGTTATCCAAGCATCCGATGAAGGTGAAGGATGTATTGGATGCGTTGGCACAAGGGTCTAAGAACATGGCCACGACAGCCATGTTGCTGATCGCTGTAGGATTAGTGGTTAACGTGGTGGCGATGACCGGCATTGGTAATACTTTCTCGCTGATGGTGGCAGAGTGGGCCGGTGGCAGCCTGATGATTACCCTGATTCTGGTGGCGCTGGCTTCACTGATTTTAGGTATGGGCCTGCCGGTTACCGCTTCGTATATCGTGCTGGCAACGTTATCTGCCCCGGCGCTTTACAGTCTGATTGCAGAAATGCAGCTGGTGGATCTGATGGTAAACGGGGAGTTACCGGAAGCGGCACGAACTATCTTCTTGCTGATCGCCCCTGAGCAGGCGGCCCTGCTGGCTGAACCGATGTCTGCGCTGCAGGCGCAGGAGATGCTGGCGCTGGTTCCCGGGGATTTTAAAACCCAGTTACTGGAGCAGGCGTTGGCGCCGGAGGTGCTGGCAATGCTGTTGGTGTCTGCGCATATGATTATCTTCTGGTTATCTCAGGACAGTAACGTCACACCGCCGGTGTGCCTAACGGCATTTGCGGCAGCGGCGATTGCCCGGACGCCACCGATGGCGACGGGGTTCACGGCCTGGAAGGTCGCCAAGGGCTTATATATTGTGCCTGTGTTGCTGGCGTATACACCCTTTATCGGTGGCACGGCTGCGGAGGTAACCAGTATTTTTGTGTTCTCGGTATTCGGTATCTATGCGCTTGTCGGGTGTATGGAAGGCTATCTTGAGAGCCCTTTGCATCCTGTATTGCGGATTATCTGTGGTGTGGCCGGTGTAACGATGCTCTGGCCCTATGGCAGTTTAATGATCAGCCTCGCTGCTGTGGCTGTTTTTATTGCCATCTTTATATATTCCGCCGTAACAGGTTACTCAGCGAAGGCTGAGTAACCGGTCCAACTGCCCCGCTGTGCACCGGCGGGGCGGTTTTCACGTTTTAGTGCTGCTCTGATGATTATTTAGTCATATGTCGTTAACAGCCATTCACCCTCTATTTACCTCTTGTGGTATTATCCGTTCTGATGTCTGGTGCTGTGCTAAGTTATTGATGAATAATCGATACACCGAATCTTTATGTCGGTTATCTGCAACAGTTTCCGGATGATCACCTTATTTAGGTAGGGATGCGTTATCAGCCGGGCTGATAATCATGCCTTAAGTTTTCATTTTGGTTGTACCGGTTATCATCGCTGATGATAAAAACTGAACAGTAATACGGAAATGATCAATGGCTGCTATTAAAGTTGCTATACAACGGATGTTTAAGCCGTCTGCCCCTGGATGATTCCATTGGTGTGCGGACTGCCTTTGTCGCTGGAAGCGGCGCAACAAGCTGATTGTTACCAGTCATATTCTGAGCGGGACTTAGTGGCCGCTCAGGCGTCATGCCAGGGGCTGGCTGAACAGAATGATGCCCGTGCGGCATTTATTCTGGCGACAATCTATTACCAGAAAGGCAGCACCGCGGGAGACCAGCGGGGATTTTCTGGGATAAAGTTGCTGCTGAGAACGGCCATGCTGAAGCTTACCGGCTGGCACTGGCGTACCAGTTAGGCCAGGGAGTTGAGCAGGATAACCAGCAGGCTGTCCGTTGGTATACACAGGCCGCACAGGCCCATCATGCTAAAGCCCAGCGTAGCTTAGGTGCTATGTACGAAGGCGGCTACGGCGTGAAAACGAATCTTCAGCAGGCGTATGCCTGGTATAAACGTGCGGCAGCACAGGGGTTGCCGGATGCGCAGTTGCGTCTGGGAACGTTGTTTTTGAAGGCCGCGGCGTAAAGAAGATCGGGTACAGGCACAGCACTGGATTCGTAAGTCTGCGGAAGCGGGCAACCATAATGCGCAAATGGCTTTAGGTGTCATGCTGGCGGAAATTGATCCACAGGACAGTGTTCGCTGGTATCAGCGTTCTGCTGATCAGGGAATGTGTCTGCCAAGCAGAATCTGGCGCTGGTGTATTTCAGCGGCCAGGGTGTTGCCCGTGATTTAACCAAAGCCCTTAGGCTGGTGGATGAAGCGATTGAGGCGGGTAATTATTCTGCCAAGCCATTACGTGAACAAATTCTGGCGGAGATGTCGCCGGCAGTTCAGGAAGATGTTCAGACTGCTGTTGCAGAAACAACGCCTCAGACCAGCCCTGATATGGTGTCTGCAGATGTTCAGTCTGAGTTGGCAGTTGCCGACAGCCCGGTTGAACAGGGTGAAACACTGAATCAGTCAGTGCCGGCACCGACTGCTGAAAACAATTTTGTCGTGACTGTTCCGGATGAAATAGCGCCGGAAGCCGCACAGCCGAACACACCGGTTGCTAAGACTGAACAGGATCTTGCTTCTGCGAATGTATCTGAGACCTCAGAGGCAGACGTAATTGCGGCTGCTGATACAGAACAGCTTCGCAGTGAAGTACTGGAGCAGATGGTCACCGGTGAAGTCTCTGCTGTTAAACCGAACAGTGATATTGCGGATGAAACGCTGACACTTGCGTCTGTGCAGGTTGATGCTGATACGATTTCGCAGGTAACCGATTCAAACCCGCCGGCGGCCAGTGCCAGCTCTGAATCGCTGAATGAAGCTGTTGTGGATGAAGTTGCTGTGTCTGAAAAGCCGGCACTATCTGCATCCTCAGGGATTGAGCCGGCTGCAGCCGTTTCTGTTAAGGACAGTGAGCCTGCAGAACCTTTCGTGAATCCGGTTCCTCCGATTCTGGAAAAAGAGCCCGGTCCTTACGGAATGGAAGCGGATAACTGGCTGATGCAGCAACCTTCTGAGCGTTACGTTATCCAACTGACCAACGGTGAATATAAAGAAGGGATGGAAAAGTATATTCGCCGGGTGGGTCTGAAGGATGTTGAAGGCTGGCATTTCTACCGCACCCAGCGGGATGCCGGTCTTTACTATGTACTGGTGTACGGTGAATTCGACACCGTTGCTGCTGCTAAAAGGCTCTGGCCGGTCTGCCCCGTAAGGCGCGCCGTAGTCACTGGGTCCGCCAGTACAGTACTTTGCAGAAGTTATACCGGACTCCCGGATCGTTACCCTCTGATAATTAGAAAAAATGTGCGTTCTGAGTACTACACAGGTATCGTATATCGCTTTCTGAGCTCTTGAAATCAATCTGTCGTCAGTGACGGCCGTGCAGGGTAACGGGATGATTAAACAGCGGTTTTACAATTTTCTGATTGCTGCGCTGGCGGTTGCAGGCAGCGCTGTGGCCTTTGCTGCAGACAGTGCCGAAGAAAGCTGTCAGCAACTGTATAACGATGGCCGTTATGCCAGTGCATATAAAGCCTGTAAGCCACTGGCGGATGACGGTGGTGCGATAGCCAGTTTTGTCATGTCTAATCTTTATGCCCGGGGCTGGGTGGTGCCAGCGCGGATGTCAGCCAGGCGCTGACATGGCTTAAGGTTGCAGCAGAGGCTGATTATGGCCCGGCTTGCTATAACCTGGCGGCATTATATGAAAGCGGCGAAGTGGTTGAACAAAGCCTCCCTGAAGCATTTAACTGGTATCGCCGTGGTGCTGAGGCAGGCCATACAGAAAGTCAGCTGAAAACCGGCGTAATGCTGCTGAAAGGCGACGGCGTGACAGCTAACTACCAGCAGGCTCAGGACTGGCTGGAAAAGTCAGCCATTGGCGGTGATCCCAATGCCCAGGTAACTCTGGCGATTCTGCAGGCAACTGCCGGTGATAAGCAGGCACTGCACTGGTATCAGCAGGCGGCTGAGCAAAATAATGCCTTTGCCCTGTATCAGCTGGCGGATGTTTACGCGGAAGGCCGGTTGGGGAACAGGTTGATCTGACCAAAGCGCTGCGCTTAGCCCGGCAGAGTCTGGGCCTTGGACGGTTAAGCAGTAAACGTCTGGTGGAAGAAATTGAAGACCGTCTGGCACAAGCCAATACGGTGGTTGCTGAACCGGCATCTGTTGAGCCTAGTTCTGTTCAGATCAGTTCTTCCGGGCAGACAGATCCTGATTTGGTGAAGGCCGGATTACTGACTCCGGAAGTCATGAAGCCTGCCAAGGAAAAGCAGCCAGCGGTTGTTAAACCTGAAAAAGTACCTGCCAAAGCACCGGCGGTGGCCCGTTCAGAGACTGTTAAAAAGCCTGTATCTGATGCGGCAGTAAAATTGACTCAACCTTCGGCAGTTAAGCCTGCTGCGGTAAAACCGGCAAAAGCCACTCCGATTGCGGCTAACTTTCGTGATAAAGCCTGGTTGATGCAACAGCCGAATCAGCACATTGTGATGCAACTGGCACAGATTACCGATAAAGCAGCGGTTGGCCGCTATATCGAAAAATACGGCTTGCAGAATCAGGTCGATTATTACCGCGCCCGCACCCGGGCCGGATTGGTTTATGTGTTGCTCTATCATCGCAACTACGAAACCGTGACCAAGTCGAAGGAAATTGCCCGGCAGGTATTGGCAGAAGGTGTTCAGAAAGGTGTCTGGTACCGGCGTTTTTCCACCCTGCAGGCAGATTATATTGCGCCTGACGGTGAGAGCTGATCAGAGCAGAGCTGATCAGAAGATAGTTATTTCAGACAGTGTGTAACTGTATTTATTCAGAGAAAATTCCGGTTTGACGGACAGGGATTTAGCCGTATGTATCGGTTAGGGAGAAAGTAATGTTTGCTAAGAAACCTTTATTGCTGAGTGTGTTGCTGGCCGCCGGCTCAGCGTCGGCACTGGCGGATCATGATCCGCAGGGGCCTGCGTGTCTGGACCGTCTGGCACATGAAGACTATGCCGCAGCAAACACAATCTGTTCCCGTCTGGCGGATGCCGGTGATGCTCAGGGGTTGTTTGCCATGGGCCGCATTTATGGCGAGAGCCTTGGCCGTAAAGGTGATCAGGTTAAATCAGTAGAGCTGTTAACTAAGTCGGTTGCGGCGGGCTATACCCCGGCTGCTTATTATCTGGGCATTGCTTACGAGTACGGCCGGGGCGTTGAACAGAACCTGCCGCAGGCGGTGGGTTATTACCGTCAGGCAGCCGCTGAAAATATGCCCGAGAGCCAGTTTAAGCTGGGGCAGATGTTGCTCAAAGGCAGTGGTGTAAAGCAGGACCTTAATCTTGGAGAACGCTGGTTGCGTCTGGCTGCCCGTGCCGGTCATCAGGATGCTCAGGTAACTCTGGCTATTCTGTTGGCGGGTAAAGATCATGCGGCCAGCCTGAGCTGGTATCAGAAGGCTGCGTTGCAGGAAAACCCGGATGCTCTGTATAACCTGGCAGCGATTTACTTCAATGGTGAACAGGTTGAGGCAGACCTTCCCCGGGCGCTTGAATATGCACAGCGCAGTAAGGTGGCTGGTCATGATAAAGCTGATGTTTTGCATTCCGCTATTTCAGAGCGCTTGCTGAACCTGTATGGCCCTACGGCTGCCGGCAAGCCGGCATCTTCAGCGTTTGATAATGTCGCGGGTCTGAAAAACCGTGACTGGCTGTTCAGTCAGCCGAAGGAGAAATTTGTGCTGCAGCTGGCACAGTTTAAAGATGAGCCGTCGCTAAACGGCTTTCTGCGGGATAACAACCTGCAGGGCAAAGTGGATTACTACCGCAGTGTGACGGTGCTGGGGCCGGTATACGTTGTGCTTTACCGCCATCAGTTCGGTACCTATGGTGAAGCGAAGCGTGGCATGCAGGCACAGCTGCCGGCAGAGGTAGCTGAAGGAGGCTGGATTCGCCAGCTATCGGCATTGCAGGATGTATATAAACCAACGGGTTCATAACCTGTTTCGGTATTTATAAAAACGGCAGCCCTGAGCTGCCGTTTTTATGGTTTATCAGGGGTGAATGTAGTCCAGCGGTACCGACGTAGTATCCACAATTTTACGCATGATGAACGCTGATTTTACCCCGGTGACACCCCGGATACGGGTAATCTTTCCTAGCAGAATATCGTGATAGCGGTCCATATCCGGTACTGCGACCTTTAACTGATAGTCGGCATCGTGACCGGTAATCAGGTAGCACTCCATCACCTCCGGGAAACGGTTAATGGTCGCTTCAAATTCCTCAAAACGTTCGGGAATATGTTTGTCCATGCTGATATGCAGAATGGCAATCAGGTCCAGATTGACCGCCCGTTCATCAATCCGCACCACTTTTTGCTGAATTACACCGGACTCTTCCAGCTGTTTTACCCGGCGGGAACAGGGGGCGGCAGTCAGGCCTACTTTTTCTGCAAGTTCCTGATTTGACTGGTTAGCGTCACGCTGCAATTCGCGCAATATTTTTATATCAAACGGGTCCAGGTTGATATTGTTTGAACGCATTTTTGTTTCTCGCGCAATAATTTGTATATGGTAAGCGTATTGTATTTATAATAATTGCGCAATTGGTTTTAAAAGCGATGATTTAGCACAGTAATTGCGCACAACACTGTTTACACTATGCCTTACTGATTGACGGGTGATCCCCGGTTTTCGGTCAGGCCCGCCAGAGGCTTATCAGTCGGCGGCGGGCCTAAAACTGCCTTTCACCGTGCCATAAGCACCCCTTGCAGACTTAACAAGAATTACAATTTTCAGCGCCTTACCGAGGCAATATACCGGGAACTTCAGCATGTTTGACCATCGTAAATATAAAGCTTTTGAGCCGTTAGCATTAACCGACCGTACCTGGCCAAATCAGGTAATCACCGCCGCGCCTGACTGGTGCAGTGTTGACCTGCGGGACGGTAATCAGGCACTGGTTAATCCGATGAATGTTGAACAGAAAACCCGCATGTTTGATCTGCTGGTTAAGCTGGGTTTCAAAGAAATTGAAGTGGGTTTCCCGTCTGCTTCACAGCCAGATTTTGATTTTGTCCGTAAGCTGATCGAAGAAGACCGCATTCCTGAAGATGTAACTGTGCAGGTGCTGACCCAGGCACGGGAAGATCTGATTGCCCGTACTTATGAGTCACTGGAAGGTGTTCGCCGGGCCATTGTTCACGTGTATAACTCAACCTCTACCGTACAGCGTGAGCAGGTTTTCGGTAAGTCCCGCGACGGTATCAAAGCGATTGCTGTACAGGGCGCGCAGTGGGTGAAATCCTACGCAGAAAAATATCCGCAGACGGAATGGGAATTCCAGTATTCGCCGGAAAGTTTCACCGGTACCGAAATGGATTATGCCGTCGAGGTGTGTGATGCGGTAATTGCTGAATGGCAGCCTGAAAATGGCCAGCCAGTGGTGATTAACCTGCCGGCGACAGTAGAGATGTCTACACCAAACGTATTTGCGGACCAGATCGAATATTTCTGCCGTAACGTGAGCCAGCGTCAGCATATCCGTATCAGCTTACACACCCATAATGACCGTGGTTGTGCGGTTGCTGCTGCTGAGCTGGGCATGCTGGCCGGTGCTGACCGGATTGAAGGTACGCTGATCGGTAACGGTGAGCGTACCGGTAACATGGACATTGTGACCATGGGGATGAACCTGTATTCCGTGGTATTGATCCGAAGCTGAACTTTTCGGATATCAAAGAGATTATTGAAGTGGTGGAGTACTGCACAGAGTTGCCGGTATCTGCCCGTCATCCGTGGGCCGGTGAACTGGTATACACCGCTTTCTCCGGTAGCCATCAGGATGCAATTCGCAAGTCAATGAACTACCACACTGACAACGGTCTGGATAAGTGGGATGTGGCTTATTTGCCGATTGATCCCCGTGATATCGGCCGTGAATATGAAGCGGTGGTACGGATTAACAGCCAGAGCGGTAAAGGCGGTGTGGCACTGGTACTTGAGCGCGATTACAACATTGAATTGCCGAAGTGGATGCATGGTGCACTGAGCCAGAAGGTTCAGGGTGCGGCTGAAGCCTCCGGAGTTGAAGTATCACCGACAGTGATTAAAGAGCTGTACGACCAGCATTTTGTTGAAGTGGCACCTGAATGGGTATTGGCCAGCTATGATCTGCACACGGAAGGTCATCAGGTTGACGGACATTTCAGTGTCGGTAACAGCCAGTTTAACGGCCAGGGTACTGGCCCGCTGGAAGCACTGTGTCAGGCATTGGGTCAGCGTTTCAGCTGCAGCATCGATGTGCAGCAGTTTGACCAGCACGCGATTGGCAGCGGTACTGCAGCACAAGCGCAGGCATGTATTGAAGTGATGATTGATGATCAGTTGCATCACGGTGTGGCGGTTGCTGAAGATACCTCTGCGGCGACAATGCAGGCGATGCTGTCCGCATTCAGCCGCAGCCAGGCAGCGGTTGCCCAAGCGGCTTAAGCGCTTAAGCCAAGCTAAGCGAAGCACATAAAGAAAACGCCCGAAGGTGTAAACCGTCGGGCGTTTTTGTGTGGAAGAAAAGTGCTTTAGTCCGCTTTTGGTTTGCGAGGGGCTTTTTCGCCGCCGGCTTATTACCAGAAGCTTTTGCTCTCTGCGGTTTTTGGTGTGGCCGGGCGGGCACCTGTTTTCGGTTTTTGCCTGCTTTGGCCTTTGGTTTGGCGGCTTTACCTTTCACTTTGCTTTTAGCTTTCGTCTTGGTTTTAGCCTTGGCTTTTTGCTTTTCTTTTCGACAGGTTCCGGCTTCTTCGACGCTAAGCCCGGATAGGTCGCCCGGGCAATTTTCTGGCCGATAAAGCGTTCGATCCGTCCCAGAGTAGGCCAGTCCAGTGCATCAACAATTGACCATACATAACCATTGCGGCCGTCGCGGCCACTGCGGCCGGCACGGTGCACGTAGCTGTCTGCTTTCATGGGCAGTTGCAGGTTAATGATATGGTGGATATCCGGCAGGTCCAGCCCGCGGCCGGCCACATCGGTAGCAACCATTATCTTGATGCGTTTACGGCGCATGTCTTTGACCCGCTGGCCACGGTCGCTCTGGCGCAGATCTCCGTGTAAGCCTGCGCAGGTGATGCCCAGGCCGCGAATCACATGTACCCAGTGATCAACCTGTTTACGGCTGTTAACGAAGACGATGGCCTGATCAATTTTATGGCTTTTCACCAGCGCTTTGAGCAGGTGATCTTTGTGGACTTCGTTATCAGCCTGATAGACGCTGTGCTTGATGTGATCAGGAATATGCCGCGGCTGTTCAACTTCCAGGCAGCGGGCATCTTCGTTGAGGAGGTCGCTGGCGAACTTTTGATTTTGTCGCTTTCCAGGGTGGCAGAGAACATCAGGGTCTGGCGGGACTGGGGCAGGACATCTGCAATCTGCTGGATGCTTTCAATGAAGCCCATGTCCAGCATGCGGTCGGCTTCATCGATTACCAGCATGTCCACCACGGACATATCCAGCCATTGCTGGGCGTTCAGTTCCAGAAGCCGGCCCGGGGTTGCCACCATGATATCGATCCGTTCCGCCAGCATAGCTTTCTGCATACCAAAGGAACACCGCCCACAATCAGGCAGCTGTTGATATGGCTGTTCGCTGTTTGCTGCTGAATGACTTCATAAGTTTGTTTAGCCAGTTCCCGGGTGGGGCTGAGGATCAGTACCTGTGGTGCGCTGCTGCTGTCCGGTTCACTGTCAAGAATGTGCTGCAGCCCGGGCAGAACGAAAGCCAGCGTTTTACCGGTGCCGGTGGGGGCGCTGGCCAGCAGGTCCAGACCATCGAGAATGGCAGGAATCGCCTGTTGCTGAATATCAGTGGGTTTCAGGAAGTCGTTATCGGCCAGTGCGCCGAGGATTTCCAGGTCCAGATCAAGATCGATAAAGGACATAGTGCTCGCTTTGGTGGGCAGTGAAAATTAAACCGCAAGCATACACCATTTTCCGCCTGACCACCTGAATTTCCCTGCGTTATGTCATTCCCTGAACCTTTATAGTTAAACAGGAGTGTTTGCCCCTTGAGCTACATCTAAACAAGCCCTATCATGCGCTGCCGCCGTTCTTCCTGCTATGCTGTGTGAATGGTTTGAGGGTAAGCAAGATTTATATTGCGAAGAATTTTCAGAAATAGTGAGTCGTCTTTTGTCAGAGTTTATTCCCGGTCAGCGCTGGATCAGTAATACCGAATCGAATCTGGGGTTGGGGTTGTTGTTGATGTTGCCAACCGCCGTGTCGTGATCAGTTTCCCTGCCGTTCAGGAAGAGCGTACTTACGCGGTGGATAATGCACCGCTCAGCCGGGTGATTTACCCTGTTGGCGAACAGGTGAAGTCCTATCAGGGGCTGGAAATTGTCATCAGCGAAGTGGTCGAAGAAGACGGCTGTGTGTATTACCTGGGTTTTGATGCAGAAGGCGAAGACCACAGTCTGGATGAGCTGGAGCTGGACAGCTCAGTGCATTTCAGTAAACCCCATGACCGTCTGTTCGCCGGTCAGGTGGAAAGAACAACCGTTTCCAGCTGCGGCTGGAAACCCTGAAAAATCAGCATCAGCATGTTAAGTCTGCCGGTTTTGGTCTGATCGGCCCGCGGGTTCAGTTGTTGCCGCACCAGATGTATATCGCCCATCAGGTGGGTGAGCGTTTCGCGCCGCGGGTATTGCTGGCGGACGAAGTTGGTCTGGGTAAGACCATTGAAGCCGGTCTGATCCTTCATCAGCAACTGACCAGCGGTAAATCCAGCCGGGCCCTGATCGTTGTCCCTGATAGTCTGATTCACCAGTGGCTGGTAGAGATGCTGCGCCGCTTTAATCTGCGTTTTACTATTCTGGATGAGCTGCGCTGTACCGCGCTGGAAATGTCCGATGAAGGCGTGAACCCGTTCGAAACAGCACAGCTGGTTCTGTGTACCTTACCTTTCCTGACCAACAGTACACAGCGCCAGGCCCAGGCTATTATGGCCGGCTGGGATATGCTGATTGTCGATGAGGCCCATCACCTTGAGTGGGCTGAAGATGCTATCAGCACCGAGTATGCCTGTATTGAGTCACTGTCTGCGGAAATTAAAGGTCTGTTACTGCTGACGGCGACGCCGGAACAGCTGGGTATGGAAGGGCACTTTGCCCGTTTACGTCTGCTGGATCCGGACCGTTATTACGATCTGCAAAAGTTTCGTGAAGAAGAAGCCGGGTATCAGCCGGTACGTGAGCTGATGGAAGCACTGCTGGCGGATGATGTGCTGGAACAGATTCAGGACGCTGCTGTACAGGCGTCACTGGCTGAATATCTGGGGCAGGCCCGTGTGGATGCACTGCTGGATGCTGCGCAGAATCTGGAAGACTTTGTTGCTTTCGATGAGCTGTTGCAAACCACCATCAGTGAGTTGCTGGACCACCACGGTACCGGCCGGGTACTGTTCCGTAACACCCGGGATGCAGTGGAAGGCTTCCCTGAGCGTATTCTGCACCCGCATCCGTTACCGGAGCCGGATTTTTATCTGGAAAGTGAGAAGCAGCAGCTCAACGGTGCTGATCTGGATTTATTATTGCACCCTGAAAAAGTATTTCAGGATCGCTGGCTAGAAGCCGACCCCGGGTTGCCTGGCTGGTAGAGTGGCTGGCGGCTAACCGTCATAAAAACACTGGTGATCTGTGCGGCTGCCAGTACGGCGAAACAACTGGAAGAACATCTGCGTTTATATGAAGGCGTGCGTTCTGCGGTGTTCCATGAAGGCATGAGCCTGGTGAACCGTGACCGTGCCGCGGCGTATTTTGCCGATGAAGATGACAGCGCTCAGGTACTGATCTGTTCGGAGATTGGCAGCGAAGGCCGTAACTTCCAGTTTGCCAGTAATCTTGTGCTGTTTGATCTGCCGCTGAACCCGGATCTGCTGGAACAGCGGATTGGCCGTCTGGACCGGATTGGCCAGAAGAATGACGTCAATATTCATGTGCCGTATTTCACCGAAGCCCAGGGGCATTTGCTGGCCTGGTACGAACAGGGTCTGAATTGTTTTGCGACAGCTTGCCCGGCGGGCAGTGCGTTGTTTGAACGTTTTGAAACACCGTTATTGACCATGCTGCGCGGCCACGCCAACGATGATGAAGCAGAGCAACTGATTACGGAAACCCGTGCCGCTGCCGATGAAACCATGGCGGCATTACAGGCCGGCCGTAACAAACTGCTGGAAATGAATTCCTGTGATCCGCTGCGGGCAGCAGAACTGATTGAAAATATCGACAGTGCCAGTGCCAGCAGTAAGCTGAGCAAGTATATGGAAAAGGTGTTCGACCAGTTCGGCGTCGAGCAGCAACACCACAGTACCAATTGCATCGTGCTGCACCCAAGTGATCATATGCACTGTGAGAGCTTCCCTGGCTTACCGGAAGAGGGCATGACTGCCACCTTTAACCGGACCACTGCGTTAAGCCGTGAAGACATGCACTTCCTGAGCTGGGAGCATCCGATGGTGTCCGGCGCGATGGATATGATCCTGTCCGGGGAGTTCGGTAATGCGGCTGTTTGCAGTATTAAGCTGCCACCGCTGAAGCCGGGCACTTTATTGCTGGAAAGCATCTTTACCCTGCACTGTGCGGCACCGAAAGAAATGCAGATTCAGCGTTATATGCCGGAAACACTGGTGCGTATCGTGGTGGATGTGAACCGTACGGATCTGAGTAAGGTTCTGACCGAGCAGCACATTAATAATCTGGCTGAACGGGTGGGTAAGCGTCAGGCGGTGGATATCGTTAAGCATACCCGTACAGAAATTAACGCTATGGTAGCCGAGGCTGAAGAGCTGGCCGATAAGCAGCAGCCGGCTTTTTATGCCGCGGCACAGGAAAATGTCCGGCATATTCTGGGGCTGAAGTTGAACGTCTGATGGCGCTGGCGGAGATTAATCCGAATATCCGCAGCGAAGAAATTGCCGCGCTGGCGGAGCGTCAGGAACTGCTGGAAGGCTATCTTGAAACCCTGCAGCTGAAGTTGGATGCAATTCGCGTTATTGTAGCCACCTGATATTGTCTTTCTGGCCGTTTCGGCCTGAATTATACTTATACTACCGGGCGCTGATGCCCGGTACGTCTTTACTGAGCGGAGTTATAACTTGTCTGAGCAAACCGATAATTTTCCGGATCTGGGACTGGATCACCGACTGCTGCAGAATCTTGAACATCAGGCGATTACCACGCCCACAGAGATTCAGGCGCAGTCTATACCGCTGGCACTGGCCGGCCATGATCTGATTGCCTCTTCGAAAACCGGCTCAGGCAAAACTCTGGCATTTCTGCTGCCAATGATGCACCGGCTGGTGAAAACCCGTGCCCTGAGCAAGCGTGATCCCCGTGCGGTGATTCTGGCGCCTACCCGGGAGCTGGCAAAGCAGGTGTTCACTCAACTGCGGGCGCTGACCAGCGGCGGTCAGACCAAGATTGCTTTGCTGCTCGGTGGCGAAAACTTTAACGATCAGGCCAAGGCCTTACGTAAAGACCCTCATGTGGTGGTGGCAACACCGGGGCGTCTGGCCAACCATCTGGAAGAGCGCAGCCTGCAGCTCAATGGGTTGGAGCTGCTGATAATGGATGAAGCAGACCGGATGCTGGATCTGGGCTTTGCTGAACAGCTGACCCTGATTAACCAGGCCGCCGATCACCGTTTACGTCAGACATTGATGTTCTCTGCCACGCTGGACCATGCGGAAGTGGACAGCATGGCGGATCAGCTTCTTAAGTCGCCGAAGCGGGTCGCGATCGGAGCGGCGAATGCTGAGCATAAAGACATTACTCAGGAAGTGATTCTTTGTGATCACCTGGATCATAAAGAGGCGCTGCTGCAGAACTTGCTGACCAACCGTGAGTATCAGCAGGCGATCATCTTTACGGCTACCCGGACCGATACCGAGCGGCTGTCGGCGCTGTTACAGAAAGAAAATATCAGCTGTGCAGCCCTTAGCGGTGAGATGAGCCAGGCGGAGCGTAACCGGATTATGGACGGTTTCAGTCGTGGCCATCAGCAGGTGCTGGTAACCACGGATGTTGCTTCCCGTGGTCTGGACCTGTTGCAGGTGTCGCTGGTGATTAACTTCGATATGCCAAAACAGGCGGAAGAGTACGTCCACCGGATTGGCCGGACCACGTGCCGGCGCCAAAGGTGAAGCCGTTTCTTTTGTCGGACCGAAAGACTGGGATTCGTTTAAGCGGATTGAGCGTTTCCTGCAGCGTCATTTACAGCGTGCAGTGGTGGAAGGGCTGGAAGCTAAGTTCAAAGGCATTAAACCGGCTAAGCCGGCGAAGAAGAAAACACCGGGTAAAGCAACGGTTGCCGCTAAGCCAAAACCTAAAGCCAAGCCTAAGCAGGATCAGCGTAACCGCCGCCAGGCGAAACCGGCGCTGGTATCCGATGACGGGCTGGCTCCTCTGAAGAAGAAGCGTTAAGCGCTTCTTCTGTAACAGTCGCTTATTGCCGGGCCGGCTGCAGGTATTCTGCCAGCGGGTCCGCAGGCGAATCTGCCCGCATCATCCGTAAAGAATCAATGAACAGGTGGAACATCTCTGCCTGTGAACTGATATCCAGCTTGGCGTAAATATTCTTGCGGTGGTGTTTGATGGTTTCCGGGCTGATATCCAGCTTCTGAGCGATAAACTTCACCGCGTAGCCACGCAGAATCAGCTGTAATACCTGGGTTTCCCGCTGGGTCAGAATTGAACTGCCAAAGTTGGCCAGGGCGCTGTCCAGTCTTGAGTTCAGCAGGCTGGCTTTCTTCTGGTGATCAAGTGCTTCCTGCTGGGAGGCTGACCACCACTTTAGCAGTATTGCCCGCACCGTGGAAAACAGCCGGGTCAGCAGGGCACGCTGCGCAGTGCTGAAGCGGGGTTTGTCATCCTGCCGGCTGATGGATATGTGAATACTGGCATTGTCCGGCGTGGGGACGATCAGGCATATTTCATCGCCAAAATTCACCACCCGGTAATAGACCCGGTAAAACTCGGTGTGCTTAAAGCCGGATGGGGCAACCTTGCTTAACGGGAAGATGCCTTCAGTGGCGGGATTATCCACTGCCAGACGATAGAAAGGGTCCAGCAGATAAGCGCTGTCCAGATACTGATCGATGTGAATCCGCGGGTCGCTGCCGTCACCCCGCTTACGGAACGGGCAATATGGCTGGAGGCCGTCGGGGTAGACGATCAGGCTACTGCCGTCTGCATTGACCAGTAAACGCAGGGTATCGATCAGATGATCAATGGCCCCGTCACTGACCCCTGAGGTAATGATTTCAGCGATTGCATCATGCCACTGGATGAGTGGTTCGCCAGCTACCCGGTAATATTTGGAAACACTTTCTGCCACGGTTAAATCAACTCTGTGGTTACATCTGCTGTCAGCCCCGGTAGTCGTGCCAGACCGGGACTTTCCTGTGCCGCCATTCTAGCGGCTCGGTACACTAAATACTAATAGCCAAAATGTGTAGACCAGTTGCTGTTTGCCGATCGGTCTTACTGGCCCAGTGTGTACAACAGAGGTACCAGAACCGGCACTGCCAGACTGAGAATAAAGCCACTGGCAATGGCGTTGGGAATGACACTGGCGCCGTGACATTTGGCGAGCAGGGGCAGGGTGAAATCCAGTGCAGTTGCACCGCTGTAACCCACATTGACGTGGCAGCTGAGCCGGCTTAGAAAGGTATCAGGATCAGGGCCGCTACTTCCCGGCCCAGATCCAGCAGGAATGCGGTGGTGCCCAGTACCGGTGAGCCCATGCCGGTCAGCAGGATGCCGGTGAGGCTGTACCAGCCAAAGCCGGAAACCACTGCCAGACCTTCCCGCACCTCCAGTCCCAGTGCCCATGCGCCGGTCAGCCCTGCGAGCAGGGTGCTGATAATGGTAACTGCTGCGATGATCAGCCCCTGTGGATTCAGGAACAGTTTACGCAGCCGGTAGTTGCCCAGATACAACTGACGGCCCACCAGAAACAGCAACAGATACAGCAGCCAGATGATGATCTGATCAATAAAGTGTAATGGCTGTTGCAATAAATACCCGGCGACACCACCGGCGAATGTCCAGCCTACGGTTTGCAGGGCACCGCTGAGGTTTTGCCAGTTAAACGGAATCGTTTGAGCAGCAGACTGAGACCGGCTGCGGTGGGCTTTATCCAGCATTCGGCCACTGAGGTACAGCGCGGCCATGTTGAATCCGGTAATTAGCAGGAACAGCCACAGGGCGTTATAACCGGCAATGCTGAGTTTGCTTTCCAGCTGTTCAAGGCTGCCGATGCCGAAGCCGACAAAGGCCAGAATGATGTTGGTGAGCCAGGTTAAGCCACGGCTGACTCTGGCATCCGTGAGAGCCTTTACCGGAAAAATATAGCCAGGATCATGGCCAGCAACAGCGGGCCGAGGGTCATCAGTACGGTCATAAATCAGCCGAATGCCAGCCAGATGCCGACACCGATCATCAGTGAGCCGGCAATGCGGTTCATCATTTTTACATTGTTCTTGTTCAGCAGCAGGTGGCGCAGGGCCTTTCCGCCACTGGCGTAAATCAGCAGGCAGATAAATTCCAGTGTCAGAATGACCGCAATCAGGCTGGCCAGTTGAGGGGCCAGTGACTGGCTGTTGTCCAGAAAGGGTGGCAGCAGGGTAACAAAGAATGCCCAGCCTTTCGGATTGGCGACGGCGGTGATAAAGCCGTTACCGGCCAGCTGCAGCGGGCTTTGCTCAGTGGGGGCGGAGCCGTCTTCCGGTAAAACCAGTTTGCCGCGGGACTGCCACATCTGCCAGCCAATGTACGCCAGATAGGCGCCACCGGCATATTTGAGGAACAGGAAGGCTTCCGGGAATTGCAGCATCAGGGTGGCAACACCCAGTGCGGCAGCGGCAGCGACCAGACCTACGCCCAGTAATTCGCCCCACATCATATGCAGGCTGCGGCGCACACCGATGGACATACCCAGGGTCAGTGACAGGGTCATGCACATGCCCGGTGTAATCGAGACAAAGAAAAGGTTGGGATAAACAGCGACAGCAGGGCAATGGACATCAGCATCATTCCGTTGAGATTCGGCGGCTATTTTAGCAAAGCGCTGCCCGGTTGCAGCACAAATATTGATGTTGTTTTTCTGAAAGCGAATACCGCTGTTAAGAAAAACTGGCTTAGCTGTCGATGGCTTTCAGGTGGGCCAGAAACAGGGTGAATATTTCCGACTGGGTAGAAGTTTTCAGCCGGGCGTGGATATTCTTACGGTGGACCTTCACGGTACCCGCGCTGATATTCAGATTATCGGCGATGGACTTCGACGAGTGCCCCTGCAGAATCAGGCCGGCAATCTGCCGTTCCCGCTGGGTGAGTACTCCTGACCGAAGCTGCTCAGTGCCTGGGCGATAGCGCCTTCAGCTTTTTCCAACTTGGTATATTCACCGGCCTGTGAGAGCCAGAACTGGCGGATCAGCGCGCTGATGACCGGCAGGGCTTCCTGCAAACGGTTAAGCTCACTGCGTGTGATGGTGCCTAGCCGGGATTTGCGGCCCAGGCAGACGGCAAAACAAACATCCTGACCGAGGTTAACCAGCAGGTTAATCTCATCCACGAAGTCGAAGTTTTTGTAACAGTCCTGATAGTAGTCGCTGGTTTCAAAACCTTCCGGAGCCACTTCCGCCTGACGGCAGATGCCTTCGTTAACCCCTTGCTGAATCGCGGTATAGATAGGATCAAGAATGTAGGAATGTTCAATATAGCGGTGCAGTGCCGGGCTGTGCTGATCCGGGTCCTGAGGGTGAATAATAATCGGCCGGAATGACTGCTTGTAGGTGATGCACAGGATTGAGTCGAACTGGCAGAGTGCCTCCAGGTACTCGCTGAGTACCTGGGGGAATGAGCGTAACCGGATATGATCAATCAGGCCGGCAATTAAGCGGGCAGAACCGGGGTCCTGACTGCGGTGTTGAAGTGCCTGCATGAATGAATACCTCCGAAAACGCTCAGCTGTACAGTTATTCTGCGACAGACTCGAGGGTTTTATCAAAGCATAATTTTGCTTTTTCGCAGATTTCATCCACTTCGGCGTGGCTGATCACCAGTGGTGGTGACAGCACCATCCGGCTGCCAACCGCCCGCATGATCAGGTTGTTGGCAAAGCAATGATCACGGCAGATCATGCCGATATCAATGTCATCGCCGAAAGGCGTTTTGGTGGCTTTGTCCTTCATCAGGGCAATGCCGGCGACCAGACCTATGCCTTCGATGTGACCGACCAGCGGGTGGTCCGCCAGGGTTTCACGCAGCTTTTGCTGGAAGTACGGGCCGATATCGGTGGCAACCCGTTCAACAATTTTTCTTCCTTCATGATGCGGATGTTTTCCAGCGCGACGGCGGCGGCTGCCGGGTGGCCGGAATAGGTGAAACCGTGGTTGAAGTCATCATCGTGGTTGATCAGGGCATTGGCGATCCGGTCACCGATGGCCACTGCTGAAATTGGCAGATAGCCTGAAGACAGGCCTTTCGCCATCGACATGATATCCGGCTGGATATCCAGCGTCTGGCTGCCGAACCAGTTGCCGGTGCGGCCAAAGCCACAGATAACTTCATCGGCGGCCAGCAGAATGTCGTACTTACGGCACACTTTCTGGATTTCCTGCCAGTAGTTCGCCGGTGGCACAATGACCCCGCCGGCACCCTGAATCGGTTCGCCGATAAAGGCAGCCACGTTGTCCGGGCCGACTTCAAGGATCTTGTCTTCCAGTGCCTGTGCGCAGGCAACACCGAATTCCTCTTCGCTCATATCACCGGCTTCACCGTACCAGTATGGCTGGCGGATATGTTCGATGCCCGGTACACCCGGTGCACCCTGTTTATGCATGCCGCCCATGCCGCCCAGGCTGGCACCGGCCAGTGTGCTGCCGTGGTACGCATTTTCACGGCTGATAATGATATTGCGGTAAGGCTTCTTCTCGATGCACCAGTACTGACGGACAAGACGGATAATCGTATCTACCGCTTCGGAACCCGAGCCGGCAAAGAAGATGTGGTTCAGATCACCCGGGGTCACCTCTGCGATAGCCTTTGCCAGTTTGGCGGCCGGGGCATGGGTGGTTTTAAAGAAGGTGTTGTAATAGGGCAGTTGTTGCATCTGAGTAGCAGCAGCGTTTACCAGTTCCTGGCGGCCATAGCCCAGATTGACGCACCACAGACCGGCCATACCGTCGATGATTTTGTTACCTTCACTGTCCCAGAGATATACCCCTTCGGCTTTTCAATGACCCGGGCGCCCTGTTTATTCAGTGCGCCGGTGTTGCTGAACGGATGGATGTGATGTTCCCGGTCAGCGGTTTGAATGTCCTGACTGTTGGCTTGCTGTGACATCTTTGCTCTCCTGTTTCGGCAGGTGTGTGACACCGGCGCAGGTTTATTCTGTTAGGTATATCCCGAAGGATTGTTCTTAAACACTGAAATTATTTTGTGATCACAAAATTTAAATGTCAAATGAATATTTATGCATTTTTATTGCTAATGCTGAAAGAGCTGGAAATTTCAGGCGAATGAATGCGCCTGCTGTGCTGTTCATGGAGAGATTTTTGCCAGGGCGGCAAGAAAAATGAATGAAAGCTACTGGCCGTTTGAGTGGTCGATAAAGCTTTGTAGTTGCTGGGGTTATTGGCGAAGGCGACGCCATCCCGGATATCTGCAGCAATGGCCAGTTGCAGTGCGACGGCGTCTTTACGCTCAATTGCCTGCATGGCTTCACTGTGACGGTCAACCAGGTAGTGTTCGCTGATACTGTTGCTGGCCAGACGCATAAACGGCCCCAGCTGCAGCCACAGACTTTCAATCAGTGGCAGGCTTACCTGATGAGGGTTCGCGCTGTACATCAGGCGATGGAATTCCTGATTATGGTGGTTGATCTGCGCAAGGTTGCCGCTGTCCTGAGCCGTGTTAATGGCAGCATCCTGCTGGCGCAGGGCCTGCAACTGTGCGCTGTCGATGTAGGGCAGGGCGCGGGCCGCAGCATGGCATTCAATGGCAATGCGGGCTTCGCACAGCTCGGTAAACTTCATGGCCGTCATTTGTGGCACCATTACCCGGCGGTTGCCCAGAATAGTCAGGGCGTTTTCTGCCGCTAACTGGCGCAGTGCTTCGCGGACCGGCATCGGGCTGACATCCAGCATCTGGGCAAGGGCACGGATGGTCAGTTGCCGGCCGGGCAGGAAATCACCGTCCATCACGGCACGCCGCAGGCTCTGGTAGACCCACTGGGTAACGGTCTGATTTTCGTCTCTGAGACGGGGGCTGAGTGTGACAGGCGAGTGTTTATCCATGATCGTATGTTAATCGCGGAAACCGGGAAAGTATATTGTGATCACAAAAATATAAAAATGTGATCACAAAATTGATTTTTCTGAATGTAATCTGTTAGAACTGTGTATTGAAATACAACTTTTACCCGCTACCCACTGAGGGGTATAGCACCGGTAACGGGCAACGGGGTAATTTAAGGAACAGTGAGCAAAGGGTGATTTTGCTTTGAAGGCTGAAGGGGAAGCGGTTCCGAAACCGTTGCCAGTGTCTGATTCCTTTATAGATCCGCCGGATCAATTTGTTACTATCAGAAGAGCCTGTGAGTTTTTCCAAATGTTTTACAGGCTCCAGTAACAAATGCTTACGGCGGGTAGTAGCAATTATGTATATCCCGGCACCGTACCGGGTGAATAATAACAAACGGATTTGCCAGCCCTTAAAAGGGCAGAGCAGATCTACTGATATCCGAGGCAGGTTATGACTGAAACTCAGGTGATTGAAAGCCCAGCTGTGGCGCAATCTACTCCGGACGAAATCCCTTTATGGAAACAGGACGGCGCCCAGCCATTCCTGCGGATTGAAAACATCACCAAGAAGTTTGGTGACTTTACCGCCGTGGACAACATCTCACTGGATATCTACAAGAACGAACTGTTCTGTCTGCTGGGCGGCTCCGGTTCCGGTAAGAGTACCCTGTTGCGCATGCTGGCCGGTTTTGAGACACCTACCTCCGGTAAGATCATCATCGACGGCGTGGACATGTCCGGCATTCAGCCGTGGAAGCGTCCGGTGAACATGATGTTTCAGTCTTACGCCCTGTTCCCGCACCTGAGCGTGGAAGAGAACGTGGCCTTTGGTCTGAAGCGTGAAGGGGTGCCCCGTGCCGAGGTACGCGAGCGGGTGGCACAGATGCTGGAACTGGTACAGATGGGCCACCTGAACAAGCGTAAGCCCCATCAGCTATCCGGTGGTCAGCGTCAGCGGATCGCTCTGGCCCGTTCCTGATCAAACAGCCAAAACTGTTATTGCTGGATGAGCCTCTGGGCGCACTGGATAAAAAGCTCCGGGAAGAGACCCAGTTTGAGCTGATCAACATTCAGGAAAAACTCGGCGTAACCTTCGTGGTGGTAACCCACGACCAGGAAGAGGCCATGACCCTGTCGACCCGCATCGGCGTCATGGATCAGGGTAAGATCGTGCAGACCGCTGAACCTCACGACGTGTACGAATATCCGAACAGCCGCTTCGTGGCAGAGTTCATCGGTTCGGTGAACATGTTCGAAGGCAAGGTCATTGAAGATGAGCCGGACAGTGTGCGGATTCACTCCAAAGAAGCCGGCGGTGAGCTGTACGTGGACCACGGCATCAGCTGTGCGCCGAACCAGAAAGTCTTTGTGGCCCTGCGCCCGGAGAAGATCAAGGTCAGCCGCCGTAAGCCGGATCAGGACGTTAACTGCATTGTCGGCACCATCGAAGAAATCGCTTACATGGGCAGCATGTCCGTATTCCGCATTCGCCTGCCGAGTGGCAAAGAAGTGCGGGTTACCCAGCCTAACTTCTCCCGGAATATGGGCGAACGTTTTACCTGGGAAGATCAGGTTTATCTGTCCTGGAATGCTGACAGCAGCGTGGTACTGACCTCATGAACGCCCCGGTTTCCTGAATATTCCCGGCCAGAAGCCGGCATCAGGTATGGGGCGCCTGATTTATGCATTACGCCACCTGAGCATCGGCCGCTGGACGGTGATCTCCCTGCCGAGCCTGTGGCTGGCTATTTTCTTCTTTGTACCGTTTCTGGTGGTGTTCAAAATTTCCCTGGCGGAACCGACCATCTCGATCCGCCGTACAGCTCCCTGCTGGAGTGGGACCCGGAAGAGTCCTTCGCCACCCTGAAGCTGAACCTGGGTAACTACCTGTACCTGTTTGAAGACGCCTTCTATCTGGAAGCGTATTTAAGCTCGATCCGCATTGCGGCGGTGTCCACCTTTTTACGCTGCTGGTTGCGTTCCCGATGGCGTACCTGATAGCCCGCAGCAAATCCACCACCCGGATTTTACTGCTGTCGCTGGTGATTCTGCCGTTCTGGACCTCCTTCCTGCTGCGGGTATACGCCTGGATGGGCTTCCTGAAAAAGAACGGTCTGATCAACGAATTCCTGATGACCTTCGGCCTGGTGGATCAGCCACTGACCATGTTGCAGACCGACTTTGCGGTCTACATCGGCATCGTTTACACCTACCTGCCGTTCATGGTGCTGCCGTTGTACACCACGCTGGAAAAATGGACCTGACCCTGCTGGAAGCGGCAGAAGATCTGGGTGGCCGTCCACTGCAGAACTTCTTCCTCATTACCCTGCCGCAGGCGATACCAGGCATCATTGCCGGCTGCTTACTGGTATTCATACCGGCGGTGGGTGAGTACGTGATCCCGGCCCTGCTGGGCGGCTCCGACACCCTGATGATAGGTAAAGTGCTGTGGGACGAGTTCTTCCTCAACCGTGACTGGCCGATGGCGTCAGCCGTAGCCACTGTGATGCTGATCGTGCTGGTATTGCCGATCATGCTGATTAGAAACACTAATTCCGGGAAGGAGCTTGCCTGATGCAACAACGTAAATCGCTGTTCCTGAACACCAGCGCGACACTGGGCTTTATCTTCCTGTACGCGCCGATCATTGCGCTGATCGTCTACAGCTTCAACAAATCCAAGCTGGTGACCGTGTGGGGCGGCTGGTCCCTGAAATGGTACACCGCGCTGTTCAGCAATGAACAGATCATGACCGCTGCCTGGCTGAGTCTGAAAGTCGCCTTCTTCAGTGCCACCATTGCGGTGGTGCTGGGCACTCTGGCGGGTTTCGTGCTGTCACGGATGGGGCGCTTCCCGGGCAAACTGATTCTCTCCGGGTGGATCACCGCGCCACTGGTAATGCCGGAAGTAATTACCGGTCTGTCCCTGTTGCTGCTGTTCGTGGCGATGGAAGGGGCCTTTGGCTGGCCGTCAGGCCGGGGCATCGGAACCATCATCATTGCCCACAGTACCTTCTGTCTGGCTTATGTGGCGGTGATCGTGCAGTCACGCTTATCCGCCATGGACGAGTCGCTGGAAGAAGCGGCAATGGACCTGGGCGCCAAGCCCTTCAGCCTGTTCTTCCTGGTGACCCTGCCGCTGATCTCCCCGGCGATCATTTCCGGCTGGCTGCTGTCGTTTACTCTGTCGCTGGATGATCTGGTCATCGCCAGCTTCGTCTCCGGCCCGGGTAACAGTACCCTGCCAATGGTGATCTTCTCCAAGGTGCGTTTAGGGGTGACGCCGGAAGTGAACGCGCTGGCCACCATCATGATCGGCATTGTGGCGATCGGTGTGATCGGTGCCATTTGGCAAATGCGCCGCCAGAACCGCATGCTGAACCGGATCGATTAAAACCGGTTTGGATATAGCAATTAAATAACGCCGGCACAGCGATGTGCCGGCGTTTTTATATCCGTTGTGCGGTTCAGTTAAGTATTTAGAAATAAAGCTGTTTTTGTGCCACACTGAATTGCCGAACAGAAAAGGAGTAACCGGGTGTCAGAGCGTTTAAAGCAGTTTGCTTATATCAGTCATGAGTTGCTGGATTTTCAGGAAGAGGATTTGCGCGGCTTACTGATGCAGTCACGCAAGAAAAATAAAGATATGGGCCTGACTGGTCTGTTGTTATTTGATAAGCCGGTTTTTATGCAGGTTCTGGAAGGGCCGGTGGCGTCCATTGATCAGATCATTGCAGATATCCGGGCGGATGAACGGCATCATTCGATGGATATCATTTATACCAACGATGATTTGAAGGACCGTGAATTTGGCAACTGGCGCATGGGGTGCCGGATTCTCGGAAACCGTACCCGCGACGATTATGCTCAGCTGGATAACCGTATTCGTCGTTTACTCAGTGTCGGCCGGCCTAACGGTCAGTTAGCCCATCAGCTTCTGGTGGAGTTTCATGCAATGAAGGATGCGTTTCTGGATTTGTAGTGCATGATACGTTTTATATGGCTGATAAAACGATGATAGTCCGCAGGTTGAAGGAATCTGCGGATAAACTCCCGGACCGCATAAGGCATATTTTACAAAGCTCAGTTTTTACAAAGCTCAGCTGTTCAACTTTTTAATCGCAAAACCGTATCCTGTTGCGCCATACAGTCACCAACATCCATTCAGCTTTAGTTGTGGGCTTTTGCATCGTTAAACATGCTTTATTTCAGGCTTCTGACTCCGATTTAGTATCGCAAACTTGCCTTTTAATCAGTTGATTACATATTAGCCGCCCCAGGTGTTTCCGGAACCATTCAGACGGTTTGTATTGTATTAGTTCACCTGGTTTTTCACTGGACATTAAATGGAAATTGTATGAAAAAAGTGCATTATCTTTATCTGTCATTACTCGGGTTGTTCTTGCCAAACATCGTTCTAGCCCATCAGGCAACCCAGGTTAATGGCTTCATTTCAGGCCTGAGTCATCCGGTACTCGGTTTTGATCATTTACTGGCGATGATCAGTGTTGGCATTTTAAGTGCGCAGATTGGAGGCCGTGCTATCTGGACGGTGCCTGCCACTTTTGTAGTGGTTATGCTGATTGGCGGGATATTAGGAATGCAGGGCGTTCCGTTTATTTCTGTTGAATTAGGTATCGCTGCGTCTGTACTGGCTCTGGGTGTTGCGCTTGCTGCTGCAAAGAAGATGCCTCAGGGGCTGGCGATGGTGTTTGTTGGCTTCTTCGCACTGTTCCATGGTCATGCACATGGTACCGAGATGCCTCAGCTGGCACAGGCTGAGCTGTACGCACTTGGATTCGTCCTGGGTACCGCAGGTATTCACATTGCAGGCGTTTTAGTGGGTGGTTCCTCCCGGTTTGTACCTCATGGGGTTCAGCTATTGCGCTATATTGGTGCGGGTATCGCCGGTATTGGCTTCTATCTGGTTGCTGTGTAAACCGCCGTTTATTGCAGATGAATCATTTCGCAAAGCGGGGCATTAAGCCCCGCTTTTTCGCCTTCAGTTAATGCTCAGGCTCAGTTGAGTATCAAAGTCAGACTTTCCGAATATCCACAAAGGTATCGTAGTAGGCTGCACCGTCGCCGATATCCGTTCGGCTGTGGTTGCTGATCAGCGCGTTCACCGTCAGGCCGGTAGGGCTGGTATGGCACCAGGCGCCTTTATCAACGAGAACTACGCCTTTTGCGACGGCATCGGTCAGCTTAGCCTGCACTTGCACCTCTCCCAGATGATTACTGATGATCAGGCCGTCACCGTCTGTGATGTTCAGCTGTTCGGCATCCGCCGGGTTCAGTTCCAGAGTCTGCAGGCCGTCAGAGGCTGTATTGCCGCCGAAGGTAGCGTTAGTACGTTTATCCGAGGCGGGTGACAGCAGTTGGTAAGCCCCGTTGCCGCGGATGGATTTGTACTCCGGCAGCCCCGCCTGATAGCTGTCTTCCAGCGCTGCAGAGTAGAGCTCTGCTTTGCTACTCGGCGTTGTCAGTGTCCGGTTACTCAGCCAGCGGAAATCCGCATTCTGCATAGACATTGCCTGATCTGTTGGCAGCTGCCGCACGCTGTTGATGCCGTGCTTTTCTTCCGTCAGTCTGAATGCCTGATCAAGCAGGTTGTCGTCGCTGGTGCGGAACTCCGGGTCGGTGAAACCAAATTTTGCTGCTAACCGGCGGAAAATTTCCGTGTTGGGCAGGGCTTCACCCACCGGCGGGATCACCGGTTCTGCCCGCTGCAGATAACCGTGACCGTAAGCAGAGTAAGCATCATGATGCTCAAAGTGAGTTGCGGCAGGCAGAATGACATCGGCGTATTGCATGCTGTCATTCATTTCCACATCACAACCGGCGATGAACAGGTCTTCATTTTTCAGTGCGCTGATCATTTTGTGCTGGTCAGGGTGGGTGGCGACCGGATTATGGTTATAGATGAATACCGCTTTTACCGGGGTGTCGCTGCCGGTATCCAGCAAGTGATCAGACACTTCGATGATGTTGAATTCCCGCTGTGTGGCTGCGTTGTCTTCGGTGACGTCTGTTAACTGAGAGCTGCCTGGAAACAGCGAACCATAGCTGCCGATTACACCGTTACCTGCTTTGCCCAGTGTGCCAAACAGCAGCGGAAGCTGTAGGCCGCCCGGCATGCTGCGCCACCATTGCGGGTCCGTTCCAGTCCAACCCCTACGTTGACGGTGATGCTTTCGGCAGCCGTCAGCAGAGTCACCAGCTGTTCTGCAGCATCCGGTGATATCCCGCAGATATTTTCCAGATCGGTGGCCAGATAGCCGGCGGCATTTTCCAGATAAGCATCGAGACCGGTTGTCAGTTCTGTCAGGTTGTCGGTATCAATTTTTCCGGCAGCAGCAAGCCGGGCGGTGAGGTAGAGTGCGAGGCTGACATCGCTGCCCGGCGTGACCTGCAGATAGAGGTCTGCCTGCCGGGCAACCTGTGTGCGGTGCGGGTCAATGACAACCAACTTGGCACCGCGTTGTCTGGCCCGCTTAATGGTGCGCATGAAGTGCAGGTTAGCGACGCTGACGTTACATCCCCAGATCAGTATCAGATCGGCAAACTCCGCCTGTTGCGGGGTATTCCCGGGCTACTGTTGCCGTAAAGTGAGCGGTAAGACAGAGACCGTACGCCGCCGCAAAGCGGGCCACGGTTCAGCTGTGTGCCCCCAGTTTTTAAAGAAGCGTACGTCCATCGAGCCGCCGGACAGTTGGCCGTGGGGGCCTGCATAGTTAAATGGCAGCACGCTGGCGCTGCCATGGGTTTCAATTGCCTGACTCAGTCCTTTATGAACCCGGTCCAGTGCTTCATCCCAACTGATTTGACGGTACTGGCCACTGCCTCTTGGTCCGGTACGCAACAGCGGGTGTCGCAGCCGGCGGGGGCCGTGTACAAAGTCAGGGTAATAGCGGGCAACCTTGGTGCAGATGCTGCCTTCGGTGAGCGGGTTGACCTGCGAGCCGCGGATTTTGGTGATTTCGTTGTCGGTAACGGTGACTTTCAGGCTGCAGGTATCCGGGCAGTCCAGCGGACAAACGCTGAGTTTTTCCTGTATTTGAGGTGTATTGCTCTGTGTAGGACTGGTCATTTGGCGATCCATCTTTATTGTTTTATGCCGAGTATTGTATGAGTAACTGTACGTGGAAATTGGATACCCTATAAGGCCCACTTAGTCAGTAAAAAGGACCCACCTTTAATGGCTGAAAGTGGCGGTCTAGCTGGCCGCTTCGGTTCATACGCAAATGTCATAATTCTCCGGAGCTGTAGCGGTGTTAGTCTGAGCTACACTCCGGTAATATCCTGTTAAACAGGTAGTTACCGGGGAAAGGCTGTGGATGTTGGTGAACGGTTAAAAGCAATTCGTAAGTTGAAGGGAATTTCCCAGCGGGAACTGGCCAAGCGGGTTGGCGTGACTAACAGCACGATTTCGATGATCGAAAAACGGTGTCAGTCCGTCCGTGAGTTCGCTGAAGAAGGTGCTGAGCGGCATTCCGATTTCTATCGGTGATTTCTTTACACTGGATCTGGCTAATATCCAGCCGGATCTGGCGGTGTTTCCCGCGGATAAAATGCCGGAGGTGGGGAATACGCAGTGGAGCCGGAAGCTGGTAGGTGCCGGAGTGATGCAGCGCCTGGCTGATTTTACCCGTGAACGGTTTGCCCCGGGGCTGACAGTGGTTCTGAAATGCTGCAGAGTAGCGGTGAGAAAACCGGGGTGGTTGTTCAGGGCAGTATTGAGCTGACGGTGGGTTTTCAGGTGTACGAATTGCAGGCCGGTGACGGTTTCTGTTTTGACAGCAGCCGGCCGCACCGCTTCAGAAATACCGGAACTTCAGAGTGTGAGCTGTGTGTGGTCAATGTGCCTTTACCGGCTAAGCTGCACCAGCCGGGAATGTCTTAGTCCGGATAAAAAACGGGCTGGCAGGGGATCGCCCCGCAGCCCGTGAAGCCCCGGAATGTCCGGGAGCGGGTGGCTCTCACCCCGTTTTCTTTGTGCCTGTTCAGGCAAACATTTCTTCTGCGGTTTCCCGCAATACTTTCACTAACTGGTCAATCTGCTCCGGTTCGATAGTTAGTGGCGGAGAGAAGGCGACAATGTTGCCCATGGTTCTGACCATGACGCCCCGTTTAAAGCAGTTCTTCTGAAAGTCCAGACCGATTGGACCGTTGGCGGCGACGCTGGCATCAAACTGTACCGCTCCCACTAAACCGTAGTTGCGGATGTCTATTACTTTTGGTGCGTCTTTCAGGCTGTGCAGGGCATCAGCAAAGTAATCGCCAATCGCACCTCTGGCGCGGGTGAGCAGCTGTTCTTCATCATAGATATCCAGAGTGGCCAGGCCGGCAGCGCAGGCAACCGGGTGAGCTGAATAGGTATAACCGTGATAGAACTCGATGCCGCCGGGCGTGGCGTTATCGACGATCTGGTCATGGATATGATCACTGACGAATACAGCGCCCAGCGGCATAACGCCGTTGGTAATGCCCTTGGCGGAGGTAATCATGTCCGGGGTGACGCCGAATTCGGTGGCGGCGAAAGGCGAGCCCAGCCGGCCCCAGCCGGTGATGACCTCATCAAAAATCAGCAAAATGTCATGTTTTGTACAGATGTCGCGGATGCGCTGCAGATAGCCTTCCGGCGGCATGATGACACCGCCAGCGCCGCTTATCGGTTCGATAATAACCGCCGCAATGGTGTCGGCGTTATGGAAGTTAATCAGGGCTTCCAGTGCATCTGCCTTGCTCAGATCCTCTGCAGGTAAGCCACGGCTGAAGGCGTTTTTCTCTATATCCAGTGTGTGGGGTAAATGGTCTGTTTCCAGTAACGGACCGAAGCCGGTACGGTTAGGTGTAAGACCACCCACAGAAATACCACCGAAGTTGACCCCGTGATAGGCCATTTCCCGGCCAATGAGCTTGAACTTGCCGCTCTTGCCTCTGGATTGCTGATATTGCAGGGCAATTTTCAGTGCAGATTCTACCGCTTCAGATCCGGAGTTAGTGAAGAATACCTTGTTAAGCGGGTCCGGGGTGTACTGCACTAGGCGGTTGGCAAATTCAAATCCGATGCTGTGGCCAAAGTTGAACGGTGAAGCGTAATCCAGGCTTCGTAGCTGACGGTTGACGGCATCAGCAATCTGATGGCGGCCGTGGCCAGCGTTTACGCACCACAGGCCAGCCGTTGCATCCAGAATGGGTTGCTGTTGTTCATTGAAGTAGTAATTACCTTCAGCCCGGTCCAGCAGGCGGGGCTGTTGTTTGAAGTCTTTGTTTGCCGTAAAGGGCATCCAGAAGGCATCCATGTTGATAGCAGTCATACGGCAACCTTTTATTTTAGTGGTCATAATATGCTGCTTATTATCGGGCCAGCGGTGCCGGTGATGTATCCCCTTAGTGAGTGATTGAAGCGTGTCTGTAATCCGGGGCTATGATGAATTGTCCGGGGATGTTGCTGCAAGGGTAGCTGAGTTAGTATGTGTGCGGTCGAAAAGGGGTTATGTGACGTCAGTAATGCGAATAAGGAATAAAGTTAATGTTAGCTGAGCCACAGATGTTACTGACGGTTTTGCTGGTGTTTATGTTCGCCGGCACGGTTAAAGGTGTTGTAGGGCTTGGCTTGCCAACAGTCAGTCTGGCTCTGTTGCTGCTGGTGTCGGATTTACCGACGGCAATGGCGTTGCTGCTGGTACCTTCTTTTGTGACGAATGTCTGGCAGGCCCTGAGTCGGGGTGACGGTGAAGCGGGGCAGACTGCAAGGGTCTGGCGCCGTGTCTGTTACTTTATGTTACCGGCCACACTGATGATATGGCTGGGTGGGCAGGCGTTACTGTATGTGGACTTTACTTATCTCACCCGCTTGCTGGGAGTGTTATTGATTCTGTACGGCATTACCGGGCTGGCGGGGATGCGACTCGATATAAACCGGCTCTCTGCCGGTTGGCATTCACCACTGGCGATACTGGTGGGAAGCATTAATGGTGTACTGACCGGCATGACCGGCTCCTTTACTGTGCCAGGGGTGATGTACCTGCAAGCACTGAATTTATCCCGTGATGAGTTAATGCAGGCGATGGGTATGCTGTTCAGCCTGTCTTCCCTGGGGCTGGCGATTTCCCTGCAGGGTAATGGCATGCTGACGGTTGAGAATGGAGTGATGTCTGTGGCCGGGCTGTTGCCGGCAATGGCCGGGATGTTTCTGGGCCAAAAGATTCGTCGAAGGCTGTCGGCAGAGGCGTTTAAAAAGGCGCTGTTTATCGCGCTGTTTTTACTGGGACTGTATATCCTGATTTGAGGGAACGGCCATTCAGAGCAGACTGAATGGCCGTTAGATTATATATTCAGGTGCCGAGCAGTTGTTTGCCTTTGGCGCTGAATTTATCCATCTCTTCCTGCGGTACAAATAAGCCGCCGGTGGTCCACAGCAGATGAGTACTGTTATCAAGTTTTTCGCTCAGTTGCATATTGTTCAGATAAGCCTGTCCTGCTGCTGTGTTGGTCAGCATGTCCGGGCCGGTGAAGCCTGCCGCCGCAGAAGGTTCGATTGAAATGCCTTCGTGCTGTTGCAACTGATAGAGGAATTTGAACAGCCGGTCATCTTCAACGGTGAATACGCCATCCAGCAGGGTACGCATCATTTCGCATACCCAGGGAGGCTTTGCTCACTGCCAGTCCGTCGGCTTCGGTGGCAACTTTCAGACCGAAGTCATAGACGCTTTCGATTTCTGTGTTTTCCGGCGCCTGCATGCCCACCAGTACGCAGGGGCTTCAACTGGCTCGGCAAAGAAGCAGTGAACATGGGGGCCGAGTATCAGGCGAAGGCCGTAGGCGATACCGCCCGGAGCGCCGCCGACACCGCAGGGCAGGTAAACAAATAGCGGATGTTCAGCGTCGACGCTGATGTCAGCATCCTTAAGCTGTTGCTGTAAACGCAGGGCGGCAACGGCGTAACCGGTGAACAGTTGCTGAGAGTTTTCGTCATCGACAAAGTAGCTGTTCGGATCAGCATCGGATTCAGCCCGGCCGGCGGCAACTGCTGCGCTGTAGTCATCTTTGTGTTCGACCACTTTAACACCGCGTTTACGCAGGCGGGTTTTCTTCCATTCTTTGGCTTCAACCGACATATGTACGGTGGCTTTAAAGCCCAGTGCGGCACTGATGATGCCGATACTCAGCCCCAGATTGCCGGTGCTGCTGACGGCAACTTCGTATTGGCTGAACAGGGTTTTAGCCGGTTCTGATAGAAGCTTCAGATAATCGTCGTCAGTGTCTGTCAGAATGCCATGTTCCAGCGCCAGGTTTTCACTGTGGCACAGTACTTCATAAATACCACCGCGGGCTTTTACCGAACCGGCGACTGGCAGGGCGTGGTCGCCTTTAATAAACAGCTGGCCGGTCAGTGCAGGGAATACGTTTGCTTGCAAGGTCGGGACCGGAAGTAAACCGGATTCGATAAGGCCACCGGCTTCCTGAAGTTCCGGGAACAGTTGCGTCAGTAACGGGGCAAAACGGCGCAGCCGGTTATCGGCATTGCGGATGTCATCAATAGTGAGTGGCAGGCCGGCATCAAAGCTGGCCTGGCGGTGCGGGTTTACCCACAAAGGACTGCCCAGGCGAATCTGGCCGGCAGTATCAGCGGACGGGTGCATTGTGTGTCTTCTTTTACAGGTTAGCGCGGGTGGCTCGGGCTGATCGGCAGAGACAGGGTTTCTTTCACTTCTTCCATGACGATGTAGCTCTTGGAGTTTTTCACGCCAGGAAGCGTCAGCAGCATTTCACCCAGCAGCGCCCGGTATTCAGACATGTCGGCAATGCGTGCCTTGATCAGGAAGTCGGCATCACCGGATACCAGATGGCATTCCTGTACATAAGGAAGGGTGGCAACGGCCTGATTAAATTTCTGGAAGGCATCCGGCGACTGGTAAGAAAGGGATATCTCAACAAATACCAGCATACCGAACCCCATTGCCTGAGGATCAATGCGGGCGTAATAGCCCTGGATCAGACCGTCTTTCTCTAAACGCTTCACCCGTTCCATGCAGGAGTGGTACTCAGACCCACTGTATCTGCCAGATCTACATAGCTGATCCGGCCATTTTTTGCAGGGTGTTAAGGATATTCAGGTCAATTTTATCCAGCTTGCGTTTGAGATGGTTTTTAGTCAGAGCCATAAGATTTTCTACTTTTTGAATCCTGAAGGGTTATAAACCTGAAAATTTACGTATTACAAAATAATAAACTACGAAAGCTGCAATATACTAGCTGAAAAGTTTGTTAGCAAATTTTTGCTTTGGAAGTCGAGAGGCTCGGGTGGGGTGCAGCGGCTGTTAAGTATAGCCCTGACAGATAGTTTAACCGATCTTTCAGGTGGATTCCTTTGATTCATAAAGGTTCCTGAAAGTTAGTTGCCTGTATCTGTTTGCCCCTCTGCAGGCTCCAGTTAATTATAAAAATAGTAAAAGGTAGTGCAATGCAGATTGTTATTTTGGGCAGTGGCGTCATTGGCGTCACCAGCGCGTGGTATTTAGCCAAAGAAGGTCACGAAGTTACTGTTGTTGACCGTCAGGGTGCACCGGCTATGGAAACCAGCTTTGGTAATGCCGGTCAGATTTCTCCGGGCTATTCTGCTCCCTGGGCTGCACCGGGTGTGCCATTGAAAGCGATCAAGTGGATGATGCAGGACCTTGCTCCACTGATGATCAACCCTAAAGTAAATGCCAACACCCTTAAGTGGATGACCAAAATGTTGGCAAACTGTAATCAGAGTTCCTATCACGTTAACAAGGCCCGCATGATGCGTCTGGCTGAGTACAGCCGTGACTGTTTCCGTGATCTGCGTGCGGAAATGGATATTGATTATGAGCAGCGTACCGGCGGTACTCTGCAACTGTTCCGTACCCAGAAGCAGGTGGATGCGGCGGCAAAAGATATTGCAGTGCTGGAAGAGTGCGGTGTTGATTACGAAGTACTGGACAGCGATGGCTGTGTCAGCCGTGAACCGGCACTGGGTCAGGTGAAAGAAAAGATTGTCGGTGGCTTGCGTTTACCGGGTGATGAAACCGGCGATTGCTTCAAATTCACCAACGCTCTGGCGGAAGAGTGTAAGAAGCTGGGCGTTAAATTCATGTTCGACACGGATATTGAAGGTCTGCTGAGCGATGACACCCAGATCGTGGGTGTTAAAACCAGTAAAGGCACGCTGACTGCTGACCGTTATCTGATGTGTATGGGCAGCTACTCAACCCTGCATCTGGCGAATGTCGGTGTGGTTGTGCCGGTTTACCCGATCAAGGGTTATTCTCTGACACTGCCAATCATTGATGAAACTAAAGCACCGGTTTCCACCATTATGGATGAAACCTACAAAGTTGCTGTAACCCGTTTTGAAGACCGCATCCGGGTTGGCGGTACTGCTGAAATTACCTCTTACAATACCGATCTGATGGAAAAGCGTCGCCGTAATGTTGAGCATACGGTGTCGGATCTGTTCCCGGGCGGTGGTGATGTGGCTAAGGCTGAGTTCTGGACCGGCCTGCGTCCGATGACACCGGACGGCACACCAATTCTGGGTGGCACCCGTTACCCTAACCTGTACCTGAATACCGGTCACGGTACCCTGGGCTGGACGATGTCTCTGGGTTCCGGCAAGTTTGTTGCCGATGTTATCTGCGGTAAGCAAACGGATATCGATCCGGAAGGTATGTCTGTGGCCCGTTACGGTCACAAATAAGCGGATTAACCGGTCGCACAGGGGCAGATTATTCCCTGTGCGCTGCGGTTTTTAGCCGCTATAATCCAGCTTCTCATAGGTTCTGTGCCGGCCTGACGGTATCTGTCAGGTCAGTAATTTATATTTTTAAGGAGCAGTAAAATGCCTACAAAAACAATTATCGCGACTGAAAAGCGCCTTCTGCCATCGGTACGTATTCTCAGGCAGTTAAAGTTGATAACACTGTATACATTTCCGGTCAGATTCCTCTGAACCCTGAAACTATGCAGGTTGAAGACATGGCGTTCGAAGCGCAGGCTGTTCAGGTGTTTGAAAACATGAAGGCCATCGCAGAAGAAGCAGGTGGCTCTATGAATGATATCGTTAAAGTGACTATCCTGCTGAGCGACCTGGCTAACTTTGCACAGGTTAATGAAGTAATGGCCCGTTACTTCTCTGAGCCATACCCTGCACGTGCTGCTTACGCGGTTAAAGCACTGCCTAAGGATGTGGACATCGAAGTTGAAGCCATCATGGTGGTTGGTTAATTTCGCAGTCGTTTACGTCAGGCGCTGATGCAGTGTCTGACCGGTAAACACGCAATAAACCGGCCGGGATTGTTTCAGGCCGGTTTTTATTTCAGACTCCCGATGACAATGCCGGAGTCTGGCTGATTTAAGGTAATAAGAACATATGAGTCGTGCTGCCAAAATTCGTGTAGACCTGGATGCCATCCGGCATAACTTTCGTCTGGCCCGTTCCCTGAGCCCAAGCAGCAATGCTGCGGCGATTATTAAAGCCAATGCTTATGGCCATGGTGCTGTTGAAGTGGCTAAAGCACTGGAAAGCGAAGCGGATGCTTTCGGTGTTGCCTGTATTGAAGAAGGTGTTGAGCTGGTGGAAGCCGGTATCAGCAAGCCGGTTCTGCTGCTGGAAGGTTTTTGAAGCCAGTGAACTGGAATACATCAGTGACAACGGTATGTGGACAGCTATCCACAGCCTGCAGCAGATTGATGTACTGGCCGAAGCCAAGCTGAGCAAGCCTGTTAAAGTCTGGCTGAAAATGGATTCCGGCATGCACCGTCTGGGTGTCGCTCCGGAAGATTATCAGTTGGCGTACCAGCGTTTGACTGCACTGGATAATGTGTCCGATGTGATTCTGATGAGCCACTTCGCCAGTGCCGATGATCCGAATGACAGCATGACCATTAAGCAAATGGAAATCTTTGATGCCCACACTCAGGGCATTGATGCGCCAAACAGTATTGCTAACTCTGCCGGTATTCTGGAGTGGGGCGATGCCCGCCGTGACTGGTTACGCCCGGGCCTGATGCTGTACGGTGCGACACCGTTTGAACAGGCGCAGGAAAATGCTGACAAGCTGATTCCGGCAATGACACTGACCTCTGAAGTGATTGCTGTACGTGATGTGCAGCCGGGTGAAACCGTTGGTTACAGCGGCACCTGGACGCCGGAAGAAGGTGTTGCCCGAGTGGGTACTGTGGCGCTGGGTTATGCGGACGGTTATCCCCGTTATGCGGGTACCGGCACGCCGGTTCTGGTAAACGGTCAGCGTTCACGCATTATCGGCCGGGTATCCATGGATATGCTGGCAATTGATCTGACCGGTATTGAAGGTGCAGATGTTGGTACCGAAGTGGAATTCTGGGGTAAGAACCTGAAAGCGTCTGAAATCGCTGGTTATGCCGGTACGATTCCATATACTCTGTTTACCGGCATTACCCGCCGGGTACACAAAGAGTATGTGAACAAGTAATCTGCAGAAATGACAGATAATAAAAAGGAGCCGGTGGCTCCTTTTTTGTTTGTACTGTTTGGTACGGTGTCTCAGCTGATCAGGCTTCTTTAGCCAGTGCCAGTGCGGCGTCATTCAGAGGGGTGGTGTCGTCCACGTTTTTAGCCTGCATATCTGCATGGTAAGAAGAACGGACCATTGGGCCGCTGGCGACACTCTTGAAGCCAAGCTCATAGCCCAGTACTTCATATTCCTTGAATTCTTCCGGTGTAACATAACGTTCTACAGCCAGGTGGTGCTTGGTTGGCTGAAGGTACTGACCAATAGTGATCATGTCTACGTTATGGCTGCGCAGGTCACGCATCACTTGAAGAATTTCTTCCTTGGTTTCACCCAGGCCGACCATCAGGCCAGACTTGGTATCCACCTGTGGATGGCGATCTTTGAACTGTTTCAGCAAATCTAATGACCACTGGTAATCAGCTCCCGGGCGTACCTGCTTATACAGACGCGGTACGGTTTCCAGGTTGTGATTAAGAACGTCCGGCGCGTGTTCACTGAGGTTATCCAGTGCCACTGCCATGCGGCCACGGAAGTCCGGTACCAGCAGTTCAACTTTGAGATTAGGGTTCAGCGCTCTTGCTTCCTTAACACATTCGGCAAAATGGCCGGAACCGCCGTCACGCAGATCGTCCCGGTCAACAGAGGTGATTACGACGTAGCGTAAGCCCAGCTTGTTGATGGTTTCAGCAACGTTTCTTGGCTCTTCAGGGTCAAGCAGCATAGGCTTGCCGTGAGCCACGTCACAGAACGGGCAGCGACGGGTGCAGATAGCACCCATGATCATCAGTGTGGCGGTTTTGTGGCTGAAACATTCAGCCAGGTTAGGGCAGGAGGCTTCTTCACACACGGTATGCAGTTTCAGGTCACGAAGCTGCTTCTTTACTTTTTACGTTGGCATTGGATTGCGCATCGATGCGGATCCATTTCGGTTTTCGCAGGCGCTCACGGCTCGGGTCCGGTTTGATCTTCAAACGGGCCATCTTGGATTCGCCTTTTAAATCTTTAAGTGCCGGCAATTCCTGAACAGGGATAAGCTCCATAGCGGTTACCTATGCAAAGTTAAAACAAGAAAAAAGAGAGCCAGGGTATTGCAGGCGTAGCTGAGAGGCAAGCTCGCTCACGAGGCTCTAAAAATATGCCCTAGAGACTAAGGCATTTGCTTCGGAAGTGCATAATCTCACCGAGTGTGACCCCGGTGAGACTGTTAACCGCGATAGTAGCGTTGTTCGATGAATGGCGCTTTGGACACCACCATAGGCAAAGCTTTACCGCGGACGTTAGCATATACTTCAGTGCCCAGGGCTGCGTGCGCAGTTGCGACATAACCCATAGTAATTGGAACACCCAGAGTCGGTCCGAAAGAACCGCTGGTTACTACGCCGATCTTGTTACCTTCCGCGTCGGTGATTTCAGCGCCTTCACGGATTGGTGCTTTACCCTGAGCAATCATGCCAACGCGCTTGCGGCTGATGTTCTTGGTTGCGATCTGTTCGAAGATGATGTCAGCGCCAGGGAAGCCGCCAGCACGCTCACCGTCTGCACGGCGGCACTTGCTGATAGCCCACAGCAGGCTGCCTTCAACAGGAGTAGTGGTCTGGTCCAGGTCGTGGCCATACAGGCACAGGCCTGATTCCAGACGCAGAGAGTCACGGGCACCCAGGCCGATTGGCTCAACTTCAGGTTCAGCCAGAATACGGCGAACCAGTGCTTCAGCCTGATCGCTTGGGATAGAGATTTCGTAGCCGTCTTCGCCGGTGTAACCGGAGCGGCTGATCAGGCAGTCAACGCCGTCAATGGTCAGTGCACGGGAATCCATGAATACCAGGTCGTGTACTTCAGGGCAGATGCGACCCAGTGCTTCAGCAGCCTTCAGGCCCTGCAGAGCGACCAGAGAGCGGTTTTCCATTACTTCCAGGGTTACACCGTCAGACAGGTTAGCCTGCAGGTGAGCGATGTCCTGCTCTTTGCAGGCAGCGTTTACAACCAGGTACAGGTGATCACCGTAGTTAGCAACCATCAGGTCGTCCATGATGCCGCCTTCTTCGTTGGTGAACAGCGCGTAACGCTGCTTGCCAACCGGCAGATCAATAATGTCTACAGGTACCAGCTTTTCCAGTACCGCTGCAGCATTTTCACCAACCAGCTTTACCTGACCCATGTGAGAAACATCAAACAGACCGGCGTTATCACGGCAGTGCAGGTGTTCTTTCTTCACGCCTAATGGGTACTGAACAGGCATATCATAACCCGCGAAAGGTACCATTTTCGCGCCCAGTTCCAGGTGCAGGTCATACAAAGCTGTTTTGTGCAGTTCAGACATTGCTATCTCCGATAGATGCATGGCAGCCAGTGGCAGGCCATTGCGGTTGTACAAATACTGCGGTCAGTCAGTAAACCGACCGCGGCTTATTCAGATTTATGGGAAATACACTATTCAGTGAAAGGCTGAAGGTAATGCATTTTCCATAAATCAGCCTTAGCCTGGATCAGGATAAGGCTGAGGGGATCAGGTAACCGCAGTTACCTGACCGGATACGGATTAACCGTTTTGTTTCTCTGCGTTCTCTGCTTTCTCAGCGAAGAATTCCCGGGTCAACTTGAATACGATCGGGCTCAACAGTGCCAGAGCGATCAGGTTAGGAATTGCCATCATAGCGTTCAGCGTATCCGCTACCAGCCAGATGAAGTCCAGGCTAACTACTGCACCTACAGGTACTGCAATGATCCACAGTACACGGTAAGGCTTAACCGCTTTCACACCGAACAGATATTCGACAGAACGCTCACCGTAGAAAGACCAGCCGATGATTGTAGTGAAGGCGAAGATAGCCAGAGAGATTGCAATCAGGTAGTTACCCAGACCAGGCAGAGCACTTGCGAATGCCGCAGATGTCAGCGCTGCACCGGATACACCTGAAGTCCACTCACCGGAAGTGATGATTACCAGACCAGTGATAGAACAGATGATCAGTGTATCAATGAATGTACCCAGCATTGCTACCAGACCCTGACGAACAGGACTCTTGGTTTGCGCAGCAGCGTGTGCAATTGGCGCAGAACCCAGACCGGCTTCGTTAGAGAATACACCACGTGCAACACCGAAGCGGATCGCCATCCACACAGCAGCACCAGCGAAGCCACCTTCAGCAGCAGTACCAGTGAACGCGTGAGTGAATACCATGTCCAGAGCAGCAGGGATCGCTTCAGAGTTGATACCCAGAACGATCAGACCAGCAGTCAGGTAAGCGATTGCCATGATAGGTACCAGAGAACCGGCAACGTTACCGATACGCTTGATACCACCGATCAGTACCAGACCAACCAGAACCATCAGAACCACACCTGTAACCCAGGTAGGGATGCTGAAGTTAGCGTGGATAACGTCTGCAACAGAGTTAGACTGTACAGTGTTACCGATACCGAAAGCAGCTACCGCAGCGAATACTGCGAAAACAGTACCCAGCCAGGCCCACTTGTTGCCCAGGCCGTTTTTGATGTAGTACATCGGGCCACCAACATGGTTGCCTTCTTCGTCTACTTCACGGTATTTAACCGCAAGAACAGCCTCGAGTACTTGGTAGCCATACCTACCAGAGCAGTACACCACATCCAGAACAGGGCGCCAGGGCCACCCAGAAATACCGCTGTAGCAACACCAGCAATGTTACCGGTACCTACAGTCGCAGAAAGCGCAGTCATCAGCGCCTGAAATGGAGAGATCTCGCCCTCTTTTTCTTCACCCTCTTCGCTGGTACGGCCTTTCCAAAGAAGGCTGAAACCTGTACCCAGCTTAAGGATTGGCATCAGACGTAAACCTAACATCAGGAATAAGCCGACACCTAAGATCAAGACCAGCATCATTGGACCCCAAACGATGCTATTAATCTCACCAATAATCGAAGTTAACGTTTCCATAAAGGAGACTCCAGAAGGTTTTATTGTTGTTGTTAACCGACAACCCCTGGACGGGCCGACGGTTTTGAAAATCAGTTCCCGGTCAAAGCTTAGTCGATTTCTGGAGAAGTGATTCCCTCAGAAAACTTTTTGCGAAAACAGAAAATTAATTTCCAATAGGAAACAAGATACACCACAAGGAAATATTTTTCCAACCCAAAATGGCGTAAAACTTGTTCTTTGTCAGCTTTGCGGGAGATCTGTCCAGCGATTTGTCTTTAATTACAAGGGACTAAAGTCGTAGGGGGTGATGAAAAAATCTACAAAACGACCTGAAATGGTGCATGTTTCCTAAAGTAAACGGAAAATCAGAGAATCTGTGCATCCCTGCCGGGTATCGGGGCGGTGGGGGCGCGTGTTTCTTTGGAAAAGTTGAGGCTTTATTGGTTTTTGTATGAAATGTACAGGAAGGGAAGATATTGCCGGTCCGGGGAGGGCGGTTACCGGCTACCTATAATAAAGAAACAGCAGAAAGGTACTGCAATATATGAAGAAAGAATCTGACGGGAGCAGAAGTTCGGGAAGTGCGAAGCGGGTTGCTGCTTAATTAAGCAGTAACCCAAAGAACTTCGGCATCTTCTTCACTGGTGGATACCAGGGCGTGACCCATTTCGCAGTCATAGTAGGCGCTGTCGCCGGTATGCAGTTCAATAGGCTCATAGAACTCAGTGTAAAACATGATGCTGCCGCTAATCACGAACAGGAATTCTTCGCCGTCGTGACGAATCCAGTCCTGATATTCATCCCATGAGTGAGTGCGTACTGTGGTGCGGAAAGGCACCATTTTTTGCTGCTCAGCTGAGTGGCCAGCAGTTCATGTTCATAGGTAGGCGTAGGATGAGGGCGGCCTTCACCTTTGCGGGTGATATCGCGGCGGCCACCACTGCCGGGTGCTTTCTGTTTTGGCTGGCTGAACAGCTGCGGAATATCAATGCCCAGACCTTTACCAGCTTATTAACCGCGGTGAAGGTTGGGGAGATCTGCTCGTTTTCAATCTTAGACAGAGTAGAGCGTGCCAGGCCGGTCAGTTTACTGGCTTCTTCCAGTGTCAGGTTTTGGCTTAAGCGGATTTCGCGGACGCGCTTACCCAGTTCAAGTGGCTCAACCATTGCTTCAGCATTGGGAGACTGGGTGCTGACTTCCAGAATTTTTCAGATTGCAGAAAAGACGGTTTCTCGGACATATATTTTTACCATAACGATCAGGGTGTTCTTGCTGAAAGTGTTACTGACAAGCGTCAGCCAATCTTCTTCAAAAACGGGTGTACAAGCATAGGTTCAAACAATAAGCACGTGTAATCACGTTGTAATTATTAAGTTAAAAACACATCTAAGTCGCTGTTTAGCAAACGCTAAGTTTGCTGCCCGTTGACCTCGACAAATCAATATGCCCTGTCAGCAATAGTACACAAGGCAGCAATCCTTGAAAAGTGAATAACCTTATAGGCGACGCGAATAGACAGAAAGGTGTCCGTTTACTCAAAAACAAGATGTTTCCTATAAGAAACTTTTTGTTGATTTTGGAAATAAGTGTTGCTAGTCTGAGAAAACTATAGTTTATGTCGCGTTGTTTCGCAGATAAGAATCAGACCGGTGTAAAGAAACACTGGCTGAACCAGCTACTTATATAAGGTAGGTGGTTGGCGATACAGATTGCAGATAAAGCCGACAGGCACATGCTGTAAGAGCTTTTAAAAGGCTCTTTTAATAATAAGAGTGAACGTGGCACTGCCGCGCAGGTTATGACAATGCCGTTAAGTATTTTTGACTTATATAAAGTAGGTGTGGGGCCATCCAGTTCCCATACAGTTGGACCGATGGTCGCGGCAAACCGTTTCCTGGATTCACTCGAAGAATTACAGCTGATGGATCAGGTCGCCAACGTTAAGGTTGCGTTGTACGGTTCCCTGGCAATGACCGGTGTTGGTCACGCAACAGATGTTGCAACCATGGTGGGCCTGTTAGGCGAAGCACCGGATACAGTGGATCCGGATTTGATTCCACAGTATATCCGCGAGATTGAAGAGCAGGGTGTGATTCGTCTGGCGGGTACACACACAGTACCTTTATTAAGTCTGAACATCTGCCGTTTCATTTTGGCGAGTCTTTGCCCAAGCATCCTAACGGAATGCGTTTCTTTGCCTATGATGCCGCCGGTGTGATCTTACTTGATGCTATCTTTTATTCTGTCGGCGGTGGTTTTGTCCTGAGTGACGCCGAAGCGGATCAGCAGGGTTCCAGTGCTGAGCCTGCAGTTCAGGTGCCTTATCACTTTAATAATGGTGAGGAGCTGCTTGAATTATGCGAAAGCAACAATATGACGATTGCGGAACTGGTTCAGAAGAATGAGCTGGCGTACCACGATCAGGAAACTGTAACGGCAAAGTTGCGCCAGATCTGGGGTGTGATGGATGCCTGCATTAAGCGTGGCTGTAATGAAAAGGGTGATTTACCCGGTGGCTTAGACCTTAAACGCCGTGCACCTGTTTTATATCAAGAACTGCAGGGTGATAGTCAGGCAGCATTACAGGATCAGCTAGCAGTTATAGATTGGGTGAATCTGTTTGCCATTGCGGTAAATGAAGAAAACGCTGCCGGAGGCCGTGTTGTGACTGCGCCGACGAATGGTGCTGCCGGTGTTATTCCGGCGGTTCTGGCGTATTACGACCGTTTTGTGCCGGGTGCCAGTGAAAGGGCATCTTTGACTTTCTGGCTACGTCAGCAGCCATTGGCATGCTGTATAAAAGAATGCCTCTATATCGGCAGCCGAAGTGGGCTGTCAGGGTGAGATTGGTGTTGCCTGTTCTATGGCCGCCGGAGCGCTGTGCGCAGTAATGGGCGGTACCGTTCAGCAGGTTGAGAACGCTGCTGAAATCGGTATGGAACATAATCTGGGGCTTACCTGTGATCCGATTGCGGGTCTGGTACAGGTTCCCTGTATAGAGCGAAACACTATGGGAGCGGTAAAGGCGATTAACGCTGCCCGCCTGGCGCTGAGAGGCGACGGCGAGCACCACGTTTCCTGGATTCAGTGATCGAGACCATGCGTCAGACGGGACTGGATATGCAAGATAAGTATAAAGAAACGTCCCAGGGCGGTTTGGCTGTCAACGTTGTTGCCTGTTAACAGCGGCCTGCTGATGCTGTGGAATAAAACTAAGAGCGAGTGTTAAAAATGAGTCATAACGATCAGGCCCTTGAAGCCTTTTTCAGCCAGGATCTGGCAGCTGCTGATGCCGAGCTGATGGCATCTGTCAACGAAGAGTTTGTCCGTCAGGAAAACCAGATCGAACTGATTGCTTCTGAAAACATTGTTTCAAAAGCAGTGATGCAGGCACAGGGTACTGTACTGACTAACAAGTACGCTGAAGGTTACCCGGGCCGTCGTTACTACGGTGGTTGCGAGTACGTTGATAAGGCGGAAGGTCTGGCGATTGAACGTGCTAAAGAGCTGTTCAACTGTGAATTCATTAACGTTCAGCCGCACTCTGGTGCACAGGCTAACGGTGCGGTAATGCTGGCACTGCTGCAGCCAGGCGATACTGTTCTGGGTATGTCTCTGGATGCCGGTGGTCACCTGACTCACGGTGCGCGTCCTGCACTGTCCGGTAAGTGGTTTAAAGCAGAGCAGTACGGTGTATCTGAAAAAGACTGCCGTATTGATTACGATGCGGTTGAGAAGCAGGCGGTTGAATGCCAGCCTAAGCTGATCATCGCCGGTGGTTCTGCAATCCCGCGTGAAATTGATTTTGCCCGTTTCCGTGAAATCGCTGACAAAGTTGGCGCATACCTGATGGTTGATATGGCGCACATCGCCGGTCTGGTTGCTACAGGTGTTCACCCAAGCCCGCTGCCACACGCTCACGTTGTGACAACTACCACTCACAAAACCCTGCGCGGTCCGCGTGGCGGTATGATCCTGTCCAACGATCTGGAAATCGGCAAGAAGATTAACTCTGCTGTATTCCCGGGTCTGCAGGGCGGTCCTCTGATGCACGTGATTGCTGCTAAAGCGGTTGCTTTCGGCGAAGCGCTGCGTCCTGAATTTAAAGCTTACATCCAGCAGGTTGTTGCCAATGCACAGGCGCTGGCTGAAGTAATGGTTGAGCGTGGTTGCGCGGTTGTTACCGACGGTACTGACACTCACCTGATGCTGGTTGATTTACGGCCTAAAGGCCTGAAGGGTAATGCGGTGGAAGATGCGCTTGAGCGTGCCGGTATTACCTGTAACAAGAACGGTATTCCGTTCGACTCTGAAAACCAATGATCACGTCCGGTATCCGTCTGGGTACGCCTGCCGGTACCAGCCGTGGTTTTGGTGAAGAAGAATTCCGCTTGATCGGTAATCTGATCAACGATGTCTTGGACGGCTTAGTGGCTAACCCTGACGACAACTCTGAGGTAGAGGCCAAGGTTCGCACCCAGGTGGAAGCTTTGTGCCAGAAATTCCCTCTATACCGTTAATCTGAATATTACTTAAGGAAATTAAACATGAGCATTCCTGCAAACTATCGCTTCGCCCCTAGCCACGAGTGGGTTCTGGACAACGGTGACGGCACCGTAACTGTTGGTATCTCTGACCACGCTCAGGAGCTGCTGGGTGACGTTGTATTCGTTGAGCTGCCAGAAGTTGGCCGTGAAGTTGAAGCCGGTGAAGAATTCTCCTGGTTGAGTCTGTAAAAGCTGCTTCTGACATCTACGCTGCTGTTGGTGGTGAAGTTGTTGAAGTTAACGAAGCGCTGGAAGACGAGCCGGATCTGGTAAACAGCGAGCCTTTCGAAGGCGGCTGGATTGCTAAACTGAAAGTAGCTGACGCTGCTGAACTGGAAAAGCTGCTGGATGCTGAAGCATACGCAGCAACGATTGCCGAAGAAGCCTAAGGACTCCTGTGTAGATCAGCCGGTTTGGGCACCGCTCTTACACGTTCACGGTTGAGAGTCGAACCGTCTGATCTGTATACATTAGGTAAAAGTTTAAGTTCTTTGGCAAACCGCGGGCCGGACGCTCAGCCCTCATGAGCACCGGCCCGCACCCTACGGGGATGCAGGTACAGTATGAAGTGTTTTTCTGACTGCATTCTTCAAATAATTTGTTCCGGTCGTTGTTGTATTTTGTAAGCGGCCGGACGGTGTACTGACAGGTTATTGTTATGGCTACAGATACTCATACCCTGGGTGATCTATTACAGACGGGTGACTTCACCCGCCGTCACGTCGGCCCGGATGCTGAACAAACCCGCGAAATGCTGGATTCCTTGGGCGTTAGCTCGTTAGATGAGCTGATTGAAAAACCGTTCCGGACTCGATCCGTCTGGATGATGCCCTGACGATGGACGACAGCGTTACTGAAAGTGATGCCCTTGCATACCTGAAGACTCTGGCCAGTGAAAACGTGGTAAACAAGTCTTACATCGGTATGGGTTATAGCAACACCAAGGTACCAAACGTTATTTTACGTAACGTTCTGGAAAACCCGGGTTGGTACACCGCTTACACGCCATATCAGCCTGAAATCGCACAGGGCCGTCTGGAAGCGCTGCTGAACTACCAGCAGATGGTAATGGACCTGACCGGTATGGACCTGGCGAACGCGTCTCTGCTGGACGAAGCAACTGCAGCTGCAGAAGCAATGACGCTGTGCAAGCGTTCTAACCGCAAGAAGACTGACGTTTACTTTGTGGCTGACGATGTTCACCCGCAAACCATCGCTGTTATTAAAACCCGTGCTGAATACTTCGGCTACGACGTGGTTGTCGGTAACCCGCTGACTGATCTGGAAAGCGCAGATGCTTTCGGTGTTCAGCTGCAATACCCAAGCACTTACGGCGACATTCACGACCTGAAAGCTCTGATTGAACAGGCTAAAGCTTCCAAGACAATGGTTGCTGTTGCGACTGATCTGCTGGCGCTGATGCTGCTGAAATCACCTGGCGAACTGGGTGCAGATATCGTTCTGGGTTCTGCTCAGCGTTTCGGTGTACCAATGGGCTTTGGTGGTCCTCACGCTGCTTTCTTCGCTGCCAGTGAAAAACTGAAGCGTTCTGTACCTGGCCGTATCATCGGTGTATCTGTTGATTCCAGCGGTAACCAGGCACTGCGTATGGCGATGCAGACCCGTGAACAGCACATCCGTCGTGAGAAGGCGACTTCTAACATCTGTACGGCTCAGGCGCTGCTGGCTAACATGGCGTCTTTCTACACTGTTTACCACGGTCCGCAGGGTCTGAAGACCATTGCTGAACGTGTACACCGTCTGACTGCGATCCTGGCAAACGGCCTGCGCAGCAAAGGCGTTGCTCTGAATGACACTTACTTCGATACCCTGACTCTGACGCTGCCTGAAACCGCTGCTGACGTTTACCAGCGTGGTCTGGATAACGGTTGCAACCTGCGTAAGGCTGCTGCTGATAAGCTGGGTATCTCTCTGGACGAAACCACTTCTGCTGCAGACGTTGCACAGTTGTTTGATATCGTTCTGGGTGAAGGTCACGGTCTGGACGTTGCAGCGCTGGACGCTGAAATCGTTGCCGGTGCCGCGACAGGTATCTCTGCTGAACAGCGTCGTGAAGATGCGGTTCTGACACACCCTGTATTCAACAGCTACCACAGCGAAACTGACATGCTGCGGTACATGAAGAAGCTGGAAAACAAAGACTACTCGCTGGTTCACGGTATGATCCCACTGGGTTCATGCACCATGAAGCTGAACGCGACTGCTGAAATGATTCCGGTTACCTGGCCTGAATTTGCCAACATGCACCCGTTCGCACCGGAAGATCAGACTCAGGGTTACCTGAAAATGATCAACGAACTGGAAGCTGATCTGGTTGAAATTACCGGTTACGATAACGTTTCTATGCAGCCTAACTCAGGTGCACAGGGCGAATACGCTGGTCTGCTGGCGATCCGTAAGTACCAGGAAGCGAATGGTCAGGGTCACCGTAACGTATGTCTGATTCCTTCATCTGCGCACGGTACTAACCCTGCATCTGCAGCCATGATGGGTATGAAGGTTGTTATCACCGAGTGTGATGCAAACGGTAACGTTGACGTTGCTGACATGCGTGCTAAAGCTGAACTGCACAAAGACAACCTGTCTGCACTGATGATCACTTACCCGTCTACTCACGGTGTATACGAAGAAGAGATCGTTGAAATCTGTGACATCATTCACCGTAACGGTGGTCAGGTGTACATGGACGGTGCCAACATGAACGCTCAGGTAGGTGTTTCCAAGCCAGGCGTTATCGGTTCTGACGTATCTCACCTGAACCTGCACAAGACCTTCGCTATCCCACACGGTGGTGGTGGTCCGGGTGTTGGTCCAATCGGTGTTAAGAGCCACCTGGCGCCATACCTGCCAGGTCACCAGGTTAGCCCGACCGGTGTGGTCAGCGCTGACAACGGTGCAGTATCTGCAGCGCCTTACGGCAGCGGCGCGATCCTGCCAATTACCTGGGCATACATCAAGATGCTGGGTAAATCAGGTCTGAAGCGTTCTACGCAGATGGCGATCCTGAATGCTAACTACATGACCGAGCAGCTGGCTGCACACTATCCGGTTCTGTACCGTGGCCGTAACAACAAGGTTGCTCACGAGTGCATCGTTGATATCCGTCCGCTGAAAGAGTCTTCCGGTGTATCCGAAGAAGATATCGCTAAGCGTCTGATGGACTACGGTTTCCACGCACCGACGATGTCTTTCCCGGTTGCCGGCACGCTGATGATCGAGCCGACTGAGTCTGAGTCCAAGGTTGAGATCGACCGTTTCGTAGACGCTCTGGTTCAGATCCGTGCGGAGATCAACAAGGTTGAGTCTGGCGTATGGCCTGCGGATAACAACCCGCTGTGCAATGCACCTCACACTCAGGCTGATGTGATGAGCGCTGACTGGGAACGTCCTTACTCACGTGAAGAAGCGGTATTCCCGAATGCTGCGACCCGCGCGAATAAGTTCTGGCCAGCGACTAACCGTATCGACAACGTATACGGTGACCGTAACTTCATCTGTTCTTGCCCGGGCGTAGACAGCTACCGCGACGAGTAACAGATAACAGCCCGGGTTCATGTCCGGGCTGAACAGACATCGTTAGCTACCGATACGAGTAGTAAAATGATGTGCCCAAGCGTGAGAGTAAGCTCTATCCGTCGAGCTTAAACAAAGGCGTACCCTAACGGGTGCGCCTTTTTCGTTGCTCAGCTCATCGGGATAAATTTCTCGCCTTTGAAGGTGCGAACCGGATTACCACGTTGCAGCTGCGTATGTTGTTGCCAGCGGTTTTGTTCCTGTTGATCTGCTTCCTGTTGTTGCAGGGTTTCCAGTTTATGGAACAGCAGGGCACGGGCTAATCGTTTGTTGGCATGCTGGCTGCGTTCGCTTTCTGCGCGGACACTGATCCCTGTTGCTGTGTGCGTTGCCCTGACCGCAGAATCTGTAGTATTGACATGCTGGCCACCGGCTCCCGATGACCGGCAGGTCTGATATACAATCTCAGAGTCAAACGTGCGCTCCGGTATTTCAAACATACGGCAGTTAAAGTACCAGTTTTTACGTTTGTGCCCGGGCCGTAAGTGACTCGGACAAATCCACAGACTGGTGCCTTCCCAGCGGCAGGCAAAAGCTTTAGCAAGGGTTGTATCTGCAGTGACAAGCTGGAGCAGAACGGATTTATAGCCAGCCTTTTTCCCGGCGGAAACCGCTTCAATAAGCTGGCATGAAATGCTTTCGGATTCTGCTTCGCGACAAAGGGTTTCCCATGCCCGGTGCACGGCAATGCAGCATTCCAGAGGCCCCCGACCAGCGGATAGTTGTATGAGAATCATACTTAACATCCTCCGTTGGTCTTGAATGTCAGCACCGGACGTAAACGGGCAATGACCCGAATCAGTCCGGCATCAACCAGATCGGCAATAATGCTTTCGCATTTTTGTATGCCTGCGGTGCTTCATCATAGAGCAGTTCTTTATTGTTACAGATCACCAGGCTGCCGAATTTAGTTTTCTGTAAGTCTTCCCGCTTGTATTTATGGCTCAGGCGATCAGCACAGTTACCCCGTTGCCACTTTCTGCCGGCGCCGTGCGCAAGCGAATACAAGTGCTTTTCTTCGGAAGGTGCTGCGTTATTTTCAGTGAGAGGACTGACCAGGTAGCTGTAATCTCCACGGGAGCCGGGAATGATTACGTACCCCTGATCAGACGGTGTAGCGCCTTTGCGATGTAACCAGCCTGATGATCCTTTGATGGTTCGGTTAACCATCAGGTTATGGTTGATATCAAGCACCGGTTTACCGTCAGTCCGAAGGGCTTCAATAAACCTTCGGGCGATCAGCGTCCGGTTCAGTTCCGCCCAGCGAACGGCTTCATCGTGTTCATTCAGATAATGCTGAAAAGCATCAGTATCCGTACGCAGACCCTGATGGCTATGCTCAGTCACATGCTTTGTGAGTATTGATTGGCCTAAACCCCGGGAGCCAGAGTGAACCAGTAGCTGTAACTGTTTTTATCTAAACCGAGCTGCTGCAGGGTTTGCTCATCGTATACGGTGTCCAGGCATTGGAATTCGGCAAAGTGATTGCCGCCTCCGATTGTTCCCAGCGCATGATCAAAATCGTCATTGCGTATGTTTTTATGTTGTTTGCATCGCTGAATATATTCATTCCAACTGCTGTCTAGCGACTGTTCAATTTCAGTGAGTTTTTAGCCATCCTGTCTGGATTCGCTTTAGAAGTTTTCAGCGAGGTTTGCCATAAAGACATTCCGCAACCAATGTCGTTGCCAATCAGTGCCGGATATATTTTCTCTTCTGAAAAGAAAGCAGCGCCGATTGGATAGCCACGGGCAGGATGCAGATCCGGCATGCCGGCAACCCAGCGAATATTTTCGAGTTCAGAGGTTTTAATTAATTGTTGTATTGCCTTGCCTTCAATCCAGGTATCTGCGGACGCAAGCAGGCTGACTGTATCAGTAATAGTTTGGACGGTTGTGCCCATGGTACCAATTCCTTTATAAGGATTTAAACGGAAATCGTATTGGCAGGTCAGTTGACCAGGGCGAAATAACGGTGGGTTATCGGTGGTCAGAACCTGCAAAGGGTGTACATAAAATAATCATTTTTATTCTCCTCCGCGGTATGTTAAGTGGATAAGTTAGCGGGCGCATGGTAATTAAACAAAGTTGTAAAATCAACTTTTGAGGCAAGGGATGACATATTCAGTATTCAGCCATGTCACGCTGGGGTCGAATGATCTGCAGCGTTCGGCGCTTTTATGACGCGGTGATGCCTGTGCTGGGGTTGCAGCGGGTGCCAAAACCGGAAGGCAAGCCGCCGGCGTATGCCCGGCCTGTGGTGAAGGGGAAGGGTTTGAATTACCCTATATCTATATTTATTCCCCGTTTGACGGTGAGCCTGCCAGTGTTGGTAATGGCAGTCACCTCGCGTTTCAGGCGAGGTCTGCGGCGGAAGTAGACCGCTTTTATGCGCTTGCACTGGAGCACGGTGGCAGCGATGAAGGGGCTCCGGGTATCCGGGCGCATTACAGTGAAAATTACTATGCGGCTTATGTGCGTGACCCGGACGGTAACAAGCTGCAAGTGGTGTGTTATCTGTAAGCCGGTCAGCTGAGGAAAGCTGACCGGCATGTAAGAAAGGCCTAGCGGAAACGTTCTTCAGCCAGTTGGTCGGCAATTTCGCCGGTAGGGCGTTTTTGTTGTGCTGAACGCTGGAAAATTTCGTTTAGCGTGTCGCTGATGGTTTCGATATGAGCCCGCACCTTCAGGTGTTCGTGGCCAATCCGCTCGTAATAGAGGTCGATGATACCACCGGCATTCAGTGCATAATCCGGCGCGTAGAGAATACCCCGTTCCTGTAACATCAGATCATGACGCTGTCCGGCCAGTTGGTTATTGGCGGCACCGGCAACAACTTTGGCACTGAGCAGGGGAATGGTTGCATCGTTCAGCACTGCACCCAGCGCACATGGCGCGAAAACATCTGCATCTACGCTGTAAATTTCCTGCCCGTCCACGGCGATTGCTCCGAATTCAGCCTGGGCCTGTGCGACCCGCTCTGGGTGAATATCGGTGATATAGAGCTGTGCTCCGGCGTTATGTAACAGTTCACATAGGCGGTAACCAACATTGCCGATGCCCTGAACGGCGACCTTAATGCCGTCCAGGTGGTTGCCACCCAGGCGATGCTGAACCGCTGTTTTCAGGCCGGTAAATACGCCATAGGCGGTGGCCGGTGACGGGTCACCGTTACAGGGTGCACCGTCAATGCCGATACGGTCGGTGATGCCGGCAACATTGGTTGTATGTTGTGCCATGACACTCAGGTCAGCCACACTGGTACCGGAGTCTTCCGCTGCAATATAGCGGTTGCCGGTGCGTTCCAGCATCCGGCCCATGGCTGCCAGCAACTCAGGTGTTTTATGGCGTTGCGGGTCGCCGATAATGACAGATTTACCGCCCCTAAATCCAGGTTCGCAAGAGCCGACTTGTAGGTCATGCCTCTGGACAGACGTAAAACGTCAGTCAGTGCTTCTGTGTCACTGGCGTAATGCCACATACGGCAACCGCCCAGCGCCGGGCCACGGTTAGTATTGTGGACAGCAATAATGGCCTGCAGGCCTGTATCCGGATCATGATAGAAACTGACCTGTTCATGCTGGTCGTATTCAGGGTGGCTGAAAATGCTCATAGCCGTGTGTTTCCTTTTTCCTGTGCAGTGTTAGCTGGCTGTTTAGCCATAAAATTCGTTAGAAAGGCCCGGGTGCTTCGCTGCTGCAAAGTACCCGGCGGTGTATCAGGTGGCAGTCATTTTGGCTGCCGGATTGTTGTCCGATGTAAAATGACTCAGCAGTTGTAAACGCTCCGGCTGAACCTTCAGCCAGGCAGCATCTTTAACCGGACCATAGCCCCGGATCTGGCCCGGCAGCTCTGCAAGGGCGCAGGCGGCTGCGTAATTATCCGCACTGAGGGTACTGAGAATCAGACGGATATCCTGTTCGTACTGCTGAATCAGCTGGCGTTCCAGCCGGCGGTCGTGGCTGTAGGCAAATATGTCCAGCGCGGTGCCCCGCAACGGTTTAAGTTTAGCCAGCAGTTTCAGGACCGGCAGGTATTTCTGGCTGAATTTGCGCTTGCGTGGCCGGCCGGTTGCCGGATCGGATTTCGCCAGCAATGGTGGTGCCAGATTAAATTCCAGTTCGATCTCGCCGGTGAATTGTTGTTTTAGCTGGCGCTGGAATGTGTCAGAGGTGAGTTGCCGGGCAACTTCGTACTCATCTTTATAGGCCAGCAATTTGCTGTACTGGGTTGCTACCGCGATAGCCAGGCGCTGTCCCAGACGCATGTCTTTGGTGTGCAGCTGAATCTGCAGAACCAGCTTTTCATACCGTTTGGCCAGCGCTGAATTCTGATAGTCGGTGAGGTGTTGTTTTTCCCGATGAATGATAGTGTCCAGTGATGGCATCAGCTGAACTGCATCGGCGGCCGGTGCTGTTTTTCCATAGGCAATGTCCCTGACTGCAGGAAGATCAACCGCTGCCCTGCGACCCCAGAGGAAGGCATCAATGTTAGCTTGTACGGCAACGCCGTTCAGTTTGATTGCCTGCTCAATGGATTCGCGTTCCAGCGGGATCAGGCCCTGTTGCCAGGCGTAGCCGATGCAGAACAGATTCACTGCCATACCGTCCCCCAATAATCGGGTAGCCAGTTCGGTGGCATCCAGTGCATAGCTCTGTACGGCGGTGTTCTGAATCACCGCTTCCATGGCATCATTGGGCACTTCCAGATCCGGCTCCCGGGTGAAGGCGGCCGGCATGCTTTTGTGATTGTTAATCACCACATGGCTGCGGCTGTTTTCCAGTTTGCCGAGGGCTTCTTCGCTGGCGCCAACCATGAGGTCAAAGCTGACCATCAGATCGGTTTCGCCCGCAGGAATACGCACAGTGTGAATCCGCGCCTGACTGTCCGCGATTCGAATATGGCTCATGACAGCGCCGAATTTTTGCGCCAGCCCGATCTGATCAAGTACACCAATGCCTTTGTTTTCGATGTGGGCTGCCATACCCAGCAGGGCACTGACGGTGACGACACCGGTACCGCCAACACCGGTCAGCATAATGTTATAGGGGGTGGTACATGCCGGTAATTGCGGGTCGGGCAGGGCCGGAAAGCTGATCTGGCTGAAGTCCGTATCCGGTTTGCGCAGTTCGCCGCCTTTGACCGTAACAAAGCTCGGGCAGAAGCCCCGTACACAGCTGAAGTCTTTGTTGCATGAGGACTGGTTAATACTGCGTTTACGGCCCCGTTCTGTTTCCAGCGGTTCCACGGATAAACAGTTGGATTGCACACCGCAGTCACCACACCCTTCACAGATTTCACTGTTAATGACGACCCGTTCCGCCGGGTTGTGCATCTGGCCACGGTGACGGCGCCGGCGTTTTTCGGCGGCGCAGGTCTGGTCATAAATCATCACGCTGCAGCCTTCAATGTCTCGTAGTTCAAGTTGGACCGCCTGTAATTCATCCCGGTGATGAAAGGTGACGCCCCGGGCAAATTCACTGTAATTGCGGTATTTGCCCGGATCATCACTGACGATAGCGATTCTGCGGATGCCTTCACCGTATACCTGATGACTGATTTGCTGCACACTCAGGCTGCCGTCTACCGGCTGGCCGCCGGTCATGGCGACTGCGTCGTTATAGAGAATTTTATAGGTGATGTTTACGCCGGAAGCGACAGCCGCACGGATCGCCAGCAGACCTGAGTGGAAATAGGTGCCGTCGCCCAGGTTCTGGAATACGTGATTAGTTTCAGTGAAAGGGGCCTGGCCGATCCAGGTAGCGCCTTCTCCGCCCATTTGGGTGAAAGTTTCGGTGCCCCGGTCCATCCAGGTTGCCATGTAGTGACAGCCGATACCTCCCAGTGCCCGGCTGCCGTCCGGCAGGGTAGTAGAGGTGTTGTGCGGACAGCCGGAACAGAAATGCGGCGTGCGTTCAATCAGGGCACGGGGGCGGGCCAGTTCTGCTTCTTTGGTGGTCAGAAAGTCCAGTCGCTGCTGCATTTCAGGGCTGCTGTAGAATGCTTCGGTGCGGCGGGCAATTGCCCGGGCAATCATTGCCGGGGTCAGTTCCCCAGTGTCGTCAGCAGTTCCTGGCCAAGATCATCCTGTTTACCGGTGATTCGGGGAGGTGTTTGTCCCTGTGCGTTGAATCGCTGATAGAGTTGCTGGCGAAGTTGTTCTTCAATCACGCCGCGTTTTTCTTCAATCACCAGAATTTCATCCAATCCTTCGCTGAAAGCTTCTATTCCCTGTGGTTCAAGGGGCCACGGCATAGCAACCTTGTACAGTCGAATTCCTAAGTCTTCGGCCAGTTCGTGACTTATACCCAGGTCTTCCAGTGCCTGCAGTACGTCCAGATAGGATTTGCCGGCAGAGATGATACCCAGCCGGGGTTTAAGCGGGTTGATAATGGTTTTATCCAGCTTGTTGGCCCGGCAGAACGCCCGGGCGGCTTCAAGCTTGTGTTCGTGGAGACGGACTTCCTGTTGCAAAGGTTTGTCTGGCCAGCGGGCATTGAGGCCGTCGCTGGGTTTACCTTCGCTGTTCGGGCATTTGATTGTGATGCGGGTCTGGTCCAGATCAACCCGGCTGCCGGAGTCCATGATTTCCGCCAGTGCTTTTAAGCCAACCCAGCAGCCGCTGTAGCGTGACATCGCCCAGCCGTAGAGGCCATATTCGATCAGTTCCTGAATATTCCCCGGATACAGGTAGGGCACCAGGGCATCCATGAAAGCATAATCGCTCTGATGAGGCAGGGTGGAGGATTTACAGGCGTGATCATCGCCGGCGACAGCCAGCACGCCGCCCAGTGGCGTAGTGCCAAAGGCGTTGGCATGTTTGAATACGTCGCCACTGCGGTCGACCCCGGGCCCTTTGCCGTACCAGAGGCCAAAAACCCCATCGTATTTTGCACCGGGAAATACGTTTGCCTGTTGTGATCCCCAGACAGCTGTTGCGCCCAAATCTTCGTTTACGCCGGGCTGAAAGGTGATGTTATGGGCTGTCAGCCGGTCTTTGATTTGCCACAGGGTTTTATCAAAATGGCCCAGTGGCGAGCCCCGGTAGCCGGATATAAAACCGGCGGTATTGTAACCGGCCTGCTGATCCTGAATTGCCTGTAACATAGGTAGCCTGGCCAGCGCCTGACTGCCGGTCAGATAGACCTGACCATGATTTTGTTGCCATTTATCGTCCAGTGAAACCGGTGCAAAAGTGGTCATTTGCATACCTCCCGCTGCGACAGTTAAGCCGCGGTGAATACTCGTGAATTAGCCGAAAATAATGTGAGACGTTCAGCGGCGGAGTATCAGAGGAGGATAGAGGTACGGATGGCGAACAGAAGAGGAAAAGGGTGCAAAAACGCTCTGGCCGGGTAAGGCTGCTTGTCGGGTCATAATGATTACCTTTCACCGTAACCGGATCGCGGTCTGGGTGATTTTTGTTGTTATTGTCAACAGGTGTTGAATTTACCCTTGTGGGGTGTGGGTCTAACCTAGAGGGGCATGGTGACGCTGTCAAATCATCCCGCTTAGGGATATTTCTGTGCTACGGGAGGCATTTCGCAGATATTTTTCTGGCGAAATCAGATTTTGGCGGATTTATCTGAATCTGCTGGCCGGTTCAGATAAATGCTGATTTTTGAAAGATGGCGTATATTTCCTGCCTTTTGGCGCGAAAGTCGTACTACATTGTCCGGTAACGTTAAGTTAAATATTTGTTTGTGTTACATTTTTCATCTGGTATTCAGAGGTGAACCAAGGAGAGTGCAGATGCGTATTGCAGCACTGTTAGCAGTATTATTAGGTCTGAGTGTCAGTGCTCAGGCCGAGGTCATGGGTGACCGGGATGGCGAGTTGCGGGAAACCGCATCCGGTGAATTGCTGGCCTGGGATGAGGTTGGCCAGACATGGCGCAAGCCGGTGGCGTTCTGGCAGGCTTTTGCTCAGCGTGACGGGATCAAGAGCTGGGGGCAAAGCCGTGAGTATCCCCTATGATGATGTCCGGGAACTGGATGTGTTCATGGTTGAGCTGGACTCCGGTGTGTGTCTGATGCAGTTTTACCATCAGCGCTGGCGCCGGGCGAACGATGTACGGCGCTGGTCGCCGGAATTCAACAGCCTGGCAGGCTGTCCGGACGTTTTTAAATAATCATACCGGGTGACAGGCGGGAACTTGTCAGGGAATTCAATGGTCTACAGTTGACTGTTATTCCCTGTTCCGTATTAAGTTTTGCCGGTTCCCCGCCGGCAGACTGCTCAGAATAATAAATGGAGCGTGTATGTCTGTTTCCCGGATTTCCCCTGTTGTTCCCCGGATAGTGTCTGCCTGCAGTTTTTCTGTGCTGGCATTGTCTGCGGCCGTTTCCCATGCAAAAGATACTGTTGTTATTCCCGCTGGCAGTTTTCAGATGGGCTGTTCAGTGAATGATACCGCCTGTGACCGTGATGAAGGTCCTCAGGGCGGAACGGCAGTCAATGTCCCGGCTTTTGAGCTGGATAAGTTTGAAGTGACGGTGGCTTCCTATCAGGCCTGTATTGATGCAGGTATCTGTGTGCGGCCGAAAGATTTTCAGCGTAACAAATACTGTAATGTCGGTGCGGAGGGGCGGGATAATCACCCGGCGAACTGTGTCGACTGGCAGGAGGCCCTGACTTACTGCGAATGGAAAGGTGGGCGCTTGCCTTATGAAGCTGAGTGGGAAAAGGCGGCACGGGCCGGTTCCACAAGTCCTTATCCCTGGGGGAAGAGGTCAGCTGTAAAAACGCCATTCTGGATGACGGTGTGACCATGGGCTCTGTTCCAAATGAGCCGGATGGTTGTGGTGAAGACCGCACCTGGCCGGTTGGCAGCCGTGATGCCAATGCCTTTGGCCTGTTTGATATGCAAGGGAATGCCGGTGAGTGGATGATGAACTGGTATGCGTCTGATGGTATTGCCCAGTATGCGGCCGGGAATCTGACGGATCAGGCACAAAGCCGCCAGCGTCTGGTACGGGGCGGTTCCTGGGATGAGAATAAAGCCAACCTGCGCAGCTCATTCCGCAATGTTAAACCGCCGGTCAGTGGCCGGAGTATTTATGGTTCTATTGGCTTCCGCTGTGCCTATGATCCCAGTTAACGCCTGACAAGGGATAAAAACGCTGCGCGGGTTACCCCGGGCAGCGTTTTTTATGGCTGGCAGTTAGCTTTGGGTTGCTGTCTGTGGCTCATCAGATTTGTAAACGTCGCTGTCCAGCTCGTTTTCACTCTTGCCGATCAGCACAGAAACCATCAGGTCACCGGATACATTCACGCAGGTACGGGCCATATCCAGAATACGGTCGATACCGGCAATGATCGCCAGACCTTCCATTGGCAGACCAACAGTGCTGAGCACCAGTGACAGCATGATCAGGCCTGCACCAGGTACACCTGCAGTACCGATAGACGCCAGTGTGGAGGTGGCAATGATGGTCAGGTAGTCCGCCATGCTCAGATCAATACCGAAGGCCTGGGCAACAAACAGTGCAGCAACGCCCTGATACAGTGCCGTACCATCCATATTAATGGTGGCACCTAAAGGCAGAACAAAGCTGGCTGTTCCCTTGGATACCCCAAGGTTTTCACGGGCGCAGCGAATGCTGACCGGTAACGTACCGGAGCTGCTGGTGGAGGTGAAGGCCATCATCTGCGCGCTGACGATACCTTTCAGGTATTGCACCGGAGGCAGTTTTGCGATCATAGCGATTGCACCGGTATACACGACCAGTACGTGAATGATGCAGCCGATATAAACTGCGGCAATGACTTTTGCCAGTGGCAGTAATACATCTGCACCGTATTTACCGGCGACCCATGCCATCAGGGCGAAGATACCGTAAGGGGCAAAATTCATTACCAGAGCTGTCAGTTTGTACATACCTTCAGCCAGGCTGTTGAATACCTTGATAGCCGGTTTACCGGTTTCGCCGATCATATTCAGGGCAATACCCAGACCCAGTGCAAAGACGATGATCTGCAGGATCTTACCGCCGGCCAGTGCTTCAATCGGATTTTTCGGAATCAGGTTAATGATGGTAGAGACCAGGCTGGGCGCTTCTTTTGTTGCCGCTGCTGCATTGGCATCAGCAACCATGTTCAGACCTTCGCCGGGCATGAAAACGGTACCCAGGCCAAGACCGATAGATATTGCAACAGCGGTACTCAGCAGGTAGATAACAATGGATTTGATGCCGATACGGCCCATTTTGGCGCTGTCTTGCATGGAGGTCACACCGACCACCAGAGAACAGAATACCAGCGGGACAATCAGCATTTTAATGGCATTGATGAACAGGGTGCCGATCGGTTTAAGTACCTCAGCATCAGGACCCATAAATGCGCCGACGGCGACACCGGCGAGCATGCCGATGAAGATTTTCTTCCAGAGTGCCATGGAGCGCCAGACGCCGCCTTTGTTCATGGACAGGGATGAGTCAGACATAGTTAACCTCTTGTTGTTTTGATTGTGAGGGTTGAACGGGTGGCCGCTTAGCGGCCGGGATGAATCATGTTTTCCGGTTTCAGAATTTCCGCCAGTTGGCTATCGGACAGCAGCGCTTCTTCGCGCACCAGATCGACAACGCTGGCACCGGAATGCAGGGCCTGCCGGGCGATGCGGGTGGCATTTTCATAACCGATATGCGGGTTCAGGGCGGTAACCACACCGATGCTGTTATCCACCAGATGACGGCAATGTTCACGGTTAGCGGTAATGCCTGCGATGCAGCGTTCTTCCAGCATGGGCATTGCCTGACTGAGCAGGCGGATGGATTCCAGCACGTTAAAGGCAATCAGTGGTTCCATAGCATTGAGCTGCAGCTGGCCGGCTTCTGCTGCCATGCAGACCGCCAGATCATTGCCCATCACCTGATAGGCAACCTGATTGACGGCTTCCGGAATAACCGGGTTGATCTTGCCGGGCATGATCGAGCTGCCGGGTTGTTGCGGTGGCAGGTTGATTTCGTTTAAGCCGGCTCTTGGGCCCATGCTCAGAAGACGCAGGTCATTGGCGATTTTTGACAGTTTGATGGCCAGCCGCTTAAGCATGCTGGAGAAGAGTACAAAGGCTCCCATATCTGAGCTGGCTTCCACCAGATCAGTGGCCTGAATTAGCGGGTAACCGCTGATTTTGGCCAGTTCGCTAACTGCCAGTTTGCCGTAGCGTTTATCCGCATTGATGCCGGTACCTATGGCGGTACCGCCCAGATTTACTTCGGTGAGCAGTTCTGCCAGCCCGGCAATCCGCTGGATATCTTCGCCAAGGGTGGAGGCCCAGCTGTTGAATTCCTGACCCAGGGTCATAGGCACTGCATCTTGTAACTGGGTACGGCCCATCTTCAGGATGTCGCTGAACTCTTCGGCTTTTGCAATCAGGCTGGTCTGCAGGCTGGTCAGGCGGCTGACCAGGTTACCGTGGCTCAGCAGAATGGCCAGGCGGACAGCGGTGGGGTAAGCGTCATTGGTCGACTGCGACATGTTGACGTGGTTGTTCGGGTGCAGGTGCTGGTAATCACCTTTACTGTGTCCGGAAAGTTCCAATGCCACATTGGCGATAACTTCATTGGCGTTCATGTTGGTGGAGGTGCCTGCGCCGCCCTGGATCATGTCGACGATGAAGGCGTCATGAAATTCTCCACCGGTAATCAGACGGCAGGCCTGCTCGATGGCGTCGGCCGGTTCCTGATCAAGGAATCCCAGTTGGCAGTTAGCACGGGCGGCGGCCTGCTTAACCATGGCCAGTGCGCTGATCAGGTGGGGAAGTGTTGCAGGCTGACACCGCTTAAATCGAAATTCTGCTGTGCACGCCAGGTCTGAATGCCGTAATAAGCGTGCTTGGGAATTTCCGCCTGCCCCAGGAGGTCCTGTTCAGTGCGGGTGTCGTTAGAACTGTTCATGAAGTATCACTCGTTATTGTTATGGCGAAGCAAATATAGAACCCAATAGAGCAAGGGCTGTGCCATGAGTGATTTTTAGGATTTAACTATTTGTTATATAAGGTTTTATTGTGGTTTTGTTGACAGTGCTGTTAGCCGGGAGGGGTATAATCATAGTTATACACTGAATATGATACTGATCGTTCTGCCTGGCTCTGACGCTGATGGCAGAAGGGACCGGGGCTGTTTTATCCGGAACATAACCAAAGTTATGTGTATAACTTTGGTTATAGGGAATCAGCGCATGTTTTTTAAGCGTTTACTCAGAGCAGGCTGGGAGATACCCAGCAACCGTGCCGCCAGTGACTGGTTATTATCTGCCCGTTCCATGGCTTCGCTGACCAGCAGCTGGCTGATTTCTGTGAGTGTTGGCAGGCTGCAGTCGGGGTTAAATACCACGGCTTCGGCAGCGCTCTGGGGACCGGTTTCTTCGCTGTCTTTATTCAGTGCCTGTCGGAATACATCCAGTGATAACTGGTGAGAGCGGTGTCGGCTGAGCGCATCAAACACCAGTGCCCGCAGCTCGCGAATATTGCCGGGAAAACTGTGGGTGGCCAGTAACTGGGTCAGCTCCGGCGGGTAGCCCGGTACTGTTTTCTGCATGTCTTCAGCGGCCAGTCTCAGAAAATGATCAAGCAGCAGGGGCAGGTCTTCCTTGCGCTGGCGCAGCGGTGGAATTCTGACCTGGTGGGTGCAAAGCCGGTAATACAGATCCCGGCGGAAATCTTCATTTTGCTGTTTGTGTTGCAGGTCCTGGTGGGTGGCGGCAATGATGCGGGCACTGCTGCGCTTGGGGCGGTCACTGCCCAGCGGATAGTATTCGCCTTCCTGTAAGAGGCGCAGCAGTTTTATCTGAGAGGTGGGACTGAGATCGCCGATTTCATCCAGAAACAACGTGCCGTTGGCTGCCTGCTCAATCAGTCCCGGACGGTCTTTATCTGCCCCGGTGAAAGCCCCGCGGCGGTGGCCAAATAGTGTGTCGGCAAAAATATGGTCATCCAGCCCGGCAATATTCACGGTGACCAGCTCGCCTTTACGATTGCTCAGCTGGTGGACGGCTCTGGCCAGCAGTTCTTTTCCGGTGCCGCTTTCACCACAGATCAGCAGGGGTTGCGAGCTGGGGGCGATGGATTCGGTGTACTGAAATACCCCGTGCATTTGTTTACTGCGGCTGATGATCGGGTCGAATACCTGTGGATGTTCGAGGGTGTTGCTAAGCATGCGTTGTCCCAGTGCCTGATTTTCACGCAATAGTTCCTGCATCCGAATCGCCCGCTTAATGCCTTCAATCAGCCGGCCTTCTTCGCTGGTTTTAACGAAATAATCAAAGGCACCTTGTTGCAGGCAACTGACAGCAGATTCCACCTGATTGAGGCCGCTGATGATAATGACGCCTATGTCCGGGTAACGTTCAGTAATTTGCTGCAACAGTTGTTCGCCGGAGATATGAGGCATGGTCAGATCCAGCAGTACCAGACCGATATTGTGGCGGGCAAGCAGAGGCATGACTTCACGGCTGTCGCTGCACTGGTGCAGGTGGGTGATGTTACCGCTGCGGCGCAGGGTCAGGCTGAGGCTGCGCAGAAATGATGTTTCGTCATCGACCAGTAATATGCCGAATTCGGGGTACAGGTTATCGGTGCTCATAGGGTTTCCTGATGACAGGCAATGGTCATACGCACCCGGGTTCCCCGGGGCTGATTGGCGGCGAATTCTAACTGGCCGCCGTGGCTTTTAACAATACCGCTGGAAATTGACAGGCCAAGACCTGTGCCGCCATGTTCGCGGCGGGTGGTGAAAAACGGGTCGAGCAGGCGGGGCAGGTCTTCCGGTGAAATCCCATGGCCCTGGTCGGTGATATCCAGCCCCACCAGATTCTGTGTCGGCAGGTAAAAGGTTTCCAGATGAATATTTTGTGTTCTGTTTTCCAGCGCCTGACAGGCGTTGACGATCAGGTTAATGATGACCTGTTCTATTCGCTGGGCATTGCCACTGCAGTCCGGCAGGTGGCTGGCCAGCCTGCTGCTGAAGTGATCGGTGTATTTCTGGATATTGTTGTCCAGCAGCCGGGTGGTGGTATTGACGACATCATTCAGGTTAAAGGTTTCCCGGATATCGTCGTCTTCCTGACGGGAAAAGTCTTTCAGGTCGTTCACAATTCGTTTGATACGCCGGGCACCGTTGTGCATGTCTTCCAGAAGGGCAGGTATTTCCTGACGCATCTGTGAGTAGGGCAGGCCTCCCAGATCAAAGTCTCCCTGTTCCTTATAGCGTTCTTCGAGTGTCGCCTCACAGTCATGCCAGGCATCTTGAATGATAGGCAGGTTCAGCAGTAACAGACCTGTAGGGTTGTTAATTTCGTGCGCAACACCGGAGACAAGAATGCCAAGAGAGGTCATTTTGTCTGCCTGAATAAGTTGCTGTTGCTGGATATGCAGTTCACGGGTGCGTTTGTTTACTTCCCGTTTGAGCAATCGGTTCCAGATCACGGCGACACTGAGGAAGATCAGCAGTAATACGGATGCCCAGAAGGTGATTTTACCGATGTCTCTCCATGGGATCCCTCTGTCCTGCAAAGAGCCGAGCCATTTGTTATAAATTTCCTGTTTGCGGCCGGTGTTATTCAGGATCGCTAACCCTTCGCTGAAACGGGCCAGTAAGGCTTCATTACCCTGTAAGACCGCATAGCCGTATTGCTGAGCCTGAAAAGGCTGGCCGACCGGCATGATGTTATTCAGCCCCAGCTCCTGTTCCAGATACAGGCCGGGAAGGTTGGCGACCAGCGCAAAGTCGTGTTTGCCGGAAGATAGCTGCCGGAGGGCGTCAGCATGGGTTTCTGCAGTGTTGATGATGGCGCCGACGTTATTTTGCAGCAGGTAGTCATGCATGATGCCGTTTTTCTGTACGACGACTTGTTTTCCCGCAGTTGTTGCAGGCTGGAAGCCCGGGTTCGCCACGGCGGGCAAATATCGACTGATGAACAATGGCGTGGGGTGGGCTGAACAGAAACTGCTTGCCCCGTTCTGCAGAACTGACCATGCCTTGCAATGCGTCGATTTCGCCGTTTTGCAGGGCATCCCTGACCAGAGACCATTCATCCATACGGAATTCAATTTTCATTCCCATGACTTCGGCGATCGCCTGAGTCAGCTCGACGTTATAGCCGCTGGGCTGGCCTTTCTCATCAATAAATTCGTAAGGCGGATAGGAATAATCGCCACCGATGATGATGGTTTCACTGGCAATACTCTGTAGTGAGAAACCAAAAAGCAGGGCTGAAAATAATCGTTTGAAGTGAAGCAAGCTGAGGGTTCCGGATCTGATAACGAATGGCTTGTAATCGTAACTGACACTTACTATGTTGGGTGGCTGATGGCCAGATTGCAATAGTGGCAGATCCGCAGATTCATTTTCAAAGACAGTATCAGGAGCAGTTATGCTTAATTATTCCCAATTGCGAGCGAAATCAGCAGCCCATTTTTGAGCAGCTACAGGGCTTGCTGACGGACAGCAGGCACGTGCTGGAAGTGGGTAGTGGTTCCGGGCAGCATGCGTTGTTTTTGCCCGTAGGTTTCCCTGGCTTAGCTGGCAACCGACGGAGCTGATGATGAATCACGAGGCTCTGAAGCTGAATCTGATGGAGGAGGCCGTTGAAAATATATTGCCGCCGCAAATACTGGATGTGTGTCAGGCAGGCTGGGGTGTTGATTATGCAGATGCTGTTTTTACGGCGAATACTCTGCATATCATGGGTTGGCCACAGGTGGAGTGCTTTTTCGCCGGCGCGGGTGCTGCGCTTGAGCCGGGCGGACAACTGATCGTGTACGGGCCGTTTCGTTACGAAGGCGACTATACCAGTGCCAGTAATGCTGAGTTTGATCAATGGCTGAAGCAGCGTGATCCGGTCAGTGGGATTCGTGATTTTGAGGCGGTTAATGCGCTGGCTGAAGCCGTTGGATTACAGCTGAGTGCAGACGTGACAATGCCGGCAAATAATCAGTTGCTGGTATGGCGTAAATCTGAGGTATAAGAAGGGTAAAGCAGTGAGGGGATAAAGCTGTAACCCGGAGGTTACAGCTTAGAAGCCAGCTTACAGAACAGAAACGTTCTCAGCCTGAGGACCTTTCTGGCCCTGAGTCACTTCGAAAGAAACCTGCTGACCTTCGGTCAGGGTTTTGAAGCCAGTCGTGTTGATGGCACGGAAGTGAACGAATACGTCAGGACCGTTTTCCTGCTCGATAAAACCATAGCCTTTATCGGCATTGAACCATTTTACGGTACCAGTAGTAGTAGACATAATGTGTATCCTACAAAAATATAAGTAATTTAAGCGGCAACAACAGTGTGTTTATTACCGCGGTTGAGCTAAGAAATGTAGGTACTACATTTATGACTTTATGCTAAATATCTTCATCATTCAGGTTGGGATACCAGGATTTAAATCATAAAAACGAGCCTTACTTTCAAGCCATCGCCATTCTATGCTATTTATCTGGAGAGTGGAAGGGGATATTCGGTGAAAAGATAACCAGCTTAAGGTGTTGATTTTTATAAGCTTGAGGGGCTGTGTTAGACGTTTTTCGTAACATTTAGCTGTTACTTTCAGGCATTTTTCCGGGTGTTATCTGTACAGGTCTGGCCGGATATTTCCGGCCAGTTTCTAAGTGGGCTGATTACCACATTAAGTCATCCGGAATCTGGAAGTCTGCGTACGGATCATCCGGATCAACGGTTTCTTTCTCCTGGCGGCTGATGATCAGCTCAGGACGGCGTTCGGTAATTTTTCAGCAGCACCGGCTGGAATCACGACATATTTACTGTCCAGTTGTGCAATGGCCAGGTTGCCATTTGCCAGCTGGTTCTGCAGTTCATTATTCACGTATAGCTTTTGATTTTACTGCCGTCAACAAAGTTATATTCAACATCCCCGTCTTCCGGGATGCTGATGATATTCTGCTGAATGATCTGACGGGCAGCGGCATCAATTTCTTTCTGCAGGCGCTGTTCTTCCCGTTCCCGGTTCAGGGCTTTGTCTTTTTCCAGCTTCTCTTCTTTTTGTCGGGCTATCGCTGCCTGACGTTCTTGCTCATCCTGGTCCTGATAGACCTCACCTTTCTTTACGGTTTTGGATTTTTAGTTTTTACGCTGATCAGCTTTAGCTTTGTTGGCCTGCTTTTTGGTTGCCAGACCTGCGCCCAGTAGTTGATCCTGAAGTGAACCTGCCATCTTAATTTCCAGATCGATCGTGAATTTAACGGACCGGAGTCTAGCATATTCACTGTCCTGTCTCTAAAGAATTGGTTTTTGCGGCTAAGTTCATAAAAATTACACAAAAAGTGCAGATACTGACTTGCATATCTGCGTTTTTATACGTAGAAGATATAGTTGGTTTTTCTTTAGCACGCCCCGGCCTGGCTGAAAAGCTGATTTTTGTTGATGTGAAATCTCTGTTCATCCGGGAGACAGTGATTTCTGAAATAGCAAAGGACGTCTGACGGAAAAGTCCGCAGGCACCAAAATATAAGAAGAGGAAGGTATGTCTGATCAACTATTATCTGGTGTAGTAAAATGGTTCAACGACGAAAAAGGTTTTGGCTTCATTGAACGCCAGGGAGCGCCTGACGTATTTGTACATTTTCGGGCAATCAACGGTACGGGGCGTCGCTCCCTGGTTGAAGGCCAGCAGGTAACCTTCGAGGTAGTTGAAGGTCAGAAAGGGCTGCAGGCTGAAAACGTAACTATTACGGCCTAACTCATCCCAGAGAGCAGCTTGGCTTGCTCTGGCCGGGCTGCTTCCAGTTCGACTTCTTTTACTGACCGGATTATTCCGGGCAGCAGATATTTTTATTCTTTAATACTTCTAATATTCTTTTCCGGATAGTTTTACGCGCAAAAAAATGCGCCGTAAGGCGCATTTTCCGGAATGTTTCGCTTACTGGCGAATACCTTCTACATGCAGTTCCATGTAAACGGTTTCTGATGCCGGGCCAAGGTTCTTGGTAATACCGAAATCTTTCATCTTGAATTCAGTGGTGCCACTGAAGCCTGCACGGTAGCCGCCCCATGGGTCATCACCCTGACCAATCTTAGTCACCTGAATTTCAACCGGCTTGGTTACGCCGTGCAGGGTCAGGTCGCCGCTCAGTACGCCGCTGTCTGCAGAGTAACCGGTGCTCTTGAAGCTGGCTTTCGGATATTTGCTTACGTCCAGGAAGTCACCGCTGCGCAGGTGCTTATCGCGCTCAGCATGGTTGGAGTCAACACTGGCAGTGTTGATTTCAACTTCTACAGAAGATGCATTCGGGTTTGCTTCGTCGTAGCTGAACTGACCGCTGAATTCATTGAAACGGCCTTCTAACCAGCTGTAGCCCAGGTGGCTTACGCGGAAGTTAATGGAAGCGTGTGCCCCTTTGGTATCGATTGTGTAGTCTGCAGCCTGGATGCTCGGGGCAGCTAGGACAGAGGTAGCCAGTAGTGCGCCGGCCAGAGTCGTTTTCAGTTTCATGTGTTTACTCCTGGGTGGATTGTGCTTTCCTAACATTCGATTCAGGGTTTGGTCTTTGTTGATAAAGTGGTGTTTCAGAGCTGCCAGGGCGTGTAATCCTGCAAGGGATATCAGACCGTTGGCAAGCCAGTAATGTAAAAAGCCTGCTGTATCTTCCTGCCGTTCAATTATGGCGGGTATTGCCGGTATTTCGAACCAGTTGAATACGGCGATGGCCCGTCCGTCTGCGGTGGAAATCAGATAACCTGAGATCAGCACCAGAATAATCAGCACATACATCAGTTTATGGACAACTTTTGTCGCCAGTTGTGCCATTGGAGGCTGAGGTAATGGCTCCGGGTGCGGGTTAATCAGATTCCAGACCAGCCGGCAGACATAAAAGCCCAGCAAAATAATGCCAATGCTTTTGTGCCAGTGTGGAAAAGTCCGGTAATTGGGATCGTAGTAGTCGAGGGTGTCAATATACAGACCCAGTATATATAAGCCTATGATTGTCAGCGCCATGATCCAGTGCAATGAGATACTGGCCAGGCCATAGGTGCTGCGGGTGTTTTTAAATGGCAGTGACATAATCAGATCCTGTTTCCCGAATTAAAGATTGCAAGGGCTGGTTTTCAGTTGCCAGCGCTGTGCTGCAGCGGCAACCCGCGCCCCCAGTGCCTGAGCGGTATCTCTGTCGGACTGTGGCGGTGTCAGCTCAGCGCACTGATCGCTGTTGCTTTGTGCCATGGCCCCCAGAAAACTGCCCAGTCTGTTCAGGTCGGCATTGCTGCCCTGGCTGCTGTTATTGCCAGGCATCAGGCCAAGGCTTATCCAGTTCATACTGTGGGATGCAGCATAGACCGATAACTGGATCAGGGTATTGAGTTTATCGCCACTCTGGCTGGATGAGTTGGTAAAGCCTGCTGCCAGTTTATCTTTCCAGCCCTGTTGGGCCCAGATTTTAGAGCTGGCATCCATAAATGCCTTAAACGGTGCACTGACGCTTCCCATGTAGGTTGGGCTGCCAAATATAATTGCGTCAGCTTCAGCCAGTTGATCCCAGTTGATGGCTTCAGGATCAGCCACTGAAACGGCAATCGCTTTGGCACCGGCATTTTCCGCGCCGGCTACCACTGCCTGAGCGAGAACTTCCGTGTGGCCATATCCGCTGTGATAAGCAATAGCGACTTTTACCTGTTGTGACATTCTGATGCCCGTTGTTTGTTAATGGATGTCTGTAATGTAATACGGCATAATTTATTCATCTAATGCATTGGTGTGATTGTTGTTATGCGCGAAGTGAATTTAAGAAGCATCGACCTTAATCTTTTAGTGGTTTTACTGGCCTTGCTGGAGACCCGCCATGTTACCCGGGCAGCGGATCGTCTCCACATGAGTCAGCCGGCGGTTAGCCGGGCATTACAGCGGTTGCGGGGAACCTTCGACGACGAGCTGCTTGTACGTACGACAGCGGGATATGACTTAAGTGCCCGGGCGGTAAGTCTGTTACCTAAATTACAGACTTTGCTGGATGATACCGCTCAGTTAATTGCTGAGCCTGAGTTTATTCCTGCTCAGGCTCGGGATGTGGTGCGCTTTTATGGTCTGGATCTTGAAGCGTGTTGCTTTCTGCCATCGCTGATGAAGGTATTGCAGGAAGAAGCCCCGCAGATGAGGCTGGAAATGCGGTCGGATCCCCGGAATCATTTTGATCTGCTGGAAGAAGGGGATGTGCACTTTACAATCACAGCACTGTCGCCCAGCCGTTCGGAAAGTCAGTACCGCCGTTTACTGATGGCTCAGACCCATACTGTTTGTCTCATGGGAGAGCATCATCCGCTAGTGAATCAGGAATTGACGCTGGAGAAGTATCTGGCAGCCAGTCACGGGATTGTGTCAGTTACCGGACAGGGCATGGGGATCATTGATGAGCGGCTTGAAACCCTCGGGAAGAGCCGGCATCTGGGCCTGCGGTTGTCGAATTTTATGTCGGTAGCGGATTTCTGCGAAACGACTGATTTGCTGTTTGTATTACCGGAGCTGATTGCCAAGCGGATTGTGGACGGCCGCCGGGTGATTTACCGGGAAGTTCCGCACCGTTACACTCGGCAAATATTAATTTTTATCTCTACTGGCATGAGCGTTATCACCGGGACCCTATGTGTATCTGGGTACGGCAGCAGCTGATGCAGAGCTTGCAGCACTGATTGTTCCGGCTGTTTTTAATCTGATCAGTAGCTTAACGGGTATTCTCCAAAAGGCTTGTGCTATAGTGGCAGAACGTGGATTTCACGCTTCAGTAATTTTATAAAAGCAGGTATTTAACATGGCAAGAGCAACTGCCCGTCATATTTTGGTTAACACTGAAGAACAGTGTAATGATCTGAAAGCACAGATCGAAGCTGGAGCAGATTTTGCTGATGTAGCTAAGCAGCACTCAGGCTGTCCTTCTAAAGCATCCGGTGGTGATCTTGGTTCATTTGGCCCGGGTCAGATGGTACCGGAGTTTGATAAGGTTGTATTTTCTGCCCCGGTGGGTGAAGTTCAGGGTCCGGTAAAGACTCAGTTCGGTTATCACCTGGTTGAAGTAACCAGCCGCGACGACTGATTACTGCCAGACTGCGGAAACCTGCAAGGGGTTTCCGCTATATTCCTTCCCTGTATTTATCTCCCTCTCTTTTCTTTTTTGTCTGTATCTTTCGATCTGTTTGTTCCTGAAAATTTTTCTGATTCAGGGCATGATTTCTGAGTTTTGTGCTTTATTCATATTTTGAAGCAGAGTAACGTATTCCGTATGTATTGATGATGGAAGGAGACAATGCAATGAAATCCGGGATTACTGTAAGCGTTAAGAAAAAGGCGATAAACAGGCGGGTGTGAGTGCCGAGCAGCAGCAGGCGATTGATGAGGCGATTCACTTTGTGCAGGGCTTGCGCAAAAAGGGGACAACCTGAAGGTCATGATGGGCAAGCTGAATGAGCATGATCATAAGCACCCTGATGGCAGTGACTGGAGCTATGACAGCCTCGAACAGTTTATCCGTGATCACCATCTGTAAGCGGGTAGCGGATATGCGATCAGCTTTTCTGAGTATTGCCTTCGCGGGACTGTTTGTTGCCGGTACTTCAGCGCAGGCGGGCAGTGTGGTGATAGAAGACGTGCAGGTCACTCCCGTACTGCTGGCCAGTATAATTTCTCAGTCACGCTTAAACATGATGATACCGGTTGGGATCATTATGCCAATGCCTGGGATGTTACAGATCTGCAGGGCAATCTGCTGGGCAAGCGGGTACTGCATCATCCCCATGTCAATGAGCAGCCGTTTACCAGAAGCCAGGTGATTCAGGTGCCTGCCGGTATAAAGACAGTTGAAGTCAGGGCTTATGATTCGGTACATGGCTTAAGCGAACAGACTTATCAGGTTGTTTTGCCGGATTAATACCGACTGATTCAGTTGCCGGTAGCTTCATCATCTATGGTTACCGGTGGCTGAAATTTCTTGCATTCAGGGATTGTTTTGCTAAATTACGTAACCTGTTACGTAATTTGTTTTGTTATCTCAGTAAGAGTTGTATATGCAGCCAGATTTAATGCGCAGTTTTGGCAATCTTTCCCTGGGCAGTCGCTTGCGGCGGCTGTCTGATCGCCTGGTTCAGGATGTGGTGAGTCTGTATCAGGCTCAGGGAATTGATCTTAATCCGACCTTCTTTCCACTGTTTAACTTGCTGGTTCAGGAAGGCCAAATGAGTGTCACCCAGGCGGCAGAGTTACTGGGGGTCAGTCATCCGGCGATCAGCAAAATTGCCCGGAAAATGATTACTGAAGGCTGGCTGACAAAAACGCCGGACCCTGAAGATGAGCGCCGTCAGTTACTTGCGCTGACTCCCAGAGTGAGGCGTTACTGCATGAGATTAAGCCCGTCTGGCGGGAGATTAAACAATATCTGGACCGGCTGATGCTGACCCAGCAGCATCCACTGCTGGATGCGCTGAATGAATTTGAGCAGAGCCTGGATCAGAAAGGTTTTTCAGCCGGTACTGAACAGTATCCGTGAGCGGCAGAATATCGAAGATGTTGAGATTGTCGGCTGGGATGAAACCTACCGGGACGATTTTAACCGGCTGAATATGGCCTGGCTGAACAAGTATTTCAACGGTGAAATGATCGACCTGGATCATCAGGCGCTGAATACCCCGGAAAGTTATTACCTGGCAAAGGGCGGGTACATCTGGTTTGCCTGCCGTCAGGATGCGTCACGTACGCCGGTGGGCTGTATTGCGCTGGCCCGGGTGAGCGATGACCGGTTCGAAATTTCAAAAATGGCGGTGGATGAAGCGATTCACGGCCAGGGGTAGGGCGTGAGCTGATGTTAACAGCACTGACCAAGGCCCGTCATTTAGGCGCACGGGAAGTGTTTCTTGAGACCGCCAGTATTCTGGAAAGGGCGGTCAGGCTTTATCAGAATATGGGGTTTTCCGAGATCCCTCATCCTGAAGGGAAGTCTGTTTTCCCCGTTCAGATATGTATTTAACCCTGAGTCTGAGGGACTGAGTATGGCTGATTTAGCATCGCCGCGGCAGGAGTTTTTGCAGGGGCAAAAGCCACATTGCCTCTGATTGTTGGCGCAATTCCGTTTGGCATAATTTTCGGCACACTGGCAGAGCCCAGTGGTTTGTCACCGCTGGCCGCGCTGGCGATGTCAGTGATTGTTTTTGCCGGCTCATCACAGTTTATCGCGCTGGGTTTACTGGCGGCTGGAGCAGCACTGCCGGTGATCATTGCAACGACTTTTGTGGTGAATTTACGGCACTTACTGTATTCGGCCAATTTAGTACCAAAGGTCAGGCATTTGCCTCTGCGCTGGCGAATTCCACTGGCATTCGGTTTAACCGATGAAACCTTTGCTGCGGTGAGCAACCGTTACTTACGCCAGGATGATTTGCAGCATGCTCACTGGTTCTATCTGGGGTCATTTCTGGCCATGTATTCTAACTGGGTATTGTGTACCGGAATTGGGGTCATGCTGGGTGAGGTGTTTCCGGGGATGGTTAACTGGGGCTGGATTTTGCGATGTCGGTGACCTTTATCGGCATGGTGGTTCCGTATTTAACAAACCGGCCAATGTGGGCGGCGGTAATTGTGGCGGGTGCCATGGCGGTTGCCTGCGCAGCCTTACCCCATAAGCTTGGTTTACTGGTTGCTGCGCTGTGTGGCATCGCGGTAGGTGTGTCGCTGCACTGGCTGCAGCAATCCAGACAGCCTTCGGTATGTCAGGGAGGTCAGAGTTATGAATGAAGTCGGTTTGATTGCCGGGATGTTTGCGGTGACGTTCAGCGTACGGTTTTTCTGTTCGGTGTCGCAGGAAAGATTCGTTTTCCGGCTTGGATGGATCTGGCCTTAGGGTTTGTACCGCCGGCGGTTTTGACTGCGATTATTGTACCGGCGGTTATCATGCCACAGGGGATATGTGGTTCAGCCTGACGAACCCGTGGTTGGTGTCTGCCGTGTTTGCGGTGCTGGTGGCGATGTGGCGTAAAGATCTGTTGCAGACCATTGTGTTCGGTATGCTGATGTTTTTATTGCTGCGTTTCGGTTTTGGCTGGTAGCGCTGTCTGTTTGGCGGTTGCATAAAAGCGTCGGACTTCGGCTGAGCATCCTTTATACTGTTGGTTGTTACAGGCTAAACATATAAGGAGCAGATGATGATTCAGACAGGAGATAAAATTCCTTCCGTGAGTGTTGGGGTCGTGCAGCAGGGGAAACGCAAACCTTACCGCTGAGTGAACTCTGTGAAGGGAAGAAAATCGTTTTGTTTGCCTTGCCCGGTGCCTTTACACCCACCTGTTCCGCCCGTCATTTACCGGGCTATGTGGATTATGCGAATGAGTTTTTGCCAAAGGGGTGGATCTGATTGCCTGTCTTTCGGTGAACGACAGCTTTGTGATGAAAGCCTGGGCAGATGATCAGAATGCCGGTGAAATAACCATGCTGGCGGATGGCGGTGCTGAACTAACACTGGCGTTAGGCCTTGAAATGGATTCCGGTTCATTCGGCGGTATCCGCTCCCGGCGCTATGCCATGATTATTGAAGATGGCACCGTGACTGAGTTAGCGCTGGAAGCGCCTAAGGCTTTGAGGTCAGCAGTGCTGAGGCGATGCTGGCTAAGCTGGGCTGATTTTACCGGATGACTGATAGTTTTGCCGCTGCTTTGCAGCGGCTTTGTTGTTTTATGAAGTGCTTTTGTGAGGATATATGCAAGATGTAATTGACGCATTGCGTCATGCAAATCAGGAGGTGGCAATGCCACTGGATTTGCCGGAGTTTGATGACATTGTAGATGTGGAAGAAGATATCTGCGTGCCGTTACATCCTGATTTTAAGCAGTTTTTGTTAACGGTCAGCGATGTGATTTGTGGCTCACTTGAGCCTGTAACCGCTGCTGATCCGGGATCTCATACCCATTTGCCTGAGGTGGCCGCATATGCATGGTCGGTTGGGCTTTCCCGGAGATGACGCCATTGTGTGCCTATGCGGACGGTTTTTATGTAGTGAACCTGGAAGGTGCTGTTATTCAGTGGAGCTTTGATGGCCATGAGCATGAAGAGTGGACCAGCATTTGGGAATGGGCCAGAGAGGTTTGGCTGGTCAGTTAAGCGTTTCTGGTAATGCGAGTCAGCTGGCCGGTTTTCTGCCGGTTACAGCTGATTCGCTTTTCGGTAATTTCCTGGTAATCAAAAATCCGTTCGGTAACACGCAGATGGTGACCGGATTTACGGGCAATTACAAAGTCCGGGTGGCTGAACTGTTGCTGACAGCCAAGCACTTCTTCCAGAGATTTAAAGCGGCGTGGTTGTTGGCTCTGTTGTAAACGTCTGCCGAAGAGTTGGTTAAACACCTGCAGTTGCTTCGGCTTACTGAAGTCAAAAGATTCTTTCAGTTCTTCACCCTGTTCATCGTGATAGATAATTTGCAGACGGCTGCCCTGCTGATGAAAGCTGATACCGGCACAGCGGATGACGGTGGCGTCTTTCAGTTGCAGCGCGTCTTTAAGCTGGTCGTCCGGGTCGATAATGGCTTCACCGCAGTGCCCGCAGCGCCTTGCGGCAATGTCATTCTCTCCGTTACAGAATCTGCATTCTTTAAAGCGGAAGCGGTAATCACACTGGCTGGGTGGTTCTGTTGTCAGCATCCCCTGACAGCGGCGGCCATAGTGTTCCATGATCGCACCGTCGTCATCGGTTTTTCCCAGAAAACATTGGCAAACTCGCAGGCAGGACAAAATACCTGAACCGGCACACTGCTGCTGTCGGGGCGGGGCTGGCCAACTTCCGGGTAATAAATGTTGAAGTTGTTGCCCGCATAATCCATTACCAGGCAATCGGTTTTTCCGGTGCCAGACGCAGGCCTCTGCCGACGATCTGCTGATACAGCGAAACTGACTGAGTGGGGCGAAGAATTGCAATCATATCCACATGGGGCGCATCGAATCCGGTGGTCAGTACGGCAACGTTCACCAGGTATTTGTAACGTTTTTCTTTGAATGCGCTGATCAGTGCATCCCGCTCCTGCTGTGCCGTTGCACCGGTGATCAGAGCGGTATTTTCCGCTGGCAGATAGCTGACGACTTCATGGGCGTGCTCAACCGTTGCCGCGAAGATCATGACTCCCTGGCGGGTTTCAGCCAGATTTTCGATCTGTTTGCAGATCGCCTGAGTTACCCGTGGATGGCTGACCAACAGTTGATTCACTTCACGGCTGTTATATTCGCCGTTATTGCCGGCACGCAGTTGTGAAAAGTCGTACTGCGCAACCGGAGCATCAATCAGGTTCGGTGGTGTCAGGTACTTATGTTTTATCATGTACTGCAGAGGGAGCTCGTAAATACAGTGGCTGAAAGGGCGGGGCTCCTCTGATCTGCAGATGCCGTGGTAATGGTAGCGATAGATCCATCCCATGCCCAGCCGGTAGGGGTTGCTGTCAGCCCCAGCACTTTAAGTTGCGGGTTATTTGCGGTGAGTTGCCCGATTATCTGCTGATACTGGCTGTTATCTTCTTCACTGACCCGGTGGCATTCATCAATGATGATCAGCGAATATTCATGCTGAAATGCTTCCAGGTTCCGGGCGACCGACTGCACGCTGGCAAATGTGACCTGATGTTCGGTTTGTTTCTGTTTCAGGCCAGCGGAGTAAATACCGCCGGTTAAGCCGTAGCTGCGGTATTTTGCGGCATTCTGTTCCACCAGTTCTTTGACGTGGGCAAGTACCAGTATTTTTCGCCGGGCCAGCCGGGCCAGCTCGGCAATTACCAGGCTTTTGCCGGCACCGGTTGGTAATACAATGACTGCCGGGTCATTGCTGCTGCGAAAGTGCCGCAGTGTGGCCTCAACTGCTTCTTGCTGGTAGCTGCGTAAAGTAAAGGTTGTCATTGAATTTTGATGTACATCTGCCACTGTGTTGAACGGTGGATTATAACGTTTTCCTTTGGGTTTGTTCGCTCATTCTCTGTTCATAGTTGCGCCGTTATAGTGGCCGGCTGAATCTCAGGGCGAACGGTTTCTGAAGATGAAACACAGTATTAAATTGGTTAAGCTGTGAACTGATTTCTGCTTACAGATCAGGAAGCTTCTGATGTGGGCAGAAAGTGGTTGAATGAAAATATAACAATTTAGTAGTTGCTGGTGGCGTTTGCTGCTGCAATAACGGTCTATTCAACGGGGAATTCTGATATGGATCTTTCATTTTTGATATGTATGTAATGCCGTGGATTATTAATATCGCACTGGCAGCCGCGATCTTTATCGTCGGTCGGATGGTTGTAAAGGCGCTTGGTAGTTTGCTGGAGAAAGTGCTGCGTAAGAGCCGCATGGACGACATTCTGATCAATTTTGTGACGTCAATTGCAAACATCCTGATGCTGCTGGTGGTTGTGGTTGCTTCACTGGATCAGTTAGGGGTTGATACTACCTCAATGATTGCGCTGGTAGGTGCCGCAGGTCTGGCTGTTGGTCTGGCGCTGCAGGGCTCGCTGCAGAACTTTGCAGCCGGCGTTATGCTGATTGTTTTCCGCCCGTTTAAGGAAGGTGATTTCGTTGAGGTTGCCGGTGTGTCCGGTATCGTTGAGCAGATTACGATCTTCAATACTGTTATGCGTACTGCGGATAACAAAGAAGTGATCGTGCCGAACGGTAATATCTACAGCGGTGTTATTACTAACTATTCTGCCCGGGATACCCGCCGTGTGGATATGGTGTTCGGTATCGGTTACGACGATGACCTGAAGAAAGCCAAGGCAGTGCTGGAAGATATCATTAACAGTGACAGCCGCGTACTGAAAGATCCGGCTCCGGTGATTGCAGTATCTGAACTGGCGGACAGCAGTGTGAATTTTGTGGTACGTCCGTGGGTGAATTCAGCGGATTACTGGAATGTACTGTTCGAAACCACAGAGGCTGTGAAGTTGCGCTTTGATGCTGAGGGTATTTCTATTCCTTACCCGCAGATGGATGTGCATCAGTACAAGCACGAGAGCAAGTAAGTTTAGTTATTGTTCTGACAGAAAACGGTCGCTTCGGCGGCCGTTTTTTTGGCTCGGATTCAGTGACTGATTCTGGCAGATAAAGAAAATTTGCTTTGTCCAGAAGGTTTTGCACCTGTTATGGGTAGTCTCCCGCAGGGTTGGGCTTTCGTCAGGTATCCGGACAGGGTATGTTGCAGGAATGTCTGAGCGAAAGGATCCAGTTGTTAAAATCGCTTTAACTGCTTGTTTATTCGGTGTTATTGAGAGGTTTTATGGAAAGGTTGTCGGCAGAAGATTTAAGTATTCTTGTAGTTGAACCATCAAAGATGCAGCGCAAGGTATTGCTTGAAGCACTGACTAAAGAAGGTGTTGATAAGACGGCGGTTTGCGGCAATAAAGCGGAAGCGATACAGAAGATACGGGAGTTTAAACCGGATCTGGTCATCTCTTCACTTTATTTTGAAGACGGCACCGGGCTGGAGTTGTTACGGCTGATCAGGGCAGAAGAGTCTCTTGAAGATTTACCTTTATGCTGGTGTCCAGCGAGAGTCGCCGAGAGCAGCTGGAAGAGTTTAAGCAGTCAGGGGTGATTGCGATTTTGCCGAAGCCGTTCAGCGTGCAGAATCTGAATCAGGCGATTAATGCGACACTGGATATGCTCTCTGAGCAGAACTTTGATCTTGAGCTGTATGACATTGATTTGTTGCGAGTGCTGGTAGTCGATGACAGCCGGATGGCACGTAATGTGATCGTAAGGGTGTTAACCAATCTGGGGATCAAGAATATTGTACAGGCGGCTGACGGTTCTGAAGCCATTGCTTATTTGCAGGATCAGGGCGTTGACCTGGTGGTGACTGATTACAATATGCCTGAAGTGAATGGTGTTGAGCTGACGGAGTTCGTACGTAAATCTCCTACGCACGGGCATGTGCCTGTTTTAATGGTGACATCTGAATCAAATGACGCGCATTTACAGAATGTGGCGCAGTCGGGTGTGAATGCTATGACAGATAAGCCTTTTGAGCCCCATGTGGTAAAACAGCTGCTGGCTTCAATTCTGGAAGGCTGATGTCATGGCTTATAAGTGCTTGTTTGTATTTATATAAAGCAGCTAAGATAGAAACGTTTTGTCGCTTTAATGTGTTTGGAACATATGTGTTGTTAACTGAGTTGTGAGCGCTCCGTAGCGGGGGCTGCACTTGTCAAAGCAGAGTTTTTCAGTATGAAGTGAGCAATTGTTTCGCTGGCTTTTTACCTGATATTGGCAGAGGTTATATGGATAAATTATCACCTGCGGATCTGAACATTTTGGTGGTTGAGCCTTCGCAGATGCAGCGCAAGCTGTTGCTGAATGCACTGCATGAGGAAGGGGTTTTCAATCTGGATGTTTGCAGTAACTGTAAAGACGCATTCGAACAGGTAACCCGGATTAAACCGGATCTGGTGATTTCTTCATTATATTTTGAAGACGGTACCGGACTGGATTTATTGCGCTCCATTCGTCAGGATCCTGACCTTGAAGATTTGCCGTTTATGCTGGTTTCAAGTGAAACCCGCCGTGCACAGCTGGAAGAGTTTAAACAATCCGGTGTGATAGCAATTCTGCCAAAACCTTACACGTTGCAGCATTTGCACCGGGCGGTGAATGCCACCGTTGATCTGTTGTCCCCTCAGGCGCTTGAGCTTGATATGTATGAAGTGGATGACCTGAACGTGCTGGTTGTGGATGACAGCCGTCTTTCACGGAATGTCATTACCCGGGTACTGAACAATATGGGCATTGAGCATATTCAGGAAGCGAACGACGGTTCTGAGGCGATTGAGATTCTTAACAGCCAGACGTTTGATTTGCTGGTAACCGATTATCATATGCCAGAAATGAATGGTGCTGAGCTGACTGAGTATATTCGTAAGTCCGGTGATCATTGTCATATGCCGGTCTTAATGGTGACATCAGAAGATAACGAAGCACAGTTACAGAATGTGGCCCAGTCGGGTGTAAATGCCTTAAGCAATAAACCCTTTGAGCCGGAAGGCGTCCGCAAGTTGCTGGCGCAGATTCTGGAAGCATAAGGCGGTGGCTGTTAGCTTATTCGCTGGTTTGCTGCAGAGCCTGTAGTTGCTCGCTGAGCTTGTGCTTGTCACGTTGGGCGTGCTGAGCCGCAATACGGTATTTGAAAATCTGTTGATGCCGTTCTTCTAATTTCATTTCAAGTTTTTCAAGTTGTTGCTGCTGGGACAGGTTTTTCCGTTCCAGCAGGCTTATCTGACGCTGTAAATCATCAATCAATCCAAAATTCGTATCCGCAGGTTTTGCTGCCGGCTTTTTATTGTCAATCCGGGTGTCCATTTCTGTGACAAGGTGGCTGTACAGGGCTTTCAGGTCTGCCGTTTCCCGGCTGGTATAACGAATCCCGTTTTCCATTGCATTGTGAGCGCTGGCAGCCCCTATGGAACCGGTCAGGGTATGTTCCAGCATACGGTGGAATTCGATCAGTTCGATAATGCTGATACGTTCTTTGTCAGTGACCTGTAAATCTTCTGTTATCTGGCTGATAGCATTGCGGGCTTTATCCGCTCAGGTAATTATTCAGCAGGGCAGATGCTTCTTTAAGCTTGGTTTGCAGCAGAATGTATTGCTCCAGCCCTGTCGGCCGGGTGGCTTTGCTGGTTTGACTGAGCATTGACTGCATAAATTCAGTTCTCAGTGTACGTTCTGCTTTGTGCGGAGAATAGAGCAGAGAGCCCAGCAGGTATGCGCCGATATTAAAGATCATGCTCCATAATACGCTATGGGGAATGCTGGATAGCCCTTCAGTGCCAAACAGAGCTTCCGGGCGCAGCCAACTGATCTGAAACAGACCTTCATTGAGTAATGTTTCAGCCATCCAGCCCTGCTTAATCAGCGCTGGGATTACCAGGGTGTAGACCCAGATAATAAAGCCTGCCAGCAACCCGGCCAATGCGCCGGCACTGTTACCTTTTGCCAGAATATTCCGCCCAGAAGTGCAGGGCTGAACTGGAGTACTGCAACAAAGGAAATAAGGCCGATAGCTACCAGAATGTAGGAGTCGCTGAAGGCGATGGCAAAGCTGTAACTGCTGAGCAGAATCAGGGCAACCAGTGCCCAGCGGATTTTCAGCAGTTCGCCGCGAATGGCTGCATAACGTTCGAATCTTTCCAGTACAGGCATGATCAGGTGATTAGAACACATAGTGGCCAGCGTCATTGTGGTGATAATAATCATGCCTGTGGCGGCAGAAAAACCGCCGATAAATGCCAGCATGGTCAGAAAGGTGTTGTCTGCCTGTTGTGGCAACAGCAGTACGTAGTAGTCAGCAGCACCGGTATCAATGCCTTTAAGGAGGCCGGCCCCGGCAATGGGAATGACAAAAATGTTGATCAGCAGAATATAGAGCGGAAAGACCCACATCGCTCTTTTGATATAGTTAACATCCGCATTTTCTATGACAGCGACATGGAACTGCCGGGGCAGGTTTTGTACGGCTGCGAAGCTCAGAATGATCAGGGTTAGCCACATGACACCGCTGTCTGGCCGGGTATGGAGGCTGGTTACCTGATGCATGCCGGCCTGATCAAGTTGGTTAAGAATGTCGTCATAGCCGTTAAACAGGTAATAGCAGACAAAAATACCTACGCTCAGAAAGGCAATCAGTTTGACAATGCATTCCACCATGAGAACGCTGATCATACCCTGATGGCGTTCGGTTGGGTCTAACCGCCGTACGCCAAACATAATCGTAAAAATAATCATGAACAGTGTGATCAGCAGGCCTGAGCTGCCCCAGTCCATTGTTGTGTTATGCAGGTCAGCGCCATGACCACTGAGGGTGATGATTTTAAATGAGCTGATGACTGCTTTTAATTGCAGGGCAATATACGGGAGTACACCTAACAGGGCTGTTAAGGTGACCAGTGCTGCGATTTTCTGTGAGCGGTTATAACGGGTGGATATGAAGTCGGCGATGCTGGTGACGCGGAAGGTGTTTTTGGCGAGCACCATGCGTTTGAGGGTAATCCACCAACAGGCAATGCTCAGTAATGATCCGATATAGACGCCCAGATAAAGCAGCCCTGATTCGGCGGCGAATCCGACACTGCCGTAAAAGGTCCAGGAAGTGTGATAAACCGCCAGGGATAATGCATACGTCCAGGGGCCGTTGAAGTTTCTGCCGGTCTGTTCAATTTTCCGTTCCACCAGTTGTGCAATGGCGAACAGAATGACCATGTAGGATGAAATAACCAGTATGACTGTAATTGAACTGAACATAGCCGAAAGTAACCCTCCCTTCCGTTCGGCTGTCCATGCCTGTGATCTCTGTTTTTACAAAGGTATTCTTTAAGCTATAGCGCTGGCTGATGGATGGGTCAAATTTCAGCGAAGACTGTTTTGGGTATTAACGTTCACTATCGGAGGATACGGATTCGTGATGCGGGCAGCAGGAAGGTGTTTTTCAGGCACCAGATCGACACCGCCGGGATGCCCCGGATGGCATTTAAGAAGGCGCTTTATTGTCAGTGCGGTGCCTTTAAGGGGGCCATGAATTTCGATTGCTTCAGGGCATAGGCTGAACAGGTAGGGTAAAAACGACAGCGCGGTCCCAGTACAGGGCTGATAACGTACTGATAAAATTTGATGAGAAAACGCAGCAGCATTCGCATACTTATATTTTCCGATACCTGAAATGAAGAAGCGTCTTAAGTGTAACCTGAGTGCAGATTGCTGTCAGGTAAAGAAAATGCCGGCGTATTCACATACAAAATTCATCTTGGTAAAGACACAAGTATGTCGATTACAGCGTCTACCCGGCTCAAGAAGGGAATTAAATCGTATAATTGTGCGGCGCATTATATAGAGATACATCAAAAAATAAAGGGATAAACTTTCATAGATTTAGTGGTGCAGGGCAGGTGCAGATCACAAGATGTATGAATCAGGACCTGTATTTAAAGAAAGGTCCCGCCACAGCAGGGCTGTGGCGGATCTGTGAGTGATTGCCGGATTAAAGATGTTCTTCTGCGTATTCGGCTAAAGATGAACGGAATACGCCTTCGAAATGTACGTTACTGGCGCCGTTATAATCTTTAAAGCGTTCCACAATGTAGGTCAGACCTGAAGTCAGTGCTGTCAGATAGTTAGAGTCAATTTGCGCCAGGTTACCCAGGCAAACCATTTTCGTGCCTTTACCGCAGCGGGTCAGGATGGTCTTCAGTTGGGATGGTGTCAGGTTCTGGGCTTCATCAATCAGTACGATGGCATCCTGAATACTTCGTCCGCGAATGAAATTAAGGGACTTGAACTGAATATTGGCCTTTTCAATGGCGTACTTGACGCTGCTCTGGGGTCGTTCATCCCCTTCATGCATTGCTTCCAGGTTATCCAGAATTGAGCTGAGCCACGGGGTCATCTTCTCTTCTTCGGTGCCGGGCAGGAAACCGATATCTTCTGCGACCGGCGGGGTCGAGCGGGTAACGATGATTTTGTTATAGCGGCCCTGCTCAATGACCATTTCCAGTGCGCAGGCCAGGGCAATCAGGGTTTTACCGGAACCGGCAGCACCGTTGAGCATGCAAAGGTCAATGTCGCTGTCCAGCAGGGATTGCATGGCAAAAGCCTGATAGATGTTGATAGGGGATATGCCCCAGCAATTCTGTTGCATCAGGTGTTCGTGACCAAGATCGCGCAAAACAATGGCTTCATGGTCTACACTGACAACCCTGGCTGCAAAGTCTTCAGAGTCATCATGGATATACTGGTTGACGTAAGTGTCTGGCAATAGATCCGGGCTGATCTTATGGAAGGTGTAGGGACCTTTCTGATAGCTTTTGACCTGATCGACCTTTTCCCAGAATAACCCGTCAATGTGCTGATGACCGGCAGATAACAGATCCAGATCAGAGACCAGCTGATCTTTGCGGTAGTCTTCGACCTTTTGCAGACCCGCGCCCATGGCTTTAAGGCGCATATTGATATCTTTAGTGACCAGGATAATGTCTCGGTGCGAATCATTGGTTTGCAGGTGAAGCGCGCAGTTGATAATGCGGTTGTCATTGTTGGTTGTTGATGGGAGAAAGCCCTGACGGCTGGTCAGTTCGTGATCGGGATAGACACTGAGTTTCCCCAGGGTACTGCTGTCGTCGGTGCCGGGGACTTTGATCTGAACGCCCCGGGTAATCTGTGTGGGGCTGGTTGCAACGCTGAGGATATTATCAATTGCCCGGATAGCGTGTCGTGCTTCCTGGGCAACGCTTTGTTTGCGGTCCTTTATGTTATCCAGTTCTTCCAGAACGGTCATGGGGATCGCGACGTCTTGTTCTTTGAATTCGTACAGGCAGTTTGGGTCGTGCAGTAAAACATTGGTGTCGAGGATATAAAGCTTTGTAGCAGCCATAAGGGATTCCTTCTCCAACCTTGTTGACTATCTGAAATAGCTTCCAGATATGTTTAGTTAAGCAGAAGTTGCAGTCAGATAAAACCCTTTGTATTCATCCATGTATGAATTTGGGTAACTGTGATGATTATGGGTAATAAACACGTAACTTTGTTCGGGTTCTAATACATAGTGTATGGTTGGGACTGGTTGTTTTCTTAATCGCTATATTTATAAAATTCAATGGCTTAGTAGATATGGAGGCATTGATAGCATATATTGTAGGTGATACTGAGATTCGTTGACTGGCAGGGATAAGCGGTTGTACGGGCCTGAAAAACATCTTCTGACCGTAACTGTATAGCGCCGAGAACCCTGTTTGCAGTGCATAAATTTCAAGCGGTTTTGCTTTGTAAAATGTATCTGTCGATCAGCGTTGAGTGTGTCTTTGAAGGGAGCGTGAATTATGACAACTGATCAATTTGTAACAGCAAATATTACGCCTTTAGATAGTTTAAATACGTTATCGCCCATTGAAGTGGCGCGTTTGCAGGATCGTAATCAGGCAGGTCTTTATCAGCTGTTTCGTCAGTGCTGTCTGGCAGTACTTAACTGCGGCAGTGAGGTGGACAGTACCAAGCAGGTTCTGGAAATGTACCAGGACTTCGAAATTCAGGTGGCGCAGAAACATCAGGGTATTCAGCTGGAAATTGCGAATGCGCCGGCCAGTGCCTTTGTAGACGGTGAAATTATTCAGGGGATCAGAGAGAACTTATTCTCTGTGGTCCGCGATATCTTATATGTGGGTGATGAAGTCGGTCAGGATAACCAACTGGCTGAAAACGTTGCAATCACCAATCAGGTATTTCAGATTCTGCGCCATGCGCAGGCAATTGAGCCACATATTAAGCCGAACCTGGTGGTGTGCTGGGGCGGACATTCCATTGGCCGTACCGAGTATGAATATACCAAAAAGTGGGTTATGAACTTGGGCTGAGAGGGTTCGGTGTATGTACCGGCTGTGGTCCGGGGCAATGAAGGGGCCGATGAAAGGCGCGACGATTGCCCACGCGAAACAACGTATCAATGATGCCCGTTATGTGGGTATTTCTGAGCCTGGCATTATTGCAGCTGAATCGCCTAATCCGATTGTGAATGAACTGATCATCATGCCGGATATTGAGAAGCGCCTTGAGGCATTTGTCCGCTTAGGCCACGGTATCATTGTCTTCCCGGGCGGTGCGGGTACCGCGGAAGAGATTCTTTATATGCTGGGCGTATTACTGCATGAAAAGAATCATAATATTCCGTTACCGCTGATCTTCACTGGGCCTGCAGGCAGTGAAGCCTATTTTGAAACCATAGACCGTTTTGTGCGGCAGACTCTGGGTGATAAGGCTGCTGAACGGTATCAGATCATTGTGGATGATCCTGTTGAAGTGGCCAGTCAGATGAAAGCGGGTCTGCAGCATGTAACCCAGTTCCGTAAGGCTACCAGTGAGTCTTATCACTTCAACTGGCAGTTGCATATTCCGGAAGCATTTCAGCAGCCGTTTGAGCCGACCCATGAAAAATGGCGCAGTTGAATCTTAGTCATGAACAGGAAGATTATCAGTTGGCTTCTAATCTGCGGCGTGCGTTATCAGGTATTGTTGCCGGTAATGTTAAAGCGCAGGGTATTCAGGAAATTGAAACACACGGGCCATTTGAACTGAGTGGTGATCCGGAAATGATGCGCTCGCTGGATGAGTTATTGGCATCTTTTGTTGAGCAGCGCCGGATGAAGATTAATTATCAGGAATACAAACCCTGTTACCGGATACGGGTGGGAGATGCCGCTGAGGCATAAACTGCCAGTTGAAAGACAATACAGTAGAAAGCGCAGGTGACTGCGCTTTTTATGAGCGAAACAGTATGAGGAATCAGTAAATGCAGTGTCATGAAGTGGATTATGAAATTGTTGGCAGTTCTATGCCGTTGCTGGAAGTTGAGCTTGATCCGGGTGAAACCGTGATTGCCGAAGCTGGCATGATGAACTACATGGAAGATGGTATCAGCTATGAAACCCGTATGGGAGACGGTTCGGATCCTGATCAGGGGCTTATGTCCAAGCTGTTTTCGGCAGGCAAGCGTATGCTGACCGGTGAATCTCTGTTTATGACCCATTTCTCAAATGAGGGGCGGGTAAGCAGAGGGTGGCGTTTGCTGCCCCTTATCCGGGAGACATTGTGCCGGTTAATATGGCTGAAATTGGTCAGCGGCTTTACTGCCAGAAAGATGCATTCCTGTGTGCCGCACTGGGTACCCGGTTATCGGTTGCCTTCTCTAAAAAGTTGGGTGCAGGCTTTTTGGCGGTGAAGGTTTTATTCTGCAGAAACTGGAAGGCGATGGTATGGCCTTTATTCAGGCGGGTGGCACGGTTGTGCGTAAAGAGCTGAATAATGAAACTCTGAGAGTTGATACCGGTTGTCTGGTCGGATTCAGTGAAGGCATTTCATACGATATCGAGCTGACTAAAGGGATGAAATCTATGTTATTGGGCGGCGAGGGGTTGTGGTTAGCGACCCTGTCCGGAACCGGCAGTGTCTGGATTCAGAGTTTGCCGTTTTCCCGTCTGGCAGACCGGATTATCGCAGCTGCGCCGGAGCTGGGAGGCAGCCGTCAGGGGAAAGTTAATGTTTGGCCTTTTGTAAAAATATCTGTGCAGGCGTGTGGTTACCGGACTGGTGAACGTAACCACACACAAATTATGACTTTTGCTGAATACAGGTATATTTTCGTTTTTATTTTTCTCCGGCATCCAGACGTCAGAAGTAATGTTACGAAATAAACTGGTTATCACACTCACCACGGCTCAGGGATCGCGCCAGTACACACTGGGGCAGATTACAAAGTATTTGCTGGCGGTGTTCCTGGTGATTTCTGTTTGTAGCTTCTTTGTCTCTAATCTTCTGTTGGTGAAAACCACCGATCATTTGCTCAATCTGGAAGAAGGGTTTGATACCCTAAGTTTGCAATATGAGGATACCCTTGGGGCATCTGAGCAGCAGAAAGGGCAGCTTGATCAGTTATCCCGCTCTTTGTCCCAGCTTCAGGTAGAGAAAAACAGCTCAAAGAAGAAAACCTGCGGATTGGCGAACTCAACGCAGTGCTTGATGCCAGCCTGTACGGGCTGGAAGGTTTGCTGGGGTTACCGGCTTCTGATGAAATGACGCCGGAAAGGGCAGGTGAGCTGAGCATGCTGATCAGCCAGCGTACATTTTATCTCAACAGTATTCCTAACGGTTTGCCCATTCAGGGTATCCGTATCAGCGGCAAGTACGGTATGCGCATGCATCCGGTGCTTGATAAGCGCACAATGCATTATGGTATCGATTTTAAAGCGGATAAAGGGACACCGATTTATGCGACGGCTGACGGTGCGGTTGAGTTCGCAGGTTACAACAAGCAAAGTGGTTTCGGTAAGCTGATCATTTTGCAGCATGGGTTTGGTTTTAAAACCTATTACGCCCATTTGAATGATATCAAGATTAAGTCCGGTCAGTTTGTGTCCAAAGGACAACTGATCGGTTTGAGTGGTAACACGGGCCGTTCTACCGGACCGCACTTACATTATGAAATCCGGCATTTATTCAGGCCAGTCGACCCTGCACCCTTTGTGGCGTGGGATATGAGTAACTTTGATTCACTGTTTTCTACAGTTAAAGGTATCGAATGGGCTTCCTTAAAAGATGTACCCGCTAAACCAAACGCTGCAAACGGCAAAGCAATAACGATTATTGCTGAAGGTAATAAATTCAGCGGTGATATGAGTATTGTTGGCAGGATGCACATTGACGGAATGTTCGAAGGGAATATTTCATCACTGGATAATATCTCTATTGGCAAGAACGGCCATATCCGGGGTGTTGTGAAGGCAAATCAGATCAGTGTGTGCGGTCTGGTTGAAGGCGAAGTCTGGTGTGATGAACTGGAAATCGATCGTGGCGGAAAAGTTTTTGCTACAGTGACCAGTAAGGTAATGGCAATTCATCCGGAAGGAAATTTTGTCGGCGAGCGCAAGATGAAAGAGGTAAATACTGCTGAGCCGTTACCGCATATGGAGTCCGGCATTGAGGCAATTGATTCTCTGCCAGACAAGGTAACGCTTAACAGTGATGATGAGCAGCTTTCCAAAGCCTGACAGGCTGTGACTGATTAACGGGATTTAGCATGTGTGAACTGCTTGGCATGAGTGCAAATGTGCCGACGGATATTTGTTTTAGTTTTACCGGGCTGATGCAGCGCGGTGGCGAGACCGGCCCTCACCGGGATGGCTGGGGTATCGCGTTTTACGAAGGTAAAGGGCTGCGTGATTTCCATGACCCTGAACCAAGTTGTGATTCAGAGATTGCTCAGCTCATTAAGAATCATCCGATTAAAAGTAAGACCGTTATCAGCCATATCCGTCAGGCGAATGTCGGCGAGATTTGTCTGGAAAATACTCATCCTTTTACCCGCGAGCTGTGGGGTTATACCTGGACATTTGCGCATAACGGTCAGTTGGATGCCAAGCTGTTTGACCTGCCGGTATCTTTTATAAGCCCGTCGGCACCACTGACAGTGAATATGCGTTCTGCTGGTTGCTGGGCGAAGTGCGCAGAGCATTCCCGGAACGGCCGGATGATTTTGCAGAGGTGAGTGCGCTTATCGCCCGTTGTGCAGACCAGCTTCGCGAGTTAGGCGTATTTAACATGTTGTTAACTGAATCAGAATACTTATTCGCGTACTGTACAACCAAGCTTGCCTGGATAACCCGGCGGGCCCCTTTTGGAAGGCGAGCCTGACAGATGCTGAGTTGACAGTTAATTTCCGTGAAGAAACCAACACGACTGATGTGGTGACGGTGATTGCGACTGAGCCGCTGACTGATAATGAGGAATGGACGGCACTGGCTGAAGGGGAAATGATTACCTTCATGGACGGTGAGCCTGTCAGATTTTCCTGATAAATCCGTTTTATATTTAATGATGCGCTGATGGATTAATTTTCTTCAGCGCATCTTTGTTTTTAGCCATTTTTGGATAGAGCCGTTAACGTGAGTCGTCAGTTTCAATCTTTATATCAACGTCTGGATGAATGTCTGATCAGCGACCGGTTTAAGTTGCGCCAGAAGTTGGGCAACCTTAGCCGCAGAGCAGAGCAGGGTAAGCCGTTTGATAAATTGCTGGCAGATACTGAAGCGCTGATTACAGAATCAGAAGCTGCAGTAACAGCACGTGCTTATGATGGCCAGAGTATCACCTTTCCTGATTTACCGGTCTCTTCCCGGCGGGATGAAATTGCTGAGGCAATTCAGAATAATCAGGTGGTTGTAATCGCCGGTGAGACCGGCTCGGGTAAAACCACGCAATTACCGAAAATCTGTTTGCAGCTGGGCCTGGGAACCAAAGGCCTGATTGGTCACACACAGCCGAGACGACTGGCTGCACGGACAGTCGCAAACCGGATAGCAGAAGAACTGGGTTCTTCTCTGGGCAGTACAGTAGGCTACCAGGTACGTTTTACAGAGCAGGTTGCTGAGAATACCCAGATCAAGCTGATGACTGACGGTATTCTGCTGGCTGAGACTCAGCGGGACCGTTATCTGGAAAAGTATCAGGTCCTGATCATTGATGAGGCCCATGAGCGTAGTCTGAATATCGATTTTTGCTGGGTTATTTACGGCAGATTCTGCCGAAGCGGCCTGATCTGAAAGTTATCATTACCTCGGCGACAATTGATCTGGAGCGCTTTTCAAAACACTTTAATAACGCACCTGTTATTGAAGTGTCTGGCAGAACTTATCCGGTAGAGGTGCTTTACCGGCCACTGGAAGATATGCCTGATTCCGGGGATCGGTCCATACCGGAAGCGATCGTTCAGGCGACGCAGGAATTACAGGTGCTGGAGCGCCAGCAGCAAAGGGTATTCAGGGGGATATTCTGGTATTCCTGAGCGGTGAGCGGGAAATTCGTGAAGCGGCGGAACACTTAAGGAAGGCGGTGGCAGCACAGCGTCTGAAGCACATAGAAGTGATGCCTTTGTATGCCCGCCTGAGTGTGGCAGAGCAGAATAAGATATTTCATGGTGGCCGGGGGCAGGTCGGCGGATAGTACTGGCGACCAATGTTGCAGAAACGTCTCTGACGGTGCCGGGTATTCGCTATGTTATTGACCCCGGGTTGGCCCGGATCAGCCGTTATAGCTATCGCTCAAAGGTCCAGCGTTTGCCCGTAGAGCCGGTTTCCCAGGCCAGTGCAAATCAGCGTAAGGGGCGCTGTGGACGGGTCGCAGAAGGTGTCTGCATCAGGTTGTATTCTGAAGAAGATTTTAACAGCCGCTCTGAATTTACAGATGCTGAGATTCGCCGGACAAATCTGGCGGCAGTTATTCTGCAGATGCTGACGCTGCGTTTAGGCAGCATTGAGGCCTTTCCGTTTATTGATCCGCCTGATTCCCGGTATATCAATGACGGCTTTAAACTGCTTCAGGAACTGGGAGCGGTAGATGAAAAGCGCAACATTACTTCGCTGGGCTGGCAGGTCAGTAAGTTACCGATAGACCCGCGCATCGCCCGGATGGTTGTCGCTGCGGTTAAAGAAGGCTGCTTGCGGGAGATGCTGATTATCGCCAGCGCACTGACGATTCAGGATCCCCGTGAGCGTCCGTTTGACAAACAGCAGGCTGCTGATGAAAAGCACCGGCAATATGCAGATAAAGATTCTGACTTTGTAACTCTGGTGAACTTGTGGGCGTTGTTTGAAGAACAGCGTCAGGAGCTGAGTCAGAATCAGCTGCGTAAGTATTGTCAGAAGCATTTCCTGTCGTATAACCGCATGCGTGAGTGGCGCGATGTGCATCGTCAGTTGCATCTGATCTGCAAGTCTCTGGAGTATAAGGAATCACCGGCAGAAGCGGGCTATGACCGTTTGCACCGGGCTCTGTTGTCAGGTTTGTTAGGCAATATCGGATTTAAGCAGGAAAACAAGGAATATCTGGGGGCGCGTAACCGGCGGTTCTATGTATTCCCCGGATCCGGGCTTTATAAGTCTGCGCCCAAGTGGATTATGGCTGCTGAAGTGGTTGAAACCAGCAAGCTGTATGCACGTATGGTGGCGAAGATTGATCCTCTGTGGGCGGAGCCGCTGGCCGGTCATCTGGTGAAGCGAAATTATTTCGAGCCTCACTGGGAGAAAAAGCGGGCTCAGGTTATCGCCCAGGAGCAGGTGAGTCTATATGGTCTGATTATTGTGCCGAAAAGGAATGTCGATTTCGGCAAAGTAGATCCGTTAGTCAGCCATGACATATTTATACGTTCAGCCCTTGTGGAAGGGCAGTTTCATACCAAGGGTAAGTTCTTCGCTCATAATCGCCGTTTGCTTACCAGTGTGGAAGGGTTAGAAGCCAAGTCACGGCGTAAAGACCTGCTGGTGGATGAAGATACACTTTGTGATTTCTATACCGCCAGAATGGCGAAGCATAAAGGCGATCATGTGGTTAATGGCGCCGGCTTTGAAAAATGGCGCAAGACCGTTGAAGGTTCTGATGAGAAAGTACTGTTCCTGACGGAAGCAGATATTCTTCAGCGCAGTACCGAGCATGTAACGGCCCGTCAGTATCCCGAGGTGTTCAAAGTCTCCGGAGCGCCTCTGAAGCTCAGTTACCACTTCGAGCCGGGTGCGGCAGATGATGGTGTATCCGTTAACGTGCCGTTGGTACTGCTGAACCAGATTCCTTTGCAACGTCTTGAATGGCTTGTGCCAGGGATGCTGAAAGATAAGTGCGTAGCTTTGCTGAAAGGTTTGCCTAAGCAAATTCGGAAAAATTATGTGCCGATCCCGGATTATGTGGATGCGTTTTTACAGTCGGCCAGTTTTGGTGAAGGAAAGCTTGAAGAGGCGCTGGCACATCAAATGCTGCGTATGACAGGTGTGCGCCTTGATCCGCAGTTACTGGAAGCTGTCGAGCTTGAAGCGCATCACAGGGTAAATATTAAGTTGCTGGGTGATAAGGGAAGCTAATTGCTCAAAGCCGTGACTGGCAGGCGCTGAGCGAACAATATGGTGAGCAGGCTGAAGCAGCACTGACTAGTGAGGCAGATGAAACCTGGGGGCGTAAGGGAATCACCCGGTGGGATTTCGGTAATTTGCCTGATTCCGTAACACTGAAACAAGCCGGGGGATAGAAGTTGAGTTATATCCTGCACTGGTTGACCGTAAAGAAAGTGTTGAGCTGGTTGTTGTCGAAGATAAGCAGGAAGCAGCTGAACTGACTCGCAGAGGCGTTATCAGACTTGCGACCCTTAATTTGGCGGCATGCCTGCGCCAGGTAAAAGGTAAGCTGGGGAAGTTTGAAGAGTCTGCCTTGTTATTTGCTAAGGTACAGCGCAAAGAAGCGCTGAAGGAAGATATGCTGCTGTTAGCGACAGAGGCATGTTGTTTTGTTGAGGCAGAATTACCGCGAACAGAAGCTGATTTTCTGAAGTTGCTGGCAAAAGCCGAAACGGACTTTGTTTCCACTGCGCAGCAAACTGCAGAAACAGTGAATCAGTTACATCATTGTTTTCACCGTATCAATAAGCAACTAAGCGGTAAAATGGATCTGCGGGTCATTAATGTTCTGAATGATATAAAGTTGCAGTTGAGTGAATTGATGCACGCGGGCTACCTCAGTTCGGTTGGCTGGCAGCAACTACAGGAATACCCCGTTATCTGAAAGCAATTGAACTACGTCTTGAGAAATATCAGCGTGAGTTGCCCCGGCAGAGGATGCTCAGCGATCAGTTAGTTGCATATATGCAGGGCGTGCAGAAGCGGCAGAAAGACTACCAACAGCAAAGACGCAGCACTGTTGAGTTGACAGTATTCCGCTGGCTGCTCGAAGAATACAGGGTATCTCTGTTTGCCCAGCAGCTAGGCACAAAGCAACCGGTGTCTGAAAAGCGTATTAAACAAGCCTGGCAGGCTCTGTCTGAAGGATGATTTTGGTTGTTTTTTGAACAGTGGTTTTTGTTGGGATAAATCCATGACAAATAAAGGGCGAAATAGTTGCAGAAGCGTGTTGTGTATGCTGTAATGCGTCCAATTTATTAGGCTAGACATTCATTTTAGGTTCATTTTTAGATATTTAGCTGTTTTGTATTAATAAAGCTAATGAAAAATCAGGAAATAGAAGTGATCATATGCAGATAACTTTTAAAACCTGAAAATAAGTATGAATGGATGATGAAAGTCACCAATATATGAAAGAAATTTCTTTCATATGTTTGAAATAATTTTGTTTTATAGTATTTTTAGTGAGCGATGTGTTCGGAATATCTGTGATGTGGACATTCCAAGCACATTAAAGCTAAAATTAAAGTTAACCGCTTCGGTTAACAAGAAAAGTTTAACTACTAGTACGTTAAATATTAAAGGGGAAATTGTTGATGAAAAGTCAATCATCGCTCTGGCTGTTGCTGGCGCTCTGACTGCTCCACTGGCTCAAGCTGATGCTACTCTGTACGGTGTTGCTCAGTTCCGTCTGATCGATCAGGACGAAAAAGCCTGAACGCTCAAATGGCTAAAACTCGTCTGGGTGTTAAAGGCACTGTAGACAACGATATCGAAGGCCTAACTACTGGTTTCCAGTTTGAGTGGGAATTCACTGGCGCTAACGGCGACGACGCTGGTATCAGCGAAGTTCGTAAGTCTCTGGTTTACATGAAAGGTGACTTCGGTCAGGTGACTTTCGGTAAGCAGAACAACCCTGCAGCAGCATTCAAAAAAGCTGACATCATGGGTCGTCACTCTGCAGAGTTCGCGATCATTGGTGACCGAATCTCTAACGCAATCACTTACGCTTCTCCAGACCTGAGCGGTCTGCAGCTGCACGCTGGTTTCACTGCTGACGGTGCAAACGAAGATGCGACTGCTGGTACTGCTTTCGCGCCAGGTAACGCTAACACTGCTCCAACTCAGTACGTAGCTGCTACTAACGGTAGTAACGATGCAGATGCTTACATCCTGGGTGCTACTTACAGCATCGCAGGTCTGGATCTGGCTCTGACTCACCAGGCGTCTAACAACAAGGGTAACAACACTGATACTGATACTACTAGCTTCGGTGTTGGTTACACTATGGGTGACCTGTACCTGGCGGCTTCTTACTCTGACGAGTCTGCAGACGCTTCTAACTCTGACCGTGACGTTACTCAGCTGGCTGCTTCTTACGCTATTGGTAAGACTACTGTTTACGCTCAGTACGAAGTACTGGATCGTGAAAGCCAGTCTGACAAGAACACCAAAACTGGTCTGGGCGTAAGCTACGCTCTGGGTTCTTCTGCTTCTGTAGCTCTGGAAACTTTCCAGTTCAACGACGATGCAGAGACTCAGGAAAGCAAAGCTGACGCTACTATCCTGCAGTACACTCTGAGCTTCTAATCCAAGCTTAACGAGTTTACTCAGAAAAAGGCTCCTTCGGGGGCCTTTTTTGCGTTTAGGGAAATAATATTTTAAGAGGCTTCTGTGTCGGCTGTTGCGTCGTTATAATGCGCCTGTAATCAGATTGAAGAACATGGGAGTTCTTGCTTGTGAAATTTTCATCAGTTGCGTTAATTTTAAGTGTGTCTTTTTCGGGTGTTCTGTCGGCGCAGGAAGAGCCTGTGGCTGATGTTGCCGGTGTGTCTGTTGAGGATGATCAGCATGTATCAGATCCATGGGAAGGCTTTAACCGTGCGATGTTCTCTTTCAATGAGGGTTTGGATACCTACGCGCTGAAACCGCTGACTAAAGGCTATCAGGCGGTTACACCGGATGTTGTTGAAACCGGTGTGAATAACTTTTTCGAAAACTTGTCTGATGTGGGCGGTACCCTGAATGCTCTTTTGCAGGGTAAGCCGGATGCGGCAGTAGAAAACTTTGCTCGGTTTGCGTTTAATACCACGATTGGTCTGGGCGGTATCTTTGATGTTGCTACTCAATGGGAATTACCAAGCATGAAGAGGATTTCGGTCAGACGCTGGCTGCCTGGGGGCTGATTCGGGTCCTTACGTGGTTCTGCCGTTATTTGGTCCGTCTACTGTGCGTGATGGTATTGGTCTGATTCCGGATGCGTTGGTTGATCCGGTAAATGAGGTTGATCACGTCAGAACGCGTAATTCACTGATTGGCTTACGTATTATTGATACTCGTGCACAACTATTTGCGGCAGAAGAATTGCTTACCGGTGATGATCGCTATGTGGCGGTACGTGATGCATATCTTCAGCGTCGCGAGTTTTTAATCAACGACGGCGAAGCTGACGTTGATTACGATAACGATTTTTAGTATTTGTTAGTTGTGCAGCCTAAAATTTAAGAGCTGCACGAAAGCATTAAGTATGCTGGGTGCGTTCGTGCCCAGTCAGGCCGCTTTATGGGGTATTCATCATATTCTGGTTATTCCTGATACGGATTACGGATCATGTGCTGCAAGGCATGTGGCATGCCCAGATCGCCTTCCGTTGCTTTGTCTGAGGCCTGCTGGACTAGGTAGTTTCTCAGAGTGTATTTGGGGTTAACGCTGTTCATGCGTTGTGCTCGTTCAGCAGGATCCAGGTTTTCTTCGTCGCAGATTATCTGATATTGAGTGATCCAGCTTTTTTAATGTCTGAATATATGTTTCATTAATTTGTTCGGGAATCTAAAAAGCATTTTCCAGTGTATTCATTTGTTCCTTTATATTCTTGTTCAAAGGTGTGTTTGCCAAAACCCGGTAAAAGATGGTCATATCGGTTTCGGCTGAAGTTAATAGCTTTTCAAGCATATTTATCAGGTTTTCTTTTGGTCACTAAATGATGTATTTAAAATGAGTTTTTGGCACATCATCTGGTAATAAACTGTCTGATATTTGCCAGAATAGCTGTTAAGGATTTCTTCAAGAGGTTTAGTATCTTCTATTAGCGGGTAAATCGTATTTGCCAACTGGTAGAGATTCCACAGTGATGCCTGCACCTGATTACCGAAACGGTAGCGCTTGTTCTGAGCGTCGGTTGTGTTTGGCGTCCAGTCAGGGTCATAGTTGTCCAGCCAGCCATAAGGGTCGTAATCAATTATCTGACCAAGAATTGACATGTTGTCGGTATTCATTACACCGTGAACAAAGCCTACCCGTTGCCAGTGGGCAATCATTTCAAGAGTCCGGGTACAGACTTCACTGAACCATTCTATATAGGTGTCTTTACCGGTTTGCCCAGATGGGGAAAATCGTTTTCGGGGTAGAGTCGGTGAATTGCTTCAGTAAAGAAGTATCACTTCTGGATGCATATAGCTGAAAGTGTCCGAAGCGGGTAAAGGATTTAGCTACACGGCACACGGTAGCGCCAGGCTCCTGCTGAGGATTGCCGTTATAGAGCATATCCCGGGTGACGGATTAGCCAGTAAGGCACAGGCTGAGTGCTCGGGTGGTGGGTATTCCGGAGTGGTGCATGGCTTCGCTGCAGAGATGCTCGCGTAAAGATGATCGAGAGCCGTCAGCTCTTCTGGAATAGGGAGTCTGCCAGCGCCTTTCAGTTGGAGAGTAAAGAGCCCGTTTTTTTGAAACTTCGCCAAGGTTAATGGCCCGACCGTCTCCCAGTTGTCCTGCCCAGTTACTAAACTGATGGCCACCATTGCAGCTTGCATATGGATTCATATCTGGGAGAAGTTTATTGCCGGTAAATATTTCAGCAAATGCTGAATCATTCAGTAAGTCGGTTATGTCTTAGTCGTCGCTAATGGTTTCGAGTATCTCTGAAAATGTTGCCAGTGTTTGAGGGGGCTGACCTGTGTAGGCTCTACATAAGAAAGATAGGCGGATTCAACCTGACGGCAATAGTTATCGGTAACCGGGTTAGCAGGTAGTTGCTCAACAAATCGGTTGCTGAATTTCAGGTTATCCAGGAAAGTGCTCATGTTGATTGCCAGCCATTAAAAACGGTCTGAGTATATTACTGAAGACCGTTTTCATAATGCCGGCTATGAGTGAGGTTCAGCGTTAAGAGTGAATAAACAGATACCGCTGCCACCAATTGTTGGCCTGCAGAAGCTTGCGGATAATGTCCTGTTCATTGCTGTCGCCGTAATGAATTAACGGGCAGCTCTGATCCAGTGATGGCAGTGCCAGCGTGAAGTTTTGTTTTTGTTGCAGATAAAATTCCTGGTAGCTGATGCCATCAATGTCTTTATCGTGAATAACCGGAAAACCGGTAGTTGAGGGCACAGAAGAAAAAGAAGCTGGCTTGCGACCCGAGTAGCAGCTGACTCCTTTAATACTGAGCTGGCTAGCGTATTTACCAGGTTAATTGTAATTTTCTGGCGCTGAGAATGTGTCAGGTCATCATATTCTGCCCAGTCATCCTGCAGAGAATTCTGGATGAATGTGTTGAGAGCTGACTTTATCTCTTCAGGTGATTGTGTGGCTTTGCAGCAGTGTAGTAATACCGCCAGATCTGAATCTGAGATAAAGGGTTGTTCATCATTCCAGTGATTACGTGCGGCTTTTTCCAGGCTTCCGTAGGCAATACATAACAATCCGTTGCCGCTGCTGCGCGCGTCAGAGTTGCGGGAAGGGTTTTGCCAGTGGTTGGCTGCTATATCAAAGGAGCTGTTCAGTTTCATAGTGGCTAAACACATCAAAGCTATAAAGATACTTTAATATAAAAATTGCTTTGTCGGTGGGTTAGCGCCAGTCTTCCCGTAAAATTGGGGCCAATTTTTTATGATGAAATAAATTTAAGTGTACAGGATTCTGTGTTTCAGAGTTAAAACTGCTTAAAAATAGATGCTTATATTTTATATTCAATTTTGGAATAGATTATCGTTTTTATTCTTTTGAAATATAAGTGGTCTGCGCCATACTGGTTCCATAGAAGTTACACAACTGGCTCCATTTTGAATCTGAGGAGTCATAACCGAGAGGTAAAAGGTATGTTAGCGCACAGAGCAAGTCAGCCACAGGCAGTAAACGTAACAGCTGGTCATCAGAATAAGATCAGAATCGTACTGAAGCAGCCAAAGCAGATGATGTGTGTAATGCCAGTAAAGGCTAAGCCACAAAGCGAGCCAAAGCCTTCTTATGATTTTGTCGGCATTGCAGGTTAAACCTCATTCAATAAAAAAGCCCCGAATAATCGGGGCTTTTTTGTATGTGTCAGATATTAATCATCTTCACGTTCGGCCAGCGGCACAATCAGCATTGGGATGCGTGAGTGGCTGAGTACTTTCTTGGCAACGCTGCCCAGGAATGTGTGTAACATTCCTTTTTCATGGGTACCCATTACAATCAGATCAACATCTAATTCTTTAGATGTTTTGATGATTGTTTCAGCAGGGTACGCCTCCACAATATCGATAGACTTGATCTGTTTGCGAACTTCAGCTTCATCCGGATGCAGTGAATTCCAGAAGTTATCCTGACGTGCGTGCAGTTTATCAGTTGCGTTATGGACACGTTCCTGTAAAGGTCGTGGCGGCTTTTGGAGTCCATTACGTAGGTTTGCAGAGTGATCTTTGCATCGCTGGACAGCTTTTCGACGACGTGCAGGATATGAATATCAGCACCGGTTTGCTTTGCCAGATAGGTTGCGTGCTCAAACGCTGCGGTAGAACTCTTGGAAAGGTCTGTGCTGTAAAGAATCTTACGAACTTTAGGTAGCATGATGGTTCTTCCTGTTTATTGGCTGTAACAGCCGGCAGTTGCTGCCGGCTGAGTATTTCTGGCGGGGTTAGGTTAATAGCTGGCTAGTAACCAAATGCCCGCGGCAGGAATAGTGCGATTTCAGGGAAGAAGGCAATGATGAATACCGCAAGGGTAGACATGGCTGCGAAAGGCAGTGCTTTTACAGTTACTTCTTCCAGTGAAATATTGGATATACCCGAGGCTACGAACAGGTTCTCACCCAAAGGAGGAGTGGAGAAGCCGATCGACAGACTACATACCATTATGATACCGAAGTGGATCGGATCGATACCCAGGTTATAGGTAACAGGTAGCAGTACTGGCGTCAGAATCATGATTGCAGCCAGGGTTTCCATGAACATGCCGACGAACAGCAGGAAGGCAATGATCATGAACCAGATGATATACAGGTTATCTGTCAGGCTGAGCATAGATTCAGCAACGATTGCTGGAATCTGGTTTTCAACCAGCAGGCGACCAAATACGGTTGCGGTAAACAGGATCAGCAATACCCGGCCGGAAAGCCATGTAGTGGTTTCCAGTGAGCGGAACAGATCCTGCCAGCTCAGTTCTTTGTGAATGAACGCACCGACGAACAGGGTGTAGAAGATAGCTACAATCGCAGATTCGGTTGGTGTAAAGAAGCCTGAGTAAATACCGCCCAGAATAACCAGCGGTGCCAGAATGGACCAGAAGCCGGTTCTGAATGCATCAATGATGTGTGCGATATCCCAGCCGCCTTCTGTGCCCATGTAACCTGCTTTCTTACAGCGGAAGTAGTTCATGGTCAGAATACATGCCGACATTACTACGCCTGGCAGGAAGCCTGCGATAAACAGCTTACTGATTGATACGCTCTGGAATTCACCGTGAACGGCGATTGCTTCAGGCGGTACGGTCAGGCCGATTGCTGAGATACCGAAGATTACCATCGGAATAGATGGCGGGATAACGATGCCCAGGCCGCCTGAAGATGCAGTAATTGCAGACGCGTAGCCTTTATCGTAGCCGCGCTTAACCATTGCCGGGATCATCAGCATGCCCACTGCGGCAGTTGTCGCAGGGCCGGAGCCTGAAATTGCACCGAAGAACATACATGCCAGTACAGCAGCTGCTGAAATACCGCCGGTTACGGGGCCTGCAAAGCTTTCAGCCAGATTTACCAGTCGTTTTGATATACCTGCTGCTTCCATCAGGGCGCCGGCAAGGATAAACGAAGGCAGTGCCATCAGCGGGAAGGAGCCTACTGAGGTAAAGGCTATCTGAACAAACTTAATCGGGTTTTGATCGAGATATAAAAGGATGCTAACGCCGCCACACCGAGAGATACGGTTACGGGAGCGCCCATCACTAAAAGGACCAGAAATGATCCAAATAATATGAGTACTATTGAGGATTCTGCCATGATCAGCTCCTGAGATTAAACGGCGCTTTTATTATTTTTATCGTCTTCGTCGATATCGTGATCGATCAGCTCTTCCAGTTCCTGAGAGTCCGGATCACGGATGTCGATGCCTTTAACCAGTTTGTAGTAGTTAACCTGGATTACCCGGAATGTCATCAGGGAAAAGGCAATTGGCAGAATGACGTAAATATACTTCATCGGAACGCCCAGAGTCTGGGATTTCCAAAACAGGTTCATCTTGTTGAAAACAAAATCATAAGACAGATATACGAAGTAGGCATTAAAGCATACCCACACAACGTCAGTAATGAATTCCAGAATTGGTGGCAGGAATGCCGGCATCAATTTGTACTGGAAGGTCACACGGTTATGTGCTGCAAGTTTTGCTGCGTAGCTGGCGCCGAAAAATACGAACCAGACGAACATGTAAACGGAGAGCTCTTCGGTCCAGGAAAATGAATAACCAAAAGCTGACGAGAAACGATCTGCATAAACAACAAAGAGACAAAGATTGTCAGCAATGTGCGGCAGATGTAACTTTCGATATTATCGAGAAAATGTATGAATTTGCTGCCCATGGGAGGTACTCCGGTATAAGTATATGCCCCGGATGGGGCATATACGTGAGTGAGAGATCTGAGGTTAACTAACCTTAGATTTCTTCACGTCCCAGAGAGCGTAGCAGGGCATTAACTTTCTCTTTGCCGCCAACACTTTCGTAGAACTTAGGCCATACAGCATCTTGTGCTTTCTTAGCCCTCAGCTTCATCTTCCAGAGCATTGATTTCCATGCCGTACTTGCTAACCAGCTCTTCTTTGATGATAGCTTCTTTGTCTTTCAGCCACTGCAGGCTGTAAGCAGTTGCTTCCTGGCCAGCTTCCAGAATTGCTTTCTGAGTAGCTTCGTCCTGGTCCTGATACAGAGATTCAGAAACAATCAGAGGCTCCAGCAGGAACAGGTAGTGCAGGTCAGAGATGTACTTCTGAACTTCACCGAACTTCATCGCGTAAATAGTGGTGTAAGGAGTATCCTGACCATCTACAACGCCCTGCTGAAGAGCTGTGAATGTTTCAGACCAAGCCATTGGAGTAGGGTTGTTACCCCAGGACTTGTAAGTATCGATCATGATTTCGTTCTTAGGTACACGAACTACAACGCCGTCCAGGTCAGCCAGCTTTTGATTGGACGCTTGGAGTTACTCAGTACGCGGAAACCGGAGTAAGTCCAGCCTACGATACGTACACCTGAGTCACGAATAGTGTTTTCAACCAGCTCTGCACCGATTGGACCAGATACAACGCTTACCGCCTGATCCAGGTTTTCAAAGATGTAAGGCAGAGACAGAATGCCCAGAGTTGGAGAGAAAGGAGCGATGTTGTTACTGGCTACGATGGAGAAATCCAGTGTGCCCAGTGCAGCATCGTTTACAGTGTCCTGCTCGGAACCCAGCTGACCGTTCAGGAACAGCTTAGCGCTGTGGTCAGTCTTAGCTTCCAGACGTTCGATAAACTTCAGACCTAAAGCTTCTTGAGCACTTCCACCACCATCACCCACTGCGATGTTCCAGTTTGCAGCCAGAGTGCTGGCAGAGAACAACAAGCCAGCAGTCAGGGATAGTACTTTAGTGATCTTATTCTTATGCTTCATAAGTAACTCCTGATTTTTGTTATTGCACTTGTTCTGAGACAAGTGTTGAGCCATGTGATCCGTTGCCGAATCGACTTAGAGTCAGAGAAATTAATACCACATGGGTAATTAATAACAACTTTCTGTAAGCCATTATCACTCGGCGAAACCTGGTTTTACGTCTGATAACAAGGAGTAATCAGACATCAGAATCTCAATGTGACAATGTCATACATAGTTAACCCATGGATGTTTGTTTTTAGGGCCAGCCGGGCAACCTAAATGGGGCCAGTCCTAAACGCATGCCGTTCTTTAACTGCAAGAATGGGTTACCGGTTAATACTATAGCCTTGATTCCCAATGCAAAAATTAAAATTCTAATTTATTTTCATAAGTTATTGATCATTCGTACCTATACGACTTCCGGGTGAAACCTCCGGAGGCAAAAAGTGTGGTTTTTGAGTGCTTTATTTCAGTGCGTTGTTGTTTCAGTGAAAAATTGACAAGTTTATTCACCAGGCAGATTGTTTGTTATGATGTCACCGGTTAATGGTGAAAGGTCAGTTATGAAACAGGGGCATAAAGACAATATGGAAAGCGAAAACCTGCGTATAGGTAAGCAAATAAGGGATTTGCGCAAAGCCAAAGGTATTACGCTGACGGCGATGGCAGAAAAAATAGACCGCTCGGTAGGGTACGTCAGTCAGGTAGAGCGGGGTGTATCAGCTTTGCCTATTCCTGTATTACAGGCGATCAGTGAAATTCTGGATGTACAGATAAGCTGGTTCTTTCATGCCGACCGGGAAGCACCAGTTGAAGAGCTGGATTACATCGTCCGGCATCATAACCGGCGCAGTCTGAATTTTGCCGGTACCGGCATGCGGGAAGAATTATTATCGCCGACACTGAGCGGTCAGCTGCAGATGGTGCTTTCGACTTTAGAACCAGGATCTGGCAGGCAGGCATCCCGCCGTCGTAAGAGTGAAGAAGCCGGATTTGTGCTTTCCGGTCATCTGGAGCTGGGAATCGGAGAAAAAGTATTCCACCTTGGTACCGGAGATAGCTTTGCACTGACGGGCGATGAACCTCACTGGCTGCGAAATCTGTCAGATGAAGAAGACGTTGTCATCGTCTGGACATTAGCCGGCGCAAACTACTGATCCGGCAGCTGAGGTTGCCAGCGTTTTCTGTACCCCTGTCTTTTATTTAGCTCTTTTAGATAACCCTCTTATTTAACTCTCTGTTAATGCTTATCGGTACGCAGGCAATCTGTGTACCGGTTTGCTTCCTGTAAAGCCTTCTTATCCCTTCCGCTTTGCTGTCTGTAAATGTAAGCCCTTTGCCGCAGTTGTCTGTACAGTGGGCTTTATCATCTGTATTTCCGCGTCTGTATATATGTACTGTCAGTCATTTACGCATTGCCAATCTTTCATATTCATTGATTGTTTTTCTAATGTTTCTCTTTAAGTGTAATTTTCATCATATAAATTCTTTGACATAAAAAAATGTCGGGTGTATATATATAAATGAAATTTTAATAAATAATTTCATTTTGCTTTGATTTCTTTCACAGCAGGGTGAAAACGGTCTTGATGAGGTTGTGATGAAGATACTGGTCGCGATAAAGCGGGTTGTTGATGCGAACGTAAAGGTTCGTGTGAAACCGGATAACTCTGCAGTTGATCTAAGCAATGTAAAGATGGCGGTTAATCCATTTTGTGAGATCGCGATCGAAGAAGCTGTTCGTCTTAAAGAAAAGGTATTGCCACTGAGGTTGTTGTGGTGAGCGCTGGTACCAAAGATTGTCAGGAACAGTTACGTACAGGTTTAGCACTGGGTGCTGACCGTGCGCTTCAGATTGAGACGGATGCAGAGGTTGAGCCGTTAGCGATTGCTAAGCTGTTGGCCGCACTGGTTGAAAAAGAGCAGCCAGGTATTGTCATGATGGGTAAACAGTCCATTGACGGCGAGAATAACCAGACTGGCCAGATGCTGGCTGCATTAACCAATATGACTCAGGGGACGTTCGCATCTGAAGTTGAAGTTGCCGGTGAAGAGTTGCTGGTTACCCGTGAAGTGGACGGTGGCCTGCAGAAGATCGGCCTGAAATTACCGGCTGTTGTCACCACCGATCTGCGCCTTAACGAACCCCGTTATGCATCTTTGCCAAATATTATGAAGGCCAAGCGTAAGCCGCTGGAAACCATCACTCCTGAAGATCTGGGTGTTGATGTAGCACCGCGCCTGAAAACGCTGGAAGTAACCATGCCTGAAGAACGTCAGGCGGGTATTAAAGTTGCCAATGTAAGCGAACTGGTTGAAAAATTAACCGCTGAAGCAGGAGTACTGTAATGACGATTCTGGTAATTGCTGAACACGATAACCAACAGCTGAATGTTGCCACTCTGAACAGTGTTCGTGCTGCAGAAGAACTTAAGCAGGCCGGAGCGGGTGATCTGCACGTGCTGGTAGCTGGCAGTGACTGTGCAGCGGTAAGCGCGCAGGCTGCGGCGGTAGCCGGTGTTGATAAAGTGCTGGTGATGGATTCTGCTGCACTGGTACAGCAACTGGCGGAAAACCTGGCACCGGCCGTGGTTGCCCTGACAAAAGAAGCTGCCTATTCCCACATTATTGCTGCATCCACTACTTCTGCTAAGAATGTGTTGCCACGTATTGCGGCATTGCTGGATGTTGCTCAGGTGTCAGACATTATTGAAGTCTGCAGTGCCGATACGTTTGTACGTCCAATCTATGCCGGTAACGCACTGGTGAAAGTGCAGAGCAGCGATGCTATCAAAGTTGTATCTGTACGAACCACTGCCTTTGAAGCGGTTGCAGCCGAAGGTGGCCAGGCTGAAGTGCAGACTCTGGATCAGGTAGCTGATCAGGGTGTATCCCGTTTCATCGGTGAAGAAAGAGTGATTCTGAACGCCCTGAACTGGCATCTGCCCGGGTGATCATCTCCGGTGGTCGCGGTATGCAGAGCGGTGAGAACTTCCCGTTACTGGAAAAGGTTGCAGACAAAATCGGTGCGGCTGTCGGTGCATCCCGTGCAGCGGTGGATGCTGGCTTTGTATCCAATGACTATCAGGTTGGCCAGACAGGCAAGATTGTTGCGCCGGAACTGTATATCGCGGTCGGTATCTCCGGTGCTATTCAGCACCTGGCGGGCATGAAAGATTCAAAAGTCATCGTTGCTATTAATAAGGACGATGAAGCACCTATCTTTAATGTGGCTGACTACGGCCTGGTAGCGGATCTGTTTGAAGCTCTGCCAGAGCTGGAGCAACAGGTTTAACGTTTTCTCTAAAGCACTGCTTAGCCTGCAGCTCGCTGCAGGCATTTCAGTGCTCATAATAAATGTCTCTGCAGTCCATAACTGACAGAGCGAAACAAGAATGTGCAGTTACAGCCTGACAGGCTGTTGGAGAATCATATGACAAAGCAATTACCCTCATCCGCCCGTGTCGTCATCGTCGGTGGCGGTGTTATCGGCTGTAGCGTTGCTTACCACCTGACCAAGCTGGGTATTACTGATGTAGTCCTGCTTGAGCGTAAGCAACTGACCTGTGGTACCACCTGGCACGCTGCCGGCTTAGTACCTACTTTACGGGCTACTTATAATATGTCGATGCTGGCCAATTACAGTGCCAGCCTGTATGACACTCTTCAGGCTGAAACCGGACAGGCAACTGGCTTTGTGCGTAATGGCTCACTGACAATTGCGACCAACAAGGAGCGTCTGTCTGAACTTAAACGTGGCGCATCTATGGCGAAGGTTGCCGGCTTCCCGTGTGACGTAATCAGCCCTGAACAGGCCCGTGATCTGTGGCCATTGCTGAACATTGATGATGTGCTGGGTGCGATTCACCTGCCGATGGACGGTATGGCAAGTCCGGTTGACGTTACCCAGGCGCTGGCAAAAGGTGCCCGTATGGGCGGTGCGCAGATCATTGAAGGCGTAAAAGTGCTGGATATGAAGATCCGTGACGGCAAGGCTGCCGGAGTTATCACCGAGCAGGGCGATATCGATGCCGAATACGTGGTTAACTGTGCCGGTATGTGGGCCCGCGAGTTCGGTAAGAAAGCCGGTGTAAACGTGCCACTGCACGGTGCGGAACACTTCTACGTCGTGACTGAGAACATGCCGAATCTGGATCATGGCCTGCCTACTCTGCGGGATATGGACGGTTACTGCTACTACAAAGAAGATGCCGGTAAGCTGCTGGTTGGTATGTTTGAGCCGGGCGCTAAGCCATGGGGCCAGGACGGTATTCCTGAAGATTTCTGCTTTGATGAGCTGCCGGAAGATTTTGAACACCTGGAGCCTTACCTGGAAGCGGCAATGCACCGTGTACCTGAACTGGAAAAACCGGTCTTCAGGTATTCTTTAACGGACCTGAGTCGTTCACACCGGATGACCGTTACCACCTGGGTGAAGCACCTGAACTGCGTAACTACTTTGTCGCAGCCGGTTTCAACTCTGTAGGTATTCAGTCTGCCGGTGGTGCCGGTAAGATGCTGGCCGAGTGGATTGATAAAGGCCATGCACCTCGCGATCTGTGGGACGTGGATATTCGCCGTAATATGCCTTTCAGGGGACTCAGAAGTATCTGCAGGAACGTACCACTGAAACACTGGGTCTGCTGTATGAAACTCACTATCCGTTTAAGCAGTTCAAAACTTCCCGTGGCGTACGTCGTTCAGTACTGCATGATCAGCTGAAGGCGCAGGGTGCGGTATTCGGTTCAGAAAATGGCTGGGAGCGTGCTAACTGGTTCGCCAATGAAGGTCAGGAAGCTGAGTATGAATACTCCTTTGGCCGTCAGAACTGGTTTGACAACAACCGTGCTGAACATGAAGCGGTTCGTAATGCAGTAGGCGTCATTGATCAGAGCTCATTCTGTAAGTATCAGGTTGAAGGTCCGGATGCTGTGAGCTACCTGAACCGTATCTGTTCTAACAACATTGATGTTGCTGTGGGCCGTATGGTGTATACCCAGTGGTTGAACGAACGCGGTGGTATTGAGGCAGATGTTACCGTTACCCGTCTGGCAGAAGACCGCTTCCTGGTGGTTTCAGGTGTGGCATGTCAGAACCGTGATATGGCCTGGTTGCGCCGTAACAAGCCGGCGGATGCCATGGTGTTCTTTACCGATATGACTTCTGCGATGGCAGTTGTGACTGTGATGGGGCCGAAGTCCCGGGAAACCCTGAGCAAACTGACTCGTGAAGACATGTCCGATGCTGCTTTCCCGTTTGCAACCTCTAAAGAGATTGAACTGGGTTACGCAGTGGTTCGCGCATCCCGTATTACCTATGTAGGTGAGCTGGGCTGGGAACTGTATATCCCAACCGAATTTGCGCCAAGCGTTTATGATCTGGTCAATGAAGCCGGCGAAGAGTTCGGTATCCGTCCTTACGGTTACCACACCATGAACTCCCTACGGATGGAGAAGTGCTACCGTCACTGGGGTCACGACATCACCGACGAAGATACCGCGCTGGAAGCAGGTTTAGGCTTTGCTTCTGACTTTAATAAAGAAGGTGGATTCATCGGTAAGGAAGCCTTACTGGCACAGAAAGAGGCTGGTCCTCTGAAGCGTCGCTTTGTCGCATTCCTGTTCGAGAATCCTGAGCCGCTTTGCTACCACGAAGAGCCAATCATTGCTGACGGTAAGATTGTTGGCCGTACAACCGCAGGTATGTTCTGTCACTCTCTGGGAGCAACGGTTGCAATGGGTTACATCGAAAACGATGCCGGTGTAACCAAGGACTGGCTGGACAGTGCAGCGTTTGAGATCGAAGTTGAATGTGAACGTTATACGGTGAAACCGTCACTGCGATCCTTCTACGATCCGGCAATGGAAAAAATTAAGTGCTGATGACCAGTATTTAATGAGGGTTTGAGGCAACCTGTGACTTAATTGCCGGATCAGAGAGGTATGCTCTGGTCTGGTCGTGCCCTAAAATTAAGTCGCATGGTTGCTTCTTTTACGCCGCTCATGCAGGATAGCCCCAGCCAGGGTTATACAAAAGTAGTTGTTCAATAGTATAGCTATGACGATCTTCTGCTCAGGTGACTGGGACAGGAGATTTTTTGGTGCGAATGTCAGGTTTGGCACGATTACCGGCAAGGTATTGCAGGTGGCAGAGTAAAAGGGGCAGGGTACAGCAAGTGCCGGAAGGTACTGTTGGCCGGGTCTGTATCTTTAATCAAATACAGGTCGCTTTTGGCAAATTATTGCTGAAGTATTGTCCTGATAATACCGCTCTGATGACCGGCTTTTCTGTCAGCTATTGCTACAGATCATGCCAGTGTTTACCACTGCCCAATTTCCGGGTTTTCTTGTCGATAAGCGCTTGAACCTGACAGTGGTAGCTATATCATAACGGCTGTTTTGTCGCGTCGCAGAATGCTTTGCTGGCGGGCGTAAACCAAGGCTAATTTAGCTCCCGGATATATCAGTTCCCTTAATAGCAGTTGTGCTGCCGGGAATGCAGATGTGTCGGGTCGATACAGGATTACGATAGGTAAATTATGAGCAATATCATTGACGGCAACGCGTATGCTACTAATCTTCGTCAAACAATGGCGGGTGAAGTTGCTGAGCTTCAGCAAAAGCCGGTAAGGCACCAGGCTTAACCGTTATCTTGGTAGGTGAAGATCCTGCTAGCCAGGTTTATGTTCGCAAGAAAGGCGAACAGGCAAAAGAAGTAGGTTTTGTATCTACTGAGCACCGTTTGCCTGCCACCACTTCTCAGGAAGAACTGCTGGCGCTGGTTGATCAGCTGAACAATGACAACGATGTACACGGTATTCTGTGTCAGTTGCCACTGCCATCTCAGATCGACGAAAAACCGTACTGAACGCAATCGATCCTGACAAAGACGTTGACGGTTTCCACCCGGTAAACGTTGGCCGTCTGTCTATCGGTGAAGAAAGCCTGCTGCCATGTACACCGCACGGCAGTGTTCACCTGATCAAACACGCACTGGGTGATAACCTGTCCGGTAAGAACGCTGTTGTTATCGGCCGTTCTAACATCGTTGGTAAGCCAATGGCAGCACTGCTGCTGGCTGAAAGCTGCACCGTGACTATCGTTCACTCCCGCACTCAGAACATCGAAGAAATCTGCCGTCAGGCGGACATCGTTGTTGCTGCTGTTGGCCGTCCTGAAATGGTTAACGCTGACTGGATCAAAGAAGGTGCATGCGTAATTGACGTAGGTATCAACCGTATCGAGCGCGACGGTAAGAACAAGCTGGTAGGTGATGTTGACTTCGCCAGCGCATCTGAAAAAGCGGCACACATCACACCTGTACCGGGTGGTGTTGGTCCGATGACTATCGCAATGCTGCTGCTGAACACTCTGACAGCATTCAAGCGTCTGGAAAATCTGAACTAAGATTTTCAGTCATAAAAACCGGCCATGAGCCGGTTTTTGTGTCTGATCTCAGGCGTCCGGTAACGGCGAGTTACCCCTGACAGCCTGTAAACGGTTAAGCAGCCACTGGCCGGCGGAACCCAGCGCTTTATGCTCTGTCCAGATGACATCAATTCCCTGAAAGGCATCTACCTGCTGGTAAGCCAGCTGTAAGACAGTCAGCTCACCGTTGCTGTGTTTCTCGCGAATGACTGACTCATGCAGGAATGCCCAGCCAAGCCCTGCACACACGGCTTCCAGCATTACGTGCGGGCTTTCAAAACGCCACAGATCAGGACTGAGTAAATGACGTTCATGACTGCGGTCGTCAGGGTTCCGGTTACTGGCCAGTAATTGACGGTGTTGTCGCAGCTGCTGGTGGCTGACCGGTTGCTGTGCGACCAGCGGATGATCCGGATGGCAGACCGGTAATAAGCGGGCATAGCCTATACCACTGAAGCGAAAGCCCTTGGGATAGATTTCCTGTTCCATCATCAGGCCGATATCCGCGCGGCCGGAACGGATCAGTTCGGCGGCATCGCTGCTGCCCGGATCCAGCAACTCAAGCGTGACATATGGGTATTTTTGCTCGAACTCCCTGAATACTTCCAACAGGGGCAGATCCCAGACGCTCTGAGCAATTGCCAGACAGATCTCTGTTTCATTGGCCCCGTTCAGGGACGCTGCCTGGGCGATGAACTCTTGCCGGGTCTGTTGCAGTGCATGTGCTTTGCGTAACAGGACTTTCCCCGCCGGGGTGAGGGAAGGGCTGCGGGCGCTGCGGTCAAAGAGCTCGACACCCAGATCAATCTCAAGATTCTGAATGGCGTGGCTGACGGCTGACTGTGCTTTGTTCAGGCTGCGGGCTGCCGCAGAGAATGAGCCGTGTTCTGCGGCGGCGATAAAGGCGGTGATCTGATCAGTACTGAGCATTTAATTACCTATCTGAAATATAGATACTAAGTAACTTTATTCCATCTGAATGATGATTAGAATACCCGGCATATTGTAAATTTTGATGTTGGCATGGGGAGCAGTGGATATGGCGACAGAAATTGTTATCCGGAACAAATGGGACAGAATTCGTTATACCGTTATCTTTGAAATATTGTTAATCAGCACCATTACCCCGGCGCTGAGTTATGTACTGGATAAAGAGTTGCTGGAAATGGGGGCGCTGTCACTGATTCTCAGTATTAAAGCTATGCTGATCAATCTGGCGTTTAACTATGTGTACGACAGGGTGGATGTGGCATTTGGCAGAGTGCCAACGGAACGAAGCTTTATGGGCAGAATCGTACATGCCCTGAGCTTTGAGTTTACCCTGACGGCGACATCCTTACCGATCATTATGTGGTGGCTGGGATTCAGTCTCTGGCAGGCGTTGATCATGGATATCGCAGTAATGGCCAGTGTTGTTGTGATGACCTTTGTATACACCTGGGCGTATGACCGGATCTTCCCGGTAGTGCAGCAAAAAGCAGTTGCATAAAAATATGATAATAATTATTAAAAGTAGTTGATAATCATTATCATTAATGTATTATTGCTCTGGCTCGTAAGTGGTTGGCAACACTTCCTCACCTCACCGAAGGGTTGCTGCGGAAAAGAGTCTGATTTGGCCAGGCTCTTTTCATTTTACGAACTATGCCGACATCGTATTTGGCGCGATCCAGGCAATAGGCTCTTGTCATAAGTATTTTTACCGGGTGCTTGCACCCGGTTTTTCGTCTGAAATTCAGTATTAGCTTATCCGGATGTATTTTCCTTGTGTTTTAACGGCAATAAATCTCTGCGGAAAGAAGGGGATGTAGCAGTGCTTGCCAGGGAAAAGCAAGGAAATGAAATTAATTGTCAATAGTTGTTGATAATCATTATCAATAATGTATTATTGCTCTGGCTCGTAAGTGGTTAGCAACACTTCCTCACCTCACCGAAGGGTTGCTAGGGAAAGAGTCTGATTTGGCCAGACTCTTTTCATTTTACGAACTATGGCCGACATCGTATTTGGCGCGATCCAGGCAATAGGCTCTTGTCATAAGTATTTTTACCGGGTGCTTGCACCCGGTTTCGCCTGAGCTTAGCGATTCTGCTCGCTGACTACTTTTCTTCGTTAACGACTTCTGAAATGATTTCACCTAACAACTGACAGTCTTCCTCAGTGAACGTGAGGGGATGCGCATATCCAGCAGTTTGCTCAGTATCTGCTCGGTTTTGGGTAGCTGGGGCATATCCTTAATGTAACGCCAGCTGTCATAACGGCTGGTGTAATCTTTAGGGTCCGCATCACCAAACCATTTAAGTACGACTCCGCGTTTAGCACACTCCGCAACCACTTCCAGAATCTGTGCTTCTGAAAAGTCCGGCAGGGAGAACTGGATGGAGCTGGCAACAAAATCTTCAGCTGCAGGGCGTGCTGGGATATGGATACCGGGGCAATTGTTGAACACAGTCTCTAACAGGCGGTAGCGCTTATTCCAGCGCTGGCACTGGGTATCCAGATCCGCCAGTTGCGGACGCAGAATAGCGGCACGCAGGTTATCCATTCGGCCACTGTAGTTAGGTGTTTCAAAGCGAATATCCGCAAAGGCTTCCTTTGGAGGGGCCGCAAAGTGGCGTTCAAACAACATGTATGAGCCCGAGTGCATGATGGCACGGGCCATGATGTCCGGATGACGGGTGGTCAGGAAACCGCCTTCACCGGAATTGATATGCTTATATGTCTGGGTACTGAAGCAGGCAACATCGCCAAAGGTGCCACTTTTCTTCCCGTTCCAGCTGGCGCCCATGGTGTGTGCACAGTCTTCGATGAGGAACAAACCGTATTTTTCGCAGATCTCCATGATACGATCCATGTCCGCCAAATGACCACGCATGTGTGAGAGCATGAAAAATTTCGCGCCACTGCTGGCGGCTTTGGCATCCAGATCGTCCAGGTCAATGCAGTAATCTTCAGCAACGTCGACCAGCACAGGCTCTGCGCCGCTGTTATGAATAGCGCCGGGAACCGGTGCCAGTGTGAAGGCATTACAGAGTACTTTGTCTCCGGCTTTTACACCGGCAGCACGCATGGCAACGTGTAGCGCATAGCCGCCGGAGGAGCAGGCCAGACAATAAGGCACACCCATATATTCGGCATATTCAATTTCCAGCAGATCGGTTTCACTGCGCTCGTCCGGCAATGTGTTATAGCGGTGTAAACGGCCTGACTGCATAACTTCGTTAGCCGCGGCAATGCCTGCTTCAGGGATGGCTTCCTGCTGGGTAAAGGATTTACTGAAAGTCTTCATAATCAATATCCTGAAATTACTAAGCCCTGCGGGCAGGGCTGGAAATATGGCAGTTAACTGCGTTGCGATCAGTCGTAACGTTTCTGATCGTACACGTGGAAGTCCCATTCAGTATCCGGATAGTACTTGCGCAGACGCCAGTCACAGGCACGGGCATGTCCTTCCATACCTTCAGCCCGGGAAATACGTGAGCCGGCAGTGCTGAAGGCCAGGTTAGCGGACTCATCAATTTCCTGATAGGTCAGAATCTTAAGGAATTTCTGGACGTTCAGGCCACCACTGTAACGGGCTACACGCTTGGTTGGCAGAATGTGGTTGGTGCCGGAGCACTTGTCTCCATGGGTTACCGTGCTGCCTTCACCCAGGAACAGTGAACCGTAGTTAGTCAGGTTTTCTGCCCACCACTGCAAGTCTTCGGTGATGACCTGAAGGTGCTCACTGGCATAGTCATCACTGACCTTTGCGCATTCTTCGCGGCTGTCACACAGAATGATTTCGCCGTGTACGTCCCATGCAGACTGTACGACCTCATGGTTAGGCATATCAGCGGCAACTTTTGGCATCAGTTCTGCCACTTTTTCACCGATACGGCGGCTGGTGGTGAATAACCAGACCGGTGAGTCATAGCCGTGCTCAGCCTGGGATACCAGATCCACAGCAATGGTCATCGGGTCTGCGCTGTCATCGGCGATGATGGCTGACTCAGTCGGGCCGGCAAATACGTCGATACCCACTTCACCGAACAGTAAGCGTTTGGCTTCAGCAACATAGCCGTTACCCGGGCCGACAAGAATATCGGCAGCTTCGCCGGTGAACAGGCCTTTCGCCATGGTGGCAATAGCATGGACACCGCCCATTTCCAGAATAATGTCAGCACCGGCCAGATCCATTGCATACACGATTGCAGGGTGGATGCTGCCGTCTTTGGCGGTGAGCAGGCGATGATTTTTAACACCGGCAACCTTCGCAGTGGCCACGCTCATCAGTGCAGATGCCGCATGGGAGTAACGTCCGCCCGGCACATAACAGCCGGCGCAGTTTACCGGGATGATTTTCTGACCCAGTTTTACACCCGGCTCAGACTGAATTTCAAATTCCTGCATGCTGGCACGCTGTGCCTCAGCAAAGGTGCGTACCTGCTTATAGGCGAACTGGATATCCTGTTTAGTCTGTTCCGGTACCTGTGCAATCAGCTGGGCACGTTTTTCATCACTGAGAATGAAGTCGCCTTCCCAGTTGTCGAACTGCATTGCGTAGTCACGTACCGCCGCTTCACCTTCATCGGCAATACGGGCCAGCATCGCTTTAACAGCTGTTTGGATTTTTCATCGGTTTCGGCAACCGGTGCGTTAGATTTCTTCAGGTACTCCATGGCCCACCTCGTCAGCTTGTCAGATCTGTCTGCAGTTTGAGTGCTGCGACATTCAATTTGTTATTGATACCGATAGTAGAAGGGCGGCCCGGTGCTGACCAATACTATTTTTGATCTTCAGCGGTTACTTTTTGCATAGCTAGGGGTTTATAAGGGCTTCGAGCGGTAACCACAGGGCAGAAGAGGGTGTTTAAATTGCCTTCAAATGTTAATGATTCTCGATTCATTGATGTGTTACTGTATAGGCCGCAGTTGAGCAGTAATTTGGTAAGGGTAACGCATGGAACTAAAGTGGTTGATTGATTTTACGGCGCTGGTTGAACACGGCAGTTTTTCGAAAGCTGCGGAGTCGCGCTTTGTGACCCAGCCTGCATTTAGCCGCCGTATCCGGTCACTGGAAAACTGGCTGGGGTCAGTCTGGTAGACCGGGATCAGTATCCAACGACCCTGACACCCACCGGTGTTGCATTTGCCGAACAGGCGCAGCAACTGATCAACCAGACCTATGCGGTACGTCAGCAAATGCAGGCGATCAGCCAGCCCCGCGAACAGGTACAGGTAATATCGCAACATGCACTGGCGGTTTCCTTCTTTCCTGACTGGATGCAGACACTTGAAAAGTCTGGCTCAGACACCCTGATTAAAGTGGAAGCAGGCAACCTTCATGATGCAATGGACGCGTTTCTGAGTGGCAACGGTGATTTCTTGCTCAGTTATGCCAGCCATGAAGTGTTTCAGCAAATGCAGCGGGATGATATCGAAAGCCTCCATGTGGGGACTGACCGTCTGGTGCCGGTGTCACTGGTGAAAGAAGGGCAGCTTCTTTTCGGAGAAGATTTACAGCGCCCGGTGCGGTTGCTGAGTCATCCATCAGAATCTTTTTCGGGCGTTTGTTACAGCAGCGTTGTCTGGCGGATCTTACCGATAAAGTGCAGTTACATTCTGTCTGTGAAAATGCTCTGTCCGAAGCGCTTAAAGCCCTGGTACTGAAAGGGCACGGTATGGCATGGATTCCGGAAAGCCTGATAGCGGATGAACTGGCATCCGGCCAGTTAGCAATTTTGCAGGAGCCTTTCGCCAGCGTTGAACTGTCTATAAAATTGTACCGTTTAGGTAAACCGGCCAATACCGCCTGTGAAGCTTTTGGGAGCACTTACAGGCCTGATGATTCCTGCCTTCTCGGGAAGCTATGCCGAATAGTAACCACTGCTAAGCAAAATAGCATTGGAGCTGATTTACCTCTGCTGCCTATACTCCCGGGCAATGACTGAATTGCCCTTTGGAGTAACCCTATGCAAGCTTATCTGGATATTCTCAACCGTGCTGTTGCGGACTACAGCCGTGGTGACCGTCCTGTGGTTCAGGCACCGGCGGCATCTGAGTTGCAGCAGATTCTGGATCTGAGCCTGCAACAGGAAGGGGCTGACCTGGATGTGCTGGAACAGGCGGTGCAGGATTATCTGCATTACAACCCGGACAGTGCTCAGGCGGATTACTTCAAATTACTGTATTCCGGCCGTAATAATGCAGCTTTACTCGGAGACTGGATCACCAGCCTGAGCAACGCAACCATGCATACCTATCAGGTGGGGCCGGTGGCGACACTGATGGAGCTGGAGCTGATCAAGAACTGGAACTCACTGGTTGGTTTTAACGAAGGCGATGGTCTGATGGTATCCGGCGGCAGTCAGGCGAATCTTATCGGTATGATGCTGGCACGCCACAAAGTCTGCCCGGAATTTAAAACCCGGGGTGCAGATGGCCGGCGCTTAATCGCCTATGTATCAGATCAGGCACATTACTCTGCACAAAAAGCGGTGAATGTTCTGGGCATCGGTTCAGACAATTTAGTGGCAGTGGCGACGGATGATGAAGGACGTATGTGTCCTCAGGCGCTTGAAGCAGCTATTGAAGAAAGTTTGGCAGCGGGTCATCAGCCGTTCTATATCAGTTTGACTGCCGGTACGACGGTGGTCGGTGCCTTTGATCCGGTTCTTGAATGCCGTGCAGTGGCCGATAAGTATGATCTGTGGCTGCATATTGATGGTGCCTGGGGGCACCGGTACTGTTTTCTGAACAGTCCCGCCATCTGCTGGCGAATTCAGGTCTGGCGGATTCTTTCGCCTGGGATGCCCATAAACTGATGAACGTGCCGATTACTGCGGCGGTTATTCTGGTGAGAGAGGCCGGTTTGCTTAAAGAGTGTTTCAGTGGTGGCGGCGGCGAATATCTGTTCCATGCTGATGAGAATGCCGCTTTTAATCTGGGTGAACGCTCAATGCAGTGTGGCCGCCGGGCGGATTCGCTGAAAGTCTGGTTAAGCTGGAAGGCGCTGGGCTATAAAGGCTTTGCTGCCAAGATAGATCACTTACAGGGGCTGAAAAGCCTGTGTGTCAGCCAGATTGAACAAACAGACCGGCTGGAGATGATTGCACCGGCTGAATATCTGAATGTGGTGTTTCGCTTTAAGCCCGAAGGGATTGACGATGAACAGACACTGCGCCGGTTAAACATCGCCATCACCAAAACGATGATGCGCAATGGCGGGGCGTATGTGGATTATGCCCAGTATAAGGGACGCAGCGGTATTCGCCTGATTCTGGCGAATGATGCAGCTCAGGCTGGGAACATTGAGCGTTTTCTGCAAGCCTGTGTTACCACTGGCGAACAGTTAGTCGCCAGCGGTGAATACTGATAAATCCGACTATTCATCATCTTCCAGGCTGTGAATGTGCCGGGCAAGCTTACGGATGCCCGGTTCTATAGCTTCCGGTGTGATGGCTGAAAAGCCCAGTTTGATATAGTTTTTCGGCAGATTGGCCGCAAAGTGATAGCTGTCACCGGAGATGATTAACAAACCGTCTTTGGTGGCCTGTCGCTTTAACTCTGCAGCGTCAATGTGTGGCGGTAATTCACACCAGAAAGATGAACCGCCGCTGGGCTGGGTGTAGCTGCCGGGTAAATATTTATCCAGCGCTGCCGCCATAATTTCACTGCGTTGCTGAAACGCCCGGGCCAGCTTGCGCAGCAAGGCATCGTGATAGCCCTGAGCCAGGAACAATGCCACTGCCCGCTGGTTGTTCAGTGGTGGGTGGCGGACCATTAACTGACGCAGGTTTCGGGCTTCCTGAATCAGCGCCCGTGGACCCACCAGAAAGCCCATTCGCAGGCCCGGTGCCAGGGTTTTGGATAAACTGCCGATGTACAGTACCCGGTCATGGGTGTCGAGGCTTTTCAGTGCCGGCGTCGGGTTCGTGTCGTAGTTCATTTCCATCTCATAGTCATCTTCAATGACAATGAAATCTTCTTCTTTGGCTTTATTCAGCAGCGCCCGGCGTCTTTCCAGCGGCATGGTGACGGTGGTCGGGCACTGGTAACTTGGGGTTATATATAGCGCATCACAGCAGTTCAGGCGGTCATCGACCATAAGGCCCTGTTCATCTACTTCAAGGCTGGCAACCTTAGCACCAAATACCGACGCAATATGTGCCGCACTGACATAGCCGGGATCTTCAATGCCGAAGCAGCTGGTTTTATCCAGCAGCAGTTGTGCCAGCAGATAAATTGCCTGCTGTGAGCCGACTGTGATCAGGATTTCCTCCGGGTCAGCCTGAATGCCCCGGTTAGGCAAAATACGTTTTTGAATCTGTTCAATCAGCAGCGGATCATCGCTGTCGTAGCGGTCTGACGTCCAGTCCCGGATTGCCTGAACACTGACCGCATCCCGCCAGCATTTTCGCCAGTTATCAATTGGGAACAGTTTTGAATCCAGCTGGCCGTAAACGAACGGGAAAGGGTAGCTTTGCCAGGAATGGGCCAGGCTGGGATTTTTCTGGGTACAGGGCTGTACTTTCAGCTTGCTCTGCCAGTCGACTTTATCTGCGGCTTCATCAGGAGTGGGTTCACTGCGTTCGCTACCGGCCAGTTTCTTGGCCAGAAAGTCGGGGTCAACATAGTAACCACTGCGTTCTTTAGAAATCAGGTAACCGTCAGCGGCCAGCTCATCATAGACAAGCACAATGGTATTGCGGGCAACATTCAGTGATTTTGCCAGCCCGCGGCTGGACGGCAAAGGTTCATCAAGAGGCAGGTAGCCACCAAGAATGGCGTTCACCAGTTGTTCCCGGATCTGCTGCTGCAGCGTTGCGGCGCTGTTATCGCGATCCAGATGAAAGAGTGCTGACATAGTTTTGGCTACCTATGATTTGTTGCAGATGGAGCACGGGAAATGCGCATATGGTATCGGGCCTGTGCTCAGATCGCCATAGGATGACGCTTTTATATAAGTGCCGCTTACAAACAAGCATGGATGAGAGAAGTGATTTTTCAACATTTTAAGTAAAAAATGAGACTTAAAATTCCGTATTTTCCTAAAATTGTTGATTTTTGTCTTAATTAAAATGATACTTTGCGTATCAGAAACATAAAATTCTGATGCCTTGGCGTGACAGCAGTAAGGCCGGACGCCCTCCGGGGCGTCCGAGAATGAATAACAAAAGTGTTGCAACCGGAGTATTGCTTCGGACACGATTTCTCTGGCGAGCAACATACAGAAAATGGTAATGCTGATGTCTCTACAACAAGCATATGACTACATTGTAATCGGCGCAGGCTCCGCAGGCTGTGTGATGGCGAACCGGTTATCGGAAGATCCAAACAGCAGCGTCTTACTGTTGGAAGCAGGAAATAAAGACTCGAATCCATGGATTCATGTGCCGATCGGTTACTTTAAAACCATGCACAATCCGAACACTGACTGGTGTTATAAAACGGAACCGGATCCGGGCATCAATGGCCGGCGTCTGGAATGGCCGCGGGGTAAAGTTCTGGGGGCTCCAGCTCTTTGAACGGATTACTTTATGTCCGTGGACAGAAAGAAGATTATGACGACTGGGCTGCCCTGGGAAATAAAGGCTGGTCGTACAAAGATATTCTGCCGTACTTTAAAAAGTCGGAAGATCAGGAGCGGGGTGCCAATGAATATCATGGCGTCGGCGGTCCGCTGCAGGTTTCAAATATTAAGATCCGCCGTGAGCTTTGCGATAAGTTCATTGATGCGGCGGAACAGGTTGGCATTCCCGTAATGAAGACAGCAACGGTGAAACCCAGGAAGGGGTGGGGTATTTCCAGCTGACCATAAACCGTAACGGCACCCGTTGCAGTACCGCTGTTGGCTTTTACGGCCGGCCTTAAAACGGCCTAACCTGAGTGCCCAGACCAATGCACTGGTTGAACGTATTGAGTTCGACGGTAACCGTGCAGTGGGTCTGACAGTAAACATTAAGGGTATCAGCCACACGATTAAGTGTAATAAAGAGATCGTACTGAGTGCTGGCGCAATTAACTCTCCGCAAACTCTGATGCTGTCCGGTATCGGTGATCAGGATGAACTGCAGCGTCACAATATTCCGGTGGTTAAGCATCTTCCGGGGTAGGTAAAAACCTGCAGGATCATTTACAGATCCGTACCATCTATAAGGTGAACAAGCCAATCACCCTGAACGATGAGGTCAATAATCCGATCCGTAAAGTAATGATGGGTCTGGAATATGCCTTGTTCCGTACCGGCCCGCTGACTATGGCGGCCAGTCAGGTATGCATCTTTACCAAAACCGATGCTGCTATGGAACGCCCGGATATTCAGTATCATCTGCAACCGCTGAGTGCGGATAAACCGGCCGACGGCACCCACCGTTTTTCTGCCTTTACCGCATCGGTATGTCAGCTACGACCAACCAGTACCGGACATATCGAGCTGAAGAGTAATAATCCTGCAGATTACCCGGCGATTCATCCGAATTATCTGGCCACTGAAGAGGATCAGAAAACCGCGATTGAATCCATCAAGGTGACCCGCAACATTATTAATGCGCCGGCACTGAAACCACTGATCCAGGAAGAGCACGAGCCGGGTATTCAGCATCAGACCGATGAGGAGTTACTGGAATATGCCCGTAACCGGGCGACCACGATTTATCATCCGACCGGCACCTGCAAAATGGGCCATGATGATATGGCCGTCGTGGATGACCGCCTCCGGGTGCATGGCATTGAAGGTTTACGGGTTGTAGATGCTTCTATCATGCCGGTGATTGTGTCGGGTAACACCAATGCACCAACAATTATGATCGCAGAAAAAGCGTCGGATATGATCAAGGAAGATGCGGCTCAGACCGTTGCTCAAGCCGTCTGATTCAGATGCCGCCAGCGAGTATCTCACTGGCGGTTCTTGTGTGATCCGTATTATGTTTCAGCCTTAGCCTCCGTGCCTTACCGCCGGAGGTTTTTATGGCAGTCAATCAGTTGGCTGAAGATTCGTTCTGGTCATCCATCAGCTCAGCCAGTTCGGCAGCAGCTTCCCGCATTGCCGGTACATTGCTGAGGGCTTCTTCAAGGCTCATACGGGCGGTAGGGGCGTGCATGGCCAGTGCAGCATACAGGCGGCCCTGGCTATCACGGATAGGTACTGAAACGGCAATCATCCCCTGAAAGAATTCCTCGTTATCAATGCCGATACCTTCTTTGCGGATTTTACTCAGTACAGGCTTCAGGGCTTCAGCGCTGGTCAGTGTATTCGGTGTGCGTTCATCCATGGGCAGTTTGCTGAGCAGCCGTGAGCGCTGCACACTGCTCATCTCACTGAGAAACAGCTTGCCGCTGGCGGTGCAGTGCAGTGGCACGTGATCATTAATTTGCAGCTGAATTCGCAGCGGCCAGTGGGTTTCGACCCGGTCGAAGTAGATCATATGATCCCCGTTGGGAATCGAGATATTACAGGTTTCTCCCAGCTGCTCTGACAGGCGTTGCAGAATGACGTGACGCTGACCGCGCAGGTAATCGTTATTACTCAGGATCCCCAGGGCGATACCGTTTAGCTTCGGACCCGGTAACAGGCCGCGACCGTCCATACGGGGTTGCAGGAAGCCTTCATCTTCAAGCTGGCTGCACAGCCGGTGTACCGTCGGTTTGGGCAGGTTCAGATCACGGTTAATTTCGGTTGGGGTAATCGGTTGCTTGGCATTGGCGACAATTTCCAGAATGCGCAGGGCACGTTGTATGGAAGAGTTTTTACCTTTGCTGGATGCGTCTGTCATGACTGTGAGTTCCGGCCAGTTATCTGTATTGACCGTATTCTACGGTATTAAAAGTCTCATTTGCAGTGATATATGAAATTTTAATATTTAATCTGAAAGAAAAATTTTGAAAAATATATTAATTAAATACAGTAAGCAATTAATTAAAATTAAACAAACTGAGATATTTTTCTTGAAATTATTATTTTCTGAGATTTTTTTCATGGCGTTCTATATATCCAATGCTTACCGGAGGGGCATGGGGAGAATAGTCGTGATTTTTGAAGGTTGTTGTTTTATAAGGGGTTTTTGTGATTTGTCAGGATATTTGATGTCAGCTTTTTAACCATCATCAATGAGTTTTGAAAACTTATTTGTTGCACTTATTAATATAAATGAGACTTTTGTTATCATAATATAATTGAAAACGTGTAAATCTTGTGTTTTATTTATATTGTCCATTGAGCAATACGCCAATTTAGCGCAATAAAAATAACTAAAGGTATATGCAATGAATAAGCGAGTAAGTGCATCCGGTTCGAATCAGGAAGGGGTTTCCCGCCGGGACTTTTCCGTGTCGCGTCAACTTATGGTCTGAGTTCTACTATGCTGGCGGCCTCTGCCCTGGGAAGTTTCTCTCTTTCACAGTTGGCACAGGCAGCAGACGATACGTCCAAGAAACGCTATAAGAAAGCCGCGAAACACACCCTGACGTTCGGGGCATCGGGCTTTAACGAAAATAACCTGCTGATCGAGCGTGCGGGTTCAATTGACTTCATTCAGGATGTGGAAGAGCGGACCGACGGTGAAATCCGTATTGAGTTCGTGGGTGACAACCAGATCTGTGGTCAGCTTAACTGTGTGAAAAAGACCCAGCAGGGCATCATTGATATGTTCACGGCATCCACCCAGAACTCCGCCGGTGGTGCTCCATATCTGAACGTACTTGATTACGCCTACATGTTCCCGACCCGGGCGTCTCAGTATCACTTCCTTTATCACCCTGACAGCCAGAAGCTGCTGCGTGATCCGCTGCGTACCCGTCACGGTCTGCAATTCCTGTTCTCACACTGTGAGCTGCGTGGCCTGCAAATGGGCCTTGGCTGGAAAGATAAGCCACTGATTACCAGCATTGATGAACTGCGGGGTACTAAAAACCGCGTAACCGGTACCCAGCTGGGCCGTATTGCGATGCAGCTGCTGGAACTGAATCCGGTACCGATTGCCTGGTCTGAAACCCTGGATGGTCTGAAGCAGGGCCTGATCGACGGTGCAGAAACCTGGGCAGGTGCAGTAGCATACGCCAATATGTCACCGGTAGTTTCCCAGTCAGTGGATCTGCGTTTCTTCTGCGGTACTGAAGCAACTATGATGGACGCCAAGCAGTTCGACAGCTTCAGCGGTGAACTGCAGGATGCTGTAATGGAATCTGCTTACCTGACACAGGTTAAGATTCAGGCAGCCCAGGAAGCGGCGCTGGTGAATACCGTGGGTGCAACCACACCATCATTACCGGGTACGCTGTTCGATGTTCACAACGTACGGGTTGCTGCTTTGTCTGACGAGGAGCGTGCCAAGGCTGAGCGGATCTGTGCGCCTGAGTTCAATCCTGAGCCATGGGAGAAGTGGCGTAACCGTCTGGATAAGTGGTCCGGCGGCCTGGATACCTACGGTTCTATCCATAAAATTGCCCGTGAAATCCCGCGGGACACCCTGGCGGAAAACGTTCAACCCCGCCGCTGGTGGAAGTCAGTTTAAGTTAAAACAATAAAAGCTGACTATGCTGTCATGACCAGGCCCCGGCAGTCAGGCTGCCGGGGCCCTTTCTTTAATGTGTTCATTTGTTTTCAAAACCGTTGATTGTCCGATCAGCCGTTTTATGGGTGGAGGGCCTGGCTATGTCTCTGGGTTCGATGCTGCGTTATGCAGAACGAAATATCGAAAAATTTATAATTCTTGTGTCCTATACCTCAATGGCGGGCATTATCTTTGTGGAAGTTATCCGACGCTTTTTCTTTAATGAGCAGGCGCCGTGGAGTACCACAATACCTATCTATCTGTTTCTCTGGCTTACCTGGATGGGAGCCTCCTATAACACCTTACGCCGTTCGCATCTGCGCTTCAGTGAAGTTCGTGAGCGGATGCCTTATCAGGGACAGTTTATCTGTCTGATTCTGGATGCCGTGTGCTGGTTTGTGATGGGCGCAGTGGTTATCTATTACTCCGTTGAGCAGGTTTATATCTCGTATGACAACTTTGCCATCGTGCAGGGTACGGACGATGTTATGCAGTGGTGGTTCTATCTGGCAACGCCGCTGGCCTGGGCACTGATTCTGATTCGGGTGATACAGAACCTGCGTCAGGACGTGGATGACTTCAGAAATGGCCGTTCATTAACCACGCAAGCTGCGCTGTTCGACTGAGGAGAATCTGATGGATGGTTTACTGATTACATTGATCAGCCTTGCGGTCACGGCACTGTTTATCGTCGGTGTGCCGATCTTTCTGGTCATTTCTTTATGGGTGGTGGGCGTCAGCCTGGTCATCGATTTTACACTGGCCAACGTAGGGGTAACCTTATACGAAGGCTTAAGTTTCTACGGCCTGCTGGCTTTACCTTTGTTCATTCTTACCGGTGACTTAATCAATGCTGCCGGTATTGCCAAACGGCTTTCTGACTTTGCCTATGCCTGCCTGGGTTGGTTACGCGGTGGTCTGGGGATGGCTTCTCTGGGTGCCTGCGGTATGTTTGCGGCGATTTCCGGGTCGAACTCGGCAACTACTGCGACCATCGGCGGCATCATGCATCCGGAAATGACCAAGGGTAACTACGAAACCAAGTTTGCAGCGGCGACCGTTGCAGCCGGTGGTACGGTGGGGATTATTATTCCGCCGAGTATTATCTTCATTGTGTACGGCTTTATGATGAATCTGCCGATTGGCGATTTATTTATGGCCGGCCTGATTCCGGGGATTCTGATGGTAATCGCCATGCAGCTGGTGTGTTACTGGATCTGTAAGAAGAATGGTTGGGGCAACATTCAGAGCTTTCAGGTTAAGCGTGCTGCTAAGGCGGGTATGCGTGCCTGGTTGGGCTTCCTGGCGATCGGTATCGTTCTGTGGGGATTTATTCCGGTGCCTTTTCGCCGACGGAAGCGGCGGGTATGACAACCGGTTTCTGTCTGTTGGCAGGGGTACTGGTTACCCGGGAAATCAAGATATCGGCACTGCCGGCTATTCTGATGCGTTCCGGCCAGATCACCGGCATGCTGGCACCATTGATTGCAATTTCGGTGGTGATGCAGCAGGTACTGTCTTTACTGGGCGCGAAGGAGTTTCTGACCGAACTGATCTATATGTTGGGCGGTTACTATCCGATCCTGTTCGCCTGTCTGCTGATTGTATTGCTGGCCGGTACCGTACTGGAAAGCTTGCCTAACACAATTATTCTGGCACCGATTCTGGCACCGATTGCGGCGTCAATCGGGGTAGATCCGATTCATTTTGCCGTACTGTTCCTGATCGGTGATGCGATCGGCTTTATTACACCGCCGTATGGTCTGAACCTGTATGTGGCCAGCAGTATGACGGGGATACCTTATCTGCAGCTGGTACGTTCAACACTGCCGTATCTGTATGCGCTGATGGTAACCTGGGTCGTGGTAGCCTTTTTCCCGAGCATCAGTTTATGGCTGCTAAGCTACACATAGCGGATGCTGGATAAATTAAAGAGTATAAAAGGCGCCTGTGAGGGCGCCTTTTTGTGTCTGAGAACGGGTAATGGTCAGGACAGTTTTTCATGCAATTCAGGCGTAAGAAATTATTTTTGTGAAAAGCATTTATAAACAGTTAGTTAGCGTGGTGAGGGAAGCGGTTGTGTAGAGTCGTGTAATTAATTTCAATTAATTGCTTACTGTAATTAATAGTGCTATCTTAATTTTGTCACGTCAAAAATAACAATAGATTCTGCTTAACCGCAGATCGCAGACAGGCAAAACGGAGATCTATAATGTTCCCGATTAAATCGACATTACGGCGTTGCCTAGCCGCCGTATCACTTATGACTTGCGCCACGCTGGCGCAGGCAGAGTATCCAAGTAAACCCGTTACTCTGATTTCGCCATATGGTCCGGGTGGTGCTGCTGATCTGGCGGCACGAAATCTGGCGGCAGTGGTACCGGATTACCTCGGTGCTGATGTCATTGTGACCAACCGAACCGGTGCCGCCGGTGTGACCGGTTCTGCTTATGTATCCAAGTCCCGTCCGGACGGGCATACATTGCTGCTGGCCCGGGTGGGTTCTCAGGCTGCAGTGCCGGCAATTAACCGCCGTATTCCTTATAAGTGGGACGACTTCACCTTCTTAGGCCTGCTGGAAAGAATCCCTTTGCGCTGGTGGTGAATGCAGATTCGAAATACAAAACCTTTGATGATCTGGTGAAGGCTGTTAAAGACGGCGAAAAGCTGAGCTATGCCTCGGCCGGTGTCGGTTCACTGCTGCATATCGCCGTAGTGATGATGCTGGATGAACTGGGTTTACCGGCAGGTGCCATGCAACACATTCCGTTCAAAGGGGGTGGTAAGGCGGCTGCAGCACTGACCGGTGGTCACGTGGATGTGATGTTCCAGAACCTCTCCGGTGTCATTGGCGGTATTAAGTCTGGCCAGTTACGGGCCATTGCCGTGACCTCTGAAGAACGTTTCAGTGATGTGGCAGATGTACCTACAGTGGCTGAACTGGGGCACAAAAATCTGGAAGTCATCGTTGGCTGGAGCGCACTGTACGGGCCGAAGAACATGCCTGCTGAAGTAACTGACAAGTGGCGTGATGTTCTGTCTAAAACCAAGCAGGACAATACCTGGATCGAGCAGACCAAGCGTCTGAATTCTATCCCTGATATCCGCAGTTCTGCTGATACCAAGTCATTTGTTGAACAGCAATATACCGGCTTCAAAGACGTTGTTGACCGTCTCGGCCTGGCCATTAAGTAAGCCTGATTACTAAGTAAACCAATACCCGAAGCGACTCAGCTTCATTCGGCCCGGAATTGTCTTCCGGGCCGGCACTACCGAATAAAGTCTGTGGCGTGACAACGCAAGGCGCAGGTATACCCTGACGCCCGGACGAATGTACTGATGACAACGAGAAAAAGGTACTAATGATGTCGTCTAAGCAAGAAAGACCCAATATTGTTCTGATCATGGCGGATCAGCTGACCCCGTCAGTATTACCTGCCTATGGTCATAAAACGGTTAAAGCACCGCATATCCAGGCACTGGCCGATAATGGCGTGGTGTTTGAAAACGCCTACTGTAATTTCCCGCTGTGTGTGCCTTCCCGGGCATCTATGATGGCGGGGCGGTTAGCCAATAACATTGAGTGCTGGGATAACGCTACCGAAATGCCGGGGCAAATTCCGACACTGGCCCATTATCTGCGGGGCAGCGGTTATCACACGGTTCTGTGCGGCAAAATGCATTTTGTCGGCCCTGATCAGGTGCACGGTTTTAATGAGCGGATTACCACGGATATTTATCCGTCTAATTTCTCCTGGGTACCGGACTGGATTGAAGGTGAAAAGTACCGGCCGACCGGCATTAATATGAGCGCCGTGGTGGATTCCGGCAAATGTGTCCGCAGTTTACAGATGGACTACGACGATGAAGTGGAATATGCCGGGGTGCAGAAAATCCACGATCTGGCCCGTTTCCAGAATGATAAACCCTTTTTCCTGACGGTATCGTTTACCCATCCGCATTCCCCGTACATCATTACTGAAGAGTACTGGGACCGTTACGATCACGATGAAATTGAAATGCCGACGGTTGATCCGATCCCGGTTGAGGAGCTGGATCAGCACAGTAAGTGGCTGCACTACGCGCACGCGCAGGAAAAGCATGATGTGACCGATGAAAACATCAGAACCTCCCGCCATGCCTATTACGGTATGACCAGTTATATCGACGATAAAGTCGGCAATATCATGAATACCCTGAAGGCCACCGGGCAGGACAAAAATACCGTGGTGATTCTGACCGCGGATCACGGTGAAATGCTGGGTGAGCGGGGATGTGGTATAAGCAAAGCTTCTTTGAAAACTCCGTACGGGTGCCGTTTATTGTCTGCTATCCGGAAGGTTATGAAGCGGCGCGGATTAAGGAAAACGTATCCCTGGTGGATCTGTTGCCGACGCTGGTGGACATTGCCACCGACGGAGATATGCCTGAGTTCGCCTCACCGATGGACGGTAATTCACTGACCGGCCTGCTGACAGGCGACCGTTCCGGCTGGAGTGATGTGGTGATCTCTGAATACACCGGCGAAGGGGTGGTTGAGCCCTGCCGTATGGTGAAGAAGGGCAGCCTGAAGTTCATGTATACCCATAATTATCCTGATCAGTTATTCGATCTGGAAAGCGATCCGCTGGAGCTGAATAACCTGGCGGATACGCCGGATTATGCCGCGATTCAGGCTGAACTGAAGGCGATCTGTCTGGATGGCTGGGACCCTGAAGATATCAAGCGCCGGGCAATTGCGACCCAGAAAGAACGCTGGTTAATCAAAAATACTACCAATGAACAGGATGACAGCTGGGCCTATGAAGTGAAGCACAGTAAAGATGCCCGCTACGTGCGGCACATCGGTGCGGTGCAGACCAAGGCAAAAGCCCGTTATCCGTATGTTGAGCCGACACCGTTTAAACCTGAATAAGCGGTGTTATGACGCCGGGTATTGCCCGGCGTCTGTTTTTCCGGGGCTGTTTTTAGCTGTTTGTAACCAGACAATTAAACACAGCGACCTGCCAGCAACCCAGACAAATCAGATAAACCAGATGTTTACATACCCTGGTATGTAAGGGCCCGTGAGGTGAGTGTATGTCCAGCCCTGTTGAATTTAATCCTGCCAATACCTTTCACAGCCAGCCGGCAACGCCGTTTCATGTGCTGGCCAAGCCCACGGGGCCGAAGTGTAATCTGCAATGTGAGTACTGCTTCTATAAGGAAAAGGAAGACAACGTTTACCTTGAAGAACGTAAAGCGAATTCTCTTAATATGGATGAGTTGCTGCTTGAGCAATATGTGCCGGAATATATCCGCAGCCAACAACATGCTCCGGGTAAAGAGATCAATTTTCTCTGGCAGGGGGCGAGCCGACCATGCGGGGCTGGCGTATTTTGAGAAAGCGGTGGCGTTGCAGAAGCAATATTGTCCGGAAGATAAGGTTATCCATAACCATTTTCAGACTAACGGCATTCTGATTAATGAGGCCTGGGCACAGTTTTTGCCGAGCATGGGTTCCTGATCGGACTGAGTATCGACGGGCCGAAGGAGATTCATGACAAGTACCGTAAAACCCTCAAAGGCGGTGGCAGCTTCGACAAGGTCATGAAAGGGCTTAACTGGCTTAAGGAATATGACGTGCCTTTTAACACCATGACGGTAATTGGCAGACATAACCAGAACGCCGGGGCTGAAGTTTACCGTGCCCTGCGGGACATGGGCTCTGAGAACATGCAGTTCATCCCGTTGGTGGAACGCTTTGACCCGCAACAGCATCTGTCTGCTCCGCCGGATCAGGGGAGCAGAAATATCATAAGGTCACGAAGTGGAGTGTCACGGAAGGGGGTATGGCCGCTTTATGAATGATGCCTTTGATGAATGGATCAAGGCTGATGTGGGGAAGGTGTCAGTACAATTGTTCGATGTGCAGCTGGAGATCTGGCTGGGTAAACCTTCCAGTCTGTGTATCTACACCAAAAACTGTGGCGGCGGTGTGGTCATGGAGCATAACGGTGATGTGTATTCCTGCGATCATTATGTGTATCCGGAATACAAATTGGGCAATGCCTATGAAACATCGCTGGAAAGCATGGCGTTATCTGCAGAGCAGCAGGCGTTTGGGGCAGCGAAATATGAAACTCTGCCGGATAAATGCCTTAGCTGTGATTATCAGAAAGCCTGTTATGGCGGTTGTCCGAAGCACCGTTTCAATGAAACCCACGATGGCACCTACGGACTGAACTACCTGTGTAAATCCTATATGGCGTTCTTTGAGCATGCCGGCCCCTGGATTCATCAGATGGCACAGTTGATCCGTCACGGGCGCTCGGCGGCGGATATCATGCAGCATCCGCAAATCCGCGCCCGCCGGGAAGGAATACAGGTGGTAGATCCGGGCAGTGTCAGCCGCAATGGCCCCTGTGTCTGTGGCAGCGGTAAGAAGTTTAAACGTTGCTGTGGCAGGGTATAACTCAGGGATACGAGTAAAAATACCCTGTGGCAGATATACATGGGCAACCCGGGTAAAGAAGTAATACAGCACCACCGGCAATATGATGGCCAGTGGCAGCAGTACTTTCAGACGGCGCTCACCGCCCAGCCCCATCAGGGCCAGTAATGCCAATACTGAGCTGAGCAAAATGCCTATATGGTCAATCAGCCAGTAATAACAGAAAAATATACCCACGGCGGCGCAGAGAACGATAGTACGTGGTCCGTCCAGCGGATATGTATCGGTAGATTCTGTGGATAATGAATCGGTTTTCTTTGTCGGGCTACAGCGTTGTCTGCGCCGGGCAACCAGCCCCTGAAACAGGATTACCGTACTGGTGAACAGCAGAATACCCATGATGATGTTTGGCCAGAATGCCGGCGAAAGGGCCAGGCTGTCCAGTTGCTGTGGCACCACGATAAAGCGGGGAATCAGATAAAAATTCCGCTGAGCGCCAGGGTTATGCCTGCCAGACCAATGCCAATATCTTTTGTACATTCAGAGCTTCAGTCGGTATCCGTTAGTTGGCTAAGTTCTATATCCCGGCTGGCGAGAAACTCGTTGAAAGCCAGGTAAATAGCCGCCTGTTCAGGGCTGACGTTGCTGACAAGAATGTTTGCCTGCAGGTTATCACCGCTGCTGCATTCCTGACTGTCGTCGTGACGGAAGTTATCCAGTACGCCATCGATATAGGCAGGAACCGTCGCCATCGGGCCTGCCAGCAGGATTGTTTCCGGCTGCAACAGAGTATCGACAACATCAATGGTCTGGCTGAGCATCTGGCCGGCGTGATAAAGGCATCGGTGGCGGCCTGATCACCGCCGACAGATGCACTTTTCAACTGCATCAGAGTATCGGCTGCCCGGCGGCCACTGGTGAGATCCGCTTCTCCGGTCAGTTTACTGAGCACAGCGATACCTGCCGCGACCTCGTCCAGCAACAGGGTGGATTCGGCCTTATCCGCCTGATGCAAACGTAACTTGCCGATCTGGCCAGCAGAGAAACGCACTCCGCGGCGCAACTGGTTATCCAGTAACAGGCTGGCACCCATCCGCAATGAAGCGTTGAGCATCACCACGTTACGCTGGCCTTTGGTAATGCCGAAACGGGTCTCGGCAAGATTAAGGGCGTTAGGGACGGTTTCTACGCAGATAGGAATGCCCAGCCGTTCGGACATCAGTGGCGCAATGTCCATTTCTCCCAGTCCATCGTTGAAGAGAACAGCAGACGGCCGGATTTAGGTTCAACTGCACCGCCAATGGCCACACCGCCGCCGATCAGTTGCTGCCGGTTTATGCCTGATTCTTCGATCATTGTCTGCGCCGCTTCAATGATCCTGTTGAGTACGTCATTCGGATCGTCGACGCATTCCAGTGCCAGTTGCTGGCGGGCAATGATGTTGTTATCCAGTCCGGACAGGCTGACCCACTGAGCGAAAGCGTTAATGCTGATACCGATAACGTATGCGCCGGTGGGGTTGAGGTTAAGCTCAATCAAACGACGTCCCGAGCGGTTCTGGGGGATTGAAGCGCTGCTTTCAACCACCAGGCCTGCATTGATCAGGTCACGGGTGATGCGTGACACGGATGCGCCGGTTAATGCCGTGCGTTCGGCGATCTCTGTCCGGGCGATAGGGGCATTGTAAAGTATTTCTGCTAATACACTGCGGCGGTTTGCACGGCCTAAATCGACACGGGAACGCTGCTGTTCGCTGGACATGAGTGGCTCCAATCCGGAAAAGTACTGATGGATGCGTACTTATTGCTTACTGAAAGTAATATAAGTAACAATAATGCTTTCTGCCATTGGGTTCAACGCAGGGCGGGGTATTTAATCTCCCTGCGGGAAAAGAAGGAATGTTTTGAAATCTGATAGTTACGAATCATATGGTTATCCGGTTTTTCCTGTTAGTGACCAGTTGTTTAGCGGGCCGGCAGCGCTTTGCCTGCCTGTTTGGATGAAAAATAATCGGTTTGATTTTCTTGCAGGTTGAAGGTCTTTTAGCTATAAATAATAAATTACTTACTGTAAGTAATTAGATTAAAGAGCTTAAGCGGCTCTTAAACGATCAAAAATGCGCAACACAATAACAATAAGAGGGCTGTACTTTGAGAAATTCCACTGAGAGAAAAGCCATGAACGCCGGCCTGACCGGTGGCTGTTATCACAGCAGTGGCGTAGCTGCTGAGTCTGGTTATACACACTCAGCGAATGAATATTCAGGCCAAAACAGGGAGGAAGGGTTATGCTGACTCCCAGAGCCTGGGATCTGATCATCGGCAGTGGCGTTGTCGCGCTGGCGCTGTTGGGATTACTGGCGATTATTCCGTCCGGAGTGGTGTTACCCGGCGGTGTTGAAATTGCCGCATTATCGCCGGATTTCTGGCCACAGATTGTCATGATTTGCCTGGCGATTGCCGGCGCGATCGTTTTGTTTCAGGGCATGTTTCCGGCGGGTAACCGGGATGACGAAGATGAGGGTGAGTCACTGTCATTCGGCGTAGCATCACTGAAACTGGCGACGGCGATTCTGGCGGTGTTTGTGTATTACTTTGCAATTACTCACCTTGGCATTGTGGTTTCGTCCTGTGTTGTCTTATTGGGACTCATGCTTCTGGGCGGCGAACGCCGGCTGAAAATATTGCTGCCGACAGCGGTGATTCTGCCGGTATTGCTGTATTACTTCTTTACCTATGTAGCCAATGTGCCGCTGCCCCTGGGTATGTTTCAGTCATAGTACGGATGTGCATTGGGAGATAATAAAAATGTTTGAAAATATAGCTGATGCATTTGTCCTGTTTCTGAACTGGGACAATGTTCTTGCAGTGTTTGCCGGGGTGCTGATCGGGACCATAACCGGTGCGATTCCGGGTATGACCACGCCGATGGGTGTCGCGCTGGTACTGCCATTTACCTTTTCACTGAATCCGGTGACCGGCATCCTGCTGTTACTGGGGGTGTATAAAGGCGGACTTTATGGCGGTTCCATTACTGCCATTCTGATTAAGGCGCCGGGTACACCGGCCGCGGCCTGTACAGTTCTGGACGGCTTTCCTTTATCCCGCAAGGGGAGGCCCGTAAGGCGCTGGATATCGCACTTTATGCTTCTGTTTTTGCAGATTTTATGTCGAATCTGGCGCTGATTCTGCTGGCCGGTTTTCTGGCAAGTTTTGCTTTGCAGTTCGGCCCGCCGGAATTCTTTACCCTGATCATTTTTGCCCTGACGATTATTGCCGGTGTATCCGGTGACCGTCTGGCGATGGGGGTTATCTCAGCCTGTCTGGGGCTGATACTGGCCACTGTCGGCCTGGACATTGTTTACGGAACCGAGCGTTTCGTATTCAACGAATATGAACTGATGGCCGGTCTGAACTTTATTCCGGTATTAATTGGTCTGTTCGCATTGCCGGAAATTCTCAATCACTTTACCAAGCCGGTATTCCAGGATCTGGAAACCAATGCGCTGAAAGGGGCACATGCGACCTTTGCGGATTTTAAGCGTTGCTTTAAATCGATCTTCCGCGGCAGTTTATTTGGCGTTGTCCTCGGTGCTATTCCGGGGATTGGCGGCGCACCGGCTGCTTTCCTGTCCTACAGTGAGGCCAAGCGCACGTCTCCCCGTTCTGACAATTTCGGTAAAGGTGAAATCGAAGGGGTGGCCGCAGCAGAAGCCGGTAATAACGGTGTTGCCGGGGCAACCATGATTCCGTTACTGGCACTGGGTGTTCCTGGGGATGTAATCACGGCGGTTATTCTGGGGGCCTTTATGATCCACGGCCTGACACCGGGGCCGATCATGTTCCAGAACAATATCGATATGATCTATGCGATCTTCATTGGCATCATGCTCAGTTCCGCCTATCTGTTCCTGATCGGTAAATTGTCGATTAAGTACATCAGTAAAATTTCAGATGTACCTAACCGGGTGCTGTATCCGGTGGTGCTGATCCTTTGCACCTATGGTGCCTATGCCGTGAATAACAACCTGTTTGATGTACTGGTGATGCTGGTGATGGGGCTGGTGGGCTTTACCCTGTTGCGTCTGGATATCCCGACGGCACCTTTCCTGATTGCTTTCGTGCTGGGGCCGTTGCTGGAAGATAACTTCCGTCAGTCACTGCTGCTATCAGAAGGCAGCGTGGATATTTTTGTGCGCAGCCCGATCTGTATCGTGTTCTGGTGTCTGACGGCAATTACGCTGGGTATGCTGGTTAAGAGCTATTTCAGTAAGCCTAAACCAATGACCACCGCTGAAAGTGGTCGCTGATTTTAATCTGGAGCCCCGGCATGCCGGGGTGGAGGCTGTTATATGTATAACAAAATCTGTGTCGCAGTAGACGGTTCGGATACGTCTTTTCTGGCTGTTAAATCGGCGGCAAAGCTGGCTGCTCAGCTGGGCGCTGAGTTACTGGTCGTGCATGTTATCCGCAATATGAAAATCCCCGTGAGCTGAAGCGCTTTGTTAAGCAAAACTCACTGGATCAGCTTCGGCAGGAAGCACTGGAAGGGGCGGGTAAGGAAATTGTTGAGCACGCTTCAGGTATCGCTAAAGAGATGGGGCTGGACAGCTGCGATCAGGCAATTGTTCAGGGGACCCTGCCGGTGCCATCGTTGCAGCGGCTGACAGCCATGAATGTGATCTTATCGTGGTGGGCACACGGGGGCTTGGGCAGGTGGAAGGCATGCTCATAGGTAGCATTTCCCGCAAGATCACGTCAATTGCCCGTGTGAATGTACTGGTCGTGAAGTAAACCTTCACACCTGTCTTACCGCTCAGAGATGACAGGCCTGGGCGGTTGTACCGGCTGCGGCTAAACAGCCGGTATCTGTCGACCTGCCAGAAATATCAACATTTAAATTTTTACAGTGCTGTTGCGCTGCGGGTTCGCTCGTTCCGGATTTGGTGTTTCTGCTAATAAAAACAATTAGGTAAATACTGATGGCTGAAATAAACATGCAAAACTCTGTGGAAAATGAGGCGCTTGGTAAGAAGCTGTTCTCAATGATTGTGGTGGCCGATACCCACCTCAGTGAGCAGGATATGGTGTCTAACTCACCGTTTCCGGTGAACCGTCTGGCGAATGGCCGGATGAAACATGTGGTGCAAGACATTAACGCACTGGCGCCGGACTTTGTGATTAATCTCGGAGATCTGATTCATCCGGTGCCCGGCGTACCCCATGCTTATAAAGATGCGGTTGAGCGCTTTCTGGAGCAAACCGCCAACTTAAATTGCCCCCAGCATCTGGTACCGGGTAATCATGACGTGGGGATAAACCCATCGACTGGGCCCCGGCCGGGGTGGTGTGTGATGATTATCTGGCCCTGTGGGAAGAGTATTTTGGTCCGCATTATTATGCCTTTGAACATAAAGGCATACATTTTCTGGTGGTGAATGCGTCGGTGATTAATACCGGTATGTCGGCAGAAGCCGCACAGCAGGAGTGGCTGGAGAATTATCTGCAGCAGCACATAGGCGAGCGCTTTTTATCAATATTCATTACCCGCCGTTTCTCACCGAGCCTTCTGAGCCTGAGCACTACGACAACATTGCTGAGCCCGGGCGCAGTTGGTTGCTGGGGCTGATGGATCAGTATGAGGTTGAAGCTCTGTTTGCCGGGCACGTACACAACTTCTGGTACAACCGCTTTGGGGCAACGGATTGTTATCTGCTGCCTTCAACAGCCTTTGTTCGCCAGGATTACAGTGAAATGTACCGGGTACCGCCGCTGGAAGGTGAGGAGCATGGCCGTAACGAAGATGCCAAGCTTGGGTACCTGCAGGTGAATGTTTATGAGCATGGTCATGTGTGTCACAGCATCCGCACCTATGGTCAGTTGGGAGGTGAGCAAACTGTACTGCCTGCCGAAGCTCGCTGTACGCCGGTGCATCCGTTGGAGCAAAGTCATGCACCGCTGGGATTTGATTTGCGACAGACCTGGTCTGAAGTATTGAAATCCCCTTCCGGCGGGCTGGATGAATTCATCCGTAAACCGGTTCGTAACGACTATCCACTGATGGCGCTATGGGAAATGGGCGTGAAGAAACTGCGGGTACCCTTGCATGATCTGCAGGATGATTATGTTCGTGAGCGGATGGCGGTATTAAAGCAGCATGGCCATGAATTCACTGTGTTCAGTTTTGGCCTGCTGAATGAAGCTGAACGGAATTGTTTGCTACAGCATCAGGCATTGGTACACAGTTGGGAAGTGGCATATGCCAGTCAGGATCTGGATAAAGTGGCGGGGCAGTTACGGCATCTCAAACCTGAGCTTGATGTGCCCGTGTATCTTTCCCGGTTACATACCCATGCAGATGTGAAGCAAAGCGGTGACCGGTATTTTCATGTGATTAATCATGGATTTAAACTGGATGATCAGGCCCGGATGCAGGAGGTACTGGACAGCTGTTTGCTGGACGGCGTGATCAGCGGTTTTGTGTTACGGATCGGTCTCAATCAGTCACCTTCAGATGCAGTGGCTGCAGCAGCAGACATCGCCGCAACAATGAGGCTGCGGTTCTCGCTTCACCTGCGGCTCGCGGGGAAAACCCAGCCGAAGCTAATTATGATGACGCGGCGATTGCCCGGCGAATCGCCAGCAGCCTGATTGCGGCTAAAGCGCAAAGCAGCGTTGATGTGTTTGTGGATACCTTTGCCGATAATGACCGTGGTTATTTTGTTAAAAACGGTGTGGTAGACCGCCGTTATAATCCCCGCAGTGCCAGTCTGGTGGTCAGTAATCTGTATTCAGAGCTGATGGGTGCGAGCAACCTACGGTCAATAGGCAGTCAGAAGGTTGACCATGGGGAAGTGCAGCTGTTCAGCAGTGACCAGCAGGTGTTTGCACTGGTATTGCCGGAGCAGCCTGTGTATCTCAAACGGATCAGTATGCCCTGCAAAGTTGAAGGTGCCGCCCGGCTGGCGGATCTGACCAAAGGTGAAGTGATGCCGTTGCAATGGCAGCAGGAGAATAACGGCCTGAAGCTGGATTCAGAAGTACTTTACCGGCACCCCTGTCTGATTCGCTGGCAAAGGGATAAGGGCTACAGGCTAAAAAAACGCAGCGTTTAGGCTGCGTTTTCTGTATCTGAAGTGGCTTACTTCATTTCTTCAATCTGGCGGCGCAGATCGTCGATCTTGGAGGTCATCACTTTTTCCAGGTGATCCAGATCTTTAATCATGCGTTGCTTAGGATCCATATTACTGTCTTTTTCACGCATTGCATTCAGTTGTTTGAGCTCATCGATTGCGTGCATCAGTTCAGGGTTAATGCTTTCCATCTGATCGAAAGCCTTGGAGTTACGGGCTTCGATTGGCAGGAAGTTACGGCCGCGCATGAAAGAAAACTTCTTGCTGCGGGACAGTAATGAACCTTTTGGACGCTTGTAGTAGATCTTGAGTACATCTACTTCGCCCTGGTGCTGTACAGTGTATTTATCGATGTTTTCGACAGAGGTAATGCCCATCTTAGTCAGGGTAGGATACTTAGACATTATTGCGTGTTCTCATTCAGGGGTTATCATCGCTTGGATAACCGGGCTCAAAAATATGTTATTCATCCGGGCATTACAGTAACAATATTATCATTACTACCGCAATGGCTACTGTACTCAGTATAGATGAGGCTTTGCCGGTACGGAGCACTCAGACCGTAGCCAGCGAACCGGAACCCTGTACTTCTTGTGGAAGCGCGTTGTGCCGGTAATCATGGATTACATGTTTCTTATTATTTGAGCTGAGACAGCTGAGGGAAGCTTTGTTCAGTGGGCTGAACGTGTTTCTTTAGGACTGTTTCAGGTATGCCGTCCGATCTGTGTATCTGGGGAACTCTCTGCAGAACCCGCTGCTGGCAGCGTGGTTACTGTGGAGACACACAGATCCTGCCGGACGATGGCGCGTATTCTATGCTCATACCTTAGTAGGGCTTAGGGCCAGTATTTTGTTTGAAATGGCACCAGAAACCAAGCGGTTTCCGGTGCCGGAAGGGCAGGCCAAAAGGCCTTTAGCGTGAGCGGCGGCCGTATTTGGCGATCATCTGCAGAATCTCTTTAAAGACTCCGTTTTCCAAACGTTCAGGCAGTTCCAGCGCCAGGCTGTGGCGGTAATAAGTACTCAGATCCAGACCGAAGCCCAGCGCATAGAGTTCAATATCACCGCGGGTTTCCAGCATGCCGGCGACCTGTTGCAGGTGGTTATCCAGATAATCTTCCGGGTTGTTCTGGTTGGTGGCGGTTTCCATCGGGCAACCGTCGGACAGAACAATCAGAATACGCCGTTCTTCTGAACGGGCGGTCATCCGGTCAGCAGCCCACAGCAGGGCTTCGCCGTCGATACCTTCACGGAACAGACTTGGCTTAAGCATGGCTGCCATGTCCAGCCGGGCCCGCTTGATTGGCGTGTCGGCGTCTTTATAAATAATGTGTTCCAGTTCCGTCAGGCGGCCCGGATTTTCCGGTTTGCCACGGCGCTGCCATTGTTTATAAATTTTGCCGCCCTGCCAGCCCCGGGTAGTGAAGCCCAGCACTTCGGTGCTGGCACCGGCCTGTTCCAGCGCCCGACACATGATTTCCATCAGTGTGGCAATGGAGGCAATATGGGTTTTCATCGAACCGGTGTTATCCATCAGGAAAGTCACCAAACAATTACTTTTTGGCTGGTAGCGTTCACGACGGAAAATCTGCCGGTATTCCGGTGATGTCACCAGACGGGTCAGACGCTTGGCATCCAGATGGCCAGATTCTTCACCGAAGTTCCAGCCGTCCAGTTCCGGCGACGACAGAATCGCTGCCAGATCACGGGCCAGGCGGGGCACGTTAACCCCTGACCTTTAATGCGCTGTTCCAGTTCTTCACGCAGGCGAATACGCTGATCTTCAGACACCAGCTTGCTGGCGTGGATGACCCGGTCATTTTCAGTGGAATAAATTTTGTATTTTTCCAGCTGCAGCATGAGTTCCCGGTAATCCGTGGCGGTGACCTGCGGGCCGTTGACCCCCATGGTACCTTCCAGACCGGCATCCGGATAAAGGATCAGGCCAAAGCTGTTAACCAGCTCTTCCATATCCTCATCGGAGGTATCGTCGTCGTTGTCTTCACCTTTATAGGCTTCAACCAGCTCATCAACCACCGCGATGATCCCCAGCGCCTGTTCAGCATAGGCAGCCTGATCGTGGTTCATCTTGCGAATGTTGGTCATGTACTTGCCGGTGTGAGGCGCCAGCATCATCCGCTGGGGCTCGATCAGCTCTTCGGTGATTTCCATCACGTGGTTGAGTGTCAGACGGCTCCAGAACATCTGGCCAATGGTATACACCAGCAGGCCCACATGGCTTTCTGTCAGACCGGACGAGTGGAACTGAAAGCACCACTGCTCAAAGCGGTGTTGCAGGTTCGCTTTCATACCCGGATAGCAGTCAGGTACCAGAGACTCGACCCGCAGTTGCTCCATCAGCTCGAATAACAGCTGACCTACTGCGGTTTTCGGAATCAGGGAACGGTGCAGTTCAATGTCGCTGAGTTGCAGGCGCAGGGCGATGCCGTCGGCGGCGCCCCGGAAAGAACCGAAGTCATCGCTGTTCAGATCCGGCTGCAGGTGCGGGGCACGGATACCGGAAGGCTTACCGCCAATTTCCGGCCGGCGGCCACGGAAACGAAACTGAGGTTCGTTCGCGGCGGCACGTACAATGGCACCACAGATCTCTTCAACCTGTTGCTGCAGTTTTTCGACCCGGGGAGCGTTTTCCTTTTCTTCCCTGCCCAGTTCGGACATTTCCAACTTAGTGCTGGCCATCTGCCATTACCTCAGCAGCCTGATGGGCCCAGGATTCAGACAGTTCCTGGTTAAAGCAGCGTTGGAAGAATTCAGCGATCATCGGCTTCTCAGCTTCGTCACACTTGTTCAGGAATGACAGACGGAAGGCAATGGCCGGGTTGTTAAAGATTTCGATGTTTTCCGCCCAGGAAATAACGGTACGCGGAGACATCAGGGTAGAGATGTCGCCAGCAGCGAAGCTCTTACGGGTCAGGTCGGCAACGGCGATCATGGATTCAACCAGCTGCTGGCCTTTTTCATCGTTGAAGCTTGGCAGACGGGACTGGACGATTTTCACTTCGTCAGCCGTTGGCAGATAGTTCAGGGTGGTCACAATGTTCCAGCGGTCCATCTGCGCCTGGTTGATCATCTGAGTACCGTGGTACAGACCGGTGCTGTTACCCAGACCGACGGTGTTTGCTGTAGCAAACAGACGGAAGTGGCTGTGAGGATGAATAACTTCGTTCTGATCCAGCAGGGTGAACTTACCGTCACGCTCCAGAATACGCTGGATAACGAACATTACGTCAGGACGGCCGGCGTCAAACTCATCAAAAATCAGCGCAGTCGGGCGGCGCAGTGCCCATGGCACAATGCCTTCCTGGAATTCAGTAATCTGCTTACCGTCACGCAGTACGATGGTGTCTTTACCCACCAGGTCCAGACGGCTGATGTGGCCATCCAGGTTGATACGTACACAAGGCCAGTTCAGACGGGCAGCTACCTGTTCGATGTGAGTGGATTTACCGGTACCGTGCAGGCCCTGAACCATGACGCGGCGGTCACGGCTGAAGCCGGCCAGAATGGCCAGAGTCACTTCAGGGTTAAACTGGTAGGCAGTATCGATTTCCGGGACGTGATCATCACGCTCGCTGAACGCCGGTACTTTAAGGTTCGTGTCGATGCCGAAAACATCGCGTACTGAAATCATGATATCCGGTTGTTGTACTTTAATATCGGACATATTCCTACCTGTTAAATGTTGGTGTTAAAGGTGCTGCAAGGTGCTTGTCGGCAAAATCAGGCACATAAAACGGTTTGTTATTAAGTGGCGTATTTATCTGCTGAAAGCACAGAACTGTAAACATCATAAGAGACAAATTACGCCGATTATGGATGTAGTGTACTGTAGGCGTAAAGGATGGGCCTGTGCCAGATTTTACCTTTGCATATGGCCAACCGTTCTATATGGCTAAAGGGGTAGGCCAAAAGGTTATGAAAGCGCGCTGTAAGGGGCAAAGCAGGTGAGGGGAAGACGCTCACCTGCGCAGAAGAGATCTGACCGAAACCGGATTCAGAAGGTGCTGACGACTAGGCTGGCGCCGATGATGATCAGCAGGAAGAATGCCAGGCGGCGCATATTCGGTGTCGTTAGCGGTGGCGGATAACGTTTGCCCACCCAGGTAAAGAACATCACCACCGGGATACACAGCACGGAATAGATCAGCATATCCCAGGTCAGGCCACCCTGAATGCCAACGATGGCGGTACGGGCGACGGAGCTGCTGAGAAAGATTGTCATCAGGCACAGGCGAATGGTCAGCAGTTCGAATGGCTGGCGATAAAACAGATACACCAGCGGTGGCCCCGCCATACTAAACAGGCCGGCCAGAAAACCGGCGGTGGCGCCGGAGGCGGTGAACGCCAGATCCGGGGACGGTTTTCCAGCGGCTGGGGTTTAAGCATGATCATCAGGCCACCGAGAATGATGGTGATCCCCAGTAACAGCTGTAGCAGTTCACTGAATTCTTCACTCATGTAATCCAGCAAAATCAGACCGGCGATAACTCCGGGCAGAATGCCGGCGGTGGTCAGCATGACCTTGCGCCAGTCTACCGCCTTGAGATTACCTTTCAGTGCGAACAGGCCGTTAATCAGCGTCACGGCACTGATCACCACCGCCGTAAAGGCAATCGGTACCAGATTAATGGCGGTGACAGTGCCCATCACAATCATGCCCAGCGCAAAGCCGGTCACAGTCTGTACGTAGGTTGCAAATGCAATGATGCCGGTAAATGCCAGCAGGGTTATGAGGTCCATCAGATACCTGTCGATTATTCCAATAAGCTAAAGGCGACACATGGATGTTGTTATTGGAATCAGGTCGCGGGGAAAAACGGGGCGCAATCATACGCGGTAACGGATAGCTAAAACAACCCCCGGTAAGCAGTGTGTTGGTCAGCATGAAGCAGTGGAATCTGTTTGCGACCTGTTTCGGAGCGGGATGATTCGTTTTCAGACAGCTTTTGACTAGTGTTTAGTTTTATTAAACCTTACATATAAAAGGTTTAAATATCATTGAAGGTATAGTCAGATATATGATGAAAACAGATAACTAATAACTTTACGGAATAAACCGGGCTGATCAGAACACATCTCAACAACAGATTCTGACAGACGGTGTATTACGTCAGCGGGCAGTTCCGGCTCTGAGGTGAGAGCGGACGGCACGCTTTGCCTGCCAATATTTAAGCGGGCGCTGCAGCAGAATTTTGCACAGGAACCGGGGAATAGCGTTTTCCGGTTCTTGTTATAAGCTTATAGCTTTATGTTTTACGTGTGGGGAGTGAGGCCCCGCCGCTTTCAGCAAGCCTTGGTCCCATAAGGGATTTATGACTGGCCTTTGCCTGAGAGCAGTGCAATTTCTAGCATGTTTGGCAGCATCGGGTTTTTCAGGTTTGAATTGTGTATCCACGGCAAACCGGAAAACGCCTCAGCCAAACAATAAAAATTCACATTAAGTGAATCGCACCTGAGCCGGCAGTACGGTTCAATGTTAGGGTGATAATAAATATGACAAGCCAAGCCAGTAAGATTCCGGTCGCTTCGGGTCTGCCAGAATTTGAAGATCGCGCGAATCAGGAGACCAAGTACACAACGTGTTACATGTGTGCCTGCCGTTGCGGTATCAAAGTAACTGTTGAAGATAACAAGGTTCGCTTCATCCAGGGTAACCCGAACCACCCGATCAACAAGGGTGTGCTTTGTGCAAAGGGTAACTCCGGTATCATGAAGCAGTACTCTCCTGCGAAACTGAGTTCCCCTCTGCTGCGTAAGCCGGGTACCGAGCGTGGTGCCGGTGAATTCGAAGAAATTTCCTGGGATCAGGCACTGGATATTATGGAGAAGCGTCTTTCTCATATCCGTGCTACCGATCCGCGCAAACTTGCTTACTTTACCGGCCGCGATCAGATGCAGGCCCTGACAGGTATGTGGGCAAGCCAGTTTGGTACTTACAACTGGGCGGCACACGGCGGTTTCTGCTCTGTAAACATGGCAGCCGGCGGCCTGTACACCATGGGCCACGCTTTCTGGGAATTCGGTGATCCGGACTGGGATAACACCAAATACTTCATGATGTGGGGTGTGGCGGAAGACCACAGCTCTAACCCGATTAAACTGGGCCTGAAAAAGCTGAAAGAGCGCGGTGCCAAGTTTGTTGCGGTTAACCCGGTACGTACCGGTTACCAGGCAATCGCCGATGAGTGGGTTGCGATCCGTCCGGGCACCGATGCCGTACTGGCACTGTCTATGGTTCACGTCCTGCTGAAGAATCAGCTGGTTGATGATGAATTCCTGATCCGTTACACCAACTCTGCACAGCTGGTTGTTCATTCGCCGGGTGAAGTGGGTGACGGCCTGTTCTACCGCGGTGAAGGCGTTAAGAACATGGAAGGCGAGCCACAGGTATGGGATCTGGTGAAAGAAGAGTTCGTAGATGCGAACCTGCCGGATATCAACCCTGCACTGTTCGGTGAATTCACTGCACCGGATGGCCGCAAACTGCGTACTGCAATGAGCATCATGCTGGATAAGTATCTGGATGAGCAGTATGCCCCTGAAAACGCGGCGAAAGAATGTGGCGTAGCCGCAGAAGACATTGAGCGCATGGCGCTGGAAATGGCGCACGTTGCATTTAAAGAAACCATCACCATTGATGTTGAGTGGACTGACTGGGCTGGCCGTAAGCAGGACAAGTTCATCGGTCGTCCGGTTTCCATGCACGCGATGCGTGGTATCTCTGCACACTCTAACGGTTTCCAGACCTGCCGCGCGATTCACCTGCTGCAAGTACTGCTGGGTACCGTTGACTGCCCGGGTGGCCACCTGGCCAAGCCGCCGTTCCCGAAACACATTCCGCCTGGAATCAAGCCGGCGAAAGAATGTGCGCCAAACACGCCGCTTAAGTCACCACCACTGGGCTTCCCAACCTGCCCTGAAGATCTGGCGATTGATGAAAACGGTAACCCGCTGCGTATCGATAAGGCATACAGCTGGGATGCACCGGTTTCCTGCCACGGTCTGATGCACATGGTGATCAGCAACGCGGTTAAGGGCGATCCGTATGAAATCGACACCCTGATGCTGTTCATGGCGAACATGGCCTGGAACTCCAGCATGAACACGGCACAGACCATGGACATGCTGACCGCTAAGAAAGACAGCGGTGAATACAAGATTCCGTTCATCATTTGTTCTGATGCATTTAACTCAGAAATGGTGGCGTACTCTGATCTGGTACTGCCGGATACCACGTACCTGGAACGTTTCGATACTATCTCGATGCTGGACCGTCCGATCTCTGAGCCGCACGCGGCCTGTGACTCGGTACGTATTCCTGTGGTACAGCCTGACCGTGACGTAATGTCCTGGCAGGAAGTCATGGTTGAAATGGCGGGCCGTCTGGGCTTCCCAGCATTCACTAAAGAAGGCGGTGAGCGTAAGTACTCTTCGTACAAAGACTTCATCGTGAACTTCGAGAAAGAGCCGGGTATCGGCTTCCTGGCGGGTTACCGCGGTAAGGATGGCGAGAAGTCCCTGCGCGGTGAGCCAAACCCACGTCAGTGGGAAGCGTACGAAGAGAACGAAGGTTTCTTCGAAATGCACCTGGAGCCAAACCAGCGTTACATGCGTCACGCTAACCTGGATTACCTGACACTGGCTAAAGAAGCGGCCTGGGTCGGTTCTACCAAGCAGATCGTGATCGAGCTGTACTCTGAGAAGATTCAGTCGTTCCGTCTGGCGGGTCAGGGTCTGTACGATGGCCCGATGCCAACTGAAGAGCATCACAAAGAGCGTCTGGTGAAGTACTTCGATCCGCTGCCAACCTACTACATGCCGTTGGAAGAACAGCGTATTGATCGCGATGAGTACCCGTACCACGCAGTAAACCAGCGTCCAATGTTCATGTACCACAGCTGGGACAGCCAGAATGCCTGGTTGCGTCAGATCATGTCGCAGAACTACCTGTTCATGAACCGTGTTGCTGCGGAACGTGACGGTATCGAAGATCTGTCCTGGGTATGGGTTGAATCCCACAACGGCAAGATCCGTGTTCAGGTTAAGCTGATGGAAGGCACCAACGAGCAAACCGTCTGGACCTGGAACGCAATTGCCAAGCGTGGCGGTGCATGGGGTCTGTCCGACGATGCTAACGAAGCTACCGATGGCTTCCTGATGAATCACCTTATCTCCGAACTGCTGCCGCAGAAGGGCGATGTTAACGACCGCGTTACCAATTCTGATCCGGTTACCGGTCAGGCGGCATGGTATGACCTGCGCGTTAAGATCACTCCGGCTGCTCCGGGCGAAACTGGCTCATGGCCAAGCTTCAGCGCACTGAAGCCTCAGCCAAATGCTAAGCCTTCACCGGATATGCTGAGCTATGCGTCGCACAAGAACGTTAATCTGGTTCGCCCGATGTCAGACATTCTGACACGTGGTGAGAAGTAACTGCAGACGGAGAATAACAAGATGAAATTAGGTCTAGTAGTTGATCTGGATACCTGCGTAGGTTGCCACGGTTGTGCGACTGCGTGTAAGCAATGGAATACCTCCGGCACCATCGGTCCGCTGTCGGATAAAGACCCGTACGGCCGTGACCCTAACGGTGCCTGGCTGAACCGGATCCGTACCTATGAGGTGGATGACAGCCCGAACAGTAAGACAGTGAACATGCCAATGTCCTGTATGCACTGTGACGATGCGGCCTGTGTAACGGTTTGTCCGACCGGTGCTTCTTATAAGCGTAGCGAAGACGGTATCGTGCTGGTTGACCAGGATAAATGCATGGGTTGTAACCTGTGCTCCTGGGCATGTCCTTACGGTGCCCGTGAGCTGGATCCGGATGCCGGTACCATGAAGAAGTGTACCCTGTGTGTGGACCGTATCTACGACGAGAGTCTGCCAGAAGATGAGCGTAAGCCTGCCTGTGTACTGACTTGTCCGACCAAGTCACGGGTATTCGGTGACTTTGATGATCCGAACTCAGAAGTCAGCCAGCTGGTACGTGACCGTGCCGGTAAGCAGCTGATGCCTGAGTTGGGCTATAACCCGGTTAACACTTACCTGCCGCCGCGTAACAAGCCGGTAGTAGAGCAGTATCAGCCGTCACTGAAAGCCACTGTTAAGGGCTGGGTGAACAAGGTTATTTCCCGCTAATCCGGGGATCATCAGTAATGCCGGTGCTGGTCTGATTTAACAGATCATGCGCCGGTAAGAACAATAACAGTTTGTCCGGTATATGCTGAATCACTGCGACAAACCGGCCGGCTCAGGCGAGCGGGCCAAAACGGAGACACGAATATGCATCCGGCTTTTTCCGTACTTGTATTTACCGTGATGTCGGGCGCCGGCTACGGCCTGATTACCCTGATGGTAATCGGACACCTTAGCGGCCTGTCACAACTGCAGGATTCTTCTGTGCTGTTAAGTGCAGGCATCCTGTCCTTTGTCATGATTTCAGGTGGTCTGCTGTCCTCTACGCTGCACCTGGCTAACCCTAAGAACGCCTGGCGCGCATTCAGCCGTTTCAAGACCTCATGGTTATCCCGTGAAGCGGTATTTGCGATCCTGCTGTACCCGTTCATGCTGATTTACCTTGGCGCTATCTGGATGGATATGACCGGCGCAGTGGTATCTGTGGCAGGCATTCTGACGGCTGTATTTGCCATGGTGACACTGTTCTGTACCAGCATGATCTACGCCAGCCTGAAAACCATCCGTCAGTGGAACTCTTCCCTGACACCGGTTAACTACATTGCTCTGGGTCTGATGTCCGGTGCAGTGCTGCTGGCTGCGGTTCAGTCAGTGGTTGGTGGCGATCTGGCCGGTGTACTGCAGCAGCTGGCACTGGCGCTGGTTGTACTGGGTGCGGTGTGCAAAGTGATCTACTTCTTCTGGATCGGCAAGCCTGCAGGCAGCACCATCAACACGGCGACAGGTTTTACCCAGGCGAGTGTTCGTCTGCTGGATCAGGGTCACACCTCTAACAGCTTCCTGAATGACGAGTTCGGTTACACCGTAGAAGCGAACAAGCTGGTGCGTCTGCGTCTGCTGATGCTGGGTGTTGCTTTCGTAGTGCCTTTCCTGCTTCTGCTGAGCGCCAGCTCTGCATTGCTGGTGATTGCGGCAGCTTCAACTATTGCCGGCCTGCTGGTTGAGCGCTGGTTGTTCTTCGCTGAAGCGCGCCACGTTGTACGTCTGTTCCACGGTGATCAGCGGGTATAAAACACCCGGCTGAGTACCTTTAAAAATCCAGAGTTGGCCCTGCTGCTCTGGATTTTTGTCTCTGGCAGAGTTCAGCGCTGTTGAGTGCACAGCGTCTGTCAGCCTGTTTTGCTTCGTTTGGCCGCTATAACTATTAATCCCAGGCCAGCTTTTGCCCGTAGGAGTTGAATATGAATTTCGCAACCCGTAATCCTTATAACAATCAACTGATTGAAGAGTTTGCTTTTCTGTCTGATGCAGAGCTGGAAAGCCGTCTGACGGCGTCCCGTGAAGCTGCTCTGCACTGGCGTAATACCAGCTTTGTTGAGCGTGCAGCGCTGGTGCTGGCGATTGGCAGTAAGCTCAAAGAGCGCCGCCAGGAAATGGCAGAAACCATTACTCTGGAAATGGGTAAGCTGCTGAATGAAGCGCTGGGAGAAGTGGATAAATGTATCGGTGCCTGTGAGTACTACGCAGAGCATGCTGAAACCATGCTTCAGGATGATCTGATCAGTACACCGGCAAGCCGCAGTCTGGTCAGTTATGAACCGCTGGGTACTGTACTGGCGATCATGCCGTGGAACTTTCCTTTATGGCAGGTGTTCCGTTGCATGATTCCTAACCTGATGGCGGGTAATGCGGTATTACTTAAGCATGCGCCAAACGTGCCGCGCAGTGCTAAAGCCATTGAACAGCTGGTCATCGACGCCGGTGCGCCGGAAGGTCTGTTTGCTGATCTGACTATTTCCGTTGATCAGGCCGCTAAAGTGATTGCCGATTACCGGGTACACGGGGTGGCATTTACCGGCAGTGAAATGGCCGGTCGTCAGATTGGTGCACTAGCCGGCCAGCACCTGAAGAAAGCGGTACTGGAACTGGGCGGCTCTGATCCGCTGATTATTCTGGATGATGCCGACCTTGAAGCGGCTGTGGATGTTGCCATGCGGGCCCGCTTTGCCAATGCAGGTCAGATCTGTATTGCGGCGAAGCGCTTCCTGGTGGTGTCCAGCCGGATGGCTGAGTTCACTGAAATGGTGGTTGAGCGCAGCCGTGCACTGCAGGCCGGTGATCCGATGCTGGCCGAGACGACACTGGCGCCGATGGCCCGTGCGGATCTGCGTGACAAGGTTCACCAGCAGCTGCAGGCAACCGTTGCCGATGGTGCCAAGCTGCTGACCGGCGGTGATATGTTACCGGGTGACGGTTTCTTCTATGCGCCGACCGTACTGTCTGAAGTTGAGCTGGGTATGACCGCTTTCAGTGAGGAAATTTTTGGCCCGGTTGCGGCGATTATTTCGGTCCGTGATGAAGCGGATGCGATCGCTCAGGCGAATGCTACCCGTTTTGGTCTGGGGGCCAGTATCTGGACACAGGATGTTGCCAAAGGTGAACAGCTTGCCCGTTGCCTGGACGTGGGCGCCGCTTTCGTTAACGCTCAGGTTGCCAGTGATGTGCGTATGCCATTCGGCGGTACTAAAGCATCTGGCCTCGGCCGGGAACTGGGTGTGAACGGCATCCGTGAGTTCTGTAATGCTAAGAGCGTCTGGGTTGCCTGACAGCGCAGTTTGCGAACGATGTTGAAAAATGGCCGCACTTGCGGCCATTTTATTTTCTTTAGAAGCTGTTCGCGTATTTAGACCTGTACTTGGCTCCAGAAAATTACCGGTACTGGTTCTAGGGATATTACTGGCCCACAGGTAAATTGTTACGTATAGTCAGCTGCTGCACTTAGCAGGTTATACTAATAGTGACCGGTGTTTTTGTTTAAGATACTGTGACCCGGCCACCGTTTTCAGATGTATCAGGAGTTATCATGTCCACTAAGACTGTTCAGATTGAATTAGCAGCAGAAACATTAGATCTGTTTACCCGCTACCAGAAGTACACGGGTACTACGACTGAGTTTTATATTACTCAGCTGGTTGAGAAGACCCTGCCAACCGTAAAAGCAATGGTTGAAGCGATGGATGAAGCCAGCGCGAACCCGGATGCAAACCTGGATGTGATGGAAATTTTCGGTCGTAAAATGGCAGCTGCTTCCATGGAGCAGCGTGACGAAGAACAGGCTAACCCGATCAAGGTTAACTGAGCTTTACCCTTTTCATAGTGATCTCACGTTTGGGCCGCATTTATGCGGCTTTTTTGCCTGCTATTCAGTTTTTTAATGATCAGGAACAAAAAAATCGTCAAATTTCATTCCTTACGATTCGTATGGATATAGATTTAGTCGGATGATTGGTTATAAAATGCGCACCGGCTGATGTACCTGACTGCGTTCTGCACCAGCGTATTTTTCAAAGCCGCTAAATCATGCCCTGTATGACGTCCTGTCATCTCGAATCAGGTTTAGGTAAATACTGTTTGTTTGATCAGAGCACTGTGTCTTAGCAGCTGCTCATTTGTTGGTTGTATTGATCTGAGGAATTCGGAGACTCCATGAAAAATAGTCTATTCCCATTTTTGGTCTGGCTAAAATGCTTAACATTTCAGGATGTTAAAGCGGATTTTATTGCTGGTATCACAGGGGCGATTATTGTTCTGCCACAAGGTGTGGCGTTTGCAACGATAGCGGGTTTGCCGCCTGAGTATGGTTTATATACTGCGATGGTGACGCCGATTATCGCGGCACTTTTTGGCTCGTCAAGCATTTGATATCCGGCCCGACCACGGCGATATCCATTGTGGTTTTTCCGCCGTGAGTGGTCACGCGGAGCCGGGCAGTGCTGAGTTTGTGTCGATGGCACTGACTCTGACCTTGCTGGCCGGTATCTATCAGCTGGCGTTTGGTCTGGCCCGGTTAGGTAAACTGGTGGACTTTGTATCCCATACAGTTGTGATCGGTTTTACCGCTGGTGCGGCCATTCTGATTGCTACCAGTCAGGTGAAACACATCACCGGTATTCCTGCGGAGAAGGGGTTGTCGTTTACGGAAAGCTGGATGGTGACCCTGTCGAATCTGGATCAGCTTAACTGGGCGATTTTCTGTGTCGGGATGATGACCCTGCTGATGGCTGTGGGCATTAAGCGTTACCTGCCTAAAATTCCGAACCTGTTGGTAGCCATGGTGTTTGGCAGCCTGATCGCGCTGGCATTTGGGGAAGGTTCCGGGATTTTGCTGGTGGGTGCGATTCCGACCAGTTTGCCGCCATTATCCATGCCTGATCTGTCACTGGATACTATCCGTCTGCTTGCCCCTGAAGCCTTTGCGATTGCGCTGTTAGGCCTGATCGAAGCAGTTTCTATCAGTCGGGCGATTGCGATTAAATCCCAGCAACGGATTTACCCGAACCAGGAGTTTCTGGGACAGGGACTTTCGAACATTGTCGGCAGTTTTTCTCCTGCTATGCCGGTTCCGGTTCGTTTACCCGTTCAGGTGTGAACTATTCAGCAGGTGCGAAGTCTCCGTTGTCGGCTATTTTTGCCGCGGTTCTGCTGATGCTGATCGTGTTGCTGGTGGCGCCCCTGACGGCTTATTTACCAGTTGCGGCCATGGGCGGCGTAATTATGATGGTGGCTTATAACCTGGTGGACTTCCATCATATTAAGAAGATTATGGTGGCCAGCCGGCCGGAAGCTTCTGTGCTGATCATTACCTTTGTCTCAACCTTATTTCTTGAACTGGAGTTTGCGATTTATCTGGGTGTATTGCTGTCGCTGGTGCTGTTCCTGGCCAAGACTTCAACCCCTGAAATTACCGAGATGTCTCTGAATACAGAGCAGCGCCGCTTTGTGGATGCGCGCAACGGTAAAGGGAGCAGTGCCCTCAACTGAAGGTGTTACGGGTAGAAATGTCGATCTATTTTGGCTCGGTGAACCATATCCAGAACCGGATTGAGCAGATAGCGGCGCAGGAAGGTGTGGAGCGTATTCTGATCATCTGTCTGGGGATAAACTTCATTGATATGAGTGGGGTGGATCTGCTGGTATCACTGGACGGTAAACTGAAGGCGAAAGGCGGCGGTCTGTACTTCTTCGGTATGAAGCCGGGGGTTATGGAGAATGCTGCCAAACTGGGGTTGGTTGATGATATCGGCGAAGACCGTTTCTTCGCTAATAAGTCTTCTGCCATCAGCAGTATTTTCCCGGAGCTGAATCAGTCCACCTGTGAGAACTGTGACAAGCATGTTTTCCGTGAATGCGAGAAATTCAGCCAGCCACTGATTGCCCGAGCCTGATCTGCTTTTTCAAAAGCGCCTAAACGTAAAAGCCTGTTTTTAACAGGCTTTTTGTTTGTGGATCTTCTTTCAGGCAAGTTTAACCGCCGCCGCTGTTCATCCATTCCAGGGTAGCTGCGCGGCTTTCGTCGGTGACGCTTTTCACAACCGGGTTGGCCAGCACAGCAGCCCGCCAGGCGGTCATATTTGGCCCCAGTTTAAGTTCCCGGCCAAACAGTGGCAGCAGGATGTCAGCCAGTTCAATGGTGGCGGGAAATGCGCAGTCCGCATAGCCGATGTTTTCATCCACCATAAACGGCTGTGCAGTAAAGAGTTCATCCAGCTTAGCCAAACGTTCTTCAAATTTGTTCAGGTGATCATCCAGCTCAGCCTGTACCCGGGTGGCCGGATCGCAGTGGGCAAACGTACGGCGCAGGTGAGGTTCCAGCCAGAGGTCATGGTAGCGGGCCAGAAAACGGTGCCGGGCTTTTTCAGGTGGTCGTTGGTGAGCAGGCTGTGTGCCGGGTAGGCATCTTCCAGATATTCCATGATCACATCTGATTCTGAAAAATATTCATCACCCACCCGCAGTGCAGGGATGGTGCCCAGCGGTACCAGTTGCATGTACTGATCGGTGCTGTAGCCCCGGGAGGTGGGGAAATAGTACAGGTGATGTTCTTCAGACCAAGTGCAATACGCACTTTAGCACTATAGGTACTGACGGGAAGAGAGAAGAGTTCCATGGCTAACCTTTTGATCGTTATTGTGCAGCCGTATTCAGCATAGAAAAAGCGCTGGTTTAAAGTGTGCCAGCGGCAGTTACTGGCGACTTTACCGGAAATATCTGAAAGGTATATGAATGAATTATTCTATGACTGTAGCGCAAAGTTATTAAAAATAATTTTCTTATTCTTTTTGAAAGAAATATTCCCTGTCTACGGGGAATTTACTGATCTGGATCAGTAGAGACTTCGCCTGATTTTTAATCCCTGTTTCACTTGATGAATGTCAAGACGCCTCAGAAGGTGCCTCTTTAAACTTTCACCTGTGACAAAACGTCGCAGTGACAAAACGTCGCAGGTAGAAATAAGGAGATACCGTTATGTTTATTCCGTTCAAAGATCTGGCGCTGGTGGGATGCTCAGTGATGCTCTGCGCAGCAGCACTTACTGCTCAGGCCGAAGAACACAATATGAATCATAAACATAAGCAGATGGCCAGCGTGCAGTCTATGGCCGAAGTGGTAACCACTTCCGGTGTCGTTAAAGGGGTATTAGCACAGACCAACCAGCTTAAAGTTCAGCATCAGCGTATTCCTGAATGGGATATGCGTGAAATGCAGATGAAGTTTAATCTGGCGCCGGGCATGCAGGCGTCTGACTTTAAAGAAGGTCAGCCAATTGAGTTTCGTCTGAAGCAGCAGAACATGATGAAGTTCACCATTACTGAAGTGATTGATCAGTAATAGGGATTGCCGAGGTTGCTGATGATGAACCGAGATTGCAGGCAGTTAGCACGTTTGCTGAGCCGTGTATGGCTTGCGGTGATGCTGATGCTGGTTTCGCTGAACAGTGCACTGGCGATGGTGCCGGTCAGTGAAGCACAACAGACAGAAACAATTCTGCAGGCCCTTCCAGAGGCGACCCGTGTCGCTGATAAGGAAGCACTGGAGGGCGATGATATTCTGATCCGGAGGGTCTTCGCCGGTGACAAAGAAATCGGTTACGCCTTCAATACCAATGATGTCGTCAATATTCCGGCTTATTCCGGTAAGCCAATCAACACCCTTATAGTTATGGACCCGGATGGCCAGTTAGTCGCTACCCGGGTGCTTGAGCATCATGAGCCTATCCTGCTGGTGGGCATTCCTGAACAAAAACTCTTTGATTTTGCCGATAAATACCAGGGCCTGAACGTGACAGATCAGGTCCGGGTTGGTGCCGGTAATAACGAAGATGTCCGCAATGTGGATGTGGTTTCCGGTGCGACTGTTACCGTAATGGTGGTGAATGAAGCCATCATGCGGGCGGCCCGTAAAGTGGCCCGTCATCTTAACATTGCGGGGCTTTCCAAACTGGCGGTTGTACCGCCGGCGACTGTGAAACCTGACGTATTCTCAAAAGCGGACTGGATTCAGTTAACCGGTGACGGTTCCATTCGCCGGCTGGCGCTGCAGCGTAAAGACATTGATGAAGCTTTCGTTGGCACCAAGGCTGAAAATCAGGCGGCGAAAACACCGGCTGATGCTGAAAAAGAATTTATCGAGCTGTATTACGCACCGTTAGATATTCCCACTGTTGGCCGTAACCTGCTGGGCGATACTCAGTACAACTGGCTGATGGGCGAGCTGAACCCGGGTGACAGTGCGATTGCTGTGATGGGTGAAGGGAGTACTCCTTCAAAGGTAACGGTTACGTGCGCGGCGGTATTTTCGACCGCACTCAGTTACAGCAGTCCGGTAAGGTAATCAGTTTCCACGATACTGACTACTACCGCCTGGATGATGTGTATATCGACGGTTTTCCGGGATTCCGGGAAATGGCGATCTTTGTGATCCGCGATCAGTATGACTTTGACCCGGGCACTCCGTGGCAGCTGGAGTTGCTGGTACGCCGTCAGATCGGCGCACTGGACAGCGTATTTACCAGTTTCTACGGCGACTATCTGACTCCTGAACAGTACCTGTTACGTCCTGAGCCGGTTGCCCCGGTGGCAGAAGCGGAACCGGAAGCTCTGTGGGTGAGCATCTGGCGTGAAAAAGCCTTCCAGATCGGTGTTCTGTCTGTGGCTCTGCTGGCGCTGTTCATCATTATTTTTATTCAGGATGTGCTGGTTCGTTATCCACGGTTGATGCACGGCCTGCGTCACGGTTACCTGGTGTTTACCGTTGTCTTCATTGGCTGGTATGCCCTGGGACAGCTCTCTGTGGTGAACGTCTTTACCTTTGTGCATGCTTTCCAGGGGATTTCCAGTGGGATCTGTTCTTACTGGATCCGATGCTGTTCATTCTCTGGGGTTTCGTGGCCATGACCATGTTGCTGTGGGGTCGGGGTATCTTCTGTGGCTGGCTGTGCCCGTTCGGTGCGCTGCAGGAGCTGATCAACGAAGCGGCCCGTCGCCTTAAAATTAAGCAATACGAAATTCCTTTCGCAGTACATGAACGGCTCTGGGCGCTGAAGTACGTGATTCTGCTGGCGCTGTTTGCGGTGTCACTGGAGTCCCTGTCTGAAGCTGAGCGCTATTCAGAAGTTGAGCCGTTCAAAACTGCTTTCCTGCTGCAGTTCAACCGGGAGTGGGGCTATGTGCTCTACGCGGTGGCACTGCTGGTGATCAACATTTTCACCCGCAAGGTCTACTGCCGCTACATCTGCCCGCTGGGGCCGCCCTGGCAATCCCTGCACGCCTGCGTCTGTTTGACTGGCTGAAACGCCGTAAAGAATGTGGCCAGCCGTGCAAGGTATGTGCGAACGAATGTGAGATTCAGGCGATTCATCCTGATGGTTCTATCAATGCCAATGAGTGCCATCAGTGTCTGGATTGCCAGGTGACTTATTACCGAAATGACAAGTGCCCACCTTTGGTGGTTAAAGCCAGAAAACGCGCTAAGCAGCAAGCTGCTATGGCAAAAATGAGACTTTGGATGTGACCGACTCGGCAGCGGTGCCGAACGCTTAATCCTTATTGTGGAGAATGGAAAGATGATTGATCCGAAAGATAAAAACTTGCCGGAAATCGATGCAGAAGATCCGAAGGCAACTGAACATGTGAAAGTCAGCCGCCGCTTATTCCTGGGTGGTTCGGCAGCTCTGGCCGGTGTTGCCAGCACCTTCGGTGCCGGTATGGGCAGCGCGTTACTGCCATCGACTGCACAGGCTGCCAGTGCTGACGGTATGGTAGGTCCGGGCGAGCTGGATGAATACTACGGTTTCTGGAGTGGCGGTCACTCCGGTGAAGTACGTATTCTGGGTTTGCCATCCATGCGTGAGCTGATGCGTATTCCGGTATTCAACGTAGACAGCGCCACCGGTTGGGGTATTACCAACGAGAGTAAGGCGATTCTGGGTGAAAATGCACCGATGAACGGTGACAGCCACCACCCGCATATGTCTATGACTGACGGTCATTATGACGGTAAGTATGTCTTCATCAACGATAAGGCAAACACTCGTGTTGCACGTATTCGCTGTGACATCATGAAGACTGACAAGATCACCACGATTCCTAACTGTCAGGCAATTCACGGTCTGCGGGTGCAGAAAGTACCGCACACCAAGTATGTATTTGCCAATGCTGAATTCCGTATTCCGCATCCGAACAACGGCCTGAACATGGATGACGTACCGGGTTACTACACCCTGTTCAACGGTGTTGATGCCGAGAGCATGGATGTGGCATGGCAGGTGATTGTCGACGGTAACCTGGATAACACCGATGCTGATTACACCGGTAAGTATGCGTTCTCTACCTGCTACAACTCTGAAGGTGCTATCGACCTGACCGGTTCCATGAAGGCTGAGCGTGACCACCTGGTTATCTTCAACATTGAGCGTATCGAAGCTGCAGTTAAAGCCGGCCAGTTCATTACTCTGCCAGGCTCTGACGTACCGGTACTGGACGGCCGTAAGGGTTCTGAACTGACCCGCTATGTGCCTGTACCAAAGAACCCGCACGGTATTAATACCGGACCTGACGGTAAGTATGCAGTTGCCAACGGTAAGCTGTCTCCGACTGTTACTGTATTCCAGCTGGACAAGTTTGATGCTCTGTTTGCCAATGAGATCAAGCCACGGGATACCGTTGTCGCAGAAGTTGAGCTGGGTCTGGGGCCTCTTCACACTGCCTTTGACGGCCGTGGCAATGCCTATACCACACTGTTCATCGATAGCCAGGTATGTAAGTGGGACGTTGAAAAAGCGATCCGCGCATATAACGGTGAAAACGTTGACTACATTGTGCAGAAGTTGGATGTACATTATCAGCCGGGTCATAACCACACCACTATGGGTGAAACCCGTGATGCTGACGGTAAGTATCTGGTATCTCTGCAGAAATTCTCGAAAGACCGCTTCCTGCAGTGTGGCCCGCTACACGCCGAGAACGATCAGCTGATCGATATCTCCGGTGACGAAATGAAACTGATCCATGACGGCCCGACTTATGCTGAGCCGCATGACTGCATGATCGTACACCGTTCCAAGGTTAAAACCCGCAAACTGTATGACCGTGAAGATCCGACCTTTGCCGGCACTATCGCGATGGCAAAAGCGGACGGCGTTAACGTTCACACCGATAACAAGGTGATCCGTGACGGCAACAAGGTACGTGTCTACATGACTTCCATCGCACCTTCTTACGGTATGAATGAATTCACCGTGAAGCAGGGTGATGAAGTAACAGTTGTCGTGACCAACCTTGACCAGATTGAAGACGTAACCCACGGCTTCTGTATGGTAAACCACGGCGTACAGATGGAAATCAGCCCGCAACAGACCGCGTCTGTAACCTTCATGGCGGATAAGCCAGGGGTACAGTGGTTCTATTGCAACTGGTTCTGTCACGCGCTGCACATGGAAATGCGCGGCCGTATGTTGGTTGAACCTGCATAACAGCAGTAATTGCCGGGCGGATTTTCCGCCCGGCATGTTTGAGAGGTAACAGATGCTGAATCTGACTGGAAGGATTTTGGGCCTGCTGGCATTGCTGATCAGCAGCATAACCAGTGCGGCTGTGATTCAGATAACCCCGCAGGATGACCTGCAGCTGGCGCTGGACAATAGTCAGCAGGGGGATACGCTGGTATTGGCGAAAGGTGAATACCGGGGTAATTATATTCTGCGCCGGACAGTTGAGCTGACCGCAGAAAAAGGTGCTGTCATTGATGCACAGGGCAAAGGCCACGCATTACAGGTAGAAGCACCGGACAGCTACGTCCATGATTTACGGATTGTAAACTGGGGTGAAGACCTGACCAATCAGGATGCCGGAATTCTGCTGGCAACTTCCGCCACGGGTAGCCGGATCGAGAATAACAGCCTTTATGGGGGCGGCTTTGGTATCTGGGTAGATGCCACTCAGAACGCCCGGATTATTGATAACAAAGTACGTGGTAAGCTCGAGCTGCGGGCATCCGACCGTGGTAATGGCATCCACCTTTTAATGTCAGCAAGGCACTGGTTCAGGGTAATGAAGTCTGGGAAACCCGGGACGGCATTTACATTGATACCAGTAACGGTAATGAGCTGACCGCCAACTATCTGCACGACCTGCGTTACGGCGTGCACTACATGTATTCCTACAATAACCTGTTACAGAGCAACCTGACTGAAAACACCCGTACAGGTTATGCACTGATGCAGTCAAAATATCTGACGGTGCTGAATAACCGTTCAGTGAATGACGTGAATTACGGCATTCTGATGAACTACATCACCAATTCTACCCTGCGTAATAACGATATCCGCGGGATTCAGAACCGCCATAACCCCCATATGAAAAAAACCGGCACGAACAATGCCCGCCGGGTGGGGCTGGAAGGTAAGGCGCTGTTTATCTACAACTCACTGTTTAATGAATTCACGGATAACCGTTTTGCCGACAGTGATATCGGCATTCACCTGACGGCTGCATCGGAAGATAATACCCTGGCAGGTAATGCCTTTGTGAATAATAAAACCCAGGTGAAATACGTTTCAACCCGGACCCAGGACTGGGCCGGTAACTACTGGAGTGACTATCTGGGCTGGGATATGAACGGTGACGGCGTCGGTGATATTGAATACGAGCCGAATGACAGCGTCGACCGGTTGTTATGGAAGTTTCCGGCGGCCAAGTTGCTGCTGAACAGCCCGGCCATTGAAACTCTGCGCTGGGTACAGCGGCAGTTTCCGGTGCTCAAAGGCCCGGTGTGATTGACAGCCAGCCATTAATGGCTGAACGGCCGCAGAAGCAGGCGGGTGTCGTTCCGGTGGCAGAAGAGCAGGCGCTGGCAATACAGATACAGGCAGGTAAAGAATGATGAGCAGTACAGAAAATATTGTTGAATTACAGCAGGTTGAAAAGAAGTATCTGGGGGTGCATGCCCTGCAGAGTCTGGATCTGAATTTGCAGGCCGGTGAAGTGTTCGGGCTGTTTGGTCATAACGGTGCCGGTAAAACCACCATCATTAAACTGATTCTGGGCCTGATTGAAGCCACGTCCGGTAAGGTAAGCGTGTTCGGCCAGGATCCGACCCAGGCCGGTGCCCGCGAACTGCGGGGCAAGCTGGGCTTCTTGCAGGAGAACGTCAGTTTTATGATCAGCTGACAGGTCTGGAAGTACTGGAATATTTTGCCCGCTTAAAAGGTTTTGCCCGCAAGCAGTGTCGCCAGCAATGTCTGGAGTTACTGGCACAGGTTGGGCTCAAAGATGCCTGCGGCCGCCGGGTTAAAACCTATTCTAAAGGGATGCGTCAGCGTCTGGGGCTGGCTCAGGCACTGCTTGGCAAACCCCGTCTGTTATTGCTGGATGAGCCTACCGTAGGGCTGGATCCGATTGCAACCCAGGATTTTTACCACAGCATTGATCAGCTCAAGCATCAGGGCTGTACCGTAGTGCTGTGTTCCCATGTGTTACCGGGCGTTGAAAAGTATATTGACCGCGCACTGATTCTGGGACGCGGATCGGTACTTGCCAGCGGCAGTATTGAACAGCTGCGGGCCCAGGCAAACCTGCCGGCAGTCTTCCGGCTGCACGGACAACCGGGCCTGTCAGAAGAGCTGCCGGAAGATTTACGCTTGCTGGCCAGCAACGACAGCAGCGGTATGCACATGGCTGTGCCTATGCAGGATAAAATGCATACCCTGCGTGCTCTGGCGGGGCTGGGCGGGGTTGATAACATCGACGTTCAGTTACCTTCTCTGGAAGATCTCTACACTCACTTTATACAGCGCCACTGTGATCAGGAGGCTGCACTATGATGATTAATCCGTTACTGACCGTTGCCGGTAAAGAATTCCGTGACGGTATGCGAAACCGCTGGGTTTTATCGATCTGTATTATTTTTGCGGTACTGGCTATCGGCCTGGCTTATTTCGGTGCAGCGGCAGCCGGTAAGGTGGGCTTCACGTCCCTGTCGACCACCATTGTCAGTCTGGCGAGTCTGGCGGTATTTATCATTCCGCTGATTGCGCTGATGCTCTCTTATGATGGCATTGTCGGTGAAGATGAGAGCGGAACCTTGCTGTTGCTGATGACCTACCCGCTGTCCCGAACTCAGTTGCTGTTAGGTAAGATGCTGGGGCAGGGGGCGATCATGGCGTTTTCCACACTGATCGGTTTTGGTTCTTCTGCCGTGATGATCGGTATGTTCTCCGCAACCACTTCCTGGAGCGATCTGCTGGTGCCTTACAGCGTGTTTATCTTCTCCGCCATTCTGCTGGGCTGGATCTTCATTGCCATTGCCTATGTGATCAGTGCCAGTGTGGCAGAAAAATCAAGGCAGCGGGCATTGCGCTGATCGTCTGGTTTATCTTCGTGCTGGTATTTGATCTTGGCCTGCTTGGGTTACTGGTATCCACCGAAGGTAACGTCGACGCCAATCTGTTCCCGTACATGCTGTTGCTGAACCCGACTGATATTTTCCGGCTGGTGAATATCACCTATTTTGCGGATCAGAATCTCACCGGTCTGATGGCCATTGCGCAACAGACTCAGTTCTCAATGTACGGTTTACTGGCAGGTCTGATGGCCTGGCTGGTGATGCCGGCTTCGCTGGCGATGTTTATTTTTAACCGTCGCGGTTTATAAGGCAGGAGGCCGGAATGAGATATTTACTGACAAAGATACTGTTTGTACTGCTGTTGTCGGCAGGCATTCTGACAGGCTGTACAGAAGACGAGCAGGCCGCGATGGTACAGCAGGCTGTGGCATTGGAAAGCAGCGATGAATGTCATTTGTGCGGCATGATCATTACCAATTACCCGGGACCGAAAGGCCAGCTGTTCAGCAAGGGCATCGAAGGTAATCTGAAGTTCTGCTCAACCCGGGATATGTTTGCGTTTATTGCCGACCCGGAAAATAAGCACAACGTGAAGCAGGTCTTCGTTCATGACATGGCAATTTCTCCCTGGGATCATCCTGATGAAGAAACCTATGTGGATGCCCGCGAGGCCTTTTTGTAATCGGCCATGGTAAGCCTGGCGCCATGGGAGCAACGCTGGCCAGTTTCTCTAAGCAGGAAGACGCAAAGGCGTTTGCTGAAATTGAGGGCGGGAAGTGCTGCGGTTCGACGAGATTGACCTTGAGGTGCTGGTCAATATGACCCACAGCCACTGAATAACTTAAGAGCAGATGGCTATTAGTGCTTCCTGAATAGCTGACCTATAATCAGCCCAAATTCAGATTTTCAGAGGAAGCACGGCATGGCCACACAGGTTCAGAATCATACCTATCAGGACTGGCTGAACAGCGTTGAGCAACTGGCCGGTAACGGCTTTGCCAACCGGGCGTTTATCGATGGTCAGTTCTGTGATGCTGCCAGTGGCGCGACCTTTGAATGTATCTCCCCGTGACGGTCAGTTACTGACACGCATCGCTGCCTGTGATGCTGTGGACGTTGATAAAGCCGTCGCGGCGGCCAGGGCATCTTTGAGGCCGGCGTGTGGTCCCGGCTGATGCCCAAACAGCGCAAAAAGATTCTGCAGGCATTTGCCGCAGAGCTGGAAGCCCATGCGGATGAGCTGGCGTTGCTGGAAAGTCTGGACATGGGTATGACCATCAGCGACAGCCGTACCATGAATCTTCCCGGGGCTGTGGAATGTGTTAACTGGTATGCCGAACTGGCAGACAAACTCTACGATGAAATCGCGCCCACTCAGCCAAATGCCTTAACCCGTATTCACCGGGTGCCTGTGGGTGTGGTCGCAGCCATTGTTCCCTGGAATTACCCTCTGATGATTGCCTGCTGGAAAGCAGCACCGGCACTGGCGGCCGGTAACTCGGTCGTTCTTAAACCCGCTGAACAGTCTTCTCTGACCGCTATCCGTATGGCCGAGCTGGCCCATAAAGCCGGTATTCCGGCCGGTGTATTCAATGTGGTGCCGGGTATGGGAGATGTAGCCGGTAAAGCACTGGGGTTGCATATGGATGTGGATGCGCTGGCATTTACCGGTTCCAGCCGGGTAGGCGGTCTGTATATGCAGTATGCCGGTCAGTCTAATCTAAAGCGGGTTGCACTGGAGTGTGGCGGAAAGACGCCGAACATTGTGCTGGATGATGTGGAAGATCTGGATAAAGCTGCTGCCGCCATTGTGCTGGGGGCGTTTTCCAATCAGGGACAAATCTGCAATGCCGGTTCCCGTCTGATTGTTGACCGCAGGGTACACCGGCCGTTGATGGAGAAGGTAAAAGCACTGGCAGAAACCATTGTGCCGGCTGATCCGCTGGACCCGGCAACAGAGTTCAGTTGTCTGGTAGACGCCCGGCATACGGCGAACGTGCTTCAGTATGTACAGGCAGGGCAGGATGATGGCGCACGGCTGATCTGTGGCGGTGAACAGGAGGGCGGTTCTGGCCGGAAGTGTTATGTTCAGCCAACCATTTTTGATCATGTCAGCGCGGATATGCAGATTGCCCGTGAAGAAATTTTCGGCCCTGTGCTGTCTGTTATTCCGGTGGATTCTGTTGAGCAGGCTATCGAAGTAGCCAATTCAACGGTATACGGTCTGGGAGCTGCGGTCTGGACCCGCGATATGAAACGGATGGAACAGGCTGCGGGGGCGATTAAAGCCGGGGTTATCTGGGTGAACTGTCATGACCACGGTGATATTTCATCGCCGGTTGGCGGCTTTAAGCAGTCGGGTTTTGGCAGGGATAAATCGGTCCACGCGCTGGATAAGTACGTGGAATATAAGACCGTCTGGATCGATCTGAGCAGCTAGGGTTAGTCCTCACCCATTGTCAGATACAGGGCCTCAGTGCGTGGCCCTGTACGTACCGAGAGCATGGCTTCATCGCTGATCAGTGCCGCATCTCCGGGAGCCATCCGGGAACCGTTTATTTCCAGCTCACCTTTAAGCAGTTGTAAAAGCCATGTTTTTCAGTGGGTAACCCACAGGCTGTTTTTCCCAGTTTCAGCTTATAAATGCAGATGTTCTGTTGCAGTTTCATGGTGCCGTCGCGACCATCCGGTGAGGCGACCAGCAGGATACCGTTAGAGGGGAGAGCTTTGCCTGCTGAAGGTCGGCCTGAAGTGGAACGCCGTTAGTGGGGGTGAGCCACAGTTGCAGCATACGCAGGGTCTTACCGGCACCGTTGTTGGTCAGGTTAAAGTCGATTTCATTTGCAGCACTCAGCAGCACAGCGCCACCGGGGCTTTTAAATGTTCCCTTGCGGCCAAGGGAGTCGTGGAACTGTGCCTGACCTTCCAGTATCAGGCTGAATACTTCGGTTTGCTGGAACTGGCAGGGATCAATACTGGCACCGGGGTGCAGGGAGTCTTCATTGCAGGCCCGCAGATTGGCAAGGCCCATAAAGTCGGGATCAAAATAGCTGGCAAACGAGAAACAGTAGCGGCTTTCCAGCCAGCCATAGTGGGCAAAACCCCGGTCATCTGAACGTCTGATTCTGATCATGTCTGTTCTCTTTGGTGGGTGTATTTGCTGGGTTTCCGCCTTAATTTTCTCAGTATTGCTTAAAAATTATCCTAACTGCTTGTTTTTGATAATGCCAGTAATGGCCTGTCATTCTGTGGTTATATCCGGGCCGACCGGCCGGAGGGCGCAAATAAAACTGCCGGCATGAAGCCGGCAGTTATCAGGGAAAGCTTGTATTTTAAGCAAGACGGAAGCGACTAACCGTATTTTGCAGGTTATTGGCCAGTTCCGAGAGCTCCTCGCTGGAGCGGGCGATTTCCAGTGCACCTTCACTGGATGCATTGGAGGTGTCCTGAATGGTGACCAGCGAGCGGTCGATTTCTTCAGAGACACTGGTCTGTTCGCTGGAGGCGCTGGCGATCTGCGTGTTCATGTTGGTAATGTTCTGTACGGCAACCGAGATGGCTTTCAGTGCATCACCGGCTTCAGCGGCTTTGTCACCGGCATTCTTGGCCTTTTCCTGGCCCTCAGACATGGCGTTTACCGCATTCATTGTGCCTGTTTGCAGGCGTTCAATGGCATTCTGGATTTCCTGCGTTGAAAGCTGGGTACGTTGTGCCAGGGTACGTACCTCATCGGCTACTACGGCGAAACCGCGGCCCTGATCACCGGCCCGGGCAGCCTCAATGGCGGCGTTCAGTGCCAACAGGTTGGTCTGCTCGGCAATCTCTTTAATCACATCAACGATAGAGCCGATGCTTTCGCTGTCTGCTTCCAGTGTGCGGATGTGCTCGGATACTGTGACAACGTCATTAACCAGCGCATTGGTTGCAAGGATGGCCTCTTCAACAATGGCGTTACCCTGGATTGCCTGTTCACTGGTGTCCTGGGCGTCTTTGTCAGCCATTTCAGCGTTCTGGGAAATTTCATGGGCGGTAGCAACCATTTCATTCATCGCGGTAGCCACCTGTTCAATTTCCAGGCGCTGGGAATCAATGCTCTGGTTGGCCTGACTGCTGACTTCAGTCATCCCGGTGGCAGAACCGGACAGCTGTGTGGCAGCACTGCTGATCTGCACAATGATGTCCCGCATTTGCTGTAGCATTTTGTTAAAGCTGGTGGACATTGCGCCCAGTTCATCGTGGTTTTCCACATTCAGTTCCAGCGTCAGATCTGAATTTTCAGCAATGGTTTCGATGGTTTTCTGGGCCGCCTGTAACGGCAGGATAACTGAACGGTAGACACCGACAGCAAAGAACAGAAAGGCACCGATAACAATCAGGCTGGTGGTACCCAGATAGAGCATGCTTTCTTCATAGAGTTGCTCAATGTTTTCATATTCCTGTTTGGCAACCCGTAACTGCAGGTTAACCAGTTCGGTGATTTTTCACTGATCGGATCAATGTCTTTGTACAGTGGGCCGTCGAACTCTGACAGGTTGTTCTTCGGATCACCGGAGAAGGTTTTCAGCGAAGCCAGCAGACGGTCGATGGCACGGTTGGCCGAGATAAACAGCTGTTCCGCTTCCTGCGCCAGTTTGGCTTCTTCGGCAGTCAGCTCGGTAGCCATGTATTTTTGCCATTTGGCGGCGATTTCTGTTTTGGAAGCCTCGATGTCTGAAACAGCGCGGCTGACCGGTATGAGGCCGGCGTTGGCTTTGTTTACTGCATCGATAACCAGTACGGCATAGTCATCAGCAATGACTTTCAGGTCTTCTAGGGGTACAACACGGTCATTATACATTCGGGCGGAGCCGCTGACGGTGCTTTTGAGTTCAAACAGAGCGGTCGCTAAAACGATTATCAGACCAAAAATAGGTAAGCCTGACATAATAATCAGCTTGGATTTTATGGATATATTCTTAAACATAACTAGCGATTCCGTAGTACATCAGTTTACGAATTGTATCCTTACGCGTGGCGCTACCAGTCGATAATCTGATTAGGTTCAAAATTGCCGAACCAAAGCAGCACTTATGTCGTCCCAGTTTTTCATCCTAGCATCCGAATTTCCCGCTTGAGAAGCCCGTTACAATTTTATGACCCCATTTTGGGAGATAACCATATAAAACAGGCGGATTTTAACTCGTTGTTTGCAAAGGATTTTTGCTTTGATTAAACGTTTGTTTGGCTTTGTGTTGTCAAATGTGCCGGCTTGGATGTTTATGTTTTATAAGGTTTTTCACGATTTGAAGGGGTATTTTTACAGATGGTAAAGCAGTGCTTTCAGGGGATAATGCAGGAAAATTTGTGAGGTAAACGTGGCTAAATAAAATAATCTTTTATTTTATTCTTGTTAATTTTCAGTTCAGATTAATAGCGTTTTATTTGATTTTTCTGACTTAAAAGTCAATGTTTTAATCTGTTTTTGGGAATGATTATTAATATCTCACCAGTCATATTTATCCGGGATAATAAAAACGCGGCTTCAGGGCTAAACCTGAAAGCCGCGTTCAGACACATGTTTCGTGGATCAGTTGAGCTTAAACTGATTGATCATAGCCTGCTGTTGCATTGCCAGGTCTGAGAGTACTTCACTGCCCCGGGCACTTTCTTTGGCATCCTGTAAGCCGGACTCTGCAGTATCGGCAATTTGCTGTACTGACTGAGAGATCTCCATGCTGACGGCTGTCTGCTCTTCAGCCGCGGTTGCGATGCTGATGGACATCTGACGGACTTCACCTAACTGACGGACCATTTCGCTCAGTGAATCACCTGCCTGGACGGTCTGCTCAACGCTGGACTGGGCTTCCTGCCGGCTGCTGTCCATGATCCGGACCGCATCAGTGGCGCCGGATTGGAGTTTATCAATCATGCCCTGAATCTCCTGAGTGGAGTTTTGTGTCCGGCTGGCCAGATTGCGTACTTCGTCGGCAACTACGGCAAAACCGCGACCCTGTTCACCGGCACGGGCGGCCTCAATGGCTGCGTTCAGGGCCAGTAAGTTAGTTTGCCCGGCGATATCTTCGATGACTTCCAGAATCCGGCCGATGTTCATGCTGTCTTCGTTGAGCTGGTTGATAACCCGGCCGGTCCGTTCCAGTTCTTCGGCCAGCGCGTTGACCCGCTCGATACTGTGCTGCATCAGTTCCCGGTTGCTGTTAGCGGCAGCATCGATGCTGGTCACCTGCTGCTGTGCCAGTTCAGCACTCTGGGCCACTTCTGAAACCGTCGCAGACATCTGATGAATTGCAGTGGCTACCTGGGTGGTTTGCATTTGCTGGTCATTCATCATGTTGTGGGTACGGTGGCCAATATCAGAGGCCTGTTGGGCAGAGTTGCTGATCTGACCTGCGGCGGTGTGAATCTGACGGATGACGTCTTCCTGTTTATCTACCAGCTCATTGACCCAGCGGGACAGCTGACCGAATTCATCGTTGGATGTGACCGCTAAGCGCTGCGTCAGATCCCCGTCTGCGATGACCCGGAGAATATTCATAATACGGTGCATGGCGTTGCGGATATTACGGCTTACCCAGACCGCAATTGCCACCGCGATCAGAACGGACAGCAGACTGATGACAATATTGGTTGTCTGGCCGAGGTTTACCTGTTGTTCGGCGTCAGCGGCGGCTCTGGCTGCCAGTACCTGAGCATCCTGCATCAGTTGTGCCAGTGCCTGGTTGCTGGCATCTGCGCTGTCTGAAAGCCGGGTTACCAGGGCTGCCAGCTCTGCATCCAGCTTTACTTTCTGTTTGTGTAGCTGGGTCAGTCCGTCCGGCCCGTTGGCTGCATGCTCAATCGGAGCAGTATATTTTTCAGGTCCGGTGCGATGGTGTTGCCGGCATCGATCATTTTCTGCAGCCGGGTGTTCAGGGCCAGTACGCTGTAACCATACCCTTCGGTCGCAAAGGATTCTTCAATCGGTGTAATTTGTTCTTCAAGGGTGGTTTTGAGCAGAGTGTTAAATTCCACTTCAACCGCTTTGAGGTTTTCTTTCAGTTCCCGGCCACTGCTTTTTCAGCTTCAGAAATGCCAAAGGTAATTAGCAGTTCAATGTCATTAAAAAGAAATGTATCTCACTGCGCAGTGCCTGTTCAGCCTGCTCTAACTGATTACTTAACAGCAGGTATTGCTGGTGGCCACTTAACGCCTGTTCAGCGGATGAAAAGTAGTCATCGGCTTTGCTGTCCAGTCCGCTGACAGCGTCACTGACAGCCGGGTAGGTTTGAGCAAACTCCAGTAACTGTTCCCGTTGTTGCTGATACTGCTGACGTTGTTGTTCAAAATTACTCTGATACAGCGTCAGCGTTTCTTCATCAGTGCTGTCCAGATATTGCAGCATTGATTTGTTGGATGAAAGCAGGGAGACAGCCATCGCTGAGCTGCGCACAATAATCGGGGTGATTTCATCGTTAGTGATTTTTACCTGATGGTTAACCTGGCTGAGGCCACGGAAAGATGAACCGCTGATGATCAGCAATAAAATAACCAGTATGGCAAAACCACCGCCAATACGTTGCGTAACGGTTAAGTTCATTATTATTTTAATCCTGTTATGCAAAATGAATGTATTTATCGCAGCTTTATCCTTAACCCTACGACTTTAAATACTCTGATCAACTTCGGAAAATAGCTGTTTCCTGATCAGAAAATTAGTGTGTCTGAGTATATAAAGATCGATTTAGGAAAAGAAAAATCACATGTCAAAATGGTTAGTCGCTGAAATAATTGTCACTTAAATCATTTAAATGTCGCAATTCTTCAGCTTTGCTTTAGATATGCTTATATGTTGTTTTAGAAATAATAATTCGTTCGTGTGTCACATAAACGTAACATTGGCGGGGTGTAGGAGGCGGATATAGGAAAGATATGCAGAAGCGGGGCAGTATTGTTAAATTAATAATCGATTATTTTTAATTGAATTATTAAGTGCGTTATAAAATGTTATTTTTGTTTGGCTGATAACTTGTTTAAATAACCCGCTACAAAAATGCAGCGGGTATTTAAATTATTCAAATTCAATCCAGGTTGTTTTTAATTCAGTATAATCATCCATCGCATGTAATGATTTATCCCGGCCATTACCTGATTCTTTAAAACCGCCGAAGGGCACAGTGATATCTCCACCGAAATAATTATTTACCCCCATGGTACCCGTGCGGACGGCAGCGGCTACCCGGTGAGCTGTGTTGATGTTGCTGCTCCATACTGCACCGGCAAGCCCGTAAGGGGAGTCATTGGCAATACGGATGGCGTCATCCATGTCCTGGAAAGGAATGGCTGAAACAACCGGTCCGAAGATTTCTTCCCGGGCAATACGCATCTGATTATGGACGTTTTTGAAAATCGTCGGCTGGTGATAGAAGCCGCCATTTCCAAGGTCAACGACTTCACCGCCGGTGAGAAGCTCAGCGCCTTCTTCCAGGCCAATTTTAACGTAACGCTGCACCGTATCCAGCTGACGCTGGTCGATCAGTGCGCCCATTGCGGAAGACGGATCCAGTGGGTTACCCGGCTGCCAGCTTTCAGTATAGGCTTTGACCTTTTCCAGAAATTCATCGTAAACAGAGGCTTCAATCAACAGGCGGGTACCGGCGGTACAGGTCTGGCCGGAGTTATAAAAGCCGGCAACGGCCGCCATCTGTGCGGCTTTTTCAAGATTGGCATCGGCAAATACGATGTTCGCGCTTTTACCCCCAGCTCCAGGAAAGTACGCTTAAGGTTTGACTGACCGGAATACTGCATCAGCAGTTTACCCACCGCGGTGGAGCCGGTGAACGTCTGACCGTCAATGCCCGGGTGCAGACATAAGTGCTGGCCCAGCACCGGCCCGTCACCGGGGAGAACGTTCAGTACACCGTCCGGAAGGCCGGCTTCGGTGGCCAGCTGAGCAATCCGTAATGCGGTTAAAGGGGTTTTCTGATCCGGTTTGAGGATCACGGAGTTGCCGGTCGCCAGCGCCGGTGCCAGTTTCCAGGCGGTGGTCGACAGGGGAAGTTCCAGGGTACGATTGCCAGTATGACCCCCAGTGGCAGGCGGGTTACCAGTGCGAGACTGTCTTCACCGGTAGGGGCAATCTGCTCATATACTTTATCGACGGCTTCGGCAGTCCAGCGAATGGTGGTGATCGCGCCAGGTACATCGACATTCACCGTGTCCGAGATCGGTTTTCCCGCATTCAGACATTCCAGTAAGGCCAACTCTTCGCTGTGCTTTTCCAACAGGTCGGCCCAGCGCAGCAGGATTTTTTCCGTTCCGCAGGGGCCATTGCGGACCACGGGCCCTGCTCAAATGTTTGCCGGGCAATGTTCACCGCCAGGTCAGCGTCTTCCGGACCGCAGTCGGCTATGTCTCCCAGGCTGAGGTTGTTGGCAGGGTTAATGCAGGCAACGGTTTTACCCGAAAGCGCATCAGCATTTTTCCCGTTTATGAAGGCTTTTGAGGGGATCGTCAGGGCTTCAACCCGCTGGTTCCAGTCGGTTAAATTCATCTGTATACCTTGCACATAAAATTGAATGATAATTCGGATAATATGTGTTTTGTACAGATAAGATATACCCCGGGTGGGGTAGGTTAGCTGTTTTCGAGCTTCTCCAGTTCTTCCATATAGGCATCCAGAATCAGGTTCGGCCGTGCGCCTTTACGAGTGATCGCAGAGAACTCGGTATAGAAGAAACGGCTTTGTGGCTGAATGCTGCGCATCCGTTTTCCGCACCCAGCGGGCAGCAAAGTGAGTGGGAAGAAAGCCCAGGTATTCACCACTGAGGATCAGAAAGGCGATACCTTCCCGGTCGGTGGAGCTGGCACTGGTTTGTAAGTCCGTATGTTGTTTTCTGGCGTCTGCACTTTGTGGATAGGCGGGGATAACCGTATTGGCTTCTGCCAGTTGCTGCGGGTGATCTGCCAGTCCTTCATGCCATACAGGGGTGTTCGTCGCTGCAGTAAAGTAATGACTGTTCATTGTATAAAGGGGTGTAATTCAGCCCGGTCAGGGTACGGATGTCAGGGACGACCCCCACATGAAGACGGCCTTCCAGCACGGCTGATTCAATTTTATTAGGGGATCATACGGATATTGATCACAACGTCCGGCCCCCGCTGTTTCAGTTTTGCCAGTGCCCGGGTGATACGCATCTGGGGCACAGTCACCATGTTATCGGTAATACCGATATTCAGCTCACCCTTCAGTTCTGTATTGATGGCATTGATCTGCGACCGGAAGGTTTCCAGGTTACTGAGCAGCTGCAGGCTCGCCTGATATACCTGTTCGCCCTGTTCTGTCACTGAGAATCCTGAACGGCCCCGCTGGCAGAGTTTCATATTCAGCAGGCTTTCCAGTTCATTCATTGCCAGGCTGATAGCCGGCCGGCTGATGTTCAGTTCAACTTCCGCTGCTGCAAATCCGCCGTTTTCAATGACAGCTTTATAGATGCGCAGTAAGCGGATGTGGGCATCGCCAATTTGTCTTGGCAGGCGTGAAACGATCTGACTCATGATAGGGCTCTGGCGGATTCTTCTTATAGATAACTAATAGCTTATCTTAAGTTTATAAATTATGAATTTAATAAACTAACACCATCGCCATAATGAAGTCATCACTATTTGAGATGTTTTCTACCGGAGTGTTGTATGAACAACAATAACGATAAGTTTGCAGGACTCTCTCAGGCGCAGCTGGATGCGTACTGGATGCCGTTCTCTGCCAACCGTCAGTTCAAAAGAGATCCGCGGATGATCGTGTCTGCTGAAGGCCGCTATTACACCTCTGCAGATGGCCGGCAGATTCTGGACGGTTTGTCAGGTCTGTGGACCTGTGGTGCGGGCCACTGCCACCCAAAAATTACTGAGGCGGTCAGCAAGCAGCTGGGTGAGATCGACTATTCACCGGCGTTCCAGTTTGGTTATCCGAAAGCTTTCCAGCTGGCGCATAAAGTAACTGAGCTGATGCCCGACGGTCTGAACCGTGTGTTTTTCACCGACTCCGGTTCAGAGTCTGTTGAAACTGCGCTGAAAATCGCCCGTGCTTACTGGCGCAAAAAGGGCATGGCCAGCAAGACTCGCTTTATCGGCCGTGCCAAGGGTTACCACGGGGTAAACTTTGGCGGTATCAGTGTGGGCGGCATTGTGGGTAACCGGGTACTGTATGGTCAGGGTGTTGATACCACCCACATTCCTCATACCATGCTGGCGGAAAACCGTTTTGTAAAAGGTATGCCGGAAGAGGGAGCCTTCCTGGCGGAAGATCTGGAAGCGCAGATCGCCATTCATGATGCATCGAACATTGCAGCCGTGATCGTTGAGCCGCTGGCCGGTTCTGCCGGTGTTATTCCGCCACCAAAGGGTTACCTGCAGAAGCTGCGGGAGATCTGTGACAAGCATAACATCCTGCTGATCTTTGATGAGGTTATTACCGGATTTGGCCGGATGGGGTCTTATACCGGTGCGGAAGAGTTTGGCGTAACTCCGGATATGTTGACGGTTGCCAAGCAGCTGACCAACGGTGTTGTACCGATGGGGGCAGTGGTTGCCAAGCAGGAGATTTACGATACATTTATGGCTGAAGGTGGCAAGGAGCACATGCTTGAACTGCCTCACGGCTATACCTATTCAGGCCATCCGGTTGCCTGTGCCGCCGGTCTGGCAGCGCTGGATCTGCTGGTTGAAGAAAAACTGGTTGACCGGGTTCAGGCAGCGGCACCACAGTTCGAGGAGCTGTTGCACAGCCTGAAGGGGGCCAAGTATGTGACGGATATTCGTAATTACGGTCTGGCCGGTGCTATTACCATTGAATCTGCACCGGGTGATCCGGCACTGCGTCCGTTTGAAGTGATGCTTAAGTGCTGGGAGAAGGGTTTCTATGTACGTGCCGGTGGCGACACTATTCAGCTGGGTCTGCCGTTCACCACTGAAGCTCATGAAATGGATAACATCATTAACGCTCTGGGTGATTCCTGGCAGAGCTGGACTGATAAAGATAATAAAGGGCTTGCTGCAGTCCTCTGCGGCAGGCCAGTGCATAATTGAAATACAGAATTTAGGAGTCAGTAATGACAATCGTTGGACATCTGATTAATGGTGAAGTACGCACCGATGCTGCGCGCACGCAGGACGTTTTTAACCCGGCAACCGGCCTGGCGACCAAGCAGGTTGCACTGGCAGCAAAAGAGACCGTTGAAGAAGCGATTGCAGCTGCACAGGCGGCTTACCCGGCATGGCGTAACACCCCAACCGGCAAGCGCGCACAGGTTATGTACCGTTTTAAGGCTCTGCTGGAACAGCACGCGGATAAAATCTGCGAAATGATCGGAGATGAGCACGGTAAGATCTCTCACGATGCTGCCGGTGAACTGCAGCGCGGTATTGAAAACGTTGAATATGCCTGTGGCATTGCTGAGCTGCTGAAAGGTGAGCACAGCCGTAATGTTGGCCCGGGCATTGATTCCTGGAGCGAGTTCCAGCCGCTGGGTGTGGTTGCCGGTATTACGCCGTTTAACTTCCCTGCAATGGTGCCACTGTGGATGTACCCGATGGCGATTGCCTGCGGTAACACCTTCGTACTGAAGCCATCTGAGCGTGATCCTAGCTCTACTCTGTTCATTGCGCAGCTGCTGCAGGAAGCGGGTCTGCCGGACGGTGTTATGAACGTTGTTAACGGTGATAAAGAAGCGGTTGACGTTCTGCTGTCTGATGAGCGTATTAAGGCGGTAAGCTTTGTGGGTTCTACACCAATCGCTGAATACATTTACAGCACCGCAAATGCTAACGGTAAGCGTTGTCAGGCACTGGGCGGTGCGAAGAACCACGCCATCGTTATGCCGGATGCGGATATGGATAACGCGGTTAACCAACTGCTGGGTGCTGCTTTCGGTTCTTCCGGTGAGCGTTGCATGGCGCTGTCGGTAGCGGTTGCAGTGGGTGATGCTGCGGCAGATGCACTGGTTGCGAAAATGAAGGAAGCGATGAAGCCACTGAAAGTGGGTTCTGCTACTGACAGCAGCAATGACTTTGGTCCGGTGATTACCCGTCAGCACCAGCAGAAAGTAGTTGGTTACATCGACAGTGCTGAGCAGGACGGTGCAACCGTTGTTGTGGATGGCCGTAACCCTCAGGTTGAAGGCTTTGAAGACGGTTTCTTCGTTGGTGCAACCCTGATTGACGGCGTAACCTCTGAAATGACCAGCTACCAGGAAGAAATCTTCGGGCCGGTTCTGCAGGTTGTTCGCGTGGACAGCATGGAAGCCGCTATGCAGCTGATCAACGATCATGAATACGGTAACGGTACTTGTATCTTTACCCGTGACGGTGAAGCAGCACGTTACTTCTCTGACAACATTGAAGTGGGTATGGTGGGCATTAACGTGCCACTGCCAGTGCCTGTTTCTTATCACAGCTTCGGCGGTTGGAAGCGTTCACTGTTTGGTGACCTGCATGCCTACGGTCCGGATGCGGTACGTTTCTACACCAAGCGTAAGACGATCACTCAGCGCTGGCCTTCCAGCGGTGTTCGTGAAGGTGTGTCTTTCTCCTTCCCGAGCTGATTCGCCGAATCACGTGTTCTGTAAGCCTGATCACCGGGCTTACAGACGAGGCGCAAACGGCACAGATGCAGATCTGTGCCGTTTTTTATGTCCGGAATACGGGATTAATTTTACGTGATCGTTCAGTTAAGTCCTTCCTAAACGGTTTTTGCGTGCTAAAATTCATGGCCTTCAGGATTGCCTGATCCCGTTATTAACTTGTGGAATGTTGTATGTCTGAATTACCTGCCAGTGAAAACGACCAGCCGAAAAAGCCCGTCGCCGTTCGGTGATTCGTGAAAACCACGAAGCCAGAATTTTACAGGTAGCGGAAGATCTGTTTGCCCGAAACGGCTTTAATGGCACCGCAGTGGACAGCATTGCTGAAGCAGCGGGGATGTCCAAGCAGAACATGCTGTACTACTTTCCTTCCAAGGAGATTCTCTACCGCCGGGTGTTGCAGCAGATTCTGGATCTCTGGGTGGAGAAGATGGTATTGCTGCTGGATCAGGATGGTGGCGAGCCGGCTGAAATTCTGGAGAACTATATTCGCCGCAAGGTGGACATGTCCCGCACCCATCCGAACGGTTCCAAGGTGTTTGCCAACGAGATCATCAATGGTGCGCCTTATTTGCGTGAGTACCTGCAGGAGAATCTGATTGATTCCCTGGAGAAGGATGTTGCGCTGGTCCGTAGCTGGATTGAAGCGGGCAAGATGGACCCAGTGGACCCATATCACCTGTTTTTGTGATCTGGGCGTCTACTCAGACCTATGCGGATTTCTCCACACAGATCTGCCTGGTGATGAAGAAAGATGAACTGGAAGAGACTGATTATCAGGGTGCCAGTGACTTTATTGCTAATGTCATCCTCAAAGGTGTGGGGCTTCGCTGATATTGCATCAGCCATAAAGAAGAACAGCGCCGCGGGCGCTGTTTTTGTATCTGCAGGGCGGCTTTGCTGTTAAGTCAGCAGAGTTTCTTCAAAGGGAAATTGCGACAGTACTTCGATGCCGGTTTCTGTCACTAGTATCTGCTCTTCAAGTTTTACCCCTGGCTGCCGTTTTCCGCGCCCATATAGCTTTCCACACAGAGTGTCATTCCGGGCTTGATGATGCCGTCATAGCCGGCGTCAGGGTAGTCAGCATGGTGATAGAGGTAAGGGTATTCTCCCGTCATGCCAACGCCGTGGGCGGACAGGTAGTAACGGTTTTTATGGTATTTTTCCGGAATGTTCCAGGCTTTGTCTGAATATTCTTTAAAGCTCATTCCCGGTTGAATAATCCCCATGTTGTTCTGTACTTGCTCATAAGCAAGTTTATACAGTGTCTTTTGCTCCTCGGTTGGAGCATCCGGCCCAACATGAAAGGTACGGGAAAAGTCCGAATAATAGCCGTGACAACCGACCACATCGGTGTCCAGTGCAATCAGTTCATTGGCCTGAATTTGCTTGCTGGCGCACTCCTGAAACCATGGATTGGTGCGGGTGCCCGAGTTTAGCAACCGGGTCTCACAGTAGTCGCCGTTATCCGCAACAACGGACTGATGTAACACCGACCAGAGCTGGTTTTCGGTAATGCCGGGGCGGATGGCGTCCCGGAGTTTAGCGACTGCTCTTTCTGTGGCCCGTAACGAGGCGATGACGCATTTCATTTCTTCCGAAGATTTAATGCAGCGAGCCATTTCAATTGGCAACTGAGCATCTACAATTCTGGCACCCAGGTTCGCCATGGCGATTGCTGTGCCGGCGTTCATACGCTCCATGCCGATGGTGACATCCGGGCTGGTAATTTCATGAATGCAGGCCAGCATATCCCGGCCCATTTCTGTTCACGTTCAGCAATATCAAATCCGGCTGCAACAAAGCTGGCGGTAGAGGAAGCGCGAACTTCATCAATGGTTTCAAAGCCTTCGCCCAGATGTTCACAGCCGGTGAATTCAAACAGGATGTTCCTGGAATCGGTGACCAGTAAGTAGCGTGACGGTGTATTGCGGGAGCAGAATACCTGCATATTGCGGGCACCGCTGGCGTAGCGAATATTGACAGGGTCTGAAATGATCAGCGCGCCAATGCCGTACCTATGCATTTGTTTTCTTACCCGCTGCAGGCGATAGCGGCGTACTGCAGCCAGATCAATACCTGCACTTTCCGGCGCCTGATCAAGTAGCTGCAGGCCGGCCAGGTCAGTTCGTTCGGCGTGCCAGTCAAGCATGGTCATCGGTATTCTCCTTTTAATAACTTATTCTTATTCTGTTGCGATGAGCACTGATGGGCTGGATAAACCGGCAGCGATCGCTGGTATAGTGAGTATAAGAGTTACCTGTATTTGGAACATTAGCTGTCTGGTTATGCATTCAGATAACTTTTAGTTATGGACAGTAAGTGATTGAGTATCTGTTATGAGGGAATGCCGTGAAAGGATCTGCCAAAAGCTTTCGTCACAGGATGCCTGCACTGCACAGTTTGTTGGTGTTTGAAGCGGCAGCGCGGCATATGAATTTCACGCTGGCGGCAGAGGAGTTACATGTTTCCCAGGCAGCGGTGAGCAAACAGATTAAGTATCTGGAAACATATTTTGGTTTTGCGTTGTTTCACCGTGAGGGCCGTAAAGTGTGTCTTTCTGCTAAAGGTGAACAGTTACATGCCCGGGTGAGTGCGTCACTGAACTATCTGGCCGATGGCGTGGATGAACTGCAGGACAGTGTGGAAGTGGAGAGCATCAGCATTGCGGCCAATTCGGCCGTTTCGCAGTTCTGGCTGAACGGTGTGATCAGCGAGTTTTACCGGGCGCATCCGGAAACGGCTCTGAATGTTCGCCTGATCAGCTCAGACCATACACCAGACTTATTCAGGGATGATATCGATCTGAGCATTGCTTACGATCCCGGACAGCGCATAGGCTGGAACCTGACAGAGCTGTTCGCAGAGGTGTTATTTCCGGTTGCCAGCCCTGAGTATATGGCCAGAAGTATGTGTGAGGTGGGGAGGTGACTGGCTTGCTCAACTATGAATTGCTGGACTTTGAAAGGCTTGAACCTAACTGGATCAACTGGAAGGTGTGGTTCAGTGCTTTTGACAGACATATTACCGTGAGAAATGCCCGCCGTTTTAGCAATTATATGGTGCTGGTGGATGCTGCGCGACGTGGCCAGGGAGTTGCATTAGGAACGGCACAGCTTATGGATCAGCAACTGGCTGACGGTAGCTTACAGCGGGTTGGTGAGCTGGAGGTGACGTCCGGTCGCAGTTACTGGTTGGGTATCAATGAAAACCGGGCAGGGCAGCCCGGTTTGCAAAGTTTTACTATTGGTTGCTTGGGCGGGGATCCGCTACATAACCCGATTGGTGCGCATGAAGGTGCATTCTGACTTTGGTCCTGTGTCATCTGCATACAGGGTGACGCCGGATTTCAGACAGATAGACAAGTTCATATGTGAGGCTTCAGTTTCTGCGGGCAGTAAGTGCTCAATCACTGCCTTTTCGTCGAGTAATTCCTGTTCGGTTGTGCGCAGCATATTCCGGCTGTAGTCATTAATATCAAAACCGGGAACGATCTGATAACGGCCATAGTTACAGCGCACCGGAAATGAAAAGAAGATGCCCTTTTCGATGCCGTAGCTGCCATCACTGAGAATGCCCATGCTGACAATCTCCCCGGCGCAGTGCCCAGTACCCAGTCATGCATCTGATTGACGATGGCTTGAGCGGCAGATGCGGCGCTGGATAAGCCCCGGGCCTGGATGATCTCCCCACCCTTTGTTGTACCTTGGGAATGAGCTGTTCCCGGTACCAGTCCTGATCAATCTGCTGCAATGCCGGTGTGCCGTGAATCGTAGCGTGGTGCAGATCCGGGTATTGGGTAGGGAATGGTTTCCCAGATAATAATGTTGTGGATATCCCGTGATGACGCACCGGTCTGGCTGGCCAGAATGCCCTTGGCACGGTTGTGATCCAGCCGTGTCAGGCAGGTGAACTGTGAAGGGCTTAAATCCGGAGCATTGCGGCTGGCGATCAGTGCGTTGGTATTGGCCGGATTACCGGTAATCAGTACTTTTACATCCCGGCTGGCAAATTTATTCAAGGCTTTACCCTGGCGGGCAAAGATTTCGGCATTAACTTCCAGCAGGTCGCTTCGTTCCATGCCTGGTCCTCTGGGGCGTGCGCCAACCAACAGGGCGTAGTGGCAACCTTTGAAACCTTCTTCAACCGTATCGTGCAGGGTGACAGTATGGAGTAATGGGTAGGCACAGTCTTCCAGTTCCATAGCGACCCCCGTAAGGCGCCAATGGCTTCCGGAATTTCAATCAGTTGCAGAATGACAGGCTGGTCTTTACCCATCATTTCGCCGGCAGCAATTTTGAATAATAAGCTATAAGCGATGGCACCGGCTGCGCCTGTCACCGCAATACGAACTGGCCTTCTCATTGTGTCACCTCTGACTGTTCTGTGGGGAAAGTAAATTCAGCCTACAACTTTTGTATGAAGCTAAGAAGACAGTGACGGAGAGTTGTATTTCCGCGATGTGGGAGTGGTTAGCAGGTGTCAGGGAAGATTTTTACAGAAGAATTCGAAGCTTTCTGTTTGTAAATAACTGTTTTTAAAAGATAGTGCGACTCTTAAAGTTGACTTAAAAGTCAGCTTTAAGATGTGTTCTACATTGTTTCATTTTTGCATAATGAAATCGTTACTTTATTCAGAACAGAGTTCTGATTCAGCGAGAACACCTGCTTCAGAATTTTTAACCAGTACCACGCCAGCGGCAATCAGGAGTACGCCGAGTATTCTGGGCAGGGTTATTTCCTGTTGGATGTACCCGGCGGCTCCGAAATGATCCAGCAACACTGACATCACAATTTGCCCTGCAATGATCAGTGCCAGGAGGGTTGTTGCACCCAGTTTTGGCGCAAAGAAAGCCATGCAGGTTACAAAAAACGCGCCCATTAAACCGCCGGTCCAGGCGATTGCCGGGGCTTCTTTGAGCTGAATAATGCCTGGCCATGGCAGACGCATCATCAAGAATATACTCAGCAAGGCCAGGGTGCCGACAACGAAAGACAGTCCGGATGCCCAGATAGCATGACCGCTGGCTTTTGCCAGCTGAGAGTTGATGCCGGCCTGCAGGGGCAGCATTGCGCCGGCCATGAATACCAGAAAAATACTTAACCAGACCATAGGGTTATCCTGTTGAAAGAAATGCGGGCGTCATTATAGACCTTCCGTCAGGAAGTTAAATTCTGTCGGTTTCAGATCGTGGCGGTTATCGGGCTGATAATACTTTTGTGGCTGTATTGGTCCCGGTGGGCGGAGGGTTTATGATCATCGAAATGCAATATATGAGGGATGGATATGACAGCTGTGTCGGAGCTTAGCCTTGCCCAAGCGCGTAAACTTGTTCTGCTGGCGCAGGGCGTGCAGAAACCCCGCAGTAAGGGCGTGAAAGAGACTCTGGAGGCTGTTACTCGGCTGGGGTATGTGCAGATCGATTCCATCTCGGTGGTGCAGCGTGCGCATCATCACACGTTGTGGAACCGGGTAGCCGGTTACCATCCGGACCATCTTGATGCTCTGGTTGCGAAGAAGCAGGTGTTTGAATACTGGTCCCATGCGGCGGCGTATTTGCCGATGCGAGATTACCGGTTCAGTTTGCCCCGAAAGCAGGCGATCGCCGGGGAGATAAACACTGGTTTAACCGGGATGATCATAGTCGTCTGATGCAGGAGATCAGAGCAAGAATCACTGCTGAGGGGCGTTAATGGCCCGGGATTTCGAGCAACCCCGTAAAGGCACAGTGGGCTGGTGGGACTGGAAACCTGCTAAGCGGGCGTTGGAGCAGTTGTTCATGGAAGGTGAGCTGATGGCTGTGGAGCGGCGTGGCTTTCAGAAGGTTTATGATTTGGCAGAGCGGGCATTGCCTGACGGAATAGATACGTCTGTACCTGATGAGCGGGAGTATCTGGAATACTTGATCAGGCGTTTTCTTAACGCTAATGCTTTGGCAAAACCTGAGCAGTGCATTTATCTGTTGAAAGAGATGCAGAAGCCGCTGAAGCAGGTAGTTGCTGACATGCTTGAAGAGGGGCCCTGATTAGCGTGCAGGTTGGTGGTGAATCTTATCTGACGCTCGCAGGCATTGAGGAACGCATGCAGCAGCGCTTGCCTAATGGCCGGATACGAATCTTATCGCCTTTTGATAATTTGCTGATCCAGCGTAAGCGGATGCAGAGCCTGTTCGGTTTTGAGTATCAGCTTGAGTGCTATGTACCTGAGCCTAAGCGTCAGTATGGCTATTTCGTGTTACCGATTCTGTTTGGTAGTCGCTTCATTGGTCGAATGGATGTGAAAGCTGAGCGTAAGACGGGTGAGCTGGTCATTAAGCATTTGCATTTTGAGCAGCCATTATCTGAGAAAATATTAGTGGCATTGCGTACTGAACTTCAGGCGTTCTGTGAGTTCAACCGGATGCAGCAGCTGCGCATTGACCGGATCAGCTTTTCCGGCAAAGCCTCTGGTGATGAGAAACAGGTACGTGATTATCTGTCAGGCTGAGAATTGCTGGCTGACAAATAGCAGTTTCAACTGGCTTTTTAAGCAAGAATTGCAGTGTCTAGTCCTGATATAGGTTGACACTTATTTCATACAAACGCCCGATGCACCTCATCGGGCGTTTTATATTCCAGTGACAAGTGAGGGCGCCGCTGGTTATACATCCTGACCGACTCATCAACCATTATCTTCGCCTGCTCTATATCATCCGGTTTGCGGATCAGATACTCATTTTTAAGAATGCCGTTAACCCGCTCCGCCAAAGCATTTTGATAACAGTCGTAACCATCTGTCATCGAACAGCGTACATTATGTTTCTGATGGATTTGCTGATATTCCGCTGAACAATATTGAATACCACGATCTGAATGGTGTACCAACCCTTCCTTCACGTGACGTCCCTTCAGAGCCTTTTTGAAGGCTTGCGATACTGACGCTGTTTTCAGATTATCGTGCACATGGTATCCCACAATCTTTCGTGAATACGCATCTGTTACCAAGCTCAGATACGCTTCTCCTGTTCGAACTGGCAAGTAAGTAATGTCGGCAACCCATACCTGTTCTGCCCGAACGGCCGTGACCTGATAATCACCAGACTTCAATAAGTTAGGGTGACGGTAGAACCGGTGACGACTGTGCGTAGTTTTATGGTACGCCCGTTTAGTCGGTACCAGTAAGCGATGTTTTCTCAGCAAGTTAAACAGCTTATCCCGTCCGGGAGATAAGCCTGTCCGTTGCATCAGTTTCTGAAGTTTACGTACACCAATGCGCGGCTGTTGCAGCCGTTCCTGTTTAACAAAGCCGAGAACTTGTAACTCGAACAGTTCCTGTTGAGCCTCATAGCGGCACTGCTTGTAGTAAGCCTGCCGACTAATGCTTAGATATTGACAGGCACGAGTAACAGAAAGCCGGGTTACCGTTTTCGTTTGGATGACTTTGCGGGCAGCTTTTTGTGACACGCACTCCGTAGTCTTTCTTCAGCACATCAACCACGGCTTCGAAAAATTCAGCTTTTGCTGAGTTTCGGCAAGTTGTTGTTCAAGTTCTTTGATTCGCTGCTCGGGTGTTTGAGTCTCGGACATAGAAGCCCCTTTCGTTGGTTTAAAAGGTAATGTGCCCAAGTTCCAATCTAGCTTGCCGTGCTTACGAAGCCAAACTAAAACCGTAGAACGCCCCTGAATACCATAACGGCTCTGAGCTTGTCGGTATGTCATTTCGCCTTTTTCAACCTGATCCACCACAGCTAATTTAAAGGCAAGAGAATAATCTCGCTGAGTACGCTTAGTGATTGTTGTCATAACACTTTCCAAATTTAAGGTTAGAAAGTGTCAACCTTATTCAGGACGGGTCACAGGCACAAAAAGGCGCGTAAAACGCGCCTTTTTAATCGCAGAGGTCGCTATTACTTCTTAGCTTCCATCTGAGCCCTGAACAAATCACTGATAGTGCGCAAGGGGACGTACCAGCAGTTTCAACTGGTTTTTGAGCACAAAGTGCAGGCACAAAAGGCGCGTAAAACGCGCCTTTTTAATCGCAGAGGATGCTATTACTTCTTAGCTTCCATCTGAGCCTTGATCAGGTCACCGATAGTGGTCGGACCAGCAGTTTCAACTGGCTTCTCACTAACTGCTTTGATTGCAGCTTTTTCGTCAGCCTGGTCTTTAGCCTTAATAGACAGAGTGATCGCACGGTTACGACGATCCAGGTTAACGATCTTAGCTTCAACTTCGTCACCTTCTTTCAGGACAGCGCTCGCGTCTTCAACGCGGTCGATGCTGATGTCAGATGCTTTCAGTACGCCTTCGATGCCTTCAGCCAGCTCAACAACAGCAGCTTTAGCGTCTACAGACTTAACAGTACCGGTAACGATAGTGCCTTTTCGTTTGCAGCAGCGTACTCAGAGAACGGATCGCTTTCCAGTTGCTTGATACCCAGAGAGATACGCTCTTTCTCAGCATCGATAGACAGGATAACGGCTTCAACTTCTTCGCTCTTCTTGTACTGACGCAGAGCTGTTTCGTTGTCAGCATCCCAAGAGATGTCAGACATGTGAACCAGACCGTCCAGATCGTTTTCCAGACCAACGAAGATACCGAAGTCAGTGATAGTCTTGATAGAGCCAGTCACTTTATCGCCAGCAGCGTACTGTTCAGCGAAAGTAGTCCATGGGTTAGCAGCACACTGCTTGATACCCAGGGAGATACGACGACGATCTTCGTCTACGTCCAGGATCATAACTTCAACAGCATCACCTACCTGTACAACCTTGGATGGGTGGATGTTCTTGTTAGTCAGGACATTTCAGAAACGTGTACCAGACCTTCAACGCCGTCTTCGATAGATGCGAAGCAGCCGTAGTCAGTCAGGTTAGTAACGCGAGCTTCAACCTTGCTACCTGCTGGGTAACGAGCCTTGATAGACGCCCATGGATCTTCGCTCAGCTGCTTCAGACCCAGAGACAGACGGTTGTTCTCTTTGTCGAACTTGATGATCTTAACAGTGATTTCATCACCTGGAGTCAGCATGTCGCTTGGGTGAGAGATACGCTTCCAAGCCATGTCGGTGATGTGCAGCAGGCCGTCAACACCGCCCAGATCTACGAATGCACCGTAGTTGGTCAGGTTCTTAACGTAGCCCTTAACTTCCTGGCCTTCTTCCAGAGTAGCCAGCAGTTCATCGCGCTGCGCGCTGTTAGCTTCTTGCAGAACCGCACGACGGGATACAACGATGTTGTTGCGCTTCTGGTCCAGCTTGATCAGTTTGAATTCAAGCTCTTTGCCTTCCAGGTGGTCAACGTCGCGTACTGGACGCACGTCTACCAGAGAACCCGGCAGGAAGCCTTGAATGTTGTTAACGTTAACGGTGAAACCACCTTTAACCTTGCCGCTGATGTAACCTTTAACAGTTTCTTCAGCATCGAATGCACTCTGCAGTACTTCCCAAGCTTCAGAACGCTTAGCTTTTTCACGGGACAGACGCGTTTCGCCGCTGCCGTCTTCAACGCTTTCCAGAGCAACCTTAACCATGTCACCAACTTGGATTTCAAGTTCGTTAGCATCGTTCAGGAACTGGTTGCGAGCAATGATTGCTTCAGACTTCAGGCCAGCGTTAACAGTAACCCAGTCGCTATCGATATCGATAACTTCACCCATAACCAGGGTGCCTGGAGTCATATCAACGTGTTGCAGGGATTCTTCAAATAATTCAGCAAAGCTTTCGGACATGTGTATTCCTATCCAGTAAATTCCGGGAAAACAAGAACTTACTTTGGTTAGCCTGTAACGTCAGCCGGATACAGGGTCAGTTTAAGTATCTGTTTTCCGGCTGAATGGCTGACAATGGGCAGCCGGAGTACAGATATAAGGGCGGTCATTATACAGCCGCTTTAGGCAAGTAGAAAGTAGCAGGTACGATAAAAACCGTAAAAGTCCCGGGGATTTATAGCTTTTTCAGCAATTTCAGCCCGAAACAGCTGTTTCGGACTGAGGGGCGGCGATCAGTTGGTCAGGTAGGCAAGCCGGGAGTAGAGGTTTTCTCTGCACGGCTTGGACACAACTTTAAGGTCATTCAGCAGGCCAGCAGGCATGAGTGCTTCGTTGCGGGTTTTGAAAAACTCCACGGCCAGCTGCTCTTCCTGTTTATTGTTGGCGGCAATGTCGACGCCGTTGCCGATGCAAAAGGCATAAGCGGGTAAGTGATCATTTACCACGGTATCAATCTGGCCCTGATCCAGCGCCAGTTTATTAATGGTGATAAAGCGGCGGTATTCCTGTGCAGCAGCGGCTGACATGCTTTCTATCTGGCGGCGGTTAAAGCGACGGGTTTCCGCGTGGCCTGCCAGCAGCTGCTTGATGCGGGTGTGAATCAGGGATATCTCTTCGTCAAGAGAGTAAGGCGCGTAGCGTTCATTGGTGCGCTTGTATTCTTCCAGCAGCTCAACCTGAGCCTGCAGGGTGATGACCTCAGCCTGAAGGTTGTCAATTTCCAGGCTCATTTTGCGGCGTTCGGAACGCAGCTTGGCGATGATTTTCTGATTCGGTGACAGGTTGGGGTTGGTGTCTATTGACGGGGCGAGGTGAGCATCTTCCCTTCAAGGTCGTACCGTGAGTCTCCGGGCATGACGCTGTCGCCAAAGCTCTGCAGGCTTTTATTGTTTTCTGCCGTTTGCGCCATGAGTACGGTGTACAACATGTAGCCACCAATACTCAGCAGGATCAGCAATAAAGGTATTCCGATAATCAGTGCCAGCTTGTTTTTGCTCAAGGACATATGCCTTCCCCGGTAGGTGTATGGTCTGTAACAAAATGTGCGGCGGATGCCTGGCCAGGCTTATTGTCTGGCCAGCAGTTTCTTATAGGTAACAGAAATTACATCCAGCAGTATTCTTCCTGTTTCGGCCAGAATGGCTTCAGCTTCAGGATTAATTATCCGGCCCTGGTCATCTTTCTCCAGTGTATCTTCAAGATCGGAGAGTTTGTCCAGTGCTGGTAACTGCTTGGCGGACCGGCGCTGATTCTCAATGTCCAGTTGCCATGCTTCAGAGGCATCACGTTCAGCCTGAAGCATTGCTTCGTTGAGAGTGATCAGGTTGTCGTTTTTGATTTCAGTAATCCGGTCGATCTGAGCCTGCATGTAACGGAAGTCCGGATCAGTTTTGATACGGGCTTTGTGACGGGCTGTCAGTTCCGGCAGCGTGCTGCTCAGGCTGATGAACTGACGGTGCGGTATGGGGTGTACCTGATCCCATGGCAGGGCGCCGTCCAGTGCGCTTTCGCCGATTTCTTCCATGTCATACAGGGAAGGGAAGCGGATATCAGGCACAACGCCTTTGTGCTGTGTACTGTCACCGGAGATGCGGTAGAACTTGGCGTGGGTCAGCTTTAACTGGCCCTGACGTAAAGGCGACAGTGTCTGTACGGTACCTTTACCGAAGGTCTGGTTGCCGACGATGATGCCGCGCTGGTAGTCCTGAATGGCACCGGCGAAGATTTCAGAGGCTGAAGCGCTCAGGCGGTTTACCAGTACAGCCATCGGGCCGTGGTAGACAACCTTCGGGTTGGAGTCCTGCAGAATGTTAACCCGACCCTGCTGGTCGCGGATCTGGACAGTCGGGCCCCGGTTGATAAACAGGCCAACCAGTTCGTTGGCTTCACGCAGTGAGCCGCCGCCATTATCACGCAGGTCGACAATCAGGCCGTCAATTTTGTCTTCACGCTGCAGCTCTTTGATCAGCCTTTCAACATCACGGGTGGTGCTCTTGTAGTTGGAGTCACCGGATTTCAGAGCGTTGAAATCAATATAGAAGGTTGGAATGCTGATTACACCAAGGCGGTAAGTGCTGCCGTCTCTGTCCAGTTCAATGACGCGCTTCTGAGCAGACTGTTCTTCCAGTTTTACTTTGTTGCGGATGATTGAAACGATCCGGCGGGTGCCGTCTTCAGCATCAGCAGGGATAACTTCCAGGCGTACGGTGGTGCCTTTGGGGCCGCGGATCAGGGCAACTACTTCATCAAGCCGCCAGCCGATAATGTCCTGAATTTCACCGCTTGCGCCCTGGCCAACGCCCACAATGACATCAGAGGTTTTAATCTGGCCGGTCTTTTCAGCCGGCCCGGCAGGTACCAGGCGGACGATTTTGGTGTTTTCGTTTTCCGTTTGCAGGACTGCCCCGATGCCTTCCAGTGAAAGGCTCATATTGATATTGAAGTTCTCAGAGCGCCGTGGTGAAAAGTACTGGGTGTGCGGGTCAAACTGCTGGGCAAACGCGTTCGCGTAACTCTGAATACGTCTTCCGGGTTGGTCTGTTCCACCCGGGTAAGCTGATTTTTATAACGGTTAAGCAGGGTTTCCTTGGCGTCGGCAATATCCTTGCCGGCCAGTTTCAGGTTCAGCAATGTGCTTTTCAGACGTTTGCGCCAGAACTCATCCATTTCCGCTTTGCTGGTAGTCCACTGGCTGTTTGTGCGATCCGTCATCAGAGATTCGTCAACGGTAAAGTCGATTTCCATGTCCGGGCTTTCCAGCTTATCTATAAGGTAAGTCAGACGTTCGGTGATGCGTTGCTGATAGCGGTTAAAAATTTCAAAGCCTGCATCCAGATTGCCGGCTTTAATCTGGTCATCAAGCAGGGTGCGGTAGGGTTCGAAGCTTTTGATATCGTCCGCGAAAAATATGCTTTGCTGGGATCAAGATTATCGACAAAGCTGTCCAGAACTTTGCTGGAAAGGGAGTCATCGACATCAATGTCGGAGTAGTGATCATCGACCAGGGAGCTGGCTATATCACGGATGACCTGGCTGTGAACCGGCTCGGGTGTCAGTTGCGGGCTGACGGCAGCCTGAGCGGACAGGCTGCTCAGAAGCAGGATCAGGCCACCAAAGGCGGCTTGTTTAACGTGCGTAACTAACTGGCTGGTGCTCAAGGTCAATATTCCTGTATAGCTTCAACTATAACTTTTAACAAAGTGAACCCATTAATTGTGGCCTTAACCATTGTGGTTGTCAGGTAATGGTTTCTTACTGCTTAAGACCTGTAAACCGTTTTTAGGTTCCCTAAGTTTTAACTTTGGTTTCGAGTGTAGTCTCCGCCTGTGCCGATGTAAATTCAATCACTTACTGATATAGAATATCAATTTCCTCTGGCAGAACGCAGTTAATGCACTCATCATGGGTAGCCATCGTGTCATGGCTACTGCAAACTGATACGCTGGCAGGGTAAGTTTAGTTCTCAGTAAAGTGTCGGTATTCCGGGCGCTTTTATCAGGGTAAATATGTTTAGACAGATTAAGTATGCTGCGGTCATCAGTGTTATCAGCAGTGTTATGCTGCTGGCTGGCTGTGGTGAAGATCAGAATGAGGCTGAATTCCGGCGTCAGCTGATCGAAAAGCACTGAACGATGATGTAAAAAGGAAGGCGTGGCTTTTCTGGCTGAAAACCGGCAGCAGCCCGGGGTTCAGGAAACGGAAGACGGGCTTCAGTACCTGGTTATACAGCCTGGCAATGGCGATAAGCCCCAGCTGCAGGACAGTGTAAAGGTGCATTATCAGGGATGGCGAGTTGATGGTGAACTGTTTGAAAGCACGCTTGAACAGAATGAACCGTCAGAATTTCCTTTGAGTGGGGTTGTTAAAGGTTGGCGTAAAGCGTTACTGATGATGCCAGCCGGTGCCAAATGGAAAATCTTTTTACCTTCTGAGCTGGCGTACGGTGCGATTAGTCCGAATGAAAAATACCGGCTAACTCGGCGCTGATTTTTGAAATTGAATTACTGGAGATAGTGCCTGCACAGCAGGTGGAATGATTATGCTTAAGAATGAATTTAATCAACGGCTATTTGAGTTTTTAGCGGCGTCTCCGACACCTTTTCATGCGGTCAGCGAAATGCGCGGCAGGCTGCAGGAAGCCGGCTTTGTTGAGCTGGAAGAGCAAAACGCCTGGTCTGTGAAGGCCGGTGGCCGGTATTTTCTGGTCAGAAATGATTCCGCCATTGTTGCCTGGCAGATGCCGGCGGATGGTGGCTTGCCGGAGCGCGGATTCCGGATGGTCGGGGCGCATACTGACAGCCCGTGTCTGCGGGTAAAGCCTAACCCGGTGTTGCTACGTCAGGGGTGTGTCAATCTTGGGGTTGAGGTGTATGGCGGTGTGTTATTGAACCCGTGGTTTGACCGTGATTTATCCCTGGCTGGCCGTGTCAGCTATCTGGCAAAGAATGGTGAAGTTTGCAGTGCGCTGATTAATTTTGTGAAGCCTATCGCCATTATTCCAAGTCTTGCGATTCATCTGGACCGTACCGCAAACAGCGAGCGCAGTGTGAATCCTCAGACAGATATTCCGCCATTGCTGGCGCAGGTGCAGGTTGACGGGGATGAGTTTGATTTCCGGGCGATGCTGAAAGCTGAGCTGGCCCGTGAAGACATTGATGATGTCGATAAAATTCTCGACTATGAGCTGAGCTTCTATGATGTGCAGGGTGGCGGATATGTTGGCCTGAATGAAGAATTTATAGCGTCGGCGCGGTTGGATAATCTGCTTAGCTGCTTTATCGGGCTTGAAGCACTGATTGAGTCTGATTCAGAAGAAGGGGCGCTGCTAATCTGCAATGATCATGAGGAAGTAGGCAGTCTGAGTGCCTGTGGTGCACAGGGGCCAATGCTGATGAACTTGCTGGAGCGTTTACTGCCGGATAATGAGCTGCGTAACCGTGCGTTGGCGAATTCAATGATGGTTTCTGCAGATAATGCCCACGCTGTGCATCCTAATTTTGCTGATAAGCATGATGCCAATCATGGTCCGAAGCTGAATGCCGGCCCGGTGATTAAGATCAATAATAATCAGCGTTATGCGACTAACAGTGAAACGGCTGCTATTTTCAGAAATCTGGCGGATCTGGAAGATGTACCTGTGCAAAGCTTTGTTGTACGTACGGATATGGGCTGCGGCAGCACCATTGGGCCGATTACATCCGGTGAGCTGGGTGTGAAAACCATTGATGTGGGGCGCCTCAGTATGCCATGCATTCTATCCGGGAAATCTGTGGCAGTGATGATGCGGTGAATCTTGCCCGTATTCTGCAGCGTTTCTACCGTCTGGAGAAAATCTGACAGTTAATGCTTTTCAGATATTTGAGAAACCGCCTTTGGGCGGTTTTGTTGTCTGCAGTTTGTCTTGAGAGATGTATGGCGGGCGGATTGAAAGCGCGATGTTGTCTTGCTGCGCTCAACTCGAACCTACGACCCTCTGGTCTCAAACCAGATGCGCTACCAGACTGCGCTATGACCTGATGACTAGTTGTTTATACACGGCTGTGTGTTGAGGTGTCACTTCAAGAGAGTGATCGGGGCAGTAGGATGACCATCGCAAAGAGCGCGATGTTGTTTTGCTTCGCTTAACTCAAACCTAAGGTGAGTCGTTTTAGTCAGAGGAGATTTGAAAATAAGAAATAAGTGGTCGGGGCAGCAGGATTCGAACCTACGACCCTCTGGTCCCAAACCAGATGCGCTACCAGACTGCGCTATGCCCCGATGATGATAAGCTGTTTATACACGGCTGCGTGTTGAGGTATCTCTTCAAGAGAGTGGTCGGGGCAGCAGGATTCGAACCTACGACCCTCTGGTCCCAAACCAGATGCGCTACCAGACTGCGCTATGCCCCGATGATGATTAGCTGTTTATACACGGCTGCGTGTTGAGAAGTGGTCGGGGCAGCAGGATTCGAACCTACGACCCTCTGGTCCCAAACCAGATGCGCTACCAGACTGCGCTATGCCCCGATCGTATTTGGCTGTTTAGACACTGGCCAGTGTATTAGAAGATCCACTTTTAGAAAGTGGTCGGGGCAGCAGGATTCGAACCTACGACCCTCTGGTCCCAAACCAGATGCGCTACCAGACTGCGCTATGCCCCGTCTTCTTTATTCTGATGGCTCCTCGAGCTGGACTCGAACCAGCGACCAATAGATTAACAGTCTACTGCTCTACCAACTGAGCTATCGAGGAATGTTATCCATCAAAACGTTACTAATTAAAGCAGTAATTGGCTCCTCGAGCTGGACTCGAACCAGCGACCAATAGATTAACAGTCTACTGCTCTACCAACTGAGCTATCGAGGAACTGCTTAACTAGTGGCGGCGTATGTTAATGATCAGCCCTATGGGCGTCAAGCACTTACGTTAAAAAGTTTTTCATTCAGCATAAATAATGGTTTGCGCGGTTTTATGTCTGCGCCGGAAGCGGCATTTTCCGGGCTTTTAATAAGCTGCCTTAAATCAGAGAAACACTTTATGAGAACACAAAATACCCTTGCCAGAGTTTCGGTGTGCGGCGTATTTCTGTATAACGTGGAGTTTGAGCGGGGTTTATTCTCCTGCGGATGTGAAGATTGGCTTGCTAGGACTTAGTTATATGACGATGATTCCCGGAAAAGATGCGCCTTTAGAGGAGTCGATTGAAAAATGTCTGCTCAGTTAGAGGCTCTGGGCTTCGATATAGAGCAGGCACAATGGCTGAATCCTGTCCCGAATGTCTGGTCTGTGCTGATCCGAGACCGTAACTGTCCACTTTTATTTACCAATGGTAAGGGCGCCAGTAAAGAAGCTGCACTGGCCAGCGCGCTGGGTGAGTATTTTGAGCGTCTGAGCTGTAACTCTTTCTTTACCGATTATTATCTGGGCCAGGAAGTGGCAGAAGGGGATTTCGTTCACTATCCGAATGAGCGCTGGTTCGATGTCAGCGGTGAAGAAATCCCGGACGGTCTGTTCGATGAGCCGACGTTGCAGCATTACAACCTGCATGATGATCTGACTGCCCCTGGCCTGATTGATACCAACTCAGGTAACAGTGGACGGGGTATCTGCGCGATACCCTTTACCCGTCAGCGCACTGGTGATGAAGTCTGGATTCCTGTGAACATCATCGGCAACCTCTATATCAGTAATGGTGCTGCCGCCGGTAACAGTGTGGCAGAAGCACGAGTACAGGCGCTGTCGGAAATCTTTGAGCGTCATATTAAAAACACCATTATTACGTCCGGTATCAGTTTGCCGGAAATCCCTGAACATATTATCAACCGCTACCCGCAGGTGGTGGATGCACTTAATGCATTGCGTGATTACGGCTATGTTGTGCTGGTGCGGGATGCGTCGCTGGGTGGCAAGTACCCGATGGTCAATGTAACCCTGATTAATCCGGATGACGGCGGTTGTTGTGCTTCATTCGGTGCGCATCCTAAGTTTGAAGTGGCGCTGGAGCGGACGGTTACTGAGTTGTTGCGGGGCAGGGCCCTGAATTCACTGGCAGATTTTCCGTCTCCAAGTTTTAATCTGGCCGACGTGGCGGATTCGCAGAACCTTGAAGCGCATTTTATTGATTCCAGCGGCGTGGTGGCCTGGGACCTTTTCTCCCGGGATACGGACTATGAGTTTGTTGAATGGAACGTGGAAGGTGACAGCCAGGCAGAGTTCGAACATCTGTGTAACCTGATCCATAAAGTGGATATGGATATTTACATTGCCGATTACGAGCACCTGAATGTATATACCTGCCGGATCATTGTGCCGGGCATGTCCGAGATTTACCCGGTGGATGATCTGGTATCGAACAATAACAATGCCGGGGTTGAGTACCGTGAAGGGTTGCTGGATCTGGCGAACTTCGATAAAGATCAAGGGGCTGATTTACTGGTCGATCTGAATACCGAAGGGTTTGATGATAAGCAGCTGGTCGCTGAGCTGATTGGTATTGTGGCGGACAAAGGCACTGCCTGGAGTACTCTGCGGGTTGGCGAACTGAAATGTTTGCTGCACCTGCAGCAGGGGAACCTGGCGGATGCGCTGGACTGGTGTCACTGGCAGTTGGAAAACGCCCGGTTACAGGAGTCTCGTGAGGCGCTGTACCGGTGTCTGTATCAGTGCCTGCAGTTTACGCTGGATGCTGAGCGGGACTTTGCTGACTATAGCGGTCTGCTTGAGCAGGTATATGGTCAGGCACTGATGGAACGGGTATCTGAAATGCTTGCCGGTGAACGGATTTTCAGAGATTTTCCTGCCAGTACTTTAAGTCTTGAAGGCTTTACCACCCATCAGAAAATGCTTGAAGTGTATGACCGCTTGCAGTCTGCGAAGCGGGCTGCAGGCTGACATTTAACCAGCCCTGAATCGCTGTTTTTCTGAAAAGGCCGTTTTCCCAAAACGGCCTTTTGCTACTGGTCAGGCGGTTTATTTCCGTTATTATCTTCGGCTATTTTATGCTTTTGTCTGGCTGTGTTTTCTGGCTTTTTAAGCCTGTTCTTTGCTTACCAAGAGCGTTGACCTTAGTTAATGTCAGGCATTCAGTATGTCTGTCAGGAGATTTGATTCTCGATGCTTTTTAACAAGCTTCCCGAAGACCTGTTCCTGCCTCTTGCCGGGCAGAACCGTCAAATCTATCAGGCGGTATTGCTCGACCTTGCTGATCAGTTCTTTGATGAAGATCTGGTTGATCCCTTTGTACCGAAAGATCTGATCCGCTCTTCCATTGAAGACACCGTTGTTAAGCTGGGTGTACGCCGCTGGGAACCGGAAGAGAATGATTCGGAAGCCGAGCAGGAAGCGCCCCGTTCCACCGCTGAATATACCAGCCGGATTTATCGCCGTTTAGTTGTTACTGGCTGGCTGGAAGAAGAGCAGCGCATTTACCGTACCTTTGTGCTGCTGTCGCCGGCGAACAGTTACCTGTTACGGACACTGGTATCGATCAATAATCTGGAAAAACGCAGCTACGGTGGCGCGGTACTGAACGTACTGAGCTCGCTGGAAGCGGCCATCAAGGATCCGGCCGGCCGGGGATTACCCTGCAGGAAGCGGCGCAGACGGCGTCTGACTTCAGTGCCCACCTGACGGACATGATGCTCGGCCTGCGGGAGCTGAAAATCAGCCTGGCGGCCACCAAGAATCCGCAGGAAATTGTGCGTAACTTCTTCGATCACTTCGTAGCGCACATTCTGGTTTCCGATTACAAAACCCTGAAGACAAAGAACAACCCGTTCCGTTTCCGCCGTCAGATTCTCACGCAGCTGCGTGAACTGCAGTTTGATACGCCGAAAGTGGCGTTGCTGAGTACCCATTACCAGGAACAGTTCGAAACCAGTTATGACGACGCCGAAGCCATGGTGCACAGTCATATCAACCGTATTATCCGGATTTTTGAGTCGGTGGATCAGCGTCTGGCGACCATCGATGACTTCCGTTACCGCCTGGAAAAACGTGTGGCGGATACCGTTCGGTACATGGATAAAACCACGCCGGGTATGAGTGCGCGCTTGTCCCGGGTGATTACCGATGCTGCCCAGCTGGATCAGCGTAAGATACCGAAGCTGGAAACCCTTGAGGAAACCGGTTTTCTGGCACCGGGCAGTGTCCGTTCGCCGATCCGTCGCCGGGTGGCAACCAAGCCGCGGGTTATTCAGCAGGAAATCATTGATCCGCGGGTGCTGGAAATGCGCCAGCTGTTTAAAGAGTACAAGGCCCGCCGGGAAGTACGCCCGGAAAAGATCGAAGATTATATCGAGCGTCACCTGCTGGGCGAGACACAGATCTCCGCCGGTCAGTTCACGATCGACAGCATCGAAGACTACATCTGCTTCAGTTATCTGAGGCACATGCGTTCCCTGGGTAAGAAGGGACGCACTACCGCTAATAAATACGATATTCAGTTCAGCGATAAATATGTCAATGTCGCCGATATGGTTGAGTGTCGCGACTTCAGTATTCAGAGACGATAAACATGTTAGGTGATCTGCAGAAAATCATTGCCCGCAGCGATCAGTATCAGGAAGAGGACTTCGTGCATGCTGCCAATCTGCTGCTGGTGAATCAGTTTTTATACGCTGAGCGTTCAGGCCACCGTGACAGTTACTTTCTGGTAGCGTCGCATGTGGATTATTTTACCAACCTGTTTGCCGCACTGGGCTGGTCATTTGTGTATCAGCCGGATGAGGCCTTCCTGGGGATTTTGCCGCAGGGCGATGAGCGTTTCATGCGCCTGAAGCTGGATGAATCCTTCTTCCTGCTGTGCCTGCGCCAGCAGTATGAAGAGAAGCTGGAAGCCTTTGAGGTTGAAGGCGGGCGTGCCTACATCACCTCGAATGACTTACTGACGGTGTATGAAAACCTCACCGGCAAAGACATTCCGAATGAAACCCGCTTAAAGGAAATTCTGTCGCTGTTCAGCCGTCATGGTGTGATTGAGCGGGGCAAGCCCCACGAGACAGACCCGAAAAACATTCCGCTGACCATTAACCCGACCATCCGTCAGGTGGTAGTGGAAGACTTTATCGGCCAGCTTGAAGCTCTGTGTGAAGATGCCGAACAAACTCCGGCTGCAGCAGAGACAACTGAAGCCGCAGCGGATGAAAAACCGGCGGAAGAGGTGACGGAGAGTGTGGCTGCAGAAGCATCAGCTGAAGCAGAACAGCCCGCAGAAGTCGCGTCTGAAGATGAGCAGGCGAGCCCGCTGACTGAAGAGGTAACCCCGGAGGAGCCGGTACAATGAAACAGTTAAATCGCATCGTACTGGTTAACTGGTATGTTCTGGGTGCCGTAGAGGTACCGATCAAAGGTAACGTCGCGGTCGTCGGGCCAAACGGTTCCGGTAAATCATCGCTGCTGGATGCCATCCAGACCGTGCTGATGGGCGGTAACAAGCGTTACCTGAGCTTCAATGCCAGCGCCGGTGACAAGAGTGAGCGTAGCCTGCGGACTTACTGTCTGGGCTTTATGGATGACTCGGGTAAGAAAGACAACGCCCGTCAGGACTCCATCAGCTATCTGGCCCTGAGCTTCTACGACACCGAAACCGGCAAGGAAACCTGTGTCGGTCTGGCCATCAGTGCCTCGCTGTCATCCCCGGAAGAAGAGATTCTGGGCCGTTTCATCCTGCCTGATTTTTCCGTCAGCCTGGAAGACTTCACCGATAAGAAAGACGGCGGCCGTCTGCCGAAAGAATGGCCGGAAGTGCGTGAGAGCCTGCTGAAGCAGTGTCCGGATATGAAGCTGGAAAAACGTGCCAGCCGCTTTATCCGTGAACTGGTCACCGAACTCAGCTATGACCCGCAAATGCCGAACGACGACGAGAAGTTTGTGAAGAACTTCCGTAACGCTCTGAAGTTTGTGCCGATCAATAGCCCGACCCGTTTTATCCGTGAATTCGTACTGGATGAAAACATCGTTCACGTAGGCGCGTTCCGTAAATCCCTGGACGAATACCGGGTGATGGAACAGAAAACCCGTGAAGTGGCCAACCGTATTGGCGAACTGGAAAGGTTCAGGAACAGTGCAAAGGCATTCACCGCAACGTTAAAAACTCGGCGGAATACGAGTGGGTGGTGCACGAGACCCGTTTTGAACACGCTGACCTGAAGAAAGAAGGTGCCCAGGACCGTCTGGAAGCCAATCAGGAAAAAGAAACCCAGTTACAGTCAGATCTGGAAGCCAACAGCGAACAGCTGAATACGGTAATGCAGAATCTGGCGGAAGCCCGCGCGGAACTGAATAACACCGACAGCGCCCACAAGGTTAAAGCACTGGAAAACTCCATCGACGCCAAGCAGCACGAGCTGAATGTGGTTAAAGAGAAGATCCAGAACGTTTACAGCCTGCTCCGTTCCACCGTGACCTTCTCTAACTTCCAGCAGTTCCTGCCTTCAAGCTTTATTCCTGTGGTTCAGGAATCCGTTGCCCTGTGGCGCTCCGGCGAAGACATGATGGCGGAAGCCTGGCCGCTGGAACCGGTGAATGTGGATAACAACCTTGAGAAACTTAAGGGCAGCATCGACGAAGTACGCCGGGAGATTTCCCGTCGGTTTGAAGCATCGGTGATTCGCATGAATGAACTGCGTACCGAGATTCAGAACCAGCGCAGTGCCGTTGAACAACTGAAAGAAGGCCGCGCACCGTTACGCCGTAACACCCGTGAGCTGATGCAGCTGCTGGGGATTACGGCATTGAGTCCACCCCGATCTGTGAGCTGGTGGATATCAACGATGAGAAATGGCGCATTGCCATCGAGAGTTTCCTGGGCGCACGCCGTGAAGCGCTGATTGTTGACCCGGACCGGGTGAAAGAAGCAATTACTCTGTACCGCCGTAAAGGTCGTCACCTGAAAGGCTGCCGGATCGTTAACACCACCAAAAGCCATGAGTGGCTGAATCGGAGCAAGCCAAACTCGCTGGCTGAGTTTGTTGACTGTCAGACCGACGATGCCAAGGCGTACATGAACCGTGCGCTGGGTGCGGTGATTGCGGTGGAAACCGAAGCGGAGCTTATCCGTCAGGAGCGGGCACTGACTTACGACTGCATGTTGCAGACCGAAGGTACCACCACGGCTATCCGTGAAGAAACCCCGATGCTGGGCAGCGGCGGCGGTCGCCGTCAGCATCAGCTGCAGCAGCAAGGCCGTCAGGTTGATGAAATGATGGCTGAGTTCAGCGTGCTGAACAAAGACCATGAAGACCTGGATAACCTGAAAGAAAATCTGGTACGTATGACTACCGGCCTGACCGGTGTGGGCGAGCGGGTCTTCGATTTGGCTAACCAGCGTGACATGCTGCACAGTGAAATTGACGGTTACCGTCAGGGCATTACCGACCTGCGTAATCAGGACGACAGCGGCGTGCAGCAGCGCATTTCTGATCTGGTGAACGAACAGAAGCAGGCACAGGATCAGCAGAAGAAGCTGATGGACAAGCTGCAGACCACCCGTACCAGCCTGATTAAAGACAACGCGTCACTGGAACTGCTGGATAAAGAATTGGTAGAGCACGCTGCGGCCCGGGCCAAGTGTGAAGAAGATGCTAACTTCGACGCTCAGTCTGCCCAGGAAAAACGTGATTACATGGATGAGTCCTGCTCCGGCGATCTGGACCGGATCATCTTTGAATCTGCTAAGAAGGCTCAGTCTGAACTGGGTCTGATTGAGAAGAAAAAGAACTCTGTCCGTGACGGTGTGGCTCAGTACAAGGCCCGTTACCACGGTTCCGGCCTGAGCCATCAGGAACTGGATAAGGTTACCCCGGACTCGACTCACGAACAGCTGGAACGTTTCGTTAACGATACCATTCAGTCCCTGCGTGACAGTGAGCTGGCGGAATACACCGAAAAAGCTGAGCGCGCCCGTCTGGAAGCAGAAACCTCATTCCGTTCTGACTTCGTGGCTCACCTGAAAGATCAGATCGATAAGATTAAAGAACTGATCCGCGAACTGAACGCCCACCTGAAGAACCGTCCGTTCCACAAAGAACGGTATGGTTTTGAAATGACGCCGAACCCGGAACTGAAAGATATTCTGGAGCTGGTGGAAGCCTATACCAAGATGGATCAGGCTAATGTAGGCAGCCTGTTTGATCTGCAGCATGATGAAGACAAACCGCATCAGGATGCACTGGCGAAGATCCATGAAGTACTGAAGGACGAAGGTGAAAGCAGCCTGCTGCAGGACTACCGTAACTTCTATAACTTCGAACTGGTGATCAAGGATCTGGACGGTAACCGCAAGACCACCCTGAGTCAGCGGATCAAGACCGGTTCCGGTGGTGAGCACCAGGTACCATTCTACGTGGCAATTGCGGCCGCGATGGGTGCAACTTACCGTCTGCGCGACAGCGCCGATGGCGTGACCATGGGCGGTTTCAGCCTGTCGGTATTCGATGAAGCGTTCAACAAGCTGGATGCTGAGAATACTCAGACATCACTGGGCTTCATGAGCGATCTGGGTCTGCAGACGCTGATTGCTGCGCCGGATGATAAGTACTCACTGATGGCGACCACCATGGATACGGTTATTAACGTATGCCGTGATGGCCGGGTGGTGGATATTGACGTTGAATTCCCGACCCCGAAGGGTAAAGAGTTGCTTAACTCGGATAACCCGTACCGTCTGGCTGCGAAAAATGCGGCTGAGTCTGAAACTGAAGAAGTTGGTGAACTGGAACCTGCCTAGGTTCCGGTTACCGGAAAACAGTTAAGGGATCAGTGATCCAGATTGTGCCAGTGGGAACCCCGCTGGTGCATTCTGGGCTCAGGCTGATTCAGGTTTGGCCGCAGGCTGTAACGGGGCTGGCCTTTGTGGAAAATACGCAGGTGAAAGGGCGTATTTGCCAGGCTTACCGGGCGTACCTGCCATTCATGCGGTGCATTCAGCAAATCCAGCAGTAAGGTTTTTGGGCTGATAACGGCGGCACTAACGGTTTGATGATTGCCGGGCAGTGCCAGCTGCTGATTCTCAGATGGCTGAATTGCTGATTCGCCAGTAACCGGCACACCCCTGCAATATTCCATACTTCAGGTAAGCGTTGCATAGGGCTGAGCAGGCCCATGTGGGATGGCGAGACAATATTCTTATCTTTAGAGAAGAATTTTCTCACGGTCAGATCCGTGTGCGCTTTAAGGAGCGAGTTATCCCGAACGTTGCCGTTGAAATCCACCTGGTTCAGCCCGTCAATCATCAGCTGCAGATTGAAATCACAGGCCTTGATAAACCGCCATGCTGGCTCCATTGATGTTCTTGAACCTATGCTGTATTTCAGAGCAGCCTTACCGTTGCGGGTTTTGCCTTCCAGCAGGGTGATCAGCAGATACGTGGTCTGAAAGTCCACCAGGGCTTCCGGGGAGGCAATAAAGCAGTACGGCTGTTCCCGCTGGCAAAAGCTGATCCAGGCATCGCGGTCATTCAGATGAGGCAGGTGGCGGATATTCATTGATAGCGGGATATTCAAACGACAGTATAATCCCCGCAGTATACCAAGTTGGAGACTCTATGAAATTAATTAATCGTTCGGCGTTTTCCCTGTTGCCGAAACAGCCCTTTGCTGACTGGGCTAACGCGCAGGCTGCGGATGAACTGAATGCGCCGATGAGCCTGGAAGACCATCGCCGTGAAGCCAGTGTTTATATGGTGGATGAGTTTCAGGAAGAGACCGATATCAGCCGTCTGTTGCAACAGCATTTTGCCGCCATGTTTGAAAATGAGCTGGCCGCCTGGGATGAGTTTGGCGATGACTGGCCGTCTGACCGCAGTTTTGAAGCCTTTCAGCAGTGGTTTGATGTGACCCCGCAGGTGATCGCGGTGGATCTGTCTGCGCAGCCTTTAATGCTGGCGCCTTTAACTGACTGATTTTGCGCGGCTAACACACAGTTGTTTGGCTTTTTCCGGGGCGATGGCTCAGGTAATATGCAGACAGATGCCAGAAGTGAGTTGATATTTCCTATGCCTATGCAATTTTCTGCCAAAGACCGTTTGTCCGAACATCCGTTACGGCAAGAACTGTACGCTGAGATGCATTCCCGGCCGTTCCGGGTGATTAATACCCCGGCGCGGATCAGCCATCTGGTGATCATGTGTGATGAGTCACAGAAAAGTCCCAGTATCAGCATCTGCTGACACTGTGTGACGCCTATGACGTAACGCCGCCGGATCAGGACGTCGCATTTTTCCAGATGGACCTGAACGGTTTGCAGATGCGCCGTGAAAAACACCTGGAGTTTATTGCCTATACCTTTACCAGCCGTTGTGACGATGTGAATGCCCCTTTGCTCACAGCTGCATCGGTGGTTTGCCGGAAGAGTGGCTGGCCGGGCTGGAAGGGCAGGTGGTTACCGCCTTTCATGTCACCGTATTGGATGTATCTGAATCCGGTGAACCGGATATTCCGCAGGTGAAGCAATACTTCGACGACATGCGCTTGATTGGCAGTCAGCCCTCGCAGGGGCGGTACAGGTCTGGACTACCTATCAGCTGCATGACGATGGCTACGGCCGTTTTCTGGTCTATAACCGTGAGATGAGTGCCAGCCAGTTAGGCCGTCTGGTACAGCGTCTGGTGGAAATTGAAACCTACCGTCTGATGACCCTGCTGGGATTGCCGCTGGCCCGTTCGATCAGTCCGCAGTTGCGGCAGATGGATTTGCGGCTGGCAGAACTGACCCAGACTCTGGCACAGGGAGAGCAACAGGAAGGCTTTGATGATGCTCAGGATCTGCTGGGCCGGCTGACGGACATTGCCTCGCAGGTTGAAGCTTACCGTGCCCAGTCCACATTCCGTTTTAATGCCACTCAGGCATACCAGACCATCATGTTTAATAACATTGATGAACTGCGTGAAGATGAAGTATCCGGTCACCTGACCTTACAGGAATTCATTGGCCGGCGGGTTGGCCCGGCGGTTAAAACCTGCGAATCAGTTGCCGCCCGTCTTGAAGACCTGTCGCGCCGGATCGACCGGGTCAGTGACATGCTGCGAACTCAGGTTGATCTGTCGATTCAGGGACAGAATCAGGAACTGCTCAGTTCCATGGACCGGCGTTCAAAAATCCAGCTGATGATGCAGCACACCGTTGAAGGGTTATCGGTTGCGGCGATCAGTTACTACACCATCGGGCTGGTAAAAATATTTCTTGGGGTGCTGTACGATCAGGGTATCTCATTCGATAAAAGTTTGGCGCTGGGGATCTCCATGCCACTGGTAATCATTGTGGTTGCCTGGCTGACCCGGCGTATACATTCGAAATTCAATAAGCTGGCTGATGACCCGGAATCTTCCCGGTCAGGCCACGGGTAAAGGTGTGAAATGACACAAACTATTGCTGCACAGATTGAATCTATGTTGCGTGATTCGCTGGATGTAGACCAACTGTACATTGAAAACGAAAGCCACATGCACAGTGGTCCGGCAACCGACAGCCATTTTAAGGTGGCAATTGTCTCTGATGACTTCACCGGTAAGCGTCTGGTTGCCCGCCATCAGATGGTCTACAAAGCGGTGGACAGTCTGATGAATAATCCGATTCATGCGTTCTCAATGCACCTGTATACCCGTCAGGAGTGGATCGATAAAAACGGCGAGATTCCACTCTCGCCTAACTGCATGGGCGGCTCTAAATAAAGGCTCTAAATAAAGGCTCTAAATAAAGGCTCTAAATAAAGGCTCTGTGAAAGCGCTCGGGTTCAGCCTCAGCGCTTTTTTGTGTCTGAATTCTTACGTCAGGATTGATAAGAAAAGGTGAGAAGATAGTTGATAAGCATCAATGTTTTTCTTTTGCTGCAGCGCGATAGTTAAGTCATCAAAAGCCTCAGGCAAAGGGAACGAAAAATGAGCATTGAGCACCACGATCTGATCCACGAACTTCCGGAATATCGCCAGCGTATCCACGATTTAAAAATGAGTAATACGCATTTTTCCCGGCTGTTTGACGAGTACCATATTGTCACCAAAGAAGTTGAGCGTATGGAAACCCTCACTGAGCCGGTCTGTACCGAAACCGAAAATGCCCGTAAAGCGAAGCGTCTGCACCTGAAAGATCAGCTGTTTGCGATGCTGACGGCGGAATCGGTTTAACACCTGAGTACGCCGAATACTGATTTCGTCATAAAACCCGCTTTATTGCGGGTTTTTATATTTATAGTGTGAGGAAAGGTTATTTATATTTGTAGGATTTGTTAATGCATTCAAGCGGTTACAACTGGCGCTATATTTTTCCATCGCCCGTGAATATAAGCCAGAACTGATCAAGGCTAATCTGATTGCGCTGGTGGCGACCATTGCCAGTGTGCCTTTGCCACTGCTGATGCCATTACTGGTCGATGAAGTATTACTGGGGCAGCCCGCAACCCTGGTGGAAATCTGTCAGCAGCTGTTTCCGGAATCCTGGCAGGGGGCTGTACTCTACATCACTGCAATACTGGTGCTGACTATCATCCTGCGGTGTATCGCGCTGGTGCTGAACGTCTGGCAGGGCCGGCAATTTACCCACATATCCAAAGAAGTAGTCTTCCGCATCCGTCAGGGTCTGCTGCAAAAGCTTAAACGCATTTCCATGGCGAAATATGAAACCCTGGGCAGCGGTAAGGTCAGCAATCACTTTGTGGTGGATCTGGATACCATTGATCAGTTTGTCGGTACGTCGCTGAGTAAGCTGCTGCTGGCAGGGCTGACCATTGCCGGTACCGCCGTGGTGCTGCTGTGGATGCACTGGCAACTGGCACTGTTCATCCTGCTTCTGAATCCCATCGTGGTGTATTTCACCATGGTGTTGGGAAAACGGGTGAAAGAGCTCAAGAAAGATGAAAATGCTGCCTATGGTGCATTTCAGAGTTCCCTGATTGAAGTGCTGGAAGGCATTTACCAGATCCGTGCGGCTAACCGGGAAAAGCATTATCTCAAGCGCCTGCAGGGTCAGGCTGAAGAAGTGCGGGACCGGTCCGTTGCATTTGGCTGGCGGAGCGAAGCGGCGGGCCGCTTCAGCTTCATGGTCTTTCTGGTGGGGTTTGATTTATTCCGGGCATTATCAATGCTGATGGTGGTGTTCTCAGACCTGAGTATCGGTGAAATGATGGCGGTGTTTGGCTATCTCTGGTTCATGATGGGGCCGGTGCAGGAATTGTTAGGCATTCAGTATGCCTACTACAGCGCCAATGCCGCTTTATCCCGCATCAACGAGCTGCAGAACCTGGAAGAAGAGCCGGATTACCCGCATCTGGAAAACCCGTTCAGTAAACGGGAGTCTATCGGTATCGCGGTTGATAACATTCATTTCGGCTATCTGCCGGAACAGGAAGTCCTTAAAGGGCTGAGCTTAACCATAGAGCCTGGACAGAAAATTGCCTTAGTGGGGGCCAGTGGGGGCGGTAAGTCGACGCTGGTACAGATTCTGCTGGGTCTGTATCCGATACGCAGTGGTTCTATCCGTTACGATGGCGTGCAGGTAGAAGAGATCGGTTTTGATCTTATTCGTGAAAATGTTGTCACAGTGTTACAGCAGCCTATGTTGTTTAATGACACCGTCAGAGGCAACCTGACACTGGGCCGCCGGTTCGATGATGATAAGCTCTGGCAGGCGCTGGACATCGCTCAGCTGAAGACGTTTGTTGAAGGGCTTGACGGTGAACTCGATGCGCTGGTGGGGCGTCAGGGTGTGAGATTATCCGGCGGACAACGACAGCGCTTAGCGATTGCCCGGATGGTACTTTCTGATCCGAAAGTGGTCATTCTGGATGAAGCAACATCGGCGCTGGATGCGCAAACTGAATTTGAAGTGCTTTCGGCCCTGGAAACCTTTCTGGCCGGCAGAACGACAATTATCGTGGCGCACCGGTTAAGTGCGGTGAAACAGGCTGACAGGGTCTATGTGTTTGAAGACGGGCAGATCAGTGAGCAGGGTGAACATCAGGACCTGTTACAGCAGGATGGTCTGTACGCTAAACTTTACGGGCAGCATCAGCACTGAGCCTGACTGGCATACAGCACGTTAAAACAGTTAAAAACAGGTTAAGCAAGATTTTGCTACATTGGCAGGATCAGTTATTTGGAGGCAACCCCGATCAGGGCATTGGGATGCGAGGTAAGTTATGAAAAAGATATTAGTGGCAACAGTGTTGGCAGCGTCAGTCATGCTGCAGGGCTGTGCATCTTCACTGACCGGGGATACTTACTCGCGTAGCGAAGCGCGGAAAGTTCAGCAGGTCCAGTATGGCCAGGTGCTTTCTGTGACACCGGTAGTGATTGAAGGGCGTACCAACAGCCCGCTGGGCGCCGGTGCAGGTGCTGTAATCGGTGGTATTGGCGGCAGTAAAATCGGTGGTGGTTCAGGCCGGACCATCGCTACCGTGCTGGGTGCGGTTGCCGGTGGTGTGGTAGGTCAGCAGGCCGAAGAAAAACTGACCCGTAAACAGGGCCAGGAAATTACCGTTGAGCTGGAAAGCCGCCGGATTATCTCCGTGGTTCAGGAAGTCAGCGGTAACGGCATCTTCCAGGCCGGTGACCGGGTCCGGGTACTGGGGCAGGGCGGTACTGCAAGGGTAGTTCGCTAAACGCAGTCATATTCAAAACCAAAAAGCCTGCTTTAAGCAGGCTTTTTATTGCCTGTGACCCGTCCTGTATGGAGTCAATATTCAAGAAAAGGTAATTGCAGCTGGGTTATATTCTAGAACAGGATCTACTGTTTTTCAGTCGCTGGATGGTGCCAAAAGCATCGACCTTCATTCTTGTGCCGTCGAATTCCAGAATGGTTACTGAATATGTCGAGAATTTAATCATATTATCAGCGACAGTAAATTTTTCTGGTCTTAACCGGTGACCATTAGAGATTACTGTCCATTGGTTTTGACTGAATTCCCAGATATCTTCCCTACATCCAGCTCTGCAGAACTGGTTTTGCCAAGGTGTGTAATCAGCCATCTACCCTGAAGACTTTCGCGGGTAACACTTGAAGACGTTGCTCCTGTTTCGTCCCGGACAATTATTTTATCTGATTTAAGGGTTACTTTTTCACCTCGGCAAGGGGTGCTCTGGAAGGATTTTTGCCGCTCTGATCTTGGCACTTATAGATTTTTCCTGCCTGTACAAACAGTGAAAACGTACATAGTGCGGTAATGGTGATAATCTGTTTAAGCATCATGCTTTTTGATTCCTTTCCTTTTGATGTCGATTGCACAATTAAGACTGGGGCAGTTGTGCAACAGATCCTGTCGTGAGTAAAAAACTGAAGAAATACTATGGTCAGTTTGATACGTAGTTATTGTGCTTCATTTATCTTACTTCTAAAGCCCGTAATATCTCTACATGTTTATATATTTGTTCGGATTATTTTAAATATGATAGTGATTCCTGATGATTTTTGCGAAAGGGTTAAGTTGTCTGAATACACAGCAGTGAAGTATGGTGCGTGAGTTGAGATAGAGCATGGTGGATAGGTCGATTTTAGATGCTGTGCATGAAAGTGCTGAGGACTTGCATAATGCCGGTGTGATGAATGCGATTATCTTGCGGGAGTTTGATGCCTTGTGCTTACCGGCAGTTAAAGAATATTCGGCTGTTCAGATCAGAGAAATACGTACCCGTGTGCAGGTCATCCAGAGAGTGTTTGCTGCTTATGTTAATATCAGTAAATCCACTGTTCAGAAGTGGGAGCAGGGGGCAAAGCAGCCGAACGGGCCGTCATTAAAGTTACTTAATCTGGTGGTTGAGAAAGGCACTGGAAGTGCGGGCTTAAGCTGTTTCGTATCTTGATGCTTGGCCCAGCCGCAACCTGCATAACCAAAAGCTAATAATGGGGCCAGGTCTTTCATTTCGCTATTTTTGATTTACACCGGATTAGGCTAAACACAAGACCTAACTCCGCAAAAATATTAACCTTGCCTTTTCCATTAACCGGTTACATATTAAGAATTTAGGGATTTGCTGTATAGATTTACTCGCAGAGTTGATTATCAAAATGTTAAATGTAAAAGGTCATGAGCATGGATGAAATCGATAAGGAACTAATCGCCCCCACTGTAGAACCTAGCTCAGAAAAAGCCCATCGGATAGCTCGAGCCTCTATAGCAGCAGTTCCCGCTTTGGGCGGAACATTGGTCGAAGCTTTCAATACCCTCATCGAACCCCTATGGCACGTCGCAAAACCGCTTGGATGGTTCAAGTCACCGAAGCATTGAATGAGTTAATTCAGAAAGGTGTATTAACCGAAGTCGATCTACAAAATAACGAGAAATTTTTACCACCCTCGTTCATGCTAGTAATGTAGCTCTTAAGAATCATGAAGAAGAAAAACTAGTTGCACTTAGAAATGCGGTAGTCAACTCCGCACTGGTAGGTGCACCCGAAGACACGCTTCAGCAATTATTCTTAAACTTAGTAGACACCTGTACCTCTTGGCATCTGTCCCTACTCAGGCTATTTCAAGGCCCCGAGCAATGGGCGGCGGAAAACAACCATGAGTTTCCTAACTGGTCGATGGGTGGGCTCACTGCTGTTATAGAAAGCGCATACCCGGAGTTAAAGCCGCACAAGGATCTCTATCACCTAGTGTGGCAGGAGCTGTATCGAAACGGTTTGGTTACTACAGATGGGCTTGGAGGCACTATGTCGATGGGAGGCATGATGGCGAAGCGAACTACGTCAATAGGTGATCAGTTTGTTATGTTCATTTCGCAACCCGCAGCGTAAAAACATAATGGGGTTAAGTCTTGTCTTTTGTTATTTATAAATTACTTCGGATTAGGAAAAAGACAAGATCTGGCTCTGAAGTTGTAATCAGCCCTTCACAATTTAAGGCAGTCAGAGGTATAAGTGCGCTGTAGCTGTGGCGCGTTGGATCTTAAAGGATATAAATTAACTTGAAAATCTATGTCGTGTTACTGCTAGTGCTGATTTCGGGATGTTCATCCCTTCCCGAGGTGGTGCAAAATCCAGATGATGTTGGGATCCTTAAAACTGAAAAATATTTGTCGTTAGCCATGGCTGGCATACAGGAATAGTTTACCCCGAGAGCCTCTCATCAATGCAATTCCGGAGTTGGAAGCACGCTTTCCAAGTGGCCGGTATCTGGAGTTTGGGTGGGGAGATAAAGGATTTTATGAAGCGAATGAAATTACAACGTCTATTACGCTCAGAGCTATTTTCTGGCCGACGGAATCAGTCGTGCATGTGGTATCAGTACCCGAATCGCCTTATATCTCCTTTCCTAATAGTGAAATACGTGAACTGCGTTTAAGTTCTGGAAAAATTAATGATCTGGGTGTGTTTTTGTCGAATAGTTTTAAAAGAAACCCGCAAGGTAACGTTACTCCAACGAAAAATGGCATCTATGGCGATAGCCAGTTTTATACTGGTGAAGGAACATATTATTTGTTTAATACATGTAATAAATGGACGGCTAAAGGGCTGCAGAGTGCCGGTTTCGATATCAACCCGATGTTTAAACTCACTGCCTCCAGCATAATAAGCTTCATTGATGAAAACGAAAAACTAACAAAGCATTGCACTTGAGCAAATCAGATGCTGAGCGCTTAATGTGCCAGTGAGTACGGAGTTGCGTCTGACCGGGATTTAAGAATACTAGTAATATTTGGCTTTGAAGCGTCATAGAATTCATGGTCTGTCCCGGTACGAGGTTCTGAATTTAGACTGTCCAGAATACGGGTATGGGATTGGGTCAGGGGGCCGCGAGGGTGGTTCGTTAAACGCTGTAATCTTCAAAATAAAAAAGCCTGCTTAAAGCAGGCTTTTATTGGCAGTATCAGATTCTAGGATTTCTTAATAAATAGTCCGCGCTGCTCTTCTTCTGGATAAGATACTTCGAGTTCATATGGCTGTATAGCTTCTTCTTTATATACAGCAATAACTTCATTGGTAAGGTCTACAGCAGTATCAGGAACAATGAATGACGGATATACAACACTGCCAGCCCAACAGTCTTTGATTTCACTATCTGTGAAAATGTCACCTCTGATGCCAATATTTGAATTCATACAAAGCAGTGCCCAGCTGAATGCTATAGCATGACCGGAAATCGATTTGTCAGTGAGGCTACATATTGTACAAAAGCTGTTTATATCAACATATTCATTTCTGGTTTTCGAATACAGATAAGGAATAGCCGGCATGTAGACCTGATAATCCATTATTTCCTGATATTCTTCACGGAGAGTGTCCTCATCATAGTCAATATCTATAAAACTAAGAATGTTTTTCCAGAAGAATACCTCGAATATAAGGCGTTCGGGTCATCCATTCATTAATAAATTCACCAATATCTTCGAAATCAGATGAGAAGTACAAACGTTCTTTATCGCTGGTCGTCGTTTCGTATGGATGTTCTGCCTCAGCAGCATCCCCAGTTACAATTATCTGATCACCGTGCCAGGTACCGATAAGCTCAGTTAAGCTATCATGTGTATTTAATAACTTCGTAACATTCAAGTTAGAAATTACATTTTCAGTCTTCGATGTGAGTAGTGACAGTATCATTCCTGCACCGAATGATGTTTCAGACCATTCTGCCTGTTTATTATAGGCTCCAGCGTCAGTCGGTTTAAACTTCAACTTCTTAGTTAAATTAATGATGCAAGTGTATTGAGGCATGGTTAAATTTCCTATTTTAAATTACTATTTTCCGTACTTATAAAGTAGTAGGTGAGTATTCTTAAAATACAAATACAGGCATATTCTATACTGATTTTTTGAGTTATATGAAGTGCTTTGAATATAATTAAGTGATACTGAGAATAATGAGAAAGCAGACTAAATACTGATTGTTCTTAATTAACATTGCAGAGTTAAAGATACAAAAAAGCCTGCTATTGAGCAGGCTTTTTATGTTTCGAATGTGCAGCTTAACGCTTGTCTTTTGGAGCGTGGAACAGCAGGTACAGGTCTACCAGCAGGTCCGGGATGCTGCGGCACATTTCGTCGCACAGGCGCTGGTCGTCGCGCATGCTGTTGAATTCAGGTTCTTCGAACAGGTCAGAGGCGATCATGATTGGCAGCATCAGTTCGGCCACTTCTTCTTCCGCCTGGTGGTTGAACCATTCGTCTTCCTTCAGGAATACGCCTTCCATGAATGCCTGTGCCCACAGGGTCAGCTCGGCTACGTCGTCTTCAGTGTCGTGCAGGGTCAGGTCGCATGGCAGTTGCATGTCCTGATCGTTATACAGGTCGCTGCCGATGTTGCTGTACAGACGGTTCAGCAGGTGAGTAATACGCTGCTTCTGTTCTTCAGAGGTGTATTCAGGCTTGCCGTCAAACACTTCCTGCAAACGCTGCTTTTCAGAGATCTCAGCGGGGCTGATATTCAGGGCGCAGAAGTAACCGTGGGTGCCGATCAGATCCAGGGCATCTTCAGACACCGCATCACTGAACAGAAATGCCTCTAATTCATCGAGTTCATTGTCAGTCAGAGGGGCCGTCAGAAGAGGGTTTTGCATAGTGAATATCCGCTAAGTTTCATGAAGCCGCGATTTTACCAGTGATTGAAGGCAAATGCGTAGTCTTTCTCGCACTTAGTTGGAATATCGGGTGACACCCTGATCTGGATTAAGGATAATCCCCGCCATGATTGAGCAAGCCCAGCATATTTTAAAGCACGTTTTCGGATACGATCAGTTTCGCCCGCCTCAGGATGAAGTGATTGAGACCGTTCTGAATGGTCAGGATGTGCTGGTTGTTATGCCCACCGGCGGCGGTAAATCCCTGTGTTATCAGTTGCCGGGGCTGATCCGGCCGGGGTGGCGATTGTAGTGTCACCGCTGATCGCACTGATGCAGGATCAGGTGCAGGCTTTGTCGCAGCTCGGGCTGCGGGCCGGCTGCCTGAATTCATCGCTGGATTTCTCCCTGATTCAGGAAACCGAACATAATTTACGTATCGGTAATCTTGATCTTCTTTATATTGCCCCCGAGCGGTTATTACAGCCCCGCACTCTGCAATTGTTGCAGGAATGCCAGTTAGCCTTGTTTGCCATTGATGAAGCGCACTGTGTGTCCCAGTGGGGGCATGATTTCCGGCCGGAGTATTTGCAGCTGGGCCGCCTGCAGGAAATGTTTCCGAGGGTGCCACGGATTGCGTTAACGGCCACGGCAGATACCCGCACCCGGCAGGAGATTGTTGAACGGTTGGGGCTGGTGAACGCCAGAACCTTTGTACAGGGCTTCGACCGGCCGAACATCCGTTACCGCATTGGCCAGAAGCAACAAGCCAAGAATCAGTTGCTGAAGTTCATTAAAGCTGAGCACAGTAAAAGTTCCGGCATTGTGTATTGTCTGTCCCGTAAGAAGGTGGACGATACCGCCGAATGGCTGCGGGAGCAGGGCTTTAACGCACTGGCGTACCATGCAGGCTTAACTTCGGATGTGCGCAGCCAGCGGCAGCACCGTTTTCTTACCGAAGAAAACATCATCATGGTGGCCACCGTTGCCTTCGGCATGGGAATTGATAAGCCTAACGTGCGCTTCGTGGCCCATCTTGATTTGCCTAAAAGCATTGAAGCGTATTATCAGGAGACCGGCCGCGCCGGCCGGGACGGTTTAGCCGCCGATGCCTGGATGGTATACGGCCTGCAGGATGTAATTTTCCTGCGGCAGATGCTGGAAAGCTCTCAGGGCAGCGAGATGCATAAAAGCATTGAGCGGCAGAAGCTGGAGTCCATGCTGGGGCTGTGTGAAATCACCACCTGCCGGCGGCAAGCCCTGTTGCAGTATTTTGATGACGACGCCAAAGCCGAATGCGGTAACTGCGATACCTGCCTTGAGCCGGTACCGGTCTGGGACGGTACCGAAGCGGCCCGTAAGGCGCTGTCGACCGTGTACCGTACCGGCCAGCGTTACGGCGTGGGCTATGTGATTGATGTGCTGCTGGGCAAATTTAACGACCGGATTCAGAGCAGTAACCATCAGACGTTATCTACTTTCGGTATCGGTAAAGAGCTGAACGTACAGCAGTGGCGTTCGGTGTTCCGTCAGCTGGTGGCGCGGGGGTATCTCGGCGTACTGGCAGACAGCCACGGGGTTTTGCACTTAACCGAAGCCTGCCGTGGCTTGCTGCGCGGCGAAGAACAGATTCAGTTACGTCAGGATAAGCGTAAGCACGAAAGCCTGAGCAAGCGTAAAGATCCGCAGCAACAACTGGATGCGGACGATCACAGCCTGTGGACAGCACTGCGTGAACTGCGCATGCAGTTATCCAAAGAACAGGATGTGCCGCCGTATGTGATTTTCCATGACGCCACCCTGATGGAAATGGTGATGTACCGCCCTCAGACCCATCAGCAAATGGGCCGTCTCAGCGGTATCGGCGATAAAAAGCTGGCCCTGTATGGCGATGATTTTCTGGCGGTGATCCATGACCACGCCAGCAGCCAGCAGGCACATGCCGACGGTGATTTGCAGGCGCAGGAATCCGTGGCGCTGTATCAGGCGGGGATGACCGTCGAGCAGGTAGCCCGGCAGCAGCATTTATCCGCCAAGGTGATTTATCATCATCTGGCGCAGGGCATTTCCAAAGGCTTGCTGGACCTGCAATCCGTGGTGGAGATTACCAGCGCGGAGCTGACCAATATTCAGCAGACCATTCTGGAGCATGAAGCCTCCAGCGGCGTGGCCCTGAAACCGGTGTTTGATGCACTGGGCGGTGCCTATGAATACCACGTGCTGCGCTGCGTGCGTGCCTCCATGCAGGCAGCAACCGCATGACCTCTTTACTGACAGCCTTGACCTGTGGGGGCTGTTTGCCAGCAGTTTTATATCCTCAACCTTGTTACCCGGCGGCTCGGAAGTGGTGCTGGGCTATCTGGTGAATACCGCCACCTACCCGGTGTGGTTGCTGTTGCTGGTAGCAACCTTAGGCAATGGCCTGGGGGCAGCGTGACCTTCGCACTAGGCTGGTGGATCGTTAACCCGTTTAAAGCAGAGAGCAAAAAACACCAGCGTGCCATGAAGTATGTGCAACGCTATGGTGCCTGGAGCCTGTTACTGTCATGGGTGCCGGTGATTGGTGATCCGCTGTGCCTGCTGGCCGGCTGGCTGAAACTGCCAGTGCTGTTATCTGTTGTGCTTATCTTTCTGGGTAAGCTGGCCCGTTACTGGGTGGTGTTTTGGGTAGTGTCGTAGGGTTTTCCCCTGGTTTTTGCTTTGGGTGTATCTCTGATTTATGTGCAGTATTTTGAATTTTGATGATCTTTTTCGACTTCGTCGACTTAAGACCTTTGGAACGGCGACTCTTTATTACGGGCTTATTCTTAAGAATCTAAACGCCGCCCAATGCTTGTCCGGCTCTGCCGGATACCTTGCGCTTCTCATTTTAAAATGGATGCTGCGGAACTCGCTTCGCTCAGACAGTCCTCGCATTATTCCATTTGAAAACTCCGATGCTCAGCAGCGCATAAGGGGAAAGGTTGCCAGCTTCGAGTTCATCAGCTTTCATTAAGACCTAATCCTGAGGTCTTTTCTTAGTTTTCTTTAAGTGCATAGATAACGCCTAAAGCAGCGGAAAACCGATTTTATTTCTATAGGGTTAAGTCAATGCTATTCACTGGCACGGCTTAAAGTTTCCCTTCTGTGAAGCCGAGCATCGGAGTTATTGAATGATAAGTAACGCAAACTGTTTGAAGGCGCGTAGCGGCTGAGTTTTTGCGGTACCATTCAATAACGAGACGCGCAGGGTACCGGGCAAAGCCCGGCGAGTGGTGGGGCGACGTTGGATTGTTAAGGCCTTGCGTCGTTTCAAGGCCTTGACTCGACGAAGTCGAAACAGATCATCTGAAGTTAAATACCAGCACAGCAACAGAGAAATACACTGTGTCCGGACGGGCTAAACAAATTAACCCCGTCTCATTAACTGCTCAAAATACTCCCACAGATACTCCCTATAACTGATCCGGTACTGGATCAGATAGCCATCCTCCTGCCGGGCAATCAGTACGCCAGCCTGCCCGCACTGGGTTTGCTGGCAATCCCCGGCATAAACTGGTCAAAATCCAGATGGAACAGTTGGCTGAGTATATGCCTCAATGCCGGTGAGTCCTGATCAGAGGCGTCGGCCAGCCAGAGCTGCTGATAGTAATCGCTGACTTCGGTCTGAATATAATCCGCGAACTGCTGTTGCAGAGCAGGCAGTTTTTCTTCTGCTGCAGTGACCAGCAATTCATCCGGGCCAAGCCAGTAAATCCGGCTGTTATCCGGGCCGCTGACAAAACACCGGGAGGCCGGCTGATCTGCAAGTGCAGAGAAATCACCCCGCAGAATCAGTTTGCCGCAATGGGACAGTGGTTGCAGGCTGACCGACTGACAATGTAACGGCGTTTTATCCTGCAGGGGAAGCAGGCCTGGGGCAGGGTATGATCGGCAGCGTTCATGAGGCCTCCTGTTGTTCAGTCTGTTGCAGTGTTTCCAGAAAGCGGGTGCCGGTCACGGTCACCGCAATGCGCTCGCCGTTAAGTAACATCACTTCCAGTGTTTCCCTTTACGCTGCCTGCCACCGGCTACCATGGCCATGGCAAAACCGGATTCTAGCGTCGGGCTGAAGTAGGCGGAGGTGATATGACCGATGCCTTTATCCTTACCCTGAACGGCTCCGGGTAACACTACCTGAGCACCTTCCGGCAGCGTTTTGCTGCTGTCTGTTGGGATCAGGCCGACCAGCTGTTTACGGTTGCTCTGGCTGAACACGCTGCGTTGCAGACCCCGTTTGCCTACAAAGTCGGCTTTGTCGCTGGCGACGATCCACTGCATGCCTAAGTCCAGCGGGGTGTGGGTGCCGTCGCTGTCCTGCCCGACGATAATAAAGCCCATCTCCGCCCGTAACAGGTGGATGCTTTCGGTGCCATAGGCCACGCAATCGAAGGCCTGCCCCTGTTGCCAGATCTGCTCCCAGATGTACTGGCCATAGCGGGCCGGGACGTTAATTTCATAACCAGCTTCACCACTGAAGCTGATCCGGAAGACCCGCGCCGGAACACCGGCAATGTCCATCGCCTGCCAGCTCATTTCAGGGAAGGCCGATGGGTTCACCGGCTGGTTTGTCAGAGGCTGCAAAATGGCTTCTGCGCTGGGGCCGCTCAGGCTGATTACGCTCCACTGTTCGGTTACCGAGGTGAGATACACGTCCAGTTCCGGCCATTCTGTCTGGCGGTAATCTTCCAGTATCTGATAGACCCGGGCAGCACCACCGGTGGTGGTTGTCATATGGAAGTGATGTTCGCCGATCCGGCTGGTCACGCCATCGTCGATCACCATGCCCTGTTCATTGAGCATCAGGCCATAGCGACACTGGCCAACCGCCAGATTGTGCCAGCGGTTGGTGTAGATCCGTTCGAGAAATTCGGCGGTATCTTTACCCTGAATATCAATTTTGCCCAGGGTGGAGGCGTCCACCATACCGGCGGTTTTGCGCACCTGTGCACATTCCGCTGCACGGCATCATGCATGCTTTCACCGGCATGTTGCTGATAGTAACGGGGGCGACGCCAGCCGCCGGCATCTTCCATGACGGCACCGTGCTGGTCATGCCAGGGCTGAATGGTGGTGTGGCGTTTGGGGGCAAACAGGTTTTGCAAGTCTTTACCGGCAATTGCTCCAAAAGTGACCGGGGTATAGGGCTGGCGGAACCGGGTGGTGCCAACGGCGGCGATGGGCAGGCGACGGTATTCAGCCATCAGTGCCAGGGCATTCACGTTGGAGGTTTTGCCCTGATCGGTGCCCATGCCAGTGGTGGTGTAACGCTTGAGATGCTCCACCGAATGAAAGCCTTCCCGGGCGGCCAGAGCAATATCCGCCGCAGTAGAGTCGTTCTGCAACTCATGGAAATGTTTCTTTGGCCCTTCGCCAATGGGGTGGTCACAGGGACGGCCCACAGGGTGCGGGGAGCAAACTGCGCGGGCTGGTCTTCCGGATCTGCGGGAGGTGCTGCTACCGGTTGTTTGCGGTTGCTGATTTGCAGAGCATCCAGTGCCTGTCGGGCAGCATCTTCCCCTTCGCTGATGCAGCCTGGCAGGTCGAAGCGACCATTACAGGCCCCGGCGCTGATGTTGGGATTAATGGCGACACCGCTGTCGGGCACGAAGTGTTGCTGTGCTTCGTCAAACTGCAGCTTGCCCCGTGCCTGGCTGAACAGGCTGACGTTTGGTGTCCAGCCGCCGGAAGCTGCAATGCACTGGCAGTCCAGTGTTAATGCGGTTCCCTGAACTTTACTGCCGTCATCACTGAGTTGCTGAACCGTGACCGCTTTTACCTGCGTTTTGCCGTGCACAGCAGTAATGGCGCAGTTCCAGTGAATGTGTATGCCGGCAGCCTGAGCCAGGCCGGGCAGGCTGTCTGCGGGCAGGGTGTCTGGCTGTGGGCGCAGGTCGATGATCTGAACCTGAACTCCGGCTAGCTGGGCATCCAATGCCGTCTGGTAGGCGCAGTCGTTGTTGGTGAACACACAGAGTTGCTGTGCCGGTAATACGCCGTAGCGGTTAATGTAGCTGCGTACTGCGCTGGCGAGCATGACGCCTGGGCGGTCGTTATCGGCAAACACCAGTGGCCGTTCAAATGCGCCGCTGGCAATGATGACCTGTTTGGCGCGGACCTTCCAAAGCCGCTGGCGGCAGTCCTGACGTTCAGACGGGGGCAGGTGGTCGCTGACTTTTCCAGCAGGATGCAGAAGTTGTGATCGTAATATCCGCAGAGGGTGGTGCGCAGCATCAGGCGGACGTTCGGCAGCATTGCCAGTTCAGTGGTGATCTGTTGCAACCAGCTTTCGGTGGCCGGGCTGTTGCGGCGGTCGTTCAGCTGGCCGCCAGTGTAAGGATGTTCGTCCACCAGGATGACCCGGGCACCGCTGCGTCCGGCGGTGAGGGCGGCTGCCAGCCCGGCGGGGCCGGCACCGGCGATGAGTACATCGCAGTGGCGGTGGTGTTTTCATAGTGTTCGGCATCTGGCTCTTTGGGGCATTCTCCCATGCCGGCACTCTGGCGGATAAAGTGCTCGTATTTCAGCCAGAAGCTGCGGGGCCACATAAAGGTTTTGTAATAGAAGCCGGCCGGAATAAAGCGGCTGATCAGGCTGTTAATGCCGAGCACGTCAAAATCCAGAGATGGCCAGCAGTTCTGGCTACGGGCTACGAGGCCGTCATACAGCTCTACTTCGGTGGCCCGGACGTTAGGCTCGGCATAGCCACCGGTGCCGGTTTCCACGATGGCATTAGGCTCTTCACTGCCGGCGCTGAAAATCCCCGGGGGCGGTGATATTTAAAACTGCGGCCCACAAAGTGAATGCCGTTGGCCAGCAGGGCAGAAGCAAGGGTGTCCCCTGCAGGCCGGTATAGGTTTTGCCATTAAAGCGAAAACGGAGTGTTTTGGCACCGGGTGGCAGCGCGTGACCGGTGCGGTTGGCGGATTCAGGCATCGGTGGTTTCCTGTGGGGCGCTGTGGCCGGGTTTATAGGTACAGATAAAACGGTCGTCGACGGTATTACGCCGGGCGTTAAACCAGCGCCGGCATCCGGCGGCGTGGAACCAGCGTTCGGCGGTATCACCCCGGACATTGCTGCGCAGGAACAGAAAGGCGGAGAGTTCCGCGTCATTGCTGTTGGCTGTTGCCCTGTTCAGATGGGCTTCACCGCCGTACTGAAATTCGCTTTGTTCACACTGGCCGCACCAGGGGCATTCGATTAAAAGCATGCTTGTGTCCCGTAAAGTCAGTTAGTGGGCAACGCCGGCGGCCGCGCCTTCGTCGATAAGTTCGCCGCTGGCAAAACGTTCCAGCCCGAACGGTTTAAGGATCGGGTGCATCCGGCCGTTGGCCAGCGAATCGGCGAACAGGTCTCCGGAGCCGGGCGTAGCTTTAAAGCCGCCGGTGCCCCAGCCACAGTTGAAGTACAGATTGCCCACGGAGGATTCCCCGAGAATAGGGAGCGGTCCGGGGCCAGATCGACGGTGCCGCCCCACTGACGCATCATCTTCAGGCGGCTGATAATCGGGTACAGCTCGGCCATAGGGCCAACCACGTGTTCGATCTGATCGAAGCCGCCCCGTTGGGAATAGCTGTTGTACGGGTCAGAAGAGCCGCCGATGACCAGTTCGCCTTTATCCGACTGGCTGACATAGCAGTGTACTGTGTTGGAAGTAACCACTGAATCGAGCATGGGTTTGAGCGGTTCTGACACAAAGGCCTGCAGGGTGGCGGATTCCAGTGGCAGTTTCAGGCCGGCCTGTGCGGCCAGCACACTGGAGTTACCGGCGGCCACGCAGCCGACTTTGTCTGCACGGATCAGACCCTGAGAGGTATGTACGCCTTTTACTTCGTTGTTCTGGATCTCAAAGCCCAGTACTTCGCAGTTCTGGATAATATCAACCCCCAGCGCATCTGCTCCCCGGGCATAACCCCAGGCGACGGCATCATGCCGGGCGGTACCGGCGCGGCCCTGATACAGGGCGCCCAGTACCGGAAAACGGGCGTTGAGGTTGATCATCGGTACCCGCTGTTTAATCTGCTGCGGGGTGAGCAGTTCTGAGTCGATGCCGTTCATGCGGATGGCATGGCAGCGGCGGGTGATTTCATGGAGGTCATGTTCGTTGTGGGCCAGATGCATCAGCCCCGCTGGGAAAACATGACGTTGTAATTCAGTTCCTGTGAGAGGCCTTCCCAGAGCTGCATGGCGTGTTCGAACAGGGCGGAGGATTCATCATAAAGATAGTTCGAGCGCACAATGGTGGTGTTACGGCCGGTGTTGCCGCCGCCGAGCCAGCCTTTTCGATGACCGCCACCCGGTTAATGCCGTGCTTTTTCGCCAGATAGTAAGCGGTGGCCAGCCCGTGGCCACCACCGCCGACGATGATGATATCGTAGTGATCTTTTGGCTTGGGGTACGCCAGTTACTTTGCCAGCCCCGGTGGTACCCCAGGGACTGGCGGATCAGGTTAAAGAGCGAGTAACGCTGCATGTTAAGCGCCCCGCATTTTGCTGCCGCTCGGATCATACGGCGGCTCTGCCAGACGGCTGGCCGGGTGCATGTTGCCAAGGATTTCAACGGTGAAGTTGTCTTCCGTGGCAACGCTGCTGTCCACATAGGCCTGTGCGAGGCTCATCTGTACACAGTGGCCGTAGGCACCGGAGGTCACCCAGCCAACCACCTGATCATTGAAGAATACCGGTTCGTCGGCCACGGCATCGGCATCGCCCCCAGATCATCAATGGCCAGTTGAATCAGCACTTTATCAGCCTGCTGGCCGGCATTTTCTGCCGCGGCAGCCTGACCGATAAATTCTCCTTTCGCCGGTTTCACGAAGCGGCCCATGCCGGCCTGATAAGGCTGGTAGTCGGGGTGAATTCCGGTCCAGCCGCCGAAGCCTTTTTCATGGCGCAGGCTGTCCAGTGCCCGGGCGCCGAAGAGGCGCAGGCCAAATTCTGCGCCGGCTTCTGTGAGGCTCATATACACGGCCCGTAAATAGTCCGGCTCTACCCAGATTTCATAACCCTGTTCGCCGGTAAAGCTGATCCGGCCAACCAGCGCCGGGGCATGGCCAACATCTATTGAAGCAAAACTCATGAAACTGAAGTCATCCAGATCATGGTGAGTCAGTTTGGTGAGCAGGGCTTTGGCATGAGGCCCGGCGATGGACAGGCCAGTCAGGCGGCTGCGCAGGCATTCCAGCTGAACGTCTGTCACCCCTTCCAGCCGTTGCTCAAACCAGCGCATGTGAAATTCTTCGGCGGTGCCGGACCCGAAAATGTAGAACTCGTTATCTTTCAGGCGGGCAACGGTGAAGTCTCCCAGCAGTTTACCGGCCCGGTTGAGCATTGGGGCCAGTACCATTTTGCCGGTGGCTGGCAGGGTGTTGGCCAGCAAGTTATCCAGCCAGGCGGCTGCACCGGAACCGCTGATGCGGTATTTGGCGAAGTTGGATATTTCCAGCAGACCCACCTGATTGCGCACGGCCTGACATTCCGCCGCTACTTGCTCAAAGGCATTGGAGCGGCGGAAGCTTGGGATTTCTTCCGGTGTTTGCCCTTCGGCCGCAAACCACAGGGCGTGTTCCAGCCCGTAGCTGGTACCGAACACGGCGTTCTTTTCTTTCAGCAGATCATAAATGGCAGTGGTGCGGTGCGGGCGGGCAGCCGGTAATTCTTCGTTCGGATAGCTGATCCGGAAACGGCGCTGGTAGTTCTCTTTACCTTGGTGTTGGTGTAGGCCATGGTGGCCCAGTCGCCGTAGCGGGCTACGTCCATGGCGAAGATGTCGCTGCCCGGATCACCGTGAACCATCCAGTTAGACAGTGCCAGACCGACACCTCCGCCCTGACTGAAACCGGCCATGACGCCACAGGCCACCCAGAAATTTTCAGGCCGCGGACCGGGCCCACCAGTGGGTTACCGTCCGGGGCGAAGGTGAACGGGCCGTTGATGGTTTGTTTAATGCCTGCTTCCGCCAGCGCCGGTACGTGGGCAAAGGCCACTTCAAGGCTGGGGGAAATACGTTCCAGATCCGGGTTGAGCAGTTCGTGGCCAAAATGCCACGGGGTTTGCCGTTCCGACCAGGCCACACAGGCCTGTTCGTAGGTGCCCATGACCAACCCCTGACCTTCCTGACGCATATACATTTCGCCGGCAAAGTCGATGCAGTGGGGCAGTTCCTTATCCAGCGCCTGCACTTCGGGCATGGTGTCGGTGATCAGGTACTGATGCTCCATGGCCAGAATTGGCAGTTCCAGCCCCACCATACGGCCCACTTCCCGGGCCCACAGGCCGCCGCAGTTCACCACGTGCTCAGCATGGATGGTGCCTTTTTCTGTAATGACTTCCCAGTGACCCTCCGGGGTTTGTTTAAGATCCACCACCGGGCACTGGCGGTAGATTTTAGCGCCGCCGATACGTGCTGCCTTGGCGTAGGCGTGGGTAACACCGGAAGGGTCAACGTGACCTTCCAGCGGGTCGTACAGTGCGCCGCAGAAATGACTGGTGTCCAGCAGGGGATGCAGCTTCTTCACTTCATCCATATCGATGAATTCGCTTTCCAGCCCCAGATATTTACCCTTGGCGTGGGCGGTTTTCAGGAACTCCAGACGCTCCGGGGTATCAGCCACCATGATGCCGCCGCTCATGTGGATGCCGCAGGATTGGCCGGAAATTTCTTCCAGTTCCTTGTACAGATTAATGGTGTAATTCTGCAGCTTGGCGACGTTCGGATCGCTGTTGAGGGTGTGCATGCCCCCGGCCGCGTGCCAGGTGGAACCGGCGGTGAGTTCAGATCGTTCGATCAGGCAGACATCTTTCCAGCCCAGCTTGGTCAGGTGATAAAGTACGCTGCAACCCACAACGCCACCGCCGATGACGGCAACCTGTACATGAGATTTCATAGTGCTGTTTATCCTTATTCTGTTAGCGTCCGGCGCTGGCCGGTGGTGCAGGGTTAAAAGTCGGTGGCGACACCGCCGGCGGCTTTACGCTGGCTGATGAAAGCTTCAAGTTGTTCGTCGATAGCCGGATCAAGCAAAGGCTGCTGATATTCAGCCAGCGCTTTTTATAGACCTGATTGGCTTTTTCGAAAGCGGTGGGGCGGCCCTTGCCGTCCCAGGTTTCATAGTTGCTCCAGTCGGAAATCAGCGGAGCGTAAAGGGCATTTTCGTAGCGCTCCATTGTGTGGGCGCAGCCGAAGAAGTGCCCGCCGGGGCCGACTTCCGCAATGGTGCTGACCGCTAAACTGGCGTCGCTGACTTCCGGGGCTTCAGGTAGTTGGCCATCATTTGCAGCAGGTCCACATCCAGCACGAACTTTTCAAAGGAGGCGCACAGGCCACCCTCCATCCAGCCGGCGCCGTGCATGAGTAAATTAACGCCGCCGCCAAGCGCCCCCACATAGCCATGGTGGATTCAATGCCCGCCTGGGCATCCACCGTATTGGCGGCATTCACATGGAACTGCGGTAGGGCAGGTTGTAGCGGCGGGCCAGCTGGCCGCCGATCTGGGCTGCCTGCATGTATTCCGGGGTGCCGAAGGCCGGCGAGCCGGATTTCATATCGACATTAGAGGTAAAGCCACCGTAGACCACCGGCGCTCCAGGGCGGATCATCTGGGCGAAACACAGCCCGGCCAGCGCTTCGGCGTTCTGTTGTGCCAGTGCGCCGGCAAGGGTTACCGGGGCCATGGCACCGGCCAGGGTAAATGGTGTAATGACTACTACCTGATTGCGTTTGGCCATCTCCATGATGCCCTGCAGCATGGGGATATCCAGCGCCAGCGGGGAATTGGTATTGATGATGGTAAACAGGCTGGGTTCGGCATCCAGCTGTTCATGGCTGATGCCCCGGGCGATCCGGGCGATTTCGATGGCGTCCTGATTCCGTTCGACCCCAGTGAATAGCAGTTCATGACTTTGTCGGTCAGGCGGGCGGCATCGGCGAGACAGTCCAGATGGCGGATACCGGGGTGTACATCCACCGGCTCCACCGGGTAACCGGAGAGAAAGTGGATGATATTGAAGTGCTGAGCCAGGCGCAGAAAGTCCTGATAATCCTGCCGGTTACCGGCCCGGCGGCCCTTGTCCATGCAACTGGCATTAGGGGCGCTGGCCACGGTACCGAAGTTCACATAATTACTGCCAAAGCGCAGGTTGTGGGCCGGGTTACGGGCGTGCAGGGTAAATTCTGACGGAGCCAGTGCGATCAGGGATTCGATCATCTCCCGGTCAAAATAGACCTGTTCTGAATCCGGGGAGGTTTTTGCGCCGGCCTGGCCCATGATTTCCCGTGCTTCCGGCAGCAGGACTTTGATGCCTACCTGTTCGAGGATATCCAGCGAGGCATGGTGGATACTTTCCAACTGGTCGTCGCTGATGACTTTTATGGGAGTTAGCGGATTTCGCAGCTGTTGCCACGGCAGTTGATGCATGGCCTGAGCGGCCCGTCCGGCGCTGCGGGAGTTACCACGGCGGCGGGATGTACGTTGCCCGGATTGTGTTTGCATAGCTGGCCTGTTTGTTTTTATGAATTGGCTTCACGGCAAAATAAAACAGGCGGGAAAAAGGCAAAAACGATTTAAAATCATTAAGCATGAGTTTAAGTCATGCTTAATGGCGAGCTGTTTTTAACCGGCAGAATGCGCAGGTAACAGTTTATTGCTCACTGCTGGCCAGCCGGGCACTCAGGGCAACAAAAATGCCGGCAAAACTGCGCTGCAGCCAGGTAAGGATTGTCGGGCTGTGCTGGATGTAGTGTTTAACGTGATGGGCAAACAGACCGTAACCAATAAAGACCAGCAGGGTCATCAGCATAAAGGTCAGGCTGAGAATCAGCATGTCTGCCAGCGGTGTGGCTGTGGCAGTGGGTAAAAACTGTGGCAAAAATGCCAGAAAGAAAATCGATAATTTAGGGTTCAGTACGTTAATCAGCATGGCCTGCATGGCAATCCGCCAGTCTTGCGCGGGGGCGGTGCCTGAGCCTGAGCCTGAGCCATCAAAGCGAATACTGCCGGTTTCCTTCCACATGCCCCAGGCAAGATAGAGCAGATAGATTACGCCGGCGTATTTGAACAGCTGGAAGGCCAGGCTGCTGGTGTGCAGCAAGGCGGCCAGCCCAAAGATACTGGCCAGTAGATGGGGATGATTCCCAGAGTGCAGCCCGCCGCCGCAAACAGGCTGGCCCGGCGGCCGAGGCTGAGGCCGGTGGCAACGGTGAAGATAACGCCGGTACCTGGCAGCAGGACCACCACTAACGATGTGATTAAGAATTCAGTACTGAGCATATCCGTATGTTCTCTCTTTTCTGTCTCTTCTTATGAGATGGCTGGTTTAGCGGTTATCGGGTATCTGCATACCTTTGGTGATGTAGTCTTCCGTAGCCAGCCGTTGCATCCAGCGGTGTACGGCAGGGAAGTCATTCAGCTCAACGGTTTGCCATTCGTAACGGCAGGCCCATGGGTAGATGGCAAAATCCGCAATGCTCTGGTTTGCACCACAGATATAGGTTTTGTCCGCCAGATGTTTATCCAGCACGCCCCAGAGCCGTTTAGCTTCGGCGGTATAGCGCTGTTTACCGTAGGGGACATCTTCTTTGGCGAAACGGTTGAAGTGGTGGGCCTGTCCCAGCATTGGGCCGAAGCCGCCCATTTGCCACATTAGCCATTCCATACAGATGATTTTCTCGCGGGGATCTGCCGGTAAATAACGGCCGGTTTTCTCTGCCAGATAGAGCAGTATGGCACCGCTTTCAAAGACGGATACCGGTTTGCCATCCGGACCGTCTGTGTCGGTAATGGCGGGAATACGGTTGTTCGGGCTGATGGCCAGAAATTCAGGTTTGAACTGATCGCCGGCACTGATATCGATACGGTGAAACCGGTAGGGCAGGCCGCAGGCTTCCAGCATAATGGAGACTTTACGGCCGTTGGGGGTGCCCCAGGTATAGAGATCAATCATTGTTATACAGGTTACTGATTAACAAAGTGGTTATAGATGGCGATTAATTCGGCTTCTTCAAAGCTGACGATGATCAGTTCCTGGCCCGGGGTAATCAGGTTTGGGTTCTGGCCGAGTATGCCTTTCTGATAGTTGTAGACGTAGGTGTCTTTTACTTTGCGGTCCAGTATAGCGCCCAGGAATGAACTGCTGCGGTTAGCAAGACGCTCATCGGCTTCCCGGGAATGTTGGCGGTCATCACTTTATCCTGAATACGGATACCCTTGGCAAAGGTTTTTATCACACCGTGCTGAATAATGCCCCACAGACCCTGCTTGTCACCGCCGGTGACCGCGTGAATAAAGAATACCTGATCTTCAGCGGTTTCCGGGTTGTTCAGCAGTGCCTGTAGCTTAATCTGGTTATCCATCTGGGCGATGGCTTCTTCGGTAGCGGCCTTGGTTCGCGAGACTACCTGTGGAGAAGGTTCTGCGCCGTCTTCTTCATCGCTGAATACCGTCACGATTTTTCGTTTGATATTTTCAAATGAGAAGCCGGTAGTTTCAGGTTGTTTTGTTGCTGCCTGACCGTTTCCGGCAGAGTCGTCATCCAGAGACCGGGATTTGATCGGGCCGGTATCCACCGCGAAGGATTTAGCGCTGTCTTCTTCTGCGACAGGGGCCTGGGTGGTGGCCGGGGTAATCAGTTGTTGTAAAGGCAGTTCCAGTAATTGATCAACGGTTACGAAATGGTCAGCTTGCTGAATATCAATGGCGTCCTGAGGTGACCGGGTGACTTCTTCAATGTGCTGTCTGGCGGCCTGTTTGGTTAATTCATCTACCGGAGAGGCGATCACTTCTTCGAGGATATTATCGCTGGCGGTCAGCTGTGCTTCATCCACCGGCTGAACCTTGATGGTGCCGGTCATTGTGTTTTTGCTGCCGGTGTCCGGTGCGGTCGCGGATGGCTGGTTGTTGTCAGGTTGTGATGTGATCTGACCGTCCTGGCTGCTGTGCGTGACTTTGGGTAGCTGGCCGGTGGTCCGGTCTGATCCCTGGCTGGCGGATTGAGGTGAAACAGCAGGTTGCATTGTCTGGTAGATATACACACCGGCAATCGCCAGAACGGCGATAACGGCTACGATAAGTAACGCACGCATTTCGGATTCCCTCGGCTGAATATAGTCTCAGACTAAAGCAGAAGCTCCTGACTTTAAAGAGAAAAATTGTATAAATGATGTACGGTTAAAGAAATTCTGCAGAACGTGATGCTCCCGCTTATCAGACCGCTGGTGCGGCAAGCTGTGATAATACTGTTCAGCCTGATTGTTCACGCGGCTGAGTTGCTCTTACCAGCAGGGTGCATATTCAGGCTGAACAGTTGTTTTTTGGGGCAGTTGACGCATCAGTTGTGTATTCACAGGCGCCTGTTTGGGTGGGGATACCACAAGTCTCTGAAATATTTAATTATTAAGCTGGCGGGTATATCTTATACTCTGTAGTGGATTTTGAAGACGGATTATCGGCATGACTGAGAAAATTGAAGAGATTCTGCATTTCTGGTTTGGTGATTTGTACGATGGCCTGGCGACTCCCGACCGGAAGAAACTCTGGTGGTACGGCGGGGAAGAGGTTGATGGTCTGATCCGTGATGCGTTTGGTCAGCGGGTCCGGCAGGCGCTGGCCGGAGAGCTGGATGACTGGGCCCGGCAGCCCCGTGGGCGTTTGGCACTGATCATTTTGCTTGATCAGTTCAGCCGTAACATCTACCGCGGCAGTGCCGAGGCATTTTCCGGAGACAGTAAAGCCGCTGCACTGAGCAAAGAAGGGATTGAGCTGGGCCATGACCGGGCACTGGAGCTGAGCGAGAAACTGTTCTTTTATATGCCGCTGGAGCATGCGGAGTCACTGGAAGAACAGGATCAGCATATCAGTTGTCTGGAGAGCCTGTTCGGCGAAATGGGCATTGAACACCGTCAGGTGCTGGATAATGCACTGGACTTTGCCCACGAACACCGGGAACTGATTGCCCGCTTTGGCCGCTTTCCCTACCGGAATGCAGTGCTGGGCCGGGAGTCCACCCCGGAAGAGCTTGCTTATCTGAACCAGCCCCACAAAACCTACGGACAGTAATCATTTCGGGCGGTTGTGCGTTGCATCACCCGGGAAAAGATATTAGGTTTGTAGAGCGTCTTTACCGGGCGCCTGACCGGTCATTGCCGGGGCAGATGTTAGCCGTAATTTTTAAGGAAAGATTTTGTCTGTCACAGAACAAAAACCACGTGAAGGCTGGTTTTCCCAGTTGCTGATGGCCGCTGCAGGCGGTGCTGTGGTGTGGGCAGGGACAGTCTTTGGACTGCACGCCTATGAAGAGCAGGTGGCTGTGCAGGGAATCCGTCTGGCGCTGGAAGCGCAGGTCAGCGGGTGAATCAGCAGGCTGCTGACAGCGTGAAAAGTATTGATGAGCTCTGGCAGATGTATGCGGCCAGTGGTCTGGAACGGGCTGATTTTGACCGCGTATCTCAGCCGGTGATTGACAGCCATTTTACCCTTTTGCCTGAACTGATTGCCGGTCTGGCGGCGATCCTGATTTTCTTTACCGTGAATTTGCTGGTGATGAACTGGCGGCGTAACCGCCGTTATCAGGCGCTGGTGGATGAGCATCAGCAGTCGCTGGAAATGAGCCGTGAGCAGATTGAACAGGCCAGTGGCAAAGATCCTGTAACCGGGCTGGTAAATGCCAGCCAGTTTGAAATTTTGCTGGACATTGAATGCCGCCGTGCGGTGCGTGAGTTTACCCCCTGTCTTTAATTTTGCTGGAACCTGACAGTGAATACCTGAATGACTTACCGGAGGAAGATCACCCGGTAATGGCACAGTTACTGGCGAAGAATTTACAGCAAACAGTATTTCGTCCCGGCGATGTGATCGCCCGGATCAGTGATTACCGTTTTGCCCTGTTACTGCCGGCCACTAATGAACAGTCGCCGCAACTGGCGGAACGTTTACGACAGCAGGCCACTGAGATTGTTCTCGGCGGGCAGCCAATGCTGCTGAGCCTGGGGGTCAGTACCATGCAACCTTCGGCACAGCTTAGTGCTGCGCATATTCAGCAGTTAACTGAAGACCTGTTGCAACAGGCGCAGAACAACGGCGGCAATCAGGTGAGCTTCAATACCGAACAGTCGCTGGAAGTCCCAGTGACCTATTCAGACTGATTTTTCTTTCCCATGTTATCCCGTGATTATCTGCAGCAGCTGTCCGCCTGTGCCGGCGCACGGCGGCAGCGGGCCCTGCTGGTCATCAGCGGAGAGCCTGACTGGCTGAATCAGCAGATCAGCGCGCTTGACAAGTCGGATGACTGTTTGTGGCTGGGCACTGAGAAGTCTCCATTGGATATACCGGACGGCGCAGAACGTATCAGCCCGAAGCAGGCCGGCAGTTGTCTGGGGCAGGAGCGCCAGCGTCTGGTGGTTGATGCCTTGGCGGGCTTTAATCCAAATGCCTTTGGTCAGGTCAGTGGTGTACTGGTCGCCGGGGGCTGATGTTTCTGCTGGTGCCTCCGCTGGATGAGTGGCCCGGCTTTAATGATCCTGAGCTGCAGCATATAGCGGTGGAGCCCTATAGCGCTGATGATGTTGGCCGGCGCTTTATCCGCCGCCTCGTTGATGTTATTTCCGGGGATGACTCCTGTATCTGATCCGCCAGGGACAGCCGCTGCCGGTTATACCTGATTTGTCACTGCCGGAAGCTGGTGAGGTATATCAAGCACCTTACCGCAGTCTGGAGCAGCAACAACTGGTTGAGCACCTGACAACGCAGTGCTTATCAAAACGTCCGGCGGTGCAGGTGGTAACCGCTGACCGGGGCGGGGAAAGTCCGCCAGTCTTGGTTTGCTGTCAGCTGCGCTCATTAAGCAGGGCATTACGAAAATCACTGTTGTGGCGCCGGCCTTATCTGCCGTTGAAGCGCTGTTCAGTGCGGTTGCTGAAAACCTGGCCGGATGTACCGCTGAACCGGGTGCGGTGTGCCTGGGTGAAGCCTCAGTCCGTTTTTATCAGCCAGACCGTATGCTGGAAGTCATGCCAGAAACGGATGTACTGCTGGTGGATGAGGCTGCAGCAATTCCGGTGCCGGTGCTTGCGCGCTTGCTGGCCGGTTATTCCCGTTGTGTATTTGCCTCAACTATTCATGGCTATGAAGGGACCGGGCAGGGGTTTGCGGTACGATTTAAAGGCTTACTGAACCGCCAGCGCCCGGGCTGGCATGATCTGCGTCTGAATACGCCGGTGCGCTGGGCGGCGGGGATCCGCTGGAAGCCTTTACCTTTAAGGCGCTGATGCTGGCTGCTGAGCCGGCACCGCTGCAAGGCGAACCCCGTACGCTAACGGTGGAAACAGAGATTCGTCTGCTGGATCGGGATGCACTGGTGGCAGATGAAGTGCTGCTCAATGATGTGTTCGGTTTACTGGTACTGGCCCATTACCGAACTACGCCGGGGATTTACGCATTCTGCTCGACAGCCCGAACTTGCGGGTCTGGGGGCGTTCTCGGTTGCCGGTAATGAGTTGCTGGGCACCATGCTGGTGGCTGAAGAAGGGCCGCTGGATGATGACCTGGCCGCGGCGGTGTATGCCGGTACCCGGCGGCCAAAAGGTCATCTTATTCCTCAGACCTTACTTGCGCAGGAGGCGATTGCCGGAGCAGGACGGGTGAAAGGCTTGCGGGTTATGCGCATTGCCGTGCGGCCGGAGCTGCAACGGCACAGGGTTGCAGAACGCATGCTGGCGCAACTGGAGCAGTATGCCGGTAACAGTAATCTGGACTGGCTGGGAACTGGTTTCGGTCTGACCCCTGAGTTGCTGAGCTTCTGGCGGCATAATGATTACCGGCTGGCCCGTATCGGCCTGACCCGGGACAGTGTGGGGGCAACCCATGGGGTCATCATGCTTAAGGCGTGCAGCGTTGCCGGTGAAAGGTTTTTACAGGAGGCACGCAATCGTCTGAGCCGTCAGTTTAGCCATCTGCTGAGCAGTTATTTGCAAGCGATGGATACCCGTCTGGTGGTGGATATTTTTGCCGACCTGGCTGTTGGTGATGGCGCAGCTACCAGTGAAGAGCATGATGTGCTGGACGTGGCCGAAATGGCTGAGTTGCGATCCTTTGCTGGCGCACACCGGCAATACGAAAGCTGTCAGTTTACCCTGCGGCCATGGCTGTATCGCTGCGGGCTGGAAGGCAAGCTGGCAGGGCTGAATGCTAACCAGCAGCAGTTGTTAATCAGTAAAGTGTTGCAGAATAATGGCTGGGAAAAGAGCCAGCAGGGGGCGGCGAAAACGGTATCGCCACGCAACCTGCTGAAACAGTTGCGTGACGTCGTTGGGTTACTTCTGGATGATTGCGCTGAGTAATCAGATGTCTGCCGGTAACAGGGATACCGGTGATTTGCCGCCGAGTATTTCCACCGTATCACCCACCCGGATAACCCCTGATTGCGCGGAATCAGGTTCTGACCGAAGAAGACTTCACCTTTTTCGTCCCGGCGATATTGCTTCAGGGTCTTTAACGGTTCTTTGAATTCATTACGGATGCCGGTTTTCGGATCAACTGTGGTAAATACGCAACGGCTGCAGGCTTCCACCACATCAAACTCGACTTCTCCGATCCGGATTTGCGACCAGCTGTCTTCGGCGAAAGGTGCGATGCTGCTGACCACAATGTTGGGCCGCATGTGGGCAAAACTGATGGGGGCCGGGCATTTTGAATTCAGGTCATTTAGGGAGCCCTGAGAGATCAGCAGTAACGGATAGCCGTCGGCAAAGCTGACCGGCTGGCCTTCATGACCGCTGACTTCCCGGCTGGATTGCTCGCCGAAGTAGACGAGCTGGCAGTCAGTTTCCAGATAAGTGCTGAACCACTGGTCGGCACTGGCCTGACAATGCTGCGCGCTGATTTCACTGCCCCATACTTTGACATCCAGATACTGGTTACTGAAAGCGGCATAGCTGACTTCCAGATTCGGCATGCCTGGTGCGCTCAGCAGCAGGCCGCCGGGAGTCAGGCTGGCTTCAACCAGGACCAGCTTAGGATGAGTTCGTGCAGTAATAAAGCGGCCCTTTAAATCCCGCAGGATGAAGTCACGGTCAAAGCTGAGACCCCGGGGATACATGGCTGCGGTTCAGGCTGATGCCGGTGGTGGACTTGATTGGGTATACGTGTAACTGGCTGAGCGTACAGGTCATTTATTGCCTCGGTGAATCGGTGTAATTAGCTGGCTGAGAGTAAGCGGTGAACGTTCTTCAGCCACATAAGCTTGTTTTGAGTGTAGCGATTACCACAGGGTAAATCAGCAAAATTTTCTATTTAAAGCAGGCTGTTATCGGTTAAAGTCTGGGTTTGATTTTGATTGTCTTACCGGACCGGAACCTCCTATGGATTTAACCACTAAACATATCGAAAAACTTGCCACCATGAAGATGCCGTTTGGCAAATATCAGGGGCGGGTGCTGATGGATTTGCCGGAACCTTATCTGGTCTGGTTTTCCGGTAAGGGCTTTCCCGCCGGTGAAATCGGTATGTTGTTGCAGTTGTTATACGAAATAAAGCTGAACGGCCTGGAGGATATCCTGGAACCGTTACGGCAACGTTAAATTGTAATTTCCGGCAGGAAAACACGCCGGTTAAATTAAGTGATCAGACAGTAAGGCATTGTATGACTCCGGCAATTACTCTGGCAGAAAAACGTGGTGTTGCTCACAAGGTTCACAGTTATACCCATGATCCTGGGTGTGCATCCTATGGCGAGGAGGCCGCAGCGGCGCTGCAGATCGATCCTGCTCAGGTGTATAAAACCCTGATGGTGGCGCTTAATGGCGATAACAAACAGCTGGGGGTAGCCATTGTACCGGTTGCCGGTCAGCTGAATCTGAAGGCGGCAGCAAAAGCCTTTAAGGTGAAAAAGATTGCCATGGCTGACCCGCAGGCTGCTCAGCGCAGTTCCGGTTATCTGCTGGGAGGCATCAGCCCGCTGGGGCAGAAAAATCCCTGCCAACTCTGCTGGATAAAACGGCTGAAAACTGGCCGGCGGTATTTGTCAGTGCCGGTAAGCGGGGTTGGAAATCGAGTTAGCGGCCAGCGATCTGTTGTTACTGACCAGAGGGCAGTTTGCTGACCTGACGGGTTAAGCACACTGCCGGTGATGCCGGCAGGGCTCAAATGGTTATGGTGCAGAAAGCCTGTGTTAGTTCAGGCGGTTTTCGACAGTTTGGTTTTGGTGGGGGCTGCTGATTTCGGAGCTGCTGACTCTTTGAAATCAGCCGCATTCAATTCATGTTTTGCCAGTAATTTATAAAAATCCGTCCGGTTACGCTGGGCCAGTCTGGCTGCTTTGCTGACCTTGCCTGAGGTAAATGTCAGCATGCGGATCAGATAATTACGTTCAAATTCTGCCCGTGCCTGGCTGAACGAAGGAATCTGTGGGGCAATATCCTCCAGTACCGCCAGAATGTCACCGGCCTGGATGGTTCTGTCAGGCTGTCCGTCTGCCTGTTCCTGAAGCAGGTTTTCCATGCAGCGTTTCAGCTGGGCCACATTGCCGGTCCAGGGTTCGTGTAACAGTAACTGTTTTGCACTGTTGCTCAGGGTTGGCTGGCTGTCTTCGCTGCTCAGAAAATACTCTGCCAGGCGGGGAATATCTTCACTGCGGGATTTCAGATCCGGCACTTGCAGGCAAATATCACTGATCTGGTAATAGAGATCAGAGGCCAGTTGCCCGTCGGTAAACAGCGTATCAGGATCACAGCAGGTGGTGGCAATGATACGGGCCGGGGATTCATTCTGTTCCAGGCAGACGCTCAGCTGGATCTGTAAACGGAAGTCCAGTTGTTCAATATGCTGCAGTAGCAGGGTTGTACCGGTTTGTTCCACGGCTGAAGGAACGTTCAGTTCCGGGTCGCCAAACAGGGTTTTACCAATCAGGCTGCCGGATAACTGGGCACAGTTCAGTTCGGTGAGTTGTTGATCGGCGTGCTTGCTGGCAGCGTGCAGGGTTCTGGCAATGCTGGTTTTGCCGCTGCCGGCAGCGCCGGTAATTGTTACATGGTTGCTGGCAGCAGCAATGCGTTGGGTTTGCTGCAGTGTTGCCTGCATGGCCGGGCTGAGTACCGGGCCAATGTTCGTATTAAGCAGTGCCGGTTCTGTTAGCGGCGTTCCGTGAAGCTGTTCACGGATAAGTGCCAGTACTTCGGCTTCCGGTGAGGTTTTTCCAGAATCAGCAGCCTGCTGGCATCCGGTTCAGGCACGTGCCCCAGCAGAATGGTTTTACGGACGGGAATCATGTTGAGTAATTCCCTGAAAGCGGGGTCGAAACGTCAACCAGTAACTGATCAAACCTGTCCTGAGTATCCAGTTTTTGGATATCGTTTATATGACTGACGGCATATCCCTGAGCGCTGAGACACAGGTGCCAGCGGCGGATAGTTTGCGGTGTATCTGCCAGTAACAGGATACGATGTTGCATCTGCATAATGGGGATTTTTCCTGAACGACCTATAATCATTGTAACCGATCCGTTTACGGCATCAATATACAGATGCGGTTTAAGGGTGATATTCCGGCTTTTTTATCTTTATCTGAAGAAAGAAAGCTGCCCGCTAGAGGATGTGTCGGTTGGTTGTTAAGATGCTGTATTTTTAGTGTTTTTAAATCTTAGACAGAGATGGAAAGGAGTTTCTGTGCGTCATTCCAGCAGCGCAGCAAGGGTATCATATGACAAACGTTTCGCGGTTGCCGGTCGCTGGCGGCTGTTTGAAACACTGTGCCTGCTGTTTCTGTTGGTGGGATGTAAACCGGCTGCCCTGACGTCAGATCAGGCCCTTGAATTACGTGGTGTCGTGCAGTTAAAAGATGATCAGTTACGTTTCCAGCCCTGTTTTGATACCGGCTGGTGGCCGCTGATTGATGATACTGCTGATGGCAGTGTACAGCGGTTTTATCGCCAGTTAGGCGCTGGCGGATTACCGGTGTACATGGAATTTATTGCTGCTCAGGCTGATGCTCAGAACCGTGTAAGGGTATCTGAGTTACAGGTGGCGGGCGGTACTGAAAGCACTTGTTTCTTCGATTTATCTAATGTCAGCTTCCGGGCAGCCAGCACATCGCCTTACTGGGTGGCTGACATTCAGGAAAATGGTGTCCGGGTACAGAGTGTTGAGCCGCTGGGCAGTTACAGTTTCCCGGTGAGCAGACAGGCGCCTGAAGGCACCAGCACAGAAGGGGTTTCTGCCGGTGGCCGCAGTAATGGCGCACTGAGCAGGGAGCAGACCTTTGCCAGTGTGGTCTCTGCCAAAGGGATTCCGGAGTTTAAAATAGCCCTGAAACCCGGCCGGTGTATTGATCCGGAAAATGGCACCTTGCTGAATTTCCGCGCCAGTATGCTGCTGTATGGCAATGAATACATTGGTTGTGCCCGGCAGGGGAAGCCACTGAGGATATGGTCAGCGGTTTTTATAAATTCCGTACCGGTAATACCGAAGCGTTATTAAAATTGCATAAAGATGGCCGGGTCAGCCTGGTCCGCCGGCAGCAGAATCATGCGGTCACTGAGCGGGGAACCTGGCAGTTGCTTGAATCCCAGAAGCTGGTGTTAACCATGTCGGATGTGTCCGGCAAGGCGTTTTTGTTAATTTTTAAACGGCTCAACAGGGCCATGTATCAGTTGCAGGGCGGCCGGCTGGGTGAGTTACCGGAAGGGGCACGTTTCCAGCGCTGGATGCAAAGCCCGCTGGTGTGGCGTAACCAGCCGGAGGCTCAACCCCGTGAAACAGCAGAGCCGCAGGTATTATCGGAAGCGGATACAGCAGAGCAGAAAAATCAGTACAGTCAGGAAGTACGGACCTTCAGTTTTGATGCTGTGAAGGTACAGGCAAATGAGCAGCCCGTTCAGGAAATTGAGCTGCTCGAACTGGAATAACCGCTAGCGTTTCATCAGCAAGTCTTTTGCCTGATTAATTTTAGCGGCCAGATAATCACTGCCGCCCCGGTCGGGGTGCATTTTCTGCATCAGCCGGCGGTGGGCTTCAATGATTTCCTGTTCGCTGGCACCTTTCTCCAGCCCCAGAATCTGATAAGCCTCATCGACTTCGCTCAGAGGGGCATCTCCGGTGGGTTGATCGTCGTCCCGCCAGCGGTCACCGAAGCGCTTATCCAGATAGGTTTCCAGCAGGCGGGCTGACTGCTGATCATGCTGGCGGCAATAACTCAGTAACTGCAGAAATTCCTGTTCGGTCATATCGCCCAGTTGGCGGTCTTTCAGCGGGCCTTCCAGCACGGTGCCATACATAATGCCACTGTCGTGATCCAGTTCCATATGCAGGATTGGGGTGTCGACCGCTGAGGTGTTACCCCTGACGGTTACGTCTGTTCTGCAGAAAGCGGCCGATAAATGGCAGGAAAGGCCACAGTCGGCGGACAAACGGCAGGGCAACGGCAACAGCAGCCCCCAACCAGTGCAGTTTACCGGCCAGAATCAGATAAAAATCAGGATGCCGAGAATGAAGATCAGTAACTTTATGTTGGTCTGACGGCGCTGTTGCGGGGATTGCCGGCGGGTCCAGATAAACCACACGGCAAATAACGCGCTGAAAATAAAAAGTAGACTGGATTCACGGCAGATTCCCGGGTTAATTATTTATGGCCCAGTTGCTGACTGAGACGTTTTACTTCGCCGCCGGCCTGGTCAGCAAAATGTTCCAGTGCCTGACGACCGCCGGCAGCATAAACCGCCACCGCACTCAACAGTGCCCGCAGCTGGGCAACACTGCTGCTGTCAAAACGGCAGTAGGCGCCGTTAGATACTTTGGCCATCTGACGGAACGCCTGGGCAGCGGTTATATCACGGCCTTCGTGAAAAATAAAAATCGGCGTCCCTAATAATCCGACCTGTCCGGCCAGTTGGCAGAGAAAATCCACCGGTTCTTCGACACAGTCGCCGACAAATACCAGTGCCTGTACCGGTTGCTGGCGTACTTCCCGCAGGACATGCTGCAGAAGGCGGGCGATCTGGGTATGGCCGCCGATACAGTGTACGTTACGCATCTGGCTGAGCAGGGCATCCGGGCTGTTCATCCATTCGGACGCGGCGAAGTGATCGAAGCCGGCATAGTGGCAAAGTTGTATTGAGATCCCCAGTGACTGACATTCCAGAAACATCTGATTCTGGATCTGGCAAGCCTGGTCCCAGGTGCGTTCCCGGCTGGCGGTAGCATCCAGTGAAAATATCAGCCGTCCCTGACCGCCGGTATTGATGACTGCCGGACTTTTCTGCACCTGTTCCAGAAAGGCTTCAATTTCCTGATTGCTGGAGGTTCTCTGTGGCAAAGATGACTTGTCTGACATGCGCTGGCTCCGTGATTGTCGGTGCAGGCGGGTTTCCTGCAGGCCTCTCTCAAGTATAGAACGGTGGGATGAAAAGAAGTTTCCCCGGATTTCTTTTCGTCGGGCAGGCTTTCATCACCGAACAGGGTATTGAGTGATTCAGGGCAGTGCAAACCCGGGGCATGGGTTCCCGGTGTGCGGTATGGATCAGGTGATGCGGAGTTCTGAGATCTGTGGCTGGTTACTGCTGGCGGAATCACCAATATAACGCTGGCGCTTTTTGTCTTTCAGATAGTGCATATCGACCAGCACCAGGCCGTCGATGCAGTTGTTGAAGTCAGCGTCGACGCCAAAATCCAGAAAGCGAACCCCGCCTTCATGGCAGACATCGGCATACTGCTTATAGAGTGTCGGGACGGTAAGGTTCCAGAAATCCATCTGGTGTTTGAGTTCTTTGAAATCGTCTTTGTAGTTATCACCACTGAACAGAGACTGCATTTGTTCCTCTGTGGCAGCATCCGGATGGTAAGAGTTATGGGAAGCGGCAAGGTTTTCCGGGTCCGGGAAGTAGTGCCGGTAAAATCCGACCAGCAGGTCTTTGGCGGCTTTAGGGTAGACATTGCTCAGGCTGACAGGGCCGAACATATAACGCACCTGTGGGTGACGTTTCAGGTAGGCGCCAATGCCATACCAGAGATAATCCAGACTGCGTTTACCCCAGTATTTCGGTTGAACAAAGCTGCGGCCGAGTTCGATACCCTGCTGAAAGTAAGGCTGCATGTTGTCCGAGTAGCTGAACAGGCTGGCACTGTAGAGATGTTGCTGGCTGTTATCGGGCTGCTGCCGCCAGACTTCGGCCAGCCGGTATGCACCTGCGATTTCCAGATTTTCATCGTCCCAGAGTATCAGGTGGCGGTAGTGGGGGTCATAGTGATCAAGGTCCGTCCGTTCTCCGGTACCTTCGCCAACCCGGCGAAATGCTATTTCCCGTAGTCGTCCGATTTCGGCGATGACAGCGGAGTCTGCACGGTAGTCAAACAGGTAGATTTTTTGTTGTCAGCGGTTTCGCCCAGCAACTCACTGCTGCGCAGTTCCTGTTTCAGGGCTTGCCGGTCCTGCGGATGGCTGATGGTTTTTCCGTGATGAATAAAGGCTTTTACCTTTGGCCAGGCGGTAGAGGTGGCGCCTGATCAGCTTTACCCTTTCCCGGTTATTCAGGGGCAGCTTTTCAATCTGGCCGTAAGCAACCGGTTCGCCAATTTTAATCGGCAGTACGGCAGCGTGTTTGTTAAACATTTCATGGGGAGCAGCACCGAAGACATGCTCCGGTTTAACATGGATAACCCGTAAAACAGTGGTGAGTTTTTCCCGCCGATATATACCGGCAGTACCGGGCTGTTGGTTTGTCGGGCAAAGCGTAAAAACCACTGTTCCATTTGCTGTCTTTAATACCAGTGAATCCCGCCCGGGAAACCTCGCCGGCGGGAAACACAATGACCGCTTCTTCATTACGCAGTGCTTCACTGATATTGGCGATGTCCTGCTTGCGGGTGGCTTTGCTGATGTTATCGACCGGGAGTAAGACCGGTGACAGCGGTGCAAAGCTTGCCAGCATGTCGTTGGCGATGATTTTTACATCCCGCCTTACTTCGCCGACCAGTTTTATCAGTGCCAGGCCATCTAAAGCGCCCAGCGGGTGGTTGGCGATAATAACCACCCGGCCGCTGGAAGGGATATTCAGGCGGTCTGTGTTACTCAGGCTATAGCTGAAACTGAAGTAATCCAGTACCCGGTCAATAAACTCAAAGCCTTCACAGTGGCTGTGCTGTTCCAGAAAACTGTTAACTTCTGACTCATGGAACAGACGGCGCAGAAAATATAAGGCAGGCCCACGCAGCGGTGCCGGTTTTGTCATGAAAGCGGGGTATTTATCCTGGATTATCTGTTCAACATTGATCACGGAATCTGAACCTTAATCTGCCCGGGGAAGTGGCAAACAATTTATGAGTGTTTGGTGACAGTTCCCTTGCTGATTAATGACATTCCGGTTAAAACCCCGGAATTTCAGGGGGTACAGTACCTACTTAGGTGAACAGGGGCTTTACAATTGCCTGTCTTGCCTATAGTTTCAAATTAATTGATGCAGTGCGTCGGACGTCATCTTCATTCATTGGGTATTGCTTGTATTGCCGGGGATCCGGCTGAATCAGACGCCAGCATCCAGACTAAGAGTGTCTGCCGGTTTTAGTGGAATAGTTATCCGGATGTAAAGGACACTCCGAAAAGGACTTATTGTGACCTCTGATCTTATTGATACGGATGCTTCACGGTTATTTCAGCAGTTGATCGATGGAGTGGCGAACCTGTATGACGAAGCCTTTTTCAGGGGCTGGTTAACGGGTTGGCAAAAATACTGGGTGCGGATCTGGCGATGGTGTCTCTGCTGGATCACGAAAACCCGAATAACGCTACCAGCCTTGCTCTGAGTCTGGACGGCGTGCCTGCCGCGAATATCTACTATCGTCTTGAAAATACCCCTGTTTTGACCTGAAAGGGCGAAAAATCCTTTATATCCCGGATGGTGCCATGATGCGCTATCCCCAGGCAGATATGCTCAACCGGCTGGAAATGGACGGTTATCTTGGCATTCCTCTTTGTGACCATGAAGACCAGCCGATGGGGAATCTTCTGGTTGCATCCCGCGGGCGGCTTAAAGTGCCGTCCGGGCTGATACGTTTATTACCGGTGCTTATCAACCGGGCAGAGTCTGAGCTTACCCGCCTGGGCCTTTCCAGACGCCTGCGTGACAGCAATGATCAGTTACAGCGTATTCAGAGCCTTGCCAGCCTCGGTAGCTGGACACTGGATGTTCAGAGCCGCCAGTTAAACTGTTCTGCACAGGCCCGAAGCCTGTTCGGGCTGCACTCCCAGCGCAGCGCTTTTTGAGTGATGTACTGGAAAAGCTGTTTACTGAAGACCGCGAACAGCTGCAGGGCCTGACGGAAAAAGTACTGACCCGTAAGCTGGTGGATACCTGTCTGGTACGGCTGAAACATCCCACCGGTTCAACCCGCTGGCTGCATATTCAGGCAGAGCCGGTGGCAGATCCTTTCAAGGAAGTGACCCTGATCAGAGGGATTGTTCAGGACATGACTGAGCTGATTAACAGTCAGAATCAGGTCATTGATAACGAAATGCGTTTCCGGGCACTGGTGGACGCTTCTCCCTACGGCATTATTGAGATCAACCTTGAAGGTGAAGTGATATTTGCCAACCCGAAGGCGCACCAGATATTTGCTTATCCGCCGGATCAGATGGTGGGCAGGCCGATCAGTGAAACCATGCTGTCAGAAGAACGGGAGTACTACAGCCGCAAACTGGGCCGGATGGTAGATGAGTTTCCTCACCTGGATACCTACAGCCGTAAAGGTATCCGCCAAGACGACAGCATCATTGATATTCAGGTCAATATTAACTACCGGCTGAATGAGCAGGGCAAGACCCGTGGCTTTGTCGGATTCATTTCGGATATTACCAGCCGTAACCGCCGGGAACTGAAGTTACGCCAGCTGTCGACGGTGGTTGAACAGAGCCCGTCTGCCATTCTGATTACCAACCAGCAGGGGTGATCGAATATGTGAATCCGGCGTTTGAAGCCAGCACCGGTTATAAGAGCAAGGTGGCCATCGGAGAAACACCACGGATTCTGAAATCCGGCAAAATGCCGGAGCATATTTATGAAGGCTTATGGGAGAACCTGCATCAGGGACTGCCGTGGCGTGGGGAGTTACTCAATCACCGGGCCAATAAGGAAGAATTCTGGGCACTGACCAGCATTGCACCGATTACCGGCGATGATCAGCAGATCACCCACTATGTCTGCATTATGGAAGATATCACCCGGCATAAGCAGCAGGAACAGCAACTGGCGTTTCAGGCCAAATATGATGCTGTCACCGGGCTGCCGAACCGGATGGTTGCCATGCAGCGCCTCACTAACAGTATCCGGCTGGCGAAAAACGTGGCACCCATGTGCTGGTTATATTTATCGATCTGGACCACTTTAAACGCATTAATGACAGCTTTGGTCACAGTACCGGTGACCGTTTCCTGGGCAGCGTGGCTGAACTTCTGAAGGAAGCGGTTCGCAGCGAAGATATCATCGCCCGTTTTGGTGGCGATGAGTTCTTGCTGATCATGGATGATATTGAAGACATTGCGGTGGCAGAGCGGATCATTGAAAAAGTACTCCGGGCTTTTAATGCGCCGGTGTACATTGAAGAGCACGAGTTGTTTGTGACGGCATCCCTGGGGGCTGTGTATCCGCAGGATGGCGACAACGCAGAAACCCTGCTGCGTAACGCCGACGCGGCTATGTATATTGCCAAGTCCAGAGGCCGCAACGATTACCACTTCTTTACGCCGGAAATGAATCAGCATGCCCAACAGCAGATGTTGATGGAGACACATCTACAGCGGGCGCTGGAATTTGAAGAAATGAGCCTGCATTTTCAGCCAATTACCTGCAGCCGGCGCAATGAAGTGGTTGCCTGTGAGGTACTGCTTCGCTGGCACAGCCCGGTGCTGTCGAATGTCAGTCCGGATGATTTTATTCCGCTGGCGGAAGACCTGGGCCTGATCAATGAGCTGGGTGAATGGGTGATTGAGCGGGCACTGGAGCAGTATCTGCTCTGGCGCAGTTCACTACCGGATGACTTCCGTATGTGTATCAATGTGTCTCCCAAGCAGTTCCAGAAGAACGGTTTCGCTGACTGGTTACTGGCGTTACTGGAACAGCATCAGTTATCGCCGCAGGTCCTTGAGCTGGAAATTACCGAGGGCTTGTTGCTGAACCGCTGGTCTGAAGTGGATGAGCAGATACAGAAGATTACCGGGGCAGGTATCCGTTTATCCATTGATGATTTCGGCACCGGTTTTGCGTCGATCAGCTATTTACGCCGCTATTCCTTCAATACCCTGAAAATCGACAAGTCTTTTGTCGCAGCTTCACTGACCGATTCAGCCGATGCGGCGCTGATCCGCTCGGTTATTGCCCTGGCGCAGGGGATGGGATTAACCACCGTGGCAGAAGGGGTTGAGACTCCTGAACAGGCGGAGCTTCTGCAGCAGCTTGGCTGTGACAGAATGCAGGGCTTCCTGTACAGCAAACCGGTCAGCCAGGATCATTTCATGCATTTGGTTCACTCATCTGAAAGTGTACAGCCTGCTTAGTAGCCCGTTTATCTGCCTCTCTGGCCATCCTGTTATTCATTTGATGGATCTTTGCCGGAATTTTTCTGGGGCAACTAGCATTCGTGCTGCAAAATTATTATCCTTAAGTCTAAGCGTAACGGTCTTTCTGACAGAAAGGCTAAAGGGATAAACGCTGTTGGTACTGCATACGCAGTGAAATACCAGGATTTCTAAAGGGATGTAGAACTCATCATGAAAAATTTAATTCCGCTTTTGCTCGTCGTTTAGTCATTTCTCACCTTGTTAATACCATTGAACGCCCCAGTGTACCTGCGCTGATGCAGGAAACCGGCTGGCCGCGCCGTACCATTCAGGATGTCATTAAGGCGATTCCGGGGCTGGGCATTAAAATTCACTTCAAACAGGATGGCCGCAGAAATAACGATGGCTATTATGTGATTGATAACTGGGGCCCGTTCGATCCGTCCTGGGTGGGTAATCACCTGAAGTCGCTGGAGTCTTCTTTACGGCGTCAGTAAAGGGTTTTAGAACCGCTCAAGACTCAGATAAAATCCCGATGAAAACAGTGCACAGCTAAAACGCTCTGCACTGTTTTTTATACAGTAAGTTGCATTACACTTAGCCCATCAGTTCTGATTGTGTAACGTAATTTATGTCTGACGAACAAGGGACATCAGGCCCGCAACGAAAAATCATCCACTGTGACTGCGACTGTTTTTTGCCGCTGTTGAAATGCGCGATGATCCTTCCCTGAGAGATATACCCATTGCCATTGGTGGTTCGTCAGACCGCAGAGGCGTTATCTCCACCTGTAATTATCCGGCCCGTGAGTTCGGCATCCATTCGGCGATGTCGACTGCCAAGGCGCTGATGAAGTGCCCACATTTGCATTTGCTGCCTGGTAATATGGAAAAATACCGTCAGGCATCCCAGCAGATTATGGCCATTTATCAGGATTACACCGACCTGATTGAACCCCTGTCTCTGGATGAAGCCTTTCTGGATGTGACCGGATCAGCCCATTGTGGCGGCAGTGCCACCCGCATTGCTGAAGAAATCCGTGCCCGGGTATTCGCGGAAGTAGGCATCACTATTTCTGCCGGGGTGGCGGGGAATAAGTTTCTGGCTAAGATCGCCAGTGACTGGCGTAAACCGGATGGCCTGTTTGTGGTGCCGCCCCATGAGATGGAGACGTTTATTGAAACCCTGCCGGTGGCCAAGATCTTCGGTGTGGGTAAGGTAACCGCGGCAAAACTTCATGAGATGGGCATTGAGACCTGTGGCCAGCTAAAGCAGTTTTCCCTGGCGCAGCTGGTGGATCGTTTCGGCCGTTTCGGCAAACGGTTATACGAGCTCTCCCGGGGAATCGATGAGCGGCCGGTGAAGGTATCTCGTGAACGTAAGTCGGTGAGTGTTGAGCATACCTATCCGCAGGATCTGCAGGACCTGAATGCCTGTTTACAGCAGTTACCGGTGCTGATGCAGGAATTGCAGCGCCGTTATCATAAACACAAAGATAAACGGGATATTAGCGGGGCAGTTGTGAAGCTGAAATTTCATGACTTTTCGCAAACCACCGTTGAGCAAGCGACACCGACACCCAATCTCGCACTTTACCGGCATTTATGTGAACAGGCCTGGCTACGGGGAGAACGTCCGGTTCGGCTGATCGGTCTGGGGTACCGGCTGGTGGAACATAAGCCCCGGCAGGGGTACAGCTCAGCCTGTTTGACTGAACAGGCAGGGCTTTGCAACCTGGCAGGGCAATGACGTGCAAGCATATGACACCAGTGAATAATGGTTGTCATATTTTCATGCTTAAATCCTTTGGCTAATTTCAATTGGCGCTGTCCTTGCGGTGTCGCGATGTTATATAATCCTGCGCCTTTCTTGCGTCATTTGTACCCGAACAGCCCGGTTTAGCCGGTTCGCTGTCGCTACAGATGTAATTAATTTTCCCGGAGCACATAAATTCTATGCTGCAATTGTTAGTTAAGCGTTCACAGAGCCTGAAAGCTGATGTTCTTTCCGGCCTTACTGTTGCTCTGGCCCTGGTGCCGGAAGCAGTCGCCTTTGCCTTCGTGGCAGGCGTAGAACCGTTGGTTGGCTTATATGCTGCCTTCATGGTTGGTCTGATTACTGCCACGATTGGTGGCCGTCCGGGCATGATTTCCGGTGCCACAGGGGCACTGGCGGTTGTGATGGTCAGCCTGGTAGCCATGCACGGGGTGGAATATCTGTTTGCCACCGTGGTGCTGATGGGGATATTCCAGATACTCGCTGGGGTATTCCGGCTGGGTAAATTTATCCGCATGGTGCCTTATCCGGTGATGCTCGGTTTCGTGAATGGTCTGGCGATAGTGATCTTCCTGGCGCAGATGAAACAGTTCCAGATGCTGGATGATGACGGCAATCTGGTCTGGCTGCAGGGTGACCAGATGATGATGATGCTGGGGCTGATTGCCCTGACCATGGCGATCATCCACTTCCTGCCGAAGCTGACTAAGGCATTGCCGTCCACACTGGTGGCGATTATCACCGTGACCGCACTGGTAATTGGTCTGGATCTGGATGCCCGTACCGTACAGGACGTACTGGCTGACATGACTGGCGATCCAATGGCGTCTATCGCCGGTGGCCTGCCACAGTTCCATATTCCGATGGTGCCAATCACCTTTGAGACCTTGCGTATTATCGTGCCTTACGCTCTGATTCTGGCGGCTATCGGTCTGATTGAATCACTGCTGACGTTGACGCTGATTGACGAAATCACAGAAACCCGTGGCCGTGGTAACAAAGAATGTGTCGGCCAGGGCGTTGCCAACGTGGCGACCGGCTTCTTTGGCGGTATGGGTGGTTGCGCCATGATCGGCCAGAGTATGATCAACATCAGCTCCGGTGGTACCGGCCGTGCTTCAGGTATTTCTGCCGCGCTGTTCCTGTTGACGTTCATCCTGATCGGCTCCAGCTGGATCGAAATTATCCCGGTTGCGGCGCTGGTTGGCGTGATGTTTATCGTGGTAATCGGTACCTTTGAATGGGCCAGTTTGCGCCTGATCAACAAGATTCCACGGGCTGATATTTTCGTGGTAATCACGGTGACGGTAGTTACGGTACTGACGGATCTGGCGATTGCGGTTATTGTCGGTGTGATTGTGTCTGCGCTGGTATTTGCCTGGAACCATGCGAAAAATATGCGCGTGGAAACCAGTCTGGAAAACAACGGTTACCTGAAAATTTATGAGCCAAACGGCCCGTTATTCTTCAGCTCTGTACAGAATTTCCGTGATCAGTTCACTCCGCGTTACGATCCGCAGGAAGTCATTATCGACTTTAAAAACTGCCGGGTAATGGATCACTCAGGTATCGAGGTTATTGATTCCCTGGTGGAACGTTACCAGAAAGGCGGTATCGATATTCACCTGCGCCACCTCAGCCCGGAATGTATCCGGTTGCTGGAAAAAGCTGGCAGTGCAGTTGAAATCAACCGCGCAGAAGATCCTCAGTACAAAGTGGCGGACGACAAGTTAGCCTGATTCTGCGACTGACAAATATAAACGCCGGCTTTTTAGCCGGCGTTTTTGTCTTCGTTGCCGCCATCCGGAAAAAGGTGTGCTGGCGTGATATATCCCGTTAATCTGGCTTTGCAATCAGCGCCGGGTTTTGAAATAGTGGCCGGGTTTTAACTGGTTATTGTCAGATAAGAGGTGAGCATAGCGATGCTGGAACTGGAATTTATATTTGCCTATATCGCCCTGGGTTCAGTGGTCGGTGTGCTGGCGGGGCTGCTCGGTATCGGTGGTGGTCTGCTGATGGTGCCGGCGCTGACCAGTCTGTTTATCTGGCAGGGCTACCCACTGGAGCAGGTGGTCCATCTGGCACTGGGTACTTCAATGGCGTCTATCGTTTTGACCTCGGTTTCCAGTATGCGGGCCCATAACCGCCGGGGCGGGTGATCTGGCCGGTGGTGAAGAATATCTCCCCGGGGATTGTGTTGGGGGCGTTTCTGGCGACCTTCCTGGCGGCCTCATTAAGCGGTGTATTTCTGGCGGTATTTTTCGCCTGCTTCCTGGTGTTTGTCTCCATCCAGATGTTCCTCAACAAGAAGCCCAAACCAAGCCGCTCAATTCCCGGATTCGCGGGGCTGTTCTCTGCCGGTACCGGCATTGGCGGGTTTTCTGCGCTGGTATCCATTGGCGGCGGTACCCTGACAGTGCCGTATCTGACCTGGCATAACGTCGATGTAAAACAGGCGATCGGCACCTCGGCAGCCATCGGTTTACCCATCTCACTGGCGGGCACTGTCGGCTATCTGATTAACGGTTGGTCGGTGGATATTAATGGCTGGCTGATCTTCGGTTTTGTGAACCTGCCGGCGGTGGTGCTGATTTCCGCACTGAGCTTCACCACGGCGCCGTTAGGTGCCAAACTGGCTCACAGCCTGCCGGTACCGGTACTGAAAAAGGCTTTGCGATACTGTTGCTGGTGCTGGCCGCACGGATGTTGCTGTCAGTTACCTGAGGGCTTAACGTGCAGACAATAAAAAACCGGCCAATGAGCCGGTTTTTGTGTCTGAATAACAGGGGCTTACTTGGCCGCCAGTGCTTCACCTTCAAACTGAATACCTGCCCAGCCGTATTCCATGAAGTTACGGATGTTGCCGTGATCGGTGCCTTCCGGGTTTTTCAGTACATCTTCACGGTAGAAACGGCCGAAGCAGTTCAGGGTTTGCTGTTCGCTGAGTTTGTTCAGGCCGGCGAATGCAAAGATCTTACAGGAGCCTTCATTGGTACCGGCTTCATTGACAACCGGATTGTCGCCCAGGCCGTTCATGAAACGGGTTGGGGTGTAGTTATAGTGCTGTTCAATAACAGCCATGGTGTCTTCAAAATCCATCTGTACTGCGTTGTTGAGATTCTGGATGAAGGTGTTCAGATCCATGGGGTGCTCCTATGCAAAGTTTGTCCTGATTGTACGGTTAACTCTGTCGGCTTAGAAGCGTAAAACTGTAGATTTTTCAGTTTATTAAGACCAAAGGGAAGAGGTCCGGCGGGGCCTGAAAAGCCCTGCCGGATGTAAGGATTTACAACAGATCAGCGGAAGGCCAGATCCCGTGGCCACAGGGCAATTTCCGGGAAGGCCATCATCAGCACCGTGACCACAAATAGGATGATCAGGAACGGGTGGATGCCGCGGATAACCTCAACAAACGGCCGGCGGAATACCGCAACGGCGGTAAAGATGTTACAGCCGAACGGTGGGGTTGCCGCGCCGATGGCTACCTGCAGGGTGATCATGACACCCACCAATACCGGGTCCAGTCCGGTGGCTTTTACCAGCGGTGCAAAGATCGGTACCAGAATCAGGATCACCACGATGGAGTCCACAAACATACAGCCCACAAAGAAGGCGATGTTGATGGCGATCAGGGTGGTGATAACGCCGGCACCTTCAAGGCCCAGTGAGGCAATGATTTGCTGGGGAATCTGCGCATAAGACAGCACCCAGGAGAAGGCTGCACCGGCAGCAATCAGAATGAACACCACCGAGGTCACCGCACCGGTCGACAGGGCGATGTCGGCGACATCCTTCAGGTTGATCGAGCGGAATATGCACAGTTCCAGTATCAGGGCGTATAGCACACAGATAGCTGCTGCTTCTGTCGGGCTGAAGATGCCGCCATAGATACCACCTACCACGATCAGCGGGAAACCTGCCGGCCACATTGCCCGGCGCAGTGCAGTTAAACGCTGAGACCAGTTGGCTTTCGGTTCTACCGGAATATTGTGGCGTCTGGCGTACCAGATGCAGTACATGGAGAACAGCACGATGATCAGCAGTCCCGGGCCAAGACCGGCAATGAACAGTTCAGAGATTGAGGTGCCGGAGATTACTCCGTAAATGATCATGCCGATGGACGGCGGGATCAGGTAGGCAAGGTCCGCTGCGTTGATGATCAGGCCGATTGAAAACGAGTCGTTGTAGCCGGCTTTGAGCATCCGCGGGCGCATCGCGCCACCAATCGCAACCACGGTTGCCTGGGTGGAGCCACAGACCGCACCGAACATGGCGCAGGCGGTGGTGACGGATACCGCCAGACCACCCCGGATGTGACCCATAAAGCGCATCACAACATCCACCAAACGGTCTGCGGAATGGCCTCGGGTGATGATATCCGCCGCCAGAATAAACATTGGGACGGCAATCAGAGCCGAAGGTTTAACACCACCGATCATCTGCTGGATGACCAGTTGCAGACTCAGGTCCGGATAGTAGATTGCAAATGCCAGTACTGCCGCACACAGCAGGGGCATCATCATTGGGAATCCTGCCAGTAACAGGACCAGCATTACGCCGAGCATCATTAACGTCATGATTTAGCCTCCTGTGTGTCTGGCTGGGGATCATTACCACCGCTGGTCTGGCAGCGCTGGATTGCATCGGTAATTTCCGGATCGTCGTAGGTATCAACCGTGGTGTACGAGATGTAGACGGTTTCATCCTGCAAATCGAGGTTCTTAATGGCTGTCAGCAGGTACTGAATGGCGCCGATCAGCAGGCCCAGTGCGACCCATACGTAGGTCAGATACAGCGGGAACTGCAGTGCCGGAGTCACCCGGCCGCGGCGGGCAATTTTCTGGACATATTCAAAGGCATACCAGGCCAGTACGAACATCATAATGGCTGTCAGCAGGGCAATGACTACCATGAATATTTTCTGCCAGCGGGGGCGAGCATGTCATAGAAGGCAGACATCCGGATGTGTTTGCCTTTACGGGTAATGTAGCCCAGACCCATGAAGGTGATGATCACGATGAGGAACTGATTCAGCTCATCGGAGAAGTATAAGCTCTGGTTAAACACGTAACGGCCGAAGACGTTAGCGATAGAGTTGGTTGCCATGGCGATGATGGCGATGCTGAGGATGCAGGCTTCAATACGGCCAATCCAGATATCAAGCCGTGTCAGCATGCTGGCAAGAACTTGGGACATAAGACGCTCCCGGGAACAGCTAGAGTGAGACCGGATAACAGCGGGCACTGCTGTTACCCGGAGAGTGCTACCGACCGGTGTTATAGCCGGCCGGTAAGGGTGGGACGCTTATTGTGCGTTAACTTCGGCAAGCAGGTCCTGAAGCAGCTTCTGGCCACGTTCACCGGCAATGTCAGTGAAGGCCGCGTGAGTATTGCTGCTGCGCTCACGGAATACTGCCTGTTCTTCCGGACTCAGCTTAACAAACTGGATACCAGGCTTGGCTGCTTTGATTTTTCCAGTTTTTCCTGGTTGAAGCGGGTCACAACATCATCAATGAAGCCACGCATTTCAGTCATGGTTTCGGTGATCAGCTGCTGCTTCTCAGGCGTCAGGGTTTCGTACCAGTCAGTACCGGAAACGATGGTTGTTACCAGTTCCTGTTCACCCGCCCAGATCATGTAGTCGGTTACTTCGTAGAACTTCATCTCTTCGATGGTTGGAACCGGGTTAATCTGGCCGTCAACGATCTTCAACTGCAGTGCACCGTATACTTCACCGAATGGCAGAGGCGTCGGGTTGGCACCCAGATCTTCATAGGCCTTCAGCAGGATAGGGGATACCATTACCCGCATTTTGAAGTTGTCCAGATCAGCAGGCTTACGGACTTCTTTATTGGTCGTCCAGACCTGTGGGCCTTCAGAGTACATGGTGTGAAGTTTCAGACCTTTGCTGGCGAAGTCTTCGCCCAGGTCGTTGTAGATAACCTTGCTGGTGGTCAACATTTCGGAAATGGCTGCCGGCTCAGAAGGCAGGGTATAAGGCAGCAGGAATACCTGAGATTCAGGCACGATGGTACCCAGGTTACCGACGGATACGTTGGCGAAGTGCACCACGCTGTCGGCGGTCTGCTCAACCATTTCGGTTGGCGTACCCAGAGAACCCAGCGGGTAAACATTTACAGTAATGTCGCCGTTGGTTTTGGTTTCAATTTTACGCTTAAACTCCTGGGCGTAGGCATCCATGATGGAACCCGGAATCTCTTCAATGGCGAACTTCCACTCTTCTGCCTGGGACAGTACCGGCAGCATGGCAACAGTGGCAGTAACCGCCAGATTTTTAACCCTTTCTTTAGCTTGAACATCTTACAGGCCTCGCTTCGTAGCATTTATTATTGTTTGCGAAATCGGTCATAAATCATGTGATTCACAATCAGTATTGCAAAAGTATATGCATTGAAAAATACAATATTGACTATGTATACATCACAAAAATTGATGTAAATTGTGTTCTTCAGACTGATAAGGAGCGGATTATGGCGCAGTATTCAATGAAACACATGCAGACTTTCTGCACCGTGGTGGAATGTGGCGGTTTTGTCAGTGCACAGGCCGCTCTGGGGATGAGCCAGCCGGCAATCAGCACCCATATCCGGGATTTTGAGATCCGTCTGGGCTTCCAGTTATGCCAGCGGGGGCGTAGCGGTTTTAACCTGACGGAGAAGGGCGAGCTGGTATACGCCAAGTGCCGCAGCATGCTGAATAACGTGTCAGATTTTGAAGCGGATCTCGGCGAACTGCGTAATAAGCTGACCGGAACCCTGCGGATCGGTCTGATCGATACCACCATCAGTAATCAGGACTTTCCGATCAACGCGGCGTTGCAACGTTTCTTCAGCCGGGATAACGATGTATCTATTAAGCTGGAGGTTCTGCCCCGGAGGATCTTGAACGTGACCTGCTCAATGGCCATATCCATGTAGGCATCGGCCCGTTTCAGCGCCGGGACACTACCCTGACGTATCGTCTGTTACATAAAGAAGCTCACGGGTTTTACTGTGGCCAGCATCATCCGCTGTTTGAGCTGCCGGCGGCAGATATCAGTTGGGAAACCTTGCAGCAGTATCCGGTATCCACCCGGGCGTATTTGCAGCAGACAGACCTTCCGGGTATCCAGAACACTGCTTTTGTCACCAACATGGAGGCCCAGGCAATGCTGATTACCAGTGGGCATTTTATGGGCTACCTGCCGGAGCATTATGCCCAGGCCTGGGTCGACAGCGGTGAGATGCGGGCCATTGATCATCTCAATCTTGAACACCATTCTTCGTTCTATCTGGCGATGCGTGCTTCCCCTGCGGTGCGTAACATTGTGAAGGTTTTTGTGAAAGATATTGAGGACGTTCTGGGTCTGGAAGAAGAATAGATACATAATAAATACAAATATAAGCATCATAACTTTCATATTTTTTGATGCTAGGTTCTTTGTAATACTCCTCTGAATCCCCGGTTAAAACAACATAAAGGGGGCAATGTTAGCAGCGGGAGTACCTATCTCCTGTTGTATTGAGCCGCAGTGGTTGCTGAACAGGAGTAAATAAAGATGAGCGATAATGCTTACGAGAAAGGCCGGCTGAACCTGCCGTTTGTCGGATTCTGTACCTTTGCCAAAAGTCCTACCTGTGAAGACTGGGACAACATTCAGGGTGATGTTGCATTTATGGGGGCACCGTTTGACTGCGGTACCCAGTGGCGTTCCGGCCCGTATGGGACCCCGTTCGGTCCGTGAGGCGTCTACGCTGTTTTCTTTTGGTCACGGTGGTGCGTATTCCTATGAGGAAGACACCATGTATCTGGAAGGCGTAAAAATTGTTGATATCGGTGACGCGGATATCGTGCATACCGATACGGTAAAGAGCCACGCTAACATCGAATACGGTGTGCGTAAGATGCTGGAAGCGGGTGTGTTGCCGGTGACTGTCGGCGGCGATCACTCGGTCAACGCGCCATGTATCAAGGCGTTTGAAGAATATGCCAATAAAGGCCCGATCCACATTATTCAGATCGATGCTCACCTGGACTTTGTAGACGAGCGTCACGGTGTACGTTATGGCCACGGTAACCCGATGCGCCGTGCGTCTGAACAGAGCTACATCAGCGGTATGACTCAGCTGGGTATCCGTAACGTATCTTCTTCCAACCGTACTGACCACAAACTGGCGGAAGAAGCCGGTTCCACTATTTTGTCTGTACGTGACGTGCGCCGTCTGGGTCTGGAAGGCGTAATGAAGCTGATTCCTAAAGACGTGAACTACTACATCACCATCGATATCGACGGTTTTGACCCGTCAATCGCACCGGGTACCGGTACGCCAAGCCACGGCGGTTTCCAGTATTACGAAGTGATGGAAGTACTGCAGCAGGTTGCCCAGCAAGGTGAAGTTGTGGGCATCGACCTGTGTGAAGTAGCACCGGACTACGACCAGACCGGTACTACCAGTATCCTGGCGGCGCAGGTTCTGCTGAACCTGCTGGGTTACGTATTCCATGCCCGTGCTCAGCGTGCCGAACAGGCTGGCTGACACACTTAAGGCTTCTGTACCTTCGTGTGCAGAAGCCTGATCTCCGATAGATTCCAAACACCTTAGCGCACAGTGCGGACCTACTCCGGTGAGTTGAACCGGGGGCGCTGTGCGTCTTTTTCTGCCTGCCTACCGACAATATACCCGGGCATCCCGCGGGGTATAAATCCCCAGTGTGATAAAGCCCAGGAAGCCATTGACGAATGTTTCCTGTGTTTCAACTTTGATGACCTTGTCTGCACCGCCGCAGATTTCAGCGGCATTGGTGGATTTCTCCTGGCCGATACCGTTAATGAAGAATACCTGTGAGTCTTCAGTCTGAGGCGGGGCTTGAGTTGTACCGTTAATGTTAAATGTCTGAGTTGAGCAGCCGCTGATGAAAGCAGCGGCGGTTAGCGCCAGTAAGATTTTATTCATGTTTTGTCCCGTTCCCGGATTAGCGTTTCAGTAACGGGCACAGTGTAACGACAGGCGGAAAGGAACATTGTAAGGCTTTGTACAGAACCGGTAAGGAACTGTAGGGCTTGCTGTTGTTGGCAGGTTTGGCTGTTAAGGCTTTTTCTCTGCGATGATTTCATGCACCTGAATGGCACCGTTTTTAAGGTTGCTCAGCAGGTTGGTTGCCATCTGAGGAAGCGCGTACCGAATATCATCTGCGGTGACAGTGCAGCAGATGTTGCTGTTGTATCTGCTTCTTTCCGGCTTTGCTGTTGTCGCCATTCGAGGGCTTCGGCGGACCAGTTCTTTGAGATATGACGGTAAAGCCGGCGGCTTCTGACTGGCTGAGTAATGCCTCTGCCCGGATCAGATGGCTGTCGTCTTCATCACTGGCCCAGGGCACCGGAATATGATTGCCTGGTCCGGATTACCCCGAAACACTTCATGCAGAATCAGTTTGCCATCGGGTTTAAGTACCCGGTAACACTCCGCGAGGCAGCGTTGCGGAGCTGGCATATTGAGCAGGCTGTGTTGCAGGATCACCGCATCAAACTGATTGTCAGCCATGGCCAGTTGCTGGCCATCGCCGGTCAGAACGCTGGCCCGGCCGGCATGGCATGAATTGAGGCACAGGCTGTTCAGCTCCCGGTTCAGCTGGCTGAAACCGGGAGTGATATCCAGTGTGGTGTAGTGCAGCGCAGAGTGTTTTGGTAGCAGGCTGATACACAGGCGTTGTAAGCCGCCCAGCCCGGCACCGATTTCCAGAATTTCACAGGGAATGCCGGGATCAGTTTCCAGATTGCCCAGCAGTTTTTACTGGCCCGAATGCCACCAATGTGAAGCTGGTCGATGCCTGCTAACTGGTGGGGCAGTGCACCCTCGGGAAAAGCAGCTTTTACCCGGCACAACAGTTCTGCCGGGTTAAGCTGTTCACTGTAGTGGCTGGCAACCATGGATCAGGTATCCAGCCCCAGTTCAGCGATGGAGATTTCCCGCATTTTAAATTTCTGGATTTTGCCGGTAACGGTCATCGGGAATTCGTCGACGAATTTGAAATAGCGGGGAATCTTAAAGTGGGTGATTTTACCCTTGCAGAAGGCCTGCAGGTTTTCCGCTGAAATCTCGCCGGCATCGGCAGAGAGTTTTACCCAGGCAATCAGTTCTTCACCGTACTTTTATCCGGTACGCCGGTAACCTGCACATCAATGATGTCCGGGTGGGTGTAGAGGAATTCTTCCACTTCCTTCGGATAGACGTTTTCACCGCCCCGGATCACCATGTCTTTGATCCGGCCAACGATCTGTACATAGCCTTCTTCATCCATGGTGGCCAGATCGCCGCTGTGCATCCAGCCGCGGTCATCGATGGCTTCGGCGGTGGCGTCCGGGTTGTTCCAGTAGCCGATCATTACGCTGTAACCCCGGGTACAGAGTTCGCCGATTTCGCCGCGGGGCAGAACCTGACCGCTGGCCGGGTCGATGATCTTGGTTTCAATGTGAGGCTGGCTGCGACCAACGGTGGATACCCGTTTATCGAACGGATCATCGGCGGCGGTCTGGGTGGAAACCGGGCTGGTTTCGGTCATGCCGTAGGCGATCTGCACTTCCTGCATATGCATTTTTGAGTTCACCGCTTTCATGACTTCCGCCGGGCAGATGGAACCGGCCATAATGCCGGTGCGCAGGCTGGAAAGGTCGTACTGTTCAAACTGCTCATCCCCAGTTCGGCAATGAACATGGTGGGCACGCCGAACAGGGCGGTGGCCTTTTCTTTCCACCGCTTCCAGTACCGCCCGTGGCTCAAATCCTTCGGTGGGATAGATCAGGGTTGCACCGTGGGTGATGCAGCCCAGATTGCCCATCACCATGCCGAAGCAGTGGTACAGGGGCACCGGCACGATCAGACGGTCCTGATCGGTAAAGCGCATACTTTCCGCCACAAAGAAGCCATTGTTGAGGATGTTGTGGTGGCTCAGCGTGGCGCCTTTCGGAAAGCCGGTGGTGCCGGAGGTGTACTGAATGTTGATCGGGTCATCAAACTGCAGGGTGGCCTGAATCTCAGCTACATCGGCTTCACTGCGGTGGCTTGCCTGTTCGAGGAAGTCCGCCCAGCGCCACATGCCCGGGTGCTGTTCATCCGCCAGATTAATGATGCATTGCAGTTCCGGCAGTTTGACAGAGGTTAGCTTACCCGGCTCGCAGTGGTGCAGTTCCGGTGCCAGTTCCAGCAGCATCGCGGTGTAGTTGGAGGCCTTGAAGCTGTCGGCGGTGACCAGAAAGCGGGTGCCGGACTGATTCAGGGCGTATTCCAGTTCGTGCAACCGGTAGGCCGGGTTGATGTTCACCAGAATGGCACCGAGCTTGGCGGTGGCAAACTGAGTGACCAGCCACTGGGCATTGTTCGGTGACCACATGCCCACTCTGTCGCCGGTTTTAACGCCAAGGCTCAGCAGGGCACGGGCGCAGTTGTCCACCTGTTGCTTCAGGGTGCGGTAGTCCCAGCGGATATTCTGAAAGTGAACGATCAGGGCGTCGTTATCCGGATATTGGGCGCAGGTGGCGTCGAATTTATCGCCAATGGTCATGCCTAACAGAGGCTGCGCGCTGGCGCCGTTGGTATAGCTGGGCGTGTTGAGTGTTGTCTGGTTGCTCACGGTGTTATTTCCCTGTCATTGTTATTGTTGTTGATGTCCGGCAGCGTTGTACTACCTTCAGCGGCAGTGACGGTGGTATTCCGGGTTAGGCTGCATATCCACGGCGCTGGCAATGCGGTTGGTCATGTTATAAAAACCGGCCAGGTTAGCGATGTCCCATATATCCGGGTCGCTGAAACCGGCGTTGCGCAGTTGCTGACGGTCCGCTTCCTGAATGCCGTCCGGTGTGTCGGTCATTTTGACGGCAAAATCCAGCATGGCGGTGTGCCGTTCCGATAGCTGTGCAGCCCGGTAGTTAATGGCAATCAGTTCACCCAGTGCCGGGTCACCGGAGTATTCCCGGATGGCCGCGCCGTGGGCAACGATGCAGTAGAAGCAGTGATTACGGGATGAAACAGCAACGGCAATCATTTCCCGCTCAAGAGGCGTGAGGTTGCTGTCACCAAACATCAGTTCGTTATAGAACTTGCTGAATACCTCCAGCTGCGCAAGGTTCTGGCTGTAAGCCTTCAGCACATTCGGCAGCAGGCCGAGTTTCTCTTCACATTTAGCAAAGTATTTCTGTACGTCTGCCGGGCACTGCTCTGTAGCCGGCACCGGCAGATCCAGTGCGGTCAGATCAGCGGTTTGGTAGCGTACCTGTGGTTCAGAGTCCTGCATGATTGAGTCCTTTACGCGGGTTATTGTTATTATTTAACTGCCTGACAAGGGCTTGCCAATGCGACTTTAGACCCGGAACGGCGGCCCAGCTGGGCGCTGATCCAGTGACCGGTGGCGATCATTTGCTGCAGGTCAATGCCGGTTTCAATGCCCAGCCCGTTCAGCATATAGAGCACATCTTCACTGGCGACATTGCCGGAAGCGCCTTTGGCATAGGGGCAGCCCCGAGTCCGGCAACGGAGCTGTCGATGACTGCAATACCTTCTTCCAGTACTGCGTACAGGTTGGCCAGTGCCTGCCCGTAGGTGTCGTGGAAATGCGCTGCCAGGTGACTCACGGGCACCACTTTACTGACTGCCTCAAGCATCTGTTTGGCCTTCAGAGGTGTGCCGGTGCCGATGGTGTCTCCCAGTGAGATTTCATAACAGCCCAGCTGGTAAAGCAGATCGCAGACGTGGGCGACTCTGTCAGGCTGAATCTCGCCTTCGTAAGGGCAGCCGAGTACGGTGGATACATAGCCCCGTACTCGGATGTTCTGTTCCCGGGCCCGTTCGATTACCGGGGTAAAGCGTTCGATGCTTTCGGCAACCGAGCAATTAATGTTTTTCTGGCTGAAGCTTTCAGAGGCTGCGCCGAAGACCGCCACTTCATCAACGCCTGCTTCAATGGCTGCTTCCAATCCTTTCAGGTTTGGGGTCAGGGCGCTGTAAGTAACACCTGACTGTCGGCTGATGCCTGCCATCACCGCGCTGGCATCGGCCATTTGTGGTACCCAGCGGGGGATACAAAGCTGGTGGCTTCGATATTTGTGAGCCCCGTGCTGCTGAGCCGGTCGATCAGTTCAATTTTGATAGCAGTCGAAATCGGGTCGCCGGGCTCGTTTTGCAGGCCGTCCCGGGCACCCATTTCGAACAGCCGGACTGTTTTGGGCAGTGCCATGCTCAGTCCTCCGCTTCCAGTGCGATCAGTTCAGCGCCGTCATCCACCAGTTCGCCTTCCTGATAGAAGACTTCGGCGACGGTACCGTCATGGGGTGCTTTGAGGCTATGTTCCATTTTCATGGCTTCCATAATCACCAGCGTATCCCCGGCGGCGACTTTCATTCCGGCTTCTACAAGTACGGCCACCACGGCACCGTTCATCGGTGCATTCAGGCTGTTACCGGCGTCCTGTGCATTGCTGCTGAAATCTTCCCGGTGGCGCTGGCAACTAAACTGTTCTGCGCCGGCGAACAGGGTTAATTCATCTCCGTTCAGGCTGACATCCAGCGTTTGCCGGTGGCCATTAAGGCTGATGGTCAGTTGCCCGTGTGCCAGGCTGGCTTGCAGTTCGAATTGCCGGTCTTCAACGCTGACGGTGTAGCAGTCCCCATGACTGCTCAGGGTTAGCTGACTGCTGTTGCTGTTGCCGTAGTTCAGAGTCAGCGGGCGGGCATACTGGCTGTTCAGACGCCAGCTGTCCGGGTTGTTAAAGGGTGACCCAGGATCAGTCTGGCTGATATTTTTGGGCTTCTGGCTGGCCGCAAAACAGGTCGCTGCAATGGCCAGCCAGCGGGCGGTATCGGTTTCCGTTTCAGGGAAAAGCAGGGCCTGATGGCTTTCTATAAAGCCGGTATCCAGCTGGCAGTCGCGGAATGGCTGGCTGTCCGCCAGACGGTGCAGAAAGCTCAGGTTAGTGGTCAGCCCGGCAATTTTATAGTCTTCCAGGGCGCTGACCATGCGGTTGATGGCCCGGTCCCGGTCGGCGTCCCATACGATCAGTTTGGCAATCATCGGGTCGTAATAAACACTGACTTCATCGCCCTGAAGTACGCCGGTATCTACCCGTACATGGGTGTTTTCAACCGGTGTCTTCAGATAGTTCAGTACACCGGTGGCAGGCAGGAAATCGTTGTCCGGATCTTCCGCATAGACCCGGGCTTCCAATGCATGACCGGTGATTTTTACCTGATCCTGTGTCAGGGGCAGGTGTTCACCGGAAGCAATGCGCAGCTGCCATTCCACCAGGTCCAGCCCGGTGATCATTTCTGTGACCGGGTGTTCTACCTGCAGGCGGGTATTCATTTCCATGAAGTAGAAGGAGCCGTCGGTGTCGTAGAGAAATTCCACCGTACCTGCGCCCACATAATCAATTGCCTGGGCAGCACGCACGGCGGCTTCGCCCATGGCCTTGCGGGTGGCATCGCTGAGCCCGGGGCCGGCGCTTCTTCAATGACTTTCTGGTGGCGGCGCTGTACAGAACAGTCCCGTTCAGCCAGATACACGCCGGCACCATGGGTATCACAGAATACCTGAATCTCCACGTGGCGCGGTTCTGTCAGATAGCGCTCAATGAGCATGTCCGGGTTACCGAAGGCGTTACTGGCTTCACGGCGGGCGGATTCCAGTGCTTCGGGAAATTCCTGGCGGTTACTGACCACCCGCATGCCTTTACCACCGCCACCGGCGACCGCTTTCAGCAGTTGTGGATAGCCACACTTTTCGGACTCCGCCAGCAAGGTTGCGTCACTCTGGTCCGCTTCGTGATAACCCGGCACTAGCGGGACGGCGGCGTCAGACATGATCTGTTTGGCGGCGGATTTTGAGCCCATGGCCTTGATTGCCCCGGTGGGAGGGCCAATGAAGACTACGCCGGCTTTAGCACAGGCGGCTGCGAATTCGGCGTTTTCTGAAAGGAAACCGTAGCCGGGATGAACCGCCTGGGCACCGCTGCTGAGGGCAATGTCGAGGATTTTATCGCCCCGCAGGTAGCTTTCAGTGCTGGGGGCCGGACCGAGCAGAAAGGCTTCATCGGCCATGCTGACATGGCGGGCAGCGGCATCCGCTTCGGAATAGACCGCCACGGTTCTGATGCCCAGTGCGCGGGCTGTCTGGATGACCCGGCAGGCAATTTCGCCACGGTTGGCAATGAGAATCTTACTGAACATGGTAGCTCCTTATTCCTTAATCCAGGCCGGGGTGCGTTTTTCCAGAAAGGCGCTTAAGCCTTCCTGCCCTTCAGGGCTGACCCGGATATCGGCGATACGGTTAGCGGTGTCGGCAATCAGATTATCGTCAATGGACTGCTGGCTAACCGCCTGTATCAGTTGTTTGGCGGCGTGCATGCCCTGGGGGCTGTTTTGCAGCAGTTTGCTGATCATGGCGTCGGCGCTGGCCTGAAGCTGATCTTCTCCAACCACTTCATGTACCAGCCCGAAGTTCTGTGCCTGCTGTGCAGTGAACGGTTCTGCGGAGATGAAGTAACGGCGTGCCTGCCGTTCGCCGATGGCACGGATAACATAGGGACTGATGACCGCCGGGATCAGGCCGATGCGGACTTCACTGAGGCAGAACTTGCTGGCGTCACTGGCAATCACAATGTCACAGCAGGCTGCAAGGCCCACCGCACCGCCGTAGGCAACCCCTGAATCAGGGCGATGGTGGGGCGGTTAAAATCATTCAGCAGCTGCATCAGCCGGGCCAGCCGGTGGGCATCCTGCAGGTTATCGCTGTGGCTGTTTTCCGCCATGCGGCGCATCCACGCCAGATCGGCCCCGGCGGAGAAGTTTTTGCCGGCAGAGCGGAGGATCAGCACCCGCAGGTCCGGCAGGTCCGCGGCGATTTCCAGATGGCTGATCAGCGCTTCAATTATGTTGTCATCAAAGGCGTTATGGACTTCCGGACGGTTGAGGGTGAGTTCCGCGACACCGTCACTGAAGCTGAAAAGTACCTGACTGTTGGTCATATCTGATCGCTCCTGGTTACATGCGGAACACGCCGAAGCGGGTCTCGTCTATCGGTTTGTTAAGGGCCGCAGACAGCCCCATGCCAACCACTTCACGGGTCTGACGGGGATCGATGACGCCGTCGTCCCAGAGGCGGGCGCTGGCATAATAAGGGTGGCCCTGGGCGTCGTAAGTATCGATAACCGGTTGCTTGAATGTGGCTTCTTCTTCGGCAGACCAGCTGTCGCCCTTGCGTTCGATGTTGTCCCGTTTCACGGTGGCCAGTACACCGGCGGCCTGTTCGCCACCCATGACAGAAATCCGCGCGTTGGGCCACATCCACAGCATATTGGGGCTGTAAGCCCGGCCGCACATGCCGTAGTTACCGGCACCGAAGCTGCCACCGATCAGTACGGTAAATTTCGGCACATTGGCACAGGCCACGGCGGTCACCATTTTCGCACCGTGCTTGGCAATGCCTTCCGATTCATACTTCTGACCCACCATGAAGCCGGTGATGTTCTGCAGGAACAGCAGGGGATTTTTCGCTGACAGCACAGTTCAATGAAGTGCGCGCCTTTCTGGGCGGACTCGCCAAACAGAATACCGTTATTGGCAACGATACCCACCGGATAGCCGAAGATATGCGCAAATCCGGTCACCAGTGTGGTGCCGTATAGCTGTTTAAACTCATCAAATTCAGAGTTGTCGACGATACGGGCAATGACTTCCCGGACGTCAAAAGGTTTTTCAGGTCGGTGCCAACAATGCCGTAGAGTTCGTCGGCATCAAACCGGGGTGCTTGTGCCGGGCGGGTGTTAAGTTGAATGTCTTTACGGCGGTTCAGGTTGGCAATGCAGTTGCGGGCGATCTGCAGGGCGTGCTCATCATTCTCTGCATAGTGATCGGCCACCCCTGAGGTGCGGCAGTGGACATCAGCACCGCCCAGATCTTCCGCGCTGACCACTTCGCCGGTGGCGGCTTTTACCAGTGGCGGGCCGGCCAGAAAGATGCTGCCTTGCTGGCGCACAATAATAGATTCATCTGCCATGGCCGGCACATAGGCACCGCCGGCGGTACACAGGCCCATGACCACCGCGATTTGCGGAATGCCCAGCGAAGACATGCGTGCCTGGTTATAGAAGATCCGGCCGAAGTGATCCCGGTCCGGGAAGACTTCGTCCTGCTGTGGCAGGTTAGCGCCGCCGGAGTCCACCAGATAGATACAGGGCAGGTGGTTCTGTTCAGCAATTTCCTGCGCCCGCAGATGTTTTTTGACGGTCAGGGAAAATAGGTGCCGCCTTTCACGGTTGCATCGTTGGCGATGATCATACATTCCTGGCCACTGACCCGGCCGATACCGGTGATAATGCCCGCAGCCGGTACATCGTCGTCATAGACCTTATAAGCGGCCAGCTGCGACAGTTCCAGAAAGGCAGAGCCTTCATCCAGCAGGGTATTGATACGGTCACGGGGTAACAGTTTGCCCCGTGACAGGTGACGTTGCTGATACTGGCTGCCACCGCCAAGTTCCGTCTGGGCGACTTTTTCACGCAGGTCGGCAACTGCCGTTGCCATGGCATCGTAATTGGCGAGATATTCTTCGCTGCGCGGGTTGATCTTGCTGTTGAGTAAAGCCATTTTTAGCCATCTCCTGTTGTTTTTGCTGAAAAGGCGTGGGGAGTGTCTCCCCACGCAAGGCTCTCGTCTGAACTGTCAGTTTTTCTGTGCGGTTCGTTTGATATCAGCAAAAATGCCCGGTTTTCCGCGGTGCGGTTTATTTGTTCTGAAACAGTTCACGGCCAATCAGCATCCGGCGGATTTCTGAAGTGCCTGCGCCGATTTCGTATAGCTTGGCATCCCGCAGCAGGCGGCCTGTCGGGAATTCATTGATGTAGCCATTGCCCCCTAACAGCTGAATGGCATCCAGTGCCAGTTTGGTGGCGGTTTCAGCGGTATAGAGAATGACGCCGGCACAGTCTTTACGGGTAGTTTCGCCCCGTTCTGCCGAACGGGCCACGGTGTAGGTGTAAGACTTGCAGGCATTCATCAGGGTATACATGTCAGCCACTTTGCCCTGCACCAGCTGGAATTCTCCGATGGACTGGCCGAACTGCTGGCGGTCACGGATATAAGGCACAACGATATCCATGGCTGCCTGCATAATGCCCAGCGGACCGCCGGACAGCACCAGCCGTTCATAGTCCAGACCACTCATCAGTACCCGGACACCGCCGTTCAGTTCGCCGAGAATGTTTTCTTTGGGCACCGGGCAGTTTTCGAATACCAGTTCACAGGTGTTTGAGCCGCGCATACCCAGCTTGTCCAGTTTCTGGTGACGGGAGAAGCCTGGGAAATCACGCTCGACAATAAAAGCGGTAATGCCTTTAGGGCCGGCGCTGATGTCGGTTTTGGCATAAATAACGTAGGTGTTGGCGTCCGGACCGTTGGTGATCCACATCTTGTTACCGTTCAGCAGGTAATGGTCGCCGTTGTCGGTGGCATGGAGCTTCATTGAAACCACGTCTGATCCTGCATTGGGTTCAGACATGGCCAGTGCACCGATATGTTCGCCACTGATCAGTTTTGGCAGATACTTCTGCTTCTGTTCTTCGTTACCGTTGCGGTGGATCTGGTTAACGCACAGGTTGGAGTGTGCGCCATAGGACAGGCCGACGGATGCCGAGGCCCGGCTGATTTCTTCCATAGCGATTACGTGGGCGAGGTAGCCCATGTCCACACCGCCATATTCTTCTTTAACGGTGATGCCTAATAAGCCCATGTCTCCGAACTTACGCCACAGGTCCATCGGGAAGGCATTTTCTCGGTCGATTTCTTCCGCCCGCGGGGCAATCTCTTCTGCGGCAAAGCTGTTGATCTGATCACGCAGCATGTCGAGGGTTTCACCGAGGCCAAAATTCAGGGTGTTGTATTGTGAGATCATCGCGTTGGTACCTGTTACTTATAGTTGTGGTTGTTTCAGCCGGTGCTGACTTATTTGGCGTTCTGTTCCTGTAAAGCCTTTTGCTCCTGTAAAAGCAGCTCTTGCATCGCTGACTGGCAGCGGGCTTCGGCGCTGTCCAGTTCGATTTGCAACATGGCAATATCATTCAGTTGCTGTTCCAGCGCCTGTTTCTTTTCGGTGATCTTTGCCTGCAGGCGCTCCAGCTGTTTCATGCTGCCGCCGGGGGTCTGATCCCAGAGTTCAAATAATTCTTTGCTTTCTGCCAGCGAGAAGCCTAACCGCTTGCCACGCAGGATCAGTTTCAGCCGTACTCTGTCCTGGCTGCTGTATATACGGGTCTGGCCTTTGCGGGTCGGAAACAGCAGGCCCTGATCTTCATAGAAGCGGATGCTGCGGGTGGTAACGTCAAACTCGCTGGCCAGATCGCGGATCGAAAATGTGGTTTTACTCATAACTGCTCTTATCTGTCTGAAAACCCATGATGATTCGAATATAGTGTAAGTTTACGTAAACGTAAAGATGCTGTCGGTGTGACTAAGGTATAAGCAGGGAATGGGTGTTTTCAATTAAGATGTTGAATTTATTGGTTATTTGTTTCTTTTAGTCGATTAAAAATGCGCATTGAACTAAAGTAGTACTTGTTAACCCTTAGGGGTAATTGCTAACTTCATCTTGCCACTCAGGGACGTGCAAGACATTTTGAACGGCTCTGAAAACAACAAAAATAACAAGAGGCCGGTTACGCATGACTGCTGACTATGTTCTCGAGACCAGAAATCTGGTCAAAGAATTCAAAGGGTTTACCGCCGTTGATGATGTCAATCTCCGGGTGAAGCGGGGCACGATTCATGCCCTGATTGGGCCGAACGGCGCAGGTAAAACCACCGTATTCAACTTGCTGACCAAGTTTCTGACGCCGACCCATGGCCAGATTCTTTATAACGGTGAAGATATTACGTCACTGAAGTCAGCCGCCATTGCCCGTAAGGGGATTGTCCGTTCATTTCAGATCTCTGCGGTGTTCCCGCATCTGAGTGTGCTGGAGAACGTACGCATTGCCTTACAGCGTAAAGAGGGCAACAGCTTCCATTTCTGGACCTCCGACAGAGTGCTTAACCGGCTCGATGACCGGGCGCTGGAATTACTGGATCAGGTCGGGCTGAAGAGCTTTGCCAACACTGTCACCGTGGATCTTTCCTATGGCCGCAAACGGGCGCTTGAGATTGCCACAACCCTGGCACTTGAGCCTGAGATGCTGTTGCTGGATGAGCCGACCCAGGGCATGGGTCATGAAGATGTCAGTGTGGTGGCGGATCTGATCAAGAAGGTTTCCAAAGACCGCACCATTCTGATGGTTGAACACAATCTTCATGTGGTGGCCAAACTGGCGGATACCATTACGGTGCTGCAGCGCGGTGCCATTCTGACGGAAGGTGATTACGCCGAAGTTTCCCAGAATCCTCAGGTCCGTGAAGCCTATATGGGGGTTGAGGCGGACGACCACCAGGCTGAAGCGGAATCTGAAAAGGAGGCGGTGTAATGAACAGCAGTGTAATGAATCCTCCGGGGATGCGCCTTCACAGCAGGCTAAAAAAGCAGCACCGGCGAAAAATCCGTATTCATGACTTACATGCCTATTACGGCGAGTCACATATTTTGCATGGCATTGATATGACGGTGATGCAGGGCGAGCTGGTGACCTTGCTGGGCCGTAATGGTGCCGGCCGTTCCACCACCCTGAAAGCCATTATGAATATGGTTGGCCGGCGTACCGGCAAGATCAATATTAACGGTACCGATACCATTCCGTTACCGGCCCATAAAATTGCTCATTTGGGTGTGGGGTACTGCCCGGAAGAGCGGGGTATTTTCTCCAGCCTTAACGTGGAAGAAAACCTTATGCTGCCGCCGGATGTCCGTTCTGACGGCATGTGTCTGGAAGAAATTTATGAACTCTTTCCCAATCTGGCTGAACGCCGTTACAGCCAGGGTACCCGGCTGTCTGGCGGTGAACAGCAGATGCTGGCCATGGCGCGGATTCTGCGTACCGGTGCCAACATTCTCCTGCTGGATGAGATTACCGAAGGTCTGGCCCCGGTGATTGTGCAGAAACTGGCGCAGGTACTGCAGATGCTGAAGGAAAGAGGGCTGACGATTTTACTGGTGGAGCAGAATTTCCGTTTTGCTGCGCCTATTGCCGACCGTCACTACGTGATGGAACACGGCCATATTGTCGAGGAAGTAAAGCAGCATGAACTGGCTGCTAAGACTGATTTGCTGAACACCTACCTGGGTGTGTAACCGGATTAACTGAAAGCGTGAATAAAAATAAGAGCTTTAAAGGAGTGACGTTATGCAAGCGATGAAGAAAACCCTGATGGCTGTGGCGATGAGTGCAGCTGTTGCCGTAACGGCCCAGGCAGAAGGTGTCTCGGACGATGTGGTTAAAATCGGCGTACTGGCGGATATGGGCGGTGTTTATGCCGATATCTGCGGTAAAGGCTGCGTGACTGCGGTTGAGATGGCCGTCGAGGATTTTGGCGGTGAAGTGCTGGGTAAGCCGATTGAAGTGATCAGCGCGGATGATCAGAACAAGCCGGATGTGGGCTCGGCTAAAGTCCGCCAGTGGATTGAAAGCGAGCAGGTGGATGCGGTGAACGGTCTGGTGGCATCTTCTGTGACCGGTGCGGTCACCAAGGTGCTGACCGATGCCAAAAAGTTGCTCTGATTTCCACCTCTGCCAGCCATGCATTTACCACTAAGGCTTGCTCCCCTTACAACGTGCACTGGACTTATAACGTTGCGGCGCTGGCTAACGGTACAGTGAAGCCAATGGTGGAATCCGGCAAGAAGAAATGGTTCTTCATCACCGCTGATTACGCCTTCGGGCATGCCCTGGAAGGCATTGCCAGCAAGGTGATTAATGAGCAGGGCGGTGAAGTGGTCGGGGCCGTTCGGGCACCGCTGGGTACCACTGACTTCTCTTCGTATGTTCTGCAGGCGCAGGCTTCCGGTGCGGACGTTATCGGCCTGGCAAATGCCGGTACTGACTTCGTTAACGCGCTGAAAACTTCTGCAGAGTTTGGTCTGACCGAAACTTCTGATGTGGCCGGTCTGCTGGTGTTCACCCATAACGCCAAGGCGCTGGATCCGGCGATTGCTGCCGGTATGAAGGCCACCACTGGTTTCTACTGGGATATGGATGATAAGACCCGGGAATGGTCGGCACGCTTTAAGCAGCGTCACGGTTCAATTCCTGCCATGGGACAGGCCGGTGCGTACTCCATGACCATGCATTATCTGAATGCCATTAAAGCGGCGGGTACCGATGATGCGGATGCCGTGATGGCCATGATGAAGGCGACCAAGCCGGATGATTTCTTCGCCCGTAACGCTTACCTGCGTAACGATGGCCGTATGGTTCATGACATGTTGCTGGTGAGCATCAAGGATGCAGCAAGCCGTAAATCGGATGACGATATCTACAACATTGAGGCGGTTATCCCCGGTGATGTGGCGTTCAACCCGATGATGGAGTCCTGCAATTTCGCAGCGAAGTCCTGATTACGGCTGTTTAAGGAAGGGCTGCCGGACGGCAGGCCTTCCTGATTTCTGGCTTTTATAACAATAAAAATACACAGCAACCGTAACCCGGTTGGCTGTTGTTCTCAGTGTCACAAGAGATTCTGCCGTTCGGAGCGAAGCCATGGCGACATTATTCGGAATTAATCTTTTGCCCTTTCCGGGCAGCTGCTGGTCGGTTTGATCAACGGCTCTTTACGCCCTGCTGAGTCTGGGGCTGGCAATTATTTTTGGTCTGTTAAAAATTATTAACTTCGCTCAGGGTGCGATGTACATGCTGGGGGCATTTCTGGCATGGATGGCACTGCAGTATTTCGGTATCAACTACTGGGTTGCCCTGGTGATAGTACCGCTGGCGGTAGGCGGTTTTGCGATTCTGATCGAACGCTTTCTGGTACGGCGAATCGCCAATGAAGATCACCTGTACAGCCTGCTGCTGACCTTTGGTCTGGCGCTGATTCTGCAGGGCCTGTTTACTCAGTTATACGGTTCGTCCGGGCTGGCGTATCAGATTCCGGCGGAGCTCAAAGGCGGGACTAAATTACCGTTTATGTACCTGCCTAACTACCGTGCCTGGATCATTATCGCCTCGCTGGTGGTGTGTGCCACGACCTGGTGGGTAATCGAGAAAACCAAGCTGGGGGCCTACCTGCGGGCGGGCACCGAAAACCCGCAACTGATGCAGGGCTTCGGCATTAACGTACCGCTGATTACTACCCTGACGTTCGGCTTTGGTGTGGCACTGGCAGGCTTTGCCGGTGTACTGGCGGCTCCGGTGTATTCAGTGAGTCCGGAAATGGGCTCCAACATTCTGATCGTGGTCTTTGCCATCGTGGTGATTGGCGGTATGGGTTCCATTGGCGGCGCGATTCTGACCGGTCTGCTGATGGGCATTGTTGAAGGTCTGACCAAGTTCTTTTATCCGGAAGCCTCCAGTACGGTGATCTTTCTGGTGATGGTGATCGTGCTGCTGTTAAAGCCCGCCGGTCTGTTCGGCAAAGAAGCATGAGGGGCGAAACGATGAAAGTGAATAAGTTATATCTGAGTCTGTTTGGCCTGTCGCTGGTGGCACCGCTGATACTGTATCCGGTGTTCCTGATGAAGGTGCTGTGCTTTGCGCTGTTTGCCTGTGCATTTAACCTGTTGCTGGGCTTTGTGGGTCTGCTGTCGTTCGGTCATGCGATCTTTCTGGGCACCGGTGGCTATATCACCGGCAGCCTGATGCTGAATACCGGCATTACCCCTGAGCTGGGTATTCTGGCGGGCACCCTTGCAGCGGGTTTACTCGGCGCGGTTTATGGAAAGCTGGCGGTGAAACGTGAGGGCATTTACTTTGCGATGGTCACCCTGGCGCTGGCGCAGCTGGCCTTCTTTTTCTATTTGCAGGCGCCGTTTACCGGTGGCGAGGATGGCTTACAGGGGGTACCCCGTGGCAAGCTGTTTGGCCTGATTGATCTGTCAGACAACATGGTGATGTATTACTTTGTGCTGGCGATCTTCCTGTTCGGTTTCTGGCTGATTCACCGCACCATTCATTCGCCTTTTGGTCAGATATTAAAGGCCATCCGTGAAAATGAGCCAAGGGCTGTTTCACTGGGCTATAACGTGAATGACTATAAATGGGTGGCGTTTATCATTTCCTCGGCGCTGGCCGGGCTGGCGGGATCGACCAAGACGCTGGTGTTCCAGCTGGCATCTCTGACCGACGTGCACTGGCACATGTCCGGTGAGGTGGTACTGATGACCTTACTGGGTGGCATGGGCACAATTTTTGGTCCGGTGGTCGGTGCCGGTGTGGTAGTGACTATTCAGAATTATCTGTCCGGCGGGGAGTTGGGTAATTACATCAGTATTATTATGGGCGCTATCTTTATTGTATGTGTACTGGCATTCCGTAGCGGTATCGTCGGGGAGTTCCAGAAGATGGTGAAGAAGAATTTCTAGTCACCGGGTGACAAAAGGATCAGGTATGACAGTTGAAAACGACGCAATTGTAATTGTTGGGGCAGCCCGTACACCGATGGGCGGCATGATGGGCTCACTCAGTGAAGTACCGGCTCCGCAACTGTGCGCAACCGCCATTGCTGCAGCAATGGCGCGGGCCGGCGTGGCCGGTGATCAGGTTGATGAAGTGATCATGGGTTGTGTGTTACCGGCTGGGTTAGGTCAGGCACCGGCGCGGCAGGCAGCCAGAGCGTCGGGTATCGTCGATGCCGCCGGGGCAACCACCATCAACAAGATGTGCGGCTCCGGTATGAAGGCCGTGATGCTGGCCCATGACCAGCTTAAAGCCGGCCAGGTGGATGTGATGGTTGCCGGCGGCATGGAGAACATGAGTCTGTCGCCTTACCTGTTGCCTAAAGCCCGTGCCGGGATGCGTATGGGTCATCAGCAGGCGCTGGATCATATGTTCTATGACGGTCTGCAGGATGCATACGAAGGCGGGCTGATGGGTAACTTTGCCCAGCAAACCGCCGATAAATATGGCCTGACCCGTGAAGCCATGGATGACTTTGCCATTGCCTCACTGGAAAAGGCGAACCGGGCCATTACGGATGGCAGCTTTAAAGCTGAAATTTCACCGGTGACCGTCAGCAGCCGTAAGGGCGATACCGTGGTGGATGTTGATGAGCAGCCGGGTAATGCCCGGGTGGATAAAATCCGCACCCTGCGACCGGCGTTTGCAAAAGACGGTACGGTCACCGCAGCCAATGCCAGTTCTATTTCCGATGGTGGCTCAGCGCTGGTGCTGATGCGTGAAAGCACTGCTAAAGCGCAGGGGCTGAAGCCGCTGGCGAAAATTGTTGCCCATTCAACTCATGCTCAGTTGCCGGAAGAGTTTACGATCGCGCCGATTGGTGCGATTCAGAAGGTGCTGGACCGCAGTGGCTGGAGTAAGGATGAAGTGGATCTGTATGAGATCAATGAAGCTTTTGCGGTGGTCACCATGCTGGCCTGCCAGGAGCTGGGGCTGGACGCTGATAAAGTGAACATTCACGGCGGGGCCTGTGCCCTGGGTCATCCGATCGGTTCGTCCGGTTCCCGGATTCTGGTCACCCTGCTGTATGCACTGCAGCAGAAAGGCTTACAGCGGGGTGTGGCTTCGCTGTGTATCGGTGGCGGTGAGGCAACGGCGGTTGCCGTGGAAATGCTGTAAATCCGTAGCCTGTTAAGCTAATAAAAAACGCCCTGTTGGGCGTTTTTATGTCTTTAAGCGAGGGGCTGCGACAGGGTTAAGGCCGCTCAATACCCAGGCGTTGCAGGTAGTTTTCCATATATGTCATTGCTTCTGCCGAGTCTGTTTCGTCATTGCTGACGGAGGCCCGTATCCAGAAGCCGTCAATTAAGTTACTGATTTCATGGCTGACCTGGTCGGGGTCATGGGATGTCAGTAATGGTTGTAATACGTGTTTAAGGTTACTGTGCATGCGTCGGTGAATGACCGTCTGAATGCGGGCAAAGGTGTTATTGAAGGGCACTTCACTGCAAAAGACACCCATAGACGGGTTGTCTTCTGATTAAACCAGTGGGGCGCAAAGTTTATATCCAGAATTTTGAAAAGCTTTTCTGCGGGAGTGTTCGCCCGGGACATTTCCTGAACGATTTCCGTGCGTAATTCTGCGTTAACATGGCGGATTGCCGCTTCAATAATTTCCGCCTTGTTTTTGAAATAGTGATGCACCATTCCCTGTGACATACCCGCGGTCTTACTCAGTTTTGCAACGGTAATGTTGTGCAAGCCTTCAGTATGAATGGTATCCAGTGTTGCCTGCAGTAACTCTTCCCGGCGGATATCTTTAATTTTCTTTCGCATACCTAACCCTCTGCAACGGCTTATCGTGTGCCGGTGCTCATTATGATTTCACTATAACTGAAAAGCCTCTCTGAGTTGAGTTCAAGGCTTTGTTTTATCGTGGATAAAAGAGTTGTTTGGGTTGCTTAGTTAAAAAATTGGTTGAGTGTTCAATTTTTGGTTGTATGTTAAATAAAAATAGATACCCAGGAGCGCTCATCATGAAAAAATAAAACAAACACTGCTCAGACAGACTGTGCTGGTGGCCAGCCTCACAACTGCAACGATATCTGTTGCCAATGAGTGTCAGACCGTTCAGCTGGCAGAACCCGGCTGGACAGATCTGGCCTTCACCAGTGGCGTGGCGCAAGTGTTGCTTAAAGGTCTGGGTTATGAGGCTTCGGTGGATATTCTGGGTATGTCGGTGATGCTTGAAGCCATGAAGAACAAAGATATTGATGTGATGATGGGCTACTGGGATCCGGCGATGGATACCTATATCAAGTCATACATTGATGAGGGCAGCATTGAGAAGGTTGCAGTGAATCTTGAGGGGCTAAGTACACCTATGCTGTGCCTCAGTATGTCTATGATGCCGGGGTAACGGATATCAATGATCTGCATAAGCATGCCGGCAAGTTTAAGAAGAAGCTGTATGGCCTTGAGCCGGGCAGTAATAACATCATCCTGGATGCCATCGCTGCCGGGAAGTACAACCTGGAGGGCTGGAAGGTGGTTGAGTCCAGCGAGCAGGGGATGCTGGCGCAGCTGAAAAGGGCCGAGCGCCGTTCTGAATGGATTGCATTTCAGGCCTGGGAACCTCATCCGATGAATGTGAAGTTTGATATCGCCTACCTGACCGGTACCGATGATACCTATGGCCCTGATTTCGGTGGGGCGACGGTTCACACGACGGCCCGTAAAGGCTATCTGCAGGCTTGCCCCAATGTCGGACGCCTGCTGCAGAATATGACATTTACACTGGATATGGAGAATGTGGGCATGGGCTATATTCTCGATGACGGTATGACACCTGAAGAGGCCGCCCGCACTGTGATCAGGGCGAATCCGGAGGTGCTGAATGACTGGCTGAAAGGCGTGAAAACCCTGCAGGGCGGTGACGGGGCTGCAGCCGTTTCCGGTTATCTGGATTCTTGAACCGGAGCGCTCAGAAATAATGACGATAGCAGGTACGGCTTTGATCGCGTCAGGTGAAAACAGTATTCATCTGGCGTATGAAATTCATGGTGCAGAGAATAGCCAGACACTGTTGCTGATTCAGGGGCTGGGTATGCAACTGACTGACTGGCCGGATCGGCTGGTCAGTGAGTTGGCCGCTAAATACCGGGTGGTGGTTTTTGATAACCGCGATGCGGGGCTGTCTTCCAAAGTGGAGGTGCCGGCAGATCTTGAGCCGTTTTATGCTGTTCAGGAGATGTTTGAGATCCCCCTGAATACAGAGTTTATACCCTGTATGACATGGCGGCGGATGCTTTGTCGCTGATGGATTTTCTCGGGGCAGAGCAGTTCCATGTGCTGGGCTTTTCCATGGGAGGCATGATTGCTCAGATTCTTGCTGGCGAACATCCCAGCCGGGTTTTAAGTCTGGTGTCACTGATGTCTTCCGGCGGAGAGGCAGAGATTCTTTCAACGCCAGACGCTACTGACAAGATGAATCAGTCAGCCAGGCGCTTTGCGCCGGAGAAAGCTGTTGATCTGGCGGTATCCGGTTGTGAAGTGTATGCCGGTCGTCAGGCAATCATCAGCCAGGAAGCTGCCCGCCGGTGGGCAGAGGCATCGGTTAACCGCAGTTACTGTCCGGAGGATTTACCGTCAGGGGCTTGCAATACGGGCTACGGGGTCACGGCAGCATTTACTGACATCTGTTCAGGTGCCTTCACTCATTGTTCACGGGCATGAAGATCCCTGTATTCACTGGTCCCAGGGGCAGCGTGCCCATGAGCTGATTGAGGGTTCTGAATTCTGGCTGGTGGAAGGGCTGGGCCATGATTTTCCGGACTGGTTTGTACCGTGTCTGGCTGACAGACTGAGGGCTTTCCTCAACAGTGATCTGCGTGACTGACGTTTCCGGAGTTCTCCGACTGAAGAATTCAGATGGGCTGTAAATAGCGAAAAGCTACCCGTCCAAGATGAGTGTGCACGGAGGCCGGGACGGGTAACTTTTCGCTAGAGGTAAGTATAGCCGGGCTCCGAAGGGGGCAAATTTTTAACAGGATGATTTGCCAGGCTGCTTTTTATCAGGTTTACCGCGGGTTTTGGGGCTTTCTTCCGGCAGGCAAAGGTGCTGATGATTGCCCGGTGAGACTCCTGCTTAAGGCTATATTCTGTTTTTCCCGTGATATACTCGCGCCACTTAATCATACATTCCAGGGACGGACTGTTAACATGTTGCATACCTTAATGTGTGCTGTAGCGCGTGATGTATTTGTCAGGCGGCATCAGCAATCCTTTTGTGCTGTTTTTCTGCTCAGATTTTCTGACAGAACCGGCAGCTGCTCAACGCCAGTCTTCGGTTCATTTGTCCGGAGGCTGATATGAAATTCTTAAATGCCCTGATCCTGTTGTTACTGGTGAGTGTGACTGCAGCAGGCAGTAATCTGAATGTTGTAACCTTTAATGTTGATTCATCTGCCAATACGTACCCGCACCGGGTTGGTGAGATTATTCAGCAATTGCAGCGGCCTGAAATACTGGCGTTGCAGGAAGTGGATAACGAAAAAGATCTGGCCTGGTATACCGCTTCAGCTTCGCTGGGCAGCAGTTACAGATACCGCTATGTAATGAGCCGGGCCGGCAGGAAAAGTGAGCCTGACCGGCTGAATGATCATCTGGCCATTGTGTATAACGATACGGTGTTACGTCTGCTGGAGACGATTGAACTGGAGACGGTCCGTTCAAGGCCGGATACATCAAGTTTTGGGGTGCCGGACACCCGTATAATGCCGGTTTTATTCGCCCGTTTTCAGCACAAGATCAGTAAGCAGGAGTTTTATGTCGGCAATGTGGATCTGAAGTGCTGCAGCAGTGGTGAAGCCATACGGGCACATCAGGCCCGGTTGCTGGTTGAATGGATTTCCCGCACCAATGTGCCGGTCATTCTGACCGGCAACTTCAGTATTGTGCTGGATCCTGAATATCTGACGAATATTACTTCAACAGCATTTAACCGGCTGACCAGAACCCTGAAGTGGCTGAAGCCAGCGAATCCTGTAAAGACGCTGTGCGATCCCCACTATGATTCAATGACCGATCATTTCTTTCTGAAGGGCGGGTTGACGGTTTCGGATGTGAGCGTGCTGTTTGAAGAAGATGATTACTGCCAGCAGAACCGAATCGGCGGGCCCGGTTACCGGCCGGTATCAGCTGTTTTTCAATTCAGCCGCTGACGTAACCTGTAATGGTGATCGCTCCGGGGCTGGCTGGTGGCAGGTTACTGCTCAGGTTCAGAGTCGGACTGTTCGCTGTTCGAAGAGTCGCTCATACGGGCCTGCTCCAGTAAACGGGTCGCAAAGGTGTCGCTGATCATACGTTCCGGTGTGATCAGGTAATAGCTCTGGTAGACGTTACTGACTTGTCCGATGAGGCTTACCCCATGGCTGATTTTGACGTCGTCCCGGATCAGTATCGGGGCGGGAAAATGCCCAGCCCCTGCTTGCCAAAGGCTTTCATCAGGGCGCTGTCATCCACGTGGCTGACAATGCTGACATTCAGGTGTTGTGTATTGAGCCAGTATTCAATTGCCCGGCTGGTGGGGCTGTCTTTGCCCGGCAGTACCATTCGCTGCTGGCTCAGGCTGCGGGAAAGTCTGGCTGTAATTCCCGGGCGAGGGCGTGAGGCGCATAAAGCCCAAAATTACTTTTGCCGATTTCGTGGCAAAAACTTTCAGGTTGTAGTTGTTATCCGCCGGTGTGTCAGACAGAAGCAGATCCAGTTTGTGGATGGCTAGCTGGCTGAGCAACTCTTCCTGTTTACCGTCAATACAGGTGAGTTTGATATTGCTGTCTGAGTTTATGATCGGAGCAAGCCACCGGGTAACCAGTGATTTGGGCAGGGCATCAGAGATACCAACCTTGAGGGTTTTCAGGTAGGTGTCGTTTCCCTGAGTGGTTTCCAGCCACTCTTCGGCAATGGCGAACATGTCGTCGGCATACTGCTTACTGATACGGCCGTAGTCGCTGAGTACCAGTTGCCGGCCTTTGCGGATAAAGAGTGCTTTACCCAGGCGCTGTTCCAGCATCGAGATCTGAGCGCTGATTGTCTGTGGGGTCAGGTGCAGTGTTTTACTGGCTTTGGCAATGCTGCCAGCATTACTGACAACCCAGAAATAATAAAAGTGATTGTAGTTTATATTCGTAATCATTCGGTATTTTCGAATAGCAGTGAAGAAATAATCAGTTTTTATCTTAGTTGATAGCCTATTAAATTATCCTCAACTTAGCCAGTTGGGCTATGTTAGATAGATGGTTGTTGATTTTGATGGATAATTTCGGGGTCGCACAGTCGTGTATCTATGGAGAGAGTGAATGACAACATTACGTAGTTTCCTGAAGCGTGAAGCGGCGGGCGGTGTCTTACTGATGCTGGCGACTGTACTGGCTTTGCTGATTGCAAACAGCCCACTGGCGGAATATTACGGCTTACTGATTAATCTGATCGCCAGTGTTTCGCTGGGGATTTCTCCATCGAAAAGCCACTGTTGCTGTGGATTAATGACGGCCTGATGGCCATATTTTTCTTCCTGGTCGGTCTGGAACTGAAACGGGAAATAATGGAAGGGGAGCTGGCGAAACCCTCGCTGGTTGCCTTGCCGGCTACCGGTGCCGTTGGCGGCATGCTTGTACCGGCACTGATTTATCTTGGATTTACCTCTTCCCAGCCGGAGTTTATCGTAGGCTGGGCGATACCGGCGGCAACGGATATTGCGTTTGCGCTGGGGATACTGGCACTGCTGGGCAAGTCGGTGCCGACGTCTATTAAGCTGTTTCTGGTTACCCTGGCGATTATTGATGATATCGGGGCGATTCTGATTATTGCAGTGTTTTATACCGAGAGCCTTGATCCGGCCGCGCTGGCGGTGGTGGCTGTCTGTATTGTCTTCCTGTGTATTCTGAATTACCGGAAAATCTGCGACATTCCTGCCTATATTCTGCTCGGCACGTTGCTCTGGATGGCGCTGTTGAAGTCCGGTGTGCATGCGACGCTGGCAGGGGTGGTACTGGCGTTCTTTATTCCAATGCGTGATCCGAAAAATTTACGGTATTCACCGGTCAGGCATTTAGAACACAGCCTGCACCCGACGGTTGCGTTTATAATTTTGCCGCTGTTTGCATTTGCTAATGCGGGGCTGGATCTGTCGTTTATCAGTATGGATTCCCTGACTCACCCGGTCACTATGGGCATTGCAGCTGGCCTGTTCGTTGGTAAGCAGGTTGGGGTATTTGGGTTCAGCTATCTGGTGGTGCGTTTTACCCGGACGGAACTGCCAAAAGGTATGGATTTCCTAAGCTTGTACGGGGTTTCAATCCTCTGCGGGGTGGGCTTCACCATGAGTTTATTTATTGGCTCTCTGGCGTTCGAGGAAAGCGGCATCAATATGCTGATCGATGAACGTCTGGGGATTTTGATGGCGTCACTGGTCTCAGCGATTACCGGTTTTCTGGTGCTTAAGCTGGCAATACGCCGCAGCCAGGTTGCCAAGTCATCACTGCGCCGGCGCAAGCTGGCTGAACAACGACGTTAATCTGCAACCGGCTTTTCAGTTTCTTCTCACCTTTTAATCCAGGGACGGATTATTTTTTGAGAATTCTTTCTTCTTTTTGTAACAGATAGTGGTTATCGCTGTTTTGATGGATTGTCCGGGCGGTTTATTGATCCCGGACAGTTTACCAACGGGCAACCCGGGGTAGTGTATTCGACTATGCTCTGTACCTGATGTAATGATGTTCGTTACAGGAATATGTTGTAACCAGTTTGGTATCTATACCGCCCCTGAAGCACGCAGTTTATTGGCTTTTTCGGGGTGTATCCATTAGGCTGGGACTCACGGATTAAAGGTTTTACGTGTCTGTTTTTTATGTGGTTGTGTATGACAGATACGATATCTGAGCTAAAAGTATTGTAGGCGTGTAAAGGCAACGGGAAAGTGCCAGTAACAGTCCGTTGTGTGTTACGCGAAGTTATCATTTGAGTTGTTTTGCACCGGGCAGTTGAATGCAGATTTTAGTTGTAGATGATACAAAGCTAGTCAGAGATTTACTCGAATCCATCATCCTTGACGCGGGTGATACTCCCTTTCTTGCCAATGGTGCAAAAGAAGCCAAAACCATACTGAATACTGTAGACATTGATCTGATCCTGATGGATGTCGAAATGCCCAAAATGGACGGGTTTACCCTGACACGACAGATTCGCCGCCATTTGGGTGACAACTGGATTCCGATTATTTTCCTCACCGGTAAAAGTGATGATCAACACCTGGCCGATGCCATTGATGCCGGTGGCGACGATTACCTGACCAAACCGATCAACCCGATTGTATTAGGGGCCAAGATCCGGGCGATGGCGCGCATTGCGCAGATGAAAGCGGATCTGGAAGAAGCGAATCATCAGTTGATGAAACTCACCCACCTTGATCCGCTGACGGAGACGGTGAATCGCCGTGGTCTGGAGGAGTCCTTACAGCGGGAATGGAAGCTGCACCAACGGGAAAAACCGAACTGTGTGTGATGTTTATCGATATCGATCAGTTTAAGCCTTATAACGATAATTACGGTCATCCGCAGGGGATGTCTGCCTCAAGGAATTCGGTGCCGTGCTGAAACAGCAGTTGCGCCGTCCGGCAGATCTCGTGGCCCGCTACGGAGGAGAGGAATTTGTTATCTTATTGCCTAATACTGAGCTGGCCGGTGCGGAGAAAATCGCCAGCGATATTATCCATGCACTTGAGCAGGCCGCGCTGGAGCATGCTTATTCATCGGTTAAACCTTATGTAACAGCGAGTATCGGTATCAGCACCAGTGCGTTCAGTCCCAATTCCAGTCAGGCGCTGTTATCACAGGCAGATAAAGCCCTGTACTTCGCCAAAAGTAATGGCCGTAACCGTTATGCTACCTTTGCAGATATTGAGGCAGAAACGGCTAAGCAGGCCTGAAACCGGGGTTACCGGGCGTTGTTCCCGGTAAAGTCCGGATATGCCCACGCCCCGGTCTGTAGTTTTCGGTACTGGCTGGGGATATTCCCATCACTTTTTGAAAACCCTGGAAAAATAGTAGGCGTCTTCATATCCCAGCTGCAGGGCGATTTCAGTGACGTTCCTGTGGCTGCTGTCTAACAGCTGACAGGCCCGTTCAATCTTCAGATGAATGAAGTGGCTGATCGGTGTGGTATCTGTCAGTTCTTTGTATTTCTTAATGAAATGATACTTCGATAAGTTAACACTGGCGGCCAGTGTGTCCAGGTCCAGCTGTTCATGTAAGCGGGCCTGCATCAGGCTGTGCACCTTCTCAAGATCAAATCCTTCTGCGGCATGTATCTGGCCCCGGCTAAGGGGCAATAATACAGCAATATGTGTCAGTATCTGGCGAAGCTGATTAGCCGCATGCAGGTATGTATTGAGGTGATACTGGGTTTGCCGGGCATCCAGTAAGGCCTGAAAATCACTGATCAGTTTGCTGTGAATTCCCAGATGCACCACCGGCCGGTTGCGTTTTTCGCTGATCAGACGAATGAACTGACCACTTTCACTGCCGGAAAAATGGCTCCAGTAGATGCTCCATGGTTGTTGCTGATCAGAGGCATACTGATGTGCCTGTCCCCGGGGAAGAATAATCAGATCCCCTGATTTTATGCGCCATGTACGGCCATTCACGGTTAGCTTACCTGCACCTTCCAGACAATATATCACCAGGTTATCGTCGTGTTCCTGCCGTTGCATCCGGTGGCCGGCGGCTTCCTGATAGTAGCCTGCACCCAGCGGATACAGCTGGGAGGTAAGCGGGTGATCGCTGAGCATGCGGATGATTTTGTGGGGCAGTACAAAGCGGATACTTGCCGTATCAAGTGGCCAGTTTGAAGGCGTGCTCATGACTTACTCCGGCAGTTGCGATAAGGTTAGACTAAGATATAAGGGTAAATACTTATTTGTTAACAATATAATCCATTAAGTCAGCAACTTTATCAATCCTTGCAACTGCTGAGCTGTGCTTTAATCGAATCAATCCCTTGCCTGGTGGTGTGAATGAAACAGGCAAAAACATTAACCAGGAACACGTATCAAAGGTGATCAGAATGACTCAGCAAGTCCCACTGCTTATAAATGGCGAATTAGTTTCAAGCCGTGCCAGTGAATGGATTCCGGTAACCAACCCGGCTACTCAGGAAGTGTTGGCGCAGGTACCCTGTGCAACTTCAGAAGAGGTTGAGCAGGCGATTGCTGCAGCCCGTAATGCCTTTGCAACCTGGAAAGAAACCCCGGTAGGAGAGCGTGCCCGGCTGATGCTGCGTTACCAGGCATTGCTGAAAGAGAACCATGACGAAATTGCTACTCTGCTGGCACAGGAAACCGGTAAAACCTTTGAAGATGCCAAAGGCGATGTGTGGCGCGGTATCGAAGTAGTTGAACATGCCTGCAACATCGCGTCACTGAGCATGGGTGAAACCGTTGAAAACGTTGCCCGCAAGATTGACTGCTACAGCATCACTCAGCCGCTGGGTGTCTGTGTAGGGATTACCCCGTTTAACTTCCCGGCCATGATTCCCCTGTGGATGTTCCCGATGGCGATTGCCTGCGGTAACACCTTCGTACTGAAGCCGTCTGAGCAGGACCCGCTGACGCCAATACGTCTGGCTGAGCTGTTCAAAGAAGCCGGTGCGCCGGACGGCCTGTTACAGATTGTTCACGGTACCAAGGATGTGGTGAATCAGTTACTGACCCACAAAGATACCCCGGCGATCTCCTTTGTTGGCTCGGTTGCGGTGGGTGAGCATATTTATCGCACCGGTACGGATCATATGAAACGTGTGCAGGCGTTTGCCGGTGCTAAAAACCACATGGTAGTGATGCCGGATGCCCAGAAGCAGCAGGTGATTAACAACATTGCCGGTGCTTCAGTAGGCGCGGCGGGTCAGCGTTGTATGGCCATTTCTGTGGCGGTATTTGTGGGTGAAGCCCGCGAGTGGATTCCGGAAGTGCGGGATGCGCTGGCGAAGGTACGTCCCGGTGCGTGGAATGATCCGGAAGCCGGATATGGCCCGCAGATCAATCCGCAGGCTAAAGCCCGTATTCTCGACTTTATCCGTCAGGGTAAAGAGGCCGGTGCGGAATGTATTCTCGACGGTTCTGAATGTGTGGTTGAAGGCTATCCGGACGGTAACTGGGTTGGTCCGACCATGTTCCGCAACGTAACTACCGATATGTCTATTTATACGGAAGAGATTTTCGGTCCGGTACTGATCGCGCTGGAAGTGGATACTCTGGATGAAGCCATCGAGCTGATCAATAACAACCCTTACGGCAACGGCACGTCTATGTTTACGGCATCCGGTGCGGCGGCCCGTAAGTATCAGCATGAGATCAAGGTCGGTCAGGTTGGCATTAACGTACCGGTACCGGTGCCGCTGCCAATGTTCTCGTTCACCGGCTGGCGTAAGTCGTTCTACGGCGACCAGCATGCTTACGGTAAGCAGGCAGTACGTTTCTATACCGAAACCAAGACGGTAACCGCACGCTGGTTTGAAGACGATATTGATACCGGCGTGAATACCAGTATCAACCTGCGCTGAGTTTGACGGCCGGTTTGCTTTACAGGCGAACCGGCCGTTTTCAGTGATGCAGTAATGTCGTGTTAGACATAGTGGGTAAGAGAAAAAGGGGCAGGCAATGGATTTTGAATTAAACGAAGATCAGCTGGCATTCAGTGAAATGGCCAGAACCTTTGCAGAGAATGAATTGCAACCCCATGCCGGTGAATGGGATCAGCAGCAGATCTTTCCGGTAGATGTTTTGAGGGCTGCAGGTGAGCTGGGTTTCTGTGGCCTGTACAGTCATGAAGATGTGGGCGGGCTGGGATTATCCCGGCTGGATGCGAGCATTATTTTTGAACAGCTTGCCATGGGCTGCACATCCACCACGGCGTATATCACCATACATAACATGGTGGCGTGGATGATCAGCGAGTTTGGCAATGAAGATACCCGCCAGCAGTGGTGCCCGGATCTTACCTCCGGCCAGAAACTGGGGTCCTATTGTCTGACAGAACCGAATGCAGGTTCCGATGCTGCCCATCTGAAAACCACTGCCCGGCAGGAGGGCAGTGATTACATCCTTAATGGCAGCAAGATTTTTATCTCCGGGGCCGGCAGCAGCGACTGCCTGGTAGTGATGGCCCGGACCGGTGGTGAAGGTGCGGCCGGTATATCCGCGTTTGTGGTGGATGCCCGGTCAGAAGGGATCGAGTACGGCCGTAAAGAAGACAAGATGGGCTGGAACAGTCAGCCAACCCGCATGATCAGTTTCAGTGATGTGCGTGTCTCTGCCACGGCGATGCTCGGTAAGCCCGGTGACGGCTTTAAGATTGCCATGCGCGGGCTGGATGGTGGCCGGGTAAACATCGCCACCTGTTCAGTAGGTACGGCCCAGCAGGCACTGAATCAGGCCAGGGATTACATGCATGAACGTAAACAGTTCAGCCAGCCGCTGGCGAACTTTCAGGCATTACAGTTCAAGCTGGCGGAGGCAAGTACGGAACTGGTAGCCGCCCGGCAAATGGTGCGTATGGCGGCTGCCCGGCTGGATGCGGATCATCCGGATAAAACCACGTATTGTGCTATGGCCAAGCGTTTTGCCACCGATGTCGGCTTCCGCGCAGCGGATGAAGCCCTGCAGATCTTCGGCGGTAATGGCTATATCAAGGAATATCCGCTGGAACGCTATGTGAGAGATAATCGGGTTCACCGGATTCTTGAAGGTACCAACGAAATAATGAATGTGATTATTGCCCGCCGGCTGTTAGTCGAAGATGCGGCGGCAATTGTTTAACAGATATCCATAAGGCAGAAGGAAGATCATGATGACCGATGCTCTGATGCTGGAAAAGCGTGGCAACATTGCCGTGCTGACCATGAATAATCCACCGGCGAATACCTGGACAGCAGAAAGCCTGAAAGGGCTGAAAAAGCTGGTGGAGGAACTCAATCAGGATAAGCAGATTTACAGCCTGGTGATTACCGGGCAGGGAGAAAAGTTCTTTTCTGCCGGGGCGGATCTGAAGCTCTTCGCTGAAGGGGACCGCAGCGTTGCCCGGGACATGGCCCGCTACTTTGGCGAGGCATTTGAAACTCTGAGCCGTTTCCGCGGCGTATCCATTGCTGCCATTAACGGTTTCGCCATGGGTGGTGGCCTGGAAGTCGCGCTGGCCTGTGATATCCGTATTGCAGAAACCCAGGCACAAATGGCTCTGCCAGAAGCAAAGTTGGCCTTCTGCCCTGTGCCGGCGGTACCCAGAACCTGACCATGCTTGTTGGCGAAGGCTGGACCAAACGGATGATTCTTTGCGGGGAACGGCTGAAAGCCGATAAAGCTTTGCAGATCGGGCTGGTTGAAGAGGTGGTTGAACAGGGCCAGGCGCTGGAAGCCGCGCTGGCAATGGCTGAAAAGGTTGCCGATCAGAGCCCGACTGCCATTGCTGCCTGTAAGCAACTGATTCAGAACAACCGTTCCCAGCACTGGGATCAGGGTTACATTCTTGAACGTGAACTCTTTGTCGACCTGTTCTTTACGGAAGATCAGAGTGAAGGGGTGAATGCTTTTCTGGATAAGCGCAAACCTGTGTGGCAGAACAAGTAGGAGTACCGGATGAGTTGTGTACTGTTTAACGAGCTGACCACTGCGTCTGGCCATAAGGTTGGCCAGATGACGCTGAATGCGGAACGTTCCCTTAATGCCCTGACAATGGACATGATCGAGCTGATGCTGGCGCAGTTACAGCAATGGCAGCAGGATGATGCTGTGGTCTGCGTCTTTCTGGATGGCGCCGGTGAAAAAGCCTTCTGTGCCGGCGGGGATGTAGTCAATCTGTATAAATCAATGACCGGTGACGGGGATGAGTTTTTCCCGGAACGGTTCTTTACCCAGGAATACCGGCTGGACTATTTGTTACATACCTACAGCAAACCACTGATTTGCTGGGGCCATGGCATTGTCATGGGCGGCGGTATGGGGCTGATGAACGGTTGCAGTCACCGGGTGGTTACCGAGCGCAGCCGGCTGGCAATGCCGGAAGTGACCATCGGCCTGTATCCGGATGTGGGTGGCAGCTGGTTCCTTAACCGTATGCCGGGCCGCACCGGTTTATTCCTTGGCCTGACCGGGAATTCCATGAATGCTGCTGATGCACTGTTTCTGGGGCTGGCGGACCGCTTCATCGCCAGCGAGTGCCGGCAGCAGCTGCTGGATGATCTGTGTGAGGCCGACTGGCAGGGGAATGCCCAGGCGGTGGTAGCTTCTGTGCTGCGTCAGCTGGAGCAGAATTCCCTGAATGAATGGCAGGCGGATTCGCCGGTACGGGATCATTTTGAAGTCATTAATCAGCTGATGGATCAGGACTCAGTCGCGGATATGGTGACTGCGCTGCAGACACTGGAAACCGACGATAAATGGTTACAGCGTGCACAGCAGGCCATCAGCCATGGCAGCCCGCTGGCGGTTCATCTGATTGCCCGTCAGCTGCAGCGCTGCCGGCATTTATCCCTGAAAGAAGTGTTTCAGCAGGAGCTGGCGCTGTCGGTACAGTGTTGCCGGCACCGGGAATTCCCGGAAGGTGTCCGGGCACTGCTGGTGGATAAAGACGGTGCGCCGCAATGGACGTTCAAAACCCTTGCCGATGTCGACCCGGCGTTGGTGGACGAGTTCTTCACCAGCCCCTGGGAAGTAAACCCGCTGGCGCGTCTGGGTACAGAATCATAGCGTACAAACAGAATAATAATGACAGTTTTGCCTGTTCAGACAGGTTAAGAAGAGGACAGAAAGATGGCAACAATCGGATTTATTGGATTAGGTAATATGGGCGGCCCGATGGCGGCTAACCTGGCGAAGGCCGGCCATCAGGTTAAGGTATTTGACCTTTCAGAAGCAGCATTAAAGGCTGCGGCTGAACACGGTTGTAATGTGATGGGCAGTGCAGCTGATGCCGCCCGTGACAGTGAGTTTGTTATTTCGATGCTGCCGGCAGGGCAGCATGTGGAAGCGGTGTATCTCAACGGTGATACGCCGTTATTTGATGTGATTTCGGCCTCCGCGTTGATTATCGATTCTTCTACCATTGATGCGGCAACGGCTAAAAGGTTGCGGCGATCGCTGCCGAACGGGGGCTGAGTTTTATTGATGCACCGGTTTCCGGCGGTGTAGGCGGCGCCGTTGCTGGCACGCTGGCATTCATGGTCGGTGGCGATGATGCACAGTTTGCCCGGGCAAAACCTGTGCTTGAATGCATGGGTAAGAACATCTTCCATGCCGGTGATCACGGCGCGGGTCAGATCGCCAAAGCCTGTAACAACATGTTACTGGCGGTGCTGATGACAGGCACCTGTGAAGCCCTGAACATGGGTATGAAAAATGGCCTTGATCCGGCAGTACTGTCAGAAATCATGAAGCAGAGCTCCGGCGGTAACTGGGCGCTGAACGTCTATAACCCGGTACCGGGGTGATGGAAAATGTTCCCTCATCCAATGATTACCAGGGCGGTTTCCAGGTGGATCTGATGTACAAGGATCTGGGGCTGGCCATGGGGCTGAGCCAGCAAAGTGAATCACCGATTCCGATGGGGTCGCAGGCCCGGGCGTTATTCAGCCTGCATAAGTCCAAGGGCAACGGCGGGCTGGACTTTTCCAGCGTGCTTAAGCTCTATCAGGATCAGTAATTCCTGAGCGTTACAAACCTGTTTTGTTCACCGGCTATGCCGGTGGACTGGCTACCAATAAAAATAACAAAGCCCTTTTTCCGGTCCGAACTGACCGATGGCGTGCTATGGGCTTCATGGAGTGAGAAATGGCAAATCAGCAAACTGATTATGCGGTGCAGTATCAGGCAGCTCAGCAAAACCCGGAAGCTTACTGGGCGGAGCAGGCGGGTAATATCAACTGGTTCAGCCCGCCACAAACAACCCTTGAAGCCCTGCCTAACGGCAGCCATCGCTGGTACCCGGACGGTGAACTGAATTCCTGTTATCTGGCGCTGGATCAGCATCTGGAAACCCGGGTGATCAGGTCGCACTTTACTATGATTCACCCGCCAGCGGCGTAAAACAGGCCATCACTTTTAGCGAGTTGCATGAACAGGTCGCGCGGTTTGCCGGCACTCTGAAAGGCCTGGGCGTCAGCAAAGGCGACACCGTGGTTATCTACATGCCGATGATCCCGGAAGCCGCTGTGGCTATGCTGGCCTGTGCCAGGCTCGGCGCGGTGCATTCGGTGGTCTTCGGCGGTTTTGCCCCGAATGAACTGGCGATCCGTATTGATGACGCCCGGCCGAAACTGATTCTTACTGCGTCCTGCGGTATCGAATTCGATAAGCTGATTTCATATAAACCGCTGGTGGATAAGGCGGTTGATCTGGCGACCCATAAGCCTTTGCATACGCTGGTATGTCAGCGGCCAATGCTGCAGGCGGACATGAACCCGGAACGGGATCTGGACTGGTATGACTGCCAGCAGGGCGCAGAACCGGCAGACTGTGTACCGGTGCAGGGTAAAGACCCGCTGTATATCCTGTACACCTCCGGCACTACCGGTGCACCGAAAGGCATCGTGCGGGATAACGGCGGCCATGCGGTGGCCCTGAATTACGCCCTGCATAATGTGTATGGCATGCAGGCCGGTGATGTCTGGTGGGGCGCCTCAGACATCGGTTGGGTGGTCGGCCACTCCTTCATTGTTTACGGCCCGCTGATGGGCGGTTGCAGTGCCATATTCTATGAAGGTAAGCCGATTCGCACCCCGGATGCTGGGGCGTTCTGGCGGGTAATCAGCGAATATGGTGTGAATGCCATGTTCTGCGCACCCACAGCCTTCCGGGCGATCCGTAAGGAAGACTCTGATGGCACCCTGAGTAAGCAGTACGACCTCAGCAGCCTGAAGCGTTTATTTGTGGCCGGTGAAAAGCTGGACTCTTCCACCTATCACTGGCTGGATGATTTGTTAGGTGTACCGGTAATTGACCACTGGTGGCAGACTGAAACTGGCTGGCCGATGACCTCGCCGATGATGGGCTGGGATAATCCGTCCGCCTCCCGTTTGGGCTCCACGAACAAACCCATTCCCGGTTATGACATTCAGGTAGTGGACGGTGCCGGTCAGCCGGTTGAAGCCAATGAAACCGGCAATATTGTGGTGAGCCTGCCCATGCCGCCGGGTGTCGCCTGGGATATCTGGAACCAGCCCCAGCGCTTTACCGATTCCTATCTCACGGCCTTCCCGGGCTTCTATCACACCGGTGACGGTGGCTTTAAAGATGATGACGGCTATGTGTATATCACTGGCCGTACGGATGATGTGATTAATGTCTCGGGCCACCGGTTATCCACCGGGGAGATGGAGGAAGTGGTATCGGCCCATTCGGCAGTGGCTGAGTGTGCTGTGATTGGCATGCAGGATTCACTGAAAGGCCAGTTGCCGGTGGGGCTGGTGGTCCTGAAAGGGGATGTGGATATTGACCCTGACGTGCTTGAAGCCGAACTGGTACAAATGGTGCGTGAGCAGGTGGGCGCACTGGCCTGCTTCCGTAAAGCGGTGGTAGTGCAGCGGTTACCGAAAACCCGATCCGGCAAAATCCTGCGGGCCATTCTGCGTAAGATCGCTGCCAATCAGGATTACAAAATGCCTTCCACCATTGATGACGAAAGCATCCTTGGGGAAATTACCGACATCATGCAGCGCTCGGGGATGATCTGAGCGCGTGTAAATTGAAGACAAATTTGAAAGATAAGAGACGCATGTTATGCAAATAAAAGACAGAGTATTTGTCATCACCGGCGGTGGCCGCGGTCTGGGGCTGGCCATGGCCCGCCATCTGGCTGAGCAGGGCGGCATTCTTGCGCTGATTGATCTGGATGCTCAGGTGCTGGATGCTGCGGTAACTGAGTGCCAGAACCTGGGGGAAGCGCCCACGGGTTTGTCTGCAACATCACCGATGAAGCGGCAGTTGAAGCGACCTTTGCACAGATCAAAGAGGCCTGTGGTGGCGTACACGGGCTGGTGAACAATGCCGGCCTGATGCGTGACGGCATGCTGATTAAAGTAAAAGACGGCGAGCTACAGGCCAAAATGGGGCTGGATCAGTTCCGCTCTGTGTTTGATGTAAATGTGACCGGCACTTTCCTCTGTACCCGTGAAGCAGCCGCCATTATGGCGCTGCAGGGCGAGGGCGGTGTCATCGTCAACATTTCCTCCGTATCCCGTGCCGGAAATATGGGCCAGACCAATTACTCTGCCACTAAAGCCTCGGTGGCAACCATGGTCGTCACCTGGGCCGGTGAACTGGCCCGGCACGGCATCCGGGTAGGCGGTATCGCACCGGGCGTTATTGCCACGGATATGACTGCACAAATGAAGCCGGAAGCAGTAGAAAGAATGGTGAAAGCCGTGCCTCTGCGCCGCTTAGGGAAGTGGAAGAAATGGCCCACACCTTACAATACATCATCGAAAACGACTTCTTCACCGGCCGGATCATCGAAATGGATGGCGGGTTAAGGATTTAACAACTGCTGTTTTATCATCTCTGATGGGGAGTTATCGTGCAAAGCGACAACTCCCGTAACGTTCTGTTACCCTTGCTTTTCCTTAAATCAGTTACATATTGGGCCCTTAAGGATCTCGCTGTGCAGATGTATGTGCACAGTCAGTCATCAAAACGCGCATGCTTGTTTTTATCGGAAGAAAATAACGGTGCTGTCTAAAAATTATTTTAATTAAAATTGTTACAGCTATGCCTGTTTTCTGTTTTGGCAGAAAAGCGCGCACGATCATTATTAAAATGTTAGGTCTATTATCTAGATATCATAAAAATATGGAATTAATTAAGCCTTTTATTATTAGCATGCTAGCAGCAATTTGTTGTTTTGGTTTGATTGCTGCTGGAGTTGGGGCTTGTACAGCTGGTGGATGCTCAGGGGATCCATCAATATACACACTAAGAGCAGCTATTTTAATCTCGTTGATTCTGTCGTTACATTTTGGAATAAAAGTATTTATTCTCTTAATGAATAGGGCTCTTCTTGGTTTTCAGAAAAATATAATTGGTAGGTGTTGTGAAATTAGTATTTATACGGCTCTTTATTTATTGGTAATTCTAATGGTTTTAAAAATTCAACTGTATGGGATTTAAAAATACATTACTCACAATAGGCGTGGCAAGTTGCTCAATGAATGCCTGCAGCTGGACAGATAAAAGTGTTGCTTTGCAGCTACGATGCCCATGAGAATTAACAGGGTAAGGTTTTTGGTGAGCTAGAAAAAGACCTGATCCTGTGTAACTGGCTGTTAGATTAGTTCCCGTGAATATACTTCGTAAGGGAATAAAGCTTGCAAGCTTTCCAACCTTGCAAGGGGGTAACATTAAAGTTGTTATGAAATGATATTACTACAGGTGAGGCAATGACAATACTTAAATATGCGGGTCTTGTATTGGGAGCACTTTTGATTTGGTTAATATTGATTGTTGTTACACGACAGTTAGCTTATGACGTGGTCAGTTTCTTTGCCGCTAGTATCACTAATAGTTGTTCATATGGGACGTCGTATTCATGTGGATATTTTGAATGGGATAAAGAGCTTAGAATAGTATCATACGTTACTTATTCGGTTCTTTTCATAGTGCTAAGTTATGCTTCGGCAATAGTATTAAGAAGTAACAAGTCAAAATTAATAAAAGTTTTAGCTATTACTTGCTTCATACTGTCGTTTCCGACCTATACGCATTGGGGGTGGCTTCAATTTGCGGTGGTTTTGGTGGTTGTACAACAGGTTACTATATAGATGTAGTAGTTCCGTTAGTTATGACCGCTGGAGTTTTTACTTTGCCTAGTATGTTAATAGCTATTTTTATTGTTTGGGTATATATACGTATTAACAAATTATCGATTTAATTGCATAACAAAAACAAGAAGTCGGATCGGTTTTAGATGCTCCTATTCGCTCGAACACAAAAAGTTTGGGGTCAGGTCTTGTTTTTGTCTTTACAGAAGGAGAAGAAAAGGGGGTTCTGAAAACAAAGACTCTGACTTCTCCCTAAGGAAAGAAGCCAGAGTATGCCGGTTTTACACCTGCTTGCTTGGTTCCTGCCACATGACAGGAGAAGCGAACGGGCCGGATATTGTTGATGAAGACTCACCAGCTTTACTGAGAGCTCCAGAGGTCAGCTCCCGTGCAAACCAGCATTCCAGTGGGGCGTCACTTTCTACCGGCAATGCGATTTTGTGAGGGGTGTTATACCGGCGGGCATAGTGCTTCGGATCGCCCAGCACGAATATAGCGTCGGCCCCCAATTCTTTTCCGCCTCTTCCATTAGCCTGGTGGCGTAGCCTTTGCCCTGATAGTCAGGAGGACTGAAAGAGGTGCTAATACGAAACATCTCAGGTGGGGCGCTTTATCGATAATGAGCGGTGTATAGCAGGCATGTGCTACTCCCTCGTACACGATAGAAAAGCTACCATCTTTAATTAATGCATCGGCCAGCTCTGCATAGAGCCTGGCGTGTCTTTCATCATAAACACCGCCTTCTGCTGCGAATGCTTCAAACTGTATCCGGTAAGGTGTCGTCATAATAATGTTCCTTCTGATCTGTATTGAATATCTGATTAGCCGTTCAGGCTGCGATGGTTATCGCTGCATCATCTGTGACTGAACTGAAAGTGCCCCAAGCTTTGTAATGCGGTAGGGCTGGCTTTTTTGGAGTTAATCAGTTTCTTTCGTTTTAGCCGGTGGAACGTATCAATCGTACAGTTTGAAAGAATGTTACCTTCCCGTGTATAGCATGTGATTTCATGGACTTTGCCGCTTTCTTTACGCAGATAGCGAATCGATCCACCCAGCGCGAGAATATGGAGAACGCGTTGTTCCTGCTTTGATATATTCACGTGAATACCTCAATGATTTTGTACCGTGCACACAGATACCTTAAGCAAGATGCTTAAATACATATCTGCAGATTGCTGACCGTCTGGTCGGTCAGTTTTTAGGTGGGAATAACGCTATTGACGCTCAAAAAAGCTGGGCCCTCGTATGGGTGTTTAATGCTATTTGTATTTATGAATCAGTTGCTTTTGATGTCTTCAAGCGGGAAGTCATCATAAAAATATAGGTAGTTCAGCGCGATACCATTGATTTCAGCAACAAATGTATGTGTCAGAACGGTACTGTTGTCTTCTGATATTTTCTTAAAAATATCCTCTGTTGTTTCGAACAGCATCGCGTTTCTATCATCAATAAGGTCGCTCAGAATCTCCCGTGTTGCAGGTTGCAACATCACGTTCAGGTTAAACCGGTATAGCTTCCTGTGTTCAGCCATTGAAATAAAAATGGCCTCAATCAGCGCGGTAAGCCTTTTGTTCGGATCGGATATTTCTTCATGTGGCTTACCTATATTGCCGATAATTTCTGTCGTGCGCAGAAAGATCTCTCTCAGTAATACATCCTTGTTCTTGAAGTGATGAAAAACTAAACCTTTTGAAACACCGGCGCTTTCGCAGATCGCGGAAACAGGTGTTTTCTCAAAGCCATGCTTTGTAAAAAGATCAATAGCCGTATTTAAAATCAGTTCTCGTTTATTCATCGGTGTCTTACTTGGTGTTGACTGACCGGCCGGTCAGTCTGAGTGCTATGCTAACGCTGCACCTGGACTGAAGTCAACAAACAGCGAATGAAATGCTTTCAGGCACTGCCTGTTTCCTGCTGGATAATGTTAAAAATTAATTAATCCGGCGGTTTGACCACCTTCCGCGCAGGGGCCGTATGTATAATTGAGCGCAAAGTAAAATTGTATTCAGCTCTATTTTGGTTATCCACAGATAATCAGAGTGTGCCGCTGAGCCATGGATGTGCTTAAACATGAATAAAATTGAGTTTGTAAGTTTCAACCAGACAGATCCGGATGATCTGCTGCCCATTGTTAATGAACCGTCCCTGAGAACCCATCTGGTTGACCATCCGTTATTCGGCTCTGCCAGCATCCGGGAATGGATGAGTGAGAAGATCTGGACAGATGCTCTTCCGGGCTGCCGGGTTCGGGCGGTATACATTGATGGGGCACTTGCCGGTTGGTGTGGGATTCAGCCGGACGAAGACGGTTTTGAAATCGCGATTGTTATTTCTAAAAGGTTTTGGGGATGCGGTATAGCAATATTCACTTCGATGATGGGCTGGGCTAAAACGTTAGGGCATCAGGAAGTGATGTTTCATCTTCTTGAAACCCGCCCTGAATACAGAGCTCTGAAAAGAAAAGCCAATAAAGTTCAGAAAACTGAACTGTTGGGCAGAAGCTTTACGACCTATTTCATATCGGTAGATAAGTGGTTTAACGCATGATTTCTGACAGGTCTGGAGGTCAGAGTCAGTACCTTTACGGGTATAACAGTGAATGAAGCAGGGGGCACAGAATACCCTGGCCTCAAACGGGCAATAAATCCTGGAATCTGAACTAGACTTATCTGACTGATATATTCAGAGGACAGATTCATGGCATGCACTAATACTTCTTCTCATCCTGATCATACGCATGGCCCGAAGTGTGGTCATACAGCGATTCGTCACGGAGACCATATTGATTATCTCCATGACGGGCATTTGCATCATCCGCATCAGGATCATTACGATGAGCATACGATCGAAATCAGTGCCGGAAACCCGGACGGTTGTCATCCTGTTCATAACTGTGGTGAACACGTGCATGGGCCCGGTTGCGGTCATGAGGCTATTCCCCACGGCGATCATATTGATTACCTGGTAGATGGCAGGTTACATCATGTTCATGACGGTCACTGTGATGATCATGGGCCGGTTGAGGTGGTTAAAGACTGATTACTTATTTATCAGCGATGTTTGTAAGACAAGCGATAGATGGAATCTGCCCGTGAGTCCCGGGCATTAAACAATCAAAGCCTGCCGTCCGGCAGGTTTTATTGTTTCTGGTGCTTTATAACTTCTGCCGCTGGTCAGTTAGCTTTGCCGAATAATCACTTATTTATGGCCAGGTAGTGGTTACTGGCAGAGCCATAGACTATTTAGGTGCCAGCCCCAGATCATCCAACTGCATCAGAATTTCCGTTTTGCGGGTTTTGGCCACATCCAGCCAGTGCAGGTTTTCCCGGGCACCGATAATGGCATAGATTGAATTCATCCCCATACCTTTCATCGGTTTGATTCTGGCGTAGAGCTCGTAGGGGTCGGTGGCCATGAAGTCTTCAACCGTATGAATATCCACTTCGGCCAGTATTTCTTCACTGCGGGGCCGAAGCCGTTCAGGTCGCGAAGACGTTTTGGTGCTTTGGGGTAGGGGAGTCCATATGTGCAGTTGGTGCCTTCAGGTTTGATTGGCTGCCATCATACTGTAAAACTGTGCTTAAAAGCTTTACGTACATAGTTCTGGTTGTAATGAGGATAGAGATGCCAACGGTATATGAGACATATCGGCTGCAAGTGAATGAAGTATTTTGGGCTGATGTTAAAGCTGATGCTGTTAGTTTGAAGCAAGTGGTTAGCCTGCTGTCGCCTGAGGTAGTGGAAAATCTGCCGGGATATTTTCATGGCATTAACACACCGGAATCAGCCGCTGAATGGTTTGAAAAGGTTCTGGCTGAAGGGCGGGTGTTGTCGGTCAGTTATAAGCACGGCGATGACCTTACTGGTTTTATTTTTCTCTATGGTACTGAGGCGCAGACGGTTCATATTGGCTATCTGTTGAAGCAGTCTGAATGGGGCAAAGGGCTTGCCAGTGAGATGCTGGATGGTCTGGTCAGGTTTGCTGAGCAAAATACCAATTGGGAGTGTCTGGTGGCTGGTGTTGATCCGGCGAATGTGGCATCTGCCCGGTTACTGGAAAAACTGAATTTTATTCGCCAGACAGCAGCAGACGATAATCCGGTTTTTATCATTACAGGTTTGATAAATCAGGCAGCTAAACAAGGCGTCTGAAATAAAAACGCCCCGGCAGAGCGGGGCGTTTAGCGTATGACAGGATGTCTGTATTCAGCGCTGATCAGCTGCCGAGCAGCAGTTTATCGTCGTCCAGTGCTTCATCGCCGCCGCGGGCTTTGGCGAACAGTTCCAGCAGGTCACTGACTTCATAGTTGCTGCGGTCTTCACCGGACAGGTCAAAGACAATCTTACCTTCGTGCAACATCAGCGTACGGCTGCCGAAATCCAGTGCCTGGCGCATGGAGTGGGTGACCATCATGACCGTCAGTTGCTTTTCAGCGATGATCTGGGCGCTGATGTCCATAATCAGTGCCGCCGTCTTCGGATCAAGCGCTGCGGTGTGTTCATCCAGTAACAGGATGCTGCTTGGTTGCAGAGCAGACATCAGCAGGCTGACAGACTGGCGCTGACCACCGGATAACAGGCCCATTTCCGCATCCAGACGGTTTTCCAGCCCCAGATTCAGGCGGCTGAGTTGTTCCCGGAAGATCTTCCGCAGTTTGTCGTTCAGGGCGAATGACAGCTTGCCCCGTGAGCCACGGCCATACGCCAGGGCCATGTTTTCTTCCACCGTCATGGTGGCACAGGTGCCGGCCAGCGGGTCCTGAAATACCCGGGCAACTTCTTTGGTACGTCCGGTTGCCGGGATTCTGGTGACGTCTTTATCGCCAAACAGAATCTTGCCGCCGCTGGCAGGGATGTCACCGGCCACGGCGTTCAGCAGGGTGGATTTACCGGCACCGTTGGAGCCGATAACCGTAACGAATTCTCCCTGAGGGATTTCCAGGTCAATTCCCCAGGGCTTTCTTTCAGTGGGCAGGCCGGCGTTAAAGGTTACCCGGAGTTGTTCACAGCGGATCATGCGTCACCTCCGTTGGCTTTAATTGCCGCCTGTTTGGCTTTCCATTCTTTACGCAGCTGAGGCAGTACCAGTGCCAGACCAACCAGCAGTGCGGTGATCAGGTTCAGGTCCGAGGCGTTGAAGCCCAGGAAGTCAGCATTCAGGGCGAAGCCAATGGCCAGCCGGTAAAGGATCGAGCCGACAATACAGCTGAAAATAATGATCAGCATTTTACGGCTGCTGAGCAGAGTCTCACCGACGATTACCGCTGCCAGACCCACAACGATGGTACCGATACCCATGGTGGAATCAGCAAAGCCGTTGGTCTGCGCGAACAGAGCACCGGCCAGTGCCACCAGGCCGTTAGACAGAGCAAGGCCTGCGTAGACCTTTTCCTTCACCACAATGCCGTTGGCCTGTGCCATCCGCTTGTTTGCACCGACAGCCCGCATGGCCAGGCCATACTGAGTTTTCAGGAACAGCGCCAGCAGAATGCCGACAGTAATCACACAGACGCCTACAAACAGAGGTTTCATATACATGTTTGCCAGACCGAGGCCTTCAAACGGAGTCAGTACGGTTGGGTCGGTAATCAGCGCCAGGTTTGGCTTACCCATCACCCGCAGGTTGATGGTGTACAGCGCGGTCATGGTCAGGATACTGGCCAGCAGGTGCAGAATGTTAAACCGCAGGTTGAGCCAGGCGGTAACAACACCGGCTGCCGCACCGGCAAAGCAGCCGGCCAGCGTAGACAGATAAGGGTTGATACCGGAAACAATCAGGGCTGCAGTGACTGCTGCGCCCAGGGTAAAACTGCCGTCTACCGTCAGATCCGGGAAGTCCAGCACCCGGAACGTCAGATATACGCCCATGGCGACCAGCCCGAATATCAGGCCGATCTCCAGGGTACCCATGAATGAAAATAAAGACATTGTGAGGGTAGGTTCCTTACTCGATCACTTGGGTCGCACGTTCGGTAACGCTGGCAGGGAGTTCGATGCCCATGCGCGCTGCCATTTTCGGGTTGATTGCCAGGTTAGTACCTTCAGCAAATTTAACCGGGATATCGCCGGCTTTTTCGCCGTTCAGGACACGCAGTACCAGTTCACCGGTCTGTTTACCCAGGTCGTAGTAGTTGAAACCCAGAGCAGCGATAGCACCGCGGGCAACGGAATCAGTGTCTGCAGCGAATACCGGGATCTGGCCGTCGATACCGGTTTTAACCACCGCTTCCAGTGCAGAAATAATGGTGTTGTCGATCGGGCAGTAAATCGCATCGGCTTTACCGATCAGCTTCTGGCTGGCCAGCGCCACATCAGATGATTTAGGTGCCGGTGCTTCAATGATCTTGATGCCTTTTCTTTAGCAACAACTTTCAGGGCTTCAACGCTGGAAACCGCGTTTGGCTCACCTGGGTTGTATGGTACACCCAGGGTTTTCAGGTTTGGCATGATTTCCTGCAGCAGTTCCAGTTGCTGTGCCAGTGGCAGCATGTCAGACAGACCGGTGACGTTACCGCCAGGCTGTTCAACGTTGTTTACCAGCTTGGCACCCAGTGGGTCGGTAACCACTGAGAAGATAACCGGAATATTTTCGCTGGCAGATACCGCTGCCTGAGCAGAAGGAGTGGCAATGGCAACAATCAGATCCGGCTCAGAGCCGACCATCTTACGGGCGATCTGAGCGGCGGTTGCCGGGCTGCCCTGTGCGCTTTCAAAGGTAAACTTCAGGTTTTCTTCGTTGTAGCCGTTTTCCATCAGGCTGTCTTTAATGCCTGCGCGAACTGAATCCAGTGCCGGGTGTTCAACAATAGCGGTGGTCGCGATGTAGGTCTGATCAGCTGCCTGTGCAGCAGTGCAGAATACGCCGGCTGCCAAAGCAGCTGCCTTGGCAAAGGTGGTGAATTTCATGGTGTTAACTCCAAATTTAACGGGGTCGCGCTTATATAAAAGCATTGTAAAGAGGTGTCTGGCGGGGCTGAAAGAAGCCGTATTCGCGCAGAAAGTGCCTACCTTAACCGGATTGCTATTCAAAGTAAAAATGCGCGCATTTCAGTTGCCTGTATTAGCCTTTTTAACTGTTCTCAGCGGTTGTCTGGCGTGTATTTTACGGACTTTTAAAGCACCGGGTTTGATCATGGTTAACCGGGTGCATAATTGCCGGGGCTGCTGAAGCAGGTAATGGCTGTGTAAAGCTGCGCCAGTTCAAGTGCCTGTCGGTTTGCCCCTGTGCTCTGTACAGCGCTGAACGGTGCAGGGTAGAGCTGAAGAGGAGCTTGTTTATATCTTCCCGAGAATAATGTGAGCAGGTAGTGTTTTGTTTGTAATAAAAGGCTATAAATTTCAATAGTATATTAGCGCTGTCTAAATTTTGTACAAGCTGATCTGGGTCAGTTTTTCTGCCGTTTGTCTGTTTAATTATCGGTCACTTAGGGGTTACATATTCGGCTTATTAACATGTATTTAAAATATATGTTGCCGTGTCCAGGTTCCGGAGCGAAATGATATAGAGCAGTGCAGGGAAGTACGCATGAGGAATAACCAGCCCATAATTGATCAGGAAGTGTTGTGTCAGGAAGGTACCCCGCTGGTATCAACAACGGATAAGAAAGGTCGCATTACCTTTGTTAACGATGCCTTTGTTGAGATCTGCGGTTATGAACGTGAAGAGCTGATTGGCCAGCCTCACAATTTAATCCGGCACCCTGAAGTGCCGCCGGCGGTGTTTGCGGATATGTGGAGCAAACTGCAGGCCGGCAAACCCTGGATGGGAATCGTAAAGAACCGCTGTAAAGATGGCAGCTATTACTGGGTAAACGCCTATGTAACGCCGATTGTGGAAGAAGGTGAGTGTATCGGTTACCAGTCGGTCCGCAGCAAACCTACCGAGCAGCAAAAGCGGATGGCTGAGGAGACCTATGAACGGGTTGCCAGAGGCCGGCGGCGGCTGAAATTGTCTGATCTTTCTATGACCGCCAGGTTGAATCTGATGGGCGTATTGCTCCCCTGGCTGGCACTGCTGATTGCCTGGCAGGGCGGCTGGAACAGTATTGCCCTGATTGGCGGCGGTGTACTGGCCAGCGGGCTTGCACTGTTGCTGAATTGGCGGGTCATGAAGCGCATTAAAGAGCTTCGGTCCCGGGCGGAAGCGGTAATCAACAGCCCGGTTCTGCAGGAGATGTATATAGGTTCGGTGAATGAGATCAGCCAGATTGAACTGGCGGATAAATTACATCAGGCCAGGATCCGTTCCGCCGGTGAGCGGGTTGGTTATTCAGCGATGCGGGTGCATTCCCACAGTAATGACTCATTGGAAATTGCCGAGCATGTCAGTGAAGTAATGTTACGGCAGGCGGAGGAAATCGACCGGGTTGCGGTTCATATTGAAGAATTGTCCCAGGCGATTGAAGAAGTAGCCGCCAACGCGACCCGGACATCCGATGAAACTGCACAGACAAATCTGGTTGTCGAGCAGGGTAAGGCGGTGGTCGATGATACCGTCGCATCCATTATGGATCTGGCGGCACGGGTTGAGCAGGCGGTTACGCAGGTAGAGTCTTTACGGGCATCGGCGCTGGATATTGCTGATGCCACCGGGGAGATTACAGCCATTGCTGATCAAACTAATTTGCTGGCACTGAATGCTGCCATTGAAGCCGCCCGGGCCGGTGATCAGGGGCGGGGATTTGCGGTTGTCGCAGATGAAGTCAGAACCCTGGCCCAGAGAACTCAGGAAACTACCCGGACCATTGATGCGGTGATTGACCGTCTGGCAGCGGAATCCCGTCAGGTGGCGGCTTCTATGGCTGAAGGTCAGAGTCAGGCGCAAAGCTGCGTTGAGCATGCGGGTGTGGCTGGAAAGTCGCTGGAGCAGATTCTGCAGTCGGTGCATAAAATTGCGGATATGAGCGGCATGATTGCTGCCGCAGCGGTTGAACAGAGTGCTGCGGCGACGGAGCTGACGGAAAACCTGAACGGTATCCGTGATTCTTCGCAGGGGGCGCAGGATGCTGCCGGCCGGGCGTTCTCGTCCAGCCAGGCGCTGGCAGAAACTGCCCGGGAAGTGGTGCAGTGTGTGAATGTTTAGCCGTAAAGATCCTGCAGGTCATGTTGCTGGCTGAACGCGAGCCAGCCGGCTTCAATCACCCGGAGCTCTTCCCTTAGCCAGTGCTCAAAGCGGATGATCTTATCCCGCTGAAAATGCGCTGGCGGGGCAACCAGAAAAAGCTGTAGGCTGATTTTACGGCCACTGCTTCGGGGCATATCAGTTGTCCCCGTTGCAGTAATTCATATACCAGGCTGAACCGCATCATGGCCAGGCCCTGTGCACTGAGCAGGGCTTCAACCAGCATGTTGGCATCTGAAACGTAGAGCTTGGATTTACTTTTCTCCATGGAAAATCCCAGTGCTTCTTCTACTTCCGCACTGATGAACTGCACATCCGGTGCCTGATCAATCAGCATGGGCATGCGGGTCAGCTGTGGCCTGATGGGCTGTTCAGGGTCAAACAGGGAAGGGTGGCAAACCGGCAACAAGTAGTCTTCCAGTAATAATCGTGATTCCAGTCCGGGGTAATCCCCGGTGCCAAAGCGAATGGCCAGGTCCAGTGATTTATCATCAAAGCTGGCCAGCCCGAGACTGGGGGTCAGGCGGATATTGATATCTTCAGCGTGCTGCTGAAAGAAGCCCAGCCGGGGAACCAGCCAGCGGGCGGCAAAAGAGGGCAGAGCACTGAGGGTTAATTGATCCGGATAGGGATCTTTACTGAGCTCCAGTACGCCGGTTTCGATATGCCGGAATGCTTTACTGATGTGGCTGAGCAGTGTCTGCCCTTCCGGTGTCAGGCTTACTTCCGGGTTTTACGCTGAAACAGGCGTACATCAAGATGCTCTTCCAGACTACGAATTTGCTGGCTGATGGCCGCCTGAGTGACGTGCAGTTGCTCAGCGGCTTCTTTAAAGCTGCCACATTCACCGGCATGGCGAAATGCCTGCAGGGCTTTGAGGGGCGGTAGTCTGTTCATCAGAAGAACGTCCTGAATGTTCTATAGGTAAGTTTTTCTTAAGTATATGTAAAAACTAATCGTTTGTCGCTGCTGCCTGCACAGGCAAGAATACTCCCATACAAAAACATAAATACAGGGGTGATGTACAAATCAAGCCTGTATGAGGAGTGCAGAAGATGAGCGTATATAACCCATGCTATAAGACAGAAAAACTTAATTTGAATGCGGATTGCCTGAAACAGGTTGTCGTTAACCGGAAGGCGCAGCACGATGGTGTTCAGTCGTTTAAAGAGCGTGTTCACTGCCTGCTTAAGCAATGGCTGCATAACTGGCGCAGCCGCCGTCAGCTGGCTCAGCTGGATACAGCGATGCTTAAGGATGTTGGCCTGAGCCGGGCGGATGCGCTGGCGGAAGCAGATAAGCCTTTCTGGCGCTGAAAATGTCATCCGGGGCCGTTCCGGCTTCTTACAATTGCGCAATACCCTGGCGGATTTCCGGCAGGGTATTTTGTTATTCAGAGGGACGTTTTCCGGTCGCTTTGCAGCACATTAAAAATATCTCTGAAATTCGCCCCAGCAGACAGCTCGCGGGGCGATGACGTTTCTGGTGCAGACTCGTCCTGTATCTGGTCTATATGCGACCTGAGTCAGGTTTCTTATTGAAATTGGCTGTACTCTGTCTTATAAGAAGTTCTCGATTTTATGAGCTTTCTTTATTAGCCTTATTTCGGGCGATTGCTTATTACCTTTTCAGGTGATTGCTTATTAAAAGGCGCTATGTAAAATAAGTGAATTCCCTAATGTGTCGTTGGCTCAATCGGGGTAATTGTTTTTTTAGCGGTCACAAACCAAAATATAAGATAGGGACGGTGTACGAATGAAAGTACTGGTAACTGTCAAGCGGGTTATCGATTACAACGTAAAGGTACGTGTAAAGTCTGATAACACTGATGTTGATCTAACCAATGTAAAAATGGCGATGAATCCTTTCTGTGAAATCGCTGTAGAAGAAGCGGTTCGCCTGAAAGAAGCAGGTGTTGCCAGTGAAGTTGTTGTTGTGTCTCTGGGCCCACAGGCTGCACAGGAACAGATCCGTACCGCTCTGGCGCTGGGTGCTGACCGTGGCATTCTGGTTCAGACTGATGAAGTTCTGGAATCTTTAAACGTTGCTAAGCTGCTGACTAAAGTAATCGAACAGGAACAGCCTGGTCTGGTTATCATGGGTAAGCAGGCGATCGACAGCGATAACAACCAGACTGGTCAGATGCTGGGTGCACTGACAGGTATGGCACAGGGTACTTTCGCATCTGAAGTTAAGATCGAAGGTGACAAAGCTCTGGTTACCCGTGAAGTTGACGGCGGTCTGCAGACTGTTGAGCTGGCAATGCCTGCTCTGGTTACAACCGACCTGCGTCTGAACGAACCACGTTACGCGTCTCTGCCTAACATCATGAAGGCGAAGAAGAAGCCAATGGATACAACTACGCCGGAAGAGCTGGGTGTAACTATCAAGGCGCACTCTGAAGTACTGCGTGTCGATACTCCTGAAGAACGTCAGGCAGGTATCAAGGTGGCGAGCGTTGACGAGCTGGTAGACAAACTGAAGAACGAAGCGAAGGTGATCTGATATGGCTACCTTAATCATTGCAGAACACGATAACTCAACGTTGAAAGCATCTACCCTGCACGCGGTAACTGCTGCTCAGCAAGTTGGTGGTGACATTGACGTACTGGTAGCCGGTAGCGGCTGTCAGGCAGCAGCTGATGAAGCTGCTAAAGTAGCAGGCGTTTCTAAAGTACTGGTTGCTGACAACGCTGCTTACGCGAATCAGCTGGCTGAAAACGTTGCTAAGCTGGTTGCTGAAGTAGGTGCCGGTTACTCCCACATCATGGCGACTTCTACTCCGGAAGCGAAGAACGTTCTGCCACGCGCTGCTGCGCTGCTGGACGTAGGCCAGATCTCTGACATCCTGCGTGTCGACAGCGCTGATACTTTCGGCCGTCCTATCTATGCGGGTAACGCGATTGCGACTGTTAAGTCTCTGGACGCTATCAAGGTAATCACTGTTCGTGGTACTGCTTTCGAAGCAGCTGCTGCTGAAGGTGGTAGCGCAGCGGTTGAAGCGATTTCTGCTGCTCACGATGCTGGCGTGTCTTCTTTCGTAAGCGACGAAGTTGCTCAGAGCGACCGTCCTGAACTGACTTCTGCCAAAATCATCGTTTCCGGTGGTCGTGGTATGGGTAACGGCGAAAACTTCGCAATGCTGGATTCTGTTGCTGACAAGCTGGGTGCAGCTGTTGGTGCATCCCGTGCGGCGGTTGACGCAGGTTTCGTACCTAACGATATGCAGGTTGGTCAGACCGGTAAGATCGTTGCTCCGGATCTGTACGTTGCTGTTGGTATCTCCGGTGCGATTCAGCACCTGGCAGGTATGAAGGACTCTAAGTACATCGTTGCTATCAACAAAGATGACGAAGCGCCTATCTTCCAGGTTGCCGATTACGGCCTGGTAGCAGACCTGTTTGAAGCTGTTCCTGAACTGGACAGCAAGCTGTAATTACAGCTGAACTGAAAAAGCCGCCCGGGAGACCGCGCGGCTTTTGTTGGCTGTGAAAGGGCGGGGTGTACTGATTGCGTGTCTGGCCAGATGCAGGGGCTGTAAAACAGGGCGATATACTTTTATATCAGTCACTTGTGGGTGCACAGAAATGACGCGCTCAGGCAAGAAGCGGGTCTTGCTATCGCACGCTAAAGGTTCCTTAAAATGGCAAAATCAGGTATCTTTAGCCGCTGTTTTAAAGTTTCGTACGTTTTAGGGGCATCCCGCGGGAAGGCGGGGCCCGCCCGGCGTGCACTTACCAAAGTGGATAGCTAATGATTATCAAACCAAAGATTCGCGGTTTTATTTGTACCACCACTCACCCAACCGGTTGTGAGCAAAACATCCAGGAGCAGATCGATCTGACCAAGGCTAAGGGTGCGATCGAAAACGGTCCTAAGCGAGTCCTGGTTGTTGGGTCCTCCAGTGGCTACGGCATGTCTTCACGGATTGCCGCAGCGTTTGGCTGTGGTGCAGCTACCATCGGTGTATTTTTGAAAAACCGGGTACTGAGCGTAAAACCGGTACAGCAGGTTGGTACAACGCGGCTGCTTTCGATAAGAAAGCTCATGAAGCGGGTCTGTACGCAAAGAGCCTGAATGGCGATGCGTTCTCCAATGAAGCCAAGCAAAAGACCATTGAGCTGATCAAAGAAGATCTAGGTCAGGTTGATATGGTGGTTTACTCGCTGGCATCTCCGGTCCGTAAAATGCCGGAAACCGGTGAAGTTGTTCGCTCCTGCCTGAAGCCAATCGGTGAGGTTTACCGTTCAACTGCAATCGATACCAACAAAGACGTGATTATCGATGCTGAAGTTGAGCCGGCCACTGACGAAGAAATCGCTAACACCGTAACTGTTATGGGCGGCGAAGACTGGGAACTGTGGATTAACCAGCTGAACGAAGCCGGTGTTCTGGCGGAAGGTTGTAAGACCGTTGCTTACAGTTATATCGGTACTGAAATTACCTGGCCGATCTACTGGGACGGTGCTCTGGGTCAGGCGAAGAAAGACGTAGACCGCGCCGCGGCTGCCCTGAACGAAACCCTGGGCAAGACCGGTGGCAGTGCTAACGTTGCGGTACTGAAGTCTGTGGTTACTCAGGCAAGTTCTGCGATTCCTGTGATGCCTTTGTACCTGTCCATGGTCTTCAAGATCATGCGTGAAGAAGGTGTTCACGAGGGTTGTATGGATCAGGTATACCGTCTGTTTGAGACCGCTATCGCCGGCTCTACCGGTCAGATGGATGATGAAAACCGCATGCGGATGGATGACTGGGAACTGCGTGATGACATTCAGCAGAAGTGTCAGGCACTGTGGTCTCAGGTAACCACTGAAAATCTGTTCGATCTGACTGATTATCAGCTGTATAAAGATGAATTCCTGAAGCTGTTTGGCTTTGGTGTTGACGGTGTGGATTACGAAGCAGACGTTAGCCCTGAAGTTGAGTTTGATGTAATCGATATCTGATTCACATAAACGACTTATGAAAAACGCGCCCTCTGGCGCGTTTTTTGTGTCTGTGTGTTGGGGATTCAGGACGGCAGGCTTAAAAGAGGGTGAAGGTGTTTGCTGTCATTCCTGAAAGGCGGCAATAAAAACGCGCTGGTCAGCGCGTTTTTGTGTTCACCGGCTGATTGTTCAGCCCTGATCGCTGCCGGATACCATCCAGATATCCAGTCCCTGAATATCTTCAGGGTTCAGGGTGCCGATGACCTGCTTGAACCGGAACAGGTTCAGTACGTAGTTGAAGCGGGCTTCGGCGTAGTCACGCTGGGCACGGTACAGGTTCTGCTCTGCCTGCAGTACATCTACTACGTTACGGGTACCGACATTGAAGCCTTCTTCAGTGGCTTTCAGGGCGGTTTCACTGGAGCGGATGCTTTGCTTACGGGCGGCAACGCTCAGCACGTCGGTAGACAGGTCACGCAGCAGGCTGCGGGTATCCAGCTTGATGCCCTGATAAACGTCTTCACGGTTTTGCAGTGCTTCATCCAGACGGTATTCCGCTTCTCTGACGCGGGAGCTGGTGCCGCCACCGGAATAGAGTGGCAGACTGAATGTCAGGCCAATCTGATTGGTTTCATTACGGTCATCGTTAAGGGTGTTGCCCTTGTCCTGATCGTGGCTGGCGGTGATGGAGACCGTTGGCTTGTGGCCACTGCGGTTTACCCGGATCAGCTGACGGCTGGCTTCTACATTGCTGTCTGCAACTTGCAGTGACAGGTTGCCGTCCCGGGCCTTGTTCAGCCATGCGTTAGCGTCGTTCGATTCAGATTCTCAATCGGGTATTTGGCGCTGAGTGTGTCTACGTCACTGTAGCTCTGGCCAGACAGCCGTTCGATGGCTTCAAAGCTGTTATCCAGTTCACCTTCCGCGAGAATTCGGGCAACTTTGGCGTTGTCGTAAGAAGCCTGTGCTTCATGAACATCGGTGACCGGAATCAGGCCGACGTCGAACTGGGCGTTTACCTGATCAAGGCGGCGCTTGATAGCCCGTTCTTCTGCCTGAGTAGTTTCCAGGGTGTTTTTGGCCCGTAACACATTCAGGTAGCTTTCCACGCTGCGGATTATCAGGTTCTGCTGAGCCTGATCGTATTGCAGTTGGGCGGTACGGCTCAGAGCTTCGCCCCGTTTTACTCCGTGCCAGGCTGCTGAGTCGTAGATCGGCTGGCTCAGGCTGACGGTGTAGCCGCTGTTGTTAAAGTCGCGGGTCTCTGTTTCGTTACGGCTGGCGTTGGCGCTCAGGCTGATTGTCGGTCGCAGACCTGCTTCTGCCTGTGGGATCGCTTCAGCACCGGCCAGTGCAGATGATGCAGAGGCTTTCAGCTGCGGATCATGCTGTAAAGCTTGCTGGTAGATATCTGCCAGGCTGCCAGCTTGTACAGTCGCGGCCTGAATACAGCCTGCCAGCAGTGTCAGGCGGCAAAGATTAGTTACCATTTTCACGTTCGTTTTCCTTTCCTGTCAGCGTTTACTTGGTGGCGCTGTTAATTGTGCTATCGGTATCTTCGGCTGTTTCCTGGTAAGAAACCTGTTTGAACAGGCGCTTACCAAGATAACTGTATACCGTAGGTATTACAAATAGCGTAAGAATTGTACCCAGGGTCATTCCCCGACGATCACCCAGCCCAGTTGCTGGCGGCTTTCTGCACCGGCACCGAAGGCGAATGCCAGCGGGAAGGCACCTAATACGGTTGCCGCGGTGGTCATCAGGATTGGTCGCAGACGCAGAATTGCTGCTTCCAGAACCGCATCGCTGACGCTGGCGCCTTTTTCCTGCAGCTGATTGGCGAATTCAACGATCAGTATGCCGTGTTTGGTCACCAGGCCTATCAGGGTTATCAGGCCGATCTTACTGTAGATGCTCAGAGAGGCACCGGCAAAATGCAGGGCCATCACTGCACCGAAGATGGCAGGCGGCACCGACAGCATAATGATCAGCGGATGCTTAAAGCTTTCGAACTGTGCCGCCAGTACCAGGAAGGTAAAGACAGCAGCCAGTGCAGCGGTGATCAGCAGGCTGTTACTGGAGTTTTTAAACTCCGGGACTGGCCGCCGTAATCGTACAGGGTCTGAGGGCTGATTTCGGCCATAGCCTGTTCAATGAAGTCCAGTGCTTCTCCGACGCTGTAACCCGGTGCCAGAATTGCCTGGAAGGTCACTGATTTCATTTTATCGAAGTGGTTCAGTTCCTTCGGCGCAACACTTTCCTGTACGTCCACCAGGTTCGACAGCTGGATCATTTCGTCATTCTGGTTGCGCAGGTACAGGTTGCTCAGATCCGCAGGGTTGCTGCGCTCGTCAGGCTGTACCTGAACGATTACATCGTACTGCTCGCCGCCTTTTTGAAGCGGGTTACCTGACGGCTGGCAATATAGGTTTCCAGCGTCCGGCCAATCAGGTTGATATCCACGCCCACTTCAGAGGCCTTGTTACGGTCCACATCAATCGCCAGTTCAGGCTTGTTGAGTTTCAGATCCACATCCGGCTGGATAAAGCCCGGATTCTGCAGAATCCGGCCCATCAGCTGATCAGATATACCCTGTAGCTCGGCGTAGTCACTGTTGGACTTGATGATGAACTCAACCGGACGTGAGATAAAACTCTGGCCCAGAGACGGCAGGTTCATGGCGAATGACATGGTGCCTGTAATGCCGCCGAACAGTTGCGGTGTCAGTTCTGCTGCAATGGATTGCTGGCTCCGTTCCCGCTCTTCCCAGGGCTTCAGAGAGATGAAGGCCATGGAGTTGGTTTCGGTCGGGAAGCCGACGATGCTGAAGTTATGACGGCCTTCAGGAATCGCGCTCAGCATGCCTTCTACCTGGCGGGCGTATTTGTCGACGAAGCCAACAGATGCACCGTCCGGGGCGATGGACATGGCGAGAATGTCGCCACGGTCTTCGGTTGGCGCCAGTTCCTGTGGCAGTTGGGTGTAGAAATACCAGCTGCCAAAGACACTGCCGGCCATAATGGCCAGTGCCAGAACACGGGAGCGCAGGACAAACTTCAGCGTTGCGGCATAGCCGTTGTTCAGGGCAACCAGCCAGCCTTCCACCAGATTAAACAGGGCGCTGTGGCGTTTTTCATGCTTCAGCAGGCGTGAAGCCATCATCGGTGACAGGGTCAGGGCGATGAAGGTTGAAACCACTACTGCACCAGCCAGGGTCAGGGAGAACTCGGTAAACAGTTTACCGGTCCGGCCGGGGTGAAGGCTACCGGTGCAAATACTGCGACCAGCGTCAGCGTGGTGGCGATAACCGCAAAGCCAATTTCCCGGCTGCCTTTAAAGGCTGCCTGAATCGGTGACATGCCGTTTTCCACGTGGCGATAGATGTTCTCCAGCATCACGATGGCGTCATCCACCACCAGACCAATCGCCAGTACCATGGCCAGCAGGGTGAGGGTGTTCACACTGAAGCCCATGAAGTACATCATGGCAAACACGCCTACCAGTGACAGCGGAATAGTAATCACCGGAATCAGGGTGGCGCGCAGGTTACGCAGGAAGAAGAATATTACCAGTATTACCAGGCCGCTAGCCTGCAGAATCGTGCTGAATACTGAGTCAATCGACTTGGCGATGAAGATCGATGAGTCATAGGCGATCTTCACCTTGATACCTTCCGGCAGGTTGGACTGAATCTGTGGCAGGCGTTCCTTGATGCCATTAGAAACATCCAGCGGGTTTGCCGTGGACTGCTTCACCACACCCAGTGCAATTGCCGTCTCGCCATTAAAGCGCGACAGATTACGGTCGTCTTCCGGGGCGATATTCACCGTGGCAACATCACGGATCCGTACCGGATAGCCGCTATCGTTGCGGATGATGATGTCGTTGAACTGTTCAACAGTATTCAGATCCGTACGTGACAGGACACTGAATTCCCGCTGCGAGCTTTCAATCCGGCCGGCAGGAATTTCTACGTTCTGTTTATTCAGGGCGTCTTCAATGTCCTGAGGGATAACCTTGTAGGCGGCCATGCGTGCCGGGTCCAGCCAGATCCGCATGGAGTAGCGGCGGTCACCGAACAGCAGAACGTTAGCTACGCCGGATACGGTTTGCAGCGGATCTTTCACCAGACGGTCAGTCAGATCCGACATCAGCATCGGGTCGTGACGGTCGGAGGACAGGGCCAGCCAGATAATCGGCTGTGCATCTGCTTCAGATTTACTGGTTACCGGCTCATCCACATCGTCAGGTAAGTCGCCACGAACCCGACCAACCCGGTCGCGGACATCGCTGGCTGCATCATCCGGGTCGCGGTCCAGCTTAAAGGTCACGGTGATCTGGCTGGTCTCGGAGCGGCTGATAGAGCTGATGAAATCAACCCTTCGATACCGGACAGCGAGTCCTCAATGATCTGGGTAACCTGGCTTTCGATGATGGACGCACTGGCACCGGGGTATTTGGTTTCAACAGTCACCACCGGGATATCGATTTTCGGATATTCCCGTACGGTTAACCGGTCATAGGCAATGGCGCCGATCAGCAGGATCAGCAAGCTCATTACACTGGCCAGTACCGGACGCTGGATACTGATATCAGAGAGGACCATTACTCAGACTCCCCGGCAGCAGGCTGGCTGCCATCCACAAAGATAGGTGTTACCGGCATACCCGGGAACAGTTTCAGCTGTCCGGCGGTAACCACGACATCATCAGCGTTCAGACCGCTCGCAATGTGTACTTCAGCACCGCGACGCTGACCAATTTCAACGTTGACCATTTCGATGCTGTTATCCACCACCTTGTAGACGAAAAACTTGTTGTTCTTCGGAATGATGGCTTCTTCAGGCACCATGACGGCGGCGTCCAGGCTGTCCAGCAGAATCTGTACTTTGGCAAACAGACCCGGGCGCAGTTTTAGCTCCGGATTGGGTACCCGGGCGCGGACCAGTACGTTGTGGCTGCGGTCGTTGATGCTTGGAGAAATAGCATAAATTTCACCGCTGAAAGATTCGCCGCGCAGGGCGTCGCTGTTCAGCTTGATGGTCTGGCCGGGCTTAAGCCGGGCAAAGAACTTTTCCGGCACCCGGAATTCAACCTTCATGGTGTGGTTATCCACCAGTTCTACCAGGTCGTCGCCGGCATTGACGTAATCACCGGGGCTTACCTGACGCAGGCCAATGCTACCTGGGTAAGGGGCGGTAATGGTCATTTTGGACAAGCGGGTTTCGGCCAGCGCCTGCTGGGCCTGATCAACCCGCAGCTGGGCCAGGGCGGAGTCGCGGTCCTGCTGAGAACCTACCCGTTTTTTAGACAGGCTGTCAGCCCGTGTAAACGCGATCTGACTCAGGGCGACCCGGGCTTTCGCCTGTTGCAGTTCTGCGGCATAGATCGCCGTGTCCAGTTTAATCAGCGGCTGACCCTGTTCAACGTGGCTGCCTTCTTCGAACAGTACTTCACGGATGATTCCGCTTTGTTCCGGGCGAAGTATGACGGCTTCGTTAGCCGTCAGGTTGCCAACGACTTCGATGGTGTCATCTAGCTGGGTGGTGGTGGCATGTACCACTTCAGCCGGCAGTCCCTGAGGGGCCTCATCGGCGGCCAGGCTGATACCCGGTGTCAGTATCAGGCTGGTGGCACAGGCCAGCAGGTAATGTTGTATCGGCTTCATGCGTTGTTCTCCTGGCTTGCGCCTTCAGGGGCTTTAAAAGGGAAAATAGAGTATCTACGGTTTCATGCAGGGGCTGGGTTGAACCGCCAACTTTTGTTCTGAGCAGGGCACCCTGCCAGCTGTCCCAGAAAATCTTTGCCATGGCTTCAACCGGAATATCTGTGCGCACATCACCTTCACTCTGGGCAATGATCAGATCTTCTGTCATGAAGCTGATAACTTCATCAGACGAGGTCTGGACAACTTTGCGGAAGGAGTCGCTGAGGTTACCTACTTCTCCCATCAGGTTGGTGAGCAGGCAACCGCACAGGTTTGGGTCCTGTCTGTAATCGTCAACAAAACTGTCGATCATGACGCGGATCTGTTGCAGGCGCCGGCCTTCGGTGGTGGCAAAGTGATCGCGCCATTTAGCAATTTCCTGCGCGTGATGATAGTTCAGCACTTCAACGCCAAACTGTTCCTTGCTTTCGAAGTAATTGTAAAAGAGCCTTTAGGCACCTGGCAGGCATCAAGGATCTCTTTGATACCGGTGCCGTGATAACCACGCCGGTTAAACAGCTCCATGCCTTTTGCAAAATAGTTTCGCGGTTGTGTTCGTTGCGTTTTGGTCGGTTCATGGTGTGTTTTTACTTCTTCTTAACTTTTTCTTAACCGGCACTGTGTTGTAATTATTAGTTTTTATTATTAATTAGACCGGTCGTCTCAAAACTGTGCGTCGATTCTATATCAGGGTAATAGCCTTGCCAAGTCTAGTCGCGATTTGAAACTTTAATAATCCTGATAGGGATTTTAATCAGAGGTGTTTTCAACTGTGAGCTGAGATTTGTAACGATTTGTTAAGTGAACAGATTCGGTCTGCTATGAACCTGATAAAAATATGTAGTGAGGTACCTGTTATGGCTGTTTGCGCCATCTCAGCAGGCTGTGAGCCAGCAGGGTGAAAACAACGACTGATCCGCCCTGGAGGGTGGCCGTGGGCGGTATCTCGTTAAGAATCAGCCAGACCCATAATGGCCCCAGTGCGGTTTCCAATAACATCATCATGCTGACCTCTGCTGCCGGAATTCGCATGGGGCCAAGGGTAATCAGAATAAAAGCGGCAGGCAGGACAACCACACACAGTGCAAAGATCCACAGCCAGTCCCGGGCGCCATAATAAACGGGTTGGCAAACCCGGCGGCGATCACGGCCATGATGATACCTGCGAGGATGAGTGCCGGTGTCATGTCCCGGAGCGTGCGTACCGGTCGTTAACGAACTTGGCTGAAATGCCCAGGCAGCAGAGCACTGCAAACATATCACCGAGCATTTTGCCGCTGTGCCAGCCGTCTTTAAGCACCCAGACAATGCCGCCCATGCAGATGAGTATTGCAATCCAGGTCACGGGCGGGGATTTTTCTTTCAGGAATATATGTGCCAGTACCGCTGAGACCATGGGCGTCGCGCTGATAATGACCAGTACGTTGGCCACCGAGGTGATTTTAATGGCGGTGACAAATGAAAAGCTGCTGATGGCAAACAGGATTGCAGAGCGCAGCATGGCAGTATCAAACTGCAGTATTCTGTCAGCGGGCCGGTAGGTTTTACACCAGATATATACCACCAGACTCAGCAGGCTGCCGCGCCAGAAAATCAGTCCGAATGAGTGGGCGTCGATCAGCCGGATCAGCAGGGCGTCAAAGCTTAGAATGGTGACTCCCAGGGCGGTCAGCAATGCACCTTTGAGGTATTCGTTATGCATACTGACGGATTGCCGGGTAATGCTGATTGGAGGCTTGCTTGGAAACTGGTGGCACTTCGGTATTACTTCCCTGTCTGAGTGTCATTATCCGGAAATACGTTAAAGACTGTTTTATATCATTTTTATCAGGTTTAAGTCCCGTACGGGGCAGAAGAGTCTCCCCGTGACCGGGAAGAGTTACAGTATAATGGGGAAAAACAGGAGGGTATATGTTTACTGCTGAAACAACCGCACTGATTGTCATTGATGTACAGGGCAAACTGGCCCGCAGCATGTATAACGCTGAGGCGATGTTGCAGGGGATAACCTCAGCTGTCCGGGGTGCACAGATTCTGGGAATGCCTGTGTTGCATATTGAGCAGTATCCCCAGGGCCTTGGGCATACGTTGCCGGAAGTGGCTGAGTTGCTCTCTGATCAGGTAGCGATGACGAAAACCACATTTGACTGTTGCGGCAACCCGGATATTGTTGAAGCCATCCGGGGATGGACCGGCCAAACCTGCTGGTTTGTGGGCTTGAAGCGCATATCTGTGTGTATCAGTCAGTACGCAGCCTGCTGGGGCAGGGTTATGAGGTGGAGCTGATCACCGACGCGATATCTTCCCGTACCGCTGAAAACCGTACTTTGGGTCTGGAGCGGATGCAGGCGGCCGGTGCGCGGGCAACCTCTGTGGAGATGTGTCTGTTTGATCTGGTACAGGATGCTGCCAGTCCTTCTTTCAGACAGCTGCTACCCTTATTTAAGTAGCTGACTTTCAGTTGTTATCTTGAGCCGTTGCGGTGATAAAGCTGCCAAGTGCTGACAGACACTGGTAGTATGCTGCGGCGAAAGTTATACGTGTTCTGTGCCTTTGCCATCGGGCCGGTGCAGATTCAGACAATGTTTAAATGGAGTTATAAATGTTTGATTTAGGTATTACTCAGGGCGGCGTAACGGCAATTGTGCTGGTTATGCTGACGCTGCTGATCATTTTCATGGGTGCTAAAGTTGTTCCGCAGGGCTATGGCTGGACGGTAGAGCGTTTTGGGCGTTATACCCGCACCTTGCCACCGGGCCTTCACATCATCATCCCGTTCATCGATACCATCGGCCACCGTCAGAATATGATGGAGCAAGTGCTGGATGTTCCGCCACAGGAAGTTATCAGCTCAGATAACGCAATGGTAACCACCGATGCGGTGTGTTTCTTTCAGGTGCTGGATGCCGCTAAATCAAGCTATGAAGTGAATGACCTGTACCGGGCAATGCAGAATCTGGTAATGACCAATATCCGTGCGGTTGTCGGTTCCATGGAGCTGGATCAGATGCTGTCGAACCGGGATTCAATCAACGGCACCCTGTTATCTAAAGTTGATGAAGCGACTGATCCCTGGGGCGTGAAGGTGACCCGGGTTGAGATTCGCGACATTTCTCCGCCGGCTGACCTGGTCGAAGCGATGGCGAACCAGATGAAGGCTGAACGGGAAAAGCGTGCGGCTATTCTGAATGCCGAAGGTGAACGTCAGGCTGCAATTGCCGTGGCCGAAGGTGAAAAGCAGGCTGCTATTCTGCGGGCAGAAGGCGAAAAGAAGCGGCGTTCCGTGAAGCGGAAGCCCGTGAGCGTGAAGCTGAAGCAGAGGCCCGGGCGACACAGATGGTATCGGATGCCATTTCCCAGGGTAATCCACAGGCCCTGAATTACTTTGTGGCACAGAAGTATGTGGAAGCTTTACAGGGTGTGGCTTCGGCTGAAAACAGCAAAGTCGTTATGATGCCGCTGGAAGCCAGTAATGTAATCGGTTCTGTTGCCGGCATCAGTGAATTGCTGAACGCCACTAAGATCAAAGGGTAAGGGTTGGTAATGTCTGAGTTTATGACTGAACTGAGTCCCTGGCACTGGTTAATTCTGGGCATGGTTTTGCTGGGATTTGAAGTACTTGGTACCGCTGGCTTTCTGTTGGGAATTGCCCTCGGTGCACTCTTACAGGCGGTTATTTTATTTGTGGTGCCGGATATGGCCTGGCATGTACAGTTGCTGATTTTTGCGCTGTCATCGGTCATTTTTACCCTGCTGTACTGGCGTTTATTCCGCCGCTTTAATGATCGCAGTGATCAGCCATTGCTGAATGACCGTGCGGCGCAGCTGGTTGGCCGGCAGTTAGTGCTGGCCGGTCCGATCGAGAACGGGCTGGGTAAAATCCAGATTGGTGACACGCTGTGGCGTGCTCAGGCGGATGCGAATATCCCGGCAGGCAGTAAGGTTGAGATCATCGACAGTCAGGGCATGGTGCTGGTTGTCAGGCAGATTGACTGACAGATTTTAGTTTCGGTAAAAACGCCGGTTTCCTTCACAGGAGCCGGCGTTTTTATGGGCGGATTTTTGATTCAGGTGAACGTTTGTTTGAAAGGGGTGTCCCAACGTGTCTGCCTGAATGTTCGTCGCAGAATGACGGATGTAAACGGGGCGGCTATTCTTTGTAAGTGGCCGACATCTGACAGGCAGTTTTGTTAACACAGATTTAGAAAGAGGCGCGTTATGATGAGAGGGTTATGTCTCCTGCTCTCGGTGTTCATACTTGGAGGATGTATTGCTACCCGGCAGTTCCAGGAAGAAACCAATCAGTTGGCCGCACAGGCTGCTGAGCAGTGCAGCAACACCCAGGCGCGCATGGATGAGCAGTTTGCCGCACAGAATAAAATGCTTAAAGCGTTACAGCGTGAAACCAAAGCGCTGCAACAGGATGCTAAAGACCGTCAGGCGATGATCGTTGCAGCCAGTGCCGAACAGTCCTGCGGCCAGCTGCGAAAGTCGCTGAATAATAAAACCGTGGTGGGGGCGGTTGAGTGGTCTCAGATTGACTATGGCAGCCATCAGAGTGTTGCCAAGGCCCGCATGGATACCGGCGCCACCACTTCGTCGATCAGTGCCCGTAACATTTCAGAGTTTGAACGCAACGGCGAGCGCTGGGTACGGTTTACTCTGGCGGATGATGAAGAGGTTTCTCTCAAACTGGTGCGTTACGCGAATATTCGTCAGGCATCTTCCGAGAAAGATAAGCGCTGGGTGGTAAAGCTGGGGATCAAGCTGGGCAATATTACCCAGATCGCTGAGTTTACCCTGAAAGACCGCAGTCATCTTAACTACGATGTGCTGGTCGGGCGAAATCTGCTTAAGGATCTGATGGTGGTGGATGTAGCCCGGCGTTACGTGTTGGGGAAAAGCCTGAGCTTGCCATCAATGTTCCGCCGACGCACTAGGAGATAGTATGCAACAGAAAATTCCGTTTTATCTGTTGGTCATATTATTGATCTGTCTGGGCATGGGCAGCGCTGTATACCGGCATATTAATCTTGAAATACCCTGGCTGCCCGGTGAAACCCGGGAAGTCTGGAGTGTTGAGGCGCGGGTGGAATTTACCGCACTGGATGAGCCGGTCATCGCGCAGATGGCCATTCCCGAAACTCAGCAGGGATTTACTCTGCTTGAGCAAAGTACGGCGTCTCCCGGATTTGGTCTGAGTTATCTCACAGAAGAAGATATTCCGGCGGTCCGCTGGTCTACCCAGGAAGCTGCGGGTAAGCAGGTGCTTTATTATCGGGCACAGTTTTTACTTGATGAACAGCAACAACGACCCTGGCCGGATGCGCCGGAGGTGCTGGCAGCTCCATTCTGTCTGAAACCACTGCGCTGGTGGCGGAACGTCTGATTGAGCAGGCACGGCAACAGTCAGCGGATCAGATAACCATGGCGGCACAGCTACTGAATGTGCTGCAGTCCGATGATCAGCAAGTACAGCTGTTGTTGCAGGAGCGCTCTGTTGAAGAGGTCGCCATGCTGCTGATGCAGCTGGCAGCGATTCCGGCCCGTCAGGTAACGGCGTTACAGTTGAAAAACAGCCGCCGGAATCAGGATAGCCGGGCCTATCTGATGGTTTATGACACGGTCCATGAAGTGGAAACGGAAAATCAGCGGGTTGCTTTTTCAATCTGGCAACCGGTAAAGAAGGCCGGCCCCAGCGTTTGCTTGTCTGGGAGCTGGGAGACCGTCCACTGATCGATCTGGAAGGTGGGCGCAATACCCGGATCAGTTTCTCGATGCAGCGGGATGTTGCCCCGGTACAACAAGCGCTGGAGCAGAAGTACTCTGATGTCAGTGCGATGCAGATTTCCCTGCATAGCCTGCCATTGGAAGAACAAAAGCTGTTCCGTGGCTTACTACTGATTCCGGTGGGCGTCATGATGGTGATGCTGATGCGGGTGCTGGTTGGTTTGCGTACTTCCGGTACCTTTATGCCGGTACTGATTGCGCTGGCGCTGATGCAAACGGCGCTGGGGGCAGGCCTTGCCGGCTTTGTGTTACTGGTGGTCTCCGGGCTGATGGTGCGCAGTTATCTTTCCCGGCTGAATTTGCTGCTGGTAGCGCGGATCAGTGCCGTGATTATTATCGTTATATTGCTGACGGCGACCTTCTCTGTGATTGCCTACAACCTGCGCATTGTGGAAGGGCTGAATATTATCTTCTTCCCGATGATCATCATTGCCTGGACCATTGAGCGGATGTCGTTGCTGTGGGAAGAAGAAGGTGGCGGTGAAGTGATGAAGCAGGGTGGTGGTTCTCTGCTGGTGGCGCTGCTGGCGTATGTGGTTATGTCGAATCAGTATGTACAGCATCTGACGTTCAATTTCCCGGGGCTGCAGCTGGTGTTACTGGCGATGGTGTTGCTGCTGGGCAGCTATACCGGTTACCGGCTGATTGAGTTGTTCAGGTTCAGTGCCCTGCACGGACGTAGCAGGGGCTCTTCAGAATGAACTGGTTTATATCCCCGGCGCCTGCGGGAGCAGGGTGTGCTGGGTATGAATCAGCGCAATATTGAATACATTTCCGGCTATAACGACCGGCGTCTGTTTCCGTTGGTAGATGACAAGCTGAAAACTAAACAGCTGGCGATCACAGCTGGGTTGACAGTCCCGCCGCTGGTGGGGGTGATTGAATACCAGCATCAGGTGAGTACCATCGGTGAGTTACTGAAGTCACAGGATGCGTTTTGCATTAAGCCGTCTAAAGGCAGCGGTGGCAAAGGCATTCTGGTGATTCATGATCATGATGATCAGGCGTATTTCAAACCGAATAACCAGTCTTTATCGCTGGCCGATATCAAGCGGCATACGTCGAATATTCTGGCGGGGTTGTTTTCTCTGGGCGGTCAGCCCGACAAGGCGATCATTGAGTATCTGATACATTTTGATGAGTCGTTTGCTAATTACAGTTACGAAGGTGTGCCGGATATCCGCATTATTGTCTTTAAAGGGTTTCCTGTGATGGCGATGATGCGGTTGTCGACGGCGGCTTCAGACGGTAAAGCGAATCTGCACCAGGGGCGGTGGGTGTCGGTATCGACATTGTGAGCGGTAAAGCCAGCTATGCCATTCAGCACGACCGGCCTGTTGCGGAGCACCCTGACACCGGCATGCTGTTGTCTGATATAAGTATTGAGGGCTGGCCTGATCTGCTGAGCATGGCAGCCCGCTGTTATGAAATGTCGGGGCTTGGATATTTAGGTGTCGATATTGTACTGGATGCCCATCAGGGGCCAATGTTGCTGGAGCTGAATGCCCGTCCGGGGTTAGCGATTCAGATCGCCAATAACCAGGGCTTACTGAAGCGCTTTGATGCTATTTCTGCGCTGGAAGACACCCATATGTCACCTGAGCAAAGGGTGGCATTTGTACAGCGCTCGTTCGCTGCATAGCTCATAAAACAGCTCTTATAAAAGTGCTTATAAAAGTGCTGGACGCCGGACAGGAATACCATAACAATGCGCGGCTTTATTTTGGCCTTTGTGCCAGCCGCTGATATTTTCATAGTCTGTTGTTTAAACCAGAACGCATGTTAGCAAACAGGAAAGGTGCAGTGTCCAGATCCCAGATCGGCAAACAGGTAAAGTCCGGATTACATCCGCGCAACAAACATCGCTTCGGCTATGATTTTGACGCCTTGCAAAAGGTGCTGCCGGAACTGGCGGGATTTGTGACCGATATCCGTGGCAGACAAAGCGTTGATTTTTCCGATCCTCAGGCAGTGCGTTGTCTGAATCAGGCGTTACTTAAATATCACTATGGCATTGCTTTCTGGGAATTGCCGGAGGGGTATTTATGTCCGCCAGTGCCCGGCCGGGCCGATTATGTCCATCATCTGGCGGATCTGCTGGCTGAAACCGCCGGCCTGGAAACGCCTCCGAAAGGCCGGCAGTTACGGGGCTCGATATCGGAGCCGGGGCGAATGGTATTTATCCGCTGTTGGCGAGCCGCGAGTATGGCTGGAAAATGCTTGGCAGTGATATCGATCCGCTTTCCGTTCAGGCTGCGACCCTGGTTGCGCAGTCAAATCCCGGAGTCAAAGCGCTGATTGAATACCGGTTGCAGCCCAGTGCAGGGAATATCTTTAAGGGGCTGGTAACCGGGAACGATGTGTTCGATTTTACGATGTGTAACCCGCCATTTCATGCTTCAGCGGAAGAGGCGCAGGCTGGTACCCGGCGTAAGGTTGCTAATCTGTCCCGGCAGAAATCATCTGTCACCGGCAAGCGTCCGTCTGCTGCCGAAGCCGCGCCGTTAAACTTTGGCGGACAACACAATGAATTGTGGTGTAAAGGCGGCGAGGCTGAGTTTATAGGCCGGATGATCCGGGAGAGCAAAGATTTTGCCGGGCAATGCCTGTGGTTTACCAGTCTTGTTTCAAAGCAGGATAATTTGCCCCGCCTTAAGCAGCAGCTTAAAAGCAGGGGCTGCTCAGGTACGGGTTGTTGAAATGGCGCAGGGGCAAAAATCAGCCGCTTTATTGCCTGGACGTTTTTGAATAAAGATCAGCAGCAGGCATGGACGAAAGACTGGTCTTGAAGACATAGTATTACGTCAGGTAAACGTTGCCTAACTGATGGAAAACCTGAGTAATTTAGTATCTGCGGATCAACCTGATGGGTGAAAATATTTCAGGTCGGCGATAAATATCTGAATTACAAAACCCATAATGGGATATCGTGTGCTGCATAACCGTGATCAGAAGAGGGAAGCGGTTGCACCTGCCTAGCAAGTGAATGTAAGGTCTTAGGTATACTGTTCAGGGATAAGAGGCGATTAAATGCACAAATCGAATGTTCTTCAGTCACGTATTGATGCGCTATTGAATGTACTCTCTGAGGATGTTCTGGTACTGAGTCAGACCGGAGCCATTATCTTTTCTTCTCACAGCAATTCTTCGTTACCCTGGGGTGGCGATGATGCCTTGCTGGGTAAAAATCTTGCAGATATCTTCCCGGACTCTATTACCGAATCCTTGCAGGGCATGATCGATCAGGCCCTCAGCCACAACAAGGTGCTGACGAAAGAGATTCTCCTGGATCCTGCCCATATTCCTTATCTTAGAGATCAGGGCATGAAGACTGCCTGCTGGGTTGAAGCTCGGCTGGCCCCGTCTGCCGGTGATGAGCCGAGTGTCGTATGCCGGATTGAAGATATCTCCCAGCGTAAAAAATCTGAACGGGAGCGTTCCCGGGTACACCGTGATCTGTTAACGGGCATGTATAACAAACAGGCCTTAATGCCGGTGCTGGCACAGTCTATGGCGCAGGCGCAGCGTTATGACTGGATCTGCAGCCTGATGATTATCAGCGTGGATAACCTGCAGGATATTAATGATAAGTATGGCTGGGATGCCGGTGATGACATTCTTAAAGCAATGGCTGTTTCACTGAATCAGATGAAGCGTACCGCAGACTTCCTGGCTCGTGTGGGTGAAGATGACTTTGCCATTCTGTTACCGGAAACCAACGAAGCACAGGGTGTGTTGGCGGCAGACCGGGTGAAGAAGATGGCTGCTGAGCTGGCACAGGATGCAGAGGTGTCCAGTGTGCCGTTTACCCTGAGTGTCGGGGTGGCAACCCTGAATGATGAGGATGACAACGCTGAAGTCATGTACGCCCGTGCTGACGGCTATCTGCGTGAAGCGAAAGCTCTGGGAGATAGTATTATCGGTGATCTGGAATCCTGATCAGACTGATTTTTAAGCATTAAAAAGGCGCCGGGTGGCGCCTTTTGTATCCCTTTCGGAGTGATTAACCGGTGATTCCCGGGTAATCTTTCAGGGCGTTGACCAGGGCGGTCATTTCTTCATCGGTTCCGATGGAGATACGCAGGTAATTTTCAATGCCCGGCTTCTTGAAGTGCCGGACCAGCAGGTTTTTACCGCGCAGGTAGGTCATCAGATCAGCACCGGCAATCCGCTGGTGGCTGGCAAACACAAAGTTACTGGCCGATGGGATAACGTTGAAGTCCAGCGCTTCCAGCTGTGCTGTTGTCCATTCACGGCTGTTGATGATTTTCTGCGTAGTGGCCTGAAAATAGGCTTCGTCTTCAATAGACGCGACTGCGCCGGCAATTGCCAGACTGTCCAGCGGGTAAGAGTTGAATGAGTTTTTAACCCGCTCCAGGCCGTCGATCAGATCTTCATGACCCAGTGCGTAGCCTACCCGTAAGCCAGCCATGCTGCGGGATTTCGAGAACGTCTGAATGACCAGTACGTTGTCATATTTACGGACCAGTTCAACGGCAGATTCGCCGCCAAAGTCGATGTAAGCCTCATCAACAATAACCAGTGACTCAGTATTCACCTTTAACAGCGCTTCAATCTGTTCCAGTGGCAGTACCCGGCCTGTCGGGGCATTCGGGTTGGCAAAAATAATGCCGCCGTTTGGCTGCTCATATGCCTTCAGGTCAATGTTGAAGTCCTGATCCAGTGGTAACTGCGTGTAGGCAATGTCGTACAGGTTGCAGTACACATCGTAAAAGCTGTAGGTGGTTTCCGGCAGCAGAATAGGATGTTCCTGACGGAAAAATGCCATAAATGCCAGCGCCAGTACCTCATCAGAACCGTTGCCCACAAAGACATTTTTATAGTCCAGGCTGAAATAATCCTTCAGGGCATTCTTCAGCAGCGTGGCTTCAGGATCGCAATAAAGTTTCAGCCGCTCTTTAGGGTAATCATTCAGAGCAGCGATAGCATGGGGCGATGGCGGATACGGGTTCTCGTTAGTATTGAGTTTGATTAAACCGCTTTGCTTTGGCTGCTCACCGGGTACATAAGGGGTGAGCGAATTGATTGCCGGGCTCCAGTACTTACTCATCTTGATTCACTATTCAGAAGGTTGATTACGCCTGATTACGCATAAGTCGCGCACATAAACAGGCCGGCTAGGATAGCAAAGAATGTGGGCAGCTGACAGAGGTTGAAAAACGGGTGCGAAGATTGTGTAAAAGTGGCTTGGAACTGAATGATAAATGTAAGTGGGGAAGGGAGCAGCTTCTTCCCAGAGAGGGAAGCTCTGGGAAGAAACTACTTTTACTACATAAAGGGGTCTTGCAAGAACGTTGATGTACAGAGTTAGAGAAGGAGTTTTCAATAAGTTCAGTGCGAATTCGATTTTTGCATTTTTCGCAAAAAAATGTACTCGCTGCATGTCATATTTCATGCAGTTTTTAACTATGTCAGGCAAATATTTGAAAATGCTCTGTATTCTGTCTCTGTATAACAGACCCTATGAGGGCAAAAAAATTTCAGATTTTTTAAAAACTTTCTGAAATCCGCAATTTTTCAGTCAATTCCGATGAATTTATGGGTCTGCAGGCTCAGTTTCCACTGCGGATGTGCCATGCAGTATTCAACAGCGGCTTTGGTGTTGGCGGTCTGTAAGGCATCGTCCAGTGGCTGCAGGTAATAGTTGTCAAACTCCAGGTCTCTGAAGCGTTCCGGCATGGCCTGGCTTTGCGGGTAGACCAGCTTCAGTTCATGGCCGCGGGTCTGGACAATTTCAGATGCGCCCTTTGGGCTGACGCAAATCCAGTCAACGCCTTCAGGAACCGGTAAAGTGCCGTTGGTTTCCAGTGCGATTTCCAGACCTTCTGCTTTAAAAGCGGTGATCAGGGCTTCGTCCAGCTGCAGTAAGGGTTCACCGCCGGTGCAGACAACATAGGGCACGCCTTCATTGTTCAGTGGCCAGAAGCTGCGTACTTTTTAGCCAGTTCTTCCGGGCTGCGAAATTTACCACCGTTCTGGCCGTCAGTGCCTACAAAGTCAGTATCACAGAAATCGCAGATCGCTTTAGCGCGGTCCTGTTCCCGGCCGGACCACAGGTTGCAGCCGGTAAACCGGCAGAATACCGCCGGACGGCCCGCCTGAGCACCTTCGCCCTGCAGGGTGTAAAACATCTCTTTGACACTGTAAACGGAACGCATAACTAATCTCTCTGAATGGCAGCGGGCAAGTCTACACCGGGGTGATTTTTGTGCAATGGTTTTTGCAGAATCCGCAACGGATTAGCGGTTGCGATTAATCCCCAAACTGGGGAAAACCTTCTGGATAATTGGTAACCACCGGCTAGTTTAGAATGATCTGGTAAAGGATTTTGGTCGCAGGAGATTATCCGGCCGACTGGTGATGATACCACTGACTGATGTGTGCAGGAGTCATTCGGTGCACCAGACCAGAGTTTCGCCCGGCTGCCGCAGGAAGCGTCAGCCGGCTGATCAGTTGTCTTAATATGGAGTGTTGTATGACTATCAAGAACAAACTTATTCTATTGCTGACGATCGTGCTGATGTCGGTTGCAGCGCTGTTCGGTTTGCTGATGTATTCCCTTAATACCCTGAATGATCTGCGTGAGAGTGAGTCCCTGGTGGGTAAACTTAAACAGGAGCAGTTGGCGATGGGGCTGTATGAGCAGGCCTTTGTCACTACCCTGCAGACAGATGCTGAAGCAAATTTTGTGCAGGCAAAAACACGCTTTAGTGAACATCTGGTTACAGCAATCGGACAGTTAGATGGTGATACCCAGAGTTCACTGCAGAATCTTAACAGCTATTTTATGGAATATGATGCCAGCTTTATTAAGGTGGCGAATCTGCTTAAAACCATTGGCTTGAATGAAAAAGAAGGCTTAAGGGGTGGCTTGCGTGGTGCAGTGCATGCGGCTGAAAAATGTGCAGACCATAAACAGTAACGAACTGTATGTGCGCATATTACAGCTACGCCGTAATGAAAAAGATTTCATTATCCGTTCTAACGAAAAATACCTGACCAAGTTTAACGGCAACTTTGATAAAGCGGTTGCGGTGGTTCGGCAGGTAGACTTCAGTCAGTCTCAGCGGCAAACTACCCTTGATTTGCTGAACGACTATAAGCGCCAGTTTGTAGCCCTGGTGGCGGCACGTAAAACTCTCGGGTTAACTGCTGATACCGGTTTACGGGGCGTTATGTTGCAACAGGGGAATCAGACCCAGGCAACACTGGATGAGATTAATGTCACGTTGCAGGCCCATGTGGCGGCTGAGGTTTCCCGGTGCAGATGTTGGCGGTGGCCATCGTCATTGCTGTGGCATTGATTGTGGGTGTCGCTGTTGCACTTATTTCCCGGAGTATTCTGGTGCCAATCTCCCGGCTGGCCAGCTGTATGCAAAAAGTCAGTGCCAGTAAGGATATGACATTACGCTATGAAGGCAGTAATCGGGATGAGCTGGGTAAAATGGGCAGTGATTTTAATGCCATGATGGCCATCTTCCAGACGCTGATAGGGGATGTGGTTAAAGCTATCGGGCATTTGCAGTCCTCCTCAGAACAGCTGGCCAGGAGTGCTAACTCTGCCGCAGTAGATCTTCAGAATCAGCAGGATGAAGTCGTGCAGATTGCCAGTGCAGTTCACGAGATGGAAGCCGCCATGGCCGAAATTGCCGGCAATACTGAGAATACTTCGGCAACCGCCCGGAATTCTTTGCAGCAGGCAGAGCAGAGTAAAACCAGCAACGGCGAGCTGATTGGCAGTATCAGAAGTCTGGCGGATCAGGCCAGTGAAACTGACACCGAGGTTCAGACACTGCAGAAAGAAAGTGAAGAGATCGGCTCAGTGCTGGGAGTCATTAAGTCAATTGCTGAGCAAACAAACCTGCTGGCGCTGAATGCATCTATTGAGGCTGCCCGGGCCGGTGAGCAAGGGCGGGGATTTGCAGTTGTTGCTGATGAAGTACGTTCTCTGGCAGAACGGACTCAGGATTCGGCCAGTGAAATTGAAGGGATGATTTCTCAGTTACAGACCCGTACCAACCGTGCCACTGAACTGATGTCGGTGAGTCTCAGCCGGAGCCAGCAAAGCGCTGAGCATGCGGAGGCCAGCATTGATATGCTTGATACGATCACTCAGGATGCTGAAACCATTGTGGATATGACTGCCCAGGTGGCGGCTGCAACAGAAGAGCAGGCGAATGTGGCAGGGGAAATCAATCAGAATGTCGATAAAATCCGCCTGATTATTGATGATGCCAGTGCCCAGACACAACTGAATGTTACCGCCAGCGATGAAGTAGCCGCTCAGGCTCAGCAGCTGAAGCTGGCGGTGGGGCAGTTTGTTACCTGAAGTGTTCCCTTAAGTTATCTGTACAGCCGCTGTTCTGCGGCTGTTTTTTCCCTTCTAAAGACCTTATTTTATTAAATTGCGACATTTAACAGGCGCTGATTGACAAGCTTTGAGCGGTGCAGGTATTGTGCGTTCACGTTATTGAGTTGCGTGTTAAACCACGCAGGAAAGTGCTGATTTTAAGCGCTCTCCGGGAAGTTGGTGCGTTAAGGCTTTGAAGCTGTTGCAGTATTGCCAAATATTACAGCCCCTGGTTAAGACAATCCCAACACTGCCCCCGCAACGGTAAATCGATAAAACTGTTTCATTGGCCACTGCGAGCAAATGATTCCCGTGAATCAGATGAGTGGGAAGGCGAAACAGGGGATGAGAATCCGTCGATGAGTCCGGATACCGGCTTGGTAACTTGTAATAACTGGGTGTTGCGGAGGGCTTCACCGAGGTGCAGTTTATTTCTTCCCACAGGGTGCTGCGCTGATTCCTCCCAACTCTGGCTGTATTTTTTTCAGACGGAGCAAATCAAACGTGTTCAATTTCAAGCAGTTATCTGCCGCTTTAGTTTTAGGTTCTTCCCTGGTTGCCGGCACAGCGCAGGCGCATTTCCAACTGATCTATACCCCTGAGTCCTTGCGCGAAAAAGGTGGTGAAGTGGTTTTGAAAATGCCATTTACTCACCCTGCTGCCAGCGGTCACGTCATGAAAATGGGCGAGCCTCAGGAGTTTTTCATGGTCCGTAAGGGCAAGAAGACTGATCTGATGGATAAGCTGGAAGCGATTGAGTGGACCAGCGAAGTGGATACCGGCCCGGCATATGAAGCAACTGTTAAGTTGCGTGGCCTGGGTGACAATGTATTTGTCATGACGCCGGAACCGTACCTGGAGGCGGAAGAAGATATCTACATTCAGCAAATCACCAAGAACATTGTGAACGTTGGCAGCCTGCCAACGGACTGGAATGAAGAGCTGGGTCTGAAGGCGGAAATCGTGCCGCTGACCAAGCCATATGCAATTTATGAAGGCGGTACCTTTACCGGTGTAGTTAAAGGTAATGGCGAGCCGGTTCCGTTTGCGGAAATCGAAGTTGAATACATGAACTACGAGCCGGATATGGAAAATAACCGCTTTGCAGCTGAAGGCGAAATTACACCGCCGGCAGAAGCGTTTGTCACCATGACTATCTTTGCAGATGCTAACGGTACCTTCACTTTCGGTATCCCTAAAGCTGGCCACTGGGGCTTTGCTGCTCTGGGTGTAGGTCCGGATACTGAGTACGAAGGTAAAGAGTTGTCTCAGGATGCGGTTATCTGGGTTCAGGCTCACGAAGTTAAATAAACACTTAAACCGGCAACTCTGTACAGGGTTGCCGGTTTAACAGATCAGGAACAGCTATGCATATAGTAGACGGCGCGCTTTCCGAACCGGTTCTGGCCGGTGGTGCATTACTGGCGCTGGCCGGTGTGGCATACGGTCTGAAAAAGATGGACTACGAGCATCTGCCACAGGTGGGGGTTCTGTCCGCTGCGTTCTTCATTGCTTCTTATATTCACTTACCCATCGGCTTCTCCAGTGTTCACCTTATTCTTAATGGCCTGATTGGCCTGGCACTGGGCTGGGCGGCGTTTCCGGCGTTACTGGTTGCGCTGATTCTGCAGGCGGTTTTCTTTGGTTTCGGCGGCTTTCTGGTATTGGGGGTGAATACTTTCAATATAGCCTTGCCGGCGGTGATGGTGTATTTCCTCTGCAGGCATGGCATTGCGGCATCTTCACCACGGGTGGCTGCAATCTGGGGCGCAATCGGCGGTGCCGGAGCGGTGGCCGTGACTACGGTGATGGTTGCGGGTTCCCTGGCGTTATCCGGAGAAGCGTTCTGGCTGGCGGCTAAAGCAACCCTGATTGCGCACATTCCGGTGATGCTGGTGGAAGGTTTCGTCACTGCTGCGGCGGTATTGCTGATCCGTAAGGTTAAACCGGAGTTTCTGCACCTCGCGGAGGATTGGGATAATGCGTAAGTATATGATTTTACTGGCGATGCTGTTTGCATTGCCGGCCAGTGCTCACAACGTTGTGGGCGGTGTATACGCAATTGGCAGCACCATTGAAGGTGAAGCGGGTTTTTCAAACGGCGATATGGCTCAGGCCGGGACTAAGGTACTGGTGACGGATCCGGCAGGTAATGTGCTGATGGAAACTGAAACCGATGAAGAAGGTTTCTTTACGTTTGAAGCCACGACCCGTGTTGATCATCTTTTCCGGATGGAAATGGGCAGTGGTCATGTTCTGGAAATGGTTTTGTCAGCAGATGAGCTGCCGTCTTCACTGGCGGCTGGGGCAGTAACTACAGCAGCGCCCGCAGCAAAGGCAGCAGGCGGTACTGCAGTTCAGTATGACGAAGCTGCCATGCAGGGCATGATTGAAAAGGCAGTTGCCAAACAGGTAAAGCCGTTACGTAAAGAGTTGCGGGCCTATCAGGAAAAAGCCGGCTTGCAGGATATTCTGGGCGGTATTGGCTATATCTTTGGCCTGTGTGGCATTGGTATGTGGTGGCGTCAGCGTAAACAGGCTCAGGCTGCGAAAGCGGTCTGATCTGAAACGGCAAGGAGACAGTTTTGCCTCAGAATCTGGAACATAGCGGTACGTCCTGGAAAGGACAGCAGCTTAAGCACCACCGCTCGGTGATCGATATCCTCGATCCCCGGGTGCGGGTTGCGGCGGCAATGCTGTTCGCTTTTGCCGTTGTACTGTCCCATAACTTTGCCGTGCTGATCTTCGGACTGTTGCTGGCATTACTGGTCGCAGCGCTGGCCAAGCTGAACTTTAAGCGCACCCTGCGACGGGTGATCGCCATGGACATGTTCATGATCTTCCTGGTGATCATGTTGCCTTTACTACGCCGGGGCGGGAAATGTTCAGTGTGTTTGGCTTTGCTGCCAGCATTGAAGGCTTACTGCATGCCTGCAAAATTGCTCTGAAGGCTAACGCGGTTGTGCTGGCTCTGCTGGCGCTGGTGGGCACCATGGGAGCGACGACCCTCGGGCATGCAATGGCGCATCTGAAAGTGCCGGAGAAACTGGTGCATCTGCTGATGTTTACCGTGCGTTATCTGGATGTCATCGGGCAAGAATATAAACGTATGCGCCGGGCCATGCAGGCCAGGGCATTTGTATTACGCAGCAATATGCACACCTGGCGTTCTATCGGGTATCTGGTGGGCATGTTGCTGGTGCATTCACTGGAACGTTCCGAGCGAATTATGGCGGCTATGAAGTGCCGGGGTTATCAGGGCAAGCTGTATCTGCTGGATAACATGGAGATCGTGCGCCATGACTATTACTTCATGGTGCTCAGCGGCTTCTGTTTAGCCATACTGGTTGGGCTGAACTTTTATTAAGGCCGGTGTGTTCAGCTGGCTGAGAAATGAAATACGGGTTGAAAAAGCTATGACAAACATGAATAAGACCGCATTACTTGAAGTCAGTGGTCTCAGCTACCGCTACCCCGCCGGGGTGTGGTACTGGATGCAGTTGATTTCAGTTTGCATAGCGGTGAGCGGGTTGCCCTGACCGGTGCAAACGGTGCCGGTAAAACTACGCTGTTCCATTTGCTGATGGGGCTGAAAAAGCCAAGCAGGGCGACATTCTTGCTTTTGGTGAAGCCCGCCGCGAAGAGCCTGATTTTGTAGAAGTTCGCGGTAAGGTGGGGTTTCTGTTTCAGGATCCTGATGATCAACTGTTTTGCCCGACGGTTATTGAAGATGTTGCCTTTGGCCCGCTTAATCTCGGTAAGAGCCGTGAAGAAGCGATGGCAATCGCCAGCAAAACCCTGGAGTCACTGGGGATGGCCGGTTTTGAAGAGCGGGTGACCCATCAGTTATCCGGCGGTGAAAAACGCATGATCACGCTGGCGTCGGTGTTAGCGATGGAGCCGGAGGTGCTGTTGCTGGATGAGCCAAGTAACGCACTGGATTCCAAAGCCCGGGAGCGACTGCTGACAACCTTGCAGAACCTGCCTCAGGCGATGATTATTATTTCCCATGACGATAGTTTCCTTGAGCAACTGGCTACCCGCTGGGTACGTCTGCAGGATGCCAGCCTGGTGGATTACCAGACCAGCCTGAGCGCCGTTTCAGCTTAACTGTGGAGGCACCTTTTAAGTAAAGGTAAAACAGATACGCTATGAGCAGTTTTTCAGTCCGTTAGCCCATCCGGTTTTTCGCTGGTTGTTTTTGGTCAGGTCGTTTCCCTGCTGGGGACCGGGCTGGCGACGGTCGCGCTGGCGCTGATGGTTTATGAACTGAGTCCTTTACAGGCCGGGCTGGTGCTGGGATCTGCGCTGGCGGTAAAAATGGTGGCGTATCTGGGCGTTGCCCCGGTTGTTGGTGGCTACAGCCATGCATTTCCCCGTCGAAGCTGGCTGGCGGGTCTGAACCTGGGGCGGGCAGTGATTGTTATCCTGCTGCCGTTTGCTACCGAGATCTGGCAGATTTTTGTACTGATTTTTTCCTCAATGCACTGGCTGCCGGTTACACCCCTGTGTATCAGGCGCTGTTACCGGATGTCCTGCCGGATGAAGATGAGTATACCCGAGCACTGTCGCTGTCCCGTCTGGCGATGGAGTTGGAAAGTCTCCTCAGTCCGGCACTGGCAGCCGGTCTGCTGCTGATCACCTCTTATGAATTATTGTTTCAGCTGAACGCGGTTGCCTTTGCGCTGGCGGCGGGCTGTATTTTCCTGGTGAAAGTACCTGCTGCTGCGGCCAGCGAACGTACCGGAGGTGTTTGGCAGCATGTCAGTTTTGGCATCATCAGTTATCTGAAAACGCCGCGCTTACGGGGCGTTCTGGCACTGAATCTGGCACTTTCTGCCGCCGGTGCGATGATCATTGTAAACACCGTGGTGTATGTACGGCACGTACTTAGTATGAGTGAGTCGGCAGTACCGACACTGATGGCTGCGGCCGGTGTTGGCTCAATGGTTGCGGCATTTATGCTGCCGAAAATGCTGGATCACTTTTCTAACCGTTCGGTAATGCTGACCGGTGGCGTGTTATTCAGTGTGGCGCTGTTTGCCGGGCTGAGCGGACCGGGGTATGTCGGTTTGTTCCCAATCTGGTTTTTAATTGGCGGGGCAACCTCAATGGTGCTGATACCCACCGGCCGGGTAGTGCGTGATTCCTGCAATGCCGGGGACCGCAACGATTATTTTTCAGCAAACTTTGCGCTAACGCATGGTATGTGGCTGGTGGGATATTTACTGGCTGGTAGTATCGGCAGTGCATGGGGCATGCAAGCCTGCTTTGCTGCACTGGGTGTGGTCGCGCTGCTGGCAACGGTACTGGCGGCTAAACTGTGGCGGCATGATGATCAGGAAGATATCTGGCATGTGCATCCGGCGCAGGAACATTTGCATCCCCATACCCATGATGAACATCATCAGCATGAACATGAAGGTTGGGAAGGCCCGGAACCCCATGTACATCCTCACTACCACGCCAAGCACCGGCACCGGCACCGGTTTGTGATTGATGAGCACCATGCACACTGGCCGAAGCAATAAACAGCCCGAGTGGCAAACAGGAAAAACACAGACAATGAATGAACAGCAGTTTCCATTTGCAGCAGTCACCGGTCAGCAAAACCTTAAGCTGGCGCTGATGCTGGCTGCCGTTAACCCTGCCATTGGCGGGGTGCTGGTCAGCGGGCCACGGGGCTGCGCGAAGTCTACTCTGGCACGGGGTCTGGTGGATATCCTGCCGCACCGGGAAACGGACGATGCCACTGCACCATTTGTGACCCTGCCACTGGGTGCCAGTGAGGAAATGTTGCTGGGGTCGCTGGATTTACAACAGGTGCTGAATGACAAGCAGGTCAGTTTCCGGCCAGGTTTGCTGAGCAAGGCCCATCAGGGTGTGCTGTATGTGGATGAAGTGAATCTGCTTAACGACCATCTGGTGGATCAGTTACTGGATGTGGCTGCCAGCGGTGTGAACCGTATTGAACGTGATGGTATCAGCCATCAGCATGCTGCCAGTTTTCTGTTGCTGGGCACCATGAACCCGGATGAAGGGGCGCTGCCACAGTTACAGGACCGGTTTGGTCTGGCGGTGAATCTGAGTAACCAGTATCCGGTTGCTGAGCGGGTGGAAATTGTCCGTCACCGGGAAGCCTTTGATGCGGACCCTGAAGGGTTCTGCGAGCAGTACCGTGGCACTCAGGCTAGCCTGTTGGCACAGATAGTGACTGCACGGCAAATCCTCACCAACGTAACCTGCAGCGATGAGCTGCGGATTGTGATTGCTGAAGCCTGTAATGCTGCCGGCGTTGACGGTTTGCGCGGTGACATTGTCTGGTTCCGTGCGGCGGTTGCCCATGCTGCTTTACAGGGGCGTAATGCGGTTATCCGTGAGGATATTGATGCGGTTGCAGAGCTGGTACTGGCTCACCGCCGTAAGGACGATGGCGGACATAACAGCAATCCGCCGCCGGCAGAACAGAATTCAGATCAGCAGCCAAAGCTGCCGCCAAAACCCCGCGTAATAATGGCTTTAAGCGTCCGGATGACAGCCAGCGGCAATCTGCAGAGCAGTCATCACAGCAGGATCAGCAAAGTCAGTCAGATAAAGATCAGCAGGGGGACTGGGGCAGTATGGCGCCGCAGGCCTATGCGGCTGATCAGCAGATTGATGTGGCATTGCCGGCTCAGCTTGAGCAGGCAGTGCCGCTGAAAGGTAATACACTGGCAGCGCCATCGGCCAGCCGTCAGGGGAATGCGGCGGCTCATAGCGGAGCGGCTCGCGGGAATACGAAAACAAACCGGCCGGACTGGTTTGCCACCCTGGGTAAAAGCCTTGGGGAATGGCCCCTCAGCTGGTGTTTAAGCGCCAGCCGGAAGGGCGCAGCCAGCTGCACTGTCTGCTGTTAGATACCTCTGCCTCAACATTGGCGGAAGGCGTATTTGCCCGGGCAAAGGTGCAATGGTGGAAATTGCCCGCCGGGCATATCTGGAACGCCAGCAACTGGCCATTTTCGGATTTGGCAATAACCGGGTGGAAAACCTGCTGCCGCAAATCCGGGCACCTAAAGAATTACAGCGCTGGCTGGAAAATCTGAGCGCCGGCGGCGGTACACCGATGCGTCAGGTTTTCAGCCATGTGGCCGGTTACCTGCAGCAGGTCCAGCGGCAGTTTCCGGCACTGGAAATCCATACTTATGTGTTAACTGATGGCCGCAGTCAGGCACAGTTAAACGATATCAGCCTGCCGGGAAAAACTTTCTGGCTGGATACCGAACAGGCAAGTGTAAAGCGGGGCCGGGGTGAGGCTTTGGCGCAGCAGTTACACGCAGAATATATTGCTCTGTAGCTTACACAAAAGCAGGGCTAAACAAGAGGGCAGCACCATGACAGATCAGGAAAAACCGAAGCTAACCCATGAAGAGCGAATGGCCCGTAAAAGGCTGTGGTTGATCAGAAAATTGCTAAAGCGACTGAAGAACGCGGCGTTCTGATCCTGCTGAAAGGTAACGGTAAAGGTAAGAGCAGCTCAGCATTCGGCACCATGGCCCGTTCCGTGGGGCACGGTCAGCGTGCGGCGGTTATTCAGTTTATTAAAGGCCGTACAGAGACCGGTGAATTCAAGTTGTTTAAAGATCATCCTCAGATTGACTGGCATGTTATGGGGCATGGCTTCACCTGGGAAACTCAGGATAAAAGCCAGGATATCGCGGCAGCGGAAAAAGCCTGGGAACTGGCGGAAAAGCTGTTGCAGGATGACACTTACGACATTCTGATCTTTGACGAAATGAGCTACATGTTCAAGTACAAGTATCTGGAGCTTGAGCCGGTTATTAAGGCGCTGCAGAACCGTCCTGAGAAGCAGAACGTGATGATTACCGGCCGGGTAATGCCTGAAGGGCTGGAAGACATTGCTGACACTATTAGCAGCATCCGTGATGAACGCCACGCTTTCCGTCTGGGTGTCAAAGCTCAGGAAGGTATTGAGTACTAGGAGACAACGTCGATATGACCACTCAGAGTGTCAGCTGCCCGGCAATTTTCCTGTCGGCACCCAGCTCCGGTGAAGGTAAAACAACCATTACTGCCGCGATCGCACGGAATTTCCGTAATCAGGGCAAAGTGGTGCGGGTTTTCAAAACCGGTCCGGATTATCTGGATCCACAAATTCTGGCGCAGGCATCCGGTGAAGATGTTGAGCAGCTGGATATGTGGATGGCCGGCGAAGAGTATTGCCAGCAGAAATTGTTTGAAGCGGCTCAGGTGGCTGACCTGATCATTGTAGAAGGTGCCATGGGCATGTTTGACGGTGATCCTTCCAGTGCGGATCTGGCGGCCCGGTTTAATATCCCGATTGCCATTGTGATGAGTGTTAAGGGCATGGCCCAGACCGCTGCTGCCATTGCCGGTGGTCTGGCGAATTTCCGTGATGACGTGAAGGTTGCCGGTCTGATTGCCAACCACTGTGGCACTGAGCGCCATGCTGAGCTGATCCGCAATGCACTGCCGGAAAATCTGCCGTTGCTGGCAACCCTGCCGCGCTCAGAAGAAGTGGCGCTGCCGGAGCGTCATCTGGGGTTGGTACAGGCCTCTGAAGTATCTGAAGAACTGGAGCAGCGATTCACCGCCGGTGCAGAATGGGTAGATGGCCAGCTGATTACCGAGTTACCGGCACCGGTGACGTTCTACAGCGCTGAAACGCCACAAGTTCCTGTCCTGCTGGAAGGCAAGACCATCGCGGTAGCTAAAGATGAAGCCTTCAGTTTTATTTATGATGCCAATATCCGTTTGCTGGAAGAGATGGGCGCCCGTTGTGTGTTCTTCTCACCGCTGCATGACTCTGAGCTGCCGGAAGCGGATGCCATGTGGTTGCCGGGCGGTTATCCGGAGCTGCACTGTAAAGCGCTGTCGGCCAATGTCGATATGCACAATCAGATCCGTGGTTTTTCGATGCCGGCAAGTCCATTCTGGCGGAATGCGGTGGCTTCCTGTACAGCCTGAATGATCTGGTTGACCTGGAAGGGAGTCCCACCCGATGCTGGGCATTCTGCAGGGCACCGGGGCAATGCGCGGTAAGCGCGGTTGTCAGGGCATGCAAACGGCAGTACTGCCGGAAGGTGAAGTGCGCGCTCATGCCCACCACCGTTCCCGCAGTGAAAGCACCCCTGAGCCTGTGGGTCATGGTCGCCGTCAGCGTCACCCGGCACCGGGCGAAGCGATTTATCAGTCCCGCGGTTTAACCGCCAGTTATCTGCATCTGTTCTTTGCATCCAACCCTGAGGCCGTTGCCCGGGTGTTTGGCGCAGAGTGCTGAGCAGACTGACCCAGTAGCGAGCAGAGAAATATGTGGCCGGAAACCAGTGAAACGCCTCAGCCATTACGCAGTGGTTTAACCACAGGCTCCTGTGCGACTGCCTGCAGTGTAGCGGCCGCACAGGCATTACTGGCCGGCCGTCAGCCTGAGTCTGTTGAAATTACCCTGCCGAAGGGCAAGGTGGTCAACATGACCATTAAGGGCTATCAGCCACTGGATGATAAGGCAGCCGGCAAGGGTATGCGCACCGCCACCATTAAGGATGCCGGTGACGATCCTGATGCCACCCACGGCGCGACCATTTATGTGGAATTGCGCCTGGAAAGTGAACCTGGGGTTCGCTTTAAGGCAGCTGAAGGGGTCGGCACTGTGACTCGGGAAGGGCTGGCATTACCTGTGGGTGAGCCGGCAATTAACCGGGTGCCCCGCAAAATGATGACCGATCATTTGCTGAACGCCGCTGAAGTGTATGGTTACGGCGGTGGTTTTGAAGTATCTGTCGGAGTCGAGCGGGGTGAGGTTATAGCCCTCAAAACCATGAACTCCCGGTTGGGGATTCTTGGCGGCCTGTCGATTCTGGGGACGACCGGCATAGTACGCCCGTATTCCTGTGCAGCGTATATTGCGTCAATCCATCAGGGGATTGATGTAGCCACCACCAACGGTGTGTTTCATATTGCAGCGACCACAGGCAGTACCAGTGAAGGGGCGATTACCGGCATTTACGACATTCCGGAAATGGGCCTGATCGAAATGGGAGACTTTGTCGGTGCGGTACTCAAGTACCTGAAAAAGGTGCCGGTTGAACGACTGACCATTTGCGGCGGTTTCGGCAAATTAACCAAGCTGGCGAATGGCCATCTTGATCTGAACAGCCGTGCCTCCAGTATTGATCTGGAACATTTGGCGGGGCTGGCGGCTGAAGTGGGAGCGGATGAAGCCCTGCAGCAGGAAATCAAAGCAGCCAACACCAGTATGCAGGCGCTGAAAGCCTGTCAGGATGCCGGTGTTGATCTGGCCTCCCGGGTGTGTGAAGAAGCCTGGAAAAAGGCCAGAGATGTAATGAACGTACCGGCGCTGGAAAATCTGCAGCTGGATATCTTTGCGGTAGACCGTAAAGGCGGTTTTGTCGGCTGTTATCCGGCAAACCTGCAAGCCGACATGAACCGTGGAGAGCTGTCGTGAAGTGGCTGATTCTCGGCGGTACTGCTGATGCCCGTCATTTAGTCGGTGCGCTGGCAGATGCCGGATTACTGGCTCCGGCCGGGCCGTTATCGCTGGTATACAGCGTTGCGGGTCTGGTGCGTATTCCGAAGCTGGATTGTGAAGTGATCAGCGGCGGTTTTACCCAGTTCGGCGGTTTGAAAAATTATTTGCAGGATCAGCAGATCAGCGGTGTGTTCGATGTGACACATCCTTTGCGGCAAACATGAGCCGCACGGCAGTGGAAGTCTGTGCTGAGCTGGATTTACCGTGCTGGCGTTTTCACCGTCCTGCCTGGCAACCGCAACCCGGTGATCATTGGCAGAGCTTTACTGACTGGCAGGTGCTGCCCGGGCTGCTGGCAGGTAAGCGGAATATTTTACTGACCGCCGGACAGCTGACGGAAGATATCAGCGCGCAGTTGCTTGCACAGGCTAAAGCAGAAGGGCAGCGGCTGATTCTGCGCACCGCTGCACCGCCGCGGTTCAGCTGGCCGGATGATCAGATCTGGATTAAAGCCATCGGCCCGTTTGATCTGGCAGCGGAAGCCGCGCTGTTTGATCAGTATCAGATTGATGCGCTGGTGACTAAGAACAGTGGCGGTGATGCCACGGTGGCGAAGCTGGCAGCCGCCCGTAACTGCGGTGCTGAAGTATTTATGCTGCAGCGGCCTGATATGCCCGCTGCCCGCCAGGAATTTAGCAATATTGCCGACTGTGTAACCGCGTTGCGGTCATATTTGGCTATTTAACAATTAATAAGAGAGTCAGGCCCGTGAGCTTCGAATACGAATTAAACCCGCAGGCGATTGAGCAGGAAAGTTTCCGTCAGATTCGCCAGACCGCTAACCTGGACGGCCTGAGCCGTGAGCAGCAACAGGTTGCCATGCGCATTGTGCACAGCCTTGGTCTGCCGGAGGTCGCTGATCTGGTTCGTTTCAGTGAAGGTGCCTGCGAATCCGGCATGGCTGCCCTGGCGAATAACTGCCCGATCCTGTGTGACGTGGAAATGGTGAAGCAGGGTATCACCAAACGGATGATTGAGCGTGACCCTCTGTGCTTTCTGAATGATGAGCGGGTTAAAGACCTGGCTAAAGAACGGGGCGAAACCCGTTCCATGGCGGCGCTGGATTTCTGGAAAGAGCATCTTGAAGGCAGTGTGGTGGTCATCGGTAATGCCCCGACTGCGCTGTTCCGTCTGCTGGAAATGATTCAGCAGGGTGCACCGAAACCTGCACTGGTTGTAGGTATGCCGGTGGGCTTTGTGGGTGCCGCAGAATCCAAGGATGCTCTGTGGGAAGTACATGAAGAGTTAGGTATTCCGTGCATTACCTTGCTGGGCCGTCAGGGCGGCAGTGCTGTCAGTTCTGCCAGCGTTAATGCGTTGCTGCGCTGTAACCGCGGTGAGTGGTACTGAGCATGACGGCAATGGGGCACCTGCAACTGCATATCATTGGTCTTGGAGTCAGTGACAAGGCCCGGCTGAGCGCTGAGGCTGAGTCAGGTCTGAACAGTGCAGCTATTGTGATCGGTTCCGAGCGTCAGCTGGAAACGGTGGCGCAACTGCTCCGTGACGATCAGCGTCAGGTGGTGTTACCCAAGTTATCAGAACTGAAACGCCAACTGCCGGATATGGCGGCAGATGTTAGCAGCATTGCGATACTGGCTTCCGGCGATCCTTTGTTTTATGGCATTGGGGCGTGGTTTGGGCGGACCTTTGCCCAGGCACAGTTGCATTATCATCCGGGTGTTTCCAGCTTACAGGCTGCCTGCCACCGGCTGGGGCGTTCATTGCAGGATGTGGAAGTACTGAGCCTGCATGGCCGGCCACTGGCCAAACTCCGTACAAGGTTGCGTAACCGCCAGCCGTTGCTGATTCTGACGGATGATAAGAGCAACCCCGGGCGCTGGCGCGGGAGTGTCTGGCGGCGGGATTCAGCGAGACCCTGATCAGTGTCTGCGAGACCCTGGGCTATCCTCAGGAGCAGGTTCGCAGCTTCACTGCCCGGCAACTGGCTGAAAGCAGTGACCTGGAGTTTGATCCTTTGCATGTCAGCCTGGTTGAGCCGCTGTTACCGCAGGCCAAACAGGCGTTATTGCCGGTGTTTCCGGGGATTCCTGACAACGGTTTTATTACCGATGCTGAACAGGCCGGACGTATTCTTGCCGGAAACGAATGCAGCCTGACGGCGGATGTAGCTTCAGCCGGTAAGGGGCTGATCACCAAGCGTGAAGTGCGGTTGTCCATTCTTTCGCTGTTACAGCCGGCGGTGGACGACACCATCTGGGATATCGGTGCCGGTTGTGGCAGCGTGGCCATTGAACTGAGTTACTGGCAGCCCCGGTGCCGGGTACTGGCAATCGAGCATCATGAGCAGCGTTTAGCCTGCTTAACGGCAAATCAGCAAAGATATGGCGTATCCGGCAACTTGCAGGTCGTGGCGGGAAGAGCACCACAGGCCCTGAATGATTTACCGTCTCCTAATAAAATTTTTATCGGTGGCAGCGATGGCGAAATGGCCGGTCTGCTGCAACAGTGCTGGGCGCTGTTACCGCCAGGTGGTGTATTGCTGGCCAGTGCGGTAACTGAGAACAGTAAACAGCAGTTGCTGAGTTTTTATGAACAGCGCTGCGCCGCGGATGACAGCCAGCCGCATACGGTTCAGATCGGTGTCAGCCGTGGTGAGCAACTGGCGGGTCAACTGATGTACCGGCCGAATCTCCCGGTCAATTTATACAGTTTCTGTAAACGTTAATTTTCGTGATGTTGAAGTGAGAAAAAGATATGAGCAATGCGACAGCAACTGCCCGCACCGGATGTTTTTACGGTGTGGGTGTTGGCCCCGGTGATCCGGAGCTGCTGACTCTTAAGGCCCTGCGTCTGATTAAGGACAGTGCAGTGGTCAGCTATCTGTCGAATGCTGAAGGGCACTCACAGGCCTGGGGCATTGCCAGTGCCGCGCTGGAACTTTCCGGTACCGGCTGTGAAGCAAAGCATATCAGTGTGCCGATGCCGATGGTGATTCAGCGTGATCCGGCCAATGCCGCCTATGACAAAGGCGCAGCTGAAATCCGCGAATGCCTGCAGGCCGGTCAGGACGTGGTGTTCCTGTGTGAAGGTGATCCGCTGTTCTTTGGCTCATTCAGCTATTTGCTGGAGCGCCTGGAAAGTGAGTTTACCTGCAAGGTTGTACCGGGCATTTCATCAGTGAACGCGGCGGCCTCTGCGCTGGCCCTGCCGCTGACTATGCAGCAGGAATCCTTTGCGGTTGTGAGTGGCCGGCATACGGATGAGCAACTGGCAGAGGCCCTGACCGATCATGACAGTGTCGTGATTATGAAAGCCGGTATGGCCCGACCACGGATTCTGGCTCAACTGAAAGCCACCGGTCGTCTGAATGAAGCCCGCTATCTTGAATACATCGGCCGTGAAAATCAGCAAACCATGCCGGCAACGGAGCTGGCAAATGAAGCCGGGCCGTATTTCTCGCTGTTCGTTGTGGTACGGGAAAACCGCCCGTCATGATGCGGATTTTTGCTTTAACGGATACCGGCAGGCGGCTGGGAGAAACTTCAGCGCTTGCTGACGGCAGCCGGCGAAACCGCTGAGCTGAGCTTTAAACCGCAACCGTTTAAGCAACAGGTGCGTGATTCTTTTCAGCGGGGTGAACGGCAGATTTTCATCTGCGCCACCGGCATTGTAATGCGCACCCTGGCACCGGTGATTGAGGATAAATATAAAGATCCTGCGGTGCTGGTGCTGGATGAGTTGGGCAAGTTTGTGATCCCGTTGTTATCCGGCCATGAAGGCGGTGCTAATCAGTGGGCGGCGGATGTGGCCAAACTGATTGATGCCCTGCCGGTTATTACCAGTGCCAGAGCTTATCTGGAACCGGTATACAGCGTGGGGATGGGCTGTGAGCGTCACTGTCCTGAACATGTGTTACAGGGGCTGCTGGATGAATGTCTGGCGAAAGCCAACCTCAGCATTGATGACATCAGCAGCATTCACAGCATTGATGTGAAGGCTGATGAAGTAGGGCTGATTGAGCTGGCCAAAACCCTGGGTAAGCCTTACCAGACCTGGGATGCCGCCACCCTGATGGCAATGGAACCTTTGCTGAGCATGCGTTCCGAATATGTGTTTAACACTGTGGGAGTTTACGGAGTGGCAGAATCTGCTGCCCTGTATGCTGCCGGGCAGATCACCGGCGAAGCGCCGGAGCTGGTATTGCCCAAGCACAAGAATAAACAGGCAACGTGCGCAATTGCACGGAGCTTTAAATACTGAAGCAGAGATCATCCGGTCCTGCTGGCTGTGCGGATACGCACAGATTTTGATAATACCTCCGGTGTATTTGCACCGGTACCGATACTGAAGAGTAGATAGAAAATGGCAAAACTGTTTGTTGTGGGCACCGGCCCGGGAAATGCTGATCTGTTAACGCCGAAGGCCCGTACAGCTATCGCTGCCAGTACTGACCTGGTTGCTTATGGTCTGTATCTGGATCTGCTGGGTGAACTGTGTGAAGGCAAGACCCACCATGACCTGCCATTAGGCGAGGAAATCGGTCGTGCACGTCTGGCGCTGGATCTGGCTTCAGCTGGCAAGGACACAGCGCTGATTTCCAGTGGTGACATCGGTATTTACGCGATGGCAACGCTGGTTTTCGAATTGTTGGATCAGCAGCTGCAGGGTAAAGAAAATCACCCTGAATGGCTGGATGTGGAAATTGAAGTGGTACCGGGTATTTCTGCGATGCAGGCGGGTTCAAGCCGTATCGGTGCGATGCTGGGGCACGACTTCTGCACCATCTCCCTGTCGGATCTGCTGACGCCGTGGGAAACCATCGACAAGCGTATTCACAGCGCCGGTGCCGGTGATTTTGTAGTGTCTTTCTACAATCCGGTATCCAAAAAGCGTGACTGGCAGCTTAACCATGCCCGTGACGTGCTGCTGCAATACCGTCCGGCCAGTACACCGGTACTGCTGGGCCGTCAGCTGACCCGTGAAGATGAGTCTATCCGTATCATCACGCTGGGTGAGCTGGACGCGAAAGATGTGGATATGTTCACCCTGGTGAGCGTGGGTAACAGCGAATCCAAGCACATTCTGAACGGCTCTAAAGAGTGGGTATACACCCCACGTGGCTACAGTAAGAAGCTTTAACTTTCTGGCTACTGCGCTTGGCCATACGGCGTCAAAATTTGCCTCGGGATGCTCACTTAGTGGCATAAGCTCCGCTCCTCGGCAAATTTATTCCTTGTCTGACCTGCGCTCATAACGCCAGAACTGTGCTGAGAAGCAGGCAGTAAGTTCGGCCTCCTGCGTTTTGCGCCGGAGCTGATACTGAAATTGGAAAGACTGGCAGCGTAACGCTGGCATCTGCTGCTGTGCAGTGAGATTGCCGAAAAACAACAATGCATGTTTGCAGGAGTCATGAAAATGACCGTTTATTTTATTGGTGCTGGCCCGGGTGATCGGATCTGATGACACTCAAGGGTATGAAAACCCTGAAAAAGTGTCCGGTAGTGATGTATGCAGGTTCCCTGATTCCCCGCGAAGTACTGGCGGAAGTGGAAGATACTGCAGAGAAGATCATTGATACGGCAAGTATCGATCTGGAAGAGATTTCTGCGGTAATCGAACAGGCACATAAAGAGGGTAAAGATGTTGCTCGCTTACAGTGTGGTGATCCGGCACTTTACGGTGCAATCGGTGAACAGATCCGCCGCCTGGAAGAGTTCGGTATCGATTATCAGGTGATTCCGGGTGTCAGCGCAGTGGCGGCTTCTGCTGCCATGCTGGGTAAAGAGCTGACCCTGTCCGGTGTGACGCAGACTGTGATCATGACCCGTTATGAAGGGAAGACTCCGTTCCTGAGCGTGAGCGTTTGCCACAGCTGGCGCAGAGTGGCGCGACGCTGGCGATCCACCTGGGGATTCTGCGTATCCACAAGATCGTTGAGGAACTGATACCTCACTATGGCGAAGACTGTCCGGTAGCGGTTTGCTACCGCACCTCATGGCCGGATCAGGATCACGTGACCGGAACCCTGAAAGACATCGTACAGAAGGTCCGGGACAAAGGTTTCACCCGTACCGCGCTGATTCTGGTCGGTAACGTTCTGGACTGTGAAGACTTTGCAGACTCATACCTGTATGCCAAAGATCAGGCGCACGTTTACCGCCCGAAAGTTAAGCCGGAAACGCCCCGTACCGTGAAGCGTTAATCCACCTGTGAATAATTGTGCTGTGCTGCCCGTCAGAAACACCGGTGGCACAGCAGGAATAATGAGAGATACAGATAATGCAACTGAATAAGATCCCGACAACTGTTGTAACAGGCTTTCTGGGCAGCGGTAAAACCACTCTGCTGTCTAACGTACTGAAGCAGGCCGCCGGTAAGCGCATCGCCGTGATTGTGAATGAATTTGGCGAACTGGATATTGATTCTGACCTGCTGCGCAGCTGCCCGCTGGACTGTGAAGACGAAAGCGCAACTGCAGCGGATGGTGATAACGGTTTCTACGAACTGGCTAACGGCTGCATCTGCTGCACGGTGGAAGAAGAGTTCCTGCCGGTAATGGAACAGCTGGTTGCCCGTCGCGATGATATCGACCACATTCTGATTGAAACCAGTGGTCTGGCACTGCCTAAACCACTGGTACAGGCCTTCAACTGGCCGGGCATTAAAGAATATTGCACCGTTGATGCGGTTATCACTGTGATTGATGGCCCTGCGGTTGCGGCTGGCCGTTTTGCTCACGATGCGGACAAAGTACAGGAACAGCGTCTGGCGGATGAAAGCCTGGATCACGATCCGTCTCTGCAGGAGCTGCTGGAAGATCAGCTGAGTGCAGCGGATCTGGTTGTGGTCAGCAAGAACGACCTGCTGGACGAAGCCCAGCGCACCGTTGTGCAGGATCGTGTATCTGCCAAGGTACCTTCTTCGGTTAAGACTACTTACATCAGCAACGGTGAAGCCGAGCTTGACGTATTGATGGGCCTGGATGCCAAGGCTGAAGAGCGTATCAACCACGTGCATAACCACCACGATCATCACCATGATCACGGCCATGACCACGACCACGCTCACGATCACTTCGATTCTTTCGTGATCACAATGGGTGAGGTGGACAGCGACCGTCTGCAGCAGGTACTGCAGGGGCTGATCGAAGAGTACAACATCTTCCGTGCCAAAGGTTTTGCGGCACTGCCGGGTAAACCAATGCGTCAGGTGATGCAGGCGGTAGGTAAGCGTCTGGATGTTTACTTTGACCGTCCGTGGGCGGCTGAAGAAACCCGTAAAACCTCGCTGGTATTCATTGGTAAAGGCATTGAACAGTCCGTGATTGAAGCGGCACTGAGTGAAGCTTTAGCTGAAGAGGCAGCAGCGGTTTAATGCATTTACTGGCAGCACAACCCGGTGGCTTTGTTGATGAAGAAGGTATCATCGATTTAGACCAGAGCCCCGGCGATATCGTTATTATGGCGGCGGCTGACAGCGCCCTGGCTGGTCTGGCCAGCGGTGTTGATCAGGCCCCGGCAGACTTGCCCGGTGTACGCCTGGCGAACTGGATGCAGATCATTAAACCTGCAGCGTATGACCTGTATGAGCACAAGGTGCTGGAACAGGCCAAAGTGGTGGTTGTTTCCCTGCTGGGGGCGCCAGCTACTGGCAGTACGGGTTTGAACGCTTACAGGACTGGGCGAAGCAGCCTGGCCGCACGCTGATTCTTGTACCCGGTGACGATACCCCGATCCGCAGTTGCAGACTGCCAGTAATGTGACCGCTGAACAGCAGCAGCGGGTGTGGCGCTACCTCCGGGAAGGCGGCACTGCGAATGCTGAACAGTTACTGCGCTACTTAAGCGCAGCCTTTATTCCTGAACATGCAGTGTTACTGTGGCGGGAGCCGCAGGTATTGCCGCGCTGCATGATTTATCAGCCCGCGGGAGAGTCTTCCGCAAACGGGCTGGCGCAGGCCTCCTTTGCCGAATGGCAGGCCAGGGCCATGCCGGAGGCTCCGGTGGCACTGTTGCTGTTTTACCGCAGCCATTTGCAGTCGGCCAACACCGGCATGTTCGATCATCTGATTGACGTATTACGCAGCGAGGGGCTTAACCCACTGCCGTTGGCCATCGCATCTCTGAAAGACCCTGAATCCATGGCGCTGGTTAATGCGCTGCTGGAGCAGAGCGATGCCAAACTGATTCTCAACACGACCGGCTTTGCCAGTAACACCGTGGCCAGCCCGGACCTGTGTTCCCAGCCGAGTGAGTTCTACTCGCCATTCAGCCGTGAAGTACCGGTACTGCAGCTGGTGTTATCCAGCAGTACGGAAGATGACTGGCAGCAATACAGCCAGGGCCTGCGCAGCCGTGATATCGCTATGCAGGTGGTGCTGCCGGAAATGGATGGCCGGGTGATTACCCGGGCGCTGAGTTTTAAAGCTGAAAGCCATTTCGCCGAGCGCAGTGAAATTTCGGTGGTGCGTTATGCTCTGCATGAAGAGCGTGCCCGCTTTGTGGCAAAACTGTCACTGGCTTATTGCCGGTTGGCAAATAAAGCCAATGCCGATAAACGGGTCGGGGTGATTCTTGCTAACTACCCGACCAAAGACGGCAGGATCGGTAACGGAGTAGGGCTGGATACCCCGGCGTCAACGGTAAACATTCTGAACGCCATGGCGGACGCCGGATTTCCGGTGGAAAACATTCCTGCCACTGGCGATGATCTGATTAAAGAACTGCTGGGTTCGGTGACTAATAATCCGAATACCCTGCATACTTTGCCGTGCTGGCAGAGCATGGCGATTGATGAATACATGCAGTACTTCCGGCAACTGCCAGAAGACTGCCAGCAGGCAGTATACGATCAGTGGGGCAGCCCGGAGCAGGACATCAAGTGCCGTAATGGCCGTCTGATGCTGTCTGGCATGCGTCTGGGTGAAACCTTCATCGGCATACAGCCTGCCCGTGGATTTAACATTGATCTGGTGGCGAACTACCACGATCCGGATCTGATTCCGCCGCATAACTATTTAGCTTTCTATTTCTGGATGCGCCACTGCTACGGCGTGGATGCAGTCATCCATGTAGGCAAACACGGCAATCTGGAATGGTTGCCGGGCAAAGGCTCGGCGCTGTCTGATCAGTGCTGGCCGGACATTGCCCTGGGGCCGATGCCGCATTTTTATCCGTTTATTGTTAATGATCCCGGTGAAGGCTCACAGGCCAAGCGCCGTACCCAGGGGTGATCATCGATCACCTGATGCCGCCGATGACCCGTGCGGAAACCTACGGTGAAATGGCTGAGCTGGAAGGGCTGGTGGATGAGTTCTATCAGGCCATGGGGATGGATCAGGCCCGGGAAAACTGGCTGCGTGAGGCCATCCTGCAACAGTTGAATGATTCAAACCTGCGGGAAGAACTGCTCAGCCAGACGAACCTTAATCACGCCGAACAGGCCGACGAAAACGTCAGTCAGGAAGAGCTGGAAGAAACGCTGCTGTCGGAGCTGGATGCCTACCTGTGTGACATTAAGGAAGCCCAGATTCGCCACGGGCTGCACATTATGGGTGAGCTGCCGGCCAGCGATAAACTGGCGGACACCTTAGTGGCTCTGTTACGTCTGCCGCGAGGGGACGCCGATGACAGCCGCGGCATTCTCGATAACATCGCACTGGATCTGGATTTGCGGATCGACGGTGAGCTGTTTGAACCGCTGACCGGTGATCACAGTGTCTGGACCGGTGAACAGCCGCCGATATTGCAACTAGTGACAGATGCCGCATGGCGTACCCAGGCAGATACCCGTGAGCGTCTGGAACTGGTGGCCAAGGCCCTGATTAAACAGTACGTCCTCAATGATGATTCGGACGCAGGGCTGTTAGCTACTGATGTGCTGAACCAGCTGCCCCATACGGCTGCTCAGCTGGAATATGTGAACGGCGTGATTTACCGGGCATTGCAGCAAAGTGCTGAGCTGGAAATCAAATCGCTGATTAGTGGCCTGAGTGGTGGCTTTGTGCCTCCGGGGCCAAGTGGTGCGCCTACCCGTGGCCGTCTTGATACCTTGCCTACCGGGCGAAACTTCTTTGCGGTGGATAACCGTGCCATTCCTTCACCTGCGGCCTGGGCCATCGGTGAACGTTCTGCTGCTGCACTGATTGAGCGGCATCTGCAGGAACACGGTGACTACCCGAAACAGATTGGTTTATCTGTCTGGGGAACCGCCACCATGCGTACCGGCGGCGATGATATTGCTCAGGCAATGGCGCTGATGGGCGTCCGGCCGATATGGGCGCCGGGTTCAAACCGGGTAGTGGATTTTGAAGTGGTGAGCTGTCAGCGGCTGGGCCGTCCGAGGGTGGATGTGACCCTGCGGGTTTCCGGTTTCTTCCGGGATGCCTTCCCTAACGTTATGAAGCTCTACGATGCTGCCGTACAGGCGGTTGCTGCACTGGATGAGCCGGGTAACGGCAACACCATTCAGGCCAATATAGAGGCCCGTCGGGCGGAGCTGGTGGCTGAAGGCATGAGCGCTGAAGACGCTGAGCGTCAGGCAAGTTTCCGGGTCTTTGGCAGTAAGCCGGGGCCTACGGTGCCGGTTTGCAGGGCTTAATTGATGAACGTTGCTGGGAACAGGAAAGTGATCTGGCGGATGCTTACCTGAACTGGGGCGGCTATGCCTACGGCAGTCAGGCGGAAGATGGCGTGCAGGCCAAACAGGCCTTCCAGAACCGTTTGTCCCAGCTGGAAGTGGTGGTGCAAAACCAGGATAACCGGGAACACGATATCCTTGATTCTGATGACTACTATCAGTTCCAGGGAGGCATGACCAATGCAGTGCGGGTATTTGGTGGCGAAATGCCACAGGTGTATCACAATGATCACTCTAATCCGCAGCAGCCAAAAGTGCGCACTCTGAAAGAAGAGCTGAACCGGGTAATCCGTTCCCGGGTGCTGAATCCGAAATGGATTGGGGCCATGCGCGAACATGGCTACAAGGGCGCATTTGAGATGACCGCCAGTGTGGACTACATGTTCGCTTACGATGCCACCACCAATCTGATTGCTGATTATCAGTACGAAAAAGTTTCTGATGCGCTGGTGTTCGACGATGAAAACCGGGCGTTTCTGGAAAAGCATAATCCTCACGCGCTGGAAGAAATGGCTGAGCGCCTGCTGGAAGCTGCACAGCGAGGTTTGTGGCAGGAGCCGGGCGAATATCAGGATAAATTACAGGATCTGTTGCTGAGCATTGACGAGCAGCAGGAAGCGGCCGGTTGACCGGCAGGCGAAGCGATAAGTACAGGTTATAGACGATGACAGCTGCAAAATTCAGCTCACCGCACAGTTTAATGGTACAGGGCACAACTTCCGATGCCGGTAAAAGCATACTGGTGACGGCGTTTTGCCGGATTCTGGCCCGTAAAGGGATCAGTGTCGTGCCGTTTAAATCCCAGAATATGGCGCTCAACAGTGCAGTTACTGCTGAGGGCGGTGAAATTGGCCGTGCCCAGGCGGTACAGGCTGAAGCCTGTTTTCTTAAGCCTTCTGTGAGCATGAACCCGGTGCTGTTAAAGCCGAACAGCGATCTGGGCGCACAGGTGATCCTGCACGGTAAGGCGGTGGGCAATATGCAGGCCACCGAATATCACGCGTATAAACCGGAGCTGCTGAAAGAGGTGGTGGCCAGCCATCACCGTCTGCGGGATGAGTTTCAGACTGTGCTGGTAGAAGGGGCGGGTAGCCCTGCAGAGATTAATCTGCGGGAACATGATATTGCCAATATGGGTTTCGCTGAAGCGGTGGACTGCCCAGTGGTGATCTGTGCAGATATCGACCGTGGTGGTGTATTTGCGCACCTTTACGGTACTTATGAACTGCTTAGCGAATCTGAAAAAGCCCGGGTGAAGGGGTTTATTATCAACCGCTTCCGGGGATGTGCGCTTGCTGCAGTCCGGGCTGGACTGGTTGGAAGATAAAACTGGTGTGCCGGTGACCGGGGTGATTCCGTATATCCATAACCTGCACATTGAAGCGGAAGACGCGGTTGCACAGCAGCAGACCGGTGACGACCAAGCTAGTAATGAAAGGTACCAGCAGTTGCGGGTGGTGGTACCTCTGTATCCCCGGGCCAGCAACCATACGGATTTCGATGCCCTGCGGATGCATCCGCAGGTGGACTGCCAGTTCCTGAAGGACCCGGCGCAGTTTAAAGGCGCAGATTTGATTGTTCTGCCGGGCAGTAAAAATGTCCGCGGTGATCTGAGTTGGCTGGATGGCCGTAACACCTACGCTAAATCGGAGCATAATGATGCGGGTATCGGTGATCTGACCTGGCGTGAAGTTATTCAGCGGCATTTGCGCTTAGGCGGAAAGGTACTGGGCATTTGCGGTGGCTATCAGATGCTGGGTAACTGGGTACATGATCCGGATGGTCATGAGTCTGCACCGGGTTCGGATGCCGGTCTTGGCCTGCTGGATATGGAAACCACTCTGACCGGCAATAAAATTTTGCGTAACGTGCGGGGCTGTCTGGCGGCGGATGACTCGGTGGTGGTCAGCGGTTACGAGATACATACCGGGCGCAGCAGCGGTGCTGCGCTGGATACGCCAATGTTCTGTGGCCTGAAGGAGCAGGAACAGCAACATGGTGAGCTGAAGTCTGGCTTCTCTGAAGGTTCTTCTGATGGTGCAGTAGACGCAGATAACCGGGTGATGGGCAGCTATATTCACGGTCTGCTGGATGAAGAGACGACTCTTGAATACGTCTTACGCTGGGCCGGGCTGGCGCAGTTTGAAAGCTTTGATTATCTGGCCTTCCGGGATCAGCAGATCGAACGGCTGGCGGATGCGGTTGAAGCTGCGATTCCGTTAGAAAAGCTGCTGGACCTGCTGCAACTGGACAGCAGTGTCATTCCACAAGCGCACGAAAAACAGGAACAGGAACAACAGGTACAGGCGTCATGACCGAAGGATTAAGCATTGTGCTGGCCATTCTGCTGGCCCTGTTACTGGATTACCGTTTTCAGGAACCGCGCAGTTATCACCCGTTGGTGGGATTTGGCAATCTGGCGATCTGGCTGGAGAAACACCTGAACCGCTATCGTCATGGTTCCCAGGGGAGGCTTCCGGACAATGGCGGGGTGTTCTGGCCTGGTGTCTGGCGGTGTTGCCAATCACTTTTGTGGCCTGTGTGCTGGTGGACATTCTGGCGCTGAATATCTGGTTTGAAACCCTGATCGGTGCTGCGGTGCTTTATCTGGGGATTGGCTGGCAAAGTCTGCTGAGCCATGGCCGTGCCATTGCCGGTCCGTTAGGGCAGGGAGATATGGACGGTGCCCGTCAGGCGGTGAGTATGATCGTCAGCCGTGATACCTCTGAGCTGGATGAAACTGCCATTGCCACGGCGGCGACGGAATCCGTGCTGGAAAACGGTGCAGATGCTATTTTTGCCGCCATTTTCTGGTTCTGCCTGTTGGGTGTGCCTGGCGTTGTTATGTATCGCATGAGCAACACACTGGATGCCATGTGGGGCTACAAGAACCGCCGTTATCTGAAGTTCGGTTGGGCAGCCGCCCGGGCAGATGACGTACTGAATTTTATTCCGGCACGGCTAACCGCACTGAGCTATTGTCTGGCGGGTAAAATGAGTGCCGGATTCAAAGCCTGGAAACGCCAGCGGGGCAACTGGAAAAGCCCGAATGCCGGGTTGGTGATGTCCAGTGGTGCGGCGGCTATTGGCGTCAAACTTGGCGGTGGTGCGGTGTATCACGGCAAGTGGCAGGATCGCCCTGTACTGGGGCTGGTTGAAGATCCGACGCCTAAGGCACGGGACATAGAAGCGGCTTGCAGGCTGGTGAATAAAGCGATTCTTTGCTGGTATCTGGTGATTGCTGCACTGGCAATGGCACCGTCTCTGTGGCTGACCGTGAGACTGATGTGATGGTAAACGTGATGGCTGAAGTGCAGGGTAGTATTGCCGATAATGAAAGCCGCTTAAGTGGCCAGGCGCTGAATCTCTGCCATGGCGGTGATCTGTATACCGCCAGTCAGCAGTTTGGCACGCCGGTAGCAGACTGGATTGACCTCTCAACGGGGATCAATCCTCAGTATTACCCGTTACCGGCGTTTGACAGCCAGGCCTATCAGGCGCTGCCTTATTTACGGCCTGAGTTGGATGAAGCTGTACGTCGCTATTACGCCGACCGGCCATATCAACTGGCCAGTGGTAGCCAGCCGATTATCCAGTTTTTACCGGAAGTGCTGGACGATATGCCGGTACTGCTGCCGGACTTCGGTTATCAGGAACATCGGCAGCACTGGCAGGCCTATGGTGCAGAGTTACGTTATTACCCTGCGCTGGATGATGTTTCAGCCCGGCTGGCAATTGAACAGGCACTGGAACAGGCAGAGTTAAAGGGAGAGCGTTTTCACCTGTTGGTGATTAACCCGAATAACCCCACCGGGCTGACGTTTACCCCGCAACAATTGGCGGACTGGGCAGATCGGTTAGCTCCGGCGCGCAGCTGATTGTTGATGAAGCCTTTGTGGATCTTAGTCCTGAGCAAAGTGTGCTGGGGAGTGTTTCCGGCCAAATATGCTGGTGCTGCGTTCATTCGGTAAGTTTTTGGGCTGGCGGGTATCCGGCTGGGCGCCATTTTGGCAGTGAAGCGGTGATGCAGGGGTGGCAAAATTGCTTGGCCCATGGCCGGTTAATGGTCCGGCTCAGACGGTAGCCATTGCCGCACTGAATGATGTGCAGTGGCAGCAACAGGCCAGGGAAACATTGCTGCTAACGCCGAACTGACGGAAGCACTTTTACAGCCAGTGTTAGAGGCGTATGATGCACAGCCATTTTGCAGGGAACAGTTGTTTTCCTGCCACCGGCTGGCAACGTCAGCAGCGTATGAACTTTATCAGCGGTTGGCCGAACAGGGCATACTGGTACGTTTAATTGACCTGCATGACGGTACGATGTTGCTGCGGACGGGCATAATAAATGCGCTTGATCCCAATACAGCATCACAACTGAAACAGCGGCTGGAAATAATTTAATCGACAACATCTGCAAAAGATGTGAGCAATAAAAATATACTAAGAATATAAAGCCCTCAGAATGATACTGGGCAACAAGATGCGGAGAGAAATTGTGTCAAAAAAGGCATTATGGTCTGTGGTCACGGTAGCCGTGACAAAGATGCAGAACGCGAATTTGGTTTAGTGGCCGCCGGCCTGAAGAAACGTTTCCCGGATATCCCGGTTGAATACGGTTTTCTGGAGTTCTCGGCGCCGAATATTCACATGGGGCTGAACTCTCTGCTTGAGCAGGGCGTTGAACAGGTTTATGCCATTCCGGGAATGCTGTTTGCGGCGACCCATGCCAAGAATGATATTCCGTCTGTGCTGACAACGTTTGAAGAAAACAACAGCCAGATTGAGATGCATTATGGCAGCGAGCTGGGTCTGCACCCGGCAATGATTGAAGCGTTCCAGGCGCGGATTTATGAATCCATGGGGATTGACCCGGAAAATCCGCCGGAAAACCTGTATGACACTCTGCTGGTAGTGGTTGGTCGTGGTACGTCTGACACCGGTGCTAATGCTGAAGCGGCTAAGCTGACCCGTATCGTTAACGAAAATATGGGCTTTGGCTGGGCTGACACGGTGTATTCCGGTGTTACCTATCCGTCTGTAGGCGTGGGTATGGAGAAGCTGCTGAAGCTGGGTTACAAGCGCGTGGTTGTTGCCCCTACTTCCTGTTCACCGGCCGTCTGATCAAGCGTATTTACGGTTATGTGGATCAGGTTGCTGAACAGAACCCGGGTGTTGAATTCATCAAGACGCCGTACCTGAACGACCATGAGAAAGTGATCGATGCTTTCGAAATCCGTGTCCGTGAAATTCTGGATGGTGCGTCAGATCTGAGCAATGAAAGCCTGATGGAATCCTTCAAGCGTCGCCTAGCGGCGGGTGAAGTGGATGTTCATCACCACCATGCTGAGTTCAACCCGAATGCTGATGAGCACGGTCACGATCATTCGCATGACCATGGCCACTCGCACGGTCACTCTCATGATCATGGCCACTCACACGATCATGGCCACTCACACGATCATGGCCACTCACACGGTCATTCTCATGATCATGGCCACGGTCATTCACACGATCATGATCATGGTCATGGTCACAGCCATGGTATCTACAAGCACATCGCTCACCCACTGGGGCCACGCACCATGATCGGTGAAGGCGTATGCTGCTGCTTCATGAGCCAGTTCCCGCAGGAAGTGCTGGACGAAGAGCAGGACCGTATCGGCCTGGTTAAGGCAGAAGAGACCTTCGCTCACAAGAAATAAATTAAAAAAGAAAGAAGGGTTAGAGACAAACCGCCGGCAGCGAAAGCTTCCGGCGGTTTTTTGCCGGCAGGTTCCGGTCTCAGTACCCGTTATGGCAAAGTTAAGATGTTATTCAGAGTGATATTGTTCAATTAACGTGTTTATATATTAACCGGTGAAGACGGGCGCCCGCTGAGGCTGCCAGGGACAGGTTTTCTCCGGTGCGTAATCACTGAACCTTTGGGTTTTAAACGTGGGATACACCAAGGCATATCATTGATAACGCCGAAACTGAAATATGGAATTATTCGCACCTCCCTCAGTATTTAATGAGGGAGCAAGGATGAAAAGGTGGCAGTGTGAATTTAATCGGCAGTAACACAAACGACTTTTTAAATAACAATGTAAAAGTCCTGAAATCACGTGTTTCCAAGACGGCCTATCAGGGCATTGTTGTTGCGGTAGTGGCCCTGATAATCGCGACACTGGGGGCCTGTTATTATACTACTGGCAGTATCAGCCTTAATGGCATTGCGCTGGTTCAGAAAACCAATATTGCACTCTGGATTATGGATGCAGTGCCCTTTGTATTTGCGTTCTGGGGGCAATATTCAAGTACCATTCTTGCCTATGAAGCCAGTGCACTGGTGATTGACCAGACTCAGGAATTGCGGGAGCGGGCTGATACGTTCGAAAAGCAGGCCCGTTACAATATTACCCACGATTTACTGACGGACCTGCCCAATAAAGAACTGTTCTATGACCGGGTTGAACAGGGCATTTTATCCCAGACCAGCCAACAGCAATCCCTGTCTGTTTTACTCATTGAAATCGGTAACTACAAACAGGTCAGCGATACCCTCGGGCGCAACGCCAGTGACAGTTTGATCAAACAGGTCTCCGTCCGGCTGAAAAGCGCCTATGCCGCACCGGCCACCATCGCCCGGATCGACAGCAACATATTCTCTTTGCTGTTAACCAATATTGAAAACAAGCAAACCGTGCTGTCTCAGGCTGAAAACATTCACCGGGCACTGGAAGAACCGTTTTTGTTGAAAAGGTAAAGATGGCTTGTCAGGCCAATATCGGGATTGTCTATTTTCCGGATCATGGCGGTGATGTGGATACCCTGGTGCAGCGGGCGGGCATTGCACTGTATGTGGCGCAAAATTCAAATAAGGGCTATGCGTTGTATGACCCTTCTTATGATGAACATACGCCGCGGCAGTTAACCCTGATGAGCGAACTGAACCAGGCTGTTGAACGGGGTGAGCTGGAGCTTTATTACCAGCCGAAACTGGATTTAAGAAATGATTGCGTCAGCAGTGCCGAAGCGCTGGTGCGCTGGAACCACAAGGCACGGCTTATTGTTGCCGGATCACTTTGTACCGCTGATGGAACGGACCCGAATGATCCAGGCCCTGACCCGCTGGGTCATAGAAGCCAGCATGCTGCAGGCTGTGAAGTGGGCTGATAGCGGTCATAACATCAGTATCTCGGTGAATCTGTCGGCAAAAGATCTTAATAATCCTGAATTACCGGATTTAATTGCGGGCCTGAAAGGGCGTACCGGGGTGAACCCGGAATGGATGATGCTGGAGATTACCGAGAGCTCGATTATGAGTAACCCGGAAACCGCTTTTGAAATCATTAACCGGATTGATCAGATGGGATTCCGGTTCTCCATCGACGATTACGGCACCGGCTATTCATCCCTTTCTTATCTCAAGCGTATGCCGCTGAAAGAGCTGAAAATAGACCGTTCATTTGTGAAAGATATTCTCACCGATGACAGTGATGCGGTGATCGTAAATGCCACAATCAATCTGGCCCATAACCTGGGGCTTCAGGTAACCGCTGAAGGGGTAAACGATCCGGCTGTGCTGCAAAAGCTGAGACGGGAAGGCTGTGACGTTGTACAGGGCTATTTACTGGCCAGGCCGATGCCTGTCAGTGCGTTTGAGGAATGGTTATCCAGCGAAGCCAATCAGTTTAAAGAAGTGGTTACGGAGTAACGGGCAGTTCGCAGTCACTCCTGTAACACGAATCAGAAAGGGCAGAGCAGGTCTCTGCTCGACAATAACTTAGGCTTTCTTTACAAACTTCGCGGTCACCATCATGTCACCGGCGCCGTCTACCTTGCAGTCCAGTTCATGGTCTTTACCGTCGACCATACGCTTGATCAGCGCTTTGGTGCCAATCTTCAGTACCTGAGAGCTGCCTTTTACTTTCAGATCTTTAATCAGGGTAACTTTATCGCCTTCCTGTAACTGTGTGCCGTTCGCGTCGCGGATATTCAGGGCGTTTTCTGCGGCAACTTCTTCAGGATTCCATTCATACGAGCATTCTGGACAGATCAGCATATCCTGATCCTGGTAAACATATTCAGAGTTACAGCTCGGGCAGTTAGGCAGGGACATAACAGTATTTCTTCTTTCAGTGAGTTCGGCGTGAATGATAGTGGCAAGGGGCTGTTTTGGCGAGCACTTTGTGGGCTGGCTGCTGATTCATGCTCTGTGCTTGATAAAGAACTTGCCGGGATGATGAGGGCGAATTTCAAACATTCAAAACATATCTGCGACCTACTGTACTGATTGTTCGTTTGCTGAGCATGATAGCCATAAAGTTTTTAGCGAGAAGGAATGGAATTCCAGCGCCTATTTCATTGTGCGGAGTATGTTCAAAAGTCAGAAGCAACTGCTGGATACAGATACAGACCGGTCTTCTAGCCTGAACAGATATTTTGTAACACAGGTAGACAGTAAGATTTATACTGCTGGTGGTATGAAAATTGTGTTTTATACCACTGGTAGTATTATGATGTTAACCGGGATGAGAAATTGATATCTGGATTGCTTCCAATTCAATACTTATCTGTATGAGGAAATTCTTTTGAATTCAAAGGAACTGCTCAGGTTACTTAAAGCGGATGGATGGCAAGTTGTTGCCACCAGAGGGAGTCATTGCCAGCTAAAGCATGCGATCAAAAAGGCCGTGTGACCTTACCTCATCCTAAAAGGACTTACCAGTTGGCACGGTAAAAGCATTCTGAAGCAAGCAGGCCTTTAGTACTTGGATTTTTGCCTGGTAACAGAAGAGTTTGGAGTAAAAAGAAATGAGATACCCTGTTGTAATTCACCACGAAGAAGGTTCAGCGTATGGGGTTACTGTGCCTGATATACCCGGTTGTTTTTCTGCCGGAAATACCATGGATGAAGCAATGGATAATGTGCGGGAAGCAATCGAATTTCATTTGGAAGGGCTCGCAGAAGATGGTGAAATTGCACCGGCAGCAAGTCCTGTATCAGCTTTTGAACATCAGTTTCCGGGTGGTATCTGGGCGTTAGTGGACATAGATATCACGCCGTTTTCTGGTAAAACAGAAAAAGTAACAATTACATTACCGTCTATTTTAGTGCGTCAGATAGAGAAGCAGGTTCAGAAAGGCCATGGAAAAATCGTTCTGCCTTTCTGGCTGATTCTGCTGTGAAAGAAATAAGGCGATACGGTTAGTGCTTTTTCTTCTGAACTACATCACAAAACTTACAGTAATCCTTCTCAATTTCTGCTTAAATAACCCTCATCACGATGTAGCTATACAAGGTAAAGACAATGGCTTACGAACTGACCGGTAAGGTTAAGTTAATTCAGGATCCGCAGACCTTTAACAGCGGCTTCACCAAGCGTGAAATGGTTGTGACGGTTGAAGAAGGCAAGTACCCGCAGGATATCAATCTGGAGTTTGTGCAGGATAAAGTCAGCCTGCTGGACAGCATCCAGCCGGGCCAGCAGGTAACGGTTTCTTTTGATATCCGTGGCCGTGAATACAATGGGCGTTATTTCAATAACCTGGTGGGCTGGAAGATTCAGGGTGGTGCTGTGGCTGATCCGTATGACCAGACTCCTGCTTACGATACCACTGCGCCGGTTGAATTTGATGACGACGTACCGTTCTGATCTGATCTGATATCTGTACGTTTACAAAAGCCCTGCATTGCAGGGCTTTTGTGTGTCTGGATGTACGGTTCTTTATCCCGGCTGTTTTACTTTACGTAAGTAGGGTTTTACGGTTTCCCAGCCATCCGGATAGACCTTCTCGGCGTCTTCATTAGAGACAGCGGGAACGATGATAACGTCTTCGCCCTGTTGCCAGTTTACCGGGGTGGCGACCTTATGTTTTGCGGTGAGCTGCATGGAGTCGATGACCCGCAGGATTTCATCAAAGTTACGCCCGGTGGTCATCGGGTAGGTGAGCATCAGTTTGATGTTTTTATCCGGGCCGACCACAAATACTGAACGTACGGTGGCGTTGGTCATGGCGGTACGGCCTTCGGCGGAGCCGGTTTCATCGGCGGGGAACATGTTATAGAGCTTGGCAATGCTCAGGTCAGTATCGGCAATGACCGGGTAGTTAACGGTGGTGTTACCGACTTCTTCGACGTCTTTTATCCATTTTACGTGATCATCGAGGGGTCGATGCTCAGGCCTATGATTTTGGTGTTTCGCTTGTCGAATTCCGGCTGAATCTTTGCCATGTAGCCAAGCTCAGTGGTGCACACCGGGGTAAAGTCTTTGGGGTGAGAGAAAGGACTGCCCAGCTGTCACCAATCCACTGATGAAAATCTAATTCTCCTGAGTGGTCTGTGCGGTGAAGTTGGGGGCCTGATCATTGATGCGTAATGACATTCTGTACCTCCTGTTGTCAGTTAGTTTGCAGGAATGAGGTCAGTTAAGGTTAGTTCATAAACCGGTGAATGGTGCTTAGGTATGACGGATTCTCATTATTAAAGCAGGCCTTGCCGTGAGTTTATGGCACACTGTCATAACAGCTTTTCATAACAGGTGGATACAGGGTGTTTATTCAGTTTTTAGGTACGTCTTCCGGTACGCCGACCAAACAGCGAAATGTCTCGGGGCTGGCGTTGCAGGAAAGCAAGGGCCGCAGCTGGTATCTGGTTGATTGCGGAGAGGCAACGCAGCATCAGTTGCTGCATACCAAACTGTCACTGAATACCTTAAAAGGCATTTTCATTACCCATGTGCACGGTGATCACTGTTATGGTTTGCCCGGTCTGTTAGGCAGTGCAGGTATGACCGGTCGGACTGAGACGCTGACCATTGTTGCACCGGCGGGTATCCGGGAATGGATTGAAGCGACGCAGCGTTTTACCGAATTTCATCTGTCATTTGAACTTAACTTTGTTCTGCCTGAAGCACTAATGCTGAATCAGGATAATGACTTCCCGGAGATGACTTTTGGGCAATTTAATGTAGCTGCTACCCCACTGATTCACCGGGTTGAATCTTATGCTTACAGCTTTACAGAGAACTGGGTAGATGGTGAGCTTGATGTGGCAGGGCTCAGAGCTTCGGATTTACCTGCCGGCTCGGACTGGGGGCGGCTGAAATCCGGCATTGATGTCAGCCATGATGGCAAACTGTACCGGGCCCGTGACTTTGTTATTACGGATTCAGTACCCCGAAAAGTGGTTGTTTGCGGTGATAATGCCGAGCCTGCCGTGCTTAAGGATCTGTGTAACAGTTGTGATGTGCTGATACATGAAGCTACTTATGCGAAGGAGCTTGCTGAACAGGCAGCTACATATGGCCACAGTTATGCGGAGCAGGTTGCAGCATTCGCCGCTCAGCAGGCGATTCCTAATCTGTTGCTGACCCACTTCAGCCCCCGTTATCAGCTTAATCCTCAGGTAAAGTCTTCCGTGGATTTACTCCGGCAGGAGGCCCGCACGGTGTATCGCGGGGCGTTGTTTCTGGCAGAAGATTTACACCGATACCGCCTGGATAAAGAAGGGGTTTGCATGCAGAGCAATGACTGGTTGCAGATGCTGTGTGGGAGAGAGTAGATATGAAAACTTACCGGGGGCCTGTCACTGTCAGGCGGTAACTTTCGAAATTGAGACAGATTTTCCGGAGCTGACCACCTGTGACTGTTCAATCTGCAGACGTAAGAATGCGCTGATGGTGAAGGTTCATGAGCGTCAGATGAAAATTCTGACCGGCGAAGATGTACTTTCCACCTATACCTTTCATACCCATACGGCACAGCATTATTTCTGCAGTGTATGCGGGATTTATCCGTTTCATCGCAAACGGGTTACCCCGGATTATTTTGGGGTGAATGTATATTGTCTGGAAGATTTTGATCCCGCCGGTATTCCAGTACGCGCCACTGATGGCATTGGTATGAAGTAACGGCTGTCGATGGCTGTGGTTTTTCAGCAGAGCCTTTCAGTAGAGCCTTTCAGTACAGCCTTTCAGTAGAGCCTGGTAAGTTGATCTGACTGCTTGCTGTTATTTGGAAAAGCTGTCATTAATGCCCGCCATACTTACGACAATAATATGACTGTCGCCGCCAAAAATATCGATTATAAGAATGCGGCAGTTTCAGGAGCAGGGGTTGGGCATAGTGATGCTGCCGGGCAACAATCAGGATTTATTCATTTCAGGTAATCCCGCACTGGTGATTATCGATGTTCAGGATGCCATTGACTGTTATTCAGATTACAGCCGGAATAACCCGGATGCTGAGCGGGTGATTGCCGCTTTGCTGACTGTCTGGCGTGATCGCGGGCTGCCGGTGATTCATATTCGGCACGCGTCGAAGTTTGAGAATTCACCTTATCATCCCACTTCCCATCACTTTTCATTTAAGTATGAGGCTGAGCCGCTTGCTGAAGAACCGGTGATCACCAAGCAGGAAAACTGTGCTTTTATCGGTACCGGGCTGGAATCGCTGCTACGCGACCAGGAGATCAGCGAGATGGTGGTGTGCGGTGTGCTGAGCAACAATTCTTTGGATGCGACCGTTCGGGTTGCGAGCGGGCTGGGATTCAGGGTCATGGTGCCGGATGACGCCAGTGCGGCATTTGCCATGGATCTGCTGAACGGTAAGCAACTCAGCGCGGAAGATGTACACTGGACGTTTCTCAGTAACCTGCATGGTGAATACTGCCATGTGTGTGATTCCCTTGATTTGCTGCAGGCATTGCCTCAGCCACACTGAGCAGACAGACATGACGACAAATATACACTGGCCGGTGTTGCTGCAGTATGAAGGTGATCCGGAGCTGACGGTTATCCGTTCGTCGGATGAATGGCGGGCAGAGTATGTGCAGCATTTTTTGCTGCACAGGACCGTCTGATTGACAGTGAAGGGCAGTGTTTTTGTTGCAGCAGCGGATTTCAGATCGGATTGTTCCGCATCTGGCCGGTATCAGGCTTTCCCTTAACGAATTGAATGAAATTCTGCGTAAACATTTTGCTGCAGCAGGTCATTGCTGTGTGGCAAAGATGCTGGTGGCCTCGGTGGCTGAAGCTGTTCAGGCGGTCGATGCAGCCGGGTAAGACCCAGCTGACGGCCTGGTACGACTATTGATGCCATCGAAATACCGGATTTGGTCTGGCCTTCCTAAAGCAGATGGCGCATAATTCCCGACAAAATTACTAGGGTATTGAGAGCCAAGAGTAGATAACCTTATGACAAGCCTAACAAACGAGCAGGTACGCGGGGCGATTGCCGGCGTACAGGATAAGTATTTAGAACAGGATTATATCAGCGCTAACGCAGTGAAAGCGCTGAGTGTAGAAGGCAGCACGGTTAACATTTCGCTTGAGCTGGGTTACGCCTGTAAGGGTGCAGAAGCTGATATTAAACAGGCGCTGAGCGAGGCAGTAACGGCTGCAGGCGCTACCGATGTAAAGATTGATATTACCAGCAAGGTTGCCGCTCATCAGGTGCAGGGCAGCCTGCAGGCCCTGAAGGGGGTGAAGAACATTGTTGCGGTTTCTTCCGGCAAGGGCGGTGTGGGTAAATCCACCACCACTGTGAACCTGGCGCTGGCAATGGCGGCTGAGGGCGCCCGTGTCGGTGTGATGGATGCGGATATCTATGGCCCGAGCCAGGGCATGATGCTGGGGGTGACTCCGGGAACCCGTCCGCAGCCGGTGGGCGAAAAGAACATGGCGCCAATTGAAGCCCATGGTCTGCAGGTTATGTCGATCGGTTTCCTGATTGATGATGATCAGCCAATGGTATGGCGTGGTCCGATGGCCAGTGGTGCATTACAGCAGTTACTGACAGAAACCGTTTGGGATGATCTGGATTACCTGTTCATCGATATGCCGCCGGGTACCGGTGATATCCAGCTGACCTTGTCGCAGAAGGTGCCGGTCACCGGTTCTGTGATTGTTACTACACCGCAGGACATCGCTCTGCTGGATGCTAAGAAAGGCATCGAAATGTTCCGCAAGGTAGAGATCCCTGTACTGGGTGTGGTTGAGAACATGAGCCTGCACATTTGCAGCGAATGTGGTCACAGCGAGCCGATTTTCGGCCACGGTGGTGGCGAGATGCTGGCGGAACAGTACAAGGCGCCAATGTTGGGTGCTCTGCCGCTGACGATGGGTATCCGTACGTCTACAGACAGCGGTGCACCAACGGTGGTGAGCGCGCCGGACAGCAAGGAAACGGCAATCTACCGGGATATGGCACGTAAGGTCGGTGCTCTGCTGGCGAAGCGTGCAGAAACCCCTGTTGCAATGCCGAATATTTCCATTGTGAACGACTGATTCTGGCTGCCGGACGGGCTGTCCGGGGCTCTGTTGATCAGGGTTAAAATTAACCGCATTTTTATGAAAAAGTGCGGTTTTTTGACAAAAACGTTAAGATTGTCGCCTTTTTAAGATTAAACTGACGGATATTGTAACTATGGGTATTAAGTCGGACGGTTGGATTCGCCGCATGGCCGAAGAACATCAGATGATCGCGCCGTTTGAGGCGGGACAGGTGCGTCGCCGTGATGAAGAAAAACTTATTTCCTATGGTACATCAAGCTATGGCTATGATGTCCGTTGTGCGGATGAATTCAAGATCTTCACCAACATCAACTCTTCTGTGGTTGACCCGAAGAACTTTGATGAAGGCAGCTTCGTGGATGTGAAATCTGATGTCTGCATTATTCCGCCTAACTCGTTCGCCCTGGCGCGGACCGTTGAATACTTCAAAATTCCACGCGATGTGCTGACGATCTGTCTGGGTAAAAGCACCTATGCCCGTTGCGGTATCATCGTAAACGTGACGCCTCTTGAACCTGAGTGGGAAGGTCACGTGACACTGGAATTCTCTAACACCACACCTTTGCCTGCCAAGATCTACGCCAATGAAGGTGTTGCGCAAATGCTGTTCCTGGGGGCGGATGAAATCTGTGAAACCTCCTATAAAGACCGGGACGGTAAATATCAGGGACAGACCGGAGTGGTTGTTCCGCGCACATGATTCATCGGCAGGAAAATATTCTCAGTTTCTGGCAGCAGCTGGAGAACACCATCGATAATCTGCTCGGCAGCGAGACAGATAATAACTTCGATGCGGATAATCTGTTGCTGGAATACCGTAACTCTTTGCAGAAGATCGACCGCAACCTGACCTTTCATTTCGAGCGGGATGAGGAAGACGGTCCGGTTGAGATGGTGTTTGGCTGCGACGGTTACCCTGAGTCCATCAGCAGCGTACTGAGTCTGGTAGGGGCTGCGCCGAGCATTGGCGGGATTCGCTTTATCGCATTTAACCACCGCTATGATCCGGTGCCGGCGTATATCCACCTGGGTGAAGATGTCATTGAACTGAAAGAGTTCTGGTACAGCTTCCGCATTGAGAACGGCAAACTGTTTATGGCCGTGTACATGCAAGAGCTGCCGGCCAGCCTGGATATGGAACCGCGCATTGAAGCGGTCATGATCTATCTGGATGCTTTGATTGGCGAATACGACCTGATGACCCGGGTATCTACCCTGGACTGGTATGAATTGCCAACCGATCCGCTGGACTTCGGTTTACGTCCGCTGGCTGAATTACGGGACCACTTCGACGCGCTTAAATCTCAGATTAAGCTGATCGGTCTGACCTATCATTAATGACAGGTGCTTAAGGTGTCCGGCGGTACTCAGTTATCTGATAACACGTATACCTTACCTTCATCTTCGTCTTCGGGTACCGGCGGCGGTAATTGAATATTCATAGTCACCCCTGTCTGGCGGAAAATCGTATAAGCTGACGGCCTTTTAATGCCGTCATATAAAGGCTATCGACACGCCTTTGTTAAACATTAGTAAAGAGTGCTGATTTGCGAGTTGAAAAATTTGCGTTCAGCCGGAGAAAAACATGAGCCAGTTATTAGCAGACATCGTTGAAAAGGTGCAGCAGGACTATCATGCTGCCATGACGGCGTCTGGTGGTGAGAACGCCCTGGGTACTGCCATGGAGCTGTGTAACCAGCATCTCTACCTTGAAGTGGATACGCTGGCGCAGGTGGTGGCTGAAGATCCGACCCTGCTGGCGACCCGTCCGGGCGGCATGATTGCTGATGCAGAAGAAGCCGCTAATCCCAGTGTTGGTATGATCATCAGTGTGAATCTGGCGGCCGGTATGCTGGAAGCTTTAATTAGCATGGCAGCAGAGCAGGGCTGGCTGAAGCCGGATGCAGAAGGCCGTTTGTCGGAAGAAGATCATCAGCAACTGGATGATGTCAGTGCGCCGGTGGTAGATTACAGCGACAGCGAGCTGGCCAAGCAGAATATGCAAAAGCCTGGCCGTTCGGAGCTGAGCAAAGTGATGGCGCTGGCGGAATCTGTATTCCAGGAGCGTCTGGCCACTGAAGCCGCGGATGCCTATAACCTGGCTTTAGAAGTTGCGTCTGAATATTCGGTGTTTGCCCCGGATGACATTGCGCCGCTGGTGGCAGAGAATCCGCTGTTACTGGGGCTGCGTGCCGACGGTATGGTGGATGACGAAATGTTTGAAGGTGATCCGCCAGCCGGACTGGTGATCAGTGCCCATCTGACTGATATGGTCATGAGCCAGCTGATGGATTATGCCGTTGAGCAGGGCGCGTTGGCGCTGGACAGTGCCGGTCAGCCGATTTTGCAGGTTAACGAAAGTGGCCCTTCACTGCACTGATCAGCAGACTCTGTAAATAACACATAAAAAGCCCCGCCAGGTTAAACCCGGCGGGGCTTTTTACAGCGGTTAAGTAAACTTACTTAGCAGCTTTAGTCATTTCGCTCATTGCAGATTCGCCAGCTTCTTTCGCCAGAGAAGTGAATGCTTCACCCTGTGCTTTCAGCAGTTCGAACAGTGCAGTGTTTGCTTCAACGTTGAATTTTACAACGTCTTCAGGCGTCTTCAGAGTCTGAGCCTTTTCAGCTTCTTTCTTGAAGAAAGCAGTTAGCTGTTCGCCGGATTGCTTCTGCAGTTCAACAGACTTGCTGATAGTTTGCGCTTGCAATTCCATCAGAGACTTCACAGATTCGAAAGACTTTTGAAAATCGATGTTAGCAGTCATGGTATATCTCCATATATTTGATTGGTGCAGTGCACAATATGTGGCTTATTGTAAGCCGGTTTTCAGAGCTGTCAAATATTTTTGTGCGCCGCACAAAAATAATCTCATAAAATTCCGGTATCTCAGCCGGGTTTTGTTGTTTGTTTTTAACCTGCTGTTTTATAAGTATTAAAGCTACAACAGTTAAGTGTGTACAGAGCTGCTGTCAGCGCTTTAATCCGAAAAATATTTTTTGACGATGGGCGCTGTAAGCCTGAGTTTTCTGTTTATTGTGCGATGCGACAAATTAAACCGGGTTATCCGTCTGTGGTTAATGTTGTGCGCCGCACAAAGTGTATGTCGTCACAGTAGCAGGGGATATGACAGAAATATGATTGCAGATCAGGAGGGATGAGAATTATCTGACCGGTTATGAATCTTGCTGAACCGGTCAGATGCGGAGCTGGCGTGTATCAGTCGTCCAGTGCTTCACGAAGCTGGTCCACCACCTTGGTTGGCAGGCGACGGATAATCAGGCTGTTAGTATTAGGGTCAAACTGAATATCGCTGGTGGAGTTCAGTTCACCCAGCGAGCGCTTGGAGAAGTCCAGCTGCCAGTTATCGGCCTTAGCCTTAATCTTTGTGTAATTGTTAATGGTGCTGGTGTGCGGCTGGAATTCGTGGCTCACCTGATACTCTTCTGAGTTGGCGAAGCTGCCGAAGGTTTCAGTACCGCTTTCGGCCTGTTCTGGCGGAATGTGCTGGGCAAAGATTTCATCCATGTCCGGCAGGTAGGCAGACTGCTTTTCACTGCGCTGTTTGGACAGGTACCCAACGACGTCATCAACGATGGCTTCCTGCTTGTCCTGCAGCTGGTTTTTGCGGCAGAAGTCTTCTGTCGCACGGATCAGTTCCGACGTGGCCTGGCGGGCCGGTACTACGTCGCTGCAGCCCAGTGCCGTGGAGAAGTAATGGGTAATATCGCCTTTCCGTTTGGTGCCGATGAAGCTCAGGTAGCTGTCGGTGCCTTCTTTGTAGGTGGAGATATTAATTTTGGCGGCCTGGTGCAGTTTATCCAGATCCAGTTCAATCACCTGGGTCGGGTGCAGGTTGCCGTCAAATGCCACGCCGTTTTTATCCCGGACCAGCGCAACCAGCAGGTAATCAAATACATCGGCACTGTAGTGGCAGAAGATCACGTAACCGCCGGTCGCCGCCGAGGCAGACTCGGAACTCAGGGAAGCAGCCAGTTGTTCCATGGCCACATCACACAGGCTGAGGAAATCGCTGTCATCCGGTGTACCACTGATGAACTGGCGGAAGTTTGTAATAAACGGATGGCTGTCCGGATCTTCTACAGTGAAGGAACCGTGGGTCAGGGCGGCGCGGCGTCCGTAAGCGGATACCAGAGTATCAAACAGCCGTTGTGCCATCGGGGCCTGAATATCAACAGGGCCACCCCGGTTGCTGATAGTTGCCTGGGTTTCGTCAGCATTTTTAAGCAGTTCGCGGATGGCTAGATGTTTCAGTTCCATAATGTCTTCTGTATTGATTAGCGGACAGGGAGGGGATTTTAGCATCGCCGGAGAACGGCTGCACAGGGCTTTTTAGTCCGGACGGGTTTCATCTTCCATCCGGGTCAGTATCTGTAATGCCTGTAGGCGACTATCAGCACAGTGTTCCCGGTTGGCAGTAAAGTCCTGACAAACCTGCGGGTAGTCGTCCCGCTGCCAGATCAGGCAGTTATTGCCAGCGTCCAGATTAATGCAGCGCACACCTGCAGGCTTGCCTTCAGGCATACCCGGAACGGCGGATGATATATGTGGGGCGATGCAGCATGCACCGCAGCCCGGACGGCACTGCATAATGACACCTGAAAGGGGCGGTTGAGAAAGTCGGATAAGGATGAGCCAATGTGGCAGGCGGGTCAAGCGGGATATCAGTACTCAGCGAACAGTAGCTCACTGGATGTCTGTCATTCAGTTAGCTGTTTAAGGACACCTTTTACCGTTACAATGGCGCACTTTTTCGTTTTGCTGAGAATCCCTATGGCCCTGAAACCGACAATTTTTAAAGTTAACCTGCAGCTTAGCGATATGAACCGGCACTGTTATGAGAGCTTGTCGCTGACTGTGGCGCAGCACCCGTCAGAAACCCTGACCCGGATGATGGTGAGGATTCTGGTATACGGCCTGAATTATCACCGGGATCTCAGTTTTACCAAGGGGCTTTCCGCTACTGATGAACCGGAGCTGTGGCAGGTATCGCCTTCCGGAGAGGTGGAACATTGGATTGAACTGGGTCAGGCCAGCCCTGAACGGTTACGTAAAGGGGTCAGCCGGGCGCAGCAAATCAGCCTGTATGCCTATGGCAGTGAAACGGATATCTGGTGGCAGAAACATCAGCAGGCCATCACCCAGTTGCCTAAGGTCAGTGTCTGGCAGTTGCCTGCAGAGCAACTGGCACCGTTGGAAGATATGGCGGCGCGAAATATGGATCTGTCGCTGATGATTACCGACGATACTCTGATGCTCAGCAGTGCTGAGCATACCTGCGAAGTGACCCTGCAGCAGCTGAGCTGAAAGGCACTGCCTTAAAAACAAAACAGGCCGGCATATTGCCGGCCTGTTTGCGTTTGGCTGTGATGACCTGTCAGGCCCGTTTTACCTTAAATAACAGGCTGTACAGCACCGGTACCACGCCGAGGGTCAGCAGGGTGCCGCCCAGCAAGCCGGCCGCCAGTACAACGGTCAGGCCGAACCACAGTTCGTCGCCGCTGAGCATCAGTGGCATCAGACCGATAACACTGGTACCGGTGGTGACCAGTATCGGACGAAGGCGGGATGCGGCGCCGTCAACAATCGACTGATAAGGGGACTTACCGCTGGCTTCTTCCAGGTCGAACTGTTCCACCAGCAATATGCCGTTATTGATAATGATGCCCCCAGTGACAGGAAGCCCAGCATTGCCATGAAGCCAAAGTTAGCATTTAGCAGGAACAGGCCAAAACTGGCACCGATCAGGCTGAATACCAGGGTAATGCCGATGATGCCTACCTTACGGAACGAGCGGAACTGTGCCAGCAGGAGCAGGAAGATCGCGCCAAAGGCTATTGGCAGGTTCTGGGCCAGTGCTGAGGTGGCATCATTGGAAGACTCCGCTTCGCCACCGATTTCAATGCTGTAGCCTGCCGGAATGCCCAACGCGGCGATTTCCGGTGCCAGACGGCTGACCATTTCGCTGGCCGGCAGCAGGCTGCTGACGCCTTTAATCTTAATGGTCGGTTCCAGATTGTAACGGCGCTGGAGTGACTCGGTTGGCTCCGCGTAAAAGTAGCGATCTGGGTCAGGGTAATGGGGTTACCTTCCCGGTCATTGCCCACATAGAGGGTGCCAAAGCGTTCCACATCTTCCCGTTCTATGCCGGCGCTGCGCACCGTCACCGGAATGCTCTGATCGCCTTCACGGAACTGGGTAATCTCACCGCTGCTCAGCAGGGTATCCAGTGCGCGGGATACCTGTTCAGTGCTCAGGCCAGCCAGTTCGGCTTTGGTCTGATCAATCTGTACCTTCAGTTTGAAGACCTTGTTATCCCAATTGTCCTGAATGTTGATCATGCCCGGCTGCTGATACAGCAGACCCTGCACCTGTTCAGAGATCTGTCGCAGGGTGATTTTATCCGGCCCTTTGATCCGGTATTCAATGCTGCCTTCTTCAGCACCGCCGGAACCGAAGCCTTTGACGCTGATACGGGCTTCCGGGAACTGGCCAGTCAGGTAGTTGCGGGCTTTATCCATGGCGGCTTGCTGGCTGCTGCCATCTTTCAGGTTAACCAGCATAAAGGCGCGGTGCGGTGCCGGGTCGTTCGGGTTGAGCGACAGTACGAAACGCGGTCCGCCAAAGCCGATATAGGTGACGTGATCTGCAACTTCCGGATTGCTGTCCGGTTGCATCAGCCAGTGGCTGACTTCGCCGCTGAGTTTCTGGGTGGCATCAATGCTGTAACCGGCCGGCAGTTCCAGTTCGATCATGTACTGCAGGCGGGCATTGGGCGGCATGAATTTTTCGGTACCGCGCCAAAGGCATAGACCGCCAGCACCAGCAGGCCAACCATCATCAGCAGGAAGACGGTACGGGCCCCAGAATCATATTCAGCAGGTGCTTATAACCGGTCTGCAGTGATGATTCGCTGTCGGCAGACTGTTGCGGACCGCGGGCTTTGATCAGCCACATAGCCAGTAACGGGATGACGGTCAGCGCCACCACCCAGGACGATAGCAGGGTAATGGTAATGACCTGTGCCAGTGAACGGGTGTATTCAATGGTGACGTTGTCACCGGCCATCAGCGGATAGAAGGCGAAAATAGTGGTCAGGGATGCGGTGAGCAGGGGAACCATCATCTTACTGCCGGAGGTCATGGCTGCTTCAAAACCGGACTGCCCCTGACTGACCCGGGTGAGATAGTCTTCCGCAACGACGATACCGTTGTCCACCAGCAGTCCCAGAGCGATGATGATGGCAGCAATAGATACTTTCTGCAGTGGAATCTCCATGATGGACATCACCACCACTGTGACCAGAATCGTTATCGGTACTAACAAGCCAGCGACGATACCGGTACGGATGCCAAGGAACAGCACCACCACGACAAATACCACAGCGACTGTTTGCAGCAGGCTGTTGGTTACCTGGTCGATAGAACGTTTTACTTCTGTGGCCTGATAGGTGACGAAGTCCACTTCAAAGCCCCAGGGCAAGGTGTTCTCAAGTTCTGCCACCCGCTGTTTCATGCGTTCTGAAAATGACAGTACGTTAAAACCGCTTTGCATAGAAACCGCCAGCACCAGTGCCCGTTTGCCGTTGTAGTAGGCAAACCGTTCGGCCGGTTCTTTGTAACCCCGGCTAATCCGGAACAGGTCACCGAGATAGATAATCCCGCCATCGTCCAGCCGCAGGGAATATTGGCAATTTCCTCGACATCGTTCAGGTTGCCGGTGGGTTCAATCACCACCCGTTGCTGGCCGGTGCTCAGTTCACCAGCAGCGCTGATAACGTTGCGGTTTTGCAGGGTCTGCAGAGCCTGTTGAATATTCACCCCGGCTTTACTCAGTTCGGTGGTGGTGCTTTCCAGATAGATCTGTTCCGGGTTGTTGCCCAGCAGTTCGATACGGCTGACACCTTTCAGCGCAGTTAGCTGATCCTGAAAGCGTTTTACCGTGGCGCGCATTTCTGCCAGGGTAAATCCTTCCGCGGTGAAGGCAATGCTGGCAACGGCTACCCGGCCAAAGTCGTCATTGACGAACGGCCCCTGAGTGCCGCTTGGGAGCTGGTTTTTAACATCGTTAACTTTATTGCGCAGGGTTTGCCATATGGGTTGCAGGTCACTGACGGAGTCATACAGGCTGACATTTATCTGGGCATAACCGGTACTGGCCTGGGAGTTGATGTCTTTAACTTCCGGGATTTGCCGGATGGCATCTTCCAGCTGACGGATAATCAGATTTTCCACCCGTTGCGGCGGCAGGCCCGGATACTGGGCAGTCACCACAGCTTCGCGGATGTTTATTTCAGGTTCTTCCTGAGAGGGAAAGTCCTGATAGAGAAATATGCCCATCAGACTGAGCAACAGGGTCAGGGCAATGGTAACCCGGTTGCCCTGTAAGGCGAGCTTGGTAATCATAATCCTGCTCCCTTACTGCACGGCTTTAAATGGTGTGACCTGCTGGCCTTCATGCAGGAACTGGGCACCGGCGGCCACTACCTGATCACCGGCCAGCAGTTCTCCGCTGACTTCAACACCCTGATCCCGAGGGCAATCAGTTGGATTTCAACCTTGGTGACGGTCTGTTCATCCTGCTGGTATTTAAAGACGTAACCGGTATCGGCCTGATCACCGGCAACGATGGCGCTGAATGGTACGGTCAGGTGACCGCTGTCCTGATAGCTGAGATTAAAACGTACTTCGGCCGCCATGCCGTCACGCAGTTCGGCAACATTACCCTGCAGCAGTACTTTCATGGTGACGGCGTTGCCGGCTTCTGAGCGCGAACCGATCTGGTGGATCACGCCTTCGTAAGCCGGTGCTTCACCCAGGCTCAGTTCATCGGCAATCAGCGGAGTAACCCGCACCGGGCTGTCCTGATTAATGTAGCGCAGGGTTGAAAGCGGCATTCTGACGACCACTTCCCGCTGGCCCTGTTTGGCGATCTGAAACAGGCTCTGGCCGGCAGTCACGTTGGTAAAGGGTTCAACATTGCGGCTGGCGATCAGGCCACTGAAAGGGGCCTGTAATACGGCGTAGTCCAGATCTTTGAGTGCCCGCTCGTGGCTGGCACGGGCGGCATCGGCATCCGCAGTGGCCGATTTCAGGGTAGCGACAAAGTTTTCGAAGCTGATCCGGGAAATGACACCCCGCTTAACCAGTTCTTTGTTCGCCGTGTAATTGCGTTGGGCTTCTGCCAGTACCGCATTGGCACGCTGCAGTTGCGCTTTGGCGGAGTCCGCAGCCAGTTGCAACTGGGTTTTATCCAGTGTGGCGATGACGTCACCGGCTGTAATTTGGTCACCGGCATCTACATTTACTTCAGCGACTTTTCCGCCCACCCGGAAGCTGAGGTCGGCCTGATCAGATGCCTGAATGGTGCCGGCCAGGGTGCGGCTCGGGGCTTCTTTGGGCGCCCCTACGCTGTAGAGTTTAACCGGGCGGATGACGGTCTGCGCGGCCTGATCAGAGGCTTGGGGGCTTCTTCAGCGCATCCCTGAAGAAGGGTTGCAGACAATATAAGGCTTGCCAAAATCACTGGCGTGTGGGGAAAACGATACGACAACACGGAAATCTCCCTTTGTGTGGGCGAACAGTCTGAAAAAGTTATTACCCCAGTGTAGTCCGAATGGGGTAAACGGGTGGTTAATCACCCGGTTTAAAAGCGCATGGTTAAGGGTGCAGAATGCCGGACCAATAGTCCAGCATTCACGGGTGTTTAAGCTATTTTCCGTTAAAGTCCGGTACCAGCCTGGCAATGGCAGTGCCGGTGAGCGGGCGGAAAATTATGCTGCGTAACCGGTACCAGAAGGTACCAAAGAAAATGATGAACAGGCCAAAACCGATAAAGACCACTAATGGCAGGTTTTCAGTACTGATGAGGCTGTTTTCCAGCAGCATGAAGATCGCATAGATCCCGTAACTGGAGCTGGAGACCAGCATTGCCCGCCGGTCTACCAGCAGGGCCAGCAACATGAATACAATAAAGAAGCCGATCAGCAGGATCTCATTGCCCAGGGCATTTAACACCGGCGCGTCAGAAAAGATGAGGGTGGTCATGACGCCGTGGACGATCAGTGGCGATGCCAGCAGGTGCAGCCAGAATCCACAGTCGCTCCAGCGCAGCTGCCGGTGCCGGTCTTTGCTGTCAAAGGTTATAGCAACGGCAAATACAACCAGCCCGGTCAGGGTGAACAGCCACTGATGCCGGAGTAACTCTTCACCCAGACCGATCAGGGCAATCGTCACCAGACTCAGCGCCATAGGTAACAGGCTGAACGGCATACCGTAACGCCAGTAAAGGCGCCGGCGCAGCCTGCCAGTAACAGCAGGGAAGGAATGCTGCTGTACTGGTCTGCGAACAGGTCGATGTCCGGCAGCCCCGCACCCTGAGCGACGAAATACATTATAGAAAGCAGGATCGCCATACCGGGCAGGGCCAGCCGGCGTTGTCTTACCAGCCATTCGGCCAGGGCTACAAAGCATCCTGCTGACAGCCACCACTGCCAGCTTTGCAGGTCCATCGTGGCGATGGATATGGCGACGAAAGCGACGCCGATGGTGATAAAAATATCACCAAAGTTACGTACAAATTTAAGTTGTTCCTCATCCTGCGCGGATGGCAGTTCAGCATCCTGTTGCTGGTTGATAAAGTCCAGTAATGGGCCTGCCTGTTCGGGTTTTATCAGCCCCTGAGTAACAGCGCGCTGGAGTATTTCAGGTTTTATCATGGTTCAGCCTGTGACAGGTTTACGGCGAATGCCAATCTTACGGCCGATTTTATCAGGCATTGGAAGGGTTTCGTGTTTGTCGGCAAGTGCTTCAATATTCGCCAGAATATCAGAAGGGAATTCACAGGCTTTACGGGCGCTGAGGTCAACGCACATTGCCATCTGTTCCAGTGTGGAAGCCAGATAGGTGCTGCCATCCGGGTTACGGGCATGCATTTCGAAATAGAGGTGCAGGCGTTTGCTGTCGTTATCCAGCAGCCGGCAGCTGATATCCACTTCCTGACCAAGGCTGACTTCATTGTTGTAGGTGATGTGGTTTTCCAGAACCATCCATGAAATCTGCTCTTGCGCGGTATATTCAGGGCTCAGGCCCAGTTTTGCCACCAGTTCCACCCCAGCCAGATCAAAGATCAGCACGTAGTAGGCTACGTTCATGTGGTTGTTGTAGTCGAGCCAGTCAGATTTTATGTCTGTGCTGTAAACAATAGGTAAATTGGGTGTCTGGGCCATGGCATTTTGTCCGAATGTTCGATAATCCTTAACCAAAATAGTATCTTGCCTCTATTGCTGTGCCAATGCTTGGGCTATTATTGGCACAAATATCTGTCGTGCTTTCCAGGATGAACAGCAGAATGCTTAAGCAGATTCGTACAGGGTTGATTGTGTGCAGTATGGCAGTGACAGTGTTGCTGACAGGCTGTGGTGGTCAGTCGGTAAAACCTGCCGTGGTAGATAAGACATCAGTGGCTGAGAAGCCGGTGGTCAGCTGGCGTTATAATAATGTCACGCCACTGCCGGCAGCGGAAGCGACTGTACAGGAACAGTTACTGCGCCAGTTTGCAGAGTGGGAAGGGGTGCCGTACCGGCTGGGGGCACGACCAAAAGGGCATTGATTGCTCTGCTTTTGTACAGCGCAGTTTCGCTGCGCAGTTTGATCTTAACCTGCCCCGTACTACGTTAAAGCAGGCGGTAATCGGTACGCCGGTTAGCCGTGATGAGTTACGGCCCGGTGATCTGGTGTTTTTAAAACCGGAACGTACAGCCGTCATGTTGGTATCTATATCGGCAATCAGTCTTTTCTGCATTCCGGTGAGACTCTTGGGGTAAGTATTACGCCGCTGGCAAATCCATACTGGCGTAAGCGTTTCTGGCAAGCCCGCCGGCCTGGCATTGTTCAGACGTCTGAGTCACAGTCCCTGGCTGACAGATAAAGCCTCTTGTTATTGTGTCGTTGTATAACCTACAGCGGCAGTTTTGGTTTATCAGATGAATTACATACCGTTAGAAGCATATAAGCGCGCCTGGATTTTCAGGCATAAAGATCTGCCTGTTTCAGAGGCTGATCTGAATGAAATAAAACCCCTGAGTGAAGCCCGTGCTGAACAGGTATGGCGTCAGCAGATTAGTCAGGAAAGTAATCACCCTGAACTGTTTTATGATGATGACTGGGCGAATAAGAATCCGACCTGGCAGGAAACTTTTCCATGGCAAAACCGCTGGGAGTCGGATGAGGCGGATATGCCGGAGCAGTTATTGGAGCATCTGGACTGGGATGACAATACGCTGGTGTATTTTTGTTACGACGTTGAACATGTGATTGAAACCCGCTGGCACGTGTTTAAGCGTCACTGGAAAAACTTTCTGTTTTTCGACAATGGACCATTACTGATCGGGCGCAAGCGTAAGCAAGTTGCCCAGTTTATGCAGACAGGCAATGTCCGGATCGGTACCCGTCCTTAGTTTTCGATTATTCTGTTAACTGATTTTCTGAGCTGACAGCCGGTAGTTTTGCCGGCTGCGGCCTTATTTTATTTTTGTAAGGTTTTCTGAATGGATATTCTGGTTTATCTGAATGCCATCACTGCGCTGTTCATTATTATTGATCCGATCGGTGCGGCAATTGTTTTCCACTCTCTGGTACCGGCAGGCGAAACCGGTCACCGGGTTAAAATGGCGGTTAAGTCGATTGTTATTTCGACTCTGTTGCTGATAATTTTTGGTAATTACGGCGAGCCTTTCCTGAATAAGCTGGGCATCAACATTGAGGCGCTGCGGATTTCCGGTGGCTTGCTGCTGTTTTATACCGCGTTTAAGATGATCACTCAGGACGTTGAGTACACGGTGACGACCGCTAAGCGGGATATTTCAGTATTCCCGATGTCGATTCCGTTGATGGCCGGCCCCGGTTCATTGACGTTATCGATCCTGCTGTTTTCACAGGCGGAGAACGCAGAGCAGAATTTGTCGATTCTGCTGGCGATTATTTCCATCACAGTGCTGACGCTGGTGCTGATGTTACTGTCCCGCTATGTAAAGGTGATTATCGGCCGTACCGGAGACGAGATTTTACGCCGCTTTTAGGGGTTATTCTGGCGGCGCTGGCGATTCAGTTTGTTTATGACGGGGTGACTCAGCTGATTGCTAGCAGCTGATTGCGCGTTTATAAAACCGCTTGTCCTTAAAATGGTGAGCGGTAAGGTTTTCCTTCCGGCAATAAGTGTTCTAATGAACGTTTGATTAATAGCCGTTACGTTTGCAGAAAACGTAAAGAGAGAGTGGACCTTTAAACAGCATATGTCGGTTGATATAAGAACAGCGGAAGTACCCGATTCAATATTGGCAGGCTGGCAGCAAACTGTAGATCTGGTGTCTGAGATCGCCAGTATACCGGCAGTGCTGATTATCAGGGATCAGGGTGAGCAGCTGGAAGTATTCGTCGCCAGCGATAACCTTACTAATCCGTTCAGCAAAGGCAGCCTGGATGTGCAGGGGCAACTGTGCCAGGCATTTGTTCGTCATGAGAATCCGCTGCACGTTGCAGATATCGCGCAGCACCCTGAATGGCAGGCGTGTCTGGCTGAAATGCAGGGGATGGTGTCGTACTACGGTTTACCGCTTTACTGGCCCGGCGGCGCGCTGTTTGGCACCATTTGTGTGTTTGATAGCACAGAGAACCACTACGCCGAGAATATCCGCACGCTGTTATCCCGTTTTCAGAAAACCATCGAAGCTGATCTGGAATGCATGGCCCGGCAGGCCCGCCTTGAGGCTGCCAACGAAGTGCTGACGCAGCTGTATGAGAAGCAACAGCAGGAACTGCTCAGTCTGCGTGAACAGCTTTCCAATGAGGTTGATAACCGTGCCTCCATGGCGCAGACGCTGGAATATGTGCAGCGATATGATGCGCTAACCGGCCTGCCTAACCGGGCAGCTTTGCTCAGCCACATGGAACATATTCTCTCCGTTAATGCTGAACAGCAGTTTGCTGTTTTGTACATCGGCCTGCAGAATTTCAAAACCATCAACGACAGTTACGGTTACCTGATCGGGGATCAGATTCTCCAGAGAATCAGCGACCGGCTGCGTCATGATTTATCGGGCAACTTTTATCTTGCCCGGGTAACCGGCAATGAGTTTGTAGTCCTGCTGGCGACGTCCCGGATCGAAGAGCTCAGTGTGCGGTTGGCTAACCGTCTGAGTCACAGCCTGAACCAGCCGCTGGTGATTGATCAGCAGAATATTACGGTGCCGATTAAGATGGGACTGGCGATGTCTCCGGCAGACGGGCCGGATGCATCCACGTTGCTGAAGAAGGCCGGCGCAGCAATGAACCTGGGTAAGGTTTCCGGCAGTGCCTACACCTTTTCACTGACAGTATGCAGCTGGTACTGGATGAGCGTTGCCGCCTTGAATCACATCTGGTGGATGCGCTGAAAAACAGTGAATTCAGTTTGCATTTTCAGCCGTTGATTGCGACGGATTCCCGCAGGCTGATCGGCGCAGAAGCGTTGCTGCGCTGGTTTAATCCAGTACTCGGACATGTCAGGCCGGACCAGTTCATCAGCCTGGCGGAGCGCAATGGCCAGATCGTGGATATCGGTCATTTCGTGTTACGGACGGCGATTGAGCAGATATCCAGTTGGTACCGGCTGTATAACTACCCTATGCGCATGGCGGTGAATATTTCACCGGTGCAGTTCCGTGATACCGGGCTGGTACGTTACGTAGCAGACCTGTTAACGGAGTTTGAACTGCCGCCGAATATGCTGGAACTGGAGATTACAGAGGGTGTGCTGATGCAGGATGAGTATCAGGCAACCCGGGTAATCAACGCCCTGAAACGCATCGGTGTGGGCGTGTCTCTGGATGATTTTGGTACTGGCTATGCGTCACTGAGTTATTTGCAGAAATATGCCTTTGATACGCTGAAAATCGACCGGGGCTTTATTGCGCATCTGGATAACAGTGAACAGGACCGTGAGCTGGCCCGCGCTATTATTGCGATGGCCAGAAAACTCAACCTGAATGTGATAGCTGAAGGTATCGAAACCCAGGAACAGAATGACTTTATTCTGGAAGAAGGGTGTGACTGCGGGCAGGGCTATCTGTATGGCCGTCCGGTACCGGCGCTGGAGTTTGCGGCGGCTCACCTTGAGGGTGTATCTTCTGTTATGAATAACGCACAGATGGCAATTGCGTAAAATAATAACTTATATGAGTTTATAGTTAGATATTTTTGACTTGAAAAGGAGTATTTGAGTGGATCATTCAGTTGTTGCAAGTTTTTTTGGCATATTGGCTAGTTTTGTAACTATTGGTGGTACCATTGATGTCTTAACGGCGAAGTTTAGAAATGCTAGAAAAGAGCCGGTAAAGCCAGATTATTATAATGTGATTTCAGTTTTTATTATAAATTTTATGATAAGGCTTTTCCTGGTAAACCTCTTTCATATAGATATATCAGAAATAGCTTTTTAATATCTGTTTTTGTTTTCTTGGTTGTTTATTATACTCTTAATGATTTTTCTCTGGTCGATATTTTTTTATTTGAGGGATACTTTAATTCTGTTTTATTTTTAACGTATGTTTTTATTTTTGGTTGATCTCTGCTCAAACAAAACTTTTGTGCTTGAGTCAATGGAAACTGATAATAAGCTATCAAGAGCTGTTTTTATATTTTCGGATATGCTTACATCATCCAATCTTTTATATTTTTGTTTTCAGTTGGTCTAGCTTTATCTGCTCACCTGTATTCCTCTAATGTATTGAATCCTAAATCGTCATCTTCTAGTTTGACATTGGATTATAGCTTTTATAAAAGAAAGCATGCTGGTGATTCTTATTTGTATTCAATAGAGTTACTTCCAAAAATTAACGGAAAGGCTTTTAATGTAGTAACTTTTGCAAATTTTAGTATAGTGTCGAATAAAAGTTCGTTGATCCAAATCTCTTTATTCCAAGCTTTGAGAAGTTGGAGGGCTATTCTTCATGGAAAATTATTTCATATACAGTGAATGATAAATTGTTATCGTTTGATAAAATGAAACAAGAAGTTAACCTGAAAGATGAAGTGACTTATCAGGTAAGAACAGAAATTCCTCCTGTTGATTATGTTTTACCATTTAAGTATTTTTATATGATTGCACATAGTCTATCTGACTTGCTGGAAGATAATTTTTGGAGGTTATTTGAGCCAGAACTAGTTAAAGTATCAGCCAGAGAATTTTTTCCTCTGCATAGTCGATTTAGTCCTTTTTGGAATGAAGAGGTGTGTATTGATATAGATTATAATCTTATTATGAAAAAGATTCTAGTAGTGAATTAGTTTGCGATAGTGATTTAAAAATTACAGGATCTGTTTATGATCCAAGATTTTATGGTAATTTACCAATTATTAAAGACTCTGATGTTGAGTTTTTACTTTCGCCCTACTATATATCAGCAATGATTTTATCGATTGTTTTTATATCTTGGTTGTTTTTGTTTATTTGATGCTAGTTTTAAGATATTTGTTTCTTAAGTCTGCCTTTTTAAAAAATATATATGATAGCACCGTTTACTTTAAGCCTAGGTCCTTGTGCTATCATTTTTGGATAGGGTTTGTTAGTACGTGAGAATGATTATTTACTGAAACTTGGCCGTGGGCGTTTAGGTACCTTTTGCGGTTTTTCTCAGCCGAATCTTTTATTCCGGTGGGTTGCTTTACAGCTCTCGGCTTGCCGGATTTTCCCTGCGTCGCTTTTTTCGGCTTACATTGTGCTGCTCAGCATTGCCATGTTTTTGGCCGATTTGTTTTTGCCGCAGACTGTTTCTGATGGCTTGTCTTGTGCTGTTTTCCCGCCGGTGATTTGTCTTTTGTTTTTCTGAACTGCTGGCTTGCTGAACAGCGGCAGACGGTGGTCCGCTTCAAAGCCGGCTACTTCACGGCGCTCAATGTTGTTACCCAGCAACTGTTCTATGGCCTGTAGCTGCGGAAACTCGTCGGCACTGACTAGCGATATGGCCTGTCCCTGTTTGCCGGCTCTGCCGGTGCGGCCGATGCGGTGAATGTAGTCTTCAGCCTGTACCGGCAGATCAAAGTTAACGACCTGTTTTAACTGATCAATGTCCAGCCCGCGGGAGGCGACATCCGTGGCAATTAATACCCAGACTCTGCCTGCCTGAAATGAGTTCAGGGCTTTATCCCGGGCCTGCTGATTGCGGTCGCTGTGAATGACGGCGCAGTTTATGCCGGCGTCTGCCAGCGTTCTGCCCAGTGCATCGGCGCCTTTTTAGTTTTGGTAAACACCAGTGTCTGACGCCAGCGTTCAGTCAGAATAAGCTCGGTGAGTAATTCTGCTTTGCGTTTTTGTCGGTGCTGTAGAGCCAGTGCTTTACCGTTTTGGCCGCGCTGTTTGCCGGGCTGACTGAAACTTCAGCGGGGTTGTTCAGGCGTTGTCTGGCCAGTTGCCGGATGCTGTCGCTGAATGTGGCTGAGAACAGCAGGGTCTGGCGCCGGGCAGGCAGTGCTTCAAAAATACGGGTGATTTCCGGGCTGAAGCCCAGATCCAGCATGCGGTCTGCTTCATCCAGCACTAACAGCTCCAGGTGATCAAAACGGATGGCATCCTGCAGGTACAGATCAAGTAAGCGGCCCGGCGTGGCGATAAGGATTTCAGCACCGTCCTGTAATGCTTCCAGCTGTGGTTCACGGAAACGCCGCCAATGAGAATAATGCTGCGGGCAGAATTATTGCTCAGTTGTTCAATGTTTGCTGCCACCTGGCTGGCCAGTTCCCGGGTCGGGACGAGGATCAGTGCCAGTGGCCGGTGGGCTTCTGCCTGGCGGTTACCAATTATGTGCAGTATCGGCAATGCAAAGGCTGCGGTTTTGCCGGTGCCTGTCTGCGCGGCGGCCAGTACGTCTTTTCCCTGCAGGATCAGCGGTATCGCCTGTTGCTGAACAGGCGTTGCTGTAGTGAAGTTTTGTGCTTCAAGCGTGGCGAGCAGGTTGTCACTGAGACCCAGTTTTGCAAATGACATAAGTTACTTCAGATTCCGTGATTATCACGTGGTTGGCAGGCATGCAGACGGGCATGCTGAAAAGTCTCGCAGCTTAGCGGATCTGCCGGATTTTTGCGAATCATAAAGGCCTGACTGGTACTGTTAAAGCGGGAGTGTTGGCCGGTTGTTGCACTGCAATAACTGTGCAATGCTAGCGCACTGAAATTAACCGCACAGGGGAGTTCACCAATGACAGATATCCGGGATTTGTTTGATATTGAGTTGCCTGTTATTCAGGCACCTATGGCGGGCGTGCAGGGCAGTGCACTGGCGGTGGCAGTGAGTAATGCCGGTGGTTTAGGCTCTTTACCCTGTGCGATGCTGACACCGGAAGTAATGGCGACAGAGCTGGAGGCTATCCGCGCGGGTACGGACCTCCCTGTGAACGTTAACTTTTTGCCCACGACCCTTTACCGGTCACCGATAGCCAGCTACAGCACTGGCGGGAGAGGCTGCAGCCCTATTACGATGAGCTTGGAGTTGACGAAGAGCCGGCTGCCGGTGGCCGTGCGCCGTTTAATGCTGATCATGCTGCTGTGCTGGAAGCGTACCGGCCGGAAGTGGTGAGTTTTCATTTTGGTCTGCCTGATGCTGGACTCCTGAAGAGGGTCAGGGCAACAGGTGCCAAAGTAATTGCCAGTGCGACCACGCTGGAAGAAGGGCGCTGGCTGGCGGAGCAGGGAGTGGATGCCATTATTGCTCAGGGGCTGGAGGCGGGTGGTCATCGGGGATTTTTCTGACCCGGAATATGGATACGCAGTCCGGTACGTTTTCATTGTTGCCCCAGTTAGTTGCAGAGGTGGATGTGCCGGTCATTGCTGCTGGCGGGATTTGTGATCAGGCAGGCATCCGGGCGGCTATGCAGCTGGGTGCGGCCGGTGTGCAGATGGGTACGGTGTATTTACTCTGTGATCAGACGAATACCAGCGCCCTGCACCGGGCAGCATTGCAGGATGCTTCCCTGCATACAGCGCTGACCAATGTCTTTTCCGGCGGGCCGGCCCGGGAATCGTTAACCGTGCGATGCTTGAACTGGGGCTGGTCAGCCCTGATGCACCGCCATTTCCGCAGGCAACCCCGGCGCTGGCGCCGTTGCGAAGTGCTGCAGAAGCAGCCGGCAGCGGGGACTTTTCACCGTTATGGTCCGGTCAGAACCGCAGCGGTTGCCGGCCGGTGGATGCCGGATTGCTGACCCGTGAGCTGGGGGCGGATTATATTAAGTAGAATATCCGCTAAGCCCTTGAAACACAGCAGGGGCGTCGGCATTATGTAAACCATGCCGGGGTGCTTCTGAGTAAACCGGGTTAATTAATTTCTGAGGCCTTTGGCAGCGCTATTGCTGTTTTGTCCTTATAAGCGAGAGAAAAACATGCAAGTTGCTGACAATAAAGTTGTTCTGATCCATTACACCCTGACAAATGCTGCCGGTGAAGTACTGGACTCTTCTGCCGGTGGTGAGCCGTTGGCGTATCTGCACGGTAAGGGCAACATTGTACCGGGCCTGGAAAACGCACTGACTGGCAAACAGGTTGGTGATAAGCAGCAGGTAGAAGTATCTCCTGAAGAAGGTTACGGTCAGCCGAACGAAGAACTGATTCAGGAAGTTGAGCGTAATCTGTTTGACGGCATCGACACAATCGAAATCGGTATGCAGTTCATGGCGCAGACACCATGGGGCGAGCAGCCGGTTGTTGTGACTGCTGTGACTGACGAAACGGTTACTGTGGATGGTAACCATCCGCTGGCAGGTGATGTGCTGAACTTCGACGTTGAAGTGGTTGAAGTGCGTGATGCATCTGAAGAAGAACTTGAGCATGGCCACGCACACGGTGCTGGCGGCCATCATCACTGATAAGTTCTGTATGTAATACTTAAAGCCTTGTGCATCTTCGGAGCGCAAGGCTTTTTCGTTAAGGCTGCTTTCGTCAGGATCTTTAAGGATAGTGCACTATGTCACAGGGGAACAGTGTTGCGGAAACAATGGCGGTGAACCCAGTACAGTCCGTGCGGGGCGTCAGCGTATTGTTAGGGGTAGTCTGCACCCCTATGGCTCTGTGGCATGAAGGCTTTCTGGTATTCGCCGGTTTATGCTACTGGCTGGCGTGTGGTCTTTCCTGGCAGACGATGAGTCGCCGTAACCGGTTGCAGGCGCTGGTGCTGTCGGGCATCGGTGCAGGGGCGGCTTTATTGGCACTGTTGCTGGGTAATACAGTAGATTTAAGTGACTTGCTGAAAGGCAATATTGCGCTGATTTCGATGCTGGTGGCGGTGAGCTTTCTGGGGTTGGTCAGCCAGCCGGATCTGGCGGAAGGTGAGCGGCTGCCTACCGGTAAACGCTCGATTCTGGGGACCCTTCTTGGGGTACATTTCTTTGGGGCGGTGATTAACCTTTCTGCGCTGTTTATCCTCGGGGACCGTATGTCTCAGCGGCGCTCACTGAGCCGGGCACAAGTAGTGGCACTGACCCGGGCATTTTCTGCGGCAGCTTTCTGGTCACCATTCTTTGCCGCGATGGGGGTGGCGCTGACCTATGCACCTGAAGCACGCTTGTCGGAGCTGATGTTTAGTGGCGCCGCTCTGGCGGTGGCGGCGCTGGTGGTGATCTTCTTTACCGTACGGCGTCTGTCGGAGCATGAGCGCTTTGAAGGCTATCCGTTACGGCTGAACAGCCTCTGGTTGCCAAGCTTGCTGGCGGTGGCGGTTCTGGTTGTACACTACCTGTATCCGCAGTTATCCATCCTGTTCATTATTACTCTGTCGGCCCCTTTAATTTGCCTGCTCACTTTGCTGTTCCGGGGCAAGGTAGCTGCGCCGTTGCGGGGCCACATACAAGCCGGCTGGCCAATATGACCAATGAAGTGGTGCTGTTTTTATCTGCCGGCGTGTTCAGTTTCGGTTTGCAGAGTTTGCTGGCCGGGCAGGGGCTTTACTGCCATTTAGCGAGTTTAATGCCTGGACGGCGGGCCTGAGCTACGGATTTATTATGGTGCTGGCGGTTTCGGGGCTGCATCCGGTGATTGGTATTTCAATCATTGGTCCGTTGCTGATGCCCCTGCAGCCGGATCAGAGCATGCTGGGGATTATCTTTTATCCAGCTGGGCGCTGGGGTCGGCAGCAGGGCCTTTATCCGGTATGAACATTTCGATACAGGGGAAATACGGCATCGACGGTATGCAGATTATGCGCTGGAATATGCCGTATATGCTGGGGATGTCAGCTCTGGTGATGTTAACGCTGTTCGTATTTGAACGGATGTAACGCCTTAAGCGTCGGCTTCACTTTTGTCTGTCTGTTGTTCCTGTGCTTCTTTCAGGGCCTTTTGCTCGGCATTCCAGGCATGCAGATCTTCATAGTAGGTATCCCATACGCAGGGAGAGCAGGCGCTTTCGCAGCATTCATATTCGCCGGGCGGTGTCGGGCGTTCTCGGTTCATTGGCTTAGGCTCGATAATTCGTATTGAAACCCTATTCTAACATTTAATGATTCGGGTTGGAGGGGCTGCTGACATTCGGTTTATTGGCCGTTAGTCGCAGTTTCTGCGACAATGGCCGGCTACTTACGACGAAGCAGTTTCCAGACGCCATGAGAATACACGCCCCCGATATTTTTCCTTTGCGCCATACTGGGCGAAAAGCGATAACCCGGCACCGTTTTTACCGACAACCCGTGCAGAAATGGACCAGCTAGGCTGGGACAGCTGTGACATTATCATTGTCACCGGTGATGCCTATGTGGACCACCCGAGCTTTGGTATGGCGGTGATGGGGCGCTTACTGGAGGCCCAGGGCTTCCGTGTGGGAATCATTGCTCAGCCGGACTGGCGCAGTGCTGAGCCGTTTATGGCGTTGGGTAAACCGAATCTCTATTACGGGGTAACTGCTGGAAACATGGATTCGATGATCAACCGTTATACGGCGGATCTGCGGATGCGTCATGATGATGCCTATACCGCCGGCGGGGAAGGCGGAAAGCGTCCGACCGGGCGGTTATCGTGTACAGCCAGCGCTGTAAGGAAGCCTATCGGGACGTGCCTGTGGTCATCGGCGGGATCGAAGCGAGCCTGCGTCGTATTGCTCAGTACGATTATTGGAGTGATAAGGTCAGACGGTCGGTACTGATTGATGCCACCGCGGATATTCTGCTGTACGGCAATGCCGAGCGGGCTATTGTGGATCTGTCCCATGCGCTGGCTGAAGGAAAGTCTCTGGATGATATCTGGAATCTGCGCGGCACGGTGCATTTGCGTAAAGCGCCGCCTGAGGGCTATGTGGAGCTGGACTCTTCCCGGATTGACTGGCCGGGTAATATCGACAAACTGCCTAACCCATATGATTTTGGCAATCAGGAAAATGGCAGCGATGCCGGTACTGCCTGTGGCACTGCTCCGGACGATCTGGCAGACATTCCTGCGCCAATTAAAATTGTACCGATGCCCCTTAAGCGGAAGGAAAAGCTTGAGGTTGAAACCACCTATATCCGTTTGCCTTCGTTCGATAAGGTCACCAAAGATCCGGCCCTTTATGCCCATGCTTCGCGTGTGCTTCATCAGGAGTCAAATCCTCACAATGCCCGTGCGCTGATGCAGAAACACGGTAACCGGGAGGTGTGGGTTAACCCGCCACCGATTCCCTGACCACTGAAGAGATGGACGGTGTATTTGGCCTGCAGTATCAGCGGGTGCCGCATCCCAGCTACGGTAAAGCAAAGATTCCTGCGTATGACATGATCCGTTTCTCGATCAATATTATGCGCGGCTGTTTCGGTGGCTGTACCTTCTGTTCGATTACCGAACATGAAGGCCGGATTATCCAGAGCCGTTCCCATGAGTCGATCATCAACGAGATTGAAGACATTAAAGAGAAGGTGCCGGGCTTTACCGGGTCTATCTCTGACCTTGGCGGCCCGACGTCTAACATGTATTTCCTCAACTGTAATGATGATGAAATTCAGTCGAACTGCCGTAAGCTTTCCTGTGTATATCCGACCATCTGTAAGAATCTGAATACGGATCATAGCCCCACCACTGAGCTGTACCGTAAAGCCCGTAAAGTGCAGGGTATTCACAATGTCGCGATTGCCTCCGGCCTGCGTTATGACCTGGCGGTGCGTGACCCGGAATACGTTAAAGAGCTGGTGACCTATCATGTGGGCGGTTATCTGAAGATTGCCCCGGAGCACAGTGAGCCAAATACCCTCAGCAAGATGATGAAGCCGGGTATGGATACATACTACGACTTTAAGAATATGTTTGACCGTTTTTCCAGAGAGGCGGGTAAGAAGCAGTATCTGATTCCGTATTTCATTGCCGCCCATCCGGGTTGTGATGATGAGGATATGCTGAGCTTGTCCCTGTGGCTGAAGAATAATGATCTGAAGGTGGATCAGGTACAGACCTTCTATCCGTCACCGATGTCTCTGGCAACTGCTATGTATCACTCAGAAAAGAATCCGCTGAAGCAGATTACCTATAAGAGTGACCGCATGTATATTCCGAAGCAGACGGAGCAGCGTAAGGCTCATAAAACCCTGTTGCGCTATCACGATAAAGAGAACTGGCCACAGTTGCGGGCTAAGCTTAAAGAGATGGGGCGCTCAGAGCTGATCGGTCGGGGGAAAGAGTGTCTGGTTGCAGAAGAGGAAGCACCGAAACGTCAGCCTGGTGCAAAAGCTGCCGGTCACGGAAAAGCTCAGCCCGCAAAGGGCTATCAGCCGGTCACACCGCAAGCGGTTAAAGCGAAGAAAAAGCCCTCGAAGAAGAACGCTTCACAGAAGCAAAAGCCTGCTGCTAAAGCCGCAACCGGTGCTAAGGCCCGCAGTGCTCAGCGCAGCCGGATAGCCGACAGAATAAAGCAGCGCTGAGCGCTGCTTTAGCGGTATTCTGAAAATGGGGTTAGCTTTGCTTCAGGCCCATTCAAAGCCGTCGCTGATACGCCGTTTCAGCTGGCGCTCTTCCATGTAATCTTCGATCATCTGGCGTTTGCGTTTTGCTTTGGCTTTTTCGGGCGCTGTTGTTTGTCTTCGCCAAAGAAGCTGTTGTCCATATCATCAAGGGCTTCTGAAGAGAGGTCTTCAAGACGGATTTTGCTGCTCATAACTGTACTGTTCCGCTGGGTTATATATCTTATTGTCCGGTGCACCGCAGTGCCTGTTCAGATATATAAAACCGCGTTTTTATGACCAGCGTATTACCGAAAGATGACGGTTCAGTCATGTGAGATACAGCGGGGTCGTATCAGTCGTCAAAGAATTCCCTGAGTTCTCTTTCCAGTTCCCGTTGCTCCCGCATGGCTTCAATACGGCGGCGTTTTTCAGTGTCAGGGCAAAATCTTTTTCAGCTGTCGACAGCTCCGTATCCTCTGTATCGGCATCTGTCATGTCCAGTTCTTCATCGATAGCAGTTTTTTCATTCATGCTAAAAACCTCGGCTAAAGTCCGATAGCTGGTGAAAATACCATCAGCCGAATTTGGCGTGGCTCTGTAAGTGTTAATCTGATTATGGAACAAAGTTTGGGGAGAGGTTAAAGAACTTTTTTATTAAACTATGACGTAATATTCGCTGAGAGAATAATTCGGTAGCAGCAGGATTCTCTGTCTGCAGCCATAAAGCCCTGTTTTCCGTTGGGAAAACAGGGCTGATTATTGCGTGTTTCAGCTTATTTTTGCAGTGCAGCGATACGGTCATCCAGTGGCGGATGGGTAGCAAATGCAGCCATGAAGCCTTCTTTCAGATGGCTGCTGATACCGAATGCGGTCATGGTAGACGGCATCTGATCAGGTACTTCATATTCAGCCTTCAGGCGTTGCAGAGCACCGATCATTGCGAAGTTGCCAGCCAGGCGGGCACCCATTTCATCAGCACGGAATTCCCGGCGACGGCTGAACCAGGCAACGATGGTAGATGCCAGTATACCCAGAACCAGTTCAGCAACGATAGATGCGACGAAGTAGCCGATACCGTGACCTTCTTCGTTCTTCAGAATAACCCGGTCAACAAAGTGACCAATGATGCGGGCGAAGAACATAACAAAGGTGTTTACCACACCCTGAATCAGGGTCAGGGTAACCATGTCGCCGTTGGCAATGTGGCCGATTTCGTGGGCCAGTACTGCACGGATTTCTTCCCGGCGAAAACGTTGTAATAAGCCCAGGCTGATACCCACCAGAGCGTTATTTTTATTCCAGCCGGTCGCAAAGGCGTTAGCCTGTTCTGCCGGGAAAATACCTACTTCCGGCATGCCGATGCCGGCTTCTGTTGCCAGCTCCTGCACGGTATCCATCAGCCACTGTTCGTCAGCGTTGCTGGCCTGTTCGATCATTTGCAGGCCGGTAGAGCGTTTGGCCATGAACTTGAGAGCAGCAGGGAGACAAAGGAGCCCATGAAACCAAAAACGGCACAGATGATCAGCAGATTACCAAGATCCAGATCTACACCATTGGCTTGCAGGGTAGAGCCTACGCCCAGAAGGCTGAGGGTTACACTGGCAACCAGAATGATGGCCAGGTTGGTCAGAAGAAAGAGTACGATACGCATAGATGTATAACCTTTGGCTGGCTATGGGATTGTTTTACCGGCCATTTAGCGGCCTGTTATGGATTATTTATGTCTGATCCTTAGATATAGGCGGGCACGTTAAGTTTCAACCGCCCAGGTTAAATTAGTCTGCGCTGGTGCCGCCCGGACAGGATGTCTATAATCGCCGCTGATTTTAATTTGCAGGTGTTTTCATTCCGTAAAGTTCCGGGATGCCGCCTGGTTCAGAGCAGGACAGTATGCAGGCTGTATTTGATTATATAGAACAGCAGTTTACCCGCCGGCCGGGAGAGGTGGGCCGTTTATTTCATGGCCGGGGACGTTGTTTCAGCGGCTTTGAAGACGTGGTCATTGATCGCTTGCCACCACTGATTGTTATCCGGCTGTTTAATCAAATACCGGCGGAGCAGCTGGATAATCTGGTGGCTTTTTTGCAGAACATCCGGTTCACAAGCCATCCACATTGCTGGTGCAGCACCGCTATCGCCGTGAAGACAGCATTCAGGTGTGCTGGCAGGCGGATGATGCGGATGTCAGACGGCTGGCAGTGACGGAAGGTGAGCTGAAGTTCTGGATGCAGCCTCTGAAGAATCAGAACAGCGGTTTGTTTCTGGACATGCGGGAAGGCCGCCGCTGGGTGCAGCAGCATGCTGAAGGGGCGCGGGTGCTTAATCTGTTTGCGTATACCTGTGGCTTTTCGGTGGCTGCACTGGCCGGTGGTGCCGAGAAGGTTGTTAATCTGGATATGAGTAGTCCGGCGCTGAATACCGGTCGTGAAAATCATCGTTTGAATGATCATGATCTCAGCCGGGTAAAGTTCTTCGCCCATGACCTGTTCCGTTCCTGGGGAAAACTGAAGCGTGAAGGCCCTTATGATCTGGTGGTAATTGATCCGCCCAGTTTTCAGAAGGGCAGCTTTGTGGCAACCAAGGATTATCTTAAAGTGTTACGGCGTTTGCCTGAGCTGACCGGTGAAAATGCCAAAGTGCTCAGTTGTCTGAATTCGCCGGAGCTGGACAGTCAGTTTTACGGGATCTGATGGCAGAGCATTGTCCGCAGTTCAGCTTTGTTGGGCGTCTGGAAAACCCGGATGATTTCCCGGATGCAGACCCGGAGCGGGCGCTGAAGGTGCTTGTATTTGAGAAACTGTCTTGAGAAAGAGTTTCTGAGAAAGGAAAGATCAGGCTGCCGGCAATCGGCAGCCTGAAGCGGTATTAACCTGCCAGGCCGTCCAGGCCAGACTCAAGTGCCATGGCTTCTTCACAGCTGCTGGCAATATCAGCCGGTAAGCCAGCCAGTGCGGCAACTTTAACCGGGAAGCGTTCCATGGTTTCTTCCAGGCTGCGTTTGCTACGGATGCAGGCATTCAGATAGCAGGCAATGTTGGTGATGGCGCAAGCCGGGTTAGGCGGCTCGGATTCCATTGGATTCTTGTGATAGCGCACGGCCTGTCCCAGTTCTTCAGGAACTTCCACATGTCCAGTAAAGCCTGACCTGCTTCAGGGGTAGTGAAATTCAGGCGTTCCATTTCTGCGGCGGAGCGGCTGGTGCCACTTTCTTTAACCCGCTGCTGGATGGCTTCGGCCAGTTTTGGCTTGGTGAGGTGCAGTAACAGGCGGCCGATGTTGTGAATCAGGCCGATGGTGAACGCTACATCCGGATCCACGGAGTCAGTTTTGCTGGCGTACCATTTGGCAATGGTGGCAATGCGGAAAGACTGTGACCAGAATTCTTTCAGATTCATGCCTTCCACTTCGGTGACCGAGCCGGCCAGCCCGGAGGCGATTACCAGGGTTTTCAGCTGGTTCATACCCAGCATAACAACGGCTTCATCGATTGAGGATACTTTACGGCTCAGGCCGAAGTGTGCTGAGTTGACCAGGCGAAGAATCTTCAGCGACATGGTCTGATCTTTGGAGACCTTTTCGCTGATTTCACCATAGTCGGCATTAGGGTTGTTCAGTTGCTGGATCAGCTCACGTACCACGTCAGGTACATTCGGTAATTTGTGAGTCTGTTGTAATAATTCGCTGACTTCCATAGCCACTCCTTAATCTGTGACAGGCTATCTGATAATTCGTTGTCCAGCTCGGTCTGTGTTTGGGTGGCGTAAAAATACGTGCCAGAAAGGCCGCCAGATATTCCTTAAATCGTCGAGCTGACCGTTATAGATAAATACGAAGAGGCTTGTTTTGCAAGCAGATATAACCTCATTATGGGAGGTGGTCGGAAAATAAACACACGTTTGTTTAATCGTAGGCAGTTCAGGGTTGTTGTGAATGCTAGGGTCTGCAGGGGAGGGTGTAAACGTGAAAGACGGTTATGGCTGCCGGGCAGCCATAACCGGAGTTTGTTCACGTTACAGGTTCAGGACGTGATTTTCGATATGGCCGCGCAGTTGTTCGTACTGGCCCATTTCTTCCGGCATGAAGTAGAACTTGTAGTAGTTGCGTTCAACAATGCTGCCTTTGTTGTCACCGATCCGTTCTTTAATGCTGGAGTGCCGGTAGGTCATCTGCATGTGAATGACGCGGGTATGCGGTGGTACGTTTATCTCATGACCTTCCAGATCATACCGGGTTTTGGTTTCTTTGATGGTGTAGAAGGATATTTCGGCAGCGTGGTTAAGATTGATCAGAAAGTTACTGGTGACCGGAATGATATGGTTCTGTTCCATGCCGTTGTGTTCCATGAAGATGCCGCAATTCTTTTGATCTTTATAAACATAATGCTTCCAGTTGCTGATGGTTTGAGTGCGCTGGATGCCGGGGATCAGCATCAGGGCACAGGCAGTATAGCTGGCCTGTATGAAAAAATCTTACGCCCATCAGAAAAGGAAAGCGAATGACTGCAGGGGTGTTGGTTTTCATTATGTGGGAATTGTAGCAGGAAATGCTGCCGGTTAGTGGTAACCGGCAGCGGCGTCTGAGCGTGGCTGATTAGCTCTGAGAGTAGTTGCGGAAGAATTCGCCGATGCGGCTGATGGCATCCATCAGTTCATCTTCACGGGGCAGGATGACCAGGCGGAAGTGCTGAGTATCCGGCATGTTGAAGCCACTTCCCTGAACGATCAGTACTTTTGTTGCAGTAGCAGATCGAGGGCCAGTTTTTCATCATTGAAGATCGGGCATACTTCCGGATCAACTTTTACGAACAGATACAGCGCGCCCATTGGCTTGACACAGGATAGTCCCGGAATGGCATTTATTTCACGATACGCAAGTTCCCGCTGGTCATATAAACGGCCACCGGGGATGATCAGTTCGTTGATGCTCTGGTAGCCGCCCAGTGCTGTCTGAATGGCGTGCTGGGCGGGAACGTTGGCGCACAGGCGCATACTGGCCAGCATGTCCAGGCCTTCAATGTAGTCCCTGGCATGATGTTTGGGGCCGCTCAGGACCATCCAGCCGGACCGGAAACCGGCTGCCCGGTAGGTCTTCGAAAGGCCGTTGAATGTAATGCACAGAACGTCATCGCTGAGGCTGGCCAGCGGAATGTGCCTGGCTTCGTCATAAATAATCTTGTCGTAAATTTCGTCAGCAAAAATAATCAGGTTGAATTCACGTGCAAGGTCAATAATCTGTTCCAGTACTTCCTGAGGATAAACCGCACCGGTGGGATTATTCGGGTTAATGACGACGATGCCTTTGGTGTGTTCGCTGATTTTGCTGCGTATGTCATCAATGTTAGGTGCCCAGTCGTGGCTTTCGTCACACTGGTAATGAACCGGTGTGCCGCCGGCCAGACTGACTGCGGCCGTCCACAGTGGATAGTCCGGCGCGGGAATGAGCAGTTCATCGTTGTCGTTAAGTAACCCCTGGGTTGCCATGACGATCAGTTCGCTGACCCCGTTGCCCAGGTAGATGTCTTCGATGGTGACGTTTTTAATGCCCCGTTTCTGGGTTTCCTGCATGACGGCTTTACGGGCAGAAAACAGGCCTTTGAGTCGCAGTAACCCTGGGCGGTTGGCAGATTATGAACAACGTCCTGAATGATTTCTTCTGGTGCTTCAAAGCCAAACGGGGCGGGGTTGCCGATGTTCAGCTTGATGATGCGCTGGCCTTCTTCTTCGAGACGTTTGGCTTCCTGAAGTACTGGTCCGCGTATGTCGTAACAGACGTTAATCAGTTTGTTGGATTTGCGGATTATTGACATCTTTATTTATCCTTGGTGGCCACGGTCTGCCGGTGGCTGAAACAGTTAGTTATTTTATATTATGCACAGCACGCTAAAGTTTAACTTTGGGCGATCAAAACAAGGTTTTGAATCATACTGCATTTGGCCTGTCCATAAACAGTAGCTGAGAGTAAAAAACAGGGGAATTTCAATGGGTGAAAATAAATATCCGCGTCAGCGCAGTGACGCTGAATGGCAGTCTGAGTTAACCCCGAGCAGTATCGGGTCTGCCGTCAGAAAGGGACCGAGCGTCCGCACACCGGTGAGTATGATCAGCACTTTGTTGCCGGTAAGTATCAGTGCGTATGCTGCGGTGAAGAATTATTCGTTTCAGATACCAAATTTGATGCCGGTTGTGGCTGGCCGAGTTTTAATCAGCCGGCCAATGAAAGCTGTATCGGTGAGAACCGTGACCTGTCTCACGGCATGATCCGTACCGAGGTGGTATGTAATGGTTGTGGTGCGCACCTGGGCCATGTGTTTCCGGATGGTCCGGCACCGACCGGTTTGCGGTACTGTATAAATTCCGTATCGCTGGATTTTACCGCCAAAGAGGAGCAGTAAGTGAAGTCATTTAAATGGATTTATGAGCATGTCAGTGCACATAAGGCGGGAGAGGATGTTGAAAGTCTTATGCCGGTGGTGCAGTCGCCGGAGATACTGGCTGAGTTACCGGATGACAGGGTGTTGTCTGAAATGTCCCGGCGGATTTTCCGGGCCGGGCTGAAACATTCGCTGGTGGATGCTAAGTGGCCCGCTTTTGAGGAGGCGTTCTGGGGTTTGCACCGCAAAAATTGCTCTGATGAGTGATGAACAGCTTGAAAACATGATGCAAAACGACAAGATCATCCGGCACTGGGGCAAGATTAAAGCGGTACGTACCAATGCGACGATGATTGTGAATTACAGCGAGCAGCATGGCAGTTTTGCGCATATGGTGGCGCACTGGCCAACCGAGGATATTGTCAGTCTGTGGGCGTTTCTCAAAAAAGAAGGTCAGCAGCTTGGCGGGCGTTCTGCCGCGTATTTTCTGCGCCAGATAGGGAAAGATACTTTTCTGCTGACGGACGATGTTGTTGCAGCTCTGAAGGCGCAAGGGTGATCGATAAAGCACCGACGGCCAAGCGGGATCTGGCGCTGGTGCAGAATGCATTTAATACCTGGCAGCAGGAGTCTGGCAGGCCTCTGGCGCATATCAGCAGGTTGCTGTCTTACACTGTCGGCTGGTAACGCTAAGCCGGAAAGAGTGACATAAAAACAGGCCTGATGGCCTGTTTTTTTATGTGTGTTTTTGCGCTTATTTTAAATATACAGCTTTACTGAGCGAGAAAATCCAGCAGTTGCGGATCGCTGAAAGCACGGCTCAGGGTTTCCAGAATAATTTCCTGTACGACTGCCTGATTTTCCTGCAGGTCAGGGGTGGCAACAAACTGGTGTTGCTTCTGGCTGTTGTAGTTGCCGGTGTAGCTGCGGTTATATTTGCTGGCTTTTACTTCAAGGCTGGCTTTGACGGTAACGGTTTGCAGGGCTTCTACCGTTGCGGAGTAGCTCAGATCTTTCAGCGTCAGTAGTAACTGAGCTTCAGCATTGCCGGCAACCGGAGTGGCCCCCAGTTTTACCAGTGCTACTTTCGCGCCCTGATTAATCTGTACATTTGCTGGCAAGGCCAGCTCGACCGGTGCCCGGTCGCTGAGGCGGCTGATACGGTAGCCGATCAGGCTGTCTGGCCGAAGATCACGGGTTTCAACTGCAACAGTCAGGCCTTCCGGCAGGCGTTGCTTGGTTTCAATCTTTGGATGCAGGGCCTGCAAATCAACCTGGTGTGGCTGAAATTTACTACAGCCCGTGAGCAGCAATAATGAGGTGATTACAGACATCATTAAAAACGCATAGATGATTACTCCGTGTCAGGGATAGGTAAAGGCGTCAGTGTGGTGAGAAATTCACTTAATGAGCCTGCTATCTTTCGGATTGCCGGACGGCCGGGAAGTTCCAGCCAGACTTCGCCGGTGTGGTTGTCGACGCTCAGGTAGTGGTCGCCGTCCGGTTCGGTGCAGGCAAAAAGATACTCGGTGGGTGGCGCAGCTTCTGTTTGTTCAGCAGGTGGCCGATCAGATTTCCCCGCAGGCGTTCACAGTCTTTTTCATTCCAGATGAACAGCAGGCTCAGGTCGCCGTCCGGACATTGTGCCGGTACAGGGTCGGACCAGTAGCTGCTGTACCAGGTACGGATGTCCGGGTGAATGCTGTAACCAAGAGCTTCTTCCAGCCGGTCGAACATGTCCTGTGCATAGTTGTTTTGTGGTACAGGCTGCCAGGTCTGATGGCTGTCCGTATTCGCCGGAGAGGGCTGATAGCAGGCTGATGGCCATTCCGGATCAGCAATTGTCAGCGGCAGTCTGCCAAGTGTTTTGTGCTGCAGTTCAGTGCTGCTCTGTATGAACTGGTCAATTTGTGTCTGTAAGCTTTCGGCTGGGTGCATGGATCGGTTTTCCCTTTAATGTTGCGATAAGTATAAAGGCTTCCGGCCATAATAGAATGCTACGGATTATGTCTTTACCGGTTAAAGCTGAATGTATTGAAGCGGTTAGAAACATGGCGGCTGACCGGGGCGGTTAAATGGCAGAAGAAAATCTTTGCTGAGGCTGTGAAATAATTTCTGATAAACGTTTGACAAGGCACGCAAAATCCTTACAATTCGGCTCTCGATTTGAGGGCGTGTAGCTCAGTTGGGAGAGCGTCGCCCTTACAAGGCGAATGTCGGGAGTTCGAGCCTCTCCACGCCCACCATCAAATCGAACACTTGCAGAGTGGAGCGGTAGTTCAGTTGGTTAGAATACCTGCCTGTCACGCAGGGGGTCGCGGGTTCGAGTCCCGTCCGTTCCGCCAATCTGCAAATACTCCTGAAGGGAGTCTAAAGCCTTCAACTTTGTTTAGTGGGCGTGTAGCTCAGTTGGGAGAGCGTCGCCCTTACAAGGCGAATGTCGGGAGTTCGAGCCTCTCCACGCCCACCACTAAACGGAGCGGTAGTTCAGTTGGTTAGAATACCTGCCTGTCACGCAGGGGGTCGCGGGTTCGAGTCCCGTCCGTTCCGCCACTTCCTTTGAAGCGGCAACTCCTGAAGGGAGTCTAAAGCCTTCAACTTTGTTTAGTGGGCGTGTAGCTCAGTTGGGAGAGCGTCGCCCTTACAAGGCGAATGTCGGGAGTTCGAGCCTCTCCACGCCCACCACTAAACGGAGCGGTAGTTCAGTTGGTTAGAATACCTGCCTGTCACGCAGGGGTCGCGGGTTCGAGTCCCGTCCGTTCCGCCACTTCTTTGAAGCGGCAGCTCCTGAAGGGAGTCTAAAACCTTCAACTCTGTTCAGTGGGCGTGTAGCTCAGTTGGGAGAGCGTCGCCCTTACAAGGCGAATGTCGGGAGTTCGAGCCTCTCCACGCCCACCACTAAACGGAGCGGTAGTTCAGTTGGTTAGAATACCTGCCTGTCACGCAGGGGGTCGCGGGTTCGAGTCCCGTCCGTTCCGCCACTTCTTCTGAAGCGGCAACTCCTGAAGAGGAGTCTAAAATCTTCAACTCTGTTCAGTGGGCGTGTAGCTCAGTTGGGAGAGCGTCGCCCTTACAAGGCGAATGTCGGGAGTTCGAGCCTCTCCACGCCCACCACTAAACAGATCTTATCGTTTTTATCGCTGCGGAGCGGTAGTTCAGTTGGTTAGAATACCTGCCTGTCACGCAGGGGTCGCGGGTTCGAGTCCCGTCCGTTCCGCCACTCTATATCCCTTTAAAATCCTCTTTTTGTTTGAAGTATGCCGTTCGGTATGTACTTTAACGTGTCTGTATTCCCTGTTTTTCACAGAAAGTCTCTTAAACTAATCGCCAGTTGATTTTTGGTACATTTGTTTGATTTTTCTTGCTGAACGGAAAATTAATAACATTACTGTCATTATGGGTAATCTGCATGATGCAGTAGACATGTGATTATGTTTCTATTACGCCCTTAATATTGCGCCATCTGATGTTCAGTACTGTCTTTTCGATAGCCTGATAGATAACAAGGATCCGGTGTGGGGAGCTTTTTCCGCCCGGTGCACATTTTTGTGTTGTTTGACTTTATACACTGTTTGGGACTTTCAGGTATCGGATAACCTATGAGAAATACTACTGTGTTAAGTGAAATTACCGCTATATGCCCAGATCCTATTATTGCTGTTGACGGTAAAGGGATTATTTCGGTTTTTAATCCGGCGGCAGAGAAGTTGTTAGGTTATGAGGCTGCTGAAGTGGTGGGTGAAATGCATATTCGTGCGTTGTATTCCAGCGAGGCTGATGCCCGTGCAGTTATGCTGACGATGTTGTCCGGTCGTCTCGGGGCCCCCGGCAAACTTGAGGGATACGAAACGGCCATTCTGGCCTGTGACGGCAGCCGTATTCCTATCCGACTGTCGGCGTCACTGATTAAAGATGGTGATCGTCGCGGCAGTATTGGTTTCTTTCATGATCTGACTCAGCAGAAAACCCTCGAAGCCAATCTTAAAAAGCAATCCATTACCGATGACCTGAGCGGGTTATATAACCAGCGTTATTTCTATTCGCGTTTATCAAAAGAAATGGAGCGCGCAAAGCGTTATGGCAACAATGTCAGCCTTATCTGTATCGATCTGGACGGCTTCAAGCAAGTGAATGACCGCTTAGGTCACCTCGAGGGGATCAGGTTATTCGCCGAATGGGGCAGTTGTTGCTGGAGACCATCAGGGATTCGGATCTGGCATTCCGCTATGGTGGCGATGAGTTTATGGTGCTTTTACCGAATACTGACGGTGAGCACGGTATGAGTTCTGCAAACCGTATCCGGGAAAGCTTTAATGCCGGCTGTTTTTATTCGCCGGAATTTGCGGCGGAAGGGGATATTTGTCTGTCAATGAGCCTGGGAGTGGCTTCCAGTGACGGCAATGAGCCGGTTGATCATCTGATTCAGCGGGCGGATATGGCGATGTACCGGGCGAAGCATGCCGGCGGAGACTGTGCTGTACCACTTCAGGGTTGCGCCGATGTTAAAGCCTCTGATGCTGAGGCGATTGCCTGAGGTTGTCTGTTGGCCTGAGGGCTGGGCAGCGGTCTGATACTTCTATATGATGCGGGCAATATCTGTGGATTGCCAAACCGTGTCACCAACTGATTTTTCCCTTTCTTTACGTGATGTTACACCTGCTTCCTTTGCCCGGCAGCAGGTGCAGTTGCAGTTGCTGGATCTCACCGGCATTCATCCTTTCATCAGCGGCAATAAGTGGTTCAAGCTGAAATATAATCTGGCGGCCTATGAGGCGGCGGGTAAGTGTTGTCCGTTGCTGTCATTTGGCGGCGCCTGGTCGAATCATATTCATGCTCTGGCTTACGCCGGTTATCAGGCAAACATTCCTACCATTGGTGTTATCCGCGGTGAGCGGCCGCCGGAGTTATCTGCCATGTTGCAGGATGCTGAGTCCTGGGGCATGCAGCTGGAATTTGTCAGCCGGGCAGATTACCGGGAAAAGGATTCGGAAGCTTTCCGGGTAGCATTGCGTGAACGGTTAGGTGAGTTTGAGTATTTACCGGAAGGCGGTTCCAATGTGCTGGCAGTGAAAGGCTGTATGGAAATTCTGAGTGGGCTTGATGGTAATGAAGCCCCGGATTTTCTGTGTTGTGCCTGCGGTACCGGTGCGACGCTGGCCGGGTTGATTGCAGCGGCACCGCCTGAGACTCAGGTATTAGGTGTGCCTGCGCTGAAAGGGGCCGATTTCCTGTATGATGATATTCGCGGTTTGCTGAAACAGGCAGGCTATGCTGATAGTGGGCGCTGGCGGTTAATTCTCAGTGCGCACGAAGGTGGCTATGGTAAAATCAGCCCCGCCTGGCGGATTGTATTGAGCGTTTTCGTCTCGGCAGCGGGGTGCAGCTGGAGCCTTTGTATACAGGTAAGCTGTTGCTGGCGCTGGAAGACTTGCTGGCGGCGGGTGAATTCCCTCCCGGCAGCCGGGTGGTAATGGTCCATACCGGCGGATTACAGGGGCTCAGGGGAATGACTGAGCGACTGGCAGGGCAACTGCAGCGTTTTTATGATTCAGGCTGTGATATACAGTGACAAGAGACAGAATAACTTGCGTGGCAGGTCTGCCTGACTGCGTTTTGGAGTGCTAATGGATAATTTTCGTAATATCGGTTTAATCGGCAGGCTTGGCAGTACAAAGGTGATTGATACCCTGAAGCACCTGATTCGCTTTCTGGGTGAGCGTGGTCTGAATGCCATTCTTGACGAGAAGATTGCCTCGCTGATGCCCGGCCACAGTGAGCAGACGTGTAATACGAAAATGATGGGTGAGATATGCGACCTGGTAATTGTTGTCGGCGGTGACGGCAGTTTGCTGGGAGCGGCCCGCAGTCTGGCGCAGTCTAATGTGCCGGTGCTGGGTGTTAACCGGGGAATCTGGGATTCCTGACGGACATTGCACCGAATGAGATTGAAGAAAAGGTTGGCGAAGTTCTGAATGGTCAGTACACGGTTGACCGCCGGTTCCTGATTGATGTGGTGGTGAAGCGAAAGGTGAGCCAATTGGTGAAGCAACCGGCCTGAACGACTGTGTGCTGCACCCGGGTAAGTCCGCACGGATGATTCAGTTCGAACTGTATATTGAAGGGCAGTTTGTCTATACCCAGCGTTCTGATGGCCTGATCGTATCCACGCCAACCGGTTCTACCGCCTATGCGCTATCCGGTGGTGGTCCGATTATGCATCCTAAGCTGGATGCGCTGGTGCTGGTGCCGATGTTCCCGCATACCTTGTCCAGCCGGCCGATTGTGGTTGACGGCAACAGTGAGCTGAAGCTGGTGATCAGTGACAATAATGAGACCTATCCGACCATCAGTTGTGACGGGCAGAAAGATATCAGCTGTGCACCGGGAGACACGATTACCATTCATAAGAAGCCGCAGAAACTGAAGCTGCTGCATCCGCTGAACCATAATTTCTATCAGACTTGTCGTGAAAAACTCGGCTGGAGCACGAAGCTGGGTGAGTGATATGCAACAAAAATGGCAGGGATTTGACCTGATTGGCGATGTGCATGGCTGCGCCAATACTTTAATTATGTTATTGGAAAAGCTCGGTTACAGTAAGCGTAACGGCGTTTTTCACACCCGTCCCGTCAGGCGATTTTTCTGGGGATATCGTAGACCGCGGACCGCGTATCCGGGAAGCGTTACACATTGTCCGGGATATGGTGGATGCGGGTTACGCACAGATTGTCATGGGTAACCATGAGTTTAATTATCTTTCTTATACGACACCGGGCCGTCCGGGATCCGGGATGCCGTATCTGCGGGAGCATAACCGCCGTCACCTGCGCATACTGAACGAGACCCTCGAGCAGTTTGCCAATCATCCGGAAGATAAGCGTGATTTTCTTAACTGGATTCAGGATATGCCGCTGTTCCTTGAGCAGGACCAGTTCCGGTGGTGCATGCCTGCTGGTCGCAGGAACATATAGACCGTTTTCTGCAGACCACCGGTGGTAGCCGGATCAGTGAGGATTATCTCCATCAGTCTGCGGTTGTGGGCAGCTACGAATGGGAAACCATGGACCGTTTATTGCGCGGGACGCATCTTAAATTGCCGAATGGCGAAGAGATGGTCAGCAAAGACGGTTTCCGGCGCCGGTTTTTCCGAACTAAGTTCTGGTCCTGTGATCCTCAGTATTATATTGATGTGGTTTTTCAGCCTGACCCGCTACCGGAACATGTTGCCCGTACACCGCTGAGTGATGCTGACCGTGCTGATCTGATTCATTATGCGCCTGAAGAAGCCTTGCTGTTCATTGGCCATTACTGGTGTGAAGGCAAACCTCAGGCACTGGCGGATAATGTGGCATGCCTGGATTACAGTGCGGTGAAATACGGAAAGCTGGTTGCTTATCGTCTGGATGATGAGACCACCATTAATCCGGATAAGTTTGTCTGGGTTGATGTGCGTAAAGAAATTGCCGACCAGGTATAGGAGCCTATGAAGCCTGTTCTTGAAGTCCCGCTTGATGTCGATCTGAGTGAATTTACTGCCATGCTGTGGAAACACAGTGTGCCGCACCGGGTACTGGAAGAGAGTGACCGGCAGATTTTGCTGGTGGCTCACACTGTCAGTGAAGAGCAGGTGAAAGCGCTGTTTGAGCACTGGCGGCAGGGTGGCAGCCTGCAGAATGTTCGCAGTAATCATTCCCACCAGAGCGCAGTTTCAGTCGCTGAGCTGAAGCGCACACCGGTTACGCTGGCACTGATTTTACTGAGTGTGCTGGCGACCTTTCAGGTAGATTTCGGGGCCGATTTGCAGGCGATGTCTGTCTGGTCCATCGTTGACTTTCAGGTGCTTGGAGATCAGATCCGCTATGGCACAGATCTCTGGACTGAATTAGGTAACGGTGAAATCTGGCGGCTGTTCACGCCTGCATTCATGCACGGCAGTGTGCTTCATCTGGTGTTTAATATGCTCTGGATGTGGATTGTTGCCCGCCGGCTGGAAATGCTGTTTGGTTCGCCGGCACTGTTTCTGATGGCTCTGATTACCGGCGTTGTCTCTAATATTGCTCAGTTCTGGGACGCCGGTCCGCTCTTTTGGGAATGTCCGGTGTGGTCTTTGGTTTACTGGGCTTTGCCACTGTATGGGACCGTCTGAAGCCTCGTCAGCCGGTAGGATTACCGCCCGCCATTCTGGGCTTTATTCTGTTTATGCTGGCGCTGGGGTACTCAGACTTGCTAGCTGCTTTCGGTTTTGGCCAGGTAGCGAATACGGCTCACCTTGCCGGTTTATTAACCGGGGTCATGTTAGCGTTAATTGCCCGTGGCATCAGTAAGCTTCGTCATCCCTGAGGGAAGACTTTGTGCTAGTATTGGCAGCCCGAACGGAGACTGATATGACTTTTGAAAAATGATCCAGGCGATGACGCCGGATGTCTATGCCAGCCTTAGACGGGCTGTGGAGCTGGGTAAATGGCCGAATGGTCAGAAGCTCAGTCAGGAACAGCGTGAAACGTCTATGCGGGCTGTAATTGCTTATGAAATGGCGAATCTGCCGGAAGAGCAACGTACCGGATATATTGACCGTACCAAGAAGGACGGCAGTCAGCACGGTAAAAATCCCCTGGAACCTCAGGTACTGAAGATTTTAAATGAGCACTGATATTACTGTTCTGCAACAGCTTGGTTGCGGTGTTTTAAGTAAGATGCCAGTGAATCTGGCAGAGCCTGTTGAATACCGGCTGCAGCTGGATGAACAGCAAATCGTTCTGAATGAATATCTGGGACGCCGGATCCGGCTGAGCTTTGCCGGTGAAATAAACTGCACGAACTGTGGTCGCAAAACCAAGAAGAGTTTTGCCCAGGGTTACTGTTATCCGTGCTTTAAAAACTGCCTCAGTGTGACACCTGTATTATGGCGCCGGAGCGTTGCCATTTTCATCTGGGTACCTGTCGTGACCCTGAGTGGGGCGAGCGTTTCTGTAAGCAGAGCCACTATGTGTATCTGGCCAACTCTTCCGGTATTAAGGTGGGGATTACCCGGGGTAATCAGTTGCCGACCCGCTGGATAGATCAGGGAGCCGTACAGGCGCTGCCGATTCTGAAGGTAAGCGAGCGTCGCTGGTCCGGACTGGTGGAGCGGGTTATTGGCCAGCATGTCAGTGACAAGACTAACTGGCGCACGATGCTTAAAGGTCAGACAGATCAGCTTGATCTGATTGCAGAGCGGGACCGGCTGCTGGCGCTGTGTGCCGATGAGCTGGCGGCGCTGGAGCAGGAACATGATACGCAGTTTGAGCATCTCAGCGATTCTGAGGTGCTGGAAATTAACTACCCTGTGCTTAACTATCCAAGCAAGGTAAGCAGCCATAATCTGGATAAAACGCCGGAAGTTGAAGGCGTGCTGCAAGGTATCAAGGGGCAGTACTTAATTTTAGATACCGGTGTAATTAATATTCGTAAGTTTACTGCTTACCGGGTTGAATTCAGTGCAGTTTGAGGGAATTTTTCTCGCTTCACCTCTCCAATTGCTAGATTCCGAAACATGACACTTTTACCGGCGCTGTTTGATACCGGAAGGTGGCCGCAAAGCCGGGCAGGGAAGCACCCGGTGGCACCTACGGTCAGCGACGGCAGGAAGTAACAGAATACATAAGGTAGCTTGATGACTCAGCCACAACCGAATGAGATTTATCTGAAGGATTATCAGGTTCCTGCTTACCTGATTGAAACAACGGCTCTGCGTTTTGAACTGGGCGAAGAAGTTACCCGGGTCATTGCTGATCTTAAGGTCAGCCGTAATCCTGAATGCCAGCAGAGCAAGCCGGGGCTGCAACTGGATGGCCATCCGGATCTGGTACTTGAGGAACTGTCTGTTGACGGACGCTGTCTGTCTGCCGAAGAGTATCAGCGCGACGGCGAACAGCTGATCATTGCTGATGTACCGGCCAGCTTTGAATTACACTGTGTAACGGTGATTGAGCCGCAGAACAATACCGCGCTGGAAGGCCTGTATAAGTCTGACGGGATGTTCTGCACCCAGTGCGAAGCTGAAGGTTTCCGCCGTATTACTTTCTACCCTGACCGCCCGGATGTGATGTCTGTTTTTGAAACCACGGTTGTGGCAGATAAAGCTGCTTACCCGGTATTGCTGTCGAACGGTAATGCGGTTGAACGGGGTGAAGAAGGGATGTTCACTGGGTACGCTGGCAGGACCCTTTCCCTAAGCCTGCTTATCTGTTTGCGCTGGTGGCCGGTGACCTGAAATACATTGAAGACAGCTTTACAACGATGTCCGGCCGTGAGGTCAAGCTGCAGATCTTTGCTGAAGCCAAGGATCTGGATAAGCTGGACTACGGCATGGCATCACTGAAGAAGTCCATGCGCTGGGATGAGGAAGTCTATGGCCGTGAATACGACCTGGACATCTTCATGGTGGTCGCTGTTGATTTCTTCAATATGGGGGCGATGGAAAACAAAGGTCTGAATATCTTCAATACCTCCTGTGTACTGGCCCACCCTGCGACTACAGTTGATGCCGGATTCCAGAGGGTTGAGGCGGTTGTTGCCCATGAATATTTCCATAACTGGTCCGGTAACCGGGTAACCTGCCGGGACTGGTTCCAGCTGAGTCTGAAAGAAGGCTTTACCGTATTCCGTGATTCTGAATTTTCAGCAGATATGAATTCCCGCACCGTTAAGCGTGTTGAAGATGTATCTTTGCTGCGTACGGCGCAGTTCGCTGAAGATGCCGGTCCAATGGCGCACCCGGTGCGTCCGGCGTCCTTTATTGAAATTTCTAACTTTTACACCCTGACTGTGTATGAAAAGGGCTGTGAAGTGGTCCGTATGATTCATACCCTGCTGGGGGCTGAGGAATTCCGCAAAGGTTCTGATCTTTACTTTGATCGTCATGATGGTCAGGCGGTTACCACGGATGATTTTGTGAAGGCGATGGAAGATGCCAGTGGCCGTGACCTGACACAATTCCGCCGCTGGTACTCACAGGCCGGTACACCCGTGATTGAAGCCAGTGGCAGTTATGATGCTGCGGCTAAGCGTTTCAGTCTGACCCTGCGTCAGAGCTGCCCGGCAACCCCGGATATGGCAGAAAAACAACCGTTCCATATTCCGGTTGCTGTCGGCCTGCTGACCCCAGGGGCAGGATTACCTGTTGGGCAATGGTGCAACCACTCAGGTACTGGATTTCACAGAAGCTGAGCAAGTATTCCATTTCGATAATATTGATGCAGCACCGGTGCCTTCGTTACTGCGCAGCTTCTCTGCGCCGGTTAAACTGAGTTACCCGTACAGCCGTGAAGAACGGATGTTCCTGATGCAGCATGACAGCGATGGCTTTAACCGCTGGGACGCTTCGCAGCAGCTGGCGGTTGAGATCATGCAGGGGCTGATTGAAGATCATCAGGCTGGTAAAGAGCTGCAGGTACCGGAACAGCTGATTACAGCCTATCGCACGGTACTGGGGGATGATTCCCTGGATAAAGCCATGGTCAGTAAGATTCTGACCCTGCCGAGTCAGGCATATCTGAGTGAGCTGGCTGAAGTGATCGATGTCGAGGCGATTCATGCGGTGCGTAAGTTCGTCCGTAACAGCCTGGCAAATACCCTAGAGTCTTTGTGGCAGGATGTATATCAGGCGAATCTGAGCGATGAAGCTTACAGCCCTGATGCGGATTCCATCGCCCGTCGCAGCCTGAAAAATCTGGCGCTGGCATACCTGCTGGCAACGGCTAAAGATGAATATCTTCAGTTTGCCCTGCGGCAGTATGATGCAGCAGATAACATGACTGATCAGCAGGCATCGCTGACGCTGGTGGCGCATTCTGAGTTTACTGATGCAGCCGATGAGTTGCTGGACCGCTTCTACGCTGCCTGGAAGGACGAGGCGCTAGTGGTGAATCAGTGGTTGTCAGTACAGGCCAGTGCACCGGCAGAAGGTGCGCTGAAGCGGGTAGAGGCGTTGCTTGAACACCCGGCATATGATGCGAAAAATCCGAATAAGATCCGCTCATTAGTAGGGGCGTTCTGTGGTCAGAACCCGGTGAACTTCCATCATCAGGATGGTTCCGGTTATGCTTTCCTGGCGGATCAGATCATCATGCTGAATAAGCAGAACCCGCAGATTGCTTCCCGTCTGCTGGGGCCGCTGACCCGCTGGAAAAATATGCGCCGGCACGGCAGCAGCAGATGCGCGCTGAACTGGAACGGATCAAAGCCAGTGGCGAGCTGTCGAAGGATGTTTTTGAAGTTTTGACTAAGAGCCTGGCGGTTTAACCGTCAGATTATTGAGCTGATCTGTTAGTGCGCGGCTTGCGTACTGACAGGACAGCGACTTTATACGAGCCAACAAAAGAAAGGAAAAGAGTGATGGAGCCAAGTATCGCTGCACAGGATAAGTATGATGTGCAACAGAACTTTCGTCGTTTTGTTAAGTTTGATGACAACTACCGGGATCATTTTGAGCGCCTGAAAGAAGCAAAAGCCAGCCGGGTATGGATTGCGGGTGTGATTGCATTACTGTTTGCGTTTGCATCTGAATTCTATCTGGGTGCTGCAGCTGCGCTGCTGGTGCTGTATTTTTACCGTGTAGGTACGGCCTGGCAGGCATCCTTTAAAGCGGATGAGAGCCGTGAAGAAGTGATTCGCTGGTTCCACAGCAAAGGTTTCAAGCTGGAAGGTCAGATTTTATACCGCAGTGAAGACACCGCACTGGAAAACCCGATCGATCCGTTTAACGACGTTAACTATTCCTGACCGGGCAGGCCATGTTCGATCTGAATAAGTTTCGTCATTGGGTCTTTGATCTGGACGGTACCCTGACCCGTCCGGTGCATGATTTCGCACATATGCGCCGTGAGCTGGGTATTCCTGAAGGTGAAATGATTCTGGAAACGATCGAACAGGCGCCTGAGCCGCGCAAACAGCAACTGTTGCAGCGGCTTGATGAGCTTGAGGGGCATTATGCCCGTCAGGCTCAGCCGGCAGAAGGGGTGCAGGACCTGATTATCAGACTGCACCGTGCCGGCTGTAAGCTGGGCATTCTGACCCGGAATAAAAAGATTTCGCGATCAGTTCCCTGCAGGCTATCGGTGTGGCGGAGTATTTCCACGCAGATGAAGTGCTTGGCCGGGATGAAGCCCGTCCCAAGCCGGACCCTGAAGGGCTGCAGAAGCTCTGTCAGCGCTGGCAGGTTGTGGGGATGGGCTGGTAATGGTCGGCGACTTTCGGTTTGATCTGGAAGCCGGCAAAGCCATTGATGCGCAGACGGTACATGTATCAGCTGCCGGAGCGGTTGAGTGGCCGGAGCTGACGGATGTACGGATTCATTCGCTGGCAGAACTGCTCTGACATTCCTCATCAGAGCCTGTTAATCAGATCTTGTTAATCAGAACCTGTTAATCAGAGCAATGGTAATCGGGTAGTATTCTTAATTTCTTCCATAGCAAAGCTGGATGTAACGTTGCTGATACCTTCCACCCTGTTGACCAGTACTTTATAGAATTCATCAAACGCCTGAATATCGGCAACCACCACCCGCAGTAAATAATCCCATTCACCGGCCATCCGGTAACATTCCACCACTTCTTTCAGCTCTGTCACCTTTGTAGCGAAATTCTCCAGCCAGTGACTGTCGTGATGCTGGGTTTTTATGTGTACGAAAACCGATACCCCGAGATTCACTTTGGCAGCATCAAGCAGTGCTACCCGAGAGCGGATCACACCAGATTCTTCCAGGCGCTTAATCCGTTTCCAGCAGGGGTGGGGAAAGGTTCACCTGTTCGGCAAGTGCCTGCAGTGAAAGGCTGCAGTCTTCCTGAAGCAGGTTCAGTATCTGGCGATCTTTGAGGTCCATAATTGATCCGGATTGCGGGTTGAATGAAGATAGTTTATCGCAGATAACTAGTTGGTGAAAAATAATTTTATTTATGGATTTAAAAATAAAAATAATTCTGCATTTTGTGCGTTTGTAGCAAATAAAGGCAAACTATTTTTCCGCAAGGCTGCATATACTTTGTTCATTCTTTAACTGCAGTTTTCGGAGTGGCAGTATGACAGCGCTTATTCAACATATACGTGATTCAGTGATTGGTTCAGACCAGACCATCACCACCCCATTTGGTAACAAACCACTGGTGTATGCGGATTACACCGCATCAGGACGCAGCCTAAGTTTCATCGAAGATTATATTCACCGGCAGGTGCTGCCGTTTTATGCCAATACGCACACGGAGTCTTCTTATACCGGTGCACAGACTGGGCAGTTACGTGAACAGGCGCGGACTGAAATTCGCCGGGCAGTGAATGCCGATGATGACTATGAAGTGATTTTTGCGGATCAGGAGCGACTGCCGCGATTCATAAGCTGGTGGATATTCTTAACCTGCGTTTACCGGCGGATCTGAATGACCGGTATGCGTTTGCGGCAATGATTCCTGAAGCAGAACGGCCGGTGGTGTTTATCGGACCGTACGAGCATCATTCCAACGAACTGCCATGGCGGGAAAGCATTGCAGACGTGGTGGTTATTCCATTAGATGCGTCCGGGCTGCTGGATATATCTGTTCTGGAAGAAAAACTTCAGGCATACAGTGAGCGGCCACTGAAGATTGGCAGCTTCTCTGCGGCGTCCAATGTCACTGGTCTGAAGAGCAACGTAGAGCAAATCAGCCGGTTGCTGAAACAGTCCGGTGCTTATGCCTTCTGGGATTATGCTGCCGCTGCACCTTACGTGGGCATTGATATGACCTCCGGTGGTAAGCCTGACAGTGCGCTGGATGCGGTATTCATTTCACCTCATAAGTTTATTGGCGGTCCGGGCACACCGGGTATTCTGGTGGTAAATAAAGCGCTGCTGTCTAACCGGGTTCCGGCAGTACCCGGTGGCGGTACTGTGATATATGTGACCCCTGAAGATCATAGCTATACCGACAGCGGTGAGCGCCGGGAAGAAGGTGGTACACCGGCGATTGTAGAGTCTGTCCGTGCCGGTCTGGTATTTAAGTTACAGCAGCAGGTTGGGGTGGAAACCATCGGGCGTTTGGAAACGGATTTTGTGCAGCGTGCGCTGCAACACTGGGGTGCAAATGAGAATATAGAGGTGCTGGGAAATCCGGATGCACCGCGTTTATCCATTGCTTCTCTGCGAATTAAGCATCAGAAGCAGGACCTGCATTATGGGTTTGTCGTGGCGCTGCTGAATGATCTGTTTGGTATTCAGGCCCGTGGTGGCTGCTCCTGTGCCGGCCCTTACGGACATGCATTGCTGGAAATGGACATGCAGTACAGCAAAGCGGTTGAAGCCCAGATTAAAGCGGCGCAGATGGTGATGCGGCCGGGCTGGACGCGACTGAACTTCAATTATTTCATAGATGAGGCAACCTTCCGGTATCTGCTGCAGGCGATTGATCTGATTGCTGCCCATGGCTGGAGAATGTTGCCGTATTATCAGTACGATACTGCAGCGAGCGTCTGGAAGTATCAGGGGCAGGGGCTGCAAACAGCAGTAAATTTGCATGATGTGGATTTTATGACTGTTGAAGAACCGGTGGAGGGCGCGACAGCTGCACCTGATTATGCGGATTTATTGCAACAGGCGGAAAGTGTTCTGCTGGGAGCGCAGGAAGGGAGCGTTATGCCCTGGAACTGCCGTCAGATGCTGACGCCCTGCGCTGGTTTGTATTACCTCAGGAGATCGCTGTCTGACAGACTGTCAGGAATGAAAAGAACCGCTGTGTAGCCTGGCTGCCGGCGGTTTTTCAGTTTAGCCGGAGACCAGCTTAATGCCGCTGCGCGGTTCCAGATCGAACGGCTCGTAGGCACACTGGTTACGGCCATTATGCTTGGCGGTATAGACACCGTCATCGGCGGCTTTCAGCAACCGGGTGGACAGGTCTTCCAGTGTCGCCCAGTGATAGCGAGATACTTCACAGCTGGAAATACCGATGGAGCAGCTGATTCTGAAGGCTTCCCAAGATCATTATGCATGATCATTTTCAGGATTTTGCTGCGAATGGTATCGCCGATCTGCTGTGCCTGGGTGGCGTCACATTTGGGCAGCAGAATGGCAAATTCTTCACCGCCATAGCGGGCGATAAAGTCAGTTTTACGCAGAGATTTTTAAGCACCTGGCCGACGCTGCGCAGTACCCGGTCACCGACCTGATGGCCGTATGTATCGTTCACCAGCTTGAAATGGTCAAGATCGACAAACAGGCAGCTCAGAGTGGTCTGGTGCCGGTTCGCCCGTGACAGTTCACGGATGATTTCCTGATCGAATGCGCGGCGGTTATGCACCTTGGTGAGCATATCAATGATGCTCATACGCTTGAGGTTCTGCTGGTTAATGCAGTTTTCAATACAAACTGCGATGACGGACGCCAGGTGATTTATGTAGTCATAGTCAAAGCTGTCACTGTAGCGTCCCGGATCTTTACTGCCCAGATGCAGGCTGCCGATCAGGCAGTCGTGACGTACCAGTGGCAGCAGGGCACTGCTGAGAATAAATGGGCTGCTGGGAAAGGCCAGCTTTTTGACTTCATCATCCAGTTCGCCGGCTTTCAGTTTCGGGACCGGAAAAATGGATTTCAGTAAGCGCTGATTCTTAACAAATCTTAGGGTGTGGCCGGGTTTGGGAGGCACGTAGTCATCCAGGAGATCCCGGGCGGCACCTTCAGGGTCCAGCAAAATCAGATTGACGGAACTCAGGCGGAAGTATTCTTTGAATTCAACCAGCAGCAAGTCGAGTAATTCTGCCAGTGTGCTGCAGCTCAGCAGGCGGATTTCCATCTCAAAAAGATTTCAGAATGGCCTCATTACGCTCCATCTTACTCGACATAAGACGGATAACGCGGCGCAGCTCCTGATTGTCTTTTTCTGTTGATGCCATAAATCGCCTAACTGGAAAACGATGGTTTTGCCTGACTGCAAAACTATAATTCATTTAATCGGCAAAGTACTGGAAAACTTTTGGCCATCTGGCATGAAAAACACTTAAATTTCAATAACCCTGATGAACACTGGCCTGTAGCTTGAATAGCTGTTACCCAGATTGGGTAGTGGTCGTATTTTTGAGGCTGTCTAACCCGCGTTGCGGTCATTCAGATTATCCGCTTTAAAGGGCAGCTGGGCTTCCAGTACAGCCATATGTTCGCGCATCATGGTTTCTTCTTCGGCGAGGAACTGACTGATTGCCTGATCAAATCCTGCTTCCGCCAGCCAGTGCACTGACCAGGTTTCTATAGGTTTAAAGCCCCGCTGGATTTTATGTTCCCCTGTGCGCCGGGGTCAAAACGTTTTAAGCCTTTGGCAATGCAATAGTCGATGCCCTGGTAATAGCAGGTTTCGAAATGCAAGCTGTCGAACTCTTCCAGTGAGCCCCAGTAGCGGCCGTACAGGGTGGCTGAGTCCTGCAGATAAAGGGCGGCGGCGACGTCCTGACCGTCTTTACTGGCAATACAGAATAAGAGGTTATCTGGGATGCTCTGACACAGCTGATGAAAGAAATCGCGGTTGAGGTAACCGGACCGGCCCCGTTTAAGGTATGTAACCTGATAAAAGTCATAAAAGCTGTCCAGTTCAGCATCTGTGATCTGATGGCCGTTCAGAAACCGGTGGCTGATTGCCTGCTGATCGATTTTTGCCGTTCCTTACGGACATTCTTACGTTTTCTTGAACTGAACGTACTCAGGAAATCATCAAAGTCATGGTAGCCCTGATTAAACCAGTGGTACTGGCTGCCCAGACGACGCTTAACTCCGTCACCCTTAAGAAGAGCTAGGCTGTCAGTATCCAGGAACAGGCTGTGCCAGCCGGACAGTTTATGCTGCCGGCACACCTGGGTCAGCGCCTGAGCCGCCGCCTGATGTAATTCTGCCTGCTGCTCCGGACTGAGGTCAGCAGACAGGCAGAGGCGGGGGCCGGTACTCGGTGTAAACGGAATGGCGTTGAGCAGTTTTGGATAATATTCCAGCCCGTAACGTTGATAAGCGTCTGCCCAGGCCCAGTCGAACACGTATTCGCCATAGGAATGCTGTTTAACATACAGGGGCATCACGCCGACCGGTTCCGGATCATTGATGACCATATGGAGCGGTTGCCAGCCCGTTTTTACGCAGACGCTGCCACTGCTTTCCAGTGCATGTAAGAAACCGTAGCGGATAAATGGGTAATCCAGCCCACTGTCCGGCCGGTGAACTAGCGCATCCCAGGTTTCCTGGCCGATATCAGCGATTGAGTTATGAAAACTGAATGTGGTCATACAACTGTGTTTGGTGACTGGAAGAGAGTGCTTACTGTAAGTCAGTTGATAGTACTAAATCCAGCCTTCCGTCTGCTTTGTATATCGGATGCTGGCCGGTAAGTGCGAGAAAACTGCTTTACAGTCAACAAGTTCTGTCGGGATTGCTGTTCAACTGCTAGAGTTAAGGTATTGCTTCACAAAGGAGATATATGATGGATGAGCTTGAGCTGGAATTTGAACTGGATCCCCGTCTTGCCGCCGATTGCATTCATATTGGTGATTTCCCGCTGTGCCGGCTGTTGCTGATGAATGATGCTAACTATCCCTGGTTTATTCTGGTGCCACGCCGGGCCGGTGCGACAGAAATTTATCATTTACCGGAAGAAGAACAGCAGCAGCTTATACATGAGTCATCTTTTCTGGCTGAGAATCTGCACGATATTTTTGCCGCCAGAAAAATGAATGTGGCTGCAATTGGCAATATGGTGCCTCAGTTACATGTGCATCATGTGGTGCGTTATGAAGATGATGCCGCCTGGCCTGCGCCTGTGTGGGGTGCGGTACCGTCACGGCAGTATTCTGAAACAGAGCTGTATGAAGTACAGCACAAACTTGAAGTGATTCTGAATGGTGCGCTGGCGCTGAACCGGGCAGCCAGCTAAGTACCGGGAAATACCGACTGGCAGGTATAAAAAGCGCTGAGTCCTGACGACTGAGCGCTTTTCTTTGTCCGGGCTTTACGGAACAGGCCCGTTTTCTGCAAGTTTAACGGCGACGGCGGCGCTGTGGGTGCCGGCGGTGCTCTTCGACAGGAATACGTAATGCCTGCGGCTGACTGTTGTGCCCTTTAAGATGGTCTCTGAGGCTATAGCCAATCACGAACAGGCAAGCTAAAACGGCTAAAGACAATAATGTAATCATAGGCTTGCTCGCTGTTAATTGCGGTTATTGCTTAGTCAGTTCCTTACAGCTCGAATCCTTCGAGCTCGTTTCCTTCTTCAAGCTCAGCGACTAATGCAGAAAACTCGGTAAAGCCTCCGATGTGCTCCTTTCCGTGGAAGATCTGAGGAACAGTTGTGACTGGTTTACCGATAGTTTTTCCAGATCTTCTTTGCTGATACCTTCTTTATGGATATCAATATAGCGATGATCTAAATCTTTGATTTCACAAAGTTGCTTGGCACGGACACAGAATCCGCATCCTTCACGACCAAAAATAGTCACACGTTGCATCTAAATAATCTCCTCATAAGAACGGGTGACATTGAAACAATTTATTAACCCGTATGCCAATAGTGAATGTTTATATCAAACATAGCTATTGGTTATTAGCTCTATAGACCGGTGAAGTATGCCATAAACCGGGACTGAAGCCGCGCCAGTAATGTCAGTATAGCAACCAGTTTGAGTAAAGGATGCTATGTAATCTTTAACCTTGCTGAGCGTTTGATTTTACCAGGAGTAAAAGTGCCTGTTTGACCGCGGCGCTGCTTGGTTTATTATGTCACGAGTTTGACATAATAAAATGTCGTCTCGGGAAAAGTTGAGTAGTCGCGTGGCAGTAGATATTCCTATTGAGCAATTGCAGAACATGCCTGTATTTGGTGGCCTGCGTGAAGACAGTATCCGGATGCTGATTGCCGGTTGTAAATGCGTTGAACACGCACCGGGAGAAGCGTTTTTCAGAAGGTGAACGGGGCGACTCAGCCTTTGTAGTGGTTTCAGGCCACGCATCCCTGTATAAGCACGGCAGTGAAAACGGCACCCTGCATAAAATTCGCAGCTTTCAGGCGACAGAGTGCTTCGGTGCCATGGCGTTGCTTGGGGTTTATCCTCGTAGCGGTGTGGTCATCGCGGATGACCAGTGCCACGCGATTGAAATTAAGGCCGATCAGTTGTTTTCGCTATATCAGCAGGATGCCGAGCAGTACATGCTGATATTTATGAACATGGCCCGTGATCTGAGCAGACGCCTGCGTGACGGAGATTGTCAGCTGGCAGGCTGTATAGACCAGCTAAATGCAGAAACCGCCGGATAACGGCGGTTTTTTATCTGACTTTCTTTCTGAAGAATATCCGGACTTACCACACGTCCGGACGTTTCTTACGGCGTGGAATCAGCGGGATAATCAGGCCCAGCACCAGGCCGCCAAACGCAACCAGCCCGCCGTAGGTAAACCAGCGCATCAGGTTTGAGTCGTCCATGCTGTTAATGGAGCGGTTCAGGCTGGAGATTTCCAGTTCCAGCTTGGCAATGGTATCGGCGTATTCTTTGTTCTGTTGCTGCAGACCGACGGTTTGCTGTTTCAGTGACTGAATAACTTCATTCTGCTGGGTGATCATGGCATTACTTTTACCCAGTTTTTCTTCCAGCTGGGGAAAACGGACCGACATGCTTGAGCCTTCGCTGACATTCGCACCGGGCAGCCATCCGGTACGCCCTGAAGCGGTTTTGATTTTAACGTAGCCGCTGTCTTTATTACGGTCCAGAATGGTAATGCTGGTGCCACTGCGAATCCGCCCGGTGATCCTGTACTGATCACTGGGACCACCATGGTAATAGGTAAAAACATCATCACTTATATAAGCTGCCTGGGTGTTCAGGCTGAAAAGAGAAACCAGGGTAAAACAGGAAGCAATCAATAAACGCATGGTGACACCGTAACTCAATAATCTGCTCTTGCTGCATAACAGGGCTGCAAGTTTATATTTGTTTTCTCGGGCGCCTGCTTGCGGGAACGGTATTGTCCTTCGTTTCGCAGGGCGCAGACCCCGGGTAAATCGCTAAAATTTTGTCTCATCCCTGTACAGCTTAGCCTGTGACTTCGGTGCCAGGGAAAAGTTCGAACATTTGTTTATTATTTTCAGTTTTATTTCAGCTTTGTCGTGCATATGTCCGGTGCTGACGGTTAAGCGTATCTGCGGCATCGTCACAAGGGGTTGTTGTGTGCTAGAATCGCCCACCGTTTTTGTTCTCTGAGGAAGATAGAAGTGTTTATTATTCGCTGGATTCTTGGCCGTATTATTTTACTGGTGAATGCGCTTACTCCGCCGAAAAATGCAGCGCAGCCTGAACAGCAGGCTGAGCTGGATAAGCTGACGGCCAGTTTATCGCTGTATCAGTACGAAGCATGTCCTTTCTGCGTCAAGGTTCGCCGCGCAATGCGCCGCTTTAATCTGAATGTAGAAGTGCGGGATGCCAAGCGTAATCAGGATTACAAAACTGAGCTTGAGCAGAATGGCGGCAAACTGAAAGTGCCGTGCCTGCGAATCGAAGAGCAGGATGGTGTGCGCTGGATGTATGAGTCCGGTGACATTATTCAGTATCTTGAAAAGAACTACGTAAAATAAGCCGCTTTCAGCGGTGAGAAAAAGCAGCCATGGGCTGCTTTTTTGTGTCTGGGGCTGACAGGGCTTGCCGTTACAGAATGCTTAACTGTATATTTAGCCAGTAAGTTATCCGGTTGAGCTATTTATGATTTTATATATTGCCGAAAAACCCAGCCTGGCACGGGCACTGGCCGATGTGCTGCCAAAACCGCACAGCAAAGATCAGGGGTTCATCCGGCTGGGAAACGGCGATGTTGTCAGTTGGTGTCTGGGGCATTTGCTGGAGCAGGCTGAACCGGATCACTATGACCCACAGTTTAAGCAATGGCGTTTTGAACATTTACCCATAGTACCGGAACAGTGGAAACTGCAGCCGCGCAGCAAAACCCGCAGCCAGCTGAGTGTATTGCGTAAGCTTGTTAAGCAGGCAGATCAGCTTGTTCACGTTGGTGACCCGGACCGGGAAGGGCAGTTGCTGGTGGATGAAGTCATTAACTACCTGGGTGTCAGCGCAGCTAAAAAGCAGCTACACAGCGGTGCCTGATCAGCGACCTGAATGCCAGTGCGGTGCGCCGGGCACTGCAGCAGCTGCGTTCTAATCAGGAATTCGTGCCTCTGTCGGTATCAGCACTGGCCCGTTCCCGGGCGGACTGGCTGTACGGGATGAATATGACCCGGGCCTACACGTTACGCGGACAGCAGGCCGGATATAGCGGGTGCTGTCGGTTGGCCGGGTACAGACCCCGGTACTGGGGCTGGTGGTTCGGCGGGATCAGAGCATAGAAGACTTTGTGTCCAAACCTTTCTATGAAGTGACTGCGCATTTACAGACAGACAAACAGGAAGATTTTCAGGCCCGCTGGAAACCCAGTGAAAACTGTGCGCCATATCAGGACGAAGAAGGGCGGGTGTTATCACGTCCGCTGGCGGAGAATGTCGTCTCCAGAATTTCTGGACAGCCGGGTACCGTCACAAAACTGGAACAGAAACAGAAACAGCAGGCCGCGCCGTTACCGTTCAACCTGTCCGCATTGCAGATAGAAGCGGCGAAACGCTTTGGCATGAATGCCAAGGCGGTACTGGATACCTGTCAGAGTTTGTATGAACGGCACAAACTGATTACCTATCCCCGCTCTGACAGCCGTTATCTGCCCTGGGAGCATCACGGGTTGGCAAAGGACGTCATGCCCGTTGTGCTGGGGAATTGTCCGGGCTTTGAGAAAGTGTCCGGGATGCTGGATCTGAGCCGCCGCAGTGCAGCCTGGAATGACAGCAAAGTCGACGCCCACCACGCGATTATCCCCACCAGCCGTAAAATGCCTGCCTCACTGAGTGAGACTGAGAAGAAAATTTATACGCTGATCGCCACCTTTATCTGTACCAGTTTATGCCTAAGTACAGTTACTTTGAAACTAAGGCCGAGGTGACGATCGCCGGTGGTTTGTTTGTCTGTAATGCGCACCGTACGCTGGAGCTGGGCTGGAAGCATTTGCTGAATAAAGATGCCAGCAAGGATCAGCAGTTACCTGAATTACATCAGGGGCAGGTGGTTGACTGTTTGCGTGGCGAGGTGGAAGAAAAGCATACCCAGCCCCTAAATATTTCACCGATGCTACTTTGCTGGCGGCGATGACCGGCATTGCCCGTTATGTTCAGGACCCGGATATCCGTAAGATTTTGAAGGAAACCGACGGGCTGGGCACGGAAGCTACCCGTGCCGGCATTATTGAGCTGTTGTTTACCCGTGGTTTTTATACCGGGAAGGCAAAGCGGTAAGAGCCTCTGAGGTGGGTAAGGCTTTGATCAGTTGTTTGCCGGATTCGGCAACGACGCCGGATATGACTGCCCGGTGGGAGGCTACTCTTAACGATATCTGCCATAAGCAGAGCAGTTACGACGCATTCATGCAACCATTGCTGACAAGTTTAAAAGACCTGGTGGCAGGCTCAGCCGGGGTGCAGATTCCGGCCTCACTGAAAGCTGCTTCGCCGGCCCGTAAAAGAGCTACAAACGCCGTAAAACTACAGGTAAAGCGAAAGGAACTGCCACTAAATCATCAGCGAAAACCACCCGTTCTGCAGCGGGACGTAAGCGCAAAGCAACAACTGCATAAAGCCTGTATATAAACGAAACGGCTCTGAAGAAGGGGCCTGACCTGTCACCGGTCATATCGGGGGATGACAGATCGCTTCAGACGTGAAGGTCAGACGTGAAGGTCAGGCAAAAGAAAGAGAGTTTAGCCGTTCAGATGTCCCAGCAGTTTTTCGGCAACCAGCTCCGAACTGGCAGGGTTCTGGCCGGTAATGATCAGGCCATCCTGTATGGCAAAGGCGTGCCAGTCTTCCGCTTTCTGATATTCCGCACCGGCAGCCAGCAGAGCATCTTCCAGTAAGAACGGGACGATTTCGGTTAACTGTACGGCTGCTTCTTCACTGTTACTGAAGCCTGTTACCGCCCGGTCTTTAACCACTGCCGTACCGGTAGAATCTTTAGCATGCAAGAGCACAGCACTGGCATGACAGACCGCTGAAACCGGCTTGTTACTGCGGATCATTGCTTCAATCAGCGCAATCGAATGCTGATCTTCTGTCAGGTCCCACAGCGGGCCGTGGCCACCGGGGAAAAATACTGCATCGTAGTCATCAGCCTTGATTTCACTGAGGGGCAGCGTGGCAGCAAGTTGTTGCTGAGCCGGTTTGTCAGCATCAAAACGACGGGTAGCATCGGTCTGAAAATCAGGAAGTTCACTTTTAGGGTCTACCGGAGGCTGGCCACCGGCGGGGATGCGAGGGTGATATTTACGCCGGCATCTGCAAAGACGTAGTAAGGTGCAGCGAATTCTTCCACCCAGAAACCGGTCTTCTCGCCGGTATTACCCAGTTCAGAGTGAGAGGTCAGCACCATAAGAATGTTTAACTGTGACATGAGCAGTGTCCTTCAAGTAAGAATCCAGAATAACTGCAGTATGAATTAATCAGCCTGATTACATAATGGTTATTAAATTGGTAACTTTGTTTTAATAATTGATACAAAGGGTGCTTTATGGATCTGTCTTTTGAACAGCTCAAAAGTATGGTGGTTTTTGCCCATGTAGCGGGACGGGGCAGTTTCAGCGCGGCTGCCCGCCATATGGGGTTGTCCCGTGGTGTGGTCAGTTATCACATCAAAAGCTTGAGCGTCAGTTAGGGTGCAGTTACTTAACCGGTCAACCCGTTCGTTATCCCTGACGGATGAAGGCCGCAGCTATTACGCGTACTGCAAAGCCATCACGGAACAGGCTGCTTCAGCACAACAGCAGATGGAAAACTTCAGGCAGGTGCCGGAAGGATTACTGAAAATTACCTGTCCGGTGAATATGGGGTTGCAGATTATTGTGCCGGCACTGAATGAGTTTAAACAACGCTATCCCAGGATCGAGCTGGATATCGTGCTGGCGGATCAGGTGGTGAATATTCTGGAAGAAGGCATTGATCTGGCAATCAGGGGCGCCCCACTGGCGGACTCTTCTTTACAGGCGGTGCAGCTGGCGGTGCTGAAAACCCATATCTGCGGATCGCCGGCGTATTTCCGTAAACATGGCCGGCCACTGTCACCGGAAGATCTGAGCCGCCATAACTGGATTATGTATCAGCTGTCATCGGGCAGCCTGGAGCTGCGCAAAGGGAACGTTCTTTTAGCATCCGGCCCCAAGGGGATATCTCTACTAATAATGCCGCTGCCCGTACCGCGTTTGTGGAGGGTGGGCACGGGCTGGGCCGGATACCTGCTTATGATGCCGCGCCGAAAATCCACGGGAGAACGCTGGAGTCTGTACTGGATGATTATCAGCTTAACGATATTGAAGTGTATGGAGTGTTTGCGCCGGGCGCGGCGAAAACCAAGAAACTCAGGGTACTGCTGGATTTTCTGAAGTTACATTATGCCGGTTTGGAGCATCAGCGGTTACTGAGCGTTTAGCTTGCAGATAAATGTTGCTTGTAGATATAAAAAGAATTGTTATAACATAACATCTCTTAGCATAAGTAGTGTAGTCCGGTTACTGGACCTGCCGACATCCGAGATGAATCTGGGCAGTAACCGATAGCTTTTCTTTTATATTCAGGAGCTCTTGCTTGAACGCCTCTCTGCCGGATACTGCCCGCCATCTGATGCCATCCCACAGTCATTCTCTGGACTGGGTGGGCATGGAAAATATCAGATTACCGTTAAAAATTGTTGCTGCTGACTCAACGCAGGAGCCTGTGCCGGTAACGGCAACTGTTGATCTGGGAATAGATCTTCCGGGTGGGGAGGGAGCACGGAAAGGCATCCATATGTCCCGGCTTTACCGTGCCCTGCTGGCGCTGACCCAACAGCCGCTAACCGTTCCTGCAGTACTTGAATGCCTGCAGGAATGTGTAACCAGCCATGCAGACTGTAACTCCTATCAGGCGGCGATCACTGTTCGTTTTGATTTACTGCTGTTACGCCCGGCACTGCTGACAGAGCAGGCCGCTGGCTGGCAGGGATATGCGGTTGAGCTTTCTGCCGGAACGGATAAAGAAGGTCATACAAAGATTACATCGACGGTGGAAGTGGCGTATTCGTCAACCTGCCCCTGTTCAGCGGCACTGTCCCGCCAGGCGCTGAGTGAACATTTCAGTGCTGCTTTTGCGGAAGGAGCTGTACCGGATGTTGCAGAAATAAGCCAGTGGTTACAGGAACAGGGCAGTATTGCCACCCCTCACAGCCAGCGCAGTGTCGCCCGTGTGTCGGTGGATGTGCCTGAGGATTCAGCGTGTTTTGGTTTACAAACGCTGATAGAGCAGATTGAGTCTGCGGTGCAAACCCCGGTACAAACCTTCGTGAAACGTGCCGATGAACAGGCATTTGCACTGCGTAACGGCAGCAACCTGATGTATGTGGAAGATGCCAGCCGGCGGATTCTGGATGCGGTAACCGGTTATCGCAGCGCGACGGTTGAGGTACGGCATTTTGAAAGTCTGCACGGTCACGATGCGGTTGCTAAAAGCTACTGGGTAGCTCCCACCGGAGGTGAAAAACTCTCCGCTGAAGGCGCAGGGCTATGACCGCCGCACTGGCTTTAGCTGCACAGCCAACTCATGTGTGCAGTGGCGATCAGCCGGTCATTCTCAGTGAGATCTATCAACCGGATCTGAACCTGGTGTACTGGCAGCGGCAGGCTGAACAGGATGGGGTGAATTATGCCCGTTTCCTGGCCGGATCTGAGTGTCATTTCACCAGTAAATCAACGGTGCTTTCTGAGCCGGAAGTTGCAGAGTGGCTGAATGATATTTTGCCGGAACATCCGGACAAAGCCGCCTTCAGTGAAGATGTCGCCATGCTGGCGGATATGTTCAGCTACCTGTTCGACTTGCCACGCATCGGTATTCGTCTGCAGGTGTTACAACAGGCCATGTGCCCGAAGTTTCATGTTGATAAAGTACCTTGCCGGCTGGTAACAACCTACACCGGTGCCACCACTGAATGGCGGGAAAATGCTGTGGATGGAGATACGCCTGCTGAACACAGTGTACCGCCGCACAGTGTGGTGCTGCTTAAGGGCGATGGCTGGTGGCAGAATGAAGGGCGGGGCATCGTTCACCGGTCGCCGGCGGCCAGCCCTGAAGAACCCCGGGTATTTCTCAGTTTTGACTTTGCCAACTGAGGGGCAGCGGTATGCATAATCAATACTTTTTAGCACTTGAGGATGCCACTGCAGGCCAGAGTATTCCACTGGATGAACTGCTGGAACAGCTGGCGTTTAATCAGGATGGGCTGATTCCTGTGATCACTCAGTGTGCCGATACCTATCAGGTGCTGATGCAGGCATGGATGAATGCTGAATCCCTGCGTATAACACTGGAAACAGGACAGGTGACTTACTGGAGCCGTAGCCGGAATCAGCTGTGGGAGAAAGGACTTACCAGCGGGCATACACAGGAACTGCTCGAGTTGCGCACGGACTGCGACGGCGACAGCCTGCTGTGTCTGGTCCGGCAGAACGGACCTGCCTGCCATACCGGGCGTTCCGGTTGTTTCTATTTTTCAATGAAGCCACAGGATACTCAGGCCACCGTGCTGGAATCCCGGCCGGATTACCGGCTTCTGTTTACCCGCTAAACAATATTTAGCGGTTGCACTCCTAAGACGGGATAATTATGTTGTATCCGGTTGTCAGTACTTAAACTGCTGATAACCGGATCAATGTGCAACCAGGTGAACGGAACACTGATGAAAATTTTGCTGGCTGAAGATGATGTCGTCAATGCTGAGTACATTCGCAAAGGGCTGATAGAAAAGGGCTTTGTGGTGGACTGGGTCACCGACGGCAGGGAAGCGCTGACCTATTGTCTCTACAACCAGTGTGACCTGTTCATTGCTGACCGGATGCTGCCGGGCATGGACGGCCTGTCAGTGGTTAAAGCACTGCGGGCTTCAGGCAGTCAGTTACCGGTGATCTTTCTCACTGCCATGTCCGATGTGGACGACAAAGTGGAAGGGCTGCTGGCCGGTGGCGATGACTATATGGTTAAGCCGTTTCATTTTTCAGAACTGCTGGCGCGGATCACTGTGCTTTCCCGGCGTCCCGGAGAAAGTACTGAAAAACTGAACTGGTGGTACACGATCTCAAACTGGACCTTCTTACCCGGATGGCTGAAAGGCAGGGGCAGGCAATCGAGCTCAAGAACAAAGAGTTTGCCTTGCTTGAGCTGCTGATGGAAAACGCCAACAGAGTGGTCAGCAAAACCATCATTCTCGAGAAAGTGTGGGATTTGAATTTTGACCCGGGTACGACCGCGGTCGAAACCCATATCAGCAAGCTGCGTCAGAAAGTGGACAAACCCTTTGCTGAGCAACTGATCCACACCGTCCGTAACATGGGGTACAGCCTCCGTGCCCCTCGCTAATATCACCGCCGGATCGGCCTTTCGGGTTGCGGTTCAGCTGCTGGCGGTTTTTATTGTCATGCTGCTGGTGGCCGGGACTGTGCTGGTCTCTGCTGTCACCAATACACTGGAAAGTGAAACCCGGGCCCAGCTTGAAGAAGAAGCCCTGCTGTTTGAAGACATTTACGATGCCGAAGGGGCGCAAGGGCTTACCAAAACCATCGAAGAGCTGGGCAGGCAGTCGGTATTGTTTGATCATGCACTGGGGTTGTTTGATAAAGATCAGGTACATCTGGCCGGGGAAGTAAGCCTGATGCCGGACTTTGTTGGCTGGCGCAAAACCCGTCTGACGCTGGTGGAACCCCAGTCAGATAAAGAACAGAATTATCATGCCCGGGTATTACAGCTGGACAGTATGACCCTGGTTATCGGACGCAGCACGGCCCATATTGATGCCGCCAGAACCCAGCTGATCTTCTGGTTACTGATTACCGGTGTGTTCCTGTCACTGGGGGCTTTAGTTCTTGGCTATCTGGCCAGCCGCCGTTCTTACCGTAAGTTACAGCGCATGGGGCAGATTCTTAAAGCGATTGCCGCCGGAGATATGACCGCCCGGATTCCTGTTGCTGAAAAGCCTGATCAGATCGATCTGATCGCCCAGCAGATGAATGCCCAGCTGCAGCATCTGGCAACACTGGTGAACGGCATTCAGGCCACTGCTACTGCCATTGCTCACGACCTTAAAACCCCTCTGTCACATGCTCAGATTGCCCTTTATGAAGCCGGCGATAAGTGTGACCGCGGTGAAGACCCGGAACAGGAAATCAGTCAGGCACTGAGTAAACTGGAACAGCTGAACCAGACTTTCGATACTATTTTGCGGATTTCCCGTATTCAGGCCCATACCGACCGCAGTAATTTTGCGGAGGTTGAATTGCACGGTCTGGTGGAGAAAATCTATGATTTACTTGAGCCTGGCGCTCAGGATGCCGGCATTCAGCTGACCGTTTTGCCTCAGCAGCAGGCTGAGCTGAACCTGTATTGCGATGCGGGCATGATTCAGCAGATGCTGATTAACCTGCTCACCAATGCCATTACCCATTGTCCGTCTGGCAGTCATGTGCAAGTCAGTGCTGTACGGCAGGGGATGATGTTCTTCTCACGGTGGAAGATAACGGTCCGGGAATTCCCGAGGCCGAGCAGGACACTGTTTTCAAACCTTTTACCCGTCTCAGCCAGTCCAGAACCACACCCGGCAACGGGCTGGGGCTGGCATTGGTGAAAGCCGTCGGGGATGCCCATCATGCCAGTATATCTCTGGCGGATGCCGGGCCGGGCCTGCGTATTCAGATACGCTTTCCCAGGCTGATCCCGGAACGCCTTTCCAAATCTTAAATTTTTAAACTTTTGCCGAATTTCAGCCAAACTTCGGGCGTTAAGCTGTTCCTCAACATCTGAAACGGTTGCTGTCAGGGCACAAGGGGAAGCCTGCAGAGCACTAAATTAGGATGTCTTGCAATGATATGCCGGGCCTCTGCAGTGACTGTGCATCCGCGCACCGACTCCTGCCGCGTAAAGGTGCACAGGTCAGGGCCCGGCTTTCAGTTGCTTCGCCGATTAACGCTTACCGGAAAAGATCATGTCAGACATACAACAGGCCGAAATTGCCAAACTGCACAGCCAGATCACTCAGGATGTTCATAAGCTGGTTGATAAATACCTGAGAATCATGGAATGGGAAGTACCGGAAACCGATGAAGCTGCTGCCCGTGCAATGATCCTTGAACAGATAAAAGTCACCCTGGAAACGCTCTGATTCACCCATCCGGAGCGAGGACCCAAAGCCCGCCGGCATTTGTCGGACGGGCTTTTTATTGTCTTAAATATCTATTTAAAACAGTGGGTTAGTGTTTTTTGTAAGTTTAATTTTTTTAAAGTTGGTTAAAGGTGGGGGTGAAAATCAGGGCATACCATGTTCAGCATCAAATGAATGAACTGGAGATAGTCATGAAAACAGCCTCTACAAAAATCGCATTAGCATTCACTGGCATTCTGGCCGCCAGCAGTGTTTCCGGTCTGGTCTTAGCCAGTGAGAGTAAAGCGGCCAGCCAGGAAAATGCTGCAGTTTATGTGATTGAAAGTATCAAAATTCCGGGCCACGCAAAGTCGGTTTTAGCGGATACCCGCGCTGCCCGCGTGGCACTGTTTGAAGGCCAGACGGATGCCGCTATCGACCTGGTACAGAAAGCACTGGATACCTTTGATGCCGGGGTGGCGGATTACGCAGTTGAACTGGATGATGACGCCGGATTCGGTATTCCTGTCGACAGCTCGGTGGAGTTTAACGAAGGCTTCCAGCCGACTGAATCAAACGCAAAAGTCATTAATCAGGCCGGACAACTGGCACAAAAGGTGACTCGCAGGCGGCAGTTAAAACCATGATTGAAGGCGGCATCGAGCTGGACTTCAAATACGCCATGTTGCCGGTTGCCCCGACGGTTGTCAGCCTGAATAACGCGCTGGATGACCTGCAGGATGGCAGCTTCTATGAAGCAAACATCGTCCTCAAAGCAATTGAAACCTCTCTGGTAATCGAAGACTACGGTGTGGCTGACACACCGAAGCAGGGCTTCGCCTGGGAAACCATCAGTAAATCTTAATCTGTTCACCGTTGGGGCCGGCGCAGGCCGGTCTCTTTTCTTTGACCTGCTGGTTTTTTGATGAAGAGGAAAAACCGATGAATGCTAATACTGCTTTGCAGGGTACGGATCAGCTGACCAATGAACTGATACCCTATCTCAAAGCCCATATGAACGCCCGGATCGTGGGGCAGGAACGCTTTGTGGATCGCCTGTTACTGGCGCTGTTTGCTGATGGTCACATTTTGTTGGAAGGTGCTCCGGGGCTGGCAAAGACCAAGGCGGTAAATGCCCTGGCTGAAGCCATCGACTGCGATGCTCGCCGGATTCAGTTTACCCCTGACTTGTTACCCAGTGATCTGACCGGTACGGATATCTACCGGCCGGAACAACAGAGTTTTACCTTTCAGGAAGGGCCGCTGTTCAACAGTCTGATTCTGGCGGATGAGATTAACCGGGCTCCGGCCAAGGTCCAGTCTGCACTGCTGGAAGCCATGGCTGAACGGCAAATTACCGTGGGTGGTAAGACCTATCCGTTACCGGCGCTTTTCCTTGTGATGGCCACTCAGAACCCGATTGAACAGGAAGGTACCTATCCGCTGCCGGAAGCTCAGCTGGACCGTTTTCTGCTGCATGTGAATATTGATTTCCCCAGCGCTGAAGCTGAGCGGGAAATTCTGCGCATTGTCCACGGTGAGGCCCGCGGTGAAGTGACTAAACCTCAGCGGCTGATTAGTGCTGATGAAATTTTGCTGCCCGTCAGCAGGCACTGGAGACCCATGCCTCTGAATCTCTGCTGCAATACATCATTCAGATTATTCAGGCGACCCGCCGGCCATTTATGTACGGCGAAGATATGGTGGATGTCATCAGTTACGGTGCCAGCCCGCGGAGTACTATCGCGCTGGACCGCTGTGCCCGGTAAATGCCTGGATGCGGGGTTCAGAGTTTGTTACGCCGATGGATGTACAGGCTGTTGTTCATGATGTTTTGCGTCACCGTATTATCCTCAGTTTTGAAGCCCAGGCTGACGGCAAAACCGCTGATGACTTTATCTCCACCCTGATCGACCGTGTGCCGGTAAGCTGACAGGGAGGTTGTACTGATGCAACAGACACAAGCTGTCGCACCGGGCATTGAGCTCAGTAAAAAGAACTGATTCAGATGCGGCTACCGAGGGGGCGACCGGCTTTGCACCGTCCGGTCCGGTTCAGACCCACCAGTGGGGCACCAACCGCTCGGCATTTCTTGGCCAGGGGATGGAGTTTGCTGAATCCCGTATCTATCAGCCGGGAGATGACGTTAAAAATATCGACTGGTGTGTGACTGCCCGTACGGGGCAGGCACATACCAAGCTGTTTCAGGCTGAACGGGAACGGCCGGTCTATCTCCTGCTGGACCTGCGCAGCATGATGCAGTTCGGCTCCCGGGTGCGGTTCAAATCTCACCTTGCGGCGGAGGTTGCTGCAAAACTGGCCTGGATTGGCCACGACGGTGGTGACCGTATCGGCGCCCTGATTCTGGGGCGAAACAACATTCACAGTTTCAAATCAGCCCGTACACGTGGCTCAGTTTTGCAGTTTCTCGATGCCGTCGCCGGGAAACCCGGCAGCAGGAGCTGCCGGATCAAGCCGGGCTGCAGGAAACGTCTTTAAGTGATGGCCTGCGGCGACTGCGTCAGATCTGCCGGCCCGGCAGCATGGTGTTTGTGATCAGTGATTTTGCGGATCTGAATACCGCCTGTGAGCGTGAAATGAAATATCTGGCAGGCCGAACCCACATTATCAATATACAGATCAGCGACCCGCTGGATTCGGCATTACCGGCAACTGCCGGGCGGATCAGTAATGGCCGGGATACCCTGCAGCTGAACCGTCTTGGCAAACAGGTGCTGGAAGATTACGCCAGTGCCTTTGAATATCGCAGTCAGCAGCTGAAAAAGCTGAGTGTTCAGCACAACATGGTGTTGCATCAGATCAGCACTCCTGAATCCCCTGCATGTCTGTTCAGCCCACGGGCGGCAAGGAGTCAACGATGAATTCTAATCCCACACCCGATGTTCAGGCGCAGCTGGATTTACTGCGCGATATCAGTTTACCGGAGGCGGTTTCGTGGTGGCCACTGGCACCGGGCTGGTGGCTGGCCGCCGGTACTGTTGTCACGTTACTTACCGGGGCACTGGTATACCTGTATTTCCACCGGCGGAGCCTCAGATACATTGCCCTTCAGGAGTTGACGCTGCTACGGCAACAAGCCGGCGATATGCACTCGGTTGAGCTGGCGACCCGGTTATCGGTGTTGCTGCACCGTGTCGCCGTGGCGGGGGCAACCGGGCGTCGGGGAAGCTCAGTAATGCGCAATGGAGTGAGTATCTTTCTCAGGGCAAAGGAGGGATGGCCCCTGACATTGCGGAATTTATTGCCAGTGCGCCATACCGTGAGCAGGTCCATTTTCCGGCAAACACTGAGATGCCTGAGCACAGCAGCCTGCTGGACAAAAGCGAACACTGGATCAGGAGGCATACATGATTACCTTTATATGGCCACTGGCCTTTCTGTTACTACCGTTGCCACTGGTTGCCCGCCGGTATCTGAAACCGGTGGCTGCAGGCACTTCCGGCGCATTGCGCGTGCCGTTTTATTCCCGTTTTTCTCTGCAACAGACTTCCTCCGCCGGTGTAGCGGGTCAAAGCCTGTGGCGGTTACTGATGGCCTGGAGTATCTGGGTGTTACTGGTGAGCGCGCTTGCGCGGCCAGCACTGGTGGGGAAGAAGTTCCGCTACCAGCACAGGGAAGGGATCTGATGATGGCCATTGACCTGTCCGGTTCGATGGAAGAGGAAGATCTGACCCGTGGCGGCCAGAGGGCAACCCGGCTGGATGTGGTGAAGCAGGCCGCGGATGATTTTCTCCAGCGCCGTGAAGGTGACCGTGTCGGCTTGGTGCTTTTCTCTGACAGGGCTTATCTGCAGTCGCCATTAACCTTTGACCGTGAAGTGGTCCGGGAATTATTGGGACAGGCGCAGGTGGGGCTAACCGGCCAGAAAACGGCCATTGGCGATGCGATCGCCATTGCAGCCAAGCGTCTGAAGGACCGCGCCGAAGACAGCCGGGTCTTGGTGCTGTTGACTGACGGGGCCAACAACGAAGGGGTTATGGAGCCCCTGCAGGCAGCGGCACTGGCTAAAAACTGGGTATCCGGATTTATACCATCGGTGTGGGGGCGGATGCCGTGCAGGTGAATACGGTGTTTGGCCGGCAGGTGGTTAATCCTTCAAGGGATCTGGATGAAACCAGTTTGCGTGAGATCGCCGCGATGACCGGCGGTGAATACTTTCGTGCTACCGATGAACAGGGGCTGGCCAGTATTTACCTGGCCATTGACCAACTGGAACCGGTCAGCGGTGAGCCGGTGTACGTACGGCCTGAAGTTGCCCTGTATTTCTGGCCGGCAGGGCTGGCACTGGGGCTGACCGCATTGCTGGCTTTATTCAGTCTGATATCCGGTGGCGCACCGGGTGCTAACCGGGTTAATCGCGCGGAGGTTCAGTGATGAACAGTATGATCGAACAGTTTCATTTTTGCGCCCTGAATGGCTCTGGGCGCTGCTGCCGGCAACGGTGTTACTGGTGCTGTTAGCTCGTCGCGGGGCAGCGCAGGGGCCGGATAACTGGCAGCGTTATATTGATGCGCATTTGCTGGCACATCTCTCATTACCGGGCAGTAAGCCGGTGGCTCGGCGTAAATCATGGGTGATTGCGGCACTGGTGCTGGCCCTGCTGATTACCGGACTGGCGGGGCCCAGCTGGGAAAAAGCTGAGACACCATCATTTAACGGCGGTGAGCCGGTGGTGGCCGTTCTGAGTCTGGCGCAGTCTATGAACGGCACGGACATTGCCCCAGCCGGCTTAAGCGGGCTATTCATAAGTTGCGGGATTTACTGGCTGAAACCCGGGGAATGACCGGGCGCTGGTGATTTATTCCGATATTCCTTTTGTGGCGGCCCCGCTGACCAAAGATGCCCAGGTGATTGAGCAGATGCTGCCGGAGCTTACTACCGGTCTGATGCCGGTACTGGGAGACCGGCCTGATCTGGCGATCAGTGAAGCGTCACAGTTATTGCAGCGGACCGGTGCCCGGTCAGGCAGGATCATTCTCTTAACTGACAGTATGGGGATCGTCCGCAGGCCAGTTTGCAGGCTGCTGAAGCAGCCCGTGAACAGGGCTATGAAGTCTCTGTGCTGGCGGTAGGCACCGCAGAAGGTGCGACTTTGCAAACTGCTTCCGGGCAGGTCATCAGTGATGCTGAAGGTTCAGCCTATGTTTCCCGGTTACCGCTGGACGGGCTGGAAAAACTTGCCCGTCAGGGAGGCGGATCAATGGCGGTGATTACAGCGGGCGGTGAAGATCTGGCACAGCTGCTGCCGCAGGATAGCGGGGCTGTTCTGGCCGGTGAAAGCAGTGATATCCGTTCTGACAGTTGGGTGGACAGTGGCTACTGGCTGTTATTGCTGCCCGTGCTGGCTGTGCCTTTGCTGTTTCGCCGCGGGCTGGTATTCGGTCTTGTATGCATGCTGGGAGTGGCAGGGTTTCAACCGGATTCGGCTATGGCTTCAGAAGAGGCTGCTGTAAAGGCTTCAGAAAAGATTGTCGAAAACGGTGCAGTTTCATCTGCTTTTGAAACAGCTTCGGGCTGGAAGGGGTTATGGAAAACGCCGGATCAGCAGGGCAGTGAAGCTTTGCCGCTTCTGATTTCAGTACCGCAGCACAGACCTTCGAGTCGCCGGACTGGCAGGCGACCTCCTTATACCGCGCCGGTGATTATCAGGCCGCTGCAAAAGAATATGCTGAACTGCAATCCGGGGATAAAGATTACAACCTGGGTAATTCTCTGGCCCGCAGCGGCGACTTTCAGGGCGCGCTGGATGCCTATGACCGATTCCTGAAAACCCATCCGGATCACGGGAATGGGATATATAACCGTGAGCTGGTGGCAAAGTTGCTTGAGCAACAGCAACAGCAACAGCAACAGCAACAGCAACAGCAACAGCAACAGCAACAGCAACAGCAACAGCAACAGCAGCAGCAACAGCAACAGCAACAGGATCAGAAGGAGCAGGATCAGCAGGATCAGGAACAGCAGCAGGATCAGCAGTCTGGTTCAGGTTCTCAGGACCAGCAACAGGATCAGCAGGATCAACAGGATCAACAGGATCAACAGGATCAACAGGATCAACAGGATCAGCAGGATCAGCAACAGCAGTCCGGCTCGGATTCTCAGGGACAGCAGGATCAGCAACAGCAGTCCGGCTCGGATTCTCAGGGCCAGCAGGATCAGCAACAGCAGTCCGGCTCGGATTCTCAGGGCCAGCAGGGGCAGCAGGATCAACAATCCGGCGCAGATTCTCAGGATCAGAAAGATCAACAGAATCAACAATCCGTTTCCAATCCTCAGGATCAGCAACAGGAAAACCCGCAACAACAGGATCAGCAGGCCCACGCCGGCAATCAGCAGAGCGGGCAGGATGCTCAGTCTGAGGAGCAGGCAGGCAATGCAGCAGAGAAAGAGGATTCAGGCCTGCTGTCACAACTGATTTCCAATGCCCTGCAGGGCAACGGCAAGTCTGCAGAAGATCAGCAGCAGGATGCGGAACTGCAGGCACGTTCGGGGATATCGCACCTTTGGATCAGGCGTCTGAACAGCAGTTACGGCGGGTGCCGGATGACCCGACAGGTTTGTTACGTGCCCGCATTCGTCAACATTATGCCCGGCTTCGGGCAACGCAGTAAAGAGGTTAAAGATGAAATCAGTCAGTTTTAAAACAATCGCTTTGGCTGCGGCGGTTACCGCAGCCGGTATTTCGCCAGCGCTGCTGGCGGCCGGGCTGGATGCCAGGCTGAATGCACAGAAGGTTGCCGTGGGAGATAACTTTCAGCTGATTCTGAGCACCCGTGACCCTCAGGCTGCGGCGCCGGATCTGACGCCGCTGGAAAAGGATTTCTCTGTACAGGGGACATCACAGTCCATGCAGACCAGCATCATCAATGGCAGAAAAAGTGCTCAGCAGAGCTGGATCATTACCCTGGCGGCAAAACATACCGGGGAGCTGACTATCCCGGCTATTTCTGCCGGTGCGGTCAGCAGTGACAGTACGTCGGTTCGGGTGGTGGACATCAGTGAAATGCCCAGGGCAATTGGTGCCGATGGCATCAGTGTGACGGTCAGCCTGGCGGATCAGGCACAGCATTATATTTATCAGGAAATACCTCTGACGGTAAGGATGGAGATCCGTCAGCCCGTTCAGCAAGCGACCCTGATTGCGCCTCAGAGTCCGGATTTTGAACTGACTCAAAACGGTGAAGACCGGCTGATACAGGGGCAGGGCGTGAACATCATTGAGCGGGATTATCTGTTACGGCCACAAACCAGTGGTGCACTGACGCTGGGGCCGTTTGTATTGCAGGGGAAGTGGCTGATCCCCGGCAGGCAAGGTCGCCGTTTTCAGGTTTTCCGTTTGACCGCAGTTCCATGCTTCAGCAGTTTGGCTTTGGCGGTATTTTCAGTCAGGGAAAACCTTTTAAGGTGCGTTCTGACGTAACCGGGTTGCAGATTGCCGGTAATCCGGACGCAGCAGCTGACAGCTGGTTCCTGCCGGCCCGGGCTGTGCAGATAGAGGCCAGTTGGGAGCCTGAGAATCCGGTGTTCAGAGTGGGGAGGCGGTGAGCCGTAAGATCAGCCTGCTGGCCTTAGGGGCCCGGCCGGAGCAGTTACCGGATCTGGACATTGTCGGCACCGAACATGTGAAACTGTATTCTGATGACACCCGTGTTAATCAGGTACAGACCGGCGAAGGCACCGTTGCCCGGCGGGATACGCTGATTTCCGTGGTGCCTACTGTGGCCGGTGAAGTGACATTGCCGGAAGTACGGGTAAGCTGGCTGGATACCGCTACCAATGAGCAGAAAGAGGCCGTTTTACCGGCACAGACTATTACTGTGGAAGGGGGCCGGTAAGGGACAGACGACGCCGGCGACGGTTTTACCGGCGAAGCCTGAGGTAACAACCGGGACCGGGAAGGCTGAGCCGGAGCTTGCCGCTTCCGATGTGTTATCTCTGCTCAAAGATAAGCGTTATGAAGCCGGTGCGTTAGCGGTACTGCTGTTATTTACCCTGGCAATTATCTGGCAGCGTAAACGTTCGGCCCGCCGTGGGCCTCTGGCTGAGACATCCGGTGGACGTCAGCCGGAAACCGGGAGAAAGACAGCAACATCTTCACCGGTGAAGGATAAAGAAACCGTGCAGCTGGAGGCGTTGCGCAAGGCGATCCGGGCAGGGGATAACCGTGAGATTTACCTTGCTCTGCTCAGCTGGATGCGCTGGCGTAAACAGCCGCGGATGAATGCTGAACTCAACCGGGAGATCACGGCGCTGGAGGCTGCGGTGTTCGGTGCTGAAGGCAAGGCTGCCGTAAATTATGACAGCAGCGGCCTGAGCAGGATTCTGGATACAGTCAGTGAACCGGCCAGGCAGGGCAGTGAAAAATTACCACCGCTGTATCCGGATACACCCCGGCATTTAGCCTGACAGTCAGGGTGGTATAGCGGTTTCTTCGGATTGGCAATCTTCTTCGCTTTTGTGAGAGTAAGGGGTATCTTGACTGGGCTATAAAGGAACAGTTCGATATTCATAATCCGCAAAATCATAATAAGAAGATTGCCATGAAAATGCCCGTATTGATGTGTTTCAACAGGACTTACCTTACTCGGGCGGCGTGTACCGGTTATCCGGAGGCCGCGAGTACCACAGTTTCGATGCTACCTTTGTCAGAATTACTACAGATACCGGTCTGGAAGGTTGGGGGAGAGCACCCCGTTTGGTGCAACCTATATTGCCGCCCATGCGCTGGGGGTACGGGCCGGTATTGCTGAAATGGCTCCGCAGCTGATTGGTCTCGATCCCCGCCATGTTGACCGGGTTAATGATGCGATGGATGGTGCACTGGTCGGCCACAACCACGCCAAAACAGCCATTGATGTGGCCTGCTGGGATATCTTTGGCAAAGCGACCGGCATGCCGGTGTGTGATTTGTTAGGCGGGCGTACCCGGGCGGCGATGCCGATCATCTCGTCTATTTATGCCGGTGACCCTGACGATATGCGTAGCCGGATTGCGGAACACCGGGCGCAGGGTTACCGCAGCCATTCAATTAAGGTGGGTGCAGCGGAGGCCGAAGGTGGTCCGGCGCTGGATGCAGAACGGATTACCGCTTCACTGGCGGACCGACAACCCGGTGAATATTTTCTGGTGGATGCCAATGGTGGCATGTCCGTGGAACATGCATTGCGCATGATTCGCCTGTTGCCGCCCGGACTGGACATTGTGCTGGAGGCTCCCTGTGCCACCATCCGTGAATGTCAGTCGCTGCGCGCCCGCTGTGATATCCCGATCATCTGGGATGAGCTGGCCCTGGATGAAACCGCTGTGACCCAGATCGTTGCCAATGATCTGGCGGACGGCATTGGCCTTAAAATTTCAAGAATGGCGGGCTGACCCGCGGACGCCGGCAGCGTGATATCTGTACCGCTGCAGGGCTGACCCTGAGTGTGCAGGAAACCACCGGTTCTGATATTGCATTCGCCGCCATCGTCCATTTGGGGCAAACAGTCAGGCCGGAACTGTTACGTTCCGTTCTGGAGTGCCGGGACATGGTGAGCCTGACAACCGCTGACGGTAATTTCAGAGTGGAGAACGGACTGGTAATGGCACCGGATGAGCCGGGACTGGGCATTACCCCAAGGCTGGATGTGCTGGGAGAACCGGTAGCCAGTTACGGCTGAGTATAAGAAGAGGGAATAGAGAAGCCGGACAGTCGGGGCTGTCCGGCAGATAAGGCAGTACTTAAACGAATTCCGGCTCGTGCCAGTTAATGCATTTAAGGAATTTGTGCGCCGGGTAGAACTTACCGTCTTTACCGGTCTGATCTTCCGCTGATTTGATAAAGGCTTCCGGCAGTTCGCCGCCGCTGTATACCTGCAGGCCAATTTTTCACTGTAGTACGCCAGTGTCTGCTCAACTTCTTCCTGAGTCTTGCACAGCTTGGACAGGTTGCTTGCCTGTACAGTGGCCATGTCCTGATCGGCGTCTATCCCCAGAACATGGGCCATGCCATAAGTGGTGACCAGTACGTCAGCAATGGCGTCGCGGACTTCACTGATATCCTGATTCTCTATACCTTCTACCAGCTCGGCCAGTTCTTCTTTGATCAGGTGTAACTGCTTGGCAGCTTTTGCCAGTCAGGATTGGATTTGTCACCCTGAACATTGCCAAAGACTGAGTTAAGAAAAGATACGTCGCTGAAATTACTCATAGAGATTCGCCTGATAAAAATAATCTGATTGCTGCCTGACGGTGCTTACTGTAAAAATGTAAGTAAGTGTGTCGGCAGTCGGGTGAATGTATATACCGGGCCGGCATAAATTCAGCGCAATATGATGGCGTTATTGACGGTTCAGTGCAACCGCTTTGCAGGAGGCAGCAATGCGATTCAGAGTATTTGGAGATACGGCAAGTCAGGGTAATCTAATGGCGATGACTGACGTGCCTGAAAATCCGGAAAACAGTGGTGTACCGGTTCAGGTACTTGCTGAAAGCTCTGAAACGGCGCAGTACCGTTTGCGGTTTTTACCCCGGCTCAAAGGAAGCGCCCCTGTGGCCATGCGTTATTAGGGGCGGTTCAGGCATTGCAGATTACTGACGCAGAGGTGGAAACCGCGGCAGGGATTGTGCAGGTCCGCTGTAACGGCGAGTTTGCTGAAGTGAACCTGGGTGAACGGCAGTCACCTGCTGTTGATCTGAATGGGTTTTCAGCCTGCTGGCTGGGGCTGATGCCCGGCAATATTCATCTTGAAGGGGTACACAGTGCCGGTAAGGCTAAGTTGTGTATCTGGGTGGATTCTCTGCAGGCACTGAATACTGCTGAATTTAATTTACCGGCACTGGCGGACTGGAATCAGGGCCGGGAATTCAGCGGCTACGTGTTGTACACCGAGCATGAAGGGCAGTTGTATGCCCGGGCCACGAATCCGTTATTTAATTTACCGGAGGACTCTGCCTGCGGTGTGTGCTGTTCAGCGTTGCCACTGATCATTGGTGATGAAGGTTGCAGCGTTCTGATGGGGTTTCCGGATTATCCGAACCGTATCTGCCTGCATTGTGAAGCGGGCAATATCTGGGTAGGGGCCGGGTAACCCCGGCCTGATGTCTCGGGGCAGTTACCGTTTCAGAACATAGTATTGTCGTTGGCGGCGGTATCCGGAATGGCCTGAATCACATCCCAGTGTTCGACGATCAGATTGTCTTTCACACGAAAAATATCCACCACGGCCCCACCGTTTGGCCCTGGCCAGCTGTCGTTTTTAACATGTAAAACCACCAGGTCATCTTCGGCTATGACTCTGACTATCTCACCGAAGGGGTTGCTGCCAGGTTCCGGTGCAGGAAGCTGCGCAGCAGATCAAGTAATGCCTGTTTACCGTCGGCGACGTTCGGGTTGTGCTGGATATAGACATCGCCGATGTACTGGTCAATTTTGTCCAGTTTCTGCTGAAACAGAATCTCAGTATAAAAATCTACCACGAGTTTTTTATTTGCTTCCGCTGAGTCGTCAGCGTGTAGCTGAAGGGGCAGGCTGAGCAGGCAAAGCAGAGCAAGCATATTTTTCATGATGGCATTTCCTTAAGTAAGCAGGCTAGTTAAGTGGTCAGCAAATGCCATTGGCTGTCCATAGAAAGGCTGATGGTTTAAGACCCTGAAATGTGGCTCAGCCGGGTTGTTTACTGCAGGCCGGTGCCGTTTCAAGAACAAAACCGGGATAGCCCCGCAGGTTAAAGCGCAACATCTGTTGGTGACAGTCGTTAAACCGTTCACTGATACGGGGTGTTATGACGGACAGGCTGTGCAGAAAATCCTGAGGGTTGTTCAGTACTTCAGCTGCCCGTTGTAGCAGTACTTTTTCGGCTGTGATATCGAGCCCTTCGATGTAATGCGCCCTTGCAGGCTGTGCAGCATGTCTGTGCCTTTTCCTGCCATGGATTGCGCCGCCAGCACCGCCACGGACGGGGAGTGGAATCCAGTATTCTGGCGGTATCAAACAGCAGTTCCTGTTGGTAGGCCTGGCCGAATATCTGGCCGGTCAGATCCGCAATACGGGCATCGTGGTGGTTGGCCATTGCCCGGAACCGTTCTGAAACCGGCATGCAGTGTGGCTTGCTGAACATGCCGCCGGGATGCAGCTCCATATTTAGCCGGATATCCTGACCGGCCAGTTCAGATGCCAGTTGTCTGGCCTGGTTTAGCAGGGGGCAGCGCCGTAGCACCAGCCACATAAAGGGTCGAAGTAATAGTGCAGGGTATAGGTTCGGGACACGGTATTGTCGTCAGTTTCAGAGTGCAAAGGGGTACTCTAAAACTGACGGTGACGGGGATATAGCGGTTTGTATGCAACAGATTGTTGCATGATCCGGCAGAATAAAATCGCTGATAAGGTTACATGTCCGGAGTCACATAGTTGTTAATCAGGGTATCGTAGTGTGACTGGCGCGAATACTCACTGATCAGCGTCTTCGCGCTGGCACTGGCGTTGCGCAGTTCTGCGCCGGGGTTATGCCGAAGATGTAATGCCTGTAACGACTGGTAAGTCGCCTGAACAGCGGCTTCATACGCCAGATGTCCCTGCAGGCGGATTCTGACTTTGTTATCAGTCAGCATCTGCTGGCTGCCTAAATCAACTTCACCGTAGGTAATCAGCATCAGTGGCAGATGGGTGCTGGCGGCGATCTGACCTAAAACGTCTTTGTCGGTGAGCCCGAATATACACAGGCCGTCGATGCCGGTTGCACTGTAGGCTTTGATTCTTTCCAGCAATGCATCCACTGGCTGCCCCGGCAGTGCATGGGTGCGGGCAAAGATTGCGAATGCCGGATCCCGCCGGGTTTGCAGGGCTGCTTTCAGTTTACTGCAGGCTTCGTCAACCGGAATCAGTTGCTGTGCAGAATCATTATAGGCACGGGGCAAAACGGTGTCTTCAAGTGTGACCATTGAGGCGCAGGCGTATTCCAGTGCTTCGATGGTTCTGACCACATTCAGGGCATTACCGTAGCCGTTATCGCCGTCAACAATGACCGGCAGGCTGGATGCTCTGCAAACGCGCCGGGCCTGCTCAACCAGTTCGCTGAGTGTTAACTGACAGATGTCCGGTACGCCGAGGGTCATCAGGAAGTAACGGAGCCTCCCAGAATACCGGTCTGAAAACCAATATCTTCAGCCATCCGTGCGGACATTGGATCAAAAACAGATGCGCAGGGAATACAGCGGTTGTCTTCTAGCAGGGCGCGCATGCGGCTTCGGGCAGTCTTTTTCATGCTGTGTGTTCCTAAATTCAGTACAGGAAAAACACCCCTCCGGCGAAGGAAGGGGTGTTTGGCTGCCTGATTCAGGCAGCAAGGGTATCGCTGAACTTACCGACGGACAGGAGTTACTCCGCCATTCGCATTTGGACGTCAGCAGTGGCAGGAGATGCCGGCAGGTTCAGCGATATACCGGAAGCAGAAGCCGTGATGTCTGCTTACAGTTCGGTCCAGTCAGCTTTGTTCTGGGCGATGGCCAGTTCAGCGGCCGCCGATGCGACTGCCAGATCCTGCAGGCCCACCCCTGTGCCATCAAACAGGGTGATTTCATCATCAGAACGACGGCCCGGGTGAGTGGCATTGATGACTTCACCGATCGGGGTAATGTCGCTGGCGCTCAGGCTGCCGTTTGCGACGGCATGCTGTGCTTCACCGATGGTGACCGACTGTTCGGTCTCGTCGGTAAATACGGTGGCGGCAACCAGCAGTTCAGGATCAACTTCCTGTTTACCTTTGGTATCGGTGCCCATGCAGGCAATGTGTGTACCGGGTTTGATCCAGCTCTTCTTCAGTAAGGGTTCAAAGGCTGAGGTGATGGTGATGATAACGTCAGACTGGGCCCCAGTGTTTCGCGGCTGACCGCTTCGAATGGCAAGCCAAGTTCATCGCAGACAGCCTGCAGCCTTGGCAGGTATTCAGGGTGTGGGTTCCAGGCAACCACTTTTCAAAGTTGCGTTGCTCCACGGCGGCCCGTAGCTGAAAGGTTGACTGGTGGCCCGCGCCGACCATGCCCAGTACTTTGGCATCTTTACGGGCCAGGTGAGCAATAGACACCGCAGAAGATGCTGCCGTACGGACAGCGGTCAGGTAATTACCGCCGACCAGGGCTTTCAGTTTGCCGGTGTTCGGATCAAACAGGATTACCGTGGACTGGTGGTTAGTCAGGCCGTTGGCTGCATTGCCGGGCCAGTATCCGCCGGATTTAACCCCCAGTACCTGACCGGCCCGGTCGAAACCGGATTTAAATCCGTACAGGGCATCGGCATGGCCAATGGCTTCGCGGACAACGGGAAAGTTGTACGCATCATTTTTGCCATGGCAGCAAAAATGTTTTCGACAGCGGTGAAGGCTTCCGGGCGGCCAACAATCGCTTCGCAAACGGCTTCGGAAACAATGGCAACGCCTTTATTCTGAGTAGTCATTCAGTGACTCCTTACAGGTGTTGTGTGCCGGTTGCCCGGCACTACAAATCAGGGTGTTAATGCTTAATAAGCTTTACCGCGGGCTGATACCGGCCACAGGGTTTCAACCTTGCCGCCGCGAACGCCTACGTACCAGTCGTGAACGTTACAGGTAGGGTCACAGTGGCCAGGTACCAGTTTCAGCTTCTGGTTTACTTTCAGGGCGCCGTTCGGATCGGCAATTACACCGTGCTCATCGGAGCACTTGATGTATTCAACATCATCGCGGCCGAAGATATACGGCAGGCCGCTGTCTACCGACTGGGCTTTCAGGCCGGCATCACAGATGGCTTTGTCGGCTTTGGCGTGGCTCATGACGGAGGTCAGGATGAACAGTGAGTTTTCAAATTCAGAGATACGCTCGCCGTTCTCATCGTGGATGGTCTGATAATCCGCATCCATAAAGGCGTATGAACCACATTGCAGTTCGTTGAACACACCGGAATTACCTTCAAAGTAGTAGGAGCCGGTGCCGCCACCGCCAACGATGTCGCACTCCAGGCCTTCCGCTTTCAGCAGTTCGATGGAGCGGGCTACCATTTCAACCGCGATGTTGATTTTTCTTTACGCTCGCTGTAGTCCTGCAAGTGCTGCATAGCGCCCTGGTAAGCCTGAATACCGGCAAACTTCAGGCCCGGTGCAGCAGCAATAGCCTTGGCCAGTTCAACCACCGGTTCACCGGCGGCCACACCGCAGCGGCCGGCACCGCAGTCGATTTCTACCAGGCACTCAATTTCAGTGCCGTGGGTCTGGGTAGCCGCAGACAGTTCAGCAACGTTATCGATGTCGTCAACGCAGCAGATTGTCCGTGCACCCAGTTTCGGCAGTTGTACCATGCGGTCGATTTTGGCCGGGTCTCGTACCTGGTTGGACACCAGTACGTCACGGATACCGCCACGGGCGAATACTTCTGCTTCCGATACTTTTGGCAGCAAACACCGCAGCTGTCACCCAGGCGCTCCTGTAATAAAGCTATATCAACGGACTTGTGCATCTTGCCGTGTACCCGGTGTCGAACACCCATTTCACGGGCATAGCGGCCCATGGTACGGATGTTTTTCCAGGGCGTCCAGGTCAACAACCAGACAGGGGGTCTGGATGTCTGCTTCGTTCATACCGATGGTAGCAGGGATGTCATAACCTACTTCCAGGGACGCCGGTAAATTGTTTTGTGCTGTCATGGGATTCTCCAGATAAATTTTCTTTACCCGGCAGTACTCTCAGCAAGTGAGAGGCGTGCTGTTGTGCAGAGACTGTCCGGGATAAGATCGTTGTTCGGTTTACGGGATGCTTACAGCCAGGGCAGTTTGTCGAGATCGACATTGCCGCCGGTGATAATCACGCCGATGCGTTTGCCCCGGAATACATCCGGATTCTTCAGAATGGTCGCCAGTGGTACCGCACTGCTGGGCTCCATCACAATTTTCATGCGCTTCCAGATGAGCTTCATGGCGTCTACAATGTCTGTTTCTGTGGCCGTCAGAATGTCCGTAACGTGGTTGCTGACGAAGTGCCAGGTGAGGTCTTTCAGAGGCACTTTTAAGCCATCCGCAATGGTCTGGGGGCATCGTCAGCAATGATGTGACCGGCCCGGAAAGACCGTGCTGCGTCATCGGCATTCAGCGGTTCTGCCGCATAGATTTTTACTTCAGGTGCGATACTGGACAGGGTCAGACAGGTGCCGGAGATCATCCCGCCACCGCCAATCGGCGCGATAACAGCGTCCAGATTGTCGACCTGATCCAGTAGCTCCCGGGAACAGGTTGCCTGGCCGGCGATTACCCGCGGATCGTTATACGGGTGAATGAAGTCCGCACCGGACTGGGCGACCATTTCTGCAAATACTGCTTCCCGTGAACTGGTAGATGGTTCGCATTCGACGATCTTTCCGCCGTAGCCGATAACTGCATCTTTCTTTGCCTGAGGCGCGGTCCGTGGCATCACCACTGAAACGGGGATGCCGCGCTGGCCTGCAGCGTAAGACAGCGACAGGGCGTGATTACCGGAAGAGTGGGTGGCCACACCAACTGCCGCCTGTTCTTCGCTGAGACCAAACACAGCATTACAGGCACCGCGCACTTTAAACGCACCGGCTTTCTGAAAGTTTTCGCACTTAAAGAACAGCTCCGCGCCGGTCAGCTCATTGATGAAACGTGAGGTCAGGACCGGTGTTTCATGGATGTAGGGTCTGATACGCTCGTGGGCGATCTTTACATCATCCCAGGTCGGTATGATCATTGTTTGTTCAGACATGATTTACCTCTTCTCTGCAGTTTGAAGGTGCCTTACGCGGCGGTCTGGCGAAAATATTCCTGTGCGGCACGTACACCGCTGCCCAGTTCTATCGGGTAATCCAGGTCGGCCATGGCCATTTCGATGGTGGCCAGTCCGACAGCACCATAACGTCGGTCAGTGAGCCCAGATGGCCAATACGGAATGCCTTGCCATTCATTTCACCCAGGCCGATGCCGAAGGAAACGCCGTATTTGCTGAAGGCATGTTCCGTTAAACGGTTACTGTCAAAGCCTTCCGGTACATAAATGGCACTTACTGTGTTGGAATAAAGCTCCGGTGAGTTGGCACATAATTTCAGTCCCCAGGTTGATACCGCTTTGCGAACACCTTCCGCCAGGCGGTGATGGCGGGCGTAAACCTGTTCCAGACCTTCTTCAAACAGCATGTTCAGGCTTTCTTTCAGGCCGTAAATCAGTTGCAGGGGTGGTGTGTAAGGGAAGCCACCGGTTGCGTTGGCTGCCATCATGTCGCGGAAGTCAAAAAGGTCCGTGGCAGGGTGGCAGTTTCCATGGCGGCCAGTGCTTTCTGGCTTACCCCAAGAATGGCCATGCCGGTAGCCAGCATGAAACCTTTCTGCGAACCGGACACGGCAATGTCCACTCCCCAGGCATCCATCTCGAAAGGCACCGAAGCCAGCGAACTTACACAGTCAACGAACATCATTGCCGGGTGGCCGGCGCTGTCCATTGCCCGGCGAACGGCTGCGATGTCGCTCAGTACACCGGTGGCTGTTTCGTTATGGGTAACCAGAACGGCTTTGATGTCATGCTGACTGTCACCACGGAGCACTTCTTCAAACTGGTCTGCCGGTGCACCGCTGCCCCAGCTGCATTCGATGATCTGTACATCCAGACCATGGCGTTCGCAAAGGTCGATCCAGCGGTGCGAAAACATGCCGTAGCGGGCAATCAGTACTTTGTCACCCGGGGACAGGGTGTTACAGATAGCGGCTTCCCACCCACCGGTCCCACTGGCCGGGAAGGTGATGATTTCACCACTGTCGGTACCGAATACTTTTTGCAGTCACGCAGGACAGGGGCAAAAGTTTCTACAAAGTCAGGGGCGCGGTGGTCGCGGCTCTGAATGTGCATTGCATTGCGTAACCGGTCCGGGATGTTGGTCGGGCCGGGAATAAAAACGGGGTTTTGATCTGCCATGATTGCTCTGCCTAAAGTTGATAGTTGGGCTCTGTGCCGGATAACGGCTGCCTTGGTCAGTTACTATTTAACTTATGAGTCAGGTTTTTATATCGCAATACGCAATCATTTCATTATGTGAAAATTGGTGGCTTTTCTGGAATTATGTTCTTAAGTGATTGTTTTTAATCTATTAATTTTTGTTTTCTGATTTTCATAATACGAAATGCAAAATAAGTGTGTTGTATTGTGAAAATATCTGCTGCATTATGAAATTGTTTCCCATTGCAAATACGTTCAAAACGTTCGGAGAGCAGGCAGATGTCTCAGGAAAAACAAAGAAAAACCGGAAGCGCGTATTCAGGTAATCGACCGGGCAGCAACGCTGCTGGATTCCATTTCACGCTATTCAAAGCCGGTGAAGCTGAAGGTGCTCAGTGCCGATACCGGGTTACATCCTCAACCGCGCACCGGATTTTGCATTCACTGATCGATAACCGTTTTGTTGAGCGCAATGGCAGCGGCGAATACCGGCTTGGGCAGCGTCTGCTGCAGCTGAGTAATCGCCTGCATACGGACATTGATTTACGGGCGGTGGCTTTACCCTTTATGGAAAAATTACGGGATAAGACCGGTGAAACGGTTAACCTGACGATCCGTGAAGGAGACGTGGTTATCTATTTTGAAAAAGTGACTCCGAACCGCATGATGCATGTTCAGCAGATTATTGGCAGCCGGGCACCCCTGCATGTAACCGGTGTGGGCAAGCTGATGCTCGGCTCCGGGGAAGAGGAAATTGCCAATTACGCACAGCGTACCAATCTGCCCGCGTATACCCGTAATACATTTTCATCCTTACCGGCACTGACCGATGAGTGTTTGAAAAGTGTTGCTCAGGGGTATGCTTTGGATAATGAAGAGGCTGAAATTGATGTGGGCTGTATCGGCGTATTGTTATACGACCGGACCGGTAATATTACAGCGGGCTTGTCTGTTTCTGCACCGATTGAGCGGCGCAAAGATGCCTGGATTGAAGATTTGCAAGCCGCCGGCAGGGCTATTTCTGCTCAACTTGGTTATGAAAACTGAGTCTCGGGCTTCTTTTGAGGATTTACTGTAACAATTGATCTATGGACTGTTGGAATCAACAGGTGTGTTACCCGCAATTGTCGGGTATATTTTGCGTATTGGGATTCGTTTGTTTTTGCATGGCTAGCGTTTGAGTTTAAACGTTTCTGTGGGGACAGTCGGCGGCAACTGGCAGCGAATCCGTCATTTAAGGGTACGTGCATTTCTGTTTAGCGAATACAGATGCAGGTGCCTGTCTGACTGTTCTCCCGTTTGTGACATAAGTATTAGAATAATAAAGTGTTTCATCCGCTGAATATGCTCGATCAAAGCCTGGCAAATGGCTTGTTTCTGTATTAGTTGATGGCCATTTTCTGTTTTAAAGTCTGATTCGTTCAGCAGGTTGTATAACAGGTTTTACCTGGTTCAGGATTTGATGCATGACAAAACAAAAGACCGGCAGATTTTTATTGACGGTGCTCGTCTGAAACGTCTCCGCAGGGAGCACGGCCTCAGTCAGGAAGCGCTGGCCGATGCCTGTGAACGCCAGCATTTACGTATATCTATTGCCACCATTAAGCGTGCGGAAACCAATAAGCCGGTAACGCTGCGCACATTGCATAATCTGGCGGAGTTTTTCGGTATCCCACGCAGAATTGTCATTGCACAAAGAGCAGTACGATCTGGCCGAAGGGCAGGCACTTTTACAGAACCGCCTGAGTGTGGTTGCTGTTGTTAAGGTGACTGATGCTGAACAACATGCTGCTATACAGCAACAACTGAATGATTTGAGCCCGCTGTTTGTTAAACAGCACGGTGCTTATGTCATTGCGGCCTTCAGCCAGTATGTTACTGCACCGGATTCCGCTAACAGCGGCAGGGCACATATTTTACTGTTGCTGGAACAAATGCTGACCGAGCGGCCTGCCTCACTGCTGTCACCGCATTTCTGTCTGATTTCTCTGGAACAGTTACACCACGACGGCAAGGGATATACCTTGCCGAACAGTGATGTCAGCCGGTTGCTGGATGAAGCAATGTATGTTCCGGCCAATAAAATTGTGGTGGGGATCAGCTTAAATTTCTTTATGACCTGCATTTTGATTTTTCACCATTGCAGCCGGGACAGTCTGGCTGGTGGGTGATAGAAGGTGCTACCTGCAAGGAAGAACGGCAAATTCCACTGTATGGCCGTGATAAAGAACTCGGCCGCTTAAAGGGCCAGTTTGACGTCAGTCTGGGGATGGCCGGTTAACACTGAACTGCCTGGCCGGTGATTCCGGTATGGGTAAAACCCGGATGCTGGAAGAGATGTCCGGTTACGCCCAGAGCCGCGGTATGCAAGTGATTCGCCTGGATGCAGAGCAATATGAAACGGACTGGCGCCTGTCCCTGATTAACCGCCTGGAAGAATGGCGCCCTCAGGGGCTGGCCGAAGACAGCGATGTGCTGGTGGCGACGCTGGAAAACATGCCTGCCGGGCTGGCCTTGCTGATTGATAATATTCATCTTTGTGTGTCGGATGCACTGGAACAGCTGGCTGAACTGAGTGAGACACTGCGGGGTTTCCCGGTGGCGGCAGTGATTACCAGTACCTTCCGTTATTCTGACCGGGTTATCCGGTTACTGAATCCGGATTCTTTTATTGCGTTATCCCGCTTAACGGTGGCGGAATGCGAGAAGCTGGCGGGGCACTTTAAGCATCATTCCCGCGAATGGCTGCAGCAAAGCATTGCCCGTTCTAACGGAGTACCGTTTTATCTGAATTTATTGCTGGAACAGGTGGATCCTGACAGTCAGCAAATGCCTGAGTCTATTCAGCTTGTGCTGGAAGAGCAGTTGTTTGCCCTGAGCTTTGGTGAACTGCAGGCAATGCAGTATCTGGCTTTAGCGGGAGCTTCATTACCGCTTGATGTCCTCTATGTGCTGGCAGGGCAATCTGATTTGAAGGCCCTGCGGCAGTCGCAACTGGTACGGACTACTTCAGACGGGCAGCTGGAAATTGCTAACCGGCTGATCCGTGAGCTGGTGGTTGAAACCCTCAAAGATGAAGACCGTTCCGAGCGTCACGGGCAACTGGCGGATGAAGTCGAGAAAGCCATGATGGATGGCAAGTTGTCTGAGCAAACGCCTTCCCGTGACCGGTTACGTATGGAGTGGTTATACCGTCAGTTTAATCTGGCAGGTAATTATTTCCGGGCGGTTATTTATCAGGCCCGTTATGCCAATCTGCTGATTGCCGCTGACAGTTACAGTGAAGCTGAAACGCAACTTCTGGAAGCCCGTGATTTGCTGGTAACAGCGGCCCTGCCGGAACACTGTACCGGGGAAATATACGCCGGAACAGTGTGAAGACCTTAAGCTGGATCTGCTGTTCTATCTGGCGAACGTTTATAAAATGCGTTACGGCTGGTACTCCCCGGTGATCAGCGATGTGTATGCTGAAATCCTTGAGCTGTGTGACCGGACCAAGAGTTATCACCGTAAGGTGAATGGCTTATTCCGAATCTGGACAATTGCCCTGATGCGGCTGGATATTCCGGAAGCCATTGGCTATGCCCAGGAGGCTCTGGAGTTATCCGAACAACTGGAAGACAGCGCCTGTAAAATGCAGGCACTGACAGCTCTGGGGAATACCTGTTTCTGGGCCGGCCGGGCTAAGGATGCGTTCCGGCATTCAAGTCTGGCGCTGGAGCAGTATGAGCCGGATATGCTGGAATCAGCACTGGAAATTGAAGGCCAGGATCCCCGTATGATTGCCTGGTGTTTTAAGTGTCTGAGTGCTTTGCAGTTACAGGATGAGCAGGCCGAGTCCTATCTGGAAGACATGATCGCAACCAGCCGTGAAGTCGGGCATATGTTCAGCCTGGCGATTGCTTTACAGGCCGGCGCGTGGTTCTCCTGGAAGCAGCGTAACGTTGAGAAAACCCTTGAGTATGCCGCGGAGCTGGAAGTGCTGACGGCAGAAAATGCCTTTCCGTTCTATCAGGAATCGCCGCGTTGTTTAAGGGGTGGGCTGAATACCAGCAGACCCCTGATGAGCAGCATATTCTGACCATTTCAACGGCGTTTCAGCGTTGGTTATCCAGTACCGGATTCCGGCTGACCCATTCCCTGTATGCCGCGCTGATTGGTGATGTTCTGATCAGCCACGGACAGCAACAGGAAGCGGTTAAGGTGTTGGAAGAGGCCATTGGACAGGCAGAGCAGCAGGGTGCTAACTGTTATTTGCCGGAACTGTATTATCTTATGTCCCGCACGGTGGGTGACAATTCCTTTGTGGCTTCCGAATGGGTACAGAAAGCCCGCCTTCACTTCTCCTGCACGCCACTGCAGCACAGCTTATTCGGCTGATTATTCGCCGCCGGTGACCGATACCGGCGGCTCATTTCCCACCCTTTAATTTTCCAGTATCACACTAAAAAGTTAACTGTTGATTAAAAAGTGATCAATTATGGCGTTTCGTCTCTTTTGCCCCTGCAACTGATACCAAGATGATACTTTTTAAATTTCAGGCTTTGTTAGACTTATTTGTACGGAGAGATCATTGCAGCAGTCAGAAAGGGAGCGTGTCAGGATGACATAACGCCAATGACACGGAAGCTGGTCGAAGCTACAGGAATTACTGCAAAGGAACTGAAAAGTTCACGGATGAGCGCTGCATCAGGATGTATGCATGAATGGATCTGGGGACGGAGTCACCCATTCATGGACGAGCAGGATTATTAGCCTTTATTTGGATGAGGCGCTCATGGATTGATTCAGGGATGATAGGCTTTAGGGACAGAGCCATTTCACGGATGGGAGCTTCGTTAAGGATGATTTTTATACGGGGTGGTATGGGCGCATATCACCCCGTAAATCTCCTGATCAGATCAGCGCCTTCCTGCTTTGTTGTAAACTTCACCACCGGGTGACTGTTTGCACTCTTTACACGTTAGTCAGAATTATGTCATTTGATACCAGGCTGAACGAAATATTCGGGATGTAAGTACAGCCAGTGCGCAACAGGGAATCGTGATGTCTAGCTACAAAGTCAGTTTGCCCGCAGGTCCTATCTGGAACCAGGCGGATGCCGAAAAAAGCACCTATGATCGCAGCGGCACATCAGGGTGTCTGGACGGGGTCTGGAATACCGTAGTTGACGGTAAGATGAGTGTAGTAGAGGTTGAGCTGAGTGATGACCAGCGGGGTGAAAATGAGCTGGTGACCACGGTGCCGGCCGGGCCGCTCTGGAGTGATGATGAAGCACAGGAAATAGGGCCGGTCCTGGCGGCTTCCTACGGTGCTGAATTCACCGGACGCTGGGAATCCGTTGTTCAGGGACAAATGAGTATTATCGAAATCAGATATGTTTTTTAACGTATTCTGATCACAGCATTCAATAAGAGAACGGTTGCCGCATGGCAGCCGTTTTTTTATTCCGGCTAGTGATATAAATCTAAATAATAATGATGATTATGGCGTAAAGATTATTTAATTCAGTTGGAGATGATTATGAAACGCTGATGTGCCTGACAACAGGAGCATGGGCGGCAGAAATCATTGTTGAAATGAAAAATGCCGGGGCAGACGGTGTAATGGTGTTTGAACCTGCAGTGGTGAAAGCGGAAGTGGGTGATACGGTGACCTTTGTACCCACTGATATGGCGCATAATTCAGAGTTGGTGCCTGGTCTGGCCCCTGAAGGAGCGACAAGCTGGAAAGGCGTCATTGGCCAGCCAGTGTCAGTCACGCTGGATAAAGAAGGTGTTTATGTTTATCAGTGCCTGCCGCACGTGGTAATGGCAATGGTTGGCGTGATTGTGGCCGGAGAACCTACAAACCTGGATCAGGTGATGGCTGACTCAGCTGCGCTTAAGGGCCGGTTTGCACTGAACAAGGACCGGCTGGATAACTATCTCGGACAGGCCAAATAGAAGTGATATCTTCTTACCCGGAAAGCCGATGTGCTTTCCGGTTTTTACAGGCCGTTATGGCGGCTGCTGACCAGCGGCAGCTGCTGCTGGCTGATCCGGTAAGTGCCTCTGCCGGCAAGCTTGGCGTCATACATAGCCATATCAGCGGCCCGTATCATGTCTTCGGGTTTATAGAGGGTCTCAGAAGACAGGCAGATACCGATACTGGCATTAATATTCAGGGTTTCTCCTTTTATATCGAATGGATGTGAAAGGGCATCAATGATACGGTGCGCAGTCTCCTGGCTTTTACTGGCCTGGTTATCATCCTCTAGCAGCACGATAAACTCATCACCTCCCACCCGGGCGACCAGATCCTCTTCACGGATTGTGTGGCGCATACGCTTACCGACCAGCGCAAGCAGTTCATCCCCACCTGATGGCCAAGGGTATCGTTAACCACTTTAAAGTGATCCAGATCGACAAACAGCAGGGCATACCGCTGGTTCTGGTGGTTTTCCATCAGTTGGTCTATCTGCCGGTTGAGTAATACCCGGTTAGGCAGCCCGGTGACACTGTCATGGTTAACCTGATGAATCAGTTTTTGCTGAGCATTCAGACGTTCCAGTACGCTGCCAATGATGCCGCTCAGCGTCCCCAGGATGTCCATAAGCCGGTGTGAATTTGTATCAGGTGCGCAAGCGGCTGCATTAAGTACTGCGATGACACGGTTTTCACAGCGCACAGGAATGCTCCAGGCACAGTTCATTCCCCGTTCGCTAAGGCACTGATGCTCAGGATAAGGGAGTCGGCAAGTTGGGAGAAATACATCGGTTCCTGAGAATCCATAACCAGTTGAAGGCTGGTGCCTTCTGCAGGCATACACAGGCAGTTCATAATTTCATTGCCGGCCAGAACGGTTATCTCAAAGCTGTCATGCTCCGGACAGTAGGCGGCATAACTGATACGCCGTGACGGCATCATCACCTGTAGTGTACGGGTAGTTATTTCCAGTGTTTCAGCTACAGATGTAACGGTTGAAAGCTGTTGTGCCAGCCGGTTGAGATTTTCCAGCTGAGTGGCATAAAACCGGTAATGGCTGACTGCTTTCTGACGGTCTTCCAGTAACCGCTGGCGTTCAATATTGGCTGATACTAACTGGGCAATCAGTTCCAGCAGTTGTAGCGAGACCCGGTTGAATCCGGTACTGATACGGTGACCTGCATTGATAGTACCGATGGCATGACCATGAATGATCAGTGGCGCATTGATAATGTTGCGCAGGCCGTCGTTATAAAGAATCCTACCGTCTGTTTTTGTCGTAGATGCCTGCAGTTCATGGATTTGTCCCTTACACCGTCGGAATGCCCGGCCGGTGTAGGTATTTTCTACCGTCAGTGACTTACCCATCGGCAGTGTGCCGTGCTGGCCGTGCAGTGTAAAAATCTCCAGTTCATTGGTTTCCGGATTGTGTAAGGTGACACTGGCACGGTCATTGGGGATCAGTTCTTTCAGGCTGTTGGCAAGGATGGAATATATCTGTTGTTCAGAAGGGGCAGTGATGATTGCACTGATAAAACGGGCCAGCGCGATACTTACCTCAGGGGATAAGGCGAAGGGTTGTTCCGAAATTGCAGTCTGCTGATCCGTCACAGTTGACATAGTAATTCAGAGTTGCCGATGGCGATAATTGCAATTCAGTATAGTCACGCAAGCTGTAAATGTCGTATTTGTCTGAAAAGTCCGGTGTATTTTTCTAATACGATCGTTTGATTTAAGTGGCTGAATTATATGAGATTTGAATATGAAGGAAGAGGTTAATTGAATCTTCATCAGGGAAAGAAGCCGGATTAAAACAAAAAGCTACCCGTCTGAAAGGTGGGTCGTGGGAGTTCAGACAGATAGCTTTTCGTATAACTAAGTATAGGTGGAATGTGACGGTTCGCTATTTTCTCTTGAATATATATACCTTCCAGACTAAACACTATATATATCAATAGGTTAAGTGTACGGGTTTTCACCTAAAACTGTGTGCAGAAAAGCAATGTTGGTGAGGCGCTCCGGCGGAGGGAGATTTGACGGTTTTACCCCGAAATGGAAGGGTACCGGATGCCTGCTGGCGTATCGACATACTGACTATATTACTAGGCCGATTTCCTATTTTACAGATGTACCTAAAACCGGAAGTACCAGCTATGTCAGCATCCTGCGGTACCCGGTTATCAGTATAGCTAATATGAACGCAGACCGTTCTGTTTATTAACTGTTTGCCGCCGGGTCAGGACATTCGGGCCTGAACTACTTTAGTGATCAGGGCGTGCAGGGTTTCACTTTCATCCTCGCTCAGGGAGATAAAAATTCCGGTTGCATTCTTTGGCAAGTGCTGTGCCTTCTGCCTCCAGCTCACGGCCTTTCTCTGTCAGAAAGATCTGATAGGCCCGGCGACTCGTCGGATGCTTGCGTCTTTCAACCAGCTCAAGTTTTTCCAGCGAATCCAGCACCCGGGTGGTTGTGTAGTGTGCCGTCTGGCACCGGGCTGCAAGTTCGGCCTGGGTCAGACCTTCTTCTTCCCAAAGGGCAAACAGTGTTGGCCAGAGTGTAATATTAAGGCCGATTGTTTTTAGTTTACCATCAAGCTCTGTTGCTAACTGACCGCCGAGTACCGCAATTAACCAGCCAAAGCTGGTATGTCGTGGAAGTAAGTTTTCGCTATGGGGGATGTCATCTGGCGGTTCTCAATAGGTTAAAAAAATTAGCACTGTAATCAGAGACGTTAATAATACAGTACTGATAAATAATACGAATGCGGCCCGGCGATTACTTTGCAAAAGAGGCTGTTTGTCTGTGCTGTCTGCATATCCGTTTATCATGGCCCTGACCAGTGGCTGGCCTTTGTATTTATAAATAATGATTGCAGTAAGGTGCATTGTCACCAGTCCTGTCAGCGCAGGAGGGATTACTTCGTGCAACAGTTCCAGCCATCCTGTTATCCCTCTGCCTAAGAGACTCTCACTGTCTGAAAGTTCTGATGTCAGCAGGCCAGACATTGCCTGAAGCAAAAGCAGGCTGATCATCAGTAGTACCATCAGACCACCTGCCGGGTTATGTCCGGTGAAGTTTACAGTCAACCCCGAAAGTAATGAATAATCTGCCGCGGGGGACCAGAAAGTCTGTAAAGCGGGCCGTCTGACTGCCTGCAAACCCCCATATCACACGCCATAACAGTAACAGCAAAATCAACACGCCTGATGCCTGGTGAACAATTGCTGAGCCATCACCGCTGTATCCTGAGATCAGTAACAGGGTGGTTAGTAATGCCTGAATCCAATGATAAAGCCGGGTGGGCAGGTCCCATTTGATGATCATTCTAATGCCTCCTTAAGTGAATGCAAATATTGTAATTGCTATTATAGCATTTGCAACAATTGTATTTGCATGATATCTTGCCGTCAAAATCACACATACAGGAACAACAGATATGAACAGAATTGCATTAACGCTTGCCCTGACGTTTATCGCTTTAACTGTTCGGGCAGAACAGCCCGCTACAGAAGAGCGACAGGCATTGTTTGAGCAGATAGAAGACGGAACAGAAATGCTCGAAAAGATGATTAACCGTCGAAATATGGCTGAAAGTGCTCAACAGGCGAAAGCAATGCTTTTGAAGGTAGAGATGCTGAAAACCCTTTTTCCGGAGGATTCCAGAGGAGAAGGGCGAAGCCGTGAAAAGGTTTGGGACAACTGGGACGATTTCTCTTCCAGACTGGCTGCGCTCGAAACTGCTTATCAGGATGCTTATCTGGCAGCATCTGAAAGTAATTTCGGACTGGCTAAAAGTGCTTTTGAAACCGCAGACGGTTCATGCCGGTCATGCCATATGAAATACCGTTCACTTTGGTAAGCAGGAGTATTCAGATGAAAAAGGTTATGAGTTATTTCCACCGGGCCGCAGGCGTAATTGCTTTTGATTATATTGTCATTTTTGCAGCACAGTATTCGTGGAATTGCAGGGGACCCGGCTCAGATTGCTGCTGTTAAGAATTATATCGTTTCCGGGATGTGGGTCTTAATTCCCTGCATCATTACCGCCGGTATTACGGGAAATCTGATGGTACCGGGTGTAAAGGGCGGAGTGATTGGCAGTAAGAAGAAACGTATGCCGTTTATTGCTGTGAATGGTCTGTTTGTCCTGCTGCCGTCAGCTGTTTATCTGAATTATTTGGCCTCTGAAGGGCAGCTGGATACGGTCTTTTATACCGTTCAGGGTGTTGAGTTACTGGCTGGATTTATCAACCTGAGCTTAATGTTTCTGAATATAAGGGATGGTTTCAGGATTGTCCGGGCACGAAGCCGTCATCAGTCTTAATTCATATACGACATATATAAGGAGTAATTTATGGCAAATTTCAGAGATCTGGATGCAGTGGTATCTCTTGCTGATCAGATGGGGTCGGATGTGGAAGGTCCTGTTGTGCTGATGAACGTGTTTACAGTAGACAGTAAGGATGTCGACGCACTGGTAGCAGCCTGGTCACATGATGCTGACTTTATGAAAATGCAGCCCGGTTATATATCCACTCAGCTGCATCAGGGCATCGCAGGGAGTACAACGTTTATAAACTATGCGGTTTGGGAAAGTGTCGGCGCATTCAGAGAGGCTTTTATGCATCCTGAATTTCAGAGTCGGATTAATCAGTATCCTGAAAGTGCAGTTGCTTTTCCGCATTTGTTTAAAAAGCTTGCGGTTGAGGGGCATTGCGTTGCCTAGTAAAAAAACAGGTTTCTGATGCGGTGAGCAGGCTGCATCAGAAGCCTGAGCCTCTGCCCTGTTGTGTAAGGTTAAGCAGAAACTGTATCAATAAGTTCTGTCTCCTGCTGGGAGGTGACCACACAGTTACGACCGTTTTGCTTGGCTTTGTAAAGTGCAGCGTCGGCTCTTTCCAGCCATTCTACAGCTGATTCGCCTTCGGTTTGCCGGGCTGCTCCCATGGATATAGTGACTTTAACATCTGCGGGGAAGTGATAGGTTTCGATCAGCTTTCGCAGGTTCTCGCAGACGTCTGCTGCTTCGCTCAGCTTGGTATCCGGCAGTAATAAAACAAACTCTTCACCGCCATAGCGGTATAAAGAATCAGCGGCGCGGATATTTAAACTGATGACTTTGGCCAGGTGAATCAGAACTTCGTCACCGGCCAGATGGCCGTAGCGGTCATTGATGCTTTTAAAGTTATCCAGATCAAACATCACCAGCGAAATGTCAGTGAAATTCCTTCGTTGTGTCATGACGCGGTTTGCCAGTTCCTGAGTCAGCGAACGCCGGTTTCCGATACCGGTCAGGGCGTCTAATGTCACCAGCCGGGTGAGTTGTTTTTCGATTTTGCGGTATGAGTTAAAGGTAATATACAGAATTAAATTCATCAGCGTGCAGGGAACCAGTACTGATGCAAATACGATGGCTTCTGTCTGAGGAAATAATATAAAAGATAAAATAATTGCGGAGGAAATGCTGATTAAAACGGCAGATGCCGGGGGCATCAGATAATAAACAACAATGACCGCCGGAAAGTACCAGAAAATAGATGAAAGTCCTTTGATGTGTACAACGGCTATACAGGCGACCATTAGGAAAACTGACATGGTGACCCGGGCAGCAGGTATATTACCTTTCTGATAGTTCAGTCTGAAAAAGGCCAGCATAATTGCCAGAACAATGCAGTCGATGGCGGCTACAGCCCAGTCTTCAGTAATGATGCGGTAGATGATGAAAGGCGGGATATATAAGATACCTAACGCACTGCAGGAGAGCAGTACGATTTCTTGCTCTGAGCGGGTCTTACATTCACTTTTTATTTTATTGATAAGATTTACAACAGCCATTTTTTATACTCAGCACTGTCAGCGTGTAAAAACAGTATTATCATGAATGGCAATAATCATAACAAAAATAACTGGCAAATCAAACGGTATACAGGATTAATAAAATAATCTTATATACTATGAATGTCGCCTGAATAGTTTGTTAAATATTTGTGTTTATTAAAGTGTAATTTTGACGGGTATCAATAATTAATAAATAAAAAGCACCAGGCTGTTTTTTATTAAATACTGATTTAATTGTTGTCTGCACGCTTCAGTTTATATAACTGAAAACAGGCTATTGGTATTCTGGCCGGGAATCTTGCCATCAATCACCCTGAGTGCATAAAAATACTATGGGCTTCTGCTTCTTCCCGGGAATCGCAGGTGTTCTTACTTCTGAAGTACTTTTGTTTTGATACGGAAGCGGTATTCAGATTGCGCTGTATCAGTACCCTGACACTCCATTTACCACCGTCTGCCAGTTCTTCCGGTGCCGCAAAAATCAGAAAGCCTTTGTGCTGAGCCTTAATCATAGGCATATCCCTGTTTCGTTATTAAAACTTGCCACAGAAAAAGATAGCCGAGGGTGATTATGATGCGATGAGCGCTTACCCATTTTGGGTAATTATTGATTTCAATGGTGATGACACTGTTCGGTTTTCAAGTCTGTTCCGTCCGGCAGATACCGTTTTTGCTTATAACCTGTCCGGTATGTTTTATAATTTTTAATTCTAAAAGAAATAAAAATCTTTTCTTTATAGTGTTCTGAGAGTATCTTTGCCGGCACTTCTAGTCTGGCTTACAGAGATCCTGGCGGCCGGGCTGAGTTAACTGTTACCCACAGATTTCTCGTTTCAGGATGACGATTCATGCAAACTTCTAATCCACTGGCGCTGCTACCGTTAGCGCTGTTTCTTGTGCTGTTTATTGGCAGCGGTCTTTATTACCAGTCGCAGGGTACTGATTTTGCCTTCTATCAGATTTCTGCACCGGTCGCGATTATCCCGGCGATTGTGCTGGCACTGTGTTTTTCTCCCGGGTCGCTGAACAACCGGCTGGAATCTTTTATTAAAGGTATCGGTGATTCCACGATTATCACCATGGTTCTGGTGTTTCTGCTGGCCGGCGCGTTTGCGTCAGTGGTAAAAGCGGTTGGCGGTGTAGATGCAACGGTTAACTTCGGGCTGAGCATCATCCCCGAATGGCTGTTACTGCCGGGCATTTTTGTGATTGCAGCGTTTATTGCCACGTCGATGGGAACCTCCATGGGCACGATTGCTGCGGTGGCGCCGGTGGCTGTCGGTTTATCTGAATCCAGTGATTTGCCATTGCTGCTGACCACCGGTGCAGTTGTTGGCGGTGCCATGTTTGGCGATAACCTTTCAATCATTTCAGATACAACCATCGCTGCCACCCGTACTCAGGGATGCGAAATGCGGGATAAATTCCGCCTTAATCTGATGATTGCCTTACCGGCTGCCTTTGCTGCGATTCTGTTTCTGGCTTACCAGAGTAATCCGGGAGATGTGGTACCGCAGGATTATGACTTCATTAAAGTCTTGCCGTATCTGGTTGTGCTGGTATTAGCGGTGCTGGGTGTGAATGTAATGCTGGTTCTGTTAACCGGTATCTTGCTGGCGGGTGGCGTCGGCTTTATGAGCCTGCCGGATTACAGTGTGGCGCAGCTTTCAAAGCAGGTTTATGAAGGCTATACCGGGATGCAGGAAATTATGATCCTGTCCATGCTGATCGGTGGTTTAGGTGCGCTGATCAAGCAGCAGGGCGGTTTGAACTTTATTGCGCAGACCATTGAGAAGCTGACTCACCGGGAAGGCCGTGAAGATAACCGCCGGGTAGGAGAGTTCAGCATCGCCGCCAGTGTGGCTGCAGTAAACCTGTGTACTGCTAATAATACGGTATCCATTGTCATTGCCGGTTCTCTGGCAAGGGACATTGCAGAACGTTACGGTGTGAATGCCAAGCGCTCTGCCAGCCTGATGGATATCTTTTCCTGTGTGGTTCAGGGAATGATTCCCTGGGGGCGCAGATTCTGCTGGCATCTTCTGTTGCAAAGGTGTCCCCGCTGGAGCTGGTGACGTCTGTGCAGTATTGCTGGTTCCTGGGGCTGGCGGCGATTATTTCGGTTGTCATTGCAAAACCGGGTTACGGCCGGTAATAACAGGTTCAATACATGACAGAGTTAACGGCGCGGCTGCTCAGCAGTATTCGCGCCGTTTTTGTATTTTTAGCAGAAAAATGCCGTACTTCTTTGGATTATGGAATAGTAGATGTGTATCATTCCGGGGTTGTAAAAAGTTGTACAAAATACAGAGTTAACGGATTGGTATGTTCAAAAGAGTTCTTTTGTTGGTAGCTGCGATTGGGGTGTCGGGTTGCCAGTTACAGTCTCTGTTAAAGCCTGAAGCTTCATCTCAGGCAGAGTCTTCAGATACACCTGTGCAGGCGCAGACAACGACGGTTGAAAAAGCACCGGTTAAAGTTGCGCCTCAGAAGCCGGCGGTAGCATCAGTGACCAAGCCTTCGGCTTCGTCCCTGATTGAGGCTGATCCTCTTAAAGCGGAACAGAATAACGCCATTCTGGCTGGCCGTCTGGCGGTGATTAATGCCCGCCTTCATGAGGTTTGTCAGGTATCTGATTATGAAAGAAGTGAGCTGAACCAGTGGTCGGCTGCGCAAGATCAGCTTTATCTGGGTAATCAGCAATCGCCGTTCAAGAGTTATTATGAACACGGTAAAGGTATCGCCACGACTTATACGACTGAGCATCTGAAAGATGTGCTGGCGGTGACCAGTCAGGATGCCGGTGTCAGTTTTGCCGAAAACTGTAAACTGATGATTGCCCGGGTGATTGAGAAAAATGCGCACCTGCGCTCGTTCACCGGAACTGAGACAGAACCACCTACTTTCAGCTTCTGATTCTTCTTAAAAGCGATTTTTAAAGAGAAAGCGCATCGCCTCGTAACAGGCAGATGCGCTTTCTCTTTGTGGCCGGAATTTCTGGGTTGTGTCCGACTGAGCAGAGTTCACTGCATGTAGGAGCTTACTCGTATGTGCTTCTGATATGAGTTTCGGCCCCAAGCATCCGGCGGATGGTTGCATCTTTATCCATCAGGTGATGCTTCAGCGCGCCGATGGTGTGAAGGGCCACTGTGATCAGGATCAGGTCTCCGGCCAGGCTGTGTACAGAACGCATAATGCTGTTCAGATTTTCATTGATTGCCACAAAATCGAACGGACCACCGGGGCCGGTGTTTGTCGGGAACAGCTCTATTCCAAAGGCTGCTACGCCGTAACCACCCATCGCTGACATCATAAAGCCACTGACAGGCATGATGATCGTGCCTGAAATTAAAATCCAGTGGGTGGCTTTGGACAGAATGCGTTCCATCCGGGAATAGTTGCCAACGTGCTCCGGCCAGCCCTGTTTGATGCGCCAGATAATGCGAAAAACAGCAAAACCAAATACCAGCACTCCAAAGGATTTATGCCAGGGCATCAGGGCAAAGGTTTCTGTGGTTGAAATATAAAGGCCGCTGGCTAACAGCATGATCATCAGAAAGGCTATCAGCCAGTGTAATCTCACCGTGGTGCGGGACAGTTTTGATCGGGTATCGTTATTCATGGTTCACCTCAATACCATTGTTTTAACTTGGTGTGGGAGTTTGAACCGGATGGCATTAAAAAGTGTTAAGAGATTGGAACAGGGCCAGACTATACCGGCCCTGATATTGGGGAAAGGGTTAGGGTGATGATTATTGTTTTGGATGGAAGATAACAGTCATCTGCTTGGTTGCATCTTTTTCCTGTTCTGTCAGTGCCCAGTTAAAGCGGCTGACGAGCCGGCGGATCAGTTTCAGTCCGAGTCCGAATCCTGTTGTCTGGGTCTTGCTCTGGCTGGCGGGCAATGTATTGCTTACCCGGATGCTGTTGCCGTCCTGAATGATCTGAATCTGCCCATGAATGGTGTGTTGAAAGGCATTACGGATGATATTCGTGATCAGAATACGGAAGGCTGCTTCAGGGAGTTGCATCACCGTGGGCTGAGTCTGAACGGTTACGTTTACATCTTTACCGGCCAGCAGGTATTCAAGCTCACCGGTTATCTGTTTCAGAATTTCTTCAATATGTACGTCACTGGTTTCAAGGGCTTCCTGACTGTCTCTGTTCAACCAGAGCAGTGTTTCGGTAATGCCTTTCATGGTCAGGCTGGCACGGAGAATCCGGTCCCGTACCTCCCGTTCTTTGGGGGATGGGGAGGTGCTTATTTTGTCCAGCAGGGTGGCATTACTTCTGAGGGTTGCGATGGGGGTGCGCAGTTCATGGCTGGCAAAGCCCAGAAACTCTTTTTCTCTCGAGTGTGCGCCCCACATTCTGAATACTGCCATGAATGATGTTCGCCAGCTGATTCAGTTCATCATACTGAAAGTCCGGCGGGGATTTACTGGCGCTTTTCAGGTTCAGCTGTTTGGCCCATGTATAGATTGACTGTACCGGGTGGGTGAGGTTATTCAGCATCCGGTAGATCACAAAGATAAACACTGCTAATGATCCCAGCCCCCATAAAGCAATGATCACCATGGGGTCCAGCCCTTCATGATGTGCAGTTTTCGTCATTGTGGATGTGACCATGATTTTTGAAACGTAGCGTAATTCGCCATCTTTATTCAGCAATGACATCAGGGAGTATGATTTTTCTGGCGGCGCGAAATACCACCAGTTTTCAAAATGTACCTGCAGCTGCCGATGGTTTTCCGGCGGGGTGGGAAAAATGTTTTTGATGTTATCAGGCACATGTTCCCAGCGGTCTGTTACGTGATACCTGAAGTCAGTGGTAGTGGCGTGTTCTCCTTTGGTAATAGCTCTGCCGCCTGCTGCATCTGGGATTCCTGCACTGAGTCAAAGCCTTGTAGAAAATACTGCGTACTCTGGTAAGTCAGTAATGCGGACATACAGATCGCCAGCAGGATTATCCGGAACAGAATATACGACTTCAGACTTTTGGTTTGCTGCATGGATATACCCTTGTGTTAGCTGTGTTCAGTGGTAATGAAAAAGCCGATCCCGGTTGCTGTTCTCAGCATATCTCCGGCATTACCTGCTTCCAGGGCCTTACGTAAATTGTGAATGTGAACACGCAGTTTATTGCTGTCGGGTAAGTCATCCCCCAGACTTTCATGATCAGATCTGCGTGAGACACCGGATGAGGGCTGGCCCGCATGAGTACCTCAAGCAGTTTGAAACCGGTCGGGCTCAGTTTGACCGGTGCATTGTGTATGCTTGCGCTGCGGTTGTGCAGGTCCAGTTGCAGGGGGCCGGTCTGAATAACTGATACCTGACCGCTGCGTCTTTTGGACAGGGCATGCAGGCGTACAATCAACTCTTCAATTTCGAAGGGTTTGATCATGTAGTCGTCGGTACCGGCGTTAAATCCTTCAATTTTATTCGCCAGGGCATCCCGGGCGGTCAGCATCAGAATTGGCGTGTCATTGCTGTCGGAACGTATCTTTTCGCACAGGGACAGTCCGTCCATGCCTGGCATATTGATATCCAGAATCAGTACGTCATAGCGGTTTTGTGCGATCAGTGCTGCGCCTTCCACGCCATTGGCGGCGTAGTCACAGATGATGTTCTCGATTTCCAGATGGTCGATTACAGCCAGTGCCAGGTCACGATCATCTTCTGCCAGTAGTACATTCAGCATCCGGAATCCTCGGGGTAAGCGTTTGTTTCAGACACATTTGTCTGTGAGCTGAACAGCATTTTCACGTCATACTGAATCATGAGCATTGCCGGAATAATTATCAACGTAATGACGGTGGCAAATAAAATGCCGTACCCCAGAGATGCGGCTGCCGGGATAATGAATTGCGCCTGAGTCGAGGTTTCGCTCAGCAGAGGCGCAAGCCCGGCAAAGGTGGTCAGGGACGTCAGCAATACGGGCCTGATGCGGCCGGTGCAGGCTTCAATGATGGCTTCGCGGTAAGGGATATCCTGTTTGCGGTTTTCATTAAAACGGGAGACCAGCAGCAGACTGTCATTGACCACCACACCGCTCAGCGCAACGATACCGTTGAATGACAGTACACTCAGCATCATATCGTTAAACCAGTGGCCCAGAATGGCGCCCACCAGACCAAACGGAATGGCTGTCATAATGATCAGAGGCTGAAAATAGGAGCGCAGGGGAACAGCCAGCAGGATGTAGACGGCCATCATGGCGATGATAAACAGCTCTATCATCGATCCGGCGGTTTCAGCCTGTTCTTCTGCTTCGCCGGCAAAATGGATATCCAGATCCGGATAGCGTTGTAGAAGTGTTGGGACAAGGGTTTCCTGCAGCTGTTGAACAAGCTCTGTGGGCGATAAAATTGTTTTATCGACACTGGCGCTGACATAGTAAGCCTGCAGGCCACCGATACGGGTTCTTTCAGTTTGCTGATATTCTTCGGTGACTGAAGCGACGATCTGAAGAGGCACCACCGATCCGTCGGGCAGACGGACTTTTGCATTGAGAATGTCGCTGACATCACGGCGTGCAGATTCAGGATAGCGGATGCGGACTTTAATCTCGTCTTTCCCCGCTGATACTGCTGGACCACTTCACCGCCAAAAGCCTGGAGCACCTGCCGGGAAAGGTCCGCGGTTGTAACCCCAGTGCATAGCCCTGTTGGGTCAGGCTGAATTTCAGCTGGTTCTGGCCGCTGCTGAAATTATTATCGATCCCCTGTACGCCATTTATTTGCGACAGTGCCGTTAAAAATTCTTCACCGGCAAGCGCCAGCGTTTGGCTGTCCCAGGCCTTCAGTTCGACTTTAAATTCATTGCCGCCACCAAAGCCCGAGCGAATATCCAGCGATTTAACGCCTTCAAGGCTACCGGTCAGGGATTTCCATTCGCGGGTGAATTCATTAATTGAGTAAGTTGCCGAATCGTTCAGTTCAACGGTAACTGAACCGGAAAAGTCGCCGCTGGCAATGATCTCAACCGTGCCAATAGCAGAGGTGTTATCGGGTCCGGAAAGGTTCTGATCCGCTTTTAATGCCAGGTGTTCCAGAATTAGCAGGTTTTTCCGGGTAAGGCCAAAGCTGGCATCATTTTGCATGGTCAGACCGGCGGAGATGGTTGCCCCGGAATATCCGGAAAGAAGCCAATGCGAACACTGCCGTTAAAGGGCATGGCAAGCACGAAAGTGAAAATGGCAATGGCGGCTAATACAGCGGCATAACGAAACTGAATAACCTGCCTGATCAACGGAGCGTATAACTTTTCAGTTACCCACATAAGCCCGGCGTCGCATCGGTGCTGAATACGTGCCCAGCAATCCTTCCAGCCGGAACCGATTTTGCGGTGTGTGTTCAGGTTTGCCAGATGTGCCGGAAGAATCAGTTTGGACTCCACCACCGAGAGCAGTAAACAGATGGTTACGATTACCGCAAACTGACTATATACCTGTCCCATACCGCCCTCGATGTTTGCCAGAGCCACAAATACCGCAACAGTGGTCAGGACACCGAAAATTGTGGGGACGGCAACGCGCTTAGTACCGGCGATGGTATTGGCCAGCGTATCGCCTTTGATTCGCCGTTCTGTATAAATGCTCTCGCCAACCACCACGGCATCGTCCACCACGATGCCCAGTGCAAGAATGAAACCAAAGGTGGTCATCTCATTAATCGACATGCCAGTGAACGGTTCCGACATGAAGAACAGGGTGCCGCAGAAAATAAATGGCAGGCCGGCAACCACCCACAGAGCCACCCGCAGATTGAGAAACAGCGCCAGAACCACAAAGACCAGAGCAATACCGGACAGGGCGTTTTTAATGAGCAGTGAGAGCCGGTCTTTGATCAGTGTGCTGCCGTCGTTCCAGGTTACCACGGAAACATTATCCGGCAGTGCCGCAGAGGTTTGCCATTTTTAATGACTTTGTCTGCTTCTTCCACCAGTTTGATAACATCGCCGGTTTCATTGACGGTCATTTCAAGCCCGATACCGTTCATGCCGTTATAGCGGGCCAGTGTGTAGGTCTGATCGGTGAAACCATCTTCAATCCGACTGATATCGCCAAGCCTGATGACTGTTCCTGAAGGATCGGTGATGACCGGAATCTGGGCAAACTGTTCAGCATAATAAGCCTGCCGGGCTACTTTCAGGCGCACAATCTGATCTTCACTGCGCAGGCTGGTGGACAGGGCTGAGCTTGATTCCGCATTGATTGCCGTCTGAACATCTGAAAGGGTCAGGCCGTAGGACTCTAACTTGGCTTCGTCGATTTCGACAGACAACAGCTTTTCCGCTTTACCTTTGATATCCACGTTGCTGATCTGGCTTTGGGCCAGCAGGTCGATCTTGATGCGTTCGGCCAGTGTCTGCAGGGTTTGACGGTCGGTATCGCCGTAAATTTTCACTGAATAGGCGTGTTCTTTGAGTGCCTGCTTTTCGATGACCGGGTTTTCGGCGTCGGCCGGGAAGTTGTAGATGGCATCGACTTTGCTTTTGACATCCCGCAAAGAATGTCCAGATCATAGCCGCTGACGCCTTCAATGGTGACAGTAGAGGTATTGGCGTCTGATACCGAGGTGACCCGTTTGATACCGCTAAGGCTGGCGACTGCTTCTTCGACCTTTAACGCAATGCCTTCTTCGGTCTGGCTGGCATCACCGCTGTCGTAAGTAACAGAGACAGTGACTGAATCGACGGGCCAGGGGGAAAAGCTTCCTTGCGTAAGTTGTCGATCGATAACAGGCCTAACAGAATGATGCTGATCAGCAGCAGGTTTGAGGCGACACTGTTACCGGCGAACCAGGCGATGATGCCTGTTCTGGATAGCTGATTCATTGGTTTCTCCCGGAAGGGGCGTCAGTGTGAGCTAAAGCACCGGGTTCGCCGGAGGGCATTTGGGCTTCAACCCTCATACCCGGTAAATAGCTGGCCAGTGGCAATGTGACGATACGTGGCGTGGTAGTGGCATCAGCCGGAACCAGGTAGACCTTGTCAGCCATGCGTAAACGAATATTTGCGGGTGTTTTAGCCAGGGTGTTGGTGTCATTAACGAACCAGACCTCATTGTTCTGGGTCACGCTTGATGCCGGCAGTTGCCACACATTTTCCATTGCTAAACCGGGAACCGATGCTTCAATGAATGTGCCTGGATAGAGAGGCGGGTTTTGATCCAGCGGGTTATCCAGCCGGATGATCAGCGAGCGCTGCCGGGTACTGCTTTCAATATGCTGGTTTATCCGGTCCACATACCCTGACCACTGCTGGTCCGATTCAGTATCAGACAATGAGACTTGCCAGGACTTTTTCTCCTCAGGCAGTGGTGGCAGGAGGCGCCAGTCTTTGGTTGCGACAGGCAGTGTCAGTTCTGCCTGGTCTGTACCGTACAGGAGTGCCAGCTCCGTGCCTGACTGAATAAAACTGCCAAGTTCAGCTGTGCGGGATATGACCAGTGCATTAAATGGTACCCGGATAACGGTTTTGTTCAGGTCGGCGCTGGCTTTTTCAAGCGTGCGTCTGGCATGTTCAACGGCCGCCCGTGCGGCTTTGACCTGAGGTTCATAGAGAGCGAGTTTTGAGTCCGGTGATCCGCTCAGCCCTGAGCGTTGCCACTCTGCTTTTGCTTGAGTTCTGTTCAGTTGTTGCTGTAACAGTGTCACTTGCGCCGCGGCCAGTGAGGATTCCGCATTGGCAACGGCTTCACGGTATTCAGTGTCATCAATTTTCAGCAGGATATCGCCGGCTTGCAGTCGCTCTCCGCTTTTGAACTTGGGAGACAATTCCGTCACTCTGCCACTCACTTGAGTAGCCAGATTCAGTTTCTGAACCGGCGTGATTTCCCGTAGCCCTGAATAATGGCAGGAAAGTTACCGGTTGCTGGCTGAATGGTGGTGACCTGCGGATAGGTTTTGGTATCTGCCGGTGGCGGCGCGAAGCTGTTACCGCTAGAGCTGGTACCTGTGGCATAAGCAGCCAGGACACATACTGCGGCAATGCCGGTGACTACCAGTTGTTTCTTAAGTGTTTTTCATGATTCCACTCCCAGTCCTAATGCCAGTCCCAGAGTTATACGGTTGGTTAAGCGTGCGTAAGTCAGCTTGGCTTTTGCACCTGCAGATCGAAGGTTTGTGTCTGAACTGTTAACAGATCGAGAAATGACACCAGGCCCTGGCGATACTTTGTCTGATAAGTCTCAAAGCTGCGCTCGGCGTTTGTCAGTGCGTCACTGATATGTGCCTGTCGGGCGGTCAGTGCATGTTCCTGCCCCATGGCGTCTTCAACTTCTTTCACCGCAGTCAACAGCTTTTCCTGATAAGCCCAGTAGACTTGCTCGGCGGTCAGGTCAGCCTGACGGGCCTGCGCGCGCAGTTTGCGGCCCTGAAACAGGGGCAGTGATCCGGTTCAGTAATCCCCATGCGGGGCTGGTGAATAGTGCATTCCGAAAGCTTGCATCACTCTGGGAGAGGGACAGGTTCAGTGACAGGCTTGGCAGTAACGCTTTATAAGCAATGGCGCTGTTCAGATCCGCGATCCGGATATTCAGGTATGCCTGCTGCAGATCAGGCCGCCGGCCGAGATCCTGAGCGGGCATTGAGGCCAGTGGTATCTCAACCCGGGGAAATTGATGCGGTTTGTTTTTCGGTAACTGGTGTCGCCCAGCAGGACTGCCATTGAGCGTTGCAATGCTTCATAGTTTTCTGTGTAGGCTGCCAGTGTTGCTCTTGATGAGGCGCTCTGGCTGCGTGCAGAATCCAGATCAGTCAGTTCGTCCAGACCTTTGCGGTAGCGCTCCACAATGGTTTGCTCGTTTTGTTCCAGTACGCTGAGCCGGTTCTGTTCTATTTCAGTAAGCCGGGTTTGCCGGATCAGCTGAAGCCAGGTATCCGCGATGGTGGCGGCAAGCAGATCGCGTGCATACCGGTCCGCGGCGATGCTGTTGGCCAGGCTGGCTTCACTGACATTCACACCGTCCTGCAGTTTCTGCAGCCAGTCCAGTGTCCAGCTGACATCCAGACTGCCTTGATAAACCGTATCGCTGCCTTCGCTGTTGTTTTGCGAAACGCTGAGGCTGGCCTGCGGCAGCCGGTCACCTCTGACATCCGTGACATTTTCACGGGCTATTTTGATGGCCAGCGCGGTTTGCTGCAGCCCCGGGTTGTTCCTTAGTCCCTGTCGAATAAGTGTCTGTAAAGCTTCTGAATGAATCAGGTCTGTCAGATAGGCTTTTCGGGAGGCGGAGGGTATCTGTTGTTGCCATTCGCTGATGCTGTTCAGCGATTCTGAGGACTGTTCAGCAAACCGTGTGCCGTCCAAAGCTGTGCATCCTGAAAGCATCAGAATGATGCTCAAAGCCGGAAGTTTGAATATGGGTCGTAGCATGATTTAAGCCGCTGCAGTTAGTGCGTCGTGATAACTGAGAGCCAAGGGTATGCAGGCGGGCATTAAAAAGTGTTAAGAAATTAATGGTGTTGTTAATGCTGGCGGTTGTTTTGATTGCTTATTTCAGTGAAGAAGCAGAGGGGCAGCTTTCTGGAGAGGTGCGTAGCGGATTTGTTCGCAGAATGATTTTCGGAGAGAGAAAGAATCAGATCTGTATCGTTTCAATCAATAAGATCTGATCCTTTCGTGTTGTGACTAAAGCAACTTCAGTGCTTACAGCCCAAGTTTATCCGCGACGTAGTCGGCGTCTTTATCGCCCCGGCCGGACAGGTTCACCAGGATGGTCTGGTTCTGATCCAGTTGTGGTGCCATGCGCATGGCCCAGGCGACCGCGTGGGCGCTTTCCAGTGCAGGGATAATGCCTTCAACACGGGAGAGGGTCATGAAGGCGTTCAGGCATTCCTCGTCGGTGACGGATTCGTACTGTACCCGTTCGATATCTTTCAGGTAGCAGTGCTGCGGCCCAACGCCCGGATAGTCAGGCCGGATGCAATGGAGTGAACCGGCAGTGGCTGGCCCTTATCATCCTGCAGGACATAGCACTTGAAACCATGAATCTCGCCCGGTGAACCCAGGGTCAGGGTGGCTGAGTGATCCGGCGTGCTGAGGCCTTTACCGGCCGGTTCTACACCGACGATGCGAACATCGTCGTCTTCCAGAAATGCCGTAAACAGCCCCATAGCATTAGAACCACCGCCGACACAGGCGGTGATGTAATCCGGGTGCTTGTTAAATTTATCCTGAAACTGCTGGCGGGCTTCCCGGCCAATAATACTCTGGAAGTCACGGACCATTTTCGGGAACGGGTGCGGGCCAACCACGGAGCCAATGGCATAGATAGAGTTCACCGGGTCTTTCAGGTATTCCTCAAAGGCACTGTCGACTGCATCTTTTAAGGTGGCGGTTCCGCGGGTAACCGGAATCAGGTTGCAGCCAAGGATTTTCATCTTGGTAACGTTGGGGTGTTCTTTTTCAATGTCTACCTGACCCATGTGAATCTCACAGGGGATACCCACCAGGGCACAGGCGGTTGCCAGGGCAACACCGTGCTGGCCGGCACCGGTTTCAGCAATGACCTTGGTTTTACCCATATATTTTGCCAGCAGAGCTTCGCCCAGGCAGTGGTTGATCTTGTGGGCACCGGTGTGGTTCAGGTCTTCCCTTTTCAGGAAAATTTGCGCACCGCCGAGCTGATCGCTTAACCGTTTGGCGTGATAAACCGGACTTGGGCGGCCTACGTAATCCTGAAACAGCTGCATCAGTTCATTTTGAAATGCCTCGGTATGACGGATCTCTTCATAGGCCTGATTGATCTCATCCATAATGGCTTTCAGTTCCGGGGAATAATCTGTCCGCCGTATTCTCCAAAGTAGCCTTCGGCATCGGGCATTGGCGCAAAATTGAACTGACTCATGGTACCTCTCCTGGTTCTTGCAGGGGCAGGCAGCGGTTGCCGTTAAAAGGCTGTTGCTGCTGCTTTGTTATATGCATAGCAAAAGATGAACTATAGGGATTAAGCGTGGTGGAGACTGTTCGCCATTAGTCTAATAGGCAGGGTAAAGAAAACAGACGGAAGTCGAAGGCTGGAAGGTGAAAGAAATTGGCAAAAGGGGTAGGGTTACGATTAACCGAAATCCAGTTCGATCTGTTGTTCTTTGGCCACGGTTTTCTTAAAGCCGAGCTGCTTTTTCTCACGGCCGATTTCCGTAAGCGGTGCCGGGCTTCGTGATAACAGTGATATACCGTGTGATTGAAGGCATTATCCTGGCTCAAAGAGTTGCCCCAGGACTCGCTGAGCACCCAGTCGCCTACCAGGTCCTGATAGAGACGGACGATAAAAAGTCCTGTTGTTTGCGCCAGCGAATGATCAAGAGTTGTTCCTAAATAAAATGACTGCATATTTTACTGCAATCTTGGGTGGCCGGGAATTATAATCATGCTTGAGACGCTTAACCAGCCGTAATTTCAGTATCTGGAGCCCTATTTGAATAACCTGCCGTTACATATTGTTGCTGATGAAAATATTCCCGCTGTGGAAACCCTGTTTGGTGGTTTTGGCAGCATCCGCCGGTTACCGGGACGCCACCTGAAAGGTGAAGATGTTGCTGAGGCTGATGTGCTGCTGGTGCGGTCAATTTCCGGGTAAATGAAGCACTGTTGGCGGGCAGCCAGGTAAAGTTTGTCGGGACGGCAACGATTGGCACCGATCATATTGATCAGAACTATTTACAGCAGCAGGGCATCAGTTTTTCCAGTGCTCCGGGCTGTAATGCTGATGCTGTGGTGGAGTATGTTATCAGCTCCCTGTATATGCTGGCGGCAGAGCAGGGGTTTGAATTACTGGACAAAACTGTGGGCATTATCGGTGTCGGCAACGTTGGTGGCCGGCTGCAGCAGCGTCTGCAGGGGATGGGCATCGATGTGCTGATCAATGATCCGCCGCGGGCAGCCCGCGAAGGATCTGAAAGCTTTACTGCTTTAGATGCTCTGCTGGCCGAAGCCGATATTATCTGTTGTCATACGCCGCTGACCACATCGGGCGAACATCCGAGCAAACATTTACTCAATAAAGATAATCTGAATCGCCTTAAGCCCGGTGCCGTGTTGCTGAATGCTGGCCGTGGCCCGGTGATCAACAATGAGGATTTGCTGAACTGGCACCGTCATCGTGATGATGTCACCCTGATTCTGGATGTCTGGGAGCATGAGCCGGCGGTTGATGCAGAACTTGCCGCAAGGGCGCGAATCGGTACGCCGCATATTGCCGGCTACAGTCTGGAGGGCAAGGTTCGCGGCACGTTCATGCTGTATGAGGCATTTTGCCAGGCACAGGAATTACGCCTCAACTGACGCTGGATGATTGTTTACCCCGGGCGGAGCTGACGGATCTCACACTGGAAGATACCGCTGATGTTCGCGAAGCCATTGATGCTGTGTATCATCCGGCGGCGGATGATCAGCGCTTCCGGGATTCACTGGCAGATGCCGCGCAACAGCCAGTGAATTTTGACCGGTTGCGTAAGGAGTATCCGGTACGGCGTGAGTTTGCCTCACTGACACTGCATGGGATAACGGCTGACAGCAGCAAGGGCAAACTGCTTCAGGCCCTTGGTTTAAACTCGCGGAGCAGTCTTAACCATGGCGAAGACACTGGCAGATTTTAAACTGCAGATCGGTGAGCCGGTCCGGGTTGAGATCAAAGCCCCGAAAGGCCACTACATGACCTCGCTGGTGGGTGTGGTAGAGAACAGCGGCGTTTTCATTCAGGCACCGAAAAATGCCTACGGGGAAACGGTACTGATCACCGAAGGGAACATCATTACGTTGCGTTTACTGAGCAATAACCGGATCATTACCTTCGCCAGTAAACTGCTGAAACAGTATGATCTGCCGGTGTCTTACTGGCTGCTGGAATATCCCGGGCGTATCGAATCCAAGCAGATTCGCAGTAACAGCCGGGTGCCGGTGAACCTGATGGTCTCGGTGGATGATTTTGATGATATGAGCCACCGGGATGATTTGCCCTGTTCCGCACTTGGGGTGGATATCAGCCTGAGCGGCTGCTGTGTGCAGTATGGCCAGACCCTGGGGATATCGGTGACCGTTTCTATCTGACAACCCGGGTGAAGGTTGCGGACATTGAACATGTGATCCTGACACCGGTGGAATTACGTAATCTACACCGGGGCAGTGAAGCAGGCAGTGTGGTGATTAATCATGGATTTAAATTTATTGATCTGGACGAAGATTCCCGACTGATTCTGATTGCCTTTACCTACCAGCAGTTTCTGGTGGAAACCGGCAATCTGGAACCGAACGGTCAGGAATTATAATCGGCCAGAAATTGTAATCAGAAACCGTCTGGTGCGGCGGCGACTGATGAAGCGTGACAAGTGAAAGTGATAAGTACGGTGCTTGAGGGGGCATCACAGCAAACAGGATTAAAGATGTTTCGATTAGGTTTGATTGTAAATCCCGTCGCAGGGTTGGGTGGCAGTGTGGCACTTAAAGGCAGTGATGGTGAAGACACCGCCGCTAAAGCACTGGCGCTGGGCGCTGAGCCCAAGGCTAATCTGCGTACCCGTCAGGCACTGGAACCTCTTCAGGGGCTGGAGATGGAAGTACTGACGTTTCCCGCAGAGATGGGCGCAGATACCGCGACTGAAATGGGGTTTAACCCTAAGGTGATCGGTGAAATTGAATCCGGTCATACCACCGCGGAAGATACCGAGCGGGCCGCTGTGGCGATGGTCGCAGAAGGGGTGGATCTGATTCTGTTTGCCGGCGGCGACGGCACCGCGCGGAATATCTGTCACGCCATTGAAAATGCAGTGCCGGTACTGGGCGTACCTGCCGGGGTTAAAATCCATTCCGGCGTGTATGCGGTGACCCCTAAGGCCGCCGGTGAAGTGGTGGCCATGCTGGTGCGTGGCGAAATAGTGACGCTGGATGAGCAGGAAGTCCGGGATATCGACGAAGCCGCTTTTCGGGAAGGCCGTGTACGGGCTAAGTATTACGGTGAGCTGCTGGTGCCGCAGGAAGCCCGTTATGTGCAGAATGTGAAAAGCAGCGGCGGCAAAGAGATTGAAGAGCTGGTGCTGGATGACATTGCAGCGGACTTTGTGGAAACCATGGAAGATGATGTGCTGTACATTATGGGGTCCGGTTCGACAGTACAGGCGCTGATGAATGAACTGGGTCTGGAAAATACCCTGCTGGGGGTCGATCTGATCGAAAATGGTCAGCTGATCGGCCAGGACCTGACCGCCCAGCAACTGCTGGATATGACCGAAGGGCGGGAAACCCGGCTGGTGATTACGGTTATTGGTGGCCAGGGGCACATTATTGGTCGTGGCAACCAGCAGCTTAGTCCTGAGTTACTGAAGCGTCTGGGGCGTGACAACATCATTGTGGTGGCGACTAAAACCAAGATTCAGTCACTGGATGGCCGTCCGCTGATCGTCGACAGTGGCGATGCAGCCCTTAACCATCAGCTGTCAGGTCTGATCCGGATTGTCACCGGTTACCGGGATGCGATTCTCTACCGGGTTGCGGATCTGTAATTCGGGTACTGATTGATAAGCCGGTGTTATTTCACCGGCTTATTGCTATAAGTTTTGTTACATCCCTGCAGTAATTCTGACATTCCCTGTCACATTTCTTCCTTATTCTCCTCAGCAATCGAAACGTATTTGTGCTCAGGAGAGAATACTTATGTCCATGAAAACGCTTGCCAAAGCAGTGATGGTTGCCGGTACAGCACTGGCTCTGACGGCCTGTCAGACACAGCAGGATAAGCCGGTAGCAGAAGCCGCACCACAACTGAATAATCAGGACCTTTACGAAGTGGCTCATGAAGGCCGTCATTATGTATTTGACGACTTTGCTACCTACCAGGAATTCCTGACAGTGGGCGAAACCTCATACCGTAAGGTGTTCATCGGTGGCGGTCCTAACGGTGAGAGCCTGGTGTTTGGCCTGCGCGGTGAAGATAAGAAAAAGCTCACCGGTCTGGCCGGCGTGGAAATGTATAACGGCAACATGCCTGCAGCAGAAGACTTTTACGGTGAAATGCGCGGTGAAGACGGTCGCCTGTATGTATTTGACCGCCTGGAAGACATGGAAGCCGTTCGTCAGACCGGTGAAGCCGCTTACCGCCTGACGCAGATCGGTACCGGTCCGCAGGGTCAGTCTGTTGTATTCGTGCTGAATAAAGACAACAAAAAACAATATCCTGAAGCGCTGGTTAAACGCTTTAAGGCAATGAATTCACTGTAATCCCTGCCCGGATTCAGAATATAGTCAAAACCCGCCATCCGGCGGGTTTTTGCGTCAGGCTGATTTAAATTCACGTAAGATTATCGTTTGTGTTGTTATTCCACCTGTTACTTTCAGGAGAATGACAGGGGGATGCCAGTCCTGAGGCAATCCTTGATACTCGTCACAAAGTGCTCAATAAATATTATGCTGCACCTGCGAAAAGGAAGTTTCACAGGTAGAATACCGGCTATTCTGTCAGTTAATTCATTGCAGGGCTGTCGCTGTGAGTACCCGATATCTGAAGCGTTTATTTAATCCCCGGTCTATTGTCATTATTGGCGCGTCTGAGCGCCTGAATAATATGGGCGGCGTGGTGCTGCAGAACCTGCAGGAAGGCGGTTACAAAGGCCAACTGGCGGTGGTGCATCCGGATGGCCACGGTGAGGTGTTTGGCGTGCCGGCGTTCACTGAGGTGAGCGCTTTGGACTGGGTGGTTGATCTGGCCATTATCTGTTCGCCGCCGGCTACGGTACCGGGCATGGTCGAAGTGCTGGGGCAGCAGGGGGTTAAGGCGGCGATGATTCTCACCGGCGGTCTGTCACGGGACGTGGGGGCCGACGGTAAGAGCCAGCGGGATGCCATCCGTGAAGCGGCGGAGCCTTATGGTATACGGATTCTCGGCCCTGACTGTATGGGGATGCTGGCACCTTGGCAGAGCATTAATGCCAGCTATTCACACCTGAATATTCAGAAGGGCAAGGTTAGCTATATTGGCCAGTCCGGCTTGCTTGGCACGGCCATGATCGACTGGGCCAATGGCCAGGGGATTGGTTTTTCACACTTTCTGACCCTGGGGATGGGGTGGATGTGGATCTTGCTTCCATTATTGATTATCTGGCGCAGGACCCGCACACCCAGGCGATTCTGCTGCAGATGGATCACCTGATCGGCAGCTCCGGGACTTTATCAGCGCATTACGGGCCGCATCCCGGAACAAATTGGTGCTGGTGCTGAAATCGAATATGGTGTTCGCTGAAGACCGGTTGCAGGCACCGGCGCCGGGTATCGCCCATGAAGATCTGGTGTATAACGCGGCCCTTAGCCGGGCCGGTGCGGTACGGGTTGATACCAGTGATCAGCTGTTTAATGCGCTGGAAACCCTGTCACGTATGAAAACCATGCGGGGTGAGCGGCTGGCTATCGTCTGTAACGGCATGGGGCCCAGTGCGCTGGCGGTGGACCGGTTACGTAAGCGGGGCGGCCGGCTGGCGGATTTAACTCCGGCAACGGTCACTGCTCTGCAGGAAGTTTTACCGGGCAGCTGGAGCGGCCGTAACCCTATTGATCTGAGTGCGGAAGCGACCCCGGAGTGTTTTGCCCGGGCGGTGCAGTTACTGACTAAAGATGATCAGGTGGATGTGGTGCTGGTGGTGCATGCCCCAACCCGTCTGGCCTCGGGGGCGGATACCGCTGAAGCGGTCATTGCAGTGGCAAAGAAAACCGTCCGTAATGTTCTCACCTGCTGGATGGGCCGCAGCACCGCGATTGATTGTCGGAATCTGTTTAACGATGCCGGAATGACAACCTTTATCACCCCGGAAGAGGCGGTGGATGCGTTTATGTATATGGTGGATTTTCACCGTAACCAGAGCGCCATGAAACAGACCCCTCTGCCTTATATTACCCAGAACCGGGAGAATCACATCCGGGCGAAGCATTTGCTGGAGGTTGCCTCTGCCAAGGGGCGCAGTTTCCTGCGCCACAGTGAGGCTTGTGAGCTGCTGGATCAGTACAACATTCCGGTGGTTAAATCCTGGTATGCCGATGATATTGAAGAGGCGGTTCAGGCTTCCCAGCAGTTTGACCGTCCGGCGGCTATCAAAGTACTCCACGATCAGAATGCCCAACCCTATTGTTATGACGAAAAAGTCAGCAGCGATGGCAGGATCTGGCGCTGGATCTGGAGAATGAACAGGAGGTCCGTCAGGCGGCGGTCCGGCTGGCATACCGGGCCCGGGAACGTTGTCCTGAGACCGGTGCGCTGGGATTCTGTGTTCAGCCGATGCAGCGGGGCAAGCAGTCTATTCTGATCAATCTGGGCATCAGCCGGGACCCGGTATTCGGGCCGGTGATTATATTTGGTGTCGGTGGCTATACGGTGGATGTGATTGCTGATCGGCGGGTGATGTTGCCGCCGCTGAATCTGAGTCTGGCCCGGCAGCTGATATGTCAGAGTCGGGCATGGCAGGTGCTGCAGGAAAACAGCCATCGCCCGCACAGCGACCTGGAACAGTTGTGCGAAGTGTTGCTGAGTCTGTCGCAAATGGCGGTTGAGCTGCCCCATTTGCAGGCGGTGGAAATTAACCCGCTGATGATCAATAAACAGGGCGTTTTGGCGGTGGATGTATCGGTCTCTCTCGGTGAACCGGCACCGCTGGCAATCTCACCTTATCCTAAACATTTGCGGGAAGAGGTCAGTCTGAAGGGCGGAAGAACCGTTGAGATCCGGCCGATTCGCGGCGAAGACGAACCTAATCATCTGATGTTTTATAACAGCCTCAGTGCGGAATCGATCCGGCTCAGGTATTTCTATAACCGCGGCGTACCGGATCATCTGGAGCTGGCGAACTGGACACAGATTGATTACGACCGGGAGATGGCCTTCATTGCCACCGCCTGGAAAGCGGACGGCAGCGGCTGGGAAACTCTGGGTGTCGTTCGTGCAGTGACCGATGCGGATAATGTCCGGGCGGAGTTTTCGGTGGTTATCCGTGATGAGCTGCAGGGGAAGGACTGGGCCGTATTCTGATGCAAAAGGTCATCGACTACTGCCGCAGCCGGGGCACACTGTTGCTGATGGGTTCGACTCTGGTATCTAACAAAGGTATGCAGGGGCTGGCCCGTCATCTGGGCTTTAATAACCGTTACAACATGGATGAAGATGCAATTGAAATGGAGATGTTGCTCAATGAGCCGGAACAGGACTGGCAGAAACAGCGCCTGAAGCACTGACAGGCAGGGTAATCATGGGCACTGAAGGGGCACTCTTCAATGCCTGATCACTTATAGCGTTGGGCAGAACACTTCGTGCAGGGTGTGAATAATGCGGGTGGCATTATTGCCTGACAGCGAATAGTAGATGGTCTGCGATTCACGGCGGGTGCTGACTAATTCATCCTTGCGCAGTACTGCCAGATGTTGCGATAAAGCCGACTGACTTAGGTCCAGATAGTCGTTTAACTGAGTAACCGACAGTTCTTTGCCATCCAGATGGCAGAGAATCAGTAAGCGGCTTTCATTACTCAGGGCTTTCATTATTTTTGCGGCCTGGGCCGCATTGTCTTTCATCATTACCAGGGTCTCTGGCGTCATAGGATGATCCGCAATGGTATTCAAGGGAAGTCTCCGGTAATTTTTATTATTGTGCGGGGCTGACCAAGGATCACTCGGCAATCCAACACAGGGATTCTAGTGGAACTGGAATTAAATCTCAATTTGCTAATACACTAGAAACGACGCTGGCTGGCGAGCAGATACTGCAGTTTGTCGCTGAAAAAATCCCGGGAGTATTTGCGTCCGGCACTGATCGTAATTTTTTGATCATATACCTAAGTAGGATGCCGGACATTGATCTGAATCGGGTTATGTTGCGGCGCTTTCAGAGGTGTCTGGTCCGGTCAGGTTTTCAAAGAAAACATCGAGTTTTTCCTGCACCAGATCGTAGGTTGTATCGATATTGGCAGCAATGTCCCCTTCAAGCACTTTCAGGCCGTCGAGAATTTCACGGGCTTCATCAAAGCCCTGTTTAATCCCACCGCGGATGATCTCGCTGAATTTGCTGGCTGCTTCCGCTTCACTGAGTTCCGGATTCTGTTGCCGATAAGCGCCGAAGAAGGCCGTGGTCTGGCTTGCAATACGCTCTGCCGTGGCTTCCGGGCTGACATCCAGGCCGGAGTCATAGGCTTTGTTGATAGCATTTTCACCCAGATCAGTTTCCAGCACTTCATTGAGCTTATCGATTGCGCTGCGGTACACCAGCGCCAGGGAGTCGTTACCGGAGCTGATGCTGACATTCAGTGATGCCTGCAGAATTGACTGGTTCAGCTCAGTGCGGCTGGACTGAGCGGTGCTGACCTGTTCGGCCTGCGGTTTTTGCTGAGCAGATACTTCGTTGCTGCGGGGAGTGGTTCCCTGAGTATTAATCTCCATAGTACCGGTCTCTGAATGGGTTTAACGATCCCTTTACTATCGGCCACTGAGGGAAAATATCGAGTGAAATTATTTCAACCGGGTCGGTTGCAGAGTTGCCTGACCCGGCGAAACGGCTATGAGAAAGTGTGACTATTCGTTAGTGATGCCGGTTTGCCGCCCGATAGTGCGGTTACGGCCCATCTGTTTAGCCTTATAGAGGGCTTCATCAGCGGCTTTCAGTACCGCGCTGCTATCAGCCAGATCATCGGTATTCTGGCATAAGCCAAGACTTATACAGACCTGAACATAATCGGATTCAGGTTTGCCTTTGCGGCGCTGATTTTTACCTTCGTCGGCATCTTCAGGGCGGTTGTCGCCGCGAATATACATCGGATATCCGGCTACCGCTTCCCGGACCCGTTCTGCGGTATGCCAGGCGGCAGCTTCATCTTTGCCTTTAAAGAGGATGGTGAATTCTTCACCGCCGTAGCGGAATACCTGTGCGCCTTTGGCAGCCTGACGCATCTGGCTGGCCACCATTCTCAGTACCTGGTCGCCGACATCGTGGCCGTAGGTATCATTGAATTTTTGAAATGGTCCACATCCACCATCGCCAGCGTGTAATGCTTGCCGACGCTGGCAAGCTGGTTTTCAGTGCCCGCCGCCCGGGCAGGCCGGTTAGCTCGTCGATAAACGCCATGCTGTAGGAGTTAAACAGGGTGGTGAATAACAGCAGGATGAGGGCCGAGCAGGCGAACAGGGCGGATACCAGCGGCTGTGCAAAGAACGCCAGCATAACTGCCGCGGCCAGAGTCATCATCAGCATGGCGGCGTCTACCAGACTCTGGCGCCGCATTAACAGATAACCGTTAAGTAGCAGGGTTGCTGCGAATACTGCCAGGCTAACCTGATTTAGCAATAGCGGGTCATAGGCCAGTTCTACCATGGATGACGGCAGGGTGCTTATCCAGCCGGCGAAGCTCTGGGTATATTTCAGGCCACATAACAGCAGATAGCTGAAAATGATAATGGCCGCACGGGGATCGCCAGCGGGGCTGAAGCCCCGTTCGGGATATAGGCTGAGCAGCGCCTGCTGGGCCGGAAACAACAGACACAACAAACTGAAAAAGACAAAGTTAGCCGGCAAGTTAAGCGACGTTTGCAACTCAGCCTGAATGGCTGCATAAAAACAAAGGGCGTTAAGAGACCCCAGAAACAGACGTCCCTGGTTAAAACTCATGGCGAGGATCAGACTGATCACACCAAGAACGTAAGGGAGTAGGGTAACAATATCTTTATAGTGCAGGGGCAGCGCCGCTGCCTGCTGCTGTAACAGGATACCGGCAATCAGGGTAATAATGCCGGGGACCAGTAAACGCAGCGACTTAGTGAAGGCATGAGCAAGCAAAGAAGTGGCCTTAAAATAACAGACAAATTAAGGCGTTAGGTTATCACAGGCTGCCCCGGGAGGAAGTCTGCGGTTAACCGGTTTGGGAATTTCTTTACCCGGTTCAGTTCGTTTCCGGGTGCTCGTTATGGTATTGCTCAATCAGGATAACAATGATGCCCAGCAGGAAGGTTTCCAGCTCATCAACGCTTTTATTGAAGTAGCTGAGAAACTTTTCTGTCTGATGATCCTGCAGAAGTTTATTCATCAGTGAGTACTGAATTTCCGGTTTGCTGTTATCGGTACGGGGGTTATTTGCCAGTTAATAAAGTCACTGTGCAAATCGGCCATCTGTTCCTGAGCAAACTGGCAAAGGGCTCGATGTGAGAGCGGCCCCGGGGCCCAGGCAACCTGACTCAACGTTATAAATGATGGTCAACTTCTTGGCTGCGGGTAATGGTAAGCGTACTGTCATAGATCTGTTTAACCTGATTCACGTCCCGTGTGAGCATAGTAATTGTTTTCTTATTCAGTGAACGGGTATCGTGAAATTTTCAGAGGCTCCGTTACTGAGGGGCGTATGGTTTCACTACATTAAACAAGCGTATAAATCGTTTGTAAATCAACAGACTGATTAATTCTACCCAAAGTTGTATAAGGAGGAGTCCTTTGTACTCAGTTTGACATTGGAGCACAGTGTTGATGTGAATCATTTTCATGTTAATTCATCTTGATAGTCATTATCATTTACATTAATATCCCTGCAGCTACTGTTAATGAGAATGAGTTCAATGTACGTCTGCATTTGCCACGGTGTTACCGATAAAAAATTGAAGCCAGTATTGAAGCTGGTGCGACTACGATGAAACAGCTTTCTACTGAGCTGGGTGTAGCCAGCCAGTGTGGAAAATGCGCACGCGTCACTAAGAAAATCCTTAACGATAAGCTGTATGAGCTGGCGGAAAACGCTGTAAAGGTTGCCTGAACAGGCCGTGCCTTCTGTCTCTCTGGCCTGAGCGCATCTGCACGGGCCTGATACTTCCTGTTTTATTTTCTATCCTGTTTTAGTTTCTATCCTGTTTCAGCTTACATCCTGTTTGACCCCGACACTCCTCTGTTTATAAGATGCTTTTAAACTACCTGTTTAAGAGTGCCTCCTATGAAACGCTCACTGGCCCTGACGCCACTCAGTAAAGAACATCATACTGCCCTGGTGAATGCCAAACGCATCCTGGATGCTGCGCAGCAGTCGCCCAGGCTTTAGCTGATCAGTGGCAGGTCATGCAAAATACTTTTATTGCTGACTTACTGGAGCATTTCGGAGAAGAAGAAAAGCTGTTTGCGCATCTGCTACAGGGTGATTTGAAGCTGCAGTTTGAAGAAGAGCATCGGGAGTTGCGGCGCCTGGCAGAGGCGGATACTGATGCGGAGCGGGAGGCGTTTGCCCGGTTACTCAGGGCGCATGTGCGTTTTGAGGAAAGAGAGATGTTTAACTGGTTGGAACAACACCACAGTGGCGCACTGGCCACTGCGGTGGGGATTACGTCTTAATACCGGAGTCGGTATCAGTCATCATCCATCTGGGTTTGCAGGTAGTTTTCCATGCCGGCATTGGCAATCAGATACTGCTGGGTTTCCAGCCAGTCGATCTGTTCTTCCTGATCTTCCAGAATGCTTTCCAGCAGGCTGCGGCTGATGTAGTCATTCTTTTCTTCACATTTGGCAATGGTCTCTTTAAGCGGCTTTAACGCTTCCAGCTCAAAGTCCATGTTTGCCTGAATGATTTCGCCGGTGTCTTCACCGATCCGTAACCGGCCCAGATCCTGCAGGTTTGGCAAACCTTCCAGAAACAGGACCCGTTCGATGATTTTGTCGGCATTCTTCATTTTCTGAATAGAAACTTTGTAATCAGCTTCATTCAGGCCACCCAGCCCCAGTTCTTGAACATGCGTGCGTGCAGGAAGTACTGGTTAATGGCGACCAGTTCGTTGGCAAGTACAGCGTTCAGGCCTGCGATAATTTGGCTATCACCCTTCATAATATTTTCCTTCTCAGAGAATCAGCGTCTGATATCTCTTTTGATACGTGTGGCTGTTCTGTTGAGTTATGCGCCTGCACCGCCACCCATCTGTGACTGGGTGTAGTTGGCGATACCGATCCGTTCGATCAGACCCAGTTGCTGTTCCAGCCAGTAAACATGGTCTTCCTCGGTGTCGAACAGCAGTTTTTCCAGCACTTCGCGGCTCTGGTAATCCTGTTCAGCTTCGCAGGTGGCGATAACGTCGCGGACGGCTGCAACCACTTCCATTTCCAGCTTGAGATCATTTTCCATCATCGACTTAACGTCATGACCGATGATCAGTTCGCGTCGTTTGCTCAGATTAGGTACACCTTCCAGAAAGAGGATACGCTTAATCAGCCAGTCAGCATGCTGGGTTTCTTCTTCCATCTCGTGATTCAGTCGGGTGTAAAGCTTATCCAGGCCCCAGTCGTCATACATCCGTGAATGTACAAAGTACTGGTCAATGGCGGCGAGTTCATTCGCCAACAGCATATTGAAGGCGTCGATAACTTTTTGGCTGCCTTTCATGGGATTCTCCGTATCAGACTCTTGTCATTTATTGTGTGTTCGGACAGGTGCTTTTTGTAATTGGTTCTACCCGCCGGACAATAGGGTGGCATAAATATAGCTGATTAATGTGACATTTGTGGGTGTGATTCAATGCTGTTTTTGCATACCATGACGGGATTATCATTTGTAAATTATTATCGCTAACCGGCGTATTGGATTCGTGTTAACTGTTTGAAAATTAATATCATTTGGCGCGACCTGAGGATGACTGATGGAACTTATTGAGTGGGTAATGCTGACACTGATTGTTGGCATAGCAGGGGTGGTCAGAGGCTGTATTGGCTTCGGATTCTCAGCGCTGGTTGTGGCGTCAGCAACGCTCTTTCTGGCGCCATCCCAGGTCGTCCCGATGATTGCTGTGCTGGAAATTGCCGCCAGTATCCAGATGGTACTCAGTACCTGGCGGGATACCGCCTGGCGTATTCTTAGTTATCTGCTGATCGGCACGCTGATTGCCACCCCGCTGGGTGTGTATGCGCTGGTGGTGATGCCAGCGGACAACATCCGTCTGCTGCTTTCTGCAGTTATTCTGATTATGAGTGTGTTGCTGGCCGTTGGCTGGCAGTACCGGGGCCTACCGGCCCGGTGCCGTTTTTCGGGCTTGGGTTGGTATCAGGTGTCTGTAATGGTGCCGCCGGGGTAGGCGGTTTGCCGGTAGCGACCTTTCTGACCGCCATGAATCTGACCATGACAGAGCTGCGGGCTACCCTGGTTATGTTCTTCCTGCTGACGGATATTATCCTGCTGAGTACCGCCTCCGGTCATGGTTTGTTGAACGAAGAACTGGTGTGGCAAAGCCTCGCCATGATGGTGCCGATGGGTATCGGTATTTTCTTCGGTTCGCGCCTGTTCAGTGTGCTGCCAGAGAAAAACTGCGCCGTGGGGTTATCTGTCTGCTTATACTTTTATCTGCGGTGGGTATTATCCGGGCAGGGATTCAGGCGTTCGCCGGATAGTTTTTCTGTGAAAAAGCGTTGAAAAATCCCTATGCTGATTCATGCTTAAAGGGTGCTGAGTGAACAGGGGGTTAGCGGTGAATATAGAAAAGATTCTGGTTAACGTGGAAGCAGAGGCAGATCATCAGTATCTGCTGGAGAAAACTTTACGCCTTGCTGAAGCCAGCGGTGCCCGTGTAGAACTGTTTCGCTGCTGTTATAACGCGTCGTTGCGCAATAGCTATCTGTTCGATAAAGAAGGCCTGCTTCGGGCTGAACACCGCTTTATGAATCAGGCCGAGACGGAGCTGGAAGTTCTGGCTGAACAGCTGGAGGCTGAAGGTGTCGATGTTGACTTCGATGTTTGCTGGGACAGGCATCATGCTGATAGCCTGGTACGTAAGGTGCTCCGTTATCAGCCGGATATTATGGTCCATCAGATAGAGAAACATTCCCGTCTGGGGCATTTCCTGTTTGCTCAGAGTGACTGGCAGCTGATTCGCGAGTGTCCGGTGCCTTTAATGCTGGTTAAGGAACATAGTTGGTCGGATGGTGGTCATGTGGCGGCGACGGTTGATCCGTTTCATGAATGTGACTCACCGGCGGTGCTGGACAGCCATATTCTTAACTGGAGTGCGGCTATGGCACAGCAACTGGAAGGTGAGATGCGGGTGATGCACTGTTTTAACGTTTTACCCCATTCCGCTATTTTTGATGAACATGTCGTCGCTGATTTTGAAAACATGCAGGTGAAAGTACGCCGTGAGCATATCCGGGCACTGGACACATTGCTGGAGCCTTACGGGCTGAATACGGACAGCTCCAGAGTCAATTTGCTGGAAGGGCCGCCACACCGGAAGATGCTGGAATATGTTGAAGATCATCATGTGGATTTACTGGTGATGGGCGCCGTTGCCCGGGGTGTGTTTGACCGGCTGATGGTGGGCAGTACCATTGAAAGGATTCTGGATTCGATCCACTGTGACATTATGGTGGTGAAAGGGCCTGACTTTGAATGCCATGTCAGCGAATCCTGATTTGGCCTGTCGTTGAAGTGCTATAGGAAACCATCCTTCGGGATGGTTTTTGTGTCAGTGAGTTTCCTATGGTCTTTTTCTATGGACTTTTTCTGATAGCCAGTGTTCTTAAGGTGCCGGGCCGCTGGAGTCCCGTATGACGAGATGGGAATCAATCAGTTGGCTGGCGACAGCAATTCCCTGTTCGATGTTATCCATCAGTGCCCTTGCTGTGGCGTCTCCCATGCGCCGGGAAGGGGTGTGTACACTAGTGAGTCCCGGGTTGCTGACGGCGGCCCAGTCCTGATCATCAAATCCTGTGACTGAAAGCTGCTGCGGTACACGGATGCCCAGCCGGGGTGCTTCCAGCAATACCCCCATGGCCAGCACGTCAGACGTACACAGCAGAGCCGTGAAATTCAGCGGTGGGGTGAGGATGTTCTTGGCCGCCTGGCAGCCGGCAGCAAAATTCAGGTCAGTTTCACTGATGCTGATATCACTGACTCCGGCGTCCTGTAAACAGTCCAGAATACCCTGCACCCTGATGCGGGTCCGGTCGATCAGGTCCCGCGGGCCGGAGAGAATATGAAACTGCCGGTGGCCATGGTCCAGCAAATGCCGGGCGATGGCTTTGCCCATGCTGTAGTTATCGTAACCGATGGTTGGCCATGGATAATCAGAATCAAATAAGCTGGTGCAGACCAGCGGAAGGTTTCGGGCGGCGATCAGTTCCAGCAGTTCTTCATCGTGTTCTGCGCCCGACAGAATCAGGCCTTCAATGCCCATTTTCAGAAGTTCTTCAACCCGGCGGCTTTCGCTGTGCCGGTCAAAGCCACAGGTAGCAACGATCAGCCCATAGCCCTGGGTTGCCAGTGTTTGCTCGATGGCGTCAATAAACCGGGCAAAGATTGAGTTGTCGATGGTGGGAATGACAATGCCAATGGTGTAGCTGCGGTTCATGGTCAGTGAGCGGGCAGCGCTGTTGGGGACATAGTTAAGCTGTTTGGCCGCGGCCATCACTTTGTCACGGGTATTGGGCCGTACAGTACTGGCCTGATTAAACACCCGCGAGACGGTGGCGACGGAGACCCCTGCGAGTTTGGCGACCTGGCGGACGCCGCTTTGTCCGGACACTGCTTTATTCATAGGCAAGGAGAATACTGGATCTGTGGTGCTTTGAGAAGAATGCGCTGCCGTGTTGCCACGGCAGCGCGTCGGTTTCAGCCAGTTGTGGCCGGTGCTGGTCAGCGTTTACCCTGAATGATCCGGTCAAGAATCATGGAGCAGATCAGAATGGCAAAGCCGGCCAGAATACCTTCGCCGGTGGAGGCGTACTGCAATGCTTCAAGTACATCTTCACCCAGACCTTTCGCGCCGATCAGGGAGGCGATAACGACCATGGCCAGGCTCATCATGATGGTTTGGTTAACCCCGGTCATGATGGTTTTGGCTGCCAGTGGCAGGTCTACCTTGAAGAGCAGGTATGCCGGTGTGGCGCCGAAGGAGATAGCCGCTTCGCGAACGTGTTCCGGAACACCCTGCAGGCCCAGTACTGTCAGGCGGATAACCGGCGGGCTGCCGAATACCAGTGTCGCCAGTATAGCGGCCGGTTTACCGGTACCGAAGAAGGCGATGATCGGGATCAGGTAGACGAACGACGGCATGGTCTGCATGAAGTCCAGCACTGGCCGGATAAAGGTATATACCCGCGGCTTGCGGGCACAGAGAATGCCCATTGGAATGCCCAGCGAGATGCTTACGCAGGCTGCTGCCCCCAGCAGGGAAACTGTGGCCATGGCTTTGTCCCAGAAGCCCAGAAAGCCCAGGTACATTAAACCGGCGACGGCAAAGATGGCGACTCTCGGCCCGGCACATTGCCACGCCAGCAGGGCGATGAACAGAATGACCACCGGCCATGGGGTGCCGACGAACAGAGTTTCCAGGCCATCAAGCAGTACCCGTACGCTGTCGGTAATGTTGTTAAAGAAACCGCTGCCGGCAACTGTGGCGTAGTCAAACCATTCTTTCAGGCCGGAGCTGACTCCGGTCGGAAGCCCTCCGGTGCGGGGAAGGTTTGCAGGGCCGTCCAGCTGGTTGGGAAGGAAAACTGTGCCGATGCCAGCCCGTAGACGGTTGTTACGATAGCCAGCCCGGTGATGCCGCGTAATACGGAAATACCGTGGGGCAGATAGCGGTCGGAGCGCCACAGGGTAAAGTGTTTTTCCAGCGCCTGGTTGGCGATTAAGCCCTGAATCAGTTTAAACACAGCCATCAGTACCAGACCGAAAATCAGCAGCGACATACGCTCGGTTTCCAGCGCCTGTGCCTGTTGCAGGGCCTGCTGTACGGCATTTTCCAGTGAGCTGACAATGCGGGTCAGGCCTTCAATGTTACCGGTACCGGTTTCAATGGCGGTGGCAAGCTGTTCCCGGCGCTGTTCCAGTGTGGCGCTGATACGTTCAGCCCGCAGTTTGGATTCAGCCCCAGGTCACTGAACAGGCCCAGTGAGATCTGAATACAGGCAAAGGCTTCCAGCAGGACGAATACCAGAAACCAGTTCCATAATCCCCGGGCGGCAAACCATACCGGGCCCAGTAATGCGGCCATCAGGTTGAAGCTCAGGATAAAGCGGTTAGCACCGCTGATCCGTGCAAAGGCCTGCCGGTAGTAGGGGCTGTTTTGTACGCAATACTGATCGACCAGTTCGTTAACTGCCTGTTGGTAGGCTGCTGTGTTTTTGTCAGCCGCGGCATTCGCTGTGTGTTGGGTGGTGCTGTTCATTCTGAACCTCCGTTGCCCTGAATGCCGCGCATAATGTCTACTCTGTCGATTACGCCGACGGTTTGTCCGGCGTCTTCAACAATGATTGCGCCGGGCCATTCAATGGCGGTGTCGATCAGGGTATTCAGGTCGGCATCCGCGCTGACTTTCGGGGCGTTCTGCGCCAGCGGGCAAATTCGGCAATATACGCTTCGGGGTTTTGCATCAGTGACGCGGCATGGACAAATTTGAGCCGGGAGATACTGGCGACAAAGTCCGCTACATAATCATCGGCAGGGTTGGTCACAATGTCTTCCGGGGTGCCGATCTGAATGATGCGGCCGTCTTTCATGATGGCGATCCGGTGGCCGATGCGGATGGCTTCATCAAGATCATGGGTGATAAACAGGGTGGTTTTTCATCACCCGGGCCAGCTGCATGAACTGATCCTGCAACTGACGGCGAATCAGAGGATCCAGTGCGCTGAAGGGTTCGTCCATCAGCAGCACCTGAGGGTCGGCGGCAATTGCCCGGGCCAGGCCGACCCGCTGCTGCATACCGCCGGAGAGTTCATGGGCGTATTTGTCTTCCCAGCCGTTCAGTTCGACCAGTTCCAGTACCCGGTCGGCTTCCTGCCAGCGGGTGGCTTTGGGCAGGTCGCGGATTTCCAGAGGCATGGCGACGTTATCCCGCACGGTGCGGTGGGGCATCAGGCCGAAGTTCTGAAAGACCATCGCAATGCGGCGGTTGCGCAGATCACGCAGCTGTTTGTCGTCCAGCCCGACAACATCATCGCCATTCACATGAATATGACCGGCAGACGGTTCCAGCAGACGGTTTACATGACGTACCAGGGTGGATTTGCCGCTGCCGGATAAGCCCATGATGCAGAAGATTTCACCTTCTGCCACTTCAAAGCTGGCGTCTGCCACGCCGACCACGCAATTATATTCTTCCAGTACCTGTTGCTTGCTGATGCCATGTTCCTGCACCGCCTGCAGTGCTTCGCGCCAGCGGTCGCCGAAGATCTTCCAGACCCCGCTGACCTGAATAGCCGGCTGCTCGGTTAGTGTATTCACCGCTACTTCCTTCTTATTCTGTGTGTTTCTGCTGGCCTGCCGCTTCGGGGAGAAGCGACAGGTCCCGGTGACAGTGGCCCTGTGGTGGGCCCTGTTCTGACTGTCTGTGCTAAAGACCTGTGCGGGCCTCAGAGGCCCAGCCATTTATCGACAGTTGCGCTGTTGGCATCGACCCAGGCTTTAGCCACGTCGGCCGGTGCCTGTTTTTCAATGACCACTGCATGGGTCATGGCGCTGATGGCCTGGTTGTCCAGATCGATATTTTTCAGGAAGTTCGCCACTTCCGGTGCACGCTGTTCCAGTGATTTAGAATAGGCGACCCGGACGGTTTTTCGCATCACCGCTGCTGATGTGAGATTTAGCGAACCATTCAGGGTCCTGATCAGGCTGAACCATGCGGTAGGTGTCAGGATTATTTTCCGGCTCTTCTACCATGGTCACGTCGTAGAGTTTGTGAACGTAGTGAGGGTTGTAGCAGTAGAACACCACGCCCTGACGTTTCTTGATGGCAGCAGAAATTTTGGCGTAGAACACCGCTTCATCTTCGGTGGTCGGCTCGAGAAAGTCCTCAATGCCGTAATCCCGTACTTTGACCTGATTGATTTTGGTTGAGCCCCAGCCCGGTGCACCGACCCAGATTTCCCTTTGCCGTCGTTGTTCAGGTCGAACAGTTTTTGAGCTTCAGGGGTGGCCAGGTCATAAATAGAGCTGATGCCGTGCTCGGTTTTCATATAGGTCGGCATACAGAAGCCGCTGACCCCTTCATAAGAGCCTTCGCTGAGGTTGACGGTGCCGTTTTCAACCACATATTTGTCGGTGAAACTTTGCTGGTTAGGCAGCCATACATCCGGGTGTACATCGATATCACCGCGGCCTTTATCCATACCGGCGTAAATCGCGGCGTTAGCCCCGGTGCCAGGCCGACTTCAGCACCAAGCTTTTCACTGGCTACGACCTGAATCACGTTAGCGATGATTTTGGCCCCGGCCAGCTGGGTTCGCCGACGGTAATTTTATCCGTCGCATGGGCCTGACTGAGCAGCAGACCTGAAGCACTGAGGGCGACCAGCAGAGGTTGACGTAAAGATTTCATGTTTCACTCCGGTTGTTATTGTTGGTTTAGGTGTTCGGTTTGTTAAAGCAATCCCGGTGGTTAACCGTTATTGCCTTGCTTTATGACGTTGCGGGTCAATGAACGGCAGTTCACAGACCGTAGCACTGAGGCGTTTCATGTGACCGTCGAGCCGGCCTATTTCAAGCATGGTACCGGCCGCTGCCAGTTCAGTGGCGACCCGCGCCATGGCGATAACCTGTTGCAGTTCCGGTGAACGGGTGGCGCTGGTGATCGTGCCTACCGGCTGACGCTCAAGGAAAATGTGATCACCGTGCTGGGGCAGTTCGTCCCCCTGTATTTTCAGGCCGACCAGCTGTTTGCGAGGCGCCTGACGGTTACGATCAATGGCTGCACGGCCGGTGAATTCGGTGTTGCGCATATCAATAGCAAACCCCAGACCGGCTTCATCCGGTTCTGTCTCGCCACCGAACTCGGCACCGCTGATCATCAGGGCGGCTTCGATTCTGAGCATTTCCAGTGCATCACCGCCCATTGGGCTGACCCCGAGATCTTCTCCGGCAGCAAACACCGCATCCCACAGTGCGACCGCATCACGGTGATCGCAGAACAGTTCATAACCCAGTTCACCGGTAAAGCCACTTCGGGTGAGCATGAAGGGAATACCGTCCCGGTCATGGGTGCGGGCAATGGCACAGCCGAACCATTTAATGTTATTCAGATCCGGCTGAGCGGGTTGGGTAAACACCAGCCGTTGCAGCAGTTCACGGCTTTTCGGCCCCTGGATGGCCAGGTTGCAAAGCTTGAGCGTGAGATCTCTGATCCAGACTTTAAGGTTATTTTCCCGGGCGAGGCTCTCCAGTTGCCGGGCGGATTCGTCGCTGCCGCAGCACCAGCGGAACAATTGCGGGGCCAGCCGGAACAGGGTGCCGTCATCAATGACCGCGCCCTGTTCTGAGCAGAGCAGGGCATAGTAGCCACGGTGCACGGACAGTCGGCTGATGTCCCGGGTCAGTGCAAGTTGTAACAGCCGTTCGGCATCCGGTCCGTAGACGTCCAGTTTCCGCAGGTTGGACATGTCCTGTACGGTGACGTTGTTCCGGCAATTCCAGTATTCAGCAATGCTGCCGGTACTGTCGAAGGCCTGAGGTACCCAGTAGTTACGGGCATTATGGAAACGCTTGGTCAGTGCGCTGGTACGCGGATGAAAAGGGGTTTCGGTACTCATAAACGGGGTCGACTCCGGTAAGGATCGGTAAGCAACAGAGCGGGGAATGGCCGCATCCGGACGGTAAATGCGTATATGTATTTCGGTTGGGTTCCAGCCGTTGATCGGATCAATGTCGTCCGGGCAGGCAGTGCTGACGCAGGTGAGATCAGTGAGGGCCTGCATCAGGACATAATCCCCGGGCCGGGACCAGGATTCATCGGAACCAAGCCGGTGGCTGTCGGGATCAATCCAGGAGTTAAAGAAAAGTTAATGGCCGGCCAGGCCCGGCGGGGCTGGATGCCGTAAGGTGCATAGGCGGCAGAGATATTGTCGGAGCAGTTCACATGGCCGGGAAAGCCCCGTTCTGCGTAGCCAAATTCTGTGCAGGCCAGCGCGAAGGTATCGTGACGGCCGGCGGTGTCCTGTACAACCGCCAGCAGTGGCTTCATATCCTGATCATAAAACTTGTCGTGCAGCCCTGGCTGAGGGTATGCACCGGCCGCCAGTGAACGGCTGACGGTGGAGTCAATAAAGCGTTCTCTGCCTTCTGCAAGTGCTGCTGAATTCATGGCCATAAAGTCGGAGCACTGGCGACCTTCCACATCGATGATCTGGATGTATTCACCTTTTTAACTGTGTAGGCTTTGGCGGTGGCACGGGGATGCGGAATTCATCCCGAACAGGCCCCAGTGGCTCTGGCAGTGGCTGATCGCTATTGGTTTCAGCCCGCTGAATACTGATATGGGCGACTGACCGGGGTTGTTCACTGCCGTCCACCAGTTGGTTGCTGGTGGCGGAGAGGGCAATGATCAGGCAGTAATCCTGTGCCGCCTGAATAATCAGGGGACGTTCTGTGTCTGCCAGCATATCCCGGCTTAGCGTACGGAAGCTGAGATCCTGTAATCGCAGTTGCCGCGCCTGCAACCGGGGTTGTATTGCCAGCGGGTTAAATTGTTCAGCAGCCTGCGCTGTTTCTGGCATGGCTTGCAGGAATTCTGGCTGGTAGGAGACCGTGCTGAGGCTGGCAGAGTCAGTGCTGTTGCTGGTCAGTGCTGAGAACAGCAGTGTACTGTCTGTAAGGTGCGCATTCAGCGACAGCAGATCGCCTTTACGCAGGCTGACCCAGTGGCAGCTTCCCGGGTTGAGTTGCAGCGTTTCCTGGGTATCCGGTTGTGGAAAGCCGGGATACAGGGCGGAGGTGTCCAGCCCGCCCCGTGCAGGTTCCCAGATAAGTGTTGTTGCATCAGCCATGGCAGGGCTCTTTTAATCAGATTATGTGGATGATGAATGGCTGCATTTAGTCGTTTTGAGTAAATGTAACCGGTTACATTGTATTTAACTTAATCCCGGTTCAGCCTCTTTGCAAGCCCTGCAGTTAAAAAACAGGTGAAAATTTGTACAGACGGATGAGTAAGGAGAGCCCTGATTGCTGATGTAACAGTTACATTTTGAGCTGTCGGTGTGCTGCTGGCTCCGGCTGCCGGGAGATTGTTCCATTAAAGGTATGGTTAACGAAAAGGCAGAGAAAGAGGAGACGGACAGCTAAAAATAAAAGGATACCCGCAGGTATCCTTATAAAATTCAGATGGCCATTCAGGCCGGAGTGATCCGGTGGATCAGCTGAACTCGGCCCAGATCGGTGCGTGATCTGACGGTTTTCCATGCCGCGGATATCGTAGTCGATATTTGCGTCGGTGCAGCGTTCATACAGTGACTTGGTCACCAGTACCGCATCTATGCGCAGACCGCGTTTCGGCTCTGCCTCAAAACCACGGCTGCGGTAGTCAAACCAGCTGAACAGGGCATCTTCGGTTGGGTGAATTTTCCGGAAGGTATCCTGCAGACCCCATCCCAGCAGGGTCGCCAGCCATTCACGTTCTTCCGGCTGAAAGCTGGTTTTACCGGTTTTCAGCCAGCGCTTACGGTTAGGTTCGCCAATACCGATATCAATGTCTTCGCTGGAAATGTTCAGGTCACCCATGACGCAGACATTTGCATCCGGGGAGCAGTGTTCATTCAGATGAATCTGCAGGTCAGCATAGAACTTACGCTTGGCCGGATACTTGGTTTCATGGGCGATATTTTCACCCTGCGGGAAGTAGCCGTTCAGTACGGTGACAGTTTCACCGTCGATGTCGTATTCGCCGATAATCATACGGCGCTGAGCGTCTTCTTCATCGGTGGCAAAGCCCATCTGGATGCTGACCGGTGGCTTCTTGGAAATCAGGCAAACACCGTAGTGGCCTTTCTGGCCATGGAACTCAACGTGGTAGCCCAGGTCGGTGATCATCTCTACCGGAAATTCTTCGTTATGTACTTTAATTTCCTGAATACCGATAACGTCTGGCTGGTGCTTGTCGATGAGGGCTTTGATCTGGTGAGGACGTGCACGCAAGCCATTGATGTTGAAAGAGATGAGTTTCATTGTAAATCCGTAAGGCTGAATCGAAAGGCACTAAGTTACTCTGCGCATCGCTAAAGATCAATCGCCTGTCACTCTGGTTACCGGGATGGTTGCCGGGAAGTTTTGTTTATAGCTTTTGGTAATTTTTAAAATGGATGTTTATAAGTGATTGCTATAAGTATTGTTGATTATCTTTATTGGCAGTTAGTCGTCCAAACAGGTAGATTAGCGTCTTTATATGACCGCAGGTTGTCGCGGTTTAGATTGATATTCGCAGCGCAGTACGTGGCGTAACAGAAAAGAGGAATAATTGTGGCAGAGTTTGATTTTGATCTGTTTGTAATTGGTGCCGGTTCAGGCGGTGTACGTGCCGGACGTATGGCTGCTGCCATGGGTGTAAGAGTAGGTATGGCTGAGGACCGCTATATGGGCGGTACCTGTGTAAACGTGGGTTGTGTACCGAAGAAACTGTTTGTTTACGGTTCTCACTACCATGAAGATTTTGAAAATGCAGCGGGCTTCGGCTGGGATGTTAAAGCGAACGGCTTTGACTGGCCGACTCTGCGTGATAACAAGACTAAAGAAATTGAGCGTCTTAACGGTATTTACCGCAATATGCTGAAGAACGCTGGCGTGAACCTGATTGAAGGCCGCGCACGCATTACCGGCCCGAATTCAGTTGAGGTATCCGGGCAGACCTATACCGCTGAGCGGATTCTGATTGCTACCGGTGGCTGGCCGTTCGTTCCTGAGTTCGAAGGCAGCGAACACGCGATTACCTCAAACGAAGTGTTCTATCTGGATGAGTTCCCGAAACGTGCCCTGGTTGTGGGCGGCGGTTATATCGCGGTTGAGTTTGCCGGTATCTTTGCCGGTCTGGGTGCTGAAACGTCTCTGATTTACCGGGGTGATATGTTCCTGCGTGGCTTTGATGAAGAAGTGCGCCGTTTCACCGCTGAAGAAGTGGCGAAGAAGAACGTTAACCTGCGCTTCAACAACAACATCAGCAAGATCGAAAAACAGGCTGATGGCAGCCTGCTGGCACACATGACGGATGGTACAACCCTGGAAGCGGATACCATTCTGTATGCAACTGGCCGGGTGCCAAATGTTACGGATCTGGGCCTGGAAACAGTTAATGTTGAACAGCAGAAGAATGGCGCGATCGTGGTAAACGATAATTTTGAAACCAGCGAGCCGTCTATTTATGCGATTGGTGATGTTATCGACCGTGTTCAGCTGACGCCGGTTGCTCTGGCTGAAGGCATGGCGCTGGTGCGTAATCTGTTCGGTGGCCTGGATCAGAAGGTGGATTACAACCTGATTGCGACGGCGGTATTCTGCCAGCCAAATATCGGTACTGTTGGTCTGACCGAAGAGCAGGCCCGTGAGCAGTATACGAATGTGGATGTTTACAAGTCTTCTTTCCGGGCGATGAAGCATACACTGAGTGGCAGTGACGAGAAGACCTTCATGAAGATGCTGGTGGACCGTGATACCGATAAGGTGCTGGGTATTCACATGGTAGGTGCTGATGCCGGTGAAATCATTCAGGGTATGGCTGTTGCGCTGAAAGCCGGTGCAACCAAAGCGGTATTCGATTCCACCATCGGTATTCACCCAACCTCTGCTGAAGAGTTTGTCACCATGCGTGAGCCGGCTAAGTAAAGCGGTTTCACCGGGTTATAAAACGCGCCGGATGGCGCGTTTTTCGTAAGCAGTCGCAGGGCAGTGGGGGTCAGCCAGCTACCTGTACCTGATCGCGGCCGTTGGCTTTTGCCTGATAAAGGGCTGCATCGGCACGGCTTGTACAGGCTTCCGGGGTTTCGCCCGGAATCAGCTCAGCCACACCGAATGAGGATGTGATAGAGCTGATAACTTCGCCGGATTTCTTCTGTTTAATCCGGATCGCTTTGATTTTGCCACGGATAGTTTCGGCAAGTTCAGCCGCCGCGGTTGTGTCTTTACCGGGCATCAGTACCGCAAATTCTTCACCGCCAAAACGCACCGGTAACAGTGGGGCAGGCAGAGTTCCTTAACCATTTTACCGACGTACTGCAGGACCTTGTCGCCCATCAGGTGGCCGTAGGTGTCGTTAAATTTCTTGAAGTGATCGATATCGATCATCACCAGCGTGACTTTGGCATCCTGGCTGCTGGCGATCTGACTGAATTCCATGTCGAACACCCGGCGGTTGAACAGGCCGGTAAGGGAATCAACACTGGCATCCTGTCGGGATTTCTCCAGTTCCTGCTTGAGGGTGGCAATTTCCGCCTGAGCTTCGTCGATCTTGCTCTGGAACTGTTTGGTGGTTTCGCTCATTGCCTGGGTGTTTGCTGTCAGCTTTTCAATGATGCCGGCAACATTTTCGTCCTGGTCAATAAAGTGGCTGGCCTGCAGTGCCTGCAGGCTGTCTTCAAGAACGTCATTAAACGCTTCGGTATTCTGAATGGTGCTGCTGGCTTCGTTTTCCAGGCTTCCCATCACAGCCATCAGTGCAGTTTGCAGATCTTCTGCGTTATCGATTTCTTCTTTAATGAGGAAATCCCGGAACATTGTTCACTGATAATGCTGGGGCAGGTACCGTAGGTTTCCAGAGCTTTGTCCATCTGGGTGTTAAGACCCGGGATAACGTTGGAGACGTAGGCATACCAGAGTGAATAATTCAGCGGGTTGGGCGGGATGCTGTATTTAACCATCAGGGGATGGCCTGACGGAGGCATTCTGCAGCCTGATTTGGATTATCTGCGAACTTCATACGACCTCTTCTGCGAGTGCAATCGTTATATCAACAAGTACAACAATCAAACATGAACCTGATTTTCTACTTAGTAGTTATCTATCGGCTTGATTTGGCGGAACTTTATAGTTTATTGAAAATAATTAAACAACTGTTTTAAAGCCCGGATGCGCTATTTTTCGATCCTCGCATGAGGTTAAGCAATGCTGAAATAAGACTATAGGTTAAGGTGGGCGGTTTGAACAATATTAAATTGGATATTTGATGCAGATCAGACACTTACCTGTGTTTAGGTGGCGCTTTTGTCAGAAGGGGGTATCGATGTGCCCCATGGAACAGTGCAGTGGCGAGATCAGATTGCAAATGAGGGTACGCACAGAGTCTGCCGGTGAAAGACGATTCACCGGCAGCAGGGAAGGATTATTCGTCGGCGGTGAGGGTGACTTTGTGCTGAATCGGCTGCAGTGCCTGCTTAAGGTCATCCAGCTGTTGAGCTTCTATCCGGCCATGAATGACCAGTTGTTCTTCAAAGAGCCGTTCTTCTACCTGAATGCTGAAACGGGCGATCAGTTGCTCCAGGTCGCCGGTGAGGTCATAGCCGGCGCTCAGGCTGATTGCAGACTGAGGGACGACTTCTTCGGTCTCCAACAGGCGGATACTTTCATTCAGGCTTTGGCCGTAGGCCCGGACCAGCCCGCCGGTACCCAGTTTTACGCCGCCAAAGTAGCGGGTAACCACCGCACAGATTTGTCCCATCGGAATGGCGCAGAATGTTAAGCATGGGCTGGCCGGCGGTACCTTTGGGCTCTCCGTCATCACTGCAGTTCCACTGTTGCGGGTCTTCGGGGTAGCCCGCAACATAGCTCCAGCAGTTATGGTTGGCCTTGGGGTGCTGGCGGCGAATGCTGTCGATAAAGGCTTCTGCTTCTGCCCGGCCTGTAACCGGCGCGATATAGCAGATAAACCGGCTGTGCTTGATGATGATTTCACTGCTGACAGCAGCGCTGGGGCGCAGGTAGGTTTTCATTTCAGTACTTGATTATTGCTGTCTATGTGGCGTACAAGCAGGTTCAGATGACCAAACCAGGCGTGCTTGCTCAGTTCAGTATTCAGCTGCTGTTGCAGGTGTGGCAGGTCATACGCAACGGTATCCTGCTGGTTGAGTTGCAGGTCAATTTCAATAGCGTCGGTATGGTAATGCAGACCAAGGCGGTGAATTTTCAGCTCAGTTGCATCATACCGGTCCAGAATGGCGAAAAGACAGCGGCTGATTTCAACCCGGTTGGGCAGAACCTGGCAATAGTTCTCGGCTTCATCATCATAGGTGTCGATGTGGAAGATCACGTGCTTGATGTCGGGAAAACGGGCCCGTAGCCGGTACACTGCCATATCGCCGATAAAATGGCCCTCTGAGGCGCTCAGATAGGGCGCTATCTGCAGATGTACTTCCAGCAGAATGTGGCTGGCCATCCGGCGGCTTTGAAACTGTGTACGCTGAGTATGCCCTCAACCTGCATAATTTCATCGGTATAGGCCTGGACATCTTCTTCCGGTAAAGCTGTATCTAGCAGCTCCTGAACACATTTCCAGCTCAGTTCAATACCGATTTTAGCAACGATGAAGCCCACCAGAATGGCTGCCACCGCATCCAGCCAGGCGAAGCCACTCATGGCTCCCGCAATGCCGACAAATACGATGACGGATGAAAGGGCGTCTGTGCGGCTGTGCCAGGCGTTGGCGATCAGCAGATCGGACTTCAGTTTTTCCCGACTGCCAGGGTGTAGCGGAAGATTGCTTCCTTGGCGAGGACTGATATTGCCGCGACCAGTAATGTCGGCCATTCCGGGATCAGTAGCTGAGTACCGCTGATCAGGATGTGCAGACTGTCGTAAGCGATGGCGCCGGCTACCAGAATCAGCAGGCCGCCGAGAATAATTGTCCCCAGAGTTTCGAACCGGGCATGTCCCCAGGGATGTTCTTTATCCGGTTCCTGGTGGGAATACTTCAGAATGACGATGACCATAAAGTCGGTCAGCAGATCTGAAAGGGAATGAATGCCGTCGGCAACAGAGCACTGGAGTGGGCAATGCTGCCTATAACGATTTTCAGGGCGCCCAGCACTGCATCGAGTACAGCGCCGATCAGGGTGATTTTCTGTGCTTCTGATTGTGGGGTCATAATCTGAATAATAGCTGCTATCGGGCAGCTTCGTCTGAATCCGGAGGGCATACTAATGTGTCTGGTTGGCGGGCTCCAGCGCCGGGATCAAAAGGCGTAAAAAATATCAAAAAATGCGTTTTTCGGGTTGACTTGGCTCTGTCACAGAGCTGACGCGGTTTTGCAATATAGTGTGGGAAAAATACCGCTTTAGCCAGAAAAATCCATTTTGCTGTTTGTAAGTATTTGATAAATATAAAATAAAACAAATGGTTAAAAAATGATCAGTTTGTGTGTATCAGCACTGTTATGGGGGCGTTGGCGGTTTTGAACGGCTACCCACAGCGTTATCCACAAGATATGTGAGTAGATCTTTTCAGGCCCTGTACTGCCGGGGTTTGGGTGCCGGTTGGGGAAAAGATTTATAGCCAGGCAACTGTTTTTACTGATGCCGGTAAAGGCAGCAAAAACAGGATGTTATCCGGGTGTTTTTAGCAACTTATACGACTAACGGATAAGAGGTGGTTATGTTATCCGGGGCGGGTAAGCCCTATGATGGCGAAAACTTCTGAAACCTGTCTGCAACGGAGTACAGACCTGCTTATGAACAGCCCGGATACAGTTGCTATCTTCTTACCCCTGGGGCTTTTGCCGTGATGTTTGCCGTGGGGCTGTCACTGTCGGTTAAAGATTTCAGCGCGTTACTGTCGCGACCTGGTGTGCTGGTGCTGGGAGGGCTGTTGCAGTTAGTGTTGCTGCCCTTGCTGGGGTTGGCTGTGGTGGCTTTATTTGGGCTGCCGGCTGTTTTGGCGGCGGGCCTGATGATTGTTACCTTCGCACCGGGAGGTGCCACTTCTAATCTGATATGTTTGCTGTGCCGGGCGGATACTGCATTGTCGGTCAGCCTGACTGTTTTATCCGGGCTGATTATTCCTTTTACCTTACCTGTGCTCAGTGTGCTGGCCCTGCAGCAGTTGCAGTTGGGCAATTTAGCCATTGATTTTCCGGTGGGGGCGACAATCGGTAAGCTGCTGGCGATCGGTGTTTTGCCGGTGATACTGGGAATGCTTTGCCGTCACTGGCAAACCGGGTTTTGTATTCGGGCACAGCGCTGGATAAAAGCCGCCGCTGCTTTGGTTATGCTGGTGGTGGTAATAACACTCACGGCCGCTCAGATTCAGGGGCTGATGCAATTGCTCCCGGTACTGGCGCCGGCGATTTTAACCCTGGCCACCGGCGCAATGTTACTGGCGTATATGGCCGGCCATAAGCTGAGAGTGGGGACGCCCGGGCACTGACGCTGGCGATTGAGACGGGAATCCAGAATGCGGGCACAGGCTTGGTGATTACAGCAGTGGTTTTGCAGAATAATGAAATGTCCGTTGCGGTTCTCCTGTATGGGATATTTATGCAGGTGCCGGCACTGGGGCTGATCATCTGGCGTAACCTGCCGGGCCGTTCCGGGCACAGTCCAGCGATTTTACGTTGAGTTGTTCTAGGCTGAGACGCGTTTTAGCTATCACTATGAGGCGTATTGCCGGTATCTGTTGTTTCAGGGGCTGGCGGTTAGCCGAATTTGCACTAGGGTTTATCAGGTCAGGTGCTGTCATAAGGCCCTGATATGCGGGCTGATGGCAGTGATTTCTGTTTTGAGAAACAGCTACCGGTGATTTTGCAGGTGCAGCGTGATGATTCCTGTAGAAGAGGATTATTGTATAGACCTTAGTGGGAGTATCCGCCTAAGGGATAGTATTTTATTATCCGGTGCCACAAGCTTTTTCGGTCATAATCAGTATAATCAGCGCCACAAATTCCATCCTGGGCGGTAATTCTGCTTCGTTAATAACGAAAGCTGGTTCATTTACCCAGATGGATGCTGCAGCAACTAAACTGCAGAAGCTCTTTACCCAGTGCTGTTACCGCCGGCGGGATTTCGGTTCTGCCGATTTGTTGCGGTGCAGTGTTGATAGCAGCGTTAATGTCAGGTTTAAATGGCGGAGATTTATGACCTCGAAAACTGTTGATGTATTACTGGTGGGTGCCGGTGCGATGAGCACCACGTTGTGTGCTGCTTAAACAGCTTGATCCTTCCATGAAGATTGCCATGGTCGAGCGTCTAGACCACGTGGCGAATGAAAGTACCGATGCAATGAACAATGCCGGTACGGGCCATGCGGCATACTGTGAACTGAACTACACAGCGTTGCAGAGCGATGGCAGTGTCAGTACTGATAAAGCTTTTAACATTAACGCGTCTTTTGAAGCCAGTCTGCAGTTCTGGTCCTATCTGGTTGAGCAGGGCTGCCTGCCTGAGCCTGAACAGTTCATCAGCAACGTACCGCATCAGAGTCTGGTGTGGGGTGAAGAGAATGTTGCTTTCCTGCGTAAGCGTTATGCGGCCCTGAGCAAGAGTGCTCAGTTTGCCGATATGGAATATTCTGAAGATCCGGCTGTGCTGAATGAGTGGATGCCACTGGTGATGCAGAATCGCCCGACGGATGAGCCAGTAGCAGCTACCCGTGTGCGTTACGGTACGGATGTTAACTTCGGTTCTCTGGCCCGTAACATGGTGAATTACCTGCAGAAGCAGGATAACTTTGAGTTACTGCTGGGCCATGCGGTTGAAGATCTGTCCCAGTACAGCGATGGCGACTGGCGGGTTGAGCTTAAGTCTCTGAAGGGTAAAGAGACTAAACTGCGGGCTAAGTTTGTCTTCCTGGGTGCCGGTGGTGGTGCATTGCCACTGCTGCAGAAATCCGGCATCAGTGAAGGTGACGGTTACGGCGGATTCCCGGTAAGCGGTCAGTGGCTGGTATGTAATAAGCCGGAAATTGTTGAGCAGCACATGGCCAAGGTGTATGGTCAGGCGCCAATCGGTGCGCCGCCGATGTCTGTTCCACATCTGGACAGCCGGGTGATCGACGGTAAGCGTGCGCTGTTATTCGGGCCTTTCGCCGGTTTTACTACTAAGTTCCTGAAAGAAGGTTCTGTGCTGGATATGCCGCTGAGTGTGCGTCTGAATAACCTTAAGCCAATGATGTCGGTCGGTGCCAAGAATATGGACCTGACCCGTTATCTGATCAGCGAAGTGATGCAGTCACACAGTGACCGCGTGGATGCCTTACGCCGTTTCTTCCCGGATGCTAAAGATGAAGACTGGGAACTGTCTTATGCCGGTCAGCGGGTACAGATCATTAAGAAAGATGATAAGGGTAAGGGCAAACTGGAATTCGGTACCGAGGTTATTTCCTCTGCCGATGGCCGGCTGGCTGCGCTGCTGGGCGCTTCTCCGGGGCGTCTACAGCTACCATGACCATGATTGATGTGATTCATCGCTGCTTCCCTGAGCAGGTTGCTACTCAGAGTGGCAGGCCAAGCTGAAGCAGATGGTTGAGTCTTACGGTGAAGATCTGGTGGCAGATGATGAGCTGCTGCGCCGTTCGTAAGCGTACCCTGTCTGTGCTGAAAATTGATGATCAGTACGGCGCTGAAGAGGCGTAAGTCTTTTACTGAGTGACAAAAACCGCAGCCGGGTGCTGCGGTTTTTCGTCTGTATGTTTCAGGCCAGATGTAAGGTAGGGGGCTCTGTAGGGGCTTACTGCTTTCCTTACTGTTTTGCTGAAGCAGCCCGCTTGTGGATGCGTTAGCTGTCGCTCCGGTGCGCCATATAGCGTTCAATGGTATCCACCACTGCCTGGGTCTGGCTGTCGATTTCCAGATTGATGGTATCGCCGGGCTGAACAGTGCCGAAGGTGGTTACGGAGAGCGTCTCGGGAATCAGGTATACATTGAAGCCGTTGTCACTGACTTCACCGACAGTGAGGCTGCAGCCGTTCAGGGCGACAAAGCCTTTCGGCAGGATGTACTTCATAAATTCAGGTGCAACGTCAAACCACAGGATGCAGTTATCCGCCGGGGTGTCTTTGCTGCGCAGGCTGATCTGGCTGTGCACGTGGCCGGATAACAGGTGGCCACCGATTTCATCGCCAAAGCGCGCCGCCCGCTCAAAGTTTACTTTATCCCCTGTTGCAGTGCGCCAAGGTTGGTTACCCGCAGGGTTTCCATGATGAGGTCAAAGTGGACCAACTGGCCGCTGAAGCCGGTAATGGTCAGGCAGGTGCCGTTGACGGCAATGCTGGCACCGGTTTGCAGGTTATCGCAACTGGCCTGTGGCAGCTCCAGTGTGAGCCGCATAAAGTTTTCCTGTCGTTCCAGTTGGGTGACAGTGGCGATGCCTTGTACGATACCTGTGAACATAGTTATCTCTCATCTGTAGGCAGCAGGCTGCCGGGGATTAAGCTGTATTAACGTCAAGTGTCTTAGCTGAGATCTTTATATAGAGATCCACAGGATGGATTTCAAGGTATAAGATTGTAAAGAGTCTGTGCAGTTTTGCGCATGCACAGATGCCGGAACAAGGAATGAGGGAATCGTATGCATATTCTGATGAGTGGCGGAACAGGATTTATTGGTCAGGCGCTGGTGCCGGTATTGCTGGCTGAAGGTCATTCGCTGACGCTCTGGGTTCGCTCAGAAGCGAAACTGCGGCGTTTATTCGCAGACAGCGTCAGTGGTGTTACTTCACTGGATCACCTTGGGGATGATGTGCATATCGATGCGATCATTAATCTGGCAGGGGAAGGCATTGCGGATGCCCGCTGGTCAGAAGCACGTAAACAGTTACTGCTCAATAGCCGAGTTGCTGTGACGGATGCGCTGGTGGCGCTGGTTGAGCGTCTGCAGAATAAGCCGGCAGTTTTTCTCAGTGGTTCTGCTATCGGCTATTACGGCAGTCAGCCGTCTGACCGGGTGTTGTCTGAAGATGCTGAGCCCCATGATGAGTTTACCCATGAGCTTTGCCGGTGCTGGGAAGAGAGTGCGCTGCGGGCTGAAGCATCCGGTGTAAGGGTATGTCTGTTACGTACCGGAATTGTATTGGGTAAAGGCGGTGCGCTGGCGAAAATGCTCCCGCCGTTCCGGTTCGGGCTGGGGGCGGATTGCGTCCGGTGAGCAGGTGATGTCATGGATTCACCTTCAGGATGAACTGGCGATCATTGTGTATTTGCTGAAGCATTCAGAATGTTCCGGCGCGTATAACCTGACCGCTCCCGGTGCGGTCAGCAATGCCGAATTCAGTGCTGAGCTTGGAAGGGCGCTGCATCGTCCGGCGATATTACCCTTGCCCGGGTTTGTACCGGGGCTGATGCTGGGGAAGGGGCTGTATTGCTGTTAAAGGACAGCGGGTCTATCCGCAGCGCATAGAAGAGGCTGGCTACCGGTTCAGTTATCCTGAATTGCCGGCAGCCCTTGAAGCGGTTCTGGCTGACGGATAATCAGAGGGTTTGTAACAGCACCGACTGGCGTTCCCGGATTTTATAAAGGGCGTTGGCGAGCAGGTCACCGGCCCAGTCATCCGTATCGTGTTCATTAATATGGTTTTCAAGATCAATCAGCAGCAGCTCAAGGGTTTTGCTACCGCTGGCGTTGATCATGTCCATGCTGTTCTGTACTTCTTTATCCGGCCAGATGTACCGGGCCCATTCCAGCATCATTAGCCGGGCTTCCAGCGCCATGCCCTGATGACAGGCCTGTATGGTGGCGTTAAAGGCTTCTTCTTCAGCGAGCTGAATGGCCATCAGATCGGCTGCATCCAGTTCTTCTTCAACGGCTTCAGGAGCAGCGGTCTGGTCTTCTGTCAGAGGCATAGACGGTGCGAAGGGATCCTGTTTCATCTTGCGCAGCCGGGCAAAGGTATACAGCCAGCCCAGAGCACAGAGAATGCTGAAACCTGCTAACAGCCAGACAATGAAAGGCAGTGAGTTATCCTGCGGTGATGCCAGAGGGAGGGCCGGCGTTGTATCTGTGGCTGGAGCAGGGACAGGCTGCGCGTTAGCAGGCGCCGCTGGCTCTGTTGCCGTGTTTTCTTGCATTGCCGGGGCAGCAGTTGCTTTCTGAGCCGGTTCTGTCTGAGCCATTGTTTTAACGGCATCAGCCGGTGGCAGGCTTTCACCGATGCTGATCGGTGCAGCACCTGGAATCACCCGCAGGATGGCACTTGGCAAGGTAGCTCTTTCATTACGGTCACGTTCGGTGTTCCACCAGGGAATCACGATTTGTGGCAGGGTTACTTCACCCCGTTCGGTGGGGATAATGGTAATGACTTCCGTCCGGCTGCTTACCAACCCTGCGCCGGTGACTTCTTCATTCAGGGTAACTTCTTCAATGGCAATACGTGCCAGTTCGTTTCGCAGGGGCATCAGTGAAGGCAGATTGCTGGCAGGAACACCTTCAGCGCTGAGGGTAATTGTCCGTCTGATGGCGGCGCCCGGCACCAGTGGTTCAGGCATCTGCCAGTTTTCGGTAATGCTGGCTTTGCTGCTAGGTAACCAGAAACCGGGCGGATCCTGAGGCGCCTGGTTCAGAATGGCGATATTCAGTGGCGGGCTGGTTACCTCAGCTGCGCCGGGGCCGTTACGGAAACTGGCCTGAGGAATAACTAACTGGCCCGGCTGCAACGGGAATATTGCATAGTTATGTTCCAGTACCTGGTAGCTTTCTCCCTGAAAGCGGGTGGTGTACTGGCGGGGTTCTCCTAATGGCTTGACTTCGGCATTGTCCAGTTCCGGCTGTTGCAGGTGTGCAAGCTGTGCAAGGGGTTCCTGGTGAAATACCTTGATGCTGTAAAGCAACTGGCTGTTCACATATATTTCGTTGTTATCGACGTTGTGCTCAATGAACTCATTCTGTGGGGCAGCAGCTGCCGGGCGGTTCTGGGATGGCAGTACTGTCAGGAAATGGTCGGGCTGACTTCATCGTTGATCAGTAATTCGGGAATCTGCAGTTCACCGCTTTTACGCGGGCGGAGCAATATCTGCCAGCGGCTGCTGTATGTGTTGTTGCCATTGGTGTGGCTGGAAACACTCATTTGCTTGCTGCCAAGGAAATGAAAATCTTTATTCAGGGGAAAAGTCCGGACGGCGGGCGCTCCGCTGATCCACTTCGACGGTCAGCAGGACGGTTTCATTTTCATTGATGGCATAGCGGTCGAGATAAACGCCTACCTGTGCCAGTAGCAGACCGGAATACAACAGGCTTAACGTGCCTGACAGAATGACAAAAAATTAAGTAAGCGTTGCATACTGGCAGGTGAGATCCTGTTGCGCTGATAGTCTATATGCCGGCAGTTTCGGTCGCAGGCAGCGGAAGTTTAAGCTTAGGATTATAACGGGGTTTTCTGTAAATCCCAGTGGCCATGAAGTGCGGGTGTTAAAAAGCTGGCAATGTCAGCTTGTTAAGCGTTTTTCAGATGCATTCTGGTCATTGATTGTCGTGGAAACCTGATATTTTCCTGATATAAAATACCGGCAATACTGGAATGAATTTTAAGCGGGATTATGCAGCAGATAATTGTTGATATCAGCCTGAGCAGCGAAGAGTTTTTACAGCATTACCGCGGTACGGCGAAAAATCTTGCCCGTAGCCGGGACGGTCGGCGTATCCGGTTTCCGGCTGAAATACTGCGGCCGTTTCTGTTGCACAGCGGAATCAGTGGAAGTTTTGTGATTCGCTTCGATGATCAGGAAAATTTAGCGATATCCGGCGTTTATAAAGGGATGGCTTTTTACTCTGTTTCACCGATTGCTTATAATGCCGCCTGACTTTTAATCCGATATGTGGCCGCCAATGTTATATCAACTCGCTCGTTCTGCACTGTTTCAGCTTGATCCTGAAGTTTCCCATGACCTGACTCTGAAAAGCATGCAGCTGATGGGCAGCAGCGGACTGAATAAATTGCTGGCGTGCAAGCAACCGGATTTGCCGGTGAATGTGATGGGTATCGATTTTCCCAATCCGGTGGGTCTGGCGGCAGGTCTGGACAAAAACGCCGTCGCCATTGATGCAATGGCAGCTCTGGGGTTTGGCTTTGTGGAAGTGGGCACTGTAACCCCGCGGCCGCAGCCGGGTAATCCGAAACCACGGATTTTCCGTTTGCCACAGCAGTACGCGATTATTAACCGTATGGGTTTTAATAATCTGGGGGTGGATACCCTGCTGGAGAATGTAGCCAGAAGCCGTTACACCGGAGTGCTGGGGATTAATATCGGTAAGAACATTGATACCCCTGTTGAGAGTGCGCTGGATGATTATCTGCTGTGTATGCGTAAGGTCTACGATAAGGCGACGTATATTACGGTGAATGTTTCTTCGCCGAATACACCGGGCCTGCGTAACCTGCAGTTTGGTGATTCCCTGAATGAGCTGTTGGAGAATCTGAAAGAAGAGCAGGCTAAGCTCGCACAGGTGTTCGGCAAGTATGTACCGGTAGCTGTGAAGATTGCACCGGATATGAATGAAGAAGAGTTTGGTCTGGTGGCCGCTTCCCTGAAACAGTTTGAACTGGACGGCGTGATTGCAACCAATACTACTTTGTCCCGTGAAGGGGTGGAGGGGCTGCAGCACGGTGATGAGGCCGGTGGCCTGAGCGGTGCGCCGGTTCGCAGTGGGTCTACAAGGGCGGTACGGATTCTGGCCCGTGAGTTGGATGGTGCACTACCGATTATCGGTGTGGGCGGTATTACCGATGGCTTTGATGCCCGGGAGAAGATTGAAGCCGGTGCCAGCCTGGTGCAGATTTACAGCGGTTTCATCTATCAGGGGCCGGCGCTTATCCGGGATTCTGTTCAGGCCATTGCTGAGCTGAGAGAGAGCTGAGTTATTTTGCCGGGATAAAAGAAGGGCCTGAAGCTGTGTTTCAGGCCCTTTTAATGGGTTAGGAAAAGTGAGTGTTCTATCTGAATCCTGCGACCGGAAGGCTGGCAGGATTCGGTCGGGTGTTAATGAAGAGACGGGTTAATGTTAATAGCTGAGACCCCGGACTGACCGTTCCAGTGTGCTTCGCGGCCTTCTCTCCAGCCACTCATCCAGTGACTGCGTAAATCATTGACGTTATTGACGGGACACTCGTCCCGGGATTTGCCAATCAGGCCTGCCTGAAAACCACGGTTGAACAGTACGGAGGAACGATCTCGCTTTTGTCTTTTCATAAGACAACCTCTCTTTAAGGTTTAACATTGAAGGCAGGATAGCCGTCCTCTGGAATCCCTTAGCTGTGGGGTGACTCTTGATAATCTGCCAGCAATAATAGCTATCCATTTCTCTGTGAATCAGGGGCAGAATGCTCTTGCCTCTGAACATCGCACTCCACCATTTATACTCAATTCAGCTTCGCTGTGTAATTAAAAAGCATATTAACGGTTAGCTTTTAATAAATTTGTAATCTTCGCAGATGCAATAATTCAGCTTTTTCAAACAGTTAATTCCTGTAGATGTTTTTCAAATAAATGTTTGAAATATTTTCATCTGATATGGCTCAATATTTGTACCCATTTCTTCCTGTGAAAGTTGTTTTTCGGGAATTTTGATCTAGCGGTGACGGTTTGTGTAAGGTGCGCAGGGCCGGTATCTGGCGCTGTTTGGCTGGTGTTATGTGAGCCGGCGCGTTACCATGCGTGTCCTGACAATCTGTGTCCCGCATCCATCTATTTGAATACCTGTCTGATATGAATTTTTTTGCTACCTGTCCCAAAGGCCTGGAGCCTGTTTTATTTAATGAGCTTGAATCTCTGGGGGTGACGGACTGCCGTCAGACCCTGGCGGGTGTGAGTTTTGCCGGCGAGCTGGCTGAGGCTTACCGGGTGTGTCTGTGGTCGCGGGTGGCTAACCGGGTCTTGCTGGTATTACACGAAGCTGATGAAGTTGAAACCGCTGATGATCTGTATCAGGCGGTGCGTGCGGTTGGCTGGCTGGATCATCTGCGGGCCAGTGGCACACTGACAGTGGATTTTTCCGGTCAGTCTCAGGCGATCAGTCACAGCCGCTTTGGTTCTCAGAAGGTTAAGGATGCAATCGTTGATCAGATCCGTGAAGAAACGGGGCGGCGGCCATCTGTGGATCGTCTGCGTCCGGATTTACGGGTGAATGTGCGCCTGAACCGGGGTAAGTTGCGGATTTGTCTGGACCTGTCAGGGGACAGTTTACACCGTCGTGGCTATCGTCTGCAGGCGGGTAAAGCGCCTATGAAGGAAAACCTGGCCGCCGCGCTGCTATACCGCAGCCAGTGGCAAGACTTCTTCAGTCAGGGGCAGGGGCTGATCGACCCGATGTGTGGTTCAGGTACTCTGTTAATTGAAGCGGCGATGATGGCCGCAGATATTGCCCCTGGCCTGCAGCGCCGTGAGTTTGGTTTTACCCACTGGCCGCAGCACAAGGCGTCGGTATGGCGTGTATTGCTGGAAGAGGCACAAGCGCGCCGTGATGCTGGTCTGGCAGCTGTTAATATCAAGCTGGCAGGTTTTGATTCTGATGCCAAGGTGCTGGCAACTGCTCAGGAAAATGCCCGTCGTGCCGGGGTTGATCATCTGATGCATTTTGAGCGTCGCGAGCTGGCCAAGCTGTCGCGGCCGGCGAAAATGGAACAGGGTCTGTTGCTGACCAACCCTCCGTACGGTGAGCGTTTGGGTGATGAGCCAACGCTGTATTTCCTGTATCAGCATCTTGGTGAGCGGCTTAAGGCGCATTTTGCCGGCTGGCGTGCTGCAGTATTTACCGGTAATCCGGAACTGTGCAAGATGATGAAGCTGGCGGTGGATAAGCGTTACAAGCTGTATAACGGTGCGCTGGAAAGCCAGTTGCTGATGTTTGATATCCGCGCCCGTACTGAAGAAGAGGTTGCGCAGGCGGCAGAAAAGGCACAGCGGGATCAGGAAAAGTATAAAACTGAAGCCGGTGCGGTGGCTCTGTCCGAAGGGGCGACCATGTTTGCCAACCGGGTGAAGAAGAATTTAAAGCAGCTGGGTAAATGGGCCCGTAAGCAGGATATCAGCTGTTACCGGATTTATGATGCGGATCTGCCGGAGTATGCGGTTGCGGTAGACCGTTACGGTGACTGGTTGCACGTGCAGGAATATGCCGCACCTAAGAGTGTGGATTCAGTTAAGGCATTTGAGCGGGTGCAGGAAGTCATGCAGGTTTTGCCTGGTCTGCTGGAAATGCCGGCGGATAAGGTAGTGCTGAAGCAGCGTCGCCGTCAGCAGGGCAGCAGCCAGTACGAAAAGCAGAATGCGACGGAGCATTTCTTTGAAGTGCAGGAAGGCGGCTGCCGGATTCTGGTCAATCTTCAGGATTATCTGGATACCGGTCTGTTCCTGGATCACCGTCCGGTACGTTTGCAGATTCAGCAGCAGTCAGCGGGTAAAGATGTACTTAACCTGTTCAGCTATACCGCGACGGCTTCGTTGCATGCTGCGAAGGGCGGTGCCCGTTCGACTACCAGTGTTGATATGTCGGCAACCTACCTTAACTGGGCGCGTAAGAACTTTGCGCTGAACGGTTTTGCTGAAACCCGCCACCATTTTCTGCAGGAAGACTGTATTAAGTGGCTCAAGGCGCAAAAGGGGCAGCAGTTTGATCTGATCTTTATGGATCCGCCGACGTTCTCGAATTCCAAGCGCATGCATGATGTGCTGGATGTGCAGCGTGATCATGTGATGCTGGTGGATCAGGCTATGCAGTTACTGCGCCCGGGTGGCAAGCTTATCTTCTCTAATAATTATCGCCGCTTTAAGCTGGATGAGGCTGCAGCAGCGCTATCAGGTGAAGGATATTACCCGTTCAACCATTGATCTGGATTTTAAGCGTAATGCTAAAATTCACTGCTGTTTTGAGTTTGTAAAACCGGAATAAGCTGGAAGGGGAGTTGTCAGTCGTTAAGGTGCTGACCTGAAGACAATAAGGCCATCTGATGATGGCCTTTTTTGTGGCTTGCCAGTGGGATTACTTCTTCTCGTAATCGCGCTTGGTTGGGCCGGTGTACAGCTGGCGTGGGCGACCGATTTTGTTCGGGCCGCTGTGGAATTCACTCCAGTGAGAGATCCAGCCGATTGTCCGGGACAGGGCGAAGATAACGGTAAACATGTTAGTTGGGATACCGATAGCTTTCAGGATGATGCCGGAGTAGAAATCTACGTTCGGGTACAGCTTACGCTGGATGAAGTAGTCGTCTTCCAGGGCGATCTGTTCCAGACGCTTAGCGATCTTCAGCAGAGGATCGTTTTCAATACCCAGCTCAGCCAGTACTTCGTCACAGGTTTGCTTCATAACTTTGGCGCGTGGGTCAAAGTTACGGTATACACGGTGGCCGAAGCCCATCAGGCGGAAAGAGTCTTCAGGATCTTTAGCGCGCTTGATGAATTCGTCGATGTTTGATTCGTCACCGATTTCCTGCAGCATGGTCAGTACAGCTTCGTTTGCACCGCCGTGTGCCGGGCCCCACAGTGCCGCAATACCGGAAGCGATACAGGCGAACGGGTTAGCGCCGGAGGAGCCTGCCAGACGTACAGTAGAAGTAGATGCGTTCTGCTCGTGGTCTGCATGTAACAGGAAGATGCGGTCCATAGCTTTCGCCAGTACCGGGTTAGTTACATAGTCTTCACACGGGTTGCCAAACATCATTTGCAGGAAGTTGTCTGCATAGTCCAGTTCGTTACGCGGGTACTGGAATGGCTGGCCAATGCTGTACTTGTAACACATGGCAGCAATGGTTGGCATTTTGGCGATCAGGCGGAAAGCACACTTCGCGGTGGTGCGCATCGTCGATATCCAGGAGTCGTGGTAGAAGGCAGACAGTGCGCCGACAACCGCTACCATGATAGCCATTGGGTGAGCGTCACGGCGGAAACCGTTGAAGAAGTGTGTCATCTGTTCGTGAACCATAGTGTGGTTCTTAACAGTCTTGACGAAGACTTCTTTCTGTTCCGGAGTAGGCAGTTCGCCATTTAAAAGTAAGAAGCAGACTTCCAGGTAATCGGAATTTTCTGCCAGCTGTTCGATCGGGTAGCCGCCATGCAGCAGTACACCTTTGGCACCATCGATATAAGTGATGCTGGACTCGCAGGCTGCGGTGGAAACGAAGCCAGGGTCATAAGTGAACAGGCCTTTGCTAGTCAGAGCGCGTACGTCAACCACATCGGGACCTGTGGTGCCGGAATAAACCGGAAGTTCGATGACTTCCTCGAGACCATCGACCGTTAAGCGTGCTTTCTTGTCAGCCATTAGAGGCTCCTATCATTTCTGGTTATCTGAATGACTCAAGAGCCTTTGAGGGAACCGCAGGACCGGCGCTGGCTATATAAAGCAGGCGGTCGGGTTTGCTCAGAGGCTCCTGTAATACTAGTCACGTTAGGGAAACCGCTCTTGGTCCAACTGCCAGATTGATAACAATTTCTGACGGTTGCCAAGCTTTTTCAGGGTTTCGTCTGAGTCTCTGCTCGTAATAGGACCCAGACAATATAGAGACTTACACGAAATTGTCAATTTATATTCGGATTCTTGTGCTGCGGTGCAGCATGGGTTGTTTTTGATCTTTTTCGGGATTAAGTTTTTGTTTATCAATTAGTTAAGTGTATTTAATCAGGTGGGTGTTTAAGTGTTTATGCCGCAGATAGCGACTTTTGTATGATTCTGGATGTCGCTTCCGGGAGGGTAAAAATAAGGTTTTTAAAAAAATTTAACACTACCCATCACGAGTGGAGAAGCCGGAATGTTGACACTATTATGCAGGTTAATCAATTTTGCCTGAGGCCAAGTATGGCGCGGGTTTTACGATGGTATATGCGACATATTCTGTCGCATGGAGAAAAACGGATTGGGGTCTGAAAGAGGTGTTTTTGGCTGTTTTCTGATCGCCAAATCTGGCTGTAAGTACCTAGACAAAGGGCTTAGAGACCTGTTGCTTAATTGTAATATTAGTGCGAGCTGGTATACTCTCGCACCAGCTTACAGGCCCGTATTTAAAGGGGTGTAGGCGTTGGACCGAGGTACTTACTTTGTCTTTGAACACTACCCTTTTATAACTTAGCCCTGCGATCGGGCTAACCAATAAAGTGTGAACAAGAGCCGTGAACAAGAAAAGACCCGTAAACTTAGATCTACGAACTATCAAACAGCCTTTACCGGCGATTACATCCATCCTGCATCGTGTGACAGGTCTGGCATTATTTTTGGTGCCTTCTTCATGCTGTATGCACTGGGGATGTCTCTTGAGTCTGAGCAGGGTTTTAATGCTGCCGCGCAGATGCTGACGGAGAGCTTCTTTGCGAAGCTGATTGCCTGGGGATTGGTTTCAGCATTGCTGTATCACTTCTTTGCCGGTATCAAACATCTGATTATGGATTTTGGTCATTGTGAAGAGTTGGAATCTGGACAGAAAGCCGCCAAAGCGACTTTGGTTATTGCGGCTATCGCAATTCTGCTGGCAGGAGTATGGATATGGTAACTTCAATTACAAGTTTTGGTCGCAGCGGCTTATATGACTGGATGATCCAGCGTGTAACAGCTGTCGTACTGCTTGCTTACACGATCTTTATGATCGGTTATCTGTTAATGAATCCGGATCTGGATTACAACCAGTGGAGTGGCCTGTTTGAGGGCACAGCAATGCGTATCTTTACGCTGCTGACAATCCTGTCTTTGGCGGCACACGCTTGGATCGGAATGTGGTCTATCTCTACTGACTATATCAAGCCAACCGGCATCCGTTTTCTGTTCCAATCAGCGTGTGGTCTGCTGACCTTTATCTACGTTGTTTGGGGTGTTCAGATTCTGTGGGGAGCATAAGATGAGCAGCAAGTTACGTACCCTGACCTTTGACGGGATTGTAATTGGTGGCGGCGGTGCCGGTATGCGTGCCGCGCTGCAACTGGCCCAGTCGGGCCTGAATACTGCGTGTATCACGAAAGTATTCCCGACCCGTTCGCACACTGTATCCGCCCAGGGTGGTATTACCTGTGCGATTGCCAGTGCGGATCCTAATGATGACTGGCGCTGGCACATGTACGATACCGTTAAAGGTTCCGATTATATCGGTGACCAGGACGCTATCGAATACATGTGTTCTGTAGGCCCTCAGGCGGTATTTGAGCTGGACCATATGGGTCTGCCATTCTCCCGTACTGAAGAAGGCCGTATCTACCAGCGTCCTTTCGGTGGTCAGTCTAAAAACTTTGGTGAAGGCGGTCAGGCAGCCCGTACCTGTGCGGCGGCTGACCGTACCGGCCACGCTCTGTTACACGCGCTTTATCAGGGTAATATTAAAGCCGGTACCACTTTCCTGAATGAGTGGTATGCGGTTGATCTGGTTAAGAATGCAGATGATGCGGTGGTTGGTGTTATCGCGATCTGTATCGAGACCGGTGAAACAGTTTATATCAAGGCTAAAGCGACCGTTCTGGCGACCGGTGGTGCAGGCCGTATTTATCAGTCCACAACCAATGCTCTGATCAATACCGGTGACGGTATGGGTATGAGCCTGCGTGCCGGTGTACCGGCCCAGGATATGGAAATGTGGCAGTTCCACCCAACCGGTATTGCTGGTGCCGGCGTACTGGTAACTGAAGGTTGCCGGGGTGAGGGTGGTTACCTGGTTAATAAGGATGGCGAGCGCTTCATGGAGCGTTATGCCCCTAACGCGAAAGACCTGGCGGGTCGTGACGTTGTTGCCCGTTCCATGGTGCTGGAAATTCTGGCAGGCCGTGGTTGTGGTGAAGACGGTGATCACGTATTCCTGAAGCTGGATCACCTGGGTGCTGATACCCTGAATGCCAAGCTGCCGGGTATCCTTGAGCTGTCCCGTACCTTTGCTCACGCGGATCCGATTAAAGAGCCAATTCCTGTTGTACCTACCTGTCACTACATGATGGGCGGTGTAACCACCAATATCGGTGGTCAGGCGATCGGTGCTGATGCGGACGGTAACGATACCATTATCGACGGTCTGTTTGCCTGCGGTGAAGTTGCATGCGTATCTGTACACGGTGCGAACCGTCTGGGCGGCAACTCGCTGCTTGATCTGGTTGTATTTGGCCGTGCGGCGGGTATTCAGATTGAGAAGCAGATGCGTGAGGGCTACGAAGTAGCGCCGGCCAGCGATGCTGATCTGGAGCGTGCGATGGCACGTCTGAACCGTTTGAACAATTCAACCGGTGGTGAAAAGGTTTCTGAGGTTCGTGCTGAGCTGCAGAAGACCATGCAGTTGTACTTCGGGGTATTCCGTGAAGGCGAAAGCATGGAGAAAGGTCTGGAGCTGCTTAAGGAAGTGCGTGCCAAAGTTTCTAATCTTCACCTGGAAGATAAGAGCGCGGCATTCAACACTGCCCGTATTGAAGCGCTGGAGCTGGAAAACCTGATGGAAGTTGCTGAGGCAACGGCGATCGCTGCTATTACCCGTAAGGAAAGTCGTGGTGCGCATGCCCGTAACGACTTCACCGAGCGTGATGATGAAAACTGGTTGTGCCACTCACTGTACCACCCGCAGACAAAACAGATCACCAAGCGTGCTGTTAACTTTGCGCCGAAGACAGTAGATGCCTTCCCGCCAAAAGTTCGAACGTATTAAGGGGTTGCCACGATGTTAGTAAGTGTATATCGCTATAATCCTGAGGTTGATGATGCCCCTTACATGCAGGATGTCCATATCGACATCCCTGGTGGCAAGGACATCATGGTTCTGGATCTGCTGCAGTTGCTGAAAGATAAGGACCCGTCTCTGGCGTACCGTCGTTCATGCCGTGAAGGTGTTTGTGGTTCTGACGGTATGAATATGAACGGTAAGAACGGTCTGGCGTGTATTACGCCGCTGTCTGAAGTGGTTGAGAACGATAAGATTGTTCTGCGTCCGCTGCCAGGTCTGCCGGTTATCCGTGACGTGGTTGTTGATATGACTCAGTTCTATCAGCAGTACGAGAAGATTAAGCCGTTCCTGCTGAACGACACGCCGGCGCCTGCCATTGAGCGTCTGCAGTCACCGGAAGAACGTGCTGAGTTGGATGGCCTGTACGAATGTATTCTGTGTGCATGCTGTTCAACTGCCTGTCCGTCTTTCTGGTGGAACCCTGACAAGTTTATCGGTCCGTCCGGTTTGCTGCAGGCTTACCGCTTCCTGGCTGACAGCCGTGATACGGCTACTAAGGAGCGTCTGGCTGATCTTGATGATCCGTTCAGCGTGTTCCGCTGCCACGGTATCATGAACTGTGTCAGTGTTTGTCCTAAGGGGCTTAACCCGACAAAGGCAATTGGTAAGATCCGTAACATGCTGTTGCAACAGGCAACCTGATTGTTACTCAGGGCGGTCCCGAAAGGTACCGCCTTTTTATTGCTCAAATTTAACTCAGCTATTTGTGCTTGGCTGAATTGCATTCATGCATCCTTTGGTGAATGTTCATGTGCAGGCAGGGATGGTACAAAGGTATTCTGCTCTGAACGGTTGAAATTTATACATCAAATCAGCTGAAAGACGCTTTTGAATCGGATGAGTGAGGTGGATGTCGTATTTTTGTAAGTAAAAAGAAGTTGTATATGATCCAAATTTAGAAAACTTTATGATTCTTAGTGCCTTGCATGTATGAAGCTGGGTACAAAAAGCGTAGAATCTGTCCCCGTATAAGTGCTACCACTTCGGGGCTATATACGTGAGAAATAATAAACGATAACCATAAAGGAAAAGGCCGGAAAATGGCCGAATCAGTCGGGACGTGGTGCAACCTGAACGTTGATATTCCTTTGAGCCAGGGTGATCAATAATGCAAGAAGGCATAATGGAGCTGATGTGGAAAAATGCGCATCTTTACGGTGGCAATTTATCCTACATTGAGCAGCTGTATGAAACCTATCTGATGGACCCCAACGCGATTCCTCAGGAATGGCGTGAAGAATTTGACCGGCTACCCAAAGTCGGCGACAACATTACACAGGATGTGCCGCATACAGCGGTGCGTGAACACTTCCAGTTTATTGCTAAGAATCAGCGTCGGGCTGCGCCTGTCTCTGCTTCCAGCGTCAGTTCCGATCACGAGAAAAAGCAGATTCGCGTTCTGCGAATGATCAACGCTTACCGTGTACGGGGACACCAGGCTGCCCAGATTGACCCGCTTAATCTGCTTGAGCGCGAGCCTGTTCCTGATCTGGATCCGCGTTTTCATGAGCTGTCTGAGGCAGATTATGATACGACCTTCCAGTTAGGTTCCCTGTTTTTCGGTGCTGAAGAAGCAACACTGAAATCTATCCTGGATGATCTGAAAAAGACTTACTGTACAACGGTGGGTGCTGAATATATGCACATCGTTGATACGAAAGAGAAACGCTGGATTCAGTCACGTCTGGAGCCGGTCCGTTCTCATCCGACCGTTGAGCCTGAAAAGAAAGTCATGGTGCTTGAGCGCCTGACAGCGGCAGAAGGTCTGGAAAAATACCTGGGTTCCCGTTTTGCCGGTGCCAAGCGCTTCGGTCTAGAGGGCGGCGAATCCCTGATTGTTTCCCTGAATACCCTGATTCACCGTGCCGGTAAACATGGCGCCCGTGAACTGGTCATCGGCATGGCCCACCGTGGTCGTCTGAATACCCTGGTAAACATCTTCGGTAAAAACCCTGCGGAACTGTTTGGTGAGTTTGAAGGTGTGCAGACACTGGAAACCTCCGGTGACGTTAAATATCATCAGGGCTTCTCATCCAACATCATGACCGATGGCGGTGAAATGCACATGGCGATGGCGTTTAACCCGTCGCACCTTGAGATTGCAGCGCCTGTGGTTGAAGGTTCAGTACGGGCCCGTCAGGACCGCCGTAATGATCCGCACGGCGATACCGTTGTACCGGTGAATATTCACGGTGACCAGGCGTTTGCAGGTCAGGGCGTGGTCATGGAGACATTCCAGATGTCCCAGACCCGTGCTTACAAGACCGGCGGCACCATTCATATCGTTGTTAACAACCAGGTTGGTTTTACAACGAACAAGCAGGAAGACTCCCGTTCAACCGAGTACTGTACCGATATCGCGAAGATGGTACAGGCACCGATTTTCCACGTGAACGGTGATGATCCTGAAGCGGTACGTTTTGTAACCCAACTGGCTGTGGATTACCGTACCGAGTTTAAGAAAGATGTGGTTATTGATCTGGTATGTTACCGCCGTCGCGGTCACAACGAAGCGGATGAGCCTTCCGGCACCCAGCCGCTGATGTACCAGAAGATCAAGGCTCAGAAAACTACCCGTGAACTTTATGCTCAGCAACTGATTGAAGAGGGCGTTATCAGTCAGGAGCAGAGCAAGCAAATGGAGAAGGATTACCGGAAGAATCTGGAAGACGGCAAGCACGTTACCCATTCTCTGGTTCTGGAACCGAATAAAGAACTGTTTGTGGACTGGACACCGTATCTGGGACACAAATGGTCATTTGACTGTGATACCAGCGTTGACATTAAAACTCTGCAATCTCTGGGTCAGAAGATCTGTGATGTGCCGGAAGGTTTTGCTGTACAGCGTCAGGTACAGAAGATCTACGACGACCGTAAGAAAATGGCTGCCGGGGCAATGGCGGTTAACTGGGGTTGTGCGGAAATGCTCGCATACGCTTCGGTTCTGGCGGAGGGACATGGTGTCCGTCTGACCGGTCAGGATGTGGGTCGTGGTACTTTCTCTCACCGTCATGCGGTGTTGCACAGTCAGAAAGATGCGGCCGTTTACGAGCCGTTACAGAACATTGCACCGGATCAGCCACGGCTGACCCTGCATGATTCTTTCCTGTCGGAAGAGGCGGTTCTGGCGTTTGAGTATGGCTATGCCACTACCACGCCGAACGCTCTGGTTATCTGGGAAGCCCAGTTTGGTGATTTCGCCAACGGTGCCCAGGTAGTTATCGACCAGTTTATTACCAGTGGTGAACATAAGTGGGCCCGTTTGTGCGGTCTGACTATGTTGCTGCCGCACGGCTTTGAAGGCCAGGGCCCTGAGCACTCTTCAGCCCGTCTGGAGCGTTACCTGCAGTTGTGTGCTGAGCACAATATTCAGGTGTGTGTTCCGACCACGCCGGCACAGATTTTCCATCTGTTGCGTCGTCAGGTTGTGCGTCCGTTGCGTAAGCCTCTGGTGGTTATGTCACCAAAGAGTCTGTTACGTCATAAGCAGGCGGTTTCCAGTATTGAAGAACTGGCAAACGGCAACTTCCAGCCGGTGATCGGCGAAACTGATCAGCTTGATCCGGCCAAGGTTAAGCGCCTTGTGCTGTGTAGCGGCAAGGTCTACTACGACCTGTATAACCGCCGTGCAGAGCTGGAAAAAGATGATGTGGCAATTGTACGTATTGAGCAGCTTTATCCGTTCCCTGAAAACCAGATGTACGAAGCGATCAAGGATTACACCAATCTTGAGTCAGTTATCTGGTGTCAGGAAGAGCCGATGAACCAGGGCGCCTGGTACTGCAGTCAGCACCATATGCGTCATGCGCTGGCCCGTCATAACAGCTCGATTCAACTGGGCGGCGTAGGCCGGCCACATGCAGCCGCACCTGCTGTAGGGTACATTTCGGTACACCTTGAACAGCAGGAAAAACTGGTTAATGAAGCAATCAATGGCTAACAGGCCTGACGAAAACGCCTGTTAGTAACACTGAGAAAGGAAAGAATATGTCTATCGAAATCAAAACGCCGACCTTCCCTGAATCCGTAGCCGACGGTACCGTGGCTACCTGGCACAAACAGCCTGGTGAAGCTTGCTCCACCGATGAGCTGATTGTTGATATTGAAACCGACAAAGTTGTACTGGAAGTGGTCGCGCCGGCGGATGGCGTAATCAAGGACATCATTAAAGGTGAAGGCGATACAGTACTGAGTGAAGAAGTGCTGGCGACTTTCGAAGCGGGTGCAGCTCCTGCAGCGGCGCCGGCCGCAGCGGCTGAGCCAGCTGCAGCAGCGCCTGCAGCATCTGATGCTGATAAAATCGGCCCGGCTGCCCGTAAGCTGATTGAAGAAAACGGTCTGGATGCTACCCAGATTCCGGGTACCGGCAAGAATGGCGGTATCACCAAGGAAGATGTAGCGAATTTCATCAAGAACAAGCCTGCTGCACCGGCTCCGGCCGCTGCTGCGCCAGCGGTTGCTTCGGCAGCTGCACCGGGTACTGTGCCTGTGGGTGAGCGTGTAGAGAAGCGTGTTCCGATGACCCGTCTGCGTGCAACGATTGCTAAGCGTCTGGTTGAAGCTCAGCAAAATGCTGCGATGCTGACGACTTACAATGAAGTCAATATGAAGCCGATCATGGAGCTGCGTAAGCAGTACAAGGATCTGTTCGAGAAAACCCACAACGGTACCCGTCTGGGCTTCATGTCTTTCTTTGTTAAAGCTGCAACTGAAGCGCTGAAGCGTTTCCCTGCAGTAAATGCCTCAATCGATGGTAACGATATGGTTTACCACGGTTATCAGGATATCGGTGTAGCGGTATCGACCGATCGTGGTCTGATGGTACCGGTACTGCGTGATACAGATGCGATGAGCCTGGCGAATATTGAAGCGACAATCCGTGACTTTGGTCTGCGTGGTCGTGACGGTAAGCTGGGTATGGATGATATGCAGGGTGGTACGTTCACCATCACCAACGGTGGTGTGTTCGGTTCCCTGATGTCTACGCCAATTCTGAATCCGCCACAAACCGCTATTCTGGGCATGCATAAAATTCAGGAACGTCCAATGGCCGTCAATGGTCAGGTAGAAATTCTGCCAATGATGTATCTGGCCCTGTCGTACGACCATCGTATGATTGATGGTAAGGAAGCTGTACAATTCCTGGTTACTATAAAGGATCTCTTAGAAGATCCAGCTCGGATGTTGCTAGACGTATAAATTCAGCCCCCTTACAGAAATTTTTAAAGGTAGGTAAAAATGTCAGATAAATTTGATGTCATCGTGATTGGTGCTGGCCCTGGTGGTTACGTAGCTGCGATTCGAGCCGCACAACTGGGACTGAAAACCGCGTGTGTAGAGAAGTGGGTCGATGGCAAAGGTGCTCCTGTACTGGGTGGTACCTGTCTGAATGTTGGTTGTATCCCTTCCAAGGCTCTGCTGGAGTCTACTCACCAGTTTCATAATGCCCAGCACGCTGATGTTCACGGCATCCAGACAGGTGGCGAAGTCACTATGGATGTTAAAGCGATGGTTGCCCGTAAGGACAAGATCGTTTCAAACCTGACTGGCGGTATTGCCGGTCTGTTCAAAGCGAACGGTGTAACCCTGCTGGCCGGTAAAGGCAAGCTGCTGGCTAACAAGCGTGTTGAAGTAACTGCTGCTGACGGCGCTGCGACTGTTTATGACGCAGAAAACGTGATTCTGGCTTCCGGTTCTGTACCGGTTGAGATTCCGCCAGCGCCGCTGACCGAAGGTCTGATTCTGGACAACGAAGGTGCCCTGAACATCGACGAGACGCCTAAGCGTCTGGGTGTAATCGGTGCCGGTGTTATCGGTCTGGAAATGGGTTCCGTATGGGCGCGTCTGGGTACTGAAGTTACAGTACTTGAGGCGATGGACAGCTTCCTGGCAATGGCCGATAAGGATGTTGCCAAAGAAGCTCAGAAGCTGCTGAAGAAGCAGAAGCTTGATATCAAACTGGGCGCGCGCTGCACCGGTACTGAAATCATTGACGGCAAAGAAGTTAAGGTTAAGTACTCCGATGCTAACGGTGACCAGGAACTGGTTGTTGATAAGCTGATCGTAGCGGTTGGCCGTCGTCCTCAGACTAACGGTCTGCTGGCGGATGATTCCGGCGTTAAGCTGGATGAGCGTGGTTTCATCTTCGTTGATGGTCAGTGCCGTACTGAAGCACCTGGCGTTTACGCGATCGGTGACTCTGTACGTGGTCCGATGCTGGCACACAAAGCATCTGAAGAAGGCATCATGGTTGCGGATATCATTGCCGGTCACCATGCACAGATGAACTACGATGTGATTCCAAGCATCATCTACACCCATCCTGAACTGGCCTGGGTCGGTAAGACCGAGCAGGAGCTGAAGGCGGAAGGTGTTGAAATCAAAGTGGGTAAATTCCCGTTTGCAGCATCTGGCCGTGCCATGGCTGCTAACGATACCGACGGTTTCGTGAAGATGATCGCTGATGCTGAAACTGACCGTGTACTGGGTGTACATATGGTTGGTGGTATTGCTTCTGAGCTGATTGCTCAGGCTGCAATCGCAATGGAGTTCTCTTCAACTGCAGAAGACCTGCAGCTGACTGTATTTGCTCACCCAACCGTGAGTGAAGCAGTGCATGAAGCGGCACTGGCTGTGGATGGTCACGCAATCCACATGGCAAACCGCCGCAAGCGTAGTAATGAAAAGCCCCTGTACTCTGTGCAGGGGCTTTATAGTTTTAGATTTCGACCGGAGACCCCGGTTGATTATCGTTGTGTATGCCCGGCACGCTGTTACTGCAGCAGCTGAGGTGTTTGCAACCTTTGGGCTGTATATCAGTGGCCTCTCCCCATTGAATACAGAGACCTCAAAAGTAAAAACGACGGATTAGAGCATGAATCTTCATGAGTACCAGGGCAAACAACTGTTTGCCGAATATGGTCTGCCGGTATCCAAAGGATACGCTGTAGATACCCGGAAGCGGCTGCTGAAGCAGCTGAAAAAATGGTGGTAGCAAGTGGGTTGTTAAGACTCAAGTGCATGCCGGTGGCCGTGGTAAGGCTGGCGGTGTACAGCTGGTTGACTCTCCTGCTGAAGCGTCTGAATTTGCCGCTAAGTGGTTGGGTAAAAACCTGGTGACCTATCAGACTGACGCCAATGGTCAGCCTGTATCTAAAATTCTGGTAGAAGACTGCACCGATATCGCTAACGAGCTGTATCTGGGTGCAGTAGTTGACCGTTCTTCTCGTCGTATCGTTTTCATGGCATCTACTGAAGGTGGTGTGGAAATTGAGACAGTTGCGGAAGAAACACCAGAAAAATCCTTAAAGCGACCATCGATCCGCTGACCGGTGCACAGCCTTATCAGGGCCGTGAGCTGGCGTTCAAGCTGGGTCTGGAAGGTGTGCAGATTAAGCAGTTCACTCAGATCTTCATGGGTCTGGCGAAAATGTTCCAGGAAAAGACCTGGCGCTGCTGGAAATCAACCCGCTGGTAATCACCGAAGCAGGTGACCTGCACTGTCTGGACGCTAAAGTAGCGATCGACGGTAATGCGGTTTACCGTCACAAAGATCTGCAGGCAATGGAAGATCCGAGCCAGGAAGACGAGCGTGAAGCACGCGCGGCTGAGTGGGATCTGAACTACGTTGCACTGGATGGCAGCATCGGCTGCATGGTTAACGGTGCAGGCCTGGCAATGGGTACGATGGATATCGTTTCCCTGCACGGTGGCTTCCCGGCTAACTTCCTGGATGTTGGTGGCGGCGCGACTAAAGAGCGTGTAACCGAAGCGTTCAAGATCATTCTGGAAGATTCTAAAGTTAAAGCGGTTCTGGTTAACATCTTCGGCGGTATCGTACGTTGCGACCTGATTGCTGAAGGTATCATCGGCGCGGTTAAAGAAGTCGGTGTAGAGGTACCTGTTGTGGTACGTCTGGAAGGTAACAATGCAGAACTGGGTTCTAAACTGCTGTCTGAATCCGGTCTGGATATCATTGCAGCGACCAGTCTGACAGACGCTGCTGAGCAAGCGGTAAAAGCAGCGGAGGGTAAATAATCATGGCGGTTTTAATTAACAAAGACACTAAGGTGATCTGTCAGGGTTTCACCGGTGGCCAGGGTACCTTCCACTCTGAACAGGCGATTGCGTACGGCACTAAAATGGTTGGCGGTGTAACGCCGGGCAAGGGCGGTACTGAGCACCTGGGTCTGCCAGTGTTTAACACTGTATCTGAAGCGGTTGCTGAAACCGGTGCAACTGCATCTGTTATCTACGTACCGGCGCCATTCTGTAAGGATTCTATCCTGGAAGCGGCAAATGCAGGTATCGAGCTGATCGTATGTATCACTGAGCACATCCCGGTTATGGATATGCTGGAGTGTAAAGTTAAGTGTGACGAGCTGGGCGTACGTCTGGTTGGTCCTAACTGTCCGGGTGTTATCACGCCGGGTGAATGTAAGATCGGTATCATGCCGGGTCACATCCACCTGCCGGGTAAAGTAGGTATCGTTTCCCGTTCAGGTACTCTGACCTATGAAGCGGTTAAGCAGACAACTGATGCTGGTTTTGGTCAGTCTACCTGTGTTGGTATCGGTGGTGATCCGATTCCGGGTTCTAACTTCATCGACATTCTGGAAATGTTCCAGAACGATCCGCAGACTGAAGCCATCGTAATGATCGGTGAAATCGGCGGTTCTGCTGAAGAAGAAGCGGCTGCGTACATCAAGGCAAACGTAACCAAGCCTGTTGTATCTTACATTGCCGGTGTAACTGCACCTGCAGGTAAGCGTATGGGTCATGCCGGTGCGATCATCTCTGGCGGTAAAGGTACTGCTGATGAGAAGTTTGCAGCACTGGAAGCAGCGGGCGTTAAAACTGTTCGCTCTCTGGCACAGATCGCTGACGGTCTGCGCGAGGTAACCGGTTGGGAATAATTTCCTGACGGGTTTTCCGCTATGAAAAAGGCAGCTTCGGCTGCCTTTTTGCGTCTGGGGTTTTGCGGGTAGGAGCGTGCTTCAGCAGCGTCTGAAATACAGTTGGTATGGCTGCATGAGTGTGCGCGATATATTTCCGTCACAGCCCCTGTCAGCCCGGGGAAATTCAGGTATAATTTGCGTCTTTTATTGGCGATCCTTGCCCGAATAAGCATAAAGAAGTGATTTAACCGATGCCTATTTTTGATTTTGCCTGCCGCGAATGCGGTCACGAATTTGAAAAGTTAGTAATGAAGTCTGATGCGCCGCCTCCGGCCTGTCTGGCCTGCAATGCTGAAAATGTAGAAAAGAAGGTGTCGGCACCGGGCTTTCGTTTATCCGGCAGTGGCTGGTATGAGACTGACTTCAAAACCGGCAAGAAGAAAAATCTGGCGGGGACAGCTCCTCCGGTGCGGGTAGCTGATACCTGACATACGATTGCTGCGGCAATCTGAATTATTCAGCAGCTGGCCGGCAGGGCGGCTGTGAGTGAACAACTGATAAATAACAGGAACTGGTAATTATGCGCAGCCATTATTGCGGCGAACTAAATACAACTCATATCGGCGAAGACATCGTCCTGAACGGCTGGGTGCATCGCCGCCGTGATCACGGTGGTGTAATCTTCCTGGATGTTCGTGACCGCGAAGGTATTACTCAGGTCGTATTCGACCCGGACCGGGAAGAAAGTTTTGCTCTGGCCGACAGCGTGCGTAATGAATATGTCATCGAAGTACGCGGTACTGTCCGTGCCCGTCCTGAAGGTACCACTAACCCGGATATGCCTACCGGCGAGATCGAAGTACTGGGTAAAGAGCTGGTTATCCTTAACAAATCTGAAACACCGCCTTTCCAGCTGGATGAGCATCAGCAGGTAGGTGAAGATGTGCGTCTGCGTCACCGTTATGTTGACCTGCGCCGTCCGGAAATGCAGGAAAAACTGCGCTTCCGTTCCAAGGTGACCAATGCGATCCGTAACTACCTGGATGACAACGGTTTCCTGGATATCGAAACACCGATTCTGAACCGTGCAACGCCGGAAGGTGCCCGTGACTATCTGGTACCAAGCCGAGTTCACGAAGGTCAGTTTTTCGCGCTGCCGCAGTCTCCACAGCTGTTCAAACAGCTGCTGATGGTGTCCGGCTTCGACCGTTACTACCAGATTGCCCGCTGCTTCCGTGATGAAGATCTGCGTGCAGACCGTCAGCCAGAATTTACCCAGATCGACATCGAAACATCCTTTATGGATGAAGAAGGTATCATGGGGATGACTGAAACCATGATCCGCAAGCTGTTCCTGGAACTGAAAGGCGTTGATCTGGGTGAGTTCCCACGTATGCCATACGCGGAAGCGATGCAGAAGTACGGTTCTGATAAGCCGGACTTGCGTTTCCCGATGGAGCTGGTTGATGTTGCAGACCTGATGGCTGAGATCGAGTTCAAGGTATTTGCCGGTCCTGCTAAAGATCCGAAAGGCCGCGTTGCTGCGCTGAAAGTTCCTGGCGGTGCTCAGCTGACCCGTAAGAACATTGATGAGTACACCAAGTTCGTCAGCATCTACGGTGCTAAAGGCCTGGCGTGGATCAAGGTTAACGAACTGGAGAAGGGTGAAGAAGGCCTGCAGTCTCCGATCGTTAAATTCCTGGGTGCAGAAGTTGCCATGCAAATCATGGAACGTCTGGGTGCTCAGAACGGCGATATCGTATTCTTCGGCGCGGACAAAGAGAAAGTTGTCAGCGAAGCACTGGGTGCGTTGCGTATCAAGGTCGGTGAAGATCTTAATATGGGCGAGCGTGAGTGGGCGCCGCTGTGGGTTGTTGACTTCCCGATGTTTGAAGAAACATCTGAAGGTGGTCTGACTGCACTGCACCACCCGTTCACTGCGCCAAGCTGTACTGCGGAAGAGCTGAAAGCTAACCCGCTGGATGCACTGTCCCGTGCATACGACATGGTACTGAACGGCTGTGAGCTGGGCGGTGGTTCAGTTCGTATCCACGATCAGGAAATGCAGGCAACTGTACTGGAAGTGCTGGGTATCTCTGACGAAGAAGCTGAAGATAAGTTTGGCTTCCTGCTGAATGCCCTGAAATACGGTGCGCCACCGCACGGTGGTCTGGCATTCGGTCTGGACCGTCTGATCATGCTGATGACCGGTACTGACTCAATCCGCGAAGTGATTGCCTTCCCTAAAACCCAGAGTGCTTCCTGTCCGATGACTGAAGCACCGGGCCAGGTAAGCGCTGCTCAGCTGCGTGAACTGCACATCAAGCTGCGTCAGAAAGAAGCTTAAGCTGAAGCTTTGTTCACCGCCGGGTTCTGCGGCGGTGAGCCTGATTCGGATCACTTATCCGGATGTGATGTGTTATTCAGATCTGAATAGTGCTGAACTGTAGCGTGAAAGTGATGCGAAAATTAAACCGGGATTCAGATCCCGGTTTTTATGCCTATTGCACGTAGATGCCTGGCTGAAGCAATGATAGTATGTATAAAAATACAGTGTATTTATTCAGTTTTATTGATAACCGGAGATGTCTCAAAACGCCATGCTGATTTTAGGAATAGATCCGGGTTCACGGATAACCGGGTACGGTATTATCAATGCAGTGGGCAGTAAAAATGAATATGTGGCCAGTGGCTGTATCCGGATAAAGGGAGATGAACTTCCTGAGCGGCTGCAGCAGGTGTATGCCGGGGTGACTGAAATCATTGAGCATTATTGTCCGCAGGAAATGGCCATTGAACAGGTGTTTATGGCCCGTAATGCGGACTCCGCTCTGAAGCTGGGACAGGCCCGTGGTGTTGCCATCGTTGCCGGTACTAATCAGAGTCTGCCGGTGGCTGAATATGCGGCCCGTAAGGTAAAACAGGCTGTGGTAGGCAAGGGCTCAGCGGATAAATCTCAGGTGCAGCACATGGTAATGTCGATTCTGAAACTGCCCGGTTTGCCACAGGCGGATGCGGCAGATGCCCTGGCTATTGCGCTGTGTCATGCTCACACCCGAACCAGTCTGATTGCGATGGCGGGGGCTAAGGGCAGCCGGCGGGGGCGATTATGTTAAGCGATGAATTTGGCTGGACTGCAGACTTTAAAATGAACCTGTTTTTACCCTGTCAGAATTTGTCTATGTCACTGAGCTGTTAGGGGTGGCGGTATTTGCAATTACCGGTGCACTGGCTGCGCAGGGAAAGCACATGGATATTCTTGGCGTGGTGGTTTTGGCCATTGTAACCTCACTGGGTGGCGGCACTATTCGGGATCTGACTTTAGATATTCATCCATTACTCTGGATTCAGAACGACACCTATATATGGACGGCGGTTATATCTGCCGTATCGGCGTTCTGGATTTGCCGGTATCTGCGTTATCCGCGGCGTTTGCTGATTATTCTTGATGCGCTTGAATGGCGCTGTTTACTGTGCTTGGAGCGCAAAAGGCTATCAGTCTTGATTTGCCTCCCATCATTGTTGTCATGATGGCGATGGTTACCGGTTGTGCCGGTGGTATGGTTCGGGATGTGCTTACCCGGCAGATTCCGCTGATACTGCACCGGCACGGTGAGTTATATGCCACCTGCTCGATCATTGGTGCAGTACTGTATGTGTGGCTTGAAGGCTCAATGCATCCGGTGGTTCTGGTTGCTTTATCTATTTCAATTATTTTTATTATCCGTATGGCAGCCGTATTCGGTGATATCTGTCTGCCGGAATTTATCGTTGCCGGCCATAAGCTGGAACGTCGCGACGATAAAGAACGGGGTTAGTATTTCAGGTTGTCTGGCAGCCTCTGTAAATGAAGGAAACAATACGTGATAGGTCGTCTTAAAGGTGAATTGCTGGAAAAGGTTCCTCCGCAACTGGTGCTGGATGTAAATGGTGTCGGTTATGAGGTGGATGCGTCAATGAACACCTTTTACCGTTTGCCGGGTGTGGGGCAGACAGTGGTGCTGTTTACCCATATGGTTGTGCGTGAAGATGCACAGTTACTGTACGGTTTTTATGATCGGCAGGAGCGTTCGCTGTTTCGTACGCTTATTAAGGTTAACGGTGTTGGGCCTAAGCTGGCGTTGACGATTTTGTCCGGCATCAGTGTGTCTGAATTTGTGCAGAGTGTGCAATTTGAAGATACCGCTGCACTGGTGCGGTTGCCGGGTGTCGGGAAGAAAACTGCCGAACGCCTGCTGATCGAAATGAAGGATAAGATTAAAGACTTCCAGGTTGATGATGTAGCTGATTTCACCCTGACCGATGATTTCGGTGAAGCGCCTCCGGTTGCTGATAACCGGGCTGAAGCTGAAAGTGCGCTGGTTGCGCTGGGTTATAAGCCTGTGCAGGCAACGAAGGCGATTGCGGCTGCAGAAAAAGGGCTGGAGCCGGGTGCCAGCAGCGAATCCTTGATCCGTGCTGCGCTGAAAAGTATGGTGCAGGGATAACTGAGATAAGGGTCAACTGATGATCGAAGCAGATCGTTTTGTATCGCCGGTGTCTGTGCCGGCAGCTGAGGAAGTGCAGGACCGGGCCATTCGTCCGAAAACACTGGAAGACTATGTTGGTCAGCCGGTTGTTCGTGAACAGATGGAAATTTTCATTGGGGCGGCGAAAAACGTGGCGAAGCACTGGACCATACACTGGTTTTCGGACCACCGGGGCTGGGTAAAACCACACTGGCAAATATTATCGCCAGCGAAATGGGCAGTGAAATAAAAACTACCTCCGGGCCTGTGCTGGAAAAAGCCGGCGATCTGGCGGCGATGCTGACCAACCTTGAGCCCGGCGATGTGCTGTTTATCGATGAGATTCACCGGTTAAGCGCGTCGGTTGAGGAAGTGCTGTATCCGGCCATGGAAGATTACCAGCTGGATATTATGATCGGCGAAGGGCCGGCGGCACGTTCAATTAAGCTGGAGTTGCCGCCTTTACTCTGGTAGGGGCAACTACCCGAGCCGGTTTGCTGACATCTCCGTTGCGTGACCGGTTCGGTATTGTGCAGCGGTTAGAGTTTTATAACATTGATGATCTGACTAGCATTGTTGAGCGTTCAGCCAGGCTGTCGGGCTGTGCAATAGAGCATGAAGGGGCAATTGAAGTAGCCCGTCGCTCCCGGGGTACACCGCGAATTGCTAACCGTTTATTACGCCGTGCCCGCGACTTTGCTGAAGTCCGCGGTGACGGTGAAATTACCCGTGAAATGGCCGATCTTGCGCTGAACATGCTGAATGTAGATGCCCGTGGTTTTGATCATATGGACCGCCGGTTATTGCTGGCTATGATTGAAAAGTTTGGCGGCGGTCCGGTCGGCGTAGATAACCTTGCCGCAGCGATCAGCGAAGAGCGGGATACCATTGAAGACGTGTTAGAGCCTTATCTGATTCAGCAGGGTTATATGATGCGGACGCCCCGTGGCCGGGTCGTTACTGATCATGCTTATGAACACTTTGGACTGGAATTACCTAAACGCGATTGACGTGCGTCATGGTGCGTTTTTCATGAAAGTTTAATATTACATCTTAACTGAGCAGAGTGGTTGCAGATTGCCGGCGGGCCATAGAGGGCCAGGGGCGCACCGCTTAAATAATACGATGGATCCGGAGTAAAGATGTGATGAGAAGCTGTGAGTTGTCGCAGTCCCAGTTAGCTGACCTTAGAAAAGATGTCTGTCAGTTAATTGATCAGTTGCGGGAAGACCTGTCACAGGCGCGGGAACAGCAAAGGGCTGAGTTGGCGCTGGTTGATGTGGCACAGCCGGTGGACAGTGCTGAGCAGGCGAGTGACAGTGCCCGTCGGGTGCAGTTGCTGGGACATATTCAGCAGCTTGAAGGAGAGGTTCGTTCTGCGGAGCATGCTTTAAGGCGCCTTGATGAAGGGTTGTATGGTGAGTGTGAAAACTGTGGTGAAATGATCGAACTGAACCGTCTTAAAGCAAATCCTGTTGCAGTGTTGTGTATCGGATGCCAGTCTAATTTTGAAGGCTGAGTGATGCCTGACGAAGTGAAATAAAAACCGGGTTTTTACCCGGTTTTTATGGAAAAATAAACTTCCGGCAATCATTGCTGTCTCTTTTCATGGCCAGCATTGAGAAACTCTGAATGCGGTCAGGTCAGTCAGACACCAGGACGTCAGGCGAGCTTAATTCAGTACTCTGAAAATTACCTGAAAAAGAAGGTGTCTGATGTTTGGCTGTAAAATACAGTGGCCATCAGTACTGAAGCTCACCATAAAACTGCCTGCCGGATCAGCAGCCAAATAATTGAATTTTGTAAAAAGATAAAGATTTTACTTCTTTATCCGGCTACTATCTCATGCTAAATAATTTTTTTGTATAAACGGAAGAGGTTCAGACTGTGCCGGATAAAATGTCGATCTGGAGTCTGGTGGTAAATGCCAGCGTTGTTGTTCAGCTGGTTATGTTGCTGCTGTTACTTGCATCGGTCGTTTCCTGGGTAATGATTTTTCAGCGTCATGCTGTATTACGTCAGGCAAAACAGAAATTACATTATTTTGAAGACCGTTTCTGGTCCGGTATGGATCTCAGCCAACTGTTTCGGGAAGTTAATCATTCCCCGGATGCAGACAATGGGGCCGAAAATATTTTCCGTGCCGGCATTAAAGAATTTACCCGTCTGAATCAGCAGCCGGGCGTTGATCCTGATGCGGTCATGGATGGTGCTCAGCGCAGTATGCGCGTTGCACTGGCCCGGAAGAAGAGCGTCTGGAAACCCATCTGCCATTTCTGGCAACTGTTGGCTCTACCAGCCCGTATATTGGTCTCTTCGGTACCGTTTGGGGAATCATGAACTCATTCCGTGGCCTGGCAAACGTTCACCAGGCGACACTTGCATCTGTTGCGCCGGGTATTTCCGAAGCCCTGATTGCAACCGCTATCGGTTTGTTTGCTGCGATTCCTGCGGTAATCGCCTACAACCGTTATTCCGCTCAGACTGAAACGCTCATGAACAGTTACGAAACCTTTGCTGATGAGTTCTCCAGCGTGCTGCACCGCCGTGCACATGCCGGGCAATAAGCGGTACTGTTATGATCAGACGTCAGAAGAAGTCCCGCAAGCTCAACTCTGAGATCAATGTTGTCCCGTATATTGATGTAATGATGGTGCTGCTGGTTATTTTTATGATCACAGCGCCTATGCTTACTCAGGGGTTAATGTTGAATTACCTCAGGCGGGGGCTGACCCGGTGGATACTCAGGATAACGAGCCCGTTATTGTGACGGTCGATAAAGAGGGTAATTATTACATTGATGTCGGTGGCGACCCTGCTGAAGCTGTCAGTGAAGAAGTGGTGTTTGAGCGGATCAGCAAGGTGCTGGCAACGAACCCTAAGAAGCTTTTGCTGGTCAGAGGTGATAAGGGTGTCGATTATGAAGCCGTTGTCGTGCTGATGACATTGCTGCAAGATGCCGGTGCCCCGAGTGTTGGGCTGGTGACTGAGTAAAGCAACTGTGAATTCCCGATCTTATATAATTCCTACGTTTCTCGCTGTATCACTGCATGCAGTTGTGCTGACGCTGTTATTCAACTCATGGTTTGGCCATGCGGATGATGAGCGGAAGGTCACACCGCGTCATGTTCAGGCCAGTATTGTGGATCTGACATCCAAGAGTAAAGCGTCAGAGGAGCAGGCGAAGAAAAGAGAAGAGGCCCGCAAAAAGCTGAAGAACTGAAGAAGCAGCAGGCTGAACAGAAAAAGCGGAAGAAGCGAAAAAGAAGCGGAACGTAAACAGGCTGAAGAGGCTAAGCAGGAAGCCGAACGCAAGAAAGCTGAAGAGGTTAAGCAGGAAGCGGAACGCAAGAAAGCTGAGCAGGCTAAACAGGAAGCGGAACGTAAGAAAGCTGAACAGGCAAAGCAGGAAGCTGAACGTAAAAAGCAGAGCAGGCTAAGAAGTTAGCTGAGCAGAAGAAAGCTGAAGAGGCGAAGCGTAAGAAAGAAGCCGAGCGTAAGAAGGCTGAAGAAGCTAAGCGCAAGAAAGAGGCTGAACGTAAGAAAGCTGAAGAAGCTAAGCGCAAGAAAGAAGCCGAGCGTAAAAAGCTGAAGAGGCGAAGCGTAAGAAAGCCGAAGCTGAACGTAAGAAAGCTGAGGAAGCTAAGCGCAAGAAAGAAGCCGAACGTAAGAAGGCTGAAGCTGAGCGGAAGAAGGCAGAGGAAGCATTGCAGGCTGCACTGGATGCTGAAATTGCCGAAGAAGCCCGAATTGCTCAGGAGTTGGCCGATGCTGCCAGCGTAAATAGTTATACTGCCTATATTAAAGGTGAGATTCAGCGTCGCTGGAGCCGTCCGCCCAGTGCAAGGAATGGTATGAAGGTTACGCTGACAATTCATCTGTTCCCCACCGGAGAAGTGGATAACGTCTACGTTAAAAGCTCCAGTGGTGATGCGCTGTTCGATGAGAGCGCCATTCGGGCGGTGAAGCGTGTGGAGCGGTTCGATCAGCTGCAGGACATGCAGTCTGCCTTATTTGATCGGCAGTTCAGAAAATTTGATTTGTTATTTAACCCTGGAGATCTTCGTCAATGAGCAGAATGTTGTCCGGCACAATCATGGTATGCCTACTCTTTTTCAGTTTACTCGCCAGGGCTGAATTAACTATTGAGATAACCGAAGGGGTGGATGAGCCGACACCCGTTGCGGTTGTTCCTTTGCCTGAGCGGCACCACCGCGTTACCGCAGGATATCGCAGAGATCGTTACCAATGACCTGAAAACCACCGGTCTGTTCTCACTGATGTCTCAGGACAATATGCTCAGCTTCCCGTCGGAGCGTTCCGGTGTCTTCTTCCGCGACTGGCGGGTGTCAGGCACGGACTTCCTGGTGATTGGCCGGATCAGTCCCCAGGTGGACGGTAACCTTGAAGTTGCGGTTGAAATGTTTGATGTGCTGAAAGAAGAGCGCATTTTAGGTGAAGTGGTGAATGCCAATTTCTCTAATCTGCGGGCTGTGGCGCACTATATCAGTGACAAAATCTATGAAACTCTGACTGGTATTCGCGGAGCGTTCTCCACCCGAATTGTGTATGTGACGGCAGATCTGGTCCGTTCAGGGGTGTATGACTACAAACTGCAAATGGCGGATGCGGACGGTTACGGCGCACAGACTATTCTTCAGTCCGATGAACCGATTATGTCACCGACCTGGTCCCGTGACGGTACTAAGTTGGCTTACGTGTCTTTCGAGACCGGCCGCCCGGCAATCTATATCCAGTACCTGTCTACCGGTCGCCGTGAAAGGTGCAGTCCTTCTCGGGTCTGAACGGTGCGCCTGCGTGGTCACCGGATGGCAACAAACTGGCACTGGTTCTGTCGAAGGACGGTAACCCTGAAGTCTATGTTCTGGATCTGGTACAGCGCCGTTTAAACCGTGTAACACATCATTTTGGTATTGATACGGAACCTTCCTGGACACCTGATGGTCAATCATTGATCTTTACGTCAGACCGGGGTGGTCAGCCACAGATTTACCAGGTTTATTTACCGACCGGTGATATTACCCGTCTGACGTTTGAAGGGAGCTACAATGCCCGTGGTCGCCTGACTCAGGATGGTCGTTACCTGACCATGGTGCATCAGCAAGGCGGTTCATTCCACATTGCTGTTCAGGATCTGCAGACCGGCCGTCTGGATCTGCTGACTCAGACAGCGATGGATGAATCACCGACGATTGCGCCAAACGGCAGCATTGTAATGTACGCAACCCAGGCCGGCGGCCGGGGTGTGTTAGGGCGGTGTCTCTGGACGGTAACGTGAAGTATCGTCTGCCATCCGATCGCGGTGATGTCCGTGAACCGGCCTGGTCACCGTTTCTTAACTGATGCGTTTTAAATAGGCTGTTTGCCTGGCAGGCAGCCTTAACAGGTTTCACGTAAGCAGTTGACAGGGAACAATAATAAAGGGTTCTCTGGCTATTGAACTCTTGCGGGAACCACTTAGAATATGCAGTTCTGTGCTTAATGCGGAAAAGATCATGCCAAATTTCAGATGATCGTCGCAAAATGCCACGCAGGACTTGTGTAAAGCCAGTGTAGTTGGGGCAAGGCTATTGCATTCATGGCTGGCAAGCTTTAATTTAGGCAACCACACGTTGCATTAATTTTCGGTTCATTATGAACCAGTTAGAAAACTTTAGGAGTCGTCAATGCAAGCTAAGAATATCAGCAAAGCAGTTGCTTTAGCGCTGACCGTGGTATGGGCTGCCGGTTGTAGCACCACATCTCAGAACACTACTGAAGGCGCGGCTGGCGATACCAGCACTACGTCTACTACCAGCACTACTACCAGCAGTGTTTCCGGTAATGCAATGGATCAGGTTAAGAGCCTGGATAACACGTTCTACTTCGACTTCGACCAGTACACTCTGAAGCCAGAAGCCGTTGCTGCACTGCGTGGTCACGCTAAATACCTGGCGTCTAACCCGTCTGCAAAAGTAACACTGGCAGGTCACGCGGATGATCGTGGTACCCGTGAATACAACATCGCTCTGGGTGAGAAGCGTGCTAAAGCAGCTGCACGTGTTCTGACTATCAACGGTGTGTCCAGCAGCCAGATTGAAGTCATCAGCTACGGTGAAGAGAAGCCAGCAGTTGTGGGTAACAACCCATCTGCATGGGCTCAGAACCGTCGTGCTGTTCTGACTTACTAAGCGTAGGTAAGCAATAACACATGATTAAAGCATGTTCTGTTACTGCTATGGCGCTGGTGCTTGCAAGCACCAGCGCTTTCGCTGCTGATCCGGTACCGGTGATCGAACTTCAGGTGCAGGAAGGGTCTGCCAGCAATTTTTCTCAGGGTAGCGCCGCCAATGGCGATATCCTCCAGTTGCTTGAACAGCTGCAGCGTGAAGTCCAGTCTTTACGGGGCACTGTTGAAAAGCAGCAATATCAGATCAAGAAGATGGAGCGGGATGCCCGTGACCGTTACCGTGATCTGGACCGGCGTATTTCTGCTGCTCAGCAGGGTGCGGCGGCGAATGGCCCGGCATCACCGGAAGGTGATAATACAGGCTCCGATACGGCTGCCACCGACACATCAGCGCCGGCATCTTCAACTCAGGTTACCGATGTTGAAGCCTATCAGGCCGCTTTTGCACTGGTTCGTCAGAAAGATTACAGTGCTGCACTGAGTGCCTTTGATGCCTTTATCAATACTTATCCTTCCAGCCCGCGCTTAGCGAATGCTTATTACTGGCTGGGTGAGGTAAATCTTGCAGAGCAGAATGTTGAACCGGCCAAGCAGGCCTTTCAGTATGTGCTCGATAATTTTGCCAAGCACCGTAAAGCTGCGGACGCCAGCTATAAGCTGGGTGTGATTTTCAAGCAGCAGGGCGATGCAGCGCAGGCAAAATCGTATTTTGAGCAGACTGTTGCTCAGTATCCCGGATCTTCTGCCGCCAATCTGGCGCAGGATCAACTCAAGTAAAAACTTCAAAGATGGCAGTCAGTACTGGCTGCCAGTGACAGATTAATGATGAATACTTCTCCGAAAAAGCTGTCGTGCTTTTATCCGGCGGTCTGGACTCCGTGACCGCACTGGCAATGGCTCAGGAAGCCGGTTATGAATGTTATGTGCTCAGTTTTGATTACGGTCAGCGTTCCCAGACCGAGCTGAATGCAGCTAAGAAAATTGCTGCTCAGATGAATGTGGCTGATCACAAGGTTGTTCGTCTGCACCTTGAAGACTTCGGTGGTTCTGCACTTACTGATGACAGTATCGACGTGCCAGTCGAGGAAGAAGAAGGCATTCCGGTTACCTATGTACCTGCCCGTAATACTGTCTTCATGTCACTGGCGCTGGCCTGGGCAGAAGTGCTGGAAGCCAAGTACATTTCCATTGGTGTCAATGCGGTTGATTATTCCGGGTATCCGGATTGCCGTCCTGAATATGTGGCAGCTTTTGAAACCATGGCGAACCTGGCAACTAAAGCTGGGGTTGAAGGCGATGGCATTAAGATTTTGACCCCGCTGATCGACCTGACCAAATCTGAAATCATTGCTGAAGGTAACCGTCTGGGCGTGGATTATGGTCTGAGTGTGTCATGCTACCAGGCCGATGATGACGGCCGTGCCTGCCGCGAGTGCGACAGTTGCCGTATCCGTGCCAAAGGCTTTGCCGACGCCGGCGTTTCTGATCCTACCCGTTACCAGCCGTAAGCTTTATACAGCGGAGTGTGCCGGTGATGCCAAAAGCACCGGCAACAATGCTATACTCCGCAGCTTAAGAAAACCGACCCCACTTACAGCGTAAACGCTGTGTTGATGACAAGATCTACACAATGCTAACGAAACACGAATTAGATGACCGCATTCTGGTCCAGGAACACCTTGCAAGGGAACGTTTGCCGGTTGATGTCGACCAGGCCCAGCGCGAAGAATACAAGCAGCGAATCAAGCAGTTACTGATTGAAAAAGATGCCTGTCTGGTCGCGCATTACTACACCGAAGAGGTTCTTCAGGAACTGGCGGATGAAACCGGCGGCTGCGTCTCTGATTCACTGGAAATGGCCCGGTTTGGCAATCAGCATCCAGCCAAGACACTGGTGGTTGCCGGGGTACGTTTTATGGGAGACAGCCAAAATTCTCAACCCTGAAAAACGTGTTCTGATGCCGACACTGGAAGCCACCTGTTCACTGGATCTGGGCTGCCCGGAAAAAGAATTTACAGCATTCTGTGACGCCCATCCTGATCATGAAGTGGTGGTGTACGCCAATACCTCTGCGGCGGTTAAAGCCCGTGCTGACTGGGTGGTTACGTCTGGTATTGCGCTTAAGGTCGTAGAGCATCTGGCAGATCAGGGCAAGAAAGTTATCTGGGCACCGGACAAGCATCTGGGCGAGTATGTCCAAAAGCAGACCGGTATTGAAATGCTGATGTGGGATTCTTCCTGTATCGTCCATGAAGAATTTAAGGCACAGCGCCTGCTGGATATGAAGCAGGTATATCCGGACGCTGCAGTACTGGTTCACCCGGAATCACCGGATCCGGTGGTGCAGATTGCCGATGTAGTGGGTTCGACCACCCAGATTATCAATGCCGCCCGTGATCTGCCAAACAAGCAGTTTATCGTTGCGACTGATAAAGCGATTTTCTACAAGATGCGTCAGGCCGCACCGGACAAAGAATTTATCGAAGCGCCTACCGGCGGTTCCGGTGCCACTGCCGTAGCTGTGCACACTGCCCGTGGATGGCAATGAACGGTCTGGAAAATGTCCTCAGTGCGCTGGAAAACGGCACGGATGAAGTTATCGTTGATGATGCGCTGCTGGATGATGCCCGTCGTCCTCTGCAGCGGATGCTCGATTTTTCCAGCCAGATGGTGAAGTAATGATGCTGCGTTCAGCTTTGTTAGTCACTGTAATGGGGGCCGGTGTAATGCTGGCCGGGTGTGATGGTATGCCAGGCAGCGAACCTGATCTTAATGCCCTGGCTGAACAGTGGAATACACCTGCGAAGCAGTGGAGCGAAGCTGATTTGCTGCGTCTTGACCGGGGCCAGAAGTTTTATAAGCGTACCTGTGCTGCCTGTCACATGGGAAGTGGTGAAGGTCAGGTCAGTGTGGGTGCGCCTGCACTGAAAGATAATGCTTTTGTCAGCGATGAAGTTGAACCATTGATTGAGCTGGTACTGGAAGGAAAAGGAACCATGCCAGGTTTTTCCCATTCAGTGACCGGAATGGAGCTGGCGGATATCCTGACTTACATTTCTAATGCCTGGGGAAATGACAGCGGTATGACCTTTACAATGGAGCAGGTTGACGCGCTGCGCTGATCTGTTTCTGACTCTGAAAAACCGGCTTATGCCGGTTTTGTTATCTGAAGATAGCTTTGTAACGGTTAGCCGCGTTTGTCGACCATCAGTAATGCGTAACCGGTGGCTACCAGTTTGTCTCCTACGTGCACGTCTGTGCGCATCTTCACGCGACGGCGGCGCTGGTCGATTTCCTCAATGGTACCGGTGGCTTTCGCAGTATCACCGATCAGTACCGGCGCTTTAAATTTAATCTGCTGGTCAAGGTAGATACAGCCTGGTCCCGGAAGCTTGGTGCCTGCTACGGTAGAGATCAGGGCGCCACAAAACATACCGTGAACGATCCGCTGTTTGAAAGGGGTGGCAGCGGCGTATTCTTCGTCCAGATGTACCGGATTAGTGTCGCCGGACAGTTCAGCGAACAGGTTAACATCGGCTTCGCTGATGGTTTTCTCGTAGGAGTCGCTCATGCCTACTTCCAGATCTTCCAGATAGTAGCCGTGTAAATCTTGCATACATTTTCCTCTTGTCTGCAATCGTATCGCGCAGCCCGGTGATGCGGTTTCCGGGCAGCATACAGGTTTCAGAATCAGGCGTTATGCCGTCGGTTAAACAGGTTTATGACTCGTTTCCGGTAACTGTTTTAACCTTCCGACAATCTTATACTGGAAATATAAGTGAAAACCCTTATAAAATGATGGGCGCACTGATCATCAGGGTGTTAAGTAAAACATGCTTTTGCCCCTTAGCGAAGGTCAGAACAGAAAAATACACGGCTTCCTGACATAAAAAGCCCTGCCCGCAGGGCGCTACAGTAAAAGAGTGGAATAGGTTATGGCGGAATACAGAGCACCGGTTGCGGATATGCGGTTCACCCTGAAACATGCAGCGGGTTTGCAGCAGCTGGCTAAGCTGCCCCAGTTTGAGGATGCCAGCGATGACATGGTGACGGCGATCCTTGAAGAAGCCGGCAGAATTGCCGGTGAAGTGCTGTCCCCGCTGAATGTCAGCGGTGATCAGCAGGGGTTACAGCAGCATGATACTGACGTACAGACCCCGGACGGATTTCGGGAAGCTTATCAGGCCTTTATCGAAGGCGGATGGGGTTCATTACAGTTCGATCCGGAGCATGGCGGACAGGGTATGCCTTATGTGTTGTCCATTGCTGTGATGGAAATGTGGCAGGCGGCCAATATGTCCTGGGGCTTGTGCCCGTTACTGACCCAGGGCGCGGTTGAGGCTCTGGCAAGCAGTGCCAGTGATGAACTGCAGCAGACATATCTGCCAAAACTGATCAGCGGTGAATGGACCGGCACCATGAACCTGACTGAACCCGCCGCCGGTTCTGATCTGTCAGTCATTCGTACTAAAGCGGTACCAAACGGCGACCATTATCTCATCAGCGGACAAAGATATTCATCACCTGGGGTGAGCATGATATGGCGGAAAATATCGTCCATCTGGTGCTGGCCCGTTTACCGGATGCGCCGCCGGGCGTGAAAGGAATATCATTGTTTCTGGTGCCTAAGTTTTTACCGGATACTGCCGGCAACCCGGCCAGCCGGAATGACTGTCAGGTTGTCTCCCTTGAGCATAAGCTGGGCATTCATGCCAGCCCGACCTGTGTGATGTCCTACGGGGATAATGGCGGTGCTGTTGGTTACTTGGTCGGCGCTGAAAATCAGGGGCTGGCCTGTATGTTCAAAATGATGAATAACGCCCGCCTGGCGGTAGGTTTACAGGGGTGGCGATAGCGGAAAGGGCCTATCAGCATGCAGTTGAGTTTGCCCGCGAACGTGTTCAGGGGCGTGCAGTAGGCTTTGATCAGGCAGGTCCTATTATCCGTCATGCTGACGTGCAGCGCATGTTGCTGACCATGCGGGCGCTGACTGAGGCGGGCCGGGCGCTGACCTATGATGCCTGCGCCAGTATCGACTGGGCGTCACAGAACCAGCATGAAGATCTGCAGCAAACTCACGGTGCCCGTGCGGCATTGCTGACTCCAGTTGTTAAAGGCTGGTGTACCGAGCTGGCGCAGGAAGTCACCTCGCTGGGTGTACAGGTTCATGGTGGGATGGGCTTTATCGAAGAAACCGGTGCTGCTCAGTACTACCGGGACGCACGTATCCTGCCAATCTATGAAGGCACCAACGGTATTCAGGCGATGGATTTGGTAGGGCGTAAGCTGATTTTTGATAACGCCGCTGCTTTTAATGTATTGATGGCTGAAATCCGGGCCGATATCGGTAGTGCAGAAGCTGCCGGTTTGGCTGTTCAGGCTGAGGCTTTACAGGCTGCAGTGCAGTGCTGGGAAGGTTCTGCCGAGTTTATTCTTCAGCAACAGGCAGGTGATCCCCTGCTGGCCGGTGCGGTGGGGCAGCATTTCCTGATGTTGTCCGGGTATGTTTGCGGTGGCTGGCAGTTACTGCGTCAGGCGGTTGCCTGTCAGTCTGAGGCTGACATCAGTCCGCAGTACAGGGCCGGTAAGCAAAAGGTCTGTGATTTCTATCTTCAGCAGATTTTGCCGCGTATTCACGGCCATGCTGAAACCTTACAAAGGGCAGTGCTGCGGTTACCGCGATGTCTGAAGAAGAATGGCTGAGTTCTATCGGTTAAAATCATTCACGGAAATGTACAGATATGAAAAGGGCCTTCATGATGAAGGCCCTTTTATTTGAGTCATTTAGTCTTGCGAGATCATATGAATATCCCGCTGAGGGAACGGAATTGTGCAGCCTGCCGCTTCAACCGCTGACTTGAGTGCCACACGGCTATCAAAGAAGAAAGACCAGTAGTCTTCTGTTTTCACAAAGCCGCGAACGAGGAAGTCTACAGAGCTGTCGTTCAGGTTAACGACGGCGACCACATTGCCTTCGTTCTGCAGGATGCGGGCATCTTCAGCCAGTACCGCTTCCATCGCTGTTTTGGCTTTGCCCAGATCATCGCTGTAGGAAACCCCGATATTGATTTCCACCGCACGGATATCGCTGTGGGTGTGGTTGATGATGTTGCCGTTAGCCAGTGGGCCGTTAGGGATGATCAGGGTGCGCTTATCGAACGTTTGCAGGGTAGTAACGAAGATACCGATATCGCTGACCACGCCTTTCAGTCCCTGGGCTTCAATATAATCGCTGACCTTAAAGGGACGGAAAATTAGAATCATCACGCCACCGGCAAAGTTAGACAGACTGCCCTGCAGTGCCAGGCCAACTGCCAGGCCGGCAGCACCCAGAACGGCGATGAAAGAAGTTGTTTCGATGCCGACCATGGAGGCGACGCTGATCACCAGCAGCACTTTCAGCAGTACATCCAGCGCACCGCCAAGGAATTTTGCGAGGGTTTCATCCGGAAAATGGCGGATCATGGTGGTTTTAGCGAAGTTGCTGATTTTTATGACCCAGAGGCCCACGATCAGAACCACGATTGCCAGCAGTATCTGCCCGCCATAGATGGTGGCGAGGTTGATCAGGTTCTCGTATTGCGACTGTAAGATGTCCATAGGTGTACCGTTTTTGTATGAGTAAGTTGATGAGTTAAGCAGGAAACCGGGAAATGATAACCGGCTGATACTGTCATCTGGCTGAACAGAATGGCGCTCGTAGCTGTTTCTGAGCGAAGTGTTTGAATCAGGATGTATCTGGTTGTCTTGCGGTAGTATCTGTACGTCTTTGCAGGTAAGCTTCTGATTGCTGGAAGGCTGGGGCGATATTATGTGCTGCAGATGGTTTCCAGCGTCTGAGACTAATTTTTATGTGTTGTTACAACGGGCATCTATGATCACCAAAATTTTAATTACCCTCGCTGTTATTGCTGCCTGTTACTTTTATCTGAAATTCAAACGCAAACGTGCCGCCGCTTCTCAGCCTGCGGTAAGGGTTATCCCTGATACAGATATTGATCCACGACCTCCGTTTCGCTTGCTGGCGGTTATCCTGGTAGTTCTGGCGCTGGTAGGTGGTGCTTCGGTTGCGGCTTACCACTGGTATGACGGCCGTACGCTGCTGCAAGTGCAGTTAACACCGGCAGGGAGGGGAGAGTCGCGACTATCAGGTGTATAAACGGGACCTTGAATTACGCCGGTTCACCACGGTAGAAGGCCAGATTGTCCGGGTGGCGGATTCCGACCGGCTGATTGTGACAGAAGTACCACAGGACTGAACACCGCGGCCGGTATGGCTGACATAAAAAAGCCACGGTATTAGGGGATACCGTGGCTTAATGAATGTTGATGAAACTTTCATTAGGGAAATACAACGCTGCGGCTTAATTATAACTGCTTAGCGTTTGAATTCCGGCAATTATTACTTGTGATGTGAGTGCCGAATTCTGCAGCGCGGATTAAAAGTATTGGTCTCAATAAAGGATTCGTCAAGGGGTTTTCTGCTTAATTTTTAGTCTGATTTATCGCTTTTCAGTGTGTCTCTTCAGTTGCCTGACCGGTAGCTATCTTTATTAAATACATGAATAAAATATGCTAACTTCATGAAATTTTATGTATTTAATCATGAAATACTTTATTTTTTTCGGATCTGGCTGGCCGAATTAATTTTGCATGACGCATCTGCAAAAATATGTGTAAGCTGCTTTCACGTCAGATGTCCCGATTTCTGCCCTTGCGTTTTGATTTCAAACCCATAATGGTTAGTCTGTCGACCTTTTGCCTATATCCCAACTTGGGTTTTAACCTATAGTTTCACTACGCTTTCGGGGCCGACAGTTACATGGCCGTTTGCGGGTAAATCAGGGATAAGACAGGGATTCAGGACGATGAAAGAATTGGGGCTCAGGCACCGGTTTGCAGGCTTCATGACGGTAATTATTCTGGCATTTGCCAGTGCCGGTACCGTACAGGCTTTGTTTTTGAAGGGCCAGCGCAATGACTGGAATGGCCTCCGGGAACAAGCACTTGCCCGTGAACAGCTGTTAGCGGTTATCCGCTCGCAAATGGGGTACGGGTCACTGATCCATAATTTCAAAAATTATGTGTTGCGGGGGCAGGACAGCTACTACCTGCAATTCACAGAAAATCATTTAGCGGTAACCCTGGGAATTAAACGCTATCGCCAGCTCGGCGGGCTGACAATATCGGAACGCAATGCACTGGATAATATTCAGCAGGTGGCCGATGAGTATCTGGCTTCAGCCACTGCCGTCAGGGATCTACTGGCCCGGGGTGCTGACAGCGGCAGCATTGATAAGAGCGTTAAGATTTCAGATGCCCCAGCAGTTAAGGGGCTTGCCGATTTGCAGGCCCGTAACACTGAGTTGTTGGCAATCTATATTCAAAGAATTGAGTCCCGGGTTGATTCTGCATTTACCAGTGTTTTGCCGTTGATGCTGGCATCACTTGCCGTCGTTCTGCTTGCCGGGTTGCTGTTTTACCGCTATCTCACCGGTTGGCATCGTTCTTTACGTACCGCGCCCGCTGGTCAGTATCAGGGTATAGCAGGAGAGGCAGGCGACAGTCCGGAACCGGTGGCGGGGCACGCTGAACACTCTGCCAGCCGTATTTCACTTTTATCTGAAGAGACCGCCGCTGTTGTTGAGCAGAATAAAGCCGTGATTGCTGAACTGGATCATAAAGCTCTGCAGTAAGTGATGAACCCAGGTATTTTTAAAGTCAGTGAATGGGCTTGTGTGCGGTTAAGGTTCTTGTAAAATGTTGGTTTTAAAGACATGCCTGAAGAGCGAACATGAAGAGTTATCTGTTTACTACAGAGAATGACCGCGGCGGTGTAATGCTGTGTGATATTGAAGATTTTGATGAAGCCATTGTTTATCTTCGTAAGCGCTTTAAAGGGGTGGTAAGCGTGGTTGCCGGTGAGGAAAACTGGGAGTTGCCGCCCGAAGAACGTGAATCGGCTTTACCGCCGGACGCCGGTGCGCCGGATACCTGATATATACGCGTAGCCTTGCTGCGCCGGTCTGACCGCCCTTGCTGATGCAGGGGCTTTTTTGTTTATATGGCTTATCGCAACTGAGTGCCCCGTACCCTATGTTCCGAATCTATCACTCGAACTCGCTGGAATTACAGAAAGATCTGCTGGTGGAAATGATCCGCCGTGAGCCTTTACCCAATCCTTTCAGCCGGGAACAGATTCTGGTGCAGAGTCCCGGCATGGCCCAGTGGTTAAAGCTGGAACTGGCAGAGCGTCTGGGCATTGCCGCCAATATTGAATTCCCTTTACCGGCATCTTTCCTGTGGCGCATCTTTACCCAGGTATTATCCAGTGTGCCGGAGCGCTCAGCGTTTAACAAAGAAGCCATGACCTGGCTATTGGTAAGACTGTTACCGGATTATCTTTCTAAGGATGCTTTCCTGCCGCTGCAGCAATACCTGCGAGGCGATGATAACGGCTATAAGCTTTATCAACTGAGTGCCAAAGTCGCCGATATTTTTGACCAGTATCTTGTATACCGCCCTGACTGGATCGCTGCCTGGGAGGCGGGTGATCCGCTGCAGGATATTACCGAATCACAACCTTGGCAGCCTGAACTTTGGCAGGCACTGGTGGCAGAGGTGGCCGCGCTGGGGCAGCCCCACTGGCACCGGGGTAATATGTTCAATGACTTCCTGGCAGCGTTGCGCAGCGGTGCTTTCGACACCTCGCAACTGCCGGAGCGGGTCTATGTCTTCGGTATTTCGGCATTGCCTGGTAACTTCATCGAAGCATTGCAGGCGCTGGGTCAGCAGGTGGATGTTCATCTGATGGTGAATAATCCGTGCCGTTATTTCTGGGGGACATTGTCGACCCTAAGTATCTGGCAAGATTGCATCAGCGCTGGCTGTCCAAACCGGGTATGACAGAACAGAACTATTACAGCCACGGTAATCCGTTGCTGTCTTCCATGGGCAAGTTGGGCCGGGACTATTTGTATCAGCTTCAGGAACTGGGCGCTCAGGAAGTAGAACTGTTTGAATCTCCGCTGACAGAGAGCCGTCAGGGGTGTTACAGCACATTCAGAACGACATTTTGCATCTGGATGATCCGGCAGCCAATAAATTGCTGTCCGATGAGGAAAAGCGTCAGATATCCTCCGATGATCAGTCGCTGATGCTGCACAGTGCTCACAGCCACCTGCGTGAAGTGGAAGTGCTGTACGATCAGTTGCTGGCCATGCTGGATGAAGATCATAGCCTGACACCCCGGGACATTATTGTCATGGTGCCCGATGTGGCCACCTATGCGCCGTATATTGAGGCGGTGTTTGGGAATGCGCCGGCAGGGCGCTTTATCGGCTATTCCATTTCCGACCGGACCGCCCAGCAGGAAAGCCCGTTGCTGATGAGTTTTTTGCGCTGCTATCCCTGCCGCAGAGCCGGTTAACCGTGTCTGATGTGCTGGCCATTCTGGAAGTGCCCGCCGTATTACGCCGCTTCCAGCTGGATGAAGCAGGCTTTGAACGGTTGCGGCGCTGGATTGATCAGACCAATATCCGCTGGGGGCTGGACAGCCGTCAGCGCTCCGGCATGGAATTACCGGCATTTGAACAGAACTCCTGGCAGTTTGGCTTGAAGCGGATGCTGGCCGGTTACGCCATGGGTGGTAGCGATGAACTGTGGCAGGGCATTGATCCCTATGCCGAGATTGAAGGCATTGAAGCCCGGGATCTGGGGCAACTGGCTGAATTCATCGAGTTGCTGGAATTTTGCCTGAGCAGCCTCAGTGAACCCCGCAGTATTGAAGACTGGTTACAGATCATTAACCACCTGCTGAACAGTGCATATGATCCGGATGCCGCCGATGAAGTGGTCCTGAATCAGATCCGTGAAGCGCTGGAGAATCTCAGTAATACCCTGCAGGAAAACCGTTTCGAAGCGCCGCTCAGTGCGCAGGTCTTCAACGACTGGCTGCAGGAGCATCTCGGCAGTCAGCGTTCCAGCCAGCGCTTCCTGGCCGGAGCGGTTAACTTCTGTACCCTGATGCCTATGCGGGCGATTCCTTTCAGGGTGGTCTGTTTGCTTGGTATGAATGACAGTGTTTACCCGCGCAGCATTGCGCCGGTGGGTTTCGACCTGATGGTGAAACACACCCGTCGCGGGACCGTTCCCGCCGGGATGATGACCGCTATCTGTTCCTTGAAGCCCTCCTGTCTGCACAGGAGCGGCTCTACATCAGTTATCTGGGACGCAGCGCACAGGATAACTCCCCGGGTGCCGTCGGTGCTGGTCAGTGAGCTGCTGGAATACTGCCAGCAGAACTATATCGATGAACAGGGTGGGCTAGCTGTGACAGAATTCACCGAGCACCCTTTGCAGCCGTTTAACCCGGCGTATTTTGGGCAACACCCGCAATTATTCAGTTATGCGGATGAATGGTTACCCGCGGCAGGGGCGGGGGCGAACAGCCGGATCAGTTCCTTACCCAGCCACTGGAGCCGGAGGCACTGCCAACGCTGGAGCTGAAAGACCTGCTGGCGTTTGCCCGTAACCCGGTGAAGCATTTCTTCCAGCGCCGGTTGCAGGTGTATTTTCTGGATCACAGCATCGTTAACCAGGATGAAGAACCGTTTCAGCTGGATGGTCTGGAAGGCTATCAGCTGAAGCAGCGCCTGCTGCTGGCGGCCCTGAACGGTGAAAGCCTGAGTAAATTGCTGGCCCGGGTTGAAGCGGCCGGCGAACTGCCATACGGACTGGCGGGGCAGCTGCAGACCCGCAAGCTGGTCCATGACTGCCAGGAAATGGCACAGAAGATGGAAGCCTATTACAGCGGACATCCTGCCCGCCGGGAATGCCGTCTGACCCTTGAACTGGAAGATGGCAGCGAAACAGAACTGACCGGCTGGCTGGACGATTACCATGAAAACCGTCTGTTACGTTACCGTCCGGCTCATTCAAAAGGGCGGGACATGGTGAGCCTGTGGCTTGAGCATCTGGTCAGTATGGCTCATGACAATCATCACGATTCCTGGTTCTTCGGGCTGAACGGCCGCCACGGGTTCAAAATGTTTTCTGCGACCAAAGCCCGGGGTCATCTTCAGGACTGGCTGAATCTTTATCGTCGGGGCTCTGTGAACCGCTGCCACTGCCTGCGGACACTGCCTGGGAATGGATGACGGTGAATGAAGAGAAAGGCCGGAGACGGCCGCTCAGAAAGCCGAGAGCCGTTTTAATCATGATGCCTTCAGTCCGGGGAGTCTGCAGATGCCTATATCGCCCGGGTGTATCCGGAGTTTGCTTCACTGGGTGAAGCATTCGTGCGGCTGACCGAACAGTGTTACCAGCCGATGCTGGCCTGGTACGAAACTTCAAATGAGCAGGACGCCGATGACTGAATCTGTAATCCCACGGGATGTCACACCGGAACAGCTGAACCCGCTGACGTTTCCTCTGCATGGCCAGCGGCTGATAGAAGCCAGCGCCGGTACCGGTAAAACCTTCACCATTGCAGCACTGTATTTACGCCTGCTGCTGGGCCATGGCGCCGACGGTGCCGGCCGGGAAGCCCCACTGAGTGTGGATCAGATACTGGTGGTGACCTTTACCGAAGCGGCTACTGAGGAGTTGAGAGAGCGAATCCGGGCACGGATTCAGCAAGCCCAGCAAGCGTTTTTAGCGGTTGCCGGCGACGGCACCCTGTCGGATGATCCGATCCTGCGTCAGTTGCTGGTGGATCAGGGCGACGCCGAAGAACAGTTGCGGGCGGCAAAACTGCTGGAGCTGGCTGCCCGGCAGATGGATGAAGCGGCCATTTTTACCATTCATGGTTTCTGTCAGCGGATGCTCAAACAGCATGCCTTTGAAAGTGGTGCACTGTTTGCCACAGAGCTGCTGACCGATGATGCGGACCTGCGCCGTCAGGCGTTACTGGATACCTGGCGTAGCCTCAGTTACTGCCTGCCGGAAGAGCTGACCGAAGCTTTATTGCAAATCTGGCCGACCCCCGACCGTTATATGCAAACCCTGCGGCCGTACCTGGGGCAGAGCGAAGCAGAGTTTACCCCGGATTGCCGGGGTTATGACTTGCTTAGTGGCTGGCAGGATTATCAGCAAAAGCTGCAGGGATTCCGTGAACAGTGGCTGGCCAGTGAAACCGATCTGGTTGAGCTGATCCAGAACTCCGGCGTGAACAAGAATTCTTACCGCAAAGCTTCGGTCCCGAAATACATCGGGGTAATTGACAGCTTCGCCCGGGGACATCAGGCAGGTTCCGGAAGCAGAAATGCAGCGTTTCCGGCAATCGGTGCTGGCGGCGAAAACCCCGGCAGGCAAAGCGGTGCCTGAACATCCTTTATTTGATCTTTGTGATGCTTACTTTGAGTGGCGTCTGCCTCTGCGGGAAATTCTGCTTCATCAGGGGCTTGAGCAACTGAATAAGCGGTACAGCGTGCTCAAGCAGCGGCTCAGCGTACTCTCGTTTGATGACCTGCTGAGTAATCTTGATCAGGCGTTGCAGCGGGATACCCACAATATTCTCGGACAGCGTATTGCTGAACAGTATCCGGTGGCGCTGATTGATGAATTTCAGGACACCGATCCCCTGCAGTATCGGATCTTCAGTCATCTGTACGGGGGCAACGAAACCACCGGCCTGTTTATGATCGGTGATCCGAAGCAGGCGATTTATGGTTTCCGCGGTGCGGACATCTTTACCTACATTCAGGCCCGCCGTGCGGTAAAGGCACACTATACCCTTGGCACAAACTGGCGCTCTGCCAGCAAGATGATTCAGGGGTTAACCGCCTGTTCGAATATCATTCCGCGCCGTTTATGTATAACCGGGACATTCCGTTCCTGCCGGTGGATGCCGCTAATAAAGCAGATAAAACACCTTTTACCCTGGCCGGTCAGCCACAGACACCCCTGAATCTTTGGTTTGGCGAACGGGAAATTCAAAGTAAGAAATCCTATCTGAACAGTATGGCGCAGGCCTGTGCCAGCCACATTGCAGATGTACTGGCGGCCGCCGCCCGGGGCGAAGCCCTGATCGGTGACCGGCCGGTGGAAGCAAAAGACATTGCCATTCTGGTGCGTGACCGGACCGAAGCCAATGCGGTGCGTCAGGCGCTGGCCGGCCGTGCAGTGGCCAGTGTCTACCTCAGTGGCCGGGAAAGTGTGTTTAATAGCCAGGAAGCGGTGGATCTGAATCTGATTCTGCAGGCCATCCAGCATCCGCAGGACGAACGCCGGCTTCGGGCTGCACTGGCGACCGGCCTGTTAGATTACCCGGCAAGCTTTTTAGAACGGTTAAACCGGGATGAACAGCTGTGGGAAAGCCTGGTGGCAGAGTTCAGTGGCTATCACGATTGCTGGCTGAACCTGGGTATCTTGCCCATGCTGCGGCGCTTACTTGCTCGCCGGCAACTGGCCGAACAGCTACTGGCCGGGGAACAGGGAGCGCCGACTGACGGACCTGCTGCATCTCGGTGAAATACTCCAGCGGGTGAGCCTTGAACAGGACAGCATGACCAGCCTGATGCGCTGGTTCAGCGATCAACTGCTGTCACCCAACGGTGAAAATGATGAGCAGCGTCTGCGGCTGGAAAGTGACCGGGCGCTGGTGACGGTGATCACCGTGCATAAGAGTAAAGGTCTGGAGTATCCGCTGGTGTATCTGCCTTTTGCCTGCACCTTTAAACCGGCTACTCAGGCCAGTTATCACGATGATGACGGCCGCTATAAGATTGACCTGACGGCTGCAGATGAAGCACTGGCTGCTGCCGATAAAGAACGGCTGGCGGAAGACGTCCGCCTGCTATATGTGGCACTTACCCGGTCGGTATATGCCTGCTATGTGGGGCTGGCAAACCTGCAGGACGGCCGCCGCAAAGCCAGTGGTCTGGCTCGCAGCGCACTGGGTTATCTGCTGTTACAGGGCGATGCCGATATGGTGCCGGGTAAAAGCCCCCGTGCCGGATCTGGATGCCCAGCTGGACAGCCTACTGGCGACTGCTGAAGGCTCAATAACCGTCACTGAACCGCCGAAACCGGTAGCTGCAGAACAACAGTCACTGTTTGCTGACGACGATCATGATGCAGCGGATGTCGGTATTTCTCCCGATATTGAAGCTGCAGAACCACAGGCCCGGACGTTTGCCCGCCGCTTACTGCGTGACTGGCGTATCTCCAGTTATTCAGCGCTGACCAGCCACGCCAGCCACAGCTGCCAAACCTGCCGGGGCTGGATCTTGAAGTGGCGGATGAGGCTGACAGCGGCTCCGATAGCGGCGCGGATGCCACGCCGGTTTACGATATTTTTACCTTTCACAAGGAGCGCAGGCCGGTACGTTTTTGCACGAAATTTTTGAATCGGTGGATTTCACCGATTACCGCACCCTGAGGTGGCGGAATTGCTGGAAGCCCGCAGCCTGGTCATGGGCTATGAGCCGGAATGGCTGCCCGTACTGCAGCAACTGCTGGACGATGTACTGCAATGCCCGCTGAATACTGAAACCGGACTGACCCTGGGGCAGATCAGCAATGCGCAGCGTTTGGTGGAAATGGAGTTTATGCTGCCTTCTGAAGGCCTGAATGCCGGCGGGTTAAATGCGCTGGTTGCCCGTCATGACCCGCTTTCTCAACATGCGCCGCCGCTGGATTTCGCGCCGTTACGGGGCATGTTGAAAGGCTTTATCGATCTGGTGTTTGAGTATCAGGGGCGCTATTACATTCTCGATTACAAATCCAATCATCTGGGCAGTTCGACCGACGATTACAGCCCTGAAAAACTTGATCAGGCCATGCTGGAGCACCGTTATGACCTGCAGTATCAGCTGTATACGCTGGCGCTGCACCGTCTGCTTGCCAGCCGTTTGCCCGGCTACCGCTATGAGCAGCATTTCGGCGGCGTTTACTATCTGTTCCTGCGGGGCATGCGGGCCGGTATGCCAGGCTACGGTGTGTTTTATAACCGGCCCTCACTGGCACTGGTGACCGAAATGGATGCGTTGTTTAAAGCTGAACTGAAGGATATTCCTGCGATGGAGGGCGCTGGCGATGAAACCGCATGAGTCTGCTCTGAATGCTTATTTTGAACCTTTGCTCCGGGCCCGTCAGCAGAACCTGCTGAGGCCGCTGGATTATCAGTTTGCCCGTTTTATCTGCGAACAGGACAGCGCTGCAGATCAGCATCTGGCATTACTGGCGGCGTTTACCAGTTATCAGTTGGGCCGGGAGATGTCTGTTTACCACTGGACCGGATTGCCAGTCTGGTGGATGAATGGCCGAAAGTGTTGCGTAAAGAGTTCCGGCTGTTATTTAACGCACTGGAGAGCGACTGTTTGCGGCCGCAGCCTGCTGTTGAAACAGTCCCTGTTGTCGATGATACGCCGGTTACCCTCGACATGTTTGCAGAGCCGCCAGCGCCTCAGGTACCGGCAGGCTTCGTGTCAGCCACATCTTTAAGTGACCGTTACAGCAGCATGGGTGAGCCGGGTGAAGAAGCGCCGCTGATCTTTGACGGTGAGCGTGTCTATCTGCAGCGGTATTTCAGTTTTGAAGCCTACCTGAACAGCCAGATTAACCGTCTTGCTCAGCCGCTGGACGTTGATGAGTCAAGTCTTAAGCAGGGGCTGGCACAGCTGTTCAAACCTGATCCGGCACAGACGGTTGACTGGCAGCAGGTGGCGGTTGCTGTCGCCCTGCGGCGGCGTTTCAGTATTATCAGCGGTGGCCCGGGTACCGGCAAGACCACCACCGTGACCCGGTTACTGGCGCTGTACATTCAGCAACAGTGTTTACAGCATGGCGCAGATTTTGTACCGGCGATTAAACTGGCAGCCCCCACAGGTAAGGCGGCAGCAAGGCTGAGTGAATCCATTGCTCAGGCCCGTGATCAGCTGAATATTTCCCCGGAGATTATTCAGCGGATTCCGGTGGAAGCCACTACCATTCACCGTTTACTCGGCACGATCCCTAACAGTAAATCCTTCCGGCATAACGCGGAAAACCCGCTGCATCTTGAGTTACTGGTAGTTGATGAAGCCTCCATGATCGATTTGCCTATGATGGCCCGGCTGTTGGCAGCGTTGCCGCCGCAGGGGCGCATCATTCTGATCGGTGATAAACATCAGCTGGCCTCTGTGGAAGCGGGCAGTGTGCTGGGCGACATCTGTGCCTGGCATTTGCAGGCGGGCAATAGCCAGTCTGTTACATCTGCTGAGCTGCAGTACAGTGCTGATCAGGCAGGGTACCTGAGCCGGGTGTGGTTTGATGCCCGCAGTGTTGCCGGCGGAGGAAAGCAGTGGCCGACAGTCTTGCGCTGTTACGGCACAGTTACCGGTTTGATGCTGCCAGCGGAATTGGTCAGCTGGCGGCGGCGATCAATGCCGGTGATGCCGCGCAGGTTGAGCCGGTGCTGAATAAAGGTTATGAGGATATTGATTTTATACCGTTATCTTCTGACAGTTATCCGCAACTGATAGAGGCTGCGGCACAAGGGTATTCAGAGTATCTGCGGGCGTTGCGGGCCGGTACTGCGCCACTGGAGGTACTGAAGGTTTTTGCCCGGGTTCAGCTGCTGGCGGTACTGCGTCAGGGTGTTTACGGAGTAGAAGGCCTTAATCAGGCGCTGGAGCAGCGGCTAAACCGCATGGGGCTGATTCAGACCAGCCAGCAATGGTATGCGGGCAGGCCGGTAATGATCGTCCAGAATGACCACCAGTTAGGGCTGTATAACGGCGATATCGGCATTGTTCAGCCGGATCAGGATGGTCGGGTGAGAGTCTGGTTTGAAGATCCGCACCACCCGGACGGTGTGCGGGGTGTGTTACCCAGCCGGTTGCCGGGCCATGAAACCGTGTTTGCGATGACGGTGCATAAAAGTCAGGGTTCAGAGTTTGCCCGGGTGCTGATGATCCTGCCACCGGAAGACGGTCCGCTGATGACCCGCGAGCTGGTATATACCGGGGTGACCCGGGCAAAACAGCGGCTCGAGCTGTACGCCCGTCTGTCCAGCCTGAAAGGCGCCACGTCCCGTCGTACGGAGCGGGCCAGTGGTCTGGGCGCTAAGCTTTGGAAATGAGCTGAAACCGCCGCGGGCAGTTGCGACCATCCAGTGATGTTTAGTTGATGTCACTGGCTATCCACGTATACTGCCCGCCGAGCCGCACTTACTGAGATTGATTGAATGTCTGACCTATTCCAAGCTGCACTGCAACGCCGGGAGGCACTGCTGGCAGATCTGCACGCTGAAGCTACCAGCTGTTACCGGCTGTATCACGGCACCACTGAAGGTACACCGGGGCTGACGCTGGACCGCTACGGTGATCAGCTGTTGCTGCAGAGTTTTCATACACCGCTGAGCGAGTCTGAAGCGGATGTGCTGTTTGATCAGGCTGAAGCGTTCCTGCAACCTGCCGGAGTGGAAAATCTGCAGCGGGTATATAACGACCGCAGCAGCAGTAACTCCCGTCGCAGTGATGATCACGTTGTTGACCGTCAGCAACTGACCGGGCAGGAACTGGGCGTGAATTATCTGGTGAAAGGCAAGCACAAAGGTCAGGACCCGTTACTGTTCCTGGATATGCGGGCCGGACGCCGCTGGCTGCAGGCGAATGCCGCCGGAAAATCAGTATTGAATTTGTTCTCTTATACCTGCGGTGTTGGCGTCGTGGCGGCTAAGGCCGGTGCCAGCCGGGTGCTGAATGTGGATTTTGCCACCCGCAGCCTGGATGTTGGTCGCGAGAACGCCCGTCTGAATGATCTGGATGAGTCCCGTATCGGTTTCTTCCAGAGTGATTTTTTACCGCGGCCAAGCAACTGGCAGGTATTGAAATTAAACAGCGGGTGAAAAGAGGGCAGAAACCCCGGCAGTTCCCGCATTGAAGCTGAACAGTTTGATCTGGTGTACCTGGATCCGCCCCGCTGGGCGAAGAGTCATTTCGGTACAGTGGATCTGATTCGCGATTACCCGAGCGTGCTTAAACCCTCATTGCTGGCTGTCAGTGAAGGTGGGCAGTTGGTGTGTACCAATAACGTTGCCAAGGTCAGCCTTGAAGACTGGCTCGATGTGATAAAGCGCTGTGCCACCAAAGCCGGACGACCGGTGAAGGATATCCAGCTGATTACCCCGGAAGCGGATTTCCCGAGCACTGACGGTTGTCATCCGCTGAAAATCGCTGTGTTACAGTTATAGTCAGGAGGCCGGTAGGCTCACGTATATTTTTCAGAAATGACAGGGATGCCCATGGACGATCAGAACGCTGAAAAACCACTGCAACGGCAGCAGAAAATGTGAAAGAAGCGGTGGTATTACTGCATGGCCTGGCCCGAACGCCGGCAGCATTTAACCTTCTGGCCCGGTTTCTGGAAGAGGCCGGTTATCAGGTTGTGAATCAGGGCTATCCATCCACATCTGAACCGGTTGAAGCGCTGGCAGAGCCGGCGATCAGCACTGCCCTTGAAGCCTGCAAAGGGGCTTCCAGAGTGCATTTTGTAACTCACTCCATGGGCGGTATCTTACTGCGTTATTTTTGCGTCAGCAAACCATTACCGGACTTGGCCGGGTGGTCATGCTCGGGCCGCCAAACGGTGGCAGTGAAGTGGTTGATAAGCTGGGCTGGTTACCGCCGTTCCGTTGGATAAACGGCCCGGCCGGCTTACAGCTGGGCACCCGCGGTCTACCGGTGCAACTGGGACCGTTCAGTGGTGAACTGGGCATTATCGCCGGTACCCGCAGTGTGAATCCCTGGTTATCTTTACTGATACCCGGCACTAATGACGGTAAGGTGTCGGTGGTACATACCCGGCTTGAAGGAATGCAGGATCATCTGATCATGCCGGTGACCCATACCTTCATGATGCAGAACCGCAAGGTGATGGCCCAGACATTGTTTTTCCTGCGCAACGGTACTTTTAAGCGCTGAAACAGAAGGCCAGTATTCAGATCCTGTGGGGATCAAGTTGTGTACTGGTTACCTTATAGCCCAGCAGAACCACTCTGCCACGGGCGCGGTCTTCGCCATTGGCGGTGAAATCGAACAGGTAAGAACGCCAGATACGGAACCGGCCGGTTTCATCCCGCTTCAGCCAGAAACCCCGTAAATAGATACTTTCATCCAGCAGCTGGACGTCCATATCTTTGCAGTAGGCTTTTGCCGCACGCAGGGCGATGTCTTTTACTTTCAGTGAATGCCACCAGTGCCAGCAACCGACACAAATCAGGCATAGCCAGAATAAAGCTTTTAAATCTATATACATACGGGCATTTCTACTGGAAAGACACACTGGCAAGTTAGCATAGCTGCCGGGGATGCCAACCGGCTGTAAGGCTGGCTCCGGCATTTGGCTATACCGTATAAGCCTATGTTTATACAGTGCAATTTAACCCCGGCATGATTAGAATGAAGGCTCCTTTCTGCTACCGGGTTGTGAATGTGGAACCGTTGTCCCTGTTTGTTCAAGAAAACTGGCTGAATATACTGGCACTTGTTTGGTTTTTAATGTGTTTCAAGGGCTATAACCTTTACAGCAAGAAGAAGGCCAAAACCTGTCACTGCCTTGCCAGTGTGATGCACTCTTACCGGCTCGACTGGATGACTCAGGTGCTGCACCGGGATGTCCGGATTGCCGATGCAACAGTGATTTCCAATCTGGAACGGGGGTATCTTTCTTTGCCTCTTCTACAATCCTGATACTGGCCGGTTTAATGACCGTGCTCGGATCCACTGAAAAGCCATCGACATTGTCGGTGATATTCCGTTTGCCACCCATGCCACCAAGGCCGAATGGGAGCTGAAACTGCTGGTGCTGATTGGCATGTTTATTTATGCCTTCTTCAAGTTCACCTGAGCCTGCGGCAGTACGGCTTTACCTCGGTGATGATCGGTGGTGCGCCGATGCCCAGTGAAGGCGTGCAGGAAAAGAGCTGATGAGCCATGCTAACCGTATTGCCATCATGAGCTCGCTGGCGGCCAATAACTTTAACCTGGGGCTACGCACCTATTACTTCAGCATGGCGGTACTGGGCTGGTTCATTAATCCCTGGCTGTTCATGGCACTGTCAGGCGGGGTACTGTTTGTACTCTACCGACGTGAATTTAAGTCGGCCACATTACTGCAACTGGTCAGCAGTCAGGCTGATCCGGGGCTCAAGGATTAATTTTGCTGGACCTAAACGGCGTACGGATTTTTGTCCAGGTAGTGGATGCCGGTGGTTTCAGTGCTGCCGGCAGAGTGCTGGGGCTGCCAAAATCCACCATTAGCCGTAAGCTGTCTCAACTGGAATCTGATCTGGGGTGCGTTTACTGAAGCGCTCCACCCGCTCACTGACCCTCACCGAACAGGGCAGTACGTTTTATCAGCGCTGCCGTTTGATCGTGCAGCAGGCGCAGGATGCTGAAAGTGAAATGCTGGACAGCCTGGCGGCACCCCGGGGCATACTGCGGGTCTCGGCCCCGGTAGAAGAAGGTAACGATGTGCTGGGGCCGGTCATTGCAGATTACCTGATGAAGTACCCGGAAGTTGAGTTACAGCTGCACCTGACCAATGAATTCGTGGACCTGGTGGGGGCGAGTATGACGTTGCCGTCCGGGCCGGCGAATTGCCGGACTCATCTCTGATCGCGGTGAAGTTATTCAGCGAAACCATGACCCTTATGCATCGCCGGAGTACCTGCAGAAACACGGTACGCCGACAGACATTGCTCAGTTGGCGGAACATAGCTGTTTTCTTTATGGTGAACGCACTGCCAAGGTCGTTCATCAGTTCATCAACGACGGTAAGCGCGACAAAGTCATCTTGTCAGGCCGTATGGCGGTGAACAGCCTGGGGTTTATTAAAAATGTCACCCTGCGGGGAGGGGGCATAGGTTTTCTGCCGAAACACCTGTGTAAACAGGAAGAGGCAAGCGGCGAGCTGGTGGCGTTTTTGCCCGAATGGCGCTACCCGGAGGGCGGTGTGTACGCGGTGTATCCTCACCGTAAGCTGATGTCCCCTAAGGTACGCAGCTTTGTTGATCATCTCCGGGAATATTTTGCTGAGGCTTAGCCCGGTCACTGAGTAAATACCTTTTAAGTTTCCCGGGAATTTTACGTTTCAGCGTATCAGCTAAAAGTTCCTTATTTATTGTTCCTTGAGTGGAACAATCCTTCTCAAATAACCTGTCTAATCATATACGGGCAACAATAGTATTCTCATATCCGTCGATTAATTAACCGGGTACGGCCAGAGCTTGCAAAGAAAAGTTGCAAAGCTAAGCGCCGGACTCACTGACCGAGAATGAGATTATTATGAAAAACACTCGCACTGTGTTCCTTAGATTAGCGATGGCACTGCCTGTATCTGCGGCAGATTATGAGTTTGATAAGGCGCACACCAACATTCAGTTCGGTGTTAACCACAACGGCATTTCCAATTTTCTGGGTCAGTTTCAGGATTTTACCGGCAAGTTCGATATCAACGAAGAAGATCTGACCCAGTCTTCCTTTGATGTGGTGATTAAAACCGCCAGTGTAGATACCGATGTACCGGCGCTGGATGATCACCTGAAGAATGAAGATTTCTTCGACGTGACTAAATACCCGGAAATGCGCTTCAAGAGTGAGCGGATTGTGCAGGTCGCTGCGGATAAGTATGCCGTGGAAGGCCAGCTGACCATGCTGGATAAAACCCTGCCGGTCACGCTGGATGCCCGTCTGAACTTTCAGGGCCGGCACCCGCTGGCAGATTTCTTCCCGGCCTATGACACCCAGTACCTGGGCTTTTCTGCGACCACCAGTATCCGCCGTACAGATTTTGGCATGATGACCTACGCGCCAATGCTGGGGGATCAGGTAAACATTACCATCGAAACTGAACTGAAGCGTACACCGTAACGGCTATGTCGGGATCGCAACGGTATGACCGGGTCAGCCGGATATTTCACTGGCTGACCGTTCCTCTGGTGCTGACACTGCTGGTGATTGGCTGGCTGATGGTAGATATGCCATTGGGGCTGAAGCGGTTTGATACGGTCAATCTGCATAAGTCCCTCGGAGTGCTGCTGTTACTGCTGACGCTGATGCGCCTGTTACACCACTGGGTGATCAGGCCGGCTGCGCAGATGCCCGCGAATGCGGCAGCCAGAATGGCCCACCGGTTACTGTATTTGTGTTTGCTCGGCCTGCCGCTGAGTGGCTGGCTGATGTCTAACGCAGCAGGGTTCAGTGTTACGGTTTATGGCACGGCTACTTTGCCGGTATTACTGGCGGAAAACCCGTTTCTCAGAGATGTGTTTACTGCTGTGCATGAATGGCTGGGCTGGGGCTTGTGTGCATTACTGGTGGGGCATATCGGTGCGGTGATATGGCACCGCTGCTGGCTGAAAGATGATGTCTGGCAGCGGATGCGTCCTTATGATTAATAACCGGAGTAGCGGTGTGAGAAGAGTAAAGCAGAGTCTGCTGGCGCTGACGCTGGGGTTAGGTATGCTGATCAGTGCGGCTGCCAGCGCAGCAGAGCTGGTCAGGGAAAACAGTGAGATCCGCTTCAGTGGTACACAGATGGGCAGAGTATTTGAAGGTCAGGCGGACACATACACGGCAACGGCTGATTTCAGCGCAGCAGGCCAACTGACCGCCCTGCAGTTACAGATCCGTGCGGATTCGCTGGATACTCAGAATGCTGAACGGGATCAGGTGCTGCACGGAGATGAGTGGCTGGATGCGGCGGTGTTTCCTGAAATGCGCTTCGAAGGCCAGTCTGCTGACGGTGAGTTTATCCGTGGCTTTCTCACCATCCGTGATAAAACCTTGCCACTGGATCTGGCGGTGAACACTGACACAGAAAACCGTCTGGTGAGCCTCAGTGCCGAAGGGGAGTTCGACCGTCTGGCCTTTGGGCTTGGCAGCGGCGAATGGCTGGACACAGCCGTCGTGGGGGCAGCCGTTAAATTCAGTGCCAGGCTAAGCTTTGCACCGTAACCGTATTCAGGAGAAGCATGATGAATAAAGCGGCAGGGTGGATTATCGCCGGGATGTTAACCCTGAGCGTGACGTCTTTCAGTATTGCGTTACAGGCGAATCATCTGGCAGAAAAATCAGCGTATTTTAATGACCGGGGCACCTTCTATAACTGGTTTGACTTTGTGGATGTGAAGGAAACTGTACCGGGTGTTTTCTCCCTGAAATTTAAAAATGAGCAGGAGTTCTACTACAACCACTTTGTGGTGACCTCCGCAGGTGTTGTGGTATTTGATCCCCTGTCAGACAGCGCCGCCGAAGCCATGGTGGATGTTATCCGGGAAAAGCACCGGGCCAGCCGCTGGCTGCTATTGTGTATTCCCACCTGCATACGGACCATATCGCTGGTGCCCGGGTGCTGCGTAAAGCGTTTGGTTCAGATACTCCGATCATCGCCCATAAACGTACCCGACGGTATTTCAGTATCAGGAAGGTGCCGTTTATTGATATGCCCACCGAGGTCGTGGGAGACGAAGGTAAAACCTATCAGTTCGGCGATACCGAGATTCAGCTGCAGTATCTGGGGATGTACACACCGCCTCCATCCTGGTGCCGGTGCTGCCTGAGAAGCGTGTGGCCTATACCGTGGATTATATCAACGGTGATGTGGTGGGCTGGACCGACTTGCCGGGTATCAATCTGGATGTGCTGATGGCCCAGCAGCGCAGAACCCTTGAGCTGGATGCCGATACGTTTTTATTCGGTCACGGTGCACCGGGTAATAAAGCCACGCTGCAGCGGCAGATTGATTATTTTACTGCGCTTCAGGCTGAAGCACGCAAAGCGCTTGCTGCCGGGTGGACGGAAGATCAGGCCGCAGAGCGTATCGAGCTTGAAGCGTTCCGGCACTTTGCTAACTACGATGACTGGTTTGAAGGCAACGTCCGGGCATTCTACCGCTGGGAAAAGAACCGCTGAGCGCATCTGAAGAAAGGGGCCGGTGACAGGTATTATTTTTATCCCTGCCGGCCTTGAAATCTGTTTGCCTACCCCCATTTTGAATGCAGGGTTAAGGAATCTGACATTTAATTTTGCCGCCTGCTTTCACCGAGCAGCTGTTTTACAGCAGATTCCGTAATTATTGTTTCAAGCTTGGGATTGAATAATGAGCACAGATACTCAGAAAGAAACACTTGGTTTTCAGACCGAAGTTAAGCAGCTTTTACATTTAATGATTCACTCTTTGTACTCCAACAAAGAGATCTTCCTGCGTGAGCTGGTATCCAATGCATCGGATGCTGCTGACAAGCTGCGTTTCCAGGCGCTTTCTGACAACGCCTTATATGAAGGTGACGGCGAACTGCGTATTCGTATCGACTTTGATGCTGATGCCAAAACCGTCACCATTGATGACAACGGCATCGGTATGAACCGTCAGGACGTTGTTGATCACCTGGGTACTATCGCTAAGTCCGGTACCTCTCAGTTCCTGTCGTCCCTGAGCGGCGACCAGAAGAAAGATTCTCAGCTGATCGGTCAGTTCGGGGTAGGTTTCTACTCGGCTTTCATCGTGGCTGATAAAGTTGACGTTTACACCCGTAAAGCAGGTGAGTCTGCTGCAGAAGGTGTTCACTGGGCATCTGCCGGTGAAGGTGAGTTCAGCGTTGAAACCGTTGAAAAAGCCGAGCGTGGTACCCGTATCGTACTGCACCTGAAAGAAGGTGAAGAAGAGTTTGCTAACGGTTTCCGCCTGCGTACCCTGATCCGTAAATATTCCGACCACATCTCCCTGCCGGTGATCATGCAGTCTGAGCCAATGCCTGCGGCTGAAGGTGAAGAGCAGAAAGAGCCGGAAGATGAAACCGTTAACACTGCAACAGCGCTGTGGACCCGTTCCAAGAGTGAAATCTCTGACGAAGAATACGGTGAGTTCTACAAGCACATTTCCCACGACTTCCAGGAGCCGGCGAAATGGAGCCACAACCGGGTTGAAGGTAAGCTGGAATACACCAGCCTGTTATACGTACCTTCCCACGCACCCCATGACCTGTGGAACCGTGATACTCCCCGTGGCCTGAAACTGTACGTGCAGCGTGTATTCATCATGGATGACGCTGATCAGTTCCTGCCAATGTACCTGCGTTTCATGAAGGGTGTGGTGGACACTAATGATCTGTCCCTGAACGTATCCCGTGAGATTCTGCAGAAGGATCCGGTGGTTGATAAGCTGCGTGCAGCACTGACCAAGCGTGCGCTGGATATGCTGGGTAAAGTGGCTAAAAACGATCCGGAAAAATACGCGTCTCTGTGGTCTTCCTTCGGTGAAGTGCTGAAAGAAGGTCCGGCGGAAGATCACGCTAACCGTGAAACCGTTTGTAAGCTGCTGCGTTTTGCTTCTACTCACAACGCTGACTCTGCCCAGAGTGTATCGCTGGAAGATTACGTTTCCCGCATGCAGGAAGGTCAGGAAAAGATTTACTACACCGTTGCTGAAAACTACAACACCGCGAAGAACAGCCCGCATCTGGAAATTTTCCGTAAGAAGGGCATCGAAGTTCTGCTGATGTCTGACCGGGTTGATGAGTGGTTGATGAGCCACCTGTTCGACTTCGACGGCAAGTCATTCCAGGACGTGAGCAAAGGCGAGCTGGATTTGGGTGAAGTTGAGAACGAAGAAGAGAAGCAGGCACAGGAAGAAGTCGCTAAGGAACTGGAAGGTCTGGTTGAGCGCCTGACCACTGGTCTGGGTGACAAAGTAAGCGAAGTACGCATTACTCACCGTCTGACGGATTCTCCGGCCTGTGTGGTTCTGGGTGCTTACGATATGGGCATGCAGATGCGTAAGATCATGGAAGCGGCCGGTCAGGAAGTACCGGAAAGCAAGCCGATCTTTGAAGTTAACCCTGAGCACCCGCTGATTACCAAGCTGGATCAGGAAGCGGATGAAGACCGCTTCAACGAACTGAGCCTGGTGGTATTCGAGCAGGCTCAGCTTGCGGCCGGCGGCACGCTGGATGATCCGGCGGCTTACGTTAACCGTCTGAACAAGCTGCTGGTAACTATGATTGGTTAACAGCCGGATCGGTTAAAAGCCGTTTGTGTTAAAGCCGGCGTTTTTGTATCCGCCGGCCATAAACAGAAAAACGCAGTCATCTGACTGCGTTTTTATGCCTGTAAAAGCGGGGGTTATGCCGCGGCCTGTTCCAGATATTTGCGCAAATCAACCGGATCGATCTGTTCATCCGGGAGAAACTTTTGGCGTATTGCAGATAAGTACCGCTTTCCAGGAAGAGGAGGAACAGTTCCATGTCGACGTGTTCATCCAGCGCCATTTTGTACATGATATCGACGGCAACACTGAGCGGTTTGGCTTTTATATGGCCGGTCTGCGGCGGTGAGGGCTTCAAAAATATCGGCAATCACCAGGATACGTTCCGGTATTGAAAGGTCCTCGGCTGTCAGTTTACGGGGGTAACCGGTGCCCTTAAGGGTTTCATGATGGGTAGTGGCATAGCGGGGTACCTTGCTGAGCTCTTCCGGGAAGGGCAGTGCTTCAAGGATCTTGATACCACTGATGACGTGTTCGTTAATTTTAAAGCGGTCCTCGGCATTTAAGGTGCCACGTCCGATAGACAGGTTATAAATTTCACCCTGATTGTAGAGGTGCTCCGGTACGTCCATTTTTATATTAAACTTCGGATCGAACTGCATTTCCCGGTCCCGTTTAATGATGTGTTCGGGCCGGTCTGCCAGCAGGGTTCCGCCACCGGTAAAGATTGTTCTGTTGCGGGGCGGTTCATTTCTTCCAGCGGGCCGAGTCCCAGACGGTCGTCGAAATGGCGCATCCAGGTTTGCTGGCTGATCGCTTTGATCCGTTCTACCTTCTCATCACTGATAAATTCACCACCGACATTGGCGCTGGCAATAAAGCGGAATTCTTCCTGTAAACGGTTTTGCTGTTGCTGCAGTTTGGCGGCAGCAATGCTTTCAGATTCAGGGTTCTTCTGCAGGGTTTTCAGGTACTCAATTTCTGCGTCCCGCCAGAGCACTTCAAAGCGGGTCCGTACTTCATGAATCCGGTTGTAATTGGCTTCAAGCTTGGTGCCTTTATCGACGATAAACTCCGGCGTGGTGATCTTTCCGCAGTCGTGTAACCAGGCGGCGATGCGGAATTCCCGGCGTTCGTTGTCATTGGCAAAACGGAATTTTCTGAATTTGCCTTTGTTGCTGTCTTCAGCGGCTTTCGCCAGCATCAGGCCCAGTTCCGGCACCCGGTTACAGTGTCCGGCAGTGTAAGGGATTTATCATCGATCGCCTGAGCGGTCAGGCGAATAAAGGCTTCGATGAAATCATTCTGATCCTGTTGGTGTTTCTTAATATCTTTGGACATGTCCAGCACAGAGTTAGACAGCTGCCAGATTTCTTTTATGCGGGTGTCCACCAGTTGTATTTCATCAAAACGGCGTTCTTTCACTTTCTTGGTTTCTTCTTTCAGTGAGGTGATCGCCCGCACAATCGGGGAACCGAACCACCAGGCGAAAGGCACCAGTAACAACAGAACGGCGCCGGTCATCAGGGTAGAGGTAATGATCTGCCCAAAGACGGCTTCAGTGACAATTTTTCCGGTATGACGACGGCAAAAACTCCTTATTCCAGCCCTGACCGTGCAGCGGGGTGACATAAAAGAATTTGTTGCTGCCGTTAACCTCCATTTTGATCATGTTCTGCTGTACAGACGGATTCCGTGATAAGTCCAGTAGCTGATCGTAAGGGACAAAGTTATTGTGTTGCGTGTGAATGCCTTCACTGAGCCATTTTTCATCGAGCACTTCTCTCTGTGCCGGCGTAACATTTGCCAGCGCGAGATTCATGATCTCCATCAGTTCTGCCTGGTCAGGTTGCAGATACAGGTGCAGGTCCAGTTTTTCAGCTCCGGGAGCATAATGACCTTCAGCATGTTGCCAATACTGGTTTTGCTGAAATGCTTGAGGGTGGAACTGACATGGACAATGGCGTCGATGCGGCCGTTCTGTAATGCCTTAATGGTGGTTTCCAGATCAGGAAAACCCTGCAGGGTTGCTTCAACGCCCTGACGTTTGAGTAATTCAGTTAATCCCTGACCATAGGGCAGTCCCAGCCTCAGACCGTTCAGGTCGCTCAGCTTTGAGATACCGGTGGTGTGCTTTTCAACCGCAACGGCCAGTGCTTTGGTATACATGGGCTGACTGATTTCGCCCCGGTTGGCTTTCAGGCCGGACACCGAATGCAGTATGTCGATATCCCCGTCGTGAAATTTACTTTGCAGTTCGTTGAGGCTGAAGCCGTTGATGAACTCAAATTTCAGGCCGGTCATTTCAGAAACCAGGGTTAACAAATCAATGGCATAACCTTTAGGTTCGCCGGCGACTGAATAGTCCAGCGGTGGCCAGTTGGTCTGGTTAGACACCGTCAGGAGCTGATAGCATTAATCAGCCGCTGCTGGTCTGGGGATAGTTGAAGTGGCTCAGAGGCGGGGATCTCAAGTTGCTGGGCCGTATTCTGGTTTGAAGCGATGAGCTCGCCGTTATGACTGAATATAAATGACTCGATACCCTGCTGATCTTCCAGCCCCAGTGATGCTGCCGAGAGTTTTGAATTCACTGAGGAAAGCACGATATCGATACCCAGCACGGCTTTAGGAGTTCTGATTGAATAAGTCTGGCCGGTGAGTTTCAGGTGTTTGAAAAGATAGGGATCTGTTTTATGAACCTTATTTGCTGTGGCTGCGTTATACCAGGGGCGCTGGGTTGGAAAGTAGTTACTGATTTTTGAAGTGCTGTTGGTCAGGTTTAACTGACTGTCGTAGTAATGGGTGTTTCTGATGCGCTGGCCGGTTTCACTGCTGATTTTTATGATAACCCAGTGGTCTTTATCGGCGGCGAATATTTTTCGCGAACCACCGGTGACGATTCAAGATTAATCACCTGGTAGAAATCTTCGTCAGGCTTACCGTAGTAGATGCTGTAAAACATCGGGTTGTCCTGCAGTACCTGAACTAGCAGATCCCGGATTTCCTGTTCAGAGAATTTATGCTGGCTGGTGACTGAAACGTCTTTCAGAACCTTTATACTTCTGGAGGCATCAATGTCGATCCCCTGGATGTAGGCGCTTATTTTGGAAGAGGCTGTCGTGAGCTTGGTTAATACCAGCTCTTCTGACATGGCCCGGCCAAAATGAAATTGCAGGCTGAGTGCAAAGACAGCGGTTAAACCGGTGACCATCAAAAGATGCATCCAACGGTAAACCGGATGGAAAATTTTCTGGCGTGCAGTACGGCATTATCCATGTCTGATGTACCCTCCCATGGCACCTGACGATGTCTGTAAGTGTTCCGGTTCTTGCCGCTAATCCTCAGGTTTTCGCGAGAAAACTGATTGTTGGGGAGGTACATCAAGCAACAGACTTCAGCCTAACTGGTCACCTTTGTAGCATAAAAGAGACACTTTGGATCGGCTGGGGCTATAAGCTGACTGACGGGTCTGTTTTTTGATTCTGTAAGATGGATGGATTTTATATTTAAAATCATATAGTTATATGTTTATAAGCAGTATTTTCTGTTATGGGCTGCGGGTGCCCATATTAGGTATTCTTGCCTGTTAAACGGTTTTTTTACTGTACATCGGGAGTGCATAACATACTGATTTTTATATTGGCAGACTGCAGTGATGCTGTAATCTGGCTATGTTCCGGGCCGGCTTCTGTTTACGTTATCGGTCAGTGATTACAGTTGTTATTACACGCCAGAAAAATTGTTTCTGAATAGAACGCAAGAACCTGAGTGTTTTACCCGGGGCGCTGGCATACATTGGCTATATCAGTAGCCGGTGAAAGGAATTTATATGAAACAGACAATGAATCTTCAGGAGTGGGGGCTGTTAATCAGTCTGGCAATTATCTGGGGAGGCTCGTATTTCTTTGTCGATATTGCACTGACACAGTTGCCGGTTTTCAGCATTGTACTGTTGCGGGTTGCCGGTGCGGCGCTGTTGCTGTTTGCGCTGGTATATATGCTGGGGCAGCGGATGCCGTTCAACTGGCCGGCCTGGCGGGGATGCTCTGTATCGGGTTGTTGAATAATGCGGCACCTTTTGCCTGATCGTCTGGGGGCAGACCTACATCAGTGGCGGGCTGGCGTCGGTGCTGATCGCGATGACGCCGGTGTTCAGTATTCTGGTATTGCGGGGGCTGGGCATCGAAAAGCAGATAGGTGCCGGTAAACTGGTGGGGCTGGTGCTGGGTATCACCGGTGTTGCAGTGATTATCGGCCCGGATGTGTTTGCCGGTCTGAAAGGAGATCTTACCGCGCAGCTGGCGATTCTGCTGGCGGCATTCAGTTATGCCTGTGCCGGTGTGTACGGTAAACGTTTGCAGGGCCAGGGTTACAGTACGCTGGTCATAACTGCCGGTCAGGTCACCGCTTCTACGCTGCTGTTATTGCCGGTGGTGCTATGGGCCGATCAGCCATGGTTACTGCCTATGCCGGATACCAACGTATTACTGGCTGTTGCGGCACTGGCCCTGATCTGTACGGCGCTTGCCTATATTATTTATTTCCGGATTCTTTCCACGGCGGGCCCGACCAACTTACTTCTGGTAACGTTTTTGGCGCCGGTTAGTGCTATTAGTCTGGGGGCGGTATTTCTTGGTCAGTCTTTATCTGCTGAGCATTATCTGGGCATTCTTCTGGTGGGAGCCGGATTGCTGGCGATCGACGGCAGGGCGGTGAAACTGTTCGCCGGTTCAAAGGTGAATCAGCAGGAGGTAATGAAATGAGTATGTTGTTTGCTGATGATGACAGCCGCTGGCAGGCGGTATGCGACCGGAACCTGGCGGCCAGCGGTCAGTTTTATTATGCGGTGCTGAGTACCGGTATTTACTGCCGTCCGGGATGTTCGTCCCGGCAGCCAAAACGGGAAAATGTTCGCTTCTTTGAAAATACCGAGAAGGCGACAGAAGCGGGGTTTCGTGCCTGTAAGCGTTGTAAACCGCAGGACAGCTCCGCGACAGATGCACTGGTTGAAGTGGTGGTGAAGGCCTGCCGGTATATTGAGCAGGCCGAAGACAGTGTTGATCTTGCTGAACTGGCAGAGCATGCGCAATTAAGTATCTGGCACTTTCAGCGGTTGTTTACCCGGCTGGTTGGCGTGAGTCCGAAAGCCTATCAGCGCAACCACCGGAATAAGCGTTTTAGTGAGGCGTTGCTGGATCAGGTCAGTGTGACGGAGGCAGTCTATGCCTCCGGTATTGGCTCAGCGGCTTCCGTGTACAGCCATAACCGGCTGGGAATGACCCCTTCGCAGTTCCGTAAAGGCGGAAAAGGTCAGCAGATTTATTATTGCACCGGCGCAAGCGTGCTCGGTCCGCTGGTCATGGCAGTAAGTGCCCGGGGTATCTGCTGTGTTGAATTTCTGGATGCCGGTGCGGATGTGCAACAGGTACTGAAGGCGCGTTTTCCCGCAGCAGAGCTGATTGCTGCCAGGCATGAATTATCTGATTTACTGGCGGAAGTACTGGCATTTGTAGAGGCACCCCAGGCGGACTGTGAGTTACCGCTGGATATTCAGGGAACCGCGTTTCAGGAGCGGGTCTGGCAGGCGCTGCAGGAAATTCCGGTGGGCCAGACAATGAGTTATAGTCAGCTCGCAGCATCGGTAGGGCAACCCACCGCAAGCCGGGCAGTGGCTGGTGCCTGTGGTGCGAATAAGCTGGCGGTGCTGGTGCCCTGTCACCGGATTGTACGCAGCGACGGCGGTTTGAGCGGTTACCGCTGGGGAACAGAGCGCAAGCAACAGTTGCTGAATAATGAAGAACAGCTGCAGAAAAACCGTGAGCATGATTAGCAGGCCCAGAATTAACAGCAACAGACTTAACAGGAACAGTGATGCTACAGACAGATAATACGGTTTTAACCGGACCCGTCGACCAGGGATATGCGCAATCCAGCGGCCTTTACTGGCAGGCGTATGGTCATGTGGCTGATCCTGTGGTGCTGATGATCCGGGGCTGGGATCACAGCTGATTCACTGGCCGGAAAATCTGTTGCAGCGTATCGCCGGTGAAGGTTACCGGGTGGTGGTATTTGATAACCGGGATTCCGGACTGTCTGATAAACATCAGGCACTGACCGGCAACATGCTGGCGCAACGATTACAGCAGGCCTGGCGGGGAGAAACCGTTACCCCGGCTTATACCCTCACGGATATGGCAGCAGATGTGGCGCGTCTGATGGACGAGCTGGAGATTCCTGAAGCCCATATTCTGGGCGGATCAATGGGAGGGCTGATCGCCCAGATTTTTGCCGCTCACTGGCCGGAGAGAACCCTGAGTCTGAGCGTGGTGTTTTCCACCTCGCTTGATCCTCAGTTACCCAAAGGCCATGGCTGGCATTTACTCTATGACGATAATCAGGCCCCGGTGGCAGCACCGAGAAGCCTTCCTGATGACCCGAATACATTTGCAGATATGGTCCGGGCTTCAGCCGCAGAGAGTGCCCTGTACACCGGCACAGACCATCGGCCGACTGATGAACAGCAACTGCAGTTGGCGGAGCAGGCGCTAAGCCGCTGTTATTGCCCTGAAGGCTATATGCGCCAGTTACTGGCGATTCTCTGTCATTCTGATTTACGGGAAGCTAACCGGTCGATAACCGCGCCGGCGCTGATATTTCACGGTGCAGCGGACCCGATCTTTCCGGTTGCCTGCGCACAAAGCATTGCCGACAGCATAGACGGTGCCCGTCTGGAAGTGCTGGCAGGCTGGGGGCATGACTTACCCGACAGCATGCATGACTGGTTTATTAGCCGGCTGACAGGCTTGCTGCGTGTGAGTGAAACTGATGTTGCCTGTTCGGCTGGTTAACCGGCTTAAGTTAGGCTTTGCCATCCTGGTTGTGCTTATAGCCGGGGTTTTGCTGTTCAGTTCGTCGGAGGGTGAAGGGTTCACGATGGCTGATTTGGTGCTGGCGATCGCCGGGCTTCTGCTCAGCGGTACGGTCGCTGCATCGGTGAAGGTCGCTGCACTGAATACCCTGGCGGTTGCACTCGCCCGGGTGTCGGGCATCTTGTCGGTATTTGCGCTGATTCTGCTGATCGCCGCCGGCACACTCGGCGGCGGTTTCAACCTGTCTTCAGAGAATGCGGGAACGGCTGTCTTGCTGGGGCTGCTGTCGCTGACAGGATTGTCGGCGCTGCTCTGGCCGCACCGGCAGGGGACTGCTGCCGGTTCCTGATTTTGCTTGCCGGGTTTTACCTGGCTGTTTTTACTTAGCTGGTTTTACCTGGTTGCTTCTATTTGCCCCAGCGGCGAACCCGGCCCACATCCAGGTGAACAAAGTCACTGCGGGTATAGAGACCAACGCCGCCGCCTTTAACAGCCAGTGCTGCTTTCTGATGTCTTTCACATCAACTCCCGGGATACGGATGTCGATGGCTTTGCCCTGCATGTGCAGGCTCTTTTTCGCAACCTTGGTGCTGTTCTTGCGCAACTTTTCGTTGGTGGCCGGTGAACGGTAAGCGGAAATGACATGGAAGGGTTTATTAGTTCCCAGTGCGGTACGTACGTCGTACAACAGGTTCAGCAGTTCCGGGTTCATGGTATATACCTCACCGTTATGATGATCCCGTAACAGGTAGTTCACGTCGGACATTTCTGTAGCGACAAACTGGTTGCCACTGAAAACGTCGTCGACAGGGATTCACCGGTATGTAGGTGTAAGAAATCCAGTTGCTTGTCTGCATGAGAAGCTAGTGGCATTTCTTTACCGGATGCTAACGGGGCAGGCATCTGCATCTGGTTGATCTGTGAAAAGGCGTTAGGGGCCAGAGACAGGCCGGTGAAGCCGCTGAGGGTGCGCAGAAATTTTCTGCGGCTGTGAAGCTGTTTAGACATAGTGTGCGTGGGTGTTACCAGTCAACGAATACTACCAGGGCGGCCGCATTGGCCGCCCTGAATCATGGCTGGGGATTATGCCCGAAAGCACCTGTGCTGTACATAAAATGATCACTAATTATGTGCTTCAGGCGATGATGATATGTCTGCCTGTGCGGTCTCCAGTACCGGCTGAGCAGTGGTTTTATTTATGATATCAGCAAGTTGCTGCTGGTGTTCCTGAATTTGCCAGCGGTCGCGTTTATACAAATCTTCGCGAAAATTTAATGTCCCCTGAGGGCAATCCAGGCCGTCCAGTAGGTAACATGCAGATTAACCGGTTCCTGAAGCGGTAATGTTTCGGTTTCGGAATGCTCAAGTATGGGGTCCAGCGGTACCGTTTCCGGTTCACTCAGTGCCAACAGGGTGTCTGCCAGCTCCCGTGCTTTAGCTACCCGTATGCAGCCGGAACTGAATGCCCGGCGGTGTTCATCGAACAGCCGCGGTGCGGAGGTGTCGTGCAGGTAGATTGCATACTGGCTTTGGGAGACAAACTTAATCCGTCCCAGTGTGTTGCCGGCGCCGGGCGGTTCCCATAACCGTTGGAATTCTTCACCCTGATACATTTTATTCAGATCTATATTTTCCTCAGCAACCGGGGTGGATGAGTGCCAGCCGGAGAGTACCTGCAGGTTTTTCCGTGCCAGATACTCGGGTCTGCCTGCCAACGGGGCAGAATATCTTTGAAGGCAATGCTGCGGGGCACGTTCCAGGAGGGGTTAATTACCAGTGCCTGGATATGGGTGTCGAATACCGGGGTTTTACGGGTTTTTCTGCCGACGATGGTTTTCATCTCCAGCAGGAGTTTCTGCTGATCAAATAACCGCAGACGAAATTCCGGAATATTCACCTGAATAAACCGGTTACTGATTTTCTCAGCAAACTGGTTCTGGCGATGAATGTTCAGGGCTAGCTGCTGAATGCGGTGGGCCGGTGGAATATTCAGTGCTTTGCGGCTTTGCGGGCCGAGGATGCCATCCACTTTAATGCCGTGGCGTTGCTGAAAATGCATCAGCGCCTGCTCCAGATGAATGTCGAAATACTCATTGCTTCCAGCAGTGTCCGGATCGGTATACGGCGCGGAGAGATCACCCAGCAGTAACAGCTGCTGGCGCATGATTGCCAGATCCGGGTGGTTGTCATCCAGCCGTAGCAGTTTGTTGGTTTTCCGCAGAGTGGGCCAGGGCAAGGTACTCAGGGTCTGATAAAAGCCGATTGCCTGTTGCAGGTTTTTAAAATCGTAGGGTTTGGTATCCAGGGGGTAATAGAAGGGCGGTTGGCACATGCTGTTGCTGCTAAGCAGAGCAGCAGAAAGAAGACGAAAGTGTGCAAGGTAAACGGGGGCAGTGCTGGCTGACGGATCGTTCGGCAAAACATGACATACTCCTCCCTGCGGGTGAAGCCGGTCAGCGACTGTCGGTGGTGAAGCGGGCAGTGCCTGCAAAATGTATGCTGTCAGTCGTTCTTTATTCCGGTGGCTCCCACAGAATTACTGCATAGTGGCGAGCAGCTGAGATGTTCCCGGTCATGCTGCGGTCTTGCTATGTAGCGGCTAAAAACACTATTCAAAATGAATCTAAGTACCGGTAAGTACAGTCCGGGTTGGAGTGTTCTTCAAGTTATTTTCTGACCGGATGTCAAAATGAAACGGCTGTTTTATGGCTGTTTTGCGGTTGTTTTATAGCGGACAGGCAATAAAAACCGGGCAGTTGCCCGGTTTTCTTTTAGCAGCAGAATTAGCCCTGCAGTGCTTTCTTGATGCGGCCGATGGCGTCGTCCAGTACATCCATAGAGGTAGCGAAAGACAGACGCATGTTGCCCGGTGCACCGAACGCAGAACCCGGTACCAGTGCAACACCGGCTTCCTGCAGCAGGAATTCAGCCAGTGCGATGTCATCAGCAAAACGGTCATCGTTGTCGATAACAGCGTGGAAGCTTGGGAACGCGTAGAACGTGCCATCAACGTCCAGGCAGTCAACGCCTTCGATTTCATTCAGCTTGCTAACAACGAAGTCACGACGTTCCTGGAACGCAACCAGCATTTCGTTAACACATTCCAGACCACCTTCCAGCGCAGCTTCAGCTGCTACCTGAGAGATAGAAGTCGGGTTTGATGTGCTCTGAGACTGAATCTTTTCATTGCACCGATCAGCTTCGCAGGACCTGCTGCGTAACCGATACGCCAGCCTGTCATAGAGTAAGCCTTGGATACACCGTTCAGTACGATGGTACGGTCATACAGTTCAGGGCAGGCATTCAGGATGTTCACGAATGGTTTGTCGTCGAACATGATGTGCTCGTACATGTCATCGCTGGCAACCATCACGTGCGGATGCTTCTTCAGCACTTCACCCAGAGCTTTCAGCTCGTCCAGTTCGTAAGCAACACCGGTCGGGTTAGAGGGGCTGTTCAGAACCAGCAGCTTGGTGCGTTCAGTGATGGCCGCTTCCAGCTGTTCCGGCGTAATTTTGAAACGGGCAGCCTGTTCAGTGGTCACGATAACCGGCTTACCTTCACCCATCAGAACCATGTCCGGGTAAGACACCCAGTACGGCGCAGGGATGATGACTTCATCACCTTTGTTCAGCAGGGCCATCGACAGGTTGAAGAAGCTCTGCTTACCACCACATGACACCAGAATCTGGTTAGCTTCGTAATCAAAGCCGTTATCACGTTTAAATTTATTAATAATCGCGGTTTTCAGAGCTGGCGTACCGTCAACAGCGGTGTATTTGGTGAAGCCGTTGTTCAGCGCGGTAATCGCTGCGGTTTTAATGTGTTCCGGGGTGTCAAAATCTGGTTCGCCGGCACCCAGGCCGATAATGTTTTGACCCGCTGCACGTAATTCGGCAGCACGGTTGGTCACCGCCAGTGTCGGGGAAGGTTTGATACTGTTTACGCGGTCGGAAAGTTGCATATCCAAGCCCATATCCTCTGAAAATGTGGATTTATTCCACGGTCGATTAACCGCACAATCATACCGGAAACCAATGTGAGGAAGCATCCCCTGAACCGTAAAAAGCGACATATTTGTGAAATAACGCTTTGTTTTTTAAATTCGTGCTACAGATTCGTTTGTCCCTCTTTCGGCCTGCCGGGTATAATCCCCGATTCTCTTATTTTTGCAGCAGCACAAGCGAACTCACATTATGAAGCAACGCTTTCAGGTAAAGTCGAATTTCCAGCCGGCCGGCGATCAGCCAACCGCAATTGAAGGGCTGGTTACGGGTATCAATGCAGGATTAACTGCGCAGACTTTGCTTGGGGTAACCGGATCAGGCAAAACCTTTACCGTTGCGAATGTGGTGGCAGAGCTGCAGCGGCCAACCATCGTGCTGGCCCATAACAAAACCCTGGCAGCCCAGCTTTACGGTGAGTTCAGAGAGTTCTTCCCGAATAACTCGGTTGAGTACTTCGTGTCTTACTACGATTATTACCAGCCGGAAGCCTACGTACCTTCTTCAGATACTTTCATCGAGAAAGATGCATCCATAAACGATCACATCGAACAGATGCGATTGTCGGCCACCAAAGCGCTGCTGGAACGTGAAGACGCCATCATTGTTGCGACGGTATCGGCGATTTACGGTCTGGGTGATCCTAAGTCTTATCTGGGTATGATGCTGCATCTGGACCGGGGCGATGAGATTGATCAGCGCTTTATTCTGCGCCGTTTAGCTGAGCTTCAGTACACCCGTAATGATATCGAGCTGCACCGGGGTACTTACCGGGTGCGCGGGGATGTGATTGATGTCTTCCCGGCGGAATCCGAAAAAGAAGCGGTGCGTATCGAGCTGTTTGATGACGAAGTGGAAAACATCAGCTACTTCGACCCGCTGACCGGTGAAGTGCTGCGCAAAGTGCCCCGGGCAACCATTTACCCGAAATCCCACTATGTTACCCCGCGGGAAATTCTGGTGGCTGCGGTCGACAAGATCAAAGTGGAACTGCAGGAACGCCTTAAGCAGTTACGTGACCACGATAAACTGGTGGAAGCCCAGCGTCTTGAACAGCGCACCCTCTATGATATGGAAATGATCATGGAGCTTGGCTACTGCTCGGGGATCGAAAACTATTCCCGTTACCTGTCCGGCCGTGATCCCGGTGCAGCACCACCAACATTATTCGACTACCTGCCGGACAACGCACTGGTAGTCATTGATGAATCCCACGTGACGGTGCCGCAGTTAGGTGCCATGTATAAAGGTGACCGTTCCCGTAAGGAAACTTTGGTGGAATACGGTTTCCGGCTGCCGTCTGCGCTGGATAACCGGCCGATGCGTTTTGAGGAGTGGGAGTCTGTCTCTCCACAGATGATTTTTGTCTCCGCAACACCGGGTAAATATGAGGCAGAAAATGCCGGGCAGGTGGTGGAGCAGGTAGTACGCCCAACCGGTCTGCTGGATCCGGTGGTGGAAGTGCGGCCGGCACAAACCCAGGTCGATAACCTGCTGGGTGAAATTAATAAAGTCACCGCCAATAAAGAACGTGTCATCGTTACCGTCTTGACCAAGCGGATGGCGGAAGACCTTACTGAGTATCTGGATGAGCACGGGGTTCGGGTGCGTTATCTCCACTCGGATATCGATACCGTGGAACGGGTGGAAATTATCCGCGATCTGCGGATCGGTGAGTTCGACGTGCTGGTAGGGATCAACCTGCTGCGTGAAGGTATTGATATGCCGGAAGTAGGGCTGGTGGCCATACTTGATGCAGATAAGGAAGGCTTCCTGCGTTCTGAAACCTCGATGATTCAGACCATTGGCCGGGCGGCCCGTAACATCAATGGCCGGGCGATTCTGTATGCGGACCGGGTAACGGGCTCCATGCAGCGGGCGATGGATGAAACCGAGCGTCGCCGTGAAAAGCAGATGCTGCATAACGAGAAACACGGCATTGTGCCGCAGGGCATTAAGAAGTCGGTTGCCGACATTATGGAAGGGGCTTCGTCTATTCCGGGCCGTAAGAGTACTAAGGCGGCGAAGAAGGTGGCTGAAGCGACCGCAGAGTACAATGTTGATCCGTCACAACTGAGCGGGCCGGAGCTGGCTAAAGCCATGAGCAAGCTGGAAGATCAGATGTATGAAGCGGCGAAAAACCTTGAGTTTGAGAAAGCCGCCCATTTCCGGGATCAGCTGGAAAAGCTCAAGCACAGCGGCTTATAAGATCGAACTTAACGGAAAGCCCGGCACCTGCCGGGCTTTTTGTGCCTGCGGTTTGCTTAATAAACTTAACTTGTCGGATATGTCCTGAATGTCCGGTTTGTCTGATAAGTCGCATTTGTCTGAAAAGGTGTCTAGTATAGAGAGGAATAAAGGAGCCTCCATGCAGACATTGACCAGTGGCAAGATTGCCACTCTGTGTAACGTAAATCCCCGAACGGTATTGCGCTGGATCACCAGCGGCAAGCTGAAAGCATTCCGCTTGCCCGGGGCAATCACCGGGTACAGGAAGGTGATTTTATCGCCTTTCTGGAAGAAAACGGGCTGCCTGTTCCGGCTGAATTGCAGGGCACAGCCAGCCCTGAAGGCAAACCTTCTGCAACAGAAACGGCAGGCGTCAGTGTTCCTAAGGTGCTGATTGTTGACGATGAAAAAGATGTCCGCCGGGCCATTAACCGGGTATTACGGCCATTACGCTGGGAGTTACATGAAGCGGCTGACGGATTTCAGGCCGGTAGCCTGATGCTGCAGGAAAAGCCGGATCTGGTGTTATTGGATCTGAGTATGCCCGGGCTCGATGGCTATGAAGTCATCCGCTATATCCGGGGAACCGGCAGATTAGTGACTGCCGGATTCTGGTGATTTCTGCCTTGCCACCGGCTGCACTGAAAAAGGCTTTGGATAGCGGTGCCGATGAGGTTCTGGCCAAGCCTTTTGATAACCAGAGGCTGCGGGAACTGGCACAACAACTGGTCATGAATTCAAACCGTAAGGAAGCCTGAACGTCCGAACATATTTGCCTTATGAATAGGAGTAACCGATATGCAGCTACGTCTGATCATTTTTCTGATGGTGTGTGTCCTGGCATGGCCGGTTCTCGCCCGGGATAACCTCATGCGGCTGTATATTGATGCGGACAACAGCATTTCGCGGCAGGCAACTGAATCGATTTACCGGGGCATTTATACGGCGCTGAAGGAACGTGACTTTCTGATCGAAGGCTATCTGTTTGAAATAGTAATCCGGGATCACCGGGGCAACTCGTCCCGCAGCAAGGTAAACTTGGAAGCCTTTCTGAAGGATGATCGGGGCCTGTTGGTGTTCAGCGGTTTGCATTCGCCTCCGCTGCTGGCGAATCAGTCATTCATTAACCGGCAAAAATTCTGTTACTGGACCCCTGGGCGGCAGCGGCGCCTATTACCCGCAGTAAAGAGGCGGAAAACTGGATCTACCGGTTGTCGGTGGATGACAGTAAGGCCGGTGAGTTTATCACTGCCTACTCAGTGGATACTGAAGGTTTCAGCCGTCCCTATCTGTTGCTTGAAAATACCGGCTGGGGACGTTCAAACGAAAAATATGCTCCGCGCGCTGGCAGCCAGAAACCTGAAGGCGGCCGGGGTCAGCTGGTTTAACTGGTCGCTGGGGCAATACAATGCCAGAACCATTTTACGTACGGCCCGTGACTCCGGTGCGGATGTGATCTTTCTGGTGGCCAACGCGCCGGAAGGCAAAGTGTTGCTGCAGGCAATGGCGGAAGATCCTTCCCTGAAGTTACCGGTTCGCAGTCACTGGGGATTACCGGCGGCGATTTCGCCACAGATGTATCTGCTGAAGCCCGCCAGCAGGCTGACCTTAAATTTATCCAGACCCGTTTTTCATTTCTCGAATTGCCCCGGACGCCGCTGGCAGAGCAGGTGCTGCAACAAACCCGCGAGAACTTTTCCGATGTGATCAGCGCCCGGGATATTAAGGCCCCGGCAGGATTTATTCATGCCTATGACCTGACCCGGTTGATGATCGCCGCCATCGAACAGGCGGGGCTGACGGGAGATGTGATCGCTGACCGGGCGGCTATCCGCGCTGCGCTTAACCGGTTGCAGGTACCGGTTGAAGGGCTGATCAAAACCTACCGGCAACCTTTTTCTGCGTTCAGCCCGGATCAGCCGGATGCCCATGAGGCCCTCGGGACTGAGGATTTGCGCATGGCCCGCTACAACGGGCAGGGGAATATCATTCTGGAGTCTGAATAACTATGTCAGTACAGCAAGCACCGCAGCAAAATGCACGTAAACCCAGTATTGCCAGAGGGGTTGCCCGCCTGACCGCCCTTAGTATTGCGATCATGGGCATTCTGGTGGTGCTGCTGGTTGGTTTACGGATTAACGGTGTCATGCAGGAGTTGCGGCAGGAGCATCTGCATCATGAAAGCCAGATTCTGGTGGCTGAGTTTGAACGTTTTCTTGCCAATCAAATGATCGTGTTACGTGACCATGCGGCGTTCCCGGTGATGCGTCAGGGGGTACTGCAGCCTGAACAGATGCGCGGCTATGTCAGTGACTTTATGCAGAATCTCTCGGTGATTGGCCGTCGTTATAAAGAAACCCTGGTGGATTTTCAGGGGCGTACAGTTTATTCGACCCGGCCGGAACTGGAGGCGGATTACAGCCATGCCCCATGGATGCAAAAAGTGATCAGCGGTGAGGTATCCGAACTGGTGATGCTGCATGCCATCCGCGGTGAATATTACTGGTGCATTGTCATTCCGGTGGAATATCAGGGATTTGCGGAAGGGGCACTGATTACAGAAATCCCCTGAGTGCCATGAGTAACGATTACCAACTGAATGAGCGTCTCAGTGATATGTATATTCGCCTGCTGCAGGGGATCAGGAAGTGGCCCATTACGGCCAGCCACAACCGGGCGGTGCGGTGTACCTGGCTGATTGGCCGGCACAGAACCTGCGGTTTGAGTTTCAGGTAGACGATACAGCCATGCATAACCAGCGCTGGGAAATTTTGATGCAACTGGTGTTGCTGGTGGCATCGGTGGCCATCGCCATGGTGTTGCTGGCCTACCGCTGGGGACAAAGGGCGATTGCCCGGCCGATTCTGTATCTGCAGCAGGAGATACGCCGCCTGAGTGTCAGTAAAAACAAAGACCCGATCGATGAAACCAGTGCATGGCGGGAAGTTCAGGATGTGGCCAGAGGCTTTAACCGGATGCTGCGACGGATCGACCGGCGAGAACAGCAGTTAAAGCATTCTAATCAGGACCTTGCCCGCATGAACCGGCAATTGCAGCAAAGCCAGGATCAACTGGTCCATGCAGAGAAAATGGCCAGTCTGGGTACGCTGGCAGCTGGGGTTGCTCATGAAATCAATAACCCGATCGGTTATGTCAAAAGTAATCTGGGCACCCTTGAGGGATACCTGGCATCTATGCTGCGCTATCAGCAGTTCATTGACCGGCACAGTGAAGCATGGCTGGAAGCCTTTCCTGAGCAACGTAAGCAACTGGCTGAACTCAGGCAGAGCGCTGATATTGACTATGTCATGGAAGATGCACCGCAACTGATCAGTGAATCCACAGCCGGGGTTGAAAGGGTGGCGGATATCGTTACTAACCTGAAGAGCTTTGCCCATGTGGGTGAAACGGAAATGGCCCGGGTGGATATGAATGTCATTATTCAGGATACCCTGAAGGTCATCTGGAACGAGTTGAAATACAAAACCTCTGTGTATGAAGACTATGGTGATTTACCGGAAATTGATGCCAATGCCGGCCAGCTTCAGCAGGTGATTATTAATTTACTGATGAATGCCGTACAGGCGATTGAGACCCGCGGGGATATATTTATAGCCAGCCGTTATTGTGACGGTCAGATAATAATCAGCGTTCGGGATACAGGTTGTGGGATCGCTGCCGACAACATGAAAGACCTGTTTACGCCGTTCTATACCAGCAAAAAGTGGGTGAAGGTACCGGGTTGGGCCTTTCTATCAGCCATGGCATTATCGAAAAGCATGGCGGTTCGATAAAGGTTACCAGCGAGCCTGGCAAGGGCACTGAATTCCAGATCTCACTGCCGGCAAATACCGCAGCGGTACAGCAGGATTAAACACAACCGGCAGGTTTTACCTATTTACAGGGAGCGGCATGGATACTGATTACCGATCGATTCTTCTGGTGGATGATGACGCTGAATACCTGGCGGCGCTGAAAGCGCTGCTGGAGCCTGTCGGGCACCATATACACTGCGCTGAATCCGGAGAGGCCGGTCTGGCTATTCTGGAAGATATTCCCATGGATTTGGTGATCAGTGACATGAACATGCCCAACATGAGCGGCGATGAGTTTCTCAGTGAAGTGGCTGCCAAATGGCCGGAAACTGAACGCATCGGCATGACCGCGTCCGTTGAGTCGGAAGTAACCGTTCGGGCCATCAATAAAGGTAAGGTCAGCCGTTTTCTTCTCAAACCCTGGGAAGATGACGAAATGTTGCAGGCGGTGGAGAAATGTTTACAGCTGGGGCAGCTAAAACGGGAAAACGAACAGCTGCATGAATTGACGCTGGAAAGTAATAAGCAGCTGAAAAACTCACCCGTAAACTGGCCGGTGCCGTTGAAGACCGGACTGCCCGGTTGTTACATAGCCATACCGAGCTTAAGAGCAGTTACCGTTCAGTGGTGCGGATGTTTTCCGCACTGACTGCCCGACGACTGGGACAATTGGCGGAAGACAATGTCAGGCTGAATAAGCTGATGGTCACAGTGGCCAAACTCAGCCCTCTGAAGGGCGGCGATTTAAAGCAGCTCTATTACGCCTGGCAGTTACGTAACATCGGCAAACTGAGTTTTGATGATCAACTCATTAAGCCTGCCTATCTCCAGCTGTCGCCGGCCCGGCAGCGTCTGTATCGCCGACATCCTCTGCTGGCACAGGCACAGATTATGCTGGTTAAGCCGCTTTATGACGCCGGCAAGATTATTGCTCAGCATAAAGAATATCTGGATGGCAGCGGATATCCCTCAGGCCTGAAGGCGGACGAAATAAGCCTTGGAGCCCAGTATCTGTGCGTCGTAAATGACTACGTGGAGCTGGTGAACGGTCATTATTCTGAGCGGGCTTACAGCACCGCAGAAGCCATCCGTTATATGCAGGACACCGCTGAAGAACGTTATAACCCTGAAGCACTGAAAACACTGGTTAAGGCTCTGCAGGAACTTAATAAGCAGGGGGCTGCTCTTAAGGATGAATATATTGGCAGTGTGGAACTGAAGCCGGGTATGAAGCTGACCCGTGACCTTCTCAGTGAACAGCATGTACTCCTGCTCAGTGCCGGTATGGTCATGGATGACGTGGCCATCGAACGCTTGCGGGAAATGGAATTTAATCTGGGAGAGCACTTCCGGATTTATATTCAGCAGCGTAAATGAGGCAAGGGCTGAGCAGCTGTTCTGCCGGCTGTTCTTAAGGATAGAGTCAGCCTCCGGCCGTAATATAACTGTTTGATTTTAAGGCAGGGTATACCCAGTCTGGTGAGTTCTCCCGCTTCATGAGCAGATAAACTGCCAGTATCGTTGTAGGCTTAACCCTAAGTTTCATGTAATTACGTCCGGACAGCGCAGAAGATTATAAGTTTGCCGGAAACACGGGATGTTTAACGGATGTCGAATCACCGGTAAGCAATCCCGGAGCAGTACTATGCATGTAATAACGGCATTTTATGTTTTCTCAAATAATTCTCTGGCCACTCTGACGTATCAGCAAACACGCTTACAGAGAGGTCTTATGTTAATTCCAACCCAACCGGTCAGTGCTTAAACCTGTGTCATGAAGCTTAAATCCATTCAGTTTTCTCTGGCGTTGCTCTGTCTGCTGACGGTATTTGGCAGTTTTGGCGGTTATCTCTGGCTGCTTGAAACCGACGCTGAACATCAGTCCCGGCAGCGGGCCGACAGTTATGTGGAAAAAGTGAATGCAGAACTCGATGCATATTTGCGGGCTCAGTCCCGGCAGTTAAATCTGCAAGCCAGCATGACTGAGGTAAAGATTTTTACACCAGCCCCGGTGGCGACCCGACGCCGCTGCTTAACAGTATCTGTGAAATTAACTCTGCATCCCTGTGTTACCTCATGGATCTCGACGGCTATATGGTGGCTGTGAATGATAATCCGCTGAAACAGCAGATTCTGGGCAACAATTTTGCCTACCGTCCTTATTTCAGCCAGGCGCTGTCCGGGATCTCATCTGTGTATCTGGCACTGGGATACCGCACGAAAAAGCGGGGCTGTATTTTTCCCATCAGGTGCGCGGTGATGATGGCCAGTTACTGGGGGTGATTGTTAATAAGGTTGATATTTCCGGTCTGGAAGATCGGTTTTCTGATGTACCGGGCAAAATGGTGCTGTTATCGCCGGACAGCATTGTCATGGCGTCAAACATCCGTGAATGGGTGTTCAGAAGCATGAACCCGCTGGATAGCTGGCAGCAGCAGTTGCTGGTTGACGGGCGTCAGTTTGGTGAGAGTGACCGAGACATTGCCGTTTGTCTGGAAAACCGGCTCGCCGGTGGTGACCGATGAGTTCAGCAATACCTACCGGGTATCGACGGCTGAAATTGAGCGGCTACCCGGATGGCGCTGGCTGTATCTGGAAGATGAAAACTATCTGCCTTCCAGCCATTTTGCAGATGTATCGGTAATAACCCTGTTGTCGCTGGTGGCGGTGATTCTGGCGATGATTACCTGGATGTTGCTCAGTAAGGGGCGGGTGTATATTGAGGAGCTGATGCGTGATATTCAGAATTTACGTACCAGTGAATCCCGTTTACGGCAACTGACCCATACCGGCAGTGAAGCCGTCTTTATGTTGCGGGACAACCAGATCATCGATTTCAACGAAGTTGCTGAAAGCATGTTTGGTTATACCCGTAGTGAATTACTCAGTACCGAAATGCCGGATCTGTGGGGCAGTGCCCAGGCTGAACTGGTGCAGAAGGCCATGGCTAACAGTGAGCAGCATATTGAGGTTGAAGCACTGCGCCGTGACGGCATGAGCTTTCCGGTTGAACTGAATACCAAACATATCATTCTGGATGACGGCCCCGCGACGATTATCAATTTGCAGGACATTACCGTCCGCCGCCAGCGTGAAAAGCTGGTCCGTTATCAGGCCCAGTTTGACGCCCTGACCAACCTGCCTAACCGTACGTTGATGACCCAGCGCCTGGAGAGGGCCATTGGCCGCTCAATGCTGAATGATGGCTTTGTGGTGCTGATGTTTATTGATCTGGATGACTTTAAAAGATCAACGACAGCCTCGGGCATAAAGTGGGCGATGAGCTGCTGATATCCGTCTCCCAGCGGTTGCAGGACGTGATCCACGAAGACGATACCCTGGCCCGTTATGGCGGTGACGAATTCATTCTGATTCTTGAAAACCAGCAAAGTCAGGCGGATGCCGAAGCCATTGCCCGCAAAATACTGGTGGCGCTGGCGATGGAATTTCAGCTGCAGGGCCGCAGTTACTTTATTTCCGGCAGCATCGGGCTGGTGATTGCGCCGCAGGATGGTACCCAGCCGGAAGAGTTGCTGAAAAAGGCCGACACCGCCATGTACCACGTTAAGGCGGAAGGGCGTAATAATTTTGCCTTCTATACGCCGGAAATGAATAACGAGATTACCGACCGGCTGGAAGTGGAAGATCAGTTACGGGGTGCGCTGGAACGGGATGAAATCTATCTCAACTTCCAGCCGATCTATTCATTTAAGGAACAGCAGCTGCTGGGCGCGGAAGTACTGGTGCGCTGGGATAATCAGCAGCTGGGCATGGTGCCGCCGGATGTGTTTATTCCGGTTGCCGAGCAAACCGGCTTAATCGTCCCGCTGGGCGAATGGATTCTGACCCGCGCCTGCCATCAGGCGAAGCGCTGGAGTGAGCAGCTTAACGGTGAGTTTACTCTGGGGATTAACGTGTCTCCCCGGCAATTTAAGGATGGCCATATCGTTCAGGTGTTGCATCAGGCGCTGGAGCAGAGCGGTTTCCCGGCTCATCAGCTGGTACTTGAGATCACCGAAGGCCTGTTGATCAAACACGATGCCAGCACCAAAACTGTTCTGCAGCAAATCAAGGATATGGGTATCTGCCTGTCGATGGATGATTTCGGTACCGGTTATTCTTCGCTGAGTTATCTGAAACAGTTCCCGTTTGACGTGCTGAAGATTGACCGCAGTTTTGTGCGGGATCTGGCCAGTGATCCGAGTGATCAGAAACTGATTCTGGCGTCGATTGCGATGGCTAAAGGTCTGGGACTGAAGGTCGTGGCAGAAGGGTGGAAGACGCCTATCAGTATGACTTCCTGCACACCGCCGGATGTGATGCGGTGCAGGGATACCTGTTAGGCCGGCCGATGTCTGCAGAGGTTTTTGCTGAGCAGGTGATGAACTCATCTGCTGTGCATGAAGAGGCTGTTGAAGAAGCCGCTGTGCCTGCTTCACAGCCCGGGCTGACGGATTAATAAAACTGATTAATAAATACTCTGACTATATCTCTCTGAGTGTGGTATTAAACCGGCTCTTCTGTCAGATCCTGAGGGTCTGACAACGTATCCTTATTTGCCGACTCACTGCGTTTCAGTGGCAGATAAATACTGAAGCGGCTACCAACGCCTGGTTTACTGGCCACCTTCAAACGCCCCTGATGATTCTTAATAATTGAATAGGTAATCGACATGCCCATGCCGGTGCCTTCGCCCACGGGTTTCGTGGTGAAGAAGGGATCAAACAGGGACTTAAGCACCGCTTCATCCATACCGCAGCCGTTATCCGTGATCTGAACAAGGACCTCGTCTTCTTCCTTGCGGGTCTCAATGCGCAGTAATGGCCGTTCTGTATCTTTCATGGCGTGGCAGGCATTTACGATGATGTTCAGGAATGTCTGATTCAGTTCGTTAGCTTTGCCGGGCACCATGGGTAATTCAGCAAAGTGTTTTTCCAGCGTGACGGTATTTTTCAGCTGGCTGTTGAGAATTTTCAGGGTGCTTTCCAGGCCGTCGGTCACATCCACATCTTCCCAGTCGGTATCCTGAGAATGGGCAAAGCGTCTGAGGTTCTGCACAATGTCTTTCAGGCGGTCCAGACCTTCCTGTGAATCAGCCAGCAGGCCTGTAATGTCCTCGCTGATAAACACCAGATCTTCGGCTTCTATCAGCTGGCTGAGCGCCTCAGCCTGTTGTGGACTCAGCTGCTCATCCGCCTGCCAGCACTGCACCATCTGCAGCAATTTTTGGTATCCGCCGATATAGCCGTTCAGGCTGCCAAGGTTACTGTAAACAAAGGCTAGCGGATTATTGATCTCATGGGCAACACCGGCGGACAGTGTGCCCAGGGTTGCCAGCTTTCGTTACGCACAAGGGCATTATGCTGCTCTTTCAGCCGTGTGTTAGAGGCTTCTAACTGCTGGTTTTTCAGAAACAGCTCCCGGCTTTTATCATCCAGTAACTGCTCCGCTTCCAGGCGGGCAGCCCGTTCCCGGGCATAGGCTGTTTTATACGCTTCGGCTTCTTTGTTCATGCTGCCTGCTCAGTAAAGCGGATGATCAGATCACAATGATCGGCCCCTGATGGGTGCAGACCGGATGGGTCATTTCAATGGCTTCGTTGTAGCGGCTGGCAGCACCGCGAATCAGCCCCTCAGCTAACAGACAAAGCTGGCGGGGGAGCGGTATTCCATGACAAGGGTATGCTCGTCAGGCTCATGGCAGATGATGGAAGGTAGATCCGGCGATTCATAAAGCTTACGCACTTCAACGTGAATCACAGAGTCGATGCTTTTCAGGAAGTCTTTGAGGGTAGGCTGGGTTTCCAGAAACACCGGATAACGCCGGGCCAACTGGTCGAACAGAAACTCACCGAACGCGCCGACAACGGCTTCAGCCGGTAGCTCCAGCCGGGCGGAAACTTCACCGACCAGTGCGAAGAGCTTATCATCCGGATAACTTTTGCCAGCGGTGTAGATACCATCCTGGCCGAGGGTTTCGAGAATATCGTTCCAGGCCATCATGCCGCATTTCTCGATGACCATTTCTTCAAGAATGTTGAAGATTACTCCTTTCATGGACGTCCTCCTGACGTAGCTGTTCACCTATATCCTTTAAATATAACGGGAATTCAGATGTTTGCAGTACGTTAGTTACCCATTGCGGGGACTGTTGAGATGTCCCCGTTACAGGACTGCAGATGTTCAGTCAGCCCTGACCGAGCGGAAAGCTTCCTCAAACCACCAACGGGTATTCGGGCGGGGTAGGTCAGTCGGGAGAGAAGGATTGTTAAGAATGAAAATTCGCCGCTCCGGTAAACGTGCCCGGTTAATCGTATCCCGGTGGTAGCTCATGAATAACTGATGAAAGGAACTGTCCGCCTTAGCCATCTCAAGCCCGCGGGTCAGACGGTCAGCAAGCGCCTGATTATCCTTACTGACATAGAAAAATACCGGGTAGGGGTAATAAAAGGCAAAGCCTTTATCCGCCGTTAATCGCGGATAATCCGGTTTCCGTTCTTCCAGCTCTTTATAGATTTCATTAATGCCCCGGGGAAGTAATCAAAGCGACCGGCGTTGAGCATAGAGAACAGATTAGGGTAGCGGGCGACGCCTGTTACCGGTAATTGATTCGCTTCGAGAATAGAAAGGTCGGCCCAGTGGCTACCAAAGCCGGCGTTTAACTGGCGCAGATCATCAAGGGTCTTAATGCCGGCAAAAGTATCCGCCTGACGCTCATGAATCATCGCAATCCGGTAGCCAAGAATGCCCTGAAGGAGAGGCACTTTAACCGACAGAAAACGTGCTTCTCGCTCAGCGGTTGCGGAAAGAAACGCAATATTAATCTCCTGTTTCATTTCCAGAGACTGCAGGCCACGGGCCTGAGTCATCTCTTCCGTAACAGGGCTGAGCAGATACGGACCATCGGTTGCGGCGGTTTTATCCAGCGCAAGTTTAAGCAGATCGATCCGGTAGTTATACCGGGAATCGGTCTGAAAGAATTTCAGTGTCAGAGGCGTACTGTGTACAACGGTACCGAACAGCAAAAGCAGTACACAGGCCAGAGAGCGAACAACAGCAATCATAAAACAACCTGTCAGATAAATGCTTCAGCGGTCTGGATTGGAAAAGTATACATGGCTGAGCGGGTGTAAGTGTGAGTAATGTGTTTAATGAGTAAAAGAACAGTCAGAAGCTGAGCATTGACTAAAGTCTAACGGGCGTTTTATGAGCTGCAGCTGAATTACATTGAGTTTAATTCAGATAATCAGGCGTTTTGTCTTTCATGATGCATAAGTTGTTAAAACACAGGTAAAAACTGCTTGCGTCCGGGAACGATTTGCCTATAATACGACCCCACTTCAGGACTATAGCTCAGTTGGTTAGAGCGCTACCTTGACATGGTAGAGGTCGGCAGTTCGAATCTGCCTAGTCCTACCAGAATACCGAAAGCCCGCATTTACTGCGGGCTTTTTGCATTCTGCGGTGTGAGAAATTACAGGCAGATGAGAACTGCCGAAGGCAGTCGAGCCGAGCGAAGCGAGACCACATCGGAGCCTGCGACGATAGCCCCGAAGGGGTGAGCGGCGAAGCCGTGAATAATCTGCCTAGTCCTACCAGATATAAAAAGCCCGCATTTACTGCGGGCTTTTGCATTCTACGGCGTGGGAATTAATAGGCAGATGAGAACTGCCGAAGGCAGTCGAGCCGAGCGAAGCGAGACCACATCGGAGCTTGCGACGATAGCCCCGGAGGGGTGAACAATCTGCGTACTCACTCGTAATTTTTGTTGGCGGTGTTCACTTCTTGATCAATAGGTCCTCTGATCTGGCTCAATGTCCCCTTAACTGATACCAAGATGATACTGTTTTTGTGATGTGACTGTGTTTAATCGATGCTAATAAAACTGCGTTGAATTCTAGCCACAGAGAGCTGTTACATTATGATCAGTTATTTATCAGGCACTCCATCCTTAGGGTACCGTGCAGCTCAGACTTGGCCGGTTTTAATAAAAATAGCGTATAACCGCCAGACGACTACTTATAAGCAGATTGCGGATATTTGGGGCTATAAAGGCTCTGACATATTGGGGCGCCAAAAGGGGCATATTTATTAATACAGTGAACAAAATCAGCTATAGCTAATTACTGAAGTGATTTTGATAGCACCATTGTTTGGTTTAGGAATAATAGTAAATTCTTAGGTTGTTTTATGCAAAATAACTTAAGTTGTTTTATATATATATAACTTATGCAATCATTGTAGTTATGTTTGGTTAGGTTTAATCAAATATTTATGTAAATTGTTGTTTAATATTATGTATAAGTTATAGGGATTGAATTGATAGGTGGTGTATAGTCTTTCAGTGGATAATTGGAGTAACTGATACAGCGACGAGCTGGATATTGATAAATAACGGCAGCAGGCGTTAGAGAGCAAGGATACAGTATCGATTGTTTTTCTTTCGCCTTTAGATTGTAAATCTAAATAGGTGATAGATAGTAGATGAATTTCGAATCTGAATTTGAAAAATGTTTCAGTTGATCCTACTCATTTTTCAACATGTATTGATGTTATAGAGCATCAACATACCATTAATGGAATTGAAGCTAAGTTGCGTTTTCATCACCTTAAGTTTGATGGAAATAAGCAACCAATGATTAAAGCTTTAGCCAATACTCTTTATGCATATATAATTCACTACTGTATTTCTTCTAGAAATAGAAGTGAAAGTTTGGACCCGGTTCAATCAGCAATTCTAACTAAAGAAGCCAGAAGTTTATTTAGAAATCCAGAAGTTTATGATGATTCTCCAGATAAAACAGGTGAAGCTGGTGAGACACTTTTGTTCTTTTAATGGAAGCAGTAATTAAGGCTCCGCAAGTTGTAGCAAAGATGGAACTTAAAACTAATCATAAAGATGAAATTAAAGGATCAGATGGCATTCATGCTAAGTGGAATAAAGAATTAAAGCTTGTTGATTTTTACTTTGGTGAATCTAAATTATATAAAAGCGCCACGTCTGCAATAACATCTGCACTTCAGAGTATAAGTGATTTTCACGATATAGATATGCTCGAACATGAGTTCTCGATGGTTACAAAGCATTATAAATATGCCGATGAGGTTGTTAAAGAAGAAATTGGTAACCTGTTTGTTAACGGAGCACCCAGTGAGGCAGTAAGGATAAATCATGCATGCTTGATTGGCTATGATTATAAGGGCTATGATGAGGCTGTAGGCGATATTGCTAGAGAAAAATAATAACTTTAGAATTGAATTTTTGAAAGATAGCCAAAGGCTTGTAAAAATATACAGAAAAGTTTGATGTCTTCGATAAAAACACTTATGCTTTGATGTATTTTTATACCATTTCCTTCTGTGGTCGAATTTAGAAACGAATTTAATAAAGCGTTAGGTTGAAAATGGAATATTCTGACTTAATTATCAAGTTAAAAAGAATAGCTCACTAATATATATGCCAGGTGAAAGTACTTCTGAATCGGATAAGCTGACTGAAAAGGAAATAAATAGATTGATAGCGATATCATCTATGAAGTCTTTATCAGATAGAGATCAAGATAAAACTGATGCTTATAGTATAATATCAGATCTGTTAAATATAATAGATGATGAAAAAGTGCTAGGTGCTGCAGATGTTATTTTATCTAGGCTTGGGAATTTTCCTGGTAGGGCTTTGTTAAGAAATAGGTTTGGGGAAAGTAATAAAGTACCAAGCTTTCTCAAACTAGAGACTTTATCTAGAGAAATTGAAAACTCTGTTTTTGATGATGATCGAAAAATTCAACTTACAGATTTTCAATATAAATTTTATACATCATTAAAAAGAAAAATTTCTCAGTGTTTCTGCACCTACATCGGCAGGAAAGTCGTTCATACTCGGCATGGATTTGATAGATAAACTAAAAGGTCCGTAAGAAGTCCATAGTTTATATAGTTCCTACTAGAGCTTTAATAACTGAAGTTTCTTCAAGGTTAAGGAGTTTGCTTAGAGATAAAGGTTTGAGTGATGTTCTTGTAAGAACTGCGCCGTTTCCTTCAAATGAAGAACAATTGCAGTCAGGAAGTGTTTTTGTCTTTACTCAAGAAAGATTGATGAGCTTTTTAAACTCTCATGAAGATAATGAACCATATATTTCCTCTTTGATTGTTGATGAAGCTCATGAAATACAAAAAGGAAAAAGAGGTATTCTACTTCAGAGTGTAATAGACTATTCACTTAAAATGTTTCCTGCTATTAATATATTATTTGCTTCACCGTTAATAAAAAATCCTAATTATTTCTTAAATGTTTTTAATCTTAATGAAGAAGGAAAATATTTCACAGAAATTATTTCTCCGGTGTCTCAAAATATATTCTTGTTGAATTCGGTTAGAATGAAACCTAAGTTTATAAATGTAGACTTACTAACAGATACAAGCTCTATTAATATAGGGAAATATCGGTTAATTTCACTTATAGAGAACCGAAAGTTAAGAGGCGCTCTTATGTTGCAAAAGCTATATCGAAAGATATAGATTCTGTTATAGTTTTTTCAAACGGTCCTGGTGATGCAGAAAATGTTGCGTTTCAGATATCAGAATTAAATAGCAGTTTCGTTATAAGTGATAAAGTTAAAGTCTTTATTGATTTTATAAAGAAGGAAATACATCCTGATTACCCTTTGATTTCTTGTTTAGAGAAAGGAGTTGGTTTTCACTATGGACATATGCCTTCTACAGTTAGACAGGGTGTTGAAAATTTATTCAAAGATGACGAAATTAAATTCATATGTTGTACCAGTACCTTGTTACAGGGGTAAATCTCCTGCTAAGCACATTGTTATTGAAAATCCAAAGTCTGGTGACTCTCCGATGAATCGTTCAGATTTTCTGAATTTATCGGGTCGTGCAGGTCGTCTAGTGAAAGAGTTTCAGGGAAACATTTGGTGTGTACAACCTGATGAGTGGGAAGAATCTGTTTATAAAGGAGAGAAACTTCAAATTATAGAGTCATCCTTAGATAGCATAATGAAAGATGGTGGACGAACTATTCAAGAGTTAATATCTAATTTCGACTTAAATTCAAAAGAGTACGGCAAAGCTGAAATGGCTTTTGGTAAACTATACAACGATTATCGCTCTACAGATTCTCTTGAAATTTTTGAAAGATTTAGAACTGATTCTAATACTGTCGAGTTGGATAAAACCATTGAAAAAGTTACTAGTTTGTCAGTGACGGTTCCTGATGAAATATTAGAAAAAAATAAAGCTATTAGAGCTGACTATTTGCAGTTTCTGTATGACTTTATTGAGAACTATGATGACCTTAATGATTTAAAATTGCTCTACCCATATGCTACAGGTGCAAAGAGCAAAATGATAACCGTTATTGAGTTGTTTGCTTTATGCCTAGGTTGGGATCTTAAAAGTGAATCTTATAAGAACTTAATTAGCGGTTTGGCTTATTCTTGGATTAAGGGAGACAGTTTAAAAGATATACTGAATACTAGAGTTAAGTATATTCTAGCTAACACAGAAAAAGCATTTCTTCTGTTATTAGAGATCATTTGAAACTACTTGATCAAGAAGTACGATTTAACATGGTTAAGTTTTTCTCCGCGTATAATGATATTTTAAGATATCTTATCGAAAAGAAAAACGGAGAAGAAAATATTAGCTTAGAACCATATCATATTTATTTTGAATTTGGTTCGTGTAACCGCCATACCTTACAAATTATGGCTTTAGGTGTATCTAGATTTACAGCTATTTATCTGAGTAAAGTTTTAAAATTTGATGCTAATAATTTAGATACCGAAGATTATTATAAAGAATTAAAGAATGTAAATTTTGATCGTCTTGAAATTCCTGAGTTATGCAAACAAGAAGTTTTGAGCTTACTTGGTAATTAAATATTCAAAGCTTACCTTTTAATATCAGAAAAGCCTGGCCTATCACTCGTAATAGCTCAAACTTGTAATGCGAGATAATTTCATTTTGATAGGCCGGGCACTCTTATTATCTGAGCTGATGGCTCAACGTCTATCCATCCGCTTCATTAAGCATTTCACGCGCAACTCACTCCTAATCTCTACCACATAGATATTTCCGAACTGGGCACATCTATCTGCAGAATCGATCAACAGCATGTCGCCATCTGTAAGCGGAGAATCATCGAATCACTGAGACGTTCACGATCGCTAGGCATTTCTTGGCCAACTAGTAGCCGTAGATCCAGTCTTTATAGACAGCCATAAAGTCGATGATGTTCTCTTCTTCTATGTACCTCTCTGCACCTGCTGATAGCTCAACATTCATCACTGTGATCTGTGAGAGCTTTGCTGAATTGCTGTTATCTGGAGAATCAGTCATACAGAAAATGGAAATGTAAGCCATAAAAAGCTCCAGACTCTCTGCGGATGTCAGTCAATTCCGCCTTTAAAATGAATACTAAAAACAACATAAAGTATCTAAAATGAGAATTTGATTTTCATTTTGGGTTGTAAGTGTTTGGGTTTAACGCGTCTTACAGGATATTCTCTGTCAGGAATTCCCTGGGAGAATGATGAATGAGTGTTAAAGCAAAGTTGTTAATTTACGTGGGTATGCTGTTTGCGCTGGCGATTGTCAGCATATCCGTTGTCGGTTTTTATCACTTTAAAACCGCTTCGGTTCATGACTATGAGCGGAAGTTGCAGAATCAGTCTTTTCTGATTTCAAGAGCGATCAGCGAAAAACTGAACCGTATGTTTGACGCACTGGAACTGATTTCCGGTGAAGTGCAGATCGTTGATGGTGAGGTTAATTCTGAGCAGCTGTTACCGCAGCTTCAGGCGCTGAAAAGCCAGTTCGGTGTGCTGAATGCATATGTGGGGCTGCGGGACGGTCGTACCTATTCGGTAAATAAGAATGGCCTGATTCCCGGCTTTAATGCCAAGCAGAAGCAGCGTGAATGGTATCTGCGGGCGCTGGCGGGTGAACGTAAAATTATGACCACGCCTTACCTCAGTGCATCCGGCAATATGGTGATGGCGGTGGCTGTTCCGGTGATCCGCAGTAACGCCGTTGTGGGCGTGCTTTCTATTAACCTGTCGCTGAATGAGATTACTGATTTTATTCAGGGGCTGGATGAGAACAATCAGTTGTTCGTCAGCCGGGCGGATGGCTTCATTATGGCGGCGAAGTATCCGGATTATATCGGCACCAACCTGTATGAGCAGCGTCCCAGCTATGTGCCTTTCAAAGATCAGCCAACCAGTGAACACAGTTATGTTTTTGATGGTAACGAGTATTTTGTGGTGTCTACCCGGGTGGAGGAGTTCGGCTGGATGGTGTGGGCTTGGGTGTCCTGGGATGAGATTTTACAGGCATCCAATGAAAACCTGATGCTGGCCAGCCTGTTGGCGCTGGTGTTTATCGTGATCACGTTGTTCGTGGTGTATTACTGTATTCACCGTCTGATGTATGTTCCGATTGGTGGTGAACCCCGGGATATTGAGGCGCTGGTCAAACGGGTTGCGTCGGGTGACCTGAGTCACGATGTTGAGATTAAGGGCAGTGAAACCGGTATTTATGCGCAGGTATTGTCGATGATCGCCAGCTTGCGGAAGACCGTTGGCACGATCAACAGCACTGCCGGCCAGCTCAGTGATGCATCTCAGAATATTATGGTCTCCGCCAGCCAGGTGCATCAGAGTTCTCATCAGCAAATGGAGCAGCTGGAACACACGGCAACGGCGATGAATGAAATGACGATGACCGTTGAAGAAGTGGCACGCAGTGCCCAGACGGCTGCGGATTCTGCCAATCAGGCCCATGAATCGGCTGGGCATGGTACTTCCGTGGTGGCTGATATGAACACCCAGATTACCGAGCTGATTTCCGGCATCGGCCATGTTCAGGAAGTGATTGTTCAATTGGACAGCGAAACCAACCGGGTGGGCAGCATTCTGGATGTGATTAACGGCATTTCTGAACAAACCAATCTGCTGGCACTCAACGCGGCAATTGAAGCGGCCCGTGCCGGTGAGGCCGGTCGGGGATTTGCGGTTGTTGCCGATGAGATCCGTGGCCTAGCGAATCAGACCCAGGCCAGCACCAGTGAAATTCAGAACATGATTACCAACTTACAGAATGCCGCTGAAAGTGCTGTAAAACTGATGGAGGAGAATGCCGCCGGTGCAGGTGAAACCGGAGCCCGCTCGGCGGATGCCAATCAGGCTCTGGCGGTGATCGGTGGTGAAGCGGTGAGCATTCAGGATATGAACAGCCAGATAGCCACGGCGGCAGAAGAGCAGTCTGCGGTGGCTGAAACCATTAATGTCAGCATTGTTGAGATTAATGATCTGGCGAAAAATACGTTCGATACGTCCGAGCAGAACAAGGCGCTGGCCCAGAGTTTAGCCACGGTGGCAGATGAGCTTAATCAGTCAGTGGCTGCTTTCCGCGTCTGATCCGTTCGGTGGCGTTTTCAAAACCAACAGCCCTAAAGGTTGTTGGTTTTTTGTATCTGGCCGGGAGATTACTCTCTTTGGTACTTTTGGTCAGGCCTTAAAGGAGTTCAATAGTGTATGCTGGCTGCCAATTATAAGCCGAAGCTATGTGCTACATCGGGCAGTTGTTAATTGTGTGTGTTGATGTCTATGAGAATTCTTTTAATTGAAGATGATCCTTTGCTGGGGCAGGGGTTCAGCTGAATCTGCAGCAACGGGGTTACCGGGTTGACTGGGTTGAAGCCGGGGAGCCGGGAGTCAATGCGGTGTTTGAGCTGCAGCCTGAGCTGGTGATTCTGGATCTTAACTTGCCGGATATAGACGGGCTGGAGGTGCTGCGCCGGATTCGCCGGGAGGTTGAGTTGCCGGTGCTGATTCTGACTGCCCGGGATGCAGTGAACCACCGTATTGAAGGGCTGGATAACGGTGCTGATGATTATCTGGTGAAGCCGTTTGATCTGGATGAGCTGGAAGCGCGGTTACGGGCTTTGCAGCGCAGAGCTGCGGGCCGCAGCCAGGCCATGCTGACGTACCGGGATATCCGGATAGACACCCAGGCGCGACAGGTGTTCTTCCTTGAAGAGTTAATCACGCTGGGGCGCCGGGAATACGAATTACTGGTGTATTTGCTGGAAAGTGCCGGACGGGTACTGACCCGGCGTCAGATAGAAGAACAGCTTTACGAGAATGATCTGGAAAGTAATGCGCTGGAAGTGCACGTCCATAACCTGCGTAAAAGCTGGGTAAAGAATTAGTCAAAACCGTGAGAGGGGTGGGTTATTTTGTTGAAAGCTAAGGTGTATTCAATTCAGACGTATATTCTTTACTGGACGCTGGCGCTGATTTGTCTGGGGGCTTTGCTTCACTGCTCAGTGCGGTGTACATGGCGCAGCATGAAACGGAAGAGGTGTTTGATGCCGGGCTGATTCAGGCCAGTTCCCTTATAGATACTCTGCTACCCCATGAACAGGATGATCTTCAGGAAGTGTTGAGTGGCTGGACCGGAACAGCAGGCAGACCACAGCGGTGATCTGTCGCAGTACTTTGATCAGGATCTGGATCATGAGGAAGAGGAGTCCGTTGAATATTTCGCAGACGGCCTTGGGGTGATCATTCAGAACCGTGAAGGTGAGGTGCTGTTCAGTTCGTTAGAACAGGGTGCAGGGCTGAGTGCTCCGGTGTCAGGATTTCAGGATATTGAACTGGAGGATGATGCCTGGCGGGTATTCAGCATTTTTGATGAGCAGCGTCAGCTGTGGATTCGCAGCGCTCAGAATATCCCCTGCGGTCTTACCTGAGTCTTGAGATCAGCTTCAGTTTCATTCCCGCACTGACAGTGGCTGCTGTGCTGCTGTGTCTGGCTATTTATCTGGTGGTACGCAAGGGCATGGAGCCGCTGGTGAAGCTGAGTAATGAACTGAGTGAACGTGACCCGGATAACCTGACCCCGCTGGCGAAACCGGATCTGGCAGCGGAGCTGAATGCACCGATTGACGCATTGAACTCGATGTTTGCCAAGGTGGAGGTGATGCTGGAACGGGAGCGGCGTTTTACCGATGATGCTGCCCATGAGTTACGTACTCCGCTGGCGGCACTGAGAATGTTCATTAATACGGATACTTCTAACGAGACTCAGCTGAATGAAGGGGTAGCCCGGATGGAACGGCTGATTAATCAGTTGCTGGAGCTGGCGCGGCTGAATCCGCAAAATGCCACCGGCATGAAAACTGAAGCCGTGGCTTTGCCAGCTGTAGCCGGTGATGTGATTGCGGATCTGTATCCGCAGGCCCTGAGCCGGCGCATGGATGTTGAACTCAAATGCAGCGCTTCTGATGCAGAATTGAGTATGCAGGGCCAGCCGGTCTTGCTGGGAATTCTGTTACGTAACCTGATCGAGAATGCCATTCGCTACAGTAATGAAGGTGACAGCATTCAGGTTGAGATCGAGCCGGCAGGGCAGCAGTTACAGGTGCGGGTGATTGACCACGGTGCCGGGTTGAGTGATGAGCAAAAAGCCCAGGTGTTCGAACGTTTTTACCGGGCAGGGAATAAGCACCTGCCAGGTGCCGGGCTGGGCATGACGATTGTGAAAACCATTGTTGAGCTTCACCAGGGCCGTTATGAACTGTCGGATACGCCGGAAGGCGGCCTGACGGTGCAGATCACACTCCCTGTTTAACTGCTGGGTTTGATCGAAAGGTTGTTTAACTGGCTGGTTGTTGACGTGCAAACAGCTTCAAAGAAAAAGGGCTTCTGACGGAAGCCCTTTATGAAAGCTCTTTCTGTAAAAGGGCTTGATGTGAAAGGCTATTTCAGCTGGTCCACATAGTTGATCAGCCGGTCTTTGTTCATCAGGAATTTAGAGCTGATGTCTTTAGCGGCCTGCTGTGCTTCAGCCAGGTTTACGGGGTTACCTGCGTGGATGACTCCCACCATGCCGTAGTAGTAATGGGGCGCACATTTGTAGATATAAACGCCTTCTTTATTAATCACGACGCTTATTTTCTGGTCTCTCTTACCGTGCCAGCTGTTGGCGCCGGCTGGTGTCAGCACTGAGATTGAATCATGAACGGGGTCGCTGGGTATAAAGGTTACTGTATCGCCCACTTCCACCTGTAAAACAGAAGGTTCAAATACCATGTTGCCTTCTTCATTGGCGTTAAGCATTTTGACTTCATACTCGGCAGCGTATGCCGGCGTAACGGTGAGTGCCGAGAGTAGCAGCGCTGAGAATATTCTGGTTTTCATTGTGTGTTCCAAATGCCCCCGTGGGCGTTCCTTGTTGATGTTCAGTCCAATCCAATCAGCCCAGTCATTTTCCGGCAGGCTGCCTTAAGGGTGCCTGATCCTGCCTGGCTGTTTATCTCCGGTGAAGCAGAGATATCAGTGGCGCGTCAGATTACTGTGTTTATTCCGTTTTTCAGTAAGAGATTGAAAAGGCTTAAGAGTTTCTTAAGTTTTCTTTGTAAAACTCTGTGTCGTTCTGATGGCGGTCATCATCAGTTGTTGCGGTGTATACCCAACAGCACAGGAGGATAATCAGTGTCGTGGAGAGACGTCCCCGTCAGAACATCTTTGACTGGCAGTATGTGCTGAACAGGAAAAGATGCCCGCTGGCAGGTGGTTCTGTCCGATCAGGGGGACCGGCAGAACAGATGGATTTGGAGTATCTGCCGGCGGGCTTTTCTGTTTCATCCGGCTGCCGCTGACTAACCGTTGACGGAGCACAAACCAAGATGTCGACTCTGAATCCACTGTGTCTTAATAAAGCAATTTCAGCTTGCCTGATTATTTCTGGAATATCTCTCGCCGGTCACGCAACGGCAGATACACATGAAGCAAATAAGTGGCAGCCCTGGCTGGAAGTCGGCGGTTTTGCCGGCTCCGATAATGTCAGCCGCGGTGAAGCCGCGTTGTTTATCCCCTGTATCAGTTGGATGACCGGATGGTGTTCACTGAGTTACGGGGCAAGTTATTTACCGAAGGCAGCCGGGAAGGCAATGTGGCGCTGGGTTACCGGCAAATGCTGGATTCCAGCTGGAACATCGGCGGCTGGCTCGGGCTGGATGCCCGGACGTCTGAGTCCGGCAACCGCTTTAAACAGGTGGCAGGTGGGCTTGAGGCACTGAGTGCCAACTGGGATCTGCGTTTCAATGGTTATTATCCGTTGTCTGATGCTAAAGCCTACAGCACGCCGGTAAAGGCTGAGCTGGTGGGCAATCAGTTATTTATTACCGGTGCGGCAGAGGTACCTTTACACGGGGTGGATCTGGAAGCCGGTTATCGCCTGCCGATTAACCTGGGGGCTGACAGCGAACTCTGGTTACATGGTGGCGGCTTCTGGTTTGATGATGAACTGGCCGCTGAAGCCGTGACGGGCCCCAAGGTACGGGCACAGTGGCGACTGAACAATGTCTTTGCGGCAATCCCCGGTTCATCACTGACATGGGAAGCCGGTTACAGCCATGATCAGGTACGGGACGATAACTGGGAACTCGGCCTGAAACTGACCATTCCTCTCGTGCCGGAATATGACCGGCCCGCCAGCCGTTTATCTGTTCAGGAACAGCGGATGCTGGCAGCGCTGGAAAGAGATACTGATATCATTGCCGCTGATTCCGGCCGCGAAGCGGTAGAAGATGCCACCACCGGTGTTGCGTTATCTCAAGTGGCCTTTGCAACTGATGATGCCGATCTGACACAGGCAATTAATAAAGGTGCCAATACATTAATCGTGCTGGACGGCACCGCCGGTACGTTCACCGGTGGCCGTGTGATGGCGGCTGATCAGACACTGGTGGGCAGTGCAGGAACCGTGCAGTTGCGCGGTGCTAAAACCGGCGGCAGCGGTGTTTATACAGCACCGGGCAGCCGCCCGCGTATCAGCCATACACTTAATGAAGCGGTTTTTCAGGTGGCAGATGGTAATCACTTTATCGGGTTGGATGTCAGCGGTGCGGGCTTTATGTCCGGCAGTATTTTTAACCATGGTTTCAGTGACCGGCATTTGGTACAGGAGGTGACCGGCGCTGTATTACCCCGTCAGATACTGGCATTTGATGATATTAATATTTCCGACGTGGGCGGTGCCGGTATCCGGTTAGGGGGCGCATCGGATCTGACGCTACGGGCAAATAACGTCGATATGCATCAGGTTGGCGGTTCCGGTTTTGATTTTACTGGCTTGGGCGGGTTGATAAATGCGGACAGGATTCATCTGGATGTGCAACTTAATGACATTACGCTTCATGATATCGCCCAGACCGGTATTGATTTCCAGAGCTCGGTCCACAGTTTTAAAACAGGCACCGGCATACTCAGATTTAACGGTTTGGATATATCCAATACCGGTGACGACGGGATCAGTATGCGCAGTGCCTTTAACCGCTTTGTAAACGGCACGGCAGATTTTGATATTGCTTTCAACAACGTCACCATCGACAGTGTTGGCATAATTGATCCCGAATCACGGGGCTTCAGTATGTCTAACTTTTTTGATCAGTTTCATGGCGGTAACGGTAAGCTTAAGCTTGGGTTTAACAACGTGACTGTGCGGGGAGCACCGGAAACGGCGATTGCCCTGAATGGTTCTTTTGATGAGTTTGATAATGCTGTATCGGATATCGATATTGTCATGAACAATATCACCATTGAAGATGCCGGTTTTACAGGGGCAGGAGATGGTATTGATTTTGGTGGCGGGCTGGATGAAGCAACCGGCAGTACTTTAACTGCGAAGTTGGCGCTGAGTAATATCACCGTTAACCGAGTCGCTGATGACGGCATCAATTTACAGATCCTTGATGAATTCACAGATAGTACAGTGAATGCCCAGGTAACACTGGATAACATCACAGTGATTGATGCCGGGATTCTCAATCCGAATTCCGATGCACTTGATATGAGTGGCAGTTTTGACGAGACGGTGAACAGCAGGGTTAACAGCACGACTGTACTGAGTAACATTGTTGTAAGCGGTGCACCAAACGGTATTGATATCAGCCACGCCTACGATGAGATCACTAATTCAAGCGGGACAGCGACATTAGCCCTGCGTAACATCCGGGTGAGTGATATTGTCCTGAATGAGGGTGTATCGCTACAGGGATCGTTTAATCAGTTCACATCAATACCGGCAAATGGCCTGAGCTACCGGGTTGAGCTGGACAATATTCGGGTAGATAACACCGCGGGTTCCGGTGTGTCATTTAACGGCGCCGGCGATAATCTGGCGATTAGCAGACAGTTATTACTGAGTAACCTTAATCTGACGAATACCGGAGCGCTAGCGCTGGATCTGACTAACCTGCAGGGCTTTACTGTAACTCAGCAATAACCGGATTGAAGTTGTCCGGGAGTCCAAACCGGCAGTCGAAAGGCTGCCGGTTTTTGTGCTGGTACCCTGCTACCGGTAACAGGTAACTACGCTTGTTCAGCCCTTATCGTTGTTGTTTCTGAAGCTGTGATAACTCTTTCAGTAACATTTCAGTTACAGGTGTTTATATACTGATCAATGGTGGGTCGTGGTCTTACTTCTTTTAACTAATCGGATAGCAGGGATAAGGAGGATCGGTTATGGACGGCATTTCACATATTACTTCAGCAGCGGTCGGTCAGATCACTGCTACAGCACCCGTTAGCAGGGCGGAACGGGCCATTGCGGCATATACCGAAAACCTTGAGCCACCGCGTGTTGAGCAGCCAGGGGTTCAGGTAAGCATCAGCGATGCAGCCCGCGAAGCACTGGCCCGGGAGCAGCTGGAATTGGAGCGACTGAATGAAGAGCGTATTGAGGTTCAGCGACAGCGGGATCTGGATGATGATGCCTTTATCAGACAGTTGGAGCAGATCCGTCAGACGGATTTTATTCTCGCTGCGCAGAAGTATTCACTGTACGGCCTGGCGAATGCACCCATTGATCGCCGGTATGATGTCGATGAGTTTGAGTCGGCCGATAACCGGGTACTCAGAACCGGCCAGCCATCAACAGTTACTTATTACAATCAGGCCGACGCTGGCATGACATAACAGTCAGTTTTGCTTTTCCCCTGTCACACAGTCTCGGACAACATCACCCGTGACTGTGTGATTTTCATTCATCACCCTGTTTTTAATGCCTTTTAATCTGCCTATACTGTAGCCCGTATCTTTCAAGTAAAGGCTGGCAAATGGGTTGTATGCGTAAGTGCTTTATCTTTGGTTGGTGTATTCCGCTGGTGCTGTTTCTGATTTCTGGTTTTGTCAGGGCATCAGATACTTTGCCTTTAGCCAGTGGTGACTGGCCTCCCTATACTCAAAACGTACCCGGTGACTATGGTCTGACCACTGAAATAGTGAGTGCCGTGATTGCTGAAATGGGGATGCACACAGAGGTTCAGTGGTTACCCTGAAACGTAACGAAGTACTGCTCAGGCAGGGTAAAGTTTTTGCGGCATTTCCTTACCGCAAAACCCTTGAACGCAGCAGTGAGTTTGCATTTTCTGATCCGCTGATCTTTACCACAACCCGCTTATTCTTTGATGCTGAGCGTACAGAGCCGGTAACCTTCGAAAAGTTTTCAGATCTTAAGGGTGTATTGATTGGCGGTGTTCGGGGCTACAGCTACGTGGGGATTTTGAGAGTGTCGGTGCCGAACTGACTGTCGTGAATTCCGATGTTCAGCTGGTGAAAATGTTGGCGTCGCAGCGAATAGATTTTGCTGCATTGGATACCCTCGGTGGCCGCTTATTGTTAGCAGACATGCTGGGGGATCGTCAGGCTGATTACCGGATGCTGCCAAAACCTCTGTACAGCAAGAGCCCCTCCGGCTGATGGTGTCCCGTAATTATCCCGGACACCAGCGTCTTTTGAGTGATTTTAACGGTGCACTGTTACGGATAAAGGAGCAGGGCATTTATCAGAAAATTCTGCAGAAATATCAGTTTGTTGAAGAGTAATTGCAACAATTGATATCAGATTAGCGCATCCATTCTCATCACTGACAGGCTTTCACCGGAAACAGGTATTCACGGGAAGTCTGTTTCATTCACCGTGCCTGCAAGATCATTCATTCTTCAGCCGGCAGGTCTTTCCGGTTTTCAGAGATTTTCTTGTCAGGTTTCTCTGAAGCTACAGCTGTTCAGGGATGAATAAGCGTATCGCTCAGTAAAGTGGCATCTTTGCATGCCTGACCTGCTGATGGGTATTGCTTCGTCAGATGTCTGTGTTCTTTAAACAGAATAATAACTGTTTTCAATTGGTTTGTTATAACGTAACATTTTTAGCTTTCATGTTATGTGTAAGGAATTGGACAGATGTTGAAGGTTATTTCTGCGTTGGGTGTCGCTGGTGCTTTGTCACTCTCAGCCCCTTTACTGGCTGAGCCGACAAAAGAAAATACATTAGCGATAAAGGGACAGTTTGAATTTGCCAGCCTGGATCCGACGCGCCGGGGCTATGTCTTTCAGCGGATGCAGGTACTTGAAACACTGGTGAATGTCGACGCGAAAGGAAATCTGACGCCAGGTCTGGCCAGCAAGTGGGAGATCAGTGAAGACGGCAAAGCATGGACATTTACCCTGCAGCCGGATGTTAAGTTTCACAATGGTTCTGCCCTGGATGCTACCGCGGTGGTTAACAGCCTGAATATTGCCCGTGCCAAGCCAAGCCTTATGCAGGGGGCGCCGATTACCGGCATTGAAGTGCTGGATCCCCAGAAAATGAGAGTTAACCTTGCCAATCCTTACAGCCCGTTAGGGGCAATCATGGCTAACTATTCAACCGCTATTCTGGCGCCGGAAGCGTTCGATGCTGAATCCAATGTAATCGCTGTTATCGGTACCGGGGCATTCACTGCCTATGAAATTGCGATGCCGCACAAGCTGGTGGTGGAGCGTTTTGATGATTACTGGGGTAAAAAGCGTCAATAGAGTATGCCAGCTATCTGACCGGTCACCGGGCGGAAAGCCGAGTATTACAGGTGCGCAGCGGGGAAGGTGATATTGTATTTGGCCTGGATGCAGCGTCTGTACCTGCACTGCGCATGCTGCCTCAGGTGGAAATTTTGCGTACGGATTTACCACGGGTGTTGTCCATTAAGCTGAACCTGGCGCATCCGCTATTGGCGAGCCAGTCAAGCCGGGAGGCACTGAGCCTGGCAATTAACCGCCATGGTATTGCATCCGCTGTGTTGCGCAGCCCTGAATCAGCAACGGCTCAGTTGCTGCCGTCTTATATGTCTGACTGGCATATCGGTGATACCTCTGCAGCGCAGGATCTTGAACGTGCCCAATCATTATTGATGGCTGATGGCTGGCAGAAAAACAGCGATGGCTGGATGGAAAAAGCCGGTCAGCCGTTTGAACTGACACTGATTACTTATGCCGACCGGCCGGAGCTGGTGACAGTTGCAACAGCACTGCAGGATCAGTGGAAACGCATCGGGGTTAAGCTGAACGTGAATGTTACTAACTCCAGTGCTATTCCTTCCGGGCATCAGGACGGTTCACTGGAAGTGGCGCTGATCGCACGTAACTACGGCACCATTGCTGATCCTCTGGGCGTGTTGATTAAAGATTTTGGTAACAGCAGTGGCGGTGACTGGGGAAGCATGAACTGGTCTCAACCGGCGATTCAGGCATCTTTAAGTCAGCTGGTTCAGCAGAACGATACGGCAAAATACCGTCAGCAGGCGCAGCAAATCGCCCAGGCTATTTATGAAGATAAGCCGCTGATTGCCATCGCGCACTATGTTCAGCATACCGCGGTTCAGAAAGACGTTGAGGGTTTCCGCTTCGATCCCTATGAGCGTAGCTACTTTCTGAACGAGATTAAGTGGAACCGTTAGTGGCGCAGTTACTGATAAAGCGCCTGCTGCAGTTGTTGGGTGTGGCCTGGGGTGTCAGTACCCTGACATTTTTGCTGATGCGCAGCCTTCCCGGAGATATGGCCTACCGTATTGCGGCGGGGCGTTACGGAATGGATGCGGTTGATACAACGTCTGCGGATCTGGTCAGGGCCGAGTTAGGCCTTGATCAGGGGCCGTTTCAGGCCTATCTGCAATGGTTTGCAGACCTGCTGACAGGCAACCTTGGCAACTCTCTGGTGAGTGGTATGCCGGTGGTGGATGAGCTCTGGCATATGCTGAGCCATTCATTTTATCTGGCAATGGCAGGTGTCGCTCTTTCTATGCTGATTGCTGTGCCGTTAGGCATTGCCACCGCATGGTGGGGGGCTGGTTTGACCGGCTGATGCTGACGCTTTCAACCCTGATGCGGGCATTGCCGGTATTTGTAACCGGCCTGTTAGTGATCATTCTTTTCGCGCTGGAATTACAGTGGTTTCCGGTTGCCGGTTTTGGCAGTGCCAGCCATCTGGTCTTGCCCATGCTGGCGTTAGGTCTGAGCCTTGCAGCGGTATCTAACCGGGTGGTGCATAACGAAGCACGTAAGGTGATTCAAAGCCCGTTTTTGAGTTTGCCCGTACTAAAGGCCTGAGCAACTGGCAGGTGCTTTACCGTCATGGGCTGCGGAATCTCGCGGTGCCTGTGGTTGCTTTCATGGGGATTCAGCTGATTACTCTGGTGGAAGGGGTGGTGATGATTGAATCACTCTTTCCTGGCCCGGGTGGGCCATGGTCTGGCCCATGCCATTTTTGCCCGTGACATTCCGGTAATACAGGGGCTGCTCTGATGATGGGCATACTCTTTGTCCTTCTGAATACCGCCGTTGATATTGCCTGCTACTATCTGGATCCGCGGGGAGGGCGACTGCAATGAGTGACCGTACGCTTATTAATGCGCAGGGGCTGGGATTAGTCCTGTTAGCCGTGCTTTGCGTGTACAGCTTTGGTACCGCCTTTTTATTTGCCGGTGACGGTAACAGTCAGAATCTTAATCAGATACTGAGCATTCCCAATGCCGAGCTTTTACTGGGAACTGATCATTTCGGCCGCAATATGTGGCTAAGGCTGGCGGATGCCCTGCGGTTATCGCTGCTTCTGGCGCTGGCATGTGTAGTGACATCAGCGCTGACCGGCGTGATGTTAGGCGTGCTGGCAGCGACCCGGGGCGGCTGGGTTGACCGGCTGATCGATATGCTGGTGACGCTGATTATGGCGCTGCCCGGGCTGGTGCTGGTGATGATCTTTGCTTCAATCGCGCCTGGCTCCCTGTTGGTCCTGTATATCGCCATTGCACTGATCCAGTGGGTTGAATATTTTCGCCTGACCCGTGCAGTGATCCAGCGGGTGGATACCTCTCCGGCCGTTGAGTCATCCCGGTTAATGGGTTTCAGTTTATGGTATCTGTTCCGGCGTCATTACTGGCCGGCGCTGGCACCGCAGCTGCTGACGCTGGCTGCCTTTGGTGCCGCTAATGCTGTACTGATGATGGCATCGTTAGGGTTTGTATACGTAGGTATTCAGCCGCCGACGGCAGAGCTGGGGCAAATGATCGTCGAGCTGTTCCCGTATTATCAGGAAGCCCCTGGCTGTTAGCACAGCCATTACTGGCGTTGGCATTACTGGTACTGGCATTCCATCTTTGTGGCAGGAGGGGCGGTAATGCACCTGATTAAGACAACAGACCTGGCCGTATACGCCGGCAATGTTGAGTTATTGCAATCGCTGAGCCTGACGCTGGATGCGGGGGAGCGGTTAACCATTTTAGGGCAGACCGGATCGGGTAAAAGCCTCCTTGCGCAGGCGATTATGGGGAATTTGGCTGACACTTTGCACTGTGAAGGGCGGTTGGAACTGTTCGGCAAAGCGCAGAGTATGAGTGAAAGGCAGGGGCTTTGGGGGCGGCAACTTACTCTGTTGCCTCAGGAACCCTGGAATGCACTGTCGCCGCTGATGAGTGCCCGTAATCAACTGAAGGAAACCTATCATCTGGTAGGCGGACTGACTGAAAGTGAAGCGCGTAGCCGGACAGAAGATGATTTGTTCCGGTTAGGTTTACAGGCTGGTGCAGAGAAACGGGTAGATCAGCTGTCCGGGGTATGGCCCAGCGGGTGGCCATTGCCTGTGCCATGGCGGGCGGTGCTCAGGTGCTGCTGGCAGACGAGCCCACCAAGGGACTGGACATATCCCGGCGTGATCATGTTGTCAGTCAGCTTATCAGTCAGGCGGCAGACGGTGTGTTGCTGACTATCACCCATGATGTTGCTGTTGCCCGTCAGATCGGTGGCCGGATCATGGTGATGAAAGACGGCGTATTACTGGAAGAAGGGCTGGCAGAGGACGTTCTCAGCAACCCGCAGCATGCTTACACCCGTGAACTGATCAGTGCTGATCCGGCTAAGTGGTGGCAGCCACCGCGCAAGGTATTTGCTGAAGACAGTAAACCTCTTATCAGTGCCCGTCAGTTAACGGTTGGGCGGGGTAAACAGGCGCTGGTTTCCGGGCTGGATTTTAAGGTGCATCCAGGTGAAGTTGTCGGTGTTGTCGGTGACAGCGGGTGTGGTAAAAGTACACTGGGCGATACCTTGCTTGGGCTGAATCCGCCGCATGCAGGTGAGGTGGCCCGTCGTGAAGGCGTATCCGGCCATCACTGGCAAAAGCTGTATCAGGACCCAACAGCGGCTGTAAGCCATGCGGTTTCCCTGCGTACTCTGCTGATGGATCTGATACAACTTCATGACCTGGACGTGACCTCAGTGCCTGCACTGATGGCCCGGCTGGGGCTGAGCGACGCCTTACTGGAACGCAGTGCCAGTGAAGTATCAGGGGAGTTGCAGCGTTTTTGTCTGTTGCGGATTCTCTTGCTGAAACCGGTCTTCCTGTTTGCTGATGAGCCAACTTCCAGGCTTGATCCTGTAACCACCCGGGAAGTAAGCCAGTTGCTGGTGGATCTGGCCAGAGAACAGGGCTGTGCCGTGATGCTGGTTAGCCATGACCCGATGCTGATCGAGAAACGCTGCGACCGGGTGATTCAACTGACCGCTTAATGGCTTTCTAACCTGATAGTTACCACTACAGAGTCGGGCCTTGTTTCTGTTTTCTGACCGATAAAGGGGAAGCGCAGAAACTGGGGCTGGCTCTGATACTTCTTTATAAGCTAGTTCTGAATCGCATGCTTGATATAGGCCCTGCAGATGTTACGGGTCAGGTTCATGAGCAGGATGAAGGACTGTTCACCGTCAATCTCTGGCAGGCTGGCAAACAGATGGTCGCTGATGCGCAGCACCACTGAACCGGCCGTGGGTGTTACATCTCCGATGACCGGATTCATTGAAAGCATGCTGATAAAACCCACGCATTCACCGGGCTCGAGCACGTTCACGACTTTGTTTTCTTTCTGCGGACCGCAGTAGAGCGTACTGTTACCCTCAATCAGGATATAAAACCCGTTGGGCCGATGGTCAGCTGAGAATAGCCGGTCTTTCTTTTCAGTGCGGTATATCTCGCACTCATCCAGTAAATGCCCGACAAAATCCTGGTTCAGCGCACCAAACACAGACAGTCCCTGAAGATGCCCGACAGGGTAATCCTTATCAAACTTTTCTCTGGATATTTTCAACATGGCGGAGACCCCGATTTCTCTCACTCCAGTGTAGTAAAACCGCTGCCGGGTTGCATGGAAATGGTGGAAATGATCAACACAGAATTACTTTGTTTACGGAGAAGTAGCGGAAACAGGAAAGCCTGAAGTTCGTTGTCTTGATTTGTGTAGCGGTGATTTCAGTTGGTGGAGTGGTTATTTGGAAGCAGAAGAGGTTTGGGGCCGGAGCTAAATTAGCCTCGCACCCCAGGATCACTCTCAGGTTTTTGGGCGCTACAGCTCTTGCATCAGCTGAATATAATTGCCACAGGTATCATCCAGCAGGGCGATCTTAACTGTGCCTGCTTCAGTGGGCGGCATTGAGAATTGCACGCCTGATTCGCAGAGCCTTTGGTATTCTTTTTCTATGTCATCCACTTGAAAAGAGGTGCAGGGAATACCCGCGTCTTTGAGGGCGCGCTGGTACACTTTGCCGGTTCAAAGGCCATGGGTTCCAGTAAGAGCTCAACGCCGGACTGTTCAGCCGGGAGACGACAGTCAGCCATTTGTGTTCGCCAAGCGGGATATCCTTTTTCTTGATGAAGCCTAAAATACGGGTGTAGAAATCCAGAGCTTTGTCCTGATCTTCAACAGGAATGCTGGTGACATATATTTTGATCATTGCTGTGAAACTCTCTGCTGGTTAGTGAGCCGGTAAAGCATAGACGTGTTTGCATAAGAAAACTTATTCCGGATTGCTGTTATGCATGCGCTGATACTCTCTGGGAGTATAGCCGGTGCATTTTTAAACACGGATGAAAAGGTTGGCATGCTTTGGTAACCAACTTCCAGGCAAACCTGAGTAATGGATAATCCGGTTTTGATCAGGTCTTTGCTTTCGCGATGCGTAAATCCCTCAGATAGACTCTGGGCGTTAAGCCATACATTTGCTGAAAGATTCTGACGAAATGAAACCGTGACATATGTGTTGCGCTGGCCAGGTCATCCAGTTCTAACCGGTCGGAATAGTGTTCTTCCATGAAGGTTCTGGATTGCCTTACTTGCTCAAACTTTTCCGGTGGCAATACCTCTTCACTGTAGATACGTTCCAGCTCACGTTCATAAAATGTTTTGGGGGCTTTTGGCATTTGGCTGTGCAGTGTAACGGTGCGGTTTTTGTCTGACTTTAGCACAGTTTGATGTTTGTCTGAGCTGGCAGGAGTTTTGAGCAGATTGCAGGAGAGGAATGTGTAGCTTCCTGCACAGCTGTAAATGAATGTAGTGGAAATCTTATGCTTGCTCTTATTTAAGCGGGGACTAACAGATTGCCGGTGTAATTCACATTGTAAATCACCCGGCAATACAGGTGTGGGTCAGGCTTACAGTAAAGGGTGTTTACTGAGCAGGGCTGTCGTGGCACTTAACAAGCTATAGCCAAAAAGATCAGAAAAACTCCGCCGGTCAGGCGCAGGTAGTTGGACATAAAATGATAGGCTCGGGTGCTGATGCCGTCCGGGCCGGAAACCAGGCGTTCCAGTCGGGTGCGGGCGTAAACCGTTGCAACAGCCATCAGACTTACGGACAGCCCGGTACCCAGTCCCATCATCAGGGTGGCGATCACGCCATAGGAAAACACGTCAACCAGGTGGGCGTAGATCAGTACGATAATCGCCCCGGAACATGGTCTGAATCCCATCGATAAAATAACCGTGAGTGTCTGAAACAGTGACTGATCTTTTACTGGTGCGTGGGCATGGGAGCAGCCACAACCTGCGCCATGGGAGTGATCATGTGAATGGCTGTGTGCGTGATTGTGAGAATGATCATGTCCATGGCTGTGATCATGTCCATGGCTGTGAGCATGATCATGTGAATGGTTATGGTGCTGGTGATTATGACTGTTTACGGATTTAAGCCGTTTAAAGAGATTAGCAAAGCGGTCAGTTTTCAGAAGTACCCGCATGGCTTTAAATGTTAAAACCAGCCCCAGCAGCATCACCAGGATATAGCTGACAATGGCTACATTGTTGCCGTAGCTTTGTACATCGGATAACTGAAACGCCAGGTATTTAGCCAGAACGCTGACCAGTGCAATGGCAACAAGTGACTGCATAATGGCGGACAGCATGGATATAGACACGCCATTTCGCAGGCTGTCTTTACCGGTGCCTAAATACGTGACGATCACCGCTTTACCGTGACCAGGGCCGACTGCATGAAAAACACCGTACAGGAAGCTGATTGCGATGAGCGCTCCGCCAAACTTCGCAGGATTCTCTGAAACCCGGCTGATATGGTCCGCCATCGTTTTGTGCAGTTGTAACTGCACATCAACAATGATGGCCATAAGAGCAGCCCAGTTCAGATACAGGGCGGTGACCAGGCTAACCGTCAAGATGAGCGTTACCAGATTAATGATTGTCTTCTGGCGGTTAAGTTGAAGCGTTGTACTGATAGCTTTCATGGATGCACTTCTTTTATTTAATATTTCGGATGGCAGTTAATTCGGATTTTCTCGGCAAAATGTTTTCCTAAACCGTTCGTTTCCCGCTGGCTCTGGTCTAAACCCATGGCGTAGTTAATGATGTCTTCGGTGGGATCAGGCTGTTCAACAGTACTTGAGCAATCAAGCGCATGGTTGGCGGTTACGGAAACGTTAGTATTTTCTGTATGCATCATGGCGATGTAGTAGGTAGGGTCGTATACCTGCCATTCAATCCCTTTATTATCGATAGGAATTTCCGGTGTGATATCAAACAGAATTTCCATTTCAAGAAGCTGTGTATTGCCTTCATTCCGGGAATATAGCCGGTATTCAGTCGGTGCTGAGAGGGGACGGGCTGCCCCTTTATTTTTAGCAGGAGAAATAATTATAATCCGCCAGGTTGGAAATCATTTTACGGGCAACGGCATTCAGGCCTTTTCTTCATCCTTATACTCATTCAATACATCCGCTAACGTGATCATTGAGTAATACATATCAAATTTCCACGTCTGCTTAATCTGTGTCAGCCTGAACTGGCTATCAATTGTGAAATCAGATTTCAGATTGATCCAGTTATGTGGGTGAGCATTTGTAAGGGATGCATAGCAGGACAGCAGCACAGACAAAATCAAAAAATGAAAACCCGGGCGCGAAATTTCATCTGACAGGCTGTCTGTTTAGGTGGCCGATGGTTTTCATATTCTGTCTGCATAGCGTGTTAGTGGGCGTGAATCCGATGACTGATTCTCAGTGTATGATTTAAGAAATGTTATATTATAACATTTTTCGAGTCTAGCCTTGCTTTGTAATGTGCCGGTCAAGAATGACTGACTGGCAACTGAGGAGATTGCTTTGCACAGTGGCTGTATTCATAAACACCGGCGTAGGTGACGGCAACGGAATAGATTCTATGGAGGCGAAAAAGAATATAGCTCCGTAGCCAGCTGAGGCCATTCATGAGAGGGAGATGAGATATGTATCATGCTTTGTGTAAGCACTGATGTAACAGCAATGAGCTGGACTACAGGGGCACTGTATATTTGGAATAGCCGGGCATGCCGCAAAAATAAAAACCTTAGCAAGTTACTCTGCTAAGGTTTTTTGTGCCGCGCGGTGCGTTCTGAAGCGATGGTTCAGAATGCCCGTCAGAGGGAGCCGATTTATTGAGTCAGATCCAGCCCCTGTTGCCAGAAGGCAATTTCCATCCGCGTAGCGGTGGTGAAGTGCTTTTGCAGCTGTTTGCCGCGGCGGCTGTCCGCCGGGATTTCTGCAATCAGTTCATCAAAGAATGCCGTGGTGGCATAGGCTGCTTCCTGATATTCCTCACCGGCGTACATGTCGATCCAGTTAGCGTACGGGTTACCTTCAATGACGCTGTTGCCAGCTTCAGTGAGGTACTGACCCACGTGGGCGTAGCCCAGTGCACATGGCACCAGTGCCGCGTACAGGTCGGCCAGGTCACCCTGCAGGCCTGCATCGATCAGGTAACGGGTGTAAGCCACGGTGGCAACGGCTTCAGGCAGTTCCAGAATATCGTTTTCCTGCAGGCCCCAGGACTTGCAGTAGTCGATATGCAGGCTGATTTCGTGCTCTACCAGTGCCGAGAGTGAAGGCAGGCTGGCCCGCATCTGATGTGGGCTGTCGCTCTTGAACACCGCCAGCGCGTGAGCCCGGGCGTAGTGGATCAGGTAGAGGTAGTCCTGCTGCAGGTAGTGACGAAAACTTTCCCCGGCCAGTGTGCCCTGGCCAAGCTGCTGCACGAAGGGGTGCTTGATGTACAGATTCCAGTCTTGCTGGCAGCCTTTGATCAGATCCTGATGGTTCATAGTCTGTTTTCCTGTTTGTACTTGCTGTGTTTTACACAGGTTTACTGAACGATGTAGTCAGTGGCTTTCGGTAGCGTTTTGATCACACCGTTGTCGAACAGGAATTGGGCATAGTTATCATAACGGCCCAGATCTGCTGCCTGTGGGCGTAGGGCGAAACGGATCAGGGTGTCTTTCCAGGCCAGGCGGTTCAGTTCAGTATCCAGCTTGTTACCGTCGCCGTAAGACTTGAACAGTTCCCATGCTTCGTCCGGGTGGTTAACGGTGTACTGTGTTGCCAGTTCCAGTGCGCGGTTAAACTTCTTCAGCATCTCTTTATCGATTTTGTTGCTGTTCGCAACCACAACCAGCTCGTCGTATGGCGGAATGCCTTCTTCTTCAACGAAGAACGCTTTGCCTTCAAAACCTTCCATGCTCAGCTGGTGCATTTCGAAGTTACGGTAACCGCCGTAGATAGCATCAACTTTGCCGGTTGCCAGTGAAGCAGACAGAGACCAGCCCACGTTGATCAGTTCAACATTTTCAATGCTGGCGCCGTTTTTCTTCATCATGGTGCCGATGGTGGCATCGACCAGACCGCCGTCGAAGGCGTAACCGATTTTCTTACCTTCCAGGTCAGCCAGAGAGTTGTAGCCCTTGTCTTTCAGTACCATCACGGTATTTAGCGGGTGGCGATCAGGGTTGAAACCCGGCTCAGGGGCAGGTCTTCCACCACGTCACGGATCAGCTGTGGCTGATAGGTAACCGCCAGATCGAATTTACCGGCAGCAACTAGTTTAGGCGGAGTGCTTGGGTCAGCAGGTTCGGTGATTTCAATGTCCAGACCCTGAGCTTTGAACAGGCCCTGCTGCTTGGCAACAATGATCGGGCCGTGGTCCGGGTTTACAAACCAGTCCAGCATCAGGGTGACTTTTTCAGCCAGTGCCTGCTGGCTGAACATAATCAGGGCAAAAGCGAATATTTTTTCATAACAGTTTCCGTTGTTTCATTTTCAGGTGTTGTTTGGCTTTTCCCGATACCAGGGAATGGCTTTTAAGTAACTGGTCGGTGCTGTAGTACAGCAGAATAGAGAACAGGGCGAGGATAAATAGGGCCGCGAACATGTCGGCAATCTGCATCCGGGCATTGGCTTGCAGCATCAGGTAACCCAGGCCGCCGGCAGAGCCTACCCATTCACCAACCACTGCACCAATTGGCGCAACCACCACCGCTACCCGGATGCCGGATGCCAGTGTTGGCAGGGCGGCAGGTAAGCGGATATGCCACAGCTGACGCCAGCGGTTGGCGTGCATGGTGGTGGCCAGATCAAGGTAGCCGGTGGGCGTGTGGCGCAAACCGTCAAAGCAGGTAGTGGTGACCGGGAAGAAGATAATCAGTGCCGCCATAATGACCTTGGAGGCCATGCCATAGCCGAACCAGAGCATCAGAATTGGCGCCAGTGCGAATACGGGGATCGCCTGGCTGGCAATCAGTACCGGCAGTAACCAGCGGCGTACCGGATTAAACAGCAGCATCTGCAGGGCCAGGCCGATGCCCATAAATAAGCCGAGTAACAGCCCCAGTACAATCTCAGTAAGAGTGATCAGACTGTGATCCCACAGCAGTTCCGGATTGCTGATCAGTTTGTCGAAGACCAGCAGAGGCGGCGGCAGAATGAACGGTGGCATCGAGAAGATCACCACAATGGCCTGCCACAGGCCCAGTAAGACCAGGCTGGTGATGGTCAGGCGAAACAGTATCTGGCGCCGCCCCGTGCCGTTCTGTAAATCCTGTTGTGTGCTGGCGCGGTTAACGACCGGTGTAACGGGCTTATTCACTGGCGCTCTCCTTCACTGACACTGGCCACACTGAACTGTTCATCGGCGGCCTGAAGGGCAGCCAGCAGGCGGTGCTGGTAGTCACCAAGTTCTGCATCCACCGGACGGGGCACGGGGCTGTCCGGTGTGGCGGCAGCTTTCAGCCGGCGCTGCTGAAACAGCCAGACGTGCTGGCCCAGTCGCAGAGCTTCCTGAGGATCATGGGTGATCAGCAGTACCGTACGGCCTTCAAGTGCTTTGAAGGCCAGTGCCTGCAAGCGGTGGCGGGTCACGGCATCCAGTGCGCTGAAGGGTTCATCCATCAGGACGATGGGGGTGTCCTGCATCAGGGTACGGGCCAGCGCCACACGCTGTCGCATACCGCCGGACAGCGCATCCGGCAGCAGGTGGCTGCTGTCAGCCAGACCAAGCTGGGCCAGTAGCTGGTCTGCCCGGGCGTAGTCTTCAGCCGAGGGTTTACCTTTGCTCAGGCGGGCCTGCAGGCAAACGTTATCGCGTACTTTCAGCCAGGGCAGGAGCAAATCCTGCTGGGCCATATAGGCGATCTGACCTTCCAGGGGCTGGCCGTGCTGATCGATAATTTCACCGCTGCAGTGATGCTGCGGTTCAATTAATCCCGCAAGACGGCGCAAGAGGCTGGTTTTACCGCAGCCGCTGCTGCCCAGCAGGCAGGTCCATTCTCCGGCGGGCAGCTGCAGGTTGAGATCACTGAAGACCGGTTCAGGGGCATTCTGATACTGCAGGCTGAGCTGGCGAATATTAATTTCGGTGGCTTGCATGGTCTGGATTACCGGGCCTGACGGTAAAAGTGGTGAACCGGGCCGGAACCTTCACCAATGTGCAACTCATCAGCGTGTTCGATGGCCGCCTGTATATAGTCTTTTGCCTGCTGAATGGCATCTGCCATCGGGTAGCCCTGTGCCAGGAAAGACGCAATGCTGGCGGACAGCGTACAACCAGTGCCGTGGGTGTTTTTGGTGTCGATACGCTGGCTGCTGTATGTGCGCAGGCCTTCAGATCCTAGCCAGAAATCAGTGCTGGTATCGGCTGCCTGATGGCCGCCTTTGATCAGTACCGACTTGCAGCCATAGCCAAGCAACTGTTCGCAGTGTGCGGCGGTATCTTCCGCGCCAGCGGTATTCAGTTCCGGGCGTGCTGCCAGTAATGCCTGCGCTTCTGGCAGGTTAGGGGTAATTACGTCCGCCAGTGGGATCAGTTCGCGGATCAGGGTATCGGTAGCATCCGCTGCCAGCAGCACATCGCCACTGGTGGCAACCATCACCGGGTCAAGCACCACGTGTTTTGGCTGATATTTGCGGATGGCTGCCGCCACTGTACGGATGGTGTCCGCGTCGCCCAGCATGCCGATCTTGACGGCATCGACGGCGATATCGCTGAAAACTGCTTCGAACTGTTGCTCAATGAACTCGCCGGTAACCGGCATAACGCCAGTGACGCCGCGGGTATTCTGGGCGGTCAGGGCAGTGATGACTGTGCAGGCGTAGCTGCCGGTGGCAGAAATGGCTTTGATGTCCGCCTGTATGCCAGCACCGCCACCGCTGTCGGATCCGGCTACGCTGAGAACGATAGGAGTGTTGGGCTGTGACATGGTGCTTTCCTGCGTCTGAAGATAGATAACGGTCTGACCCGGGCAGGAAAAGCAATGCTGGAAGTAATGTTCACAGATTTCCTACGCCAATAACTGGATCAGGTTCAACGGGTTCAGCATATGCCATCTCAACCAGAATTCTGGTTCCCGACTGTATTGGGCGATCATAGAGAGTTGGCTATACAAAGACAAATGAAACTTATTGTTATCTGTGGCTGTGCGCCTAAAGCATGAGAGTTGTCGTGAAACTCAGGGCTGGTATGGCCTGGGGGTAAAGGTCAAAAACGACACAGGTAATTCGGTACTGAAAAAATTCTCGGGGTAAGGGTTGTGTTTCAGAATTTTCCAAAATACTATGCTGCCAACTAATTCTGTATGCGACAGGTGCAGCCGGCCATTTTTATGTCCGGCTGATAATTGGAAGCCGGTGTAAGTCCGGCGCTGCCCCGCAACGGTAACTACAGTTTGGTGATCAGCAAACCACTGAGCAATACGCTTGGGAAGGGCTGATTACCGGCATCTGCCAACTGTTAAGCCCGGAAACCAGCCTGCGTATCACCCTTATATTATCGCGGTGGGCGGTTCTGGGCATAAAAGCTTTCTGTAGCTTTTTTCCTGGGCGTGCTTGTCCGTGTGTGAACATAGGCGACACATGGCAAAGACAATTCGAAAACACTCTCTGTTCTGCCGGGGCTTCCGGTAACCGATGGCTGTGGCTGATTTGCTGCAGGTTTCAGGGCTGACTGTATCTGGCGATAACCAGCAATTACTGCTGGATGACGTCAGCTTCAGTATGCGCCCGGGCGAAGTAGTGGGTGTACTGGGGCCGAACGGCGCCGGCAAAACCACACTGCTGCGCTGCCTGTTTGGTGCTTTGCGCCAGTTCAGCGGATCAGTTCACATCAATGGCCGGGATATCAGCACTCTGACTGATCGGCAACGGGCTTTGCAGGTGGCTGCTGTAACACAGGAAATGCCAGCTGACTTTCAGCTCAGTGTCCGTTCGGTGATTGCGACCGGCCGTACGCCTCATCAGCACTGGTTTACGGGTAAAGACCCGGATGCCGAAAAGGTGATTGATGAGGCCGTCAGGCAGTTTCATCTGCGGCGCTATCTGGACCGGGACATCAGTGAGCTTTCAGGCGGTGAACGCAAACGCGTCATGATCTGCCGGGCACTGGTACAGCAACCGGAACTGCTGGTGCTGGATGAACCCTGTAACCATCTGGACATTGAACATCAGCTCAGCCTGATGCAGTTACTGCGTAAACTGCCGGTCAGCAGCCTGGTGTCCCTGCATGATTTTCCATTGGCGGCCCGCTATTGCGACCGCGTTCTGGTCATGAAGCAGGGACGTCTGGTGGCTGAGGGGCCTGCTGAATCTGTGCTGACCCCTGAGTTATTCGAAAACGTTTTTGCCGTGCGTGCCAATACCTACTCTAACCCTTGGGAGCAGTGGTCGTTTTATGCCACCTCGCTCCCCTTTTTCCTGTACAAAAGCAAAAGGATCAAGCACATGCGCACTCTCATCTTCAGCTCAGCGATGCTGTTCGCCAGTCTGGCGCCGCTTAGCCAGGCATCTGAATTCCCGGTTACTGTAGACAGCTGTGGCCGAACCGTTACCTTTAATGAAGCTCCTAAGCGGGCGGTCATTCATGATCAGAATATGAGCCAGATGGCATTTGCGCTGGGTATTCAAAGAATGTAGCCGGCCTGACCGGTATTACCGGTTGGTACAAAACCAGCCCTGAGTTTGATAAAGACCGTGGTGATATTCCTGAACTGGCGCCGAAGAACCCGACCACTGAGAACGTCATCAGTGCTGATCCGGATCTGTTCTTTGCCGGCTGGAACTACGGTATGCGTACCGACGGTGAGCTGACGCCACAAAGCCTGGGTGATCTGGGTGTACCGGTTCTGGAACTGACTGAATCCTGTGTTCACCTGACCAAATCCGGTCCGGATGCGTCTATGGATCTGCTATACGATGACGTTGTACGTCTGGGTGCGGTATTCGGCGTGAAGGAAAAAGCCGACGCACTGGTTGATGGCTGGAAATCCCGTCTGGCAGCCGTCGCTGATAAGACCGAAGGCAAGAAGCCGGTGAAGGTATTCCTGTATGACTCCGGTGAAGACAAGATCTTTACTTCTGGCCGTTTCGGTATGCCAACTGCGCTGATCCGTGCTGCCGGTGGTGAAAACGTGATGGATAACATCGATACCAGCTGGGGCAAGGTAGGCATTGAAGCGGTGATGGATGCCGAACCTGATTTCTTCATTTTGGTGGATTATCAGAAGGGTGGCTGGAAAGGCTCCTGGGAATTCATTAAGAACCATCCGGTGCTGTCCACTTTGGATGCGGTGAAGAACGACCGCTTCCTGCCACTGGAGTACGGTGAAATTACACCGGGCCCGCTGAACATTCAGGCGGTGGAAAAACTGGCTGAGAAGATGTACCTGAGCGGACGGTAAGTTTTGAGCAAACCCTTCAGGCCGGGGTTGATCGGCGGTGTCCTGCTGCTGATCATCCTGGCACTTTCACTGGCTGGCGTCATGATTGGTGTCAGCCAGATTCAGCCTGACCAGGCACTTGGTATCCTGCTTCACGGTTTCAGCCCCGACGGGCTGGGGCGTTTTATCGAGCCGGACTGGCGTAATTCCCAGGCCGTTATCATTAATGAGCTGCGGGCTCCCGGGTGATTCTGGCCATGCTGGCCGGTGCTGGCCTGGCGGTGGCCGGTGCAGCCTTGCAGGCGGCAACCCGTAATCCGTTAACCGACCCGTTCCTGCTGGGGGTATCATCCGGTGCTTCACTGGGGGCGGTGCTGGTTATCTCCCATGTGGGGTTGGTGATCGGGGCGTATACCATGCCGGTGTTCAGTTTTGCCGGCGGTTTATTGTCTTTCCTGTTGTTGCTGATACTGATGAAACGGCCGGAGAACCAGCGGCCGGACCGGCTGGTGCTGGCGGGTGTGGCCATCTCATTCTTGCTGATGGCCGGCACCAACGGTCTGATTTTTCTGGGTGACCAGCGGGCGGCACAGTCAGTGGTTTTCTGGATGCTGGGGCTTGGCCGGGCCCGCTGGGATCTGCTGCCTATTCCGACGCTGATCATAGTACTGGGCGTGATGTTACTGATCTGGCAGGCCCGTAACCTGAATGCCCTGATGATGGGGCAGGAGAGTGCAGCTGCGCTGGGTATATCCGTTAACCGCGTGCGGATAACCGTATTGTTACTGGCAACCCTGGTGACCAGTCTGATCGTTTCTCTGACCGGTACTATCGGATTTGTCGGGCTGGTGGTGCCGCACATCATGCGGACATTCATCGGCGGGGATAACCGCATCCTGTTGCCTGTATGCGCACTGGCTGGTGCGGCTTTCATGCTGGGGATGGATATTGTTGCCCGGATGTTGCTGGCGCCGCAGGAACTGCCAATCGGAATAATTACCGGCGCGGTAGGCGGCAGTTACTTCTGTTATTTGCTGGCGCGGCGTTAACTTTATATCTTGTTGATCAGCCGTTTGCGTAAACGGTAATCGAGCATCACCGGGCTGTTGAATCCGTAAAGGCTGATCAGATCATCCAGCAGATTTATTTCTGAAAGTTTTATGTAGGCTGTCTGTAATGCCTGGACAACCTTTGGTGAGGTTTCCGGGCTGGCGGCCAGCCAGAGCTGTTTTGACAAATCGTCTACCCGCAACACCGGAATAAAGTCATCCGCGTTAAGGCCGAACTCATCAATTCTGTAGGGAAGCTGTTTACCTGTGGGGCGTAGTCAATGTGCAGAGCACGGAGCATTTTAATGGTCTGGCGGGTGTAATTGACTCTTACCGGCGTAAAACCCTGCTCAGTAAAGTAGGTGTCGAGGCTGCCGCCCCCTGTACCGCTACCCGGTATTTTTCAGTTCTTCCAGTGATTCGGGCATGTGATCGGGGCCATCTTTATGTCTGTAGATGATCACTTCGTAAGGGGAGACCGGGCCAATCCAGTGATACTGGCTTTCCCGCTGCTGATTACGGGAGATAGAGAAAAACAGTTTGTTGGGGCCATCCTGAGACATTTTGATAGCACGCCGCCAGGGAGCAAAGTGGGTGCTGCGGATAACCATTGGCTGTTGTTTTGCTGCTTCTTCAACCAGGGCTTTGATGAAATCAATCACATACCCTTTGGGCTGGTTGTCCGTTTCTATTTGCAGGGAGGGAATTCTTCAGTGATCAGGTCCAGTTGCACAGGATCTGCCGCATAGCTCAGCGTAGCCATTATGCCGGTCAGCAGTGCGGCTGACAGGCGGATACAGTGCCTGAAAATTAACGATTGCTTACCGCATGGTAAAAATATCTGAAGGTTCGTCTGAACATTCATGCAGCCTTATGACAAAAACGAAACTGGTCCCTCATCCCTGTTTTTCAGAAATCCCTTCTAATTAAACAGATACTACGGAAATCCATAGGTAATTTCATCTAAAAACTGAATCCTGGCTGAACTTTTGTGCCGAGCTTTTGTGAAGTGTTTTTGTGAAGAGCTTTTATAAAGAGTTTTCAGGATGTGCAGCACATCCTGAAAATATAGTCTGCGAGAGTCACTGTTTCTGTTGCAGCCAGAGGTTCAGACAGGTGATAACGGATAGTCAGTATATCCGGCTGCAGAACCGCCAAACAGTGTACTTTTGTCTTTAAGGGAGACAGAGGGAGGCTCTCCTTAAAGCGGCGTGGTAAATCCGGGTTGGTTATAAAGGCCCGGCCATATGCGACGAAATCCACCAGCCCCTTGCGGATCAGGTGTTCGCCGCTTTCACGGGTAAAGTTGCCGGCGACAATGATCGCGCCATCAAACAGGTCCCGGAGAGTATGCCGGAAACTGTCGGTAACTATCGGTGCGTCGTCCCAGTCCGCTTCCGCCAGATGAATATAGGCAATGCCCAGAGTGTTGAAATACCGGGCAGCGGTGAGAATGGCTTCAATCGCTTCGCTGTCGTTCATGCCCCGCTGGGTAATAAAGGGGCGAGGCGGATGCCGACTTTGTCTGCCCCGACAGTTTCACAAACAGCGGCGGTGACTTCGCAGGCAAAGCGGATACGGTTTTCCAGTGAGCCGCCGTACTGATCTGTACGGGTATTTGAGCTGCGACGCATAAACTGGTCGATCAGATAGCCGTTGGCAGCGTGAATTTCCACGCCGTCAAACCCCGCCTCTATCGCGTTGGCGGCGGCCTGGCGGTAATCCGCGATGATGTTATTTATTTCCGGCAGGCTGAGCGCCCGGGGACAGGGCAGTCAAGCATCTCACCTTCAACCCATACCTGAGCGTTCGGGGCAATGGCGGACGGGGCTACCGGCTGGCCGCCGTTATGAAAGGTGCCGTGAGACATACGGCCAACATGCCATAGCTGGGCAAACATTTTGCCACCCGCTTCATGGACTGCGCCGGTTACCTGCTGCCAGCCTTTTATCTGAGCTTCAGAATACATGCCAGGTGTGAAGGAATATCCTTTACCCTGAGGTGAAATCTGGGTGGCTTCAGAAATGATCAGGCCAGCGCTGGCCCGCTGGGCATAGTATTCAGCCATCAGCAGATTAGGAATATCGCCGGGCTGTGTGGTTCTGGCGCGGGTCATGGGGGCCATGATGATTCTGTTAGCAGTGTTTGCCTGGCCAATGCGTCCTGGGCTGTGCAGGTTAAAGTCTGACATGGTGTTTTCCTTATTTGAGAAAGAATGGGGTGAGAACGAAGTGAATGTGACCGCTTCAGTTCAGAGAACTGCGGTCCTGATTAAAAGAATTTCTAATTTGATCTGTTCAGGGCCGATGACAAATACCTGATGCTCATTACTGAGCGGGATCGTCCGTTCGAAGTAGGTGGCCTGCTGCTCGTCCAGCCGTCTGATAAGCGTGCGGTAGCAGCCTCCCTGGAAGGCCAGGTGATCAATGATGCCGTTAGCTTTGGCTTCAGTGTCTTTCTCTACTGTTCGCAGATAAGCCTGTTGTGATTGCTCTTGTGACGGCTCTTGTGAAGAGAAGGGGTCTTGCCCACCAGATGGATTAACGGCTGGCCATCGCTGTAAAGCCAGCTCCCGGCGAACGGGAAAGGCGGACGGGGGCCGTTTTCAAAACCAATAATCCGGATGAAGAAGTCTTCCATCGCGGTGATGTTTTCGCACATCAGTAAGGCGTGATTGAGTTTCATCAGTGTTGCCTGTCGGTGATTTATTCAGTGTTCTCAGGCTAAGTCTTAAGGTTATGTTTGATAATTGGCTTAGATGTGAAAATATTATTTATAAAATATGAATAAAAGAGTCTCGGGCGATTTGCGATGGCAAAACTGGATGATCTGGAGTTGTTTGTTGAAGTGGTTCAAGCCGGAGGGCTGGCGGCGGCTGGCCGGCAGGTTGGATTATCACCGGCGGCAATGACCGCCAGGATTAACAGCCTTGAAGCCCGTTATAAAGCACGGTTGTTAAACCGTACAACCCGAAATATTTCACTGACACCGGCAGGTGAACGGTTCTATGAATCCTGCCTGCGTATCGTCGAGGAGCTTCACTGCGCTGAGGCGTTACTGGCTGATCAGGCTGCTGAGCTGAGTGGCCGGCTGGCAATCACCGCACCGTCTGATTTTGGACGTCAGTTTGTGGCGGTGGCACTGGCGGAATTTACCCGGCTGAATCCTCAGGTGAACGGGTCGCTGCATCTTGATGACGGGGTGGTAAGCCTGGCACAGTCTGGATTTGATCTGGGCATCCGTATCGGTAATCTGCCGGATAGCAGTCTGGTTGCCCGGCGGTTAGTCTCAAACCGCCGCCTGTTATGTGCATCGCCGGACTACCTGAAACAAAGAGGTGAGCCTCAGCATCCGTCCGAGTTGGCTGAGCATGACTGTATTGTCATGAGCCGGTCAGGTGAGCCCCGTGACAGCTGGTACTTCATGATTGACGGTACTGAAACCCGGTTGCGTATCACACCCCGCCTGACCGGAAATGACGGTGCGCTGGTCAGGCAGTGGGCACTGCAAGGCATGGGGATTGCGCTGAAGTCTTACTGGGATGTTTGTAGCGATCTTAAAGCCGGCCGGCTTATTCCCGTGCTGGAAGATTACACTGCCGGTCTGAGTGAGCAGGATGATGCAACGGTAGGGTTGCAGATTGTCTACCCGCAGCGGCGTTATCTGCCCCGTCAGGTGCAGGCGTTCAGTGAGTATCTGATGGAAGCATTACAATATCAGGCAGAGGGGTTGTCTGATTGCTAAAGAGATTATGACTTATGGACATTGAACACATATACCTGCGGGATGCCGATGCTGGCCTTATAACCGCCTGGCAGTCTGTATTCGAAGATACGGAACGGGTGAGCGCTGAGCAGGGGATTTTTTAAGCATCCTGCCGATGCTTTGGTAAGTCCAGCGAACAGTTTTGGCATTATGGATGGTGGGCTTGATCTGGCGATTCGTCATGAATTGGGCAATAACATTGAAGCCCGTGTTCAGGACTGCATTGTCAGGGAATATTATGGTGAGCTTCCGGTTGGCAATGCTGCGGTAGTGAAAACCGATCATGGTGTATGGCCTTATTTAATAGTGGCCCCAACGATGCGTGTTCCAGAGAATATTCGACATACACTGAATGCTTATCTGGCGTTCAGGGCAGTGTTAATTGCTGTGCACAGACATAATACACTTCGGCCGGAAGATGCTATCCGGACACTGATTTGTCCGGGGCTGGGAACTGGCGTGGGGAGAATGCCTCCGGCCCAGTGTGCTATGCAGATGAAGCTGGCTTTTGAACAGCTTGACCGGCCGGCGAGAATACCTGGGGCCTCTGAGTTACGTGAAATGTACAGGCGGTTAGCGACAGCGGATTGATTTTATCTGCATTACGGGCGTGTTTAAGAACGTATTGCGTCTTTACAGATAAAAAAGGCAGTGAATTCACTGCCTTTTGATTATCTGCCGGAAGCTGTTATTCAGCGTCCAGTGCTTTCAATTGGCTCCGGTTCGAAGAGGTTCTTCTTCATCACCACTTTGACCCAGAACACACCGATCACAGACACGATACCCAGTACTACTCCTGCTGCGCCGAAGATCTGATTGCTCAGTTCCGGTGCCGGTGATGCGTAGATCACTGCGTAGATCATACCGGCGATACCGATGATCTGTGGTAACGGATAGAAAGGTGTCTTGTAGGGACGAGCCATATCCGGGTAACGCTTACGCAGGGCGATAACGTTAATGTGCGTAATGATGTACGCCAGCAACCAGGCGATTGCGGCAGAGATCAGCAGCAGACCAATGGCATCCGGGTTATCACCCATGACCAGCATTGGCAGGCCGGTAACCGCGGCAACGAATACAACCGCAACCCAAGGCGTCTTGGTAGTTTTGGTCAGTTTCTTGAACTGTGGGAATGCCTGACCGTTTTGTGCCATACCGTAAAGCATACGTGGAATAGCCGCCAGTGAGGTGTTAACCGTGGAGCAGGTTGCAGTAACAGCAGCAACCGCCAGGAAGGTTAAGCCTACATCGCCGAATACAGCTTTGAAGTAATCGTAATGTGGTAACGGAGACGCCGCCAGATCATCCGCAGGGATGTACAGTAGGGCACCCAGGCAGTAAATCGCGATAGTGGCGAAAATAACGGTAACACCGATGATCATTGCCCGTGGAATATTGCGCTCAGGGCTCTTGGATTCTTCCACCAGCGGGCAGACAAACTCTGCACCTACATAGCCCCAGATTGCCAGGGCAACCAGTGTGATAACTTCTGCACCCAGAGGGTTCCAGGTTGATGTCAGGTCCAGGCCGGCAGGCTGCGGGTTAGCAGCACCGGAGACGGCTGTCAGGCCAAGAACCAGTAATACCACAACCATGATGAATGCCAGAGCAGACTGCAGCTTGGCGAACACGTCAATGCCCATCAGGTTCAGGGCGGTGAAGATAGCCAGTAAGCCAAAGCCTACGGTGTACTGCGGGAAGGCACCCGGATAAATCTTGTCGATAATGAAGTCGACCAGCAACAGCTCAGCCGACAGGGCAAACATTGCCACCACGACATAGCCGGAAAATACCGCCAGAATAGCGGGAAATGGCCAATCGCCACCTCAGTGTAACTACTGAGACTGCCCGCACGGGGAATCATCAGTGACAGTTCAGAGAATGAATAGACGTAGGTCAGGGCCAGAATATAGCCGATAGCCAGCGGGATAATGAATCCCAGACCAGCGATGCCGGCGCCCTGCAGCATCAGAACCATAACACCCTGAGATACCACCAGACCAACGGCAACGGCTAACAGTGAGCCTAAACCGAGTACTCTGCTGAATCCCTTACTGCTGCTTCCTGAAGAAGCACCAGCGACGCCAGAGGCGTAGGTAGAATTGTCAGACATTTTTACTCCTGGTTTATTATATTTTTGATATCAGGTTGGCCCTATTCAAGTATAAGACCGGACGTTAAAACGGGTAAGACCTCCTTCGCGATTCAAGGTGTGCGCGTGGTGCTATAACCTGGCTGGCGATCATCCGCTTAGCTGGGTAATTAAGCGGGCCATGAAGGCATCGCACTGGTTGATTTGATCAATATGGATAAATTCATCAGGCTTGTGCCCCTGGTCCATGCTGCCAGGGCCGCAAACGACGGTGGGAATGCCCAGCACCTTGCTGAACAGGCCGCCTTCGGTGCCAAAGTTGATGTGTTTTTTGCCAGTGGCTGGGCGAGGTTCTTTACAAAAGCGATGACTTCGCTGTCACTGGCGGTGCTTAAGCCGGGATATTCCGTGGTGATGTTAATTTCAATCCGGCAGTCCGGATCGGTGCTGCGCATTTCTTCACTGAGCTTGTCGGCATAGCCCTGTAAGCGTTGCAGCAGGCCGCGGGGATCTTCGGCGGCTACATTGCGGAATTCAAATACAAACTCACAGTAGTTCGGCACGATGTTCACCACGGTACCGCCGTGAACAACGCCAGTGTGAACGGTGGTGTAAGGATGTCGTAGCCGTCTTCGAACGGGCCCAGTGTCTGTTTTTCGTGCGCCAGCTGTTCCAGCCAGGTAATCATCCGGGCGGCGTAGTTCACCGCGTTGACACCGTAAGGCGCCATGCCGGAATGACATTCTTTGCCGTAGACACTTACCTTAGCTGCCAGTTTTCCCTTGTGGGCGGTAACCACCTGCATTTCGGTAGGTTCGCCAATGATGCAGATGGCCGGTTTAACCGGGTGATCTTTCAGGGTATCGATCATGCGGCGTACGCCCACACAGCCGATTTCTTCATCGTAGGAGAAGGCCAGGTGCACTGGCACTTGCAGGTCAGCTGCCTGCATGGCCGGTACGGCTGCCAGGGCAGAAGCAATGAAGGTTTTCATATCGCTGGTGCCACGGCCATAGTATCGGCCATCGGTTTCACTCAGCTGATACGGGTCACAGGTCCAGTTCTGGCCGGTGACAGGTACCGTATCGGTATGGCCGGATAACATAACGCCCGCTTTAGCTGCTACTTCTGCATTGTTGGCAGCAGAGCCCGCAACCGTGGCATACAGATTGGCTTTTCCGCCGGCTTCATCGTAAATCAGCTGGCTTTGCACACCCTGTTCGTTCAGATAGCTTTGTACATAGGCCATCAGTTCCAGATTGGAATTGCAGCTGGTGGTGTCAAAGCTGATCAGATCTTGCAGCAGTTGCAGGGTTGCGGTGTGTGCCATTTTATTTCCCGGAGCGTTGTTATTATCAGTTGCCGGCTGTGCTTCTGAAGTTGGTTGTTCATGTGCTTCTGAAAGTCTGCGCCGTGAAGAACAGACGCTTTCATAACACTGCTGAACAGGTTGCTCAGAAGGCCAGCTGGCGATGAATTCAGAATATGCCCTTGATCTTCATCATTAAAATATTTTTATTTTTTGATTTGGATCAAAAAATTAATTCAGTATTTATTTCAGCAGGTTATGTGGCTGTATGAGCGTAAAAACATACATTTACGCCATAAAAAGCCCGGAAACAGTGTTTGCCGAGCTTGTTGATCGGGTGATTTCGGGCGCTTATTCGTCGCCCGGCACACCGTAAGATTCTGCATTGGCAGGGTCTTTTGCACGGGTGATGTAGGCGCCCATCTGTGGCTGGTAGTTGTTCAGTACCATGCGCAGTTCACTGATGGGGAGATATGCCAGTCGACCCGCAGATCAACGATGGGCCAGTTCGGTTCGCCATAAACCAGCAGGCCGGCGGAATGTTCCGGGCCCAGCTCACCACCGGCTGCAAGGCCTGCTTCCAGTGCGGCTAACAGGCGATCCGCCAGATCACCGGTGCTGTTTTCAAAGTGCTCTGCCATGGCCTGAGGTACATCTGTATTGGCCAGCAGGTTACCCATGGCGATACAGTTTTTGCCTTTGGCGGTGGCGTATATACCCAGTGCTTCAGCACCGCTGAAGGTGGCACCGTTGCCGTCTTTATCCAGTACGCCCAGCTGGCGCCACTGAACATGAGGTTCGGCTGCCTGAAGTTTTTCCAGTACGGCGTCAGCATTGTGGCCTTCAGTAAGAAGATCCAGTGCCAGCGGACCGAGATCCGGGTTGGTGATGTTCTGTGTCAGAGCAACACCTGTGCCACTGCGGGCGAAGGCGCAGCGGCTGGTGACGCAAATGCTGGATGAGGTGATCGCGCAGCCGACCATTCCTGTATCAGGACAAATACCTGCAACTGAGAATGTCATATTGTTATCCTGTTGTGCTGTAGTAAAAATGCCTGCGTCATTACTGAGGCAGGCTGTAGGGCGTATCTGTAATCAGGCTTCGTCGTCCGGAATGACGGCAATGACGTCAATTTCCATCAGCCACTGGGGCTGTGCCAGGGCCTGAACTACGAGTCCGGTTGAAATCGGGTAAACGCCTTTGAACCACTTGCCCGTTTCTTTATAGACTTCTTCCCGGTAGCGGGGGTCGATGATGTAGGTGGTGGTTTTAACCACGTGGCTCATATCTGAACCGGCTTCTTCAAGCAGTTGCTTGACGTTTTTCATGGCCTGTTCGGTTTGTGCCCGCGGGTCACCCAGTCCTACCAGGTTGCCTTCAAAATCAGTACCTACCTGGCCACGGACGTAAACGGTATTGCCGGCACGGACGGCCTGACACAGGTCGTTATCCAGGCTCTGGTTCGGATAGGTTTCTTTCGTATTGAACATACGGATGCGTGTATGGGTTGGCATCAACTTGCTCCAGTAATTCTGTATGACATCAGGCCGGTATCAACCGGCCTGAGGGAATTGGGTGTAGCTGGTGATTAACGCTGTGACGGATCGCGGTATGCCAGGTACTTGCGCTGCGTGGCGATGTGGTCCGCAATGTGCTTGGCGTCATGCCACACACCCCAGATGAACGTTGAGCCGCGGCGGGATAACCATGGCAGGCCAACAAAGTAGACACCCGGTTCAGTGGATACACCGCGCTGATGAGCAGGTTTGCCTTTATCATCGAAGGCGTTAACGTTAAGCCAGCTGTAATCGGTGGCAAAACCGGTTGCCCAGATGATGGAGGTGATGCCGGCTTCGGCCAGGTTCAGCTCAACAATCGGGTTGGTGATGCAGTCTGCATCCGGGAAGCGGGTACGGGCTTCCGGTTCTTCCGGCAGGTCCAGACCATTGCGTTCAATGTACGCGTCTGCCGCATCCAGCAGTTCCAGATAGTTGTCATCGCCACGGTTCAGGTTATCAACCAGATCCGACTGGAAGGTTACTGAGCCGTTGTTGAAGGCTTTAGTCAGGCCAACCAGCGTCATACCTTCGTTTGCCAGGCGGCGGAAGTCGACAGTCTGGCCACCGTAGGCACCGCTTACAGCGATGGTGACGTGCTCAGTACCCGGTTTCATGGCTTCAGCATCCCACTCACCCAGTACTCCTAACCACCAGCAGAAATCGCGGTTACGGTATGAGCGTGGCGGACGGTCGTGCGGGCCAACAGACAGGTACACTTTTTACCGGCACGTTGCAGTTCGTCGGCGATCTGTGCGCCGGATGAACCTGCACCTACCACCAGTACCGCGCCTTCAGGCAGCTGTTCAGGGTTACGGTAGCTGGCAGAGTGAATCTGGTGAATGCTGTCATCTTTCGGGGCAATCGGTGGAATAACCGGGTGCTGGAAAGGGCCGGTGGCAGAAACCACACGGTTAGCAATGATGGTGCCTTCAGAGGTTTCTACGGTAAAGCCTGGCTGGTCAGCATTGCGGACAACATTTTTAACTTCCACGCCGGTACGGATTGGCGCGTTGAATTTTTCGCATAGTCATTGAAATAGTCAGCAACCCGTTCTTTCGGGGCAAAGGCATCCGGATCGACATCTTCAAATTCCATACCCGGGAAACGGTCATGCCATGCCGGGCCGTTGGCAACCAGTGAATCCCAGCGGGCGGTGCGCCATTTCTCTGCAATACGGTCACGTTCCAGAACCAGATGTGGCACATCGAGATTGCTAAGGTGTTCGCTCATGGCCACGCCGGCCTGGCCGGCACCGATAACAAGCGTGTCTATTTTTTCAACTGTCATGTCTGATTCCTGTTGTTGTTATTCAGTGTTTCTCAGAGGGATTAGTGACCCGTCCCACACAGCAGGGTGGGCGGGGTGTGCATGGCAAAAACATTGTGTTTTCCGGTTATGCCGATTACCTGCACGGCCCTCATGGTGTGCATTCAGACTATGAGCTTTGCTTGTATTATTAAAATATTTTTAACTTTTAGAATGGATTAAAAACTGATTTAGATCATTTTTGTCACTTTTCCTGCCAGGGTTTTGGGAAACCTGAACGGTGTTACTAAAATGGTTATCTTTGTGTCACATTAATTCAGGCACATTTTTCTGCGCTGATTTCAAAAGAAAAAACTAACCTGTTGATTTCCATAGCCTGCAGGACAGGCTGTCTGATTATGGCAGGTGTAACGCCTGAATGTGGAGGTTGCGCAGTGGGGCTAAGCAGCTTCTGCAGGCCGTGCACAAGTGAAAATTGATGTTAGGCTTCTGTGACAGGTATCGGTATTTTCATCGGTTGCTGACTGTTGCTCTGTCAGGGCCGGCTGAATGAGGTTGCAAGGCAGGGCTTGTCGCCCGTTTTTTACTTTTGTTAGCAGTTGTTCAGTTTGTATTTGTTAGAACTGACTGCATGGAAAATGGATTGGTGATTTTCAGCGGTCCGGTGGGAGTGGGTGTCAGGAAGACCTTACAGGTTTGCATCAGGCCAGGTTCACTGTGCAAGGTGTGATGCATCCGGGGAACGATAACGATATGACGCTGTTTCAGTTCAAGACGTCTGAGCAACCCTCAGACAAGGTTTCTAAGCCTGAGGAAACAGACCACTGGCACGTGCTGGTGGTTGATGACGAGCAGGCTATTCATGATGTTACCCAGTTAGTCCTTTCCGGTGTTGAAGTATTTGGCCGGCCGCTAAAGCTGCATTTTGCCTATAACGGTGCGCAAGCCCGCAGGATGCTGCAGAATGGCACTGAGTTTGCCATGGCGTTCGTGGATGTGGTGATGGAAAGTGACAGCGCCGGGCTGGAGCTGGTTTCCTGGATCCGTGAAAAACTTCAGAACCAGTCTATCCGGTTGGTGTTACGTACCGGTCAGGCGGGGATGGCACCGGAAGAGGAAGTCATTCGCCGGTATGACATTAACGACTATAAAACCAAGACGGAATTCACCGCACTGAAGATGACCACTTCAGTGATCTCCGGCATTCGCAGTTACCGGGATATTGAAACCATTCTGAGAAATCTCAGGAATTCCGCAATCTCATCAGTACTTCAAATACCATTCTTAAGGTCCAGAGCCTCGAAGAGTTTGCCCTGGCGGCGCTGGATAACATGCTGCCGTTGCTGCATCTCAAAGGTGCGTCGTTTTATATGGTCCGCCACGAAGATGACTTTATGGGGAAACCCGGGAGACGGTTGTCGCCTGCAGCGGTCGCAAGGGCCGGCAGAGCCAGTGTATCAGCAGCGTGCCGGATACCGTCAGGCGGCAGATTCAGTCAGTATTTCGCCTGCGGCAAAATGTGCAGGCCGGTGGTTACTTCATTGCTTACTTCCAGACATCTGCGACGACCTGTTCCGTGTTGTATGTGAAATATGCTGAAAAAGGCGAGCACTTTAATGCCCGGCTGGCAGAACTGTATATCACCAATATTGCCCTGATTCTGGAAAGTCTCATTGGTAAGCAGCAGTTGGCCGATAACCAGCGAGAGCTGATGTATATCGTCGGGGAAGCGGTGGAGGCGCGCAGTAAGGAAACCGGATCACATGTGAAGCGGGTAGCCATTCTCAGTGAGCTGCTGGCCCGTAAACTGGGGTTGCCGGAGAGTTTTGTGCAGCCATTAAAACCGCTGCGCCGCTGCATGATATCGGCAAAATTGCTATTCCCGATAATATTCTCGGTAAGCCCGGAAAGCTCGACGCCGGGGAATGGGCGGTGATGCAGAGCCACGCAGAAATCGGCGGCAATATGCTGGCGAAAAGTCATTTGCCGGTGGCGCAGCTGGGTTCACGGATTGCCCGCTACCACCATGAAAACTGGGATGGCAGCGGTTACCCGGAGGGTCTTTCGGGAGAGCAGATCCCGATCGAGGCACGGATTATGGCCCTGGTAGATGTCTTTGATGCGCTGGGGGCAAAGCGTTGTTATAAGGACCCCTGGTCGCTGGAGGATATTCGCGGATTTATTGAAGACAACCGGGGCGTTAAGTTTGATCCGCAACTGGTGGATCTGTTCTTTGAGTCTTTCGATGAAATGGTGGCAACCCGGGATCGTTACCCCGACTGAACTGCGGTTAAGGTAACGTTTGCGCTGGTGGGATAATACGTAATGGAAGATTACATTAAAGAGATTATTGAAGATGCTTCCAGTACCTATGGTGCTGATTTTCTTCAGAAAATAACCCTTAAGCTGAACAGTATTCTAAAGGCTGATTATACCTACATTGCTGAAGCGGATGATGCTTATGAAAAAGCGGATCTGGTGGTGTGGGTGGCCAAAGGTGAGCTCAGTGATACTTTCAGTTATCCGCTGAAAGATACCCCCTGTTCTGATGTGATGTGTGAGAAGGTTGCCTGCTTTCCCAGTGGAGTGGCCAAAGAGTTTCCCGAGGATGAGTTTCTCGCTGATCTCAATATCGAAGGCTATATAGGCACGGCGATCCGGGATTCAAAAGGCCGGATTATGGGGCTGATTGCAGCGCTTTATGAGCGGGATATCACCCAGGAACAGGCGCTGATATCAGGGCTGTTTCAGGTCTTTTCCGGCCGGATTGCCGCGGAGCTTGAACGGGCAAGGTTTGAAGCATCGCTGGAAAATCTTAACGAAACTCTGGAAGCGCAGGTTCGCAGCCGGACTCTGGAGCTGAGCACTACGCTGGCGAATTTGCAGGAAGCCCAGCAGCAGTTAGTTGAATCGGAAAAATGGCAGCCCTTGGCCGTCTGGTGACAGGCGTTGCCCATGAGGTGAATACGCCGCTGGGCATAGCCATTACCGCTCACAGCTTCATGGAAAAACAGTTTGGGGATTTTCGCCGTCAGGTTGAAGCTCAGGAACTGACCATTGAGGATATGGATAAGTACTGTGATTCAACCCGGGAATCCCTGCGTCTGCAGGCATTTAATCTCAACCATGCCAAAGATCTGATCGACAGCTTTAAGCGCACGGCAGCGGATCAGCATGTGCTGGAAGAAGAAACCATTAATCTGCGGGAATACTATGCAGATGTTATCTCTACTCTTGCCGCGGTGCTGAATAAAAAACGCATCAGGTTGCAGTTAGATATGCCGGCAGATCTTAAGGTACGTACCTTGCCCGGAGTGCATGCACAGGTGCTGAGTAATCTTATTGAGAACAGTGCCCGTCATGGATTTGAGGTAAACGGTGAAGACAACCGGATTCTGATTACCGGGTTTAGCCGTGAGGATGGTTCCGTTCAGGTGGATTATTCTGATAACGGTAAAGGCCTGGATGCTGAAAGCCGGGAAAAATCTTTGAACCTTTTTATACCACTGCCCGCAGTGAAGGCGGCACGGGGCTGGGCATGTCTATTGTCTATAACCTGATTGTGCAGTCTCTTAAGGGGCAAATCGAATTACTGCCCGGGGACAGCGGGGTCAGTTTCTGTTACCGATTCAGTTCATTTACGGGCTGATTTTTCCATATAAACTGAATGATTATTCAATTTTTTCTGTTATGCTGAGGCTCTGTATGCCGGTGTGCTTTCCGTATGCCGGCTTTTTGTGGTTATGGAAAATGCTTCAGGATCAGTATTCATCAGACACAACACCCCGTACAACTGGAGAAGCCCGGGCTATTCTGAGCCTGGCGATTCCGCTGGCGGTCGCACATATCGCGATGGTCGGTATGGAGGTTATTGATACCATTGTTGCCGGGCAATACAGTGCTCAGGATCTGGCGGGCTTGGCAATGGGCGGCAGTATCTGGCTGATACTGGTGTTGTTTATGGTGGGCGTACTGGGGGCGGTGCTGCCACGAATGGCCCGTTTTTACGGTGCGGATGACGGTGCGAATGTTACCGGTGAAGTGCAGCAGGGGATGATCCTGGCAGTAGTGCTGGGTTTGATCATGACGTTGCTGAGCTGGATGATTCCCGGCTGGCTGCCCGGGCTGGGGGCGGGGAGACGGAAACCCGTATTGCCCAGGGCTACATCAGAATTATTGGTTTGGGGTTCCCGGCAATCGGGGTATTCATTGTGGTGATGAACCTGTTGGAAAGTCATGGGCTAACCCGTTTTATAGCGCTGACCAGCCTGCTGATTTTACCGCTGAATCTGTTGCTGGATTATGTGTTTGTCTTTGGCGTCGGGCCGTTCGAAGGCATGGGGGCGTTGGCTGTGCGGTAACATCTGCTTCGCTGTACGCGTTATGGACTATTGCACTGTGCGTCTATGCGACGAAACATCCTAAACTGAAAGGCTATCGTTTTTACCAGCGCTGGCCGGGAATCGATAAAGCACGGATTAAAGCCATTCTGGGGCTGGGCCTGCCTATCGGTCTGATGCTGTTGGCGGAAGAAGGCTATTTTAATTTTTCCGCGTTACTCATTGCCCCGCTGGGGTCAGTTCTATGGGGGCTCACCAGATTACCATTCAGGTGGCGGCGCTGGTGCTGATGGTTGGGCTGTGTATCGGCCAGGCGACAGCTATCCGTGCCTCACACAGTATTGGCCGGCAGGACACCCGCGGTGTTAATCAGCAACTGAAAGTGGGGCTGAGCATGGTGCTGGTGTTCAGTCTGGTATCCGGCACGCTGATTATGATCTGGCATGAGACGATGCCCGGGCTGTTTGTTCGGGATGCTTCGGTAATTGCGCTGTCCGCTACTATGCTGGCATTTGCGCCGCTGTTCTTTTTCTTTGATGCTCTGCAGGTCTGGTGTATTCAGGTGTTAAGAGGGTTTCAGGATACCCGTATGCCAATGGTGATTCAGCTGACATCCTACTGGGCAATCGGTTTTCCGCTGGGTTACAGCCTGGGCCTCACGGATCTGTGGGGGCAGCAGTATGGTGTTTTCGGTTTCTGGGCCGGCTTTATGTGCGGGGTGCTGCTCAGTGCCATGTTTCAGGCGCGACGCCTTTATCTTATGGTGCGACAGCAGGCCTGGGTGCCGGCGCACTGACGTTCTTCATTTCTTCGGCTGGAACACAGTTTTTCTCTGTTTTAAGAAACCGTCCGTCAGACGGGCGGTTTTTCTGCATCTGTTTGCGACTCATAACCTGCTTTTATGCGACTTACGACCATTTCACCGGCTTTTTGGGTCTGGAATGGTCGTTTTTGAGCAATGACCGAATAATTTTTGCGATACTGGCGCCACTTAGGACACGCCGTCACAAGCGGCGGGTTGGTGAAAACAGTGAAACTCTGTTGCTATCCCCGTAACGGTGAGAACGTTTTCTGATAAAGATGCGTTTGTAGCCCGATCCCACCTAAGTCACAAACTGGATACCAGGCACGGAGCCTGGTGAATAAGGTTGCGGTGGACAACAAAACTGAATTGCGGCTTGGCTGCAGGGTTACCTTGCCAGAAAAAGCTGTAACGATTCATGCTGTTCACCGCCTGAGATGCTATTGCTTTTTTAGTGTAGGCGGCCCTATGCAACACGTACTTACCGAGCTTGCCAATAAGCCAAAGAACTTCAGTCTGGCTGGCAAATTTTACAATGACCCTGCGCTTTATCAGATGGATCTGGAAAATATCTGGTACAAAGACTGGATATTTGTCGGCCATGATTTTGAGTTAGCCAATACCGGCGATTACATGACTCTGCCTCTGGGTGAGCATAACATCGTCATCATCAATCAGGGTGAGTCCCTGAAAGCCTTTTATAACCGTTGTCCGGTCAGTGGTTATCCGCTGTGTAACGAAGAGAGCGGTAACCAGCTGACCCTGGGTGACAGCGGTGCGACGATTCAGTATCAGCTGGATGGCGAATCCCTGGGTGAGGAAGATGCGCAATTACAGCCGGTAGCGCTGAACAGTGTGCAGAGCTATCTGTTTATTTGTCTGGCGGATGAGCCGGAAGATTTTGCTGAGTTCAGCAGCGTCGTTGAACCGTATATGGCGCCGCACAGCATGGACAATGTCAAAATTGCTGCCCAGTCTTCCATCATTGAAGAAGGTAACTGGAAGCTGGTGTTCGAAAACAACCGTGAATGCTACCACTGCCTGAGTAACCACCCTGAACTGATCATTACCTACCCGGAAGACCCTGCGGTAACTGGCGTCAGCCCGACTGGCGAAGTCCCAGCCATGGTGTCTGATCACTGGGAGCGTTGTGAGGAAGCCGGTTTACCAAGCCGTTTCAAGATTTCCGATAAAGGTGATTTCCGCGTCGCCCGTATGCCACTGCTGAAAGACTTCACCAGTTACACCATGAGCGGTGAAGATGCGGTTGCCAAGCCGTTGTGTGATGAAGGTTTGCCAAACGTCGGTGCACTGGTGTTGTTCCATTACCCGAATACCTGGAACCACTTCCTGGGTGATCACGTTATTTCCTTCCGTATGTTGCCACTGGGGCCGCAGACTACCCTGGTCACCACCAAGTGGATGGTGCGGGCTGACGCTGAAGAGAACGTGGATTACAACCCGGCGGAGCTGCTGGAAGTATGGGAAGCCACCAATGCACAGGATAAGCACCTGGTGGAAGAGAACCAGCGGGGTATTAACTCGCCGCTGTATTCATCCGGCCCGTACTCGGAGAATCAGGAAGACGGTGTTATTCAGTTTATTGAATGGTACAGCAACACTTTGCAGGCACGCCTGGGCTGATAGCCACGGCAGTAAGAGATCTGATAATGACAACAACTATTTCGACAAGCCGCCCCTGTGGAACTGAAGACAATCAGGAACTGATTTACCAGAGCCACGAAAGTTCTAAATCTGAACTGCATGAGCAGTGGTACAGCGACTGGCTGTTTGCCGGCCACAGCAGCCAGATTCCTGCCAACGGTGATTACATGACTGTGCAGGCCGGTCATTACCCGGTGATTCTGGTGCGCAACAATGACGGCCAGATCGTTGCACTGAATAACAGCTGTCGCCACCGGGGTTCCCGGGTATGCCAGCAGGATAAGGGTAATGCGCCTAATCTGGTGTGCCCGTATCACCAGTGGACTTACGATCTGAACGGTGAGCTGGTGTTTGCCCGTAACATGATGGACGAAGTGAATCTGGATGATTATCCGCTGAAGAAATTCGCCATTGCGGAACATGAAGGGTTTATTTTTGTTCATTTGACTGAAGAAGATGCTTCTTTTGATGGAGCTGAAGAGACCTTCAAGCAGGCGCTGGCCGGTTTACCGCTGGCGGATATTGATCAGTGGGCGTCTGCCGCAGAGTACCGCCAGCTGGCAGAAGGGCACTGGGAAGAAGCTGAAAGCTTTTCTAATGAGGCCGCTGAGTGCCTGTTTACCGGCAAGAACATTAGCATCTGGCAGGCGCCGGATCACATTGCGATCATCCGTAAGATCCCGTTAAACCTCTATCAGACGGAGTTTTCAATCCAGTGTCTGGTGTCTGTTGACGCCGCACCGGGCCGGGATTATCTGGATCAGGCATTAATGGAGCAGTGGGGTGTGACGGATTACCAGTCCAGCCTGACGGTGACAGTTGATGCTGATCCGGACGAACAGCACCAGGCGAATATGGAATTCGCCGAGAAGTACGGTCTGGAAGCACCGGTGCTGCGCCATAACGATATGGACTACAACGATATGTTCTCTGAACACCGTATCTGGGACAGCAGTGCCCAGGAACTGGTGTGCACCATGGTGGTGAACGAGACCCATAACGTGAAGACCTTCACCTTCAAAACAGAAGGTGGCAGCTGGTTTAAGTTTAAGCCGGGTCAGTTTGTAACCCTGTCGCTGCCGACCGAAGACGGTCCGGTACTGCGTACCTATACCATTTCGTCGACGCCGTCGCGGCCGTTCTCTCTGTCGGTTACCGTGAAGGTTCAGCCGGACAGCACCGGCACCCGCTGGTTGTTTGACAACGTTAAACCGGGTGACAGCCTGAAGGCTTACGGGCCGGCAGGTGAGTTCAGCTTCTTTAACCAGCCGTCTGAGAAGTATCTGTTCATTTCTGCAGGTTCCGGTATCACGCCGATGATGTCCATGACCCGCTGGATGTTCGACTATGGCTACGATTTGGATGTGAACTTCATCAGCTGTGTGAATACACCGCAGGATATTCTGTTCCGCGAAGAGCTGGAAAACATTGCCGGCCGTTGCCCTAACTTCCGCCTGAGCTGGGTGTGTGCTGAAGATACAGAATACAACGCCTGGACTGGCCTGCGTGGCCGTTTCAACAAGCTGATTCTGGGTCTGACTGCACCGGACTATATGGACCGTGATGTGTATTGCTGTGGTCCTGCACCGTTTATGAAAGCGGTACGGGATGCGCTGGATGCATCCGGTTTCGATATGAGCCGTTACCATGAGGAAAGCTTCGGTGCACCGGATGCGTCTGAGCAGGAAGATCAGTTTCCGGATGGCGCAGAAGTGGTGCAGGTTAACTTCGGTAAGTCTGACAAGACCCGTGAAGTCAGCCAGCGTGAAACCCTGCTGGATGCGGCTAAAGCGGCCGACATCGCCATTCCGAGTGCCTGTGGCTTCGGTGTATGCGGTACCTGTAAGGTCAAGGTGGTTTCCGGTGATACCCACATGGTTCACAGTGGCGGTATCAGCCAGAAGGAAATCGATCAGGGTTACGTACTGGCTTGCTGTACCAACCCGATCACGGATACTGAAATCGCCCTGTAAACAGGTGATGAAAGTAAGAAAAAGGAGAGCTTCGGCTCTCCTTTGGTTTAAGCAAACCGGCGATATCAGACTTAAGGCAGTTGCTTTCGTAGTGAGCTGACTAAGTAAAAATTAAACCAGAGAGGCTGAAAATAGATGATGTCGGTCAGTTATTTTTGATTGATGATCTGAGTCTGGCCTGCTCAGCGGAATACTTTTCTATATTGGTTTTCAGTAACTCTGTAACCCATTGCCGGTAGCCTGGTTCCTGAATCATGGCGTTAATTTCGGGCAGTAAATGCTTAAATCGGGATTTTTTGAGATAGAGATGTACAGGTTGCCGGTGGTGATCGGATGATCCAGTGGCACGATATCATCTGACATATTCAGGGTAGCCAGTTTGGTTAGCCCGGATTCACGGCCGAAAGGCACAAAGTCGACCCGCCGGTGTTTAAGCATCATGAAAGCTGATTTGTAATCCGGTACCCATTCAATGTTCACATTGTTTTTCAGAAACGTATCAAACTGTTCGCCGATACTTACACCCAGCACCATAGCCGCCTGTTTCCCGCTGAGGTCTGCCCAGCGATTAAAACCGAATGCATTGTCTTTGCTGACGAACACAGCGTTCTGGTTGTAGCCCATTGGGGTGGCGGTGAAGTCTGAATAGGTCTGGCGGGCAGGGTTGATAAAGGCACAGATATTAACGTCTACATCACCTTCTTCGACAGCTTTCTGGCAGCGTTTCCAAGGCCCGACGTACGAAAGGTCTACGCCGATACCCAGGCGGCCAAACAGTTCTCGGGTAACATCGGCACAGGCGCCGCGTATTTCACCCTGACTGTGCCAGTTCCAGGGCGGGTAATCCTGATGGCCGCAGGCTTTAAGCGTTGCCTCTTCAGACCAGGCAGGTGTATAGGCAGTAAACAACAAACAGGTTCCGAGCAGTAAACTTCTGGCTAACTGACCACGGCGTCTCATACGTTTGTATCCCCGATGGATTTAAAATACTACAAATAAATCAAAGAGTTGTAGTACTTAAGGTATCGCAAAAATACATATAAGCAAATAAATAAAACGTATAAGCAGGTTTGTTAAGGCTTCTCAGTTGTCTGAAATGCCTCAGAAATTCAGCGTAACGGATATCGGACAGTGGTCACTCAGGTAGGTGTTCAGGACGTCATCCTTTGCAAACACATGTTGCCGGAATGAACCGGGCTCAAGGGCTATATGAGCTGAATTGCTGAGGAGTATATGATCGATGTACTGGCGGTAATTTCTCAGGGTCCAGCGCTGGTTTTTATCGTATCGCCGGCTGAAGCACTGGCTGGCATTGTTGTTACCGGTGCTTTGGAGGCCGCTTTCCTGTAAGCGTTTACCGTATTTGTCGGCGGTGTTTTTCAGTTGCCGGTTAAAGTCACCGAGTATTACGTACTTAGTGCCGGCTTGTTGTTCAGCCCAGGTGTTAATCAGTTTTATTTGCCGGTCCAGTTGCTGACAACTTTTACGACGCTTGCTCTGTTTGTCGGCTTTATTGTTGTAGCAGCCGGCTTTCAGGTGCACATTCAGTAGAGTGAGGCTTTGCCGGTCAGGGGTGGTTACTTTAACCGGGAACCCGTAACGCAGGCTTTGTTTTCCATAGAGGTCCAGGGCTTTCAGTTCAGGAAGCGGTTCCGCTTTAAGTGTGTGGCGAATGGCGTAGCCGACTTTCTGATCGTTTTCCGGGATGAGATAAACAGCTGATATTCATCTGCAGGGAACAGACGGGCGGCGCTGGCGGTGTCGGCGACTTCCTGAAAGGCGATGATGTCAGCGTCCAGCCGGCGGGCGTAGTCTCTGAGCTTTGCGTAGTCTGTAGCGGTTCGTTCCTGCTGACGCTGTTGCGGTGTCGTATCCAGCCACTCGATATTCCAGCTGGCCAGTTTCAGCGGGCCTGCCTGTGTGTACGCACTGCTAAGAATCAGAGCGGAAATGAGTTGCAGTTTTACTATCTTGTTGTTTTGTAAACCGAACATTGTCTGATTCCTTATCATTGCCCCGGGGATTCAATATACTGCTGTACTAACGCCATTGATAGCCGGATTTTAAGATGACAGTTCATTCCGATCAGCCATTCGATCCTGATAACGACAAGTGTGGCCCCGGTGTCAGAGTACCGCCGCCGATGATGGTCGCCGGATCAATTTTACTGGGGGTGGGGCTGAACCTTATCGTGCCTTTAACCCTGAGTACGTTAGTGTACTGGCCGGGTGTGTTTCTGATGGCCGTTGCTGTGTGTCTGGCACTGGCGTGTGTCTGGCAGTTCTGGCGCGCTAAAACCCATATAGAACCCTGGCAGCCTACCAGCCGTATCATAGTTTCAGGTGTTTACCGTTTTTCGCGTAATCCTATCTATCTTGCAATGTTTGTATTTCAGGTTGGCCTGGGGCTTTGGTTACTGAACGGCTGGGTCGTGTTATGCGGTAGCGTGACGCTGAGGTTATTGTCGTATTTTGCTATCCGTAAAGAAGAGGCTTACTTACTGGCTAAGTTCGGTGATGACTACCAGACCTATATGCAACAGGTGCGTCGCTGGTTCTGACGCCTGTTCCCTAAAGAAAAATAACAAAGGATATCCTTTATGCAGTTGCGATTAATCACCGGCCTTGGGGTTGTGTTCTCTTTGCTTCTGAGTGTGTTGGTTAACGTACATGCCGCGACGGCCACCGCTGAACCCCAACTGCCGGAAACACTGACAAAAGAAAGTGTCAGTGGCTTTCTGGCGGAGTTATCAGATAAAGAGGTTCGCAGCCTGCTGAATAAACAGCTGCAGGGGCTGGCGGAGAAATCAGCGGAAGAAAAACAGAGTCTGTTTGAAGGCTTTACTGCAGGCATTGTGAATACTCGGGATCATTTACTGGGGGCCGTGCAGCAGTTACTGGCGTTACCACAGAACTTTGCAGTGGTGGGGGATGCGCTCAGTGAGGCGTTCAGTGATTTCTTTGCCGTTATCTGGTTTGCAGGGCTGGTTGCGCTGATTCTTGCGGTTGCCTATGCCGTTTCTGCCGGGGTACTGCGCCTGCTGCCCGCTAAATACCGTTTGCCTGAAGATGACGGCTCGGCACTGCCATTTTCGCTCCGGCTGAAATTACTGGGGCGTTATTTCCTGCTGGTGAACATCAGCCTGGTGATTTTTACAGTGTGGCAGAAACCTTGCTGATGCTGACGATCAGTAATGAAACAGCCCTGATGACCGCTGTAGCCATTCTTGATTATGTCTATATGGGCCGGGTGGCCTATGTGCTGATGTCATTTTTCTGGCGCCTTCTCACAGCCACTTACGGATGGTTAATTTGCCGGACCCTGCTGCTGTACGCATGGTGTATCAGGGGTATTACTGGCGTTGCTGGCGACCAGCAGCATTATTCTGGAATGGAGCTGGCATCTGGGCCTTAAGCCCTTTGAGGCGGGGCTGGGATTCTGGATTGATTTCGGCTTTTATCTGGCACTGTTATGGATCGTCTGGAGTAACCGGCAAACCTTTACAGCCATGCTGTTGTTACAGAATGAACAGAACAGCCTTTCAGAATACGGTTTGCGGAGTTCTGGCCAAAGGTTGTCATGGTGGCAGTAGTCCTGACCTGGCTGAGTTTACAGGTCATCATTGCTAACGGAGGCTTCAGCCTCGAGTTGATTTATGCAGCTGTGTTTACCCTGGTCATTCTGTTGGTGGTGCCATTTTTTGATGTGGCGATCCGGGCTGTGATTGAGCATTTCTATCCTCTGCATCTGACTGACTGCGGGGCGCAGGCCAGTGCCAACGCTGATGTTGACGATCCTGAGGCTGAATCTGCTGAAACGGTGGAAGGAGACACAGCAACCGGTTCAACCAGAGAACAGGAAGCCCTGATGCGCGGTGAGGTACAGGTTAGTGCCTTAAGAGTAACCCGGCTGCTGCTGGCCGGTCTGATTCTGATTGTGTTGCCTCTGTTGTGGGGTGTCAGTTATGTGGATCTGGCCAGTCAGGGAGTCAGTGCGAGAATTGCGGCAAGCCTGGTTGAATCGACGGTTCTGCTCTTGCTGGCGATGATTGCCGCTCAGGTGATCGATGTGCTGGTTAAACGCAAGCTGGCGACCGAGCTGCCAGCCGGTGAGCAGGAGCAGGATTCAGAAGGCGGGCAGGGGCTGTCCCGGGCTGCAACTTTACTGCCGATTATCAGGATCATTGCCTTTGTACTGATTTTTGTCAGTTCGCTGTTTGCCATTCTCAGCAGCCTTGGGGTTAACACCACCCCGTTGCTGGCAGGTGCCGGTGTCGTTGGTCTGGCAATCGGTTTTGGTGCCCAGACGCTGGTGAAAGATATCGTATCCGGAATGTTCTTCCTGATCGATGATGCATTTCGCATGGGCGAGTATGTGGATGTTGGGGAAATAAAGGGAACGGTCGAAAAATAGCCCTGCGTTCGCTGCGTTTGCGACATCATCTCGGGGCGTTACATACCGTGCCCTATGGTGACATTTCCCGCCTGACCAATTACAGCCGCGACTGGGTGATTATGAAGCTGCGGTTCCGGGTGCCCCATGATACGGATATCAATAAGGTGAAGAAGTTGTTTAAGAATCTGGGTAAAGAGTTGCTGGACCATCCGCTGATCGGTAAAGACTTCATTGAACCTTTCAAGAGTCAGGGGTGCTGGAAGTGGATGAAGTGGGGATGGTGATCCGCGGTAAGTTTACCTGCAAACCCGGCGGCCAGTTTATGATCCGTAAGGAAGTTTATGCGCAGGTTCAGCGGGTGTTTGCGGAAAACGGCATTGAGTTTGCCCGTCGCAAAGTTGAGGTGCAGATGCCGGAACACGCTACCGAGCAGGATAAAGAGCGGGCCGTCGCTGCGGCCAGTGAAGCTATCCAGAACAGCCAGCCTGCAGAAGCGGGCAAACCGGTATGACAGAGAAAATGACGAAACAGGATGCCCGGTCAGCTTCCGGCCGTTTGCCTTTGCGGGGCTTGCATGTCTTTGCGGTGGCGGCCCGCCATGGCAGCTTTAAAAAGCGGCAGAAGAGTTGTGCGTCACGCCTCAGGCGGTGAGCCTGCAGGTGCGTTCGCTGGAGGAGTCTCTGCAGTTCAGTCTCTTTGTACGCTTGTCTGCGGGTATACAGCTGACTCAGGAAGGCGGGCAGTTGCTTGATTATGTTGAGCGGGGAGTAAGCCTGATCGAAACCGGTATTGCGGATATCCGTGCCAAGCAGGGCCGCCGGCAGTTTAATATCCGGGTATCTCCCTGGTTTGCGGTGCATTGTTTATTGCCCGGTTTCAGTGATTTTGAAGCCCGTTATCCTCAGGTGGATTTCAATGTCCGTACTGCTTTACGGTTCCCTGATTTTCCCGGGAAGAGACCGATGTTGCCATTCAGTGGGGCTTTGGTCAGTGGCCGTTCCGCCACAAACAGTTACTGATCCGGGATGACAAGTGTCTGGTATGTGCGCCGTCACTGCTGAAGCGTAAAGCGTTGGCAGAGCCTCAGGATTTACTGCATCACCGTTTACTCTGTACGGAGCTGTCGGTGTATCTGTGGAAGCAGGTACTGGAGCATTTTGATGTGGATACGGTTGCAGAGCGTCAGGCGATGCCACTGGACAGTCAGGCCAGCCAGATCGAGGCAACCCTGCAGGGGTTAGGAGTGGCGTTGATGTCAGAAGATGTTGCCCGGGATCATATGGCGACTGGCGAGCTGGTGCAGCCGCTGGGGACTGGACCGTCAGCCAGTTGGATCCGGCACTGATGCCCGGTTACTGGCTTATTGCCAGTGATGGGTTGGCGGATCTGCAAAGTGATACCCTGGTGGCTGACTTTATTCGCTGGCAACAGCAGCAGTTAGAAGCCAATCCATTAGTGAAACACCGGATTGCTGATCTCAGCGTGCTGTCTGAAAAACAATAAATCTGAAAAATAATATCGAATTACTTTTATGCGTGAAAGCACGCCTGTCTGGCAGGCGTGCTTTGTTGGAAGGTTAAAAAGAAGCAGAGTGTTCCGCTCTGAATTATCTTTACATGCTCAGGCGACGCGTTCTGTCTCAGATTTTAAAGCGGCTTACCAATCCCTGCAGTTCCTGGCTGAGTTGATTGACAGCCAGGCTGGCACTTGCACTGAGGCTGGCATTCTTGGTTGCAACGCCTGACTGATCTGAGATGTTATAAATTCTCTGGTTGATATCCTCTGTCATTTCGGTTTGTTGTTCAGCCGCTGCCGCAACCTGAGCATTCATTGTTCTGATTTCTTCAATCGTCTGGGAAATGGTATTGAGGGAGGCTTCAGCATCACTTACCAGACTCACCACCTGTTCAGTTTGTTTCACACTGTCTTCTATTGCGCTAACTGCATCCGCAGAAGTGTTTTGTAATTCTTCAATAATGGCGCTGATTTCAGTGGTCGACTGCTGGGTTTTACCTGCCAGCGATCGTACTTCATCTGCAACGACGGCGAATCCGCGTCCCTGTTCTCCGGCCCGGGCCGCTTCAATCGCTGCGTTAAGTGCTAACAGGTTGGTTTGCTCGGCAATGTTATGAATAACTTCGACGACAGAGTTAACACCAATGCTTCTTTTCTGGAGTTGGTTAACCACCTGAGCTGCGCTGTTCATCTGGTTTGAAAGCTGCTCAATGGAATCACGGGTGTCATCAACAATGGTCTGTCCGCTGTCTGTGGCCTGTTTGCATGTGTCTGTACTGTTTGCTGCCTGTTCTGCATTATCGGCAACCTGGCTGGCAGTGACCGACATATTGTTGGTAGCCGTGCTGACAGTGTCGATATCCTGCTGTTGTTCAGATGATGCCTCTTGGGAGGCTCTGGCGGCGTCATTCAATTGTGTCTGATGTTTACTGAGCTGATGGACAACCTGAACAATATCAGTAACCAGTTGGTGTAATCTGTCGAGAAAGGTGTCGAATGCATAGGCCAGCTGGCCCACTTCATCGGTGGATTTCAGATTCATCCTCAGGGTCAGATCACCGTCACCTTCAGAAATTTCTTTCATCCGCTGCGTAATCTGATTGAGTTTTCTGGTGATCATTAATGGCAGTAACAAAACAAGCGCTGTTATCAGTGCTAATCCGATAATGACTGCTAGGGTCATTGACCAGTTGGTCGTATCAATGCTGTCTTTGGAGGTACTGGCGCCATCATTAACACTGGATATGATGGATTCAAGTAATGTGTCCAGTAATTCGGTGAGCTCAGAAAAATAGGCTCTGAAGTGTGGGTGCTGAAATGAGAATGATCCCGTTGTTTTTCAAGGCTGGTTTCATTCAGTTTAATCACTGACTGTGTTTGCCATTGAATAATCAGGCCTTCAATTTTGTCTATGGTTTCATCCATGTTGGGCGCAATCCCAGCATCGGATAACTCTTTATAGCTTCGAATCCTCTTAATGGCCTGGCCTATGTCTTTATTAAAGTCTGCAATGTATTTTTGTGCAGATCAGCATCATGGGCCGCGTTCATAAAAACGGTGCGTTCGGCCAGTATTACCTGATGAAGATCTGTGTCGGCTTTTAAGAGGTTCTTGAAGACGGGAATGTAAGCTTCATTAACTTTTCGGTTGTTGTCGCTGACATTGCTTAAGTTGACTGAAGCGACGACCCATATGCTGATAAAGAGCAGGCCAATGAACAGCATAATAGCCGTTAGCCGTGTTCGGATACTGAGTTTGGTAAATGCATTTATCATGATTAACTCTGCCGTATGTTAGATATTTAAGTTATATACCCCCGTACAGCTTTTCTCTTAGGAGCTATCATTTTGAAATTGCGTTATTTTTGAATGAAAGATGCCTCCCTGGTATTAATAAATTTTTCCTGTTTTTTGAAAAATTAATCCTTTCTAAAGGCTAAATCGGTGCTCAGTTTTTATACGCCGTATCGGCGCTGTTTCTGGTCCGTTCAGCTTTTTGCTGATGGATGCAAAGGTGCGGTGATCATTGCTATCAGAAGGACGTTTATTGCCCGTTTACCGAAGCTGGTTAGGATTTGAAAATAAAGCATCTCTGGTAATTCCCACCAGGGTTCTGAAGCGTTCCGGCGCTTTGCTGTTTTCGATAACAGCGGCATCGTGATGATGCTTGATCAGGCTGCAGATAATTTTCGGCAGATTCATTTTTCGCTGCGAGATAGCCGATCTGGGCATGAGTCGTGCCGATCAGTTGCAGTTCTGCTTTGGGCAGGTCATCCAGTGTTTCCCAGCCAGCGGCGGCTGCCTGATTGATGGTTTGCGGAGAAAATTGCAGGAGTACAAAGCGCCCCAGATCGTGGAGCAGGCCGCAGATGTAACCCAGTTCCGGTGGGATCTTGTTGTCTGCATCCTGACAGGCGCGCTCAATTTCGCCAGCCACTCTGACAGAGTGGGGCCACAGGCTTTTTCGCTTCAGTAGACGGCATGAATACCTTGCCGACAGATACTTCTGTTACCAGTTTTACAACAGTTTCAGAGCCGATACGGGTAAGGGCTTCCCGCAGGTCATAAATAGGGTGGCCGGGGGCTGACGTTGCGGAGTTTGCATGACTGAGAATCAGGCAGGCGAGCGGCGGATCGGTTCTGGCCAGCTGAAAAACAGCCTCGAAAAATGTGTCTGATTCCGGGTCCAGTTGCAGCAGCTGATGAATAATACCGGGCAGCATCGGAAACTGGCCGATCTGTTTTTCGAGCGCTTCCAGATTCAGATATTTCTTACGCGCTTTTCGGGCTGTAGTCATAGGCGTCCTGCAAACTTGTGGTTCTGCCCAGCTGTTATAAGCCGTGTTATGAAAGTCTTAGTAAAATTATTGCAGACCTTAAAGCGCTGACAATGCTACTTAATGCAAAGACCTGACCCAGATAGGTATTTTGGTCATTATTCCGTGGGGTGGTGGGTATAAAGTGCCCAGATTGGGCTTTTGTGCGTGTTGTTTTGTCAGTGTTCGGCGTGTGCCGTGGCGGTGATCCAGTCAATAAATGCCTGGGCTTCCGGACGCAGGGCTGATTCTTCCGTGGCAACCACATCATAGCTGAGTGCCGGGCTGGCTTTTTCTGCGAACGGGCAGGTGAGCAGACCGGACTGAAACAGATTGCTGACAATGGGTTCGCTGACCAGTATCACCCCTGGCCGGCAATGGCTGCCTGCAGGGCCTGACTGTACTCACTGAAATGCATGCCTTCATCCGTGGCAATGTGCTGGATGCCGAAGTTTGCCAGCCAGCCTTTCCAGAGAAACCACTGCTGGCTGGACTTGGCGCTTTCCAGCTGCGTGGTATCCCAGTGAATCAGTGTACTGGCCTGTAGATCAGTGAGTGCTGGTGGTGACGGCAGCTCTGCTGCAAATGTGGGGCTGCAGGCCGGGAGAATAATATCGCTGAAAGGGGTGACGGACCAGGCCGTCATTCCTTGCAGTGCCGTAGCGGATAGCCAGATCTATATTGCTGCGTTGCAGGTCGATAATCTGGGGGCAGGAATCAATCAACACGCTGATATCCGGGTGTAACTGGCGAAACTGTGCTAGCCGGGGACTAGCCAGGCACTGGAAAAAGACGGTTCGACAGTAATCGTTAACTGCCGGCGCTGGCGGGTGTTACGCATTTTTCGACGGATGTACGGATGTGCTGCATTCCCTGGTTGAGGTCGTCCAACCCTGCCATGCCCGCCGGTGTCAGTATCAGCCCCCGGCCTTTGCGTGTCAGCAGAGGGGTGCCGACAGCAGCTTCCAGCCGGCTGACCAGTTGCTTGACGGCGGCAGGCGTTACAGTAAGTTCTTCTGCAGCAGCATGATAGTTAAGATGGCGGGCAGCTGCTTCAAATGCCTTTAATGTATTCAGTGACGGCAGAGACTGATTCATAGCAATATTTAGAAAATGTTAATGATAAGAAAATAATATATGAATTCCGCGCAGATAATAAGATGCCTAAAATTCAGGCTAAGAGGGTGAGTAAGGAACCGGCGAATATGTCCGAAACGCCTCTTCGCTGGTTCCCAAATAAAAACCTCATTATGACTTTTGACTGTAAGGGTGAATAACAGTGCTGATCAGATCTCCAGGTGCCGGGTTGGCATCGGCTGTGGTGTTTTTCTCTGCCGCGTTATGGGGCATTTACTGGATTCCGTTACGCTTTCTTGAAGAGCAGGGTATTAGCGGAACCATGGCTGTTGCGGTATTAAATATGCCGGCGATTTTACCCTTACTGCTGTTAGTGGGGCTGCAGTTACGTGCCCACCGGGGCTATTTCGGCCGGATGCTGTTAATCGGTATTTTCACCGGAATGGCCATCGCGCTGTATTCTTCCGGGGTGATTTACTCCTCAGTAGTGCGGGCGACTTTGCTGTTCTATCTAACACCGGTGTGGGCAACCCTGATTGAGATTGTCTGGTTTAAGGAAAAGGCGGGCTGGCCACGCTGGCTGGCGGCGGTTGCTGGCTTAGTCGGTATGGCGCTGTTGCTGTCCGGTGAAGGCTCCGCGGCGTTTAATATTGGTGATGTGTTTGGTTTCTTTTCCGGGGTTTGCTGGGCGTTTGGTGCTGCGATGATCAAGCGTTATGACAGTGTGCCATTGCCGGGCATGTTGCTGAGCCAGTTTTGTTTTACCGTCACCGGTGCATTATTGCTGGGGCTGATTGCCGGTGCTGGCTACAGTTCTGCTGGCTATGATTTGACGGGCGGCGTTACTGCAGAACAGATTCTGGCGGTATTGCCTCAGACATCGGTGATTGCCATTGGGATTATTTTGCCGGCGGTGCTGGCGATTTTCTGGGCGCAGAAGTTTCTTCTGCCGGGCAGAGTCGGCCTGCTGATGATGTCTGAAGTGATTGTGGCGGTGGCATCTGCCAGCCTGCTGCTGCCTGAGGAGCATATGTCGCTGGTGGCGTGGTGCGGTGCTGCCCTGATTATCAGTGCCTGTGTGTTGGAAGTGATGTCGGTACCGGATTCAGAACCGGCGGGGTTACAGCCGGTGCAGGAAGGCGGTCAGTAAGTTAAATTGATTCCGAAGATCTCTGAACCGATAAAAGCAAAGCCGGAAGCTGTCTTCCGGCCTGCAATGCCAGCTGTTTATTTTAATCTTCAAATGCCATGAGCTCTTCCTGGCTGATCCGCCGTCTGATGACCTGAACAGTGTTCTCATCGACCAGTACTTCGGCGGGATTTCCCGGCTGTTATAGCTATTGCTCATGACGGAGCAGTAGGCACCGGCGCACAGAAACGCCATCAGATCGCCTGCCTGTATATCTTCTGAAACGGGATAATCCCGGGCGAAGGTATCCGTGCTCTCACACACGGGACCAACCACATCAAACTGTCTCTGAACGCGGTTATCAGCGTAACTGACTGTCAGTAACGGATGTACCGCCTGATAAAGCGCCGGGCGCATCAGGTCGTTCATGGCTGCATCCAGAATCAGAAACGGCCGGGGTTCAGCCTCTTTAACAAAGTTTACCCGGGTCACCAGTACCCCGGCGTCAGCAACTAATGAACGGCCGGGTTCAACGACGACTTTGCCGTCATAGTCAGGGGCTTCTGTGTGTATTGTATCGGCAATGACCTGCGCGACCTCGCTGAAAGACAGGCTGCTGCCGTTGCCGTAATCAATGCCAAAGCCCCCGCCCAGATCCAGACAGCGGATATGAACGCCTTCTGCCTTAAGGGTCTTGGTCAGGGCTAACAGCCTGGAAACCGCCTGACGATAAGGAGCAGCTTCACAGATTTGCGAGCCAATATGCATTGCCAGCCCGCAGAGGTTCAGACAGGCATGATCCGCATAGTCACGAAACAGCTGTAAGGCCTGTTCCGGCGGCATGCCGAACTTATTACCCCGGGTGCCGGTTGTGATGTGCCGGTGAGTGTTGACTGTTACATCCGGGTTCACCCGCAGGGCAACCCTTACCGGGCGTGTAGATGTCTGTGCCAGGGTGCTTAGCAGTGCCAGTTCTTCTGCAGATTCCACATTGAACTGGCCGATACCGGTGTCGAGGGCCAGGCGTATTTCAGCTGCAGATTTACCTACCCCGGAAAAGATGATTTTTCTGCCGCTATACCTGCTGCAATGGCCCGCTGTATTTCGCCGGCTGAAACGGTGTCGACGCCGAGGCCCTGACTGCTGATCAGGTGTAAAATATGCAGATTGCTGTTGGCTTTCATCGCATAGTGGATACCAATATCATGGGCTGAAAATGCTGCCTGACACCGTGCTGTGTTTTGCAGGATTCTGGCTTTTGAATAACAGTAAAAGGTGTCGCCACCTGTTCAGCAACGGATGAAAGGCTACAGGATTCAAGATGCAGCTGGTTATCACGGTAGTTCAGCTGTTCGTTCAGAGGTGTTGTCACGGTTTACTCCGGGTAAGGTCGTTGAGTAATGGTCAGCTTACGCAAGTGATGGCTGAATGGCTGCTGTCAGAATCACCTCTTGGGGTGTCAGAATGCCGGTATTTCAGTGAAAATGTCTGCGCTGGCCGGTTTAATCATGAGGTAAAATCTTCAAATCCGGTCTGAAAGATAAAAACAGAGAGTACAGAGATAGCGGTATGGATAAGTTTGATCAGGGAATCATCAACCTGCTGAAGCAAAATGCCCGCCAGTCAGTGGCGGCAATCGGCAATGAAGTCGGTTTATCCCGTACGGCGGTGAATGACCGTATCCGTAAGCTTGAGGACCGTGGGGTTATCCGCCGCTATACCATTGAGCTGGGTGGTGATCTGCAAGCGCATAAAGTGTCAGCGTATTTTGAACTGACCTTCAGGCCTTTTGATTTACAGGCGGTGAAGCAGCAGTTTTCCGGGATTCCTGAAATCAGTCAGGCCCATGCTTTGAGCGGTTCTACTGATGTATTGCTGTTTGTTGAAGCGGCATCAATGGAACGTCTGACCCGGATTCGGCAAGAGTTATCGGAGCTGCCTGACCTGGAAAAATAGTCACCTCAACGGCATTTGAACAACTGGTATAAACAAGATCTGCTTTCAGTTTAGAGTAAGTTTTAATTGTTCATGCAGGTAAGTTTTTGGTTGATAAAGGCTGCTACAGCAACCACACTAAGGGAATAAGAAGGGCGGTTTACGCCCGTGATACGGCACTAACGAGCGGAGTTTTTATGCAGGTCGAGCAGTTCTTTCTAACCTTTGGCAGGACTATATTCAGATCACCCCACAGGCAAAAAGCATTCAGGAACTGTTTGTTGCCACTGACGGTGAGGTGATCAATGATCATGTTGCTTTCCGTACGTTCGCCGGTACGCCGTTACAACTGGATAATCTGGAACCGGTGATTCTGAGCATGGGCTATGAGCGTCAGGACAGCTACGAGTTCAAAGCAAAGAAACTGCGGGCACACAGCTTTATTCATCCTGATCCGAAGCAGCCAAAAATCTTCTGTTCCGAGTTACTGACGGAACTGCTGAGCGAAGAAACACAGGCAATTATCGCCCGTTATACGGCGCAGATTGAGCCGCAGACCCTGACGCCGGCAGTCTTTTACTCGGCCCGTCACTGGGACATGCCGACACTGGAAGACTATCAGACAGTTATGGCTGAAAGTGAGTACGGTGCCTGGCTGCTGGCCATTGGGGTACGGGTTAACCACTTCACGGTAAGCATTAATCATCTGAACAGTACCGACAGCATTGTTGAAGTGCTGCAGCGGGTAAAAGATGCTGGTTTTGCGGTGAATACTGTTGGCGGTGAAGTGAAAGGTACGCCGGCCAATCTGCTGGAGCAGGGCTCTACGATGGCAGACCGTCAGGTGTATGAATTCGGTTGCGGCGCACAGCAGGAAATTCCGACCTGTTTCTATGAATTTGCCAAGCGTTACCCGGATGCTGAAGGGGTTGTGTATCAGGGATTTGTTGAGGCAAACGCGGATAAGATTTTCGAATCAACTAACTGATTCACTAGCGCTTTTCTGGAATCCGGCCGGTCTCTGATCTGTCGGATTTTTTATTCCTGAAGCCTTCTGGTTTATGCTTTGTTTTAATGAGAAAAGGATACCGGCTGAATAAGGAGGGCGGTGATGTCCGTGTGTGAAGGGAATACAGAATTCGCGGCTGATATTCAGAAGGCCTGCGAATCAGGTGAAGATGCTTACGGTAATCAGATCAGCCATGTATTTGTGAAACGTCAGCTGTTTATGGTGTATCAGATAGATGATGCGGATATCAATAACAGCCTGCGGGTTTATATCTCTGAAAACCCGCGCAGTCAGGATATTGATAAACGCTATAGCTATATCCGGCATTTGTATTTCAATGCCAAGGGCTTACTGGCCCGCTCGCCGAACCTGAATGCGATGAAGTACCGCATTGCCAAAACCGTAGAAGATTGTTTGAAGAATGACGCGCTGGATAAAGAAACAGCCGAGCAGACCTTTAAGCACCTGATCCACATTATTGAAGAAGAATACGCCAAAGCGACTAAGAATCGGTTTTATTATTTGCTGCCGCATTTTGTCACCGTGCCGGTATTATTTCTGGTGTGCTTACAGCTGATGGATCAGCGCAGCCCGGATAATGAATGGTGGGTGATTTTCACTTCGTTCTTAGCCGCTGCACTCGGTGGGTTTATGAGTGTGCTGAAGAACGCTTCCACGCTGAACTTTTATGAGTACAGTCAGAAGCGTAAGTACGTATTCCTGGGGGCGGAGCGCCTGCTGTTATCGTTTGTGGCCGCGGCAATCGCGTTTATTGTACTGAAATCCGGTGCGGTGGTGGCCCTGACCGGTTTTGACAGCTACTGGCAGGTCATGCTGGTGCTGGTGGTCGCCGGCTTTTCTGAAACTCTGGTGCCGGGGATCTTGCAGAAAATGGAGAAACGCGTGTCTTTAGAAGGTAAGTCTCAGAAATAAAAAATGCCGGCATAAGCACTGTTATAAGTGCTTATGCCGGCATTTCGGTTATCAGGAATATCTATCTGAGCGGCTTAAGCCACTTGCGCGTTACTTTCCGGTCGGGCTTTGCGGGCTTCCACGTAGCGTACCTGTGCCTGTTCCTGCAGTTGCAGGGCATCCAGATTTTCAGCGGCCAGATGTAACTGACCTTTGCTGTCGATGCTGGCCGGCGTCAGTGCCAGACGGTAGTTTGCCAGCTCTCCGTTACTGATAATGTATTCCTGTTGCTGGCCGTTGCTGGTGCCCTTAACGGTGGTTACCTCTGCGGTACGGCTTTCCTGAACGGTATGAATTTCATCCCGTGCGATCTGTACACTTGGGCCACCGTCGAACAGGTCAACGTAACCGGTAAACTGAAAACCTTCTTTCTTCAGCATGTTCAGGGCCGGAGCAGAACTGTCGTGAGGTTTACCGATGACATCCCGTGCGGCTTCCGGCAGCAGGTCAATGTAGATCGGGTACTTGGGCATCATGTCCGAAATGAACTGTGAACCTTCCAGCGCGGCAGTGCGCACCGCTTCCTGAAAATCCATGGCAAAGAACTTATGACCCAGATGCTGCCACAGCGGTGAGTTGCCGTTCTCATCCTGCCAGCCCCGCAGTTCAGCCATTACGGTGTCGGCAAACAGGTGAGGGAAGTCTGCCATCAACAGGAAACGTGCCCGGGAAAGGAACTTACCTACACCCGGCTTACGGTATTCCGGCAGCAGGAACAGAGAGCCGATTTCGGTGGCACCGGTGTAGTCATTTACCATGCTCAGCACTTTTGCCTGACGGATCATGTCCAGTTGCTGGCTGCTGCTGACCAGGGTTGATACCTTGTAGGAATAGAACGGCTGCGACAGACCAATGCCGGTGTAGATCGCGGTGGTGCCCACAACCTGCCCGGTCTGGTTGTCTTCCAGCACCATAAAGTATGTGCTGCTGGCATCGGCTTTTCCGGCAAAGGCTTTTTGTGAAGCAGCTATTTTGCTTTTCCATGCGGCCTCATCGGCAGGCATAGAAGTCATACCGCGACCGACAACGGCTGAGATGTGCATCAGGTCATTCAGATCGCCTGGCTGGCAAGGGCGGATAATCAGCATAGACTTTACCTTCTTATAATGAGCCGGCCGGGTCTGCGTGACAGTATATGCAGAATATCGTGTGGCCTGGCTTCAGTAATCTTTTGTATTGCGTCTATTTTAAAGGGTATGTGGCCGAATGAGCTGTGTAATTTACCCGCCTGTCAGGTAGAATCTTCATGATTATGACGTAACGCGAAATAATATTTCGTCTAGTCGATTATTATAAAAATGCCAGTGTTCTGGCGTATATCCTGAAGATATACCAATATATACTGGGGCTTAGCGCAGGTGTTCAGCAAATAGCTGATGTCTGGCGGTATAAAAATAAAGCAGAAAAGAGATATAAAATGCAGTTAGACCGTATTGACCGAAATATTCTTTCGGTGCTGCAGGGTGAGGCGCGGATTACCAATCAGGAACTGGCGGACCGGGTGGGGCTGTCACCAAGCTCCTGTCTGAACCGGGTACGTAAGTTACAGGAAGCTGAGCTGATCGGACCGTATCTGGGCATTGTTAATCTGGCAAAACTGTTTCGCAGCGTGACTGTGGTGGCCACCGTCAGCCTGAAGGATCAGAGTACCGAGGCGTTTCGTTGCTTTCAGGAAGCCGCGCAGGCGATTCCGGAAGTTGTTGAATGCCATGTGGTCAGTGGCAGTTTTGATCTGTTTATGCGCATTGTTGCGCCGGACATGCTGCGGTATAACGCCATCAATGATCAGTTGCTGGATGTACTGCCCGGTGAGGTGAACATCAGCAGCCATGTGGTACTGCATACGCCGAAAGAATTCAGTGGTTATCCGCTGAATGAGTTATGGGAAGGGTATAACTGATGACACAGCCAGTTTTAGTTGAACAAACCGTGAGCGCGCAGGATTTTATCCGTCTGAGAGCGATAACCGGGCTGAGCCCCCGGCCGGCAGATGCGGTGGCCCGCGGGCTGGCGGCCAGCCTCTATGGCGTCTGCATTGTTGATTGCGGTAAAACTGTCGGTATGGGGCGGATTATCGGTGACGGTGCCCTGAACTTCGATATTGTAGATGTAGCGGTTGATCCGGACTGTCAGGGACAGGGGCTGGGCCGGGTGATTATGAATGCCCTGATGGCCTGGTTAGAAAATAATGCGCCAAAGGATTCTTACATTACTCTGATGGGAGACGTGCCGGCGCTGTATGAAAAGTATGGTTTCAGGCTGACCAGACCCCGTAGTGAAGGGATGTTTTACGACTGGTCAGCCCACAAAGACAGTTAAATTATTCTACCGGTACCGCGACCCGGCCGGTGCCTTTGGCATCGGTTAATACCGGGTAATGCTGGGTGAATACCATGTCATCCTGCGCGCCGGCGGTGTGGCAGCCGGAGCATTTTCCGGTTGGGAACTGTTCACTGGTTTTTGGAAGAACTCGCTGTTTTCCAGTTTCGGGAAACGGTAGAAACCCCACTGGCCCGGCTCATTGGCAAATTTAACCGGGTCTTTAAGCATACCTGCTACGGCAACTACTTCACCGGCGCCATAACCTGTACCGGTCATACCCTGGTAGCGGGTAATGCTCATCACTTCTTTTAAAATCAGGGTACCGGTACGGAATTCACCGGTTTCTTTCCAGTGTTTGAATGCACCCCGGTCCATATAGATGGTGCGCATTTCATTGAATGGTGCTTTACCGTTGTTCAGTTCGTTAGGTGAAACATTAGAACCCACCTGAATCCATTCCCGATAATCCAGTGGTAGTTCCAGGCGGTTGTCGGCGTTGAATTTAGCCGGTGGTGGAAGATCTTCGGCGATTGCAGCGTTGCCGATGAGTCCGGCACTGAGCAGACCAATCGCAGCTGTGCGAAGCAGTTTACCGGTCAGTCCGGCGTGCGTAATTATGCATTTTTCATTATTTATATTCCGGGCAAATGTCTGTAAGGCGTGCTTCTGCAGCGGCTTACCGGAGCAGGCCGAAAGCACATATTCAGCATAAATAGCGGTTTGCTGGAATTAAATACCAGTTAAGTGCGGGGAAAGTACGGGGTGAGGTAACTTTTCAGGCTGACTGAGGCGCTGTTCAGACCGAGCTTTTTACGGATGTTCTGGCGATGATAATCGACAGTTTTTTGCTGATATGCAAAAGTTCGGCAATTTCTTTGCTGGATTTCCCCGCCTGTATATAGCTGACAATGTTCTGTTCGGCAGGGCTGAGCAGGCGCAGATTCTGCAGCGGTGCATTATCGGCGGGCACCAGTTGCTGGCGGATTAACTGCAGACAATCCTGCTGAGTATTGCTCAGGGGCTCGCTGGCCAGTTGCTCAAGCAGGGAGACAGTTGCTGGCTGAGCTCTGCACAGGTTTCCTGTTCCAGTGCCTGACGGTCATTTTCCCGCTGACGTAACAGCACCCGCAGAGCCGTGTTAATTTCATCAAGGTCACTGGTGCGGCTGTCTATCTCCGTATTCAGTGTTCGCAGGTGTTGTTCGAGCCGGGATTGCTGTTGCCGGTGGGTCTGTAATTCCTGCAACAGCTTCAGATCATGATTGATCAGTGACTGGAATTCTTCCATGAGATGCCGGTAATCCAGTGCCCGGTTATCTGCCTGATAGTCCATCACGCATATGGTGCCGAAGGGTTCTGCATCCGGCCAGCTAAGCGGATAACCCAGATAGAAGGTCATACCGTTTTCGACCTCAGGGGCGTTTTGCCAGTCCTGAGTCTGGCGGGAATTTTCGACCAGCAAGGCGCTCTGATCTTTAACGACTCTGTCGCAGTACATATCACTGCAGCGTTTATTGAAGCCTCTGGGGCGAAAGGGATTTTCGGCATTGCTGCTGCGCAGGAGCAGGCTGATGTCATCCTGCCTGACCTGTGTAATCAGTACCGCAGGGGTGTTGCTGAGCCGGGCCAGCAAATCGATAACGTGCTGCCACTTTTCAAGCAGGTTGGCAGGCACTTCCGGTCGGCGGGATGTTGTCATTTCAGGCTCCCGTTACAGCTGTTGTTATTATGAACGGGATAATAACTCTGCATCAGGATTTGTTCGTGAGCCAACAGAATTGAGGCTTTAGAGCCACAGAGGTTGTGTATGCAAAGGCAGCGGGTTTGTTTACAACGATAGCCAGGCGCAGAAAGCTGCGCCTGCCGGACATGACGGGATAGCGATAGTCAGCTCGCCTGGTGATGTTTGCGCAGATTCTGGATGATGTCTTTCAGATGCTGATTCGCATCATATTCTTTTTCATCCTTCAGGTGCGACAGCTCAATCAGCCGGTTGAGAGACTCCAGGATGTTTTCACCCAGTTCGCCAGAATGAACCTTTTGGCTTCTTTGGGGCTTCCTCAGTGTTATCGCTTTTACTGTTAGTTTTTCGCCATCGGTTACCGTCGTGGTTTCAGTACGGCGGGTAACACGTGGCTGGTTGTTTTCAGGCATCATCAGATCAAAGATGCTGGCAAACCGGGGGCGCCAGATGTATCGGTGATCTCTGTGACGGTAGCTGGCTGGCCGGGCTGCTCCGGGATTTCCGGTGGCGGCGGGGCATCGGGATGAATGGCCAGATCCACTTCCTGAATGGTGCCTGCCTGACCGTCTTCCATTAGAAAAACACCGCTGCTTTTAACCTGCCCCAGCAGTTGGTTGCTGCTGTCGGTCAGATCAAAGTTGCCGCTGCCAGCACCGAGGTAAATTGCGCCAACGCCGGCCTGTTTCAGGCTGATCAGTTGATCATTGCCGGCTTCATCCTTGTTCCAGATTTTAAGTTTATCGAAGATCTCGTCAGACTCGTCGATCCACTTGTTGCCGTCGTCATCATAACGGGCCAGGTGAGCAAAACCATCGGTGCCCTGGGTACCGAACAGTTCGCTGCCATCATTGATTACGTTGTCGTTGTTGATATCAAGGGCCAGGAAGCCGCTGCCGCCGGTAGCAAAGGATATATTCTCTTCGCTGCCGTCGGCATCCAGATCAAAACTGAAGCTGGTGCTGGTCAGTGCCGCACCGGCACCGCCCAGATTAATCATCAGCGGGTCCATGACTTCCCGCTCGCTATGGTGGATCTGCATGCTTTCCTCGAGCTCAAAGCTGCGTTCCATTTCCAGTTCCATGGCGAAATTGATTTGCCGGCCGTCGGCGGTGGTCACAGTTCCTGAGTATTTACCTGCAGCTTTTCTGCCTCTTTGTAGAAATGCTGTTCAGTAATGTCTACCCGGGCATTGGTGGATGCAGTTGCGCTGATGGCAGTGAGTTGTGTCTGTGCCTGATTCAGCTGGGAAACGTTCTGATACACCTGGGCTTGCTGGAGGTTAAGGCTTTGGGTCTGAACCGGAAGCTGAAAATTGAAACGGACCGACTGGGCATCCAGCCCCAGTGTTGTGCGGGTGAGGGTTTCAATATTCCGGGTATTTTCAAGTGTCCGGCTCTGGCCGTTCTGAGTGATAACTGACTGGCTGGAAAGAGAATTACCTTCCCGGTGACGCATTTTCGCCTGATAAGAAAGGTCGGTGACGGTTTCGGTCAGGGTGAGGCCCGTGCCTACACCAAGACCGCTACGGCTTCGTACTGCTGAGGCGTGGGTTTTCTGTTCGTAATGATGGCTGTCTTCTCTGTTATGCAGGGTCCTGAAGGCCACCTCTGAAGATGAGATTTTCACAAGAATCGTCCTTTGATAGTGCTGGCAGTGATAACAACAGACACAGAATCAATATAAGAGCCAGATATGAGTGAATAATCAGGTTATCGGCGGCGGTAGAAAAATCTGAATATAAGAGAGAAAATTTTCGGAGGATTATACCGGTTTATTCGGTCACGGTGACTCGTTGCTGGCTGATCTGCTGCGCGGTACCGGAAACCTGTACCCGGTTGATGCGTTCCTGATGGATCTGAAGTTTGCTGTTAACCTGCGACGTCTGGCCGAGCGAACGCCCCTGCAGGAAACTGAATTCGGTTTGCTCAGTGCAACAGTAAGTTTGCAGATAGCAGGCCAGGGCACCGTTGCTGCTGCCGGTGGCCGCTTCTTCAGGGATACCGAACAAGGGCGCAAAGTTGCGGCATTCTGCGCTAAAAACTGAGCCCGCTGGCTGTAACTCAAATGCATGTAAGCCAATCAGGTTGTGCTGCTGGCAGAACTGACTGAGCGCTGTGTAATCGGGAGTGAGCCGGTTCAGCGTTTTTGCCGGCAACGGTACCAGAATATCAGCCAGGCCGGTTGATACTGCCTGTATAGGTAAGCCGGTACTGAGTTCGGTTGCGGGCAGGTTCAGTAAGGGGCAATCACGTCTGCACTGAAGGTTTGCAGGAATTCAGGAAGTTGCTGATCCATGGATACCTGACCGTTTTCTGTGATGCTGACTTTCAGAAGGCCTGCACCGGTGGCCTGTATATAGTTGCCTGCAGAGAGTGTTTGTTGCTTCCACAGCAGGCTGAAGGTCGCCAGTGTGGCATGGCCACAAAAATCCACTTCTGCGGTTGGTGTAAAAGCGCACTTTGAGGTTTGCGGCTGAGTCCTGTTCAGGGGAGCAGACAAAGGCTGTTTCCGGATAGCCCATTTGCCGGGCAATGTCCTGCATCTGCTGGCTACTGAGGCTGTCTGCATCCGGTACCACGCCGGCTGGGTTGCCGCCTTTGCCCTGATAGGTGAAGGCGTTAACTGTATAGACCTGTACCTGATTAATAGTCATCTTCCTCATTTGTCCTGCCGTAAAACGAAAAACGCCGGCAGTATACCGGCGTTATGTTCTGGTGTGCAGGTAATTAGCCGTGACAGCGACCTTCACGCTGGAACGGATACACTGATCCCAGCTGTAAAATCTGCGTCAGTTCATCCAGTGCGGTACGGGATTCCGTCAATAACTGCGGGTCCGCCAGATCTTTTTCGAGCAGCTGATCACGGTAGTGTTTATCTACCCAGGCATTCAGGGTGGTAAACAGGCTGTCACTCATCCGGGTATTCTGGTTGAACGCCGCCAGTTCAGCGTCGTTCATGGCAACCCGTAAACGTAAGCAGCAGGGCCGCCACCGTTGCTCATGCTTTGTTTCAGATCGAAGACTTTCAGCTCACTGATGCTGGCATCACTGCTGACAAGTTCCTGCAGGTAATTCCAGACTGCAGGGTTCTTTTCACATTCTTCCGGAATGACCAGCAGGGTGCTGCCGTCAGGTTTGCTCAGCAGCTGGCTGTTGAACAGATAGCTTTGCACGGCATCCTGTACAGACACTTTGCTGGCCGGTACTTCGATAATCTCGAAGTCGTTGTTCATGGCGGCTGTTAGCTGAGCGTTAACGTCAGCCTGATTGAGAAATGCCTCTTCATGACAGAACAGCAGTTTGCCGTTACCCACCGCGATCACGTCATTATGGAATACGCCCTGATCAATAACTGCCGGGTTTTGCTGGGCATATACAACATGGCTGTCGCTCAGGCCGTGCTTGCGGGCAATTGCCTGGCAGGCTTCCAGTGTCTGACGGGCCGGGTATTTTGCGGCGCCGGTTTGCTCATATCAAAACCGTAGCGGCCGAAGACGAAAAACTCGATGCCTTTCTGGCCGTAGTCGTGGCAGAAACGGGTATGGTTGGCGGCACCTTCATCACCGAAGTGTTCAACGCCGGGCAGTGCATGATGGTGCTGAAAGTGCTGATTGTCAGCGAAGGTTGCCTGCAGAATACGGCCGGTCACACTGTGTTCGATAGAACGGTGAAACTTGTTGGTCAGGTTGGCCGGGGTGAAGTGTACTTTCCGTCGGCAGTATCCGCGCTTGGGGATACGGTGGCGGCATTGGCTGTCCACATACTGGAAGCCGAGCAGCAGGCCGCCAGAATGCGGGGCGCCTGTTCAGCGGCACTGGCCAGTACGCTGGCATCAGAACCGGTGAAGCCCAGTCGGCGCAGGGTGGCAATGTCCGGGCGTTCCTGAGGGGCCAGTACACCCTGTACAAAACCCATATCGTGCAGGGCTTTCATTTTCTGCAGGCCCTGTTTGGCTGCCAGCTTCGGATTGGAAGCCGCCGCCTGATGCTGTTCGGAGGCAACGTTACCGAAGGAGAGGCCGGCATAGTTGTGAGTCGGGCCGACCAGGCCGTCAAAATTGGCTTCGCGTGCTGTCATCGAAGGTACCTGAATGTATAAGCGTTAAAAGAATTGGTGAGCACCTGTATGGCTAACAGGGTAGCACTGGGCAGCGGCTGTCTGCACTGCCTGATGCGACATGCACAGCCGGAAAACCGGCTGTGCAGTGTGCCTAGTCCAGTGTCAGGCCCGGTGACAGCGTGGCTGGCATGGCCAGGCTGTCCGCTTCAATGCCGGCAACCGGGTATGAGCAATAGTCCGCCGCATAGTACGCGCTGGCACGGTGGTTACCGCTGGCACCGACGCCGCCGAACGGTGCTGCACTGCTTGCACCGGTAATCTGTTTATTCCAGTTAACGATGCCGGCACGGATCTTCTTATAGAAAGTGTTGAACTGGTCTTCGCTGTCACTGAATAAGCCGGCTGACAAACCATAGCTGGTGTTGTTGGCCGCCTGGATGGCTGCGTCGAAATCTTCATAACGTACGACCTGCAGCAGCGGGCCGAAGTATTCTTCGTCCGGCAGCTGTTCAATGGCAGTTACATCCAGCAGGCCCGGGCTGACCAGGCCGGTACCGGCCTGCAGCTTAGTGGCTGCAACCAGTGCGCTGGCACCCAGTGACAGCAGGTTTTCCTGTGCAGCGATGATGCCGTCGGCTGCTGCTTCAGAAATCAGGCTGCCCATGAACGGTGCCGGTTCTTCAAACTGGCCGCCAACTTTGATCTGGCTGACCGCTTTACTCAGTTCGGCAATGAACTGATCACCGTTGGCGCCGTTTGGAACGAACAGACGGCGGGCACAGGTGCAACGCTGACCGGAAGTGATGTAAGCAGACTGAATGGTTTCGTGAACTGCGGCTTTAACATCGCTGATGTCACCGACGATAAGCGGGTTGTTACCGCCCATTTCCAGCGCCAGGATTTTACCCGGATGACCGGCAAACTGTTCGTGTAGCAGGTGGCCAGTACGGGAGCTGCCGGTGAAGAACAGGCCGTCCAGACCGGCGTGGGATGCCAGTGCAATGCCGGTGTCTTTCTCACCCTGAGTCAGGTTCAGTACGCCCGCTGGCAGGTCGGTTTTGTCCCACAGCTGAATCATCAGTTCGGCTACTTTTGGGGTCAGCTCGCTGGGCTTCAGGATGACGGTGTTACCCGCCAGCAGTGCCGGTACGATATGCCCGTTAGGCAGGTGGCCCGGGAAGTTATACGGGCCGAATACAGCTACTACCCCGTGAGGTTTGTGGCGCAGCACTGCCTGAGCGCCGGCCATGTCACTGCTTTTTCACCGGTACGTTCTTCGTAAGCCCGGATTGAGATTTCGATCTTACCGGCCATGGCGGCGGCTTCTGTCAGGGTTTCCCACAGTGGCTTGCCGGTTTCGGAGGCAATGGTTTCAGCGATCAGCTGCTTGTTCTCAGCCAGTTGTTCGCCGTACTGACGCACGATAGCACAGCGGTCGCTGAAGCTGACTTCTGCCCAGCTCTGAGCCGCTGCACGGGCGGCGTCTACTGCAGCGTTAACCTGTGCCGGGCTTGCGGCGGCAGATGACCACACAGCGTCGCCGTTAAATGGATTCAGTGAAGAAAATACCGGGCCTTCGCCGTTCAGCCACTGGCCGTTGATGTATAAAGATGCAGTCATTTTAAAACCTCCGTGCGGATGAAAGCGGTACAACCCGTACTGTGCTTCCGTCATTAATCTGTAGGGCGTCGGCGACTTCCTGTGGCAGGGCGGCGACGTGCTTACCCACCGGGGTAAGGGCGGTCATGCAGCAGCGGAAATCTGCAAAGTCCGTGGTGCTGACCAGATAGAGTTCGCCTTCAGGGGCGCGTTCGGATATCTGTACTTTGACGTACTGGCTTTCCTGAATGGCGCGGATATCGTTGGTCTGGGCTTCCAGTGTCGGGCCGCCGTCGAAAATGTCCACATAGCCGGTGTAGCGCATGCCTTCTTTTTCCAGCAGCTTACGGGCCGGGGTAGTGGCTTCGTGGGTCTGGCCGATGGCCTTTTGGGCGGCTTCCGGCAGCAGGTTGGTGTAAATGGTGTTCTTCGGCATCAGTTCCGCAATGAAGACCTTGTCCATGGATGACAGCTGGTCAGCTTCGGAAAAATCCAGCGAGAAGAAGTGACGGCCCAGGCCTTCCCAGAAAGGCGAAACGCCGTTTTCGTCGGAGTAGCCGCGCATTTCAGCAATCACGTGATCATTGAACAGGTGCGGGAATTCCGCCATGAACATAAAGCGGGATTTGGACAGCAGTGATCCCTGACGGCTGTGACGGGCTTCCGGTGCCAGGAACAGGGTGCACAGTTCGGAATAGCCGGTGTGATCGTTGGTAATGGTCAGGGTGTTGATGGTGTTATAGACCTTCAGTTCCCGGGAGGCATGAATCAGGGTGCCTACGCGATAGTTGTACCATGGATCGGTCAGACCGACGGCCGCTTCAATGCCGCAGATACCGACTACTTCACCGGATTCTGTGTCTTCCATTACGAACAGGTAGAGGGCGTCCTGAGGCGGTGTGTTGCTGTCATAGGCACGCAGGGCGTCATCCAGTTTGGCTTTTACCTGGGCGTCGTTGTCTTGCAGGGAGGTAAATCCCGGACCGGTTTTGCGGGCCAGTTCGCGCAGGGCCTGGTGATCTTCAGCCCGTATCGGGCGCACAATCATCATATTAAAAGCCTCTATAATCAATTCGTTAAGATGTTTTATTAAAATATATTTTAAGTGTCAGACGGCCAGCAGCAGGGCTTCATCACCATTGTTTAACTGCAGTTGCTGCGCCTGCTCAGCTGTCAGCGCCGGATGCTGCGGATCAATTTCAGCAAGCAGGCAGCGGAATTCTCAAGTTGCTGATTGCTGATCAGCATGGGGATTTCGTTGCCGGTGGGGCTGGCTCAGCAGCGATCTGTACCGGCTGGCTGTTGCTGGCCCGGACCGAACGGATGTCGTCTGTGCGGCTTTCCAGTGTCGGACCGGCATCGAAAATATCCACGTAATTGCGGAAGCGGAAGCCTTCGTTTTCCAGCAGGTCCAGTACCGGTTGCTGATCCGGGCGGGTCTTGCCCAGTGCCGCTTTGGCGGCCGGACTGAGCATCGGAACATAGACCGGATAGTGAGGCATCAGATCGGCAATGAAGCCTTTGGAGTTAATGCCGGTCAGGTAATTTGCCTTGGTAAAATCCATGCTGAAGAAGTGCCGGCCCAGGCTTTCCCAGAAAGGGGACTGATGGTTTTCATCTGCAACCCCTGCAGTTCAGTAATGATCCGGCTGGCAAAACGCTGTGGCTGCCGGGCGATAAACATCATCCGGGCACGGGAGATCAGTTGCAGGTTTTCCGCTGTACGGGCCTGCTGATCCAGAAACAGGGTGCAGAGCCGGGCAGCGCCGGTGTAATCCTGACATAGGTGCAGGGCCGGTACCTTGTTGTGGATCTGCAGCTCGCTGGAGGCGTGGATCACTTCATCAATGCGGTAGGAATAGAACGGCGTGGTGATGCCTACTGTGGCATCAATGCCGCTCACGCCGAGTATCTCGCCGGTGTCAGTGTCGGTAAGGACAAAGTGATAGCTTTCCTCGCCGGGCATTTCTACTGATTTACGCAATGACTGCTGGGTACGGTTAATCAGTTCACCAATATGATCGCGGTTGGCGGGCAGGGTTGTCATGCTGCCACCGGATATCACCGCAAGCCTTTCAAGGCCGGCGAGATCAGCAAAGTTAACCGGACGTACAACCAGCATCAGTGTTCTCCTGCACAGCTGTTTTTAGCATCGGTCAGCCAGCTGATGTCTTCACTGCTGGCCAGTTTCAGCAGCATCAGGCCACTGAGTTTGGCCCGTTCTGTCAGCGAACGGACTTTCATATATTCGTCACTGGAGTGAATTTTGCCGCCCTGAACACCTAGGGTGTCGATGTTAGGCACACCGGCTGCTGCCAGGTTGTTGCCGTCGCAGCAACCGCCGGTTGGCAGCCACTCGATTTTCATACCCAGGTTGCTGCCGCATTCCTGTGCCAGCTCGAACAGACGGGTATTGGTCGGAGTGAGCACCTTGGGTTTACGGCCAAAGCCGCCGAACAGTTCCAGCTCAATGCCGTCGCGGCTGTTAATATCAGCCAGCAGGCGCTGAATATGTTCCAGACACCAGGCTTCATCTTCCGGCCGTTCGAGGCGGATATTAAAGCGGAAAACACACAGGTCAGGGACGATATTGACTGCACCGCCGCCTTCAATGAAGCCGGGGTTGATGGTCACACCTTCGCGTTGGCCATTCAGATCGTCCAGCTGACTAACGAAGTCACACATGGCACGGATGGCATTGCGTCCCAGGTGGTGTTCGCGGCCGGCATGGGCGGCTTTACCGGTGGCCTTTACGCTGAAGTTACCGCTGCCTTTACGGGCACCGGCCAGATTACCGTCCGGAAAACTCGGTTCATAAATCATGCCCAGGTGAGCGGTTTTTGCGGCATCCTGAATCAGGGCTGCGGAACCCGGCGAACCGATTTCTTCATCCGGGTTAAACAGAATCTGCCAGCCGACCTTGTCGGCATAAGGGCTGCGTTCCAGAGTTTCGATTGCCTTGAGCATCACAATGATGCCACCTTTAGGTCGCTGACGCCGGGGCCGTTAAGGGTCTCGTCGTCCAGCCAGGTAACTGTCTGGAAGTCGCTGTCGATGGCAAATACGGTATCCATATGGGCGCAGAAAAATACCTGTAAAGGTGCTTCAGGCCGTTTGGATATCCGTACGGCATCACCCAGAGGCAGGGATTGCAGTACGCCATTGGCATCCAGCAACTGATAAGGGCTGATCGGCAGCGTTTCGATCTCACCCCGAGTACTTGCGCATATTCCTTCAGTTTGTCGCCAACCCGGTTGACGCCGGCAACGTTCAGGCTGCCTGAGTTAATGTTGGCAAGCTCGATGGTTTTATCCAGCATGTCCGGATATTCATCGTCCAGCCAGGTTAGCCATTGGGTAAGATCGTGACTCATTGGGTGTCCTTATTCTGCCGCTTGTTCAGCTTCAATGACCTGAGCCAGCGCCTTGTCCAGACGGGCCATGCCTTCAGCAATGTCTTCGTCCGGGATGATCAGGGACGGGGTGAAACGCAGTACATTAGGACCGGCAACCAGAATCATTACGCCGGCATCACGGGCTCCTGCCAGGAATTTAGCCGCCTTGCCGTGCCATTCTTCGGTCAGTTCAGCACCGATCAGCAGACCGCCGCCACGAACGTCTTTAAAGATGCCGTATTTTCGTTCAGCTTTTGCAGTTCTGATTCGAAAACGGCCCGTTTAGCGCTAACCTGATTCAGGACTTCCGGGGTGTTAATGATGTCCAGAGCTGCTTCTGCAACAGCACAGCCCAGTGGGTTACCGCCGTAGGTGCTGCCGTGGGTACCGAAGTTCAGGCTTGAGCAACTTTGTCAGTGCACAGCATTGCACCGATCGGGAAGCCGCCACCCAGTGCTTTCGCAGTGGTCAGAATGTCTGGCTTAACATCGGAGTGCATGTAGGCGTACAGTTTGCCGGTACGGCCAACGCCGGTCTGAACTTCGTCCAGTACCAGCAGGGCATTGTGCTGATCACACAGTTCACGGACACCGCGCATGAAGTCTGCATCCGGTGACAGTACGCCGCCTTCACCCTGAATCGGTTCCATCACGACGGCACAGGTGCGCTCAGAAATGGCTTCTTTCAGGGCTTCCAGATCGTTGAAAGGCACGTGGAGATACCGCCCGGTACCGGTTCAAAACCGATCCGGTATTTCTCCTGACCACCCACTGATACGGTGAACAGGGTACGGCCGTGGAAACCCTGGTGGAAAGCGATGATTTCGTTCTTTTCCGGACCAAAGTTGTCGTAGGCGTATTTACGGGCCAGTTTAAAGGCTGCTTCGTTGGCTTCACCGCCGGAGTTTGCAAAGAATACTTTGTCTGCAAAGGTGGCTTCCGTCAGCTTCTGTGCCAGACGCAGCGCCGGCTCATTGGTGCAGGTGTTGCTCAGATGCCACAGTTTATCGGCCTGTTCTTTCAGGGTTTCAACCAGTTTAGGTGGGCGTGGCCCAGTGCATTTACCGCAATGCCGCCGGCAAAGTCGATGTATTCGTTGTCGTTCTGATCCCAGACACGTGAACCGGCACCGCGTACAGGGATGAACTGTTGTGGGTTGTAGTTAGGTACCATTACCTCATCAAAATCTGCCCGGGTAACCTGTGTGCTGGTCATCGTTATATTCCTAATCAGTATTGTTATAGGGGCTTGCGCTTTCTGTGGATCTGCAAGCCGTGTTGTCTTATTAAAATACTAACAAAACCCATCGTGGAGATAAGATCTGAAGTTTATGTCCTGCGACATAAACTTTTAGTTTGTTGCCATTTTGGGCCTGATACGGGGCAATCTTCGCGACAGAGCACCGGTCGCTGCGTATGATTAGTACAAGTTTTCGTGAAGACTTTAGATTTTTGTCATTTGCGTAACAGGGTTCTTAATTTAGGTAATGGTTGTACAGATGGCAGCGGAACAGATAACGCCTCAGCAGATAGTGACTTTAGCGAATAAGCCAGAACGGCCGTACCGTTTTGGCTTTCTGCTGCTGCCTAACTTTTCTTTAATTGCTTTTTCTTCTGCGATTGAGCCCCTGCGTATGGCTAACTGGGTGACCGGAGAAGACTGTTATGAAACCGTACTGATCAGCCATGACGGTGAAGCGGTGGCTAGCAGTTTCGGTGTGCAGACATTGGTGGATTGCAGTCTGGCGACAATGCCGACGCTGGATGCAGTGTTTGTCTGCGGTGCCAGCCCCATCGCCCGGACTGGCAATGAGGCGATTATTGCCTGGCTGCGCCGTCAGGCGAATACATCTTTGGCGATCGGCGGGATCGGTACCGGTTCCTATATTCTTGCCTGTGCCGGGCTGCTGAATGAGCACCGTGCCACCATTCACTGGTGGGATATGGCCAGTCTGAAGGCGGAGTTTCCCAGACCCAGGTAACGAATACTTTGTTTGAGATCGACGGTAAGCGGTATACCTGCAGTGGCGGTACAGCCTCGATGGATATGATGCTGTTTCTGATCGGTCAGCATTTTGATATGTCACTGGCTGGGGCTATTTCGGAACAGTTTATCTGTGAGCGGATGCGGGCCGGAGATGACCAGCAGCGGATACCACTGAAAAACCGGATCGGGGCCAGCCAGCCAAAACTGATTGAGGCGGTCAGCCTGATGGAAGCTAATCTTGAAGAGCCTCTGAGCAGTGAAGATCTTGCAGAGTTGGTGGGCATTTCCCGCCGGCATCTGGAACGGCTCTTTAAACAGCATCTGCAAACCGTACCATCGAAACATTATCTGGAACTGCGGCTGGAACGTGCCCGGCAACTGTTACGCCAGAGCGACAAGCCGGCTGCCGAGATTGGCAAGGAATGCGGTTTTTCCAGTGCGTCTTATTTCAGCACTGCTTATCGTAACCATTACGGCGTATCACCCCGTGAAGAACGTAACCGGGTGGAAGTTACCGAGGGCATTATGCCCAGTGGGATAGGCCGGTCGCGGAATTCTTTCTGAAGGTTTATCTTTCGGCGACCTGACTTATTGACGGTTTGGGGGCTAAGACTAACGGGAATTATTGTTCCTGTTGCCAGGTGATGTCTATCTTGCGTTGCTGATTCACGCAGTCTTGCAGGTACAGATTGATAAGGCTCTGATACGGGATGCCTGTATCGGAAGACATCGTCTTAAAATAGCTGATGATCTCTTCATCCAGCCGGATCGTCACCGGTTTTTAATCGCGCAGCATAAGGGTTGCTTCGTGATTCCATACCGGCGAAATCATATTCTTCTTTCATTCCCGGTGCTCCATATAGTAGTTGTGCTCTTTTTAGTTGCCTTACGTGCAGAGATGATCCGGATAACATTGCCTGTGTCCCGCTCGCAGTGACAGACCACCAGAACACGGGTGTGAGCGCTCATGCCGAGCATAATAAACCGGTCTTCTTCTGAAGAATGTTCTGTATCGAAGAACTGCAGTGCCTGATCATCCATGAACACTGTTTGGGCTTCTGTAAAAGATATCCCGTGTTTCAGTAAATTCGATTTAGCTTTAATTGAGTTCCATTCAAAATAAGCATACATACAGTGTATGTACGCTTGTCTGTATGTCAAATCACCTCGTATTGTTTGATAGTTTCCCGTAACCAGATCAGCCCCGGGTCGTTATCGAACAGTGGGTGATGGAGGATCTGCATGTCGAGGACCGGCATATTGGCCGGCGGGGTGACAATCCTTACCGGCAGCAGATCGCAGAACAGTCGCGCCATCTGGTAAGGCAGGGTGGCGATCGCACCGGTTTGGGCCACGATTCTGGCAGCTGCCATATAGTTGGTGGTACGGACACTGTGATGGCGGCTGAGCTGCTGATTTTGCAGCCAGCTGTCTACGGGGTTGGCGGTATCACCAACCTGATCGAAAAACCACATGATTTATGTCCAGATATTCCTGCAGGCTGAGTTGCTCACTGATGCGGGTATTCTGCTGGCCGGCCAGACATACCAGGTGTTCACTGATCCAGTCTTCGGTAACGAGATGTTTAGGCAGCCTGTGGCTGGCATCAACGCCGACGACCAGGTCGACGCTGCGGTTTTCCAGTTTTTCCCGGCTGCTGGCGTCGGTGATCATTTCGACGTTAATTCTGACTCCGGGGCTGTTTGCTGTAACTGGGCGAAGAGTCCCGGAAAGATGACGGCTTCAAAGTAATCGGTACAGGCGATGGTGAATACCCGGTTGCTGCGCTCTGCATCAAAGGGTTCTGGCTTGGCAAGGGTACGGTCGATCAGCTGCAGGGCCCGGCGGACTTCCGGCAGCATTTCCAGTGCCCGGGGAGTTGCCTGCAAACCGTTGGCAGTGCGCACCAGCAGCGGATCATCGCAGTATTCCCGTAACCGGTTAAGGGCGTGACTCATGGCTGACTGGCTGAGAAAGACTTTCTCAGCAGCGCGGCTGACATGGCATTCGCTGATCAGGGCTTCAAAGATGATCAGCAGGTTCAGGTCGAATTGTCTGAGGGCCTGCATGGGGAGTTTTCTCACTGTTATTAATTTTATGCATAGTTGTATTTAAACTATGCGTTTCACTAATTATAACCCGGGCGTTACCTTGGTTAGCAATAACAATAAGCCGGGTAGCAAGAGGCTGCCCGTAATGAGGTGAGTAATGTCAGCTTCTATGAATATTGCCGACGCGGATATGCCTATTTATGGCGGTCTGGGAATGACGTTTATGGAGTTCCCGCAGGTAACCAATATACAGACCAGTGATGCCGATGTGGTGGTGACCGGGGTGCCTTTTGATATGGCGACATCCGGCCGGCCGGGTGCCCGTTTCGGACCTACCGGTGTGCGTCAGGCGTCTGCCCAGTTGGTGTGGGAAGGTGCACGCTGGCCCTGGTCATTTGCGCTGGATAACCATCTGAAAGTTGAAGATTCCGGTAATGTGTCATTCAAGCACGGCGAGCCGCAGACGCTGGTGGATAATCTGGAAGCTCATATCAGTCAGATTCTTGAAAGCGGTAAATCTGCACTGACGTTTGGTGGCGATCACTTTATTACGCTGCCTGTGCTGCGTGCTTATGCCAAGAAACACGGCCCGGTGGCGCTGATTCATTTTGATGCCCATACAGACACGTATGACGGCGGCAGCAAGTATGATCACGGCACCTTGTTCCATCATGCGGTGGTTGAGGGGCTGGTGGATACCGAGCATTCTTTGCAAATTGGTATCCGTACCTCCTATAACCGCAAGAACCATCCTTTGAAGTGTTGGATGCTGCCTGGGTGGGGGATAACGGCCCGCAGAAAACCCTGGAGCGTATCCGTGAGCGGGTGGGTGATAAGAGGGTTTATGTCAGTTTTGATATTGACGGCCTTGACCCGGCGTTTGCACCGGGTACCGGTACGCCGGTGGCAGCAGGCATCAGCATTGACTGTGCCCTGAAAGTGATCCGTGGCCTGCAGGGGCTGGATCTGATTGGTATGGATGTGGTCGAGGTCGCCCCGGCTTACGATCATGCTGAAATCACTTCACTGGCAGGCGCAACCCTTGCGCTTGAGTATCTGTACGTTCTGGCCGCTAACGGTGGCGCTGTCTAGCCGTTGAGCTTTCTCTGTCTGTTACCCACGTCCTCAGGGTAGCAGGCAGGTTTCTGCTTAGTTTCTGAATCCGCTTTCAGTCATGTGCTTAGCTGCACAGGGTGAGTTGTGGCTGAAGCATCTGTTCTGAGAATAAAAATAATCCGGGAGATCTGTGATGCGTGTATTCGATAATCTTAAATTAAAGCCTCTGGTGAATGGCATTTCTGCTGCGGTGCTGGCACTGGGTGTCAGTAGTTCAGTGCTGGCCGAACAGCAGGTGCTGAACGTCTATAACTGGTCGGATTATATTGATCCTGCCGTGCTGGAAAACTTCCAGAAAGAGACCGGTATAAAGCTCAATTATGATGTCTATGACTCCAATGAAGTGCTGGAAGCAAAACTCATGGCTGGCGGCAGTGGTTATGATGTGGTTGTGCCGACGGCTGCATTTCTTGAGCGGCAGGCTAAGGCTGGAATTTATGCGCCCATCGATATGAGCCTGCTGAGCAATGCCGGAAATCTGGATGAAGATATGCGGGCCAAGGTTGACCGGCATGATCCCGGCAATAAATACAATGTACCCTATACCTGGGGCACGATCGGCCTGGGCTATAACGTGGCGGCATTAAAGCAGCGTCTGGGGATATGCCTTTGACAGCCTGGATTTACTGTTCAAACCCGAGGTAGTCAGTAAGCTGCAGGATTGTGGTGTCAGTGTGCTGGATTCCCCGGCGGAAGTGGTGTCCATGGCGCTGCATTATCTGGGGCTGGATCCGAACTCTGAGAAAAATCTGACCTGAAACAGGCCACCGAGTTGCTGAAGTCTGTACGGCCTTATTACACCAAGTTTACCTCTTCACAGTTTACCTCTGATCTGGCCAATGGTGAGTTGTGTCTGGCGATGGGCTATAACGGCGATGTATTGCAGGCCCAGAGCAGAGCGGTTGAAGCTGGCCAGGGCATTGAGATTGAATACCGTATTCCTAAAGAAGGCTCACTGGTGTGGTTTGACCTGATGGCTATTCCGGCGGATGCCCTCACAAAGAAGCGGCCCATAAGTTTATTGATTACATTCTTAAGCCCGAGAATGCGGCAGCCGTCTCTAACTTCGCGTATTTTGCAGTTGCCAACAATAAGGTGGGGCCTTATCTGCTGGATGAAGTTAAAAACGATAAAGGCATTTATCCTGATGAGGCTGTTAAAGCCAGCCTGTTCACCCAGAATACCCACACTGCTAAGTATGACCGTTTACTGACCCGCGCCTGGACGATGATCAAGGCTAACCGGTAGTCGCTGTTTACCCCGCCGCCTGCAGGCTCTGGCTGAAGCGGACAGGCCAGCAGGGCAGGGTGTTTTCATTACCGTGTCAGGTATGGTTTTCTGATACGGTTATATGGTCTTATTTTTGCTTATCTTTTCCTGAGATATATTTTTGCCTGCCATCCGGTGGGCGCAGACTTAAGGAAAAGCTATGTATATTCAGCAATCTGCGGTGGTACAGCCAGCGGTACCTTCAGCACCCCATACCTCTACAGTGGCAAACAGCCATAATCAGGCGGCAACATCTGGCCAGTCTGAAACGGTCAGTGTGTCGGCGCAGGCCCGTGAAATATCAGCCAGTCAGGCGGTTTATACAATGGAAACCGGTGCCGGCCGTAAAGATGTCGATCTGGATCGTTTTTCAACCCCGGCTCTCATCTGAAAGACGGCGTGCTGGATACCGGTGCCTTACTGATGCCCAATGCAGAGAATGTTAAAGCACTGCAGCAGCACATCAGTCAGCGTTTTCCTGATTTTCTGGCGGCCAACAATATTCCTGAACCACCGGCAAAATTGAATATGACAGTCAGGGGCAAATTGTACTGCCGGCGGATTATCCATACGCAGAGCAACTGAAAGAAGCCTTGGGGCAGGACGAAGAAATGTCCCGGATGCTGTCGACGGTTAACGGGTTGAGTTCTCATCTTGCCGCATTACAGAGTTTGCAGCCTATGCATGATGAGCTGGATGCTGCCACTTCGCAGGCAGAAATTGATTCAATTCTGCAACGGTTCAGTCACTTGCTGAATGATAATGCCCGTTATCCGGAAGTTGGCCTGAGTTTTTCTCCGGACGGGCAGTTACAAATGACGACGGAAAGCCGGCCGCTGGTTTAGATTGCAGACGCATCCTTTTGGCCTAAATGGCAAAATGGGTAATTGTATTTTGTTATCTAAATAAAAATCATTATCATTATTGGTGTGCGCTTTGGTATTTTGTTAATGGCGCATTCTGATGTTCAGCCTGTCATCCCGGTTTTACCGGTGTGATCTGAGAGATAATGATTGCGTGAAAAAGCGTTCGGTTTCCCCGCTTGTAATGGTGTTTTTGCCACCTGTATTCTGTTGCCCAGCAGTTGGGCTGCTTACCGTGTAACGGCCGGTCTTGAGCAGCGCGAATATGAACGTACCCTTGAGGAGCGGGCAGCGGGGCAGTTCAGTGTCGTGCGTGCCGCGTTGAATGAGCTGGTGGGAGGGTTATCTTCCCTGCGCAGTTTTATTGAAATCAGCGGCAAGGTGAAGCGCTGGGAATTCGATCACTTTATTGTTTCGCAGAATGTATCTGATTACGGCATTGCTTCGTTTGAATGGTTGCCCAAGGTGTCCGCAGATGAAGCAGAAGACCTGACCCGGCAGGCCCGTGCTGAAGGGCAGTTTGATTTTGCTGTTCGTGAGCCGGATACAGGCCCGCAAATCCCGTTTTCTGATTTGTTCCCGCTACTCTACAGTTCCTCTTCTGATATGGATGGTATCGCGCTGGGGACTAACCTTGTGGCCTTACCTGAATACAACAGTGCGTTTGCGGCGGCGGCAGAAAATGCCGGTTTGCAGATTGCCATTGTTGATGACCCTGCTGACAGCGAGCACTTTTCCCGTCTTGTTTTTGGTGTATTTGAACCGCAGGCAGGCATCCCGCAGTACTCATCCCTGAACGGTTATGTTTCCGCAGCAATTGATATCGGTAATGCCATGGAAGTGTTACTGGGTCAGCAGGCGGTTCAGGCCGGTCTGTGTGTGCAGGTGGCAGATATGACCGGTGCTGATGTGGGGGTTCTGTTCCGCAGCAGTTATTTATCCGGCAGCCGCTGCCAGTACGATGTTGCCCCTGAAGCAACGCGCTCTATGGCTTACACACTGGGAGGGCGGCAGTTGCGGTTTACGTTTTATGATCAGACCCGGCCCGGGCATATGCGCTGGTTTGCCCTGTCAAATCTGGTGGGGCTGGCGTTGCTCGGGGTGAGCATCATGGTGCTGATGTACATTTACACGTCCCGGCGTTATGCCCTGAAAATAGAGCGTTTGTTTACCAACAGAACCCTACGGCTGCGGGCGGTTAAGCATGAATATAGCCAGCTGTTTATGCTGTCGGTCGACGGTATTTACCGGGCGTCGGTGTCCGGTCGCTTGCTGAAGGCTAATCCTGCATTTGCAGCGGCGTTCGGTTTCAGTTCCCAGGATGCTTTGCATCAGCAGGTTCAGAGTGTGCCCGGGCAGCTGCACCATGATCCGGAAGTATTCAGTGCCCTGGTTGACGAGCTGAAAGCGTCCGGGCGGGTGGTCAATTTTGAGTGGCAGGGAACCGATTCTGCCGGTCAGCCGGTATGGCTGGTTGAAAACGCTTATATTGTCGATGACGGCCAGGGTGAAAGTTACTACGAAGGCTCTATCAGCGTTATCACTGAACGTAAACTGGCGCAACTGAAGTTGCAGCATCAGGCTGAACGGGATGCCCTTACAGGCCTTTATAACCGACCGGCGTTTGTCGCCCGGATTGATCACCATCTGAATACATACGGTGCGATGGGCACCGGACTATTTTTCATCGATCTGGACCGTTTTAAAGCGGTGAATGACACCTACGGTCATGCCATCGGTGACGAGCTGTTGCAGCAGTTTTCCGCCCGGCTGACAGATTGTTTCCGGGAGTCGGACCTGATAGCCCGCTTTGGCGGAGATGAGTTTGCTGTATTTGTCACGGATGTGGCGGGCAGTGCCCGGCTGCAGTTACTGGCCGCCAGGGTGCTGGAAACCATGCAGCAACCGTTTGTCTTCAGTGATGGTAACTGTTTTCAGACCACTGCAAGTTTGGGGCTGAGTTTGCTTGATCAGGCTTGCCAGAGTGCCGAAGATGGCCTGCGTCAGGCAGACCTGGCGATGTACGAGGTAAAGCGCAACGGTCGGGACAGTCAGGTACTTTATGATGACCGTCTGAATGCCAGAGCCCAGCGGCGTATCCGACTGGAAGTCAGTTTGCGCAGTGCCATTGAAAATAACGAGTTCGTGCTCTGTCACCAGCCGATAGTGGCACTGAGCGATTCGAAAATTAAAGGCAGTGAAGCACTGTTGCGCTGGTCGAGCCCGTTATTGGGTGAGGTCTCTCCGGTGGAGTTTATCCCGCTGGCGGAAGAGCTGAATATGATCCAGGTAATCGGAGACTGGGTTTTACAGCAGGCGGTTGCTGATCTGGCCGGTCTTATCAGGCACACAGGCAATCAGCGTTTGTTTGTTAATGTGAATGTATCCCCAAGCAGCTGCTGAGTGACTCTATTCTTCAGCGGGTCAGTCAGTTACTGACCAGCTACCAGCTGCAGCCTTACAACCTTCGCCTTGAAGTGACTGAGAGTGCGCTGTACAGCCATGAGGAGCTGGCAATTAAGCAATTGCAGGCCCTGCATGACATGGGTATCGGTATTTATATTGATGATTTTGGCACCGGCCACAGTTCGCTGGAGCGGCTGGTCACCTATCCGTTGAGCGGGCTGAAAATTGACCGCTCATTTGTCAGTAAGCTGGCACCGGATAATACCCAGGCCATTATTTTGCAGGCCACGGTAAAGATGGCGGAGTTACTGGGTTTGACCGTTGCCGCGGAGGGTATTGAAACCTTCCAGCAACAACAGTTTTTGCGGATCTGGATTGCCGGTACGGACAGGGCTTTCTGTTTTATAAACCACTGGTGCTGAATGAGTACACCCGGGTGCTGGGTGATGATTCCGCTGAAGGGGATGTAACTGTGCAGGTGAATCCTCTGCCGGTGTAAATGTGTAAGGTTTGTGTCTGATGAGTACTGATCTGATGAAACGTGCAGCCATGTTTTGTGGCGGTGTCTCTTTGCTGTTAAGCAGTGCGGTTTCTGCCTCTGAAATTAATATCTACTCCTATCGCCAGCCGTTTCTGATTGAGCCGATACTGGATGCCTTTGAGGAAGAATCGGGTATACAGGTGAATGTTGTTTATGTGCGCAAGGGGCTGGTGAAGCGGCTGGAAATAGAGGGCGACCGGTCAGTGGTTGACCTGATCCTGACCGCGGATATTGGCCCACTGTATGCGCTGAAACAGTCAAGGCTGATCCAGCCGGTTAAAAGCGATGTGTTACGGAAAAATATACCGGCCAAGTACCGCGATGCAGATTCTCAGTGGTTTGGTCTTACAGCCCGTTCCCGCATTTTGTATACCTCCAGAGAGCGTTTGGAGGCGGACGCTATCGGACGGTATGAAGAACTGGCTGACAGTCGCTGGAAAGGACGGGTTTGCAGCCGCAGCGGTAAACATAAATATATGCTGTCGCTGGTGAGCAGTCTGATTCTGGCTAACGGAGAGACGGCGACTGAGCAATGGCTCAGGGATGTTAAAGGCAATCTGGCCCGGCGACCAACCGGAAACGACCGGGCGCAGATCAAAGCAATCAGTGACGGTGTGTGTGATGTTGCACTGGCTAACTCGTATTACTTCGGCAAGATCCTCACCAATGAGCGAAAGCCCGAGCAGCAGGTTTGGGCGAATGCGGTCAGGCTGGTGTTTCCTAATCAGGCGGACCGCGGTGCGCATATGAATATCAGCGGAATTGCCCTGAGCCGGTATGCGCCTCACCGGGAAGAAGCGATCCGGCTCATGGAGTATCTCAGTGCTGAGCGGGCCCAGTTTATGTATGCGCAGGGTAATTTTGAGTTTCCGGTACGGGTGAATACTCCCGGGCTGAGCTGATTGAAACCTATATGGGAGACTTTAAGGAAGATGATCAGCCACTGGGGCAGATTGCCGCCCGCCGTCAGCAGGCGCTGCAGCTGATTGATAAGGTCGGTTATGACGAGTGATTAATTGCCAGGGGAAACAGAAAAATCATTGCAGACTTCAGATTGCCGGATACAATGTTGCGGACAGAAATTCACGCTGTGATCTAAACGTAATTTAATGAGTATTATGGTTTAGATTACCGCTGTAACTTTATGATATTTATTAGTATTGTTATTTTATTTGAAAATAAATATCAAACGCATTTAGCCGGATGTTGTGTTTATTCAGGCCGGTAGTTTCTGTCTGTCATAGTTGAATATTGTTTTAGTGTACGCGCCAGGGACGGAATCGCGATGTAATGGTGATCCCTGATGAGTCTGAGCCCGTCTCTGCTGGCTGCAACAATCAAGCGACGTTTAAGCTTTGCTTCCGTAACCCTGCTGCTGTGTTTTTCTGTTATCTGGTGGCAGGCATCCTACTGGTTTGAAACCTATCTGGTTGAAGAACGTGCTCAGCAGTTTGATCAACAGGTTGACGGTTACGCACAGAATCTGGCGAACATTCTCAACAAGCGCTTTGCACTGTTGCAGGGCTTAACCTCGTACGTGGAAACAGACTTGCTGTCTTCTGACGTCACATCTGAAGGTTCAGGGCAGCGCCTCGATACCTTTATTAACGGCTTACTGACTACCTCAAAGGGCATCCGGAATTTCGCGGTGGCGCCGGATGGGGTCATCAGCAAAGTCATACCTCTGCAGGGCAATGAGTCTGCGCTTGGGCATGATCTGCTGAGTGACACCCGGTTGGCGAGCAGGCATGCAACGTTACGGGCGATGCGTCAGTCGGACATTGCACTGACATCACCGATGCAGTTGTTACAGGGCGGCAATGGTGTTGTTGCCCGCCAGGCGGTGAATGTAGACGGGCATTTCTGGGGGCTGGTTTCGATGGCGCTGGATATGGCGCCTTTGTTGCAGGAGTCCGGTTTATTAAATCCGGAAACAGATTTGCAGATCGGCATCCGCGATAGCCAGGGGGTGGTGTTTTACGGTGACGATGAGTTGTTCAGTAATGAGCGTCTGGTGCACCGGGTTGATCTGATTGATGGCCAGTGGGAGCTTGCTGCCATGACGTCCGCCGGGGCTGATGCCGATATTCGTCAGTCCGTCATGATTTTTGAAGGTGTCCTGGCGGCTTTCTTTCTGCTGGTGACCGGTGTTTTAACACAGCAGCGACGGCAGTACCGTGCTCAGTCATCTTCTGCGGATGGAAACAATAGCACCCATCCTGCGCAGCCGGGACCTCCAACATGGGCCGCGCCGCTGCTTACGTTCTGTGCACTGTTTATGGCAACCGTTGCTCTGTACTGGTTTATGCAGCGTAATGATACGGCCAGTGAGCAGTTGGCGCTGAATAATACGGCGGCGACCCTCGAGCATGATATTCGCCGGCGGTTGAGTTCCCATCAGGAGTATTTTGAGTTACTGGCAGAGCAAATCAGCCAGGGGCAGCTTTCAAAAACTTCTTATCAGGAGCGGGTATCCCGTTATGTATATGATCATCCCGGGCTGGTAAACGTAACCTGGGCGGATGCTGATTTTGTTATCAGGGATACGGCACCTTATGAGGAAAACAAACAGGTGGTGGGGTTAAAGCTGCTGTTGCCTGAGCCTAAGCGGGCGTCTTATGAGGCGTATGTGAGCCGTCAGCCGGTCTATACCAATCCGTTCGTCGTCATTCAGGGGCATCCGGCATTTGAGCTTTACGTGCCGATTTTCACCGGCGAACGTTTCCTCGGTACCTTAGGGGCAGTTTATAAAATTGAATATTTGCTGGATGGCCTGGTGCCGGATGATGTGCGCAGCAGATACAAAGTGGATTTTGTCGACCGGGAAGGACAGGTTATTTATGGCGATGCTGAGCAGACACCGTTAACCGGCCTTACCCGGGTGCTGCCTATCAGCCAGTTGAATGAAACGGTGTGGCTGCGGCTGAACGCATATGATAACCGCCCGAGCAAAGCAGCCGTTTGCTGCTGATTCTGTTGTTATTGCTGGCGACCGGTATCGGTATCAGTCTGTGGTTACAGTACCGGGAAAGCCGGCTTAACTGGCGTCTGGGTGAAGATCTGCGGGAAAGTCAGCGGCATTTTCAGGCCATTGCTCAGTCTTCCCCTATGGCGATTATTATCAGTTGTCCGGAAGACGGAAAGATCATTTATGGTAACGCCCAGGCAGAGAAACTGTTCAGCTGTGCTATTGATACGCTGCATGGAAGTCAGCTGGAAGGTTATTTTTCCAAACCTGAAGATTATCGCCGCTTCTGTTCACAGATAAGAGAAGAGCGGCATCTGGATAATTTTGAGTTACTGATTGAGAAGCGGGATGCCGGAGAAAAGTTCTGGGCATCTTTGTCTTCTCAGGTGGCGCTGTACGGTAATAGTGATGCCATTATTACCAGTGTTATTGATCTGTCTGAACGAAAAATCATGAAGATAAATTATTTGAGCAGGCTAATTATGATGCCCTGACCGGGCTGCCTAACCGGGGGCTGGCGTTCGACCGTTTACAGGATGCCATGGCACGGGCCAAGCGCCAGGAGACCCGTATCGCCCTGATGATGCTGGATCTGGATCATTTTAAGACCGTGAATGACAACCTGGGTCACAATGCTGGTGACCTGTTACTGAAGGAGGTATCCCGGCGCTTAACCGGTTGTATCAGGAAGGGGATACTGTTGCACGTCTGGGCGGCGATGAGTTTACGCTGATCCTGCCGGAGCTGAAGGAAGCAATGGAAGCGGAGCTGATTGCGGAGAAAATTATAAAGGCCTGCAGTGAGCCGGTTTTCATCAGGGGCATGAGGTGGCAGTGAGTGCCAGTATCGGTATTACCGTATTCCCTGATGACGGTGAAGACCAGGAGATGCTGCTGAAAAATGCCGATACCGCGATGTACAAATGTAAGGAAGATGGCCGTAACCATTTTCACTTTTATACCGAAGAAATGAACCGCCATGCCCAGGCGCTGCTGAAAATGGAGCTGGAGTTGCGTAAGGCTTTGCAGCGAGAAGAGTTCGTGCTGCATTATCAGCCGCTGATCTGTACTACAACCGGTCAGATTATGGGCGTGGAAGCCCTTTACGCTGGCACAATGAAGCCCTTGGCAATGTTGCTCCTGATGTGTTTATCCCGCTGGCGGAAAGTATCGGGGTAATAAACGAGCTTGGGGAGTGGGTGCTGTATCAGGCGGCTTCCCGGATTAAAGCCTGGCGGCAGCAGCCTGGCATGCCGCAGTATGTGGCGGTGAATGTTTCCGTGCAGCAATTACGGCAGGGGCGTTTTGCTGAGCTGGTGGGTAAGGTTTTTCAGGAAGTGGATTCCGCCGCAGGCGCTGGAACTGGAAATTACAGAAACCGTGCTGCTGGATAATACGGAGCGCAATCACAGTATTCTGAACGTGATTGATGCCATGGGGGTGCGGTTATCCATCGATGATTTCGGTACAGGCTATTCATCACTGAGTTATCTGGGGCGTTTTCCGTTTGATACCCTGAAGATCGATCGCTCCTTTATCAATGATGTGGATGAGCGTGATGAGGCAGCACAGCTGACCAGTGCCATCATCTCCATGGCGGATATTCTTGGGCTGCGGGTGGTTGCAGAAGGGGTGGAAACCCAGAAGCAGCTGGATTTTCTCGGTTCGCTGAATTGTGACCTGACCCAGGGCTTTTATCTTGCCAGGCCTATGCCGGCGGCTGAGCTTGAAGCGTTTATAGCTGATTATTCGCCAGTGTGCAGTCAGGTGGTGCCTGCCTGAGCCGGAAGGTGCTGAGCCGTCCGGCAGGTGTTTTCCTTGTCGTTTGAATTACGCGCTGGCTGACAGCGCCGCCAGCCGGTAAGCGACGATATCCTCAACGCTCAGCACCGGCATATCATTCGCTTCACCGAAACGGACAATTTCCGGCAGTTTAGCCATGCTGCCATCCGGATTGGTCAGCTCGCAGAGTACGCCGTATGGCTGTAATCCTGCCAGCTTCATCAGGTCAATGGTGGCTTCTGTGTGTCCCCGGCGGGTCAGCACGCCACCTTCACGGGCCCGCAGCGGATAAACATGTCCGGGCCGTGCCAGATCTGAGGGCACCGCGTCATCAGCGATAGCTGCTTTAATGGTGGTGACTCTGTCAGCAGCAGATACACCGGTGGTGACACCTTTGCTGGCTTCAATACTGACCGTAAAGGCCGTACCGTACTGGCTGTTATTCTCGGTGACCATCGGTGGCAGTTCCAACTGACGGACCCGGTCTTCATCAAGACACAGGCAGACAATGCCACTGCATTCACGGATCAGCATGGCCATCTGAGGTATGGTCAGGCTTTCTGCGGCGAATATGATATCGCCTTCATTCTCCCGGTCTTCATCATCGACCACCAGTACACCCTGACCGTTGCGCAGGGTTTCCAGTGCCAGACAGATGCGTTCCGCGGGCGTGCTTTCAGTAAATGGATTTTTAAATGTTTCAGACTGATTCATGGTTATACCTAAATGAGTAATAGTTCCAGAATCAGGGCATAAGGAACGGCAGCAGGCATCCGCTGTTTGCACAGCAAGCCCCGCCATCAGATATGACATACATAGCTGCGCTCAGCAGGAAGCAAACCGGCCGACGCAGGGGATGTTGTTCATTCTCTTCCATCCGGACTCAGCAGTGTTTAACTGACAACACTGACATTACCGTCGGCTCTGGATTATTTCTGCGAAATCACCAGATCTGCTGACCCCGGCACTGATTGTCACTGAGGCTGTCAGTGGTTCAGTTTTCCGGGCGCTCGCGGGCTTAAAAGATGTTTTGTCTTTTATCACCGCCGGTGGGGAGTTGCACCCCGCCCTGAGAATTACCCGGTTATCCGGGTGAGGGGATAGTCGGCTAATTTTAAAGCGGAGTCCACCGTTTTCAGCGCAATTGTCGTTATTAAGTCAGGGAAGGGTTTTTACCGCTTAAGAAGATTAAAAACCCCTGAAAATCCATGGATTTAATTAGCCTGAATCAGGGCTGATATGGGTTTACCTGAAGCATATTGTAAAATATAATGCGAATAATTCTCGTTTGTAGTTAGTGTTTTGATGATGCAGATCATCCTTTCCTTGCCATGACGGACAAACTTTCAGCAGCAATTAGCCAGGTGCCGGTGGAGTATCTGCTAAGGAGACACGCTTGAGTCAACAGATCATCGACCAGCTTTCAGTTCATCTTCCGGACGGACAGGCGATCCGTTTAGGCCTGAGCCCGACCGCCCGGAGCTGGTCAAAGAGTATCTCGATGAAGCCGACAGGCTGGTCAGTCAGTCGCCACGTCCGGTGCAGCGCCAGGCATATATACTTTGTTATGAACTGTTGCTGGAAGCGATCTGCGACAGCTGTGTGCCTGTTCACTGGCGCCGGCTCTGTATGGATCATATTTACCGGCCGTTGCTTGCTCTCGGCAGGCTGGCCAGATCTGAACAACAGCGGCAGGCCGTCAGGCGCTGTTATCGTGAAGTATCGGTTTTAAGCAATTATTTTCTGTAATCCGTTCCGGGCCTTAAGGAGTCACTATGAAAACACGTATTGAAAAAGACAGTATGGGAAGCCTGGAAGTACCAGAAAACGCGCTGTATGGCGCGCAGACTCAGCGGGCAATAAACAACTTTCCGGTCAGTGGTGAAACTATGCCGCGGCCATTCATTGAAGCCCTGTTGCTGATTAAGGACGCTGCTGCGCAGGCGAATCAGGAACTGGGCTGCATCCCCGCGGCGATTGCCAATGCTATCAGTGACAGCTGTCAGTTGCTTAGCAGCGATCCGTTACTGATGGACAATTTTCCGGTGGATATTTTTCAGACCGGTTCAGCCACCAGTTCAAATATGAACGCCAATGAAGTGATTGCCACCCTGGCCAGCAGAGCACTGGGGATGAAGTTAACCCTAATGATCACGTGAACTTCGGCCAGAGCAGTAATGATGTGGTGCCTAGTGCGATTCATATCAGTGCCGCTTTACAGATACAGAGTCAGTTGCTGCCGGCGTTGGAGCATTTGCAGTCAGCAATTGAAACTAAGGCTGCAGAGGTGGCCGGCTTCTGTAAAACCGGCCGGACACACCTGATGGATGCCATGCCGGTGCGGATGGATCAGCAATTACTTGGCTGGGCCAGCCAGATCCGGCAAAACCGTGAGCATCTGGAAGCGCTGTTGCCAGCGTTGCAGCAACTGGCGCAGGGCGGTACAGCGGTAGGTACCGGTGTGAATACCCATGAGCAGTTTGCATCCCTGTTTGCTCAACGTTTAAGCACGCTCACCGGGTACAGTTTTTCTCCATGCCATAACACGTTTGCAGCAATTGGTTCGCAGGACACGGCTGTTGCTGTTTCCGGTCAGCTGAAAACAACAGCGGTCAGCATTATGAAGATCGCTAATGATTTGCGCTGGATGAACTCCGGCCCTCTAGCCGGGCTAGGGAGATTTCTCTGGAGGCGTTGCAGCCGGGATCATCCATTATGCCGGGTAAGGTTAATCCAGTGATTCCTGAGGCCGCGGCTATGGCTGCAGCACAGGTGATGGGCAATGATACGGCGATCAGTGTGGGTGGTCAGTCTGGCAACTTTGAACTCAATGTTATGTTGCCAATGATTGCCGCGAACTTGCTGAAGAGCATTGGCCTGCTGACCAGCACCAGCCGATTACTGGCAGATAAAGCGATCAGCAGTTTCAGTGTGAACGAGGCGAAGTTAAACGAGGCATTGCACCGTAATCCGATTCTGGTAACGGCGCTGAATCCTGTTATCGGTTATGCCAGAGCCGCAGAAATTGCTAAGCAGGCATATAGCGAAGGCCGTCCGATTCTGGATGTGGCTGTCGAGGGGACGGATCTGTCCCGGAAGAACTGGCGGTGTTACTGGATCCGCAGAAGCTGACAGAAGGTGGTTTGTAGGGAGTGATGTATGAGCAATCAGATCCTCAAAATGAAGCGTTGGCAACAGCAGGTTCAGGCCGGTAACGAGTGCTTCAATGCTCATCAGCTGTTCGCTGCGGTAGCGCATTATCAGTCTGCTAAGCAGTTGGCCTGGGGTTGTTCAGGCACTGGGAAGATCCTGCCGAAGCGGTTGCGGTAGTGATCATCAGTTATCACAACCTGGCAGATCTTTATTTACGGCGGATGCAGACGGATATGGCAGGCAATGAGCTTAACCGGGTGCACGATAGCCTGTTGCAGGAAATTGCCAACGAAGCTGACTCGTCACGGTATCAGGCCCTGTTATCGGGGCTCCGGCGTACATATCAGGCGTTGCTTGAATTTAATCAGCAGCATCGTCCAGAGCAGATTGGTGAATTGCAGGCCCGCTATGAAGCTGAGCTTCTGGCCGGGTAGCAATGCAATGAAATAAGAAAGTTTCCGGAAACGGAATACCCCTGAGTGCAGAGTGCCGGCCGGGCCGATAACTCTGTACGCTTTACTATGATAGAGTAAACAATGATCCACGGTATTTTTAAACAGCTTGACGCCATTTGTCAGTTCTCAGCAGCGGATGCGCACTGCGATATCCCGTGCAAGATTTATGATCCTCAGATTGCTCAGATCGCAGCACTGAGTGTGATTCGTTTTATGGATCTGATTCAGGAACTGGCTGACAAAGACAGCCTGACCCTGGCTGAGCAGGCACAGCTGGGCCGTCTGGTGCAGGAAAAAGAAACCCATGCGGCAAAAGCTAAGGAAGAGGTTCGGGTTATCTGGGGTGATTACTTCAAACAGCCTCAGTTTGATCAGTTCCCGAATACCAATGAACTGGTGCACAGCATTATGCTGACCGGCTCTGCCTGCAAGCAGAACATCGGCCGTGAACACGGTGAAAAACTGCTGTCGCTGGTGAATGAGTTTGCCGCAAGCTTCTGGGCAACCAAAGGCGTTGAGACCTTCACTGCTGAGTGTCCTTACCCACCGGCAATGCAGGTGACCTATCCAAAGCTTGGTTAATTAGCCGGGTTAAGGGCTTCAGAAACATAAAGAAGAGCAGGGCTTAGTAATGATCAGTATTCACCGTGTGAATGGACAGAGTATGCTGCCGGCGTTTGCCGATGGCGATTATGTACTCTGTATTAAGCCTCTGCCTTTTATGCCGCTGAAGAAAGGGGATGTTGTGGTGATTCAGCATCCCCGTTTAGGGTGTATCATTAAACGTGTGGCAAACCTCAGTGCCAGTCACGATATGTGGCTCAGTGGTGACAGCCCGCACAGTACTTCAAGTGAAGTGATGGGCTGGCAGCCCAGACAAACCCTAATCGGCCGTGTGGCGTGGCATATCGCCAGACCTTCGCCTGTATCCGGCTGAATCAGTATATTTAATCCCCTGTTCGCGGGCAGACTTGCTATGATACTCAGATTGTCATTTGTCTGAGTTACTTAATGCTATGTCTGATCTCTATCCCCGGAATCTTCACCCTGCTTACCATGCGCATGTCTATTTTGATGCCGGCACACTGGCGTTCGCCTCCTCATTGTGTGAGCAGGCTGGCAAGGTGCTGAATGTTCAGGTTGGCAGAGTGCATGAACGTTTGGTCGGGCCGCATCCTTGCTGGAGTTGTCAGCTGAGTTTCGTGGCTGCTGATTTCGATAAAGTCGTGGGCTGGCTGGATGAACACCGTAATGGCCTCAGTGTGCTGGTGCACGGTTTAACCGGTGATAATCTCAAAGATCATACTGACTATGCATACTGGTTAGGGATGCTGTGCCCCTGAATCTGGAAATGTTTCGCTAAAGTGTCCTTATCCATCAGTCTTACTGGTGTTATGGGATAGCCTGCTGTAAGCTTCGCGCCGGTTCTTTACATCGGATATTGCCGGTTACATCAGATGACTGTCAGCCGGTGAATCTCTCGCCATTACTTGCCAACCAAGAGAAACATTTTTTATGAGTTTTGCCGATTTAGGCTTATCGACGCCATTGCTTGATGCCGTTAGCGAACAGGGCTATTCAGAGCCTTCAGCGATTCAGGCGGAAGCAATTCCAGCAGTTATCCATGGAAAGGATGTAATGGCTGCTGCCCAGACCGGGACCGGCAAAACCGCAGGGTTTACTCTGCCTATTCTTGAGCGTCTGAAAGATGGTTCGCGGGCGAAAGCGAATCAGGCCCGGGCACTTATTCTGACACCTACCCGTGAGCTGGCGGCTCAGGTAGGGAAAGTGTGGTTGATTACGGCAAATATCTGAACCTCAGCTCCGCAGTGGTGTTTGGCGGTGTGAAGATCAATCCGCAAATGCAAAAGCTCTGTAAAGGCACCGATGTGCTGGTGGCAACACCGGGACGATTGTTGGACTTGTATAACCAGAATGCGGTGAAGTTTGATCAGCTGGAAGTACTGGTGCTGGATGAGGCGGACCGGATGCTGGATATGGGATTTATCCATGACATTCGTAAGATCCTGCGGCTGTTACCGCCGCGCCGCCAGAACCTGCTTTTCTCTGCGACCTTTTCCGATGAGATTCGTCAGCTGGCCAAAGGGCTGGTGAATGATCCTGTGGAAATTTCGGTAACCCCGTAATGCTGCGGCAACAACCGTGAAGCAGTGGCTCAGTCCGGTTGATAAAAACCGTAAAGCACCGTTGCTGATCAAGCTGATTAAAGAAAACGACTGGCAGCAGTTGATTGTGTTTACCCGAACCAAACATGGTGCTAACCGTCTGGCAAAACAGCTGGAAGCCAAGGGGATTACTGCAGCGGCGATTCACGGTAATAAGAGCCAGGGCGCACGCACCCGGGCGCTGGCGAATTTTAAAGCCGGCGAAGTACGTACCCTGGTGGCGACTGATATTGCGGCCCGTGGCCTGGATATTGAACAACTGCCGCAGGTGGTCAATTACGACTTGCCGAATGTGGCCGAAGATTACGTTCACCGTATTGGCCGTACCGGCCGTGCCGGTGCCAGTGGTGAAGCTGTGTCACTGGTTTGTGCTGAAGAGCTGGACCAGTTGACTGGCATCGAAAGCCTGATCGGAAAACTTATTGAGCGGGTGTCTGTAGAAGGTTTTGAACCGTCTGAACCTCTACCGGAAAAGCCTTTAAAAGCCCTGAAGAAGAAAAAGCCTAAAAGCCTAAGCAACGGGCAGGTGGTGAACGCCAGTCCGGTGAGCACAAGGACGGTCAGCGTTCGGCGGATAATGCGCGAGGCCATAAACCTGCAGGTAAGAATAAACGACACCGCAGCGATAGCCAGGCTAAAGGTAATAGCCGGGGCGAAGCCCGTTCAGGGCAAAAGCGTGATGGTCAGGCTGCAGATTCGGCCAAACCTGCAAACCGTCGCCGTCGTTCAGGGCCTAAGCAGGCTGCAAACGGTAACAGGGCTGAGCAGGGGCAGGCGGCAAATACCAACAGTCGTTCCCGTGGTTCGGCTAAGGGTAATCAACGCCGTAACGATCAGTCCGCTGCACAGCGCCCGGCAAGTAATGCGCCCCGTAAACGTGCTGCGTCCGGAAACCGGGCTGTTTAAACGCTGAAAAGGTGTAAGGGAGAAAGGTGAAAGTGATGAAGATCGCCGTATTTGCTGATGTGCAAAATCTCTATTACACCACCCGCCAGGCGTATAACCGCCAGTTCAATTACCGTAAGCTTTGGCAGCAACTGAGTGCTGAAGGGGAAATTGTACTGGCTAATGCTTATGCGATTCACCGTGGTGATGATAAGCAAATGGGGTTTCAGCAGGCATTACGGCATATCGGTTTTGATGTGAAGCTCAAGCCTTATATCCAGCGCAGTGACGGCACCGCCAAGGGCGACTGGGATGTGGGGATTACCATTGATGTGATGCAGGCCGCTGCTGAAGTGGACCGGGTAGTGTTACTTTCCGGCGACGGCGATTTTGATCTGCTCATGCAACATATTCAGCAACACCATGGTGTGGTGGCTGATGCTTACGGTGTGCCCGGTCTTACGGCTAACTCTCTGATAAACAGTGTAAATACTTTCTTTCCTATCGATAGTGACCTGTTGCTGTAACCGCGCAGGCTGTATCTGTGTTTTCCTGAAATTTACTCAACAATCAGAAATAAACTGAACTTTTTAGTTGTCATAAGATGCTTTATCTCTATAATTGACGATTCGTCACTAAAGCTTCATGTGGCTGACATATGTATCCGGTAAGTTAAGTAAAGAGATTTAAATGAGTCCTCGCCAGGTTGATGAACGTACCCTCCATGACCGTGAACAGCAAATGCTGGATGCGGCAGCGTTGCTGATCGAAAAGATCGGCGTGGAAGGTCTGACCATGGATAAGCTGGTGAAGGAAGTGCCGTTTTCCAAAGGTACGGTATACAGCCACTTTACCGGTAAAGAGGATGTTTTACTGGCCTTGTGCAACCGGGGTATGGGGCTTCTGGCTGGTTATTTCCGCCGGGCATATCTGTTTGATGGCAGTACCCGGGAACGGATGTTGGCACTGATGTTTGCGTATCTGATTTATTCGCAGATATATCCGATGCTTTTCATGCTGGTGATCAGTGCGAAGGCGCCGGGGGTCATTGAAAAGGCGTCTGATAAGCGCCGGGCTGACCATCATGAACTGGAGCAGACGCTGTTTGCCAGTGTTGGAGGCATTATTCAGGATGCACTGGATAACGGTGACTGTAAGAATCGAACGGTCTTAGTCTGGAAGTGATTGCCTGTACCGGCTGGGCGACAGCCTTCGGTGCAATTACCCTGATGGTAAAAGGTGCTGATGATTGTGTCGTGCGGGGAGAGTTGTGCCCCAGCAAGTAGTGATGACTTCGGTGCATACACACCTTGACGGCCTGCAGTGGCTACCATTACTGCGGGACTACAATTTTGAACAGACAGTTGAACGTTTAAAGCGGGAAGATTTTGCAACAGAAGTACAGTTGCTGATGGCCCGTTGCGGCGGTTAACTGTTTGATTTAAAGGCAATATAACAAAACAGGTGCGGCAGAAATGCCGTTTTTAAACCTTTATAATGACGATTCGTCAAAAGGCAGAGAAATGAAAGAGAAACTTTTCTCAACGGTGCTTAAGCATCCTGTATGGGTGGCTTTACTGTCAATTCTGTTGATAGTGGGTGCTGCATACGGTGCTAAGAATCTGGTATTTAAGAGCGATTACAGGGTGTTTTTCAGTGAAGATAACCCGCAGTTACTCGCCTATGAAGCGATGCAGAACATTTACAACAAGAGTGATAATGCTTCTTTTGTAATTGCTCCGGCTGATGGGGATGTGTTCACTCCGGAACGTTTGGAGATGATCCGTCAGATTACTGAAGAGGCCTGGCAGATTCCGTATTCTACCCGGGTTGATTCGATCACTAACTTCCAGCATACCTGGGCTGAAGAAGACGACATGATCGTTGAAGATCTGGTATTGGAAGGCGCTGAGCTGGATCAGGCGGCACTTGACCGGGTGCGTGAGGTAGCTGTCAACGAACCGTTATTGCTGAATAACCAGATTTCCAAAACCGGTCACGTGGCGGTTGTGAATGTCACCGTACGTCTGCCGGGTATCGATCCGGTTACAGAAGTACCTGAGGTTGTCAGCAAGGTCCGTGAAATTCAGCAGAAATACATGCAGGCAAACCCTGATATCAGTATTCAGCTGTCTGGCATCGTGATGATGAATAACAGCTTTGCCGAATCGTCTTTAAAGGATAATGCCACCCTTGTTCCCGGCATGTTCCTGGTTGTTATTATTGCCATGATTCTGCTGCTGCGCAGTATCACCGGTACACTTTCGACCGTGCTGATTGTTGCCACCAGTATTGCCGGTGCGATGGGGCTGGCAGGCTGGGCCGGATTATTCCTGACCGGGCCTTCAGCGAGCGCGCCAACAATGATCCTGACCCTGGCGGTTGCTGACTGTATTCATATTCTCAGTACCATGAAATATGAGATGCGTCTGGGTGTGGCAAAACGTGAAGCGATTCTGGACAGCCTGCGGGTTAACTTCCAGCCGATCCTGCTGACCAGTGTAACCACAGCAATCGGTTTCCTGAGCATGAACTTCTCAGATTCACCACCGTTCCGCGACCTGGGTAACATCGTTGCTGTGGGTGTGATGCTGGCGTTTATTCTGTCTGTGACGCTGTTCCCGGCGCTGCTGATGATTCTGCCGGTACGGGTGAAAGTACGTAAGGAAGAGGAGCGTGATTCAATGCGTTCTCTGGCGGCTTTCGTGACCAATAACCGCCGTGTGCTGTTACCGGTGATGAGTGTGATCATGGCGAGCCTGATCGTGTTCCTGCCGCAGAACAAACTGAACGATGATTTCGTTAAGTATTTTGATGAGTCTGTGCCGTTCCGTCAGGCGACTGATTTCATGCAGGACAACCTGTCCGGTATGACACAGCTTGAGATTTCTCTGGGTAGCGGTGAATCCAGCGGTATCAACGATCCTGCTTACCTGAAAGTCCTGGGTGAGTTCAGTGCGTGGTTACGTGAGCAGCCGGAAACAGACCACGTGAATACGCTGTCTGATACCCTGATGCGTCTGAATAAGAACATGCACGCAGATGATGAAAGCTATTACCGTTTGCCGGATGACCGTGAGCTGTCGGCACAGTATCTGCTGCTCTATGAGATGTCGTTGCCGTACGGGCTGGATCTGAACAATCAGCTTAACGTTGATAAGTCTGCGACCCGTATTATTGCCACCATGACCAATATGACCAGTAATGAACTCATACAGGTTGAAAAGCGTATTCAGGGCTGGTTTATTGCCAATGCACCGGATATTGAAGTGGAAGTCACCGGACCAAACCTGATGTTTGCGCATATTGGCCAGCGTAATATTCAGAGTATGTTATCCGGTATTGCGATGGCACTGGTGCTGATTTCGGTACTGCTGGGCTTTGCATTACGCTCCGTACGTTTCGGCCTGATCAGTCTGATTCCTAACCTGGCGCCAGCGGCTATGGGCTTTGGTGTCTGGTTCCTGATCGACGGTCAGGTGGGACTTGGTCTTTCGGTTGTGGCCGGTATGACTCTGGGTATTGTGGTAGATGATACAGTTCATTTCCTGAGTAAGTATCTGCATGCCCGCCGTAATAAGCAGGCAGAACCTGAAGCGGCAGTTCGCTATGCATTTGGCAGCGTTGGCCGGGCTTTATGGATTACCACATTTGTTCTGGTTGCCGGCTTCCTGGTGCTGTCTTTGTCTACCTTCAAGCTGAATGCTGATATGGGACTGCTTACCGCTGTGACCATTCTGATCGCTCTGATTGTGGACTTCTTCTTCCTGCCGCCGCTGCTGATGAAGCTGGATGCCGGCCGGGTTGAAGCGCCTGTAGATGCTGCTGAAAAAGAATCTGAAACTGAAACCGCTACTGTCACTGCTACTGTGGCTGCTGGAGAGCAACATGCAAGTAACTAAGTCTTTAAATTTTGTCCTGGGTGCCGGTTTGCTGGCATCCGGAATGCTGATGAGTTCTCTGACGCTGGCGCAGACAGCTGAAGAGCGTGGCCTGAAATTTCTAAAGAAGCTAAGCAGCGTGACCTTGGCTGGGGTGACATGCAGGCCGAGATGCTGATGGTGCTGCGTAACAAGCAGGGTGAGGAAAGTGTCCGGGAGATCCGCATTAAAAACCTGGAAATGGAAAACGACGGTGATAAGAGCCTGACGGTTTTCGATAAGCCCCGTGATGTTAAAGGAACCGCGTTCCTGAGTTTCTCTCACCCGGTGGGAGCAGATGATCAGTGGCTGTATCTGCCGGCACTGAAGCGGGTTAAGCGTATTGCATCCCGTAATAAATCCGGTCCTTTATGGGGTCTGAGTTTGCTTTTGAAGACCTGAGTTCATTTGAGGTTGAAAAGTACACCTATAAGTACCTGCGTGATGAGGCCTGTGATTTGGGCCAGTGCTTCGTGATTGAGCAATATCCGGTTGATAAAAACTCCGGTTATACCCGTCGTGTGGTGTGGCTGGATCAGGCGGAATACCGTACAGAAAAAGTTGAGTTTTATGACCGTAAAGACAGTCTGCTGAAAACCCTGACCTTTGATGGCTATCAGCAGTATCTGGGTAAGTACTGGCGTGCAGACGTTCAGACAATGGTTAACCACCAGAACGGCAAAGGCACTGATCTTGAGTGGTCCGGTTATACCTTCCGTACTGGCCTGAAAGACTCTGACTTTAATAAAAATACTCTGAAGCGGGCGCGTTAATCATGGCGTTCAGGCATATGGCTGTCGCAGCACTGGCGTTCGCGCCGGTGGCTGCCAGTGCTGAGGATGTGTTTTTGAGGTGTCGGGTAAGGTCGCCGGGCAGCTGCAGGGCTTCACTGAAGATGCGCAGTTTGCCGGCCAGGACTACGATACGAATCTGTCGTTCAGTATCGAGCCTGAGTTCTACTGGGAATGGAATGACGGTGAAGACTCAATCATCTTTGAGCCTTTTATCGCTACGACGAGCAGGACAGCGAGCGGACCCATGGCGATATCCGCGAACTGAACTGGCTGAGAGTGGGTGATGGTTGGGAATTCCGGGCCGGTCTGAGCAAGGTTTTCTGGGGGTGACGGAGTTCCAGCACCTGACAGATATCATCAACCAGACGGACGGTGTTGAAAGTTTTGACGGTGAGGAAAAGCTAGGGCAACCCATGCTGAACCTGTCTCTGGTGTACGACTGGGGTATCGTTGATGCCTTCATTCTGCCGGGGTTCCGGGAGCGGACGTTCGCCGGACAGGACGGTCGTCTGCGTTCTGGTCTGGTCGTTAATACTGATGAAGCAGAGTACGAATCGTCGGCGGAAGATAAGCACGTGGATCTGGCGCTGCGCTGGAGCAACAGCATTGATGTATTCGATCTGGGTGTTTACTGGTTCCGTGGTACAAACCGTGAGCCGCTGCTGCAAACCCGCAGCATTGGCGGTAAAACGGAACTGGTACCGGTGTATCAGCAAATCGATCAGCTAGGGTTTGATGGTCAGGCGACCATTGATTCCTGGCTCTGGAAGGTTGAAACCATTATCCGTGACAGTAAGGATGATCGCTATACCGCTTTTCAGGGCGGTGTTGAATATACCTTTTACGGCATCAGTGAAACCAACACAGATTTAGGTTTATTGCTGGAGTATGGCTGGGATGAGCGTGGTAAAGATGCAACCTCAGCTGCACAGAATGATGTGTTCATCGGTACCCGTTTTACGCTTAATGACGAAGCCAGTACAGAAGTTCTGTTGGGTGGCGGTATTGATGCGGACTACGGCAGCCACAGCTTTTTGTTGAAGCCAGCCGGCGGGTGGGTGAAGACTGGAAAGTCAGCCTGGATGGCCGTTTCTTCAGTACTGATAAAGCCGCTGATCCTGCAGTGGCGCTTTCAGAGGATGATCGCATTCAGCTGACGGTTGAACGCTACTTCTGAAATTACTTTTCAAACGTATAAAGCCGGAGCCTGCTCCGGTTTTTATGCCTTATGCTTTTTCGGACGCTTTTCCTGACGCTTCATTGTTGTAAAAATATGATGTAAATCATCTGTTTATTTTCTATTACCCAAATTGACATATATGTATTAGGGAGTTGTTGAAAATGAATCTCATTTCTATATAGTGCGCTGCAAATATGACAGGTTTATTTCAACCTGGAAAAACAGTCAGACGGTTCAGTCGAGAGCCGTTTATCTAGCAGTAGTGAGGAATGAAATGGCAATTAATCGTTGGCCCTTACCAGGCAACTGAGCCTGGGGGTTTTTGTGCTGGTGGGTGTAATCATGGCCATTTTGATTGGTGTGGTGGGTTACGAAACCCGTACTGTGCTGATCAGTCAGGCGGAGCAGTCGCAGGATCGGCAGGTTGAGGTGCTGGCGTCGCAGCTGGATACAGCGTATGGCACCATCATTGATAATACCGAACGCCTGGCCACCACGTTTAAAGGGCTGTATCCCGACGCATTGGTTTTGATCGGGATAAAACAGTTCAGATCGGTGATTATGCCAGCCCGCAGGTCACCCACAACGGAGAAGTGGTGAATCTGAATTTTCTCAGGTCGACCGGTTTGCCCGGATGACCGGCGGTAATGCGACAGTCTTTATCCGTTACCAGGATGATTTCCTGCGGGTCACCACATCACTGAAGAATCTGCAGGGCAAACGCGCAATCGGTACGCTGCTGGGTAAGGGGCATCCCGGTTATCAGCAGTTAATGCGCGGTGAAGTTTACCTGGGTGAAGCCCGTCTGTTTGGCACTGATTACATGACCAAATACACGCCGGTGATGGCGAACGGTGAAGTGGTTGCGATTCTGTATGTGGGCTTCCCGACATCTGATTTGCTTAAGCAATTGCGTAACAACTTGTTAATGACCCGGTTTGGTGACTCAGGCCATGCGGGGCTTGTTTATAACGGTGAAAACAAACTGGCGGGTAAACTGATTGCCGATCAGCGCAATCAGGGGAGTCACTGATATCCGTTTATACGAATACCGCTTACAAAGATGTGCTGGATAATGCCAGTGGTGCATTCGAGTACAGCGATGAAAATCATGAGGGTGGTGTACGGGTCAGTTACCGTCAGGCAGGCAACAGTCCGTGGACGGTATTTGCGGTCAGTTATAAAGATGAATATACCCGTCAGGTAGAGCCTTTGCTTTGGCTGCTTATGGCGATGGCATGCATTGCTGTAGTGGTGATGGTGGTCTTGCTGTCAGTATTTTTGCGCCGCGCACTGGCACCGCTTAAAGAGGTTGGCCGGGTGCTGACACTGGTGGGACAGGGAGATCTTACCGCCGGCTTTAAGCGGGCGCCGGACGCACAGAGTGAAAATGAGCTGGTGCGTCTGCAGCTGCGGGTAAGCGCTATGCTGGTGGCTTTTCTGATGTAATTGCCAAAGTTCGGGCATCCGGTGATGACGTAGCCCATGTATCCGGTGAAATTTATGCTGGCAGCGATCAGCTTCAGGAAGCTGCTCAGGCCAGCAGTGAAGAGATTGTACAGGTGTCGGCAGCAATTACTCAGGTTGCTGATTCAATTCATCATGTAGCAGAAAACGTCAGCTCAGTTTCTGCAGAGGCAGATACAACCTCTCAGTTAGCAACAGAAGGGCAGCAGGCGGTTGCCGGGGTTGAGCAATCGATTAACCTGCTGAATGCAGAGTTTGCTGAGGTAGTGGGCTCAATTGGTAAGCTTGAACAGGACAGTGCTGATATCGGTAATGTGGTTGAAGTGATCAATGCCGTCGCTGAGCAAACCAATTTGTTAGCGCTGAATGCGGCGATCGAAGCTGCCCGTGCCGGTGAGCAGGGCCGTGGTTTTGCCGTGGTGGCAGATGAAGTACGTACGCTGGCGCAGCGGGTTCAGGATTCAACCAAGGAAATCCAGCAGGTGGTTGCCAAGTTACAGCTGAACGCCAAGCAGGCTTCTGAGCGTATGCGGGCCGGTGAGTCCCGGGTGTCGGAGAGTGTTGAGAAAGCCGGCATTGCTGAAGTGCTGCTTGGTCAGATTCAGGCGGCGACCCAGCGGGTACGTGAGCGGATGCTTGATGTTGCCAGTGCCACAGAAGAACAAAGCTGTGCGTCTGAGCAGATCAGCCAGAGCAGTCAGTCGTTGCAGTTGCGTTCCCGTCAGGCGGCAGAGCAGGCCCATGCCAGTTCTGATGCCAGTCAGCAGATGGAGGCGTCTGCCCGGCGCTGCAGGCGCAGGTAAGCCAGTTCCGTATCTGAGGTTGTTTATTGTTGTCGGTTTGCTGTACCGCATGCCGGCAACATTTCAGTTGACCCATTCCCCGTCAGCCGCTAGTTTTAAGTGATATTGATGTGCTGCTTGATTGCTCTGCAGTATCCTTTCTCACTGGCTGACCGCAGGAAAATAACAGTATGACTAAGACAGCAAGATGTTTGTTGTTATGGGTTGGTATTGTTTTATCTTTTATATCTGTCGCTGTATCTGCCAGCGAAAAGTCTCCGCTCAGGGTTATTGCCCTGACAGATTTTAAGCCGTTCATCTGGTGCGAGCAGGATCAGGCGGAAGGTATCGATATCGAGTTGATTGCCGAGCTGTTTGACCGGCTTGAAATGGCGTATGAGATCGAGTGTGTTCCATGGAAGCGTGCCCTCCATTATATTAAAAACGGATCAGCGGATGTTTTGCTGACTGCCTATAAAACGGCTGACCGTGAGGAGTTTGCTACGTATCCTAAAGCGCCGCTTCACCTGACGGCTTTCAGTGTGTTTGTGCGTAAAGGGGAGGGATTTTCTCTGGAGTCTGTTGAGGATTTGGCCGGTAAGCGGGTCAGTGTACCTGCTGGGTTCAGTATTAATCCGCAGTTCGATCAGGCCAGGCAAAGTGGTCTGTTTACCTCCTACGAAACGAACTCTATTGCCAGTGGTTTCCAGATGCTTATGAGTGGCCGTGTGGATGCTTATGTAAATGAGCGGCATGTAGGCCTGTATGCCTTGTATGAGCTGGGAATGAGTAACGAAATAGTGCCGTTAGGCAATCCTTGCATGAGCCCCGTCCCGCTTATATGATTTTTCCAAAAAGTCTCCGCTTAACCAAAAGTTGTTGATTGAGGCGGTGAACAAGAATCTGCAGGATATGTGGCGTGAAGGCACGGTTCTGGAAATTACAGACAGTTTCACCAGCCGTTTACTGCCCGTTGCTGTGACGGAATAAATCAGCAACTGCTCATCTGTTGTAATTTAAGCTTCTTACGCAGCATTCCGGCGACATGGTCCGCAAGAATGTTCAGCATTGCCGCACTGATGATCAGTAGCATGGCAACATCAAAGCGAATCTCCTGTATGGCGCTGTCTGCAAAGAATCCCAGGGTGTGGATACCCAGGATGCCGAGTATGGCAGTTTCGCGCATGATGACTTCCCAGCGGTAAAACAGAATGGCCATAAACGGGTTATAAATTCGCGGCAGCACTTCGTATCCGTAGCGGGCAAGCCCGGTGGCAGCATCTTTACGCAACGGAAGATGTTCACTGCGTTTGGCCAGCAGGTGAGCGATCAGTGCCCCGTTGTGCAGTGCCAGCGCGGCAATGGCCGGCAGCATGGAAGGGCCCCACAATTGCAGCAGTATATAGGCGAGCAGATATTCCGGTGTTGAACGGGCAACGATCAGCAGCAGTTTACCGCCGCTGCGGCCGATGGTATTCACAAAGAGTTTTGATGCTAGTGGGAAAAGCAGTAAGGCGATGATGCCGGTCACGACCAGTGCGATCTGAGTCAGTATCAGCGTATTCCAGATACCGGGCAGTATCTGCTGGCTGAAGATATTTTCAAACCATTGCAGAAATACCGCCAGTGTTTCCGCTTCCCACCAGGTGTCGGCGTTTCGTAACGGGGCCGGTATGATGTCTGAAGTAAAAAAGCGCTCAATGTTTTGCCACTGAATACTGGTCTGTCCTGCCGGGTTGAAATGGTCAGAGATGATCAGCCAGGGGCTGGTCAGCAGCCACAGCGGTAGCAGACGTTTGTGGCACCAGAATCTGATGCTGGCGATGAGCGCAAAAATAGCAGCAGCAGGCTGGCCACTTCAGAATAGTATCCCTGGCTGAAAGAGGCTTCCAGATAGTAGCCAAGGGTGGGTAAGCCAATAAAACCAAGGATTGCACTGGAGCGGATGCCGCATTCAAACCGGTAGCGGGTATAGCTTGCAAGGTGTGGCCAGGCCTGGGCAATCCGGCTGTAACAGAGATTGGTGAGGCGGCTGTTATTGCCAGCTATAACCCGTTCAGGGCTGGCAGAGGTTTCTTCCAGAATCTCTGCATATACTTTGGCGAAAACACCGCTGTAAGGCAGTGCGATAGCCAGCAGGCCGGTAAGCGGATGGAGACCGAAACATTGCAGAAATATGAGTGCCCAGAATAACTCGTGAACGGAGCGTAGCGCTGCACAGAGCGTCCGTAGCCAGCGGCGCTGAAACTGAGTTGCTATAAACAGGCCGCAGATTGCCGCCAGTGCCACGCCTATGAGCGCAAATGCAATGGTGATGACCAGTGCCCCTGCTGCGGTGCCAATGATATTCAGATCCGGTTGTAACCAGGCACTGAAAAACGCTGCATTTCCAGCATCGGGTTGATGCTGGTGATGGATATGTCTGCAAGAAACAGGCAGCCGGTGGCAATCAGTAAAAACCAGATACTGATTCGCAGGCGGGGAGCGTGGCTGAGTAAGCCCGGTTGCTGGCTGGTGTTCATGCCGGTATCAGTAAAAATCCAGCAGGCTTTGGTGTGTCAGGCGGGCGGTGGGCTGATCAAGGGCTATCTGGCCGTCTGCGATGCCGATGATGCGGTCTGCATACTTCAGCGCCACATCCAGATCGTGTAGGGCAATGATGGCTCCCGGATATTGTTGGCGTAGCAGCTGCATTGCCTGGTTGGCCCTGGGGCCGTCAAGTGCAGAGCAGGGTTCGTCTGCAATCAACAGGTCAGCCTGCTGGTAAAGTGCACGGGCAATGGCGATGCGCTGTTGTTGTCCACCGGAAAGTTCGCCAACCGGTTGCCAGCATTTATCTGCCAGATCCAGTTGTTTCAGCTGTTCGTGGACGGCGGCAATATCAGTTTGTCTGGGGCGGATCAGGTTCGTCAGGTTATACAGGGTTGAATGCCTGTACAGTTGGCCCATATAGACGTTCTGATACGCTGAAAGGGTGTCGACCAGCCCGAGATCCTGTGGGATAAGCGCAATGCTCCGGTTAGAAGACAGGCGGTCATAGATATGGTTGAGCAGCGATGATTTACCACCGCCGCTCTTGCCAATGAAAACAGTCAGCTGATCAGTATTCAGATGCAGGGTAACCGGTCCGATGACCTGCTGTTTGCCGTAATGAACGCTGAGGTTTTCAAGGGCCAGGGCTGGCATCAGTCAATCAGCCCTACCTGTTTGCCAACTTCAAGTATTGGCTGGAAGTCTTCGTTGGTCGCAGGAATAAAGCCTTTGCGCGGGAAGCTGTTAAGCAGTTCCGGGTCTTTCATACTGAGCAGTGCCTGCTTTAGCTTTTCAGTGAAACCTTCACCGAACTGGCTGTCGAGATCGCCACGTACTGTCCACTGGTAATCCGGATATCCCGGTGTTTTTCCGATGATATTTACCTTTGTGGTGTCAACGGATCCGGCGGCTACGTTGCTGTCCCATACTTTATAGTTAACTGCACCTACCTGATAAGCACCGGACTCAACCAGGGCAATTGTACGTGAATGGTTACCGCTGAATCCTACCCGGCTGAAAATATCATCAGGGGACTGGTCAAACTGTTTGCGCAGGAAAAATTCCGGCATCAGTCGGCCTGAAGTTGATCCTTTGGAGCCAAAAGTGAATGTCTTGCCCTGAATTTCTGCTGGCAGGGTAGTTGCCTCAGGATTGGCATTTTCGGTCAGGCCGGTGCTGTTATGGGCGATGAAGTAAGATTTGAAGTTAGGGTCTTCAATGCCCTGAGCAATTGCCTGAGCGCCGGGTACCAGCTGACGTGCTTTAACGCCGGAAAGGCCGCCGAACCAGGCCAGCTGTACCTGATTATTGCGAAATGCTGTGATGGCAGCAGCATATGATTTAACCGGTACAAAGCGGACGTCTGTCTTAAGCTGGATTTCCAGATACTCGGATACTCTGGCAAAACGTTCCTTAAGACGGGTTTCGTCCTGGTCCGGAATAGCAGAAAAACTAAAGTGGGTGCGGCATGCACCAGGCTGCCGGATAACGCGGCCAGACAGGCAATCAGAGTGTGTTTCAGTTTCATTGTGAGCTCATTGATGAACAGAATAACAGGCCGCTGAATCAGTACGGATTCAGCGGCGCGCATTCTTACATATCTGCGGGGTAAGCTCGAGAGTTATAGCGGTTTTTATGAAAAATGCCGCGATATAGCAACCTCTGTGCCGGGTTGGTGCTGAGGTTGCATTAGCTGCAGTCTTTTAGCCGTTCAGTTTATTGCGCAGCACGGCTGCGGTACTGCGCAGGCTGTCGATATCAGCATAACAGCCTTGCAGGTGGCGGGCGCCGATGGCCTGTACTTCACGGCCGTGGAGAACGCGTTCATTGTTAAACAGGATCAGGTCACCGGACTGAAGTTTCAGGGTCCGTTTGCAACGGTCTCCTGTACGATGCGCATGAAGGTCTGATAGGCATCATAAAAGGCCGGCATGATATCGAAGTCCACCTGGAAGGGGGCTGATGAGCGGTTATTGATCCGCACTTTAATGATTTCGCCACGGGTGTTGGTGGTGATCATTGTGTCCTGATGCTCAAGTTCTGCATCTTCACTGGCAAAGCGGAAACGGACGATCTGCTCATTCAGAAGTGCGAACTTCTCCGGGTACTCCTCCCGTAAAATCCGTGCCGCTTCAAAGCCGTCTGTCAGTGCGGTGACACCGCCTTCCTGAGCCTGAACAAGACAGTGCAGTAATTGCAGAGTTGGCACCGGGTCGCGGTAGGGGTTGTCCGTATGCAGGCTGAGTGGCATAGGCGTATATGCCAGGTTCTGAGGCTTCTCTTCAGTTTTAACTTCAAACAGAGTGCCGTAGTTGGTCTGGCGAACAAAGCCAAACAGATCGACAGCTTTAAGGATTATTCCTGCCTGTGCGGGTACCCCGCTGAGCTTGGTGATGCCGTGGCTGATAAGCGCATCCAGCCAGGCCAGCTTGGTGCGGTCATCGCTGATGACGTCCGCGTATTCGAAACTGATGCTGTCCAGCTCCAGATCGCTTCCCAGAGAGAGGTTGTTTCAGGTTTCGCAGCAGGCTGGTCATAAGCGTGCTCAGTCAGGTAAGCGTCGATAAATTCTGATTCGTGGGCATGTGGTTCAGCAAACCGGACCCACAGGCCAGTGTCGGTTTCACGGCTTTCTGCAATTTTAACATCCGCAGGCAGTTGCCAGGTTTCATGAAGACGCTGGCCGTTTTCATGGCGGCATTCAGGGCACTGGCAGTTATCCCGTAGCCACAGACTGTGAAAGCGCTGATTTTTATAAGTAAGTATGTCTTGCATAACAGAGTCTCTTGAAAGTTTATCCGACGGGCTGGCAAATAGATTCAGACCGTTGCTTGACGGTGTTGAATTATGATTGTTATGGTATGTCGGTTTTATGATTATTCATATGGATTTTATGGATATAAATATGGACTTTTGATATAGATGTGAAGTTTTAATGACGTTTGACGGTTTGGTCTATGCAACTGACTGATGCAAATTTAAGCTTGTCTCTGGTGCGTTCATACTGGCAGAAAGCGGATCTGGACTGGGCATATCCGAGCTATCAGCGTCCGTACAACTGGCTGATTTATACCCGCAGTGGCCGGGGATACGTTGAGCTTGAAGGGCGGCGGCTAAAACTGTTGCCCGGCAGCATGGTTGTCGTGCCTCTGAACCGTGAGTGTCATTATCACTGCACTGAACCCATGGAAATCGGGGCCTGTGCGTTTACCTTGCAGATGTCGCCCGGGGTAGATGTGTTTGATTTGTACCGTGTACCGGATAATCCGGTTGCGGTGACAGACGAGCAGCTTTTCAGGGATGTTATAGAGGCAGAGCAAAAGCCTGGCGGTACGCTGCTGGCAATGGGGGCTGTGCTGAGGTTATTGGCGCCTCTGCTGGATGTGTCCACGACCCGGGGAGAGTCCGGTCAGGATGAAGTGAGAATGCAGAAGGTGCTCAGTTATATTGACCGGCATCTGACCAATCTGGATATGACTGATCTGGCTTCCCAGCTGGGGTTCAGTGATGGGCATTTCAGCCGCTGGTTTAATAATGTTATGGGGTGTCTCCTAAGCGTTATGTAATCCAGAAGCGGGTAGAAGCTGCCACCAGACTACTCCTGTTTGGCGGCCAGAATATTGAGGCGGTGGCGCGACATTGCGGATACGAGGATGCGTTATATTTTTCGAGGATCTTCAAAAATATACCGGATTGTCGCCCCGTGAATACCGGAAAATTAAACAGTTTGATTTAGGCAGCCAGTGAGCAATGGCTGAACACTGAGTGAGTGTCCATATGACGGGCAACTTTATTACTGGTGAGGAAAATGATTAATAAGAGTGATGTAACCCGCGACAATATTGTCGATTATCTGTTGGAAGTGTTTGCGATTCGCGGACCTGAATCTTATCTGGGTGAGCCTGTATCAATGGCTGATCATATGGAGCAGTCAGCGGCCTGTGCGGTTGAAGATGGTGCGCCGGATTCACTGGTGATTGCCGCACTGTTGCATGATATCGGGCATTTCATAGGTGATTTTCCGCTGGATGCACTGGAGAACGGAACGGATAACTTACATGAAGATGCCGGTGGTGCGATTCTTGAAATGTTTTATCCGCCGGAAGTCAGTGAGCCGGTTCGTCTGCATGTCGCTGCCAAGCGTTATCTGTGTACTGTTGATGAAACGTATTATGACCGTTTGTCACCGGCGTCAATTAACTCACTGAATCTGCAGGGCGGTAAAATGTCTGCAGAAGAAGTTGCCGAATTTGAAGCTAATCCACACCATAAAGATGCTGTGCGCCTGCGGTATTACGATGATGACGGTAAGGTTGCAGGGCGGACAATTCATAAAGTGTCGTACTACCGCCCAATGCTGGAAGCGTTACGTCTTCAGTAAAATTATTTTTCTTTGTGAACACTGAAAAGCCGCCTTTAGCGGCTTTTTTATTGCTTTAGTGACCGGAGCCAACCTGGTACTGGTGACGGGCCGATAATACAGACGGATGGTTGCATGATTATGCTGGTGGAAGGGCGGTGAACTTAAATAATAAAAATGAATAATCGTTCGTTTGGCGGAGATTAATATTTTGTAGTTTATGGTCAGGCGCGGTTGGTTTTCGCCTGAAACCGTCAGGTTGATTTTAGCGGGGAAAAGCCCCGGAATCCCTCTGTTGGACGTAAGATATGTGCAGCAAATCAATAATTTAGGGGCCAAATGGCACAAATGTAACAATTTTACTGACCATTATGGTGTCAGTTGGTCCTGAGTTGTTGATTAAACACTGGTTTTAATGAATACTCTGCTGTGATAGTCCGCTTTGTAACTTTCTGAATATATAAGGTTTTCGCTCAGGTATTTTTGAGTGGGGATATAAGGAAGCAAAATATGCTGCGTAAATTGGCTCTTAGCCTGGCAATTGCCGGAGCAATGAGTAGCACCACAGCCCGGGCACTGGGACTGGGTGAAATCAAATTAAGTCGGCGTTGAACGAGCCGTTAAGGGCTGAGATACAACTTCTCCAGGCGCGGCAGTTAAACCCCAGCAAGTACAGCCAAGAATGGCTGGTATTGACGAGTTCGCATTAGCGGGTATCGAGAAACTGCGTTTTCTGACGGATGTACAGTTTAATGTGCAGATCCGTCCTGACGGTAACGGCGTTATTTATCTTTCTTCTGCTGTACCGGTAAAAGAACCGTTTCTGAATTTTCTGGTTGAGGTGAACTGGCCTAGCGGACGTCTGGTTCGTGAATATACAGTTCTGCTCGATCCGCCGGTTTATGATCCGACACCGGCAACGGTTGCAGCGCAGCCGCCTAAAATCCGCTCAGAGGCAATGGCAGCAGCACCGCTTTCCCAGCCACAATCCCAGCCTGCAGCACCTTCAAAGCCTGTTTCCAATATTCAGACCCGTGCGGACGGCAAATCTGAAGTATATGTCGATGTAAACGATACCCTTTGGCATATAGCACAGCAGAACCGACCATCTGACAGCATTTCTGAAGCGCAGATGATGCTGGCGATTCAGCGTAAAACCCGGATGCATTTACCAACGGTAATGTTAATCAGCTGAAAGCCGGTGTGGTGCTTAAAATGCCGACACAGGAAGAAGCTCAGAAACTCACGGCTAAACAGGCGAAAGAAGAGTTCTGGCGGCAGACTGCAGTGTGGAAGCAGAGCACGGGTAAATCAGCAAAAAGCAACAGCTGGATAGCTCTGATAAAGGTGATGTCAGTGTAAAAACGGCGGCTCCTGCAGATCCTGTTGCTGAGTCAGGCCAGCTTAAAATAGTTGCATCTGCCACTGAGAGTGATTCGGCTGCGATGGCTGATGGACAGAGTGGTGAAATGGCAAAAGCTGAGGATTCTGAGCTGGTAGCCAAGAATACCCAGTTAGAAACAGATTTATCTGCTGCGCTTGAAACTGTCGATCAGATTCAGCGTGAGAATCAGGAATTATCTGGCCGGGTTGATGCACTGGCTCAGCAGATGGAAAGTTTACAGCGTTTACTTGAGCTTAAGGATCAGCAACTTGCTGCGCTTCAGGCCGAGCTTGATGCGGCAAAGAAACAGCAGTTAGATGCTGAACTTGCCGCCCAGCAAGCTGCTGAAAGCGGTCTGGTGCCGACTATCATGAAGGTGCTGAAAGATTTTGGTCTTTATATTGCTGCCGGTGGCGCCGGCTTACTGGCGCTGATTGCTGGTCTGATTTTCTTCCTGCGTCGTCGTAAGAATAAAGAAGAGGAAGAAGGCGGTGAGCTGGAACAGGCAGTGGCTAATGCTGAAGCAGATATCGGTGAGCTTGATGATGTCGCTGAAGAAGCTGTAGCTGCAGACACTGACGCAGATACGGATGCTGAGGCGCCGGAAGAAACTGAAGAGCTGGCCGCTGTAGCCGAAGATGTGGATCTGGATGATCTTGAAGATCTGACTGAGCTGGATCTGGAAATGGATCTTGATGACAGCTTTGCAGAAAATCCACTTGAAGAGTCCGAAGCTGATCCTTTAGACGAAACCATTGATGATCAGGAGTTCGATCTGGGGCTGGGCGATGATGACTTGGATGCGGATCTGGCTGAGCTGGACATTGCAGATGTGGAAGAGGCTGTCGAGCCTGCTGCTGTAGCGGCGGCAACTGACTCAGCGGAAGATGAGTTTGACCTTGATCTGGACATGGATATCGATGAGCCATTTACTGCCGCAGCAGAGCAGCCTGAGGCTGATGATCTGGCTGATGAGCTGGCAGAGCCGGAGGTTGACGATGCCCTTGATGCCATCCTTGATGAAGGTAATGACGCGTCAATCGATGATGTTCTGGCTGAGATCGATGATGATGAGCTTGAGTTCACTGCAGAGCCAATCGCTGAAGAAGCTGAAGAAGAAATAGCAGATCTGGATGATGTACTGGCAGAAACTGATGGCGATGATCTGGAGTTTAATCCGCAGGCTTTGCCTGATGATGAGCCGGAAGCCGTTGCTGAAGCAGCAGTGGATGACGCAGATGATCTTGAATTTGATTTATCAGCGGCTGAAGAAGATGAAGATCTGGTTGATCTTGATTCACTGCTGAATGATGCGCCACCGGAAGAGCCGGTTGCAGCGCAAGATGAATCTGTTGATATCGACGATCTGATGGCTGATCTTCAGTCGGCTGATGAGCTGCCGGAAGATGATGGTGAAGACAGCGATATGGTTTCGCTGGATGAGCTGCTGGGTGAATCAACGGAGTCTGAAGCTGAGGCTGCTTCACCGGTGCCTGAGCATGTAGCTGTTCACCCTGAAGTTGAAAGCCTGCTTGAAGAAGCGGTTGCTGACAACGATGAAGTAGTGCTCGATGAGAAAGCTTTTGCCGGCGGCTCTGCTGCAGATGATCTGGAAGCAACTTTCTCTCAGGATCTGGATGCTGATCTTGATTCTGAGCTGGAAGCGCTGCTCAGTGGTGATGATAGTGCTTCACCGGCTTCCGGTGATGAAGGCCTTGATGGAATCAGCTTGCTGGACGGTGCTGATGAAGTTGAGACTAAGCTTGATTTGGCACGTGCCTACATCGATATGGAAGATGTCGACGGTGCAAAAGATATTTTGGCTGAAATTCTGCAGGAAGGCAGTGATAATCAAAAGCAGGAAGCTAACTCTCTGCTGGAATCACTTGTCTGAAGACAGGGTTTTAAGCATTCAGGATATTAAGTAAAAGATATGTCACAAAGGGATAATACCCATTCAGAAGGGGCGACGTTAGTCGCCCCTTATCGTTTTGCGTTATGTGTTGAGTATGCCGGTGGAAATTACCGGGGCTGGCAGATCCAGCCGGAACATAACGTCCCGACCATCCAGGCTGAAGTTGAAGCTGCGCTGAGTAAGATTGCCAATGAGCCCGTCAGTGTTGTCTGTGCCGGCAGGACTGATGCCGGGGTCAGTGGTACCTATCAGATTATCCATTTTGATACTTATGCAAAGCGCGATGTCCGCGGCTGGGTAATGGGGACGAATACTAAGCTCCTGATGATATAGCCATTAAATGGGCGAAGCCTGTTGATACGACTTTCCATGCCCGTTTTTCAGCGTTGGAGCGCCGTTACCGGTACCTGATATACAGTGCGAAGGTGAAGCCCGCTGTACTTAATAAAGGGGTTACCTGGACGTATAAAGATCTTGATATTGAGGCGATGCGTGAAGCGGTTCAGTACCTGATTGGTAAGCATGACTTTACTTCATACAGGGCGGTAGGCTGTCAGGCAAAAAGTCCTGTGCGGGAGGTTCGGGAGTTCAATGTTTACCGTGAAGGAGATCTGATTGTTCTGGATGTGCGGGCTAATGCGTTTTTGCATCATATGATCCGTAACTTCGCCGGTGTACTGATGACGATCGGGGCGGGTGAGGCTGAGCCTGTGTGGGCTAAAGAAGTGCTGGAAGCGCGGGATCGCCGTTTGGGCGGTGTTACTGCACCGCCATTTGGTCTGTACTTTGTGGATGTTAAGTATCCGGCAGAATACGAATTGCCGGCGTCTGATCTGGGGCCGTATTTTATATCCTGTTAGGTGGTCAGTACGCTGATCCGGCCTGCGGGAGCATGGCGTTTCTTTTCCTCTCTGAAACGTCTCTTGGGGCTGTGCTTGGCGGATCTATCTGGTAGTATGTTCGGCTTTACAAATAGATATAAGATTATTGTGTAATACACGTGCAGGTTGCATGTGAATTATACAGAAATCATTGTTTGAGCCTGCCTTGCAGGCTGTGTAACAGATAAGCAGGAGAACTGCAGTTGGCGGTTGAAACGGCTACTGGCAATTCAGAACAGAATAACGTCGGATCCGGTACGGTAGCCCGGGTGAAAATCTGTGGTATTACATGTCTTGAAGATGCGCTTAGCGCTATTGATGCAGGCGCTGATGCACTGGGTTTTGTGTTTTATGAGCCAAGCCCCGCTATGTCAGCCCTGAAGCTGCTGCAGAGATTATTCGCCAGCTTCCTCCCTTTGTTACGACGGTTGCCCTGTTCGTGGATGCGCCGGCGCCAGATGTAACGGCTGTTGTCGAACTGACCCAGATAGATCTCCTGCAATTCCATGGCAAAGAAACTGCTGCTTACTGTGAGCAGTTCAGCCGTCCTTATTTCAAAGCCCTGCGCATGTCTGCTGATATTGATGTTAGCCTGGCAGCTGCTGAGTATCCCTCGGCCCGGGCAATTTTGCTGGATGCTTATCGCAAAGGTGTACCGGGTGGTACCGGCGAAAGCTTTGACTGGCAACGTATACCTGCAGACCTGCCGAAGCCATTAATTCTGGCGGGCGGTCTGGATGAGTCCAATATTTATCGCGCTATCACCCAGGTCAGCCCGTTTGCGGTTGACGTCAGTGGCGGAGTAGAGCGAGTCAGGGGCGAAAGTCACCTGAGAAAATCAATACCTTTATGAGTGAGGTGGCACGTGCCAACTACAGCTGAACTTGCAATCGCAAAGCAGATGCCTGATCAGGGTGGTCACTTCGGTGACTTCGGTGGTCGTTATGTATCTGAGACCCTGATGGCTGCTTTGCAGCATCTTGAACAAACTTATGAAACCCTTTGGGCTGATCCGAAGTTTCAGGAAGAATTTGACCGCGATCTGGCTCACTATGTTGGTCGTCCGTCACCGTTATATCACGCGGAGCGTTTATCCCGTGAACTGGGCGGCGCGCAGATTTATCTGAAGCGTGAAGATCTTAACCACACCGGTGCCCACAAGGTAAATAACACCATTGGTCAGGCATTGCTGGCCAAGCATACCGGTAAGCCACGGATTATTGCAGAAACCGGTGCCGGCATGCATGGCGTTGCCAGTGCTACGGTTGCTGCCCGTCTGGGTCTTAAGTGCCAGGTTTACATGGGTGAAGAAGATGTTCGCCGTCAGGTGATGAACGTCTACCGGATGAAGTTGCTGGGCGCTGAAGTTATTTCAGTCAGTTCCGGCACTAAAACCCTGAAAGACGCCATGAACGAAGCCATGCGTGACTGGGTAACCAATGTAGACAACACGTTCTACATTATCGGTACTGCGGCCGGTCCGCACCCGTATCGAAGCTGGTGCGTGACTTCCAGTCAATTATTGGTCGTGAAGCCCGTAAACAGTGTCTTGATCAGACCGGTAAACTGCCGGATGCGCTGATCGCCTGTGTCGGTGGTGGTTCGAATGCTATTGGTCTGTTCCATCCGTTTATTGAAGATGCAGATGTTCGTATGGTGGGCGTTGAAGCGGGCGGTAACGGTCTCGAAACCGGTGAGCATGCAGCGCCGCTGACTGCCGGTCGTCAGGTGTTCTGCACGGCAACCGTACGTACCTGATGGAAGATGATGCGGGTCAGATTCTGGGTACTCACTCAGTGTCTGCCGGTTTGGATTACCCGGGTGTAGGTCCTGAGCATTCCTATCTGAAAGATATTGGCCGGGCTGAATATACTGCGATCAATGATGATGAAGCACTGGATGCTTTCCGTCGTCTGACGCTGGTTGAAGGTATTATGCCGGCACTGGAATCCAGCCATGCAATCGCTCAGGCGATGAAGATGGCGCCGACGATGGATAAGGATCAGATTTTACTGGTCAACCTGTCAGGTCGGGGTGATAAAGATATGCATACCGTTGCTGCGATTGATGGTATTAAGGTTTAACAACGGTTTACGCAGACAGCGAAAGAGTACTGAATATTATGAGTCGTATAAGTTCCTGTTTTGACAAGTTGCAGGCTGAAGGTCGTAAGGCGCTGATTCCTTACGTAACTGCCGGCGATCCGGCCCCGGGTGTTACTCTGCCGTTAATGCATGCGATGGTAGAGTCCGGCGCTGATATTATTGAGCTGGGCGTGCCGTTTTCTGATCCGATGGCTGATGGCCCGGTGATTCAGCTGGCATGTGAGCGGGCGCTGAGTCATAACACCAGCCTGCAGGATGTGCTGGCGGTGGTGGCTGAGTTCCGCAAGACAGATCAGACAACGCCGGTTGTACTGATGGGCTACCTGAACCCGATTGAAGTGATGGGTTATGAAGTATTTGCCCAGGCGGCTTCTGATGCCGGTGTAGATGGTGTTCTGACTGTCGATCTGCCGCCTGAAGAAGCGGTTGAGTTCGGTCCGCTGATGAAGGCAAAAGAGATTGATGTCATTTACCTGCTGGCACCGACGACTGTTGAGTCCCGTATTGAGAAGATCTGTGCTGCGGGCAGCGGTTACGTGTATTACGTGTCTGTTAAAGGTGTAACCGGTTCAGCCAGTCTGGATGTCGGTGAAGTGGCAGACCGGCTGGATGTCATCCGTAAGCATACTGATATGCCTGTGGGTGTGGGCTTTGGTATTCGCGATGATGCTTCTGCCCGGGCAATTTCTGAAGTTGCTGACGGTGTGATCGTGGGCAGCGTACTGGTTAATAAGATCGCCGAACTGGCTGATCAGCAAGATAAGATTCCTGAAGCAGTGGCTGCAATTTCCGGTAGCATGCGTCAGGCCATGGATAAATAAACCCGCTGAAGAAATGCGGTTAGTGGAGTCATAATGAGTAACTGGCTGGAAAAATTGTACCTTCTCTGGCGCGTTCTTCGGAGAAGAAACGTACCAACATTCCTGAAGGACTGTGGAAGAAGTGTGCAAAGTGTGAATCGGTACTGTATCGCCCGGAACTGGAAAGAACCTGAGCGTATGTCCGAAGTGTGATCACCATATGCGTATTGGTGCGCGTCCGCGTCTGGAAATGTTCCTGGATGAAGACGGGCGTCAGGAAATCGGTGCGGATGTAGTACCGGTTGACCGTCTGAAGTTTAAAGATTCCAAAAGTATAAAGACCGTCTTGCGGCTGCGCAGAAAGAAACCGGTGAGAAAGATGCGCTGGTTGCTATGCGCGGTGAAGTGAATGGTCTGCCGGTTGTGGCGGTGGCATTTGAGTTCCGCTTCATGGGTGGATCAATGGGCGCGGTTGTTGGTGAGCGTTTTGTACGTGCTGCTAATGTTGCTCTGGAAGAAGGCATTCCGCTGATCTGTTTTGCTGCCAGTGGTGGTGCCCGCATGCAGGAAGCGCTGTTCTCCCTGATGCAGATGGCTAAGACCAGCGCCGCTCTGGAGAAGCTGAAAAATGCGGGTATTCCGTATATTTCTGTATTGACTGATCCTGTTTACGGCGGTGTATCAGCGAGTCTGGCAATGCTGGGTGACCTGAACGTAGGTGAGCCTCGCGCGCTGGTTGGTTTTGCCGGCCCGCGGGTTATTGAGCAAACTGTACGTGAGAAGTTACCGGAAGGTTTCCAGCGCAGCGAATTCCTGCTGGAGCACGGTCAGGTTGATATGATTATTAACCGCGGCGAAATGCGTGACCGTTTATCTTCCATTCTGCGTATGATGCAGGGTAAGCCGGCAGCATAAGTTGCAGAGGCAGACACTTTGAAGGCCGATTTTGCTTAGCAAGTCGGCTTTCTTGTTTTTGATGGTTTTTAGCATTGCAGACCGTTTTCAGGTCGTAATTGATGGCAGTAAGTATGTCTGAGCAAACAGCAAATAAAAAGATCTGGCACAGTGGTTGAGCTGGATTGAACAGTCCCATCCCAGTGAAATAGAGCTTGGTCTTGAAAGGCTTAATGAAGTTTACCAGCGGCTGAATCTGGATCTGTCGGTATCGAAGGTCGTTATTATTGGTGGTACCAACGGTAAGGGCTCAACGGTTGCGATGCTTGATCAGGCATTGCGTGATGCCGGTAAAACGGTTGGTTGCTTTACGTCGCCTCACTTTCTTCGTTACAACGAGCGGATCAAGCTGAACGGTCAGCAGGCTCAGGATGATGTGCTGGTCAGTGCGTTCGAGCGTATTTATGCGGCCTGCGGTGATACTTCACTGACATACTTTGAATACAATGCGCTTGCGGCACTGATTGTGTTTGCGGATGCCAAGCCGGATGTGATGTTGCTGGAAGTCGGCCTGGGTGGTCGCCTTGATGCCATCAACATTGTTGACGCGGATATCTCTGTGGTTACCACGGTAGCTGTTGATCACATTGATTGGCTAGGCGATGACCGGGAAAAATCGGTTATGAGAAAGCAGGTATTTACCGTAGCGGACGTCCGGCGGTATGCGGTGATCCGGATGCGCCAAAAATGCTGTTAGATTATGCAGCTGAAATTGGTGCTGAGCTCTGTGCCCGCGGTACAGATTTTCAGCTTACCGAACATGCCGACGGCAGCTGGGACTGGCAGGGTAAGTCTGCCGGTGGCGATGTTATAAATTACAGCGGCTTGCCGGATATAAATTTACCGAAACCAAATGCTGCCGTTGTGATCCAAGTACTGCAGTTACTTGGGGTTTCCCCTGAAGAAGGTGAGCTGGCTGGCAGTCTGGCAGCGGCAACGCTGACAGGTCGTTTGCAGCGAATCGAGCGGAACGGTTGCCAGTATACGCTGGATGTAGCCCATAACCCGCAGGCAGCGGAGTATGTTACCCGCAGACTGAATTCTGAGCCCTGTGCAGGTAAAACCTGGATGGTGCTGGGGATGCTGGCAGACAAAGATATTACAGAGGTGCTTGGCCACCTTAAGGATCTTGCTGATCAGTGGTTGCTGGTTACCCTGGATGTTCCCCGGGGCAAACCAGTGTAGCGCTGGCTGAAATGCTTCAGCAGCAAGGGGTCGCCAGCGAACGACAAACTGCTTATGATAATGTGGCGCAGGCTCTGGAAGGGCTCGCGCCTCAACTGAGCGCCGGCGATCGGGTTGTGATTGCCGGTTCATTCTTTACCGTCAGTGGTGCGCTGGCGGCACTTGAACTGGAAGGCTAGTGTGACAGACGTGCTCAAACAGCGCCTGGTAGGTGCAGTAATCGTAATTCTGGCAGCAGTTGTTCTGCTGCCTGTACTGTTCGACGGTGCCGGTTATAAAGAACGGCATCTGGACAGCCGTATTCCTGCAGAACCTGAACTTGCTGAGGTGATTATCAGTGAGCCGGTGAATGAACGTTTACCGGATACTGACGAACCTGCTGAGCCGCAACCTGCTGTCACGATTAAAGCTAAGCCGGCTGTTCTGGCCGAGGCGGTTGAAAAAGTTGCCCCGGAAATAGATTTGAGTACAGATACTCCAACCCTTGATGCGGAAGGGGTAACCGTTGCCTGGACGCTGCAGCTGGCCAGCTTTAAAGATGAAGATAATGCCAAGGCGCTCCGGCGTCAGCTGATTAAAGCGGGATATAAAGTATATACCCGTAAGAATGGCAGCCTGATCAAGGTGTTTGTCGGACCGGATGTTCAGAAGACCCGGCTGGAGTCGCTGCAGGGCGGGATCAAAGAGCAGTTTGGTCTGGACGGCATAATCGTGCGTTTTACCACGCGTTAGGCATTGGGTAATGCCGCAGGCTCTGGTAGAATCCGCGGCATTGCAGATAACAGGCTGATTCAGCCTACTGACAGTCCCTGTATCAGGGCTTGGGTAACTGATTGTTATGACACTGAACTGGGCCGACTGGGCCATTGTCGGTATCGTTGTTTTGTCGGGGCTATACAGCTTGCGCGGTGGTTTCGTGAAGGAAGCACTGTCGCTGGTCACTTGGTTGCCGCATTTGTTATCGCGCGTCTTTGCTCCTTCAATGAGCACCTTACTTGATGATTTTATCAGCACGCCTTCAGTGCGTATCGGCGGTGCTTTTATTCTCTTATTTGTCGCTACCCTGATGGTGGGGGCTATCATTAATAATCTGATCGGAATGCTAGTAGAAGCGACCGGTCTGAGTGGCACGGACCGTATTCTGGGCGTAGGCTTTGGAGTGGTGCGTGGCGGATTAATCGTTGTCGTGCTGGCGGCATTACTGGTGCGTTCACCGGTCGTCAGTGATCAGTGGTGGAATGAGTCCCAGCTAATTCCCCACTTCCTGTTGTTAGAAACCTGGACCCGGGACACAGCCACTGATATTGGCTCGCTGATCTGGAATATAGGTGTCGACGGGATCAATAATAACTAACTTTGCTGTAATTGCTTAGCTGAGGTGTCTTAAATGTGCGGTATTGTTGGCGTGGTTGCCAAGTCCTATGTAAACCAGACGATTTTTGATGCACTGACAGTGCTCCAGCACCGTGGCCAGGACGCTGCAGGTATGGTGACCTGCGATGAAGATCGTTTTTTCTGCGTAAGGATAATGGTTTAGTCAATGAGGTTTTCCGTACCCGGCACATGAAGCGCCTGGTAGGTAATCAGGGTATCGGTCATGTCCGTTATCCGACAGCGGGCAGCTCAAGCTCTGCAGAAGCCCAGCCTTTTATGTGAACTCTCCTTACGGTATTGCGCTGGCGCATAACGGTAACCTGACCAATGCTGAGCAGCTGGCTGAGCAGATGCGTAATGAGAACCTGCGTCACATTAACACCACCTCTGACTCAGAAATCCTGTTAAATATCTTTGCTCATGAACTGCAGCAGATCGGTAAACTGGTACCGACCGCTGATGATATTTTCACTGCGGTAAAAGCTGTGCATGAGCGTTGCACTGGTGGTTATGCTGTGGTTGCTGTTATTACTGGCTATGGCATCGTGGCATTCCGTGATCCTAACGGTATCCGCCCGCTGGTATATGGTAAGCGTGAAACGCCGAAAGGTACCGAGTTCATGGTTGCTTCCGAATCCGTTGCGCTGGATATTTCCGGTTATACCCTGGTACGTGATATTGCGCCGGGTGAAGCGATTTATATTTCCCAGGATGGCGAAGTTAGCACACTGCAGTGTGCGCCTAAGGCTGAATTTGCGCCGTGTCTGTTTGAGTATGTATATCTGGCCCGTCCTGACTCCATTATGGATGAAGTGAACGTATACAAGTCTCGTATGCGCATGGGTGAAAAGCTTGCAGAAAAAGTGATGCGTGAGCGCCCGGATCATGACATTGATGTGGTTATTCCGATTCCGGATACCAGCCGTACATCGGCACTGGAAATGGCTCATCATCTGAATGTGAATTTCCGTGAAGGCTTCATTAAGAACCGTTACATTGGCCGTACCTTCATCATGCCGGGTCAGGAAATGCGCGAGAAGTCTGTGCGCCGTAAGCTGAACCCGATTGAGCTGGAGTTTAAAGACAAAGTCGTGATGCTGGTTGATGACTCGATTGTTCGCGGTACCACTTCCCGTCAGATCGTTGAAATGGCTCGCGACATGGGCGCGAAGAAGGTGTACTTTGCATCTGCTGCGCCTGCGGTTCGCTTCCCGAACGTTTACGGTATTGATATGCCGTCGGTTGATGAGCTGATTGCCCATGGCCGTACCGATGATGAAGTTGGTGAGCTGATTGGCTGTGACTGGATGCTGTATCAGGATCTGGATGACCTGAAAGAGTGTGTCCGTGCCGGTAATGAAGACATCAATAACTTCGACAGTTCTGTGTTTAACGGTGAATACATCACCGGTGATATCGATCAGGCCTATCTGGACCGCATTGAAGCGAAGCGTAATGATGCTGCTAAAGCGGGCAAAGATAAAAAGACGGTAATGATTCCACTGATCTGCTAACCAAGATCAGCTAACGTGTTTACCGGCGTAATTGCCGGTGCCGTCAGAACAGAGGAGTGATCGGGAAGCCGGGCACTCCTTTTTATTTAAGGGGCATCGTAATATCTGCCGGTGCCGTATTCCGGGTATAAAGTCTCGCTTATGAAGATTGTTTTAGCGCCGATGGAAGGTGTTGTGGACGCAACCATGCGGCACATGCTGACGGACATTGGTGGTGTTGATCAGTGTGTGACAGAGTTTGTGCGGATCTCTGACCGTCTGTTACCCCGTAAAGTGTTTTATCGGCTGTCTCCGGAGCTGCTTAACGGTGGTAAAACCGCCAGCGGTGTGCCGGTCATTGTCCAGCTGTTGGGCAATAACCCGGAAGTCATGGCAATGAATGCTTGTCGTGCGGCTAAACTGGGTGCGCCAGGGATTGATCTGAACTTCGGCTGCCCAGCCAAAACGGTTAATAAAAACCGTGGCGGGGCTGTATTGCTGCAGTTTCCTGAAGAGATCTACAGCATTGTTAAAAGGTCCGTGATGAAGTGCCGGCGGATGTGCCTGTCACCGCTAAGATGCGGCTGGGCTTTGCAGATAAAACGCTCGCACTGGAAAATGCCAGTGCAATTGCTGATGCCGGTGCCGATGGCCTGGCGGTACATGCGCGCACCAAGGTTGAAGGTTATAAACCGCCAGCGCACTGGGAATGGATAGCCAGGATCAGGGAAGCAATTGATATCCCGGTAACGGCTAACGGTGAAGTCTGGGATTATCAGGATTATCTGAAGTGCCGGGAGGTCAGCGGTTGTGACGATGTCATGATTGGTCGGGGATTGATTGCGTCACCGGATCTGGGTCTGTTGATTAACAGCCACAACCGGGGTGAAGAGTTTGAGCCGATGAGCTGGCCCTGCATGTTGTCAGTGCTGGAAGATTATCTGGAGCGGGTAGTGGTGCAGATGGCACCTAAGTACGTTCATGGTCGGCTGAAGCAATGGCTGAAAATGATGCAGCGACGTTATCCGCAGGCTGAACAGATGCTACAGGAAATGCGAACCCTGAAAGAGGTGGGGAAGTGCGAGATTTTTGCAGGCGTATAAAGCGCAGGCAATTTGAAACAGTTCGGGTCACTGAGTTCTCAGTGGCCTTTATACATGCCGTTTTGCGACGGCTGCCATTCATACAAAAGTCGTGTTTCAGAAGCTTTCTGATCTTCAGTTTTTATTGATTCAGCTCTATAGACTGCATTTTCCGTGGCTTGCAGTACCCAATCTGTGATGTAAGTCGATTGTCCGTGCTACTCGACAAAAGTAGTATTCGCTAAATACCCACTTGTCTGATTACGACAACAAGAATTAGTTCCGGCGCGGGTAATTTTTCGCTGACATGAGTAGCATAAAGAGGTTCTATGAAAGTCTCCCATAAAATTGCAGTGGTGGCATCGGCTGTTGTTGCAGTTATCTTTACTGTTTTTCCTGGTTTCAGTACGCGTCTGTGCGTGACTCACTGTATAGCACCGCGGCGAGTAACACCCAGGAAGCGACGCAGGCATTGTCGTCTCAGATTACTAACTGGCTGAATGCCAAACTGGCGCTGATTGATATGACAGCGCAGGTAATTGATGCTGACTTTACACCTGAGGCAATTCAGCAGACGTTTGATGCGCCGATTCTTAAGCGTGAATTCGAGCTGATCTTTGGTGGTCTGGCGACTGACGGTAAGCGGATCACCAATGATCCGAGCTGGAATCCTGCCGGCTGGGATGCCCGTAAACGTCCGTGGTATCCATATGCTCAGGAACATAACCGGGCAGTGCTGACGGCACCTTACAATGATGCTGCTTCCGGCTTGCTGCTGGTGTCTGCGGTAACCAAGTTTACCGACAACGGTGTATTCAAGGGCGCATTTGGTGGTGACCTGAGTTTGCAGGTTATTTCTGATGCTGTGAACACACTGAATTTCAACGGTGCGGGTCATGCATTCCTGCTGGACAGCAACGGTAGTATCATCAGCTATCCGGGTGGTGAGTTCGATGGCAAGCAATTGTCAGATGTGTTTACTGCTGATCAGCCGCAGCTGAACAATCAATTGCAGGAAGTTGATTTTAAGGGTGAGAAAGTACTGACCTCATTCACCAAGCTGGAAGGCCTGTACGGCAGTGACTGGTTGATTGGTGTGATTCTTGAGAAAGACATTGTCATGGCAGAAGCGACTGCGTTGGGTGTACGGGCGTTAGTGGTGACTGTACTGAGCGTGCTGATCTGTTCAGTTGTACTGTATCTGACAACAACCCGTCTGCTGACGCCGTTACAGAATCTGCGTGAATCACTGATCGATATTAACTCCGGTGAAGGTGACCTGCGGCATCGTCTGTCAGTCGACAGCAAGGATGAATTCGGTCAGGTATCGGTCGACTTTAACGAATTCGTATCGCATCTTCAGGCGCTTATTCTGGATGTGAAAACTACTTCCACAGATATTCTGACGAATACTGAGCTGACCGCCGGTTCAGCTAATGAGTCCGTATCCCGTCTGACTCAGCAGCTGAGTGAGCTGGACCAGCTTGCGGCGGCGATGCATGAAATGTCGGCGACGGCTCAGGATGTTGCTCAGCACGCTCAGCATACAGCTGACGCGGCAAACCAGGCAGACCGTGCTGCAGAGCAGGGCGCAGGTATTGTTTCCCAGACCACATCTTCTATCGAGAAGCTGGTGGTTGATATGGACAATGCGGTGAATACCATCAACGAGCTGGCTGATTTCAGTAACAACATTGCATCTATCCTGACTGTTATTACCGGAATTTCTCAGCAGACTAACCTGCTGGCGCTTAACGCGGCGATTGAGGCTGCACGGGCAGGTGAAGCTGGTCGTGGTTTTGCCGTGGTTGCTGATGAGGTGCGTGCGCTGGCATCGCGGACGCAGCAGTCCACTGAAGAAATTCAGGAAATGATTGATCAGCTGCAGAACGGTGTAACCAATGCTGAGCAAACCATCAGCCAGGGCCGTAATATGGCCAGTGAAACTAGTGAACTGGCCAGTGAAGCGAATGGTGCATTGCTGAATATTCGTGACAGTATCCGCAGTATCAGTGAAATGACCATTCATATTGCAACGGCGGCTGAAGAGCAAAGTGCAACAGCTGAAGAGATTAACCGTAATACGACTAACATTCGTGACATCAGTCAGACAGTATCTGACAGTGCTAACGAACAGTCACAGCTGTGCCATGGCATGGTTGAGCTGACTCAGAAGCAGGATGCGGGTCTGAACCAGTTCAAAGTTTAAGCATTCGGAAATAAAAGCGCCTCAGGGCGCTTTTTTGTGTTTGTCAGAAGGAGGGAGTCAGATATCCAGATCTTCTTCTTTAACGCTGAAGCGTTCCAGGTCGTTGGTGATTTCAACGTCCGGGCTGGTGGTGGGGATTTTGAAATCATACACACGCTGCCATTCGGTTGAATCCGGTGTCCGTTCCCAGACGGTACCTGCATTATATTCAAGCAGGGGTTTAAGTGACGGGTCCAGATTAGTGATTTTCTCCATAGGAACCGTTGCCATGTTGGCAATGTCATCTTCAAGGTATTCCGGTGTCTCATAGCCGGTATACAGGCGCCAGCCGGTATCATTCAGGTGTTCAGGTACGGTTTTGTACATAAAGCGAACCGGTAGCTTTTCATCGAAAATCATGCGCGAGGCAAGTACCAGGTATCCGTTTTTGGTTTGATTGGTTTCCGGATTTTGAGTGTCACTGGTTGTCATGCGCAGATCCTGTCAGTTGAAAAGGAGCGCATTATAGCCTGTCCGGGAGGCTGAGTTTAGCCCCGGATTTAAGCCAAAGGGGAATATAGTCTGATTATGAAAATAAATGGCCGTAATGAGTATTTACAACTTGGTTTGTGGGCAGCTTGTAATTATGCTGTTTGGTTATGAACCCGTTAAAAGATTCATCCGTTTCCGGCCCCGAGTCATCTGTTATCAGTGATGACGTGGCCACTGTCTCCTCATTCTGGCGGCCTCTGTTGATGCTGGCAGGCTGGTTATCGCTGATTCTCGGCGTGATTGGTATCTTTCTGCCGTTACTGCCGACCACGCCATTCCTGTTGCTGACCGCGACGTGCTTTGCTAAGTCATCACCGAGGTTCCACGGCTGGCTGATGAATCATCCCAAGCTTGGGCCGCCAATCCGGGACTGGCAGCAATACCGCTGCATTGTCCCTGGCACCAAACGCCTTGCTACCGTGCTCATCGTGCTTAGCTTCAGCGTCTCTGCTTTCATTGTTAAGTATCTGATTCTGAAAGTTATGCTCATTACAATGATGTGTGGGTTGCTGATATTTATCTGGCGCACCGCTGACGGACCTTCTGAGTAAAGATTTTCCTGACTTTATTGCCCTGAATCAGGCCCTGCCGGTTTGTTACTGACTGGCTGCGGGGTATAATCCCGGCTCGCTAAATTTCAGTTGGATTATGACATGTCTGCTCTGGACGAGATTAAAGAATTTCTTGCCTGTGAAACCCCTGATAGCTGGATTCAGGCTGCGCTTGAGCAGCAGGATCTGTTACTGATCGATCATGCGCACTGTGAAAAGAAAGCGGCATCCACCGCGATGACGCTGATGTTCCGTTACGTCGATAACAGTGATTTGCTGAATAAAATGTCCCGTCTGGCACGTGAAGAGCTGATTCACTTTGAGCAGGTGCTGGCGCTAATGGAAGACCGGGGTATCCAGTACTGCCATCTGAGTTCAGCCCGTTATGCCGGTGGCTTGCGTGAACATGTGCGGACCAGTGAACCAGGCCGGTTAATTGATATTTCTATTATCGGCGCATTCATTGAAGCGCGTTCCTGTGAGCGTTTTGCCAAGCTGGCGCCTTATCTGGATGATGAGCTGGCAAAATTCTATCGTTCTTTACTTAAGTCTGAAGGGCGTCATTATCAGGATTATCTGAAGCTGGCTGAAGATGCAGCGGGTGAGGATATCAGTGAGCGGGTGGCAATGTTCCGTGAAGTCGAACGTAATCTGATTGAGTCTCCGGATACCGAGTTCCGTTTCCACAGCGGTGTCCCTTCGGCAGCGTGAAGCTTCGTCAGTCATGATAAAAACCGGCTATATGCCGGTTTTTATGCTCAGGTATCTGTAATGGGGAAGCTGATGAGGATTCACCTGCTTCTGTGCATTCCAGATACCAGCCCTGAGTATCCCAGTCTCCCAGAACAATGCGTCGCAAATCCTGAGTGTCTTCGTGAACAGCCGGGCGGTGAGTGTGACCATGAATGAGCAGGCTTACGTCTGCATCAGTCATTGCCTGTGTCACAGCCTGTGGATTAACATCCATGATGGTCATGGATTTTTCGGCATTTTGCTCTGGCTTGCTGCGCGCAACTGACGGGCGACTTCTAAGCGTTCTGCAATGCTTTTGCTCAAAAGTCATTTTGCCATTGAGGATTACGCAGCAGTTTGCGGAATTCCATATATTCATAGTCATCCGTGCACAGCTGGTCGCCATGCATGAGCAGAGCGCGTCCTGCGGGTAGGTTAACGGTTATGGCTTCCGGTAACAGGGTGCAGCCGGTCAGTTCGGCAAAGGTCTGCTGAACCAGAAAATCACGGTTACCGTGCTGAAAAACAGCTGGGTTCCCTGGTCATGTAAATTACGCAGGGCTGTTATGACAGGTTGCATATCCGGAGGAATTGCATCGTCACCGATCCAGGCTTCGAAAAGATCGCCAAGGATATAAAGTTGCTGGCACTGGCTGGCTTCATTGTTCAGAAAGGTCAGCAACGCCCGGGTAAGATCCGGGCGTGAGGCCTGCAGATGCAGGTCGGAAATAAACAGGCAGCGCATGTTATTCGTCGACGTCGATCTCTTCCAGGTCCGGGAGGTCGGCAATGGATGCAGACTTGATGATCACGTCTTCAGTCGGAACATCCTGATGGCCGGCACGGAAAGTGGTGGTCACTGCTTTGATCTTGTCTACTGCGTCAAAACCGTCTACAACTTCAGCAAAAACTGCGTAACCCCAGCCTTCCATTGTTTTGGCGGTGTGATCCAGGAAGGTGTTGTCGCTGACGTTGATAAAGAACTGAGCAGAAGCACTGTGCGGATCCATCGTACGGGCCATAGCAACGGTGTATTTCTTGTTGCTCAGACCGTTGTCTGCTTCGTTTTCGATGCTGTCAGCGGTTTCTTTGCTGACCATGCCCGGTTCAAAGCCGCCGCCCTGAATCATGAAGCCATCAATGACACGGTGGAAGATGACGCCGTCGTAGAAGCCTTCTTTGACGTATTTTTCAAAGTTAGCGGCTGTCTTTGGTGCTTTCTCATGGTTCAGTTCCAGGAAATGTCCCCGAAGTTAGTCTGCAGAACGATCATGGTTTTAATTACCTTTAAACCTAATAAAACAAAGCAGGGATTATACGTCAGGCAATGGGCTGCGTCAGGTGAAAATTAATGCAGCTGAATGCTGAGTGATGTAGCAGTTGCTCTGAGGCTGATTTATAATGCTGCTCACTTTTGAGCCTGGCTGCAGTCAGGTGAATACAATAACGGAATCAAAGACGTACTATGAGTAATAACGACGCTTCGACAACAAATACACCGCCGACTAACTTTATCCATCAGATCATTGAGCAGGATATCCAGGAGGGTCGGAACGGTGGCAAGGTTGTTACGCGTTTCCCGCCTGAGCCAAACGGTTATCTGCATATTGGTCATGCCAAGTCTATCTGCCTGAATTTCGGTACGGCTGAAAAATATAACGGCGAGTGTAATCTGCGTTTCGACGATACGAACCCTTCTAAGGAAGATCAGGAATACGTGGATGCCATTAAAGAAGATGTGCAGTGGTTAGGCTTTAAATGGGCCGGTGAAGTACGTTATGCGTCTGACTATTTTGATCAGTTTTATGCCTGGGCGCAGCACCTGATCCGTAACGGCAATGCTTATGTTTGTGATTTGTCTCCGGAAGAGGCCAGTGAGTACCGTGGCTGGGCAACTAAGCCTGGTAAAAACAGCCCGTTCCGTGAGCGCAGTGCTGAGGAAAGTCTGGATCTGCTGGAGCGAATGAAGCAGGGTGAGTTTGAGGAAGGCAGCCGGGTATTGCGTGCCAAAATTGACATGACGTCTTCAAACATGAACATGCGTGATCCGATTCTGTACCGTATTCGCAAACAGTCTCATCACCAGACCGGTGACAAATGGTGCATCTACCCGAACTATGACTTTGCCCATGGTCAGGAAGATGCCATTGAAGGGGTAACGCATTCTATCTGTACGCTGGAATTTGCGGATCACCGCCCACTGTATGAGTGGTTTATTGAAAACCTGCCAGTACCAAGCAAGCCACGTCAGTACGAGTTTGGCCGTCTGAACATTAACTACACGGTTACCAGTAAGCGTAAGCTGAAGCAGCTGGTGGACGAAGGTGTGGTAAGTGGCTGGAATGATCCGCGGATGCCAACCATTTCCGGTATGCGTCGCCGTGGTTATTCAGCGCAGGCCGTGCGTAACTTCTGTGACAGCCTGGCGGTGGCTAAGACCGACGGTGTAGTGGATATGGCGCAGTTTGAGTTCTTCGTCCGTGAAGACCTGAATGAAAACTCTGCCCGTGCAATGTGCGTACTGAATCCGCTGAAGGTGACTATTACTAACTTCCCGGAAGGTGAAGTGGAAATGATGACCGCACCGGCGCACCCGCAAAGAAATGGGCAGCCGCAGCCTGCCATTCACCCGGGAAATTTATATTGACCGGAATGACTTTAACGAAGACAGCACCCTGTCCCGTAAGAAGTTCAAGAAGCTGGTGCCGGGTGACTTTATGCGCCTGCGCAGTGCCTATGTCATTAAAGCGGAAGAAGTGATTAAAGATGATAGTGGTGAAGTGACTGAAATCAAAGCGACTCTGGTGCCGGGTACCGTTGGTGAAAACCCGCCGGCTGAAATGAAGCCACGGGGAGTGATGCACTGGGTATCTGCGACACATGGCAAGCAGGTTAAAGTGCGCGTTTACGATCGTCTGTTCAGTGTTGAAAAACCAAACGATGATGACTTCCTCGCGGACATTAATCCTGATTCTTATGTAGAACTGGACAACTGCTGGGCTGAGCCTGATCTGATTAATGCGCAACCGGAAACTGTTTTTCAGTTTGAGCGTGAAGGCTACTTTGTAGCAGACCGTTACGACCACGATGTCACCACACCGACATTTAATAAGACCATTGGCTTGAAAGACAGCTGGGTGAAGAAGTAATCTAGACTTTGCTAAAAACGGCTTTTTAGCCGTTTTTTGCCTGTTACGCTGGCTGAGCGTGCCGGCGCTGAATACGTTGTTTTGAGTCAGGAGTGCGTTTTGACCGATCCTATGATGCATCAGACCGATGATGGTTTTACTGAGCAACAGTTAGAAGGTCTTTATAAAGCTATATATACCCGAAGGGATGTACGGGGCAGTTCAAACCGGATCCGATTCCTGCTGATGTGTTGGGGCGGATTCTTGATGCGGCACATCATGCGCCATCGGTTGGGTTTATGCAGCCGTGGAATTTCATGCTGATCCGCTCTGATGAAGTAAAGCGGGGTGTGCAGACGTTATTTGCTAAGGCGAATGAAGAAGCCGCGCAGATGTTTGAGTCAGAAAAGGCTCGCTTATATCAGCAGTTAAAACTTGAGGGGATCATGGCGTCTCCTCTGAATATCTGTATTACCTGTGACTCTGAAAAAGCCGGCCCTGTCGTTTTGGGCCGTACCCATGATAAAGCAATGGATCTCTACAGTACGGTGTGTGCGGTGCAGAATCTGATGCTGGCTGCCCGGGCTGAAGGCGTGGGTACCGGCTGGGTGAGTATTTTCGATAAAGCTGAGCTGAAAAAGCTGCTGAATCTGCCTGAACACGTTACCCCTGTTGCCTATCTTTGTCTGGGTTATGTGGACTTCTTTTATCAGAAACCTGAACTTGAAAGTGTGGGCTGGCGCAAGCGCCTGGCGGTAGAAGAGCAGGTGATGTTTGACCGCTGGGATAATCAGGAATCAGACAACGAAGAAAATCAGGCTTTACTCGACGAACTGATCCGTCGCAGCGAAAGTGAGTAACGATTGCTTCAGCAAGACAGTTGCTGATGTGGCATAGTTATATATCTGTCTCAGATAATTACTAATATTCGGAAGTCACTGTGTCGAATCAATCAGGTAACACAACAACGCAGAAGCAGAATGCTGCAGTAAAAGATAAAACCCGCGGGCGTCTCACAACACGCACCATTGCCATGCCTAACGATACTAACCCGGCAGGGGATATATTCGGCGGCTGGGTGTTGTCACAAATGGATATGGCAGCGGGCATCTGTGCTGGCCAGCGGGCGCAGACCGGTCGTCACCGTCGCGCTGGACAGTATGAGCTTTATCCGGCCGGTAAAGGTAGGGGATATTCTTGGGGTTTATACCGAGACCTTGTCAGTAGGGCGAACGTCTATGCAGATTCATGTAGAGGCCTGGGTACGCCGGGGCCGTATCGGTCTGCGTGAAAAAGTAACCGAGGCAATCTTTAAGTTTGTCGCCATTGACGATAACGGTAATCCGGTGCCGGTTCCGGCGGAAGATGAGTTGCCTGAATATGTCTTGGGCGATAACGAGTTCTAAGCTTTGGATCCTGAATAAAAAGCCTGTGATAATCACAGGCTTTTTGGTTATGTTATCCCTACTGAAGGGAAAGGGGTTATACCTGAGCGTCTGCTTCCAGAATGCTGCCGCCGGCTTCACCGTTAGCCATCTGGCCGATTTCTTTATCGATAAAGAACAGGCCTTTGCCGTCTTCACCGATGATCTCAATCTTGTCCAGGATGCCTTTGAACAGCTTTTCTTCTTCGTGTTGCTCGGCAACGTACCACTGCAGGAAGTTAAAGGTTGAGTAGTCCTGGTTGCTGAATGCAGTGTGGGCCAGTTCGTTGATCTTACGGGTGATCAGGCACTCATGCTCGTAAACCTTTTCGAACAGGTCTTTGATGGAAGAAAACTCTTCAATTGGAGCCTCAATTGCACCTACTCTTGCCATTGCGCCGGTTTCATTCACATAGGTGAACAGGCGCTTCATGTGCTGCATTTCTTCGTCAGCGTGAAGCATAAGAAAGGCGGCACAGCCATCAAAGCCTTTAGATTCAGCCCATGAACTCATCTGCAGGTACATATTGGATGAGTAAAATTCGAGATTGATCTGGCTGTTAAGTTTCTCAAGCATGGATGGGCTGAGCATGGTTATGTCCTTGATACAGAATTAAAAACTGATTATATCGCAATTGGCTTACAGAGCCATTTTTTGCTTTCGCTGAGCGCGCACATTTCTGGCACAGATACTCACTGTGGCGGGTGACGGCTGCCAGCTCATCAAAATGTTTGGCTATGTTGTCTTTGCTGAGCTTGCAAAGGCTTTTTGGCTTAAATGAAGATGACAAGTTACTTACCTGCTGACTGAGCGGGATATGCGAAAACCGGGATTATATTTGTAATTGAGAATGTTTTGCAATTGAACTTCTTTCAGCTTCTGTACCGGGAGAAGAATATGTTTAAGGAGTTATGCAAGTAATTGATCTGAGTGCAAAGAAATACTGCGAATCGGGTGCATGGCGGGTAATTTTCTTTATAATGTTCAGCTCAATTCGAACTGTCTAGTTATAAGCGAAATCAAATGCTACAAATCTATAACACCCTGACGAAAGAGAAAGCTCCTTTTCAACCGATTGAAGCAGGCAAGATCAAGATGTATGTCTGTGGTATGACAGTCTATGACTACTGTCACATCGGTCACGCCCGGGTGATGGTGTCATTTGATTTGATCACACGTTACCTGCGTTCGCGTGGCTGGGAAGTAGAATATGTACGTAACATCACCGATGTTGATGACAAGATCATCAACCGGGCCGCTGAGAATGGCGAAGCAGCTATTGAGCTGTCTGAACGGATGATTGCGGCGATGCATGAAGACGAAGCCAAACTGAATGTGCTGCGTCCTTCTCAGGAGCCAAAAGCAACTGCGCACATCGACAGTATTCAGGAACTGATCCAGACGCTGATCGATAAAGGCTTTGCATACCCTGCAGATAACGGTGATGTGTATTACCGTGTCGAAAAATTTGCTACCTACGGTCAGCTTACCAACAAGAATGTTGATGAGTTGCGCGCCGGTGCGCGTATTGAAGTGAATGATGCAAAAGAAAGCCCGCTGGATTTTGTGCTTTGGAAAGGCGCGAAAGAAGGTGAGGTGAGCTGGGAATCTCCATGGGGCGCAGGCCGTCCGGGCTGGCACATTGAGTGTTCTGCAATGTCTAAGTGCTGCCTGGGTGATACCTTCGATATTCACGGCGGTGGTCGGATTTACCGTTCCCGCACCATGAGAATGAAATTGCCCAGTCTGAAGCGGCAAACGGTGTGAAGTACGTGAATACCTGGATGCATGCTGGTGCTGTACGGGTAAACTCCGAGAAGATGTCCAAGTCACTGGGTAACTTTTTCACGATCCGTGACGTACTGGAAAAGTACGACGCAGAAGTGGTGCGGATGTTCCTGTCTTCTGTACATTACCGCAGCTATATCGATTACTCAGAAGAGAGCCTGAAAGAGGCGCGCAGTAAGCTGGAGCGTTTCTATCAGGCACTGAATGATGTTGAGCTGGGTGAGCCTGCTGAGGGCAACGATTACCAGCAGCGTTTTGATGCGGCGATGGATGATGACTTTAACACCCCGCAGGCATTCGCAGTCATGTTCGAGCTGGTTAACGAACTGAATACTGCCAAGCGGGATAATCCTGAAAAAGCATCGGCTCTTGCTGCTCAGCTTAAACAGCTGGGTGGGATTCTGGGTCTGCTGCAGCAGCGTCCGGCTGACTTCCTGCAGGGTGAGGCTAAAGAAGGTGAATTAAGCAACGACGCCATTGAGGCGATGATTCAGCAGCGTGCTGATGCCAAGGCCAACAAGGATTATGCCGAGTCTGACCGGATCCGTGATGAGCTGGCATCTCAGGGGATTATTCTTAAAGATTCCCGCGAAGGCACCAGTTGGTATCGGGAAGGCTAAATTCACCCTGTAATCTTAAAAGGCAGAGCTAACCCTCTGCCTTTTGTGTATCTGGAGTATCACTTGTTCGCAAAGGATATTAGCTTAGTCATTTTTGTAAGCGACCTGCCCTCGGTCAGGGTAAGCAGCGTCTGGCGGCCAGCGTGGGTCAGGCAGCTGCGTTACAGGTAGCCGAAGCGCTGCTGGATTGTGTGTTGGAAGATGCTGCTTTGTGGCCCGGCCCGGTCGTATTATCACCTGCCAGTGAAAGTGACGCTGAATGGGCTGCAGGCCTGGGTGAGGAAACTATAAAGTCGTGCCGCAGTCTGAAGGTAATCTGGGTACACGTATTCTCAGGGTGGATGATCAGCTACGTGCTGAAGGGCATAGCAGGATTATTTATATCGGCAGTGATGCACCGGAACATAATCAGGATGTTTATGAGCAACTGGCTGCCCTGATGTCTGATTATGATGTGGTGCTTACGCCGGCGGCAGATGGTGGTGTCACGGCAATGGGCTCAGCGGCGGGTTGGGGTGAACTTGAAGTGTTGCCCTGGAGTACCGATCAGTTGGGTGAAGCGCTCAGACAGCAGGCCGAAGCCGCAGGTCTGTCAGTCGGATTTGCAGCTGGCTGTTACGATGTTGATCAGCTGAGTGACTTGCAGCGCTTACAGAAAACTTTACGAGATGATCCGCGGCCAGCGCGCCAAACGCTGTTGCGGATAACCGGTCAATTGCTGGAGGAGCATGACGGATGGAAGTAATTCGCAGTCGTAGCTGGTATCAGACTGAAGACGGTACCGCACGGGGTTATATTGCACCGCATGAGCTTAAAGAGCTCTGGTTTCATACAGGCACCGCCTGTAATTTAAGCTGTGATTTTTGTCTTGAAGGTTCCGGGCCCGGTGACAAGCGCCTTGAGCTGATTAAGCTGGTGGATGCTGAGCCTTATATTAAACAGGCAGTAATTTTAGGCGTACAGCAGTTTTCATTTACCGGTGGCGAGCCATTTCTGGCTAAGGATCTGGTTAAGATACTTCAGGCTGCCGCTGAACATGCGCCGTGTCTGGTACTGACCAACGGAACCGATGCATTGCAGAAGCGGATTAAGCAACTGGATGTGTTACATGATGCTAAATACCCCGTCAGTTTTCGGGTGAGCATTGATTCGCCGGACGAGAAAACCCATGATCAGGGTCGTGGTGAAGGTATGTTTGCCAGTGCGTTAACGGGGATGAAAATGCTCCATGAGCGCGGCTTCAGTGTATCACTCGCCCGTCATATGGCCGACGGTGAGGATACCGCCGCAGTGGAGCAGGCATACCGGACAGTTTTACGGGATTATGGCCTGCCGGACGATATTAAGTTTGTCGCGTTTCCGGACTTTCTTCCGCCAGGGAGTATGGGGCATGGACCTGATATCACCACCAATTGTATGACGCAGTATCACACGGAAGACTCCCGTCGCAGTTTTATGTGTGCTTTCAGCAAAATGCTGGTCAAGCAGAAAGGTCGGATGCGCGTGTATGCCTGCACGCTGGTGGACGATGATGCGGAATATGATCTGGGGATGATCTTGCCGCTGCGCTGGAGCAGAAGATCAGTATGCGGCACCACCGTTGTTTCAGTTGTTTTAAGTATGGTTCTTCCTGCAGTGAAACCTGATTTTAAGGTGACCGGTGTCTAGTCTTTCTGTCGTCATTCCTGTCGGACCTGCGGAAAAAGAACTGGGTGATTTGCCGTTCAGTTTGCTGCAGGTGTTTCGTCATACTTCAGGTCTGGGCCTGCTGCTCAAGCGCTGGGAAATCATCGTCGTGTTGTGTGAAGCATCCCGGCATTTGGAACAGCAGCTATCGCAGATATCCGCGGTGACCGTGTTGTACGCGGAAGCTGGCCGGGCAAAGCAGATGAATGCCGGGGCTGCAGCGGCAACCGGGCGTTTTATCTGGTTTCTGCATCTGGATTCAAATATCGAGCCGTTACATTGTTTACGCCTGAGTGAGCGGATTCTTCAGAACAGCGAAGCCCTTCACTATTTTCCGCTGGCGTTTAAGAGTGATGGTGCCGGGCCGATGAGGCTGAACCAGTGGGGCGCGAACGTACGCTCAAATCTCCTGAGAGTACCGTTCGGTGATCAGGCGTTCTGTTTATCAGCCCGGCAGTTCAGACAATTGGGTGGATATCCTGAGGAGGCTGAGTATGGTGAGGATCATCTGCTGGTCTGGTACGCCCGTCAGGCCGGGATAACGCTGTGTTCAACCGGAATTGCGTTACCTACCAGTGCCCGTAAGTATGCCTCTCATGGCTGGTTGAAGCTCACGCTCAGGTACCAGTATCTTTGGCTTAAACAGGCCTGGCCGGAGTTTCTTTGTTTACTGAAGCGGCGTTTTCTGTAGCGAAACAGAGGTGTCGTAGGATTGTTGCAGCCTTATGTAGTCTTCCAGGGATGAAGGGGGCAGAACTTGTCCCAGACAATCTTTAAGGATGGCCTGATAGCTGCCGTCCTGTTTCATGTCCCGGATTGCTGTTGCCAGCTTAGGTAGCAGGCTTTCGTGTTTGCGGTGCAGGTAGATGTAAATCGGTTCTATGCTCAGTGCAGGCTGCAGGGCATGAATGTCAGTATTTTGCTGTTGACTGAGCAGCCCGTATCCCATCTTTTTCGTATAACGCTAAATCTGCGCGGTCCATTTTCAGCATTTTGAACAGGGCTTCAGGGGTCGCTACCTTATCAACCATTGGGGTATCCGGCAGGTTGTTTTCGAACACTACCCAGCCCCGGATATAAGATATCCTGTGTTCTTCAAGGCTCGTCCAGTCAGGTGTTGTTATCTGCTGGTTTTTACTGAAGGCAACAATTTCTGCCACCCATGTGATTTCCGGAACGGGCAGCAAGTTTGGGTACGTGCGGGTAACACCGGCGATGCGGGCAAGATCCCCATCATGTAAGCCCGCGTTAGCATCCCTTAATGCCCGGCGCGCCGGAATTTTCTTAATGATCGCCTGAATGCCTATGCGGTGAAATGCTTCAATTGCGATACGGTCGGCCAGGCCTGTCTGAAGGTTGGTAGATATTGGCAGACGTTGGATGGTGCTCAGTACGATTGTTTGGCTGGCTTGTGCAGGGGCAGGCATATAAACAAGAACAGCCCGCTCAGTATCATTGCTTTCATAGTCATCCTTTTTTGTGATCGCAAAAAAATGAGCCGGAAACATGATAATCCCAGTGCATACAGCAGTGCACTGAACTGCGGGTTACAGGTTACTTATTTTTCCAGCTCGTCTTCCTGATAATGAATACTTTTAATCAAATCGCCCTGAGGCTTCTGATACAGGTAGCCCTGAGCTTTGCCGCAGCCCAGATGGCGCAGGTGCTGTGCCTGCAGCTCAGTTTCCACACCTTCTGCAATCAGATCCAGATTGAGGGTTTTGGCAATGGAGATGATGGTTGCCACAATGGCGGAGTCTTCAGGGTCAGTCAGCATATCCCGGACAAAGCTCTGATCGATCTTAAGCTTATCGACGGGCAGGATCTTGAGGTAGGAGAGGGATGAGTAACCGGTACCGAAATCATCAAGGGCAATTTTAACGCCCATGTTGCTGAGCCGGTTAAGCCGCTCGATTGCCCAGCCTTTGTCCTGAATGATCAGGTCTTCTGTGACTTCTATGACGAGCATTTCAGGTGCCAGCCCGGTTTCTTCCAGAACCTGTTCGATATGGGTGATGATGGCATCTGATTCAAGCTGACAGGGGCTGACGTTGACGGCAATCGGCACCTGTTCATCAAGTTTTGCCATGGTGCTGCAGGCTTCTTCTATGACCCATGCGCCCACGTCGATGATCAGACCGCTGGAAACCAGTTCCGGAATGAATTCAGCGGGCGAAATCATATTGCCATCCGGGGTCTTCCAGCGCAGCAGGCATTCGACAGAGACTGTCTGGCGGGTTTTCAGGTCAATGATTGGCTGATAAAGAGTACGAATTCTTTGGCCTTGAGTGCGCGGTGCAGGGCGGTCTTCAGAATCAGTTTCTGGTTCGCTTCTGCATCCATGCCGGGGCTGAAGAATACCACCCGGTCACGGCCGTCGGCCTTGGCCTTGCAGAGTGCCAGATCAGTATGCCGCAGTAGCTCATCAAAACTATTGCCATCTTCTTCCAGCATTGCACAGCCGATGCTGACGGATACTTTAATCAGTGAGCCTGCAACCAGCATGGTTTCATCAAAGGCCTGGCGAATCTGTTCGGCAAGTCTGGCGGTGATTTTACGGGCAATGGTGATATCTGATTCCGGCAGTTCAGCCAGAAGCAGGAATTCATCTGAACTTAGCCGTCCCAGCGAATCACTTTTAGGAACGATAGACTGAATGATGTTGGCGGTCGCTTTGATCAGCAAGTCACCATTACCCTGACCGAGGGTGTCATTAATGCTTTTGAAGTTATCGATATCGACAATCATTACCGCATAACGGTTAGGTGATGCCTGATTACGGATGATTGTCTGGTTAATCCGGTCACGCATCAGTACCCGGTTAGGCAGGGAGGTGAGCTGGTCAAAGTTGGTGATTTTATCGATCTTGGCTTCTTGTTGCTTACGCTCACGAATATCCCGACAAATGGTCAGCAGGTGCGGCTGGTCATTGATCTCGATAATAGAGGCAGAGGTCTCTGTGGGAATCAGATTCCCCAGACGTGACTTAAATGTCAGTTCCTGAATGTTCCAGCCGGTCCGCTGAGTTTCATCCAGGAAGTTGCGGATGTGTGTGTGGGCGCCGCTGTAAAGGGCATAGAAAGACAGATCCCTGAGCTGCTCATCAGAGAAGTTCAGCATGTCACAGGCTTTACCGTTGAAGTCGATAATGCTGTTGGTGGTCAGGTCGACAATCAGAATAGCGTCATGGGAGCCTTCAAATATGGTGCTGAGTTTACGCCGCTGTTCATCACTTTGCAGATAGAGCTGTCGAACCTTGCCGTGCATGGAATCAATTGTCTGGGCCAGCTCGTCAAGCTCATCATGAGCACGGTTAGGGCGCGCAATGGCTTTATGAACGGACAATTCCGTTGATTCTTCTGATCATCTGAGAGGTCAATGCTGCTGACGAGTTGCGAGATACGGGATACCCGGCTGGTAATTATTTTGAATATGATCAGCAGGATCAGAAAAGAGACAAGAAAAGTTTTAACTCCCTGGCCCAGCAGAATAACTGCCAGACGGTTTTGCAGGCTGGCGTAGATATTATCCAGCGTGGCCCAGACTTCCATATGGCCTAACTGATTAATGGTTCCCTGCTGTTCGCGGATGATAGGGTAGGTTTGAGAAATGATGTGCTTCGCTTGCTTGTCGCCGATGGCGTTAACGATGGTGTTGGTTTCGTCGACGATGCTGACATAGATGACATCATTAAGGTTATAAATACCGCGGATCTGAGATTCAACAACATCGGTGTTAAACAGCCAGATATTTTCGCTCAGGCTGGGCAGGTAGCTGACTTCAATGGATTTGAAACGCTGTTCAAGCAGGTTTACATCAATGCGGTATTCAAAATACAGCTCAAGCAGCGTCAGAATCAGGGTGACTGAGGAGCTGCAGATCAGAATGTAGAAAAGTATTCTTTTACTCAGCCCAGTAACGCCGGACATCTGAGACTTTTTGAAATCACAAAAATATACCTACTCAGTATCAATGAACCGAGTTCTTGTGCCGTAAAAGAGAAAACAGTGGCGGGTAACTGAACTCAATATTGAACCAAAACTAAGACTAATGGGTATTAGTTTGCGTCCATGCGTTTATAGCATATTGGCTTAATGATCGCTCAGAAACAACCGAATAATGCTAAGCGGTTACTCATTATGTTGAAGAATAAACTGTGAAAGGTGTTTTTCAGACGTCAGTGCCGGAAATGGCTGATCTGGTAAGAAGTTGTCGGGCAGAGACTAAAAGACAGCGGGTGGCTGGTGATTTATTCAGATAGTTGTTTGCCCCTCACAGGTATGAGGGGCTGGTAAAGACTGCAGGTGAGGTTGGTAACAGATTAGTTGCGCATCCAGCGGTGGAATTTTTCAAGCCAGGCCAGTGCTTTTTGAGGCGCGTGGCGTTTTCCAGACGCCGGCTGCAAAGCGATTTGCTTCATTAATCGTCGGATAGGCGTGCAGGGTGCCAAGAATTTTATTCAGCCCGAGCTTGTGTTTCATCGCGAGGGCAAATTCCGGCAACATTTCCGCGGCATGTTCACCGACCAGAGTGACCCCGAGAATTTTATCGCTGCCAGGCTTCACCAGCACTTTTACGAATCCGTAAGCGGCTTCGTCGGTAATTGCTCTGTCCAGATCGTCCAGATCGTATTTAACAACCTCATGGGGAATGCCCTTATCGATGGCCTGTTTTTCATTAATGCCAATCCGGGCAACTTCCGGGCTGGTATAGGTTGTGAACGGTATGTAGCTGTAATCAACCTTAAACCGTTTCAGTTGGCCGAATAGTCCGTTAACTGCTGCATACCATGCCTGATGTGATGCAGCATGGGTGAAGCGGTACGGGCCAATAACATCACCGCAGGCAAATACGTTAGGCAGTTCGGTACGCAGATATTCGTCGACCTCGAGTTGTTTATCTCCCTGTTTGATCAGGCCAAGGTTTTCAAGGCCGAATCCCTGCAGGTTTGGTGTTCTGCCGGTGGCAACCAGAAGCTGGTCAAAGTCGATGCGTCGTTCTGTACCCATGTGTTCACAGATCAGCGTGTGCTGGCCGTCGCTGGTTTCGAAGCGAACAGGGGTGTGTTCTGCGCACAGGCTGATACCGTCTTCCAGCAGGTGGCTTTCAACAACCTTCGCGGCATCCAGATCTTCATTGGTCAGTACCTGAGGTTTACGGTAAACCAGCGATACCTGGCTGCCGAGGCGGGCAAAACACTGGCCAAGCTCACAGCCGATAGCGCCAGCACCGAGCACCAGCAGGCGTTCAGGGCGCTGCTGAAGGTCCCAGATAGTGTCAGAGGTCAGGGAGTAAGGTTTTCGATTCCCGGAATGTTTGGAACAGAAGGGCGGGCACCGGTGGCAATGACAATGTTACGCGTTGTAATCACTTTGCCGTTTACTTCTACTTCCCACGGTGAGCGGATGGTAGCTTCACCGGTTTCGCAGTCAACACCAAGAGATTCGTACCGTTCTACTGAATCATGGGGTTCAATGGTTGTAATGACCCGTTTGATCCGTGCCATGATGTCTGCAAAGTCGAACTCAACCTCTGCCTTCTTAATGCCGAGCTTGTTGGCGTCCCGGACATCTGCCAGAAAATGGGTGCTGCGAATAAGGGCTTTAGAAGGTACGCAGCCGGTATTGAGGCAGTCGCCCCCATTTTATGTTTTTCAATAAGCGTGACTTTGGCTTTAGTGGCCGCCGCAATATAGGACGTAATCAGGCCGCCTGCTCCGGCGCCAATGACCACCATGTTGGTGTCAAATGAGGCTGGCTTGCTGAATGCGCTGTACTTTTACGGGCCTTGATGCCGCCAACGATGGCTTTGGCGATCCATGGGAAGATACCCAGTAAACAGAAGGACAGTAACAGCCCGGGTGAAACAATGTCGCCGGCCTGTTCAATTGCGCCTAACTGAGTACCGGCATTCACATAAACAGCTGTTCCCGGCAGCATGCCAAGCTGGCTCACCCAGTAAAAGGTTCTGGCCCGCATGGTGGTCAGGCCCATGACCGGATTAATCACAAAGAACGGGACCAAAGGTACCAAACGCAGAGTGAACAGGTAGAACATGCCGTCTTTGGCAATGCCTTTGTTAATGGGGTCGATGTGAGACTGGAATTTATTGGTCAGCGGTTCCCTTAATAAATAGCGCGCTATAAGGAAAGAGAAGGTTGCGCCGATGGTGCTGGCAAAGGACACCAGGATAAGGCCGGACAGCAAGCCAAACACAGCACCTGCGACCAGTGTCATAACGGCGGCACCTGGCAGGGACAGGGCGGTAACCGCTATATAGACAGCCATAAACACCAGGCCGGATAACAATAGGTTATCGTCAACCCAGGTTTGCAGTGACGTTTGCTGTGACTTTATATAGCTAAGGTTGAGGTAGCTGCCTAAGTCGTAAATAAAGAATGCGATAACGACCAGTGCAATGATTGCAATCAGCAGGCCTTTTTCCAGTTCATGACGGTGTCCTTATATAAGCAAGCAATAGTTGCGTTGCCGGGATGGTGGCATCGGCCAGATTCGCTATGGTATTGATTTTTAAACCGGGCTACAAATATCGCACTATCCTGCAGCGAGGGGCTGAAACTAAACTGAAAATGATGTGCTTCATCAGTGAGTTGTATGGTTTTTAACCGCAAGGCTTTGGGGTTGGCTGAGAAATAAACAGCAGATACAGGAAAATCTGGCTAACTGGCTTATTTCGTTAAAAATCAAAAGGGTGTTGACGCCAAAGGGGCGCATATATAATATGCGCACCACCTTGAGCGAGGCACACAACGCAGCAATGCGGAGGGCTGAAGGCTCAGGGGTTCGGGAATTAAAACGCCTGAAACTCATTGAAGAGGTTGGTTGCTGTAAAGCAGTTATCTGATTCATAGAGTAAGCTTTCCAATATGGGCCAATAGCTCAGCTGGATAGAGCACCGCCCTTCTAAGGCGGTGGTCGAGGGTTCGAATCCTTCTTGGCCCGCCAGTTTGGAAAAGCAAATGTATGTAGTGGTGGGCGTAGCTCAGTTGGTAGAGCTCCGGATTGTGATTCCGGCGGTCGTGGGTTCAAGCCCCATCGTCCACCCCAATACATATATGCGGACGTGGTGAAATTGGTAGACACGCTGGATTTAGGTTCCAGTGCCGCGAGGTGTGAGAGTTCGAGTCTCTCCGTCCGCACCATTTAGTAAGACTCCTTCCATAGGAAATATGGTGGGCGTAGCTCAGTTGGTAGAGCTCCGGATTGTGATTCCGGCGGTCGTGGGTTCAAGCCCCATCGTCCACCCCAATTTCCTTATCTCATACTTCTCTTTATGTAATTAAATGCTGCTGATTTTGCAGTTTTTCGTGTATCTGCTGTTTACTGGCTAATTCAGTGCTTTTCACTTGACTAATCCCGCTGCTTGCCGGAAAATTCCCGCCTTTAGATATTCTGGCCCTGTTTGCGTAAGAGTGCTTTAGCTTCAATAGCATGCAGGTTGTAAGTGTTTTGATTTGTAACGATACAAATAATTTTTGCGAGGAATTCCATGCAAGTTTCTGTAGAAACGACTACTGGTCTAGAACGTCAAGTGACTGTTGTTGTACCGGCCGAGCGTGTAGACAATGATGTTGCTCAGCGCGTGCAGCAAACTGCCCGTACTGTTCGTATTGACGGTTTCCGTCCTGGTAAGGTTCCGGCCAAAGTAGTTAAGAAGCGCTACGGCAAGGGAATTCGTCAGGAAGTCATCGGTGAAGTTATTCAGGAAAGCTTCTACCAGGCTACTCAGCAGGAAAACCTGACGCCTGCAGGTGGTCCGAACATCGAATTCAAGAACGACAAAGAAGGTGAAGATTTCTCTTACACCGCTACTTTTGAAGTTTACCCTGAAATCGCACTGGCTGATTTCTCTGCGGCTGAAATCGAAAAGAACAGCGCTGAAGTAAAAGACGAAGATCTGGAACAGATGATCGAAACTCTGCGTAAGCAGCAGGCTGACTGGGTTGCTGTAGAGCGCGCTGCTGCAGACGGCGACCAGGTTAAGATCGATTTTGAAGGTTTCATCGACGGTGAAGCGTTCGAAGGCGGTAAGGGTGAAGGTATGGACCTGGTTCTGGGTTCTAACACCATGATCCCAGGTTTCGAAGCAGGTCTGGACGGTGCTGAAACAGGCGCTGACGTTGAACTGAATGTTACTTTCCCTGAAGACTACCACTCTGAAGATCTGAAAGGTAAAGCTGCTGTATTCAAAGTTAAGGTACAGTCTGTATCTGAACAGCAGCTGCCAGAACTGAACGAAGAGTTCTTCGCTAAGTTCGGTCTGGAAGAAAACAACGTAGACAGCTTCAAAGTTGAAGTTCGCAAGAACATGGAGCGTGAAGTTAAGCAGGCTCTGAAAACCAAGCTGAAAGAAGCTGTTTTTGGTCAGTTGGTTGAGCTGAACGCAATTGATGTTCCAGCGGCTCTGATTGACAACGAAATCGATGCAATGCGCCGTCAGGCAATTCAGCAGTTCGGTGGTGCAGAAGCTAACATCGATCCTGAAATGCTGCCTAAGGAAATGTTCCAGGAGCAGTCTGAGAAGCGCGTTAAAGTTGGTCTGCTGGTTAACGAAGTTATCAAGGCAAACGAACTGACTGTTGACGAAGATCGCGTTAAGACAACCATTGAAGAACTGGCTGCTACTTACCAGGATCCTCAGCAGGTTATCGACTGGTACAACAGCAATGAAGAAATGCTGGGTCAGGTTAAGAGTCTGGTGATGGAAGATCAGGTACTGGATCTGCTGCTGGAATCCGCTAAGGTTACAGAAGTAGAGCTGAGCTACGAAGATGCTATCAAGCCTGCTGAGCCAAAAGCACAGGAAGAAGACGCAGAAGCTGAAGCATAATTGCCAACTGCTTGATTTGCGTTTATAAAATAACGGCTGTCGGCGTAAAGTCGGCCGCCGTTTTTGCTTTCAGGGTGCTTTTAATTTGTATGTAGGGCACCAAGTTCAGGATCAAAGGAGAGAATAGGTATGTCGCAAACTTATAATGGCCCAACAATGATCACCAGCAGTGGCCTGGTACCTATGGTTGTTGAGCAGACTGCTCGCGGCGAGCGTTCTTATGACATTTACTCCCGGTTACTTAAAGAACGTGTGATTTTTATGGTTGGCCAGGTTGAAGATCACATGGCGAATCTTGTGGTAGCGCAGCTGTTGTTCCTGGAGTCTGAAAATCCGGATAAGGATATTCACCTGTATATTAATTCTCCGGGCGGTTCAGTGACTGCCGGACTGTCGATTTACGATACCATGCAGTTTATTAAGCCTGATGTGAGCACCATGTGTATTGGTCAGGCGGCGAGCATGGGGGCGCTGTTGCTGACCGGTGGCGCAGCAGGCAAGCGTTACTGTCTGCCTAATTCACGTATGATGATTCATCAGCCGCTGGGCGGATATCAGGGGCAGGCAACTGATATTGAAATTCATACAAAGAGATTCTGTCTATCCGTGAGCGTCTGAATGGTATTATGGCGCACCATACAAATCAGGATCTTGAAGTGATTTCCCGTGATACTGACCGTGATAACTTCATGTCTCCGCAGGCTGCGGTTGAGTACGGACTGATTGATGCGGTGATGGAACGTCGCTAAACTTCAGGGTAGTGATGGCGGCTGTATGCTACAGTTGTAGCGTTTATTATACGGTTGCTGTGTACTGCTCCGAAGTGATGAACCGCTATAATTTTCAGCATGGCGGAAGATATATATTAGATGGTAGCCGGGTTCAGCACTGGCTGCCTGAGGAAAGAGGTAGTTGAATGTCAGACGATATCAACGGCAAAGATGGCGGCGATGACAGCAAAACGCTGTATTGCTCGTTCTGCGGTAAAGGTCAGGACGAAGTTAAAAAGCTGATTGCAGGTCCTTCTGTATTCATTTGTGATGAGTGTGTGGACCTGTGCAACGACATCATTACAGAGGAAACGCAGCAGGTTAATGAAGATGTTGAGCAAAGCGATGATTTGCCGACCCCTGCTGAAATTAAGCATAACCTGGATGAGTATGTTATTGGCCAGGAACGTGCAAAGAAGGTTTTATCGGTTGCTGTTTACAACCACTATAAGCGTTTGCGCTTCCAGCAGGCCAGCAATACTGAGGTAGAGCTGGGCAAGAGTAATATCCTGCTGATCGGGCCGACCGGTAGCGGTAAGACCCTGCTGGCTCAGACGCTGGCGCGGATGCTGAATGTACCGTTCACCATTGCTGATGCAACAACCCTGACCGAAGCCGGTTATGTGGGTGAAGATGTTGAAAACATTATTCAGAAGCTGCTGCAGAAGTGTGATTACGATGTAGAGAAAGCTCAGCTGGGCATTGTTTACATCGATGAGATCGATAAGATTTCCCGTAAGTCAGATAACCCTTCTATTACCCGTGACGTTTCCGGTGAGGGTGTTCAGCAGGCGCTGCTGAAGCTGATTGAAGGTACTGTTGCTTCTGTGCCGCCACAGGGTGGGCGTAAGCATCCGCAACAGGAATTCCTGCAGGTTGATACTTCAAACATCCTGTTTATCTGTGGCGGTGCGTTTGCCGGCCTAGATCAGGTTATCCGTAACCGCAGTGAAAAGAGCTCTATCGGCTTCAGTGCGACGGTTAGCAGTAAAGACGATTCCAAGAACGTCACGGATATGCTGCGTGATCTGGAAGCTGAAGATCTGGTGAAGTACGGTCTTATTCCTGAATTTGTTGGCCGTCTGCCGATGCTGGCGACGCTGGCAGAGCTGGATGAAGATGCGTTGATTCAGATTCTGACTGAGCCTAAGAACTCGCTGACCAAGCAGTACGGTGCGCTGTTTGAAATGGAAGGTGCCGAGCTGGACTTCCGTGAGTCTGCACTGCACGCGGTTGCTCAGAAAGCGCTGGCAAGAAAACCGGTGCCCGTGGCCTGCGGTCTATTCTTGAAGAAACGTTACTGGATACCATGTATTCATTACCTTCTCAGGAAAATGTCAGCAAGGTTGTTATTGATGAAGGCGTAATTACCGGCGAATCTGAGCCAATGATGATCTACGAAAATACTGAGCAGCCTAAAGCGGCCGCTGAAGAATAATCAGTATTTCAATTAAAAGGTAGCTTGGGCTGCCTTTTTATGCCTGAAATCCCTCACGTCGGGCTTCTGGTTCCGCACTATACTGAGGTTTTAATCAGTGAGGCGCAGTTATCGTCAGATACTGTGAGGCTGTTATGAACAGAGTTGTTGCCGGAGTATGCCGTATGTGTGTTGTGTTCTGGCTGTTTGGATCTTCTTTAGCTGCTTTCGCAGCAGATCAGCAATTGTTATGCAAACTTGCGGCCAGTGAAGACTATTTTGCGCTCTATGATAGCCAGGTAAGTTATGAGAGCAGTATGTTCAGGCATTACAGTATGCTGAACGGGCTGACCGTAATCGTGCTGAATAAGCAGACCCTCGGTTTTAACCGGCTATCGAATCTGGCACTGTTGCCGGTATCCACGCTGGATATAAACCGGCCGGCGGAGCCGAATCAACTGATGTCCGGTCAGTGCCATTCTATAAGCAAATGAGCTATTCATTTCTGGGTATAGCGGCTCGCTATACTTTCGTCTATTGTATGTCCTGGTAGGTTTTTCTGTGTGTATCTGTTTTCAGCTGACGCAGGCAGTAAGCTTATCGCTCTGAATAAGGTGAGCTTAAGTCATTGTTTTGTTTATCAGGCAGTGGCTTAAGCTGACTTTATTTTGAGGATTAAACATGCAAACAATTGTAATCGTAGGAGGAGGGGCCGGCGGCCTTGAACTGGCAGCAAGTTTAGGTAGCCGATTAGGCAAGAAGAAACAGGCGAAGATTATTCTCGTAGACCGGAATCCGAATCATATCTGGAAACCTTTGCTTCATGAGGTAGCAACAGGATCTCTGGATATGAGTATCGACGGTGTGTCTTACCGGGCGCACAGCGGTCAGCATCACTATCAGTTTCAGCTGGGCACCATGACCGGGCTGGATGCTGCTGACAAGCAGATTCATCTGGCTGCCGTCGATGATGAGTATGGCGTGCAGGTACTGCCTGAGCGGAGCATTAGCTATGACACTCTGATTATGGCTGTTGGCAGTGTCAGTAATGATTTCGGAACGCCAGGCGTTGCTGAGCACAGCTATTTTCTGGATTCTCATCAGCAGGCTGAGCGTTTTCAGCGAGGCCTTCTGAACAGTTTTATGCGGGTAAATCAGCAGGGGCGGAAAAGAAGCTTCGGCTGGCAATCGTGGGTGGCGGAGCCACCGGTGTTGAGCTTGCTGCAGAGCTGACCCATGTAGCCAACCTGCTCAGGCAGTACGGTATGCCGGAAATGTCAGCGAGCCGCTTACAGGTAGATTTGCTTGAAGCCGGGCCGAGTATATTGCCTGCGTTGCCTGCGCGTATCTCTCAGGCTGCACGGCGCGAGCTGCAGCGTTTGGGAGTCGTGGTACGAGAAAATACCCGGGTCACCCGGGCGGATGAGCAGGGCTACGTTGATCAGAACGGAGATTTGATCGCCGCAGATCTGATGGTCTGGGCTGCCGGTGTTAAGGCGCCGGACTTTATCCGTGATCTGAATTATTTTGAATTGGGTCGTGGCGGTCAGATAGTGGTTAAGCCTGGTTTGCAGTCCAGTGTGGATGATAGCATCTGGGTGTTGGGAGACTGTGCTGCCTGTCAGCAGCCAGATGGTTCCTGGGTACCGCCCCGGGCGCAGTCAGCTCATCAGATGGCCAGCCATATTGCCAGCAGCATCAGGCGTCAGATGAAAGGTAAGCCGGTTAAGCCTTATCTGTATAAAGATCATGGCTCTCTGGTGAATCTCAGTCGCTACAGCACGGTAGGCAGCCTGATGGGGAATCTCAGTGGCGGGACAATGTTTGTGGAGGGTAAGATCGCCCGCCTGATGTATATGTCTCTGTACAGAATGCACCAGCTCAGTATTCATGGCTGGCTAAAAGGGGCATGTCTGATTCTTGCGCAGAAAGTGGGGCACATGGTTCAGCCGAAGATAAAATTGCACTGATAACAGGCCGGCATAATTGCCGGCTTTTTTGTGCTTCAGTTTACTCACTCGATGGTCTGATTATTATCTGAACAGGCCGCCGTATGGCGATTCTCATAAACACAAAGTGAGATGTTTTTACGTAAAAATGTACTTTCTGCAACAAGTTGCGGGTGAATAATACTGTATATTCAGGTCAGAATTGATCGGGCTTCAGATGAATCCCGGTGAATAAAGCTGCTTCAGCGGTGTGTTGTAGCAGGTTTTTCTGAGCGGATAAGGAGTGTATTTCAGTGGCAAAGTTAGATTGGACTGTAACTGCCGGAAGCGGTGTCGGTTGTATTCTTGGGCTGCTGATGTCTGTGCCGGCCTGGGCAATTGAACTGAATGTTCAGGTGCTGAGTACCTCCGGAGAGCCACTGGAAGATATGGTCGTATATGCTGAGCCACTTGATGGTCAGCAGTTACCAGCGACGGATAAAGTCATCAGTGTGGGCCAGAAAGGTAAATCTTTCGCGCCTTATGTCAGTGTGTCTCAGGCTGGTAATGACGTGCTGTTTGATAACCAGGATGACATTACCCACCATATTTACTCTGTCGACAGCGATGCCCGTTTTTCATTCAAGATCAAAGCAGGGAGCAACGCCTGCAAAGCGGTCTGGATCAGAGCGGAGAAGTGGCAATGGGCTGCAACATTCATGACTGGATGTCCGGTTATCTGCTGCTGGTGGATACCCCTCTGTTTGGGAAAACCTCTCAAACTGGTTCTGTGAGCTTTGATACCCCTGTCACCGGGCGCTATAAGGTAACTGTCTGGCACCCTCAGCTATTGGCTGACGAAAACAGAGAAGCGCAGATAGTGGATGTGCAAAATGCGGTGCAGGTAACCGCTCAGTTGACAAGCCGTATGGATGAGGCGCCGGCGCAGGAGAGCGATGATGATTTTGATTTTCTGTCAGAGTATTAAGTGAGTTTGTGTGAAAAGCTTACAAAGTAAAATATTTACATTCTTTGTACTGCTTCTGTTATTAGTGCAGGGGTGGCGTTCTGGACCCTGTATGCAGGTAATCAGAATCAACAAAAGCAGGAAATCAGTAACCGGCTTACCACTGCTAAAACTGTTTTCACTGAGTTGTTTTCCAGTCGGATCGAATATCTTGCAGCGTTCGCTGAAACCGTATCCAAAGACTATGGCATCAAGCAGGTGTTTAACGAAGATCAGCGCAGTTTGCTGGTTGCGCTGAATAATCACCGTAAGCGAATTAATGCGGATTTAGCGATGACGGTATCTGCTGAGGGTGTTATCAATGCTCAGCTGGTCAGTGCTGAAGAAGATGACGGCGGGCGTAAAGTTCGCCGGGGTGATGAGGTTGGTGCTGAGTTTCGTTACCCAGGCTGGCTAAAGAATCCTGAACGGGGCCACCTGTATGCGATTGGCAAAAATGTCTACCAGTTAAGTTTGTCGCCGGTGAAAGTTGGCGCTAAAACGATTGGCTGGGTGGTGTTCGGCTTCCAGGTTGACGGGCGTCTGGCGACCGAGTTTATGACCATTACCGGTCTTGAAACAGATTTTATTGTGGAAGGTGATGCCGGCTGGTGGCTGGTGGCGTCTTCATCACCGACCGCGGATGTGAAGTTTTCCGGAAGCATCATCAACGGTGATCCGGTTGATGACCAGTATATCGTTGTCGGCCATCAGATTTCTGAAGACCAGCATTTGCGGTTTGGCGTGGCCATGTACGGGCTGCGGGCAAATTTCGTTGAAGTTTTGCAGGAGCAGTGGTGGAAGCTGCTGATTCTTGCGGTCGGCACCCTGGTGTTATCACTGGCAGGGGCTTACTGGATTTCTGCCTCTATCACTCGGCCGGTAAAGCGGTTGGTTCAGCAGGCCAAAATAGTCGCCAGCGGTGATTATAATCAGACCATTAAGCTTGATGACCAAAGCGAACTGGGTCAGTTGGCTGATGAGATTAATCTTATGCAAGATGCGGTGCTCAGTCGTGAGCAGGCATTGTCCCACCGGGCCAACCATGATCCCCTGACGGATCTGCCAAACCGCAACTTCCTGAAGATCATTCTGGATTCCCTGTGCGGGCAGGAAGAGGCTTTTGGTGTGATTCAGCTGAATCTGAGCCGCCTTAAGGATGTTAACGATACGCTGGGCCATCAGGTGGGTGATTATGTCATTCAGGCGCTGGCTGACCGTCTACGCAGTGTGCAGGGTTTTCAGCTGGTGTGCCATCTGGGGCTGATGAATTCGTGGTACTGACTGAAAACTGCCCGCTGGCTGAAGCAGAGAGTTGCGTGCAGCGCTGCCTTGATAATCTGGATGCGGCACTTGAGCCTGTTTTTGATTATCAGGGGCTGGGATTCCAGCTGCAGGTTCGCAGCGGGGTATCGCTCTACCCTCAGCACAGCAAAACCCCTGACAGCCTGCTGAGAATGTCGGATATCGCGTTGCATCATACGCGGGCAACCAGCCAGCAAGTGCAGTGGTTTGCCCCTGAGCTTGATGTGAATAGTGTAGAACGGCTGAATCTGATCAATGATCTGAAGCAGGCGATCAGTGGTGATCAGTTAGTGCTGTTTTATCAGCCAAAACTGAATCTGCAGAGCAGGGTAGTTACCCATGTTGAGGCGCTGGTTCGCTGGATTCACCCGACAATGGGCATGGTGCCGCCGGATAACTTTATTCATATTGCTGAGCAGACCGGGCAGATTAATGCACTGACGCGCTGGGTTATCCGTACTGCGCTGAATCAGTACAACGAATGGCGTGCTGAGGGGCTGGATCTTGGTGTCGCCATTAATATCTCTGCCGCTAATCTTAAAGATCCGGATTTTTACGGTTTTCTGTGTGAAACGATTCAGGAGCTGGCGGTACCTGCTGAAAAATTACCCTGGAAGTGACAGAAAGTGCCGTGGTTGAAGATCCTGAGTCGGCCATTACATTGCTGAGCCGGTTTAAAGACTGGGGTATGCGCATTTCCATTGATGATTATGGTACCGGTTATTCCTCGCTGGCTCAGCTTAAGCAGCTACCGGTACATGAACTTAAAATTGATAAGTCATTTATTCAGCGCCTCAGTGATGATCAGTCCGATCAGATCATTGTGAAATCCACTATCGAGCTGGCCCACAGTATGGGGCTGAGTGTCGTGGCGGAAGGTATTGAAGATGAGTTTGCCCTGGACTGGCTGACTTCTAATAATTGTGAACTGGCGCAGGGCTATCATATCAGCCGCCCTCAGGCTGTTGATGCGTTGACGCCATGGCTAAAGGACCACGCCCAGCTTAATCCCCGGAGGAGGCGTGCTAAACAAAGGCACTGTATTTGCGGCAATCGTAAGTGCCGGAGCGGTCACTCAGGTGAGCGCACTGGAAAGTAAGCTAAATGGCGTTATCGACTACCGGTTAGCGCACAGTGATACCTCTGACAGCTACCGTCAGGGTGGTGTTGGTAAGTTCGGTACAGACAATGGTGGCCAGGCGTATCTTGGTCAGGCCGGCCTGCAGTGGGTTCTGGAATGGGATTCCGGTCTGAGTTTTCATACGGTGGCCAACGGTTATTACGACGGGGAAGACAACGGGCTGGGTATAACGGAATCCTTCTTCAGGTACCGTGGCATTCCGAATGAATCCGGCCACCGGCTTCAGTCAAAAGTGGGTTTGTTTTATCCGGCAATTTCACTGGAAAATAAAGCCTTTGCCTGGGCTGCCAAAAATACCCTTAACAGTTCGACATTGAATACCTGGATCGGCGAAGAGATCCGTTTGCTTGGGGCGGAGCTAACCTGGACCCGGTTAGGCAAGCTTAATGATGCCGGTTATGACTTGAGTTTTACTGCATCAGGTTTCTTTAATAATGATCCCACCGGTGCGCTGTTAGCCTGGCATGGCTGGACCAGCAGTTCGCGTCAAACCCTGTGGGGTGAGAAGCGCAAGATACCGCCACTGGAAGCACGTCAGAGTGGCTTTAAGCTTCGAGCCGCAGGCTGCTGAATCGGACCCTTTTAGAGCTGGATGACCGTCCTGGGTATCATTTGCAGACTCAGGTGCGCTGGTCCCGTCAGGGGAAATCAATGCCGGTTATTATAATAATAATGCCCGGACAGATATCGTTGAGCATGGCCAGTATACCTGGCTTACCCGGTTTTATTATGTCGGTGCGCGCTGGTTGCTGGATAAGAAACTGGAGCTGACAGCCCAGTATATGACCGGTGATACCCTGATGAATGATGTATATGGCAGGCCGGTGGTCGATAATGATTACCGCAGTGCCTTTTAATGCTGAGTAAACGTGTCGGGAAGCATCGGTTTACCGGCCGTATTGAAGAATTTTCAGTGACCGATAAAGATCAGACGGCAGGTGATAATAATGATGAATACGGAACTGCGGCGACGCTGAATTACACCTATCGGTATTCAAAGCCTTTGTTCCTGTCGGTCGAGCATACCTGGATTAATTCCGACCGTCCGGGGCGTGTCTATGCCGGTGAGCCTGCTGACCGTGAAGAGCGGCAGCTGTTGCTGGCAGTCAGGTATTTCTTTTAGAAAATACTTTTAAGCAGATATTTTTTATACTGCAGAAACAAAAAGCAGGGCAATGGCCCTGCTTTTATGCATGATGCTCAGTGGCATCAACTGAGTAAACTCAGATGGCTTTAGCTTGCTCTGGTGCATTACCGATGTAGCTGTGCGGTGTCAGTTCCTTCAGCTCATCTTTCGCGCTCTGAGGCATTTCCAGAGTATCAATAAACGCCTGAATGGTCTGTTTATTCATTTCCTGGCCACGGGTCAGTGCCTTCAGTTTCTCGTACGGCTCTTCAATGCCGTAGCGGCGCATAACAGTCTGGATTGGCTCAGCCAGTACTTCCCAGGCGTTTTCCAGATCGTCGTTCAGGCGTGCAGCATTCAGTTCCAGTTTGCTGATACCTTTCAGGCTGGCCTGATAAGCAATCATGCTGTAGCCAAAACCAACACCCATGTTGCGCAGTACGGTGGAGTCAGTCAGGTCGCGCTGCCAGCGGGAGATAGGCAGTTTCGCTGCCAGGTGTTGCATGATGGCGTTTGCGATACCCAGGTTGCCTTCAGAGTTTTCGAAGTCGATCGGGTTAACCTTGTGCGGCATGGTAGATGAGCCTACTTCGCCGGCAATGGTTTTCTGCTTGAAGTAACCCTGTGAAATGTAGCCCCATACATCGCGGTCGAAGTCGATGATAATGGTGTTGAAACGGCATACTGCATCGAACATTTCTGCGATGTAGTCATGCGGCTCGATCTGTGTGGTGTAAGGGTTGAAGCTCAGGCCGAGGCTTTCTACGAATTCCTGTGCGTTCTGCGCCCAGTCTACATCCGGGTAAGCAGACAGGTGAGCATTGTAGTTGCCGACAGCACCGTTAATCTTGCCCAGAAGTTCAGCGTTTTGCAGCTGTTTGATCTGGCGCTGCAGACGGTAAGCAACGTTAGCCATTTCTTTACCGACCGTGGTTGGTGAAGCAGTCTGGCCGTGGGTACGGGACAGCATTGGCTGTTCTGCAAAATCGCGGCCCAGTTTAGCGATCTCGTCAGTAACCTGTTGCATCAGTGGTAGCATAACCGCCTGACCCTGTTTCAGCATCAGTGCGTGAGACAGGTTGTTGATGTCTTCTGACGTGCAGGCAAAGTGTACGAATTCGCTCACTGCAGCCAGCTCAGCGTTGTCCTGAATGCGTTCTTTGATCAGGTATTCAACCGCTTTAACGTCGTGGTTGGTGGTACGCTCAATTTCTTTAACGCGGTTAGCTTCAGTTTCGCCGAAGTTATCAACCAGTTGGTTCAGCACGGCGTTCGCAGCATCGCTCAGTGCCGGTACTTCAGTGATTTGTGGGTGAGCGGCCAGTTTTTGCAACCAGCGTACTTCCACTTCAACACGGGCTTTGATCAGACCGAATTCGCTGAATACCGGACGCAGGTCAGCTGTTTTACTGCCGTAGCGGCCGTCGACGGGGAAATAGCAGTTAAAGAAGAGAGATCCATAACGAGGCATTACCTGATGAATTAAATTTTGAGCGCGAATTATAGCGAAAACGCCGGGAGAGGAAAATCCGCCCAGCGTCTTTTACACATTCATAAGTTGCACTGGCAAGTTTTATATTGCCGGTTCAGCGTCCGGTGATATCCGTAATGGCAGGGCGAATGCGGGATTTAAAAATAGCAGTTGCCAGCGCTTGCCACCACTCTGGCGCCACAGTACTGCGGCACGGATGCCTGCCAGTAGCAATGCACGGATCTTATCTGCGTTTTCCGCATTTTGCAGATGGCGGGGTTCGCCGGTTACCTGAATGCGGAATTTAAAGGTGCTCAGGGTATCCTGATAAAGGCTGGCCAGATTAGCAATGATCGTCGGGTGTGTCAGGGTCGCCGCGTTATCAATCAGGTTTTCCTGATCATTAAAGTATTTTGCCTGCTGTTCAATTTTTAGCAGCCGTTCAGCAATGGTATTGAGAAGCTCGGGCTGTTTATTGAGCTTCTTTTCCAGGTGCAGCAGGCTGAGGGCGTAACGGATGACGTCCTGATTCTGCTTGGAGCGGTCTTTGTCGATCAGTTCCTGCAGGTGGCGGAAGCCCGGACCGAGGTTGATCGGCAGGGCGCGTTCACCTCCGTAGATTTCTGCAGTGCTGTCCGGGTTTGTGATGAACACGCTGCGAATACAGGTTTCCAGGTTGCTTTGCTGCACCATGCCACGGGTTGCGATCTGCTCGACCAGGCTGGCTGCCTGAAACAGGCCGGCCAGCGCAATTGCCTGATTATGTGTTGCCTGTGACATGATGTGTCTAGCCTCGCTTACCGGTTGTTTCAATGACGCCGCCGCCAAGACACACTTCATCTGCGTAAAAACGACGGACTGGCCAGGTGTGACGGCGCGTTGTGGTTCATCAAAGCGGATCAGGTAGCCACCGTTTTCACCGGCTTCTATCGTGCATGCCTGATCGTCCTGACGGTAACGGACTTTGGCTTTGCAGCGCAGTGGCAATTCAGCCGGTGCTTCTGAAATCCAGAAAATGTCGCTGGCGGTGAGCCAGTCGCTGAACAGCAGTTCGTGGAGGTGCCCTGTACGGCGATCAGTACATTACGGTCCAGATCTTTCTCTGCAACAAACCACGGACTTCCGGATAGTTTTCAGGCCGCCGATGCCCAGGCCCTGACGCTGGCCGATAGTGTGATACATCAGTCCCTGGTGCTTGCCGATCACGTCGCCATCCGGGGTTTCGATGTTACCCGGTTGTGCCGGCAGGTACTGTTTCAGGAAGTCGCTGAAACGGCGTTCACCAATAAAGCAAATGCCTGTGCTGTCTTTTGTTGTGCGTGATCAGATCGTGTTCTTCGGCCAGGCGACGGACTTCCGGCTTTTCCAGTTCTCCCACCGGGAACAGGGTCATTGCCAGTTCTTCGCTGCCGACCTGATGCAGGAAGTAGCTCTGATCCTTGTTGTTATCCAGGCCTTTCAGCAGGCAGGCGTGCCCGTTGATATCGCTGCGGCGTACATAGTGACCGGTGGCGATTTTATCGGCACCCAGTGTCTGGGCGTATTCAAGGAAGGCCTTAAATTTAATTTCACGGTTACACAGAATGTCCGGGTTCGGTGTGCGGCCGGCTTTGTATTCTTCAAGAAAATGTTCGAAGACGTTATCCCAGTATTCAGCTGCAAAGTTTGCGGTGTGCAGGGTGAGGCCCAGCTTGTCGCAAACCGCCTGTGCATCTGCCAGATCGTCCATGGCTGTGCAATAGTCGGTACCGTCATCTTCATCCCAGTTTTTCATGAACAGGCCTTCAACCTGATAGCCCTGTTGCTGCAAAAGCAGAGCGGAAACAGATGAATCAACACCGCCGGACATGCCGACAATGACTTTGGTATTGGCGTTATTACTCATAAAAATACTGGCTCGTAATGGCTGTGTGCAAAATTCTAATATGGGGATGCGGGTGGCAATATTAAAGCTTAATCATGGATAAAATTCAGCGGATAGCGCTGACCTTCCAGATAGTCATCAAGGCATTGCAGAACAGTTGGACTGCGCAGGTCATCCCTGCGGGCGATCAGTTCGTCATAGGTCAGCCATAAGGCTCGTTCAATGCCTGTATCCAGTTCAGCATCCGGCTGTTCTGAAATTGCCCGGGCGATAAAGGTGAAGCGGTGATATACCGTACCGTTACCCGGTGCTTTGTAAACGTACATGCCCAGAAGTGCTTCAGGCTCCACATGCCAGCCTGTTTCTTCAAGTGTTTCCCGTCTGGCTGCTTCGATGAAGCTTTCATTCGCTTCCAGGTGGCCGGCAGGCTGATTAATTACCAGTTTGTTAAGAGTAGGGAGTGTTCCTCTACAAACAGGAAGCGTCCCTGATCTTCTACGATGGTGGCAACGGTGGCGTGTGGAGTCCAGCGCATGGGTGTAAAATATCCATATAGGTTATGACTTTTTAGGTGGACAACCTTAGCATTTCTGGTCATGCTTTTCCTGAGTTTTAAATAGTCATTTTTGTGTTTGTGGTACGGAGTTTCAGGTGGTCAGCAATATCATCAAAGTTCAGCAGGAAGATTTCGATATCAGCGGTTTAAATGCCTTAATCCGGGACGATGATGGTAGTCATGGGGCGATAGTCACCTTTACCGGTATCGTCCGGGAAATGGCCAGCGGCCCTGGGCTGCTCGCCATGGAACTTGAGCATTATCCGGGCATGACTGAGAAGTCACTGGAGAAGATTGCGTTGCAAGCCCGGGAACGCTGGGATCTGGGGTCGATCGTGATTGTTCACCGTGTCGGCAGGCTGGCGCTGAATGACAATATTGTATTTGTGGGTGTGGCCAGTCCTCACAGGGTTGCTGGTTTTGCAGCGGCTCAGTTCATTATGGATTATCTGAAGCGTGACGCGCCTTTCTGGAAAAAGAGATTACCGAGCAGGGTGAGGCCTGGGTAGCTGCAAAGGACAGCGACCTGGAGCGTGCCGATGCCTGGGACAAATAGTTTACAGAAAAATTAACGTTTGGAATGATTGCGCCCGGCTCTGTTGCCGGGCTTTTTATTTGCACGGCTCGCTGTTTGCTTGCGGCTGTTACTGTGTCTTGACGGTGAGCGGCGGTTTGGTTTGTCTGTTTGCGTGGCAGGCAAAAGACCGTTTCAGTGCGGCTTTCACCGGGTTTCAGGGATTCCAGCTTCCAGTCGCCAATACTGGCTCTGATCAGTCGCAGTGTCGGGAAGCCGACGGCTGCCGTCATGCGCCTTACCTGCCGGTTCTTACCTTCACTGATGGTCAGCTCAAGCCAGCTGGTAGGTTTGTTTTTACGTTCGCGGATAGGAGGATTACGGGGCCAGATATCCGGTTCGTTAATCAGTCGTGCTTTTGCCGGCCGGGTTTTTCCATCCTTCAGCTCGACACCTTCGCGCAGTTTCTTCAGAGCAGCTTCGTCAATCTCGCCTTCTACCTGTGCCCAGTAGGTTTTTGCCATTTTGAATTTAGGGTTGGCAAGCTGGTGCTGTAACTGACCGTCGTCGGTGAGAATTAATAATCCTTCGGAATCGTAATCAAGCCGGCCGGCGGCATAAACACCGGGCTGATTGATAAAGTCAGCCAGGGTGCCCCGTCCTTCGTTGTCAGTAAACTGGGTGAGCACCTGGAAGGGCTTATTAAAAAGTATGACGTTGGACATTTGTAGGACGGTAACCTGAAAACTATATTTAAATCTGACTGGACGGAAGCTGGATTCCGTATTCTTCTGTGCCGAAGCTTATGGATTAACGGCTCTGACCTGTACTCAGAATTTTCCGGACGTAAGTATACGTGGAGTAAGCTATGGCATACCAATATATTCGTGTTCCTGAGGGTGAGAAAATAACATTTACCGGCGACAACCTGATTCAGGTGCCTGACCGGCCGGTGATTCCGTTTATCGAAGGCGACGGGATCGGAACAGATGTATCGCCGGTAATGATTGAGGTTGTTGATGCTGCGGTAAAGCAGGCTTATGGCGGCAGTAAGAAAATAGCCTGGATGGAGGTGTATGCAGGCGAGAAGGCGACGCAGGTTTATGATCAGGACACCTGGTTGCCGGATGAGACATTGCAGGCATTTAAGGAATTTGCAGTAGGCATTAAAGGCCCCCTGACGACACCGGTAGGCGGGGAATCCGTTCACTGAATGTTGCCCTGCGTCAGGAGCTGGATTTGTATGTGTGCCAGCGTCCGGTGCGCTGGTTCCAGGGCGTGCCCAGTCCGGTGGTGAATCCCGGTGATGTTGATATGGTGATTTATCGGGAGAATTCCGAAGATATTTATGCCGGCGTTGAATGGCAGGCGGGTACCGCTGAGGCGCAAAAGTCATCGATTTTCTGCAGCAGGAAATGGGGTTACCAAAATCCGCTTTGATCAGATGTGCGGTATAGGCATTAAACCGGTTTCAGAAGAAGGTACCAAGCGCCTGGTGCGTAAGGCGTTACAGTATTGCGTGGATAATGATCGAAGGTCTCTCACGCTGGTCCATAAAGGCAATATCATGAAGTTTACTGAAGGTGCTTTTAAGGAGTGGGGTTACGAACTGGCGAAAGAAGAGTTTGGTGCGCAGCTTATGGATGGAGGCCCGTGGATGAGTTTCAGAAATCCGGACAGCGGGCGTGAGATAGTGGTTAAAGATGTCATTGCGGATGCAATGTTGCAGCAGATATTGCTGAGGCCAGCTGAATATGATGTTGTTGCGACCCTGAATCTTAATGGTGATTATCTTTCAGATGCGCTGGCTGCAGAAGTGGGTGGTATTGGTATTGCACCCGGTGCCAATTTGTCTGACCGGGTTGCTATCTTTGAGGCGACTCACGGCACGGCGCCAAAATATGCCGGTAAGGATATGGTTAATCCAGGGTCGATTATCCTCTCTGCCGAAATGATGCTGCGTCATCTTGGCTGGCTTGAGGCGGCTGATCTGATCATTAAAGGGATGGATGGTGCTATTGCGGCTAAAACTGTTACCTATGACTTTGAGCGTCTGATGGACGGCGCGACTAAGGTTTCCAGCTCAGGTTTCGGCGAGGCAATTATCAACCATATGGGGTGAGGGCAGGTATGGCGCTGATTTAGAATCGGGCACAAAAGGCAGCGTAAGCTGCCTTTATCGTTTGAAGTGGTAGGAAGTTGCTTATGAATTTTCCGCTTCTTCCAGTGCCGTAACTTCAATAGGTTTGATGTTGATCGCGTGAATACCCTTAGGACCCGGTGTCGTCTCAAAACTCACTTCCTGGCCAGCTTTTAAGCTTTTGTAGCCATCGATCAGAATGACCGAGTAGTGAGCAAATAAGTCTTCATCATGTTCTTGCGATATAATAAATCCAAAGCCTTTGGCGTTATTGAACCACTTGACTTTCCCTGTGTACATTGGTGTCCCCCAATTTCCGATTAAAACTGTGACCCTAAGCTCCGTGGGTCTGTTAACTGAACGACCTCTGTTGATACAATGTACTACAGCTGAGGTGCTTCCATGTTTCTGAAAATGTCTCGCAGGGACTACCGATACAACAAATTTATTATTCCTCCTGCAAAAAAATTATAACATTCTTCGGACTTAGACGAGCATTACAAGACTCCCATTATGAGATATAAAAATTGGTAAATATTGTGAAATGTGATATGCGTCATTTACAAGCAGCAATCCGTTGCTCTGCCGACGATCAGGATCCACATGATCATGGTACCGGCGTAGTCGAAGAGGTTGCAAAGCCTGAACTAAAACGTCCTTCAATGTACCAAGTACTATTGATGAACGATGACTATACTCCGATGGACTTTGTGGTGGAAATACTAATGGTTTTTCTCTATGAATCAAGAAAAAGCCACACAAGTTATGTTAACGGTCCATACTAAGGGTAAAGCTGTGTGCGGTGTATATACCCGGGATGTCGCAGAAACAAAAGCAACACAGGTGAATCAGTACGCTAAGGAGAGTAAGCACCCGTTGCTGTGTGAAGTCGAGCAAGCGTAGCGGAGCGATAATTATGTTGAATAAAGAATTAGAAGATACGCTAAGTGTGGCTTTTAATAGTGCTCGTGCAAAACGTCATGAATTTATGACGGTTGAGCATCTGTTGCTGGCTTTGTTAGATAATTCAGAGGCCCATTCTGTATTGCAGGCATGTGGCGTAGATGTAGATAAGTTAAGAGTCTCCCTGTCATCTTTTATTGAAGATACCACCCCGTTACTGCCGGATAACATCCCGGACCTTGAAACCCAGCCTACGCTTGGTTTTCAGCGTGTGCTTCAGCGGGCGGTATTCCATGTACAGTCTTCCGGTAAGTCTGAAGTAACCGGCGCTAATGTGCTGGTGGCTATATTCAGTGAGCAGGAAAGTCAGGCTGTGTATGTTCTGCAGCAACAGGGCATTGAACGAATTGATATCGTTAATTATATCTCTCACGGTATTTCCAAAGTTTCTGATTCAGAAGAGCCGCCTGCGCTGGATGATCTCAGTGAAGCGAACCCTTCCACTGAGAAAGATAAGAGCCCGCTGGCGAATTATGCGGTGAATCTTAATAAAGAGGCGGAAGCGGGTAATATTGATCCGCTGGTTGGCCGTGATGATGAGATTGAGCGGGTAGTACAGATTCTGTCCCGCCGTCGTAAGAATAATCCGTTGCTGGTGGGTGAAGCCGGTGTCGGTAAAACAGCCATTGCTGAAGGTCTTGCAAAGTTAATCATCGAAGGCTCGGTTCCGGAAGTGATTTCCGAGAGCACGGTGTATTCTCTGGATCTTGGTGCATTGCTGGCCGGTACTAAATACCGCGGTGATTTCGAGAAGCGCCTTAAAGGCCTGCTGAATGAAATCCGTAAGCTGGACCATGCGATCCTGTTTATTGATGAGATACATACCATTATCGGTGCGGGTGCTGCTTCCGGCGGTTCCATGGATGCTTCCAATTTGCTCAAGCCTTTGCTGAGTTCCGGTCAGTTACGCTGTATCGGTTCTACAACCTTCCAGGAATTCCGCGGCATCTTCGAAAAAGACCGTGCACTGGCGCGCCGTTTCCAGAAGGTAGATGTGCTTGAGCCGTCGGTCGATGATACTTACCGCATTCTGCAGGGGCTGCGCAGCCGTTTCGAAGAGCATCATGAAATCTCTTATACTGATAATGCGCTTCGGGTCGCTTCAGAGCTGGCTGACCGTTACATCAATGATAAACATATGCCGGATAAGGCAATCGATGTGATCGATGAAGCCGGTGCCTATCAGCGCCTGGTGCCTGAAGATAAACGTGCCGAGCTGATCGATGTGGCTGAAGTAGAAAGTGTGGTTGCCAAGATTGCCCGTATTCCGGTAAACAACGTGACCGCTTCAGATAAAGAACAGCTGAAGAAGCTGGATAAGAATCTGAAGATGGTTGTATTGGGGCAGGATCAGGCAATCGATACGTTGTCTGCGGCTATTAAGTTGTCCCGTGCGGGCCTTAAAGAGCCGAATAAGCCAGTAGGTTCATTCCTGTTCTCTGGTCCTACCGGTGTGGGTAAAACGGAGGTAACTACTCAGTTGGCCCGTATCATGGGTATCGAGCTGATTCGCTTTGATATGTCGGAGTACATGGAGCGCCATACGGTTTCCCGTCTGATCGGTGCACCACCGGGATATGTTGGCTATGACCAGGGCGGTCTGCTGACTGAAGCGGTTACCAAGTCTCCGCATTCTGTATTGCTGCTGGATGAGATTGAAAAGGCCCATCCGGAAGTCTTCAACTTGCTGTTACAGGTAATGGATAACGGTACCCTGACGGATAACAACGGCCGTAAGGCGGATTTCCGTAACGTTATATTGGTAATGACCACCAATGCCGGTGTTGAACAGATGAGCCGTGCCTCAATCGGCTTTACGCATCAGGACCATACCACTGACGGTATGGAGGCTATTAAGAAGATGTTCACCCCTGAATTCCGTAACCGTCTGGACGGTATTATTCAGTTCAAGGCGCTGCCGATGGATGTTATTAAAGGTGTGGTTGATAAGTTCCTTACCGAGCTGCAGGTTCAGCTTGATGATAAGGGCGTTCAGCTTAATATCGATGATGCAGCCCGCACCTGGCTGGCTGAGAAGGGCTATGATGAAACCATGGGTGCCCGTCCGATGCAGCGTCTGATTCAGGAGCAGTTGAAGAAGCCGCTGGCGGAAATGATTCTGTTTGGCGAATTGTCTGAAGAGGGCGGTGAAGTCGAAATCAGCGTTGATGATAACAATGAGCTGGTGCTTGATGTGGTGGCAGCAATGGCTTAATTGCTGTTGCTCCGCTGGCAAAGCCAGGACATAAAAACCGCTTGTGAGAACAAGCGGTTTTTTTAAGGTCGGCGCTGGCGGACAGCTATTGATGCTTCAGTAAACAGCAGTTAGCTAATAAGTTGCAGAGCCGGAAAACCGTAATTAGCGGGCGCGGTAGGTGATGCGGCCTTTGGTCAGATCGTAAGGTGTCAGCTCAACTTTTACCTTATCGCCGGTCAGGATGCGGATGTAGTTTTTACGCATTTTGCCGGAGATATGTGCAGTCACAACGTGACCGTTTTCAAGTTCTACGCGAAACATGGTGTTAGGCAGTGTGTCGGTGACAACGCCTTCCATTTCAATACTATCTTCTTTGGACATTCAGTACCTACCTAGGTTGCTAATATTTGAAGCGCCGTATTTTGCCTCATTTGTCTGGTATATCAAAGAGATTTCTCTGCATATTCTTTGCATATGTCGATTTGGATCATACATCTACGTTTAACCACTCCCCTGCAGCAACATTTCCAGTGGTCGGAAGCTGGTTTTGTATGACATTTTCTGGCAATCGCGCACCCAGTAACCCAGATAAAGATAGTCTTTATCCTGGCGAAGTACCTCTTCAATCTGCCATAAAATTGCATAGCTACCGAGGCTGCGGCGGGTCTGTTCCGGATCGAAAAACGTATAGATCGCAGACAACCCCTGTATCAGGTCATCAATCACCGCGATGCCGATCAGCTGCTTATCCGGCAGTCTGAATTCGATAAAGCATCCCTGTTGCTGGCTTTCTACCAGAAAGGTACTGAACTGGCTCTGGCTGGGAGGGTACATATCGCCATCAGCGTGCCTGGCCTCAATGTAACGGGCATACAGATCATAGTATTCATCGGTAAAGCGGGTGGCTGACTGGCTTACCCGTAAATCTTTGTTACGGTTCCAGATTCGTTGCTGGCTTTTGCTGCGGTGAAACTCCCTGACAGGAATACGCACAGAAATACATGCCTGACAGTGGTTACAGTAAGGGCGGTAAATATGTTTGCCGCTGCGTCTGAAGCCAAGATCGGATAGCTGGCTGTAGGCATCAGTGGCAATGATTTCGTGGGGGTCCACAAACAGTGTTTTTGCCTGAACGCCGTCCAGATAGCTGCATTCATGTTCCGGCGTAGTATAGAAGTGTAACGTTTTGAGATTCGTCACTGGCTGCTCACTATGTCGTCTGTTGCCAAATCGAATTGCCAGGAATGTGTGCAGGGCATATCCAGATAGCGATCAAGGTATTGCTTAAATTCCGTTCTGGGATGACCTCTGCTCCCAGGCTCGCCAGGTGATCGTTATAAACCTGACAGTCAATTAAAGCATAGCCCCATTTTTGCAGTTGTTTGGCAAAAATACGTATGCAATTTTCGACGCATCCGTGCGGCGGCTGAACATGGATTCACCGAAAAACAGTTTGCCGATGGCAATGCCGTAGAGGCCGCCGACCAGTTGGCCGTCTTCCCGAACCTCCACAGAGTGTGCGTGCCCCAGCCGGTGAAGATTGATATATGCCTGCTGAATGTCTTCAGTGATCCAGGTTTCCGGCTGGCCGGGTCTCGGTTCAGCGCAGGCTTTTATGACTGCAGCGAAGTCGTTATCAAAACTGACGTCAAAGCCCTCGCGGCGTATGCGTTTGCGCAGGCTTTTGGACAAATGGATGGCTTCAGGACGCATCACGCAGCGGGGATTGGGAGACCACCAGAGAATAGGCTCATCATCGGCAAACCAGGGAAGATGCCCTGACGGTAAGCACTTAAAAGTCTTTCCGGGCTGAGGTCGGCGCCGGCAGCAAGCAGGCCGTTGGGTTCTTCCAGTGCTTCTTCAATTGGCGGGAAGCTGCATTCGGGTGTAAGCCAGGGAATCATGGTGAGGCTATAAATCCTGATTAAAATAACGGCGTCCTGAAAGACGCCGTTAATGTATAGCAAAAGGCCTGATAAAGATCAGTTATCCAGGAAGGTTTCTGCGTCCAGAGCCGCCATGCAGCCAAAGCCTGCAGATGTGATTGCCTGACGGTACACGTGGTCTGCAACATCGCCGGCGGCGAAAATGCCAGGAATGGATGTTTGTGTCGCGTTACCACTGGTGCCGGAGTTGATGGTCAGGTAGCCATCTTTCATATCCAGCTGGCCTTCGAAAATGCCGGTGTTTGGCTGGTGGCCAATGGCAATGAATACACCTTCCAGTTCCAGATCCTGAGTACTGTCATCCAGTTTGTTTTTAATCCGGATGCCGGTAACACCCATCTCATCGCCCAGTACTTCATCCAGAGTGTTATTCCAGATGATGTTGATGTTGCCGTTTTCAGCACGGTCGAGCACTTTATCCTGAAGGATTTTTCGGCGCTGAAGCTGTCACGACGGTGGATCAGCGTGACTTCTGCTGCGATGTTAGACAGGTACAGTGCTTCTTCAACGGCAGTGTTACCACCGCCAACGACGGCTACTTTTTGCCCCGGTAGAAAAAGCCGTCGCAGGTGGCACAGGCGCTGACACCTTTGCCCATAAAGGCTTCTTCTGATGGCAGGCCAAGATATTTGGCCGATGCCCCGGTCGCAATGATCAGTGCGTCACAGGTGTATTCACCCATGTCGCCCACCAGGCGGAAAGGGCGTTGAGTGAGTTCGGTAGTGTGGATGTGATCGAACAGTACCTGGGTATCAAACCGTTCAGCGTGGGCCTGCATACGCTGCATAAGTTCAGGTCCCTGTACGCCGTCAACATCGCCGGGCCAGTTATCGACGTCAGTGGTGGTTGTCAGCTGACCGCCGGCCTGCATACCGGTAATGACGACCGGGTTAAGGTTAGCGCGGGCTGCATATACAGCAGCGGTGTAACCGGCCGGACCTGAACCAAGGATAATAAGGCGGTGATGTTGTACTTCACTCATAAGAAACGTCCACTCAGATAGCTGGGTAAAAGCCAGGGTTAAGTCAGGCAGGATAAAGAACGTGTTACAAATGTGCCTGAGGCCGTTCAGCCGGTCATGATTCCGGCGGATAATCTGGCATAAAATCAGTGGCCTATTATGCCTGTTTTCCGTTTCGAGACAAATTGTCCGTCATCAATTCCGCCGATGGTCATAAAACACCTGTTTAAGTGCTAATTAATTACCGCAGGCTGTGGGGCTGGCGGCGCAATTATGCTATTTTTCCGGTATATGTTTTATGTTTGTGTGTGAGGGAATTTCGTTGAGTCAAAACAATCAGTTAAGCACCGAATCTTTTACAGATCTTGTCGCCCGGGTGATGAAAGAAGGCGGCATCATACTCTGGATCGGTTTAGCTGTTTTTATGCAGTTAGCGATGTTTGGCTATGACAGGCGTGATTCCGGCTGGTCACATTTAGGCTATCAGCCTGAAGCGCGAAATTTTACCGGACAAACCGGTGCCTGGCTGGCGGACCTGCTGTTCTCCATGGTGGGTGTGGCTGCCTGGATTGTTCCCGCGCTGCTGGTCTATCCGGCGATTAAATTTTTCTTCCGTAAACAGGCAACACTGATAGATGCCATTCCGTTTGTGATGGTGCGTTTAGTTGGCCTGGTACTGTTTCTGTGTTGTCTGGCGACGCTGGCTGCCACGCATCTTTCCAATGCCGGTGATACTTTACCGTTCAGTATGGGCGGCGTGATTGGTCAGGCTATTTCTGATCTGACTGTCAGCCTGTTCAGTCTGGTGGGTGGCACCGTTGTTCTGTGGACGCTGCTGTTATTTGCCCTGACGTTGTTTCTTGAAGTGTCCTGGGTGGCGGTGCTTGAAGGTATGGGGCGTTTTGCCCTTAATCTGACAGACAAAGTGTTAGGCCGTGACGTCGCCAGTGATGATGTTGTTCAGGAACATGCAGCTGTTGATTCTGAAATTGCCTATCAGCCTGAAATGGTTGCCAAACCACTACCGATCGTTGAAGAGCCGCCGGTACAGGAAACGCCGGTATCCGAATCAGAGTTTATGATTGAAGAGCGCCCGTCGGTACTGGATAAACTGAAGTCACTGTTTTCCCGCAAGCGGGCAGATACTGAAGTCGATGAATATGTAACTGATGATGGCACTGACTTGCAGGGTGGTGGACGTCGCGAGCCAAGCTTTAATCTGGAGCAGACCCAGGCTGCTGATGTTAACGATCCTTTGTTTGCGCCCCTTGATCAACAACCACGCCGTGCTGAACAGCAACAGGATCTGAACTTGCGACTGGAACCTGCAGCATCCCGTCGACCGGCTGATGCGCGGCCGCCATCACAGCGTTCGCAACCAGTGGCAGAGCAGGCGCCACAACCGGTAGGGGATATTCTGCAACGGGCAGTGCCGCAGCGGGAGGCCGTACCTACTCAGGATGCGCTTAGTCGCCCGGAATCGCTTGCACCCCGTCAGCCTGCCGTTCAGCCAAGTGCTCAGCAAGCTGCACAGCCAACAGTTCAGCGGACTGAAGCAGCCCGTCAGGCTGCGCCGGCTGAAGCTGAGATTGATCCGGATTCTGTGCCAATCGTGGGTATGGAAACTGCTGCGCCGACTGCGCCTGTTGCCGCAACTGCTCAGCAGGCTGCTTATGCTGACAGTGAGCAGCGTAAGGGTGTGAAAATTGTACCGCTGTCAGAAGCGCATGTGCCTATGAAGGATAACGAACTTGGGCTTGATAAGGCGGCAATGACCAAACGCCGCCAGCCGCGCCGTAAAATTCCTTCAATGGATCTGATGGATCCGCCTGAACTGAAGCAGGAACACTGTTATACCGATGAGCAGCTGGAACAGATGTCCCGTTTGCTGGAAAGCAAGCTGAAAGACTTTGGCATTGTGGCCGAAGTGGTTGAAGTGAACCCTGGTCCGGTTATCACCCGTTTTGAGTTGCAGCCAGCACCGGGTGTGAAAGCCAGTCGTATTACTAATTTAGCGAAAGATCTGGCCCGCTCCATGGCCGTGATGAGCGTGCGGGTGGTTGAGGTTATTGCCGGTAAGTCGGTCATCGGTATAGAGATTCCAAACGAAGAGCGCCAGATGGTGCGCCTCAGTGAAGTACTGAATTCCAAACCGTATATTGAGGCGTCCTCCAAGCTAACGCTGGGGCTGGGTAACGATATTGCAGGTAACCCGGTTGTTGCTAACCTGGCGAAGATGCCTCACCTGCTGGTGGCAGGTACCACCGGTTCCGGTAAGTCAGTCGGGGTTAATGCCATGTTGCTTAGCCTGTTGTACAAGGCGACTCCGGAAGAAGTGCGTCTGATGTTGGTTGACCCGAAGATGCTTGAGCTTTCAATTTATGAAGGTATCCCGCACCTGCTGGCACCGGTGATCACCGATATGAAAGAAGCTGCCGGTGGTTTGCGCTGGTGTGTGGCGGAGATGGAACGCCGTTACCGGATTATGGCCAAGATGGGCGTGCGTAATATTGCCGGCTTTAACGATAAGTTGCAGGAAGCCCGGGACCGTGGTGAACCGCTTCTCGACCCACTGTGGAATCCGGAAGAAGAGGGGCTGCCGGCGGATTCGCCAGCACCTTATCTGGAATCTTTCCCATACATCGTGGTCTGTATCGATGAGTTTGCTGACATGATGATGGTCGTGGGTAAGAAGGTTGAAGAGCTGATTGCCCGTATCGCTCAGAAAGCACGGGCAGCCGGTATTCACCTGATTCTGGCAACCCAGCGGCCGTCTGTTGATGTTATAACCGGCCTGATCAAGGCCAACGTACCGACCCGGATAGGCTTCCAGGTCTCCTCAAAAATTGATTCACGGACGATTCTGGACCAAAGCGGTGCCGAGCATTTGCTGGGTAACGGTGACATGCTCTATCTGCCGGCTGGCAGCAGCCTGCCGAACCGTGTTCACGGTGCGTTTGTCAGTGATGATGAAGTGCACCGGGTGGTGGAAGCCTGAAGAAGATTGGCAGCCCTGAATACCTGATTCACGATCTGTCTGAAATGGTCGAAGGTGGTGGCAGTGGTGGCGGTAGCTTTGGTGGCGATGATGAGCAGGACGCTTTGTACGATGAAGCGGTGGCCTTTGTGACAGAGACCCGTAAAGCGTCGATTTCATCGGTACAGCGCCGGTTGAAGATCGGTTATAACCGTGCAGCAAGAATGATAGAAACAATGGAAGCGGCAGGCGTAATTTCCAGCGCCGGCAGTAATGGTGCCCGTGAGGTGCTGGCGCCGCCTCCGCCTAAGGATTAATGCATGTTAAATACGTTTGTAAAACGCGGTATGCAGCTGGCCGGTGCCGTGGCACTGGCGGGTTGGGGGATTTGCTTCAGCGGAAGCGGATCTGAATAAAGATGCCAGCGCTGAGCTGCAGGGGTTATTAAGCAGTTTTAACAGCCTGAGCGCTGAGTTTGAGCAAGTTTCAGTGGCCGGTGACAGTCGCCGTACTGAACAGTCCCGCGGGGAGCTGGTGGTTGCTAAACCTGATCGCTTCAGCTGGCTGGCGAAGGAGCCATTTCCGCAACAGATTATCAGCGATGGTGAATACATCTGGATTTATGATCCGGACCTTGAGCAGGCAACCCGTAAAAGGCCGATCAGCAAAATGCCGGTGTGCCGGCGCTGATTCTCAATGGTCAGGTTGATGAGCTGCGCGAGACTTACAAAATCCGCCTGATTCATGAAGAAGGTGATAATAAGCTGTTTGAGCTGCTGCCGAAAAGTGATCAGGAAATTTTCACCCGGGTACGGCTGCTCTTTACTGAAGGCGTGATTGCTGAGTTACAACTGGAAGATTCTCTGGGTCAGCGCAGCTCAGTTCAGTTTTTGAGCAGCAGCTGAATCCTGTTATCAGTGAATCTCAGTTCCGTTTTGATGTTCCCGAAGGTACTGACGTAATGTACGATCACGGCGCAGAAAACGGTATTGACGGAGCGAATTAATGGCAGATCTGTTCAGCGATCTGGAAAATGATGCCTATCAGCCACTGGCGGCAAGAATGCGGCCAGTGAAGCTGGCTGATTATTGTGGACAGCAGCACCTTCTGGGGACGACAAGCCGCTGCGTAAGGCGCTTGAGCAGGGCGCTGTGCACTCAATGATTCTCTGGGGCCGCCCGGAGTGGGTAAAACCACGCTGGCCAAGCTGCTGGCGCATCATGTGGATGCGCACTTTATCATTTTGTCTGCAGTGCTGAGCGGGGTTAAGGATATCCGTGCAGCGGTAGATCAGGCACAGCAGGTAAAGGCCCAGTCAGGTCGCAAAACGATTCTGTTTGTCGACGAGGTGCACCGCTTCAATAAATCCCAGCAGGATGCTTTCCTGCCGTACATTGAAGATGGCACTTTTATTTTTGTCGGTGCCACCACTGAAAACCCTTCATTTGAATTAAACAACGCACTGTTGTCACGGGCGCGGGTGTATTTGCTGCGCAGCCTGAATGACAGTGATATTTTGCAATTGCTGGAAAGGGCCATTAATGACCCTGATAAAGGGGTGTCCCAGCAACCGCTTATTTTCGGCGAAGGTGCGCTGAATAAGCTGGCTCAGGCTGCTGACGGCGATGGCCGCCGCGGTCTGAATCTGCTGGAAATAGCCGCCGACCTCGCTGAGCATCGGCCTGACGGTTATCACGTCGACCAGGCAGTTATCGAAGAAGTCCTAAAATCCAGCGCCCGTCGTTATGACAAACAGGGCGACCTGTTTTACGACATGATTTCTGCATTTCATAAATCCGTGCGGGGCTCTTCACCGGACGGTGCCCTCTACTGGTATTGCCGGATGCTGGATGGCGGTTGTGATCCTCTTTATGTGGCCCGTCGGCTGGTGGCGATTGCTTCCGAAGATATCGGTAATGCGGATCCCCGGGCGATGCAGGTTGCTCTGTCAGCCTGGGATGCATTTGAGCGTGTCGGCCCGGCAGAAGGTGAAAGGGCGATTGCTCAGGCGGCTATCTACTGTGCCAGTGCGCCTAAAAGTAATGCGGTGTATATGGCATTTAATCAGGCGAAGGCAGATGTTCGTGAAGATCCTGGCTATGAAGTGCCGGAACATTTGCGTAATGCGCCAACAAGCCTGATGGCTGATCTGGGTTATGGTGCTGAGTATCGTTATGCTCATAATGAACCTGAAGCCTATGCGGCTGGCGAAAATTACCTGCCGGAAGAAATTGCCCAGCGTCGCTACTATCACCCGGAACCCCGCGGGCTGGAAATTAAAATTGCCGACAAGCTTGAATACCTGCGTGCACTGGATGCTGCCAGTGATAAACAGCGCTACCGTTAAGGAGACAGTATGCTGCAGCTGGTGTTTGTTGCGTTAGGCGGCGCGTTGGGCGCTCTGGCCCGTTACTGGGTCAGCAACCATATCGTCAGTAATGCCCGTTATGAACTGCCTTACGGAACGCTGCTGTGTAACGTGCTGGGCTCATTCCTGATGGGGGTCTGTTTCGTACTGGTGCTGGAAAAGCCAAGCTCAGCCCGGAGATGAGGCCGTTGCTGATGGTAGGTTTTATGGGCGCTTTCACAACTTTTTCTACCTTCTCGCTGGAAGCCGTGACCCTGTTGCAAGAAGGGCATATAATGTCTGCCGCAGTGTATGTGTTACTTAGTGTTTTACTGTGCCTGCTGGCGTTATATGCCGGTTTATGGTTTACCCGCTTAATCTGATTAAGGTTATATCTGACATCATGCTAGATCCTAAATTTATTCGTTCAAATCCTGAGGAAGTCGCACAGTTACTGGTTAAAAAGGTTACCAGTTTCCTGTAGATGAGTTTAACGCGCTGGAAGCGCAGCGCCGTGAAGTGCAGGTACAGGCTGAGCAGCTGCAGAGTGAGCGAAATACCCGATCGAAAAATATCGGTAAGGCCATCGCAGCAGGTGAAGATGCTGAAGCGCTGAAAGCTGAAGTCCGTGAGCTGGGTGAAAAGCTGGACAGCAGTAAAGAGTCCCTGCGTGAAATTCAGGAACAGATGGACGCCATTCTGATGGGCGTGCCGAACATTCCGCACGAAGATGTACCCGAAGGTGCAGATGAAGACGACAACGTACTGGTTCGCACCTGGGGTGAGCCAACTCAGCTGGATTTTGAACCCCGTGATCACGTTGATCTGGGCGAACTGAGCGGTGGTCTGGATTTCGGTACAGCTGCAAAAATCACCGGTGCCCGTTTTGCGGTATTGCGTGGCGGCATTGCCCGTATGCACCGTGCGCTGATCCAGTTCATGCTGGATACCCACAGCAGTGACCACGGTTATCAGGAAACGTACGTTCCTTACATGGTCAATGCCGACTCCTGCGCGGCACCGGCCAGTTACCTAAATTTGAAGAAGATCTGTTTAAAGTACCTGGCGAGCGGGATTACTACCTGATTCCGACCGCTGAAGTACCGGTGACCAACATCGTCCGTGATGAAATTGTCGATGCAGATCAGCTGCCAATGAAGTTTGTCTGTCACACACCGTGTTTCCGCAGCGAAGCGGGCAGCCACGGCCGTGATACCCGCGGTATGATCCGTCAGCACCAGTTTGAAAAAGTTGAGCTGGTACACGTGGTTGAGCCTTCCAAATCATGGGATGCGCTGGAAGAACTGATTGGCAATGCAGAAACCATTCTGAAGAAGCTGAACCTGCCGTACCGGGTGGTTACCCTGTGTGGCGGCGATCTGGGCTTCAGTGCAGCGAAAACCTACGACATCGAAGTATGGTTGCCGGGTCAGCAGAAATACCGTGAAATTTCTTCCTGCAGCAACATGGCAGACTTCCAGGCCCGCCGTATGATGGCGCGCTGGCGTAACCCTGAAACCGGTAAGCCTGAGCTGCTGCATACTCTGAACGGTTCCGGTCTGGCGGTTGGCCGTACTCTGGTTGCAATTCTTGAGAACTACCAGACTGCTGACGGTAAGGTAAAAGTACCTGAAGCACTGCTGCCGTATATGGGCGGTATTACTGAGCTTTAATACTCCGGTAAGCGGAAGTATGGTTGCTCTGTAGGGCAGAAGAGCGATCTGAGGATCGCTCTTTTGTATCTGCAGCAGATAAAATTCACCGGGTGAACGGTTAACAGACGATGAAAAATATGATGTGCTGATTGTGGGCGGTGGCATGGTAGGGGCAACCATTGCCTGTGCCCTGGGTGGCACTGAACTCAGTGTTGGGGTTATAGAGCTGCGCATGCCAGAGCCGTTTGACCATGATCAGGCTCATGATATGAGGGTGTCAGCTATCAGTCTGGCATCGGAAAATATTCTCCGTAATGTCGGTGCCTGGTCAGGTTTGCAGAATAAGCGTCTGTGTCCCTATCGCCGGTTGAAAACCTGGGAGGTTGATGCCGAACGGGCTGCCACTGAGTTTAACAGCGCAGATATCGGCGAAGATCATCTGGGGCATATTGTTGAAAACCGGGTTATTCAGCTCGGGTTGTTAGAGCAGCTTCAGCAATGCGACAACGTAGACCTGATTTGTCCGGCAGATATTGCCACTATTGATTATGCAGCCGGTGCGAGCATTATCACCCTGGCGGATGGACAGCAATTGTTTGGTCGTTTGCTGATTGGCGCAGACGGTGCTCAGTCGAAAGTCCGCAGTCAGGTGGGGATTGGTGTCCACAGCTGGGATTATGAACAGCATGCGCTGGTGGCTTCTGTTGCTACTGAGCTACCGCAACAGGACATTACCTGGCAGCAGTTTACGCCGACAGGGCCATTGGCATTCCTTCCTCTTAGCGGGCATCAGGGCTCACTGGTGTGGTACAACACGCCGGCTGAGGCACGAAAGTTACTTGCGATGAGTGATGACGCCTTTCTTGCGGCGGTTGATAGCCAGTTTCCGGATTGTCTCGGCGGTATTACCGGGTTGCTGGGACGGGCGGCATTTCCGCTGCGCCGTCAGCATGCACAGGAATACGTTAAGGAGGGTGTTGCTCTGGTGGGTGATGCTGCCCATACAATCCATCCTCTGGCGGGCCAGGGGTAAACATTGGTTTACTGGATGCCGCTGCTCTGGCTGAAGTGTTACTGGATGCCGCTCGTGCAGGTGAAGATATCACCGCCAAACAGGTGCTTGGCCGTTATGAGGCTCAGAGACGCAATCAAAACTTACTGATGATGCAGGTTATGGATAGCTTTTACAGGCTGTTCAGTAATGATCATCTGCCACTTAAGCTGCTGCGTAATATTGGCCTGGGGGCTGCCGGTAAGCTGGGGCCGGCCCGTAACAAGGTTATGCGTTTCGCTATGGGGCTTGAAGGTCCGATGCCAGAGCTGGCACGCCGTTAAAAAACACCCTGCATAACAGGGTGTGGAGAACGGCAGTGCTTGCCGTTTAGGAAGGATGCAGCGGGTCTGTTACATCAAAGGGGATGTGGCCAGGCCGGAACAGGCACCGCTGCTGAGCAAATCTTTGGGGTTCTATTCTGAACCTTTATTTAAAGCCTTATTTAAATGACAAATTACAGTTTTGTCGCAGGCTGTTTCGCTGTTGCTGGTTGTTTAGGTGCTGCTGGTTTGGCTGCAGTTGCAGCGGTTGTTTTAGCGACAGGCGTTGTCGGTGCTGATTTATCCGCTTCAGCAGCCTTTGTTGTTGGCTGAGGGGCGGCAACTGTGGTTTTAGCCGGCGTTGCAGCTGTTTTTACCGCAGGTTTTTGCAGGCTGGGCTGACGCTTTAGGTGCTGGCTTTTTGCCGCAGTCTTTTGGCTGCAGGTTTAGCCGCTGCTTTTAGGCGCGGTACGCGGCGCTGCTTTGGTTACCGGTGCTGCTGCGGTTGCTGTATTGGCGGCTGGTGCTGCACCTGCTGCCGTAAAGTCCGGCAGGCCGGTCATGGTCAGCAGTTTGCCTACTTCGTCCATATACTGCAGTTCGGTCTGGGTGATGTTGTCGAGATTAGTCTTAACAATATCGGTCAGTTCACCGGACGCTTCATTAATGGTTGCCAGCTCCTGTTCAGCCACTTCAGAAAACTGATTTTCCATGCGTTTGAAAAACTTAACTTGCAGATCCAGAAACTGTTGAGGATCTGTGGCTACCGTCAGTTCCTGAATCTGAGACAGAGTAGTATTCATCAGGCTGTTCATGTAATCCGATTGCAGCGCAAACATCTTTTCTGCTGCTTTCTGGTTGATTTCTACCATGTCCATCACCGGGCGGAATGATGCCTGAACGTCCTTAAACATATTCTCATACATATTGTTCACCTTCGCAGTAGTGTAATGTTGCAGTGCAACAAAGTTGGTTAAAATATAAGCATGGTGTTACTTCAAGTCAAACATTTTTGTGCGCTGCACAAGGTAGCCTTTGGTCGTAACTGAACTGTGGCACTTTTTATTGCAATGGCATGACGAAACCGTGATAGAACTGTCATATCCGGAAGGGGTGAAGTTTCCCGGATATTTTTCAACACCTTAGTCGGTAAATTAGTTATCAAACTTAGTCATCAAACCCAAGCGTTCCGGGACATTTCGGATTACAATGCACCAAACGGTTTTACAAAAGGCATATGATTTATGAACCAAGCAGCTACGCAACAGGCCTGTCATTCTGCGTTTCAACTGCAGCGCAGTCAGCCGATCGAATCGCTGGATATAGTTATTGAGGAATATCAGCATAAGCAGACCGGCGCACTGCATTACCATATTCAGAGTGAAAATCAGGAAAATGTTTTCCTGGTGGCGTTTCGTACTGTGCCTGAGGACAGCACCGGGGTAGCACATATGCTCGAGCACACTGCGCTGTGTGGCAGTGAGCGTTACCCGGTCCGCGATCCGTTCTTTATGATGACTCGCCGTTCCCTGAATACTTTCATGAACGCGTTCACCAGCAGTGACTGGACGGCATATCCTTTTGCCAGCCAGAACCGTAAAGATTATTTTAACCTGCTGGATGTATATCTGGATGCAGCGTTTTTCAGCCGCCTTGATCCGCTGGATTTTGCCCAGGAAGGCCACCGTATTGAATTTGAAGAGCCGGGTAACCCGGACAGCCCTCTGGTCTATAAAGGGGTTGTGTTCAATGAGATGAAAGGGGCCATGAGTTCAGTGGTTTCCACTGTCTGGCAAACCCTGACCAAACACCTGTTCCCAACGACCACTTATCACTATAACAGTGGTGGTGATCCGGAATGTATTCCTGATCTGAGTTATGAAGAACTGGTAGAGTTCTACCGCAGCCATTACCACCCGACCAATGCGGTATTCATGACATTTGGCGATATTCCGGTGGCTGAACTGCAGGAACGTATGGAAACGCTGGCGTTGTCACGGTTTGAAAAACTCGATACGACCATCAGTGTCAGTGATGAAAAACGCTATCACTCACCGGTCCGTGTCGAAGAAGCCTATGCACTTGACCAGGATGATGTTGAGAATAAAACCCACCATGTTCTTGCCTGGCTGATCGGCCCAAGTATTGAATTAGAACAACAACTTAAGGCTAACTTGTTATCCAGAGTCTTATTAGATAACAGTTCATCTCCGTTGCGTTACGCGCTGGAATCTACCGACCTGGGACTGGCGCCTTCACCGTTGTGCGGTCTTGAAGACAGTAACCGTGAGATGGCTTTCATGTGTGGTCTGGAAGGCAGTAACCCGGAACATGCCGCTGCGTTTGAACAGCTGGTAATGGATACCCTGCAAAAGGTTGTTGATGAAGGAATCGACCAGAGCCATGTTGAGGCGGCACTGCATCAGTTAGAACTGAGCCAGCGGGAGTTGAGCGGTGACGGTTACCCATACGGTATGAACCTGATCCTTTCTTCACTGTCTTCTGCGATTCACTGCGGCGACCCGATTGCGCTGCTGAATCTGGATCCTGTGCTGGAAAAACTGCGTGATGAAATTCAGCATGAAGACTTTATTCCGGGCCTGATCCGTGAATTATTGCTGGATAATGCCCATCAGGTACGTCTGACTATGCGTCCGGATACCCAGCTGAGCCAGCGTAAGGACGCTGCTGAAGCGGCCCGTCTGGCGAAGATCAAGGCAAGCCTTTCAGATGCAGAAAAACAGCAGGTTATTGATCAGGCTGCAGCTCTTGAAGCCCGTCAGAATGAGCAGGATGATGAGTCCGTACTGCCTAAGGTGACCATTGCTGATGTACCGGCTGAAATGCGCATCCCGACCGGCACTGATCATCAGGATAAGGTTGATTACAGCTTCTACGCCCAGGGTACCAACGGTCTGGTATACCAGCAGGTGATTATGCCGTTACCGGCGCTGACCGCCGAAGAAATTGAGTTGCTGCCGCTGTACAGTGACTGTGTAACAGAGCTTGGTTGCGGTGGCCGTGATTACCAGCAGAATCAGGCGCTGCAGTCACAGGTATCCGGTGGGGTTTACGCCCACAGTACGCTGCGGGGCAGCATTGACAGTGAGCAGAGTGTTTCCGGCTACTTTGTGGTGTCAGGTAAAGCGCTGGTTACCAAGCAGCAGGCATTAACTGAGCTGCTGAAAGAAACACTGGAAACCGTACGTTTTGACGAGCTGGCGAAAATCCGTGAGTTGGTTTCCCAGCGCCGCACCCGTAAGGAGCAGAGCATCACCGGTCAGGGACACAGTCTGGCAATTGCTGCTGCCTGCAGTGAGCTTGCACCGGCTGCTAATGTCAGCCATCTGCAGCGGGGTCTGGCCAGCATTAAGGCTGTTAAAGTGCTGGATGATGCGCTGGCAGATGATGCCCGTCTGCAAAAACTGGGTGAACAGCTTGAGGCACTGCACAGTAAAATTACTGATGCGCCGCGCCGTTTCTTATTGGTTGCTGAGCCTGAACATGAAGCAGAGCTGGTTGCTGAGCTTTGTGAGCGCTGGCAGGGGCATGAGTCCCGTGATTTTGCACCACTGGCGCTGGCAGAAACCCGTCAGGTGGTTAAGCAGGCATGGACCACCAGCACACAGGTGAACTTTGCGGCCAAAGCTTACGCGACTGTTGCGGTTGAGCATCCTGATGCCGCGCCGTTAACGGTCCTGGGTGACTTCCTGCGAAATGGCTTCCTGCATCGGGCAATCCGTGAACAGGGTGGTGCCTATGGTAGCGGTGCCGGTCAGGATTCTGCAGATGCGGTATTCCGCTTCTTCTCCTACCGCGATCCGCGGCTGAGTGAAACACTGGATGATTTCGACGCCTCCCTGAAATGGCTGGCGGATAATGACCATGACGAGCAGAAGCTGGAAGAAGCCGTGCTGGGTATTGTCAGCAGCATCGATAAGCCGGGTTCTCCGGCGGGTGAAGCCAAGCAGGCTTATCACAGTGAGCTGTTTGGTCGTACCCCGGAGCAGCGCAAAGCGTTCCGCCAGCGTATTCTGGAGGTCAGCATTGCCGACCTGAAACGGGTGGCTGCGCAGTACCTGCAACCTGAAAGGCCAGTGTGGCTGTTGTTACCAGCCCGAATGGCGCTGAGCAGTTACAGGGTTTTGACGTCATCAGTATCTGATACCTGTTCCGTTCTGATCAAGGCACTGATGTTCTCAGTGCCTTTCTTTTTCTGCAAAGTGAAGCGTATGTCCGCCAGTAGTGTGATTGAAAGCAAGGGAAGCATTTATCAGGGCGCTGCGCTGATTCTTATATCTGAACTGTTTCTTGTGGGTTCAGGCATGGCAATCAAACAGATCGGTGATCAGTTACCGGTGGAGATGATTGTTTTTTCCGTAACTTGTTAGGCGTGATGCTGTTGCTGCCCTGGCTACTTAATAATGGCTTCAGTGCTATCCGTACCAGCCGCTTGCATCTGCACTTTATGCGGGCCGGTGTAGGTGTGGTCGCGATGGGATGTCTGTTTTATACCTGGGGGCATTTGCCGTTGGCACAGGCGGCATTGCTCAAACAGACGGCACCTTTCTTTATGCCGGTGCTGGCGTTCTTTTGGCTGGGGAGCGAATTGGCTGGCTGGTTAAGGTGTCTATTCTGATCGGTTTCAGTGGCGTCTACATGATCCTCAATCCTCAGGAGGGCGTGTTTAACTGGGTAGTTCTGGTAGCGCTGGGTGGTGCATTTCTGGGGGCGCTGGCAAAGGTAACGGTGCGTAATCTGCGCAGTACTGAACCGGCCCAGCGGATTGTGTTTTACTTTTCTTTCTTCAGTACGCTGATTGCCTTTGTGCCTGCCGTTATTGGCTGGCAACCGCTGACCTGGCCGTTATTTGGTTTGCTGGTGGTCGTGGCGGCCTGTTCAACACTGGCACAGTTGCTGCTGAGTAAAGCTTACGGAATGGCGCCAGCAGGGCAGCTGGGGCCGTTTACCTATGGTTCGGTTGCCTTTGCAGTGTTGCTTGGCTGGCTGATCTGGGATGAGGTGTTGGCAACCTATACCTGGATCGGTATCGGTCTGATTTGCGGTGCGGGCCTTGTTGCTATGTTGGGTAAAGCACGCGCTGCCTGATCGGAATTCACTTTCTGTATGACGTATAAGTCGGTATGATGGCGAATTTTTGTACAGCAGTCAGGTAGGTTTATTGCAGTGCGGTTAACAATCTCAGGCATCAGAAAGCGTATTCAGCGCGCCAAGCTTCGCTTTAAGCGATGGATTTTGGGTGCAGTGCTGTTGTTGTGCCTGCTGCCATTTGCGCTGGTTGCCAGTGTGAAGTTTATTGATCCGCCGGTATGGTCCTGGCAGATTCAGCGCTGGATCGATACCCCGGATAATTATCCTGAAGTGACTCAGCATCAGTGGGTTGATCTGGCAGATATCTCAGATAATATGCAGTTGGCGGTAATTGCCAGTGAAGATCAGTTGTTCCCGGAACATGATGGCCTGGACTGGGATTCTATCGATAAAGCCCTGGCCGACCGCAAGGCGGGTAAACGTACCCGCGGCGCCAGTACCATTACTCAGCAAACAGTGAAGAATCTGTTTCTCTGGCCGGCAAAGAGTTATGTGCGTAAGGGGCTTGAAGCGGGTCTGGCGGTTATCATGGATGGCATGTGTGATAAACAGCGTATTCTTGAGCTTTACCTGAACATTGTAGAATTCGGGCCGGGAATTTATGGTGTGGAGGCTGCCAGCCAGCACTTTTTAACCGTTCGGCTAAACAGTTAACGGCTCGTCAGGCGGCATTACTGGCCAGTGTGTTGCCAAATCCATATCGGTTTAATGTCTCGGCACCGAGCGAATACATGCAGAAGAGGGTGCGCTGGATCATGCGGCAAATGCGCCAGCTTGTAGGCACGGTAGCCGGACTGCAGAGCTGAGCCGGCTACTGTTAAGGCAGGAAAGCGGTGCTTATGCGTTGGCTTTCTTAATTGCTTTTCTCAGGTCTGCATCCAGGTCTTCCGGGTGAATCACCAGACCGTCCTGATCTTCTTTCGGTGATACAACCACACAGAACTCGTCTTCTTCCAGGCCTGCTGTCCAGCGGTGCTGCCAGACTTTCAGTGGAATTGCTTCCGGCTCACAATCATTCCATTCGTCGCTGATCCAGGCGGCGGCTTCTGCTTCGCTGGCCCATACCGGTACACAGTCTTCGTCATCAGTGTTGAGCATTACGCTGCCATGCTGATCGGTAAGAATCCAGACTTCCTTCTGGTTTGCCACGGCGCTGAGAAAGGCGTTGTAATCCTGTTCGTTGTTTTGCTGAGTCATATTGTTCACTGAGTTTGAAGATAAGAGGCGCGCATACTGCCCGGCTTTGGTGGCCGGGTCAATTAGTCGCGCTTATCGTTCATTTATAAAAACTATTAATTCCAGAAAATTTATTAATTATCCAAATTCGTGATCTGTTTCTATAGTTTCATTACTCCCGTACTGAGCATAGCGGGGAGATTCTAATAATGACAGGAGATCAGGCTGATGAGTGAACAGGGTAAGTGCCCCGTAATGCATGGGGCAGGTAAGCAGATGGCAACCGGCAGTACGGCAAACCGTCATTGGTGGCCTAACCAGCTGAACCTTAAGATACTGAGTCAGAATACCGCTGAAGTAAGTCCGATGGGAAAGGGGTTTGATTACGCGAAAGCTTTCAGTGCGCTGGACCTCGATGCGCTGGCGAAAGACGTGGATGCCCTCATGACAGATTCTCAGGATTGGTGGCCGGCAGATTACGGGCATTACGGACCACTGTTTATCCGTATGGCCTGGCACAGTGCAGGTACCTATCGTATTCATGACGGACGGGTGGTGCCGGTACAGGCTCACAACGTTTTGCGCCACTGAACAGCTGGCCGGATAACGGTAACCTGGATAAAGCGCGACGGTTGCTCTGGCCGGTTAAGCAAAAGTACGGTGAAGCCATTTCCTGGGCCGATCTGATGATTTTTGCCGGTAACCGTGCACTGGAGACCATGGGCCTGAAGACGTTTGGTTTTGCCGGTGGCCGTGAAGATATCTGGGAGCCTGAGGAAGATATTTACTGGGGCCCTGAAACCGAATGGCTTGGGGATCAGCGTTACAGTGGTGACCGTGAACTGGAGAACCCGCTGGGTGCTGTACAGATGGGGCTTATTTACGTAAACCCTGAAGGCCCGAACGGCAATCCTGATCCGCTGGCATCTGCCCGTGATATCCGGGAAACCTTTGCCCGTATGGCGATGAATGATGAAGAAACCGTCGCGCTGGTGGCTGGTGGTCATACATTTGGTAAAGCCCACGGTGCCGGTGATCCTTCTCATGTGGGGCCGAGCCTGAAGCGGCAAGCATCGAAGAGCAGGGGCTTGGCTGGAAAAATACCATGGGCAGCGGTAAGGGCGGTGATGCTATTACCAGCGGTATTGAAGGGGCCTGGACCAGTAATCCTATACAGTGGGATAACGGCTTTTTGATGCATTACTGGGCTATGAGTGGGAGCTGACCAAAAGCCCTGCCGGCGCCCATCAGTGGACGCCGACTGCAGCTTCGCAATCATCCGGAGCGCCTGCGGCCCACGATGCTGACCGTCGGGAACCGCTGATGATGACCACCGCTGATATGGCGCTGAAACTTGATCCGGTATACGGACCTATTTCACAGCGTTTCCATCAGAATCCTGAAGAGTTGGCGGAGGCGTTTGCCAAAGCCTGGTTCAAGCTGACCCACCGGGACATGGGGCCGTATGTCCGCGGTCTTGGGCCTATGGTGCCGGCAGAGCCGCAGTTATGGCAGGATCCTGTGCCTGAGGTGTCGCATCCGCTGATTGATGAGGAGGACGCCCGGAATATTAAAGCGGAAATCCTGGCGACCGGGCTAACCGTTTCTCAGCTGGTCTCCACTGCATGGGCGTCTGCTTCCACTTTCCGTGGCAGTGATATGCGCGGTGGTGCGAATGGTGCAAGGTTGCGTCTGGCGCCTCAGAAGGACTGGAGCGTGAATAATCCGGCACAGCTGGAAGGCGTACTGCAGTCGCTGGTCAGTGTGCAACAGGCATTTAACTGCTCTTTGTCTAATGATAAGCAGGTGTCACTGGCGGATGTAATCGTTCTTGGTGGTGCCGCTGCAATCGAGCAGGCTGCAAAAATGCAGGTTTTGATGTCAGCGTACCGTTTAATCCGGGCCGTGCTGATGCGACCCAGGAACAGACTGACGTTGAATCCTTCAGTGCCCTGGAGCCGGTGGCTGATGGCTTCCGTAACTTTACGGTGCCTAATCATGTACGTCCGGCGGCAGAGTTGCTGGTGGATAAAGCACAGCTACTTACTCTGACTGCACCGGAAATGACTGTTCTGGTCGGCGGTATGCGGATGCTCAATGCTAATACCGGGCAGAGCCGTCACGGGTATTTACGAAGCAGGCTGATACCCTGTCGAACGACTTCTTTGTGAACTTGCTGGATATGAGTACCCAGTGGCAGAGGTCGGCTACTGAAGAGGGCGTAATTGAAGGCAGTGACCGTGTGACCGGCCAGCTGAAGTGGACTGCAACCGAAGTGGATCTGGTATTCGGTTCAAATTCTCAGCTGCGGGCTATTGCGGAAGTCTATGCCAGTGATGATGCCCGCGGGAAGTTTGTAGCGGATTTCGTTTCGGCCTGGGCGAAGGTGATGGATCTCGACCGGTTTGACCTTAACTAGGTTTTTGGTCTCTTAATAATGCTAACGGCATTTCAGATAACTCTGGAGTGCCGTTTTTTGTTAGGTAGCAACAGAAAGGCAGCTATCGGCAAATAGCTTTGCCGATAGCTGCAAAGGGACGCGGTTGGGGAAAGCGTCTTAACCTTCTTCGGGCTCATAGCCAAGGTTCGGGGTTAGCCAGCGTTCTGCTTCCTGCTGGCTGATCTGGCAGCGTTCAGCATAGGAGCCGACCTGATCTTCACTGATTTTGGCAACGCCGAAATACTGGCTTTGCGGATGACTGAAATACCAGCCACTGACAGCGGCTGTCGGATACATGGCGTAACTGTCGGTCAGAGTAATACCGGTATGTTCTTCAACATCCAGTAATTCCCACAAACGGGCTTTAATCCGGTGATCCGGGCAGGCAGGATATCCCGGTGCCGGCCGGATACCGTTGTACTCCTCACGGATCAGTGCTTCGTTGTCCAGCTGTTCCTGGCTGGCGTAGCCCCACAGTTCAGTCCGTACATGGTGATGCATATATTCAGCAAATGCTTCGGCCAGCCGGTCTGCCAGTGCTTTAACCATGATGCTGCTGTAAACGTCGTTGTCTGCTTCGAAGCTTTCAACCAATTTGTCGACGCCGTGTCCGGCGCTGACCGCAAATATGCCGAGATAATCGTCTTTGTTGCTGTCTTCAGGCGCAATGAAATCAGCCAGGCACAGGTTAGCTTTACCTGCGGCTTTTTCGATCTGCTGACGCAGCTGGGGCAGGGTGATTTTTACTTCTCTGCGCTGTTCGTTTTCGTAGACCACGATATCGTCATGATCCCGGGTGCTGGCCGGCAGTAAACCGACAACGGCATGAGCGGTAATTTTGCGGTTGCTGATAATGTCATCCAGCATAACTGTGGCATCGTCAAAAGTTTGCTGGCTGCTTCACCGACAACGTCATCTTCCAGAATGGCCGGGTAGCGTCCGGCCAGCTCCCAGCTGCGGAAGAAGGGGGTCCAGTCAATGAAGTCCACCAGCTTGTTCAGATCAAAATTTCTGAAGCTGTGAATCCCGGGTTGGCAGGTGTCGGCGGGGTATAGGTATCCCAGTCAGTTGTCAGTTTATTGACACGTGCCTGCTGTAAGCTGACCCGGCGGCCCAGCTTCTGACGCTCCGTGAAACGTTCCCGTATCGCCTGATATTCTTCTTGTATCTCGTTGATATAGTGTGATTTGTTGTCCTCTGATAGCAGGCTGCTTGCTACGTTGACGGCACGCGATGCGTTACTGACGTGAACCACCTGATCGAGGTTGAAACCCGGTTCAATCTTGACCGCGGTATGGGCTTTGGAGGTAGTGGCGCCACCAATCATCAGAGGCAGACTGATGTTCTGACGCTGCATTTCTTTGGCGACACTGACCATCTCATCCAGTGACGGTGTGATCAGTCCGGACAGACCAATGATGTCGACGTTTTCTTCCCGGGCGGTGCGCAGAATCTCTTCGCCGGATACCATCACGCCGAGGTCGATAATCTCGTAGTTATTACATTGCAGTACCACGCCGACAATATTCTTGCCGATGTCATGAACATCACCTTTAACCGTTGCCAGCAGGATCTTGCCGTTACTGCGGACTTCACCACCTTTCTGCTCTGCTTCAATGTAAGGCATGAGCCAGGCTACGGCTTTTTCATCACCCGTGCTGACTTCACTACCTGTGGCAGGAACATTTTGCCGGCACCAAACAGGTCGCCGACGACACCCATGCCGGCCATCAGCGGGCCTTCAATCACTTCGATAGGCCGGGCGTAATGCTGGCGGCATTCTTCCACATCTGCTTCGATATGGTCAGTAATCCCTTTACCAGTACATGGGATAGCCGTTCTTCAACTGGCAGTTCCCGCCAGGCGGCTTGCTGCTCGCTGTTATCAGCCTGATTGTCGTCATTCAGGTAGCGGCTGGCTATGTCCAGCAGATTCTCGGTGGCATCATCTGAGGTATTCAGTACCACTGCTTCCACTGCGGTTTTCAGTTCTGCAGGCAAATCATCATAAATCGCCAGCTGGCCGGCGTTAACGATGGCCATATCCAGCCCCTGGCGGATGGCATGGTAGAGGAAAACGCAGTGTATGGCTTCACGTACCGGATTGTTGCCGCGGAACGAGAAAGAGACGTTGGATACACCGCCGGATACCATTGCATGGGGCAGATTCTGCTTGATCCAGCCGGTAGCACGGATAAAGTCATCGGCGTAGTTGTTGTGTTCTTCTATCCCGGTGGCGACCGCGAAGATGTTCGGGTCAAAGATAATGTCTTCGGCGGAAAACCGACGATTTCTGTCAGTAACTGATAAGAACGCTGGCAGATCTCAATTTTGCGCTCGTAGGTATCGGCCTGACCGGTTTCGTCAAATGCCATGACCACCACAGCGGCACCGTAACGGCGCAGCAGGTTGGCCTGTCTGATAAAGGCTTCTTCGCCTTCTTTCAGGCTGATGGAGTTGACGATGCCTTTACCCTGTACACATTTAAGGCCGGCTTCTATGACGTCCCACTTGAGGAGTCCAGCATCACCGGTACCCGGCTGATATCCGGTTCGGATGCAATCAGGTTAAGGAAACGAACCATGGCGGCTTCTGCGTCCAGCATGCCTTCATCCATGTTGATATCGATGATCTGGGCGCCGTTTTCAACCTGCTGCCGGGCTACCTCTAAGGCGGTTTCGTAATCACCGGCTTTAATCAGGCGGCGGAACACCGCAGAGCCGGTGACGTTGGTACGTTCGCCGACATTTACAAACAGGCTGTCGGCATCAATGTTAAGCGGTTCCAGGCCGGCCAGCCGGCAGGCGACCGGTAACTCCGGTACCTGGCGGGGAGAGTGTTGCTGGCATGCCTGTCTGATGGCTTTCAGGTGCTCAGGGGTGGTGCCGCAACAGCCACCAACAATGTTAACCAGTCCGCTGGCGGCCCATTCACCGATTTCTTCTGCCATTTCTGCCGGGGTTTCGTCATATTCGCCAAAGGCATTCGGTAAACCCGCGTTAGGATGTACTGATACAAAGGTATCAGCGACCCGGGAGAGTTCGGCCACATACTGGCGTAATTCTTTAGGACCAAGGGCGCAGTTCAGACCGATGGATACCGGCCTGATGTGCCGGACTGCATTCCAGAATGCTTCAGTGGTCTGGCCGGATAGTGTCCGGCCGGAGGCATCGGTAATGGTGCCGGAAATCATCAGGGAATATCCAGGCTGTGATCCTGGCAATATTTGTCGAAAGCGAATATGGCGGCTTTGGCGTTCAGGGTATCGAAGATGGTTTCGATCAGGATCAGGTCAGCGCCGCCTTCAATCAGGCCTTCCAGTGATTCGGTATAAGCTGCAACCAGTTCATCAAAGTGAATATTACGTTTGCCCGGGTCGTTTACATCCGGTGACAGTGAGCAGGTACGGTTGGTCGGGCCGAGTACGCCAGCAACATAGCGCGGCTGTTCCGCTGTGCTGAACTGCTCCGCAGTTTCCGGGCCAGTTTTGCCGCCTGAAAATTAATTTCTTTGCTCAGGTGTGCCATGTCGTAGTCAGCCATGGCAATGGATGTGGCATTGAAGGTATTGGTCTCGATAATGTCGCAGCCAGCATCCAGAAATGCCCCGTGGATTTCCCGGATGATGTCCGGACGGGTCAGTACCAGCAGGTCATTGTTGCCTTTCAGGTCGGTTGGCCAGTCGCTGAATCGCTGGCCGCGGAAATCCGTTTCACTGAGTGGGTATTGCTGAATCATTGTGCCCATGGCGCCGTCCAGCATCAGAATGCGCTGTTTAAGTGCAGTGCGAAGTGTATCGGTGATGTTATGTGCCGGTGGCTGGGTAGGGGCGGTTGTCATAGGTGTTTCCGTTACTGCGTGTCGATAAAGGCGTTTATTCTAGGGGCTTCTTGTGTGCTGCTGGGTGATTTCGACTCAGGTTAAAATGAATGAAATTAAAGTAACTTGAGAAATGCGTGAATTTAATTGCTGGTGGGGTGTTTGTTGCTTTCGCGTCGCTAACCCGAATAATGGTTCAATATGCTGATTTTTAGCGACAAATTAGCGCTTTTAATCCCTTTTTCAGCTGTTACAATCAGCGCCGGAAGTACCGCTGTCTGATGTTCAGGCAGTGAAGAAGTGTTGCCTGGCGGCACTTATTGGGCAGGTCTGTCGGCGTCCGTGTATCGCGCCAGAACAGATCAGACGGTTCTGAACCGGAGCGGGCGTAGACATGACTTTAGATGAACAGTTCTGATATCAGACTGTTCCTGGGAAAGCCGCAGAGACATTCTGTGGCGCAAGATTAAGGTTGTATCTATGTTGCAAACATTTCTGAAAGCAAAACTTCACCGGGTCACTGCTACCCATGCCGAACTGCATTACGAAGGCTCCTGTGCCATCGACGGTAAGCTGCTGGACAGCTCCGGCATTCGCGAATATGAACAGATACATATCTATAACATTAATAACGGCGAACGTTTCAGTACGTATGCAATCCGTGCCGAAGATGGCAGCGGTATTATTTCTGTAAACGGTGCGGCCGCACACAAAGCGAATAAAGGGGACCTGCTGATTATCTGTGCGTATGTGCAGCTGGATGAGCAGGAAGCGGAAGGTTTCGAGCCTACCCTGTGTTACTTTGAAAATGCCCGTAACGAGAATGATGCCGGGCAGGTAAGCGATGCTGAATTGCACAGCCGTAATACCCTGACCGGTATTAAAAATGCGATTGCGACCCAGATGAGTGATCTGGCGTAAGCGACGTACCTGAATGCAGGGCCGGTATGCTGGCCCTGCCTGTGGCTATTCCGGTTGCGGATTAAAGCTGTAGCTGCGTTTTACTTCTACCACATCCACCCGGTAACTCTGGTACCACTTTTTCCGGCCGAACTGCTGAGCAAGGCTGTGTTCGTGATCCTGCTTCCAGCGCAGAACTGCCGTTTCGTCCGGCCAGTATGAAATGGCTATCTCATCTTCACCTTCGGTGACAGCGACAAAGTCCAGGCAGCCATACTTTTCAAAAGCCAGTTCCCGCATCCGGGCGACGGTATCACTGTAAGCTTTGTCCTGATTCGCGGCTTTGGCACGGAAAATAACGGCGTACATTGCGGTGGGCTCCTGAAGTGTTTTGTCTGGGGGATTATGAGTTTTCTGAACCGGAGGCTTTAATCAGGATTCTGTCCAGTACCCGGGTAGAGACGAAACGTTTCAGCCAGCCCAGCAGGTAAGTAGGGGTCGTCACGTAATAGCGTGGTTGCGGGCGTTTGCTTTCCAGTGCGTGGATGACGCGTTTCAGTACTGCTTCCGGTCCGAGGGTGAAGGGATCTTCTTTTTCGGATCGGTATTGCTTAGCCGGCTGATTACCCCTTCATAGGTGCTGCGGAACGGGCTGTTTTCAATGTTTATGTTGGCCAGGAATTTGGCATAGGCATTGGCGCGGAACTCGCTGCGTACCGGGCCGGGCTCTATCAGCGAGACGTGTATGCCGGTGCCGTCCAATTCCTGACGCAGGGTGTCGCTGTAACCTTCCAGTGCAAATTTGCTGGTATTGTAAGCGCCGCGGAATTTCATGGTGATTAAACCAAGTACTGAACTGTTCTGAATAATTCTGCCTTCACCCTGCTGGCGCATCACCGGTAACAGCTTGCAGGTCAGCTCGTGCCAGCCCAGCAGGTTTGTTTCCAGCTGCTCTCTGAGTACTTCACGGCTAAGGTCTTCAATTGCACCGGGCTGGCCGTAGGCGCCATTGTTGAATAACGCATAGAGCTTCCCGTTGGTCTGTTCCAATACCCAGTCGGTTGCCAGTTGAATTGATTCTGAGTTGTCCAGGTCAAGCTGGAAACTGTTCAGCCCTTCGTTATTCAGGCGGGCGACGTCTTCCGCTTTACGGGTGGTGGCAAATACCTGATAGCCACGCTGGCTGAGTTGTTTTGCTACATGGTAGCCAATACCAGTTGAACAGCCGGTAATCAGAATGCTTTTGTTCATAGTTTTCTGTCAGAGCTTAATGAGTTGTACGCACCGTATACCGTCCCGAATTGTTTTGCTAGTCTGAAGTTAAGTGTTTCATGACAATGATTATCAGGGAGGTCATATGAGTAATGAGTCTTTATCCGACCACGTCATGGGAGTATTAATTATCTGGAGTTTCCGTCCCGGGACCCGGCGCTGACCAAAGCGTTTTTCAGCCAGGTGTTTGGCTGGACCTTTGTGGACTATGGCCCCGATTACTGTGCATTTAAGGAGCCGCATACCGGCAGTGTGGAAGGGGCTTTTACCGGGCGGATGCATGCTCAGATGCTGATGCCGGTGCGGTACTCATTGTTTTCTATAGCCGGGACCTTGCCGCCACTCAGCAGGCGGTTGAACAGGCCGGGGCAGTGTGTCCCGGCCGGTATTTGAGTTTCCCGGTGGCCGGCGTTTTCACTTCAAAGAGCCCTGTGGCAATGAGTTTGCTGTCTGGTCAGATCAGTAATCTTTCTATTTAAACGAATTAAATCGGCTATTTTATGCGATATTAATTCGCTTTTTTGGTTAATAATGCGCCTCATCACAGGATATCTGACTTGAGGAGCATTATATGGCCCGTTTATTGGTAATTAATTCCAGCCCGTCTGCAGAAGGTTCAGTCAGCCGTCGTCTGACAGCTGCGCTGGTGGCCCGTTTTTCAGGTAAAGCATCTGAAATCACCTATCGGGATGTGGGGCTTGAGCCGCCGGCTCATCTTGATGCTGAGACGATCGGTGCGTTTTATACCCCTGCTGACGAGTTAACCCCTGAACAGCTGCAGAAAACGCGGTTGTCTGATCAGTTAATTGCTGAGCTGGAAGCGGCTGATGTGATTGTCATCGGTTCGCCTATGCACAATTTTACAATTGCTGGCGGCCTTAAAGCGTATTTTGACCAGGTTGCCCGGGTAGGGCGTACCTTTCAGTACAGCCCGGAAACCGGTCCGGCCGGGTTGCTGACGAATAAGAAAGTGTATGTGCTGAGCAGTCGGGGAGGGAATTACTCTTCCCGCAGCCCTTATGCGGAGCTGAACCATGAATCTACGTATTTACAGACGGTGCTTGGTTTTATTGGCCTGAGGGATGTGACTTTCATTGCTGCTGAAGATATCAAAGGTGGTGATGAGGGTGTAAATACGGCGCTGGCACTGATAGACAGCATCGAGATTGCTTAATTTATCTGTCTCTTAGAAAGCAGCCATATGGCTGCTTTTTTATGCCTGAATGCTGGTGGTCAGGTGTTCATATTTAAATTTATACCGTTATCTTTTGAAGTAATTTGCTTTTTAAAATCAGCAGTGAACTGCAGCAGAAGCATTCTTTCCGGTAATCAGGAGGCAGAGGGTGGGGAGTTTGCTGAAGCTTAAGTGACTGATTTGCATGATCTGTTTGTATGGTGAGTCTGACAGGACGGCGTTTCGGGGCTATGTTAAGCTGCAGAAGTATCGGATTCAGGAATATGTCATGAAGAAACTGCTTATTGTTGCGCACGCGCCGTCGGAAAATACCCGGCGTATGGTCGACGCTGTGTTGCGGGGTGCTAACCATCCGGATATTGACGGTGTCAGTTGCCGTTAGTGCCGCCGCTGGAAGCGGTGCCAGAAGATGTTCTGGATTGTGATGCCATTATTCTCGGCACCACAGAAAATCTGGGGTATATGAGCGGTGCGCTGAAGGATTTTTGACCGTATTTATTACCCCTGTCTGGAAAAGACCCAGGCATTACCCTGTGCGATGTATATCCGTGCCGGTCATGACGGCACCGGTACCCGTCGGGCGGCAGAAACAATCTGCACAGGATTGCGATGGAGCTGGGTTCAGGAGCCGCTGCTGTGCCGGGGAGAGTGGCAGGACAGTTTCGAAGAGCAGTGTGAAGAATTGGGGATGGCGCTCGCGGCAGGGTTGGACGCGGAATTTACTGAGCAGGTTTGTATCTGCTGTAAACCTTGCAGTGGGCTTAAGTACGTATGAAAGCGCTGTAGCCGCAGTTGCAGGGATTCAGCGCTTCTTAGGTTTTTCTTCTTAAAGATATTCAGCAGCTTTTTCTTCGGATCGGTTTCTTCTGTGGGCATGGCTTTTCGAAGCGGTCTTTCATCTGATCCATACGCTGTTCTTTGCGTTTATGGCGGGCTTCATCCCGTTTGCTACTGATATCGACGACGTTATCACTCATATTCTGCTCTCATAAAGCGGGCGCCGCTCGCCCGCGATATGTGCATTCTAGCTGCGTAATACCTGTAACGGCAAACCCAGTAAGGCATCGCCGGTGCCGGCAAAATACCAGATGATAGCGACCAGGCCGCTGACGGTTGCCAGATACCATACTGTTGAGAAGATCTGGCCATAGCGGTCCAGTGGCAGTAAATGGGTCATATAGCGGCTGCGCCATTCAAAACCGATCTCAACACAGCCGACAATCAGCAGAAAGCCCAGCAGGGCAAGCCCCAGAGAGTAGCTGATAAAAATACCGGCACCTGCAGCGCCTGCACAGAGCAGCAGGCCGACCAGCGAGTTCATTGAAAAAGCGATGCTTTTCAGTACGTGCCCGCCATCCAGTGGCAGGATTGGCAGCAAATTGAACAGGTTAAGCAGGGCATTGAAAGCACTGAGCCCGGCAAAAACGCTTCGCCGGTGATCCAGTAAGCTAACAGACACAGTACTGACATACCCAGACCGAATACCGGCCCCATCAGGGAGATGACGACGTCCTGCCAGCGGGTGTTTATTTTCTCATCACTGAGGGCCAGGCCGCCAAGGAACGGAATCAGGTAGATCCCTTTGGTTTGCATGCCAAAGTGTTTCATCGCCCGGATGTGGCCGTATTCATGTACTACCAGGCAGGCGATCAGCGCCAGTGCGAATTGCAGTGAGAAGAACCAGGAGTAGGCGGCCAGGCTGGCGCCGGCCAGTACGACTTTAATCAGCTTGGCGCTTTTCAGGAGTTTCAGGCCGAGTGCTGCCAGGCCGATAATGTTAAACGGTTTTTTGCCGGCTGCGGGCTTCAACCGGTTGCTGACGTTCAATGTCTTTGCTGTTACGGCTGCCGTCACTGACTGCGTGATCATCAATGAAGAGCTGATGCTGCAGGGTAAAAGGTTGCCAGTTCAGGTCAATCGCCAGCCGGCAGGTGATTATCTGCTCGCCGGCTTTAAGTTCAAAGCTGTGCTCTGATGCGCCGTTGTAGTTTGCGCTGGCATCAATACGGGAGACCGGGGTGTTATCCCAGTAGAGGATCTGCCAGCCGGCCATTGAACCTTCCAGGCGCAGTGATTTTCCCAGACACTGAATATTAAGTAATTCCACAGGGTGCTCTTATACAGTTATTGCTTATCGGCGGGATCATAACATAGCTGCTCGGTTAAGCACCGCAGGATTACCGGGTATACTGGGCGTTTTTGATGATCTGGATTTTATGTGTATGGCTGATTTGCCTGTTCTGTATTCTTTCCGGCGTTGCCCTTATGCAATGCGCGCCCGTTTAGCGCTTGCTTATAGTCAGCAGCAGGTTCAGCTACGTGAAGTGGTGCTGCGGAATAAGCCCCGGGCAATGCTTGACGTTTCTCCAAAGGGACGGTGCCGGTTCTGGTGTTACCGGACGGCAGAGTGATCGATGAGAGTTTCGATATTATGCGCTGGGCGTTGCGCCAGAATGACCCTCAGGACTGGCTGCTGAACAGTGACGCTGATTTACAGTGGGATATGCAGGGGCTGATTCAGGAAAATGATTTTGTCTTCAAACAGCATCTTGATCGTTACAAGTATTTTGAACGCCATCCGGAGCATACACAGGTGTATTACCGTGACCAGTGTATGGTGAGCCTGGCGAAGCTTGAGACCCGGTTGGCGAAGTATGACGGGTATCTGGTTCTGCCCCGGATGACTCTGGCGGATATGGCCATTGTGCCTTTCGTACGGCAGTTTGCCCATGTTGACCGGGACTGGTTTTACAGTAGCGAATATCCACACTTACAGGCCTGGGTCAGCGGCTTCTGTGACTCTGATCTGTTTCGGAAGGTGATGCCAAAGTTTGCTCCCTGGGATGAAGCTGATGATCCTATTATTTTCTGATATCAATAGCTTACATATTGTTTCTTAGGTTTTTATAGCTTTGCAACCGGCAGCTCATTCCAGCGGGTTGTATAGGCCGGAGAGAGTTTGTTGCGTTGCATTTGCCAGCCCCGGGTCAGCTGTTCTCCGGCAAACCAGACTTTACCAAGCCCTGAGTGATTGATCCGGTCCAGGGTGTCCATCAGTGCTTTGCTGTTATGCCGCTGTGGCGGGTCAAACAGGGTGGGCTGGAAGTGTCCGGGTGTATACAGGTCCGTCAAAATGATGCCTGCTTTGATAAAACGGTGACCGTCCTGCCAGATACTGTCGAGCAGTTTAATGGCGGTTGTTATCAGCGTGCGGGTATCATCGCTGGGCGTTGTCAGGCGGTGACTGCCTGAAGGGCTGTAGTACTGGCCGGTATGGCTGTGAGGGCTGGTACGGATGAAAATGCTGATGACCCGTGCAGTTGCACCCTGTTCGCGCAGTTTTTCTGCTGCCCGGGCAGTGTACTGACAGATAGCAGCGTGCATGGAGGGGTAATCGGTTATCCGTTTTGCAAAACTGCGGCTGCAGAGGATCTGTTGTCGCGGCGGTGGTAGTTCTTCAAGATTAAAACAGCTTTGCCCCTGCAGTTCCCGGACGGTGCGTTCGAGGGTGACGGAAAATTCCTTGCGTATCCAGCTGGTATTGCAGCAGGCCAGTTGCCTGGCTGTATGGATATTATATGCCTGCAAGCGCCGGTAAATACGCCGGCCAACGCCCCATACTTCACTGGCGGGCAGCAGTTGCAACAGCCGTTGCTGCCGGGCCGGACTACTCAGATCAACAACGCCACCGGTTTTGGATACGCTTTGCTGCATGGTTGGCCAGTTTGGCCAGTGTCTTTGTGGGGGCAATGCCGATGCATACCGGAATGCCGGTCCAGTCGGTTACCTGTTGTTTTATGTTGGTTGCAAGCTGGCTGAGCGGCTGGCATGCACCGATGCCACTCAGATCCAGAAATGCTTCGTCGATGGAGTACACTTCGGTGGCGGGAGCAAGCTGTTCCAGCAGGCTCATGACCCGTGCGGATATATCACCGTAGAGGGCATAGTTTGAAGAGAAAACAGCGATCTGCTCCCGGTCAATGATTTCCTGTGCCTGAAACAACGGAACAGCCATTGATATGCCTAGTGCTTTTGCTTCGGCACTTCGGGCAACGATGCAGCCGTCATTGTTTGAGAGCACGACAATCGGTTTGTTGCGCAGGTCTGGCCGGAACAGCCGCTCACAGCTGGCATAAAAGTTATTGCAGTCCACCAGGGCAAAGCAGGTATCCGTCATACCTGTTACCTGCGCAGCTGGTGAATGACCGTGCTGACAACGCCGAATATTTCCAGCGTTGAGTCCTGTGCCGGTTCAATTGCTTTAAATTGCCTGTTCATTGGCATAAGGCGTAACCGTGGCCGGGTGTGCAGCTGTTTAACGGTAAATTCATTATCCAGGCAGGCGATTACGATGTCTTTGTGGCGGGCTTTCAGGGATCTGTCTACGACCAGTATATCGCCGTCGAAAATTCCGCCTTCCTGCATCGATTCGCCCTGGGCTCTTACGAAGTATAAGGGGACCTATCTAGTTTACGAATGGCTATAAATAGACCTTTGAAGAAATCGTTCTATATTGACAGTTTCGTTAACAACCAATTTTACAACTTCGTAAGATCTACAGGGCTTATCTTATGAGTGGATATATCATTAAAGGCAATCCTTGGTATGAGATAGTATGGATCTATGATAATGAGTTTCGGGGACGACTGTTTCCACTAGTTTATTTAGCGGGTGGTCAGCCTGGATACGTAATTAATCAATACATTTATGATTTGATGGTGCGTGGCTTTAGTCACAGCAAACTTGAATTGTATGTTCGAGGATTATGCCACCTGTATGCATTTACTTGCGCTCGCTATGGTACACGAGCTCTAACAGATGCCGAATCAGCTAATTTAGTAGCTAATTTTCTCGATGCTAAGCAGTATGGTACAGATGAGTTCTGTACTCGTCGCTCAAAACGTTGGGGCTGGTTAAAGTATCTAGGATTACATTGGAAGCCTTTGCTTTTAAGTCGACGAGCCAAAGGGAGTACTCTGCGTAACTATGTAGAGGCTATCACTGAGTTTGATAATTGGCAGCATACTCATCATGGTTCTATTCGATTAAATTCCGTTGAAAGGCGCTTCATGAGTGCATGGGAGCGTTTCCAAGACTTCAAGAAGCGCACTAAATGGGATATGAAGTTGCATCTCTATCATTCTCGAAATCATACGAAAGTGGTCTACGGGCAATATATAAATGAGAGGTTGAATGCCGCGGAGCGGGGTCGCCACCATATAAAAATCCGAAAGCATTCCCTCCGAACCGGATTGTAGAATTAGTTGATTCTGCAGCGGTAAATGTTCGCGACAAGTTGTTAATGCTGATCATGCTTGGTGGGAGTTTGCGACGTTCTGAGCCCTTACACCTTTTCGTAGTGATGTTGAAGGGCTCGATGTTATGGGACAGGCAAAAATCCGACTGTCCCATCCCCAAACAGGAATGACTGATTGGATAGATAATGAAGGGCAACTAACTTCTGGTACTCGCGAAGATTATTTTAAACGTTATTGGGGTGCCGTTAACAAGGATGTTCCTATTACACATCCCTTACGACATCTAGCTCCACGCAACAAGCTAGATCGTTATCACTATGGGTTGCATAGTGGTTTTAAGGCGATGACTTTGAGTGCTGGTGAGCAGAAAATGATGGTTGATGGCATAGATGCTCGGGATTATGACATTCATTATCTTTGGTGGTGCGACCCCGAATTGGTGCCTATTGGTATCAACTTTTTAAGGAATACGAAGATAAATATTTAAAACATAATCCTTATACCGGCGAAGTACTTACCTTACGGCATCCTTGGTTATTTATAATCATTGAGCCTGGAGATAATTATGGAATGCCCTTGAGCATGTCTGCTGTTAAAGCAATTTGGCGCAGGTTGAAACATCGTCTAGAATAAACTATCGGCTTGGCTGGCACAGCCTACGCCATTTCTTTGGATATTACTGCGCTAATATTCTATGCCTTTCGACTGAACAGGTGCAGATTCTAATGCATCATGCTTCTCTTAGTTCGACAGAGGCTTATTTCCATCTGAGTGACGGTAAAGTACGTGAATCAATCACTTCAGCTTACCTTAAAGCTTCTGGTCGAGAAGACTTGATTCCACATTTATTTACTAAAGGAAGCCGTGTTCCTCAATTTCCTGATCACTGGTCAAACGAGCAATATGAGCTTTGGATTGCTCGCCTTGAACAGCTAAAGAACAACGCAGATAGGCTTCCCAAGGTTGTACTCCACACGCTCGAGAGTAATTTCTCATGAAACCTATTGATCAGCCATTGCACAAAAATACTATGCATTATCCTGGTTTTTGAGTGGTAACACTGTGCAGGTAAATAAAACTGATAAGGTCATCGTGATTGACAAATCTGTTTCTTCGTTCCGAACTATCAGGCAGTTGATCAGGTTTCAGAGGAAAAATCTTCCGAAATGGCTAGAAGATAAACGATGTTTTATGTTTCATAAAAAAACCTACTGATGGAATTTTATTTTGGGACAAATTGCCTAAGTTAGATAAATATTATGTTAGATCAAGGCTTGGTAATGTTTTAATAACTAAAACCTATAATAAAATGGTAGATCACTTTGGGTGTGGGAGAGAGGTGCACAAAGCCATTTGTGCAGCATGGTACGATGAGTGGATAAATACTGGAATTGCTCACGTATGGATCTCTAGAGCAAGAAAGTTGCCTGAGTCAATGGCAACGTTGTTGTTAGATTTTTCTATAGTTCGTAGAGAACCGCTGACTAAATTGTTAGCTGATTTATTATTGGTGCACAATGCAAGCGCAAATATATTTATTCCAGAAGGATTTCGCGGTCATTGTTCGATAGATAAACCTGTCTTCTTGCAAGCGCGGGATGTTTTACTCGCGTCCTCTGTTGGTATTGTTTTGCGTCGATTGGCTCCAAAAATATCAGAATATCTTGCAGTTACTGATAGCCCGCAAAGTTGGAGCTTATGGGTTCGATTCCAGCTTGCTTGTAGTCAATGGCTCTATTTGGGCGCGTTACAAGGAAGTTGGTTACTTCCCTATAATTCTGCTTCATTTTTATCTACATCAAAAACTTTATTACCACAGATTGCTGAGAAACGAAGTTGGGATAGGGTTCTGGATGGTAGCATTCGTACCCATAAATGGTTGTCCCAGCTTTACAGTTGTAGCACTTTGCGTGAAATAGATGACACACCTAAAGAGTTGTTTGTTGCTGTACCTAAAAGATTTAAAGATGGATCACTGATCTCAGTATTAAAAGTACAGACTCTTCTTGACTCTCACCGAAAAGATCCTCCATTTCCCTATGATTGTTTTGATGGTCGACCCAATCATAAACCAGAAGAAATACAAAATATTCCGCTGCTTGGGCAGCTAAAAATTTATCTTCAGATTGGGCATTTTTTTCTCCTTATGGCAGCAATCTCATACAAATCTTACAAGGCATCAGCGACTAAAAATAACCCCTTGTTGACTTGGTGTAAAGAGCAAAAATTGAACCTTGGGACATCACTACTCTACATTTGCATAATGTCCATGATCCAAAAGATCAAAATAGTTTTAGCAATTTTCTGAAGAGAAGAAATCAACGAATTGGTAATGAACATTCGAATGCTGCAGCTGATACCTGGCAGTTTTGCGCTCGTATCTTCGCTATTGTTTACAATGCAGTTCAATTGCCCGATGAACTTGGCTTAAGAAAATATCCTAAATCGTTGAAGGCAAGAAAAACTTTGTAAGTCCTTTCATCGGTATAGAAAAAGTTTTTAAACAGTTCACGACAAAATTTGGTCAAAAACCCTCGAAGCCGAATGTTGACAGAGGTTCAGGAGGTTTTAATTGAAGAACTTCTGGGTTTGAAAACCGAAATACGGGATGTCTTTTTACCTAGAAGAGACAAATATGATTACCCTATTATTGGTGACGATGGACAGTATTTGTTAGAAAAAGCCAACTCAAGTACAGGTAAGAGTTCCAACATTTGCTTGGGCTAAACACTTTGCCGAGACTTTATCTGATGGGCGAAAGGTTCAATCATCAGATTGGTTTTTGCGTGATGGAGTTTGGCAGTGGAACCCATCCTCTGCTGTAGCGTTAGCATTACTATTGTTGATGCCGCTAAGGGGAAAACAAGTCCGTTGGTTAGATCAAGGTTTACTTGATAATGAGGTTTTCAATATAACGAGTCAACGTATGGTTCCTAATACTCATTCTTTAGCCAATTTTCGCTATCAGAATGGACAGAGTCATGAAGAAATTTATGGATCAGGCTCAGGAGCACTGCAGTTGCAATTTGATGAATTGAACTCTGCATTAGAACCGGTGATTTGGAGCTCGACCAATAAGACCGCATTATGGGGGAAGTAAAAACACTGGCTATGCACTGCCTTGGCCTGATGGGCAATTACTAATTTTAAGTGATGACGTGGACTTACAGAAACGTGGTCATCATTTAGCACGTGTGTATGAAGTTCTAAGATATCAGTACACCTACATGGAAAAGAATGATCCTGATCCAGGTCCTCTTACTTTTATCCATGTACCTGAAGATAGAAGAAACATGCCTATAGACGATGATTTAAGTCTGCGAGCGCCTTGGTTTGTACCTCTTTGTCGTCAAATAGGCCATCACGAGTTAACTATTACTTGGCCGAATGGTCAGACTCACCGAGCAGCACAACCGGTTACTAAGTTTCAGATCGAAAGGCTATACAACGCTTTATGTCTGCATGTCGAACGAAAGTTATGTCAAGACAAGCGTCTCGAACGTTTCAAATTGACTGTCAAAACAGATCATCCACGAAGAACGTACTCTGAAGGTAGAAAAGCTAAATATGACATTCATTCTTTACGGGTAGCAGGTATCAGTCGTTTGATTGAATTAGGCGTGCCAGCACATTTGGTGTCTGAATATATAGCCGGTCATCAAACGGTAGTTATGACCATGCGTTATTTTCAAACTACTCCAATGTACATGCGCAAAAACTAATGGAAGCGTTCCTCCAGGGTGATCTTATTGACGGCTTTGAATCAGTCATTGAGCAGCTTGCTAATCACGAAGGTCAGATAAGCTTACTGCCTGTAAGTGAAAGGGTTCGCCAGCATATTGAGGATCTACCACCTGATTTTGCCGCTTTAGCTCCTGTGCCAGGAGGTGTCTGTGTGATGGGGGCAAAGGTTCTCACTGTGATATGTGCGGCGTTACTACTCGAGAAGTTGAGACTGGCGGTAAAGTGGTTGTGCATTTCACAGAACAACTTGGTGGCTGTGCAGGGGGCGTTTTTACCGTACAGGTCCTGATTTTATACAACAACAGGCATTGGAAGCTAACAAGTTGATGCTTCTTCTACGGACCAAAGCACGTGAGAGAAAAACGGTTCAAGAAAATCTTAAGTTGCTTAGCAAGCAAATTAATTTACTCAGTCGTGAGTTGCGAATGAGCAAAGTCGAAGGTGACATAGTTAATGTTCGAAAGAGGCATGACAGGCTTGTTTTACGCTTCAACACTGCGAAGGATCGCTTGGTGGAACAAGACGAGTCATTAGCACCTTTAGTGATACAGTGGTACCAACGTTGGCAAGACTTTACTAATTCTCAGGCTTTGGCACTTGAGGTAAACGATCAGCAATTGGCAACTCCAATGGTGTTGATTGGAGACAGTGAACAAATTGACTATAGCCCTGAAGTTATTTCAAACAATGATTTTGGTCTGGCGCGAACAGTATTGGAACAAGCCTTATGTTATGTCAGGACCGGGCAAGAGGTACCTGAAGACTGTCGCCGTCTAGTCAAGAATTTTTTGAACAGTATCTTTAGTGCTGAAGCAGAGGAGCTTTTGTTGTCTTATAACGAACCTCGTTCAGCAGAGGTAGAAAGTTGGTTAACTGCTACGCTAGCCAGTTTGGTAGCTGATGTTTTTGGAGATGAAAAAGCACAAGATGCGGCGGAAGGTAAAGTAAAATTGGGTTTCAATACCAACCTAAAGCAAGGGATTACAACCTTATGTAAGCAACCGAGTTTGACGACGCCAGATTCTGAAGGCCTATTTAGTAACTTACAACAGATCCGAATTAATGTAGTACCCGGCAAAGATCGCAAGCATAGTAAGGAGGACCCTTGATGAGCATCGTTCCAACTCTAACATTAACTGCGGAACAACTTTATTCTGCGATCATAACTGACCCTGCTGCTAGTGCTAAATTAAAATCCACAATGAAATTAGTGAAAAATCTTGTGATCTAATAACAGAGTTTGATGGCAAGATGAGTTATCGAACCATTGTAAATGTGAGTACGGAGCATTTTGGGTATTTGGGCTATAGTACTATCGCTAATCAAAATGCTAAAGCTAAGCCGTATATTGATCTGCGTAAGAAAGAGTATGAGGTTGCTAGGAAAAGTTACAGTAAAAAGTTCGACCCAAAACAGATTGTCGTTCAATCGATCTTAGTAGCTTAGAGCCATCGACGCGGCGTATGGTTATGGATTTACAACAACGTAATCGGTTGCTACAAGAAATGATGGAGGATCTTAAAAGCGAGCAATCCTTGATACGCGAATAATACCACATGATACAGCTGAAGTTATTAGACTAGGTATTGATCCATCAACTGGAGCTTTGCCAATACCTGAAAAGCATCAATATTTGGTAAAAGATCAAGGCAGTGGAGTATCTCTTAGCGCTGGCGCATTGAAATGTCCGCAAGAGGTCGTTAATGTTATGCAACGGTTATTAAGCATGATTGACCCTGATGATCCAGATAGAGATGTTTCTACAGTAAAGTGGGAGGACTATGGAGGTTTTCGATATTTGCATTCTGAAACTGAAATAGATGATACGACCCTTATTACTGAAGAAGAACTTCCTTTGATTATTGATTGGTTAGATAAAGTTTCTCGATATTGATTTTTCTTTTCGTGTTTGATTTAAAGCCTGTATCTGTTTATGTAAAAACAGTGCATCATATTAAAAATATTTTCTTTGGTACCTTGAGTTTATCAATCCTTACATAACGGGGTGGAGATTTTGCAAGGCAAGCAGAGTTTGCACGAACCAAATATTAAAAATTATATTTATACTGGGATTGTACAGATATGAGTGGTAGTAATCGGGATGATTTTACCCCCAATAATAAACGAATAATGGCCGAGCGTGTCAGTTGGAAGTGCTCATTCCCAGGGTGTGGCAGAAATACAGTTGGCCCTCATTCCGATGATCCAACTAAAAGAATTAATAATGGCATTGCTGCACACATACACGCAGCTGCTTCAGGAGGGCCTAGATATAATCCTCAGATGACCCCTGAAGAAAGAAAACATATTTCAAATGGAATATGGATGTGTAGAGATCATGGAAATTTAATTGATACTGATTATACAGTATATTCCGCAAGCACTTTACTCGATTGGAAAGCGCAGGCTGAAAAAGAGCTGCAGATAGCCTTAAATTACCAACTGAAGAGTTTGTAAATAGAGATGCAACTTTAATTCAATTAGGTAGCGGGCTAATTTATTTTGTTCATTGGAATTCTATACATGCACAAAATTGGAGCTTTGAATTAGTGGCACCATTAGTAGGAAGTCAGGAATTATTGAATAACTATGTATTAGAGTTTGATTCTTTGATTGAACCTGAAGCATATGTTGTTATTGAGTCACAGGGAGATGCGAGAAGAATCCTAGACATAAAAATTGAAATTTCTTCTTCTGGAAAATTTATTTTATGTATTAGTGTAGATAATAAACCCGTAGCAACTAATCCTTATGACTTGGGAGCAAATATGGCGCTTGATAATACAGGCGATATTTATATTAAGAATGGAACCATTGCAATGGTTAAAGGAATCGATAATGCTAAGCAAAGAATTTCTACTTGCATGAGCACTATCAAAGGTGAAATAAGTTTTGCAAAAGAGTTGGGCTCATTGGCAACACTGTATTACAACGAATACAAACATGACCTTGAATTACTTAGTCGACTCATACTCCTAGAACTTGTTCGTTTATCTTTAATACCTATGGATCAGGGGATTAGCGATAAAAGACCGTCTTTACATTTTGTCAAACGTTTCACTTGCGTCGATATACCTAGCCTTGAATTAACTCATAGCCGATTTAAGGCAAATATAAAGTTAGAGTGGGGTAATGGTGATTTGTGGGATGGAGAAATACCAATATATGTTTTGAAGGCATAGCTAGCATTTATCAATTAAAGAGCTTCTACTACATTTCTCGAGTATTTCGTTGGTTAAATATATTAGATGACTTATAGTCAAAACCAACATAGGTATTGTAATTAGGTCTTTAGCTGATTAGAAGCCGGTATCATATTGAAGATATGTCTTACGGAAAATCAAGAATCTAGAAAGGAGTACATTATAGTGGTAAGAAAATCCTTAACAAAAATTTCAGTTTTACTTTACTTTTTCAGCAATAACACTTTCATCGGCATATATATTAACACCAGATTTAGGTAGGTATTTCTCTTCTTGGATTAGTGATGTATCAGAAGAAAAGCTTTTCAAGATTCACTAATTATCGCTCTCGAAAAACTGCCTAAAGCTGAAGATAAATCTGAACCTCCTCTACAGTCTCAGCAACTACCTCTTGGAGGAGATTCAAGAACAATCGAAATCATCTATAACTTATTAGCTACGCCAGGGTTTATAGAGTTCTTCGTTAACAATTCGGTTAAATATATTGATCAGTTCTCAGAAAATTACAATCAATCGTATTGGCTAATAAAAATAGGTATTCTTTGTGCTGTAGGAGCTAGTATTCTATTAGTTGTATCAGCATTTTCAGCTTTCTGGAGCTCAGAAGGATATTCTCCTTCTGAGGATATAAGTATCGAAGAGAGGAAAGTAGCGTTAACTGCAGAGCTAAGAGGAAGGGCTACTAAGCTTCGAAACCAAGCTTCCCTGATTCTTCTTTTAATAGGTTCTACTTGTGCTGTTAGCTTCACGTTTTTCTACTATTCTTCTGACCCTTATGAGTCGAACGGGTTTAGAAATGCTTCTGATGATCTTAGACAATCTAATCAAGATGTTGCGGAGAGTATAAGGGATTTACAGGAAATTTTGGTTAGCTACGACTATGCACTAAACAGCTCCTTTGAGATGGAGTCTGATTCAAATGAAAAAAATATGAAGCCACAGTTGAAATAATAAAAGCTGTTAGCAAAACAGCAACGTCTGAGTTGATAACTATGCCTGATAAAGCTCAGGTTATTGTGCAAGAGGCATCTAATTCCTTGATGACTGCACTGCTTGATAGGATTGGCTCGATCGTTATAACCGTTTTCATTGTTGTTGTTCTTGTCCCTACATACCGTTATTGCATTAGTTTAGCTTCATTTTATGATGCAAGAGCTGATGCGTTAATTTTATCTAACGATTCTTCAGATAATAAAAAGATCTTCAAGGTTTTTCCAGCCAGAGGAGAAAATATCTGAGAAGCGTTTTGCTTTAGTAACTCGACCTATAAATGAGTCAGAGAGTTGATTGTTAAGCATACTTAAGTACTCAAACTGACGTTTACCGCTGCTATGGGCCTTAAGATCTGTTTTGGACCAGCAGCGGAAGCTTTCTGTTTTGATATGACTGCACAGGGAGGTCAGATTAAACTTGAATAACTATATTTTTCATGATTTATACTGGCTTGAGCACGGATGTTCATGTCAATGACGATAATTTCAATCTGCTCTATTTCAGGATATTTGTATGCAATACTCTTCCAGAACAAAGTTAGTTCATCTGATAGGTTGGTAATACATGTACGTTTGTCATTGATGATCCAGTATTTAGTCTGCGGTAAATGCTTTGAAACTAGTAGAAATATACCGTGTTTAGCATCTGCTTCTCGCAGATAGTCTCCGATTAGTTGGTTTTCTAAGCGTTCACAAAGTTTGTTACCTGACCAACCTTTATCCAAAAGTTTAATTTCCACAGGTATTGGGCAAGTAACTTTTGAATTTTGAAATGTAATATCTGGTCTTTGAGCGTTTGCAAGTTCTGCTTCTTGAACATTAACGTATCGGCTATTGCATAGCTGTCGCATTGCTCCAGATATTAAGTTGCGTACTTCTGCTTCGTTTTGTACTCTCTGCCATATTGTATATGGGCTATCGTTTCCTGTCTCGACCCAGTTTTTAATCTCCTTTAAATGATCTACGATCAGATCAAAAGTTGATTTTGATTCTCAGGTATCAATGTTTGAGTCTCGTGAAAAGTATAGAGTTGCTGGCTGGTGAACAACTCTAAATCTCCATCTTTTTCTGCGCGAGTTACAGCCTCTCGCTCAATCCAACCTTTAATTTTTTGAGAGCCGGAAGTTGCGAGAGTTCTTGAAGAGCAGTATAGGTTTCTTTACCAGGTATATCAGCTAAGTGTCTGAGAAGTCTGTCTCTGGCGTCCTGTGCATCATCTCTATGCGTTGATGTATAAGAGATGTCTTTAGTTCTATCAATGTCTTCATCGATCAAGATAAAAGAATGCATTATCTTGATCAGGGACTTTAAGTCAGAAGGGTTCATATATAACCCTGTTGTTAAATTGATTTCATAACTATTACCGAATCTTGTACCCAGTAAGGTTGTTATAAATTGTTGGCTCGATTCGATCGCTGTCTTTTTATTTAAGCCAGATAGCCAGTTTTCAAGTTCTTGTATACCCTGTTTCGGGTTATTATCAATTAGGACTGCAAACCACCATGCAATTGACTGTGAATTATTATCAGATTGAGCTATTGCATTAGTAGCGAGTTTTGAAAGGCACTTAGAATCTATACCAGCATTTTGAAGTATAGTTAAGATAAAACAGCGTTGATTATCTAGGGGACTTTCTTTGCATCGAACCATTCAAGTAGCATAGTTGCGATTTTTCGTGAAGCCAAGGCGCATGAAATGCTATATCATTAAGGATATAGCTCGATTCTGTCTCCACTCCTGTGTTATTGAGTTCCCAGTAAACCTCTTTTTAATCTTTTCAAGTGTCAGATCTGGGAAATGGTTATATATGGTTTCTAACCAACTAGGAAAGCCGTTAATTTCCCACGTAAGATACCTTAAGGCATGTGACACTTCTGCCTCAGTTAAGGATGATGGGAAATTTGATACATATTTTGCCTCGGTCTCAATACCAGTTAAACCAAACAGCAATTCGTAAGAAACACGATAACTTTTTGCTGATTTTCTGATCTAATAGAAGGTTTATAGTAACGCCAAAATTTTACAGAGGCATCCCGATAAGCCTCTGCAACCTCTATCCCAAAGTCTGGTATTAGTCTTTCCCATTTACCTGACTTCCCTCTATTATAAGGTGCGTTCTTTCCTCGAGATTCCCTAAATAGCCTATATTGATCTTCACTCCATTGGCCTGGTTTAATTCCAGGAGGGGTACGTATCTTATCAGGGGCATTACGGAGTCTTTTGATCCACAGTTCACGACTCAAGCTTCTTTCTTGCGAGACTTGTTTGTATATTTTCTTACGGGCCTCTGCAATTTCTAGATGCTCCCTCTGTTCTTTTGTCGGAGTGGGGTCAAGCATCTTACATAAAATATTGGACAGTATTTCATTATTATTAACTGCCTGTTTAATAAGATCTATACATTCATCGGATCTATCTGATCGAAGACTAACTGTCAAGGCGGTACTTAGAACAATCTGCTTATCATATTCACATTCTTTTGTTTGGATATATCCTAATAATCTAGGTAGTGAATCTTCATCGAATCCCCAGAATGTATCGGTATAACTAATTTCAAAATCATCTGTTAGAGGTTGAGAATGTTTTTCTTTTTCAACTTCAATAGAACTCCAATATAATAGGTCATTTAATTCTGGCCATTGCGGAATTGTTGTTTTAAGTCCACTTTCAATGCGATCAAAATCATTACTTTTCCAATAGTTAAATTTTGTTAAGAGTATTAAAATAGAAATGCAGTGTTCACTAAGAGATAAATTATTATAAGCCTTTACTATCTCTTCAATAAAATGAATGGCTACATAAGATAACCAACAATACTTTTGGAAATTGTTACATGCCTTTCATTTAGGTAGGGCTTTTCATGCAAGTAAGTATGCAAAAGACTTAAATACCTAGCGGCCTCCGCATCATATGAGCCCACTAAAAATTTTGATGAGAATGTTTTTAATGCGCTGGTCAGGCCTGTTGATTTAAATCTTTCATAGTTGGGTATTTTTTTAGAGATAGGTCTATTTGGCGAATGTTAAAATCACTTATATCTGATTCTTCAATTATCTCTGCTAGTATTTCTCTTGGGAGTTTATTTTTATTATGATTGAGGCCTTCCCATAAAGTTTGTTTTTCTTTAAGAGTCCCTGTTGTCATGATAGCTCTTGCACAAACAATCCTAGACCATATGTTTAACTTAATGCTAACTGTCAAATCAATCAGTTGATTAGCACAAGTTGACATATTTCCTTGCCAGACAAGTCTGCCTAGAAAAATATAGCATCATTATTGTCTTTGTACTTGGCAATCAGCTTTGAAGTTTCAGATGAAAGGTCGGATGTTGCAATTCTTGCAATTGAGCTGTTATCTCTTGTAGCGCGACTATCTTTATCTTCTGCAATCAGTGATATCATTCTATTTAGTATGATTTTTCTTGATTCAAGAGGTAAATGTAAAGAGTCTCCACCTTCTAAGACTATTTCTGGATATTGGCTCAGTACTTTTTACGTATTACTTGGTCGAAAATGATTAACCAAGACACAACGGGACGTAATCTCGTTGTTATGAATTGCTTATTGTATTTCTCTCTAAATACTAATTTCTCAACTTTAACTCTGCTACTTCCAGGAGATAGAATGTCAGAGAACCATTCTGCAGCTAAAACTTCTTTGATGTCACTATGTCTGAAACGAACAGCATCAAACACAATATCATTGAATATTGCAGTGTTCAGCAGGGTAAGTATCTCAGTAGGAGTCCAGTCTGGTAGCAGATCACCAGCATCTAGGGCTAAATCAACTTGAGAAGTTCCTGGCAGATGAATATTAGCTTTACCTGTAAGCACAACAGCTGCAGCTAGCCTGCGAGCGCCTTCCTTTGCTTTGGTAAGCGATAGAGCATGGCGCTCTGCTCTGTCCTGATTGTGGCTTTCTTTAAGTCGCTCACTAATATTGTGCTGTAGTAATTCTAATCGGCTCTCAAGGCTTTTTCCTTATCCCACTTAGAAATGATCAGATCAAGGTCAAAAGGCCTCTCGGCTAAACTCCATAGCCCCGTTTTTCTATTTCTCGCATGAGGCTATTGATGTCTGATACCTTTTTGCAGAGCAGAAGTCACGGATCTTCTCCTATCAAGTGGTTGCATGACATATAAGGATAAGTTGCTCTGCGATTCTTTGTTCTCAGGGCTTGAATATGGCAGCGTTTTATTTACAAATGATCGATCACTATTTGATTTCCAAGAATAAGGTCTACTGGATATGTAAATATGCGCTCTCTGACCACAATTTCTTAATTTTTTGAGAACTTTATTAGTGCTTGTTGAAACGATCTAGGTTCTTTGAGCCTTGCCTCATCTATAGAATCTAAAAGAACCATGCATCCTTAGTAGATTGTGCCCAAGATTCGAATGCACTCTCGCTACCAACTTCAAAGGCGTCTGTAAAATCTGCATCTATGTCCTCTATACGTATAAAAAGGCAAACCTGTTTTGTTTAACAAGTGTTTCTGCCATTGTTTTTAGTTCAAAGGTTTTACCAGCTCCTGCTTCAGCAAGTATGACACATCGATATTTTTTTAAGAGATTCTCCCAGCTCAGCCCTGTATTGAATCCAAAAGTAGAAAGTAAACTTGAGTTGAGGGTACTTTCTTCGCTATGAGAAATGGTCTTAAACTGGCGGTCTAATTGAATATAACTGTCCATTATGTACTTCCAATCACGCGGCTTGCTGAAGTTTAAAGTCCTAGAAATCAGCTAGATATAATATTTCATCAACAAAATTACAGGGCTGTCTTTGTATCAATTCTTGCTGAGTTTAATTTGATTGAATATTTTTTCAAAAGAAGATAAACATGGTCTGTATGTGTTATATATAACTGTTAACGGTTATCTATGTAGTAGTTAATTAGTCTTATGACTTTGGACATACCATATCCTGACCAACTCTGAATATTTCTGGATATATATGTTAATTCTTCTTTGTTGCATTCTTTTGATTTTCTTTCATCCATTTTTCAGCTACTTGATATCGACCATCACTTGTTACTAATACTTCTCGAAGCTTTTGTGGATCACAGCCTGAACGTATTTTTTTCCTTGTGACTGTGAAATTAATGCTTTCTTAGCAAACTCTTTGAGGTTTTTATTTTCTTCAAGCAACTCAGCAACTCGTAAAACTAAAGCGTCATTAGCTGCTTTGAGTTTTATTATTTCTTCTGTTGTATGAGCTATTGCAGGAAAAGATATTAATAAGAATACGAAAGTTATGATGTTTTTCAAATTGTTACCTATCTAATATTTAAAGCTTCTAAAAGCTGCTTTGATGAGTAGTCATTGCTATTAAAGCCCTTTGATATAATGTAGATATCTAAAGCAAGAGCGGTAGATGGTCCGAATAATCCATCAATATGTCCGTCATATAACTTCAGTAGCTTTAGTTGTCTTTGAATACTCTTTATTTGATCTACAGTTAATGATGTCGGTACTTTCGATTTGTCAAATTTATAGTAGGGCTGAATTTTAGAATTAAATGAATCCAAGTTTTTATTTTGAGCTGGTTTCTTTATTGTAGTAACAGAAGATGTAGAGGATGTAGAGGATGTAGAGGATGTAGAGGTGCTAGAGGAACCACATTCTACTGACTGACTTCCGAGATTACAGCGTAATCGATTACCTACCATTTGAGATTGCGATCTATGGCAATGGTATGGTTTAGAGCCGCCATGACAGCCATTTGAATCAAGTCCTCCCGAATGAGTTGATGCAGATTCAGAAACAAAAATAAATAAAAACTGAAACAGTATAATAATTTCTTATGAGAATTATAGTTCGGCATTATTCTAAATTGAAGTTTGTGATTAAATTATAGTTAATCTGACGTAATAATGTTTTTATACATTTAGATACATTGAGTAGACCAAATTCTTTGGATGTATTCAGGATTATCAATAAATGGATTTCTATTTTTTGCCAAGAGTAAATCACGTCATTTCTTAGACGTTCTTCATCTGAAACAGGGTCTATCTCATGCCACTCAAGTAACGTGCAGAGTTTTCCAAAAAAGGTTCATCAGATGAAGTCGTTCTGTCAACTAATTCGAGATCGTCCGTTTTAGATTTATCGTTACCCTCGTATCTTGTCGCCATATAGAACATCATTCGGGCAGTATCACCTTTTGCTTTGTTGGTACTTCCCAGGTGCCTTTACCTTCTTTACACAAGGTACATTCATCATCTGGCTTACCGCCATTAGCAAAATCATTATTGCTTCTATCGGAGTTCACCGAACGATCAGCTGCTCTTAAGTGATGAGCATCGGTATATGCATGTTGTTTCTTACTTCTGAAACCATGTGACTTAGACCAGATGTGTTCACGATTCCAAAAGTCAGGGTCATTCTCACCTTGATCTTGGTTAACCTTTGGAATAGATCGTTGAGTATAGAAACCAATAACATTGTTACTATTATTAGGGTCTTCATCGGCTTCTTTTAAGATCGTCCATGTACATTTATATGAAAAACGTGTGTGGCCACGAATGATTTTGTTTAGAGCTGATTTGAGTTCTGTACCTTGTTGATTTGTGATGGATGAGTAGTAAGTATCCGGGTCGTAAGGCTTGATATCAGGCTTGATACAAGTAGCAGCGGCTGTTGCTGATAGCAGGGAGAGTGCGGTAGTTAACAAAATGCATTTCATCGGTTAGTTCCTTTAGTCGATTAATCCTAAACGATAATACAGAGAATCTTAGATTCCAATCATTAGAGGCACAGGAGAAGAGAGCTTAAACTGTCAGAGTTCTATCCATGGTATCCGCAGATAAGTCGTTTCATATTTGAGTCTTAGCAGATTCTCTGATGCGACTTATTAAAAGCCGCTCAGAAGAGCGGCTCTTTACACCGATAGATGAGAGGTCTATCTGGAACCATACTGGGTTTAGTTTGGATACCTTACTCTACTAGGAAGCAATTTTTGATTCAAATCTTCCTATGATTTGAGTCTATTTTTCTGACTCGTTTACTTCTATCTATGCACTTTTTGAGGTTTTTCTGAAACGTAAGTGCTTGTTGGAAGTTGGTTGACTGAGCTCCTTGCTCCATGTTGATGCCAGAGACATTTTATTTGTCATACGTGAATCATACGTTACAATGTGAATTAGCCTGTATAAATAAACAGTATCTGGATTGGTTATGCTTCATTTTATTCCTATTGCTGCGCAAGCAGGATTTCTGGTTTTGAGTCACCTGCTGCGGAATACACACAGTCTTCACTGGACTTGAGTGACCTGATTATTGACGATCCTGCAGCTACCTACCTTGGGTATGCTGAAGGAGAGTCTATGGTTGGGGACGGAATATTCTCTGGTGACTTGTTGGTGATCTCACGGGCCGAGACTGTAAAAGACCAAGATGTGGTAGTAGCAAATCTAAACGGTGTTTTCGTGTGCAAGAAGATTGATAAACGTCGGGGGTTTTGCTTTCTTCTGCACCTGGTAATAAACCTTATCATCTTCGTGAGGGTGATAATTTCCAGATTGAAGGTGTTGTGATTCGATCTATTCGTCTTCATCGCCCATTATCAAAAGCTTTCTGACTATGTACGCGTTGTGTGATGCTAATAGTATGTACGCCAGCTGCGAGAAAATTTTTGATCCTGCGATTAGGATAAGCCGGTGGTCGTACTTACAAATAACGATGGGTGTATTTGTGCGGCATGTCATATTGCTAAACGATTAGGGGTTGGAAAGAAGTTTATTCCTTACTTTCAGGTGAAGGATGATCTGGAAAAGGCGGGGGCGGTGATTCGCTCGAGTAACTATGAACTATATGCAGATATTAGTCAGCGGATGATGGATACTTGTTCACGGTTTGCCCCCAATAGTCATATTTATTCAATAGATGAAATTTTTCATAACTACGATGGCTGGGAGCCACCGGAGGGATGGTTTCAGCATGCGCGAGCGATTCGTAGAGCTGTGTGGACTGAGGTGCGATTACCTATCGGTGTTGGGGTAGGTCCGACACCAACGTTAGCTAAGGCAGCGAATCATGCTTCTAAAAGGATTGCAGGCTATCGCGGTGTAGCGGTGATCGATAATGAACAGACTCGTCAACATATATTACAGAATATGGAACTGACTGATATTTGGGGATTGGTAGTCGTTTAGCGCAACGGTTACAGGGCTTAAATATTTATACACCTTGGCAGCTTGCGCATGCGAATCCAAGCTTGATACGAAAGCAGTTTTCCGTTTTGGTTGAGAGTACTGTATATGAGTTGCAAGGAGTCGTTAAGCTAACCTGGGACGATGTAAAAGCGCCGAAGAAGGAAATTTACAGTACTCGTAGTTTTGGTCAGCGAATACTTGAGAAGAATTTGTTATGTCAGGCATTAATTCAGCATGCCGGAATTGCCGCAGCGAAGTTGCGCCGGCAGAACAGTTTGGCATGTGTGGCGGTTATTTTTGCAACAAACTCACCTCATGATGCTCAGGGTACTATCGAAAGTCTATTACGCATCGATTTGCAATACCAACGCAGGATACGACGGTAATCGCGAACATATGTCGTCAAGCTGTTGAGCAGATATTTCGTAAAGGAGTATCGTTCTATCGATGCGGTGTTGGCTTGATTGACTTATGTGATAAAGCTATGTTTCAACAAGATTTTTCACGCAGTTTACTGATAATTCTAATCTGATGGCTTGTATGGATGCGATCAATATGCGGTATGGCCGGAATACGGTACATGTAGCCAGTCAAGGGTTTCAGCAGAAGTTTGCGATGCGACGGGAATTTTTGTCTCCCCAGTATACTACCCGTTTGAGTGATATCCCGCGGATTCAGTGTTAAGACGTTACTTTATGTATTCAGGCTCGTTCCCATATCGCCGTATATTCCGAAATCTTAGCGTCATCATATGGAAGTTCGCTAAAAATACATTGTTTTCTAGCATGTAGGCGTAACAGCAAAGTTCAGAATTTTTGATCCAAATTGAATCTAAACAATCTAGTTTCCAATGGCCTGATTTGTTGATGCTGCCTGGAGACATCAAGTTTACCTCAATGAGACTAATATCCGCTTGATCAACGAGTGCTAATAGATCTTTGATTACGGGGGTCATTAGAACACGACTGATGGTTTCACCATATCGGTCTTTAATTGTAAATGAAATGTGTAACCAGGGTATATGTGTGTCATGCCAAACATGCTGCCAACAAGTTACACCTGGTTGTTGAAGTTCAGGGGAATGAAAGCTCTGTCTTGCTAGATGTAAGAAACATAGTGATTCACCATCAATAATGAGTTAACTCTCATTCTAGATAAAGAAAAGCAGTAAGGTAAGATATATCTGGTGTTCATGTGGCCGTAGCGTGCTGAATATAGGTAACCCTAGTTATGAGGGTTACTATGGAAATCAAAAGGATAAGCATTGAGCAGCAAAGGCTTGAAACAGCAAGAGTGTCTGCTCAAATAGGCAAACTTATTAAGCAAGAGAGAAAGAGAAAAGGGATTACTCAAGAAAAACTTGCAGAAGCTGCTGATATTTCTGAAAAACATTTGTCCTCTGTTGAGAACGGAAGAGAATCCAATATTTCTATTGGTTATGTGGTCGCAATAGCCTTAGCTCTTAATGTTCCTTTATTGCAACTTATATCTGTTGATGCGAAATAATTTAAGAATTCATTGAATAGCTGTCTAATGCTTGAGCTATATGGCTACAAAGGCTACATGCGAAGAGTCTATGCTGGTTAGGGTGAAGATGTAGTGTTTATTTTGAATTATCTAAAGCGTTTTCAATGATTTGTTTCGAAGGTATAGATTGAGTTGTTGAAGCTTCGAATGAAGCTGGTAGATAGTGTCAACTTTCGACGTTAATACAGCGTGCTTTTTGGAATCGCGCAATCTCTCTATCTTGATCACTTCTGGTGATGTCCATTTTGGTTGTCATAGCATTTAAGCCAGCAGTACCACTGGTGTTTGAAACATCTACACGACGAGCAACCGCAGATATGAGATTACCTCGTTTCGCAACTTGTTGAATGACTCTAATCTCAAACTTTTTGTAAAATGGGTGGGATTAATGGAACCAGCTATTGGCGTTATTCTAACGCAATGAGGTGTCTACTAAAGTCTGATCTAAACAGAGTTTTTCTAAGACTTGCCGTTTACCAAAAGCTATAGAAATCAATATGGTTACTAAGATATAGTTCATTTGGATGGGGAAGTTAAGCTCCTGTATCATGCTTTGTAATTTTAAGTCAGGTGGTTCGGGCTGAGGTTAAGGACTAAACCAATATTGTTCACATTGGCCGTGTCATGGGCAACTTCATTTTCCTTTAGGGTTCTTTCATCTAATTGCTGACTGAGTAACGTTTTGGCTTCACTATCTCAGTTGTCGTTTTTATATTGGCTCTTTACAACAGCTATCAAAGCAATCGACGATTGTTTATTTTGTGTGCTGGTTATCTAAATTTTGTATGGCTTTCTTGCTGATTAGTTTGCCGTTATTACCCGGAGAGGTTTATATGTATTTAGAGTGGGCTTGGGTCTTGTTTAAAGTCATGTTAGGGATATGGATCATATCATTCGTAGCTCGCCCCTTTGTGTCGTCTGAGGACCAAGAGAAACTGCGTATGGTTGATATATTTATAGCTGATAAAATAAATTCAATTCCAATTAAACTTTTGAATTTATGGTTACTAATTGGGACAGTCCTTTATTTTATTGGTAATTTCACAGTCTTAATTTTATTGTCACTTGGGGTGTTCATGTTTGGCTACTCCGTCTTTTTGCATGCCGATCTAATTGAGTTAAATTTAGAGTCAATCTATAACTTGGCTAAGTTGCTTGTTAATGAAAAGGTTACGTGGTCTAGTGCAACAATAATTGTTGCTACGACAGTAGCTATAGGCCATATGTGGAAATTAAATTTGGATAAACGTCAATACTTTGAAAAAAAGAAAAGAATTTCGTAAAAATACGAAGCTAGTTATGAAGAAGAGTTTGAACGATTAAAGAATAATAATCGTTTACTATAACAACTTATAAAAATAATGGCACAATGTAGTACTTTATCGTTAAGATAAAGTCTTAGCACTAGGTGAGCAAGAATAACCATGGAATTTAGTGAACTAATAGAGATCGCGAGTGTAACATTAGGTGCTCTCGGTGGCGGGGCCGCAATCATATTTGGATTTTCAAATTGGTTAGGGAAAGTGTGGGCTAATAAGCTTATGGAAAATGAAAAAGCTGAGCATTCTCGAGAGCTGGAATCACTAAGAAATAGACTTACTCACGACACCGAAAGTTATAAGGTTAAGCTTAAAAGTCAGAGTTTATTTTTGAGAAAGAATATGAGGCCGTATCCGAATATGTGGCACTAAGAAGAAGTTTTCTGCCAAGGCATGCTTATCCTGATATGGATTGGCATGAGGCATGCAATGATATAGCTCATAATTTCCATAAAATTGAAATTATGCTTGGCTCCTATTTGTCTAAGCATGGGGCAGTCCTAGACAAAGAAGTGAAAGACTTACTAAGCTATTCCATTGGTATTGCGGGCGAAAGTAAGTTTGAGATCACAGGTCCAGATGTTCCTAAAGAGGCAAATGCTGCTGCTAATAATTTATTTGAGAAACTAAATCAGGCAGAAGATTTATTATTGGATCAGCTGCACTCGCAGTCAAGTACCTAACAAGTTAATCAACTTTTTACACACGGCAGCAACGTAGTAAAGCTGCTCCGGTTGTCGGGAGGCAATAACTTAGGGAAACTATGTCACATTTAGAAAATTTGATAGCTGAATACTATGACTGGAAAGGTTATCTGATAAAACGAAACATTAAGGTTGGCAAGCTCAGCCACGGGGGCTGGGAAATGGAGCTGGATGTAATAGCGTTTGATCCTCATTCAGGACATTTAGTACATTTGGAACCATCAATTGATGCTCATTCTTGGGCTAAAAGAGAGGAACGATTTTCGAAAAAGTTTGGTGCGGCAAAGAAGTATATTTTCAGTGAGATTTTTACTTGGCTAAATCCATGCACGGAAATAGAACAAGTAGCCATACTTATTTCGCACCCAAAAGACCGGGACGAGCTAGCTGGTGCCAAAATAATATCTATCGATGAGTTAGTGGCAGAGATTCGCCAAAAAGTGATTGGGTGTGGAATTGTGGCTAAGAATGCAATCCCTGAAAAATATCCACTTTTACGTACTCTGCAGCTCTCACATAATGGCATTACAAAACTTTATAACAATCTGCTCAGGTATCTTATCAAGTTCACTCCGTTGGCTCATCATTTTGACGAGTGTTAAGGTCTGGTGGATGTCTAAAAACGATTTAAGTTTAGGTTAATATATAATACCTCTGAAGATGAGATACGCGAGAAGATCCGATATGACAACCAAGTCGCACCATTGGTAAGTATAAGATATATTGACGACCAAATCAGGATGAATTATCTCCCTCCCTGGAGGTTGGTATATTTCATCACAGCAAATAGCTTTGCTGACGTAATAATCCGTGTATTTGATGTTTTTGAAGATAAAATTAATTGTTATCTTGGTATAAATAATAATCCTTATTTTATAAAATGTTTTGATCCGGGAAAAATAAAATTTGGAAATTAGTAATGAATAATAAAGATCTATATATAGATAGAGTGTATAAGTTGTGCGCTCCAGCCATGTTAATAGTAGTTTCATATTCATATGTTTTTCAGTAAAGCCTATTTTTGATAAGCAGCAGGAGCTAAATGAGAAAAGTTCTCTAGTCGAGACATTGTCAGCAGATGTTAAATCCCTCGAAGAAGATAGAAAGATTGCTTTAAGCAAGCTAAGTGATACAAAAGAAAGTCTAGAAAAAGTTTCTGAAGATCTTAAAGAAGCAGGTAATCGACTAAAAGCAACGAGTGAAGATTTAGATAGCGTTAACGAACGATTAAATAAAACTGAGATTATATTATCTGAGACGGAGTTGAAACTTGAGCATAAAAATAGTGAGATAGACAATAAAAGGCACAACTACACAAATTACAGCTTGGCTTAGGAAAGAAAAATGAAGAACTAAAGAAACTTTCGGAAATGTTGAAAAGTTCTGAAGATGCAGCTGTAAAATTTTATGTGTATCGAGTTATAGATGAAGTCGTTAATGATCAAATAAGAACGAGTACATCTGGCATATATGGTAGTTCTTCTGATCAGCAGCGTTTCAATTTACATGATGCGTTGATGGAAAAGTCAGAGTTCGATAATAGCGAACATATAGATAGATACTCCCAGAAATATTTTGAGCGTAAAGCCAAACTATTAATACGTCAGTTCACCAAAGAGAAAATCTCTGTTGATGAAAATGGTTATAAACCAGCTTTTGAACTCTATACTTATATAGCAATAAAACAATTGGATGTGTTAGCAGAGTAATAGAATCATTTGAAAATTATTTTGAACACAGAAGGGATTTAGTCCAAAGCTAAGCTTATATAATAAATGTTAATGCGACATTAGTATCTGCTTTGCATTATTGGTTGATTCTCAAGTGAATGTCAGATGTGTCCGCTTTTGACACGTAGTTGGTCATCAGGCAGCCTGAGAATTGACTCAAGTCGTCTTCCGACCCAAAGCGATAGTTGCCTGAGGTCGGTTGCCTTTCCTAGTTATGGACTTATCCACTCTACGCGGCTAATACCTTCATTTCCATACCCTACGCCAAACTCAATAAACAATGCATGCTTATAGCCAAGCTGTCTTTGGTATTCTCTTAATTTCATAAAATCTTTCTTATCGCTTACACGAGAAGAAGTTTTCTTAAACTCCAAGACAAGAAGGTTTTTATTTGTCTTTCTTTTGTGGATGATAATATCTGGATACACTGTTTGTGCATCGGTATCGTATGTATCCGGATCACCGCCTGGAATTAATAATTCTTTAGGGTCGTGATTATCTCTGTTGTATTCACAATCTACATCTAATTCAGGAAATAACTCTTGTAGATAAATTGCTACTCGATGAGTAAGGCTTCTTTCATTAGCATCAATTTCTAGAAGAAAGGAATCATGCTCTAAAAATTTTTCTAGAGCTTGAAATACTTTTCTCCGATTGGGTTGATACTCAGAATATTTCTCATTCTATCTCCGTGCATAACGCTCAGGTCATATGCAGGCAAGGTAAAACGGCGGCTGTCACATGCACTTATTTATTAGGAACTTATACTGCACCTTCATTTAACTCTTCTAGATCAATAAAATCCAGTTGGCTGACATATTGACAAAAGTCCTTGCTATTATCTAATGCAAACGCCTTTAGATCACTCCAACCCATATAGTAAAACGGACTTAATATTCTCAATTTCGGCGCGTATTCATGATCTAAGAAACCAAGTTCATGTCTTTCCAATGTCTTTGCGAATTTGTTTATTTTGTAATCTGAGAGTGGCTTGTCATTAATTCTCAGGACCTTAAGATCATCAGGGTGTATGTTAATCCCATATTCACCTTCAGGAATCTTGGGCATAGATAGTGCAGTCTCGACAATCTTCGCTAACAACGAGCGGTCATTCAGTGTAAGCTGCCTTAGTTTTTCAATGTATGTATTCAGTTCTTTTACTTCAGTATTATCTATTGAGTGAGAGCAGTGATTCCGATCGAGATATTTTATATATCTGTTTAGATTCTTTAACGGTCTATTAACAAAATAATCCCGTTCATCAGATATTTGATTTAAATAGCTCTTTTTCAATGAGCTACCTATTTCTGAGAATACCTTTTCTCGGTCCTTTTTCCACTTTTAAGCAGCTTTGCTGGATATTTGTCTTCCTCGGAATCAACTATTTTGTGACAGATATTACACAATAAGATTAAGTTTTCAGGTGATCTTTTTCTTCTTGATTCAACTTGTTATTTGGGCGTGGCCCATTCTTCTCTGCTGCGTATATATGGCAAACTGACGCCACAAATGTGCCATTAGAATTAACTAAAACAGTATTACAGCCAGGCTTAGCGCATTGATTACCTGACAAGATATGAATTTTCCTCAGTGTTGACGGTTTAGGTGCCAAGCGCTCTTTGTTCTTTTTCTTTGAAGTAATTTTGCTCAATATTGCTAATCCCTGATTTCCCTAACAATTTATTATTGCGCTCATGCACGGTTCTAAAACTTGCAAGCTCTACTACCTTGTAAGGTACATTTATATCTAGGGGCGGGTAAAAAGTATCGTAGAAGCTGTAAGTTTCAGGAAAATGTAAAGAAATACACAAAGGCACGAGCTGCCAGAGAGGAAAAAGGATCAATTGTACTCATCCTGAATATCCGTCTGAATTGCCTAAGTTACGTAGGTTAATCAAAATCACAGACTACAATACGGGTACTCCAGTTACCCACCAAATTGAACTATATCGTAGTAACCGTATTGATTGCTACAGCGTTTGGATAAACGGCAAGCTTTAGAAAAACGCATTGACTGGCGCAAAATTCTTGAAGGGCTAAGAAAAGCTCTACCACGCGTATCAATCACTGGCAAACGTGTCCGCTTCTGGCGCAAAGCGGGCATGCTAGGCTATACCTGCTCGGATGGATTCTGCTAAGTCCGGTCCTGATTTCGACAGTTGGATATTATTGTGGGAATGGCTTGATAACCAAAAGGCATTTGATATATCTGCGAACTCATCGTGACAAGAAATTGATAAAAATGATACGCTTTACAGGTGATATATGGATGAGAAATATAGGCCCTATTCGTGATTTGGAAATAGAAACTCATAAATTTATGAATCAATTGACTGGAAATAGGCTTAATTTTCAATGGCTATGAGCATGAATGATAACTCGTAAATCTTTTGGTCTCCCTTCAAGAAAAGTGGCGGCGGGGTGCTGTATGCACAGTTCGTTCAGATCCAGGCTACGTTCTACATAATCCTGTGCGGGTGAGGGAAAGCCTGCCGGTACGGTTTCACTGAACAGCGGGATGGCTATACAGGCGGGCGGTGTTGTCTGGTAGCGGGCAATAAGCTGGCATTTCATAGGCGTCAGAAGCTGTATTTTAAATAACTGTAAATTTATACAGTATATTAATGTTTCTTTTCTTGGGCAAGCAACGTGCTTCTTGACTGTTTGCGGCACATTCCCCGATCTGGGCAGTCCTTCATGGATACCCCGTGTAACCCTTGCAGTGGCTGCTATATACTGGTCGAAACAGTGACAGATTCATTCTGATAGCCAAAAGGAAACGTTATATGCGCACACTTTTCGACTGTCTGATTCGTTCAGTTCTGGTTGTTGTTCTGTTTGGTGCCACGCAGGTTTTGCTGCTGACAAGCTTAAAGCCTGTTTTGTGGAGTGGCCCCTTATACACGGATGATTGATGGTCAGCCTGGCGGAATTACCGTCGATATAATGAAGGCTGCAGCAGAACGGGCCGGGTTCGATATCAGCTTCCGTAATTTGCCTTGGCAACGGTGTATCGTGATGGTACAGCGGGGCGAATATGATTTTGCTCTGGATGCGGTTGAGCGTCCGGGGCTGATTCACGGCGATCACCCCAATGCTTTGTATGTTCAGGCGTTCTGGTTACGTGAGGGGATGATTACGGCCCCTATGAATATGTTGGCAAGCTGGTCGATAAACGTCTGGCCCTGATGCAGGGGTTTCAGTATTCGGCCAAGATTCTTAATGCCGGTTTTCCTGTGATCGAGTGGGTACCGACGGAAGAAGTTGCCGGTAAAATGATTATGAAAAACCGCCTGGATTTGGTGTTTGCTGATGTGGTGGTGATGCAGCAGGCGATCCGCGATCATGGCCTGACACTGAAGCCTATGCTGCCGGTGTTCAGCACGCAGCCGATGTATCCTTCATTTAATGTTGGACAGCGCGAAAAATGCGCCGTATCGATGATGCAATCGGTGCAATGCATGCGGACGGTAGCCTTGATGAGGTTTACCAGCAGCATACCGGTGCCGGATTCTCGGATCTGGTGAAGATTAGTTCCCAGGGGCAGGCGCTCAAGCCCTGAAAACCGGTCGAATATAAAAAAGCCTCATGATGAGGCTTTTTTGTGCTGCGCTGTTTTACCGGTGGTTTTGCTGATCTCTGATCAATGCTTTCAGTTCCACGATTTCTCTGTGCAGATCTTCAATGGTGGGTACGCCGTCAGCCATGTCCTGTTCTTTACGCTCATCAGCATGTTCTGCTTCCATCACATTCACAACAATACCGATAACCATGTTCAGGAAGGCAAATGTCGTCAGGAAGATGAAGCTCAGGTAATAGGCCCAGCTAAAGGAGTAAACGGCCATGGTTTCATACATGACGTCGGTCCAGTCTTCAAAGGTCATCACCCGGAACAGTGTCAGCATGGCAATGGAGATGTCGCCCCACAGGGTTTCATTAATGTGGGCAAAGAAGGATGCACCGACCGCTGCATAGATATAGAAGATAATGAACATCAGCAGGATCACATAGCCCAGTTGCGGCAGGGCTTTAATCAGTGAGTTCAGCAGTAGGCGTAATTCAGGAATGATCGAAACCATCCGCAACACCCGGAAAATACGGATCAGGCGGCCTATCAGGGCCATTTCGCTGTCCTGAATCGGTATCAGGCTGACGACAACGATCAGGGTGTCGAACAGGTTCCAGGGGTTTTTAAAGAAGTTGCGCTTATCCGGCTCACCAATAAAGCGAATGCTGATTTCGATAAGGAAGAATACCGTGATACCGCTGTCCAGCCAGCCGATCAGCTGTAATACCTGCGGCGGAATGTCGTAGGTTTTTGCGCCGATGACCAGTGCGGAAAAGATGATGATGCCAACCACGAACCATTCGAATATACGGTTGTTACGGAGGCGGTAAAAATTGTGTTGCAGCGTATCAAAAGTCATATCAGGTAACAGCTTATTGATAAGGGTTGATGTTCAGGCCGGGCATTGTAACCCAGCAGAAATGCAGAGGAAAACGCCAGGTTGCCGGTCTGTTATAACCGGAATCACGGAACAGCTTGCGGCTCCGTAGCACTGGTATTGGGTATCGGGCAGCTTTGTTAGGCCGTATAATTGCGCCACTATATTAACTACCCGGCCGGAAATTTATGGATCAGCAACCGAATAACCCTTTGCACGGCATTAAGCTGGAACAGATTGTTGTAGAGTTGGAGCAGCATTACGGTTGGGAGCGTCTTGGGCAGCTAATTGATATTAACTGTTTTCAGTCAAACCCGAGCGTTAAGTCCAGTCTTAAGTTTTTGCGCCGTACGCCCTGGGCCCGCAGTAAGGTTGAGCAGTTGTATATTGATACTAAGAACAGCCCCTGGGGTAAAAAGACTGATGGTTTTCAGGCGGTCTGCAGGTACTGTTGCAGTGCCTGCTGGCTGTCTGCGCAGTGGTAAAGGGTTGTTTTCAGCTGATGTGTCTGACAGGTAATCTCCAGTGCCGACTGCTGGCTCAGTAACAGAAGAATCTCCGTGGACTCATCCAGTGTCATTCGGTAAAGGCCTGTCGTGAGCGGGTTTTCCGGATCAAGTTGCTGCAGGTAGTCGGCGGCATTCATCTGGTGAATTTCCGGCGCGGATTCACCGGAAAGCTCCAGTACCGCGAAGCTTTTGGGAGCGGACAGAAAATCCCGCTCTGTGGCATATATCAGTAGCGTTGAGCGCCCCAGAGGGCTGTGGTGATGGAACCAGCACAGGTCTTCGTGTAGCCGCTCCGGCGCGGGTAAGTTATCGGTATGGATAAACTCCATATCAGCGTGCTGTCCCTTTATCGCAGTCCCACTGCAGCTTGCGGATTTTTGCCGGGCTTTGTCCTCTAAGGGCAGGCTGGCCAGGCGTTGCAGGTTTTCCGGTGTGAAAAACAGGCTGGCTTCAGCGATCAGTTGTTCACCACTGGCCAGTGCCTGACTGATTTCATCGAACCAATTTTCCGGCAACTGAAGCGTATCAGAGTCGTTATATCGGCTGAGCTTCTTGTCCAGTTCGGTAATGCCCTTCAGGCAGGTGTCGATGAGTAGTTGACGGATGTCACCGTTGAAGACCCCAGTCCCTGAAGGTTTTCAATATCCGCTAACTGAGCATCACTGGCGTCTGCTTCAATCATTTGCTCAATTACCGGGCTGTTTTCGCCTTGCTGATGCAGGCTTTTCAGTGCTTCAAATAATTCGGAAGGGCAGGTTTGACGGAAGTTACGTACTGACTGATAGAGCCAGCTGGCCCCTCTGGGTTGTTTCTTCAGGGTGTCTACACGGGTTTTGGTGTCAGAGCAGCGTTGCCGGATCTCACTGAGGCTGAGCACAACTGTATCTGCTGCAGGTTCTGCCGGGGTGTTTTTGGTAACTGTTCTTGTTTTGGGTGTTGCTGGCCGGTTGCTGACTTTGGCTGCGCGGGGCGGCTTAAGCATTTCTGCGGGCATCAGTTTGCGGGCGCAGCTGTCGCAAAGACAGCATTCCCGTCCGTGCGCAGTGTGCACCAGAAAGCCTTTCTTATGGTTTTGGTAGCAGTTTGTGACCGAGCAGCTGGCAATTTTGCGGGGAATGAGTATGCAGCAACGACGTACCGGAATTCGGATCGCAGTGGCCGGACGGTATCGCTGAAACCGGGCCGCTGGGTAAGGTCGTTGAGGCTGTTAATGGTGACGCGTTCGGCAGTGTAGAATTTGCTCATAAATACTTCTTAATACCTCTGGCCGCCTATTATTTTGATTATCAGAAACTTATGACGTCAGCTGTATGTAGATGTTAGCTGAAGAAAGTGTGTGGCGGCATTTTATTTGTAACTCAGGGAGTGCCGGAGCGTCAACCTGACAGGAGGGTTTACACGCCTTAATGCTGAAAGGCTTAATTGCAATATTCGCTGATGATGCACGAATACTGGTTAAGTAATGTTTTTACGCTGATCTGGTGGTATTGCCTGTCATATATTTTCGATATGATGCGGCGTTCATGCTTGTTTTCTGAAGATTTTTCCACGGTTTGTTTTGTTAAGGATGCCTATATGAATCGCGCCATTGCGTTCGTTCCATGGATGTTCGTGCTGTTGTGGAGTACTGGCTTTATCGGTGCTAAATATGCGCTGCCCTATATTGAGCCATTTTATCTGCTGTTTATCCGTATGCTGTTTACCCTGGTGGTGTTTGCCGGGTTGTGTGCTGTGTTTAAACCACGCTGGCCGGGCCCTGCGGCGGCCGGCCATCAGATGGTGACCGGGTTTCTGGTGCATGGCTGTTATCTGGGTGGCGTGTTTGCGGCGATTAAGCTGGATATGCCGGCGGGCCTGACGGCTATTTTTGTTGGTCTGCAGCCTTTGCTGACGGCATTACTGAGCTGGCGCTGGTTTGGTGAAAAACTGTTGGGTATGCAGTGGCTTGGCATGGTTCTGGGTTTGCTGGGGTGAGTGTGGTTATTCTCAGTGGCCAGCAGGCAGGGGCAAATCTGAACGTGGGCGCTGCCGCCTTTGTGGCGGTTGGTGTGGCGTTGGTTGCTATTTCGCTGGGGACGCTGTACCAGAAGCGCTTTGGCGGTCAGGTGGATTTGCTGGCAGGTTCCGTTTATCAGTACATTTCGACGGCGATTTTTATGGGCTTGCTGGCGTTTCTGTTTGAGGAGCGGGTGGTGCAGTGGACGCCGACGCTGTGGCTGGCAATGGCCTGGCTGGTGTTCGGACTTTCTGTGGCAGCCATACTGTTGCTGATGCTGATGATTCGCGAGGGTGAATCGGCCAGGGTTGCCAGCTTCTTTTATCTGGTGCCGCCGGCGGCGCTATTGAAGCCTGGTTGTTGTTTGATGAGAAACTGACGCTGATTCAGCTGGGGGCGATTGGCGTGACGGTGTTTGGTGTGTATCTGGTATTGCGCAGGCGTTAAACAAAAGCCTCTGCAGCGAGCTGCAGAGGCTTTTGGTCTTTGCTGATTAATCAGACTTTGAAGCGGGCAACTGTGTTGTTCAGCGTGTTACCGTGATCATTCAGGCTCTGTGCTTCAGCTTTAATACGTTGGGAGTCTTCAGCAACACTTTTACCGACAGAGCAGAACTGCTGGACGTCGTCGGCAATGCTGGAAACCTGCTGGCCGGCCCGTTCTGTTTCAGTGGCCACCTGATGGCTCTCTTCACTGAGGGACAGGATAGAGGCGCGGATTTCATTCAGTACCGTTACCATGTTCTGGCCCAGTTCTACTGATTCAGAGGCTTTTTCACGGCCACTTTGCATGGAGTTCACCACCGTATTGATTGACTGCACAAGCGCTGCCAGCATGTCGTTAATTTCAGCAGTGGACTGGTGGGTACGGGTCGCCAGGGTGCGTACCTCATCGGCAACAACGGCAAAGCCGCGGCCAGATTCACCGGCCCGTGCGGCCTCAATGGCGGCGTTCAGTGCCAGCAGGTTGGTTTGTTCGGCAATGTCGGCAATGGTGCTGACCACCTGACCAACCTGATTACTGGTTTCATGCAGTTGCATCAGTTCATTCGAGGCTTTTTCTACGTCATTGGCCAGTTCATCGATGCTGTCAGAGGTGCGCTGCATCTGAGAAGCGCCTTTGTCGACTTCGTCAGCGCCTTTGTTGGCAGCTTCTGCGGCAGCCTCAGAACGAACAACCTGATCCTGAATGTGGCCTTCAAGTTCACGGGTAGTGTTCATCAGTTCATCGATCATCAGACTGAGGTTGTCGATTTGCTGATCCGATGTAGTCGCTACGGAGCTCAGTGTTGAAACGGCATTTTGTGTACCCTGAGCAGCATTGTTTACTTCGGCCATGGCGGAACGGAACGTGCCGAGCAGGGCGTTAAGACGCTGTGCGGTGTCGCCGATTTCGTCCTGAGCAAAGGTTTTTACTTCATGGCGAAGGTCGTAGCTGCTGGCGACTACGTCAATGTCGTTGGAAAGTGACAGGATAGGGGTTGCCACCAGCCGTTTGGTAACAACAAATGCGGCGATAACAACCGCCAGAATCAGAATAATCAGTATCACTAACAACTGGATTTCGTTGCCCAGCATATTACTGACTTCTGCAGCACCGGCGCTGGCGTCTTCCTGGATCATCTGTTTAATTTCGACAATCCGGTTCTTGCCGTCAGTGGCGCGGGCGGAAAGATCAGCCAGTTGGTTACGGGCTTTGTCCCAGTCTTTGCTGCTGGCAGACATGGTTTGCTGTAACTGCCCCAGAGAGTTGCTGACGGAGTCGACTATGCCCTGTAACTGGCCCATGTCATTACCACGAATGGCCTGATAGGCGGTCACTGCCGCATTAATATGTTCAAGTTCAGCGGCGGCACGCTCAGCAAACTGCTCAGGGTTGATGCTGGTGCCGTAAAGCTCATAGGCGGTTATTTCCAGCTCATTCAGGGACAGGTTGATGTCCTGAATGTGATTGAGTGCGGGTAGTGTGTCATCAACAAACACATTTACCTTGTCCCGGATCAGGTGGGTGGCGTTATACAGAATGGCGGCTGCGACCACCGTCATGATCAGAATAATCAGGTATCCGATCGAAGCTTTGTGGGTGATATTTATTTTCATAATAGGCGCTAATCTTCCTGCAACATAAGGCTTGAGAGTTAGGACAGTTGGTACGGAATTTCATCCTTATTCCATTACCCATTTTGAGCTTGTCCGTTAAGCCTATAGAAAGAATTCACTCAGATATACGATCAGGCGGCTGCATGACGGCATGCATATCCCAAAATGACATATGTTTTCATTCCGGGTCAGGCGAACATGCGCGGGCAGACGGGCATGTTCAATGTATTCAGTTATAAGTTGCAGAAAGCTCGCCGCAGCGGGCTGAGGAGCGGGATTTTCGCGTGATGATACAGATACGGCGGGTGATTGCTGGCTCGTTCAGTGGCACAAAGCTGAGATTCTGAAAAGCGGTAGTGCTGGCGGCAAGTGCCGGTAACAGGGTGATGCCCAGCCCCTGTTCCACCAGTGCGGCCAGGCCTGCTGTTGTAGATACTTCAAGTCCCGGTGGGTTGGAAAAGGCGGGGATGTATTCAGTGAGCTGCTGGCGTATTGCGCTGTCTTTGCTGAGGTGAATCAGCGGTTCGCCGGCGATCTGTTGCCAAGAGAGGTTTGTCATATCGCTGAGCGGGTGGTGTCGGGTCAGTACAGCACCGTAGTCATCGGAAAGAATCTGCCGGTATTCCAGGTCCGGATGCTGGCTGTGGCTGGCTGCAATTGCAAAATCGGCATCATTGCTGATAACCAGTTGTTCCAGCTGAGCGGCATTGTCGTCCCGCAGGCAGATGTCCACGTCCGGATATTCGGCCTTATAAAGTTGTACAAGCTTGGGCAGCAGTCTGCTGACGGTTGAAGGGAGGCGGCAACGGTTACCAGGCCTTGCTGATGGGCAGATATGGCCTGCAGATCACCGATGGCTGTATCGAAATCGGATATGAGTTGTTTTGCCTGGGGCATAAAACGTTCCCCTGCCTGGGTCAGTATGACGCGACGGGTGGTGCGGTCAAACAGTGACAGGCCGACATGCTGTTCCAGTTGCTTGATGGTTGCGGTCAGTGTTGACTGGGTCTGGTGCAGGCTTTCGGCTGCCCGGGTAAAGCTGCCTGTTTCGGCAATGCGGAGAAATGCCCGAAGGTGCCGGATGGATAAATGGTTGCTGTTTGGCATATGCGCAGCCTGAATTATTAATTGTTAATTATGATTAATTTATCAAATTAAATCGTTTGAGTAATTAATTATCATGCTTCAGACTATTGCTATAAGAGCCAAATAACATCGTTTACAGCTTTTCAGGTTGTTATGTATTAGTTTTAATTTTAGCTGTAAGTGATTGTTAATAAATTATAAAGAGTGATTGTATGATCCCCGTCTTGATAATCTGAATCCGGTACAGAGTCTGTATCTGGAGTTTTTCAATCAGTTAACTGCTAAAGGGTTTGCCGGTGATGTGAATCCTGATTATGCCAACCGGGTTGTGCTGGCAACGGATAACAGTATTTATCAGGTACTGCCCCAGGGGTGGTGTATCCAAAGCAAACATCCGATTTGGTGATGATTGCAAAGCTGGCCAGCGAAGCGCGTTTTAAAGACGTTGTTCTGGCGCCGAGGGGTGGCGGTACCGGTACCAACGGGCAGTCGCTGACTGACGGGGTTGTGGTCGATATCTCCCGTCATATGAATCAGATTCTGGAAATCAATGCAGAGGAAGGCTGGGTCCGGGTGCAGACCGGGGTGGTTAAAGATCAGCTGAATGCTGCGCTTAAACCACACGGGTTGTTCTTTGCGCCTGAGCTGTCCACCAGTAACCGGGCCACCATCGGTGGCATGATTAATACCGATGCCAGCGGTCAGGGCTCCTGTCTGTACGGTAAAACCCGGGATCATGTGCTGGCGCTGAATTCAGTATTCCTGGACGGCAGCGAGTGGTTGTCGGAACCTATGACGGATGCTGAGCTGGAAGCAGTAAAGCAGCGTAATGATAAAGTCGGCGAAGTGCACCGGCTGGTTGATGCGATTCACAGTGAAAACCGGGCGCTTATCGTTGATGTGTTTCCTCCGCTTAACCGTTGCCTGACTGGTTATGATCTTGCCCACATCCGTACCGAAGAAGGTTTGTTTGATCTGAATTCGGTGCTTTGTGGTGCGGAAGGTTCCCTGGCGTTTATCACAGAGGCAAAGCTGAATGTGTTGCCGATTCCTGAATATGCGGCGCTGGTGAATATTAAATATGCCGGTTTTCAGGATTCCCTTGAGGATGCCAAGCAAATAATGGGCTGTGGCCCGACCTCAGTCGAAACCATCGATTCAAAAGTGCTGTCGCTGGCGATGCAGGATATTGTCTGGCAGACCGTTGAAGACTATTTCCCACAGGATGCTGCTGAGCCGGAGATTAAAGGTATTAACCTGGTTGAGTACACCGCAGCAAGTCAGGCTGAGCTGGAAGCCGGTGTGGCACGGCTGACTGCGTATCTGGATGAGGTGAACCAACAGCCGGCAAAAAGCTTCGGCTATTCTGTGGTTTATGGCAGTGCAGAAATCAGTAAAGTCTGGGCTATGCGTAAGAAGGCTGTGGGTTTACTGGGAAATGCCAAGGGGCAGCAGCGGCCGATTCCTTTTGTGGAAGATACCGCGGTGCCGCCGGAAAATCTGGCCCCTTTATTGCAGAGTTCCGGGCGTTGCTGGATCAGCACGGGCTGGCGTATGGCATGTTTGGCCATGTGGATGCTGGTGTTTTGCATGTGCGTCCGGCGATGGATATGAAGGATGAGGTTGATGAGGCTCTGGTGCGGACGGTCACCGACGGTGTGGTGGCGCTGACGCAGAAGTACAACGGTTTGCTCTGGGGCATGGTAAGGGCGTCCGTTCTGAATATGCCCCGGCATTTTTGGCGAGCTGTATCCTCAGTTGCAGCGCCTGAAAGCGGGCTTTGATCCCTTTAATCAGCTGAATCCGGGCAAAATCGCCACGCCGGCTGACAGCGGTGCTGAGTTGCTGAAAATTGATGAGGTTCCTACCAGAGGGCAGCAAGACCGTCTGATTCCTTTGGCAGCCAGAGATGAGTACAGTCAGGCGATGTTCTGTAACGGTAACGGCGCCTGTTATAACTACGATCCGAAGGATGCAATGTGTCCTTCGTGGAAGGTAACCCGGGAGCGTAAGCATTCTCCCAAGGGGCGGTCTTCACTGGTGCGGGAGTGGCTGAAGCAGCTGGCTGAGCATAATACTGATCCTGTGGCGGAGTATCATAAGGTCCGTGCGTCTAATTTTCTGTTTACCTTGCCCGGCCGGTTACTTAATACGCTTTCACTGAAGCGTGGCCAGTATGATTTTAACCATGAAGTCTATGAGGCAATGCAGGGGTGTCTGTCCTGTAAGTCATGTGTGGCGCAGTGCCCGATTAAAGTCAATGTACCGGATTTCCGTGCCCGTTTTCTCGAGTTGTACTACGGCCGTTATATGCGCCCGGTCAAGGATTATCTGCTGGCGGGGCTGGAGCCTTTGTTGCCGGCCTTAGCGAAATGGCCGGGACTGTATAATGCCCTGACTCAGCGGCCGGCAATGCGGGCAGCAACTGCTAAGTTGCTGGGGCTGATCGATAACCCGGCAATGTCTCCGGAGAGTCTGGCCGGACAGCTGGAGGCGCAGGCGGTTGAGCTGGCAACGGTCAGCGGGATTGCCCGTCTGAATCAGGCAGACCGTGTTCGCAGTGTGATTCTGGTGCAGGATGCATTTACAAGTCACTTCGAAGTGCAGCTGGTGCTGGATGTTATCGAACTGCTGCAACGGCTTGGATTTAATGTACTGCTTGCGCCGTTTATGCCAAACGGTAAGCCGCTGCATGTTCATGGCTTTATGAAAGGCTTCGAAAAACCGCTGATCGGAACACGGAAATGCTGAAGGCGCTGGAGAGTACCGGTGTACCACTGGTGGGGATAGATCCGGCCATGACGCTTACCTATCGCCAGGAATACCGTGATAACCCTGAGCGGGATCAGGTTGAGGTGCAGTTGTTGCAGGAGTGGCTGGCAGGGCAGAGTGATGCCTTAAAAGGCTATGCGGCGGATTATAATCTGGGGGCTGGTGAGTTTGTGTTGCTGGCGCACTGTACGGAAAAACCTCAGCGGCAGCCAGCATGAAAGGCTGGCAGCAGATCTTTGCGGATTGCGGCCAGACCCTGACTCAGGCTGCTACCGGGTGTTGTGGTATGTCCGGCACCTACGGCCATGAAGCAGAAAATGCTGACACCTCTGCGGGAATCTATAAAATGAGCTGGTCCGGGGTGGTGAATGCCCCTGAAAACCGTGATCGTCTGGTTGCCACGGGCTACTCTTGCAGGAGTCAGGTGAAGAGGCAGGATCAGCAGCAGATTCCTCATCCGTTGCAGAGACTGTTGTATCTGAGCCGTTAAATTAAGAAGGCTGTAATGATTGATAGTGATGTTTCATGGCCACTGTTGCTGATATTTATTCTGTTGGTGTTTGGTCCGCTTAGCTGGCGGGCCTGGAAACGCCGGCATCAGCAGGTGCCCCCGATGGCTAAAAATGACCGCAAGCTTTATCGCTTGTGGCAGTCAGATCCGCAGGCCTATGAGCGCCAGTACGGGGAGATGGACCGGCAGTTGTCTGCCCGTGATAAATCAGGTTCCTGAATCACGCAGGGCAGGCATTGCTTGCCCGTCTCTTTGCTTGTGCGCATAATCTCGGCCTGTTTCAGTCGTGGATTATCAGCCGTTATGCAGCAAGACCGTATTAAGTGGGACCAGCGTTATGCCGGTAAGCCTTCAGTCCCGCCCGGGGCGCCAAAAACTCTTCTGGCCGAATGGTCGTTTCTTAAATCCGGTACTGTGCTGGACATTGCCAGTGGTGACGGTGCTGCGAGCCTGTTTCTTGCCGAAAAGGGTTTTGCAGTAACCGCTGCGGATATATCAGCAACAGGACTGAATCGTCTGGCGGGCTTTGCTGAAGATGCCGGGCTGGCAGTTAAAACCTGTTGTGTGGATCTTGATGACACGGCTGTATTGCAGCAGCTGGGCCGTTTTGACAATGTGGTGATGAGTTATTTCAGGCCAACACCGGAGCTGCTGGTAGCCTTGTCCGGCTTGCTGACGCCGGGAGGCCGTATCTGGCTGGCGACGTTTAATCAGAGGCAGCATCAGCAGCAGGGCTTTTCGGCAAGATTTTGCCTTGGCGATGCTGAGTTCTGTGATTTTTCTGGTCAGCCTCAGGCGGGGCTGACGCTGCTGGAATACCGCAGTCATAATGATGATGAAGGTGGGATTGACAGTTATCTGTTCGAAAAAGATGCTGAATAACCCTGTTTTTCCCTCTTAAGTGGTAGTGCATCAGCGGCTGATATCGAGGATGATGCGGTAACTGATATGTATTCGTATAAAGATAATTAAGGAGTGCTTCGTGGACGATTTATTACCAGAGTTGTGTGACCAGTTTCCGGAAAAATTCAGGTCGTTGAGCCAATGTTTGGCAATTATGGCGGGCGTGAGCGTTTTGGTGGTGAAATCGTCACTCTGAAAGCGTTTGAAGATAACTCGCTGGTTCGTGAGCAGGTTGCACTGCCGGGTGCGGGTAAGGTGCTGGTTGTTGACGGTGGCGGCTCAATGCGCCGTGCCATGCTGGGCGATATGCTGGCAGAGAAGGCTGCGCTGAATGGCTGGGAAGGTATCATTATTTACGGCTGTATCCGTGATGTGAATGCTATCGGTGAGCTGGATCTGGGTGTTCAGGCGCTGGGACCTAACCCGATGAAGACTGAAAAGAAAGGTGTGGGTGAGCTGAATGTCGCGCTGAATTTTGGCGGTGCTACGTTTACACCGGGTCACTATGTTTATGCTGACAACAACGGTGTAATTGTTGCCAGTGAGAAACTGGAACTGGCTGAGTAAATCAGCGGCTGGTGACGATCAGACGGCTTTGCATCTGCGGGTCGTCTAAAATATCTGCCAGTGAATACTGAGCCAGGGTTTTCATCATGGCAGCCTGGGCCTGGGCGAGAATATTTTTCAGGCCGCATGCGGGTGACAGGCAGCATTCCTGTCCGGTGCAGTCGACCAGTGGTCGCATACCTTCCGTCAGGGCAATGACCTCGGCAAGATTAATGTCTTCAGACGCAATGGCCAGCCGTATACCACCTTTCTTTCCTCTGAATGTTTCCAGATAGCCGGATTTGGCGAGCCCGTGTACGACCTTGCGTAAGTGCTCTACAGAAATATCAAAGAAGTCAGCAATTTCTGCAAGCTGGCACAAGCGGTGGTTGTTGGTGGCTGTGTAGAAGAGTACACGTAAACTGTAATCGCTGAAGCGGCTGAGCTGCATGACTTATCCTGCCTGAGTCACTGTTCTGACTGGCTGTTCCGAAGTGCTTGTCCGGCAGGGCCGGATGCTGGCAGAAGCTGGCGTGTCAGAGAATTCTGAGTGAACTCACTAGCCTAGTTGAGTCTAACAGTGCATACAAGTCCTGTGACGTGAATTGCCCGGTTTACTTTCGGGGCATTCATATAATGTAGGCAGCTGATTTTTCGTGTTTTATCTGTTGTGCCGGCCGTCAGAGAACGTTTGTATGCCGGCCAGATTTTGTGGGTTTTAAGGAGTATCGCTTGTATAAGCTGCTGATTTTTGACTGGGACGGAACTGTAATGGATTCCGCTGCGCGGATTGTTGCCTGTATGCAGCATGCAGCGAGAGACTTACAGCAGCCTGAATTAACGGATGCTGCAATCCGTGACATTATCGGGTTGGGTTTGCCGGAAGCGTTCCGCATTCTGATTCCCGGTATTGCCGATGATATGATCGAGCCTATGCGGGAGCGTTACGGGTATTACTTTCTGGGAGATGATCCTACACCTGTAGAACTGTTTCCCGGTGTAAGGGAAGGTCTGGAGAAGCTGCAGCGTCAGGGCTTTGTGCTGGCGGTGGCAACCGGTAAAGTCGCCGGGGTATCGGCAAGGTATTTGCTTCTACCGGATTAGGTGACGTTTTTGTAGCGTCCCGTGGGGCGGATGAAACTGCTTCGAAGCCGGATCCTCTGATGATTCATGAAATTCTTGCAGAGACGGGTGTTGCGCCGGAGCATGCGCTGATGATTGGCGATACTGAGTATGATATGGAAATGGCAGCGAATGCCGGCGTGGATGGTTTGGCAGTAAGTTACGGGGTGCATACCCTGGAGCGTATGCAACCATTTAAGCCAGTGAAAGAAGTACACAGTTTTACTGAGATGGTGAACTGGCTGGAAAGCCGTTATCTGGAAGTTTAGTTTTAAGTGGTTTGTGGCGGTAAGCGGTTATGGATATAGCGCTTACAGGTCTAAAATATAGTTATAGAAGGGTACAGTAATGCAGGCTGTGCCGGGAGAGTTACGTGTCAGATAAGCATTGGCAGGCAGCGCCAGAGGATGAGGCTGCCGGGCATAATCAAACAGCAGAGAATAATCTAACAGAGCAGGCTTCAGCAGAGTCGGCAGAAAATATGACCGCCGGAGCTGAGAAGGTAGCGGTTAACGCTGACGCTGAAGAGAAAAACTGCGGGCAACCAAAGAGTGGCGGTTGATTGAACGGCTGATCATGAGCCTGCAGAGTGAGCAGCGGAAGTCCCGACGTTGGGGATCTTCTTTAAATCCCTGACATTTTTATATCTGTTCGCCATTCTGGGCGTTTTTTGCTGCAGTCTCCGTTTTCTTCGGACGCGCTGGACAGTGCGCCACATACTGCGGTCGTTCAGGTAAATGGTCCGATTGCTAACGGACAGGATGCCAATGCGGATGCCATTATTCATTCGTTGCGCAGTGCTTTTAAAGCTGAGGATTCAAAGGCAGTGCTTGTGCGGATTAACAGCCCGGGCGGCAGCCCTGTGCAGTCAGGCTATGTATACGATGAAATTAAGCGATTACGCCTGCTGTATCCGGAAAAGAAACTGTATGCAGTCATTACCGATATAGGAGCGTCCGGTGCGTATTACATTGCCGCTGCAGCGGATGAAATTTATGCGGATAAGGCCAGCCTGGTAGGTTCTATCGGTGTGGTGTCATCCGGCTTTGGGTTTGTTGATCTGATGTCCAAGCTAGGGGTTGAGCGCCGTGCTCTGACTGCCGGTGATAACAAAGCGTTGCTGGATCCGTTCTCGCCGTTACGGGAAGAGGATCGGCAGTTCTGGCAGACCGTTCTGGATACGACCCATAAGCAGTTCATTGAGCAGGTAAAACTGGGTCGTGGTGAGCGGCTGCAGGATAATCCGGATCTGTATACGGGTCTGGTATGGACCGGTGAACAGGCGCTTGAGCTGGGGCTGGTTGATGGTCTGGCAAGCAGCAGTACCGTAGCGCGGGATATTGTTGGCGCTGAGCAGCTTATTGAGTATTCGCCTCAGGTGTCACCGCTGAAAGAACTGGCGGATCAGTTGGGTGTAAGTTTTGCTAAAGCGATGAGTACCCAGTTAGGGCTGGATACCCCGGTACGGTTGCAATAATCCTTTGGCAATTACCGGTGGGTGTTTTTGCGGGGCTGTCCGCTACCGGGTAGAGGGCAGTTTGCGGGATGCGCGCAGTTGCCACTGTTCCCGGTGTCGCAAAGCGTTCAGTGCCCAGGCATCTGCCTATGCGTTGCTTGATGAAGAAGTGTTCAGCTGGACGTCCGGTGAAGAACTCCTGACCAGTTACATAGGTGAGCAGGGATTTGGGCTGCAGTTCTGTAAAGTTTGTGGCTCAACACTGACCGGTATTTATGACGGGCGGATTCACGGGGTTACGCTTGGCTGCGTTGACGGTGACCCGGATATTGAAATCGGTATGCATATATATGTCGGTTCAAAAGCTGCCTGGGAGGTGCTGCCGCAGGAGGAATCCCGGGCAGCGTTTTATCAGGCAGGTTCTGACGGTTAAATAGCCCGTAGTCCCTGTTGGTCCAGCATGCTGATCAGGCGGATCAGCGGCAGGCCAATCAGGCTGTTAGGGTCATCTCCTTCCAGTTTGCTGAACAGCGCAATTCCCAGTCCTTCCATTTTAAAACTGCCGGCGCAGTCATAAGGCTGCTCTGCGTTCAGGTAGTTTTCAATCATTGTCTGGCTTAGGGTGCGGAAATGTACGTGATAAGGTTCTACGCATACCTGATGGCTGTTATCGGCGCTATTCAGTACGCACAAGCCGGTCAGAAAGGTAACGTGTTTGTCTGAGCATGCCTGCAGGTGCTTGCTTGCGTTGTCAAAGTTACCGGGCTTGCCGACAATGGTGCCGTCCAGTACACAGCACTGATCACTGCCAATGATAATGGCATCCGGGTGTTGAGGGGCCAGTGCGCGGGCTTTCTCAAGCGCCAGGCGGGCAACATAATCGGTTGGTGATTCATCTTGCTGAGGGTTTCATCAATGTCCGGAGATGCGCAGCTGAACGGCAGATTCAGACGTTCAAGCAGGGCGCGTCGGTAGGGTGAAGATGAGGCTAAAATAAGCGCTGGCATCGGGCAGATATTCCAATCAGATTAACAGGATAGGCGAGCGGTAGATATTAACGGTTTTTATCTTGCAAAGGGTTATTTCCTTTGACAGCAGGGATTTTGATCCCTATCATGGCGCGCTTATGTCGAACGTCCCAATACCAAAGAAAATAGACCCGCGTAAGCTTGCTGAGCGGGGAGTACGAATTGAAGGTTCAACTGAACTGAAATTCATGCCAAATCTGACATCAATGTTAGTTGATGATCAGGCTGAGTGTGGATCGATTTACAGTTTGATCGTGATGAACTGAAGATACGTACGGTTCAGGGCAGTGCAGGTGGCAAGTTAGCAATGACCTGTCAGCGTTGTCTGGAACCGGTTGAGATTGATGTCGAAGCGAAGTTCAATCTAGCCATTGCGCCGACTGAGGAGCATGCCAAGAATCTGCCTAAGTACTATGATCCGCTGATCGTAGAAGGGGATGAGCTTGAATTGCTGACAATGGTTGAAGAAGAGTTAATTTTGACGCTGCCAATTGTGCCATACCATGATGACTGCAGCATCCAGACCTCCTTCGGTGAAGAAGTAACGGACACTTCGACAGACACAGATTCAGATAAAACTAACCCTTTCAGTGTTTTAGCCACACTGAAAGGCGGTAAGCTTGATTAAGCTTTGATAATAGGAGCTACAACCCATGGCAGTACAAAGAGCAAAGTAACTCGTTCACGTCGCGGTCAGCGCCGTTCTCACGACGCTCTGAGCAACCCAACTCTATCTGTAGAAGCAACTACTGGTGAAACTCACCGTCGTCACCACGTAAGTGCTGACGGTTTCTACCGTGGTAAGCAGGTTGTTGCGCAGCAAGACGACGAGTAATAAGTCGGTCTGACTATATGCGAATCGCGATTGACGCGATGGGCGGGGACTTCGGTCCCCGCGTTGTTATTCCCGCCTGTATTGATGCGCTTACGCGTCATCCTCATTTATCCCTGACTTTAGTGGGTCAGCAGGATGAAATTTCTGCTTATATTCCTTCTGCCGAGCGACAGCAGTTTGCTGATCGGCTGACGGTTCTGCATGCCGATAAAGTAATCGGTAATACGGATAAGCCTTCTCATGCCCTGCGGCAGCGCAAACAAACCTCTATGCATGAAGCATTGTGTCTGGTGGCTGATGGCCATGCGCAGGCCTGTGTCAGTGCGGGGAATACCGGTGCGCTGATGGCGCTGAGCCGCTTTGTGCTGAAAATGCTTCCCGGTATTGACCGGCCGGCAATCATTACTGCAATTCCTTCCCGTAAAGGTGACAGCTATATGCTGGATCTGGGGGCAAACGTGGACTGCAGTGCTGAGCATTTGCTGCAGTTTGCCATTATGGGATCAGTGATGACCCAGGCAGTTGCCGGCATTGCTGAGCCGAAAGTGGGGCTGCTGAATGTTGGTGAAGAAGAAATTAAAGGGAATGAGCAGGTAAAGCTGGCATCACGGTTGATCAAAGAGCATGGCGGCATTAATTACGCCGGCTTTATTGAAGGTGATGATATCTGTGCCGGCAAGGTTGATGTGGTGGTCTGCGACGGCTTTGTTGGCAATATTGCGCTGAAGAGCAGCGAAGGGGTTGCCAGGCTGATCGGCCGACAGCTTCGGGATGGGTTTAGTGGCAGCGTGTTCCGGCGTTTGCTGGGCTGGCTGGTGAAGCCTGTGCTGCAGGATATTGCCAGCTACATTGATCCGGCCCGCCGTAACGGTGCCAGCTTACTGGGTTTGCAGGGCATTGTGGTTAAAAGTCATGGCGGGGCTGACCGGCAATGTTTCGGTTATGCCATTGATCAGGCGGTCGCTGAAGTCAGCATGGATGTGCCTAATTGTATTAACCGTCAGCTGGAAAAATCCATAGCGATTAAATACCGTCTGAAAAGATCTCCCTGAGCCGTTAAGGCGTTTTATTTTCAGGGAATACTGTAAACTACGCTGTCAATTGAGCCTGTAGTTATTCTATTTTGTTGTTACAGGTTTCGGGCATTCATCTGCGAATTGAGGTAATAATGCAGCAGTCTCTTGCGTTTGCTTTTCCGGGACAGGGCTCCCAACACCTTTCCATGCTGGCTGAGCTGGCAGAATCTCATCCTGTTATTCAAGCGACCTTTGCTGAAGCATCTGAAGTGCTGGGGTACGACTTGTGGGCGCTGACTCAGGAAGGTCCTGAAGCGGATCTTAATCAGACTGACCGTACCCAGCCTGCGCTGCTGACCGCCGGTGTCGCTTTATGGCGCCTGTGGCAGGAGCAGGGTGGTGAAACTCCTGCTGTAATGGCGGGTCACAGTCTGGGTGAATATACGGCACTGGTATGTGCCGGTGCGATTGACTTTAAAGATGCTGTAAATCTGGTGAAGCTGCGCGGTGAATTCATGCAGCAGGCCGTGCCGGCGGGTACAGGTGCGATGGCAGCGGTGTTGGGTTTGGCGGATGATGCTATTGAAGCGGCGTGTGCTGCGTCTGCAGGTGATGAAGTTGTTTCGGCGGTTAACTACAACTGCCCGGGGCAGGTTGTTATTGCCGGTAATAAAGATGCTGTTGAGCGTGCCAGCGCAGCCTGCAAAGAAGCGGGTGCGAAGCGCGTTGTACCACTGCCTGTCAGTGTGCCGTCTCACTGTGCACTGATGCGTCCTGCTGCTGAGCAGATGGAAAAGGCGCTTGCTGATATTGAAATCCGTATGCCTGATATCAAGGTTGTGCAGAATTTTACCGCACAGCCTGCAGCAGACGTTGATGCGCTGGTACAGAATCTTCTTGCGCAGCTGTACAGCCCGGTATTGTGGACCAACAGTGTCCAGAATATGGTGGCTGAAGGAATTGAAACCATTGTTGAGTGTGGTCCGGGTAAGGTGTTATCCGGCCTCAATAAGAAGGTACACCGTCCGCTGAATGTGGCTGCAATTAATGAGCCGGCCGGACTTGAAAAAGCATTAAGTTAAACACGGTCGTCAGAATCGTGATTATAGGAAGAAAAGTATGAGCATTGAAGGTAAGGTAGCCCTGGTTACCGGTGCCACACGGGGAATTGGTAAGGCGATTGCGCTGGAACTGGGTCGCCAGGGTGCTGTGGTAATCGGTACTGCAACCAGTGATAACGGTGCGGCATCCATTGCTGAATACCTGCAGCAGGCAGGTGTCAGCGGTACCGGTCTGAACCTGGACGTGGGATCCAATGAATCAGTAGAGGCGGTGGTAAAGACTGTACAGGATGAGTACGGTGCGGTTGCTATCATCGTTAATAATGCCGGTATCACCCGGGATAACATCATGATGCGTATGAAAGAAGACGAGTGGGATTCTGTTATGAATACCAATCTGAAATCTGTGTACCGTCTGATGAAGGGTTGTCTGCGCGGTATGACTAAGGCTCGCTGGGGCCGTGTTATTAACGTCAGTTCAGTGGTTGCCTCTATGGGTAATGCCGGTCAGGCAAACTATGCGGCTGCCAAATCCGGTATGGAAGGTTTCAGCCGGGCACTGGCCCGTGAAGTTGCTTCCCGTAACATCACTGTGAACTGTGTAGCACCTGGCTTTATCGATACCGATATGACCAGTGGTTTGCCGCAGGAGCACAAAGATACATTGCAGTCACAGATCCCTCTGGGGCGTCTGGGACAGCCTGAAGAAATTGCATCTGTTGTTGGTTTTTAGCCAGTGACGCAGGCGGCTATGTGACGGGTGAGACGATCCACGTCAATGGCGGCATGTATATGTCTTAAAGTTCTCTCACGGGAATTGTTTTTTTGTCAAATTGTTGATAATGGGCCGCAGCTCACTGGATAAAATTGCCGTTAGGCTTGATCCAAGGCGGCGGATTCTAATAAAATCCCTGTTCGCATCTACGGATGTGACTGTCGATAAAAAATAGGAAGAGTTATGAGCAACATCGAAGAGCGCGTTAAAAAATCATCGCTGAACAGCTTGGTGTAAAAGAAGACGAAGTTACCACTGAAGCTTCTTTCGTAGAAGATCTGGGTGCAGATTCTCTGGACACCGTTGAACTGGTGATGGCTTTGGAAGAGGAATTTGAAACTGAAATTCCTGACGAAGAAGCTGAAAAGATCACTACCGTTAAGCTGGCAATCGATTACATTAACGCAAATCAGTAATCGACATACCCAGAATACCGAGAAGCCGCAACTATAGCGATATAGTGCGGCTTTTCTTTGTCACCAAACCCCAGGAGGATCTGAATGTCTCGTAGAAGAGTTGTCGTCACCGGCATGGGCATGCTTAGCCCGGTAGGTAACACTGTCCAGGAGACATGGGCGAATATACTAAACGGCGTTAGTGGTGCTGCTGAAATCACTCATTTCGATGCATCTGCCTTTGGTACACGTTTTTCAGCGTCTGTTAAAGACTTCAGTCTTGACGGTTATCTGAACCCTAAAGACGCCCGTAAAATGGATTTATTTATCCAGTACGGCATGGTGGCAAGCATTCAGGCGATTCAGGACGCGGGTCTTGAAGTCACTGAAGAGAACGCATCGCGTATCGGCGTCGCGATAGGTTCCGGAATCGGCGGTTTGCCGATGATTGAAAATACCCATGATATTCTCAATAAGAGTGGTCCGCGCCGGATTTCACCATTCTTTGTGCCAGGCAGCATCATTAATATGATTGCCGGCAACCTGGCGATTAAGTACGGCTTTAAGGGCCCGAACATTGCTATTACTACTGCATGTACGACAGGTACGCATAATATCGGTCAGGCGGCACGTATGATTCAGTACGGTGATGCTGACGTGATGATCGCCGGTGGTGCAGAGATGGCTACCACACCTTTAGGTCTTGGCGGTTTCTCTGCGGCACGTGCACTGTCTACCCGCAACGATGATCCGCAAGCGGCTTCCCGTCCGTGGGACCGTGACCGTGATGGTTTCGTGCTTGGTGACGGTGCCGGTGTGATGGTGCTTGAAGAGTATGAAGCGGCGAAAGCCCGTGGTGCAGAAATCTATGCAGAAGTCGTTGGCTTCGGTATGAGTGATGATGCACACCACATGACTTCACCGCCGGAAGATGGTAGCGGTGCAGCACTGTCTATGGCGAATGCTATGCGTGATGCTGGTCTGAATGGTGAACAGATTCACTATATCAACGCCCACGGTACTTCAACGCCGGCGGGTGATATTGCTGAATCCAATGCTGCCAAGCTGGTGTTGGGTGAAGCAGCTGCGGCAAATGTCCGTATGAGCTCCACCAAGTCGATGACCGGTCATTTGCTGGGTGCTGCCGGTGCTGTTGAGGCGATCTTCAGTGTGCTGGCTATCCGTGATCAGGTTGCACCGCCAACCATCAACCTGGATAACCCGTCTGAGGGCTGTGACCTGAACTATGTGGCGCATACCGCACAGCAGGCAACGATCGAAGCGGCAATATCCAACTCCTTCGGATTCGGCGGTACTAACGGTACCCTGATTTTCCGAAAAGTCTGAGCGGTATAAAATAAAGGCGTGCCAGGCACGCCTTTATTATTTCTGCTGTGCGTAAAGCGCGCTGTATCGTTAGAGAGAATTCCCATGCTTAGTTGTATCGTCAATGGTCAGCCGGCCAGCACGCTCAGTGTGCAGGACCGGGGCTGGCATACGGTCAGGGGCTGTTTGAAACCCTGACGCTTATAGAAGGTAAGCCGCAGGGCTGGCAGTTGCATATGCAGCGTCTGGCGCTTGGCGCTGAGCGTTTGGGTATTCCCTTTGATAACAGTCTGTCAGATGCTCTGTCTGATGATCTGGTTAAGCTGTTAGCAGCCACTGAATCATTGCCTGAACGTACAGTTCTTAAAATGATTCTCACCCGCGGAGCAGGCGGCAGAGGCTATGCGGTAACAGAACCGCTGACGCCAAACCGTATTCTGCAACTCAATCCTTTTCCAGTCTGGCCGGCAGATCCGCAGACAAACGGCATCCGGGTAATGCTGTGCGAAACCCGTCTGGGGCTGAATCCTCAGCTGGCAGGAATAAAGCATCTTAACCGGCTTGAGCAGGTTCTGGCCCGCAGTGAATGGCAGCAGCCTGATATCTCTGAAGGCCTGGTCTGTGATATGGAAGGTTATCTGGTTGAAGGAACCATGAGTAACCTGTTCTGGACGCGAAACGGTGAGCTGTTTACGCCTGATCTGACTTACTGTGGAATAGACGGCATTATTCGGCAGCGGCTGATTGAGCGGGCCCGGGAATTACAGATTAAAGTGAATATCGGCCGTTACCAGCCTGCAGATCTGCTGGATGCCGATGAAGTATTTCTGACTAACAGTGTCATTGGTATCTGGCCGGTCACTGAGTGTGTATCAACCGGTTTACAGCAGCGTTGGCAGATCGGTACTCTAAGCCGTCAGCTGAATCAGTGGCTGGCTGAAGAGCAATAATAACAACGGGAAGTATATGTTACGTAAAATCGCCTTTTCATTTCTGTTAACGCTGGCGGTCGTCGCTCTGGCGCTTTATTTTGGCTGGCGTTCACTTAATGGTTATCTTGATGAGCCTTTGCAGCTTGATCAGCCGGAAATTGTGCTGGTTAAGTCCGGAAGCAGCTTTCCGCGGGTAGGGCGTGAGCTTGCTGAAAGGGGCTGTTGTCGAAACCTGACTGGATGGCGTTTTATGTACGTATGCAAAAGGTTGGACATCTGCTGAAAGCCGGCGAATATCAGATTGAGCCAGGTGTTACTCCGCGGCAGCTGGTTGCTCAACTGGTAGAAGGCAAAAGTATTTCCTACCGCTTTACCCTGATTGAAGGTTCAACCTTTAAGCAGTTGCGCCAGCGTTTAGCTGAGAGCGAAGTGCTGATTCATGAAACCGATGGTCTCAGTGATGAGCAGCTGATGACTGCGCTGGGGCTGGAAGGACAACATCCTGAGGGGCGCTTCCTGGCAAATACTTATCAGTTCCAGCGTGGGATGACGGACCTGGACTTGTTACGCAGAGCCTATCAGTTGCAGGAAAAAGTGCTGACTGAAGAGTGGCAGGCCCGCGCAGAAAAGTTTGAAAGTAAGGTTTTACCTTATAAGGATCCTTATGAGGCGCTTATCATGGCGTCTATTGTTGAAAAAGAAACCGGTTTGAGTTCGGAGCGCCCGGTGATTGCCGGGGTGTTTGTGCGCCGGATGCAGATCGGTATGCGCCTGCAGACTGACCCGACCGTTATTTATGGTATGGGTGATAAATATAAAGGCAACATCCGCCGAAAAGATTTACGTACCCCTACGCCTTACAACACCTATACAATCCCCGGATTGCCGCCAACACCGATTGCAATGGTCGGCCGTGAAGCCATTAAAGCTGCATTGCATCCGGAAGGTGAAAAGTGGCTGTACTTTGTCGCCAAAGGGGATGGCAGTCATCAGTTCTCCGCTACCCTTAAGCAGCACAACAAAGCGGTACGTGAGTATCAGTTAAAGCGTAAAGCGTCATACCGTTCCGCACCTGAATAAACAAAGGAAGTATATGAGTGATCGTCAGGGGTGTTTTATTACACTCGAAGGTACAGAAGGCGTAGGTAAGTCGACGAATCTGGCATTCATTGAAAGTATGCTGGCAGAGGCCGGTGTCAGTTTTTCGCTGACCCGGGAGCCGGGCGGTACACCGCTGGCAGAGGAGCTGCGGAAATGTTGCTGTCGCCCCGTGAGGAGACGGTTGCTGATGATGCTGAGTTACTGATGGTGTTTGCTGCCCGTGCGCAGCATCTGCAGGCAGTGATTAAGCCGGCTCTGAATGACGGGCAGTGGGTTTTGTGTGACCGTTTTACGGATGCTACCTTTGCGTATCAGGGCGGCGGCCGGGGCTGGATCAGAGTCTGATTCTGGATCTTGAACAGCGGGTGCAGAAAGGCTTGCAGCCGGATCTGACCCTGTTGCTGGATGTGCCGGTAGAAATCGGCCTTGCCCGGGCAGCTAAGCGCGGTGCGCTGGACCGTTTTGAACAGGAGCAGGTGAGCTTCTTCGAGCGGGTGCGTGCAGCGTACCTGCAGCGGGCGGCTGATGACCCTCAGCGGTTTGCTGTTATTGATGCTTCGGTTTCGCTGGCGGATGTTCAGGCGCAGATCCGTAAGGTGATGACGGCTTTTCTTGACCGGCATCTGACAGCTTAAGAGATAATTTCGCAGGAATTCCAAATGAGTGAAGAGCTCTGGCAAGATCATCCGGTAGTGCTGCCCTGGCTTAAGGAGCGCTGGCAGTATCTGTGCAACCTTAAGCAGCAGGGGCGGTTACCCCATGCGCTGATGGTGAACGGCCCTAAGGGGATCGGTAAAGCCTGTTTTACGATGGCAACAGCCAGTTATCTGTTATGTAAGTCGCCAAAGAATGACGCTGCCTGTGGGCATTGCCGCAGTTGTGAGCTGGCGCAGAGCAGCGGTCATCCGGATTTGTTCCATTTGCAGCCTGATGAGCCGGGTAAGCCTATTAAGGTTGACCAGATCCGTGAGCTTACGGAGTTTATTTACTCGACGGCCCAGCAGGGCGGCTACCGGGTGGTGATTATTGATCCGGCGGAAAGCATGAATGTGAATGCTGCTAACGCCTTGCTAAAAATGCTGGAAGAGCCGGGTAAGGATACTGTTCTGCTGTTGATTACCCACCGTTCAGGTCAGGTGATGCCGACGATTAAGAGTCGCTGTCAGCGCGTTGACTGTGTGGCGCCTGACGGACAAATGGCTGCCCAGTGGTTGGCAACTCAGCTGGAAATGGAACCCCGGGATGCTGAACAGCTGTTGCGTATTGCGCATAATTCTCCGTTGCAGGCTATGGCTTACAAGCAGCAGGATTATCTGGGGCTGCGGAGCAAGGTGCTGGCCGGTCTGGCTGATATCCTGAAAAACCGCCGCAGTACCATTGAAGTGGCGCAGGCCCTGCATAAAGAAGATCTGGAGTTGATCCTGGCCTGGCTTTACGGGCTGGTGAATGATATTGCCCGTCTGGCTGCCGGGCAGGAAGATACTGAGCTGCTGCGTCACAGGGATGTTCAGAATATGTTGCTGGCGGTTTCCCGCCGGGCTGACCCGCAGCAGCTGTTTGCCTTTGCGGATGAAGTGCATGAAGCACGTAAGTCTGTGATGTTTCGGTTAAATCCCAATAAGCAATTGCTGTTAGAGAAGCTTCTGTTCGGCTGGCAGAGCCTGCGTTAATCTTTAATCTTGGCAGCCAATGCAGTAAGCTGTGTGCACGGTGAGCGGTTGTTACATACCGTCACCGGACAGGACAGTATTCGAATAAGTATTCAGATCAGGAGACTTTGGCCAGATGTCAGTAATTCCTCGCATGAGCCATGGCATATTGTCATTATCGATCAATACCAAAGAGGATTTGTATAAGGCCTACATGCCGTTCATCGTTAACGGCGGTCTGTTTATTCCGACTCCCCGGACATATCAGTTAGGGAAGAAGTGTTTATGCTGCTGACCTTGATGGAAGAGGATGACAAGATTCCGGTTACCGGAAAAGTTGTCTGGGTAACGCCCCGTGCAGCCCAGGGTGGACGTATTCCCGGTATCGGCATTCAATTATCACAGGAAGATTCAACCCTGGTACGAAAGATTGAAACCTACCTGACCGGTGCTCTGAATTCCGGTCGCCGTACTGACACTATGTAGTGTGCTGTATAATATTGCAGCCACGCATTTCTCCCTTTAAGCACTATTTTGCTGCTTACTTTCTGTGTCTTTTCCCTTACAATGCCGGCACTTTTTCCCATGTTGTGATCAGGTCCGATGTTTGTAGATTCCCATTGCCACTTAGATAAACTGGATTTCTCCTCTGGCGATACCCTTTCCCGTGTATTGACGAGCGCCGCTGAGCGTCAGGTCAGCAAAATGCTGTGTGTCTGTGTTGATATGCAGAACTTTACACCGATGTATGATCAGATTGCCGGGCTTGATCAGGTATACGCTTCAGTGGGGTGCATCCACTGAATACTGCAGAATCACCGGTTACGGTAGATGAGTTGCTGGCTAAAGCAGAATTGCCGAAAGTGGTCGCGCTGGGGAAACCGGGCTGGATTATTTTTATCAGCAGGATACTGTTGAGATCCAGCAGCAAAGCTTTATTAATCATCTGGATGCGGCAAAGGTAAGTAAACTCCTGTTATCGTGCATACCCGGGATGCACGCCAGGATACTCTGGATATTCTCCGGCACCATGCTGACTTTGAAGTAGGCGGTGTTCTGCATTGTTTTACTGAAAGCTGGGATATGGGGCGGCAGGCGCTGGATATGAATTATCTGTTGTCTTTCTCCGGCATTATTACCTTTAAAAATGCCGCTGAGCTCCGCGAAGTTGTGAAGCAGACGCCGCTGGATAAGATGCTGATCGAAACAGATTCACCCTATCTGGCACCGGTGCCGTACCGGGGTAAGCAAAATGAACCGGCTTATGTGGCTGAAGTCGCGCAATGCATTGCTGATATTAAAGGCTTGCGTGTCGAAGATGTGGCGCGAATCACCACGGATAACTTCTATCGGCTGTTCAGCCGGGCGGCTGATTAACCTCGAAATATTCTGTGCCGGTACATTCAGCCGGCTTTGATATCCTCAATGTGCTGCTGCAGGATGGTTCGCATCGCTTTACCTGCATTACTCAGCGGATGATCCTTTGACCAGGCCAGCAGGCATTGCCGTTGCAGGCCTGGCTTGCTGATTTTCAGCGTACGTACTTCTTCAGGCAGTTTTATGCCTTCTGGCATCACCGTATAGCCAAGCCCCCGTCGGGCAAGCTCAATCTGAATCTGCATGGATTCAGCTTCGATGACTGTATTCAGGGGCTGATTGTTCCGGAACGCTTCCCTTTCAAGTAATGCCCGCAGACCGTGAGGGCGGTTGGGTAGAATCTGCGGAAGTTTCAGTGCATCGGTCAGTGATATTTCATTGCCCTGTATTTCCGGATAATCACCGTTAATCGGGTGCGTGTCGGGCGGGGCAATCAGCTGCATGGACTCTTGCCAGAGCAGTTCAGTGCTCAGGTTTGCGCTGAGGGCGCCTTTGTAGAGGATACCCATATCAATACGTTCTTCCAGTAACGCACGTTCCAGTGCCCCTGAAAGTAGCTGTACGACCCGTAACTGCACGTTTGGATAGCGTTTGTGAAATGCTTCAACGACCGGTCCGGCAAGCCGGCTTCCTGCTGTTGGGGGAAAGCCGATACACAGGGCGCCACGCACTTCACCCTGTAAGCCGGCCAGCTCGCTGCTGAGCTTTTCCATTTCATCAATAATAATGCGTGCCCGTTCAGCCAGTATCTCACCGGCTTCCGTGAGTTGTACTCCGCGACCTGTCCGGTGCAGCAGGCGTGAGCCGGCAGAATCTTCAAGTGCTTTGAGCTGGCGGCTGAGTGCGGGCTGACTGATATCCAGCCGGGCAGCGGCCTGGCTAAGGCTGCCCAATTCAGCAATGTGCAGAAAGCTTCGTAAGTGTTTTGAGTCCATGATTATGACTTAGATATGCAAATATGTAATATCTGATAGATAAGTCATGATATCGATTTATGTGACGTGCGCGCAAATAATATCCGGACACATTCACTGAATCCGGAAAATTTTCTGATGAAAGCAATACAGACAGCAGAGCAGCAGGCTTTGTTGATGATATTAATCGCGACAGCGGCATTGTCGCTTAAGGGGATACTGGCCAAGTTTGTCTATGCGGCGGGAACGGATGTAACGGTATTGCTTCTACTGCGCTTTGGTTTGGCCGTGCCTCTGTTCTGGTTGTGGTATGGCTACTCACGGGGCAAAGCAAAACCGGCTGGAGAGTCCGTTGCAGCCATGCCGAAAATGCGGCAGGTAAAGCAGTTAATGATTGCCAGTGCGTTGTTTTTCAGCGACCTATGCGGATTTTCAGGCGCTTGTACTGATTGATGCCGGACTATCCCGCCTGATCCTGTTTACTTTTCCTGTCTTTGTTGTGCTTATTAATGCCGGGCTGAACCGGGCTATACCAGGAGGGTTACAGATACTGGCACTGTTACTGGCCTATGCGGGCCTGGTAACGGTGATGTTTCAGGGCGGTGCCGGAACAAGTCTTGAGAGCAATGTGAACCAGGCAGAGGGTATTAGTTGGGCTATGGTGGCTGCCATGTCTTATGCTGTCTATCTGGTGTATAGCCAGCGAGTGATGAAATATATGTCTTCAGCGCTGTTTTCAGCAGCCAGCGGCAGTTTTATTTTATTGCTGATGATTGTGTTCTATCTGTTCCAGGGCAGCCCTGATCTGAGTTACAGCGCAGAAGGTGTGATGTGGAGTGCTTTAATTGCGGTGTTGTGTACGGTGTTGCCGTTTTTGCTAATGCACGAAGCTATTCGTCTAGCCAGTGCAGAACGGGCCAGCAGGGTTGCTCTGGCCGGACCGGCAATGACGCTGTTGTTTGCCTGGTTGTGGTTGGGGAGGTGCTGTTACCGTTGCAACTGATCGGTTGCGTAATCACCGTCGCCGCAATCGCCTGGCTTGAGAAGCTGCGCGTTGTAACTGGTGTGCCGGCCCGCTGAGCTGTATGCTTGCCGCATATAACAGGCGGTACAGGTAAGGTAAATGGTAACAACACTGGACATTAATACCCGTGGTCAGGGGTTATATGAATTTACGGAACAGCTTGCTGCGCTGGTGAGCCGCAGTGGTATTTCAGAGGGGCTGTGCACCATTATGATCCGGCACACCAGTGCCAGCCTGTGCATTCAGGAAAATGCAGATCCCAGTGCCCAGCATGATCTGGAGCGCTGGCTGAACAGATTAGTACCGGAAAATGACTCACTGTATACCCATATCTTTGAGGGGCTGATGATATGCCTGCGCATATCAAAGCGGCGCTGACGGCAACCAGTCTGTCGGTACCGGTTCAGGGAGGGAGGCTGATGCTGGGGACCTGGCAGGGCGTGTTTTGTTGGGAGCATCGCCATGGCAGCCATCGCCGCAGTATCGCAGTGCATATCGGTGGTTAGAGAGCAGTGATCTGAAATTAAAAACGGCCGCTTTTGCGGCCGTTTCTGTTTGTTCAGGCAGTTATTTTATCCGGCTGACGATTTGGGAAAGATCTGCCACCAGCGTCGCTAGTTCTTCACTGGCGTCGGTTGTCTGGCTGACGGATTCGCTGCTTTGTTCTGAAACTGTGCGTATCGACATAATGCTGTTGCTGACTTCTGTGGCAGCCGCGCTTTGCTGGCCCGCTGCGCTGGCGATCTGATAGGTACCCTGAGAGATCGTATCGATGGAGGTCGCCACGTCTTCAAATGCCTGATTTGCCTGCAGTGCCTGGTCGATACTGTTCTGAGCTTTCTGCTGGCTCTGCTCCATGGTTTCGACAGTGATGTTAACCTGCTTCTGAATACCGTCGATGGTTTGATGTATTTCGCCGGTGAACTCCTGAGTGCGTTGAGCAAGCGCCCGGACTTCGTCCGCAACCACCGCGAATCCGCGGCCGTGTTCGCCGGCCCGTGCGGCTTCGATGGCCGCATTCAGTGACAGCAGGTTAGTCTGATCTGCAATATCGTCAATAATGCTGATGGTTGCACCAATTTCCTGTGCCTGGGTACGCAGTTGCTCTGATGACTGAGAGGCCGTGCTGACATCGGCAACCAGCTCTTCAATGCTGTTGTGCATGGTGTTGATGATGTTTTTGCCAGACTGTGTCTGGGTAACGACCCGCTGGGTTTCATCGGACGTCTGGCGGGTGTTGGCCGCTATTTCATCGGCGCTGGCCGACATCTGTTCAGCTGCGGCGGCCAGCATGTCGGTTTCATTGTTTTGCTGCTCGATACCAAAGCTGGTTTTGATCAGAGCATCCCGGGTGGTATGCATGACGCCGTCCAGTGTGCCGATGGCATCTTCAATCCGTCCGGTAATGGTACGCAGCTGTGCTTTTGCATTCGCATTGCGACTTCAACAGCGCCGGTTTCGTCCATGCGACCGGTCATTGCAAGTTGTGCGACGGGGTTGTCGTACACCTCACGGGAATTGTTTAGCAGCTTTTGCAGCGGGCTCAGCAGGCGGAAAGCCGTATAGCCTACGGCGCCGGTGGTTGCTGTCAGAACGAACAGCTTGCCGGTGGTATCCAGCGGCATAAAGCTGACAGAGCCTGCCACGGCAATGCCTGCCAGCAGGGTAGCGCCTATTTTTACCATCAGGCTTTGTCGTGTGAAGGATACTCTGGAATCGTTATTCAGGCGTTTGTAAAGCCGGGTGGCCAGTTGTTTTTCTTCCTCGCTTGGGCGGGTACGTACAGACTGGTAGCCGATTTTGGTGCCGTGTTTATCGTAAATAGGCGTGACAAAGGCCCTTACCCAGTAATGATCACCATTCTTGCAACGGTTTTTACCAGGCCCATCCAGGGTTGATCCTGTTTCAGGTGTTGCCATAAATCGGCAAATGCGGCTTTAGGCATATCGCTGTGACGGACTACATTGTGGTGTTGTCCGACCAGTTCTTCCAGGCTGTAGCCGGATACATCAACAAAATCCTGATTAGCATATGTAATCCGACCATCAAGGTCCGTGGTGGATATCAGTCGGGTGGATGCTGAGTACTGGCGTTCGGTGTTACTGGTCAACCTGGATATCTCCTCGCAAAGCACCGGCGGATGGGGCTTGCCGGGTAATGTACATACACGTTACTTGTGTCTGAAAATGGCGGAAGAGTAATATTAGATTAACTAATAAGCAAAGCAATTATCACCAAAATGATGATATCTACGACTAATTATTCAGCTTACAGTCATGATGAGATTAAGTGGTGTCGGTGGTGTGCTGGAAAACGCTAAATAAAGGTAATTTTGAAGCAATAAAAACCCCTGGCCAAAGGGCAGGGGTTTAATGATGTAGCCGTGTTCTGATTAGGCGTAATCAGGGCTCAGGCTGCGGTAACCTGACAGCATTTTAGCCAGATCCAGCAGGATGATAAGTTGTTCATCCCGGTAGCATACGCCCTGTACGTAATGGCGGGCGGTTTCGTCGCGGCCCAGGTTCGGCGCGCGGTCAACTTCACTGATTGGCAGGTTGATAACCTCATCAACACCGTCCACCAGCATGCCGATAACTTCTTCATCATCAAACTCTGCTACCACGACCCGGGTATCGTTGTTGATGTCAGAAGCTGGCAGGTTGAACAGATCGCGGGTGCTGATAACTGTGACGACATTACCCCGCAGGTTAATGATGCCCAGAATGCCAGGCAATGAACCCGGAACAGGGGTGATCTCGGTATAACGCAGAACTTCCTTAACCTGCATTACATCAATGCCATAAAGCTCTTCAGCTACGGTAAAAGTAGCCCATTGCTTCATTTCTTCCTGAGTTTGGCCTTTTTCTCCAGTTCGGAGTCACTTAACTGCTCCAGTTCCTGAAGGTGTTTCGTGGCTTCTTCTAAACTCATAGTTCACCTACAACCTTATTTTGATTGATTTAACCAACTGAGCCCCGTGAGGGTACCGGCCAGTGGTATATATTCAAGACTGACAGATCCAGCATAAGATGTCGCGTCTATTGCATTGAAAACATTGGTGAAGTTAATTTCACCGGTACCTGGTTCATGACGGCCAGGTACATCTGCAAACTGTATGTGGCCAATCCGGTCAATGTTTTCCTGCAGGGTCTTAATCAGATTCCCTGCATAATCTGCATATGATAAATATCAAACTGCAGTTTCAGATTGGCATGTCCAACCTCAGCAAACAGCTGCCATGCCTGGTCGCTGGTGTTGAGGAAAACCAGGAATATCCTGAGTATTTATCGCTTCACTGACCAGGCTAATACCTTCTGTATCACATGCTACAGCCGTATCGTATAGATTACGGATAAATGTTGATTTTACTTGGGCTTTTTCACTATTTTGGGGAGTAATGCCCGCCAGTAAATTAATTTTTTGCAGTTCAGGGCTGTTGCATAGCGAATTGCTTTGGCAACCCCTTGCTGTTGTTCATCAATTCTGTCCGGATGGCAGGCAATTCCCCGTTCTCCGGCTGCCCAGTCACCGGCAGGGGCATTAATCAGTATCAGCTCCAGCTTATGCTGTTCCAGCTCTTCTTTTATTTCTGCAATGCTCAGTTCATAAGGGAATTGTATTTCAACCTTTTGAAACCCGGCCTCGGCTGCGGCACGAAAGCGTTGTTTCAGCGGCAACTCAGTAAAGAGCATGTTCAGATTGACAGCAAAATCAGGCATCCTGGTGCTCCATGTTATATCTGGGTGTAACCGCAGGGGCTGATGTGGGCTTATCGTTCAGACGGGCTGGCTGGTTCAGTGCTTCAAGCTGCAGCAATAAGCCGCTGTGATCTACTTCTTCAAAACCTTTGCTAACCATTTCCTGGTATTGCTCATATACCCGCTGGGAAAGGGGCAGGGTCAGTGACTCTGCTCTGGCAGTGTCGAGAATTGTCCGCAGGTCTTTCAGTTGTACCCGCGAAGTAGCTCCGGGATTGAACTGCCGGTCGATCATACGCTGGCCATGAAGCTCAAGGATTCTGCTGCTGGCAAAGCCGCCCATCAGTGCTTCTCTGACGGCCGCCGGATCTGCACCGCCTTCAGCGGCCAGTAACAGGGCTTCAGAGACGGCGCCAATGGTAATACCAACAATGGCCTGGTTGGCGCATTTGGCCAGCTGCCCGGAACCGGCCGGGCCGATGTAGGTGGATTTACCCAGCGCATCAAATACCGGCTGTGCCGCATCAAATGTCTGTTTATTGCCGCCAGCCATAATCGACAGGGTAGCCTGCGCGGCGCCGACGGTTCCTCCGGATACCGGAGCATCAAGATAGTTGATGCCGGCTGACTGAAATGTGGCTGCGTGTTGTTTGGCCATTTCCGGAGGAATGGAGCTCATATCTATGACTGTGGCGTCAGGCTTAAAGCTGCTGATGCCCGCCTGCTGTAATAAAACGTCATCTACGATCGGACCGTTTTCCAGCATGGAAATCACGATGTCAGCCTGTTTCACTGCACCGGCTGGCGTGTCGGCAATTTCTGCGCCGTGCTGGCGCAGGGCCTCGGCTTTACTGGCAGTGCGGTTCCAGACGATGACGCTGAATCCTGCGTTCAGCAGATTGGTTGCCATGGGGTGTCCCATCAGGCCGATACCCAGAAAAGCAATACGCATATTGGCTCCAGAAAGTAAGTGTCAGAAATCAGAGGCAGTTGGTTGGCTTGGGTAAGCCTGCCAGTTTGCTGGCCAGTTTGGCCGGGCTGCCCGGAAAGAGTTGCATCAGATACATGCTCTTACCTTTGTCTGCACCCAGTTTTAAGCCCACCGCTTTAACCAGTGGTCGCATCGCCGGAGACTGTTCGTAGGTGTGATAGAAATCCCGCAGTATTTCGATAACCTGCCAGTGATCGTCTGTCAGTGTCAGGTTTTCGGCTGAGGCAAGCTGTTCGGCAACAGACCGGTTCCAGTCATTCAGGTTGCGCAGATAGCCTTCTTTATCAAGTTCGATGGTCTGGCCATCAATGATTAACTGTGACATGTAGATTCCGTATCAAGCCCAACTGACAACAGGGTGATGCTGGCAGCTAAGTTCAACAAAGGTGCTGTAAGTGGCAGCCTTAAACAATGGGTTAAGTGTACTCAGGCCGCGGGCATCAGTATCCGCTGACAGTACATAGCAATCAACCGCTAGGCTTTCTGCATGCTGAAACAGTGGGCTGTAGGCATCCAGTGCGGCATAAACGCCGTCTTCAATCAGTAACAGTGCATCGCCTGCCTGCAGAGCACTGAGGCAATCCTGGATAGCGGAGCTGCCGGAGGGCGCTTTATTAAGGGTATGTAGACTCATATCAGAAACTCATTACCTGGTCGTGGCGGCTGATCAGTGCGGCTATTTGCTGGTCATCCAGCAGTTCAGCGGGAAGGCTTAACTGAGCTTTATCCAGCCCCCGTTCTTTCATTGCGCTGGCTGAAACAAAAATCTGGTCAATGTCGTACATTGGCAGGGCAGACAGGTTTGCCGCAAGATTCTTCTGGCCAATTCCTGCGGTTGATGATCTTTCAGCAGCTGAAAGACGCCGTCAGCAAGAAATAACAGGCTGATGTCCTGCTCAAAGACAGACGCTGTTAACGCTACATCCAGTGCGTCACGGGCGGCTGAGGAACCGTAGGGGCCTGTCGGTTAATCAGCAGAAAGGATTTTTAATCTGACTCATGGGGTTTCCTCTGGGCTGCTGAGTTAAGGGGCAAAGGTAATCATGCGGTCAGAAATCATTGCCGCTTCTACTAACTGGCCAAGGCCGGAGAGCTGATAGTTGTCCTGCAGGTTACCGGCCGGTTTTCGTGCCGCTTGGCTTCGCCATCGTCCAGTACACCCCGGCGCACTGCTGCGGCAATGCATACCACCAGATCAAGTTCGTGGTCTTTGGCCAGTTGCTGCCATTCGTCAGGGATATGCATTTCATCCTGAGGTGGCGTCGCCAGTTTTGAGCCGGTGTGTACGGCGTCAGCATAAAAGAAAACCCGGTGAATACTGTGGCCCTGTTGCAGTGCTTCCCGGGCGAACTGAAGCGCGGTTGCGACACTTTGGCTGCTGTAAGGCGCGCCGGTGATAAGCAGAGAGAAGATCATAGTTTGTGGTATCTGTGCTAATAAAACATTTCGCAGTGATACGGTAATGTGTACTGCGTGAAAGCCAAAACGTGATGGCAAAAAAGCCCTGCAATTGCAGGGCTTTAGTTTAACAAGGCTTAGCCATTTGAAGAAATAGGCCAGGCCGTTTTATCTGTTGGGATCAGTCGTCGCTGAAAGCACCGATCAGACTCAGCAGGTGTACGAACAGGTTGTAAATGTTCAGGTACAGGCTGACAGTCGCCATGATGTAGTTGGTGTAAACGCCGTTAACGATGTTGCTGGTGTCATACAGGATGAAACCGGCCATCAGCATCACGATCAGAGCAGAGAATGCCAGGCTGAATGCGCCAACTTCAACGCCGAAGAAAGGCAGGGCGATCAGGGCAACCATAGAGATCAGGGCAACCATCATACCGGCAGCCAGGAAGCCACCCATGAAGCTGAAGTCTTTTTGCTGGTCAGCACGTATGCAGACAGACCCATGAATACTGCGCCGGTCATACCCAGTGCGGTCATGATGATCTGACCACCGTTAGACATTGCCAGGTAGTGGTTCAGTAATGGTCCCAGACCAAAACCCATCAGGCCGGTAAAGGCGAATACCATTGGTAGCGCCCAAACAGAATTCTGCATTTTGTTCAGAGCAAAAATCATGATGAAGCTGACAATAACACTGCCGATGTAGAGCATGAACGGAGGATTCATTGCCATGGAAATACCCGCAGTGACGGCACTGAAGACCAGTGTCATAGCCAGCAGCATGTAGGTATTACGGATTACTTTATTGGTTGCCAGGATCGACTCTTGCGAGCGCGGGGCAGCCATAGTATCGATATTACGCATTGTATCCCTCGATAAAATCTTAATGATGTTGCTTTATATATATAGGATTTTGTTGTTATTTCAACTCTGAGAGCATGAAAAAAAGAAAAATATTCAAAATCCTTACAAATTATAGGCCTACCAGCTTTCTTAGGTTTAGTCTGTACCTGAAAGCAGGCGATCCGTATCATACGGCGCCTGATGTGGCCCGCAAAGCCCGGCAAACTGACAAAACGGTATGATGAGTGACTGAAACAAGCGCGACTGAACTGAATGTCCTTGAAGACGATTACCTGCTGGCAATCGATAAACCTTCCGGGCTACTGGTGCATCCGAGCCCGATTGAAAGGCGGGCGGAAAATGCTGTGGCCCTGTTGCGTGAACAGCGGAATTTCAAGGCCTACACAATTCATCGTCTGGACCGTCCGACCTCCGGGGTATTGCTGTTTGCTAAGGATCCGGTGACCGCCCGGGCGATGAGTGAGCAGTTTGCCGCCAGAGAAACAGAGAAAACCTACCTGTGTGTGTGTCGCGGATATACAGATGCAGAGGGTGTTATCGATTACCCGCTGAAAGAAGAACTGGATAAGGCTGCTGATAAATTTGCCAATCCTGATCAGCCAGCGAAAGATGCCGTAAGCATATACCGGACGCTTGGGCATGCGGAACTGGACGTTCCTTCCGGAAATTTTGCAACCAGCCGTTACTCGCTAGTTGAAGTCAGACCTAAGACGGGCAGAAAACATCAGATTCGCCGTCATATGAAGCATATTTTTCACCCGATTATCGGTGACACCAAGCATGGTGACGGCCATCATAACCGGATCTTCCGTGATAAATTCGACTTGCAGCGCCTACTGTTGCTGGCAACCCGGCTTGAATTTACCCATCCTCACACCGGTGACCGGATTTGTATAACCGCTGAGCCGGGCGAGTGGGAACGGTCTCTGTTCGCTGAGCTAGGCTGGGCGGATGTAGCGCTGATGGCCGGTTCGTAAGGGCGAATTGGATATACTTGTTGTTCGGGTACGTATTTAAAGCAGAGCTGAGACGAAGGAGATATCAGTTATGTTCAGGCAAGGTATAAAACAGTGTATTCAGCGGCTGTGCTGGTTAGCCGCAGTTATGGTTATGGCGTTTAGCGTGCATGCTGCTAACCCGGATGGTAAGCCGGCGATTGAAATGCAGGCGGTTGATCATAACCAGGAAATCCCTGAGCTCAGCTGGTATCTGGATGGTTTTCTGAACTTGCCGATGATGTTGCCGAGGCAAAGGAACGTGGCCATAAGATAGTGCTGTACTTCCATCAGGAAGGTTGCCCTTATTGCTATAACCTTGTCACTCAGGTGTTTCCGGAGCCCCGGGTTGATGCTCTGATGGCTGACAATTATGAACTTATAGAGCTGGATATCTGGGGTTCACGGATTGTTACCCTGCAGGACGGCACTGAACTGGAAGAAAGACAGTTGGCGGCCATGTTAAAAGTTCAGTACACCCCGACCCTTATTTTTCTGGATGAAACAGGTACACCGGAACGCCGGGTAGACGGCTACCGGCCACCGGAAGCATTTCTCGAGCTGGTCACCGGGCTGGTTAATGGCAAGAGTGCACTGCCCGCTGCAGAGGGAGTGGGGGATCAGATTATTGATCTGGGGATGAAAGCAGACCGGCCAGTGGCTGTTCAGCTGGTTGCCACAGACTGTGCTGCCTGCGAAGGCTTCAGTAAAGAGGTGTTGTCCAGAGAGGATACGCAGGCGTTGCTGTCCGGCTATCGGCGGCTGGACGTTAATCTGACGGAGAACCCCATGGTTAAGCTTCCGGATGGTACGACGGTTGCCGCAGGTCAGTGGGCCCGGGAGTTGGGTATCTCGTATTTACCTGCCTGGATTTTTCTGGATTCAGCGGGTAAGGAACAGTTTCGGGTGGATGCTTACGTAAGAGCATTTCACTTTAACAGTGCTTTGCAGTATGTTGCTTCCGGCGCATACAAAGGTCAGCCCGAGTTTCAGCGGTATCTTCATGATCAGGCTGATCAGATTCGTAAAAGCGGCAACAGCGTCGATATATTAGAGTGATAATGATTATTTAATCATTACGCGTGGTAATTTTAATTGGGAAACGTATAACATGACAGCACAAACCAGTTTTGCAAGCCGCCTTCAGCAGCAAAATAACGCGCTTAAAGTAGGCATTATCGGTGCGATGGATGAAGAGGTAGAAATCCTTAAGCAGGCACTGCAGAACCGTGAAGATCATACAATTGCCGGTTATGAGCTTTTTACCGGTCAGATGCACGGCGTTGAAGTTGTGCTGCTTAAATCAGGTATCGGCAAGGTAAATGCGGCGATTGGCACCACACTGATGCTGCAGACGTTTCAGCCAACCTGTGTGATTAACACCGGTTCTGCCGGCGGTTTTGCGGCGGAGTTGGAAGTAGGTGATGTTGTTATTTCTTCTGAGGTGCGCCATCACGATGTGGATGTAACCATCTTTGGCTACGAACACGGCCAGGTGCCGGGCCTGCCAGCAGCATTCCTGCCGGATGAGCATCTGGCTCAGGTGGCGGAGCGCTGTATCGCGCGTATGGAAGGTATGAAGACCGTTCAGGGCCTGATTGCTACCGGTGATTCATTCATGAACTGTCCGGATCGCGTTGCCAAAACCCGTGAAAACTTCCCGACAATGAAAGCGGTTGAGATGGAAGCAGCGGCAATTGCCCAGACTTGTCATCAGTTTGATATGCCGTTCATTGTTATCCGTGCGCTGTCTGATATCGCCGGTAAGGAATCCAACCTGTCATTTGAGGAATTCCTGGTAACAGCGGCTAAGCATTCCGCGGCAATGGTAATGAACATTGTTGAAGATCTGCACACCGCATAAAGATGCAGAGAGAAAAAAGCCGGCAATTGCCGGCTTTTTGTGTCTGCTTATTGAGGCTTAAGTTAAGGGATAAGACCTCTGACCGCCCGGATGTTTTCCGGGTGATCCCATTCGCGGATACCAACGATCTTTTCCAACACTTTGCCGTCAGCATCCAGAACAAAGCTGGAAGGCATCACATCAATCAGTTTTGAACCCAGCGCAGTGCCTTTTTCATCAATCAGAATGTCCATGGAAAGCCGGGTTTCCTGTTGGTTGAGGAAGTTTTCAATGTTGGCCTGATTTTCACTGATATTGACCGCAATAACCTGAAATTCATCATAACTGAACGCGTCCTGTAAACGTTGCAGGGCAGGCATTTCTTTAACGCATGGCCGGCACCAGGAAGCCCAGAAGTTCACCAGTACGGGTTTGCCGCGGTATTCGCTGAGTGAGCGGGTGTTATTTTCCATGTCAGACAATGATAGCTGTTCCAGTTGCTTTGTCTGTGCTTCAGAGCTGTTCTCTTCAGCATACGCCGCTGTGGCAGAGCAGAAGGTCAGGATGGCTGAAGTAATCATTACGCGTGGAAATGTTTTTAATTGCTGCATGCTGATCATAAATTTGCGTCCGTGAGAATTAACACCGTTGCACATATTCTGCCCGATAACGGCGCGAGTCTAAACAAAGAGTTTTGCATTGGCTGCGCTTGGTATAGGCTAGGCGCAGTTTATATTGCGTGTCAGAGGATAAGAACACATGAAGGTTGCATTTGTTGGTTTGGGAGTAATGGGTTTTCCAATGGCGGGTCATCTGGCCCGTGCCGGTCATGACGTGTGCGTGTATAACCGTACTGCGGCCCGTGCTGAAAAGTGGCTGGAGACTTACCCGGGCAGCCGTGCTGATACGCCTCAGGCTGCCGCTCAGAGCGCTGAAATCGTGTTCACCTGTGTTGGTAATGATGCAGATCTGCGGGAAGTGGTTATTGGTGAACAGGGGTCTTTGCCGGTCTGGCTGCCGGTGCCATCCTGGTTGACCATACAACAGCGTCTGCTGATGTGGCCCGTGAGCTTGATGCCATTGCCACTGAACGGGGTTTCGGTTTTTGGATGCGCCGGTTTCCGGTGGTCAGGCGGGCGCTGAGAACGGTGTGCTGAGTGTGATGGTTGGCGGCAGTGATTCGGTATTTGCCAAAGCTGAGCCGGTGATTGATTGTTTTGCTAAATCCAGCAAGTTACTTGGCCCGGCAGGTAGTGGCCAGCTGGCTAAGATGGTGAATCAGATTTGTATTGCCGGTCTGGTTCAGGGCTTATCTGAAGGGGTTCACTTTGCCCAGCAGGCGGGCCTGGATGTGGCGGCTGTATTTGATGTTATTCAGCACGGTGCAGCCGGTTCCTGGCAGATGGTAAACCGTCATCAGACCATGATCGATGACGAGTTTGATTTTGGCTTTGCTGTCGACTGGATGCGTAAGGATCTGGACATTGCTCTGAATGAAGCCCGCAATAACGGTGCTCAGTTACCGGTTACCGGTCTGGTTGATCAGTTTTATGCGGATGTGCAGGGCATGGGGGCAACCGCTGGGATACATCCAGCCTGGTTAAGCGTCTGAACCGTAACCGTCAGTCATAAAATTCAGTGCGGTTGATTAAAGTTTGCACAAAATTACCGCTGTCTCTTGATGATTGGTGCCGATTCTCTATAATCGGCGCCAATTATAAATAAGGGTTAAAACCCCGAAACGAGGACAGTTCTATGGTAGATAAGTACAGCTTAATCTCTTTCGCGCCGAGCATTGCAATTGTTGGCGCTATGCTGGTAATGGTTGTTTTAGGTGTATCTTTTCTGAAGAAGAGCATTGCTAAAGACGCCGCTGCTGCTGAGCGTAAATAAGTTACTGCTTATTTGATATCTGCAGGTGCTGTCCGGTACCTGCATCATTCCTTTCTTTTTATCTGATTTTCAATTAGTTACGCAGCTTTTATGAAGCGGTGTTTCTGCTTTCTGGTGCCAGTCATCAGGCACGATAAACCCACGGCTCACTTCCTGCCAGCCATGTTCCGGGTGTTCATTCAGCTGGGCAATCAGCAGCGGTGACGATAAATCATCAATGTTCGTCAGAAGCTCATGACGGCTCAGGCTGTCCTGAAGCACATGCGCGCCGGTGCCAGCCATTGCGGTTTCATCAGGATGCCGTAGCGGAAGTTCTGATTAGCTGGCAGTTCCTGGGCGGCTTTGAGCGGCAGCCACCAGCCCCGGGCGTGTTGCGGGCTGATCGGTTCAATCCAGTTATTTGCATCCTGCCATTCAGCGTAAGGGTAGAAGAGATAACCTTTAGCAGCAGGCTGTGCACATCAGGGAACAGATCAAGTTTTTCTGCCTGCCGGCTACCGGCAAGCGTGCTGGACAGCTGTAACTGATGTTCATTAAGCCTTTGCCATTTACGTGAAAGCTGATCGGAACGGTTAGGGCCGATAAAGTGGCTAAGGTCCTGCGCCCGGGTGTCGGTACACAGGTAGAATTTTACGGCGGTCTCCAGATGAACTTTTTACCGTTATTCAGGCGGATCAGAAAGTCATATTCACCCACGGTAGTTTTATCTTTAAATACCTGAATATTAGTTTTTATTTCAGTAGGTTGTATGAACTGTTTAAGGTATATTTTAACCAGGTCTTCGAAGTAATAACCGAGTCTGTAACAGGCTTGCTGTCGCAGCTGGCTGATGACGGATTCGGGATGGCTGTCGAGGGATTCTAGGTGTTGTTGCAGGTTGTTTATATCAAACAGCCAGTCGGCACAGAGTGATTCAGGTAGAGTCATAATGTCCGGGCTGCGGGCGAGCCAGGCCAGATCTCTGACAATTCCGTGGCGGAAGTTTGCCATGCTTACTTCAGTCTTCATACGCAAAGCATTCACATTGCTGGGAAAAATCCCTAAAGTAGTGAAACTGTAGCAGTTATTGTGCGTGTTTGAGAACTCCTTTTCAGCGCATACCTCAGGCATGTCACTGATAACGCAACCGAAAGCCGGGCGAACCGCCCTTTATAAGGTACATATAATGACCCAGAGCAGACGACAGCAGGATACTCAGGTGGTTGATGAGAAAGACCGTCATCCTTTAATGACTACCAATGACATTAATATGATTCTGGTGAATGGTGCACAAACCGCTCTGAGCAAACTGAAAAGGGCGCAGAGCTTTAATGCCCGGCTGTATTACTATGCTGAGATAGCGGTATTTCTTGAGGTGTCCCTCTCCCGTGATTCAGGCATTCTGGATGATACCCGGCAGCGGCTGGAAGAGATTCATCAGGAAGCCACCCACGTCCATATGGATGCCAATAAGCTCAATAATATCATTGATGTTTAAGCGTTAAGCACTGTTCCCCGTTAGCAGGAAATACTGCTGGCGGGCAGGTGATGTTCTTTTCCTGTCCGGAAGATTTATGGCTTGCCACCCGTTGGGTGCTCAGTAGAATACGGCTGCATGGTTGATAATAATTCCCCCACGATGATGCTGTTTTTAAAGCAGCGGACACCAGCGATAACTCACAGCAGGCTTTCGACAGTAAGGCCTTTCTTTCCCGCCTGACCAGGCGCCCAGGCGTGTATCAGATGTATAACAGCAAAGAAGAGCTGTTGTACGTGGGCAAGGCAAAAATCTTAAAAACCGTGTCAGTAGTTATTTTCGCTCTACGGGCCTGAATGTTAAAACTCAGGCGCTGGTCAGCCACATTGCCGATATTCAGATTACGGTAACGAACAGCGAAACCGAAGCATTACTGCTTGAGCAGAATCTGATCAAAGAAAACCGGCCGCCATATAACATTCTGCTGCGCGATGATAAGTCCTATCCGTATATTTTTGTGTCAGATACACAGAAATACCCCGCAGTAAGGTTTCACCGTGGTGCCAAGCGGGCGAAGGGGAAGTATTTCGGGCCGTTCCCCAGCAGTGGGGCGGTACGGGAAAGTCTTGCCATTCTGCAGAAGGTGTTTCAGATCCGGCAGTGTGAAGAGAGTTTCTTTAAAAACCGTTCACGGCCTTGCCTGCAGCATCAGATTAAACGCTGCACAGCGCCCTGTGTCGGGCTGATTTCGCCGGAAGCCTATCAGGGAGATATTCGCCGGGCGAGTATGTTCCTGGAAGGTAAAAGTACCGCGATTATGGATGAGCTGGCGGTACTGATGGAAGAGGCGTCCATGGCGCTGAAGTTTGAAGACGCCGCGCATTTCCGGGACCAGATTTCCAGCCTGCAAAAGGTGCAGGAACAGCAGTATGTTTCCGGTACCAGCGGTGATGCAGATGTCATTGGCTGTGCGATTAAGCCCGGCGGTGTGTGTCTGCATATGCTGTTTGTCCGCTGTGGGCGGATTATCGGTTCTAAAGTGCATCACCCTAAAGTGTCTGTTGAAGATACTGAAAGTGATTTGTTATCTGCCTTTATTGCCCAGTGGTATCTGGGGCTGGCAGGAAATTCCGGATTCAGTCATTACCAGTTTCCCGCTGGATGATAAGGATTGCCTTGAAGAGGCGCTGGCTGAACGTCGCGGCAAGAAAGTTGCTGTGGTCGAACGGGTGCGGGCTGAGAAAGCCGGCTGGCAGCGGCTGGCGCAAACCAATGCGGAACAGCATCTGCAAAGTTATCTGGCCAGTAAGCAGAATATTTATAACCGCTTCCTGGCCCTGCAGGAGGCAATGCAGCTGGACGATGTGCCAAGGCGGCTTGAATGCTTCGATATCAGTCACAGCTCCGGTGAGGCAACGGTTGCATCCTGTGTGGTATTCGACCATAACGGGCCGCTGAAGAGTGATTACCGGCATTTTAATATTACTGACATCACCGGCGGTGATGATTACGCCGCCATGCATCAGGCATTAACCCGTCGCTATACGCGTTTGCGTAAAGGTGAAGGGAAGCTGCCGGATATTTTGCTGATCGACGGTGGTAAAGGGCAGGTCTCCCAGGCGGTTGATGTGCTCAGTGAACTGCAGATCGAAGGGGTGCTGATTGTCGGTGTGGCCAAAGGCAGTGATCGCCGTGCCGGTCTGGAAACCCTGGTCATGGCGGAAACAAATACTGAAATTACCCTGCGGGGTGATTCTTCGGCGTTGCACCTGATCCAGCATATCCGAGATGAGGCGCACCGTTTTGCGATTACCGGGCACCGGGCGCGCCGTGCCAAGGCACGCAAAACCTCCCCGCTGGAAGGTATTGCCGGTGTGGGAGCCAAGCGTCGCCGGGAATTGCTGAAACACTTTGGTGGTATTCAGTCGATCGAGAAAGCAAGTATTGAAGAAATTGCAAAAGTCTCTAGTATTAGCCGCAAAATTGCTGAGGATATCTATGCCGCGTTACATCCGGACCCGTAACTGATATGTTAGCTGCGGTCTGAAAGGGCATGATATTTAAAGGGTTGTCGATAAAACCCTGTTGTATTGGATAATTGATGAAAATCCCTAATATTTTAACCTCATTACGTATCGTTCTGATTCCGGTCTTCGTGATGATTTATTACCTTCCCTATGGCTGGAGCGCAGCAGGGGCGGGGTTTGTATTTGCGCTGGCGGCTGTTACTGACTGGCTGGACGGGTATCTGGCCCGTAAGCTGGATCAGAGCTCGCCGTTCGGTGCGTTTCTGGATCCGGTGGCGGATAAACTGATGGTTGCGGCGGCATTAACACTGCTGGTTGAGACCTATGGCAATCTCTGGATTACCATTCCGGCGATTATCATCATTGGCCGTGAAATTGTTATATCTGCGTTGCGTGAATGGATGGCTGAACTGGGTAAGCGGGCGAATATCTCGGTATCCTATATCGGTAAGGTGAAGACATCGCTGCAAATGCTGTCGATTCTCCTGTTACTGGTTAGTATTCCTTACTCCACCGTATCCTGGGCGGGCATCGTATGCCTGTATCTGGCAGCAGTGCTGACGCTGTGGTCGATGTACATTTATCTGGCTGCATCGTGGGCGGATTTAACCCACGATATCTGAGTGCGTTAAAGCACGCCAAAATTAATAATAACCAGCCTTGTGCTGGTTATTTTTTGTCCGTTTGCCGGCAATCTAAGTTATTAATCTGCTTAGTTTTTCTAAGCAGGGGTGAAAGCCAAAAGTTGTTGACATAAAAGGGCATCTGTCTATAATACGCACCACTCTTACGGAGCAGGCGGAATTAGCTCAGTTGGTAGAGCGGAACCTTGCCAAGGTTCAGGTCGTCGGTTCGAGCCCGATATTCCGCTCCAATTTCTTTCTTTAAAGAGCTGCAACGTAAAAGTTACCTAGGCGCGATGGCAGAGTGGTTATGCAGCGGACTGCAACTCCGTGTACGCCGGTTCGATTCCGACTCGCGCCTCCATGTCCAGCCCGGATGATGGAATTGGTAGACATAGGAGACTTAAAATCTCCCGCTGGAAACAGCGTGCCGGTTCAAGTCCGGCTCCGGGCACCATTGTCACATGGTCACTTTAAACCCCGCAGGCTCAGGCTTTCGGGGTTTTTGTTGTTTGGGGCTTGGGTTGCCAGTTTCGCTGAAAAACGCCTTTCCGAATATTTCAGAATTCATTTCAGAATATACAGTGGTTTTAAATCGATGCTTAAAACCCTGATGAATGTCATTTATGTAAGCTTTTCCTCATTAAAATTTGCTGTGATATTGCGTTATATCCGATAGCTAATATTATCGTGGGTATCCGCATGTATGAGAGTTAATAAGGGACTATAAATGGCTAAAAATATAGGCAGGTTTAATTATTATGTCGGGGCTGTTTTTGCGCAGCTGTATCAGGCTTTTCCTGTAAAAATTCAGGTCGATATGCCGGCAATAATAGGTTGTACTGAGTCAGATGAAACGTATGCTTCGGGTTTCTGGACAGGTCGATATCTCAGTACTGAAAGAGGAATCGTGGAAGATTTCACAGAAGAGTTTGAATGCCTTAGGGCAACGATGCTCTGGCTTCACGAAACCGGTTATCTGCTTGGAAGGGTTGGGGCTACCTCAGGTGGGTTTGAGGGAGTAGTTACTTTGAGCCCTAAAGCTCTGGAGCTTCTGAAAGTAATTCCGGCAGCATTGGCGGATGAAGCAGAGTCCCGAAGCTTTGGTGATGCCCTTATTGATGCGGTTAATGGTGCAGCAGTTGATAAGGTAGGCGAGCTTGCCGGTGATGCGCTTTCCTACCTTTATAAGTTTGGTATGGAGTCAGTGACTAATCTGGCTGGCTGATATCATTACTCATGTGTGTCTACGACGGGTGTTTTCCGGTCATAGGTATTGATATCTGATGTGATCGGTGGCCATTGAATGTCTGTTTATTGCCCTCCCAGTTACTGATGCTTTCGGCTTTTATGTCGTGGAAAGTGAAATCAAAATCTAGATTTGGGTGGTTGTTGGCGACTAGTTTCTTTACCTTCAGCCTGCGAGCTATGAGAGCAGCATAGCTCAACGGCTGTCCCTGTTTGTTTGCAATCACCTGACTGAGTTGGTCACCTGGTATGACTCGGCAACCTTGATGGCTGCCTGCAGGTAAGGGGATCAAGCTTTAATCTGAGCCTTGCCGGTATTGCCTTGTTCGATATAAATACCTTCTTCCAGTAGTTGAGTATTTATGTTTAGTAAGTAATCGAAATTAGTGAGATATTTGACTCAAATCAACTATAGAATATGTTGGTTAGATAGAGCCTGCTGTACTCTTAGAGTATTGATTTAAAAGGGATAATTTAATAAATGTCTATAGATCTTGTGAAGCTTCAAATTCAAAAGTTTCTTTTGTCAGAAACGCCGGAAGTACTGGCGATCAAAGGAGGGTGGGGAGTTGGGAAAACTCATAGCTGGGAGAAATATATAGAAGAGTATCGAGACGACTGTGCGTTGAAGACATATTCCTATGTATCGCTCTTTGGTTTGAATTCAATTAGCGAGATCAAACAGGTTGCATTTCTTAATACAATTGACACAAGAAAAATAGGTGATTCACCAAATTTAAAAGGTTATTCAAGAAAAATTGCTGATTTGGTTAAAGATACAAAAATCCCTTATGTTAGTAGATATGTTGGTGGAATAGGCAATCTAATAGACTCTGTGGCCCAGCTCTCTATGAGTAATACTATTATTTGTTTCGATGACATAGAGCGGCATAGTCAAAAGGTTACAATAAAGGACTTTATGGGATTGGTTTCTTTCTTTAAAGAACAGAAAAACTGCAAAGTTATTTTGCTATTAAATGAAGAGGCTGGTGATGAATCTTTCGATGACTATAGAAAATATAAAGAAAAATTGTTGACAGGCAGCTAGATTTTAAACCTACACCATCTGAATCATTTGACATTATCTTCAATGATGATTTTGATTATAAAGGCTATATACGTGATTGTTGTATTGGTTTAAATATAAGTAATAAACGTGTATTAAGAAAAATCGTTGAGCATATAAGTGAGTTTTTAAAGCCTATTGAAGACCTTGATGAAAGTATTAAGATGCAAATAATACACTCAGCTATTGTTTTATGCTGGAGTTACTATTGTCATGGGGCTGATCAGGTGAATATACCTGAATTTTCTTTTGTTAATCAAGGTGGCTCGAGAAAAGCAAATGATGACTTGGGTTGGACAGACGATAAGATAAAGCCTTGGAATGCTAAATTAGAGCAGTATGGATATGCACGTTCAGATGATTTAGATCTAGTTGTAGGGAGTGCTATTGAGCAAGGTTATATCGATGTTGATCTGATGCTACAACTATGTAGGCAAAAACAGAAAGAAGTTGACGTTGCTAATGCAAGTGTAAAGTGGAACGATGCTTGGAATCTATATCACGGATCTTTTGATAGTAACGAAGGCGATATAGCTAAAGCTTTTGAGGAAGGTATGAGAGATGTCGCCCAATATAGTTCTGCTTCACAATATAGCCAAGGAGTAAAGATTCTTCGTAAGGTTGATAGGAACGATCTAGCAGATCAATTGATTGAGTTTTTATTGAGGTGAGGCAGGAAGAGCCTGAAGTATTTAATGTTGATAATGTTTTTCATTTGGTATTGAAGACGAAGCATTTGAAGTAAGGCTTAAGGAAGCCTATTTAGCTCATAAGCCAGAACCAACCGTTATGGAAATTCTTAAATTACGTTTAGGGGCAAACTCCTATAACACGTCAGAAGTAGAAATATTGGCAAGACTTGAGGAAGATCAGATATTTGATTTGTTTATGAGTTTTAAAGGAGAAGAGTTAACAGGCTATATAAGGGCATTTATGTTACTTGCGGGTAGTAACAAAGATTTATCTCAAAGGACAGGAAGAGTTTTAGAGAGAATAGCAGAAATTAGTCCTTTGAATAGATCAAGATTGGCTAAATTTAGAAGGTGAAAGTAAAGGAGGGAGAGAAGATCCCTGCAATTTCTATAGCTTCCTAAGTTGAGTGGTAGGGGCGTCTGACGCCTGAATGCAGGGCGCAAAAAGAAGAGGCTAATAGAAATACGCGAGATGATAACTGCTTTGTCAGTAGGTGTTATTTCGCAGGAAAATATCAGGGTTGAATTTGTGAAAGATGCGATGTAGTGAAGCAAGCTTTGAGAGATCAGCAGCGGTCGTTAACCAGGTTAAAGACCGCTGTTTTGGCACTGCTGCTGGATAACCCCGAGGGCTTAGGAAGCAGGGGCATGGCTTGAGTTTAGTAAACTCCTGGAATGCAAAGTCATACAATAATGCTGAAATCATGGTGTTTCTTCTGTGGTGCATCTCTTGTTTAGAAGCATATCCGTCAGCGTAAGTAGCGATAACTACAGTGTGTTTTCTGAACAGACATAAGCTGCTGTTAAAAACTGAAAATATCAGTTGAAATAGAGGGGCGATTTTCCTAATATACAGCGCATCGAAACGCCGGGTAGCTCATGAGATTACCAAGTTTTATGAGAGATATAACTGGCAAGTGTTTGATAGAAAAGCGGAATTAGCTCAGTTGGTAGAGCGGAACCTTGCCAAGGTTCAGGTCGTCGGTTCGAGCCCGATATTCCGCTCCACTTCTTGTAAGTGGTGTATAATCTTTGATGCAAACTGATCATCCTGGTCAGGATCTACGCGGAATTAGCTCAGTTGGTAGAGCGGAACCTTGCCAAGGTTCAGGTCGTCGGTTCGAGCCCGATATTCCGCTCCAATCCCTTAAAGATTTCAAGGCGCGATGGCAGAGTGGTTATGCAGCGGACTGCAACTCCGTGAACGCCGGTTCGATTCCGACTCGCGCCTCCATTTCTCTCCCTTTAATCATTTCAGCTTTTTACAGTGCTTACTCCTGTTCGCCTGCGATTTCCCGTGCCTGAAACCACAGTACTTCCAGTTGTTTGTTAAACCTGACGGCGGTGTCGGCGGCTTTTGAAAACTGTTCTTCGCTTAAATGACTGAAGGCGGGTAGCTGATTGACTGCTTCAGATGTGAAATTGAATTGCGTGATCAGGCCGGCAGCGTCCAGCCAGGGCTGGCAAAGGCCGGCGTATTCCCAGTCCAGTAAGATCAGTTGACCATTGTTGAGGCTCAGGTTACCCGGGTGCAGGTCTTGATGGCCTAATACGACAGGGGTGGAAGGGAGCTGCTGCTGAAGTTCAATTGTGTTGCGCAGTTCCTGCCGGAGTGTCTGGCACGCAGCCCGTTTTTCTTTGTTGCCCTGATGTTCTGTAATTATCTGTTCGTAGGTCTGCCAGATAGCCTCAAATTTAAAGTTAAGTGTTTGCGCGCTGGCGGGGACTGTCTGTAACTGCCGGATAATTTCCAGTAGCTGCGCCTGTGCAGCGTTCATGATCTCCGAGCTGCTGTGTTCACCGTAGTCATGCAGACAGCACCAGCCGCTATCCGGCTGGTTACTGATGACGTTTACCATCCAGGGCTGATTCTGAAGTAACGACATAATACCGGCTTCTCTGCTGCGGCATACACCCACGGCGCGTTCTGCCGGTGCGTTGATTCTGAGGATCTGCTGGCCCGTATTTTCCCGAAACAGATAGTTACTGGTTCCCTGAGTATTAAGTGGGTGCCAGTCAGAGGTTTTTAGCTGGGAGCAAGCATGTGCATAGCAGTGTTGCAGGTCGTCAGGTAGTTGCACGTGAGGTCTTTTGTCAGATGATGGTCGGGTTATTGTCAGCTTTCAGTGCAGTGTACTGTCGGTGAAATTCCGGGTAAAGCAATCCGTTAAAATCATAGGCTTATGTGTGACTTGTAACTGCTTGGGTAAGCTCACTGTTTAGAGTAATATGGCGCCCGGTAAATCAAATTAATTTTCGGGGAATCGTACATGGCTAAGTTTAAGTCGGCGCTGTTGGCATCTGCTGTATCACTGTCTGCGGGAGGAATGTTGTCGGCGACAGCTGCTCAGGCAGAACCGCTGAATGTATATACGTATGATTCCTTTGTTTCAGAGTGGGGCCCGGGTCCAAAGCTTGAGGCGGCATTTGAAGCTCAGTGTAACTGTGATGTGAACTTTATTGCGGTTGATGACGGTGTCAGCATTCTTAACCGTCTGCGGGTTGAAGGCGAGAAGAATAAAGCTGACGTCATCATGGGTATTGATGATGCGCTGCTGGAAGAGACCCGTGCTACCGGTCTGATTGCTGAGCATAAGGTGGAACTGCCTGAGCTGCGGGCTGAGCTTAACTGGCAGGATAAGCAGTTCGTTCCGTTTGATATGGGGTACTTCGCCTTTGTTTATGATGCGGACAAGATTGCCGAGCCTGCTAAGTCTTTACGTGAGCTGATTAACAGTGATGCCAGTGTTATTTATCAGGATCCCCGTACCAGTACACCGGGTCAGGGTTTAATGATGTGGGTTGAGTCTGTTTACGGCGATGAGTCTGAAGCGGCCTGGAAGCAGCTGAGTCAGCACACTGTGACCGTCACCAAGGGGTGGTGGGAAGCCTATAGCATGTTCCTGGAAGGCGGTGCTGATTATGTGCTGAGTTACACGACATCTCCGGCCTATCATGTTGTTGTAGAAGAAAAATAATTACAAAGCGGCCGCATTCAGCGAAGGCCATGTGGCGCAGGTTGAGGTTGCGGCGGTACTGAACACCAGTAAACAGCCAGCGCTGGCGCAACAGTTTGTGCAGTTCCTGGTGTCTCCTGAAGCGCAGGAAATTCTGCCAGTGACAAACTGGATGCTGCCGGTAGCTAAGAATACTGAGTTGCCTGAAGTGTTTGGTCGCCTGGCCAATGTTGAGCGCATTGGCTTCACTTCAGAGGAAGTAGCTGCGCATCGTAAAGCATGGATCCGCGAATGGCGCAGCGCTGCAGCTAAATAACATGATGGTTGAAGCTGTCCTGCCAGCGTTGCAGTACTGTATATGTTGGTAATTGCATTACTGGTACTGACCGGCAACATCGCCGTGTCAGTACTGGCCTTTCAGGGGCTTATCGGCTTTTCGGGGCAGGGAGCCGATCTCAGTATTTTCAGTGACGTCTATTTCTGGGGCGTACTTTCCTTTTCTGTAAAGCAGGCTGTGCTGAGTGCGGTGCTGTCCGTGCTGTTGGCATGGCCGGTTGCCCGGGGTTGTATTTCCTGCCTGCACTGCGGGGCCAGCAATCTTTTCTTCAGCTTTGTCTGCTGGCATTTGTAATGCCAACTCTGGTGCTGATCACCGGACTGGTTGTACTGTTTGGTCGTTCCGGATGGCTGCTGCCGCTGCTGCCTGATGACTGGAATCTCTATGGCCTGCATGGCATTTTGTTGGCACATATATATCTGAATATGCCCTTTGCTATCAGAATGTTACGACAGCAATATAACAATATACCTGATCCGGCATGGCGGCTGGCGCTACAGCTCAAACTCACTGATTGGCAGCGCTTTTGTTATATAGAATTACCGGTACTGCGTCCGGTGCTGGTGATGCTGCTCGGCTTTGTTTTCATTCTTTGTTTTAACAGTTTTGCGGTGGTGCTAGCGCTGGGTGGCGGGCCGCAGGCAACGACCCTTGAGGTCGCGATCTATCAGGCACTGAAGTACGATTTTAATATACCTGAAGCACTGAGCTTTGCCTGGACGCAGCTGGTCATTGCCGGCGGATTGTTTGTGGTGCTGTACCGTAAAGGCAGCGGCGGTTGGCTGAGTGTGGATCTGCCTGAGAGTCACTGGCGGCCGTTACCGGGTAAATGGGCCGGTAACGCATACCGGGCATGCTATGGGTTGGTGTGGGTGTTTCTGTTACTGCCGTTGGTGTCGCTGGTGTTTCAGGCGGCGCGGAACGATCTGCTCAGTTTTGATTATCTGGCATTGCTGCAGCCTGTGCTGTTATCAGCATTATTGGGCATTATGGCTGCCTGTTTTGCCGTGGTTATCGGTTATTTATTACTGTTGCCGGTCCGTGAGGCTCGCTATCGCGGCATGACACGACGGCAGTGGCTCGTTGAGTGGCTTGCCACCCATACACTGATTGCGCCAGCAATGGTGACCAGTGTTGGCCTCTACGTACTGTTGCTGCCGCAAGTGGATCTTGATCAGTACGGTCTGGCTCTTGTGGTAGTGCTGAATACGCTGGCGGTAGTGCCTTTTGTTGTACAACAGTTGCGGCCGCGTTTACTGCAATATGATGCGCAGTACGACCAGTTGGTGCGTAACCTGAAGTTTTCACCTTTATGCGTTTACAGGTTGAATTGCCATATCTGCGGCAGGTGCTGATTAATGCGTTTGCGTTAGGGTTGTTGCTGGCCATTGGAGATGTGTCGATATTTGCAATCTTTGGTCACCAGGAGCTGATCACGCTGCCCTGGCTGATTTACAGTTATGCTGGCACCTACAGAATGGATGAGGCGGCGATGGCTTCGCTGGTTCTGTTGCTGATGTGTGCCGGGTTAATGAAGCTCTTCGTGGCTCAGAAGTTACCTTACAAAGTTAAAGATAAGCGATAAATATCAATATGTTAAAGATAGAAGCTCTTAAAGTGCGTCGTGATCATAAGTTGCTTGCTTATGACATGACGATTGCGCCTGGTGAGCGGGTAACGCTTCAGGGTGAGAGCGGTGTAGGTAAAACGACGTTGCTTCTGTGTCTTGCCGGCTTTGTGGAAGCGGAGTCCGGTGCTGTCAGTTTTAATGACGAGCCGCTTCTGACTTTGCCTGCTGACAGGCGGCCGGTTGCAATGCTGTTTCAGGAGCATAATCTGTTTGAGCATTTATCGGTTATCAGGAATTTGACTCTGGCCCTGCAGGGCGTAGATGAGGCCTTAATCCTTACAGAGGCGGGGCGGCTGGGCGTGGATGAGCTGCTTGAGAAAATGCCTGCTCAACTGTCTGGCGGGCAGCGTCAGCGTGTCGCTTTGCTGAGGACGCTGCTAAGGCCTGAGCCTGTGGTGCTGCTTGATGAGCCTTTCGCAGAGTTAGATGCTAAAACCCGCGAGCTGGCGGCTGATTGGGTTCAGGAGAAAGTGGAAGCTTCGGGTAAGACGCTGATATTGGTTACACATCAGGATGAAGACGTGGCCAGGCTTTCGCAACGTAATATTATAATTACCGGATAAAAACGGGCCGTTAAACGGCCCGTTTTTTATGCAGGGTATTTTACAGGGCTGCAATGGCTTTGCAGGTATCCAGCATACGGTTTGAGAATCCCCATTCGTTGTCGTACCAGGCAAAAACTTTCACCAGGCCGTCGGCATACAGGGTCTGCGTTGAATCAAAGATGCACGAAGCGGGGTGGTGATTAAAATCAACGGATACCAGCGGTAACTCATTGTAATGCAGTATCTGATGGTACTGATCCATTGCAGCGGCCTGCATCAGACTGTTGATTTCATCGGCACTTGTGGCCCGTTCAGGTATAAAGCTTAAATCCACGAGAGATACGTTAGCTGTCGGTACCCGTACGGCCATGCCGGTCAGTTTGCCGTTCATTTCCGGTAATACCAGCCCGACAGCCTGAGCGGCACCTGTCTTGGTGGGAATCATTGAAAGTGCAGCTGCCCGGGCACGGTAAAGATCGCCGCCGGAGGTATCAGAAAGGTGCTGATCATTGGTATAGGCATGGATGGTGGTCATCACACCCTGCCGGATACCAATTGAATCGTTCAGTATTTTTGCCATAGGCGCCAGGCAGTTGGTTGTACACGATGCGTTGGAGATGATTCTGTGATCGGCGCTCAGGCTTCCATGGTTAACGCCATACACGATTGTGGCATCGGCATTGGTGCAGGGTGCGGATACCAGAACCCGTTTTGCGCCCTGATTCAGATGGACTGAGGCCGCTTCTTTTGATGTGAATCTGCCGGTGCATTCAAACACAATATCTATATCAAGTTCAGACCAGGGTAGTGCATGGGGCTCTGCTTCGCTGAGCATGGTAATGCGGTCGATTCCGACGTGCATTTCATTATTAAAAAGCTGTATCTGGGTGGCGAATCTGCCGTGCACACTGTCGTATTGGCAGAGGTGAATATTACTGGCCGGATCTCCCAGATCATTGATGGCTACTACGCTGATATCGTGCTGTCGTCCTGACTCATACAAAGCACGCAATATGTTTCTACCGATGCGACCAAAACCATTGATTGCGACACGTGTAGTCATAGTACTTCTCCTTTTCAGGCAGGTAATTTCAGAATATGAATAAACGCACTGAATTAAAAGCAGTTTTTCAAAGAATATAAGGATTGTCGACACTCTGGCGCTAGTTAGTTGTTACTAACACTGGTATGATACATATCATTCAATATGTATTGTGTATTAATAATATCATGAGCGAACACGATTCAACCTATCAGAAAGTCTTTATTGCGGCGGATGAATTGCTGGCAAATGGACAGCGTCCTACACAGCAGTCGGTGCGGGATTTATTGGGCACCGGCAGTCTGACAACCATCAATAAAGCCCTGAATGCATGGTGGCAGAGCCTGGGTGAGCGGCTGCAAATGCAGCGTCAGCGACCGGATATTCCGGAGCATATTTTCGAGATGGCAAACGGAATCTGGGAGAAAGCATTGGCTCATTCAGAGGCTGAAATTTCAGCCAAAAGGCAGGCTCTGGAAATGGAATATGCCGATAAGCTGGCCGCCCTGAACGCCCGGGAAGCAACCCTGATATCAAACAAAGTGACCGGGTTTTCAGCAGCGGATACACAAAGCGAGCAGAAAGTAATTCAATTAACGGATGAAAATTTACGGCTCTCGCAGCATAATCAAAGACTTGAAGGCGAACTGACGAATTTGCGTGATGCATATCAGCAATCACAACAGCAAATTATTCAGCAGGATTTGCGGCTTCAGTCATTGGACGCAGAAAAACTGCCAGGGAGCAGGAAGTGCAGCGTCTGCATTCGCTGATCCTGAGTCTGAATAAATAACGATTACTGCCGTGGTGAAGCGGCGATGAATACCAAGCTATGTGACCTGGAATACTATGGATATATATCTGGAAAAACGCCACATATGAGGACGTTCTGGAAGCTATTCGTGAAGTTGGTGCAAACGCGGCAGTCTGTTGTACGGAAGATGCTGTTTTTGCATTGGCAAAAGATGTTTTGGTCAAAGAAAAGCAGGCGGGCGTAACGGTTCAGCTTGTTGACGAGCAGGGGTTTGCAATTCGTCAGGTGACAAGCAAAACCCCGGAAGAAGACCGGCCGACAGATTGCCAGCTGAGTACCCGGCAGGCTTCAGTTGTGCGGGCCCTCGAAAAAGTGCTGATGCACTGTAAGAAAGAGGGTGTTCAGCTTGTTGGCTACAGCGATGAGCTGGTTGCAATGCCGGCTGAAGTTGATCCGGAAGATGTATCGCCGGCCGTCGCCCTGGATGTAGAAACTTTTGGCGTATACCGCGGCGCAGACGCAATCATTAAATGAGAATAATTCTTTTAAAGAATAAGGTTTCAAAATAGGTACTCTGCGGTAGTTTAACTTGATTATTCTCAGTAACATCAATACGTATCGAGCGTAACCCTTTGTAAATATTATGAGTGAATTGATCAGAGTACTTTTGGTGGATGATCATCCTGTAGTGCGGGCAGGTTTTCAGAGACTGCTTGATAATGATAGCCGCATCGACATTATCGCTGAAGCAAGTAGCGGTCAGGAAGCTGTTGAAAAATACTTCGAGACCCAGCCTGATGTGATAATTATGGACCTTTCAATGCCCCAGGATGATTCCGAAAAGGAAGGCATACAGGCATATGGCGGGTTAGAGGCTATCCGAAAAATCCGTGCAAAAGACCCTAAAGCCAAAGTTCTGGTTTTAACGGTTATGGAAAGTGAGCCGTTTCCGGCCCATGTTGTTCAGGCGGGTGCCAGTGGTTATTTAACCAAGCGCTGCGCACCGGATGAGCTTTTAATGGCTGTTTGTGAAGTCGCCAGCGGAAAGACATATTTTGCTGAGAGTATCAAAGAAAAGCTTTCACCTGGCAGCGGCGAAGAAGGTACGCCTTTTGGTCTGCTGACGAAGCGTGAATTCCAGATATTTTCATGCCTGGCAGAGGGGCAGCCGGTTGCGCATATTGCTGAGAAAATGTTTCTCAGCCCGAAGACGGTTCATGCGCACCGGGCGAATATTTTACGGAAACTGAAGATTAGCAATAACTCTGAATTGGTTCACATGGCGATTCGTCACAACATCGTCCAGGCATAAATAGTTCAGGCAGAAATGGTTCAGGCATAAATATGGCACTAAAAATGCGAGCTTCAGCTATGCTTAATGGCATAGTAACGCCAATAAAACCCAGCGAAAGCGAGGCCAGTATGAATCTAATCAGGCAGGATCAGTCAGACCTTATTGTTGAGGCTGACTTTATGTGGCGCGAAATTCAGATTGGTGATGACATCTATATCGATGCCGATCATTACATGGATGGCGAACGCAAGCTTTGCAAAGCTGTTCCGTATCAGGTTCTGAATAAAGTCGAAGCTCTGGGCGGCGCGCAAACACTGGTGGTCCAGTCATACAAAACCGGTGAGCTTGTGAATGTTTCAATGTACCAGGTATGCAGCTACGAACAGGCGCCAACGCCGATACAAATGGTTTGAATAACGCATCATTACAAAGAGGCCCGGTTAATCCGGGTTTTTGTGCCTGTCACTTTTGGGCCAATCTGGCTTTCAGTGAATCTGAATTATCACTTTTGTGGCTCAAAATTCTCGTGCGGAGAGTGCCGCTAATTATTTTTCGTGGGGTGAGTATAGTTTCATGCACGTAGCGCACGATTATAAATTTGCTATTTATCATTTCACGTCGTAATGATTATTTGTTTTCTTTCCAAGAATCGATTTGTTTCCCGTATAGCGAGCAGGCTTGTTAAAAGCTGTATGTCTGTTGGCGAAGATTGATGGTGTTCGGTAGTTGCAATGTTAATTGGCAGAAAAGGTAATCCTGATTACTAGGCTTTTCCATTGGTGCATACAGACTGATTGATAAGCTCAAAAGAAGTGTCTTTATAGATAAGTTGGTTGGCGCTAGCCAATTTTATGACGCCTGAATATAGATATTTAAGGTTTCGCATAATATATATTATGTTAAATAGAGTAATGATTTTTGTATCCGTATGGCACCTGTTCTGCAGAAAGGTACTGTTTTGATATGTAAGGAATACTAGATCACAGATTGAGGCGCTTTTCTTCGTGCGGAGAGCGTCGCTAATTTTAATTTCGGGTACTGAGCTACGGTCTGTGCACACAGCGTCGCGTGTTTTTTGAAAGGCTTGGTAATGACCTTAATCATTTTGCAGTGAAATGATTAATGCTTTCCTCTGCCAGGTATTCGTTGTCTCAGTCTCCTCATTAGTGTTGCGCTTCCTCAGCATTCCAGTTCAGAAATCTGCACTGTGAGTCAGTCGAACTTTGCCCGAAACGTTCAGGTCTTTTCAGGCTGACAGGAAAGCCGAAATTCATGCTGAAAGGAAAACGGAAAGCTCCGTCTGGTATTACATGGTTATCGATGGCCGCTTCAGTTCAGTGCCCTGTACAGAGAGTCGTGTTGCTTAAGGTTACAGCTCCACTATTTTATTTCTTCGGCCTGTCCGCGCCGTTCTGTTGTGCTGACGAGTTCTACGTCCGGATTACCGGAGATGTTTGCGGACAACGTGAGGTTTGGTTGTGATGTTGGAGATCTCCAGCAACGGTTTGTACATTCGCTTTACGTTATAGAAGTAATCAGCTGCAGTATTCAGTCATGTAACAAATGTGGGTGTTGCTTACTAAATCAAACTGTCGGTGAGATTCTTAAGTGCAAACGGCTTGCAAGAACAGAGTTGCCACTAAGACTAGAAACTGAAATTCAGATGTGACGGATTGAGTATCAGTTAAAGCTACAAGCCGTTAATAGTGTAAGTGATGCTGAAGTTACGGTTTATCAGTAAAGACGTCGGTTTATCTGGTTACTATCTGATTACCTGGTATGTATTCAGAGGCTGGTTATAAAGAAGCAGTAAGGTTAACGCATCAAGGCTAATTCATCAGATAATCAGGGAGATAGCTCTACATTTGAGGTTATATTGTATTTCCAGTAGTAGACACTACTGGAAGTTAAGTGTGTTAATCCATATACTCAGCACCAATGAATTACATTCTGAGGTTTCGATCCGTGTCTGATAAATCGTTTCCCGGTTTACCGCTTTTTGATTCTGCAAAATACTTCAATCAGATCCCCAGAAATGCGGTCTTTCCTGATCAGTCACCGGCTGTCGAAGAGTTTGTACTTAGCCTTGATATTGATGGCGCGCTGGATGACTACCGCTATACCCGTGACTTTCTGGCCAGCTACAGTAAGAAAAGTCAGGATACCTACGATAAATTCCGCGGTGACGCTGAACGTTTACTGCTCTGGGCCTGGCTGATTCAAAGAAAGTCAGTTGTAGCGCTGCGACGGCGTGATCTGGAAGAATACACGGACTTCGTCGCAAAGCCCGACAGCAACTGGCAGGCACCGGCAACCGTACGGCGTTTTCTGAGTTCGGGCGGTCAGCGCCTACCTAATGAAGATTGGCGCCCTTTCCGTCTGGCCGGCGCCGGTAAAGGCCGCCTCAACACTAAGTCCTGGCAAGGGCTGTTTTCCAATCTCAGTGTTTATTTCAATTACCTGATGGCTGAAGATTACGCGCCGGGTAATCACATTCCTATCGTAAAGAAAAACTGCCCTTATTTACGGCAGGAAACCGGCATTAATACCGCTAAACGCCTGTCTGAACTTCAATGGGAATACCTGCTCAGCACGGCTGTGGCCATGGCGGATGCGGATCAGACCCATGAACGGACTCTGTTTGTTATTGCTACCCTTAAGTCTCTTAAACTTCGCATCTCGGAACTGTCTGAGCGGCCCAACTGGTTACCGGTTATGTCACATTTCCATCGGGATCATGAAGGTAACTGGTGGTACCGCACCTTTGGTAAAGGCTCTAAAGAACGGGATGTGTCGATATCTGATGAGTATCTGAAGTTTCTCAAACGTTACCGTGTATACCGTGGCCTACCCCTGCCTTCCAAAGATTCCAGTGAGCCTGTTATTGAATCCCGGGTTAAAAACGCGGTATTGGCAGCCGTCAGCTGCGGAATATCGTTGAAGCGGCCTTCACAGAGAGCTGTGAATCACTGTTAAAAGACGGTTTTGAAGTGGAAGCCTCAGAACTGCGAGCGGCGACCACCCACTGGCTCCGGCATACCGGTGCTTCAATGGAAGTTGCAGCAGGTCGCAATCTTGCCCACGTTCAGGCGGATCTGGGACACGGCAGCATCCGTACCACAGATGAGCTGTATGTGGATTCTGACAACATGGAACGGGCATCCAGCGCTAAAGGTCAGGATGTTTAGATATCGACCGGTTTCCTGTGTGTCCTTTGTATCTGCTTATTGCTGATTAATTCCCCATTCCGGTGATTCTCTGCAGGCATTACGCAGAATGTCTGATCTCTTCTACACTGTGTTAAGTGATTAATGTGCCGCAGAGAATCGCATCCTGTGGCGAAAAGGGATTCTTTCCAAGGGATCGGAGCTATGGGTAATCACGTTGGCAGTGTTTTATCAGACATTCACGATTTACACCTTCAGCTTGCTGATTTACTGATCGGTCGCCAGAAAATATCGCCTGATGAAATGGCTAAATGCAAGCTGCTCCTGGCGGAACAACCGGACACATCCCTTCCTCACCTGTTATATAAGCTTGGTTTTGTCGGTGCGGCAGACCTTGCTGCGTACCTGGCTGAGCTCAGTAATTTGTCGGTAATAACTGATGAGGCGCTTTCACAGGCCTTCAGTTGTTCTGAGTTACTGGCACCGGATTTTTAAAGCAACATCAACTTGCACCAGTCAGTTTTGACGACAATGTATTAACGCTGGCGGTATTCGATCCGGGAAATAGTTTTGCGATCCACTGTGCAGAAATGGCCACCGGTGCCCGGGAAGTGCGCTTATATGTCATTTCAAAAACAGATCTGGACATATTTCTGAAAGCGCTTTCCGGAGATGCGAATTCTCATCTTTCAGATCTTAGTCAACAGGCGTCTGTTGGAGTAATTGACTACGAAAAAGATGTAGATCAACTCCGGGATATGGCCAGTGAGGCACCGGTAATTCAGCTTGTGAACTTGTTGATACAGCAGGCGTGTAAAAGGAATGCATCAGATATTCATGTTGAGCCGTTTAACGGTGTGCTGAAGATCCGTTTTCGCTGCGACGGCGAACTGGTTTTGGTTGAATCCTCCTGCCAATCTTACTGCTGCTGTCATTTCCCGACTTAAGATTATGGCCGGAATGAATATTGCTGAGCGTCGGTTGCCGCAGGATGGTCGCATTAATATTAAGGTGCAGGGCCATCATCTGGATATTCGTATCTCAACGTTACCGACGGTTCATGGTGAGAGCATGGTGTTACGGCTACTCAGAACTGATCAGCTAACACTCGATTTTAATGATCTCGGTATTCGTGATGGTGCATTAGATCAGTTGTTGTCGGCGTTGCGTCAGCCAACCGGCATGGTGCTGGTAACCGGCCCTACCGGTAGCGGCAAATCAACAACGCTTTATGCGGCATTAAAACTGCTGAACAGTGAGCAACGTAAGATCATTTCTGTTGAAGATCCCGTCGAATATCAGATTGATGGCATTAATCAGATACCGGTGAATACTGATATCGGCTTAGGTTTTGTCACTGTATTACGTTCAATCGTACGTCAGGATCCGGACATTATTATGGTCGGTGAAATGCGGGATCATGAAACGGCCCGTATATCGGTGCAATCGGCACTGACCGGGCACCTTGTACTGAGTACTGTACATACCAATGATGCTGCTTCGAGCATTACACGTCTTATTGATATGGGGATCGAGGGGTACCTGCTCGCCTCTACCTTGCTTTGCGTGGTCGCACAAAGGCTGGTTAAGCGGCTTTGTCCGCATTGTGCTGAACCCTATACACCGGATGAAAATGTGTTGGCTGCTTTAGCCCCTGAATATATATCTGAATCAGAGCCGGATATATGTTTTTACCGGCCTGCAGGATGCGCTGAATGTGATAACCGTGGGGTATCCGGCCGTATTGCGATTGTTGAGGTCCTGACGGTAAGTGATGCGTTACGCAAAAGCATGCTGAAACTGGCTGATGCAGATGCCTTTCGCAAGCTGGCATTGCAGGAAAATATGCAACCAATGATCAGCGATGGTTTGAGTAAGGCCCGGGCTGGGTTGGTTTGCATAGAAGATGTGATCAGGGTTACACGGGAGGTATGAAATGGACAGTTTCTTCTACCGTGCAGTGGATCGTGAAGGCCAGTTAGTCGATGGTAATGCGGATGCAGTTTCAGAGTCTGCCTTAATTACAAGGCTCCGTGCCGAAGGTTCTATTCCTGTTTATATCGGAAGTCAGCCGGTTTCCGGTTTGTCAGATAAGCGTTTCATTCGTTTCAACAGATCTCAGACTGAGCTGGTTGAAACGTTTAATGAAGAGCTGATGTATCTCCTCAGTGCTGGCATTTCGCTGGACCGGTCTCTGGAGGTTTTGTTACATGGCCAGCACAACGACGGACTGCATGACCTGGTGCAGGATATTCTGAAAAGTATCCGTGAAGGCCAGACGTTCAGCGCTGCACTGGACAAGCATCGCCTGGTCTTTTCACCTGTATATATAAGTCTGATCCGGGGCGCTGAAGCAACAGGTAATATTGCTGCAGGTATGACGACGCTCAATGATTATCTGCGGCGCAGCCGACAGCTTCGTGAGCAACTTTCACAGGCGATGGTTTATCCCGTTGTTTTACTCACCGTTGCCCTGCTTTCTGTGCTTATGATTCTTGTTTTTGTCGTGCCTCAGTTTGCGGACATCATTGAAGGAACCGCAGATAACCTCCCTCCGGAAACCCAGCTAGTCTTTTGGCTCAGTGAAGTGACGACTGAATACGGTGTATTTGTTCTGGTTGCTTTAACTGTGCTGGTGATTGTGTGCCGTTATTTGTTTCTCGCAGGACGATTAAACGCCCTGCTGGATTATTGCAAAACCGCGGTCCCCTGGTGGCGGGAGATTTTCATTCAGTCTGAATTGTCCCGCTTTTGCCGTTGCTCCGGTGCACTGCTTTGCAATGGTGTCCCGCTTCCGGAGGCTCTCAGTATCGGTTGCCGCAGTTTGACGATGAACGAATTATCAGTATCCGTCACGCGAGCCCTGAGCCAGGTGAAAGAAGGTGGTGCTTTGTCAGAACATTTAGCCAGGGTTAATTATGTTCCACCGCTGCTTTTGCAATTGGTTCAGATAGGCGAGGAAACCGGTGAGACAGGATCGATGTTACTCCGGGTGGCCGATATATATGATCGCCAGCTAGCCATCCGAACTAAAAAGCTGCTCAGTTTAATTGAGCCGGCCATGATTGTGTTGCTCGGTGTCATCATTGCAGTGCTCATACTTTCATTGCTGTCTGCCATTGTTGGTATTAACGATATTGCATTATGAGAAGGAGTTCATCATGTCCGTCACTGTTAGAAGTCTCTCGCAAAAGGATTCACGCTTCTGGAAATATTGGTTGTACTGGTGATTTTAGGATTGCTGTCGGGGCTGGTCGGGCCCCGGCTGCTGGGGCATCTGGACAGTTCTAAGGTGACGGCAGCGTCGTTGCAGATTGATGAGTTCGGTGCAGCGCTGGATATGTACCGGCTGGAGGTTGGCAGCTACCCAAAGTCAGAGCACAGTCTGGCTGCGCTCATCGAGAAACCTGCGGACGTTTCAGGTTGGAATGGCCCTTATCTGAAGAAAAAGTTATCCGGCCAGATCCCTGGGAAACCAGTATCACTATAAGTATCCCGGTGATAACGGTGAATATGACTTGTTCTCTCTCGGGGCGGACAATTTGCCGGGTGGTGAAGGCGAAAATGCTGACATTGTCAGCTGGCAATAACGGAACGGAAGGTTTTGTTATGTTAACGATCGGTCAAAAGAAACATCAGGGTTTTACATTGCTCGAGTTGCTGGTTGTTTTAGCCATAGTAGCGACAGTGTCAGCGCTTGTTTCTGCCAGGTTTGGATTTAACACTGATGCATCTGAGATAGGAAAGCTTCATAAACAATTGAATGCGGTAATAGCTAAGGCGCAATATCTGGCGAATCTTGACCGTCGGCCGGTACGGATTAGCGTAGATGCGGAAAAGCGTAGTCTGTTACTTGAAGATAAGCTTGTTTTTACATGGTCCGACTCTGTCACTCTGACGCTGGCTGGCGCATCAGCATTAACCCCTTCCCGCGAATTTATTACTTTTTACCTGCTGGTGGAAATTCCGGAGGGCAATTCAGATTACATGAAACAGCCTATCCCTTTGAGTCGCGGGAATTGACGGTTAACTGGTTAACCGGAGAGATCAGGATGTTGCCCTGTAATGCCCGTGGGTTCACATTACTGGAAGTGCTGGTAGCACTGTCCATTGCATCGGTGAGCGTGGCTGTTGTGCTGATGTCTTTGGCGGATTCCGCTAAAAACGTTCAGCTTAACCGTCATTACCAGTACGGCCTTAGTCTTGCGCAATCGCAGCTGGAAGAAGTGGTTTCAAGACAGCCCCTTATGCCGGGGAATCAGTCAGGCGTTTCCGGAAGTTACCGGTGGAAGAGCCAGGTCAGTGTTCTGTCTGAAGACGATATTACAACTCGGTTTCGCTTATACCGTATCCGTGTAGAGGTCAGTTGGAATAACCGGGCGGATTACCCCGTATCACTGCAAACCATGCGTCTGGGAGCTGTATATGTGGAATAAATCGGAGATCCCTTCCCGTATGAATGGCTTCACGTTACTGGAGCTGTTGATGTCTTTGTCTCTTACCTCTGTCTTGCTGGCCGTACTGTACGGATCATTCTATCAGTCATCTTTCGGCGTCAATAAAATCAGTAAAATCAACAATGAAGCGTCCAGATTTAATCTTATCTATAAGCATTTGCGGCTGCAGTTACAGAAAGCCGTTGATATCCCTGAGTCCGGTCATTCAGTCTTTTCAGGTGATAGCCGGAGTCTCACTTTTGTATCTGCCCTGCCACCTTTGCAGGGGCATGCTGGCCTTTACAAATATCAGCTCAGTTCAGGCATTCAGGATTCTGAATTAGTGGTAACACCGTATCAACCGCAAGTTCATCACAGCGAAATGTTTACCCTGAAAGACTCCGGACCATTACAGATTACTTATAAGACAGATCATAAAGCAGAATCGGAATGGCAAACCCAGTGGCAGGATAAGCCTCATTTACCCGCGTTAATCAGAATCAAGTTTACAGCACAGGATCTCTTGCCCCCACTGACGGTAGCAATACGCAGAGGTGGTTATGAAAGCTAATCAAAACGGGTTTGTTCTGATTAACGTTTTATGGGTTGTGAGCATTATGGTTGTGCTACTGAGCATACACAGCGTTGGTTTGCGTTATCTGACAACCGCTACCCTGGCACAGCAGGAGCAGATAAAACTGGAAAACGCACTTGAAGCGGCGGTTTACCTGACGCTATATCAGCTTTATTCCGGCCAGATAGATCCTGCATCCGTTCCGTCTCCCTGATCCAACAGATAAACGGTATCTCTGTTGCTGTTGAGTTAAGTGCCACCGATGGTAAGGCTGATCTGAATTATGTATCCGGTACGGTGTTAACCCGCATCATCACAGCGGTCGTACCTGACCCGCAACAGGCCCAGAACTTATCGGATGCCATTCTCGACTGGCGTGATCCGGATGACCTCGTCAGGCTAAATGGCGCGGAAGAAAAGGATTACAGAGCCGCTGACCATCCCTTCTTGCCGGCAAACCGCCCGTTTATACACCTCAGTGAACTGCAGCGGGTATTGGGTATGAATACAGCAATTTATCAAAAGCTCAGGCCTTTGCTCACACTCCACAGCGGACAGTCTACGGTTAATCAGAACAGTGCCGGTTTGCCTATGCTTCAGGCGCTGGGGCTGGATACAGCTAATTACAATGGATCTTTTATGAATCCGGGCAGCAACCGGATCATCAGTATCCGTGCGTTGCCAGAATCCGCTGAATCTGCAGGCACAGAGTTAAACATGACATTGAAACTCACCCCTCATGATCCCGATCAGCCGTTTCAATACCTGAGCTGGGATGGATTCGAACCAAATGTTCCCCAATGGGCCGGGAGCTAGTCTTATGCATATACCGGGCTTATCAGGATTACAGGCACAGGCTGTGTCAGCACTGGATTGGTGGATAGCTGGTATTAAGCAGTGTTGTCCTCGTTTTTGCAGCGAGTTCTGTTCTCATCTGCCTCGGTTTTAGAAGTTCGTTATCAGAACGAAGCTTTTATGCGCGCTCCGCAGACATGGCTGGACCGGACGGGTTTATGATTAATACCGAAACACTGAACCATGAAGCGCGCAGGCTTATTCGTCGGGCTCATTTAACGATACTGTACTTACCTGATGATCAGGTATTACAAACCCGCTTATCTTTACCGGCCCGTACAGAAAAACACCTGGCTGATGTCATTCGTTATGAAATGGACCGTATAACGCCATTCAGTGCCAGTGATGTATGGTTTGATTTCTGTTCGCGCCCTTCCGGAATATCCAAAGATGAAATAGAAGTTGCTATACAGATTATTCCCCGAAAAACGGTTGCCAGACATTTATCAGAACTCAGTAATCACGGAATTACGCCGGACCTGATAACTACGGCTAAGGCGGTGAAGTTTAATGGCCAGCGCTTCAATGTTTTACCTGAATCTGAAGCCCCTGTCTTCAGGCGAAGGTACAGATCATTACAGCTGATTTTATTCTCCGTGAATATTCTGCTGCTGGTTGCAGCGTTATGGTTGCCCTGGCAGCACTCAGAGCTGGAAGTGCATCAACTTAAGGCTGAACTGAACCTGGCTCGCAGTGCCGCTGAAGATGTTATGGCGGTGCAAAAACAGGCTCAGAATATTGCTGATCAGCAGTCCGTTTTTAATCAGTATGTTGCTGGTTACCCTTCTTCACTGACAGTGTTAGCTGAGCTGTCCCGTCAATTGCCTCAGCATACCTGGCTGCAAAAGCTGGTGATAGACCAGAATGCTGTACGCATCTGGGGTGAAAGTACCGATGCCGCAGCGATCATTCCATTACTGGAAAGCACTGAAGTATTAAGTGAAACGCGGTTTGATGCACCGGTCAGCCGGAATCCGGTATCCGGTACCGAACGTTTTGTCGCCCGGGCCAGGTTGCTGAAGGAGGTTGAAAATGACTTATGACGTAAGTCGTTGGCAAGATCGTTATCAGCCATACCTGGCATTTATTTCTCTGATTATCGGCCTCGGCTTTGTATATCTGGTGATTGTTTATCCCCTGACGGATGCTTTCCGTGACAGGTCTCAACAGATTGAAGCGTTACGGTTTCAGCTGGGAAAATATCAGCAGATACAAGACTCCCGGGCGGCAATAGATGCGCAACATGAGTCGATTCAGCAGGTTGTCGCTCAACAACAGAATTTCTTGGTGGGTGACAGTAGTGCAGTTACGGAGGCATTAATGCTGCAGCTGATCCAGCAGCAGGTGCAGTCGGTCGGCAGCCAGATCAGAACCTCCCAGTTACTCAGCAGTATAAAGCAGGATGAATCTCTCGCCGGCTACGGCATTCAGGAGATCAGTCAGCGGGTGCAATTAACGATGAGCATTGCCCAACTGACTGAGCTGCTGCGCATATTAGAAACACACCGGCCGATCTTGCAGATTAAGCACCTCACCGTTAATCCGGTTCGGGGGCGGAGCAGCAATGGCAGACTCTTGAGGTACTGCTGACCATCAGTGGTTATAGCCAGCAAGCGGAGCCGTTATGATGGATAGCCGTTATCTGTCCCGACTCACCCTTTTGCAGTTAATACTGTCCGTTATGTTGATAGCCGGCATTCTTAGTAACTGGCTTGAGCCATCTGTTGATTCAGTTGAGTCTGCGACAGCTGAGGTACAAATAAAGCAGGTGGTTATGCCTGTCATCCCTGCTGGTGGACGGGGCGATGCTAATAAAGATGCTGCCGATGCCGAATTATATTTTCTGTTCAGTGCATCCCGATCCGTACTGCCCGTCGAAGACGTCCGCCCTGCTGCACCGGTCATTGCAAAACCCTCCCCGCCGTCTGTTTCAGACTGGATTCTGACCGGCACCATCATCTCAGATGACAAACAAATTGCTCTGTTTCAGTCCCGCCGCGATAACACGTCAGTTGCGCTGGAAAATGGCATGTCCCTGAATGGCTGGAAGATTAAGCAGGTAACAAGTCTGGGCGTGGTTCTGCTCTGGGATGATCAGCATCAGGAATTGTTTATCAGACAACATGATAAGCCGGGCGAACCACACCGGTCCCTGTATACGCGGTTAAACGAATAGCGAAATCGGATATGAACGATGGAAGGAATTCATCATGAAGGTTAACAATAAGAATCTGGCGACTCTCCTGCTATATCTGTTTATTACTTCCGGATGTTCATATTTTCCTGATAAAAACGATACGTCTTTTGCCTCGCATCAACCGGTGGGGATTAAGGTGGCCGGAAACCATGATGCTGCACCGTATTCCATAGGTAATCAGCCAGAGTTGGAGCGTACAAAAGCGCCCCTCTATGAAATTATTCCTAAGCAGGGAGAGTTTTTAAGACTGAAAATACAGTAAGAACCGCCAGCGAAGGCGGCGATATTATGCTTAATTTCAACCAGACGGACCTTCACGAAGTAGTCAGAACCATACTTGGGAGATCCTGAACCGGAATTATGTCATTCATGATTCTGTTCGTGGCAAGGTGTCACTGAATACCAGTCAGGCAATTACTCAGGAATCACTGATTCCCACGCTGGACTCCCTGCTTTATATGCACGGTGCTGTGCTGCACGACAATGGCACACTGATAGAAGTGCTGCCTGCAGATGCGGTTCAGAGTGCCGGAGTGCCCCGTTTGCAGCTGGATAATGCGCAGGGCTATCAAACCCTGGTTGTGCCGCTGAGATATATTTCAGTGAAAGAAATGGAGAAGATACTGCGCACAGTTGCATCAGATAGCGCAGTAATCGACTCTGACCAGTCTAACAATCTGTTGCTGCTGACGGCCTCAGGAACAGAGTTGGCGACCCTGTTATCAACCATACGTACATTTGATGTAAACCAGCTTAAAGGTATGTCCATTGGGCTGTTTCAGCTGCGCTATGTGACGCCGGAAACAATTATTGGTGAGCTTGAGTCAGTATTCGGTGATACAGCAACAGGCCCTGTAGCCGGTTTGCTGCGTTTTGTAGCGATTGAGCGGCTGAATACTGTCATGGCTATTACGCCTCAGCCACAGTATCTGGACAGTGTTCAGCAATGGGTTGGAAGGCTTGACCGTAAAGGTCAGAATGCCAGTCCGACGCTTCATGTCTATAAGGTTAAATACGGCAAGGCTGAATATCTGGCATCGTTGCTCGATAAACTGTTCAGGGTGAAGAAACGGCCATCAGTAACGTCCGGTTCTGCTGAGCTGTCATTGCCGGAAGGAATCAGAAATACCGAGTATCAGCAGCCATCCGGGGTAGCGCCCGGTGGCATAAGGGTTATCGCAGACAAAGAAAATAACTCATTACTGATAATGGCGACTGAGTCTGATTACGAAGGCATTCTTTTATCGCTTCAGCAGCTGGATATATTGCCCCATCAGGTATTGGTAGAAGCGACAATTGTTGAAGTAAGCCTCAGCGGCGACCTGAACTACGGTATCGACTGGTTTTTAAGAATGGCTTTGGCGGCGAGGGTTTGGGGAGCGAAACCCGGCTGACCAGCCCACAAAGTAGCACGGGATTCAGTTACCGTATTCTGGATACATCCGGCAATATCAGGGCGTTATTTACAGCACTGGCTTCTGATAACCGTATTAATATTGTCTCTTCCCCTCCCTGATGGTGCTTGATAACCAGTCTGCAACGATAAAAGTGGGCGATCAGGTGCCTGTTTCAACGTCGGAAACCGTCAACACTTCAAACAACAATAACAACCTGATAACCACATCCGTGCAATACCGGGATACCGGTGTGCTGTTGGAGGTTACGCCGCAAATTAAAAACGGTGGGCTGGTTGTGCTTGATATCAACCAGGATGTCAGTGATGCATCCGTGACGACCTCCTCTGGCATTCAGTCCCCTACGATCAATCAGAGGCAAATACAGACAACCGTGGCGGTGCAAAGTGGTAACACCTTAGTACTGGGTGGTCTCATACGGGAAACCAAGGATTCAGGCACCAGTGGTATCCCCGGCCTGAAGGATTTACCCGGTGTTGGTGTACTGTTCGGGTCGGCAGGTAAGAAAAGCCGCAGAACAGAATTAGTCGTATTGATTACACCGACTGCAATTCGTAATCAAAACGAAGCTATACAGGTAACAGAAGAATTTAAGTTAAAAATGAAAGGGTTAAGTTTGTAATAAAATTATACTTAAACAGAGTATCTTGTTTTTGTTTACAGTTAATAACTGTTTTTAGTTGTTAACTGCATATATATTTTACTTATCAAATATTTAATGAGTGCCTAAGTGGCTAAGTAAATACATGTTTATTTAAGTCATTGTTAATATGAATTATTAAGTGTTTATGAAATATTTTCATTTGAATTAAATTGCGTGCTTCAATCAGTTAACTATATTTTTCACTACAGATTTAACGGACCCTGGCAATTATTTTGATTGTCAGTAATAAATCAAGGAAGGTGAAAAATGTCTTTCTCTGCTCTCCCTCATTGACGCTCTTATTTGCAGTAACCGTTGGCCTTTCAACGACCAGTATACACGCGGACACAGCTGCTGTTAAAGATAAAAAACACGTAAAAACATACACTTCAGCCACATCCGAGGCAAAGGTGTCGCGTCGCTTATCTGATAAGCAGCAAAAAAGCTGGGCATGATTGGTCAGCCAAAAGAATGCTGATCAGTTATATTCACTAAAGCCTGCCGAAAGTAAAAGCTCTGATAATAGCGAATTAATCAGTAAGTCACAGACTGGCGTTATCACATTGCCTCCTGATAAACAGGAAACGATCGGTCAGTCATTTTCCCTTGATGAAATTGACCAGGTTAATTCAAAGCGCCAGTAATATTCAGAACATTTCTTTTAGATAACTAATTAAAGCTTATGGAGGAGTTTTAGTTATGAATACTTTACTCTCATCCCTCACTTCTTACGGCTCATTTAAAAGTAACAGAGCCTGTAAAGCTTATCTTTTATTGATAGGCTTAATTGTCTTAATATCCAGCTCGATGGCACTCGCGGTTAATAAAATTCATATACCGGGTAGTTTTGCTGTTGATCCCAGCGGAGCCGCTACATACAGAGTACCGATCGAAGTCCCTCCCGGTACTGCAGGTATGACCCCTAATATCGCCCTTCAATATAACAGTCACCGTGGAGATGGCTTAGTAGGTATGGGGTGGTCTGTTTCAGGCCTTGGCGTGATTAGCCGGTGTGCAAAAACAATTGCTCAGGATGGTGTTAAAGGCAGTATTTCTTACACATCCAGCGATCGGTTTTGTCTGAATGGGAAGCGTCTGATGAGTGTATCCGGCACTTATGGAGCTGACGGTACGACTTACCGGACGGAGATGGATAGCTTTGCACGGATTACATCTCATGGAACATTTGGTAATGGCCCTGAGTGGTTCGAAGTGGAAGCTAAAGATGGACGGATTTACGAGTACGGTAATACGAATGACTCCCGGATCAAGTACAACCTGGGTTCCGCTATAGGCGATACAGCAATCAACTGGGCGCTGAATAAGGTTCGGGATCGCAGCGGTAACTACTACACCGTTTCTTACGCAACTGATCCCACTAGTGATCAGGTCTTTTGGCCAACAGTGATTAATTATACAGGTAACAGTAACAGCGGACTGGCGACCTATAACAGTGTTGAATTTTTATACTTTTCAAGTCGTCCGTTAGGCAGCATCAGAATACCGGTCCTGTATGGTTTTGGTGAAATGGACACTTTGCTGGCAGGGATTCGTACAAAAATACAACGAACACCGTTAAAGATTACTGGCTTTCATATGACTCAGCGCCGGCAACGAACCGGTTAAGGTTAACCAGTATAAGTCAGTGTGGTGGAGGAAGTTCCTCTAACTGTATTCTTCCTACTGAATTTGAATGGCAGTCTGCAGACTACGCTAATAATCACACCTGGTCAGGTGCTCAGGCTGTCTTAAGTGGAGGCTGGGAGTTAGCAGATTTATTTGCTGAAGGCCGTAAATTGTATGTTACTACGAATACAACTGGTCAGTTTCATGCCACACAAACCAATGCAGACGGCACAAAACAGCATTGGTCCTGGAGCGGTGGACATAGCGTTGCGAACTCTGAATGGAAATTGGCGGATTTATTCGGAGATGGCCGTGATGTTTTCCATACAGTTACCAGCAGCGGTGTACACAAAGCTACCCGATTAAATAAAGATGGTACCGTACAAAACTTTACCTGGAACGGAGGCCATTCCCCTGTCGGCGGTGTCTCAGAGCTTGTAGACCTGTTTGGTGAAGGCCGTAACATATTTTATACACACAATTCATCAGGGACTCACTACGCAACTCAGCTCAACAGTGATGGTACCAAGCAAAACTGGACATGGACCGGTGCTTTTGCACCAGAAAATGCCGGCTGGCGTCTGGCAGATCCGTTTGGTGAAGGCCGTCGCGTATTCCTGACGATTTTCTCAAAACCGACTGATGTTATCAGTAATAATTATAACAATGGCAGCGGCCGCATCTCGTTCAGAATATCCCGCTTAAATAAAGATGGTTCAGTCGATAACTACGAGAGTCAGAGGAACATTGATGACAATGTGCTCTACGATGGCCAGTGGGAAATGGTTGATTTATTCGGTATCGGCCGGGACTCATTTTTCATGGCCCGTTACGATTTATCGGGTGACAGTCCACCAACGAATGCAACTGCTGCCCGGCATTTGCGGATCAATCCACACCCGGTTACTCCTAACGCGTTGAGTTTTTCTTCATACACTGTGGGTGTAGATCTGCCAGTTGGCCCTGAAGGCGTTCAGTTTGCTGATATTTTTGGGGTTGGCCGTAAGTTTTATTACACCTATAAAGGTAATGGAGAGCATTTCGCAATATCTTTCCAGCCCAGTCCTTATCAACTATACAACTGGACTGATGCTGAGAACACCCATGGTCAGGGTATGCAGATGGGAGATATTTTCGGTGATGGCCGGGAAGCATTTGTAGCCCCTGACAGCAGCGGTAATATTTACTCGCTTCGTTTCAGTAATCAGAAGCCTGACTTGATAAATAAAGTCATCAGCGGACTGGATGCCGAAACAGCAATTACCTATAAATCACTGACAGATTTAACGCCGGGTTTCTACACAAAAGGAACCGGTGCTACCTATCCGGACCGTGATCTGCAACTTCCTTTGTACATGGTGAGCAGCACCTCCAGTGATAACGGCATCGGTGGCCAGAATACCCGAGACTTCAGTTACGAAGCGGCCAAAGCTAATGTTTACGGTCGTGGGTTCTTAGGCTTTGGAAAAATCACATCAGTCGACAATACCAGCGGTATTACCCGGCATCAGGAGTATCTGCAGAGCTGGCCATTCATCGGTGCTATGTCGGCCTCATCTTCCTGGCATAACGGCAATCAGCTTAGCCAGGTCAGTCAGACATTTGCGCAGGCCAGCCCGACTACAAACTCCCGTTTTGTCTATATGGATCAGCGGACGGAATCTTCCTGGGATTTAAATCAGGCGGCTTTACCAACCGTTAATGTACAGAACACCTACGACTGTACGGCTACGCCGACCAATTGCTACGGTAACCTGACGCAGAAAGTTACCAGTGCTTCCGATGGTATATCTCAGACTCTGGATCAGACTTTTGCTAATAACAGCACTGACTGGCTGATTGGTCAGGTGACCCGTTCTGAGCTAACAGCAGACGGTGTGACCCGCACCAAGGCCTATGAATATCATGCCAATACCGGCCTTCTTACGAAAGAAACGGTTGAGCCGGATAATAATCAGCTCAGACTGGATACGGTTTATCAGCATGATGTGTTTGGCAATATGAGCCAGGAAACAGTCTCCTCCCTGCAACCGGTAATCAGGCTATTGCCAGTCGTAGTCAGCAATACAGTTATGATCCCCGTGGCCGTTTTCCGATTACGCTGAGCAACGCGCTTAATCACCAGACTACCCGGGTCTATGACAGTTGGTTTGGCGCACAGCAAAAGAAACAGATCCAAATGGACGGTTAACACAAAGTTATTATTCTGATTTAGGCCTGAATTTTATCAGCCTGACCCCAATGGAAATATTGTTCGCAATGGCTGGGCTGTCTGTAACACGAATTGTGTAAACGGCAGTTACTACTTTGTACAGAAAACCCCAAGGGCCAATAATGATGTCACGCAGAATGGTGCTAAAGAGTGGATTCATTATGACAAGCTGGACCGGGAAGTCGCACATGTAATTGAAGGTTTTGATCCGCTGGGTTCAGCAACCCTGATTTATACCTACACAGAATATGACGACCGTGGCAGGGTTAAACGTAAATCCAGACCGTTTTACGACGGAAATACACCCCAGTGGACGACTTACACATACGACGCACTGGACAGAGTATTAACTGAAACCCAGGCAAACAGTGCCCTGACGACCTATGCCTATAACGGCTTAACCCAAACAACCAAAGCTTATAAGAACGTCATTGATTTTGAGCAATCAGTCAGCGTGAAGAATAGCCGCGGTGATATCGTGCAGGTTACCGATGGCATTGGTTATACAACCAGTTATGAGTACAACGGCTTTGGTGATCTGACGAAAACCACATCCGGCACCAGTACAGTTACCGATATTCAGTTGGATATTTTGGGCCGGAAAATCAGCCTGGATGACCCGGACAAAGGATACTGGACCTATGAATACAACCCGCTGAACCTATTAGTTAAACAAACCAGCGCAAACGGTGATATCACCACCTTTGACTATGATCTGCTGGACCGGATGACCCAGCGGACAGAAGTGGATCTGACCTCAAACTGGTATTTCGATACGAAAAAAGCGGGTGGTTCCTGCCCTAAAGGCATTGGCCAGCTGTGCGAAGAAGAAACCGATACCGGCTTTAGCCGAACCCATACCTACGACTCGCTGGCCCGCCCCAGCGGTATGACAACCAGCATGGGCTTCTTTAACTTTACTGCCAGTATGACCTATGACTCAAATGGCAGGGTTAATCAGGTGACATACCCTTCCGGAGATGTCATCAAAACCATTACACCGCCCGGGGCTACCATGAAAAAGTCACTGACAGCAGCGGCTCGGTAACCTACTGGCAGGCAACGGCGATGACCGCTGAGCAGCAGCTTTCAAGCGCCAGCCTGGGTAATAACTTAACGGAAGACCGTACCTATCAGACTTCGACAGGACGTTTAACGGATATCGAAACAGGCTTTGTGGTTGATCAGTCATATGGTTATGACTGGCTGGGCAACCTCACCAGCCGTCAGGATGATGTGCAGTTCTATCAGGAAACCGCTACCTACGACAGTGTCAGCCGTCTGATTAACACAACAGGTACCGGTTATCCGTTACTTGCGATGAGTTATGCAGACAATGGCAACATCGACAGCAAGTCAGATGTGGGAAGTTATCTCTACCTGCCAGGTTCTAAGCCACATGCCGTAATGGGGACGACCGGTAGTGTTAATTCGATCTACACCTACGATGCCAACGGTAATATGCTCACCGGTAGTGGTCGCACCATGACCTGGACCAGCTTTAACCAGCCAGACACCATCACTGCGAACAGTAACACTGTCAGCTATGAATATGGCACCGATCATCAGCGGGTGAAGCAGGTACAGCCAAGTAAGACTACCTACTACATGCACGGCAATATGGGAGCAAGTCTGTTCTATGAAGAAGATGAGTTTGGCGATAAGCGCAGCTATATAACTGCTGGCGGTCAGGTTGTTGCTGTTATTGTTAAGTCCTGGTTTCAGACTGATGTCTATTACTGGCATACGGATGTGTTAGGCAGTCTGTTATCCGTTACCGATGCAAACGGCATAAGTATTCAGGACTGTACTTATGACGCCTTCGGTCAGCGCGACTGCCCTTTCAGTACGCCGCAGTTTACCCGTAGCTATACAGGCCATGAGCAACTGCCAAGCGGTCTGATACACATGAATGGTCGCCTGTATGATCCGCAATTAGGTCGGATGATCTCTGCCGATATCATGGTTCCCTACCCTTATAAGCCACAGAGCTATAATAGATTTAGTTATGTGCGGAATAATCCGCTGAGTATGGTGGATCCGAGTGGGTATTTCGATAAAGAAAACGCTCATAATATATCCAGTAACCAATCAACTATGTTTGGTCTCCCTCAGATCAAAACCAAGTCTCTGACACTGTTCTATTTGCTGTGTTTCCCGGGCATTTAAATGTCACAGTTAATTTTTCTAAGTCATTAGGAATCGCTGGTATAGGCACTGTAAATGCGGATGAACAAAGTGAGAGTAGACAGAACAGAAGATGGCAGCCACGTCTTCATGTCGCAAAAGAACATGAGGCTAAAGTTGCTTTTACAGGACTTAGCTGAAGAAGCTGCACAGGAATTTGACGATACGTGCACATTTGACTGTCATATCCCTTGGGTCAGAGGTGCTAAAATACATAAACTATTTGAGCACAAAGTGAAATTAGCTGGTAATGGCTTTGATGCTGAGGTTAGCTACTTAAATGGTTCTCGAGTTAATCATGGACGTAAAGGTTCAAGTAGAGCTGATGCAATTTATGGTTTACCTGCGGCACCGGAGTTTGCTATAGAATTAAAAACAGGGTATTTCGCATTTGTGTCTGATAGACAAATAAACAATTACAAGCAAAACTTACCAAGTAATACAGTACTTTACCTTATGTGGGTTAGATAATGATTATATTGAATAAACAAAACCAAGCATCAATTAAGGATTTATTAGGAGGATGTGATTTTTTAATTCGTACTTATATTTACTGCCAGTAGAGGGGCATTGGTTGGAGGTTTTTGTTTTGAAGAAACTAAAAGTGGTGTGTATATTCACAAATATATACATCCACTTTTAATAGGCAATATGAGTTTAATTTAAATTTCTCCGAAAGCATCCCTTATCCTAAAGGTTTTATTAATAAAGATAATGCTAAGAATAGCAATGTTGTTGATCAGATAATATCTATTATTACTCCTGACGTTGATGAAGTTAAAAGAAAATCTAATATGAATTATTTAAATGATTACATTGAACATAATAAAGCGTTGTTAAATAACGAATGGATCCATAAAGATTATGCTTTAAACTTAATACTTTTAGATAAACTTGATGAGTCAGTTTATCATTTAGATAAAATATTATCATTGAACTTGCCTATTAATAGAAAACAAATAATTGATGACTGTGCAGTTGTGAAACAAACCATATTAGAAGGAAGGATCCTAAATTATTATTAAATGACTGGGTGAGAGAAATGAAGGATAGATTATGCCAGTCTAACTAAAATAAATATTGTTGTTGTGCAGGGGTTAATGGGATCAGGTCTTGTCTTTCATATCATTAAACATAAGGCCTGTACCATTTCTAGTTGTTTTGATTTTTATTATGAAAATTCTGTTGATTGAATCTATTTTAAATAGTGGTTTTTAATTGTTAGATTCTTTTGATCTGATTTGTATTTTTCTGGAGATTTTAATGTTCAAAATATATGTGTAAAAGTACCAAAATTAAACCGGTAAAATACATAGTTATTCTATGGGTTGGATTGTTTTTTGGTTTGGCTGCAGCAGCAGTAATGTTCTTTATAGATGACGATTCTGGCTATCTGTCATATGCATTGGTGTTCGTTTTATCCCTGTTCTACTCAATCACATACTATGCCCTTGTAATTGATGTGCTTAAAGAGTTTGGCTTTAAATGTGTTTTTATAGTGTTGTTGGCCATTATTGTGGGTGATAAATATCTGTTTTTGCTGGTCTTCTTAGCACCATACCTGTACTTAGCATACGTCACTTTTTATTTAATAAAATATGAAATCAACCGGGAGCGTACCTGAGTACAGTCAGAGTATGTTCTGGTTACTACAGCCTCTCTTATCCGTTATCTGGCTTTTCCCCGCTTTCTTTACTGCAGCACTCATCAATCAGAAAGGTGGCCAGCGCCAGTAACTTATCGTACTGAGGCACACAGTAGAGTGTGCGCCCTTCTCTGCGCTGCTCTACCAGACCGACAGATACCAGCCGGCTGATATGATGCGACAGGGTGGATCCCGGTATGCCAAGGTTGGTTTGCAACTCCCCTACAGGTACCCCTGATGCCCGGCTTTAACCAGATACCGGAATACTTCCAGGCGGGTTTCGTGGCCCAGCTCTGCCAGGCGTTTTGCGGCAAGTTGTGTCTGCATCTCTGTTTCCTCGTTAAACTATTTCGATATTAATCGAAGTATTTTTAAAACGCAAAAGCATAGATACGTTATCCTTTTTATCTTCAAAAGCCAGAGTCATGTTGGCTTTTATACATGAAAATCAATGGGTTGTTTTGATATGTAGGTTCTCTTGCTAAACCGTTATCGGTTGATGAGTATTTATATGTTTCTATAAATCCAGAAATATCGATTGACGCGCTGCTATTTATTTCTATAATTCTGGAAATATAGATAAACAACTCGTATTACGGAGTATATATGTCCCCTGAAACCATTCAGATGTTTGAAGATGCACTCGGTATGTTTGCATTTCTGGCTGTTGAGTTAACCCTGCTGTTCCTGGCTATCAGTTATCTGGTGGGGGTTCTGCAGGAGTTCATTACGCCGGAGAAAATCCAGTCAATTCTCAGTTCCCGCAAAGGTAAAGGCTATGTGATCGCTGCTTTACTGGGGCAATCACCCCCTTCTGTTCCTGCTCGACCATTCCTTTTCTTAAGGGGTTGCTGCGTGCCCGGGCTGGCTTTGGGCCGATGATGGTGTTCTGTTTTCCAGTCCGCTACTAAACCCGGTCATCATCGGCCTGTTTGTAATCACCTTCGGTTTGCAGGTTGCTGTTATGTATTTCAGCGTTGCACTGGTGGTATCTGTAACCGCAGGTTTCGTGCTGGAAAAGCTGGGCTTTGAGCGCTATGTACGTGAAGAGGCGTATCAGCAGCCGGTTGCCAGTGGTTGCGGTGCTGCTGCAAGCACTGGTTGCGGTGAAACTGTCACTAGCAGTTGTGGCGAGACTACCAGCACTGGCTGCGGTTCATCCGACACCCCAGCCCAGGCTGTTGAAAGTCGCTGGGTGCGTATCTGGAAAGCGACCTGGAAAGACTTTAAGCAGGTCGTGCCTTATCTGCTGCTGGGTATCTGCCTTGGGTCATTTATCTATGGCTTTATCCCAACGGATCTGATTGCTAAGTACGCCGGTGATGCTACCTGGTATGCGATTCCTGTCGCAGCAGTAATAGGTATTCCTCTGTATATCCGTGCGGAAGCGGTCATCCCTCTGAGTGCTGCGCTGGTTAAAAGGCATGGCGCTTGGGTCTGTGATGGCGCTGATTATCGGCAGTGCCGGTGCCAGCCTCACCGAAGTGATTTTGCTGAAGGCTATTTTCAAAAACCAGATGATTGCCGCCTTCCTGTTTGTCATTCTCAGTATGGCCATTCTGGCAGGTCTGATGTTTAACCTGTTTATGTAACTGTTCAGTGCGCTACCGTCATCCTGGCGGTAGTGCTGTCTCAGCCTGCGAATTTATGGTGAGTGTATGACAATTGAATTGCTCTGGTTCAGTAATCAGGCAAGCATTAAAGCCTTTTACATACTAAGATCTCCAGCCCGGAAGATGTGGAGGAGTTATTACAGGAAGTTGCCCTGCGTGCGTTCATGAACATTGATACGTTAAAGTCTGAAGATAAAGCCAGAGCCTGGCTGTACCGTATTGCACACAATCTGGTGATCGACTTTTACCGGAAGAAACATGTACAGCAATGCCCTCACCCGGATGATCTCTGGTATGCAGACCCATTTGCCGATCCGGAACATGTTTTCTCTCCCTGTATTGAGCCATTGCTTCGTGACTTACCTGAAGATATAGCGGATCTGATTTATTCAATTGATATTCAGAGACAGTCTCAGAAAGCTTATGCAGCGCGTCTTGGAATCAGTTATTCGACCTTTAAATCCAGGGTGCAAAAGGCCAGGAAGATGTTATACGGGTTATTTCATGAGTATTGTGAGATTTCACTGGACCGGCGCGGTCAGATCCTGGATTTCAGCGTTCGTCCTGATAAGTCCGCGCCCTGCTCACTGGTCAGCTCAAAGGGGCTCAGGCCGGGTGTGTTTCTTCCTGAATAACCGCTCCCTCATACTGTTGCCATTCTGCAAAGCCTCCGGTCAGGTTTCTGACTGGCTGCAGGCCCATTTTTCTTGCCTGTTCTGCGGCAAACAGTGAACGCAGCCCGTGTGCGCAGTAAAACACATAGGTTTTGTCCTGATTAAATATCGCGTTATGTGCCGGACATTCCGGGTCTATCAGAAACTCCAGCATGCCTCTTGGGCAGGTAAATGCTCCGGGATGACACCCAGCTTGCTGCGTTCCTGTGCTTCACGTACGTCAATAAAAATATAATCCTCATCGTTTAAGCGTGTTATTGCTTCCTGAACTGTTATTGCCTGCACGGTTTTTCTGCAGATGCTGTTAATACCTGTATACCCTTAGTAATTCTTTGCATGCTTTGCTCCGGCATTTGGCCGGCCTCTTTGTGAATGTTTGCTTATAAGACGCAGTGATATTCAAAAGATGAATTGTTTTGTGTGATGCGGACATTTGTATCCGGCTGATCGTCTTTCGTTTTCTGCTTCGTCTTACAGAACAGGCTTACAGAGCAATCTTTGTTTACACATCCGTTCAGATATCAGGAGAATAATATGGGGTTTGAACAACCGGCGCGTAACAGTCAGAACAGTTTTATCCGTAACAGCGAATCCATGTTGCAGGGAATATTCGGTACCACGGATGTCACCCCTTTCTGGGTGGCTGATATGGATTTTAAAGTAGCGCCCCCGTGCAGGCCGAGCTCCGGCGCCTGGCTGAGCGTGGGCAGTTTGCGTATGAGTTCAATTCAGCCGGTGTGTTTGCAGCGGTCAGTGGCTGGTTTAAGCGTCGCCATAATCTGGATCTGGATACAGGCAATTTTGTACAGGTCACAGGAGTATTAACGGCGGCTGCTTTGCTGATCCGTGAACTGACGGATGAAGGCGACAGTGTGCTGATGCAGACCCCTGCTTATCATCAGTTTTCGAAAATGATCAGCTCAGCCGGCCGCAATATCGTTACCAGTCCGCTTAAGGTCGATGATGGTCGCTATGCGATGGATTTTGCCGATCTTGAAGTCAAGCTCAGTGCGCTGGATGTAAAGGTAATGATTCTGTGTAATCCGCATAATCCGGTCGGTCGCGTCTGGACTGCAGATGAGCTGAAAACACTGACGGATATCGCGAACAAACACGGTGTTGTGATTATCAGTGATGAAATTCATGCGGATATTATTTATTCAGGGCACCGTTTTACCAGTCTGATGGCGGTTGATCCGGCGAATCATGTGTCCCTGATCGGCTCGCCGTCTAAAACCTTCGGTATGCAGAGTATTTCTGACGGTTACATCTACACCCAACATTCAGAACTTCTGGAGAGTATGCGCGCGGTGTCCTCCTCAATGTATCTGGATCACGGCAATGCCTTCACCACCTTTGCGACCATTGCGGCCTTTAATCAGGGGATGGCTGGGTAGATGGGCTACTGGAGTATCTGCAGGGGAACATCCGCTGGATTAGTCACTTTCTGGAATCAGAGTTGCCAGCAGTAAAGATGTTTCCGGTAGAGGGTACATATCAGGTTTGGCTGGATTTTTCTGCAACGGGGCTGTCCGGTGAAGCCCTTGTTAAAACCCTGGGTGAAGCCGGGTTTGGCGCGTCACCCGGCAGCTGGTTCGACAGCGAAGCCAGTGGCTTTGCCCGTATGAACTTTGCTGTGCCTAAAGAGGACATTGAAGCTGCCTTCCGGCGATTAAAAGATGTTTTAACAGCACCGGTGGCTGCACAACCGCAGCCCACCGATACAGAGTCTGATAAAACACGAAGCTGTTGCTAGTCAGTTATCCTCCTGGCAGGGTTGTTCCAGGCCCTGCTTTCTGAATTTCAAAACTCTCCCTGCTCTTTTTCTTGTCTGTCCTGATGGCTGTTTGGCGCTGTAAATCGTCTTTATTTCTGCTTCGTCTTATCTGGGTGAATGTTCGCATTCAGATACCCTCTATGACCGAAGGTAAAAATATATGAATAACAATGAAGATCTTAAATCCGAAATGCTGCCCAGACGCCGTTTCTTACGGTCCGGCGCGACGTTTTTAACGGCTATATCCGCACCCGCTGCCGTTTCCTCAGCGGTTGCCGGGACAGTCAAAATGCCCGAATCCATGCTGACACCGGGCGGTAATGCAGATGAATACGGTAATCCCTCCGTTTATGAAAGTAATGTAAAACGTCTGGTGACACCACAGAATGGTATGTCTGCCCTGACTTATACTTATGCGCCATTACATCAGCAAAAGGCACCATCACCCCTTCTGGGTTGCATTTCAGCGTGCATCACTCTGGTTTAACGGATATCGATCCGGACAGCCACAGCCTGTATATCCACGGTATGACCGAAAAAGCCCTGAAGTTTTCTGTCAGCGATTTGCTGCGGTATCCGATGGTTGGCGGCCATATGTTTCTGGAGTGCAGCGGTAACACCTGGCCGCAGGCTGTCTTTCCCAATGCCGAACAAAAACCTTACAGGAACTGTACGGGCTGGTGTCCGGCTCTGAATGGTACGGTGTTTCCCTGCGCCGCTTGCTGGAAGAAGCCGGTGTAAAACCCGGGGCTAAGTGGGTGATTGCTGAAGGCAGCGATGCCGGATCAATGGCCCGCAGCATTCCCTCGAACGGATCATGGATGACGCCATTATTGCCCTGTACCAGAATGGTGAACGGTTACGGCCTTCACAGGGCTACCCTATGCGTTTATTTATGCCGGGGCTGGAAGGCAATGTCAGCGTCAAATGGTTGCGCCGCCTGGAAGTGACAGACCGGCCTGCCTATACCCAGAACGAAAACCGCTCATATTCCGATACTCTGGGAGACGGCCGGTTGCAGAACTTCAGTTTGTATATGGGAGTTAAATCGGTCATTACTCATCCATCTGCCGGACAGCAGTTACCGGATAAAGGTTATTACGAGATTGCAGGCCTGGCATGGAGCGGCTTTGGCAAGGTTAAAGCTGTTGAAGTCTCAGTGGATGGCGGTAAAAACTGGATATCGGCAACGCTGGACGGGCCGGTGCACACTAAATCCCTGACCCGCTTTTCACTGCCCTGAAATGGACGGGCGAAGCGGTTCAGTTACAGAGCCGTGCAATGGATGATTACGGCAATGTGCAGCCAACTCATGCTCAGTGGCGTAAAAGCTATTATCAGGGGTCGCCAAAGCACTATAACGCCATTCAAACCTGGCATATTGATCAGCACGGAGGGGTTAACAATGCATTCTGATTTCACCGTTTCTGTTGTATTTTCGTCGCTCCTGTTTGCTGTCGCGGCGCATGGGGCTGAGACCCCTGACCTGGGCCGGGAACTGAGTAATCAGGATGTTGCCGCTATCAGCACGACGGTGTTTCCCGACGGCACAGGCCTGCCATCCGGTAGCGGTAACGCAATTTCTGGAGCAGTTATATATAAGACCCAGTGCGCGCATTGTCATGGGGCGGACGGGGCTGGTAATCGCCAGTATCACGTTCCGTCACTGGTGGGTGAACCCAAACATGGCAGTGACTGGTCAATGGGCTATTCATGGCCGTATGCGACGTCAGTGTTTGATTATATCCGCCGCGCTATGCCGCCTTATAACGTTAAACAGCTGAGCGATGATGAGGTCTACGCTGTCACCGCTTATATTCTGGAAATGAATAAACTGGTCAGTGCTGAGGAAATAATGGATCAGAACAGCCTGCCCCAGGTTGAAATGCCGGCCAGCCAGTATTTTCGGAATAAATGGGAAGAAGAGGAACAGCATTACCGCTTGCCAGAGTATTAGCAGCGTTTCTTGCAGCAACCGTTCGGTTGCTGCGCATTTGCCTGCCGGGCGCTGAACTATCAGCGTACTTGCAGGTCAGTTTAAGGGTATTCGGATGACAATGGATGTTAACGAGATAATGCCCCGGCAATGCCTGCTTACCACTATTCTGTGTGCCCTTTTTCTGGTGATGTTCACCAGCCAGCTTACGTTTACGAGCCCGTTTGCCAGCCAGTCGCACCGCGCGCAGGTAACGGAGCTTTCTGAATGCCTGTATGTCGCTGAGCCTGGATTACTGAGTGCTCAGATCGCTGAGCATTGCCCGGATCAGCAGCCAGGTAATGATCTTATCTGTTCTGTGGTATGTGCCACGTCCTGCAGCCCTTCGCAGGCAAATATTATTCAGCCTCACAGTCATCTACTGTTATCAGGCTCCGCTAATTTCGGGCCATTTGATACAGACAAAACTCTCGCTGTTTCCTTCAAACCTCTGTTACGGCCGCCTATTGGCTGATTCCTTCATAGCCTGTTCTGACTGAACCAAAAGAAAAATCACACCTTTAACAGAGGAAATCACCATGAAAACTGAGAACCACACACCCTGGTGGAAAAACGGCCATAACCTGATGATGGCTGGCTGTGTCGCAATTGCCGCATACCTGTTTTTGTTCACCGATACGCGCCTGGAGACGGCCTTACTGTTTCTGGCCTGCCCCTTAATGCATCTGTTCATGATGAAAGGCATGGGGCATGACTGCCATTCGAAGCCGGAAACTTCCGGTGAATCCGGTAAGGAAGCTGTTCAGCCAGGTAAACAAAGCACGCCGGTGCACAAAGATTTTTAATCAGCATTTTTACAGAAGGATCTGTTATGAAAAGTATATTTTCAGGACGCATATTACTGAGTTTGGCCTGTATGGCGGGTAGCTTGTATACATTACCTGCGCTCTCAGCCCCTACCGTTTATATTCCGCTGGGTTCCGGTAACGGCGTTGTTGCCGTTGATGCCGCCACGGATACAGTTACCGAGCATTTCACAGGGTTAAAAATCCCCACGGGCTGGTGGCCACTCCCGATGGTGAATTCCTGTTGGCGGGCAGCATTGCTGAGGACAAAGAAAAACCGCCGCCGGTGAGGATCTGAACAGCGAACTGTATCTGGTGCACCCGGCCCATGGACATGTCATGCAGACGATACCGGTGTCAGGCTGGTCTCATCATCAGGCAATTACACCGGATGGCCGCTATGTGCTGTCAACGCACCCTGTCCGTAATCATGTCAGTGTGGTGGATGTGCAAACCGGTGCTCAGGTTAAACTGATTGAAACCGATAACGGGCCTTATTTTGTGCGGGTTACAAAGGACGGTTTCAAGGCCTATGTCAGTAACAGCGGTGCTGGTACTGTTCAGGAGATTGATACGGTCACATGGCGGGTTACTCGCAGCTTCCCGGCAGGCAGCTCTCCGGAGCACATGGTGCTGTCCGGTGATGAGTCCAAACTGTACGTGAATAATGCCCGTAAAGGCGCCCTTTCTATTATTCCTGGCGGAGCCGGAGCAGCGAAAAGAAATACCGATCAGTGACAGTTTGCACGGGCTGGACATCAGTGATGATGGGCGTCACCTGTTTATCAGCAGTACCACAGCAGGCAAGCTGTTTGTCTATACGCCTGAGAAAGATGAGAAAGTTGCTGTGCCCCTGGCACCCAAACCGTATCACCTGAATACAGTTAAAGGTGCCGGTAAGGTGTATGTGTCCAGCCGGTCAGAGCCGACAATCTGGGTTGTAGATCAGCAGTCGTTTGAGGTGGTTAACAGCTTTACTCTGCCGGCTGGCGAAGGTCATCAGATGGCGGTAATACCTTAATGACATCAGCGTTTTTGTCGGTTAAAGCTCTATATTTATCATATAAATACAGAGCTTTATTGTATCGATTTGTTAAGCTGTTACTTCTATCCAGGTTGCCATTCCGGCGGCCTGATGCTCAATCATATGGCAGTGTAATAACCACTTGCCAGGTTCGCCGGCCTGAAAGCGAATGGTCAGCTTTTCGTTCTTTTCCATCAGCACTGTGTCATGCCATATCCCTGCTTCGTAGCGGTCTGATCCGTGCTGCTGAAAATGATGGCCGTGCAAATGCATACCGTGAGGCCAACGGGTGTCATTAATGATTTCGATCTCAACGGTTTCGCCAGACCGGGCGCTGAGCAACGGTGTATCCGGTAGATTCGCCACGCCATTAAATGCCCAGGCCTGTTTATTGACTGACAGCTTCTGAGCACTCATGCGGGTGTTGCGGTAAACTGCACTTCGCATGCCGCCCATGGCACCGCCGGTCATGAGCAACTGTGCCTGTTGATCCGGCTGTTTACCCTGCAGAACGGGCACAGGGTTGGCGGGTAAAGATTGTGGATCCTGCCGTACTGCAGACCGTTCATTACCCGGAATGACCTGCCAGAAAGCACCAGTCAGCTGGGTTTTGCTGCTGGTTTCATAGATGGGCTGCTCGCCCTGCCAGTCCGCGGGAATATCAACAATCAGGTCGTAACGTTCCGCTGGGGCGATTGTCAGAGAGCCGTTTGTTTTTAGCGGTTTTGTCAGTGGCTGGCCGTCTTTGGCAATGATCCAGCTTTGCAGACCGTTCAGTTCCAGTGTCATGATTCTTGAGTTTGCTGCGTTGAGTATCCGCAGTCTTGTTCTTGAGCCTGCCTCTACCTGCAGCCTGGGAGTGATCTCCCGGTTTACCGTCAGGAGATTTCCCATCCGGCCGCCATGGGTCCATTCGTGCATGCTTCCCAGGGATTCAAGATCAAGCTGACCTGTGCTGTTAACCCGCCAGTCATCCAGTACCAGTAAGTGATCATGATCTACCGGATACGGGGTGCTTTCTTCGACGATCAGTGGCAGATAAAGCCCGCGGGCCAGTTGTTCATAGGTGTTGTGATGGCTGTGGGCCCAGTAGGTACCGGCATCCCGGGGTGTAAAACGGTAGGTATGTGAGCTGCCCGGCTCGATTGCCTGCTGGGTCAGACCGCTGGCACCGTCCATATTATTGGGGACCCGCATACCGTGCCAGTGGACGCTACTGGGATCCGGCAGCCGGTTGCGGACGGTTATCTCTGCGGGTACATGCTGCTCCAGCTCCAGTATGTCCTGCCCCATTCCCCACAGATCGGTTGGCGGCGACTGGCTGAACCATTCAGCCTGTTCCGGTTCCAGAGTGATGAGCCTTTGCTGTACAGCTTGTTTTTTGCTGCTGCCTGCCCGGCTTGCGTCAGCCCGGATATTGTCAGTGGCAGTGTACATATCCCTGTACCTGCCAGCCTGAGAAATGCACGGCGTTTTAAATCCATTATTGTAATTCCCTTCAGGTTTAATCTCTGTCCATAGCACCTGCCTTATCATGTCAGATAAAAGCAGGTTTTAGTGCTCACCGGAGTATGCATGCCGGTGCTGATGGCTGCAGTGATTAACTATTCAGAGTCTGCCCCGGAGTTTTTCCGGGGTAAAGGAATTGCTGGCTTAGCGGTAAAATACCGGTTTTTCAGGCGTTTTTGGCCAGTAGTGCTTCAATGGTATCTGTCACGGCGCCGGCTTTGCCGGTATTCAGGGCATCTGCGTGGGGATTACTGAAGCAGCGGGCGTCGTTGTCGAAGTATTCTCCCGATGCGCTGGCAAATTCTTCTGAAAGCGCTGCCCTGATCAGAATATCAGCACCGATGCTTAAATCTGATCCGGAAATATTGAACGCATCCTTCACCATCTTGCTTGCCAACAGTGAGCCGGGATTAACGGCAACAATCATCGGCCCTGTTGTTTTGTATTCAAGGCCTAGCTGACGTGACCACATGGTGAGTGCCAGTTTGCTCTGGGCGTACGCCGGCCCGTCCGCCAGGTGTGTTTCCCCTGTCAGTGCGCTGAGTTCTACCGGTGCCTGGGCCGCAGATGACAGGTTTACTACCCGGCCGTTGCTGCCCAGCAGCGGCAGCAGTTCCTTTGTAAGGAGATAAGGGGCCACTGTATTGACCGCAAAACGGATATCCATGCCATCTTTGGTGCGGGTCACCGAGGTTTTGTAAATGCCGGCATTGTTGATCAGCACATCCAGCTGTGGGTGGTCCTGCTGTATTTTTGCCGCCAGAGCCCTGACCTGTGCCATATCAGAAAGGTCTGCAAGGTAACCACTCAGGCTCCCTGTGCTGTTTGTGGCCAGACGTTCCTGTGCCTGCTCAAGTTTGGCCTGGCTGCGGCCGTGCAGTATGACACTGTGCCCCGCTGCCAGAAGTTTTTCAGCCGTTAACAGGCCGATGCCGTCGGTAGAGCCGGTGATCAGTATGGTTTTGCGCATGTTCATTCTCCGTGATGGCTGAAGTCTGGCAGGATTTCATCGGCCAGCAGTCTTAAGGTTGTCAGGGTGTCTGCGTTGTTAAAGCGAAGGTTCAGCGCAACATGGTTTACGCCGGCATCCTGCAGGGCTTGCAGATGTAAGTGTAACTGCCGAATGCCCAGCCGGTAGCCCAGATGTATCGGCTGGGGTAACGCTTCCGGATCTTCCGTCAGATCGATATACAGCGGTTGCATAACCGGCTGTATGCTGCGGCCGGCAGCATGGGTTTCTGAGCGCCACTGGCTGATGATCTGTTGTTGTAACCCTGCTTCACGGGGTACAGCATCCGGCCATCACCGTTCTGTGCGATCCAGCTTGCAGACTGTTGGCTGGCACCGGTAATCAGCAGTGGTAACTGACTGCCCACCGGTTTGGGCAACATGTCTATATCGCCGCTCAGCTCGCCATAACTGTTGCTGATGTGTGGCCCGGTATTACCCATGTGACGAATGTAGGCGTAACTTTCCCTGAACCGAGCACTGCGCTCTGGAAATGACTGGTTCAGTGCCGGATATTCTTCCGGCCGGTCTCCGGATGCAACGCCCATAATCAGCCGTCCGCCGGAAAGCACATCCGCACTGGCGGCTGCTTTGGCCACGTGGGCCGGGTGCCGCAGTGGCAGAACAATGCTGGCAACTCCCAGAGCAATTTCATGGGTTGCGGTCGCCAGTGCACCTAAATATACGAAGGGATCAAACAGTTGCCCGGCGTCACCAAATGATGGCACGTTAAACGGTACATCTCTGAGCCAAACCGCAGCGAAGCCAAGTGCTTCTGCCAGCTGGATCCGCGCCAGGTGATCGGTTAATGCCGGAACCGGGCTGTGAGCATAGTTCTCTATCGGGGCAACCAGACCAATGCTCAGTTTTCCCTGACGAAACACCCGGTTGTATCCCCGGTTAATCTGTCGGAATTCCTGAGTTGCAACTGACATATCCATTCTGATCTCCTTCGTGCCGGATTATTCAGCGATATCGATAACCACTTTACCGGTGGCCGTACCGCTGTTCAGGTGCTGGTGTGCCTTGCCCGCTTCTGTCAGGCTGAAACGCTGTTCGTCCAGTACCGGCGTCAGCCCGCCCGCTTCCACAATCTGGCTGATATCCCGAAGGATTTCTGTATGAGCTTGCTTACCATAATTATGGATCATAGGAATCAGCATGAAGACCACATGCAGGGACAAGCCTTTCATGTGTGCCGCACTCAGATCCATTTCCACCAGAGAAACGGTTGTCGCAATCTGGCCATTCAGCGCAGCTGCTTCAAAGGAGCTGCTGATATTGGCTCCGCCGACGGAGTCGAATACCAGATCGAAGCCCTTACCTGCTGTGTGCTCAGCCACATAGTCTGCAACAGTATCTGTACGGTAGTTAACCGGTGCTGCACCAAGCTGGCTGATCAGTTTCAGGTGCGCGTCACTGCCGCCGGTTGAAACAACATTGGCTCCCCAGTGTTTAGCCAGCTGCAGGGCCACATGGCCAACACCGCCGGCACCGCCATGAACCAGTACATTCTGACCGGCAGCGATGCCTGCCCGCTTCAGGCCTTCGTACGCGGTAATGGCAACCAGTGGCAGCGCTGCCGCTTCACGCATGCTCAGGTTGGCGGGTTTCGGCGCAATCAGTTCAACATCGGCCAGCATGTATTCGGCCAGTGTACCGGGACGGTCTCCAAGACCACCGGCGCAGCCGTATACTTCATCGCCGGGTTTATATTCCGTAACGCCTTCACCCACTGCCGCCACTGTACCGGCAAAGTCCATGCCGAGAATTGCCGGTAAGGCCGGCGCGAATGGCAGGTCTTCGCCCATCTGGCGCAACATGGTATCAACAGTATTCACACTGGTAGCAGCAATGCTAACCAGTACCTGACCTGCTTGCGGTTGTGGTTGCTGAACATCGCTGAGTTCAAATTGTTCCGGGCCGCCGAACTGACGAATGATCATTGCTTTCATGAAATAGTGCCTCTGTTTTGTGTATGAGGCTCATTATATTTACTTGCTAAGCGGTGATAATTGGCTAGAATATGGAATCACTTTCAATATTAAATTGATAATTTGCTATGAATATTGAGCATCTGAAACTCTTTGTGCGTCTTGCTACCACACAAAATATCAGCCAGGCCGGCTATGAACTTGGCCTGTCGCCGGCGGTTGCCAGCCTGCACATAAATAAACTTGAAGACGGTCTGGGTGTCAGGTTGCTGCATCGCACGACCCGTAAGGTCTCGCTGACAGAAGAAGGTCTGGCGTTTTTACCCCATGCGGAAGATGTGCTGGCCAGTGTTGAGGCGGCACGGGCGTCTGTCGGTGCCGGTAAGGTTTCTCCTTCCGGTACGCTGCGGGTGACAGCACCTGCTTCCTTTGGCCGGATGCATCTGGTACCGGCACTGGAAGGTTTTCTGACCGTTACCCGGATCTGTCGGTTGATTTCAGGTTTTCAGATTCGATTATCGATATGGTCGAAGGCGGGTTTGATATTGCGATCCGTAATGCCCAGCTGAAAGATTCCTCTTTAATCGCCCGTAAACTGGCACCTGACCGCCGTATTCTCTGTGCGTCTCCGGATTATTTAGCCAGACATGGCGAGCCGCAGACCCCTGCTGAGCTGAAAGATCATGCCTGTGTAAATCTTACCGGGCTGGAAAACTGGGTGTTTCAGACCCCTGACGGGCCGGTAACGGTAAAAGCCACTGGCCGGTTACGGACGGATAACGGTGAAACCATGCGGGATGCCAGTGTTGCCGGTGCCGGTATTTCGGTGAATTCTACCTGAGTGTGTACCAGCACCTGCTTAGTGGTGAGCTGGTGCAGATTCTCAAAGACTATTCGCTGGTCTCCGATGCTGCCATATGGGCGGTTTACCCAAGTTCCCGCCAGCTGGCACCGAAGGTCCGGCTTTTATCGATTATTATGCTGCCTGCTTTGCTCCGCCCATCTACTGGGATGAGCGGCTGTAACAGCGGTTCTGCCCAGGTTTACCAGCCCAGCTCCCTGCTTTGTATACCCAGCGGCCATTCACCATGGTGGCCAGCGGTTTGACACTGGCAATCTTGCTGCTATCAACGCTCATATAGTCTTCGTTAAGGATCAGCAGATCCGCCTGTTTGCCGGTCTCCAGGGAGCCTATCTTGTCTTCCATGAAAGCCAGCCGGGCATTGTTGATGGTGTGGGCAACCAGTGCCTGACGGCGGTCCACGTTCTGTTCCGACACCTTTGTGCCATCAACCATTCTGCCGTTTACCGCCCACCACAGGGTACGGAACGGGTTATAGATAGACACCACCGGGCTGTCGGAGCCCAGGCCCCACAGCGCACCTTTTTCGGTGAGTGTTTTCATCGGTGTCATATTCATGGCGGCATTGCCGAAACTGCTCTGGAACCGGTAGCCAATGAGCACTGGACGGCTGTGTATGGCGAACAGGATGCCCAGCGCTCTGGCCCGTTCAATGGTATCCGGCTGTATGCCGTCGATATGGGCAAAGGTCCAGCGTAACGGTGCCAGTGGGTAGGTTTCATTGATGGTTTCAAAGGCATCCAGATGCTGGTTGATGGAGGCATCATTCACCGCATGCAGGTGCAGCTGAATCCCCGCTTTGCCAGTTCAGTGGCGTTGCTCAGGAAAGCTGTTTTAACCGTTTCAGAACTGCGGGCCGCACGGCCGGCGGTGTCCTGCACCGGAAGCATCAGTTGCTCGCCAACGCCGACAGCACGGAAAAAGTTATCATCGGAACGGAAGTTAACACCGTCCAGCCTGCTCAGGTCCGGGCTGAGGTTATCCCGGCCCCAGGGGATGACCTGTTTCATATACATCAGCCGGATGGGCATTTCGCCTTTGCTGTTAAGCGTTTCAAAGGTTCATACAGGGAATCCACCGTATCAAAGCCACCGGCATCCACCACGGTGGTCAGGCCTGAGCGGGCTAAATCCTTCAGTGCCTTGCGGCTTTGTTCCAGGCGATTCTGCTTTGTATTAGCGGTGAGCTGTTCTTCCAGCAGAAACTGAGCCCGTTTAGTGACAGGGCCTTGCGGCAGGCCGTTTCCATCCAGCAGCAAGCCAGGCATTTGCGGTGGGCTGTCCGGATTGACACCAATGGTTTGCAATGCCGCGCTGTTGGCATAGCCCCAGTCAAACAGGTGCTGGAGGTATACCGGATTATCCGGCGCGGCTTTATCAAGATCCGTACGCAGAAAGCCTGCCTTTGGCCGGCCGGCGAACTGGCGCTCCACAAAGCCGCCGCTGGCGACCAGCCATTGTCCCGGTTTGGCTCTGGCGGCGGTATCTGCAATTTGTTTCAGTGCCTGCTGATAATCCGTAATGCCCTCAAGGCGAACCTGGTGGCCCCAGTTTTGCGCAGCACGTACCAGGTGCATGTGGTTATCTATGAGTCCGGGGATGACCGTCCGCCCTTCCAGATCAATGACTACAGTACTGTCGTTTATATGGGTGGATACTTCTTTATCGGAACCTATCGCCACAATTTTACCGGCATCGATGGCGACCGCGCTGGCTGTGTTAAACCCGGAGTCTACCTGCAGAATATTGCCATTATTGAGTACCAGCTCAGCGCTGAAAGCTGTGCTGCTAAGGCTGATAAACAGAATGCTGACGGGCAGTTTCATGGTCTTCTCCGCTGAAATGTGATTTGTGGCACGTATTGTTCTGATTAATTTTGCGCGGCTTTGTTCCCTTATTAGGCTAGGCTATAGGTGTAATAATCGCTAGTATGTCACTGATTTTTATATCAATTGAGGATAAGAATATGCTTCTTGGAGTATGTCTGGGGACTAACGATTTACTTGCAGCAGCTGAGTTTTACGATAAAGTCCTGGGTACCCTTGGAATGGTCAGGACAATGGAAGCGGATAATGAAGTGGGTTATGGCCCCGCCGGTGGTGCCAGCTGCTTTTGGATACTTACCCTTACGATCAGCAATCGGCAACCCGGGGCAATGGCACCCAGGTGACCTTTCAGGCGGAGAATAATGCCCTGGTTGAAGCCTTTTATCAGATGGCTGTGGAGTCAGGCGGTAGTTGTGACGGCGCGCCGGGATACCGTTACCGTCCGGGGTATTACGGTGCCTACTGCCGGGACCCGGACGGCAACAAGTTGCATGTGATGCATGAGGCCTCTGAATAATCAGTCTTTCAGCTGAACCGGTATATGCAGATACAGCTCATTGTCCGGATCAGCATCATTAAAGCCTGGCATATAGAGTTCAAAGTCAGGCTTTTCAATATAGTCGTAATCGCTTTTCGGTAACCATGTTCCCCAGATATATCTGAGGGTTTGATCAAGGTTGGCTACAGGTCCCCGGTGGATGAATTTTGCGTAGAGTTGTTCCGGCAGCTCCCGGGCAACCATGCCTTCGGGAACATCTGAAATATCCGTCACCGGTGCAGCACAGACATACACAAAGCTGACAGTAGCATCATCAGATGCGTTCTCTGTTGCAGTGTGCTCTTCATAGGATTCATAAATACCGAAGAAATTATCCCCTGCCGGTTGGGAATCCGGTCCCGGTTAGGGCCGAAAGCACCCCAGAGTTTGTGCAGGCTTAACGCTTCGTTATCGTATTCACTGGCAATGCCGATCAGTTTGGTGGCTGGCTGCAGGATGATCTCCGGTTCCATGGTGACCAGGTTGTGCAGGTAATGCAGGTCGTTCGGGCTGAACTGATCCTTATAGAGTAGCCGGAACGGATCCTGTGCCTTACGGTACTGAGCCGGCGTCATATTAAACAGCCCTTTGAACGCCCGGGTAAAAGCCTCCTGGGAATCAAACTGACAGTCCATCGCCAGTTCCAGAATACTGGCCTCATCACTCAGCAGGCGTTTGGCGGCAACCGTGAGGCGGCGTTTGCGCAGATATTCCTTGGGTGTCTCCCTACCATGGCTTTAAACATCCGGCTGAAATGGTAGGTGGAGTAATGGGAGGCGGCAGCGATTTCATGGACCGAAATCTTGTCGTACAGATGCTGTTCAATAAAGTCGATACTGTTAAAAAGCGCTGCATATCATTAACCTGAATAAACATTAGTTGGCAGATGCTGACAGGCTTGCCGGCTGCTCTGCAAATTCTTTTAAGCCATTCAGCAGTTTACCAAAAGCCATTGGCAGTGCCATCCGCAGTAGTGGGTATACGATGTACGCCGGTGTTTTCAGTTGTGGTCTGGCAATCCAGGTCACTTCACACTGGTTGCTGCCCATTGCCGTGACTTGCATGGTGACCTGGTTCCGCTTTAGCGGGACGATTGCCGGTACGTTGATCGATGAAATATCGAAGGTCAGCGTCATGTCTTTTCACTGTAATAGGAAATCATTTCCTTCGCCTTGGCGCCGTCCGGATTGTTGCTCAGGTGACAGATCCGCCCTTCCATCGGTGCTCCGTCGACGCCTTTATCGGTGCCAATACCGTAAGAATGAGGGATGGGGCCCATCCACTCATAGGCTTTATCAAAATCATGGGCAATGATTTTCCAGATGGCATCTGCTGGCTTATTAATCGTGATTTTCTTAACGATCTTCATGTTGAATTCCTCAATCAGTCCGGGGACAGGTTCATGCTTGCAGCCTGTTACCAGTCTTTCTGCAGGTGAACGGTTAGCTGTTGAGGAGCACTATAGAAAAGACGCAGACAGGTTTTTGATATTTCTTGCTGTCTTTGCCGGTTGTTATTGGTTGCTCGCGGTGGTGATTGGAACAGTATTTGCTGTGCTAAATGAAATACTGATAAACGGAGGTGACGAATGATGAATAAGTTTCGCGGCCAGTGTGTTCTGGAAATGCTCCATTCGGTAAGGTTCAGTGCGTTCCTGCTGGGTATGGTTGTCATGTTTCAGGCCGGTGCAGTCAGGGCAGATACCTATGCGGATGACTGGCAGTCCCAGTTTAAAGTAACTACCTATGAGGATGCCCGTACTGACGATAATGCCAGTGGCGGCTCTACTTTGTGGACCATTGATAACAAAGCAGATGTGTATTCAAAGGAGCTATACGAACGGCCAGTTGCTTCAATGGATGAGACCGTTGGCAGTAAGCCGGCATCAGACACCTATTACGAGTTTATTGATATCAGCACCGGTAGCGTTGCTATTGATAAAGTTAGCGAACATGCTTATTTCTCTATTGATCTTACCGGTGATGCTGAAGTCTCCGATGGCTCTTCTGTATCTAAAGGGTTCAGCGATAACTACCGGATCAGGTTTTCGTCAAACCGTAACTTTGCCTCGGAAGATGGCGAAGTTTCCAGCTATATGATTGGCGTGAAAGACCCGTCAGGCAACGTTTCGGGGAGTTTTAATGACAGTGGTTCCTCTGCAGGCACTCAGATCTGGTTTGATGACCCTTCTGACGGCGCTGTAACCGGTACCGGGCTGAGCATTACGGATGAAGACACCAGCGGTTATGCAGAACTGACCAGTGAAGGCAGTTCGTCTGATATCCGCGCCAGAGTCGACGGTAACTCCATTCAGTTTGCGCTGAATTACGGCAATCTCGGCTTGGAAAGAACATCTTTCGTAATCTGATCTTTGAAGCAAATAAAGGCGTGACAGATCCGCAGAACAGCTTTTTCAATGACGCATATAGTTTTGAAGAAGCCGGCAGTCCGTACGACACGGAAAACACGCCAGGGAGCATCTATGAGGTAGATACCCTGCTTGCGAGGGGTGGCGGCGGTATGCGGGCAGCTCCGGTGCCGGAGATGGGGTCAGGCATTTCAGCTGCTTTGCTGCTGGGGGCCATTTTTATCTGCTGTTTCCCCGTCGCAGGCTGTTACAGAGTTAAAAGAGATCCCCTTCTCATTTTGTACAGAAAATCATTATGTGTTTCAGGTTGCGTTGCAGATTGAGATTCCGGTGGTGCCGGTCGCAGGAATGAGCATTCGCTCCAGGCATCCGATCCAAGAGAGTTCTTCCGGAAAAGAACTCTCCCTTTCTGTATACGGTATGGGTTGGTGGTGGATTGCGCTGTCTCAGCCGTATCAGGGGTAATTTAAGGTATTAGGGTGGTGCAGGATTTACGTGTTCAGCCAAAGTGTGCCAGCCAGCTCGTCGCCAGTTGGCGACGCTGCTCTGTCGAAAGGTTGCTGATACCGGGTGGTAGCTGATTATTTTGTAAATGATCGACGGCCATGATCGCCTCCCTGCACTAGGTAGATATAGGGCCCGACTTCAGCGTTATGGATGAAGTTAATGGCGTTGCCATAATTGCCCAGATAAAAATACTGCCCAAGCCGTTCATACTGGCTGACGTATTCCGTAACCGGTGTGATATTAAAACTGTTATCTGCCCTCTTCAGATCAAGCTCATCGTCTGATGAGGTCACCGAGAATATGAAAGCACCGTTTTTGATGCGGCTGAAGTCGTGGTTGCTCAGGGACTGATTACCGGTGGCGCAGAAAATCACATCGCTTTGCTGCAAAGCTTCATCTTTCTGTATCAGGTCGAAGCCTCTGGAGCGGGCCTCTATGGCTCTGATCGGGTCTATTTCAACGATCTTGGTATTAATATTCTTCGCGTGCAGCGCCTTGGCAATGGAGCTGCCGATTTTGCCGTAGCCAAATACCACCGCATTGCCGCCGTTCATAATGTGATGGCATTGCCGCATAAGGGCTTCACTGGAGTATACGATGGACTGCCCGGTCAGATAGTCTTCCGGCCCTTTCAGCGGACTGCGGGCAATGGATATGACCGGCAAAGGCAGCGCCGGCAGGCTGTTATATCGCTGATGACCGTTTTCCGTAATTTCAACAATGCCCTTCAGGTTAGCTTGCAGCATTTCCGGCAGGTGGTTCACCGAGGCAGCAAAATATCCGCCGATATCAATGATGATGAGATCCCCTTCTGGCACATGGTCATTGATAACTGCTGCGGTTACTTCGGCTGATTGCAGCTGGTCGCGCTTCTTAATGACCACCGGAAACTTCTTTTCAACCTGTTCCAGTGTGCTGTGGCTGATGCTGCGGGGTTTGGGCACCACCATTGAGACCCGCGCAAAACGTTCCAGGCAATCCAGATAGCAAGTTGGGGTATCCAGCAGATGCGTCACCACTACCAGATTGAGGCTGGCGTTGTGTTGTGGCTGGATATCTTCAAAGAAATGTCTGCTTTTTATAAACAAGGGATTCATAGCCTTACTCCTTAGGGCTGATTTTGTCGTACAACTGTGTAAAAGATTGTTCTCAAGAGTACAAATGTTTGTTTTAATCAAACACTTGTATTAATTTTCGGGTCAGCACAATTGCGCTATTCATTGCGGATTGATGTAGAATTGACCGGTGTCATTTGCTTCATTGCAGCTGCTATTGGCTATCAGTTCTGTCTTGCAGTTTTAGCAGCCCCTGCCGATACACAGGTCAGGAAAGATATTTAAATGCCGGTTCCGAGGCTAACAGGTAGTCAAACTGAAATGAGTTCAGATGTTAAGTTAACCCAGAATCAGTCCTGCGAGATGGATGCATCAATACTCAGTTATATTGATGATCTGGTATCTGTTGTCGATAAAAATTACCGCTATCGTGCTGTCAGTAAGGGGTACGAAACCTTTTTCGGCTGTGAACACAGCCAGATCATTGGTAAGCATATCAGTGAGGTTCACGGTGAAGCGGTTTTTGAAGCACACATAAAAGCTGAAATTGACCGCACACTGCGCGGTGAGGAACATACCTTCCGTTTCTGGCGTCCGGATTCCCGGGGTGAATTGCGCTTTCTGGATGTTAAACATACCTGTTACCGGGGCCCTCTTACAGAGGGGCCAGGCGTTGCGGTTGTGGTTCGTGATGTAACTGAGATAGTCCGGGCCAAAGAGGCGACCGAACAGAAGCAGGAACTGCTGAATACCATCATCAATGCCATTCCCGATCTGATTTTTGCCAAAGACCATCACGGTGTGTACCAGGTCTGTAATAAAAGTTTTGAAGAGTTTCTCGGTTTTTCAGCAGAAAATATTATTGGCAAAACCGATTACGAGCTGATGTCTGCTGAGTCTGCCGCCTATATCAACCGCCGCGATAAAGAGGTTAGGCAGAGCCACGAAGCGCAGCGTTATGATGAATGGGTTAAATACCAGGATGGCCGTCGCCGTCTGCTGGATATGTATAAGCTCCCTCTGCTGGAAAAAGACCGACCCGAGGCCGGCGTGCTTGGCATTGGCCGTAACGTAACCTATGAGCGTAAAGCGGAACAAAACCTGCTGATGGCTTCGCTGGTGTTTGATACCACCCTGACCCGTGCATCATTTTCGATAACAAAGGCAGTATCATTTCCTGTAATGAGGCGGCTATTAAGCGCTTTGATCAGCTTAAAAGTGATTATCAAAAGCTGGATATTAATGACTTGTTCCATTGTCCCTCTGTGGCAAGACTGGATCTTAATGCTCTGCTTGGCGATACCAGCAGCTGGTATGGTGAAATTTGTTCCAGTAGTGAAAACAATAGCTTACTGGCGACAGTTAATCTTGTTCAGGGGCAGTTTGAGCAACTGAACAAATATGTGCTGATCATCCGTGATGAAGAAACTCATCAGGAAATTGCAGAAAACCTGCTGCATATCGCTTATCAGGATTCCCTGACGAATCTGCCAAACCGCCGGCTTTTTATTCCCGTCTCGAGAGCGCCATTATCCGTGCGGAGCGGCAGTTATCGCAGCTGGCGGTTATGTATATCGATCTGAACGACTTTAAGCCCGTAAATGATCAGTATGGCCACGCAGTTGGCGATAAGGTGCTGATTGAGATAGCGGGACGATTGCAAAGCTGCTTCCGCTCTACGGATACTCTGGCCCGAATCGGCGGCGATGAATTTGTCGCGCTGGTGGACATTGAAAATCCTGAGCAGGCAAAAGCGGTTGCCGAAAAAGTGCTTAAGAGTCTGGATCCGCCTCTGGTGCTGGATGACAAGGATCAGACGATTATTTCCGCCAGTATCGGGATCAGCCTGTTCCTTCCGATGCCGGCAGCGCAGAAGAACTTTACTGAAAGCGGATGAAGCCATGTACCGCGCCAAGCGTGATGCCGGACGTTATTGTGAGTTCAGTAGCGAATAACTGTCATTGCGGATTATTGTCACCGTGTAGTTCATTAATGAACTGCTTCACTATTTTGTCCAATTCACCGCTGCGGCGCATTTCATAAATTTCCGTGTCCAGTGATTTTATAAAGGCTTCCTTGAACGGAAACAGACCCTTATCAGTATCTGTATAGCCCAGAAACGCCTGTTCACGGGTGACAGTTGGGCCGGGTAAGATCCTCGCGTTTACCCCTCCCTGCCAGTATTCACCGCTTTTTTCAGCATCTCTATTTCAATGATGATCGACAGCTGATCATTCATATAACAGTCTGCTCTTTTCTTTCTCACGGTAAGCACGCCTTCACGGTTCCCCCGCACCTCCATCACTTCTATTTCACCGGCGGTTACCGCATTCCAGAACTGCTCACCGCCCAGATGAAAACCTGAATTCAGTGCAATCAGCAGGCCTTTGTAATCCGTTGGCCAGTCGGGCCGTGCCCGTGTTTGCAGAATGTCCTGGTGGCAGTACACCACAACGGTTTCATCCCCAGGGGTAAAGAATACGGCCAGATGTAGGGACGTTTTTTGACATGAAAATACGGTGGGTAGAGTGCGAAGCCAGTGCCTTTTCCAGCAGCATCAGCCCCCGCTTCCATGGAACAGGCATCAGCCTGACCCGGTAATCAGGCATGCGGCTGAATGCCGTGCTCAGAATACGGGTATACAGCCCCTTAAGGATATTATTCTCAACGTAGGAATATGGAGGATAGCTGTCGTCGGCATATATGGTTACTTCCACCGGCTGTGTGGGTGTGTCGGCAAATGCCGGCAGCCAGGCCAGGCTTAATATCAGGCACAGGATAAACTGCTGCACACGGTGCATTATCACCTTCCTTGCTTCTTTGTGAGAAGCTTATGGCGTACGCATGGTGTCTGGTTTTCCAGGGTCTGAGAAAACCGCTTAAGCGCTGCCTTCCGAAATCACTCTGTTATCTGAGTATAGGCAATGTATCGGGATGGTTTGTCATTGACACAAAGCTTGGCAGTTTATGGAGGGACTGGCTGTGGCTGTGTATGAGCGGAGTACAGAGTAGTTTTCACCGTGAAAAGGCATAAAAAAGCCCCGTCTGCGGGGCTAAAAGATACTCTTAAAGAGTATGCTTGGCTGGATTCTAACGCTGATAGGAAGGGATATTGTGTTTGTCGCACATACGCTGATAATCAGGGCTCTGATAAAAACCAGATGCAATCAGTTTGTCATGCAGTTTATGCTCCACAGATTGCAGATGGTCTGATTTAAAATCTGTTCTGTGTAGCGCCCGCCTGACGAGCTCCATAACTTCCGGTGATAGTGTCATAGTAAATCTCCTTTTACTGAACCACTGTTTCAGCGCACGGGGAAAATGTGCTGCTGAAATAAGATTAGCTCATGTATTCTGTCTGACAGCAGTATTGCGGATATTTTTCAAATAACCGTGCCCATTTTGTGTTTATCTTCGTCTAAATGTGTCTAACGCTCGGAATGTGAGTTGCTTTGCAGAAGATCTCTGAGGCAGCCGAACATAATATCTACCTGGGTATTGAGTTCGGGCAGTTGTTCCCGGGCAGCATCATTCTCCCCGCGGTTAAACCGGTCGCAGACAGACTGTCCCATACTGTGAATGTCTTCATGGAGGTTAAGCAGGTTACTGAAACTGGGGTGTTCTGCATAACTTAGCTTGCCCTCTCCTTTCAGCCATTCGCCAAAGCGGCAGTTAAGCAGATGCGGCGCCGGGTCATTTATTGCAGCGGTATCCAGATATTTTTCGATCTGGGTTACCCAGGCTTTATGTTCAACTGCTGAGAACAGCAGTGAGAAATCATCATGGTTAATCCGGCGCTGGTTTTGCCACTCGGCAGGTACTGTCCATTGGGCGTGCCATTCAGAAAGTTCAGCGGCCGGCATCGGCCGGGCGATCATGTTCCCTGAGCAAGTTCGCAGCCCAGCTGGATCAGCAAGGTACCATGGTCTGTTTGTTCCACTCCTTCTGCCACCACCGTCCGGCGGAAAGCGTTGGACATGCCCATAATGCCTTCCAGAATCGCCAGGTCATCCGGGTCTTGCAACATATCGCGGACAAAGCTGCGGTCGATTTTTAATACCGCTGCCGGCAGATGTTTCAGGTATTTAAGTGAAGAGTAGCCAGTGCCGAAATCATCGAGGGCAAAACTGATACCGATATTCTGACACTGACGCATTACGTCTGAAACCTGCTCAATATCTTCAAGGGCCGAGGTTTCAAGGATCTCCAGTTCAATGTCGGTCGGTGAAATATGCGGATGAGCATCAATCATGGATTGCAGATTCGTTACAAACTGACTCTGCTGTAATTCCAGCGCCGTGATGTTAATGCTCATGTGAATATCAAGCCCGGCTTCTTTCCAGCCGGCAAGCTGACTCAGCGCGGTACGCAGTACCCACTGGCCGATGCTGATACACAGAGGATGATCTTCAAGTGCTGGTAGGAAATCCCCGGGAGCAGCAGCCCTTGCTCTGGATGCTGCCAGCGAATCAGGGCTTCCACACCATTTAGCTCGCCGGATTTCATATTAATCCTTGGCTGGTAATACAGTTCAAATTCGTTGTTGCTCAGGGCCTGACGGATACGCTCAAGGCTCTGACGCTGACCACGGATACTGTCTTCCCGGTGCGGATCAAAGAAGTGAATACGGTTTTTACCCGCCAGTTTGGCCTGATACATGGCCTGATCTGCCTGACGGATCAGTTGGTCGGCTTCTACACCGTTATGTTGCGGGTAAAAGGTTACCCCAAGGCTGGATGATACTTTCAGCGTCAGCTCGTCCACTTCAATGGGTTGTGTGGTGGTCTGCTGTAACCGCTTGAGGAGCGGCATGGCATCGTGATCCCGGTCCATATTCAGCAGCACTGCTACAAACTCATCGCCTCCCAGGCGGGCGATGGTATCGCCTTCACGGAGAATCAGGCGGAAGCGCTTACCCAGTGCCATCAGTACCTTGTCGCCGGTTTCATGGCCATACTGGTCGTTAACTTCTTTAAAACCGTCCAGATCAAGATATACAACGGCCAGAGTTTCACCACGGCGGCGTTCCTGACCCATAGCCTGTTGCAAACGGTCAGAGAGCAGATCCCTGTTGGGCAGGCCGGTAAGCTTATCGTGGTAGGCAGCGTGCTCCAGCTCGGCCTGGTGCCGCTTAAAATCAGTGATATCTTTACACACCCCTATCCACTTATAGGGTTTATCCCTGTCGTCCAGTAACGGCAACGCATGATCGCTCCAGTAGCGGTAGCCACCGTCCTGATGCAGAATCCGGTATTCATATTTCAGCGGCTGGGACAAAGTCTGGTAACCATCACGCATTTCGCTGACAGCTCCTGATCATCCGGATGTATCAGACTCATCCACTGGTCGGGACGGTTCAGTTCGATGCTCTCCGGGTAGCCCAGAATGCTGTTGATATCGCCAAACCAGATTAGCTGGCCGCTGCTGAGATGGCGTTCGTAGATCAGATCATAGGCAGCCTGTCCGGCAATCATAAAGCGCTGCTCACTTTCTCTCAGGGCTTTTTCGATATCTTTCAGCCGGGATATATCTACTGAGATGCCACACAGGGCATAAATGCTGCCGTCATCCCGTTTAAGTGGCAGTTTGGTGGACTGAAATGTGGTTGTCTGACCGGTTTCAGGAACTGTATTGGTTTCTTCTTCCTGGATGGTTTCACCATGGATCAGCACCCGGGCATCATTCTGGCGGATATTCTGGCTGGTTTGCGCATCGAAAAACGCTCATCCGGCGAGCCGATAATATCTTCCATGGCGGCACGCCACAGCTCCCGTACTGCTTTGTTGGCAAACAGATACCGCCCTTCGGTATCTTTCAGGTAGATATAGGCATCAACATTATCAAGGATGGTACGCAGCTTATATTCGCTTTCAATCACCTGCTCCTGCGCGCTGACAATGTCAGAAATATCCTGTGCAATCACTAGCAGCCGGTGCTCACCACCGGGAGCGGTAATGGCTTTTAATTACCCGGTAATGATGATGCTGCCGGTCAAGCTGTAAAAGAATACGGGCTTCACTGCGGCTGTCGCTGTTGGGCAATTCCGGGCAAAGTATTCGGCCAGAGGCCTGGGGGCGCTGAAGTCACTCTCAGGGCGTCCGATAAAGTCCTCGGGGGTTGTGCGATAAAGTTTTGCAGCCGCCTGATTTCCCAGCAGGATGTGGTTATCACTGTCTTTGAGCAGCACGGCATCAGGAATTTCGTTCACCACGGATTGCAGCAGCATTTCACGTTCATGCAGTGAGCGCAGGGATTCACTCAGTTGTTGCCGGGCGTTTTCGGCTTTTTGTCTGGCACGGTTCAGTGAGTTCAGGCTGAATACAATAAAGATAAATATGGCCAGAATGATAAGTATCAGGGTTATGAAGCCCAGACTTATCATACTCAGCCCTGTAGGTTCAGTTGCCCATTCCCCGGGCAGCGGCAGTGAGCTGCCAGCTTCCGATGGGCAACTGAATGTCTGCAAGAACGGCATCTTCGGTAAACAGTTCAGGATTACCGTGAAATACCTCCCCCTTTCTCCCAGGCTGTCTTTCCCACGGATAGCGATTTCAACCGGCATCGGGTCATACAGCCCGCTGATACGGAATAACTGTTCTTTATCGATAACGCTGCTGACCACGCCCCAAAAGTAGTCCGGGCGATAATCATTTCGCAGGTAAATGGGAAAGCGGGCAATGAAAGCGGATCCACCCTGAACCAGGTCTACAGGGCCAGCCAGGACAACCTTACGGGTTTGCCTGGCAAGGTCAGCGGTACGGAACTGGGCAGGAATGTTGCGGTAATCAAGTCCGATTGCCTGCTCATTACCTTTCACGGGATACATCAGTTTAATTTTCATGCCCGGGGCAGCAGCTATATTGCGCAGGACGCTGTCTTCCTTAAACAGGGTTTCCGCTATTTTCTCAAATTGTTGCTGCGTCATCGTCGGATTAACGGAAATGCTGGCAACCAGCCCTTTGGATAATTGCAGATCACTGGCCAGGTTGTGTTCCAGCCTGTCGCGGATTTTGAGCAGATGTTTAAGGGTCTGCTCGCGCACTTCGTTTTCGTGCTGGAGGGTATAAATGGCTTCCGCTTTGGACCAGCTATACAGTGTGACGACGACAATAAGCAGTGCAAAACAGGCAATAACTAACCTGATCCGCCCGCTGGCCGATTTGGCAGTAACCGATTCCTTTCGGTGTAAAGACGTGCCTGAAGTTTTGATAGGATCTACCTACTGAGTCGTATAAACCTTTATCATCCGCTGCTGTTAATCTGTCCCTGTGGTCTTGTAAAGATAGCTTGTTTTGTTTGAATTTGTTAACAAAAACACCACTATTGGATAATTGCACTGAAAGCTCTTTCTGTGCAGTAAACCACGATCGTACGATGCATTGGCGGTAAAATATGCGGCGCTGATCAATTACTTCGCCCGATATGGGTAATCTTCTTAATATTCACTTCTGTGTTTGAATATTAATATGGGTTTGAGAATGAAAAAGCCTCTCAAATCAAACAAAAATTGACCTGAATCTAAACTGAAGAATCCGGCTTTCAGTACACTCTGTCGCTTTCCAGCAACAGAAAATGGATTACTGTGTCTTTTTCAACGTTTACCCCTCTTCTGCCCGTTCAGACAAACTCGTCAGGGATGCGGCGCAGTGCCAGGTTTTAACCTGTACGCCGGATATCAGTCTTAAAACAGCCACTGCGATGATGCAGGCCGAAAACTGCAGTTCCATTGTGATTGTTGCTGATCAGATTCCGGTAGGCATCTGGACAGAGGCAGATGCATTACGGGTGGATTTTACGGATACCGCTTCGCTTAACCGGCCAGTGTCTGCGTTTATGAGCACGTCACTGTATACCATTGATATGCAAACAACGCTGGACGATGCCGCCCTGGAGTTTCGCCGGCAGAATATCCGTCACCTGATCGTGACGACTGAAAACGGTGAGCTGCAGGGAATGCTGTCCCAGACGGATGTGGTTATGCATCAGAACGCTGAGTTTTTCCTCAGCATGACAGAGATAGATTCCCTGCTGCCGGTAAGGCATACGGTCACACTGGACCAGCAACAGATGTTCAGTGAAGCAGTGGCCCTGATGCGTGAGCACGGACAGGATGCCCTGGTTGTTACCGCCCGGGTGAACCTGTGGGCATGCTGACCCAACGGGATCTGGTGCGTCTGATCGGTGAAGGTTACCGTGATCTTCCCCTGGCTGATGTGATGAGCACACCGCTGATCAGTGTGCCTCGCTCGATGAGTTTGCTGGCCACCCGTTCTCTGATGCAGAAACGCTGTATCCGCCATATTGGCGTAAATGATGATGCCGGAAAGTTCGCCGGGCTGATTTCTTTCGGCGATATTCTCAATAATATCGAGCAGACTTACGTTCGCCGCCTGCGCGCTGCACTGGCGAATCAATCCGCGGACCTGCAGGATGCCGCTCAGCAGCTGCACATGGCCCATACACTCATAGAGGCTTCCATGGACGGCATCATGGTGACTAATGATGACGGCATTATCGAGTCGATCAACCCGGCCTTCAGTATTCTTACCGGCTATTCAGAGTCGGAAGCACTTGGTCAGAAGGCAAGCCTGATCAGTTCCGGCAAGCATGATGCTGAGTTTTATCAGCAGATGTGGCATTACATTAATACCCAGGGCCAGTGGAAAGGTGAAATCTGGAACCGTCGTAAGAACGGCGAGGTATATCTGGAATGGCTGACCATTACCCGCATTCTGGAACCAAACAGTGGCCGTTCTCTGTATGCCGGTATTTTCAGTGACATTACCGAGCGTAAAAAGTCCGAGCAGATCATTGAAAACCTGGCTTATTATGATGCGCTGACCAAGCTGCCTAACCGACAATTGCTGTTTGACCGCCTGGATGTGGCGCTGGCCGGCGCACACCGTGACAGTTGTAACCTCGCTCTGTTGTTTATCGATCTGGATCACTTCAAGCGTATCAACGATACCCTGGGGCATACCATTGGCGATAAAGTCCTGATAGAAACCGCAGACAGGCTGAAGAATATTATCCGTGAAGGCGATACCCTTGCCCGTATCGGCGGCGATGAACTGATTTTGATGCTCACAGAAGTATCCGATGCGGACACTGTTGGCCGTGCGGTGCAGCGCATTTCAGAATGTCTGCAGCAGCCGGTGATTGTTGAGGATAATGAACTTTATGTCTCGGCCAGTATTGGCTGCGCAATTTATCCGGAAGATGGCGAAGACCGGGAAACTCTGCTTAAAAACGCCGATATAGCCATGTACCGCGCAAAACAGACTGGCCGCAATACGTTTCACTTCTACTCTTCAAAAATGGATGAGCTGTCTCATCTGCACCTTAAAATGGAAAGCCGCTTGAGAGGCGCGCTGGCCAATAATGAGTTGTTTTTGGAGTATCAGCCCAAACGGGCGCTGGACAGTGAGCGGATCGTCGGCGTAGAAGCCCTGCTTCGCTGGCAGGACAAAGAGCTGGGCCGGGTACCGCCGGATCAGTTTATACCCCTGGCAGAAGATCTGGGGCTGATTAATGAAATTGGCAGCTGGGTACTGGATCAGGCTGCACAGCAGTGTCAGCGCTGGCAGGCTCAGGGCATTGAAGATCTGCATGTATCAGTGAATGTTTCTGCGCTGCAGTTCAAGCAGCAGGCGGTGATTGGCCAGGTGGAAAAAGCCCTGAAGCACAGTCATTTGCAACCCAGCTTGCTGGACATAGAAATTACCGAAAGCTGCCTGTTGGAAGATCTCAAGTCTGTGAGCAGAAGCTTGCGGCATTTACGCAATCTGGGTTTAAGTATTTCGCTGGATGATTTCGGCACCGGCTTTTCCAGCCTCAGCATGCTGACACAGTTGCAGGTCGATTTTCTGAAGATCGACCGGAGTTTTATGCAGGGAATTCCGGGGATCCGGACAGCGAGATGCTGGTCTCAACAATCATCCTGATGGCCAAAAACCTTGGCTTTAAAGTGGTTGCTGAAGGTGTTGAAACCGCTGAGCAGATGGCGTTTCTGAAAGATAAAGATTGTGATCAGATTCAGGGGTACTACTTCAGCAAACCGGTGAGTCCTGAACGTATCTTGGAAATGATGCTTCCGGTTCCGGCTGTTCAGGAATAATCACATGCGATTAAGGCCTGCTAATGTGCAGGCCTGCTTTCCTTCCGCAGAGCCCGCTTTCAGTTAAGCTGGCTTTGTTCCACCTGCTGTACTTCAGGCAGGCTGTAGTAGTCCCCTTTTGACTCACAGTGAATCTGGCTTTCAAGCACCAGACCGGTAGGCAGATCCAGTCCGCCTGCGAAAATGCTCACATAATCTTTGCCAAACCGCCGCCAGAAAAGGTTACTGCCACAGGTACCGCAGAAGCCTCTTTCTGCAGTCTCTGAAGAGGTAAACCATTTCAGGCTCTCACCGATAATGACAAGGTCAGCAGCCTGACACTGACTGGCCATCACATATGAGCCGCTGGTTTTCTGGCACTGCCGGCAATGGCAGGCAACTACCGGGCGGAGTGCCCCTCTAATCTCATAACTCACTTCACCACACAGGCAACTGCCCCGATGTTGTTCAGGCATTCGCTTAACTCCTCTGGGATAATTTTACGGGACAGCCTAGGTGATCCGGGTAACAGGGACAAACGACAATCTATGTCTCTATAGTTAAGTTATGCTTTTCTGTAAGAAGGCGCTCCTGTACGCTTTTGGTTCTCAGATCCCAACAGGTTTCGAACATGTCATCATTACCTCCCGTTGAGCAGCTGCGTTTTTGATGCCGCAGCCAGACGTCTCAGTTTTCAGAAAGCTGCGGATGAGCTTTGTGTCAGCCCTGCGGCGGTGAGTCAGAGAATCCGTGCCCTTGAGTCACTGCTGAATACCGAACTGTTTGTACGGCATACCCGCAGGGTGAGCCTGACCGAAGCGGGTGAAATGCTGGCCACCAAAACCCATCAGGCTTTTACGTTGCTGAACGAAGGCATTGCAGATATTAAACAGTTACAGGCCCGCTCTGTTTTTACCATCAGTACCACAACTACCTTTGCCGAACAGTTTCTGATGAGTCACATTGACCGGTTTCAGAATGCCTTTCCGGGTGTCGATACCCGGATACTTGTCTCAAACCATCTGGTGGACTTTCGCCAGGATCAGGTGGATGTCGCGGTGCGTCAGGGGCTCGGACGGTATCCGGGCTGTACCGCCCTACCTCTGGGGGCTGACCGGTATATTGCGGTTGCCAGCCCTGCGCTGACGGCTGATTTTTCCCGGGGAGAACCTGTCACGTTCATAACAGTGGACTGGCCCGCCCGTATAAAAGACTTCCCCGCTGGAATGACTGGTTTGAATTACAAGGCATGACTTCTCCAGCCTGTGGGCGTCAGTTAAGCCTGCCTACCGAGGCGCTGGCAGTCCGGGCGGCGCTGAACGGTCAGGAATTGCACTAATTCATACCGTGCATATACGTGAGGAACTGAGCGCCGGCGCACTGGTCCCCCTGCTCGGCGATACTCAGCAGCTTCTGGCGTCCCCTATCGCTATTATCTTGTCTGGCCTGAGGGCACTGCCAATCCGATGGCTGAAGCGTTCAGTCACTGGCTGGCAGGCCAGCTTAACTGATCGAAAACTCCGATGGCTGCTGTGGGAAATTCCGTTTGTTGCCTCATGACCGGTTGCTGATACTGAACATGACCGGCAAGCAGTATGGCTGGTTCTGCAATCAGCACCAACGGAGACTACCCAGTGGAAGAGAATCTGGTTTTATCATCAATACCTGACAAACAACTCGCAGAAATGCACAGCTACCGGCTGGAAAGAATACGTCAGCAAATGCGTCTGCAAGACGTCAGTCTTTGTGTGCTGGCAAGCCCTGTGAGCCTGAGGTATGCGGTCAACTTTGTTGAATATCAGATGTTTCAGGCACATATTCCCACCGCGTATCTGTTCATTCCCCTTGAAGGACCGGTCACCCTGTTTGGTGCCAGCCAGCGGCATTACAGCCTGGTGGATGACTATTGCCCTTCCGCTTTGTAACCCCGTTTGATGGCGGCGTAGATCTGACCGAAAACTGCCGCCAACTGGTGGCGGATATCGGTGTATTCATGGATAAGCACCGACTCTGTGACGGCGTGCTGGCACTGGAGCGGCTTTCACCGCTGATTTCCCAGCAGCTGGTGCATGAAGGGTTTCAGCTGGCAGATGCTGAATGTCTGGTGGAACAGGCGCGGATGATTAAACACCCTGTCGAGCTGGCCTGTATTGAGCAGTCCGTGGCAGTTGCCGAGTACGGCATTGCTCAGATGCAGCAGGCGTTGCGGCCGGGTATTACCGAGAACCAGCTCTGGTCGGTGCTGCATCAGGTGAATATTGCCCACGGCGGCGACTGGATTGAAGGCAAGATGCTGGCGTCCGGCCCCCGTACCAATCCCTGGTTGCAGGAAGCCACTAACCGGGTGATTCAGTCTGGCGAACTGGTGGCCTTTGATACGGATATGATCGGCCCCCACGGCTACCTGGCAGACATTTCTCGCACCTGGCTGTGCGGCGACTTGCCACCAAGTACTGAGCAGAAAGACGCCTACCGCCATGCCTGGGAAGAAATTCAGTACAACACTGAGTTGATTCGCCCCGGTGTCGGCTTTAATGAGCTGGCTGAACTGGCGTTTGCCCGGCAACAACAATACCGGGCACGTCGCTATGTCTGTGCATTTCATGGTGCGGGCCTGTCTGATGAGTACCCTAAGATCTATTACCCTGAAGACAGCCGGCATAACACTTATGATGATGTACTTCAGGAAAACATGGTGATGTGCGTAGAAAGTTATTCCGGCGCGGATAACGGCTGTGAAGGGGTTAAACTTGAACAGATGGTACGGGTAACGAAAGATGGCTGCGAAACCATCAGCCGTTACCCGTTTGAGGAGGTTTTACTCAGCTGAGTGGCCTGTCAGAGACTGAGAGACATCGCCGGCGTACCCAGCAGTGCGCTGTCAGGTATGACACCTAATCCTGCTCCTGCCGGCACTTTCAGCACACCGTTATTTATCACCACAGGGTTCTGACTATCGTAGTGCCCGTCAATATACGGGGCTGCAATCCAGCTGCCGGCAAACAGGTTGCCTGTCACCGTTGCACCAAGGTGCACGCAGCTAGCGGCAACCAGATCACCGCCCCAGCTGTCATCACAGGTCATGGGTAAGCCGGCAACCGCACAGATTTCTCGGGCGGTACGCATCTGGCTGATGCCCCCTATTCTGCTCTGTTTCATACCGAAGCCTTCAGCAGCGTTATCACGGACGGCGCGTAACAGGGCGTTCAGGTCGTCGATGACTTCATCCAGCCACAGCGGATGGTGCAGTTTCCCCGGAGGTGCAGGCACTGTTCATAGGTCTGACACGGCTGCTCAAATATAAAGGGGATGTCACGGCAGGCTGCAGAAAGCTGTATAGCATCATTAACGTTCAGCCCACGGTTGGCATCAACCGCCAGTGCAGTGCCGGCCGTCAGTACTTCAGCTACCTTTTAACGCAGGCGATATCTTCTTCCAGTGCGCGGCCACCCACTTTAAGCTGCAACCGGCAGTAACCTTCTGCCTGCTTCTTAACAGCGACGTTGGCAGCGTCTTCCGGGCTGCTCAGGCCGATGGCATAGTATGACGGAATGGTTTCCCGTACTGCGCCGCCCAGCAAATCACAGACCCTGCTGTTGTAAGCCTTGCCGCTGATATCCCAGCAGGCCATGTCGATGGCAGACTTAGCATACAGGCTGCCGCACAGGGCCTGATGCATACGGTGGTTTATCCGTTCCGTATGCAGTGGATTTTCACCCAGCAAATGGGGCGCGATCTCACCGATAGCGGCCCGTGCCCCGGCAGCATGCTGAGGCTGATAAGCGGGCCCCAGCGGACACACCTCTCCCCAGCCTTGCAGGCCTGTGTCTGTGGTGATGCGAACCAGGGTTGTATCCAGCTCAGTGAGGGTTTGCAGTGCCATTTTATAGGCAGGTCCCTGAATGGGCAGATCCTTTTGCCAGACATCGATTTGACGGATTTTCATATGTTCACTCCTGAATAACCGGATGCTCTGTCAGTTCAGCTGTCACGCTGGGGCAGTAATACCAGTTTGCCGGTAAAGCCTTTATCCAGGAATGCCTGCTGTGCTTCAACAATGGACTCCAGCGGATAGCGTTTGGCCACCAGAGGTTTTAGCTCGCCCTTTTCGATATAAGACACCAGATTTTCGAACACATGGCGGGGCTGGTAGGTGCAGCCGAAGAATGTCAGATCCTTGAGGTACAGGCTGCGTACATCCAGCTCAACCAGCGGCCCTGCAATTGCACCTGCTACCGCGTAACGGCCCCGGACGGAGAATATCCAGTAATTCAGGCCACTGATCACCGGCTACCAGATCCACCACGGCATCGAGGCTGTCTTTGCCGAGGACTTTGATCAGGTTGTCGCCCCGGTTAATGACTACTTCGGCCCCCAGCGCAAGCAGCTCATCTGCTTTAGCCGGGCTGCACACGGCAATAATCCGTGCACCACGACGTTTGGCCAGTTGCACGGCTGCAGATCCCACACCACCGGAAGCACCGGTGATCAGCACCCTTTCGCCGCTGCTCAGATTCATCCGGTCCAGCATGTTCTCTGCGGTTGAGTAAGCACAGGGAAAGGATGCCAGCTCAGCATCGGTCATAGAGCTTTTACAGAGAAAGCTTCCCGGACTGGGAAAGCGTATATTCCGCATAACCGCCGTCACATTCGGAGCCGTAGGTAAAGCATTCAAACGGGTTGTCGCTTCCCGGCGGTTGCTGCAGGTTGCGCACCAGAACACGCTCACCTATGCGTTCCGGTGAGACGCCTTCACCGACAGCAACGATTTCACCACAAACATCGCAGCCCTGAATCCGTGGCAGTTGCAGCGGAATACCGGACCATGAGGCATCGTCATCATTAATCTCATCAAACCCTTCACTGCCGCCGGCATTGGTATCACCGCTGACGGCTTTTGAATACCAGCCGATACGGGTGTTGATGTCGGTATTGTTAATCGCACTTGCCCCGACTTTTATCAGCACTTCCCCGGCCGCCGGTGCGGGTACAGGCACGTCCGTACGGTAACTGAGCTGATCAAAGCCACCGTGACCGGTTAACAGCACAGCAGCCATTGTTTGAGGTAATTCAGACTTGTTGCCAGACATCGGATTCTCCGCAAAGTTTTTATAATGAGTTCTTATGATTAGTTTTAACGCTTAGGTTGATAGTCAGCTTAAAAACAGCTGTTATTCAGGCAAACAAATAATTTAGAATCTGTGATTCAGAAAAACTAAATAACGGTCCTGTTATGCTTCCTCTGCTTGATCTTGATTTGTTACGCACCTTTGCTGCTGTTGTACAGACCGGCGAGTTTAAAAAGCCGCCGAAACCGTGCACCGTTCCCATGCCGCCGTCAGCATGCAAATCAAACGCCTTGAGGAACAGCTGGGCTGCCAGTTGATGCAACGGAATAATCAGGGAATCCGGCTGACGGAATCCGGTGAGATCCTGATGGGCTACTGCGAACAGTTCCTTAAGCTTAATGCAGCAACCTTCGGTGCGTTGGCGGAAACGCCGCTGGCCGGTAAGGTCCGTTTCGGTATTCCCACGGATTATGCCCAGGATTTTCTGCAGGACTTTCTGCCGGTACTGGCGGCTGAAATGCCTAATCTTGATGCCCGGATCGTCTGTGACCGCAGCCGCAACCTGCGCCAGATGCTGGCCGCAGGACAACTGGATATCGCCATTGTCGCCGGTGAAGAACAATACCGGGATGAACAGCTGATCTGGACGGAACGGTTACAGTGGTGTGGTTCATACGGGCATCAGTGCACGGAATCAAAGCCCCTGCCATTTGCCCTGCTGGAAGAAAACTGCATTGTCAGGGATCTGGCACTGCAACAGTTGCAGGCCTGTCAGATTCCCTATGAGCGGGTGTTCAGCAGTACCGTGCTGGAAAACATCGCTGCGGCGGTGGCTGCCGGCTTTGCAGTGTCTTTACTGCCGGAATCTTCGGTACGCTCTTCGACCGTTAAACCCCTTGACGACCCGCGGCTGGATAATAATCAGGTGCTGAAAATGAATATGATCTGCTCCTCGGCTATCGACCCGCGGATCAGCCAGCGACTGACAGAACGGCTAAGGGAAGCGGCCAGCCGGATTCTCAGTAAAACTGATGGTTAATTAGTTGCGCCGCTACCGAGGCCGAGTTTGTCCATTTTTGTATACAGGGTTGCCCTGGAAATCCCCAGTTGTCGGGCGGCATTGGCTTTATGGCCACGGTGATAGTTCAGGGCACTGATGATGGCCTGACGTTCGGCATCGGCAATGCTTTGTGCAAGAGGCCTGGGGACTTCGGCAACCGGCACCGGTACAGTTTCAGCGGGCAACTGCTTACTGGGTGGCAACACTGAGCTGAGAAATTCTGCTTCTATCACGGTATCGGTATGCATCACACAGGTACGTTCAAGCACATTGCGCAGCTCCCTGACGTTCCCTACCCAGCTCTGATGACGGAGCAGCTGCAGGGCAGCAAAACTCAGCTGTTTGGCGGGTATACCCAGGTTCAGGCAAATGTCATCAATGATGCTTTCACACAGTGACTCAATGTCTTCCAGCCGTTCCCTTAAGGGCGGTAGCTCGATCGGCATGGCATTCAGGCGATAATACAGGTCGGCCCGAAACTCCCCTGCTCTACCATAGCGGCCAGATCCCGGCTGGTTGCTGCAATTACCCGTATGTCGATGGTCTGAATGTCATTGGACCCCAGAGCTGAAAATTCTTTTTCTTGCAGAACCCGCAATAGCTTGGCCTGAACGTTCAGAGGCATATCCCCGATTTCATCCAGAAACAGGCTGCCACCGTCTGCCAGTGCCAGTTTACCTTTCCGGCCGGCCTTGCTTGCACCCGTATAAGCACCGGCGACACTGCCGAAGAACTCCGCTTCGATCAGGTCATTCGGAATAGCCGCTACGTTTATGCTGACAAAAGGCGCGCTGCTGCGGGTGATAAGTCATGTAATGCCCGGGCAAAGAGTTCTTTACCGGTGCCGGTTTCCCCGGTGAGCAATACAGATATATCAAACCGGGCGGCCTGGCGTACCTGCTTTTACATGGCCCATCACCGGGCTGTTACCGATAACACGGGACAGCCCGTAGCGGGTCTGTCACTGTTTAGCTTGTCTTTTGCAGCCTGAAGTTCATCCTGTAACTTATTGTATTTATTGATTAATGGGTTGATGCTGTCGGTAGCAACAAAGCCAAACGCACCAATGATTTTATCGTTGTCGTCTTTCAGAGGATAACGCTGATCACTACCCACTGGTCACTGATATACAGCAAATCCAGAAACACTGGCTGGCCGCTTTCTATCACAGAAGGCAACCGGCTGGTTGGGATAATCTCGCTGATATGCTTTCCGAGGGTGACTCCTTCAGCCTGAGAAAATCAAAGTAGGCTTCACTGATCCAGACAATTACGCCCCGGGCATCGGTCGAAATGGAGTGCTGATAAAAGCTGTCGAATGACTGGCTGAGAAATGCCATCGCCCGCTTTTTGTGTGATGCCTGTTGTATGTCATCCCAAATCATAATTGTCAGCCCTGTGATTATTCTGTCTAGAATAATAAACACATATGTCTGAAAAGTCAGACAGTAAGTGTCTTGTTTTTCAGACATAAAACGCCTCTTTCCTGAGTCAAAAACTAATCCCTAACTAGAGTCTATTATAAATCAATGACTTATAGATCTGGCATAGAGACTGCAATAAAGACGTTAATAAAATTCGCGCTGAGGCTCAGCCCTCATGACCGGAAAACAGGCGGCTGTCTGCCGGTCACGCGCACAGAATAATAACGGAGACTCTCTATGCAGACGCGAACGGCCCTGGTAACCGGCTCAAGCAGCGGTATTGGTCTGGCATGCGCCCACCGGCTTGCAGCCAGCGGTATGAATATCATGCTTCACGGCCTTGAAGATGAAGCCTTTGGCCAGCAACTGTGCGAACAGTTCGCCCGGTACCCTGTTAAATGTGCTTATCATCCGGCAGATTTAAGTGACGTCAGCCAGCTGGAATCTCTGATAACAGCAACACTTGAGCATTTTGATACGCTGGATGTACTGGTAAACAATGCCGGAATCCAGTACACCGCCCCCACTGAGCAGTTCCCACCGGAAAAATGGGATCAGATCATTGCCATCAACCTGTCTGCCGCCTTTCATACCACGCGCCTGTGCCTGCCGCACTTTCAGCAGAAGGGTTTTGGCCGCATCGTCAATATTGCTTCCGTTCATGGCCTGGTAGCGTCCATTAATAAAGCCGCTTACTGCGCTGCCAAACATGGCCTGGTGGGCTTTACCAAGGTAGTTGCACTGGAAAACGCCGCCGCAGGCATTACGGCTAACTGTATTTGCCCTGGCTGGGTTGATACCCCTTTGCTTAATGATCAGATCGCAGCGATTGCCACTGAGAAAAACCGTTCTGCTGAACAGGCTAAGCATGATCTGGTGGTCGACAAACAAGCCTATCCGGATCTGATTAAACCGGATGCCATCGGCGACATGGTGGTATTTCTCTGCAGTGACTCTGCCCGTGGCATTAACGGTGCAGCCCTGCCGATCGACGGTGCCTGGAGCGCCCAGTAAGCCATTTTCTTCAGTTCAAGTGGAAATACGTTATACCCGGAATTTTTAACGACATCATCTGATAAACAAGGAACCATCATGAAAAAATAAAATCGATGTTCGCTGTATCACTGTTAACCGCCGCAATGGCTGCCGGCAGCACTGCTGCATCTGCCGCAGATAAAGTCCTGCTGAAAACGCCGATTGCATTCGGTTCTCACCTGCCTGCACTGGGTACACCTATTAAGTGGGTTTCGGAACAGCTTAAACTGATGAGTGATGGCTCAATTAAGATGAAAATCTATGAGCCGGGTAAACTGGTTGCTCCTAAAGAAATTCTCGATGCCGTATCTTCCGGTAAGGTGAATTCCGGCTACGCAACCGCCGGTTACTGGCAGGGTAAAATGCCTGCTGCAGCTCTCTTCTCGGCGGTGCCTTTTGGCCCGGAAGCCGGTGAATACATGGCCTGGCTGTACTACGGTAATGGCTTGAAACTGTATCAGGAAATGTATGACACCAACGGCTACAACGTAAAAGTCATTCCGTGTGCGATTATTTCGCCGGAAACCTCAGGCTGGTTCAGCAAAGAAATTAACAGCCCTGAAGACCTGAACGGTCTGAACATGCGTTTCTTCGGCCTGGGTGCTTCCGTGATGGAGAAACTGGGTGTATCTACGTCTCAGCTGCCGGGCGGTGAAATCTTCGGGGCACTTGAGAAAGGTGCGATTGATGCTTCTGAGTTCTCTCAGCCAGCCATCGACCAGCGTCTGGGCTTCCACAAGATCGTGAAGTACAACTACTTCCCTGGCTGGCACCAGCAGGCGACCATCTTTGAGTTGCTGGTGAACAAAGATGCCTGGGGCAAGCTGTCTGCCGGTCAGCAGGCCATTGTCGAAAATGCCTGTAAAGCCTCTATGACCAACGCCATTGCTGAAGGTGAATCCATGCAGTTTGAGGTGATGGCCAAAGCTCAGGAAAACGGTGTAAACATCCGTTACTGGAGCGATGACATGTTGAATACCTTCAATGAGAAATGGCTGGAAGTGGTGGCTGACAAAACCGCTGCGGACCCATTCTTCACTAAGGTCTGGGATGATCTGAGTACCTTCCGTAAAGGATACGATCTGTGGGAAGCAAACGCTTTCTTGCCACGCAAGACAAATTAGCCCCATACTGACTGAGTATCGTACAGTGCTTCAGCCCCGGCTGTTGCACTGTTTTTGTGCGATATCAGAACGGACATTCGACAATAACAATAAAGGATGCATCGGGTGAATGACGCAAACAATACACTGCCTCCAGTGGGGTTGTCAGACGGTATAGACCGGTTGATTCAGAAAGTCGGCGGGTTGATAGCCTGGGCTTATGTACTGCTGATTCTGGTTATTATGGCGCAGGTTATTCTGCGTAAAGGTTTTCCAGCGGGCTGATTGTGCTGGAAGAGCTGCAATGGCATCTGTATGCCATCGGGGTGATGTTTGGCCTTGCCTACGCCCAGACCACCAATTCCCACATCCGTGTGGACCTCTTCTATACCGGCTTTCGTGCCCGGACCAAATACCTTGTCGAGATCTTCGGCATACTGTTTCTGTTACTGCCGTTTATTACGGTGATCTTTCTGCACAGTCTGGATTTCGTTGCTGACGCTTGGCGCATCAACGAACATTCTGAATCCCCTTCCGGCCTGCCCTGGCGCTGGCTGATTAAAGGTGTGATTCCCGTGAGTATGGCGATGCTTATTCTGGCGGCGTTGTCCCGCCTGTATCGCGATACCGTGTTGCTGTTCAGAGGGACTGATTAATGGAAATTAATGAAATTCTTGTCATTGCGATGTTCGTTTCATTCATCGCACTGTTATTCACCGGCATCCCGGTCGCCTGGGTACTGGGCGGCATCGGGGTTATCTTTGCCGGTATCGGCTACATTGCCGACACCTATTTTGACACCATTACCGGGCTGGACTATCTGACCCTCGGCCTGGTGGTGAACCGCCTCTGGAAGATCATGGATAACTGGATTCTGGTGGCCCTCCCCATGTTCATATTCATGGGCATCATGCTGGATAAATCCGGTGTGGCTGAGCGACTGATGAAGTCCATGCAGGAGCTGTTCGGTAACGTTCGTGGCGGTCTGGCCATCACGGTTACCGCGATCGGTATCATCTTGGCGGCCTCCACCGGCATCATCGGTGCATCGGTTGTGTTGTTAGCGGTGATGTCACTGCCATCCATGACCAAACAGGGTTATGCCATGCCGCTGGCACTGGGCACCATCGCCAGCGCCGGTACTCTGGGAATACTTATTCCGCCGAGCATCATGCTGGTAATCATGGCGGATCAGCTGGGTCTGTCCGTGGGTGACCTGTTCATGGGGGCTGTTTTTCCGGGCCTGATGCTGGGTGCTATGTACATTGCCTACATTCTGATTACCGGTTTCATCAAGCCTGAATCAGCCCCGCTGCCAGCTGATGCCAAACCGGTGACCATGGCCACCTTAGTTTCGGTTCTAAAGGCGGTTTTGCCAACATTAGCGCTGATCTTCGTGGTATTGGGGTCGATCTTCGCCGGTATTGCCACGCCAACTGAAGCCTCCGGTGTGGGAGCTTTCGGGGCCACCCTGCTGGCGATGTACAACCGTAAGTTCAGCTTTAAAGTGCTGAAGGAAGTCATGACCGGTACCTACAACACTACCGCGTACATTTTTGCGATCTTTATCGGTGCCACCTGTTTTGCGCTGGTGCTGCGCGAGCTAGGCGGTGATGAACTGATCGAATCCTTCCTGACCGGCCTGCCATTCGGCCCGTACGGCATTATCTTCTTTATCCTCGGGGTGATCTTCCTGCTGGGCTTCTTCCTGGACTGGATCGAAATCACTCTGATTATCCTGCCGCTGCTGGCGCCGGTGATTTCCGCTCTGGGGCTGGATATCAACGGTTACGGTGTGGTGGATAACCCGGAGCTGGTGTGGTTCGTGATGCTCGTCGCCATGGCGCTGCAAACCTCCTTCCTCACCCCGCCGGTGGGCTTCGCCCTGTTCTACCTGAAAGGGGTATGCCCGCCAAATGTAAAGATTACGGATATCTATAAAGGTGTGACGCCCTTTATCATTCTGCAGCTGACCGGCCTGTTAATCCTGGTGTTCTGGCCACAGCTGGTACTTTGGTTACCGGCTACTGCATGCGGCTAAAAACGTGCTGGAGTAAGCGTGGGCGGCTGTATATACTCAGCCGCTTATGCCAGCAGTAACAGCAGCAGGAAACCCACTGTATGAGCGCGTTTGAAGTTAGCCGCTACCACGATGAATGGGGCCCCATTCATGTTCTCAGTGACAACGACAATATCTACCTGACCTTCGGAAACGGCGGTGAGCAAAGCGGTATGCAGGTAAATCAGCCTGACCGCCTGCTGTTCCAGTACACCCAGTGCATGATGCTGGCGTTATTAATGGCACCGGCTGCCCGGGGCGCAACTCTGCTGGGGTTAGGGGCTGGTTCACTGGCTAAAGCCCTGTTACTGGCCGATGACAATCTGCAGCTGACCGTTGTCGAGCTGCGGGAAAAGGTCGCACTGGCGGCCCGTGACTGGTTTTCTTTGCCGGATTCAACGCGGCTGACACTGCATATTGGTGATGCCTTTGAGCATATTCAGGCGCCACTGCTGCCGGCGGGTCAGCAGGATCTGCTATTCGTCGACCTTTATCTGGATAACGGCTTACAGGATCAGTTAGTTGATCCTGCCTTCCTAGAGGCCAGCTATGCGCATTTGCGCGATGAAGGTGTGATGGTCATCAACCTCTGGGATGAGGGTAAAGGAATCCTGCCCCTCTGCATGGATACCCTGCAGGAAGTGTTCGGTTCTCAGCCGTTACAGGTCAGCACCCAGGAAGGCAATGTGATTGTTTTTGTGGGCAAGGATATTCAGCTGGACCCCCACCCCGCCGCCTGCAAACACAAGCCAAGAAGCTTGGCAGCCACCTTGATGTGCCGCTGCAGCGGTTACTGAACCGGCTGCAGGTTGTGGTTTAGCTTTTGTCAGTAACGGTTTAAGGATTCCCGTCAGCTTTTTCAGCGCCTTTTCATAGCGCTCATCCTGCGGCGGGATCAGTACCAGCCTGATGTATTGTTTGAACCGCGGCGCCAGACTGAACACTTCACCCGGCAGGAAATCACAGCCCTGTTCACCGGCCTGTCGGCGTACTTCTGTTACATCCACATAATCCGGCAGCCGGATCCAAAGTGCATAACCGCCGCTGGGAGACGTTATCTCGATTGCACTGCCCAGTTCCGCAGACAGATATTCGCTGGCATCATTCAGAAAGGCTTTCATCTGGCCGCGCCAGTTGCGTAACTGGCTGGCATAACGGGAGCCGTTAAGATAATTCGCCAGGGCTTTCTGGCGAAAATACGGCCCGCTTATCTGGCTGATGGCAACCTGGGTCATATAGGCATCGCGGAACCGGCCCGGCAGGCACCAGCCAAGCCGTTCACTGTCGCCGACGATTTTAGAGATCGAACTGACCAGCATACACCAGCCGTCGGTGTCATAGCTGATAACCGGTCTTGGAAAGGCCTCTGAGAAATTCAGGGTGGCGCAAATATCGTCTTCAATCACCGGAATTTTCAGGTTGTTGGCCCACTGAGCAATGTCCCGTTTATAGTCATCGCTGATGGTCACCCCGGTGGGATTATGGCAGACAGGATTGATGATCAGTGCGGCAATTTCGCCACTGTGCATGACTGCTTTCAGGGACTCATAATCCGGCCCTGCCGGTGTCATAGGAATTTCCACCGCGTTGAGATTCAGTTGCCCCAGTAATGCCAGGTAGCCGGGAAATGCCGGCGTGGGCACAGCGACATTATCACCGGGCCGGCAGACAACCCGCAGCGCATGTTCCATGGCGTGCTGACAGCCACTGGTAATCTGTACCTGGGTTGGATTTACGTGAGTCTGGCGCTGGGAATACAGACGACACAGGGCTTCTCTTAATGGCAGATAACCCGCTGAGCTTTCCATCCCCGTCTGGATGGCTGTAACAGCACCTTGTGATAGTGGCGCTGAAAGGAACGGAACATTTCCAGCTCCGGTGACAGCACCATGTTAATGAACTGTCCGTTGGACTGGCCATTGAGAATTGAGGCATCCAGCCATTTCTGTGCCTGGGGTGCCAGCCTGGGATCGGCTTTAAAGGGCTCAAACGGTCGGAAATGCTGGGCAGGCTGGGACTGAAAGTTGACCCGTGTGCCCTGCCGGGGTTGCCGGCTGATCAGGTCTTGCTGTTCAAGGGTATCCAGTACGCTGCGAATAGTGTTGATGCTGACATTATAATCCGCCGCCAACTGGCGTACAGCAGGTAAGCGGCTGCCATGGATGAGCTCGCCATTGCGGATTTTCTGTTCGATTAATCCGGCAATCTGTAAATACTGCGGCTGGCCGGTCTGTGTCTGAATCTGCGTCTGGGTGTTTCCGGTCATGATGTCCCGAAGCCTGTCACTGTGTGTGTTTGTAAAGCTTATCAGCCCGGCTGAGTATGCAAAGGGAAAAACTCTGTGTCCATTAATTATTAAGCTTTGTGTGTCTGTGTCCTTTGTTAGCTCTGCTCCTATACTGTTTGCTCATCCAATGCAGAGCCGGAAAATCTGATGTCTACAAATTTAGAGTTGCTGATGCCCTTCGTTCTGGTTGCTTACACCATGTGGGCGACGCCGGGGCCGAATAACATGATGCTGGTTTATTCCGGTGCGAAGTTCGGAGTGCGGGCTACCCTGCCGCATATTTTTGGCATTCTGGCCGGCACGGTACTGCTTAATTCACTGGCGGTGCTGGGGCTGAAACCTCTGATTGATACCTGGCCGCAAACCCTGCTGGTTCTGAAGGTTCTGGGTAGCGTATGGTTGTGTATGATCGGCTGGAAAATGGCAACAGCCCGGCAGTCCGGCGGTGACAGGCAGGTGGAAAAACCGATGCGTTTTGTCATGGCGGTATTATTCCAGTTCGCCAATCCGAAGGCGATCAGTGCCACTCTTGCGCTGGTCAGCCTGGTACTGGTGGCGATTGAGCAGAAACCTGAGCTGATCTGGCTGGTCTTGCTGATCATCCCGCCGCTGAGCTTTCTTTCGATTACCCCATGGGCCGTCGCGGGCCGGGCAATCCGCCGGTTTTTGTCAACGGAACTGCGCTGGAAGCTGTTTACCTGGACGACCGGCGGGCTGACGGCAGGATGCGCACTGTTTTTGTGGATCTGAGCATTTCATTAAATACCACCGCGGGCTGATGCTCGCGGGATACAGAACTGTTATAGCAAGTGGATTAATCAGAACTTTACAGATTGCTAATATTCACGTTTAGTCATTTTTCATATGAACTATCTGTAACGATCGCCCAGTTTGTCACTGATGAAATCGATAAAGCAGCGCACTTTTAGCGGTAAGTAACGGCTTTGCGGGTAAACGATGTTAATCGGCATATGATCAGTTTCATACTCGCTGAGCAGCTGTACCAGTTCTCCTTTCCGCAGGTGTTCATCCACCATCCATACCGGGATCTGAGTGATCCCCTGTCCGGCCAGCACCAGTGCCAAATTGGTCTCGCCGCTGTTACTGCGAAATGTACCGGATACCGCGACCGTCTGGTCTGATCCGTCTTTACTGAAGTGCCAGTTATTGAGGAATTTATTCAGGCTGTAGACGATGCAGTCATGACTTTTTAAGTCAGCCGGCGACACCGGTATTCCCCTATCGGACAGATACGTCGGGGATGCCACCAGTATTAGCGGGTTATCAAACAGCGGTTTGGCGATCAGGGATGAGTCTTCCAGCTTACGGGCTCTGATCGCCACATCGATTCCTTCTGAGATTAGGTCCAGGTGTCTTTCTTCTAGTGGCATATCGATTTTGATGTCCGGGTACTGTGCCAGGAATTCAGGCAGTAAAGGTGCCAGCACGAGGCGGGCAAACGGGACCGGTGCTGTAATCCGTAACAAGCCTTTCGGTGATGTTGTCCGGGCGCGCACCGACGCTTCCATTTCATCTATTTCGCCCAGTACGCTCAGGCACTGCTCAAAATAATGACTGCCGGCTTCCGTGAGGGACTGTTCCCTGCTACTGCGGTTGATCAGTTTCACACCGAGTTTCTGTTCCAGTGCCGCTACTTTTTACTGGCAGTGGCCTGGGTACTGTTTTCTTCCCGTGCCGCTGCGGAAAAACTGCCCAGTTGAATAACCCTAACAAAGATTCGCATTGCCGTTAGCTGATCCATAACAGTGCTCTTAACTAATATTCGTATTTGGAATAGAAGCTATGAAGTTTAACTGGATTCTATTCGGTTTTCCTCACGGATAAGATTGCAAATTATCCGCTGTGTCATCCTGACCAGCATAAATAACAATCCTGTTCAGAGGTTTTCATGACAGCCATTACCCATACTCAGGCAGATATCCGCGCAGCAATGGATCATCTGATCGACCGTGCCACTCACTTCGACACAGAAGCGCTGTACAGCATTTATCACGATGACTTCCATACCACACTGGTCATGCCGGACAGTCAGGTACAAACCTACGACAAACAGGCCTTTATTGATCATTTTGAAGAGCAGGCCAAACAGAACCCCACCCCGCTAAATCCCTGGGCAGACTGGCATGACTTTCACATCCTGGGTGACAGTGCCGTGTGCGTGCTCAGCAGGATACACAGCGGCATGAACGGCGAAGAGATGAAGCTTCTGTGCAATATAGAATTGCGCTTTGAAGACAACCGCTGGCAGATACTGCGGGAGCAGATCTTCTTGCGTCCGCTGTCAGAGGGTTGAGGTTGTTTAAGGACCGTTAAAAAGCAGCCCGGGGGCTGCTTTGGCATTGCTAAGTGTAGCTATTAAAACTGAGCTGTCAGGCCGGATCAGGCCGTGGCGTCTTGTTAGTAGAGGGTGGCAACTGTGGCAGTTTAAAGCTTGGCTGGTCGCCGGTGAGGGTTTTCAGGAAGGCAACTATCTCATCGGTTTCTTCCGGCTTCAGAGCTTTACCCAGCTGCAGTTCAGCCATGATGTTGACGGCTTCTTCAAGGGTCCAGATGGCACCGTCGTGGAAGTACGGATAGGTCAGTTCGACATTGCGCAGTGTCGGCACTTTGAACTTGAAACGGTCAATTTCCTGGCCGGTTACCGCTGACAGCCCTGCCGCCGGGTTATCGGTTTTATAGGGTTTTACCAGTCCCATTTTCTGAAATGAGTTTCCGCCTACCGCCTCGCCGTTATGGCAGGCAGTACAGCCTGTGGCTTTGAAGCGCTCATACCCTGCTTTGGCGATATCTGAAATGGCATCGTTTTCTCCTTTAAGATACCGGTCGAACGGTGCATTCGGTGTTACCAGGGTTTCCTCGAATGCAGCAATGGCATCGGTGACTTGATCAATGACGATGGCGTCCGTGTTGTAAACCGTTTTGAAAGACGCTTTGTACTGCGGAATTGTATCCAGCACCTCAACTGCCAGTTGGTGACTGAAACCCATTTCTATCGGGTTGGCGATCGGTCCTCCGGCTTGCTCCTGTAAATCTTTGGCCCGGCCATCCCAGAACTGGGCAATGTTAAGGCTGCTGTTCAGTACCGTGGGTGCGTTGATCGGCCCGAGTGTCCAGTTATGGCCTATGGATGTAGGCATGTTGTCGGTCCCACCCATGCTGAGGTTGTGGCATGAGTTACAGGATATAAAGCCGGATTTTGACAGTCTTGGGTCAAAATACAGCTGCTTTCCCAGTTCCACTTTTGCCGGGCTTTTTACTGTATAGGGTTCGACAGGTTGGATAGGTTCACTGGCCATTACAGGAAATACGGTCAGAAGGCCCAACAGGGCCAGACCAGAACGTTGTTTCATGGTATAAATCTCCGTTGTGAGCCCGCAGTCTGGCTGAATCACCGGCACAGCCTGCCAGTTGAGACGGTGATTCGGTCGTCTGCGCGGTTCCGTTTTATTCAGCCTTAGCGGATTCAAAGGCTGAATTGCTTCTTTACCGTTACCGGTACCGGCAGAGTAGAGCTTCAGCACAAACGGGATTCTGACCTGTATCAATGATCTTAATTAGCTTTATCTATGTGATTCATAGGCAATTTTTATCTGCTGTTTCTTTGGCTGTCACACCTTAAACCAGTGCCGCGCACTTCTCCCTGAGCATCTCCCGGAATGCAATCACTGCGGGGTTACCTGCTTTCTGCCCGGGCACAGGAGATACAGTTCTACGGGCGGTGACTGATAGTCTTCAAACAGGGTGACTAGGTTGCCCTGTCTGATATCTGCCGCCACATCAATCTGTGAGCGATAGGCAATGCCCTTTCCGGCCACCGCCCAGCGGCGGACGATATCCGTATCATTGCTGATTCGGTTACTGCTGACTTTTATCCGGTGTTTGCCGGTTTCACCGCTATATTCCCAGTGATTAAACAGCCGGCCGTCCAGCCGGTACAGCAGGCAGTTATGATCTTTAAGCTCATCAGGATGTGCCGGTACGCCCGCGTCTGCCAGATACTCAGGCGATGCGCAGGTAATGCGCTTCAGGGTGGCGATATGGAAAGACACCATGGTGGAGTCCTGGGGTTTACCGTAACGCAGGGCAACGTCTACCTGATCCTGGAAGAAGTTGGACAGGCTGTCACTCACATTCAGATCAATACTCAGTGCCGGATACTGTTCCATCATTTCATCTACCCAGCCCAACACCAGGTTACGGCCAAGATCAGATGAGACGGAAAACCGCAGGTTGCCACTGATGTCATTTAAGTTGCTGTGGGCGGCTGCCATGCCCTGTGCCAGGGTTTCCAGCGCCTGCCGGCAGTGAAACAGGAATTTCTCGCCGGCGGCGGTAATCCTCAGTTGCCGGGTGGTACGGATAAACAGCTGTACATCCAGCTGGGCTTCCAACCGGCGCAACCCCAGACTGGCGGCTGCGGTGGTAATGCCCAGTTGTCTGGCGGATTCAGTGATGCTGCCGGTTTCTGCAATGCGGATAAACAGGGTCAGGTCAGAGATGTTCATTATTAAATTTTATTTAATAGTGTTTGTTTGATTGGTGCGTTTTTAGTTTAGATAAGTTCATCAATAATGTCTCCATCAGTCAGGCGCTTTAGTCAGGCGTTTAAGTTAAGAGCCTGAGTTTTCAGAGCCTGTGCGCCCTTATAAAACATGAGAAGACACCATGAATACACAGACCGGATCAGCCCCACAGTTAAGTGATGCCATACAGCTGCCCAGCGGTGCAGTACTTAAGAACAGAATTGTTAAGTCTGCGATGTCAGACTCACTGGGTGACGGTACGGGTAACCCCACCGCTGCACAGATCCGGCTTTATGAGCGCTGGGCTCAGGGTGGCCTGGCGCTGTCAGTGATTGGCGAGGTGCAGTCTGATCCGCGCTATCCGGAAAAGCCCGGTAATCTCATGCTATGGGAACAGTCTGATAAGGACAGCCTGCGGGAGTTGACCGCCCGGGCATCGGTTAATGGTGCGCATATCTGGCCCCAGCTGGGTCATGGCGGTGCGTTGTCACATGCGCCGGTGTATCAGCCTAAAGGGCCTTCTGCGCTACACATCGGTGATTTTAAGTGTGACGGTATGACCCTGGAAGAGGTTCTGGCCTTACCTGAAACCTATGCCCGTTCAGCGGCATTGGCTAAAGAGGTTGGCTTTACCGGTGTGCAGATCCATGCCGGCCACGGTTTTCTGCTCAGTCAGTTCCTGTCGCCGTTGTTTAATCGCCGGGATGATCAGTACGGCGGCTCTGTTGCTGCACGGGCGCGGATTGTGACGGAGATTATTACAGCAGTACGTGAAGCGCTCGGCTCCTCCTTCCCTATTGGCATCAAGATTAACACCTCGGATTTGCTTGAAGGAGGCCTGACCCAACAGGACGCACTGCAAACCATTAAGCTGCTGGATGAAACATCCCTCGACCTCATCGAGCTGAGCGGCGGTACCTATTTTCCAGGTGCAAAGTCCAGTTCGGACAGTGCAGCTAAAGGCCCCTACTACCTTGAGTTTGCAGCGCAGGCACGGCAAGTAACAGATATTCCCTGATGGTTACCGGTGGCTTTAAATCCCGGGAAGAAGCTGCTGATGCACTGTCCAGCAGCAGTACTGACCTGATTGGTGTGGCGCGGGCCACTATTCTTAATCCGACGCTGGCCCGTGACTGGCAGGAAGGTAAAGGTAATCCGGTGTTTCCCCGCTTCGAAACAAATCCACCCGGCGGCATAACCGCCTGGTACACCCTGCTGCTGACAGCGCTGGCGAATGACGAAGAGGCTGACTTTGAGCTGGATTTGCCCACGGCATTGCGTATTTATGAGGAGCGGGATGCCCTTAAAACTGCGCGCTGGAAAGATGCTTTCTGGCTGGGGTAAGTGCACAGCCCTCCGTCAGGTTGTCCCGGACGGAGGGCGTAACAGGAAAGAAACGTTATTTCTTCTGTTTACTGAGCGCCGCTGACAGTGCGATATCACCGTTACCGGTATAGCCCTGGCTGCGGGACTCAATGTGCGGTAGTTCGTACAGGTAATTCACCATCAACCCCAGAGATTGCTGCAGGCCCTTCTCTGACTGGTCAGCCATCCAGTTGATCCGGGCCAGCTGTGCACCATTGGTCAGATGGAAGTGTGCCACCGGATCCCTGACAAACGGCGCATACCGGGGATGCTTCGCTTCAGTGAAGTACGCAAGCGCCAGCGGTTCAATCTGTTCTCTCAACGCTTCACGCTCGGTCTGATCCGCCTGTACCAGCTGTTTTCTCAGTTCCTCAGAGTTGCTGCTGAAGGCCAGCGTCTGCTGTTCTTCTTCGCTGAGGTTATCCAGCCACTGGGTAAAGTCCGGCACCGGTGAGAGGGTCGCAAACTGCTTCAGTTGCGGGAAGTCATGCTGCAGCTGGTTTACTACCCGTTTGATCAGGAAGTTACCCAGGCTGATGCCCCGCAGGCCCTTCTGGGTATTGGAAATCGAATAGAAGATTGCACTGTCTGCCTGGTTCAGATCCGCCAGTGGCGCATCTTCATCCAGCAGGGTCTGAACGTTTCCGGCCAGCCCTTCAACCAGTGCCACTTCCACGAAGATCAGTGGTTCGTTCGGCATGTTCGGATGGAAGAATGCAAAGCAGCGACGGTCTGAATCCAGACGGTTTTTCAGGTCGTTCCAGCTTTGTATTTCGTGTACCGCCTCATACTCGATGAGCTTCTCAAGAAGGTCGGCCCCTGAGTGCCAAGTGATCTCTTCCAGTTGTAATAAACCTACGTCAAACCAACTGGTTAGGAGACGTTTTAAATCTTCTTTCAGAGGTTTTAAGTGGGGATGCTGGCGGCTCAGTTTCAGGAGTTCGGCACGCATATCCACCAGGAATTTAACCCCTTCCGGCAGCTCATTGAACTGACGCAAAAGTACCATTCTTGGCGGTTCCAGTTGGTGGCGAAGCTTGCGGGTCAGTGCCGGGCGGCTGTCACTGTCGGCGGCCTGCCAGGCTTGCATCAGTTCACTTAACTGCTGTTCCTGAATATCGTATTTCTGGCATAACAGAGTGAAGAATGTCACCCGGCCGGTTTCATTCAGTTCCAGATAACAGCGACCAAGTTGCGCGGTGCGGTTACGGGCGGCCACGTCCCCGCTCCGTCGATACAGGCATCGATCCAGGTGAGCAGTTGTTCGTGGTCGGAGCTTTCCAGATCCGGGGTCAGCGTCAGGCTGTCCAGAGCGTCTTTATTCCCTAATGCTTCCCGCCAGAGAGGCATCAGGTGTTGGATGGTTTTTGCCAGAGGCTGCTTGGATTATCGAGCACGGGCAGATCCTTATTCAGCCGGTTTCAGTTGATCGCGTAATGCGTGTTTCTGAATTTTACCGGTGGCTGTTTTCGGCAGCGGGCCAAAAATTACCCGCTTTGGTCGCTTAAAGCGTGCCATGTGAGTGCTACAGAAATCAATTAATTCTGCTTCAGTAACAGGTTCTGCGCCCTTCACTTCCACAAAGGCACAGGGCACTTCACCCCAGGTTTCATCGGGCATGGCAACTACGGCTGCTTCACCCACCGCTGGGTGTTTGTAGAGGGTATTCTCCACTTCTACCGAGGATATGTTCTCCCCGCCGGAGATGATCAGATCCTTGGAACGGTCTTTAATCTGGATGTAACCGTCCGGATGAACTACCGCCAGATCCCCGCTATGGAACCAGCCATCAGCAAAGGCTTCAGCGGTGGCTTCAGGGTTATTCAGATAGCCTTTCATGCAGGTATTACCCCGTATAAGGATTTCGCCGATGCTGCTGCCATCAGCCGGTACCTGTAATCCTGTATCGGTATCCTGAACGATCACTGCTTCTGTCATGGGGAAGCGCACGCCTTGCCGGGATTTAAGCTCTGCCTGACGGCTGTTGTCCTCAGCTTCCCAGCTTTGCTGTGGCGCAGCCTGGAGAATATGGCCGTAGGTTTCAGTCAGCCCGTAAACGTGCATCACATCAAAGCCGAACTCGGTCATGCGGGCCAAAACCTGTGCCGGTGGCGGTGCGCCGGCGGTCATCACTTTAATGCTGCGGTCAAAACGGATCTGCTGTTCTTCCGGGGCATTAGCCAGCATATTCAGAATAATCGGCGCGCCGCCAAAATGGCTTACCCGATGTTCGTCAACCAGGCGAAACAGTAAGCCAGGCTCAAATGCCCGCATACAGATAACCGTGCCGGTAACCGCGGCCATGGTCCAGGCATGCCCCCAGCCGTTACAGTGAAACATGGGTACACAGTACAGGTATCGGGGGTGATTCGGCAGGTTCCAGCCGATCACGGTGCCCATACTCATCAGATAAGAGCCCCGGTGGTGATAGACCCCCTTTTGGTCTGCCGGTGGTACCGGAGGTGTAGTTCAGGGCAATGGCCTGCCATTCGTCTTCTGGTGGCTGCCAGCTAAAGTCCGGATTGCCGCTGCTGATCAGAGATTCATAACTGTGGTGTGGGATCTCGACATCCGGGCGTTCGCCGGCTGCCGGGTCATCTATGACCACCAATTGCGGACGGCTTTCGGCGAATTCCAGCGCGGCTTTATAAACGGGATACAGTTGCCGGTCGACGATGGCGACCCGCACCTTTCCGTGGTCAAGAATATACCCCACGGTTTCGGCATCCAGCCGGGTGTTAATGGTGTTGATCACCCCGCCGGTCATCGGTACAGAAAAGTGTGACTCGAACATCTCCGGGGTATTAAAGGCCAGTACTGCCACTGTATCCCCAGACCGACACCCATTTCAGCCAGTGAGGATGCCATTCGGTTGCACCGTTGGCGGACGTCCTGCCAGCTGTAACGGCGCTCACCGTAGATAACCGCTTCGTAATCAGGATAGACATCTGCACTGCGGTGCAGGAAGGATATTGGGGACAGGCCAACATAGTTTGCCGCATTCATGTTCAGCGCCTGATAATCTGAATGCATGGTTGTACTCCTTATTCTTATTCTGGTCCGGACTCCGGCGACGGTTTAACCCGCCGCCGGAATCCTGCGGTTTCATACCATCAGTTGCGGATGCTGCTGCCGCTGCCCAGCATGCTGTCGATTCGCGCACGGGTTTCCGGTGTTTTAACCAGTCTCAGGAATGCCCGGCGTTCAGCATCAAACAGGTCCTGCTCGGTGTGAACGGTACCGGCTGCACACTGGCCACCGGTGAGAATGCCTGCAATCTCAGTGCCGACGACCACATCATGGGGGTACAGCAGCCCATCTTCGCGGGCCTGATGCAGCCAGTCACACATCTGGGTATAGAGTGGCTCACCGGCCAGTGCGACCGGTTCACGGGCCGGAGCTTTCTCAACCTGATCCAGTGCATTGAGGGCATGATTTAGCAGGCGATCCCGGTTCATCAGCCACTGGTCCTGCTCCCGCAGCATGGCCAGTTTTTGACTGATGATGGGTGATGTGCCGGTACGGCCGTAGCCCAGATTCATGAACGCTTTCCAGCTGGCCTTTTCGATATCGCCGAACTTAGTCAGATTGCGGTACAGGGTTTCCTTAACCCCGCCGCCGCCGGGAACAACACCCACCAGAGACTCAACAAGCCCGGTAACGGAGTTCGCATGGCAGATAACCTGATCCGCATGCAGCACTACTTCAAAACCACCACCGATAGACAGGCCGGATGGCGCAGCGACTACCGGTACCGGGCTGTTACGCATGGCCAGCACAACCTGCTGGAAGTGATTGAGGAAGTGATCCAGACCTTCATAGTCTTCCGCCTGATAGAAACTCTGCACCGCGCCCAGGTTCACACCGCAGGAGAAATGCTGGGCATCATTGTGAACGATAACGCCACGTAAACCACGGGCTGCGGCTTGCTGCAGGGCATCTTCCAGAATGGCCATTGAATCGCCATCCAGCGCATTGGCCTTGCTGTGGAATTCCACAATGGCGGCGTCATCGACAATAAACCAGCTGGCAACAGCATTGCTTTTCTGTGGTTCCAGCGTACGGCGCAGCTCAGAGAAGCGCAGCACCCCTTCGGCCCGCTGAATCGGCGGATAACTGCCGTCTGCCCGGCGGGCACAGAGCTGATTCCCGGTAACCCGGTAAAACTGATCACCACGGGTTTGCTGTAGCAATGCAGGTACCGGGCGGCCTTCAGACTCAAGGCGGCTGACAAAACGTTCGGTGCCAATCTGATCCAGCAGCTCAAACGGCCCCTGTACCCAGTTGTAGCCCAGTTTCATGGCATCATCGATCGGGACAATATTGTCCCCACTTCCGGGATCAGTGAAGCGGCATAACACAGGGTACGTGAGAGCACCTGCCAGGCGTATTCTCCGTAGCGGCTGTCATCATCCAACAGCACCTGTACGCCCTGCGCTTCAGCCTGAAGTGCCAGTGGCAGTTCCAGACGTGTGTAGGGCTGGTATTCATTGTTACTGAGGTCAAGAACTTCGCGATTGGTGATATCCGGGTTATCAGTTGGTACATCGCGGAAGAAGCCCTGACCATTCTTGTTGCCGGTCTGGCCGTTGGCTATCATGGTGGTCATCAACGGGATTTCAGCCGCCACCGTATGGAAGTCATCTTCCGCAGGCAGAATATTCACCAGGCTCTTAACCACGTCAGACATCAGGTCGATGCCGATCAGATCATACAGGCCGAACACACCGGTTTTAGGAATGCCCATAGGACGGCCAAACAGCGCATCCGCTTCCGCCGGGCTCAGGCCCATTTCAAATGCCGTGTGTAACGCACACTGGATGGCATAGACACCAACCCGGTTACCCAGAAAGCCCGGGGTATCGGCACAGTGCACCACCCCTTTACCCAGTTGCTGATCACAGAAGGCATCCAGTTGTTCCATGACGTCATCACGGGTCTGTTCGCCGCGAACCAGTTCCAGCAGGCGCATGAAACGTACCGGGTTAAAGAAATGGGTAATAGCAAAACGCTCACAGAAAGACTGCGGCATACCCTGTGTCAGTAAGCTGATGGGAATCGTCGAGGTGTTGGAGGTAATGATGGCATCATCACGGCAAACATCATTGATACGGCGATACAGGTCCTGCTTAATATCCAACCGTTCTACCACCGCTTCAGCGATCCAGTCGCAGTCCGCTAACTGATCAAAATCATCCCGGATGTTGCCCAGATGAATGTTCTCCGCCGCAGCATCGCTCATCAGGCCCGGTGCGTCCGGGTCCTGCAGGCGTTCCATGCCCCGTTCAGCCAGGGCATTAACACGTTCGCCTTCTGAGGCCAGATCCAACAGCCAGACTTCAATACCCGCATTGGCAACCTGTCCGGCAATGCCAGCACCCATGGTACCGGCACCGATAACGGCAACTTTTTTGAATGTAGATGTAGACATAATGGGTTCTCTTATTCGGTTACCGGCAGTTAAAGACGGGTAAAAACTGTTTCATGGCATCGAGACAGGCTTTGGGGGCCTCAATCGGTAGCATATGGCCCGATTCAATCCGGATAGCTTCGGTATTCAGCAGTTTTGCCAGCTCAAGCCCGGTTTTATAGGGGTCATACGGTCCTGTCCGGCCAGAATGACCTTCGCCGGGCAGCTGATTTCTGCTGCCCGCTCAGTACCTGATGTGTATTCATTACAGGCCTGCAGGTCTTCTGCCAGCGGATTAGCCGCCATAATCTGACGGCCAACGGCAATGGGTTGTACCCCGGGAACCGCGCTGTAGCCCATTTGTGTGGCTTGGCCAAAGCCCCACTGCAGCATCATATCGGCGGCCTTCATCGGTGCTTCTCTGGCTGTGTCGATTAATGCCGGATTCACCGGTATAGCCGCGGCGGTACCAATCGCTGTCAGCGAGAGCAGCCTTGATTGCAGCCGCGGTGCTGCTTCCAGTGCCACCAGAAAGCCCTGGGAATGCCCCACCAGATGCAACTGTTGCACACCGGCAGCTTCCAGTGCGTCAATCAGCCAGTCGGCCATGGCTTCAATGCTGGTCAGCGGTTCACCGGCTGACAGGCTGTGGCCGGGGAAATCCGGCGCGAAGACACTGTAGCCATGAAAGGCAAACCAGCGGGCCTGCAGCGCCCAGCATCGGTGATCCAGCCCGCTGCCGTGAAGAAAGACCACGCATGGCAGTTCGGGATTAAACGTTTTACCGCCGGTGGCAATGAATACGTCCTGATTGTTTACGGAAATCCGCATCTTATGCCTCCTGCTGCTTTTGCCATGCTTTATCAGCGGCTTTAAGCCCCTGAGAGAAATCAGCACAGATATCACGGATGGATTCAATGCCCACGGATACCCGGATCATATCCGGACCAATGCCTGCTTTAATCATGGCTTCATCGTCCAGCCGTGAGTGGGTAGTACTGGCCGGATGAAGCACTAGCGTCCGTGCATCGCCCACATTGGCAAGGTTGGAAGAAAGCTGAAGTGCATCGATAAACGCAGCCCCACAGGCTCTGCCGCCCTTCACGCCGAAGCACAGCATGGAGCCGGCTCCGTTCGGAAACAGTTGTGAAGCAATTTCATGGGTGGGGTTGGATTCAAGATCCGGATGATTTACCCAGGCAACGTTATCCTGCTGCTGCAGCCATTCTGTGAGTTGTCTGGCGTTTTCAACGTGCTGTTTCATCCGCAGGTTGAGGGTTTCAATGCCCTGTAATAACAGGAAGGCGTTGTGCGGGCTCATGGCCGCGCCGAAATCACGCATGGCTTCTGCGCGGATACGCATGGTAAGCGCTGCGGGGCCAAATTCTTCCCAGAAGTTAATGCCGTGGAAAGGCTCATAAGGCTCGGTCAGCGTCGGGAAGCGGCCACTGGCAGCCCAGTCGAATTTGCCGCCGTCGACAATCGCACCGCCAATGGCCGTACCGTGGCCACCGATCCATTTAGTCAGGAGTGCACCACCACATCTGCACCGTGTTCCAGTGGCCTGCACAGGCTAGGGGTTGCAAAGGTAGCATCCACAACCAGTGGTATGCCATGCTGATGCGCTACATCAGAGATTGAAGGCAGATCGGATACTTCCAGCCCCGGGTTACCGATGGACTCACAGAACACCAGTTTAGTATTGCTCTGAATCGCACCGGCGACCGCCTGGCTGTCGTTAATATCAACGAAGGTAACATCAATCGCGAACCGTTTAAGGGTATGTTTCAGCAAGGTGACTGTGGAGCCGTAAATCTGCCCGGCGCTGACAATATGATCCCCGGCGGAACACAGGGATACAAAGGTGACGAACAGTGCACTCATGCCAGAAGCGGTACAGACAGCGCCGGTGCCCCCTTCCAGTGCTGCAACCCGCTGTTCCAGCACGGCAACGGTGGGGTTGGTAATGCGGCTGTAAATATGACCGCCCTGTTCGACGTTAAACAGCGCCGATGCGGCATCGACACTTTCGAATACATAGGAGGTTGTCTGATAAATGGGAACGGCGCGCGAACCATGTTCCGGTTCAGGCTGATAGCCGGCATGCAGGGCGATTGTGTCAGCCCCCAGATACGACGATCGGTTGTTTTGCTTACTCATTAAACTGGCTTCCCTGTAACTGACTCAGACTGACCCGCCTCATGAGCAGTCAGTCCTAAGTCGTTAAAATTAAATGGCAATCCGCTCAATACTACGGGCTGAGCGCCGCTGTCGCTATTCACCGTTAGGCTCACACCTTCATCCATCCCTGCCGGGTTGCAACGGGCGAAGGCCAGTGTCACACCATACTTCGGTGACCATGCCCATGAGGTGATCTCACCGACACAAAGCTCCTCCATATACACCCCGGTAGCGGTAAAGCTGTGCTTGCCCTGGCATACCAGACCCACTAACTGATGTCGCGGTGTACTGTTGCGCAGGGCTTCAATGCTCAGGCTGTTAATGTCTGCACTAAGGCTGACATATTTATCCAGGCCGCATTCCAGCGGCGTGTCGGAATAATCCATATCGTTGCCGAACGACAATAAGCCACTTTCGATGCGTTCAATCAGATTCGGGCAACCCGGAGCTACCTGAAGGTCTTCCCCGGCACTGAACAGATCATCCCAGAGCATGCAGCCAAGTTCTGCATCGTTGACGTAGATTTCAAAACCGCCCTGCTTGCTCCAGCCGGAACGGGCAACCACCATATCGGTATCCCGGTAGTTCAGATGACGGTACTGGAAGAAACGGATATCCTTAACTTCTTCACCGAATACCCGGGCCATCAGTTCTTCTGCTTTCGGCCCCTGTACCGCCAGTGGCCAGACATCCGGTTCACAGACCTTCACATCTAACTGCATGCCGGTTGCGATGCCTTTTGCCCAGAGCTTTACATCGCTGTCTGCAATGGATAGCCACCAGTGGTCATCACTGTGCTTGATCGCTATGGGATCATTAATCAGCATGCCCTTTTCATCACACAGCGGCAGGTAAAAACACTGCCCTGCGCGGGCATTACTCAGATCCCGCGGAGTCATCAGTTGGATCAGTTTCTGAGCATCCGGGCCGGTAATCTCCACCTGACGTTCACAGGAAACGTCCCACACCTGTACGTGTTCGCACAGGTGCCAGTAATCTTCTTCAATGCCCTGAAAGGCAGTTGGCAACAACATGTGGTTATAAACGGTGTAAGCCTGAACTCCCATGGCTTCGACACGGCTGGTAAAAGGCGTACTGCGGGTACGTCGGGATACGGCTAGCGCTGGCATCATGGCTGCGTCCTGAATATAGAATATTATTGTTGGTTTATAGTAAGTAACTTCCCTAATAGTAGTCGCGTGCCACTGAAGGCCTCAAACGAATAAGTTAAACCCTGAGACCCTGTTTTAGTTATGGGTAGATAATTATGGGAATGCTAACTCAGGCTAAACGGTGTGGCTAGACGGTTATGGAGGATGTTTTGGGTTGGGTGGTTTTCGGATGGAAAGTTGCGGCCAATGGGCTTTTTAAATGAGATGGTATGTGTAATTAATCTAGTTGGATGAGTGAGTGAGGAGTTGTGCCTGCCCGCTTAACTGGAAGAGCTTTCGGGCAGGTTGATGTCTGTGTTGTGTCAGGAGCAGAAATAGTTTGGCTTAACCTCCATTTCCGCTGAGAGGTAAGTCGCTCTTAAACTAATTGTCTGTTTATAATCTAATATGGAAATGATTTTTATGTCCATCTTCTTTCTTAAGCCTTCCCGAAATATTATTTTGAGAAGCCCATGTGTTCGCATCGTTTACAACATCTTCATCAGCATAGAATACTATTCTGGCCCCCAGATAAGAATCTTTTAGCTGTGGCTAGAGCTAATGTTTTGTTGTTGTTTGGTACATTTCCGACCTCTACTGGATCAATATCAGCATCTATTCCTTCTTTATGAGAAACATGAGGACTAATTCTTCCTCCATGTTCAAGCTGCATATCCCCAAAATAAAGCTTTTTCCCGGTGTCATTAAAATGCGTTAAAGAAACACTTTTAAGAAATCTATGAGTCTTTGCTCGCCATATTTTCGCTCATCTTTTCCATATTTTTCATAAGGAAAAGAAGTTGATGGGCTGGGGAGTTTATTAAACGTTGGAAATGCTTGATATCCAGACTCTATATGAGTAACTACTTCTTGCGCTCTACCCGCAGCTTCCTGAATTCTTTGAGTTCTAGGGACTTTCTGTAAAAATGAGTTGAAGCTTGGAATCATTACTCGGGATACATGAACAACAATATCTCGAAACTTCTCATATCCAGTTTTTCCATTAATATTTTCCCATTCTCTAAAAGCATTTTCCGCAGCAGTATTTTCAGATATAAACTTTCTAGACTCGCTTTCTACATTTGCTTCTATTTGCTCGAATGATCTCCGAAATACATTGTTAGCTGAATTAAGAGCAGACGACAACGTTAAACTTAGGTTTTCTATTTGTTGAGATAAATTCCATATTTCTAAACTATATCCGGATGCGAAAGAATTATACTGAGAAAGGGCTAACAATACTGGAGTATAGTCCCTTGATGAAGGGCTTATTCGACTTGACTCTCTGTTTAGGGTATTCAATAAAGGTACAGCTTGATTTACATAGGAGCTGTAGTTGCTCTCAAAAATATTTATTCCTCGATTTATTTGGTTTATCCCATTACTAATCGAGTTTCGTAAAGCATTGAACTCATCTCTATTTGAAGATCCTATACAATAGTCACTTGGTAAAGTATTAAAATATCTAACAAAATTATTCCTCGCCCTAGTAAACTCCCCATCTGTAAGCCTCTAGCACCAATTCCATTTATAGCGTTGGAAACAGACCTAGAGTAACCCTCTATATTTCTTCTATAGTTGTTAAGATCAGACTCAGGCGTTGGAGGTGAACAAGATGTTGCATTTAGCTCTGCATCTAGAATAGGTAAGACATAGTTAGAATTAGATTCTTTAGATAAGTCTGTCAGCTCATTTATACAAATAGCTAAATCATAAACGTCTTCAATCAGCGCACTAATTTTTAATCCATTTAAATTCATTTTACCGCTCCTTACTTTACCTAATTAACAACAATAGATTACTACTTCTACCAAGCTAATTTTTTATAAAAAGTATGCGCGTTTTTCTGCTAACCCAGAAAGTAAAATAGCTGTAAAAAATTGAACCTAAATATCTTTTAGACAGCACCGTCATTTTCTTCCGATAAAAACAAGCATGCGCATTTTGACGACTGACTGTGCACGTATTTTGGCACAGCAAGATCCTTAAGTGCTCAATATGTAACTGATTTAAGGAAAAGGCAAGGGTAAAAACGAGCTACAACAAGCAATGATATGACTCAACAAGATTAGCGTTACCTAAAGATACGTATATGCGGGCGGGTATTGATACATGTCCTCTTCTGGCTCATAGAGGTTACCAACGCCACCAAAAACTGCGGTTTTACAGTTGTGAGTGCTGTGCCATTCAAACACAAAAACAAGCACAGAAATACCTCAGATTGATCACTTGATCAGGCAAGCTTTGCTATGAAAATACGCCTATAACTGCACCCATTACAGCAAGTTCAACAACTCCATGGGCTGAGTTTATTAATGTTAGCTTCGATGGCACGCGGGCAAAGCTATTGTAGTAGCCCAGCGACAAGACAATAAATACTGCTGAGATCAGTACACCAAATAATGCCCCACTTAAAAGACCTGATATGTTTGCGGCTGCCATAAGCAATGCGATACATACAGCTTTCAATAGCCCTGAAATTAAAGAGATGACGAAAGCGCCACCAAGGCCTTCGGTATTGTCAGCCTCCTCTTTTGTGAGGCCTAAAGCTTTCGCCCATGCCTCACCAAAAACCGCCCAATGGTACCAGGCAAATCCAAGGACGTAGCTTGCAATGGCTGCAATTGCTACAGCCATGTAATTCAGGTTTTGTAATTCTGAAATCCAGTTCATATCTTTCCCTGACTTTTATTTTCGAAGCTTAATGCCGCCAACAGCGACAATGTAGTGTAGGTGCGAAGTGCCGGAAGCGAAAGCCTGCCCAGGCAGTCATTTTAATGGGGGCAGGTCTTTGCTTTAATTTGTCCTGATGATCTGGCAAAAATCGAGTCCGCCCCTCTCCTCTCTTATGACCATGTGCTTCCTGAAACCGCTTCTAACTCACTTTCCCTGAACAATTGTATTTTTGTATACAAGAAACGTAATTATGTTTATTTAGTCCGGAATGGCTGGCCCCTAGAATGCTCTGCATACCGATTGATAACTGGCAGGGCCTCTTCTCCGTTAACTGCCCCAAACCTAAGGGTGATGATATGAGCATTAAAAGCGTAACCTTTAAATCATTTGGCGTGGATCTGGTGGGTAACCTGTACCTGCCTGAGGATTTTGATGCCAACAAAAATACAAAGCCATTGTTGGTGCAAGCCCGTTTCCACAAGTTAAAGAACAGGTCTTAGGTACCTACGGTCGGAAATGGCCAAAAGAGGTTTTGTGTTTTTAGCCTTTGATTATCTTGGGATGGGGATTCGCCCGCTTTGGCCGGTGAGTTTAAACAGTCCCGCTACATGTTCAGGCTGATAGAAAATACCTGGGATGCCGTATCCTATTTAGGAACACTGCCTTATGTGGAAGAAATTTACGGCCTCGGTGTATGCCAGGGCGGATCAATTATTGCCTCAGCAGCAGTCACAGATCACCGAATTAAAAACTCGCTACAGTTTCCGGCATGATGGCTGCAGATCCATTCCAGTGGACTGATAAAGACGTGGCACATCAAATGATTGCCGCTGCCAATATTTCAGCGCAGAAGATTTACGAAACCGGTGAGCCAGACTACGTTGCGCCTTTTGGCCTGAACGATGATCAGTCGAAAGAAGAGTTCGTCAGCGCGGCGGCCTATCCGGCCATGGCTGGTGAATCTTATGATTACTACGGAAGAGACGGTTTCCGGGGCCCAAAGCGGTCGAAAACTTTTCCAATATGCATATAGGTGATCAGGCCATGCAGTCGCTGTTTTCGCTTTGCGAACACTATGCTGACAAGATTGTGCAACCCACCCTGGTTGTTTACGGTCAGGATGCGCCTACCGCGATTTGTTCAACTGCATTTATCGACCGACTGACCAATGACCCTGAAGTATCAGCATTTGGTGGATTCAGCCATGTTGATTTTTACTACAAGCCAGAGGCGGTAGAAAAATCTGCGGACACTGTAGCGGCTTTCTTCAATAAGTAATCCTTACTTTCCATGGAGCCCTGCTGCAGATGATTAACTCTGACAGGGCTACTTTTGAAAACAGGCTTCAATACCAAAAAGCATGTATCTTTAACGTTAGCGCTTATCCCAATATCAATTTTCAGCTGAGCTGATTAAGTTGCTGAATCGTATTCTGAAGTGACGGCAAGGCCATGACAGAGAAATTACACTTTTCAAATTTGCATGATTATCACCAGTTTCTGGGAATAGCCGCGCCGGAGCATCCTTTGTTTTCAGTGGTTAACATTCAATCGGATACCACAGATGAAATTAACTGTCCTGATACTGATCTTGAAATCAGTACTGATTTCTATGCGATAAGCCTCAAGCATATCCTGGAAGGAGCTATTTTCTACGGGCAGACTAAGTATGATTTTCAAAACGGATGTCTGATATGTCTTGCTCCCAGACAGGTCGTCCAGACGAAGGGCCTGAAGGTAAAATCCAGAGGTAAATTCGTACTGATTCATGAAGACTTTCTTCGCGGTACCCCGATCCAGAAAGATATAGAAGCGGCAAATTACTTTTCATATTCCGTTCACGAGGCACTTCACTTATCGCCACGGGAAGGGTCATTAATCAGCAGTATTCTCGATACGCTGGAACAAGAGTACGAACAGCATCACGACGCGTTCAGTAAAGAGATTATGCTTTCACAGCTGAAAACCTTACTTACCTATGCTGAACGTTTCTACCAGCGCCAGTTTCAGCAGAGAAAGAAAGCCAGGTTACATCCCTGGAAAACCGTTTCAACGATGCCCTTAAAGTCTTTAACACAGATCATATGCCCACCGTTGAGGAGATTGCAGGAAACCTGCATATGACCCCGCGGTACCTAAGTGACGCACTCAAACTTGAAACGGGACATACGGCTTTGGAGAATATTCATATCTACCAGATAAACCGTGCAAAGAATTTATTGCTCGGGTCTGACGATTCAGTGGCGACGATTGCTTATGCTTTAGGATTTGAATACCCACAATACTTTTCCCGGCTGTTTAAAAATAAGGTAGGCGTGACTCCGACAGAATACCGTGAGCAGACTAAGCACTGATGGTTCTTCTAAAATTCAGCATCTATCTTAACATTCTGACAGACGCTGATTTGTATTGCTTAAGGCTCACCTATCGTCCCTTCTACCCCTTACAAATACTTAACCTCCATAGCGGGTCTGTATCTTTAACGTGCGGGTAATAATGAACTAAGTAACAACCGATAAGCTACGGCTGTGATACCCGTTACAACGCAAACAAACTGGGCGAACCAGACACCGGGTCGGGATGAATTTCTGCAGAGAGCGAGAACGTATCTTCCAGCAGTTCACGGGTGAAGATTTCTGAGGGTGTGCCTTGTGCCTGTAACCGCCCTTCCCTGAGTATGACCAATTCATCGCAATAGCGGCAGGCCTGGTTCAGATCGTGCAGTACGACAACGACGGTTTTCCCTTGTTTATTTAACTTGCGCATCAGTTGCAGCAGTTCGACCTGATGGGCGATGTCCAGCCAGGTGGTGGGTTCGTCGAGCAGTACCAGATCGGTCTGCTGGGCAAGGATCATGGCGATCCAGGCGCGCTGGCGCTGGCCGCCGGAGAGCTCGGCAACGGTCTGGCCGGCCTGATCAGTCAATCCTGTTTCCGTCAGAGCTGCGCTGACGATGTCTTTATCATCTGCACTGAGACGGCCCCAGCGGTTTCCCAGGAGCTCTGCCGTAGCCCACAAGGTCTTGCACACTGACGCCTTCAGGGGTTACCGGAGCCTGTGGCAGCAGTGCCATCTTCTGTGACAGCTGACGGGTGTTTTGATGGTGAACACTGTTGCCCTGCAGAGTGATTTCCCCTGCTGCGGCTGCAGTATCCGGGCGATACATTTAAGTAAGGTGGATTTCCCGCAGCCGTTAGGGCCGATGAGGGCGGTGATTTTCCCCTGAGGGATAGTCAGATTAAGGTTTTGCAGTACCGGCCGGTCCCCATAGGTGAACGACAGGTTATTTATACTCAGATATGCCATTACCAGCCTCGGTAGCGGGTTAACAGAAACAGAAAATACGGGGCACCGATCAGTGATGTGAAGACCCCTGCTGGCAGTTCCAGTGGTGCGGCAAGGGTTCGGGCCAGAATGTCAGCAACAAGTGCCAGTAATCCGCCGATCATAGCGGCGGCCGGTAACAGTCTCAGATGACTGCCCCTGCTAGCAAGCGGGCCAGATGGGGCGCAATCAGGCCAACAAAGCTCAGGGTTCCGCACACAGCAACACTGATGGCCGCCAGTGCAACCGCTAACAGAAGTGCTGTTTTGCGGGTGTTCAGTACCCCGGCACCTAAACTTTCGGCGGCGTCATCCCCCAGAGTCAGCAAATCAAGCCGCAGTGCCAGCATCAGGCTGACCGGCAACAGCACCGCGAACCATGGCAGTAATACCCAGAGCTGATCCCAACCCCGGCCCCACAGGCTGCCGGTTAACCACACCAGAGCTGCATTGGTTTGTTGGGGATGGCTGACCAGCAGCCAGTCGGTTAACGCAGAAAGCCAGATGCTCAGGGCGACACCGGTCAGTACCAGCCGGGTTGGGCTCAGGGCATCGTTGCGTAACAGCCGGAGTAACAGCAACAGGGTTGCCAGCGCGCCGCCAATTGCTGCCGGAATCAGCCAGTGCAGTGACAGCTGCGGAAACAACAACAGTAACGCGGTGGCAGCCACAGCTGCTCCGGCACTGACGCCAATCAGGTCCGGTGCTGCCAGTGGGTTACGGACCACACCCTGTATCAGGCAACCCGACAGACCCAGTGCTGCTCCTGCCAGTATGGCGATCAGCACCCGGGCGAAACGTAAATCCCCGACGATCACATCCAGCGCCATGGCTTCATTGAAGCTGAGGCTGCCAAGATACAATCCGGCAAGCGCCCCAAGAAAGAGCAGCCCGGGCAGAATGACAGGTAACATCAGTTTTTGAGTGTTCATCGGCTATGCTCCTGCGACAGCTGGCCAGCCAGATAAAACACGGTGCACCTAACAGTGCCGTTACCAGGCCTACCGGGGTTTCCGACGGAAATGCCATATAACGGGAGATCAGATCGGCCCAGCTCAGCAGGCCTGCCCCCAGTAACCCGCAGAACGGCAGCAATATCCGGTAGTCGTGACCGACAATATTTCGGCCCAGATGGGGAATAAGCAGGCCAACAAAGGCAATTGGCCCGGTGATCGCAACACAACTGGCTGTCAGCATGATGACTGCCAGTGAAGCCCAGAGGCGAATCTGTAATGCCGGTGCGCCCAGCCCGGTTGAAATTTCATCCCCAGTGCCAGCAGATTAAGTTTCTGGCTGAGGAGCATTGCCAGCAAACCGCCTGAGAGTAACCATGGCCACAGTTGCTGCCAGTGGTCCCAGCCTGTATCGGTCAAAGATCCGGCCAGCCATGACAGCACCCCCTGAGACTGTTCATCCAGAATCAGTAATGCCCGGGTCAGTGCCAGTAATAATGCACTTAAGGCAACGCCGGCCAGTACCATCCGGGTGGGATGCAGCCGGCCACTCAGGCCACCGCCCAGCGCCAGTACCAAAATACCGGCGAGCGCGGCCCCAAGGGCTGTGCTGATGATCAGGGGTAACTCGCTCAACAGCGGAAGCACACCGGTTTGTGCCAGTACCATCATGCAGGCGGCTCCGGCATTAATGCCAAACAGTGCAGGTGACGCCAGTGGATTGCGGGTCAGGCCTTGCATGAGTGCGCCGGCTATGGCCAGTGCTGCCCCAGCTCCTGCGGCGATCAGTACCCGTGGCAGCCTGACGGTGGCGATGAGCTGCGCTCCCAGATCACTGTTCAGGTTCTGCGACCCGAAGTACTGGGGCATATAACTAAGCAACACGTCGCTTAACTGTGAGAAATGCAGTTCAAAAGCCGAGCCTCCGACGGTGGCACTGGCAAGCCCGGCAAGCAGGAACAATGAAGCCAGCGGAAAGCTTAAATACACACGGGAGATCATTGTTGTTTCAGCGCCTTGCTCAGGTCCGCAGCTATCCGCTCTGCACCCATTACACCGCGGCCGAGTGCCCATACCTTAGGGTCCACCGGACCTGATGGTCTGACTTAATCGCATTCAGGTGCTGCCACAGCGGGTGTTGCTGCCAGCGGTTGAGGATATCTGAGCCGCCCTGCGCTTCACTGTAGTCACCAATAATCAGCCATTGAGGGTTCATTTCCAGCAGCTGTTCGAAACCGATCTGGATGTATGCACGTTCATCGTTAACAGGCGTAGCATGCTGCAGCCCCAGCCGCCGCATCACTCCACTGGCAAAGGCTTTGCTGCCATGCAGGGTCATCGCCCGGTGGTTGGTAACTGCAAATAATAATGACTGGTTGTTAATACCGTCGCCGGCCCCTTCGGTGATCTGTTTACTTAAGGCATCCATACGCTGGTTATGCAGGGCCAGCGCCCGGTTAATCTCTTCGGGTTTTCCCAGTGCGGCACCAATGGTGACGGTATCTTCAAGTAAATCGCTGTATTCAGCACCATAACTGCGCAGTAACAGCGTTGGAGCGATTTTCTTCAGTTCTTTGTAAATGGCTTCGTGCCGGTATTTGTCCGCAATGATCAGGTCCGGTTTAAGGCTGGCAATGGTTTCCAGATCCGGCTGGCCACGCAGACCAACTGAGGTGTAGTCTTCCAGTTGCTGGCGGATTTCAGGCAAGATGCGTTCCGGGCGCTGGTCATCGGCAATACCCGTCGGGCTGATACCCGCCAGCACCACGGCATCAAGAAAGGAGTATTCCAGCACCACGATCCGTTGTGGTATGCCTTCAATGTTCAAGCCGTCTCCCTGATCCGTCACTGTGCGTGCAGAGCTATACAGAGACAGCAGCGTACAGACGCAAAGCAGTAAAACCCGTAAAACCGGGGCGTTAATAAAATATCTCATGGGCGTATCCGTTCAGCGTAAAACAGAGGCAGCCCGCACGCTGAAAGCGCCGGGCTGCTGGGTGCTTAACTGATGTAAAGATCAGAATTCCATTTCCAGTTCCAGATAAGCGGTTGTCGGTGCCCCGGGGCTGATGCCGGCACCGTATGGCTGATCAGGACCACTCAGAGAATAATACTTCTCGTTGAACAGGTTCTTGATGCCAAAGGATACCCGGGTGGCTGGCTGGAACTGATAGCTGGCGCGGGTATTCCAGATAACAAAACTAGGCATCTCACCGCGGTAGTATGTGTCGTTCACTACCGTCAGTTCTTCGGTGTTTTCGTTATCTGTGTACTGTTTGGACTGGGCGTACGCTTCCAGGTTGTAGGTCCATGGCCCGGTTTCGTACTGCATACCCAGGTTACCCACCCAGTTAGAGTAGTACGGCAGGTCATTACCTTTACGTCCCCTTCTTTGAACTCCGCTTCGGTATACGCCAGGTTACCGTATACGCTCATACCGGTGTTCTCAAACGCATAGGCTGCGGCCATTTCAAAGCCGTAATGCTGGGTTTCACCTTTGTTGACGTGGTGCTCAAGGGTGTCATCCCACTGCAGTTTGTTATCGAAGTTGATGTTAAACAGGGTCAGTTCGGCGCTCAGGCCACCTTTCTGGTAGCGGCTACCCAGTTCAATGGTCTTGGCGATTTCCGGCTCAAGATCGTTGTCGGTGGTATCTGCCAACTGCAGGTGCTGCAACGTACCGAATGAAGTGTTGTAGTTAGCAAACAACGTGACTTCCGGTGAAAGCAGGTAGCTGGCACTCAGAGATGGCAGAACCTCGGTGTAGCTTTGTTCGTTTTTGAAGTCGTTGGCTACGTTTTTACGGATCTTGCTGTCACGGAATACTTCAACATCTTCCACACGTACGCCCGGGGTAACGATCCAGTCACCAAAGCTGATACGGTCATCTACATACACTGCATGCGCGGTGGTGCCTGCTTCATCCTTGGTGCGCAGCACGCCGGTCACCGTTCTTGGATCGCTGCCTGCTGCAAAGCCGTTCCAGCGGTGACGGGTCAGGTCGGCTTCTTCCTTGATAAAACGGTAACCCACGGAAACTTCGTGTTCTGTGTCCCCTGCTTCGAATACCTGACTATAGCGCGGCTCTACGCCGTAAACGTCGTATTCACGGTCCCATTCGTCGTAGCGCTGGCGGTTATCCGGGTTAAATTGCAGGCCATATAAACGGGAGGTGTTTGAAGCAAACGCCTGCACTTCGAATTCCTGGGTATCGCTGATGAAGTTGGTGTATTTCACCCGGGCTTCAGTGCGGTCACCGTCGAAGTGATTATTGTCATAACGGGACTGATATCTGTCTTCCGCATACTGAGCTTCGTTCAGGCCGCCAGCAATATCCGTTTCAGCCTGGAAACGGCGAATGTGCCCTTCCAGTTTCTGATTATCGTCCAGCCAGGTTTCAGCTTTGATCATCAGATCATCGATGCTTTCATCGGAGTTTTCCCGGTAGCTGCTGCCATGACTACCGGAATACATCAGTGCCAGCCCACTGCTTTCACCGGTAGCACCGCCAATAAACAGGTTGGTCTGTCCGAGCATGCCGCCCCGGCCGTCATCAACTGCACCTTCGGTACGCAGTTTCAGGCGAGTGGTGAGTTCTTCCGGAATTTCCGGTGTTACGAAGTTAATGATACCGCCCACGTTTTGTGGCCCGTAACGTACCGAGCTACCACCCTTAACCACATCAATGGCTGCAAGGTTGCCCAGGCCAACCGGCGCAATAGACAGCTGTGGCTGACCGTAAGGGGCAAATGCCAGTGGCATACCGTCCAGCAGGATGGTGGATTTCTCAGAGAAACGGGATTTAAGACCCCGTACACCCACACTCAGTGCATGGTTGGCACCGTAACTTTCTGAAGGGATACGTACCTGTACCCCTGGGATCTTGCGGAAGGCCTCAGTCAGGGATGATGCTCCGGATTTTTCGATCTCTTCAGCCGTAAGGATATTCCGGGCACCGGGGAATTCGTGCACGGTTGTTTCGCCTACGTTGTCCAGCCAGTTACCGGTTACCACCATAGATTCGGGCCTGACTAAGGGCAGATCACTGCTGCCCTCCCGCAAGGTCAGCGTGTTGCCATTATCAACCTGATAGGTATAGCCGGTGCCTTCAAGCAGTTGTTCCAGTGCGGCTGTCACGGTCATATCACCGCGTATAGCACTGGCATTCACATTGCTGAACTGTTCCGGTGGCAACAGAATTACCAGCCCGGCCCGTTCTGCCAGGTCAGTAATGGATACATTCAGAGGCTGGGCCGGAATATTCCAAGTGTAGTTTTGCTGCAGATTTGCATCCGCTGCGGTTACCTGCTGAACGGGTAACGCCGCAGCCAGAACCGTCGAGCAGAATACGCCCCGGGCGAGGAGCTGTTTGTAGTTTGATTTGTGGCATGCCTGCATAGCGGTGTACAGGGCTGTGAAACGCGGAAGGGTCATCCGGTACTCAAATTGTCTTACTGCTTATGAATGCAAATCGTTGTCATTCAGATTATTTGTACTAATAAGACGGAGCGGCCCGGAATAACCCAACCTGTTTTTGTAAAAAATTTTAATAAAGCAAAATCAGCTGATCTGAAACCTTGGTAAACTCCAGCTTTAATGCGCCCTGCAGCACTTTCATAACGGTTTCAAGATTATTCAACGGCAAGGTTCCTGCAGGGTTTGATCCCTCAGTTCAGGGTTAGCAATACGGAATGCCGGCGCATAGTTACGGTTCAGCAGTTCAACCACATCAGTGAGTGGCATACGGTCGAGACGCACGATATTGCGTTTCCAGCTGGGCAGATACGGGTAGTCCCCTTTCAGCAGCCGGTGTTTACCTGTGCCGTCCCATTCAACCCGCTGACCGGCATTAATGATCAGTGTTGCCTGGTCATCAAGGTCAAGCTTCAGCGTGCCTTCGGTCAACGTGGTCTGGATGTTGTCATCCAGCAGCCGGATATTGAAGGCAGTACCCAGAGCCTGAGCGGTCTGATTTTCTGACCGCACCCGGAATGGCCGCTCTGGGTCACTGGCTACTTCAAAGAACACTTCGCCGTACAGCAGTTCGATGTGCCGTCCGGTGGATGAGTAATCAACATTCACGGCGGACTGTGCACTGAGGTGCAGCTTGCTGCCGTCATCAAGTTCGACGATGCGCTGCTCAGCCGTCGCGGTTGAATAATCAGCGGGCTGCCAGATATGTACCGGGGTTAACACTGCCAGGAGTGCCATACAGGCAGCAAGAGCAAACCCTTGCACAAAGCGCTTCACATAAGCACTCTTACCTTCTGTTTTTAAATGGCTTTCTTGTTTTATGTCTGCGAGTGATACAACATCAGAAGCAGGTTTTACCGCTGTTGTTCCGTAAGCTTCCGGCGTCAGCTGATCCATTTCCTGCCACAGGAAAGCACTTCAAGATAGGCGTCTTCATGGTCTGGATTGCTGTCAAGCCAGTGTTGAAACTCTTCCAGCAGCTGTGCATCTTCACTGTTTTGCAGTTTTAAAAACCAGTCGCTGGCTTGCTCGAATACCGGGCTGGCAGGCTGTAGTTCTTGTCTTGTCATTGTTGTTCCCAAACTAGTGCGATTCTGAGATCAGTGCTGTACGACACTTTTGCAGAGCTGTTTTCAGATGTTTCTCGACCATTGTCTGAGATATCTCCATTTCTCTGGCGACCTCTTTCAGGGTCATTTCCCGGTACTTGGCCAACATCAGCGCTTCCTTAGCCCGGGGCGGTAAATCAGCAACGGCACACTTAAGCTGCTGCAGCCGTCGTTCTTTAATCAACTGGTCCAGATGTTCCGGATCTGCAGCCATCAGTTCTGTGTCCACTTCTTCCATATCCGCTGCCGGCCGGATTTTTGCTGGCGTAAATAGTCCAGCGCCAGGTTTCTGGCCGTCTTGATGAGGAAAGGTCTGGGTTTTCGAATTGCGCTGATTGCTGGCAGCTTGGACACCCGGATGAAGGTATCGTGCAGCAGTTCTTCAGCTATGTCCCTGTCTTTAACCATTGATTGCAGATGCAGCAGCAGGTCTTGCCGGTAGGTTGTATATAACGTGCTGACATCTGCCCTGTTCTGTAGTTTGCCGGATTCGTCCTTCTGCCCGCGAGCATCCCCTGCTTCATCCTGATGCAGTGGTGAATCACAAAAAAACTATTCATTTTATGGTTTGCCCAGGTTGGGTAATTTCTCAGTGAGGCGTCATTGTAATCGTTAATAATAATAATTCGCAATTATACATAGATCTGTTTTTATTATTTCCATACAAAATGCCCGGAGAATCCGTTGAAAAACTACTTTGTCATTGTGGCCCACGTGCCCACAGCATCCGTTACTGAAGGCTTTATTCCTGAGTTACGCCAACGTGAACAACCTCTGATTGTTGTGACCGATCAGCCTGAACGTCATCAGGCACTGGTTGATGAAGGAATACTGGATGCCAGTGAGATCCTGCCTGCAGACGTATTTAATCCGGTCGCGGTACTGAATATTCTTAACCAGCACTTTATTGAACCGGCAGCAGTGTTTACCAACAGTGATCATCTGCAGACATCTGCTGCCATCGTCGCGGATTATTATCAGTTACCGGCAAAGACTGGCACGCCTGTTACCGTGCCAAAAATAAGCTGGCAATGCGGCGGGCCATACAGGCCGCCGGGCTCGATTCGCTCTGGTTCAAGCCGGTATCGGATCAGAAAGACCTTGCCGATTCAGCCATCCCCTTCCCTGTATCGCTAAGCCTGTTGAAGGTGTGGCCAGTGAAAATGTCAGCCTGGTCAACAGCGAAGCTGAATTGCAGGCTATCTGCTCAGCTTTCTGGGAGCGTAATCCCGGCCAGGCACTGTTACTTGAGGAGTTTATTGAAGGGCCGCTGCGCACCTAGAAACATTGGGTGATGGCCAGGAAATACAGGTACTGGGAAGCTTCGAAACCTTCCTGTCAGAACCGCCCTACTTTATCGAACTGGGCCAGACGTTTAACCGCGAGTTACCTGCGGATGTACTTGAGCCGCTGCTGGCCCAGATCCGTGCGGTCGGTGTTGGCTTTAGCAGTTGTCATACCGAATTTGTCATTACAGAACGTGGACCACGGCTGATTGAGATCAATTACCGCAATATCGGTGATCAGTCTGATTTCCTGATGTCTCAGGCCCTGCAGTACAATCTGTTTGCTGCGGTGATAGACCTTTATCTCGGTTTACCTATGCCTCTGGCACCTGCAGATTCGCACTACGCCCAGATTCATTGTCAGATTGCTGACCGCAGCGGCCAGATCACCTCCGTTCCTGAAAGTCGTTCTGTCGAGCGTGACGGCTGCAAGGTGTACTACGAACCCCTTTGTGTCGCCGGACAGCACCACCGCCTTGATAATTCCAACCGTGATTACCTGAGTATTTTCCGGGGCACCGGGCCTTCAGAGTCTGTTCTCAGCCAGGTGATGCGGGATCTGATGGATGAGTTCGCCGTCCGCTTTAATGATGAAACCGTTGCGCAGGTGGCACCATGAACGCATTTAACAGTTCCCTGAGCCCCTCTTACGATGATACGACAACTCTGCTGCCCGGTGGCCGGGCACGCCGGGATGCTGAGCGCAGCGCTATCCGTACCTTGCTTAACTGCTACCTGCGGGAAGTGGCGATTCCCGGTGGCACCTTAATTACATCTCCCGGGGCACACATTTTACAGACACTGCCTCTGGGCTGGCGGCAGAAACAGCGCAGCCAGCGCTGGTTACTAATCGATTTACAGCACAGCCGCCAGCAACTGATGGTTGCTGTGAGCCGCCATACTTTGCTGGGGAATTATCGCTATGCGTATCCGGTGCTGGGACGTAGCACCGCTGGAGACGGCGCTGCCTGGGCAGAGCTGGATGCCATGCAAATGACCACCTGGCTCGTGGCGGATTTATGTGATGCTGAAGGTATGCCTTTTAATCTGGAGTTCACTCAGCAAATCAAACTTAGCCTAGAAAATACGGCCAATATTCTTGCCCATCGGTTACAGCACCCTCCCGGCACCGATGCGCCGCAAGATCTGTATTTGTTTTCTGAGCAGTCGCTGGCGTTCGGTCATGCATTCCATCCAACCCCGAAAAGCCGCCAGTGGCACGCTGACGGTGCTGAAGCCGGTTACGCGCCGGAGTACCGCAGCTACTTCCAACTGCACTGGTTCAAAGTACCCCGAACACTGCTGCGCTGTGAAACCGTTGAGCCACTGTCTCCTACTCAGTTACTGGCGGACATCGCCCCAGCAGATATCTGGACTGCTGATGATGAATGCCTGATCCCGGTGCATCCGGAGCAGGCGCAGTATGTGTTGTCTCTGCCGGTTACGCGGCGGGCTGTTGAGTCCGGAACCCTCGAATACCTTGGCTCAGCCGGGGATGAATATGCTGCAACGGCTTCTGTCAGAACCCTGTACAACCGGGACACACCCTGGTTTATCAAAGGCTCGCTAAATGTGCGTATTACGAACTGTGTCCGTAAAAACGCCATTTATGAACTGGAAACAGCCCTCGCTCTGAACAGCCGGCTGACAGAAATAAAAGCGGATCTGCAGAGCCAGCATCAGGGTTTCCGGCTACTTGAAGAGCCGGGATTCATGACGGTTCAGTTACCTGGCCTGGACAGCGCCGACAATACCCTTATTCAGGAAGGCTTTGGTGTGGTGTTCCGCGAGAACATCAACCGGGTACTGTCAGACGGCGAGCAAGCTGTCATGGCCGGTGCATTATTCAGGAAGGTAACCCGTTACGGGACGCCGTCCGCATTCCCAACAAGGCACTTTGGCTACAGCACTATGCTGAGGCAATTGTCCTGCCGATGCTGCATGCTTTCTTTGCATACGGGGTGATTTTCGAACCACATCTGCAGAATACCGTCATCTGCCTGAAGGATGGCCTACCTTCCGGGGTAATCGTACGGGACTTCGAAGGCGTAAAGCTGGTTGACTCCCGCTGGTCTGACGCCGACCTTAAAGAACTCAACGACCGGGCGCGGCAATCGGTTCGCTACAGCTTTACACAGGGCTGGAACCGGGTCAGATACTGCCTGCTGATTAATAACCTTTCTGAGGCGGTAAGCTTTCTGGCGGATGATAACCCGCAAACCGAGCAGCAACTGTGGCTGATTATCCGCGAGGTTATCAGTGCCTATCTGAACAGTACTGAGAACGCACTGGCACGGGAACACCTGACAGCCCTGTTAAACGGTGAAGCCATTCCCAGCAAAACCAACCTGCTGGTACGCATCAAAAAGCACCCGGACCGCCAGGCTGGTTACGTATACCTGAACAGTCCTTTCGCCATCGCTAAGCATTGAGAATAACAGTGATTAAACTGACCGAAACTATCCGGCAGGCCGCACTTGGCCTGCAGAAAGCCAGTGCAGAACCACTGGCGGCCTACATTATGATTTACCGGCGTTACGCAGCCATTTAGAGACGATCCACCGGGATATGCCCAATAACGTGGAGCTGTTCTTCGCGGTTAAAGCTAACCCCGATACACGGATTCTTGAACAGGTTGCACACTTTACTGCCGGGCTGGAAATTGCCTCTGGTGGTGAGCTGGAACTGATTCAGCCCTACCTAAAGGGGAAGCCTTTCATTTTTGGCGGCCCTGGCAAGCTGGATTCTGATATCGACAGCGCGATGGCCTGTGGCGTTGACTGCCTGCATGTTGAAAGCATCGGCGAATTACGCCGGGTTATCGCAATTGCAGAAAAACATAACAAAACTCAGTCTATTTTATTACGGATCAATCCGGTGTTACCGGACAGTATGCAAACCACACTAACCATGGCGGGACGGGCCACGGCATTTGGTATCGATGAAGCCGCCATCAGTGATGCTGTGCAGCTGGCGCAAAGCAGTGACCGTGTGGAACTGCTGGGTTTTCATGTTCATGCGCTGTCCCATCAGTTAGATGCCGGCCGGCACCTGCGGATGCTGGATTACCTGTTACATCATGTGACCGAGTTAGCGGCGGCACACAATGTTAACTTGCGCATGGTTAATCTCGGCGGCGGGATTGGCATCAACTACCGGGAAACCGATGCTCAGTATGTCTGGCCAGTGTTTGCAGACGGTATCCGGGAACTGGCATCCCGGCCTGCTTACAAACAGCTCAGGCTACGCTTTGAGATGGGCCGCTATCTTACCGCTGCCTGTGGCTACTATCTGATGGAAGTGCTGGATCTGAAAGAGAACCACGGTGAGCACTTTGCCATTTGCCGCGGCGGTACACACCAGTTCCGCTTACCCGCCGCCCAGGGCCACAGTCACCCTTTCGCGTGTCTGAATAATCACCGGCCGGGTGCAGACAGCCTGGACGATACGGAAGTGACCATCGCCGGCCAGCTTTGTACCCCAAAGATATTATCGCCCGGCAAGCGCCTGTTAAACATATCGCGGTCGGCGACCTGCTGGTTATGCCACTGGCAGGAGCCTATGCCTGGAATATTTCCCATCAGCAGTTTCTGTGTCATCCGGCACCGGAGTTTCATTATCTGGAGTACAGCTTATGAATGCACCGGTGATGTCCGTACCCGTCACAGATCCGGCGTTTTCACAGGCCGGTCTGAATGGCTTGTTTCGCTTGTTGCGCTGCGTGCTGCGTGAGGAGCTGTTTGACTGGCAACCTCATGAACAGGGACTCTGCATGGAAGGCCCGGCTGGCAAGTTAGTCCTGCAACAACCTGAATATGACTGCCTTGATGGGCTTTTGCGCTATTCTGAATTGCTCTGGCAATCGGAAACACTGCAAAAGCCTGTGTGTGAGCCGGCGGAAGCGTTACAGAAAATGCTGGAAATCAGCGGCTACGTACCGCAACCGCAGGACGATCCCTGGCAACGCATTATCGATGAGCTGATTAACAGCCAGCAGAATGAAGCCCTCACCATTGCTTGGCAAGCACAACAGAATGACGCTATCCGGGCTGAATGTCTGGCCAGTAATTTAAACAGCCTGTTAGCGTGGAGCCGTTTTGCCGCAGCTGTTGAGTACAGAGAAGTAGGCAACAGTTCAATTCTGATCGAACAGTGGGCTGCTGCCGGCCACCCGTACCATCCGGGCAGTAAAACCAAGCTGGGCTTTTCTGAACAGGAAGTGCTTCGCTATGCGCCAGAGTTTGGTAATGATGTACCGCTGACGCTGATTGCCATACACCAGTCGCTCCTCAAGGTTTCTTCACTCTGTCCGGATTTAAATTACCGGGCATGGTTTCGTCGCCATTATCCGGACTGGTACGGGGAATGGTTACTGCAGTTTGAGGCATCAGACGCTGATAATTACCTGCCAGTACCGGTACACCCATGGCAGTTAAAGCATCGCCTGCCGGAGCTGTTTGCAGATGAAATACGCAACGGACTGATTCGGTTAAACGGCCCTGAGTTTTCAGCACTGGCAACGCTTTCCTGCCGTACTCTGGCGCCGGGGCTGGATTGTGATCAGCCCTATATTAAGCTGCCGGTGGCTGCGCAGATGACCAGTTCGATGCGTAATCTGTCGTCTTCATCCGTTGATAATGCTCCCCGTATCGGCGCTATTTTGCAGGATATTCTGCTGCACCGTCCGGATATCGCCGGCGCATTACGGTTCCAGTGGGATGATCTTGGTCTGCATACCTGTGTTGATACCGCTGAACGGGATCATGACAGGTATTTATCTGTCATTTTCCGGCGCAATCCGGCCACTGTTCTGCGTCATGACGAGCACGGGGTTGTCATTGCTGCCCTGTTTCAGACCAGCCCGATAACCGGCTTTCCCCTTTACCTGGAACTGATGCAGCAGGCTGGCGTTAATAATTATCGTCAGGCGGTTGAGTGGTTCAGCAAATACATCAGCACACTGTTTACTGCAGTGATCGATTTGTATCTTGAATACGGTCTGGCACTGGAAGCCCATCAGCAGAATATGCTGGCGATCTTCACGGAAGCCGGCGAACTGCGCGGCTTTATACATCGTGATGTGGGTGGCATTTGTTTGTACACGGAGGCGCTTGCCAAACAGGGCTGGCCGGTGAACTTCACGGATTCAGCGGTACTGGTAGACAGTTATGACGCTGCCCGGAAAACCTTTCTCACACGGTGATGCAAAGCCATATCGGTGAGTTAATCAAACTGCTGGATGGCTATTACGGTTTAACGGCCGGTAACCTGTGGCAACGGGTGTCTGCTCTGCTTGAGCAACATTTACAGCGTACCTGCAGCCGTCTTGAGAACGGCGAGGCGATTCTGGAACAGGAAATGGAGGCATTCTTCCGGCAGCCTTGGCCCGCAACTGCGTTTATTCGCATGCGGCTGCAGGATCAGTCTGAGTATACCCGAAGTCAGGAGATCCCTAACCCGCTGACTGAAGGTGTTGTTCTGTAAATGTTGAATTGGAAAAAGCAGGTCTGGCTACTGTGGTGTTGCCAGCTTATTTCGATTGCGGCCATGGAAATGAGTGAGCCTTTCTGGCCACTGTTCCTGCGACAGCTCAGACCGGAAACCGTCAATATAACCGTTTGGAGTGCGATCATTTATGGCGCCCCTTACTGGTTTCCGGTTTAGTCGCCCCCTACTGGGGAAGCTGGGTGACCGCTATGGCCATAAAAAATGGTTTTAAGGGCCTCGCTCGGGCTGGCCATCACACAGGGGTTACTGTTTTTCTGCACGGAACTGTGGGAAGTCTTGGCATTACGGTTGCTCCAGGGGGCGCTGGCGGGAATTATTACCGCGGTACTGTGTTTTGCTAACAGCATTACACCCACTGAGAAGCGCTCTGCCGTCATCGGTAAATTAACCTCGGCTACCGCTGCCGGGGCGATTTTAGGCCCGGTAATCGGCGGCGTACTGATTCAGTGGCTCAGTTTTTCTGCGCTGTTTGCCACCGCATCAATGGCCTGTCTGCTGATTGCGCTGGTGCTGGCTGCAGGGCTAAAACAGCCGCCCCTTTCTGCTTCCGGTGAACAGAAGAAAAAGCACCGGCCGGACAGTGTCCCGTCATTAAACACGCAGTTAATCGGTCTGGGATTGCTGGTCATTTTTCTGCTGCAAACGGCTAAGGCATTACCCAGTTCGTTCTTTGCCTTATATGCAGAGTCTTATCTGGAAATCACGCCCTTTATGACCGGTTTACTGTTCAGTTCAGCCGGTATCGGCATGATGCTGAGTGCGCCATTGTGGGGAGTTACTTTGATAAATTACAGCAGGCCAGTAAGCCGCTGGTATTAGCGTTTATTACAGCCATCGCCGGCCTGTGTTACTTCCTGCACCTGCAGACGGACTGGCTGTTGCTGTTGCTGGTTCGCCTTGTCTGGGGGCTCTGTCTGGGGGCGATGCTACCCATGATCCAGGCACTGATGATTACCTTTGCGGAAGAATCCCGACAGGGGCTTTTGATTGGTCGCGCCCAGCGTAATATTAAAATCGGTAACCTTGCAGGTGTCAGCAGTGGTGCCCTGCTACTGGTTTGGTGGGATTATCAGACCGGCTTTACGGTAGCCGCAGCAGTATACCTGCTTGCTGCCAGTGTATTGATGATGGTCTGGTCCCTGCTTAACCGCAGTTACGAGCCTGTTCCGGCGGAACGTTGAACGCCAAAGTCTGACAGCAGGAAAGGCAACTGTAATACGGTTGTCTTTCCTTTCTTATCACTTCCTGTTCGCCTTTCCTTTTTACCTGCGGCTACCTTCCTGCCTTTAAACGCTCCGTAACTTTGTACCTGGCTGTCTGTAATTTTATTCGGTTTAATGTCAGTTTTAGTGTTATATAACTTCTTAAAAATAAGACAAAAACTGTAAGCCTGAATTTATGAACACACAACCGCCTCTCCACTGGCTGCGGACCTTTGCCTGTGCCGCTCAGCAGAAGAGCTTTACTAAAGCAGCGCAAAGCCTGAACCTGACGCAGGCTGCGGTAAGCAAACAGATGCGCGCCCTTGAGCAGGCCCTTAATCAGCCTCTCTTTAACCGGGAAGCCCATGGGATCAGCCTCACTGAACTTGGAGAGCGTTATCTGATTGAGGTGCAGGCTGCCCTGAATACGCTGGACGGTGCCACCGAGGATCTGTTCGGTCTGCGGCAGCGCGGTGTGTTGCAGCTCAGAGTGAATATCAGTTTTGCTCACTGGGTGCTCAGCCCGCGGCTGGCGGATCTGTACCAGCGTTCTCCTGATCTGCAAATGGAGATGACCCATACGGTGTGGGACGTTAACCGCGAGCCAGTGGGCGGCGATATTGATATCCGTTATGGCATGGGCCCGTGGAAGGCTTTAGCGCCATGCGCCTTACCCGTGATGAACTGTATCCGGCGGTGGGTACCGGTGTTGAGGATCATTCTAAACTGCCGCTGATAAACGTACTGGGCTACCGTTCCGGCTGGCAGTGGTACGCCAAGCAGACCGGCCAGCCGGAACTGCTGAACCGGCCACAGCGGTCCGTTGATAACTCCATCATTGCTTATCAGATGGCTGCCCAGGGCTTAGGAATCGTGCTGGCCCGCAGCAGCTTTATGGAACATCACTCAGCCAGCACCACCCTGGTTGATCTCGGTTTACCCCGCTGCGATACCGATGAAGGTTTTTGCCCTGTGTTCCGGGAGTTCGCAGCTACCACCCGCCGGCCGTGAAGTGTGGCGCTGGCTGGCAGATCAGTTTTCCGGCGTTTAGCGTTTCCCCGTGTAACGGTTTCAGGCAGGTGACGCCCGGTATTACATTCTGTTGAAGGTATTGTGACAACAGGTCACACCCCTTTTCTGTGGTATAGACCAGATGTATGATGCCGTTTAACGCTTCAGACTGTCCGGATCTTAATCATGATAAAAACGTTCTGCTGATTACCGCTGACCAGTGGCGCGGTAGCTGCCTTTCTGCCCTTGGTCACCCTGTTGTTAAAACCCCTAATCTGGATCGACTGGCCAGTGAAGGTGTCACCTTTACCCGTCACTACTCTCAGGCTACGCCCTGTAGCCCCTCAGAGCGTCAATTCATACCGGCATGTACCAGCATAACCACCGGGTTTGCCGTAACGGCACACCGCTGCACCGGCGCTTTACCAACCTGGCGCTGGAAGCCTGCAAACTAAACTATGATCCGACCCTGTTCGGCTATACGGATACCGCGCTGGATCCGGCGACCCTAGACGATAATTCACCGGATTTTCGCAGCTATGAAACCGTGCTGCCCGGATACAGTACCGGCGAATTACTCACGGAAGTGCCCTGAACTGGTTCGACTGGCTGGCTGAGCAAGGCGTCAGTGTGCCGGATGCCAGTGACTTTCACAGTATTTATACGCCGCTGAAACAAGCAGATGAAGCTGACCGGGGCGCTACCTACGGAGTCCCCTGTTACAGTGCCGAGCAAACAGAAACTGCTTTTCTGCGGTTACAGGCGCAGGACTATATTACCCGACAGTCATCAAACCCCTGGTTTATTCATCTGTCCTGGATAAAGCCTCACCCGCCCTTTGTGGCCCCTGAGCCCTACAACAGCATGTATGACCCTGCGGATGTGGACATGCCTGTGAGGCACGAAAGCATTGAACAGGAAATGGCACAGCATCCTTACGTGGATTTTTACCTGCAAAACGCACTGTCACAGGAAAAATACTGGAATGTTATCGACGATAAAGGCCTTGGGCCGGATATGTCTGAAAAGAATTGCGCCAGCTACGGGCCACCTACTATGGCCTGATGAGCGAAGTTGATGCCCAGTTCGGCGAACTTTATGCATTTCTTAAGGAACAAGGGCTGCTAGAAAACACCCTGATTGTATTCAGCAGTGATCATGGGGAGCAACTGGGGGACCATTACCTGTCGGACAAACAAGGCTTTTGATCAGTCTTACCACATTCCGCTGATCATCCGCGCTCCCGGCCATGAATGGGATGCCGGTCGTGGCCAGCAGGTTGACCGGTTTACGGAAAATATTGATATCATGCCCACGGTGCTGGATCTGCTGGGTGGCGATATTCCCCTGCAGTGCGACGGTTACAGCTTAAAAGCCTTTCTGGAAGGCCAGACAAATGTTAACTGGCGCTCCGCTGCCCACTGGGAACATGACTTCAGAGACATTGTCACCGGTGAGCCAGAATCACAGCTGGGGCTGAATCTGGATGAGTGCAGTCTGGCGGTTATCCGGGATGAAAAGTACAAATATGTACACTTTAACCAGCTACCGCCCCTGCTGTTTGATATGCAGGCTGATCCCGGTGAACTGAATAATCTGGCTGACAATCCCGATTATGCTCAGGTAGCGCTGAAATATGCGCAGCAAATGCTCAGCTGGCGGATGAACAGTAATGAACGTACTCTTACCGGTTGGCACTATCACCCGGAAGGCCCTTCTTACCGGGCGGATCATCAGCGGGGTAACCTTAAACGTTAAAGGTAGAATGACAGAACGGCGGGCAGACTGTATCTGCCCGGCTTTGCGCTGTTACCAGGGGCGGATCGGCACACTGGAGATGCTGTTCTTGGGTGAACCTTCGACCAGTTTATCGGAATACACCAGATATATAAGCACGTTACGTTTCTGATCCAGAAAACGGACAACCTGCATGCTTTTGAACAGAATGGAGGTTTTCTGCTTAAACACCCGCTCCCCGTTTTTAAGATCAGCCGGCAGGGTTATCGGGCCAACCTGACGACAGGCAATGGAGGCATCGGAAGTATCTTCCGCCAGCCCCAGGCTGCCGCTGATGCCACCGGTTTTTGCCCGGCTCAGGTGACAGGTTACGCCGGGGATTCTCGGATCATCGAAAGCTTCAATAACAATTTTATGGTTCGCTCCCAGCAGTTTAAACACGGTATCCACACTGCCAATCTCTTCAGCCTGAATGGCTGTGGTGGCAAACACTGCGCTGAATAACACACCGGCTAACAGCGATATCCGTTTAGAAAAAGCATCTTTTACTTCCTTAAAAGCAATTAATTTCAGCAAGTTACAGTCATATATTAAATACAAGCTTCAGAATATAACCTTAGAGTAACTGGCCCGTTCCATCTCACTGATTTCAACACTCAGGGATACCTGAGTAAGCCCTGTTTCACTCAGGTAAGCGTGAAGCCCCTGCAGCACTTTTTAGACAGATGCTTACGCTGCTCCACGGTACGGCCATCGAGAATCTTAACTTCAGTATGCAGCTGAGTAAGTGCGGTTTCGCCTATCTTCTGATTTTCAAGCCGCTGGATACGCACCTTGATATCCTCAGGTAAAAACAGTTCGCTGGAGATCGCTGCATCAAAACAGCGCTGCATCAGCACCTGCTGATCACAGTGTTTTAAGATCTCCGGGCTGCACTCAAGTATGCAATGGGGCATGGGTTATCAATCCTTGTGAATCCTGTGAGCCGGCATCATAGCAGTTGCAGGCACAAAAACCGGAGAGCCGTTCAGCTGTCCGGGTTATCAGTATTGTGTTCTGTGTTGTGTTCTTTATCAGAGCGTGACGGAACCAAAACTCGGTTCAGCCTGTGCTTCAGTCAACGCTGAAGATGAACGGGCAGCCCGGGCTATCAGTTGCTCATCGGCGGCCGGATCGCCCATCACAGTCTCCTGCCCTTTACCCCAGACACGTTTACGCTCGTCCCGTGGGGAAATGCCAATGTGCTTACGGTAGCAGCGGCTGAAGTGCGGTGTAGAGACAAAGCCACAGGCACTGGCAATTTCAACAATCGACATACTCGACTGCTTCAGCAGCTGACGGGCACGGTCCAGGCGTAACTTAAGGTAGTAACGGGACGGCGAGCAGTTCAGGTACTTATGGAACATACGCTCCAGCTGACGGCGGGATACGTCAACAAAGCGGGCCAGTTCGTCCAGCTCGATCGGTTCTTCCAGGTTGGCTTCCATCAGTTCGATGATGTCTACCAGTTTCGGCTTAGGCTGGCCGTTGTTGTGTAACTGACGCAACGGAATACGCTGCTGGTCAAATTCACTGCGGATACGGTCGCAGACAAACATGTCTGAAACGGCACTGGAAAGCTTGGAGCCGTGCTGTAATGACACCAGGTGCAGGAACATATCCATCGGCGTATTGCCCCGGAGGACGTCATACGCTTCTGATCAATGGTGAACAGACGATTATTACAGCGAACCTTCGGATAGCGTTCCTGTAGTGCTGCGATACATTCCCAGTGCGCACTGCATTCGTGGTCATCCAGCAGGCCTGCGTGGGCCAGTGCATAAGGGCCGGTGCAGATACCGCCAATGACAATGCCGCGGCGGGCCTGTGCCTGTATCCAGCTGATCTGCTTAGGACGGTAGCTGCGGGTAATGTTTACACCGCCGGCAACGATCAGAATATCAACATCCGGTGCGTGGCTGATGCTGGCATCCGGCGTAAAGCACAGGCCGTCACTGGCACGCACCTGTTCGCCGTTTTCAGAAATCATGTGCCAGCTGTACAGCTCTTCACCGGATAGCTGATTGGCCATACGCAACGGTTCAACCGCTGACGCCAGGGCAATCATGGTGAAATTGTCCAGCAACAGAAAGCCCACACGGGTCTGTTCTTTTGTTTCCTTAAAGGGTGTCGCATAACAACTGAAGTCATAGTATGCCCTCTCAGACGCCCCTTGGTCGTTACCGCACGACACAAGTCACTAATATTATTATTAATTCAGATATTTACGCTTCTGCTGCACCCGTGGTTATGTATATTCAGGCAAACGGCCGGCACTGGCCGTAACCCATCGGGTTAACCTGTGAGATACATGTCCGAAGTGCGATACTCTCGGCTGTCAGTCAGCCAGCAGTGTACAGCAACACTCAATTCATACCCTGAGATGAATCCGGGTACTCCCAAGAATTCAATGTTAAGTCTTTACAGACTTTAAAATCTGAACCTGATGCTATTTATCCGTAAACAGCTTAACCGTATCGCTTAAGAAGAGCCTGAAGCAGACCCGGAAGGTTTCCGATCAGAAAACCGGGCTTTGGTGGTTTTTAAATGCCCTGTTTCGCTCTGATCTTTCCGCAGCGGATAAGATGAGGAGATATATTAATCACTCCCCTGAAAGTCGAATACGAAAAAGCGACATCTTGGCTCGAGATTTTATCAAATAGCGACATTAAAAATTATTTTCGCCGAATAGCGACAGACTTTTTACGTTTTTCGGCTACGGCCTGATCAGCCGAGGCCTGCGGGCGTTTTTATTAAACGCTTTATCAAAAAAGCCCGGAAAATGCATTTCCTGTGTGATTCAGAGGTTTCCGATTGGCAACGGAAATCACACCCGGATTAGCCATTACAGTGATGTATCTGTCCGTTGTTTTCAGTCATCAATACCTGAAATTAATAATGCAGATACTAACTCTGTGGGTGTTGAACTCTGGTTATTAAGCTCTGGGTATTAAACAGCACCGGCGTTAAACACCATTTGCCGGAAACTCATCAACCCTGCTACCAGCCGTAATGCCTGATCAATGGCGGCATCACTTTCACCATGTTGCCGCAAACTGTGCAGGTGGCTGTTGTAACAGACAAAGCCACTGTTAATGGCTGAAACCGCCACGCAGGCATAGTGGTAGCCACAGGCGTTGCTCACATCCAGATCGTCAAACGGACGCATTTGCAGGTCCTGCAGACTGCCACCGGCTTGTAGCGGCTGGATATTTCGTGCCATGAAATAAGGGTTCGTCACTGCCATTCTGCTGCTGGCAAGTATCACTCCCCTGTTTATCTCTTCAGCTGGTGCTGCAAATTGCTGATTTGCCCACTTCATGATTTTGTCATCACGTAAGGCATGCACGGCGGCCCACAGAACCCAGTCCCGGCTTTCCTGGCTAAGCACCCCGTCCGCTTCGATCGTTTCGGTCAGCAAATTTAACTGATCTTCCAGTTCCGGTATCCGGGCCAGCAGTTTGCTGAGCTGAGGAATGCTGTCGGTATAGATACTGATACGGGACATGGTACGGTCCTTATTTTAAGCGAAAAATCGCCGCAAAGGCGGCGATTTCTGGTGACGGCATTATAAGCCCTGGCCCGGTAACTGCAATTCCCGGAGCAGGAATTGATTAGCTTGTAGGTTTGTCCGTGTTATCTTCGCTGTCAGTGGCCTGTTCAGGCGCATCATCGATGCTTTGCGCCCATCGCCGTCGGCTGCTTCGTCACCAGCACTGATGGCATCAACAATGTCAGATGCAGATTCAGGCAGAACCTCGACAACGGCAGCAGCTACATCAACGGTGTTTTCCGGAGCCGCTTCAGCAATACGTTGCACCAGTTCCACCGCAGCTTCGCTGACGGTTTCAGTAGCAGCTTCGCTATCAGCTTCGCTGTCTTCTTCAGATGCAGTTTCAGCGACTGTTTCCTCTGCAGCTTCAGTAACCGTTTCTGTTTCAGCTTCTGCTTCCTCTTCAGCAGATTCGTCATGGCTTGCTGAAATGTCAGCTGCTACGCCGGCGGCAACATCGGCAGCTGCATCCGGTAAGGCCTCAACAACGGCAACAGCTACGTCTACAGCTGTATCCGGTGCTACTTCGTTAATCCGCTGTACCAGTTCTACTGCGGCTTCGTTATCGAATACTGTCTGCTCAGCTTCAACTTCAGTTTCAGCTTCAATATTAGCTTCGGCTTCAGCTTCAGCTTCAATATCAGCAGCCAACAGCGCAGTTTCATCCTGAGATTCGCTGACAGAATCAGTTTGAGTGCCGGCATCTGCGTTTGTAGCAGTTTCAGAATCAGCTTCAGTTTCAGTATCTTCCTGCTGGCTGGCCATTTCAGACGCCACTTCAGCAGCAACCTCGGCGGCGGATTCAGGCATGGCTTCAACAACCGCTACCGCAACATCCACGGCGACTTCGTCCGGTGCCACTTCATTGATGCGGTGTACCAGCTCAACTGCGGCTTCGTTGCCAGTCTGTTCTTCGCTCTGGTCATCGTCCTGAACATCACTACGCTGTTCAGTATCTTCCGCAGCCTGTTCCTCATCAGCCTGGTTGCTCACCATACTTGCAGCGACACCTGCAGCCACGTCTGCCGCACTTTCCGGCATGGCTTCAACGGCAGCAACTGCCACATCAACCGCCTGTTCAGGCGCAACTTCAGCCAGACGGGTAACCAGTTCAACTGTGTCGTTCTGAGCAGCCTGCTCAGCTTCAGACAATTCTTCAGCCTCGTCTTGCTGTTCTGTTGCAGTTTCGGTGCTTTCTTCTTCATCCGGCATGGCGTTTGCCATGAAGCCTTCGGTAACAGAAACCGCCGCTTCAGGTACTGCATCTACCATAGCTACCGCAACATCCATTGCCTGTTCAGGAGCAGCTTCCCACAGCTCGCTGGCGATGTCTGCTGCATCCTGGACACTGGTATCATCTTCCATATCCGCAGGACGGGTTGCTTCAAGTTCTTCTGCCAGCACCTGAGCATAGTACTCAGCGACCTGGGTAACGGATTCCGGTGCAGCTTCGGCTGCTACCTTAGCCATTTCTACCCGAATATCCGGCAGCGCACGGCCAATTTCAGCTGCAATTGAAACCACCTGATTAGGATGGGTCTCAGCCAGCTTGGTGACCAGTTCATAAGCAAGCTCAGGTTTAGCCGTTACGATTGAGCGGGTGATGTCCAGAATCTGATAAGGCACCACTTCTTTCATGACTTCGTACAGACGCAGTACATCGATGCCCTGTACTTCGGCAACCGCAGCAGCCACTTCAGTACCCTTGGCTGGGTTGGACATCGCAATGGCACGGGCCATTTTAACCGCCGCTGCAGGATCTACTTCAGCAATCGCAACCGCAGTTTTAGCCTCTTTACTCATTGGCATAACTGGTTCTTTGTACTCAGTACGCGGGTCAAGCTCTACCGCCACACTGGTACCGGTGGCCTGCATTACGAAGCTTTCCTGCTGCTCTACCGGCAGCGCATCCCGTACAGTCATCCGGTAGGCTACAAAACCTGCCAGACAGAACTGGACAAGGCCCAGGAAGTAAAACAGTGCGGTGCTGCCAAAGGCATCCATCGTCATGGACGCGATGTATGGGCCCATGATGCCGCCGATGGAGAAAATAACAATCAGCTTGCCGGACGCTGCAACCATCTGATTCTGTTTCAGGGTATCGAAGGTCTGCGACACACTTAACGGATAGGTACAGGCAATAATCCCGCAGGTAATCGCAGCACCCAGATAAGCAATCCAGATCTGTCCCAGCGGTGCAAATACCGACACAATCACACCCACACCTGAAGACACTAACAGCAGGTACATCAGTACTGTACGGCGGTCGAAACGGTCAGACAGATAGCCTACCGGGAACTGCAGCACAAACGCACCGAAGATCGCCGCCCCATAAACAGTGACAGCTGGAAGTTCACAATGCCAAAGTCGTTGGCAAAGATCGGCAGCATGTTAAAAATAGCCTGGTAGATAATGCCTGAAGCAAAGCAACTGATAACACCCAGAGGAGATGCCTTGTACAGGTCCTTAATCGACATTGAAGTCACATCTTCAACGATTGGGCCTTTGTTCTTACTCAGTACCATCGGAATAATCGCGGTACACAGCAAAATGCCGGTGGCAACAAATAAGACAGTGCCGGCAGGGTCGGCCGCATTCAGCAGGAACTGCCCCAGGAACAGGCCGCCCAGTACGACTGCGTTATATACACCAAGTACCTTGCCGCGGGTCTGTTTGTCAGAACTGCCGCTGAGCCAGCTTTCCATCGCCGTAGCAGCTGAAGCGTTACAGAAGCCAATGAAGACACGCATTGCGCCCCACAGGATTGGGTCGGTATACAGGCTGCAGATCAGGACGCTGATGGTACCCAGTGCAACACAACCGGCAAACATACGAATATGCCCTGCCCGCTTGATCAGCTCTTTACTGTAAAGTGCGCCCAGTAATGCGCCGACAGAATACAGCGATAACACCATACCGATGGAGTTAGCATCAAAACTCTCAAGCTCCATCCGTATCGGCAGAAAGACGTTAATCAGTCCGTTACCCAGATACAGAATGAAACAGCTGGTGAACAACGCTATCAATGGCAGAATAGTTGCGCGCACTTAAGGAATTCTCTACTTCAATAATTCGTTAATATTTACTGTCAGGCCTTATTGCCGGTTTTCTCAGCAAGGTGCGCAGCATACTGTGGTGCTGACCGGAAACGGATTACCGGCCGCTAAGGATGCGTTACATCTCTGTAAAACATAGCGTTTTGGTCTGAAACGTCAAAGGGAATTATCCCCGTTTGTAGGTTCAGTTCTGAAAACTCTGCCGCTTTAACCCGAAACCCTTCGGCTTTATTTTCGTTGCGCCTCATTGGCAGCAGGAAAACTCAGCCATGCCATTAGATTTTATAGAAGAATAAAACCAATAACGGCACCTGAACACTCAAATGAGCATCCAGTAAAGCGTGTCTTGCAGGTAAATTTTTCGGTCGGAAAGCGCCGGGAGAACTGGTCAGAAATGAACCGTTTCTATGGGGCGCAAAGGTAAGGTTTATTGCTTAACCCGCAATCTTTGCGCCTTTAAAAACATGCTTAAATGCGTCACATAAATATCTGTATGTGAAGTTTTAACAGGACTGTCATATCAGGCGGGAAAAAGCACTAAAAATGCCTTAATTGATAAGACCTTAGAGGGATATTGCAGGCAGCAAAAGCCGGCTTGCGCCGGCTTTATTCTGATCATTTTTAACGGTTATAAACACCGTTGGATCAGTAAGATCTCGCTTAACGAGGTTCGTCTTTCAGACCTTTATACAGGCTTACGCACATGCACAGCAGAACCACCGTAAACGGCAGACCTACTGTTACTGCACCAGCCTGCAGAGCAGTCAGCGCTTCAGAACCGCCACCGTACAGCAGTACACCGGCGATAACGCCCTGCAGTACCGCCCAGAACAGACGCTGTGGTGCAGGTGCATCAACTTTACCGCCCGCAGTAATCGAGTCGATTACCAATGAGCCGGAATCAGAAGATGTAATGAAGAACACCAGAACCAGGATAATCGCCAGTAAAGAAGTGATTTCCACTAATGGCAGGTTTTCAAGCATCTGGAACATCGCCAGAGACACGTCACCAACACCGTTAGCCAGTGCGCCAACACCGTTCTGAACCTGATCAAGCGCGCTGCCACCAAAGGCTGCCATCCATACTGCAGATACCAGGGTAGGCACCAGCAGTACTGCGATCATGAATTCACGAACAGTACGGCCCTTGGAGATACGTGCAATGAACATACCTACGAAAGGAGACCAGGAAATCCACCAGGCCCAGTAGAACACAGTCCAGCCGTGGAACCAGGTGTCGTCTTCACGACCAACCCAGTTGCTCAGCGGTACAATGTTCTCTGCATAGCTGCCCAGAATTCCGAAGAAGTTAGACAGGAACGCAGCAACAGAACCGGCGAAAATAACAAACATCAGCAACGCAAAAGCGATGATCATGTTGATGTTACTCAGCAGTTTCACACCACCGTCCAGGCCACGAACAACAGAGAAGATAGCAATCGCGCTTACCGCAACGATGATGCCGATCTGAGTTGAAATGTTGTTCTCGATACCAAACAGGAAGTTCAGACCACCGGCCGCCTGGCTTGCGCCAAGACCCAGAGACGTCGCCAGACCGAAGATAGTTGCCAGTACAGCAACGATATCGATGACGTGACCAATCGGACCCCATACACGGTCACCCAACAGTGGGTAGAACGCAGAACGGATAGTCAGTGGCAGACCTTTGTTATAGGTAAAGAAGCACAGTGCCAGCGCAACAACGCCGTAGATGGCCCATGGGTGCATACCCCAGTGGAACATAGTCGCGCCCATCGCTGCAGAAGCACCTTCAGGGGTGTTTGGCGCCGCATTCAGAGGCGTGCCGTACCAGTTGGTGTAATACGCAACAGGTTCAGCAACACTCCAGAACATCAGGCCAATGCCCATGCCGGCAGCAAATAACATGCACAACCAGGAAATGGTGCTGAAATCAGTTTTGCTGATTTACCACCAAGCTTTACCTTACCGACCGGCAGGACAATCAAAGCTAAACAGAACAAGACGAAAACGTTACCACCGATCATGAATAACCAGTCGAACGTCTGAATTGACCAGGTACGAGCGCCAACCAGCATTTCTTTTGCGTCAGCCGGGAAAATCAGGGCAAACACAATGAAAAGCAAGATAGCTACAGCACTGATCGCAAACACCGGATTATGGACATCCATACCCATCATCTGGACGTTACTTTGCCCTATCTGATAATCAGAATCATATTCCGTACCAGAGCCTTGCGAGCTTTTAGAGTTATCGTACATAAACGACTCCAATTTGTTGTTATTATTGGCACCTTTGAACGACAGGCTAACCGAAGCGCCAGGCCGCAAAAATGCCCGCACCATACTAGGCAGATACGTCATTCAGATGATTGCAGTTAACGACATGTATGTGACGGGAAATGACCGTTTTCGACAAAGCGGTTGATCTGCGACAAGCTTTTGCCTGTTAAGGACTTCGGAGTCGCTGGGAGACAAAATTATTTGCGCAGGACGTCACCAGTTAACATGGCCCTGATGGTCGAGCAGAGTCAGATACAGACGCAAATCAAGCTCTAACTGGTGGTAATCCGGCTCCATATGGCAGCAAAGCTTATAGAACGCCTTGTTGTGATCCTTCTCCCGCAAATGCGCCAGTTCATGCACCACGATCATTTTCAGGAAAGGCTCTGGCGTATCGCGAAACAGGCTGGCGACTCGGATTTCACGTTTGGATTTGAGTTTGTTGCCCTGTACCCGGGCGATCTGGGTATGTAAGCCCAGTGCGTTATGAATGACATCAATCTTATCGTCATAAATAACCTTGCTCAGTGCCGGCGACTGACGCAGATAGGCCTGCTTGATATCCATGGCGTACTCATACAGGGCTTTGGCCTGACGAATGTCGTGCCCTGGCCGGTATCGCTTACTCAGATATGCGTCCAGCTTATTCTGCTGCAGTAGTGCTTCGGCCTGTTCCTGAAGATGCGCCGGATAGCCGTTAAGAAAACGTTTTGCTGTCATCACCAACCTGCCTTCTTCAGATGTTCCCGGAAGGCGTCATAACGCTTACGGTTAACGGAGAAATCACTTCTGCCTACCCGGGAAGCCGAGCGGATGTGCAACACCCCTGCTGATTCATTAATCCGTAATTCAAAATCATCGACGAAACGGAAAATCCGGCTGGTAAACCGGGTCGCCAGATAACTCCCCTGCCATCCCGGACTGTCCGCCCCCATGCGATCCAGTGTTTTAACAATATCCAGTTGTAACTCATCGAGGGCTTATCCGGTAACGGAACAGGATCTACTTTTGCTTCAGGTCTTGTTGCCGGGCTGTAACTTTCACTGTTTACACAGTTCGGTTTATCAGGGCACTGCGCTAACTGACCGTTTTGCAGACCCGGTGCGCTACCCTTATGTGACCACCAGCCCTTAACGAACATGGTAATCAGCAACAGGATCACTATAAAAATTACAGATTTAAGCAACATAGAGGTATCCGCCGTAAAATTCGCAGGCCATTATCTTTACTGGCACCAGACAATACAAGAATAGCCGGGGAATTTAGCTGCCACACATACGCACGCCCCACTCAACTGATTACAGAGCCGTGTGGCAGGGTTTCAGTCCATATTTCTTAAAAGATAACGGTATAAATATATTTGTACAGAGCTCCTCAGGATGATTACAACTGCCATATAACTTCTTCTGCAATAGAGACATGGCAGCCACGCTCAATTCTTTTTAGCAGTTAATTAGTTACTCACATAGTCGTCACAACTGAACCATTCTAATCAAAGCCACCTCAATATTGGACGAATCCTGCTTTATCTACTAGAAAGATGAAACGCTGAATTTATACCAACTAACAATAATTTTTAGATCGCTAACGTACTCTGTTACAAGGAAGGCAACATGAACAGACATGACTTCATCGAAATCGCCGGTGGTATTTTCAAAAATAATCAGTACTACACACAATGGAGCGGTAATAAAAAGCCGAGTACTTCTGGGATTTTTCGATGACGATACCGATGACTATATTCACGCAGTATATGCAGGGGTAAATATAGATACTCTTCAGCGTAAGAAGAAATACAGCATTGAGCACATAATCCCAAAATCATTTTTAAAATCATATTTGTCGAACAATAATAACAACGAAGAAATCATCAAAGGTTCCACAACCAACCCTCTTAACTTCGCTGCCTGCCATCGCAACATAAATTCAGCTAGGCGTAACTGGCCATTCGATGTGGAAGACGATCGTATTGTTCGGAGTTATACGATCAATATGGAAGGTATCTATTCTGATTTCGGCTTTGATGATGAAAATGAATGGGTTGTACCAATCCGCTCCCAAGGTGATATTGCCCGATCCATTCTCTATATGTGCTTAATTTACGATATCAACGAGCTCTACGGCGAGCACCTCAATATCTATCGTCGGTGGGCCAAGGTAGATCCACCGAATATATGGGAGCTGAAATATAATGAGTGGGTCCATCAGAAGTTAGGTATTCGGAATCCTTTTGTTGCTGACTACAATAACCCTGTCCAAGCTTTTCAATTACTTGATGACAATGAGTTAATGGATTCAATCCTTCTCTCATAATCAGGTATAAAAACTAAACCGCAGTACATCGTTCAACAGGTTGATGTACTGCGATGGCAGGGCTTGTGAATATATAGAAGACTTCTACAAAACCTCCTGATCGACAAGATTCAACTACACACGTGACTAAGCCCTACTTTCACCAACCAAGCGAGATGTAGTCTTCAGTCAGACGCCGTTTGTCATCGACCAGTCCATCAAATAGATCGTAAATGAATAGAAAGCTGCACCAGCAATATTTACTGCAGTCAGAGTTACGAAGAACTTGCCCCAGTAATCTTTCCGACGTCGGAGCAACCATAACAAGCCAGCCAGTATGCCGACAGCTGCTACAGGGATAAGCAAGGGAATAAGTACTTCATCAGAATGCGCCCCATAACTGAAAGCTTCATCCAATTCGTAGTACTCAAATGCTTTGACTATAAAGAAGTGTACAGAAACAGCGTAAGCAACATAGCTAAGCCCGGCGATGATCCTATTTTTCATACTAATAAAGTCCATTTAGGAAACTTAAAACGGTTCAACTGCCATCGCCGTGTAATACTTCATACAGCTCTTCTATATTTGCAACAGCTACTGAATACCACACTAGAAATATGACAGCCGATAAAGTATATGCTGCGCCTTCCGGGCTAAAAAGCCTAAAGACAAACAAATGAAAAGACCTGCAATGAGTGTATAGAGTGAGGATTTAAACATCCGGCTGCAAACAATCAGCGCACGGGCATCTGACGACAATCCATTTAAAGCTAAAAACAATCCTGCATAGAGGATCCAGGTTATACCAGAAAATACTCATAGCAATAGAAGCGGTATGGCGATTAAAAATCCGACTGCCTGAGAAAAGGCTGTTACCATCCCCTGATGTATAAACCCTGACGTCAGGGCAGATTTCGTTGTATTACTTGCCTTATAGGTTTGCCTATCATACTCAGCAACTCGCTTCTGCCGCAGCTCAAGAACCTGATGATCAAACTCGGCCGCACAGTCCTGATGTGTTTTACACAACACCAGTTCTCCGCTGCCCCAGTTAATTCGCGTTGGATTACCGCACTTTTGACACTTCATCTGAACGATAGCTCCGGACGGAGCGTCTGAAGGTGCTGCCTGATAGCCTGAACGTCATGGAAGTAAAAGGACAAATACTGCCGGTCTTTGATATTCAGAATCAGCGCGTTGTACACCCACAAATCAATAACCCGTATCTTTTCTATATCAGCAACAGGGAACTCGACCTCATAATTTAATTTTGGCTTTGCGTAATGAAAAACACCGTCCTGTATAAGCACATATGAACCATCCAACCCATTAATGTAATCACGCCATAAATGAGTCGCACCTACAGGCAAAAATACAATCACGACTAAGCCGATCTTTACCGCAGTGTTTTCAAAACCTAAATACCAACCCATAGCAAACGCAATGGCACTGTAAATTAACCCTGCAAACTCAAAACGCGAATAAAAAGTACCTTTCCAGTCGAACTGCATCATCAATCCTTTAACCTGATCATCCTTATGTTTCCATTGGCGCATAATATCGTACGCCCTCAGAAAAATAACAATGCTCGTGTACTGAAAACACAAACAAAAACGCCCGTTACAGGAACGGGCGTTGTTATCAGTATATTCAGGCTGTTTACTCTTCAGAAGTACCGCCATTGGCAAGGAAGAACCAGGTATCTAGTACGGTATCCGGGTTAAGGGATACAGAGTCGATGCCCTCTTCCATCAGCCAGCGGGCCAGATCCGGGTGGTCGGATGGTCCCTGACCGCAGATGCCTACATACTTGTTGTGCTTCTTACAGGCCCGGATAGCCATGGCCAGCAACTGCCGAACCGCTTCGTTACGTTCATCGAACAGATGGGCGATGACGCCGGAGTCCCGGTCCAGTCCCAGTGTCAGCTGAGTCAGGTCATTGGAGCCGATGGAGAAGCCGTCGAAGTACTCCAGGAATTCCTCAGCCAGCAGCGCGTTAGCAGGTAACTCACACATCATGATGATGCGCAGGCCGTTCTCACCGCGGCGTAAGCCGTTTTCAGCCAGCAGATCGATAACCTGTTTGGCTTCACCCAGCGTCCGGACGAAAGGAATCATAATTTCAATGTTGCTGAGCTTCATTTTTCACGCACGTACTTCATCGCACGGCATTCAAGCTCAAAACAGTCACGGAAACTTTCAGCGATATAGCGGCTGGCACCCCGGAAGCCAAGCATCGGGTTTTCTTCCCGGGCTTCATACGCGTCGCCGCCGATCAGATGGCTGTATTCATTCGATTTGAAGTCAGACATCCGGATAATGACTTTCTTCGGATAGAAGGCAGCCGCCAGGCTTGAAATCCCTTCAACCAGCTTGGATACGTAGAAATCGATCGGGTCTTTGTAACCGGCCGTACGGCGGTCGATAACCTGCTGCAGCCCCTCGCTTAACTGATCGTAATTGAGCAGTGCTTTGGGGTGAATGCCGATCATCCGGTTAATAATGAACTCCAGCCGTGCCAGGCCTACACCGGCATTCGGCAGCGCCTGGAAATCAAATGCGCGGTCAGGGTTACCCACGTTCATCATGATGTCGAATGGCAGGGATGGCATGGAATCAACACGGTTTGTCTGGTGTTCGAAGTCCAGTTTGCCCGAGTAAGCTTTACCGGTATCACCTTCCGCACAGGAGACGGTCACCAACTGACCTTCTTTAAGAACTTCAGTAGCATTGCCACAACCAACAATGGCGGGAATCCCCAGCTCACGGGCAATGATTGCCGCATGACAGGTCCGGCCACCCCGGTTAGTGATGATAGCGGAGGCCCGTTTCATGACCGGCTCCCAGTCCGGATCTGTCATGTCGGTAACCAGCACATCACCGGGTTGAACCAGATCCATCTCTGAAATGTCTTCAACCAGACGCACCGGGCCGTTACCAATACGGTGACCGATTGAACGGCCTTCGACCAGCACTTCACCGGTTTCTTTCAGCAGATAACGCTCAATAACCGCATCCTGTGAACGGCTCTTAACCGTTTCAGGGCGGGCCTGCACAACGTACAGTAAGCCGTCTTCACCGTCTTTTGCCCATTCAATGTCCATCGGGCAGCCGTAATGCTGCTCAATAGTAACAGCCAGTTTAGCCAGTTCCTGAATGTCGTCATCGTTAAGGGAGAAGCGCATACGTTCGGCCTGATCAACCGGAACGGTTTTAACACTGCTCTCACCTTCCCTGCGGCTTCGTTATATACCATCTTAATGGCTTTGGTGCCCAGATTGCGGCGCAGTACAGCCGGTACATCCTGTCGCAGGGTTGGCTTATAAACGTAGAACTCATCCGGGTTAACTGCACCCTGAACCACGGTTTCACCTAAGCCGTAGGCGGAGGTAATAAAGACCACGTGCTGGAAACCGGATTCGGTATCCAGAGAGAACATGACACCACTGGTGGCGATGTCACTGCGTACCATGCGCTGAACACCTGCAGACAGGGATACTAGATCATGCTCAAATCCCTGATGTACCCGGTAGGCAATTGCCCGGTCGTTATACAGTGATGCAAATACAGATTTGATTGACTGCACCACGGCTTCATAGCCACGGACATTCAGAAAGGTTTCCTGCTGACCTGCAAAGGAGGCATCCGGCAAGTCTTCTGCGGTAGCGGATGAACGAACGGCAACACTGATGTCCTGACCGTCACACAATTCTTCGTAAGCAGCTTTGATAGCGCTTTCCAGCTCAGGCTGCAGAGGTTCGGCTTCAATCCAGCCGCGAATCTCTGCACCAACTCTGGCCAGTTCGCGAACGTCGTCGACGTCAAGGGCGGCCAGTGCCGCAGAGATCTTATCACCCAACTGGTGATAATTAAGAAATTCATTAAAAGCTTCAGCTGTTGTGGCAAATCCGCCGGGTACCCTGATACCGGCATCGCTCAGCTGACTTATCATCTCCCCAGGGAGGCATTCTTCCCACCAACTTTATCGACATCCTTCATGCCCACCTGGGCTAACGAAATCACATAGTTGTGCAAAGTCTTTCTCCTTATTGTCATTTGTTCCGGGGTATGAACACGGTGTGCAGTCAATCCTGACGGTCGGGTAAACCGCTTAAGGACAAAACACCCGTTAGCCCGGCCATAATACTGTAATTATCATCAGATTATGAGAGGTATCCGCCCCTGTTTTAGCGGAAGTATTGCCCTACAGCAGACTCTGTGCAGAAACTGATCAGTATGACGATTGCGAAATTCTGTCATGGACTGCACCCAAAACCCGCTCCGGCCCCGTGGCGCGCCACGTCTGCAAGTACGAAAAGTATTAATAAACCGCGGGCTACAGCGGGATACAACCATCCTGTAGCGGGTGATCATCTGTCCCTATAAACCCTCTGACACTAAAAGCATTCCTTCATACCCTTTTATCAGGAATGAGTAACCAATAAATCCGTGTTATAGAAATATTCGACTTTTGGCGGATATATCAGCGTCAGCCGATACACAGGTATTGCTTTGCAATTATCTTCAAAGTGGCAATAATGCCGTTTTACTCAAAGATATAAGCCCATGAAACGTACAGCATTTTTATTTCCGACGGTACCGGCATCACCGCCGAAGCATTGGGCAACAGCCTACTGGCTCAGTTTGAAGGCATTAACTTCGACAAGATCACCCTGCCGTATATCGACAGCATTGATAAAGCCCACGATGCGGTGAAACGCATTAATCAGGCCAGCGAATCTGATGGCCAGCAAGCCATTGTTTTCGACACGGTTGTAGATGAAACCATCCGCAAAGAAATCAGTAGCAGCATTTCTTACAAAATTGATGTGTTTTCAGCCTTCCTCAAGCCCCTTGAGCTGGAACTTGGCTGCCATTCTTCATACAGCGTCGGTACCTCCCACGGTATTCACGAGATGGACCGCTATAAGGACCGGATCGAATCGGTGAACTTTGCGCTGGACAATGATGACGGTGCCCGGACCCGCCAGTATGATCAGGCAGATATCATTCTGATCGGCGTTTCCCGTTGCGGTAAAACCCCGTCATGCCTGTATATGGCACTGCAGTTCGGCATCCGGGCGGCAAACTACCCCTTACCGAAGAAGACCTGGATGAAGAAGATCTGCCAGCAATTCTCCGGCCATACCGGGACAAGCTTTATGGCCTGACAATCGACCCGTTCCAGTTAGCGGCTATCCGCCATGAACGCCGGGCAAACAGCCGCTACGCTTCTCTTGATCAGTGTGAGTTTGAAGTACGCAGTGTTGAGAAAATGCTGCGCCGGGAAAAACTGCCAAGCATTAACACCACCAGTTTCTCCATTGAAGAGATTGCCACCAAGATCATGGCCCATATGGATCTGGACCGGCGGATCGACTGACCCGCCTGCTGACAAAAGAACGTTTTAACGCATCCGGCCGCGGGTCAGAGAGAAATACCCGCCGGCCAGTGCATACGCCCCGCCCAGTAATACAGCTATCTTCACCACCACAAGCAACTGCGGATAGTCTTCCGGCTGCAGGACTTTTTCACCGAAGTAATGGTTAAAGATCACAACCATAATGGTGGTACTGAACATATTCCCTGCGGTACGGGCCAGGTTCAGCAGCGCTGCGGCAATCCCCAGGCGGGCCGGATCAACCGATCCCATGGCGGCATTGTTATTTGGCGATGAAAACAACCCAAAGCCAATACCCAGCAAACACAGGCCAAGCTTGATCTGCCACAGCGGCGAGCTCATACCCGCGAAGAACAGCACCACAAAGCCAAGTACAAACATCCCACAGCCAACGGTGGCGATCACCCGTGCTTCATAACGGTCCGATAACCGCCCCGCCACTGGCGCGATACAGGCCATCAACAACGCCTGAATCAGAATAATGCTGCCAGCTTCACCCGGCGACAGGCCCTGAATGTACTGCAGATACAGGCTGAGAATAAACAACACCGGAAAACTGGCACCATACATACAGATACTGGCCAGAATGGAACGGGTAAAAATGCGGTTCTGCCGCATGGCATCAATGCGCACCAGCGGTGCTTTAGCCTGGCGCTGATGGCGGACAAAACACCAGCAAAGCACGATACCGGCGAACAGCACGCCCATAAAACGGGGATCGGGTAAGCCGGTAATACCAAAGAACAGACAGCTGGTACACAGCATGAAAATCAGGCTGCCTGACAAATCCAGACGCTGACTGAAAGACAGCGAGCTGTCCTGTTCAGTACGTGGCGTTGTTGGTACGAATCGCAAAACCAAAGCCAGCGCCAGGATAATCCCGGGAACCGGTAACCAGAAGACACTGCGCCAGCCCAGTAATTCTGTCAGCCAACCGCCGGCGACCGGCCCCAGCGTCAGCCCCAGATAAACAGATGTAGAAACGATGCCAAGAAACATCCCCGCCGGGCACTGCCCGCCAGACTGGCAACCATGGCCATTGAGGTGGCAAATATGAACGAGCTCGACAGCCCCTGTAAGACCCGGTAAAAAGCAGCCATTCAATCTGATCGACCCAGGCAACAACCACTGATGATCCGGCATACAGCGCCAGACCGTACAGATGAATGCGGCGGCGACCGTACAGGTCAGCCAGCCGTGCAACCGGCAACATGAGTACAACGGATCCCCAAAGCGGCGCACTGGGCACCCAGCTCAGATACACCGCATCGATATGCAGATCATCAGCAATGCTGGGCAATGCAAGGTTTACAGCAGCCATTGCCATCGGCACCAGAAAAGCCGCCAGACATATACTGAACAGTGCTAACCAGGGTGGCTGTTGAGTATCAGCCTGTTGCATGGAAATACCTTTTAATCAGCGAGCAGAATGCTGCGTACGCAACCTGAAAGTGCAGGCTGGTGCAGATATCCGTTTCTTGTAAGAGATCAGCCCCGTGACTGACGGTAGGCGCCAGCAAGGGTGCAGGAAAGAATTCAGGAGATTATATCACTCTGACGAACAAAAGATTAATGAAGCCGGTATTTACTGCACCGGCTTTCACCTGTTTTTTGAAAAAGGATTTAACGGAACTGGCTGGCAGAGATATATTTCTGAAAGGTTTCGCACCACACGAGTACAGTATTGTATTGGGTGAAATCCACCTGCTGATCAAACTCAACCAGGAAGTTCTTGAAGGTATTCACCTCACCCAGCTGCAAAGCACTGGATTTTACCGCCAGAAATTCCTTATCAGAATTCACATACTGAGGCACCAGATACACACGGTAGTCAGGACCCGGAGCCAGCTCACCGATGAAGGCTACCTGATTGTTGCTGATGCCTACGCGCCCTTCGCCCCAGTGCAGGAAGTCACTGCCCGGAATGTCAGGCTCAAAGGTTGCGGTGTATTCCGCTTCAGCGATGACTTTTGATAGCACCGCATTATCCGGTGACGGCGGCGCGATCATGATAGGTAATGCATAGATACCGGCCGCAAAACCTGTTGCCAGAGTGCCTAAAAATGCTGCCAGTAAAAGTATTTTCTTCATGATTGTTTATCCGTAACTGTCCGTAGCTGTTCAGGGGATGAATCTGTTTATTAAACGGTTTATCAAATCTGCTTATCAAGAATGAAACACATGTTACATGTCTGTTATTGAGGAATAAACCGCCCTGTCTTACTGGCATGTTTTTTGACCTTTCAGTCAGATATTTTCAGCATGACAGCTTAACGTGTTGTTGTTCAAACCTCATCACATTACTCATCTAATTGATTGAATAATATGCGAAATATTTATTACCCAGACCGTCTCATTAAAACCGCACCGGAAAATAAATGCCAGCTCTGCTGACATCTGTTAAGATCCGCGTTTTTTGTATTTTAGCGATAAAGATCCGGTGCCATACCGGCCGCACAAAATACAGACACATATTCTGAATTAGCAATACAGGACACCGACACATGAGTCTTGCCGATAAGGTTTTAGCGGTAAATGATGATCTGCCTATCCGCACAGGCAGCCCGGTTCACAGCGGTAAAGTACGTTCCGTTTACTGGCTGACAGACGCCGACAGCCGCCGACTGATCGCTGAACGGGGTTACGACGTCGCCAGTGATGCACCGCTGGCCATCATGGTGATCAGTGACCGTATTTCTGCTTTTGACTGTATCTGGCACGGTGAAGGCGGTATGCGTGGTGTACCGGGTAAAGGCGCAGCGTTAAACGCGATTTCCAATCACTGGTTCCGCCTGTTCCGCGAAAATGGCCTGGCAGACAGCCACATTCTGGACATCCCCACCCACTGGTTTGGATCGTACAGAAAGCCCGGCCGGTGATGATTGAAGCCATCTGCCGACAGTACATTACCGGCTCTATGTGGCGTGCTTACGACAAAGGTGAGCGTGAATTCTGTGGCATCGAGCTGAGCGACGGCCTGCAGAAAGATCAGAAACTGGAAGAGCTGCTTATCACCCCTTCCACAAAAGGCATTCTGAAAGGCATTCCGGGTGTACCTGAAGCCGATGACGTCAACATCACCCGTGATGACATCCGCAATAACTTTGCAGCATTCAACTTCACTAAACCTGAAGATATCGACGCCTACGAGAAGCTGCTGAAAGAAGGCTTTAATCTGATCAGTGGTGCTCTGGAAGAACTGGATCAGGTATTTGTGGATACCAAGTTTGAATTCGGCTATGTCACCGACGCCGCTGGCCGCGAAAAGCTGATCTATATGGATGAAGTGGGTACACCTGATTCTTCCCGTATCTGGGACGGTCCGGCATACCGTGACGGTAAAGTACTGGAGAACTCAAAAGAAGGTTTCCGCCAGTTACTGCTGAACCACTTCCCTGATCCGGATATCCTGCTCAATAAAGAGCGTATGGATGAGCGACAGGCACTGGCCCGTGATAACGCCCTGCCGGCAGATGTACTGAACGCGGTATCTGAAACCTATGTGGGTATTGCCGAAAAAATTACCGGTGAAAAACTCAACATCTCCGATAATCCAAAAGCTGAGATTATCGCCATTCTGAAAGATGAGTACGGTCTGATCGACTGAGCCTGATCATCTGATATAACCGGCGTTGGCCCCTTCGCCGGTTTAACACCTGACCGCTTTCCCGCCCTGTTAACTCAATCTGCTTTCCTGCAGATAATTCACGCTGATTTCTTTGACTGCTTTTTATGACTGCCGTCACACATAGGCGCATGTTCTGACTGTTTGCAGGTACATAACCAAACGGTTTCTGATTTACGGGCAACAAAGACAACCGGATCCAGACCGGTACCCTGATGAGAACCGTCACACAGTGGCTGGGTAGATGAACGCCCGCAGGCACACCAGCAATAGGTCTCACCTTCAACCAGATCCAGTTTCATGGGGGCATCGCCGGCACGGCGTACTTCGGCATGAGACATAATAATCTCCTTGGGGTTATTGCATGCAATAACCGTAGAAGAGCCTGCGCAATCGCGCAAATTCTCTGCCGGGTAACACAAGTTGAGGAATCAGGATTCGGCGCAGAATACCGCCGGAAAAATCAGCGTCCGCCAGAACAGCGGACGGCTCAGAAGTTTGCTGTCAGTCGTCTTTCTTCAGCTTGCGGATTTTATCAGCAAGACGGGTTTTACGCTGTTCAGAACCGCGTTCTCCTGATTCTGATCATCCTGGTGTTTATCATAAACCGACTTAACCTTTTTCTTCTTGTCCAGGTTTTTGCGCTTGCGGCTTTCATAGCTGTCCGGGTCCGCCAGTTTTTCACTGCGGCGCGGAACATCCAGCCAGATTACCGGCTGACCACCGGTACGTTTCTTTTTAACTCGTGACATAGTATTACCTTTACTGCCCGTCGCACTCAGCGACGGGACGATTTATCTGTTTGCTGTTCGGCTGACAGGCGTTCTTCTTCAAGACGCTCCTGTTCAAGCCGTTCCGCCTCAAGCCGCTGGGCTTCCCATTTAGCCTGCCACTCTTCAACTGTTTCGTAGCTGATGTTACCGATAAGCCCGGAACGTAATTCATTCAGCAGAATTTCTGAAGCTTTATGCAGGTCAACTACACCGCCAGGCCTCAGCCCTGCCCGCTTACGGCCAATGCTTTCAAGCACCTCTTCTGCAGTATCCGGCAACGCCTTGAGCTTGTAACGCTGACACAGCAGTTCCGGATAGTCTTCACGCAGAAAACCCGCCGCGTACAGTGCGATATCTTCATACTCGATGGCGGTATCTTTTATCGCACCACTGGCTGCCAGACGGTAACCGGAATCCCGGTCCTCAATCTTTGGCCAGAGAATGCCCGGCGTGTCAGACAGTGCCATACCGTTTTTAAGGGTAAAACGCTTCTGTCCTTTGGTGACCGCAGGCTCGTTACCGACTTTGGCAATCCGCTTACCTAACAGTGCGTTTATCATGGTGGATTTACCTACGTTAGGAATCCCCATAATCATCGCCCGTACCGGCCGGCCGGCATTTGCCCGGGAAGGCACCTGCTGTTTACACAGTTCCGGAATCCGGCTGATCAGCTTCTTCTGCTGATAATCGATCAGCATTGCGGTGGTATCCGGCAGGCTGTTGAAGTACTCAAACCACTGCTGGCTGCGCTCCGGGTCTGCCAGATCACACTTGTTTAAAAGCTTGATCACCGGCGTCCCCTTGCGGAGAGACGACACCATCGGGTTTTCGCTGGAAACCGGCAAGCGGGCATCCAGTACTTCTATAACAACATCAATATCCTTCATCACTTCGGCGATTTCTTTTCTCGCCTTATGCATGTGACCCGGAAACCAGTTAATACTCATAATCGATAATCGTAAAAATGCGGTCTGCAATTATACAGACAGCTTAGCCCTAAGTAACGGAAATTACGCCAGTAACACGAAAAACTGACCAATTATTAAGTCCACATCATGAGTACTGCCATTACTGACTTGCCGGACAACTGGATATACCCTAGGACTTACGTATATCGGGGATAGTTTAAGGAACATTCATATATGACCACCACCGCGACACATTCGCAGGTATTAATGGCCAGACAGCCTATTTTTGACTGTCAGCAACGGGTTGTTGCGTATGAACTGCTTTATCGTAATGAAGCAGACACAGAACACGCATTATTTAACGACTCCAGCGCCACCTGTGATGTGATTCTTAATGTTTACACCAGCATTGCGGACAACGGCAGCAAGAAAAGTGTTCCTGCTTTCATAAACATGACCCGGGATCTTCTGGTATCCGATGATTTTCCGGAACTGCCCCGTAAACAGATTGTTATTGAAGTACTTGAAGACATCGCTGCAGACGATGAAGTCATTGCCGCCGTTACCCGTCTGGCCGAGAAAGGCTATCGCATCGCGCTGGATGACTTTGTTTACAGCCCGGAATTTGATCCCCTGCTAAAGCTGGCCCACATCGTAAAAGTTGACGTGCTGGGTATGTCACAGGAAGAAATCGCCAAACAAGTTAAACTGCTACGGCCATTTAACGTCACCCTGCTGGCTGAAAAAATTGAGACTGTAGAGGTTCTGGAACATTGCCACGCACTGGGCTTTAAGCTGTTTCAGGGACACTTCCTCAGCAAACCCAAGCTGATAAAGGGCCGTAAACTGAAGCTAACCACGCCAACCTGCTGATGCTGGTCAGCGAGCTGCAGAACAGCCGTACCACACCTGAACGCCTTGAAGAGCTGATTATCCAGGATCCGGTACTGACCTATAAACTGCTGCGCATTGTTAACTCAGCGGCCTATTCACTGATTCGTCGGGTTGAGTCGCTATCAGAAGCCATTGTGCTACTGGGCATGGATCAGATCCGCAGCTGGGCAACCATGATTGCGCTGGCAAACCGTACCAGCAAACCGGAAGAAATCTGCCGTTCACTACTGTTACGGGGCAAGATGTGCGAAGCCATCGCGGCATCCCAGGGTTGCCACAACAACAGCAGTTATTTTATGACCGGTGTGCTGTCTCAGTTGCATGTCATGCTGGATATTGATCAGCAAACCATGTTGGAACAGGTCCCGCTTGGTGAAGACATTGAGTCAGCCATTAAAGATCATGCCGGCGCAATGGGAGATATTCTGAAACATGTCACCCATTATGAAGCTGGTGACTGGGATCTCCTGCCCAATGACATCGATATTGATGCCTATGAAGAATCTTACCGCGCTGCACTCGACTGGAGTAAAGACGCAATGTTATCCATGTCTAACTAACGCTGGCTGATCATTCCACAGCCATTCTTGCCGTCAATGTAACTGAAACGAATTAAGGACGTTTTGGTTACATCCCCCATGACACTGTATTTACAAACGCCAGTCTTAGGTTTAACTTGTTGCATTGCAGCAAGAGCACACATACATAACAAATAAGATATACAGCCTATGCCATTACCACCTCCGGCGCCCCGCGCCCTGCAGCATACACGTACGGTTACCTGCCGCGGTTACAAACGTGACGACGGTTTATGGGATATTGAGGGCCACCTCACCGATATTAAAACCATCGCCATTCCCTGAAAGAACGTAATGATGGCTGGGTACCTGCCGGCGAACCGATTCATGATCTGAGCCTGCGCATCACCATTGATCTTGATATGAATATCCATGACGTTGCCAGCAGCATGGATCTGACACCTTATCGCCTGTGTCCGGACATTACTGTTCAGTATAAAAGCTCATCGGCTTGCGCATTGCTTCAGGTTTCACCCGCCAGACCCGGGAACTGTTTTCCGGCATCAGCGGCTGCACCCATTTACTTGAACTGCTCGGCCCGATTGCAACAACCGCATTCCAGGCCACCCATAAGGAACAGCTGGCCCGCATCGAACATATGCCGGATGTAAAACCTTTTATGCTGGATAACTGCCATGCACTAAACACCCGTGGTCAGGTGGTAAAACAGCACTGGCCTGATTATTTTCAGGGGAGCAAATCCTGCAGAGCTTATTCCTGCAGAGCCTATCCCTGCAAAAGAGCTATCTTAAACTCTTCAGCCACAAAAAAGGGATCATAGGATCCCTTTATTAGCACTTTTAACAGCCGCTGGCTGTTACTGCTTGTGAACGAGCTTATTTACCAGGAAGCCCATTGCAATAATCACCACCGCACCCGCAGCTACCGGTGTCAGCAGGAAGCTCCAGCTCTGGCCGGTCAGCATAATCAGTACCGGGTTAGCACCGGCAGGTGGATGGGTTGTCTTAGTCACCAGCATCAGGGCAATGGCCACGCCGGTTGCCAGACCCAGCGACCACGGCTCCACACCCACGAAAGTAACAAATACCACACCAACCAACGCTGACAACACATGGCCAAAAATACATTTTTAGGCTGGGCCAGCGGGCTTTTAGGAATACCGAAAACCAGTACGGTGGACGCACCGAATGGTGCCATCAGCCACAATCCCTGACCGGTAAACGCTTCAAGATAAGCCAGTATGGAAATAGTAATTGCAGCCGCTACACCGGCAACCAGCGGAAAAACTTTGAATCCAGCATGGAGATTCCTCACCTGTTAACAACGCAGGTAGACAGAGTTGTCTACCGTTTTTTCTGCATAGTAGACAAGTCTGTCTACCTCTGTCAACATACAGGTTAATATGTGTCGCAAACAGCTCTGCCTGACCTCCCATGACCGAAAAACAACAGCTTATTATCCGCACCGCTCTGAAGTTATTTTACCGCCAGGGAATCCATGCGGTGGGCATCAATGAAATTATCCAGCAATCAGGTGTCGCCAAGAAAACCCTGTACAACTACTTTTCAGGTAAAGAAGCGCTGATTCTGGCTGCCCTCCATTACCGTGATGAAATTTTTATGGGCTGGCTGGGCGGTATTATGTCCGCTGCTAAACCTGGCCAGCCGGCGCTGATTGCCATGTTTCACGGGCTGGATGACTGGTTTAACGACCATGCTGAAGCGCTGGGTATTTCCGGGGGCTTTTCATCAATGCCAGTGGCGAATACACTGATCCGCAAACCCCGGTACATCAGGCCTGTAAAGCGCACAAAGCACACGTTCACGCACTGGTTATGCAACATACGCTCATGGTCAGCCCGAACAGGGCTGCAGCTGAACAGTTAGCCGACACCCTGTGCCTGCTTAAGGAAGGTGCGATTACCACCGCCATGGTCCAGGAAGACCCGCAGGCCGCCAGTAAGCTGATCCCTCTGATAGAAACGCTTACCCGCCCTGCCATAAAAAAGGCCTTCAACTGAAGGCCTTTGCTCCTCACCTGTGATCTGTCAGGTGGTTTTTGTTAGGTGGCTCTTGTTACGCTGCTCTTATTAAGCGACTCTTTTAAGCGACTTTGAACTGACCTACCAGTGTTTTAAGCTCCATTGATAAAGCCCGCATACTGTCGCTGCTGACGGCCGTATTACGTGAACCTGCGGAGGTTTCATCCACCTGGGTAAGAATGGCATTAATGCTGGTGCTGATTTCCTCCATGACCATCCCCTGTTGCTCACTGGCAGTGGCGATCTGGTTGTTCATATCGTTAATGGCTGAAATCGCCTGGGTAATACTCTGTAAAGATTCACCCGCCTCAGCAGCCTGAGTCACACAGCTCTGCGCCTGGTCCTGACTGCGCTGCATCACATTCACAGCCTTCATAGCACTGTTTTGCAAACGCTCTATCATTCCCTGAATTTCCTGGGTTGAATCCTGAGTGCTGGGCAAGGTTACGCACTTCATCCGCCACAACCGCAAATCCACGGCCCTGCTCACCGGCGCGGGCAGCCTCAATTGCAGCATTCAGTGCCAATAAGTTCGTCTGATCGGCAATGTCACGGATTACATCCAGAATTGAGCTGATGGTATTACTGTCAGACTCCAGCTGACCGATAGCACCGGATGCCTGATGAATTTCCTCAGTCAGCACGTTGATCTCTTCAATAGCACTGTCCAGCACCTGCATTCCCTGAGTTGCCTCAGTATCAGACTGACTGGTAGCTGCCGCTGCAGAAGTAGCATGACGGGCCACTTCCTGTACTGCACTGACCATCTGATGGCTGGCAGAAGACACCTGATCAATAGACATTTTCTGTTGATTAATGGCGAAATCTGCCTTTTCAGCCGTAGAAGCCAGCTGGTTTGAGGAAGCGGAAATATTCTCAACAGATGTGCCGACTTTCTGAACAACCGCCATGACGTTGGCGGCAAACATATTAAAACTGCGTGAAAGATCGGTAATTTCGTCATTACCCTTTTCTTCAAGGCGACGACCAAGATCCCCGTCACCCTCTGCAATCTCACGCATGGCTGTGACAACGTGATTTAACGGAGTCAGCACGTAGCGCAGGGTCATGAAAATAACCCCAACAAGTGCCCCTGCCACCAGCAGCTGGAAGACAAATGCAACATTCATCCAGAAGTTAGCACCGGCCTGAGCGGCAATCAGCTCAGCAGATGTGCGCTGGTCGATCTCGTTATAAAAAGATCCACCGGCCCCATGATTTTGGTTACTTCGTTATGGTAGTTGGCATCAAACAGAATCCGGATGGCAAATGCCCCTGTGGTTTCACCTTCAAGGGGTTTGAATGGCCCGGGGACAACCACTCCGCGACGAATACTGCTCATCGCCTGTTCTTCAGTTTTGATCAGGTTATTTGATAACTGACCGGCTTCTTCAAGTAACGCGAACTCGCTGGCGGTGAAGTTCAGCTCTTTCATGATATCAACCTGGGGCTTGATCATTCCGGGATACAGAGCAGGATCGATGTTGGCCGGACGGGGAATTTCTCCGCTGCGCCACTTTACGATGTCCCAGTAAGCATTTTCGTATGCGGGATCACCCGTTGCCACGTAAGTACGGGCAAGACGGGTCAGGTTTTTAGAACTGTTCAGGAATTCACCTGCAATAAGATTGGATAAATGACGTTTTTCACTGACAACAAGCTGATAGTCATTCTTAAGTACAGCAACTTTCTCGGCCACCAGAGCAGCGCCGATCAGTACCATAGACAAACCAAAGACACTCACAAGCTTCGTTCTGATTTTCATAACTCATCCTAATTAGTGTTACAAAAATTCAGGGGTTCTGTGATAAACGGTGCACTCACATGAACAAAAAGTCCCCATCCTTAGGCTGATCCATGAAAACCTTACTTCCCACCATTCCATCCGGTGAAATAGCTTAATTATTGAAAAGTAAGCGTTTTGATGCACCTGCACCACGTAAGTCTAGTAGTGCAAACCGACATTGCCATGTGGCATTACTTATTTTGAGTAAAACATACGTATGAGTTCTCGCTGATGGTCTATAAAGGCCTCAAAGACCTTCCGGGAAATAGCTTTCCTGCTGACCGACAATATCCAGAAACTGCCTGGCAGCACTGGATAACGGATACCGTTTGCGGGTAATAATGCCCACCGGTCGGGATATTTGCGGTGCCTGCAAAGGTTTACAAACCACCGACATTTCCTGCATCTGCTGAATACATACTGAAGGGACAGCGCTCACCCCAAGCCCTGCCGACACCATACGTCCAACGGTCACTAACTGGTGGCTTTCGAGTTCCGGTATCAGCTGCATACCGTGCTCGGCGAGGCTGTCGGTCAGTAACTGACGCATACTGGAAGGTTTCTGCAAACTGATGAAGTGATCTGCCAGCAGGTCTTTCCAGTCGATCGTCTCTGCCGATGCCAGCGGATGATGACGGTCAACAATCGCGACAAAATTGTCCCGGAACAACGGCGTAAAGTTAAGATCCTCCGCCTCACCGGGGTCAAAGCTGAAACCGATTTCAATACGTCCCTCCCGGATAAGATCAACAACACTTTCCGCCACCACATCCTGAACCGTCACCGCTATATGAGGGAACTCATTGCGAAATGGCTTCAGCAATGCCGGCAGCAGGCTGCTGGCAAAGGATGGCATCGCACCGATCACAATACGCCCCCGCTTAAGGGCAAAGCGCTGTTGCAAATCGTCCAGTGCATTATCCCAGTCAAGTAACATCCGCTCTGCCACTGGGTAAAACTCTTCCCCTTCCGGGGTCAGCGCCAGGGTACGGGTGGTCCGTGCCAGCAGCTCACCGCCCACCTCTTCCTCAAGATTCTTAATGGCTATACTCAGGGCAGGCTGGGACAAATGGACCCTTGCACAGGCTTCCGTAAAACTTCGTGTATGTGCAACCGCCACAAATGCCCGTAGCTGCTTAAGCGTGATATTCCGCATGTATTGATGTGCCCTGTTTCCAGCCAAAATACATTTATAAATTCACTAAATAAGTTATTCAAATCTTTTATTGGATTTATAAAGCTGACTGACAGACACTGCTAAAAATTAACAATAAGTATTCGGAGCATCCTAATGAACCAGCCACTGTGGAACCCCACCGCCGAAGCTGTCGCAAAATCAAACATCCGGGCATTCAGCCAGCAGTGTGAAAACCGTTTTGATCTGCAACTGCCGGATTATGACAGCCTGTGGCAATGGTCCGTTGACTGCCCGGAAGACTTCTGGAGCGCGTTCTGGGATTTCGCTGAGATTAAAAGTCAGCAGCGCGGTGAGCGGGTTCTGATCAATGGCGACAAAATGCCAGGCGCACAGTTCTTTCCGGATGCCAGACTGAACTTCGCTGAAAACCTTCTGCAGCGCCGGGATGACACCGATGCAATTGTCTTCCGCGCGGAAGATAAGGTTAACCGCCGCATAAGCTGGAATCAGCTGTATGATCAGGTGTCATTACTCAGCCAGGCCCTGCGAAATGCAGGTGTTCAGCCCGGTGACCGGGTAGCGGGTTTCGTACCGAATATGCCTGAAACCATCATTGCCATGCTGGCCACTGCATCACTGGGTGCGATCTGGACCAGCTGCTCACCGGATTTCGGTGTAAACGGCGTACTGGACCGCTTTGGCCAGTCCCGGCCTAAGGTTCTTTTCTGTGCTGATGGTTACTTCTATAACGGTAAAGGCCACAGCAGCCTGAATACGGTTGCTGAAATCCTGCAGGATCTGCCAGTTGTTGAACAGGTGGTTGTACTGCCGCTGCTGGATGCAGAACCGGATGTTACTTCTGTTAATGAAACACGCCCCACCGCAACCCTGGCACAGTTTACGGCGTCTTATTCAGCGGGTGAGATCGAATTCGCCTCCATGCCGTTTAACCATCCCCTGTTTATTATGTATTCCAGTGGCACCACCGGTGCCTAAATGTATTACCCACAGTGCCGGCTGGCATGCTGCTTAATCTGCGCAAAGAACATTTGCTCAACTGTGATCAGCGCCCTGAAGACCGGGTGTTTTATTTCACCACCTGCGGCTGGATGATGTGGAACTGGCTGATCGGCGCTCTGGGCACCGGCGCAACCGTTATGCTCTACGACGGCTCACCTTTCTATCCGAACGGCAACGTGCTTTATGATTATGCCGCTGAAGAGCGTTTTACCCTGTTCGGCACGTCAGCCAAATACATAGATGCCTGCCGTAAAGCCGGCCTCAAACCGGCAGAAACCCACGACCTGTCAGACCTGCGCGCCATCTGTTCAACCGGTTCGCCTCTGGTAGACGAAGGCTTTGATTATATCTATGAGTCCGTCAAGCAGGATGTACAGCTGTCATCTATTTCAGGCGGTACCGATATCTGTGGCTGTTTCATTCTGGGTAACCCTACCGGGCCGGTATGGCGGGGTGAAATTCAGGCCCGCGGCCTGGGTATGGCCATCGAGGTATTTGATGATGACGGTTACCCGGTTCGGGGCGACCGTGGCGAGCTGGTCTGCACTAAGCCATTCCCGAATATGCCGGTTGGCTTCTGGGGCGATGACAGTGGCGAGAAATACCAGTCCGCCTATTTTGATAAGTATGCCAACATCTGGACCCACGGTGATTTTATCGAAATTACTGAGCACAACGGTGTGGTTGTATACGGCCGTTCAGATGCCACCCTCAACCCTGGCGGTGTCCGTATAGGGACCGCTGAAATCTACCGTCAGGTTGAACTTTTGATGAAATTCAGGAAGCCATTGTTATCGGTCAGGAATGGGATGCGGATACCCGGGTGGTGCTGTTCGTGCGCCTGTCTGAGGGTGTCACCCTGAATGATGACCTGATTACCGCCATTAAGCGCCGTATTCGCAGTGAATGTACGCCACGCCACGTGCCAGCGAAGATCATTGCTGTCACCGACATTCCCCGCACCCGTTCCGGCAAGATCACCGAGCTGGCTGTACGGGATGTGGTCCACGGCCGCCCGGTTAAAAACAAAGAAGCGCTGGCCAACCCGGAGGCGCTGGAACTGTTCGCCGGAATTCCTGAACTGCAGCAGGACTGAACCACCCCGCCGTAATCTGCCTGATTACGGCATCCGGATAACCCTCCTCAAAGCGCCTTTGTATAAGGCGCTTTTTTCTGCAACTGATTGATTGCGCTATATCAAAGTTCAGCAAAACTTTTGCCTTGAGCGACATATCCATGCCGTATTTTGGCGCTTTTCTGACGTCTTCAGATAATTAATCCGCGCCATGAAAGAGGACACTAGCGGCTTATCAGATACACAGTGAGCAATATGCCCGCTGACTAACAACTACATCAACCTATCGGTATCCGCCAAAACGCAGCAGGCACAGCCCGCAACAGGTCGCCGATAACTGGTCAAGGTAATAACAATTATGTCCAATCCTGAAATCATTCAGAACTTTATCAAGGGCTTTACAGCGGAAACTACCCCAGGTGGCGCAGCCAAGATTCCTGATTTCCGTGAGCACTTGCGCGAAGGTACCGTTGTTTACATCACCTTCCTGCCGGGTTCGGACTTTAATGATACGGTTGATGTTGCGGTTCGTCTGCGCAAAGAAGGCTTTATCCCTGTACCTCACTTTGCTGCACGCAGCATCACCAATGAGAAAGTTCTGGAAGAAAACATCAAGCGTGTTGTTGGTGAAGCCGGTGTAGACTGGGTTCTGACCATCGCCGGTGCTGTAGACAAGCCACTGGGTGATTTCTCTGACTCAATGCAGCTGCTGCAAACTGGCCTGTTCCAGAAGCACGGCATCAACAAGATTGCAGTTGCCGGCCACCCTGAAGGCAGCCCTGACATGCCTGATTCAGCCATTCTGGATGCAATGCGCTGGAAGAATGCCTATGCCAAAGAAACCGGTACCGATATGTATATGGTGACTCAGTTCGCATTCGACGTTGACCCAATCATCCAGTGGGACAAGTTCCTGCAGTCTGAAGGTAACGAACTGCCAATCCACATTGGTGTTCCTGGACTGGCTACTCTGAAGTCCCTGCTGATGCATGCTAAGCACTGTGGTGTTGGCCCGTCTATGAAAGTTCTGACCAAGCAGGCGAAAAACCTGACCAAGCTGCTGGTTGTTAACGCTCCTGACAAGCAGGTTGCTGATCTGGCTAACTACCAGGCAACCGATCCTAACTGCGGTATCACTGGCGTACACATGTACCCGTTAGGTGGCCTGCGCCGTACTGCTGAATGGAGCTATGAAGTTGCTGACGGCCGTATCGTTATGAACAAGAAAGGTGGTTTCGACACCATCAACAAGATCAGCTAATCAGCTGGTTATACCGATTGCCCATGTAAAAGGCCTCTTATGAGGCCTTTTTATACCCTCTGTTTGCCCGCCTTCATTCCCTCTTTTATCTGCCTGCTAACGCTGCTTTCGTTTGTATATTTGCATTTTCCAACTGGTCAAACTTGACGTTATTTACCCGATGCGTTACCTATGTACTTGTTTTAAAACTCAATCTGGTCGAACAGGGAAGCGACATATTGCAGTACTTGCCTGTATCGTCTAAACAAAAACAATAATTACGAGAACGCTATGAAACACTTTAAAACCCTTGCCATGGCATCCGCTATTGGCATGCTGACCGCAGTTCAGGTGCAAGCTGCCACTGAATGGAACGTTTCACTCTGGGGTAAGCTCCCGCGCATTCACCGCCCACGTTGAAAAACTGGCGGAGCTGGTAGAAACCAAAACCAACGGTGATTTCAAACTCAATCTGTCCTACGGCGGTCTTTCCAAGAACAAGGAAAACCTGGATGGCATCTCCATCGGCGCTTTTGAAATGGCCCAGTTCTGTGCTGGCTATCACCGGGACAAGAACCCGACAATCACTGTAATGGAACTGCCGTTCCTGGGTGTGTCATCACTGGAACAGGAAACTAAAATCGCTCAGGCTCTGTATAAGCACCCTGCGGTGGTTAAAGACCTGGCCCGCTGGAGTGCTACGCTGCTGATGCCTTCCCCAATGCCGCAATACAACATTGCCGGTGTGGGAGATGCACCGAAAACAGTTGGCGATTTTGAAGGCATGCGGGTACGGGCAACCGGCGGCATCGGTAAAGCGATGGCCGGCGTGAATGCGGTACCAACTTCGATGTCAGCCACTGAAGTACGGACCTCGCTGGATTCCGGCGTAATTTCCGCTGTTGCTTTCGCACCGCACGCGCACATGGCATTCGGTACGGTTGAGTCCGCCAAGTGGTGGACCACCAACCTGAACCCAGGCACTGTAAACTGCCCTGTAGTAGTCAATACTGACGCCCTGACAGCCTGAGCGACGCTAACCGTGAAGCTCTGCTGGGATCTGTTGATGAGGCGCTGGCCTATTACATCGACAACTATAACGGCAAAACCATGAAGGCCTGGGGCCCTAAACTGGATGAGAAAGGCATTGAGCGCATCACATTCTCTGATGCTGAAATTGCCGAGTTTAAATCCAAGGTTGCCGGCCCAACCCGCGAAGCCTGGATTAAAGACATGTCTGCCAAAGGCATTCCTGCTCAGGAACTCTATGATCTGGTTAATGGCATGATTACCCAGTAAAAGAGTTATCTCTGATACCCGGCCCGTCTCCGGACGGGCTATTTTCTGCAAGTACTCCTGTAAAGGTACGCTTTTATGGCTGGATCCTCTGCTGTACTCAGTGATTCATCTCTTCTCAGCCGGCTGGACCGGGCTTTCTTCGTCGCGGAATCATGGCTGGCCCTGATTAGCGGTATAACAATTTTCCTGCTGGTTCTGCTGGCGGTGGTCAATGTCCTCGGACGCTGGTTCTTCAGCCTGCCGGTCAGCGGTTACATTGACTGGGTGGAACAGTTTATGGCGATTTTTGCATTTTTGGCATCGCCTACTGTCAGCGACTGGGCGGACATATCCGTATGGATATCCTGGTAAGTAAGCTGCACGGCCGCAGCCTGTGGTTCAGCGAACTGGTTACCACCGTGCTGATGCTGTTTGTCACCGTTGTGCTTATTTACGGCTCTTATCTGCACTTCCTGCGGGCCTACACCAACGGTGACAGTTCAATCGATATTGGTCTGCCAGTCTGGCCGGCAAAACTGGTGGTGCCTTTTGCGCTGACTGTGCTGGCACTGCGCCTGATCCTGCAACTGTGGGGCTATATCCGGGCATTAAAAGAAGGTGGCGATACCCCGGTAGCCGTTCCCTGATCGAAGATGCCGCCACTCAGGCATCCCACGAAGCAGAGTGTTTCCGGTATGGAACAGGAAGATAACGGAGGCCGTTCATGAGCGATTTGTTCACTGCTATGGGCGAACTCAGTTCCATTGATATTGGTCTGATCGTAACCGCCTTCATGCTGTTTATGGTCATCATTGGCGTGCGGGTGGCATTCGCTGCTGCCAGCGCCGGTTTTTCGGCCTGTTATGGATTTTCTCAGCTAAGCTGGGCTTTGAAAAAGGCTTCGGTGTTGCCGTAAAAATGGCAGGCACCATTCCTCACCCAAAGCCACCACCTTGTCATTGTCGCTGATACCAACATTCATTCTGATTGGTTACCTGGCCTATTACGCCGGACTGACCAAGGCCCTGTTCGGGCGGCCAAGTGCTGGGTAGGCTGGTTACCGGGCGGTTTAGGGGTTGCGACCGTATTCTCTACCGCTGGTTTTGCAGCGGTATCAGGCGCTTCCGTGGCGACATCTGCAGTATTTGCCCGTATCGCCATCCCGGAAATGCTTAAAATCGGTTACGACAAACGCTTTGCTGCCGGTGTTGTTGCCGCAGGTGGTACCCTGGCATCCCTTATCCCCCTTCTGCAATTCTGGTTATCTACGCGATTATCGTGGAGCAGGATGTTGGCACCCTGCTGATGGCCGGTTTTCTGCCGGGTGTAGTATCAGCCATCATCTATGCAGGTCTGGTGATTTTGCTGGCTAAGTGGCGTAAAGATCTGGGGCCTCCGGTGAGCGGTTTCAGCTGGGGCGAACGCTTTGCGTCTTTGCCCGGCGCGCTGCCTATCTTCTTTGTGGTCGGTATCATTATGGTGTGCATCTACGGTGGCGTGGGCACACCCACAGAAGCCGGCGCACTGGGCGCATTCGTAGTGCTGATCATGGCCCTTTATCAGGGTATGAAATGGCACAACCTTAAAGATGCCCTGATTGAATCCGCCAAACTGACGGTAATGATCTTCACCATTATCTGGGGGTGTTGCTATATGTACGCTTCCTGGGCTTTGCCGATCTGCCCTCTGCGTTTTCAGACTGGATCACCGCGCTCGATCAGCCGCCGATGCTAACGCTGCTGCTGATCCTGCTGGCATACGCCGTTCTGGGTATGTTTATGGATGCTATTGGCATGCTGCTGCTGACGTTGCCGGTGGTTTACCCGGCGGTAATCGCACTGAATGGTGGCGAAGGGGTTGCCGCAGCTGATTCAGCCTTCGGGGTTTCCGGTGTGGGCTGTGCCATCTGGTTCGGCATCATTGTGGTGAAAATGGCCGAGCTCTGTCTGATCACCCCGCCGATCGGGCTTAACTGCTTTGTGGTGGCCGGGGTCCGTAAAGACATTTCAGTACAGGATGTATTTCGCGGCGCGACGCCATTCTTTGTAGCCGACGTCATTACCATCGGCGTACTGATTGCCTTCCCGTCAATCGTACTCTGGTTACCGTCACTGATTGGCTGATACCACTTCAGACATTACGAAAAGCCGCTGACATCAGCGGCTTTTGTTTTTCAGCGGTTTAACCCTGTTTCTGTTTATGCCAGATTCGGCAATACCAGCGGATAGGTTTTCTGACTCTGTGAGAGCCGGTTTCTAACCAGTAATTCCAGATAGTTAATGGCACAGCGGTTAGGGTCCATGACCGGAATATAGCTGCCAAGAATCTCCTGCAGAGCATCTGACAGATAATCCGCATAGGCAACGAAACCGGTACAGCCAAAAGTAATGGCTTCAGCACCGTATTCACGGATCGCTTTAAGGCCGTACTCTACCAGCAGCTGCCTGATCTCAGCTTCATCGGTGAGGTCATATACACCCCAGTGGCAACGGCAGCACCGTCGCCAGATTATTGTCGATGCCAAACATACGGGCGTGTTCACGCTGCATGTCATCTGCATTAGCAATGGTCAGGATGGCAAACCGCTGGCTGAGCATCATCGCCGTATAGGCACTGGCCCGGTAACCTCCGATTACCGGAATACTGACCAGCTGCCGCGAGGCTTCAACGCCGCACATATCCATATCAGTCACAAACACGCCATCGAAACCGTCCGCTTCAGCCTGCTGAACGGCACGGATGACGTGGCTGGCATTAATGGCCAGATCTGCTCTGGATTCAATACAGCGGGTGCCCGCATCCAGATTACGCACTGACACATGAGTCCTCACCGACAGCCCCGCGGGCATGACCAAGAATTGAATCATTAAACGCCTGAGTATTTACCGGCACTAAAATCAGTAATTTCAGCAATACTCCCTGTTCTGCTGCGATATCCGGATTGAGTGAATTGCCTGAACATCCACCAACAGACCTTCACTTCCCCTGCTGTCAGTTTCAGGATAATCTGCAAACGGCGAGACAATCTTCGACTGCGGCCAGCCGATGGTAGCCAGCTCATCCATACACAACTTACGGAAATGCGCCGTATTAAGCTCATCAGGCACCGGCAGTACAAACAGGTTCAGCATCAGGGGCTTGCCCTGCCTTGCATACTCTGCCTGAGTGGTTGCCAGTTCAGCATTGGTAATGGTGTCGCCGTTACTGCACAGATAGCAGATCAGATCCGGCGCCATAGCAATTGGCTGCCACTGGCCGTACAGATCCTCCCGCAATACCAGCAAGCTTTCATTTTCCACCTGCACCCGGTAGCGGTTGCCGCGGTCATCCAGTAATTCAACCTGCAGGTAGTCAAAGCCGTCACGGGTTTCTTCATCGAGCCCAACAGACGCAAACGGCCAAGGTGAATACCGCCGGTCAGCTCAGCCACTGCCTGAACCATAGCCTGTTCATTGTTTTGATGGATGCGTAATGTCCGGCCAAGCTGCAAGCACTTTGTCATTGCGCCGGGCACAATAAAGCCTGGTTTTGTACTGTTCAGTGACGCTCCGGTCGCCGCATAACAACTGAATGCCGAGCGCTGATCGAAGCCGTCATCGAAGGTGATGATGCCGTGCAGCATGTCGCTGAGGTTATGGGTATTACGGGTGTTAATCACCAGTTGCGCTCCCCTTCCAGCTCATCCTGTTCAGATACAAGAGCGATGGGTGAAAGCTGTGGCGCCATATCAACCGGCTGCGCCAGCCCCAGCATCGGAATAACCGGCACGGCCCGGCCGCAGCCGTCAGCATCGATCATGGGAATCCTGCTGGGCTGCCAGTAACATGTTCATGCCGTAGGCGATTGTGCCAGTCTCAACGGCACTGACGGCCGAGAACCTTAGTCCGGGCTGATCCAGCTTCTGACCCAGCGCTTCTTCGTGAAGTCTGAGTGCCCGCAACGGGGCATGCTCAAAGCCTTCACTCAGATACTTTGCCGGTGCTCCCAGCGCCCCCACAAAGGGACACCAAAGTTCATCGGGAATATTCTTGCCTGGCTCCAAATACGCCAGACCGTTCTCTCCACGCTCGCGGAGAATATGGATTGTTTGTTCCAGCAGCTGTTTACCGTTTTCATACGCACCACCGCCACCACTGGCATAAAAGTGTGCGCCACGAAGGATGTCTTCAAGATCCTGAAAGGAAAAATAACGTACGTCTTCCATGAGAAAGCCTCATCTGTGAGATAGATTCAGAGAATCATTCCGGCCGGGCCGGAGATGTCCGTAGATTAGCGACAGGTTGTCGCGGTGAAGTGTTGCAAGCGCTTAAAGTCACGGCGCAGCGCCCGGGGTCCGTGTTATATACCCGCAGCACGCCGGCCTGATCCTGTACCGTGTCGGTGAGGTCCACTGAAGTACCTTCGCTGACAAACCAGTCGATGCCGAAATCACTTTCCAGATCTGGCTGGTGCAGACGGGTAACCTCGCCGTGGCCAACAGGCAGCAGCGCCGCAAAGCGGTCATTCTTAACAGTTGTCTGCAGGGTATTAAGCCAGCGCTTATTTGCTGCAAGGTAAAGGCTGCAGTCCATCAGATTGATGCCGCAGTTATCTGCATGCAGTGGCACAACTATGGTGCCGGGTACCCGCATGGCTATTTCAAGGAAGGTTATCTTGCCGCTTTCATGATCATAGAAGAATTCATGATGCGTAATGCCGTTCTCCAGGCCCAGGGCAGCTAGTACCTGGCGGTTAAAGTCTTTCAGTAAGTCACTCAGCTCTGCAGGAATTGACGGCATAAAACTCAGGGGCTGGCCCTGGACAAATTCAAAGTTAGTACAGCCCAGCTCCAATACCGATGAGAACTTCACCCCGCCATCCACGATGACAGAATCACACTGATACATGGTGCCGGATATGAACTCATCTACTTCATATTCAAAGCCATAGTGGGTTTCATCCAACAATGCCCCGAATGCTTCAAAATCACTGTAAGACTCAATGATCGCAACATTCACACTGCCTGCCCGGACACAGGTTTGATCACCATACGCGGCCCGAGGTATTCGCTGAGTATCTGAAAGTATCCGTGGCAATTATCCCGGTAACGCTGCATATCGAACCGCCGGTGTCTGGGAATACTGCCGATAATGCTCTGGCCAACCCGGTTTTTCATTGCCAGCTTATCGCGAAACAGTTCAACCTGTTCAGGCCGGTCTCCGGCAATACCATACGCCTGCCGTAACCGGGCAGCCACCATCAGATTATCTTCCTGCTGACAGTAAATACTGATGCCCTCAGCAGAACCCAGCAACCCTATTTCAGCTTCAATTCTTTCAGCAATGGCACCGAATTCCAGTGCCGGCCGGAGGGTAGATAAACAGTCTCCGCCTACATGAATTATTTCATCCATATATGCCGTTATACGTTTATCTGGAATTTCACCAACCGGTAAAAAGAATAGTTTTAGTATTTTGTCGAATCCTGTCAAACGCTTCCTCAGATGCGTAATGAAGATAGGTTTGCGACAGAATAAATATCGTTTTAATCATCATAATTTCCTTTTCTTATGCTTAAAACAGAGGTAATCCGCTATGCGAATAAAAGAAAGTTACAAGATGATTTAAGAAAAACAGCAGGCTTAACGACCTGTTAAGGAGTGATGTGACACATTACATGAAAGCCACAAACTATTGAAACATAAGTATTAAACTGTCTCTATTGTTTTCCATAGGCAAACTGCAAAGTAAAAACAAGTGTGATGCACATGCCTTTATTTCCTTATTATAGTTTAAGAAAATAACGCTAAACCTGAATCTGCAAAATAATTTATAGATAAAAGCAAGAGCCAGATTTGTTTGAATATATCCAGTATAAATTTTTTACAATTAAATAATAAACACCCACACTATACGAAAGTATTAAACAGCCTGACTAAATATTCACTCAAAATACATTTTTAAAAACAATTACCCATTTTATGGACGAAAGTTACGTGCAACACTTTTTATCCTGTTGAATCGGCGGACAGGGCACCGTGCCATACGAGCAGAACACGCAGCAGTCACCCGGTAGCGGTTTTAACAGGCATGCACACGACTTGCATTCATAGAACCACTGGCAGGCATTAGTAGGCATTGTCTCTTCCTTAACAAAGCCGCATTCGGGACAGGTCAGAACAGATTTCAGGTTTACAGTTTCACTCATTATCGGTTCTCCTCAGCCGGTACCGGATCCTGGCGGCGCTGCGGCGGTCTGATCAGATCTGCTATTCCGGTAACAAGCATCAGCGCAATTGCGAAATAGAACATCGGAGTGCTCCAGCTATCCGTCCAGAACAGATACAGTGTAGCCAGTATCATCAGGGGACCAGCAACCGACAGGAGTAAACGCCACCAGCGCCGGTGCTTAACCCCAGCTATCAGAGCTGCAATCAGTGCCAGCCAGGCAAAGAATGGCAGCAGCGTATTGATAAACAGGCCTTCAAACTGGGCAAGAAAGCCCATCCCCACTGCTGCACCCAATGCGCCCAGCGCAGGAAAGCACGAGGCACATCCCATCGCCGCAATGATCGCGCCGAACACACCGATTTTTCAGTAAAAGTGTCAGCCGCATAGCTGGCTCCATCGATTCAGAAACACATAGCACCACTATAAACTCCGTACCCGGGTACGGAGTCAATCTAATAACTGTGTTTTATAGAGCCTTCAGCGGGCTGGATTGAAAGAGTCTGAATAGAGAGCCTTCAGCTGTCTGAGAAAAGAGCCCTCAGCAGTTTGAAAAGAGAGCCTTCAGCGGGCTGAGGCCCCTCAGCGGGCGGAATCGTCTGAAGGATCTGAAATGATATTATCGATTGCGGGACAAAAACCGGCACCCTCTGCAATATTCTGATCACAGCTGGCTACCATGCTTTCCAGGCTTTTGCCATTACTTGTAAATCGTGCACACGGGCCTGAACATCCTGAAGACGAGCCACTGCCAGATCTCTGGTCGTCTGGCAGTTTGCGTCAGTATCAAGCGCCAGCAATGCGCGAATGTCTTTGAGGCTGAAGCCAAGCCGCTTTGCCCGGCGGATAAACAGCAAGCGGTTCAGATCACTGTGACCGTATTGCCTGTAACCTGAGGATGGCTTCACGGGCTCAGTCATAAGCCCGGTGCGCTGATAGTAACGCACCGTCTCCACTCCAACACCGGCCTGAGAAGCGAGCACACTGATGGTCATTGTTGTAACCGACATATATTCACTGCTTGAGTTTATTAACAGACAAACAGAATTATAAAAACAAACCGCTAACAAAGCCCACCAGTACTGAAGCCAGCAAGGCTAACAGCAGATACAACAGAAACACTCTGCCCCTCACCAGTGCAAATACAGGCACCGCAGCCCAGGCACTGGTGATTCCACCGGCGACCAGAAACGTCAGTGCGGCGTCATATCCCATACCGGCGTCAATCAGAATGAATACGGATTTTAGATCACAAAGACGGCCTGCCAGCCTTGCCGGTATCCACTACAGTATTACTGACCGGACAACGGCAAACACCGCTGATAGCAGCAATGACAGAAGTAATAGAGACCATCACGGCCAATAGGTCGCAGGCAAAAACCGGGCACAGGCCCGGTTTATCATTTAAGGAGGTCACTCAGATCAGCGGTTGCACGTGCCGGATAAAGTCGTCCGGCTGCACCATACCGATCAGGGTCATATTTGGCTGAATGCCGCCCTGTTTGTCATAAAGATCAGCGCCGGCGGGCCATGACACTGTAGCGCTTATAAAGCGCTTTTGAGTCAGCATCGTTCGCAGTCACGTCAATCTTTACACTGATGAAGGATTTAAGAGACTGCTGAACGCCAGCATCAACAAAGGTGATGTTGTCCAGCTCAATACAGGAAATACACCAGTCGGCATAGAAATCCAACATCACCGGCTGGTTATTTTGCCGGGCGGTATTCAGGATCTGATCCAGCGTTTGCTCATCGGTCACCTTCACAAATTCAACCTTGGCTTCAGCGGCAACGGTGCCACCACCGGCAACCAGGCCTTTTAGTGGCTGGAACAGGCTCTGGCTACCCGCCAGGCTGCCAATCACCAGGCTGCCACCGTACACCAGAATCAGCACAGCGGTACCTTTCCAGAAACGCTGCCACTTGCTGGCTGCCTCTGCCAGAGAATCCAGTGCCTTCATGTACACTGCACTTACCAGCAGAATCACACCATAAAGGAAGATCGCAATGCCATCAGCAATTACACGATCCAGCATCCATACGGCCATCAGCAGCATCAGCACACCGAAGCCGGCTTTAACGTTCTCCATCCACATGCCGGCTTTTGGCAGCAACTTACCGGCCGAGGCCCCTACAATCAGCAACGGAACCCCCATGCCCATGCTCAGGCTGAAGAGTGCTGCGCCGCCCAGTACCGGATCACCGGTCTGGCCGATATAGATAAGTGCACCTGCCAGTGGCGCCGCCATGCACGGCCCCACAATCAGTGCCGACAGCAGCCCCATAATCACCACACCGATGATGCTGCCGCCCTGCTGGCTGTTGCTCATTTCATTCAGCTTAGTTTGCAGGCTGTTTGGCAGCTGCAGGTCATAAAAGCCAAACATAGAAAGTGACAGCAACACAAAGATGAAACTGAAGGTACCGATAATCCAGGCATTCTGGAAAGCCGCCTGCAGGTTCTCACCAAACAGACCGGCAACAATGCCCAGCACGGTATAGGTCACGGCCACAGACAGCACATACACCAGCGACAGAAAGAAGCCCCGTTTGGTACTTACCGGCTGTTGCTGACCGATAATGATGCTGGACAGAATAGGAATCATCGGGAATACACACGGCGTCAGTGCCAGTGCCAGACCGGCCACAAAGAAAGCGCCGAGGATCAGCATCAGGCTGCTTGAAGACAACAACTGAGCAAACTGATCCTGTTCACTGACAGTGCTGGTCAGCGGCTGCTGAGGAACAACCGCCTGAATAACTTTGTCCGCATTCGCCATTGCCGGATCAGTGGCTACCAGCGCAGGAATAACCGAGGCCTGTACCACAGGGATATCTTTAAGGTCGATGGTCTTCTGAACCGGCGGATAACAGATGCCACCATCCCAGCAGCCCTGATAGGACACGGTCATCTTATCGCTGACCGTGGAACCGGTGGTGCTGCTCAGTTGGTAATCCATGACGCCCTGGCTGTAATACACATACACATCGCCAAACAGCGGGTCAGCTTTAAGCTTGGCAGTGGAGTGCTCTTCGGACAGGATCTCAATGTTATCGCTGTAGGTCAGCTCAACATTGTCCCGGTACAGGTAGTAACCGTCCTTAACGATCCAGACAAGTTTAAGCTTTCCGTTCTCTTCCTGTTCGTAGTCAAAAACAAATGCTTCTTCTACATCTACCGGGCCATCACTGGCTCCGAACAGATCAGCATTATCGAACAAGCCTGCCTGAGCGGCCGGTACCGTCGAGAGAATTAAAAGGTGCAAGCTAGCAGATAGCTGAGCCATTGCTGGATTCTTTGCAACACGGTTTTTCCTATTGTGATTTATACGGGTTGGCTTAATGGACAACCATTTTAGCGAACAGTTCTGTTTAAAGCGGATAAAACTGTTTAAAAACAGCCGTCTTTAGCTGATTCAGATCAGAAAATTTCGCTATAAACATATGCTCTGTAACACACAGCCTTACCACTACCCTGCAGGCAGGCAATTCAATCTGTAGAAGGGATTTTATTCTCTTTTACCCGCCTGACAACGTTTTATTCCGTCCAAGGTCCGGGATTCGCCGTTTGCCCCTTAAACAGTAACAACTTATGTGATACAAAGAGTCTCCACTTATTAGTAAGTTAACAAGAGTTAAGCCAAAGCAAGGCGTGGTGGTCCAGCTGAACGACTTATAGGATCACATGAAGGAAATAAGATGTCTGATAAACGCGTAGAAAACCTCAATATCGAGAGTAATGAAGTCCTCCTGACTCCTGCCGAACTGAAAAACAAACTGCCGCTGAGCGAAACTGCTGCTGCATCTGTTATGGAAGGCCGTCAGGTTATTAAGAACATCCTTAAAGGCGAAGATAAGCGTCTTTTTGTGGTGGTTGGCCCATGTTCAATTCACGACACCAAAGCGGCTATCGAATATGGTCAGCGCCTGAAAGAACTGGCTGCCAAAGTCGAAGACACTCTTTATCTGGTTATGCGCGTCTATTTTGAAAAGCCACGGACCACTGTTGGCTGGAAAGGTCTGATCAACGATCCGCACATGAACGATTCATTCCAGATCGAAGAAGGCCTGCACATCGGCCGTGACCTGCTGCTGCAACTGGCTGAAGCCGGTTTGCCACTGGCCACTGAAGCACTGGACCCTATTTCACCGCAGTACCTGCAGGATCTGATTTCCTGGTCTGCAATCGGTGCCCGTACCACTGAATCCCAGACACACCGTGAAATGTCCAGCGGTTTGTCCGGCGCAGTTGGCTTCAAGAACGGTACTGACGGCGGCCTGACCGTTGCTATCAATGCTCTGGAATCCGTTGCGCACCCGCACAACTTCCTGGGTATTAATGAAGAAGGTCAGTGTTCTATTGTACGTACTAAAGGTAACAAGTACGGTCACGTTGTACTGCGTGGCGGTAACGGCAAGCCTAACTACGACTCTGTAAACGTTGCCCTGTGTGAGCAGGCACTGGAAAAAGCCGGCGTATCCACCAACATCATGGTTGACTGCAGCCACGCGAACTCCAACAAGGATCACAACCTGCAGCCACTGGTTATGACCGACGTGACCAACCAGATCATCGATGGCAACAAAACCATCGTGGGTCTGATGGTAGAAAGCAACCTGGGTGCCGGCAACCAGAAAATGACTGCTGATCCTGCTGACCTGCAGTACGGTGTATCCATCACTGATGCCTGCATCGACTGGGATACTACAGAAAAGACCCTGCTGGATATGCATGAAAAACTGAAGACTGTACTACCAAACCGGTAAGCAGCAAAAAAACCAGTAAAATAAAGGGCTTATATTAAGCCCTTTTTATAGTCCGGATAAAATTACCGGCTGTTTGGAGTAGTAATACTACAGTCTATTGCTACTTTAGCCGAAAAATCCCCGCTCAGATTACCGTCCCGCTTCAATTTAAGTAGTTTTTAACGTATAATCGCCCCCGCGTAAAAATCATTCGGTGGTGCGACACCCGCTTCGGGAGATGCGAACTCACGTCTTCGTCGTTTCCTATAATAAACCACCGTCTCTCTGTCGAAACAAAAGGGGATAAAATGACAACCAATAAACAAACGATGTACTACACCCTGACCGACGAAGCACCATCATTGGCGACCTGTTCTCTGCTCCCTATTATCAGAACATTCACCTCTGCTGCTGGCATCGATGTCAAAATCAGCGATATTTCTCTTGCTGGTCGTGTACTGTCTGCGTTCCCCGAAAACCTGAGTGAAGATCAGCAAGTAGTTGATGGCCTGGCGTTCCTGGGCAAACTGACTCAGGACCCGGATGCTAATATCATCAAGCTGCCTAACATCAGCGCATCTATCCCACAGCTGAAAGCCTGTATTGCAGAACTGCAAGGCCAGGGTTACAACATCCCTGACTACCCTGAAGCACCTGCCAACGACACTGACGCTGAAATTCAGGCACGTTACTCCAAGATTCTGGGCAGTGCTGTAAACCCAGTATTACGTGAAGGTAACTCTGACCGTCGTGCCCCTGCTGCAGTTAAAGCTTACGCACGTAAATTCCCACATTCCATGGGTAAATGGAGCAAAGCATCCCGCACCCACGCTGACTACATGCGTGGCGGTGACTTCTTCTCCAGCGAACAGTCCATCACTTCTAACGAAGCTCAGGACGTTCGTATTGAATTCGTTTCCAAAGACGGCGACGTACAGCTGAAGAAAGAACTGAGCCTGGAAAAGGTGAAGTACTGGACAGCATGTACATGTGCTGCAAATCCCTGCGTGAATTCTTCGAACAGTCTCTGAACGATGCTAAAGAAACTAACGTTATGTGGTCTCTGCACGTTAAAGCGACCATGATGAAGGTTTCTCACCCGATCGTATTCGGTCACGCGGTAACTGTTTTCTACAAAGACCTGTTCGAGAAGCACGCTGAACTGTTTGCCAAGCTGGGTGTTAACCCGAACAACGGTCTGGGCAGCGTTTACGAAAAGATTGCCAGCCTGCCTAACTCGGTTCGTGAAGAAATCGAAGAAGACATCCAGGCATGCTACGAATCCCGCCCTGAACTGGCGATGGTTGACTCAGTTAAAGGCATTTCTAACCTGCACGTACCAAGCGACGTAATCGTTGATGCTTCTATGCCGGCAATGATCCGTAACTCCGGTAAGATGTGGGGCCCTGACGGAAAGGTTAAAGACACCAAAGCCGTTATGCCTGAAAGCACCTATGCCCGTATCTATCAGGAAATGATCAACTTCTGTAAGACCAACGGCGCATTCGATCCGACGACTATGGGTACTGTACCTAACGTGGGTCTGATGGCTAAGAAAGCTGAAGAATACGGTTCTCACGACAAGACTTTTGAGATCGAGCAGGACGGCACCATGCGTGTTGTTGATGCAGACGGTAACGTACTGATGTCTCACGAAGTTGAAGTGGGCGACATCTGGCGTGCTTGCCAGACTAAAGACGAGCCGGTCCGTGACTGGGTTAAGCTGGGTGTAACCCGTGCACGTAACTCTGACACCCCTGCTGTCTTCTGGCTGGATCCTGAGCGTGCTCACGACGTACAGCTGATGGCGAAGGTAAAGAATACCTGAAGGACCACGACACTGAAGGTCTGGACATTCGCATCATGTCTTACAACGAAGCGATCCGCTTCTCTATGGAACGTCAGCTGCGCGGTCTGGACACTATCTCCGTGACCGGTAACGTACTGCGTGACTACCTGACTGACCTGTTCCCGATCATGGAACTGGGTACATCTGCGAAAATGCTGTCCATCGTACCAATGCTGAAAGGCGGCGGTATGTATGAAACAGGCGCTGGCGGTTCTGCACCTAAGCACGTTCAGCAGGTACAGGAAGAAAACCACCTGCGCTGGGATTCCCTGGGTGAATTCATGGCGATCTCCGTGTCTCTGGAAGAACAGGGCCTGAAGGGCAATGCCCGTGCCGGTCTGCTGTCCAAGACTCTGGACGAAGCCACTATCCAGCTGCTGGAAAACAACAAGTCACCTTCCCGTAAGACCGGCGAACTGGACAACCGTGGCAGCCACTTCTACCTGGGCATGTACTGGGCACAGGCTGTTGCTAACCAGACTGAAGATGCTGAACTGGCAGCTCAGTTTAAGCAACTGGCTGAAGACCTGACCAGCGGCGAAGAAGCGATCATCGGTGAGCTGAAAGACGTACAGGGTTCTGCCCCTGAACTGGATGGCTACTACCACGCTAACCGCGACATGGTTAAGAAAGTTATGCGTCCAAGCGCAACCCTTAATGCTGCGCTGGCCCGTGCTAACGGCTAAAACAACAGTTGTGTTCGCATAAAAGCGAACAGCAATAACTGATAATACCCCGCCTCTGTGCGGGGTATTTTTGCTTGTAATTTACCGTACATAGCTTTTGCACAATGCTCAATGAACAGATCTGTTCATTCAAAATCAGGTTATGATTATTTTTACAATTTAATGTTATTAATTAATAACTTAAAGCCCTTAAAAATGCTAAAACACTTACCAAATCAGGGACTTTGCCGGTTGCTGAAAATCCGCACAACGGTACTCTGAAAGCACTCTGGGGAGGAATTTAAATGACCGGGCTCAGCCGGTCATGTAATACAAACGCGTAATAACTACTGTCTTTATTGCGGAAGGACACCGCTTAAAGCTGTAGCTGTTTCTCTTATGGAGATAACCCGAAAATGTCCTATATCGCCAAATTCAGAGCCGCGGTAGCAGCAACCATCCTTCTAAGCTCTGGGCAGATAGCCATGGCAGATACCTCTGCTAACTCTCTTAAGGCTCAGTATCAGCGGCCCGATAATATTCCGTTTCCGGCAGATAATCTCTACAGCGCCGAAAAAGCCCAGCTTGGCAAAATGCTGTTCTTTGATCAGCGCCTCAGCAAGAACTTCAATATGACCTGTGCGACCTGTCATAACCCTTCCTTAGGCTGGGAAGACGGTGTGCCGGGCGCTTTTGGCGGACAGGGCAAATTCCTCGACCGTCACTCCCCACTATTCTCAATATGGCCTGGAGCGACAGCTTTTTCTGGGACGGCCGCAGCCCGACACTGGAAGACCAGATCCGCGGACCGGTTGAATCCCCTAATGAAATGAACATCAGCATGGATGAGGTTGTTGAGCGCCTGAGTAAGGTAAACGGTTATCAGGAAATGTTTCAGCGGGTCTTTCCGGGCGCAGGCATTACCGGCGACGGCATCATGAAAGCCATTGCTACCTATGAGCGTACCCTGGTATCCGGCACAGCACCCTTCGACCGCTGGGTCATGGGAGATGAACAGGCGATCAGTGAGTCTGCCAAACGGGGCTTTGAGTTCTTCAATAACGGCGCCGGCTGCAGTGAGTGCCATACCGGCTGGAACTTCAGCGATAACAAATTCTATGACATTGGTCTGAGCTCTGCTGACGAAGGCCGCATAACGGTCACCGGGAACGCCGCCGACAAACATGCATTCAAAACCCCGGGCCTGCGGAACATTCAGCAACGGGCACCCTATATGCACGACGGCAGCATGAAAACCCTTGATGAGGTGATCATCCATTACATCGCTGGCGGCACACCCCGCCCCAGCCGGTCAGACAAGATGATCGTCCGGCCGATGACCCCTCAGCAGATTACAGATTTACGCAGCTTCCTTGAAAGCCTGACCGGTGAAGATCAGCCCGTCAGCCTGCCAATCTTGCCGTACTGACCGGAGACCAGACAAATGACCATTAAACATAAGTTATGGCTCGGATTTGGCCTGTTAATCAGCATCTTTAGCGGCCTGGGACTGTATCAAAGCTATCAGCTTGGCCTGCTGGGAAATACAGCCGTTGCAGCCTTTGAACATCCGCTGACTGCAGTGGATCAGAGCCGTGCCGCCTGGGATACGTTCAGAAACAGCCGGGATCTGGTTAACCGTCAGCTTGCCCGTATCGAGTTTATGGATGCCAGCGAAGCAGAAAACACCCTTAACCAGTACCAGCAAACCTTTAATCAACAACTGGAACAGGCTGTATCAGCAACATCTGCACTGATGGTTCAGGGCGAAACCGCTCAGCTGCGCCAGTGGGCTGACCAGTGGTACCGCCTGAACCTGCAGCGGATCGGCAGCGCCCAGCAATACCAGCTAACCGATCAGCGCATCCTTAACCAGCTGGATATGCAACTGGGGGATGAACTGCTGAAACTGGTGGAAAGCAGCCTCTATGCTGCCAACGAACATAAGCAACAAACCATTGCCCATACCCGTCAGGTGCAAAACATTAACAACATCATTCTCGGCCTGACAAGTCTGACCGGGATTATCCTTGCCCTGCTGATTGCCCGCAGCCTGACCCTGCCATTAGGTGAACTGCTCAGCGCGGTTAAAAATCTGGCCCATGGCAAGGGTGACCTGACCCGCCGGCTTGGTTTCAAGCGTAAAGATGAAATAGGCCAGCTTGCCGGTGAGGTGGACATTTTTATTGCCCGCATCCATCAACTGGTGAGCGAAACCCGTGACTCCGTTGAACAGGCCAGCCACACCCTGTCTGAAGTGGGTAACCTCACCGCAGAAACCAGCGAAGGCGTGAAGCAGCAGAAAAATCATCTGATCGAAACCGCAGACATCGTTGAACAGATGCATCAGACCGTTGAACTGGTCGCCGATCATTCGTTCGATGCCAAAGAACAGGCCGTGCGGATTAACACCGACACCCGCTCCAGCCTGACACTGGTTGAAGACTCCGCCGGTAGCATTGGCCAACTGGCTCAGGAAGTTGCCAATGCCAGCCAGAGCACCGAGAACTGGAAAGCGCCAGCGAATCCATCAGCGAACTGCTGACGGTGATTGAAGTGATCGCGGATCAGACTAACCTGCTGGCACTGAACGCTGCGATAGAAGCGGCCCGTGCCGGTGAAGCTGGCCGGGGTTTTGCGGTGGTTGCCGATGAAGTACGTTCACTGGCACTGAAAACCCGCCAGTCCACTGAGAATATTCAGCAAACCGTCTGCAATATTCAGCAAGGGGTGAAGAACACCCGTACCGTGATGGATCAGGGCCAGCAGCTGGCACTGGAATGTGTCAGTAAGAGCCAGGCGGTTAGCGACGCCCTGCAAAGCATGGCAGAAAATGCAGCTGCGATTGAATCCATTAATCTGGGTATTTCCAGTGAAACGGAGCAGCAACGTACCAGCATGCAGGAAATCAACAGCCACATGAGCAATGTCAGTACTGTTGCTGACCAAACTGAAGGCGTAACCCATAGCCTGCAGGACGGCCGCAAAGCGTTAGAAGAAGCCCTTTCTAAAGTGTCCGGCAATATGGCGCAATTCAAACTCTGATAACGCCACTATTCAACGAATGGGCTTAATAAGCTCAACAGCCATAAAAACCCCGCTTATGCGGGGTTTGTTTTTATTAAAGCGTTACCACTCAGGTCAGTACCGACCGTGGACCCGGAATAGCATTGGGTGGCGGCGCCATGGCACTCATTCGCCGCTCATGGGTTTCCTGCGCCAGAGCGGACACTGCCACAAACAGATCACTGTCATCATCAAAGCCCCAGGCATGCATCTGTACCAACATCTGATTGACAACGGTGTCATATTCAAAATGCACATCCCCAGGCCGCCCATGCCATTTTTACCGTAGTTAATTCGCTCCAGAATCCAGCGTTTCTTGCGCTCTGCTTCGGTTTGTAAGCGCCGGGTGTTTTCGGTGCCCGGTTTCCAGGTACGCAGGGTTTTTGCCACCCGCCCCTGATACTGCATTTCATGGGCCAGGGATTGCTGATCGTTCATCTGCGCAACACTAGTCGGCGTGGCTTTAAGCTGACGCTTCTGCTCACGGGTCATAAACTTGTTTTCTGTATCCTCGTAGTCTTCCACCTCAGCAATGGCTTTCAGGCGGGTCAGATTCCCTTCCAGAATAAGTTTATAGTCCTGCCGGTACCAGGCCTTACGGCGGGCCATGATACTTTCCGCGACCAACGAAACCGTATGGGCAGGCGCACCGGGCATCGCCCCTTGCCGAAGGTCATCACCGCAGTGTTCGGGCCACTGGGGGCATAATTAACCGTTTCAGACTTATAGCACTGAATACAGCGGGCATGGGTCAGCTCATGGACAAAACTGGGCAGGTCATCCTTAAACGTCACATGTGCTCCTACCAGTTCATGCCCACTGTCTTCTGAATAGCCGGCATAGCCTTCTGCCGAATAGACCGGCACCGTGTTCGGGTTATTGGCGGCAGTGAAAGTTACCGAATAAGCAGTGCTGTTTGCCATGCCATAAAGCTCATCCATGACTCTGTACAAAGCACTGCGCAGGGGTACAGCCTGTTTAATCCGGTCCATTCTCTGAAGCAGTGCCTGGGCAGTCATAGTATCTCCGTTATGTTTGGCGTGTCCGATCAGTTATAAGCAATTGAAAGTCCGGCATTTTAAGGCGACACACAGTAAATTCATACAGCTGTATTAATTTTATCTGTCTGTCACAGATCAAAGACTCCGGATCCACGACGCCACACCGATATATTTATCATGCACAGTGCAATACAATACCCGTCGCCTGATGAACGGGCGTTTTGGTGACTTTTCCGGAGATTCATAGCTGTATGCTGGACAACATTCGTATCGTACTGATCAACACTTTCCACCCGGGCAATATCGGGGCAGCTGCCCGTGCCATGAAGAACATGGGCCTGAGCCAGCTGTATCTGGTGGAACCCCGTATCTACCCGAGTGAAGAAGCAGATTCCCGTGCCGCAGGCGCTAAAGACGTACTTGATCAGGCCACCGTGGTCGATACCCTCGAAGAAGCTATTTCTGACTGCCAGCTGGTTATCGGCACCAGTGCCCGTAACCGCTCATTTGATCTGCCAATCTTTGATGCCCGCACCTGCGGTGAAAAGTTGTATCAGAAGCGGCTAACGGAAAAGTCGCCATCATCTTCGGCCGTGAAACCATGGGCCTGCACAATCACGAACTGGAACAGTGTAATTATCACGTCTACATTCCGGCCAATCCGGACTACCCGGTACTGAATGTCTCTGCCGCTATTCAGCTGGTGTGCTATGAAATCTGGCAGGCCAGCCAGCAGGACAAGAAAGAAGAAGCCCCTGCCGAATATCCGCTGCATAAAGAAATGCAGCTGTTTTACGAACATCTGGAATCAGCCCTGCGCAAAACCCGCTTCATCATTCCTCAGCATGAAGGCAAGGTTATGAAAAAGCTGATCCGCTATTTTAACCGCAGCCGTCCGGAACAGATTGAACTGAACATGCTACGGGGCATTTTACGTTCGGTGGATGAAACCGCTGCCCGTGCCGAGCAAACTCTCCCCACCGACAACACCCCGGCCGAAAGCAGCCATCAACAAAACAATCAGGACAACGGAGCAAAGTCATGAGCCAGTCCCCTTTTGGTGATATTTCCATCGAAACCTTTCTTGCCGAATACTGGCAAAGAAGCCTCTGCTGGTCCGTGGAGCATACAAAGACTTTGTGCAGCCGGTAGACGCCGACGAACTGGCAGGCCTGGCCTGCGAAGAAGACGTTGAATCAAGACTGGTGATTACCGCCCCGGATAACGATTCATGGGAACTGAAACATGGTCCCTTTAATGAAGAGATGTTTTCAGAACTACCGGACAGCCACTGGACCCTGCTGGTTCAGGCCGTCGACAATTGGGTACCGGAAGCTTCAGACCTCGTAGAACAGTTCCGTTTTATCCCTAACTGGCGCTACGACGACCTGATGGTGAGCTTTGCCAGTGAAGGCGGCGGTGTTGGCCCCCACTACGACAACTACGACGTATTCCTGATCCAGACACAGGGTGAACGGCGCTGGGAAGTGGGCGGACATTTCGATCAGCACTCTCCCGCCGGGACGATACTCCGGTAATGATCATCCCTGACTGGCACCCGGAACAGACCTGGGTACTGGAGCCAGGCGATATGCTCTACGTGCCGCCACAGGTTGGCCACAACGGCGTAGCGGTTACCGATGATTGCATGACTTACTCCGTGGGTTTCCGCGCACCGTCGCAGGCAGAAATCCTCCGCGGCTTTACGGATTATGTCGGTGAGCAGCTGACCTCAGAATCCCGCTATGCAGATCCTGAACTGACCGTACAGGAACACCCCGGTGAAATTACCCCGCAAGCACTGGAAAAGGTACGCAACATCTTCAGTGCATTCCTGAACGATGAGCAAAAACTGGCCACCTGGTTTGGCGAGTACGTCACGGATCCTAAATACCCGGAACTGGACCACAGCCCGGAAGACAAAATCGATAGCCAGCAGCTGGCCGATGCCCTCGCCCAGAGCGAACTGGCATTCGTGCGTAACGAAGGCAGCCGGGTATCTTTCACTGAACAGAGTAACGGTGAAGTACTGCTGTTTATTGATGGTCAGACATATCCATGTCATGGCGGCTGCATTCAACTGGCTAAACTGCTGTGCCAAACCCCGAACCTGATCATCAATCAGGGTAAGTGGTCTGATGATCAGCTTGATTTACTGGTGAGCCTCTATAACCGGGGCAGCATTTATCTGGCTGAATAGCCTTTGTAGTTATACTTTTTATAAGTACCCGATGTTAAAGCCTGCCTTCGTGCAGGCTTTTTGTGTCAGCAGCACAGTTGTCAACAATCAGTGTTTTTAAGCGCGAAAAACCATAAAAACACACCAGGATTGTCGACAATATTGATATTTAAATTACCACCAAATACAAGATAATGGATTTTTAGACATTAAATCGCCTAAAAACAGTCTATTTGCACTTCAAAACTCAGTTTTGATTAAAAATCGTTTTTATCTCTGTCGACAGTTAACAGGTTTTTCCAAAAATGTAGTGAGAAAACGCTTATAAAATTTTGGAATTAAAAGCCTGCTTTATATTCTTGTAATAACAGATAAAAATCACCGGATTTCTATTACACCAAAGTCGGTGATCAAAATATAACCGGCACTGAAGCCCTGATTAAACGTGCCTTTTCTGTTTTATACCGCAAACGCTCTGTAGTTTTTACCGGGCAGTGTAAATCACTGTTTGTAGTATATTTACAGCTATATTGCTCTGCACAAAAATCCTTTGACCAGGCCCACTCTCCTCCCCATAGTGGCGTCCTGAATCGAGTGCTAGTCAACGTTTCACCGGTGTTACATGAGAGGCTGTGACATCGGTGGAACGGGGACTTATTTCAAACTTTAGCGATAAAAATAGAAGGTTTGGTCATGTCTACATATCAAGAAAACATTCAAGCAGTTGCTGCTGCGAAAGAAGTAGCTGGTAGCCCTTGGGATGCTATCAACCCGGAATCAGCAGCGCGTATGCGTGCACAGAACAAATTTAAGACTGGCCTGGACGTTGCTAAATATACTGCGGCTATCATGCGTCGCGACATGGCTGAGTTCGACAAAGACAAGACCAAGTACACTCAGTCTCTGGGCTGCTGGCACGGTTTCGTAGGTCAGCAGAAGCTGATCTCTATCAAGAAGCACTTCGGCAGCACTGAGCGCCGTTACCTGTACCTGTCTGGCTGGATGGTTGCAGCGCTGCGTTCTGAGTTCGGCCCTCTGCCGGATCAGTCTATGCACGAGAAGACTTCTGTAGCGAGCCTGGTTAAAGAACTGTACACCTTCCTGCGTCAGGCTGATGCACGTGAACTGGGTGGTCTGTTCCGTGAACTGGACAAAGCACGTGAAGCTGGCGATGCAGCGAAAGAAGCTGAAGTACAGGCTGCTATCGACAACCACGAAACTCACGTTGTACCTATCGTTGCAGACATCGATGCCGGTTTCGGTAACGCTGAAGCAACTTACCTGATGGCTAAGCAGATGATCGAAGCCGGTGCTTGCTGTCTGCAGATCGAAAACCAGGTTGCTGATGAGAAGCAGTGTGGTCACCAGGACGGTAAAGTAACCGTACCTCACGCTGACTTCCACGCTAAACTGCGCGCTGTTCGCTACGCGTTCCTGGAACTGGGTATCGATGACGGTGTTATCGTTGCACGTACCGACTCTGAAGGTGCTGGCCTGACTAAAGAAATCGCTGTTGTTAAAGAGCCAGGCGACCAGGGTGACATCTACAACTCTTACCTGGACGTTGAAGAAGTTGCACCAGAAGATACTGCTGAAGGCGACGTACTGATCAGCCGTAACGGCAAGCTGGTTCGTCCTAAGCGTCTGGCTTCCGGTCTGTACCAGTTCCGTCAGGGTACTGGCCACGAGCGTTGCGTATTCGACTGTGTTGAAGCAATCAACGCCGGTGCTGACCTGCTGTGGATCGAAACTGCAGTACCTACAGTTCACGAAATCAAGGGCATGATGGACGAAGTTCGTAAAGTTCACCCGGATGCGAAGCTGGTGTACAACAACTCACCTTCTTTCAACTGGACACTGAACTTCCGCCAGCAGACTTACGATGCATGGGCTGCTGAAGGTAAGGACGTTTCTGCTTACGACCGTTCTAACCTGATGTCTGCTGACTACGACGATTCTGAACTGTCTGCAGCGGCTGATGCACGCATCAAGACTTTCCAGGCGGATACTGCTCGTGAAGCGAACGTATTCCACCACCTGATCACTCTGCCGACTTACCACACAACTGCCCTTTCAGTTGATAACCTGGCGAAAGAGTACTTCGGTGATGCGGGTATGCTGGGCTACGTTGCTGGCGTACAGCGTAAAGAAATCCGTCAGGGTATCGCTTGCGTTAAGCACCAGAACATGGCCGGTTCCGACATGGGCGATGATCACAAAGAGTACTACGCTGGTGAGAACGCTCTGAAAGCCGGTGGTGCTAAAAACACTTCTAACCAGTTCAGCTAAGATCTGCTTAGAAAGCCCTGACCAGAGTTACTCTTTCAGGGCAACGTCCATCTTCGGATGAACAGGCGGCACCCTTCCCGGGGTGCCGCCTTTTTCGGCCGGTTAGCCAATCGCTAACAGAAACAGACCGCATTTTACGGTAAGATTCCAGGCTGCTTTTACTGCAACTGATTAAGTGATTTCGAATATGACTGATACACCAGCCTTCCTTAAAGATGCACAGGACTTGTTAACCGAACAGGATTTACCGCCAGCAACACCTGGTACCACGGCACATCATCAGCACTGGTTGATTCCATCAGACAGCAGGGCCTGAAACGTTCCGGTGATAAAGCACTTAAAGCCGCCGCTAAGCAGACCATGGCCACCATCGGTAACAGCTATACAGAATCCGTTGAACCAGTATTTTTAACCCAGAGTAAAGAACTGGCGTTCTACTGGGCTCAGCAAACCGTCAGAAACCGCAGCGTACGCATTGAAGGTGACGAGCTGCCGGTGGTTTTCAGCGTTAATTTCAGCGATGAACTGAACGCCAAAGTACGCCCGGATGTTGGCGCAGCCAGCCTGCTGCTGGTAGAAGAAGGCGAACAATTCATGGCATTCTTGGCTGCTGTTTATGAAGCGAACAACCTCAGCGCGCCGGAAATTGACCTGATGAGTGCCGACCGTATGGAGTACCTGAACAAGCTGGGTATGGCTTATTACGATGCGGATATTGATACAGCCAGTATCGCACTTATCACCGAATAACATGCCACTGGCATGACCGTATTCAGGGTGAACCGGGTAGGCGGCACACCCTGAACAAGGGCAGATTATATCTGCCCTTTTTATTTCCTCCTACCACAAAACTCTCGAAAATCTGCCCGCGCTACCATTTACCCATTACGGTGAAATTGTTCTGTAAATCGCTGATCTTATTAAATATTCCTTCCTATACTCAAACGAGTGCATATCAATAAGGGAATATTCTATGAAAAACATCTGTGCAGTACTGTCACTGCTATTCTCAGTGACACTTCTATCAGGTTGTCAGGGCAATGCTGTTAAAGGCTCAGGCTTTCTTGGTAACTATGACGGCTTTGAAGACCGCAGCTGGAGCGACGGTGCCAAGGTTTATCTACCCCTGGCAGCGAACTGAATACGCTGAAGAAGTACGACAAAATCATGCTTCTGCCCATTGAAGTCTGGTACTCACAAAACGCCGAATACAAAGGCATCAACCCCGAAGAACTCGCCTATATCACCTCCCGCCTTGAAGAAAAGTTCAGGGCTGAATTTGAGCCACAATATCCGGTTGTCGATGTTGCCGCTGAAGACGTGCTGGTCGTACGCATGGCACTTACTGGCCTGCAGAAAAATCCCCTGAGCGCGGCGCGCTTGGCTACATCCCGATTGCCCTGCTGATCAGTGCCGGTCAGAACCTGGCCAACAGTATTCAGGATCAGGAAGAAATCTTTTATGAAGCCAGCCTGGAGGCGGAAGGTTATGACGCCGTTACCGGTGACCGTCTTATTGCCATGGTAGATCAGCGCAGCAGCGATGAAACCACGGTTAATACCGGCGCCTCAGATATTAAGTCTCTGGATGAGACACTCGACTACTGGGTGAAACGTTTCCGCAGAAACTGGGATCTGGCCCATCAGTAACAGAGCCATTCAGCAAGGAGAGTAATATGTTTCTGGATTATGCCGCTTTATTTCTGATCTTTTGTAGGCATTTTTGTGTTCTATGCGGTGATTGTGATTCACGACATCCCCTATGAGATCGCTGTTCACCGCAATCATCCCCATCAGGATGCCATCCATGTGGCTGGCTGGATCAGCCTGTTCACGCTGCATGTTCTGTGGCCCTTCCTCTGGATCTGGTCAACCCTGTACCGCGAAGACCGCGGCTGGGGATTTAAGCACGGCCACACTGAAGGACAAACAGCGGAGCATGCGGATCTGGCCAGCGTGCAGCAACAGCTGACCGACCTTCAGCAACAGCTTAGCCAGCTTAAAGACCAACAGGAGCGCTGAATATGGATCTGCTGATTATCCTGATCTACGCAGGGTTTTGTGTGCTTATTTTTAAGCTGTTCAAAATCCCGCTGAATAAATGGAGTGTACCCACCGCAATCCTCGGTGGCATCGCCCTGTTAGGTACTATGATTTTACTGATGAACTTTAATCATCCCTATGCAAAATTCAGTAAAGAAATATACGCCGTTGTACCTATCGTGCCGCCGGTTAAAGGCATCGTTCAGACCGTAGAAGTAACGCCCAATACACCTATAAAGAAAGATGACATCCTGTTTACCGTCGACCCGAAGCCCTATCAGCTGAAAGTCAGTGAACTGGAAGCGTCGCTGGTTGAAGCCCGGCAGGACGCCCGTCAGTTAGGTGCGCAGATAGAGTTTGCCAAAGCCAAGGTCGAACAGGCACTGGCAGAACGGGACCGTACCCGCACGGCCTATAACCGTTACCGCAAAGGCAGTAAAAACAATGCCGCCGCATTCGCCCGCCAAACCGTAGACGACAGCCGGCAAATGTACCTCGCGCAAGCCAGTGCGGATGCTGCAGAAGCGGATCTGCAACGGGTTACCCTCGCCTATGAGTCAAATATTAACGGCGTGAATACAGCGGTGATTGAGCTGGAGAACAAGCTTGAAGCCGCCCGCTACGACCTGGAACGCACCGTTGTCAGAGCCCCTTCCGACGGCATTGCCACCCAGATAGCCCTGAAGCCTGGCGTCATGGCGGTTCCCTGCCGCTGAGACCGGCAATGGTCTTTATTCCTGATCAGGACCGGGTATTCGCCGGCAGTTTCTGGCAAAACTCACTGAGCATGATGAAGCCCGGATTTGAAACAGAAATGATTCTGGACGCTGTCCCCGGACATGTGTTTAAAGGGAAGTTATCAGCGTCCTGCCGGCAATGAGTGAAGGCCAGTATCAGGCTTCCGGTGAGTTGTTGTCTGCCAACCAAATCAGCCGTCACGGCCGGGCAATTGCGCTGATGAAAGTCAGTGAGGAAGACCTGAACAAATACAACCTGCCCCTTGGTGTACAGGGAAAAATGGTTATCTATTCGGATCAGTTCACCCATGTCGCGGTGATGCGCAAAGTACTGTTGCGTATGCTTGGCTGGCTGAACTACGTCTTCCCGGTTAAATAATCCTTTCTGACACCCATAAAAAACGGCGCCCGGAACTCCATGTTCCGGGCGCCGCAGTCGCTTCCTTCTTACGTCCCCGTGCAGTCCCCGCATCCCTGCCTGTTGCAGCGGAAATCTCTCCACGACGTATGCGCTGTATAGTACCGGTTTTACCCTGTGGGAACAGTGTGACAATTTTCACATTGGCAGCACGAAATAAATGTGAAACAGGTATGCAGAAAGTCGGCTTACAGCAGGTCCAGAATCCGGTGAAGCCCGACAATGTAAGCCAACTCCGAAACGTTCTTAACACCCAGCTTACGGAACAGCACCGTACGTACATTCCCGGCGTAACTGGGGCTGATACCTGCCACGGCTTCAATAGACTTGAGTGGCAGACCGCTGGCCAGAAACCGTAATACGGTTCTTTCAGTACTGTTTAGCTGCTGCAACAGAGGAAGATATAGCTGCGCCTGAAACTCAGGACTTGCATAGACCCGGTCATGAAACAGCCGCAGAATGGTTTTAAGCAGCCCCAGCCGCTCATCCAGCAATTGGCTGAAGGTTTCATTATTATCATCACTGACGACACTGCAGCCCGCCATATGATGATCGTTTTTCAGCAACGGCACCGACAAACCATGGGTCATGCCGTAATCATAACGGGCCACATCAATGACTTCCTGCTCATCTGCAGACAACCGTCCGGCACCGGCTTCCCGCCACCAGTTCACGGCCTGAAGATCATCATCCATGATCCGTTTGATGGTGAAATCCTGACTGGCAAAATCCGCTTCCTGATAATGGCTAAGAAACGCGTCACTGAACCCGTCAGAACGGAAAAAAGCGGACCACGGGCTTCCAGGGGCGCTACGCCGGTAGCAATAGAGGTGTAAACCAGCCCGGAAAACCCGAGAGTTTCACTGGTTTTAGCCAGCAAATCAAAACAGGCCTGTACATCACTGGCGGATTCCAGTCCCAGGACGAAATCCGCCAGCAAAAGCTTTAACTGAGGAGAGGTTCCGGTGTTATCCATTAACGATCTGCCAACAGGGCTTCATAACACCGGAACAGTTACCGCTTCGTTCAGCGGCAAAAACTCAGTTCCGCAACCGCCGCAGTAATCACCGGCATGCCGCTGAACTGAGAAGCGTGCTTGATCAGCAGATCAGCAATATCAAGGCACATTGTCTGCGCTTCGGCACGGGCAACTTCATCTTCGATCTGCTCAACATCCGCCACATGGGCAACACCCAGTGTCCGCCGGGTCATTTCCACACCGGCAAACCCAAGGCTGTCAGTAAGCAGTTCAGCCAGCCAGGCATCAACTATGGCCTCACCCTGCAAACAGGGATCCTGGGTATGGTCAGCCGCCAGGCTGCGGAAGTTTTCCGTGAGGCTCTGCCACAGGGTATTCAGATCAGTGAGCAGTGCTTGCTGATAAGCATGACGCTCAGCAGGATCACCGGCAGCGCGGGCCTGCCCTGCCAGATTCAGCAGATAGTTTGCCACCAATACCCCAAGGTCAAAGCCCGCCGGACCCACAAAGGCGAACTCCGGATCAATGACTTTCACCTTGTTTTCCGCCGACGGATCAACAAACACCGAACCGGTATGCAGGTCACCGTGCAGCAGAACCTGTGACTGATTCTGGAACTTCATTTTCAGGCGGGCAACGGCCTGTTTCAATTCATCATCCTGCCACCACTGCGCGGCACGAGTAGCCAGCGGCGGATTCACGTTATTGCGTTCGTGGTCGCAGAACGGGTCCCAGAAATACACTTCTTCACTGATCTGGCATAAATCCGGATTAATGAATTCCTGCACCATGGTCTTTTGGCACTGCTGCTCAGATAAAAGTCCGATGAGTAAAACAGATTACGGGCCAGCAGTACGCCCAGCTCCTCGGCAACACCCGGCAGCGGTCGCCGTCCAATCAGTGCTTCACGCATGTTCTGATAATGGCCGATATCCGCCATGATGATTGCACAGCTGGCGGCATCATAGTGATACACCTCCGGGACACTGCCCGGCGAAAATGCTTCACTCTGTTTTAATGCTTTGGCTTCGATGCGGATACGGTCCTGAGACAACGGCCAGGCTTCACCGATAACCCGAATGTATGGCAATGCCTGTTTAACAATAAGGCTGTTGTTGCCGTCATCCACCCGGTAGACAAAATTGATATTACCGTCACCAATCTCGGTCACCGTCAGATCAGGGCTGTTATTAAACACAGCGGTGTGGGTCTGAACAAAGTCAATGACATCCTGATCAGTGGAAAACTGCTTAAAACTCATAGTTATATGTCCGTTATTCCAAAAAGTTACTGCATTGTTACAAATCAGTCTGAGAGATGGAACCGCTCACCCATAGATTCTGGCGCTATGCTTATGTGCTTCAATAACAGCCCCGGCAAACACCTGTTGAACCACACCATTCACATCACTAAAACCCGCTCACCATTTCAGTATAGGGTGAATGTCTCTGGCCCAGGTATGACCGGAAGTCTCATTCATATCACTGAGTGACTGCTTCACAAACTCAATAAATACCGCCACCTTTGCCGGCAGAAAACGCCGTTTCGGATAAAGCATACACACACTGAACCCTTCAGCCTCGGTGGCAGGAAACAGAGAGACCAGCCTGCCCTGCTGCAACGCTTTTCTGAGTACAAAATGCGGGGCCTGCATCAGGCCCAGTCCTGCAGCACACAAGTCCACCAGCGCCTTGCCGTCATCCACCACATAATCACTGCAGGCTTCTAAAGCCGGTGGCACCTTATCGCCACTGCCCAGTAGCATGGGCATCAGTTTACCGGTTTGCTTAAACTTAAAGCGTACCCAGGGGTGTTCCGCCAGCTGCTCTGCCCCGGATATGGGGTTTTCTTGCAGGTATTCCGGCGAAGCCACTATCAGGAAGTCCATCGGACTGAGCTTCTGCATCACCAGACGGCTGTCGGCAACAGTGCCGCTGCGAATGGAAATATCAATGCCCTGTTCGATAATGTCGACGTATTCATCAGAGAAGGTCACATGCAGCTTTATGTCCGGATACTGACGACAGAACGCCGATAACAGGGGAAGAATATTGCTGCGGCCATAAGAGACCGGCAGATTCAGCCGGAGCGTACCGGACGGCGTCTCATTGTCACTGAGCAGTTGGTTCTCACAGGTATCCAGCTCCGCCAGTACCCGCCTGACCGTTTCCAGATAGGTCCTGCCTGCTTCGGTAATCTGCAGCTTACGGGTAGACCGGTAAAACAGCTGATACTCAAGGCTTTCTTCAAGCCGGGTAATCGCCTTACTGATCGTCGAGGGATCTGTACCCAGCGCACTGGCCGCAGCCCCGAACGAACCGTGATCATGGGCGGCCAGGAACATTTTAAGCGAATTAAACTTATCCATTAATGAAGATTATTCATTAATTAAATGCCAGACAAGATATTTTTCCACTCAACGGTAATTCATACACTGTTTGCAATTCAATAACTGACAAATAGTGAGTACGACTATGAGTAACCGTCTGAACATTCAGCAACAGGCCCCCGAAGCCTTCAAAGCAATGCTCAACCTTGAGACAGCCGTGGCAGAAAGCCAGATTCCCGATGACTTGCGGGCACTGATCAAACTGCGGGCATCGATGATCAACAACTGCCGTTACTGTCTGAAATGCACATGCCATGGGCACAGGAACTGGGCTTCAGTGAAGCCAAAATCAGCGCCATTGAGTCCTGACCACCTCCTCTCTGTTTAACAAACAGGAACAGGCCGTGCTGGCACTGACCGATGAGGTCACTCAAATACATCTCAAAGGCCTCAAAACCACCACCTATCTGGATGCACTGGAAACGCTGGGTGAACCCCTGCTGGCCCGCTGCATTATGCAAGTCAGCCTCATTAATGGCTGGAACCGCATAGCAATCGCAACCGGTATGGAACACTGAACAGGCTGACAGGAGAATTACTATGAAAACCCTAATACGTACGGCATGCTTACTGATTGTTAGCTGCCTCGCTTTAAGCCAGTCAGTGTCCGCGGAAGATAAGAAGATCGGCATACTGGTGTTTGACGGCGTCCTTACATCCGACATTACCGCCCCGCTGGAAGTATTCGGCGTCGCCAGTCGCCAGAGTTGGTTCAGCGACTACACCCCGGTTGTGATCGCGGTAAAAGATACCGACAGCATTACCACTGAAGAAGGCCTGATGCTAAAGACTGACAGCTGGATCGGCGCTAACCCTGAAGTTGATGTGCTGATCGTCCCTTCCAGCTATGACATGGACCCGCTGCTGGATGATCCAAAACTGATCAGTTACATCCGCCACACGGCCGAATCGGCTGAATGGATGGCCAGTAACTGCTCCGGATCATTTCTGCTAGGTGAAGCAGGCATTCTGGACGGCAAAAAGCCACCACCTGGGCGGGCGGCGAAGCTGACCTTCAGGATGCTTACCCAAAGGTGGACGTTCAGTTCGACAGCAATGTGGTGATTGATGGCCGGGTTATTACTTCAAACGGCAGTCTGGTCAGCTATCAGGCAGCACTGATGCTGCTGAGCAAAATGACCTCCCGCTCCAAGGCTGAAGAAGTGGCCGACACCATCCAGTACAACCGCTTTTCCGACAAGGTGTATTTCTGAGAAACAAGCTGAGCAGCTGACCATGAGCCAGATAAAGCCAGGCTCAGCCGGTTAGCTGCTCCCGGACCAAATCAGCCATGGTCGCAATTGCACTATGGCTGATGCCGCCCATCAGGTCCGGATTATTCAGCGCGTAGATGTAATCCTCAACGGTACTGCAATCAAACTCATCCCTGCTGTCCAGCAGCATGGCCCAGTCTTCCAGATCATCCTCAGTAAGCGAGCCGGACAGGTAACGGTCCAGCACTGTGTAAACATCTTTGAGACTGACCAGATGTAAAGCGCCATCCTGGCTATCAATCAGTGCTTCGAAGGCCTGATCCTGCTGTTCACCGTAAACGGCAAGCACCTGCAGTGCTGCTAAAATCTCCACGGCTTATTTCTGATAATCGGCGATCATGGTGACCGCCGATACAGACACATTAAAGTACTCAGCTTTGATCTGCAGATAATCTGCATTGCTGAAAAACGCATCTTTGGCCGCTGTATCCGGAAAACGGATGGTAAACACCCGGTTTACCGGCTCCGGTGTTTCACTGATCAGTACCTCAGACACTTTAAAGTCGTAGCCAAAGCTCCCCGTGGGCATGCAGCACCGGAGTCATGGCTGCTCTGTAGGCTGTGTACTTCTCGTCATCGGTGATGTTCATCGCCATCAGCATTTCGTACATATGCTTTTCCTTAAAAGCTTTGTCCTTAAAATCTTTGTCCTAAAAACTTTCTTCTTAAAAGCTCCGTCCTTAAAACGTCAGACCAGTTCAAAAACTGTTTGTTGTTTGTTAACGGTAAATCCCAGTGACCGGTAAAACCGGTGAGCGTCTTCCCGCTGGCTGTTGCAGCGCACCCTCAGCTTCATATTCTCAGAAGCGGCGTAGGTCATTGCCTGATTCACCAGCGCTGTAGCAATGCCTAACCGGCGAAAGCGCTTGCTGACCACCAGCCCAGTGATCTCTACAAAGGGGTCACTGCCTACCCGGAAGGTTTTGCCGAACTGTATCCAACCCGCCGGCTGTTCAAGATGTTCAAATAATTGCACCTTCTGTTCTTCAGTACTCAACAGATACTCGAGCTGGCTGCTGACCGTCTCCAGAGACGTTGAATAACCAAGATCAGACGTCAGCAAATGAATTACCCTGGCATCATCAGGGGTAGCATCACGGATCACTGTGCACCTCTCTCTGATTAAATATATGTAACCTTTCGACCTCACTGAGTTCCCGGTACTGGCCCGGTTTTAGATCCCCAGACTTAACTGGCCGACCTTTTCCCGGTGCAGTCCCACCACTTCGTTTCGCAAATGCCCGAACATCCGCTTCACCTGATGGTAGCGTCCTTCATAAATGGTTAGCCGGGAGGTATGGCTGTCGATGGTTTCAAGTTGCGCCGGTAAGGTGGTGATATCTTCCGTGGCAAAATAGATGCCCCGGGTAAAGACCTCTGCTGTCTGCGGCGCAACCGGATCTTTGGTTTGAACCCGGTACACCTTAGGTATTTTTCTTCCGGCTGGGTCACCTTACGGGACCACGCGCCGTCATTGGTTAGCAGCATCAGCCCGGTGGTTTTCAGATCCAGCCGCCCGGCCAGATGTAAATCCCCGAAGCTCTTCGGGCAGGAGATCCAGCACCGTCGGATGCTCATCATGTTCCGTGGAACTGACTACACCGGCAGGTTTATGCAACATCAGGTAGCGCGCCTGACGCTGCTGCAGCACTTCATCACCGATGCAGACGGTGGTAAAGGGATCAATCTCCCGGTGCAGGTCACGGCAAACCTCACCGCCAACCTGAACGCAACCGGCGGTGATCAGCTCACGGCAGGCCTGCTTACCGTGCAGGGTATTACGTTGTATGAAACGGTCGAGACGCATTAACTGAATTTCCGGAAATGTATTGCAGAGCCTATTCACTCATCAGGGTGAGAATATTACCACTGGGATCTTTAAAGTGCGCAAGACTTCCGCCCCAGGGCTGTTTTTCCGGGGGCGATGTGAATTCAACACCTTTCGCGCACAGGTCTGAATAACTGGCCGCGATGTCTTCAACCTGCAGGATCACGCCTAAAAACCGGCCTACAAGCAGCTCTGCGGATTCATCCGGATGGTCGCCGGTTGAGGTTTCTTCTTCACCATAACCCTCAACACAGAGTTTGGCAGCCCCGGTGGCATACTCCGCCCAACTGAATTCCACACTCTTGTATTCTGCTTTTAAGCCCAGTTTATGCTCGTAAAGTCACAGGCCAGTGGCCAGTCATCAACAAAGACCCGTATGCCATAAAGATTCACTGATCGCGTATTACTGTTGCTCATTACCGCCTCCTTTCGCCCTTAATAGCGACTTTCTATGCCAGTCATTAATTTAGCTTATCAGTTTTTGATTGACACAGATCAACTAAAATTTATAATTTTCAGAAATTACTGAAAATTCAGAAAAGACAAAAGCCGATGAAATTAACGCCACTTAGCCAGTCACTGGTTCTTCACTTCGGTGAAATGGGTTCCCGCTGGGGTCTTAACCGCACCCTGGGTCAGATGTATGCCGTGATCGTATTAACCGAAGCACCTCTGAACGCCGATCAGATCAGCGAAGCCCTGCAGATCAGCCGCTCTAATGTCAGCATGGGACTGAAAGAACTCAAGTCCTGGAACCTGATTAAACTGCAGCACATTCCCGGCGACCGTAAAGAATATTTCACCGCCCCGGAAGATGTCTGGGAGATTGCCAAAACTCTGCTGGTTGAGCGCCGCAAACGTGAGCTTGACCCTACCCTGACTTCATTACGCGATGCCCTGGTGCAGGAACCCTCTTCATCTGAGGATGTATACGCCCAGCAACGGATTCGCGAAATGCATGACCTCATGGAAATGATTTCCAGCTGGTCAGGCGAACTGGAAAACATGTCTTCCGGCAAGCTGGCCACCCTGCTGACCCTGGGCTCCGGGTTAAGCAAGATCCTTGAGGCCAAAGACCGACTCCTAAATAAATAACGTCCGAGAAGACTCGGGGTATTACCCCGGTCCCGGATATCGAGGTGTTCTATGCTTGAGTTAGCCACTGACCCCGGGGTCAGCAGCCTGATGCTGTCGCGCATTCAGTTTGCCGCCAACATCAGTTTTCACATTCTCTTCCCAACCATCAATATTGCCCTGTGCTGGATGCTCCTGTTCTTCAAGGTGCGCTACGCCACCACCGGGGATGATAACTGGCTACGGGTGTACCGTTTCTGGGTCCGGATCTTTGCTCTTACCTTTGCGCTGGGCGTTGTGACCGGCGTGACCATGTCTTTTCAGTTCGGCACTAACTGGCCCGGCTTCATGGAAACCGTCGGCAATATCGCCGGACCGCTACTGGGCTATGAAGTACTGACCGCCTTCTTCCTTGAAGCAACCTTCCTGCCTATCATGCTGTTCGGTATTGAGCGGGTATCTGACCGTACCCACACCATTGCCACTGCGCTGGTTACCCTGGGTACCAGTATGTCAGCGTTCTGGATACTGTCGCTGGACTCATGGATGCAGACCCCTGCAGGCTTTGAAATGCGGGACGGCGTTGCCTATGTAACCGACTGGTGGGAAGTAATTTTCAACCCGTCTATGCCTTACCGCCTCACCCACATGCTGTTGGCATCCGGCCTGACGGCGGCCTTCTTTGTGGCCGGTATATCCGCTTACCGGATTTACAAAGGTGACCCGAAACATTCAGCAAAACTGGCCCTTAAGTTTGCCATCATTACCGCGGCTATTCTGGCACCGCTGCAAATTCTGGTGGGCGACTTCCACGGTCTGAATACGCTTAAGTATCAGCCGGCAAAAGTTGCCGCTATGGAAGGTATCTGGGAAACCGAAAAGGTGCTCCACTGCTGCTATTTGCCATTCCGGATGAAGAAACCCGCTCTAACAAATATGAGATCGCCATCCCTAATCTGGCCAGTATCATTCTGACCCATGAAGTGGACGGCGAACTGCAGGGGTTAATGACTTCCCGGACGCTGCGCCACCGGTCGCGCCCATTTTCTTCAGCTTCCGGGTGATGGTCGGCACAGGGGTTCTGATGCTGCTGACTGCAGGCTTTGGCTGCTGGTACTTTGTGCGTAAAAATCAGTATCCGCCATGGCTGCTGAAAGCCACCATCGCCATGACCTTCTCCGGATGGGTCGCCACACTGGCGGGCTGGTACGTCACTGAAATTGGCCGTCAGCCTTTCCTGGTCAGTGGCGTATTACGCACCGCCGATGCTGCCACGCAGATACCGTCCGGCAATATCGCTCTGTCACTGGCCATGTATCTGTCGATCTACTTCCTGTTACTGGTTGCCTACATCAGCACCCTGTTTGTTATGGCACACCGGGCAATCCGTCTCGAAGCCAACAACCTGCATGTATCCGATATGCAGACTGACCCGGCAGCAGTAGGCGGTGGTATGTCTGAAAAGCAATTTAATCTGGAGAAGCAGGCATGATCTTTCCTGAATATGACTGGCTCCCCTGGCCTTCGTCTCTCTCATGGGGCTGTCCTTCCTGATCTACGCCATTCTGGACGGCTACGATCTGGGAGTGGGTGTACTGCTGCCACGGGATAATCAGGCCCAGCGCGACAGTATGATCTATTCCATCGGCCCCTTCTGGGATGCCAATGAAACCTGGCTGGTAATGGCCATCGGCCTGCTGCTGATTGCCTTCCCCAGCGCGCACTCTTACATCTTGCAGGGCCTGTACCTGCCAACCGCCATTATGCTGGCTGGCCTGATACTGCGTGGTGTTGCATTCGACTTCCGCACCAAGGCTCCAAGCCGGTTCAAGCAGAAATGGGATCTGGCATTCAAACTGGGCTCTTTGCTGGCCACCCTTACCCAGGGCTATATGCTGGGCCGTTATGTGACCGGTTTTGAAGAAACCAACGCCGCACTGGCTTTTGCCCTGCTGTCTGCAGTATGTGTCACCGCCGGTTACTGTTTCATCGGCTCTGCCTGGCTGGTAATGAAAACCGAAGGGAACTGCAGATCCGCGCTGCCCGCTGGGCCAGATACAGTAATCTGCTGATGGCACTGGGCATTGTCGCGGTATCCATCAGTAACCTGTTACTCAGTGACATCATCATGGATAAGTGGCTGGGCTTCCCGCAGGTATTCGTGCTGCTGCCAACCGGCTTGCTGCTGGGCTTCCTGTTCTTGCTGAACCATGTGTACCTGAAGCGGGTGCCGCTGGAAAATGATCTGGGATGCTGGGTGCCCTTTGCCAGTGCCAGCATTATTTTTGTGCTGTGTTTCTGCGGGCTGGCCTACAACTTCTTCCCATATATTGTGTGGCAGAAAATCACCATCTGGGATGCCGCAAGCTCCGGGAATCCCTGTGGTTTATCTTCATCGGCGCCGCTGTGGTATTGCCGGTGATCCTGGCCTATACCGCGTTCACTTACCGGGTATTCCGGGGCAAGACCCGCAAACTGAATTACTGATTTCTCACCCTTGGCAGTTTTTGTCCACGGCGTCCGGTATTCTCAACCTTACCTGGCGCCGTTTTTACTGCTCGAAATGCTCAATCAGATACTCTACCAGCCGCCGGGTACGTAACGGCAAGTGTTTACGTGACGGGTACATCAGTGAAAATGTCAGCACCCCGCCGTGCCAGTCAGGTAATACCGGCACCAGTTCTCCCTTTTCTATTTCAGCGGTCACTGTCGATGGCAGCAAAATGCCCAGCCCCATCCCACAACTGATCATCTTCTGCATCATTAGCGGCGCATTGCACAGATGCACAAACTCAGGCGTAACCTTTAACCGCTGATCACCACACTCCAGCTCAACCGTTTTACGGCCTGAATACTGTGTCAGTAGCACCCAGCGATGGGCAGAAAGACTTTCCGGTGATTCCGGCACACCATGTCGCTCAAGATACGAAGGGCTGGCATAAATCCCCATGGGCTCCTGAAACAGGCTGCGCCCCACCAGAGATGAATCTTTTGGAATGCCTACCCGGATTGCCAAATCAATTTCCCCGGCGATCAGATCAACAGGTTCGTCACTGAGTTGCAATTCAACGCTGATATCCGGATAAAGCTGTTCAAATGCAGCGAGATGCCCTGCCAGTTTCTTTACACCGATGTCATGGGTACAGGTAATGCTGATTCTCCCGGCCATCGTATGCTGGTTGGTGTCGGCTTCTACGCTGTCGAGCACCTGCTGCAACTGTGCTGCGTGATGGTAAACGCTGCGCCCTTCAGAGGTCAGCGTCAGCTTGCGGGTGGAACGGTTCAGCAAACGGGTGCCAAGTTCCTTTTCCAGGCTGGCGACTGTTTCGCTGGTCCGGGCCCGGCTGGTCGATAGTTTCTTTGCGGCTGCAGCAAAACTGCCGCTCTCCACAACCAGCGCAAAGATGGCCAGTGCCCTTAACTGTCGGATATTTTCAATACTCATGCCGGGATTATATCTTTAACCATACGTATCAAAAACAGTACATAGCGTTACCCATTATTGGTCTTATCGGATCAAATCAGATTCAGCACAATGACTCCAGATGCAAATAAACACACTGAAGGAATTCATCATGTTTCTGAAAAACAATTCAAAAGCCTGTTCAACTGTTAACAGCTGCTTCAGCCGCTATGATCCTGTCCGCCAATGCGCTGGCGCTGAGCGTTGAAGAAGGCAGCGCCATTGTTAAACCGTTCTATGACTTCCTGAGCAACCCGACTGATGCTCAGCAGGCAGACAAAGCCCGTCAGTCATTTCACAGCGACTGGCAGTCTTACTACGATAATGCCGGTTCTAAAAGTCTGGATCAGACCATTGAGACCCTGTCCGGTATCGGTCAGTTAATTCCGGACCTGAACTGGGAGATTAAAGACATCAAAGTGGCCGGTGACACAGTGATTGTCCGCGGTGAAGCCACCGGTACACCTGCAGGCGACTTCTTCGGTGTGCCACACAGCGGCAACAGCTTTAAGATCATGTCTATTGATATGCATACCGTTGAAGATGGCAAAGTGAAAACGTCATACCACATTGAAGACTGGGCCACAGCCATGCGTCAGCTGTCTCAGGCAAAATAAAAGAAAGATACAAATAAGCCCGCCGGAATCCCTTTCCGGCGGGCTTTGTTGTTACCAGGCTAACTGTGATCTTTCAGAATCAGATCTGAGCCTTTCTCGCCGATCATTATTACTCTTGGTGCTAAAGCCCGTAGTATAAGCCGCGTTGGTATTCCCCGTTATTTAACGATGATCTTCGAGAATCAGATCTGAGCCTTTTTCGCCGATCATTATCGTAGGGGCGTTGGTGTTACCTGACACCATGAACGGCATAATGGAAGCGTCCACCACCCGCAGATTTTCCAGCCCGTGCACCCGTAACCGCGGATCTACCACTGACTGGTCTGCATCCGGCCCCATCCGGCAGGTACACGAGGCATGAAACACCGTCCAGGCGTAACTGTGAATATCCTTAATGAGTGCTTCATCGGAATCCATTTCCTTACCCGGGCGGATCTCTTCCGTAATGATGTCTTTGAAGGCTTCGGTCTGCGCCAGTTTGCGCATCAGCTTTGAGCCTTCCAGCATCAGTTTTATGTCGTCTTCATGGCTGAAATATTTCGGATCAATCACCGGTGCCGCCAGCGGATCTTTTGAGGCCAGACGGATTTCCCCTTCTGACTTCACCCGGCAGTTACTGTAGCCGATCAGAAACGCTGAAAACGGATCAGGATTCATCAGCGGACGGGTTTTCGCCGGGGCACGGGTATAGCTCACCGGTGAAAAATACAACTGCAAATCCGGCTGATCCTTATCCGGAGAAGACCGCACAAAGCCACCGCCCTGATTCACACTGAGCCGGCACGGCCCTTTACGCAGAAATATAAACTTAAGCCCGGCCCAAAGCTTGCCAAAGGCCGAGTGAAGCTCATCATTCAGAGTTGGCACCTTGCACTTGTAAAGAAAATCCACCCCCAGGTGATCCTGTAAATGTTGTCCCACATGGGCATTGTGCTGTACCACCTCAATGCCCATTTCTGTCAGATGTTCCTGTGGCCCCACACCGGACAGCATCAGCAATTGTGGCGACTGTACCGCGCCGGCACTGAGAATAACTTCCTTACGGGCGTATACCTGCTCCAGTTTGCCTTTACGCAGATACTCCACGCCGATGGCCTTTTTCCCGTCGAACAGCACACGGGTGACCTGAGCATGACTGGTGATAGTCAGATTCGGCCGTTTCTTCGCCGGATGCAGGTAAGCCTTGGCCGCCGATACCCGCCAGCCATTTTTAGTAGTTTGCTGATAATGACCGATTCCTGCTGGTTCTCGCCGTTAAAGTCCGGGTTGTACTTAATGCCCAATTCTTCACCGGCAGCCACCCAGGTTTTAGTCAGCGGATGCATGTCTTTGGACACATCTGACACATACAACGGGCCGTCTTTGCCCCGGTATTGACTGTCACCCACCTGGGCGGTTTCTGAACGTTTGAAATACGGCAAGACATCTTCATAGCTCCAGCCAGGGTTACCCTGAGCGGCCCAGTCATCGTAGTCCTTCTGGTGACCACGGATGTACACCATGGCATTAATAGAGCTGGAACCGCCCCAGACCTTACCCCGGGGCCAGTAACTGACACCGCCGTTCAGGCCCGGTTGGGGCACCGTTTCGAACATCCAGTTAACCGCCTTCTGATAATAGGTTTTACCATAGCCGATCGGCACCTGTACCCAGAATCGCCAGTCGCTGCCGCCGGCCTCAATGACACCGACACTGTGCTGACCTGAAGCCGACAAACGGTTCGCCAGCACACAGCCCGCAGACCCTGCGCCGATCACCAGAAAATCGTAACTTGCCTGTTGTCCGTGCATGCACACATCTCAAACCTGATCACCCGCGGTGATCCTGAATTATTGTTGTTTATATCAGAGAATTGATAAGAATCAGATATTTAACCTGTCCCGCAGGCGGTAATACTGTACCGCTGCGGGTAAAAACCACGGCTTACCCCGGTAACCGGGCCGGGTCTGGAAAGACGGTATACTGAAAGCGGTCTTGCCGTCCGGATCACCCACCAGTTGCTTGCCCAGTTTATTACCGAGATAACTGGCCATGCCCACACCCGCACCGCAATACCCCATTGCATAGTGCATACCCTGCTGCTTACCAATGTGCGGCAGCTCATCAAAGGTATATGCCACCAGCCCGGACCAGGAATGGCTAATGGCGATCCCTTCCAGTTCTGGCAACAGATTCACCAGCTCCCGCTGTAACAACGGGCCACTGACCGCCGGGTCCGTCTCACTGCCGGATACCCGACCGCCGAACAGGATTCTCTGGCCATCCAGTGCTTTACGGTAGTAATACACCACCTTGCGGCTGTCGCTGATGATCTTGTCAGTTGGCAGCAGCCGGTTCAGCAGCTCAGGTTCGATCTCTTCGGTGGCAATCATGTAACTGCCGATGGGAATCACCCTTCGCTGCAACTGTGGTGTCACAGCAGATGTATAACCATTCGTAGCCATGACCACTTCATTCGCCAGCACTTCACCACGGGAAGTCAGCAGCCGAAACGGACCTTCGCCGCGAACACTTTCAACCCGGCAGCCAGCCATAAAACGGACACCTTTTTCAGCCGCAAGCCGTACAAGTTCACGGTGATACTTGGCCGGGTGCACACTGGCATGACGGGGAAATACCGCGCCGCCGAAATAAGCATTACTGCCAATATAGGCCTGTTGTTCAGCCTGACTGATAAGTTGTGCACCGCTGGCCAGCTTCGGATGTTCTGAATTAACTCTGTGACGTAACTTATTGAAAGCGCTTTTATTATGCGCTGCATGAAAGCGGCCACAGCGATCAAAGTCACAATCCAGACCCGTCTGTTCAATGAAGTTACCGATCCATTCCAGTGAGCGATGTCCTTCCTGATGGATGGCCAGCGCAACAGATTCACCGTGGCGTTTTTCAGTACGTCAAAGCCCGGTTTAATACTGCTGCTGATCTGACCACCGTTGCGGCTGCTGCAGCAAAACCCAGTTCTGAACTATCCACCACCAGGGTTTCCCTGCCCGCTTCGGCACACACCAGTGCTGCATGCAGACCCGTATAACCTGAGCCGACCACAACCACATCCGCCTTTGCCGGCAATGCCTGCTCCGTAACCGAGATACAGATATCCCGGTCTGCTGAGTCATGCCACCAAGGGGTCAGTTTCAGTGACGAAGGTTCTGGGTGTTGCTCTGCATGGGGAACATAAACTGCTCTCTTTAGCGTTCTCTTAAATCAACCACCGGCTATCAGATTTTCGCGGTAATACTTTTCACCCGGCAATAAGCCCTTAATGCTTCCTGGCCTTTTTCACGGCCAAATCCGGATTTTTATTACCCCCAAACGGCGTGGATACACCGCCGGCAAAATACTGGTTAATGGTGATGATACCGGCGTCAAAATCCCGGGCCATACGCAATGCCTTGGTAATATCCCGGGTATACACACAGGCTGCCAGGCCAAAATCCGTGCCGTTGGCATAGGCCAGCGCCTGCTCATCAGAATCCACCAGTTGCACAGCCAGCACAGGACCAAAAATCTCTTCCTGAACAATGCAGTCTTCGTGGGGCACGTCATAAATCAGGGTCGGCTCATAGAACCAGCCTTTACCGGATACCGGGTCTGTAGTGGTATTGCCCCCATCAGGATTTCCAGCCCCGGGCTTTGGCTCCCTCGACATAACCGGCTACTTTGGCCAGCTGCTGAGCAGAATTGATGGCCGCTACATCCGGGCGGCGAAGCGCGTGGCCAAGGGTCAGCTGACGGGCTTTAGCCATAAAGACTTCGATAAACTGCTGATGGACGGAACGGTGAATGACCAGACGGGAGCCTGCTGAGCATACCTGCCCGGCATTTTCATAAATGGCCATGACCAGATCTTCTGCAGCAGCTTCGATATCAGCATCCGCCAGTACCACGGCTGGTGACTTGCCGCCCAGTTCAAGGGTGACACTGGCGATGTTTTTAGCCGCCATACCCATTACCGCTGAGCCGGTGGGCACTGAACCGGTAAAGGTTACGTGCCGTACATCCGGATGCTGACACAGGGGCGCGCCAACCTCAGCACCCAGACCGGTCACCACGTTACAGACACCATCCGGCAAACCGGCTTTACTGAGTAACTCAGCCACGACCAGCGCTGAAACCGAGGTGGTTTCCGCCGGTTTGACTACCGCCGTACAGCCTGCAGCCAGCGCCGGTGCAATGCCCCGGAACATGGTGGATATGGGATAATTCCACGGAATAATATGGGTGGTCACACCCACCGGTTCGAGAATATTAAAGGACATCATATCCGGGCCCAGGGGATGGTATCCCCTTCGAGCTTATCCGCTGCCCCGGCATAGTAATTCAGATACTTCTGAACCGTTCCGATGTCCCACTCCGCATCCACCAGTGATTTACCGCAATCCAGTGACTCAATAACAGCCAGCCGCTCAGCATTTTCACCGATCAGCCGGGCCGCATTCTGCATCACTTCGGCCCGCTGCGCCGGGGTAGTTTTACGCCATTGCTCAAACGCCTGCTGTGAAGAAGCAACCGCCTGCTCAGCATCCCCAACTGTTCCGGCCGGGATCTGATGCCAGACCTCTGCGCAGCCCGGATCATAGGTATCCAGCATGGCGCCACCTTCAGAGGCCTGCCATGTACCGTCGATAAAATGCTGACTGGGTAAATTATCCAGCTGTTCACCGGCCAGTACTCTGGCCGCCAGATCAGCTGTTTGTATATCTGCAGTGCCTGTCATTTTACTTCTCCCACTCAGAAACCTGATACTGGGCTTTTTCAAGCCAGCTCTCGCGAATATTTACACCCCAACCCGGTCCTTCAGGGATCTGCACCTTGCCGTCTCTGGCCACCGGGAACTCATCGTAGATACCATACTGCCAAGGGTAGTAATCCGCTTCTTCAATGGAAAACTCGACATACGGCCCGGCGTTTTTAATCGCTCCCATCATGTGCAGGGTGAACACGGTCACTAAAGACATATTGGCCGCATGGGGAGTAATAATCTTGCCTGCCTCCTGAGCCATATTCACCACCCGCATGGTGCGCTCTATCCCGCCCATGTAGCAGATGTCCGGCTGATAGATATCAACGGTGTCGTTATCAATCATGTATTTCCACAGCGCCAGATTGTTGTCCTGTTCACCGCCGGTAACGTCGATATCCAGCGCATCGGTGACCTGTTTGGTCCATTCATATTCCCAGTACGGACATGGCTCTTCAAAGTGACAGATGCCGTTGTCCTGCAACAGCTTACCGACCTCAATGGCGGTTTCCGGGCGATAGCAGCTGTTACCGTCTACCAGCAGATCTACGTCATCACCCAGGGTCTTGCGTACCGCCGGCACGATGGCGTCAGTACGGCCGGGCCATTCATCCTGATTACGGCCACACTCCGCGCCCACCCGGAATTTAAACGCATCGTAGCCATGAATATCCCGTAAACGGGCGAAACGGTCCGCCTCATCCTGCGGGCTAATGTCACGCTTCATACTGGACGCGTATACACGGATCGGATGGGGTGTTCCCCAGCAACTCACAAACAGATTTTTCCTGTAACTTACCGTGCAAATCCCACAGTGCAGTATCCACACCGCAGACCGCCCGGCACATATATGACCCGGGGAATTTATGCTCTTTCTCGAACACATAATCAAACATGTCACCGATCTGGCTGAGTTCAGAGACGTCCCGGCCCATCACCCAGGGCGCTACCTGACGGTGTAACACGGTGCAGCTGATATCTGAGTGATAGGTAGATACCTGCCCCCAGCCCTGATGCCCGGTATCGGTTGTAACTCTTACCAGACCAATATCTTCGGTACAGAATGTTTCAATGCGACTGATTTTCATGGCTCATCCTTAGCAGCTGTCAGACCGGTCCGGTAACACCGTAATCACCGGTGTGTGTATTAACCCCTGAGGATATTTACGCTGAACAGCTGTTATTTATGTTTGTTTGCCGGCATCATGGCGCAACATTGGCCATATAAAAATATCCATTTAGATACAGCACAAAATACCAATTTTAAATCCGGGACCATGATTCAGAGGTTATAACCATGGCGAAAAGTAGCGGCGGCTCATTACTCAGCTCAATCCACCTCGACAAGAAAGCCGGTCATAGCCTTCAGTACCAGCTGTATATCGCCCTTCGGGATATGATTCTTAACGGCAGTCTGCACGGTGGTGAACGGCTACCGGCATCACGGGTGCTGGCGGAGGAACTTAAGATATCCCGCACCACGGTGATCAGCGTATTTGACCGCCTCACCAGTGAAGGCCTGCTGGAATCCCGAACCGGATCCGGCAGCTTTGTAAAGATGTTTTCAGCCAGCAAAAAAACTCATCAGCAGCCTGCAGCACCGCGACACCTCAGACAAAGCACCAGACAAAGCACAAAGCAAAGCTTCTGACAGCACTGCCCGGCCCATGGTATCCCGCTCATTCCTGAAAAAGCCAGCCAGTTACCGGCCCCGGTTGCCCACAGTGTCAGCCAGTCATTTTCCACCGCGATTCCGGCCATCGATGCATTCCCGCTGCCCCTTTGGGCACGGCTGGTGGCCAAACACAGCCGCCTGCCGAACCTGACCCGCTATAACTCCAGTAAAGGATCTGCGGCCCTGCGCAACGCCATCGCCAGCCACCTGCATACCGACCGGGGCTGGTGTGCGATGCCGAACAGGTTTACATCACCAGTGGCGCCCATCAGGCGTTCAGTTTTCTGGCGCATCTGCTGCTGGACCCAGGCGATAAGGTCTGGATCGAAAACCCCGGTTCACGGGTGGCCCGTAATGGCCTGTTGCAAAGCGAACCTGAGCTGATCCCCGTGCCGGTAGACGATGAAGGCATCAATGTGTCGGCCGGCCAGCAACTGACACGGGACTTTCGCCTTGCCACTGTTACCCCTCACACCAGCAACCCCGGGGGTACTGCTGACACTGGCCCGCCGCTTGGCCCTGCTGGAAGCAGCCGATCAGGCCAATGCCTGGATCATTGAAGACGATTACGACGGCGAACTCTTCTATAACAAGGAGCCTCTGCCTACCCTGTTTTCCCTCAGCCAGCAGCAGCGGGTCATTCATGTAGGAACATTCAGCAAGACCATTTTTCCGGCTCTGCGCCTTGGCTATTTTGTGGTACCCGAACATCTGGTTGAGAGTGTCGATAAGGTCATCAACAGTTTTCTGCCGGCGGTTCCCCTGCCGGTACAGGCCGCAGTGGCTGAATTCATTGAGAACGGCCATTTCGCTACCCATATTCGCCGGTCCAAAAACTCTATGAAGAACGCAATCACGCATTAATGCACAACATTGATAAACATCTTGCGGAGTTCATCAGCCCGATTCCCACCGCCACCGGTTTTCATCTGCTTAACCTGTTCCGTCAGGAAACCGATGAAGCAGCCCTGACAGAGGCCGCCGCAGACCGGGGCATTCTGGTACGGCCACTGGCAAACTATTGTGCCGCGCCGGTTAGCGAACGGGGCATTGCTCTGGGTTACGGCTGTATTCGGCCCCATGAATTCGATGCTTCCTGTGCAACACTCGCTGACGCTTTCAGGGCTGTCACAAAAGTGTAAAGGTACGTGTCACAGGGCTGAAACCAACCCTGATTATTCTTTTGCGAATATATTCGAACAATTTATTTTCTTATTGTTCTTTTTGGGATATGTTTGTGTTCGTCTACGGCATTCTTTGCCGGAATCGGATTGATCGTGACAATCTGAGCACCCGTTAAATTGGTATCTAAAAATTAACGTTAATGGTTATTCTTTTAAAACCAAAGATAACTTAAGGTGGCTTTCAGTTATGTCGAACAACAAAAATAATCAGGGAGAAACCCGATGTCCCAACATAAGAAAACCCTCATCGCTGCTGCAACTGGTCTGGCGCTGCTGACGTCAGTTAATGCCAGTGCAGAAACCACTCTGCGACTGCTCACCTGGGGCAGCTACGCACCGGACAAAGTGGTACAGATGTTTGAAGAGAAGTACCCGGATATCAAAGTAGAGGTAACCTTTTCCAACAACGAAGAGATGATCTCTAAACTGCGTGCTACCCGCGGCGCAGGTTTTGACCTGGCACAACCAAGCCACGACCGTATCCACTCCGCTCAGCTTGAATACAACATTTACAAGCCGTTGGACATGTCCAAAATTGACCTGTCCAACGTCGACAGCACCCTTCTGGATGGCGTAAAAGCCAACACCACCATCGACGGCAAAGTATTCTCTGTGCCTCACCAGTGGGGTACTACCGGTCTGATGGCTGATAAGACGATGGCTGCGGACTTCAACAGCTGGGGCGACATCTGTGATCCGCAGTACAAAGGCAAAACCTCCATGCGCCTGAAGCGGACCATCCTGCTGGCCATGGCCTTTGATATGGGCGAAGACCCGTTTGCTGCCTACGGTGATCTCGACAAGTATCAGGGTATTCTTAACAAAGTCACCGACAAACTGATCGACTGTAAAGACAACATCAAAGCTTACTGGAAGGTGGTGACGACCTGTCCGCCATGATGCTGTCCGGTGAGATCGTCGGTTCTGAGACCTGGGACTCCACCGCATTCAAACTGTACAACCAGAACAAGAACATTGTCTTCGTTCCGCCGAAGACCGGTGCCCTGGCCTGGATCGATACCTTCACCCTGCCACGCAAGGGTAAAGCTGATGATGCCGCATACAAGTGGATCAACTTCGTAATGTCTCCGGAAATCATTCCGCTGATGTCTGCCAGCACCGGTGCTGTTGCCGCGGTTAACGGCGGTATTGACCTGATGCCGGACGACAAGCGTGAAGCTCTGAAAGCTGCATTCACCCCTGCCGATATCAAAAACCTGAAGTTCTTCGCCAACATCCCACCAGGAGTTGAAGACATGGAAGGTAAGGCACTGGAGAAAATCAAAGCCGCTTCCGGCAGCTGATTTTCTGCTACAACGCCCGGTAACGGTTTAACCGTTGCCGGAGGGGCCACGCCGGCCCCCTTTCAGGCAGCTCCGCTGCCTGTTCTCCTGATTCACACCCAAGCTGTGATTGCTTCGTAAATACCGGAATAATGCTATGCAGTATGATCTGACCGTCGATAATATAACTAAAAATTCGATCTCTTTACCGCCGTTGACCAGGTTTCATTCGATATACCCAGTGGCTCTTTCTTCTCTATCTTAGGCCCTTCCGGATGCGGTAAAACCACCCTGATGCGCATGATTGCCGGCTTTGAAACACCCACCTCCGGAGATATCCGCATTAAAGGTGACTCGGTCATCGCGCTGCCACCAAACCGCCGTAACGTAAAAATGGTATTCCAGCATCTGGCGCTGTTCCCGATGATGAATGTCCACGAAAACATTGCCTACGGCCTGCGCTGCCGCGGTGCCGGCAAAGATGAAATTACCCGTAAAGTGGGTGAAGTTCTGGAGCGTATCGGCCTGCCGGACTCTGCCAACAAAGAAATCAGCCAGCTTTCAGGTGGCCAGAAACAGCGTATCGCGATTGCCCGCTGCATGGTGCTCGACCCGGACGTTCTCCTGTTAGACGAACCCCTCGGCGCTCTGGACCTTAAACTCCGTGAACATATGAAGATCGAACTGAAAGCCCTGCAGCATGAGTTCGATACCACCTTTGTGTACATCACTCACGATCAGTCAGAAGCACTGGTAATGTCTGATAACGTCGCCGTGATGAAAGATGGCCGCTTTGAACAGGTAGGCTCTCCGCAGGATCTGTACCACAATCCGCAAACACCTTTTGTGGCAGGGTTTGTAGGCGACAGCAACCGCTGGAGCGGCAAGGTTAAAGACGTTAACAACGGCATCATTACTGCCACTACAGACTCCGGCCTGACCCTGCAGAGTAAGTCTGCCACCGGGGACTCTGTAAATGCCGGTGAAGACATCAGTATCTTCGTCCGTCCGGAAGCGGTTCAGCTTCACCTGGGTGACGATGCCGCACAGCTGGCCAACGCCGGCGGCGACCTGAACCACATGCCTGTCACCGTTGAAAGCATGCTGTTTAACGGCGCCAACAGCCGGATTCTGGTGAACACCCATTCCGGTGAGCGGATCGAAGTGGATCTGCCACAGCGCGGTGAACATTCAACTTTGCGCAGCGGCGATAAGATCGGCATCAGCTGGGCCCAGTCTCAGAGCCTGTGCTTCCGGGGTAATTATGAATCACGCACAAAAACGCCTGGCGTTTCTATTGCTGTTTGCCCCTTTCTTCCTGTGGATTTTACTATTGATAGTACTGCCGCATATCGGTGTATTTATCCTGTCAGTAAAAGAAAAGGTCGGCATGGGCGCCTATGAATACGGCCTGGGCAACTACATTGAGTTCTTTAACGAACCGGTATACTGGAACACCCTGCTGCGTACCGCAGTTATGTCCATTTTCGTGACGTTTGTCACCCTGATTATCGGCTTTCCGATTGCGTACTACATCGCCAAGATCGCCCGCCAGAGAGCCAAGGCAGGCCTGTTCCTGCTTTGCCTGATTCCGTTATGGGTCAGCGATCTGGTGCGTTCCTTCGGCTGGATCGTATTACTGCGGGAAACCGGTATCGTTTCCTCATTCCTGCAATACATCGGTCTGGTAGACGGCCCGGTAGAGTTCCTCTACAACGACGCAACCGTGGTTGTCGGTCTGGTATACACCGTTATGCTGTTCATGATTGTTCCGCTGGTCACCACACTGGACGGCATGGATGACAGCCTCATTGAAGCCGGTTTTAATCTGGGCGGCAGCCGTCTGACGGTCCTGCGCAGGATTATCATTCCTTACGCAATGCCAGGCATTATCTCCGGTTGCATCGTGGTATTCATGCTGACGGCCGGCAGCTATCTGACCCCGATTCTGCTGGGCGGTAAGAATAGCCAGTGGTTTACGGAACAGATTTACGAGCAGTTTATTACCCGCTTCAACTGGGAATCCGGTGCGGCCTTCGGGGTACTGCTGCTGATCTTCACCTCCATCACTGTATGGATCGGACTGCGCCTTTCCGGCCAGACCCTTTCATCCACCGTGGCTAAAACTTAAGGAGGTTTACCATGTCATCTAATACCAACACGATCAGTGGCGCAGCTGTAAACCCAAAACCTGCGGCCTTTAATCAGGTACGCTTCCTGCGGAACTGCTTTACCGGTTACGTGGTGCTGTTCTTTATTTATCTGGCAGCGCCGCTGATTGCGGCCGGCGCATTTGCCTTCAATGACTCAATGTTCCCGGCGCTGCCCTGGCAGGGTTTCACTCTGGACTGGTTCTTCAGTGATACCGAGCCGAAACTGGGTATGTTCCATGACCGTCGCTTACTGAGCGGCCTGAGCATCTCCTTCTGGGTTGCCATCATTGTCTCAGTGATGTCGATCATTGTGGGTACCTGCAATGCGTTCCTGTTCGAACGGATGGATTTTCCGTTCAAAAGCTTCTGCTACATCATGATGGTGATTCCGCTGGTTATTCCAGGGGTAATTCTGGGTATCTCCATTCTGGTGTTTGCCAGTGATATCGCTAACGGCATGGAAGATAACTGGGGCATTGATATTGAATCCCTGCGGCCGGGTCTGTTACTGGTGATTCTGGGTCAGTTCTCCTTTATCACCACCATTACCACACTGGTGATTGCGGCCCGCCTGAAGAAGTTTGATATTCAGCTGGAAGAAGCAGCACTGAATCTGGGCGCCAGCCGGGGTCGGATTCTGCGTACCGTTACCCTGCCGTTCCTTAAACCGGCGCTGATCGGTGCAGGGGTTGTAGGTTTCCTGATCTCGTTTGAGAACTTCAACACCACACTGATGCTAGTCGGCTCCGATGCGCCACTGACCATCACCATGTATGACCGTATGGCTAAAGTCGGCTCCACGCCGGTACTGAACGCTGTGTCGTTCTTCCTGATGATTGGTTCAGGCCTGCTGGCCCTGCTGAGTGTCATAGTACAGAGGGATAAGAACTGAGTGCCAGACAGGCACTCAGCTTAAAAGAATCTCGTCCAAACTGCAGATTATCTGCCTGGCCCGCCCTGACCGGCGGGTCTTTTTGCCTAAACGAAAGAAGAAAGACTTCAGCGGATCAGCGCATCCGCAAACCGGAAGCGGTAACCGGCTTTCATAGTGGTATTGATCAGCAATACAAAAGCCTGCCATTCCTGTTGCTCATCCAGATAATAGCCGGCATAGCTGTGGTTATCCCAGAAGGTACCGGTTTTGGCCTGTATCCGCTCACCGCGGGCAGGCAACAGATACGCCCATGGCCGGAAACTCTCCAGCACGGCCATCAGTTGCCGGGCACTCAGACGGTTCTGACGGGACAGCCCGGCACCGTCGCTGACATTGAAATCCTGCCAGCCATATTCAGCCTCGAGCTGCGCCATCACATACTTTTGTGATGCACTGATGCTCACTTCCCTACCAGGCAGTAACAAAAACAGCTGATTAGCGATGAAATTGTTCGAATACTTCAGCATGGCCAGCAGCAGATCCTCAAGGGTCCGTGAGCTCCTGTGGGTATAAACCGCTTTGGCAGACGCACTCACCGGCATGATCTGTAATGGCAGCTGGCGGTTGAACATCAGGGCAGAAAACACCTCGCCAAAATACCGGGCTGACATATCCCTGCCCCCAGGCAAGGCAATGCGCCGTTCGCCGTTTTGCTTATCCGTGGGAATATCATCCGCCAGATCCACCGCCAGCGGTGTGAGTGGTGTCTGGGCCTCACCGGGCAGCAGCTTACCTTTGCGGTAACGCACTGCGGCGGTATTAAAATTGATCGCCAGCGCCGCATTACCGGCATCATATGGGTTATCACTTTTGTTGCGGCCATCGAGACGTAATTCCGGAAAAAGCTGTTATCCAGACGGATCTCGGTAACCGTCGTTAAATCCGTCCGGGCCCCCAGCTGAATTTTAATCAGCTCTATTTCTTCTGAAGTCAGGAACGGATCCCCAGCCCCTTCACCCAAAGCACATTGCCTTCGCGGTAAAACTCTGTGGTAAAGCGGTGACCCAGCCCCCAGCGTTTAATGGCCAGTGAGGCCAATACAATCTTCAGGGTGGAAGCCGGTACCAGTGATTTATCCGCCCGGAGCGCCCAGTCTTCATCCTGATTCTGTACCAATAGCGCCACTTTCTTTATCGGTTTCAGACGGGAAAAATGATCCGCCAGCACCGGATTTGGCTGCTGGGCAAAGGCCAGAGACGAAAACAGAACGGACGCTGTGAAACAAAGCTTTTTCAGCCAGTGTTGCATGTATACCTACTCAAAATTCAAATCTGTGCCGGCGATGCTTTCACTGCAGTCATGCCAGCCTTTTTCAGGCCCGCCAGTAGCATCAGCGAGGCTATTACAATCCATATCATGCTAATCCAGAGTAAACCGGACCAGCCAACACCGGCATCCAGCAGCAAGCCAAAACTCACCGGACCCAGCGCGCTGGAAAAGACCATACAGGCATGAATAAGTGCCCGTATTGCACCGATATGCCGGGTGCCATATAACTCAACCCAAAGCACGCCACTGGCCGGTACGTACAACCCCTGAGTCGCGCCCATCAGGCCAAAGAACAGTAAGGATACCCAGGGCAGATCAGTACCCACCATCCAGCAGCTGGCGAGCAAAGGTAACAGCATTAAACTGACTATTCGCTTAGCACCCCAGCGGTCTACCGCAGCACCACCGGCCAGCGACAACGCAAAACTGCTCACTGAATATCCCACAATTGTGGCTGCCCAGAACGGAAATTCAATGCCTTTAAAGTCTGCCAGACTCTGCTGATGAAAAAGAATGCCGTAATAAACATTGATGGTGCAAACATCGCCGGGGCCATTAACCAGAAACCGCTGTCGCGCAGTACCTGCCCCCGTCGCCAGCCGCTGTCTGCTGTCTCGCCTTTTGCACCTGTTTGGCCAGATTCTTTAACCGGATAAAACCGCTGTAACAGCCACATGGCCAGTAGCAGAGCCACCAGCACTTCCACAAGCGCAACTCCCTGCCAGACCTGCCGCCAGCTGAGCCAGCCCAGCAGCAGTGCAATGGCGGCAGGCATGACTGACTCCCCACAGAGAAGCCCAGCCCGCAAATACTCAGGGACATGCCCCGGCGCTGCTCAGCATACCGACTGACAGTGGTCAGCCCCACATGGCCTGACAACCCCTGCCCGGTCAGCCGCAATAAAAGAAGCTTATACCCAGCAGTAACAGGGAATCCGCACCGGTCATTAACCAGGCAGCTCCACCCAGCCCCAGCATAACAACACAGGTGTATAGCCGCAGATCTATACTGTCGATCAGCTTACCCAGATAGATCAGACAGGCGGCACTGCATAAGGTTGCAGCTGAATACAGTGCACCGATTTCACCATGGCTCAGACCGAATTCGGCCCGCCAGGATTCGTTAAACAGGAGATAAAATGGGTCTGTCCGAAACTGGATGACAGGGTCAGCACAAAACCAAAGAAAACAACCGGAAAATTCACACTGCCTCCTCTGATTCTGTGCCTGAAGGTTAATAACTTCCGGGTTAGCCTGCCTGATACAACGTCAGAGCACCGATGGCGATAAAGCCCACACCGGCAATATAAGAAAGGGTTTTAGGATTGATATACGCAGACAGCAAGCTACCCGCCAGTACACCAATCGCAGAGGCAACAATCAGTGCCAGTGAAGCTGCCAGAAACACAGTCATTTTGCTGGTTTCACCGTCTGCGGCAAATAACATCGTGGCCAGCTGGGTCTTATCGCCCAGTTCTGCCATAAACACCACACCAAATATTGTCAGAAATACCTTGTAATCCACGCTTACCGTCTCACTTATCAATCAGGCAGTTTTGGCAGCCTGATGCCTGCTTAAAACACGCACAATACGCCTCCTAAGACCAATAAGGAAGCCACAATCAGGCGCTGATCAATCAGCTCCCCTGCAAACACCACACCGCCGGCTGCAGCAATCACCGGAACCGTCAGTTGCACCACCGCTGCCTGCACGTTTTGTAGCCCCGGCAGCGCCATATACCAGATGGCATAACCCAGCCCTGAAGCCAGTGCGCCGGATGCCATCGCAAGCAACACACCCTGTAGATCGAAACGGGCATCAGCCAGTGTCAGTAAGGTCAGAACCGCCACCATAGGCAGTGTTTTAATGAAGTTATACGCCGTATCCCGCACCGGCTGATCGGCCCCCGGCCTTTGAGGGTATAAAGGCCCCAAGCAATGCCTGCGACAGTCATCAGCACAAACCCCACCAGCGAAGGCTCTGTCAGGCTCGGCCAGACCAGATATACAAATCCCACGATGGCCAACAGAAGACCAATCCATTCCAGCTGGCGGAACCTGGCCCCGGTAAACAGGCTGATCAGAATCATTGTCAGCTGGACAGACCCAAACAAAATCAGGGCGCCAACACCGGTATCCAGGATCAGGTACGCATAGGAAAAGCCAATCACATAAATAAACAGATAAGCCGCTGCTTTATAACTGCCGCGGAACATCTGTTGCAAGTGGCCTTTCTCGCCAGCTTTCACCTTTGCCACCAGTGGCAACAGAATTGCCAGCATCACAATGCCGGAAACCAGACGAATACTGCTGAAACTGGCGGCATCAATGCTGCCCGAAGCCAGTGCCAGACGGGACAATACCGAATTACCGGCGAAAGCCAGCATGGCTATGCTGGTAAGTAGAATAATTCTGAGCACCGTTATTTTCCCATGCAGTAAACAACTGAAAATGCGCTATTTAATCAGCTCAGGACGAACAGCACCAGCCAAAATATCCGGCACATATAACAACACATGTACCCATATTGCCAATCTCATCCATGTGATCCGTAAAATCGTTGCTACAGTTACAGTCAGCAGTAATACAATACCTGTTAAATTGCGTCCTGAGGCAACTGAATGCATATCGTGATCCGATATTTTTACCCGTAATACCAGATTCAGCTGCCCGGGCTCATCAAGGAAGAAAAGCCAATGATTACACAAGCCATTGTGCGCAAACCCTGTAACGCCATAATTAACGCCCTGACCACGTCTGATATGGGGCCGCCGGACTATCAGGCTGCCCTGTCACAACATGCCGCCTACACAGATGCCCTGCGGGACTGCGGTCTGGATGTTATAGAGCTGCCCGCCGACGAAAACTTTCCTGACTCCACCTTCGTTGAAGATGTGGCCCTTCTGACGCCCCAGTGCGCAATTCTTACCCGCCCGGGTGCACCCAGCCGCACCGAAGAAGTGATCGCCATGGCGCCGGTGATTCAGGAATACTATGAATCCGTCGAAATTATTGATGCCCCGGGCATGCTGGATGCCGGCGATATTCTGCTGGCCGGCGAACATTACTATATCGGCCTGTCCACCCGTACTAACCGTGCCGGTGCCGAACAGCTAATCAATATACTGTCCCGCTATGGCATGACCGGATCAGTGGTCAGGCTGAATACGGTGCTGCATCTGAAAACCGGTATGGGCTATCTGGATAACGGCGATATGCTGGTCAGCGGTGAGTTCACCGATAAACCGGAGTTCACTGCATTTCATCAGATTCATTTACCCAGCGAGGAAGCCGCCGCAGCTAACTGCCTGCTGATTAACGGCACCGTGCTGATGCCGGAAGGCTATCCCCGGGCCCGCAAGATGGTGGAAGCACAGGGCTACCCGGTTAAAACCATTGATATCAGTGAATTTGAAAAATTGACGGCGGTATCAGCTGCCTGTCCCTGCGTTTCTGACACACTCAATACAGGCGACAATATGCAGCGGACAGACACTGTCAAACATATCAGCTGGATTGCGGATAAATGGCGTCATCGCATCACCGGTGTAATAACAACCCTGCTACTTGCACTGTCTTCAGTGGCAGGGACGGCCAGTGCAGATGTAAAGCATCTGACCTTTGCCACGATTAAAAACTCTGTTAACTCCCAGATCAGCTTTCAGGTCATCAGGGAAGCCTACAGAAAACTCGGTATCGAAGTGGATGCGGATTATCTGCCTGCCAGCCGGTCTCTGATGATGGCAGGTTATGGTCAGTATGACGGCGAGCTTTACCGTATCGCCGGCATAACTGAAGACTACCCCACCTGTTACAGGTTCCCACCCCTGTTAACCGGGTGGAGGTAGTCGCTTTTGCCGAACCGATGGCGACAGCGAAATGAACCTGGAATCACTGAAAAACTACCGTCTGGGTGTCCGCCGTGGTGTGCGGTTCAACGTCCATCTGCCTCTGAGTGAAACCACTCAGCGGGTGGACAGTAACCGTCAGCTATTTAATATGCTGGAAAAATCAAGAATTGATATCGCACTGGTAGGTAAGGCGAACGGCCTGCAGATTATCCGTGAAATGGAAGTCACAGATATAACCCCCTTGCCACGCCCCTGCTGAATCTCAACCTGTATCACTATGTCCATTCCCGGCATAAAGCCCTGATACCGAAACTGAATAAAGTCCTGCAGGACATGCACCTTAACGGACGGATTGCGGAAATTCGCCGCACATATCTGAATCACCTGCTACAGAGAGGCTGAATCCGGAAATGGAGTCCAGACACTAAGATCAGAATTTAAGGCCAAAGTGCCAGCGTCAGGGCTATCACAGCAAAACGGCACACATGAAAGCCCGCATCGATAAACCAGTAAACCTGACTTTTACCGGCAAACTGATAGTTTATGCCCATGGAAGCGGCCGTCAGCCCGACACCGATCATCACTGCCACCATCAGTGCATTCCCCACCTCCGGGTATGGCCCTAGCAGAAACGCCAGGGTAAATGCAGACATCAGGGTTAACAGAAACGTGGTTACATAGACTTTCACCGGACTGGCCATATCTTTTCCGGGATCTACCCCGGACTCACGGCACCAGCGCTGCATGAACAGCAAGGGGGAATACCAGAGCGCCCCCAGTCCAAAACTCAGCAGCGTTGCCACAAACACACCAAGCCAGTTGAATTCCATCATCCATCACTCCTTCACTCTTCACCCTTCACATCGGCCTTAACACCGTCTTTTTCAGTGTAGCCAGCGGCCTGTTAATCATCAAAACGGATGCAAACACAGGCTGAATTAATTTTTCTGATGCAGGCGTACAATTTTTAGTATTTTACCTATGCTCAGTTAGCGCATACCTTGTAATCATCTAATCAGTGATTCGACACTTCAGCCATGTACGGTTCAGCGGTTTTCTAAGGGTGAAACTTGTATACCGCCAGCGATCTGTGGCTGCACAAATACAATTAAAATTAAGGAGCGTTCCTGAAAATGTCCGATAACAACATCGATATGAACACCGTGTGGCAACAGGATAAAGACCACTACATTCATCCCTGGACAGACTTCTCTACCTTCAAAGAAACCGGTTCTATGGTGCTGGCTGACAGTGACAACGTCCACGTAAAAGACGGCGACGGCAATTCATACCTGGATGGCATCGGTGGTCTGTGGTGCGTAAACATCGGCTATGCCCGTGAGGAAATGGCCCAGGCAATTGCAGAACAGGTTCGTCAGATTCCTTATTACTCCTGCTTCGGTCACCACACCACCGTACCGGCTGCCCAGCTGGCGGCAAAACTGGCTGAACTGGCACCGGGCAACCTGAACCACGTTTTCTACGGTTGCGGCGGTTCTGTTGCTAACGACACCGCAGTGCGGATGATCCACTTCTACTTCAACCAGCTGGGTAAGAAGACCAAGAAGAAAATCATTTCCCGCATCGACGGTTACCACGGCAGCACCTACATGGCGATGTCCATTACCGGTGTTAAGTTCGACCACATCGGCTTTGATATCGACGAGCAACTGGTACACCACATCTCCTGCCCTAACCCGTATCGCCGTCCGGAAGACCAGTCTCTGGAAGCATTCTGCGACGAAAAGTTCAGGAACTGGAAGACAAGATTCTGGAACTGGGCCCTGATAACGTTGCAGCCTTCTTTGCTGAGCCAATTCTGGGTGCCGGCGGCGTAATCGTACCGCCTGAAGGCTACCACCAGAAAACCCTGGCAGTGTGCCGCAAGTACGGTGTTCTGTACGTATCCGACGAAGTGGTAACTGCATTCGGCCGTCTTGGCCACATGTTCGCCTCTGAAGATGAATTCGGCATCGTGCCGGACATCATCACCTGTGCCAAAGGCCTGACTTCCGGTTACCTGCCACTGGGTGCTACCATCATTTCAGAAGAAATGTATGAAGTGATCAGCAAGCCACAGGCAGACGGTGCAATCTTCACCCACGGCTTCACCTACTCAGGTCACCCTGTCAGCTGTGCTGCCGGTGTTAAGAACATCGAAATCATGGAGCGTGAAAACCTGTGTGGTCATGTAAAAGACATGGGCGCCTACTTCGAAGAACAGGTGAAAACCCTGATCGACCTGCCGATCGTCGGTGACGTTCGTGGCCGTAAGTTCATGATGTGTATCGAAAACGTTGCGAATAAAGAGACCAAGGAACTGATCAACCCGGATGCTAAAGTGGGTAACCGTATTGCTGATCACTGTCAGAAACGCGGCCTGATCGTACGTCCGCTGGCGCACATGAACGTACTGTCTCCGCCACTGACCCTGAGCAAGGAAAACGTCGACTTCCTGGTTGCTACCCTGCGTGAATCCATCGAAGCAACCATGGCTGACCTGCAAAACGAAGGCTTCCTGTAAGGTTTTCAGTAAAGGCTTCCTGCCCTAAAGACATGGGTGACCGTTCCCGGTCACTTTGTCTCAGGCGGTTTCCTGGCGGAAACCGCTTATCCCACCTTTTCTCACGTATGGATAATCCGCAATGAGAGCTTGCCGGAGTTTGTCCGTCCGTCGTCACAGTAACAAGGCTTTCTCCCAGGACCTTTAATACTACTGTGGTTTTCGGAGAGCTGCGGCTCTCCTTTTTACGCTTACAGCTGTAACTGTTTAACCGTATCCCAGTCAAAGGTGAAGCCCAGCCCCGGCGACTGTGGCATAGGAATACAGCCGTCTTTCACGGCGATCTTCTCGTTAAACAGCGGCGCAAACCAGTCCACATGCTCAACGGAAATACAGTTAGCAGCAGAACCGGCAATGCTCAGACTCTGCTCCGTAAAGATATGCGTGGAGATTGGCACATGGTAACTGGCAGCAATGGCTGCAGATTTACGCATTTCGCTCAGCCCGCCGATACGCTGTAAATCCGGCATCAGCACGTCCACCGTGCGTTGTTCCAGCATATCCTTCATGCCAAAACTGGTGTATTCGGTTTCGCCGCTGGCAAGAGGGATATCGATCGCCTCCAGCACCCGGCGATGACCGGCGAAGTCATTCGCCGCGACCGGCTCTTCCAGCCAGGTAATATCGTAGTCGGCAATCTGCCGGGCCAGACTGATCGCCTTGCGGGGCGTCAGCGACTGATTGGCATCGGTAAGAATCTCTACAGACTCCCCAGAGCCTCACGTAATGCCTTTACCCGGGCAACATCTTCTCTGATATCGTCCTTGCCCAGCCGTAACTTAACAGCTCGAAAGCCCTGCGCCACAAATTCATGGGCCTCGGCAATCAGCTCATCAATGGACTGGCTCAGCCACAGGCCGCTGCTGGCGTAGGTTTTAACTTCATCACGGGATGCACCGAACAACTGATACAGTGGCAGCCCTGCCCGCTTGCCCACAATGTCCCAGAGGGCCGTATCAATGGCGGACATTGCCGACACCGTGACACCTTTCAGGCCTGCCGGATTCACATCCTGCCACATGGCTTGCCAGTGCTTTTCAATATACAGAGGGTTCTGGCCGACAATCAGAGGCATCAGGCTGTCGATCATAGAGGTAAACGCAGCCAGCCGCTGCTGGTTCAGGGCAAATACATACCCTTCACCACACAGGCCCGCATCGGTTTCAATGGAGAGCAAAACACAGCCGACAGCCTCCGTACGGTGGATTGCTGTTATCAGCGGTTTACTGAGTGGGACTGAAACCTGGATGATTTGATAGCCGGTAACCTTCATACTGCAACCTGTTCATAATTAACAATGGGTTACAGCAATAACAGCAGATAGCCGGTGAATCTGCAAAGCAGATTTTCGATAGGCACCAAAGGGTTTATAGATAACAGCAGCGTAAAAGAATCCCCTGAGCAGGGTTACGGCTTGCGCCAGCAACCGATCAGGCAGAATTAAGGCTTGCGCCAGCAGCCGATTAAAAGCACCGCTGTCTTCGCCGTTGGCCAGCGCCTGCGCCTCAACCTGCACCGCGGTATCAGGATCGGCATCTTTTTCAAAATGAATGGCAGTGTGAATTTCACCGGATACAGACATCAGCTCAGCCAGTTCTTGCGGCGTGCGGAACCAGGCATGATTAAACAGCGAATCTTTATCCGCCGCGGCCTTCGCCTTGCGCCGTGCCGCCCAGGGGCTTTTCCATTCAGGGTAGCAACCACCATCAGTCCGCCGGGCTTGGTTACCCGCCACATCTCATCCATGGCCCGTTGCGCATCTTCAATAAACTCCAGCGCCGTAATGGACACAGTTTTATCAAAGTGGCCATCAGCAAATGGCAGGTCGCATATATCCGCTGCCAGAAATTGCTGTTCCGGTAAGCGTTTTTCAGCCCACTCAAGCATTGGCCGGGAGACATCAATGCCGGTAATACTGGCGCCGGCAGTCACCAAAGGTTCAGTGAAAATGCCGCTGCCACAACCGGCATCCAGAATATGTTCACCGGGCTGCGGCTGCACCAGCTGCATGATCAGATCCAGCTCCAGCTGTTTAATGACGGCTCCCAGCGGAGTCAAAAACCACTGTTCATAAGGGTCTGGCATGGCATCAAACAGCTGAGACATAGGTAAACTCCGGCATGACTGAATTTATAAAAGAAGGCCAATTGAAACGCATCTGCTCAGCGCCTGACAGAGCCAGTCAGGCAGATCATACGGTGCCTGTTTCACACCCCGTAACGGCCGGTAAACATGACAACAGCATCGCTGATTATCTGTTCGCAGGTTTCATCATCAGGAAATGGCTGGCCCATTAATAGTTGCGGCCAGAATGCCTGCGCCTTAATCAGCCCGTGAAACTGGTTAGCCGCATAATTGGCATCAACAGACTGCAGCTTACCGTCTGCAATGGCTGCGCTGATCCACTGATCCAGCGTCTGTTCCTGTTCGGCAAACTTAACCATGGCCTCGGCTGCCAGCTGCGGTGAATGGATGCACTCGGCAATCATTACCCGGCACAGATCCCGGAAACGCCGGGATTTAAGCAATTCAATTTCATTACGGCCATAGGCCGTGAGCTGCCCGTCAATTGCCACATCTGGCTGATACTGTATCGCCGTCACTTCACTGCTTTGCTCAAAAATCAGTTTGGCAATTTCCTGAAACAACAGTTCTTTACTGGCGAAATGGTTATACACCGTCCGTTTTGATACTTCTGCCCTTGCAGCCAGGGCATCCATACTCATTGCCTGAAAGCCTTTGTCACTCAGTTCCAGCACTGCTGCTTCAACAATTGCTGCCCGCTTTCGCTGGCTGAGAGTCTGCCGTGTCATACCCGTTGCTCCATCGTAAAATCCGCTTACGGAGCAAATATACACTAACGAGTTTACTTTTACATAAAAACAAGTAAACTGCACCGTACAGTTTACTTATTGAAATATAACTATGCGTCTTAAATCATTCGGCAAAGTCCTTCTGGGAGGCACTCTGATGGCATCATTATTCAGCTGCAGCATCTTCAGCAACAAACCTGAAAGCCCGGACTACTCGGCTTCGGCACAGTTTGTTGATGGTAAATTCCACAATCAAAAGACTTTGTCATGAATGATTCAGGCACCCTGGCCCGAATTGCATGGCGTTACATGACTGAAAAGCGGGTTGACGCCCTGCCCTCGGCTGACATCCCCTGACGCCCCTGACAAAAGCTCAGCTGCAGGCCGATAACCAAACCGGTACCGCGCTTTACCGCCTGGGTCATTCGAGCATGCTATTAGCCACTGAAGGTGAATTCTGGCTGATCGACCCGGTATTCTCAGAACGCGCTTCTCCTGTTCAGTGGATGGGGCCGAAACGCTTCCACCCTGTCCCGGTGGAATATGATCAGTTACCGGACATTAAAGGCGTGATTATTTCCCATGACCACTACGATCACCTGGATCAGGCGACCATCGAACAACTCAGTCACATGGCTGAGCACTTTGTAACTCCGCTGGGTGTGGGTCAGTTAATGCTGGACTGGGGTGTCGAGCCGCAACAGATTCACGAACTGGACTGGTGGCAGCACGTTAATATTGGCAAACTAAAACTCACCGCGGCCCCGGACAGCACTTTTCCGGCCGGGGCATCACCGGCGGTAATCAAACCCTGTGGGCGTCATGGGCCATTAAAACCCCGGACCAGAATATCTTTTACAGCGGTGATACCGGCTACTTTGAAGGCTTTAAAGAGATCGGTGAAAAACTTGGTCCGTTTGATCTGACACTCATTGAAAACGGAGCCTACGACAAAGACTGGTCACAGGTCCATATGACGCCGGAAGAAACCCTGCAGGCCCATCTGGATGTGAAAGGAACGGCCCTGTTGCCGGTGCATAACGGCACCTTCGATCTGGCCCTGCACCCGTGGTATGAACCCTTTGAACGGATCAGTGAACTGGCAGACGCTGCCGGAGTAAAACTGGTTACACCGGAGATCGGCCAGCGGCTGGATTTAGGAGAAATGGCAGATAATGCTTACTGGTGGCGCGAACTGGCGCGGAACTGAGAAAACAGCCTCTTACCGGTCCGGTAAGAGGCTTTTGTACTTTATGCCGTAACTGCCACTGCCACCGCCTGTTCAGCCAGCGCTGCAACGGCACTTTTAATTTCAGCAGCAGCCTCTTCTGAAGTCATCTGCCCGCTTTGCATATCAAAAGCATCATAGAAACTGGCCACTGAAACATCCGCCACCACCTCACCGGCGAAATACGGTGCTGAGGTTTTCGCCTGGGTCAGCACATTGCGTGCGCCGCCGGGGCCCGGTGATGTGGCCAGCAACAGCATCGGCTTGTTCTGGAATACTTTCTGATCAATCCGGGAAGTCCAGTCAAACAGGTTTTTCCAGGCGGCAGTGTAAGAACCGTTATGCTCTGCATAAGCAATCACCAGCGCGTCCGCTTCACCGATTTTACGGAAGAAAGCCTGCGCCTGTTCCGGCTGGCCCAGCTCTGCTTCACGGTCCACACTGAACAACGGCATTTCGTAGTCATTCAGATCCAGAATTTCAATCTCAGCACCGCTGATTAAACCAGTGGTATAGCCTACCAGTTGTTTGTTAATGGATTGTTTACTGTTGGATGCTGCAAATGCTAATACTTTCATGCCTGTTCTCCTGCCTGTCCGGTTATCAGTATTTCGTTACTGAAGCGATATGAACATCTTAACCGTTCCAATTTATTTGACTAGTAAGCACAACTGCAAAATACTGTTCTGAAAATAGAACGACTGTAGTGATTAACCATGCCTGATATTAACGACATGCTGATATTCGCCAAGGTAGCGGAGTTACAGGGAATCTCTCCAGCCGCCAGAGCGCTGAACTTACCAAAGTCCAAAGTCAGCCGCCGAATGGCCATGCTGGAGGCATCCTCGGTGCCCGGCTTCTGGAACGTACCACCCGGGCGGTTCATCTCACTGAGGCCGGGCGTATTTACTATCAGCACTGCAAGCAGATTAACGAAGCGGTTGAAAACGCCGAACATGCGGTACAGCAACTGAGTGAGACACCCAGGGGCCAGCTGCGGATCAGCGCCTCGGTTACTACCGGGCAAAAACTGATCGCGCCGCACCTGAGTGAATTTGCTGAGTTGTATCCACTGGTGAATATTGATCTTGATCTGAGTAACCGCCGGGTGGATGTGGTCAGCGAAGGATTCGACCTGGTGGTCCGGGTCGGTAAACTGGAAGACTCAAACCTGATCAGCCGTAAATTAGGCGGTGGCAGCGCCGGCCTGTTTGCAGCCCCTGACTACCTAAAAACATGGCACACCTGCGGATCCCGAAGCCCTTCACGAACACCGGATACTGGTCATGTCCGATGCCAGTAACGTACTTAACTGGCGGCTGCAGAACAATCGGGGGAGCTCACACGCTGAATGTCACCCCAAGCATGAAGATTAACGATATGACCACCCTGACAACCGTGGTTGCCGGCGGCGCCGGTATCGCCTGTCTGCCGGCTTATCTGGTTCATGAACAGGTTGCATCCGGTCAGCTGTGCCGGGTCCTGCCGGACTGGCACACCCCGGAAATCAACCTGTATATCCTCTACCCCAGCCAGCGTGGGCTGACGCACAAGGCCCGTTTATGGATGGACTTCTACATCAGCAAGCTGGCGGACAACTGGTAACTCAGCGTAAATAAGGCTTACGCGCTGCCGATACCGCCCGGGCATGGCCATCAAAGCCTTCATAGGTAGCCAGCCGCTCTGCCTGTTTTGCCATTTCCGGATAACCGGATTCAGTTACATAGGCCACGGACATGAACTTCATAAAGTCCATCACCGACAGTGGCGAAACCGTAGCAGCCTTGCCGGAAGTCGGTAGCACCGCATTACAGCCCAGCACAAAATTACCCAGTGTACTCGGTGAGTGCTGACCTAACAGAACTTCACCGGCGTTTTCGATGTCCCCAGATACTGCCAGGCATCGGTGCTGAGAATCTGTAAATGCTCCGGCGCATAATCATTGATGAAGTCAAACGCCTGCTGGCGATCTTCGGCTATCACAATGCCACCCATCGGCCCGCAGATAACCGTGGCGGAATAATCTACCCGCAGTTCAGACATAGCCTCCCAGTGATCCGGCATCGCGGCAATGGCCTGTTCAGCCACCTGTTTTGATGTGGTCACCAGAAACGCAGAAGAATCCGGGCCGTGTTCCGCCTCGATCAGCAGATCAAGCGCTGCCAGACCGCCATCTACCGTATCATCCGCAAACACAATGGACTCAGACGGCCCCGCCGGAATACCCGGATCAATACGGCTGCTTAGCAACTGCTTGGCAGCCACCATCCAGGGCGAGCCCGGGCCAACAATTTTGCTACAGCGAGGTACCGTAGCCGTTCCATAAGCAACCGCTGCGACCGCCTGGGCACCACCGCATTTGAATACATCAATGCTGCAGCTGAGGGTTTCAGCAATCAGCTGTGTTGCCACCAGTGTCGCTGCATCTACACTGCCGTCTACACCGGGTGGTGTCAGTACAATGACCCGCTTCACACCGGCAACCACTGCCGGAATAGCATTCATCAGCAGCACTGAAGGGAATGAACCCTTACCCCGCGGCACATAGCAGGCCACCGAAGGAATCGGCAGAAACCGCTCTCCCACGAAGCTGCCCCGGCGGACTTCCTGCATGGTCATTTCACCGGGTTTCTGCGCTTCATGATAACGGCGAATATTATCTGCTGCGTACTCAATGGCTTCCCGGGTGTCCCCGTCAACCTGTGCAGCCGCCGCCTGAAACTCTTCAGGGTGACCTGCAAATCCGCTTCACTGATATCTGCACCATCAAAACGGCGGCCATATTCTGCCAGCGCCACGTCGCCCCGCTGCCGGACATCTTCAATGATCGGGCTGACCTGTTGCAGGTACTCCGACATGTCTGATTCCGTGCGTTGTAACAGCTGTTCTCTTTCCTGTCCGCTGAGCGTATTCAGCTCCCAGACGCTGATTGTTCGTTTGTCAGTCATACTTCCTCACCCTTTTCCTGACGCTTCTTTAAAATCGGTTTTAAAAAACTTGTCCGCATTTCTCCGGCCTGCAGCCGCTCCGGAACCAGTTGAGTGCCTGCCCGCGGGATGACTTACGCCACGCCACGAACAGCTCACTGCTGCAGTCATAATTAATGACTTCACGGCTGACCAGACCGCCGCTGGCCAGCAGATCACCAATGAGATGCTCCGGCATAAAGCCCACGCCAATACCACTTAAAATGGCCTCACGCTGAGCAAACAGATCCGGCACGATCAGTACGTCTTCGCACAATTGCTGCTGGCCCTTACCCGGCCGGATCAGGCGGCTGCTGTCACCGGCATCCACCAGCCGGTGGCAACTCAGCTCACCGATGGTCAGCGGCCGGTTATCGGTTGCCAGTGCATGATCCGGTGCCATCACCAGCATCAGTGATTGTCGTCCTGCCGGCAGATATTCAATGTCCACTTCATGGGGTGGCTGCCCCACGGCACCGATCACCAGATCCACGCGCTGGTCGTACAGGGCATCCCAGGTGCCCTGATAGACCTCCCGGACTACTCTAATGCGGGTGCGGCTGTTCAGCTGATAAAACTCACTGAGCCACTGGTAAAGCACCTCGCCGCACATCATGTTGGTGAAGGCAATTCTCAGTTCCGGTTCCCAGCCTTCACCCACCTGCCGCACATGGGCTTCCAGACTCTGATGTAAGTTAAGAATCTGCTCCGCATAATCTCTGGCGGTCACTCCCGCCGGTGTCAGGCAGACCCGGTAACTGTCACGGTTTAACAATGCCTGCCCCAGCTGTTCTTCCAGCTGACGAACCGCATAACTGACGCTGGAGACCGTTACCCCAGCTCTGACGCCGCGGCAGACAAACTGCCGTTGTTCTCCACCGCGATCAGCACCCGGAGGTACTCAGGTTTAACCGAAACCACCATCTGTTTTACTCCCATGTCACAGGCCTTCATTCACCGGAAAACAGGCCAAACTGTTCAGAAATGTCGCCTACAGGTGTACCGCAACGACATCTTCAAATTTTCGTTGATCTTGTTTCAGGCTGTGTGCTTATCTGCCCCGCAAGCACGCCCTACAATCCCTCTATTCCTTTTCCAGCCAGTCCCATTAAGGTTGTTTCTCTATGACTTCACAGGCATATACTTCCCCGCTGATGCCTCCGGTTCACTGCTGGGCAGCACCAACCTGCTCATCGCCGCTGTCGCCTGGGGCGGCATGTACGGGGTTTCACAAACCGCGCTTCAGCATCTGGACGCCTACACCCTTACAACGGTCCGTTACGGCTTCGGCGCGCTGTTTTTTGCCTGCTGCTGTGGCTTAAACAGGGCCGCAGCGGATTCGGTTTCGACGGCCACTTCGTCAAAGTCTGGCTGTACGGTTCCTGCGGATTCTGCGGATTCTCAGTCCTGTTATTTCACGGCCTGGAATACGCGCCCGCCGAGCATGGAGCAGTCATCGCCTCACTCATGCCCCTGATCAGCGCCCTGATCACCTGGGTCACCAAAGGAAAGCGCCCTGATCCCGCTACCCTTATCTGCGCACTGGTTGCCATTGCCGGCGTCGTACTGGTCATTTCCCGGGGCAACATCGATAACCTGCTGCAGCTCAGCGCCATCAAGGGTGATCTGATGATCATCCTCGGCGTGACCTGCTGGGTCATATTTTCCATGGGGATTACCCAGGTTCCGGGCTGGAATGCCAGCCGCTATACCGCCATGTCCTGCTGTGCCGGGCTAATCACCATCGTGGCAGTTAACCTGATTGCCGGCTGGCGCGGTGCTGCCTATTTACCGACACTCAGCGATGTCCGCATGGTCAGCTTTGAAATCAGCTACCTGATACTGGCGGCCGGTGTGCTGGCGGTTTCATGCTGGGCCAGCGGTGTTGCCCGGGTGGGCGCAATTAACGCCCTGCTGTTCATGAATATGATCCCGGTATCCGCCTTCATCATTGCTTTCCTGCAGGGCAAGGTAATCGACCCGATGGAGCTTTACGGCATGCTGCTGGTGGTCAGCGCCCTGTTAGCCAATAACCTGTTACCACGGATTCGCCCGGCCCGTCAGCAACAGCCTACCTGTTCCTGATAGCCGGTTGACGCCAGTCATTAAACAACTAATAAAACGTGCCTCAGCTGATATAAAAACGCCGGAGTAAACCCCGGCGTTGCGCGTCTCCCTTTACAGGTTTCAACCCAGCTTGATCCAGGTGGTTTTCAGCTGAGTAAACTTGTCCAGCGCATGCAGCGACAGATCCCGTCCGAAACCGGACTGCTTGTAACCGCCAAACGGCGTACTGAAATCCAGCGCATCCATTGTATTTACCGAAACGGTACCGGCCCGCAGTTTCTTAGCCACACGGTGTGCACGGTTCAGGTTGGTGGTCCACAAAGACGCCGCCAACCCATACAGGGAATCATTGGCAATACGGATCGCCTCTTCTTCACTGTCGAAGGTCATCAGCGCGGCAACCGGGCCGAATACTTCATCACGGGCGATCTGCATGTCTTCGCTGACACCGTCAAAAATGGTTGGGGCAACCACCGCAGTATTCTCGTCGCCAACGCCGCCGGTGAGCATTTGTGCACCTTCAGACTGCGCCTGTTTAATGAATTCACGAACGTTGCAGGCATGCTGCTGATCAATCAGGGCACCCACCTGAGTATCGGCATCCAGCGGGTCTCCTACCTTCATCGAAACCGCTTTCGCCACGAACTTCTCAACGAATGCGTCTTTCACGCTGGCTTCAATGAGAATACGGGAGTTAGCCGAGCACACTTCGCCCTGGTTGAAGAAAATGCCCATGGCAGCGTGTTCAACCGCTGCATCAAGATCACAGTCCGCAAAGATCAGGTTCGGGCTTTTGCCACCGGTTTCCGGCCATACCGGCTTCAGGTTGGATTCGGCAGAATAGCCCATGAACAACTTGCCCACCGCGGTCGAACCGGTGAAGGCCAGACAGTCCACATCCATATGCAGACCCAGCGCCTTACCCACCACGTGACCATGGCCGGTAACCACGTTCAGTACACCGTCTGGAATACCGGCTTCTTTTGCCAGCTCAGCCAGACGCAGCGCGGTCAGAGTCGACTGTTCCGCAGGTTTAAGAACCACGGAGTTACCGGCGATCAGGGCCGGGGCCAGTTTCCAGGCAGCAATATCCAGCGGGAAGTTCCACGGCACTACCGCCGCAACCACACCGATTGGCTCGCGGGTAATGGTGGCAACATTGTTACCGTCGGTCGGTGCCACTTCACCGTACAGTTTATCGATTGCTTCGGCGTACCATTCAAAACAGCCGGCAGACCCCGGAATATCAATATTCATGGCATCCTGTACCGGCTTGCCTACATTCAGGCTTTCCAGCAGGGCCATTTCTTCATGGTTTTCCATGATCAGGGCCGCCAGACGCTTCAGCACTGCCTTACGGGCTGCCGGTGCCTGATCGGCCCAGATGCCGCTGTCGAAGGTGCGGCGTGCAGCAGCAACTGCTGCGTCCACGTCCTGACCAGTACAGGCGGCGGCATTTACCAGCACTTCGCCGGTGGCCGGGTTAATGGCTTCATAGGTGCCGCCATCGCTGGCCGCCACAAACTGGCCGTCGATGAAAGCTTTATCCTGTAAGGTGATAGAAGCCTTCAGGCTCAGCCAGTAATCTTTATTCTGTACGCTCATTATTTTTATACCCCTTAAAGTGCACTCGCTGCAGCTTTGCGCATACGGCGCGGTGCAGTCATGTTTTCTACGCTGAGCACGTCGTCAAGTTCTTCAATTGAAAGCAGTCCTTCCTGCAGAACCAGTTCACGTACACTGCGGTTGTTCTCAATGGCGGTCTTCGCCAGCCGGGTGGCGTTCTCATAACCGATAAACGGATTCAGCGCGGTGATGATGCCAATGCTGTTATTCACCACATCCAGACAATGCTGTTCGTTGGCGGTGATCCCCTGAATACATTTTTCTGCCAGGGTATTGATCGCCCGCACCTGCAACCGCAAAGACTGCAGCACATTAAACGCAATGACCGGCTCCATAACGTTCAGCTGCAACTGCCCTGCTTCTGCGGCCATGGTGACCGTAATATCGTTACCGATTACCTGAAACGCCACCTGATTCACCATCTCCGGAATCACCGGGTTTACCTTGCCCGGCATAATGGAGCTACCCGGCTGCATCGGTGGCAAATTAATTTCCTGCAAACCGGCCCGTGGCCCGCTGGATAACAAACGCAGGTCATTACACATTTTAGATAGCTTAACGGCATTGCGTTTCAGCACACTGGAGAAGGTGACAAATGCGCCCATATCCGACGTTGCTTCAATGAGGTTCCGGGCCCGTACCAGTTCCTTACCGGAAATTTGTGAAAGCTCTTCAATCACCAGGCTGGAGTACTCAGGATCTGAGTTAATACCGGTGCCGATGGCGGTGGCACCCATGTTGATTTCCCGGAAGAACTCCACCACATCCTTAGCTTCCTCAATGTCTTCCTTCACGGTTGAGAACCAGGCATCGAACTCCTGACCGAGGGTGATGGGCACCGCGTCCTGTAACTGGGTACGTCCCATCTTTACCACGTCAGAAAACTCAACCGCTTTCTGTTTCAGCTGATAGGACAGGTTCGCCAACGCTGACACATATTCCTGATGGCTTAACAGAATGCCCAGCCGGATGGCCGTCGGATATGCATCATTGGTAGACTGAGAAAGATTGACGTGATTATTCGGATGCAGGTACTGATACTCACCCCGCTTGTGGCCCATGATCTCCAGACCACGGTTGGCAATCACCTCATTGGCATTCATGTTGGTTGAGGTACCGGCCCCGCCCTGAATCACATCAACCACAAAGTGTTCATGCCACTGGCCGGCAATGATTTCATCACAGGCACTGCTGATCGCCGCAGCAACATCATTATCCAGTAAGCCGAGCTTGTTATTGGCCCGGGCCGCCGCTTTCTTAACCATTGCCAGTGCGGTAACCAGCTTAGGGAAGTGCATCAGCTTAATGCCGGTAATGGCAAAGTTTTCAGCGGCACGCAGGGTCTGTACACCGTAGAGAGCGTCCGAAGGCACCTGACGCTCACCCAGCAAGTCTTTTTCCAACCGGGTCTGTGTCGCCTGCTCAGCCTGGGTATCGCGGGCGTCAGCCAGAACGGCGCTGCGCTGGCGATCCAGCCGCAGTAATCGCACCGCCACCGCAGCCGTTTGCGGCGAGTGATCAAGCCACTTGCTTAAAGCGTCCCGCTGTAAACGCAGCACCACAGCCGCCGAAATCGTACAACCCTGAACGGAGTCATCCGTCGGATTGAGGCTATTAAGGTTCACCTGGGCGGACAACTGAACAGTAAGCCCCTGCTGGGTAACCTCAGCATCACCGCTGAGAAGAATCGCCAGTTCATCACTGTCAGCAAGGGTAAACGCCTCTCCTGCTGCGAATGACTGAAGGGTTGAAAATTTAGTTAACTCAGAGAATTCGGACGCTTCAAGAGCATCACCACACAGAACAGATTTGATCAGCTTCTTATTATTGGCATTCATTTTTCAGCAACGATTAGTTTGATTAAACGGATAACCCCGTCGATTCAGACTAAAAATACCCGCTGGATTTGTAAAATATTATATAGCTTGTCGCTGTATCAGAAATTCTGATTTAAGAATTGCCATCTTCCCCGGCTCGGGGTACTTTGCCTGCAATACCCTGCCAGAACTACCGGACACCGTTATGACCAATATTACTATTCAGGAAATCCGCGCATACATTGCTCTGGCAAATACCCTGAGCTTTACCCGGGCTGCTGAGCAGCTGAACCTCTCCCAGCCGGCACTTTCCTATAAATTGCAGCAACTGGAAGAAAAGCTCGGTGCGGTGTTGTTTGAGCGCAGTTCCCGCCGGGTGAACATGACTGAAGCCGGGCTGAAAATTCTCAGTAATGCCGAGCGTCTGCTGCAGGATCTGGATCACACCCTGGCGCATATGCAGCAACTGTGTCAGGAGGATAACTACCGAATCGTCATCACCTGTTCAGAAGGCGTGGCTGCCGCCATGCTGGCACCGGTAATGACCAGTTTTGAGGAACGCTTCCCCCATACCAGCATTTCTATTCTCGACGATACCGACAGCCGGGTCATCGAACATCTGACATCCGGAGCTGCACATCTGGGCATTACATCCTACTGGCAGGACCATCCGGACTTCCTTTACGTACCGGTACAAACCGATCAGCTCTATGTCCTCTTTCCAGCGGGCCATCCCCTGGAAACCCTTGAAGAAATCAACCTTCAGGCGTTAGCACAATATGACTTTATTGGCCTCACCCGGAAAGTGACCCGGGCCAGCTGGTCAGTAAGCTCTGTACCCGGGACGGCATCGATCTGCGTATAAAGTTTACCGCCAGCCATATCGGCACCCTGATGAATATGGTTCAGAGCGATCTGGGCATCAGTGTGGTCCCCGGATGCGATTACCGGTACAGCTTCATGAGTCATTACGAATGGAACCTTTGCAGGCTGCCGGCTCTGAAGTAAATATCGGCATTGTGTCCCAGGTTAAACGGCCAATGGCGGTTCAGATCCAGCTGTTACGGGAGATACTTATCGCCCAGGCCGATAATTTCAGCCTGCCAGAGAACCCTTGAAACCGATTATAATCAATCAGTTAAAATATCTTTCTTAACCTTCCTCCATCATCAATAGAAAGATATCCTTTATCTATAAATTTTTCGATTGGTTTATTTATTAATCCACCGTTAGCGTATTTGTACCTGATAAACACCCCGTATTACCGGGGTAAAAATAACAATAAACCGGTACGCTATGACACATACCACACCTGCAATTAAGCCCACCAATGTGCTGTTCATTATCTGTGATGAAATGAGCCGCCAGTCACTGAGCTGTTACGGCAACCAACTGGTTAAAACACCAAATATTGATCGCCTGGTCCGTGAAGGCAGTTGCTTCACTCAGGCATATACCCCTTCGCCCATTTGTGTACCCACCCGTGCCAGCCTGGCCACCGGGCAGTATGTGCACCAGATAGGTACCTGGAGCAGCGCCGAACCTTACGACGGCTCAGTTCCCGGCTGGGGCCACCAGTTGCTGGATAAAGGCCACACGGTTACCTCCGTGGGTAAACTGCATTACCGCAGCGCAGAAGATAACAACGGTTTCAGCGAAGAAATCATGCCGATGCATGTTTTCCGTAATATCGGCTGGCCGATCGGTCTGTTACGAGATCAGATCTACAGCTACGACGGTGCGCCGGAAATGGCACAGAATGTCGGTGCCGGTGAATCGGACTACACCCGCTATGATGCAAAGATCGCCGCTGAAAGCTGCCGCTGGATCGCCGACGCAGGTAAACAGCAGGACGCATCTGAAACGGCCAAACCCTGGGTTCTGTTCAGCTCGTTCGTCGCACCCCATTACCCGCTGATTGCGCCGCAGAAATACTATGACATGTATCCGCCGGAAAGCGTGGATATGCCCCTGAACTACGCGCAGGAAGAACGCCCTCAGCATCCTGAAGTGGCTGCCATGGCCCGCTTCTGGAGCTACGACGACCACTTCAGTGAAGAGTCCCTGCGTAAAGGCCGGGCCGCCTATTATGGCCTGTGTTCTTATCTGGACCACCACGTAGGCATGCTGATCAAAGCGCTTGAAGATGCCGGCCTGTACGACTCCACCCGCATTATCTTCACCTCCGACCACGGTGAAATGCTGGGTAACCGCGGGCTCTGGGGCAAGAGCGTCATGTATGAAGAGTCAGTGGGCATTCCAATGATCATCAGTGGCCCGGGCATTCCTGCCGGCCAGCGGATCGACACACCTGTTTCACTGATCGACTGCCACCGGACGGTACTGCACAGCGTGCTGGGTGAAACACAGCAGGACGCCGCCACCCACAGTCATTCACTGATAGATATGGCCAACGGTTTTGTGCCGGACCGCACCCTGCTCAGTGAATACCACGACGGCGGCTGCACCACCGGCTTCTTTATGATCCGTATGGGTGACTGGAAATTCACCCACTATGTAGGCCGCCCGCCGCAACTGTTCAACCTGAAAGATGACCCCTGGAACAGAATGATCTGGGAGGCTCAGAAGTACATCAGGACATTCGCGCTCAGTGCATGGCAAAACTCCGTGAAGTCTGTGACCCGGAAGCGGTCAATGAACAGGCCTTCCGTGACCAGCAAGTGAAGATCGATGAGCTGGGCGGTAAACAGGCCTGTCTGGAATGGCGCGCCTTCAACTATACCCCGTTACCGGAGTAATCAACTGCTGCGATAACACATCTCAACTAAAATTAAGCAACGTCAGAGGACAAAATAATGAAAACAATCGGCAAACGTTTGCTCACAACACTCGGGATTTCTATGGCCCTGGTAACCGGCAGTGTCACTGCGGTAGCGGCTGACTTCCCGACTAAACCGGTCAACATCATCGTGCCTTACAAAGCCGGTGGCGCAACCGACGTGATGGCCCGCATCATAGCTAAAGCCATGCAGAAACAACTGGGTAAACCGGTGGTGGTGCAAAACCGTAAGGGTGGCGGTGGCGCCGTTGCAGCATCTTACGTTAAAACCGCCCGGCGGACGGCTACAGTGTTCTGGTGGGCGCCAGTGAAATTTCAACCTGGATCCCTCTGACCAAGGAAGTGGATTATAAATTCGAAGACTTCCGTCACATTGCGGCGGTTACCGAATTCCAGAACGCACTGATCGCCAATGCGGATGCGCCTTTTAAAACCCTCGAAGAGATGGTGGAATACGCCCGTCAGAATCCGGGCCTTAAGATTGCCCATCAGGGTGCTATCAGTGAGCTGATGCTGAAACAGCTGGCCGAGAAAGAAAACCTCGACCTGCGGATGATCACTGCCTCCGGCGGTGCCGAAATTGTTCAGCTGTTGCTTGCCGGCCAGATCGACGTGGGCTACAGCGGCGGTATTCACAGCTCTTACCCAGGCAAGTTTGAAGTGATCAGCTCCCTGAACAAAGAGCGCCTGAACGACTCCCCAACCAAAAAAGCTTCGCTGAATCCGGCTATAACCTGGCCATTCCGGCCCACGTTGTATTCATGGTGAAAGCCGGGGTTGACGATGCCACCGTGAAGATTCTTGAAGAGGCCATCCTGGAAGCGGCCACTGAAGAAGACTTCCGCAAGATCGTCGAGGACCGTATGAAAGCGCCGCTACAGCTGATTAACGCGGCAGACATTACGACCATTATCGATGAATCCCAGGCCAGCCTGAAACTGGTTGCCAGCAAGAAATAACCGGAGGCCTGCTTATGCACCATCATACTGACGGGGATCTCACCAGCTTTAACATCATCGCCGCCTCAGCCCTGCTGTTGACCGGACTGATCAGCTGGTTCTATCTGATCCCCGGTATGTGGCAACCGATCCGGAGCAGGCCTTTGGCCTGTCTCCGGCCTTCATGCCACAGGTAGCCGCCGGCTGTGTATGTTTACTGGCCTCACTGCTGCTCATTAAATCTCTGCGTATCCGCTTTACCCGGATGCCCGCCATGGATGAAGAAAGTGAAGACGGCGATGATCTGCAGTTCGCCGGACAGGAATGTCTGTATCTGGGCGTGTTCGCAGTCTACGCCACCAGCTTCATGCTGATGTTTCAGTCACTGGGATTCGCAATCACATCCACCTGCGCCCTTGCCGGCATTATGTGGGTATTCCGTATCCGGCCACACTGGCTGATTATCCTGCTAGCGGTGTCTGTGCCACTGCTACTGCAAACCGCCCTCTGGTACGGGCTGACAATTGATATGCCGGGCATCAGCCTGGGCGAATGACAACTGCCTGGCGGACAGACTTCCGCCCGCCAATACCACCACCATAATAATAATCAGGTGAGTTCATGCTAGATGCGTTAATACTTGGCTTCAGTAATGCTTTTACTCTGGTCAATCTGTGCTTTATTTTTCTCGGTGTTGCCACCGGCCTGCTGTTCGGCGTATTGCCCGGCGTTGGCAGCATCACCGCCCTGTCCCTGCTGATACCTGTCACCTTCTATATGTCACCGGTGACTGCACTGGCATTCCTGATCGGCATTACCAAAGGCGGTACCTCCGGCGGCGCCATTCCGGCCATTCTGATCAACGCGCCTGGCAGTGCTGAAAACGTTGCCACCGCCCGGGACGGCTACCCCTGACAAAACAGGGCAAACCCATGAAAGCCATGAAAATGGCCCTCTATTCCTCGGTGTTCGGTGATACCTGCTCCGATGTGGTGCTGATTCTGCTGGCTGCTCCTTTCGCCGCACTGGCGCTATTGTTTGGCCCACCGGAAATTACCGCCATCATTCTGCTGGCCTTTACCTTGATCGCCGGTCTGGCGGGTAAATCACTGCTGAAAGGATTAATGGCCGCTGCCCTGGGTGTGTTTCTTGCCACTGTCGGCCTGGATGCACAGGACGGCACCCAGCGAATGACATTCGGCATTGTCGACCTGTACGACGGCATCTCCATGAACGCCATGGCCATCGGCCTGTTTGCCTTCAGTTCCGTCATCAGCCAGTTGTTCGATCACTGGCAGGATCTGGATAAGCGACTCAAGATTGAGAGCCGCTTCGATAAAGCTCTGCAAACCCTGCACTTTCATGAATTCAGGGCCTGCATTAAAACCCTGTTCCGTTCGGCTTACATTGGTACATTTGTCGGTATGTTACCCGGACTAGGCGTAACGCTGGCGGCCTTTCTGGGTTACGGAGCCGCGAAACGGGCCTCTAAAACACCGGAAAAGTTCGGCACAGGTCATCTGGAAGGCATTGCTGCCACTGAAGCGGCGAACAGCGCGGTTGCCGGAGCGAACCTGATTCCCACCATTGCACTGGGCATTCCGGGCAATGTCGCTGCGGCACTATTAATCGGTGCGTTCATCATCCATGGCATCACCCCCGGCCCGTTCATGATGCAGCAAAACGGTGATCTGGTGTACGCCATATTCGCTTCCATGCTGATGGCAAACTTCGCTCACCTGATTGTCGGGCGGCTGGGCATTCCTCTCTGGGTAAAGGTTACCCAGATCCCCAAAGCCATTGTGCTGCCTATCGTGACGATACTCTGCGTGGTGGGTGTATATATTCCGGCGTACTCGTTCTTCGAAGTAGGTATTATGTTCGTCTTCGCCGGGCTGGGTTACATCATGCGCAAAACCGGATTTTCCATTGTCGCCCTGTTCATTGGCTTTCTGCTGGGTCCGATGCTGGAACAGGTATTACGGCAAAGCATGGTACTGCACGACAATGACGTGCTGATCTTCTTTACCCGGCCAATGGCCCTGCCGTTCATGCTGCTGACTATTTTCTTTATCTGGCGGTTTGCTGCCCGTAAAGACACCCCACCGGCGTCGGCAACACAAAGCAGCGAAGAGGATCAGTCCAAAGCTTTGTGAAAACGTTTATCCGTAAACACCGCATCGGTCAGCTCGGTGGTCTGGGTCTTCAGCATTTGCACGAAGGCCTGGGCCGCCGGTGTCAGCCTTAGCTGGCCTACTTTTGCTATTCCCATACGTAACGGTCGCAGCTTATCTTTCAGCGGAATGGCTTTCAGTTCGGTGCCGTCCAAAGCCAGATTACTGGCCAGCGGCGAGTTGAACAGAGAATAACCAAAGCCGTTACCTACCAGACCCCGCACCATTCCCAACGACTGCGCCTTGTAGGCAAACTTCGGTTCCAGATCCTGGCTTAAAAACAGCGAGTAGAAATAGTCCCGGCTCATGGGCCAGTCCAGCACTACCATGGGATACTCAGCCAACTCTTTCAGGGACAGCTCTTCCCGGTCCGCCAGTGGGTGGGCATTGTTTAGTACCGCATACGGGGAATTCGATAATCGCTTCGAACTCAATATCCGCGGGAATCTGCAGATCATAGGTCAGCCCCAGTTCGTAGCGCCCTTCATGCAAGCTCTGAATCAGATCCTTCTGGTGATTCTCATCACACTGAATGGTTACCTCCGGGTAAGCATCCACAAAGGCTTTCATCAGCGACGGCATCAGAATCGGCGTAAACGTAGGGAAGCCCACAATCCGTAAGGAACCGGCAATATCCTCACCCAGGGTACTGGCGTAATGCCCCAGCCCTTCGGCATCCTGCAGTAACTGCTTAGCTTTCAGTACAAACTTGCGCCCAGCAGGTGTCAGTGACAGCCCCTGAGCGTGGTGGCGAACGAACAGCTGTAACCCGGTGACATCTTCCAGATGGAGGATCGCTGAAGAGATGGAAGGTTGCGATACATGCAGGGTTTCTGCAGCTTTTGTCACACTGTTAAATTCACCCGCGGTAACAAAATAGCGCAACTGTTTAAGAGTAAAATGCATTACACGAACCTCAGCAAGAACGATTATTATTAGAATTAAAAAATTTAAGCAAAGAAAGCTTTAAATAGCAAAATCTAATTCAAATGCCCTGCTAAAGTTTTCCTGATGACTGCAATAGGAAACGCTGATTAAGGCTACATTTCCTGCCATTAAGAATGCCTGCGCAAGAAACTGAGTGTTTCAGCACAGACAGCCTGTTACAGTCGGCAACAGCGTAATTGTTTCTTTAAGGCGATTCATGACTTCACAGACTGTACTGCTGAACCTGCCCCAAACTTCCACACAGCCAGCATTCTGGCCTACCACCGCAGGGACAAACAGCAACTGGCGGAACGTATTTTTGAGCAGGACTCCTCCGGAGAGACTCAGGAATCTGGTATGGATAAAGGCATTCTCTGGCACAGCCACCCTGCCGTATTGCAGGTCAGGTTTTCGGACAGCAAGGCACAAGTCAGCCTACATACAAACAGCACGACAGTACCCACGGAAGAAGAACTGACAGCCCTCGCTGAACGCATGCTTGGCCTGCATCAGGATGTTGCAGCCTTTGAAGATAAATACGCCGAACATCCCCTGCTCAGCAATCTGATTAAACTAAACCCCGGCCTGCGTATCCCGACTGTTGCGACCCCATTCGAGGCGTTTGCCTGGGCCATCACCGGTCAGCAGATCAGTGTGACCGCCGCCATCAGTATCCGCAGCAAGCTTATTCAGGCCGCCGGCATTCGTCACAGCAGCGATATGTACTGTTTTCCTGATGCCGCACATGTCAGTGCGCTGGGCTATCAGACCCTGCGTGAATGTGGCTTTTCCGACAGCAAAGCCAATTGCCTGCTGAACCTGAGCAAGCATGTTTCAGAGCAGGACTATTTCAGTGACCGTTGGCTGGAAACGCTGGGTACAGACAAGGTGCGCGAGACCCTGCTCAGCCTGAAAGGCATCGGCCCGTGGACCATCAACTACGGTTTACTCAGAGGCTTCGGTTGGCTGGATGAATCACTGGAAACCGACGCCGCCGTCAGGCGCAACCTGGCACGCCTGCTGAATCAGGACAAAATCACGCCGGGTAAAACAGCAGAATGGCTGGCACAGTTCAGCCCCTACCGTTCACTGGTAGCCGCCCATCTGTGGGAGATGGGCTAAGCCGGAATCAGAGGTGATATCTCTCAGACAAAACCGGTCAGGAACGCCAGACTTGGCAGTGACAGCACCGTGGCGGCAAGAATGGCCCGCGCCAGTCGGTCAGTGGGGATGCCGTATTTTAGCGCAATAACAAATGGCATTGCCCCGCACGGCCGGCCGCCAGCAAAATCAGCGTCGCCTGCCACTGAACATCCGCACCGTTAACATTCCCTAGCAGGTACATCAGGGTCGGCTGCGCCACTAACGCCAGTGCAATCACAATGCAGGTAAGCTTATCAAGGCTGAACAGGCGGACATTGGCCATGGTAATGCCCAGCACAAATAACAGAGTCGCCGGTGCTGTACGGCCAACAAAGTCAGCAAGGTATACAGGCCGCCCGGTAGACCGATACCGGACAGGTTTGCCAGCAGGCCCAGCAGTAACGCCCACAGCGCCGGGTTGCGGGCCAGAATCAGCGGCACCTGGGAAACCGAGGCACCGCCCTGGAAATCAGTTCAACGATAAACACCGTACCGCAATACAGCACCGCCAGATCGGTAAAGATCGCCCCTTCCACCGGAATCGCGGCCACTTCCCTTTCAGCAGGGTCACAATCGGCAATACATAATAGAGATGGTTTACAAAAACCGTGGTCATCCCCAGTACCAGGCCTTCCCCCAGCGAGGTGCCAAACACCCGAACGGCAACAAAGGCCACGATGGTATACAGCGTCACTTCCACGGCAAAGTAACTGCCCAGTGCTGCCACATCATAATCACCCAGCGGCGAACGGGCAGCCAGCAGGAAAATCAGCGCGGGCTGACCAATGTAATATACAAAGGCATTCAGCGCCCTTGCCATTTCCGGTGTGAAGATCCCTTTACGGCCAAACACAATTCCGAGAAAGATCACCGTAAAAATCGGCAAAATCGGATTGGCGAGAGCAGCTAACATAGTATTCCTTACAAGATGGGGGCGACTGACGCTCAGGATAAAAGCTTGTTTTTAGCTTCGATCCACTGGGACATATATTTGGTACTTTTATGATGATGGTGGCGTAACAGCTGCCCCATAAAATTCTCTTTACGGGCAACCGTCAGGTTAGCCATGGTCGATTCCACCTGCTGCAGAAAACGGGCCTGAATCTTCTCCCGGGAAAACTCCGCTTCAAGAATATCAAAACCGTTTTGCTGACATTCCTGCCAGAACTCCGCGTCCTTATACAGGCGTACGGCACCGGCAACAATGGCCGGAACGGACTCGGCTACCTCACCACACCAGGAATATCCCCGTGCATGGACTCTGCCCCTACCGGCGTGGTAACTGCCGGGGTGCCATTGAGCATGGCATCGGTAAACTTACCTTTAATGCCGGCACCGAACCGCAGCGGTGCCAGACATACCCGGGCATGACTCAGCACCCGGTGAACATCCGGTGCCCAGCCATCCACATAAAACCCGTCAACAGGCCGGTGCAGATCGGTGGCCTTTTTCGGCGGATAGGCGCCATAAACATGTAACTCAGCCTTGGGCAGCTGTTCCCTTACCCGTGGCCATATCACCTGCTTCAGCCACAGCACGGAATCCCAGTTGGGGGCATGGCGGAAATTACCGATGGTCACGAAGTGTTTACGGGCTTTAAAACGTGGCAGGGTTATATTCTCCCGCTCCAGCATAAACGGCAGGTGCACCAGGTTTTCATGACGAACACCAAAGCACTCCGTGAGCAATTCAATTTCAAAACGGGAAATCATAATGCTCAGATCACAGCGCATAATGGCTGCTATTTCACGCTGGGCGATATCCAGCTCGGACATCTCCAGAAACAGCGTGTGTTTATCATCAAACTGTTTATCCAGGGTTTCAGCCGGATCCAGCTTTTAAACCGCTGATGGCGCACCTGACGCAGGCTGTGCAGATCCTCAGTATCCAGAATCCGCAGCGCCTGTGGGCACTGTTGCTCCACCCGCCAGCCAAACTGCTCTTCCATCATAAACCGGTCGAACATCACGATCTGCGGATTAAGATTACGCACCCAGCCATCAAAACTTTCGCTGTTCAACTCAATAGCAACTTCATGAACATCCAAAGACTTAAGATCTGCACGATGCTCACTCAGGGCCGCCGGGCTGGCGAAGGTAACTTCATATCCATGTTGCTGAAAAAGTCGATTAACTCCATCATCCGGCTGCCCGCCGCGGATGACCGGGGCTCAGGCCAGACATAACCAATAATCAACAACTTAAGAGACATAAAAATCCATTGTCAGAATACAAACAGGGCCGGAAGGATAACAGTAAACAAACACATAATTTCCCCGGATACAGCCCCTATGTTACTAAATTTTACGCAAAAGTTGTGTTCAAAACGTTTAAGAAACAACCGGACTGACCAGATTAATACTTAAGACGGATAAACGCCCCTGTTCAAAAACAGCCTTGCCACCCCGCATTGCCTCTCAGCCCCGGGGAGGATGAAAGGTAAACTCTTCAGGGGTAATGACATTGCCAATTGCCTGACGGATATTCTTGGGAATACTGTCATCCGTATGATGAAACAAATCACATTTTTTCATCGCTTTGCGCACATCAATATTTTTCCCAGATATTCAAACATGGTTCTGGCAGCTCCCGGTTGGTGGGCGCTACAACTGGATGCACAGATCATTAAGCCTGAAAGGTATGGATTATTTGGCCGGTAGCTGGGAGTAAGAATGGTTTCAGAAACCGTGGAATTCAGCTCCGGCTCCGACTCCACCAGAAACAACCGGTCAGCCAGCAAGAACACCAGACCATGATATTTGATCGTCAGCCGCGCGCCTAACATCGGATTCTTTCCGCTGGAGCGCTCTATATGCTTCATGTAGTAAATATCATCACTCTTATAAATCTTCACAAAGGAGCGGAAGATAAAGCCAGGAAAACCAAACGAATAAAAATACCGGTAGTAATAGCCCTCATACCGCTCAAGCCCCTGATTCGGGCTTTTCAGCAGTGGCAGAATGATATTCGCCAGATTGCGGGGAATAGCCTGCTGAGCATTCACCGTATCCGGCGGTGATACTCTGGACTGAAACACCGCCGGCAGTTCAACGATCTCTTCGCTCTCCACACCAAAAAGTCACAGATCTTCTTCAGGTTCTTAAACGACGGAAACGCCTTGCCGTTCAGATAACGGTTAAACTGCTGGCGGTTTATTTCAAGCCGGCGACAAACCTCGGAAATAGAACTGTAGAACCCGCACAAAAACTGCAGATTGGTCGAAAAATTTTCCAGATCATCATTTGACTGCATCACCAGCCTCTCCTGAATGCTTACCAATATTAACGCCGGCAGTTAACAAATCCCGGCCTGCCGTTGTACCTGAAGCACACAGCGAATCCCTGTGCACTCGGAAGTCACCTTAAAACCTACTTTAAAACTTACCGTAAAACATAAGCAAAACCGACAAAAAGCACAAATTTTATAAGCGCTGCATCATAAGCGCACAAAAACTGCAGCGTTGAAGCTGCACTACGCACAAAGCTGCCAAATGGTTGCAGCGCAGGGTCCGCTGATAGTCTGAACCGGTACTCAGATAACCCGCTACACAGCAATACCGGAGCTAACGATGTCCCTGCCGCAATCCACAAACCCTTCCTTCTGGACCCAGACCGCTGTTGCAGCCACACCGGGTAAAACCCTGCAGGAAGAAATCCGCCGTGATGTCACCATCATCGGTGCCGGTATCACCGGATTACGGGCAGCACTGGAACTGGCATCGTCAGGCGCATCAGTCGCATTACTGGACGCCCATGAACCGGGCTGGGGCGCATCCGGACGCACCGGCGGCCAGGTCAATCCCTGGCCCATGCGGTCCCGGAAAAATCATCGCCCAGTTAGGCAACACCTTCGGCCCGCGTATGCTGGAAAGCTATATCAATTCAGGTAACGAACTGTTTGATCTGATTACTGAACACCAACTGGACTGCGATTCCGTACAGAACGGCTGGCTTCGGGGGCACACTGTACTGAAGCCATTAAAGACCTGGAAGCCATGCATCAGGGCTGGTCAGAATACGGTCTGGACATCAGTTTCATCGAAGGCCAGGCATTACGTGACCTGAGCGGTACCGATGCCTATAAAACCGCCACCGTGGTTAAGTCCGGCGGTTGCATCCAGCCCCTCTCCTACAGCCGGGAGCTTGCCCGGGTGGCCACTGAACAGGGTGCCGACATCTATTCCTGCAGCCCGGCCATCAGTGTGACACCGGACAACAGACAATGGCAGGTCACCACACCGGCAGGCAAAGTGACCAGCGACTGGGTACTGTTCTGCACCAACGGTTATACCGACGATACGCTTAAGGGCCTGAAACAAACCATCGTACCGCTGATCAGTGTTCAGGCGGTTACCCGGCCACTGAGTGATGCCGAATACAATGCCATCCTGCCCGAAGGACATACCCTCTCTGATACCCGCCGGGTGATCTACTACTGCCGCAAGGACAACCACAACCGTCTGCTGTTCGGCAGCCTGGGAATGAGTGAGCAATGTAACGCCGCAGACCGAAAGCGCCTGCACAAAGCCATTCACCATGTATTCCCACAGTTCAGCGCCGCCGATCTGGACGTCTACTGGGGTGGTCGTCTGGCCTTCACACCGGAAGTGTTGCCCCACCTTCATGAACCGGCACCAGGCATTCTGGCCGGTTTGGGTTACAACGGCCGCGGGTGGCAATGGGTACCGTCATGGGCCGGATTCTGGCCGAACGGGTACAGGAAAAGCCCCTGAAGATCTGGCCATTCCCACCACCGGCTTTAAGGCATTTCCGTTCCACGGCCTGCACCGGCTGGGGGTTTACAGCGCCATTAAGTACTACGAGCTACGGGATGCCATTGATACCCGGACTGGCTAACCAATAGCTAGGAACAACATCACAAATGGAACCTAACCTACTGATTTAAAGACAAATATAAAAGGATCATCAACATGATATCTGTTCATTCCCCGGATGCTTCACAACTGGAAACAGCTACTCAGTGGCCGGTCTGGGAAAAAGAAGCCTGCAACTTTGACGAAGACTACACCGCCACTGAAATGTTCTACATCCTCGACGGCGAAGCCCGGCTGACCACTGCCTGCGGCATCGACAAAACCATCCGTCAGGAGACCTCGTCACCGTGGAAGCGGGCGTGGTCGTGAACTGGGATATCCGCCAGCCCATTCGTAAACACTTCAAGTTTTTCTAGAACAGGCTTCAGAAAAACACGACCGCAAACACCTACTTCAACTGCGAACAATAACAAAGGAGCCCTCTCCATGAGCAGCACTGAACATTACCAAAACTATATTAACGGCCAGTTTGTTGCCGCCGCTTCCAGCAACCGGATCGACGTTGTTAACCCGGCCAGCGGTGAACTTCTCTCAACCATACCGGACAGCAATGCCGATGATGTTAACCGGGCAGTAGCAGCTGCCAAAACCGCACAGGTTGAATGGGCACGTAAGCCCGCCATTGAGCGCGCCGGATACCTGCGCCGTATCGCTACCAAACTGCGGGAAAACGTCCCGGCACTGGCCCGTACCATTGTCGCGGAACAGGGCAAAGTCATGGGGCTTGCAGAGGTTGAGGTTAACTTCACCGCCGATTATCTGGACTACATGGCCGAGTGGGCCCGTCGCATTGAAGGCGAAGTCATCACCAGTGACCGCCCGGATGAAACTATCTTTTACAGCGTAAACCCATTGGGGTGATTGGCGGCATTCTGCCCTGGAACTTCCCGTTCTTCCTGATTGGCCGCAAACTGGCGCCGGCACTGGTCACCGGTAATGCCATTGTGATCAAGCCCAGTGAAGAAACTCCAAACAATGCTTTTGAGTTTGCCAAACTGGTGGCTGAAACCGATCTCCCCGCCGGTGTTTTCAATCTGGTTGCCGGTACAGGTGCCAGCGGCGCCGCCCTGTGTGACAACAAAGACGTTGGCATGGTGAGCTTCACCGGTAGCGTAGAGACCGGTAAACGCATCATGGCGGCCTGTGCAGCTAATGTCACCAAGGTCAATCTGGAACTGGGCGGCAAGGCCCCTGCCATTGTCACCGCCAACGCGGATATCGATCTGGCGGTAAAAGCCATCCGCGACTCACGCATCATCAACACCGGACAGGTCTGTAACTGTGCTGAACGGGTTTACGTAGAGCGACCCGTTGCGGACGAATTCCTGTCAAAAATCACCGCTGCTATGTCGGCGACAAAATATGGCGATCCGCTGCAGGATGCAGACATCGAAATGGGGCCGCTGGTTAACCGTCAGGGGCTGGATAAAGTTGCTGCCATGGTCGATGCCGCAAAATCCGACGGCGTTAACGTGCTCTGCGGCGGAGAAGTGGTCGCGGATGTTGCCGGCCATCACTACCAGCCCACTGTTTTGCAAGTCGACAGCAATCAGCACCCGCTGATGCAACAGGAAATCTTTGGCCCAGTATTGCCGGTCATGATCGTCGACAGCCTGGATGAAGCACTGCAATACGCCAATGACACCGAATACGGCCTCACCTCCTCCATTTTTCCAAGGATGCAGACGAAATCATGAAAGCCTGCCGTGAACTGAAGTTCGGTGAAACCTATGTGAACCGCGAGCACTTCGAAGCCATGCAGGGCTACCACGCCGGTACCCGCAAATCCGGCATCGGCGGCGCTGACGGTAAGCACGGCCTGTATGAATACACCGAAACCCAGGTGGTGTACTGGCAGTCACGCTGATGAAAAGCCGTTCAGCAATCATCGAGCAGGCCCTGTTTATGGCGGAATGCGGTGTGCTTGCGAGCACCATCTGCGACAGGCTTAAGATCACGGACACCACCTTCTATAACTGGAAGCGCCGGTTTAACGGTCTGAATGCCGCCGCCATTGATCAGTTAACTGACCTGCAGCAGCGCAACCGCCTGCTGCAAAAACAGGTTGAGCAACTGAGCCTGGATAAACAGATTTTGCAGGAGGTTCTCTGTAACAGCCTGCAAACCGAACACCGGGAACAGCAGGTTCCCGGAATACTGGAATCACAACCGGTAACCAATAACCGTGCCCGACAGCTAATGTTACTAAAATAAGCTCAGGGCATATAAAAACTGTGAAGCCGATACGCTTCACCATTAACATGTCGCGCCTGAGATACGCGACCCAGAGGTAAAGATGAAAACAACAACTAAATCTTTACTGTTAAGCTGCGCCCTGTTCTGTGCCAGCCCTTTCCTGCAGGCTGCTGAATACAAGATTGCCCTTGGCGGCGGTCAAGGTGGTTCCCAGCATGCACTGGCCAGTAAGTTTGTTTCCGAACTGGAAAAAATACCGACGGTAAGTCCACCGCTAAAATGTTTTACAACAGTCAGCTTGGCTCCGAACAGGACACCATCAACGATGCTGCACTGGGTGTGCTGGACTTCTCCGTTGTCGCCATCAATAACATCACTCCTTTCTCTCCTACCGTTGGGGTATTCACCCTGCCGTACATGATTCAGAGTCTGGACGAAGCGGTGGAACTGACTAAAAGCCCTGCCGCTCAGCAACTGGTTGATAACACCGTCCGTGACGCCGGCGTTCGCATCATCGGCTGGACCTTCTCCGGATTTCGCGTGCTGACCAACTCTAAGCACCCCGTCGGCAGCCTGAGTGACCTGCAGGATCTGGTGATCCGGGTACCGAAAAACGAAATCATGATTGATACCTATAAGGCATGGGGCATCAACCCGACACCGATGGCCTGGTCTGAACTGTTCACCGCTCTGCAACAGAAAGTTGTCGACGGGCAGGACCTGTCCCTGGTAGACATCGAGTCGGTGAAATTCAACGAAGTGCAGACTTACATCTCCAACATTCACTACAACTTCCTGCTGGAACCGATGATCATGTCTGAAGCCATCTTCCAGGATCAGCCAAAGGACATTCAGGATGCCATTCTGGCAGCCGGCAAAGCAGCCACCCTGCACAGCGCAGACTTCCTGCGCAGCAAGGAAGCCTCTGCCAAAGCAAACCTGCTGAGCAAAGGTATGCAGTGGGCTGAGGTGGATGAAGCCGAATGGATCAGCAAGGCTACTACTGAAGTGTGGCCAAAGTACTACGACAGCGTTGGTGGTAAAGACAAAATCAACAACGTTCTGCGCGCCCTGGGTCGCGACGAAATCTAAACCGCTTCACAGCATCGTCCAAACGCTGCTCTTATGCTTCTGCCCGGCCCTGCGCCGGGCTTTTACTCAACTCACTCGTATTACCAACAAAGAAAAACATCCTCTCAGATGCCTGTTTTTATCGAAGAAAGCTTAGAAGAAAGCTTAAAAGTTGAACTTAACCGGCCAGCAGGATAACTATATATACAACTCATAAAGCGCACGGATGCAGCACATGACACTTTTCTCATACGTATTTTTCAGATTTCAGTCTCCCTCAGTACCACGGGAGGCCGACCATGAATAAAGCTATTTTTGTATTACTCTTACTGGCCACTCTGGTCATTCACAGCCTGCCCACGGACAACCCGCTCAGCAGAACTCTGAACAGCATTACCCTTTACAGTCCGTTACCAACCGCACTTACAGAAACCAGCATTGCTAACCTTAATTGTTTCAGCGAGATTAAACGTCTGATCACCGCAAGCGAAATTAGCCATGAAATATGGTACTCCGGTAGCAACCCTGAACTGGTCAGCAATTCCCGGAGCATTAACAACCAGGGGTTGCTATTAACAGTATTAAGACCGTTACCATTAAAGCCCGGCGAATCAGCCTGTTATTTCTCGACTCAAACCTGACCACCTATCAGATAACCTTTCATAACGGTATGGTGCAGAACATCAGCCACAATACGGTCTGGATGCCCTTCTTTTATTCAGACCTTCTGATCTGAGTATCCGGTTTTTCTGAAATCCAGCCTGATACTTCTATGTGTTACAGAACTGCTCTATATTCCGAGACATAACCAATAACAATACACACGGAAGATCAGGCTATGTCACAACAACGCGTGCTTATCATCGGTGCCGGACAGGCAGGCGGGCAACTGGCGCTTCAGCTTCGGCAAAAGGATTCACCGGCAGCATTGATCTGTTAGGGAAGAATCTTCCGCCCCTATGAACGACCGGCTTTATCAAAGGGAATACTTACCGGCAAGCAAACCACGGAAGATCTGTTACTGTGCCCCGCCGCAGCCTACTCAGAACAGGACATAACCCTGCACCTGAAAACCCGTGTCAAACAGCTCGATCTTGCAAACCGACAGGTACACACCGGCAACGGACAAACGCTGGAATTCGATATTCTGGTCTTCGCTACCGGGGCAACACCCGCCCTCTGCCGCTGCCGGGCAGCGACCTTCCGGGCGTCCATTTACTACGCACTGATGCTGATGCCATGGCCATTAAACGCCAGCTGCAGGATGCCAGCACGATCGCAATTATTGGTGCCGGCTTCATCGGCATGGAAGTGGCCGCCAGCGCCCGCAGCCTCGGTATAGCCACCCACGTAATGGAAACCGGGCCACGCATCATGTCACGCAGCCTGCCTGCATTCCTTGCGGACAAAATCACAGAGTTACATACCAGCCAGGACAACCGGATTCACTGCAACGCCGGGCTGAAAGGCTTTAACGGTAAAGATCAGGTCACCGCAGTCGAGTTTCAGGACGGTAGCGAACTGAAAGTTGATGCGGTCATCGTCGGCATCGGTGTAACGCCGAACACACAGCTGGCAGAAACCGCCGGGCTAGCCTGTGATAACGGCATCCTGACAGATGCCCGGGGTCAGACCAGTGTTCCGGATGTTTATGCCATCGGTGACTGTGCGGCCAGCTACCTGCCCCGTTACGCCCGCCAGCAACGGCTGGAGTCTTATCAGAATGCCAACCTGCAGGCAGAAAATGTTGTTGCCAATATTCTCGGCACACACAGTGAATACAACCCGGTCCCCTGGTTATGGTCCGACCAGTATCACTGGCAAATTCAGACACTGGGCTTCCCTGCTGAAGCGGAGCAATGGTTACAGCGCGGCACGCTGGAATCAGACCGGAAGGAGATCCATCTGGGCTTTACCGGCGGCAAACTCAACACAGTCGTCAGCATCGCTGAAGGCACCGCTGCCGCGGCGGATGTGAAAGTTCTGCAACGCTTGATAGAGATGGATGCCCAGCCGGATACTGACCAGCTGTGTAATCCGGACATAAAACTCAAAGCGCTCTTAAAACAAACAAAGAACTGAAGAAGGCGCGTTAACAGAGATAGCCCTAGCCTTTACTAAGCAGCTTTTCTGCTTCCCGTCCGATGCAAAACAATGCCTGATCCAGCGCAGCATTCCATGGCTGCGCACAGTTAAGCCGTAAACAGTTTCGGTACTGCTTATTCGCGGAGAACAGCTGACCCGGTGCGATACTGATATTCAGCTCAAATAACCGCTGGCACAGCGCCAGCGTATCAAAACCTCTTGCCAGTTCGACCCACAGTACATACCCGCCGCAGGGCTGGCTGATCCGCGTGCCTTCTGGGAAATACCGAATCACCGCCTGACTGATTCGCTGGATCTGCTCCCGGTAACGGAGCCGGACGTCACGCAAATGCCGCTCATAGCCTCCGTCACGCAGGTAATCCGTCAGCGCCAGCTGCGCCAGTGAATTACTGGACAGGTTGAGAATCTGCTTGAGGTGCTGCAACTTTAACCGTAATGCCGGCGGACTGATCAGCCAGCCGATCCTCAGCCCGGGGATACGGTTTTGGAGAATGAACTGTAATAAATCACCCTGCCACAATCATCATAACTGTGCAGGCTGCGCGGGCGCTGATCCGTCTGGCTCAGCTCGCCATAAATATCATCCTCAATAAGCATGAAATCAAAGCGTTCAGCCAAACCGATTATCTTTTCTTTATTATCATCGCTAAGTTTGGCACCCAACGGATTCTGGAAGTTTGGCATCAGCAAACAGGCCTTTACCGGCCACTGCCGGGCTGCCATCTCCAACGCCGGTAAACTGATCCCTTCTACAGGATCAGTCGCTACTTCAATAGCTTTCATACCAAGTGACTCAACCGCCTGTAACAGTCCATAGTAAGTGGGCGACTCAATGGCAATCACATCTCCCGGTTCCGCAATGCTGCGTAACGCCAGGGTTAAAGCTTCCTGCGCACCGCCGGTGATCAGAATATCTTCAGTATCCACCTCACTGCCAGCAAAACGCATGCGCCGGGCAATCTGCTGCTTCAGCGCTTCATTGCCGCCCGGTGAGGTGTAACCCGCTGCCCGTTCATCGAACTGACGCACTGCCGAGCTAAGGGACTTTTGCAACGCCCGCATAGGTAAAAAGTCGGTATGCGGAATGGCAAAGCCCAACTGAGCACACTCCTTCTGCTGGCTTAGCTGCCCCAGAAACAGGGTCACCTCACCGGTGGTAACCGGTACCGGCTGAGCCGCAGACAAACCCGCCGCCGGCAAGGTTGTTTCAGGCATGGACGGCTGACACACATAAAACCCGGAACGTGGCCGGGCCGCAATGACACCGTTATCTTCCAGTAGGCGCTGTGCCTGAACCACAGTAGACACGCTGACATCCATACTCTGGCTGAGCTTACGCACCCCGGGCAAACGCTCCCCGAAGCTGAACAAGCCACTGTCTATCTGTTGCTGAATTCGGCCAGCCACTTCCCGGTATAACGCCATGCAGTACAGTTCCTAAAGCCAAGTCCAGTACAGTTTTTAATTCAATCTAAACTGTACTGCTCAAAAATATTTATTTAAATCTGTATTGAAACACTATACCCCAAATATACTTTTCATACAGCACAAGCCCTGTACTGGATAGCCCTGTACTAGACAGCCCTGTACTGCAAAGCCCCTGTTGGATAGCCCCTGTAACACAGAGCAACAGGCACCCAAAACATCACTTATGCGATCAAAGGAATACAACAATGAAGATCCCTATTTATCAGGTCGATGCCTTCACAGACAGCCTGTTCGGCGGTAACCCGGCAGCAGTATGTATTTTAGAAAGCTGGCCTGCAGATGAGCTGTTACAAAAAATTGCTGCTGAGAATAACCTGGCAGAAACCGCCTACATTGTTACCACAGAAAACGGCTACGATCTGCGCTGGTTCACACCCGCCGTTGAAATAGACCTGTGTGGCCATGCGACACTGGCGGCGGCCTATATTATCTTCCGTTTTATTGAGCCGGCACTGCAGACCGTAAGCTTCAGCACCAAAAGTGGCACTCTGACGGTCAACCGCGAAGCGGAAGACCGCCTTAGTCTGGACTTCCCGGCCAGAAAACCGACCCCGGCGGAAATCACAGACGCCGCCATTAAGGCCATGGGCAAAGCCCCTGCTGAAGCCTGGCAGTCCCGTGATCTGATGCTTGTGTATGAAAATGAAGCGGACATCCTGGCGCTGGAACCTGACATGCTGGCCTTTAAGGAACTGAACAGCCACTTTGCAGTAATTGCCACCGCCAAAGGTGATGAAGCAGACTTTGTATCCCGCTTCTTTGCCCCGCTGGCAGGCATTCCGGAAGACCCGGTCACCGGATCAGCCCACTGCACACTGATCCCTTTCTGGGCGGAACGGCTTGAAAAGATACCCTGCTCGCCCGCCAGCTCTCTGCCCGCGGCGGCACCCTTTATTGCCAGCATCAGGGAGAACGGGTCACTATGAGCGGCAAAGCGGTACTGTTTATGCAGGGTGAAATTTATCTGTAATCCGTACCGGTGGCAGCCAGCCACCGGCTAAAGCACAGGTCATTACAGCTCTTTGGTCATCACCAGTACATCAGTATTGCGATAATCAACCTGCTCAGTTGCCTGCCATCCTGAGCGGGTGTAAAGGCCTCCGGTTAAGTCCTCTGTCTGCAGATGCAGCCTGGTAATTCCCAGTTGCCGGGCTTTGTCTTCTATTCTGGCCACCAGCGCTGAGGCAATTTTCCGGCCACGGTAAGGCGCATCGACATACACCCCGCCCAGCCAGAACTCTTTCTCCGGGTAAATACTCATTTCCCGGTACTTTAACTGTGCAGCACCCATCAGCACATCACCGTCAACCGCCATCACTATCAGGGGCACCGCATCACGGTTCAGATAATCATTTAACTGCACAGCAAAATAGTCTGCCGGGGGCACTTCAAGCAAATAACCCCATTCCCGGCTATACCAGTCCGCTATAGTAAGACGCGCCTGTGGCCGGTCGGCCAGCAAGATAAACTCCATTCTCCCTCGCATTCAGTAAAATGGTTAGCCGTTACCTGTGCAGCTCTGCGCTGCAACCATTCATGAACGGCAATCGCCAGCAAAATCAGCCCACCGCCGAATGCCTGAAGCAACGTGGTAACCTGCCCCAACACCATAAAACCAATCACCATGGCAAACACCGGCTCAGTCAGCTCGATCAGCTGTACAGACTGACTGTTCAGCAAAGTAAGCGCCTTCACAGTACACCAGAAGCCACCAATGGTTGGCAGCACAGCCAGTAATAACAGAACAGGCAGACTGTCAGCAGCAGGCACGCTCAAACCGGCCAGCGCGAACGGCACAGCAAGATAAGCCACACCAAACAACATCAGTGCGAATACCGCAACCAGCCCGCCACCCAGCTCAAAACGTTTAGATAAAACCAGAAATACCCCGTAACCGATGCCAGACAACACCCGTAGCCTATCCCGGCATAACTGCCCACGCCGATACTGCCCACATCCAGAAAAATCAGCGACAAACCCAGTAGCGACACCCCACTGAAAATACATCAGCGGCACGCAGCCCCGTTTTTCAAGCACGGCACTGAAGATAAACGTCGTCACTGTGGAAGTACCGAACAGACAAAACACAACCACCGCCACATTCACATACTGATAGGCAGCAGTCTCAAAGTTGTAGAGCATGAAAAACCAAAAAGGCACAAACTGCTGCGTGCCGCCACTTAGCCTGCAAATAACGGATCACCGCTGGCCACTGGCCGCTTACCAGCAACACTGCCCCCAGCACAGCCAGTGCCAGTAAACATTTATAGAAAGCCACCGCCTGCGCTGATAACCCCGCTGTAAACAGATTAACGCTGATAACACCAACCGTTCCGTTGAAAAGTGCCGCCAGGGTCGCTAATACCCCGCCAGCCAACCGTGAATTCACAATCTTAACCTGCTAATTGATTTAAGCCCGGGAAACTCTGTTTAAGAGCGTGTATAACGCTTCAGGCCTAGGGGCTGTCACTGAAATGAACTGACAGAATCCGGGACGGTTGCCGCGATGAATTCTGTAAACCTCTTTGTTACTATGTAACGGATACAGAGGGCGGAAATCCCGGTCCCTCTTTTAACTCTATACTGAGTAACACAGTTCTGTGCGCCGACAGAAGTGTGAAGCCGTACTCCGTATAGATGTAACCCGGCGCTATGCATTACGCTTGCAGCACAACCATACCAAAGCAACACAATTCAGGCATAATGCATACAAATAATAACAAAAGCAACACAATCATGACAAACAAAATTGATAAGATCGCTATTGCCCCGAATAATACCTACCCCATCTATATGGCTGTCGCCAATCAGTTCGAAGCACTGATTAAAAGCAATGAGTACATCTACAATGAACGCCTGCCAGCCTTGCGATTACTGGCCGAGCATCTTGGTGTTGCACTTGATACCGTCAAGAAAGCCTACTCTGAGCTTGAAAGTCGTCAGCTGGTATATTCCCGGGTAGGCAGTGGTACTTACGTCAAATGGCGCCAGTCCGTTAACGAAGAATCCACACTCGGTGAAACATTCATACCACCCAATAGCAATACAATTGATTTAAGCCTGAATGAACAGCTGTTACTGGAGGAGCGCGGCACAGAACTGAGCAACGCCATGGGCCGGCTGGCCCATCAGATACAGCGACTCAACCTGATGACAAGCTACCAGGCACCAGAGCACATCATCCAGCCGCAGCTGGACATTATCGCCCGCTTTATGAATGAACTGGGCATCCCCGCCAACACCCACGACATGCTGCTGACATCCGGCGCCCAGCAGGGCCTGCACCTTATACTGCAATACCTGCTGAATACCGGAGACGTAATTGTCACCGGCCAGCAAGCTTACCCTGGCGTCAAACAGGCAGCTCATCTTTTGGGCCGGACGCTGACGACAGTCGGTCAGGACGCAGATGGCCTGAATATTGATGACCTGGAAACACTGCTCGGGCAACAAACCGTCAGCGCCGTATATATCACCCCTGAATATGACAACCCGACCACCGCAGTAATGAGCCTGCCCCGCCGGGAACGTCTGGCTGAACTGGCCCGGAAGCACAACTTTCTGATCATTGAAGATGGGGCCCTGCACATGCCAGCAAACGGCCTGCCTTCACTGTATTCACTGGCACCGGAACACTGTATTTATTTGTTCAGTTTCTCCAAGATCTTGGCCGGCGGATTACGGCTGGGAACCCTGCTCGCATCAGGACGCAATTACCGGAAAATGGTGGTCGCCCAGCAGAGTCAGTACTGGATGGTATCCCCCTTTCTCAGCAGTCTTGCCTGCGACATGATTCTGCATGGTTCAGCAAAACGCTTACTGGACAAGCAGATTGCCGAACTGGAACACCGTTTTAGCCTGTGCCAGAAAATTCTTGGCGGCTACACAATCAGCGGTCATGCACCGGGCTACCATATCTGGCTGGCGCTTCCGGAACATATCAGCGCCGACCGTTTAGCCAGCAGCCTGAAAAACCACCATGTTGAAATTGCCCCGGCCAAAGCGTTCTGTATGGACAGCACCCCGCCGGCCCATGCAATTCGCATCAGCCTGGCCGGTTCAGTTAATACAGAAGATTTCATCCGCGGGCTGGAAATCATCAGAGAGTGCCTGGAAGACTCCGGACAGGATGCCGACTGGAGTATCATCTGAGTACACCTTTTACAGCACCAGGCATTTCGCAGGTGACCGGCATAACGCCGTCGCCTGCATACGCTTCCTTATAAAGCACCTCACAATTTAAGCTCATCGGGTCATATCACTCTCCACATCACACCCTCTCACATAATTAGCCTTTCCCTATCGAGCCAATAGCCGTTATTTATCAACAACTTACGATTACAAAAACCTATAAGAACCGTAAAAACTATCAATTATAATTAATTAATTTAATTTCTTAATATCTCTCAAGGTTACGAAACAGCAAATCAATTGCACACTTAAGGAGAGTTACATGTCCCACTCGCTGATCAATACAGAAGTAAAACCTTTCCAGGCAACAGCCTTCAAAGCCGGTGAATTTGTTCCGGTATCCGACGCTGACCTGAAAGGTAAATGGTCTGTGGTGTTCTTCTACCCGGCCGACTTTACATTTGTATGCCCAACGGAACTGGAAGATTTAGCAGACCACTACGCAGAACTGCAAAGCATGGGCGTTGAAGTGTACTCAGTATCAACCGATACACACTTCACCCACAAAGCATGGCACGACACGTCGGACAGTATTCGCAAGATTAACTACCCGATGATCGGTGACCCGACCGGCACAATCACCCGCAACTTCGGTGTAATGATCGAAGAAGATGGTCTGGCGGAGCGCGGCACCTTCGTGATCAACCCGGAAGGCAAGATCCAGATCATCGAAATCAATGCCGGCGCCATCGGCCGCGATGCTTCTGAACTGCTGCGCAAGATCAAAGCTGCACAGTACATCGCGGCACACCCGGGTGAAGTATGCCCGGCCAAATGGAAAGAAGGCGAAGCCACGCTGGCCCCTTCACTGGATCTGGTCGGCAAAATCTGAGCCGCCTGACCACCCGCAGTGCCGCATAAAGCGGCACTGCTCCGATATCACTTTGCATATGGTCTCAGCCAGACCGGATAAGGAATCACACATGTTAGATGCAAACCTCAAATCACAACTGAACACTTACCTGCAAAACATCGTGCGTCCCATTGAGATTACGGTTGCTACGGATACCTCTGCGGAGCGTCAGGCCAAATCTCAGGAATTACTGACACTGGCCACTGAAATCAGCAGCCTGTCTGAGCACATTACATTACAGGAAGCGATTTCACAGGACCGCACCCCAGCATGAGCATTGCGCTGGCCGGTGAAGCACCACGGGTAACCTTTGCAGGCGTACCGATGGGCCATGAATTCAACTCACTGGTACTGGCGCTGCTCTACGCCGGTGGCCATCCGCCAAAAGTAGATGAAGCACTGCTGGAGCAGATTCGGAACCTGCCAGGGAACGTAATTTTGAAACCTATGTATCCCTGTCCTGCCAGAGCTGCCCGGAAACGGTGCAGGCCCTGAACCTGATGGCCCTGCTGAATCCGAATATTAAGCACACCATGATTGACGGTGCGCTGTTCCAGCAGGAAGTGGACAGCAAAAACGTCATGGCGGTACCCAGCATTTACCTGAATGGCGAACTGTTCGGCCAGGGACGCATGACCGCTGACGATATCGTCGACAAGCTGGATGACAGTGCCGCAGAAAAGCAGGCAGACGCCCTGAATGCCAAAGATCCTTACGACGTACTGATCGTCGGTGGCGGCCCGGCAGGCGCATCTGCCGCCATTTACGCGGCCCGTAAAGGCATCCGAACCGGTATCGTGGCAGACCGCTTTGGTGGTCAGGTACTGGACACCATGGCCATTGAAAACTTTATTTCCGTCAGCGAAACCGAAGGGCCTAAACTGGTCGCGAACCTTGAGGCCCACGTTAAAGATTACGAAGTCGATATCATGACCGGCCAGCTGGCCAGCGGCTAACCCAAACCGGCAACGGCATCAGCGTCGAGCTTAAGAACGGCGCCAGCCTGCAGAGTAAATCGGTGATCATTTCCACCGGCGCACGCTGGAGAGAAATGAACGTACCCGGCGAACAGACCTATCGCGGTAAAGGTGTCGCTTACTGCCCGCACTGCGACGGCCCGTTGTTTAAAGGTAAAAAGTGGCCGTCATCGGCGGCGGTAACTCCGGCATTGAAGCCGCAATTGATCTTGCTGGCATTGTTGAGCATGTCACCGTGCTGGAATTTGCCGACACCCTGCGGGCGGATGAAGTCCTGCAGCGCAAAGCCCGCTCGATGGCGAATATCGACATTATCAGCAGCGCTATGACCACTGAAGTACTGGGCGACGGCAACCGGGTAACCGGGCTGACCTGGGAAGACCGCACCAACGGCCAGCTAAACCAGCTGAACGTGGCCGGTATCTTTGTTCAGATCGGCCTGATGCCGAATACCGAATGGCTGGGCGACAGCATTGCCCTGACCGACCGGGGCGAGATCCCCGTTGACAACCGGGGTCAGACCTCAGTTCCGGGCGTCTTTGCTGCTGGCGATGTCACCGATGCCGCCTACAAGCAAATCATCATTGCGATGGGCTCCGGTGCAACGGCCTCCCTTGGCGCGTTTGATCATCTGATCCGCAGCAGTGCAGATCAGGAACTGGAAGCAGTGGCCTGATCACTGCCACAGCGAACAAAGGCCCCCTCCTGCTCACGGGTTTCCACGGCCATGGACCTGTGGGCGGGAGGGCCTTTTTCTTCTGACACAACACCTCACTTCCCCACGAAATCAGCACACTGCGCGCATAGCTAAAATGAAGCACAGGAACAACGGCCAACAAAACCGGTCATATTCTAAACTGTCTGACTGATAAGGAATTACACATGCCTGCCCAACGCCAGAAAGTCACCTTTACCAGTAACGGCCATCAGCTGGCCGGATTACTTGAAACACCCGAAGTAAACTCCCGGGGCTGCGCCCTGTTTGCCCACTGTTTCACCTGCGGCAAAAATGTCCTCGCCGCCACCCGAATCTCCCAGAGCCTGGTATCACTGGGTTTCTCAGTTCTGCGCTTTGACTTCACCGGCCTTGGCGGCAGTGACGGGGACTTCTCCAACACTAATTTTTCATCCAATGTGAATGATCTGGTCGCCGCTGCTGATTACCTGCGGGAAAACCATCAGGCGCCAGCATTACTCATCGGTCACAGCCTGGGTGGCCGGGCAGTCCTTTCAGCAGCCAACCGGATTCCGGAAGTTGCCGCTGTCGCCACCATCGGCGCACCGGCGGATGCCGCCCATGTGGAGAAACAGTTTGCTGCCCATGTTGAAGAAATCGACACCCAGGGCAAAGCCGATGTCAGCCTGGGCGGCCGCAACTTCACCATTGAAAAACAGTTTCTCGACGACATACGCAACACCAATGATGACATCGAGCAGCTGCGTGTCCCCTGCTGGTGATGCACTCCCCGCTGGATACCACCGTATCGATTCAGCAGGCAGAGCATATCTACCGCCGGGCAAAGCATCCGAAGAGCTTTATTACCCTGGATACCGCCGATCATCTGCTCACAGACAAAGCCGATGCAGCTTATGCGGCATCCATCATCAGCAGCTGGTCAGAAAAATATCTGGATTCAACACCATTACCGGATGCGCCGGCTGAACAGATCGAAAAAGGTGAAGTACTGATCCGTGAAGGCAATAAACAGTTCCTGAGAGTGGTTCATACCGACCATCACCAATGGCTGAGCGACGAACCGGTTAATGTCGGTGGCGGTAATGCTGGCCCTGACCCTTACGAACAATTATTATCTGCGCTTGGCAGTTGCACGTCGATGACAATACGCATGTACGCCAACCACAAAAATCTGCCGCTGGACGCCGTAAACGTCAGCCTTAAGCACTACCGCCAGCATTGCAGCGACTGCCAGGCGGCAGAGGAAAACAACCCGCGTATTGATGTCATCGAACGTATGATCGACCTTAAGGGCGACCTGACCCCGGAGCAGCGCCAGCGTTTGCTGGAAATCGCTGATAAATGCCCGGTTCACCGAACCCTCGAAGGCCCGATTCGCATAACATCTGCGCTCGTGGAATGACGGCTCTCAGTGCAGAGCCGCCGCTAATCAGACATATTTTACAGGCTACACTCTGTGCTGAAGTTTTTCGAAGGACTGATCGCTCCCTTTCCCGATCATGGCGACCGGCAACCGCCTGACAAACTGTTTGCCTTTTGCCGCTACTACACCCGCGGTGCTGAACCTCAGCTACTGCTGATGACATTACTGACCGCTTCACTGGCCATCAGTGAAGTGATCCTGTTTGGCTTTATGGGGATCTGGTTGACTGGATCGCCAGCAAAAGCACCGCCGAAATTCTGGCCGAGCACGGTACCCATCTGACCCTGATGGGCATCCTGCTGATGGTGGTTTTACCCCTGCTGGTCTTCTTCCATTCAGCGATCATCCACCAGGGCATTCTCGGCAATTACCCCATGGCCATCCGCTGGTCCATGCACCGTTACCTGCTGAAACAAAGCATCGCGTTTTATCAGAATGACTTCGCCGGACGCATCGCCACCAAGGTTATGCAAACCTCTCTGGCATTAAGAGAAAGCATCACAAAGGTGCTGGATGTCTTTGTTTATATTATAGTTTATTTCACATCGCTGATGGTACTAATCGCCCAGGCAGACCTGTTATTGTTGCTGCCGATGATGTTGTGGCTGGTGTGCTATGTGGCCATTCAGAAGTATTTTCTGCCCCGCTTACAGAAGGTTTCCACGGAGCAGGCAGACGCCCGCTCAATGATGACCGGCGCCGTGGTCGACAGCTATACCAACATCGCTACCGTGAAATTATTCTCCCATACGGACCGGGAAGAAGCTTACGCCAAAGACAGCATGCAGGGCTTCCTGGATACGGTTTACCGGCAAATGCGACTGGTCACCAAGCTGAATGTTCTGGTGCAGATCAATAACTACTTTCTGGTCTTCAGCATCACCGCCCTGTCACTGTATCTGTGGAATGACAACGCCATTACCGCCGGTGCAATCGCTATTGCAGTCAGCCTGGCGCTGCGCCTCAACGGCATGTCCCAGTGGATCATGTGGGAAGTCAGCAACCTGTTCGAAAACATCGGTACCGTTGCAGATGGCATGTCCAGCCTGGCTCAGCCACAAAGTGTACAGGACAAACCCAATGCCCCGGCACTGCAGGTTAGCAGTGGTGAAATCCACTTTAACAACATCAGCTTTAATTACGGCGAGGACATCCCCTTAATCGAAGCCATGAACCTGCGCATCCGCCCGGGCGAAAAGGTCGGCTTAGTGGGCCGCTCCGGTGCAGGCAAGTCCACCCTGGTTAACCTACTGATGCGTTTTTACGATCTGGATGCCGGTAAAATCACCATCGACGGTACCGACATTACCGACGTCAGTCAGGAAAGTCTGCGCAGTCATCTGGGCATGGTTACACAGGATACCTCCCTGCTACATCGCAGCATCCGGGAAAACATCATGTATGGCCGCCCGGACGCCAGTGAAGAAGATATGCGTGCCGCTACCGCGCAAGCCCAGGCTGACCAGTTCATCGACAGCCTGAGCGATCCGAAGGGCGGTACCGGCTACGATGCTCAGGTAGGTGAACGGGGCGTAAAACTCTCCGGTGGTCAGCGCCAGCGGATCGCCATTGCCCGGGTACTGCTGAAAGATGCGCCTATTCTGCTGCTGGATGAAGCCACTTCCGCGCTGGACTCAGAAGTAGAAGCGGCCATTCAGCAGAACCTTACCCGTCTGATGGAGAACAAAACGGTAATCGCCATTGCCCACCGCCTCTCAACCATCGCGGCAATGGACCGGCTCATCGTGCTGGATAAAGGCCGCATCGTTGAAGAAGGCAGCCATCAGGAACTACTTGATAAAGGCGGCATCTACGCCCAGCTATGGGCACACCAGAGCGGCGACTTTCTCGGCGAAGACTGATCTCTTGCTGCAGGCCTGCTGACAACCGTCAGCAGGCTTTTTAGCCAAAACCGGTCAATTTCCGGCACGCTCAGCAGCCACCGCTGCCAGCATAAATTCCGTCGCGCTTCGGGCATGCTGCTCAATCTCAGCATCATCCGGGCGCGCCATCCCCATCAGCACGCCCCTCTTAATGACAACAGCATACCGGTCCATAGCCGGACAACCCTCCCGGCGTTGCTGAGCCCCATACGCTCACGGAAGAACGCCTCCAGCCTTGCGGATGTATCATCCGGGCCCACTTCACGGAAAGTTGCGGTCATTTCCGGGGCTTTGCCACCTTCTGCCACCAGCAGCCTGAAAGTCGCCAGGTGAACATCGGTCATATGAAAACGCAGGAACCCTAGGGCAAAATTATGCAGCGCCTGCTCAGTATCCGGATCAGTAAGATGGGCCATTACATCCGGCTCAGAGCTTTCCCCATGTACTGCAGTGTCGCCTTAAAGAGTTCGGTTTTCGATGGGAAATAGCGATACACCGTCTGCTTGGTCACCTGTGCCTGCGCGGCAATCTTATCCATCCCCGCCTGCACAAAGCCCTCTGACAGAAATACCTCCTGCGCTGCCTGCAAAATTGCCCGGCGTTTTTCTCTTTATTCTGCTCGATTTTGCCCATTATTCCGCCTCAACCAAAAATCATACCTAATAGTATGATTTTCTTGACAAGCCTGCAAACTTAATAAATCATACCAGCCAGTATGATTTATTAAGGATACAACAATGAACTATTCCCTCACCCAAAAACTTACCGCAGGAAACACCCGCGCCAGCGGTATATTAATTGCCCTTGCCGGCGCACTACTGATGAGTTTCGATCCGATCTTTATCCGTTTTTCAGGGGTAAGCGGTTTTGATACAGCCTTTCTGTTCGGCCTGTTCACAGCCATATCTATGCCAGTATTCATCCAGCTGCGGGATGAACGTGGTGTGGTTAAAGCCGTTCGGGAAAGCGGCTGGCCAGTCGTGCTATCCGGCATTCTGATGCTCGGCAGCGCCTCAGCGCTGGTGCTGAGTATTAAGAACACCTCGATCGCCAATACCTTTGTAATTCTAAGCGCAGCACCGGCACTGGCGGCGGTTTTCAGCCGGATATTCCTCGGTGAAGTTACCCGTCGTTCTACCTGGATCGCCATTGTTTCCGTGATGATCGGTATCGCAATCGTGGTCTCCGGCTCATTCGAATCCGGTAATTTACTGGGGATGCGCTGGCATTGTTCGCAGTCACCTGCCTGTCACTGAACCAGACGCTACTGCGCAAGTATCAAGGCGTCAGCCGTATGGCCAGCGTTGGCCTTGGCGGATTTTTCCTGGCAATCGTGATGTTCTTCCTGGCCTCACCCGGGTCTTTCAGCATGAGCACCTGGATCATCATGGGTGTAATGGGATTATTCACCGCACCGTTTGGCCGGGTGCTGTCTCAGGTTGCCACCCGCTACATCACGGCACCGGAAGTCGGCATGATCCTGATGATAGAAGCGGTGTTTGCCCCGCTATGGGCATTTGGCTTTTTGGTGAAGTTCCGCCGGTTACCAGCATCATCGGTGGCTCAGTCATCCTGATCACCATCCTGGTTTACGCCATGTCAGCTGCAAAAGAAGGCCGCTAAAGACAAGAAACGAGGAAGCATAAATGAACCGACAACTTACTTTCATTGGCCACATATCTACCCCATACAACACACTGGATGCCTGCCCTAACAACATTTCCTTTGAGGGCCCCGCATGCCAGCTAAAACTGAAACCTGAATACCGCCGTGAGCTCAGCGGGCTGAATGAAGGTCAGAATATTCTGATTCTCTACTGGCTGCAGAACCCGGATGAGTCCGTCAATCAGCCCTACCGTTACACAGGTACCGGAGGATGTGATGACACCGATTCGAAGCGCTCTGGCACCTTTGCCCTCAGGACGCCTCTTCGGCCCAATCCTGTCGGTGCGGCGGTACTGCCTATCCAGCAGATAAGCGACGGGGAAATTACTGTGCGCGGGCTGGATTGTCTGAACAACACCCGCCTGCTGGACATTAAGCCGGCAATTTATCTGGAAGCAGGTAAAGCATCGTAGCGATAAGTCCGAAAAGCGGAGACAAAAAGCCGAAGAATCAGTCTTCGGCTTTTTCTGTTGCGGACTCAATACAGAGTTCCAGTAAATTGGCGGCACCGGGGCGCACCACGATTCTTGGCCAACCCAGTGGAGGGCGCTGATCCCTGTCGGCATAGGGTGGCGTGGCAACTGCAAGGCCGGCACCGGGATACGGCGCGACGTCTAAGTCAATCTCTACCGCTTCACCGCACGCCATCTCAATAACCAGTGATTTTGCATCAATGGCGACCTTACGGCCGTCTTCCAGAACAGCATATGCCTGATGTTTCTTGTTGTTTTCCATGTAACACTCAACCTGTCTATTACTCAGAGCCGGTCCGCTAATCTATCAGCTTATTGTCTATTGCGTAACGTACCAGACCCGCCGATGTCTGAATTTTCAGCTTATTTTTAATATTCTGCCGGTGGGTTTCTGCGGTCCGGACGGAAATATCCAACTCCGGGCCACCTCTTTGTTACTGGCGCCTTCCGCCAGCAACTTCAGGACCTCCTGCTCCCGGCCAGTGAGCATTTCTGTTTCACCCGAGCTGGCAGACATTGCTGCGTCTCCCTGCCCAAACAACGACTGAGAAGCACCTGCGCTAAAATAGGTACCGCCACGGTGCACGGTCTGAATCGCAGTAACCAGCTCACCGGAGGAAACATCCTTCAGCACATAACCCGCAGCCCCGCACTGAATAAGCTTAAGAATATACTCACGGTTTTCATGCATACTGAGGATCAGCACCCGCACATCCGGCTGTTCAGCGCGTAAACGCTCGGTGGCTTCAAAGCCAGTCATCACCGGCATGGAAATATCCATCAGCACTACATCCGGTTTAGTTTCAGCAATCAGCGCCAGCGCCTGCTGTCCGTCATTGGCCGCCCCCACCACTTCAAGTGAATCTTCATTTTCCAGCCGGGCAATAATGCCTTCCTGCACCAGCGGATGATCATCCACCAGTACCACCCTGATTTTACTGTCGCTCATGTCTTATCCTTCCAAGCCCGAATCTATACCAGTGCCAGCCCGGCCCGTACCCGGGTTCCCATCCCCGGCTTACTGCGCACACTGAAGTCACCGCTGAGAATCTCGGTCCGTTCCCGCATATTCATCAGACCTATGCCACAGTCATCACTGCCCTGCGCAGAACAACTGAAGCCTTTGCCATCATCTTTTACTTCAACCCAGATCATGCTGTCTTTCTGCCACACCGTCAGCCATACCTGACGGGCATTCGCATGGCGCTCCACATTGGTCAGCGCCTCCTGGGTTACCCGGTACAGGGTAATCTCTATATCGTCCGTCAGCCGCTGAACCGGCAAGTCCAGGCTAACATCCACGGTAATACCGGTGCGCTCTGCAAAATCATCGGTCATACTGTGCAGCGCTGACTCCAGTCCCAGATCATCCAGCAGAATCGGCCGGAGATCGTGAGAGATCCGCCGCACTTCCTGAATCGCCTGATTCAGCACATCACTGCCCTTTTCCAGCTCCGCAAGTGCCCGCTGTTCCGGCTGCTCAAGCTTATCCCTTGCCAGCTCAATGCGAAACTTTACCGACACCATTAACTGATTGATGCCGTCATGCAGCTCACGGGCAAAGTTACGTCGCTGGCTCACCTGTGACTGCACATAGCTGTGAGCCACTTCCCGCAGCCGGGTATCCGCCAGCTGAGAAGCATGCACATTAATGCCAACCCCAGCAGGGCAATAATCACCACCGTCCCCGCCAGAATAATCACCACAGTCACAAAGGTATTACGGATATTCGCCGTCACCTTATCCCGGGTAGCCGCCACTTCCTTGGCAATATCATCAATGTACAGACCGGTGCCCAGCATCCAGTTAACCTTAGGAATCTGTACCACATAACTGAGCTTGTCTTCCAGGCCGCCCTTGGAAGGCTTACGCCAGACGTAACGGTAAAAGCCGCCCCCTTCTTCCGCCAGCTTCAGCAAATCCCGGATCACAAAATTGCCGTAGGTATCCCGCAGGTCATACAGGTTCTGCCCCACCAGCTCAGGCTGTATCGGATGCACCAGGTTGCGGCCCTGCATGTCATACACAAAAAGTAACCGTCATCCCCGTAGGTCAGGCTGTGAAGGATTGCCTTCACCCGGGCTTCAGAGAACTTATCAATGGTGTCGGCGTCCGCCAGAATATGGGAAATGGAGGTCATCGCCAGACCCACATAATGCTGCAGCTCCTGCCGCTTGGAGCGCAGCAGGTTTTCCTCAAAGGTCTGAATTTCCTGTTCCGATAACTTCTTCGCCTGGCTCAGGCTGATAACCGTAATCGCCGCTGTTACCAGTACCAGCGGGATAATGGAAAGCAACAGGATTTTAGTTTTTAAAGACTTGATCACACGTTTCATGGAACGCCTTACATTACCCTTATGGGCAGTTTCCGGTGACAAAACTGCATGTCATTAATGAGCTGCAGTATACCGTAAAATGAAAAAGCCCGGTGCACTTTACGTACACCGGGCAAATGACAAACCATCAGGTCAGTCCGTAAAACTCAGGGAACAACAGTATGGATATCACCACTGCCACCTGCATCAGGATAAACGGCATCACCCCTTTATAAATATCAACCGTCCGCACCGACGGTGGCGACACCCCTTTAAGATAAAAGAGACTGAAGCCAAACGGCGGCGTCAGGAAGCTCGTCTGCAGGTTCATGGCGATCAGTATCGCGAACCAGACCGGCGCAATGCCCAGCGCATCCGCCACTGGCGCCAGAATCGGCACGATAATAAAGCTGATTTCCACAAAGTCGATAAAGAAGCCCAGAATTAGAATGGCAATCATCGACAGAATCAGGAAGCCTGTAGCACCGCCTGGCAAACCAGTCAGTATTTCCTCAACAATGTAATCACCACCGGTGTAGGTAAACGCCATTGAGAAAGCAGTCGCCCCCAGCAGGATGGCAAATACCATCGCCGTTACCTTCACGGTTTCCAGCGCAGAGTCGTACACCATCTTCCAGCTGAACTGACGGTACAGGGCCGCCAGCACAATGGCCCCCACGCCACCCAGTGCAGACGATTCTGTCGGCGTAGCAATGCCCGCAAAGATCGAACCCAGTACCACCAGAATCAGTGCCAGCGGCGGCACAATCGCCTTCAGCGCTTTACGGTACTGTTCACCCTTACTGGCCACATCTTCATCCAGCGGCAGTGCCGGCGCAGCTTCTGGCTTAACCCAGGTGTAGATCAGGATATACACCACGTATACGCCAATCAGAATCAGGCCCGGCCCTACGGCGGCCTTGAACAGATCCCCACCGGAATTCCCAGCACGTCACCGAGAATAATCAGAATGATCGATGGCGGAATAATCTGCCCCAGGGTACCGGACGCACAAATAGTGCCGCAGGCCAGCGACTTATCGTATTTGTACTTCAGCATCACCGGCAGGGAAATAAGCCCCATCGCTACTACAGACGCCCCTACCACACCGGTAGAAGCCGCCAGTAACGCGCCAACCAGCACGGTTGAGATCGCCAGACCACCACGGACACCGCCAAACAGCTTACCCATGGACTCCAGCAACTGCTCCGCCAGGCGGGTCTTCTGCAGCACAATGCCCATGAAAATAAACAGCGGAACGGCCATCAGTACCGTATTTTCCATAATGCTCTGAATACGGAACGGCATGAAGGCGAACATTTCAGGTCCTTCAGCAAAGACCCCGAAAATCAGTGCGATCCCCCAAAGGTGAACGCCACAGGGAAGCCCACTAACAGCATCAGCAGGGCGACAATAAACATGACTATACCAATCATAATAATGCTTCCTTAATGCTGCGGTGGCTGGTATTCGTCCGGCTGGCTGTTGCCCAGCAGAACGTTAAGTGATTTGAGAAACAGGCCAATGCCGCTGATCAGCATGGCAAAAACGCAAACGGAATAACCGCTTTAATGACCCAGCGATAAGGCAAGCCACCCGGATCTCCGGAGGTCTCACCCAGCTCCCAGGCTTCATAGGCGAAACCGATGCCGTACCAGCCAACCAGTGCACAAAAAGGCACCAGCAGAATCAATGTGCCGAACATATCGATCAGTGCTTTGGTTGCCGGGCTGCGGCGCTCATAAATCAGATCAACCCGTACATGGCCACCGGCCTTCAGGGTATAAGGCACCGCCAGCAGGAATACAGCTGCATACAGATGCCACTCCAGCTCCTGCATACCAATGGAAACATCATTAAACAGATAGCGCATGACGACGTCGTAAAAGACGTTAAACAGCATGGCGACGAAGAGGACTGCAGATACCTTACCCAACAGGTCGGAAAACCCGTTGATGATCTGCTCAAGACGGACTAACAGCATAACTGCTCCTGACTTTCTGACAGCCTGCGGACCGGGTCCGCAGGCCAGTTAACTGAAAATGCTTATTGCGCAGCGGCGCTGTCCAGATAGGCCTTATCAGAAATATCAGTCCAGGCACGGGCTTTACCCATGTACTCAGCCTGAGAATCCAGAATCTTCTTCGCCAGCGGATCAGCAGCAGCTTTCTCAGCCAGCAGCTCATCGTTGGCGTTACGCATAGCCGTTACCACATCTTCCGGGAAAGACTTCACTTCGATGTTCGGGAATTCTTTCTTCATGTTTTCCCAGTTTTCTGCAGATGCATGGTAAGACTGGATGTACATATCGTAAGCCGCGGTACGCATAGCCGTTTTCAGAATCTGCTGCAGATCAGCAGGCAGACGCTCAAACTTCTTCTTGTTGATCAGGAACTGCAACTCAGTCGCAGGCTCATGCCAGCCGGTGTAGTAGTAAGGCGCGATCTTGTGGAAACCCATCCGTAAATCCAGAGACGGACCTACCCACTCCAGTGCATCGATGGTGCGGCGCTCCAGTGCGGTATACAGTTCACCGGCAGGAATGTTTGTCGGCTTGGCACCCAGCTTAGCCAGTACCTCACCAGCAAAGCCCGGAATACGCATCTTCAGGCCCTGCAGGTCTTCCAGAGAGTTAATCTCTTTCTGGAACCAGCCGCCCATCTGGTTACCGGTGTTACCGCCCGGGAAAGACATCAGGTTGTACTTACCGTACACCTCATCCATCAGCTCCTGACCGCCGCCATAGTAGAACCAGCCGTACTGTTCAGGTGCCGTCATACCGAAAGGCATGGTGGTGAAATACAGGGTGTTAGGTACCTTGCCCTTCCAGTAATAAGACGCCGAGTGGCCCATGTCATACTGACCGGAACGCACCATATCAAACACGCCGAAAGGTGCCTTGTGCTTGTTCTTGGAATCGATGGTGATCTTCAGACGGCCATCAGACATTTTCTCCGCCAGCGCTGCCATGTTCTTAGTGGCATCGCCGAAAATCGGAAAGTTAGTTGGCCAGGTTTCTGCCAGTTTCAGGCGATATACTTTATCCGCTGCCATTGCCGGGCTTGCCAGCACCGCTGCACAGGTCGCAACCAGTGCCAGCTTTTTAGCTGCTTTAATCTTCAGAGTTTTAAGGTTTAGCATTGTTATTATCATCCTCACAGCAAACCGGTCTCACCTGATTGCCGCTGATCATCAAAGAACAGCTGCATCTGCTTCTTACTGAAAACAGACGCAACCCCCATGACTCAAGTCTGACAAAGCCCGCACAAGCTAAATATTCGCAATACTTCGCAGCCAGCCAACTGAAACTACCCACGAACAACTACGTATACCCACTACGTAGTTTTCTGGTTTTCTGCGTAGTTCTACTTAGAGCGTATATTTACCTCCGCCCCGCCCGGGCAAAAATTTTTGTAACTTCTGTGAACTTTGTTCAAAAGCGTCACTCATATTATTCACAATTTAATTGCGCGCAATTAAATTAATGCGAAGTGAACCTGATCCACCCTACGAGCACTATTAAGCAGGTGCCACAAACCGGCACCTGACAGGAAGATCAAATGCAAAAGACATTTATGAAAGGCAGTATTATTTCAACCATGATTCTGGCAGCTGCAACCGTAGCCCCTATGGCTCAGGCCGATGAGGGCTGGTACGGCGAGATCAGTATTCTCAGCACCGATGTTGATGACACATCATTAAACAGCACCGGGCGTAATGTCACCGCGGAATTTGATAAAGACACCGCCTTCAGCATTGCTGGCGGCTACAGCTATGAAGCTAACAGCCTGGGGAATATCCGCATTGAAGCGGAATATCTGGCAACCGATAACGACACCGATAGCGTTAACTTCAATGGCAACAACTTCCCGGCCAATGGCCAGACGGTCGGCGGCAGCCTGGAAACCCGCGCCCTGTTCCTTAACGTCACCCAGGAATTTAACACCCCTTCTGACACCTTCACCCCTATCTGGGTGTTGGTATCGGCTATGCGGATGTGGACAGCAGCATCAGCTATGGCCCGGTGGCTAACATTGATGACAGTGACAGCGCATTCGCCTACCAGATTCAGGCCGGGCTGGACGTGAAGTTCACAGAACAGCTGACCGGTTTTGCAGAATATCGCTATGTTGCAATCGATGACATCGACCTGGACCGTTTTGGTGGAGGTCCGGGGGCATTCAGACCACCAGCCAGAATGGCGATCTTGATTTTGACGCTTTCAGTCTGGGCCTGCGTTACAGCTTCTGATCAGACTTTTAAGCAATTCAGCAAACGTCCCCAAAGCGGTCTGGCAGGAAGGCTTTAAGCCGGAAAGCCAGCACCGCTTTTTCGTTCAGGGCCGGATAAAGGCGATCAGGCCAGTGCCAGCGTCAGGCTCGCCACCACACACCAGAACACAACCCACAAAGGTGACAGACGCCAGATTACCAGCATTAAAAGCCAACAATGCCAATTGCCAGATCCGCCGGCTCAGTCACAGCACTGATAAAAATAGGGTCGAACAGCGCGGCCCCCAGCAAGCCTACAACCACTGCATTCACACCGGCGATCCCGCGGGCAGCAGAAGCCCCTGGGATACTTTCTGCCATAACGGCAGACAACCGGCCAGCAACAGAAAGCCCGGCAGGAAAATACTCAGCACCGCCAACAAGGCACCGCTGATGCCGCCCATGCCGTCAGGCAGCACACTCCCAGATAGGCCGCAAATGAAAACATCGGGCCAGGCAATGCCTGCGCGGCACCGTAACCGGCGAGGAAATCCTCGGCACTGACCCAGCCCGGGGCAACCACCGCATCCTCCAGCATCGGCAGTACAACATGCCCGCCGCCAAATACCAGCGCGCCCGCCTGATAGAAGCCCTGCATGGCAGCAACAATCCCTTCACCACCGCTCATCAACGGTAAACCAACAAACAACAGGGCAAACACTGCCAGGCAGGCAATACCAAACCGGCTGCCATACGGCACCTGCAGAGCCGCTGCCGGCTCAGGCTTAACCTCGCGGCACAGCCAGATACCTGCAACTGCGCCCAGTAAAACCAGTAACAGCTGCACCCAGGCCGTACCGACTATCAGCACCACCGCGGCGGCCAGCAACGCCATACCCGCCCGGGTATTATCCGGACACAGCTGACGTGACATCCCAAGCACGCCCTGCGCAACCACCGCCAGCGCGACAATCTTCAGCCCGTGAATTACCGCCGCACCTGTCTCGCCGGAAAAATACGGCAAACAGAGGGCGAATAACATCATCAGCACCACAGAGGGTGCAGTAAAGGCCAGGAAAGCCGCAAAGGCACCGCGCCAACCGGCCCGCATTAACCCCAGGCTAAAGCCCATCTGACTGCTCGCCGGCCCCGGCAAAAACTGACAAATCGCCAGCAACTGAGCAAACTGGCTGTCCGACAACCAGCGCTGCTTCTCAACCAACTCGGTACGAAAATAGCCGATATGGGCTACCGGCCCACCAAAAGACGTAAAACCCAGTTTCAGAAAGGTCAGGAATACCTGCCAAGCTGAGCCTGAAGACTTGCCTGCAGCGTCCGTACCGGACATGGAATGGGGAGATTGCATACTAAAACCTGTAAAACTTTAACCTGAAAGAATACCTGTAGAGCGAATACCTTCAACGCTCAGAAAAATACTGTAAAAACAGCTACCAACAAAAGCGGCAATACTACGGGGAAAGATGACAGAGACATGTCAGCAAACTGTTTATTGCTGTCATTTTGCCGCCATCAGCCGTGCCGGCGGCAATCATACCGATGAAAATGTGAAAAAAATGTCTGCTAGCGACTGACAATTTCCCTGACCACCTCAACCTCCAGCCGCTTGGCCAGCCGTACCAGATTCGCCCGGTCCGTTTTCAGCTCCCGGGCGGCAGCCGCCCAGTTACCGTCATTCGCCTGTAAAGCTGTGACAATGAGCTGCTTCTGGAACGCTTCCGTCGCCGCTTTCAGCCCGGCACCGGTATCCGGCAGCCTGACCGTTGAATCATCGCGGACAGAATCGTCTTCGGCCAGTTCCGCCGCAAGCTCTGTAACAGGCTCTGTCACGGCCGGCACCAGCAGACCCAGATGTTCAGCCCGCACCTGAACAATGGTCGCCGAAGTGCCTGCTCGGGCCGTCAGCGCCGCCCGGCTGATCACATGCTCAAGCTCCCGGACATTCCCCGGCCAGCTGTAGGCATCCAGCCTCTGCACAGCATCTTCCGCCAGTAACAGCTGACGCATCCCCAGCTTGCGCCGGGTTGCCTCACAGAAATAGCCGGCCAGCAACGCCACATCCCCTGCCGGTCGCGCAACGGCGGCACCTTCACCGGGTAGACGTTCAGCCGGTGATACAGATCCGCCCGGAAGCGCTGTTCAGCCACCTCTTCCTCCAGCACCCGGTTCGTCGCGGCCAGCACCCGAACATCCACATGGGCAACACTGTCCTGCCCCACTGGCTGAATCTCCTGACTTTGCAACGCCCGCAACAACTTGCTCTGGGCTGCCAGCGGCAACTCGCCGATTTCATCAAGAAACAGCGTGCCGCCGTCCGCCAGACTGAATTTACCCACCCGGTTACGGTCCGCGCCGGTAAACGCCCCTTTACGTGACCAAACAATTCACTTTCGACCAGGTTTTCCGGAATGGCCGCGCAGTTCACATACACCAGCGGCCCCTGACTTCGATTAGACCGGCTGTGCAGGGTGCGGGCAATCAGCTCTTTACCCACCCCGGTTTCACCTTCAATGAGGATGGCATAATCTGATGGGGCCACCAGTGAAATCTCCCGCTGCAGCTTTTGCATCACAGGGCTGTCACCGATCAGCTCGCCGCCATCTTTATTCAGCGCTTCCTGAGTCAGCTCTGCCACCACACTCTCCACATGCTGGGAATGATGCTCCAGCCGCTCAAGCAATACCGCCGTCTTAAGTGTGGCGGCGGACATCGCCGCGATCAATTCAAGCGAGCGGCCGGGGATATCGTCAAAAGCCCCGGCAGCATACTGTCCATGGTCAGTACGCCGATGATCCGGTCATCCGCCAGCAGCGGCAGCCCCATGCACGCATGTATCGGCAGGTCACCCTCATGCTCAGGCAGCATACCGTCGTAAGGATCAGGCAAATCACAGTCAGCAGAGAATCTCACCGGCACAGTAGAACTGTAGATGGTATCCAGCCGGGGATGTTCTGCCAGCACAAAGCGCCGCCCCAGAATCTCCCGGTGTAACCCTTTCTGCGCCAGTGGTTTAAGTACCCCACCCTGTAACCGGAGCAGCACTACCGCGTCGCACTGAATATGGCTGCGCACGGTATTCAGCAAGCGCTCAAAACGGTCGCTGGCGGTGACACTGTTCGCCATATCAACGGCCAGCTGTAACAACGCACTGTGTGATAGCGGACTCATAAAAACCCTCAATTCAGAGATCAGAATCACTGCCGTCTTAACCATTTTCTGAGGCAGTTTTAATACGTAGTGAAGTATAAACGGATATAAATCAAAAACACACCAACAAGTCAAAAGACTCTTTTATTTGGAAGTCAAATTGACACCTCTAAATATAATTAACACTAATAAACACACATAAGATACTGATTTTAAATAATCTCCAAATACTGGCACGAATACTGTAATTACTCAGACATAAAGCATCGGCACAGGTGTAAAACAGTCTATGCAATGTAAGCCAGTGTTTCTGACACGGCTGAATAGGGAAGTAACTATTATGTCAAAACACACTACAAAACCGTTCGAAGCCCCTTCCTCTGCCATACCGGCAGCTGCACTTGCAGGCCTGGAATTACAGCGCGCCAACACACTGATCAGCGCCGGTAACAGTTTGCTTTTCTGCTCGGTCTTTATGTTGTTAGCCACCATTTTCATTGCCTATATTATTCCTGAAAAGGTGACATTACAGATCCAGATTCTCAGCCACATCGGCATGCTGATTTTCGCCACCGGCCTGAAGTTCGGCTACATCCTGCGACTGACTGGCCAGCACCGGATCCGCAAGATTCATATGCATACAGAAGCAACCGCAAACCAGCGTAAAAAGAAAACCAATACGGCCTGTGCAACGCATAACGCGCCAGCAGAGCCGACCTATAACAAGCAATACCTAAGAAGGAAATTCTATGCTATCCCAGCAACACATCGACACCGTTAAAAGCACTATCCCCCTGCTGGAGAGTGTTGGCAGTCAGATTACCGATCATTTTTATGTACGGATGTTTACGCATAACCCAGAGCTGAAAGACATCTTTAACATGAGCCACCAGCACAGCGGTGGTCAGTCAGTGGCGCTGTTCAACGCACTGGCCGCCTATGCCACCCATATTGATAATCTGCCGGTATTAACGGCCGCTGTCGAACGCATTGCCCAGAAACATACCAGCTTCAATATTCGGCCGGAGCACTATGACATTGTCGGCCACCACCTGATCGAAACCCTGCGTGAACTGGCTGCGGATGCCTTCACACCGGAAATCGAAGAAGCCTGGGTCGCCGCCTATGGCCTGCTGGCCTCTGTATTCATTGGCCGTGAAAGCGAACTGTACACTGAGCGTGCAGCAGCAGACGGCGGCTGGAGCGGCCCCCGCCGTTTCCGCCTGATCGAAAAACGCATTGAATCAGAACTGGTTAAAAGCCTGGTATTTGAACCGGTCGATGGCCAGCCGGTCATCGGTTATCAGCCAGGACAGTACCTGGGCGTGAAAGTAAAACCGACCACCAGCGAGCATATTGAAATCCGCCAGTACTCCCTGTCAGACACCCCCAACGGTGAAACCTACCGGATCTCCGTCAAACGTGAAGCCATGGGGGTACCCGGTCAGGTGTCTAACTACCTGCACGACGGCCTGCGGCTGAATCAGGAAGTGGAACTGCTGGCACCGGCCGGTGACTTCCTGTTTACCGACCGTCAGCGCCCGGTCGTAGCGATTTCAGCCGGTGTCGGCCTGACACCCATGATCAGCATTCTGGAGACCCTGGCCAAACAGGGCTACAGCCAGCCGATTCATTACCTGCACGCCTGTGAAAACGTTGAGCAACACTCTTTCCGTAAACGGGTAAACCAGCTTGCAGAGGTACTGCCGCTGACCGCGCACACCTGGTACAACCAGGATCACAGCGACGCAGCAAACACCCATCACGGCCTGATGGACCTGAGCCTGATCAAAGAAGAGTTGCCGCTAAACGATGGCGACTTCTACCTGTGTGGTCCAACGCCTTTCATGCGCTTTATCAAGCAGCAGTTGCTCAACCTGGGCGCTGCTGAAGACCAGATCCACTACGAAGTATTCGGCCCCCATCAGGACTTCTGATAACCGCTGAATCACAAAACGCCGCAGCCAGTGCTGCGGCGTTTTCCATTCCCCTAAAGATGAACCACCTCCTAAACCACAATGATATGGTCAAAAGCAAAACCGCCGATCACCGCCATACTGAAAATCACCGCCAGAAACGCGGCCAGTAATGGCCAGTAAAATAACCGCCGCAACAAAATAACTTCCGGCAGGCTGGCACCGCCACTGCCAATCACCAGTGCGATAATCGCCCCCATGCTCACACCTTTGGCCAGAAAAGAGCCCACCAGTGGCATGATCGCTGTGACCCGCATATACAGCGGAATGCCAATCAGTGCCGCCACCGGCACCGCTGCCGGGTTATCTGCACTGGCCACTTCTGCAAAGAAGTCCGCCGGTACAAAGCCGTGTACAAACGCACCAATCAGCATGGCGATGACCATATACGGAAACATGCTCTTAAACAGGCTCCAACTGTCTGCCCATGCCTTCTGCCAGACAGATACCGGTGCCGGCGTACTGCAGCCGCCACCGTCAGATGAACAGCTGCTGCCGGATGACTTGGAACCACAGCCAGACGGTTGTGATTCCAGCATCTCAGCCTTAATAAAGCGATCAAAACGGAAAAGCTGTAGCAGATACCCAGCCAGCAGCGATGCTGTCAGCGCCAGCCCCGCGTACCAGAGGGTAACTTTCAGCCCGAGTACCGGAATGAACAACGCAATCACAATCGGGTTGAGCAACGGTGAGGTAAAGAGAAAGGTCATTGTCGGCCCAAATCCCGCCCGGGCTTTCAACAACCCAACCAGCATAGGGATGGTCGAGCAGCTGCAAAACGGCGTCACCGCCCCCAGCCCCGCCGCTGTGAGGTAGCCCCTGCCACTGCGGGCGCCTAGTAACCGCTGTATTTTTCTGCAGGCAGTTTCTGATTAATCAGCCCTACTACAAAGCTGATCGCCAGAAACAGAACAGTCAGCTCAGTAAACAACTGCAGAAACATCAGGCTGCTTTCTGCAAGCATTGCCTGCATGTCTGGTGTCAGAAAGCGATCGGCAGACATATCAGTATCCTCTACTTTAATTTTACAATTCAATAAATATCAAAATATATAGCTAAAAAATGCAGCCGGCGATGGCTGCGTTATGTCGCGCTTAACAGTCTGCTAACGGCAATGGCTTACTCAGATACATTCAGGGTACAGCACTCTGACTCCAGGAATCCGGTCAGCTCCCGCAGCGCATCCATCTGTGGCACACAGTACAACGTGCGCCCTTCCCGTCGCTGGGTCAGTAGCCCTACGCCTTTGAGCCGGTTGATGTGATGAGACAGAGTCGGCCCGGCGACATCCAGATGCTTCTGAATATCCCCAACCGGCAAACCATCACGGCCAGCTCTTACCAACAATCTGAATACCGCCAGACGGGTGGTATGGCCTAATTCCGCAAGCCGCTGTGCGGCCAGTTCATGTTCCATTGTCATTCCATACGCGTTGTATTGCTGAGCTGAACCGACTTCTGTGAGCCAGCAACCAACCACAGCAACTGTTCAGCTGTGGCAAGAATAGTTCAGCAGAAACCATATTTCAATATTTATTGAAATATAATATTAGTAATTTTTAATTTTAAAGCCAGACAAGCCCCGTATAGGGCTCCTTCTCCAGCGCTTCCAGACGTGAGCGAAGATTACCACAGTGGATCTCAAGTTTATGCCCGTCCGGGTCAAGCACATACAGGGAATCCCCTTCACTCTGATTGGTTTTCCAGCAGGTCACACCGGCATTCTGTAAACACTGTGTAATCCGGGGAAAGTCTGCTTCACTGGCATCAAAGGCAATATGGCTATAATCCTGCCTTACATCAGGCTCATCCAGTGACAGGCACAGCCACAGTTCCCCACGGAAAGATACGCGCCCCGGTCCCACTTCACATGGCCGGTAAAACCCAGCAGATCAACATAGAAAGCCAGGGATACATCCACATCCCTGACCGCCAGCGTTATATGGTTCAACCCTTTTAACATGCTGCCTCCTGATCCGTCTGCTATTCAGTCTGCTATTTATTCAGTCTCCGCCGCCACCATCACCGCCAGAATCGCTGTAATCTGTACGGCTGGCTTCAATACTGCCACCTGTATCGTGCCTATTATCTCTTCTACGGTCAGCGCTGCTACTCACGGGCGGTATAGCGTACCGGCTTCTCAGAGCCAGGCCTTAACAGCAAATGTCTGAGCAATAAAAACACCAGCAGTGCAATAATAGCGGCGATTAAGTAATCCATTTGAGACTCCCTGAACATCTGTTCAGTTGCTTCCGTTCATCCAGACCTGAAACTCTGGTTCCTGCCAAAAGCATACCCGCAAACTTTGTGCTGACAAGTATGTATTTTTACTTCAGTATTGTCGGTTTCTCAATTGGCCCCACGGATGAACCAAGTGTCAGATTCACGTAATACCGCTTTATCGTCTCCTTACCTGCTGCTGACACTGGCCCCGCTGTTCTGGGGCGGTAATGCGGTGGTAGGTAAACTGGCCGCTACTGAGTGGAACGCCATTGAATTTACTTTCCTGCGTTGGGTATTTGCGGTCGCCCTGATCGGCTTTATTGCCCGTAGCCATCTGAAAAAGACTGGCCAGTCATCCGGGAGAACTGGTGGAAACTGTGCCTGATGGGCGGTTTCGGCTTTGTCGGCTTTAACCTTTGTTTGTATGGTGCCCTGCACTACACCAGTGCCATTAATGTCTCCATCGAGCAGGCAGCGATTCCGGTCTTCATCATGGTGCTGAACCGTATTTTATTCAGCCAGCAGGTATTTGGCCTGCAGATTCTCGGCGTGGTAATTGCCACCATCGGTGTTGTGATCACCGTCACCCAGGGCAACCCGGCCATCTTGCTCAATGAGGGCCTGAACCGGGGTGATGCCATCATGATCATCGCCATCGTCTTTTACTCTGTGTACAGCGTCAGCCTGCGCTGGCGGCCACAAATTCACGACCTGAGCTTTATATTCTCTCTTGCGGTAGTCTCGCTGGCTGTGCTGATGCCACTGATTGCCTGGAATACCCAGAGCCGGGGCTTACCGGAAATCACCGCAGATAACTTTCTGCTGATTATTTATGTGGCTATTTTCCCGTCCTTCCTGGCGCAGCTGTTTTATGCCAAAGGGGTGGCGCGCATTGGCGCTAACCGGGGTGGGATTTTCATTAATCTGGTGCCGATCTTCGGTGCTCTGATGGCAGTGGTAGTGCTGGGTGAAGCCTTTAAGATCTATCACATGATAGGACTGGTCATGGTGCTGGCCGGGATCGGCCTGGCAGAATGGGTCGTGCGTCAGCACAATAAAAACAGGAGCTCAGCTAAGAGCTGGGCCCCTGTTATTATTTGCCGGGATCAAGCCGCGACCGGCTTTTCCCTGAAGAAATAAAACTGCATGATCACCGCCGCTTTGGTCAGCGCACTCACGGTGCCGGTCATGATCAGCGGCCAGCCATCAGCAAAACCGATTACCAGGCCAAAGGCGATATTAGACACATCTTTCAGCGCAAAAATCACATTCATCGACAGTGACAATGCACCGACAGACTGTTCCTGCCGGATCTTACGGATCTGCTGAATCCCGCCCTGCAGCATAATCAGCGTCGCACCCACCGCCAGGAAGATAGAGGCCGAACGGCCGATAAACAGCATATCCTCTCGGACACCGATACACAGCACAGCAACCGCCATTAACAGCACACCGGATAAAAACGGCAAACGCTGTGAGAGCGGTTTACGGTCGCGGAAGATCTCAAACAGCACCACCAGGGTCATGGACGCCGCCAGTAAGCGGGTCACAAACAGATAGTAATCAATCTCCTGCAGCATGATGGAATACAGGAAGAACGCATAGAAAGCGATAAAGCTTGAAAAGAAACTGTTCACCGACAGAGAACGGGTCGCGTAACCCGCTTCCCCTGCCTGAACCTCTTTTACGGCTGTTAATACGGCGGTACTGTTTAACCAACCCGAACAGACAACCAAGAAACATCAGCGAACTGAGCATGCCGACGGCATTGTATAAAAATCGTGAGTGATCATTGTTAACCTTAAGCAGATACGGCCGGGCCGTGAAGGCGCGGGAGTATAGCAAAGGTGAATCCCAACGCTTACTGAATACGACAAAACAGCTTAATAATTGCGCAAATTCCCAGCGAATTCTGTTTCGGCCACTCAGGCGTTAAGCATGGGTAACAATAAGCTCAGGGTAATGGGTAAGGTCACGAAGGCAATCAGGGTCTGAACGGTAATGATCGACGCCATCGCGGGGGCATTTCCGCCAAGCTGCCGGGCCAGTACATACGCTGAGGGTGCTGTAGGAACCGCCATAAAAATCACCACGATGATCACCGTCAGCCCTTCAAGGCCCAGCCACTGGCCAATCAGCAACGCCGCCACCGGTTTAAACAGAAACTGCATCACCGAGGTAAAAGCGATCATTTCAATGCTGCTACCAATGTTGCCCAGCCGTAACGCCGCCCCCACCGCCAGCAACGCCATGGGCAGTGCGGTTTTACCCAGCATCAGCAACAGATTGTCCAGCGAGGTTGTCAGACCGATACCGGTGAGGTTCAGGGTCAGACCAATCAGGCAACCGATAATCAGCGGATTAGTAATTAACTGATACGGCAACTGCAGCCAGTTCCCTGACGACGGTTCGCCACCGAGAAAACAGACACACTAAGAATGTTCACGGATATGACGATTACCACTGTTGCCAGCGCACCGACCATCAGCCCCTGAGCGCCAAACAGGTTATCCGCCAGTGCCAGCGCCACAAAACTGTTAAACCGGACTCCCCTGAAACACCGAAGTGAAAGACGGCATATCCACCGGCCGGATCAGGCTCTGCCACAACACGATCACCGCGCTACACAGCAACAGCGCCATCACCAGGGTGGCAAACACTTCAAACCAGGCCAGATCCTGCAGGGATTTATTCGCCAGTGACACCACCAGCAACGAAGGCGCGAACAGATAGTAAGTCAGCTTTTCAATGCCCGCCCAGACACTTCACCCACATTAAAATGGTGGCGGGCCAAAAACCGATGAACACGGTCAGAGTAACGGGAATAAGGGCTTCGATGGCAAGAGGCATGGCAGGCTCCGACTAAACACATAGCAGAAGAAGTAATTTCCGCCTAGCTTACGCCTGCTTAACAAATAATAAAAATTATACTTTTTAGCTTAATTGTTAAAATTATTTTATGAATTAACTCAAACGTCTGAGCTTTCAATAAAGGCTTCGGTGAATTCATCGATCAACACTTGAATCAGCCCCTGCCGGGCATGATCACGGCGCTGATAAATGCCGATATTCCGATAGATGACCGGATCACCGAAAGGCACCAGCCGGAATTCACTGCTCAGTTGCTCACTGCGGTATTTACCCAGCGCCATCACCGTGACACCGAGATTCTGCTTAACCATGTTCAGCGCCCCTGCAACGAATCCAGCTCCATCATTTCGTTGGTCTGAACTTGGCGGCGGCGCAACTCATTGTCGATCATGCTGCCCGCCCAGGCTCTCGGATCGAGCCGGACAAACGGATACTGACTCAGGATCTCACTGTCTGACAGCGCGGGCACATCTTTATGGCCAACCACGTAAAACGGCTCCGACTCCAGCGTCTGCCAGCAAAACTCCGGACGTATTGCCTGTTGCGGCTCGGTGATGAGCACGGCATCCAGTTCGCCGTTTTCCACCCGGGCTGCCAGATCAATAGACATGCCCCGCAGAATCTTAATTTTCAGATGGGGAAAGCGCTCCCGCAGCCGCGCCAGGACCAAACCCAGCCCGCCGGTCTGGATACTGAATACCGCCCCCAGTAACAGCTCGCCCCGGTACTGGCTTTCACTGCCAATGCCCTCGCCTAACTGATCGTACAGCCCGAGGATTTTTCCGCCCGTTCCAGCACCTTGCGACCGTCAGGATTCAGCACCTGATTACGGCCAATACGATCAAACAGCCGCGCCCCCAGTTCGTCTTCCAACTGGCGAACCTGAATACTGACCGCCGCCTGGGTCAGGCCCAGCTTCTCTCCGGCAGCGGCAAAACTGCCCTGCTGGGCGATGGCTGTCAGTGTGCGCAGTGTTTTCAGTGACATGTTTTACCTGCCTGTTAGTCTTTAGCCGGCCCGTCTATCCGGGGAGACCAGTCTTCCACTTCGGCTTTTTCCAGACGTTTTTCAGCAGCTTCTCCCACGACTCAACCAGTGGCAGCTGCAGCGCTTCCCGTAACTGTGGAGCATCGAGCACACCGTCATAGATCAGCCCCATAAACCGGGCCAATGACCATTGTGGCCACGGCCGCGAAACCAGCACGATATCATCACCCGCCTGCAAGGTGCCCGGCTCCAGTACCCGGAAATACCAGCCGGTACGCCGTGTATCCTGCACCTGCTTCGCCATGGTTTTGCAGTCAAACCTGTCATTCAGTTTCCAGCACGGCTGACGCCCCTGAGACACTTCGAACAGTACCGAGCCGATTCTGTACTGATCTCCCATACACACGGTTTCTTCCGTCAGGCCACGGCTACTGAGGTTTTCACCAAAGGCACCTGCCTCTTCTAGCACCGCACGATATCCAAGCGCTTCCTGCCAATCGCTGTAATGCTCCCGCGGGTAAATATGCACCGCTTTGTGAGGCCCACCATGCACCCGTAAATCTGCCTGTTCATCGCCAGCAAGCCCAAGCTCCATCACTTCAACCGCACCGGTCACCGGGATTTTGTGAATGGCGCTGGATTTGCCCGGCCGGCTGTAAGGGCAGCCTTACCGGTTAATACGACTTCAACTTTCCCTGGTACTGTATGGTTCATAACTGACTTCCTTCTACATACGAATATCTGGCAGTGAATGGCCAGAGGCTTATCCTATTACTTCGCATCGCGAATCGCTATCGCCTGTATCTTAACTTTTGCCCGGAAAGGCAGGCTTTTGGCTCACGGGCAGTCTGCGATAAATCATCGCAAAACATCGCAAAACAACTCTCCAGCAGTAGCCAGCCTCTGTGGAAGCAAACAAAATAAACGGCATCTTTAATAGATATTTCGGAACTTCTCAGCCATCAGTCCCAGTTTTCTCATGACATTGGCATCTTTTGCCTGAGCATGGGCGTCCGGTGACAGGATAGCCATCAGTAAAAGCAATCGTCATGTAAAGCGCCCGGGCAATACACCAGATGTTTGTCACTGGTTCGGTAGAACTGGATGGTATGTACGGCCCACTGACAGGATTTATCCAACAGGTGTATATGCTGAACCTGTTCGGCTTGAATCAGCGGTGGTGTATGCGGATGGTCGTATGCTGCGTCTCTGCCAAACGTATCAGGCAGCTCGCCAGTCATTTTATAGCGTCTGAAGTCATTGGTTAACGCGTTTTGCTCTTGTTCCGTGAGCTGTGCCTGAAGCACTCTTCCTTTGAATATACGCATTATTCAGTGAATTCACCCAATTCATCATCTGAGACAGTTTCCAATACTTCCCTGCCTGTCGCTGCAATCGCTTCAAGCCGGGCAGCGCTTGGACGAAAGCTGGCTCTGAACTCTGCCGGTACCTGTTGTGCCTCAACCGCTTTAATCAGCATTTCAAATGTTTCAGCACTGACCATGTAACCGGCAGTCTTATTGTTCGACAACACCGCTACTGGCTGCTCAGTGAAATATTTAGAAGGATTCTTACGCACTTCAGTAATACTGACAGTTTGCTCAGCGTAGATTGCCTGAGTACTCATTTGCTTTCTCCGTAAATCCCGCGCACATAATTTTATGCACAGTAATGTACATAATTATGTACTCATAAACGGAATACTACAAACTGTCGTTAATCATCAGGTGACCACAAAACGCCCAAATATATCAGCGAGACAACCAGACAGCGCAGGGTCAGCTTAAAACAATAGAGAGTTAAGTTGTTTAGAAGAACCGCCACGGCTTCCGGGATCAGTCTGATCCCCTAACCACACCTGATTTTAATTACTAAACGGCTCTTAGTTACTAAAGGTAAGGCCAATCCAATCCCCGCGAACATGCCGCCGCAGCAGCGGTTGAAGATCTTGCCGGAACGCTCCAGCACTGGCCGCAGCTGGAACGCTGCCCGGGCAAGGGTGAACTCTATAATTACTTCAATCATGCCGATGGTCAGGGCCATCACCACAAACTGGGTGAGCAGTGAGCGTTCAGGGTCGATGAACTGCGGAAAGAACGCCGCAAAAACAGAATAACCTTAGGATTAGAAACCGACGTCGTGAACCCAGCACGGAACAGCGCCAGATTACTCCGCCGCTTTGGTTCTGCAGGCTGATTCATGGACATCACCGGGCTGCGCCACACCTGAATGCCCAGATAGATCAGGTAAGCAGCCCCAAGCCACTTCATAATCAGCAGAATACTGCCGCTGGTTTGCAACAACGCACCGATACCCAGCAGAGACAGTGCCACAATCAGCATGAACCCCGTACAGCTGCCGGCAATAGTCAGGCAGGTACGGCGGTGCCCGTAAAGTGCGCCATGGGTCAGCGCCAGCAGGCTGTTCGGGCCGGGGTCAGGGTAAGGCCGGCAACCGCCAGTAAATAGATCAGCCAGGTATCAAGTGCCATCAGAAAATCTCCGAAAATCAGACAGCCAATGTACGTCAGGAATTAGGGAAAATAAACCTTTTATCCGGCAGGCCTGAATGCCCGCATCCATGCGGTTAGATGTTGCAGTAATTTATGCGGGCCGGCTGAGAGATGCCGTCCCAGACGGGTAATCATGTGGGCTTCGCCGCTGGCCAGCAGACTGTGATCCACCGGGATGGCCACCAACTGCTGATCAGCAATCTCCGCCGCAACCACAAACTCCGGCAACAGGGTAATGCCCATATCAGCCCGGACAAAATGCTTAAGCACAGCGATGGAATTACTCGTCATTACCGGTGTAAAGCGGAACTGCTCCCGGAACTCCACCATAGCCAGTAACTGACGAACACCGAAATGACTTTCCGGTAACGCCACCGGATATTCCAGCAACTGCGCCAGACTAACAGCCCCTGCCCGGCCAGAGCCACCAGTTCATGTTCGGGATGCACGATGACACAGGTAGGCTGACGACTGATCGCCTGGGAACGGATACCGGGATGATTACCCGGCTGGAACAGCAACCCGATATGGGCTTCGTCACTTTCCACCATGCGCACTACCTCATTACTGCCGGCAGTGGTGATGCCCACGGTAATCTGCGGATAATGGCGATGAAACTCCGGCAACGGGCCAGCCATTAAGTCACCGACAAAGCCTTCGCCAACCGCTAACTGAATATGCCCCCGCTGCAACCCCTTAAGGGCCTGCAGCTTGGCCACACAGTCTTCTTCATTGGCCAGGCTTTCACGGTAGTAACGTAACACCAGCTCACCGGCTTCCGTCACGGTAACGCCTTTACGGTGCCGTTCGATGAGGGTCATAGCCAGTTCGTCTTCAAGTAAGGCGATTTGCCGGCTCACCGCCGAGGGTGCGACATTCAGCTTATCTGCCGCCGCCCTGACTGTGCCCAGGGTAACCGCCTCATAGAGATAGGCTACCCGTTTTTCGTTAATCGCCTTCATGCTGAATGACTACCCGGCTAACCCGGTTCAGGCCAGCTGAGCCCGGGCCAGCTCAACCCAGTAGTTCGCACCCCGTGGCAGGATGTCATCGTTAAAGTCGTAATACGGGTTATGCAGGCCCTTACCGCCTTCACTGGAGCCGTTACCTACCCAGACATACGCGCCCGGGCGTTCCTGCAGCATAAAGGCAAAATCCTCAGCCCCCATACTCGGGTCCGGGGTCAGGTTTACTTTCTCTTCCCCTACCAACCCTTTAGCAACGTTTGCACAGATATCCGCATGCTCCGGATCATTCACCGTACTCGGATACACCCGGCGGTAATCCAGCGCACCTGTAGCACCGTAGGCCTGACAGATACTTTCCACCAGGCGGCGCATGCGGGATTCAATCAGATCCTGAGTCTCTTTAGAAAATGCCCGGCAGGTACCGGAAAGGGTCGCGCTGTCCGGCACCACGTTATAAGCTTCACCACCTTTCATCCGGGTGATACTGATTACCCCGGACTGCAGCGGGTTCATGGTCCGGCTGACCACGCTCTGCAGGCTGGTAATCAGCTGACCGGCAATCGCCACCGGGTCTACCCCAAGATGCGGCATACCGCCGTGGCAGCCCTTACCGGTAATGGTGATATCGAATACATCCATAGAGGCCATCACCGGCCCGGAATGTACGGCAAACTCGCCGCTTTCCAGCCCCGGCCAGTTATGCATGCCATAAACGGCCTTCACCGGGAAACGTTCAAACAGCCCCTGCTCACACATGGCCCGGGCACCGGCTTCGCCTTCTTCGGCGGGCTGGAAAATAAACACCACGGTACCGGCAAAATCCCGGTGTTCCGCCAGGTGCTTTGCCGCCCCCAGCAGCATGCAGGTATGGCCATCATGGCCGCAGCCGTGCATCTTGCCCGGATTCACCGAACAGTGATCAAAGGTATTCAGCTCCTGCAGATTCAGGGCATCCATATCCGCTCGCAGGGCAATGGCATCTTCCCCGGCAGATTGCCTTTAAGGGTGGCCACCACACCGGTAGTTGCAATGCCGGTATGCACTTCCAGTCCAAACTCCGTTAACAGGCTGGCCACAATTTTCGCGGTACGGTGTTCTTCAAACGCAGTTTCCGGATGGCGGTGTAAATCCCGCCGCCAGTCACGCATTTGCTGATGTAATTGGCCTTCCTGTTCAATCAGTGACATCTGTCTTCTCCTGTGGGCTGCGGTTGTTCAACCGCAGTCCGGATAAATCTCAATAATGGTGTTACCGGCATAGTGTGCCGGAATGCGCAGGCCGCCATCGTCGGTGCGGATATACTCAACGCCTCCGGCATCAAGATGGTCGCTCGCCTGCTGCAGTGATGCTGTACTTACCCGAATGGCCACGCCGCCAGGCAGCTGATCATCGCTGACGGGTACGTCCACACCACGGAAGCGAATCGCCGCCTGCTCGGGTGTCAGCACTTCGAATATGCCCCGGTCCGTCTGAACCTTCAGATAACCGTCTTCCTGGCTCACCGCCTGCGAGCCGTAAATGCCGCTGAAACGGGCCGCCAGAGACGCCGACTCCCGGGCTACGTAACTGACACAGGTAATGCCATTCGCGCCGTTCGGGTGGGTCATCCAGTCCTCTACCCATACCAGATGGGGTTTATGCTGATGGCAGAAAAATGTGACACCGACGGGGCATCGGAGTTTATCAGCATCACCAGCGAAACCACAGCTTCTTCTTCACTGCCATCCGGCCGGTGAGCCACCCGACGGAAATCCACAATGCCCATATTCTCCACCCCACGGGCTTCCATCAGGGCATGATCCGCCCGGGCATCTTTACTGTGCAGCGCTACCAGTGAAATGCCTTCTTTGCGCTCAATGGAGTTACTGATAAAGCGGCCAAAGGCAAAACCCTTCTCGTTGGTCAGGTCCAGCTTACTGTGATCATAGATGCTGATCACCTCAATGAAGTTTTCCGGGAACATCAACAAATGGTTGTCAGTCCCCACGGATGATGGTGCCGGGGGTTAATAAAAAACCTAACCGGGCAAAATCTTCACAGGCCTTATCCATATCACGCACCGCCACCAGCGGATGGTCGATTCCCAGATGATTCTCAGCATTTTTATTATTCATTGTTTCAGTCTCTGTTGTTCAGCACCCGGCCTTTTGGCCCAACTACGGTTGTGCCGGCAGGAATGTCATTAATCACAACTGCGCCGCCGGCCACTTTGGCACCGGCCCCAATTTCAATATTGCCGAAGATCACCGCCCCGGAACCGACAAAGCTGCCCTCGCGCAATTTCGGATGGCGGTCGCCACTGCCCTTACCGGTGCCACCCAGGGTGACATTCTGGAACAGGGTAACGTTGTCTTCGATCACAGCGGTTTCACCCACCACCACGCCCACGGCATGATCAATGAAAATGCCGCTGCCTACCTTCGCACCGGGATGAATGTCCACCCCGAACAGGGAAACCACCCTTCCCTGAATATAGCTGGCCATCGCCCGCTGACCACTGTGCCAGCAATGATGCGCAATACGGTGGCACTGCAACGCCTGATAACTGGCAAAGTGTAACAGCGGCGTGTAATGGTCTTTGATACTGGCGTTGCTCTGCAGCTGGCACAGCAGATCCCGCATAGCTGCGGCTTCAATTGCCGGATCAAGGGCCATTTGTGCTGCTAAATACTTACGCCACTGCTTGAGTTGTTCTGCCTGCTCAGCAGCCCCACCGGCATCACGGTCCAGCAGCTTTTCGGCCAGCACAAACGCCAGTGCCCCGGCAAAACCATCGTGCTGAATAATGTTGCGGCGGTAAAAGTCTGCCAGCATCGGAAAGGCACGGGCTGCTGCTTCAGCTTCCGCCACCACTGTTGGCCACAGGGTTGCCAGATCTATCTCGCGTTTATAATCGGTCATAAGATATACCTCTTCTTCACGCCTGCCCGGCCTGCTCAGGTTTTACATCTGAACAGGCCGGCACTGCGCTTTCGCGATTATTCGATGGAATAGCCAAACTGAATGGCTGCATCCTTCGCGGTTTCTACCCAGACACTCTTAGTCTGGGTGTATTCCAGCAAGCCTTCATAGCCGCTTGAACGGCCGTAACCACTCTCACCGAAACCACCGAACGGCGACATCACGTTGATAGCCTTATAGCTGTTCACCCAGAAGGTACCGGCGTTCACGGCTGCGGCCATGCGATGGGCACGACCGACATCCGCCGTCCAGACCGCACCGGCCAGGCCAAAGCGGCTATCGTTGGCAATCGCGATGGCATCTTCTTCATCGTCAAACGGAATCACTGAAACCACCGGGCCAAAGATTTCTTCCTGAGCCACTGCCATGCTGTTATCGACATCCGCCAGCACCGTTGGGCGGAAGAAATAACCGGCCTCTCCTCCGGCGATATCCGCACCGCAACCACCGGCAGCAACCCGGGCACCGGCAGCCTTACCCTGCTCCACCAGTGCAGACACATGACTGAACTGAGCCAGGTTATTAATCGGCCCCACCATGGTGTCGTCCTGCCACGGCAGGCCCACCGGAATCTTATTGGTGGCAGACGCCAGGCGTTCTACCACTTCGTCATACACCCCGCGTTGCACCAGCAAGCGGGAACCGGATACACAGCTCTGCCCTGCAGCAGCAAACACTGCCGCCTGTGCGCCTACAACCGCACGGTCCAGATCCGCATCATCAAAGACGATATTGGCAGACTTGCCGCCCAGCTCCAGTACGCATGGAATCACCCGCTGTGCAGCAGCCGCGGCGATCACCCCACCGGTCTTCGGAGAACCAACAAACACAACCTTCTTGGTCACAGGGTTGCTGATGGCCGCCGCACCGGTGCTGTGGCCCAGACCGTTAATCACGTTGACCAACCCTTTCGGAATTCCCGCATCTTCAATCAATTTCACCAGTGCCGTCGAACTTAAAGGGGTAAGTTCAGACGGTTTCAGCAGCACACCGTTACCGGCACAGATCGCCGGCGCAATCTGCCAGCCACAGGTAAATACCGGCGCATTCCACGGGGTAATCTGAGTCACTACACCGTACGGTTCATGGCGGGTATAGTTCAGGTGTGACGTTGGCACCGGAATCACCTGGCCGGTCATCTTGTCGCACCAGCCGGCATAGTACTCAAACATCTCAGCGACTTTAGCCACCTCTACCCGGCAATCCCGAACCGGCTTACCGGCAGACACAGATTCAAGACGGGCCAGCGCTTCTGCATGCTCACGTACCTTGGTGCTGCAGGCCCACATCGCACGGGCTCGGGCACTGGCAGGTAATGCCCACCACTGCTTCTGCGCGGCACTGGCAGCAGCGGCGGCATCTTCAACCACCGCTTCACCGGCGTCGGCATAGCTCATAAACTCTGCACCAGTGGCCGGGTTAATCAGGCTGATAGCCTCACCATTACCGGTACGCATTGCACCGTTGACCCAGCTACCAAAGGTAGCTGCGGCCCGGTTGTCATCAAATAAACTGTTCAGTAGCTCAGCCACCTGAGCGGCACCGTTCTGTTCAACGGTAAATTCTTTGGCTAATACGGTCATGATTATTCTCCCAGCCCGGCGTTCTTGATAATGCAGTTAAAATCGTCAGCGTCTGCAATGCAGTCTTCACTGGCTGCCCAGATCTGCGCGATCTGATCGGCAACTGGCAAATCCAGCTGCATATCAGCCATCAGTTTCTTCGCCAGACGGACATCTTTACGCATCAGCTGCATGGTGAAGCCGGAATCAAAGCCTTCATTGAGAATCCAGCGGGGAAGTTCACTTCACTGATGGCACTGCGGCCGGAACCGGCATTCAGACCTTCAATCAACAACGCAGGATCAAGTCCGGCACGCTTACCCAGCGCTACCGCTTCAGCCGTCGTGATCAGATGAGCCGCACACAACAGGTTATTGATCAGCTTGGCCACGTGGCCACTGCCGCTGTCACCCAGATGCACAACCTTGCTGCTCAGGGCGTTCAGTACTGGCATGGCCCGGTCCAGCGCGGCGGTTTCACCACCCACCACCATCACCATGGTGCCGGCAGCTGCGCCTGCTGGCCCGCCACTTACAGGCGCATCCAGCATCTGGTGGCCCTTGCTGGCCAGACAACCAGCCAGATCACGGGTAATTTCCGGTTCAGAAGTAGAGGTATCAATCATCAGACTGCCCGCCGGTGCATGCTCCAGCAGACCGCCCTCACCCTGAATCACCGCCTGCACGTGCTTCGCCATAGGCAACGACAACACAAAGGTATCCGTCAGTTCACAGAGTGCAGCGATACTGTCGACTACCTGCACCCCCAACTCTGCCGCCGCTGTACGCTGCGCTTCACTCAGGTCCGTACCAGCCACCTGAAACCCTTCCCGCAACAGGGTTTTAGCCATGCCATAACCCATTGCACCCAGGCCGATTACACCTACCATCGTCTTCGCCATGATTTACCTTTTCTTATAATTGAGAATCACATTTCCCCATTCTGGCCCAACAACCTGTTACGAATAAGGAGATTAGATTTGGTTTATTGTTCTGATTAAGGCAACACAAAGAGTGTAGGAGAAGATTGGGAGTTGGAAAATTTAAATGTGGAACTTGTTCGTTGGTAAGTATTTAGTGGGATAGGTATAGAGTAAGAATAAAGATTCAGGTAGCCCTGCCCGATTAGATTAGCTGCATGCCTTACTGATGGCGTTCTGAGCTTCTATCGTTAACCACTCATACTGATGCGCCAACGGAGAGTCCGGGTAGAGGCTGATTGAATAGACTTTTCTGTGGCTAAACAACTCACGCCAGACAACCACAAGTATTCTGCAATCAGTGCGATAAGGTACCCCCTTCGGTACCCACGCCTCTACTGTTTCCCCTTCCGCCTCAATGGTAACCACCGTGTCATGTTCGCTCACAAATGGGTGTGTAACCGACAGGGTTCTCCCATCGATATATTTGACCTCACCAAGGACATGTACATAAGACAGCACTCCTCCGATCAGGATCACAAGAATTAATCCGGGCAGATTGGTCACGCGGTTTTCACTGAACTTTTTCGGGGATAAAGCCACCAAAGGCAAAGCCACCGACGGCACCAATAAGCGCCAGGCTGCTGAACGACTGAAGGTTATAAACAATTGGTACGTTGTCTTTCGTAAAAACAAACACCACCGGAATAGCACATAAAGCACCGCCCAAAGCAAAATACGGCCAGCCGTAAATTCTAAATTTACTAAAGAATAAATAAAGGGGAATACCAATGATTACCGCACAAGCATAGGCAACAGGCGCCCCAATGAGAAAGATAAGTAAGGTCGCTGGAACCCCTGTCAGGCTCATAATAGCAATAGGAATTACCGGAGCTATAGCGAACGCCTTAGCTCGCTCTTTCTCATCCTCCAAATATTTTGATACAAAGCTCCTTAAAAACTAACATTATCAAATTGGATGATTTATTCTGATTATCATGCAAAAATATCGGAAGACCTGAATTTTTCTTTTAAGTTTAGTGAATTAGACCTGAAGTTATATAACGTTCTCTGATAAGCGTCTATAAAGGTTCACCTTTATATCATTAGAGAATAAACCACTCTCACTCCATGATGAAATTATTTTTCTTGAATCGAGCCATTTTACTAAATTCATATTCTCATCGTTGTTTTTAGTCTAGGTGAAAAGTAACCGGTCTTAATGTCACAATATGGCCCCGGAAGGTTAGCCAAGACTTGACGTACTTCTTCATCGGTCATAAATGAGTGGTACTTATTAAAAGTGAGATCTGCGAAGCTAAAGGCATAGTATTCAATATTAAGGAATGCACCACATCTCCGTTCAAGTTGGAGATGGTCGCGTCAATGCCATTAAGAATCGGACCAATAAGAGCAGCCCGTTCAGGAAGATCTATAATCGCTTCTAAGTCCATCATTTCAATTATCTTGAGCTTAGCCGAAGGCTTAATTTCAAACTTAAGTAGATCTGCTAAAAGATCATCGTCCAATTCAAACTCATCTGGACTATCAAGAAATATATCAATGTTCATTGCTACGAAAAGTACTTGCAACTCTCTTTCATCATCAATTTCAGCAAGACTCTCAGGAGTAAATATGATTTTTCTTTCCTCGATAAGAATCCTGAGCTTAGTTGACTCAATTCCTATTGATGGCATCTCGAACTGGTTTGGTAATGCGCACACATATCCTCTATAGGCTTCATCAGAAAGAGCACCCGCTTCAAAAGAAATTTGCGCAATTGAAAGAAGTCTGGCTCGCTTGGAATAGGACATTCCAAGATTTTATGACGTACATCATCTCGATCGAGATAGCCTATAAAAATCTCTGCATCGAACTCATCAATCTCCATAAAAGTAAGACAACTATCCCAAGCTGGTTCAATTTTATACAGTTGAAACAACAATGCATACAACCTCTCAGGCACACTCTCTAATGTTGGCAACTTAGTTATTTGCCGTTCGAGAAACCCTTGAAGATCAACCTGATCAAGATTATCGTGACGTATGACAGCAAGAATTGCAGAAGCGTCTTCCTCTAAATTATCTTGAAGGCACAAAGGATATCACGCAAGTAACTGTCAAAATCGCGTTCTACACGTGTCTTCAAAACAGCGTTACTCGCCGAACGAATAGTAGTGTAATTTCTGGTACGTAATGACTCTAAATTCTTTTCTCCTAAAATTACTTCAAAAACGTATTCTATGTTCGCAATCGTAAGCTCAAAGAGCCCTTGCTCAAACATGAAACGTGCAATTTCTGAATGTTCTTTGATGGAATTTAGATCTTTGACCTCAAAATTGAGGCATAGAAGGCGTTCCGGTTCTAACTCAGGTACGTTTACCAATATCTCCGGAAGTTTCTCCGAAACAAACTTAGGAACCCCATCAAAGTCCTTTGCTAACATTTTGAGCTTAGATTCTTGTAGGCTTGCAACTAGTTGGGAAACATGGACGATATTATTGGGGCTAGAAATAACAGCGGGAATAAAACCTTTCCAATAATCTAACAAACCCGAAAGCAGAGCTAAAATATTTCGCCCACTGGTATAATAGACATCAAAAAACTCTTCACAGGTCTCAAATTCATTCGAAAGAAACTCAAACAGTTTCTTCGTTTGGTCGGTGTAATTGCTTTCGCCACTCAAAAGACTATCAACAAGTTTAATGTTCAAGACATAACTTTGCCGGAAGTCCTCATCTCGCATCGCTGCAATAACTTCTTTTGGATTATCGATTGGAAAAAGAGGTTCAGGGGTTACGAATGCTCTTATCTGGATTAAAAACTTATTATCATTAGGCGACAAGCGGCCTGAGTGAAAGAGTGATGTATATTGATAGTAAGTATCATCGAGATAACCCTCTAAAACCAAAAAACGGGCCAGCTCACCATTTTCCCCAAACTTTTCAAAAGTCCATGCGCATGATTAGTGTTCAAACGCAACAACTCATCTAGCTTAGTCGTACGAATAACTGCAAGCTTAGATCTTAACTCATGTATTTCACGCAAACTTTTATTCTTATTATCAGTAGCGCCATTTTCAATCTCAGTCATGCGTTGATGATAAGTTCTTTGAGAATCCACCTCATTCTGCAATGTAGAAACGTCAATCTGACTCTCATTATTATAATAGTCATTACGGCTAGACAGACGTGTAGCACTAATAAATAGCTCTAGTTCATCGTGGCTGCTCAACTTGGAAAGCTTGATCCAATTGCGTCTATCAACACTAACGCTGTCATGATTTGCTGGCAGTTTCTCAATCAGAGCCATAGCATAAATTTGTCTCAACTCTCTCAGATCCGAAGGAACCTGTTGTTCTGCGATTTCCAACTGTTTTTCAAGTTTCGCAATTTCTCTTCTATACGTGGTTTCACCCGTTTCAATGAGTTCCTCCTGAAGATTCAATATTTCAGCAAGAATACCCGTACCACGATGCAGTCGCTCAAAATCCCTTGGGTAAACGTTTTTATAAATCAAAATCGCAAGAAGCTTGTTAGCATCAAGCAAGTTCTCTCCATCAGTTTCTAAATTGGTCACATAAATAGCGAATTCATTAAATATGTTCTGAATTAATCTCAGGTCATTCAGATATCGTGAAACCTCTCGCAGAAACTGCCGATCTAAGCGATCATCGAGCTCGAGTCTCCTCCCTGATGCAGTATCATATCAATAGAATTCGATGTATTGATGATCGGTATCACAGGAATAATGAACTCGAAGAACTTGGTTCGATCTGTGTTAACAAACATGTCATCACGCAGAGCATAGAGAAACCTAATATTACGCTTTACACTTGAATTTTCGTTAACAAGACTATTAATTTCTCGTAGGGTTACGAAGATTTCAGCATCGTTAAAACGATCCAAATCCTCAATAATTACAAGGTCATAATCGGTAGATTGAAAAAATAGATTATTTCGTCTAAATGACGATTTAGTATTGACTCTTGATCATCACGAGCTGGCTTTATCTCAATATCTTTCAAAGAAATGCTCTTGAGTGACAGACCAAAGCTAGCAACATAAAAGTGATGCAAGGTCATCCAGAGAAAAATTGCTGCGAGTGCGAAGCTCCTAGATTGAGCCAATTACTAAGCTCGAGCGGAAGGAAGAAAGTACCGCTGAAGATATCCTCACTCTGATCAAAAACATACCAAAGCGCGGCAATTCCAACCATCATGTAAAAGATTTAAATACCGACCAAACACCGGGAGACCGAATTCTTTTGAACCTTGATAGCGGAAGCTTGTTTGCGTCAGCACCATACAGCATCTGCTGCAGAATACTTCTCTCAATTTCTTGACGACTCACCTTCTCCTCACCAGGATCCGCCTCTGGAACAAATGCAGCCAGAGAAATATGAAGTGCAGGATGCCGATAATTCTTCAAGAAAGATTGGATGATGCTGCTTTTCCAGATCCATAGGGACCGGTTAAGGCAATATTAGAAACCTTCGCATTATTCATCGCATACAGAATCGCTTCAGAATATACGCCAGCTTTATCCGCCTCATCTGTTGGAGCTAGATCTACGTACTTAGATTGTATATCGACAGAATAGTCTTTGCTTTCCAGCCAAAACACAATGCGATTGAGACTGTTGGCAGACCAGCGTATTAGGGAGATGATAGTCTTAATCATACGATATTAACTTAATGTTACCTTCAGGAAACGAAATGACATGAAACCTTTAAAGCGACTGCAAAAATTTACAGCCCTCTAATTTCCAAATTTCATTTTTATAAGAGAAAAGCTAAAGATAGCTACTGCATTCTCATCCATGATCTTTGAGTAACTCATTGATCAATGAGTACAGAGATATACTGTACATGTCCATCTAGCCCAGTTTGCATAAAAGAAATACAAGACACAATTAATCTGAAACGTTTTTCTACTTTGGGATAAAGCAAACGATAAAATCCCACTTTAATCCCAAGATATTTGGAGTCAGAACCAGAACCAAATTAGTTCCTGACCCAGACTCCTAAGATTTACAGCAGCTTATTTACATACTTCAACCTTCTCAAGCTTCAGGAAATTATCTGAAACAGACCAGCCCCTACGACATCACCACCTGCGTTCGGTTATGCAGCTGTGAACTCAGCCGCTTACGCAGCTCCTCTACTTCTTTATTCGGCTCCAGCGGTTCACTGTGAACCAGCATAAAGCGGTCGGCGAAGTCGATGCAGCGCAGTACGCTGGCGTATCGCCACATGAGGTTGCGGAGTTCTTCCGGGTTGGGGATGGTTCCGGCATCCCAATCGTTAAGCATGTGAATCAGCTCGCCCTGTACGCTGCCGAACATGCCCATGGTGCCGATATCCAGCACGCGGTAGTCGTACAGCCGTGTCAGGTTGATGCGGGCATCCAGTGTGGTGAGCGGTGTTGTGTCTTGAGAGTCGTTGAAGCAGGAACGCAGTGTGTACACCACGTTATCGATTTGATGGTTAGCCATACCTGGCCTCCTTGTATTTTTCGAAATACGCCCCAATCCGTGGGGTGCCGGGAGGTTCGAAACGGTTACAAGAGACCGCGGGCTTATTTCCCCATAAGGGTATTATATTCACCGCCCTCCCGACATACGGGAGTTTGTACCACATTTGTGGCACAAAAACCAACATAACGGTGTTGGCTGTCCGCTTGTAAATGAGGTTTCGACGCCTCACTAAGGACTATAAAGCTGATTCAACTGAGCGGTCAACTTGGGTGTTTTCGTGTTACAGGTAGGTATGACGGGGCTTACAGAGAAATGAATCAGGAGACTTTTAGGATTAGAGCAAGAACTGTTTTTCTATTGTTCAGTTACATGTTCAAATTAAAAGTATGCAATGCGAAACTTCGGACAATGAGTTATCGCTGAACACCCCATGCCCGTTTTAACGGATTAAAACATCACCGCTATTTAAAAGGATGTACCAATGAAGTTCTCTGCGTTTATTCTGGCTCTGATTAGCCAAATCTGTATTGCCGCCCCCACGTTACAAGAGCTGTCTGCATCCCTTTCCACTCAAGTGACATCCCCTGTACGGCAATTTTCTACTCAGAACTTTGGAAGAGAACAATACTTAAAAGCAGTATCTGCTCTGATTCCGACAAACGATGTAGAGCAAACTCTTGAACGTGTACGCAAAGTACTTCCTGAGGGTGCTATCGCATTTATAGGAACCACACGAATTCTACCGGAAGGACCAGGGAAGCTGAATTAGTCGTTTTCGCCTCTGACAACCAACTCGATATCTTAAAAGTCGCTCAGACTGACGGCATTAATCATGATTTAACAAACGACTTAATCGTAAGCCGGCTCGAATCGTGGGATAAAGCGTACGGGATTGATATATGGCAGGCAGAAAGTGACACCATACAACTTACTTTTAAAACCTTACCTGACGACATAGCGGCCTTTCAGGAAGAGATCTACGCATTCTGCCCGGATATCATCGACCAGGGATCAGGTGATATTAACGATATTGGCAATTACCTTAGGCAAGCGAACTCAGTTTATCTGTGGTGGGATTAAATACTCAGCATCAGCTAAGCCAACATCCACAAGCATCATTATCAATTCAGGTCTGACTTAAACCAGATGGATATCAGGCCGTCCAAGCTTCACAAACTGGAAACCTTATATAGGTAAACCGGGGATTTATAAAAGTCCGTCAGGTGCAGCACATTTACGGGGTGGTGTGACGGCAGTGAGAAATTATTACTGATCAGATACTGGGGCGTCATATGCCCTGCTGCCAGCCGGTCGGCAATGGCCTGCATCCCTTCCGGGAATAAGTAGCACAACAGTACGGAGGCTTCAGAAAGGTCTGCCTTAAGGAAATTCTGCCGGTGCAGCTCTACGTTTTTCAGCCGCAGCAGCTTTATCAGTATCAGTGTTGTTAGCCAGGGCACTAGCGAGAGCTCATAGCCGACGATCTTTCGCTCAGGATATTGCCGTGCCAGTGGGATGAGTAAATTGCCCCAGCCGCTGCCCAGTTCATACACCGGGCCGGTGCCGGTGTCGGCCGACAGTTGTAGCACTGCCTGCCGGGCTTTTTTGAGCTGGGCATCGGGGAGATCCCCAGCCACACCGTACTCCAGACCACGGATAAACAAATAATCAGCGTGATCAGCAGCAGTGCTATTTCAAAGACTGACAAGGTGTTCAGCCGCAGCACTTCTTGTATTTTTACCGCTGCCGCATGAGCAAGGTTCGTTACGGGCCGGTTTAGGGGCGAAGCGCTGGGTTTCCGGGTGTTGATCATGGCTTCCAGTTCAGCAAGGTTCTCCGGCGCTTCCGGGTTCACGTCTATGTTGCCCACCAGATCATGTTCCACCAGCAGTGCTGCAACCTCTTCTTTGCGGGCTTCAGTCTGCACGGATATCGCCAGCGGATGGGCTTCGCTGCCCGCTTTTACGTTTGGCTTTGGGTTGTAACCGCTTTTACCGTAGTTCCCCATGATGTCCGGGGTACCTTTAAAGAAAAACTTAGACACTGCTCGCTCCTGCTACTTCATAACCTGCCGTGCGTCGCAGGCGCACAGCATAGGGGCGCGCATTATAACGGATTCAGCATTGAAGTAACGGATATTCAGCAGATCCGTTGGAAATGCCTGATCAGCAGCACAAACAGCTTCCGGTTCAGGCTACCCTTTTCCATGCATTAACAGCTATCCTTATAGGCCTTGCCCGCCCGGGCACACTGACAAGATTCAGCCTCTGCTGCCCGTGTCATTCAGTGCAGCAGGTATATAACTATAAGGAGATAGATATGTACTTCCCACGGAATCCCGCCAATGTTGAACAGGATCACCCTAAACTCGGCTCGCTAGCCATTATCGGCCATATGACTGCCAAAACCTGCCGCCTCTGGGTGCGTATGTACTGTGCAGCTAAATGGTGGCTGATCGTCACAGAAAAGCCATTACAGGGAGATCTGGATACGCTGGACGGCCTGAATGTTGATGAGTTTCTGGTAAAACAAGCGGCGAACCCCGTGTTCTCTCAGGCGAAGCAAATCGACGCATCCACCGATAACACAGCGGTGTTTAACGTCACCGGTTTACAGGCCGGCCGCAAATACTATTACGCGGTCATTGCTGATCTGGCGGATGCTGAACGTATTCCCCGCCGCACTGAGATTGGCCACCAGGGGAAGAAGTTCTTCCATGCCTTGCCCGCTGATCTTAATAACCTGACATTCGGCTACTTCAGCTGCCACGATCCGTTCAGTTCCGTGAGCCACAGCGAAGGCGCCTGGCCGTTGTATTACCAGACCATGGTGAACCGTAACGGCCTGTTTTCCATCGGCGGCGGTGATCAGGTGTATATCGATACCAACGATAAAGAAGACATGTACTCCGTGTGGGACTGGCTGGGGATTACAAGAACGCCATCATCAAAGAATATTCTGAAAACGGCGCACTGAAAAAGCAGGCGCTGATTAAGTACTTCGCTGAGGTTTACCGGACCTATTACCGCCTGTACTGGAATTTCCCGAATCTGAAGAAAACCTTCCAGCGCTTCCCTACTTATATGATCTGGGATGACCATGAAATCATGGATGGCTGGGGCTCCTATACCAGGAGGAACGCAGCAAGCTGCTGAACCGCTTCTTTCAGGACGACGATGAAGCCACCAACGACCAGTTAATCCAGCTGATGTTTGAAGCAGCCAAGCAGGTCTACTTCGAGTATCAGCACAGCCATAACCCGAAGACACCAGTTTCCCTGAAGCCTGAAGACAATGAAGACTGCCAGGGGATTACAGCTTCCGCATGGGGATCACGGGTTCTATGTGCTGGACATGCGCGGCCATCACGATTATGAACGCCATGAAGACGGCACCGCCCTGCTGGGCGCTAAGCAGATGCAACGGGTGCTGGAGTGGCTGGAGTCTGCCAGCCAGCGCTGCAAGAGCCTGTTCATTGTCTCGCCGGTACCGGTGGTGCACTGGGGGCGCTGGTGTCCATGATGGATATCGGCTCGGTTAAAGACGACCTGCGGGACGAATGGGAGCACGAAACCAACCATAAGGAACGGAATATTCTGCTGGATGCCATGCTGAAATGCTCCCATGAACAGGGCTGCCCGGTGACGGTACTCAGTGGTGATGTGCACAGCGCCAGTGTCTATCATTTGGAGAACCGGGATAAATTCCCTAACGCTCAAGTGTTCAACGCTACCTCCAGCGCCATCTCCAGAAAGCCCGCTCCGGCCAAAGCAGAGATGCTGATCCGCAGCACCGGCAAAATTACCGGCTATGAAGGCGGTTACGCCACCCGGTTATATGCCCTCTCGGGCCAGCATAACTTCCTGATGGTGAATACGAATCTCGAAGATGATAGCGCCAGTGTCAGCGTAGACCTCTACTGGCCCGCCGGTGACGACGGTGAGCTGACGCAGAAACGCATCAAACTGACCGGGGAGTAATACGATATTTATCAGCCTGGGCAGACAAAAATGGTCAGGCTGATAATTGATCGAATGATTCGTTAACTCATCGTATTAAGTGTAAAAGTCAGGACTTAATCTGACAGACAATGCCTGCTTTCGGCACAAGTCTGGTACTGGTTGCTGTGTGAACCGAATGACAACTTTGTGCCAGCAGCTGACAATATATGGAGTGTTTTTTACCATCCCGAGCAGGTATTAACGCGTCAAACACCGGAGCAGCCCTGCTGCGTCCGGGTGCTTTGACTTGTTAGGCTCTTACATGTCATCAATTAAACCTTTTATTTCATCGATTTCATCGATACTAGCCTGAATTGTTAGCTTGTCCTTAATGTAATCAAGAAGAGCTTTTGCTTTTGCACTAGGCTTGGCTTGAAAGAGCTCACCATTAGCTCGTTCGTTGTCTTTAAACATTCTTGCCAGATTCATTAACTGCGTGCTATTCAGGGCATCAACAAAAGGTTTAAGGGTTAGATATGCATCCGATCTCCCCAGTAGTTTCCACACCAGACAGCTAAAATTTCTTGATAGACATCCTCAAATGCAATTGAAGGAACATGCGGGCCAAACTGAGCAAGAGCCTTCGCTGCTTTATCCTCATCCGTCCATCCGTAAGACGTGTCTTTTGCTTTAGCAAGTTGTTTAATGGTGTGCCTATACAAGCTCGCTCTAGCTGCATCAGGAATAAACTTTATTCCTTCCACCTTAACAAGCGTTTCTAGTACCCTAATCTTTGCACCTTTATCATCACTGGTATCGGAGTCGGGGTCGATTAAATATGAATGATATCTTTGACCTGCAGACTTCATGAGATCTTCATTAGCTTTACCCCAGGCCTCTGGAAACAGCTTAATTGCATTCTCATGAGAGGGTGTTTCCCTTTACAAATCATATCCATGAGAAAGCCAAACGTGAGACGAATGTCACCAGGCTTAAATGCCCTAATTTGATCCTTTAACACGTCCAGGTTTTCTTCCGAAAGCTCAGAACTCTTAATTGGTTCAAATAACCCTGAAGGAGAATGGCCTGGATCTGGCATCTCAGCTTCAAATAGATTTTTTGAAGCATTAAGGCTAGTCCAAATACCTCTTCTGCTTCTACTGAATCATCACTTCCGTGAGCTGGGGATGCATGGTTTCGCATCCAATTTATCATTTCTAACGATTTGCCAGCTTTCTTGTTCAGAACACCAAGTTTAGTGGCGCCATTTATCAGTGTTAAATCATCAACACCAGACCAGCGCTCACCTAGAGTTTCGCCATCTTTATCGAACTTCTTCCTTCCGGCCTCTTCTTTAACAGCTGATGTGAATAGCTCAATTCCATAAGCTTCCATCCTGCGTCGCAGGTTATGAACAGCTGCATTCCAAATGTCTAAAAGAGAGTGATCTGGAAATCCGGCATCTAGCAACTTTCTTGCTTGAGACAAATATCCTATTTCTGCATCAACTGTGGCCGGAAAATTATCTTTTGATGGCTCGCCTAATATAGCTGGTAAGTTTTCAGTCACTTCATTTCCTTTTATGGAGTTTTAAAAATATAGTTCTGGTAGTCACTTATTCGGCAAGCCAGAGTATGCCTAACGCCTCGATAACAGACGCAGCTTTGCTGCGTCCAGCGCCAATGACACGAATTTGATTTATTTGTTAACCTTCATTTTTAACAACCTCGAGATCTTGATATACATTATTATTGGAAATACAACGAACCATAATATTTCTTTCTGAAACAACGTCATCAATAGTGAGAGCTACTACAGGGCTTTCTTCGCTGTGCATACTATGGCCAGCATATACAAGATAGTTTCTTATACTTACAACTTTTCTACGGCTACCATTGCCAGCAAGTCTGTTTTGTAGATCCTCCATGCACACTTTTAGGAGATCTTTTCTTGTATTCGGCCGACTATTAATTAAGTAGTCTTTAGCACATTGCTGTTGCTCTCTTAACAATTGAAGCATTTCTCCTTCACCCAACTTTTCTGTAAATGTCTCATTTTTCACCATGGCGGATAACTGAGTTTCTAAACCCTTTTCCAATTTAGCCCCAAATTCGGCACTACTATCACTTTTGTCAGCATAGTTATATGACGCTTCAAGCATACCTCCTAGCTCTGAATTGTAACCAAAACCACAGAACTTTAACGCTTCATCAACTGGTGACGTTTTATTATTGGTTTCTAATCCAACACAACCACATAGGGCTGAAAAATAGTAAGTAAAGCTAAAATTCTCACAATTACTCCATATTACAGTTTGAGGGCTAACGCCTTATTTATGGGCGTAAAAATGCTTGGCTATAATAGCGACAAAGGAGCACAAGCCAAGCGTTTTGCGTCCTTTGAGTAACTGGTCATCTTTCACTCGTTTCTTAGGCATATCATTAATTTATCTCTGTAAGAGTATCAAGAGAGTTTGCTCCGCTTTTTAGCTTTATTTGATGCTCTTGCAAGCTACCAGTAATCACTGATACAACATATATACGATTCATCGGGGATGTAATGTCGATACTTAAATTTTGCTCGGATAGAATTACATCAATTGCATTACTCATAACTGTAGAATCAGCACTATGCGTAAAACCAAAGTCGTACTTGTCAGTATTATCACTAAACTGAAAGACTCCCTCTGAAAGCTCCTGAAATATAGGTCTGTTAAGATTCATTCCAGGAAATTCTACCTTGGTTTCGATACCCACTTTAGCAATTGAACTATTGTTCATTTCTCTCGTTATATCATTCTCATATTTTTCCAAAAACCTGGATCATATATTATTTTCTCAATACTAGTGTCAATTGGGTTTCCAGGAACCCTAAATTCTTTGAGGATAATTTTTCCATATTCAGGTATTACTCTAACAGGAAGTAATACATAACCAGAAACCACTTCACCAGAATCTAGTTTAATTGGAAAGCTAATTGGCCCACCAATTTTCACTGTCTTTTACTTATGCTTAATTTTTTGAAAATAGGCCTATCTAATACACCCTTGTTATCACCACTAAATTTTAGTTTTGTGACTGATACTGTCTTTTGAATTATTTGATAAAGTTAACTTGTACCACCGACCAACATGGCTTACATATGAGTCATGAACTTTATCTTTTCTGATCGTATAAGCATGCAGGTACTCGAAACCAGAATCCTCAATTGAAATTCCAATCCGCTCTGCAGTTTGATCCCAGTAAGTAAAAAATGAAAATACACTAGACAGTATTGCTATACCCAATGCTGCAAGAGCTATTACGTCACTTCTTTCCCAGCTCATATTTTTCCTTGTGAATGCCTAACATTTTTAATACTGAGCTGGCTTGGTTTACTGTTTTAGATATATCTATCAAAGATAGATAAGCGTATGAAGAGTAAGGAAAAATAAGAAAGCGTCTTTCATTTTCTTTCATAAAACGAGCCAGCGTATATTTCAGGAATGCTTGGCACAGCACCCCAAGCAAAAACTTTCTAAGTCATTGATAATGCAACATTTTGCATGCATTTCCAACAGGTTTTTGAGCTTATCTGCCTGTCAAATCGAGCTATAATTTTGAAAGCCACCAAGCATACTGTACGAATATTCATAAATAGGCCGCTGTCTACCCACGAAGAAAGCCGCCATTTTTGTCTGCTTCTGGCACAAACCTGACATCCTCAGTTACACCGATCAGAAAGTACGGTTTTTTGATGCCTTTAAAAACTGAAGGTTTCTTACCAGCCATACATTCACATGCCCAGTAACGGCAGATTTTTCAAGTTGTGATACCGCAGGGCCACTTCCAAACAGTGTTGCAAAAGTTTTAACGGTAATGGCTCTGCCCTGCTGAGGGTCAGTTCCCGGTTACCGGCAAACTGCAGTTCATCGCCATATACTTCCCGAAATGTCGCTACCAGCGAGGTGCTGCAGTTGAAATACACACCTAGCTGATCCGGCGCTTTAGCCTGCCAGTTAATTCTTACCGGGCTGCCGCCCTTTACTGCATAACTGGGCTCGCCCCATTTCAGGGATTCTTCTACCCTGCCCAGTTCATGCTCTGAGGCGATATTGAAAATAAGCGTGCGAATGGCCAGCAAGGTATTGCGAACGTCTTCAGGGTACGTGGCAAATTTTGCTGCTACTTCCGGATTCATTTTACAGTGCCGGTAATGATCAGGGATGCCGGCTGGTCTGTTTCCGGGTGGAGTGGCTCCTGCACCTTCTCTATCCGCATACCGTTGCTGGTAAACAGTGCCTGCCAGGAGTCTACGGTACGGAAATACCAGGGGCGGGGTCAGTAAAATCATCACTGAAGCCCGCCCAGGAACCTTCCCGCCAGCCATCTTCATAGACTCTGTCAATATTGCTGGTTACCGGATGTAGAGTTTGCACCACGAAGTGGCCGCCGGGGTTTAATAAATCAGGCACGGCTGTAAATACCTGTTCGACGGACTCTTTGCCCAGCAATGAGAAATTACACACCGCCAGATCAAACCGTTTGCTGAATCTGCTTGCGGAGAGCTCTTCATAGGCGAGCTGTTCATAGGCAATTTGTTCAAAGGTCCCGCCACCGGCGGCGCGAGCCTTGTCGATCAGCTCTGCCACCGCATCAGTCCCGGTGACCTGCATGCCGGCACCGGCAAGCGCCCGAACTAACCAGCCTTCACCGCAGCCGATATCCAGCACGGTTTTGGGGGCCAGTTCGGTAATGGTGTCGGTGATCGCCCGGTCGGTAACCATTACCCGGCTGGGGATCGTTTGCCCGGCGATTGCATCCGCCCAGGGGCTGCATTCTTTGCCAGGATTTAAGAATGGTTTTATCACTGAGTTTGGTCATCAGGTCAGCATCCTCTGCTGTGGGTTACAGGGCAAACAGAAATAGCGGCGTCAGTAACGGTACCGCCAGCGCCAGCAGGAAGCAGCGATTAATGACGGATAAGGTATGTAAATCCGGATGGCTGCGGATATACAGCGCATTGATAATGGCCGTGCCGGGAATGGCAAATATCGCCAGTAAGAACACGCCCAGCCCCACCCAGGAGCCATTACCAGTGTTCATTTCCACGACCACCAGCACAAACAGGCATTGCAGAATTACCGGCAGAACCACACCTAACATGTAGCGCATTATGAATTCCCCTTCAGCCGGGACACCTGCTTTGCAAACCGCTCGCCGAGATAGCGGGCGGTATCCAGATCACGGGGGTCTGCTTCCCCGTGCGCTGAGTGAGCAACGGCCCCTGCCTGACAGCCCAGCCGGTTAATTTCCCGGGATCATTCTTCGGCAGGTCCAGCCCCATCCAGAGCATGCCCTGCTGATTGGCCAGCGTCGCCATATATTGCAGTGTGGCTGCCTGATCACCGTTCAGGCCGCTGCCGCAGGTAAATCCGGCCGCCAGTTTGCCGGCCCAGAGCTGTTCGCACCACTGGTCACTGGTGGCGTCCGCAAAAGCCTTAAACTGTGCCGCTACGCTGCCCATGTAGGTGGGTGAGCCAAAGATGATGCCGTCACAGCCGTTCAGTTCGTCCAGTAATGGCTGATTTCTGAAGCGGCCTTCGAAGATTTCAGTGCCGTTAATCCGGTGCTCTGTTACGTGAATATTGTCATGGCTGCCAAGCCCTTCCATCACCGCGCCTGCCAGTTTGGCTGTTACGCCTGTCTGGGAAAAATACACCACCGCTACTTTCATCACCGCCATTCCTTAACCTGTTTCGTACCTGAGCGGTTGCCCGCAATCCGGCACATAAAGCCTGTGCTTAATGCATATAAACACAGCTGTGGGCGGCTGTCAGCCGTTGCCGAAATGACAACAATCAAAAAATTCTAACAACGCAGAACTGGTTATGCTCGGTTTCAGAGTGATTCATTGCTCTTCAAACATTCCACACAATAATAATTACGGAGCGTTAACCATGCTGCATAACTTTACCCTGAAGAAATCCCTGAAAGGCTGCAAGCCACTGAAGTCGCTGGCACTGGCCAGTGCAGTGGCGCTGGCAACCTTTGGTTCAGCGGTCCAGGCTGAGGAAGATGTGATCCTTGCCCATGCCATGTCTCAGGAACATATTTTTAACCCGATTGCCGACCGCTTTATGTCTGCCCTTGAAGCACAGGCGCCTAACGAATTTAACATCCGCTACCATCCCGGCGGTGACCTGGGCGACTGGACGTCTCAGTTTGAACAGACCATTGCCGGTGAGATCGGCATGACCATGACCTTCCCGGCGACGGACTTCGACCCGCGCCTGAATATTTCCATCATGGGTATGGTTGCCGGTAACTGGGACGAAGCCAGCAAGATCTATGGCCCCGGCGGTTCAATGGTGGACACCTACAGCGAGATTTACGCGGGCCTGAACATGAAGCTGCTGGCGATTCTGCCGGTGGACTTTGGCGGCATCGCCATCCGTAAGGGCATCGGCAAGGTGCCGGTAAACTACCCGGCAGACGGCGAAGGCCTGAAAGTCCGCGTACCGCCAATGCAAACCGCCATTAAGCGCTTTGAGTTCCTGGGTTTTAACCCGGTTCCGCTGCCATTCTCTGAGCTGTATACCGCCCTGCAACTGGGCAGTGTTGATGGCCGTACCTTCGGACCACCGTCTGAAATCTGGCAGATGCGTGACGTGCTGGAAACCTACGTGTTCTCCCGCGACTACTTCGAGCAAGGCGCTTTCCTGGTCAACATGGACTGGTGGAATGACCTGAACGCTGAACAGCAGCAAGCCTTGCAGGCAGCCGCTGATGATGCTGGCCGCTGGGCATGGAAAGAAGCGGAAACCATCAGTGAAAAGCTGATCACCGACATCAAAGCTTACGGCATCAACGTGGTTGAGCTGGACGGCCCGCAACAGGCCAAACTACGCAGCATCATTCAGGACAATGAATGGCCGTGGATGGAAGAAACCGTTGGCAAGCACCTGGTGGATCAGGTCCGCGCCGCTACCGCTAATCTGTAATTCCCTCTGCAACCGGCCGGTGCACTCTGCACCGGCCCCTGCCTGTTTTCGGGAGATATCCCATGCTTAGTTTACTCAGTCGCCTGGACGCGGGTTTTGCCCGGCTGTCGCGGCTACTTCTTATTTTTCTGTGTTTGTTCCTCACCGGCCTGATGGCCACCGCGGTGTTTCTCCGTTACGGGCTTGATCAGGCCTTCCCCGCCATTGAAGAGATCAGCATTCTCACCGGGTTATGGTTGTACTTCATTGCCATGGTGCTGGTTACCCGGGAACGCAGCCACCTGACCGGCGGCATTATGGAACTGCTCAACCTCACCCCAAAACAACGTACCCTGATCAAAGCCTTTAATGATCTCGTGGGCCTGACGGTTATCTGCTTCTTTGGCTTTTATGCCACCAAGTACTTGTTATTCATCATGAAAATTAACCGTGCCAGCACCAATCTCGGCTGGCCAACGGCGCTGTGGGTCAGCGCTGCTGTGGCAGGATTTACCCTGATGGCCCTCTACAAACTGCGGGACCTGTTCAGCCATTCCAACACCTACAGCCAGTACGATAATAAATCCCTGCACGCCCGGGACGCAGTCCTGAAGGAGAGTCAATAATGGCTACCTTAAGTATTTCCCTGTTACTAATTGTTGCCCTGCTGCTAATCGGCATGCCGGTGGCCTACGTATTTGGCGTGGGCGCCATCAGCTTTGTACTGCTGACCGGCAAAAGTATGAGTTACCTGGTGCCCCATGCATTCTGGCAGTTAGGCAGCTTTGCGCTGTTGTCTCTGCCGCTGTTTATCATTGCCGGTGCGCTGATGGGGGCCAGTGGTATTTCAGACCGCTTAGTCCGCTTCGTGAACGCCTTTGTCGGGCCGATCCGTGGTGGCCTTGGCGCAGTAACCATTGCCACCTGCGCGCTGTTCGGCGCCATTGCCGGCTCCGGGGCTTCCGCCATTGCAGCCATCGGTTCGATTATGATTCCGAAGATGACCGAACAGGGCTATCCGCGGGGCTATGCCACCGCACTGGTAGGTTGTTCTTCCGTACTTGCCCTGCTGATTCCTCCCAGCGTGCCGATGATCATCTTCGCACTGACCGGCGGACTGTCAGTGGCGGCGGCATTTCTGTCCACCATTATTCCCGGCATTGTTATCGGCCTGATTTACTGCCTGATCAACTACGTATATCTGAAGCGTAAGAACATTAAGGTGGAGAAGAAGGTCAGCTTCCCGGAACGCACCAAGGTGATTACCCTCGCCAGTAAAGAAGCCAGCTGGGCAATCCTGATGCCCGTGATCATGCTCGGCGGGATTTACGGCGGCATTTTTACGCCAACCGAAGCCGCAGCGGTCGCACTGGTTTACACCCTGCCGGTTGGCTTTTTATTTACAAAGGCCTGACCATGCAGACCGCCGGCAAGGCCATTCTGCACGGGGCAATCAGCACCGGATCGATTATCGCGATGATCTTTTTCCTGTTCGTCATGAGCCGGGTGATGATCATGGAGCAGGTGCCGCAGCAGTTGTCTGATTTCATGATCGCCCTGTCAGATAATAAGATCATCATCCTGTTGCTGATTAACGTGATTCTGCTGGGCATTGGCATGCTGGTGGATGATGTGTCCGGCAGCATTCTGGCTTCGATCATTCTGATGCCGGTGGCGGTGAATCTCGGGGTTCACCCGATTCACTTTGCGGCCATTGTCGGTACCAATCTGGGATTGGGCAACATCACGCCCCCTGTGCGCCGCTCCTCTATATGGCCGGCTCAGTGGGTAAAGCGCAGTTTAATGAGTATCTCAAACCTACGCTGATGTTCATTCTGCTGGGCCATCTGCCAGTGGTACTGGCGGTAACCTTCATACCGGATCTGGCGCTGTTCCTGCCGCGCCTGCTGATGGATATTCAGTAATATAAATTCAGCAACAGCCTGAGCTGCTTTAAACAGATCAGGCTGTTGCCGGTATATCTTCTAACATCCCCTGCCTGCAGGCCTGCAGCAGTTCTTCTGCCAGGTCATCGTCGTTCAGAGCCCGGGCAATGGCCATGCCGCCCACCATCATCACGGTTTTTGCAGCACCTGACTTTTCTGCGCATCCGCATCTGCCGCTTCAGACATACCCAGCCTTGAGCCGAGCATATCCATAAAGCCCCGGAACACTTCGGTGTAAACGTCGCGTACCTGTTCATCCTGCTGGGTGATATCCGTCACCAGAAATGCCAGCGGGCAGCCGCCCTCTTCACTCTTACGGTGACCCTGGCTCAGGTACCCATTCACCAGTGCCTGCAAGGCAGCGGTGCTTTCTTCTGGCGATCTGTTGAGTATGTTTTTGGCCCGCCGTGAACCGGCCGTGCGCATGGATTCCGCATACAGTTCGGCCTTGGATGAAAAATGGCTGTAGAACGCCCCTCTGGTGAGGCCGGCATCGGCCATCACGTCGTTAATGCCGACCTTATCAAACCCTTTTAGAGTGAACAGCTTAGCGCCACTTTTAAGATTTTGAGTCGGGTTTTCTGTTTGTGGTCTTTCTGCCAGGCCATGATGTGTCTCCGCTAACGTCTGCCCGCTAGCTTATTATATTTCTAAAATATGTTCTTGATCATATTGTCATAACTTCTAATCTGACAGCATCACCCAGCAACGGTTAACGGAGAAATACCATGTCTGCTCAGGTTCATATTCTTGGCCCCCAGTTCAGCACCTTTGTACGCAGTGTCTGTCTGGCCTGTGAGGAAAAAGGCATCAGCTATCGCTACGGGTTAAAGCCCGGCGGTGAGGAAATCGAGTTCAAAGGGCCTTCCCATCTGGCACTGCACCCATTCGGTAAAATCCCTGCCTTGCTGCATGATGAGCACGTTATTTTTGAAACCACAGCTATCTGCCGGTATCTGGACGCCGCCTTTCCGGGGCCAGCCCTGCAGCCGGAAGATCCTGTTGAACGGGCCTATGTAGATGAGTGGTCGGCGGCTCTGAGCTGCTACGTGGATCAGGCGCTGGTGCGCAACTACCTGCTGGAGTTTGCGTTTCCCAAAGGCGAGGACGGCAGCATCAGAATGGATAAAGTCGCAGAGCATCAGCCGGCAGTGATCGACATGCTGGGGTTACTGGAACATCAGCTGGCGGGTAAACCGTTTATTTGTGGCGAACAGTACAGCATGGCAGATACCATTCTCACCCCGATGCTGGATTATCTCTCCGGTCTGCCCCATGCTGATGAGCTACTGGCAGCAACCCCTGAATTAAAAGCCTGGACTGAGCGCATGCAGGCCCGGGATTCGGGCAAGCAGGTGCTGATTTCCCGCTCCTAAAGATACTCATATTGCCAACAATTCCCCCATACCCGTCGATTGTTCGTATATTCTGACGGGTATGTTCGCATTAAGATGCTGACTTCTTAAAATTTACCGCTAAACTAGTGTTTTACTTCAGCATTCTGCGACCTTCGTCGGGTCATCTGGCAGAACTCTTCCCTGCTGACAATTACCTGTTTTCCGGCCTCCATTACCATATATGGCCATTTGCATAAGGAGCACAAGTGCAAAACTCCCTGAGCAACAACCGATTATCAGCGTGCAGGCGCTGCATAAAACCTATGATTCGGGCTTCAGCGCCCTCAAAGATGTAAACCTTGAAATACAGCGCGGCGAAATCTTCGCCCTGCTCGGCCCAAACGGCGCCGGTAAAACCACCCTGATCAGCATCATCTGTGGCATCGTCAACCCGACCCAGGGCACAGTACTAGCGGATGGCTACAACGTCGTTAAAGACTACCGTGAAGCCCGCAGCAAGATCGGCCTGGTGCCGCAGGAACTGAGCACCGACGCCTTTGAAAGCGTCTGGGCCACGGTTAACTTCAGCCGAGGGCTGTTCGGTAAAGCCCCGGACCCGGCATACATCGAAAAGCTGCTACGCCAGCTTTCCCTGTGGGACAAGAAGAATGCCCGTATCCGTGAATTGTCCGGCGGTATGAAACGCCGGGTAATGATCGCCAAGGCCCTGTCCCATGAACCGGACATTCTGTTTCTCGACGAACCCACCGCCGGTGTTGACGTGGAACTGCGCCGGGATATGTGGGAGATGGTTCGCGAGCTGCGTGAACGGGGCGTGACGATTCTGCTGACCACCCACTACATCGAAGAAGCCGAAGAAATGGCTGACCGTATTGGCGTTATCCGTCAGGGCACCCTGATGCTGGTGGAAGAGAAAGAGAAGCTGATGCGTCAGTTAGGCCAGAAACACCTGCGCATTCAGTTGCAGACGCCGCTCAGTGAAATTCCTGCTGAACTGGATGAGTTCCAGCTGGATATTAATGATGGCGGTTATTCCATTGATTACCGCTTTGATGTCTCTGAAGAACATACCGGCATCGCTGAATTACTGCGGGCGCTGAGCAAAGCCGGCGTCGATGTAAAAGACCTGCACTCCAGTGAGAGTTCGCTGGAAGAAATATTCGTGAATCTGGTACACCGGCAGGGAGAGCAGGCATGAACTTCTATGGCGTAAAAGCAATTTATAAATTCGAGATGGCCCGTGCCTGGCGTACCCTGATGCAGAGCATCGCCTCCCGGTACTCTCCACCACCCTGTACTTTGTGGTGTTTGGTACCGCGATCGGTTCACGGATGGGTGAAATCGACGGCGTCAGCTACGGAGCCTACATCATCCCTGGCCTGGTGATGCTTTCCCTGTTAAGTGAGAGTATTTCCAATGCGGCCTTCGGGATATTCTTCCCCAAATTCTCCGGCACCATATATGAAGTGCTCTCGGCACCGGTGTCGCCGTTTGAAATCGTCACCGGCTATGTGGGGCCGCGGCCACCAAGTCTATTTTGCTGGGTCTGCTGATTCTCACTACCGCGAGAATATTCGTGGATTATGAGATTGCTCACCCGGTATGGATGGTCGCCTTTCTGGTGCTAACCGCCGTTACCTTCAGCCTGTTCGGCTTTATGATCGGTATCTGGGCGGATGACTTCCAAAAACTGCAGATCATCCCGCTGATGGTGATTACCCCACTAACCTTCCTGGGCGGTGCGTTTTATTCCATCAAAATGTTGCCGGAACCATGGCAGACCCTGACCCTGTTTAACCCGGTAGTCTACCTGATCAGCGGCTTCCGCTGGGCGTTTTATGGGGTATCCGACGTTAACGTTGCAGTAAGCCTGAGCATGACGTTCGGCTTCCTGCTGCTGTGCCTGGGCGGTGTCTGGTGGATCTTCAAAACCGGTTACCGGATCAAGACCTGAGCAGCAGAAATTACTCCAAAAACGCAGCTTATACGCTGCGTTTTTTTCGCCCTAAACGTATCCGAAACACATACTTTTCTGCACATCGGCCTCATTATTTTCAAACAACAGTTCCGTTTTCACTGCATATAACCAATATGAGATATTCGGGTATCGTCTTTACTTCTCCAGCCCCCAAGAGTCTGCTACTAATGCAGATACTGGGTGATGTCTGAAGGAGTTGGACTGTATCAATGCAAGCAAACAGTGAAGAACTGAAGGTATCTGACGGGATATTTCAGGGATGGCAACAAACCGTTAATCTAATCGCCGAACTGGCGAGCATTCCGGCCGCGCTGATCATGCGCATCAGCCACGACAGTATTCAGGTCTTTGCCACCAGCGAATCCGAAAATAACCCTTATGACCGCGGGATGACAGAGCCCCTTGGTCAGGGCCTTTATTGCGAAACGGTTGTGGCTGAGCAATCGCAACTTCTGGTGCCTAACGCCCTCATCAATAACGACTGGAATCAAAATCCGGATATTGCTCTGGGTATGATTTCCTATTGTGGTCTGCCTCTTAACTGGCCTGACGGCAAGCCGTTTGGCACCATCTGTATGCTGGACAGCAAAGAGAACTGTTATACACCGCAAGCCCTCAAACTGCTGGACCGTTTCCGGGAAACCATTGAGACCGATTTACGGATCATCTTTGAGAAGCACAGCTTTGAACAGGCGAACCTGCAACTTGAAGCGCGCATTGCTGAACGCACGCAGGAACTGGAAGATCTGAACCGTAAGCTCAGCAAAGAGATTGACCGCCGTAACGCCAGTGAACACACCCTGCAGTATAACCAGCAATATGACGCCCTCACCGGCCTGGCAAACCGTAGCTCGCTGATGCACAGCCTTGAAGCCCAGCTCGAACAGCTCAACCCTGTTCGCTCAGGCATTGCTGTCCTGTATCTGAGCCTGACTAATTTTAAGTCCATTAATAACAGTTACGGCCATGTCATTGGCGATACCGTACTGCGGGAACTGGCCCGGCGGATTCAGAACAACCTTGATCACCACCAGTTTGCAGCACGTATTATCGGCGACGAGTTTGTCATCATTACGCAGCCATCAAAACCTGAACAAACCACATGTCAGGATTTCAAAGAACAAACTCTGGATCTGGCTCAGCAGATCAGCAAACTCTGTCAGAAAGCATTTCATATTAACGGCCACTCAATCACCGTGATTGCCAATATCGGCATTGCAATGGCCCCCATGACGGCCTTGAAGCCTCTGCACTGATCCAGAAAGCCGGGGCAGCAATGGCCGCCAGCAAAGAAGCAGAACTGAATTACGGTTTCTTCAGCGAGGCCACAGAAGCCCTCATTAATCAGCGCTACCTGCTGGAGACTCATCTGGCGGACGCACTGGAAAACGATGAACTGATGCTCCATTACCAGCCGCTGATCTGTACCAAAACCGGCGCTACTGTGGGGGCTGAAGCCCTGCTCCGCTGGTTCAGCCCGGTACTTGGTAATGTCCGGCCTGATCAGTTTATCCATGTAGCCGAACAAACCGGTCAGATTATTCAGATCGGTAATTTTGTCCTGCGCAGTGCCATCCGGCAGGCCAGCCGCTGGCATAAACAGTATCCGGCTGATTTCCGCATCGCCGTTAACATTTCACCGATACAGTTCAAAGATGATCAGTTTGCCGATTACATCGCTGAATTGCTCGATTGCTATCAGTTGCCCGCCCGGTACCTGGAGATTGAAATCACCGAAGGTGTACTGATCGAAGATGAACACCGGGCCATTAAGACCATCCGTACTATTCAGGAACTGGGGGTTCGTACCTCACTGGATGATTTTGGTACCGGATACTCATCACTGAGTTATCTGAAAAATATACTTTTGACACACTAAAGATTGACCGCAGTTTCATCGCCAATACCGTCGATAATATCCAGGATCAGAAGCTGGTCCGGAGCATTATATCCATCGCCCGCAGCCTGGACCTGCAGGTGGTTGCCGAGGGAATTGAAACCACCGAACAGGACAGTTTCATCAGCCAGGAAGGTTGTGACTTCGGCCAGGGATACTATTACGGCAAACCGGTACCCGGCGACGTATTTGCTATCCGTTATCTTAAAAACAATCATACAAAGCAGAAGGCTGTGAAAGTCTGTGCCATACAGAACAGCCCGACCAATAACAAAGCTGCTGGTTAGCCAGCCCGGACACCTACTTATGAGCCATTTATCAACCCAGGAAATCATCGGACACTTAGCAGATCTGACCGGTGCCCTGACTTCAGAAACCGACCATGTACGGCTGTTGGACCGGATTATTCTGGGTTGCATGAGCCTCACCAATGCTGATGGTGGCACCCTCTACACCCTTGACGAGAACAGTGATAACGATCTGAACATTGCCATTCTGCATAACCGTTCTCTGGGTATTCACGGCAAACCGAGTAACTTCCCGACCATCGAGATTTATAATTCCCGCCAACAGGCGTCGAAGCTGGTGGCGGTACAGACGTTCGTGTCTAAACAAACGATCAATATCCCGGACGCTTACAGCTGCACAGATTATGATTTCTCCGGCACCCGTAACTTTGATAAGCAGCTGAGCTATCACTCAAAGTCTTTTCTGTGCGTGCCCCTGAATGACCATGAGAATGTCACCATCGGTGTGTTACAGCTGATCAACGCGCTGGATGAAGACGATAACATTATTGAGTTTGACCAGACCCATCTTGAGCTGGTGCAGTCCCTTGCCTCGCTGGCCGCTACCGTGCTGACCAAACGGCGCCTGATTGATGCCCAGCGGGAACTGTTCGAATCCTTCATTAAACTGATCGGCCGGGCCATTGACCATAAGTCCCCGGTGACCGGTAAACACTGTGAACAGGTACCGGAAATCGCCATGCTGATGGCGGATGCGATTAACAACGCCGCCCAGGGTGCATTTGCCAATACAGAATTTAACGAACAGGAACTCTACGAGTTACGGATTGCTGCCTGGCTGCATGACTGCGGCAAAATCACCACTCCGGAATACATCATCGATAAAGCCACCAAGCTGCATACCATGTTCGACAGAATCGAACTGATCAGCAATCGCTTTAAAATCTACCGGCAACATTTGCAGCTCAACTTTCTGCAGCAAATGTCTGAATGGTCAGCACAGGAAACCGCCCTTCAGCAGCAAGCGTTGGATCAGCAGTTTAAGCAACTGAATGATGATCTGGCATTTTTGCGCACTACCAATACTGGTAAAGAATTCACCTCTGAAGAAGATCAGCAACGGATTAATGCCATCGGCGAACTTCGCTGGGAAGATGAAGACGGCATCCACTGTTTGCTCACGAAAGACGAGATCAAAAACCTGTGTATCAGCCGCGGAACACTGACTGAAGATGAACGCCAGATCATGCGCGACCATATCAAAGTTTCCATCGACATGCTGGAGTCCCTCAAATACCCACGTCAGCTGGCTGAAGTACCGGAAATCGCCTGCAACCATCATGAACACATGAACGGTGGCGGTTATCCCCGTGGCCTGACGGGCGATCAGTTGTCATTAAGGGCTCGGATCATGTGCATTGCCGACGTGTTTGAGGCCCTCACCTCTCCGGACCGCCCATATAAGAAAGGCATGTTACTTTCTAAAGCCATGAACATTCTCGGCCGTATGGTTGAGGACGGCCATCTGGACCCGCAACTGTTCAGGCTCTTTGTAGAAAGCGGCACTTACAGAACCTATGCCGAAAGGCATATGTCACCGCGGCAGATCGATACATTCGATGACACCACGTTGCCAGGTCTGAATAGCTAGTCTGAATAGTTAAGCTTAGCCGCTCAGGTAAACAGCCCACCAGTCTATTTTTGCTGGTGGCTGTAAATACCGTCCCACGGGTGTTGTCCGGCTTCCCGGCTTTCGGCAATGCGCAGTAAATACATCTGTGCGCAGTAATCTTCGCTGTCGGTTTGCAGATAACGACGGAAAGCTGCGTCAGCCTCGTCCCAGCGCTGTTGCTGATACGCCCGTACCCCTTCACAGAATTCATCGATACTGCTCAGTTGCTCCGTCGTCAGTTCTGAACGTTTTCCAATCGGCTGGTACAAATCCACCGGCTCAAAACGGCCTTTTACCCTTACCCGGTCGATATAGCGAAAACCATACTCCGGTACGCTGGCTGCTGTTTCATCACTGACCAACAACGGACAGTTATAGAACTTAGTCAGCCCTTCCAGCCGGGACGCCAGATTCACAGCATCGCCCATAACGGTATAGGCCATCCGGAAGCTGGACCCCATGTTACCGACGTTCATTTGTCCGGTATTTATGCCCATCCCTACAGACACTTCTGGCAAGCCTTCTGCCACTAATTGCCGATTCAGCTCCGGCAGTACATCCAGCATATCCATTGCTGCCTGCAAGCTGTGCCGGGCATGGGCGGCATCTTCAAGAGGAGCCCCCAGAACGCCATTACCGCATCACCAATGTATTTATCAACGGTACCCCGCCGCTGGTGAATTTCAGCGGTCATGGCGGTCAGATATATGTTCATCATCCGGGTCAGCTGCTGCGGGGTGAGCTGTTCCGAGAGGCTGGTAAAATCCCGGATATCCGAGAAAAACACGGTCATCTCCCGGCTTTCACCGGATAACTGCACCGCATCTCCCTGCTCACTCAGCTCTGCCACCACTTCCGGTGGAATATACTGGCCGAACTGACCTTCCAGCTTACGGATATTACGGGTCTCAAAGAAGTAGCCGGTAATCTGTAAAAACAGATACAGCAACACCACCAGAAACAGGCTGTAGCCCAGAGGGATTACCCACTGTAACGACTGCCAGGCATACAGGTTAAAACCGGTTAACATACCCACCCAAAGCAGGGTCAACAGCCCCGATACCAGTACTGAGGTACGGGGAATCAGCAATGAAAGCAGCAAGCCGCTGAGCAATACCTGCAACAGTTCAACCCCTAAGGTGTAATCCGGACGGTGGTTGATCTGCTCATCCAGAATACCGGCGATGATATTGGCATGCACCTCAACACCGGCATACCGGCTGCCAACCGGTGTTACCCGTAAATCCAGCAATCCCGCTGCGCTGGTTCCCACCAGCACGATGGCGCCTTCCAGCACATCGGCACTGGCACGGCCATTAATGACATCCGTCGCGGAAACATAAGGAAAGCTGCCCTGCCGGCCCCGGTATGGCACCAACACTGAACCACCGTTATCGACCGGAATGCTGATGCCTGCAGCGTCTACTGCCACCAGCACGGCGCTATCACCGTCACTTTCCGTGAGCGGCGTTACCTGATCTTCTTCAAACAGGGCCAGTATCATGGCCAGTGCGAGGACGGGTAATACTGTGACTGATATTCCTGTAACAACGGCACCCGGCGGTATACCCCGTCTGCATCTACCCGCGGATTATCAATAAAACCGTTGCGTGTACCTTCGGTCTGCAGCGCGTCGAGACTTGCTACCACACCGCTGGCACGTGGCACAGGAATACCGGCTAACTCTTCGGCACCGGCAACAGGGCTGCCGGGATCACCCACTTTCAGTTGCTGGGCACTGCGATCAAAGACATAGCCCAGTACCACCGGCCGCTCTTCCAGTGCTGCCGCAAATAAACGATCCGGATTCAGGCTGTCCAGTTGCTCACTGAGTTCACTGCCTGCTGTTGCCGGGCGGCTGTCCAGCCACTGTTGCAATGCTTCCATGGGGACATTGCGATCAGCTTCGGCGAACAACATATCGAAACCAACAATCGCCACGCCGTATTCATCAAACAGATTATTCAGCATGTTTGCCAACGTCGCCCGGCCCCAGGGCCAGCGGCCCTGTTCCGCCAGGCTGGCTTCATCAATGTCCACAATCACGATGCGCGGGTCCTGATCATCTGCCAGAAACTGCCGTAATCTGAGGTCATACAGATCCGACTCAAAGCGCTCCAGCAATACCGGGCGGTTATCCTGAATCAGCGGCACCAGCATCAGCAGGGTAAGTAGCAAACCCAAGCCGCTTCGCACCATCCGCTGGCCAAAACTGAAGCCTTTCATCACAGAGAATTCTCCCCTGTCAAACAGGTATTGTCATAGCGGGTATTTCCGGGCTTCTGTTGCATAGTATTGTGACTCAATATTTTGTATCGTTAGATTCAATCATCTGTCGGCTGTTTGTGTTCGGCAGATACTTTCAGGCCGGTCAGTAAGGAACAGGTGATCAGATGAAGCTCGATATCCTCGGTTGCAGCGGTGGCATCGGAAAAGGACTCAAAACAACCACCTTTCTGGTCGACGATACCCTGTTACTGGATGCCGGTACCGGTGTTGAATCCCTGACCCTCGAGCAGATGCTGCAAATCCGTACGGTCCTGATCACCCATGCCCATGTTGACCATATCACTGGTCTCCCTCTGATGCTGGCAACCATTTTCGATCAGCATCAGGCACCGATTGATGTCTATGCCCTGCCAGAAGTCATTGATGCCCTGCAAACCCATATTTTTAACTGGGTCATCTGGCCGGACTATACCTGCCTGCCGGAAGCAAATCCTATTCTGCGGCTGCACACCCTGAGCGTGGGCGATACTCTTCAGCTGGAAAACAAATCCGTTGAAGTATTACCGGCAGAACACCCGACTCCCACTGTGGGCTATCTGCTGAGCAACGCCACCACCAGCTTTGCCTTCAGCGGCGACAATGGCATTAATGAACAACTCTGGCCGATTCTCAGTGACCGCCGGCCAGATCTGCTGATTATCGATGTGTCTTTCACCGATGATGTCGACGAACTGGCCCGCCTCAGCGGCCACCTGACACCTTCCCATCTGGCTGAAGAGCTCAGCCACTTCAGCCATGACTGCCCAATCATGATTACCCATCTGAAACCGGGCTTTGAATCAGAAATCATGGAACGCTGCCAGACCCTGCTACCCAACCGGAATATTCGCAGGCTGGTCCATGGCAGCCTGCAACTTCCACTTCGTTAAAGATAAACAATCTTTAGGGTGCTAAACCATTATCCTGCAGTACCGCTGTACCTGAGATGGTCACACCGGTACCATCCGGCGCTGTTCCTTTCGCACCATAAGATGTGACTGCTCCTTCAGCAGCATCCCCAATCAGATCCACCGTCATCTGACCGTTCATACTGGTATCATTTCCACCCACGGTGCAGGCACCTCCTTCACAATAACCGACCATGCCCAACTGACCGCCATCCAGTACATCACTCAGATAAGCCGCACCGGTATCTTTGAGGTTATACGTTCGTAATCCGGTACTGTCATTCACCTGAGCGACCACCGAGGTTTCGGTGATTTTCTGAGAATCCCAGTCAATGACCATATACGTGCCGTGATACAGCTGAGTTTCATCCCGGGCCACGTTACCGTCGCCATAGCCAATCAGCGTCCCGGTCTGGCCGGTTTCTATCTGTGGAGGCGTCATCAGGGCGGATCCCTGGCCAAACGCGTACACATATGAGCCTGATTTCGCCGCGGCTACGTCAGCAATCTGTGAGTCAGTTGTGAAGCTGCTGGCATACATGAAGCTGAAGCCACCACTTGTTTCAACCGTTACGTCATTGGCAACCACTGAAAACCCTGAATCCCAGCGGCCCCAGGATACAGTTGAGGAACCGATAGTAGTGAAACCTGAGTCTTTAACATCACTCAGAGAATCGGAGCCGGTAAATAAACAGGGCGAACATTCACTGTTAGAAATCCCGTCTGTATGAACAAACCGGACACCGGTCACAATGTTTGAGTCCACCATCGCGGCAGAGCGTTTTTCAATCCGGACATTATCATTCGCATTGCTGTAGATCCCGGCATCCGTACTGGTAAACGCAACCGCCACAACACTTCCTTCCGGCGCCAGCACCGCATTACCAGTTGGGTTCGGTGCCTGAGGTATTCTGCCGCCTGTCTCAGTAACCGTATCCGAGGTGGTGGTTGTCGTTTCCTGAGGGTCTGTAGCAGGTAAGGTAGTATCACCAACGGTTGCGTCTGCTGTTTCAATACTCAGCGTTACCGTTCCGGTATCGTCACCGCCAACACTTACAGAGCTGTCACCGGTGGATGAATCACCGGTGCCGGCAGAGCCGGTATCTGCAGTTGTATCAGTGCCTTCCTGGGTGGTTTCACCGGAACCACTGCCGTCAGTTGAGGCGCTGTCATCACCGCCAGTACTTTCTTCACTAGATGTACCTTCTGATTCTGATTCAGAAGCGCCTTCGGAGTCACCGGCTTCTTCACTGTCACTGCTTTCTTCAGAATTCTCAGTTTCTTCAGAGCTCTCGCTTTCTTCAGATTCTTCAGATTCTTCGGACTCCTCAGATGAGCCATCTTCAGACGAACCTTCACCGGTTTCAGAAGAAGGCGGCGTTTCAAAACCTGTATCGCACCCTGTGTCTGAATCACGAAGGAATTACCTGCAGTAATGTTCTCGCTGCGTGATCCTTCATTACCAGCAACATTAATTTCACCGCTGTTCACGGAACCGGTCACTGAATCACCTTCGCTGATGATGACAAAATCGGTGCCGCGAATACCAATGGTGGCCACTGCTGTATCCAGCCGGTAGTCCTCTTTATCTTCCTTACCGATCTGACCGGATAAAGTACGCATGCCCCCTTTCAGCAGCTTATAGATGGCCTTACCTTCTTTGGGCTCTGCAGCATCAAACCGGTATTCAGTAATCTTAAACTCGGTACCGGAACGCAGCGACAGCCGGGAGCCATCGGTAAAGCGCACCTGTAAGCGCCCTTTGTTCCCGGTAGCCAGTAAGTCATCAGCATACACTTCAGCCTTACGGGCCAGTTTGCGTACCTGACCGTCAGGCCCGACCGCCTGATTCTGACCAATACTCAGAATCACCTTACCGACGGCATCAGCCGCAACGGCAGGAAACGGTGCCAGCAATAGCGCCAGCAGGAATAAAACAGAAATAAACTCAGGTCGGCCAAAAGGCGCTTGCGTTATTGCACGTGCATATAACATGTCGCCACCTCATTTAAAGTCACGGCGCAGGCCGAAATTAATCTGCTCACGCCGGAATTCATTCAGTTCGATATTGGAGTCTGCATCGGCATAGCTATAAGTAGCCAGCAACGACCAGTCAGGTTTAAAGCGCCAGTTCACATTCAGATTCAGCGCCGCGTACTTATCTTTACGTTTTAGGTTATAAATCCAGTGCTCACCGGCATATTCACTGACCTGATACACCAGACTGGGCATGAACGTCAGATCCTGAAGAGGCGTCATCTGCACCCCCAGGCTGACACCATAGAAATTACGGTCAACGTCACCGTCGGCGAGAGTGCCCGGCTCATCCGGCTTTTCATTACCAATGAATCCGCCCAGCACATAGACCGGCTTCCAGTTTCCATCACCGGCATACAGGTAATTACTGCCCAAGCTGTATTGCCGGGAATCTCTCCACTCGCTGGATACATATTTCAGATCATTCACCGCCAGATAGGAACGCAACAGGCTGCGCTTACTCAGTTGCCGGTTCCAATCAAAACTGATGCCCATTAAATCCCTGTAACCTTCTTCATCCAGCCGGTAATCCTGACGTACCACATTAAACTGATACTGGTTCTTACCTTCATACCAGCGATGGCCCGCTTTCAGGGTTAAGTTGGAATTGTCCTGCTCTTCTTCGGTGTCGTAATAGCGGATATCCAGACGGGTTTCGAAAATCAGCGAGCGGTCTTCCGCGTAGCGATGCTCAACATCCGCCCCGGCTTTGAGGGCCATGAAAGAATCCCTCTGCCAAGGGCATCATCACTGAGCACAACGCGGGTTAGCTGGCTACCTGGCGCCGAATTCACGTTGGAGTCGTAACCGGCGTACAGCTCGACAAACCCCTGCACCCGGGTGAAGCGGTTCACCCTGCGCTGTTCTATCAAAGCAAGATAACGGTCTATACGGGTAACAACCCGTGGCGGAGGATTTTTGGCTTTAACCGCATTGAACATAGCGGTGGCCTGATCAAACTTACGCTGCTGATAATAGGCACGGGCCAGTTCAAGCCTGGCTAACTGATTATTTGGGTCCACCAGCAAAACCCGCTCCAGCGCAAAGACCCCTTCCTCAAGATGAAAGGTTTCAATGGCAGCAACGGCATACTGAATATCAAACGCGGGATCGCCTTCATGCTCAGCGAGCATAGTATTCGCCAACTGATACGCCTTTCCGAACTGGCCAGCGTCGACGAACTGGGAGAGCTCTTCAAGTGAAGCCGAGCAAACACTGCTGAACAGGCTTGCTGCGGTTAGAAGGCTCCCCGCAAGTAAGGGCCTTAAGATGCCCCTGTGACTGGAAAAATACTGCAATCTCACACATGCATCCTTTCATTCAAAGACTGTTGTCCATACTAACAATCCGGGAATATCAAGACTATGTGTTACGCCACCACTCTGGGTAACTAAGGCCTGATCAGATCAGCTGATCTAGCCACTGCTGCCTCTCCGCAGTACAGCTGCCTGCCAGCACAAAACCTTTCAGCATGCCGGCAGAGTCACGGAACAGGCTGCGAAGGCCGTCATCGGTGGCTTCTGTTTGCCATTCACCTTCTAAACCTACTTCCGGAGACTGAATGGTTAACAGCAGCGCTGGCGTCTTCACCACAACCGGCATATGCGGGTATTGCGCCATGGTTGGCCGGCCCAGCAGACAATCGGCCAGCGCACGTACGCCAAAGTTGATCGGTGCGATATACGGCAGCACTTTACCCTGCAGTTCAGCACAATCACCCAGTGCATAGATATCGGCAACATTTGTGCGCAGACCACCGTTCACCTTAATGCCCCGGCCACAGTCGACACCGGCGGTTTGTGCCAGTTCAGTACGCGGTTTAAGGCCTACTGCGGAAATAACCAGATCGGCCTCAACAATTTCGCCGCTGGTCAGGGTCAGGCGGTAACCGGATGCTGCCTGGTCAACAATCTCAACACTGGTTTGCAGCTGCCAGCTGACACCCTGAGCCGAAAGCTTCGCCTGCAATGCTTCACCCACCTGCTGGGGAATCAGGCCCTGCATGGCCCAATCACCCAGGCCGACTACGGTGACATCCAGCCCCTGATTACTCAGGTCATTGGCAAACTCACAGCCAATCAGGCCATTACCGATAATGCATACCTTTTGGCTCCTTCCAGGCGGGCACGCATCACCCGGTAGTCCGTCAGGTCGTTAACACTCAGCACATCTGACGCGCCAGTGCCTGCCAGCGGTAAACGTATTGGTGCCGCGCCGGTGGTCAGAATCAGCTTGCTGTAGACCTGTTCGCCAATATCCGTGTGCAGCACATGGGCATCAGCATCGATGCGTTCAGCCTGAACACGGGTGTAAACGCGAATGTTGAGCCGCTGCTCGATTTGCAGCGCGGTTTCCGTCACCAGCTCGGGTGCAGTTTTACCGCGGGTCAGGGCGTTAGAAAGGCCCGGCTTGGAATAGTTAGCACCGTCATCAGAGGTGAAAACAATAATTGGTTTCTGCGGGGCTTTTTCGCGCAGGGTTTCTGCCAGTGTATAACCGGCAAAACCACTGCCAACGATCACAACCGGCGGCTCATCGTTCAGCACAGCAGCCATTGGGGATTCAGAAACAGATTCAGCAGGCGCAGCGGCAGCAGCTACCGGTGACTCAGTGATTTCAATCATTTCGAAGTCGGCTTTACCGACGCCACAATCCGGGCACAGCCAGTCATCGGGGACGTCTTCCCAGCGGGTACCCGCCATAATGCCATCATCCGGCCAGCCTGTGGCCTCGTCGTAAATCAAACCACACACCACACAGAGCCATTTTCTCACGCGCTACTCCTCTCCCCGGAAACCCCTGTTTCCTCTGATTAAAACTAACAATTGCCCTTTTCGCCAGTTAAAACAATCAACTGTTCAAAACATGGCGTTAATACACAAAAGCCCGGCGCGGGTAAAACCGCCGGGCTGTCACATCAGGTCACACGGATTGCCACGTTCTTGGTATGTACGTAGCTGTACAGTGCTTCCTGGCCTTTTTCACGGCCATAACCGGATAACTTAATGCCACCAAACGGCGTTTCGATCCCACCGGCATACCACTCGTTAACGAACACCTGACCGGCCTGCAGCTTGCGGCTTGCCCGCATGGCACGGGTAAGGTCGTGGGTGAATACACCGGCAACCAAACCAAACTCGGTGCCGTTCGCCAGTTCCCAGGCTTCTTCTTCGGTATCAAACGGTGTGATAGCCAGTACCGGGCCAAACACTTCGTCCCGGAAGATGCTCATGTCAGGGGTCACATCAGCAAACACGGTGGCTTCAAAGAAGTAACCGGCCCGTTGTGGTACATCGCCGCCCGTCACCAGACGCGCCCCTTCTTCTTTAGCGCGGTTAACAATACTGGCAACCCGGTTTTGCTGATCCGCAGAGGCCAGTGGCGTCAGGTCGGCATTGTCCATACCAGCGCCCATTTGCAAACTTTCGGACAGATCTTTAACCGCTGCAACCACCTGATCATAAATAGCCCGCTGCACCAGCATGCGCGACATAGCAGAACATACTTGCCCGGCATTGAAGAAGATGCCCCACTTCACGCTGCTTAACAGCTGATCCATATCCGCATCATTAAACACCACGGCGGCAGACTTACCGCCCAGCTCCATTACGCATGGCAGCGCGCGGTCTGCGGCGCAGCGCAGAATAGCCTGCCCGGTGGCTACTGAACCGGTAAACACGATCTGGTCGATGCCAGGATGCGCCACCAGCTGTGCGCCAGTACTGTGGCCGTAACCGTTGATGATGCTCAGAGCACCGTCCGGCAGGCCGGCATTCTGGCAGGCTTTCGCCAGCAACAGCATTGCCAGCGGTGTGTTTTCCGGTGTTTTCACGACCACCGCATTACCGGCTGCCAGTGCGGGGGCCAGTGAACGGGCGCAGATATCTACCGGGAAATTCCACGGGACTATCTGTGCAGATACACCCATCGGTTCGTAATAGGTGAAATCGACGTAGTCATTACCCAGTGGAATGGATTTACCTTCGATCTTATCCGCCATACCGGCATAGTATTCAAAGTAACGGGCCGCGGTGGTGAACTCACCCATGGCATCGTCTAGGGATTTTCCGCTCTCCTGCACCAGCAGCGGCGCGCCCTCTTCCGCCAGCGCCCGGATCTCAGCGGCAATGCGATGCAGCATTTCAGCGCGAACTGCCGGGCGGCAGTCCGTCAGTTCACCGCTGGCAACACAGGCCCGGGCAGCCTGAACTGCCCGGTCGATATCAGCGGCATCAGCAGCCGCCATGCTGGCAAATACTTCTCCGGTTGCCGGGTCGTATACGTCAATGCTTTCACTGCCATCAACCCATTCGCCAGCAATAAAATTCTGCCAGTGTTTCACTTCTGTCATGATTTACTCCAGTCAGTCTGATCAGGCCATCGACTCAGCATAACGGTTCGCCACCCACTGGTGGAAGTGATGGGTCGGACCATCCAGTACCGGAGAGAATACACCGCCTTCAAACGCCGGCGATTTACGGCCGTTCTGCATACCTTCCACAGCAAATACATCTTCACCGAATACCACCTTCCAGCTTTCCAGCACGGAGGTACGGCAAGCAGCATACTTATCACCGCAGGCTTCTTCACCCACGTAAGCCAGCTGCAGTTTTTCCAGGGTCTTATTATTCGCCTGCGGTTGCAGAATAATGGAGAAAACGTGATCCGCCTGTACACCTAACAGCACGTTTGGATACAGAGACACATACTCTGCCTGACGGATCTTATCCTGCGGCCAGTCGGTGAACTGTGGCAGGCTGGTGCCGGCAACGTCAGACAGGTTATAGGTGTAGCTACCCTGCCCGGACATATTGTCATTCACAATCAGGTTGTAGTGCTGATCCAGCGGTGAATAGGTATTCAGGCTCGGGTGAACCCATGGTAGGTGGTACGCTTCACAGTAGTTTTCAACCGCCAGCTTCCAGTTCGCCATTACTGTCAGTTCCATTGCGCTGCCAGTCGGCGCTACATGAACCTTGTCAAAGCCACCTTTACCGGTGAACTCTTCCCAGCGCTGTACCAACGGGGTAATAAACTCTTCAAACGGTACACCGTCACCGGACAGGTTAATGAAGATAATGTCATTCCACATGGCTGAACGTACCTTACGCAGACCGTGCTTTTCACACACAAACCCTTCCGCCTTATGTACGCCAACACCGCCGATGTGTGGGGTGCCTTTCAGGTTACCGTTCAGATCATATGTCCAAGAGTGATACGGACAACGCACCATACCTTCCACTTCGGTTTCTTCCCGCAGCAGAATCATACCCCGGTGGCTGCAGATGTTATGGAACACATTGATTTCGCCATCGCGGTTGCGCATGATCGCCAGCGGCAAGCCCATGAAATCAACTGGTTTCGCAAAGCCTTTTTCGGTAACTCGCTGCCAAATGCCAGACCCGCCCAGGTTTTACCCAGCACGTTATCGCGCTCGTATTCAAACATCGCCGGATCGTCATACACCGCATTCGGCATGCCATTGGCTTCAGCGATCGGTTTACGCACGGCGTCCAGAGTCGCCAGAGGGATTTGCTGCATTGAATCAGTCATAAGTGTGCTCTCAACAGAACCGGCAAACATACAACAACCGGTGGATTCTTATTTTCAGGCACGCTGTTAAGCCTTGCAGTGTTGCACTGCTGATGGATGGCCAAAGCATACCCTGTTTATCCGTCAATAGTAGCGGCGCAGCGGGAAAGCTGACAAACGACTTATTCGCTCTCAACTCATTACAAAATGTAATACATAACAAACAACATTGAAAAACCGGAAGAAAGCCTCTAAATTGCCGGATTATAAAAGGATATATGGCTAACAGTACCGACATAAGAACCTTCTTCAGGTACTGAAAAATATAAAAACGGCCACGATCTATTACAAAAATAACAATAAGAGCCTGTAGAATTCTATGCGTATCAGCCCCTGCCACCGCTGAACAGCCTAGTGGTATTTGAATCCGCCGCCCGGCATCTGAGCTTCACCCGTGCCGCTGACGAACTTAACGTTACCCAGGGTGCCATCAGCCGCCAGATTCGCCATCTGGAAGATTACCTGGGCCGCAAGCTGTTTATCCGCGATAAACGCAGCCTCAGCCTCACCAGCACAGGGATGGAATACTACGACAGCATTCAACAGTCCCTGTTACTGGTGGCAGGTGCAACCGGGAACATCCTGCAATGGCAAGGCGACCAACAGGTCACCGTCGTTACCACCCATGCGATGGCTTCCTTCTGGTTACTGCCCCGGTTTAACGCCTTTCAGGAACTCCACCCGGATATAGACGTACGCATACTGGCGGTCGACTCCTAAAAGACATCCGCCATAACGAATTCGATATCGCCCTGTTCTTCTGTCACGAAGCGCCAGCAGATCTCACCGCTACCCCACTGTTTGCAGAAAACGTATTCCCGGTGTGCAGCCCGGGCTATCTGGAAAAGAATCCGCATATCCAACACACCGAAGACATGCTCAAAGGCACCCTGCTCACGCTGGAAGTCGGTGAAGAATGGCTCAGCTGGCAAGCATGGTTCCGGGCCTGCAACATTGAGTACAAAGCAGACGCGGGCCCGCGGATGAACATCAACAACTACCTGCTGGTAATACAGTCAGCACTGAACGGCCAGGGCCTGGCACTGGGCTGGGAAAACCTGGTCGATGACTACCTGGCCAGCGGCCTGTTAATCAAACCCGTCAGCACCAGCGTAGAAACCACCTCCCAGTTCCTGATGCTGGAACCAGAACAAACCGCCCGCCCCAAACAAGGCGCAGAGTATTTCAGAAAGTGGCTGTTATCGTTGATATAGCAATTATCAGTGGCACGAAACACCTGTATAATTTTGCTCAAGAAAACGGATAACACACTCAAGGTATAAGGATACAAAATGACAATTCTGGTTACCGGCGGCGCCGGCTACATTGGCAGCCACACCTGTGTAGAACTCATTCAGGCAGGCTACGACGTACTCATTCTCGACAACTTCAGTAATGCCAAACCGGAAGTCCTTAACCGCATCGAAACCATCACCGGCACCCGCCCGGGACTTGCCAAAGGCGACGTCGCGGATGCTGAACTGCTGAACATCATCTTCAGAGAAAATGACATCGAAGCAGTCATTCATTTTGCAGGTTATAAAGCGGTGGGTGAATCCATGGCGTTTCCGCTGAAGTATTACCAAAACAACCTGGCTGCGACCATTACACTGTGTGAGGTAATGGCCGCACATGAATGCTTTAAGTTTGTTTTCAGCTCGTCGGCCACTGTATACGGCGAACCTGATACGCCGGCACTGAGGGAAGACTTCCCACTGCGACCAGCTAATACCTACGGCCGCACAAAATTCATGGTAGAAGAAGTACTTCGCGACGCAGCCATGGCAGACAAACGTTGGGATACAGCCTTACTGCGTTACTTCAATCCGGTTGGCGCGCACCATACAGGTAAAATTGGTGAAGATCCGGAAGGTATACCAAACAACCTGATGCCTTATGTTGCACAGGTTGCCAGCGGTAAACTCGAATGCCTGAGTATCTTTGGCAACGACTACCCTACTCCGGATGGCACAGGTATCCGCGATTACATCCATGTCGTGGACCTGGCACAGGGCCATCTGACAGCGCTGCAAAAGATCACTAAAGACTCAGGTAAACATGGTTGCGTTGCCTATAACCTGGGAACGGGTCATGGCTACTCGGTTCTGGACGTTGTAAATACATTCCAGCGCGTGACAGAACAAACTATCAGTTATAAGTTCGCAGAACGCCGTGCCGGTGATATCGCTGAATTCTTTGCTGATCCGACATTTACCGAGAAAGAGTTGGGCTGGAAAACCAAGTACTCACTGGAAGAAATGGTAAGAGACCACTGGAACTGGCAGAAACAGAATCCTATGGGGTATTAAGAACATATTATTTCGTCAACTAAACAGTGAGACTTCTCAAATACTTTTGGACATACACAAAGGACAATATACTTTGGATTAACAAGGCAGATAGCGTTGCAAAAGCAGCGCCAACCACCCCAAAGCTATAAATAAAAACAAACGAAAATATGATTGAAACAGAACCACTTAAAACAGTAATGTTTCGTAATTTTTTTCATTACCAGTCATAGCCAAAAACATATTCGTAGGCCCGACAATCACGCTCGCAAACTGACCTACAGATAATATAATAAGAATATTTCCGGCTTGAATAAATTCATTACCAAACACTCCAAGTAATAACTCTGGATATATAGCAATAAAGACTATAACAGGCGTGGTTATAACGATTAAAAAAGTGATGATTTATACATTAAGGAAGTTAAATCACTATACTTTTTTCTACATTTAAAGCTGAAAATTTAGGACTGACAACCAAATTTAAAGCTATTAATACAAAGCTGACTAAATTCGCTATTCTTTGAGCAACTGACAAAAGGGCTAAATCTTCGGGACTGATAAAAATGCCTGCTACAAGTTGACTTCCCCATTGCACAGAGAGATTCATTGCAACAACAACCCAAAGCGGAGTTGCACTCTCAAAGATATACTTAGTTGTTAAGTTCTCACCAGACCCTCCATGACTTTGTGATTTACTTATCCAAAGATATAAAGCTAGAACAAAAGACAATAAAGAGCTAACAAAGAGGCAGTAAAGACCCTCTAACGCTGAATCTACACCAAAAGAAAAATTAAAATTGATGCAACAAACTGCACACATATAGATGAAAGGAATACAGCATACAGAGGTAGTTTTATCCCCTGAAAGTGATGTGCTATTAAAATAGTGATACCAAACACAGTAACAATTGGCAGCAAAAACAAATGTAATTTAGTGAACTCTTTAACAAATAAATGACTTATCAAGGGCTCGAATAAAAGCAAGATAGCCGCTGAGAGCCCTAGCAAGCACATTAAAGAGTACTTAATACTCAATTTAAAAAGAATTTATCTTGGACCAGTCGTTCTGCTCAAATGAAGCCCCAACAATTTTAACTGCCGTTTGTTGCAAACCTAGCAAGGATATTGGCGCTAAGACCATCAAAATTGTTAGAGAGAAAAAGAAAACTCCTGCTTCTTTCAAGGGCATGGTATAAGCTACAACAAAGTTTAATAAAAACATTGAAATAGCACCAAGCCCTCGCGCAAACACTACAACTAAAACATGCTTTATAAAATCGAAGCTCATGTTACTTTTTGAACACTCCAACAATATCACTCCCTCTGTCACTAACAAAGTGGTGATACTACTTGCTTCCATCAAAACTAATGCATCCTCAACCCTTGCTGTACTGCTAATACATTGAGGATTAGATGTCATTAAATCGGAGACGCGTTTTGAAAAACTTTTCATTATAAATTTCGATAGAACGTCGCACATCTCCATCTGTGACTATTGCCATACAATTGGCATCTTGAACAATTGCAATGCCTAACCGTCCTTCAGTCATTACACTTATAAGCTCACTGGAAGAAGCCGAAGAGTCAATAAATGGTAAGTTTTCGAGTACATTTCGTCACTTACGCGAGATAATAAACGCCGTCCTAATGAGCCTCCAGGATGAAACCTTGCAAAATTTTCTGGTTGAAAATTTCTCGCCTTCATTAAAGTGACTGCTAATGCATCTCCCATTGCAAGTGTTGCTGTAGTTGATGATGTAGGGGCTAACTTAAGGGGCAAGCCTCTTCCGAAACGCCAACATTTAAGTGGCTATCAGACGATAAAGCGAGTGTAGAGGACGGGCTTCCTGTTAAAGAAATGATAAAGTTTCCATTATCTTTAAGGAACGGAATGAGCTTAAGCACTTCATCTGTTTCGCCTGAGTTGGAAATAGCAATGAAAACATCATTACTAGTCACCATACCAAGGTCTCCATGAAACGCTTCACCAGGATGCATAAAGAAACTGGGAGTCCCTGTGCTCGCTAATGTAGCTGCTATCTTTTTCCCGATAATTCCTGACTTTCCCATTCCGCAAATTATCACACGACCAGAAGTGTCTATAATTTTACGTATTGAGCGATCAAAGTCAGAGTTCAATTTTTACTTAAATCCAAAACCGCCTGAGACTCAATTTCAAAAACCTTAATTGCTATGCTTGAATAATCCATATTAAAAATCACTTATCCTTAAAGAATTCAACTACCTTTTGCAAGTCTTCAGAAGTATCTACGCCATGTGGAATTTGGCAATCTACATTCATAATTTTGATAGAAATACCCAACCATAAAGCACGTAATTGTTCCAATTTTTCTAGATTCTCATTTGCAACTGACTCTGAGTTTGTTATCTCAAATAAAGTAGCAACATTATAAGCGTACACGCCAATATGTTTCTGATAACTTTGGATATATTCTTGACTTAGAATAGAGTCTCTATCAAACGGAATGACACTTCTGGAGAAATAGTTTGCAAAATTATTTTTATTTGAAATGACTTTAACTACATTAGTATCAAATATATCGTCTAGGTCACCAAAGGGCGAAGTAATCGTTGCCATTTCAAAGTTATCATTCTCTTTACAAAAACTAATAAAGTCATTAATAACACCTTTGGGCAATAAAGGTTCGTCACCTTGAACATTAATAACTAAATCAGTTTCCGGCCACCCCATGCTAGAGCAAACTTCAGCTATCCTGTCTGTCCCAGAGTCATGACTGCTTGAAGTCATACACCAAGGAATATTATAAGTAGTTAAAATATCTGCAATTCTTATGTCATCTACAGCCACAATAACATCAATCTTGGAGGTAGCTGAAATAACATTCTCGTAAACTCGCACAATCAACGGTTTACCTGCAACATCTGCAACAAGCTTACCCGGCAAACGACTAGATAAAAACCGAGCAGGAATAACTATATGAACATTTGAATAATCAATCATTGAACTACATCCAAATTGTTCCATTGATCAAGTAAAGGCTTATATGCCTGTTCCAAATTAAGACCTCTATTCAATAAGATATAATCTGCTATTTCCCGCGCCACTCCTCTACCGCCTGGCAAATTCATCAAATGATCTACACAATTTTTAATTGAAGGATGAGCATCACTGGGTGAAAAACTAAAACCAACAGATCTTAAAACCAGCATATCTATGATATCATCACCAACGAAAGCTATTTCCTCATATGTTAATGAATATTTCTTGGAAATAAGCTTTAATGCTTCTATTTTATTACTGCATCCGGTATATACCACATCAAATCCAAGCTGATCACAACGCTTCTTTAAAGAAAGACTTTCTTTCCTGAAACCACACCTGTCATAATGCCGTGAGCTTTTAAAAGAGAAATGGCAATACCATCTTTAACATTGAACTGTTTGAATGCTTCCCCATTTTCATTAATGTAAATATCACCATTCGTGAGCACACCGTCAACATCAAACAGAACAAGCTTTAAGTTCTGGAAATTACTCATTAATCAATTTCCACTTTAGGGAAAGATTTCACCAGATCATCGACGGCTTTTACCTGCTCCAAGAACGGTTCTAACTTCTCAAGAGGTAAAGCACTAGGACCGTCACATAACGCCTTGTCAGGGTTAGGATGAGCTTCCAAGAACAATCCAGCAAGTCCAACAGCCATTCCAGCTCTAGCCAACTCCAGCACCTGCCGACGCCGGCCACTAGAAGCGTCCCTAAAGGATCGCGATTCTGCAAACTATGCGTTACATCAAAAATGATTGGAGCATTTTCTGTAACATCTTTCATTTGCCGAAAACCTAGCATATCGACTACTAAGTTATCATAACCAAAACAACTACCTCGTTCGCATATATATACTTGTGAATTTCCGGCAGAATGACATTTTTTAATAATATGCTTTACTTGGGCAGGACTCATGAACTGTGGTTTTTATATTTACAGGTTTACCCGCTTTAGCGACTTCATATACAAAGTCAGTTTGTCTGGCTAAAAATGCTGGCACTTGTATAATGTCTACAACTTCTGAAACACTTCTAATTTGAGGGGTTTCATGAACATCTGTAATAATTTCGACACCTAAATCTAACTTTAGCTTTTCAAAAATCCTTAGTCCTTCGTCTAAACCTACACCCCGAAAAGAGTCAATAGATGAACGGTTAGCTTTGTCAAAAGATGCTTTGAAAACAAAAGGGATATCTAGCTTCTTAGTAACTTCTAAAAATGTTCACAAACTTGTAAAGTTGAATCCATGTTTTCGAGAACATTCACACCACCAAACAGTGTAAATGGGTTATCATTACTAATATTTGTCAAAAACTCATATCTAATTCCATTCAGATGGTTTATCTCTTTTCCAGTCCAACATAGCTTGCGAAAAAGTATATTTATATTGGTATTCATTATCATACAAAAAGCAGGACGAATATTATTAGACCTTACTAGCTTTTTAATTCTAACAGGACTGATAGGTTGATTAATTCCAAAAAGCTTGGCCAGAATATCAATAGGATAAGAAATTGAAAGCATACACCAATATGGAACGCTAGGAACAAATCGTTCAACTTCAGCGGTCTCGCAGATTATTTGAACATACTCTTGTATTGTAGGTCCGGGTTCATAGACATATTAAATAATGCAAACCCATTAGATGTTTTGTTATTTAATACCCAAATCATTGCATTACACAATTCTTTTACGTAAACGCCAGCTTTTCTGGTATCTCTGTTACCCATATAAAAAGAATTTTTCAGTGTAGCTTTGATTAGTCTAGAGACGTTACCACCTTCTCCGGCTCCAAAAACCACTCCAGGTCTAACAATCACAAGTTTTCTATTAGTGATATCTTTACAAAGCCAAGCTTGATGAATTTTTCCGCTGCTAATTTAGATGCACCATACGCAGTGACTGGAGCAGGCACAGACTCTTCATCTTTGACAGCCTCGGACGGTCCATACGGCGCTATACTGCTTGTAAATATAATGCTTTCACATCCAGTTTTTCAGCCCAAGAACAGACATTTTCTGCTCCTAAAGATTGGTTTCATAGTATTCATTGTTTTGATGACCAGGCTCACGATGAACAGCTGCAAAGTTTGCTACAAGCTCTACATTCTCAGCATGTAAATCAATTTCAGCTCGAACATCGCAATATTGATATTCGATTTTTCGCTTTCAACAAACAATTTATACTCTAATGTTGTTCTTTCAATATCTAACGGTTCTATATCAAATACTAATACCTTACTAACTATATGATTATCCAAAAGGTATTGAGAAAAATGAGAACCTATAAAACCAGATCCACCAAAAATAACAGCACAACCATCAGCCATATCTATACTCCCATAATATCTGTAATTTGATTTTGATATCGCTCTATGGAATACCGATTTTTACTGGTACCTTCGGCTTCAAAGGATATACTATTAAACAACTCCTCATTATCAATAAGTCGTACAATATGATCCACTGCTTTCTGTGCAGCTTCAAATGTAAATCCATTTATACCATTAGAAATTAAATCTTTGTTTCCAGAGCAATCAGACAAAACAGGTACGGCACCGGCTATCATACTTTCAATTGGTGATACAGGAAGGCCCTCCCATAAAGATGTAGACAAGTAAATTTTTGATTTTTCGAGTAAGTCCTTTACTTCATCTTTTGATTTCCAACCTAAGACTTCTACTCCCGAATCCACCAAAACTTGTTTATAATATTCATCACCATCACCCACCCAAAAACCGTACATCTTTATTTAGCTTTTAGTTAGCTTACAAATTTCTGCAAACATAACTGGGTTTTTGTATCCGTATTTGACCTACATTTATTATAATATTTTCTCTCTCGCTATCCCTTGTACTCTCCCAAAACGGCACATCTACAGCATTTTCGAGTAATAATACCGAGGCGTTAGGTATCTCCTTTTGTATTTCTTCTCTTTCACTATTTGAACAAGCAAGGTAGGTGCATTTTTTCAAATTAGCCAGTTTTTCTAGAAATACAAACACCTTCCTTTTATTTTTTGACAAATCTTTCCTCATAAATGAAATGCAATGAGGAATATAATAATAATTACCGTTTATACCTATTGATGCCACCCTTCCTATAAAACCAGCAAAAGAAGAATGTAAGAAAATATGATCGGCATTCTTATATAACAAGCCCCTTCTTATTTTAAAGAAGCTTAATAATTTGAGAAAAGGACTAGACATTTGAATCTGATGCAGACTGACAGAAGAATCAAAATAATCAGCTATATTTTTGGAGACTCACTTCTTAACGAATATATAACAGAAACACTATATCCTTGGCGTACTTGGATATTTGCTAACAAACTGACCATTGATAGCGTTCCTGTAGCTGTCGCCTCAACGACATGAATAACAGATATATTATTTTTCATGTTCATCTATTCTTACTTAGCTCTTGAAAAGAAATGATTCACATCATTATTCGATATCTTATTACTAGAAAAATATTCTATTTTTATCAAATAATTCATTACATATCGAGCTAGCCTGTCATGATCAAATGACGAATAAAAAGAATTACCCAAGAAGGTTACTGGCGTACCAACAATCATACTTTCTAGTCCTACAGTTGAGTTTACCGTAATAACTCTTTTAGCACCTTTAATTAATTCAAAAGTATTATCATTTACTAACGTGAATAACTTATTCTCATGCATTTCTTTTAATTCAGATAAAGTTTTATAATCAATCTCAGCTGGATGAGGTTTTACAATTAATTTTACTTTATCTTTAGAAGCCATATTAATAGCTTCCTTTAATGCTTCAATAACTGAATCCTTATCATAATTCAATATAATTTGAGCATCTGTACTTACCTGCATCGGAAAAAAATAATATTCACAAGAAGGATCTAACTCATCAAATTTATGACTCACTTTCTTTACATCAAAAATATTCTTATACGTATAAGAGTTTTCTGATGTTAGCTGAAACCACCTTTCTAAATAACAAGCTACGACTTGAATGACTTTCTTCAAGTAAAAACCAACATTAATTTTGCGAGCCTGACCAATAACATGCTGCTCAAACTTATTCTTCAAATAAGTGTTTTTCCAATTTTCATATTCCTTATAATCTAAATCATATTCATCTAGTATCTCGGGATATTTATATAAATAGCTTTGCATATCTGTTCCCGCAGGATCTACGAATGTCCTATTTGGAATATTCCCATAGCCTACATATATTGTTTTAATCTTATATTTTTAGAAAAATCCTTGATAGCTAACTGCCCTATCAATCTACCACTGGGTATAACGATAACATCCCACTTTCTAGACTTATATTTTTCAGATAAGAAATCATAATATGAATTATACACAACACCACATTCATCAGCAGTCAACCGCCCTGTAAGAGCAGAAAAACTTTGACTAAAGTCTTGTGTATTTTGTATTTTTACTTTTTTTAATACATATACTTTCTTAAAATTAATTTTCAAGTAAAACCAAATAGCTAAATTATTTGCTAAGTATTCGACATTCCAACCATTCTCATCAAAATAGTCATTCATTCTAGCAAAAACTTATAGTCTTCTGGGTTAGATATATTTATTAGAACATTCATGTCTCTCGGCATCCCTTTGTAATATAATCACTAAAATCACCACAAGTAATACAATTTCGTTACCAGTTATAAAATCATTAAGAAACGAGTAGTAAGCAAACAGTGACCATATTACTGGTATAGTTTCCCTGTAGTATTTTTTACAACATAAAAATATATAAACACAGCTAAAATACTTAGTAAAATACCATACCTATACCCTGCTCTGAAAAATGCATTATGCGGTCTATGGGAGGTTCTATCATCGATATTAGATCCGTTACCAACAATTATAAAATCACCTTCAGCAACCCGGTCAATAAAATCTATGTTAGCTGCAAACCTAAGATAATTTGAAGAATCAGCGATAGTAGTAAGCCTCTCCTTCGACCCTCCTATATCTTCTCTAAAATCAACAAATCCTACATAAAAGTAGGATAAACCAGTAATAGCACCAATACTTAAAAGTGTTATAAGCCTTATTGAAAAACACTCAAACACTCTTCTTATTTTTGTGATCGATTTAAAACACTCAACAATTCAAATAGCATCACAGCCAATATAAAATTTCTGCTTAAACTGATCAAACCTACAACCAATATATAGATAGATACCGTTTTAATTTCTTTCATTCGTACAACAAGATACACAAGAAACAAATAATAACCCGATATATTTGGATCTAAATATGAACCAGTAACGCGATCATTTATTCTAAAAACCAAGTATTGAAGCGTATATGAAACCAAAAACGATTAAAACAAAGTTTTCTAATCGATTAAATCTTATATACTTTGCTCCATTAATCAAACATACTGCAGCCAAACCACCAGCTATCACATACAACCCTGTATATTCTTCATAATAAATCTGAATCAAACAAATCGACATAGCAATACTGATCCAAATATAAATTTTACGATCAGAACCGTAGAAATAAAGATACAAAAGACAAAAAAACATTAACTACTAATAATATATACCGCTGCAAAAACCACGGCCCTAGCGAATATGAAACCTCCTGATAACTCCCAAAGTAATTAAACTCAAAAGATTTAAGCATAAAAGTAGACAAATATGTATGCATAAATAATCGCCTTACATAGCAAACCTTTTTCAAAACATCTTCCATATTAATAAATATCTTTACTCAACAAGCTTAATGGCGTTTTGATTAGGATTTTTATATCGCCCATCAAAGACCAGTTATTGATATAACTAAGATCAAACTCCACACGTTTCTGCATTTTATCGATCGTTTCTGTTTCACCACGGCAGCCACTAATTTGTGCAAGGCCTGTAATGCCAGGCTTGATGCGGTGGCGTGCCAAATAGGCATCTACCTTGCCAGAGTAATATTCGTTATGAGCAACCGCATGGGGGCGAGGACCTACAAGCGACATAGTTCCCTGCAATACGTTTATAAGCTGAGGAAGCTCATCAATTGAGGTACGACGGATAAAAGCACCTACTTTTGTGATACGGCTATCACCCTTAGTTGCTTGTTTTACTTCGGCATCTTCATGAAGCTTCATACTTCGAAACTTCCAGACTTTAATTACCTTGCCATCCCAACCATGGCGTTCCTGTTTGAAGAATACGGGGCCAGGTGAAGATCGCTTCACTGCAATCGCTACCGCCATAAATACAGGGCTAAGCAGAATAAGGCTGATAAGCGCAATTGAACGGTCCATCACGCCTTTCATAAAAATGGATGTTTTACTGGATGTCATTGGGCTTTCATTCAACGATATAAGCGGCATACCTGCCACCTCCCGTACTGAATGGTTTAATAAGCTCATCGCAAAAATATCCGGCACCCATATCACATCTACATTCATATCCAGCAAGTCGATGTGAAGCGCTTCAATGGTTTCTGAGGACTTCACCGGTAAGGCGATGTATACACGGCGGATATTCTGCTGCTTTATGATCTGCCGCAGCTCATCAACATGACCAAGAATGGGTAAGGAAAAAGCTTCCTGAATTTCAGAATCACGGGGCTTGTCGTTAACAAACACAAAACCAGAAACACGATCTGGCAACCAGTTATTTGAATTCAGGTTATTGACCAGGTGTTTTGCTAAATCTCCTGTACCAACTACAAGGGTTGGAATCTCTCGGGCAAACATTACTTTGTAGTGTTTGTACAAAGTACGTAAAACAATGTGGTTGATACCCTGTAGCAGATAAGCAACCACTGCCCATTGCAACAGCACTTCACGGGAGAACATTTCGCTGGTTTTGTGACAAAACCTGCCAGCGCCAGTAAGAGACAAACCAGCCCCCAGGCCACACCTAATCGCATTAGGTTGTTCAGATGCCCACCAGAACGACGATATAAACCCTGAGTAGGGTAAACAATAAACATTAACAGTACTGACACCGTCGCCAGTACACGGTATTCGCTGCTAATTGCAGAATGTTTCAGATAGGTAAGAAAAAGTAAGCTGGCCACAATCACACAAAGGTCAGCAAGAATCTGCACCCAGTGGGCCAGGGAACGATGATTGCTCAGCAAACGTTTTTACGTGCGTGCGAGCGTGATACCTGTATGGTATTAATGTGCGCAGTCATGGCGTTTTCCTTGCATCATTGCTGCATAACAATGCAGCTCGCCCGTCGAGACCCTTGGGCAAATGATTCCTTACAATACGAATTCTTTAGCGACTACGAAAGCTTCAAACCGTTTGAAACTTAACACTCGTATCAACCTTTAGTCGCGGGGAAAGATGCCTGATATGAACATATCAGCCAGCACAAGCCTTAGCTTGCAGAACGTTTTCTCCCCGAAGAGCGCGCATATTAACAAAGTCAAAACAAAGTTTCTTCTATTTTTCTGAACTTTTGCTGAATAATTCATACAAACCTTTTTCGCACTGGTAATCTGCGACGCCATTGCGCAGCCCTGCAACACTCAACCCTTGCGCTACAGCACAGACCTGAAACTTCAGTAATTATTTCAAACAAAAGCGACAAAACCGTTTGAATTCCAACATAACTTACTCTAAAGTTGCGCTAAACCAATACGTGTTGATTTATTCAGGCAGTACACGACACAATTTAATTCATGGAGCGATAAAATATGCGCCGTTCACTGTTAGCTGTTGCGATCGCAGCTACCCTAACTCTACCAGCCGCAACAGCCATTGCAGCCGTTGATCAGCAAGCCGTTGAAGCAGCCGCACTGGATACAGGCATTTCTCAGGACATCGTTGCAAGTGTTGCACAGGCGCTGGACGGCGCTACAACTCCTGAAGCAATTCAGACGGCGATGCAAACCCTGCTGTCTTCAACTCCTGAAGCACAACAACAGGCAGTTATTACTGCAGCGCTGGGCCTGAACAGCTCAAACCCAGCTGTACAGGCAGCTATCGGCCGTGCGGCAAGCTCTGCGAACGTACCTCTGGGTACAGTAGCAGCAGCGTCTTTCGCAGCTAATGTTGATTCCACTGATGTACTTGGTGCCACAGCGGCCGGTAACGAAGGTGGCAACACCGGTTCAGGTATCCCTTCTGGAAACACAGGTAACACCCTGAACAACACGCCTTCTTACGGTTCCAGCAGCGGCTCCGGCGGTGGTGGAACCGCTAGCCCAGTTAATTTTGCATCACACATAAAAAAGCGCTTAATTGCGCTTTTTTGTTGCTGCAATATATCCAATCAGCTTTCCGGATTTTTTGAATGGCACCATCTACAAGCCGCAAAACAGCAAACAGCCCTCTGTTTTACTTTTTCCTCTTTATCCTTGTATGGGTACCACTCCCCTTGGTAGCAACCGGGAGTGGTCACTAAGCCTCGTTTCATTTTTACTTATCATAACGGCCATCAGTTGGCTTACTCTCTTCGCGTTCGAAAGACACAAATAAATCAGGCATGTAAAAAGCCTGGCCTGTTAGCCTAATATTAATACTTACACCGCTATGGGCAGGAACGCAGGGCTCGCTACCGTCACTCAGCCTTTCATCATCAAACAGCTTTAACAACATGCTGCTGGGGTTCGCATTGTTACTGGCATTTAACTTGTGCCTCCTGCTATGCACCTCCACCCGAAGGATTAAGCTGCTTTGCTACACCCTGGTTGGCAGTGGCCTATTTCAGGCGGTATACGGTAGCCTGATGACTTTAACGGGTATTGAGTACCTGTTCTTTGTACCAAAAGATACCTACACAGGCGTTGCCACAGGCACATTCATCAATCGTAATCACTTAGCCGGATATCTGGTACTTACCCTCTCGCTCGGCGTTGGCATGATGATCGCTAAACTGAATTTCAACAGTGAGCAAAACTGGCGGGCACGAGCAAAACGCCTGCTAACAACCCTGCTTAGCAGCAAAGCCAGCCTGCGGCTGATACTGATTATTATGGTAGCCGGCCTGGTTATGACCCATTCCCGAATGGGTAACACCGCCTTCTTTGCCAGCCTTTCAATTACCGGAGTGCTGGCGCTTATTCTTCTTAAAAGCAGCCTTAAGTCTGTAATGATCCTGATCACCAGCCTGATCATTATCGATATATTCGTTGTAGGTACTTTCTTTGGGGTTGATAAGGTCGCCGAGCGGCTAAGCAATACCTCCGCCAACACAGAAACCCGCGATGAAGTTAACAGCTATACCTTAAATGCCATTAATGAGCACATTTTGACCGGTAGTGGCGCAGGCACCTTCTATACCGACTTCCCAAAACACCGTGACTTTAATGTAGGTGATATTTTTACGCAGAAGCCCATAATGACTACTTCCAGTTTGCCAGTGAATACGGGATCCCCATTACTGTATTATTGCTGTTCGCTGTTGGGCTGTGTGCCTTTACCGCCATGCAGGCAATGCGTACCCGCAAAGACCCTTTGCTCCGTGGCATTGCCTTTAGCTGTTTAATGGCAATTATTGCTTTAGCCATCCACTCCACGGTTGACTTTAACCTGCAAATTCCGGCTAACGCGTTAACCTTTATTGTGCTTTTAAGCTGTGGCTACATTGCGCTTTATAAGAAGAAGACTTCACGCTAAGTCGCAGAGTAAAAGACACCCACAAAAACGCCGCTAATGCGGCGTTTATTACTTGATACTGAATTACATCGCAGCCAGATACTTGCTGGCCACCCAGCCTTCCTGCCAGACACCATTCTCTTTAAAACGGATATTCGACCAGTCCGCATTTTGCTTAAGGCGTATCACCTGCTGATCATTGACCAGCCGACCTATCACACCAAAACTCGTGCCTGCTCCAGCCCGCACCCGCAAACTGTTTGCCGTTACTCTGCTGTTATAGGCTTCTGCACCGATGTCGTCGGGCACTTTTGGTACATAGAGCGCAGACTCACCTGTTGCTTCACCAATCACAGCCAACATGGTAGCAGGCACCCAGCCCTTCACGGGCTCGTCAATGTCGCTCATAAAGAATACCTGCGCCCAGCCTTCAGACTGCTGAATTTTCAAAACTACCTGGCCGGCACGCAATTGCGCAAGGACATCACTGTTACTGTTTGGCTCTGCACTCACAGCACTGGACTGTTTCATGCTGAAGGAATCAATTGCGTGCGCTAATACTGGCAATCCTGCCAACAACACTGAACAAACCAGTCCGGTAAACTTATTCACTACCCACCTCATCTATGCCACGACACAATTGTGCTGCATGTTATCAAACCAATTACCTTCAGGCTAACCTTTGCCAGATCAGCATATGTTTCATACCTGTAACTTAAAACCTGAAAAGTAAACTACAACGACTACCCAAGTTGACATATTTTTGAATAACTTACGGCTTTTTACTGAAATTTTTCTTTGCGACAGCGTCTTAACAAAATCGTTTAAGTTTTTTTAAGAATTGTGTGTCAAGGACTGTAGCTCACATTATGTGATGTGCTAATATGCGCCAACTCAAATCTGATTACAGAGCACACAGGACGTGACATTTAGTGGTTTATACCATCGTCAGCCGACTGTATGGCAATCATTAAAACTAAAAGGACATTTGCAATGAGCTTTCCAGGCAAAATTCTTCCTCTAACCATCGCAATCTCTGCGCTCTGTAACCCTGCTTTTGCAGCTATTGAACCGGCTTCCATTGAGGTTGGTGAAATGGAACTGGTACCAACAGTTAATATGCAAATTGGCTACGACGATAACATCCTCAGCGCAAACACTGATGAAATTTCAAGCATGGTTACTGTTCTGTCGCCAAGCGTTCAGCTGGTTGCCGAGCAGGGCCTTAATGCTTACCGCATGAGCTATACCCTGAGCAAGGGTGTATTTGCCGACAGCACCGAAGATAACTACCTGGATCACAACTTCGCACTGGATGCACATCTGGAATTTAACTCCCGCAACAAACTGGACTTACGTGCTGAATATAACCGTGGCCATGAAGCACGGGGTACCGGCCTGAGTGCCAACGGCGGTATTGCCAATGCTGTAACTGAGCCACTGGAATACGATACCAAAGCAGTTTCTTTCAACTATCAGTTTGGCGGTGACGAAGCCACAGGCCGTATTGAGCTCTACGGTGAGTTACTGGATCGTGAATACCAGAACTTCCGCAGCATTACTGAAGGCCGTGACAACCAGGAACGTACTGCCGGCGCTATCTTCTACTACCGTGTAGCACCGAAAACTTCATTACTGTTTGAAGCCCGTAACAAAGATGTCGATTACGATCTGTCCACTACCACTCTGGACAGCAACACCTGGCGTTATTTTGTGGGTGCGACCTGGGAGTCCACCGCGAAGACGACTGGTACGGTTAAGATTGGTCACTTCGATAAAGACTTCGACGATTCATCCCGTAAAGATGATGACGGTGTGAGCTGGGAAGCGGCTGTAAAATGGGCGCCTAGGACCTATTCAGTGTTCACGCTTACCACCGGTCAGGAAGACAAAGAAAGTAACGGTACCGGTAACTTTATTAATGCCGAAATTGTACGTTTAGACTGGAACCATGAATGGAATGACTTTGTCAGCACAGACCTGGGTATTAGCCATGCCACAGAAACCTATGAAGGCGACGCTAATAACCGTGAAGATAAAGTTAAAAGCTACAGTGCCGGTTTTAACTATGACATGCGTCGCTGGTTATCACTGGGTCTGTCTTATACCTATAACGACACCAGCTCTAACATCAGCGGTGTGAGCTTTGACAAGAACGTTATCTTCTTTACTGTTGATGCGTCTCTGTAATATAGAAATGGTAGTTACTATGCGTAGTTTGCTGTCGCTGCTTAGCAGTTTGTGTGTACTCCTGTTTACCCTTCAGTCTGCCAACGCTTCAGACTTGTCTAATTACCGCATTGGCAGCGGTGATCTGCTGAGCATTCAGGTATATGGCGAAGAAGAACTGAGTATGGAAGTCCGCCTCAGTGATGCCGGTACTATCCCTTACCCGTTTCTGGGTGAGCTGAATGCGCTGGGTAACACCGTTGGTGAATTAACAGACACCATAAAAGCAGGCTTGGCGGATGGCTACCTGATTAACCCAACCGTCAGCATTACCGTTGCGGAATACCGTGAGTTTTTCATTAACGGTGAAGTGGAAGAACCCGGCGGCTACCCTTACCAGCCAGGCTTAACTCTGCAAAAGCCGTCGCTATTGCCGGCGGCTTTACCGAGCGGGCTTCGAAAACCAAACTGTTTGTTGCCCGTGAAGACCAGAACGGTGAACCAAACCGGGTAAAACTAAACGCGACTATTCAGCCCGGTGACATTATTACCATTGAAGAGAGCTTTTTCTGATTAACTGCAGAATCAGCTCCTTCTGAAACCGGATCACCCAAAAGTGATCCGGTTTTGCCGCTTTAACAGATATAAAAAGTATGGATACAATGAATAATCAATTTGCTGCACCTGTCATTGAAGAAGAAACCATCGACCTTCGCCAATACTGGCGGACCATTATGCAGCGCAAATGGAGTATTTTAAGCTTCGCTCTGGTAGTGACCCTGCTGACCATTATGGTGGTATTCAGCATTAAACCGACTTATCGGGCTACCACTACCCTTCTGATTGAAGCGCAGCAGGCAAACGTTGTATCCATTGAAGAGGTCTACGGGGTCGATTCTTCTAACAACGAGTACTACCTCACCCAGTTCGAAATTCTTAAATCACGCCAGTTGGCCGAAAAGGTTATTACCGAGCTAAACCTGCTAAACAATCCGGAGTTCAATCCGGAACCGAGTTTTATAAGCAGTAAAGTGGCAGAACTGCGCGAAAGTCTGGGTATTAATCAATTACTTGAAGATCATTTAAATATCGTTCAGGTCGAACTAACCGATGAAGAGCTGGCCGCTGAACATTTTCAGGAAGTGACGGATGAGTTTTTGAAGAAACTGAACGTCTCTCCTGTCCGTAAAACTCAGTTAGTTAAGATCAGCTTCGAAGCACATGACCGTCTTTTGTCTGCAACAATTGCTAATGCTATTGCTGATGCATACATTGATAACGACCTCGAAGCCCGCCTGGCTCTTACCTCAAAAGCGTCTGAATGGTTAACTGTACAACTGAGTGGCCTGCGTGAAACCCTTAAGGCTTCTGAACGCCGCTTACAGGAATACCGCGACTCCCAGGGCATTGTTGGCCAGGACGGCGGCCTTGATATTGCCAATACCGAACTGGAACTGGTTTCTGATAAGTTAGTTGATGCGCGCCGTGACCGACTTGCACTGGAAAGTGTGTACCGCCAGGTTCGTGCCATCAGCAAGAACAACCCTTCTGCCTTTGAACGTATCCCTGCTGTACTGCAGCACCCTCTGGTACAGAGCCTGAAAGGTTCGGTTCTGGTTGTTGAGCTGAAAAAGTCTGAACTGGCTAAACGTTACGGCGCTAAGCATCCTAAAATGCAGGCTGCACAGTCTGAACTGGATAACGCCCGCCGCAGCCTGAACAGCCAAATTCTGGCAGTCGTCAACGGTATCGAAAGCGAATACCGTGCAGCGGTTGCCAGCGAAGGTTCTCTGAAATCTGCGGTTAACCAAACCAAGTCTGAACTGCAGTCGATCAACCGTAAAGAATACGGCCTGAAGGAACTGGAGCAGGAAGTGGAAGCCAACCGCCAGCTTTATGATACCTTCTTCAGCCGCCTGAACGAGACCAATGCTACCGGCGATTTACAGAGTGCCAATGCCCGTATTTCAGACCCGGCCATTGCCCCCGTAAACCGGCTAAACCTAAGAAAGCACTGATTGTTGCACTGGCATTCATAGTAAGCATTATGTTCGGCATCATGGTTGCTTTCTTACTTCAGGCACTAAACAACACCATCATGTCGGCGAAAGACGTGGAAGAAAAACTTCACGCTACCCTGCTGGGTCTGCTGCCATTGCTGCCTAAGCGCCGTAAACATGCGCACCCAAGCTACACTCAGTATCTGCAGGAGCCGCAGTCTGCCTTTGCAGAAGCGGTTCGTACTATCCGTACCGGAGTGGTGCTATCTGCGCTGGATAATCCGCACAAAACACTGTGTGTGACCTCTTCCATTCCAGGTGAAGGTAAAATCTCAACATCTCTAAGCCTGGCTTACTCACTGGGCCAGATGGAAAAAGTCCTGCTGATTGATGCTGACATGCGCCGCCCTTCCATTGCCAAAGCGATGGGCATTGATGGAAAAGCGGCTGGGCTTTCTAACCTGGTTGCCGGCACGGCGGATGTTGAAGAATGCATTCACACCATCGAAGACGCTAACATTGATGTACTGACCGCCGGTATTATTCCGCCTAACCCGCTGGAGCTGCTGTCTTCCCAGAAGTTCGCTAAGGTCATTGAACAGCTGGAAGGCCGTTACGACCGCATCGTAATTGATACAGCCCCAACGCAGGCGGTAAGTGATGCCCTGATGATCGGTAAGATCGTTGGCGCAATGATCTACACCGTTAAGGCCGACTCTACCAACCAGCAGCTGGCTAAAAACGGCCTGAAGCGCCTGAAAGAAGCCAATGCACCGGTGATCGGTGTGGTGCTTAACCAGCTGGATGTGAAGAAAGCTGAAAAGTACGGCTACGACTATTCCGGCTACTACGACAGCTACGGCTACACCGGCGGTAACTGATCTGCCGCCGTTCAGTACTTAAATACAGGGTAACGAATGATTGATCTGCATTGTCATTTACTGCCGGGCATCGACGATGGCCCGGCCAGCCTGGAAGAGGCGGTAGAGCTGGCAGCCATGGCGGCTGCCGACGGTATTACCCATGCCGTTGCCACCCCGCACATCCATCCGGGCCGCTATGACAATAACATCCATAGCATCACCCCTGCCTATGAAGCCCTGAAGAACGCCATCGTTGAACGTAACATCCCGCTGGAACTGGGTATGGCTGCAGAAGTGCGGATTTCAGTAGAGATGCTGGCGATGATTCCCACCAACCAGATTCCATTTCTGGGTGAATGGGAAGGTCGCAAAGTTCTGCTGCTGGAATTACCTCACAGCCACATCCCCCGGTTGCGACAAACTGGTGGACTGGCTGCTGGCCCGGGACATTCTGCCGATGATCGCCCACCCGGAGCGCAACAAAGACATCATGCATAAGCTGGAAAAGATAGAACCCTTCGTCAGCCGTGGCTGCCTGTTCCAGTTAACCTCCATGTCTGTTGCCGGTAAGTTTGGAGATGTTGCCCACGAACGGGCGCTGGAGATTCTGCAAAATGGCTGGGCGACCATCATTGCTACCGATGCTCACAATACCAACCGCCGCCCGCCAGTGCTTTCTGAAGGGATGCATGCTGCTACAGAGGTTGTTGGTGAAGCCACTGCCCGTCAACTGGTGTATGACAACCCTGCCAGACTGATTGGCCTGCATTAACAGCCATTCTTAGCAGCGACTCTGATACAGCCACTCCCGGATCACTGAACAACATGACCACAGACGCCTCATTTTCTGAAACATCCTCTGCTGACCGCTCCCGGCACTCTTCGCGCCGCTCATCCCGAAAAAGCCTGGCCCCTGGGTAAAACGCTGGCACTTATCGGAATTGTGCTGCTCACGGTGATGGCGTATTACAGTATTCGCTGGATGATGGCAGACATTAACAGCTACCCTGCCCGTAACGCACTGATCAACCAGCAGGACCCGACGAAACTGGTCCCGGCCGAAAGCTTGAACGGGCTCAGGCATCTATCGACCGTTCTATAAGCTGGCGGCCTGATCACGGTGATTACTACGATATTAAAGCCAGCCTGAGCTACTATCAGGCATTGCATGCTCAGAATGAAAACCGCTGGCGGGATTACGGCCAGTTAATGAGCCAGAGTCTCGATCTTTACCGGCAGGCAAGCACGCTGCGCCCCCACTGGCCTTACAGCTGGGCCGGGCTGGCACTGAGCAAAGCCAAACTCAGCCAGATGGATGAAGAGCTTTTTCAGGCAATCGATAACTCTGTACTCTATGGCCCGTGGGAAAATGCCGTGAACATCAGCATTGCTGAAGCTGGGCTACTCAGCTGGCGCTACCTGCCACAGGCACAGCAGGAAGCCGTACTTGCCAACATCGACCGCGGCCTGAAGCGTAACTATAAAGAAATTCGCAACATTGCCACGCAGGTCAATCAAACTGCCCTGCTGTGTGACAAGCTGCCGGATTCGAAAGAGAAGGCAAAGCTCTGCAAATAAAGAGTCTGTAAATAAAGGGCTCTGCAAATAAAGAGCTGTGTAAAGGCTAACGGAAACCTCTGTTAGCCCAAAGCTTCAGCCATTAAACAGCACCGAACGCATCGAAAACGACCCCGCCTCAAATCCTTCTGCGTAATACTCCGCCTTCTCCGATGCATAAGCACTGGCTGCCACGTACAATAACGGCAGATAGTGCTCAGGCGTGGGTACCGACATCTGCGCTGCCCGGCCATACTGAAGATAATCCGCCAGAGCTGCGTACTCACGGTTATTGATCCGGTCTGTCACTTTCGCATCAAAATACTTTGCCCAGTCATGTACCAGATGGGTGCGGCCCATGCGGTAATCCTGCTGCCAGCTACGCATGTTATGGGTGATGTTGCCCGAACCGATGATCATCACCCCTGCTCCCGCAACTGGCGAAGCTCCTGCCCCAGCGCAAAGTGCTCTGCTGCATTCATACTACGGGACAGGCTAAACTGAAACACCGGCACATCCGCCTTAGGGAACAGGCGCATCAGCACACACCAGGCACCATGATCCAGCCCCTGACCAGCATCAGCAATGATCCGTTGAGAGAATTGTGCTTTTGTCAGGCTACCGGCGATTTCCGGGGCACCGGGAGCCGGATAATTCTGCTGATACATTTCATCCGGGAAACCGTAAAAGTCGTAAATCATGGCGGGCTTTTCTGCCACTGAAACCGCAACACCGCGGGTTTCCCAGTGGGCAGATACCATCAGAATGGCACGGGGCTTTGTCGCAGCCGCTCCAAAGCGTTCAGCCAGCGCATCCCAGTCCCGGGTGAAGCGGTTATCCTGCAGGATATTCATCGGATCACCGTGACCAATGAACAGTGCCGGTGCCCTTCGCCCTGTCACTTCTGAAGCGGAACCGCTATCAGCTCCCGCGTCAGTACCTGTTTGTTTAGCACCCCAGGCAGGCAAAGCAGATAACGCAGCCCAAAGGCCGGCCAGGCCGGTAAAACAACGGCGGGATACAGGCATAAGCACCTCATCAGTAAATATATTAAGTAGTTCAGTATTCACTGTATCCACTGACTGAACATTCATCTAATGCATAATGATTATTTCCATCATGCGCCATACATATAAAAATGCGGATTTATTCACCATTACGACCATTTATACCGGCTCCCACCGCCCGGTGCCGTTTACTTTGAAGAGTGGCCCCGATACCATCTTTGTTAATACATTAATTACTTTTAAGCGATGACATATGCGCAAGTTTGAAGACTCATTACCCCTTCAACTTCTCCGGGCACGGGAAGCCACCATGCTGTTTTTCCGCCCGCTGTTACATGACAACTCTTTAACGGAACAGCAATGGCGAATCCTGCGGGCGCTGTATAACTATAAGGAGCTGGAGTCCAAGGAACTGGCCAAACGTTGCTGCATTCTCAGCCCCAGCCTGACCGGTATTCTGAAACGCCTGGCCCAGCAGGGTTATATCCAGCGCCGTAAATGCCATGAAGACCAGCGCCGGGCGCTGATCAGCCTGACTGACAAAGCCTATGACCTGTTCGAACGCCTGAGCCCTGAAGTGGAAGCCGCTTATGCTGCATTCATTAACCGCTACAGCGAAGAAAAACTGGAAGAACTGATGAGCATGCTTAAAGAGCTTTCTGAGTTGGAGCCCTGAATCAGCTACGACATCCCGTTCAGGCTCACCTCCGCCCAACCATCCGGCTGTTTCACAACCGGATGGTAGCCTTACCAATCACCGGTACCCGCGCCTTTGGTACTTTCAGCCTTATCTCTTGTACTTTTCCCTGAATTACTAATGCAGATCAATTTTCAGATCGTTGACTATATAAAATTAGTTAACATATTAACTTAATAACTATATACTGATTTTAACTTGTCACCCTTTGACACTACTTTTAAAAGAATAAACACGATTGAGAGGTCTCCAATGGGAAAAATTGTACTCGCGGCAAAAATCACCCATGTTCCAACCATGCTGCTTTCTGAACGTCCGGGTAAACTGGAAGGCTGCCGCCAGCAAGCCATTGACGGCCACAAAGAAATTGCCCGCCGCGCCCGCGAAGCCGGTGCTGACACCGTTGTGGTCATAGACACTCACTGGCTGGTAAATGCCGGCTATCACGTAAATTCAGGGAACACTTCAAAGGCAGCTTCACCAGCCACGAGTTCCCGCACTTCATTCAGAACCTGGAATACGAATACAAGGGTAACCCGGCACTTGGCGACCTGATCGCCGAAAAAGCCACCGAAAAAGGCGTATTTACCCTGTCACATCAGGTAGAAACACTGGATCTGGAATACGGCACCTTAGTGCCGATGCGCTATGAACCCGGAATCAGACCTTAAAGTGGTTTCAGTTGCCGGCTGGTGTACCGTACACAGCCTGGAATCTTCCAAGCTTCTGGGTGAAGCCATTCGTGAAGCCATTGAAGCCAGTGACAGCAACGTCATGCTGCTGGCCTCCGGTTCCCTGTCTCACCGGATCTGGGACAATGACGATTACGAAGCCAACAACGGCACCTTCACCATCTCTAAAGAATTCAACCGTCAGGTGGATCTGCGGGTACTGGATCTGTGGCAACAGGGTGACATCAGCACTTTCCTGAAGATGCTGCCTGATTATGCCCAACTGTGTTCCGGTGAAGGTGGCATGCACGACACCGCCATGCTGTTCGGCGCACTGGGTTGGGATGAATATCAGGGTAAAGGCGAAGTCATCGGTGAATACTTCCCAAGCTCCGGTACCGGTCAGGTGAACGTCGTATTCAGCCTGTAATACATACAACACTGAATGGCCGGCCAGCCTGACTGCCCGGCCATTTTTATACGTGGAAACAGTCATGCTCACCGAAGAAACATCCCTTAGCTGGGAAAGTGCCTCACAGATCTGCCAGGCCACCTGCCGGTATGCCAGCGAACATAATCTGAAAATCTGCGTGTGTGTACTGGACCGACACGGCAACCCGCTGGCCATGCAACGGATTAATCACGCCCCGCTGCCATCCACAGACATCGCACGTAAAGGCATACACCGCCGTCAGTTTTGGCTTCGGTACCCACCTGTGGCAACAGCGGCTGGCGGATAAACCCCACCTGCTATCCGGCCTTACCCAACAGCCAGACATGGTGTTGTTCGGCGGCGGCCTGCCTGTAACGTACAACGGTCAGTTGGTTGGTGCTGTTGGCGTATCCGGCGCCAGTGAAGCCCAGGATCAGGCCTGTGCCGCTGCCGGCATCGCTGCCCTTCCTGAATTACAGAGCCAATGATATGACCACGGCGACACAACAAAACCCGGCAACCGGACAACTCCCCGGTATCGCCTGGTTTACAGTCATGTCGATGGTCAGCCCGGTGGCGCTGAACATTTTGATGCCCGCCCTGCCGGACATTGCTGCCGACCTGAATGTCAGTACCGATGAAGTGCAGCTCAGCCTGACCCTGTATCTGCTGACTCTGGCATTCGGCCAGTTAATCTGTGGCCCGCTGGCAGACCGCTTTGGCCGAAAACCTGTATTGCTAGCCGGCATCGCCCTGCACTTCGTTGGCTGTTTGCTGGGGGCATTTGCTGATGACCTGCAGTCGTTACTGCTCGCCCGGGTGTTACAGGCCGCCGGGGCTGTACCGGCATGGTGCTCGCTCGCACCATCATGCTGGATTGTTACAGCCGCTCCCAGGCAGCCGGCAAGATTGGCTACATCACCCTGTCTATTGCACTGGCACAGGCCGTTGCCCCGACACTGGGCGGCCAGCTTAACCTACTGTTTGGCTGGCAGGTGCTGTTTCACTTCTCACTGTTGCTGAGCAGTGTCTCCTGGCTTATCGTATTACTCATCATTCCTGAAACCGCCATCAACCTGACCACCAGCATTCGAATCAGCACTGTTTTACAGCGCTATAAGCAACTGATCTGTAACCGCAGCTACCTCCGTTACAGTGCCTCAGCCACCCTGATTGCCTGCGGTTTTTACCTGTTCATCGGGACTACCCCTACATAGTTGCCAACCAGATGCAGGGTACTTCAGCGGACTTCGGTAACTGGTTTTTAATCGTCGCGCTGGGCTTTATGGCAGGTAGCTTTACCGCCGCAAGACTCTCGGCAAACCTTGGCATTGCACGGATGATATTTCTGGGGAATGCTGTTTCAGGCTGTGCGGCGCTCAGCCTGTTAGCAGGATTAATGATCGCAGGTCTTTCAGCCGCCACACTCAGCTATCTTCTACTCTTCCTGCCGATGGCGCTCTATACCTATGGCCGCGGGCTCAGTCAGCCCAATAACCAGTCCGCCGCCATTGCCAGCAGCGACATCGCCCCGGGAGCAGCTTCCGGTTTACTGGGCTTTATACAACTGATCACCGGCGCGCTGGTCACCCAGATTGCGTCACTGATTTTAGAACTGGGAACAGTATGGCTGGCAGCCACGCTGGTGATGTTTGTTGCGGGAGCCTTTCTGCTTAGCCGGAATCATTAAACCGGCTTTTGAGCATCAACCGTGTTTTTGTGCTTCAAGTGAACTTTTATCCCGGAGCCAGGCATAGCTGAGTGACAGAATTCCCAGTTCAATCACCCCCAGAAATAACCATAAGAAATATTGCAGAATATACAGCGTAAAAGTTTCAAACGACTCAAGCAGGGTGAACAACTGACCAGACAAAAAGCCGGTAAACAAATCAATACTGTCAGACGCCAGCCGTTATTTTTGCTTAGCGCCCATGCAGCCCCATTCTCTGTCTTGAGGAGTCAACGGCAATGGCTGGAAGTATCAGCATCCAGCGGGAAACAATATACATCAGGGGCAGATACAGAACATTGGAAACTAACCAGTACTGAACTCCATCATTGCCAGCGGAATTTGAAAGGTTATCCAGCATTGGTACAACAAGTGGCATTACCGACAGCCCTATGGCTAACGCGATCACACCAATCGTAATCCAGCCAATTAAATAGCGTGTTTCCCGCATGGTCCAACGTAACACTGGGGTTTTAAGCACAACATCGCGATCCAATAAAAGACCCGGTGACAACTCACACCCCCATCACCAGACTCAGAGCGAACCCCAGGCTGAAGATGCCCTCAAAGAATCCTATATCGCTTCCACCGTAAGAACTGAATGACGACACTGTTGCCGACAGGATCCCTAAAATCAGGACCGGCAGACCATAACGAATCAACAAATTAAAATGTTTTTGAGGCAGAAGAAGTGCTTCACAGAAGATTGCCAGAACCGGCAGTTTTTAGATTTCCTGATATTGTCCATGAGTCACAATTGTCCTTTGCCGTTACCCGGTCACAAACAGCTTCCTTACGTGACCTGTCTTCATGCCAGAGAAGACCAATAAAGCGGCATAGTTATCTAACGGTTATATATTTGATCAGCTGCAAAACAGTTTTCTTCTGTGTCAGGTTCTTAAACCGAGTCAGCAATATCATGCAGCACCTCATCTTCAGCTGTTGAATTGTTATCCCGAAGCCAGGCATAACTGAGAGATATCAGGCCTACTTCTATTACCCCACACACAGCCCAGACAACTATCTGTAACGCTTCTGCCACTGCTCCGGCGTAATCCAGCAGCGCTATGCCAAGAAGATCAGTCAGCATCGGTAACAAAGCAATCAGGAAAACTAAACGCCAGCCATTCCCTTTGCTCAACCTCCAGGCCATTACTGGCCCCCGCTCCTCCGCATCTATAGCAATTGCCGGGAATATCAGTACACAGCGGACGAACAGATAAATAAAAGGCAGATAGATAAGATATGTCTGTAACCAGAGAACATACAAGTTACCGGATAGCGGATTCCAAACACCGGTCATAACCGGAAGTATCAACATCATAAAGGTGAAGTAACCACCATTGCAGCAATTCCAATTAACACCCACCAGATGACAAATCGCATCTCGGTCATGGTCCAGCGGAATACTCTTGCTTTAGAAGCGACTTCTTCATCAAGCAGAAAAATCCGGTGATAACTGACCACGACCAGAGGAATGCTAAGGTTTAGTATCAACAAACCTATGAAAATATATATGAAGAGTGAACTGGAGCTACTCAGTTCATGGAGAGTGGCAATAGCAAACTGAGCAACCACAATGCACAGAATAGCCGGCATACCGTACAGTAACAGCATTTTGAAATGCGTGACTGGCAATGCAAACGCACGGTGAAAAATTTCTAAGACGGGGAGTTTAGCTGTTGCTCTGAAGTCATCCATAACCATCGATTCCATCTTGCGCCACTATGTTAAATACCGCTCACCGGGCAATTTATGTGCTCCAAATGAACAGTATTAAACATAGCACAGCCTGAAAAGGCCGGAACAAAATGGCTTACAACGACTAATCCAGCGGCACAATTAATACCGGTCGCCCGGCATTCTGCATCACCTTGGTAGCGGTTGAACCCAGGATCACCCTGCCCAGGGTGGAATGAGTACGGGTTCCCATCACAATCACATCTGCCTCCATGGCAGCCGCCTGCTTAACGATAGCTTTCCACGGTGTGCCTTCAGTGATGACTGAGTTCACTTCCAGTGCATCAGGCAACGGGCTGTCGGCAGACTCATCCGCCAGAAAACCCGCAATCCGCTGTTCCAGCTTGTGCTTCAGGTCCGTCAGGCTCTGCTGGTACATGTCCCGCATGTCGTCATCTTTCAGCAACGTCTGCAGTACCATGTTGTCTTTATGGGTGGACGCCAGCACGTGCAGATAGGTAATTTCCGCCGGATGGCCGCCGGTCACCGCCACTGCTGCCCGCAGTGCCGGCCGGGAGCCTTCTTCCATATCCGATGCATACAGCACCTTTTTCATTCGGTTAATCATGTATCACTCCTTTTGTGCTGCTAGCGGTACAGCAGTTCCGGCAGGAACAGTGCAACGGATGAAACGGCAGTAATGAGCACCAGACGGATAATGTCGGCACACCAGAACGGGGTAACCCCTTTGAAAATGGTACCGGCCTTCACGTCCCTTAATACCGCACTGAGCACAAACACGTTCATCCCTACCGGTGGCGTTATCAGGCTGATTTCAGTAACCACCACCACTACGATGCCGAACCACACCAGATCAAAGCCCATGCTTTGCACCAGCGGGAAGAAGATCGGCACCGTCAGCAACAGCATCGAGAGACTTTCGAACACCATACCCAGCACAATGTAGATCAGCAGAATAAACACGATCACCAGCATCGGAGACAGCTCCAGACTGTTCACCATGGCCAGCAAGTCTGCGGGCAATCCCGCACGGTTAATGAAGTTGGAGAAAATCAGCGCGCCGATTAATACCGCAAACAACATGGCTGAGGTACGCGCTGTATCCGTAAGAATCTCAAACAGGCTGCCCCAGTTAAGGCTGCGGCGCATTAAAGCAATCAGAAATGCACCACCGGCACCGATGCCTGCCGCTTCTGTTGGGGTGAAGATGCCCAGATAAATACCGCCCATCACCACGCTGAACAGAATCAGCACACCCCAGACGCCATTCAATGCTTCCAGCCGTTCAGGCCAGCTGAATTTCTCGCCACAGGGGCCCGCCTCCGGATCACGCCAGACTACGTACCGCACCGCACCCAAATACAACAGAATGCCCAACATGCCGGGTATAAAGCCAGCGGCAAACAGCTCGCGGATACTCGTTTCTGTCAGCAGGCCATAAATCACCAGAATTACACTGGGAGGAATCAGAATGCCCAAGGTGCCACCGGCAGCAATCGAAGCGGTGGCCAGTGAATCCGCATAGCCATACTGACGCATTGGCGGCATGGCAACCTTAGCCATGGTCGCCGAGGTCGCCAGACTGGAGCCACAGATCGCCGAGAATCCCCACAGGCAACCACCGTCGCCATTGAAAGGCCGCCCTTACGGTGGCCCAGAAAGGCCTAAGATGCCCGGTACAGTTCCTGAGACAGACCTGATTTCGTCACCAGGTTGCCCATCAGAATAAACAGCGGAATCACGGACAGGCTGTATTCCTGTGCCGTATCAATTACCCGCTTAGAAGCCATGGATAACGCGCCGGTCCAGCGGAAATCCAGCATATTGTCGAACGTCAGGCCCTGCAGAAATGCAAAGCCGAAAAACCCACCAGCCCCATCGCAAATGCAATGGGTACCCGGACGATAACGATCATCGCCAGCAGGATAAAAAGCCGGTTAATGCAATCATCATGAGTGAATACCCCATGCGCCAGTGGCGCTAATTCTGAACTGTCTGCCTTAATGCCTATCTTAATCACGGGGCTGAGTAATCAGCCGGTAGGCACCGTAGGTAAGCATTGCTGCAGCGGTTATCCAGCTCATGATGGCAATGTATTCCACCACATAGCCCACCGGCACCTGCAAGTACTCAGTGACTTCACCACGACGTATTGAACGGGCCGCCAGCTCCCAGATCCGTACCGCCAGAAAATACAGCGAGCCGCTGATCAGTAAGACTGATACCAGACCCAGTATCTGAATCATCCGGCTGCCCAGCCAGCGGTCGAGAATGTCCACCACCACGTGGCCGCCACGCCAGGTGACCACCGGCATTTCAGCAAATACCAGCACAGCAATGGCCATTTCAGTCAGTTCAGTGGTGCCGTCTACTGCATCCGCAAAGAAATAACGGCCAATCACATCGGCGCAGGTCAGCGCCATCAGAAAAACAGGGTAACGGCTGCAATCAGCTCAAGCGCAAAGGCCAGCCAGATAACCGGCCCCTGCTCTTCGTAATGCGCGTTCACCCAGGCAGTTAATGCCATAGGAGTTACCTCACATCTGTCGGTTACACGTATTACTTATAGGTACGGGCTACTTCACGCAGCTCCTGCAGCGCACTGCGGGTATCCACACCGCGGTCTGCAACCGATTCGATGAAGGCATCGTCCATGCCTTTGGTCAGAGTGACGAATTCCTGTGCGAATGCATCATCCGGCTTCACCATGATGACGTTAACACCGGCTTCCTGAGCAGCGGCCAGACCATCTTTGTCACCGGCATCCCAGGCACGACCGGCCATTGCTGACAGTTTTTCACCGGACACATCCAGAATCGCCTGACGGTCCTGCGGATCAAGATCATCCAGGAAGTCCGGATTCATGAAGATAGAGAAGCTACCCATGTACATGCCACCTGGCAGTGCGACAACATTGCGGGCCACTTCTTTCAGACGCAGGCCTTTCTGGTCAATGAGCGGGATAAATACGCCGTCAATTACGCCCTGCTGCATCATTTCATACACTTTTGGTGCCGGTGCACCAACAGCGGTCACACCCATGCGATGGCCGATTTCCCCCTGCACACCGCCACCCAGACGGATCTTCTTACCTTTCAGTTCCGTCAGGGATTCAATCGGTTCCACCAGCTGAATCTGACCCGGGCCGTGGGTAAACAGACCGATCACTTCCAGACCATCATGCTCATTCGCCTCGGCCAGATACTTCTGATGAATCCGCCAGTGCGCCACGGAGGCGGCTTCGGCATTGGTGCCCAGCAATGGTTGTTCAACCATCTGGGTTAATTTGAAACGGCCCGGTACATAGCCGTGATAGCTGAAAGAGGCATCCACCACGCCATCTTCTACCAGCTCAAACATGGTTTTCGGGTGGCCCATGCCGTATTCAACCACAACCTTTACCCGGCCTTCGGTGGCATCTTCCACCCACTTGGCCCAGGTCGGCCAGACAACGGTATTCTGGGTATGGGTCGGCGGTAACCAGCTCGCCACCCGTAAAGTTGTTTCTGCGCTGGCAACGCTGGCCAGTGCGCTCAGTAATCCTGCTGTGAGAAGTTTTTATACTCATTATTCTGTCCTCAAAGATGTATTTCAGCTTTCGCACACTTATAAAGTTAATATGTTAATTATTCAATTCTATGTGCCTGACAGTGAGAAGAAATACGACCAAGGCCCAATCTGCTAAAGGCTCTTCTTATGGGTCTTTTTCTGCTCCCGGCAGGTACTCAGAATCCTGCTTCCCACCTGCGTTTCAGCACAGGCGGTTGGTCAATCACAGCATCCTCAGAGGATCAGCCAGCGCCTCAGCGGCTGGCCAGTTTCTGATGGATATTGTTCTGTTTGTAATTCAGCACCGGATGCAGCTCAGTCATCTCAAAACCGATGCTCATGTAGCGCTTATCGAACACCGGCTGCAGGCATTCAGTGAAGGTAGCAAACACCTTATCTGCCGCAGCTTTCAGCACTTCCGGTTCACGCCCCGAGCCCACTTTGGCCGTCAGGTGCACAAAGGTGTTCTCCGGATCCCCTCTCCGATACGGTAATATTCGCAGCGGATAGCCCGGGTACGGATGCCACCAATGGGAAATACCCCAGTGGCGATCGCCGTGTCATTCAGCTGTTCAAATAACGCCGGAATGTCCAGATCGTCGTCCAGATTGGCTGAATACTCCATAATAAAATGTGGCATGCTTGCCTCCTGTTAAGCCTCATAATGACAGGTTAAACCCGGCAGCCAATCCCACGATTAGGCAGGCTGCCAAACCCCGTTCATACAGGCTGCATTAACGCCCCAGTACCGGCACGTTGTGCAGGTCGTGAGCGATACAGACGTTCTTGGTTTCCATGTAGAAATCGAAACTCCAGTCACCACCGTCACGGCCCACACCGGACATCTTCACACCGCCAAACGGCGATGGCAGGTTACGGTTGTTTTCCGAGTTGACCCACAGCATGCCGGCATCAACCTTGTTAGCCATGCGCATGGCGCGACCGGTGTTAGCCGTCCAGATGTAACCGGCCAGGCCGTAAATGGTGTCGTTTGCCAGCTCAATTGCCTGCTCTTCGGTATCGAATTCAATGGCGGTTAATACCGGGCCAAAGATCTCTTCCTGAGCAATGCGCATGCTGTTATTGGCATCCACAAACAGGGTCGGGGCGACATAGTTACCCGGGCCGAGTTCGTCACGCAGGGAATGGCCGCCCACCGCCACGGTTGCGCCATCGTCTTTAGCAGTTTCAAAGTAGCCGGTGACTTTGGCGTAGTGACCGGTGTGTACCAGCGGACCCACTTCGGTTTCCGGATCCAGTGAATGACCCACCTTTAGATTGGCAACCCGTTCTTTCAGCGCCGCCATGAATTTGTCTTTAATACCACTCTGCACCAGTAAACGGCTGGAGCTGGTGCAACGCTGGCCGTTCAGGCTGTAAATCATGAACACCACGGCATCCAGTGCACGGTCGAAATCAGCATCATCAAACACGATTACCGGGTTTTTACCGCCCAGCTCCAGATGCAGACGCTTCAGGGTTGAGGCGGTCTGTGCCTGAATCAGCTTACCGGTGGCGGAGTCGCCCACCAGCGCAACGGCTTTAATGGCCGGGTGCTCAGTCAACGCCTTACCCACTTCTGTGCCGAAACCGTTCACCATGTTCCAGACACCTTTTGGCAAGCCTGCCGCTTCCGCGCATTCCGCCAGAATCGCACCGGTCAGCGGGCTCAGTTCTGCAGGCTTGTGTACCACGGTGCAGCCCGCCGCCAGCGCCGGGGCGATCTTCCAGGTAGACAGCATGAACGGTGTGTTCCACGGGGTAATCACCGCCACCGGGCCGATGGGGTTACGCACCGTAAAGTTAGTGTGCTGATCCTGATGCAGGGATAAACCGTTACGGGCTTCCGGGGCCTTGTCTGCAAAGAACCGGAAGTTAGCCGCACCGCGCACCGCCGCCTGACGCATAAAGCGCAACGCCTGACCACAGTCCATGGACTCAACCAGGGCAATCTCTTCCGCACGTTTTTCAATTTCATCCGCCAGTTTATGGAGAATTTTCTTACGGGCAGCGCCAGGCATTTCAGCCCATTCAGCGGAGGCTTTACGGGCTGCTTCACAGGCCGCGTTGACATCCGCCTCAGTGCCTTTCACCACATACCCCAGTGAAGTGTTATCGGTCGGCGTCGTGTTTTCGAAGGTCTGGCCTTCTGCCCCTGGGTCCATTCACCGTTGATGTAGTGACCCAGAGTGTTGTCTTTAAAACGTGCCAGGTAGCCTTCGGCTTTGGCAATGTTTTGCTGTAATGCTTCGCTCATCGTTATGTCTCCGGGTCTTAATTAATACTTGTCGCCATAGAACTGCTGTTCCGACACGATATGGGTTTCAAGTGCGCCAACCTTTTCGATCTCACACACCACCACATCACCGGGCTGCATATCCTTCAGGCCCTTAGGGGTACCGGTGGCAATCATGTCGCCCGGTTGCAGAGTCATGATCTTGCTCAGGTATTCCACCAGGAACGGCACATCGAAAATCATGTCTGCGGTGGTGCCTTCCTGCGTCAGCTCACCGTTAACACGGGTGGTCAGTTTCAGGTTGCTGATATCGCCCACATCGTCTTTATCGATCAGCCACGGGCCGATCGGGCACAGGGAATCGCGGCTTTTCACCCGCAGGTTCGGCCGGTAGTAGTTTTCCAGATAATCGCGGATGGCGAAGTCATTACAGACGGTGTAACCGGCGATGTAGTCCATGGCATCTTCACGGGCGATGTTCTTCCCTTCTTTGCCAATCACTGCCACCAGCTCACATTCATAGTGCTGAAATTCGATATCATCCGGGCGGTAAGACGGCTGCTTATGACCGGTCAGGGTATTGGCACCTTTAAGAACACCAGCGGCTCGGTTGGCGGCTCGAAGGCCAGTTCAGAAGCGTGATCCGCATAGTTAAGTCCCAGCGCGAAAATCGTTCCCGGCTGCTTAACCGGGCACAGCCAGGTCACTTCGGTTTCATTCAGTTCGGTGCCATCCGCCAGTAACAGACGGTCAGCATCATCTACGGTGATATCCAGCTCAACACCGTTATGTAATACGCGTGCGTGTTTCATCGTCTGCCCCTTAATCAGCCAATTGGTTATTCAGTTCTGCCACACCGGCGATTGCCGAGGTGACGCGGTCGCCGCGCTGTACAGGCGTACGCTCACCGCGGAAGCCCACCGCCAATACATCACCGGCCTGCAGGGTCATGATGCAGGAAATGATGCTGATTAGTTCCGGCACGCTGCGTTCCAGCTGGGTCATTGGCAATTCACTGACAGTCTCGCCATTCACCTGAGTAACAACGGTCAGCGCAGCAGGGTCAGCCACCTGATCCGCAGCCACTACCGCTGCACCGACCGGCGCACTCCCGTCCAGGCATTTGCCCTTGATGTCCGGGCGGTAATAGCTTTTTCCGGCAGAGAGAAATCATGTAACAGGGTGTAGCCGCCAACGTAGTTCAGGGCATCTTCTGTGCTGACCCGACAGCATTCCTGACCGATCACCACCGCCAGGCTGGCACCCACGACCATGTCAGTCTCACCGGCTGGCCACTCGATAGCAGCACCGTCGGTATTCCAGGTGTTATGAGGCTTGAAATACAGTACCGGCTGAGTCGGTGCTGCTTTATAAGGCGGCTGGTTGAATTCAGCCTGCATGGCGGCCAGCTGCTGTGCGTCATTTAATGCCACACAGACCAGCTTGCCTTTAATAATCGGATTGCTATTCATCGTTTCTGTACCTGATTAGTAACCGCTGGACTGGCCAGCGTCAGCACTGCCTGCAGTGCAGTTTTTAAAACTTTTCGCTAACTGCCGGGCGGCATTGCCCAGCAACAGGGTATCTACGCCAATGCCCACAAAACGGGCCCCTTTGGCGACATAGTCATTGGCTTTCGCCGGATTGATACACAACAGACCTGCGGCTTTACCGGCGGCATTGATGGTGGCGATGCCCTGCTCAATGGTGGCAACCACTTCCGGGTGGTCCGGATTACCCACGTACCCCATAGAGGCAGAGAGATCAGACGGCCCGATAAACACCGCATCCACCCCATCAACCGCGGCAATTTCAGCGAGGTTTCCCATGGCGGTGGTGGTTTCTGCCTGAACGATCAGACAGATCTCATCGTTGGCTTTTTGCAGATAGCCCGGCACGTTATTCCATTTGGCGGCACGGGCCAGTGAACTGCCCAGACCACGGATGCCCTGCGGCGGATACTTCACCGCCTGCACCAGTTCTCGGGCCTGTTCAGCGGTGTCACACATGGGAATCAGCAGGGTTTGTGCGCCGATATCCAGCAGGCGTTTCAGTAACGCAGTGCGCCCTCTTCCGGTCGCACAATGGCCGATACCGGATACGGGGCCATTGCCTGCAGGTGACGCATGGTGCTGTCCAGTTCGAACGGCGCGTGTTCACCGTCGATCAGCAACCAGTCGAAACCGGCACCGGCCAGGATTTCAGCACAGCTTGAATCCGGCAGCCCAAGCCAGAGCCCCCACAAAGGCTGGTCGCCTTTGAGACCCTGCTTGAATGCATTGACCGGCAACTGAGTGCTGTAATTGCTTTGCAACTCTGAAGACATAAGCCGATCCTCAGACAAACTTCACAGAGATACCGCCCAGCGGGCCGTAATCTGCATGCACGGTATCACCGGCTTTTACCGGTACCGGACGGGTGAAAGATCCGGACAGAATCACCTGACCCGGTTCCAGCGCGACGCCGTGAGGGGCAAAGCGCTTGCACACCCAGCAAATACCGTTCGCCGGATGACCCAGCACCCCGGCGGCGATGCCGGTTTCTTCGATCTGACCATTGAGGTACAACAGTGAACCGGCCCAGCGCAGGTCAATTTCCATAGGCTTGATCGGGCGACCACCGAGAATAATGCCGGCATTAGCAGCGTTGTCTGAAATGGTATCCAGTACCTTGCGGGTGTAGCCGGTTTCAGGATCAGTACGGTGGCAACGGGCAGCAATCAGCTCCAGCGCAGGTACCACATAATCCGTGGCATTAAGCACATCAAAGATAGTGATATTGTCACCTTCCAGACAGTCTTTAAGCACAAATGCCAGTTCAACTTCGATGCGCGGATCAAGGAAGTCATCGACCTTAATTTCTGCACCATCCGCAAAGAACATGTCATCCAGCAGCACGCCGTAGTCCGGCTGATCAATGTTCACGGCCATCTGCATGGCACGGGATGTCAGGCCAATCTTGTAACCCTTAACGCTGGCACCCTCTTCGATCTTACGGTCTACCCAGGTTTTCTGAATTTTGTAAGCATCGTCCATATCCATCCCGGGGTAATCCAGGGTGAGTGCCGGGATCTGCTGCCGGCCGTTCTCTGCGTTATAAAGGCGTTCAGCGGCATCGCTGATCTGTTCCGGAGTTAACATATATGTGCCCTTTAAAATATGTTTGTTTTCAGGCCTGGCACACAACAGTTGCCGGCCGGTTATCTGTGCTGAGTGCTTCATCTGCCCAACAAATAGATAACATCTTAACTATCTTTAACTGAATATACTTAACATCTTAATCAATTTCTACTAATTAATATATTAAGTATTTATATAAAACTGGCCATCCCCACAAAGGGGTTATACAGATACGCTCAGTAAGAGATAAAACGGATCAGCCCGGCACTGACACCAGGCTGTGCATCAGGCGATGCTTACAGACCACCCATACAGATGTATTTGGTTTCCAGATAATCGTCCAGACCGTACTTGAACCTTCACGGCCCTGGCCGGATTCTTTCACTCCGCCAAACGGGATGACTTCAGAACTGATAGCGGTTTCATTCACCCCCACCATGCCGTAGTCGATGCCTTCTGATACCCGCCACACACGGCCGATATTCTGGGTATACACATAGGCCGCCAGACCAAACTCAGTATCGTTAGCCATCGCGATGGCTTCCTCTTCCGTAGAGAACTTAAACACCGGTGCAACCGGACCAAAGATCTCTTCGCGGAACACCCGCATGTCGGTATTCACATCCGTCAGCACTGTAGGCTCATAGAAGTTACCTCCCAGCTCAGATGGCTTACCGCCGGTGACCACAGTTGCCCCTTCCGCCACGGCGTTCTCTACCTTGGCATGAATGTCGTTCAGTGCTTTTCAGTGATCACCGGGCCATGGGTGGTTTCTTTATCAAATCCCTGCCCCAGACGGAAGCCATTCACGGCAGCGGTAAACTTCTCAACGAAAGCGTCGTAAATACCTTCCTGCACCAGCAGGCGGTTGGCACAGATACAGGTCTGGCCCGAGTTACGGTACTTGGACACCAGTGCCCCTTCGATGGCCGCATCCAGATCTGCGTCGTCAAAGATGATCACCGGCGCATTACCGCCCAGTTCCATAGAGGTACGCTTAACGGTATCCGCACACTGTTTCATCAGAAGTTTGCCCACCGGGGTTGAACCGGTGAAGGTCACTTTTTCACCACCGGGTTGGAAGTCATTTCACCGCCCACCGCCGCTGCATCTGATGATGGCAGCACAGCAAACAGGCCATCCGGCAGACCGGCACGCTTCGCCAGCTCAGCCAGCGCCAGTGCCGACAGTGGCGTTTCCGCCGCCGGCTTCAGCACAATGGCACAACCCACCGCCAGGGCCGGGGCCACCTTACGGGCGATCATTGCATTCGGGAAGTTCCAGGGTGTAATTGCAGCAACCACCCCTACCGGCTGTTTAACCACCACACCGCGGCGGTTAGTTTGCGGGGTCGGAATAATATCGCCATACACCCGCTTGCCTTCTTCAGCAAACCACTTCAGGTAAGACGCGCCGTAAGCAACCTCACCCACCGATTCGAACAGCGGCTTACCCTGCTCAAGGGTCATCAGCGCCGCCAGATCCTGCTGATTTTCCAGAATCAGGCCATGCCATGCTTCCAGTACAGCAGAACGCTGTGCCGCTGACAGGGCTTTCCAGCTCTGCATTGCTGCTTCTGCTGCCTCAATCGCACGGCGGGTTTCCGCCTGACCCACACTGGCAACGTCGGCAATTTTCTCACCGTTGGCCGGGTTGTATACCGCGAAACTCTTACCCTCATCACCGTTCACCCATTCACCGTTAATGAAGGCCTGGGTTTTCAGCAGTGTGCTGTCCTGTAATTCTAATTTCATAACTTACCCGTATTCATTTATTTATCATCTTAGCCGGCAACCGATAATATTCTGGCTGCCCACTGATAAGCGTTTTTGTATTTACTGCAGGGTACTCTAATTAAAACTAGTTAACAAGTTAACTAATTTTATAATATTCATCATAAAGGCGAACGACGAGCTATGAAGTCGCTGTCACATCCACGATCCAGATCATCAGATTAATGCTGAAAAATGCCAGCAAGGTTGCCGGCAACAACACCGCAGAACACAGCTCCCCATGTTGTATCTCAGACCAAACACCGCATAGATGCTGAACATAGGCATACAGGCCAGTACCAGCGCCACCGACTGAAACAGTGCCGGCATGGGTGGCATCAGAAGGATCATCAGTACAATGCATAAAGGGTGAAGAACCAGTTTACCGAGCACAATGACCGAAATATCCGTCACCATACCCGCCGGCCGCAGCCCCACCAGCATGCCACCGATAGTGAACAGGGCCAGACCACCAACTGTCATTGCCAGTATATCGATTGCCCTGTCCACGAATTCCGGTGGCTGCAGCCCGGTCAGCGCACTGGCCAGCCCTACCCCGATGGACATTACCACCGGATTTTTAAGCAACTGCGGCAGTGCTGCGCCCAGTGAGCGGAAGAAGCCATCACTGCTTTGCTGGCCGGTATCCGCCAGTGCCAGCGCCAATGGCAGGATAAAGAAGTTCTCAACGATAAGCGTCAGAGCAAACGGCACCAGCGCGGCTTCGCCAAACAGCTGCATAATGATGGGAAAACCGATCATCAGACTGTTCGACAAGCTGCCGCCCAGGCCAAACATGGCGCATTCAGTGAGTGACTTACACCGTAAACGGGCGATGCCAAACAGCGTCAGAAATGACAACAGCGAACCCAGGCCAAAAATCAGCAGATAATCAAAATGCAGAATATCCTGAAACGACCGGGAACTGAGCGCTTTGAACATCGCCGCCGGCAAACCGATATTGATAACAAACCAGCCAAAGGTACGGATTGCATCCCGGCTGAGATACCCCAGCCGGACCACCAGAAAGCCCAGTCCAATCAGCAAGAATGTCGGGCTGGTGAGTGAAAGAATGTAAGTAAAATCCTGCATATCAGAGATTTCCTGAAAATTTACCGACGCAAAAACCCGCAGACTCTTTCGAGCCGCGGGTTTTCTTTACAGATTTAGAATGAATCAGACCATGGTTGGGTCCGGCTCCAGCCCCATCAGGGAACGGCCCAGAATCTGTTTACAGACGTCATAGTCGGTGTAGGCATGGGCAGCGGTCATATGGGAATCCCGGAACAGACGCTGGGCTTCGTTATCGCTGAACCAGCAGCTGCCACCGGCCACTTCAAAGACACGATCTACCGCTTCAATGCACATCTTCACCGCATAGGCCTGATTGGTGCGCCAGAAGGCCAGCTGCTCATCCGTCGGATACTGCTTAAGCTCACCCATTTCCTTATGTTCATCCCAGGTTTTTCCATGAAGGCCCGGGCTGCTGCCACCTGATGGGTGGACTCTGCCAGACGCATCAGCGCCGGAGTGGCATGCCCTACTTTGGCACCGGTATAGGCACGCACCCGGTTTTTAGTGATATTGCGGTATACCTCAAGCATTCGCTCGGCAATGCCCAGACCGATGGCCGCAAAGCCACAGGCAAAGTACGGCCGGTAAGGCGCATAAAAGATCTTACTGTCCGGATAGAGGCCAAAACCTGCGGACTTGCCGGTCATCATATCTTTGGCCGCTTCAATACGGTGTTCAGGAATGAAGGTATCCGGTTTGATCTTCAGGGTCTTGGTACCGCTGGAACGCATGCCGGCGGCATACCAGTCGTCCTCAATTTCGTAGTCATCCCGGGACACCACACCGAAACTATATATTTTCTCGCCGTTTTCGCCGTCCCGCAGGAAGCCGAGAATGGCCCACTCCGCATGATCACAGCCGGAGCTCCACTTCATATCGCCATTGAACAGCACCCCGCCTTCGGTCTCCTTTACCTTACCGAACGGTGCGATACTGCTGCTGGCAGTCGCATCCGGATCATCTCCCAGAACTCGTCCTGAGCCTGTTTGGAGAACATCGCCATCTGATGGCTGTGGGTTGCCAGCAGGCTGCCTGCCCAGGCAGTACCGCCACAGGCACCGGCAATGGCCGCGATGCAGTCGGTCAGTTCCGGCAGGGAAATTTCCAGACCGCCATAGGCTTTAGGCTGCAGCGCCCGGTGAAACTTAATGGACTTAAGCAGACGGATGTTCTCGTCCGGCACGGTACGGGCTTCTTCAGCCTGTGCTGCATTCTCCGCAATCCGCGGCAGAATTTCCTGAAGCTTGTCGAGTAATGGGTTTGGCCTGTGCATGATATTGCTACCTTCCTGTGATTCTTGTTTTAGGCAGTCACCGGGCAACGGTTGCTGCGTGATGATGACAGTTTGCAACGCACAGTCACTCAGGAGAATGGATCTTTCAGTGGCTTTGTTGTACTTTTGATAAGACACAGAACTTAACATGTTAATAAAAACAGATACTACAAGCTCTATCTAAAAACATAAAAACCCTATATTTTAATAAGTTAACAAGAATTGCTTACAAAACCCTGAATCATCAGCTTGCACAAATATAGGTTAGAAAAACGTCTGACAGGACTTTACAGCGAACCATGAATACCCGGACCACTGCCCTCAAAACCCGCCAGAAGGATGCTATTCCCAACATCCATATTGGTCAGGTATATGATCAGCGCTACATAGAAGCGGACATTCATTATGAACGTCTGGAAAATCTGGCGGACTTCTTTGGCCGGAATATGCCGGTGCATTATCACGACCGTTTCTACCAGTTACACGTGGTGCTCAGCGGTACCGTGCGGGTCCATCTGGATGAAGTCAGTTACAGCGCCCGGGCACCAATGTTCTTTCTCACCCCGCCCACTGTTCCGCACGCTTTTATTACTGATGATCAGGCCAGCGGCCATGTGATTACCGTTCGTCAGCAACTGATCTGGGAAATGCTCGGGGAATCGACCAGCCAAACAGCCAGGGGGTAATGAGCCAGCCTTTATGTGTTGAACTGCAAACGTCCGGTAATGATGCGGCCGCCAGCCGTATGCTGCAGCTGCTTGAAATGATGTCTGCCGAGAACAACCCGGACAGCCTGCAACACGCCCGGGCCCAGCAGGCCCTGCTGCAGCTGGTACTGATAGATATATCCCGCCTGGCGGATCAGGGCCAGCCGCAACAGAATACCCAAAAGGAAGATGTGCGGGTGTTTCACCGTTTCAATGAACTGATCGAAAACCATTTCCGGGAACACCTGACGCTGGACCACTACGCGGATCAGATAGGCGTTACCGAAGCCCGGTTGAATAACATCTGTCGCCGCCTTGCGGGTCAGCCTTCAAAACGGCTGATTATGGACCGGCTGGTGCAGGAAGCCCGCCGCCTGCTGACCTATTCAACTGCACCGGTGACGGAAATCGGCTATCACCTGGGATTCAAAGACCCGGCGTATTTCGCCCGTTTCTTTCGCAGAAATACAGGCGTTACTGCCAGCGAATACCGTGACAAACGTAAAAACCTGTAAATACAGATGGATACCGTTTTAAAATCTGGTACTTTTTGCAGCTTCGGCAAAACGCACCCACATGAAAAGTACCAGTGAAGCCATGAAAATTATATTCATAGATTTCACAACGGGCCTATAATTTTCTCAGGTAATGCGTATTCTGGTGCTTTACACAGCCATGCTGACCTGAACGGGTATCAGCCAGCCACATCAGACCGCCCAACTAACTACAATAATGAGTAATATCTATGTCTGCTTCAGGTTTCGATGCTAAAGATTTCCGCCGTGCACTGGGCCAGTTCCCCACCGGCGTCACCGTTATTACCACGCTGGATGAGTCCGGCAATCCGGTTGGCGTCACCGCCAGCAGCTTCAACTCTGTATCCATTGAACCGGCACTGGTTCTGTGGAGTATCGATAAAGGCGCCAACAGCCTGAGCGCGTTTCAGAATGCCAAGCACTTTGCGGTAAACGTACTGGGCCGCGAACAGGTCAGCACGTCTAATAACTTTGCCAGCCGCGGTGAAGACAAGTTTGCCAACGCTGAGTATCACACCGGCATTGGCGGTGTACCGCTGCTGGACGACTACGCCGCTCAGTTTGAATGTAATACCTGGGCAGTTTACGAAGGCGGCGACCACCTGATTCTGGTAGGTGAAGTTAAAGAATACCGCCACCACAGTGAAACCGAGCCGCTGGTATTTGCCCGTGGCAGCTATGCAGTCTCTGCCCAGCACCCAGAAATGATGCAGAACCAGGCCGAAACGGTTACCGCCCCGGAAAACGACTTTGTGGGAGACTATCTGTTATATCTGGTACGGGAAACTTACCAGCGTTTCAGCGCCCAGCTGTATCCGAAACTGAACCATGAATGCGATGTCACCCCGGAAGAATGGCGCATCCTGGCCCGCATGGTGAACCAGCCTGAAGTCGCCATCGACCAGTTAACCGATCTGGTTATGCAGCCGGAAATCAGCCTGCGCCAGACCGCCGACTGGATGATGGAAAAAGGCCTGATTCAGTACAAAGACAAAGACACCCTTAAAGCCACTGAATCCGGTGCAGAGATGGCCCGCCGCCTGCAGAAGCTGGCACTGGAAGAAGAAGCGAAGCTGCTCAGCGACCTGAGCCCACAGCAAACGGCGACATTGAAGAGCCAGCTGAAGCAACTGATCGATAAGCTGTAAAAGCACTCTCTTAAAAGCACTGTCACTATTCCCCGCCTTGCGCGGGGAATCTTTCGGTTATTAATCTTGCAATCCGCAAACATAGTTAATATGTTAACCGAATTATTATCTGTTTAATCCCGGTCAGGTATGTCTGTATGACTGCATCCCCGCTTATTCCCCATCAGTTCCAGCACCAGAGCCTGTCCCTGATCAGCAGTCTGTTACCGGTCAGCAATGCGGTTTTCTTTCTGGTTGAACCGGGTATGCAGCACCGGGGGCGGTGATCTTCAACGGCGCTCAGGATATGGAGAAGCAGTACACCCAGAAGTACAGTACTATGGACCCACTCAGCCCGGACCGCTTCCGCGACAAAGACACCCGGGTCGCCACGCTGGACTCTCAGATTGCCCCACACCTGCTGAAACAGAGCCGCTACTATCAGGAATTCATGCTGCCCAATGAACATCGCTACGTGGCAGACATGTTCTTCCGCCTTGAGGGCACGATCGTCGCCATTCTCAGTATCCTGCGGGCGGAAAGCCTGGGCAATTTCACAGCTTCCGAACTGGAACTGCTCAACAGTGTTCAGCCCTTCATGGAGTACAGCCTGAATACGGTGTATCTGCCCCGCCGGCAACAGGAGCGTCAGGGGTTCCACCAGCAGTATCAGCTTACCGAACGGGAACTGGATGTACTGGAACTGCTGATGAGCGGTGCCAATAACAAGCAAATTGCCACGGAACTTAACCTGGGTCTGGCCACGGTAAAACCCACCTGCACCACATTTTTCAGAAAACCGGCGTACAGTCACGGGCAGAACTGGTCAGCCGCAGCCTGCAACTTTTACAGGCCAGCTGATCCTCTCCGTTAAACTATATTAAACCCCACTCTCAACCATCTGATGGATGCTTCTCAGACAGAATAAAGCGGATACTCGAACGCTGATTCAACAGTTTGACGGTATCTGTTATGCAAAACTCCCCTTCGTATTCTGCAGCTCAGGAACTGCTGGCCCGCAGAAAAATATCCTCGGCCCCCATACTCCCCTGTTTTACGACGAGCCACTTCATCTGGTCCGCGGAGAAGATGTCTGGCTGTATGACCACAGCGGCAAACGTTATCTGGATGTTTATAACAATGTTCCCCACGTGGGCCACTGTAACCCACGGGTAGTGGAAGCCATGCACCGCCAAGCCAGCACTCTGAATGTGCACACCCGCTATCTGCACAACAACATCATTGATTACACCGAGCGGCTCAGCGCCACCTTCGCGGATACCCTTAACATGGCCATGCTGACCTGCACCGGCAGTGAAGCTAACGAACTGGCCCTGCGCATGGCCCGGCATTACACCGGTGGCCAGGGCATTATCGTCACGGATTTTGCCTACCACGGAAACACCGAAGCGGTAGCCGAAATCGGCACCGGCTTCATGCCGGAAGCCCGTCATACCAAACGGGTAAAAGCCTTCGCCATTCCGGACAGCTATAGGGGTATCGACGGTGTAACAGAAGATCAGCTGGCGGATGCCTATGCCGCACAAATCGCCCGCGCCATTGATGAATTCGCCGCTGAAGGTATCCCGTTTGCCGGCATGCTGGTCTGCCCGGATTTTGCCAACGAAGGCCTGCTTAACGTCCCTGCCGGGTTTATGGAAAAAGCCACGGCGCTGGTGCACAAGGCTGGTGGCGTGCTGATTGCCGACGAAGTACAGGCCGGCTTTGGCCGGACCGGCAAACACTGGTGGGCCCATCAGTGGTACGACATTACACCGGACATCGTCACCCTGGGGAAACCCATGGGCAACGGTCATCCGCTGGCAGGTGTGGTTGCCCGCGGTGAGCTGATAAATGCTTTTACCGAGCATTCAATGTACTTCAACACCTTTGGCGGCACCCCGGTGTCCTGTGCCGTGGGTATGGCGGTGCTGGATGCCCTTGAACAGGATAACCTGCTGGCCAACGCCGTCAGTACCGGTGAATACGTCGCAGCAGGATTACGCAGCTTACAAACCCGTTATCCCCTTATCGGCGAAGTTCGTGACCGGGGCCTGTTCTTCGGGGTTGAACTGGTCACCGACCCCGTCACCAAAACGCCGGCAAACAAACAGGCCCGGCGCATCATCAACCTTATGAAGGAACAGGGTGTGCTGATCAGCGTGATCGGCGTACATGACTCTATTCTCAAACTTCGCCCGCCCATGCCTTTTCAGCCGGAACACGCTGATCTGCTGATCCACACACTGGACAAGGTGCTGCAGCAGGTCTCGGAGGAAATGGCTCATGGATGATTTTTACCAACTCACCCCGGACCAGCAGGCGGAGCGGCTCACCCTGCTGGCCCGGCATGCCCTGCAACACTGGGATCTGACGCCTGAAAGCATCAGCCTGATCAAATACCGGGAAAATGCCGTCTTTAAAGTGATCACCGCAGATAACACCTTCGCCCTGCGCATCCACCGGCCGGGGTATCACAGCAGTGCAGCGCTTCGCTCTGAACTGCAGTGGATGGCCGCGCTGGATGAAGCTGGCATCGCGGTACCCAAAGTCATCCCCACTGCCGACGGACAACTACTGGTCAGTGTCCAGACTGATGCCGTGCCGGAAGCCCGCTGTATTGATCTGTTCGCCTGGATCAGTGGCGAGCAGCTGGGCAGTGTTGAACACGGCCTGGGGAAAGATGCTGAAAGCATTCACCGCACCTACCGACAAATCGGCCTGATCGCCGCACAGCTGCATAATCAGGCCAGCCAGTGGCCATTGCCCGACGGCTTTGAACGGCAGGCCTGGGATGCGGAAGGTCTGGTGGGGAACAGCCCTTCTGGGGCGTTTCTGGGAGCTGCCGCAGCTTACACCGGATCAGCGGGCACTGTTGCTACAGGCCAGAGACAAAGTCAGAAATGTACTGTGTACGCTGGAAAAATCCCCGGAACTACAGCCTGATCCACGCAGACTTCGTGCCGGAGAATCTGATGACCGACGGTGACACTGTGCGCCTGCTGGATTTCGACGATGCCGGTTTCGGCTGGCATATGTTTGAACTGGCAACCGCTCTGTATTTTGTGCTCCGGGAACCGGACTATGAAACGGCAAAAACCGCCCTGACTGAAGGGTACTGCCAGTTACGCCTCCTGAAGCACGAAGACCTGCAGTTACTGGAAACCTTCCTCACTGCCCGGGGCTTCACTTATCTGGGCTGGATTCAGGACCGTCAGGAAACAGAGACCGCCCGGGAACTGACCACTGACCTGATCAGCCGGGCCTGCCATCAGGCTGAAAAGTACCTTTCACAAAGCACTTAAACCAAAACACTTAAACCAAAGCACTTAGACCAGCAACAGCTTCATAAAACAACGCCGGTTACAGTTACCACCGGCGTTTCCTTACTCAGATTTCACGCCCTTCATCTCTCTTCAGCAACAAGCATCTGAACCTAATTTCGCCTGATAACTCTAATACAATGGTCTTAAAAAGCCCGAAAACCCGGGAAAAACAGGCCCCGAATACCCATTTTGCAGAGATATGTAGCACATTTATTTTGCATCAAAGTAACAGGCCACCTATCATTTCCGGGACGCTTTAAACACAACTATTCAAGGATGAATATATTATGCTCAAAGGCAAACGCATTTCGCTTATTGGCGTACCCGCAGATCAAATTCAGCGTTTAATCGCGCTGTACACTCAAAGCAGACTGCAGGTGGTTCCTTATGGCCACCCTGCTGATTACATAATTTACGGCAGCCAGCTGGACAAGGTCGACGATATTCAGCGTGGCACTGAACCTATCGCAGATGTTATGTCTCAGGAGGATTTTCTCGCCCTTCTGTTACGGACCAATGCCGCCCTGGGAGAGTTTGCTTCCCGTGGCAGGCGCAGGGCCGGATGACACTTCAACCTGACCTTATCTCTCCAGCGGGCCTTTTGAGCCCGCTTTATCTCCGCAAGCTTTATCAGAAAACTTTATCTCCCAATAAATATTCATCAATAGACTTTAGTACCGGTTAGTTAGTATAAATTCAGTTCAATCAGCCACAGATGCCGCGATTTCAAGCCAATCGCCCATCCGGGCTGAGGTAAGCTTTTATCAGGCGGCTATGAACAGCTGTCAAAAATAATAAAGATCTATGCGGAGTTACACCATGCAACAGAATACTGTTACCCCAAACCAGCCGGAACCCAGCCCTGAAGAACCTGCGGAACCTGCTCCTGCGCAACCGGCCCTCTCTTCTCAAAACGCTTCACCCTCTTCAACCAAAGAAAGGCTCAGACAGCAGATCTGGCCTGACGACCGCTGCTTTGTACTCTCACTGAACTAATTGGACCTTTGACCCACAGCACTCGGCCTTCCATCCGGCCAGAGGGCTTAATGAAGAGTACATACAATGCAGAACCATTTACGGTTGCTGGAGCACTACCAGCAATACAGACAGGCTGTGCACAGCCTCATGGAATCCATGATGGCCAGCCTCAGCGGCGCACAGCTGCTCTCTGATCAGGAACAGCAACAGCAGGCGGTACGGCGCCTGAGCAAGAACTATCCCTTCATCGAACTGATGTACAGTTTGGACAGTCACGGCGTGCAGCTGATGGATACCGTATTCAGCCCCCATGTCAGTTACCGCAAGCGCCGCCAGCCCGGCAAAGGCCGCGACCGCAGCCAGCGGCCCTACATGCAGATCCTGCAACACCGGGACCGTGAAGTCAGCGTCACGGAACCCTATCTGTCCAGCGCCACCCACCAGCTGGCCATCTCCTGTGTGCAAACGATTCAGAACAGCAACGGCGAAGTCACCGGCTACGTGGTGCTGAATTTTAACCTGCAGCGGCTGATTTCTTATCTCAAGGGAGACCAGTTACGGGAGCGGGTACATCCGGCTTTTCAGGGTGTATACGCCATCATTGGCGGCCTGCTGGTCATCGTTTCCCTGCTGCTACTGGCAGGTGCGAGCAAATCATTACTTGATGTATTTCAGCTCACCAGCGACGTCACTACCGGCGCCTTTGGTATCGTCATCCTGATTACCCTCGGGCTGGCTATTTTCGACCTTGGCAAAACCATCCTCGAAGAAGAAGTGCTGTCTAACAAAGACATCCACCACCACGATACCTCCCGGCGGACCATTACCCGGTTTATGTCGGCAATCGTCATTGCGATCTCGATTGAATCCTTATTACTGATGTTTAAATCCCTGCTGGCAGAAAGCGATACCCAGGTGCTCAACGCCGTATGGATGATGATGGCCGCTGTCGCCCTGCTGATGGCACTGGGCGTCTACCTAAAACTCAGTAAAGAATAAGCCAAACTGATTCTGCTGGCCGGTATTCCCTCCGGTCAGCAACCTCCTCTCTCTCTTTACCTTCAACATCCACCGAATCTTTCATCCGGAAAAATCCACCCGGATCAACCATCTGGTTGATTACCCCTTTACGCTTTGCTCTTAAATAGACCTCAGGCTGCCAGTACCTGCTGCCAGCTAACCAAACAATAATAAGACAGAGGTTAAAACTTGATGAGACTGCAAAAGGTCATTACCTTTCATCTTTGCTGTTAGCAGCAACCATCAGCACCCGGGCTATGCACTTAATTTAATCGACAAAGACGGTGACCAGCTGAATCTGGATATCGAAGCCATTTTCGGTACTTTCAGCAGTGACCAGTCATACGGCAATGCGGACAGCAGTCCCCAGTGGCAGGAAGCGGCCATTAAATACGGCTTTTCCGGGCACACCACCCTCAGCAACAACAGCCAGTTCTACGGCAAGATCAACGCTCTGACCACCGGCGCATGGGGTGACGGTGAAGCCTCCGGCACCACCCTGGGTGACGAACGTCAGACCCGCTTTGAAGAGGTATACGGTGGCTGGCGTGATGACATGGTGGATTTCTCCATCGGCCGTCAGATCATCACCATCGGCGACGGCTTCATTCTCAATGATGACGCCCTCAACTTCGGTAACGGCGTCGATACCGACCTGAACCGTGGCGGTGCCTACTGGCTGGCCGGCCGCAAGGCATTTGATAAAACCGCCGTACTGAAACTCGGTGGTGATACAGGATTACGTTCTGATATTTTCTGGCTGGAATCTGATAACAAGGTTCAGGGCCGCCCGGAAATGGCCGGTATCAATGTTGAACATGTCAGCGACATTGGCACTTTTGGCGCGTTTTACCTGAAAGGACTGGATACCGACCCTACCGGCATTGCCGACGGTAACTTCGATAACCTGCAGCGTGATGGTCAGGAAACCATGAGTGTGCGCTATCAGGGCAACGCCGGAGTAGAAAATCTGTTTCTGTCCGCCGAGTTCGCCACCCAGGAACAGGGCAACAATACCGCCGATGCCGACGCCTGGTACACGGAAGCCGGTTGGACCTTCGCCGACCTGCCATGGTCGCCAAGTGTGAACTACCGCTACAGCACTTTTGATAAGGGCTACGACAGCCTGTTCACCGGTTTTAACCGTGGCTTCGGCACCTGGTTCCAGGGTGAAGTCTGGGCCAACTACTCCGCAGCCGGCCCGGGTAACACCGGCGTTGATGTTCATCACATTGGCGTGAAAGCCAACCCAACTGACACGCTGACTGTCGGTGCGCTGTATTTCGACTTTGAAGACACCACCGGCCGGGCGGAACGTTCCGACGCGCGGGAAGTTAACCTCTATGCCGAATGGGTGGTGAATGATCATCTGATCATCAGCCCGCTGCTGGGCTTCTATACCCCGGACAGCAAAACCAGCGTGGTCGATAACACCGATACCAACACCTATTTCCAGTTACTGGCCATCGTGCCCTTCTGATCCTTAACAACAACCATAATACGGTGACGCCAGTTGCAGATTCCCTCATAAGGTTCTGGCCGTCACCCGGGAGAAAAACTATGTCTGACGCAATTCAACTGACCATCAACGGACATTCTGTTGCCGGTGCCGCCGGCCAGTTTGATGTGATTAACCCTGCTACTGAACTGACGGTTGCCCAGGCGCCGCTGGCCTCTGTGGCCCAGCTGGACGAAGCTGTAGCAGCAGCCGGTGCTGCCTTTAAAACCTGGCAGCACAGCAGCCATGAAAACCGTCAGACACTGATTCGTCAGATCGCCGATAAGATTGAGCAGCACGGGGATGAACTGGCTGAAATCATTGTCCAGGAACAGGGCAAACCGCTGTTTCTGGCCAATATGGAAGTTCAGGGTGCTCTGGCATGGGCTCGCTACACTGCGGATCTGGACATTCCTGTTGAAGTAATTGAAGACAGCCCCAACAAGCGCATTGAGAATCACCGTAAGCCTCTGGGTGTGGTGGCTTCCATCACCCCGTGGAACTGGCCGCTGATGATTGCTATCTGGCACATCATTCCGGCACTGCGCTCAGGCAATACAGTTGTCTGTAAACCTTCCGGCCTGACACCGCTGAATACCCTGCGGTTAGTGGAACTGATGAATGAAGTGCTGCCTGCAGGAGTGGTGAACATCGTCACCGGTGAAGCGGAAATCGGTAACGCCATCAGCGCCCATAAAGATATTCAGAAAGTCGTGTTCACCGGGTCAACGGCAACCGGTCAGCGCATCATGGAGAGTGCCGCCGGCAACCTTAAGCGTCTGACGCTTGAGCTCGGTGGTAATGATGCGGCGATCGTCCTGCCAGACAGTGATATCGACGCCATTGCTGAAGGCCTGTTCCAGACAGCCTTTCTGAATATGGGCCAGACCTGTGCCTGCCTGAAACGCCTGTACGTGCATGAAAGCCAATATCAGGCGGTATGCGACAAACTGGTTGAACTGGCGCAGGCACAGACCGTCGGCGATGGTATGGCTGACACCACCACCTTCGGTCCGGTTCAGAACGCCAACCAACTGAAGATCGTCAGCGAACTGGTATCCGATGCAGCTGCGAATGGCGGTAAGGTTCTGTGCGGCGGCGAAGCCCTGTCCGGCGACGGCTATTTTTACCCGCCGACCATTGTTGCCAATGTCAGCAACGGCACTCGTCTGGTGGATGAAGAACAGTTTGGCCCGGCCCTGCCGGTTATCGCCTATAGCGAAGTCGACGATGCCATCCGCATGGCCAACGACTGCTCCGTAGGTTTAGGGGCTCTGTCTGGGGTAAAGATCTGGATGCGGCTCAGGCCATTGCGGCGCAGCTGGAATGCGGCACCGTGTGGATTAACGGCCACGCAGAAGTGCTGCCCCATGCCCCCTTTGGTGGCTGCAAGATGTCTGGCTTCGGGGTGGAATTCGGGCTAGACGGTCTGCTGGAGTACACCGTGCCGCAAATCATCAACATCAACAAGTAATTACCCTGTGCTGTGTTCCCTGAGCGCCAGCAGTAACACAGCACAGTTTGTATGGCCGGTACCACATCACGCAGGCCGGCCTCAGACATACACTCTGGCAATACAGCGGTAACCGGGCCTGCACTGCCCCGTTACAGGTACCTTTACAGGTGCCGTTACAGGTATTGGCACTGATCTCCAAACCGGTAAATCTGCTACTGCCTTCTGGCAGTATTTTCAGGGCCTTCGGGCCCTTTTTATGCCTTATCAAGCCCTCGCCTGCACCACGTGAATCTGCACATATCAACCATCCGGTTGATATTTTTGTGGTACCGATCCTCTCTAATAGATAGCAATGATACTCAGCGTTGCGAAGGTATAACCATGCTGCAAACCATTAACCGAATTCTCTATGCCTCTGACCTTGGCCAGGGCAGCCGGCCGGCATTCCGCTATGCGGTGAATGAAGCCATTAAGCACAACGCTGAAATCATTTTTTACATGCGGTGGAGCCCATCAGCGAGCTCACCGAAGACATTATCGAAGACTATCTGCCGGAAAAACTCAGCAAAAAACACAGCGAGCAGATCATGCAAAGTCGCAAGCAGCGGATCACAGAACGCATCGAATCCTTCGTTCAGAGTGAACTGGAGGCCGGTGTATCCCTGCCCAAACCGGCCATCATCAAAGTATCCATCGGTCAGCCTCACAAAATCATTCTGGATAAAGCCAAAACCATGGCAGCAGACATGATCGTCATGGGCGACCGCGAGAGCAACAGTATCTCGCGGATATTCCTGGGTTCAACTGCCCAGAAGGTTATCCATCAGAGCCAGGTGCCGGTGCTGATCGTGCCCCTGAGAAAAGAAAAATAACTGTTTCAATCATACGCGCAGCGAGGATGCGCAACCCCATAATAAGAAGAGGTAATTATGAAAAAAATAATAAATCTGGTTTCTACTGCTGTTGTTGCAGCCAGTGTATCTGCAACCCCTTTACTGATGTCCCAGGCACAGGCAGCCGATTACCCTAACCGTCCGGTGAAATTTGTTGTGCCATGGCCTGCCGGCGACCTGGAAGACATCCTCACCCGTATGGTGGCCGAAGACATGGCCAAAGAAACCGGTAAGCCGGCTTCCGTGGTCAACAAGCCAGGCGGTGCCGGCGTGGTGGGCGCATCTGATGTATCCCGCGCCCGGGCTGACGGCCTGACTATCGGCTCTTTCGTGGCTGATATCCTGACCACCCATGTACTGGCGGGCAATGCACCGTTTAATGAAGAAACCTTTGAACCTGTCGGCATCTTCCTGGATTACCCGTTTGTTATCGCCACCAAAGCGGATTCCCCTTACAACACCATGGGCGAACTGGCGGAATACTCTCAAAACAACGCGGTATCTCTGGGCCACTTCGGTTATCAGGCCCTGCCAACCGCTATTACCTTTAAAGCGGCGGATAAAATCGGCATCAAGTTCTCATCCGATGCACCTTTTGATTCCAACGACTGCTCTACCCTGGCTAACGGCGATGCGGACGTGATTAACACCACCACTCAGCAGATCATTGCCTGCCTGAAATCCGGTGATGTAAAACTGCTGTCTGCCATCACCCGTGACCGTCTGAGCATCGCCCCTGAAGTACCGACTCTGAATGAGCAAACCGGCGTCAGCCAGACCACCTGGAACGGCCTGTTTGTTAAACAGGGTACCTCTCCTGAAATCAAGGCACGCATTGCTGAAATCGCCGCCAAAACCATGGCCTCAGACCGCGCTCAGGAACTGGCGAAAACCACCGGTGCTGGTGTGTACTGGATCGCCGGCGCGGAAGCGGAACAGGTTGTCTCTGACGACTACGATGCCGCTCAGGATCTGCTGGACTTCATGAAGCAGTAACTGCAAACGCAGCGCCTGCCGCCGGTTATCCCTCTGTTAAAACCGGCGGCAGGCCTGTTTGTTTCTGCTATGTCTGATTTACCCTGCCAGGAGCGACCTGCCTATGAACGCGACAGACAGCCCTTTAGACAAACCTGCCGGGCCTGCCAGCAGTGATGCCAGCAATTCCGCCAGCGCTGAACATGACACCCCGCTCGTGGAACAACGTACTTTCGGTATTTACTGGCTGTTACTGGCCGTGGCTGCTGCCCTGCTGATCCTGCTGCCCGAAGAAGCCAATGGGTCAACACCAAACGGGGCTGGTATACCCAACCGATGATCGGTCCGGCGATTGGCCTCAGTGTACTGATGATTTTCACTGCCGTGCGGCTGATGATTTCCTTCCGGCTGATCTGGTTACGCAGCATTGATCCGATCGACAGCCTGCTGGCTACCCTCAGTAACTACCGGGTAGCCCTGTTTTCCAGCGCATTATTCTTTCTTTACATTAATACCCTCTCGGTATTCGGTTTTGCCCTGGCGACCCTGATGTTCGTCACCACCCTGTTGTGGCTCAGCCGCTTACTGGACCGGTTCTGGTTCGCCTGCACCCTCGGCACGGTGACCGCCCTGATTCTGATCTTCAGGGTTGGCGTCAGTGTCTGGTTACCGGATGTTTGGCTCTATGAGCTGTTACCGGAAGAGCTGGCAAATTTTGCCAATCAGTATTTATAAGGTTCAGGTGATTTATGATGGAAACCTTACTGCTCGGTTTATCTGAAGTCAGCAACATGAATGTGCTGCTGGCGATTCTTATCGGCGCGCTGATCGGCGTCACCATCGGCTCGATTCCCGGGCTGGAACCCGCCGGTGTAATGGCCATTCTGTTGCCACTGAGTTTTTCAATGGAACCTCTGGCCGGCGTTACCCTGCTGTTGGGGGTTTATGGCGGTGCCTGGTACGGCGGTGCAATTCCAGCCATTCTGATGAATACCCCCGGCACCCCGGTAGCGGTGTTAACCACCTATGACGGCTACCCCATGGCCAAACGGGGCGAAGGCAAGAAAGCCCTGTCGATTGCCTACACGGCTTCTTTCGTTGGCGGCGTCATCAGTGTTTTATCTCTGGTATTATTGGCGCCGCTGTTGTCACAGATCGCGACCCATTTCGGCTCTGCCGAGTTCGCCATGCTGGCGGTACTGGGGATGATCTTCGTGGTACTTGCACACCGTAAACATGTGCTCGAAGCCGCTATGATGCTGGGGCTGGGAATCTTTCTTGGCACCGTAGGTTTAGACCGTTCCTATAACACCCAGACCTACACCTTTAATCAGGAATGGCTGCTGGGGGCATTCCGCTGGTACCGGCGGTTATCGGCCTGTTTGCCATGTCCCAGGCGTTTGTATTGTTATCCCAGAAAGGTGGCGACTCACAGGTTACTAAACTCACCGGCGACGGCTTCTTCGGCGGCGCACTGACCCTGCTGAAACATAAAATCACCGTGATCCGCTCCGCCACACTGGGGTTGTGATGGGTCTGTTACCCGGCGTAGGGAATTCGGCTCACAGTTTTTCTCCTATACCCTGGCGCAGAAGTTTTCCAATAATCCGGAAAACTTCGGTAACGGCGAACCGGCCGGTCTGATTGCTTCAGAAACCTCCAACAACGCGGTCACCGCGTCGGTAATGATTCCACTGCTGGCCTTCGGTATTCCCGCGGATGCGCTGATGGCCATGCTGCTGGCGGTGTTCATGGTGCACAACTACATTCCGGGGCCAACCCTGTTTGCCGAACGGCCTGAGTTCATTTCCGGTTTGTATATTTCCCTGTTCATGATGAACGTGATCGTGTTCCTTTACCTGTCCGTGGCAACCCGCTGGATCGTCAACCTGACCCGCATCCGGGGCCGGTTTATCGGTGCCTTTATTCTGGTACTGGGCTTCATCGGCAGTTACAGCCAGAACTATCAGTTCTCCGATGCACTGATCGCGCTGGGCTTTGCGGTCTTCGGGTATATGCTGCGTAAAAACGATATTCCGGCGGTGCCGATCATTCTCGGCTGGTGCTGGGGCCGGTATTCCTGACCCGCTTTAAACAGGCTTTAGGAGTATCCAACGGTGACCTGAGTATCTTCCTGACCCGGCCAATCAGTCTGACACTGCTGTCGCTGACGGTCGGTTCCATTCTGATTTATGCCTGAGTCAGCTGAAAAGCCGGCAGGCGGTCACGCCGTAACAGGTAAGCATTAGATAACAGCCGGTTCTGCGTTTAGGCCGGCTGATCTTCCAGCGGTGTCCATTCCCGGAACATGGCGGCCTGCCCGGTATAGATACCCTCAGGGTCATACAGATTCCAGACCCGGGCGTTTTCAATATAAAAACGCTTCCCGGTAGCAGAGATTCTGACGCCACGGTAATGATCAATACAGCCAAACTCAGTGACCTGTGCCAGCAGATGATTTCGCTCTTCCTGTGAAACCGGCTCCGCAGATTTGCGTGAAGGCAGTGCAGTCAGCGCGGCATAGTCCATCTCGAACAGCTCCAGCGCCATGCGGTTACCGAAATTAAACACCGGATCGGCACCGCCCCATGGGACAACAACACAAAATCCGCCCGCCAGAGTTGCTCAGCAATGCTTGCGTTTTCTTCTGTTAATTCACTGATCAGTGGCTCATTAAAAACCGCGCATAGCTGGCTGTTACGTTGTCCAGATGACGTAACATTTCGGGTGACTGAAGAGTATGAAGGGTATCCGGTGCAGACATATAAAACCTTTGAATAGGCAGAAAACTCAAGACTTACTGTAAGTTCTGTGCCAACTGGTTTTCAAGGGTTTTCAGATCCCCCAGCACCCAGGTTTCAGCAATTTTACTGCCCCTGAAGGTAAACAGTGCGCAACCGTGCCAGGTCAGACGCTTCCCGGTAGGGACATAGCCCATAAAATCATTGCGATGGATGCCGGTGAAGGACATCTTGGCAAACACCTTATCCCCTTCTGCCACCAGCTCTTCGATGATGCAGGTATATTCACCCAGCGCCAGATGCACCATGTCGACATATTCCCAAAGCCGGCATGGCCGGTTTTCTCCTGCCCCAGTGAACCGCGGAATATAAAATCCTCATGCAATACCTCAGGGATCGCCTGTTTATCATGGGCATCCCAGAGCACTTCATAGAATTTGCGTACCTGCTGCTTATGATTTTCTGGTGTCTGCACGATCATCCTCCGCATCCCGCTGTGTCATTGTCGGCTACCGGTGAAGCATACCCCAGGGCTAATCTTCAATAAACGACCGGGCAATGGCATCTGTCGCCGGCTGCATCAGATAATCAAACAATGTCCCGGAGCCGGTATTGATCAATACTTCGGCAGGCATACCCGGTACCAGACGGGTGTTCGCAGGCAGCTTTTCAAGAGAGTCTTTAATGGCTACCTGAGCCCGGTAATAAGCCGCCTCACCCTCTACCGATAAACTGTCTGCAGACACATTGATCACTTCACCGGTCAGCACCGGCGTAATGGTACTCTTGAAGGAACTGAAACGGATATCCGATTTCATTCCCACTGAGACCCGGTCAATATCAATAGGGGACACCTGCGCCTCAACTATCAGCTCACTGGTTTCGGGCACAATATCCAGTACCGGACTGCTCGGCGGTACCACTCCGCCGATGGTATGAAAAGCCAGCCCCAGTACAATGCCTTCCACAGGGGCGATCATCAGCGTTCGACGCACCTGATCTTCCACGGCGACCACACGTTCACGGATATCAAAAATCTTTGCCTGTATATCCGCCAGTTGGTTAACCACTTCTTTATTGAATTCTTTACTGGACTGCAGGATCTGTAACCGGGCTTCACCAATCTGTACTTTTACCCCGGCAACACCGGCCTGATGTTCTGCCACTTCACCGGCAATTTCTTCTTTTAAGCGACGTAATTCCCGGATGCGCCGAGCATCCACATACCCCTGGCTCTGCAGAGAACGGTAATCATCAATCTCATCGTTATAGGAGGCAATCCGCGCCTGCTTACTGGCAATCAGCCCCTTTAGGCCATCAACCTGTGCCTCAAGCTGCCGGATACGCTGACTGAAGACATCAATTTCACCTAACCGGGCGGCCCGCCGTGACTCAAACTGTTGAACTTCTGCCTGCTTGGCATCAATAACACGGGCATCAGTATCATCCAGCTCAGAACTGAAACGGATACTGTCAGTATCATCCCTTTCTGCCCGCAGGCGGCTCTCATTGGCAAGGTAAATCACCAACTGGGTTTTCAGCACCTGTAATTCCGACTGAAACTGTGTGGCATCGAGCTGGATTAACGGATCACCGGGTTTAACCCTGTCACCGTCACGCACATAAAGGTCTGTAATGATGCCGCCTTCCAGATGCTGAATAGTCTTGCGGTTGCCAGCCACTTTCACCACGCCCTGTGCCAGTGCGGCGCTGTCCAGTGGCGCCAGAAACGCCCAGCTGCCAAATACTCCGAAGGTCAGAACAATGACCGTCAGGCCAAACAAACGGATATACCGGTCTCCGGTTTTAACCTGCTGTTCCGGCTTATCCATTAACAGCCCCCTGATTATTCTGTGCTACCTGCTGCATCGCAGCCTGTGCCTGTTTAAGCCGGCTCAGCACTTCGTCTCTCGGCCCCTGTAACTGAACAGCACCGTTAGCGAGCATGATTAGTTTATCAACCTGCCCCAGCACAGAGGGCCTGTGCGTAATAATAAATATGGTTGTGCCCTGCTGTTTAACCGTCTGCAATGCCCGGGTTAACGCCTGCTCTCCCAGATCATCCAGATTGGAATTAGGCTCATCCAGTACCAGCAATACCGGCGATCCGTAAATAGCCCGTGCCAGACCAAGCCTTTGCCTCTGCCCGCCTGAAAGCATCAGGCCGTCTTTACCGATCCGGGTGTCATAGCCATCATGAAAGGACAATATCATTTCATGCATCCCGGCGATCTGAGCCGCCTGCACAACCTGCTCAGAATCGATCTCACCGAAGCGAGAGATATTCTCACTTACGGTGCCATCAAACAGTTCTATATCCTGTGGCAGATATCCGACGCTGGCCCCAGCGCCTCTCTGTCCCAGGTAAATATATCCGCATGATCAAGCCGTACCTTACCGGCAGAGGGTGGCCAGATCCCCAGCAAGGCTCTGGCCAGTGAAGACTTTCCTGCACCACTTGGCCCCAGTATTCCCCACACCTCTCCGGGAGATGCCTTTAAGGAAATATCTTTAAGAATAGGGCTGGCTGCACCGGGCGGTGTCACAGATAAATGCTCAATGCTCACTTCACCAACAGGGGTTGGCAGCGCCATATTTTCCTGCTCCGGGAGCAGTTTCTGTAAGCCGTCACGCAGCCGGTTATATTGCGAACGCGCCATCACAAAGCCTTTCCAGGCACCAATCATCTGATCAATCGGAGCCAGGGCACGGCCTAGCAGAATAGAACCGGCAACCATCAGGCCCGGGGTAATTTCCTGCTGAATCACCAGATAGGCTCCCAGCCCCAGGATCAGCGACTGAACCGTAATCCGGATGGTTTTAGATACCGAGGCAATGCTGGCACCCCGCTCTGCCGCACGGCTCTGCCATAGCAAGACTTTGTCCTGCCGCATCAGCCAGCGCTGACGCAAACGGCCAAGCATGCCCATGGACTCAATCACTTCAGCGTTTGACAAGGTACGGGTCACTGATTCGTTGGCCAGGCTGACTTCTTTACCGGCTTCCTGTAACAGGTTCCGGGTAAGCTTTTCATTAATGACAGCCAGCACCCCCAGCACTATCGCGCTGAACACCGCTACCCAGCCATACAAAGGATGGAATATAAACATCACACCGATATAAACGGGCATCCAGGGGCATCGAAGAATGCAAACAATGCGTTACCGGACATAAAACTACGTAACCCGTTGAGGTCCTGAATACTGCCAGCGGTGTTATTGCGGCCCCGGAATACAATGACTGCTTAAACCCGACGTCAAAGGTTTTAGCCGCCAGTAAACGGTCGAAACGGGCACCGGCGCGGATCAGAATCTTTGAGCGGCACCATTCCAGACACCCCATTGCAAGCAGCAAGGCAACCATGATCAGGGTTAACATCAGCAAGGTACTGAGGCTGCCACTGGTAACCACCCGGTCATATACCTGCAACATGTAAATAACCGGGACAAGCATCAGGAGGTTTATGCAGCAGCTGAAGCCTGCTACAGAGAAGAATGCACCACGAACGAGGTTAAGCGCATCACTGAGGTAGGTATTTTTGTGAAGCCATTTAGATCAGGTACCTGCAAAGACACAGCCTTCCGTGGCCCGGTCACTGGCTGTTCTAGCCAGATATGGTATGAACGTTGATATCAGCACCGGCCTGCTGAACTTCCTGCACACCTTCCACCATATCGGCAAAGTACTGGCGGCGCAGTGCATGGCTTTCTTCTCTGCTGAGACCCTTACCGGAGAAGGATGCAATTCTGGCTTTATCCGTGGTTTTCTTAACCCGCATTGCCCGGGCCAGATACCCCGGAAACCGGTTATTCAGTTCTGCCCGCAGCATCCAGGTAAAACGCGGATTAAAAGGCGAAATCCAGTCGATAAACCAGAGCCTTTCACCGCAATTCCAACGCTGGGGAGACAGGCTGGCCGGATCAACCACGTACTCACTCGGCCTGCTCATCAAATAATGCCCAGGAGCAATAAGCCACCGGGGTACCTTCATGCTCAATAATCAGATACTGATTAGAAGCAACGGCAGGAAGTACATAGCGGGACATTGCCCCCACCTGCCATTCTTTATGGAGTTCGGAGTTCTGCCAAAGCCAGGAGATACGGCCAAGATCAAGAAGCTGTTTCTGATTCATATTCAGTTTCCGGCAATATGTGCGGGCCGGATAGCCGGCCCGCAAACTGAGATTTACGAGAAGGTGAAGTTAAATTCATCATACTTATCAGCAGCAATGTACTGCAGGCTGAAGTTATCCAGATAGATACCCTGCCCGTCATCATTACCACCCGCTTCGGTGACCGTCAGGCGGTCCATACCGTCAGCCCCTTTGACGATGTATTCAAAATGACGCGCTTCGCCATACTGATTCTCGCTGTACGCTGTTACCAGTTCATTGTTCCAGCGAATTTCCGGCGCGCCGTCGGCAGCCCCTGTCTGATCATTCCACAGATCATAACTGAGACGGTAGTAACTGCCGGTTTCAGCGGCCACATCCTGCCAGACCTGATCCTGACTGTTCGCCGTCTGATCCAGTTCAAGATAACGGCCACGCAGGCTTGATTCGTGTGCAGCATAATCTTCCTGACCCACGGTCAGATTACCGGCGGCAGAATCCCAGCCGGTCACCGCAGATACAGGTATTACACCGCTACCGTCAAACCCATTGGTTTCAAAGTCACCGTTCTCCAGCAGGTTTTCACCCAACAGAACTTCAGATGTTGTTGGTAAATCCAGTGCCGTCAGGCTGACATCATCCAGATACAGCCCTGCGCCATCATTACCCACACTGCTTTCAACGATCTGTAACAGGTCATGGCCTTCAGCCCCCGTCACACTGAACTCGAAAGTTTCGGTGAGGTTAGCAGCCACCGAAGCAGTCCCTACCTGCGAACCGTTCCACCATACTTCAACGGTGTTGCTGATCTCAGTCCCCTGACCGGCCAGCGTGAAGCTAAGCTGATACTCCTGTCCGGTACCGGCATCAAATTGCTGCCCCACATGAGCCTGCTGTGAGCCGGACACTGCATCCAGATTGATCGCCTGATCGGTGCTATCCGCAGGATTCTGGGCCAGTATTGCGCCATTACCCAACGCCCAGTCGGAAGCTGTTGTCTGGCTGCTCTGGCCGTCAGGCAGTGTATCAGTCTGAAATTGCCATTAAGCACCAGGCTGGCACCGATGGTGGCCAGGCTCAGCCGGTTACTGGCGGTATCCTGGAAGACCCGCACATTATCCAGATAGACACCGGCACCGTCGTTACCGCCGGCAAACTCGCGAATTGTCAGCTTATCTGCACCGGCAGATCCTCAACATTAAAGCTGACCGTTTGCCAGCCATTGCCTGTTGCATACGCCGTCCCAAGGGTAACGCCATTCAGCAAGACCTGTACCGCATTCGACTCGTTACTGACACCGGTATCGGCAGCAATATCAAACTCAACCCGGTAGCTTTTACCGGTTTGTAAATTTGCCTGAGCAGTAATGCTGTCGGCCGCATCGGTCCGGTCCAGTTTCAGATACACTTCAGAGCCATTTTGTGGCGTAACACCATTGTTTGCCGTTGCAAACAAGTGGAACGCATTATCACTCTGCCAACCATCAATACTGGCGCGGTGCACTTCAGATTCAACCGCGCCCGAGAACTCGAAGCCACCGTTGCTGAGCAGATTTTCACCCTGCACCTGATTTATCTTACGGACAGAAATATTATCCAGTAACGGCCCTACGGTATCGTTACCGCTGGCGGTTTCGGAGAACTGCAGGGTATTCATTGCTGCAGCATCTACCACCAGGTCATAACGTTCGAAGATGTTTTTGCCCTGTGCTACGAAATTGCCCAGCACAGTGCCGTTGAAAGTCACCTGTACGGTATTCGAGTCATCATTACCGCTTCCCCGGCGGGCTACATCAAACGACAGCAGATATTTATCACCGGCGGTACCGGCAAACTGCTGGGAGATCGAATCCAGAGCACCTGCGTGATCCAGCTCGATATACCGCTGGCTGTCGGCACTGGTATAAACCCCGTAGGAACCGTCGTTCCAGTATTCCAGCGCATTAGATGGCTCCAGCCTCCGGCCGTTTCAAAACCACCGTTAGTAAGCAGTTCCGCCCCCAGTTCAAAACCGTTCCGGCCAAGCTCTGCTTCCACCAGCGCCTGACGCTTGGCCGCTTCGGACTCAGCCAGCAACTCATCGGTGGATTTAGCGACATTCTGTTCAGCCTTCGCCAGCTCATCCGCCGCATCTCCGGCCATAATCCGGTCATACACCGCATGGCCGGCTGATATCGTCTGAATATTTTCATACTCACCGCCGGCAACGAACTGCTCCGGTGTGAAGACCCAGGGCTCATTACCGTTCTGATCACGGAACACAATGCGTTCAAAATCACCTACTGCGTTCGCACCGAACACATGTGTGATCACCACAGCCCCTGATCACTGGGTTTCACCACCAGGTGATCACCCATCCGGTACAGCCAGATCGACGTCATGGTGGTGCCTTCAAAAATTATTTCATCCCGGTCAGCATCGCCCTGCACCAGATTGACAATCACATCATGGCCGAAGTTATCGCCTTTAAAGACAAAGGTATCTTTACCGGCACCGCCGATCAGGATGTCATCACCCTGCCCGCCTTCCAGCGTATCGTTGCCACCATGACCGAACAGAATATCGGCATGGCTGCTGCCAGTAATGCCGTTGTTCAGGTTTGTGCCTACCACCTGCACGCCGTGACCGATACCTTCAGCGGTAACATCCACTGACAGTTTATCGCTCGGCAGCTGTTCTGCTTCAGGGGTAACAAACAGGCGCGGATAGCTGTTACTGTCGCTATCACTGGCTGTCGGGCTGGTATTGGTCGGTGTATGAGTCTGGTTAACACTGGCGGTTACCGTCAGCTCATAGTTACCCGGCCCCGGTCCATTAAAGACGTAATAGTCGACATCAACATAACCGCTCTTCTGGGCAAGATACGCACCGTCAGTGGTAACGTTCCACTGCCGGTCATCCAGGATTACCTGCTGATCAACAATCAGATGTACGAAGTCATCTGTTTTTTCAGTGAAGTAATAGGTATGGCCAGCTTCCACATACAGTTTGGCCTGAATATGTTTAGCCGAATCCGTAGCAATGGTGCCGGTCAGATCGCCACTGAGAGACCTGTCCGATGGCTGCCGGCCACCCAGCTCCGCAACAATATCGCCCTGGTTATACAACAGGTCAGATGTCGGCAGATTGCTGTAGTCACTGGTGCTCAGAATCTTCAGATCAGCAGTACTGTTCGCCGGACCATTCTGTAACAGTTGGACAAGATTATGGTTCTGCACCGTTGCACTGTAGACATAATATTCAAGTGCCACGGTACCGGTTGCTGTCGCTTTAAAACTGCCCTGCTGCTGATAAGCGGCACTGCCGTTGCCGATAACTTCTTTATTATCAATGCGCAGATAGCTGACCACTTCACCCAGCGCCTGGAAGCTGTATACCTGTCCTTCAACAACATCCAGCTGTCCGGTAATTTTTGTCAGGGTACCGGCAGCATTGGTCGCCGCGAGATCTACAGAAGCATTGCCTGTACCGGTGTTGGCTGCGGCGAAGGCAGGCAGATCAGCAGGGTCAGTCACACTGGCATTCTGAAATACCTGCGTCTGAATATTCTGCAGGGTGCCAAGATCTTCCGGCAGCGGGTTTTCCAGCCGGCCCCGTAAGTCATAGTGCCCCGGGCCACCGGTGTTCAGCACATAAAAATCCAAGTCCACAAAACCGGTTGACGTCGCCTGATAAGTCCCGGTGGAGGCATTGTTATGCACCGTATCACTGATGATGGTCTGGCCACCGATTGTCAGGTAGGCATAGTCATCGACCACTTCCCGGAAAGAGTAGCTGCGGCCTTCAACCACATACATCTTGCCGCTGATATGTTTGATTTCATTAACGGCTATTTCACCGCTCAGTTTGTCGGCATCTGCCACCGATGACGCGGTATGACTCTGTACCCAGGCTTCCAGTGCTGCCGGATTGCTGGCCGACGCATTCTGATAGCTTGCAACCCGGGCATTCTCAAGGCCGTAAAATGCTTCCTGAGATGCGGTTTTGGAAAGCTGGGAATTAACAATGGCTTCGTAATCAGACAGGTAATAAAGACTGTCGAGTTTAGCGCTGCCCGCGTGTGCTCCGTTGAGCGCAGCAGTCTGAAAGATACCTGTCCCGTCCACATTGTCCGGATTCACCGACGGTGTAGCTTCCAGTTCAACCTGTACCCGCTCAATGTCATTCAGCACAACATTCTGCGCGATATTCTGGTTACCCTTGTTCAGCATCGTCGCCAGACTGCTGGCGGTTGATTGCAGGTTGCCGCTGGCACCTACCAGAGTGGCGGCAACTGAATTAGCGATGCTGATATTGGTTTGTTCCGCAGCATGCTGTTCAGCCAAAGTAGACAGGGTATTCTGAGAGATAACCAGTGTATCGGAGTGCCCTTTACCGCCATCCACATACAGCTGATCCGTACCGGTCTTGCTTGCCAGCAGGTTATCACTGATATGGATAACATCTTTCCCGGTACCACCGGAAATAACTTCCGTATTTTCACCGGCAAAAATCACGTCGTCGCCATCGAAGCCGAAAATCTGCAGGATTTCAGTGTCCGTCAGCAGGTTAAAGGTGTCATCTTTAGCAGAACCCTGAATGATCTCAATGCCACTGAACTGATCCGTAACATTGGTGACATTGCCACGCTCCAGCACTTCTACCTGACGGTACTCAACCGTTTCCGTACGTTTACCGTGTGAAGTTTCATAGCTGCCAATCGACTCTTTGTAATATTTCGAACCGGCCGCAAGACTTTTATCGACACTGATACCGGTTGTGGTTTTATTAACGGTTATCCCGCCAGCCAGGTTATCTGCACCGAAACTGGTATAGGAAACGGTGTCCGTTCCCCTTCACCGTTAAACGTGATCTCGCTGTCGTAAGCGAACAAGGTGTCATCGCCATCGCCGGCATTGATCGTGAAATCGACTGAAACATCATTACCGGCCCGGTCCTGAGCACTGTTAATGATCCGATTCATGTTAAAGGTAGTATTCTTTCCGGCGCCGTCATTCACCACCCAGCCTGCCAGATCACTGATTGTGACCGACGTATGATTACTGTTTTTACCGGTAGACGTGGTCGAAGTACTCTGGTCGCCACTTGCCAGAAGCGGTGTCAGGAAAGAAACATAAACATTTTCCGGATTGGCGGTGTTGGCCGCATCCGGCAGATTGATATGATCATCCCCACCCGCTCATCCAGGCGAACAGTCTGATCCTGCCAGCCACCGCCATCCTTATATTCTTCAAAGTAATGCCGCGCTGTTTTCTCCAGCTCGCCCCGGGTTTTACTTTTCGCAGCCAGTTCCAGATCCGTCGCTGACAACAGCTGGCTTCCCAGCGTCACAGCACTGTCAAAGCCCTGATCATTGATGATCTCCTGCAGTACATCCTGATAAGCCTGCTTTGACTTTTCCTGCTGCTGATCAAAACTGCCCTTAAAGAACTCCTCAACGGTACGCTCTGAACCGTCATCCCGGTGACGGATTTTATCGGCGTATTTATCTGCAATATCTTCCAGTGCAACCTGTTCGAATGCACCGACAATGGCTGAAATAGCCCCACCAATTAAGCCTACAAGCACCGCAACACCGGCACCCACACCGGTTGCCGCCAGGGCTGCGCTGGCAACCCCGGTAACCGCATTCAGTGCCGTGGTTGCGCCATAGAATCCTTTTTCAGCCACCAGCGTATCGTCAAGCAAACCCGACAGCAGATCTGCAGAGTAATCATCGCTCTGCTTCAGGCTGTCGATACGGTCCTGCTTTTCATTGAATTCAGACCATTTGGCCGGGTTAATTGCAGATGCCACTGAAGCAATCGCACCAACAATCGGTACTGCTTTACCCAGCGTAGTGGCCGCGGTGCTGCCCGCTTTCACCAGCGCCTGAGCAACCGCCAGACCACCAGCCACTGCAGATAAGCCAGCAACCGCGCCCTGCAAACCGATTTCGGCTTTCAGATACTCTTTTGTTCGGCAGAAATATTCGGGTCATTAAGCTGCTTGGATATTTCAGTGATGCCGACCACGCTGGCCGAGAAACCCGCCGCGGCACCCACCGCGCCAAATGCGGCACTGGCCTTACCGGCAGACTTGGCGCTGCTCAAATCGATAAAGCTGGCAATCGTGTCCGCAACAAATCCGCCCAGTCCGGTAGATGCCTGAGCAATCGCAACAGTACTGCCATCTTCCTGAATGGTTTTAGCCAGCCCGGCAGCACTGGATGCAACCGTCAGCAGGTTACTGCCAATGGCCAGGCCTGACTTCAGCAACTCCTGAGACTTATGGGTTGCCAGTGAAGAGTTTGCATCCGCAAGATCAATATCGATGTTCTGCTGATTCGTCTCCAGCTGTTTACGCTGGGTGCTGTACTCATCGGTATATGGCAACGCAGCCTTGTCTTTCATCAGTTGATAGACTTCGTCACCCAGATTCTGATAGCTGGTCTTATGACTGTCGATCTGCTGCTGTATTGCATCGGCATCCTGAAGCAGCAGATTATCAACCTGAACCTTGGTTTCACGGTAATTTTCAAGCTCAGCATTGCGGCGGACCAGAGTTTGCTCAAGGTCTGCTGTCTCGCTGCGCAATGTCACCAGCTCATCAGCCTGCTCCTGAGTGATTGTGCCGTCATCTCCGGCACGGGCTTCTATCTCAGCGATACGGCCCTGCTTCTGGGTAAGCGCGGTCTGATCTTCTGAAATCATGTATTCAGTTACATCGATTTCACCATCAATACCCAGGCTATGCCCTGCTTCCAGCGCCAGATAGGTCACCAGCGATGCATCTTTCTGTAATTCTTTCGCAGCAATCTGATCGGCAACGGCTTTCTGAGCTTCCGCTACTGTTGCCTCAAGGCTGGCAAGCTGAACGCTGATGGTATCCTGCTTACGCTGCAGAACCGCTTTGTGCAGCTCCACCAACTTGGCAAAATCCGGTTCGGTTGCTAACTGCTCCAGCTCTGATTCTTTATAGCCATATCCGTCATGCCCGCCATCCGCATGAAAGGCCCGTATGTCGCGGAACGCAGATTCAATTTTATAGCTGGTATAGGCATCAATCAGATTGGGAATGAAATCCAGTGTGGCGAATACATTTGAAGCAATAGCAGACTGAGTAGATGCGTCCGTTTTCCCCTGATAAGCAGAAGGATCTGATACGCCGCGCAAGGCATCAGCCAGATACTCCCCATACCGAAAATCAGCACGCATCCGACCAACAGCGCCAACGTCACCAATGGATTCAAAATCATCTTTGAATTTTCGGTATACCGCCGATGATGCCCAGATCAGGCCTTCCGGCTTGTTAAAGCCCTGTGCCCATCCCGAACCACCCCAGGACTGCAGTGAAGGCAGTGAATTAGCAAACTGAGGACCAAATCCTGATCAGTTGCACCGAAGTGTTTTTCGAATAACTCGCCAAAAATTAAACTGTTATCAGCCACATTACGGGTATCACCGGACATTTTATTATTGTCTCCTGAACGGTATGGGAGGCCAGAGACTAAGACAGCTTTCCTTAACCTGTCAAAAATTGACCAGTGACTGTTTTTAAGGAAAACCAACAAATATCGGATTTTTTACATTTTTATTACATTCTGACTTGCGGGTCAGTCATTCTGAAAGTGGCTGATTTTTGATCAAACCGGCACCACGTATGGAGTGAAGGAGTTTCAGGAGTGTACAAATTGCAACCAGACAAAAGTTTAATCTTGCAGAGAAAAATAAAACGTTTACAAAAACACAAAACTTTCAATTAGACCAAAGAGCGAATTAAGCATTAAAAAAGTGATATATTAATCGATATTTCTTATATATCTGCACCATTATGATGCAGCACTTCACACAGAAGAGACTGACTCAGGGGTCAACAAAGTAACGTTAAAACACTGAAACGTCTGATAAGTAAGCGAATAAAAACGTCTTCATTAACATCTGTGCATTTCAGGCTGCCAAACCGCCCTGCCAATCCTCACATCTGCTATCCGGTGCACTGAAAAGATGCATTAACTTTTCTGATGCAGATAATCACAAAATTATAATTAACATGTTAACTTTTTATTTCAATTAAGCTAATCTCAGTTCATAGTAAGACGTACAGCTTATGCTTAGAGGTAACTGCTATGGGCCAGATCAATCAACAACGCCTTTCAGGCTTATATAAGTTTCAGGACGAATGCCTGACGCTGCTAACCGGCGTCACAGATGCCAGTCATGCGGTTACTTATCTGCTGGATGATCGCGCAAAGCCTATGTGTTACAAGAACCATCAAATGCAGCCGCTGATGCACCGGGAATATCTGACCGACTTCTATAAGTCAGACCCTCTCTATCCGGCCAACTTCAAAGAAAGCCATGCTGACGTGGTGAAAATGAACGATCTGGTGCAGCCCTACCGCCGCAACACCCACCCTTATTACCGGGATTTTGTCACTCCCTGGGGCATTCAGGACATCGTTGAACTGTTTTTCCACGTGGATGGCAAACTGATTGCCGGTGCGGCGCTGTTTACCTCTAAAGGCCAGCCGGAACTGATGAGCGGAGATCTTAAAAGATTCAGCACCTGCACCGCTTTATCGAATACTCTCTGGAACAGAACCTCTCCACCCCGACCCAAACCAGCTTTGATGACTTCTGCGACAACTACCAGCTCACGGCCAAAGAACGGGTGGTGGTACAGCTGGTCATTCAGGGCCTGCCCAATAAATCCATTGCACAGAACTTGTGCTGCAGCCTGGCGACGATCAAAACTCACCTGCAACACATCTTCAGCAAAATGGCAGTTAACAGCAAAGCGGAAGTGGCTAACCTGGTATACAGCCAGAACTGCCAGTTGTAGAACTGGCAGCCACCACAGACTTTAACGTCGGTTAAGCTCCACCAGACAAAAATGCTTCTTCCCCTTACGGATCAGAATGTACCGGCCGTGCAGTGCCTGCGCTTTGTCCAGCCGGATATCAGCAGATTCAGCCACCACACCGTTTAACAACACCGCACCGGCACCGATCAGCTCACGGGCTATTCTTCTCGAACCCGCCAACCCTGCAGCAACCAGTGTATCCTGCAGATCGACATCAGAATCAAGCGCCAATGTAGGCGCACCATCCAGACTCAGTTGTTGCAGTTCTTCAGGCGTCAGTAAACGGGGATCTCCGCTGAACATTGCCTGGGATATACGCTGTGCCTGAACCAGCCCTTCTTCGCCGTGAATCAGTAAGGTCAGTTGTTCTGCTAAGATCCGCTGTGCCTCAGGCTTAGCGCTACGCTGTTCATCCTCTGCCTTAATGCAGCCAATCTCCTCAACACTGAGGAATGTGTAGTACTTCAGGTAGTCATAGACATCGGTATCGGCACTGTTCAGCCAGAACTGATAAAAGCTGTACGGTGAGGTTTTTGTCGGATCCAGCCATACTGTGCCGGATTCAGTTTTACCAAACTTGGTGCCGTCTGATTTGGTAATCAGCGGCAGGGTCATACCGAATACCTGCTGCCGGTTCATCCGCCGGGTCAGGTCGATACCGGCGGTAATATTGCCCCACTGATCATTCCCGCCAATCTGTAACGCACAGTCATAGCGACGGTTCAGCTCGGCAAAATCATAAGACTGCAGCAAACTGTAGGAAAATTCCGTAAAAGAAATGCCCTGTTCCGGCCGGTTAATCCGCTGTTTCACCGATTCTTTGCCGATCATACTGTTAACAGAGAAATACTTGCCAACATCCCGCAGGAACGTCAGTACATCCATGCCGCCCATCCAGTCAGCATTATTGACGATACGGGCAGCACTGTCCGGCGTATCCGCGTCGAGAATACCGTTAATCTGCTGCCCCAGTTTTGTCACCCACTCAGCCACCAGCCCGGCACTGTTCAGACTGCGCTCCGTGGCTTTAAAGCTCGGATCGCCAATCATACCTGTCGCTCCGCCGATCAGTGCCAGCGGTTTATGGCCCGCCAGCTGAAACCGCTTGAGCATCAGTAACGGTACCAGATGCCCCACGTGCAGGCTGTCGGCGGTAGGGTCGAATCCGCAATACACCACCCGCCCCGGCTCCGAGAAATACTCTCTGAAACCCTCATCATCTCCGGATTTCTGGGCGATCAGGTTGCGTTGCTGCAAATCATCAAGCAGGCGTGTGGTGTCGGTGGTCATTGAAGGTTTATCACTTTTCAGAAGGTTTCTTTATATACGCTGGCAAGCGGATTTTGCCGCCCATTTTCAGCGCTTACCGCGATGGTAAAGGATGCTCTCTGCCAGGCACATCAACCATCTGGTTGATATACATCTGAACCGCCCCGGAGATACTTAACTCAGCAGAAAGGGCCGCGATCAAGCACTGAAACTTTCTCCCGACAATTACTAAAACACTGGAGCAAATAATGAGTACAAACAGCCCAGCACAGACATTCTGGAATCCGATGGTGCACCCGGGTGACCCGCGGGCACGCAACGGCATTGTGATAACAAAGGGTGACGGCAACTACGTTCAGAATCAGGAAGGCCAGTGGCTGGTCGACGGTGTCGGCGGCCTGTGGAACGTCAACGTTGGCCACAACCGCACCGAAGTAAAAGACGCCATCAAAAATCAGCTGGATGAACTGGAATATTTCCAGATCTTCGACGGCATCAGCCACCCACGGGTAACGGAACTGTCCAATAAAATCATCAGCATGCTGGAGCCGGAAGGCATGGCACGGGTGATGTATAGCTCCGGCGGCTCTGATTCCGTTGAAACCGCCCTGAAACTGGCCCGTCAGTACTGGAAAGCCGTGGGTCAGGCCCAGCGCTATAAATTCATCTCCCTGAAACAGGGTTACCACGGTGTCCACTTTGGCGGCGCGTCCGTGAACGGTAACACTGTTTTCCGGACCAACTATGAGCCGGTACTGCCGGGTTGCATCCATATCGATACCCCATGGCTGTACCGCAATCCGTGGAACACTGAAGACCCGCAGGAGCTGGGTGAACTGGCGGCTAAGCAACTGGAAGCAGAAATCGTTTTCCAGGGGCCGGATACCGTGGCCGCTTTCATCGCCGAACCGATTCAGGGTGCCGGCGGCGTGATCGTCCCACCGGCTAACTACTGGCCTCTGGTGCGTGAAGTGTGTGATAAATACGGCGTGCTGCTGATTGCCGATGAAGTGGTCACCGGCTTTGGCCGCTCAGGCAGCATGTTCGGTGTACGTGGCTGGGGTGTCGCTGCCGATATCCAGTGCTTCGCCAAAGGCATTAACTCCGGTTACGTACCACTGGGCGCTACGGTTATTAACCAGCGGGTTGCTGAAGGTATTGAAACCTGTGACAACTTCAGCGGTGCAGTGATGCACGGTTACACCTATTCCGGTCACCCGGTGGCCTGTGCTTCCGCACTGGCCTCGCTGAACATCGTTGAAGAAGAGAACCTGCCGGAAAATGCCGGCCGTCAGGGTGCGGATCTGTTAGAAAAACTGCAGGCGAAGCTGCTGGACTTCCGTCCGTCGGTGAAATCCGCGGTAAAGGTCTGATGATTGCGCTGGATCTGGTCAGCGATAAGAAGACTCGCCAGCCGATTGATCCGATGAGTGGTTTTGCAAATCAGGTAGCAGCCGTTGCACTGCAGGAAGGTGTAATTGTCCGCCCAGTCGGCACCAAGATTATCCTGTCGCCACCGCTGACCATCGGTACTGAAGAAGTCGATAAAATCGTGCATGCCCTGCATCAGGGTTTTGCCGCTGTCGACAAATAACAGCCGATAAATAACAGCTGAGACTAAGCACTGTTATTAAGCGTGAGCTTCCGACTGCCCGGTGATTCCCGGGCAGTCGTCTTTCCCCTCTAAAACAAAGAGTTCGCTCTAATGCATTGCGGGCATATTGGTGCTGATCATATCTCTGTGCAGCTTCCACTGGTCTGCTTCTTTTTCCAGATAACCATATAGTTACCCTTATCAAGCATCTTACCGGCAGCATCTTCCAGAATATAATTACCAATTTCAAAAGCAGTATTGCCAAAACCATCCAGCTCGGTGGTTTCCAGTTTGATCTCTTTTACTCCCATATCCATAAATGCCTGAAACTGCTTTTCGATGGCCGAACGTCCTTTTACCATATCGGTATTCGGCGCCATAAACTCGCCATCTTTCGTATAAAGGGCCGCAAGTCCCGCAGTATCGCCGTTATGATAGGCTTTTGCTAATGCGTCATCCGCCGCCCTTATTTCATTCATGACTTCCATTGAAATGCTCATACTTGCCTCCTTAGCGTTAAGGTTTTTGAACATCCCTGAATAATAAAACTAGACCAAAACCTTCCCTTTCAACTTGATTTAAACTCACTTACAGCTTGTTGATACTGGCCTTTTCCGCCACTTTTCACTCCTGACAATAACCGCAGAAAAACCTCAGCACACTTAACCTGAAGTTATCTGAAAGCGCTGCATAAGTCGTTTGTCGCCCCCGCTCTTCCATCGCACACTGCCAAAAAACAAACTGTGCGAGAACACTATGCGATTTGAAAATAAAACCGTCCTGATCACCGGCGGTGCCGGCGGTGTTGGCCAGACTCTGGTCAGACTCTTTGCCCGTGAAGGGGCAAACGTCATGATTGCCGACCTGAATGAACAGGCATGTGCTGACGTGGCAGCCCGTACAGCTGAAGCAACCGGCCGCAGCCCGGAAAGCATCAGCTATTTAGCCGGTAACCTCAGAGAACGGGAATACTGTGATGCAGTGGTTGAACACACCGTCACACACTTTGGTGGTCTGGATATTCTGCTCAATAACGCCGGTATCATTCCCCGGGGCACGGTTGAAGAAACCACCGATGACATGTGGTTCACCGCCATGGACGTAAACCTTAACGCGGTGTTTTCCCTGCCGTGCTGCCGTCCCGCACATGAAAAAACGGCGGTGCCATCGTGAACACCTCTTCCGTATGGGGCACCTACCCCGGCCCGGCACACGTAGCCTACTGCACCAGCAAGGGAGCGGTGGCAGCACTGACTAAAAACCTCGGCCGGGACTGCGCACCACTGGGTATCCGGGTGAATGCCGTCTGCCCCCATGAAATCAATACGCCAATGATCCGTTCCGGCTTTGAACGTCGGGGCCTGGACCCGGATAAAGCCGTGGAGGAACTCAATAAAACCGTCCCCTGGGTCGAATTGCCGAGCCGGAAGACATTGCCGATGTCATCGCTTTTCTGGCCTCGAACGAAGCTCGCTACATTGCCGGAGAAACCGTTGAAGTCACCGGCGCCAAACCGGTTTCCGGATAAAAGGAACGCAACATGATTAATCTTGATAACAAACTGGCCATTGTCACCGGCGGTGGCCGGGGCATTGGCCGGGGTATCAGCGAACAGTTACTCAAAGCCGGGGCGCGGGTTCTGATTGCCCAGCGCCAGCCACTGGATGATGAACTGAACAGCCATCCCGGCGTATCCTTCATTCAGGCCGACCTGCTGCAACAACAAGCCCCTATGAAATTGCGGCAGCTGCTGAAAATCTGGGCGGTGCCGACATACTGGTGAATAACGCCGGCTTCATGTTTGAAATGTCGCTGGATGATATGACCGAAGCCGACTGGGACCGCATGATGACGGTGAACATGCGCGCCCCTGTATTCCTGTGTAAAGCCCTGCTGGGCCAGATGCGTGCTAAAGGCGGTGGCAGCATCATTAATATCGGTTCCATTGAGGGGATCGGTGCCAATCCGCTTCACGCGGCTTACTGCGCCTCCAAAGCAGGTGTTCATGGCTTCAGCCGCGCACTGGCTGTTGACCTGGGTAATGACGGCATCCGCTGCAACGCCATTGCGCCCGGCTGGATCAACTCAGACCTGAGCAACGACTACATTAACACTCAGCAAAACCCTGATCAGGCCTGGCAGGACCTGTACGCCATGCACCCCATTGGCCGCACCGGTGAGCCGGCGGATATCGGCGCAATGGTGGCGTTTCTCGCCAGTGACGCAGCCGGGTTTGTCACCGGCCAGACCTTCACTGTCGACGGCGGCCGGACAGCTAAACTCCCTTTGCCGTTTTAATACCCATCCCCTCCCAAACTGACTCTGATATTTTGAGAAGGTTTTGGGAGGATTTTCATATGAAAACCGGCTACCTCTGACCCGGTTACATAACCTTAGGCTGCGTGCACTGATCAACCAGATACACGACAGACTGATAATCGATCCCGGAATGATGGCTCAACCCTATTTCACAGGTACGGCTTGTGGAGTAGCCACTCTTACAGCCTTCAACCTGATGAGACAGCGTACTCAGCGCGGATGCATTCAGCTCAGGGGTGGTAAAACCTTTGTCGCCGGCAAAGCCGCAGCAGGTTATCTGATCGGGGATCACCACGTCAGAACTGCAGGCCTGCATCACCTCAATTATCTTCTTATCAAGCCCCATTCTGCGGGCTGAGCAGGTAATATGCAGCGCCACTTTTTCTGCAACAGGTTCGAATTCCAGCTTATCCATCAAAAGGTATGGATGAAATCCACCGGCTCAAACAACTTGATGCGCGGGTCCAGATGATCCTTTAACTGCATGGTACACGGGCTGGTATCGCAATAAACGGGAATCTCACCGTTGTTACTTGCTTCCAGAAGCATCTGTACGGTTTCATTCGCCTTGGACTCGGCCTGGCGGAACATGCCTTTACTCTTGAAAGGCATGCCACAACATTGCGCCTCTAACCCCTCAGGGTAGATCACTTCGAAACCGGCCTTGCGTAATAACGCTTCCGTTTTATCAACCAGTGATGTTTGTTGTTCTGCCCCCTTGCAGGCCCCATCGTGCGGCTTGAACAACTTGGTAAGTACACGACCTTAAGATTACTGCTGACGCTTTCAGCCTGAACACCCTGCCGGTCACTGACAATCACTTTTGGAGCTGCCGTTGGCATCTCCGGGCTCCAGTAGCCGATCTTCCCACCGGATAACTTTCGTGCTGCCCGCGTTGCCTGGCCCATCACTTTACTGCCCAGCACCCCATGGCTTACGTCAGCCATCCGGAACGCTGCTTTTGCAGCACCGGCCACCGTTCCGAAATGACTGGCAATCCATTCAGACATGCCCTCCCGGCTGGCGTACCGGTCATGGCGAAGCTGCCTGACCAGATCACCTGTATTAATGCCCACCGGGCACACGGTTGAACACAAACCGCAACCGGCACAGGTATCAATGGCCATGTAATCATACTCATCGGCAAAACCCTGTTGCTGCTCTCCATCCAGCCGCGCCAGTTCACGCTTGCCGATGATCCGCTGCCTTGGGCTTAATGTCAGATTGCGGGAAGGACACATCCGCTCACAAAAACCACACTCGATACACTGATCGACAATATCACTCACCGCCTGCATAGGTTTGAGATTACTGATATGCAGTTTGGGGTTACGGGTGATCATCACGTCAGGATTAAGGATGCCCAGCGGATCAAAGAGCCGCTTAATCTCCAGCATGACAGCGTACGCTTCATCCCCCACTCTTTACGTACAAAGGGCGCCATGTTGCGGCCGGTGCCATGCTCTGCCTTGAGCGAACCGTCATATTTGTTCACCACCACTTCACAAACTTCATCAATGAAACGTTCGTAACGGTTAACCTCTTCAGCGCTGCCGAACCCCTGAGAGAAAATAAAGTGCAGATTACCGTCCAGCGCATGCCCATATATCACGCCATCTGCATAGCCGTGTTTTTGCATCAGTTGCTGCAAGTCAGTCAGCGCGTCAGCCAGTGATTCTATGGGAAAGGCGACATCTTCAATCAGTGCAGTTGTCCCTTTCGGGCGGGTGGCCCCCACCGCCGGGAAGATACCCTTACGTATATTCCAGTACGCCTGATACTCAGAAGGCTTATCAGTAAAACTGGCGGGTACCACTAAATCCAGCCCTTCAATGTCGGCAAGAATCGTATCAATACAGCTTTCCAGAACCTCCTGTCTGTCAGCCTCCGCCTGTACCAGAATTGCGGTTGCCCCTTCCGGCAAACCCACAATGTAGTCAGGCACACCGTCCATATTCTGAACCGCTTTAAGGGCAAAATAATCAATCATCTCAGCCGCTGAAACCGGTGTGCTTTTCAGCTTAAAACGGGTAACAGCAAGGCTGGCGGTGCGGATATCCGGAAATACCAGAAATGCAGACGCTTTCAGCGGATATTTACGGATGGTGTTGTGGGTTATCTCCGAGATAAACCCCAGCGTCCCTTCTGAGCCGATCATCAGGCGGGCAATCATGTCCACCGGGTCATCCCACTCAAGCAATGCGCGCAGACCATAACCCGTGGTATTTTTAACCTCGTACTTACGCAGAATTCGCTTACTCAGAACCGGATTACTTCGCAACCGCTTTGAAAGCCTCTCCACCCCGGCGATCATCTCAGGCTGACGCTTTCTGAATTCAGAGCGGCTGGCTTCTGAACCCGTATCCAGAACCGTACCATCAAGGAATACAAACCGGGCAGACGCCATAACACCGTAGGTATCCATGGAATTCATTCCGGCAGCGTTATTGATGGCAATTCCCCAACCGTCGCGGCATCAATGGATGCCGGCATTGGTGCAAGTTGCCGCCCCAGAGGCGCCAGATACCGGTTGGCATCACCGCCAAGCACACCACACTGCATGCGGATCTGATGACCGTCATCCAGTATTTCATAGCGTTTCCAGTCAGGCGTCAGCGACAGAAGCACTGAATCCGTAATCGACTGGCCAGACAAACTGGTACCGGATGCACGGAAGGTAACCGGCACTTCAAGTTCGGTTGCCAGCGCCATCAGCCTGATCACTTCGTTTTCATTCGCTACCTGCACTATCACCCTGGGCAGTAACCGATAAAAGCTTGCGTCTGTGCCATAGGCAAGGGTGCGAAGGTAGTCAGTAATAATTCGCTGTTGTGGAATAAATTCAGAAGCCCTGCTTATAAATGTCTGATAATTATCCTGTTCCTGCATCATGGGATCCCGTCAGTCTGTACGTCGTTATTATCATTTGTGACAGATTAACCCTATTACGATATCCTAATAAATCCGCATAATTGAAATTGATTGATTCCAAAAATCACATAATAGGTTGGCTATGAATCAGCTGGATGACATGTTGCTGTTTGCTCAAGTCGTGAAGTTAAAATCTTTCAGGGCAGTGGCTGAACAAAAGGCATCGCCAGCTCTGTCGTGAGTAAGCATATTTCCCGTTTAGAGGAGCATCTGGGTGTTCAACTGTTAATCCGCACCACCCGAAAACTCAGTCTCACTGAAGCCGGCAGCGAATTCTTCCAGCATTGCCAGCAGCTTGAAAGCGGTGTTGCACTGGCTGAGCAGGCTGTTTCCCAACATGCAGAAGAACCCAAAGGGGTGCTGCGTCTGGCTGCCCCCATGATTTCCGGGCAATATTTTCTGCCGGCCGTTATAGACCAGTACCTCAGGGAATATCCGCAGATGAAAGTGGAGATGGCGATCAAGGACAGCTATCAGGACCTGATTGAATCCGGCTTTGACCTGGCGATCCGCACAGGCACATTATCTGATTCCACCCTGCGCGCCCGCCAACTGGTCAATTCCGCTGGTATGCATACGCCGCCCCGGAATATTTACAACAACAAGGTACACCGGCATCGGTGAAAGACCTTGCGGGGCATAACTGCCTGCAATTCAGCTATCAGGAAACCGGCGTCAATGAATGGCCGGTCACCGTAAAAGGCAAACCCGGCAGCATAAAAATCAGTGGTCGCTTTCAGGCAGACTCACTGGTCAGCCTGCGGGAAGCGGCAGTGGCAGGCATGGGGATTGCCTTCATGCCGGTCTATTTAGTCCGGGAACAAATTCAGAAAGGCCAGCTGATACCGGTGCTCAGAGAAAGCATCTACAGAGACGTAGGAATCTACGCCATCTATCCAAACATCCGCTATGTACCCAGAAAAATCAGTGCATTTATCGAATTGCTGATCAAACATTACGTAAAACAGGGCTGTGAATTTCACTGAGTCAGGCGTACTCACAGGAATTCTCCGGCAGCCTGAACCATCCCTCCGTTACCTCATCAGCGGAAGAACTGTTCAGGCTGGCCAGCTGATTCACCGGCGTAAACCTGCAGTCTCTTCCAGCAACCAGTCCCTTAACAATTGCATGCCCGGCTCGTTTGCCAGTTCTTGCCGGCAAACGAAGTAATGCTTACGTTCCGGCGCGGCATAACTCTCCGCTACCGGGCGTATCAGGCGACCGCTGCGAAGCAGATCATCCGTCAGATGCCGCCAGCCCAGTCAACCCCGAGGCCTTCCAGCACCGTATCCAGCAGCATGGGAAAATGGCTGAAATACATTTGCGCTTTCACCTGGGGATTTTCCACACCACAGTGGCGCAGCCAGAAATGCCAGTCCACCGGGGACCACCAGCGGGCCTGCCAGAATGCCGGATCAAGGTCCAGTAACGGCAATTGCTGTAACCCCTGCAGGGAATCCGCCTGAGGGTTATCTTTTAAAAATTCGGGGTACACACCGGGAATATTTCTTCCGCAAACAGAAACTCAGCCTGATATCCCGCCAGCTCATGCAGCCCAAGGGTAACAGCCGCATCGAATTTATCCGCTTCACCGGGGTCGACTCCACACTGATCAGATGTAAATGCAAGTTAGGATACAGCTGCCGTAACCGGCTCAGCCGGGGCACCATCCAGAGGCGGGAAAATGAACTGGTAGCATGCAGGTTCAGGTAGCTGTCGGCCACCTGACCACGAATTTCCCGGGCGGCACTGGTGATTTCATCAAAGGCAGTATTAGTAGCCCGGAACAGCCGCTCCCCGCTGCGGTCAGGGTCACCTGCCGGTGACCCCGGACAAACAGCACGGTCGCCAGTTGCGCTTCCAGCTGCTTGATCTGCCGGCTGATCGCCGCCGGCGTCACGCACAGCTCATCTGCCGCATCTTTAAAGCTCTGCCGCCGGGCAGCCACTTCAAAGGCACGGATGGCCGTTAACGATGGCAGATCAAGTCGTCGGGATTGCATTTAAGGTTCGTCCGCTCAGCCAGAGTTTACTTAAAGTAACCTAAAAGCTGACCAAGTGCAGTACAGTTCCTGTTGTCCTCCGGTCAGCCACTCAGTAGTCAATGGTCATATCGCCCTGAATGCTGGTACAGCAGGAAAGCACATAGCCCTGGGCTTCTTCCTCTTCGGTAATGCCGCCGTTGTGAGCCATTTCGTATTCACCACTGGTCACCTGTACCCGACAGGCACCACAAATTCCCATGCCACAGGCCTTGGAGATATTCACCCCGGCTTCGCTGGCCGCTTCGTTCAGGTTAGTGCCCGCCACCACGCTGACGCTGTTACCGGAATCCGTGAAGCTCACCTGATACATTTCACCGGTGACTTCCTGCTGATCCGCCTCATCCGCATGTTGTTCGGCATCTTTGGCATCTTCCACCGGCGTCGCCCCGAAGGATTCTTCATGGTAACGGCTCATATCGTAGCCAAGGGATTCCAGCAGCTTGCGAACCGCCTTCATATACGGATCAGGGCCACAACAGAAGACTTCCCGCTCCAGAAAATCCGGGGCGATCAGTTTGAGCATGTTCTCATTGATATAGCCCCGGTAACCGGCCCAGGCCTGGCCGATTTCTGACTTTTCACAGATCAGGTGCAGTTTGAAGTTTTCCACCCGGGTAGACATGTAATCCAGTTCCCGGGCATAGATAATATCCGCCGGGCTGCGGGCACTGTGGGCGAATACCATGTCGACTTCAGAGTCGGTATCAAACCACCAGCGGGCCATCGACATGACCGGTGTAATGCCCACACCGCCTGATAGCAGCAGGGCTTTATCCGTCGGGAAGTCCAGACAGTTGAACTGCCCCGCCGGGCCGTGTACTGCGATCTGATCCCCAGACTTCAGGTTGTCGTGCAGCCAGTTACTGACTACACCGCCCGGCACCCGCTTCACGGTGATTGAAAAGCTATAGGGAATCGACGGTGAGCTGGAAATGGTATAGGAACGCATCACCCGTTCGCCGTCTATTTCCAGCTCCAGGGTGACAAACTGCCCAGGCTTGAAGAAAAACAGCACCGGCTGTCCCATGCTGAAAGTGAACGTGCAGACATCATGGGTTTCATGAATCACCTTGGAACAGCGCACCAGATGGCGGCCATTGCTCCAGGTCTGGGTCGCAACAGGGTTCAGAAAATCAGCAGTATTAAAATCGGTCATAACTTTCTCCACAGATCAGCAACAGGCACGCATCAGCCCAACTTTTCTCGTCAGGCTGATGCTGTTACGTATCTGATGAAATGTGCAGGTGAATGCCCTGCAGGTCTTATAATTATTGATTGCGGGCGGGCTAGAGTTCCTTACCCGCCAGCCACTCTTTCCAGCGTAAATTAACGTTTGCCCCGACCGACAGAAACGGTTCCACAGGCAAGCGTTTAGGCTCAGCATAGTTACTGAATTCACGGACCAGTTCGGTATCACCCAATACCGCCTGTTCTGCCGCCAGCATCCCGGATAAGGTACCTTTACCGTACCCAACCCGTTCTGACAGGCCGCCGACCAGATGCCCGGTTCCAGCTCACCAAAGGCCGGCACAGAATTCCAAGACAGACATAAGCGCCCGCCCCAGCGATGCTGTAGCGGCACATCCGCCAGCATCGGAAAACGGGAAGTGAAGGCCCTATCATGCACCTTAACAATGCTGTCGATATCCTTCTGGCTGATCTCCATCGACTGATTCAGAGTAAAACGGTTACGCACCGTTAAACGGTGGCCGCTGCCCATATAGTCCGACGTTTTACGCACTGTAGTGCCCATCGGGTCTGCTGGCAGCACACCCCAGTCAGCCTCGCCGCCTAACCGCTGCAGCTCTTCACCGGACAGCGCCCGGGTCATAGATGCATAGGTAAAAACATGTAACAGCTGGCGCGGATAATAGCCAAACGACTGCACATGGCCGTTGACCGCCAGAATCACCTTCTTCGCCCGGATACGGGCCTTAGGCGTACGTAACCGGTGCGGCGTACCGGGGCTCATTTCCACCACTGGGGACTGTTCAAAAATCCGCACTTTATCGCTCAGCCCACGGGCCGCCTGACGGATATAGGCCGCCGGCTGAATCATTACCGCACCCGGGGTATAGAGCCCCTTCTGGTAATAGCTGATGCCGGTACGGTTCTGCATGTCTGAAGCAGACAGCAGATTGTAAGACTCACCCAGTCCATCCAGATGCTTCACATAACTGTCGATGTGCGCCATGCCCCGCTCACTGGCAGCACCGGTCACCCGGCCGCAGGGGTCAAAACCTGCGATGACATGCCAAACTCACGGGCCATGTCTGCCGCAAACTCAATGCCGGCACGGTTAAGCATGATCTGTTTCAGATCCGCCTCTTTACCGCCAGCATAGGTTTCTGAATTCAGGTCGTGGGGTAAGTCGATCATAAACCCACTGTTACGGCCTGCCGGGCCTTCGGCCATTCTGCAGGCTTCCAGCAGGACAATATCATCGCCGGTCAGCTGGCTCAGACGCCGTGCTGCAGCAATGCCCGCAAACCCGCCACCGATCACCAGCCAGTCGGTTTCAATACTGCCACTGGCCTGCGGAAAACTGTGCGAATCGTCAAGAATCTCATTCCAGGCGGCCGGACCGGTTTCTTTCGGTACCTGGCTTACCCTGATTGTTCTGCTCATATAATCGCTCCTAACGGGGCAGTCCTGTCATCCGCCCTTACGGTAAGGACAGATAACCGGCACACCCGGCCCCACCGCTAATCCGGCAGGGCCTGTAAATGCGACAGCGGCGTATCAGTCTACGCTGCCATCGACTGCATCGTCACTCAGATCGATCCAGATGGTTTTCAGTTCGGTGTACTGGTCATGGGCATGAATGGAATTATCACGACCACCGAATCCGGACTGCTTATAACCGCCGAACGGCGTGGTAATGTCCCCTTCACCGAAGCAGTTAACCGTTACCGTACCGGCCCGTACCGCCTGCGCCGCACGGATGGCTTTTTCGCATTGGCAGTAAATACCGATGCTGCCAGCCCGTATTCCGTATCGTTCGCCACGGCGATTGCTTCGTCATAGCTGTTGACAGTGATGACCGACAATACCGGACCAAAGATCTCTTCCTGAGCCAGCTTGTCGCTGTTGCTCACGCCGTCGAAAATGGTCGGCTGGATAAAGGTACCGTTCTCGGTTTCGCCCCCAGCACCACATCATGGCCGTCGGCTTTACCCTGCTGCAGGTAACCGTCTACCTTGGCAAAATGACCGGCATCAATCATCGCACCCAGCTGATTTTGCGGGTCCAGCGGGTTACCGGTATTCCAGTCACGGGCATGGGCCTTAATCAGTTCCAGCAGGGCATCTTTAACCCCTGCCTCAACGATCAGACGGGAACCGGCAGAACAGTTCTCACCCATGTTCCAGAATGCAGCAGCCACTACCTGCTCTGCCACTTTATCCAAATTCTCCGCGTCATTCAGTACGATGCACGGGTTCTTACCGCCCAGCTCGAGCACAACCTTCTTCAGGTTAGAATCTGCCGCGTAACGCAGGAAACGACGGCCGGTTACTGTGGAACCGGTGAAAGTCACCATATCCACATCCATATGCATACCCAGCGGTTCACCCACTTCAGCACCGCCACCGGTGATCACATTCAGGACACCTTTTGGCAAGCCTGCTTCCATCGCCAGCTCAGCAATGCGCAGAGCCGTCAGCGATGTTTGCTCAGCAGGTTTCACCACCATTGAGCAGCCAGCCGCCAGAGCCGGGGCGATCTTCCAGGCCAGCATCAGCAGCGGAAGTTCCACGGCAGCACCGCACCCACCACGCCGATGGGTTCACGGACGACCATGGCAACGGCATCATTACCGACAGGTGCGGTCTGGTCGTAAATCTTATCAATCAGCTCCGCATGCCAGGTCAGGGTATGAATAAATTCAGGAATATCGATGCTTTCACAGTCGGCAATCGGCTTACCGGAATCCAGACTTTCCAGCACCGCCAGCTCGCATGAGTTACGCTTAACCAGCTTACAAAGCTTGATTAAGACTTCTTTACGCTCACCCGGGTGCAGCTTGCTCCAGCGGCCATCTTCAAAAGCTTCGCGGGCTTTATGTACCGCAAAGTCCACATCTTCCGCGTTACAGGCGGCAACATTTGCCAACAGTTCGCCAGTAGCCGGATTCGTCGATTCAAAGGTATTGCCGGACACAGACGGGCGGAAACCGCCATCCACAAAGCTCATGCTGGCAGGGTTCAGATCGGCAGCAACGGCCTGATATTCTTCAAGAGTTAACAGATCAGTCATGGCTTATTGCTCCGCAGAATCTTCTGCCAGAATGCTGGCAATGGTGGTTTTCAGAGTTTTAACAACCTGGTTCATGGCGCGCTTGTCGTCTTTGTTCAGACCGCGCAACGGACGGCGGACTTCACCGGAATAGCGGCCATCCATCGTGACACCGTATTTAACGCTCTGGATGAACTTACCGCCCTGCTCCAGTACCCGCATCAGCGGCATCATCGCCGACATGATCCGGCGAGCTTTGTTGAAATCATTTTCCAGTACACAGGCCTGATACAAAGCTAAGTGTTCTTTCGGCAGGAAGTTAGAACCTGCACACACCCAGCTTTTCGCCCCCAGGCGAAGAACTCCAGCGCCTGATCATCCATACCGCAGGCGGTCTGAATGTGCGGATAATCCCGCGCCAGCATATGCAGACGGTTGATGTCGCCGGAGCTTTCCTTGATCGCCTGGAAATTGGCAGAACGGGCAACACGGTCGAAGAATTCTTCTTCCATGTTCACACCCATACGGTCCGGGTAGTTGTAAAGCATGATCGGCAGGTTCGCCGCCCGGTCGATGGTCAGAGCATGCAACGCCAGTTCACGCTGGGTTGGCAGTGAATACGGCGGGGTTGCCAGCAGGATGACATCCGCGCCGTGTTTAGCGCCGTCTTCCGCCAGCTTGATGGAATGATCCGGGTTCACGGAGCCGGTTCCGAAAATAACAATGGCCTTGTCAGCGGCGACCTGCTTGGAGATCTCCAGCAACTTCACCCGTTCTTCATGGCTTTCCACGTAGTACTCACCGGTGGTGCCGCCAACCATCAGGCCCTGTACACCGGCGTCTACCAGATACTGTACCTGTGCAGCAAAGGCATCATAGTCGATGCTGTGATCTTCGCCGAACGGGGTAATGACCGGCGTATAAATCCCCTCAAAATGCATAGTTGTGTTACCCATTAAGATTCTTATTGTTCCTGCCGCCTGAGCCATTGCGCAGACAGCGACATACTGAAAATCTTAACGAGGAGACAGCAACTCCCACAATCAACCTTTTTGTCGCAAAAATCATAACCGCAAGTTATCAAAGACCGGTAAAAACCGTAAAAGCATCACTCAGGTAATGATTCAGGGGTAGCCATATCCGGCAAACAGGCATAAAAAACGCCATTCTGCTGAATCAGAATGGCGTTATTCAAAGCAGATACGATTAGTCAGGATGCAGCTTCATCTTCCTCTCTGCCAACATAGGTCGGTTCATCACGGATACAATCCATAAACCAGTCCATAAAAGCTTTGAAGGCCGGCGTGGAGCTCTTGTCTTCGGTGTAGGTCAGGTAGTGGAGTTTTTCTTTAAATACCGCCTTGTGATCCCCACCCGGACCAGCCGGCCTTCCGCCAGCATATGCTCAACCAACTGGTTCCAGCCCAGACAGACCCCTGATGGTTCAGCGCCATCTGCGCCAGCATATTGAAATCGTTAGCATTGAATATCCGCAACTGGCTGTCATCGCTCTGATCCAGTTCCATATCATGGAAGGCAAACCACACACCCCAGTCCACGTGCTCCGCCACCTGGGAACGGCCAAAGGGGCTGAGGTTCAGCAGCACCGCCTGCTGCAGACCTTCCAGAGTGACGATGTCAGGATTTTCTTCCAGGTACCGGGGCGAACACACCGGGTAGATCAGATCATAAAACAACGGTACTGAGTGATAACCTTCCCGCGGGTCACTGGCCTTGTTAATGAAGATATCCGGCCGCACCCCCGGTTCCATTTGCAGGAAGTTATTGGTGGTGACCATATTCACATCAATTTCCGGATGCAGCGCAATAAACTCCGGCAGCCGGTACGACAGCCAGAAGGTTGAAAACGCCGGCGTACAGCAAATGGTCAGGGCCTGCCGGCGCTTACCGGTGTTCTGAATCCGCTGGGCCGCCTGGGCGATATTCACGAAGGAAAGATAGGCAGCATCATAAAAATACTGCCGGCTTCTGTCAGCTCCACCGCCCGGCCCGACCGCTTGAACAGCGTGACACCCAAGGCCGCTTCCAGCTCACGGATTTGCCGGCTGATGGCCGCCTGAGTCACACACAAAGCTTCAGCTGCGCGGGTGAAATTCTGATACTTTGCCGCCGCCACAAACGACTTAACCGCCCGTAACGAGGGCATCTTGACCAGTATCTGATCCGGTTCTACGTGTTTAACCATAACGTCAGGTATTCAATTCTCTAAATAAAAAGTCGCTTTACCGATTTTCGGGCCAAAAATACACTGGCCCCGCTGTCTCACCCTGTTCGCAGCGGTACTGTCTGTGCCGTGCTGAATCCTCGCAAACCCTTCTGTACTGGCCATTTCAGCGGAGTTTGAGTATTCGGTTTCCGGCATCTGACTATGCCATTACCTGCTGCATTAAAAACGATAGATGGTCTGAAAAACAATAGCCATGTTTTTATCAGGGTGTGCCGTAACTGTGTTTCTAACAACAATAAACGTGTGTTTACAGGAGTCATCCTATGTCTGATCAGGCCAAAACCCTTGAGCTAATCCGCCAGCGTCCACCCCGCTATGCACTGAGCAGCGCCCTTTATCATAGCCAGGATGTCTACCGGCAGGATCTGGAACAGATCTGGCACAGCCACTGGATTTTTGCCGGCCATACTTTCGAGATGCCGAAAGCCGGTGACTACCTGACCCTGCAGATCGGCGACTATCCGGTGGTCATCGTAAGGGGCGACAAGGGTGAAATTAATGCCTTCCATAACGCCTGCCGCCACCGTGGCTCACGGCTGTGTTCTGCCGCCAAAGGTAAATCAGCCAAGCTGGTCTGCCCGTACCACAAATGGACCTTCGGGCTGGACGGCAAGCTGCTGTTCGCCGGCAACATGGGCCCGGATTTCAGCAATGCCGATCACAACCTGCTGCCGGTCCACTGTGAAGTGGTGAACAGTTTTATCTACCTGTGTGTTGCTGAAACCCCGCCGGATTTTGAAGCCTTCCGCGCCGATGTGACGCCGTTTATTGCGCCCCATAATCTGGATGACTGCAAGGTAGCCTTTGAATCCAACATCATCGAAAAGGCAACTGGAAGCTGGTGTTCGAAAACAACCGGGAATGCTATCACTGTGACGCCAACCACCCGGAGCTACTGAATTCCTTCGTTGAGAACCTCTCCGTGGCCGGCGTTGGCGGCAATGATGACCCGGAACTGACCGCCCACTGGGACAGCTGTGAAGCCGCCGGTTTCCCAAGCCGGCTGGTCATGGACCCGAACGGCCAGTACCGCATGACCCGCATCCCGCTGGCCGCCGGTGCTGTCAGTTACACCATGAACGGCAAACCCGCAGTGAATGGCCGGCTGGATACCCCAAATACTGACGGTAAGCATCTGGAAGATATCGGTGCCCTGCTGTACTTCAACTATCCGTCAACCTGGAACCACTTCCTGGGGATCACGCCCTGAGCTTCCGGATTCTGCCACTGGGCCATGACCAGACGCTGGTTACCACCAAATGGCTGGTACACAAAGATGCACAGGAAGGAGTCGACTACGACCTGGATACCCTGACCAAAGTGTGGCTGGCCACCAATGATCAGGACCGGGAACTGGTGGAAGAAACCTTCCGGGGCACGGGATCACCTTCCTATACCCCGGGCCCGTTCTCAGACATTGCCGAAAACGGCGTGTGCCAGTTTGTCGACTGGTACTGCGACACAATGGAAACCCGACTGAGTAAATAAACTCAGTGCCCGTTTTCTGGCCAACGATCACCCCGGAAGCTTTCCGGGGCCTGATCAGACAGCGTTTTGTCCGTCTTCCCTGCCGGTCCTGACTGGCACCGGCAGGGCTTTTTAAGATCACTGTAACGGATGACCCATGCAAAACACGATTTCCACCACACTGCCTCCACCGGGGCGTATCTTAAGGGCTACCTGCTGGTGATAGTTGCAGCCGTCAGCTATGGACTGCAGCCCCTGTTTGCCTTTCAGGCATATGCAGATGGTGCGACGCCACTTGGGCTGCTCCTGTGCCGCTACATCATCGCCTTCACGCTGTTACTGGCCTGGCTGCGCTGGCGCAACATCAGCCTGCCTGCGGGCAAAGCCTTTGGCCAGTATCTGATCATCGGAGTCGGTTACGGCTGTGCCGCACTGGGATACTACACCGCCAGCCAGAGTACTTCTGTGAGCCTGGCGGTCATTGTGATGTTCACCTTTCCGGCGTTTATCACCCTGTATTCCATGGTGGTTCTCAAAGACCCGCCACGAACATCCCGTATTCTGAGCATGGTGATGGGGCTTGGCGGCGTCATACTGGCGGCCGGCTCCGACATTCATGGGGATCTCGGTGGCATCGGCTGGGCCCTGTTTGCGGCCCTCAGTTATGGTGCTTCGATTATTTACGGCAGCCACAATGCGGTCAGCAAACAACCGCTGGCAGACAGCTGTGTCATCATGCTGGGCGGCGCACTGATTTTCGGCGTTGCTATCCTTGGCAGCACGCTGCTAGACACAGGTATTCCTGTCAGTCTGCCGTCCGGCAGTAGCAGCTGGCTGGCCACTGTCGGCCTTGCCGGCTTTGCCACCCTGCTACCGGCAATCTGTTTTATCAGCGGCTCCCCAAAACCGGTGCCGCCAATGCAGCAACGATCTCCACGCTGGAACCCGTGGTTGCCATCAGCATTGCCGTGCTGATGATCGGCGAATCCCTGCCTGTCGGTACCCTGCTGGGCGGTGTGCTGGTACTGGCCGCAGCCATTACGCTGGCACGTAAGTAACACCTGCAAAGCCTGCTCTGGCAGTCAGCTTATCGCTGGCTGCCTCTTCCCATTTTCTTCTCTGAACTGATCAGCCTGGGCTGCCTGTGATGGCCTGAAACTCAGCAAACCTGCTTTCGGCACGCCCCGCCGGCGCACTTACCCTCAGCCTCAATTCTGTCGTAAACCGGGATCTTTGATTACTTAAGTGACGCATTTCGTTCGCCAGACCCTGAACAATAACGCCAGGTTATGGTTTCTAGGCAAATAATGTCGTTGGACGCTTTTTTGCAAAATCTCTAATTTAAATAACAGAACTTCTTTACACCTTGCCGATGGGAACTGTGGTCAGTAGCCCGTTAACAGCAAGGTGAGTCAGCAGGTTCAGGCCTGCTGAACATATGTAATCCAATAATAAAAACGAGGACAGCATGACAGACAACACAGATATCCTGTCGATTCGCAACGTTTACAAAGTATTCGGTGAGCAGCCGGACAAAGCGATGCAGATGTTGCGCGATGGCGCAGACAAGGATCAGATCTTTGAAAAACCGGCCAGACCGTCGGTGTCTTCGATGCCAGCTTCTCAGTCAAAAAAGGTGAGATTTTCGTCATCATGGGCCTGTCCGGCTCCGGCAAATCCACCATGGTACGTCTGCTTAACCGGCTGATCGAACCTACCGCCGGCAGCATTGAACTGAACGGTAAAGACATCACCAACCTGGGCGATGAAGACCTGCTGGACGTACGCCGCCAGGAAATGAGCATGGTATTTCAGTCCTTCGCGCTGATGCCACACATGTCAGTACTGGAAAACGCCGCTTTCGGGCTGGAAATCTCCGGCGTTGAATCAGAAGAACGTAACCGCCGCGCTCAGGAAGCGCTGGATCAGGTAGGCCTTGGCGAACACAGCGCCAGCTACCCACACCAGTTATCCGGCGGCATGCAGCAACGTGTAGGCCTGGCCCGCGCACTGGCTAACGACCCGACCATCCTGCTGATGGACGAAGCCTTCTCTGCCCTCGACCCTCTGATCCGCTACGAAATGCAGGGCGAACTGATCCGTCTGCAGAAGGAACAGGAACGTACCATAATCTTTATTTCCCACGATCTGGATGAAGCCATTCGCATCGGCGACCGGATCGCCATTATGGAAGGTGGCCGGGTAGTACAGATCGGCACGCCGGAAGAGATTATGCGCAACCCGGCTGATGACTACGTGGAAACCTTCTTCCAGGGCGTGGATGTCACCAAGATCCTCAAAGCCGGCGACATTGCCTGCGCCGACACCGGTTGCGCCATCCGCATTAACGGCAGCGTACAGCCCTTCGACAGCAGCCAGCACAGCTTCGGTTACCTGCTGGATGACGGCAATCAGCTCCAGGGGTTGTGCCATTAACCGCCACCGACGGCGATACAGTAACACTGGCCTCCCTACAGGCCTCGCAGCTGAACAATCACCATCAGGTGTACAGCGATGACCTGCTCAAAGATGTGGTGAAAAAGTCGCCAACAGCGATTACCCGGTGCCGGTGGTCGACCGCAGCGGCAATTTCTGCGGTGTCATCAGCAAAGACCAGCTGCTGCAGACCCTGAGCCATTCCTGAGCCAGAGAGCCTGAGTTAAGCCGAATACAACAATAAAAGAGACCGAACCATCATGTCTGAATTCAGTTTATTAGACCCGTTTCAGTTCTCAGCATCCCCTCGGTGAGTGGGTTGAGAGTCTGCTGAACTACTTAGTACAGAACTTCCGCGGCTTCTTCCGCGCCATCCGCTGGCCGATTGATCAGGTACTGGATTTTTCAGAATACGTACTGCAATCCATTCCGCCGCTGATCGGCATTATCCTGTCATCCCTGCTGGGCTGGCAGCTGGCCGGTAAAAAATGGGCATTTTCTGCGCCCTGACACTGATTTTCCTGGGTCTGATCGGCGTATGGTCTGAGTCCATGACCACCCTGTCACTGGTGCTGACCTCCCTGTTCTTCTGCATCATTTTCGGCATTCCGCTGGGCATTGCTTCTGCCCGCAGCGACCGCCTGGAAAAGTTTGTTCGCCCGGCGCTGGACGCCATGCAAACCCTGCCGGCATTCGTTTATCTGGTACCGGTGGTGATGCTGTTCGGTATCGGTAACGTACCGGGTGTTCTGGTGACCATCGTCTTCGCCCTGCCACCGCTGGTGCGTCTGACTAACCTGGGTATCCGTCAGGTACCGGCTGACAAGATCGAAGCCGCCCGTGCCTTTGGCTGTACCCCGCGCCAGATGCTGTTCAAAGTTCAGTTACCTCTGTCTATGCCAACCATCATGGCGGGCATCAACCAGACCCTGATGCTGTCCCTGTCGATGGTGGTGATTGCCTCCATGATCTCGGTGGGCGGTCTTGGTCAGATGGTACTGCGCGGCATTGGCCGTCTGGATATGGGCCTGGCCACCGTTGGCGGTGTCGGCCTGGTATTACTGGCGATCTTCCTGGACCGCCTGACCCAGGCCATGGGCGACCGTTCCGAAGCAAGCCACGGCATGCACTGGTATGAAACAGGCCCGGCAGGCCTGCTGGTACGCAGCTACCGCAGCCTGACAGCCAAATAAAACGGCAACACAACTGCTTACAACAACAATAAAACTGTTAAATAAAATGAGGACCCAGCGATGATCAAATCACGCTTCAAAGAACTGTCTAAAAGCATTATTCAGTTAACTGCCGCTGCCGCTCTGGCAACCTCTGCCAGCTCTGTAATCGCAGCTGACAAACCGGGCGAAGGTGTGGAAGTCACCCCTATTTTCCCAAGTATTGCTGAAGAACGTTTCCGTGGTGAAATCGCTATCGCCGGCCTGCAGGAACTGGGTTACGAAGTTGAAGAACCGAAAGAAACAGAATACGCCACCATGATGCTGGCACTGTCTTACGGCGACGCTGACTTCACCGTTCACCTGTGGGACAAACTGCACGACACCTTCTACAAAAAGGCCGGTGGCGACGACACCATGGTAAAAGCCGGTGACGTGATTCCGGGCGTACTGCAGGGTTACCTGATCGACAAAAACCGCTGATGCCCACAACATCACATCACTGGAAGATCTGAAAAAGCCGGAAATCGCCAAGCTGTTTGACGCCGACGGCGATGGCAAAGCCGATCTGACCGGCTGTAACCCAGGCTGGGGCTGTGAACTGGTTATCGACCACCACATTGATGCCTATGGTCTGGGCGATACCGTCAACCATAACCGCGGCTCTTACTTTGCCCTGATGGCTGACACCATCACCCGTTACAACGAAGGCAAGCCAATCCTGTACTACACCTGGGTGCCACAGTGGATCTCCGGTGTATTGGTTGAAGACAAAGACGTGGTATGGCTGGAAGTTCCTAAAACAGACCTGCCGGATGGCAACAACGACGTGAACACCAGCTTCAACGGCAAGAACCTGGGCTTTGCCGTCGACAAGATTATGTCTGTGGTGAACAAAGACTTCGCTGAAGAGAACCCTGCAGCCACCAAACTGCTGTCTCTGGTACAGATCAGCGCCAGCGATGAAAGCGCCCAGAACCTGAAAATGCAGGATGGTGAAAAATCCGCTGACGACATCAAGCGTCACGCACAGGAATGGATTAAGGCTAACCGCGGCACTTACGACAGCTGGCTGGACGAAGCCCGCGCAGCGGCTAACTAAACACATATCCCTGAATACCAAAGGCACCTGCGGGTGCCTTTATTTGTTTATCTGAAAGGAAGAGCAATGTCCCTCTACAGTTTCATCAACGGCCTGACCTTCAGCGACGTACCTGCCCACACCCAACAACTGATCACTACCTCACTGATGGATATCATCGGCGTGATGGCCGGGGCAACGGGCAATACCACCAGTGAAAACATCCGTAATTACGCCGCCGATCACTATCCGGCCACCCGGCTGAGCAGCCGGCTGCTATTTGATGGCCGCGCTGTTCACCCCATGGGTGCTGCCTGGGCCGGAGGTTTTACCGCCGACAGCCTGGATGCCCACGAAGGACACTTCACCTCCAAAGGCCATGCCGGAGCCACCGTGGTACCTGCCCTGCTGGCCATCGCTGATGCCTGTCACGCACAGGGTAAAGCCATCACTGGCGCTGAATTTCTGGCGGCTGTGACGGTTGCTTACGAAACCGGGCTGCGGGCCGGCGTTGCTTTGATGGATACCGCGGCTGAATATCACGCCTCCGGTGCATTCTCCGGCTTAGGAGTCGTCTGTGGCGGTGCCCGGTTATTGAAGATGAGCGAAGAACAGTTCATGCATGCACTGGGCATTGCCGAATACTTCGGGCCGCGCTGTCCGATGATGCGCTTAGTGGATTTTCCCTCCATGCTGCGGGACGCCCACGGCGCCGGTGCATACGCAGGGGTAAATGCATTATTCATGGCTGAAGCCGGCATTACCGGTGCCCCGGCCGAAACCGTAGAACAGGATAAAATCAAACACTGCTGGGATGATCTCGGCCAGCGCTGGGAAATCGACGCCCAGTACTTCAAGCCCTGGCCCGTATGCCGCTGGGCACAGCCGGCCCTGACCGCCGTAACCGCTATGCTGGGTGAACATCCGCAAATCAGCGCCGACACGGTTACCGATATTCAGGTAGAAACCTTTCACGAATCCATGCGCCTGCAGGGGCACTTTCCGGCCAATGCCGATGAAGCCCAGTATGGCCTTGCCTTCCGCTGGCGGCACTCATCACCCGGGGCAAGTTGGTCCGAATGAGGTTACAGGTGACGCAATCAGAGATGCACAGATCCTGAAGGTTAGTAAGCTAATCTCCATTACAGAAGCAGATGACCTGTCGGCCCGCTTCCCGGAAGAGATACTCAGCCGGGTGACCATTGAGCTGCAGGACGGCAGCCGTTTCACCAGCCCGGTTACTCAGGCAAAAGGTGACCCGGCAACGGCCATGAGCCAGGCAGAATTCCGCGCCAAGTTTGATTTACTGGCCGGAGTAAACCTGCCACAGGCCCGCCGCGATGCCATCTGTACTGCCATTGATTCACTGTCGGAAGCGGAATCCTGCAGTGAACTGTTTGAATTACTGATGCATTAAAGACCGGAGTAGATACCTGCTCCGGACCGGAGCAGGAAGGACAAAACACAGCATGAACACCCTGAGCAGACATCCCGGCGACACCGTGACAACAGTCTCAAAGCAAATCAGCTTTATTCTGCTACCCGGCTTTGCACTGACGTCTTTTGCACTGGCAATTGAAGCCCTGAGTGTTGCTAACGGTCTGGACGACCAGCCGATCTACAGTTATGAGATCTGCAGCCTGACTGACGATAAACACCCGGGTAAAGTCATCAGCTCTAACGGCGTACCTGTTGAAGTCAGCAAAGGCCTGGAAGCCTGCGACAATGCTGAAATGGTGTTTATCTGTGCCTATAAAGGCGCAGCCACAATAGAAGACCCGCAACTGCTCAGCCAGTTGCGCCGTCTTTCCCAGAAAGGCGTGCGCATTGTTGCCCTGAGTGGCGGCAGTTTCGTCCTCGCCAAAGCCGGATTACTACAGGATAAAGGCTGCACCCTGGTGCACGAACACCGCAGCACCTTTGCCGAGCTTTACCCGTCGATTCCCTTACAGGACAGCATCTATACGGTTAACGGCAATGTACTGACCAGCGCCGGCGGCACTGCCACCCTGGACATGCTGCTCTACCTGATCGGTCTGGATCAGGGCAAAACCTTCGCCCATAACGTGGCGCAGCGGTTCCAGCAGGAACGCATCCGCTCCGGAGAAGAAGTACTGGCCAGCCAGCGCATGCTGGCCCTGTCGATGAAATCCCCTGCCTGGGAGCCGCCATCGAACTGATGGAAAAAGCATCGACCAGCCCTACAGCATCGAAGACCTGTCTCAGCGCATTGGTACCACCCGGCGTAATCTGGAAATGGTGTTTCAGCGCCATCAGAACACCACGCCTAACCGCTATTACCTGAAACTGCGGCTGCAACATGCCCGCCGGATGCTGGAAGAAACCAACCTCAGCATCGCCAGCATCGCCCAGGCAACCGGCTTCAGCTCACAGAGCTACTTCGGTAAATGCTTTAAAGATCTTTACGATATTCAGCCTTCACATCTGCGTCAGGAATAATTTCTCGCACCGCTAAGATAGAATTTCGCATTTTGATATAACCCCACCCCATAAAACAGCAATACTGGCACCTCAAATAACAACTAAAACCGACAGGTGCCAACGTGTCTACGCAGACAGACTCCCGACTCGCGAGTAAATCAACATCCTTCCATGAAATTCCCATTATTGATATCGGACCGTTAATCGACGGCTCTGATCCGCAACAGGTTGCCAATCAGATCGGCGACATCTGTGAAAACGTGGGATTTCTCTATATTCGCAACCACGGCGTCGACAAAGCGCTGATACAAGCCGCCTACGAACAGGCCGAAGCCTTCTTCAGACTGCCAATATCTGAGAAACAAAAACTCCACATCAGCCACTCCGGGCAAACCCTGCGGGGCTACATTCCCATGTATGCGGAAAACGTCGACCCGGAAAATACCAAAGACCACAAAGAATGCTTCGACCTCGGTGCCGAAGGGCCAGCAACAACCCTTTCCATGGCCCGAACCTGATGCCGGATACACCGACTGCATTCCGCGAAACCTTTGAACGCTACCACGGCGCTATGATGAAGCTGGCGGAAAAGCTGATCAGCGCCATCGCCCTCAGCCTGAACCTGCCCGCAGACTACTTCGCCAAACTGCAGCAGAACCCTATTACCATTCAGCGGCTGCTGCACTACCCGTCACAATCCGGCGATATCCGCCAGGAAGAAATCGGTATCGGCGCCCACACCGACTATGGCTTCCTGACCATCCTCGGCCAAGACAACAACGGCGGCCTGCAGGTACAGAACCGTCAGGGAGAATGGATCGACGCTCCACCGGTTGAAGATACGTTTATCGTCAACATCGGTGATCTGGTGCAAACCTTCACCAACGACAAATACATCTCCACCATGCACCGGGTCATCAACACCAGCGGCCGGGAACGCTATTCACTGCCCTTCTTCATCGATCTGATTTCGATGCCGAAGTCAGCGTGGTACCCACCTGCCAGAGCGACACTAACCCGGCAAAATACCAGCCCTATACCTGCGGTCAGCACAAGTACAAACGCTTCGTCGACAGCTACGAACATCTGGGTGAGTAACTGAAAAGCTCAACGGGTGCTTTAACTGTGGGGCAATATCCTATAGTGAAGGCTATCGGCTTTTACTATAGGACCCCAACATGCCAGTCACTGACATCATTGCTGTACTGCTGATTTTTGCGGCCACCGGGATTATCGGGCTGTTCATTACCCGGCTGGTGAACCTGCCTTATTCGCTGATTCTGGTGGGGCTGGGATTTGTTCTGGCGCTGTCTGTAGAAGCCTTTGGCTGGGACAGTGGTATCCGGGCCAGCAACTTTCAGGATCTGATGCTGTTTGTGTTGCTGCCGGTGCTGATTTTTGAAGCGGCGTTCTCGCTGGATTCAAAACTACTGTTCCGGTTCATGCCCAATGTACTGACGCTGGCGACCATCGGCCTGCTGGTCTCTACCGTGGCAACTGCCGTGTTTATTTTCTATGGCATCGGGCATCCGGGATTCCCTTTCATTGCTGCTTTGATAACCGGTGCGGTGATTTCAGCCACCGACCCAGTGGCCGTGGTGGCTCAGCTTAAAGCCCTGAATGCGCCTGCTGAACTGAATGTCCTGATAGAAGGTGAAAGCCTGTTTAACGACGCTACAGCCATCGCACTGTTCACAATTCTGGTAGGCATCGGCCTGGGTACCGTTGAGGCGGATGTTACTGATGGCGTGATCCAGTTTATGAAGATCTTCTTTGGCGGGGTCGCTGTTGGCGTGGTGATGGGTTACCTGTTTGCTCTGACACTACACATTTTCACCGTTACCCTGCCGGGGCTGATTCTGGTGACCATCGTGCTCTCTTACGGCAGTTTTTATATTGGCGAGCATTTCCTGCATGTGTCCGGCATAGTGGCGGTGCTGTTTGCAGCAATCGTGTTTAAGAAAGTCGCCGCTGGGCAGCTGGCTGAGCTGGAGCCTCAGGTTCATCACGTATGGGAGTCGATTGGCTTTATCGCCAACGTCTTTGTGTTTGTTCTGCTGGGGCTAGTGATCACCGTTGAGATGTTTACCGAACGCTGGATTGCTATTGCGCTGGCGATCATTGCCGCGACGCTGGCCCGAACAGTTGCGGTGTATGTGTCTGTCTGGCTCAACAGAGTAACTGTCGGACAAGCCACCGACAGCCGCTATCCGCCCATTATGATTTGGGGCGGCCTGCGCGGTGCGGTTACCATTGCGCTGGTGCTGTCCCTGCCCACCGAGCTGCCCTACTGGTGGACAATTCAGTCTATCGGTTTTGGTGTGGTACTGTTTACTCTGCTGGTACAGGCCACGACTAATCCGTGGCTGGTTAAGAAAACCCTTAGCAAGCCAACTGAATCTTAAAAAGGATACCCCATGGCCAACGTTTTTCATTACGCCTTTAAAGTGAAGGATCTTACCAGTACCCGCCGTTTCTATATTGATATTCTCGGATGTGAAGAAGGCCGCTCAACGGATACCTGGGTCGATTTTGATTTCTGGGGCAACCAGTTATCCGCCCATGTAGCTGAGATGCCTGAAACACTGGATTACTGCGGAAAAGTGGATGGCATTGAGGTACCGATTCCCCATTTCGGCGCGGTACTCAGCCCGTCAGAATTTGAGGATACCCGGCAACGCCTGGAAGCTGCCGGTGTGGAGTTCATTGTTAAACCGGTACAGCGTTATGCCGGTCAGCCGGGCCAGCAAGCCACCATGTTCGTGCTGGATTTCAGCGGCAACCCACTGGAGTTTAAGAGTTTCAGCGATGAACAGGAGATGTTTGCCTAAACCAAGGCATTAAAAGGCACCCACTGGGTGCCTTTTTATTATTTCTCAATTCAGGCCGTCATAGACAATACTCACCCACTTATCGGGCTTCATAAATCCGCCACCCCATTTCTCATCCAGATCCGCCGTCGGCTTGGCTTCCACAATCTGCAGGCGGGTTTTCCCTTCAGCGATCATTTTACTGATACGGCTTTCAACCAGTTTCAGCATATCGCGGTATTCAGTCAGTTCTGCTTTGTTCGACAGTTTGCCGTGGCCGGGAATTATTTTGGTATTCACATCAGCCACTTCCAGAATCTGATCAGCGGCAGCAATCACCCCGGTAATGGAGCCGCCGCTGCTGGCATCAATAAAGGGATACATACCGGCGAAATACAGGTCACCGGTGTGAATCACGTTAGCAGCTTTAAACTGCACGAAGCTGTCGGTATCCGTATGGGCATTTGGCTGGTGCCGTACCCGCAGTACATCGCCGTTCCAGTGGAAGTTCACCCCTTCACCAAAGGTGATCACCGGCAGTGCCACTTCCGGAGCCGGCTCGACCTTGCGGTTAAAAGCTTTGATGAACTGATTGGATGACATACGTTCACGCACATTATCGTGAGCAACGATGATACTGCCCTGCTTACCGAAGTTTTCATTACCGCCGGTATGGTCAGCGTGCCAGTGGGTGTTCAGCAGGAATTTAGGGACATCGCCGCCGAGATCTTTAATTGCCGTGAGAATACGCTCAGTCAGTGGCGCGAACTGATCATCTACCAGATAGGTGCCGTTCTTGCCAACAGATACCGCCATATTGCCGCCGGCACCGGTGAGCATATAGAGGCCTTCACTGACCTGTGTGGAAGCGATCTTAACGTCTTTAAACCGCTCATGATTGTCTGCCATCACCATACCCGCCTGGGTCAACAAACAGAGTGACGTTACTTGGATAAGTCGTTTGATCATGCCCGTGTCTCCCGGAATTCCTGCTCAGAAAAAGATCTCAGGCTTACAGCTTAGTCCAGGTTTTCAGTCGAACCGCCTGCTCAGCCCTCTTTACTGCGACCATAGACATCTTCAAGTCGTTCAATATCATCTTCACCAAGATACTCACCGGACTGAACTTCGATCAGTTCCAGTGGCGCTTTACCGGGATTCGCCAGGCTGTGAACGCCGCCAATGGGAATATAGGTAGACTGGTTCTTCTCCAGCAGGAAACACTGCTCTCCCTTGGTCACCTCGGCAATCCCGGACACCACCACCCAGTGTTCTGCCCGCCGCCGGTGTTTTTGCAGGCTTAAGCGGCCACCGGGGTTTACCGTAATACGCTTCACCTGATAGCCATTGCCCATATCGATACAGCGGTACTTGCCCCAGGGCCGGTGCACGGTGCCGTGAAGCAGATCACTGAAGCGGCTGTCGGCTTTTACTTCTGCCAGCAACGCCTTCATGGATTCACTCTGAGCCCGGTCAGCCACCAGCAGCGCATCCTGAGTATCAACAATCAGCAGATTCTCCAGCCCTAAAGTCGCCACCGGCCGGGACTTGCTGTGAACCTGGCAGTGACGGCTGTTAAATGCCAGCACAGTGCCTTCGGTGAGGTTCCCCTGCTGATCCGTTTCCAGTTCACCGGCCAGCGCCGGCCAGCTGCCCAGATCGTTCCAGCCGGCCGCTAACGGAATCACGCCCACCGCTTCAGGATCATCTGCACACAGGGGTTCCATAACGGCATAATCCACCGACTCCGCCGGGCAGGCTGTAAATGCTTCGGTATCAATACGCTGAAAATCCAGATCCTGTCGGCAACCTTGCAAGGCTGACCGGCAGGCGGCCAGAATATCCGGCCGGTACTGTTCCAGAACACTCAGAAAACGGTCTGCCCTGAACATGAACATGCCACTGTTCCAGAGATATTCGCCACTGGCGAGATACGCCTCTGCCCGTTCAACATCCGGTTTTTCAACAAATTCAGCGACGGGTAAAACAGAGTCTGATTGCTGCCCACCAACATCAGTACGGATATACCCGTACCCGGTGGCCGGTGAATCCGGCACGATGCCGAAGGTAATCAGCTTTCCGGCTTCCGTGGATTCCAGCCCCTGTTTAACCGCCGTGCGGAAGACTTCAGGTTCACTGATGACATGGTCTGCCGGCAGCACCAGTAAAACCTCATCCGGCCGGGTCTGCAGAGCAGTCAGCGCAATCGCAGGCGCGGTATTACGGCCTGCCGGTTCCAGCAGAATGTTTGCCTGTAGATGCAATTGCCGCAACTGCTCGGCCACCAGAAACCGGTGATCTTCCGCGGCCACAACCGTATAACCGGACACCTCCAGCCCCTGCACACGGGCAAGGGTATCCTGCAACATGCTCTGTTCTGAATGCAGATTTAAAAACTGTTTGGGATGTTGCGGGCGGGACAGCGGCCACAGGCGTTCACCGACGCCCCCGGCAAGAATAATCGCTTTCATAACGGCATATAACAGATACGGGAAGCCGCCATTCTATAAGCCTGAACAGCGGCCAACCAGCAAAATGTGCACTTAGTCAGCCTGAATGTATTCACCTGTGCGGTACAACCTAGGTGAAACGGGCCAATACAGCGGCAGGTTCACTCAGGTCACCGATATTATCCTGCACCCACCTCGTGTCGTAATAGGTATCCAGATAGCGCTCACCGCTGTCGCACAGCAAAGTAACAATTGAGCCTTTCTGGCCGTTCTGTACCATCTGTTGCGCCACCTGCAATGCGCCCCAGAGATTGGTCCCGGTGGATGCCCCGGCCTTGCGGCCAATCAGGTTTTCCAGCCAGAGAATCGTAGCAATACTGCTGGCATCGGGGATTTTCATCATGTGATCGATGACATCTGGTTGAAAGGAATGCTCCACCTTCGGCCGGCCTATGCCTTCGATCCGGCTGGACGCTGAAGATGTCAGTTGACGATCACCGCTCAGGTAGCAGTCGTAGAATACGGAATTTTCCGGGTCCACCACCGTCAGTTCCGTGTCATAGCCCTTGTAACGGATAAACCGACCCAGGGTGGCAGACGTACCGCCAGTACCTGCACTCATGACCAGCATGGACGGGATCGGATGAGGCTCACAGGCCATCTGCCTGAAAATACTTTCCGCAATGTTGTTATTCCCCGCCAGTCCGTCGCCCGCTCGGCATAGGTGAACTGATCCATGAAATAACCACCGATGGATTCAGCCAGCGCCACGGATGCTTCATGCATTTCAGACGACTTATCGACGAAATAACATTTACCGCCATAAAACTCGATCTGCTTTATCTTTGTCTGGGCTGTGCTTTTTGGCACAACCGCAATAAAGGGTAAACCGATCATACGGGCAAAATACGCTTCCGACACCGCCGTGCTGCCGGAAGAGGCTTCCACCACGGTCATGCCTTCTTTCAGCTTGCCGTTACACAGGGCATACAGAAACAGTGACCGGGCCAGCCGGTGCTTCAGGCTGCCGGTGGGATGGGTACTTTCATCTTTTAGGTATATATCTACCCCGGGCAGTGACTGCAACGGCAGTTTAAACAGATGTGTATCCGCCGAGCGGTGAGCATCGGCATTAATCCGGCTGATAGCCTCTTTCACCCAGGTGTTCATGCAGTTATTCCTTATTTTTATGGTTGGAGGATCTTCATTTCTGTTATGACGATGACCGGTTTAAAAGACGAAGCTAAGGTTCATTCCGGATGTCTGTATCACCCGGAACAAAGCCCTAAAACCGATCAGGTTCGTGTAAAAAGATCACATCTCAGGCATCGTTTCAAATGCCGGCAGTTCAGGGTCTGTATAATCCCACGATGGAGCACTGCTGGTATAGACAACCATACCCGGTTTGAATACTTCCGGATCGTGCAAACTGCCGGCACGGATAAATTCAAATTGAGGAAAGCCGCTGTTCTCCGCATAGATGTGGCAGCCGCAACCGGGCAAAACCCTCTTCTTACTGTATTACCACTGGCCGCTTTTTTCTCATGGAAACTCAGGGTGCCCTTAATGTCCAGGCTTCCCTTGGCAGGGCAATGCTCGAGATATGCCCGGTGCCACTTATCTTTTGGCAGTCTTTACATTGGCAGTGGCCGGCCATGACCGGTTGCTCAGTACACTCATAACGTATTTCGCCGCAAAGGCATTCCCTGTTAACGTTGCCATAACCTTCCTCCTGACTGAACTGTGTTAAGAACAAATATGTAACTTACGTTTTTGAAGTTACATGAGATTAGCTGACAGGCACAGGCTTTTCAAGTCACTTCAAAAACACAAGTGACTGGGTTAACATTTACCCTCAACAGTTGAAAGACAAGACAATGACGGCAGATAAGCAATTTCTTCGTTCCGGTTGCCCCATTGCTAACGGGCTCGACATTTTCGGCGATAAATGGACCCTGATCATCCTCAGGGATTTAATCTGCGGGAAAGAAACCTATTCAGAATTAGCCAGTTCCCCGGAAGGTATACCCACTAACCGGCTGGCTGAACGGCTTAAAATGCTGGAAGCCAACGGCTTGTTAACCAAGCAGCTGTACCAGGAAAAGCCCAAACGTTACAAATACTTACTCACCCAAAAGGCAAAGATACCCTGCCAATTCTCCAGGCCATCTCACGCTGGGGCAATCAACACATAGATGGCACATGGATTCCCCGGAATGGTTTATGGAATCTCAGTAATCCGCTATCCCCAAAGCACTCACTCACAGTATTAATCGGCTGAAGCAATACCTCCCATCCACCTGTCACCAGCACATCCCAGCAAACACCCACACCTTCCACCCCACCGACCTGTTTACCGGAGAGGAGGCACCCAACTAAATACTGAATATCTATATAGATAACGGTATAAATTCAGTAGCAAAAAAATATATACGGTTAAACAGACAGGCTGTTTTCTGTTTGCTGATCCGAGTCAGCCGGTTTTGAGGTGGCTTTTGCCTGCACCTGTCCGGTCTTTTCAGCCTGATCTTGCTGCTCAGGTGCCGCAGTGGATTGCTGACTCTGCACCGGTAAACGCACAATAAAGCGGCTGCCCTTACCCTCCACGCTCTGAACCTGAATACGGCCGCCATGCTCTTCAATAATGCCGTGGCTGATAGACAGCCCAAGCCCGGTACCTGAGCCAACATCCTTTGTCGTAAAGAACGGATTGAACAGTTGCTTCTGCACCTCGGGTGACATTCCGCAGCCGGTATCCCGGATGCTGACAATCACCTCGTTGTTAATGAAACGGGTGCCAATAAAAATCTCACCGTTTTCATCAATGGCCTGCCCGGCATTCACCAGCAGATTCATGAATACCTGATTGAGCCGGCCTATGTTACAGGTCAGGGCCGGCAGCTCAGCATAATCTTCATGCACTGTGCATTTGTATTTAAGCTGATTGGCCGCGACCTTAAGGGTGCTTTTCAGCGCCCCGTTAATATCTGCCGGGGCCATCTGTTCATCGTCTTCACGGGCAAAACTGCGCAGGCCAGAGACAATGGCTTCCACCCGGTTAACCCCGTCCTGCGATTCCACAATCAACGGATCGATGTCTTCTGCGGTGTATTCAATATCAAACTCTTCGCGGGCGGCCTGCAGTGCCTCACGCAAGCTCTGCATATCGTCATGTTCTTTCAGCAGTTCATCGATCCGGTGTACATAGCCAGTCAGGTTCGTACTGTACGCCTGCAGGCTGCCCAGGTTACTTTTACAAAGCCCACCGGGTTATTAATTTCATGGGCCACACCCGCCGCCATGGTACCCAGCCCGGCCATTTTTCAGACTGCACCAGTTTCGCCTGGGTCTCTTTCACGGATTTAAATGCCTTTACCAACTGACCATGTTTCTTCTGCAGTTCTTCAGTGCGCTGCTGAACCCGGGCTTCCAGAGAACGGTTAAGCTCAAGGATTTCAGCTTCAAAGCTGTCCCTTTGCTGGCTGGTTTTAGTGAGGTTTTTGGCCATGGTGTTGAAGGCTTCACCCACCACGGCTATTTCATCTTTGCCCTTCACAGGAATGCTGATATTGAACTTACCGCTACCAATGACTTTCGCCGCCCGCTGCAGCACATTCAACTGGCCGGTGAGATATCCCCCAGCAAGAACGAAAACAGGGCAACCAACAGCATTTCCACCGACGCCAGGGTCATACCCCAGGTATACACCTGATTAATCGCCTGATTAATGCTGGCAATGTGAATGCCAATTTCTACCTGCCCGTAAACTTCACCGCCTTCTTCGATATCGACAATGACATCAAATACGTCGTCATCCACCAGGCTGACTTCGGTATCCGCCAGAAAAGGTTCTTTCAGGTGGCTGATATCCCCGGATTCAGCAAACACATCCCCTTCTGCTGACAGTACCCGGGCATAGACCAGGTCCGGGTTCTTCAGCATTTCATCGGTAAAGGTTTCCAGCGATGCCAGATCATAGGAAAGGACGGCATCCTTGGTGGTGGTGGCGAACAATGTCGCTGTGGTCTGGGCGCGCTTCACCAGTGCTTCGTAGTTCGAATCACGCATGAAGTTCATCATCGTCACCAGCAGGACGATCAGTAATGAACCCTCAATCAGCGCCACCCCAGGATGGTCTTCAGCCGGATAGACATAATTGCTGCTTCTGTTCCTCTGCCTGCCGGTTACAGCATGTGATCAAGCAGCGTAATGTTCAGCCCGCGAACATCATCCCAGTCCGCATCTTCAGCCGGGGTGAAGGCTTTGAAGTTAATCTTCTTCAGCAGCTCAGCCCCTTCCGGGTCTGCCCCCATGTCCACCAGCGCCTGCTGCAATGTGGCCGCTGCCTCACTGCTGACATTGGGGCCTACAGCAACCGCATGAGGCGTATAGCCGTCAGTGGTCCAGAGCACTTTAAGCTGGTCACGGACCGCCGGATCGGTGTTGTTAAAGGTACGGATAACCCCGCCACCGGCTGGGAAAATACCCTTGGCTACGTTCAGGTAAACAGAATCATGGGAAGACACATATTTGGGATCAAACTCGATGCCTTTCTGGGTCAGGTTAGCCCGGGGTACTACGCTGGCAGCGAAAGCAGCCGGGGACGGAAACGCCAGTTTGGAGCCGTCCAGCCCCTGAAGGTCGGCATAGTTACTGTCTTTACGCACCACCATAATGCCTTTGATGCGTTTATTTTTCTGCCGGGCAATCGCTTTGTAACCCGGCTTCTGATTAAACACCGTAAAGTGATACGGGTTCATATAGGCGATGTCGTACTCACCTTTTGCAGTCGTTTTTCAAAGGTCGGAATGTTTTTGGCGGTGGTAAATTTAATTTCATGGCCGGTCTTCTCACTGAGATACGCCGTTACCGGGGTCCAGAGCTTGGCCAGTTTCTTTGCAGATTGCTGAGGTACGATGCCAAAAGTGAAGGTATCTGCCTGGGCACCCAGGCTGAGTAACAATCCACCGGCAATCAATAAACTGTGTAGCTTCTTCATCATGCTGCTCCTTGAAGTCTTTCCTTATTTTCCGGCCGCTACTCTGTGTATCCGCCGGTGACGTCTGTTACCCGCTGCCGCCATTAACTGGCGTCAACGTATATCTCCAGCTGTTCTCCCAGGTTTTCTTCCATTTCGGTTAAGCGGTTAATGGTGTCCTGATCCAGTTTCGCCCCGGCACTGAGTAACAGCACTCCTGCTCACTGAGCAGGTCCCGGTCAGGGACATTCCCGGCTTCATGCCGTGGCTGAGAATCCGTTCGTCCTGAATGGCGTCCCCTTCTTTTGCCAGGGTTGCGACTGCACCGGCAAGCGTTTCAATCAGATGGGGTCGTAACGCAGGCCTTCAAACTCACGGAGAAACTGTAGCGCTTCTTCAGAACTGTAAGGTCTTGGCTGATAACGGCCGTTGATCAGCTCGACAAAGTCATTCAGCACCGCCAGCACCTGTGCACCGCGGCTAATATGTTCTGCCGTCAGTCCACTGGGATAGCCGCTGCCATCCAGATATTCTTTGTGCTGCAACACGATCTGCCCGGCCGCGTGCAAAGGTTTAACCAGCACCATCGAAGCATTGGCAAGCACCGGATGACGCTGAAAACGGCGCTGCTGTTCAGCGTTCAGATCCACATAAGCGGGTTTCAGCAGTTCATCATCGAAACTCAGTTTGCCGATGTTGCGCAACTGCCAGGCATAGAAAAGCTGCTTGAGGTCGGCACCGGTAATATTCAGCCGGTCTGCCATTAACAGCAGCAATTTGTTCAGGTTCTGGTTATAACGGCTGTCCTGCCCCATCCGGCGGGCCGTTATCGAGGAGAACATCCGCACCACTGCACGGTAACTGTTCTGCAAACTCTGGTGGCTGTCCCGTAACTGCTGAGTGCGCTGTTCAACCTTCTGTTCGAGGGTTTTATTCAGCTGGGCCAGTTCCCGGGTTTTCTGTTCTTTAACCGCTTCCAGCTTATCAGCCCGCTGACGCAGTTCTGTCAGCTCAAACCCTTTGGCGACGACACTCAGCACTTCGTCGTCCTTCCAGGGTTTGGTCATGAAACGGCTAATCTTGCCTTTGTTGATAGCATCAATGGTGGCCTGGGTATCAGAATAACCACTCATGACGATACGTTCGGTGTCCGGCCAGCGTTCGGCCACAATGGCGAGAAATTCCTCACCGCCCATTTCCGGCATGCGCATGTCACTGATCACCAGATCTACCGGATGTTCTTCAAGTACAGCCAGCCCGGCCTTACCTGACTCCGCGGTATGTACCGTGCATTTCATCCGGCGCAAAACCCGCTTCAGCGCATTCAGCACCGAAGTTTCATCATCGACCAGCAATAAACTGCGCTCAGGAAATTCCATACCCGTTGCATCCTTTTGTTAACATGTCGGCGCCGAAAACGGATTCCAGACACCTAACTGTTTGTTTCTTATAGTACATAGTAAACGTACTTCAAAAACCCTGACCAGTACTCAGCTACCCAAAGCGAGCTTTCATTCTTTTAAATCCGGGACGGAACACTACCTTCAGTTGTTACGTCCAGCATGATGAGCGGCTGATTTTCCAGTAACGCTCGGAAACGGTCTGCCGATACCGGCGGGCTGAAGAAATACCCCTGGATCTCATCGCACTGCAGCTCGGTGAGAATATCCAGCTGATCCCGGTTTCCACCCCTTCTGCCACCACCTGTTTACCCATGTCGTGGGAAAGATGAATGATGTTTTTACCAGTTCATAAGCTTCCCGGTTCTGGCCTAATCCGGTGATGAAGGAACGGTCAATCTTCAGGGTATCGACAGGCAACTGATGGAGGTAATTCAGCGATGAGTAACCGGTACCGAAATCGTCAATTGCCAGCCGTACGCCTAAGGCTTTAAGCCCTTTCAAAAGCCCAAGGCTGTGGCTGATATCCTGCATCAGAAACGTCTCTGTGATTTCCAGCTCAATCTGCGAGGCATGTAACGCATTCTGCTTAATCAGATCACTGACCCGGTCCAGCAAAGTGTCATCCTCCAATTGTCTGCCGGAAAGGTTCACAGACAATACAAAATCCGGTAGTTGCTGTGCTTCCCAGATTCGTTTCTGGGCACTGGCAGCAGCGAGCACCCAGTTACCGATGGGATCAATCAGACCGTTTTCCTCAGCCATGGGTATGAATTCCGTCGGGGAGATGACGCCTTTGGTACCGTGTTCCCAGCGGATCAGTGCTTCAGCCCCAGCAATCCGACCATCCCGCATCGAGATTTTAGGCTGATACAGGACAAACAACTCATCCCGCTCCAGTGAACGGTATAAATCCGACTGTTGGAATACAAATTCACTGTCGTGGCTGTTCATGTGTTTCTGATAACAGGCAATTGTTCGGCTTCCGCCACGGGATGCTGTATTCGCAGCAACCTGCGCATTGCGCAGTAATTCACCTGCGTCACGGCCATCTGCTGGCGAACAGGCATAACCCACCCGGAATGCCACATGCAGTTCACGGCCGGCAAAATGAATCAGATTACGGAACGGCAGCAGCATTTCTTCAAGTTGTTCGCAACTATCAGCGGAGCTAACCGGGCCGGAGAAGATCAGCGCAAACTCATCACCGCTCATCCGCCCAAGGCTGGCCCCTCCGGTTTCCCCTTCAGAAGCTCTGTGGCGATCATCGCCAAAAGCTGGTCGGCCTGCTGATACCCCAGGCTGTCGTTAAAACGGCGAAAACCGTTAATGTCCAGATAAATAGCGGTAACCGGTTCATCAGTGCCAAGTATTAACCGGTCCAGCTGAAAGAGCAGCTCCTGGCGGGAAAGCAGCTCAGGAATCGCCAGAATATCCAGTTCGAACAGTGGCTCAATACTGAACATCCGGCGTTCACTGTTCAACGCCTGGCAGCTTATCCTCAGCATCTGCCCGCTGGTGACACTCTGAACTTCCAGTTGCCGCTGTTCGCCGCTGGCCAGATACAGCAACTGTTCCGGTCGAAGCATCGGCAATACGTCTTCAGAGTCGCCCCGGTTATATCCTCATTCACGTTCAGCAACTGACAGGCTTTCTGGTTAACATACAGGGCGCGGCCTTCCGCATCCGTTTCCACCAGAGCATGCTCGTGATTTTCCAGATAGGTATGCTGATCATTCACCTGCTGCTTTTCCTGCCAGTTAACAAATGCATCGTGCAGGCAGTCCAGCAAAGCCTCGGGTTCCCAGGGTTTCTGAAGAAAGCGGAACACCGCCCCTTCATTCAGCACCCGGATCACTGCATTCAGCTCAGCGTAGCCGGTCAGCAGAATGCCGACGACATCCGGATACTGACGTTTTATCCGGGTCATCAGCTCATCACCGGTCATTTCCGGCATCCGCACATCAGACACAACCACCTGTACTTCGGTCGTCGCCAGAATTTCCAGCGCTTCCTTGCCAGAACCCGCCACCAGTACGTCATATCCGGTACCGCGTAACTGCCGTTGCAGGGCTGAAAGCATCTTTGCTTCATCATCCACTAACAAAATCCGTCTGAGCATTCCCTGTTTCCTTTTGATGATTGGTTTTGTTAAGCGCCAACTCTCGCTAAAACAACCACTTATATGTAATAGCACAGCCTGCAAAGATAACCTGTGCCGGTTACCCAAAGCGGGAGACTGAGGAAAAATAAAGAGGGAGATAAAACGTCGTACACCCACTATAAACCCCATAGCGGATGTACGACGGCCCACGACTCATAACTCATCCAGTTCTACTTTTTCACACAGAAACGGTTCTGGCTCCAGCTGATAACCGGCATCTTCCCGGCGCAGTGCTTCCAATGTCAGCATCAGCCCTAAGCCCAAATCTACCTTCGCCCGTAAGCCGAACCGTGCCACTGCCTTACCCGGATCTCCCAGCGAAGAAGCAATATCACCGGTACGGGCTGGTTCAAAGCGAATTGCCGATTCAGAGCCCGCCACCAGCTTCAAGGTCTGGCTCAACTGCAGAATGGATGACATCTGACCGGTTGAAACATTGAATACCGCTGCTTCCTGCCGGTGATTCATCATGGCCGCCACCAGAAAGCGCACCACATCCGTCACAAAAATGAAGTCACGGGTTTGTTTGCCGTCACCAAAAACAGTCAGGGAATGCCTTTGATAATCCGGTCGATGAAAATTGAGATCACCCCTGAATAGGGAGAATGCGGATCCTGGCGCGGGCCATACACATTGAAGAATCGCATCCCAACAGTGGGTACACCATGTACTAACCAGGCCACACGGGCATGAAGTTCGCTGCCCAGTTTATCCGCCCCGTAAGCACTGATTGGCCGGGGTAAAGTATCTTCGCTCAATGGCACCGAAGCATTGTCGCCATATACCGCTGCAGATGATGCATATACCACCGGCACCGGTTTACCGTTATTGGCGGTACGGGCAGCATCCAGTACATTCACCGTGCCCTGCTGGTTGATACGGTGACAACCAACCCAGTCTGTCGATGAACGTTCAACCGAAGCGACCGCCGCCAGATGGAAACAGCCAACAACCCCTGCATTGCAGCACGCACCACTTCAGGGTTGGCAACATCACCGATAATCAGTTCTGCGTCATCCGGCAAGTTACCGACACACCCTGTCGACAGGTCATCCAGCACCCGAACCTCGTAACCTTTTTCAAGTAACGAGTCGCACAAGTGCGAACCAATAAAACCACAACCACCAGTCACTAAATATTTCATGGGCTTTCTCCTTTTGCTCTCAACAGAGCGAAAATGAATCGCTGATCTGTACAGTGCAAAAGCCTCGCCAACTCGAAATACACAATTATTTCAATAAGTTAAAAACACCCTCCGGTTTCAGCTTACAAATTGATTCGCAAAATGCGAAATATCCGCGCAACTTGCTAAACAACCTCGCAATTTAAGCGATTACTGCCTGATAACCGTTAGCCCCGTCCGTTCAGCCTGATCACATCAAAGCTAACTTCATGATTAACCGACAGTTTTTATCAGCTGGCCATGAAATTGCGTAATTACCTGTATAAAAGCTGCCGGCCTGAATCTGTAACCGGGCTGTCGGTAAAGGAAACACCTCTTATAGAAATGGAAACTGTGACAGGAGATCTGACTATGTCCTTACATGACTGGATCATTTTTCAGCTGATCGACAGCCGCAACAGCGGTGGCATCGAAACCCATATTCTCAATCTGTCCGGCTGGCTGAAGCGCCGCGGTTATCAGACACGGGTCATCTTTATAAAGGATTACGGTCCGCATCCCCTGAAAGATCAGTTAGACGCGGCAGGTATTGAATGGCAGATCAGCCCAGGCTGGCACGGCCTCTGGAAAATGCTGGGCCGTCATCCGTCGATGCTGGCCACCCACGGTTACAAAGCAGGCATTCTTGGCCGCATTACCGCCCGGCTGGCACGGGTACCGGTGGTATCTACCTACCACGCCGGCGATCTGGGGGAAGGCAGACTGAAACTCTACAGTATGCTGGACACCCTCAGCGCCCCTGGCTGACAGGGTCATCAGCGTCAGCCCGGAAATTGCCGACCGCCTGCCCTGCGACTGCAGCCAGTTGCCCAACTTTGTGACCACTGAGCGCTACCGCCCCAACACCGGCAAGAAAATTGCTTTTGTCGGCCGCCTGTCCCATGAAAAGGGCCCGGACTGTTTTGCCCAGATAACCGCCACACTTTTTCCTCCAACACCTCAGCAGCGCACCCGGAAGTAGCCGTGTTTGGTGACGGCCCGATGCGGGCAGAGCTGGAAGCACAATACGCCCATCTGACCTTTTACGGTCAGGTTGATATGCAAGACCACTGGCAGGATATCGGCTTACTGTGCATTACCAGCCGCTGCGAAGGGCTGCCACTGGTTGCCCTGGAAGCAATGGCCCGGGGAATACCGGTGGCCAGCTTCGCGGTTGGCGCTCTGCCCCAGCTGATTAAAGATGATTACAACGGCTGGCTGATTACGCCGCAGAACTTTATCCGTTTTCAGAAAGTGATCCAGAACTGGCTGCAAAGCAGTGAATGCGACCATACCCGCATGTCGATGCTGGCATATCAGACCATTCGTCAGCGCTTCAGCTGCGACGTGGTCGGCCCGAAAATCATCGACGTATACCGTCAGGCGCTGCCGGCGCTGGCCCGGATGGCAGAACGCTCATGAACAGTCGCTTCTTTGCAGCGCTGAGCGCGCTGGCAGCGCTGAATGCCCTGTTACCCGCAGCCCTGACGGCCATTTACAGTCAGGGGCTGCTACAGGCACTGGCAGAAGGTTTTGGCCGCAGCCCGGTCATCTGGCTGAGCCTGCTGATCACTTATCTGCTGTGCCGCAAAGCCCGTCATGAACAGCCGGGGCACCGGCCGGTCAGTCTGAACAGAAGTATCACTGATGCCTGTATTGCCGGGATACTGACTTTAACCCTCCTGCTGCCCATCGCACTGCTCAGCTGGCTGGTATGTGCCGCAGCTGCCATCTGCTGGTTACGGAACAGTCGTCAACCGTACGCCCGGGCGGCAGCCTGGCTGATGATATCGATAGCTGTACGTGAACCGGTTACCCAGCTATTACTGAACGGCTTTACGGATCAGATTCTGGGATTCGACACCTGGTTATCGGCGCTGTTTTTACCCGCGGGTGATCAGTACAGCGTGTCCGGTAACCTGATTAATCAGGCTAACGGCTTCAGCCTGCTGATTCTGACGGGTTGCTCCGCATTTACCAACCTGTCCCTGGCCCTGCTGCTCTGGCTCAGCGTCAGCCTCTGGTACCACCAGCGGCTGAATAAAACAGACCTGCTACGGGCCGGGATACTGTGTCTGGCCGTACTGATAATCAACGGTGTCCGTCTGGCCCTGATGGCCACCGGCCCAGAGCTGTATGCCTATATTCATGATGGCGATGGCATGCTGATTGTCGACGCCCTGCTGTTCATTACCCCGGTGCTCTGTGTAAGCCCGGTCAGAAAAACAGCCACAGGCTTCACCCAATACAGACAAACCTTTGCTCACCGGTACAAACACGCCCCCTAAGAATACGGGGCTAAAAGCACCGGCACTGGGCTTACTGGCAACGGCTCTGCTGATCGCACCGGCCATTCGCATCACAGAGATTAATTCGACCGCAGCTGCGACTTCTGTGGCAGCCGATGCGCCAGTGGCTGTTCAGGGTGTGGAAGGATTACCGGTCCGCAAGCTCGGCGAACTGTCACCGGCTAACCGGGGCAACTACCGGGTCAGCGGCTTTGCCCATAACACCTGTAATGGCAGCATTGCCCTGTTACCGCTGGAACGCAACGCCGAAGGCGCCCACATTCTGGAAAACATGCTGGACACCCAGATCAGCCATACCAGCAGACAGGTTACCCGGGGCGTTATTTTTGCCGGAAAACTGTACCCGGAATACCCGGAACTGAAAGTACTGATCAGGCGTATCAGCTTTCAGGTCAGCAGCCTGTCCGGAAGCATCAACCGTATTTTTCAACCTGCCGGCGCCCTGCAATTCACTGCTGAAAAATTTCCCGGCCCGGTGGCTTTTGTGGAGTTCGGCGCCTGCAGGATCGCAGACGAAATCGCAGCCAACTTCACCCTGCAGCAACAGCTCAGTTATTTCGCAAAATGAGAAATACGGTTAACAAACTGATGCTTTTTCGCATTCTGCAATGCGTAAAGTGATAACAGAAACGTACAAACCAATTAAAAACAAGGAGTTAACTATTGGCACAATAACTGCAGATATTACTACAGGCATACCGCCTGTTAAGACAGACAACCATATCTGTCGGTACCCGGGTGCATCTGCACCGGTAAACAAAGGGGATTGCTATGCAAACACACACATCCATTCCGTTCCGAACGCCCGGACAGCGCCGGTATATGATGCGTCTGGGTACACTTCACAGTCTGAGCCAAAAATTTATCGTGCTCAGCTTATTCTGCAGCCCTCTGGCACTGGCAGCCGATGATGCCACTGACACGCTGGTAAACATCGATCTGCCCGCCGGCCTGCTCACGGAGGTCACTAACGCCCTGCCGGAAGGCCAGGACGTTAATCAGGAATTTCTGAATTCTTCTTACAATCCGAACCTGACATTCAATGAAGAGGCACACGTCAGTGTTACCTTTCTGACGGAAGGTGCCGGATACCGCAACTCACTGGGTTACTTTACCTTTGAAGACAACAGCTTCGATAACATCAGCTTCGGCAGCATTGATACCAACAGCTCCGGTAATATCAGCCTTAGTGAATTACAAAACGTCAGTGGCGTGAATGCCGGGATGATCTTCAACAATGTTTCAGCCAGCGGCAGCGGCGGTAGCCTGAATGCCGGTGATACCGTCACTCTGGGTGGGGCAGCCATCACCAATGTGGTCGGCACTGACTTTGAAATGACCGGCGGTGAAACCTTTAGCGAAGGTACCAACATGGGCTTTTCCTGATCCAGAATGCCTGGAACGGTTCGCAGGTGAAAGGCTGGGATACCGGTCATGACAACCTGGCGATGTACACCATCGACTTCCTTAATCCGGAAAACAGCAGCGACGCTTACATCAGTACCGGTATTGATGAAGACGCCCGGCACGTGGCCATGATGTCCAGCCTGTCAGCCACCAACGACTACATCCTGGGTTTTGAGGATCTGAAACGCCCCTGGGGTGATAACGATTTCAATGACGCAGTTTTCCGTATCCGACCGACCCGGTCACCGCGATGTTCGCGGACATCCCGTCAACTGAAACCGTCATCAGCATGCAGGCGGCCCCTATGCCGAAACTGGGCAACAGCGCAGCCAGTGTATTGCTGATCCTGCTGGCGGGTATCGGTTTGGCTGTTAAGCAACTGAGTCGCGGACTGGTTTCACGCTTCTCACTGATCCGTTCATAACAGGAGAACATAAACCAAAAACTGAAAAATGGTCTCCCCACTCCTCCCGACATCCCCCGTCAGGGCACACCCGGCCACTGGCCGGGTGTTTTGCCATCACGCCTTATCACCACGATCACTCACATTCTGTTTTGCAAAATGCGAAAACCCTCACCACACGTTGAATTCAAGCTATATCTGACTTTACAACAACACCATAACTTCATGTTTTAAAACAAATTAACAACTATGGCCTGAATCTCGCAGTAAACCTTCCATACCAGTTTTCACGGAGGGTCAGCACCATGTCAGGCAGATTACACATCAGCAATCCGGTTGTCCGACGGTTTAACAACCTGCCCCAGGCGTTACAGTACAGCCTGATTTACGCGGCGGCACTCGGCCTTTCCAAGGGGCTGGCACTGGTAATGGTGCCGGTCGCCACCCACTACCTGACCCCGGCTGATTATGGCCGGCTCGACGTGCTGCAAACCCTTGCAGACTTACTCAGTATTCTCATCGGTATGGGCCTGGCGGAAACCCTCTACCGCTACGCCGGCAGCGCCGATAATCCTGAAGAACGTAATGCAGCCGCCGCCAATATTTTTGGTATGGCCCTGTGCCTTGGAGGATTTGCCCTGGTGCTTGGTCAGCTATGTGCCGGACCGGTCTCCCGGTTATTACCCGGTGATATCAGCGAAACCGATACCCGTCTGATTCTCTTCAGCCTGGCGTTATGCGGCACCATTCTGGTACCACTTGCATGGTTGCGGATGCAAAATTTTGCCTGGCTGTATCTGGCAGGCACTGCAGGAAGAGTAGCCCTGCAAGTGGCCATCAGCGTCCTGTTACTGACTCTGGGATTCGGTGTCACCGGTGTACTCAGTGCCACCCTGATTTCTGCCATTGTTCTGGCCGCTTATCTGATTTACAAACAGTATCAGGACACCGGTATCCGGTTTGATTTCACCCGCTTCCGCAGTTATTCCGTCTACGGCGGCCCGCTGATTTTTGTCGGCATTGCCGGTTTTGTACTGGGCAGCTTTGACCGCTGGATTCTGGCAGACAGTGTCGGTACCGCAAAAATGGCTGAATATGCGCTGGCCGCCAAGTTTGGCCTGATTACCGCCGTACTGATCCAGCCGTTTGATCTGTGGTGGCACGCCCGCCGCTTCAGCCGCCTGAAGGAAGCCGACGGCCCACAGGCCTGTGCCCGTTTCGCGGCCATCGGCATTATCATTGCCCTGTTCGCGGCCCTGTTTATCACCGCAGCAGGCCCGCTGATGGTCAGGCTACTAACCCCTGAAGCGTATCACGGCGCCATTGACTATATTCCCTGGCTCGCCGCGCTGGCGGCGGTTCACAACATCACCGCTACGCTGAACTTCGGTGCCATGACCCAGCGCAGTACCTGGCGTCCTGCGGCTGTGGACTGCAGTGCCGCAGCTCTGGCGCTCACCGGTTACCTGCTGCTGATTCCCCTGTATCAGGCCTGGGGCGCAATTATCGCCACCAGCATTGCACTGGTAAGCCGTTGTCTGGTCACTCTCTATATCAGCCAGCGGATCCTGCCCTTACCCTATCCGCTACGCCGTCTGACCTTGCTGGTGGTCATCAGCCTGTTACTGATCAGCCTGACACCTCAGCAACCGCTCAGCTGGGCAACACTGGGGCTGTATCCACTGATTTTTACAGCCTTTGTCACTGCCGTTATCAGCAGCGGGCTGATTCCCTGAGTCTGTTACCGGCAAGACTGCAACAGCGGTTGCATACCCTGCACCGCAAACTGAGCCTGCCCGGCAACACAGGTAAATAATCATGCTGCCTGTTAACCGCCGTCGTACCCAGATCATGCTCGCTGGCAGCTTTCTGCTGCTGATCGCGCTGGTCTGGGTGAAAGTGCCCAGCCCGCTAATCGCCGCCATTGCACTGTTGCCGGCCTGTCTGGCGGCGGGTTTACAGATGCCCTTTTACTCTGTTTGGCCTTTATTGCCTTTTCTTTTTCCGCCTCCATGAGGTATTCCCGGCACTGTATCCCCTGCACATTCCCCAGTTGCTGGCATTGGGTACGCTGGGCTCACTGGCGGTTAACATGCTGACCAAACGCATTAATATGTTCTGGAGCCGGGAACTGTCGGTATTCAGCTTCTTCCTGTTTCTGGTGATCATCGGCAGCCTGCTGGCCACCAACCGCAGTGCCGCCATGGGCAGCCTGACCGGCACCTATATCAAGATTGCGGCCATGGTATTCGCGATCAGCTGGTTACTGCGACACAGCCGGCAATTCTTCTGGCTGTTACTGACCATGATTGTTTCCGGTATCTGTGTGGCCATCGTCGCCCTGCGTAATAAACACTTAGGGCTGGAACTGGTGGAAGGCACCCGGGTCACCATCGGCCGCAGTATCGGCTCCATGCTGGGCGACCCGAACGACCTGTCTCTGGTGTTACTCTTCCCTGCCAGTTTTGCTCTGGCCCTGCTGCTGACACCGGGCTTTGGCAAACTCTGGAAACTGTTAGGGCTGATGTGTTTTCTGCTGGTGGCCTGCGCCGTCATCGCCACCCAGAGCCGTGGCGGCTTACTGGGTATCTGTGCGGTCAGCGGCATTTATGCCTGGCACCGGGTACAGAACAAAGCCCTGCTGATCGCCATGGGCGGTGCTGCACTGATGGTACTGTTCGTACTGGCCGGCATCACCGACCGGGCCTCCGGCGGTGCCCACGAAGAAGGCATCGATGAATCCGCCATGGGCCGGATCTATGCCTGGCAGGCCGCGATCGGCATGGCCATACATCACCCGTTAACCGGCGTCGGGCTGAATAACTTTATCTCTAACTATTTCGATTACAGCCCCCACTGGGACGGTAAAAACCATGCCGTGCACAGCACCTGGTTCGGCGTACTGGCGGAAACCGGCCTGCTGGGGTTTGCAGTGTTCATTGCCATCATCATAGCGGTTGCCCGTATCAGCAGCCGCTGCCGCCGTTACTTCGCCCCGGCAATGGCCACACTGCCCAAACCTATGACCCGGTTCTGTTTGCCTGTGCTCAGTCAGTACAGGCCGGGCTGGCGGGCTTCTGTGTGTCCGGTACCTTCCTGACCATGGGCTTTACCTGGCCCCTGTACATCATGCTCGCACTGGCGGTGGCCCTTTCCCAATACCTGCACCGCCAGTCCAGCGGACGGCTCTGATAACGTCCGGCGGCACCGGGAAAACGCTTACGCCTCGCAAAACTTTTCTCAAAATGCGAAAGCGCACCTTAGCAAGCACGACAAAAACACTAACCGACTGATATTAAAGTAAAAACAAGACTGGCACGGCTTCTGCACTAATGACTGTAACCGTTAAAAGGAGAAATATTATGTGTGGAATTGTCGGATCTATCAGTCATTCAAACGTCGTCCCTGAACTGCTGGACGGCCTGAGCAATATTGAATACCGCGGCTATGACTCAGCCGGCATTTCTGTACAGACAGAAGGCGGTATCTCAACCGTAAAGCAAACCGGAAAACTGCAGGCCCTGCGGGACCTGCTCAGCCAGCAACTGATCAGCGGCCATGCCGGGATCGGTCATACCCGCTGGGCAACCCACGGCGAGCCGAATACCCGTAATGCCCACCCCCACACCAATGATCATGTGGCTGTAGTACATAACGGTATCATCGAAAACCATCATGAACTGCGCCAGTGGCTGAGTGCGGAAGGTTTTATCTTCCAGAGCCAGACTGACACTGAAGTAATCCCCCATCTGATCAGCTATTACTACAGCCGCTGCAATGATCCTGATCAGGCCCTTAATCAGGCGCTGGAACGTTTACAGGGGCCTTTGCCTTAGGTGTACTGTTCAATGACGATGCCGATCATATCTATGCCGCCCGCCGTGGCAGCCCGCTGGTACTCGGTTGCGGCGATGCCGAAATGAGCCTGGGATCAGATACCATGGCGCTGGGCAACCGCGCTGCGCAGGTTATTTACATGGAAGAAGGTGATCAGGCCCGGCTGGGCCAGCAGGATATAGTACTGGTAGATGCCTTCGGCCGTTCTGTAAGCCGTAAACGGGTGGATAACGATATCGACCATGAACAGACTGGTAAACAGAACCACAGTTTTTACATGCATAAGGAAATCCATGAACAGCCGGACACTGTTGCCCGTACCCTGGTACACAGCTATCACCTGAAGGATCAGCTGGAGCTGGATTTCATGGAGATCGACCGCCTGAGCATCATCGCCTGCGGAACGTCTTACTACGCAGCCATGGTGGCCAAGTACTGGTTTGAGCAACTGGCAGCCCTGCCGGTGGACATCGATGTTGCTTCAGAATTTCGCTATCGCTCACCATTAATGAGCAATAGCGGCCTGGCGGTGTTTATTTCCCAGTCCGGTGAAACCGCCGATACCCTGGCAGCTCTGAAATATGCCCGCAGTAACCAACAGCAAACCCTGGCAGTGGTTAACGTTGCCGCCAGCAGCATCGCCCGAGAAGCTGATATGTCGGTGCAGACCCAGGCGGGCCCGGAAATCGGCGTGGCATCCACCAAAGCCTTCACTGCACAGCTGAGTGTACTGGGCAGCCTGGCCATTCAGGCGGCACAACAACGGCGTCAGTTTTCCGCGGAAATGGCCCGGGCGGCGTTCACCACCCTCGCCGGCGTACCTCAGAAACTGGAGCAGATTCTCAGCATGGAGAGCCAGCTTGAAGCCATCGGTAACAGCCTGACAGATGCCCGCGACGCCTACTTCATTGGCCGGGGCAGCAGCTACCCGATCGCCATGGAAGGTGCCCTGAAGCTGAAGGAAATCAGCTATATCCATGCCGAAGGTTTCGGTGCCGGCGAACTCAAGCACGGACCTATCGCGCTGATCGAAAGCGGCGTGCCGGTATTCGTGATCGCCCCAAACAATGATCTGCTGGAGAAAACCCTTTCCAACATGCAGGAAGTGGTTGCCCGGGGTGGCCGCTGTATCCTGCTCGGCGACAAACACAGCATTAAAGCCTGCGGGGATGATCAGGTGGAATGCATCGAGATACCTGAGTCTGATCCGTTTACCAGCCCGCTGCTGTACGTCGCCGCCCTGCAGCTGATTGCCTATTACGCTGCACTGGCCAAGGGTACCGATGTCGACCAGCCCCGTAATCTGGCCAAGTCCGTCACAGTAGAGTAACCGCCCCATCATTGCCACGCCGGGCAGACCACTGCCCGGCCACAGACTTAAAGGTGATGCCATGAATACACTGCATAACGTCAAACGCTGGGTTAAAACCACCCGCCACCCACTGGGTGCGGCGATCCGCGGACTGCATACCGGCTGGCGTGAATTCGAAGTACCGGCCCTGTCTCCCGTATACAAGCCCCTGCGCCTGTTGCATCAGGCACTGAATCAACTGGCCAGTGAAACCGCCCGGATTCTGTACTGGACGCCAATGTTCCGTACCCGTTTACGCCATGGCCCCCAGGGTCTGGGTAATCAGCTCTATCTGTTCGGCGGCATGCCGCTGGTGCAGGGCAATCTGATCATTGAAATGGGCCGTCACTGCCGGCTCAGCGGCCAGACCACCTTCAGTGGCCGCTGGCGCAGCGAGCAAACCCGATGCTGATCGTCGGCAATAACGTGGGTATCTCCTGGCAAACCACCATTGCGGTTGGCAGCAAGGTGGTTCTGGGTGACAACGTTCGTATGGGCGGCCGCTGTTTTCTGGCCGGCTATCCGGGCCACCCGCTGGACCCGGTTGCCCGCGCCAAAGGCCTGCCGGATACCGATGATCAGGTGGGTGACATCATTCTGGAACAGGATGTCTGGCTGGGCTCCGGCGTCACGGTTATGAAAGGTGTCACCATAGGCGCCGGTACCGTGGTGGCCACCGCCAGTGTGGTGACCCATGACCTGCCCGCCGGTGTCATTGCTGGCGGCATGCCCGCCAAAGTGATTAAAGCTATCAGTTGCCCGGAACAGGCAGCTGCCGAAAAGGAAGCATTGCTCAGAAAAGAGAGCCGTACAGAAAGCCGTGAACAGTTGCTGACAGAGGAGGACGTCGCATGAATATTGATATGTTAGTGTTTGGTGAAGACTGGGGCGAGCATCCAAGCAGCACCCAGCATCTGATCACCCAGTTACTGCCGGAACAGCAGATTCTCTGGATTAACTCACTGGGGCTGCGCCGTCCGCGCCTGAACAGCGCCGACCTGCGACGGGCCTGGCAGAAAATCAGCAAAATGATCGGCCAGGCCGGTCAGCATCAGGTAACCGCTGACAGCTCTGCAACAGCCAACAGCCTGCCGGAACGGTTACAGATTGTGAACCCGCGGGCCATCTCCTGGCCTGGCAATCCCTTGGCCCGCAGCCTCAGCCGCCAGCTGCTGACCCGGCAACTGCTGCCATTACTGGGGAATCCGGACAATCCGGCCGTAAATCGCCACTGCTGTGGACCTCTCTGCCCTCCGCCGTAGATGTGGTGGGAAAACTGAATGAGCGGGCCTGTGTTTATTATTGCTGTGATGACTTCGCCGCACTGGACGGGGTTGATCACGGTCCGGTCAGTAAAATGGAACAGGAGCTGGCCAGCAAAAGCCAGCTGATTATCACCGCCAGCTCAAAACTGGCCGCCAAGTTCCCGGACCATAAAACCTGGTTGCTGCCACATGGAGTGGATACCAGCCTGTTCAGCACCCCGGCCCCCGTGCCGATGACCTGCCCACCGATGGCCCGGTGGCCGGTTTCTACGGTTCTCTTGCCGGCTGGTTTGATCAGCAACTGTTTGCGGTCCTGGCGAAACTGCTGCCTCACTGGACCTTCGTGTTAATCGGCCCGGCCAAAACAGATATTACGACCCTGCTGGCACAGCCAAATATCCGCTGGCTTGGCAGCAAGCCTCATCATGAGCTGCCCCGTTACAGCCAGCACTGGGATGTCAGCCTGCTGCCGTTCCTGCAGAATCCGCAGATTAAGGCCTGTAATCCGTTGAAACTACGTGAATACCTGGCAGCTGGCAGCCCCATTGTCAGTACTGATTTTCCGGCACTGGACGGTTACCGGGACCTGGTGAAAGTCAGCGACTGCGCCGCCGGGTTTGCAGAAGAGCTGGAAGTGATTTACCGCAGCCGGCAAGATCGTAATGCTCTGCGGATGATCCGCCGGCAACGGGTAGAAAAAGAAAGCTGGCAACAACGGGGTCAGGAACTGAAAAGCCTGTTGGACGCACTGTAAAAGGGATACATACCGGGTGCCGGCATTAATTACCGGCACACCGGTATTTACCTGCGATCAGCGCGAGCCTGTCCAACTGATCATTTATACACACGAAAACATTGCAGGGAGACTTCCCGAGGCATGCAGACACTGCAGAAACGAACCGGATGTTGTGCATTCCTGAGCATGATTTTCTATCAGTATGACGATCTGCCGTACAGTATTTGAGGCCCGGATATCATCCTCGCGGAGTTGAAAGGCAATGTAGTGAATCCGGTCGGTAAGGCTACAGATACGGGCATTTTGCTGAACAGAACCGAGTAAATTAATAATCGCGGTCCGGGAACGGTCGATTCTGGCTGAAACGGATGTCATGGCGCACTCCCTGTGCTGTCTTAACTGGCGGCTACTTACCTGTGCTGCCGTTTTTATGCTGTCCGGCGCATTGTAACCGGACGGAGACAATATGCCACTGCTCTTTCGGCATGCAATGTCCTTCTCATTTTGAGAAACAATCTGAGATTTCCTGAAACTGCAACAGTTTCTGACGGTTTGAGCCCATCAGCAACACATCAGTAAACACCTGCAAGCGCCATGAAACATGGCCCGCAGGCATTCTTCCCTATTTCTGGCCCGCTTATTGCCCTCTTTACAGGTAAACAATTAAAAACCGCCTGGCCTGAGAAAGGCAAAACGGAGAAGGACCATGAACAGACAGCCAGAGACATTCAGCACCGCCACCCTCGGCATGATATTCAGCGCCCTGCTGCTGACCGGCTGTGGCAGCCAGCAAATGACACCCCAGGCCATCCTGAACCAGACCGGTGACAGTGCCCAGGCTGGTGCCATCAGTATCACTGAACTGCTGAACAATGCCCGTCATCAGAGCGGTACAGATTCAGACGGCCAGGTCCCGGCTCAGCTGACCCTGACTTTCAGCCCAAAGCAGATGGAGCTCTCTGAACAGCAGTCGGCACGGCTCAACGCGTATGCCAACCAGTATTACCACAAGCCGGTACGTCTGCAGTGCGCCCCTCTGATGCCAGCGACAGCTTTACCGCCATGGCACAGGGCATGAACCGCTGTATTCGTGTGTCCCGCTTTTTGATGCCCGGGCACTGCAGGCTGAAGTACATATGCAGCCGCAGCTGACCCACAACCAGATCCTGGTTGCTCAGTAATCCGTTCTTTCGGAGAAGGTGAATGACTATGCTACGCAGCACACTGATTCGTAACATCGCCAGCCTGCTATGGGCCGGGTGGCGACGCCGTTACCTGATCATGCTACCGATACTGGTGATGCCGGTACTGGGCGCTGTAGTAGGGGTTATTTCACCTAAAAATACACCACTTCCACCACCATTCTGTTTCAGGAAGCGGCCCAGCATAACCCGTTTCTTGAAGACCTCTCCATTGCCACCAACCTCAAAGGCCGGATGGAAGCCCTCAATGCCCTGCTGCACAGTCGTCACATTCTGGCCGGCGTTGCCTGGAAAATGGAACTGCTCAATGAAGACATGGATGAGCAGGAAAAAGCCACCATCATCAGCGAATTATCCAAGTCGCTGAAATGTCAGCTGGTGGGTGAAAACCTGATCCGGATTACCTATACCTCTGAAGATAAAACCACCATGAAAGAAACCCTGTCTACGGTCAGCATGTTCTTCGTGGAACGGGTACTGGCGCCGCAGCGTTCTTCCATCGCCCAGTCTGAAACCTTTCTGGCCCAGGAGCTGGAACAACGCAGTAAAGATCTGATTACCGCTGAAACCGCACTGGCGGAATATAAAAACCGCTTCGCCAGCGAGCTGCCAACCCTGCACTCTGCCAATGTTGCCCGTTTGTCTGCGCTAAAAGGCCTGCTGGGTGAGCGCCGTATCGAACTGGACGGTGCCAAAGCCGCTCAGGCCAGCCTGGCGATCCGCCTGTCACAGACCAACCCGGTGGTGGGTAAAATCGAAGAAGCCATCGTTAACGTAATGGCAGAACTGACCCAGCTGCGGGCCCGCTATACCGATAATCACAGCAAGGTTCAGAGTGTACTGGCGCACCTGCGTTCCTGGAAAAAGAACGCAACCGCGTTATGGCCGCCACCCGTAACCTAGACACCCAGAGCCTGGACCGTGAACAGCTGGAACGCCTCTGGGCGCTGGCTACATCAAACGGTCAGGACGCCGGCCCCCACACACCACACATGTTGCTGGTCTCCCAGCTGGAACGTCTACAGAAAGCCGACGACCACATTCAGCGACTGGAGAAGGAAGTCTCTTCCTGACAGCTGAGATCAGCAAGTTGCAGGACCGGGTTAACGAGTTCGGCCAGCATGAGCGCCGCCTCAACGAGCTGAACCGCAACATTCAGATTCGCCAGAAGGTTTACCACGACCTGGCCGAGCGCTATGAACTGGCACAGGTCACCGGTTCCCTTGGCAAAAACGAAGAAAACGAGCGGGTAAAACTGATTGACCCGCCATATGAACCACTGGCTCCCAGCAACCTGCCCCTGATCGCTTTTATTCTCGCCGGCCTGTTTGGCGGTATCGGTCTGGGCTTTGGGCTGGCCACCGTGGTTGAACTGCTGGACACCAGCATCCGCCGCCGCGACACCCTCAGTGAGATGCTCTCCGTGCCGGTACTGGCCCGGATTCCGGTTCAGCCAGCAAACAATCATTCAGAAAACCCGTTCAGCCAGTCCGGCTCATAAGCGGACCGGCAAGGAGGATAGGACAATGCGTCAGGTCATCATTCAACTGGTACAACACCTGCGTCCCGGCGGTATCGAAACCATGGCGCTGGATCTGTTAAACCATATCAGCACTCTGGATACCCACTGTGAAACTCATATCGTCAGCCTTGAAGGCACCGCAGAACAGGCACTGGCTGCCTGGCCACGGCTGAAGCCTTACAGCCAGAAACTGCACTTTCTGAATAAACCGGCGGGGCTGCGTCCGGATGCGGTGATTGCTCTGTCCGGTTTACTGAAACAACTGCAGGCCACCGCCATTCACACCCACCATATCGGCCCGTTGCTGTATGGCGGTATGGCCGCCAAACTGGCCGGTCTGAAAATCCACGTGCATACCGAACATGACGCCTGGCACCTGAACGCCCGGGCGAACCGTCGCTTACAGCGCATGCTGATCGGCCTGCTTAAGCCAACACTGGTGGCCGACTGTGATGCGGTCGCCGATGTGCTGACCCGCTATTTTCCCCGCAGTCAGCCGCAGGTCATTCTTAACGGCATTGATACTCATAAGTTCACCCCGGTGCACCCTGATGAACAATGCCTGATGAAGGCAAAGTTCAACCTGCCCCAGTACGGTACCCTGATCGGCTGTGCCGCCCGGCTGGAAACCGTGAAGGGTCATCAGTTTTTGCTGGAAGCGTTCAGCCGCCTGCATCCCCGCTTTATTCTGGCGCTGGCCGGTGACGGTTCCCTGCGCGAAGAACTGCAGGCCAGTGCAGAACGTCTGGGCATCAGCAACCGGGTCTATTTTCTCGGCGCGCTGGATGACATGACCAGTTTTTATCAGGCCATTGATATCTTCTGTCTGCCGTCTCTGAATGAAGGGCTGCCCCTGTCACCTCTGGAGGCACAGGCCAGTGGGGTACCGGTGGTGATCACCGACGTGGGGGTTGCAGCAGCATCGTCTGTAAAAACAGTGGCGTGCTGGTACCCGCCGGAGATGCCGCCGCACTGGAAAGCGGCATTCTCAGCTGTCAGCACCGCAGCAGCCAGTTTACCCCGCGCAAGTTCGTTCTCACCAACGCCAACCTTGAGAATACTGCCCGGGCGTACTTCTCACTGTTACAGTTAGGAGGTGCATCATGAACACACTTTTCTTCACACAGCTATCCACTCTGCTATTCTCCCTGCTGGCTATTTGCTGGGGGCTGATTATCTATCACCACCTGCTGTACCCATGGCTGCTGGGTCGACTGGGTAGCCGAAACACACGCCGTACCGTCACTGAGCCGGCCACCTCAAACTGGCAGCCGACCATCAGCCTGGTGATTCCGGCCTACAACGAAGCGGCGGTGATCGCGGATAAAATCCGTAACGTGGCCAGTCTGGATTACCCGGCAGACAAACTGCAGCTGATCATTGCCTGTGACGGCTGCAGCGATGCCACCGCAGACATTGCCCGCCGCACGGCTCGGGAAGCTGAATGCCGCCAGATACATATACATATCGAGGACTTTCAGGAAAATCGCGGAAAAGTTGCGGTACTTAACGACATTATCAGCCAACTGGACTGCGACATTGTTGCCCTGAGCGATGCCTCCGCACTGATCTCCATTGACGCCCTGCTGCAGGCCAGCCAGGCCTTTCAGAATAATCAGACCGGTTTTGTGGCTGCCACCTACAAGCTGCTGAACCCCGGCAGCCAGGGTGAAGCCGACTACTGGCAGTACCAGACCCGTATCAAGTGCAATGAAGCAAATATTGGCAGCCCGGTGGGCGTACACGGCGCCCTGTACTTCTTCCGCCGCAAGCTGTTCAGCCCGCTGCCCGCTGACACCATTAATGATGATTTCATTCTGCCCATGCAGATGGTGATGGCCGGCTACAAAGGGGTTTACCTGCTGGATATTGTTGCCCTGGAGCTGGAAGAAGCCAGCCTGCAAATGGATGAAAAACGCCGGGTACGCATCGCCGCCGGTAACCTGCAGCAACTGTTACGTCTGGCCCGGCTCACCCTGCCCCGCTACAAAGGCACCGCCTTTACCTTCACTTCAGGCAAAGCACTGCGGGCACTGATGCCAGCGATTCTGGCGCTGCAGTGGGTACTGTGCTGCCTGCTGGCTGCAGAGTCACAATTGCTGCTGGCCCTGAGCATTCTGCAACCGCTGGGCTTCGCCTGCGCCGCCCTGAGCAAACAGCTGCCGGCAGGTATGCTGCCCGGCAAAATTGAAACCCTTTATCTGGCTAACGGCTATCGCGCCAGCTTCACCGGCATGCTCCGCTATTGTATCGGCCTTGAGCGGGCTGCTGGAAGCCTGTCAGCAAGGACAGCCAATAAAGACAAACAGCAACGAATAATCCGTACATGACATATAACGGGCAGTTAAACCCGCCCCGGGAGAACGACCATGAATATGACCATTAACACAGTTACTCAAACCGCTGATCAGCAACCGCACACGGCACGCCATGATGATCTCAACAGCTATGTGCCAAAACCGTCTTGCTGGCCAAGCGGGCCATGGACATTGCAGTGGCTGCCACCGGTCTGCTGGCCTGTGCCTTCCTGCTGCCACTGATTGCCCTGGCAATCAAACTGGACTCCCCGGTCCGGTGATCTTCCGCCAACTGCGCATCGGCCATGCGGAAGCCAACTTCACCCACCTGTTCTGGATGTTTAAGTTCCGCACCATGCGGGTGGATGCCGAAGCCACCAGCGGTGCGGTATGGGCCACCAAAGGCGATCCGCGGGTAACTGCACTTGGCCGTTTCCTGCGCAAGACCCGTCTGGACGAACTGCCACAACTGTTCAACGTATTACGGGGCGATATGTCCCTGATCGGTCCGCGTCCGGAACGTCCAGGTTTTTATCAGAAACTGGAAACGGCGATTCCCTTCTTCGCCGAACGCACCTTTGGCTTAAAACCAGGTATCACCGGTCTGGCACAGGTGAATCAGGGTTATGACCGGGACATTGAAGATGTCCGTTCAAAAGTGGGCTACGACCATGCCTATGCCCTGAGCCTGAGTAATTTCATGACCTGGCTGGGCACCGACCTGCGCATCATGGTTCAAACCGTGGTAGTGATGGTTTGCGGCCGTGGCCAGTAATCTTCAGCAATGAATGCAGAATGCCCGGCATCCGCCGGGCATCCTCCGAACACGTTACTCTCTTATCACGAAATCAGTGCTTCACGGTTTCGTCTCTAATACTGACTCGCAAAATGCGAATCCCATCTGTAAAGGCGGCCTTTTTCCTGAAGACGCCCTTCGTTTTCATTATAAATCAGTAACATAGCAAGCTGGCACGGCCTTTGCTCCTGTACAGGTAAGCGACTCAACCTTTAAGGAGAAAGCTCCATGACAACTCCAGCCACTTCAAATCAGATGCTTAGCATCAACCTCAGCGGAGACTTCGACGCACTGGCCGTTGAAGAACTGCGCAGCGAATTCGACAGCCTGACTGAACAGCAGCAGGACGTCATCATCGACATGCAGGACGTGACCTTTATCGACTCCTCCGGTATTGGCGCCATCGTCTTTCTGTTCAAACGCCTGCGCAGTCAGGATCTGAACTTGTCAATTACCGGCGTACACGGCCAGCCTCTGGAGCTGATGCGTTACCTGCGCATCGACAAATGCATCAGCCTGTTTGAACAGCAGGATCAGGCATAAGCCGCCCGTTAAGCCGGTAAGGAGTCAGACCATGCCACAGCTAACCTTTACATCATTCCCTGCCCTGTTACTCGGCAGCAGCCTGCTGCTGAGCAGCGGTTGTTTCTACATGGTGGAACCGGGTCAGGGCGGGGTTGCTGAACGGTTCACTCAGCCGGAAAACTATCTGACGCCGGGGTTCACCCCAGACAGACAGCTGGCCCCATACGGAAACCAGCCTGGAAAAACAGCGCTTTATGTTCCGCCTGGGCCGTTGCCAGGCCCTCAAGAAAGTGCACCACAAACAGGGGCTGACGGTGACATATCCGCACTTTTACCAGCATATCAACCTGTTACTGACCCGCAGCCTGCGCCTGCATGTTGCCGGTTTTTATCCGCAGGCCAACGAGGCGATGGATACCGCTGAGTACCTGCTGAAACAGGCTGATAAAGACGTCTTCACCGACATGCAGCCGGTCGGCAGCGACACACCTGCCCCCGAACATGAAGATTTACCCAACAGGGACAACGGCACCGCCGTACGCTCCATTGATCAGGAGATTATCCTATGAAACGCTTAATGATTATGCTGCTGGCAATCACCAGCCTGCTCACTGCCCTGAACCTTCAGGCCGCGACAACTGAACTGCGTCCGGGGATCTGGTACAGATCAAGTTCCCGGTGAAAGCAGCTTCGATAAGCCGTTTCAGCTGGATCATCAGGGCAGCATTAACCTGCCTGAAACCGGCCCGCTGAACCTTCGGGGTCAGAGCATCGGCGAAGCCCGGGAACTGATCCGTGCCACGCTGGCGGTTATCTACCGGGATCTGGACAACCTTGATCTGGTGCTGATGGAACGCCGCCTGAGTGTCATCGTACTAGGCTATGTAAAGACCCCTGGCCCGGTTGATCTGCCCCTGCGCTCGAACGTGCAAATGGCCATCAACCATGCCGGCGGCCTGGCACAGGGTGCCCAACTGGATAAACTGCAGATCCGCCGTAACGGTAAAGTAATCGAGTTCGACTACAAGCATTATCTGGACAGCGGCAACCTGGCCGTACTGCCAAAACTGCAGCCGATGGATACCATCTTCGTGCCTGCGTCTCCCCTGATCGGTAACGTACAGGTTGAATTTGATGCCCGTACCCTGACCGCTTCCGGTGATGCCGGTGAAGGTGATACCGCCATCAAGGTATTCGGTGAAGTACACCGCCCGGGTACCTTCGCCTTTAAAGGTACCCCTTCGGTCATGGATATGATCATGCGCGCCGGTGGCGTGACCCGTTATGCCGGCATCGAACAGATCCGGGTGATTCATAACGGCCAGCCCTTCCCGTTTAACATGCGCGAATATCTGGATACCGGTAATCAGGCCCTGCTGCCGGAGATCCTGGAGGGCGACACCATCTTCATTCCACAGGCGTCTGACCAGGTTCAGGGCGGCGCCCGTACCGTCTACGTCATGGGTGAGGTTTTCAAACCCGGTGCCATGGAAATGAAAGAAGAAAGCAGTTTTTATGACCTGCTGGCCACTGCCGGCGGCCCGACCCGCTTTGCGGAAACCCGTCAGATCCGCATTCTGCGGGCCGACGGAGGTGTGGAACCTTTTGATCTGCAGGGCTATATGGATGGCCAGAAGCGCGGCAAGATTCCAAGCATTAACCCCGGTGATGCCATTCTGGTGCCGGAAAAATCCGACATGAATGAAAAGAGCTGGCTGGATATTCATCCCAACCGTGCCATCCGCATTATCGGTGCGGTCAACCGTCCGGGCCGCTATGAGTGGGCCCCTGAAATGACCCTGATGGATCTCATCGCCCACGCCGGTGGTCCGCTGGCCGGTGCCGACACCGCTCACCTGCAGGTACTGACCGCCAGCCACGAAAAAGGCAAGCGTCATATCACTGAATCCATTCCGTTTGACCTGAAACGTTTTCTGGATAAAGGCGGTGATATCCGTCAGATCCCGCGCATTCATGCCGGCGATACCATTGTGGTACCTGAACTGCCAAAAGACCCTAATGACAACCGTTCCCAGTGGGTACGTCAGTCCAGTGAACGTTCCATCTATATCTTCGGACAGGTCGGCGCACCGGGCCGCTATGCCTTTAACGATGAGCTGAACTTCCTGGATATTCTGTCTGCTGCACAGGGGCCTACCGCCCGTGCGGACCTGTCTAACGTGCGCATTACCCACCGGGGCAGCGGCAGCGATGAAGTCACCCATCTGAACCTGCACAACTACTTCCACACCGGTGACGAAACCATGCTGCCAGTGGTGAGCACCGAGGATGTGATCTTCATTCCTGAGCGTGACCGTGCCTGGTTAGAAAAGCCTAAGGAAACTGTGGTCCGGGTACTGGGTGCCGTACAGCGCCCCGGCCGTTACAGCTTTGACAGCAACATGACCATTCTGGATCTGTTAGCAGAAGCCGGTGGCCCGCAAAACAATGCCCTGCAGGACCGTATCATGGTGGTTAACCGGATCGACGGTGAAGCGCATTCAAGACTATTCGATCTGGTTGCCTTCGCCAAGAGCGGTGACTACAGAATGCTGCCGGTACTGCAGGCCGGTGACACCCTGTATGTCCCAAGCCGTGAACAGAGCAACTGGCACCGCTTTGTCAGCACCCTGCAGGAATCTGTCACCGTGATTTCATTTGCCAAGCTGCTGGGGCTGTAACCCCGGCAGCCACAGGACGCATCATTGAATAAGGAGTCCGACCATGCATCAGTTACATACATCACCGTCAGTAGATGCCATTTATAACCAGCTGATCCGCAATCGTACCTGTCTGCTGGCCATCGCCAGCCCCAGCCCTCAGAGCGGCAACTCCCTGCTCAGTCTGGCACTGGCCCAGCGAATGGCGCAGGCGGAAAACGGGTCTTACTGATTGAGTTTAATAATGAGTCCCCAGCCTCCATCAGCGTACGGGAACCCGCCAGAGCAACTGGCTTCCCTGTGACAACAGCTGGCAGGACGCTCTGCAGAAAACCGGCTGCCCGGGGCTGATGGTGCTGACCGCCCCACTCCACGACCAGACCCATCCGGATAACATTGAATTCCGGAATACCGAGGTACTGTGCAGCTTCTTTGGCCAGGCACTGGACAGCTTTGACATCATCATCTGCGACACCCCGCCACTGCTGCATTCCAGTGATGGCGCAATCTGCGGCGTGACCATCGCGTCGGTATGCGAAACCTGCATGTTGAACGTCGTCACACACGTGACAACAGAAAGCCAGATTGATGAAGCCCAGCAGGTGCTGAAACAGGCCAACATTCCTCTCTGTGGTGCCGTCATGAATGACCGCTATTCACCGGGCCTGCGGGAAGAAATGCTTCGCGAGATCAAACGGCTGGATAAATGGCTGCCACGGCTGGCGGGCTATCTGCGCAAAAAGTAGAAGCCTCTGACCTGATTAACCAGCCGTTATAACTTAAATAACAGCGCTTACAGCCGTCCTAATAAAATCAGGGTAATGTCATCGGCCTGAGGATCGGCAGGCAGCTGCTGCATCAGGTAATCCGCCGCCTGAGGCAATGGCATTCCCATACTGTCATGTATCCGGCTGATAAATGTTTCAGACGGTGTTTCGGCAGCATCCAGCACCCCGTCGGAATAAATCAGTAACCGTTCCCCGTCACCGAGCTGTAAACAGTATTCCGGGTAGGCTGTTTCGGCTCCCTGCTGCAAACTCAGCCCGGGCAGCGGTCCGTCGATATCCAGCTGCCTAACCGCATCATCGCTCTCTGTATTCGCCCTGCATAATACCGGCCGGGGCTGACCGGCATTGGCGATCAGTATCTCTCCTCAGGATTCAGCTGCACCGCCATCAGGGTTGCCAGGGTTTCAGCCAGTACCGGATCATCGCTGAAGCCCTGACTAACCAGCGTCAGCAATTGCGCCGGTGCCAGCCTGACTGTGCACCGCTACCTACCGCGGCACACAGCCCCGCAAATAACCGGCCAGTGCATACACATAGCCTTTGCAGTCACCCCATGCCCCATCATATCCGCAAAAATAACCAACTGATCACGCAACAGCACCATGTCGCCACCGCCGGCTTCCGGTACCCGGCTGCGCAGGGCCACCTGATATTCCCCGATTTCACGGGGCAAGGAAGGCTGCAGGCCCAGGGTAATCTTCTGATCCAGTTCCGCCTGCAACTGTTCGGTCAGGTGCCGTCGCCGCAGCAGTGTCCGCTGTACACTGACCAGTAACTTATCCCGTGCCACCGGCTTGGCCAGAAAATCATCAATGGGCCGCTGCAGTGCCCGGCTGATCACGTCATCATCCTGACAGCCCGACAGATAAATAAACGCCGTGCCGGAAACCTCCGGAATATGGCGCATCCGGTCGAACAGTACCGGGCCATCTGCCTCCGGCATACTGATATCGCAGATCACCAGCTCCGGCCGGTGCTGCAATACCTGTTCATACCCCATGGCCACATCCGCCGCTTCCAGCACCCGGTAGTCAGACTGCAGATAGGCACTTACCACCGCCCGGTATACGGGGTCATCATCCACCACCAGTAGGGTTGGCCGGGTGGCAGCGCTGCTGCTTCACCAGCATCAGATTACGGGCGTCATCCCGGTAACAGGCCGGCACATAACTGAGATCATCAAAGCTGGCCGCCAGCAGTTTCAGCCCCATGCCGTTCTCGGCAGCCTGCAGCGGCGAAGTATCCTGTAACTGCTGGCTAAAATTGATGAAACTGCCGCCATCGTCCAGTAACTCGAGCTGATCGTAGAATTCATCCTGACAAAAACGCAGCGTGGCGGCGGTCGGCCGCGGCTGGGGATAGCGGGTCAGATTCACCACCAGTTCGCTGCAGGCCAGCAGAAATCCCTGAACGTTGGCCACCGACTGCTCCGGCGGCAGTGCTTCCAGCAAGGCTGCCAGCTTGTTACGCAATTCCCGCGCTGCACTCAGATCCGGTTGAAATTCCCATTCGGCCAGTACCTGCATATCGCCTCCTTTTAGCCGGAAAAGCACTCCTTAAAAGTTATCCTTAAAATAACCTCTGAAAAACAGTAATAACTACTCATTCCGGTCAGCCAGACATCCATAACTGGTTGATCCGCTTATATCTCTAGCTTACTCTACGTGCTACAAGGATCACAATCTAAGCGGTTTCTGAACCTGCCAGACTGGCAACTTACTGCCTCTGTAACACCCGGAAATCAGCTTACTTTCTGCAGAGGAATTGCTGTGCCAAACGTGACCCCAACACTGCTGCTTGTAGAAGACGACCCGACCATGACAGCGGTATGTCAGAGCTATCTTCGGGATCAGGAATACGACCTTCACTGCGTTGCCGACGGCAGCGCAGCCCTGCAGGCCCTCAGCCAGAAAAGCTTTGATGGCGTCCTGCTGGATCTGAGCCTGCCGGACATGAACGGGCTGGAAATTTTAAGAAAATCAGCAGCGAAGAACAGCCTGCTGAAGTCATCATCACCACCGGCGACTGTTCGATGAATACCGCCATTGAGGCCATGCAACTGGGTGCCCGGGACTATCTGGTCAAACCTTTCGATCAGGAACGCCTGCTCACCACCCTGAAAAACACCTTTGAAAGCCAGAACCTGAAACGCATCGTTGAGACCTATCACAACGAAATTGACCGCCACCAGTTCTGCGGCTTCATTGGTTCTTCTCTGGCCATGCAACGGGTCTATCAGATCATCGACAGCGCTGCCGACTCCCGAGCCACCATCTTTATCACCGGCGAAAGCGGTACCGGTAAAGAGGTCTGCGCCGAGGCAATCCACCAGCACAGTGGCCGTCGCAAAGCGCCCTTCATTGCCCTGAACTGCGGTGCGATTCCCAAAGACCTGATCGAAAGCGAAATCTTCGGTCATGTTAAAGGCGCCTTCACTGGCGCGGTGGGCGAACGGGACGGTGCAGCCAAAGCCGCCCAGGGCGGCACCCTGTTTCTGGATGAAATCTGTGAAATGGATATGTCGCTGCAGTCCAAACTGCTGCGGTTCCTGCAAACCGGCACCCTGCAGAAAGTGGGCAGCGACAAAACCGAACAGGTTGATGTACGCATCGTTTGCGCCACCAATAAAGACCCGCTGGCGGAAGTCCAGGCCGGTAACTTCCGGAAGATCTGTTTTACCGTTTACACGTGCTGCCGGTACACCTGCCGCCGCTGCGGGAACGGGACAACGACGTTATCGAGATTGCCAATCACTTCCTCACCCAGTACGCAACCGAGGAACAGAAAGCTTTCGCCGGATTCGAACCGGACTGCGAATATATCCTCAGCAACTATGACTGGCCCGGCAACGTCCGTCAGTTACAGAACGTTATCCGCAACATCGTTGTACTGCACAGCGGTGACCGGGTAACCACCTCTATGCTGCCGGCACCACTGGATGGCATGGCCGGTATCAGTGCAGCACAGCCCCGTACTGTTACCCCACCACCGGTAGCGCCGGTGTCCCCTGCTGCTGTACAACCCGCCACTGGCAGCTACACACCGGCAGCCAGCTTCAGCCCACCGCCACAGCAGGCACCGGGCAACAGCAGTGATCTGTCTCAGCTCATCCGCCCTATTGCCGAACTGGAGCGTGAAGCCATCGAACGGGCCATAGACCTGTGTCAGGGCAACATCCCCAAAGCCGCCCATTATCTGGAGATCAGTGCCGCGACAATTTACCGGAAACGGAACAGCTGGAAGGAATAAGTCTTTTCAGTCAGTAAGTTAAGCAATCACAGGCAGCCTGCATTCTCTGCAGGCTGCACAAAAAAATGCCCTTAAATCATTCTTTATTGCCACTTACAGGGCTTTTTCAAACAACTGTTACTCATAATGGGTAACCGAATACATAATCGGATTCTGACCACTTCGCTGCCAGCTTCTGCTGTTCAAGCCAGCTGGCATCAGTGTTTAAGGCATTCTGTTTACAAATTCACTCCCAAACTGACCCGAAAGTTATATTTTTCTCTGATATCAAGTATTTACGAATGCGACTGATTCCAGTTAACTTACCGAGCGGTTTAACATTCCGGGTTGTTCAGTCGGTGTAAACCCCGGGTAAAGGAAGTACCGGAGTAGACACAAGCCGCTGATCATCCGCCAAACCGAATATCAATAATAAATATAAAAAAATATAACCCAGGTCCCGCAACAGTCGTTTGTTACAACCGTCAGTTTGCTTTGCAAACACGGGATCTGCTTTGCATATGACAGGATTCATAGCTAATGCCTTCTTCTGCATTTACAGGCACCAAATTTCGACTTCACACGATCATTTTCAGCTGTCTGGTGCTGATATCCCTGATTCCGGTATTACTTCTCGGGCTGTGGGTTCAGCAACATTCTCTGGACAACGAATTTAAGGCGGTTAAAGAAAAGCACTTAATCATCGCCAAAAATCTCAGCCGGGAATTTCAGCGTTATATCACTGACACAAAGTCTGCCTTCAGTTTTGTTAACTCCGTGCAGATTCCGCCTGAAAATCATATTTATAGCAAAGCGCTGCTGAGTAAATATGGCATCACCGCAGCCTGTATCTTTTTCCCTGATAAAGCCCCCACAAACAGATTCAGCAATACCCCTGCTCCTTTGAACTGACCCCGGAGCAAAAACGGTGCTGCGAAACATGTCCGGTAATACTCAGCTTTCAGATCTGACACGGATTAACGACCGCCCGGCATTTCTGATCAGCAAGGCGCTGGACAATCAGGCAAGGGCCGTCGGGGTTTTAGAAACCACCTATATCAAAGAAAGTCAGCGATCCATTGCGTTTGGCGAACGCGGCCACTCAATGATTGTTGATGCCACCGGCAAGGTTGTCGCCCATCCAAATGAAGAATGGGAATACACGTCCAAAGACGCTTCTGCCCTGTCGGTCGTGAAAAATGATGGCCGGCACGACCGGCGTCAGCACCTTTACTCACCACCGATGCAGGCTGAAATGATCGCCGGACACACTGCCGTGCCCGGTGAGGGCTGGGGCATTATGGTGCCTCAACCCATCGAAGAACTGACAGACAACGCCGATGATGTCCATCTGGCGGTGATTATTATTTCCTGATGGGCTTAACTGTTTCAACATTTTTAAGCTGGATCGCCGCCCGGCATCTGGCACAGCCGATCGAACGGATCAGCCGAAGCGTCGCCAGCATCGCCACCGATAAAATCTCCAGCATTTCTCCGGTAAAACATCAGTCACAAATCGTTATTAAAGAAGTAGACGAACTCACCCATCTTTTTAACAACATGCTCCGCGAGTTACAGACAACCGGCAAGGCGCTCCGGGTACAGCAGGAAACACTGGAAAGATCCGTCGAAGAGCGTACCGCAAAACTGCAGGAAGAAATCAAACAGCGAGCCGCGGCTGAACAGAAGTTACGGCTGTCCGGTCAGGTATTCGGCTCAGCCAACGAAGCCATACTGATTACCGACCCTAACCTCACAATTCTTGAGGTCAATCCCGCCTACTGCAAAATTATGAACACCCGGCCAGAACTGGTCATTGGTGCAAAAGCTAAATTCGGAGATCTCAGCGAGCATAAACCGGCAACCTTAAAAGCCATGTGGGAAGCCATCGAAATGCACGGCAGCTGGCAGGGCGAAATCAATGGCATACGTTATGACGGTGAGAACTTTCCTAAGTGGCTGTCAGTCTCTGCCATGCACAATGACAAGGGAGAAGTACTGAACTACATCGGTATTTTCTCCGATATTTCCCCACTGAAAACCGCTGAAACACAACTCAAACAGCTGGCGTATTACGACCAACTCACCGCACTGCCTAACCGGACTCTGCTGTACGACAGAATCGAACAGTCTCTGCAGCGCATCAAAGCGGGCAATATTCAGACAGCCTTTATGTACCTTGACCTGGACCAGTTTAAACAGGTCAACGACACCCTCGGACACGCCATCGGCGATACCCTTTGCAGCATATCAGCCGACGTCTGACAGACCTGGTCAAAGCAACCGATACGGTGTCACGCATCGGCGGCGATGAGTTTACAATTCTGCTGCATGATGTCGCCGGTAAAGAAGACGTTGAACAAACCGCCAAAGCGATTCTCGAAAGCTTCAGAACACCTTTCCTGATCAACAATATTCAGATTTCAATCGGCACCAGTATCGGCATCTGCATGCTGCCGGAAGATGCTGACTGTGTTCAGCAGGCATTGAAACGCGCCGATATGGCTATGTATGAAGCTAAATCAGAAGGCCAGGGGCATTATCACTTCTATGATGCGGAAGAAGGCAGAAAGCTGAACGATTCAAGGGAATTACAGCAGGACCTGGTACAGGCAATTCATGATAACCAGCTGTTCCTGTTGTATCAGCCGATTGTGGATGCACACAGCGGAGAAATCGTCTCGGTAGAAGCGCTGATACGCTGGCGTCATCCGCAAAAGGCTTGCTGACACCTGACACTTTCATCGCGCTTGCAGAAGAAAGTAACCTGATTCTCGATCTGGGTGACTGGGTAATTAAACAGGCCTGTGCACAGGCGCTGGCCTGGCAGGAAGAACTGGGCTTTACCCTGCCGGTGGCGATTAATCTATCCGCCCGGGAATTCAGTAACCCTGAGCTGGTTGAGCGTATTCAGAGCGTGCTCAGCACAACCGGTGCCAGCCCGGATATGATCGAAATCGAGATCACTGAAACCTCAGCCATGAAAAACACCAGCATGAGCACAGGTGTTCTGAAACGCCTCAGAGGCATCGGTATCAATATCAGTATTGATGATTTCGGTACCGGCTACAGCTCACTGGCTTACCTGAAACGCCTGTCGGTCGATAAAATTAAAATTGATCGCAGCTTTATTCACGACCTGACCAATGATGACACCCATGCCGCCTTTGTTAAGCTGATCATCGAGTTCTCAAAAGAACTGGGGTACAAAGTGGTGGCTGAGGGAGTTGAGACTGAAGGCCAGCAAAGCATTCTTCAGGAGCTGCAGTGTGACTTCATTCAGGGTTACCTGCACTCCAAACCGGTAACCGCTGCACGAATTACTGAGCGCTATGCTCGGGCAGAAACCCTGCTGGTGTAACCCAGTGAGCCGGCATCACCATTAGCCTGCAGCATCCCCTGTCTTAACAAGTCAGGGGAGTTTACTGGATCAGCGGGGTTCCGCTTCAGCCATGTAGTCTTCAAGTTGTTGCAGGCATCCCCGGCTTAATTTCACAAATGCCGGCAAATTAGCCATCACCTTTTCCATATCACTGTCACACAGCCCTTCCAGCCGCCGTGCCAGCGCCGAGACTTTCATCAGCCCGTACAGTGCCGAGCTACTGCCAAGGGTGTGCAGCTGATGCTTCACATTGCCGGCATCGGCAGCAGCACTGACTTCAAGGCTTTGTAACCGGGTGGTGGCATCCTTAAGGAATATATCGATCAGCGACGGCAGTGTATCCGCGCCTACATCCTGGCCCAGCTTCGCCAGTACATCAGGAGAAAATACAGCGGGCAGTTCCGGTATCGGGCTATTGTCTTCCGTCGCACCTACTGCATCCACCGCAATCACAGCCGCCCGGGAGACTTTCTGTTCAGGCTTCTCATCAGTATCAGTACTGGCCTCTGCTGTGCTGCCTCTGCCAAGAAAGGCCTTGTCGATAATCGCCAGCAGTTCTTCGTTATCCCAGGGCTTGGTCAGATAATAATCCACCACCCCTGCTGCCAATGCTTCTTCCGTGCTGTCATAGTCAGACTGGCCACTGAGCATCAGCCGGGCAGCATCGGGCCAGCGCTGTTTTACTTCAGTGAGAAACTCAATGCCGTTCATATGCGGCATACGAAAATCGCTCATTACCACCTGAGCGGGATTCTCCGTCAGCATCTCCAGCGCTTCACTGCCACAACAGGCGGTTTGCAACTGAAAATCCTGCTGGCGCAACACCCGGCGTAATGAGGCAACCACTGCCGGGTCGTCATCCACCAGTAACATCCGTTTTTCCATGGCGATCATCTCCTTAGATGCCAGACAGGCCCGGGAACACTGAACCTGTCAAAACGCTCGTATTACAATCCTTTCAGCATATCGGGAATTAAGGGAAAACGGGGGAATTAAGAAGAGGAAATTACCCAAACCGGGATAAATACGTGCTTTTTTACTCCGGGAACAGGCGGTTCAGATCCCGGGGATAATCAATATCCTGAGCTGCCCGGGGCAACTCAACGCCGGCGACGCTGAATGCAGGGTCACTGAGCAATTTTTAGCCCCTGCTGTCCTTTCAGTTGCATCAGTGAAGCAAAGGTCGCTGAACGGAACAGCGCCGGTACACCCCAGTTCCCGCTGTATTCGGCACAACAGATATCTGCCAGTTTGTCCGCTGTCAGCAGCTGCCGGCAGTCTTCCGGCGTGACCAGCGGCTGATCCGCCAGCAGAATCAGGATCTCACTGCATGACTCTGCCATTGCTGACACACCCAGTGCCACCGAACTGCCCATGCCTGACTGCCAGTCCCGGTTGAACAAAAGCGGAAGCCGCGGCACCGTGCCGCTGGCCATTACCGCATCTACTTCGGCGTGCCAGGCACCAGTAACCACCTGAGTCTGAGCACGGGAAATGCCAGCGCCGTGCGCAGGGCATAATTGATAAGGGGTTGGCCTTTGCAATCTGCCAGCAGTTTACAACTGCCAAAGCGGCTGCTGTTACCGGCCGCCAGAATCAGAATGCCCAGAGGCCTTGCGGAAGCCTGCACCTCAGGCTGCATAGCTGTTCAGCCGGATATTTGCCGTGGCCGCCTTTGGCTGATGTAACACCTGATGGCATTCAGCCAGCATCGACAGGGCAATGCTTTCCGGCAGCTCACCACCAATCCCCAGCCCCGCCGGGCCGGAAACCGGTGTGGTCAGCTGTGTTTCCTTAAGCCCGGCTTCTGCCAGTACATCGGCCTTACGGTTCAGCGGGCCTAAAAGTGCCATGTATGACAGCTCAGCGCCCTGAAGATGCTGTAGAGCGGCGGCATCCAGACGGATATTGTGCGACATCAGAATAGCCGCACTGACCCGTTTTTCAGCCACAAAGCCTGCCAGCTCCGTTACTTCACAGCTCAGAATACTGTCCGCCTCCGGAAAGAATTCCCGGCGACCGTTCGCCGGACGCGGGTCCCACAGGCTTACCTCCCAGCCCAGCTGTTTCGCCATCGATACCACCGGCCGGGCATCAACCCCGCCACCGATCACCAGCAAATGCGGTTCCGGCTTAATCCGGATATGCAGCCATTGCCGGTTGTTCTCTGTGATCAGCGCCGTCTTTTTAACGGGCGCTTCATGTTCGGCCACAAAGCGGCTTAAATCGCCACTCATAGGCGCGGATGCAGCATTTGGAATCTGCAGTTGCAAACCCGCCACCTGTCGTTGCCGCAGGCTTTCCTGCACGGCATCCAGATGCAGGTAGTGATTGTCTGCCGTTACCGCCTGCAGCACGATATGTACGGTGCCGCCGCAGCCTATGCCCAGCTGAAAGGCCAGATCATCTTCATCGCTGCCGTCATAGCACAGTGTTACCGCCTGCCCGGTTTGCATCACCCGGCGGGCGTGGGTCTGAATATCCGATTCAAGACAACCGCCGCTGAGCATACCGAACTGCTGTCCAAGGCTGTTAAACAACATCATTGCGCCGGTTTTGCGATAACAGGGGCCATGGGTCTGATAGATTGCCCCCAGCACCCATTCCAGTTCATCCCGGCAGGGATACCACTGTTCAAGCAAGCCGGATAACTGATTCGCCATACACTGACTCCTCCACAGGGTAACCACCGACAGCAGACGCTGCCGGCGTTGCCCTTTCCCAGGTAAATTTATGCCTTCAGGTTGCGGGGTAACGGCAGGCGGGTATACACCTCACCGGTTACTGCACTCAGGGCGTTGGCAACTGCCGGTGCTACCGGCGGAGTTCCCGGCTCGCCCACCCCTGTTGGCGGCTCAGCCGAAGCAACGATATGCACTTCAATTTCCGGCATCTGATCGATACGCAGTACCTGATAATCATGGAAGTTGGACTGTTTCACCCGCCCGTCTTCCAGGGTGATTTCACCCATCAGTGCAGCGGACAGGCCATAGCCAATACCCCTTGCATCTGTGCTTCGATGATGTCCGGGTTGATTGCCAGTCCGCAGTCCACTGCACAGGTAATTTTTTCAACCCTGAAGCTGCCATCGTCTGCCACTAATACTTCCGCCACTTCTGCCACATAGGAGTTAAATGACTCATGTACGGCAATGCCCATCCCCGGTTGGCAGGCAGTTCACGGCCCCAGCCGGCTTTCTCAGCCGCCAGTTTCAGTACCCCCAGATGACGGGGGTGACCGGCCAGCAATTCCTTACGCAACTCATAAGGGTCTTTACCTCCCTTACGGGCCAGCTGATCCAGAAACACTTCCGTTGAGAATGCCGTATGGGTATGCCCCACTGAACGCCACCACTGCACCGGCACCTGATTTTCAGTGGTATGCAGCTCAACCTGCAGATCCGGCACCTGATAAGGCAGATCCGCCGCCCCTTCAACGGAAGTCGCATCAATACCGTCTTTCACCATGAAAGCTTCAAAGGCAGTACCCTTAAGAATCGACTGACCAACGATCCGCTGCTGCCAGGCCTTAGGGTAGCCCTGTGCATCCACACTGCCCTTCAGGCTGTGCAAATACAGCGGACGGTAGTAACCGGCCCGGGTATCATCTTCGCGGGTCCAGACCAGCTTGACCGGAACACCCGGCTGGCTTTTCGCGATCAGCACCGATTCCAGCACATAGTCAGACACCGGATTCGCCCGGCGACCAAAGCTGCCGCCGGCCAGTAAGGTGTTGATTTTCACCTGTTCCGGCTTCAAACCCAGCGTGGCGGCTATTGCCCCCTGATCCATGGTTTGCACCTGATCACCGTTCCAGATCTCGCAGCTATTGGCAGTGACTTTCGCCACACAGTTCATCGGTTCCATTGCTGCGTGGGCCAGATAAGGAAACTCAAATTCCAGCGCTAACTGATCTTCAGCGGCCTGTAATGCAGTTGCTGCATCTCCTTCCTGACGGGCTACCAGTCCTGGTGTGGCTGACAGCTGCCGGTAATCTGCCAGCAACTCATCTGAGCCCTTACGGATCGCATTCTGCTCGTCCCAGGTAATCTGTAATTTGTCTCTGCCGGTTTTGGCAGACCAGAAGTCTTTCGCCAACACCGCCACGCCGGACGGAATCGCCACCACATCCACCACGCCCTTTACCTGACGGGCTGCAGTGCCATCAAAGCTCGTTAACACTGCACCGAAACGGGGAGGATGCGCTACTACTGCGGTGAGCATACCTTCCAGCTGAATATCCTGGGTGAAAATGGCCGTGCCGTTGTTCTTACCCCGGTCTTTACGGCTGACTTTTTGCCGATCATCCGGAACTGCGACGGTGACTTAAGCTTCACCTGCTCGGCCGCTGGCATTGCCAGTGTTGCAGCCTGAGCCGCCAGTTCTCCGTAAGTGGCAGAGCGCTGGCTGGCAGCATGCATAACCACGCTGTTTTCTGTTGACAGTTCACCCACCGGCACCGCCCACTGTTCAGCGGCTACATTCAAAATCATCTGCCGTGCCGTGGCGCCGGCTTCACGCATCTGAACAAAGGAGTTGGCGATCGCCGAACTGCCGCCGGTGCCCTGAGCCCCCAGTGGAGGTTTTTATAGCGGGCGGCATCTGCCGGTGCCGCTTCCAGGTCAATCAGATCCCAGTCGGCATCCAACTCTTCAGCTACCAATGTGGCCAGCCCGGTATAGCTGCCCTGCCCCATTTCCAAGTGTTTCATCACGATGGTTACCCGGTTATTCGGGGTAATCCGTAAGAAGGCGTTCGGGGCAAAGGTATCATCCGGTTGCTGCGTACCGGAAGCCTGTTCAGCGGCAGGCAACTTCATGGCCAGCGATAAACCGGCACCGGCGCCGGCCAGCTTCAGAAAGCCACGACGGCTGGTTGTGACGGCTGAGGCTTTGTGGCCAACCATTGCAAGGGCATGTCTGTTAAACATAATCGGTTACTCCAGGTTCTCGGCGGCATCTTTAATGGCGTGGCGGATACGTGCATACGTGGCACAGCGGCACACATTGCCGGACATCGCCGCATCGATATCGGCGTCGGTTGGATTTTTGTTGCTTTCCAGTAATGCCGTGGCAGCCATCACCTGACCGGACTGACAATACCCGCACTGTGGTACTTCCAGTTCGTTCCAGGCAGTCTGTACCGCCTGCGCAGCCGGCGTTGCCAGCCCTTCAATGGTGGTAATGTCTTTACCGGCCACACTGGACACCGGTGTCACACAGGAACGGATCGGCTGGCCTTCCATATGCACGGTACAGGCGCCGCACTGGGCAAGCCCGCAGCCAAATTTGGTACCGGTAAGATTAAGATGGTCGCGGATCACCCAGAGCAAAGGGGTATCCGGGCTGGCATCAACCTGCTGGTCGACACCGTTAACACGAAGAGTAACAGACATGAACATCTCCTGATTCAGCAATACCGTTTCATTGGCATAGGGTATTGCCCGCTGCGTTAGTGTTTTTAATATGCGCGGAATCAGCAATCAGCTGTTAGTGTGATCCTCCGTACTACTTGCACAAAACTCCGGAAACAGGCCCAGGTGCTGGTTAAAATCGGCAGCTAAATGGCATAATCCTCTGCATGACAACCTGATAAGCCGGGAGCATTAACGTGCAGTTTGATTCAGAATTAGCCGCCAGTATTGGCCGTTTTCATCAGGAAGACGGCATCTGCCAGACCGGTCTGCCCGGCCTGGTTCTGTACCGTTCTGCTAAGATCATGCCCCGTCAGCCGGTGGTCTATAACCCCAGTATCTGTGTGATAGCCCAGGGCAAGAAGCGGGTGCATTTCGGTACCCGGAATGCTCATACGACCCGGATAACTACCTGATTAATTCCGTTACCATGCCGGTGGAAGGTGAAGTGGTCCGGGCCGCAGAAGACAAACCTTACATGGGCCTGAGCCTGCGCATAGACAGCTATGTGATCAGCCAGTTGCTGATCGAAATGGAACAGCAGGATCAACAGCCGGAACAGCTCCCTTCCGATGAGATTATTCTTTCCAGCCCGGCCACCGATAAACTGCAGAGCAGTTTTATCCGCCTGCTGGAATGCCTGCCCGATGAAATGGACCGCAAAGTACTGGCCCCGGGGCTGATCCGGGAAATTTACTATGAAGTGCTAAAAGGCCCCCACGGCGACGTACTGCGTAACTGCGTCTCGAACAATGCCGGTGCCAACCGGATTGCCCCGTAGTGCATTACATTGAAAAGAACTTCCATCAGCCGCTGGATATCGACACCATCGCACGCTTCGCCGGCATGAGCAGCTCAACCCTGCATGAACAATTCAAACAGATCACTTCTATGACTCCGATGCAGTTTGTCAAAAGCCTGCGCCTTCACCGGGCCCATTCCCTGTTACTGAGCGGCACCCAGGCCAGTGAAGCCTCATACAGTGTGGGTTACTCAAGTCCTTCCCAATTCAGCCGGGAATTCAAGCGTTTCTTTGGTGACTCGCCGCGGGAAATTCAGGCTCTGCGGGCTGGCTGATCGCTGCTGACCGAGCCCCAGTCACAAGGAAAAATCTGCCAGTCTGCCAATCACGGTCTATGCTAAATCAAACACGTACAGGTGTTTTGATGCACTGACTCAAAGGGGACGGTTCAGATGACAGAAACAGGTTCAGACAGCATTCTGCAGTATCTGCACACTCAATTTCTCACCGTCCTGGAAGTCGTATTAACCCAGCTCTACAAGGTCTTTCTTTACCCTCTGAATACTTCCCAGAGAATTTACTGGCTCTATCTGCTCACCTCGCTGTTAGGTGCGCTGTTAGTTTACCTGTGGTCAACACGCAGCCAGCGGCGTTCTGCAACGCATTTCCTACGTTTTCTTTTCCCTAAAAAGTCTGGCAGCACCCTTCCGCCTGGCTGGATGTACGGTACTTCTTCTTTCATCAGTTGGTACGGCTGATTATCTATACAACGTTTCTGACCGGTACTATTGATATCAGCTTTACCCTGCTGACCGGTAGCAGTGTTGTCAGCATTCTTACCGGACAGGAAGGCAATACCTATTCAACAACGGTGTCTGTCCTGTATATGATCGGACTGATCGCCTTTCTGGATTTCATCGCATTTTTCATTCATATGCTGCAGCACCGGATTCCTTTTCTGTGGGAGTTTCACAAAGTGCATCACAGCGCCGAAGTGATGCACCCCTTAACCAACTACAGAGAACATCCGGTCGATAATGTGGTGTATTCACTGACCAACGGGGTCGCCGGGGACTGTTCATGGGACTGAGCTATAAACTGCTGGGATATCTGCCCAGTATGCCGGTTTTGCTGGGTGTGCCCGTGCTGATGTTTATGTTCAATCTGCTGGGCTATAACCTGCGCCATTCACATATCTGGCTGCGCTGGCCGGGTAAGTGGGCCATGATTTTCGGCTCTCCGGCCCACCATCAGATTCATCACAGCTGCCATCCGGATCATATCGACAAAAACTTTGCCTTTATGTTTCCCTCTGGGATGTATTGTTCAAAACCTACGAAGTGCCACAAACAAACAAAGATGTGCATTTTGGCATCAGCAAAACAAAACCCAATATTTACACCACCTGCATGGCGCTGTATCTGCTGCCGTTTAAGTTTGCATTCGCACCGGTTGTTAAACATTTAAAAGATCGCAAAACACTATCAGCACCGACACTCAGCACCCTTTAAACAAAGATTAAAAGCGTTCGGTATCCACTTCAGACTGGGCCTGTGCAGGGTAACGTTCTCCCACCACAGTCTGCTGATTAATAACCGCATCAATCCGGGTAAACAGATCTTCACTGATGTTCACTTCAGCCGCTGCAATATTCTCTTCCAGATGCGCCAGCACCGCCGTTCCCGGAATTGGCACAATGTGTTCAGCCTTCTTCAGCAGCCAGGCCAGTGCCAACTGGCCCGGTGTACAGCCAGCTTCTTCTGCCAGCGGCAAATAGTCATCCAGTAACTGTAAATTGCGGGCATAATTTTCCGGGCTGAAGCGTGGCATATTGCTGCGAAAATCATTCTCTTCCAGCTGCTTCAGATCCCGCAGGGTATTGGTGAGAAACTTGCGGGCCAGCGGACTGAACGCCACCAGCGTGGTACCCAGTTCTTTACAGGCATCCAGTACGGCAATTTCCACGTTACGGCTCCACAGGAATACTCACTCTGCACCGCTGCAATGGGGTATTCCTTATGGGCTTTAAGCAGGGTTTCCGCGGATACTTCCGACAGCCCTACCTCACGGATCTTCCCTTCCCTCACCAGTTCCCCCAGGGTACCAACACTCTCTTCAATGGGTACGTTACGATCCCAGCGGTGCAGATAATACAGGTCGATGACATCGGTCTGTAAACGTTTCAGGCTGGCTTCACAGACCTTACGGATCGCCTCAGGCCGCCCGTTAATCTCACGCACACCGGCATCATTGCGGAACATGCCGCACTTACTGGCCAGCACAAACTCTTGTCGACGCCCCTTCAGCACCTCTCCTATCAGGGTTTCATTAGCACCAAAGCCATACAGGGCAGCGGTATCCAGAAAGGTATAACCCGCATCCAGTGCTCGGTTCAGCATCTGTTCTGCATACTCACGGGACGGCGGCGTACCGTACGCATGGGACAAACTCATACAGCCGTAGCCAATAGGTGAAACAGTCAGTGAACCGATGCGGCGGGTTGTCATTGGGCTTCCTTAAATGTAAGAGAGTACCGGAGTAAGTTAACGTCAGGAGAGACAGAAAGCGAACAACTATATGAGCCAGCCTGCCAAATCGCAAGAATCAGCAAGTGAGGCCTACCCGGTTTAACCCGGACAACTATTTAAGTTTGAAAAACGGGCACCGTTCCAGTTCAGTATCATAGGAAATAAGAAAATAGATATCGGTCAGATTATCGCTGTCCCGGAGCTCAAAATCCTGTAAATAATCCGCAACGGTATTCCGGTCTAACAAGGGCTCATCGGTAAAAATTACCAGTACATAGCCGCCGGTATAAGGGGCTCCCTGTAACGCAGGAAATCTTGAATTCTTCCTGGCGATCAGTTCAGACACGGCAGCCTGAAAACTGGTTTTACTCCACCGGGCCCATTTATACGTCAGGCCTGCTTTATAAGCGCGTATTGCATCACCGCTGACTAACTCGGTAATTTCTATAGCAACCCGCTGTCCGGATACAACCGCTTCACAATCAGGCGGATCATTGCCCCGGCCTCTGGACTGAATATCCGCAAAAGCCAGACCGCCAGACATTTCCAGTGATTCATTCAGGCTGTAAACAACCCCCAGCTCTTCACAATCTCTGTCAATTGCCCAGCCGAAAAATCGGCATAGCCTCTGGCCTTTCTCTGGCTTCTTTCATCGAAGCGGCGATTGCCTGTTCCTTTTCTTTATCCATCTTCCAGTCATGTAAATCATCCATCCCTTAAGTGTAGACCTGAAAATTCCTTTGTTAAGCATTGACCTGAAGAACTTCCGGATAGGGTTTTCAGCAGACAGGTGTTATAGTTTATTCAAAGTCCTGATCTACCATCATCACAATTACATATAACTTGAAGTCGCCATGAATCTGCGTCAGCTCACCTACTTCATCGCCATTGTTGAACAGGGCAGTTTTTTAAAAGCGGCCAAGGTTTTGCGGATTGCCCAGCCGGCGCTGAGCCAGCATATTGCCAATCTTGAAGATGAGCTGGGCACCCATTTGCTGATCCGGACACCCCGTGGGGTGACGCCGACCAGTGCCGGTGAAGTGCTACTGATGCATGCCCGCAAGATTTCTGCCCAGTTAAAACATGCTAAAGATGATGTGCGGCTTGAGGCGAATACGCCCAAAGGAGATGTGGCACTGGTGCTGCCGCCGATGTTGTCCGGTTATCTGGCGCCCCGGATGGTGATGCGGATCGGTGAGCTGTATCCCCAGATTCAGCTTCGGATCATTGAAGCCCGTAGCCTGAAAAGTTACACCCTGGTTGAAAGTGGCCGGGCGGATCTGGGGCTGATTGCCAGTGCCAGTGACACCCCGCCCAGACAACTGCACAGCTTCCAGCTCTACCAGGAGCCACTGTTTTTGTCACAAAAGCGGTTGATGCTGCGATGAAGGATCAGCTCGATATGCAGCCGATCAGCTTCCGGGAAATATCCAAAACACCACTGGCACTGAGTCAGAAACAGCATGCGGTACGGTCGATTCTCGAAGAGATTTCTGCGAAGAAGAAACTGCCGCTGAATATAAAGCTGGAAACCGAGTCCTCTTCCCTGATCCGCAGTTATACCCGTTACGGCGTTGCGGGTTCCGTAATGCCCTGGCCGTCTATCCATCATATGTGGAAACAGGGGAGATTATTGCCCGGCCGATCATTCAGCCGGATATCCGCCGAACCATCTTTATTGCCTGGTCAAAAATTACCCGCTGAACACTGCATCCACCATCGTGAAAGACTTACTGAAAGCAGAAATTGATACCCTCTACGATGAGGGCATCATTCTTGGTGATAAGCTGACCGACCCTTCCGAGGAACACCAGCCGGTCAGCTGAAGAACAGTACTGAACGGTTTACCAGCGCCCGGCTTCGGCCGCTGCAGCCAGTGCCTGTGAGGGCCGCCACCAGCGCGGCCCCTGAGTGCTGGCAAATTCAGCTACTTTCTTTGCACAAGCGGACAAACCGCGGCTCTGGGCATAAAACATCGGGCCACCTTTAGCCCGTGGAAAGCCATAACCATTAACGAAGACCACATCCACATCCGCTGCACTGCGGGCAATGCCTTCATCCAGGATGTGTCCGGCTTCGTTCATCAACGCCAGAATACAGCGATCGATAATTTCTGCATCGCTGATTTCCCGGCGCTCAGCGCCCTGCTCAGCTGCGATCTGTTCAATCAGTTCCAGTACAGCAGGATCATCCTGTAAATGGCCGCCATCGTCGTAGTTATAGAAACCGGCACCGGTCTTACGGCCCTTACGTCCGGTTTCCACTAAGCGGTCATGAACCAGAAAAGCATGCTTTTCATAAGCACCTTCCGCCAGCGACTGACGCATCATGTAACCGATATCGATACCGGACATATCGACGACCGCAAACGGCCCCATCGCCATACCAAAATCAGTCAGGGCTTTGTCGATCTGACGTGGTGTTGCACCGTTCATCAGCAGCAAGCCAGCTTCACGCTGATAGGCCTGATACATCCGGTTACCGATAAAGCCGTGGCAAACACCGCTGATCACGCTGATCTTGCGCATTTTCTTCAGCAGGTTCATCACTGTCGACAGGGTTTCTGTTGAGGTTTTATCAGCGTCAACAACTTCTACCAGCGGCATGATATTCGCCGGGCTGAAGAAATGTACGCCCAGCAGATTTTCAGGACGCTCAACCGCCGTCGCGATTTCATTGATATCCAGATACGAGGTGTTCGTTGCCCAGATAACATTGTCACGGCAATGCTGCTGATACCCGGCGAACAGCTTCTGCTTCACCTGCATATCTTCGAAGACCGCTTCGATCAGCATATCCACGCTTTGCAGTTCAGACTTATCCCGCATTGGCTGGATGGCCGCCAGAATTGTCTCTGCTTTCGCCGGGGTAAAGATGCCGCGGCCCACCGCCTTATCAACGCTGGCAGCAATGCTGCTCAGGCCACGCTGCAGGGCGTCTTCCGAGTTTTCCAGTAACAGTACATTTACCCCCGCACCGGCGAATGCCAGTGCGATGCCGCTACCCATGGTACCGGCCCCCACAACTGCAACCGTGCGGATTTCGGTCACCGGACCGGTTGGCTTTCACTGAGCTTAGCCGCCTGTTTTTCGGCGAAGAACAGATGCTGTAAAGCTTTTGCCTGGCTGGATTCACGTAATTCAAGAAAGGCTGACCGCTCTGCTTTAAGGCCTGCAGCAATGCCCTGTTGCACACCGGTCTGAATGGCATGCAAGGCCGCTAACGGTGCCGGCTTGCCGGCACTGCCCATGCTCAGTTTAGCCTGCCAGCCGGCAATCAGTTCCTCTGTACATTCCGCTGCCAGCTGCTCCGGGGTAAAACGTTCTTTCTGCAGTGTATTTGCAGCATCACTGATGTAACGTACATACGCTGCCGCCTGTGCCGCCAGTGCATCACTGTCGCTGCCATCGGTTTCCAGAACACTGTCGATCAGCCCCAGTTCCAGCGCTGTTTCAGCAGTCACCGGCTTACCGGACGTAATCATCTCAATCGCTTTATTTAACCCGACAACTTCCGGCAACCGCTGAGTGCCGCCAGCACCGGGAATCAGGCCCAGCTTCACTTCCGGTAAACCTAATTTAGCGCCAGCCACCGCCAGCCGATGGCTGCAGGCCAGCGCAATTTCCAGCCCGCCGCCCAGCGCCTGGCCGTGGATAGCTGCGATGACAGGCTTACTACACGCCGCGATTGCAGCGGTCACTTCCGGTAATGACGGGTCCAGTGCCGGTTTACCGAATTCACGTACATCAGCACCGGCCATAAAGGTTCTGCCCGGGCAGTAAATCACTGCAGCAGTAATACTGTCATCGGTTTCTATTGTTCTGACAGCCGCCAGCAAGCCAGCACGTACCCGTTGGGAAATTGCATTAACCGGTGGATTGCAGACACTGACCAGCGCTATCCCGGCTGTTACCTGTACATTTACTGCTGCCGTCACTTCAGACATATAAACCTCTTCTTAACACTTTGAATCGTGATTACCGGCAGAGTAGCAAAGCAGATCAGGTTGCAAAAATACTATTTCCATCTTCCCGCTATCACTATTACATATACCTTCATAAATTCCTGAAACATCACTGAAGATATATTTAAATCCTATATCACACAGACATATTCAATATTTTTCTTATACAAGCTTCTCTATTAGCCTGTCATACAACACGCCGCTGTCTGTGCTTTGTATTGCCGGGCCTGCGGTAAACCGCAACATCATGGAGACACTTGTCATGAATCTAGGCAGCTTAGTCAGCCGCAGCGCCCGTTTCTGGGGCGACCGCATTGCGCTAAAAGACCCGCGTACCACAGTAACCTTCCGCCAGCTGGACGAGCGCACTGACCGTCTGGTGAACGCCCTGTCTGATCTGGGTGTGAAGCAAGGTGAACGGGTTGCAGTATTTGCCTGGAACCGCAGTGAAATTGCTGAAGTGGAAGTCGCCCTGCTGAAAGGCGGCTTTGTACGTGTACCGATGAATGCCCGCTTATCCGCTCAGGAAGCGGTTCACGTCAGCAACGACTCTTTCGCAAAAGTCATCATCGTTGACCCGGAGCATGAAGCAGCAGCCAGGCAGGCCCTGAGCGAATCGGAATACGTAGAGCACATTCTGGTCATGGGCGACGACAACAGCTACGAACAGGCACTGTTTAACGCCAGCGCTGATCTGAAACTGCCGGATATGGATCCTTCTGATATCGCTGTGCACCACTATACGTCCGGTTCTTCCGGGGTGCTGAAAGCCGCGGTTCACTCAGTGGGTAACCGCCAGACCATGCTGCGCAAACTGATTTTCCGTAACAAGCTGACGGCTGATAACCACGAAATATGCGTACATGTTGGCCCGATCACTCACGTATCCGGCATGTCCCTGTTGCCGCTGATGTCGCTGGGTCACACCAGCATCATTCTGCCCCGCTTTGATGCTGATAATTTCCTGCAAACCGTACAGGACGAGAAGGCTACCCAGACCTATCTGGTGCCCACCATGATCAACCGCATTGTGACTGCAGAAAACCGCCACAACTACGACATCAGCACCCTGAAGATGATCCGTTACGGGGCCGCACCAATCTCTCCGGCCCGTCTGCGCGAAGCCATTGAGTTCTTCGGCCCGATCATGAACCAGGCTTACGGCGGCGGTGAAATGTGTTCTTCCGTGACGATGCTCACCGAAACGGACCATGCCCGCGCGGTTGGTGATAAGCCAGCGCTGCTGCAATCCTGCGGCCGCCCACTGTTCGATACTGAAGTTAAGGTGGTCGATGAACAGGGCAATGAACTGCCTGTTGGCGAGCATGGCGAACTGGTGGTTCGCGGTCAGGACATCATGCAGGGCTACTGGAATGCCCCGGATCTGACCGAAGCCGTATTAATCGACGGCTACTACCACACCGGCGATATCGCGTATGCCGACGACGAAGGCTACCTGTTCATCGTGGACCGTAAGAAAGAAATGATCGTTTCCGGCGGTTTCAACATCTACCCGAATGAAGTGGAAAACGCCCTCTATCACCATCCTGCCGTCTTCGAAGCCTGTGTTGTCGGTGTACCAGACGCCGATATGGGCGAAGCCATCAAGGCAGTCGTCGTCCTGAAAGATAACCAGCAGGCAACCCAGGAAGAATTAGTCGAACAGTGCGGTAAAGAACTGGGCAAGTTCAAGCGCCCGCATTCCGTAGATTTCGTCGCTGAACTGCCAAAGAACAACAGCGGCAAGATCCAGCGTAAAGCTGTCCGCGATCCATACTGGGCCGGTCAGGACCGTCAGGTTTAAACCTGGCTGAGAGGTAATTTATTATGCAACTGAATCAACAAAATGCAGGCCTGCCAGCGGAAGAATTCGCTGCCCTGCGAGAGAAAATTCATCACTTCATTTACGATGAGCTGATCCCGCTGGAGCAAGAACAGGGCCTGACGCACGAAACCTGTTTCTCCCGCGAACTGCTGGAAAGCATCTGGCGCCGTTCTTACGAACTGGGCATCTACGGCTGTAACCTGCCGAAAGAATACGGTGGGCTGGGTCTGTCCATCAGCCAGCTGTGCATCCTGAAAACCGATGCCACCTACTCCAACGCTGCGCTGTATGGCTGTGTACTGGGTGAAAACGGCGGGCCGATGCGCATAGGCTATATCCTCGGTCAGGCCACCGAAGGCCAGCTGGAAGAATACTTCCTGCCCACCGCCCGCGGTGAGCGTGCCGGTTGCTTTGCACTCACAGAACCCCAGGCAGGCTCTGATGCCACCCGCATTCAGACCTCTGCGGTAAAAGATGGCGACGACTACGTACTGAACGGCCACAAGCGTTTTATTACTGCCTCCCGTACGGCAGATTACGCCATCGTGATGGCCGTGACTGATCCTGAAGCCGGTACCGACGGCGTCACCGCATTTCTGGTGGATGCCGCTTCCGAAGGCTACGAAATCGCCGGGGATTACCTGCCGATGTCCGGCCAGCACATTGATAACGACATCTACCTGAAAGACGTTCGCGTACCGGCCCGCAACATTCTCGGCGGCCTGGGTAACGGCTTTAAACTGGGCATGGGACGGATCAACATCAACCGCCTGCTGCAGTGCCCGACAATGCTTGGCCACGCCAGGTTCGCCTTTGAACGGGCGGTGGATTACGCCAACCGCCGGGAACAGTTCGGCGGCCCGATTGCCCGTTTTCAGGCGATCCAGCACATGCTGGCAGACATGAAAACCAGCCTGTTCGCCTGCCAGAGCATAATCGAATCCGCCGCGGCCAAAGCTGACCGGGGCGAAGACATCCGCAACGAAGCCTCCATGTGTAAGGTTTTCGTTGGCGAAAACGCGTTCCAGATTGCTGATAAATCCATCCAGATTCACGGCTCCGTAGGCATGACTCAGGGTGATCCTGTGGAATGGGTATTTCGCCGTCTGCGTATGTTCCGGTATTAACCGGTTCCAGTGAAGTGCAGCGCAACACCATCGCTAAGGGCATCAATAAAATCTGGAAAACCGAAAACGCCAATAACACTGCCGGGGAGGCCTGATCAATGACTGCTAACAACTGGTCGTTTCTGAATGATGTACGCATCATCGATATGTCCCGCCTGCTGCCGGGTCCGATGACCACTCAGCTACTGGCGGATCTTGGCGCTGAAGTCATCAAGATTGAAGAACCGAAAGAAGGTGATACTGGCCGGGTACTGGGCAAAGACATGTTTGCCCGCCTGAACCGCAATAAGAAATCCCTGACGGTAAACCTGAAAACCGAAGAAGGTAAGCAGATTCTCCGCGAACTGCTGGCCAGTGCTGACTGTCTGGTGGAAAGCTTCCGCCCCGGAGCTATGGAGCGTCTGGGCTTCTCTTACGAAGACGTAAAAGCCATCAACCCGGCGCTGGTGTACTGCTCCCTGAGCGGTTACGGCCAGACTGGTCCGTACGCGAACCGTGCCGGTCACGATATCGATTTTCTGGCCCTGTCCGGCTACTTTGGTGTGCCTTCACAGGTGAACGACAAAATCGCCCGCCCGAAGGTGCGTCTGAGTGACTACGCCGGTTCAATGTATGCCGCGCTGTCGCTGAGCGTTGCCATTGCCAGCGCCAAACAATCTAAAGTTGGTCAGTATCTGGATGTTGCCATTCTGGATGCCATGACTGCATGGTCTGCACCACTGCTGCGGGTGGCACACGAAGTATGCGACAGCGACCCGGACCGCATGCCTTTCGTCATGCCGGACAATGACATCTTCGCCACCGCCGACGGCGAACACCTGGCAATCGGCCTGTTCGAGAACAAGTTCTGGAAACAGATGGCTGAGATGCTGTCCGGTGAATTCCCGCAACTGAGCGAAGAAAAATACGCCACCACTAAACTGCGCAATCAGCGTAAGCAGGAAGTGAATGATCTGCTGGCAGAAGTCTTCGCCAGCAAGACTCTGACCAATGGGATGCCCTGTTCGGCCCGACCGACCTGCCATGGGCACCGGTACTTCGCGATATGCGCTTCTTTGAAGACCCGCACATCAGGGCCCGGGATCTGATGCACACCCTACCGGGCAATGACGATCAGCCGGAAAGCTTTCAGGTCCGCTATCCGGTGAAATTCTCCGCCGGGCTGGATGATCTGCGCCTGCCACCGCCGGATAAAGGTGAACATACCGACGAAATACTCGGCGGGCTGGGCATGAGCAACGAAGCGATCACAACGCTGCGTAACCGGGACATCATCTGAGGAGTAACACCATGACTGAAGCCTATATCTGCGACGGTATCCGTACTCCCTTTGGTCGCTATGCCGGCAGCCTGGCCAGCGTCCGGGCGGATGATCTGGGAGCCATTCCTGCGGGCGCTGATGCAGCGTAACCCTCAGGTAGACTGGCAGCAACTGGACGATGTTATTTACGGTAACGCCAATCAGGCCGGAGAAGACAACCGTAATGTCGCACGAATGTCCGCCCTGCTGGCGGGCCTGCCCTGTGACGTACCGGGCAATACTGTCAACCGCCTGTGCGGCTCCGGCATTGATGCCATCGGCATTGCTGCCCGGGCCATCAAGTCCGGCGAAACAGACCTGCTGATTGCCGGTGGCTGTGAATCCATGTCCCGGGCACCGTTCGTTATGGGTAAAGCAGAAACCGCCTTCTCCCGTGAACCCAACGGTCTGCAGGACACCACCATTGGCTGGCGGTTTATCAACCCGAAAATGCAGGCTGAGTTTGGCGTAGACAGCATGCCGGAAACCGCCGAAAACGTCGCTGAAGCCTATAACATCAGCCGGGAAGATCAGGATCTGTTTGCCCTGCGCAGTCAGCAAAAACCGCTGCGGCACTGGAAGCCGGCCGCTTTGAGCGGGAAATCGTGCCGGTGGAAATTCCCCGGCGAAAAGGGGATCCGGTGGTTGTCTGTCAGGATGAACATCCACGCCCGGATACCCGGCTGGAAAATCTGGCCAAGCTTCGTGCCCCCTTCCGTGAGGGTGGCAGTGTCACAGCCGGCAACGCATCCGGCGTCAACGACGGTGCTGCTGCCCTGCTGATTGCCAGCAAAACTGCAGCCGAACAGCACGGTCTTGAATGCCGGGCACGGATCGTTGGCATGGCCACCGCCGGCCTGCAACCACGCATCATGGGCTATGGCCCGGTACCGGCAATCAGCAAACTGCTGAACAGAACCGGCCTGACTCTTGAACAGATGGATGTGATCGAACTGAACGAAGCCTTTGCCGCTCAGGGGCTGGCCTGCCTTCGCGGGCTGGGCCTGTCAGACGATGATCCGCGGGTTAACCCCAATGGCGGTGCAATCGCACTGGGCCATCCACTGGGGGCCAGCGGTGCCCGGCTGGTACTCACCGCCCTCCACCAGCTGGAAGCAACCGGCGGTCGTTACGCGCTGTGCAGCATGTGCATCGGCGTCGGCCAGGGTATCGCCATCATCATTGAACGGGTTTAAACCCCGGCAGACTTTCCCGGCACGGCCAGTGCCGGGCAGACTCAACTGCAATCATGCAATATAAAAATACGATAATGCGTATATTTATATAGTATTTTCTAATCACAAAACTGCTTGCTACTCTGAACAGGTCAATCATTACTTATCCGGCAGTCAGCCCATGAGCCTCCTGTCATGAACAGATTCCAACCTTGCCCTGACAGATGCTGACTGCCGTTTTTTTGATTGCCAAAGTACGTGTCATATAACGAGAGCAATCACTATGCCTGTCACCGAAACCATTCCCCTGTGTGCCCCGGCAAGAACAGATATTACCAACACCGGGTTTACCATGCCGGCGCACGCCTGTGACTGCCATGCCCATGTTTTCACCCAGGCCCGTGAAGCATCGCTGGTATCTGACCGCAGCTATACGCCGCCTCCGGCCAGCCTGGGAGCATACCGGCACCTGCTCAGTACACTTGGTTTTAGCCGCGGTGTGATTGTTCAGCCAAGCGTTTACGGCACAGATAACTCAGTCACCCTGAATGCCGTTGCCGACGGCGGTGACAACTTCCGTGCGGTTGTTGTCGTCGGTGAAGACATCAGCATGACTGAACTGCGTGCTATGCATGCTGCCGGTGCCCGGGCGCACGGGTCAACTTACTGTTCCGCAGCAGCGCCCAAATCAACAATATGCAGATCAGCAACCTGAAAAGCCTGGCAGCCAAGCTGGCTGAACTGGGCTGGCACCTGCAACTGCTGATTGATGTCAGCCAGTTCGCCGATCTGTACAGTGCGCTGACGGATTTACCGGTGCCAACCGTATTCGATCACATGGGGCACATGCCGGTTCAGCAAGGTATTAACCAGCCGGGGTTTCAGGCCATGCTGCGCCTGATAAGCGAAGGCAAATCCTGGGCGAAACTGTCCGGCAGTTACCGTTTTACCGGGCAACAGGAAGCCCCCTACAGCGATGTCACTGCTTTTGCCCGGACAATCATCGCCGCCAACCCGGATCAGGTGGTATACGGCAGTGACTGGCCCCACCCACATTTTGATATTCCGATGCCCGAAGACGGCGCGCTGCTGAACATGCTGCCCGACTGGGCACCGGACGCACACCTGCGGCAGAAAATCCTGGCCGATAACCCGGCCAGGCTCTATGACTTTCCTGCGTAACAGCCGCCCAAGCCACGTGAAGAATAAGAAGGAAACACTATGCAGTTAAACGCTTATCAGGAGCGCATGCTCAAAGGTGAGATGGGCGCAAGCCGTGCCTGGGCCATGCAATTCCAACTGGACACCGGCCGGGTGCTGAGTGCCGAATCCCTGACGCCAATCCGCTATGCATTCTTTATGGCCGACACCGACGCCATGGGGAAGCCGGTATCCGCTTTCTGGAAGAACTGGCCGAAGCACCGGCGGCCGAACGCCAGCCATTGGCCAACTTCTATCTGGAAAGCCGTCATACCGCCAGTGAGCTGCAACAATACGGCCTGCCAGACTGGTTTATGGCGCTGGATCAGCGCCGCCTGAATGCCATTGCCCGGCTGGGCTGTCATATGGATTACAACCATATTAACCATCACTCCGTGCCGGCTCCCTGTTTTGGGAATCCATCGCCATGGGCTCAACCCCTTCGGCGATTTATGCAAATTCAGCACTGGGTGCCCGTACTAACTTTGAAGCCGGCCCTGCGGGCTGGCCGCAGCCCTGACCGGATTCGTGCCCTGCTGGGGCTGCACTTACCCGGGATGCGTCGGCCAAAACGCCGTTTTCATCTTACTGATGCGCCGCAAACCCTGACCGAATGGGGCGCCCTGGGGGCTGTGATCGGCGGTATGCTGAAAAATATAGATGACATCCCACTGATCTCAGGCATCAGTGCTCATCCGGGGCACTGGCGCTAAGCCACCTGGGCGCAGCCATGGCCAGCTACGGCGCAGTGGGCCTGTTCCATATCGCCGGTGTAACCCCGGAAGCCCATCTGTATCACGACTTACAACTTCCGGAAGATCAGATCAGCCGGGCAGATCTGTTACAGATTCTCACCCCGATAACATTGCAGAGCAGCCACTTGACCTGGTGGTTACCGGCGCACCGCAAATGTGCTGGAGCGAAGTACTGGAACTGCATGAGAAGCTTGCAAACAAGCTGATACACCCGGATGTCACCTTTCTTGCCTTCACTGACAAGGGCAGCCTGGATTGCGCCACCTCACTGGGAGTAACTTCGGAACTTCGGGCATCCGGGTGCCGTTTACTGGACGGAATCGACTTCTTCCAGTCCGGTTCCGAACCGATGCGCAAAAATAACGGCTGGAAAACCGCCCTCACCCCGTCCCCAAGCTGGGCAACATCCTTAACGGGGCAGGCTATCAGGCCAGTGCAGCATCACTGGATACCTGTATCGCGTCAGCCATTGCCGGCCGGGTTGTTGACCAGCCACTGACACAAAAATAAGAGAGAAATTATGTCTAACTTCAGCATTCAGAGCACTAAAACCGGATTAGGACAGCCTGTCAGCGGTCCCGCACTGGTTTTGCAGTCAGCATTTTCCGCCCGGTACGACCTGGATATCACCACCGGTGAATTTCTTCGCCCCGGCATTGCGGAACCGGGCACCAGTGTAAAGGGCTGCATTCTGATCGCCGACCGCGCGAAGGGCGGCGTTGCCACCTCCTGGCTGCTGAACGAAATGACACGCCGGGGCACCGCGCCGGCGGCGCTGGTTTTTAACAATGCAGGTCCCGTTATGGTGCAGGCAGCAGCGTTCGCCGGCATTCCCTTATTGGATGGCTTTAATGAGGATATTACCCGTCAGCTGAACTCCGGTTGCAGGGTTACTCTCGACCCGGTAACCGGCCAACTGACAGTGCCGGGCTGACCGCCCGGCCGATTGCAGGCCTGTTACGGCGAAACGTGGCAGCACGCTTATCATGCTGCACTTCTACTTCGCACAGCCATCAGACAATCGACACCTCATCATGCCAGCCAACAGGTGCCTCCGGGAAATTATCGACGGGTTTCCCGGAGGCACCGTCCTTGATTTACCAAAGATTCCTGTACAGCAAATTCAGCCCGGCGAGCAACATCAGAATACGTACCAGTCTGAACACGGTTTCGGTATCCAGATAGGTGACCAGGCGCTGGCCCGCCAGACTCCCGGCCAGACTGGTCATGACCATCAGGCCGGAAATCACCAGCCAGTTTTCAAGCTGAACACCGACGGAAAAAAGCCCCCAGACGCATGAGCGTCTGCCCGAGCAGACAGGCGGAAAGCGTGCCAAGAAAGGCAATTTTGGCCAGATTTAACTGGGACATCAGGCTGGCAATGGCAGGCCCTGGCGCTCCCACGAAGAAAGAGACAAATGCCATCACTGAAGCACTTAAAGGAATGCCCAGACGTGAATTCGCCAAAGGAAGACCGTCCGGCCGCCAGGCGGAATACATCAGATAAATCCCCAGGACAATGCCCAGTTGCTGACTGTTCACCGCCTCAAATAACCAGGCAGCCAAGACAATACCGGGAAAAGACCCCAGCAGATATAACCCCGTGAGCCGGTAATCGATCCCCTGCCGGTAAATGTAAAAACGGAAAACCAATGATGCCAGCTGTACCATCGCAACGAGGGCAACCAGCACTTTGAGCTCGGTGAAAGGTGACAACAGCACCAGCATAATGATGCCGCCGCCAAAACCCACCAGCGCAGAGGCCAGTGCGGCAAACAGACTCACCAGCGGATACAGCAGAATAAACCACTCCTGCTGACCCGCTAACAGTGAACTGATCAACTGTATTCTGCCTGGGTACCCGGTGCCGGCGTTGCGCCAAAGCCCCTTTGGCAACCACTTCCTCGCGACCACCGTTGGCATCCACCAGTTTCTTCTGGTCGCTTTTCGCCAACCGGTCCACCGCTTCAGGATCACAGATCTTGCGCAGTTCAGCTCTCAACTCCGCCAGTAACGGCTGATGTTCAGCCATACCGGCAACATCTGTCAGCTCTTCAGGATCTACCTGCAAATCAAACAGCTGAGGCTCAAAGCCTACATAGTAGATGTACTTATAACGCCCCTTGCGCAGCATAAAGGCACCACTGATGGCACCGGCCGCATGGTATTCACCAAACACAGTCCGTTGCGGATCATAGTCCGCAGCCGCAATATCCCATAACGACTCCCGGCCCAGCCATCAGGTATATCCGCACCCGCTTCTTTCACGATGGTCGCGGCGACATCGGTCAGTGCTACCGGGGTATCGCAAACGGTTCCCGGCGCGACGCCTTCACCGGCGATAATCGTTGGAATGGCCACCGCTTCTTCAAAGAAGGTCGACTTGCCCCACAAGCCTCGCGCCCCTAAGTTATCACCGTGATCCGAGGTATAAATGATTTGCGTATCAGCAGCCACACCGGTGGCTTCCAGTGCCTGTAAAATCTGACCGACATTGTCATCCATGAAAGAACACAGGCCCAGATAGCTTTTCAGGGCAATTTTCACTTTATCTTCAGTGAAGAACTCATTGTGAATCCAGCAATTGCGCCACTGCTGCAGCCACTGATGATCCGGTCGGTCATCGTCGGCATACATTTTCGGTAACGCTATATCCAGATCCGCATACAGGTCGTAAAACTGCTGCGGAGCAATCAGAGGAAAATGCGGTGCCACCAGCCCCACATACAGTACCCATGGGCCGTCTGTGGCATTTTCCTGCAGCCAGTTACAACTCAGCCGGGTAATGTTCCGGTCATATTCGGTGTAGGTACTTTCACCCGGACCAATATTATCCGCCAGTGATTTACAGCGCATCCGCCGGGGCAGCTCATCCCTGACGGACCCTAAAACATCCCCCTGCCCGCCAACCACATGCATTGGCAGGATCTGTTCATCAAACCCCACGTCATCGGTTTCATTGCGGTAATGCAACTTGCCAACCGATGCCGAGCGAACACCTTCACGGCGGATAACATGCCCCAGCTGTCGACAGCGCCTTCATAAGGGTGGGCGTTATCCCAGTAGCGGGTCTCATGAACATGTTTACCGGTGGCAAAAGCGGCCCGGGCAGGCAGACAAATCGGCGAATTACTGTACGCAGAACTGAAGCGGCAACCACGGGCAGCCAGTGCATCCAGATGAGGGGTTTTCGCCAGAGGGTGTCCATAACAACTGAGCAACTTATTGCTGTGCTCATCGGACATTATCACCAGAATATTTTTCTTAGACATAACACTCACCTTGCCCTGTATAAAAGGCACTTACTGAGGACGTAAACGACCGCAGCAGCCGTTCAGCCGGCGCCGTTTACTGAGATTTGAAAGAAGACAGAAAGGTAAGCCCCGGAATGAACCGGGGCAGAAAGGTACCGAGTCAGGCGGTATCCGGCACCTGCACCCCGGCGGCTTTCGCCTGCCGTCGGCGATTGTAAAGCCGCATACCAATGGCCAGCACAGGAATGGCAAAGAACACCAACGCCACCGGACGGTCCAGGAAGATGCCAAAGCCATCATCGGTCAGCAGCAGTGACTGGCGCAGCGCCTGTTCTGCTCCAGGAGCAAGCACAAAGGCAATAACCGTGGCCGCCGCACTGAGGTTCATCACTTTCATCAGGTAACCCACCAGTCCAAACAGACAGGCCAGCCCCACATCAAACAGGCTGGAACGGGCGGTATAGGCAGAAATACAGGCCACCGCCATGATGGACGGATAAATCAGGTTGGCAGGAATCTTATCGATCACCCGGCCAATAAAAGCAGAGCCATACCAGCCAATGACAAAGTACAGGGCAATGCCGATCAGACCGGAGGCAAACAGCCCGTACACAATGTCGCCGGATGTTTCAAAGATCTGTGGCCCCACCTGAATACCGTGAATCATAAAGACCCCCAGCAACATTGCAGCAATGGTACTGCCCGGCACGCCTAAGGCCAGCAGCGGAATCATACTCGGGCCAGATACTGCGTTATTCGCCGCTTCCGGTGCTGCAATACCTTCCACTACCCCGGTGCCCCACTGCTCGGCATTATGTGCCTTACGGCGACCTTCACCGTAGGCCACAAAGCAGGCGACAGCAGAACCGACGCCCGGTAACAGACCGACGACAGAACCAATGACTGAGCCTTTACCGATAAACGGCAAGCAACGTTTTACCTCGGCGAACGATAACTGGTCATCTTCCGGTTTTTCGCCTTAATGGTGTCATGGTGCCCCTGATCCAGCCCCCGTGCAGCCTGAGTAAATACCTCAGAAATCACGAACAGACCAATCAGTAACGGCACCAGCGACAAACCGTTGTACAGCTCAATCATACCCAGATCAAAACGGGGTTCCGAGGTGATCGGGTCAAGCCCTACCATCGCCAGCAAACCTCCAAGCAGTGTGGAAATAATGCCCTTCAGCACAGAGCTGGAAATCACACTGCCGATAATCAGAAATGCACAGACATAAATGGCGAAATATTCCGGCGGCCCGAGCTGACGGGTATAGGTGGCAATGAACAGCGCCCCGCAGATCAGCAGGATTTCACCGGTGAAATCACCAATGGCTGATGCCAGCGAAGCAGTTTTCAGCGCCTTACCCGCCTGACCTTTGCGGGTCATCGGGTGGCCGTCCAGTACCGTCGCAGCAGCTGCCGTTGTACCCGGCGTGTTAAACAGAATCGCAGAAATAGATCCGCCAAAACGGCCGGCTTTACCGATCACATAGAGAAACGCCAGCGCTGACAGCGGATCAATGTAGTAGGTAATCGGAACCAGCATGGCGATTGCAGCAGACGCCGTCAGGCCAGGCACTGCGCCGACAACGACCCCGAGAAACGCACCGCAGACGATGAACAGCATCGTTACAGGCTGGGAGAAAATGGTTATAAAACCGTTAATTAATTCCATCTTTTATACCCTCACACTGTTCATTTACGATCTGAATATGGCCAGCAGATCAAAGATCTCTGCCGGAGGCTCGAACACCCCATAAGACCGAAGAACAGGTAATAAAAGATTACCGACACCACCGGTGGCAAAATCAGCAGACGCAAGCCGCGCACACCAAACAGATAACAGGCGATTGCCAGCGTCACGATGGTCGCCAGAATGTAACCGAAACCCTGAAACAGCCAGACGTAAACAAAGCTCAGCACCGACAACGGCAGCACTTTGAACAGAAAGTCCTGCATATCAAAGCTGCAGTTATCATCCGGTGCGGTGATCCCCGGCCGCCCTGAAAGGCCAGAATGCCTCCCAGCAAGCCAAGCATCAGACAGATACTCTGCGGGAAAAACGCGGGCTGATATCCCCTTCTTCAGGGTCAAAAGGAATGGCAAAGGTTTCATTAAAGAAGAACGCCGCCAGCGCCATAATCACCAGACCGGTAACAAGGTCTGCGCGTCCCCGGGGACGCGCCGGCACCGGACTGCGACGAAGCCTGAGCTTCAGTTTGCATGTCTGGTTGAGTACTCATTACTTAGCACCCAGCAAAGGCTTCCAGTTAGCCCGGGCATTATCGATCAGGTCCTGACTTTCAGACGCATCCAGGCTGACAGTCGGCAAACCGGCATTGGACAGTACTTCAGCGAACCTGGCATCTTTGGCAATGGCAGTAATCGCCTCAGACAGTTTACCGACAGTCGCATCACTGACCCGCTTTGGTGCCATCACCACAATCGGGCTGGATACCTTGGTGTATTCAACATTCAGCTCAGCTGCAGTCGGGATTTCCGGTACCGCCGGATGACGGCTATCAGACAATACCGCCAACTGACGGATATCCTTTTCAAAACCACGGCCCAGATGGGCACCGATCACGGCAAAATCCACCTGACCGCTAATTACCGCAGAACGTACCCCGGAACCCCCTTTAAAGGGTACATCTTTGGCTTTCAGGCCATTTTTATCCAGCAGCCCTACACCGGCCACATGCCAGACATTACCCCGGCCGGTGTGGCCCCAGCGTAATTTAGTATCGCTGCTTTGCAGTTTGGCAATCAGTTCATCCAGGGTCTTAATTTCGGAACTGGCCGGCACGAACACACCTGCCGTCAGCTCACCGATGGTGGCGACCTGTTTAAAGTCCTGACTGGACACCACCTGACGCTTGGCCAGATTACGCAACACCATGGAACCGGCAGATGAAAGGTACAGGGAATAACCGGTTGGTGGCTGATCTGCCACGAAACGACCGCCAATCAGGCCACCGCCACCGGGCTTATTCACCACCACGACCGGCTGGTCATTCAGGTACTGCGGGGCAACTTTTGCCAGCGCACGGGCATAGGTATCCACACCACCGCCGGCTTTATAGCCCACGATCAGGTTGATCGGACGGTCTGGAAAATCAGCCGCAACGGCTGTGGTAGCCGTTGCAGACAGTGCCAGGGCAGTACCTGCAACCAGTGAAGCAATCCGGGAACGAAATTTCATAATGGGTCCTCTCTTATTGTTCTGATATCCCGAGCGTTCTGAGATAACTTTAACACCCGATACGGATAACCATAGCAAAGCGGAAGAGAACTAATGAAATACTATATAAATATCAAAACTATCGTTTTTATATATCTAAAAATTCCAGGAAAAATCATATACTGAACAGACACAAGCAGCGGCTTTACTGGCATCCCAGCCGTTTGGCAATCACCGCTGAATCTTTAAGGGCTGGCAGTTCAAATGGCGTTTGCGCCTGAATTTTTGTAAAACTGACTGCACTGGCACAGAAGTCATCTTTACGGCCGGCACTCTGCTGCATAATGAAACCTGCGGACTCCCCTTTCAGGTTATACACCAGCTTGAAATAGCCGGAGGGCACCTGATGGGGTTCATCGGCTTTTGGCAGGGCCGGCATGTTCTGATCATACAGTGGGCCGGTCATCACATATAAAGAGTTGCCATAGCTGACCCCGGCACGCACCGCATCTTCCAGCGCCTTCCACGGCCCCTGATTGAGGTGTTTATCCTGCGGGGTGATATTGCTGAAATAGTTCAGCTCCGGCCAGTAACGGGAACCGGCAAGGACGCCAGCGGTGCCTGATGGCCCCGGTCTGCTTCCAGATCACTGTTACGGGCTCCGGTGTAGTCTTTGGCTTCCAGGGTCTCGTTTTCATCCAGCAGAGGATCAGTGGCCCATTCCCGGCCCGGCGAGGTACCAAAGTTCACCACATCCACTTCATAGGCAACCCAGTCGGCAAACTTGGTGTCGGGATTATTCGATAAGGCGTATAAATGGCCGAACAGCATATCATTGCCGGCGGGGCTTTCCGGACAGCCCACAGGACAGTGAACCGAAAGAATTTCAGCAGATGCCAGGCTGCTGAACATAAGGACAGAAACAAATACGGAGGTTTTCATAGCGATCTTTCCTGATTGATCATCGCCACGAATAATCCGTGCTACATCAAATAAATTCAAGGCCCTGTAAGAGAAATAAGCCACCCGGGAGGAGCACTCTCCCTGGTTGCAAACTCAGCAGCTGTGATCAGCCACCGGAAAACTTAAACTCCGATCCGGTCCCGCAGGCCGTACCACCAGGAACCGGCTACCGAGTAAGGTACCCGAAAGCGCTGACCGCCGGGGAAACCCGACCAAGGCACACCGGCAAAAATATCAAACAGTTCAGTATCACCATCAATGGCATCCGCCAGTAGTTTGCCGAACAGATGGGTGACATTGACACCATGACCGCAATAACCGTGGGCAAAATACAGATTGTGCCGCAGCTTACCCAACTGAGCATGGCGGTTATTGGTAATGGCAATGTTGCCGCTCCAGGCATAATCGATTTTGACATCTGCCAGTTGCGGGAACACTTTCAGCATGTTGGGCCGCAGTTTACCGATAATGTCATCCGGGGCCACACCGCCATATACAGTGCCGCCGCCGAATAACAGCCGCCGGTCAGCAGAGAGGCGGTAATAGTCCAGAATGTACCGGCAATCTGCGATGCACATATCCGCCGGCAACAGCTGCTTTGCCAGGGCTTCCGGTAGCGGCTCGGTGGCCATCACCTGAGTGGCGGCAGGCATGACCCGCTTCGCCAGCGGTTTGGACAATTCTCCCAAATAGGCATTGCCACAAAGGATCACCTGACGGGCGATCACCTGTCCCTTGGCGGTCTTCACCACCTGACGATCCCCCTTCTCTTCAATCCCTGTAACCGGTGAGTGTTCAAAGATCTGTCCGCCCAGTTGCTCCAGCACCCGGGCCTCACCCAGCGCCAGCTTCAGCGGATGTGTCCGCCACGGCCATCCAGTAAACCACCGGCATACACGCCGGAGCCCACATATTCCTGCAGCTGGTCTTTATCCAGCAGCTGATAGCCGGGGATGTCATGCCGCTGACACAGCTTTGCTTCTTCAGCCAGCCCCTGCATGTGTTTTTGGGTGTAGGCCACCGTCACATGACCGGGTCGGTAATCACAGTCGATCCGGTGACGCTCTGTTACCTCTCTGAGAATATCCCCTCCGGCCAGGTGCAGCTCTGCCACTGAAGTGCCGCAGTCAGAAAAGTAGTCATGCAGAAAATCAATGCCACCGTTGAAACCATTAATCAGCTGACCACCGTTACGGCCGGATGCGCCCCAGCCAACCCGCTCGCCCTCAAGCAGGATGACCCGATAACCCCGTTCCCGGAGAAACAGCCCGGCAGCAAGCCCGCTGAAACCGGCACCGACAATACAGATATCCGCTTCCTGACTCCCTTCCAGCGCAGCCCGCCGGGGTGGCAGGTCAACGCTGTCTGCATAGTAACTGTGAGGATATCCGCCGGATGCCGGTGTCATCACACGTCCTCCAGATAGCTGGCATATTCAAATTCCGATACCCGCTGCTTAAAGGCCACCAGCTCATGCCGCTTCAGGCTGATAAACTGCTTGTGCAACGCCGGATGGAATACCTTCTGTGCCATGGTGCCCTGCTCAAACAGATCAATCGCATTGGCCCATTCCGTTGGAATTTTCGGTGCCTCTGCTTCATAGTTCCACCCTTCCACCGGCGCACCCGGATCGAGCTTTTGCTGCATGCCTTCCAGCGCAGCACCCAAGTGTGCAGCCAGTACCAGATAAGGATTAGCATCCGCACCGGCAGCCCGCTGTTCAATCCGGCGGGCAACTGCTGGGCCACCGGGAATACGGATGGCAGCGGTACGGTTTTCATAGCCCCAGGTCACGCTGGTCGGGGCCAGTGAATGGGGCCGCAACCGGCGGTAAGAGTTGTAATGGGGTGCAAAAATCAGGGTCAGCTGTGGCAGGGCTTCCAGTAAACCACCGACGGCATGCAACAGGCTGTCGCTGCCCTTTCCGTGCCGTCGTTAAAAATATTATTGCCGTCAGCATCCAGCACACTGAAATGTACATGCATACTGTTACCGGCCCGGTCACCGTAAGGCTTCGCCATAAAGGTTGCGCCATAGCCCAGCTGGCGGGCCACCCCTTTGATAATACGCTTGAACAGGACGGTGTTATCCGCTGCTTTCAGCGGGTCTGCCAGGTGGTTAAGGTTAATTTCGTACTGCCCCGCCCCGCCTTCGGAAATGGCCGCATCCGCCGGTATATCCTGTGCTTCACAGGCTTCATATATTTTATTAAACAGCACTTCCATCTGATCCATTTCATCGATGGAAAGCAGCCCGCTGGTATCAAACTGGCGCTGCCCGTCCGGCGAATACGGTGCCACCGGCTGGCCGTCTTCAAGGCTGTACAGGTAAAACTCCAGTTCGGTGGCAACCACCGGGGTCAGTCCCAGATCAGCATAGGCTTTCTGCACCGCAGCCAGTGCGCCACGGGGATCACCGGGAAACGGTTCTCCCTGTTCATCGGTCATCCACAAAGGGATAAATGCATGGGGAGCCGCGGTCCAGTTCACCGGTAACACTCCACGGCCGGTGTACTGGCAAATGCCGTCGCCATCGCCGGTCAGATCCGCATACTGATTATCTTCGATATCGCCCCCAGATATCACTGGACAGGCTGGACGGCGGCATACGCAAGCTGCCACTGAGAATTTTACCGGCCTGCGATACCGGCAACCGCTTCCCCTGAGCACACCGTTAAGATCAGTTACCCCGGCGGTGATATGTTTAATTTCCGGATTGGCGGCCAGCCAGTCCAGCTCAGCGCTATACGAAGGTTTTGCAGATGAATCAGCAGACATAGAACACTTCCCGAATATTGGTTATCAGCGCCGGCTGCTTTAATAAGTACCGGCAGATGTATCTATGATATGAAGCATCATTCGAATTTGATATGGGTTAAGCAGCAAATAACTGATGCTAACTGAACGCTAAGAGCATAAACTGGCATAAATACGATATAAATACAGTTAATTTACAGGATGACCTGTTATGCCTCTGTCAGCGCTGTCTGAAAATATCCGCCTGCTGTGCAGCTACGGCCACTCCATATCCGACATCTGCCGCCGGGCAGGCATTAACCGGCAGCAATTCAGTAAATACCTTAACGGGCATTCCGAACCTTCGCTGGCGAGTCTGAGAAAAATTTGTGATTTTTTCGGTGTAGAAGAACATGAAATTCTGCTCAGCGCCGACAGTTTCCGGAAATTATCCGTTTAAGGCCTCCCCGGTTTAATCAGCGCAAAAACCGTTTTCAGCGCATTGTTGAAGACCTCACAACCAGCGAACACACCACAGCGGGCTTCTTTGAGCGACACGAAGGGTATTATCACGCCTACATCATTCCGGACCCGGTAAAGGGGCACTGCATCCGCTCGCTGTCGAGAATCTATCAGGAAGATGGCAAATGGCTGGTGAAAACCGTGGAACGGCAAATGGATAAACTTTTATGCTGCCGGCCACCCTTAAATACTCCGGGATCATTATGGAAGGCTGTAACCGTATCGCTATCTACGAGCGGGAACAGGGTCAGGGGCGTAGCCTGAACGCTACATTTCTGTACCCCTCCGAGCACAGTGAGCCACGTTATTTACCCGGCCTGCTGGTCGGCTTCTCTGCAGAGGGAAGTCAGCAAATCAGCTGTATCCGTACCGTCTGGGAGTACCTTGGTAAAACACCGGACCTGCGACAGGCACTGGCAAAATGTGGCGTGGTGGACCGTCAGCAGGAATCGCTGCCGACCTTTGTGGAGCAGGGCATCGGTAATGATATGACTGACACTGAACAGCTGTTTACGCCCCGTTTCTGAGCTTCAAGATGTTTCCGGCGTTTCCGAAAGCGGATTGGCCACCAGAAAATCAATCATGGCCCGCTGGCTTGCCTTCATCACCCGGTTCGCCGGGTAAACAACCGACACCGGAGACGGCGGCATCAGATAGTCATCCAGTATTCTGACCAGCCGTCCGCTATCCAGATACTTGCGTACAAGGAAGTCCGGTAACAGCGCGATGCCCAGCCCGTCTGCGGCAAACTCTGCTGCCGGCTCTCCGCCGTTCACCTCAAGCACCGGACGGACACTGAAATAACGGGTTGTGTTATCCACCTGAAAGCGCCAACGGCCCGGCTGGCGGATAGATGCATCGAGAATACAGTGATGATCCGCCAGTTGCTTCGGATGCTCAGGCACACCGTGTTTTACCAGATAATCCGGATTTGCCACGCAATAAACAGCCATGGTTCCGATTCGCCGGGCGACCAGTCCGGAATCCGGCAGATCCCCTACCCGGATAGCCAGATCGATGCCCTCTTCCACTAAATTGACAAAACGGTTCATGATCGTCCAGGAGACTTTCACCTGCGGATATTCACGGATATAACGGCTGATCAGCGGCTGTAAGCCAAAACACAGTGAATGCATCGGGAAGTGATCCGTAACTCTCCCGCCACGACTTGCTGCCGCTCGCTCATATCGTCCTGCAATGATGCCAGCCGGTCGAGGATCTCACTGAAACCCGCCAGATATTCCCGGCCTTCTTCCGTTAAGGTCATGGAACGGGTTGTCCGCTGTAATAACCGGCAACCAAAATGTGCTTCCAGGTCATTAATCTGCCGGCTGACCGCCGAAGTAACCACATTAAGTTTCCTGGCAGCCGCCGAAAAGCTTTCCTGTTCAACCACCGTCCGGAAGGTATGCATTGCCTTTAACAGATCCACTTCAGCACCATTATTCTGATTTAGAGAAATATCTTTTCACAAACACACTGTTTTTCTGATTAACGCACAACACTAGCATAACAATCAACCGATCAATATTCAGATTTTTAACGGAGAAAGACACATGAAAATTCTTATCATTGGCGCGACAGGTACTATCGGCAAAGCACTTGCAGACAAGCTTTCAGCAGAGCATCAGGTGATCCGGGCGGCCTACAGTGGCGGCGATATTCAGGTCGATCTGGGCAATCCGGCCAGCATCCGTGAAATGTTTGCAACCACAGGTCCTGTCGACGCAGTCATTTCCACCGCCGGCCTGGCTAATTTCGCACCGCTGACACAACTGCAGGACAGCGATTACCAGTTAGCACTTAATAATAAACTGATGGGCCAGATTAACCTGATTCGCCTGGGCAGCGAGTTCATCAACGATGGCGGCTCAGTCACGCTGACCTCAGGGATTCTTGCCAAAGAACCTATGCCAGGCAGTGCCAGCATTGCCATGGCCAACGGTGCGCTGCAAAGCTTTGTTCTGGCAGCCGCGCTGGAAGAAACCCGTATTAACCTCAATGTTGTCGCTCCTGCCTTCGTGAAGGAAACCATGGAAATGATGGGCATGGACAGCAGCACCGGCATCAGTGCGGCGGACACGGCCAGCGGCTACATTGCAGCGCTGACCGGCCACCACGGGGAAACTCTGGATGTACGGGATTACCTCTGACAGATAAGCGCCCGCAGCAGCCAGCTGCTGCGGGCCTCTGCCAGTGCAGAGTCTTCAGTCCTCCCAGGAACCAAAGCCGGGAATGTTAATCATGTCCTCTTCAAACCGGGCCAGTGCCGTATCCTGATGACAGGCATCGCAGTTACTCATGCTAATCACACCCGAATTTTCAGTGGTCATCGCTGCAGACAGTTCATCATGCTCGTATCTGAATTCAGGTAAATGTGTAATGCGCAACGGCGCTTTGCCCTGCATATCCTGTAATAACCCCTGCCCTTCGAAGCCAGCATTGCTGATCAGATATTTAAGTACTTTCGCGTGTTCATCCGGTAACAGTTCAGCATTGTCATCAAAATGATTTTCCAGACCGGCCATCAGTTTTTCCCAGCTTCTGGCGGGCAGCAACACCGGAGGATAGGCCATATGACAGTCCCCACAGGCCCTTTCGTACCCCGGCGGAACCGGTCCTTTCATAACCATTGCGCTTTTATCAGATGCCGTGGCCACAGATGCCAGCGCACTGACACCAAAATACACACCGCAAAGTAAAGGCCACTGGCCGCCAGCCAGCCGGTTCGGAACAGTACTGTACGCATATTTTATTGCTCCTTTAACCAGGCCAGTACATCGGCTTTTTCCTGCAGGCTGCACGCCCGCTTCAGGGTTGATTTACAGTTACGCAGAAACCACTTTTCGATCTTTTTCTCATCCGTTAACCGCAACGCGTTCACTGAAGGTGCCATTGGCGCAATTGGCTTAGCAGTACGGTTATGCTGGCCAGCTTCTGTGAGGCTTTCCCCATGGCAATCCGTACAGCTGCGACCGGCAAATTTGTTAAACCACAGCGCCTTTCCCGCTTCAGCACTGACGGTATTAACCCCTGGCCCTTATATTTGCTCAGCAGATCATCGGCCGGGGCAGCGAAAACACTGCTGCTCAACAACAGAATACCAATACAACCAAAGGTCAGGCTTAAACGGTTTGCAGTCATCATAACGGTCACCACGTGTTCCAGATTCGTTTGAATAATCAGTGTTTTTGTTGCCGGTAATCATCGCCCGGATCAGGTTTTCCTTATGCAGGACAGAGCTGAACAGAACACCGGCGATGTGAATAACGATCAGTGAAATCATAAAGTTAGCGGCAAACTCATGGAGCGGTTCCATGACAGACTCCGACATCAGCCAGTGCCCTGCCACATACCAGCTCGCCAGCGGGCCTTCACCTTCTGCAGCCGCCAGCAGCAAACCGGAGACGCTCAGTAAAGTCAGCGTCACTAACAGCAGTACAACCATCCAACCACCGGCAGGATTGTGGCCGGTATAGTGTTTTACCCGCAGGGACAACAGGCTTTTCAGATAGGCTTTTAACTCAGCGTAAGAGGTCACAAAGTTGCTGAAGCGTGCATAGCGGCTGCCGATCAGCCCCATAAAAGACGAAAGGTAATCAAAAATGCGACCCCGTAGCCGGCATAGAAATGCACGGTTTGCAGATCATCTTCGGAGATATACGCCGTGAAAAACAAAACCACCAGCGACCAGTGAAAATACGTACCAGCGGATCCCAGACTTTAATCTGCCCCGCAGGCTCAGCCGCCTGGGTTTGGTAATAAGATTTGGAAAGGTTCTGCATCAGAATTGCCCTGTAAATTCGATCTGATGCCAGACTAAATTTGAATACTTAAGGCAATCTTAAGAAAAATTAATTTTCGAAAAGCTTATGGATGAAGGGCTTACTAGAAAGCACTGCCCCGAACCCTCTCGGAGCAGTGGGAAAGAAAAAGAGTCAGTCCGCCACGGAATAGCGAATGCCGTTACTGAAGCCCCGCCGGTATTTAGTCAGCAGATCCGTGGCAACCGCTTCGGCAGGCCGCAGCACACCGTCGGTATGGTAATCATGAAAACGCTGAATAGCAGGAAAATCCGCCTCATCGGCCTGACGAATCTCGGTCTGCATGGCGGTATCCATCACCCCGGATCATAATTCACTGCAGTGAACCGCTCAGCCTGATGCTGTTCCTCATCCACCATTGCATGAATAAAGTTTTCTGCCGCCGCTTTGGAAGCACAGTACATGGACCAGCCGGCATAGCCTTTCAGTGCCGCCCCGGATGACAGGTTCACCAACGTTTTGCGGCCACTAAAACGACGGAATGCAGTAACAAACCCCGCCATCAGTATCATGGGTGATACCTGATTCACCGTAATGCTGTTACGGATCTGTTCCGGTGTCAGGCGCTGCACCGAACTGATGGGCTGCAAATACCCTGCATTATTTACAAACAGCACTTCATCCCATGAACGCTTCGCCAGTGCCGGTAACAGCTCTGCAGCCAGTGCCGTGACGGCAGCGGTATCCGCCAGATCACAGTCGTGATGCCATTCACCCTTTCCGGAACGGGACAGCTCCGCAATGTGCCAGCCATCATCAGCCAGTTGCTGAACAAGTGCCGCCCCAGGCCACGGGAACCACCAGTTATGATGGCCAGTTTCATCACTCAGCCTTCGCCAGATCAAACCAGCCTGTTGGGCACCCTGCCAGTGTAGAGCCTCCGCGTCCCACAGTAACCCGCGCCCGTTGCTGACGCAGCTGTACCTCAGTTTTAAAACTGTATGCATTGGTGCCGTCTTCTTCATAGGACGTCACATTAGCCACCGTGGTGATTTCACCCAGGTGATTCATACGGGCTTCTGAACGGACATATCTTCCGCTGACCTGCAGCTTCACCTTAGCCTTCATATCCTTAACATCTACATCCAGATGGACCGGAAATTCCCGCTGGCAGGTCCAGATCAGATCATTAATGTTATCCGTATAAACCCCGGCCCTGACCATACCTTCACCGTCCAGCGCGATCTCTAATACCTCAAGCTGTTCAGGGGTATAATCCACGACAGGTTTGGTCGCAACACAACCGGATAATGCAATACTCAGGTAAGCGCCAACAGCGGCTCTGGCAAACGTTAATTTCATCAGTTAAATATCCTTATCGACAGTCAATACAGCTTCACGCTGTACCGTTCTAAATTATTGAAACTCAAACAGTTCAGGTTTGCGTAAAACTTCTGTCCGGTCTGGCGGGTTACGGAGAATTTTCCAGGCGCGCGCAGTGCCGCCAATTCCATGCTGATACATGAAGAAGGCATAGCCGGTGCGGTAAATATCACTCATGTCGTTTTCATAGACCGCCTGAGGGTCACTGGGATCGACATCATGCTCAGCTTCTGAGTGATAATCTTCCAGTTCACCTATGACACCCATTTGCTGTAATACCAGTGCAGTGATCAGCTCAGTATGACCTTCAATGGTCATGCGCAGCGCTGCTCTGGCATCCGGAGTGCTGTAGTCTTCTTCGCTGTATTTCAGCCCGTAAAGCTGATCCTGTAACGCATGTACCAGTTCATGGGTCATGGTCCCCAGCAAATGATAGTAAGCTTCATCTCTGGCGCCCCGTTCGTTGCTTGCTGTGATATTAAAGTTCTCTGCAACAATGAATACGGCTTTACGGTCATCATCATAGATTGCCCCCACAGAACGGACATAGTGCAGTAACTCCTGATCAGCCGTTTCCTCTCCGTCATCTTTGAGGAACATGTCCGTAAGCTCGGTAACGGTCACGAAATTAATCTCCGGCAGTACCAGCTCATGGCCAGACTGGCGTTCTATTTCTGAGGCAGAGATTTCAATCACATCCTGTATATCCTGTTCTGAATATAAGGACATGATGTCGTAGGTACGGGGCTTTTCATTCTGGCTGTTACAGCCGGCCAGCAAAAGAAGAAGGCCCATAACAGATAACAGACGAAAAACAGAAAAACAGCGGAAATAATGCATGAACGGACCTTTTCCTGGCGACAACTGTGGTTTCTGACGTGTAAGAAAGAAACCTGATTAAACAATCACGGACAAGTACGTTCCGTTACCTGCCCCGAATAAGCTAACAAATTGAATATGCGTGGATTTTTCAGCTGTAACACACAAAAGCAACCCTGTTTTATACTCTAATCCCCAATCTGACAGCCTGTGATTTATTGAAGAGGTAACCGTAACTGCACCTCAAAACCCTGTGGGGTTAAATTCTGCAGATATATATCGCCACCGTGGGCATGGACAATGGAACGGGCAATGGCCATCCCTAACCCGATGCCACCGGTATTACGGTTACGGGAATCCTCAAGGCGCACAAAGGGATCAAACACCCGCTGCCAATCCTTCTCCGGAATGCCAGGGCCGTTATCCCGAATACTGATAATGACTTCATCTGCCGCCTGCCGGACATGGATTTTCGCCACGCCACCGTAATAACAGGCATTTTCCAGCAGATTATTCACCGCCCGTTTCAGCCCCACCGGCCGGCAAACATAGGGTAAACGCTCTGTCACACTGCACTCTATATTCAGGCCAATATCCTGCAGGTCATCGCAGAGGCTGCCAATCAGTGCCGACAAATCCACCAGCCGGCTTTCTTCCCGGGTGGCATCTTCCCGGGTAAATGCCAGGGTGGCTTCCGTCATTTCCTGCATTTCATCCAGCGTATGGATAATTTTTCTCGAACAGCCTGATCCGGCACAAACTCAGCCTGCAGCCGTAAGGATGTCATCGGGGTACGTAAATCGTGGGAAACGGCGGCCAGCATCTGAGTACGGTTTTGCACAAAGCGTTCTATCCGGTCACGCATGCGGTTAAACGCCCGGGTTGTGCGGCGAACGTCTTCAGGGCCCCGCAGGGAATGGAGGCATCCAGCTCACCCCGGCCAATCTTATCGGTGGCATCAATCAGTTCCGCCAGCGGACGGGTGACCCGCCGTACAATCAGCACCACCATCACCACCGACAGGGTAAACAGCGCTAACGCCACCAACACTGCCGCAATCCAGCCGGGAAAGAGCTGGGCGTCATCAGAACCCCGTTGAGCCAGTTACCCGGCTCCCGCTGAATAGAGACAATAGCAATCGGCCGGCGCCCCTCATTTTCACCAAAAGTAAAATCCGGCACAGTAAGGTTTTTAATCCAGCTGTAGCACCAGTAATAACGGGGGCTGATCGACAAACTGTTATCCGCATCATTTACCGGGCTGGACGCCAGCAGCTGCTGAAACAGCGGATGGTCCGGCGCTGCCATATTATCCGGATTCACTCTGGAGGTGTGATCCAGCGTAAATTGCAGCCGTTCTGTGGAGATAGCTGCCAGTATCTGCCCGTGTAATTCAGACGGCGTTTCATCCAGCAACCGGCCCATCGATACGCTGCGTGCCACCAGATCTTCCATCTGACTTAACCGGACTGCCCGGCCCCGCTCCTCATAGAATACGTACACAGTCGCTGCATTCAGCAGGCCAAAGCCTAAAATCAGCAGGCCGATTACCCGGCCCGGCAGGCTCTTTCTGAGATATTCAATCATCACTTACTGCTCATACTTCGATACATCTGCCGTCAGGGTGTAGCCGCCACCCCAGACGGTTTTTATCAGGCTGGGTTTGGAGGGATTCTGTTCCACCTTGCGGCGCAGCCGGCTGACCTGATTATCGATACTGCGGTCAAACACATCCGCCTGCCGGCCCTGGGTAAGATCCAGCAATTGCTCCCGGCTCAGCACATGATGAGGATGGGCGAGAAAGGTCGACAAGAGTTTAAATTCTGCGGTACTCAGGGGCACCGCCACGCCGTCAGAATCCAGTAACTCCCGGCGGCTGACATCCAATAACCAGCGGTCAAATTTCAGGGTTTGCGACGCCAGCGCTTCTTTCTGTGGCGGCAACGCAGCGGTTCTGCGTAATACCGCTTTAATCCGTGCCAGCAACTCCCGGGGAAGAAAGGTTTGGTCAGGTAATCGTCTGCCCCCATTTCAAGCCCCACGACCCGGTCTGTCTGTTCCGTCATGGCGGTCAGCATTATCACCGGTAACTGGCCCTGTTCACGTAAATGGCGGCACAGGCTTAAACCGTCCTCTCCGGGCATCATGACATCCAGAATCACCAGGTCCACCGCACTGCTGTTAAGCACGGCTTTCATCGACTTGCCGTCTTTGGCGGTTGTGACCCGGTAGCCATGCTCCGTCAGATAACGTGCCACCAGATCACGGATGTCCTGATGATCATCAACGACGAGAATATGAGAGGTGTTTTGCATAGCCGGGCGGGTCCACAGGGGTTATCACTGCTGCAAGGATATCGGTTCCGGGGCACACAACAATGAAAAAAATGTATCAAATTGTATCAGTCGATCTGTCTGATAAGACTTGCGACAAAATATGCCTGAACTGAAAAACTCTGGTGACATTTTAACGCTGAAATAACTGGCGCATTCACTGTTAAGCCGACCTGTCACGTAAGAGATTTACTATGGAAACACTGCTGAATAACCCGCTGATTCAAAGCTCTTTACTGCCCCTGCTCCTAAGCCTTGCACTGACCGCCGCCATCGGCTTCAGCTGCGATGCCGGGAAGAAAATTGCCGCTGTGTCGATCGCTGCCAGCCTGCTGATCAGCATTATTCAGATTCAGGGATTTTCCGCCATGCCCCGGTCTGCCTCACAAAAACTGCCCTATCTGATTATGATCGCCGGCTTTGCCGGATTACTGATCGATACACTGAACACCCGCAGCAGAATGTTGCAAACCATGTCGGTGATTATGCCGGTCACCGTACTGGCCTGGCTGTTCGGTGGCCGGATCAGCAGCATTGACGCCCCTGGCTGGGCTACTTTGCCGCCATCATTCTCGCGGCAGTCGTTGCCCGGCGCCAGTGTGCCGCTAGCAATGCAGGCATCAACGGTGCTGTTAAGTTGCTCTTTGTCAGCATCGGTTTAGGGGCCGTGACCATTATCGGTGCCTCTGCCCTGATCGGTCAGACCGCATTTGCACTGAGTGCTGCTATCGGCGGATTTCTGCTGCTTAACTGGCCAAAACAACGTTTTACATTCGGTGCCACGGCACAGCTGGTCATCATTACCGTACTAACAGCCCTGCTGGCGCAGGCCCTGTTTTTACCAAGGCCAGCGGCATCGCCCTGCTGCTGTTACTGCCGTTACTGTTTACTGACAGTATCCAGCAAAAATCACCTTTATCAGATCCTATAACAGCCCGGCCGCACGGCCTGTGTGCCTGAGCATTCTTGCCGCTGCCCTGCTGCCACTGGCAATCGGCAGCGCCGTCCTATTGGCAGAGCCTGCCGGTATGGCGTACTGAAATACCTTTTTCATCCCTGTAACCTCTCCCGGAGAATCCAGACATGTACCTGAAATCGCTATTAACAGCATCTGCTCTTACCGCTGCCATGATCACTGCCCCACTCAGCCAGGCAGCCCCGGTCGGCTATGACATTGATATGTCACACACTAATGTTCTGTTCGACGTCAACCACCTTGGCCTGAGCACTATGATCGGCCGTTTCGGCGACGTTGCCGGCACCCTGATGTTTGATGAAGACAACATCGAGAACTCCACTGTATCAGTGACAGTACAGACCGCCTCGATTAACACCTTCCATGAAAAACGCGATGATCACCTGCGTTCACCGGACTTTTCAACACCCTTGAATTCCGGAAATGACTTTTAACAGCACTTCCGTCACCAAGCTGGACGCAAACACCGCTCAACTGAAAGGTGAACTGACATTACTCGGCGTAACACAGCCGGTTACGTTGGACCTGACCGTCAACAAGGTTGGTCCGCACCCGTTCAATAAAAAGCAGGTAGCAGGATTTACCGCCACCGGCACGATCAAGCGCAGCGATTTCGGCATGAAATACGGCGCACCAATGATCGGCGACGATATCGCCCTGCGCCTGGAACTGGAAGGCATCCGCCAGTAATCCGGCATCAGCGGAAACGCCATCCCCGGCGTTTCCGTTACCGGTATCGGTTCCCCGCAGCAACCGGATCCGGGTAATAGCCCTCCCATAATTTTGCGCTAGCTCCTTCTCTGCTCCGTTCCGTTTTCTTCTTCTCCATTTTCTCTGGCTGCTCTTCTCTCTCCGGTCTTCTTTCTCTGTTCTCTTTTACGTCCCATCCACGTGGCTTTCTGATGCGTAACCGCTTGCAAACAAATAAGGACTACTAACTAGTTATAGCTAAAAACTACAACGCCGATAGAAAGATAAAACAGCCAGATACTGATTCATGAATTACTATCGAAACAATAGTTAGGACTCCTTACTAAAAACAAATCAATCACACGGAGAGTACGTTATGAGTAATGCCATTTTCTATCACGCCGGCTGCCCGGTATGCGTGTCTGCTGAATCCCGGATTCTGGACGTCATCGACCATAATAAGGTGAATCTTGAAATCGTTCACTTTGGTAAAGGTCAGGCTAACCGCATCCCGGAAGCTGAAGCTCACGGCGTTAAATCAGTGCCTGCTCTGGTTATCGACGGTGAGGTTTTACACATCAACTTTGGCGCCAGCATGAAGACGTTAAAAACGGCTGACCACCTGAGTTCAGACAGACCCACAACATTAAGTAAGCATTGAATTAAAGGTTTATAACAATGAATGCAAAAACGGAACGAACACATTACTGGCAGCCGCCTGTGCACTGACACTGGCCGCTTCAACCTGACACTGGCCGGCGGAACCCACATTGATTCACCGGCCAGTAATGAGATTGACCCCAGTTTTGACATTCTGAAAGCCCGTGTTGTTACCGACGGTTCACATCTGATCTTTCATCAGGAAGCCCGCGGTACCGCTGGCGAATCAGTACCGAAAAAGTTGGCCAGCTCGGTGGTTCAGAAATCTACACCTACGTATGGCCAACCACACTGGACAGCAGCACCGTTGGTTTTGAAGCGGATAAAGGCATCCTAGCACTGGCATTAACCATCCATCCGGACTTTGACGATACCCCACTTTATGACGAAGACAATGATGGTGACAAAAATAATGACGGCGACAAATGGCACAGCCACTGGGTCGTTCTGACACAGGACGACAGCTGTGGCCAGGGCGGGCTGAAGATCCGGGATATTCCGGAAGGAACCTCACCGAAAATGCCGGCAACCTGGCCGGAGCTGCCAATCTATATCGATAGTCCGGGCTACGACTGGGCGCTGCATAACGGTGAAGCGCTGATCCGGGTGCCGCTTAAAGAGGTTGGCCTGTCGAAGGACTTTAAGTTTGATGCAGTCACTTCGGTGCTGAAAATTAACGAGAACGTTCACGCACCGCTGGCCTGTATCTCCAATGTCTGGGATATCGCGTCAGGTGACCTGAGCTTACCCGGCACTGTCCAGTAAAACACACTGTTACTCTGACACCGGAACATATCCGCCCGGGGCGGATATGTTCTGCCAGCCCCATGAGGTCATTATGAAAATCGATGTTTATGATACTTACGCCACCCTTTCCACAGGCAAAATGGTTCACTTTGATGTGTTTATTCCAAGTGGCGAAAACAAGGCAACCGCTGTTAATTTTGCCAATGCATTTTTAGCTACACTGGAAGAAAAACACAGCAATCTTAACCAGCAACTGTGTAACTTCTGTCATTCCGAAATTACCAACCCGCGAATTGCTGCAGAAATTGCCGAACACGGCCATTTCATCCTGCAAATGGAAGGTTGCCCTAATCCTTACGGAGGCCCCAAATGACCCCGTTAATGCCTGCACCACCGTTAGAGGTCAGCGAATGGCTTAACAGCCAGCACGGTATCAGCCTTTCTGCACTGCAGGGGCGTGCAGTGATGATCTGCGCCTTTCAGATGCTCTGCCCCGCCTGCGTTGAGCTGGGGTTACCCCAGGCAAAACGGGTCCGGGCACTGTTTGCAGAACAGGATTTAGTGGTGCTGGGCCTGCATACTCTGTTTGAACACCACAGTGCGGTCACAAAGGCGACGCTGGAAGCCTTTCTGTATGAAAACCGGATCCGTTTCCCCGTCGGCCTTGACCGGCCCGGTGAAAACTCACCGATACCGAAAACCATGCAGACCTATAATTTACAGGGAACCCCGACGACAATACTGATCAGTAAACAGGGGCTGATTACCCGGCAACATCTTGGCCATATTCCTGATTTGCAGCTGGGTTCTGAGATCATGGCGCTGGTTGCTGAAGAGTAGGATTTCAAGGTATGTCCGTTTGAGCATCCGGAGAACTTATGACACACTGGCCGCCGAAAATCAGTACAACGCCCGAAACATGAGTGCCTTATGAATAATGGCTTTGACAGCTCGCAGCAAAATATTCACACGAAGATCATCGTGGGAATTGAGCGGCTTGCAACATTATTTCGCTTTGGCTTACAGGATCAGGCTAAGAAGCATCATCTGACCCCGCTGCAGGTGCAGATCATTCTGTTTATTGGTTTTCACCCCCGGCCAAGTTCTCCCTCAGCGATTGCAGAAGAATTTGCCCTGACCCGGGCCACCGTCAGCGATGCCATTAAAACCCTGATAGCAAAGGGTTGGCTGAAAAATACAGGACTCTCTGGATGCCCGTAAATTTTCGGTATGCCTGACCGCTGAAGGGAAGCAACAGCTACAGGCGTTTCATCCCCTGACACAAACCTTCGACCTGGCACTGGATAAGCTCTCGGAAGCAGACTGCCTGATCATCTGGCAGGGTATTCTGACCCTGTTCAAAGCGCTGAACCCGTCTGATATTCCGGTACGGATGTGCTACAGCTGTCAGTATTATCAGCCGGCTGAAGGAGATAAAGAGAGTTTCTGCAAACTGATGCAGGTTCCCCTGCCACCACAGGACTTACGTCTGGACTGCCCGGAACATCTTGCTAAGGACAAGCACTGATCAGTCCCGGAAAATATCCGTATCGCTGCCCGGCTTAACTGTCGGTAATTTCATGCATCAGTGGCCCCAGTATTTGCCGTAACTGACGACACTGCTTTTCATCCAGCCTGTCACCGATTGTCGTCTGTATTCCCGGGAATACACCGCCCACATCTTTTCCCGAATTTCCCGTCCCTGCGGGGTAATGGTCACCAGATGACCACGACCGTCCGTCTCGCACTGGGTTTTCACCAGATAGCCTGCTTTTTCCAGCCTGCCCAGCAAACGGGACAGGCTGTACTGAGACAGCAGCTTTTGCTGCTCAATCTCGAAAGGCCTTAATCCTGCTTCACCGGCTTTATCCAGTTCCCACAGCACGTCATACCAGGCAAAAGGCGGCAAGCCGTTGTCTTTCAGGGATTTTTCCACGTAGGCAAGCGAGGAATCCTTTGCTCTGAGCAAGGCTATCCAGGCATCTACAACATATTCTTCAATCTTTTCACTCATGGCCGGATTATAAATTAAAAACATGCAGGTGCATATACATTGATTATAGATGCAACTGCATGTAGATTAATATAGATGCACTTGCATGTAGTTATTCACAAATCAATCAGAAAGGCGTTCCCATGAAAAAATCAGCACAGCGGTCTTTGTACTGCTCACCCTGTTACTCAGCCCGCTCACCATGGCGGCCAGTAACGCTAAAGTCACTCAGATCTCTGAAAACGTGTACGCAGTCTTCCTGGATTACTACCATTCGCTGGTAGTGGTTGGTGACAAAGGTGTACTCATCACAGACCCGGCCAACCCGGCCCGGGCAGAAGCATTACAGGCTGAAATCGCTAAGCTGACCGACCTGCCCGTCACTCAGGTAGTACTCAGCCATGAACACTACGATCATGTTGGCGGTACCGAAGTATTCCAAGACGCAACGATCTATGCCCATCAGGCGACCCGCCCGGTATTCAGAATTGATACAACAGGCCAGGCACCGGCCAGCGTCGATCAGTACGTGCAGGACAACACCACCTTAAAGATAGGTAAAACTCAAGTAGACCTGTTGCACTACGGGGCTGCGGATGGCGTTGGCATGCTGGCACTGCACCTGCCTGCAGAGAAAGTTGTTTTTACGGCTGACCTGTACGAAACCAACCAGTTAACCGACCAGCGCTGGTTAGCAGACTCAAACTATCTGGGCAGCCGTAAACTGCTGAATGCCCTTACTGAGTTCAAGCCTGAATATGCCATCACCACCCATTCGGCAGAACTGGACCCGGAGCAGCTGCAACTGGCAGCCGATTTTTATAACGACCTGTATGCGGCGGTCGAACCGGCACTGAGCAAGGCAATGGCGGAAGGCTACCCGGCAGTTATAGCGCTGATGTCTACTTTGCCGGAACAGGTAAAACTGGATAAGTACAAAGACTTCAAAAACTACGACCACCTGCCGGCTCATGTGGAACGGATGATTTTCTCAATCTTCCACGGTGGTTAAACGGTAAAAGTTTAACCACGGACGATTTATCAGCTGACGGTGATAAAGCAACCGTTACACAGGTATCAGCAAATGCCTGTGTAACGGCTCCGGAATTTGAATAATAACCGCAGACTAAGCCTGCGGACTGATTTGCCCGGCCGCAAAGTTCACCATCCGGCTAACAGGCCCCGGCAGACAATCCAGATCAGCGCTGTCGATAATGTTCTTAATTTCCAGCCCCAGTTCCGTATCCCCTTCTATAATCAGCCGGCGCTGAAAGAACAGACTGTCCGGATCTTCATAACGGGCAGCAATCAGTAACAGATCTTCACTGCTGGCCCGGAACGTCACCTTTGCCACCGTGCTTTCACGCAGGGCATCCGCCACCACTAAACGACCATCACGATAGGTAATCAACCAGCTCAGTCCCAGATCGGTAATATCAATGCGCAGCCACTGATCCGTCAGGCACTCAAAATCACCGTCCTCCAGTGCTTCGGCAAATAACCGTTCCAGCGTGGCCTGCAGGCCGGTTTTAATGACGGCAAACGGAACGACTTTTAAAGCCGGTTTAAAATGCCCGGGGCGCAGCCATGACACAGGGTTAGGCAAGCCGGCACCGGCCGCAGACAGATGCTGTTGCAGGGTTAGAAGCATCATCAATCCTCTGGCAAAAAATCCATTATACCCACTGCTCTGCAAGCACACTTGATATGCATCAACCGGCTTTTGCCCCTCACGGGTATCCGTAACTTGTCATTTATCAAGGAGTAACCGCCAAACCCTGCTTAAGATGTGCCCCCGTTCCCCCACTTACTCATTCTCTGACTCAGGTAACAGCATGGAATTACTTTGTCCTGCGGGTAACCTGCCCGCACTGAAGTCCGCCATCGATAATGGCGCTGATGCGGTTTATATCGGCCTGAAAGATGACACCAACGCCCGTCATTTCGCCGGTTTAAACTTTAACGACAAGAAACTGATAAAAGCCTCTGACTACGTCCACCAGCACGGTAAAAACTCCACGTCGCAATCAATACCTTTGCCCAGCCAAACAGTTGGTCACGCTGGCAGCATGCGGTGGATCAGGCCGTGGATATCGGCTGCGATGCGCTGATCATTTCTGACATCGGCGTGCTGGAGTACGCCGCTAATACCTATCCGCATGTTGAGCGCCATTTATCCGTACAGGCCTCATGCACCAATCTGGAAGCCATCAACTATTACCATAACAACTTTGCCGTCGACCGCGTCGTCCTGCCCCGGGTATTGTCGATTCAGCAGGTTATGCAACTGGCTAAAAACAGCCCGGTGGCGCTGGAAGTCTTTGCCTTTGGCAGCCTGTGTATCATGGCCGAAGGCCGCTGTTATCTTTCTTCTTATATGACCGGTGAATCCCCAAATACCGCCGGTGCCTGCTCCCCGGCAAAATATGTCCGCTGGCAGGAAACGGATCAGGGCACCGAAGCCCGCCTTAACGAAGTACTGATTGATGTGTACGCCCCGGACGAATCCGCCGGATACCCCACCCTGTGTAAAGGCCGCTTTGAAGTAGAAGGCAACACCTACCATGCACTGGAAGAACCCACCAGCCTGAACACACTGGAATTACTGCCAAAACTGGCGGCCGCCGGCATCGTGTCATTCAAGATTGAAGGCCGTCAGCGCAGCCCCGCCTACGTGGAGCAGATCACCCGCACCTGGCGTCAGGCCATCGACAGTTATCAGCAAAACCCTGACAACTTCAGCGTCACCGAACAGTGGCATAAAACCCTGGCAAACCTGTCTGAAGGCAGCCAGACCACCCTGGGCGCATACCACCGCAGCTGGCAATAGGAGAGAATTTTATGCAGTTTTCATTAGGCCCGGTGCTGTTCTTCTGGACCAAAGACGATATCCGCCACTTCTATGAACAGGCAGTCAGCAGCAGCGCCGACATCATTTATCTGGGTGAAACCGTCTGTTCAAAACGCCGGGAATTAAAGGCCGACGACTGGATTAACCTCGCACGGGAAGTCAGCGAATGTGGCAAAAAGTGGTGCTCTCAACCATGGCTTTACTGGAATCCCCACCGAACTGAACACCCTGCGAAAGCTGGTAGACAATCATGACATTATGATCGAAGCCAATGACCTGTCTGCCGTTGAACTGGCCAGGCAGAAGAAGCTGCCCTTTGTGGTGGGCCCGGCCATCAACTGTTACAACCTGGCCACCCTGAAGGTACTGCTAAATCAGGGCATGCGCCGCTGGGTAATGCCGGTGGAATTATCCGGTGACTGGCTTGGCCGGCTGTTACAGGAAGCGAAGGAAGCCGGCATCCGTGATCAGTTCGAAACAGAGGTTTTCAGCTATGGCCACATGCCGCTGGCCTATTCAGCCCGCTGCTTCACTGCCCGGGCGGAAAACCGGCCCAAGGATGACTGCCGTTACTGCTGCATCAACCACCCTAACGGGTTAATGATGAAATCAAGAGAAGCGGAAAAAGTCTTCCGTCTGAACGGTATCCAGACCATGTCCGGTTACTGCTATAACCTGATCAATGAAGTGGGCGCTATGGAAAAGCTCGGGGTTGATGTCATGCGGCTCAGCCCGGAATCCACAGACACACTGCAACAGCTGGAAGCCTTCCGCGAACAGCTGACAAATCCGGTTTATACCCCGCTGACAAAGGATCTGGAATGTAACGGTTACTGGCATCAGATTGCCGGTATGAGCATGCAGAGCACTTAACAGGTACGCAAGCACCATAGTGAGAACAATACTATGGTGCCTGTTCCTTAGCCTTTCTTATTGAAAATGCCATCCGGTAACGGCTTGATTTCATCGTGATTAATGTAATGATCCAGCGCATCAATCAGGATACCAATCGGTTCATTTTCAGGATTCATCTGCGCCAGCGCATCATTCCCTGAGCCGTTAATGCAGTCGCATTGACAATCCAGCTACCGGTACAGGTACCATCCAGATTATCGCAAATACGTGCATCGACCTTAATTGAAACGTGTTCAGATACCCGCACGAACTCAATGACCCGGCAGGGTTCAAAATGAGAAACGACCCAGGTTTCATCCAGATTAAAATAGCTGGTTTTAAAAATTGCATTATATTCATGGTACAGAGACTTAGAATAAATCAGCTCACAGTGCCAACCATCCATCCAGTCAAATTCAGTCGTCGGGCACAGCAAGGGAAATAGCTTTTCAGGTGTTGTCTGAAACGTCTGACGATGGGTAATAACCCGACGCAGATACTGTGGCCCTGCCTGCTGCATTTCAGCCACTTTTTATCTGACAAAACTGTATTCATTGATTACTCCGGTTTTTAATTACTTCAGAAAGAAAACCAATGCTCAGGGATGAAGCTATAGACAGGTCAAGCCGGAATGACATACTTTACAGATAATCTGATTAGATCGCTCTCAGCACACATATTGTGACGATGCCACAGAGCATAACCAGCGGCAGACTGCGGGTTCTGATCGCCACCAGTAAGGCAACCCCTGATGCCAGCCATTCTTCAATGCTGCCGCTCATTAAGGACATCGTTACCAGCGCGACAATCAGGCTTCCGGGTAACCCCTGCAGCGCCCTGGCCCAAAAACCGGTTTGTGGAATACGTCGCCCCAATAAAATACCGCTTATCCGGATACCGAACGTTGCACAGGCCAGCCCCAGAGTCACCCAGCCAATATCACTCATCATTACACACGCCCGCCATACACGCTCCAGATAACCCGCCCAGAATCAGTGCCCAGGACGGATCAACTTCCACCAGACGAATGCTGCAAAACACCACAATAAAGGCGACAAACCAGGGGCTATATCCTGCTTACCCCGCCACAGAGAACGGCAAATTGCGATAAACGCAGCAACAAACGCAAAATCCATTCCTATAGCAGTCGGCTCAGGCAATGCTGTGGCAAAAATACCCCTGCAACGGAAGCCCAACACCAGGCGAGCAATACCGTTATTCCCGCCCCGATCAGATAACTGTAACCGGCATTCTGCCCCTTTGCTCTGGCGGATAAAATAAGTGCCCAGTTCTCATCCACCGTAAGATGCACCCCTAACGCCACCTGCCACCACGGCCGGCCAGCGAATACATCCCGGAGCGACGCTGTAATCAGCAACAACCTGAGATTCAGCGCGATACCGGCAATAACAGCCACTGCTGCTCCGGCACCGGCAATCAAACGTTCCAGCGCGATAATTTGCGCAGAACCGGCAAACACAAAACCGCCCATCAGGCCTGCTTCAAGCTCAGTCATGCGGGCCTGCGTTGCTAACAAACCAAAGGCCAGCCCATAAACCGCCGCTCCTAATGCCAGCGGCAGCACTTCACGGGCGCCACACAGAAATGACCCGGTGCATTCTCCGGGATAAAAACGACCTAAACACGCTGACGTCCAGCTTTAAACACAAACGGCAGACAGGCACTGAAAACAATGACTACAACACCAATAATCGCCATAAAGTCAGGTACTTCTGCAAACAGCCAATAGCCAAATATCAGTGAGTAAATGATCTTGGCATACTCAACATTAGCAATCACATTTGCCTCGCCAAGCTTATAGGCGGTTACACCGATCCATTGTGCGACAGAAGATATAACCCCGACCCCGGCCAGCAATCCCCATTCATATAATGTCGGCCACTGCCAGTTGTAAATACTCGGCACCAGTGCCAGTAACCCCACGAATACCGCCTGATAGGTCAGTAACACAATCCGTGATTCGGTCTGTGACATACACCTGACACACACCACCGCGACCGCAGCCCCAGAGCACCGCCTAATCCCGTCAGGCTAAATATCCAGGAGGTATCGGAAAAACTGGGCTGTACCACCAACATCACACCTATGAACCCGACAATAACGGTGATCTGACGGTTTATACCCACTGTTTCAGATAACGCCAGCCGGGAAATCAACGCAACAAAAAGAACCTGTGTAAACCCCAGTGCCGTTGCATCAGCGAGTGGAATATTGCTGACAGTTAAAAACCGAGGTACAGTGCCGCGAACGCCCCACTGATACGTAACAGATGTAAGTGCATCCGCCGGGGCTTCAGCAATACATCCAAAGACACGGCAATCGCCGGGATCAGTACAATTAGAAAAACGACCTGCCGAACCAGCAATATCTGGAAGAGATCAACGCTATCACTCAGAATCCGGACGATCACGCCCACCCAGACAAACAACGCTGTCGATACCAGCGCCAGAAGAATGCCCTGCAGAGGCGCAGGGATGCTCCCCTGCAACAGCGTCTTAAACCTGTTACCTCTGGCCAACATTGAACTCATCATTTCACACCTCTTACGTAAACGAATACGCCATCATCAGGTATGAACCAATAGACAGGTCAAGGCTGCTCAGTCAGGAATTTGAACACTTCGATTAAACGTTACACAGCGTATCGTTTATCGGAAACAAAGATCCGCCCAGCGGGCCAGCCCTTCGGTGACGGAGCCCATATAATTACCACTGACGATCGGTGTATCAGGCAACAGGTTTTTAACCGCTTTGCGGATCACCGGAGAGCGAGACGAACCGCCGGTGATGTACACCACATCCGGTTTTACCTCACTCTGCGCGAGAATATCTTTAATCAGGCCGTTCACCTGTCGCATGGGCTCAGTGATGGCCTGCTCCATCTGCTCAAGCAATACCGGCACCTCGAGCACTTCATTCAGCAGGTTAATGCTGGCGGTACACTGTTGCGCATCCGACAGGGCAATCTTGGCTTTTTCAGCCTCCCCACGACAAGGTGCCCCAGCGACTTCTGATACACCTGAATCAGACGGGCAATTTTTTCCGGATGACGGGCTTCAATTTTGAGCTGTTTAAGTGCATCAAGATTCTCATAGGAATAAAAGCTGCGCTGGGCATTCACGTCATTGGTGGCCACCGGATTCCAGAACGCCATAGAAGGCAATGTTGTGCCAGAAACCGTCTGACCATCTTTACCGAACTCCGGCATAAACCGCTGGAAGGCAATGGCAATATCCAGATTGTTCCCGCCCACAGAACGGCCCGCATGGCCCAGCAGGGTTTCAGAGCGGTCCTTTTTCTGCAGCCATTGCGGCCCCATACGGATCATTGAGCAGTCTGAGGTACCACCACCGATATCCACCACCAGCACGTTCTGTTCTTCTGTCAGGCCGGATTCAAAATCCAGCCCGGCGGCCACCGGCTCAAACTGAAACTCAATATGCTTAAAGCCCGCCCGGGTCGCTGCCCGACGCAAGATCCCTTCTGCCTGAATATTTGACTGTTCACCGCCACGGTTGTTGAAGTTAACCGGCCGGCCAATCACGGTTTCCGCTACTTCCTGCTGCAGATGTGCTTCTGCCCGGCGTTTAACATTGGCCATCATGGCGCAGACGATGTCTTCGAACATGACCAACTGCGCTTCTCGAAGTTGCAGAGTACCGAGGAACGACTTAGGAGACTTTACGTAATAGACAAAATCCGGATCTTCCAGGTACAGGTCCCGGGCCTGCTGACCAAAAAACACATCTTCTGCTTTTACCTTAAGCCCTTCGGCCCGGTTTTCAGCAATCGCCCGGCGCAGCAGATCTTCCCGACACTGCTCAGGGGCTTGATATCCAGACAACTGAACAGATATTCCGGCACCGACTCACGGGTTGGTGCACACATAGCAGATAACATTAGTGGCCCGTTATCTGTCAGGGGTATGGTTTCAACCTGGGCACCGGTCGCGCCTTTATTCACTACATGTGCCACAGAACAGTTGGATGTTCCGAAATCAAAGCCAATCGCCATCACTCACCTCTTTTGATATGACCGGTTGAATCACCGAAACCCGCTATGTTCAGCCCTGAACCTTTAGTCAGGTCAAGCAGCAGAATGCTACAGGAGGCCAATTAAAAAACGGCGGCGGAGTATAACGGAAAACCGCTAAGAGGTGGATATATTTTTATGAGTGTCCCATACGGGTCAGTCAACAGCAGTTTTAGCCCTTTTTCCCGGTAGTCGCTTCCGGTGCTGCTAAAGGTACGAGCTCATTTTCAAGGTCAGAAGTCCCCTCTTCCAGAGACTCCCGGAACGTTTCTGAAACAGGCTTAGATCCCTCTGTATCCATACAGAACAAACATTTAACACAATCGCTGTCGGAATAATTAATACTGGTGTAAGCACCACAAAGGTTGCATTTCATCGCTGTACTCCCGGTTTCCCGTTATTTCATATCCAGCTCAGCATGACGGCCGAACAGATATCAGATACAGGCTGACAAGGCAGCTTACCCAGCTTTCATCACGCTAAGTAAGCTGACCGCCAGCATCCGAAATCAGAACTTTCAAGTACCAGTTCAGGCAGGAACAGTGAGATTTCAGGAATGTAGGTGACAATAAACACCATGGGTAAATGACCAAATACCAAAAACTTTAAAGTGGGTTTCAGGTACTTATCTAACGAAAGCTTATTAATCGCCCCCGCCATATAGAGCAACGGTGCACAGGGTGGAGAAATATTACCAAGACCCAGATTGGTACCGACAATGGCAGCGAAATGCACCGGATCCACACCGATCGCCTTAATCACCGGCAGGAAGATAACTGCTGCCAGAATACCGCCGGAAACGTCATCAACGATCATGCCGATCAGGAGCAACAGCACGTTGATCATCAGCAGGATAATAATTTTGTTGTCCGAAATGGATATCAGCAGATCCGCCAGCTGATTCGGAATCTGTTCGAGTACCATAGTGCGGCTCATGATGAACAGGAAGAACAGCACCGCCATGATAGAACCGGTAATCACCGCTGAGCTGACAATCGCCTGGTACAGACCTGCCAGCGTCATTCCCCGGTAGATAAACATTGCCACCACCGCTGAATAAATCACCGCGACCGCTGCCGCTTCAGTGGGCGTAAATACGCCACTGTAAATCCCGCCCAAAATGATCAGCGGCATCAGCAGAGAGAAGAATGCCTGGGAACCGGTTGTCGCAATTTCCCGGGCAGTCTCAGTAAAAGGCTGTTTGGGCGCAATCACAATGGTGTCGTTATTGCGCAGGAACACAAAGTTCAGCAAACAGTAGATGGTCGTCAGCATCAAGCCGGGAATCAGGGTCGACAAAAACGCCGCTCCCACCGAAATGCCGCCGGCAATGGCAAAGACAATCATCGGGATACTTGGCGGAATCATAATCGCCAGCACCGATGAGCAAGCCACCAGTGCAGTCGCATGCCCTTCCGGATAGCCTTCCTTGACCATCCGCGGCACCATGATCTGGCCAATCGCCGCAATCGCTGCAGTCGCACTGCCTGAAATCGCCCCGAACATTGCACAGGCCAGCACCGTTACGGCACCTAAGCCCCCTTGGTACGGCCGACAAAGGCATTAATAAAATTCAGTAAGCGTTCGGTAATACCGCCTTTACCCATCAGAGTGCCGGCCATGATGAACAGGGGTAACGCCAATAGAGCAAAACCACTGGAAGTCTGAAAACCATGAGGCATAAGAAAGCTGATGTTGCTTTCAGTCAGCACGGCAAAGAGCAACGCCCCCAGACCAAATGCAAACGCCACCGGTATTTCAGACAACAGCATGCCGACGATGGCCAGCATCGAAATGAGAAAAACACCATAAGATTAAACCTTGTTATTATTTTTCAGGTCCAGATATTCAGCGTGTACCTGAAACATAAAATAGATAAATGCTGCGCAGAAACCGGTTGCCATACTCAGCGACCAGATAGACTTGGGCCAGCCCAGATAGAGACTCAGCTTGCCGACTTTGAAAGCGAACAGAACATATTCAATAGCCATCCAGCCAAAGATAAAAACAGCCGCCAGACAGATCACTGAACCGGTCAGCCGGACCGCCCGGATCACCGTTGCGTTACGGGTTACCAGAGTAAGAATACCGCCGTGAATACTTTCCCTGCGGCGTACAGACAGCGCCATACCGACAAAATAGATCCAGACGCCAAGCAGGATCGAGGTTTCTTCTATACCTAAAAACGGGTTATTAAAGACGTAGCGCAGTATCACCTGCGTAAACATTGAGACCGCCAGAACAGCCATCGCGGTAAAGGCGATGACTTCCAGCGTCCGGCTTAACTTTTTCCAGCGCCAGTAACAGAGGATGTCCGGTAGAGGCGATTTCCGCATGTGCTGTTACAGAGGTTTCGCTGACTTCCGGATCAAAACTGAAGGTATGTTCCGACTGGCTTTGCGCCGATAATTGCGTGTGCTTATTCATAGGGCTTCCGGATTTTTATAGTTGTAATAACGGAGGCTGCAGGCAGCCTCCTTAGCATCACAGGTGCAACTTACTGTCCGGAAATCGCCCGTAAATCAGCCATGATTTTCTTACCCAGCTTTTCTTCCATGAACGGCCACTCGTTTTCGTATACCAGCCGCTTAGTGTTTGCCAGTTGTTCAGGGCTCAGCTCAACAACGTTGATACCGGCGCCTTTGATCTTCTGCAAAAACTCTTCGCCCAGTTTCTCGGCATCCTGCCAGGCCCAGCTGATAGCATCGTTGGCAGCGGTGTTGATCAGGGTCTGATCTTCCTGGCTCAGGCCATCCCACCAGTCTTTGTTCACCAGCCAGAAGCCATGCTCAAAGTAATCACGGGTCAGAATGTAAGATTCCAGAACATCACGCATCTGCCACACCTCTACCGGTGGCGCAAAGGTCCTTGCATCCACTGTGCCCAGCTGTAACGCGGTATGCACTTCCGATAAAGGCATTGGCACAGGGCTGAAACCCAGCGCGTTAAAACGCTCTACGGCTACCGGTAACCCCGGTACCCGGATTTTGATCCCGGCGGCATCTTCAGGATAATTCAGCGGTAACTTGTTCACCCCTTTACGAATCGCAATGCTGCCAAAATCAGTCGGAATCGTGCCGATGGCCACCAGCCCCAGATCCGCCAGGATTTCGTTATACACATCCAGCATCTGCCCGCCCGGACCGTAAACGTCGGTGGCTTTGGCCCAGTTATCAACCACGTAAGCCAGATACAGGACATCCAGACGGCCATCAAATTCAGAGGCACCCCAGGTCAGGGACATAGGAATCGCGCCCTGCATGGTTTGTTCGAAGATTGACGTCCAGTCACCCAACGTACCGCCGGGCTGGTAATTTACTTTCAGGTGCTCGGCGCCGGCTGCATCAGGCTATCCAGAAAGCGTTCCGACATCTGACTGTAGATGTGATCCTGATTCCCCGGATGTGCCAGGGTAAATTTACCCGCCACCGCTTCAGAAGAAACGCCGGCAAACAGGCTACCCAGGGTAAGCGCACCAACGGCTACGGAGGTCCGGCCAAGCTTGTTCATGCCCTGCCAAATATGAGAGATAGACATAACTGTCTCCTTAGTTATTTTTATTGGTTGTGTTGTTGGAAATAAAATTATTCGACGTAATCTTCCCGGAACAGGCTGGCATCCATGAGCGGTAAAGGCTCAGCAATTCTGTAAGGCCTGAATTCCATCTGCTGCAAAATGTCCTTTTCAAGCTCGATACCCGGCGCAATTTCGATCAGTGCCAGTCCCTGTTCGTCCACCTCGAAAACCGCCCGTTCTGTCACCAGGAAGACCTGCTGGTTTCTTTCCTTAATCCCCTCCTTAACCTGATAGGTGATGTGTTGTGCCTGTTTAACAAACTTCTTAACTTTGCCTTCCTGCTCAATGCACAACTTGCCGTTGGCCACAGAGGTACGCAGGCCGCCGGTCGTAAACGTACCGGTGAATACCAGCCGCTCTGCGTTATGCGCGATATTGACGAAGCCGCCTGATCCCGGATTAGCCGTACCAAACTTACTGACATTCACCGTGCCGCCTTCATCAAATTCAGCGAACGCCAGTGCCGCCAGCTTACACAGGCCGCCTTCGATCACATCGAACTGGGTTATGCCGTCTATCACCGCTTCAGGATTAATATTTGCGGAGAACTGCCAGCCACTCATGACCACACCGCCATAGGAACCGTGCTCGGTGGTAAATTCGTAGTCATAGACCTGATCACCGGCTAACAACCCCTGTTCAGCCATCACCAGAGGAATGTCACCGGAGGCGCCGAAACCAAAGATAGTCAGCTCATGTTTACGCACCGCTTCAGCAGCCCGGGCAGCAATGATCTTGTCAGCACCCGGTGGTGGCTTAGGTAAATCAGACACAGGAATCCGCTGTTCACCCAGGTAATTAGGGTCCCGCTCCAGTTCAGTACAAAACGCCTGATCCTCGACCACGACAATCCGGTCAACCAGACTGCCCGGCAGCTGTACATCGTGGATATTCCGGGAGCCTCTTGGCACCTCCCGCTCCACCTGCGCGATCACGGTTCCGCCGCTGGCTTTTACGGCAATGGCAATGGCCAGATTGGAAGACACCAGCGCTTCATTCTCGAAGGACAGGTTGCCATTCGCGTCTGCACTGGTGGCGCGGATAATGCCGTAGTTCAGATCCCAGGTCGGATAGAACAGATAGTCCTCGCCTTTAAACGACACCTTTTCAACCAGGTCGTCGGTAGCGGAAGGTGTAAACCGGCCGCCGGTCACATCCGGATCAATAAACGTCCCCAGACCGGTTTTGGTCAGATAACCGGGGCTGCGGCGGGCCACTTCCCGAAGCCACTGCATCGACGTTGCAATCGGCCAGGTATAGGCTTCCATTTCATCCTTATGGATCATTTGCATGACCTTGGGTCTTTCCCCGGTTTCCGGATGACGCGGGTTGATATACGAACCGGCAATCAGCCGCTTCATCAGCCCTTTTTCGCGACCCGGTCCATACCGCCGATGTACATGGCATCTCCGGTACCGCACGGGAAATAAAACGTCAGGTTCCGGGGCGCCTGAGTTGCTTCAAAACGGTCACCGATGGCTTTTAACAATGCATCCGGCGTAATCCAGCCAATCACACCGGTAGAGGCAACAGTGGCCTGATCAGGAATATCCGCAACGGCATCCTGTAAGCTATAAAACTTGTTCATGATTTATCTCGTGCAAACACTTATTTAGTGAAACGACGCAGGGTCGCCTGGGATTCTTCGCTCATACAATGCTCGCGAAACAGACTGTTAAGGTGGGCATCCTGAACTGCCGCATCACCAAGGCAGGCATTTTGATACCAGCGCTTGGTTGCCTGCACACTGACTGCAGGTATTGATGCCAGCTGTCCGGCCAGCTCTTCTGTTTTCGCATGCAGTAAATCATCGGCCACCAGATAATCCGCCAGCCCCAGCGCCAGTGCTTCCGGCCCGTAAACTGGCTCGTAACCCCAAGCAACTCTCTTAGCGGTTTGGGCAGGCATACGGGCATCCAGTGAAAACAACCCCCATGGCGTAATCCAGCCGTTAGGCACTTCCATACACTGGAAACGGGAGGTTTCTGTGGCGATAACCACGTCACAGGTCGCGGCAAGGAAACCACCGCCCCCAACAGCAGCCCCTTCAACACTGGCAATAACCGGTTTTCAAGCAGCGCAATGCTGCGTAAAAGCAGCTTTACGGGCTTCCAGCGCACAGATCTGATCCATATTCAGCTGACCCAGCTCATTCAGATCACTGCCGGCACAGAACGCCGGCGACATGCCTCTGATGACCACAACTTTAATGTCTGAGTCTTCGGCACAGCGGGCAACAGCCTCTTCCAGATGCCCCAGCATTTCACTGTTCATGGCGTTACGGCATTGCGGCCGGTTCAGAGTAATCCAGGCTACGTTCTGAACAATTTCAAACAGAATCATAGAGTTACCTTCTTTTATTGTTAGCTCTTCTTATCACTCACGTATCAGGAGCGATGTTAAATACACAGGTCTGGTGGCATCTCTTTGTCTGGGTGCAGCAAACAGAAAAAAGTAACCAGCTGTGCAGCCACTATATGAAGAGGTTCGGGGATCAAGTAGATACAAACCGGATTAACTGTGAGTACAGTTAGGTAATTCGGTTGTCTTTAAGCAGTCAGCCGCTAGCATAAAAAGCAGGAAATTACGGAGCGGGCTATGTACGAAAATATGTTCAGGGTTGACCGCAACTCACATGAAAGTTTGCAGAAACAGATACGCCGTCAGATTGCGATCGCCATCATTAACCGGCAGCTGCCTTTACATCAGCCACTGCCATCTATCCGCAAACTGGCTGGTGAACTCAATGTCAGTATCAATACGCTGGCACTGGCCTATGAAGCGCTGAAGCAGGACGGTTTCATCTGCAGCCGTGACCGTTCCGGATTTTTATCAATCAGGATATATATCAGGAACACAGTCCGTCAGAAAAATACGCTGACCTGATCCCCGAACAAAGAAAACAGTTTCGACTACCAAAACTTCTTTCTCAGCCGTTCCTATAATCTGCCGCGCATATCCAAGCCCAGTGACTGCCTGGTCCGTTACAACTATCCTTTTATCTGCGGGCTGGTCGATCCGACGCTGTTTCCCATCGCAAGCTGGCGGGAATGTATCCGTGATTCAGTCAATGTCATTGAAGTTAAAAACTGGGCGGCTGATTTTTCCCGCATCGATGATCCACTTCTGCTGGAACAACTGGTTCAGCGCGTCCTTTCAAAACGGGGATTAGTTGCACATCCGGATGAGGTTCTGATCACAATCGGTGGCCAGCAGGCACTGTACATCGCGATAAAAACACTGCTCCGTGAAGGCAGTACTTTTGCAATGGAAGATCCGGGTTACCCGGACGTTATGAACATTGCACTCATGGAATCCATGAACATCCGAACCCTCCCGGTGGACCATAAAGGGCTGATCATCTCGGATGAGATCAAAGACTGTGACTGCATTTACACGACCCCCAGCCACCACTTTCCCACCACAGTAACCATGCCACTGGAAAGGCGTCAGGCACTGCTGGAACTGACCCGGCAAAGTAACACCTTCATTATTGAAGACGATTACGAAGCAGAAATCAGCTTTAACGATACCCCACCGCCGGCACTCAAAAGCCTGGATAACTGGGGAATGTAATTTACACAGGAAGCCTGTCGAAATCCCTGCTGCCGGGGCTTCGCATCGGATACATGGTGGGAGACAGAGATTTTATTCGTGAAGCCAAAGCCTTGCGCCATCATATTATTCGCCATCCGCCGGTGAACAATCAGCGCAGTGTCGCCCTGTTCATGCAACGGGGATACTTTGACCGTTTTGTCACCAAGCTGACCCGGGAATATAAACAACGGAGCCAGATAATGGCTCAATCCCTGAGCACTATCTGCCGGGCAGCGCCGTTGCCCCCAGTTTTGGAGGTGGCAGCTTCTGGGTAAAACTGCCTGAACCAATCGACGCGTTGGAATTGCAGCGTTTATGTAAGCAGGACAGTGTCTGGTTTGAACCGGGCGGCGCAATGTTTGCAGATTCAGAGCAGAACAAGAATTACCTTCGTCTTGGCTACTCCTCAATCAATCAGTCACTGATTCCGGAAGGTATCGCGATCATCAGTAAGCACGTTAACAACTTGCTGAATGCCTGAACGGTGATTCAGGCATCAGCAATTTTTCGACAACCGACTTCACCCCATTAACTTATCCGGCGCCCACTCTTTAAGAAAATCCAGGAACAGATTCACCCGGTACGGCAGGTGTTTTCGGGTTGGATACATGGCATAAATGCTGAGCGCGGGAAACTCTGCAATCCCTTCAAGCAGCACTATTTTTCCGGCGTTAACGGCCTCATGAGCAAACAGTTTTGGAATCATAGCGACTCCCATCCCTTCAGCTGCCGCCTGAATCAGGCATTCGGTATTTGGCACGGTCAGAGCCCACTGCAGACGAAAACTTACCACTTTCCCATCATTGAGAATATTCCAGTAATCACCGTATTTGCTGCGGCCCATATGCAGGCAATCATGCTGCTTCAGGTCTTCCAGAGTGACGGGCCTTCCCCGCTCGCGGATATAGTCCGGTGATGCATATAAACCAAAGGAGGTGCGCCCCAGCCGACTGGCAACCATTGAAGAATCGTTCAGTTCAAATGCCAGCCGGACCGACAGATCAATCTGCTCCTTAATCAGATCCAGCGGTTCACTGCTAAGATCAAGGTCAAAACTGACCTGCGGATACCGGTGACGGAACAGCTTCATGGCTTCAATCAGAAACGGGCTGCCCAGCCCGTCAGGGGCTGATAAGCGAATCTGGCCCTGCGGATTGCTCTGATGCGCACTAGTAACCGATGCCTCCAGCTCAGAAACATCCCTGAGAATGGCAGTGCAGCCTTCATAGTAATTCCGGCCGCCGGGCGTCAGCTCCATCCGCCGGGTTGTCCGGTTAAACAGCATAAATCCCAGCTCGGTTTCTAGTGCAGCAATCCGCCGTCCGACCATCGCCGGTGTTAAACCAACCACTTTAGCTGCCTGAGAAAAACTGCCCTTCTCAACAGCCTTCACAAACAACTGCATGTCTCTGAGCCTATCCATTCAATACTCCAAATATATTCTGAGCATACATTCAGACCAATTGTTAATCATAAATATCAAAATTAAGATAAATCCATTGATCTTACAAGCACACACGGAGCCCATCATGAGTAACCAGATTATCGTCACCCAGGCTGAAGAGACCCGGGCACGCTACAACGTTGCCCTGCTCGGAGAAGAAACCTCCGGCCAGTTATCCCTGAGAGTGCAAGAAGTAAAACCCGGCGAAGGAACACCCCTGCACATACATACGGAACAGGCTGAAACCTTCCATGTTATCAGCGGTGCTTTCCGTTTCCGTGCCGGTGATGACGAGCTCACCGGTGGCCCGGGCTTCACGGTTCATATCCCGAAAAACACGCCCCATTGTTTTCTCTACGAAGGGAAAGAAAGCAACGGCCAGTTAATCAGCGTACTTACCCCGGGCATCCATGACGGCTTTATCCGTAATGTGCCTCAGGCAGAACAGGCCGGTATGCCAATGGCTGAGCTCACAGAAATAGCTGAGCAGTTTGGCGTCAAAATTATTGGCCCGAAACTGTCACCACAGGACTGAAAACTCACACAACTTTACAGGGCAATTCCCATGAAAAACTGATCACCACCGTTGCTGCGCTGAGCCTCAGTATGGGGCTGGTAACCAGCCAGATACACGCTGCCGAAACCGGATTCAACCCGGCTAAGCCCGTCATGACCAAACTGAAAGAGGGTGTTTATCAGTACAGCCAGTTTTTCTACAACAGCCTTATTGTCATCTCCGAAGAAGGGGTTGTAATCACCGACCCTTCCGGGGCTAAACGGGCCGCCGATATGCGCGCTGAAATCAGCAAGCTGACCGAGCTGCCGGTCACGAAGGTTATCTACTCCCATGACCATTTCGATCACAGTCGCGGCGGCCGGATTTTTAAGGATGAAGGCGCACAATTCATTACGCAAGAAGGCTGTCAGGAATTGTTAGGCCGGGATTTAGAAAACAAGGTCATCCAGCCGGATCTTACCTATAAGGATCAGATGCGTATCAGGTCTGGCAGCAAAACCATCGACCTGCACTACTACGGGCCTAATGACGGCAGCTGCATGAGCGTTATCCATCTGCCGGAAGAAAAAGTCTTAGTGGGCATCGACTGGCATCTGCCCGGCTATGTTAACGAGACCCACCGCCTGCCGGCACACAACTACGTGGGCATTCTCAACACCTTCAAAAGGTACGGGCAGAACTGGAATACGACACCGTCATCAGCGGCCATACGCCAACATCCTCACCGGAACAGTTCGAAGAAGATTACCGCTTTGTCCAGGCCCTGTTCGATGCGGTTTGGGCAGGTATGCAGGCTGGCAAAACCACCGAAGAACTTAAACAGAGCATCCGGTTGCCAGAATTCTCACACTGGCGTGGCTATAAGGAAAATCTGCCGGGTCACATTGAGCGCATGGCCTATTCCATCTGGCATGGTAATTAGGGGCTCACATGAAACTGTATGCATTCAACAGCTGTCCCTTTTCTGTCCGGGTCATTGCTCTGCTCGGTCTTAAAAATATTCCCTGTGAAATTACCTATATCACCGTAGGCGATTTTCCGAAGCACCTGCAACAGCAACTCACCGGCACAACTGTGCCGGTACTGGAAGATCCGGCCAACGGTATATTGCTGCAGGACAGCGCCGACATCATCCGTTATCTGGATAGCCTGAACGGACACCCCTGCTACAGGATCATAACCCAGGTGAAGTGATCACCTGCTGGCTGAGCAACATGAAGCCGAATACAGCCCTGCTGTGCTATCCACGCATGCAGGAGATGAATCTGCCGGAACTGGCAACGACGCAGGCAAGAGTACATTTTAACAACATGATCAGCGACCGGCTCGGCATGCCCCTGCCACAGGCACTGGCGCTGACCGGAGATATTCTGCCACACGTCAACCAACAGCTTCAGGAACTCTTAGCCATCATTGATGTTCCGGCGTATCTGCAAAACCGCCGACCAGTCAGCATTGATGATCTGTGTGCCTTTGCAGAACTGCGCAACCTGACGATGGTAGAGACGCTCTGCTTCCCGGAATTGATATCAGCCTATCTTCACAAAATGGCGGAGGCCACCGGTATCCACCTCTTTTCCGGTAACAGGCCACCCGGATAAGCACCGCAAATCAGTCAAATGAATAGAACAGCATCATTCAGGGTTCATCTTAACCAGGCTCACACGCCTTAACGGAAACCTTTCGCCAGCTCAGCGACCAGTTGAGCTGCGGGCTGCGCTTTGCTTATCTGTCCAAGCCCCTGCCCCCAGTAAAAGCGTAAGGGATGCTGATCCGTATGATTTTTTCCGCTGACGAGGATAAGAACCGGCGCAGAAGACTATTCTGGCGCAGAGTTTTATGCGGCGATGGGGCTTGCTGCTCAACATCAGGCACCGGTTCGCAGCATAAACGCTCTGAGCCAGTTTCAGCAGACAGCAGCCTCTGCTTTACTTTCTTGCCAGCACTGCTCTCATGGCAAACAGCAAATCCCGCAGTACACCATACCCCTGCAGCCCCCATTGCCATCAGCCCACGAACACTGTGGCAGTCATGAACCGATCCCGCAGCCATCACCGGCACATCGCCGGCCAGCGCAATCAGCTCCGGCAGTAATGCCATCAGCCCGATCTGCCCCGGAATGTAGCCGGCCGCTTCCTCTCCCTGTGCAATCAAAATCTGTGCTCCGTCACGCAGCGCCATACGGGCTTCTGCCTGAGATCGCACCTGAACCGCGACACAGATCCCGGCAGCCCGGGCCTTACGAATGGCGTCACCATAATAACCGTAACACAGGGTCAGTATTTGAGGACGCTCCTTAATTACCTCCTTCAGACAGGTCCTGAACGTTGTATGGTCGCTGTGTTGCGGAATCAGATAGACACCGAACGGCTTTGCAGTTAACCGGCGGACTTGTTCTATTGCCAAGCGAACATCTTCAGCTTGTGAGAAACAGCCGCCGATGTGGCCCAAACCGCCGGCATCTGATACCGCGGCGGCCAGCTCAGGGCCGGAAAACCCTGGCAATGCTCCTGAAAGACGGGCACCCGGGTACCGCTTAACTCCGATATTCTGCAGCCCAGCATGTAAGGAATCTGTTCAGTCATTACACGTTCCTGATAACAGGGGCAGCACCTCTTCACCCAGTTCCTGAATAACGTCCTTAGCCGGCCGGCGGCCATACTTCAGATTGAGAACAACATGATTCACACCAATCTGCTCCAGCTTAAGCAGAAAACGCAGCAACTCATTGCGACCGCTTCTGAAACCAAGGTGGATTGGCCGGGATGGTTCTTCCGGGTTTTCACTCAGATCAATATAGAGTGACTGGGCAAACGGTTTGAACGGCCCCTGCCCCTGTTCTGCAACGGCAGTATTCCATCCTCTGAGCAACTGTTCCTGATGAGCAGGTGATCGGGGGTAAGTAATCCAGCCATCCGCATGTTCAGCTATCCAGTCAGGGCTTTGCTGACTATTCCCTGTCACCAGCATCGGCACACAAGCTTCCGGTTTCGGCAATGTATCAGCCGAGCCGTTAAGACGACCGTAGCTGGCGTAAAAATGAGGAAAGTCCTCAGTTAAGGCCTGCCGCAGCCCCAAGAAATATTCCCGGAACAGTTCACCCCGGTGGTCTCGCTCAATACCAAAGGCCGGAAACTCGACCGGACGGTCTCCGGATGCTAACCCCAGCACCAGACGGCTGCCGGACAATCTGTCGACGGATGCCGCAGCCTTTGCCACATGCAGCGGATGGCGCAACGGTAAAACAACGGAACCCGTTGCCAGTGCTATTTTCCGTGTGTGAGCGGCGATCCATGCCAAATACACCCAGACATCAAAAATCTGTCCCACATCTCCGAAAGTCGGATCACGCAGCGGCACATCGCGGAACCAGAGGGCAGCGAACTTATATTCTTCTGCCAGCGCAGCGAGCTGTTCCTGATCTGCCATCACTGGCACATCCCCGGCATACGATTCCAGTGGCATGAAAAGGCCCAGTGTCAGGTGGCCCTGCTTAAACATAGCCTGATATCCGGCGTTAAAATCAGTCATAGGATTCACCCTTCAGACAGAGGGGCCAAACCGGCAGTAAAGCCCCTAAAATACCCGTTAATCCAATTCAGCAATTAACGATACTTTGGTCGCAGCACCCAGCGGCAAACTGCTGCAGCCAATCACTGTACGGATATGCCCGGCATGTTCACCCAACACCTGAAAAAGCAGATCCGATGCACCATTGAGTACCGCCGCATGTTCCGTAAAGGTGTCACTGGCACAGATGTAACCTTCAACCTTAACCAGAGAACGGATGCGGCGTCCGTTAAGTGCCTGATCCAGCTGGCTGAGCAGGTTGAGTGCTGACAACTGAGCCGCCTGCTGCCCCTGCTGAACACTCAGATCTGTTCCCAGAGCTCCCGAAACATCAGCTCGCCGTCCAGCAGCGGCATCTGTCCGGAAACATAAACCAATTTGCCAACCTCGATAACAGCCCGGTAGTTACCCACTGGCTGCGGCGCAGCAGGTAACCGGTAGCCTGCCTGTTCAGTCAACTGCCGGATATTCATGCGTGGGAACCTGCTGTAATACCACCGTCCACAAACAGCGTCTGGCCGGTCACAAAATTACCGCCGGTCCCGATCAGATGCAGTACCCAGGCGATAATATCTTCCAACTGACCAAGCTTGCGCAGCGGGTGTAATCCGGCCAGTTGCTGAAGCTTTTCCTTATCCATCAGTTGATCGTACAGAGGGGTATCAATCACCGCCGGCGCAATGGTATTCACCCGGATGTTGTCTTTGGCAAACTCGATAGCCAAATGGCGCGTCAGGGTATGCATCGCACCTTTAGCAACCTGTGAGGCTGCAGCCGGCGTTACTTCGATAGGATTCTCAACCCACATGGAACCGATATTGATAATGCTGCCGCCTCCTGATTTTGCATCGCCGGAATCACCGCCTGTGCGGTCATAAAGCTGCCCTTCACAGTTGTACCGTAATACCCGTCCAACTCATCTTCCGTTACTTCCAGGAATGGCTTGGGTACAAAGGTACCGGCATTATTAATCAGTACATCGATAGCACCGAATGCTTCCAGCGCAGTCTGCTGCAAAGCCTTACCTGTTGAGGGCTGCGAGATATCCCCGACCACTGTTCTGATCTGATCTGCATAGGCCTGATTAGCGGCTATGAAGGCTTCCAGCTTTTCTTTACTACGGGCATTGATCACCACATTGGCGCCGGCCTCCACTAATGCCTGCGCGATTGCTTTGCCCATACCGGAAGATGCTCCGGTGATGATAACCGTCTTATTGATGTGCATATGAAATTCCTCATTAAGTTGAGAAATCATATTAATAAGATTTAAAATATAGAAATAACTGTTTTTCTTTAAATTATATAGAAGATATCTATATGGATTTACAACAGATCAAGTACTTTCTGGCAGTCGTCGACAGCGGTACCTTCCTTGCGGCGGCCCACAATGTGCATGTCAGCCAACCGACACTTTCAGCAGGTATCCGTAAACTGGAAGAATCTCTGGATGTCACGCTGTTCAACCGCGGCAGCCGCGCGGCCACACTCACAACCGCCGGAAAACAGTTTCTGGAACCGGCCCGCCAGGCGTTTAATCAGTTACACAGTATTAAATCCCGGCTCAGGGAAGATCCACACAAAATAGTCATCGGCGTGCTGACCAACATCCATATGGATCACGTAGCGAGCATTATCCGCGCTCACCGTGCCAGCCATCCTCACGTTCTGATTGAGCTGGTCGTGGCGGACAGTCAGGCACTGAAAGATATGCTGCAACAGCAAACGGTAGACCTGATCATCGCCAACAGCAGCACGGGTGTCAGCAACTTTACACCGCTGTTTGCAGAAGAACTCTGTCTGGTAGTCCCCGGGATCACCGGCTGGCACAGGAAAAGTCTGTCGATTTGAATGTGCTCAGTGACGAGTTGTTTATCGAACGGGTTAACTGCAGTTTCTGGCAGGATGTAAACAGGGTTTTCACCGAACAGCAGATCAGCCCACATACGGTTATGCAGTCCGACAGTGACGAATTTGTACTGTCACTGGTTGCTGCCAATCTTGGCGTGTCTGTCATTACAAACCGCCGCACTCCCTACCCGGTCGCATTTATCCCGCTAAAAGAAATCGGGATTCACCGCAGTATTGGCGTCGCTATCACCGACACAGCGCCGTCCGACCATGTGGCAACCTTTATCAGACCCTGCTGAATCAGTATAAAAACTACCAGCCACGAAAACAGAATTAACAATTCCCCATACACAAAAAACCGGCCACCAAGGGCCGGTTTTTACTGCATGGGCGATATTGTTACAAAAACCGGTATCAGCCGTTAATTTGTTCTACCTGGTAGTCATTGATAATCAAATGATCATCTGTGTGATTTACCTGCCAGTATTCGTTAACCAGCATATTTATTGGCTGGCCATCTTCAAATCTTTCCGCAAGCAGTCTGATCCGCAGCTCAATCTGTACATCAGCGCCTTCTTTCTGAATACTCACCTGCTCTACCTGATGGACACAGCCGGGCTTAATGCTTTTCCGGATCTCTGTGTACCAGTCAAGAAACCCCTGATGGCCCTGGTATGAACCTTCAGGCATAACCCAGTGAACATCCTGTGCCAGGTGCTTAAGGAAATACTGCGGATCTTCCGGCAACTGGTCGAAAGTGGCAAACCACTGGGTAACGAAGTTTTTCAGTTGGCTGTCCCCTGAGTCCAGTCTGGCCTGAACCGTGTCAACAAGCCGCTTGCCGTGGTCTTCGGCCTGTTGCTGAACATCTTCCAGTTTGTTGTAAACTCCGGGATGTACACCATGCGATGGCTGTATACCGGGGCTGAAAGTTCATTCCCGCCAGATAGGCTGTCTGCTGCAAAGGCTTAATCAGTTCAGCGATTGGAAAATGGTTATACCCCTGAGGGTCATAGGCCTCCTCCGGGCCTCCGATGGTAAAAGATAACACTAAATCCTTACCTTTAAGTTTGTCGCCGTTGGCACCGTAAGCAAAATCATAGGCTAATACATCGTCCAGCCATTTCTTCAGTAAAGCCGGCACCGAATACCAGTAAAACGGGAACTGCAGAATAATCACTTCAGCCTCTAACAAAGCCTGCTGTTCAGCGGCTACATCAATACGATAATCCGGATACAGGCTGTCCAGACGGCGAATATCGGTACTTTCCAGCCCACTGTGTAACGCCTCCAGCACAACAGTATTCGCATTCGACTTTTTAAATCAGGGTGACCTGAAATCACTACTACCCGGCTCATAAGCACTCCGTAAATCTGATTGGTTGATGGAATGCAAAAGTTTACGCCTGCTTATAAGTATGTTTTAGTACAGCAATATCTCAATAACTGTTAGATAAAAGCTAACAATAGTATTTTCTATGAATAAAGGTTCGGCATACAACAAGCTTCATATCTTTCAGATGATTGTCCGCTCCGGCAGTATCCGTGGCGCAGCACGCCAACTGGAAATGGCCGCACCTTCTGTCAGCCTGGCACTTAAACAGCTTGAAGCACATCTGGGGCTTCCCTGTTCAGCAGAACCACCCGACGCATAGAGCTGACCGAAGCTGGCCAGCAACTTTACGAAACAACCTGCAGCACCATGCAGGAGCTGGATTATGCGCTGGAAAGCGTGCAGGATCTTCGCCAGAAGCCCTCCGGCAAGGTAAGCATCACCCTGCCGCACTTTATGTATCAGAGTTATTTCCGTCAGATTTACCCGGAGTTCTGTCGCCGTTATCCAGATATCCAGCTGGAAATATCAGTGTCTGATGAAAGCATCAATATTCTGAACAGTGGCCATGATCTGGGCATTCGCTTTGGTAATCTTGTGGAGCCGGGCATGGTGGCTCACCAACTGATTCCTCCCGGCCTTGAGGCGCTGTTTGTGTCACCAGACTATCTGCAACGTTTTGGAAAGCCACTAACGCCTGAAGACCTCCAACAACATAAACTGGTGCAATACCGCTTCATCGCATCTAATCAGCTGGCGCCACTGGAACTGAATCATAACGGCCAGAGCATTGCCGTTAACATGCCCTGCGGACTGATCGTGAATGACACCAATGCCCTGATTGATGGTGCACTGAATGGCCTTGGAGTTGGCCGGATGTTAGTACCGCTGGTACAGGAATATCTGGATGATGGCCGCCTGATACCTGTTCTGCAGGATTACTGGCCCACCTATCCGGGTATGTATCTGTACTTTCTTCAGAACAGTCAGAAAGCCCGGCGCGTCAGGGTGCTGATTGACTTCCTGCTGGAAAAATCCCGTTCCGGTTAAGCCCTCAACTGAACCGCACTTCCAGGTATGTATCAGTGAAATACCGGGGAGTGCTGATAACTCGCACCATTCCCGACAACGTTTTCTATACAAAAACCGGCCACTAAGGGCCGGTTTTTCAACTTGCTTCATATCAGCCTGCAGCTCTGGCCGCCCGTGCAGCATGGAGCTTCTGATAGCTTTCAATCAGGCGCAGGTGACGGTCCAGACCTTCCAGCTTCATGCTGGTCGGGGTTAAACCGTGGAAAGTGACTTCGCCGGTTACCGAGCCCACTACGTTGTTCATTACTTCTTCACCGAACATCCGGCGCAGGTTGTACAGGTAATCATCCAGTTCAAGTCGTCATTCAGCACGATTTCCAGCACCGCATTCATAGCCTGATAGAACAGCCCCCGTTCAACGGTATTGTCATTGTACTGCAGGAAGTTCTCCACCAGCTCACGGGCTTCTTCGTGCTGCTGCAGCGCCAGATAAATCAGGATCTTCAGCTCCAGAATGGTCAGTTGTCCCCAGACGGTATTCTCATCAAACTCAATACCGATAAAGGTTTTAATCTCTGTGTAGTTATCTTCTTCGCTCTCTTCCAGACGTTCCACCAGATCAGCCAGTTGTTCTTCATTCAACTTATGAATGTTGAGAATCTCTTCCGGAAGTGAATCGCCTTGTTGGTGTTATCCCACACCAGATCTTCCACGGGATACACTTCGGAGTAGCCCGGCACGATGATCCGACAAGCAGATGCGCCAAAGTCATCAAAGGTCGCCACATACACTTCCTTGCCCATCTCTTCCAGAATCGCCATCAGACCGGCAGCTTCTTCTTCATTGGTGCCGGAGAAATCCCACTCACAGAATTCATACTCATTGGCCGCACTGAAGAAACGCCAGGACACCACACCGGTAGAATCAATAAAGTGCTCGACAAAGTTATTCGGCTCAGACACCGCTTCGCTGCTGAAAGTCGGCGCCGGCACATCATTCAGGCCTTCAAAGCTGCGGCCCTGCAACAGTTCTGTCAGGCTGCGCTCCAGCGCCACTTCAAAACTCGGGTGAGCACCGAAGGAAGCAAACACCCCGCCGGTGCGCGGATTCATCAGCGTCACACACATCACCGGGAACTGACCGCCCAGGGAAGCATCCTTAACAAGTACCGGGAAGCCTTGCTCTTCCAGACCGGCAATGCCCGCCTGAATACCCGGGTACTTCGCCAGTACCTCTTCAGGTACATCCGGCAGAACAATTTCGTCTTCAATGATCTGACGCTTCACCGCCCGCTCAAAAATCTCGGATAAACACTGCACCTTGGCTTCATGAATGTTGTTACCGGCACTCATGCCGTTACTCAGGAACAGATTTTCCAGCAGGTTCGAAGGAATGTACACAGTCTCTTCATCGGACTGACGCACGTAAGGTAATGCGCAGATACCCCGCTCAAAGTTACCGGAGTTAGTATCGATCAGGTTAGAACCGTGCAATTCGCCGTCCGGGTTATAAATCTCCAGACAGTAATCATCCATCAAGCCTTCAGGAATAGCATCATCTTCGGTCAGTTCAAACCACTTTTCATTCGGGTAGTGCACAAACTCGCTGTTGGCGATCTCTTCACCGAAATACTGGTCGTTATAGAAGAAGTTACAGCTGGCCCGCTCAATAAACTCACCCAGCGCCGAACACAGGGCGCTCTCTTTCGAGGCCCCTTTACCGTTGGTGAAACACATCGGAGAAGCCGCATCCCGGATATGCAGGGACCAAACATTCGGCACGATATTCCGCCAGGATGAGATTTCGATCTTCATACCCAGAGATTCCAGCATGCCGGTCATGTTCTCAATGGTTTGTTCCAGCGGTAAATCTTTACCCAGAATCCGGGTTTCATGATCCGCATCGATCCCCATGGCCATAATGGATGCATCTTCATCCAGGTTTTCGACGGTCTCAATCTTAAATTCAGGCTCCGTCTGGACCACCTTCTTCACCGTACAGCGATCGATCGAACGCAGGATACCGGCACGGTCTTTCTCAGAAATATCGTCCGGTAACTCAACCTGAATCTGGAAAATCTGGTTATAACGGTTTTCCGGATCAACAATGTTGTTTTGCGACAGACGGATATCTTCTGTCGGGATATCCCGTGCCTTACAGTACACCTTTACAAAGTACGCTGCGCACAACGCGGAAGATGCCAAAAAGTAATCAAACGGACTCGGCGCAGAACCGTCGCCTTTGTAGCGAATCGGCTGGTCTGCAGTCACAGTGAAATCATCAAACTTTGCTTCAAGTCTGAGGTTTTCTAAAAATTAACTTTGATTTCCATGGGATAGTCTTTCCGGCGTCGGTGAATGCAATATGGGGAGAAGTACAGGCAGATTGATACGTTTCTCAGATGGGCAGACTTTACACTGTGCATGATGCCGGAGCAATCATAGCCCCTCATTACACGACATAAACACCTGATACTCCCTTGAATCATTGCATTTCACTGCGCTAAGGTTGCAGGAGTTCGTATTCAACAGGCGCAGGAGAAAGGATGTCAGAGAACAGTTGTGATGCACTGGAAGAAATCGCCCCGATGGTTCACCGCGGCATGCTGTTTTGTGATGGTGAACGGGAAGTGCCCTGGCTGATTTTCTGCAGCCCCGAAGGAGATACCCGCGTCTTACCCAAAGCCTTCATTGCCACCGGCAATCCCGATGAGTTTCCGACCCGGCCACTGAACAGTGCTGACCAGCTCCCCTGCCAGACATATACCCTTGAAGAAGCCATGCGCTTTGCCGGCAAAGGCACCCGTATTCAGCTGTTACCGGGAAGTACTACCGCCCGGTCACCATCAGCAAAGACCATACCCGCAAGGATACACCACTGACCATCAGTGGCATGGGCAGCAAAACTATACTTTGCGGCACCAACCAGCCAGGGAAGATTTACCCCGACCTGCCGGATATGCAGGACTTTGCCTTTTCAAGATAAAAGATACCGAAGGCGTCACCATCCGCAACCTGAGTGTTCAGGGCTGCTGGCCCAGCTTTCTGATCGCAGAAAACAGCCAGCATATCCGCATAGAAAAACTCCATGTGGAAGATGGCCGCTATCCGATTTTTGCGGGGCCGGGCTGCAGTGATTTCACCGTTGATAACAATTACTGGAAACAGGATCCGACACAAGCAATCTGGCAGGACATCGACTGGCTGTACACCCATCACACCCAGTACGCCTATATGAACGGTGGTTTCTTTGGCAGCCTGAATTTCACCACCGGCCTCATTTTCAGTAACAACGAAATCGAATATGCCTTTAATGGTCTGCGGATGGCCATCGACAGCGACGATGCATCAGCCTTTAACCGCAATGTGCAGGTGTACAGCAACCGCTTCAGCTACATACGGGATAACGCCATCGAACCGGAAGGCCATGCCCTGAACTGGCATATGTACCACAACCGTTTTTAACAACCACGCGCCCTTCTCATTTGATAATGTCAGCGGCGGCCACTGGCTGATTTACGGCAATATCGGCTGGTTTGATGATCAGCCAGGCCGGCCTTACCAAACCGGCCGTGGCGGTAAGATTTTCAAGTTCGGCAAAAAGCTACGACCACCAAAGACAGCTACATCTTCAATAACAGTTGGTATACCCGCTCGTTTGTGATTAAGAAAAGCAACATTGACCACTTTCATCACTACAACAATGCCTACCAGTTTTGTGAGCCGCAGAGCTACGACGAACAGCCTTGCCTGTGCGTTACACGGAAAACCCTGACGAAGAAATTCCCGGAAAACGGCGAATGGCCCTGCAAGCTTTACTTTGATCATGATATTTCCACCTCCCGCTTTGGCGAGCTGTGCGAATCACATCATCAGGAAAAAGAAGGAAAGTACGACCCCGACTTTAGGTTTAAGAACCCTCAAAAGGCAACCTCAGGCTGAAGAAGTCCAGGCAAGTTGAGGGCAAATCACTGAAAGATATATTCAGCCTTCCCTGGGTCGTCGACAAAGCCGGCAAGCAGAGTAAGCACTGTAAAGTGATTATCGGTGCATATCAGGGAGATGAGCTTGTCAAAGGCCCTGAGTTTAAAGCCTATCCGTAGTGCATGAACACTGATCTTTAACTGAGCATCCCCTCGGATCAGGCGGATGCTTTTGCCAGTATTTTTCAGCAACGAACAGGTCCTGAATCGCAATGCCGGAACTGTCAAAAATGGTAATGGCATCATCAGAATTTCTGCCTGTAGCCTGCCCGGTAATGACCTTGCCCATCTCAGTGAGATGAACATTACCGGCGTGCTGAAACTCCCCAATCACTTCCGATTGCGGCTGATAATCGCAAAACAGTGCAGCATTCGCATAAAGCTCTACAGGTAATTCCTGTTTCCCTGCTTTATCGGCGCCCATTGCAGATATATGCGTACCCGGCTGCACCCAGTCTGCCTGAAATAATGGCTCGGTAGCGGTTGTTGCCGTCACGATGATATCAGCCTGTTCACACCCTTCACGGGCACTGCCAGCTTCGGCGTTAACCCCTTGTTTTATCAGTTTTTCAGTAAACTTTTGTACCTTATTTTCACTTCTTCCGACGACGATTACCCGGCTGAGATTCCGTACCTGTGCAACCGCCAGCACTTCGTACTCAGCCTGATGGCCGGTACCAAAGACCGTCAGGACCGAAGCGTTCTTTCGGGCCAGATAATCAACCGCGACAGCATCGGCAGCTGCCGTGCGATAAGCGTTAACCTTTGTTGCAGCAACGGCCGCCACCAGCTCACCGGTTTCAGGGCTGAGTAAAAATACGGTAGAGCCATGGCAAGGTATATTTTTCGCCTGATTACCGGGCCAGTAGGAACCGGTTTTCCAGCCAACCAGTGACGGCGTAGATGCAGATTTCAGAGAAAACACCGAGCCCGCTTGCGGACCGGATGCATTCACCACCGGAAATAGTTCAGCCTGATCGCCGATGGCGGCCACAAAGCTTCCTTCACGGCTTGATACGCCAACTCATGTGAAATCAACTGTGCTGTTTGTGCTTCGCTTAAATACATCATTTCACCACCCCTGAATCCGGTTCCATACTTCATGGGTTTCAGCCTGCGTATCAAAAACATGGTACTGGCTGTGCATTGCAGCTGTCGCGCAGGCATGGTTCGGCAAAATATTCAGCCGGGAGCCAACAGGAAAATTCTCCGGCTCCAGTGTCCGGCCATTTGTCATGGTGATAATGCCGTGTTCCTGATTGACCGTACTAACCTGCATCCCTTCCAGCAACTGACCGGCTTCGTCGCTTACCAGACCATAACCGCAGTCATGTGGTTGTTTAGCCGTCCCCTGTCTCCGGATAATGCCATCCAGCCCGCGTCCACAAACACCCAGCCTTTTTCATGATTATGACCAATAACTGTAGCCACAACCGTTGCTGCTATCTGATTCAGATCGCAGATACCAATGCCGGTCATAACCAGGTCAAAAAACCGTATACGCCAGCCCTGACTTCCGTGACCCCTTGCAGATTTTCATAGTGGTGCGCGGTGGGCGTGGAGCCTGTACTGACAATCTCACACGGGATGTTCGCTGCCTGTAATCGCGTCACGGCCTCCAGCACAGCACGGACTTCGTTTGCTGCCGCTTCCCGCAAAGTCTCAGTGGTTAAGCAATGGTAAGACTCGCCGGCATGGGCTAAGACCCCTTTAAAGTCCGCTGCGCCGCTATGCAGTGCTTGTGCAATTTCAATCAGTTTCGGATCTTTCGGCCGCACACCACCACGATGCCCGTCACAGTCAACCTCCAGTAATACCGGTACTGAACAGTGATTCTCTTCGCAGAACCGGTTCACCTGTTCCGCCTGTTCAGGGGTATCCGCCAGTACCCGGATATTCTGGCCCCGGTTGAGCAATTTTTATCCTCGGCAGTTTTGCTGCAGAAATACCCACGGCATAAATAACATCGGTATAGCCTGCGTCCATTAACGCTTCGGCTTCTTTAACCGTCGAGACCGTGATCGGGGATGACTTATCCGTCAACAAATACTGTAAAGCCTCTGCGGCCCTCACTGTTTTAAAGTGCGGCCTTAAACTGGCCCCAAGCGCTTCAGTTCTGGTACGCAGATGGTCCAGATTCTTCAGAAACGTCTGCTTATTTACACAAAGAAAGGGCGTATCCAAATGCTGATAAGTGTCTGACTGTGTTGCGTTGAGGTGGCTGATATTGAGCATGATCACGTTCCTGCAGATCAGTTGAATATGTAATCCTCAGTATCTAAAAACCATATTTAGCTGTACATTAATCTTTACTAACAAACTAATTAACACACAACCTAATGATTACCACTGAAGATCTGCGCTTCATCATGAATATCGCCAGCCACAGAACGCTGGCTGACGCCGCCAGAGCACTGAACATTACCCCTCCTTCGGTGACGCAGCGAATTCAGCATATCGAGAAAAACTGTCTGTTACTCTGATTCAGCGCCCATCCAGAACGGTCAGTCTGACGGAAGAAGGCCAGCTGCTGCTGGATAAAGGTATGTCAATTCTGCAGGAACTGGATGAACTCCGGGACCAGCTCGACGAACGCAAACAGGAAGTACGGGGAAAATTAAGAATTCTGGCGCCGTTAGGCTTTGGTAATGACCATATCGCCCCACTCCTTGGCGAATACAAACAGCAGTATCCGCAACTGGATATAGAACTGGAGCTCTCCGACAACCCTAACTGGGCCAGCCACCATAAATGGGACATCATTATTTATATCGGCGCGTTAAATGACTCATCCTTAAAGATGGTCACCCTGCGGGCTAATCAGCGTTTTCTCTGTGCCTCTCCACAATACATTGAGGCAATGGGCTGCCCCGAAACACCACGGGATCTGATCAGACACCAGTGCATTGCACTGCGGGAAAACAATGAAGACGTCACCCTGTGGCAATTTACCCACCGGGAATCCGGTAAAGAAACAACGGTCCGGGTAACACCCACCCTCGCCTGCAATGAAGGCCGGGTTATTAAGGACTGGGCGCTGTCCGGTTTAGGCATCATTATGCGCTCTGAGTGGGATGTTCAGCCGCAACTGGACAGTGGCGAACTGATGCGCCTACTGCCCGATTACAGTCTGCCGGATGCAAACATTGTGGCCCTGCTCAGCACCCCGGAAACCAAACGCTCAGCACGGGTGGCAGGTTTTCTGTCTTTACTGAAAGATCGGTTAGCAATATCTGTTTGAATTCTGAAAAATCAGGGCCGGTAATTGATGCTGCAGCATCACTTCAGCACTCAGGTACGACAAGAAAAGCACACAGAATACAAACCCGACCCTGAGTTGCATTTTTTAACACTTTTCGTTGGAATGAGTGGGCCGCAACACGGTATACTACGCCCATTGATATAGCCAAGGTATGGCATCATTCTGACTGGCAGGAAAGTCAGTCTTTCCGGAATCTGCCAGAATGCCCAGAATTGCGCAATATCCTTTGTTTATCTCCCTGCTGACACTGCTGTTCCTGGCAGTCGTAACCGGTATCACCAGTTACGCCATCAATAATATCGAACAGGCCACCAAGCAACAGATCCGTACCTCCCTGAAAACGGTTCTGCAAACCACCGTTACGACGTATCAGGTCTGGATTCAGTACCGTAAAAGAGACGTTAAGGAACTGGCAACAACCCCTGCTATCGTTAACCTGACGACAGAACTCCTCGAAGGTAACACTGAAGAACAGTCACTGGCACTGACCCGTATGCGTGAGTATCTGGCACCCAAGCTGCACAAAGAAAATGATCTGGGATTCTTTGTTATTTCTCCTGCCCGTCTGAACATCGGTTCCATGCGTGACAATAATCTGGACAGTCTGAACCTGATTCACATGCAAAGACCCGGCTACCTGAACCGGGCTTTTAACGGTGAAACACTGTTTATCCCAACCCTGTTCTCAGATGTGCCGCTGTCAGGCAGAGCCGCCAATGACAAGCAACGCTCCCTGACTATCTTTGTGGTTTCTCCTATCAGGCAGGGAGACGAAATCATTGCAGTACTGGCCCTGCGGATTAATCTGAACACGTTGTTTAACCATGTCTCCGGCCTGGCCCGTCTGGGGATACCGGCGAGACCTATGCCTTCGATGAACGGGGCATGATGATCACCGAAAGCCGCTTTGAACATCAGTTACGTAAAAGAACCTGATCAGCCCGGACAGCAACAGCATTCTGAATATCCGGATAACTGACCCCGGCGGGAATCTGCTGGAAGGCCATGTACCGGATATGCCACCGCGGCAACAGCCCCTGACCTTAATGGCCGCGCAGGCTACCCGTGGAATATCCGGCATTAATGTGGATGGCTACCGGGATTACCGCGGCGTCCCTGTATTCGGAGCCTGGCTGTGGGATCACGACCTGGGCTTTGGAATCACCACAGAAATAGACGTTGAGGAAGGCCTGACATCTTACTATCAAACCCGTCAGACCGTACTCGGAGTACTGAGCCTCATCACACTCATGGCTTTACTGCTGTTGGTCTATATTATTCGCAGCCAGCAGGCGAAAAACGCTACTTAGAGCAGTCCAAGGACATACTGGAACAGTTGGTTGAACAGCGCACCGCTGAACTGGATGCCACCCGGAAACAACTGGAATCAGCCAATCGCGAACTGGAAATACAGGCCACCACAGACAGTCTGACCCAACTGGCAAACCGCCGCAGCTTTGATGCTCACCTGCAAGGTGAATGGCTGCAATGCAGCCGGGACAAGAAACCACTGGCGATTCTGCTGATCGACATTGATCACTTTAAGGAATATAACGACCATTATGGCCACCTACAGGGAGACGAATGTCTGCGCCACGTTGCTCAGGCCCTGCAGGATGCCGGTGTTCTGCGCCGGCCGGGTGATCTCATCGCCCGTTATGGCGGGGAAGAATTTGCCATCATTCTTTCAGCCCCAGCTGCACCTATGTCAGCCAGACGGCCGAACGCTTGCGTGAACATATCTCTGCGCTGGAAATAACCCATCAGGCCTCGGCTGTGCCTGAAAAGATCCTTACCATCAGCGTTGGCTATGCCGTCAGCCGGCACTTAAAGCAGATATCCCCTGAAGTATTGTTTGATCAGGCTGATCAGGCGTTGTACCGGGCCAAGTCACGGGGCCGCAATCAGATCAGTGGAACCGGCGACTGCAGCGAGTGTCAGGAAGCAGAAGAAAGATCAGCAAGCTGACACTGCCGGTAGACCGGCAAAAGAAACTGAACTGCCATTGTACAAAGCATATTGCCAGCGCCGGTGAATTCAGTAACATGCTGTTAAGACAATCATCACAACTAACTGGAATTTATATGAAAATTTTGGGAGCGGTAGTCGCCGTCTGTCTGGCACTGTTTTTATTCTATCAGGCGCACGATATGCCTGGCCTGAGCCTTGAACGCCTCGGTTACATCGCCGGCGCAATTATTCTGATCGTTGTATCCATCATCGTTTTTGTACCGCCAAGAGAAGATCAGTAACCGGAACCGGCTAACATCCAACAGCTAACATTGCTGGCCGAAATACCTCTCACCTTCAGCCAGCAAGCGTAAACCGGTTCCCTTCACCGGTCGGTCATAATCACTCTGCAGCAGTATTTCCATAGGCGATGCGGTAGAACAGCGCGACACCGCCGGCACCACCCACAATATTCCCCAGTAACACCGGGAAAATATTATTCAGCACAGCGCTGAAACTGATATCCGCACCGGACAGGATACCTGCCGGAATCATGTACATATTCGCGACCGAATGCTCCATGCCCATGGCCACAAAGCCGGTAATCGGCCAGACAATCGCCATGATCATGCCGGAAGTGGTCCGTGCAGAAACAGTCATCCAGACCGCCAGACACACCAGAGCATTACACAAAACCCCCGGCAAAATGCCTCAACCCAGGTAAGTGATGTTTTCCCGATCGCCACCTGCATCGCCCGTTCGGCAACATCCCCTTAAACAAACCGGCCCAGTAGACCAGCGCCAGAATCACCATGCTGCCGATCAGATTCCCAAGCAGCACAATTGACCAGTTACGCAACAGCTTAGCGAGGCTGACTTTTCCGTCCACCACCGCCATGACGATCATCGTGTTACCGGTAAATAACTCAGCACCGGATACCACAACCAGTATCAGCCCCAGCGAAAACGCCAGTCCTCCGAGCAGTACAATCGGTGGATACAAAACATCCAGACCGGAGGTAGTTTTTGTATAAAAAGTGCCCCGAAACCGATAAAAATGCCCGCCAGAATCGACAGGGTAATTAGCGGAACAAGTGCCATTTCGGCCTTAGCAATGCCGGTAAGGCGAATGCGGCGGGTAATTTCTGCGGGTTTATGTGCATCCATTCCCGTAGGTGCTAACTCAGACAATAGTGTTTCTCCAATAACGCCCTTCAGCAGGTAAATATGCTGCAAAGGCAGTCTGCTCAGGTATAAGTCCTGAAAATCAAATACAGCAGAGGCATTCCAGAAACGGGGCACAAAGTAACCGAAACACAATTCTGCCAACAGAGAGAATGAGCATCATTCTCACTCGCATTATAAAGTAGTAGCACGGAAAATAAACGCTATTATCTGCGACGAAAACAGAACTGATCCCGCCATAAGCTTCAGATTTAACTGATCTTTTATCAGTTCTTTCAGAAAACTGAGTCGCTCAGGTAAATCAGTGATCAGAACAGGCTCAACTGATCGTTTCAGAACATTAACATCACCATCAAAAACAACCTGAGCAACACAGCAAAGGACGATTTCTATTTACCTGAAACTGGCCGGTGCGGGCATGAGTGGCTTTTCTCAATAGCAGATTAAACAAATGTTATATTATAACATAATTATCATGCTATGATCTCTTGCAAGCTAAACTCACACAGGCCAGACACCTCATAAAATGACAACACTGATTAAAAACGCACGCATCGTTAACGAAGGAGAAGTACGCGAAGCCGACCTGCGGATTGACGGTCAGCGGATTGACCTGATCGGAAAAGACATCCCCGCCCGTCCGAGTGAAACCATCATAGATGCGCAGGGCCGCTGGCTTTTACCGGGCATGATTGATGATCAGGTTCATTTCCGTGAACCCGACTCACCCACAAAGGAAGCATTGCCAGTGAATCACGGGCTGCTGTCGCCGGTGGCATTACAAGCTATATGGAAATGCCCAACGTAAACCCAGCCACGACCACCCAAAGTGCCATTCGGGAAAAAGCCTGATTGCCCGGCAGCATTCATTTGCAAACTACGCATTCTATCTGGGTGCAACGGAAGATAATCTGGATGAAATCAAAGCGCTGGACCCAACAACGTCTTGCGGCGTAAAAGTATTCATGGGGGCATCCACAGGAAACCTTCTGGTTGAAAACCCGGTTGCGCTGGAAGCTATTTTCCGGGAATGCCCGGTGTTAATCGCTACCCATTGTGAAAGTGGCCCGGTGATTGCGGATAACTTAAAAAGTTTCCTCCGGGCTATGAAGCAACGATTCAGGATCATCCGGTAATCCGTGATGCACAAGCCTGCTATGCATCCTCTTCTTATGCTGTTGAGCTTGCCAAAAATACAACAGCCAGCTCCACGTGCTGCACATCACCACTGAAAAAGAACTCAGCCTGTTTAGCCCGGGACCTGTCCATCAAAAACAGATTACTGCTGAAGCCTGCGTGCACCATCTGTGGTTCAGCGATCAGGATTATGAGTCACGAGGCAATCTGATTAAATGCAACCCGGCGGTCAAAACAACACAGGACCGCAATGCACTGATTCACGCCTTGCATACCGGCCAGATCGACATCATTGCCACCGATCACGCCCCGCACACCCTGGCGGAAAAACAACAGCCCTACCCGCAAGCTCCGGCAGGTTTACCACTGGTACAGCACGCGCTGCTCAGCCTGCTGGAACACGTACAGCAGAACCGTTTGTCCGTCGAACAGGTTGTTGAGAAAGTCGCTCATAACCCGGCAATACGCTACCGGGTTGCAGAACGGGGCTATATCCGCGAAGGCTATTATGCGGATCTGGTACTGGTCGACCCGCAACAGAACACATCGGTTTCACACCGCAATTCCCTGTATCACTGCCAGTGGACACCCTTTGATGGCACTACCTTCTCATCCCGGATCTGCGGCACCTGGGTGAATGGCCAGCAAGTATTTGACGGAAATCAGGTGCTTCCTCTGAGCAACAGTGCAATGCCACTGCAGTTTTCAGACGCGGCTAACCTGCACAAGACTTATTAACTTTTGGAATACCGGTAAGGCCTGAACAGAATCATACAAACATGCCCCTGATTCCTACAGGCCTTACAAACATCGGCCGGATGACAGCCAAAAACCGGATCAAACCACACTGACACGCTTCAAAAAAGACTAAGACCTGACAATGACAAACCTTAACACCACTGTATCTGTAACCCTTCCGGATGAATCGGTCCGCCACTTTCCTGGCCCGGTAACCGTTATGGAGATCGCTGAAAGCATCGGCCCCGGCCTTGCCAAAAACACCCTGGTAGGTGAAGTCAACGGTCAGCTTTACGATACCTGCGACCTGATTACCGCTGACGCCCGGGTACGCATTATTACCCCTAAAGATTCGGAAGGTCAGGCAATTATCCGGCACTCATGTGCCCACATGCTTGGGCAGGCTGTTAAACAACTTTTTCCAACCGCAAAAATGGTCATTGGCCCTGTCATAGACAACGGCTTTTACTATGACATCAGTGCCGAGCGCCCGTTTACACCGGCCGATCTGGAAGCAATTGAGCAGCGGATGAAAGCGCTGATCGACACTAATTACCCAGTTAAAAGAAATCGTGCCACGGGATGAAGCCATAAAAGTCTTCTCCGCCCGGGAAGAAAGTTACAAAGTTCAGCTCATTGAAGACATGCCGGATGTGCCGTCGATGGCGCTCTACCATCATCAGGAATATATCGACATGTGCCGCGGCCCGCATGTCCCGAACACCCGCTTTCTGAAGCATTTTAAACTGACAAAAATATCCGGTGCTTACTGGCGGGGAGACGCCAATAATGAGCAGTTGCAAAGGATTTATGGCATCGCCTGGGAAGATAAAAAGCCCTGCAGGCTTACCTGACCATGATGGAAGAAGCCGAAAAACGTGACCACCGCCGCCTGGGGAAAGCACTGGATCTGTTCCACTTTTCTGATGCCGCTCCCGGTGCTGTTTTCTGGCACCCCAAAGGCTGGACACTGTTTCAGCAACTGCTTGGCTATATGCGAGACCAGCAACAGAACGAGGGCTACGAGGAAGTTAATACCCCGGATCTGATGGACCGTAACCTGTGGGAAAAGTCCGGCCACTGGCAAAACTACCGGGACCACATGTATACCAACACAACCCCGGACGGCCGCACCATGGCCCTCAAACCCATGAGCTGTCCCGGCAGTGTACTGATGTATGATCACGGTCTGAAAAGCTACCGGGACCTGCCAATACGCATGGCTGAATTCGGTAAAGTACACCGCTATGAACCCTCCGGTGCGTTACATGGCCTGCTCCGGGTACGCCACTTTACCCAGGACGATGCACACATTTACTGCACGCTGAATCAGGTACAGGAAGAATGCATCAAAGTGATTGAACTGGTGCTGTCCATCTACCGGGATTTTGGCTTTGATGATGTGCACATCAAACTTTCCACCCGGCCGGATAACCGCATTGGCGATGATGCCACCTGGGATACCCTGGAATCTGCGCTGATCACATCATTGCAAAGCCTGTCGCTACCCTACGCTCTGAATGAAGGTGAAGGTGCATTCTACGGACCTAAACTGGAATTCACCCTACGGGACTCCATTGGCCGCGACTGGCAATGCGGCACCCTTCAGGTAGATATGAACCTGCCGGAGCGTTTCGGACTTTCGTACATTGACGAACAGGGTGAACAGCAAACCCCGGTCATGCTGCACCGGGCACTGTTTGGCTCGCTGGAACGCTTTACCGGCATTCTGATTGAACACTACGCCGGCAAACTGCCTGCCTGGCTGGCACCGGTGCAAGTTGCTGTATTGCCGATATCTGATAAATCAAACACCTATGCAGAAGAGGTGTATCAAACCTTCAGGCAGGCAGGACTGCGAACAGAATTTGATGCCGGCCGGGAAAAGATCGGTCATAAGATCCGTCAGCATACGCTCAGCAAAGTGCCATTTATGGTGGTTATCGGTGCACAGGAAAGCGAAACAAAGCGGATCAGTTTACGGCTGTTAAACGGTGAAAACATCACGGATCTGACGCTTGAAGAAGCAACAGAATTCCTGAAAAACGCGGCCACCCGCCCCACTCAAAACACCCGGCAAAAATGCTAACCGCAAACTATAAGTAAACAGACAGGTCCTTTCCGTCACAACATAGCACACGCGACAGGAAGCACACAGGCAGCCATTTATAAACCCCGGCACCGTAAGTGGTGCCAGCAGGCAAACCGGACATAACCCATTTACCATCAGGAGTGAACATGCTCAGAAAATGCCCCGCAGGCTATTACCCGGACGTATCAGAAAAAGCCTTCATCGACCCGACCGCCATCATCTGTGGCCGGGTAACTATTCAGGACAATGTTTTTGTCGGCCCCTATGCAGTGATACGTGCAGATGAAGTGGATGAAGACGGCAATATGCAGCCGATCATCATTCAGGAAGGCTCGAACATTCAGGACGGCGTGGTCATCCATTCCAAAGGCGGTGCCGCCGTTACCATTGGTGCCCGCACATCCATTGCGCACCGCTCCATCGTGCATGGTCCGTGCAGCGTAGGTGACGATGTATTCATCGGTTTTAACAGCGTCGTATTCCGCACCCATATCGGTAATGGCAGTGTCATCCGGCATAACTGCGTGATCGACGGCCTGGATCTGCCCGAAGCTTTCCACGTTCCGCCAGTCACTGCGATCGGGCCTGATTTCGATCTGAATACAATCGATAAAGTCCCGCCGGAATACTCTTCGTTTTCGGAATCAGTGGTATCCGCGAACCATGCGCTGGTAGAGGGTATAAAACCCTGGCTAACGAACTGTAAGCTGCTATATCCGGATTCTGGCATCCATTTACCCGGTGCATTCAAAGGTAAAAGCCATCCGGACATATCAGACACAAAAACCACGACTGCTCCCAAACAATGCCTTGAACTCAGCTGCAATTGCAGGGAGTTCAGGGCAATCAGGACAGACAAAAACGGTAAGACCAGGCTGCTACCACCCATGCCAGACTAACAGCCCAAATCCCTGGAGATGGAAAAACTGAATCAGCCTCTGCGGGCCACCAGCAAACCGACACCGGCGCTGGCCAGCATGGCAGAACAGCCACGATTAAACAGCTTTCTTTTTTGGGGTGCAGAAAACCACTTTCGCAGATAGACACCAAAGCAAGCGTAAGCTGCGATTGCTATCCATTCCAGCACCAGAAAAGCACTGCCCAGAATAAAAACTGAAAGCCTATCTGCCCGTCAGGATTGATAAATTGCGGCAAAAACGCGGTAAAAATCAGAATAGCTTTAGGATTACCCGCCGCCAGTAAAAATTCTTGTCGGGCAAGGCTCAAAATACCTTTACTGTCTGCAGAGATCTGCTCATCAGCACCTGACGTATCTGCTACCCAAAGCTTATAAGCCAGCCAGAACAGATAACAGGCACCCGCAACCTTGATGGTAAAGAAAATCTTTTCAGATGCATAAAGAATCACAGCCAGACCGGATGCCGCCAGCATAATCATGCCGGCAAACGCCGTCAGCCTGCCTAAGCCTGCTGCCACGGCTACTTTCAGCCCGTAACGCTTGGCATTACTCATGGAGAGAAGGTTGTTTGGCCCCGGAGACATGTTTAAAGCAAAACATGCCGGTATAAAGATTAAAAAGCTATGAAATCCATCATCACATCCCTGCAGAACGGGTATAAAGCCAACAATGATAAGCGGCCTGAAACAGCATTCCCAGTTTATTCTCACCCGCTATTTTCAGCCAGCAACGCACCATCAGGCAAAACGTTCCGGGTCCTTTTCTGTCTTACTGGTGTAGCTGCCTCAGCGCTTCATTCACTACCTGCCTTTCTACTTCAGCAACCAGTTGCGAAGAAACATCCCAGGCCTTCCAGTAAAGGTCGACATAAACGGGCTCTCTACTCAAGTAAACCAATTCATCTCCCTGATACTCTTCAATAATTTGCCGGGGTACGATTCCCCAGCCAACACCTTTCAGAACAGCTTTCAGTTGCTCACGGGAATCCGGAATGAAGTGCTTCTTTATACCCTCAGGTGAGCCGTCTAACCTTTTAAAAACTGTTCATCCAAATGATCATCATGATCAAACAGAATAAGCGGTACGGTACTGAGACTCCGAACACTGACCTTCTCCGCCAGACTATTTGAATACACCTCTCTGGAACAAACCACAAAGTACTCCAACGCCCCCAGCCGGCGCACTTTACACCCCGGTACAGGATTATCCAGTGCGGTAATTGCTGCAATCACATTGCCACTTTTTAACACCTGATTGGTCGACACCTTATCCGTGGTTTTAATATCAATCAGTACCCCGTCTAAACCGGTCGCGATATTACTGGCTGCTTCTGAAAACCAGCAGGTCAGAGAGTCATGATTCACAGCAACCGGCAGTGTTTGCACCTCTGAATGATCATTGCCAGCGATCACCGCCATGGCTTCATCCTGCAGTAACTTTATCTTCCGTGCTAACTGCATGATGTTCTCGCCTTCACCGGTCAGTTGCAGCGGATTGCTGCGGATTAAAACCGGTTTTCCGATGTAGTTTTCCAGACTTTTGATTCGCTGGGAAACCGCCCCCGTGGTGACGTGCAGAACTTTTGCTGCAGCCTCGAAACTGCCCTCATCGAAAATGGCAATGAGTGTCACAAGCTCACGATGATCAAACATGACGTTTTGCCCCGGCCGTTACATCTTTAGCTAAATTAAACTTAATTAAAAATTTTTAGGTTTATTAAAAATATACCTGACACTAGCATCTGGTTAAAGACAAACCCGGAGAATAACGATGTCCCAATCAGCCCAGATGAAACCAACCTCACTGCCCGTCAGAAGCTTTCTCAACTGGCCGGTTGTTACTGATCCCAAACAGTGGCAAGGCAATGTTGCCGTAGTGGGCGTTGCCCAGAGTGAAGTGTATCCGGGCAACCCTGTGCCGAATGATCAGGCCAATGCACCTGATGCTATCCGCCTTCAGTCCGGTCAGTTCTGTGACGGTGCAACCCACTGGGATTTTGATATCGGCACCACACTTTCATCACTGGATCTACAAACCGTCGACTGTGGCAACCTGACCTATGACGGCAGAGACTACGAACCCTTCGCCGCCTGGCAGAAAAGCGTTTTCGAAACGCTCTGGAAAAACAACATGCAGGTATTTGCCCTGGGTGGTGATCACGGCATTACTACGCCGGCCCTGCAGGCACTGGGCGTACTCAATAAAGACGTACATGTCGTGCATATAGATGCCCATCTCGACTGGCGGGACGACGTACAGGGCGTAAAGGCGGTTACAGCAGCCCACTGAAACGGGCCAGTGAACTGCCCTGGATCTCCGGCATGACCCAGATTGGCATGCGCGGCACCGGCAGTGCCCGCCAGCCTGAAGTGGAAGCAGCGCGGGCCTGGGGTTCCAACATCATCACCGCAGCTCAGGTACACAGAGACGGCGTTGAAGCGGTCATTCAGCAGCTGCCTAAAGATCAGCTGGTTTATCTGACCATTGATGCCGACGGGCTGGACCCTTCCCACATGCCCGCAGTACTCGGCCCGGTTCCCGGCGGTCTGTATACCGAACAGGTTACTGCGCTGATTCATGCAATCGCCAGAAACAATCAGTTAGTGGGCATGGATATCGTCGAGATAGCACCGTCAATTGACCTGCCAAATAACATCACCAGCATCACCGCCGGGCGCCTGATCATTAACGCCATCGGTGCAACCTGGGGACCGGGCCGGGACAAATAAACCTCAAAAAGTAATACCTGCATTTTCGCTGTTCCGGGCGCCTGACAGTCTGCACCGGAACACAAAGGGAAGAATTCCACCCGGCAATTCTTCCGGTGAGACCCGATCACACTAAAATAACAACAAGCGTTTTTCAGGAGGCTTCCAATGAAAAAGAATGCTCTGGCACTGATGCTGGCAACGGTGGTTTTTGCAGGCACCGCAGCTGCAGACGAAATAACCAAGCTGCGCATAGGCGTGGAAGGTGCCTACCCACCCTTCAGCTATGCAACCCCCAGCGGTGATATCGAAGGTTTCGATATCGATATTGCCAACGCCCTGTGCCATGAAATGAAAGTGGAATGTACGCTGGTTTCACAGGACTGGGACGGCATGATCCCGGCACTGATGATCCGCAAGTTTGATGCCATTATTGCCTCAATGAACGCCACTGAAGAACGTAAAAGCAGGTAGCATTTACGGATAAATACCATCATGCACCGGCCAAGTTTATCGCTAAAAAGGTGCCGGCATTGAAATTTCCAAATCAGGGCTGACAGGCAAAAGTATCGGTGTGCAGCGTTCAACCATCTTCGATACTTACCTTTCAGATAACTACGGTGACCTCATCACCATTAAGCGCTACGGCACCCAGACCGATGCTTATCTGGACATGAAAGCAGGCCGTCTGGACCTGTTACTGGCTGATTCGGTAAACGCTGCCTCAGGGTTCCTGGATGTTGAAGGCGGTGAAGATTATGAGTTTGTGGGGCCGGGCCTGACAGACCCCCGCTGGTTTGGCGAAGGGGCCAGCATTGCCATCAGAAAGAATGACGTTCACCTGAAAGACAAATTCAATCAGGCACTGAAAACCATCCGCACAAACGGCGTTTATAAAGCAATTAACGACAAATACTTTAACTTCGATGTTTACGGGAATTAAGTAAACACCGAATCACATCTACACAGCTTGCAGGAGCAGGTCTTTCTTTTTCTTTGTTAACCATTGCGGTTAACAGAGAAATGCAGTGATAAGATCTGCTCCCTCCCTTGTCTATTCTCGCTGAATGAATCAGTCGTCATCTTCCATCGCCAGTGAATACTTACCGGAAGCAAGGCCCGTCAGCCGTTCCACAATGCTCGCTTCTTCCACACCGGTCAGCTCCACTGACTCGTCGTCAGGGCAGAACTTGTATTCGGATACAGAGCCATCAAACTTAATCTTCCCAAGAATGCGACCGCTACTGCTGATGCAATCCAGCTCTTGCTGAATAGGAAAGAACAACACCATCTGAAACCTCCTAAAAATATACGTCGGTGGACGCTGTGCCTGCTTCTCTTACATACCAAGGGATGCAGTTGCAGGTATCGCTGTGCGCCTTTCCTGCAAGCATCTGCCGGGAGACCCAGCCAGATAAAACACGTTTATAGCCACAATAATTCGGCAGGCATTTTAACACTAATCATAAAATGAAAAAGAAGCGAATCAGGAGTCACTGCGGACTTGATCATCCTCAATGTTTAAGCACAGATTACGTGCTCAAATGCCCCTCCCAACACATTAAACCGGAGTTGTTATGTTCAAAGCACATGTGCATGAAATTTTAGAAATGATACATGCGTCTGATAAGGCATATTCTGTTGCAGAGCTGCAGGAAGCGGTTATCAGTCACTTCAGTGAAGATACCGTTTTTAATTCCTGCTCAATCAACGATATGAGTGCAGCCCAGGCGATCGAATTCCTGGTGCAGCGTGGCAAGTTCGTTCCACAACAGTCAGGTTCCCCTGCTGTGGCGGCTGCGGCGGTTAAGCAAATAGCAGAACACCTCAGGAACCGGCTGATAATTACAACAGCCGGTTTTATTCAGCAAAAATCAGCTAACCTTCGCCTTGCCATCAAACAGCACCGCAAGCCTGCCCGGCTGAACCAGCTCAATATTATGCTCTTGTGCATATTTAACAGCGGCATCGGAAACCTCACCTAAGGTCACGTAGAGAAACCCCGTTGCTTCGGTATTTTGCCCTGCGGCAACTAATAACTTCAGCGGCTCTATTCCTGTATTCGCCGCTTTAAACCGCTTGCTGCTCAGCAATAGCTTTTTACTGCCGTGCGTCAGCGCCAGATCAGCGCCATTGCCTTTAAACACGCTGGTCTCGAAACCACTTTTATATAATTAGCGGCTATTTTCTCGGAGATAACTCCGGCCGGCATTTTTAGCTTGCTGAACCACTTCCAACACCCGCTTTTGAGAAGGTTGCTGAAGCTGTTTATAGGCAGCAATCGCACCGATGATAAAAATGGCAGCGAACCTGTGAGACTTAAAACCACATACTTGGCGTCTGTAAGGGCCAGACTGACCACCAGAATGAACAGACCAATTGATACACTGTACCACCAGCTGGATCGCAACAACACTGCAAACAACGACCCTTTAGCCATTTTAAACGCCATAAACTGATTACCTTTTGTGTTCTGCTGCCCCTGACGGAGCAGACTATAAGTAACTTAAATATGCGGCTGTAGCCCGCACTTTCCTCAATCTCTGAAACATCCGGACAAATAAAGGACAGCCCAGTAGTGAGCCGTTACGGGAATAAGTTTTTAAAGCATCACGATGAACAGCTGTAATGCGACATGCCACCGACTTCAAAATGTTCAAACGGCTTAAGCCTGTAGTACTTGTCCTCTACTTCCTGTGACTGCTCCGCATATGGCTGCGTCATTACTTCCTGAAGCTCGCGCACCAGCTCGTAATTACCCATGCTGGCCTGCTGATAAGCTGGCACAACCAGCCACTCCCGCCAGCTGTATTTGGGGTTGACTTGTTTCATCTGCGCAGAAAGCGAGTCTCTGTTGTAAGACTCAGCTGCTTCAATAAGCGAGCGCCATTTTGTCAGCCACTGTGACCAGCGCAGATCCATTGCATCAGGATCTTCTCTGTAAGCAGGCCCTCTGTAGAAGCTCTTTTGAGTGGTTCAATATCTTCGGGAATCCCCGAGCTCACGGAAGAAAATCGTGTAATCCACGGCGGTTTCCAGCATGAGTGTTTGCAGCTCGTCTAATAAAGCACCATCAAAATGCTCAAGACCCAGCTTACTCGCCCACATCTGTTCCATTTTCGCCTGTATTGTTTGAGCAAAACCCACCTGAATCTCGTCCAGCTGCTGTAACGCGGTTGGATGTGAAGCAAGCAAAGGCTTCAGCGCGCTGCAGAACATATGGAAATTGGCCTCTGCGGCCACAGGCTGATTGTAAAATGAAAAGTGCAGTCCACCACCGGTCCAGGGCTGAAAGCGCGGATTAAACAGTTCGCAAAATCCAAACGGACCGTAGTCGAGTGTAAAACCGCCCACTGCACAGTTATCACTGTTGAAGTTACCCTGGCAATAACCTACACGGATCCAGTTCGCCACCAGTGAGCTCAAGCGATCACGAAACGCCTGTGCCAGCAGCAGTAACTTCTCTTCCGTCTCTAACTGGCTGTCAATAACATCCGCGTACTCACGATCAATCAGGTGTAAGACGAGCATTTCAAGCTCCTTCAGCGCTTCAGGATGCTCTTCTTTGCGGGCGCGGCGCCCAAACAGCTCTAACTGACCAACCCTAATAAATGAAGGTGCCACCCGTGTCGAAATCGCAACCGGTTCAGCGATAACCCGATCCGGATTCTGCGACCGGGAGCCTTCTGAGTACCACTGCCGGTTAACTGTCTCCGTTTTAGACACATACAAACTCAGTGAACGGGACGTAGGAACACCCAGTGCCTGCATATGCTCCTGTGCCAGAAACTCCCGGACACTGGAACGCAGAACCGCACGCCCGTCTGCCCCACGGCAATAAGGTGTGCGACCCGCACCTTTAACTGCATCTCCCAGCGCTGCCCGTTAAGAACCGCTTCCAGTACAGAAAGTGCACGGCCATCGCCGTAACCGTTACCGGTGCCAAACGGACACTGCTGATAATATTCAGTGCCATAAATAGAAAGCGCATACCCTGTCGCCCAGCCAGTATTGCGCATTGGCGCAGGTACCTGCGCCATATCACCGGAGAACATCTGCATAAACTCAGCCGACTGCGCCAGGTTGTCGGCAAAGCCAAGTTCCCGGAAAAAGCTTGTGCTGTGAGCAACGTACTCAGGATCCTGAATAGGTGTAGGAGTGACAGGCACATAATGCCCGGTAAAGACCTGCCGCGGAGCCTGTTCAGCCCCGTTTTCGTCCGCATCCGGATCACAATTAAGTGTCTCCAGAAACGAGTAATCAGCCAGGTTAGACAACTCATCAAGCGTCGTAATGCCTGAAGAAGTATCTGAGGACAATGGCTTTATCATGGTGGAGCCTCACACGGGAATGAATGAACGAAGACTGCGAATTTTGCCCGTAAAATCAGCAAAACGAAAATGGTACTTCTTTTGAGGAAATAAGCCTTCCAGAAAATAAACCTCTCAGCCTAAGAATAGACTGAGAGGTTCTTTACTGGCTACCCGGAGAGCCGGGGTAACGCCAGAATGGCGTTTAATCCGCAATTTTTCTATCTGAAACTGCTATCTGAAGCTGAACAGTACTCAGGATAATCAGTGCAGGTAATAAAACAGCAGATAGACCACCAGCAATATCGCTACCCAGACAACCATGGTTTCAGTTGGCCATAGCTTGGCAAAGTAACCCTTTGGCTCGCCTGCCTCGGCATCATATGAATTCTGAACCATTCGCTTCACTGAAAGGATGACAGAATTTTCAACGCTGACATAAGCACCGTAGGTTGTGCTCGCCACCCGTTTCACCACAGCCGGCGCAAGCTTACGGTAGAACCAGTCTGCATCCAGATTGGTCGATGGCAGCTCAGGCGGATACATATTCTTCAGGTTCAGCCATACAAACGCCAGCGCCGAGAAGAACAGCAACTGCAGCTGAGTTAACACGTGGGTCACATCATAAGGCTGATAGCTATGCTCCCACGGCAACAGGGCATAAACCGTCTGGGCCGGGAAAGTACCTAAAACAACACATGCTACGGCTGCCAGCGTCATGGCGACCAGCATGTTTTTAGGCGGCTCAGTGGTACGGATACCTGAATCGTGAGCAAAGAATGCAAAGTAAGGGATCTTGATGCCCGCGTGATGGAATACACCTGCAGCAGCAAACAACAGCAACAGCCAGACCACATCATAGCCTTCGGCAACCGCGGCAGCCATAATCATCGACTTGATACGAAACCGCTGAACAGCGGGAAGCCGAGATAGAGGCAGCACCGACAATACAGAGCACCGTGGTTTTAGGCATGCTTTTATATAAGCCACCCAGCTCGGAGCCGTTGATCTTACCGGTCATGTGCAATACCGCACCCATGGTCATCATCAGCAGGCCTTTAAAGATAACGTCATTAAAGGCGTGTGCGACGGCACCATTCAACGCGATAGCAGTACCGATACCAATACCCACGATCATAAAGCCGATCTGGTTAATCAGACTGTAGGCCAGTACCCGTCGCAGATCATTCTCAATTACCGCAAAGAAGATTGGGAAACACGCCATTGTGACGCCGATCCAGACCAGTATTTCCTCACCCGGAAAACCTCGGGCAAAGGCGTATACTGCTACCTTCGTTGTGAATGACGCTAAGAAAATTGTACCGCTTGGGGTAGCCTCAGGATACGCATCGGTCAGCCAGTTGTGCATAAACGGGAACGCACACTTGATACCGAAGCCAAAGAAAATCAACCAGGCTCCGATCTGAGCAATACCTTCATGTTGCAAGCCGATCTGAGTGAACAGCAGGCTGTTATTTACCTGGGCGAAAATCAACAGGCCCACGAGCAACAGGACGCCAGACAATACCTGAATGATCAGGTAGCGAACGCCAGAGGAGTAAGCACGGTCTGTCCGGCGGGCCCAGATCAGGAATACCGACGTCAGCGCCAGCAGTTCCCAGAAGATAAACAGCGTCAGCAGGTCGCCTGCAAACACCGCACCTACTGCGCTTGCTGCATAAGCCAGGCCAGCCACATGCTGCACGGTATCTTTAACATGCAGCGCATAGATAACAGCTATCAGCGAAGCGAGATGGAACAGGTAACCAAACATCAGGCTGAGTTTGTCTACCTTTACCGGTTCCAGGGCATAGCCCATAAACTCAAGGGACCAGAACACACCATGGTCCATCCCCATCAGGTTTATAGCTCCCAGAATTGGTGCCGCAATCATTATCAGATTGCGCAGCCAGCCCCGCAGAAAAATCGCCGCCAGTGCACCCAGCAGCAAAGGAAGAAACGGTATAACACTATTCATCGTAGTAATCTTCCCCACGCATCAGGAACTTACGCATCTCTTTGCGATAAGCACCAGAACAACACAACCAATAAAACCATAGATGGCATAAAATGCCGGGATGTTCTCCCAGTCATGATAGATATGCCGGTGTACCATAAAATCAACCAGAACTAACAGGCCGCAGATAACATAGAAAACTTTTAACATTTTTTAATGTTTTCCGGCTTATCAAACCAGCCATCTGAATCATGCTTATCAGACATCTAGCCCTCCCCATATTCGTTGCAGCTGTCATATCGGTTGAGACTCCCGGAATCATATTAATAAGATCGACCAGGGGCTGCATATAGAAAAACAGTGCCAGACAACCAACAGACGTGATCGTCAGCGCAATCAGAATTGGTAACGGTGCTTCCTTGGTTTCTGACCAGGACCATGGCTGTGCACCTTCAGCAGGCTTGGTGAAGAACGCCTTGATCGGAATCGGTAACAGGTAAGCAATGTTCAGCAGGGAACTGACCATCAGCACTGCCACGATGATAAGTTTATCCGTCTCTAACGCACCAATGGCCAGATACCATTTACTCCAGGTGCCTGCCATCGGCGGCAAGCCAATAATACTGATGGCACCGATAGTAAATGCGGCAAAAGTAATCGGCATTTTACGGCCCAGACCCACCATATCGCTGATATTTTTCTTATGGCTGGCGACCATGATGGCACCGGCACAGAAGAACAGCGTGATCTTACCGACCGCATGGGTCGCAATGTGCAGGGCAGCACCGGCACTGGCGATGGAAGATGCCAGCAAAGCACCGACCACGATGTAACTCAGCTGACTCACTGTTGAGTAAGCCAGACGGGCCTTCAGGTTATCCTTGGTCATGGCGATACAGGATGACAGCACGATAGTCGCCGCACCGATGTATAACATAATATCAGTTGTCGCCAGCTCCTTAAGGCTGTCAATGCCGAAGATATAGATAACAATCTTCAGAATGCTGAACACACCGGCTTTTACCACCGCAACCGCGTGCAGTAAGGCACTTACCGGAGTAGGTGCAACCATCGCCGCGGGCAACCAGCGATGGAAAGGCATGATAGCCGCTTTACCTACGCCGTAGCAGAACAGCACCAGCAGCACACTGAGAACCACCTTATTATGGGAGTCATCAAAGATACCACCAGCCCGGAAATCCAGCGTGCCGGTCAGAGCATAGGTACCAAGCACCGCGAATAGCAGGAATGCAATTGAAGTACTCAGCAAAATGCCCAGATAGACCCGTCCACCCTGCTTCGCCGCATCGTTGCCGGCATGGGTGACCAGAGGGTAAGTTGAAAGCGTCAGTACCTCATAGAAAATGAACAGCGTCAGCAGGTTGCCTGAAAAACAGATACCCATCACTGAACTGATTGATAATGCAAAACAGCAGAAGAAACGCGTCTGGTTATCTTCATTATGGCCGCGCATATAGCCAATGGCATAGATGCTGGTAACGATCCACAGGAAGCTGGCTACAATCGCAAACAGCACGCCCAAAGGTTCAACATTAAAGCTGATACCAAGCCCCGGGAACATCCCAACCACAGTGGACTGGAGAGCAACTCCGCTGAAGGTGTAATCCGTAATTGCCAGCACAATCGTGAACAATATAACGGCGGTTGTCAGCGTCACCGCTTCACGCAGATTAGGGAATTTCCCCGTCGCGACAACCAGTAGCGCACCAATAAAAGGAACGCAGATAGATAGCGCAATTAACTGCGCCGGTTCGAATGCCTGCCAGAGATTCATGATGAAACCTCCTGCACAACTACATCTGACATCTGACCTTCCTGTGTATTACTGACTGACATGGCGTCAGCCTGGAAAAGCCACTCTGCAGCGCTGTTCGCCGCTTCGGTCGTCAGGGACGTATCAATGCCGAAGTAGACATTGGCAATCACAAGTGCCCACATCGGAGCCAGCATCAGCCAGGACACTTCTTTGATGTTTTTCGAACCCTGTGAGTCAGGCAGTTTCTGGAAATACGCCGCTTCAATAACCCGGCCAATATAGACAACCGCAAACAGAGAACCGAGCAACACCAGCGCTGCTACAAGCCAGTTATCCTGCTCCAGTGCTGCTGTCACTAAATACCATTTACTGACAAAACCAGCGGTAAGCGGTACACCAATAATACTCAGGCCAGCAATGGTAAACGCCGCCATTGTCAGAGGCATTCTCTTACCAAGCCCGGCAAACGCTTTGATATCAACAGAGCCAACGCGGTAGAACACGGCACCCACAGCCATAAACAAGGCTCCCTTCATCAGCGCGTGGTTAAAGATATGAATCATACCGGCCATGAGCCCCGCCACACTGACCAGGCTAAGGCCAAGAATCATATAGCCAATCTGAGCAACACTACTGTAAGCAAGGATGCTCTTAACGTTACTCTGTACCGTTGCCGAATAAGAGCACTGGAAGATAGCAACAACCGCCAGCACCATCAGAATCAGGCCCATTCCCATATCTACAAAGACATGGTCAATGCCGAAAACAGTGAAGATAAAGCGGATCATCACGTAGACAGCCACTTTCGTAGCCGTACTGGCCAGGAATGCTGTCACTGCCGAAGGCGCATGGGTATATGCCGGCGGCAACCACATGTGTAACGGGAACAGTGCAAGCTTGAGACTGACACCCACCATAATGAACGCAAGACCGGTATTGATCGTACGGCTGCTCTCGTAAGCATCCATTCTGACCGCCAGATCCAGCATGTTCAGGGTGCCGGTTTTCATGTAGAGCAAACCAACACCGATCAGGATAAAGGTCGCACCGATAGTACCCATGACCAGATAACGGAATGCTGCTGTCAGACAACGGCGGTCCGAAGCCAGACTCACTAAGGCGTAGGTCGCCAGTGAAGAGACTTCCAGGAACACGAACAAGTTAAACGCATCGCCGGTAATCAGAATGCCTGAAAGGCCTGCAAGGCATAGCAGGTGTGCGGTGTAGAAAAGCGAGTGATTGGCAACTTTCACCTCTTTCTCGATGCTGTCTTTCGAATACACCAGCACCAGTGTGGAGATGGCCGTTACTGCTAATAAGACAAAGGCATTAGCAACATCAACCCGTAACTCGATTCCCCAGGGTGGCGCCCAGCCGCCAACGGCGTAGCTAAGCACACCATCAGACAGCGCTGCTGCCAGCAGTTGCCAGGAGAATATGAATGCCAGACCACTGACCAGGGTGGCAAAACCCCAGGAAAGTACTGAGCGGCCCAGAATAAGTGCAATAGGTGCTGCGATCAGGGGCAGTATGATAGGAAGCGCAGCCAAATGTTGTTCAAGCATCAGATTGCATCATCCTTCTTATTATCAAATTCATTCTCTTCAACGGTGCCATAAGCGCGTTTAATCCGGACAATCAATGAAAGACCCACCGCTGTTGTGGCAACACCTACAACAATGGCGGTAAGAATAAGTACGTGAGGAAGCGGATTGGAGTATTGAGTAACTCCTTCAACCACGATAGGTGCGGTACCTCCGGTCACTTTACCCATAGATATATAGAGCATGAAAACAGAGGTCTGAAAAACGTTCAGGCCAACAATTTTCTTAACCAGATTGTTCGCAGAAATAACAATGTAAAACCGGCCATCATCAGAAAAACGACGATCCAGTAGTTGTAATAGTCGAGGATAAAGTTCACTGGACGTTTGACCTCTCAGCCTGACTGCCAAAGGCATAGAAAATATTCAGCATGACCGCAAACACGGTAAAGCCCACCCCAAGCTCGATAATGATGATGCCATAGTGCTGGCCAGCTATCGGGTCTGCGGCGAGTTGGTTGTAATCGAGGAAATTACCGCCCTTATACATGCTGTACAAACCGACACTGGCATAGAGCAGCACGCCAAAAGCAGCCATCCACTGTAAGAACTTTGGCCCAACGACGGCAAATGCTTTGGGCAGGCCGAACACCAGGGCATACAAAATGAAAGCCGCTGCCGCAATGACGCCTGCCTGGAAACCGCCGCCAGGGCCGAAGTCACCATGGAACTGGACGTATAAGGCAAACAGGATCACCAGAGGGATAATGACTTTTGCAATGACTTGCAGCACCCGGTGTGATTCCAGACCCGACTCCAGGTCTTTCTTCTTCTTACGTCTTACGCCCAGCAGGGAGAAAACGCCTATGAATGCCGAGAATACTACGACCGTTTCGCCCAGCGTATCGAAACCGCGATAACTCGCCAGCACCGACGTAACCATATTCGGCAAGCCAACTTCTTTCGGTGACTCTTCTATATAACGGGGTGCGACATGCTGATGCACCGGGTTATCAGGATGCCCGAAAGGAGGCATATCGAGCGTGCCATAAATTAACGCTGCACCTGTCAGTGTGACCACAAACAGCGGCAACAGCTTAGAGCGGGTGCTCAGTCGCTCTTTCTCCTGCCGGCCGGTCAGCGCCAGCGTACCGAGCATCAGAACGGTCGATATACCCGCCCCTACTGACGCTTCAGTGAAGGCAACATCAACCGCATCAAGGTTCACAAAAATCAATGCGGAAAGGAAACTGTAGATACCGAACAACATTACCACGGCAAACAGATCTTTTAAGAAAATGATCCATAAGGCGGTCAGTGCAAGCATTGCCAGCAGCACCAGATCAATAAACTCTGCCATTACTGAGTATGCTCCTGTTTATCTTTAGGTCGGGTTTCTGCCAGCGTAAGCAAACCGCCATGACGGGCAGACTTTGCCAGTGCATGGGATGCTGTGGGGCTGGTTACCATTAAAAACAGTAAAATAAACCCTAACTTGGCGGTATTCAGATCGAATGAAGTCTGTAACAGTAAACCGCCAATAATTAACACGGCGGCGATAGAATCGGTGACACTGGCGGCGTGTACCCGGGTGAAAAAGTCAGGAAATCTGAACAGTCCGACAGCGCCGCTCAGCCCAAAAAGATGCCTGCGAGAAGCAGTATGCTACTGACAATGTCAATTAAAAGCATGGCTTACCACTTATACTCAGTTGTTATTCAATTGGTGAGGTATATTCGAAGAATCGAAGCACCGCGACCATCCCAATAAAATTTATCAGCGCATATACAATGGCGATGTCCAGAAAGTCCGGGCGTCCCATCAAAAATCCTAAAACCGCGATAAACAGAACGGTCTTGGTGCCAAACATATTGACCCCAAGGATACGGTCGTAAACCGTAGGTGATTTAAATGCTCTGGCCAGGGCAATCCCCATGACGACCAGAATCGCAACACATACTGCTGCCAGAATACCTGTCATTTGTTTTTGCCCCAGATGCCCGTAATCTTTCTTTCCATTTCACCTTCTTTCAAATCATCAATAGAAGATTTGTGCAGTGCATGGACGATTACTTCATCATCTTTATCTTCAATGTCCACACTCAACGTACCGGGAGTCAGTGTGATTGAGTTTGCATAAAGGACACGGCTGCTTAACGGAATCTCTTTTGAGCTTATTTTTGCGATAGCTGGCGAAAGCTTATCCGGTGAACCCCAGATGAGTTTCGTGACATGGACACTGGAACTGATGATTTGCCCAATCAGCCAGGGAAGATAGCGGATGAGCCGAAGGCTTGTGCCGATCGGCGCAGACTCAGTTTCGACATCATCCATTCGTTTCAGTACAAAGAGTACGATAACAACTGAAATGACACCGAAGCTCAGTAATAAAGGTTCGATGAAGCCGGATAGTAACAACCAGAATACTGATAGTACTCCCGCCCACTTAACGATATGCATGTAATATCGCTCCAATTTTCCCGAAATTATTCTTGTTTTGTCCGGCTAGGGTAACCGGGGTCAAGCCTGCAGACGCCCAAGCTTAATGGCTGTTAACCATAAATGGAACCAAGCAGGCAGACTTTTACATTTCGCACACGAAGTTCTCCGGAACCTCATAAAGCCTCAATCTATCAATAAATTGCGACTTATTCGTTAGTCCAGATCAACTAAGGGCCGTAATATTGCGATCCAACAACTGATAGCTCAATAGAGATTATTTAATTTTATTGATAGGATAATCCTATCAATATAAAAGTTATGATACTAAAGAACCACAACTATGGCCGTGAAAACACCTACCATTAAGCAGTTGGAATACTTTGTATGTCTGGCCGAATCCACGACGTTCCGCAGCGCTGCAGAACAGCTCAAAATCAGTCAGCCAACGCTGACAGCGCAGATCTATAATCTGGAAAAACGTTAAACCTGACCTTAATTGAACGCAGCCGCAGCGGCGCTACCCTGACCCCGGCAGGCAGGGATATACTGCTGAACGCCCGTCAGGTGCTTGAGGAAATGAATGGCCTGCTGGATCAAGCAGCCATGATAAATCACGGGCCCGGAGGTACCTTCCGCATGGGGGTATCCCCACCGTCGGCCCCTACCTGCTGCCGCATATCCTGCCGGGGCTACATCACACCTATGCATCCCTTAAACTCTTCGTACGGGAAAACACACCTAAGGCCTTAGAGCTTGACCTGCTTGAAGGGCGACTGGACCTGGTACTGATTCCAAAACCCTTTGGCAACCCTCGCCTGACCACAGAAGTGCTGTTTGACGAACCCATGAAACTGATCACACCGGATGATCATCCGCTGGCTAAGCTGAAAAAGTCCGATCCGAGAATCTGGAAGGCCAGAATATACTGACACTGGAAAAACAGTACGGTAGCTATCAGCAGATGGAAATCCTCTGTTCCGAACTGGGTGCGACAATCGCCCGGGATTACGAAGGAAGCAGTCTGGATGCCCTCCGACAGATGGTGATCATGCAGATGGGATTAACCTTCTTACCCTCCCTTTATATGTATTCTGAAATTCACCAGCCTCAGGGGTTGGTCGTCAGGGATATAGAAGACCTCAATCTGCACCGCACCCACGTACTGGCATGGCGGCAGAACTCACCGAACCGGGGCTTTTACAGACAATTAGCCGAGCTGATCCGCTCATTGGTGAAAACCAATCTGGCTGAAGCCAAATTAAGTTTTTGAACACACGACTGCAAAGGATTGCGAAGACACTTCATTAGTGAGGATACCGCCCAGAGTCGCTGCGGCGGTGTGGCAAGGTTGATAGAGTCAGGTCTTTCTTTTGCTTTCCTAATTAAGCTGGCAAAAGACAAGGGCCTGCCCCTTCTGTAATGTATGTTTTTACGGGAAATTCACAGTATTGCCCAATATATCCACGTAATTCTCTGGAACTTTCTCTGAAGTAAGCTGATAAATACCATCCGCATACACACCAAAACCAAAACCACATTGTTTATTAAAGTTAACAGTTACAATTGATATTAAATCGCCTTTATTTTCAAATTTTAAAGTGCATATTTTATCTTTAAATTTATATTCAGCGCTCTCATATACACCAATATTATTTTTAAATTTCAATTCGCCATATAAATTTCCAGAATTATAGGAAGGCTTACCTCTATTTAGTTTTAGGCTAAATAAAAAGTAATTATCCTTTACAGGATGGAGTCGTAATTCCCCAACCTTTCCTGACTTCTCTGCTTCTAAATTGTTGTATGTACCTGGTTTTGTGGGCTCGGAATACGCGCTTGACGAAAACAAAACTATAAGCGCCCATGACATAAAAAGATACTTACTCATAAACACCTCAAGAAATATAAAGCCAAGGTAATTATTTTGGGGTCATAAGTATTTTAGGGTCAGGTCTTTCTTTTTAAGTGTTTTGGGGTCAGACCTTTCTTTTTGCTTTTCTATTAGACTGGCAAAAGACAAGACCTGACCCCATGTACTTTTGACCCCATATACTTTTCGAACAAACGCCAACTGTTTTATTGTCCATTTAAACAACTTGTTAGCTTTGTCTTTAGTCTTGTTCTGGTGAGGTTATACTCTCAATCATGTTTTGTATCAGCTGCTCATCAGTTTCAATCGAGTCCCCCAGTCGGTTTTGATTGCGAGTCTTACTAGGGGATGTATTCATGTTCACCAGGTCTAACTACATATGTAGTCACTTTGCCGTTTGTTTTATACATATTTACTTCCATGGAGTTATCATCTCTATTTAAGTTAACCTGAAACCCATTTTTGTCTCCATATGTTTGTTTATCATAAACAGCAAACTGCCATGCATACATTCTAAATAATCCGTTTGATAGCTCTATAAATAAACTTGCCACATCAATAAAATCTTCTACTTCATCTCTTGATGGAGATACAAAATCATGCTCAAGTGAATTTCTTAATTTGTTTAACCTTTTGAGAACCCTAGGCGCTACCAACCCTATTTCATTAATTTTTCTAACTTTACGGGAAACTGCCTAGCCTTCTTAAGCGACAAAACTTCAATAACTGCTTCAACTTGACAATCAATAGCTCTTTTAGCATTAGTCAAGGCATTGATGTTACCACGAAGATCATTCGTTAAAAGATCTTCCTCTGCAATATCAAGGAAGTGTTGCGCATGTATTTCAAATGGAAACTCTAGGTCAGTAAACGACATCCTTTCATAGCAATCTAATGGTTGATTGTAATTTATTAAAAACTCTTTTAAACGCATAATAACCTTAAGCTTCTTCTAGAACCTCGCGGCATAATTCATCAAAAACAGAATCAGGGTGAATATCCCATAAACTGAGCTTTACAAAGGCTCGAAGTAAAGGGATGAAGTCACGCTTTGAACTGTTAATTCTATAATTCATGATTTCTAAATAATCGACAACGCCTATAACTTGTATGTGGGGCCTCCTTTTCATGAAATAAAATTTTGAAACCGTGTTTGGCACTTCCTAGCCAGCTACATTCATTGATTTTATTCCAGTTTGGGTTATTTTCATGAAAGCTCATCTCAAAGTCTTGAAAGAAATTATTCATAAACCTTTTTGTGATCTTTATATATAGGCTAGCTATATCTAATTGGTTTTCCAGCTTTTCTTTTTTTCATATTCGGCATGAGCTTCTAAACTGTTATGTAAGCATTCAATTTTCAATAAAATTCTTGGAGCTAAAATCCCCAGCTGATTTACTAATGAAATCTGTTCACTAAAAACATGTGATGCTTTTATTCCCAGCTTATTTAACAGGGTAACTGTTTGAGTCTCTATTGATTTAGTTAATAACTCATGAGCGCCGGCTAAATCGTCATTTTCTACCAATTTTTTTCAGCTTTATGTAGAAGAGATTCAGGCTCTGTAAAAAATCCTCAACCAAGCTCCCCAATCCACTTAGACTATAGTCAGTTAGATTTTTCTTATTTTCTCGAAGAAACTTACTAAGTTTCATAACGCTTTCTATTCTAAACCCCATAAACGAGCACAACCTTGCCCTCGGGTCGCAGGGTCAGGTCTTTCCTTTTGCATATATTGATAAGCTGGCAAAAACAAGACCTGGCCCTAAGTGTATCCGCAGCGGTTCTTCAGACAGTTTGAGACTTGACTCAGGTCTTCTTCCGACACGAAGCGGATTAATACCCGCGTAAAGAGTGCGTATTTGACGCACTAGTTAGTTCTCAATTCAGAAATGCAATTCATAGTGAACCTTGGCTGTTGTCACCAAATTCACTCCAACACCACGATACGGGTTGGACATGCGCAAGATACTATCATATGCATTAGCTATTTCTGGCTTACTTCTAACACCCTCAATCTTCTCCTGCACATATCTCATTGCCATTCCGGCTAATATATCTGCAACTTGTATCGAGCTATGCTTATGTGATTCTGAGAATTCCAAAGAAGCTGAATCTGAGAAAGTATACTTCGCTGTCCTTACTGCTATTGTATTAGTCGTATCTAGTTCTTCCACGAGCTTTTTATTGATAGCGATAATTTCATCAAAATGAGCTTGTTCATCATGAACAATACTTGCTTCAGATATATCTCCATTCAAGTACAAATTAATCCTAGCATATATATTTGTAAACGAACTTAAGTTTGGAAGCATCCATATACATTTCCCTTTTTACTAGTATCTGAAATAGGAATAAATTTTAAATAGGCCTCCTTTTCATTGATTGATCTTAACTCGTCGTAATCCTTGATGCTATCATCAATATTATTCGATATAAAATCAGAAAGATAACTTCTAGGCAAATAGTTCTCAGTAAAACTACGAATCTCATTGAATGATTCTAACAATGTTTCGTTTGAGGGATTTTCACAGGCAACAATAAACTTATTAAACACAGAGTTTGGTGCATGTTCATATATGAAGTCCGCACAATGATTTCTCGCCATCTGTGACTCAGGAGTTTCTGGAGGAGAAGAATAAGCTGGCATTACATGGCAATTAACAAGATTCGCAGCAATAAAGTACTTTTTATCCACTACTTCGATAAATATAGGAATATTTTCTCTATCTAATAAATTTACAAGATCACTAATAAACCTCGGCTTCTTCCGATATATCTTTGATGACTTCAATTCAGAGCCTTGAATCCGATGTTTTTCTTAATTCCAAAACTAACTCATCCAGAGTTCGAGTATCATTTATACCAATGCAAGCTAAAGAAAAACAGGTTGTCCATAAAAATCAAAATCCTCACCTGTGCTCAATACATCTCCAGAATTACCACTCTCATCAATATAATAATTTAGTATCATAGTTATCCTTTGGAGCAAATATTTTAATAACGAGCGTGGGAATTTTTCTCTCAACCCAGAATACAGAATTAGCTGTAAAAATTTAATCTGAATTATTTTAAACGACACTTTCAATTTTCTCAGAAAAATGCAAATGCGTATTTCGATAATTGCCTGTGAACATAGGCCAGTACAATAAAATCCCTAAGTGCTTAATATGTAACCAGTTAATGGAAAAGGCAAGACTGAAATGTGGCTGTCATTGATAGACAGCAAACTTATAAATGAGAGTTATCAGGATGCAGGCTGATTCGGGATGCTTATTACTGGTGAGAGCCTGAACCGGCATGTCCGCTTTTGGCACTAAGCAGCAACTTGAGATACGGGCAATCTCCCTGTTAAGAGAGCAGCTGATAAATAACTCAGCTAACACTAAAAAGTCAGACAACCTCCCGTTTATCTGACTCTCAACTATCTTTTGCGCGAACGTTAAATACGCTCAAACATCACACAAACTGCCCTGCTGCAAAGCCGCAGGCCCAGGCCCACTGGAAGTTGTGGCCGCCCAGGTGGCCGGTTACGTCCAGGCACTCACCCACGAAGTACATACCCGGGGCTTTTTGGCTTCAAAGGTTTTTGAAGACACTTCATCCGTGACGATACCGCCAAGGGTGACTTCGGCGGTGCGGTAGCCTTCTGTGCCGCTGGGCTTAACAGTCCAGTTATGAAACTGATCAGCAATGGCCGCCAGCTTTTTATTATCGAACTGATTCATCGGGCCGCTGATATTCCAGAGTTCACAGAAGGTCTGCGACATCCGCTTACTCATCAGTTGCGCAAGCTGGTTTACTATATCCGCTTTGCCGTGCTGGGCTTTTGCCTGAATCAGCCAGTCGGTGAGGTCCAGTTCCGGGAACAGGTCGATGGTTACTTCCGTGCCCGGCTGCCAGTATGAAGAGATCTGCAGAATCGCCGGACCGCTGATGCCCCGGTGGGTGAACAGCATGTTCTCGCGAAAGCTGACTTTACCGATGCGGGCGGTTACCGGATGGGATACGCCGGACAGCGGTTTAAAGTGTTCCAGATCTTTCGGCTGCAGGGTAAACGGCACCAGTGCCGCCTGCAGTTCAGTGACTTCCATACCGAACTGGCGGGCCAGATCATAGGCAAAGGAGGTTGCACCGCCGTTAGGAATCGACAGCCCGCCGGTGGCAATCACCAGCGACTGACATTGCAACTCACCGGAGGTAGTTTCCAGCCGGTAGCCGCCGTCAGCGAGAGCTTCAACCTTGTTTACGCTGGTTTCAGTGCGGATTTCCGTCCCGGCCCAGTCACATTCAGTGAGCAGCAGTTGCAGGATTTCTTTACTGGATTCATTACAGAACAGCTGACCCAGGGTTTTCTCGTGGAATTCCACCCCGTGACGTTCCACCAATTCGATAAAATCAGCGGCTTTATAACGGCTCAGGGCAGACTTGGAAAAGTGCTTATTGGTAGAGAGAAAGTTATCCGGGCCGTTATAGATATTGGTGAAGTTACAGCGACCACCGCCGGACATAAGGATCTTACGGCCAACCTTTTGGTGTGCTCCAAAACCAGCACGTCCCTGCCCCGGTATCCGGCAGTTGCAGCCGTCATTAATCCTGAGGCTCCGGCACCAATAATTACTACGTCGCGGCTTTCCACTGTGTGTTGTCTCTGTCAATCTGAAAGGCGCGTAGTGTACACAGATACGGGAACCTGAAACAGTGTTTCAGGCTTCATCTTCACGGCGCAGCTGTATCTCCGCTTCTCCGTCCGTAATAAACAGATCAAAGACAATGGGCTGACAGCACACTTGACAGTCTTCAATGTATTGCTGGCTGCCGGCGCTGCAATCCAGCAGGCAGGTAAAACCTGCACCACAATAAGGACACTCCACCCGCCGTTCTTCAAGGCACTGCATAATGATCAGCTGTGGTCGATGTGAATGTCATCGGGAAACGGCTGTCCGGTGCCGGTCTCGATAAGAGCTTTAAGGCTGAGGAGAAACACTGCCCACTTGGTGGTGCAATGGGCCATAAAGTCGGTCGCTTCTTCCCAGTTGGCGTGCCTGAAACGCACCATCACCTGATTATCCCGAGGGATCAGATCGAAGCTGACTTCTGTGCCGACCCAGGCTTCCGGCATATTGCCATGATGCCGCCAGACCACCTTTGATCCGGTATCAGTTCGGTGACCTGAAAATCCGGCCCGCCACCGTTAAACCTGAACTGTATAACTGAGCCCACTTCGCCGGCACCGGTGACATCACTGGTCCACCAGTCCATTAACCCTTCATTGGTGGTGAGTGCTTCATAGATGTCCGTGGCACTGCCGGCAATTCCCACCTGATGGTTGATGATCATAACCGCCTCCTGCTGACTGTAACTGTTTTTCAGATGCTGTCTGAATTACAGTTTAGTCAGCCTCTGGGCGGCCTGCTAAAAATCCTCTGCCAGTGCGAGCTTAACGGCACCTTCGGCATGCAGTGCGGTGGTGTCATATAGCGATACAGATGTATGCTCCGGCTTCACCAGCATGGCGATTTCAGTACAGCCAAGAATCACCCCTTCGGCGCCACGGGCAAACAGATCATCGATAATTTTCAGATACACCTGCCGCGAAGAATCATGCACCTCACCCTGACACAGCTCTTCGTAAATAATGCGGTGAACATCATCCTGCTGATCAGCATCGGGTACCAGCACCTGCAGGCCAAACTTGTCGGTTAGCCGGCCTTTGTAAAAGTCTTCTGCCATGGTGAAACGGGTGCCCAATAAACCGATGGTTTTAACACCGTCCGCCAGGAGTTTTTCAGCGGTCACATCAGCAATATGTAATAAAGGAATACTGATGGCGGCTTCCACTTCATCAGCCACCTTATGCATTGTGTTAGTGGCAATCAGCAGAAAGTCGGCACCGCCCCGTTCGGTTGCTGCCGCCTGCCGGGCCAGTATATCTGCCAGTTGCTGCCAGTCCCCGGCGTGCTGTAACTGCTCGATCTCAGCAAAGTCCACGCTCAGCATACAGACCTTGGCAGAATGCAGGCCGCCCAGCTTCTGCTTAACACCCCGGTTAAGGGCTGCGTAATAGTCCGCACTGGACTCCCAGCTCATGCCACCCAGCATACCGATTGTTTTCATAACACCTCCCTGCTTTGATTCAGTGCAAAAAAGTCTGGCACGGCGCATTGAATGACACAATTTATTTATTGCCTGACATACAATAACGCCGCATCCGGCAGTTGCATTCCACGTGCCATAAGGCTTAAATGCAGCTCCCTAAGGAACCTTTACCGTCTAAGGATCAGTACATGACTTTCACCGCCTGGCTTTCACTTTTTCTGGTCTGTTGTCTGGGTGCAATGTCACCCGGCCCCAGCCTGGCCGTCGTGCTGAAACAAACCGTCAATAACAGCCGGCAGCACGGTTTACTTACCAGCTGGACCCATGCAGCTGGCGTTGGATTATGGGCGTTTGCCACCGTCACGGGCTTATCTCTTTTGATCAGCCAGTCCGGCCAGCTGTTTACCCTGATTACCTGGGCGGGTGCTGCCTATCTGGCATGGATTGGTGTACAGGCGATCAGAGCAGGTGCTGCCGGCGCATTGAATGTCGCCGCGAGCCGCCAGATGTCTCTGTTACAGGCCGGTCAGGAAGGTCTGCTGATTTCATTACTGAATCCAAAGCTGGCGATTTTCTTCATTGCGCTGTTTTCCCAGTTCGTTTCTGCCGATGCCAGCCAGGCCGATAAACTGATTCTGATTGCTACCGCCACCCTGGTTGATGGCCTGTGGTACACACTGGTGTGTCTGGTGCTTTCAGAAGCACGGTATTAACCCGCTTACAGCGCAACAGCCAGTGGATTAACCGGATCACCGGGCTGGTATTGCTGGCACTGGCAATCCGGGTGGTTACCCTCTAGCAACAAAACTGACAGACACAAAAAAGCCCTGCATTGCAGGGCTTTTTACTTTAACGAACGTGATTGCTTATATCACTCAGCAATTTCAGCGTTATGGTAGATTTCCTGAACGTCATCGCAGTCGTTCAGCAGATCCATAAACTTCTCGAACTGTTCTACATCTTCACCGCTCAGTTCGCTGATGGTCTGAGGAACAAAGGTGATTTCCTCCACTTCGAACTCAACGTCCGGCAGTGCTTCATGCAGCGCGGTTTTCGCTTTAAAGAATTCAGTGTGCGGTGCGTAAACAGTGATCTTACCGTCTTCGCTTTCGATGTCCGCCACGTCTACGTCTGCCATCATCAGCAGTTCAAGAATTTCATCTTCGTCGCCGTGTGGAAATACCAGCACTGCACGGTGATCAAACATGTGCGCAACCGCGCCCTGACCACCAGCTTCGCCTTACCTTTGTTAAATGCAGTACGCACATCACCGAAGGTACGGTTGTTGTTATCCGTCAGACAGTCAACAATCACCATGCAGCCACCCGGGCCAAAGCCTTCATAGCGGGCGTGAGCGTAGTCTTCACCGCCGCCACCGCTGGCTTTGTCCATCGCTTTTCAATTACGTGGGCCGGAACCTGATCTTTTTTGCTTTTTCGATCAAACGTCGCAGAGACAAGTTGCCGTCCGGGTCTACGCCACCACTTTTGCGCAAACATAAAGCTCTTTCCCGTACTTGGCATATAACTTAGATTTAGCACCCTGGGTTTTCGCCATAGATGCTTTACGATTTTCAAAACTTCTTCCCATTAGAAATACTCTTTCATCCGATACTCAAAGCAATGACAGGGATTCTAATGCCTGACGGCAATTATCACTACCCCGACAGGCAAATATGCCTGATTCTTAGGTATTAAACTGATTCAGATGACAGTTTATCGCATTAGAGAGCTGGTTTGCTGACAAAACACCGGATCGTCACCTGCCTGTTCTAAAAAATTCATAAAAATTTTAAAAACCTTTTGATCACTCACATTGTCGACAATCCAGCCCTAAAACCCCTGTAGAAAAACCATTTTTGCCCTGACTGTCTACACTTTTGCATTCTGACCGATGTCGCACACTGACAAGCTATTTCTTTAAAGTGATCCCTTTCTAGATAAAAAAGATCCTTTAAACAGCAAACACGCTTAGTTAAAGTTCTTATATTACAAATAGTTAAATATCACTAACCCTATATTATCCGTGCCAAAGCCCTGACGGTTCGCCTGTCAGGGCAGAATCAGTCTAAGCTGAAAGTATTAACATAAACATTGTTGACAAAACTTAACTTTTTCACCGGTTTGAGCTAGAATTCACGCGCCAAATTCAAGAATCGTCCGAAATACGGGCCATTCGACCACCGGCTGTTCTATGGAGCCGGAAAGAGACAACAGATGAGGGCTATATCGTGCTTGAAGCTTACCGTAAACATGTAGAAGAACGCGCCCAGGAAGGCGTGCCGGCAAAACCACTGGACGCTGATCAGACAGCGGCACTGGTTGAGTTGCTGAAGAATCCGCCAGCTGGCGAAGAAGCATTTATCCTTGATCTGCTGGAAAACCGTGTACCTGCCGGTGTTGACCAGGCAGCTTATGTAAAAGCCGGTTTCCTGGCTGCAGTTGCTAAAGGTGAAGCGACTTCACCACTGGTTGATCAGGTTAAAGCGGTTGAACTGCTGGGCACCATGCTGGGCGGTTACAACATCGAACCACTGATCGCATCTCTGGACAATGACGCACTGGCACCGACTGCCGTTAAAGCGCTATCCCACACCCTGCTGATGTTTGATGCGTTCTATGACGTAAAAGACAAGGCTGATGCAGGCAACGCTTACGCGAAGCAGATCCTGGAATCATGGGCTGCCGGCGAGTGGTTCACCAGCAAGCCTGAACTGGCTGAAAAATCACCGTTACCGTATTCAAGGTACCGGGCGAAACCAACACTGATGACCTGTCTCCTGCACCGGATGCGTTCACCCGCCCTGATATCCCGCTGCACGCGAATGCCATGCTGAAAATGGAACGTGAAGGCATCGAGCCGGTTAACAACGGCAGCGTTGGTCCTCTGAAGCAAATCGAAGAAGTTAAAGCTAAAGGCCACCCTGTTGCATACGTAGGTGACGTTGTAGGTACAGGTTCTTCCCGTAAGTCTGCAACTAACTCTGTACTGTGGTTCTTCGGTGATGACATCCCGAACGTACCGAACAAGCGTGCCGGCGGTTACTGCTTCGGCGGCAAGATTGCACCAATCTTCTTCAACACCATGGAAGATGCTGGCGCCCTGCCAATCGAAATGGATGTTTCCAAGATGAACATGGGCGACGTAGTAGACGTTTACCCGTACGAAGGTGTTGCCAAGAACGCTGAAACCGGTGAAACCCTGTGTGAATTCGGTCTGAAGACACCTGTACTGCTGGACGAAGTCCGTGCCGGCGGCCGTATCCCACTGATCATCGGTCGTGGCCTGACTGAACGTGCCCGTGAAGCACTGGGTCTGGGTGCATCTGACCTGTTCCGTAAGCCAGAGCAACCTGCTGACACTGGCAAGGGCTACTCCCTGGCACAGAAGATGGTTGGTAAAGCGTGCGGCGTTAAAGGTGTTCGCCCTGGTACTTACTGCGAGCCTAAGATGACTACCGTAGGCTCTCAGGACACTACCGGCCCGATGACCCGTGACGAGCTGAAAGACCTGGCTTGCCTGGGCTTCTCTGCCGACCTGACCATGCAGTCTTTCTGTCACACTGCTGCTTATCCTAAGCCGGTTGACGTTCAGACTCACCACACTCTGCCAGACTTCATCATGAACCGCGGCGGCGTTTCCTGCGCCCTGGTGACGGTGTAATCCACTCCTGGCTGAACCGTATGCTGCTGCCTGACACAGTCGGTACCGGCGGTGACTCTCACACCCGTTTCCCAATCGGTATTTCTTTCCCTGCCGGTTCCGGTCTGGTTGCATTCGCTGCAGCGACTGGTGTTATGCCACTGGATATGCCTGAATCTGTACTGGTTCGCTTCAAGGGCGATACCCTGCAGCCTGGCGTTACTCTGCGTGACCTGGTTAACGCGATTCCTTACTACGCGATCAAGCAAGGCCTGCTGACCGTTGCTAAAGCCGGTAAGAAGAACATCTTCTCTGGCCGTATTCTGGAAATCGAAGGTCTGCCGGATCTGAAAGTTGAGCAGGCATTCGAACTGTCTGACTCTGCCGCAGAACGTTCTGCAGCGGCTTGTTCTATCAAGCTGAATGAAGCGCCTATCCGTGAATACCTAAACTCCAACATCACCATGCTGAAGTGGATGCTGTCTGAAGGTTACGGTGACCCACGCACGATCGAGCGTCGTATCGGTAACATGGAAGCATGGCTGGCAAACCCAGAACTGATGGAAGGCGATGCAGACGCTGAATACGCAGCTGTTATCGAAATCGATCTGGCTGACGTTAAAGAGCCTATCCTGGCTTGCCCGAACGATCCGGATGACGTTAAGACTCTGTCTGAAGTTGCCGGCGTACAGATCGACGAAGTATTCCTGGGTTCCTGCATGACCAACATCGGTCACTTCCGTGCAGCAGGTAAACTGCTGGATGCGGCAGGCACTACTCTGCCAACCCGCATGTGGATTGCTCCACCAACCAAGATGGATGCCGCTCAGCTGACTGAAGAAGGTTACTACAACATCTTCGGTAAAGCCGGCGCCCGTATGGAAATGCCAGGCTGCTCCCTGTGTATGGGTAACCAGGCACGTGTAGGCGACAACACCACTGTTGTTTCCACCTCTACACGTAACTTCCCGAACCGTCTGGGTACAGGTGCTAACGTTTACCTGTCTTCTGCGGAACTGGCTGCAGTTGCTGCTCTGCTGGGTAAGATCCCGACTGTTGAAGAGTACATGGAATACGCGACTAAGATCGACAGCATGGCTGAAGATGTTTACCGTTACCTGAACTTCGACCAGATCGACTCTTACACCAATGCAGCTTCAAGCGTAATCGCTACCGCGTAAACGCTTTGCACTGACACAGGCTCATAAAAGAGCCATAAAAACCCCGCTGATGCGGGGTTTTTATTGCCTGATATATCTTATTAATTCCGAATATCAAAACCTGCAGAACAACCTTCAGACTTAACTGAACAACAGTAATTTTGTTGCAGCTACAGCTGCCAGCCCGCGAATAATCCACTTAAACTGCGCCGCACTCAGCACACCTAAAAACAGTAACCGATCAAACCACCCAGCAATAGCCCTGGCACCGCCTGCAAACTCACTTCCAGTGAATCCTGGGTGAGAATGCCCAGATACATCAGCACCGGTACCTTAGCCAGATTGGTCAGGGTTGCCATCCAGCACCGGGTGGATACATAGCTATGCTTACTCAGCTTCTGCTCCAGCAAAAACAGACTCACCAACGGACCTGCCGCATTTGCCAGCAAACCCACAATGCCGGTAGAAAATCCCATCACCGCCACCACAGACGGCTTTCGCAACCAGCCAGCACCCATGCGATCGAACACAAACCCAAGCATCAGCGCCAGCAGAATCAGCCCGCCCAGCAGCAATGAAAACAGCTGCACATCAATGTCTGCCAGCAACACACTGCCCGCCAGAATACCCAGCAGCATCATTGGTACCAGCCGGCTGATAAAACGCCAGTCAGCCCCTTTACGGTAAGGCCACATCGTTAGCGCGTCGGTCATCATAAACAGAGGAACAATGATTCCCAGCGCCGCCGTGCCGGGAAATGCCAGCATCAGCACCGGTAAAATCAGCAACCCCATGCCACCTACAGAGAATTTAGAAAATCCGGTCAGAAAACCGGCCACCGTCAGAATAATCAGCTCGAATCCCACTAAGACTTTCTCCCTTCAGCAACTTCAGAACGGGGTATAGCTTACGCCTAAATTCGAAAGTAAAATAATTTCATCTTTTATCAAAATGAAAGGAATTTACTTTCATGACCCATGATCAGCTAAAAGCATTTATCGCGGTGGTCGAACACGGCAGCTTCCGCGCGGCAGCGAACGCAATCTTTAAAACCCAGCCCAGCGTCAGCGCAGCGGTCCGGAATCTTGAAAGCCAGTTTGATTTACAACTGCTGGACCGGGACAGCTACCGGCCAGGCCTGACAGAAGCCGGCCGCGCTTTCTATCGGCAAGCCAGACAACTGATAAAGCAAAGCGAAGAACTGGAACAACTGGGCCATCAGCTGGCGCACCGCAGCACACCCACCCTGCACATCAGTATCAGCGCTAACTTCAGCCAGCTGCCTAAGCTGGAAACCATCCGTCAGTTCTGTCTGCAGCGGCCAGATCTGCGTCTGACCATCAATACTGAACACTTATCCGGGGTTCCCGAACAACTGCATACTGAAATCTCCGACCTCGCCATTGGCCCCCATACAGGGCTGGACGAACGTTTTGAATTTACGGTGATCGACCAGACAGAGACCCTGACAGTGGCGACCAGAGGCTTTATCAGCGACGCTGATTTGCCTGCATCAGGGCAACCGATCAGCCAGAGCGTATTGCGCAACCGCCCACACATTCTGATCACCGACAGCGGCTCGGTGGCACCGATACCGCACCGCCACGTTATTCCGGGCGGCCAGGCCTGGTATGTAAACGACTATCACATGAAGAAGACCCTGCTGATGGCAGGCATGGGCTGGGCCCGTATGCCCAGACATATGATTGAAGCAGAGCTGGAATCCGGGGAATTACAACAGCTGGATATCAGCAATTACCCGTCCCGGTTGCTGAATCCGATCTATCTGATTCGCCTTAAAGACCGGCTGCACAGCCCTCAGGCCGTGAAACTCTGGGAGTTGCTAACTTCTGAGTCTTCTTAAATTTTACAGGCAAAAAAACGCCCCTTAATTGGGGCGTTTTTGACTATATCGCTTTGCTGATAATCAGCAGCGGGTCTGCATTAAGCACATGCAGTTGAAAAACTTTTTACAGACGTTCGATTTCAGCAGCTGCCTGACGGGCTTTCAGCAGTGCCTGATAATCAAACTGTCCAATACGCTGTGCCAGCATTGCCTGCATTGCAGCACGCTCTTCTTCAGTCAGCTCTGCGATATCAGCATTATTAACCTTGGTCAGCGCAATGATAGCTTTATTACCATCGATCAGATCAAGGCTGGCGTAAGTCGCAACATCACCGGACGGCTGAGCCATCTTGAAGACCTGCTGTACAACCTGTGGCTGCTGTTCACGGTTAGCGCGGTTTACCTGATCCGCAACAACCCAGTCAGCACCCTGAATACTAGTACGCTCAGCACCGTTACGCAGCTTAGCCAGCTCAGAATCGATATCTGACTGCAGTGCATCAGCAGCGCCCTGGTCAATCAGACGGGTACGGATAACCGCAGCCACTTCTTCTTCAGCTTCCTGACGCGGACGGATATGTTCCTTAACACGCAGCACCATGGTACGGCCTGAATCCAGCTCAATCGGCGTGCTGTTGATGCCGTCCTGAATCAGCTCCTGATCAAATGCCTGACGCAGTACACGCTGGTTGCTTGTCAGCTCATCAGAACCACCGTTACGGCCAAATGCCGGTGCGGTCATGATTTCCATTTGCAGTTCTTCAGACGGATCCTGCAGATCACCGGCAGAGAATGTCAGGTCAGCCAGTTGCTCCAGCTTCTCTACATACAGAGACTCAACCTTGTTAGCGACCTGCTCTTCAATCAGCTGATCTTTCAGCGACTCAAAGCTTGGCGGCTCTGAGTTAGTGATCTCATTCACTTTCACCAGGTGATAACCGAAGTCAGTACGTACAGGCGCAGACAGCTCGCCTTCAGTCAGGCTGTTAACGGTGTCATCAAATGCACCCGGGATCATACCCTGGAAATAAACACCCAGATCACCACCGGCATCAGCAGAACCCGGGTCATCAGATTCAGCACGGGCCAGTTCAGCAAAATCAGCACCGCCCTGCAGCTGAGCATAAAGCTCATTTGCCTTGGCTTCAGCTGCCGCGTCATCGTCGCCCAGCTCAATCAGGATGTGCGAAATCCGACGCTCTTCCTGTGCCTGGAAAGCCGCCAGACGCTGATCAAACTGTGACTGCAGCTCAGCTTCATCGACTTCAACGTCGCCACGCAGATCCGCTTTATTCAGCAACAGGTATTCAATGACAACCTGCTCTTCAGTCATGAAATCGGACTTGTTGTCTTCGTAATACGCAGTGATGTCTTCTGCGGTTACATTCTGCTGCGCTTTGTAGTCTTCAGCAGACAGGGTGATGACTGCAAAATCACGGGTCTGACGGTCCAGCGCAACAACCTGCTCAGCTTCATCTTCAAGCGTGAATGCAGACAGTACATAACCTGCACGCTCCTGCTCAATTAGCTTATCTTTAAGCAGCAGTTGCTTGTACAGCAGCGGTGAGAAACCGGCGTTACGTAACACAGCTTCATATTGCTGACGGTTAAACTGACCATCAACCTGGAAATCCGGTGTGCTCACAATCAGCTGATCAAGCTGCTGATCGGAAATGGTCATATCCTGGCTCACTGCAGACTGGCGCAGCACTTCCTGCTCAATCAGCCCTTCAAGTACAGCCTTACGGATCAGATTGTCATCTAATAAGGTAGGATCGGCATTTTCACCCATTTGGGTCAGCAGCTGCCGACGCTGTAAATCTGCGCCCTGAAGCACATCACGCTCGCTGATCTCTTCGCCATTAACAGTTGCCGGCGCGTTGGAGCCACCGGTCAGGCTAACTAAAGACTCAACACCAAACAAAGCAAAGGTCACGGCAATCAGGCCTACGATGATTTTAGCGACAATGCCTTTTGAATTATCTCGGATACTCTGAAGCATGATCCTCCCGGACCTCTAATAATTTCAGATAAAAAAGCGCATCCTTATAGAATGCGCCTTTGATATTGGCGGAACGGACGGGACTCGAACCCGCGACCCCTGCGTGACAGGCAGGTATTCTAACCAACTGAACTACCGCTCCTTTAATCACTCGCCTTTACTACAAGCAGTTAAGCTGGTTCGTTGATTCTCTGTTTACAAACCGTAAATGTTCAGTGCTAAGCAAAGGCTGAACAGTCACACCAGGAAGCAGACGAATTAACGAACCGGAATAACAGAAATCTTACTTGTTTACAGCGTCCTTCAGAGCCTTACCAGGCTTGAAAGTAGGCAGAGTAGCAGCAGCAATTTCAATTGGCTGACCAGTCTGTGGATTACGACCAGTACGTGCTGCACGCTCTTTAACACTGAATGTGCCAAAACCAACCAGAGCAACAGAATCGTTCTTCTGCAAAGCGCCAGAGATAGATTCCAGAGTTGCGTCCAGTGCGCGACCAGCAGCCGCTTTAGGAATATCAGCAGAAGCCGCGATTGCATCAATCAGTTCAGATTTATTCACATTGTTCCCCTTTACCAATCATTTTTATATGTTCTTAATCCATGCCCAGCAATATAGTCGGACAATTTATACCAAGTGGCAGATTCAGGTGTCAAGCGGCTTTCAGCCACTTTTACCCATATTTGCCATTAATGCGTTTTTATTTGTCCGCGCTCAGTTTTTGCTTGCTTTTTCTTTGTCGTTACGCTTGGTTTTTCAGCCTTTTTAACGGTTCAGGCTGATATTTCAGTGCAACTTCAAGTACTTCGTCGATCCATTTAACCGGGCAGATCCTTAAATCAGCCTTAATGTTGTCCGGAATCTCTTTCAGGTCACGGGTATTCTCGTGCGGAATGATAACTGTCTTGATACCACCACGGTGAGCAGCCAGCAGTTTCTCTTTCAGACCACCGATCGGCAGCACCTGACCACGCAGAGTGATCTCACCGGTCATTGCTACGTCCGACTTAACCGGAATATTGGTCAGCACAGACACCAGCGCAGTACACATACCGATACCGGCACTCGGACCGTCTTTCGGCGTTGCCCCTTCCGGTACGTGAATATGGATATCGCTCTCTTCGTGGAAGTCAGCCGCAATGCCCAGAGCCTCAGCACGGTTACGAACCACTGTCAGCGCTGCCTGGATGGACTCTTTCATCACATCACCCAGAGAGCCTGTATGCACCTGACGGCCTTTACCCGGTACCACAGCGGATTCTATGGTGAGAATATCACCACCAACAGAGGTCCACGCCAGGCCGGTCACCTGACCGATACGATCCTCTTCTTCAGCAATGCCGAAGTTGAACTTACGCACACCGCTGTACTGTTCCAGGTTCTCTGAATTCACAACGATATTGGCGTCTTTTTATCTTCCAGAGTGATCTCTTTAATGACCTTACGGCAAACTTTGGAAATCTCACGTTCCAGACCACGAACACCGGCTTCACGGGTGTAGTAACGCACCAGATCCAGAACCGCTTCATCTTCGATTTCCAGCTCTTTCGCTTTCAGACCGTTGGTCTTCATCTGTTTAGGCGTCAGATACTTCTTCGCGATGTTGAGCTTTTCATCTTCGGTGTAACCCGGAATACGGATGATTTCCATACGGTCCAACAACGGACCCGGAATGTTCATGGAGTTGGATGTACAGACGAACATCACATCGGAAAGATCGTAGTCCACTTCCAGATAGTGATCGTTGAAGGTGCTGTTCTGCTCCGGATCCAGTACTTCCAGTAATGCAGACGCCGGATCACCACGCTGATCCATACCCATCTTGTCGATTTCATCCAGCAGGAACAGTGGGTTACGCACGCCTACTTTCGCCATTTTCTGAATTAACTTACCCGGCAGCGAGCCAATGTAAGTACGGCGGTGACCACGGATTTCAGCTTCATCACGTACGCCGCCCAGTGCCATACGGACATATTCACGGTTAGTGGCGCGGGCAATGGAACGGCCCAGTGAGGTTTTACCTACACCCGGTGGTCCGACCAGACACAGAATTGGCCCTTTAAGCTTACGTACCCGTTTCTGTACGGCTAAGTACTCAAGGATACGGTCTTTAACTTCTTCCAGGCCGTAGTGATCTTCGTTAAGGATTTTTCCGCCCGCTTCATATCGTGGCGAACTTTGCTGCGCTTCGCCCACGGAATCTGCAGCATCCAGTCCACGTAGCTACGAACAACCGTTGCTTCAGCAGACATCGGCGACATCATCTTCAGCTTATTAAACTCATTGATGGTCTTGTCGTAAGCTTCTTTTGGCATGCCCGCTTCATCGATGCGCTTTTTCAGCTCTTCGATGTCGGTGGTGCCGTTTTCGTCCAGATCGCCCAGCTCTTTCTGAATGGCCTTCATTTGCTCATTCAGATAGTACTCACGCTGGCTCTTTTCCATCTGTTTCTTAACCCGGCCACGGATGCGCTTTTCAACCTCAACCAGGTCAATTTCCGCTTCCATCAGCGCCATCAGGTGTTCCAGACGGGCCCGGTCATCCAGCATTTCCAGGATGCTCTGCTTTTCATCCAGCTTCAGCGCCATGTGTGCAGCAATGGTATCCGCCAGACGGCCCACTTCATCAATGCTGGACAGAGAGCTCAGTACTTCAGACGGGATCTTCTTGTTTACCTGCACAAAACGTTCAAACTGATCCAGCGCCGTACGCTTATAAATGTCACCTTCCGCCGGATTCAGTTCAGCAACCGGCAGTACAGAAATGTCAGCGGTAAAGAACTCACCGTCTTCGCTCAGGGTTTCAACTTTGGCCCGGTAATCACCTTCGACCAGTACTTTTACTGTACCGTCCGGCAGTTTCAGCATTTGTAATACGCTGGCGACAGTACCGACAGAAAACAGGTCACTGCCCACCGGCTCATCGTCAGAGGCATTCTTTGCGCCACTAACAGAATTTCTTTGTTCTGCTCCATGGCAGACTCAAGGGCTTTAATAGATTTTTCGCGCCCCACAAACAGTGGGATAACCATATGCGGATAAACAACAACATCGCGCAGGGGTAAAACCGGCAGCGTGGTAGTGATCTCAGTATTATTCTCGAGTGGTGCCATGGGGACCCTCTCCTTCTTCAGATACTGCCTATGAAACTCTGCCGGAAACCAAAAGGCAGGTTAGATAGATGTGCAACAAAACGTTTAAAATCTAGATGGGGGCCGCAATTCAGATTACAAGCACTGAAAATAAAAATAATCTGAAATTCTTTTTCAAGGTCAATATGTTGTGTGCCCCAACGGTTCAACCTGATTATTATTCAACAAAATCAGGCCATTCAGTTTATATCAGCTCAGACACAGCGATACAATCTACCATTATGGGAATAATTCTCATCCGGGAAGCGACAGCCAAAACTGTTTAAAAAGCATACAGAATCGCCTTTCAGACAGGGTTTCCCGGCAATAAAAAGCTCCCTCAGGAACCTTTTTCTTCAACTTCATGTTGCTTACTTGTAGTAAGCGTTGTCACGTACCGAGTGGTCGGTCACGTCACGTACACCGATCAGACCCGGCACACGCTCAATCAGCGTCTTCTCAACGCCGTCCTTCAGGGTCATATCAACAGCACTGCAGCCCTGGCAACCGCCACCAAACTGTAGAATAGCAATGTGCCCTGCTTCTTCTTCTACCAGTTCAACCAGTTTCACTTCACCGCCGTGAGACGCCAGACCCGGGTTGATGTCTGCATACAGTACATATGTAATCTGCTCGTCCATCGGGCTGTCTGCAGATACCTTAGGTACCTTGGCATTTGGCGCTTTAATCGTTAACTGGCCGCCCATACGGTCAGTGGCATAATCAACAGTCGCTTCTTCAAGATAAGGCAGGCTGTTATGTTCAAAGTAAAAATTAACCTTGCTCAGCTCTAATAATTCATCGTCGGCAACAACTTCTTCCGGCCGGCAGTAAGCAAGACAGGTTTCAGCGTATGGGGTACCTGGCTGGGTCACAAACATACGCACGGCAATGCCTTCAACGTTCTGCTTTTCCAACAGTTCGGCCAGATAGCTCTCGGCCGACTCAGTAACCGTAATATTCATGTATATTCCTGTGGCAAATACAACTCTTGTGGCGTGCAGGATACACCCATTCTATACCCGAGTAAATTGATCAGTTATTAGACAACGGTTCTCTGTCTTTATTCCCGCTTTAAATCAGCAGGGCGCTTCATAAGTCAGCGACGATTGATTAAACTGTTGATTTTTGACCCGTTCACCCGAGGGCCCACCGGCAAATGGCAGAACAAAGCTTGGTATTTTCGTTTTTCCTGATTTTCACCGGTGCGGCGGTTCTGGCATCTATTGCTCTGTATACCCGTCAGCCTCTGCTGGTCGCCTATATTGTCCTGGGCGCACTGCTCGGCCCTTACGGCTTCGAATTTATCGGCGATACCAAGTTGCTGGCCGACATTTCCCATATCGGCATTATCTTTTGCTGTTTCTGCTCGGGCTGGATATGCAACCTTCCCATCTGGTGCAGATGCTTCGCAAAGCTACCCTTGTGGCCATACTCAGCGCACTTATATTTATGGCCATTGGCTATGTGGTCGGTATCGCCTTCGGCTTCACCCAGACCGAAGCCATCATCATAGGTGTCGCTTTGATGTTTTCCAGTACGATTATTGGCATCAAGTTACTGCCCACCACCGTACTGCATCACAAACATACCGGTGAACTTGTAGTCGGTTTACTGCTGCTGCAGGATATTATCGCCATTATGGTCCTGCTGGTTCTGAACAGCACCGGCGCAGAAGAAAGTGATCCGATGATGTTCGTGCAAACAGCCTTTGCCCTGCCTGCAATTATCGTCGCAGCGTTCCTCTTCGTACGCTTCTGCCTGTTACCGCTGATTCATCACTTTGACCGCTTTCACGAATACATCTTCCTGGTGGCCATTGGCTGGTGTCTGGGCATGGCTGAAATTGCTCAGCTGACCGGATTATCCGCCGAGATCGGTGCATTTATCGGTGGCGTAGCAGTAGCAACCAGCCCCATCGCACAGTACATCGCAACCAGTCTGAAACCCCTGCGGGATTTCTTCCTGATTTTGTTCTTCTTCTCAATCGGCGCCAGCTTCAACCTGGCCCTGCTGGGTGAAATTCTGGTGCCTGCCCTGGTACTGGCAGTTCTGGTACTGGCGCTCAAGCCGCTGGTTTTCCGGGTACTGCTGCGCCGTATCAGTGAGAGCAAACAACTTGCGTGGGAGGTGGGTTTCCGATTAGGGCAGATCAGTGAGTTTTCATTGCTGATTGCTTATCTGGCCACCAGCACAGCGCTGATTGGTCAGGCGGCGTCTCATGTTATTCAGGCCACAGCCATTCTGACCTTCCTGCTGTCCACCTATGTGGTTATTTTCAACTTCCCGAACCCCATTGCGGTATCCGATAAGTTACGCCGGGACTGATGCCCGGCGTGCGTCCTGATGCTTAACCGTTAAATTTCTGTTTATTGCGGTTCGCCCAGATCTGTTCAGCTTTGGCAATATAATCCGCCGCATCAGACTGTTCCGGCGCCTTATCACTGAGCAACTGCAATACCGTTGCCAGAGTGGATATCACCGCACCTTCACCGTACTCATGCTCAACCTCACCCCGCCACAGGCCAAGCAGTTCTTCCAGATTCAGATCCTGCTTCACCAGCCGGCGTGGGTAATAACGTGGCCACTGAGTCGCCTGATATTCACCGTCAAAAGTCCACTGCAGATCACAATCGCTGTCCGGCTTGATCTCCGCTTCACCACCATCACCCTTGATGGTCAGTCCGCGCTTAACGCCCAGCAACATAGCTGTTTTCTGGTGCATCGGTCCGTACGCCGGGTGAAACACCCCGTCCACAGTATGTTCAGCATGCAATGGGTTCAGCAGGCGGCACAGGGTATGTACCGGCGAGCGTAAGCCCATAATGTTGCGCAGGTTGATAATCTTCGACATTTTCGGGCTGAGCTGTTCAATAGACATAAACGCGAAGTTATCACGGTCCAGCGCAGCAGCACTCTGCTGCCAGTCCTGACAGGCCTCCAGACCAAACATCGCCAGCATTTCCTGAGTGTACATCCGGCCATGGGTATGACCACGGGCACCATGCATGAATACCCGGTAACCGGCATCCGCCAGCGCCAGTGCACTGAGCAGGAACCACGGCAGCTGACGCTTTTACCGGCATAGGTTGACCAGTCGATATCCACCCGCAAATCCTGTGGCGGATGCATTTCAGAGCGTACTGCCGATACAAAACCCGCCAGCTCTTCCGGTGCTTCTTCCTTCACCCGCAGCAACATCATAAATGCCCCGAGCTGTTCCGGCTCAACCTCACCCCGGATGATCATCTGCATGGCATCATGGGCTTCTTCCTGAGTCAGTGAACGGGAGCCTTTCTTACCTTTACCAAGAATACGTACATATTGAGCAAAAGGATGTTCCAGGGACATAGACCTTCTCGATTGATTAAATTAAAGTGCGCGGAGTTACCGCAAGCGCCGGCACATTTTTCAGTAATTATCAGCCTGAAACAGCGACGCCACATATTGTTGAATTCTAAAGGCTGGAATGCACAGCGCAAAGGTATAAATTAACATTTGTTGACCGGCACAATTGCCTGTCACCGACCCGGCATGGCGTGCACATGAAAACTCTGCAACAGCATTACCATTTATTCTTCAACGCACTAGTGTTTTTTACCCGCCTGCCCGCCCCTGACGGTATCGAATACAGCCAGAAAAACAGTCAGCTGGCTAACCGTTACCTGCCTGTAATAGGCCTGCTGATCGGCAGTGCCTGCGCTCTGAGCTTTGCCATCACCGGTTATCTGTTCGGTAATACTATCGGCATTCTGTTTGCGATCGCCACCGGCATTCTGCTGACCGGCGCACTTCACGAAGACGGCCTGGCTGACTGCGCCGACGGTTTTGGCGGTGGCTGGGAAAAGTCCCAGGTACTGGCCATCATGAAAGATTCGCAACTGGGCAGCTACGGCTGTATCGCTTTGCTGCTGGCACTGGGCCTGAAATTTCTGACTCTCACAACCCTGACAGATATCATTCTGGTCATGATCCTTGCCCATACCCTGAGCCGCTTCAGCCCGCTGCTGCTGATCTACATGGACCAGTACGTGCGGGCAGATAACAGCAGTAAAGCCCGTACCATGAGCCGGGGAATCAGTATTGGTGGACTGAGCTTTGCTGCCCTGCCAGTCATACTGATTCTGATCATCAGCGCCATTTTCAGTGATGCATACTCAGTTTCTGGCATCTGGCTATCCCTGTTACCGGCTGTTATCACTGCACTGGCCTGCCGGCGTTATTTCCTGAAACGAATCGGCGGCTATACCGGTGATTGCCTGGGTGCCTGCCAGCAACTGTCCGAGCTGAGCATCTATCTCTATTTCTGCTGGCTGCTCACATAAATTGCTTTCCCGCCTGACACTGGTAAAATCCGCCGTCCAGAAGGCCTGCCGGAAAGACGCCGGTTAACGATCAGATTGCTCTAAAGCAACAACTACGGGCCTAGCCAAACTTTTCCTGACCAGAGCCCCGTCATGCGCCGAGCCAATCAACGTCACCGTTCCAAATCAAGCCAGCCAAACAAGCCCGTTTCCAGCGAACCGGCCGAGCTGGTTATCGACTCACTCAGCCACGATGGCCGTGGTGTCGGACGCCTCAGCGGCAAAGCGACCTTTGTCAGCAATGCGCTGCCCGGTGAAACTGTTATTGCCAAGCTGCACAACGCCAAATCAAAGTTTAATGAAGCTGACTGCCTGGAAGTGCTCAGCGCCAGCGCTGACAGAGTGGAGCCTTTTGCGAGCATTACCACACCTGCGGCGGCTGCGACCTGCAACACCTCAGCCAGGAAGCTCAAGTCAGCCACAAACAAACCCAGGTACTGGAGCAACTTTCCCGCATCGGCAACCTGACGCCGGAAGAAACGCTGCCGGCATTACAGGGACCTGCACAAAATTACCGCCGCAGCGCCCGCATCGGCATCAATCAGCGGGCCGACGGAGAAGTGATTATCGGCTTCCGTCGCCGTTCATCCAACCTGCTGACCCAGATCGATAACTGCCCGGTTCTGGACTCCCGGCTGGATAACATCTGCGCCAGCCTTCGCGATGCCCTTGAGGTACTGCCGACCGTTAAACACCTGACGCACCTGGATATCAGCCTTGGAGATACTGGCGGACTGTTCAGTGTTCGCCATGTTAAACCGCTCAACGAAGAAGAACTGACCATTTTTACTTCGGTGTGTGATGCCTACGGCCTGACACTGCAGTACGAAAAAGCGACCGTCACAGTGCCAGCTACCAGGTCGGTGATGTAAACCTGGACTTCCACAGCGGCGACTTTATTCAGGTCAACGGGGACATCAACCGCCAGATGGTAGATCAGGCCCTGACCCTGCTGGACATTCAGTCTGAAGACAAGGTGCTCGATCTGTTCTGCGGGCTGGGTAACTTCTCATTACCGCTGGCCCGCAAAGCCGCGCAGGTAACCGGCGTGGAAGGCAGCGATGCCATGGTTGAACAGGCATCCGCAAACGCGGCAGCCAACAACATTGAGAACTGCCGTTTTTCCGCGCGAACCTGGCCGATACCATCATTCATACCCAGTGGTACAAAGACAGCTACGATAAAGTTCTGCTGGACCCGCCCCGTGCAGGTGCAGAAAACATTATCGAACAGGTATGCAAGCTGAAGGCAGAAAAGATTCTCTACATTGCCTGCAACCCGGGGCACTGGCCCGCGACGGTGGCCAGCTGCAACGCCACGGCTATAAGCTGAGCCGCTTTATGCTGGCGGATATGTTCCCCCAGACCCATCATATTGAATCCGTTGCACTGTTCGAGCGGGACCCGGACTTTAAACCCGAACAGCAGGAAAAGCTGCTGGGCAAGCACAGCCACCTGCGGGAAGATTCCCAGAAAAACGTAAAAGCAGCAGCAAGCCGGTGAAACAGGGCCTGTGGAGACGCCGGTAATGATTTACCCGTCATTGGCAGCAGAACGGATACTGTACAGCGACGATCAGCTGATCGTCGTGAATAAACCTGCCGATCTGCTCTCTGTACCGGGTAAGGGTGAAGACAAACAGGACTGCCTGTGGCGGCGTGCCCAGACAGATTTCCCAACGGCCCGTATCGTACACCGTCTCGACTATGCCACTTCCGGCGTAATGGTGATCGCCCTGACGGCCGAAAGCCACCGCCATCTGAGCATGCAGTTTCAGAACCGCGAAACTGATAAATATTACCGGGCAGTCATTGCCGGCTCACCTGCTGACGATCAGGGGCTGGTCGACCTGCCCCTGCGCTGTGACTGGGATAACCGTCCGTTGCAGATGGTCGACCATGAACAGGGGAAGCCAGCCCAGACCCGCTGGGAAATCACACAGCGGATGGACGACCGGTGCCACGTAAATCTCTATCCGATTACCGGCCGCTCACACCAGCTGCGGGTACACATGCTGGCACTCGGTCACCCGATTCTCGGCGACCGCTTCTATGCCAGCGAAGCCCAGCAGGCAATGGCTCCCCGCCTGCTCTTGCACGCTGAACAACTGACGTTCAGCCACCCGGTCAGTGGCGAATCACTGACATTTACCGCCCCGCGGATTTCTGACGCCAACCGCCATAACGGAACACACGTGGATTATCAGTTTAATCAGGATTACATTCTCGGTTGCCAGGCAACCTTTGCAATGCCCCATGAAGCTTTCGGCCACTGGCTGAACGCCGGCCTTAATCAGCCACAACACGACGCTGAACTAAGCCAGATTATCAGCCAGGCGGAATCAGTGCTGGCCGGTGCCCGAATGAACTGGGAGCATACATCTGACGAATATCAGCTAACACTGGAAGACGGCAGCGCCCGGATTCGTCACCAGAGTCTCGCTGACGATTACGGTCTGGCCGACGCCGGCCTGGAAAAGATTTCGACTTCTACGATGAAGAAGCAGACAGCCACTGTGGGCTGGAAGACTTTATTGACGCACTGCAAGACTGGCAAAGCTTCGTCCGTGAAAACAGCGGCTAATCCAGCCGCCCTTCCCGCCGCAACCGACGCTTTACCGACCAGCGATACAACCACGACAGCATCTGCCTGATCCCCGGCAACCCTATCAGCCAGCTGAGCCAGCGGTACCGGGGAATCCTTTGCAACAACACGATGTAGGCATCCAGCTCCCTGAGCACCCGCCCGTCCTCAGCCTGCAGATGGAGTTCGGTCAGCGCCAGATAAGGATCGATCCCCAGAGCAATCAGATACGCATCCTGACCGGTAATATCAAACCACTCCACTCCCGCAGGATCGGGATCGAGGCGTTCATAATCAGCCCGATCCCGCCGACACCGGGGACAACTGCCATCATAAAACACTTTTAATCTGGCCATACATTGATCTCCTGAAAGCTCAGTTAACCACCCGTAACAAATCTCCTGATACATGTGCATTAATATTTTCCACCACCTGATCTGCAATCCGCTGCCGGGCCTGCAGGCTACCCCAGGCACTGTGGGGCGTAATAATCAGATTAGGAATATCATCAGCCAGTAACACATTACCCTCTTTTGGCGGCTCCACACTGAGTACATCCGTTGCCGCGCCGGCAAGATGCCCCGAACGCAACGCATCTGCCAGCGCCGCTTCGTTCACAATGCCACCACGGGCAGTGTTGATTAAAAAGCTACCCGGTTTCATTTTAGCCAGTGCGGCGGCATCTATCAGGTCCCGGGTATCTTTCGTGAGTGGGCAATGCAGACTGAGCACATCCGCCTGCCTAAGCAGATCGTCCAGAGACAATCGTCCGGGCTGCTCCTTTCCGGCACGCTGTGCAATCAATACCTGCATACCAAAGGCTTCAGCCAACCGGCCAACTTCCTGTCCAAGCTCACCATAACCGACTAATCCCAGGGTTTTACCTGCCAGTTCTGAAACCGGATAATCCAGCAGACAAAACTGTTCTGAACGGCCCCAGTCACCCTGCTTCACCGCCCGGTCATATGCAATCAGATTAGTATGCAGCCCCAGCATCATCGCCATCACATGCTGGGTCACTGAACGGGTACCGTAAGCCTGACAATTGGTCACGGTTATGCCAAGTTGCCGCGCGGCGGCCAGGTCCACATTATTGGTCCCGGTTGCAGCAATGCAGACCAGTTGCAGCTTTTCAGCACCGGCCAGCAAGGCTTCACTGAGCACCACCTTATTGACGATAACCACATCTGCATCACGGATACGCCCGGCAACCTGTGACGGCTCGGTGGACGTATAACTGCTGAAATGCCAGTCACCTTGCTGTAACGAAGCCAGATTTAAATCATCAAAGTCCAATGTCGCCAGATCCAGAAATACAACATTCATCAGGATTCTCTCCCTGTGACAGATACAAAAAGGGCCTCTCTCAGGCCCTTTTTCTAAGCATAATCTTACCGGGCATTAACCGGCCTGATTCAGGTTATCCTTAACTTCCCAGAGGATTTCCTCAGCAATGGTTTTCGGAGCAGATACATCTTTATCTGTCTTAACCACCAGGAAGGCACCATCATTGGTACGGCGCAGCTGCAGCTGATAACGGCCGATGTGTTCATAGTCACCGGTATTTTCGTTAATCACACCTTCATTATCGCCAAACACGTAGATAACTTTGTTACCTAACCAGATCTTATAGCCTTTACGCTTGGAAAGATCGTTCGGGTCGGTCCACGGCTTTTCTTCACCTTTACGGCTGCCCGGCTGGAAGCCTTCGGCGACAGATGAGTATTCGATATTATCGTCCTGCTCACCCTCACCCAGACCCAGAACTTCAGTCAACCCACTGGTATCCAGCTTAATTTCCTCACGGTCGGAGTGCAGCCACTCGAAGAAGCCCAGTGTCGGACCTTCCTCAAATGGTGTGGTGGTCGCGTAGGTCATGTAAATCACACCCAACTGCTGATCACGGGTACCGATGTCCAGACCGGCGTTATCCAGTGCCCGGTTAACTTCACCCCATGCCTGATCGATAGTGCCGGAAATTTTCAGTGCAGGGAAACCGTTGGCATCACGACCCAGTTGCGGACGCTTAACGCGCTGCGCTTCAACCGCCAGCTCACGCTGAGTGGTCGGCTTGTGCGCCGGACGGCTCAGGAAACGCAGCATCTCAAACATCTGATTCGCTTTGTAGGCGTTATCCGTGCTCGTTTCCCAGTCAACTGTAGCCGGACGTGCTTCCTGGGGCACACGGCTATGATCCATTACAATCTCGGTACGCTGGTAATCATCTTCCACCGGACGCAGGCTGACACGGATCTTATCACTCACGTCACCTTCCACGTCGCGGAACGTCACCGTATTCACCACGCTGTCTAAGAAACTGTAATCTTTACCGGCGGTATCTACCCACTCGGTTTCCATCACACCTTCACGGGGAAGATTCGCTGAGTTTGATACCACGGCTGGCCCAGTAGCTTTGCACCCGGGTCCAGACATCAGCAATCGGCTCATCAACAATTAACACTTTATCCAGGCCGTCACGTTTCATGGCAACGTTTTCGCCGCCTGCTTCCGCATAGAAGAACTCAGGGCGCGGCACCGTAAATTCCTGCTTTCGGGCGACAGATGTCTGACCTACGGTCGGCACTTCAAGACGGTCACTCATCTGAATTGTATCGTCACGCAGGCTTGGCGGAATTTCCAGCCGCTGACTGGTCTGAGACTTTTCATAGTCCTGGCTGCGGTCTTTGATCAGACCGTTCTCACCATAGATGGGATTCGATGTGCCACATCCAGTCAAAGTCAGTACAGCTGCCGCTAGTGGCAACAACACAATATTTCGCATGTTTAATTCCGTTCTAAAATTAAAGGCAACCACATACATCGTTCGAGACGCCCTTTACCCCTGCAGATATGACGACCGGATCACTCACCGAAAACCGTTGCGGTTATTCGTGCCTTAACCCGACATTGTCCGGTTACCGGTACAGTTTCCGGCCACCACGACAGCTACAGATGTAAATGAAAGTGCCTAATACTACTTGGCCAACGAAGATCACTCAACGCCTCTGACCAGTAAAATAACAAAAAGTCATAACTGACTAACCTTTGTGTATTTAAAGGCTTAATAGTTCAGCACTTTTTACATAAAAACCTGCTTTTACACAAAGCATCATGACCCGCCGGATTCAGTCGCACAATGACCCGACTAACAAGCTGTTTCACGGTGAAAAATCCATCCGGGGATTTTCTTCGTATCCATACTTTGTTTGAATGTACGCCTGATTTTTACGGTCGGTGGTTTACCTTACTGAAAACCGCCTGATTCAAGCACCGCCTGTCTTTTGAAAGGAGCCAACTATGAGCCTGCCAGTTATCGGCGAAGCCGTTACCAATTTTACCGCTGCCGCCACCAGCGAAACCACTGTCACCCTGAGTGAGCTGAAAGGCAAAAACGTGGTGATTTATTTCTACCCGAAAGACAGTACCCCGGGTTGCACCACAGAAGGCCAGAACTTCCGGGATCTGTACCCGGAGTTTCAGGCAGCCAACACTGAAATTTTCGGTATATCCCGTGACGGTATGCGCGCCCATGAAAACTTTAAAGCCAAGCAATCCTTCCCGTTTGAGCTGATCAGCGATAAAGAAGAAGATCTGTGTAAGCTGTTTGATGTTATCAAGCTGAAAAAGATGTACGGCAAAGAACACCTGGGCATTGAGCGCAGCACCTTCCTGATCGATGCTGAAGGCGTCCTGCGTAACGAATGGCGCAAACTGAAAGTTGCCGGTCACGCCGACGAAGTACTGGAAGCCGTTAAAGCCCTGTAAGCAGCTCTGCCTCCTCAGCCGGTGTGGCTGCCAGCCTGAAACCAGGTTTGCAGCATACCGGCCAGTTGCCGTACCTCAGACGAAGATTTCTCATTCCGCCTGACCAGTGCAGACCACTGTAAAGACAAGCCACTCCCCGGCGTAACCGCCACAACCTTACCTCTGCTAAGCGCTTCCGATACTGCCCAGCGGGACAGAATGCTCACCCCAAAACCGGCAGCGATCAGCTCAACAATGGCGTCCGTCATTTCCACCACACTGAGCCGGCCCGGCACCACCCCCGCAGGCCGAATAAACCGCTCATACTCAAAGCCCGGCAAAGTGGTCCGGCTATAGGTCAGGTAGTTCTCAGTCTGTAAATCCTGCGGCTGTATCCTGTCCCTTGAAGCCAGCGGATGATTAACCGGCACAATCAGTTCCAGACAATCCTCAAACAGGGCTATCGCTTCAACCCCGGTGTGGTCATATGGCCAGGCGCAAGCACCATATCCACTTCACTTTCCAGCAAACTCTGCAGCGGGCGGTGAGTAGCAGCAGCAATCAGTTCGATTTCAATTCCGGGGCCTGCTGCCTTAACACAGCCATAAAATCCGCCAGCCAGTGATAGCAGTTATAAGCAGCCACACCGATTCGCAGGGTCACACCATCATTCTGCTGACGCTGTATGAAGTCCTGCTCGGCACGTTGCAGCACCGGCAAAACCTGCTGCATCTGTTGTACCAGCACCTCACCGGCGGGGTTAATTTCAGCACCCGCCCCTGACGTTCAAAAACCGCGCCTCCCAGGCGCCGTTCGGCTTCGGCCAGACGATGACTCAGCGCCGACTGACTGATTCCCATTACCTGCGCAGCCTGACGCAACGTGCCGCACTGGCAAACCTGATGAAGCATCTCCCAGTGACGCATATCCAGCCGCATCATAAGCAGCCTCCCAAATTTAAAAATCTAACACATGCATCAAACTAATCAATTAGCAGAATTATTCAATATTTAATTCATCATTTTATAACTAGGATGCAGGCATTCCATCAACACAGGCATGCAGTAAAGGACTCTGACAACATCATGCAAAGCTCTGCACCGGAAATAACCTGTAAACTGCACGGCAGCCCGCAGCACAGTAACCTCTCTCAACTGGCGGGACCGCTAATGATCTTTGCTTCCGCCTGCGGCTTCGGGCTCAACCCGCTGTTCGTACAGTTTCTGGCTCAGGAAGGCTTCGACACCCTGACCACAACTTTCTATCGCTTCGCCATTCCCGGACTTATTTGCGCCGCATTTTTGCCTTGCCCGAGCACTGTGGCCGGAAGCCGTCCGGATGCTCGGGCTGGGTATGCTCAATGGCATCGGCGCTTACTGTTACTTTGATGCCCTGCAGACAATCCCTGTCAGCCTGGCAATCCTGATTTATTACACCTACCCGGTATTTTGCGTGATCATCGGCTGGGGCTGGCGTAAGCGCCGCCCCTGCCGTAACGCATCACTGGCTGCCATGCTGATCCTGATAGCAGTATCACTGGTCGCCACGCCGGAAACACTGCGCGGCGTACCTGCCAGTGCAATCCTCAGCTGTGCCATCGCTCCTCTGGTATTTGCCGGTCACATTCAGTATCTGGCAAAACCGGCGCAGCATATCCCTGCTACCGGCCGTATTGCCTGGAGCTCTGCCGGTCATCTGGTGATTCTCATCCCCATGATGTTGCTGTCACCCCTGAGCAGCTGCTGCCACAAAGCATCAGTGGATTATATGGATTGCTGGGAATTTCAATCATTGCGGCAACCATTCCTCAGTTTATGTTTCTGGCCGGCGTAAAACGCACCGCCCCTGAGCAAGTAGCCATTATCGGCGCCAGTGAACTGATTATCGCCATGCTGACCGGCACCTGGTTTATGCAGCAACCGCTGGGCCAGCCGGAAATCACCGCCATGCTGCTTATCTGTATCGCCCTGATGATCCGTACCCGCAAAGAGGTACAGGCCCCGGCCTGAACATTTTCAAAAGGCGTAAAAACCGCATCAGGCTTCACCCGATGCGGTTCTTAATCACTGAACCCGGTCTACTCTGTCGCCCCCGATCCGAGGGCATGACTCTTCGGCCAGGCATTGAGAATGGCTTTAATCAGGGTCGCCAGCGGAATAGCAAAGAACACACCCCAGAACCCCCATACGGTACCAAATACCAGCACCGCCACAATGATGGATACCGGGTGTAAATTCACCGCTTCGGAAAACAGTAAAGGTACCAGTACGTTACCGTCCAGCGCCTGGATAATGCCGTACGCCACCATCAGGTACCAGAACTCGTTCGTCCAGCCCCACTGTACAAAACCAATCAACGCAACCGGCAGCGTCACTAACGCTGCTCCGATATAGGGAATTAATACCGACAGGCCAACCATAATGGCCAGCAGTGCTGCATAGTTAATGCCCAGGAAGACAAACACCACATACGTGACCCCGCCAACAATGATGATCTCAATCACCTTACCGCGCACATAGTTGGCAATCTGATCATCCATTTCGTGCCAGACATTGGTCAGCATCTCTTTCTTTTCCGGCAGGAAAGACACCCACCAGCGGGCCAGACCACCGCCATCTTTAAGGAAGAAAAATACCAGAATAGGTACCAGAACCAGATAAATCAGTAATGCAATCAGGCCGGTAATAGAGTTAAGCGAGAAGGTAACTACCCACTGCCCTGCCTTACTCAGCTCTGTGGTAGCAATATCAATGATCTGGGTGATCTGGTGCTCAGAGAATATCTCCGGATACTGCTGCGGCAACAACAGCAATACATGCTGTGCCTCAGTGACCATCCTCGGCAGCTCATTGAACAGATTAACCGACTGCTTCCACGCCAGCGGCAGAATAAACAGAATGACCGATAGCAGCACCCCGACAAACACCAGAAACACTGATACAACCGAAACCAGATGCGGGACGTTTTTTCCTTAAGCCAGACAATAATCCCCTGCATCAGGAACGCCAGTATGATACTGGTAAATACCGGTGCCAGTGCCTGCCCCAGATAAATAATGACGCCAAAAGACGCCACCAGAAGCACCAGCAGCAACATTACTTCTTCATTGGAGAAGTAACTTTCAATCCATTTAGAAAAATCTTCTTCAAACCCGGGAGCTCCTCAGCCGTTAACCGCGGCGAATCACGTAAATATATTCATCATCCTCGGTGAACGCTTCCAGCAATTCATGGTCGGACTGATCTGTATAGGCTTTAAAATCCCGTACTGAGCCGGCATCTGTCGCGACCACCCGCAGCACCTGCCCCGGTGTTAAAGCATGTAAAGCCTGTTTGGCTTTCAGTAACGGTAGCGGACAATTCAGACCGCGGGCATCAAGGTGTTGATCAACTAACTCAGACATCATACATACTCTCAGAATAACACTCGCCAACACCCGGATAACAAAACCACAGTGGCGGTTAAAACCATAATGCTAATAACAAGTTGAGCAATATATAATAAAAAGCCTCAATAACCTATGACACCAAAGTTATTTTCTGCGTGCTGCTATACACTGCCTGACAGATATCATTAAAGCAGCAATAAAGGCGTTAAGCTGTGACGGTAAATGTTGTGATAAAAAAGTTGTGACCATGAAAAAGATTTTTCAGCGCGGCCTGATCACCGCCGGCAGCGCAGCCTCTGCCTGCTACCGGTGAGTGTTCCTGCCAGCAACCAGTTGCCAACGATTGGCGACACCACATCTTCGGTGATTTCACTGCAACAGGAATACCAGTTAGGCCGTACCTGGGCCCGACTCCTGCGTGGCAGCACCCGTGAATATCACGACCCGGTTGTCTATAACTACCTGTCCGATACCCTGTGGAACCTGGCAGCAACCAGCCAGTTAGTTGACCGCCGGCTGCAACTGATCGTTCTGGATAACCCGACCCTTAACGCCTTTGCGGTTCCCGGCGGCATTGTCGGCATTAATGCCGGACTTGTACTTGCGGCAGAAAACGAACAACAGCTGGCTTCCGTGGTGGCCCACGAACTGGCGCACCTATCACAGCGGCATTATGCCCAGCAACTGGAACAGCAACGGATTAATCAGCCACTGATACTGGCTGGCGTGCTGGCCAGCATTGTTGCCGGTGCCGCCTCCGGTGGTCAGGCCGGCGTTGCAGGTCTTTCCACCAGTATCGCTGCCGGCAAACAGCTCAGTCTGAACTTCAGCCGCCGTAACGAGCAGGAAGCCGACCGCATCGGCATGCTCAACCTGGTTGCCTCAGGTTACGATCCTAACGCCATGCACCAGATGTTCGGCCAGCTGCAGCGTTCCAGCCGCTTTCTTGGCCAGCGTCCGCCGGAGTTTTTGCTGACGCACCCGGTCACCGAATCACGGATTGCCGATGCCAAAAACCGCGCCAAGCAACTGGCCTCCAACGGACACCGGACTTACACCCCGGAATTCGGCCTGATTAAAACCCGCATCAGAGTCAGCTACAGCAAACAGCCAGCGGATCTGATCAAAGAATATGAAGCCCAGAGTCAGGACCCTTTAAGCCAGTACGGCATCATGCTGGCGGCAACCCGAAATCTGCAGTTCGATAAAGCAATGCAGGCCTACAACAAACTGCCGGCCAGCTTCAAAACGAACTGGCCGTCAACATCGGTTATGTGGAACTGCAGCTGGCTAAAAGACTATCCTGCGGCACTGGCAAAACTCGACAGCCTGTACCAGCTCTACCCTGACAGCTATCCGGTACGCCTGTTTTATGGCCGGGCACTGATGAATGCAGGTAAATATCAAAAGCAGTCAGCTTTTACGAAAGCCTGACCGAATCACAGCCACAGAACAGCCGTCTCTGGTATGAACTGGCTGAACTCTATGGTCTGGCCGGGGATACCAAAGGCCTGCACCTGGCCCGGATCGAATACTTTCTGGCCGTCGGTCAGGTAGACAGAGCGATGCAACAGATCGAGATCGCACTGAAGAACCCGGGGCTCAGCAGCCATGAAATTACCAACCTGAATCTTCGCAAACAGTCTGCTGAAGAAATCCGCGAACAGATTAAAGCCCTGTAACGATTTCCACCCGCAATCAAAAGGCGCCAACCGGCGCCTTTAGCTGTTAATTTAACCGAAAGGCGTTTGCCCACTCCGATAAACTATTGCGTTGCTTTCTGAGCAAATGCATTCAGTGCACCGGCAACCTTTTAAGTGGCTTCTCACAACCCTGAATATCATGCCGCTCGGCAAGGTATTGCGGATCGTTATAGCTCAGCCAGACCTGCCCCTGCTCATCTTCCTGAATCAGCGTTTTCTGCGGCAAATCAATCGCCATCTGCGGGCTGCAGTTCATCAGCAGGGTACCGATCTTCGGATTACCAAACACCACAACCTCTGTCGGGCGCAGCGAGAGGCCGACACTTTCCGCCCCTTTTGTATGATTGATCCGGGTAAATACCGTCATCCCTTTTGCTTTCAATACCGCTTCAAGTTTATCGGCAGTCTGCGCTACAGATGATGCACTCTTCAGCCGGATCAGGCCGTCATCGGCATGGGCACTCAGCGCGACAGTCGCAAGTAAAATGCTGCCGGCAATTGCGGCAACCTGAGGAAACTTCTTCATGATAATCCTTTATATCTGGGTAATTAATGTGGTTCACCTGGCAATACTCTGACCACATTTTTGCCCGGAAGATTCCTCAGACACATAAAACAACCGACTAAAGGCTGACCTTTTCCCGCAGCACAAACTTCTGAATTTTACCCGTGGAGGTCTTCGGTAATGGTCCAAAGATCACACACTTCGGCACTTTAAAATGCGCCATGTTGTCCCGGCAGAATGCAATGATGTCAGCTTCGCTGATATCAGCGGTCTCTTTCAGGGTAATAAAAGCACAGGGCACCTCTCCCCATTTTTCATCATTTTTAGCCACCACAGCAGCTTCCATCACCTTAGGGTGCCGATAAAGCACATCTTCCACTTCAATGCTGGAAATGTTCTCACCGCCAGAAATAATGATGTCTTTGAGCGGTCCTTAATTTCGATATAACCATCCGGGTGCCAGACCGCCAGATCACCGGAATGGAACCATCCACCCGAAAAGCTAGCCTCAGTGGTGGTAGGATTTTTCAGATACCCTTTCATTACCAGATTACCGCGCATGAAGATTTCCCCATGGTCTGGCCATCCCGAGGAACAGGTTCGAGGGTATCCGGGTTAGCCACCATCAGCCCATCCAGCATGGGTGCCCTTACCCCCTGTCGGGCTTTAAGCCGGGCTATCTCATCCTGCTCCCGTTCATTCCAGGCGTCATGCCACTCACACACAACCGACGGCCCATAGGTTTCAGTCAGGCCGTACACATGTGTCACGGTAAAGCCCATTGCTTCCATATTCTGAATCACCGCCGCTGGCGGCGCAGCCCCGGCAGTCATCACATTCACCGGATGATCAATGCCTGCCTTCAGTTCAGCAGAGGCATTATTCAGCATATTCAGCACAATCGGCGCGCCACAGAAATGGCTGACCTTATCTTTCCTGATGGCCGTATAGATAGCATCATCCCGCACATGCCTCAGGCACACATTAACGCCTGCCGCAGCCGCCACCGACCAGGGAAAACACCAGCCATTACAGTGGAACATCGGCAGGGTCCACAGATACACCGGATGCTGTCCCATATTCCAGGAAACAATATTGCTCATCGCATTCAGATACGCGCCGCGATGGTGATATACCACTCCCTTCGGGTTACCGGTGGTACCGGAGGTATAGTTCAGACTGATCGCATCCCACTCGTCGTCAGGCATTTGCCAGTCGAAGTCTTCGCTGCCTTCCGCCAGCAGTGCCTCATAATCACACTCGCCGATCAGCTGCCCGCCTTCGTAATACGGGTCATCAATATCAATCACCAGCGGCCGGTGTTCCAGCATATTCAGCGCCCGCTCAATAACCCCTGAGAACTCCCGGTCAACAATGACGACCTTTGCTTCAGCATGCTGCAGAATAAACGCCAGCGCCTCAGCATCTAAACGGATATTCAGTGCATTGAGCACCGCACCGGACATCGGCACCCCGAAGTGCACCTCAAACATTGCCGGAATATTCGGCGCCATTACCGCCACCGTATCCCCTTTCCCGATACCCCGGCTATGCAACGCGCCGGCCAGCTGCCGGCAACGGCGATAGGTTTCCGACCAGCTGCGGCGGGTTTGCTGATGCACCACCGCCGGATAGTCAGGAAACACGCTGGCCGCCCGCTCAATGAACCCAAGCGGACTGAGCGCGGCGAAATTGGCAACATTTTTATCCAGACCAAAACTGTAAGGGCTGCTTGGGGTCGGCATAGGGATCTCCTTCTCAAAACGCACGGGACTTATATCTGATAACAAAATCTGACAACAAAGTCCGATAACAGAACATCGCCTGATATTAAGGGTAATTACCTATACGGGATACTATCCTAAAGTCATACCCGGCCTGACCGCATTAAGAATTGATTTTTATCAGGGTTTATCCTAGGATCAGGGCATCAATTACCGGATAGCGAACATATGACCGACAGTAAACTCCGACATCTGGATGACATCGACGAAGCCGAGCGCTTCCGTTTTCTGGTGGAGCAATCCACCGACATGATCTCCCGTCACTCCCAGCCAGGACTGGACCTTTCTGGATGTCAGCCCGGCGGTTGAGCGGATGCTCGGCTACACCGTGGAAGAAATGATTGGTACCCGGGGCTACGACCTGTTTCACCCGGAAGATGCGGATAATCTGATTAAACGGTCCGCCTCCGTGCGCTACCGCCGGGGTATGTACACTAACGTTTACCGTTACAAACATAAGCAGGGCCACTATATCTGGCTGGAAACCACCAGCCGGACTCTGCGGGACGAAGACGGAAAGCCCATTGAAATTATCTGTGTATCCCGAGATGTCACCGAACAGACCCTGGCCCAGCAGGCTACCCGCCGGCTGGCCAGAGTGGTGGAAGCCTCTTCGGATATGATCATGTTCTGTAACCACAACACCCGGCAACTGACCTACATGAATGAGGCCAGCTACATCACCTTTGGTACCGAAAAAGAAAACCCGGTGGTGTTCTATCTGGAGCAACTGTTCGAACCTCAGGTGTACAGCAGTCTGCTACACGACGCCCTTTGTCACGCAGCAGAACACGGCACCTGGTACGGCAGCATCCCTCTGAAACTGCCCAATAACCAGCCCCGCAACGCTGAAGTACGGGAGATTATCGCCCACCGTAACCTGAACGATGATATGTCCGTTGAGTATTACTCGATTATCGGTCGGGACATCACCCTGCGCCGCAAAGCGGAAGAAGAAATGAAGCGCCACCAGCTGGAAATGGCCCATATCTCCCGGCTACTGTCGGTGGGAGAAATGGCCTCCGGCCTCGCCCATGAGATCAACCAGCCACTGGCAGCCATTCTCAACTACTGCCGGGGCTCAATGCGCCGGATCGAAGAAGGCCGTTTTAAAAGTATCAGTGAAGTGGGTAAATCTATGGAGCTGATTACCCGGCAGGCCAAACGGGCCGCAGAAATTGTTAAACGTATGCGCAGCTTTGTGAAAAAGACTGAATATCAGCGTATGACCTTCTCACTGAATGACAGCTGTCATGAGATTGCCGAATTCCTCAAACAGGAAGCCATTGACCACGGTACTGTATTTGAATTTCAGCTGGCAGACGATGACCTGCAGATTCTTGCCGATAAAATACAGATCGAACAGGTACTGCTGAACCTGTTCCGTAACGCCATTGAGGCATATAACGGCTGTCAAAAATCACCGACCCGTTATTATCGCCACCCGACAGCAAAATGAATGCATATACATTTCGGTATCGGATGAGGCAAAAGGTATCTCAAAGACGTACTGGGCAAGCTTTTGAACCGTTTTTCACCTCCAAAGCCACCGGGCTCGGGATGGGATTATCGATATCGAGAACCATAATAGAAACCCACGGCGGACAGCTCTGGGCAGAGAGTGATGGTAAAACCGGCACCCGGTTTTACATTAAATTACCGGCAAAAACCTGAAGGCAAGTACCATGCAGAAACACCCTGGCAACGTATTCATAGTAGACGATGACGATGACTTCCGTGACTCCATGCAATGGCTGCTGGAAAGTGCTGATCTGAACGTCAGCAGTTTCGCCTCGGCCCGGGATTTTCTGAGCAGCTACAAGGGCGAAGCCGGCTGCATGCTGCTGGATGTGCGCATGCCGGAAATCAACGGCCTGGCCCTGCAGCAAATCATGAAAGAGCGGGATATCCGCCTGCCAATCGTTGTACTGAGTGGCCACGGTGATATCCCGATGGCTGTTACGGCGATGAAAAACGGCGCGCTGGACTTTCTGGAAAAACCGTTCGATGACGAAGTACTGCTACCTCTGGTGGAAAACGCCCTTGCCCACAGCAGCACCCTGTTCGAAAACCAGCAGCAACAACAGCAAATTCAGGACCTGCACGACAGCCTGAGCCGCCGTGAAAAGCAGGTTATGGCATTAGTGGTTGCCGGCCGGGCTAACCGGGAAATTGCGGAAGAACTGGGCATCAGCCCGAAAACCGTGGAAGTTCACCGTTCCCGGGTAATGAGTAAGATGCGTGCCGGCAGCCTGCCGGAACTGGTAAAACAGGCAGAACAACTTAGCCTGAACTGAGCCGGCACGTTACAAAGTCACTGATCGCCGCCACACAGGCATCTTTGGCTTCCAGGTGGGGAATATGCCGGCAATCCTCCAGCATCAGTGCTTCAGCCTGAACCCCACCGCCGCTATTCCCACTACTGTTAATGCCGGTACAAATCTCATCAACCTGAGCGGGCTCTCCGTACTGATCATCAACCCCTTGCATAATCAACGCCGGGCACTCAACCCGGCTCAGCCAGCCACTCAGATCCAGCCCCTGAAAAGAATCCCGCAGCCAGGTATCATTCCACAGCCAGAACAGCTGATCAGTATGATCTCCGTGATAGCGGGCCAGACGTTCCGGTAAATCAGTTTCCTTATACAGCCTGCGGGCCGCCAGAACGCCCCGCCGGGTAAGCGGGTCTACCCGTACATGGGCCGCCATCGTCACAATCGCTTTTACTCTGTCCGGCAATTCTGCAGCCCCCACCAGGGCAATTGAACCGCCATCACTATGACCCACCAGAATGACTGACTCCAGCCCGGCAGCATTCAGAACCGGCCCGAGCCGTTGCAGCGCTTCACGCTGCAGGTAATCATCGGGGCGAACATCATCCGGTTTACCGGAACCGCCATAGCCCTGGCGCTCATACGCAAACACATCCAGCCCGGTAGCCAATGCCAGCCGGGAGGGAAAGTCCTTCCACATATCCAGATGGCCCAGCGCTTCATGCAATAACACCAGCACAGGCTTATCCGGCTGATATTCGCTGCCATGGCGACCGTGAATGTAATGAATCCGCCCACCCGCTTCCGGGGTCAGATAACCTTCCTGCCAGTTCAGCGCAGCTGCGTAATAATGCTGCCGCCGCTCTGCATTCAGATACTCACTCATGTACGCTCCGGAATCGAATATGTCAGGGTACTGTGGGCCACCACATCGTCTGAGCCGGCGGAACGGATCCAGACCTCGCCCACCGCCAGCCGTTTGCCGAGTTTCATGATCTGGCAGCGCGCCACCAGGTCACAGTCCGGCAAAGGCTTTTGCATAAAGTTGATATTCAGATTGGTGGTCACCGCCAGCGCCACCGTGCCAATCTGGCCCAGCAAAGCGGCGTACATAGCCACATCTGCCAGTGCCATCATCACCGGGCCGGACACGGTGCCTCCGGGACGCAGGTGTTCATCGCCCACCTGCAGGGTCATTTCCGCCCAGCCATCCCCAGTCCGGTGAGCACACCGAAGCGCTCACCCTGGGGAAAATGTTCGGTAAGAAAACCGTTTAAATCTGCAATCGACATTACTGGCTGCACAGACGACTCCTTATACAGTCTCATTCAGTCAGAGATACTCACATATGCACGCATCACAAACACTGGCATACAAGCACAATTCAACAGAGCAGACCTGACTTAAACCGTCAGGGCATCCGCCTCTTCTTTGGCCCGGTTACGTAAAATAAACCGCTGAATTTTGCCACTTGGGGTTTTCGGCAAATCCGCGACAAACTCAATTTCCCGGGAAACGCATGGGTTGAGAGCCGCTCACGCACCAGGGTTTTCAGCTGCGCGACCAACCCCTCATCCGGTTCAAAACCGGCCTTAATCACCACATAGGCCTTCAGAATTGCCCCCGTTCTGAATCAGGCTTACCGACAACTCCACTCTCGGCCACCGCCTCATGCTCCAGCAACGTGCTTTCCACATCCGCCGGGCCGACGCGGTACCCGGCAGTGGTAATAATGTCATCATCCCGGCCATTAAAGGAATAACTGTCATCCCCATGGCTGACCACCACGTCCCCGGTGAGATAATACTTGCCCCGGAACGGATTCTTTTCTCCCCAGGTATAGCCGGGGAAAAGAACAGCGGCGAGTTTTCCATATCAATGGCCAGCTCCCTACTTCACCTTCGCCAATTTCCTGAAGATCCGGATTAAGTGCCACCACCCGGTGACCGGGCATCGAAAAGCCCATCGAACCAATGCGCACCACCGTCTGCTCCAGTTCATGGTGGTTACAGGCTGTCATCCCGGTTTCAGTCTGCCCGTAATGATCCATCACCGGGCAACCCAGCCGGCGACCGACCCAGCCAATCACCTCAGGATTAAGCGGCTCACCGGCACTACTGGCCACCCGCAGATTAAACGGCTCTTCGCCATCCAGCACATCATCATGGGCCATCAGCATCCGGTATGCGGTCGGCGCAGCGGCCAGATTGGTAATGTCATATTTGCGCAGCATTGCGTAGGTGGTTTCCGGGGTAAACCCGTGCTCATTGAAATGGGTTGCATTGCCCAGCAATAACGGCCCGACCACTGCGTAATACAACCCATACGCCCAGCCCGGATCAGCCACATTCCAGTACTTATCTTCAGGCCGCAAACCGATGGCATAACGCATGTATACATAAAACGACAACAATGCTCTGGCAGGTACCGCCACCCCTTTCGCCTTACCGACGGTTCCGGAGGTAAACATCTGCAGAAACGGTTCATCCGCACCGATAACAACCGGCGTGAACTCATCGCTTTGCTGATCAAGCTGTTGCTGAAAATCCATATCCTGCTGATATTCGGCAGCAGCATTATCACGATTAACCAGTAATACCGGCGGGCAGGCATTCACCGCATCAAATTTGTGTCGGTTATCTCCGTCGGTCACCACCAGTTTGGTTTCCGCCCGGGTCAAACGGTACTCAATCGCACCGCTGCCAAATGCGGTAAACAGGGGCTGATACACTGCACCCGCCCGCAAAACGCCTAATACAACGATCAACAATTCCGGTGTGCGGGGCAGCATGCAGGCTACCCGGTCACCACGGCCGATGCCCTGTCCGGTGAGGAAGTTAGCAAACTGCGCCGCAGCCGCCTGCAATTCTGCAAAACTGTGCTTCGATGCAGTCCGGTTAACCCCTTCGTAATACAGCGCTATCCGGTCTTCATCAGCCCAGCGGTCACATATTTCACTGCAGACATTAAAACCGTCTTTTAGATTACCTATCAGTTGCGTTTCAACTGTATCCGCACTGAAATCACCGTAAAACGCCCCATAGTTTTCCATGTTAATTGCCTCTTATATTTATTATTTCTGCGGGCACATTCCGGGTTACATCCCTGTGCTCACGACATATCGGATAAAAAATCGGTGTAAGCACGTGCCTGTCAGTAAGTCGGTCAATCAGGCACGTCAAAAGAAATCAGGTCTGCTGTGAGGCTGCCTCCTTGAGCAGATCTCTGGCAATGATGATGCGCTGAACCTCACTGGTCCCTTCATAGATGGTGGTAATCCGCACATCACGGCTGAGCCGTTCCAGCGGATACTCCTGCATATAGCCATAACCACCCAGCATCTGTAATGCGGTGTAACAGGCATGATTGGCCTTCTCACTGCTGAACAGCTTCGCCATAGACGCCTGCTTTGAAAATGCCTGGCCACTGTCCTTTTGCCAGGCGGCACTCATTAACAGCAACCTTGCAGCTTCAAGCTCGGTCATACAGTCCGCCAGCATCCACTGCAACCCCTGAAAATCCGCCAGCGGTTTGCCAAACTGCTGGCGCTCCAGCAAATAAGCAGACGCATACTCCATTGCCGCCAGACCAATGCCCAGCGCCAGCGAACCAATGCCGATACGCCCGCCGGCCAGCTCCCCCACGGCGATACGGAAACCGTCATTGAGCTTGCCCAGCAGAGCATCGGCAGGCACAAAGCAATTATCGAAGTGCACTTCATTGGTCGGCGAACCGTGCTGGCCCATTTTTTCCGCCGGGGCAATGGTGATACCATCAGCATCTGCGGGTATCAGAAAACAGCTGATGCCTTTCCTTTAGGCGCTTCGGGATCAGTCACCGCCCACACCACAAACACACCGGCCAGTTCAGCACTGGTAATCCACTGTTTGGTGCCGCTGAGACGCCAGCCACCTTCAACCGCATCCGCCCGGCTGCGCATAGCGGCAGGGTCAGAACCGGCACTGGATTCTGTCAGGCAAAAACTGCCGGCGGTAAACGCTCCGCTACACAACTCTGGTAAGTACTGCTGCTTCTGGGCTTCAGTCCCCATCGCCTGTATGACTTCGGCCACCATGTTCGTCACAGACATAGTCACCGCAGTGGATGCGCAACGCCGAGCGACCTCGGTAATCGCCAGACTGAATGCAACGGTACCTGCTTCACTGCCACCGTATTCGCCCTGGATATTCAGTCCCATAAACCCCAGTTCCGCCAGCTTGCGACAGTTAGCCGCAAGCCTGCTGTAATCTTTAGTAAGATCCAGCTCAGCGGCATGGGGCGCCAGCTCAGCATCTGCGAAGCGCCGGGCTGTTTCCTGAATCATCAGCTGTTCTTCAGTGAGACTTAAATCCATTACGTATTCCTGTCTGTTACCGGTGGTATACCTATGACGATAAAACAATCACAGACATAAGGGTATACCCCTAATTATATACCCTAACAAAACAGTAAAGGTAAAGTCTCACTGAAACTCTGCGCATACACACTTAGTCTAATACTCTGCCGATCAGCCCTGTTACGGAATACTCAGCGTAGAGCAGCAAAAATACGTGATCAGCCGCATAAAAGACCATAAAACTGACCCAGGTAATGATCTTCACCTGTCACTTAAGAGTGATTTAACCTAGAATAGCCGCGCTGTAGTAAACGGACTTTTACACTGCCTGAAGACAATGAAGATTTGCCGTTCTCAGGCATTCAGAAAACGGTACAACCACGATGCAAGCACAGAACAATAAGATCCTTATCAGCGCCTGCCTGTTGGGCAACAAAGTAAGATATGACGGTCGCGACAACCTGCTGGACCACCCGGTTATTCATCGCTGGCAGGAAGAAGGCAGAATGGTTCCAGTTTGCCCTGAAATAGCCGGCGGTTTACCGACACCCCGCGCCCCTGCTGAAATTCTCAATAAATTTCCACTGCACATCGTGACGGATGGTGGCGAAGACGTGACTCCGGAATTCCTTGCCGGGGCTGAGCATTCCGTTAAGCTGGCCCAACAACAGGGATGCTGCTGTGCATTGCTTAAATCACGCAGCCCTTCATGCGGTAATGTGGAAATTTATGATGGCCATTTCAACGGCACGATTGTGCCCGGTTCCGGTGCAACGGCCGATGAGCTGATGCGCAACGGCGTTCCGGTTTTCAATGAACGGCAGCTGGAACAGCTGATCGACTTTATGGAAAACTTTGATAACTCAGTATCTGAAGACGCCGCAGAAGACCTTCCCCACAGCGCCTGAAACACTTAGCTGCCCGGCTCAGAATGCATCCAGCATGGCCGGGCTGAAGCGGGCGGTATCAAGTGACACATTAAAACTTTCAGCCAGGGCATCCAGTTCAGCGGCCGACTTATTCAGTTCATCCATGGTCAGGGTATTATTATCCAGCAGATACAGCTGTCTTGAGCCCTGATAACTGAAGTACATAATCTGCATAGCATCCGCATTGCCCTCAGCCATCGCTGCTTTAACCTGTTTCTGCTTGCGGTAAATCTTATTCAGTACCTGCTTCAGATCCCAGACATACATTACTTCATACATAAACGGATGCTGGCGGTAATGTCGCAGCAGGCTGCCGGTAACCAGCGCAGCAACCACTACCCCGTCAGATTCAGCCAGAAATGGCTGCCCTCACCGTCAGTCAGGAAATAAATCAGTGGCGTCGACACCGCCAGCGATACCACCAGCAATACCACCGCAACAGCCACGAAGACCATTTTAAAATGCTTGCTGTAACGTGCTTTATCAATTTCCTGTAACTGCATGATTTTTCCTGAAAACTTAACGGTATACCTGAGCTGCTCAGCTCCGGGACAATAAAACGGTTTAAAAACACAGCGCGAATTATACGGCCGCCGGGCGGATAGCGACAGAGCAATGATTATTTACTTGTCCCGAACGCCCCGCCCCTAAAATATCGGCTTTTATTTCATTGTTGATCACTAGAGTATCCTATGCGCGCCAGTCAATATCTGATAGCCACACTGAAAGAAACCCCATCTGACGCCGAAGTCATCAGCCATCAGCTGATGCTGCGTGCCGGTATGGTTCGTAAAGTTGCTGCCGGTTTATATAACTGGTTACCCCTGGGTCTGCGTACCCTGCGCAAAGTAGAACGCATTGTGCGTGAAGAAATGGACAAGTCCGGCGCTCAGGAAGTACTGATGCCAGCCATTCAGCCTTCTGAGCTGTGGCAGGAATCCGGTCGCTGGGAACAGTACGGCCCTGAACTGCTGCGGGTGAAAGACCGTCACGAACGTGAATTCTGCGTGGGCCCGACCCATGAAGAAGTGATCACCGATCTGATCCGCAACGAAATCCAGAGCTACAAGCAACTGCCGACGAACCTGTATCAGATTCAGACGAAATTCCGTGACGAAGTTCGTCCGCGCTTCGGTGTGATGCGCTCCCGTGAATTCATCATGAAGGATGCTTACTCATTCCATAATTCACTGGAATCCCTGCAACAGACCTATGATCTGATGCACAGCACCTACTGCAAAATTTTTGACCGCATCGGTCTGGACTACCGTCCGGTACTGGCCGACAACGGTTCAATCGGTGGCAATTCTTCACACGAATTCCATGTGCTGGCGTCTTCCGGTGAAGATGACATCGCTTTCTCAACCGGCAGCGACTTCGCCGCAAACATTGAAAAAGCCGAAGCCCTGGCCCCTGCCTGCGAACGTGGCGCTGCCACTCAGGAAATGACCCTGGTTGATACGCCTAACGCCAAAACCATTGCACAGCTGGTTGAGCAACACGGTCTGGATATCGAGAAAACCGTTAAGACCCTGTTTGTGGTTGCCTCAGAAGAATGCGAAGCCGATTTTGTCGCGCTGATGGTACGGGGTGATCACGACCTGAACGAAATCAAGGCAGAGAAACTGCCGGAAGTTACTGCACCGCTGGTGATGGCTGATGAAGACAGCATCCGTAAACTGGTTGGTGCCGGCCCGGGCTCTCTGGGTCCTGTTAACCTGCCAATCCCGGTTATTATCGACCGTACCGTTGAGAAAATGGCTGACTTTGGCGCCGGTGCCAACATCGAAGGCAAGCACTACTTCGGCATTAACTGGGAACGTGACCTGCCACTGCCTAAAGTAGCGGATATCCGAAACGTGGTTGAAGGTGATCCGAGCCCTTGCGGCAACGGTACCATCAGCATCAAGCGCGGCATTGAAGTGGGTCACATCTTCCAGCTGGGCAAGAAGTATGCCGAAGCAATGAATGCCACTGTTCTGGACGAGAACGGTAAAGCTGCCATTCTGGACATGGGTTGCTACGGTATCGGTGTTACCCGTGTCGTTGCCGCTGCTATTGAGCAGAACAACGACGACAAGGGCATCATCTGGCCGGAAGCAATCGCGCCGTTCACAGTTGCTATTGTGGCGCTGAAATATGAAAAATCCGAAGCGGTTCAGCAACAGGCAGACGCCCTGTACGAAAGCCTGACCGCCGCAGGCGTTGAAGTGATTCTGGATGACCGTCCTAAGGTTAGCCCGGGCGCTAAAATGGCCGATATGGAACTGATGGGTATCCCACACCGTATCGTCATTTCAGACCGCGGTATCGGTGCCGGTACCTATGAGTACAAGGCCCGCCGTGATGCCGACAAACAGGAAATCGCAGCAGATCAGGCAGAAGCCTTTATTCTGAACGCTCTGTCTGTCTGATACCCCTCACACCCCGGCCATGCGCCGGGGTGTTTGTTTTGGCTGACCGCCGTTTAATGCACTTTGCTATGCTCAGAGATACGTACAGGGACCAGGGAGAACACGCATGTATATCGCCATGAACCGCTTCAAAATAGCCGTTGGCAGAGAGCAGGAGTTTATCGATATCTGGCGCAACCGTGACAGCCAGCTACATACAGTTGACGGCTTTGAATCTTTCAGGCTGGTTCAGGGTGAACGCAACGAAACCTATACCCTGATGGCCTCTCACGTCATCTGGCGCGACAAAGCCGCCTTTGATGCCTGGCTGAAATCCGATGCCTTTAAACAGGCCCATGCCAACGCCGGCAAAAGCCGACCGGAAGGCCTGTATCTGGGGCCGCCGCAGTTTGAAGGTTTCAACAGCGTACTCTGAGTAGCACACCGTGACTGCTCCCGTACCCGCCAAAATAATCCGGCAGTTACTGACCGGTTTCATACTTGCCTGCCTGTTACCACTGAGCGCCATAGCTCAGGAAACGGAACCTGACCCTTTACTGCGTCAGGCACTGAAGGACGCCTTTGCTGAGAGTGACAGTTTTGATGACCGCTTCGATGCAGAAGTCTGGCTGACAGACATGTCCGGCCGTACTGCCCGCTACGTGGAAGACGAACTGGAACGGATTGAAATCCTGCGCACCCTGCATGCTGAAGCCCGCCGGGTTGATTTGCCTCCATCCCTGCTGATGGGTCTGATGCATACCGAAAGTCTGTTCGACCGTTTTGCGGTATCAGTCGTCGGTGCCCAGGGACTCATGCAGATCATGCCTTTCTGGAAGAAAGAAATTGGCCGCGAGCAGGACAATCTGATGAACATTCAGACCAATATCCGTTACGGCTCCACCATACTGAAGCACTATCTGGAACGCTCCAAAGGTAACCTCACCGAAGCGCTGGCCCGCTACAACGGCAGCTACGGTAAAACCTGGTATCCGGAAAAGTATTTAAGAATCAGAAACGTTACATGGAATAACTCTTTCAATTTACACGACAAACAAGAAAAACCTGTCTTTTGAATCAGTTTTTGAATATATTTTTGCCTCGTGTAAAAAAATAATAACACTCTGGTCATTATGACCATTCCGGATGCATGTCAGCATGCCTCCGTTGATGAGGACACTCCACCAATGGACACGCACCATGATGCCGGCAACAACCTGAATTTACGGTTGCGGCTGCAGGGGATTACCAAACAATATCCCGGCTGTCTGGCCAATGACCGGATCAATCTGGCGATCGAGCCCGGCGAAATACATGCCCTGCTGGGGAAAACGGCGCCGGCAAAAGCACCCTGATGAAGATCATCTATGGCGTCACCAAGCCTGATGCCGGCCAGGTCTACTGGCAGGGAAACCCGGTCACCATTAAAGACCCGGCCACCGCCCGCCGTATGGGCATCGGCATGGTTTTCCAGCACTTCTCACTGTTTGAAACCCTGACGGTTACCGAAAATATCGCCCTGGCATTAGGTGAAGATGCCGGTGACCTGAAAGCACTTGCCGACAAGATCCGTACCGTTTCACAACGTTACGGTATGGAACTTAACCCTGAACGACATATACATTCACTTTCTGTGGGTGAACGCCAGCGGGTAGAAATTGTTCGCTGCCTGGTACAGGACATCCAGCTGTTGATTCTGGATGAACCCACGTCAGTACTGACCCCGCAGGAAGTAGACACCCTGTTTGTTACCCTGCGTCAGCTGGCTGAAGAAGGCTGCAGCATTCTGTTTATCAGCCATAAACTCAAAGAAGTTCAGGACCTGTGCCACAGCGCAACAATATTGCGTGCCGGCCAAGTCACCGGTGACTGTATTCCTGCCGAAGCGGGTGCTACTAACATGGCCCGGATGATGGTGGGTGATGACACCCTATCAGCACGGATTATCCGAAAGCCGAAGGCAACGACATTTTCCTGAAGGTACATGGTTTATCTCAGGTAACGGATGACCCCTTTGGTATCAATCTGAAAAACGTTGATTTTGAAGTACGCAGCGGTGAAATTCTGGGGTTGCCGGTGTTGCGGGTAACGGTCAGGAAGAGCTGCTGGCAGCCCTCAGCGGTGAAACCCTGGAAGCCCGGGCAGAAGAGATTCTGTTTGCCGGTGAACCGGTTGGCCACCTTGACCCGAAACAGCGCCGTCAGCGCGGTCTGGGCTTCGTCCCGGAAGAACGGCTTGGCCGGGGCGCGGTACCGGAAATGAGCCTGAAGGATAACGGTCTGTTGACAGGTTTCCTGCAAGGGCTCGTCAGTAACGGCTTCATTAACCGACAAGCCACCAGCCGGTTTGCAGACAAAATCATTGATGACTTCAACGTCAAAACCCCGAATCAGCACACCGCTGCACAAAGCCTTTCCGGGGTAACCTGCAGAAATTCATTATTGGCCGGGAAATCCTGCAGAACCCGAAATTGCTGGTTGCCGCCCACCCGACCTGGGGTGTGGATATCGGCGCCGCCACCGCCATCCATGAAGCGTTGATCCGACTGCGGGATGCAGGTGCAGCCATTCTGGTCATTTCAGAAGACATTGATGAGCTGTTCCTGATCAGTGACCGTTTGTGCGCCATCTGTAACGGTGAAGTATCGCCTTCCAAACCGACGCAACAAACCAGCATTGAAGAAGTGGGCCGCTGGATGACCGGTATTTTCGACACTGAAGCACCCGCTGCACCACAGGAGTCCGTATGATTAAGTTAGTCCCCGTGGTGAACAGTCCCGTGCCATGGCCTATATGTCACCGGTGCTTGCCGGCCTGCTTACCCTTTTCACCGGCGGTATTTTCTTTGCTGCACTGGGCCTCGACCCACTGCATGCCTTAGAGTATTCCTGATTGCTCCGGTCTCCGATATCTATGGCATTGCTGAACTTTGCGTAAAAGCAGCACCGATCATGCTCTGTGCCGTCGGCCTGGCGGTTGCCTTTAAAGCCCAGGTATGGAACATCGGTGCTGAAGGTCAGCTGTTAATGGGCGGTTTGGTCGGCAGTGCGGTTGCCCTGCAGTTTGGCGAAGCCGAGGGCTTCTGGATTTTACCCACCGTACTGATCAGCGGCATGATTGGTGGTGGCCTGTGGGGTTACTGGCGGCCTGGCTGAAAACCCGGTTTAACGCCAATGAAATCCTCACCACTATCATGTTTAACTACATCGCCCTATACCTGCTGCTTTACTTCGTACACGGTGCACTGAAGGATCCGGATGGCTATGGATTCCCGGAATCCGCCCTGTTCAGCGATGCCGCGACGCTGCCGATTCTGATCGAAGACACCCGTATCCATATCGGCATTCTGTTTGCCCTGCTGGCCTCCGTCAGCATCTGGGTACTGATGCAGCGCAGCTTCATCGGTTTCCAGATCAAGGTTCTGGGTGCGGACGCTAATGCCGCCAAACTGGCAGGCTTCAAACACAAACACCTGGTCTGGATTGCCATGGTAATCAGTGCCGCACTGGCAGGTCTGGCCGGTGCCAGCGAAGTCACCGGCCCGATTGGCCAGCTGATTCCGTCCATTTCACCAGGATATGGTTACGCAGCGATCATTGTTGCCTTTCTGGGCCGGCTGCATCCGATCGGCATCCTGTTTGCCAGTATTCTGATGGCCCTGATTTATATGGGCGGTGAGCTTGCCCAAATTGAACTGAACCTGCCACTGGCGGTGACTGCACTGTTCCAGGGGATGTTGCTGTTTTATCTGCTGGCATGCGATGTATTAATCAATTTCCGGATCCGGCTGAAAACGGCCACCGCCAATAACGCTGCAATGGGGAACTGAGCGTGGATATCGATCTGATCACCAATATACTCTATGCCATGGTACGTACCGGTACCCCCTGCTGATTGTTGCACTGGGGAAATGGTCTGTGAGAAGTCCGGCGTTCTGAACCTCGGTCAGGAAGGTATGATGCTGATGGGCGCGGTTATCGGCTTTATTGCCACCCTGACCACCGGCAGCCTGTTGCTGGGCTTTATTCTGGCCATTCTCAGCGGTGTCGTTATGTCCATGCTGTTTGCCGGCATTGCACTGGGGCTGAACGCCAACCAGGTCGCTACCGGTCTGGCGCTGACGATTTTTGGTACCGGGCTGTCCGCCTTTATCGGTGCGGACTTTGTTGGCCAGCCAATTGAAGGCCTGAATCCTTACGCGATCCCTTTCCTCAGCGATATTCCGCTGATCGGTAAAATGCTGTTTGCCCAGGATCTGATTGTCTATCTCTCTTTTGGCCTGTTTGCTGCGATTTACTGGTTCTTTAAATCCAGCCGTGCCGGCTTAACCGTTAAAGCCGTGGGGAAAATCCCCATGCTGCAAATGTTATCGGCCTGCCGGTGATGCGTACCCGTTATCTGGCAGTGGCCTTTGGTGGCGCCATGGCGGGTCTGGCCGGCGGCTATCTGTCACTGGCATACACACCGCTGTGGACCGAGAACATGACCGCCGGCCGGGGCTGGATTGCACTGGCACTGGTTGTCTTTGCCACCTGGCGTGCAGAACGTATCATTCTGGGGGCTTACCTGTTTGGTCTGGCCAGCATCCTTAACCTGGTGGCCCAGGGGCTGGGTTACCCGGTGTCACCAAATATCCTCGCCATGATGCCGTACGCTGCTACGGTTATGGTACTGGTCATGCTGTCCAGTAACGTGGTTAAAAGTAAAATGCACACCCCAATGTGGCTGGGTAAACCGTTCCATCCGGGAGGCTAAAAACCGTGTCATTTCAGTGGATGTCCGGCAAATACCGATTATTACTGCCCCTGATGGCAGTTTTAGTCAGCGCCTGCTCCACTGATACTGACTGGCGAACCGCCAGCCGGGAATCCGCCGGATTGGCACCGGATCCTGCCCGTTTCAGCGAAGCAGTGGTGCATGTGTATACAGCCGACGCCTGGGGCTGGCGGGGCTGGTTTGCCACTCACCCATGGATCGCCACCAAACAGAGCGGTGAAAGCCGCTATACCATCTATGATGTCATTGGCTGGCGGGGCGGCAACGGCCGCCCGGTTCTGGGTATTTATCAGGACGTGCCTGACCGTCACTGGTTCGGCGCGAAACCTGAACTGCTCGTCTCCCATACCGGCCCCCAGGCTGAGGCAATGATCGCAAAAATCCGCCAGGCAGCCCTGAGCTATCCCTGGAAACATGAGTACAAGGTTTTTCCCGGACCAAACAGCAACACCTTTGTTGCCTGGGTCGCCAGTCAGGTACCGGAACTGAATCTCAAAATGCCATTTTCCGCCATTGGCAGCGGTTACATCAGCAAGTATAAACCCGCACCAGAGGCACAGAATTAACCGGGTGATCCCGGAATTTTTGAACAACGAGGACTCACATGTCATATAACAAGGATTTCCCGGTCTCCTGGGCCGAACTTCACCGCGATTCCCGGGCACTGGCCTGGCGCCTGCTGGATATGCAGAAATGGAAAGGCATCATCGCCATCACCCGTGGCGGTCTGGTGCCGGCTGCGATTCTGGCCCGGGAAATGGACATCCGCATGATCGATACAGTCTGCATTTCAAGCTACAGCTCCACTGAAGGCGATGGCGACAAAGCCCGTGGCGAACTGGAGCTGATTAAAGGCGCCGCCGGTGACGGCGAAGGCATGTTGCTGGTTGATGATCTGGTGGACACCGGCAAAACCGCCCAGTATGTCCGTGAACTTCTGCCCAAAGCTCACTTTGCTACAATCTATGCCAAACCTTCCGGCCGGCCACTGGTTGACACCTTTGTCACCGAAGTCAGCCAGGACACCTGGATCCGGTTCCCGTGGGATATGGAATACTCCTTCTCTACCCCACTGGCAGACCGTAAATAATTGCCGGCTTTGCCGGTAAGCTCGACAAACAAGCGCACTAAATAAGAACACTAAAAACCAATGAGGAAGCTGAAATGAAACACAGCATCAAACATCTTATCGCCTCTGTTGCGGTTGGCGTGGGAATCGCCAGCGCACCGCTCGCACAGGCAGAAGAACCGCTTAAGGTTGGCTTTGTGTATGTGGGTCCGATTGGAGATCATGGCTGGAGTTATCAGCACGATCAGGGACGTCTGTCTATCGAAAAGCACTTCGGTGATAAGGTCGAGACAACCTATGTTGAATCAGTGCCGGAAGGTGCGGATGCAGAACGGGTTATCCGTAACCTGGCAAAAGCCGGTAACGACCTGATTTTCACCACGTCTTTCGGTTACATGAACCCGACGATCAAGGTTGCCAAACAGTTTCCTAAGGTGAAATTCGAGCACGCTACCGGTTACAAAACCTCAAAGAACGCCGGTAACTACCTGTCCAAGACCTTCGAAGGCCGCTATGTAGCAGGCTTTGTTGCTGCGAAGAAAACCAAAACCAACAAAATCGGTTACATCGCCTCCTTCCCGATTCCGGAAGTTATCCGCGACATCAACACCGTACAGCTGGCACTGAACAAATATAACCCTGAAGCGGAAATGAAGATCGTCTGGGTTAACAGCTGGTTCGATCCGGGTAAAGAAGCGGATGCCGCCAACGTTATGATGGACCAGGGCGTAGACGTTATCCTGCAACACACTGACAGCCCTGCAGCTATGCAGGCCGCTGAACGTCGCGGCAAATTCGCCGTGGGTCAGGCATCTGACATGTCCAGCTTCGGCCCGAATGCTCACCTGATGTCGGTTGTGGACGAATGGGGCCCACTGTACATCAAGCGTGTACAGGAAGTCATGGACGGTACCTGGAAGCCTGAAAGCTACTGGGGCGGCATGGCCGAAGGCGATATTGTCGTACCGGAAATCAACAATGTTTCTGACGAAGTAAAAGCCGAAGGTAATCAGATCATTGCTGATATCACCAGTGGCAAGTTCTTCCCGTGGACAGGCCCGATCAAGAACCAGAAAGGTGAAGTGATGGTCGCTGCTGGCGAGCGTATGCCAATTAAAGACCTGCTGGGCATTAACTGGTATGTTGAAGGTGTTCAGGGCGATATCCCTAAATAACACCCGCGGCTGAATCATCAGCCGGCAAAAGCTGAAAAGCAGGGCTGTGGTGCGGCCCTCACAAATAACACACTGGCACCCGGCGCATTCCGGCCGGGTGCCAACTCTTTAATCAGGAGGTGTGTTACATGACACCCTATATCCCTCAAATTGATATTTCCCCGCTTTACTCCTCTGATCCGGCCGACTGGCAGACAGTCGCCACCCAGATAGATACCGCCTGCCAGAACAGCGGTTTCTTTTATATCACCGGCCATAACATCAGTCCGGAACGAATAGCCCAACTGCGCCAGCTGAGCGAAACCTTCTTCGCCCTGCCCCACGAAGAAAAACTGAAAATTGACATAACCGCCACCCCTTACCATCGTGGCTATGGCAGCTTCGGCACCGAACAGCTGGACCCCGAACGCCCGGGAGACTTTAAAGAAACCTTCGACATGGGCCGCAACCTGCCGGAAGACCATCCGGATGTACTCGCTGAAAAGCCCCTGCATGGCCCGAACCGCTACCCAAATATTGACGGCTTTAAAGAACTCATGGAAACCCATTACTGGGACATGATCGAACTGGGCAAAACCATTTTACGTGGACTGGCCATCGCCCTGAAAATTGACCCGGATTTTTGCCGACAAATTCACTGCACCGATAAGTGTACTGCGCTTTATTCACTACCCGGAAATCGAACTGAAACCGGACGCTGAACAAATCGGTGCCGGAGCACACACGGATTACGGTTGCATCACAATTCTGCATCAGGATCAGGTGGGCGGCCTGCAGGTCAAAAACCGTGACGGTGAATGGCTGGACGCCACGCCGGTAGAAGGCAGTTTTGTCATCAACATCGGTGACATGATGGCCCGCTGGAGTAACGACCGTTACACCTCTACCCCCACCGGGTGATCAACCCCAGCGGCAAGGAACGGTACTCCATGCCATTTTTCGTCGAACCTAACTTTGATACCCAAATCAGCGCACTGGAAGGGTGTTACAGCGATGAAAATCCGATCAGGTATCCGGAGATCAGCGCCGGGGAATACCTGCTGTCGCGCTTTGCAGCCACCTATGAATACAGGGAAAAATTTGAATAAAAACGGTTTAGCAGGCCAGCTTCATAGGCCCTGGCCTGCTATAGTTCCTTAAAACAAAATCTGTAAAAACAAAGAGTTCTCATACACAACAGCGCTGAACACAAAGAGAGCTGCAGTAACAGACACCGGAACGCAGCCGAAAGGAGATCAGATGCAGCAATTAATCCAAGCCATTCCCAAAGCCGAATTACACCTCCACCTTGAAGGCAGCCTTGAGCCGGAACTGATGTTTGAGCTGGCCAGACGCAACAACATTACCCTGCCTTACGAAACCGTTGAAGACATTCGGGCCGCCTACGAATTCAGCAATCTGCAGGACTTCCTCGACATTTATTATCAGGGGCCAACGTATTACAGACCGAAGAAGATTTTTACGATCTGACCTGGACCTATTTACTTCGCTGTCAGGCAGACGGTGTGGTACATACCGAACCCTTCTTTGACCCCCAGACCCATACGGAACGGGGCATTCCTATGGGTACGGTCATTCAGGGCATCAGCCGGGCACTGGCTGACGGCGAAAAACAACTGCGCATTACCAGTTACCTGATACTGTCCTTCCTCCGCCATCTGAGTGAAGAGGATGCCTTCAATACCCTGCGGGATGCACTGCCCTATAAAGAACACTTTATCGCCGTTGGGCTGGACAGCTCCGAACTGGGGCATCCCCGGAGAAATTTGAACGGGTCTTTGCCGCCGCCCGGGAAGCCGGTCTGCGAACCGTCGCCCACGCAGGTGAAGAAGGCCCGCCGGAAAATATCTGGAATGCGATCAGCCTGCTCAATGTCTGCCGGATTGATCACGGGGTAACCGCCACTCAGGACCCGCAGCTGGTGAGCTATCTGGTACAGCACCGTATCCCACTCACGGTATGCCCACTGTCCAATACCAAGCTGAAAGTCTTCAATGATATGGCTGAACACAATATTCTGGAATTACTGGAAAAAGGCGTCCGGGTAACGGTTAATTCCGATGATCCAGCTTATTTCGGTGGATATGTAAATGCGAATTACCAGGCGCTGGCAGACTCGCTCAACATGAACGAAGCTCAGCTAAAGCAACTGGCCGTTAACAGTATTACCGCCAGCTTCCTGCCTGAGGAGCAGCAAGCACAGCATCTGGAAAAATTAACGCCCTGTAAGTAAACAGAGGATCAGGACTTCCTGCTGATACTGGCAACCACATCAGCAGGAATATCCAGCTTCAGAATCGCCTCGGAAAGGTTCGTCGCGTCACTGTGCTTTACCATGGTCTTCAGCACCGCCCAGGCCTCGTGACTGATGGTTATAGTTTTCTGAGATGCCTTCCGGGAACCGTTACGGCGGCGGTAGTTACGTACCCTTAATGCATTACGCAACTTACCCATGACCCCAGTAAATTCCGGATGCACATCAAAGCACTGCAGATTCCTGGCAAACACTTCTACGGCTTCTTCTTTGCTCAGCAGGCGCACTTCCCGACGCTGCAGCACGGTATCCATCTCATCGATTGCGTTCACCAACTGGCCATCGTTAAGCCCACCCGCCTGGGTAATATGCTTACGGACGAAATCCCGGGCAAAAGGTAAATCATCGTTTTCCAGAACATAATTGGTGGTGCGCGCCATACAACTTCCTTAGCAATAGCCTGACTTTAATAAAAACTAAAAACAGTATTAATTACCGGGGCTATTCAGCTTAGCCGCAGATTTCGTATCTGTCCCGTCTGTTACTGCTTCAGCAAACAACGCCTCCAGACTGACATCCAGCGCAACTTTACGGTGCTCGGTCACATCATCAAGCCGGCCGTTCAGTCGCCGCTGCCAGGTTTCCATCGCCGCCACGGCGGCAGCATCAGGCAAAGGCCAGGGTAAACGCTGTTGCAGCTGATCCAGTGTCAGACTGCCCAGATCCCGGGCCAGCAGATACTCCCTGATCTGTACGCCGCAGAATACCGGGGTCAGCAACCTGACAAACTCATCCCAGCGGCTCTGATCCAGCCCTTCTACCTGCCGCAGGAGAATCCGCTCATCCACAGACTTCCCACGCTGCTGCGCCTGCCAGAGCCGGTGAAGTACCGCCAGCAGCGTATGCAGTTTTGAATACTCTGCCGGCTCCAGTTCCTGCCGGTATACACTCAGGGCCCGGGTCAGCTCAGCTCCGATCAGAATTATTACCCAACTGATATAGATCCACAGCAGAAACAGAGGCACCGCCGCAAAAGCACCGTAAATTAACTGATACGAAGGTGACTGGGTAACAAAAAAGCAAAACTTCGCTTGGCTGTTTCAAATAACAGCGCCACCACAATGCCGCCGATCAATGCATTTCTCAGCGGTACTTTACAGTTAGGCACCGCCGCATACAGTAAGGTAAAAGCAGCCGCTGACAACAGCATCGGCAGCATCGACAGTAAGCGCCCCGCCCCACCAGCTCAGTCGCGCTGGTAAACAGTGACAGGGATGCCACATAGGAGGTAACAAACAGACCCACACCGATGAGGATCGGCCCCAGACTCAGCACCGCCCAGTACAGCAAAAGCTGGATAGCCTTGCGGGGCTCCCTACCCGCCAGATACGATTAAACGCCGCCTCGATGTTTTTCATCATCATGATCGACGTGACCACCAGAAACACAATACCAACCACTGTCAGTTGCCGGGCCTGGGCCGCAAAGCTGTTCAGATATTCCTGCACCACATTGCCGGTTGCCGGTACAAAGTTATCGAAAATCCAGCTTTGCAGTTCCTCACCAGCCCCTGAAACGGAGAAACAATTGCCAGCATGGCATAAGTCACAGTCATCAGCGGCACCACGGCAAACAGGGTGGTATAGGTCAGTGCAGAGGCATTCAGCATGCCTTTATTTTCGATAAACTGCACAAACAGATAGCGCACAAATGCTGCCGCTGCACGTAACTTGATGAAGGGTTTATTTTCATCAGGAATATTTCTGCCGGACATCTTCTGTTTACCCCGTTAAAAACTGCCAAATCATCGCTTCTGACGCTTTAGACCCAACGCCAAGCTGTATACAATAAGCCCTGTCAGCGCCACCTGTTTAAACATATATATCATAGGCCTGACGCATCATTATTATAATTGCGCCGTTGCAAAAGTAACGGCCTGTTTGCTCACTGTCTTTAAAAGGTATGGTGCTATGTCTGCAGAAATCTACCACAACCCACGCTGCTCCAAATCCCGGGCCACTCTTGCCCTGCTGGAAGAAAACGGTATCACACCGGAAATTCGCCTGTATCTTGAGAACCCACCTACCGAAATGGAACTCAAGGAAGTTATCACTCAACTGGGCATCAGCGCGCGTGACTTGCTGCGTACCGGTGAAGCTGAATATGCAGATAATAACCTGGCGGATGAAACCCTCAGCGAAGACCAGATTATTGAACTGATGGCTGAATACCCGAAACTGATTGAGCGCCCGATCGTCATCAAAGATGGCCAGGCACGTATTGGCCGTCCGCCGGAATCCGTACTGGAGATCCTCTGAGTGAGCTCACCTTACGTACTGGTTCTCTACTACAGCCGCCATGGTGCTACCCGCACCATGGCTGAGCTTATCGCCCGGGGCATCGAAGCCAGCGGCATTGACGCCCGTCTGCGTACGGTCCCGGAAGTTTCTGCCGAATGTGAACAGTCTGCACCAGCTATCCCTGCAGAGGGCGATATCTACTGCACCGAAGCGGATCTGGCGAACTGCGCAGGTCTGGCACTGGGCAGCCCGACCCGTTTTGGCAACATGGCCTCACCGCTTAAATACTTCATCGACAGTACCAGCAGCCTGTGGCTGAGTGGCGCACTGATCGACAAACCAGCCTGCGTGTTCAGCTCCACCGCCAGCTTACACGGTGGCCAGGAAACTACCCTGCTGAGCATGATGCTGCCATTAATGCACCACGGCATGCTGATGGCGGGTATTCCTTATTCTGAATCTGAGCTGCTCAGCACAACCCGGGGCGGCACCCTTACGGCGCAACCCATGTGGCCGGACAGGATGGCCAGGAGCTGGACACCGCTGAACGCAACCTTTGCCTGGCACAGGGCAAGCGTCTGGGCCGACTGGCCACGCAGCTGCAGAACGGCCGCTAATTAACCACTGGACGAGAACTTTCCCATGCAAGCAAAACTTCAGCGTCTGGTAAATATCAGCCGGGCTGCCACACTGCTCAGTTACTTTGGACTGATCCTGTTACTGACCGCCTGGTATCTTCTGATTTCTCCACCACCGACTGCCAATCCCTATGTTATCTGGGCGGTACAGACGGTGCCTCTGGCGCTGTTTTACCCGGTTGTTATCAAGAAAAACCTGCGCGGCCACATCTGGCTATGTTTCTTCCTCAGCATCTATTTTATGCATGCGGTACAAACTGCCATGGCTGGCGGCCCTAACAGCTTACTGGCACTGGCCGAAAGCTTACTGGTTGCCAGCCTGTTTACAGCGGCCATGATGTTCACCCGCTGGCAGAGTAAACTGAATAAATTACTGTCTGCTGCAAAAGCAGACTAAACCGCGACAGATATTCAGGCGCTTTCCGCAGAAGAAAGCGCCGGCGATTTCCAAACCATAAAATTCAGGCCCCGGAGTTGTGACGTTGAGTTTTTCAGTTGCCGACATTCGCCAGCAGTTTCCGCTGCTGGATCAGCAGATTCATGACCAGCCACTGGTCTATCTGGATAATGCCGCCACCACCCAGAAACCGGCGGCCGTCATTCAGGCAATCAACAACTATTACGGTTCAGATAACGCCAACGTCCACCGTGGCGCACATCATTTAAGCGAACGGGCAACCCTGCAGTTTGAAGCGGCCAGACAAAGCGTCAGGCAGTTCATCAATGCCGCCAGTGAAAAAGAGATCATCTGGACCCGGGGCACCACAGAAAGCCTTAACCTGATCGCCCAATGCCTCACTGGCCAGATTCATAAAAATGATGAAATCCTGCTTACCGAACTGGAACACCACGCCAATATCGTCCCATGGCAAATGCTGGCCCAGCGCACCGGCGCAGTGATCAGAGTTGTTCCGATTCTGGCAAACGGCGATCTCGATCAGCAAGCTTTTGGCAGCCTGCTTAACAGCCGGACAAAAATTGTCTCGCTGACCCATGTATCCAATGCGCTGGGAACAGTGAACCCACTGGCCGCCATGGTCCGACAGGCCAAGGCAGCTGGTGCAACTGTCATTGTCGACGGTGCTCAGGCCGTCGCGCACATGAACATTGATGTGCAGCGTCTGGGCTGTGATTTTTATGTTTTCTCCGGCCACAAAATGTATGGCCCAACCGGTACCGGCGTACTCTACGGCCGCCAGGCCTTACTGGAAGCAATGCCTCCCTGGCAGGGTGGCGGTGAGATGATCCGCAGCGTCAGCTTTGACCACACCGAATACAACGACCTGCCTTTTAAGTTTGAAGCCGGCACCCCGAATATCGCCGGTGCTGTTGGCCTGATGGCTACGGTTAACTGGCTTAACAGTTTGGACCGCCGTGCTGTTGCCAGTCACGAACAGACACTGTTACAGCATGCAATAAAGTGCTGTGAACAGGTAAAAGGCTTTACCCGGATCGGTGCCCCAACCGCCAACGCGGCCATTTTGTCATTTCAACTAACCAGCCACCACCAGCAGGATGTAGGACTTATCCTTGATCAGCACGGTGTTGCAGTACGAACTGGTCATCATTGTGCAATGCCACTGATGAACAAGCTTGGGCTACCCGGTACGATCCGTGCCTCATTTGCAGCCTATAACACCACGGAAGACGTGGAACGTTTTGCTGAAATCCTGCAACAGCTAACCTCCAGCGGCTTCTTTCCCGTAGCTGAAACCGTCAGCAGTGACAAAGCCTTTACCGATAACCCGTTCGGCAAAGATATAGACTCAGACGCCATACTCGGCAAGCTTGAGCCTCTGACCAGCTGGAATGACCGTTACCGGGAAATCATGCTGCTGGGCAAACAACTGCCTCACATGACCAGTGAAGCAAAAGTCAGCGAACATCTGGTAAAAGGCTGCGAAAGCTCTGCCTGGCTGGACTATCAGAAAGATGCTGATGGCCACTACTGGTTCAGTGCCGATGCGGATGCCAGGGTTATCCGCGGGCTGATTGCCCTGGTACTGGCAGCCGTTAACGGTAAAACCGCTGAAGATATTTTGCAGTTTGATATTGAAGGGTATTTAAAGCGTCTGCAGCTGATGAAACATCTCAGCCCTTCCCGGGGCAACGGCTTACTGGCGATCATCGCACGTATCCGGGAGATCGCATCTGCCTGACCTTCCCGGACGGGACCGGGAAGGCAGGCTATTTACGTTAACTGGGTTTTAACAAACAGTGGCTAGTCAGTCAGACTATCCACCCGCATGTTTTCCCGCTCATAATGAATCGGCATCGCACGGCCATATAAATGCTCTGAATGCTTAGGCCGGTTAACCGTAAACGGATCGGTTGAATAAGTCGGCAACGCGATAATACGCATGGTATCCCCTTCGATACGGGTGACCCGGTGCATGGAAAACGCCCCTTGAACAATTGCAGATCCCCGGGCGTAACTGTAACTGATGCACCTTATCACTGTTACCGGCCAGCACTTCCTTTACATCATCAAAGCGCTCGTCTTCAGGATTACGGATATCCGGGGCGAATTCAAAGCAACCGCCGGCTTCAGACTCCTGCACCAGAATACTCACGGTGAATTCATTGCCGTCAAAATGCCATGGGAAATAATGCCCTGAATCCATGACTGAATACGGATTACGTCCCAGCGGATCTGCCCAGCAATACAGCGGCCAGATATTCAGGCACTCGCCTACAAAGCGCAGCATTTGCGGGTCTTCATAAATCGCACGCAGGTCCGAACTCTCTTCCAGTACATCGGAATTGATATAACCGCTCTCACGGCGTTCAAAAAAGCGCTTGGGATGGTCTGCTGGAAGGCTTTCATCATCCGGTGTGAAATAGGGATTATGGCTCCCCTGTGACCAGAACGTTTCCGGCAGCAGACGTTTTGCCTCTGCGGTCATCCGTTGCAGGGATTCCGGCTTCACAAAATTACGGATAACCACACAGCCGATTTCATCCAGCTCTTTACGGCAGTGTGCTAACAACGCCTGGATTTCAGGGTGTTCCAACTGATCAATCGGATACTTTTGCAGATCAACAATGTCTCCCAGCTGCATACCTTCTGCCTGAATCACCGTTTGCCCGTTCATGATCTTCTAACTCCACATCTGATGTTTTATATAGCGGCATCCCCATGCCGTTTACATAAATATCAAACAACCGCTTCCATAAAACAAACAAATATAATCTAATGTTAATATCGAAATAACCGATATCATTTCAGTCCGGTAACAGCACCGGCAAGCCCTGTTTAAGAGGTGTTATGAACATAGAGCACATGCGCGCCTTTCTGGAGGTGACAGCAACCGGCAGTTTCCAGTTGGCAGCAGACAAACTCTGCGTCACTCAGTCGACTATCAGCGCAAGAATCAAAGCACTGGAAGACCGCCTTAACCGGGAGCTGTTTCTGCGCCGACGTAACGGTGCCGAACTGACCGCCGCCGGTCATCATTTCCGGCGTCATGCGCTGACATCCGTGCGGGCCTGGGACCGGGCCCGTCAGGAAATTGCCCTACCCGACGACCTTAAAGCCATTGTGAATCTTGGCCTGCAGCTCAACCACTGGGAGCAGATCGCCCCGCCCTGGCTGGCCTGGATGGAACAGGAAGCGCCCAACGTTGCGACCCATGTACTGGCAGAGTATTCAACCACACTCATGGAACGTCTGCGGGACCGGCTGCTGGATGTCGCTATTCTTTACGATCCGCAACAGCGTCCTGAACTGACCATTGAACCTTATATGAGTGAACCGCTGATTCTGGTGTCTACTGAACCCCGTGAAGTGGTGCCCGGCAGAGTGCCGGGCTATATCTTTGTCGACTGGGGCGACAGCTTCCGGGCCCAACACAGCCTGGCATTCGCCGATGTTCCGGTGCCCAAACTAACCGTTGGCCTGAGCAGCGTCGGTTTACAACACATTCTTAACCACGGCGGGTCCGGGTACTTTATCGCCAGCTCGGTTGAACCACTAATCAGGGAAGGAAAATTGTACAGGGTTGAGGAGGCACCGGTCTTCCAGCGCCCGACGTATCTGGTGTATCAGGAATCACCCAGCGACAGTGAACTGATTGAAACGACCCTGAAAGGCCTGAAAGCAATTGCGCAACAACAGCCAACTGAATCAGACTGACAGCTCTCCCTGAGCAATCCCGGTCACTTCATCACTGACGCTGACCTGATTTCTGCCGGCAGATTTTGCGACATACAACGCATCATCTGCCGCTTTAATCAGCATATCCATCTGTTCAGCATGTTGTGGAAAACTGGCAACCCCGGCGCTGAATGTGTATTGCACTTCACCGTCGGACAATGGCATAGGCTGCTCCGCCACACGTTTACGCAACTGCTCGACTAACTGAAAAGCACCGTCTGAATCAGTATTGGGGAGCAGCAACAGGAATTCTTCACCGCCCCAGCGCATCAGTGTATCGGACTGTCTCAGCTGTGCAGAAATACCGGCCACCAGATGCTTAAGGACCTGGTCACCAACCTGATGACCATAGGTGTCATTGATGCTTTTGAAGTGATCAAGATCGATCAGGCTGACACTGAACTGCCGCCCGTAGCGCTGCGCATAGCTGAGCTGTTTACGAAAATGCATATAACCGGCACGGCGGTTCAGCAGATCCGTCAGATAATCATGGCTGGCCTGGCGCCGTAACAGAACCTCCTGCGCCTTGGCGGCACTGATATCCTGCACCATACCCACCATTCTCAGAGGCTGTTGTTGGGCATCCCGTTCGTATACCCGCCCCTGATCATGTACCCAGACATATTCACCGGAAAAAGTCTGCAACCGGTATTCAGCATCAAAACGGGGAATCTCGCCCGCAAATGGGCATTCATGATATCCATGACCGCCACACAGTCATCCAGATGTATCTGCTGCTGCCACTCCCCAAACCAAAATGGGTCTTTTCAGCAGGAAAATCCATGATGCGTTTAAATTCAGAAGAGATATATACCTCGTTGGTTTGCAGATTTATTTCCCACAAACCATCAAGAATATCGTTCAGAGCAAAGTTACGTTGCAGGCCAGTTTCCACCAGCGCTTCACGGCTGTGCAGCTGAGCGGTTATATCCCGGACGCTGACGACACCGTAACACTCACCCTGCCAGGAAAACGGCTGAATACTTATTTCCAGTGAAAGTGGCTGGAGCCCTCCCAGGTATTGCACCTGACGGGTATCCGGCTCACCGGACCAGTCATAGCTGAAAATAGCCCCGAAAGACTTCCCTTCAGGCTGTCAGATACACGGTTAAGCAACTGGCATAAAGGCTCATTCACCAGCCGAACGGTACCCTCTTTCCGGTCAATCAGACACAGGCCGTCACTGCTATGATTCAGCATCGCAGTATAGAACTCAGTATCCGGAAAGGTATCGCACACAGTAAGGGCCCTGAACATTCACAAAAACCACTGGCAGTGAACGTTATTTAGACCACATAACTGTATAAAACTCAAACACCATTCGTCCGGCATTACTCGCCGGACGAACGTAAATAACAAAAATCAGAGGGAAACTTACACTAAAGTGTTTTCGCGGCGGGCTTTTTCAATCAGCTTTTGTAATACCCGCGATACCGCTGCAAAGGCAAAACTGGCGGTGACACAGGTTGATGCGCCGAAACCACCGCTGCAGTCCAGACGGGTATTACCATCCTGAACGGACTTCATCTGGCACACTGAACCGTCCGGCTGAGGATAAACAAGCTGTTCTGTGGAATAGACACAGTCGACCGCAAAACGGCGGCCGCTCTTACTGAAATTGTATTCCCGGCGCAGCAAGCTGCGCACCTTAGCCGCCAGCGGATCATGATTGGTTTTACTCAGATCACAGATCTCAATCCGGGTCGGGTCCATCTGCCCGCCGGCACCACCGACGGTAATAATACCCAGCTTACGCCGCTTACAGTGTGCAATCAGGGCTGCTTTTCTTTCACACTATCGATAGCGTCGATCACATAATCAAACTGTTCACCGATCAGCTCAGGAATATTCTCCCGGGTAATAAAATCATCAATCTCAGTTACTTCACAGGCCGGGTTTATTTCTTTAAGCCGCTGTGCCATCACCTCAACCTTGGACTCTCCGACAGTATCGGTGAGCGCATGAATCTGACGGTTAACATTGGTTATGCAGATATCATCCAGATCGATCAGAGTGATCTTTGCAACACCTGAACGAACCAGCGCTTCCGCTACCCAGGAGCCGACGCCGCCGATCCCGATTACACAGATATTTACCCGCTGAAACAACCGCAAACCTGCCGCGCCATACAACCGCTCAATACCGCCAAACCGCGGATCAGTCTGATTCGTCACGCCGTCAACTCTCCTGCTAAAACTCTTCGTCCGTCAGCTCAGTCAGCACAACTTCGCCACACTGATTGCACTTACCCTCAATGAATACAATGCCTTTAAACTCATATTCCAGCGGGGTATTCATGCCCAGATTTTCTTGCAAACATTTATCACACCAGGTTTGCTCCAGAAACGCCTGACGCTCCTGTTCATCACGGGCCATAAAGTCCCGTTCAATCCGCTCATCACTCATGGGAGTTCCTTACTGCTTTTCACGTGCTGTTTCTTTATTTCAGGCCAGGGTAACGCTTCCGGCTCTGCCCATTCAGCGGGCCAGTCTTCCTGTCTCCACCGGGCCTCTTCCGGTAGAAAACTGTACCGGTAAGACTTACCTTCCAGCTCAAACCCCAGATACCAGGCATGCAGGAAGCCCCTTTCAGCCTCCGCACCGGCATAACGACTGTCACCCAGAATCGGCGCACCGATGCTCTTAAGGGCCACCCGTAACTGATGGGTCTTGCCGGTCACCGGCCGGAGCAGAAACACTCTCAAACCACCGCCAAGACCATGACTGAAAAACTGGGTCCGGGCCGGATTTTCTGCCGAAGGTGCTAACTTCCAGCTCCCCGGCGGGCTTTGAGCATATCGCCACTGATCAGCCCCTGTTTCTTTTTCGGTTTTGCCTGACTCAGCGCCATATAAAACTTTACCATGCGCCGTTCAGCAAACTGCCGCCCCAACTCGGCGGCCACAGCTTTGCGCTTAGCCAGCAATAACAAGCCCGAGGTCATCCGGTCCAGCCGGTGCACCAGATATAACTCCTGCAGCTGCAACTGAGACTGTAACAGCATCACCAATCCGGCATCCTGATCATCTTTATGAACAGAGATTCCGGGAGGTTTATTAATCAACAGAAAATCATCCGTCTCCGCGACGGTAGTAATATCTGCAGAGCAGGCTTCATTTGGCAGAATGTCTGGCATCAAGGTCAGCGGTTATCCGAAAAAGAGAAATATAGACGTTTACTGTGCATTCCCGCCAGTAACGGCCATTAAGACGGCCAATTGCCCAGTGTGCTTCTGCGTGAGTGGCAGCAATGGTCACCCAGGCACTGGCATGATCCCGCTGTTCGCTGGTGTAAATCTCAACATCCAGCACTTCCACATAACCTTTCAGAAATTCTCTGATGTCATCATCAGAAACGTCACGGGGTAAGTCTTCCAGAATTATTTTCACAGCCCCTCCTGGTATGTTTGCTAACACACAGTATAGCGACTACCAGCCAAGTACCTGCTTTACGAAAGGAATTGTGACTTTGCGCTGCGCACTGAGGGAGGCATTGTCCAGCTGATCAAGAAGGTCAAACAAGTCCTGCATGCTGCGGCTGGCCCGGTGAATAAGGAAGCGTGCAACTTCTTCAGACAGTTCAAATCCGCGGCTCTGTGCACGTACCTGAAGCGCAATCACCTTGCCATCATCATCCAAACCCTGAACCTGAAAGACCATGCCCCAGGTAAACCGTGACGCCAGATCCGGTAATTGAATACCTAACTGACGCGGCGGACGGTCAGCGGCAACCACCAGGAAATTATTTTCACTGCGAATACGGTTGAAGAAATGGAACAGCGCCTCTTCCCATTCACGGTTACCGGCAATGGCCTGGAGGTTATCCAGACACACCAGATCCAGATGCTCCATACCATCCAGTACGCCCGGCCCCAGATCGGTCAGTTCATCCAGCGGCAAATACACCGCCGTACGTCCGGCAGGATCACTGGCATGACAGGCGCCCTGCAGCAAATGCGAGCATCCAACGCCCGGGGTTCCCAGAGATACAGGAAAATGTCACCTTCCCCGATTGCCACCTGTGCCAGGCAGTTACAGACAAGCTCATTACCCCGGCTGAGATAAGTCTCGAACCTGGCATCATCACGTAACGCAATGCCTAAAGGTAATTGGATAGGTACAGGGTTATTCATGTATTCAACAATCGGAGCTGGCAAATCCAGTTAAATCAGATCGGACTCAACAGGCCTGCCGGTGAAATACTATCCAGCAATCAATCAATTCCGGACCGGCCTGTCAAAAATTTGGCGTATCTTACTACGCCTCGATACGCAAAAAAGGTACCTGTTCAATCCCCGGCAAGATCCTTTTGGCTATCGGTAACACTCTCTGTATCACCGGGAGGCGCTTCAGCCGTTTTCGCTTCACCGTAGAGGCTGCTTCGCTGATACCCGTCATGTAAATGGCGCAGCAGCACCATGATCACTGCAGCAACAGGCAGGGCTATCAGAATCCCGACAAAACCGAATAACTGGCCACCCGCCATAATGGCAAAAATAACTGCCACAGGGTGCAGACCGATCCGGTCCCCTACCAGTAACGGGGTCAGCACCATGCCTTCCAGCATCTGTCCGATAATAAATACCAGCCCGACCCAGGCCAGTACGGTAGGGTCATTGAACTGCAGCATTGCCGCGATAATTGCCGCCACAATGCCGATAATGAAACCCATGTACGGCACGATACTGGCCAGACCAGCAATCATGCCCACCAGCAGCGCAAGATCAAGCCCTACCAGCCACAGGCCAATTGCGTAAATCGCACCCAGCGCTGTCATTACCAGTAACTGACCTTTAACAAAGGCACCGAGTACTTCATCACATTCGCTGGCCCACAGACTGACTCTGGGCTCAACGTTACGGGGCAGTAGGTGACCGATTTTTCAATCATGACATCCCAGTCACGTAACAGATAAAACATCACCACCGGGATCAGCACCAGATTCGCCAGCCAGGCAGCAACCGCCATACCGGACTGCCCGATGCTGTTCATTACATCCTTTAATACATTGCCGGTCTGTTGCCAGTTACCACTGAGAATCTGCCGCACGCTCTGCCAGTCAAAACTGGCCAGTGAAATGCCCAGATTCACTTCCATCCAGGGAACAACTTTGGTCTCAAATAAGGTAATCACCGCCGGAATGGTCTTCACCATCACCTGGATCTGATGCCCCAGTTTCGGTAACAGCAATAACAACAGAAACATCACCAGCGCACTGATAATGCCGAAGACAATGATCACCGCACCGGTACGTGACATACCTTTATCTTCCAGCCGGTCAGCCAGCGGATCAAACATATACGCCAGCAGTGCTGCCACCATAAAGGGTGAAAGAATCGGCTGAAGCAGATACACCAGCCCGCCGGTCACCGCCAGCACACAGATAAACATCCAGCGCTGTGAATCAGTCAGTTGCATTATATTGTCATTCCTTTATCAACAATCGGTTACTGCCAGCGATAATACAGCGGCCCTGCCGCCTGCGCAGAGGGCAGAACAGAATCAGACTGCATACGGGGATTCAGCCGGATAGCTTCAACAAGTGCCGGTACGCCACCCTGCACTTTCACCCGCAGGGTTACGCGGTCATTTTCCAGCTGAGCAGGTAAGACCTTTTCAACGGGCTGCAGTTCACGCATATATGTCAGTAACTGCAAGTAGTCATCAATTGAATCAAGCTTACTGATCTCCAGCACGATGCCCTCTTCAACATAAGTATTCTCAACCACGGCTGTTTTACCTAACAACTGATCAGCAACGGAATCCACCACAGTCTTCAGTTGTTCTCCAAGATTACCTGCCGGAGCCAGATTATGGTTTCGCTCCTGATACGTCAGTTGCCAGCGGGTTTGCCAGGCCCCACTGGCCTGACGCTGCAACCGTCCGACTAAAACCGCATCAGCACGGTAACGGGCTGAGGCCCGGGTCACAGGCTCCTGAAATGCTCCCCAGATATCACCTGGCGTAACTGCCTGCTGGTCATCAAGATCAAGCAATGGCAGCATCACAGGTAAAGCCCGCAACTGCGCAAGGCCCTGCAGCTCCGTAACAATCTCGCTTTCTGCAGCCACAAAATCCCGGGGACGTTCCGGACCTTCTGCTACCAGCCATACCAATACTCCCGGCCGCCCGGAACCAGCTGCGGATAAACCGGCCTCGTTCAGTAACCGGCTGATCGCCTGCTCATCAAATGTCAGCTGTAACCGCAGCCCCAGCACTTCCCGGCCATCTCCTGCTGCTACAGGAGTCTGGGTCGACTCATAAGAGAACCCCTGTAAATACGCAGCCGGTGTCTGCAAGGCTTCGCTGATCCGTGCATTCCCCGCTACCTGACTGCGCCCGGAGACTTTAACCAGCACGCCCTGAAGCGCTTTACTCAGCTGTGCATCGGTTGGCTGAGCCAACTGCTCAGGCACCAGCAACTCCGAACGGTAAAGATTATCGACGACCGCAGCCTGCACGAGACTGCCCGCCAACAGCAATAAAGTAAGTACGGTACTGCTAAAAACCTTTCATGAACAAAATTCATCCTTAACCTGACGCCCGCGCCCGGCAGATAACGATTAAAAATAAGTACCAAAAAACAGGCTTCAAACTCTACCACACATAGCTCCCCTTAAAGCAACCTGATAGAATACCGCCACATTTTTTCAGTAACCTCCTAGAATGGGTTTTCACACACTATGTCTACCACTGACAATACCTCTATCAGCTACAAAGATGCCGGCGTTGATATCGACGCAGGTAACGCCCTGGTTGACCGCATTAAGGGCGTTGCAAAACGCACAGCCCGACCTGAAGTAATGGGTGGCCTGGGCGGCTTCGGAGCCCTGTGTGAAATCCCTGCTGGCTACAAACAGCCAGTACTGGTTTCCGGCACTGACGGTGTTGGCACCAAACTGCGTCTGGCGATGGATCTGAACAAACATGACACCATCGGTATCGATCTGGTAGCCATGTGTGTTAACGATCTGGTTGTTGCCGGTGCTGAACCCCTGTTCTTCCTGGACTACTATGCCACTGGCAAGCTGAACATAGACATAGCAGCTGACGTGGTTGCCGGTATCGGCAAAGGCTGTGAACTGGCCGGTGCGGCACTGGTTGGCGGTGAAACCGCAGAAATGCCAGGCATGTACGAAGGTGAAGACTACGATCTGGCCGGTTTCTGCACCGGTGTGGTTGAAAAATCTGAAATCATCGACGGTTCTAAAGTAAGCATCGGCGATGCCATCATTGGTCTGCCATCTTCAGGCCCGCATTCAAACGGCTACTCACTGATCCGTAAGATCATCGAAGTTCGCGGCGCTGACCTGAGCGGTGAAGTGGACGGTAAGCCACTGACCGAAGCCCTGCTGGAACCAACCCGCATTTATGTGAAGCCATTACTGGAACTGATCAAGAAGAGCCAGGTCAATGCCCTGTCTCACATCACCGGTGGCGGCCTGCTGGAAAACATTCCGCGCGTTCTGCCTGAAAGCGCTAAAGCCGTGATTGACACCCAGTCATGGAACATGCCTGAAGTCTTCCGCTGGATTCAGCAGCTGGGCAACGTTGAAAACCGCGAAATGTACCGCACCCTGAACTGCGGTGTAGGCATGGTTGTCGTTGTACCTGCTGATCAGGCAGACTCTGCACTGCAGATTCTGCAGGATGCCGGTGAAAGCCCATGGGTTATCGGTCACATTGCAGCGGCAGACGCCAATGAAGAACAGGTAGAACTGCTGGGCGTGGAAGCATAATACATGACAAGCCCTGTGCCGGCTGCAGCAAAACGAATCGTTGTCCTGATCTCGGGCAGCGGTTCTAACCTGCAAGCCATCATTGATGCCGTTAATGCCGGACGCATTAACGGCAAAATCGAAATGGTCATCAGCAATAAGGATGACGCCTACGGTCTCGAACGGGCCCGTCAGGCCGATATTCCTGGCTGCGTCATCCGCCATACTGACTACAGCGACCGTGACAGCTTCGATCAGGCACTGATTGCCGAAATCGACAGTCATTCACCGGATCTGGTTATTCTGGCCGGCTTCATGCGTATATTCACCCCGGAATTCGTAAACCGCTATTCCGACCGGATGCTGAATATCCACCCTTCTCTGCTGCCTAAGTACAAAGGCCTGAATACCCATCAGCGCGCCATTGAAGACGGTGAAGCCCGTCATGGCTGTACCGTACACTTTGTCACAGAAGAACTGGATGGCGGACCACTGGCCGTTCAGGCTGCCGTGGACATTCTGCCGGACGACACTGCCGATAGCCTGCAACAGCGGGTTCACACTCAGGAACATAAGATTTACCCACTGGCTGTTGAATGGTTCTGTAATGACCGCCTGCAGCTTGTTTCAGGACAGGTTCAGCTCGACGGCTCCAGTCTGGACAGCCAGGGTTATCAGTTCACGGAGTAAATATGCCTCTGAGCATTCGCCACACCTTCCAGAAAACCGCCAGACAGACAGCCGCACTGTGCCTGTTGCTGTTACCCGTTTCAGCAGCTCAGAGCGCCGGTGTACAGGTTGAGCCTTACAAGGCCGTCTATGCCTCTGAATGGGATTTAGGCTTTTCACTCAACGGAGAAGCCGTGCGGCAACTGCAACGATTGGACAATGGCTGGCAACTGAGCCTGGATGCCAGCGCCATGGTCGCCAGCCTGAGCGAAAGCAGCAAGCTTCGCTTCAGCCCTGAAGGTGTCGAACCCCGCAGCTACAGCTACCAGCGCAAAGTGCTGGGCAAAAGACCCGTGAAGCGCTGAGCTTTGACTGGCAAAACCATCAGGCCAACAGCCAGATCACAGATGACCCCTGGCAACTGGACGTTCCTACCGGCGCACTGGATAAGCTCAGCTATCAGCTGCAGCTACGCCTCGACCTGATCAACGGGCGGGAAGCACTTGAATACAAAGTTGCGGACGACGGCAAGCTGAAGACCTACCGTTTTGTACGTGAAGGTGAGGAAGACATCACTACGGAACTTGGCACGTTCAAAGCCGTAAAGCTGCGCCGTGACCGTGGCACAAACAGCAAACGGCAAACCTGGATCTGGTTCGCGCCTGAACTTAACTATCAGTTAGTTAAGTTGCTGCAAAGCGAAAAGGACGGCAAACAATATTCTCTGGTTCTAAAAGAACTAAAATAATCCGGACCAGCCAGCCCATTTAACGTAAACGACATCCGTTACAACTATGACCGATTACCATACTTACGCCGAAACTGTGTATCAGCAACTGCTGAACATGGAAGCCAATGCCAGCAGCGAACAGCTGTTTACCTACAGCTACCTGCTAGGCCACATCAGCCTGATCAGCAGCGCAGAAGGCAACACCTCAGAAGAGTTTATCAGCAGTGTTGAACAAAGCCTGGAAGACGCTTTTAAGGTTGATTATCTGGAAGACGAAGATAAAGCCGATATTCTCAGCGTCTGGCAGCAACTGAATACCGCTGGCTAAACCAGCACGCAGGTGGCCCGGAGCTGTATCAGGGCTGCCAGCGAAACTCAGACAGCTTCACCCTGCCATTCAGCACCACCACCCCTCTTCCTGTAAACGGCCTACCTGACGGTCGTATCCTTCACTGCCCACCGGCAGAGAAATTTTCCCTGGGCATTAATGACCCGGTGCCAGGGCAGACGGGAACCTTCCGGCAACTGCCCCAGACAACGGCCAACCATTCTGGACTTACCGGCCAGCCCGGCCAGCTCAGCCACCTGACCATAGGTGACTACTTTTCCCGGCGGAATCTGTCCCAGTACCTGCCAGATACGCTGATGCATTTCATTTACAGCCATTCTTCTTATCCGATCTGCCACATTTTTAACCCGCATCATACTGAGCGGCACACAATCACGACAACACTGTGCTGCCAAAATTCCCCGGAGGCTGCGAAAAACCTATAATAATCATAAATAGTACGGGCTTTTATTTACTTTCATGCGTATAATACTGCCTCTTTCGAAAACTCCCCGGTGTTACCTGATATGTCCGATACCCCAGTCGCCTTTAGCGATCTTGATCTACCTGCTGCCGTCCTTAAATCTATTACCGAACTCGGTTACGAAACGCCGTCTCCGATTCAAGCCAGCTGTATCCCGCTGTTACAGTCCGGCAAGGACGTACTGGGTATGGCGCAAACGGGGACAGGTAAAACCGCTGCTTTTGCACTGCCGCTGCTGAGCCGTATCGACTTATCCGTCAGCAAGCCTCAGGTACTGGTGCTGGCACCTACCCGCGAACTGGCTGTACAGGTTGCAGAAGCATTCCAGGCGTATGCCCGCCACATTCCGGGATTCCACGTACTGCCAATTTACGGCGGTCAGAACTACAACATCCAGCTCAAGCAGCTGCGCCGTGGCCCACACGTTGTTGTAGGTACGCCGGGACGTATCATGGACCACCTTGACCGTGGCACCCTGAAACTGGACACCCTGAAAGCCATGGTTCTGGATGAAGCCGACGAAATGCTGCGCATGGGCTTCATCGATGATGTTGAAACCATCATGGCGAAAACACCGGAAGGCCGTCAGACAGCGCTGTTCTCAGCAACCATGCCGGAACAGATCCGCCGCATTACCAAGCGCTACATGAACGACCCTCAGGAAGTTAAAATTGCTTCCAAAACCACTACCATGGAAAACATCGAGCAGAAGTGCTGGATTGTTTCCGGGGTGAACAAGCTGGACGCGCTGGCGCGGATTCTTGAAACCGATGAGTACGGCGGCGTTATCATCTTCGCCCGTACCAAGACAGCCACCACCGAACTGGCAGAGAAACTAGAAGCCCGCGGTTACGCTGCTGCTGCCCTGAACGGCGACATGAACCAACAGTTACGTGAACGTACTGTACAACGCCTGAAAGACGCCAAGCTGGACATCCTGGTTGCCACTGATGTTGCTGCCCGTGGTCTGGACGTTGAACGTGTTGGTCTGGTTGTTAACTACGACATCCCTTACGACACCGAAGCTTACGTACACCGTATTGGCCGTACTGGCCGTGCGGGCCGTGAAGGTAAAGCGATTCTGTTCGTTGCTCCTCGCGAGCGCCGCCTGCTGAAGCAGATTGAACGGGCTACCCGCCAGCCAATTCAGACTATGGATCTGCCATCCCGCGATATGGTCCAGAACAAGCGTCTGGAATCATTCCGTGAACAGATTGCCAACATCTTCAGCAATGAAGACATGTCGGTTTACCGTGAGCTGGTTGATCAGCTGGCGTCTGATACTGAACTGGAAACACTGGACCTGGCCTCTGCCCTGCTGTACATGGCACAAAAGAAAAACCACTGATCCTGCCGCCTGAGCCGGAACCACGCCCTCGCCGTGAGCGCGGTGACCGTCCTGAACGTGACGGAAAGCGTCGTGAGCGCATGCCAAGCGCCGATATGGACGTATACCGTCTGGATGTAGGCCGCAATGACGGTGTACAGGTGAAGAACATTGTCGGCGCTATTGCTAATGAAGCGGACATCAACAGCCGCCACATCGGTGATATCCGCCTGAACGATGACTTCAGTACTGTTCAGCTGCCAAAAGGCATGCCTGCTGAAACGTTGAAGCATCTGCAGAATGTTTACATCTGCCGTAAGAAAACCAATATCACACTTTTCGAAGGCGAACTGCCTGCGCGCGCACCACGCAAGCCTCGCTCAGGTAACAAGCCACGTCATCACGACAAGAGCCGCCCGCGCCGTCGTGACGACCGCGGCGAGTAAGATAAATATTAAAAGCCCTGCACATGCAGGGCTTTTTTGCCTTCTAAATTTGTCTTAAAACTTATCTTTTAAGCACAGACTGAAACTACTTCACCAGCAACCTTCCGGCAGGTTCAGATTCCTGCCGGTAATGGCGCACAATCCATTCATTCAGTTCACTTGCAGACTGAGGTGATGCGATCAGATATCCCTGCACCAGATCACAGTCCCGCTGTGACAGAAAACTGAGCTGAGCAGCATTCTCAACCCCTTCAGCCACTACCTCCAGCCCCAGCTGTGCCGCCATCGCGATGATCGCTGAAATAATTTTGCCATCACTCGGACTCTTCGGCACATCCCGGATGAAGGAGCGGTCAACCTTCAGCGCGTCAACCGGCAGCCGTTTGAGATAACTCAACGAAGAATACCCGGTACCGAAATCATCAATACTGATGCGAATCCCCAGCTCACGCAGTTGTTCCAGAACCTCAGCCACCTGATCAAGATGCTGAATCACGTAGCTTTCCGTAATTTCCAGTTCCAGATGCCGGGCCGGTAAACCGGTTTCTTCAAGCACATCCTTAACCGTTCCGGGCCAGTTACTGTTGATTATCTGCAAACCGGAAATATTCACAGCCACACGCATCGTCAGCCCCTGATCGAGCCAGCATTTCATTTGCCTGCACGCCTGTTGCAATACCCACTTACCCAGCGGAACAATAAGACCGCTGTCCTCCGCCAGGGGATAAACTGGTCCGGTTCAACCAGTTGCCCGTCTTCTTTTGCCAGCGGACCAGCGCTTCGATACTGTCCAGCCTGCCACTGGAGAGCCGCACCTGCGGCTGGTAATGCAAACGCAGCTGGGCAGTATCAATCGCATGACGCAGGCTACGCTCCAGTGAATAGTTCGCATAGGTCCGGACACTCAGCTCCGGTAGGTACAGCACTGCCTGATTCCGCCCGGATTCTTTGGCATGGTACATAGCGATATCGGCATGTTTAACCAACTGGTCCGCATCATTGCCATGTTCAGGAAAAACGCTCATACCAATACTGCAATGCACATTGACCCGGTGGGACTCAAGCTGAACCGGTAAAGAAAGGGACTTCATGATTTTCCCGGCAAGCACTCGCAGGGTGTCCTGCCCATCCAGATCTTCCACAATCACAACAAACTCATCACCGCCGAGCCTTGCTACCGTATCAGACTGGCGAATGCTGTCCTGCAGGCGCTTGGCCACCAGCTCCAGCAGTAAGTCTCCAACAGGATGCCCCAGGGTATCGTTAATATATTTAAAGCGATCGAGGTCAAGAAACATCAGGCCTACCTGACGCTTAAAACGCCTGGCCCGCTGAATTGACTGCTGTAACCGGTCATTGAACAACACCCGGTTTGGCAGCCCGGTCACAGCATCAAAATGGGCCAGATACTGAATCCGCTCCTCATCAGCTTTCTTTTCCGTGATATCTGTAAAAACACTGATGTAATGCTGCACCTTGCCACTGTTGTCACAGATTCGCTCAATGCTCTGCAGCGCTGGAAAAACAGAACCGTCTTTACGCTGATTCCATAATTCCCCTGCCAGCGCCCCTGCTTATTCAGCACCTGGCGTAAATGAAAAACAAAGTGATGATCATGATGGGCCCGGCTGTAGAGAAACTCCGGACGCTTTTCCAGCACATCGGATTCTGAAAGCCTGACATCCGGGTAAACGCTCTGTTCACCCGGATAATACAACCATTGGCATCCGCAATGATGATGCCTTCCTGGGTATTTTCAAACACCAGAGATGTAAGCTTCAGCTGCCGCTCTGCTTCCAGTTCCTGCAACTCAGAACTGGCCCGGCTGGCCGCCACCTGCAACAGCGAAAGAACAGCCTGCTCGTTGAGCATAGGTTTCTGATCCAGCATCACTATCAGACCGCTGCATGTACCTTCCGAACTGAACATCGGAATGCCTGCGTAGCTTTCCACTTCCATCTGCTGCAAGACTTCAACATCAGGAAAATGTAATAACAGATCCCTGGCATAAAAACAGACATGATTTTCTATTACCTTCTGACAGGGAGTGTCCGCCAGATAATAGTAAAAGTCTTTAACAATCTTCCCCTTAGCAATGAGACATAAACTGTCTACCCGCCCGGGCTCGGTTTTACTGATGACACCAATCAGTACATAAGCCACGTTAAATGTTTCCGCCAGCAAACCGGCCAGCGCATTAAAATAATCCGTGCCATGATGCCCGGTTACCTGACGGGCAAACCCTTGGAAGAACAAATCTGATAAATGCCGCTCAGTAATATCCTGAAGGGTACCGTGCACCGTTTCGGCGGTTACTTTACCCTGGCATTTCACATAGCGTACTGCCCCATCATCACCGGTTACCCGGAACTGACAGTCCAGCTCATTCTGATAACGCAAAGTAGTATAAAAGTAGTTTTCGACCCGCAGCCGGTCGTCACAATGAATGGTATTCAGAAACTGCTTATAACAATCTCCGGCATCAGCAGGCTCTACTCCCAGTATCCGGTGCATTTCATCACTGCAGGTCATCACCCGGTCAGTCACCGAAAGCTGCCACGAGCCAATTGCCGCTATCCGCTGGGAATGCAGTAAATTCTGCTCACTTTCACGCAGTGCAGCTTCCGTCTGACGGCGACGGCTGACCTCCCTTCTGAGACGGGTATTCCAGAGTAAAACGAGAAGAAAAACAAACCCGGTAAGGCCTGCAAAAATTAAAAGATAACCGCTCAGCGCTTCCCAGTGAATATGCCAGGAAGGAGACGGATTAATAACCTGGGAGGATTCTGGCTGATTGAGCAGGAATGTGACCAGTTGCTCCGGCCCGGCAGTATCCGGAACATGCCCCAGCGCAGCCTGCTGACTGAGCATTCCAAAACAAAGCATTATCCATATAAGCCGCCACACTACTGCCATACCCACCGCCCGTAGTCATAGGACTGCCCCTGAGCACCAGGAAAGCAGCCCGGCTGCCAGCAAACTGAAAGACAGTTATTAAACATCCCACAGAGAACATACAACCTTGAGCCCGGTCTGCATGCTTTGCATTGCCATGCAGAAATCCATTTCTGTAACACGAAGGTTACAATAAACAACCATAGCTCAAAATTATCAGCCTGTTAGCCTGAAGCGGTGATTTGCTGCCTAAAATATGGAATCAGTCCCCGGTCTCATCCAGTAGCAGCTCAGCATTGAAGCCCATAATAAGACTGCCCCATCGCTTACCCTTCACATACACAGGGAACGATAAGTCGTTCAGTACTTCACCGGTATCCCGGATGAACGTCTGTAACAGGAAATTGGAATCATGGGTTGCCCGGCGCTGTTCAGCCCGGGAGGCAAAGAAAATACGGCGGTGACGACTCTGCAGATTATCCGTCTCAAAATTACCGGTCAGCGGTTTGGAAACCTTCGCATGATGTGCCGGCGCATATCCTGGCTATTTACGCCGATGGCGTAGATAACATCCGGCAACTCTTCAAGAAAACCATCCATGACAGGCTGAAGCCGTTTTTCGTAGATATCGGTGTAACTCAGATCAAACTTAGCCGGCTCCTGACCTTTATTAAGCCGCTGATACTGCTGATCAAATACATTCAGCCCTTCATCAGCCATCGCTTCCAGCGCGGTTTGCAAATCATGACTCCAGCGCTTACCGGCATCAATGATGGTTTCAAAGCTGCCATAACCGATTTTAAATCGCGAAAGCAGTTCCTGAGTATCTTCTGTGGCAGATTCCAGATCCCCTGAATACACCCTTGAAGACTCCATGCCTTCGCGGATATCGCAGCTGACCTCAGCAATTTTTCCACATTCTCATGGGCATCCCGGTTGACGTGAGACAGCTGATCCAGGCTGTTGCTGATATTACCGAGCTGACCATTCACCTCTTCAAAATCATTCACCAGACGCTGAAAATGCTGGTTGGTATTGCCGATAAAACTCTCAGCATGCTCAATATTTTCAAGAATATCTTCCGCCCCTTTCTGGGTCTGCCCCATCAGCCGGGCCATCTGCGAAATATTCTCGTCAATTGCATCAGTTGCCTGATTAACCTGCAGGGAAAGCCCTCTTACTTCATCAGCAACGACTGCAAATCCCCGTCCGGCCTCACCCGCCCGGGCAGCCTCAATAGAAGCATTCAGTGCCAGCAGGTTAGTCTGCTCAGAAAACTGTTTAACCATCACCAGGATTTCAGTAATATTATTCGAACTGGCACTCAGCTGTTGCAAGGTGGACTGAAACCCCTGTGAAAGCTCAGTGATGCTGTGCACCTGATCAAGCACGCCGGTCAGCTCCGCCGAAGACTGACGTATCTCCTCCAGATTGGTTGCCGTAAACTCAGAAATATTCAGCGTATTCTTCGCCACCTCATCGATTGCCGCGGTTGACTCAGCACTCGCCTCCAGCACCTGCTGCGCCTGAGCCTGCTGAATACTGGTCGCTTCATAGGCTGACAGCAACACCTGCTGCAACCGGGTTGCACTCAGTGCAACATTGACGCTCTTATGCCGAGTATTGGAAATAATCCGCTTAAGGCTGTCCGAGAAACCATTGTAATCACTGGCCATCTGGGAAATTTCATCATGGGTAAATGCCGGTAAGCGGGCAGAAATATCACCATCCTGATTACGGATAGCGCTGAGCACCACAATCATTTCCTTAATCGGACGAAGAAAGAGGTGGCGCATAAAAAGACCGAAAACACCGCAACAAATACTGTAAAACCCACAACCCCCAGATCACCAGCAACATTTCATCCAGTAGAACCCGGGCCTCGGCAGGTAGCGTCTGCTGCTGCATCCCGGCCATATAATAGACAACGAACAGACAAAGCAGAACGGCGGGAGAGATCAGAAAAAGGACGTTTCCGATAATCTTTCGGGTAAGCGTGAAAAAGCAGTTTCGTTCAACAGCATCATACAGATTCATAGATATCAGTTCACAAACAGACCATGGAATGTTCACTGATCATGACAGCTCTCGCTGCTGAGCCGGTATTTTCAGGGCAGAACCAGCGTAGCGCCCTGTTGCTTCAGCCAGTTTTGCCAGCGCTTATAATCCGGACAGTACCGGGACACCAGTATCCAGAATGCAGCGGAATGATTCATATGCTTTAAGTGAGCCAACTCGTGAATTACCACGTAATTAAGCACTTCATCCGGGGCCATAATCAGCAGCCAGTTAAACCGTACTTCAGCCCTTGAATCGCAACAACCCCACTTTCGTCGAAAGCTTTTTACCTTGATTGATGCAGGAAAAAGTGCCATACGGCCCGACCATTCAGCGACTCTTTCTTCGAAAATCGCGACAGCCTGCTGCCTGAGCCACGTTTCAAGTAACTGCCGGCAGGCTTCTTCCTTACTCTTACGAACACGGCGGGAGATCTGAATGGTCACCACACCGTCCGAAAAGCAGACCTGGCTTTGATCTGCATCAGACAAAACCTTAAGAGGATAAGCGCTGCCCCGGTATAAAACCTGGCTGGCCTCAGTTATTTCAGCCTTATGCGCTTCAATCAGCTGCAGCTGACGCTGCAGTTCGGCATGACGTGTTTCAATCCAAACCCGGCGAGATGCCACAAAATTGTCAATCCAGCGCTGGCTGATATGCTGAGGCGCAAGCACACGCACCCCTTCCGGGCGAACCTGTATCTCCACTGTCTTGCGTCGGTTGCTGCGCCGCAACTGATAATCCAAACCGCCTGTCTCCGCTAACCGCTGATAATAATGGCAGGAAATTGTACCTCTTTTCCAACAGGCACCACATATTTACGGAAAAACTTTTACCGGCAAGCTCTGCGATTCGCCACAAAGCTTCATGAGCAAAAACAAAGGGTAACTGCGAACTTCAGTGACACACCCCGACCAAAGAGCTGCTTTTGAGCCACAAACCGGGTAACAGATCTTTGCAGTCAGCCCGGTAGCTGGTGCATAATTAGCCAGTTATGTAATACCTTCAGAATAAGTACACCCTGTGAGACAGTCATGAAGCGACCGACAAAAGCCGAAATACGTGCGCAGCTTGCACAGCATACCCAGGCATTCCTTAGCCAGGGCGGTGTGGTGAGTGAAGTAAACAGTGGTGCATCCGGGCTGATTGACGGCGCATATAACACCCGCAATTTTAATTTCACGGAGCCCCGTCAGGAACGCACGCCGTTAACAAGCGTAATGGCTACGATGGACGCCCGACGCTCTCAGAAACAGGCACCGGCAACCGTACGCCGCCCCCGCAACCGCAAGAAAGTCATTTATGATGATTTCGGCGAGCCACTACGGGTTATCTGGACAGAAGAGTAAGCCTACTGCAGAGACTTAAAACCTGCCGTAAACCCCATCAGAGACAGTGGAAACAAAACCTGTTTGCCATTATCACTATGAACAAAAGCAACCACTCCCTGCCGTCCTTTTTCAACTCTGACAACAGACGATCATCCAGAACCATATCGCCACGGCACCGCTGTGAATCACAACTGTAGCCAACGCTGATGGCTGTATTATCATCGGTTTTAAACAGCAACATTTCTTTTGGGTCCAGCACCGGTGGTAAATGGAACATCACCAGCGCTTCTTTTGTTTCCAGATGATAACCAACCTGGGTGATCATTAGCGTTCGTTCATTATCAACCCGCTGCAGACGCTGGAGGATATAACAATACTCCCGGCCATCCGGAGCAGTCTCACACTGCCCCCGCCAGTCCCTGAACGTTTTTCCGTCAATCTCACCTGCCCGAACCGTCACAGCTGACAACACCAGCCCCAGACTTACCGCCAACAGCAACATTTGCGTCCAACCTGATCTAAGCATCACACCACCCTGGTAAGTTATTCAGATACTCCTATTGTAGCCTTATTCAAACACAAACCGGTATGTATGGCAGGTTTTATTCATGCCCGCCAGAAGACTGTCGGGATAAAACCTGCTCACAGATGTAATCCCCGATCGGGATTGCAGACGTTGCCGCCGGAGACGGCGCATTACACACATGGAGACTGCGCGGACTGCCTGCAAACAGGAAGTCATGCACCAGATCACCGTTGGACATCACTGCCTGAGCGCGGATACCTGCCGGATAAGGCTGCAAATCTTCTACGCGGATTTGCGGGCAATACTTCTGCACCAATTTAAGATAGCCGGGTTTCCACAGAGAATTTTTCGTTTCCACCAGACCGGTGCGGAAATGCTTTTAAGTACCCGCCAGAAACCTCCGAAGCGAACCATATCTGCAACGTCCCGGAAGCTGAAATTGAACCGGCCGTAACCTTCACGCTTCCACCCCTGTACGGCATTTGGCCCGACTGTGACTGTGCCATCAATCATCCGGGTCAGATGCACCCCGAGAAACGGCAAATCCGGATCAGGAATCGGGTAAATCAGATGTTTAACCACATCATTATATTTTTCCGGTAACTGATAATACTCACCACGGAACGGAATGATCTGAAAATCCGTTTCAATCCCCAGCATTCGGGTAGTCCGGTCTGCCATCAGACCTGAGCAGGCAATCAGAAACTCACCGTCAAAAGTCACACGCTGCCCGTTATACTTTGCGGTCGCCCTGACATATTCAGAAGTTTCTTCCAGAGCAACGACCTCATGGGATAAACGGATGTGCCCGCCCAACGCCTGAAACCGCTCAGCCATACGGGTTGTGACTAGGCGATAATCAACAATTGCCGTATCATTCACCAGAATAGCGCCGAGACCGACGATATTCGGCTCCTCAGCTTTTAACTGAGCAGCATCAAGCAGTTGCACATCAATACCATTGTCATGGCAACGCTTGTACAGCACCTGCATCCGCTCCACTTCCAGCGGTGTGGTGGCAACCAGTAACTTGCCACACTGCTGAAAAGGAATATCATTCTCCCGACAGAACGCCAGTGTCGCGGCCACACCTGCTTTGCAGAACTTTGCTTTCAGGCTGCCGGGGGCATAATAGACCCCGGCATGAATCACACCGCTGTTATGACCGGTCTGATGCTGTGAATACGCCGCTTCTTTTCCAGCAACACTATTTGCTTATCAGGAAAGCGCTGCTGCAGTTGCCAGGCAGTGGATACGCCGACGATTCCGCCGCCGATAACAATGTAATCGTATTTCATCTGTTTCTCTGTATATAACACGCCGTTACTGGTAAAATGGCCACGCTGGCGCAGCAACTCGCGACTCAGCTCCGGATGGGCGACAAACTTATCCCGGCCGTGCAGCCAGCAATGATTCTGCACAACCAGCATTGAACCAACCGGCAACGGCACTCTGACAAAATTCGGATCAGCTTCCAGCGACTCGCCCATTTCATAGAGATAGCGCCCCTGCGCCATATTCTGCGGTTCTGCAAACTGATCGATAAATAACATATGCGGTTTACCCTGCGCATCCTCTTCGAAGAATACCGGATGCTGAACCTTTGTGCTGACGTTCTTGGACTTTGGCGCCCCCAGAGAATATCCTGTTTGGCCAGCGGGTGATGATAGAACTTTTCCAGCTCCTGCCACTCATCCACATGCAGTAACAGGGAATCTCCCCTTCCATGTTGACTTCAGCCAGCTTTTGCATCAGCACAAAGTCCGTCCGCTCATCCACATAGGTACCATCATTATGCAACTCCATCCGCCGGTGGGCCTGACGCAGGTAACTGTCTGAGTTATCAGTATTCTTTACCGTGAAACGGGCATAAAACTTACCATACATCGCGTCATGGTTCGGCACGCCGATCAGGTGTGACACCGCCGTGGACAGTTTAATATCCAGCTCGGTTGCCTGCTCAGCATCCAGCCCTTCAACAGGCGCAGCATAATTCAGCAGGAAAGCACCGGTATCCCGGCTGCGCATGATGGCATTCAGCAGTAGAGCCAGGCTGTTTTCAGTCAGCTCATCCAGAAAGTCCGCGATTGCAAAACGCAGGAAAGGTTTGTATTCAAGTGCCTGTAATGGCCAGTGCTCCGATCCTTCCGCAAATCGCTGCATTACATCAGCCTGTAAAGTGACAACCTGCAGTCGCGGATTATCCGCAAACGGTTTGGTGGTAAACCCGCAACACTCCTGCGTAGTGATCATATCTGGCAGTACGGCATTCATACTCTTTCCTCCGGTAGCAAAACTGACATTATTTTTGTCGACGAATCACAATAATGTCGACATTTTTAGTTTGCGTCAACATTTACGATTAATATATTTGATTCACGCCATACATCCTGTAAACTTCAGTCTGACATTTTCAGTGATCAGACAGCATGCAAAGTGATAACAAAGACAACAGTGCCGGTCGTGTAGTTGGCGACCTGAAAAAGGATATTTTGCAGGGTTTCTTTGCCCCCGGGGAAAAACTGGCAATGGCACGCCTGAAAGCGCGCTATAACGTTGGGGTAAGCCCCTCAGAGAAGCCCTTTCGCAGCTTTTAATCGAACAACTGGTGGTGGTTGAGAATCAGCGTGGCTTCCGGGTACATCCCATCAGCAAAGAAGAAATGCTGGACATCTATCAGACCAGGGCCCGGATCGAAGCATTATGTGTTGGCCTGGCTGTTGACCAGGGTGACGATGAATGGGAAGCCAGCATTCTTGCTGCTGCCCATAAAATGCATAAGTTCAGTTCCGCTATGGAAGCGGATCCGCAGGAATGGGAACGCCGTCACCATGAGTTTCACAGTGCGATCGTTGCTGGCTGTAACTCCCCACACTTCTGGCTGTCAGACGCTCACTGTACGAGAAAGCCTCCCGTTACCGTAACCTGTGGCTGACTGACAATATGCAGCAGACTGATTTCTTTGACGCCAACCGCAAAGAACACGACCTGCTTACAGATGCACTGCTGAAGCGTGACCGAGACACCGCGTGCCAACTTATTGAGCATCACTTGCTAAGCCCCAGCAAAGCATTGCTGGCAAGTCAGATAATCCCGGATAAAACAGTGTAGCCGTCACAGACGGCCACACCCTGGCGGATAAAAGACCGCCTGCTACAGGGGCAGGATCAACCCGCCCCTGAGTATTTACCCTGCCGGCAAACTCCTTTGCCGACAGCTGGCTTCAGCCGCCACCGCCCTTGAGATCATCTTCCGGTACCTTCTCCGCGTAGGACTTACTTAATTCATCATCACGGAAATCGTAGCTAACGATACGGCCAAACTCACGGGCCAGACCAATATCACGCAACAAGTGATCATCAAGGTATTCCAGGCGCTGGGCATTAATACGCGCAGAGAAAAACCCGTTAACTTTTTCGGTAATACCGGCCAGAACAGTAATTAACAACATGACTATCTCCTTTTAGCCGGAGACAAAAAGCAAAAGCAGGAAAATCTTTAAGAAAGGTTTTACAGCGCCGCTTCATGTCCCGCGGCAACTGTAAAATGATTTATTCAGTAATCAGAGTACAGGCACGCAGACACGCAACCGGATTCCACATAATGTGGCGGTTGACTTGTCGGTATGAAATGACGTTAAAGCAACGTTGCATTTTCATTGCGGCCGGATTCCAATTCAAAATAAACAAAAGAAACTGCTGAACGGATGTCAGCAGCAGACATTTAAATCTCTTTTGTACAACAGATCAAGTAACTTTATTAAACAGACACAAAAAGCCCTCACAGGGAGGGCTTGGCAACAGCAATATCCGCCTTATTCGACCTGAGCGATAAGGCTGGCATTCCCCCGCTGCTGTTGTATCAACACACAAATGACGCTCAATCACGTAACGTTCCACGGCACCCGGTTCAGTCAGCAGCGGCAGTAACGCACCGCTGCGCTCAGCCAGCGCCTGACGGTATGCCTGCAACTTAGCCGGCTTCGCCTGACTGGCAACCGCGGCAAACCCTTCACAGCCGATCAGGGCAACGTCATCCAGACTGCCATTAATACCTTTCACAGCAAAACCTTCCGGCAGACTGTCTACCAACTGAGCAGCACCGGCGGCCACAGCAATGGCCGCATTCCCTGCGACAGCGCCATCAGTAACTGCTCACGCAGGCTAGCCAGATCCGGTCCCAGACACAGCACCACACCACGGGCATGGTTGGTCAGCAAATTAAGTTCACCGGTCGGCCCCGGCATATTGTGTTCAGCGTCCAGTTCAGGCAACGGTAGCTGACACACATCAGCAAGGGCTGCCAGCTGATCAGCTGAAGGGACTACAGCAGGCAGCTGCTTAACGTCTGTTATCATGGCCTGAAGCGTCTGAGCCGAAACCGTTTCAACCGACTGTTCAGCAACACCGGTATACTGCGCTACCTGCTTAAAACGCTGTACATATTGCGGCCCACCGGCTTTAGGCCCGGTGCCGGACATACCTTCACCGCCGAATGGCTGTGAACCGACCACCGCACCGATCTGGTTACGGTTAACATACATATTGCCTGCCTGAATACGGCTGACCACCTGCTCGACACGGTTATTCACCCGGGTGTGCAGGCCGAACGTCAGGCCATAACCCTGAGCATTAATTTCATCAACCACTGCATCCAGCTGTTCTGCATTGAAGGTAACCACGTGCAGCACCGGCCCGAAGATTTCTTCCGGCAATTCAGCAATCGAATCCAGACGGATAACAGTGGGTGCAACAAAACGTCCTTCAGATGGTACTGGCAGACGCTTAAGTACACGGCCCTGATCCGCAAATGCCTGACAATGAGCATCGATCTTCTGCTTTGCAGCCAGATCAATCACCGGTCCGATATCCGAAGATAGCTCCCACGGATCAGCCAGTGTCAGCTCATCCATTGCGCCATAGAGCATTTCTAACAGCTCTTCAGCGATGTCTTCCTGCAGATACAGAACCCGCAATGCAGAACAGCGCTGACCGGCACTCTGGAATGAGGAAATCAGTACGTCACGCACCACCTGTTCTGGCAGCGCCGTTGAATCCACAATCATGGCATTCAGGCCACCGGTCTCAGCAACCAGCGGCGCTTCAGGTGACATGGTTTTCGCCATCATACGGTTAATGGACTGAGCAGTTGCAGTTGAACCGGTAAAGCAAACACCGTCGATCCGACTGTCAGATGTCAGCGGTACACCCACTTCCAGGCCACTGCCAGGCAACAGCTGTAAAGCTGCCGCCGGTACGCCAGCCTGACGCATCAATTCAACCGCCCGGGCTGCAATCAGCGGCGTCTGATCCGCCGGCTTAGCCAGCACCGCATTACCTGCCGCCAGACAGGCCAGCACCTGACCGGAGAAAATGGCTAACGGGAAGTTCCACGGCGAAATACAGGTCAGCACACCGCGGCCAGGCTGCTGATCACCGATACGGATCGCTTCGTTCGCATAAAAACGGGCAAAGTCGACCGCTTCACGGACCTCACCAACGGCATCCAGCATGGTCTTACCGGCTTCCCGGCAAACCAGTGCGAAAAACTCAGCCGCATTCGCTTCATACACATCTGCAATCTTATTCAGTACTGCGGCACGTTCCTGAGCAGAAAAAGCCGACCACTCACTGAAACCTTCACGGGCAGCAGCAATTGCCTGCTGCACATCTTCAGAAGTTGCACTGATAACAGTACCCACCTGATCTGCTTCCAGTGCAGGATTCATAACGGCCGCCGCATTACCGGCAGCTTCAGCGCCAGCAATCATCGGTCCGGCGCTCCACTGGTGCTGTTTAAAAGCGGCACGCTGTTCATCCAGTGCAGCTACCACCAACGGATCTGTGATATCCCAACCCATTGCATTCTTGCGCTCTGCACCGTAAATATCTGCAGGTTTAGAAATGGTCTGGCTGGCAATTTTTCCTTCCAGCGCAGCAACCGCTGTAAAAGGGTCCGCCGCAATGTCTTCCGGCTGAATCCGGGTATCAACGATCTGATTCACAAAAGAACTGTTGGCACCGTTCTCCAGCAAGCGGCGAACCAGATAGGCCAGCAGATCCTGGTGTGCGCCTACCGGTGCATAAATCCGGCAACGGGTATTTTGGCTTTTCAGAACAGTGTCATGCAGAGACTCACCCATGCCGTGAAGCCGCTGGAACTCAAACTGATCGTTAGAGATATCCCGGGCAAGGTGCAGGATTGCCGCCACTGAGTGAGCATTATGGGTGGCGAACTGTGGGTAAATCCGGTCGGTCATGCCCAGCAGCTTTTCTGCACAGCACATGTAGGAAACATCAGAGTTCAGCTTACGGGTAAAGACCGGAAAGCCATCCAGGCCCAATACCTGAGCCCGCTTGATTTCAGCATCCCAGTAAGCACCTTTCACCAGACGCACCATAATCTTACGGTCCAGTTCTTCGGCGCAGTTATACAGCCAGTCCAGCACAAAGGATGCCCGCTGGCCAAATGCCTGTACCACTACACCAAAGCCACTCCAGCCTTTCAGCTCAGGACGGGCCAGCACGGCGTAGATAACATCCAGCGACAGATCCAGACGGTCCGCTTCTTCAGCATCAATGTTAAAGCCCATGTTGGCTTCTTTGGCCTGAACAGCCAGACTCAGTGTACGTTCAACCAGCTCTTCCATCACCCGTTCGCGCTTGGCGAACTCATAACGGGGATGTAAGGCCGACAGCTTCACTGAAATGCCAGGATTCATGCGAATATCATCATGTACGCATGCCTGTGCAAGCGCGCTGATAGCATCGCTGTATGCACGGTGGTAACGCAGCGCATCGGCATCGGTACGGGCAGCTTCGCCCAGCATATCGTAAGAATAAGAGTAGCCCTGAGCTTCCAGCTTCGCCGCCCGGCGGGTGGCTTCCTGAATATCCCGGCCCAGCACAAACTGACGCCCCAGTTCTTTCATTGCCTGTGCAACTGCAGTCCGGACCAGAGGCTCACCTAAACGCTTAACCATTCCCTTGACGGTCTGCCCCAGTGAACGGCTTTCACTGGGTGCCAGCAGCTTGCCGGTAACCAGTAACGCCCAGGTAGAAGTATTCACCAAAGAGGAATTAGAATGACCCAGATGCTCGCGCCAGTTACCGGTCGCAACCTTATCTTCAATCAGCGCATCAATCGTGACAGTATCCGGCACCCGCAGCAGTGCTTCTGCCAGACACATCAGGGCAACACCTTCTTTAGTGGTCAGGCCGTATTCCGCGAGAAACTTTTCCATCATTGACGGGCTGCTCTCGGTACGCACCTTACGCACCAGATCAGCAGCATTACGGGAAATAACCTCACGGTCACCGGCAGTCAGACGGGCATTGGCAATAAGGTCTGAAATCACCCCGGCCTCATCAGCCAGGTAATGTTCACGGATAGCTTCGCGGCAAGATTGAATACGCGGATGCATAGGGTCACCTCTAAAATTATTATGCAATCATTCTAGCTGCAACACGAAAGACGCTTTCTCTAAATTATAAAGATAAGCACCATCTTACATCTAACTTCAAAGCTAAAGAGAAGACAAAAACTAATTTTAAAGACCAAATATAGGAATAACTTAAAAACGATCTGTTTCTATCAGTCCCGCAGCTTTACCTGAACTTTAGCAAACATCCAGCGTACCGACTTACTGGGGGACCAAACAACTTACTCATCATAACCGCAGCCAGCGTCGCTGCTACGATTCCCGGCAGCAATTCATACAGCTCAAACCAGCCACCTTCCATCTGCCGCCAGACCACAACCGTAATCCCCGGCCAGCATCCCGGCGACAGCCCCGACACGGTTCATCAGCGGCCAGTAAAGAGACAGCAACATCACCGGCCCGAAAGTAGCCCCCAGCCCGGCCCAGGCATAGGCAACATATTCAAGAATATCCGCCTGTTTATCGATCGCCAGCCAGACGGCCATTGCTACTAGCAGCAATACCGCAAAGCGGCCAATATCAGCACTCAGGCCGTCTTCGGCCTCACGGTCAAAAACAGGGCATTACAGTCCTCAGCAACGGTCGATGCCGCCACCATTAACTGAGAATCCACACTGCTCATAATGGCTGCCAATACCGCCAGTGACAGCAAAGCGGCCACCCAGGGGCTGAACAGTGCATTCAGCATCGCTGTCAGCACTCCGTCAGAATCCGTAAATGTATCCGGCAAGGTAATCAGGGCCAGCAAACCGGTCAGACAGGCGCCTACCATTACCAGTGCTGCCCAGCTCACAGCAATATATCGTGCCCAGATGATTTTGTTTTTTGAAGAGATCGCCTGAAAGCGCGCCAGCACATGAGGCTGACCAAAATACCCAAGCCCCCACACCGTCAGGAAATGATACCAATCGCTGAAATCGCCTGCCCTTCAGGATTACTGAACATATCCACCATAGCAGGATTAGCCGCCTGCAGGGCGCTGAAACTTGCTGCCAGATGATCCGGATCTTCGATCAGTGTCAGCGGCACCGCCAGCAAGGCAGCCAGTACCAGCAATGCCTGAAAAACATCGCTCCATGACACCGCCAGAAATCCACCCAACAGCGCATATGAAGCAACCACCAGTCCGGCAATGATGATCGCAATACGTGAATCCCAGCCAAAAACAGCGGCCAGCAATTGCCCTACCGCCAGCAAACCTGCGCTGGTATAGAGCAACATAAAGCCAAGAATAAATATCGCGGCAATCAGCCGGATCAGCCGGCTGTTATCTTCAAAGCGATTATCAAGATACGCGGGAATCGTCAGGGTATCCCCTGCCAGTTCAGAGTAAACCCGCAAGCGGCGAGCCACAAACACCCAGTTGAGCCACATGCCCACCAGCAAACCTGCTACCAGCCAGAGCACATGGAACCCGGTGGTCATCGCCAGCCCGGGCAAACTCAATACCAGCCAGGCGCCCATATCACTGGCGCCGGCACTTAACCCGCAGGACCAGGCACCCAGGCTCCGGCCACCCAGAAGATAGTCCGACAGATCTTCGTTACGCCGGAACGCCAGATAGCCAATCAGCACCAATAGCGCCAGGTACACTGCATATGCCACTGCCAGCATATTTGCCCTCGTTATTATTCTTAATACTGCTTATTAATATGACAAATTTCCCACTACAGATTCAAGCATTTAGCTAACCTGGAGCTGTTTTAATCACAGATATCCGGCAGAAACAAAAGCCCCTGCCGAAGCAGGGGCTTTGATTCAACGGATCAGAAACACCGGTTATGCCAGCTCAAGCAGAACGCTGAGCGCCACAGAGAAGATGGCACAGTCCACCAGCTTGGTGTTTTCAATGTCTGCCAGCGTATTGTTCCAACGGGTCAGCAGATCCTTATGGGATTCGCTCCACTGGGTCAGACGCTCTTCAACTGTCTGATCAGATTCACTGCTGCGCAGCACACTGAGTGTCAGCCCACGTTGCTGGGTGTCCAGCTCAATACGGTAGCTGTTCTTCGCCAGTGCCTGCCAGTGGTTAGCCGCTTTGAACTCACGGATCTTACGGTCAAGCCCTACCAGGTTCAGACGGGTACCCAGACCGAAGTATGTCCGTGCAACCACTTCCACACTTTCATCCAGCTCAGAGGCCACATCGATCACATCCAGCAACCAGTAGAGGCTTTCTGTGGCCGCAGCAAACGCGGCCAGACGCTCAGGCACACCTGCGGTCTTATAATCCTCATAGCGTTCAGACATACGGTTATCCGGTACAGTGCTGCTGATCTTCTCAGCACTGGAAACCACATCATCGATTGCTGCTTTGTAGCTTTCCAGACAAGGCTCCAGACGCAAGCCGTCACGGCGGTTACGTAACAGCCAGTGGCTACCGCGGGTCAGCAGCTGAATCATGTCACGCATCATGGTGACCTGAGTATCACATGGTACCTGATAATCCAGAGACTCAACTTCACCCCACATGGTATCGATGTCGTAAAGCTCACGAACAATCATATACGCCGCAGCAATATCGCTGTAATCCAGGCCTGTTGCCGTACGCAGGTTGTTGACGTAAACAATACCCATACGGTTAACCAGATCGTTGGCAATCTGAGTCGCCGTAATTTCACGGCGCAGACGGTGATTACGTACCGCTTCAGGGAAGGCTTCCAGCAGACGTTGCGGGAAAGCGGTTTCCATTTCACGGGAGAAGCTTGGGTCGTCAGTGATCCAGGAATTAATCAGCGCCTGCTTCAGCTCGATCTTCGCATAGGAAATCAGTACAGACAGTTCCGGACGGGTGAAGCCCAGCCCTTTCTCTTTACGCTCCTGCAGCTCATCTTCGCTCGGCAGGAATTCCAGCTGCGGATCCAGCTTACCTTCTGCCTCCAGACGGCGGATCAGACGGATGTAATCATCCATCGCACCGGTTGCATGCAGTTCAGCAATGTTCAGCGCCTGAGCCTGACGGTAGTTGTTCTTCAGTACCAGATCAGCAACATCGTCGGTCATATCACGTAACAGCTGGTTACGCTGCTTAACCGTCATATCACCCTGACTGACCAGCTCGTTCAGCAGGATCTTGATGTTTACCTCATGGTCGGAACAGTCTACGCCACCCGCGTTATCGATGAAGTCAGTGTTGGAAGAACCGCCGTTCAGACCAAATTCGATCCGGCCCAGCTGTGTGAAACCTAAGTTACCGCCTTCACCCAGCACCTTACAGCGCAGCTCATTACCGTTCACCCGCAGACTGTCGTTGGCCTTATCGCCCACATCAGCATGGCTTTCCTGGGTCGCTTTCACGTAGGTTCCGATACCGCCGTTCCAGATCATATCCACCGGCGCTTTCAGCAGGCGGTTTAACAGATCGGTCGGCGCCAGACGGTCTTCTTCAATATCAAAGCGCGCTTTCATCTGCGGGCTGATCTTGATCCACTTCGCACTGCGCTCAAAATACCGCCGCCTTCGCTGATCAGCTTGGCGTTGTAATCGGTCCAGGAAGAACGTGGCAGTTCAAACATCCGCTTACGCTCGGCAAATGCCGGTGCAACGTCCGGATTCGGATCGATAAAGATATGCATATGGTTGAAAGCAGCCACCAGACTGATGGTCTCAGACAACAGCATGCCGTTACCGAATACGTCCCCGGCCATGTCACCGATACCAATCACCGAGAACTCTTCTTTCTGGGTGTTGATATCTTTCTCACGGAAGTGACGCTTCACAGACTCCCACGCACCACGGGCGGTAATACCCATGCCCTTGTGGTCGTAACCCTGGCTACCGCCGGACGCAAAAGCATCCCCAGCCAGAAGTTATACTCTTCAGAAATCGAGTTAGCGATATCAGAGAAAGTCGCAGTACCTTTATCCGCTGCAACTACCAGATACGGATCGTCTTCATCACGACGGACAACGTGCGGCGGGTACACCACATCAGAGCCCACCAGATTATCGGTGATATCCAGCAGGCCGCGGATATACAGTTTGTAACACTCGATACCTTCTGCCTGAATCTCTTCACGGCTACCGTTAACCGGCATCTTCTTACAGATAAAGCAGCCCTTCGCACCCACCGGTACGATAACTGAGTTCTTCACCTGCTGTGCTTTTACCAGACCCAGTACTTCGGTACGGTAATCCTCGGTACGGTCCGACCAGCGCAAACCACCACGGGCAACCTTACCAAACCGCAGGTGTACACCTTCCATCCGCGGTGAGTAGACATACACCTCGTATGCAGGCTTAGGCAGAGGGATATCCGGAATCGACTGGGAATCAATCTTGTATGAGTAATAAGACTTCGGCTTACCGTCTTCCGCCATCTGGAAGAAGTTAGTCCGCAGAATCGCCTGAATCACCACCAGGAAGCGGCGCAGAATCTTATCATCATCCAGACTCGCCACACCTTCCAGCGCTTCCAGAATGCTTGCTTCAATGGCTTCAACACGGCTTTCGTCACCGGATTTTTCCGGATTCAGACGGGCATGGAACAGCTCAGTCAGCTGACGGGTAATCGCAATGTTCCGGTGCAGTACTTCTGCCATAAACGGCTGGGAATAACCAAAACGCAGCTGCTTAATGTAACGGGCGATGGCACGCAGCATCGCCACTTCACGCCACGCAAGGTTACCGCCGATAACCAGACGGTTAAATTTATCACTGGCAGCACGGCCTTCCCAGACACTGATAAAGGTGTCCTGCAGAATGGTCTTAACCTGTTCCAGTTCAATCGCATCTTCCTGGCCATAGCTCACCAGGAAGTCACTCACCCAGTACGTGTTACCGTCAGCCGCTTTAATCTGGTACGGATGCTCATTCAGTACCCGCAGCCCCAGATCTTCCAGAACCGGAATCACATCGGACAGAATCAGAGACTCGTTCGCACTGTAAAGCTTGAACTTCAGGATACCGCTGGATTCCTCAAACGAGCGGTAGAAGCTCATGGAAATCTGACGGTCATCACTCAGGCTGTCCAGATGCTGGATATCCGATACAGCATTGCCCGTTGAGAAGTTCTCCATATAGGACGACGGGAATGCACTGCGGAAATTAGTGTTATAACGGCTGCCTTGCTCTTCACCGAAGGCTTCAATCAGATTGGCCTGCAGATCATCCGGCCATGAACGGGACATTTCCAGAATGCGCGCTTCAATGGTCTTGATATCAACATCTTTCTGCTGTTCAGGATCCACATAGAGTACGAAATGGGTACGGGACAGGATCGACTCAGATACCTGGGCGTTAACCTCAGAGTCCAGCGCATGGAAACCGTCAACCAGCAGCTTGTGAATCCGGCGACGTAACTGAGTGGTGTACAGATCGCGGGAATGTAATACAGGCATGAATAGAAACGCTTACTGGAATCCTGACGCACAAACAGGCAAGCCTTGCGACGCTCCTGCAGGTTAAAGATGCCCATCGCAGTGTCTTGCAGTTCCTGAGCACTTGCCAGCATCAGTTCTTCACGGGGCATATCAATCAGGTGCTGTACCAGCGCCTTATGACTGTGACCGCCAGGCTCAAAACCGCACTCAGACAGCGTCTGAATAACCTTGCGGCGAACCATCGGAATACTCATCGGCTTGGCGAAGAATACTGAAGAGGTGTACAAACCATAGAAACGGTGCGCACCGGTCACCTTACCCTTGGCATCAAACTGTTTAACGATGACCAGGTCACGGTATGCCGGACGGTGAACCGTGGAACGGATGGTATCTTTACTGAAGCTAACCAGATCACTGTTGCAGGCAAAATCACGCTCACAGTCAGTCAGCACATGGCTGGCCTTCTTATCGGCCGCCAGCCGACGAATACCCAGACGGCTCTTCACATCGGCGTTTTCTGTGACTTTCTCGCCAGCATGCTTGTAACTTACATTCTCATAACCCAGGAAGATGAAATGTTCATCCAGCATCCAGTCGAGTAATTTACGGGCTTCCTTAATTTCCGGGTTGTTGGCATCGGTCTCTTTCAACTGCTCTTTAACAACCTGTACCTGATCCTGCAATTCACGGAAGTCCTGAACCACATACTGTACATCTTCCAGCACACTGGCCAGGGTGTCGCGCAATTCATCCAGCATTGCCGGATCAGAATCCCGGTCTATTTCCAGGCAAATCACCGATTCCATACGCGCTGCATCACTGCGCTCTTTAGGCGTAGTCACATTGACCAGCTGATGCTTTTTATCCCGTTCAACCGCCATCACGCAGTTGTTGATATTATGAATAGCCACTTCGCGGCGGTTCAGTTCCATGCGAACTGAATCAACCAGGAATGGCATATCTACGTTATGAATCTGTACAACTGTGTGGTTTGAGTGCCAGCCATAATGTTCAAAATCCGGGTTAAACACCCGCACTTCCGGCTTGGTACCGTCATAGTTCTGAATAACCTGCCAGTATGAATAAGCAGTAGAGTAAAGATCTTCTAGAGATTTGCGCTGCAAATCTGAGGGGGTGAAACACTGAAAAACTGGTGAGCATAGTGAGTAATGGACTGTGCGAGGGATGAATCGACCTGTGCACATAATTTTTCGGTCAACAGATCCATGATCTGTGCCTTGGTCAGACCAGCGAGTTGATGCATATTTTTTGACTCCAGATAGCAATTACGTCGCGCGAACTTGCTTTAAAGCCCTGGTCAGGAAATGCGATCTCCGAACCGGAGCTTTTTATTATTATTCCTAGCGCCACTCTACCTAAGTCGTCTGGACGATTAAAGACGCTTAGGCTGAGTATTTGGTTTTTATTGGCTTTTATAGGAAAAAATCAGATTTGGCACCCTTGTGTCGACGGCTTTGGTACCAAAAGCGACTTTTTCCGGCCAACAATTTTTGTCATGTGACACTAAAGCAGGAAATTATATGAAAAAGTAACAAGTCTTTTCCCTGTAATCTGAGAAAATATAGGCGTATCCTTTTCGCTATTGCAGCATAGAATTACAAAAACATAAAAAGAAGCCTACACATGGACAATTTGGATAAATTAGACATTGCAATTCTCCGTGAACTGCAAAAACGCCCGGATCACTATCACCGAACTCGCTTCACGGGTTGGCCTTTCAAAGACTCCCTGCCAGATCCGCATGCGCCGGCTGGAAGATCAGGGCTATATCCTGGGTTACATTGCTCTGGTTGATCAGAAGAAACTTGGCACCAAACACGTAGCCTTTGTTCAGGTATCCCTGAGCGATACCCGCACCAAAGCACTGCAGGCATTTAATGATGCTGTACGGAGCATTCCGGAAATCGAACAGTGCCATATGATTGCCGCTAATTTTGACTACCTGCTGAAAGTCCGTACCGCCGACATGGAATCCTACCGGGCGGTACTGGGCGAAAAGATATCCTCATTACCCTTTGTCACCCAGACCAGCACCTTCGTGGTCATGGAAGACGTTAAAGATATCGAAGCCAAACTGGTTTAACCCGGCACACTTAAGGAAGAGAAAACATGAACCGCAAAGCATTTCTGCTGGCGATGTGTGTCGTACTGATGTGGTCCACAGTAGCCAGCGCGTTTAAGCTGACCCTGTCGCTGGTAACACCGCTGCAAATGCTCTGGCTGGCAGTCGCTACCGGGGTGGTGATTTTAGGCGCTGCTGCCTGGAAGCAACAAAAGCTGCAACCGGCCTGGCAATTACTGAAGCAATCTCCAGGCTTTTTCTGTTACTGGCGTTTCTTAATCCAACCGCCTATTACCTGATCCTGTTTGCGGCTTATGACATTCTGCCCGCTCAGCAGGCACAGGCACTGAATTATACCTGGGCGGTTATGCTGAGCATGCTTGCGGTTCCCTTTCTGGGCCAGACCTTCACCCGGGTAAACCTGTTCAGCATCATCATCGCCTATTCCGGCGTACTGGTCATTGCCACTCAGGGAGAGTTGATGGCACTGGATTTCAAGCAGCCATTAGGTGTTGCTCTGGGGCTGGGCAGTTCAATATTTTTCTCCAGCTACTGGATTCTGAACACCAAATATCCCCATGACCCGGTAATCACCCTGCTACTGTGTTTCGGCCTGAGCCTGCCAATGCTATCCGGCATGATGCTCTGGCAGAACGGCTTCACTGATATTCCACTGGCGGCAATCGCCGGCGGTATTTACATCGGTGCTTTCGAGATGAGTTTTGCCTTTCTGTGCTGGATGAGTGCTTTGCGCCTGGCAACCAATACCGCCCAGCTCAGTAACCTGGTGTATCTGGCACCGCCAATTTCGCTGGTACTGCTGGCGGTAGTCGTGGGTGAAGAAGTGCTCTACTCAACCCTGATCGGTTTTGCGCTGATTATCAGCGGCGTGCTGCTCCAGCAAATCAGACAGCGTCCCTCTTCGGCATAAATCAAACCACAAAAACCGCCATAAAGGCGGTTTTTAATCCGTAGTGCTTAACCCTGCATCAGGATTCGCAGCATACGGCGCAGCGGCTCAGCAGCACCCCACAACAGCTGGTCACCCACGCTGAATGCATTCAGGTACTCATCGCCCAGGTTCATCTTACGCAGACGACCTACAGGTACACTCAGGGTGCCGGTCACTTTCGCAGGCGTCAGCTCAGCTGCAGTGATATCACGCTCGTTCGGGATAACCTTAACCCAGTCGTTGGCTTCTGCCAGCATGGCGTTAATTTCATCCATCGGTACGTTCTGCTTCAGCTTGATGGTGAACGCCTGGCTGTGACAACGCATGGCTCCGATACGTACACAGGTACCATCGATTGGGATCGGGCTGTCGTTCAGCCCCAGAATCTTGTTGGTTTCCGCGTATGCCTTCCACTCTTCACGGCTCTGACCGTTATCAACCGGGCTGTCGATCCACGGGATCAGGGAGCCAGCCAGCGGTGCGCCGAAGTTATCAGTCGGCAGACCTTCACGGATGATGTCAGCTACCTGACGATCGATATCCAGGATTGCGCTGGCAGGATTCGCCAGATCAGTCGCCACAGACTCTTTGATCATACCCATCTGAGTAATCAGCTCACGCATGTGACGGGCGCCGCCACCGGAAGCAGCCTGATAGGTCATGGAAGTCATCCATTCGATCAGACCGGCGTTGAACAGGCCGCCCAGGCCCATCAGCATCAGGGATACGGTGCAGTTACCGCCAACGAAAGTCTTTACGCCTTTGCTCAGACCATCTTTGATGACATTCATGTTTACCGGATCAAGGACGATGATGGCATCATCTTCCATACGCAGGAAGAAGCCGCATCAATCCAGTACCCCTGCCAGCCTGCCTTACGCAGATCAGCATAAACCTGTTTCGTGTAGTCGCCACCCTGGCAGGAAATAATGGCATCCATCTGTTTTAAATCTTCAATGGATGTCGCATCTTTCAGCGCCGGAATCGTCTTACCAATATCCGGACCGGCCTGACCTACTTGGGATGTCGTGAAAAAGACCGGCTCTTCGATGTGATCGAAATCCCGCTCTTCCATCATGCGTTGCATCAGCACAGAACCAACCATTCCGCGCCAACCAACAAAACCTACACGCTTCATTGTATTAATCACCAAATTAAGGATTTAAAAACGACAAAAGCCGGTGCCTGTATTGCTACACCAGCCTGTCTGCCCTTCTGTTTTATTAAGTACAGAAGAAACTTACTTACCCAATCGCAGTAAGCGAACTCAGTATTATGCAATATTTCTAATACATAAACTATATAGCTTCATACGACTTTTACATAACGCTGACCCGGATCAAGATCCATCAAAAGCCATCTCGGGTCAAGACGGCACTCATACCAAGGTCGTAACCTGGCAACGGGTGCCGTTTCTGTACCTGAAAACAGGCACAGATGATGTTTTATGCCTGCAGCGCAGCTACAACCGCATCACCCATTTCGCTGGTGCTTACTTTAGTCATGCCTTCAGACCAGATATCAGCGGTACGCAGATTCTGATCCAGCACGGTGCTGACAGCAGCTTCAATACGGTCCGCCGTTTCACCTGCATTCAGGAGTAACGCAGCATCATTGCCGCAGACAGAATCGTTGCCAGCGGGTTCGCAATACCCTGACCGGCGATATCCGGTGCAGAACCGTGGCATGGCTCATACATACCCTTGCCACTCTCATCCAGAGATGCAGATGGCAGCATACCGATTGAACCGGTCAGCATTGCCGCCGCATCAGACAGAATGTCACCGAACATATTACCGGTCACCATTACGTCAAACTGCTTCGGCGCGCGAACCAGCTGCATGGCAGCGTTATCCACGTACATGTGGCTCAGTTCAACATCCGGATATTCTTTGGACAGCTCATCCATAATTTCACGCCACAGTACGGTTACTTCCAGTACGTTAGCCTTATCGACAGAGCACAGACGCTTGTTACGGGCACGGGCCGCTTCGAATGCTACCCGGCCAATGCGGCGGATTTCATTCTCGTCGTATACATAAGTGTTGTAACCTTCACGGATACCACCTTCCTTCTCGCGCACACCCCGTGGCTGACCGAAATAGATACCGCCAGTCAGTTCACGGACAATCAGAATATCCAGGCCGGCAACAATCTCAGGCTTCAGGGAAGAGGCATCCGCCAGTTGCGGATACAGAATCGCCGGACGAAGGTTACCGAACAACTCCAGATTAGAACGGATCCCCAGCAGACCTTTTTCCGGACGGATCTGAAAATCAGGATTAGTATCCCACTTCGGGCCACCCACGGCACCCAGTAGGATTGCATCGGCATCTTTAGCCGCATTCAGTGTCGCTTCCGGCAGTGGTACACCGTCCGCATCAATCGCACAACCGCCTACACGCGCTTCAGACAGCTCCAGTGCCAGATTATCCTGCTCATTTACCAGCTCCAGCACACGGCGGGCTTCAGCAACAATTTCAGGACCGATGCCGTCACCTGGCAAAATCAAAACATTCTTAGACATTCTTAAACCCTTCTAATATCGAAAGCAGCCGACACCTCAGCTGCTTATAAATCCTGTTAGCGAATCGCGTCAAACAACCACGGGCTTGCCGCACGGGCCTTCTCTTCATAAGCACGGATATCGTCCGCATGCTGTAACGTCAGACCGATATCATCAAGGCCATTCTGTAAGCAGTGCTTACGGAAGTCATCGATTTCAAATGACATTTCCGCACCGGACGGGGTAACAACCACCTGACGCTCAAGATCGATTGTCAGTTCATAACCTTCGTTCGCCGCCACTTCTGTGAACAGCTGATCAACCTCTGCTTCGCTCAGGACGATTGGTAATAAACCGTTCTTGAAGCAGTTGTTGTAGAAAATTTCCGCAAAGCTCGGTGCAATCACCGAACGGAAGCCGTAGTCATCCAGCGCCCACGGCGCGTGCTCACGGCTGGAACCACAACCAAAGTTTTCCCGGGCCAGTAACACGCTGGCACCATTATAACGGGGCAGGTTCAGGACAAACTCTTCATTTACAGGACGGCCGCTGCAATCCTGATCCGGCAAACCTTCATCCAGATAACGCAACTCATCAAACAGATTCGGGCCAAAACCGGAACGCTTGATAGACTTCAGAAACTGCTTCGGGATGATCATATCCGTGTCAACGTTGGCACGGTCTAAAGGTACGGCAATCCCGCTGTGCTGATTAAACTTTTTCATGATTGCTTCCCTTATGCCTTAACCATTTCACGAACATCTACAAAGTGACCTGCAATCGCTGCCGCTGCTGCCATTGCCGGGCTCACCAGATGGGTACGGCCACCGAAGCCCTGACGGCCTTCAAAGTTACGGTTAGAGGTAGAAGCGCAATGCTCACCGGCACCTAACTTATCCGGGTTCATCGCCAGACACATAGAGCAACCAGGCTCACGCCATTCCAGACCCGCTTCCGTAAAGATCTTATCCAGACCTTCCGCTTCCGCCTGCTCTTTAACCAGACCGGAACCCGGTACCACCAGCGCCTGAATAATGTTGCCGGCGACTTTACGGCCTTCAACAACCTTCGCAGCATCCCGTAAATCTTCGATCCGGGAGTTGGTGCACGAACCGATAAACACACGGTCCAGCTGAATATCCGTAATCTTCTGATCCGCCTCCAGCCCCATGTACTTCAGTGCACGCTCAATGCCGTCAACTTTAACCGGATCCGCTTCATTTGAAGGATTCGGCACCAGCTCAGAAACGCCAACCACCATTTCCGGTGAAGTACCCCAGGTAACCTGTGGTTCAATATCAGCAGCGTTGATTTCAACCACTGCATCAAACTCAGCATCCGCATCAGACACCAGATCCTGCCAGGCAGTAACTGCGGCATCCCACTGCTCACCTTTCGGCGCAAACGGACGGCCTTCAACGTAATCAATCGTGGTCTGGTCAACCGCCACCAGACCTACACGGGCACCGGCTTCAATGGCCATGTTACTGACCGTCATACGGCCTTCCATCGTCATGTTGCGGAATACGTCACCGCCGAACTCAATCGCATAACCGGTACCACCTGCGGTGCCAATCACACCAATGATGTGCAGGATGACATCCTTAGGCGTCACACCGATGCCCAGCTCGCCATCAACGCGAACCAGCATGTTCTTCATTTTCTTGGTGATCAGACACTGGGTTGCCAGAACGTGCTCAACTTCAGACGTACCGATACCGTGCGCCAGCGCACCCAGTGCACCCAGGGTTGCTGTGTGGGAGTCACCGCAAACGGCGGTTACACCCGGTAAAATAGCACCCTGCTCAGGTGCCATGACGTGAACGATACCCTGACGCTGATCGTTCATTTTGAATTCCAGAATGCCGAAATCATCACAGTTCTCATCCAGGGTTTTCACCTGAATCTTGGAAACCGGATCAACAATCTCTTCCACACCACCGGAACGTTCCGTGGTCGGTACGTTATGGTCCGGGGTTGCGATGTTCGCATCAATCCGCCAAGGCTGACGGCCTGCGATGCGCAGCCCTTCAAATGCCTGCGGTGAAGTCACCTCGTGCAATACCTGACGGTCAATATAAATTAACGCACTGCCGTCTTCATTCATGCGGACCAGATGTTGCTCGAACAACTTGTCATATAACGTCTTGCCAGCCATTTTTAGCTCCTGTCGGCATCAGGCTCACTTCCGAACCTAATAATGTTATTGCTGCCCGTCTGCTGCGGGCTTTAAAAAGTCTTTTCTACAGCACAGAAAACGCCCTGATTCAGGACCAGCACTGTGGGAAAGACTCCTTGGATAGCGCATATCCTAGTGCAAGGTTTCTGATAAAACAAATTCATATTTTTATAGATTGCATTCCAATCAGGAATAGAAAATACTGATCCCATGACCATCTTTTTCTGCCGGAACGCCTATGGACAGTAACAGCCTGCAAGCCTTTGTCACCGTCGCCGACAACGAATCATTTTCTCTGGCGGCTGAACAGCTTTTTCTGACCCAGTCAGCGATCAGCAAACGCATCGCCCTGCTGGAAGAGCAACTGGACAGCAAACTGTTCGACCGGATCGGCCGCAAAGTCAGCCTCACAGAAGCTGGCAACACTTTGCTGCCCCAGGCCCGGCAGATATTGCGCCAGCTGCAGGATGCCAAACGCTCGCTGCACGACCTGCAGGGTCAGGTCAGCGGTAACCTGTCGATGGCCGCCAGCCACCATATCAGCCTGCACAGACTGCCCCCGGTACTGCGCCGTTTCACCAAAGAATGCCCGGAAGTGGATCTGGACCTGCGCTTTGATGCTTCAGAAATCGCCTACGAAGGCGTACTGAAAGGCGACCTTGAACTGGCCCTTATTACATTATCCCCCAGCCCCATAAGCAGATCCATGCACAAAAAGTCTGGGATGACCCGCTACGCTATGTGGTCAGCCCGGACCACCCTCTGGCCGGCAAGTCCAGCGTCAGCCTGGAAGAACTGACCGCCTATAATGCGATTCTGTCCGGCTCAGCGACCTTCACCCGGCAAATTGCCGCCCAGCAGTTCAGCCATCCGGAACTGAGGTTGAAAACAGCTATGTCCACCAACTATCTGGACACCATCCGTATGATGGTCACCATCGGTCTTGGCTGGAGCCTGCTCCCGGACACCATGATCAATAAAGACCTCAGCGTTCTGAACGTTGATGCACCGCCGGTCAGCCGCCAGCTGGGATATATAAGTCATAAAGAACGCACCCTGAGCAAAGCCGCCCAGCGTTTCATTGAAATGCTGGAAGCGAACAGCGGTACCTAAGCCCCGCTGAATTCGTTAAGCTAAACAATCATCCGTGCTTAAAAGGAAGCCCTGTAATGACCAAACCAGGCCAAACGCCCACCGACCTCTGGCTGGAACAGCAACAGGCGTTCTGGGAAGCATTGCAGGCAGGCCAGCCTGCTCCTCCGGTTTCAGACTGGCAGACGTTTATGCAGGCTAATCCTTTCAGAGCTGAAGCGCAAAACGACAACCTCACACAACTGCTCAGCCAGAATCAGCAACTGGCTGCCGAATTTGCAGACCTCTACAGAAACTTCGCAACCCGTCAGGCCAGCGCAGACAACAGCAACGCTTCGTTACAGACGCTGATTAACGGTTTACAGACATTACTGGAAGATAAAGCCGGCAGCCTGTTTGCAAAAACTGGCAACTGAGCAGCCTGCTGAAACCCCAAAGCCAGCAATCACTGCAGGCATGGCAACAGGCACTGGACGATTATTTCCGGCAGCTTAGCGAACAGGCAGCCAGCCTGCCCGACAACCTGATCAGCCAGACCCACAAAGACCAGCTGAAAACATTCCAAGAACACTGCAAGTCCTGCCGGGATGCCTTTACCAGTCTGAATACGCAACATCAGGCCATTCTGGAAAGCACCACCGAAAGCCTCCGCGAACAACTGCAGAGCCAGCCACCGGAAAGCCTAAAGCAGCTACTGGATCAATGGACTGACTGTTACGAACAGGCATACTCCCAACAGGTTTTCACATCTGAATACCAAAGCACACACGCGGCTTTTAATAACAACCTGTTAAAACTGATTAATCTGCAGCAATCACTTTGCCAGCCAGACAAGGCGCTGCCATTACAGTCAGGATTTGTCAGCCAGCAGGATTACCGGCAAAGCCTTAAGCAACAACATCTGTTACGTAAACAGGTGAAAACTCAGGCACAGACAATCGCAAAACTGGAGCAACGGCTCAGCCAGTTAGAATCACAGCTGAAGAACACCTCAGGGGAGCAGACTTCCGGAGGCGATCATGAGCGATAAACCTTTACGCTCCGGCAGATAGCCGCTGAAATCAGCCAGTTTAACCAGCAACTGGCGGACAGCTACCGTACCCTGCAATCACTGACAGACTGTGAAGTAGGCCCTACCCCAAAAGACTGTATATATAAGGAAGATAAACTCCGCCTGTATAAATACCGTTCGCAGGTGGCAGACAGTTGCCAGACACCACTTCTGATTTGCTATGCACTGGTCAACCGGCCCTATATGCTGGATCTGGATGAACAGCGCTCTTTCATTGCCCGGCTGACTGCCAGTGGTATTCCGGTTTATCTGATCGACTGGGGTTACCCGGATGCGGCCGACTGTTTTCTGGATATGGATGACTATATAAACGGCTATCTGCATAACTGCGTTGAACAGGTTAAACAGCACAGCGGCCAGCCCCGGATAAACCTGCTGGGCATCTGCCAGGGTGGTTGCCTGAGCCTGAGCTATACCGCCCTGCAGCCGGACAATATCAAAAACCTTATCACGATGGTCACCCCGGTGGACTTCCACACCCCGGGAAACATGCTCAGCCACCTGATTCAGCAAACCGACGTAGATCTGATGGTAGATACTCTGGGCAACATTCCCGGGCAGATGCTCAATGACGCTTACGCCGCCCTGATGCCCATGCGCCTCAGCCTGCAGAAATACCTCAATATGCCCGCTCAGTGCGCCACTGAAGAACAGGCCGCCGGTTTTCTCAGAATGGAAAAATGGATTAATGACAGCCCGGATCAGGCCGGTGAAATGTTTCGGGAGTTTGTGACTCAGTTTTTCAAAGGTAACGGCTTTATACAGGACTCAGTCCGGGTCGGTGACCGACAGGTAAACCTGCAACAAATTCAGCAACCCATTCTCAATGTATACGGCAGCTATGATCACCTGGTCCCGCCGGCTGCATCAAAAGCACTGAAAGACCTGACTGCCAGCAGCGACTACCGGGAACTGGAAATAAAGTCCGGCCACATCGGTGTGTTTGTCTCACAGAAGTCACGGAAAACCCTGGCACCGGCCATCAGCCAGTGGCTGACCGACCGCGATCACTGATCACTGCTTTGCGATACATTCCTGAACGGCTGGGTAAGCAGCCTGTCAATGCGCTGTTCCCGGATTCTGTCAGTCCGTTCACACCGATCCGCAACGGTGAATGGGCATCATTGCAATAACTCCCCAGCCAGCGGTCCCAGCAGGACAGATTAAAGCCAAAATTTGTATGGGTTTCACGCAGGTCAGCAGAATGATGTATCCGGTGCATGTCCGGCGTCACCACCAACCAGCGAAGCCATCGTTCAAACGGCTGGGGCAATGTCACATTGGCATGATTAAAAACCGCCATGGTGCTGAGCAGCACCTCAAAAGCAATAACAGCTTCGGCCGGCACGCCCAGCAACCAGACCACCAGCACCTTAATCAATACAGACAGCACAATTTCAAGCGGATGAAAGCGTAACCCGGTGCTGACATCCACATCCTGATCCGCATGATGCATCCGGTGCAAACGCCACAACACAGGCACCCGGTGAAAAATACGGTGCTGTAAATACAGGGTCAGGTCCAGCAAAACCAACCCGGCAATCAAACTGACAATGTAAGACAGACCCAGCACATGAAACACACCGCTTTGTTCCTGGGCAGCATACAGCGCAGCAGTCACCGGAAGCACCGGCATTAACAACCGGACCAGCAGCGTATTCAGGGTAACCAGGAGTAGATTATGACTCCAGCGGTAGCGTCGGCTAAAAGTAAGCTTTCTGGCAGGGTGAAAGCACTCCCAGAACCCCATCAGAATGAATAACAATCCGGGGAAAGCGATACGCAACAGAGGCTCAGCACTCAGCCAGTCCATCATTCCACACCTGTTTCACACATAAAGCAGTCCCCGGTCAACCCTGCGCTGAATCAACAGATCATACCGTTCACTGCCGGCAAAACTCAGTTTGGGCAATCTGCTGCTTTTCATTTCTTTACCACTCGATAAAAATGGGTATATCACGGGGTACAAGGAAAACCAATTATGCTTCAGCCGTATCGCCTTCTCGCAGGCATCTTCATGACATGTCTGGTTCTGCTGTTACACGGTTGTAGTAATGAAGAACCGGAAGCAAAAGTTGTGCGTCCGATCCCCAGCTATCTGATCTGAATATCAAAGAATTTGTCAGCGTGTTTAAAGAGGATTACGAACGCAGCCTCAATGACATTGAAAACGCTTACGATGAACACAAATCAAAAATGACCCGGACGGTTATGTCGCTTACCGTAACCTGACCTGGACGCCGGCCTACATTGATCTGAAAAACCATTACGCCGCTGTACTCCACCAGAACAAACCGTATCTGGCCCGTAAACGGCTGCTGCCACTTTTCACCCTGTTCGAGAACGTTCTTAAGATTGGCCTGGATCTGAAAAAGCCATGAACGATAACGACGAACGCTACCATGGCCGTGCAGTGGACAGTATCCAGAAAGGAAAGCTTGCCTTTAATAAGCTGGCGCTTAAGTTACAGGCCAGCTGACATCTCTCCAGCGGTTACCGTACAGATACACCTGTTGCCCTTATTTAATCCGGTCAGCAGGTCGCATTCACCCCTTTTCAGATCCTCGCTTTGGTATAGTATTTGCCGGTCCGTCAGATACTTAACACCACTGTTTACTGCGTTATCTGTCACTTCCGGTTCACCGTCAACCCTATCAACCGAGCACGATCTTTATGCGTATGAACATTGACGAATTTCTCGCCAGCCCGAATAAAGCAGTTACCCTGATGGGGATGTCCGGAGTAGGTAAAACCTACATATCCAACATTCTGGAAGAGAAAAACTGGTACCACTTTTCAGCAGACTACCGGATTGGCCACAAGTACCTGAACAGCGATATAGAAGCCAACCTGCGCGACAAGGCCATGACCGTGCCGTTTCTGCGTGAACTGCTTGAAAATGACTCAATCAGTATCAGTAACAACGTCACCATCAATAACCTGAGTTCGGTATCTGCATTTCTGGGCAAGCTGGGTAACCCGGAGAAAGAGGGCCTGGCTCTGCCAGAGTTTTTACGTCGCCAGAAACTCTACCTGGAAGCAGAAATCGCATCCGCCTACGACGTACCGAAATTCATTGAAAAAGCCCATGCAGAAGGCCACAACCACTTTATCAATGATTCCACCGGCAGCCTGTGTGAAATTGATGAACCGGGAGTATTTGAAGTACTGGCGAAGAACACGCTGATTCTGTACATCAAGACCTCTCCGGAAGATGAGATCAAGCTGATCGAGCGGGCGCAGAAAAGCCCGAAGCCCCTGTACTACCGTCAGGCCTTCATTCTGGAACAGCTGGCGAAGTATCAGGAAGAGCGGAATCTTGACTACCTGGCCATGATGGAACCGGACGACTTTATCCGCTGGGTTTTCCCGAACCTGTTCCACTCCCGTTTGCCGCGCTACCAGCACATTGCAGATAACTATGGTTATACTGTTCAGGCAAGCGAACTGGCCACCTGCAAATCTGAAGCAGACTTTATTGATATTATTACTGCCAGCGCCCGCCGCTAGGAATTTATTATGCCGATTATTACCCCTTCAAGCCGGGTCTTACCCAGCTATTCAAAATTAGCAGCTGAAGGTTTCGCGATTCTCACCCATGAACGCGCCACCACTCAGGATATTCGTGAACTGCATATCGGCTTCCTTAACATGATGCCGGATGCGGCTTTCACCGCAACCGAGCGGCAGTTCCTGCGTCTTATCGCCAGCAGTAACCAGATCGCCCAGTTTATTTTCCACCCATTTACGATCAACGTGGAAAAGCGCAGTCCGGAAATCCAGCAATACGTGGCGGATTACTACGACGACTTTGAACAGCTGAAACTGGAAGGCCTGGACGCGCTGGTCATTACCGGTGCAAACGTAGCCAATAAAAACATTCAGGACGAAGACTTCTGGGAACCGCTGAAAGAAGTAGTCGACTGGGCGTACGACAACGTCACTTCTATTTTTGTTCGTGCCTGGCATCCCATGCACTGCTGAAAATAAAGTACGACATCGACCGCCAGCCGCTGCCTGAAAAATGTTGGGGCCTGTTCAACCATACGGTCAGCGACCCTACTCACCCGCTGGTACACGGCATGAACAGCCGGTTTGATGCCTGTCACTCGCGACACAATGAAGTGTCCAGTGATGCGATGCGTAAAGCCGGTCTGAAGGTACTGGTGGAATCGGAAGAAGCCGGCCCGCATCTGGCCGTCAGTGAAGACGGTTTCCGGATTATCTTCCTGCAGGGGCACCCGGAATATGACACCATCAGCCTGCTGAAAGAATATAAACGTGAAGTCATGCGTTATGTCAGCGGTGACCGTGGCGACTATCCGCCATTCCCGTCGAACTACCTGTCGCTGCAGTCCCAGGCGATTCTGGAGGAGTACCAGCTGCGCCTGACCAACGCGATGACCAATGGTACTGAACTGCCGGAATTCCCGGAAAAGCATGTCACACCACTGGTACACAACAGCTGGCAAGATACGGCTAACGCCTTTACCAACCGCTGGCTGGGTCAGGTTTACCAGACCACCAACGTCGACCGCACCAAGCAGTTCGAAGACCAACTGGACCCGAACGATCCGTTGGGGCTCTATTCCGGCAAGTAAAAGACATCAGCAAAGACACAAAAAGGACTCACATGAGTCCTTTATTATCAGGTAACTAAACAGTTCATATCAGAAACAGTCACCGGGAACCCTTACCCAGCCTTCCATTAGCAGCCGTGCACTGCGGCTCATTACCGCCTTGGTCGCAGTCCACTCGCCGTTTTCACAGGCAGCTTCTGCACCAACCCGCAAGGTTCCGGAAGGATGTCCAAAGCGGACCGCACTGCGCTCACCGCCGCCGGCAGCAAGATTCACCAGTGTACCGGGAATCGCCGCGGCCGTGCCGATTGCCACCGCAGCCGTGCCCATCATGGCATGGTGTAACTTACCCATCGACAGCGCCCGCACCTGGAGGTCAATCTCCCCTGCAGTAATCGATTTACCGCTGGAAGAAACGTAATCAGACGGGGGCCACAAAAGCCACCTTAGGGGTATGCTGACGGCCCGCCGCCTCACTGATATCACTGATCAGCCCCATGCGTACTGCGCCGTGAGCACGAATGGCCTCAAACTTCGCCAGTGCAGCTTCATCGTTATTGATGTCATCCTGAAGTTCCGAGCCGGTATAACCAATCTCTTCTGCATTGACGAAAATAGTAGGAATACCTGCATTGATCATGGTGGCGGACAAGTTACCGACACCCGGCACAACCAGTTCGTCCACCAGATTTCCGGTAGGGAACATTGCCCCTTCACCGTCCGCCGGGGACATAAATTCCACCTGTACTTCTGCCGCAGGAAAGGTCACACCATCGAGCTCAAAATCACCGGTTTCCTGTACCTCACCGGCGGTCATAGGTACATGGGCAATAATGGTTTTCTGAATATTCGCCTGCCAGATTCTGACGACAGCAACACCATTCTCCGGCACCCGCGAAGCATCCACCAGCCCTTTGCTGATGGCAAACGCCCCTACCGCCGCCGACAGGTTGCCGCAGTTACCGCTCCAGTCCACGAAAGGCTTATCAATGGCCACCTGACCAAACAGGTAATCCACATCATGATTCGGCTGGTTGCTCTTCGCCAGGATGACCGTTTTACTGGTACTGGAGGTTGCACCGCCCATACCGTCGGTTTGCTTTCCGTAAGGATCCGGGCTGCCGATCACCCGCTGGAGCAACGCATCCCGTGCAGGCCCCGGTACCTGAGCCACTTCCGGCAATTCTTCAAGGCTGAAAAACACCCCTTTACTGGTACCACCACGGATATAGGTTGCCGGTATTCTGATCTGAGGAACATGCGCCATAATTCAATTCCTGATTGAATGCCCGCCACGGTTAAACCGCAGCGGGCCGTTTACATTAGCTGTTACGCGTTACGCGTTACCTTCAAGGAAGTCCTTGGCAAAGCGCTGCAGCACACCGCCAGCTTCATAGACCGATACCTCTTCTGCGGTATCCAGACGGCAGGTGACTGGCACTTCAACGGTCTCACCATTGGCACGGTGAATCAGCAGAGTCAGCTCGGCACGCGGCTTACGCTCACCCAGCACATCAAATGTCTCGGTACCGTCAATGCCATAGGTCTCGCGGGTTTCACCAGCCTTAAACTCCAGCGGCAGAACCCCCATACCCACCAGGTTAGTACGGTGAATACGCTCGAAACCTTCCGCAACAATGGCTTCAACACCGGCCAGACGAACACCCTTCGCCGCCCAGTCACGGGATGACCCCTGACCATAATCCGCGCCGGCCACAATGATCAGCGGCTGGCTGCGCTCCATGTAGGTTTCGATGGCTTCCCACATACGGGTCTGCTGCCCTTCCGGCTCAACCCGTGCCAAAGAACCCTGAATAATCTCACCGGCATCATCCCGGCACATCTCATTGAGCAGCTTAGGGTTAGCAAATGTTGCCCGCTGCGCCGTCAGGTGATCACCACGGTGGGTTGCGTAGGAGTTAAAGTCTTCTTCCGGCAGCCCCATGTGCGCCAGATACTCACCGGCCGCGCTGCTGGCCAGAATCGCGTTGGAAGGCGACAGATGGTCCGTCGTAATGTTATCCCCCAGTACCGCCAGCGGACGCATACCCTTAAGGCCACGGGCCCCGGCCAGGGCACCTTCCCAGTACGGCGGACGGCGGATGTATGTGCTCTGCGGACGCCAGTCATACAACGGGCTTTCTGCCTGCTCCGCCTTACCCAGATCAAACATTGGAATGTATACCTGCTTGAACTGCTCCGGCTTCACACTGGAAGCGACAATCGCATCAATCTCTTCGTCACTTGGCCAGATATCTTTCAGGGTAACCGGGTTACCGTTCTTATCTGTCCCCAGTACATCTTTTTCGATATCAAAGCGTACTGTACCGGCGATGGCGTAAGCCACCACCAGTGGTGGGGATGCCAGGAATGCCTGTTTGGCATACGGGTGAATCCGGCCATCAAAGTTACGGTTACCGGACAGCACCGCTGTGGCATACAGGTCGCGGTCAATCACTTCCTGCTGAATTGCCGGATCAAGCGCACCGCTCATGCCGTTACAGGTGGTGCAGGCATAGGCGACAATGCCGAAACCAAGGGCTTCCAGCTCAGATAACAGACCAGCTTCTTCAAGATACAGACGGGCAACTTTAGAGCCCGGCGCAAAAGAAGATTTCACCCAGGGCTTACGCAGCAGACCTAATTCATTGGCCTTGCGGGCCACCAAACCGGCAGCCACTACGTTGCGCGGGTTACTGGTATTGGTACAGCTGGTAATCGCTGCGATGATGACTGCACCGTCCGGCATTTCACCAGGCTTTTCTTCCCAGCTGCCAGCAACGCCCCGTTCAGCAAGTTCGGACGTAGGCAGACGGCGGTGTGGGTTAGACGGACCGGCCATGTTGCGGCATACCGAAGAGAGATCAAAGGTCAGTACCCGTTCGTATTCAGCAGCAACCAGATCATCCGCCCACAGGCCGGTGGTTTTCGCGTAATTCTCAACCAGCGCTACCTGCTCCGGTTCGCGGCCGGTCAGTTTCAGATAATCAATGGTCTGCTCATCGATATAGAACATACCGGCAGAGGCACCGAACTCAGGCGTCATATTGGCAATGGTCGCACGGTCACCGATGGTCAGATCCCGGGCACCTTCACCAAAGAACTCAAGGTAAGCCGAGACTACCCGCTCTTTACGCAGGAACTCAGTCAGTGCCAGTACGATATCGGTGGCAGTAATGCCCGGCTGACGTTTACCGGTCAGCTCTACACCGATAATATCCGGCAGACGCATCATAGACGCACGGCCAAGCATCACGTTTTCTGCTTCCAGACCACCTACACCGATGGCGATGACACCCAGTGCATCGACGTGTGGGGTATGGCTGTCGGTCCCGACACAGGTATCCGGGAAGGCAATGCCATCACGGGCCTGAATCACTGGTGACATTTTCTCCAGGTTAATCTGGTGCATGATGCCGTTACCGGCCGGAATCACATCTACATTTTCAAATGCAGTTTTAGTCCACTCAATAAAATGGAAACGGTCTTCATTACGACGGTCTTCAATGGCGCGGTTTTTCTCAAACGCTTCAGGATCAAAACCACCGTGTTCAACCGCCAGCGAGTGATCGACGATTAACTGGGTAGGTACCACCGGGTTAACCTTCGCCGGGTCACCGCCCTGATCTGCAATCGCATCCCGCAGGCCCGCCAGATCCACCAGCGCGGTCTGACCCAGAATGTCATGACATACAACCCGGGCCGGATACCATGGAAAATCCAGATCCCGCTTACGCTCAATAATCTGTTTCAGAGAGTCGGTCAGCACCGCCGGATCACAGCGGCGTACCAGCTGTTCCGCTAACACACGGGAGGTATAAGGAAGGCTGGCATAAGCGCCTGGCTGAATGGCTTCGATCGCAGCACGCGTATCAAAGTAATCCAGCTGCGTCCCCGGAAGGGGTTTACGGTTTGCAGTATTCATAGCATCAGGACCCGTCAGTATTTTTACACGAGCGAAGCCTTGCACACGAGAAACTCGGTGCCGGCTCCCCTTTGTTATTAGAAGTGGTCCGTTACCCCGGCATATACGGCCAGAGTAACGGTGACTCAGCTCAGTCCGGGTTATGGACGATCTTCGATCGCTACCCAGTCAGCGGAATCAGGACCGGTATAGTCCGCCGACGGGCGGATAATCCGGTTATTCGCTCTTTGCTCCATCACGTGTGCCGTCCAGCCAGCAACACGGGAACAAACGAAAATTGGCGTAAACAGCTTGGTCGGAATGCCCATGAAGTTATAGGCAGACGCATGGAAGAAATCCGCATTACAGAACAGTTTCTTCTCGCGCCACATAACCGCCTCAACCCGCTCAGAAACCGCATACAGATATTCATCGCCGACCTGTTCTGACAGTTTCTTCGACCATTCCTTGATGATCGCATTACGGGGATCAGATTCACGGTAGATCGCGTGACCAAAGCCCATGATCTTGTCTTTACGGGCCAGCATGCCCATGACTTCTGCTTCCGCTTCATCAGCACTGCGCCAGTTTTCGATCATCGCCATCGCAGCTTCGTTGGCACCGCCGTGCAGCGGCCCACGCAGCGAACCAATCGCCGCAGTCACACAACTGTGAATGTCTGACAGGGTGGACGCACATACTCTTGCTGTAAACGTTGAAGCATTGAACTCATGTTCTGCGTAAAGAATCAGGAAGCATGCATAACCTGAACGTGCAGTGGCTCCGGCTTTTCATCATGCAGGGTCCACAGGAACTGTTCAGCAATGGAATCTGCATCAGTTTCTACATTGATCCGCTTGCCATGGTGGCTGTAGTTGTACCAGTAGTTGATAATCCCCGGGAATGTAGCCAGCATACGGTCGATATGGTGATGCTGTTCCGCAAAGTCATGCTCGGTTTCCAGGTTACCCAGCATTGAACAGCCGGTACGCATCACATCCATCGGATGGGCATCCGCCGGAATATTTTCCAGTACCGTCAGCAGCGCCTGAGGCAGGCTGCGCATCTCTTTAAGGCGAGCCTTGTACATTTCCAGCTCGCCCATATTTGGCAACTTACCGTACAGCAACAGATAAGCCACTTCTTCAAACTGCGCTTTATCCGCCAGTTCTTTAATGTCATAACCACGGTAGGTAAGCCCTGCACCGGACTGACCTACTGTACACAGTGCCGTTTCACCGGCAGACTGCCCCGCAGACCGGCACCGCCCAACTTCTTCGCTTCAGCCATGATATGTCTCCTCACACCGGGCCGGAATCACACCGGCCAAAACACACTGATTTTTATTTGTTTTTGCCTTCCTGAAACAACGCATCAAGCTTCTGCTCAAAGTCGTGGTAATTCAGGAAATCATAAAGCTCCATCCGGGTCTGCATGCTGTCGACAACCGCTTTCTGATCGCCATCCCGCAGGATCGCTTCATAGACATTCAGCGCGGCTTTATTGGCTGCACGGAACGCCGATAACGGATACAGCACCATGGTGGCACCGTTCTCAGCCAGCTCCTGCTTATTAAACAGCGGCGTTGCACCAAACTCGGTAATATTCGCCAGCAGATGAGCACCATTAATGCCTTCCGCAAACGCCCGGTAATCACTCAGGGTATGAACCGCTTCAGCGAAAATACCGTCAGCGCCGGCTTCCAGACAGGCCTGCGCCCGCTCTACCGCGGCATTCAGACCGTCCTGCTGAAATGCATCGGTACGAGCGATGATGAAAAAGTCATCGTCAGTTTTGGCATCAACCGCCGCTTTCACCCGGTCAACCATTTCTTCCAGGCTGACGATTTCTTTATTTGGCCGGTGGCCGCAGCGTTTCTGAGCCACCTGATCTTCAATATGAACCGCAGCGGCACCAGCCTTGGTCATATTGCGCACGGTCTTCGCGATGTTGAATGCACCGCCCCAGCCAGTATCAATATCCACCAGCAACGGGGTTTCAACCGCATCGGTAATACGGCGAACATCTTCCAGCACATCGTTCAGCGAAGTCATACCCAGATCAGGTAATCCATAAGACGCATTCGCAACACCGCCACCGGAAAGGTAAATAGCTTTATGACCAACCCGCTCCGCCATCATTGCATGGTAGGCATTCACGGTGCCCAGAATCTGTAGTGGTTTGGTCTCGGCCAGAGCCTGACGGAAACGTCCGCCGGCGGTCAGTTGCTGCGACATAAGTGACTCCCTATGTAGGTACTCGATTCAGACCGGTCAGTCTTTTTGCTGATCGGTCAACTTAACTTCTATATTGCGCCGCGCAGTACTGATATGGCGACGCATCAGGATTTCGGCCAGTTCACCATCACCCTCTTCGATGGCATCCAGAATCCTGTGATGTTCTTTCAGGGCACGTTGCGGACGGGACTTGGACACACTGAACTGATAGCGGTACATACGCACCAGGTGATAAAGCTCACCGCCTAACAGTTCCATCAGCTTGTCATTGTGACTGCCCTGCACGATCCGGAAATGGAAATCCAGATCCCCTTCTTTCTGAAAATACGCATGGCCGTCGATCTTCTCGATACTGGCTTCATGCTCATGCAATAACTCCCGTACGCTGTCGATTTCTGCCTGCGACATTTTCACCGCCGCCAGGCGGCTTGCCATGCCTTCAAGGGCTTCACGTACGTGATAAATTTCCAGTAACTCATCCGTATTAAGGGACACTACCCGCGCACCCACATGAGGTACACGCACCACCAGCCGTAAACCCTCCAGGCGGCGAATCGCCTCCCGCAACGGCCCCCGACTGATGCCATAAGTACGTGCCAGTTCCGGCTCGCTGATTTTATGGCCCGGCGGAATATCACCCTTAACAATGGCAGTTACTAACTGCTCGCAAACCTTATCAGCCAGCGTGCGCAATTCGCTGTTGCTGATTGGTTGCTCTGTTACTTCAACTTCAGAGACTTCAGTCATATTATTTTCCAGATTGTCGACAATCTAAATTGTGAACTAACGATACAGTCCATATTATAGCCCGTCAAGACGGTTTTAAGGGCGATTTGTCAACATGATACAAAAGTATAAGGGTAATCCCTAGGAGATTTTCACCCTGTAATTAACCGGAACAAATCCTTCAACACAGGTTAAAAGCAATACATCAAAAGCCACAATCCCTTACAAATAAAGGCCTGCAGCAATAAAGGGAAAAACCGTTAAAAGATAAGTAAAGACGAAAGGATAGAAAAACAAAATTGTCGACAATCTTAACAAAACCAAAACTGTCGACACTTTATGAAAAGATTTCAGCCAGCCAGATAGCGCTCCAGCTCAACCTGCATCACCTGAGCAATCTGCCGCGGTTTCTGGAATGGCAGGGAATGATCCGTCCCGGCCACCATAAAATAATGCCAGTTAGGCAGGCGTTCCGCTAATGCACGCTGGTATTCATGCATCGCTGCCACACTGTTGCCACCGATAAAACTGCTGACATCTCCTGAGCCGCCAGCAGCGCTTCCGGTCCACGTCATGCAATGCATCGGTGACACATTTAAGTGCATGGGCAAATCCCAGGGGACGGCTGGCAAGACGTTCAATTGTGACCTTCTCCACCAGCGGTGACACTTTGCGGTTAGGTGAGATTGTATCCAGAAACTGCCGCACACCTTTCTCAGCGTCAGTACCCAGATGCTCAGCCGCCTGCATATACTGCGCCCGCAACTCAAGACTGGCCTGCCAGTCGCCACGGTCAACCGCTGCAGACTCCAGCAAAAACTGCTTTTCAACATGCTGGCTGTACTGCTGCTTATATAGCATCGAAATCAGTCCACCCATAGAATACCCAGCCAGGTCAAAACACTGCCAGCCCAGATGATTAAGCAACTGAGCCACATCTGTCACAACCTCCTGAGCAGTATAGGGATACTCAATGCCATCCGGGAAACCGTCTGCCCCATTCCCCGCAAATCAGGTACCAGTACCTCTGACCACATATCCAGCTGAGCCAGCAGCGCCTGCCAGGTATCTTCACCCGCCACACCGGCACCGTGCAGCAATACCAGCCGCCGGCCTGTCAGATTATCCCGGTGACGGTAAAGCCGGTAAAAATCTGTTGATCAGGCTGTGGGAAAATATCGGTATGCAGGGTATAGGGAAACTTCATAATGACTCATTAACACTCAGAAAAATCACGCAAAATCAGCCTGATAAGTGTACACGAAACAGGTCCGGTTCTGCTAAAGCCTGCAAACTGCTCTGGATGCGTAATATTGTGCCTTATTCCCGCCAATATACTCGCATTCATAGGGCCAGATGGTTACAATCGCCCTCTTTAACCGGACACAGCGCCCCACAAGGGCTAGTCTGTCCGTTAAGCAGTAACTATATCTTGCAGCTACAACAAAAGGCTTACCCGGTGTACAGACTGTTCCCTCTTCCCTATCTAGATGATGCCTGCCCTTACTTTGCAGCAATCCGTGAGCACAATGCGCCGGTTTTTCTTGATAGCGGTAAGCCCCGCTCAGGTTTTGGCCGTTACGATATCATTGCAGCCTCACCGGTCGCTCAGCTGAGCTACCAGCATGGCATCACGACACTGACCAAAGCCGACAATACAGAATCTCTCAGCGGCAATCCGTTCAGCCACTTGCAAGCCATGTATCAGGCCTACGCTGAACATTGTCAGCCGCCTGCCGACGAAACAATCGGCCAGCTGCCGTTTTGTGGCGGCATGATCGGCTATTTCTCCTACGATCTGGGACGCAGCCTCGAAGACCTGCCGGAGCTAAACCCGCAGGATCAGGAACTGCCGGATATGCAGGCTGCCATTTATCCCTGGGCGGTCATCGTCGACCATCAGAAAAACGCACCCAGCTGGTTACCACACCGCTGATTGACCAGCCTTCTGCCGAAGCCATCAAAACACAGATCGAAGCAGCACTTGAAGCACCGGCCGCTGCAGGTGAATTTACTCTGACCAACCGTTTCAGCAGCAACCTGACGGAACAGGACTATTACGACGCACTGGACAAAGTCAGTGACTATATTCAGGCTGGCGACTGCTATCAGGTGAACTTTGCCCAACGCTTTAAAGCCGGTTACGAAGGTGACACCTGGCAGGCATACCTGAAACTGCGTGCCAAGGCTCCGACTCCTTACTCGGCTTATATTGAAACCCCGCAGGGCAGCATTCTGTCCCTGTCACCGGAACAGTTTCTGGAAGTAGACAACGGCAAGGTCACCACCAAGCCAATTAAAGGCACCCGACCACGGGGCAAAACCCCTGAAGAAGATCAGAATCTGGCGCAGGAACTGTTCGACAGCGAAAAAGACCGCGCCGAAAACCTGATGATCGTTGATCTGCTGCGTAACGATATCAGCAAGGTGTGCCAGCATGGCACTGTACGAGTCCCGAAGCTGTTTGATATTGAATCCTACGCCAATGTACACCACCTGGTGAGCACGGTGACCGGCATGCTGGATACAGACAAAACGCCTCTGGACCTGCTGGAACACAGCTTCCCGGGAGGCTCCATCACCGGCGCACCTAAAATCCGCGCGATGGAAATCATTGAAGAACTGGAGCATAACCGCCGTTCCATTTACTGCGGCTCTATCGGCTACCTGAGCTTCTCCGGCCGGTTTGACAGCAGCATTACCATTCGCACACTGCTCTGCCATGACAACCAGATTCACTGCTGGGCTGGCGGTGGCATCGTTGCCGATTCAGAAACTGCCGATGAATATCAGGAAACCTATAACAAGGTAAACAACCTGTTACAGGCACTGGAAGACGGCCTGAACTGAGCACTGCCTCTTCGCTATTCACATAACGCCCTGAAACTCAGCCTGCACTGCCAGGCTGAGGCTTACTACCCGTTTTGATTGCTATACCCCTCGCAAGCCTCTGATCCGGATATACTTTCTTCAGAATCACTGCCTATACTGGTGCTCATCGATCTCGAAACTGACCCAAGAGGTAGGCTATGAGCAGCAATTTCACCGGTAGTAAGAGCAAAGATTCGATCTCCATGACCATGCTGATGACCCCGGACATGGCCAACTTTTCCGGCAACGTCCACGGCGGCGCCCTGCTTAAAATTCTTGATCAGGTAGCCTATGCCTGTGCCAGCCACTTCAGCAAACACTACGTCGTCACCCTGTCTGTTGATCAGGTACACTTCAAACAGCCGGTGAGAGTAGGTGAACTGGTCACCTTCTACTCCTCAATTAATCATGTCGGCCGTTCTACTATGGAAGTCGGGGTAAAGGTAATTGCTGAAGATATTCACAGCGGCGAAGAACGGCATACAAACAGTTGCTACTTCACCATGGTTGCCGTGGACGATGACGGCAAATCAACCACCGTTCCCCGCCTGGAACTGAACACGCCGCAACGCAAAGCCCGTTACATTGCTGCCGCACTGCGTAAGCAACTGCGCAACGAACATGATCAGCGTCTGGCAGAAATTCATGATAAATGGACCGAGCACGTCGATGACCTTTCCAGTGAAGAAATCGATGCCCGGTTAAAAGATATGCTGGAAAATGATTCGATGTAAGACGCGGCTTTACTTGGCAGTAAAACCGCCATCGATAAAGATTGTCTGGCCGGTGATGTAATCCGACCCGTGACTGGCCAGAAAAATACACACACCATTAAGGTCTTCAAGCTGGCCATTGCGGCCAATAGCCGTTTGCTGCGCCAGCTGCTCACTCAGCGAATCATTGTCAAATACTGCCTGCGTGAGCTCAGTCGGAAAGAATCCCGGCGCAATTGCATTACAGCTTATACCCCGTGACGACCAGGCTTCCGCCATGGCCCGGGTAAGCTGCTCCACACCACCCTTTGAGGCACCATAAGCAATGCCATTGGCAAATGCACGACGGGACTGCAAAGAAGCCACGTTGATTATCTTTCCCCAGCCCCGCTCTGCCATTTGTGGCACCAGCTTCTGCGCCAGAAAGAAAGGAATCTTCAGATTAAGATCCTGAGTCAGATCCCAATCTTCAGGGAAACATCATCCGCATGCTGACGAAGGTTTACCCCGGCGGTGTTACAGAGAATATCAATGCGGCCAAATACCTGCAGGCATTGCGTGACAACTTCATCCAACTGGTCAGTGTCCGCCAGATCTGCCACCACTGGCACCACCTGAGAGTCGCCTGCCGCTAACTGATCTAGCCGCTCCCGGCGGCGCCCCAGCGCAACAACCGAGGCACCGGCACTGCGCAGCGCTATAACCTGCTGCTGGCCAATCCCCGAGGTAGCACCGGTCACCAGCGCCACTTTACCGGTCAGATCAAATAACTCCATCAATATTCTCCGTACGAATGCCTCAGGTATCAGAGCTCAGGCAACACCTGATTGGCAAACATCTCTTCCACCTCAGCCCGGTTATTGCAGGCCTGAACTTCACGGACAACGTCCGGCGTCAGGTGCGGGGCAAACTTTTGAATGAAGTCATACATATAACCACGCAGGAAGGTACCTTTACGGAAGCCGATCTTAGTATAACTGGCTTCAAACAGATGACTGGCATCCAGACACACCAGACCGTGATCTGCCGCCTCATCAAATGCCATCGTAGCAATAATGCCGATCCCCAGCCCTAAACGGACATAGGTTTTGATCACATCTGAATCTACCGCCGTAAAGACGACCCGCGGGTCCAGCCCTTCACGGATGAAGGCATCATCCAGCTTGGAACGGCCGGTAAAGCCAAATACGTAAGTAACGATCGGATAATCAGCGATATCTTTCAGGGTCAGACGTGACACCTGCGCCAGCGGATGGTCCTTAGGCACCACAACCGAACGGTTCCAGCGGTAACAGGGCATCATGATCAAATCATTAAAGTGACTCATGGCTTCTGTGGCGATACAGAAATCCACGGTACCGTCTGCCGCCATTTCAGCAATCTGCATAGGCGTACCCTGATGCATATGCAAAGACACATCCGGGTAAGACTGCATAAAACCGTTTATCGTTTCCGGTAATGCATAACGTGCCTGAGTATGGGTCGTGGCAACATCCAGGCTCCCCATCTTCTCATCACTGAACTCTTGCGCAACCTGCTTAATACTCTCTACCTTACGCAGAATATCACCGGCCACTTCAGAATTTTTCACCCGCCGGCGTTACCCGGGTCAGGTGTTTACCACTGCGGGCAAAAACTTCTACCCCTAACTCATCTTCCAGTAAGCGAATCTGCTTACTGATACCCGGCTGCGATGTATATAAACTCTGAGCTGTTGCTGAAACATTCAGATCATGGCGGGCAACTTCCCAGATATAGCGCAACTGTTGCAACTTCATGCAAACCTCCAGACTCGGATCAAAAACTGTCCCGCTGAACGCACCCCGCTCGAAAATCAGCAAAACAGAAGTAACAAAAGCATTATTAATAACTAATAATTATATAGGACGTATATTCACACAGAATTCGTGTGGTTGCCAGCCCCTGCAGTCAACTGCAGGGGCTATTTTAAGGAAAGGCTTACAGACGGGATTTTAAACGGCGGATTTCTTCTTCCTGAGAGGTGATACGCTTCTCCAGACCGGTCACCCGGCCAATCGCACGGATCAGCTCATCATCTTTCAGTTTAACCTGGCCACGCAGGGCGCTTTCACGGCGGGTAGCCTCATTGGCTGCAGCCAGCTGCTTCTGATTCAGACGCTTAGTCTCTTCAGTCAGCTCTTTTACTTTATCAGACAGACGCTTGTTCTTATTCTGCTCAGACAAAATCGAACCAGACACCTTATTCAGCTGACGGGAACCCAGATCAACATCTGTTTTATAACGCTTCAGCTCATCTTCAAGAATTTTGACCTGATTCTTCTGGGAATCCAGTTTCACGTCCCGCTTGGCCACCACGGCCTGCAGATCATGAATCTCTTTGGTAAGCGCGGACTCTTTACGGCCACTTTCATCACGGATCTTATCCAGTGAGCCGCGGTAATAACGGACATCCGCCTCGGCCTTACTTACCTGCTCAAGGCTGTGACGCTGTTCATCTTTAACCCGCTGATCGAAAGTACGCTTGGAATCATCCAGCTTCTTCTGCAATAACGCCATCTCCTGCTCAACGTTATGATAACGTTGTTCAGCAGTTTTCAGATCTGACGTGACTGCACCAAGATTAATTTTCAGCACAGAAATTTCAGCTTCCAGTGCCTGAATCTGACTGGTTTCGGATTCCAGCTTCGCCCGCAGGTGACGGTACTTATTCTCCTGCTCAGTCTGATCTTCGTAGAGACGCTTTAATTCCTGCTCGCTGTGCTTACGAGATTCTTCACCGGCAAGAATCTGGTCTTCCTTATCGCTCATAACCAGTGCCTGAGCTTCCTGCAGCGCCTGATTCCATAAAGTCTGGAAAGACTTGTTCAGGCTACTTGGCACATCCGGGATCGCAATCATGTCACCGTTCACTGCCTGTAAGCGGCCGGAGAGGCTGTCCCACCACTCAGCCAGCATATCCGCAAGGCAATCCGGCTCAGTATTTAACTCAGCAGCGATCAGCTCAGTTGTTGGAATTACCCCCGCTGCAACATGCTGTCTGCAGTCAGATTAAAAATAGTCGGGTCAACCCTGTCACTCATTGATACATCCTGATAGAAACCACACCTGCGCACCTGCAGGTTAATATTATATAACAGCTAACTACTCAGCATCCTTCGCCTGATTACGCTCAGCGAGGTGTTGCTGCAAATTACTCATACCTTTTTGTAACACATCCCCAGGGCTTTTATCACTTTGCGACCACCGGAAGGCAGCGGCATGCGTAACTCAACCGCATGCAGAAATAAACGCTTAAGGCCAAACTGGCGCATAAATTTATTTGTATCATCCACGCCGTACTTATCATCTCCGATAATCGGATGGCCGGCAAACTGACTGTGTACACGAATCTGATGGGTTCTTCCCGTCACCGGACGGGCCTCAACCAGGGTTGCATAACCAGCAAAACGCTGCAGCACCTTAAACTCTGTCAGGGACTCCTTACCCATCGGGTGTGCCTTTACGACGCGCTCCCCGGACTTAAGTTCATTTTTCTGCAGTGGTGCATCAACCTTGGTTTTACGGGTCGACCATTTACCATCCACCAAAGCATTATAAATCTTGGTAACCTTCTTCTGGCGCAATGCTTCATGCAGGAAACGTAAGGCACTGCGTTTTTGGCCACCATAATACAACCGGAAGTATCACGGTCTAAACGGTGCACCAGTTCAAGAAACTTAGCCTGAGGACGAATCTGACGCAGCGTCTCTATCAACCCGAGACTGATACCACTGCCGCCATGCACAGCAAGGCCGCTGGGCTTATTGATCACCATCATATCTGCATCTTCGTAAAGCACAGCCTCTTCCAGGCTGGCAGCAAGGCCGGCACTGGCCACCGGTGCCTGACGCGCTTCTGTCAGGCGCAGCGGCGGTACCCGGACAAGATCACCTTCCTGCAACCGGTAATCCGGTTTAATACGCTTTTATTAACCCTTACCTCACCTTTGCGCAGGATTCGGTACACCAGCGTCTTAGGGGCGCCTTTTAATTTGGTACGCAAAAAGTTATCAATGCGCTGCCCTGCAAGATCAGCATCAACATCAAACCACTGAACCTGGCTTTTCGGGGCATCATTATTTTCGGACATCTTTAAAATTCGGCACTCGTACAGATACTGAAGTAAATTATTCAAAACTGTCTGAATGAGACAGATTCAGACACATCTATGAATTGATGCACCTGTTAATAGCTGCTATATTCTAGCGCTGCTGCAGGCCTTTGGCTTTAGCTAATTTGCTTTTATGGATAAATAACCTGATGTCAATAACCAAATCAGGGATTTATTCAACAGCCTGCACAGAAGATGATGAAATATTTACGTATTTTTATCCCGAAGCAGCCAGAGTAAAGGCCCGAAAAGCTTCCGCAACCCCCGCTAAACAGCACTGTTACCAAACACAGGCTGACGTCATAAAGCGAACCGGTTGCCAGAAGCCAGCTACGGAGACACTGCCAGAGGCAGACACGTAAAGACCAACATCAAAACAACAGAATTAACTACGTATTTCATCCTTCTGGTACTGTTTTGGCCAGTTGGAGGTGGAGATGTCGCCAGCCCGGAACCTGCGTGCCATCAGAACGGAAAACAGTCAGAGATTAAGTAACCTGACTGCCTGAACCGGACTGAAAGATCCGCAGTAACAGCTACGATCAGATACTAAAACTGATAGAGGCTGCTGTTTCCTCCACCGTCGATAAGACCCGTCTGCGCTGTAATACACACCAGACAGGCAAAAACTGAACTATTGATGTCGTTACGAAGATTGGACTCACGTGACAGGGTATGCCCTGTCCCCATACGTAAACAGCCATAGCGATGAAATACGTTAGTGTTATAAGAGAACGCTAACACAACATGAAAAGAATGCTCATTAATGCAACTCAGCCCGAAGAGTTGCGCGTCGCACTGGTCGATGGCCAGCGCCTGTATGACCTGGACATTGAGTCAGGTTCCGCGAACAGAAAAAGCCAACATCTACAAGGGTAAAATTACCCGCGTAGAACCAAGCCTGGAAGCCGCTTTCGTCGACTACGGTGCAGAGCGTCACGGCTTCCTGCCACTGAAAGAAATCTCCCGCGAATACTTCATCAAAGGCAGCGACAAAGGCGGCCGCCCAAGCATCAAAGACGTTGTTGCTGAAGGTACCGAGGTTATCGTTCAGGTAGACAAAGAAGAGCGTGGCAACAAGGGTGCAGCCCTGACCACCTTTATCAGCCTGGCGGGCCGTTATCTGGTTCTGATGCCTAATAACCCACGTGCCGGCGGCATCTCCCGCCGCATCGAAGGCGACGACCGTAAACAGCTGAAAGAAGCAATGGACGGCGTAACAATTCCGCAGAAAACCGGCGTTATCGTCCGGACTGCAGGTGTTGGCCGCAGCTCTGAAGAACTGCAATGGGACCTTGATTACCTGCTGATCCTGTGGGAATCCATCACTAAAGCATCCAGCGAACGCCCGGCACCTTTCTGATCTACCAGGAAAGCAACGTTGTTATCCGCGCGATCCGCGACTACCTGCGCCAGGACATCGGCGAAGTACTGATCGACAGTGAAGAAGTCCACCAGGACGCACTGAACTTCGTTAAGCAGGTAATGCCTAGCTACGAACAGAAGATCAAGCTGTATACCGAACAGGTACCGCTGTTTAACCGTTTCCAGATCGAAACTCAGATCGAAACTGCTTTCCAGCGTGAAGTACAACTGCCTTCCGGTGGCTCAATTGTTATTGACCCGACTGAAGCACTGGTGTCTATCGACATCAACTCCGCACGGGCAACCCGCGGCAGCGACATCGAAGAAACCGCTCTGCACACCAACCTGGAAGCCGCTGAAGAAATCGGCCGCCAGTTGCGCTTACGTGATATCGGCGGTCTGATCGTTATCGATTTCATCGATATGACACCGATCAAGAACCAGCGTGAAGTTGAAAACCGCATGCGCGATGCGATGAAGATCGACCGCGCCCGCGTACAACTGGGTCGCATCTCTCGCTTTGGTCTGATGGAAATGTCCCGTCAGCGTCTGCGTCCGTCACTGATCGAAAGCCGCGGCTCTGTATGCCCACGCTGTAACGGTCAGGGCACCATCCGTGACACCGAGTCTCTAGCACTGTCTATTCTGCGTCTGATCGAAGAAGAGTCTGCTAAGGAACGGACCGCACAGATCCGTGCAATTCTGCCGGTCTCTGTCGCCACCTTCCTGCTGAACGAAAAGCGTAGCGAAGTTCATGATATCGAACAGCGTCAGAACGTACGGGTAGTCATTGTTCCTAACCCGAACATGGAAACACCGCACTACGAAGTTGTCCGTTTGCGTGATGATCACACCGTGATCAACACTAATGACGCCAGCTATACAATGCAGCCTGAGCCTGAAGACATCGCTGAGCCGGATACAGTTACTAACACCCCTGCCCGGGAAAAAGCAGCCGTACGTACCGTCGCGCCGCCAACACCGGCACCGGTCAGCACTGAAACAACTGCAGCGCCTGCCAGCAAGCCAGCTAAAAGCGAAGAGAAATCTTTCCTGTCCGGCCTGATCTCCGCCATTACTGGCCTGTTCAGCAGCCCTGAAGAAGACAAGAAAGAACAGGAAAAGAAACCGCGTAACAAAGATAACGGTGAGCGTAAGCGCTCTAACAACCGCCGTAACCGTCGCCGCAAAGACGACCGCGAACGCGGTGAAAACAAGTCGCAGAATGCCAGCAAGGATGAACAGCAGGAGTCCCGCAGCGATAAGCCACGTGGCGAAGGCCGTTCACGTAACCGTCGTCGCAATGACCGTGACCGCGATCAGAAACGCAACAAGCCTGAAGCTCAGGAAGAAAACCTGCAGCAACAGGAAAATGAAGTTCAGGAAGATGGCCGCAACCGCGGTGAACGCCGTCGTGGACGTCGTCGTCGCGGTGAGCGTAACGCCCGTCGCAGCGGTTCAGAGCAACAGGAAAACGCACTGAACACTGAACAGCCTGTAGCAAATGCTGAAGATGCTCAGACTGAAAGTGCGGCTAAAGCAGCCATTGATGCACCTAAGCCAGATACTGCAGCAACAGCCTCTGACGAAGAGCAACCAAAACGTAAGCGTCGCCAGCGCCGTCCGCGTAAGGATCGCAAGCGCGAAGAGACAACTGAAGCAGTCGCTGAAAATGCTGAAACAGCAACCGCAACTGCTGCAGCTGAAAATGCTGAGCCAGCAGAAGCCGCAGCGGAAGCACCAAAGGCAGAAACACCGGTAGCTGAAGTAACACAGGCTGCAACTGAAGAAGCTCCTGCTGCAGAAGTGACTGAAGCCGTCGCTGAAGAAGCAGCTCCGCAAGCGGCTGAAGAAGCAACTGCATCTGAAGCGCCTGCAGCGGAAGCTGAAGCTGCTGAAGCTGCTGAAGAAACAGCCGAAACGGTTGCTTCCGAAGAAACAGTTACTGAAGCACCTGCTGCTGAAGAAGCAGTAGCCGAAGAAACTGCTACTGAAGAAGCTGCTACTGAAGAAGCTACTACTGAGGAGCCAGCAGCTGAGCAGGCCGAAACAGAAGTAACTGAAGAAGCTGCTACTGAAGAAACCACTACTGAAGAAGCTGAAGCAGAACCTGTCGCTGAAGAAGCACCTGCGACTGAAGCACAGCCGGAAACAGCAGAAGAAGCTGATCAGCCGGAAACCGCTGCTGAAGACAACGCCAAGCCAGCAGAAGAAGCACCTTCTGCCAGCAAGCGTCGTGGACGCCAGCGCCCTGCCCGCAAGGCAAAACCGGCAACATCAGCAATTATCGAGCCGCAGCCAGTCGCACCACGCCGTCCGGCACCGCTTGTTGCTGATCAGGACTCTGCTCCACGCCAGCGTCGCCAGCGTCGCGCGCCGAATGACCCGCGCAGCCGCCAGCAGGCAACACCGGCAAACAATCAGACGGACAGTGAAACCACTGAAGTTTGATACCGCGTAACGACACCGGCCAGCCCGGTGTCAGCACACAAAAAGCCAGCTAAAGAGCTGGCTTTTTATTTTCACACTTTTGCTGTCCTTCCTGTTATTGAGGAAAAGTACGCGGCTCAATCTCCAGGCGCACATTAAAGTGGCTAAACACATCCTCCTGAATCGCCCCGGCTAACCGCAGAATATCAGCACCACTCGCCGCGCCATGATTCACCAGCACCAGCGCCTGCTTATCATACACACCGGCATCTCCCTGGCTCCGGCCTTTCCAGCCCAGACGGTCGATCAGCCAGCCAGCGGCCAGCTTATAGCCGTCACCGTCTGCAAAACTGACCAGATCAGGATAGTCCTTCAGAATCGCCTCCCGCCGCGCCGCTGACACAACAGGGTTTTTAAAGAAGCTGCCCGCGTTACCGATATCTGCCGGGTCAGGCAACTTAGCACGACGAACCTGACAGATATAATCACTGACCTGCAAACCGTCAGGCGACTCAATACCCAAGCCGGCAAAATGATCCGCCAGACCGGCATATGCCAGCACTGGCTGACACTTCCGACTAAGCATAAAAGTTACTTCGGTAATGATGTAACGCCCTGCAGCACGCTGCTTAAAAATACTGTCCCGGTAACCAAACTCACAGGCTTCAGTGGTAAATTCACACAGCTCTCCGGTTTCCCTGTCCAGCGCCCTGAGACTAAGCATACGGTCTTTGATCTCAATACCGTAAGCACCGATGTTCTGCATAGGCGCAGCACCCACAGTCCCCGGAATCAGCGACAGATTTTCCAAGCCATAAGCGCCACTCTCAAGTGTGTACCGTACGAAATCATGCCAGTTTTCACCGGCCGCAGCTGTCACACATACCTTCGCCGGATCATCCGCATCAGCTTTAACCGTAATACCCTGTAAGCGATTCAAAATCACCAGACCCGGTATATCATCCACCAAGATCAGGTTACTGCCACCACCAAGTACCAGCACATCAAGACCTTTACTGTCTGCAAATGCCAGCGCCTCGCGAAGCCCTCCAGACTGGTTACCTCACAGCAGTACTCAGCTGACACATCAAAGCCAAAACTGTTAACACCTTTCAGGAATAGTTTTCTGAAAACTCCATTAACCGGACACTCCCCGGGCAGCAATCTGATCCAGCAAAGCACCACAGGCATCTTCAAGCATATCCAGCACATGGGTAAAACCTGCAGCACCGCCAAAATACGGGTCCGGTACATCACCCTCATAGTTATCGGTGAAATCTGTCATCATTCCCAGGTAACCGGAATAATCCGCAGGGCAAATGCTGCGCAAGCCACCCAGGTTCTGCACATCCATCGCGATTACATAATCGTAATATCCAAAATCCGCCGCAACCGCCTGACGAGCACGCAAATCACTCAGATCATAACCGCGCTTTGCCGCCTCTGCAGTGGCCCGGTGATCCGGCGGCTCACCAACATGATAAGCACCGGTGCCGGCTGAATCCGTTTCGATAAGGTGAGACAGGCCCCGATCCTCAACCAGCTGTCGGAACACACCATGCGCCGTTGGCGAGCGACAAATATTACCCAGGCAAACAAAAAGAACCTTCGTTTTTCTGTTCCATTTATACCTCTGAAAAGCACAAGAACCTACCAGAACACTGTAAACAATCTTGCAAAAATAGCCGCTATGCAGCCCAATGAATATCGCCATTATATACGCTGCATGGCCATCTTCTGACAGATTTATTCTATACAGGAACTGAAATTATGCTTGAACTGCGTCCTAACTGTGAGAACTGCGATAAAGACCTGCCACCAGACTCGGCAGATGCCTGCATCTGCACCTATGAATGCACCTTCTGCAGGCAGTGCGTTGAATCTGTACTGGAAAACGTATGCCCGAATTGCGGCGGTAATTTCTGCCCCCGCCCTATCCGGCCGGTGACTGCCCACCGGGAGGGTGTCAGCCTTAAACACCACCCTGCCGGCACAAACCGAAAGCATACTCCTTACAGCGAAGCGGAAATCCGTGCATTTTCAGCCACCACCAAACACCTGACACCTCAGGAACGCTGAAGCGGGTATAAAAAAGCGCTGTATCTTCTTCAGATAAAGCGCTTCGGATCACAGCTTCAATAACGGTCAGGATGCACTGAACAGCGCCCGTATCCGCTCCAGATCAGCTTCGGTATCTACTCCGGCAGGCGGCAGTTCGTCCGCCACATCAACATGGATTACCGCACCGTTATACATAGCCCGGAGCTGCTCCAGACACTCAACTGTCTCAAGCGGCGCGGGTTCCCAGCGTACAAAGTCATTCAGCAACTTTACCCGGTAAGCATAAATACCGATATGACGCTGGAAATTAACCCCTTCAGGTAACACATTACGTGCCTGGGGATCAGCAAACTCATCCCGCGGCCACGGAATTGGCGCACGGCTGAAATACAGCGCCTTCCCTGTGTATCGCTGACCACTTTAACAACATTCGGATTCAGCACCGCTTCGATATCACTGACCGGTTCGCTCAGCGTCGCTATGCTAGCATCCAGATTGGCCATCAGGTTATGTGCGACCTGGTTAATCACCCGGGGCGGGATCAGTGGCTCATCCCCTGCACATTTACAACGATATCATCCGCATAGAAACCCAGCTGCTGAACCACTTCCTGCAAACGGTCAGTGCCGGAAGGATGATCTTCGCGGGTCATACATACTTCTGCCCCAAAGCCTGTGGCAACATCGTAGATACGCTGATCATCAGTGGCAATCACTACCCGCTGGGCTTCACTTTTCAGCGCCTGCTGATACACCCGCTGAATCATCGGCATACCGGCAATATCCGCCAACGGCTTACCCGGCAAACGAGATGAAGCGTAACGCGCAGGGATAATAATAGAAAAACCCATGATAAGTCCGCCTTACTTTTCCAGACGTTCTTCAGCACTCAGCGTACGCGCTTCATTTTCCAGCATAACCGGAATGTCATCACGTATCGGATATGCCAGACCACTGGCACGGCAGATCAGCTCATTCGTCTCGGCATTATATTCAACCGGTGCCTTGGATACCGGACACACCAGAATATCAAGCAGCTTCTTATCCATGTAATAACCTTATTTGTCGTATTTCAACGCCTGTAAACGCTCTGTCAACTGTTCTGCAAACCCGTCATCAAGTTGTGCATCGACCGGCAGATACCAGGCATTTTTAAGTGGAAGATGTGCGCATTTTACAGCGTCTTTCTCAGTCATGATAATGCTTTCCCCACCGACAAATGAAAAATCCTCCATTTGGTAGGCGTGGTGATCAGAAAACGCGTGTCGCTCAACCGTTAACCCGTGCCCTTCAAGCACACTGAAAAACCGCTCAGGGTTACCGATCGCAGCAACACCGTGCACGCTCGGATGCGTTTCAGCAAAATTATGCAGAAAATCAGGTAATACACCATTATTTACATCAACAGAATGCACCCTGCCCGGCTGCAAATGCATTTCACTATAGGAATAGCCAGAGGGCTGCGCTGCTTTGCCATTGACCACGATCAGATCAACACTTGCAAGGCGTTCTACCGGCTCACGTAAAGGCCCTTCCGGTAAACAGCGACCGTTCGCAACCCCCTCTGCCCATCAATAACAGCAATCTCAATATCACGCCCCAGGGCATAATGCTGCATGCCATCGTCGCTGATAATTATGTCGCAATCAAAGCTTTGCTGAAGGTGCCTGACCGCTGCAGGGCGATCCGGATCAATTACCAGAGGTACAGACGTTCGCCGGGCAATCATGACCGGCTCATCCCCTCCTTCAGAAGGCAGGGTCGCGGGGGTGACAATAAAAGGAAAAGCGGGAGGTTTCGCACCATAGCCCCGACTGACAACACCCGGCTTATAGCCCTGCTGGCGTAACCAGTTAACCAGCCAGATCACCAGTGGAGACTTACCCGTTCCGCCGACAGAAATATTGCCAACAACAATCACCGGGACAGATGCGCGCCAGACCGGTTTACTGCCGTTCAGGTACTGACGACGCCGACGATCTGCCAGCGCCGTAAACACAGCAGATAACGGCCGCAGCATAATCAGCCAGGAGGCCTTCCGGTACCACGCCTGCTCAAGTGCCAAGCTATTGCTCCGCCGGTGGTTTCTGGGTCGTGATACTCAGGCTGGAGAAACCCATTTTGCCGGCCACATCCATCACCGTTACAACAGCCTGATGGGGCGTATTGGCATCAGCAGTGACCACAAAAGGTAACGCCCGGTTTTCACCGGCAGCCTTGAGCAATGCCCGGCGTAAAGTATCCGCCTGGCTGTTAATCAGCGCCAAGCCGTTAACACTGTAGCTGCCAGCTTCACTGACGACTACTTCCAGAATATCCAGAGGTGCTTCTGCGACCAGACCATCCGCTTCCGGCAATTCAACCGCCAGATGCGTTTCTTTAGTAAAGGTTGTGGTGACCATAAAAGATCAGCAGCAAAAATACCACATCAATCAAAGGGGTCAGATTGACATCTACATCAGCGGGCCGGTTACGTCTAAACTTCACAGGACAGCCTTATTCATAATCAACGGCACGGTCGCCGTGGACGATTTCAACCAGTTTGATCGCTTCCTGTTCCATCTCCACCAGCAGGGTATCGACCTTACGCTGGAAGTAGCGGTGGAACATGAGCGCCGGAATGGCTACAGCCAGACCAGCGGCTGTCGTAATCAAAGCTTCCGAAATACCTCCGGCAAGCACGTTAGCGTTACCGGTTCCCTGCAGCATGATTTCAGAAAACACCTTAATCATTCCTATAACCGTACCCAGTAAGCCCAGCAGAGGTGCAATTGAGGCAATGGTACCCAGCGCACTCAGAAAACGCTCCAGCTCATGCACAACATGACTGGCAGCTTCCTGAATACTCTCTTTCATAATCTCCCGGCCATGGGAAGAACTGTTCAGACCGGCAACAATAATCTTACCCAATGCGCTTTCGTTGCGAATCTGGTTCAGCTGCTCAGCACCCAGTTCTTTTTACGTGCCAGCTCCCAGACCCGTGCTAACAGGTTAGCCGGCGCAACCCGGTCCTTTGCAGTACCCACAAGCGCTCCAGACATATCGCCAGAGCAATCACAGAACAACCGATGATCGGAATCATTAACCAACCGCCGGACTGAAGTAATTCAAACACCTACTGCCTCCCAGAAACTTGCAGATACAGGCTAAAACCAAGCCGCTAAATTAGAGCTGGGCTACTGTAACATAGCGACTCATTGGCGAATAGAATCCACTAACCAATATCGCCACTTAACTTGACGCGCTGCCAAGGCACTGCAGTTATTATTCTGCGCTGATAACGCCACCGCCCCATGCTGGCCTGTATCCAACCATGGTACCAAACGGTGCTCCAGCCGCTCGATAACCTTTTCAGAAGGATGCCCATAGCGGTTTTTATAACCACTGCTGAAAATCACCTGTCGGGGTTGCAACCATTCCAGCCACAGATCACCGGTTGATGTCTGACTGCCGTGATGCCCCGCCACCAGCCAGGTATGCTTAGCCGCTAACGGGTCGTTTTCTCTTACAATCTGCTCTTCAATAATTGCCTCAGCATCCCCGGCAATACCAGCCGGCAGCTATCATTCTCAACCAGCAGCACACAGGATTTATTATTCTCATTTACCGACCACTTACTATCCGGCTGAACAAACCTGAACCGCACCCCGTCCGCCTGCAATTCCTTTACGGCGCCGCAGGCAAGTATCTTCCGCTGTCACTTTCCACACGCGCCTGCCATTCAGCGCTGCCAAAAATACTTCACCGGGCTTAAGCTGCCTGTTTACATCCGCAAACCCGCCGGAATGATCATTATCTCCATGACTCACCACCAGCCAGTTCAGCTTATTCACACCGGACCTTCCCGCAGACGGAATAACAAAACTCTGAGCAACGCTGCCACCGGGATAGCTGGCGCCGGTATCAAATAGCAGAGAATGCTCGGAGGTTTTAACCAGTACAGCCAGCCCCTGCCCCACATCCAGCACCCAGGCTTTGAAATCTCCCTGCTGAACAGTATCCCCCGGCCAAACAACAGAGGCAGACACAACACTGCACCAATGATTCTGAACGGAAACACCTGCGGCAACAGCAGCAGACCAATACCCACAACTGCCAACAGCAGATATTCGGGCTCCGGCGTAAAGTGTTCAGTCAGCTTTTCTTCTGCCTGAACAATAAAGCCAGACTGATTTAACAGATCATCTCCCCATGCCAGGCCCCGCCAGAACAATGACAGCAACTCTTCAGCAAGCATTACCGACAACCCGGTAAGCCCAAGCGCTACCAGCATTATGATCACGACCAAAGCCGGCAACACGATAAGGCTGATATAAGGAATAGCGACAATATTCACCAGCGGAGAAATCAGCGAAACATTACCGGTAAAAATCAGCAGTATCGGAAAAGCCCTACAAAAATGGCCAGCTGAGAAAGCAACATCCGCCTGAATACACCCCAACGCCCCTGACCAGTTTCTCCGGTCGCCACCGTCAGCAAAACCGCCACCGCAAAAAGGATAGCCAGAACCCGGCCTGTAAAGGACTAAGTGGCTGAATCAGTAAAACCAGCAGCATAGCAAGCCACCACCGCTGCCAAACAGATATGACAACCCCTAAAATCGGCGGCAGCAATAATGCAGCCGCCATGATCAGTGCACGCTGAGTCGGTATTGTGAAGCCGGCCAAAAGGCATAAACAGTGGCAAACACTAAAGCAAGCACTATTCTTCCACGCCGAAGATCTGCTACCTGAATCCGACGCATAACCAGTGGCAGCTGTAACAGTGCTGCAAGCCAGTAACCCAGCAGACACACTATGCCGATATGCAATCCGCTGATAACCACCAGATGCACAGTGCCGGTATCCTGCAAAAGCTGCCACTGCGTATCAGAAAGAAAACGCTTATCCCCAGCAACAGCGCCTGTAAGGTCGCCAATGTTAGTTTGCTAAAACCAACCCCTTCCAACCACTTGCTCAGCCTATAGCGTTGCCGGTCAAGCCGTACCAAGCCTTTAGCATCATCAGCCAATAACTCAGGTGACAAGTCAGACCGGACATACCCACGAGCATCTATTCCCCGGGACAAATGCCAGGCCGCAAAATCAAATCCCGCCGGATTAACCAGACTTCGCGGTGTCTTAAGGCGAACAGAGAAACGCCAGCGCTGCCCGGGGCTAATATTCTGTGTATGCCTGTACCAGGTTAAACGGATCTTTCTCAGCGAATCAGCGCCAACAGGTGACGCATCCAGCAACAACTCAAACCGGACCCGGTCCGGAAATTCATCCGGCAAGCCCACCACCACACCGCTGACAATGCCATCATAAGGGCTGTCGTCCAAAGGCAGACGATGACTTAACTGCCACTGTCCCCAGAAAAACACATAAGCCATTCCCAGGCAGAAGGCGAACAAACCGAAACGGCGAAAAACAGGAAAAGCAGCACAGAAAAGCGCTGCCACAGGCCATAACCAACCGGCAGCGGGCAGAAAGAATAGTTGCTCAGAATTATAGCGATAGAAAAACCGATCATCCTTGATCTCACAGTGTTGGCTTAAGCAACGGGAGTAGGCATAATGACGCTCCCATTCGACAATATAAGTGCGTCACGAATGCCGCGCAAATTAATTCGCAAGTACATGCCCGACGAGGCAAAGCTCAAGCAAAACCGGCATCTTAGCTGGCTGGGTAATCACATACACAACCCTAACCTGTGGCACCTGACACGCAAGTCAGTCTGCAGGGCATTCATGGTCGGGCTTTTCTGCGCCTTTCTGCCGATCCCTGCCCAGATGCTTGTTGCCGCGGTTTTAGCGCTTTTCGTACGCAGTAATTTGCCTATATCTGTCGGCCTAGTCTGGATCACCAACCCGATCACCATGCCGCCGATTTTCTACTTTGCTTATCTGGTAGGTGTCTGGCTAATGGATTTACCGGCGCAGGCAATTGAGTTTGAACTCAGTGTGGACTGGCTGTCGAGTGGCCTGAACCACATATGGCAACCACTGCTGCTTGGTTCTGTCATTTGTGGCATTGTTGCCGGCATTCTGGGTTATTTTCTAATGCAGGCATTCTGGGTTTGGCAGGTAAACCGCAGCTGGAAACACCGTCGCAAGAACAACAATAAGAAGCCCTGATATAAAAGCCGCGATAAACGCGGCTTTTTACTTTATACCGGCTGTAAACAACCGTCTCGTAACTCCAGCACTCGGCCTTGTTTATGCGCCAGCTGAGGATCGTGCGTTACCACCACAAAGGAAGTTTCCAGCTCTTCATTCAACCGCTGCATCAGTGCCTGAATATCTTCAGCAGTATTACGGTCCAGGTTACCAGTCGGCTCATCCATCAGCACACAGGCTGGGTTCGCGACCAGCGCCCGGGCAATCGCTACCCGCTGACGCTCACCACCACTGAGCATGGAAGGTTTGTGTTCGATACGATGCTCAAGACCCACAGCCACCAACAACTCTCTGGCTTTGGTTTTAATACTGCTGATTGGCTCGCCGCGAATCAGCAGCGGCATGGCAACATTTTCCAGCGCATTAAATTCCGGCAGCAAATGATGAAACTGATAAACAAAGCCCAGCGCATTATTTCGCAACTCTGCCCGCTGTTTTTCATTAATCAGATACAGTGGCTTATTAGCGACCTTCACCTCACCTGAAGTGGGAACATCCAGTCCACCCAGCAAGTTCAGGAGAGTACTTTTACCGGAACCTGAGGTACCGATAATAGCCAGCTGCTCGCCTTTAGCCACATCCAGATTGACATCTTTCAGAACCTCTACCTGTGCGTCGCCGTCACCATAGACCTTCTTAACCGATACACACTGCAGAACCAGATCCGCCGGATTATTCATAACGCAGCGCCTCCGCAGGTTGAGTTTTTGAAGCCCGGTACGCCGGATATAAGGTCGCCAGGAAGCTGATTGATAAAGCTGTCGTCACAATCACCCAGACATCACTCATCTGAAGTTGTGAAGGCAAATAACTGATAAAGTAAACATCAGCACTGAGGAACTGAATACCAAAGGTTCGTTCAACCCATGCCACCAGATCCGTCACGGTCAGGGCCAGCAAAACACCCAGAGCAGTCCCCAGCAGCGTGCCGATAACACCGATCACTGTGCCCTGCACCATAAATATTCGCATAATCCGGCCAGGCGTTGCGCCCAGCGTACGCAGGATAGCAATGTCAGCCTTCTTGTCAGTCACCACCATTACTAATGTCGACACAATGTTAAACGCCGCTACAAAAACAATCAGAAACAGCAGCAGACCGATCATACGCTTTTCCAGCTGAATCGCCTGGAACAGGTTTCCGTGGGTCCGGGTCCAGTCACTGGCACGGTAATAGTTACCTGTCGCTGAAACGATCTGAGTCATCCGCCGCGGCGCATCAAACAGATCCGTAAACTCCAGGCGCAGACCATCCACACCTTCCGCAATTCGCTTAATACGTGCAGCATCATCAATATGAATATATGCCAGGCTGGCATCCAGCTCAGCACCTACTTCAAATAAACCGACAACCTCAAAACGCTTTAAGCGGGGAACAACACCGGCCACACTGATAGACGCCTCTGGCAGAACCACCGTCACCTTGTCACCAATGGATGCGCCCATTGAGCGAGCCAGTAAAGCCCCCAGCACAATGCCATATTTACGCGGCTGCAGAGCATCCAGACTGCCCGCTTTCATATGATCATCGATAATAGAAACTTTCTGTTCCAGCTCAGGATTAATACCGTTGATCACAACACCGCGAACCACACCACGGTTTGTCAGCATACCCTGCGCCTGAATAAAGGGTGCGGTACCCTTAACATCCGGCTCCTGTTCAACCTGACTGGCCAGTGTTTCCCAGTCAAGCAGAGGCTGGCCATAATCGGTAATAGTGGCATGAGGCACCATCCCTAAAATACGGCCTTTAAGTTCACGGTCAAAACCATTCATAACCGACAAAACAAGGATCAGCGCTGCGACACCAAGTGTCAGCCCGAGCATAGAAACCAATGAAATGAAGGAAATAAAATGATTGCTGCGTTTGGCTGCGGTGTAGCGCAAACCTACATAAATAGAAAATGGTCTAAACATGGCTCGGATTAAATCATAGACTCGAAAAATTCTCTAACAAAATCAGAATAATATTCGCTATACTCAAACTTGTATTAACTTGCTCAGGAGCATGCTTTGAATCCCGAACGCCGTGAGTACTATCGTATCAGCGAGAACGTATCCCTGGATTTTCAAGTTATCAGCGAACAGGAAATGCAGGCCAGCTCTCTGCCAACGCAGTTTAAGGTCTCGCCTTTCTTTACTCTGTTAAGTCAGCTACAGGAACTTGACACCGATACAACTCATTTGTTGCGCAAAATTGCACAAAAGATCCAACCATGGGGACTTTTCTGGAAGTCACCACCAATAAGATCGATGCAATTGCCAAAACAATCGCCAGTCACGGTGTGGAATTTGACGACATTAAAACTCAGGAAATCAACTTGAGCGAAGGCGGACTGAGTTTTGACACACATCGCCAGGTCAGCAGCGGCGAATACCTGGCCCTTAAGCTGGTTTTTCAGGAAGCCTGCATCGGCCTGCTACTTTACGGCAAAGTACTCTATTCAACCGCCAATGAAGATGGCTCAGACAGCAGCAATGTCGGTATTCAGTTCTGCCGTATGCCGGAAAGCAGCCGTATGATCATTGCCCGCCACATTATTGCACTGCAATCCAAGGAACTGCAGCTGCAGGGCAACATCGATCTGGACTGATGGCTCAGACACCTGCCTACGAATTAATAGAAGCGCTGGACACCCTGCTCCGGCGCCTGAATGCTTTTTCCGCACAACTCTGCCACAGCAAACTTCCCTTCTGGCTACCTGACGAACAGATCTGCGACCTGCCCAGCTGTGCAGCATTATTTAACGATATCTGGTACCGGGACGGCCAGGATGGCAGGGTCACACGTACCCAGCACGGCCTAATCGGGGCTGACAAATCACTGATTGAAAAAGCCCTTAGCGTCAATGCCGCTAAACAGGCTTTTCAGACGCTGGCCACCCACCACCGGCTGAGCCAGGACAGTGATTTACAGAATCAACTTACCCGGCGGGAATCTCTGCTGGCCGAAACGCTTCAGCATCACGGCTATTCAAGAATACATCTGCGGCAGTGTTACCGGCAGATCCCCATCATCGAAGGCAGACCGGTCAAGATTGGCTTCAGCTGGTATACCAGCGGCCGGAGCATTAAACAGCTGACGCCGGAGCAGGCATTGCAGCGTTTACAGAAAATGGATACCAGCCAGACACACATCCAGATGCAGATTGATGCACTGGGACACCTGATGCCCGGCGATATGCTGGCTCAGCTACAGTCGCAGGTACCGGTGATGCGAGCCAATCTGCTCTGGAAACAAAATGATCAGATGATCCGTAAAGCGCAAAACGTATCTTTACCTATGCTGATTCCCCTTCAGCCCGGGGAAACTTTACCCGAGCATAACCAACCGCTATCATCTCCCCTGAACAACGCAGCCGCAGTTTGCGCAGCGACCTTAAAATTGATCCTGTACCATTCCTGCCCAGCCTGCGTGTCCACAAATACATCAACTGATCTGATATACCATGACTAAACCTGAAAAGCGGCAAAAATGCTGCACCATATTGGCGTGGCACTGGGCCTGACCGGCCTCGGCGCGTATTACCTGATTATCGACGCATCAGGCTTTCTGGAATGGGCGACCAGCCTGGTTGATGAAGAATATACCGGTTCTGCGCTGATGGTAGGCATCATGGTCAGCATGACCCCGGCCTTTCTGCTTTGGAAATACTACAACCGCTTTCTGGAACGCCGACTGGCGATCAAAGGTATTTATTACGAAGACAGCTTCTATAAGAAAGAAGACGATACAGAAAAAGTAACTGATCTTTTTCTAAACCCGGATACAAAAAACACGCCAGAAGGCGTGTTTTTATACTGCAAGACCTGCAAAATTACAGATTCGCCACCCGGTTCAGACCAGCAATAGCCGCTACACGGTAGGCTTCAGCCATGGTTGGGTAGTTAAAGGTAGTATTCACGAAGTAGTTAATCGTGTTTGCTTCGCCTTTCTGATTCATGATCGCCTGACCGATGTGTACGATCTCAGACGACTGGTCACCGAAACAGTGAATACCCAGAATCTGCAGGGTTTCCCGGTGGAACAGAATTTTCAGCATACCAACAGGCTCGCCGGAAATCTGGGCACGGGCGGTATCTTTAAAGAATGCCTGCCCAACATCATAAGGTACTTTCTCTTCCGTCAGCTGCTCTTCCGTTTTACCGATTGAGCTGATTTCAGGAATGGTATAAATACCGGTTGGCACGTCGTTGATGAAACGGAAGTCATCCGCATCCAGCATATCAGAAGATGCAGAACGCCCTGATCAATCGCCGCTGAAGCCAGCGCCGGCCAGCCAATGACGTCACCACAGGCATAAATGCCTTCACACTCGGTGCGATAGAACTCATCAACCTTAATCTGACCACGGCCGTTTGCCTGAAGACCGATATTTTCCAGCTTCAGCATGTCAGTGTTGCCGGTACGGCCGTTACACCACAGGAACGCATCCGCACGGACTTTCTTACCGGATTGCAGCGTCAGCGTTACACCGCGCTCGTCCGCTTCAACTGTTTCATAGGTTTCATTATGACGGATCTTCACCGCGCTGTTACGCAAGTGATAGCTCAGGCTGTCAGAAATTTCTGCATCCAGGAAGGACAGCAGACGACTCTGGGAATCAATCAGGTCAACCTTTACACCCAGGCCACTGAAGATAGATGCATATTCAGAACCGATTACGCCGGCACCGTAAATGATCATTGTCTTGGGAGTGTGCTCCAGATTCAGAACAGTATCGCTGTTGTAAATCCGAGGATGGCTGAAATCAATATCCGTCGGTGAATAAGGACGTGAACCGGTGGCAATTACCACATTCTTGGCACGCAGGCGCTCATCACCCTTCACAGTTCCCTTCACCAGAACAGTATTCTTGTCTTCAAACTCTGCCTGACCAAAGAACAGATCTACCCGGTTACGGGCATAAAAGTTGGTCCGCATCATTACCTGGTTAGAGATAACCTTCTCAGCACGCTTAAGTACCTTAGGGAAGAGAACCAGCGTGGCTCACCGATATCACGGAACATCGGGTTGGTGTTGAATTCAATGATCTGTTTAACAGAGTGACGCAACGCTTTAGAAGGAATAGTACCCTTGTGAGTACAGTTACCACCCACAGAATCCTGTACTTCAATAACCGCTACCCGGCGTCCTTTTTTGCGGAGTTCATCGCCGCACCTTCGCCGGCAGGACCTGAGCCTATTACAATGACATCGTAGTCATATACAGCCATTACATTCCCTATTCTGATTTACTTCAACACCGTAAATTAATACTTAACAACAAGTTAGCTTATGCTACGGCAAAACCTGTCAGAGCTAAACCCTGACACACTAACTGCGACATAAAAGCTTCGTGATGATGACGGTTTACTTAGCCTGGTAACCCAGATCAGCCGCGTCAGCAGAGGCAGACTGCTTCTTCTGCTGTTCAGTCTCACAGATTTCCTGATTACCACCGCATACATCACAGGCAGTATCCATGCCCAGCGCACTCATACCACCACAGGAACCGGTGATAGGCTTACCTTTGAGAATTACACCAATTGCCATTCCGGCAACCAGCAACAACATTATCACTATGGCAAAAATCAATTCAGTCATTTTCACTCACCTGAAATAGATACGCGCTTGTCTACTGCAGCACGCATTGTACTTAACTTCATAACATCTGACACTGACCAGGATCACTCTACTAAATAAGCAGCAAATCCCGGGGTTTGTTTCTCAACAAAACCAGTATCACTTTTCACGATAAACATGGCCTCAATGCCATTGGCTATCGCATATTCGTAAGCCTTTTCCTCACCCATGACCGTAAACGCAGTTGCCAGTGCATCCGCTTCGGCACAGGTAGGACGCAACACTGTAACCGACGCCAGTTTATGACTGATCGGCCGGCCTGTTGCAGGATCTATTGTATGCGAAAAACGGATACCGTTTTCCTCAAAATAATTTCGGTAATCACCGGACGTTGCGACTGCCACATCATTAACAGCAATAATTCGCTGAATCGCCCGCTTACCGGAAACAGGGCTCTCAATGGCAATCAGCCAGGGCTCATCATTGAGCTTTAATCCACTGGCCCGTAACTCACCACCGATTTCAACCAGATAATCAGTGATACCGTGAGATTCCATCAGCTCAGCCAGCCGATCAACACCATAACCTTTCGCCACTGCTGACAGGTCAATATACACCCCTTCAGCACGCTCTACCGTTGAACGCTCAGCGTCAAGCTTCACTTTCTGATAACCAATGCTCTGCCGTAACGCCTGAATATCAGCCGGTGATGGCGCTTTCGTTACCCGACCATCCGGGCCAAAACCCCACAAATTAACCAGCGGCCCAACGGTGACATCAAATGCACCATTACTGCCATGGCTGATCTGCTGGGACAATTCCAGCACTTGGAATAACGGTTCAGACAGTTGCTGTGTCACCGTGCCCGAAGCCCGGTTTAACAATGACAGCTCAGAATCAGCAATATACGTCGACATCGACTGATTCACATCTGCCAGCATTGCTTCAGCCGCACTGCTCAGTGCTGCAGTTTGCTTGATAACCTGATCAGAGCCAGCACTGTCAGCCGCCAGCCATTTAACACTGTAGCTGGTACCCATCGTACCGCCGGTAAAACCAACCACCTCTGGCTGAGGCGTTTTTCACAGGCAGTTAAAAACAAAACGGCCAGCAGCGAAGCTGCCAGCCGTATGATTACCTTATGATAATCGTGCATCATTAATGCTTATCCACCGAAGTCATCAAGCAGGATGTTCTCAGGCTCAACACCCAGATCTTCCAGCATTTTGATAACCGCTGAGTTCATCATTGGCGGTCCACACATGTAGTACTCACAATCTTCAGGGGCTTCATGATCCCGCAGATAGTTTTCATACAGTACGTTATGGATGAAACCGGTATAACCTTCCCAGTTATCTTCTGGCTGAGGGTCAGACAGCGCCAGGTGCCAAACGAAGTTATCGTTTTCAGCAGCCAGTGCATCGTACTCTTCATTGTAGAAAGCTTCACGCAGACTACGGGCACCGTACCAGAAAGACATCTTACGGGTAGAGTGCAGACGCTTCAGCTGGTCAAAGATATGGGAACGCATAGGCGCCATACCTGCACCACCACCGATGAACACCATCTCTGCATCGGTATCCTTGGCGAAGAACTCACCAAACGGACCGTATACATTGATCTTGTCACCTTCTTTAAGGCTGAACACGTAAGAAGACATCTTACCCGGCGGAATACCTTCCGGACCACCAGGAGGTGGAGACGCGATACGGATATTGAACTTAACAATACCCTTCTCTTCCGGATAGTTAGCCATGGAGTAAGCACGGATAGTGGTTTCATCAACCTTAGACACATAGCGCCACTGGTCGAAACGGTCCCAGTCTTCACGGTACTCTTCCTGGATATCAAAATCCTTGTAGTGTACTTCGTGCGGAGGACATTCCAGCTGTACATAACCACCGGCACGGAAGTCAACGTTTTCACCTTCAGGCAGACGCAGAGTCAGCTCTTTGATGAACGTTGCAACGTTCGGGTTAGAATCAACTGTACATTCCCACTTCTTAACACCGAAGACGTCATCTTCAACTTCAATCTTCATGTCCTGCTTAACAGCAACCTGACATGACAGACGCCAGCCTTCACGGGCCTGGCCTTTAGTGAAGTGAGGTTCTTCAGTTGGCAGCATACCGCCGCCACCTTCTTCAACAATACATGAGCACTGTGCACAGGTACCGCCACCACCACAGGCTGATGCCAGGAATACACCCTGACCCGCCAGTGTTTGCAGCAGCTTATCACCTGCTGGCACCTGAATTGTCTTTTCCGGATCACCGTTAATTTCGATGGTCACATTACCGCTGTTTACCAGCTTGGCACGGGCTGCCAGGATTACCGCAACCAGTGCAAGCACCACTGCGGTAAACATGACAACACCAAGAATAATTTCTGCATTCATCGCATTAATTCCTTTCGTTGTTCATGCAGCCTGTTAAAGCTGAACACCTGAGAAAGACATGAAGCCAAGAGACATCAGACCAACAGTAATGAAGGTGATACCCAGACCACGCAGACCATGCGGTACATCGCTATAACGCAACTTCTCACGGATACCTGCCAGCGTCGCAATTGCCAGCGCCCAGCCGACACCTGCACCTGCACCGTAAACCACACTTTCACCGAAGTTGTAGTCACGCTCTACCATGAACAGTGCAGCACCAAGGATTGCACAGTTTACAGTAATCAGCGGCAGGAATACGCCCAGTGCGTTATACAGCGCCGGTACATACTTATCCAGGAACATCTCCAGGACCTGTACCATCGCTGCAATTACACCGATGTACGAGATCAGACCCAAGAAGCTCAGATCCACATCCGGCATACCGGCCCACGCCAGCGCGCCGTCTTTCAGCAGGTAGTTATAAATCAGGTTGTTTACCGGCACTGTAATTGTCAGTACAACAATTACCGCGATACCCAGACCAATTGCTGTCTGTACCTTCTTGGAAATCGCCAGGAATGTACACATACCCAGGAAGAAGGCCAGCGCCATGTTCTCAACGAAAATGGCTTTAACCAGCAGGCTAATATAATGTTCCATTACGCTGCCTCCTTCTTAGTGTTAGGCGCCATTTCGAACTCTGGCTTTTCAACCTGGTCAGGATACGCAGTACGCAGAATCCAGATGAAAATACCGATCAGGAAGAAGGCGCTTGGTGGCAACAGCAACAGACCATTGCTGTAGTACCAGCCGCCATCGGTAACCAGTGGCAGAATCTCAATGCCAAACAGCTTACCGGACCCGAACAGTTCACGGACGAAACCAACACTCAGCAGAACCACAGAATAACCCAGACCATTACCGATACCGTCCAGGAACGAAATGCCCGGAGGGTTCTTCATAGCAAAGGCTTCCGCACGGCCCATTACGATACAGTTGGTAATAATCAGACCAACGAATACCGACAGCTGCTTGGAAATCTCATAGGCAAATGCCTTCAGTACCTGGTCAACCACGATTACCAGAGAGGCAATGATGGTCATCTGTACGATAATACGGATGTTACCGGGTACATGGTTACGGATACTGGAAATAAACAGGTTAGAAAACGCTGTTACACTGGTCAGTGCCAGACACATAACCACGGTAACAGACATGCTGCTGGTTACCGCCAGGGCAGAACATACACCCAGAATCTGCAAAGCAATCGGGTTGTTCTTGAAGATTGGTGTTATAACCACTTCATTCGTCTTAGACATGCTTAAGCACCTCCCGCTTTCAGATTAGCCAGGAATGGTGCATAACCATTCTCGCCCATCCAGAACTGCACCAGATTCGACACACCTACGCTGGTCAGAGTCGCACCGGAAAGTCCGTCGACCTTGTACTCTGCATCAGCGGTACCGGCACCAACCTTACCCTTGATCACAGCAAGTTTAGGGGTGTAAGAACCTTCTGCATAAACAGACTTACCCTGCCACAGACTCTTCCAGACAGGATTATCTACTTCACCACCCAGACCCGGTGTTTCAGCGTGCTCATAGAAGCCAAAACCACCAACGGTGTTCAGGTCACCTTCAAGAGAGATGAAACCGTACAGTGTAGACCACAGGCCATAGCCGTGAATCGGCAGAATCAATTTCTCAATCTCGCCCTGGTTTTCAACCATGTAAACCGGCATATAGCGGGCCTGACGGCGAATACTGGCGATATCCTGATCAGCGGTCAGCTGAATAGACTGAGACGGATCTTTAGCTGCCTGACGGGCATCGTAACCTTCAGCCTCAACAGCATCGGTGAACTTGCCGGTTTCCATATCCAGCATGCGGGTAGAAATCTGCTCGAACAGTTCATCTACCGATTTGCTGCTGTCAGAGATACCGGCAGCTGCCAGGATGTTGGATTTACGGTCAAGGTCTTTGTTGGCCTGCTGAGCAGGACGCAACATAACAGCCGCCGCAGATACAATGATCGAACAGACCACACACAGCGAAACGGCAACGGTAAGCGTCTTACCAATGGTATCGTTATTACTAGCCATTGCGTGCAATCCTCCGCTTGATGTTAGCCTGCATGACGAAGTTATCGATCAGCGGCGCAAAAGGTTAGCGAACAGAATCGCCAGCATCATACCTTCCGGGAACGCAGGGTTAACTACACGGATCAGTACAACCATGATGCCCACCAGCGCACCAAAGTACCACTTACCCACGTTAGTCATGGAAGAAGATACAGGATCTGTAGCCATGAACATCATACCGAAGGCGAAACCACCCAGTACGAAGTGCCAGTAGAAAGGCATCGCGAACATTGGGTTCGAATCAGAACCGATCACGTTCAGCAGCGTAGAGGTTGCAACCATACCCAGGAAGACACCGGCAACAATGCGCCAGGCCGCAATACGGGCGAACAGAATAACCGCACCGCCAATCAGAATTGCCAGGGTAGACGTTTCACCAACAGAACCCGGAATGAAGCCCAGGAAGGCATCCATCCAGCTAACACCCTGTGCCATGATCGCATCAACGCCACCCAGTGCAGCCAGACCCAGAGGGGTAGCGCCGGAGAAACCGTCAACTGCAGTCCAGATTGCATCACCTGACATCTGCGCAGGATATGCGAAGAACAGGAATGCACGGCCAGTCAGTGCAGGGTTCAGGAAGTTTTTACCTGTGCCGCCGAATACTTCCTTACCGATAACAACACCGAAAGAAATACCCAGAGCAACCTGCCACAGCGGGATAGTTGCTGGCAGAATCAAGGAAAACAGAATAGAAGTTACGAAGAAACCTTCATTTACTTCATGGCCACGCTTCATGGCGAACAGGACTTCCCAGAAGCCGCCCACAACAAAGGTAACCGCATAGATAGGCAACCAGTAAACCGCACCGTGGATAATGTTATCCCAGATGCTGTTTGCATCGAATCCGGTCAGAGCGCCAGCAATTGCTCCACGCCAACCTTCAACTTCGGTCATACCCAGCTCAGCCATACCCATATTGGCCTGCAGACCAACATTGTAAAGACCGATTAAAATCGCTGGAAAAGTACACATCCATACCAGGATCATCATACGCTTCAGGTCAACCGCATCACGGATGCGCAGCTGCCTTGGTGACGTGACCCGGCGTGTAGAAGATAGTATCCGCAGCCTCATAAAGGGCGTACCAGTTTTCGTACTTACCGCCTTTATGGAAGTGAGGTTCCATCTTGTCGAGAATATTACGTAAGCTCATCTTCAGCCCTCTTTCTCGATCGTTGTCAGGTTATCCCGCAAGATCGGGCCATACTCATATTTGCCAGGGCAAGCGAACGTCATCAGTGCCAGATCTTCTTCATCTAGCTCCAGACAACCCAGCGCAATCGCGTTCTCCATATCACCGACAACCAGCGCACGCAGCAACTGAGTTGGCAGGATATCCAGTGGCATCAGTTCTTCAAACTGACCTACAGGCAACATTGCACGCTCAGAACCGTTAGTGGTTGTGGTGAATGCAAACTTTTTGCCTTTCGAGAACATCGAAGCAAACATATTCAGGACAGAGAACTTCTCACTGCCTGGTGCAACCCAGCCCATGAACTCACGCTCACGGCCTTCCAGCAGCACAGAAACCTGGTTGGCATAACGGCCCAGGTATGCAAACGCACCCTTGGCATTACGGCCGTTCAGGACTGAACCACTGATCACACGGTTATCACCGCTTACCAGACGGCCTGCAGTCAGCTCTTCCAGATCTGCGCCTACACGGGTACGCAACAGAGTCGGAGCACTTACCTGAGGTCCCGCCAGTGCCACGACACGGTCTGTAAATAATTTACCTGTAGTAAACAATTTACCGACTGCGATGACATCCTGGTAACCGATCGTCCAGACAGTTTTCTTTTCAGAAGCCGGATCCAGGAAGTGAATATGCGTACCGGCATTACCCGCCGGATGTACACCTGAGAACTCGGCAACATTAACACCATCAGCAGACGGCACATCAGCACCTGATGCTTTACACAGGTGAACCTTTGCCAGCTTACCCAGCAGTGTCAGACCGTGACTGAATGCTTCTTTCTGCTCAGCGATAATCACGGCAGGGTCTGCCGCCAGCGGATTAGTATCCATCGCTGTCACAAAGATTGATGATGGTTTTGTACCGGGAGCCGGTACTTTACTGAACGGTCGTGTCCGCAGCGCGGTCCACTGACCAGACGCAACCAGGTTTTCTTCAACCTGTTCCGCCGTCACTGACGCCAGCTCACTGGCATCAAATTTTGCAAACTCTACAGCTTCATCGCCATCGACTTCGATCACAACAGACTGCAAAGCCCTTTTCTCACCACGGTTAATTGCTTTAACCACACCTGCCGCAGGGGCTGTGTAATTAACACCAACCGTTTTTTGTCGGTAAAGATCACTTGACCGAGTTTAACCCGGTCTCCCGCCTTGACCTGCATCGTAGGTTTCATACCTATGTAATCGAAGCCGATCACGGCGACGGTCTTTGCCTCAACAGCTGCAGATACAGACTGTTCAGGCGCGCCCGTTATAGGTAGATCCAGACCCTTGTTGATCTTGATCATCCGCCTCACCCAATTTCTATTATAATTTTTCAGGACTCCGGCCCTTCATCAGGGGTCTGACGCACAACTATTTGTTCACTTTTCAGGCAAAAAAATAGCCGTATGCCAGGCTCTGAATTCGGGTGGAGCTATCCCAACCTTAAAACTGGTCTAGTATAAGGTTCAGGCGGTAAATTTTCTACAAAACCGTCCTATAAACGACGGTTTTAGATCAAGAAATGAGTAACTCTCATATATCAATAAGGAATAGATATATTCCAAAATGATATATAAATTAAAAACAAAAAACCGCCCAAAAGGACGGTTTTTCGTATATTTTTAGACAATTAAGCGTCAGGGTGACGGGTCGCCTTAGGGAATGCCGGCAATGTGCACTGAGCCATGCGGTGCGCCATGCGGATAACCTGACAGCTGTAACCGAACTCGTTATCGTACCAAACGTACAGTACGCAACGGTTACCTTCAGCAATTGTCGCCAGAGAATCAACAACACCGGCTGCACGGGAACCGACAAAGTCGCTGGATACCGCTTCAGGAGAATTGCTGTAATCAATCTGCTTCTGCAGTGGAGAGTGCAGCGCCTGGTGACGCAGGAACGCGTTCAGCGTTTCTTTATCAGTCGGCTTATCCAGGTTCAGGTTCAGGATAGCCATAGAAACGTTTGGCGTAGGTACACGGATCGCATTACCGGTCAGCTTACCTTCCAGCTGTGGCAGCGCCTTGGATACCGCTTTCGCCGCACCTGTCTCAGTGATAACCATGTTCAGACCCGCAGCACGGCCGCGACGGTCACCTTTGTGGTAGTTATCAATCAGGTTCTGGTCGTTGGTGTACGCGTGAACAGTCTCAACGTGACCGTTAGTTACGCCGTACTCAGCGTCGATAGCTTTCAGTACCGGAGAAATAGCGTTAGTTGTACATGAAGCTGCAGACAGAACTGTATCGCTGTCTTCGATATCGCCGTGGTTAACACCCATAACGATATTCTTAACGCCTTTACCCGGTGCAGTCAGAGCAACCTTGGCAACACCCTTGGATTTCAGGTGCAGAGACAGACCTTCTTTGTCACGCCAGATACCGGTGTTATCCAGAACCAGCGCGTTGTTAATACCATGAGCGGTGTAATCAACCTGATCAGGACCGTCAGAGTAGATAACCTTGATCATGTTACCGTTAGCAATGATTGCCTGGTTTTCTTCATCAACACGGATAGTACCGCGGAAAGAACCGTGCACAGAGTCACGGCGCAGCAGGCTGGCACGCTTCTCAAGATCTTTGGCAGCCTTACCTTTACGTACAACAATTGCACGTAAACGCAGTGACTGACCACCACCGGTACGTTCGATCAGCAAACGCGCCAGCAGACGACCGATACGGCCAAAACCGTACAGCACAACATCAGTACCCTGAGATGCTTCAGCACCGATTACCGGAGCCAGCTCTTCAGCCAGGAAGTCTTCCAGAGACGCACCGTTACCTTCCTTACGGAATTTAACAGCCAGCTTACCCACGTCAACGTGAGCGCTGTTTACATCCATCTTGTCCAGTGCCTGAAGTACCGGGAAAGTATCAAAAACAGACAGTTCCTGATCTTCAACCTGACGTACAAAACGGTGGGCCTTCAACACATTCACGACTGAACGCTTGATAAGCAGGCGACCGTACACAGACGATTCAATGTTTTTATCACGGTACAGACGTCCGATCAGCGGGATCATCTCTTCAGCTAATGCTTCGCGACCTTTCAGTCAGCTAACACTTGTTCTTGGCTCACGGCTTGCTCCAAAAATAGGCAATATAGAAGGTAGTCAAAATAGCAGCAATGTTTGCTGGCCGGCATTATCCTCTTTTCTCAGGCTGCGGGCAAATACCAATCGGGAATTTTTATCGTCAAAAGGTAGACTTGTCATAATTGAGCAACTCTGATGAAACCCCGGCAAAAACGTTTTCAGCAATTTTTGTAGTAAAAATACAAAGCTTTTCCGCTACGCTGACAACAACATATGTACATTTTGGAATTCCACCGTAACATAAGCAGCCTTTTAGCAGATTTAACAGGACATCAGTGCACGTGTTTGCCGCAGAATACCAGCTACCGGAAAAAGATGGCGATATCCGCCGCATAGGCTCCCTTTACGGCAGCGCCCGTGGATTACTCATTGCCGATATCGCCCGCCAGCATGACGGTTTACTGCTGTGCATCACGAACGACACCGATACCGCCACCCGGCTGGAAAGCGAAATACGTTTCTTCAGTCCGGAGAACACACCTGCTCCCCTCCTGTTTGCCGATTGGGAAACCCTGCCCTACGACAGCTTTTCCCCTCATCAGGACATTATATCCCAGCGTATCAGCACCCTTTACAGCCTGCCCCAACAGACAAAAGGCGTGTTGATTGTCCCGTTAAGCACACTGATGCACCGGATTGCGCCGCCGCGCTTTCTTGCAGGTAACGCACTGATGCTGGATACCGGCCAGACGTTGGACACCGACAAAATGCGTCATCAGCTGACCGATGCGGGCTACCGGCAAAGCGATAACGTTTATGAACACGGCGAATTTACTATCCGTGGCTCAATCATCGACATCTTTCCGATGGGCAGCCAGCTACCCTACCGGATTGACCTTTTCGATGACGAAATAGATACACTGCGCACCTTTGACCCGGAAACCCAGCGCTCACTGGATAAAGTAGACAGCATTCGTCTGTTGCCGGCCAAAGAATTCCCGTTTGATGCTGACGCCATCAGAGCCTTTAAACAGCACTGGCGGGAAACCTTTGACGTGGACTACAAACACTGCCCGACTTATCAGGATGTCAGCGCGGGTATCACGCCTCCAGGTATTGAGTACTATCACCCACTGTTTTTGGCGACAGCGCCACGCTGTTCGACTACCTGCCGAATAACACCTTAGTGCTTGCCGAACATGATCTTGAACAGCACGCAGAACATTTCTGGCAGGAAGTAGGCAACCGTTACGAAGAACGCCGCTACGACATCGAAAAACCGATTTTACCACCGCAGCAACTGTTTCTTTCCAGCCAGGATCTGTTCAGCACACTTAAGCCTGCCCGCCGGGTTCAGCTACAAACAGACGACCTGACTGACAAAGCCGGCCGCTACAACCTGAGCTGCGCTGAGCCACCAACCCTGACGATCAATGCCCAGCACAGCCAGCCACTGGCAGATCTCAAAGCATTTCTCGACAGCTGCCAGGAACGGATTCTGTTCTGTGCCGAATCCGCCGGACGCCGGGAAGCACTGCTGGAATTACTGGCACGGATCGACATTAAACCGGTCATCACAGAAAGCCTGGAAACCTTTGTCGCTGCGGACGACACCATTTGCATCACTATATATCCACTCGAAAAAGGCCTGTCACTGCCCGGCAAATTTCAGCTGATCAGTGAAAACCAGCTGTTTGGCCAACAAGTATTCCAGCGCAGACGCCGTAGCCGGGACCAGGAACAGTCTGATCAGGTCATCCGTAACCTGACCGAACTGAACATTGGCTCACCAGTGGTGCACATCGATCATGGTGTCGGCCGCTATCAGGGTCTGATAACACTGGAACTGGATGCCCAGACTTCAGAATTCCTGATGCTGGAATATGCCAATGAATCAAAACTGTACGTACCGGTTGCCTCCCTGCACCTAATCAGCCGTTACAGCGGTGCCGGTGATGATCTGGCCCCGCTGCACCGCCTGGGAACCGAGCAGTGGAGCAAAGCCCGTCGCAAAGCCGCCGAAAAAGTTCGCGATACCGCCGCCGAACTACTGGATATATACGCCCGTCGCGCCGCCAGAAAAGGCTTCCGCTTCAGTGCACCGGATGAACACTACGCCAGCTTCAGCGCAGCCTTCCCGTTCGAAGAAACTGTCGATCAGGCCAATGCTATCCAGTCGGTCGTCAAAGACATGACCGCCAAACAGCCAATGGACCGCCTGGTATGCGGTGATGTTGGCTTCGGTAAAACTGAAGTAGCCATGCGGGCTGCCTTCATGGCCGTACAAAGCAGTAAACAGGTCGCAGTACTGGTACCTACGACCCTGCTTGCCCAGCAACACTATGAAAACTTTAAAGACCGCTTCGCCGACTGGCCGGTCAATGTGGAACTGATCTCGCGCTTTCGCAGCGGCAAACAGACCAATGCCGTACTGGATAAAATGGCAGAAGGTAAAATCGATATTGTTATCGGTACCCACAAACTGATCCAGAACGATATTAAATTTGCCGACCTCGGACTGGTCATCATCGATGAAGAACACCGCTTCGGGGTGCAGCAAAAGAACGCCTCAAGTCACTGCGTTCACAGGTGGACATTCTGACCCTGACCGCCACCCCGATCCCGCGCACCCTGAACATGGCAATGTCCGGTATCCGCGACCTGTCGATTATCGCCACCCCACCGGCGAAACGCCTGTCAGTCAAAACCTTTGTGCGCCAGGCAGATACACCGCTGAAAAAGAAGCCATTCTCCGGGAGCTTATGCGTGGCGGCCAGGTGTACTACCTGCATAACGAAGTTAAAACCATCGAACAGACCGCTGAAGAGATCCGCGCAATGATTCCTGAAGCCCGGGTTGGCGTTGGTCACGGTCAGATGCGTGAACGTGAACTTGAACAGGTCATGACTGACTTCTACCACAAGCGCTATAACGTACTGGTCTGCACCACCATTATTGAAACCGGCATCGACGTTCCGAATGCCAATACCATCGTTATCGACCGGGCGGATAAATTCGGCCTTGCGCAGCTGCACCAGTTACGTGGCCGTGTCGGACGGTCACATCACCAGGCATATGCTTACCTGATGACCCCCATCCAAAAGCCATGACCAGCGACGCACACAAACGCCTCGAGGCCATCGAGTCGGCCCACGATCTTGGCGCCGGCTTCACGCTGGCAACCCATGACATGGAAATCCGCGGTGCCGGCGAACTGCTGGGTGAAGGCCAGAGCGGACAGATTCAGAGCATCGGCTTCTCTTTGTATATGGAAATGCTTGAACAGGCGGTTGAATCCATTAAAGAAGGCAAGACTCGAATCTTGAACAGCCTCTGAAACAGGGCGTGGAAATCAATCTGAGACTGCCGGCGCTAATACCGGATGACTACCTGCCAGACGTTCACACCCGGCTGATCATGTATAAACGGATTGCTAATGCCCGCAACGACATTGAGCTCAAAGAACTGCAGATCGAAATGATCGACCGTTTCGGCATCCTGCCTGAACAGAGCAAGAACCTGTTCCGTCAGACCCTGCTTAAACTTCAGGCCGACAACTTGGGTATTGTAAAAATTGATGCAGGCAGCGAAACTGGACGTATTGAGTTTGCGACAGACACCAGGGTCGACCCGTTCACACTGGTCACCATGGTACAGAAACACCCGCAAAAGTACCGACTGGAAGGTGCCAGTCAGCTAAAGTTCACCTCGAACATGGATAAAATAGAGCAACGTTTTAACTTTATAGAACAACTGCTTACACAACTGGCCAAACAATCATGATAAGTAACACATTACGCCACATTCTCATCACCCTAAGCCTGACAGTATCACTGGCTGCCAGCCAGGCCTGGGCAGCCACTTCAAACTATAAAGTAGAAGTCATGGTATTCAGCTATGAAGGAAGCGATACACTGGACGACGAAGCCTGGCCTGAAATCACCAGCATCCCGGAAGTTCCTAATGCCCGCAGCCTTGGCTACCGGGAAAATGGCAGCGGCTACTTTACCCGCCTTGGCCGCAACTCACTCAGCATGACCCGCCGCCAGGCCGCACTGAGCAACAGCCCTGATTATCGGGTACTGTTTCATGAAGCCTGGATTCAACCGGTTGGCAGCACCAAAGGCCGTCATACAATCCGCATTACCGGTGGCAGCATTCTGGACAACGGCTTATACGAGCTGGATGGCTACATCTCTGTTGATAAAGGCCGGTACCTGCACTTCCGTAACAATCTGTTTATCAACCGCCAGCTAACACCCGCTCAGAGCCAGCGCCTGATCCGCATGAATCAGCCAGCTCCTGAGGCAGTCACTGAACCGGAACAGCCAGCTATTTCTACTGTATTTGGTGATTCACCCGAAACCACCATCATTAACGACATTCCAACCAACAACATAGTCGCAGACTTTCTGACGGCCCAGATGGAAAGTGGCCGACGCATGCGTCGTGATGAAGTTCATTATATTGATCACCCACTGATGGGCATTCTTGTTTACATTACCCGCTACGAACCGGGCAACTGATCCCCCTCTGATACTTTCCGCCGACAGCTGTCGGCGGACAAGGCCCCCACTGTTCCATTTGCGACATCCGACTACCTGCTCAAAATATCATCAAGTACAATTGTCCGGCTGAACCATTTACAGACAGGTATCACTATGCAGCCACATCCACTCTTCATTTACGGCAGCTTGCTGGACAAAGACATCCTCAGCTGCGTGCTTGGCCGTGAGATCGACCCCGATATGGTCTGCCCTGCCCGTCTGGCTGACTTTGCAACTCACACGTACCCCAACGAAAGCTTTCCCTGCTCAAGTCCAGCCCCGGCAACTTTGCCACCGGGGAAGTTGTATACGGACTGACAGAAACCGATTTTGACCGGATTAATTTTTACGAGGGGATGAATACGGCTTTGGAGCTACAGGCCGAACTGACCGACGGCTCACTGATTACCGCCATTTACAACCGTTCAGAACCCATTGAAGCCAACACACCCGAATGGAACCTGACATGCTGGCAAAGGGATGAAAAACCAACCTTCATGAGCATGTGTGAACGCTATATGGCGCTGTATGGCACCATGACCATTGATGAAGCTGATGTCATCTGGCAACAGCTGGTAAAAGAAAACCAGACTCAAAAATCCCGGTTATCAGCCAACACTCTGCCTGATAACCACACACCTGAAGAGCGCCTGGAAGAAAGCTTTTAAAACGGCCAGTTGCCTGTAATAGGGGCGTTAAGGTATAACGCCCCTATGGATAACACAGAAAAACCTGCCAGCTTTGATACCAGCGTACTGACAGGTTTACAGCTGGATGTACGCAGCTATACTGCTGATTCCAAATCCCACAGCCATGACTATCACCAGTTGGTGTTACCCGTATCCGGCAATCTGGATATCCGGATAGACAACACCAGCGGTCAGGTAGATACCTGCCAGGGGGCTATTATTGCCGCCGGCGCTGCTCATGAATTCGCAGCTGAAGGAAGCAATCACTTTCTGGTGGCAGATATCCCTTACTCCCTTGCCAGACAACTCGAACAACTGCCCGCCTTTATTGAGCTGGATGACAGCCTCAGCCACTACGTGCAGTTCCTGCACAGCCAGATTACCAGCCAGCAAACGCAGCAGCCGCCATCCAGCCAGCAACAAATGTTATTGCTGCTGATCCAGCTGCTGAACGAACGGTTCGCCAACACAAAGATTAACCCTGACGCCCGAATTACTGCGGTTAAACACTATATAGATACCCATTACGCCGAAGCCGTAACAGCCGAGCAACTTGCAGCAACAGCTAACCTCAGCCCACGACAGCTGGGCCAGATATTTAAAGCTGAAACGGGCATGACACCCCAACAATACTTGCTGGAAAAACGCATGCAAACTGCCTGGTTGCTGCTCAGTAACACACAGGAACCGATACAGATCATTGCAGACAAAGTCGGCTACCGGAACCTGGCTGCATTCAGCGACCGCTTCCGTAAACATTTCGGTCATTCACCCCGTTACTTCCGCCTGCACGGCGAATAAACTCCATCGCAGCAAAATATTCCTCCGTTACGACAAAGCCGCAGCAAATACATTCACATACACTGGCAGTACTTAATCATCCTTATCAGGTAATGCTATGAAACAACACCAGGCCACACTGATTGGCTTCAGTGCGATACTGCTCTGGGGAACCCTCGCCCTCTTCACGCGACTGACTGACGGACTTATCCCGCCGTTTCAGCTCATGGCAATGAGCTTTGGAATTGCCTTCCTGCTTATGCTGAGCCGGTTTATATTCCAGGGCACCTAGCCTGCGGCACCTGAAACAGCCTAAACGGGTATGGCTGTTGGGAATCGGTGGATATTTCGGCTACCACTTTTGCTTTTCAGCGCGATGCAACTGGCGCCGGCAGTCGAAGTCAGCCTTCTCGCCTATCTGTGGCCATTACTGATCGTTTTACTGGCAGGTATGCTGCCTGGGGAATCCCTGACACTGAAACATATCGGTGGGGCCTTGCTGGCACTGCTGGGTTGCTGGCTGCTGATCAGTAAACCGGATAGCGGCTTCGACAGCCGTTATATCAACGGCTACTTACTGGCATTAAGCTGTGCCTTTATCTGGTCAGGCTACTCAGTACTAAGTCGACTGATCAGCCAGGTATCAACCGATACGGTTGCCTGGTTTTGCGCAGCAACTTCCATACTTGCACTGCTTTGCCACCTCACGCTGGAAACCACCGTCTGGCCGGAAAAAGCCAGCCACTGGGCAGGCATTATCGGCCTGGGCATTGGCCCGGTAGGCATCGCATTTTTACATGGGATTATGGTATCAAACGGGGCAACCTTCAGTTACTCGGCGTACTGGCGTATGCCGCACCGCTTATATCAACCTTGCTACTGGTCGCTGCCGGCTTAGCAGACGCCAGTTGGACGCTTGCCATTGCCAGCCTGACCATTGTTGCCGGATCACTGATTGCCGGCACCGCCAAAAAGGTCGAATAAAAACCACCTGAAGCCCGCACCTCAAACTTCAGCTCAGCCAGCTGACCACATTATATCTGGCCACTGGCTGACAGCAGGCTCAGCGATTACTGGAAGATCTCACGGGTGAGCCAGTCTTTGGTGTCGATCCCCAGGTACTTTTCAACTTCCTGCCGGATATACAGCGCCTGCTTTTTCTCGGCAAAACCCTCTGTTAAAGGGATATCTTCACCGGTATGAGGTACAGCGTACACCACGAATAAAACTGAATAGCCACTGGCAGAAAATGCCTTTTTCTTCAGCACATACAACTGCTTGATATCACGTGTCTCCACCTGCTTAACCCCAACCCAGGGAAGCGGAGAATAGCCAACACTAATATGCTGATCCGTTATCAGAATATTGGTTTTGTTGACGCAGCCAACGATAAAGAAATAAGCCCAGAGAAGAACCAGGACAACCCAGACAGGAAATGGAAAACCAAGAAAAGAACCGGCCCCATAGAGAACAGCTAAAATCAGTATACTGAACAGAATATTACTTAACCGGAACCAGTTATAAGCAATCTCTACCTGATTATATCTGCGTTTAACATGCATTTTTAGGCAAATCCATGCCTGTATAATTCGCCATATCACATCCCTGTATGACTGTATTTCAGAACCGCTACCAAAAACGGTAGCGACTTAACACACCATCGATAACACTATCCTTGCAATCGCGTATCGATCAAACCGGCTAATCCATATGTATACCGGCACGGCATTATCGCAATAATCTACAGTAGCACGTATTAATATTCAACCAGCACTACTTCCACTGAAGTAACGATACACTCAACAACCGAGCCGCCAAAACCTGCCTGCTTACTCCGGCCCGGAAGCTTCCGCCAGGCGTACAGCGTCCGGAATATGTACCGTCTGAGTGGGAAAGGCAAAATCCGCCTCATTGGACTGAACAATGTCAATCACCCTGCTCAGCACATCCTGCTTAATCTCATGATACTGAACCCAGTCAGTCGTGCGGGTAAAGGTATAAATAAAGAAATCCAGCGATGAAGCACCAAAGCTGTTCAGATTCACAATCAGCGTCTGATTAGCATCAATATCCGGATGCTGCTGCAACATCGCTTTAATATCAGCAATCACAGCCGCCACCTTAGGCGCATCTTCATAGCGCAGACCAATATTTTCATAGATACGCCGGTTAGTCATCCGGGAAGGGTTTTCTACAGAAATATTGGTAAACGTGGCATTCGGTACGTACAGCGGACGCTTATCAAAGGTACGGATACAGGTCTGCCGCCAGCCAATATCCTCAACAGTACCTTCGATTTCCTGATCAGGTGAACGGATCCAGTCCCCTACCTTGAACGGCCTGTCCAGATATATCATCAACCCACCAAAGAAGTTCGCCAGCAGATCTTTGGCTGCAAAACCGATGGCCAGACCACCGATACCACCAAACGCCAGCACCCCGGAAATGCTGTAGCCGAAGCTCTGCAAGACCACCAGCGCAGACGTCACAAAAATCGACGCTCTTAACAGCTTACCCATGGCGCCAACCGTGGTCTGGTCCATAGGCTTAGTGGTTTTTCAGGGCTGACCAGCGCAATTTCTGCCCGGCGAATAAAGCGAATCAGAAACCATGCAATCGTGACAATAACCAGTACCCGGCGGGCAGGATCTGCAACGCTCATAAAATCAGAGCCTGTGCTGCGATCCACCACATTCAGCGCCCAGCTGCCGCCAATTACCCAAATCATAAGGGCAACCGGTTTCCTGGCAGCCAGCAACAAAATGTCATCCCAGATATTACGGGTTTTAGCCAGCTGTTCAGCCAGACGGTTAAACATCCGGTTTGAGAAAAATTGGCCAGCATTGTGAGAAAAACGATACTGAAAACAACCACAATCCAGCTGTTATCAACATGGCCGGCAATCAGGTTTTGCCACCACTGCTCAAACGCAATCATCTTATTCTCCATCATGACTCACTGTAATCTCAGACTTAGCTTTCCATCAGTAACTTTGCCGTCTGCGAGGCAGTCTGCCAGCGGGGATCTGCACGCAAAGCTTCCTGCTCAGGTTTCTGACGGGCCAGCATTTTAGCAATACGCTCAGATCCCTGATGCTGGATTTCATTCAGATAATCCAAAACCTGCAGCGCCGCTACCCGGTCGTTACAAACCAACAACATATCACAGCCAGCTTCCAGCGCCCGCTCCGCCCGCTGACGATAATCACCGGCAACACTGGCCCCTTCCATCGTCAGGTCATCACTGAAAATAACCCCGTCAAAGTTAAGATCCGCCCGTAAAACCTGCTGTAGCCAGTGCTCAGAAAAACCGGCCGGCTGTTCATCTATCTGAGAATAAATAACATGGGCAGGCATTACCGCATCAAGCCCCTGTGCAGCCAGCGCCCGGAAAACAGCCATATCCTGGTCATCAATCTCAGCCATACCCCGCTCATCCCGGGAATCTCATGATGGGAATCCGCCACTACCCAGCCGTGCCCGGGGAAGTGTTTACCTGTTGCCGCCATACCTGCTGTGTGCATGCCCTTTATAAACGCCGTACTCAACGCAGTCACATCGTCCTTTGACGCCGCAAAAGCACGGTCACCGATCACTTCACTGCGTCCAAAGTCCAGATCAAGCACCGGTGCAAAACTGATATCCACACCGTAGACCAGCAATTCACTGGCCATCAGCCAGCCCAGTTGCTCAGCCATACCACAGGCGCGTTCAGGCTCGGTTACATATACCTTGCCCAGCTTCCCCATTGGCGGAATACGGATGAAGCCTTCCCGGAAACGCTGCACCCGGCCACCTTCCTGATCCACTGCAATCAGAATCCCAGGATTACAACGACGAATATCCTTCACCAGTGCATCCAGCTGTTCACATGATTCAAAGTTACGGGCAAACAGAATCAAACCGCCTACCTGAGGATCTTTAAGCAACTGACGATCTTCATCGGTCAGGCTCAGACCTTCAACATCAAGCATTAAACAACCAGACATATAACTCTCTCTTATTTACACAGACAATACGGACCAGACAGCTGCCAGGCCGGAACAGATACAGATTTAAAACAGCATACTAACAAAGCCGGAACGGCTTAACAGCTGTTATTCAAGGATATTTACAGGTGTACCGGAAGGCACTTTTGAGAAGAGATCAACCACATCAGCACAACGCATCCGGATACAGCCATGGGACAACGGAATTCCCATTGGTTCAGTATCAGGTGTACCGTGAATATAAATATAGCGCTGCATAGTATCGACATCGCCAAGCCGGTTTTTCCCGGTTCCCGACCACATAACCAGAGGATACGGCCGAGTATCCAGTCACGGCCGGGGTAACTTTCAGCCAGTTCAGGCGTATAAAGCTCCCGGGTAAAACGGCGACCAACAAACACCGCGTTATCAGGCAGGCCGTCACCGATTTTTGCCCGGATATAATGCGCACCTCTGGGTGTCTGACCGGTGTTTTTAATTCACCGACACCATTCAGTGCGGTTGATACAGGATATTCAGCCAACAACGTGCCGGTATCGCTATACAGACCCAGAGTCTGCATAGCAACGGATACACTGAGCTTCATATCAGATACGGGTGAAAGGTGCACTGTCTGCCCGGGCACTGAAACCGGCAACCAGCACAGGAATCATCCGGTGCAGGGTTTTCTCAATCTCAGCGGTGCGCTCATATTCACGCATCTCAATGGCAACCAGTGTCTGGAAATTAGAAAGGGTAAAGACGACAGAACCCAGCAGGAAGTGCAGACGCCAGAAGAACTCACTGTCATCCATCACCGCAGCATCACGCTTTAACAGGTTAATGAAGCCCACAAAGTGCTGCCCGTAACGCTCAACTACATCATCACGGAGCTCTTCCTGGTTCTTCATGTACAGCAGTTCAAGCAAACGCATAAAGACCGGCAAAGCATACTGCTGAGACTTACCAAGCTTCAGCAATATCCGCATCAGCATTTCCAGCAAGTCATCCAGCATAATGGTGTTATCAGGATTATCAGCCAGCTGCTGCTCAATGCTCTCACTGAGGCTGGCAGCCAGCGGGGTAAGATACTTATCTGCGACGGCGGTTATCAGACCTTTCTTTGATCCGAAGTGGTAATTAACAGCTGCCAGATTTACATTTGCTGCACTGGTAATCTGGCGCATGGTTGTTTCGGTAAAGCCTTGCTCCGCGAATAACGCTTCTGCTGCTACTAAAATTTTTCGTGCTGTTGCAGATTGACGCATCAACAACCCCTATGACTAAAATCGTTTCCTGTTACAGTTCCTTTGCATTGTTTCAAACAAACAGGATAAAAGTATAACGCTGTTACCACTATTCCCTGTTTTTCTTAACCAAAATGGTTACTTAGCTAAAAGCCTAACATTGGTCAGCCTTCCCAGCCAGCGAACCAGTAAAGAATCTGCTGTTTTAATCGACATATCCGACAAACGCTCCTGCAGATTCTTCTTATATTCATACCGAACCGTAAACACATCGGCATCCTGACAGGCAGCAATCAGATATTCATCACTGGTCTGCAGCTCATCAATCAGGTTCACATCCAGCGAACGCCGTCCGAACCAGACTTCACCGGTTGCTACTTTTTCAAGATCAACCTGAGGCCGGAACTCACCGACAAACTCTTTAAACAGCAAATGAGTATCTTCCAAATCCTCAATAAACTTCTCACGGCCCTTTTCAGTATTTTCGCCAAGTACCGTCATGGTGCGTTTGTATTCACCGGCGGTCAGAACTTCATAATCCACGTCGTACTTTTTCAGCAACCGGTGGAAGTTCGGCAACTGTGCGACCACGCCAATCGAGCCAAGAATGGCAAACGGCGCAGCAATAATTTTATCTGCCAGACAAGCCATCATATAACCACCGCTGGCAGCAACCTTATCCACACATACTGTCAGAGGGACACCCTGACGTTTAATACGTTCAAGCTGTGAAGCAGCCAGTCCGTAGGTATGTACCATGCCACCGGGGCTTTCCAGTCGCACAACCACTTCATCCTTTTCAGTTGCCATCGTCAGGATAGCTGTAATTTCTTCCCGCATCGGTTCCAGCTCAGAGGCTTTAATGTCACCGTCAAAATCAATCACAAACACTCTGCGGCGGGCTTCTTCCTCGGCTGTTTCACCCTTTTAAGGGCTTTTTACGGGCCTTGGCTTCCTGCTTGAGTTTCTTTTTCTCTGCTTTCTGCTGTGCCTTATATAAGTCGCTGTCCAGCACCGCTTCTCTCAGAGCATCTTCCATATCTTCAAGGGTGTCATTCAGGCTGTCTATATTCAGCACCCCTTCTGCACTGCTCTTATTACGGCTACTTAACGCCGCGATTCCGGCAATCACTACAATAATCGCAGCAACAACTGTCACTGACTTAGCTAAAAACAAACCGTAATTGGCAAAAAATCGACCACAGTCATCTCCCGCAGCATGGAAACAAAGAAAAATAAGCGCCGCTAATGTACCATAGCCCCTCTGCTATTCGATTTTAATTACAGTGAAGCTTACCGATGTCCGATACGATCAGCGTCAGCCAGGTGATTGACAAATTTGCCAGCCGTTTTTGCCCTGAAAATGCCGCAGGATTCAGTGCCTGCTACCAGTTCATTCTTGACGATGCTGAAGACTTCTATCTGGATATCGCCAACCAGCAGTGTCAGGCATTACGGGGCGAACATGATGACCCGGATATCACCCTCATCACCAATAGCGAAACATTTATCCGTATCGTCAACGGTGAGACCGATGGCATGAGTGCGTATCTGAAAGGCAGTTTACGTGCCGAAGGCAACATCATGCTGGCAACCAAACTCAGCAAGCTTTTTAAACGCTGATTTAATACAAACACACCTTCAGTATAGACCTGAAACTGCCCGGCAGCCTTACTCTGCCGGCGGAACCCGGCCTCTGGAACGGATGAAATCATTAATCAGAAAACGGGATATAGAAAAAGACGTTGGCAGATCCGGTAACTCGTCAACATGAAACCACTGAGCATCAGCCAGCTCTTCCGGCTGAATGCAGATATCCCCACTGGCATATTCTGCGGTAAACCCCAGCATAAGAGAATGGGGAAACGGCCAAGGCTGACTGGAAAAATAACGTACATTTTTAACGCGGATTCCGGTCTCTTCAAAACCTCCCGGGCAACCGCCGCTTCTGCAGTCTCACCCACTTCAATGAATCCGGCCAGGGTACTGTAAACGCCGGGTACAAAGTTATGACCGTGTCCCAGCAAACAGTAATCACCGTCACTCACCAGCATAATCACACAGGGCGATAGCCGCGGGTATTGCAAAAGCCCACAGTTGCCACACTCTTTAGCAAGATCTTTTTCATGCTGGATCAAACCGGTGCCACAACGGGGGCAAAAACAGTGATCATGCTGCCAGGTTGCCAGCTGCGATGCCCTTGCCAACAACTGAAAGACCCGGTCGTCCGCACCAGCGAGCATTTGCCTTAGTGTCAGCACATCATTCTGCAAGCCGTTGATCAAGGAATCCAACACCAGCATCTGAACCGGATATTCCGGCTGCAAAGAAAGCTCATAAACAGCCCGAACATCCTCCTGCGACACAAGGTTTTCAGTAAATAACCAGCGGCCTTCGGAGTCAGTCAGTACCATGTTGTTCAGGACATACACATAATTGGTAGTCTGCATCTTGGAGAATCCCTGAAGAAAAACAAAAGTCAGGCAATATAAAAGCGGAAACGGCAGATAATGTCTAATTCCGTTAATCCGTCGGTCTTAAGGCAAAATGGTATGGTTAGCCCTGCCGTATACCATCGTGATGAGCATCGTAGGTTCCCTGAGTGTAACTGCTTTCATCTAAGGATGACGGGGCACAAAAAAGCAGGCTAAATTCCTGCTTTTGATTTCATCATATCTTCGTATCAGGACGGACTTTCACCCTGTTCGATATTCTTCCAGATACAGCCACCTTTTGACTCCAGCTTATCCAGAAATGCCTGATGCTCAGCCAGCTCATCATCACTGGCGCTCAGCACAGTCAGCTGGAACTGCCCGGGATCAAGGCGCTGAATCTGACTCCCGCCTTCATCCGTGTCGTTATCACCGCCCAGCATCAGGGCTTTCTGGCCACCGGTAAGTAGCAGATACACATCAGCCAGAATTTCGGAGTCAAGTAATGCCCCGTGCAATTCACGGTGTGAGTTATCAATGCCGTAGCGACGGCACAGGGCATCCAGGTTATTCTTCTGACCGGGATGTTTCTTACGCGCCAGCGCCAGGGTATCCACGACCCCACAGAAATCATTAATCCGTTCCGGATGATTATTGAGTTTCAGCTCATGATCCATAAAGCCAACGTCGAACGCAGCGTTATGGATTACCAGTTCCCCACCCCGGATAAAGTCCAGAAACTCCTGCTGAACTTCAGCAAACCGCGGCTTATCCGCCAGAAACTCATTGGTAATACCGTGTACACTGATCGCTTCATCTTCAACGATACGGTCCGGGTTAATATACTGATGGTATGTTCTGCCGGTTAACTTGCGGTCCACCAGCTCAACACAACCTATTTCAATAATCCGGTGACCGGCCTGTGGATCAATACCTGTGGTTTCAGTATCCAGTACTATCTGCCGCATTGGGCTCTCTCACTTTCTGTATGATTATTCGCTCAGGCCGATGCCCGGGCCTGTTCAACGCCTTTATTGGCTAACTGATCAGCCAGCTCATTGCCGGGATGTCCGCTGTGGCCTTTCACCCAGCGCCAGTCTATCTTGTAACGGGCATTAAGGGCATCCAGACGTTGCCACAAATCCGCATTCTTAACCGGCTGCTTTGCGGCAGTTTTCCAGCCATTACGCTTCCAGCCTTTCAGCCATTCCGTAATGCCTTTACGCACATATTGTGAGTCCGTGGTAAGAATTACATCGCAGGGCTGCTTAAGCGCTTCCAGTGCCGCAATCGCAGCCATCAGTTCCATCCGGTTATTGGTGGTATCACGCTCACCGCCACACAGCTGTTTTTCATTTTCACCGTAGCGAAGTACGGCTCCCCAGCCACCGATACCCGGATTTCCCTTACAGGCACCGTCGGTATAAATCTGTACAGTTTTCGCCACACTTACCCCTTAAGAAATGTATTAGCGGCCTACTTTATTTGCCCTTGCAGTTGGTTCAGCAAGTGGCAGATTAATTAACCTGCGACGCAACCAGCGCGGTTTAATCGCGGTCATACCTGCAACGTCTTTACGCGCCACCTGCAGAGAAAATGCACCGTTGCGTTTTCCGTAACGGCGCAAAATACGCTCACAGATAAAACTGTTTTCTCGCCATCCGGGACGCTGAAACGGCAGCGCAAAATACCCTGATAAGGCACGTACTTCAGTCAGCTCAATAATGCAAGCCAGTCACGCAGCCTGTGCTGACTGATAAAATGTCCACTCCATGGCAACTCACTTTTTGCCATTTAAGCGCCCGGTATAGCCCCCAGGTACTGACCGGATTAAAACCCAGTAAAATCAAGTGTCCGCCAGGCCTGAGTATTCTTGCCGCTTCACGCAATACCTGATGAGGGCTCTGAGCAAAGTCCAGCGCGTGATGCAGCACCACCACGTCACAACTGTTATGCTCCAGAGGCAATTCTTCATTTTTGGCGACCAGTGCCTGCTCATTCATCCCCAGCTCAATGACCGGATTAATGCGTATGCGGTGCTTAATCGGGCTCTCTCTGCCCAGATCAAGCCGGTTATCAACGCTGATCTGAACCAGGTAATAGCCGAATAAAGTGGGTAACAATCTGTCCAGCAGTGCCTGCTCTGCATCCAGTAACTGCTGGCCCAGATCGGAATCAAACCACTCCCGCAACGCCGGCAGGCATTCTTCCAGAGGAGGTTGTTGTTTCAGCAGCATGATAACAAGAAGATTCCGCTTATCAGAGTAAACTCTGTGCAGTATACAAAGACTGCCCGAGGGATGCAGCCAGAAAGGCTAAAGATTAGTATTCAGGCCCGTATATATCCCTGCAGAGAATACACAGGCCTGCATTTCTCAATGACTCACATACACACCGAACTGTTCCGGTAATTTATGATGCCTGCTGAAGTTGTAAAAGCGGTCGATAACGCATTCGGTTACCTCCTGCCCTTTACTGACCAGTAACAACTCCTGATCGGTCATAACATCTTCAGCAAATACCATACCCGGCTTCAGTGCCATCAGCCCGACATGCTCCAGTGTCAGCTGTCGCGCATCACTCAGCGACTGTACAAAAACTTTAAAGATTCGCGGATCATAGCGCGCCTGGTGTTCATGAATGTATGCCAGCGCAGATTCTGCTGAACCGCCGAGCTTTTCAAAGCGCTCGTAATCCAGCGCAATTTTCAGTATCCGTGACCCGACCGGCAATTCACTTCCTCAGGCCCATCCTCCGGAAAACCGCTGCCATCAAAACCTTTATTCTGATACCGGATCGCCAGAGCAACATCCTCCAGACGGGGAATCTTGCTGACCAGCTTATAGCCCACCTCACTGTGTTTATAGAACGCCTCCTGCTGATTATCATCCAGCGGCTGTCCCATCATCAGCTTATCAATAATATCTTTAGACAGACTGATGTAACCCAGCTGTGCAAGCATAGCCATTGATTCATACATCCAGACATTCTGTGCCCCCATGGCTTTGACACAATCAATAACATGACGCTTGACCCGACTGACAGAACCAAAAGATTCCGGACAGGCAAGAGACAGGGTTTCAATCAACGCTTCTATGCTTTTTTCAGGGTTGTGCGCAACAACTCCTGCTCCGCAACAATCAGTTGATACTGCTTTATCGCTAACTTAAGAATCTGCAGCATCTCTGCCGGTGAACAGGGTTTATTGATAAAACGGAAGATATCCCCTGATTAATCGCATCAATGGCTGTTTTCTGATCCGCATTACCGGTCAGCATCAGACGGACACTGTTTTTAGCCACACTTCTGGCCTGTTCCAGAAACTCCACACCGTTCATGGAGGGCATTTGCATATCGGTGACAATCACCGCAATGTCTTTATGTTTCTCAAGCAACTCCAGAGCATCTTTGCCGCTCAGGGCCGTATGCACATCAAAATATTTACGCAGGTTACGCTTGTAAGCATTAAGAACATTGGCTTCATCATCAACAAATAACACGGCATATTTCATAAATACTCCATGACAATAGCTGCAGGACTGCTCAGCAACAAATTTTTACAACAACAACCAACTGGCCAGGCGCTCTTCAGCAACCAGCCCCTGTTCAGTAAGCTTTTCAGATAAATTCGTGCCATTGATAATGTCTTCTGCCAGCACATTGGCACAAAACAGGATATGCGGCAGGGTCAGCTCATGACCGGTAAAGTGCTCTGAATTGTGGTGATAGGCTACGCATTCGACCACTGTTTGCGGGATTCCCCATAATCGCAGCAGATACACACTGATCTGATCATGTGACACACCAATGGCCTGCCTTTCAAGTAAAAGTGCATCGCCATCATTGATATCATTCCATTGCATGCCCTCAGTAACACTTTCAGGAAAGTACTGCAGCATAACGAGTTCACCAAGATCCTGAAGCATCCCCGCCACCAGCAACTGGTCGGCATCTTTCTGGGAAAAACCTTCCTTTCGGGCAATCTTTTTCGCGATATTCCCCACCAGCTGACTGCGAACCCAGATATCATTCAGGCTCCTGGCATCAATTTCATCTTCAAACTCTTCAAACACCTTGATAGACAACACCAGGCTCTTGATCACATCCAGCCCAAGGTGAGCAGTAGCCTCCGCAGGGGATACAATTTCACGTGCCAGACCAAAATAAGCAGAATTCACTATCTGCAACAGTTTGACGGACATACTTATATCCGTGGATATCAGCTCCGCCACACGGTCAATTGAAGCGTCTTTAGAAGCCAGAATCCTCACCAGTTTTTCATAAATTGCCGGCACTGAAGGCAATGAACTGATACCAGAAACAAAATCACACAACTGCGGATTACTGATAATTGACTGAATAGAAAGGCTGCGTTCAATCAGTGACGAAAGGGTCTGGGCATCAGCAGGCTTGGCAATGAACAAATGAGTAGCCTTAATGCTTTCGAGCACCATTTCTGTATCGGAATACCCCGACAGCGCGATGCGTGTCATTCGCGGGTACTTGCCCCGAATATTCGTCAGCAGCCGGGCACCGCTCATTCCTGGCATCCGCATATCACTGACGATTACATCGAAGGGTTTCTCCTCCAGCAACGCCAGCGCTTTCGCTCCGGAATCCACAAACACCATATTCCATTCCGTTTTGCGATTACGCAGCATCCGCCTCAGCCCGTTAAGGACATTCACTTCATCATCGACGAAAAGAATATTTTTCATGGTTATGCCTCCTGGCAACCTGCTACATAATGCTCTTTCATCAGTCAAGCGGCAGCGTGATGGTAAAACGGCTGCCATCTCCCGGATGGCTGTCTACCACCAGCGAACCACTGTGTTTTTCCACAATGACTGAATAAGCAATTGATAATCCCTGTCCGGTTCCTTTCCCCACTTCCTTGGTGGTAAAAAATGCTCAAATACACGGTTACGTACACTTTCATCCATACCGATGCCATCATCGGCAATTTCTATCACGACCTGCCCTTCTTCTGCTGTGGTTGTAATCGTTATATTGCCTTTATCCTCACCCGCAGTTTTCGCCTCAATTGCATGGGCTGAGTTAACAATCATATTAAGGATGGTCTGATTTATTTCACCTGGGAAGCAATTCACCATCGGCAGATCTTCAGCCATTTCCAGATGAACATCGGCAAGATACTTCCACTCATTTCTGGCAACCACTACCGTACTTTCAATCGCGTGGTTAAGGTCAATCTTTTGCTTATTTTCCAGCCCCGGATGAGAAAACTCTTTCATGGCTGACACAATTTTGGAAATGCGGGCAATACCATCAATTGACTGCTCAATGGCCTGGGGCAGCTCATCATTCAGGAAATCGATATCTTGCTCTTCATGGGCACTTTGCATAGCAGAAACAGCAGACTCATTACCGGATTCTTTCAGCAAGGCTTCCAAAGTAGATATGTAGGAAAAACTGTCATTCATTGCATCCTGAATGAAATTCAGATTATCTCCCACAAACTGTGAAGGGGTATTAATTTCATGGGCGATCCCCGCTGCTAACTGACCAATTGCTTCCATTTTCTGAGCATGTTTAAGCTGACTTTCCATTTCCAGCCGCTCCGTCTCATGGTTCTTCTCTTCGGTAATATCAAGGAATACACCGCGAATACGGATCAGCCGGTCATTATCAAACACCTTGGTAATAATATTCCGGATCCATATCAGCTGCTTATCTTTACGGTACCCCTGATACTCAAGCGTAAAGTTCGCTTCGCCGGGCATTTTCTCCTGCATCATTTCTCTGACCGACCTCTGCCCTTCCGGTACCTGTTGCCCCCAAGCTTGAAGCGACCACTTAAATACTCTTCCGGCTCATAACCAAGAATCCGGGTCACCTGGTTGCTGATATAGGTATATTCCATGGTGTCCGGATTAGCTTCCCAGATCACCCCGTTCACGGAATTGGTTACCGCCTCGAGATTATCTACGGACGCCTTGATTTTCTGATAGAGATAACCCTTTTTTCGACTTCTATTTCGAGTTTAACTTTGGCTTTAGTTAGTTCACGGGTTTTCATTTCCACCTTCCGGCTGACTTCAGCATTACGCCGCGAAACACTGATCAGATACATCACAATCAGCAAGGTCAGAAACACCCCGAATAGCAACGGCAAATAGTCCATCCAGATGCCCATACGGGGCTGGGGCCTGGCGGTAAATAAAACTGAAAGCTGTTGCCCGCCAGCCTCAACGACACGGGGCAGAAAAATCGAACGCCCCTGCTGCTCTGCTAAAGGATCTTTAGTGGCGGTACGGCCAGATTCAGAAAACTGATAAATCTGCCGGTAGCCTGACACCATGTCGCCGGAATACAGATAAATATCCAGCCAGTCATATGAGGAACGCTGTAACACAGGATCCAGAAAGCTCGCCAGATCAAAGCACGCTGTTACATAACCGGAAGCTGACGCCCCAACACCCACACCATCCATCATGCAAACCACATGGCCGATGGATGGCAGGCTGAAAAAGACACTGTTTAACTGCCTGTCTTGCTGAGCCGAGAATTGCTCAACCGCTTGTCGTAATTGAGGCTCGATTTTATCGCCAAAATAATACCGGTGTTGCCAGCTATCATCCGCTTCATACGGCGCGTCTGCTTCAACACGGGAATACAGAGTAAAGAAAAGCGGTTTATAGTTTTCCAGCAGCAATTTTTCCAGGACATAGACCAGCTGCCCAGGCGGAACATTCACCGCCAGTTCTCTGGCAGCGCCTGAAAATACAACAAACTCATCCACCAGATTCTGAAAGTCATCAATGATAAACAGGGTCAGATTTGAAGTCTGAGATTCAAACTCATAGCGCGCTTCTTTACTGTTGGACTGCCAAATAAAGCTTTGCAAGCCATATGACAACAACGCACCAATGAGTAACACCCCAGAATAACCGCCTTATCAACTCTGGCTTTATTGATTGTCATACATCACCTGCCTGCTCACCGCCGGTTTTACGCAGCGTCATCAGATAAGCAGCCAGCGCCGCAATATCCTGACGTGTGAACTCCTCTTCCCAGGGTGGCATATTGCCTGACCGGGACATCGCCGCTCCACCTTGACGGATAATCTGCTCGATATACGGTTGCGGTCTGACACTCAGTGTCAGGTCATAAGGAAGGGGATCTTTAATAACCTTACCAGCCAGCTTGCCATCGCCATGCCCCCTTCACCATGACAGACCACACAACGGCTCATAAACAGGAATTTACCCCGGGCAACATCATTAGCTGACTTACCTGCAACGCCATCCAGCAATTGCGCAGCTGATTCAGGCTGCTCATAAAGATGGCCAACGAACAATGCCACAGCGCTGATTTCCTGCCTGCTCAGTTCATTTTCCCAGGGTGGAGAATACAAGCTCATTTTTCCTGTACACCACCAAAACGGATATTCTCGACAATATCCTGTTGCTGGCTGCCATAGCGCTGATTAAGTAAATTCGCCGACGGATAATTATCCATTAACAGTGTTAAAACCCCGTCCCCATTCCCCGGTTTCCATGACACAACACACAACGCTCAGCAAAGATCTCCGCCCCACCCATCAGGCGAGGGTCATCTGCAGCATTTAATGAACTGCTTATAAAAGCCAGCCACAGACATACCCCGGCCAACAGATATTGATTCAGACGATCCAGTATATTTTTCAGCATCCCTGTCTCCTGCCCTTCACTCTTCAACGTGAATGGTCATCTGCATATTAGGATGAATCGCACATTCCACTGTCAGAGTGCCGGGCTTCTCTGCAACCACCGAACGCTGATTCCCTTTCGGGTAAGACCCCAAATCAAAAGACTGACTTTCCGACAAGCTGTAGATGTTGTGAAAAAGGATCCTGGTTAGTAAAGGTCATCTTATCGCCAACCCTTACTGTCAGTTCTTTTACAGTAAACTCCTTATTCTTCTGACCGATCTCATACTCCTGAGCAAAGCTGTTTACTCCTGCCAGCCCCATTACCACCACAAGCATCAAACTGATTTTCATGCTTAGCTCCCCGCATCCCTGGATGTCAGCGCTTTCAGAAACGCCACCAGTGCTTGTTTTTCCTGTTGAGTAATATCTAAAGGTTTAAAGCTCGGTGACACACCTGAACGGTGCCTGCCACCTTCAATGTAATAATCCATTACCGATTCCAGAGTCTCTGCCGAGCCGTCATGGAAATACGGTGCTGTCAGTTCAATATCTTTCAGGCCCGGTGTTCTGAAGGCTCCTTTCAGCACCGCAACCGGGCGGACGTTATAGCGCCCCAGATCAGCATTCTCCTGCTGCACATTTTCTAAGCCGAGATTATGAAAACCGTTATCGGTAAAGCCCGGTGGATGATGGCACGCAATACAGTTCCCCTTCTGCGGATCTGTAAACAGTTGAAACCCCTGCTTTTGCTGCGCTGTCATTGCCTGTTCATTCCCGGCAACCCATTCAGAAAAATCACTGACACCACTGACCAGTGTTTTCTCGAAGCCGGCAATGGCATGTTGGATATTCCGGGCCGTCACACCGTCGCTATACAGTTCAGAAAAACCGGACTTATATACAGGGATTGTCCGCAACCTGAGTACCAACTCATCAAGATCCATATTCATTTCGCGGGGAGAAGTAATAGGCAATGCAGCCTGATCCACCAGGTTGGCAGCCCTTCCATCCCACATAAAAACCGTATGTTCCTGCAAATTCAGCAACCCGGGCGTGGCCCTTCCAATTCTCTCACCAAAGCGGTCAAGTGGTGTTTTTCACCATCAGACCAACCTTTATCCGGCTGATGACAGCTAGCACAGGACATTGAATTATCGGCACTGAGACGGGGATCAAAAAACAGCTGTTTTCCCAGTTCAGCAATTGCTGCTTCACGGGGAGTCAGTTCAGGGAGTAACTGCAGAGCGCCAAACAGATCTGTCTGTAAAGTACGGTGCTTCAGATGCCTGCAGCATTTGGCTGCTAACAGACAAACTAGCCGTAAAAAAATAATAGCTGACGTATTATTCCTACACATTTCAATATTCCCTCACACTATGTGCTATTTACAGACTAGCTCAGAGAATACGGGCTTCAATGTTTTTAAGAAGAACCGCCAAACATGCTTAAAAATATTTTAAATCAAGATGATAAGTCCCACTCTAAGTACTCTGAACAGGCTTAAAGAAGCAACCTGCAGAATTCTGCCAAACAGCCGTTTCAGGGAAGGGTTTAACTCATAGCGACATCGTGTTCTGATATCTGGCCTAAGCCGATGATTCTTATTACAATCGAAATATACTTATGATCTGCCCAAGAGGTTTATAATGCTCAACGTCACACCAATCTCTGCATTTGATGATAACTACATTTGGGCAATTCACGCGCCTGAAACAGCTAATGTCTTCGTGGTTGATCCCGGCCAGTCGGAACCTGTTGAAGCCTTTCTGAATGAGCATGACCTGAATTTAGCCGGCATACTCATTACCCACCACCATCACGATCATACTGAAGGCGTCGCAGCACTTACCGCTGAACGGGACATTCCCGTATACGGGCCTGAAGAATCCCCTTTGAAGGAATTACCGAGCCGCTGAATAACGACTCCGTTCTGGAAATCTTCGGCCTGCCGATTATGATCCACGCCGTGCCAGGTCACACACTTGACCATATCAGTTACCTGATTGACGGTGTAACCCCCAGCTTTTCTGCGGTGATACCCTGTTCCTCGCCGGTTGCGGCCGGTTATTTGAAGGTAGCCCCGAACAGATGCTGGCTGCCATGCACTACTTCCGTGATCTTCCGGACAGCACTCTGGTGTACTGTACGCACGAATACTCGATGGCCAATCTGGCGTTTGCTGCGGCGGTTGAGCCAAACAACACGCATATCCTTAACTGCATCGATAAATGCCGTACCCTTCGTCAGGAAAACAAAGAAACACTGCCAAGCACAATCGAACAGGAAAAACGCGTTAACCCATATATGCGAACGGACCAGCCTGACGTGATTGCCGCCGCCATCGACTATGACCCACAGGCAAGTGGCTCTGAAACCCAGGTCTTTGCAGCCCTGCGTGAATGGAAAAATAACTTCTGAAAAATGACGCTAAGCACTTAATTCCTATTGACATATTGGTTCCAAAGTCGAATACGCGTCAGCCGGTAAGCGGGCTATTGACCCGCTCGCCGGCGCTCCATAAAATGCTGCCTTTAACTACTCTTAAGGCATCTCTTCATGGGTCGCTACTTACTCGCTGTCACTTCAACGGCCATTTTACTTGCCGGCTGTCAAAACACTGGCAATCTTAAGCCTCAAGACAACGACCCTGAAGCTCTTACCGCCAGTAAAACTGAACAGGTAGTTGCGGGTTCTGCAGACTCAAATCAACCTGTCACACCGGTACTGAATTCACCCCGCAACGTAGATCTGTGGACCCTTACCCGGGAAGGCATGCAGCTTGATCTGGATGCTGATCAGCCACGAATTGCTACCCAATTTAAATGGTATGCCAGCCACCCACAGTACATGCAGCGTGTAGGCCAGCGTTCCAGCCGTTATTATCATTACATTCTGAACCGGATTAAAGAACGTGGCCTGCCAACAGAACTGGCCCTGTTACCGGTGGTGGAAAGTGCCTATGACCCGTTTGCCTACTCCTCCGGACGTGCGTCGGGCCCCTGGCAGTTTATTCCCAGCACAGCCAAGTATTTCGGCATCAAATCCAACTGGTGGTATGACGGTCGCCGGGACATCATTACCTCTACCGAAAAAGCGCTGAATTATCTCGAGCAGCTGAATAAGCGCTTCGACGGTGACTGGCTGTTAGCACTGGCAGCATACAACGCCGGCGGCGGCACAGTATCCAAGGCAATGCGTAAAAACAGAGAAGCCGGTCTGCCAACGGATTACTGGTCTCTCAAACTGCCGCGGGAAACCATGGCCTATGTGCCTAAGTTACTGGCAGTTTCCAAATTGGTCCGTGATGCCGAGCAGCACCAACTGGTACTGCCGACACTGAACAACCAGCCCTACTTTGAAATCATCGATATTGGTAGCCAGATCGATCTGGCCCAGGCCGCCAAAATGGCCAACATCAGCACCCAGGAACTGTATCAGCTAAACCCGGGATTCAATCGCTGGGCAACCGACCCTTCCGGTCCGCACCGCTTACTGATTCCGGTAAAAATGCTGAGCAGTTCCGTCAGCAACTGGCACAGATTCCACCGGAAAGCCGGGTCAGCTGGAGCCGCTACACCATCAAGCGGGGCGATTCCTGAGCACTATTGCCGCCAGACATAACATCACCACCTCTGTGTTGCGCAGCACCAATAAGCTGGCCAGCAATAATATCCGCGCCGGCAGAACCCTGCTGATTCCAACGGCCCAGCAAGACTCCGGACAATACGCGCTGAGTGCTTCGCAGCGCCTGAGCCGGAAAGAAAATCAGCTGGCCCAGAGCAATCGGGAAAAACGCCATTACAAGGTGAACAGCGGCGACAGCCTCTGGTCCATCGCACGGTCCTATAACGTCAGCCCGCAACAGATTGCCGGCTGGAACCAGATGAGCACGAAAACGCCACTTCAGATTGGTCAGCAGCTGGTTATCTGGAAGCAGCCTAAGAGTGCAACAACCCTGAGTAAACGGGATCAGCAACTGACCCGCAGAATCGGTTATCAGGTGCGAAACGGCGATTCGTTATACGGAATAGCCAACAAGTTCAGCGTGACGATTAATGACATTAAGCGCTGGAATAATCTGGAGAACCAGAAATATATCAAACCCGGCCAGCAACTGACCCTGTATATTGATATCAGCAAGTCACGCTAATTCAGGACACAGTCATGGACACAACCAGCATTGTAATCATTGTCATTGCCACACTGGCTGCCATTGTCTTTAAGTACGTGCTGTACAAAAAATCTGTCGCTGGATGGATAACGATCTGGCGAAAGGCCTGGCGGAAGGTAATGCGGAAAAACACAGCTTCCTGCAGCAAGAGCTGGATCAGATGCGTCTGAATAAAGTTAACCGCAAGGAATATCCGGCACGTCTGAATGAGTTGGCAAATCAGTTCGATCAGAAGCAGTAACCGGCTGATCATCCACAACAAAAACGGCGCTGTTAAGCGCCGTTTTTAAGACTTATCCTGCCCGCCTTTATCTTTATCATCATCCGGCTCTGCCGGTTTTTCACCCTGCGGGTTAAACATGTTCCACATCGCCATATTCTGATCGGCAAAACGGTTCATCATATTCAGAGGATTTGCTGCGCCCATCATGTTTTGCATCTGTTCACGTATACGCTCCTGATGCTCAATGAAGCTGCTGATGCTTTGCTCAAGATACTGGCTCATCATGCCCTGCATGCTGTCGCCATAGAAGCGGATCAGTTGCTGCAGTACCTGATTGGTCAGTAGCGTACCGTGCCCCATCGCTTCCTGCTCACTGATAATCTGCAGCAGGATATTACGTGTCAGATCATTGCCGGTTTTGGAATCCTGAACCTGAAACGGCTCCTGATTCAGAACCAACTGCTTAACATCCTCAAGCGTGATATAACAACTGCGTGAGGTGTCATACAAACGACGGTTAGTGTACTTTCTTAGAATTCGCAAAACAGTTCTCTCTTAAAACAGCTGCTTTTCCGACACGGACACGGGTCGCCCACTTACAGCTATTAATCAGTTTTATTCGTATTATTGGTATAGCTGGTCATCATGTTGAGCATCATTTTTGCAGTGCATCCATCGATCCCAGACTATTCGTCATATAAGGCTGGAATAATGTCAGGGGATCATAACCTTCGGCACCTGCGGCCATGTTTTCCTGAATCTTATCCATCATTTCTTGCTGAAAAGCCGCTACATCAGGTAAACCCAGCACCTTACGCAACTCTTCCGGCGTCATCTCGACATCAATCTTGAAATTCATCGCCTCTCCTCAACAATTTGCCCTTCACAGTCAAACTAACAACCCTGTGAATACATGTCCAACATTATTGTGCATCTGAACAAAAACTCATTCACTAAAGGTTATATCAGACAGGTTTACGGTCCGGACGGATCCAGATCCACGCCATCACAACCGCCAGCGCAACACTTCCAGCAGCCAGCATAAAGGTCATTTCAGACCCGACACTTTCCCACAATAAACCGCTGATAAAGGCTCCCAGCGCACCGCCAACCCCAAAGCCAAGGCTGCTGAACAGTGCCTGCCCCTGCCCGTGGCTCGCCGGAGTAAAATACTGATGCACTAAAGCAATACCCACCGCATGTAAGGCTCCGAAGGTGACCGCATGCAGACACTGCGCGAACAGCATCGTTGGCAGATGATCCGGTAAAAACCGATCAGCAACCAGCGTAATACACACAATAACAAACTGATAATCATAATCGCCCGCAAGCCATAACGACCGATCAGCCGGTGCATGTATATAAAAATAATCACTTCAGCGATAACCCCTACTGCCCACAGTAAACCGATTTGTGCCCTGCTATAACCCAGACTGTCCATTAAGACTGAGTAAAAGGTGTAATAAGGTCCGTGACTGAGTTGAATCAGCAAGCATATTGCAAAGAAAGCCACCACCTGAGGGCGCCAGAGCTGCTTCAGAAAGCCGTCTGAACTCTTATCATGCTCTGCTTTTGCATCCGTGACGCACAGAGAAGACAACCAGATAAGCACCATCAGCCCCAGCATAAGATGAGGTAACCAGCGCACTGAAAACCAGTCCAGTAACCAGCCAATAGCTACAACCGCAACCACAAAGCCAACAGAGCCCCACAACCGGATCCGGCTGTACTGCTCTGACTGACTCCCAGATGTGCAAGGGTAAGCACTTCAAACTGTGGTAAAACCGCATTCCAGAAAAAGCTGAAACCTGCCATCACCAGCGCAATCCCCAGCACATCGTCCTGCCAGAAAATGGCAATGAAAATCAGACAGGTCACCAGAGATCCTGCCCTGACAATTGCCAGCCGCTGTCCCGTCTTATCCGCCAGCCAGCCCCAGATATTAGGCGCAATGATCCGTGATGCCATCAGAATCGACATCAACATGCCAATGGACGCAGCATCCAAATCAAATGACTGTAAATACAGGCTCCAGTAAGGAACCAGTGCACCGAGAAGTGAAAAGTAAAAGAAATAAAAACCCGACAAGCGGGTATAGGTAGCTGGTGTCATAACACCTCAGACTTTCCCAACAGCGCCGCAGCAATTGCTGCTGCGGCTACATAGACTTACAGGTCGCGCAATACCGGTGTTTCACAGGTCACATCAGCATTCTGGCCGCGGTTCCGTAAGAACTGATCCATCAGCACAATTGCCATCATCGCTTCCGCGATAGGCGTCGCCCGGATGCCAACACAGGGATCATGACGCCCCTTGGTGACAACCTCAATGCTTTCTCCTGAAGCATTGATACTCTGCCCTGGCAAACGCAGACTGGACGTTGGTTTCAGTGCAATATGCGCAATGATATCCTGCCCCGTTGAAATGCCGCCCAGAATACCGCCGGCATGATTTGAACAGAATCCTTCCGGAGTCATCTCATCGCGGTGTTCGGTACCTTTCTGCTCGATACAGGCAAAACCGTCGCCGATCTCAACCCCTTTCACCGCATTGATACTCATCAGCGCATGCGCCAGATCAGCATCCAAACGGTCAAAGATTGGCTCACCCAGGCCCACAGGCGCGCCACTGGCAACTACACTGATTTTCGCGCCGATAGAGTTACCTTCTTTACGCAGCGCATCCATGTAATCTTCCATTTCAGATACTTTACCGGCATCCGGACAGAAAAACGGATTCTGCTCAACCTGATCCCAGTCGAAGGCATCAATTTTGATCGGCCCCAGCTGGGAAAGATAACCGCGAACCTCGATGCCCTTGGTCTGCAGATACTTTTTCGCTACCGCACCGGCGGCAACCCGCATAGCAGTCTCACGGGCAGAAGAACGTCCGCCACCGCGGTAATCACGGAAACCATATTTATGGCTGTACACATAATCAGCATGGGCCGGACGGAAAGTCTCAGCAATATTTGAATAGTCCTTGGAGCGCTGATCGGTATTTTCAATCAGCAGACCAATCGCCGTACCGGTGGTTTTACCTTCAAACACGCCAGACAGAATTTTAACTTCATCCGCTTCACGACGCTGAGTAGTATGCCGGGATGTACCTGGCTTACGGCGATCCAGATCTTTTGCAGATCAGCTTCGCTCAATTCAATTCCCGGAGGGCAGCCATCAATGATGCAGCCCAGCGCAGGGCCATGACTTTCACCAAAGGTGGTAACTGTAAATAACTTACCGTATGTATTTCCTGACATCCTGACTTCCTGAAAACTAAGGTTTGTGGCCTGTATGAACACGAACCCAAAACTCTGACCAACAATAACAGCTCCCCATCTTCAATACAGACCGGCACCTGCTATCCAAAATAAATTAACCGCTAAAGGCATCCCGGTACTGCTGCAAATCCGCCGCACTGAGAAGGAATATGCCATTGCCGCCTTCCGGCAGTTCTACCCAGGTAAAAGGTACCTGCGGAAATGCCTGTTGAAGATGAACTTCACTGTTCCCCACTTCCACGACCAGCAAACCGTCATCAGTCAGATAATCTGAAGCATCTGCCAGAATCCGGCGGGTAATATCCAGACCATCATCTCCGGAGCCCAGCGCCAGATCCGGCTCATGCTGATACTCAGCCGGCATACTGTTTAAATCATCCAGATCGACATATGGCGGATTGGAAACAATTATATCGTAACGTTTACCTTTAAGCTGACTGAACAGATCACTTTCGATCGCCGTCACCCGATCCTGCATTTCATGGCGCTGAATATTCTTACGTGCCACTTCAAGGGCATCCGCTGAGATATCAGCCAGATCAACTTCTGCTTCTTCAAACATATGAGCACAGACAATACCGATGCAACCGCTGCCGGTACACAGATCCAGAATCCGGTCGACCGGCTTTTCCGGTAACCATGGGCTGAACGCTTCTGCAATCAGTTGCTGTACCGGCGACCGCGGGATCAGTACCCGCTCATCAACATTGAACGGCAAACCTGCATACCACGCCTCACCAATAATATAAGGTAACGGACGGCGCTGTTCAGCACGCTGGCGAATAAAATCCAGCACTTTGAGTTTCTCATCACGGGTGAGTTTCGCATCCAGAATCTGCGGATCCGTATCCCAGGGTAAATTCACAGCCCCCAGTACCAGCTGTACCGCTTCATCCCAGGCATTGTCTGTACCGTGACCATAATACAGCTCACAGGTGTAAAAACGGCTCATGCTGTAACGGATGTAATCACGGATAGTGGATAATTCGCAAAGCAGTTGTTCTTGATCAGTCGACATAAGCGGAAAGATAATCTGTAAAATAAGGAAGCAAGGCTTATAGCCGCATAGAAAATGTTTTAGGCTATGCTGAATATCGCCCCGGCAGGATTAAAAACTATCCTGACAGGCTTCTTGTTAATAATAAACGCCCTTAACCGGCACCACATCCCGGCTTTACAATCCCGGGAGGCTACCGGTAAAACGGCCCTGTATGTTAAAGAAAAACTCCTCTGAACGCTATGTCCGACAACGATAATGACGACTTCGATTTTGCCAGCGCCATGCAGGAATTACCCGGCACAGCCATGACAAAGCCGATCTGAAACCGACTCCGAAGAAGCTGCGTGCTGCTAATGATGCCACCGCTCAGTACAAACGCCGGATGGCATCCCAGGATACTGAAAGTCTGGTGGATGGCCTTTCCAGTGAAATTGTGCAACTGGTTGAAAGTGAAGAAGAACTGATTTTTGCCACTCCAGGCATTCAGCTGAAAATGATGAAACGCCTGAAACAGGGCCATATCCCCTGGGAAGCAGGTTTGGACTTACATGGTTTCAGCCTGGATGAGGCCCGTGACGAACTCAGCCGCTTCATCCGTGATGCCAGTCAGAACCAGTGCCGCTGTGTCATTGTTATACACGGTAAAGCGTACAGCGGCGAAGGTCAGCAGCCACTGGTCAAGTCATACGTCAACGACTGGCTTAAACAGATGCATCAGGTCACCGCGTTTTGCTCAGCCCAGCCAAAAGACGGCGGTACCGGCGCACTCTATGTTTTGTTACGTAATGCCAACAAGCGGTAATGATGCTGAATATTGTCTGCCGCAGGACCTTTATTGCTGCCAGCGCGACAAGGGTCAGACAAAAGCATGAATTTCACTTTACCTTAAACGCCAGATCACGTACCTTAGCGGCCTTTTAAGATCTTTTATGGGCTGCAAGGTCCGTAAACTTAGCCAGATAAGCAGGATCCAGACTGTAATGGAAAAAGAATTTGCAAGCATCATCGAGAGCTTAGGTGAAGATATCACCCGTGAAGGCCTTGTAGATACGCCAAAACGTGCCGCGAAAGCGATGCGCTTTTAACCCGTGGTTACCAGCAAAACCTTGATGAAGTTATCAACGGTGCACTCTTTCCTACGGAAAACAGCGAGATGGTTATCGTACAGGATATCGAACTGTATTCGATGTGCGAACACCATATGCTGCCGTTCATCGGCAAATGCCATGTTGCCTACATTCCAAACGGCAAAGTAATCGGTCTGTCAAAAGTTGCGCGCATCGTTGATATGTTTGCCCGCCGCCTGCAAATTCAGGAAAACATGACCAAGCAGATTGCTGATGCCATCATGGAAGCAACTGGCGCCGAAGGCGTGGGTGTTGTCATTGAAGCCAAGCATATGTGCATGATGATGCGCGGTGTTGAGAAACAAAACAGCAGCATGAAAACATCTATGATGCTGGGTCTTTTCCGTTCGAATCAGGCTACCCGCAGCGAATTCCTGTCTCTGATCCGTTAAGCATTCAGATGACTAACAAAAAGGCAGCCCAGGCTGCCTTTTTATGTCTGTTTATAACAGTTAGCTGTTACTCCATCAGCTGCAACCAGACAGCGCCCTGCTGTTCCGGTGGTTTAACCGCAGACAGATTGCCTGAAGCAATTAGACTGAGTCGCTCAGGTGCCACACCGTTCTCAAGCAATACTTTCTCAACACGGGCCACATATTCAGCAGACCGCTCTAAAGCCCCTCTGCAAGATCACTGTAACCAAGCACAACCAATGTTCGGGAATCCGACTGAATCTCATTCAGAATCAGACGAACAGAGGCAGTAACCTCCTCATCTCCCGAAGTAACAGCCAAAAATCAACCGGCAACCAGGCGCCACGTGAAGTGAAATTCTCCTGCCAGCCCGGTAATTCAGCAACCGATTCAGCACCTTCTGAAATAGCAGGCTCTTCGACGGCTACCGGAGGTTTATCACTGAGAATATCCAGCTGGAGATACACCCGTTTATTACCCCTCTTAACCGAATAAACAGCAATATAATCTCCACCCAGCTTAGCTGCGAGATAACTTTGCGTCCGGTCTACCCCATACAACCGGGAAACACCAAAGACCTGATTCGCCCACTGATGACTGTTGCCACACTGTCTGCTTTTACAGCGAAACAGCTCTTCAGCCTTTTGTTGCTGCAACTGCCCAACAATGAAATCAAACGCTTCAGCAGCGGAATGCCCTTCCGGAATCCGGTAGGTAATCTGGCGTAACTGACCGGATAACCGGCGTGAGGCTTCAGGCGCAATCACCCCTGACTTCTTCTTCATTTTACCCAGTGCCAACAGGTAATCAGGGGACGTTTCAGACTGATATTCAACAATCCAGGATAAGGGATAGCGCTTCAGGCCATCGTAATCACTGCTGCCCCGTAAATCACTTTCAGCAAAAGCTGAGCCTGCAACAAGCATCATCAGGCCGGATAACACTCGCTTAATACGGTACATACTCATTAGGATCATAACTGAATACTCGCCTCCTGCTGTTTTCATCTACTACAGTATGAATCATTTTCAGGTTTACTGAAGGCTATTCTCACATTCAGTAAAACAATTCGCGATTTTTTTGCCATCTCAGGATCCATATGCAAGTGATGGCCTCCTTCAAACAGAAACACCTCACACGCCGTCAGACAGGCAATCCGATCAGAACATTGTTTAATGCCCTGCTCCCCAGAACCAGCGTCACAGGCGCTGTAATCTTTCGGAGAAAGTGTTGCACCTGCTCTTCAGTCAGCCGGACCGGTGATGGCAACACCAGCCAGGGATCATGATGCCAGAAATACTCATCCTCACCATTACCTGCGAGACGACTGCTCACACCCCGCTCAGCCAGCCAGCCTGCAGCCTCAACAGAAACAGGCCACCGGCCATTACAGCGTGCCAGTACCGCTTCTTGATGGCTGGCAAACGTATTCACATCCCGGCTGCGGACCCGCGCACGCTTTTGCAGGGCACGGTAGAGCTGACCAGGAGCAGCCTCCGCTTCAGTTACAACCGGACCAATTCCCTCTATCAGCAACAACCGTTCAACCTTTTCCGGATAGCATGCCGCAAGCAAAGCAGCCACTCCTGCTCCCATAGAATGCCCCAATATGCTGAACTTCTCGGCCTGAAGTTGCTCAGCAACCGCCAGCACATCGGATACGTTATCCCACACATAATAAGCCATTCCCTGAGGACGAAAATCAGACAACCCGTGACCTGCAAAATCCAGAGCTACCACACAATAGTCATCCAGCAGAGATGCCAGTGCATTAAAACTGGCACTGTTATCGAGCCAGCCATGTAATGCTATCAGCAGAGGCGCCCCCTCTTTCCCCACTGACGGGCAGCAAATGAACGACCGTCTATCTCAAAATGACGCTCCTTAAAACCTAATTCCTTTCCGACCATAGACATTATTTTTCTGTTAAATGAATATCTTAAACCAACAGGCTCAGTTAACATTGGACGCTAACAGTAAACAACAAGCATCTATAACAGGCCTTTGCCACTATGCAACTCAGCCCCCATTTATCTGCACCTAAAACCGGCCTGCTATTACTTGGATTTATTTTCCTGATCTGCGGACTGTATTTCCAGCCAAACATCGGCGGTGAAGGCCTGTTTCTTCCTTATAACGCAGCTATCTGGACGGGCACTGCCCTGACAATCAGCCTGGGGATTTTCTTAGCCCTCAGAAACAGGATTTTTATATACAGCCATTACTGGCCCGGACTACTGGCATTTCCGCTATGCGTGATTATCAGTGGATACATTGCCGATACTCTCACTCCCGTTGAGTGGCTTTTCAGACAGTTATATATCATCGCCGGCGTAGCCTTCCTTTTACACTATTTCAGTTTCACTGGAAAAACAAAGACCTGGATAAACTCCTGTATCTGCTACTAATAGCCGGCTTCATACAGGCAGTTTACGGTACTGTTCAGCTTATATGGCAAGGCAATATTGTCAGTTTTATGGCACCAAATATAAGCCATCAAGGCTACGGGATTTTTCAGCAGATTAATCTGCAGGCTAGCTTTCAGGCAACCATGTTGCTTATCTGTCTTTACGCCCTGACCCGCCCAGGCTTTAAAAATCTGAATATAGCCGGCCAGATAGTATTATTTTTATGCCTGTTCAGCAGTACTTATATGATCGCAATCGCTGGCTCCAGAGTCGGTATCTTAAGCGCTACTATCGGTATAGTAATTATTTTTGCGGCCGCTTCGCTCAGATTAAAAACGTCAGAAAACCTTTATCATCGCTTTGATAGTAATCATTACTTCGAGCTATCTGGGAAAGGCAGGAATAACAAGATCCTACAATAAACTGTCAGATTTAACCGGTGAAGTGGTAGCGGTACAAGGCTCTTCCAACCGGAAAAATATCTATGCAACGACCTATGAGGTGGTTAAGGAAAGCCCCTGGGTAGGACATGGCATCGGCAGCTTTCAGGGGTCTGGCAACACGCCAAGATTGAGTTTCTGAATGAAAACCCTGACGCTATTTTCCCGGCCGACAGACTCAGCCATCCCCATAACGAAATCCTCTTCTGGGCCGCTGAGGGCGGCCTAGTTGCTAACCGGTGTTTTCATCGCCATGGCTACTATCCTGATCGCCGCTTTCCGCTGCGGCTGGCGACGGGGAATCAGCTATCTCGCCTTGCTTTTCCCTTAGGGTTACACGCTATGGTAGAGCTGCCGTTTTATATTTCCAGCCTGCACTGGATACTGTTTCTGACGCTATTCTTCCTGATTCTGCAACACTCACGCAAAGCAGAAAGCATACGTATCAGCCAGGCAGCGACCTTAAGCTTAAAAGTAGTAAGCCTGTTAATCGTAATAAGTACAGCAGGATTCATGTATCAGGCCAATAAAGCTAACACGGCTATCGTTAACTTCTTAAACACCCGCATGTCGCAGCCAGCTTTACTCCAGCCCGCTTTGGAAAATACCTACTTTAATGAAACAGCAGAGCTTTACCTGATGCGTACGCTCATGCTTCGCAGCCTCAAAAGCCAGAATTATGATTTTCTACCGGAGTTCATTACCTGGGCAGAAAGCTTCCTACAGAAGCGGCCAGTCCTCAGCTTTTATTGACCTGAGCCAGGCATATAAGATCATGGGGAATAAAGCGAAGAGTGAAACTACAATGGCACATGTCAGGGCAATGTACCCCAACAATGCAGCCATTAAAAACGCTGATAAATTCTTAGCGCAACTTGCCGCATCACAGTCGGTATCCGCGCCCCGCGCTACAGGCGAACACTAAAACCGGACCACCGTGAAAAATCAGTCCGCGCGCCAGATTTTAACCAGGCGGGCCAGCCCCGCCGCAGGGAAGTCAGTTTCAAGCTCAGCCAACTGGCCTGGTAACAGAGGCTCAGGACGACGGGTATGTCCTTCAGTCAGCAAACAGGTCAGATAGCCAATCAGCGGCTGGTGAGTCACCAGCGCAACACCATCTGCACCAGCACCAACAGCTATCTCACCCAACCAGTCCACCACATTCTGAGGAGATGACTCAGGTACAAGCAAATCTTCAGTAGACTGCTCCAGCCCTCCCTGAACAGCACTGAACCGTTCAGCAGTCTGACAGGTACGTAAATACGGGCTGTGATAGATACATGATACCTGATGCTCTGCACTGAATGCCCGCAACATAGTATCCAGGTCATGCTTTCCTTTTTCAGTCAGGGGCCGGAGTTTATCCGAAGATGCGTTATAACCCGCCTCACCATGGCGTAACAGATAAATACGCATTACGGCATCCGTGGCAGGACAAACTCAACGTCGCTGCTCTGAGTGCTGAGCATCATGCTGCGGGCAACTTCAGCAATCGGTGCGCCGTTAAACACAACTTCATACAGTCCCTGAACTAACGGCATATATACACCCAGTTCATCACTCTTTTCCTTAACGTAACGCAGGGTGTTGACGCCTTCTGCCACTTCTCCGAGTGCTGCGACTGCTTCAGCTAATGTACGACCTTCACCCAGCGCATAACCGACACGGTAATTCCGGCTCAGAGATGAAGAGCAGGTGACGATCAGGTCACCTACACCTGCCAGACCAAGAAAGGTCATCGGGTTGGCGCCCATCTGTACAGCAAAGCGACTCATCTCTGCCAGGCTTCGGGTCATCAGCATACTCTTGGTATTCTCACCCATTCCCATTGCAGCACTTAACCCTGAGGCAATCGCATAGATATTCTTCAGCGTACCGCCCAGCTCAACGCCGTATGTATCTGAACTGGCATACACACGGAAATGCGCACAGTGAAGAATTTCCTGTACATGCTGGCGCAGCGCATCGTTATCACTGGCGATGACTGTTGCTGTCAGATGCTTCTGCACAACCTCTTTTGCCAAATTTGGACCACTGAGAACGCCAATAGCCTGTCCGGGTAACTCTTCTGACAAAATCTGACTCATCAGGCTGAAATGGTCTGCCTCAATACCTTTTGTCGTACTGACTAACTGATGATGTGACTGGATAAAAGGCTTCGCCTGGCGAACCACACTCCGGAATGACTGGCTTGGAATGGATACAAAAACCAGCTCAGAGTTTGTCAGGACCTCTTCAATATCAGAACTGGCGCGAATACCTTCCGCAAGGGCATACCCCGGCAGATACCGCTGGTTTGTGCGGCACTGATTCAGTTCAGTAACCCGTTCCTCACTGCGCATCCACTGGTTAACAGGTATCCCTTTGCTGGCAACCAGATCAGCGATCACCGTACCGAAACTGCCACCACCTAATACTGCAACTGCTTTTTGACTTTGCATAAATACTCTACCTGTCCTGATCAGACGAGGGATCTGACGACTTATCCAGTGAATCCAGTAAACGGTTAATTCCGGCAAACAACAGCTTTACCACCGCGAAAGCAATAACTGCCAGCACCAAAAGATGAGCAACTGCGAAAGATCGCCCGTACGCTGGTAACCAAATAAAGCGATAACAACAAAAATATACTGACTGCATAGCCCAGCCACTGGCTGATCCTTGCAGTATTATGCTTGTCTTCAGACATTAGCGACCTATAACGATTGCAATAAATGAGGATCCGGATAGATACATTCCATCTTCACCCCGGCTTCCGCTTCAATATCAGGAATCAGGAAAGCATCATCTTCACTGGCAAAGCTAATTGATGTGCCTGTAGAACCTGCCCGGCCGGTACGGCCAATCCGGTGTACATAGTCATCCGGATCTTCAGGTAATGCATAGTTAATCACGTGGCTGACGCCATCGACATGGATCCCACGGCCGGCAACATCAGTTGCCACCAGAATATTAATCGTACCGTTACGGAACGCCTCAAGGGTTTTAAGACGTTTTTGCTGCGGTATCTCGCCAGAGAGCAAGGCTGCCGACAAACCATCTTTCTGCAGGCGTTCAGCCAGCCGGCGGGTTTCATCACGCCGGTTACCGAAAACAATGACCCGTTCCAGTTGATTGGCCCGCATAAAGTTGCGTAACAGGGTGTATTTTTCCTGACGGGATACCAGGTAAACCTGCTGAGTGACAGAATCCGTACTTCTCTTTTCCGGTTCAATTTCAACCACTTCAGCATCAACTGTCCACTGCTTGGCAAGGTTCATAATGTCGTCAGTAAAGGTTGCACTGTATAACAGGGTCTGTCTGTCACCCTTACGCGGTGTATGACGAATGATTGTCCGGACATCGGGTATAAAGCCCATGCTGAGCATCCGGTCCGCTTCATCCAGAACCATCACTTCCACATCGCCCAGATCCACATCAGAACTGCGCACAAAATCAATCAGACGACCTGGCGTTGCCACCAGAATATCAACCGGACGGGCCGCCAGTTGCTTACGCTGCTTGTCGTAATCCATACCGCCAACCAGTGAAACAACACTCAGATCACAGTACTTGGCTAACTGCTCAGCATCTGAAGCAATCTGCAACGTTAATTCGCGTGTCGGCGCGATGATCAGCGCCCGCGGCACCCCACGGGCACGTTTATGCTCCAGGGGAAAGTCAATCAGGTCAGTAATAATACTGATCAGAAAAGCGGCAGTTTTACCCGTTCCTGTCTGCGCTTTACCAATCATATCTTTGCCAGCCAGAGACTGTTTCAGGGTTGCAGCCTGGATTGCAGAGCAGTATTTAAACTCAAGATCAGCAATGGCATGCATCACATCATCAGGCAAATTAAAGTCGTGAAAACGCTGCTTACCTTCCTGAGGCTCTACCTGAAACTGATCCATAGACCATACAGGCTGAGGCTTTGCTTTTGGCTGGCGAGGCTTGGATTTTGCCTTTGGCTTAGACTTTACTTTAGCTTCTGTCGCTTTTTCTGGGGCTTAACTGTTGCAGCCTGCGGCTGTGCCTCAGCTGACTCCGGTGACTTATTCACCTTACGAAACAAATTTTTATCAAGTTAATACCTATATATTCAAATACTCATATCATCCCGTCCGCTTTGCTGCATACTCTTCACTTTCTCTTTTCCACTTAAGAAGCGCATACCTTACAAAACCGGAACTCATTAAGAGACGATACCCTTCAGCCTTAGCCAACGGTACGTCGGAAAGGCGGCAAAGCATCTAATAACTGCCGCCCATAGCGCCGGCTTATCACACGCCGGTCCAGCAAAACTATTCTGCCGGTATCCTGTTCAGTCCGTAATAACCTACCTGCTGCCTGTGTCAGACGCACAGAAGCCATCGGTACAGACCATTCCATAAAGGCATTGCCGCCTTTATTTTCTATCCATTCGGCCATCGTCGCATCAACCGGGTCATCCGGCACACTGAACGGTAACTTAGTGATAATAACTTCCGTCAGGTACTTCCCCGGGAGATCAACCCCTTCTGTAAAGGACGCTAAGCCGAAAATAATACTGCCTTCACCGTCATCAATACGGCTACGATGACGTTTCAGTATTTCATTTTTACTGTAATCACCCTGTGACAGCACACTATTGTTGAGCTTTTCGTCCAGCGAGGCAAGCACTGTGCGCATTTGCCGCCAGGAAGTAAATAACACCAGAGTAGCAGCTTTACTGTCCAGCTCACTGTTCAGGAAGTCACAGACTGCCTGGGTGTGAGCTTCAGGATCACTGGCTTCAGCATTCATCGCCGGTATATAAAGCTCCGCAGCATTATAATGATCAAACGGACTCAGCAAGCTATGACTCGGTGTATCCGCTGGCAGCCCCAGATCATCAAGCACACGATCGAACCGTCCCAGCGCAGTCAGGGTAGCGGATGTAACCACGGCAGCAAAACAGTTCTGCCATAAATGTTGCTGTAACATATGAGCTGCAGACACCGGGGCACTGTGAAACTCAAAATCATGGCCGATACCAGACTCAACCAGATTGACCCAGCGGGCAGTCGGGCTCTCTTTCAGATCATCAGCCCGGAAGAAGCTCTTCGATAAGCCGGTGATGGACTGAAACCGCGACACCATAAGACCAAGCCTCGGATACCACTGCTCAGCCAGTTGTTTATCAATGTCGCCGACTTCACCATCAAGCGCTTCCCGAAACAGATCCAGTAACATTTCATGGCGGGTTAACAGTCGGGCAGCCAGATACTCAGCATCCTTAAACATCAGCCTTAGCTCTTCAGGGACTTCGCCACCGGCAAACCTGTAACGGTCACGTAAACGACCGTTCTCAGCATTGACCATAAGTGGCTTCACCAACTCATGGATCTGCTCCAGCAGGATTTTTAAATCTTCACCCGGACGTAACGTTTGCTCAACATATTGCGACATCACGCCCGGATGGCCAAGTTGCTCCAGCATCTGAGCATGCTGCTTGGGAAGCGTATTCAGCCACCTTGACGATGACTTGATCCGCAGACTGAACGCAAAGTGATTACTGGCCTTAGGGGCCAGATGGTGTCCTCATCGAAGATGTATATAGCTTCAGCAGGATCAGGCAGGATAGCTCCGCCCCCAGTGACAAGTCCGCCAGAACGATATCGTGATTGGCTATCACACACTCAACCTGATCCAGGTCCCGCCGGGCTTTAAAAAACTGCAGGCACTGAAGTTAGTGCAGCGACGGTTAGTACACTGCAAATGATCGCTGGTTAACGGCCCCCAGCGGGCATCTTCAATTTCTTCAGTGAGATTATCCCGGTCACCGTCCCAACGACCGGATGCATACTCATTCAGCAAATGCTTGTAAAGTTTCCGTTTCCGGATCCAGCCGCATAGCCTGTTCATCTTCATACAATGCTATCTGACCGGTTGAGGCACTGGAATCCAGATGCTGCTCAACTTTATTGATACACAGGTAACGCCCCCGCCCTTTGGCAAGGGTAAAACTCATCGGCAGTTCAGTATGCTCAAGTACTTCAGGCAAATCTTTATGTAGCAGCTGTTCCTGAAGCGCCACTGTTGCAGTCGACAGAATGATCTTCTTTTTAAAGCCTTCGCTACTGGAATCGCTGCCAGCAAGTAACCAATAGTTTTACCTGTACCGGTTCCGGCCTCGACCACACAGACATGATTCTCTCCGAGACGCTGAGCCTTATCATCAACAGGAATATTACCAATGACCTTTGCCACCTCGGCAATCATCCGCTTCTGGCCGGCACGGGCCTTTAACCCCGGCTGGCTAAAAACTTACTGTAAGCAGTCTGTATCTGTTTTTGAGATCGTCGGTCAGCACGTCAATCAGTCCGTCTGTATGAATGGCGGCCATTCTATCAATAACACTGGATATATAAACATAAAAATGTTTACAAAAGCAAAATACTGTATATAGTTACAGATACTGGATAAAAACACAGAGATCATCATGAAACTGACACAACGACAAACCGATGTTCTTGATTGTATAAAACATTACATTGCAACCACCGGCTATCCGCCAACCCGTGCAGACATTGCCCGGGAACTGGGTTTCAAGTCTGCCAATGCTGCAGAGGAACACCTCAAGGCGCTGGCACGTAAAGGTGCAATCGAAATGATACCCGGCACATCACGGGGTATCCGTATACCCGATCTTGAACAGGAAGAAGCAGGCCTGCCTGTAGTCGGACAGGTCGCCGCAGGTAACCCGATTCTGGCCCAGCAACACGTTGAAGACCGCTGCACCATTGCCGCAGATTTCTTCCACCCACCGGCGGATTACCTGCTCCGGGTACGGGGCACCAGTATGAAGGACGTCGGCATTATGGACGGTGACCTGCTGGCCGTACATCAGTGCAAACAGGCCAAAAACGGCGAAATTGTTGTCGCCCGTATTGAAGACGATGTCACCGTTAAACGCTTTAAGAAAGATGGCAATCTGGTTTACCTAATTGCTGAAAACGAAGAATTTGACCCGATTGTGATCAACCTGGAAGAACAGGAATTATCTATTGAAGGCCTTGGCGTAGGCGTGATTAGAAGAGGATAACGACATGATGCAGGCAGAACTGGTAACTCAATCCACTCAGAATGCGAATATTCCCTGATTCGCCCTTCTGACAGCATGTTAACCGAACAGGCGGCACAGCCAATGCCCGCCCTGGCCGGAAAGATCACTGAAATTGTTATGCATAATAACGACTTTGATCAGTTAACAATGTTACTGCCTTTGCTTGCTCAGTTAAGTCGCGATGATCGCTGGTTTGCCTGGATTGCCCCTCCAAGCAGCCTCCCAAAGCACTGCTTTCTGCCGCAGGTATTGATCTGAATAAGATCATGCTGTTACAGCCCGATGCCAGCCACACCACTTATGACCTGGCATGTCAGGCACTGCAAGCAGGCACCTGCCATGCAGTCATCACCTGGCCAGGAATGCTCAGCAATGAGCAACTCAACGGTTTGGAAAACGCAGCTGAACACGGTGCCAGCCATGGCATTGTTATCCGGGACCGGATGGCCTCATAAAGCAATTTTTATCCACCATAAAAAGCGCCCTCCGGCGCTTTTTATGAATCATTACCGCTCAGTGTAATACAGGTGGCTTTTCATCTTCTGCGTTTTGAAGCTCCTGAGCTTCCGCAGCCTTATTCTGCATTTCTGCTGCCATGTGAATCCCGGCACTCAGCATTACCTTTGCAACATCCAAATGCTGATCCTGCAGGCGCTTCTTCATGTCATCAGAAAAACTGACACGCATTACCGGCACATCGTCAGATTCCATTTCACGCAGCACGATCTCACCGTTTTCGAGCTCAACAATTTCCAGAAACAACTCAGCCATCTATAAAACTCTACAATTAAAAACTAATTACCATTCCTGAGAAACGGCACGTAACCGCTGGATAACCGAAGATAGGGAATCCAGCCAGTTTCTCAAACGGGTCACCCGGTCATCATCAGCTACCATCGTTAAACTAATTTCAGATTGATGGACAACACCGGACTCATGACTATTTTCGTTCAGGGCAGAAAGCTGCGCAAAAGCCCGCAGCATATTCGCCAGCCAGGAAACAGCGTCTTTCTCCAGCATCGCCAGCTCACGCAATTCCGGAGAAACAAAATCAGCAGAACACCCTTCTAACAACGCCACAGCATTACCTGCTTCTGCCGGTAACGGTATGTTCTGTATTTCAATGAGTTCAAGCAAATATGACCTGTAAGCCTGCATCAGATGAAATACAACAGATTCATACTGCGCTTGCTGTGCCGGCTCTGACTCACTGTCAGCCAGTGCCTGATACTGCTGTAACTGCAGCTTCGCAAAATACAGTCGCTGATTTGTCAGACTCAAACCACTCAGAGACATACAGATACCTGCTCAGGAAGGATACACTTCAAGTTAATAGCCACAGCAAAAGCCGCGACCATCAACCCTAAGTGTAGACGTTTACTTCTTAGCTTTCGCTTTAGCCTTTGGTTTTGCCTTAGCAGCTTCAACCACCCAGCTGTTACCCTGATAAAAAGCCCGCCATCCTGTCGCCTTACCATCCACCTCAGTCATGACGTACTGTTCTTTGGTTTTGCGGCTATAACGGACAATGCTCGGGTTACCTTCATCATCCTGAACAGGTGCACTGAACAAAAAACTGTATTTCGGATCAATTTCACTCTGATGCGGCAGTAATTCGCTGATCTTCGGTGCACGGGTTTCCCGTTTCCGCGGGAACTGGCTGGCAGCCAGGAATAATCCTGATGCACCATCACGCAGCACATAAGTGTCTTCAACCTTCTCACAGGCCAGCTCAGGCATAGGCACCGGATCCATCTTCGGCGGCGCAGCTTCACCACTCTTGAGCAGCTTACGGGTATTTTTACAGCCCTCAGCCGTACAACCAAAGAATTTACCGAACCGGCCGGTTTTCAGCTGCATTTCTGCGCCACATTTATCACAGTCAATTACAGGACCGTCATAGCCTTTGATCTTGTAGCTGCCCTGCTCTACCTCAAAACCACTGCAATCCGGGTTGTTACCGCAGATATGCAATTTACGCTGCTCATCAATCAGGTAGCTGTCCATTGCAGTATCACAGATCTTGCAACGGTGCTTGTTAATCAGAATTCGGGATTCTTCTTCATCATCGCCGTCAACACTGACCACCTCATCGCCGTGAATCAGGTTCATGGTCGATTTACAGCGTTCTTTAGGGGCAGTGCATAGCCAGAACAACCCAGGAAGACACCTGTTGTACCGGTCCGGATCATCATTTCACGGCCACAGGTGGTACACGGAATATCGGTTGCTGTCGGCGAGTTAGGCCGCATTCCACCTTCAGGCTGCTGGGCAATTTCCAGACGGTTTACGAAACCGTTGTAGAACTGATTCAGCAATACTTTCCAGTCTGCTTCGCCGTTAGCGATATCATCCAGCGCTTCTTCCATACGGGCCGTAAAGCCGTAATCCATCAGATCAGTAAAGTTCTCAACCAGACGCTCGGTAACAATGTCACCCATCTTCTGCGCATAGAAGCGGCGATTCTGCGACTCAACATAACCACGGTCCTGAATCGTCGAGATAATAGGCACATAAGTTGACGGACGGCCTATACCGCGCTTTTCAAGCTCCTTAACCAGAGACGCTTCGGTATAACGTGGTGAAGGCTTGGTGAAGTGCTGTTTGGGATCAATGTTTTCCAGCTTCAGGGTATCTCCCTGCTGCACGTCCGGCAAAATCACATCATCATCCGCTTTCGCTTTGGCCAGTACCCGGGTATAGCCATCAAAGCGCAGGATCCGCCCCTTAGTGGACAGTTCGAACTCTCCAGCCTTAACGGTAATACGTGTACTGGTGTACAGAGCAGGCATCATCTGACAGGCAATAAACTGACGACGGATAAGCTCATACAGACGCTCTGCATCCCGCTCCATACCTTTCAGTGACGTTGCCTCAACCGTAACATCCGACGGACGGATTGCCTCGTGTGCTTCCTGTGCACCTTCTTTGCTGCTGTAGCGGTTCGGCGCCTCAGGCAAATACTTATCACCGTAATTATCCTGAATGTAATCACGGCAGGCAGCGACAGCCTCAGTACTCAGATTGGTCGAGTCCGTACGCATATAGGTAATGTAACCCGCTTCATACAGTCGCTGGGCCATCATCATGGTCTTCTTAACACCAAAATTCAGCCGGGTACTTGCTGCCTGCTGCAATGTTGACGTAATAAACGGTGCGGAAGGCTTACTGCTGGTCGGCCGGTCCTGACGCTGAGCAACTTCTAACGGCGACTGGCTGATCAGCGCTTTATACTGATCACTCTCAGCTTCACTGGTCGGCCGGTAAGCCTTATCCTGATATTTGTTCACCTGCAGACGCAGTGCTTCTTTCGCCCCGGAACTGGCATCCAGATGCATTTCCCAGAACTCTTCCGGAATGAAACTGCGAATCTCCTGTTCACGCTCAACGACCAAGCGCACAACTACAGATTGCACACGGCCGGCAGACAGACCACGGGCAACCTTTTCCCACAGCAGTGGTGAAACCATATAGCCCACAACACGGTCCAGAAAACGCCGCGCCTGCTGAGCATTCACACGGCTCATATCCAGTTCGCTTGGTTGCTTAAACGCTTCCTGAATAGACTTCTTGGTAATCTCGTTAAATACCACCCGGCGGTAACGGTCATCTTCCCCGCCAATCGCTTCACGCAGGTGCCACGCAATAGCCTCACCCTCTCTATCCAAATCGGTCGCGAGATAGATAGTGTCAGCGTTTTTCGCCAGGCGCTTCAGTTCATCAACAACTTTTTCTTTACCCGGCAGAATCTCATATTGCGCCAACCAGTCCTTTTCCGGGTCCACGCCCATACGGGCAATCAGTTGGGTTTTTGCTTTTTAGCTTTATGTTTCACCTTTTCTTCAGGTGACATTTTACGGGTAAGTGCGGCCTGCCTGGCGCGCTCTTTGGGATCAGATTTAGACGCACTCGCTGAACCACTGGTGGGCAAATCACGTATGTGTCCCACACTGGATTTAACGACAAAATCGCTACCTAAATATTTGTTAATCGTCTTGGCTTTCGCCGGAGACTCCACAATAACGAGGGACTTACCCATATACAAAAATCCTTAGAGGATATAATCAGCAACTCAAATCAGCGTGCATATATAATGTCTCAAACCTAAAGGGTCAAGCTTCTGATTAAAATTACAGGTTCAATTATTAAAATCTATTTCAACAGGGTATATGCCAGATCATGATTTGGCAGGTACAATAGCGACACTCTTTATTCGCATATAATTACAACTACCTGAGAATATGCTGCAAGACAACCTGATTATCTTACTGACCGTTGCCACAATTGGTTTTATTGCCATTTGTATCAACCACTTTATCGCATCCCGGGAACAGCGAGAAGAAGCCCGTATCAAGCGCCTGAGAGAGCTGCGCCGCAAATCTGAACTGGCGTTAAACACTATTACCGTACTGCGTGAAGCCAGTTGCCGCAAAGAAATTATCGATAAGCTTAGCGTATTCGTCACACACCTTATCGAAGAAATATCCCAACTCGCACCGGATTCTGACCTGCTGGCGGAAATCAGCAACCTTAAAGATACCAATGATAATACTCAGGTTGTGCCCGGGAACTTCAGCAGTGACAAAGCCCTGAAACGGGCCCAGCTGTTCATCAGCCACGCTGAACAGATATTCGTTGAAATGGCAAAAATGCGGATGCTGACCCCTACTCAGGTTCGCCATTATCAGCACGACTTATACTGGCTGCATGTATGCGTATTTGCGGATGCTCACATCCAGCAGGGCAATGACTATCTGGAGCAGGAAGACCACCTCATTGCCTTATCTCACTTCAAACATGCCAAAGCCATTATTACCAAAACCAGCGTGCCGCAGAAAAGAAAAAGACCGCCTGGAAAAGCTCGACAAACTTATCACTGCGGCCCGCAACCCACCGGAAACAACTAAAAACCCAAGTGAAGTATCCGGTTAACCTTCAAATGCAAAACGCGGTACGGTTTTGCCATCAACGGTTACAGTTTCAATAAACATATCGTAGGGACGAACCCATAACAATTCATCACCATAACACTGGCGATAAACCACCAGATATTCTTCTGTTTCAGAATGCCGGGCGACACTGATTACTTCATACTCAGCACCTTTATAGTGACGATATTTCCCCGGTTTTAATTCCACTGAATCTGACATTAAAATTTTTCCTCAATAACTGATTGCATCGCATCCTGAATCCGGTCCAGATCATTCAGATCACCACGTTCATCCCAGAATACGCTCAGATGAACAGGGTCTGATTCAATCGCAACAGCACCTTCCGGTAAATCACTGATCAGTACCGACAGTTGCTCAAGCTGAGACTCTGAGAGCTTACGTTCACCTTCCCCCAGCACCAACCTTCAGGTAAACCTTCTGCGGCCAGCGCAACTTGTTTATACACCTGCCACTGGATGAAGCCTTCCCGTTCCTTACGGGAAATATTTGTGCGTGGCAGACGATAAACCGGCGAATTAAAACTTTCCTGCTCAATCTCACCACTGGCCCGCGGTGGTTTCACCTGCGCCAGCTGAACATTAAAACCTTTTCGCATTGCCAACTGCCGAAGCTGCGCCTGAAAGCGCTCCCGCTTACTTGGCAAAACCCACATCATCGAGCCTACCAGCGACATCATGACAAGGATAATAATCGCCCATTTCATTACCTATACTCTCCTTAAAATCGCGAGATAAAAACGCCTAGATATTTGACATCTCTCATGTTTTACAATATTTCTCTTATGCTATTCTGAGATACAGGAAACAACAGGGAATCAAAACATATGAGCATTTATAACCATATTCTGCTTGCTGTAGACCTGTCTGAAGCATCCCACCAACTGGTGGAGAAAGTGCGCATCATTGCGCAAAGCTGCCAATCCGATCTGTCACTGATCCATGTGATAGAACCCCTGAGTTTTGCATATGGCGGCGATGTCCCCATGGACCTCACCGCTATCCAGGAACAACTGGATGAACACGCTCAGGAAAAAATCCGCAAATTCAGCGCCGCTCTGGACTACCCCATCAAGCACCAGCACATCGTCAGCGGCCATACAGAGAGTGAAATTCACCGTATAGCCGAAGAAACAAACTGTGACCTGATTGTTGTCGGCAGCCATGGCCGCCAGGGCCTTGCGCTACTGCTGGGTTCCACCGCAAACGGCGTATTACACGGCGCTAACTGCGACGTTCTGGCCATTCGTCTGACTGAGGAAGAATAACGCACTGTAAAGCAGGGCTGTATTCAGCCCTGCATTGCTTCAAGCTCTACCCAACGCTCCATCAAACGCTCCACTTCAGCTTCTTGCTGCTGTAACTCCTCCAGCGTTTTGGCAACCACATCCCTGTCACCACTATAAAAATCACCCGCACTGGTCACTTCGTGCAAGCGGGCCAGTTCTGCCTCAGCCTGTTCAAGCTGTTCAGGCAACTGATCAAGCTCGCGTTGCAGCTTATAGCTGAGTTTTTCTGTTTCTCTGCTGCCGGCTTAGCTACTTCGGCTGGTGCTTCTGCCACCTTTTTCTGTGGAGCTGGCTGCTGTTTAGCAGGATCAGGCCGCTGCCGTAACCAGTCCTGATATCCCCACATATTCCTGAATATGCCCGTTACCTTCAAAGACAAGTGTTGAAGTAACCACGTTATCCAGGAATGCACGGTCGTGACTGACCAGCAACAAAGTACCACTGAACTCCATCAGAATCTCTTCAAGCAACTCCAGAGTTTCAATGTCCAGATCATTGGTTGGCTCATCAAGCACCAGAAGGTTAGCTGGCTGAGAAAACAGCTTCGCCAGCATTACCCGGTTACACTCTCCCCGGAAAGGGCTTTAACCGGCGTTCTGGCCCGCTCAGGTGTAAACAGGAAGTCACCCAGATAACTGATAATATGACGGGATTTACCATTGATGGTAATGCTCTCCCGGCCTTCAGAAATATTATCAATGATTGTCTGTTCAGGTTTCAGCTGACCCCGTAACTGATCAAAGTAAGCCACTTCCAGATTTGAACCCTGACGCACTTCACCGCTGTCCGGTGTTAACTCGCCCAGCAGGATCTTGAGCAGTGTACTCTTGCCTACACCGTTCGGCCCGATCAGGCCAATACGGTCACCCGTTGCATCCGGACCGAGAAATCTTTTATGACCGGCGCGCCTTTAAAGCTCTGACACACATCTGAAACTTCAACCACCAGCTTACCTGAACGGTCTGCCTGCTCCAGATTAAACTTCGCTTTGCCCTGTCGGTTACGCCGCTCAGAACGCTCAACCCGTAATGCTTTCAACGCCCGCACCCGACCTTCATTGCGGGTACGGCGCGCTTTAATTCCCTGCCGGATCCATTTTTCTTCTTCCGCCAGTTTTTATCAAACAGTGCATTGTTGCGGGCTTCTTCCTCCAGCAACTTCTCTTTCTGATCCAGATACGTCTGATAACTGCCCGGGAAAGAGGTCAGGGTGCCCCGGTCCAGCTCAATAATCCGGGTTGCCAGACGTTCGACCAGTGAACGGTCGTGCGAGATAAACAGCACACCGCCTTTAAACTCAAGCAACTGTTTCTCAAGCCACTCAATGGTTTCAATGTCCAGGTGGTTGGTAGGCTCATCCAGCAACAGTACATCCGGCGACTGAACCAGTGCGGCACCCAGCGCGGCCCGGCGGCGCCAACCTCCGGAGAGGGAAGACATCAGTACATCGCCATCCAACCCCAGTCGTTCCAGAATCTGCTCAATACGTAACTCCAGCTGCCAGCCATCCACTTCTTCAATCTGATGCTGCAGGCGGGTCATTTCATTCATTGCTACATCATCAAACTGGCCCGCCAACTCGTGGTAACGCAATACCAACTGATAAGCATCGCCCAGACCTTCAGCGATCACGTCACGGACTTTTCGTTCATCTGCCGCAGGCAAGGCTTGAGGTAATTCGGCAATAACCGCACCACCGTCCCGCCACAGCTCACCGTCATCGGTCGCCTGATGACGGGCGATAACTTTCAGTAAGGTTGACTTACCGGCACCGTTCAGCCCGACCAGTGCAACCCGCTCGCCTTTTCCAGCTGGAAATCCACCTGATCAAGTAAATGTTTATCACCAAAGGCAACGGAAACTTTTTCTAGTCTGATTAACGCCATCAATCGTCCACCTGTATAAAATCAGGCGCCTATTCTACTGAAAAATAAATTAAACACCCCTGCAGCGCGCTCATAAACTGCTATATTACCGGCCTCAGAGAAAAGGACATCCAGTGTTGCTATAACACGTCGCTTGCATCTTACAGGGGCTTCGTAGACACTCGGTACATCGTTATTTTATCGGCAAGGATTGTTAACCATGCTGGCCAGGCAAATGTTTTATCGTAATAATTTTTCAGCGTCATTGGTCTGAGTTTAGGCCTGTTTTGTAGCCAACTCTCCGCCACAACCCTTGACCAGCAACGGCAACTTTATAAAGACGCCAAGCAATCCATAAAAGCATCTGAGTTTGGCAAACTTGACTCAATCAAGGCAAAACTCGCTGACTATCCCCTGCTCCCCTACGTCGAAGCAGCCCAGCTCAGTAAGCAACTGGCCAGCGTATCCCAGAAGCAGATTACTGCATTTGGCAAACAATACCCGGATGTTCCCGTCACCACACAACTTCAGCAACGTTGGCTAAATCAACTGATTCGCCAGAAACGCTGGAAAGCCTACCTACCGGCACTGGCCAAGTCAGGCATAAACGGCAGTGAAAAATATGAATGCTATCGCCGCCATGCACTGATGGAGACGGGGCATAAAGATAAAGCCATTGCTGGCATAGAAGCCTTCTGGAATATAGGCCACTCCCGTCCTGATGCCTGTGACAGCAGTTTCGAACACTGGCAGAAAACCAAAGGCGGCCCGTCTTCCGCACTGGCTACCTCCCGTTTCTGGAAGAGCGTTGCAGCCAAACAAATGTCACTGGCTAAGTATTTACGCCGCTTTATCACAGACAAACAGGATAAAGCTGTCATCGATCGTTTTTATAAAATTCAGGCGAACCCTGAACTGCTGACAAAAAGAACGCCCTGAAAGGCGATACGTTGGCCAACCGTGAAACGTACCTCTACGGCCTGACCCGTCTCAGCCTTAACGACCCCGCTGCTGCAGCCAAAACCTGGCTGAAAGTTCGTGACACCCTGGAACTCGCCCCTAAGCGAAAAGAATCACTGAATCGCAGACTGGCTTCACGGTTGGAAAGTAAGGCCCCTAAAGGCGCACTGAAGCTGATAGAACAGCTAGGAAACAACCTGGACGAAACTATTCAGAACCGTCTGTTTCGTACGGCACTGGTAAAAGAAGACTGGCAGGAAGTACACCGCCTGATCACTAATCTTCCTGAAGATATCCAAAACAATGAACGATGGGTGTACTGGCGCACCCTTGCCGCGAGCCACACTCAGGGTTTGACACCTGCGGCCTCACAGGCATTTGTATCCCTCAGTAAAGAACGCAGTTACTACGGTTTACTGGCGGCGGATATTCTGAACCGTCCTTTCAGCCTCAACCCGACAGAGACAAAACCTGCCGGCACGGAGCTGAATAAACTGGCGGAAACGCCTGCCTTTAAGCGCATGTTTGAGCTCTATAAACAAAACGAACATTATCTGGCCCGGCGAGAGTGGAATCGCATCACTCAAAATGCTGACTCAGACACTTACTATACCGCAGCCACTCTGGCGCACCAGTGGGGCTGGCATGACCAGGCTATCCGCGGTGCAGCAAAAGCCCGGGTATGGGATGCGATCGACATTCGTTTTCCGGCCCCTTATACCAAGATCTTCGACAAAATGGCTGCCGAACTGGAAATTGATACCAACTGGGCACGGGCTGTCGCCCGTCAGGAAAGTGCCTATCAGGTCACCGTACGCTCCAGCGCCGGCGCCCGTGGTCTGATGCAACTGATGCCTAAAACCGCTAAGCAAACTGCCAAAAGGTTTGACGTCAAATACAAAGGCGTCGCTGACCTGAACCGACCGGTAATCAACATTAACCTTGGCAGTGCTTACCTGGCACAGATGCAGAAACGCTTTAAGGGCAACCAGATACTGGCAACAGCTGCCTACAATGCCGGTCCACACCGGGTTGATCAGTGGCTGAAGGCACGCGGACATCTGCCGATGGACATCTGGGTAGAAACAATCCCTTTCAGGGAAACCAATAAGTATGTCCGCAACGTCATTGCTTATCACGCTATCTATGCCAGCATTGCCGGCGAATCAAAGCACTCCTTAGAACAACCGGCTTTTGAGCTGGCTCTTCAGGATGCCGTCGGTGCAAAGCAAAGCAAAACCCTGCGCAAGCAGATTAAACAGCAACTGAGTGCTTATTAAGATTTTCAGCTGATGCGAACATTTACCCCACAGAATGCCGATCAGGTGCTGATCGATATAGGTGTTAACCTCAGTGATTCCAGCTTTAGCAAAGACTGGCACGAAGTGGCTGAGCAGGCAGCACTCGCTGGCGTCTCCCCTGATTCTTACCGGCACTAACATGCCTGAGAACCATCAGTGCCTGGAGATGTGTCAGCAGAGTAGTGTGCCGCTGTTCACTACTGCCGGTGTACACCCTCATTCAGCCAGTGAATACAGCGCCGACACAACAGAGCAATTACGCCAGCTTTTGAAGGAAGACAAGGTAGTCGCTGTTGGCGAGACAGGCCTGGATTTCAACCGTAACTTCTCACCACCGGAAGCACAGATATACGCGTTTGAACAACAACTGGAACTGGCAGCAGAAACAGGCCTTCCCTTGTTTTTACACGAACGGGATGCTCATCAGAAACAGCTTGAAATGCTCTCCGCCTTCCGTGAGCACATCAGTGGCGGGGTTGCCCACTGCTTTACCGGTACCCGGGAAGAACTGTACAACTATCTGGATCTGGATCTGTATATTGGAATTACGGGATGGATCTGCGACGAGCGCCGCGGCAGTCATCTGCACCCTCTGCTGAAAGACATTCCTGCAGACCGCCTGATGCTGGAAACAGATGCGCCATACCTGTTACCAAGAGACATTCGCCCAAAACCCAAAAGCCGGCGCAACACCCCGCTGAACCTGCCACATATCCTGCAGGTTGTCGCTGAACTGGTCGGCAAAACCGCTGAGCAGGTCGCCCGGGAGAGCCGCGCAACCAGCCTTACATTTTTAACCTGCAGAACCGGGTTTAACTCCCTGCTCACAGATCTCCAGCCCATGCAGGAAGTCCTGTAAAGCGGGCTGGTCGAAAGGCCAGTCCAGCTCTTTACCACTGGCTTCATCAAGCAGAACCGGAATACGCACGGCATAGCGGGTCATATACTCATCTTCAAAAGCAATATCCACCAGCTCTGCTTCGTGCAATGCAGGATCAAGCGTTGCCACTACAATTGCTGCAGCATCATCACACAGATGACATCCCTCTGTGCCCATCAATAAAAACTTACGCATAACCGACTGCCTGTTGAAAAAATGGCATTTTAGGGGCTGTCATGCAGCAAGTACAGACAAGCTCCCCTTACTCGTTGCGAAACACCTGCCTGAAATCTCTCTTTGTGCATGACCATTCATAGAAATGTCACTAAAGTTCCACGAAAAATCTAAGCCCCTGAATCCAATATCAAATTTGATCCCTCACAAAATCACTTTCCACAAACTCTCCACTTTTTCTCAAGTAGCACACCTGGGTTAAGGGAAAGCACCTCCTGTAAGTGAGATGGCGCCAGGTGAGCATACCGCATAGTCATATCAATCTTGCTATGCCCGAGAATTCGCTGCAGCGTCAGAATATTGCCCCCTGCCATCACAAAGTGACTAGCGAAGGTATGGCGAAGAATGTGCGTCGAAATACCGTCTGGTAAGTCCCATAAGCGGTTTAGCCACTTTCGGGCAGTTTCTGCCCTGCTCCCGAATAAACGCTTCGCAGAACGGTTACCACAACCACAAAGCAACACATACAACTCAGGCCGGATCGGCACTGTACGCGTCTTCTTACTCTTGGTATTCGTAAAAATCAGACGATCCTCACGGACATGCTCCCACTGGATCTTTTCCACCTCACTCCAGCGTGCCCCTGTTTCCAAACATGTCTGCGCGATAACTGCGATGTCCTCCCTGGAGCCGAAGAGAGTTGCGAATAAAAATGCGCCACTTCAGCCTGAGACAAAAACGGCCGCTCTACTTCAGCAACCTTAATCGCCTGAATATGTGCAGCAGGATTAGGAAACTCAACCAGCTGAGCCTTCTGTAACCAGTTAAACAAACTCTTAACCGCCTGCAGCTCGATGTTAACCGTCGTTGCCTTTAACACGGCCAATCGCTCAGACCGCCAACGAATTAAATGCTCAGGCCGCACAGAAGCCGCCACAGGGTCATTCAGATCCTTACACCACCTGACCAGCAGAGCATAACGAACAGCCCCGCTAGACAGCGTTTTAGCATGCCCTTCATTCCACAGCTCAATCAGCTCAGATAAACGACGTTTATCTTGCTGGGAAGGATTCCAGGCTTTATTCGCAGCAGCCTGTGAAATGACAAAAGACTCAAACCGAACAGCTTCAGCCTTTGTAGTGAATTTACGGGTAACACGCTTCCCTGCTCTGCCCTCTGGCCGCACATCCACGAACCAGGCAGAACCTTTCTTTTGATAGTCATAGCCTTTCCCTGGCAAATCTAGCAACTGATACCAAGATGATACTGTTTTATACCAAAAAATGTGTTAAATGGCTCACTGCCTGTTACGACAAAATATGACTTTTACAAATAATGGATATGCACGTGTCTAACTCTATTCGAAATAGCATAATGAGAAATGCTACTGTACTTTCAATAACAATCAGTTTGTTTTTATTTCTTCTAAATGACTTAGTATTTTCAGATAAGGTTTTCTATAAAGCATGGATCAATTCTGGGTTAAATGATCCACAGTTTGAGTTATTGATGGGATATTCTAAGGTTTTATTTTTCATATTCACATTCCTATCTATTATTTTACTATTTTTAAACTATTTACAATCAGGCAATCCCGCAAAAGTTGCAACTGCACTTTTTCAAAATCTAAAACAAACACCTCATCAAAAGACTATGATACCTCTTCCTTAAAAATAAAAATTGAAAACCTTAACTCAGAAATAATAAAACTAAAAACACTAGCAATATCACCCCGCAAGAAAAGGAAGATATTTTATCAAGGATTGTAGACAATGCTACAATTGATGCAATCAAAAACATTTTCACCAATGAATCTAAAGCATTTAAAGATGAATTAACAAAAATACTGAACAAGAAAAATTAAGATCATCAATTCTAGGAATAAAAAACCGAATATACAGAGAAATTTCAGATTTAAGGCTTAGGTCTAATATTAACTTGATGATAGGAATGTCAATTACTGCTGGCGGACTATATTTGTTATGGGATACTGTAGATATTATTGATACATCTACACTTTTAAAAGAACTAGCCTCAGAAAACAATGAGTCAAATAACAAGTTCTTAAGAAATTTATTTTTACCATTACTACCAAGAATCCTATTAGTTATTTTTCTTGAAATTTTTGCATACTTTTTCCTTAGACTTTATAAAGATGGATTGTCAGAAATAAAGTATTTTCAAAATGAACTAACTAATCTCGAATCCAAGTTAATAGCTTTGGAAACTTCTTACTTGACTAAAAACCTGGCCTCTATTAATAAGTCAGTAGAAAGCCTATTGAAAACTGAAAGAAATTTTGTTCTTGAAAAGGACAGACAACTGTAGAATTAGAGAGAGCCAAATCCAACACCGAAACTACAAATACAATTATTAACTCAGTAACATCACTACTGAAGACGAAAAGTAAAGAATAAACAAAAGGAGTTGTAATTATGATTTGGGGAATGGACGCAAAAATCATAGCCGCTTTTATTGCACTTGGTGGCATTTGCTTTTCATCAATATTAGCTGGTGCTGGTTACTTTCTAAAAACAGATCTCAAAGTAAAAGAAGTGCTAGAAAAGTATTATATCTTCTTTTAGAGATGAGACATGCAATCAGCAACTCAATTGTTAACACAGATCAGATACTTGAAGACTATTTAGACCATACATTTGAAAGAATTGAAAAAAATACAAGCCTTTTGATAAACAAATGATTGCTACGATGATATCTCCAATCATTAAAGGTCACTTAGATAACCTTTATGAAGCCAATAGTATTGATATTGATTCAAAATTAGTTCCTTCATTTGAAGAAGCGTTATCGGAGCTTAGTACAGATAACCCTGTACTCGCATTCTATTTACGTGGCCAAGAAAAATTAGAAATGATTGCACAAGTCAGTAAACGCTATACTGATGAAATCCCTTCTACAGTATTAGATAATGAATCACCCGAGTGGGTAGGCTCGCTTGTGGAAGACTTATCAAAATCACAGTATATCGATTTTCTTTCATCTCTATCTAAAAACTTGACGATGATGTCATATTATTATCCAAAAACTGTGGTTACTTTACTTATCGAAAATGTAAAAAGCTAATAAAAAATACTAGCCAAGATTCATATAAAGAGTCATTTTCAGAGCTTGATCCGATTATAGACAAGGTATTTGAAACAATATTCTCAGCGGTAAAATCAGGCTCAAATGAAAATTTAGTGTCGTAATAACTTGGGATACCATTTAAAACAGCCCGCATATAGTAAAGATTAATGTAAATAAAGGTGAAGAATTATTTATAAGGAAAATACGTGTTAAGCAGCACGATAAATAAGGACTTTCATTGTGACTAAATACCTGACTTTATTTTTCATAATCACCTTAGGCGTTGCCGCTGGCAATCTGCTCTCAAACTACGCTACCAGTCAGTATATGGCGTATCAGGCCTCACAGGCTTTAAATCAACTGAAGCAAGAAAGAAATGCAGCTATAGCTGAACAGACAGAAAAACAGCGTCAGCAGCAGATACGTTTAGAAAGTGAGCGAAAGAAAACATCAACAGCACATAAGCTACGAAAAGCCTGTGAGGAATGGAAAGTTGCACATAATCAGTTTCGAACAGATACATCTAAAACTGAAATGGCTAAAGCATGTAAGGCGTATGCAAGATATATATCGACTGGGTATTAATTAGTAATTTAGCTTTTATTAACAGCAAATATATCATTAATCATCATATTTTACGGTTGTTTAATAATGAATTCAAAATCAGACTCTATATTACTACTTAAAATCATGGTTTTATTTACTGCCTTGGTTTCCGTATCGCTTTATATAATTGGCTGGTCTTATTTAAAAGGATATTTCATTGGTTTAGATATACCAGCCAATTTAATGGCTTATAATAAATACTATATTTCTACACAAGGGTTCATTAGTGCACTACAAATCGTTTTTGTTGATCCAATTATCACTTTATGTTTTTATAGTTACATCAATAACAGTTACATTGACTAAAATTGAAGGACTCAAGTTAAAGCTATTTATAGAGCTGTTTTTCTTGGTTATGTTTTTTTCTGTGGTCTCTCTAATTTCAGGTATAGATGAAGGCGAGTCATATAACGTGATATCCAATAATAAAGTATCAACTGTAAGTTTTATGAAAGGGGATGAATTAATTAATATTAAAGGAATGGTTGTCACAAGACACTTAAATAATAAAACTTTAATACTCTCAAATGAAACTAGGATTCTTATAAACAATGATAAATTAATAAGTATAGAATCAAGCGGGCATTGATAGTGAAAAACATGGATGAAAGTTATTTAAGCATTGATGAAGAATTTGACTTTATAAGTAAAGATATAGATAGAGGATTTATTGAATCTTCATTCAAATCTACGTATAGAATATATAAGCGAATAAAAAACAATAAAAGAAATGATATTTTTATGCTTCAATAAATAACATAGCAGCATTATTTATAGATATCGGGTCTTTTAATTCAAAGTTTAAGAAAAGATCTTCAATATTTGGAGTAGGGTTACTTCATAAATTTAAGGACGATATTTTAAAAATTTCTTATGAACACGCATATTATTATAACTTAAGTAATGGTAAGTCGAACTTACTTAACACAAAAACTCTTTTGAATTAGATTTTCATCTATTGAAAAACTCGTCGAGATCAAAAACCTACTTTGGAAATCTATAGTTTTATCATTAGAAGAAGAGAAATTACCTTATGAGTATTTAGTTAATTTAGGAATTTGTTTAGACAAACAATTTAGAGTAACGGAAGCAATTTCCTGCTATGACAAAGCTATAAAATTAAATAGTCAGCACCCTAACGCTTGGATTGGTCGATCAGATTCTTTGATTCTTCTCAATCAAATATCTAATACATTTACTATAGAGTTAATGCATCAAGTAAGCCTGGGGTATAAAAATGCAATAAACTCAGGACAACTTTATCAAACGTTGATAGAGTCATTAAATTTAAAACTAAAGTACAACGACGCTAAGCTAAATGACATACTTAAAAGTAAAAAATAGATCCTGATGATAGTGACCATATAAAAACAAAAAACGAGTTTGAATCTTTATCTAATTCAAGAAGGTTTTATTTGAAAAATAATTTAACCTTGTCTGAGCATTCATTATATTGCCCTTGTTTAGCAAGTGCCAGAGACGACTTAACCATTCCTTCAAAGACCGGTTTGAAAGGAGACTTTATTGTGCCTATGGAGATGGTTTTAAATAGGCTAAAATCTGAGTTTTCTTTTTCAAGAAAATTGTATTATGAATATATTGAGAAGGAATCTAATTATTCTGAAATGCATGAATCCTGCTTTTCTGAATTATTAAATAATGAGATTTTAGGTATTGATGTTGAAAAGCTAAGAACTTCATTCAGAGTTTGTTTTGGGATATTAGATAGGATAGGGGCTGCTATATGTGATTTATATGATATACACCCGCCTAATGGTCTCGTATACTTTCCTAGCTTCTGGCAATTAGATAATGGTAACAGGAGAGAAAAATTTAATAAAATAAAATCTCCAGGGTTATTGTCTTTATATAGTATTGCAACAGATTTAAATGATAAAAAAACGGCGAGCTATCTTTTTATAAATCATGGAGAAATGATTTAGAACACAAGTTTTTAGTAGTTTATCGCTCTTCATGCTTAGATGATATATATAACTCATATAGTTTAATTAAAAATATCAGGTTTATTAGTGAAGAAGAGTTTATAAGTCACTTAGAGCAGTTGTTAAGCATAACAAGATCAGCAATATTTTCATTTGTATTCACTGTAAGAGAGAAATCTAGTTTAGAAAAAAATAGCTCGAAAACGATTTAACAATACCTAGAATTATTACAAAAAAAGACTACCTCTAGTATTGTCTGTAGATTTAATTATATTTATATAAGTGATAATTATTTATGATTTCTTTGCTAAAAAAATCAAAGACCTTAATGACAGAAATTGACGTTAGAATGAATGGAATTGTTATTCCAGATGGTTTAAGGTCGAAAATATCTTTTGGCCTTCTTCATTTGTCACTAGAACATTTTGGCTCGATAATCACTTTAATCAATTACAATATGAGTGCTTCTGCTGTTGCTCTTTTAAGATGCCAATATGAAGCACTAATTAGATCTCTTTATTTTGATCAGTGCGCTACTGAAAAGAGTTATATGAATTTACTAATTATAAAGTCAAAAAAGGCTTTATGACATGTTACAGAGTTTGAATACTAAAAGTAATACTGATTTATATTCAAATTTAAGCGGTACTCTTTCTAAAAAGTTGAATGGATATACACATGGAGGCTTTGAACAAATAAATTCTAGGTTTTCAGAAAATGAACTAAAAGAATCATTTTCTGAAGAAGAACTTATTCAACAGCTTACTTTATCTTATAATCTCGCAATAATTTCTGTTTTGTATGCTTTAGAAAAGTCAGACAATCCTGAATTATTATCTTATTTTCAGGAATTGAAAATAAAAAATTAAACATATAAACAACTTACTGTGTTTTATCTGGTTTAATCAAACTCAATTCTATTTACCATAAAAGTAATTTTTCCAATCGTATCTGCTCTATACATCACTGTTTCATTTTTATAATTGAGCACTCCAATATAGCCTCCAAGCTTACCTATAAATCTACATCCAGCATAACACTCTGTACTTTCAAACTTAATAAAATCACTTTCACTTTCATAAACCTGTCTAGAGGAATGAATTCCCCAATTAATAGCATGTGTAGGTAATATAACTAAAGATGATATGATAAATGTCCTTATCATATTTTTATTTGAGATTTCTTTAAGAATATTTGAATTTATTAAATATCTAATTGGTAATAAAGCTATAGCATATACAACTGCTGTAAATAGTTTATATTTAACACTAAGCAGCATACAAACAGCAATTACAACAATAAAAAGTAAAATTATTTTTTAATATTGCCATTAGGTATTGTTGAACTATGTTTATCACTAATAAATACTTCATTAGCCATTACAAAAGCTAATGTAATAAAAACAAATAGCAGAAATGTTTCAGAATAAGAAAGAACATCACTTATTCCAATATAAGATAAAGGGGTTATATTAAAGTGATACCAGTATACTACTATGTGTAGAATACTTGAAAATATAAATAACAGACTTAGGAAAGGAATGATTGACATAACTCTACTAATAGAGTTTTGATTATTTATATCAGACATTATTTATAAACCATGTTGTAAATCGATCTATTTTTCTTGCTATTTGCTTCTTATAGAAATTATTACCATCGATTACCATGACTTCACTCCCTGAGTCCCTGTGTTGCGCCCCGTTGGCTAGGATAGCCAGCGTTCCCGTATCCTTTGCGCTACTGTGTATCCATCCCTGTGTCTTCGTAGGTCTCTACGATCTTGTCCAGCTCCGGACTTATTTGCCCTGCTTCTGGAATAGTCTTCCCTGTTGCTAACCAATATACATATTCAGGAAATGCTTCATGTATTTGATTGATGTTTTCATGGTTTAGTTTTTGTTTACCATGATAGAACTGCTTTAGAGTATCCTTGTTAATCCCCGTTTTATCTTCAAACTCTGTAAATCTCTTTCTTGGGAGCTTCCAACATAATCTATTAATTTTATTAAATTTTCTCGTTTCATAAAAATTAATATCGAGATTTATTCTTACGATACTTGTATCTCTAGAATATTTATCGCAATATATTCTCACGTTATATAAAGACTCAATCTGGCTAAAGTTGAGGATATAGGCATGGACGCTCAATCTCAAACAAACGGTATGGATACCGTGATGAATCATGCGCTTTTCGAGCAATTAAAACGCGTTGGTTCTCCACTACTCCGCCCTGTTAAATTCGCCGAACTCACCGGCATTGCTAAAAATACCATTACCACCCTTATGGACCGTGGTGAACTGCCCGTCGTTGTACTCGCGCCCCGCATGCCGGGAAAGCGCCCTACCCGCTATATCAACATGGTTGCACTCTACCAACACTGTGAACGGGAGGCTAAGACATGGATCAGTTAACAGTCCCAACAATTCCAGAAATACATCCGTCTACGAATCAGGTCAGTCAGTTAGCAGTTATGTTCTCCGAACTATCTGCTGAAGTGTTCTGCCTGAATAAACAAGGTGCACAAATCGACCTTGAATTTCTCGGAGGCCAGGGAGTTCGCTTACTCATATGTGGGCCGCTCTCTAATTACACCCAGCTTGCTACTTTTGCTGTTTTCGCAGCGATTAAACGTACTTCTGCCCGTATTCATCACCGGCAAATGGCTTCTTACCTGTTCTTTGAAGACATCATTTCAGGCAAAGCCACCTTTGAAGAAACGGACAAGCAGCTGCAGCAATGGAACCGACAACTAAACATTGTGCGTCAGAATTTAAAGCTCTTCACGAGCTATCAACCCTCTCCGCAAATGCAGGTAACTGAACGATGAAAGCCTTCGCAGGTAACAAGCGTTCGTTACGTGCTGGGGCGTGGGGAATGCCCTCTCCACGATAATTTAACGGCTGGCATCCGTGTAAAAACTGCCCCCGCTCACTTACTCATGCCGGAGATGAGCGGGTTACTTACGGCATGTAAGGACACACATATGAACATGGAAGCCAGTGACTGCAGCTGCTGCAGTGGCACCGGAACGGTGGAATACGGAAATGATTGCATGTATTGCGATGGCACCGGACAAGTTTTCAAGCCTTATGCCACAGAAGAAGGCAACGAATGCACTGAATGCGAGGGCTTCGGCGATATCACTGATGCTGCCGGCTATTCCACCCTCTGCGAAAACTGCATGGGTCACGGCCATGTATAAAGCTGTCTGGATGGATTTGAATGCCCCGTAAGCATTCCACTCCAGACGGATAGCCTGCCCGGCCGGCAAAGAGGCCATCACGAATGCATTAGCATTCATAAAGAACAACGTAACGACAGGGAGTCGACATGCACACACGGATGAAACGCTCAGACATCCTCTCCGCTGCTGAACGTGGCTACTGCCTGCTATGTGGAGGCACTAATGGAGAATGCACCTGCAGAACTCGATCTGTAGTACTGGCTGACACTCCTGGCCACATCGATCTTGATCTATCACTTAACGTTGCTCAGCAATTTCGTGAGTTTTGTGATTTTCGGACCTACTCCCCAGTCACTGAAGGCAGCGATGTTCGAGACGTTTTTCATTATTGCAAACGTTGCGATCGGGTTAGTGCTTATAACTCTACTGCCACCCTACTTGCGTGCCCTTGTGGCGTGATCTTTAAACACGATTTCAAACCCAGTGAACCTGCGCAAAGGGATTTCACTGAATTACTCAACGTAGAAGACTTGCCGCGCTCTGCGCTGCGCAAACCCAACATTTACAGGTGAACACTATGAACATGAATTTTACCGGCACCGTCATTCAGGCAAAGCGTTACAGCATGGACGGCAACCAGGGTGCATCCATCTTCCTGACCCAACCTAGTGACGGTGAAAACCCGGACGTGTGCGGTCTGGAGATCATGAAAATGACCGCTGATTACACCGTGGTCGAACAGCTGCGTAACGTGCTGCCGTGCGAATGCGACATTGTTGCCAAGCCCGTAGCAGGCGCTCAGCAAAAGATGGCCTTCAAGCTGGTGTCGATCAAGCCAAAGACTGAAGCGGCAGCTAAGCAGCGCCCTGCACAGTCTTAAGCAGACGTTGCTTAGGTTATCCCTATGAAATATTTCCTCCTCGGTTTCTTCGGCAGCATCTTTGCCGTGTTGGCCTTCAGTGATCCCGCTTTAGCGCTCACTCAGGCCGAAAGCGCTGAGATTTTTGCCGAAGTCTCTGAGGAAACAAATTCAATCATCGTGCAATCCACGTTAGGCCTCGCGTACTGCTTAGGCTTCGTGGCTGGCTCGTTGAGATGAATGGGAGGTTGGTTTGGCGTTAGATCAATTTCTCGCTGAGTACAGCGGCCACATTCTTGGGGCGTTCGGACTCGGCTGGGGCAGTGCTGTCCTTATAACGTACTTCAAACAATGGTTAGAAAAACTGTAAAGGAGGCTCCTATGCCTAATTTTGTGAAGAAGCAAAATGCCGCGGTTAGCGCTCTGGTTGCTAACAAAAAGTCCGCTCAGTGGTGGCTGGTTTTATCGCGATGGGAATGACGATGCAGGAAGCTGCAGCGGCGTTACCGGCAGCGATCGGTACACAGCTGGCTGCGATTCAACAGGATGGTCTGGATCTGGCTGATCTGGTGTGGCCGGTAGTGATCACGCTCTTCGGGGCGCTGGTTATCTTCAAACTGTTCAAGCGCTTCGGCTCACAGATCTAAATCTGTTACGCCCGGCTTTCAAAGGGGCTCGGGCTATCCGCGCCCCTTTTTACCTCTGGATTTTGTGAGGTGTCGTTATGAGTTCGTTATTCATTATTGGGTTTCTGATCGCCGTAATCTTCTGGCGGCTGGCCCGTGATCAGGATCAGGGATGACTGATATGCGCAAACTACTATTACTGCTTTCATTGCTCTCGCTTCTTTCTCCCGTATCCGTATTTGCACAGGATACATCCGTTACGATTCGGCCGAAGCAAGTCACCGGCGTGGATGTCGACTCACGGGGTAACATTAAGGTGGACTACTCCACAAGTCGTGTCCGGTTTCCTTCCGGCAAAGAAACCTTCAAAACTGAGCGGGTGACCTACAACCCTAAGAAACTACTTGAGATGACCAAGCGTGGTAACCCTGCCCAACAGGCTTTAAAAGCCGCTGCACTTGCTGCTGCCGCTGCTGCAGGGTACGTCATTAATGAGTTAAGGGGCAGATCACTGAGCAAGAACAACCTGATCCGGGATACACCGCCGGATATTTCTGGGAAGCACCAGTCTATGGCTTACCACCTCTAAGAGGAAAAACAGCGTCTGAAGCCTGTGCAGCAGGCTCTGTTTATGGGCTAGCCTCTGCCGGTGGAACATGGTGTAGCCGCGGTACGAATTCTAAATATGTCCAGGCAGTAAAACTTTCCTGCACTAACCCGCCACGTAATTACTCTGTTTGCAGAGACGAAACAGTGCCTATGGTGCCTGGTGAACCGCTTCCTTTGGATGTGCAAAACGACCTTATGATTGAAGCGTTTAATCAACTAACCCCTGCTCAGCGGCGTCAGTTCTTTGAAGATTTAGCAGGATCTCCGTTGATTACGCCTGAGTTGGCTGAAGCGTTACAGGCTGAAGCTGATCGCATCAAACTCGCTGAAGGCTTGGAATCAGCTACTGTTGAAGAAGCGGGCAGAGAATCGGCTACAGAAGAAAACATCCAAAAGGTTACGGTTGTCGATCCAATTAAGATCGATGAAACAGAAGTAAAAGTAGATGCGCCTACCGATGATAAATACACCCGACCGGAAGACTACAACCCGCTAACTTTGTTCTTTGGCTCACTTCCGGACCTGCCTGACTTTAGCCTGCCTGACTTTGGTCTCTCTTACTCATCATCCTGCAGAACCATTACCTTCGACTGGGAAGGAGCATCCGTGCTGTTTCCATCCAGATCTCAGTGCCGCAAGTTAGGTGAAATGAAAGAAATCACCGGCTGGTTTATCTCCGTTATCACCATGTTTGGCATTGCCTGGCTGATCCTGGGCAACCGTAAACCAGGAGTATAGTTATGAACCGTCTATCTGAATTGCTGCGTAACCTGTTTGAAGCCGGCTTCTCGTCCGCCGCCTCTGCTCACCGTATGGATATCGCCTATAAGATGATGCTTATCGCCGCTATCATCACCGGTGTATCCACCTTCTTCGTCGTGGTACAGGGCGCCATCGGTACCCTGAACTTCTTTACCAATGACTACCTCGACATCGCCATGTCGTGGTTCGTGCCGGCGCAGGCGCCAATCTGCATTGCCGCATTGATCACGGCCCGCATTGCTCGCTCTGTTTTGGATTACCACCTGATGCTGATCTACGGCGGCATGTTTGTCAGTCCGCCCTCCAACGCATCAGGCTTCCTGTCCCGACCACAACTTCCAGGAGGCTGAACATGGAATTTCGCTTCGTGACCGGCAAACTCGGTACAGGTAAAACACTGGTGGCTGTTGGCCATGCTGCTGTGTGCCTGAAGAAGAAAAAGATGGTCGCGACCAATGTCGACCTGTATCCGGAACACTTCTCTAACAAATACAATAAAGATACCCGGATCTACCGCTTACCGGACCATCCAACACCGGAAGATCTGGAAATGCTCCCTGGGGAATCCTACCCTCGTACTTGGCCCGGATGGCTCCTATCGCCCTGGTCCTGATTATGATGAAAACCAAAACTCACTGTTGCTGTTAGATGAACTCGCGCAGTTCCTGAACACCCGTAACTTTGCCAGTAAAGAACGCACCCGGATGATTCAGTTCCTGGTCTTGCTCCGGAAAAAGGTTGGGACGCATGGTTTATTGTTCAGCATATCGACATGGTGGATAAGCAGATCCGGGAAGGACTGGCACAGGAAACCGGATACTGCAGAGACATGTCCCGTATCCCAATCCCTATTCTTGGTGGTCTGTTCCGGCGCATTACAGGCAAAGCCCTGACCTTCCCTAAGATACACCGGGTCACCTTCAGAGATGGCTACTCCACAGACGGCTTAGTCCTGAAGTCCGCAACTACTCCGCCAGCTCCGTGAAAATGATCTACAACACCGCCCAAACACTGAGTCCTGATTACTCCCCACATGGGCCACTAACCACCATGAAAACGCTGGACTCCATTGCCTGTTAACCCCATGGCATCTAGTCGGTTACAAGCTGCCGCCCCGGGTACCCATTCTGAAGCGGATAGAACGGGCACTAATCACCCTGATATTCGAGATCGGTTATCTCGTATTTATGCTGTTTCCTTCCACACGCCGTTACTTCATTGAGCCGCCCGTATGAACAACGTCCGGCCTGTGGATGAGGCGCTATTGAGGTATCTGCAATCGACTGCGCAGCTGCAGCCAGGCAGCCATACAGCCTGTTACACGACCTGCGGGCTGGACGACGGGTGCGCAGCATCCCTGAGGCCAGCACGCGGGGCGCGGAAACGGCCTGTGTAGCACGTTTGATAAAACTAACCAACATTCCCGATACAACCTAAAACAACTCGATACACATTAGGGGCATCTAATGAGCAAACAACATTTTCAGCGTTTTGATCAGAATTTTGAAGAAGCTACCCATGGTCGCCAATTTATCGACTCACCGGGTCACATTGATATGACATCCATGAACATTTTGTACAGTTCAGTGGATACCGTTCGCCAGTTGTACAAGCTGAGACTAAAAGAAGCCCTCATTGAAGACATGCAGCAGGCCCTGGAAGGGATACCAGGCGGCAAGGTTGTCTATACTTTTGCCGGGTACCAATGGATGCTGAGACGGGGTGGTGCATCGGGGTATCAGTTTAGCCTGCAAAACGCGGAATTGGGCTTAGTGCTCCTGCTAAAAAGTCGGTACGCCAAGTTAGAAGCATCTGGTACCCATCTCAAGATTGAAGTCTCACCGAAGATGATCTTTGATAATACGGCTGAAGACCTGCAGATCGTGCTGAATAGCTATGCGGATATGGTCTCTGTGGACAGTTTATATAGCCCTGCAGGTGTCGCCATCCACTTAGCGTGTGACTATCAGGGCTGGGAACCTCCAAAACACTTCGTAGAGAAGATCACCTGCAGGTCGCGTAGAGTATCAGATCGCTCCGGCATCAGTGAACTCAAGTTAGACACAGATATCTGCACGGTTTACGGCCATGGCCAGTCTTATCTATTCGGGGCTGCCTCAACGCTCCAGTTCGCCTTGTACAACAAAAGCAAAGAAGCCCATTACTCTGACAAGCTGGATTACTTCAAAGACCGCTGGAACAGTAAAACCAGTGACTTCCTGAAACCGCTCTACAACCCGGAAGAAACCGTCTGGCGGGCAGAAGTACGCTTCTCACACTCAGTAATCCACCAGTTCGCACTGGCCAACCAAACCACCATCAATACCTATGAAGACGTGATTAAACACCTGGGGGCTTATGGACCTATGGTCTGAATAACTTCCGCTACGACTACAACTCAAGATTCATCCATCCTGCATGGACTGTGCTGATGACGGAAGCCGGTTTTGATCAGTTCGAGACAGGTTTTGAATACCGTAGGGAATACAAAAGCCAGGTGTTGGCAATGAGCGGAATGTCACGATCGCCCTGGGTAACCTGCTATCGATCTACGCACGCAACAAATTCCCCGCTCACTATGCGTTGAAGTGCCTCAAGCGAAGTGGCTTATATGTTGATTTAATGGGGTATTTTCGGAGTAGAGGTTTAAATCGTTCTGATTTGATCCGGTATATTGAGGATGGTTTAATTGATAGAAGATTAAGAACGAAAGTATCTTAATTAGTATAGCTTTTATAAAAAGCCGGTAATTAACACCGGCTATTTTTAAAAACTTACTGTTTAATTATTTTTAGATCTGCTTTTCCGTGAGTGCAAGTTGGAATAGCAGCCTTAACCATTGAGCCTTTAATCATTGCTCCATGATTTAATGCTTTAACTGTTGTAGCTAGCCCTGTAAAACTATCTACAAGGTTTTTACCTCCAGGTGTACTCTGAGCACCAACTGAACTGAGAGTACCATTTGGGTTTAATTTGACAGTAAGGTTAGAACTTTCAAAAAAGCAGAGTCATATTGAATCAAATACTTAGAGTCATAATCTGGATAAGTAACTGTTTCTTGCATATCTACAGGAAGACAAGCTTTACCATCAGGGCCTCCGGCGAACATTATCACATTACCTTTATTATCAAGAACTTTATCATGCTTATATGTAGTCAACACTGACTTCCAAGGATATACAAAAACACCTTCATATTTATCCATGCATTTCTTGTTCTCATCTTTAATACAAGCTTCCGACAAATTTTGATTTGTATATAACTTTCCAGAACATCCCGTCAATACAATCAAAGAAAGTACAGCTATTATTTTTATATACACTGTTTTCATATTCTTTCCCTAAATATAAGCTATTAGATACAATCATTTGGATTAAATGTGGATTGAGCTGTCAGTGAAGTAAGTGAAGATACAGGAGGACCGTATAAGCAAGAAGCTCCTTTTGCATCTTGTTTTGTGATACTTAATGACCAATCTCCTTGACCATTACATTGAGGATAATGCATAACAGAAAACGGATCGTAGCTTGTTAGCGGAGTCCATTCAGAATCTTCAAAGCAGGTACCGGATTCTGCTCTAGTATGCTCATGGCGGAAACCTAAAACGTGGCCAAGCTCATGTCTTAATATTCCAACCAGATTTAATTTCTGATTACTATCTAAATTAAATGATGACTCATCTATTAATAGATTTCTCGATTCTCGAGAATAATTTGGAAAAACGCCCTAGCAAGGTACTGCCTATTTACATCGACTGGCCTAACATCGAAAAGAACGGATTTATTACTAGCAGTACAATTTAAATCATGCTCCGGCTTATGTATAAATATAACTCCCGCAGACTCTTGCCATTCTTTAGCTGCTAAAGCCATTTTATTAACAACTTCCTCATACCTGCTTTTAAACTCTTTACTTACACAATAAGTTAAATTTAGTTTTATTGCGTCACTCCACTTAGCTGTATTTCCTCCAGGTGAATGTACTATTAATTTTACACCATAGTCAGAGCTTGGCCATCCAGCTTTTATTTCTTGATAATAAAAACGTTCTAGCATGTCTTCGCTAGGTATTGAGTATCACCGTTAACAATAAACACACCATTTTCGAATGGTTCTTTATAAACATTTTTCCTGAAATCACTATAGCTTTCAGAAGCTGAGATATTTCTAGACTTTGCAGATAACATCTGAAGCTGGAAATTTGCCTCATAAAACTCATTCTGATCAGAGCTTGTTGCAATAGAAGGAAGAAGTAATAATGGAAAAGAAAGAATTAGTCGTTTCATATCAGTAATCCCTCTGATTAATATCGACAGGGGAAAAGTATAACAACAAAAAATATTTAACTCAAATGAACGAATCAGGTTCTGAGAACTTAAATACTGCCTGTAGCACATTCTTTTTAGTTTTCAATAAGTTATAATGATTAACAATTTGTAATTATCTTTTACTTTAATCAATACAACTTATAATAGTTTTAATTTATAAATCACGTAACTCACTGAATATAAAGACAATAATTCTCAATACTCCTCTAAACAAAATTCTGATTAGTGTGCATAGGTCATGGTGATATACAGAATGTCTCAAATCAAAAAATACTATAGACAGCAATTATTTACCTAATTTATAAAGAATCTAAGTCTGTGCTGCACTTGCGAAAACCGTAAATTTTTTCTTTCCACATTCTCTCCACTTTGCAGATGTCTGTTGATGTCCGGTCTGAACTTAAAAACGTCAACCTACAGCCAACTCAGGGCATCAGTTTCTATCAGCTTCCATCTGAACTGATATAAAGCTCATTTATCCATTGTCACTAAAGTTCCACGAAACATCTCTTGCTGCACTGCATCAAATTGTCTATTCTCAATGATCGCATGATGCATTGATGCACCCTGTCAGGGATGTAACTCAGTCTGGAACCGGGAAAACTACCTAAAGGCGGCTTTATGGAAAACAACAGCAATCTCTTCTCTAACCCTCAGGAATTCATTAATTACCTGAACCAGGAAAGCCAGAAAGTACTGGCCATGTATTCCTCTGCTGGCAGCGAAGACATGTTTAAACAATTCAGCCAGTCATGGACTGAACTGGCAGCGAAATCCTTTGAAGACCCGACCGCCTGGGTAAAAGCCATTGCAGACTACCAGCAAGCACAGTTAAATCTGTGGCAAAACCTGCTATCCGGCAAAAGCAGTGAACAGGAAAATGCCAAGTCTGACCGCCGCTTTGCAGCCGAGGAATGGAGCAAAACCCGGTATTTTCTTATATTAAGGAATCTTACTTCCTTGGCTCCAAGCTGCTCAATGAAATGGCTTCGAATGCCAATCTCAGTGAAAACGAACAGCGCAAGCTTGAGTTTTATACTCAGCAGTATATTGACGCCATGTCACCGACTAACTTTGCAGTCACCAATCCGGAAGTGATGCAGCAGGCACTGGACACTAACGGTCAGAGCCTGGTTGATGGCCTTAAAAACCTGCTGAGCGACTTTGAAAAAGGCCGTATCAGCATGACGGATGAGTCGGCATTCACCCTGGGTGAAAACATTGCCACGACCAAAGGCAGCGTCGTGTTTGAAAACGAAATGCTGCAGCTCATCCAGTACGCGCCAACCACAGAAAAAGTTTTCGCCCGTCCGACCCTGATTGTTCCACCCTGCATTAACAAGTTCTACATAATGGACCTGCAGGAACATAACTCGTATGTGAAATACTGTGTTGATCAGGGACAGACTGTCTTCCTGATTTCCTGGCTGAACCCTACCGTTGAGCAACGGGATCTGAACTGGGATAACTATGTTGAAGACGGCGTTCTGAAAGCCGTCAGCACCATTAAAGAGATCACCGACAGCAACAAAATCAACTGCGTATCCTGGTGTATCGGCGGGACTATTCTGGCATCAACACTGGCCGTCATGGCAAAACGTAAAGATGATTCGATTGCCTCTGCAACCTTCCTGACCACCCTGACAGACTTCACCGACCCGGGTGATCTTCGGGTATTCATCGATGAACAGCAGGTTGAGCAAATTGTCCAGAAAGTTGATGAAGACGGCTTACTGAAAGGCCGCAGCCTGGCAACTGCCTTTAACATGCTGCGTTCGAATGATCTGGTTTGGTCCTATGTGGTAAACAACTACCTGAAGGGCCAGAACCCGGCACCTTTTGATATTCTGTATTGGAACAGCGACTCAACCAACCTGCCTGCTAGCATGTACAACTTCTACATCAACAATATGTATATCGGCAACAAACTGGTTGAACCCGGCGGATTAACTATCTGCGGTGAAAAATTGATCTGCGGGACATCAAAATCCCGGTGTACTTCCTGTCCACTATCGATGATCACATCGCCCCCTGGAAAGGCACCTTTGCCGGTACAGAACTGATGCAGGGCAATATCGAATTTGTGCTGGGCGCCAGCGGTCATGTTGCCGGGGTAATCAACCCGGTTTCAAAAACCGTCGCCACTACTGGTGCAGCGGTGAGCTGGGCAAAGGAGCGGATCACTGGCTGGAAAGCGCCAAACGGGAAGAAGGCAGCTGGTGGAGCCACTGGAATAAATGGATTAAACCCAAAGCCGGTAAAAAACTGATGCTCCAGCTACACCAGGCAACGCAAGCCATCCGGTAATCGAGCCGGCACCAGGCCGCTATGTCAGTGTGCGTGTAGATTAATCACCGTCTGCAACATCCTTTAAAAACCGGGGCAACCCGGTTTTTAAGCTTCATATTTACACGCTGTGTTTCTAAGCATGTCACTTAGCGGTATCATGCGCCTTTTATTCCGGCAAGATACCCTGTGAACCCAACTCCCTGTCAAAGCGCCTGTCAGAAATCAAAACAATCCTGATACTTGGCCTGCCAATCATTATTGCCCAGCTATCCCAGACAGCCATTGGTTTCGTGGATACCCTGATGGCCGCCCGGGTCAGTGCAGAAGATCTTGCTGCAGTTGCGCTTGGCTCCAGCTTCTGGCTCCCCATCCTTCTGAGCATGGGTGGAATATTAATGGCGACTACCCCTTTGGTTGCCCACCACGTCGGTGCCGGCGAGGAAAAAGAGACCCGGTTCAGTTCCAGCAGGGACAATGGATTGCCCTGTGCCTGACGGTTATCGCGATTATTTTACTGAACAACAACACTGCACTGCTGGAATACATGGATATACACGGCAGCTTACTGGCAAAAACCCAGGCATACTTATCAGCTTTGTCCTGGGGTGTACCCGCCATACTGTTTTACCAGGTTATTCGCAGCTACTGCGAGGGCTTCGGCAAAACCCGGCCAATCATGAAGATAGGTATTCTTGCCCTGCTCTGTAATATCCCGCTGAATTACATTTTCATTTACGGAAAACTGGGATTACCTGCGATGGGCGGGGTCGGCTGCGGCTGGGCCAGTGCGATTGTCATGTGGATAATGGCTATAGCAAGCAGCCTGTACATCAGCAAAAGCGAACTGTTCAAACCCATTAAGCTCTTTAACCAGTGGCAAAACCCACAACGCAAACCACTGGGATCAATACTCCGCCTTGGCATTCCGATAGGTTTTACGCTGCTGATTGAAGTTAGCATGTTCAGTGTTATTGCCCTGCTGGTTGCCCGACTCGGTGAGGTGGTTGTTGCTGCCCATCAGATCACCATCAGCTTCACCGGGATGATTTTCATGCTCCCTGAGTATTGCCATGGCGATTACGATCCGGGTTGGCCAGCAACTGGGGCAAAAACCGTGAAGGAGCAAGATTCACTGCGACCTCAGGCCTGCTGCTCACCGGCAGCTTTTCGGTGGTTTCCTGCAGCTTTATGTATCTGATGGCTACCCCCATCGCACAAATGTACACCCCACTGACGGATGTGGTTGTACTTGCCAGCAGCCTGATTGTTATTGCGGCTATTTTTCAGTTTTCGGATGCCATCCAGGTAGTTGCGGCCGGAGCACTGCGGGGCTACAAGGACACCAGCGTGCCACTGCTGGTAGTTTTCGTTGCGTACTGGCTGATAGGCCTCCCTTCAGGTTACATACTCGGATTGACAGACTTGCTGGTACCCGCCATGGGCGCCGCCGGCTTCTGGTATGGCCTGGTTATCGGACTGACCGTAGCCGCTATACTGTTACCATGGCGTTTATTCCGTTTAGCCCGATAAATATCACTCTGAACAGGCTCAGGTTTTTCTGCAGCCTGTGCTTATGCCTTATCCTGTCCGGCTGCCAGCCCAGCACCCCGGAAGATATGCTGGAAGACTATATCAGCCGGTTAGGAAACGTTCTTGATCTGGACGCCTCACTGGACCTCAGTGATATTCATCCCACCCCTTGCCGCGGCGACGCCTGCGTATTCTGGAAGAAACACCGGTACGTCAGGGCCTGCTTGAAGTACTGGAACTTCGGCAGTGCGATCTGCTGCCTTTAATTGCCCGGCGCAACAGTTCACTGGGAAGGGTCATGAAGCCCTCACAGAAACTGGTCTATGAACTGAAATTCATTGTGCTTATGCGCCAGTGTGTTAACCGTATCAGCACTCAGGAGCTGGAACCGGAAGTACGGGAACAGATACTCAACATCTGGGCAATCAAACAGGCAAATCTGCCTGCGGTACTTTGGAACAGCCTGTATAACACTGACGAGATGGAAGCTAACTTCTCAGCGTCAGAACCGCCTCTGGATCTTCCCTCAGAAGACATATCTGAAAAACGTTTACAGCAGGCACGCTTTGCCAGCGTAAAACTGAGCCTGCAACACTTTCAGCAACTCAGCAGCCTTGCAGGACAGCCCCATAACTGGCCACTGCCGGACTTCATCGACGATATAGAAGATGATTACCTTACCCTCTACAGCAACCGGTTTGGCAGCCGCTGGCAGCGCTCTCTTGTGCTCGCCACGGCAACACTCAATCAGGGTGCAATTCTGATAGAACGGCGCCTAAAATCCAGACCATTCTGTTTCAGCGGCCACCGCAACCAAAAAGCCGAGATATTAATGAATGTCTTTCAGAAGTATTACGCCGGCCAGCTTCAACCCTATCTGGCCAACATCCATCAACAAGGTGAAGTCTGGCTTGCAGCCCACGAAGCGATTCTGACACCACTACAGAACACTTTGCCCGACGCCATGCGCGAGTACCGCAAAGACTACCTCGACCGGTCCAACGAAAAGGACAATGGCAACAATACCGCCAGGCGTTACGGCGTCACACCGCTGCCTGGCAGGATATTCTGGGCCAATGCGATATGATGCCGGACGGCACCCGCTGAATCCTAACATCCTCATTTTGGGTAAAACCGGCGGAACACTGGCCGTAACCCCAAGTCATAAAACTCTGTAAAACAATCAGTTAAATACTATTACCCATTATGCAGAGCATAACTGCTACACCTGATGATTAGCAGAAATGATTACTCTAAAATCAGTAGCTCAAATTAATGACCGTTACAGTCTCACACCCTAGTGGATCAGTCAGGGTGTCGTCAGGAGCAGGGATGACCGCACGACCCGTTGCAGCAAATAAACATCAGTCTGGCAAAATGACCAGCCCGGTTATTGCTGTCTATGCGCTGCTGCTAACGCTGACTCTGGCACTTACATCCATGGCTGCGGTTGAAATGGATGTGCGCATGAGCCAGGCTCAAATCGAAAAACTGGGACGCCAGTATGGCGAACAGGCCAAAAACGCTTACTTGCCTGGCAAAGACTGATCGATGAAATCGGTACCGACCCCGAAGATATCAAACTGCGCAAAGTAAATAAGTTCTTCAACCAGGTTCGCTTTATTGATGATATTAAGCACTGGGGCAAAAAGACTACTGGGCGACACCCGTTGAATTTCTGATTTCCAACGGTGGTGACTGTGAAGACTTCACCATTGCCAAATATTACACCCTCCGCCAGGTTGGCGTGCCGGTGGAAAAGCTGAGCCTCGCATATGTTAAAGCCCTGGAACTGAACCAGGCACATATGGTGCTCACCTACTATGAAAAACCTTCATCAACCCCGCTGATTCTTGATAACCTGATTTCACGGATTAAACCGGCAAACCGCCGGCCGGACCTGCTGCACGTATACAGTTTCAATGCCGACAATTTATGGCTGACAAAGAAAGGCCGCCGCAGCACACTTGTTGGAACATCAGATCAGCTGAAACCCTGGGTAAAACTGAAATCAAGAATTCAGAACCTGGATAAAGACATTAACGTACAATAAGCGGATGTAGAGAAAAGGAAGAGTCATGTCTATCGTAAACCAGTTAATGGCTGCAGTTTTAGCCGTCCTGCTAGGCCTGGTATCCGGATCTGTCTATCTGATGTCGGATAGCTCCAAAGCAATGTTACTCAACCAGCTTGAGTCCCATGGCCAGGACACCGCTACCCACCTGGGGCTTTACCTTGCGCCTTACATGCTGCAGGAAGACGAAGCCACCATTGAAACCACGGTCAACGCGATTTTTGACAGCGGCTTTTACCAGCAAATAAAGGTAGTTAACAACCAGGGACAGGAACTGTTTTCTAAAAGCACACCGCCACAGATAAGTGAACAGGTGCCACAATGGTTCGTGGACATTGTTAAAATTGATCCGCCGGAAATGACCCGTGAAGTCACCTCCGCCTGGAATAAAGCCGGCTCGATATTTGTGCAGAGCCGCGCAGGCTATGCTTATGAGCAGCTATGGCGCGGAACCAAACAAACCTTCCTTTGGTTTGTAGTGCTGTCACTGCTCAGCATTGTCTTTATCCATTTCTTACTGCGCTACATTCTAAATCCGTTAAAAGGTGTGGAAGATCAGGCCGTCGCCCTGTCTGAACGCCGCTACGTAGAACAGGAAAACATTCCGAAAAGCCGGGAATTACGCCGGGTAGTTATCGCCATGAACATGATGGTGCAGCGTGTAAAAGCGATGTTCGATGCTCAGGCAAAACAAATCGAAGAAATCCGCCGCACTGCATATCAGGACGAACTGACCGGGCTGGCGAACTATCGCTCTACACAATCACAACTGGTCGAAAGACTGGATTACCGTAAAGACTTCGGTAACGGCACGATGATCTACCTGCACATTGCCGACCTGCAGGGGTTAAACCAGAAACTTGGTGTCGAGAAATCAAACAATTTCATTAAAGCCACCGCCGGACAGATGGAAAAGTTGCTGCCTGCTGCGAACAGTCCGTGATCGGACGTCTCACAGGCTCAGATTTTGTTCTGCTTGCAGACCTGACCAACCCTGATCACCTGCAGCGTGAACTCAATACCCTGATCAGCAGCCTGCATGACTATTACCGTCAGCTGCAACACGACAGCAGAGATGCACAGGCCCCAATCTATATCGGTACCACTCCATTCAGGGAAGACAGCAATGCCAGCCAGTTAATCGCTAACGCCCGGATTGCCAGCGAGCAGGCAGTTGCCGATAACAACCACGTTCACTGCATACAGGCAGAAGAACAGGAACAGCAGCAACAGAACAGCTGGCACCAGCATGTTTCTGACAAAGTCAGCCGCGGCGATATCTTCCTGCAGAGCCAGCCGGTATATGCCGTGGGCAATACAGAGAAGCACCTGCAGCAGGAACTGTTCGCACGGATACTTAACCAGGAAAACGAGCCCTGCATGGCCGGTGAATTTATCAGCGTCATCAAACAACTCGACCTGATGACAGAACTGGATAAAACCGTCATCAAAAGCAATCGAACGGTTACAGAAAGGCGACCAGAACACCTTCTGTATCAACCTCAGCAATGACTCATTACGGGAAGACAGCTTCTACAACTGGTTTGCTGACGCTGTACGCGGCCTGAATGTGCCACAACAACTTCAGATCGAAATCAACGAATCATCCGTGCTGAACAACATGGAACGGGTTGTGCGCTTCCGCCAGCAACTTAAGGATTCACGCATTGGCTTCGGTGTAGATAACTTTGGCGTACATCCTGCGGGCTTCGCTTACCTTTATAGCCTGCATCCTGATTATATTAAGATTGACGGCTCACTGATCCGTGAAATTGATAATAACGCTGAAGACCGCTTCTTCGTACGCAGCCTGTCAACCGTCGCTCACAGCCTGGATATTCAGGCATACGCTGAGCACGTAGAGCGTAACGAACAACTGAATGTTCTCGCCGAGCTGGAAATTAATGGTAGCCAGGGCTGGGTACATGGACGTCCGGTGGTATTAGACTAATCCGCCACACCTTTTCCCAGACACAAAAAACGCCGCTGAAAAGCGGCGTTTTTTAAAAGCGCAAACCTTAACGGTGCTTGGTAACCAGCTGTTCCAGCTTGTTGCTGATGCGGTCTTCACGGGCCTGGGCACGCTGCGCCTGCTGGTTTTGCTGACGACGCTTATTGGCTTCTTTCAACTGCCCTTTGCATGCTCTGCTTCTGATGCAGTAACAGTACCCGCTGATTCACCGGACAGATCAATACGGTCGGCACCTTCCTGCAGACTGCGGAAGTAATGCGGCGAGCGAACATAGGACGCCAGCGCACGCTTGATCTTATTCTTAGCCAGTTTTTCATCAGCAATCAGATCTTCCTGAATACCAATTTTCAGAGGGCGAACATTTTTACGGTTAAACACCTGAGGGTACAACTCGCAAATTAATTGCAGAGCGGCCTGGTTCGCGGCACGGTTCTTGTTCTTAGACTTCGACGGTGCTGCAGATGTTGCTGCTGTATCAGTAGCTGTCACAATGAGTTCTCTCGTTACTTACCGGGCTGTTGCCGGACTAAAACTTGGTATTACCATACAGAGAGCTGATATTACGTACATCAGCGAAGCTGTACAGTTAAATTTTAAATAAAGTCGTTATTCGCCTTTGCGAATATAATAAAAAATCGTTCGTCATCCGCGTCCTGCGCAATAAGCTCATGCCCCAGAAAGGTACAGAACTTAGGAATATCCCGCTGCGTCGAAGGATCTGTTGCCAGTACCTGCAACACCTCACCGGAGATCATCTCACGTACTTTATTGTGCAACAGCATCACGGGCTCCGGGCAATATAAGCCACAGGCATCCATGACGTGGTCTGCTTTCACTTCAACCATTCTATGTACAACCTCATATTAACAGGTCGCTATTGTCGCAAATAATTTGTTCCAGCAAAACCCATTCAGGTCACGGAAAATGTTACGCTTATAGTCAGGACTATAAAAGGAGCCTAACATGATCCGCGTTATCATCGAACGTCACATTGCCGATGACTTAGAAGAACATTATGAACAAGCAGCCTGTAGCACGCTGGCCCAGGCTATGCAGGCCCACGGCTTTGTCTCCGGCGAATCTCTGCGTAATGCATTTGATCACAATCACCGTATCGTACTGGCGAATTACCGCTCAGTGCAGGACTGGCAGCGCTGGTATTCCTCGTCTGAACGCCAGAGCATGATGGCAACCATCTCACCGATGCTTCAGCGGGAAGAGAAAATCACCGTCCTGGAACAGTAAATCCCTGCACACCGGGAAGAATTAAAGAATCCTGATGTGACAGGTAATTTCTTCCCGGTCATGATAAAGATGCTTGGCCGCCATACGATACTTAAAGCCAGCCTCCTCCAACGCCGTCTCAATCATTGCCAGACAGCTGCGCACCTCTGTATAACGCTGTTTCATCGGCAATTTAAGATTAAAAACGGTTTCCCGACACCAGCCATTCACCAGCCACCGGATCATCAGATCTGTCACGCGGGCGGGCTTATCCACAATATCGCACACCATCCAGTCCAAATTCTTAGCCGGCTGAAAGGTAAAAGCATCTTCAGGCTTATGGGTCACCTGACCACTTTCCATCAATGACTCAGCCATCGGACCATTATCCACAGCCGTCACAAACATATTTTGTTTAACCAACTGCCAGGTCCAGCCTCCCGGGCAGCTCCTAAATCAGCCGCTTTCAGACCACCACTGATGTAATGCTGCCATTCATGGGGCGGTACAAACCAGTGCCAGGCTTCCTCTAACTTCAGAGTAGAACGGCTCGGTGCCGCATTCGGAAACTTAAGCCGCATGATCCCCATTGGCCAGGGGGCAGAATTTTCAACCGGGGCAACCCCAGATAGAAACATGTGCCGGTCAGCGCAAAAATATGCAACCGATACGGGTTAGCATCCGCCAGTAACTTACTGCGGCGCAGTTTTTGACTGAACGCAGAACTGAAGCTGTTACAGAAACGCTGCATTTCACGTCCGTCAGTTGTATCTGCAGGCTCAACCATTACTGACTGACAAGGCGGCAGCTCTGCAACCTTTTCAAGCAACGGAGAGATACGGTCATCTGCAGAAATCTCATCAACCACAGGTAAACAGGCAACCCACTGACGGGCAAAAATCAGTTTGCTGAAATCAGCTTCATCAACCAGGCGCAGTGCGGCACCCGACTCGTGGGTGACATACAGTACATAACCACTGTTATCTTCCAGCTTACAATATCCGTAGATACCTTCTGCCTCAGCAACATCCCGTATTTCAGCCGCGCACTCTTTCTCAAAACCCGGGCGGCAATAAAGTAATAAATGATTCATAAAAGTCCTGACTGATTTCAGAGTGATGTTGAGAGGCAAATCTGCTGACACTGTGCAACCGCGTATTCGAGATGTTGCTGCTGGGTCAGACCACTGGCTTTACGGGGCTTGAGATCATGATCGCCGTCCTCCAGCCAATAGACGTTGATTCCGTCAGCCAGCGTGTAATCACTGACGACTTCCTGCTTGCCCATCGGATCACGGGTACCCTGAAAGATACTGACAGAGCCTGTTGTGGTCTCTAAATGTTCAGTCCTCAGCTTATCCTGCTTCCCGGGAGCATAAAACGGATAGCCAAAAACAAAGCAACCGGATACTTCCGGAAGATCTGCCAGCATCGTCGCCATTCGCCCGCCCATAGATTTACCGGCCAGATATAACGGGACGTTATCCTGTGAATACGTCGCGATCAGCTGCTGGAAATGCTCAAGCAATTTAGGCTGCCGGTCCGGCGGACGGCGTTTACCGTCTTCACGGCGCTTCTGCATATAGGGAAACTCAAAACGAATCACTTCAATATCATCGCTTGCCAGACGGTGGGCCACATCTGCCATAAAGTCGCTGTCCATCGGTGCCCCGGCACCATGGGCGAACAAAATACGCGCCCGCCCCGCTTTTCCATCAGTTAACATCAAACTGCCTGTCACAAAAAGCGGCGATTATAGCCTGATTTCCCGTACCTATATAGCAATAGTCCGGTTACACGCGAGAAAGCACTGTAAGCATCTGAAAACTCGAACTATAGACTTTGGGCTAATACTTAATCTCATATGATGTACTTGATCTACATCAAGAAAGCCCCCGTTAAGTATAAAAGGTACCCCAGCAAGCCTATTGCCAATCCTGCAAACACACCAGTTCGCCCATCGCCCAAGACCAAAAAATATCATTTAAAATCAAACAGATAAAAACAAAAAGTTGTTTACCAAATGCTCAATCTAAGTAAAAGACGACATATTTAATGTGACAAACTGTCGCAACTAATCCTGTAAACGCATTGAAATACTAGGGCTATTTCATGATAATAGCCCCGGAAATTTTACTTTCTAAACCTTATTAATAGCTTGTTGATGAGAGCCTGATATGAGCACTGCAGCTGAACACCCAACCTACAATTACAAGGTGGTGCGTCAATTCGCCATCATGACAGTGGTATGGGGCATTGTTGAATGGCCGTGGGCGTCTTAATTGCCTCCCAGTTAGTATGGCCTGCATTAAACTTTGATACTGCTTGGTTAACCTATGGTCGTTTACGTCCATTGCATACCAATGCTGTTATCTTTGCATTTGAGGCTGCGCGTTATTTGCCACCTCTTACTACGTGGTACAGCGTACCTGCCAGGTTCGTCTGATTTCAGACAAACTTGCCGCATTTACATTCTGGGGCTGGCAGTTAGTTATCGTTGCCGCTGCTATCACCTTACCTTTAGGTATTACGTCTTCTAAAGAATACGCTGAACTGGAATGGCCGATCGATATCCTGATCACCATTGTATGGGTTGCATATGCAATCGTATTCCTTGGAACTGTTAAGATCCGTAAGACCTCCCACATCTATGTGGGTAACTGGTTCTACATGGCCTTCATTATTACGGTTGCGGTATTACACATTGTAAACAGCGCTGCAGTACCGGTTTCACTGTCCGGCTTCAAATCTTACTCTGTTTACCCGGGTGCGATTGATGCGATGGTACAGTGGTGGTACGGCCATAACGCAGTAGGCTTCTTCCTGACTGCAGGCTTCCTGGGCATGATGTACTACTTCGTACCTAAGCAGGCTGAACGTCCGATCTACTCTTACCGTCTGTCTATCGTTCACTTCTGGGCTCTGATCGCTACTTACATGTGGGCCGGTGGTCACCACCTGCACTACACAGCGCTGCCTGACTGGACTCAGTCTGTAGCAATGGTTATGTCCCTGATCCTGCTGGCACCATCCTGGGGCGGTATGATCAACGGTATGATGACCCTGTCCGGCGCATGGCACAAGCTGCGCACCGATCCGGTACTGCGCTTCCTGGTTGTATCTCTGTCTTTCTACGGTATGTCTACCTTCGAAGGTCCGATGATGTCTATCAAGACAGTAAACGCGCTGTCTCACTACACTGACTGGACTGTAGGCCACGTACACGCCGGTGCACTGGGCTGGGTAGCAATGATCTCTATCGGTGCTGTTTATCACATGATTCCGCGCCTTTGGGGCAAGGCTCAGATGTACAGTGTTGGACTGATCAACACCCACTTCTGGCTGGCAACTATCGGTACTGTACTGTACATCTGCGCGATGTGGGTTAACGGTATCCTGCAGGGTCTGATGTGGCGTGCAGTTAACGAAGACGGCACTCTGACCTACAGCTTCGTTGAAGCACTGGAAGCAAGCCACCCTGGCTACTTCGTACGTGCACTTGGCGGTGCTTTCTTCCTGACCGGTATGTTCTTAATGGCATACAACGTCTGGCAGACAGTGCGTAAAGACAGCAAGGCGCCAGCCGCCGACGCGTCAGCACAAGCAGCGTAAGTTCAGGAGCAGATTGAAATGATCAAACACGAAACGATTGAAAAGAACATTGGCATAATGGTTCTGCTGATCATCCTGGTGATCAGCGGTGGTGGCCTTGCTGAAATCGTCCCCCTGTTCTTTAGTAAATCTACGACTAAGCCAATTGAAGGCTTACGCCCGTACACCGCTCTTGAAATGGAAGGCCGTGACATCTACATCCGTGAAGGCTGTAACACCTGTCACTCTCAGATGATTCGTCCTTTCCGTGCGGAAACTGAGCGCTACGGTCACTACTCAACAGCCAACGAAGGCGTTTGGGAGCACCCATTCCTGTGGGGTTCCAAGCGTACCGGTCCTGATCTGGCCCGTGTTGGCGGCCGTTACAGTGATGACTGGCACCGTGCTCACCTGTACAACCCGCGTGACGTAGTTCCTGAATCTAAAATGCCGTCCTACCCATGGTTGTTTGAAAACAAGCTGGATGGAAAGACACTTCAGCCAAGCTGACAGTCTTTAAGAGTTTTGGCGTACCTTACACCGATGAGCAGATCGCTAATGCTGGTGAAGAAGTGAAAGGTAAGACTGAAATTGAAGCTGTTGTTGCTTATCTGCAGTCGCTAGGCAAGCTTCACTCCGTCTACAACAACAAGCGGTAATTACAGTGAGCTACGAAGTTTACGGCCCATTCATTCCGGTAATCATGCTGATTACCTTCATAGGCCTTTTATCTGGGTATTACTGCCCGGCAACAAAAAAGGTTTGATGATGCATCACAACTGCCCTTCGCCGATGAAGATAAAGCTGCAAGTGATGAGTCTGAAAGGGCCAGTAACGGGAGAAACAAATAATGAGTGATTTTTGGAGCATCTGGGTAAGTGTAATTACGCTGGGCGTAATTGGCGGTTGCGCTGCCCTGCTTTGGTCTACTCGCAAGAGTGAAGTCCACAAAGGGGCGACCGAAGAAACAACCGGTCATACATTCGATGGTATCGAAGAGTATGACAACCCAATGCCAGGCTGGTGGTTACAGATGTTTGTTGCCACTATCATCTTCGGTTTAGCTTACCTGCTGTTGTACCCGGGTCTGGGTAACTTCAAAGGCTTCTTCGGCTGGACACAGATTACCCAGTATGAAGAAGAAGTAGCTTACGCGGAAGAAACATACCGTCCGGTTTTCGCCAAGTATTCTGCAATGTCTGTTGAAGAACTGCAGTCTCAGCCTGAAGGTCTGAAAATGGGCCAGCGCATGTTCGCCAACAACTGTTCTCTGTGCCACGGCACAACAGGTTCCGGCGCACACGGCTTCCCTAACCTGACTGACGCTGACTGGCTGTACGGCGGCGACGCTGACACCATCAAGGCTACTATTGCTGCAGGCCGTACCGGTGCAATGCCTCCATGGGGCGAAGTACTGGGTGAAGAAGGTGTACGTGACATGACTAACTACGTAATGTCACTGAGCGGCAAGAACGCTGATGCTGAAGCCGCTGCACGTGGTGAACAGCAGTTCCAGGCTCTGTGTACAGCTTGTCACGGCCAGGATGCTAAAGGTGTTCAGGCACTGGGTGCACCTAACCTGACAGACGACGTATGGTTATACGGCGGTTCTTTCGAACAGATCAGCCACACTATCCGTGTTGGTCGCAGCGGCGTAATGCCAGCTCATAAAGACCTGCTGAGCGACGACAAGATCCACCTGATCACATCTTACGTGTACAGCCTGTCAAATAAATAAGACTGGCTTAGATCAATAAAAGGCGATATGTTAAACTACATATCGCCTTTTTTGCCTGAGGTTTTCAGCCAGAGGAATGGGCGTATAATATTCGCGTTTGCTAATACACGGACTGTGAGCACAGCCTTTTCTGTTTTACCCCCGCTCACAAAAATGCCAAAACTCTTTATGCTCCAATGTGTTAGCCTGTATTCGACGACTAATGGTGAGGATTGGTATGAATCAAATACCAGTAAAAGATGTTACCCCAAAGAGCAAGAACAACGGCGCTCCAGAAACATATGACCTGTACGCCAAACGGGTCCATATCTATGTAAAGTACTACAAAGGTTTTTAAGAACTTCCGCACCATTTCCGGCTTCATCATGCTGGCTATGTTCTACGGTTTCTCATGGTTACAGTGGAATGGCCAGCAGGCTGTACTCTTTGATCTGCCAAACCGTCAGTTTCACGTATTTAACTTCACCTTCTGGCCCCAGGATTTCATCCTCCTGTCCTGGCTATTAATTATTCTCGCTTTCGTGCTCTTCTTCGTAACCGTGTTTGCAGGCCGGCTCTGGTGTGGCTACGCCTGCCCTCAATTCGTCTGGACCTGGTTCTTTATCTGGGCTGAGCGGATTACAGAAGGCGACCGCAACGTTCGGATGCGGCGTGACAAGCAGCCGATGGGCGCAGAAAAATTCTTCCGCAAAGCTGCCAAGCACAGCCTCTGGCTGATCATCGCTGCGGCAACAGGTATCGCCTTTGTTGGATATTTTTCGCCGATCCGTGAACTGATCCCTGACTTACTGGCCTTTAACCTTGGCCCATGGGAAACCTGGTGGATTGGTTTCTTCATCGTTGCCACTTACGCCAATGCCGGCTGGTTACGGGAACAGGTATGCATCTACATGTGCCCTTACGCCCGTTTCCAGAGTGTAATGTTCGATCAGGACACACTGGTTATATCCTACGATGAAGCCCGGGGTGAAAACCGCGGCAAACGTAAAAAGAACTTTGATTACAAAGCGGCAGGCATGGGAGACTGTATTGACTGCGGTAACTGCGTTCACGTCTGCCCTGTCGGCATCGATATCCGTGACGGCCTGCAATATGAATGTGTTGCCTGTGGCGCCTGCGTTGATGCCTGTGACGACATTATGGACCGCATGGGATATGACCGCGGCCTGATTCGCTACACAACTGAACACGCACTTGAAGGCGGAAAAACCCACATCCTCCGTCCTCGCCTGGTGGGATACTTTGTCGCCATGTGCGCAATGTTCATTGCCTTCGGCTATACCCTGTACGCCCGGGTTCCGCTGGAAGTCGATATCATCCGCGACCGGGGCCAGTTGTACATTGAAGCGTCCAACGGCACCATCGAAAACGCCTACATGCTGAAACTGGCTAACAAGTCACAGCAAGACCACCGCTACAGCATTGAAGTCACCGGTATCGACGGTCTGAAAATGATCAGTGACAGTGAAGTGAATATCCGTTCAGGGAACTTCTTGATCACCCGGTCCGTCTACAAATCAAACCGGCCTACCTGGAGCGCCCTAACTACAACATTATGTTCCATGTTAAAGCGCTGGACGATGCCGATATCAGTGTTGATGAAGAGAATCGCTTTATCGGACCGACCAATCGACGCTAAAACGATGCTTAACAGCACCGAGTGAGTTAAAATAGCCGTTTCGCCCGAGACGGCTTTTATCTTTTGAAGGAAGATCATGTCCCAACCTAATTCTGCCGCCCCATGGTATAAGCAGCCGTGGCTTTGGTTTATTCTTGCACCTCTGATTGCAACGTTTCTGTATTCCACAGTATATATTTCCGCCGCTATTTTTACCCGTGACACACTGGTACGGGATGACTACGTCAAACATGCGAAAGAAATTAAACAGGACAACTCCAAAATTCAGGCCGCAGCGGACCTGGGTGTTAAAGCAATCCTTAAGATTGATTCTCTGACGGGTGATATCAGCGTAGAACTCAGCAGCGACGGCGGCACCCAGAAACCAGAAAACATGACGCTGGATCTGGTACATGCAACCCTGGCTGACCGGGACATTGCCGTCAGTCTGCGCCGGGTCCGTGATGGCCTCTATCTGGGCAGTATCGACCACAAACCTCTGGGTAAACAATACGTCATCCTGCAGCCAGAAGACGGCAGCTGGCAGATTCGCCAGTCCATATTCCCTCCTTATGACGATACCCCATTCGAACTGATTCCGCTTAAGACCAATTAATGTCTGAAAGATCTTCTGCTAACCAGCCGCAGCTGTGTTTCCACTGCGGCCTGGACGTACCTGCCAACTCCGGATACGCCGCTGAAATAAACGGCAAGTTACAGCCTATGTGCTGCCCGGGTTGTCAGGCAGTTGCCGAAGCAATTGCTGCCGGCGGGCTTGAGAACTACTACAAGCACCGCACCAGTGATGCCCAGTCACCGAATACTGCTGACCGCAACCAATCCCAGCAACGCCTGGCGGAACTAAAGCTATATGATGAAGCTTCAGTCCAGCAAAGCTTCGTCAATACTCTAAGTGACGGCAGCAAACAGGCGGCACTGGTCATTGAGGGCATTACCTGCGCCGCCTGTGTATGGCTACTGGAACATCACCTTTCCGCACTGGAAGGGGTTACCCAGGCATCGGTCAACATGACCAACCACCGGGCTCAGATCAGCTGGAATCCTGATCAGATTGACCTGAGTAAAATTCTCGGCGCAATATACTCGATTGGCTATCAGGGTCACCCGTACCACCCCAATAAAGAAGAACAGCTGCTGGCAGCAGAAACCCGCCGCGCCACCCGGCGCCTGGGCGTTGCCGGCATCTTCACCATGCAAATCATGATGCTGGCCGCAGCCATTTATGCAGACAGCAGCAACCAGCTTGAACAACAATTTATCACCTTCATTCGCTGGGCAAGCTTTGTCCTTGCCACGCCAGTGGTGTTTTATGCCGCAAGACCTTTCTTTGATGCTGCATGGCGGGATCTGAAAACCCGCAGCCTAACCATGGATGTGCCGGTCTCTATAGCGATAGGCGGTGCTTACACTGCCAGTGTATGGGCAACAGCCACCGCCACCGGTGAAGTATATTTTGACTCGGTAAGCATGTTCACCTTCTTCCTGCTGGTTGGCCGCTACCTCGAAATGAAAGCCCGCCACCGCACCGGCCGTGCAGGCAACTCGTTGCTCAACCTGCTGCCGGCAAGCGCAACGGTCATCCGTAACGGACAGGAAATACTGATTCCCGCCACCGACCTTAAAACAGGTGACCGGGTCATCGTTAAACCGGGACATACAGTATCTGCCGACGGCATTATTATTGCCGGTAACAGCAGCATCGATGAATCAGCCCTCACCGGTGAATACCTGCCGCTGAACAAACAACCCGGTGATAAAGTTGTTGGCGGTACCATTAATGTTGAAAACCCACTGGAAATAGAAGTCACTGACGTCGGCGCAGAATCTAAGCTGTCTTCCGTGGTCCGGTTGCTGGATCGTGCCCACCAGGAAAAACCTGCCGTGGCAAAAACCGCTGACAAGATCGCCGGTTACTTTGTTGCTGCCGTATTAATTACGGCCATCACTGTAGCGCTGATCTGGTGGAACATTGCCCCGGAACACGCACTCTGGATCACCCTCTCAGTACTGGTTGTTACCTGCCCCTGTGCACTGTCACTGGCGACCCCTACTGCGCTGACAGCCGCCACCGGTGCCCTGCGGGAAAACGGTATCCTTATTACCCGGGGCATGTTCTGGAAAGCCTCTCAAACGCTACCCATATAGTGTTTGATAAAACCGGCACGCTCACTGAAGGGAACCTGTCCCTGCAGCAAACCATCAGCCTGGGAGAGATGAATAACAGTGAATGTCTTGATATTGCTGCAGCACTGGAAGCTCACTCCGAGCATCCGATCGCTAAAGCCTTCCATGGTCACCTGGAAGAATTTCAGATCACTCCTGCCACTGACCTCCAGAACCATATTGGCGAAGGCCTTGAAGGTAATATCAACGGTGTAACTTACAGAATTGGTAAACCAGAATTTGCCAGTGCTCACTGCCCACAGGTGCTGAGTTATCAGGATGCACCGGATAATAATGGTCAGTGGCTCCTGCTCGTTACTGAACAGACACCGCTGGCATGGTTCTGTCTCAACGATCCGCTTCGCAAATATGCTGCGCAGTCTGTTGAGAAGCTACAACAGCAAGGCCTGACCGTTACCATGCTGACAGGTGACAATTCCGCGGCTGTCGGCGCCGTCTCCCAGCAACTGAATATCGACCAGGTCATCTCCGGTGTATCTCCGGAAGAAAAGTTACAGCACGTCCAGCAATTACAGGCTGACGGTGCCCGGGTCATCATGGTCGGTGACGGTATCAACGATATCCCGGTTCTGGCCGGCGCTCAGATTTCCATTGCCATGGGAGCAGCCACAGACCTTGCCAAGACCAACGCTGATGCGGTGCTGATTTCCAGTGACCTGCAACGCCTTCCACAGGCACTTAACCACGCGAAAAACACAGCGAATTATCCGCCAGAATTTGGCCTGGGCGCTGGTGTATAATATTATCGCCCTGCCGCTGGCTGCCAGCGGGCTAATTGCCCCTTACATGGCTGCTATTGGCATGTCTGCAAGCTCACTGGTGGTTGTAGGAAATGCCCTGCGGCTATCGCGCCTGAAACAGCCCCTTAAAGCTGCCAGGCAACCGGTTTCACCGCCAGATGTGACAGCAGTCAAATCACAAAGTTAATCAGGCTACGGATATCTAATGGACATCATCTACCTGCTAATCCCAATCGCGATGATCCTGGCGGGGCTGGGTATCTGGGGATTTTTCTGGTGCGTTAACAGCGGCCAGTATGACGATATGGAATCCCCAGCCCACAGTATCCTCTATGATGACGACGAGCATCTGATTCCCGACGACGCCAAACAGAAACCTGCTGATAAACAGGATGACTGAACTCAGTATCTTTTATGCCATGCTGCTGGGGCTGCTTGGCAGCGCTCACTGTCTCGGTATGTGCGGAGGCATTTCCAGCGCAATTGCGATGGGGATCAACCGGCAGAATAATCACCCTCTGTTACTCCTGTTCAGCTTCAATACTGGCCGAGTCCTGAGCTACGCACTTGCCGGTGGCATACTCGGCGGACTGGGATGGCTCATTGAATCCCCACTACCGGCCTGATTATGCGTACTGTCGCAGGTCTGATGCTTATCCTGCTCGGCCTGTATATCGCCAGATGGTGGCAGGCAGTCACCTATATAGAACGCCTGGGCAAGCACCTCTGGAAACATATACAACCATTCAGCAAACAGTTGCTGCCGGTCAGTTCAGTGCCCAACGCCCTGTTGCTGGGCAGCTTGTGGGGCTGGCTTCCCTGCGGGCTTGTTTACTCAACCCTTATCTGGAGCGCCAGTGCCGCTGACTGGCAAACATCCGCCATGCTAATGGCAGGCTTTGGCATTGAACGATCCCGGCCATGTTGGTCACCGGACTGCTGGCCCGGCAACTACAGGAATTCTTACAACATAAGCTCACTCAGGCGATGGCCGGCCTGTGCATTATCGGCTTTGGAATATACACCCTGCCAACTTCCGGTTTACTGCAATTCTTCAGCGCTTGACCAGGGTCAATGCGACTGCCCTATAGCACGCATAAAATATCCTCATACCAAAATAAGTCGGCACAGACCGGCCCCTATACAGTTTTAGCAAGAGACTTACGCAGTGACTCAACCAAATCTAATTGAATGGGATCTGGATCTGATCCGACGTTACGATCTGTCAGGCCCCCGTTACACTTCTTACCCTACCGCCATCCAGTTTGATCCTACTCTGCAGGCCAGCGACCTGGTTGACTGTGGGCAAAACACCGCGGATACCAGCACACCACTATCGCTTTACGTGCACATCCCGTTCTGTGCTCACGTGTGCTATTACTGCGCCTGTAACAAAGTTATCACCCGTAACCGCAAAAAGCCCAGCCTTATCTCGACACCCTGTATCAGGAAATGGCACAGCTTTCTAAATGGTATTCCAAAGACCGGGTCGTTGAGCAACTGCACTGGGGCGGCGGTACCCCGACCTTCATCAGCAATGAACAAATGACCGAGCTGATGCAGGCACTGCGTGACAACTTTAATCTGCTGGATGATGACAGCGGCGATTACTCGATTGAAATTGACCCCGCGAAGTGGATAACGAAACCCTTCAGGTACTACGTAACATCGGTTTTAACCGTATAAGCCTGGGTGTGCAGGACGTTGAACTGAAAGTTCAGGAAGCCGTTAACCGGGTACAACCGGTTGAAGAAGTGGCAGCAGTTCTGACCGAAGCACGCCGTCTTGGTTTCCGTTCCATCAATATGGACCTGATCTACGGGCTGCCTCATCAGACACTTGAGAGCTTCAAGAAAACCCTCTCAACAATCATTGAACTGAGTCCGGATCGCCTGAGCGTATTTAACTATGCGCATATGCCTGACCGTTTCCGTTCCCAGAAACACATTCATGCTGAAGACCTGCCAAGCCCGGAAACCAAACTGGCTATTCTTGAAACGACCATCGCCATACTGACCGACGCAGGCTACGTGTATATAGGTATGGATCATTTTGCCAAGCCCGATGACGAACTCGCCATCGCCCAGCGCAATAACCAGCTGCACCGTAACTTCCAGGGCTATACCACTCATAAAGAATGTGACCTGGTTGCAATGGGCGTTTCCTCAATCAGCCAGATCGGTGATGTTTATTATCAGAACCAGCACGACATGCGTCTCTATACAGATGCAGTCGAAAGCGATGTTCATGCGATTAACCGGGGCGTCACCCTGAGCCGTGATGACCGTATCCGCCGGGCAGTTATCACTCAGCTGATTTGTCACTTTGAACTGGACAAAGACCGCATTGAAGCAGACTTTGATATCGTCTTTGACGATTACTTTGCCGATGAACTCGAAGAAATTGGTCAGTTTGCTCAGGACGGTCTCGTCAGCGTCGAAAAACAGGGGCGGGAGCTTCTGGTAACCGGCACTGGCCGGCTGCTTATTCGCCGGATCTGCATGACATTTGATGCCTACATTCCAAAGCGAACGGCCACTCAGGGATTCTCCCGAATTATCTGACCGGTAACACTGTAAGTCCTGAGCAAATCACCGCTCAGGACAGCAGCAGCGAGCAACAGACTTAACAAAACAGTTACTTTTTGCGGCTTTGTGCGACAAAAGTAACGTGTTGCGGTCTAAATTGCTTCAACCCGTACTAAAATTACTTCATAATCGAATATCTACACCGATATATGAACTAATCACAGGACTTGATAATGAGTGACACAAAGGCAACCGACCGCAAAGTACACAGTATATCTCAGGTACATTGCAGCACCTGTAGCCTGAGTTCACTGTGCCTTCCGGTATCACTGAATCTGACAGAGATGGATCGTCTCGATAATATTATTGAGAAAAGCCGTCCTCTGAAAAAGGTGAACACCTGTTCCATCAGGGCGATTCGTTTTCATCAATTTATGCAATCCGTGCCGGCAGCATTAAGAGCTACAGCCTGACAAACGAAGGCGAAGAACAGATTACCGGGTTTTATTTCCCGGGCGAGCTGGTCGGCTTCAGCGGCTTTGATGGCAATGAATACCCGATTTCTGCCAAAGTACTGGAAACAACCACTGTTTGTGAAATTCCGTTTCCACGACTGGACGAACTTTCCGGGCAGTTACCGGAACTGCGCCGGCAGGTACTGCGTACCCTGAGTAAAGAAGTACGTGAAGATCAGCAAATGATGCTGTTACTCAGCAAGAAAAATGCCGAGCAGCGTATTGCGACCTTCCTGTTCAAGCTGTCTTCCCGTTATAAAGCACGTGGTTACTCCGCTACCCAATTCCGTTTATCTATGTCCCGTAACGAGATCGGTAACTTCCTGGGTCTGGCTGTTGAAACCGTCAGCCGTATCTTTACCCGTTTCCAGAAAAACGGTCTGATTACAGTTGAAGGCAAAGAAATAGAACTGGTTCAGCTGGAAGAAATTCAGCGTCTGTCCGGTGACTGTGTTGGTGAAGACGACGATCGCATCAGCACCAGCCAGATGGACTAATTTCCCCGTCGGGAAATCAATATGTATCTGTACACTTTTTAGAATTACCCCGTTGTAAGGACTCTTCATGTCTTTTGATGAATGTTATATAAAATCAGTTATGCGCACGATTCCGGACTGGCCGGAACCGGGTATTATGTTCCGCGACATCACTCCGCTGTTCAAAGATCCCAAAGCCCTGCGTATGATCAGCGACGCCTTCATTCAGCGTTATATTGATTCAGACATCACGCACATTGCCAGCATCGATGCCCGCGGCTTCCTGATCGGCTCCATCATGGCTTACCAGTTGAACATCCCACTGGTACTGGTACGTAAAAAGGCAAGCTGCCTGGGGAAACCGTGTCACAGGAATACAAACTGGAATATGGCAGTGCCACTGTTGAAATGCAGTCCGATGCAGTAGCAGAAGGCGACAAAGTACTGATCTTTGATGACCTTATTGCCACCGGTGGTACCGTGCTGGCCGCCAGCACTATCGTTAAAGAACTCGGCGCCAGCGTTGCTGAAGTAGCCACGCTGATTAACCTGCCGGACCTGCAGGGCTCCCGCAAGATTCAGGAAGCAGGCATCCCTGTTTACAGCCTGATGTCTTACGAAGGCCTCTGAGCACTCTGCTTTAATCAACAGCCCTGTTTTTACAGGGCTGTTTTGTTTCTCCCCTAAAAATGCCCACCGATAAAACAACAACTTAACCGCCCAAAAACCGTTACTCTCACCATTCTGCTCAGAAACGTAGCAAACTGTCTTAAAAATCGCTTACAATCGGTCAACGTCGTTGGTGCATTGACGGTACAAAACACAAAAATTTACTGTCAGCCTGCACCTGAATCCGCCATGCGAGAGACCACTGCATGGACAAAACAGCCTTGAGTTAATAATAAAAATGAAACTGAGACTGCTACCCCTTATTACCCTGTTGACGGGCACCATGATCAGCCTTCTTAGCTGGGCACAGCCTGCCCAGAAACTGGCCCTGTCTCCAATCGGCCAGTCCACTGAAGCAACAGCAACAGCCGAAAATGCACTGCCGGAACTTAACCTGCAGCAGGATGCGCAGATCGCCGGTGACCGCTTCGCACTCATTCTGGTCAGCCAGCCTGACTGCCAGTACTGCGAACTCATCACCCGTGAAATTCTTCAGCCTATGCAACTGAGCGGCAAATATGACAAAAAGCTGCTGTTCCGCAAACTGACTATTTTTGACGGCAGCAAGACCATTATCGACTTTAACGGCGATCCGGTTGATGCGACAGCTTTTGCTAGCCGTTACAACTCAGCATTTACACCTACCCTGTTGTTTGTTGACCCTAATGACGGTAAGGTGCTGACCGACAAGATGGTTGGCATCAACACCGTTGACCTGTATGGATTCTATGTAGACAGAGCCGTCAACAAGGCACGTAAAGCATTACGCTATAAGTTACTGGCATCCAATTAATCCCGGCAAGCCACCCGCCGGTAATGTCCGACTTCATCAGCCCCTTTACCTGACAAACGGGTAAAGGGGGCTTTTTATCGATTTACAGTTTCAGAAATCAAGGCAAGTTATGTGGTTTAAAAACGCAATCTTTTACCGTTTCTCTCAACCTTTCGAACACACCGTAGAAACACTGGAAGCCAAGCTGGAAGACAAAGCCTTTACCCCTTGCAGCAGCCAGGAACTGAGCCGCTTTGGCTGGATCAGCCCCAGCCATGGCTTGTCGGACATGTTAGTCCATGCCGGCCAGGGCTTTATGCTGATTGCAGCCCAGAAGGAAGAAAAATCCTGCCTTCCTCTGTTATTAAGCAGAAGCTGGAAGCCAAAGTTAAGCAGATTGAACACGAGCAGGCCCGCAAGGTTTACCGTAAAGAACGCGATCAGCTAAAAGATGAAATCGTCATTGATCTGCTGCCCCGGGCTTTCAGTAAATTTCAAACTACCCACGCACTGATTGCACCGCAGCAAGGATTGCTCATCGTTGATGCCAGCAGCCACAAGCGTGCAGAAGAACTTCTTAGTCACCTGCGAACTGAATTGGGCTCACTGCCTGTGGTACTGCCGGATGTGAACCACTCACCGTCAGCCATTATGTCTCAGTGGCTGGAAAGTGCTGATACCCGTCCGCAGGACTTCGTTATTCTTGATGAATGTGAACTGCGTGACACCAGTGTTGAAAATGGCGTGATTCGCTGTAAAGGTCAGGATCTGGAAAGCGATGAAATCCGCCAGCATCTTGAAGCAGGCAAACGCATCGCCAAACTGGCGGTCGACTGGCAGGAAAGCCTCAACTTTATCATTCAGGAAGACCTGTGTCTGAAACGCCTGAAGCTGTCAGACTCACTGAAAGAAAAACTCGATCAGGACAGCCCTGAAGAGGCAATGGAACGGTTCGATTCAGAATTTATCGCAATGTCACTGGAACTGACCCGCCTGATCCCGATGCTGCTGGAAGCATTTGGCGGCGAAGCGGTCCGTCCATAGTAAAAAATAGCAAAACGATAGCAAAACATCGGCAGCAGACCTGTTCTGGGTCTGCTGCCCCCCATCCCCGCTTCACTTAACTGTCATTTCACTTTCACATCGTTGTCACGCTTTCTTTCAACAATGCACATATTGAATCACTCAAGTGAGACGATCATATGCTGCAACAACTTCAGCTCTTAGATACCCGGCTCTATTTCTGGATTTTTAACTGTTATGAACAGCCTCATATTGCCTGGCTCAGCCGCTGGACATCCCGGCTGGGAGACGGTGTGGCCTACCTGCTCGCAGGCTTACTGTTATTCTGGCTCGAACCGGTCAGTGGCCCGGATTTCCTTCAGGCCGGCCTGATCACTTTTGCTATCGAAGTCCCCTTTTTCTGTCTCTAAAGCAACTGATCAAACGTAACCGGCCCTGTGATTACCTCAGTGATATTACCCCTGCCATTCAGCCTGCAGATCGCTTCAGCTTCCCTTCCGGTCATGCGGCAGCAGCCTTTGCGTTTGCTTCGGTGCTGAGTATTTATTACCCGGGCTTGTCAGAGGCGGCCTCGCTGTCGCCGGGCTGATAGGCCTGTCCGGGTATTACTGGGGGTTCATTACCCAACAGACATTCTCGCCGGTGCACTACTCGGCATTACCAGTGCAATGCTTGGCTACAACCTTTATCTGATGTGACGCAAACATTTACTGACACACCACCAGCAGGTGACAGCATGAAAATACTCTACGGTGTTCAGGCAACCGGCAACGGGCATATAACCCGGGCCCGTAATGGCCAGCAAACTGCAACAACACGGTATTAAGGTCGACTATCTATTCTCTGGACGACCGGCAGACAAACTCTTCGACATGCAGCCTTTCGGAGAATACAAAGTCAGACAAGGGCTGACATTCATCGTCGAACAGGGACAGGTCAGAAAACTGAAAACCTGCCTCAGTAACAACCTTACTCGCTTTTACCGGGACATCAGAAATCTGGATCTGAGTGGCTACGACCTCATCATCAGCGATTTTGAACCCGTGACAGCCTGGGCGGCCCGGCTACAGGGTAAAACCTCTGTCGGAATCGCCCATCAGTATGCCTTCGAATACAACCTTCCGGGGCCTGATATTAAGTACGCAATGCTACCCGGCACCCGCCTGTTCGCACCGGTCAGTCAGGCTATAGGCTTACACTGGCACCACTTTGATGCACCTATACTGCCACCGCTGATCAGTCCTCCGCCACCGAACCAGCCTGTCGAGCAGGATAAGATCCTGGTGTATCTTCCGTTTGAGCCATTAGAGCAAATACTGCAGTGGTTACAGCCTCTGAAAAATCACCGCTTCTATGTTTACTGTGATACACCGCAGGTACAGCAACGTGAACATATCCGGCTATGCCCCTTTTCCCGGGATCACTTCCTCTGGATATGCAAAGCAGCTCGGGAGTTATCGCCAACAGTGGATTTGGGCTGGCCAGTGAAGTCTTACAGACCGGCAAGAAACTGCTGACAAAACCGCTGAACGGTCAACCTGAACAACGCTCCAACGCCGCTATTCTGGAGCATCTTCAACTGGCAGACAGTTTTGAAACCTTCTCAGCGGATATATTTGATTCATGGCTGGATAAACCTGCGCCTACAGCCCAGAAATATCCCGACGTTGCTGGCGCACTAGCCTGCTGGATTGCCGATAACTGCCAGAGACCGGTGACATCTCTTAGCAAGCAGTTATGGTCTGAAATGGACGTTACTGTAAGTGGGTCTGGCCTGCAGCTTTAATCTGCGCATTGAGCCAGCGCCGGGCATCATCTGCATTACTGAACGCCTGAAAAACATCTCCGGCGGCGGTATAGACCTCCTGCAGATGCTGGGTCACCAGCCCGGGCACTGAGCATTCCCCAACACCAGCGCAGTAGCCAGACGCCCTTTAACACGGTCATCGCGAACCACCTCTATGAGCCTGGCTTCCGCATCCGGCACCAGAATAGAATCCCCTTCAACCAGCACCAGCGCTCCCCAGGGGCACCATACAGCGCACGCAAATCATCTCCGATAGAATCAACACTCAGATCAATGGATTCCAGATTCCATGGTCCCTGACCTTCAATGGTTAATATTCGGCCTTCGACACTTAAACGTATGGTTCCGTGTACTGTATGCATGATCGCTAATCCCTGTTCTGCCCCAAGCTGTATAACGGAGAAATCACCTTTATTATTGATGATTTCTCCGTACCCTGCCTGAACAGAGATCAGCTAACAGCGGTTTCGGCCAGAATCTTGGCCGCCGGATAATCCGTTTTACCGCTTCCCAGCACCGGCACTTCGTCAACCGTAAAGATCTTAGCGGGCAACATCAGCGGCTGTAGTCCACTTTCAACCAGCAGGTTACGCAACAGATCCGGTGTCAGGTTGGCCAGAGCTTCAATCAGCAAGACAACCTTTTCTCCTTTCTTTTCATCCGGCAGATTAACCGCCACCAGCCGGACATCATCATGGGCTTCATCCCGCTGTATGATCTGACGAATCTCCGTTTCAACCGCTCCCAGGCTGACCATCTCGCCCCCAGCTTGGCAAAACGTGAATAGCGATCGACAATGGTCAGGAAGCCATCTTCATCCACCCGCCCCTTATCGCCACTCTTGTACCAACGTAAGCCATCCATCTCGACTACTACATCAGCGGTTTTTCCGGATTATTCAGGTAGCCCTGCATTATCTGGGTACCTCCGATCAGAATCAGCCCTTCCTCACCGGTCGGCAACTCCTCGAGGCTTACCGGATCGACGATACGGAATGTAGAGCCCGGTAACGCCAGCCCTACGGTACCGGCGCGGGTACCTTCCTGAACAAACCAACCTTCAGGCGACAGATGATCAGGCAGGTTTACCCCGGCAACCGGCGTGGTTTCAGTACAGCCATAACCTTCCACAATCGGCACTTTAAAGCGCTGTTCAAAATCCTGCTGGATTTTAGGGTCCAGCCGTTCAGCACCGGCAACTGCAATTCGCAGGCTGCTGAACATCAGCGGATGCAGGCGTTTATTGCGGGTATACAGGCGCAGGAACGTAGAAGTGGCGCACATCATTGTGGCTTTATACCGGGCGACACCTTTACCGATATTCTGCGCATCTGTCGGATCCGGATGACAAACAACAGGAATGCCCTCCAGCAGTGGCATAAAGCAGGTCACGGTTAAACCAAACGCATGGAACAGCGGCAAGGTTGCCATGATGCAGTCTTCATCCCTGACATTCAGCACGTCTGCTATCTGCTTAAGGTTTGCCAGAATATTCCGGTGGCTCAGCATGACCCCCTTCGGAGCACCTTCACTGCCGGACGAGAACAGAATAGCTGCCGTATCATGCAAACGGCTGTGGCGACCGTACCAGCGGCTTAAAATACCCGCAGGCAACACACTGACCATCAGCATCGTCAGCAAGCCTTCTGCTTTCGACACACCGGCCTTTACATCTTCCATGTATATAACGTCTTTTCCGGCTAACAGCGGTGCGGTATCAATTCCCGGGCATTCAGCTTGGTAATGAATTTGTGGGCAGTCAGAATAGTTTTCACTTCTGCCTGCTCCATCGCAGACAGCAATGCCTGTTCAGATGCAGTGAAGTTCAGGTTCACCAGGGTTTTACCGGCAAACAGCGCCGCCATATTCGCAATAGCGCCAGCACTGGAAGTCGGCATCAGAATCCCCAGACGCTGCCCTTCAGCCCGGTTAAGCCGACGGCTGAAAATCGTACAGGCGGTTAGCAACCGGCGGTAGCTGAGCGGATCCCCTGCACATCAGCAATCGCCATATCAGACATACCCTGCTTAGCAGTACGGATAAAACTCTGTGGCAGTGCTTCCAGGCCATTGGTGTGCTCATCCCAGGCATGAATAGACAGCTCAGTGACCTTCTTTTTCACTGTAATAGCCGTGCTGTTAATCGGCAATGGCTTACCGTAAGCCACAATCACGTCACGTTTCAGACCACTGCGACGCAAGCTCTTCATCTTATCGGTCGAGCGGGAAAAACGGCTGCCCCACAGGCCACGCAGGTAGAACGGCAGGATCACGCCATTTGCATCTTCACAGGCCCGTTCAAAACCACGCTTAAACTCACCGATCTGCCCGGTATGGCTGATAGCACCCTCAGGGAACAGGCACACCACCTGACCATCATTCAGCAAATCCCGTACCTTGTTCAGCGCCGTGCGGTTACTGCCAGCAGAAATCGGCACAACCTTATACAGTGACAGGAACCACTTAAGGTACCAGCGCTCATAAATCGTTTTTCCATCACAAAATGAATATGGCGCGGACAAGCCATCTGAATCATTGCCCAGTCCAGCCAACTGATATGGTTACCCAGCATCAGTACACCGGTGCCTGCACGGGGCATGTTCTCGAAGCCCAATACCTGCAAATTGTATTTACGGCGCATAAGAATCGCCGCCAACACCCGAATCAGCGCTTCCGGCAAAGTAGTAATCGCAAACACCGCACCGGCAAATGCCAGAATCACCAGGAACCACATCAGCCAGATAGCATCCAGGCTCAGGTATGCAAATACCGCCGTCAGGGCCAGAAAGCTCAGCATCATCAGATTTTGGATGAAATTATTGCCCGCCAGCACCTTACCGGTATCTTCCATCCGGGCATGAAACTGCACCAGCGCGTTCAGAGGCACATTCAGTAAAGAACCACACACACCGATCAGGAAGAAGGCCATGGCCTGAGCCGTCATCGTATCCAGCTGAGGTAACAGAAACAGCCCTAATGTCACACCGGCGGCGCCCAGAGGGATCAGACCGGTGTTGATGTAATGACTGGACAAACGGCCCGCCAGCATTGCACCGACCATAATACCGATACCGGACATTGCCATGGTGCCCTGAATGACAAAGGTATTAGTCTGCCCCAGACGGTCTTCCGCAAAGGCTGGAAACACAGCCAGCATCATCTGACAGATAGACCAGAAAATACCGATGCCGATGATCGACAGCCAGATTGTCCGGCTGCGGTAAATCAGGCCAAGATTCGACATCAGGGTTTTGCCGGTACGGTAAGCCTTCCAGTCAAACTGGGCATTCTCATCCAGTTTTCGGGTTTCAGGCAAACGCATCGCCAGTATAAGTTCAATCACCGATCCGGCCACCAGTAACCATCCCAGCGGCGCGACAGATGTCAGGCTCAGCTCAGGTGTGATCGCTACCAGCTCCGCTACCCGGGTTTCATACAGCAGTGAAAACACCACAATGCCGGACAGAATAGCGATCATGGTTACCGCCTGAATCCAGCCGTTACCTTCGCTGATGTTATCAACCCCTACCAGCTCCTTGATATAGCCGTACTTTGAGGGTGAATAAAATGCACTCTGCAGCGCAAGTACAAAGGTCAGGGCAAATGCGGTAATAAACCAGCCCTGATAGTAACTCAGAGTAATCAGCAGAGTGATTGCCACAGCCGCCACCGCCGAGAGCTGCATCACCCGGTGCTTGGGAAACTTATCCGACACAAAACCGGACGGCGTAAACAACATAATAAACGGCAGCAGAATCAGACCGTTAATCACAGCGGTCAGAATGATCTGTAAATCACCGTCATAACTTTTGAACAGGGTATTCTGAATGATGATTTTATGGCCCAGATCGACGAAAGCATTAATAAATGCCACGCTGATAAACGCCAGAAAGCCACGGATACTGAGTAACGCTTTCATACCATTATCTCCTGCTGCCAGCCGTTCAGATAGCGGCTGATCACTTCATTCAACATTTGCTGTTCCAGTGCCGGTTGGTTAAGAAACAGCTTATCCAGCGATGCCAGAACCGCAATGCCGTGTACTGACGCCCACAAAGTCCGCGCTGAACGTTGCAAACTGTCAGCGTCAGACTGTGGGAATAACTGCGCCAGCGCCGCTTCCAGATACTCAAACATGCCGGCTATCTTGCCCTGCAACGCATCAGGAATTTCACTGGCCTGGCTTTTATGCTCGAACAGTAAATGCCAGCGGTGTGGCCAGCGGTGAGCAAATTCAAGATATGCCTGCCCATAGCCAAGAATGATCTCCGGGGCTGCTGCGCTGAAATTGCATTCAGCTCAGCCTGAAACTGATCCAGCGTGCGGGCATTCAGTTGCCAGCACAGATCATCGAGATTTTTGAAAAGCTGATACAGGCTGCCTACTGAATAGCCGATTGCTGCTGCAACCTTGCGGGTACTCAGTGCAGCAACTCCTCCTCATCCAGCAGCGCCTGTGCCGCACTCAGCGCCATTTCGTGAAGCTCCTCTCGGGAGTGATCATTACGTCGGGCCATGATGATTTCTAATTATATTAAACACTGTTTAATTAATTTTTCAGGAGTTTAGTAAACACTGTTTAATTACGCAAGTGTGACGTTAAAAATAATTATCAGACAGGCACAAAAATGCCGCTATCAGCGGCATTTTTCAGAACAGATACAACATCAGATGCGGGTCAGATACACGCCGCATTCTAAGTGATGGGTATACGGGAACTGATCAAAGATTGCGAAGCGATCAATACGGTGTGTTTTCGTCAGTTCATGCAGATTATCCACCAGGGTATCCGGGTTACAGGAGACGTAGACAATATTATCGTAAGCCGTTACCTGTTTAACGGTTTCATCATCCAGGCCACTGCGCGGCGGATCCACCAGCACTGTACTGAAATCAAAGCTGCTCAGGTCAATATTCTTTTCCTTCAGGCGACGGAACTCACGTACCCCTGCAACGCCTGAGAAAACTCTTCGCTGGACATCCGCAGTACCTGAACATTATCAATATTATTCACATCAATATTATATTCAGCAGCCCGCACCGATACCTTGGCAATCTCAGTTGCCACCACCGAACAGAAATTCTGCGCCAGCGCCAGCGTGAAGTTGCCGTTACCGCAGTACAGCTCCACCAGATCACCACCGGCGTCTTTGGTGATATCGATTGCCCACTCCAGCATGTGCTGACACACCCCGCCGTTTGGCTGGGTAAAGCTGTTTTCTACCTGTTTATAAAGCAGCTCACGGTCATTAACCTGCATCTTTTCGATAACAAAATCATCGCCCAGCACCAGCTTGGTTTTGCGGCTGCGGCCAATCAGGTTAATGTTGAACTTCTCCCGCAGGAACGCGGCTTCTTCCAGCCAGCTTTCATCCAGCGCTTTGTGGTACAGCATACTGACCACCAGCTCGCCGCTAAGGGTGCTGAGAAAATCCACCTGGAATAAACGCCGGCGCAATAACTCGTTAGGACGAATAGCTTCCAGCAATTCAAACATGACTGCCTGAATACGCTCAGACACCATCGGGCAACTGGTCAGTCGCTGATGCTCATGTTTGCTCCCCGGCGTGAACATCACATAGTAAAGATCATCACCCTCATGCCAGACACGAAACTCAGCCCGCTGACGGTATGCCGTACGTGCCGACTCGAACACCTCAATTTCAGGCAGGGTAAATTCGGCAAACTGCTGCGCAATCTGCGCCTGCTTTTCGCTTAACTGGGCGTCGTAAATTGATGGATCGACATTTGGCAGCGCCATGATTACCTCGGCAACGGGAAGTACAGATAGATATGAATGAGGCGCGCATTCTACCAGCAGATCAGGCCAGTGACCATCTGCGGAAGCGCCGGATTAACGATCCTCATGACCACTCACCGCACAGGATCTGATCATTCCCTCTTCACAGCCTTCAGAATTCCCGCAGAAAATGCCCCGCTAAGCAGAATTCCCTTTAAATCAGGCTGCATTAACCTGCCTTTAAAGGTAAAATTGCCGGCTTATTTGCCAACTTTGAATCAGTTGAGAGCCATGACCGAAAAACAACGCAAAATTCTTGTGACCAGCGCTTTGCCTTATGCGAACGGTCCGATCCACCTTGGCCATCTGGTGGAATATATTCAAACCGATATCTGGGTCCGTTTTCAGAACCAGCGCGGCAACAACTGTACTTACGTCTGCGCCGACGATGCACACGGCACCCCGATCATGCTCAAGGCAGACCAGATGGGCATCAGCCCACAACAGCTGATTGATCAGGTAAGCGAAGAACATCAGCGTGATTTCGCCGGTTTCATGGTTGGCTTCGACAACTACTACTCCACCCACTCAGAAGAAAACAAAGCGTTTTCCTCACTAGTGTACACCCGTCTGCGTGATGCCGGCCACATTGCCCGCAAAACCATCACTCAGGCATATGACCCAGAAAAGAAATGTTCCTGCCGGACCGTTTCGTAAAAGGCGACTGCCCGAAATGTAACGAACCAGATCAGTACGGCGACTCCTGTGAAAAATGCGGTGCCACCTACAGCCCGGTAGAAATGAAAAATGCCTACTCTGCTGTATCCGGTGCCAAGCCGATTGAAAAAGAGTCAGAGCACTACTTCTTCAAGCTGGGTGATTTTGAAAACTTCCTGCGCAACTGGGTAGACAACCACGTTCAGGAACAGATGATTCACAAGCTGAACGAATGGTTTGAGTCAGGTCTGCAAAACTGGGATATCTCCCGTGATGCACCGTACTGGGGCTTTGAAATTCCCGATGCGCCGGGCAAATACTTCTACGTATGGCTAGATGCACCTATCGGTTACATGGCCAGCTTCAAAAACTGGGCTGACAAGAACGGCGTAGACTTCGACGAGTACTGGAAAGCCGATTCCGATGCTGAGTTATATCACTTCATCGGTAAAGACATCGCTTACTTCCACACCTTGTTCTGGCCGGCCATGCTGGAAGGCGCAGGTTTCCGTAAGCCAAACGGCGTATTCTGTCACGGCTTCCTGACGGTGAACGGCCAGAAGATGTCCAAATCCCGCGGCACCTTCATCATGGCAGATACTTACCTGAAGCACCTGCGCCCGGAATACCTGCGCTATTACTTCGCTGCCAAACTGGGCTCCGGCATTGATGATATCGATCTGAACATGGACGATTTCCGCATGCGGGTAAATGCCGATCTGGTGAACAAGGTCATCAACATCGCGTCCCGCTGTGCCGGCTTCATTAAGAAGAAGTTTGACGGTCAGTTAGGCAGCCAGTTGGTGGAAGCTGAACTGTATAACACTGCTGTAGCAGCCGGCGAAACTGTCGCTGCAGCCTACGAAGCTCGTGAATACGGCAAAGCGATGCGTGAAATTATGGCGCTGGCTGACAAAGCCAACCAGTACATCGACGCCGCTGAGCCATGGGTACTGGCTAAGCAGGAAGGTAAAGAACAGGACGTGCAGGACTGCTGCACCATGGGTATTAACCTGTTCCGCGCCATCATTACCTATCTGGCACCGGTACTGCCTCAGGTCGCGGAAGAAGCTGCTAAATTCCTGAATCTGGACTCTCTGGCGTGGGATTCCGTTAAAACCCCACTGCTGGATCATAAGATCAACAAATTCAAACCGCTGATGCAGCGGGTTGAAGAAGATCAGGTGACAGCGATGCTGGAAGACAGCAAGCAAACACTGGCCGCTGCCGCCGCTGCACAGCCTGCTGCGGTAAAAGCAGAAAAGACACCGCTGTCCGAAACGCCAATTGCCGATGAAATCACCTTTGATGATTTTGCCAAAGTGGATCTGCGTGTAGCGCTGATCGCCAAGGCAGAACACGTCAAAGGTGCTGACAAGTTGCAACTGACACTGGATCTGGGCGGCGAAACCCGTAACGTGTTTGCCGGCATCAAGTCTGCCTACGCTCCGGAAGATCTGGAAGGTAAACTGACGGTGATGGTTGCTAACCTCGCACCGCGTAAGATGAAGTTCGGCATGTCTGAAGGCATGGTGCTGGCAGCAGGCCCGGGCGGTAAGGATCTGTGGATTCTGGAACCCCATGAAGGCGCACAGCCTGGCATGCGGATTATGTAATCCGGCCTGAATGGTTAACACTGATAAGGGCACCTCTTACGGAGTTGCCCTTTTTGTCTTTACAGACCAGCACAGGAAATAAAATGGCACAGGAAATAGAACGTAAATTTCTGATCGACCTCAACAGCCTCGGCCCGTTACCTCAGGGCATCCGTATCCTGCAGGGCTATATTCCTACTCAGGGAAAAACAGCCGTGCGCATCCGCCTTAAGGGGAGCAGGCTTTTCTGACCATTAAAGGTGAGAACCGTGGTGCCGTACGCAGCGAATTTGAATATCCGATTCCGGTTGATGATGCCGACGCCATGCTGGCAGAACTCTGTAATGGGCAGTCAGTGGATAAAGTCCGTTATCTGATTGACCACGCAGGCCATACCTGGGAAGTGGATATTTTCAGCGGCAACAATCAGGGACTGGTCGTTGCGGAAGTTGAACTGAACAGCGAAGACGAAAGCGTTGTTCTGCCGGACTGGATCCGGGAAGAAGTCACGGGAGATCCCCGTTACTACAACTCAAGCCTGATCAGCCACCCCTATTCCAATTGGTAACCCTGGAACGCTGCCTGTCTGTACTGTGAGAAATATTTATGAGTAAGTGCCAATGAGCAATACACATCCGTTCGAAACCCTGACCCCAGCTTCATTATGGATGCGGTGGAAAGCCTGGGCTACCTGTGTGATGGTCGTAACCTCGCCCTGAACAGTTATGAAAACCGGGTGTATCAGGTAGGCATCGAAGACCAGCAACCGCTTATCGTCAAGTTCTACCGCCCGGAGCGCTGGAGCCGTGAGCAGATACTGGAAGAACACAGCTACAGCTATGAACTGGCTGAACATGAACTGCCGGTGGTAGCCCCACCCGCAACGACAACGGTGACAGCCTGTTCGAGTATGGCCCGTTCATGATGTCAGTATTTGAACGTAAAGGCGGACGGGGCCCGGAGCTGGACGATCTGGACAACCTATTCACCATGGGCCGGCTGCTGGGCCGTATGCATCTGATTGGTGCCAGCAAACCTTATCAGCACCGCCCATCAATTAACCCACAGACATTTGGCCACGACAGCGTTGAACTGATCAGCAACCACTTCATTCCGGCGGAACTGAAACCGGCCTACGACAGCCTCACCGCTGATCTGTTACCCTCATCGACAAAGCCTTCGCCAATGCCGGAGACATTACCCCGATCCGGGTACACGGCGACTGTCACGGCGGTAACCTGCTATGGCGGGATGATGCACCGCATTTCGTTGATTTCGACGACTCCCGCATGGCACCCGCCATTCAGGATATCTGGATGCTGCTCTCCGGTGACACCGACAGACAGCGCCGGCAGCTCTCTGAAATTGTCGACGGCTATAACGAATTCTATGACTTTCATCCGCGGGAACTGGCGTTAATTGAACCACTGCGTACCCTGCGGATGATGTACTACAGCGCCTGGCTTGCCCGCCGTTGGGAAGACCCAGCGTTTCCTCACAGCTTCCCGTGGTTTAACACGGTACGTTACTGGAGCGATCACATTCTGGAACTGCGGGAACAGCTGGCAGCCCTGCAGGCCCCGGCCATCGAACTGTTCTGAGTAAACATACATAATTCAGCCCGCAGATAACCGGTGTTATCCCCGGGCCAACAAGACATACAGCATGAAAATTAATACCAAGATTTACAAAGCCGTTTACAGCCTGTCTGAGCAACTGATGGAAGCAGCCAACCATGACGACAGAGACACCTTCGAAGCACTCTACGCAGAGCTGAAAGCCATCTGCACCGACAACGAGGGCACCGATAAAGACCACCGGAGCAGTGGGAAACCCTGGCTGATTTCACCGAAGAACTGGAAGATGCTATCGCCGGCTACGAAAAAGCCCTGCAAAAGCCATCGCCATCGATTCCAAAGACCATATGTCTTCCATTGCCTTCTCTATGGCACGCATGCAGGCTGAACTGGGCCAGACTGACGCGGCCATTAAAAACCTGCAGGACGCCAAAATCAGCTCAAAGAAAATTGAAGACAAAGAGTTGAAAGCTGAAATACACGACCTTTTGGTCAGCCTGCAAGATCAATCGGAAAACTGATCTATCCCGTTCAGAGGGAGGATGACAGGTCCTCTCCTTTACCCGACCCATCAGGAATATAATCGGCTCACCAATACTTTTTACGATTACAAATGCCCTTGATGCGCATCAGCTTTTCAGCGGTTATCACACCTCTCACACATAATTTGTGGCAGACTGCTCAGGTAATTCTGAACAACAGTGACAAAACCTGAATACGATGAACACTGAAGCAAACAGCGACGAAAAATCTGTGGAAATTGCCAGACCCGGGTAAGAGTGACGTAAAAATGTGCCCTAAATGCACATCCCTATCCGCCCAGCGAAAGAAAATGGAAAGGCATCAGCTTTCCGGCTTTCTTTATAGGACTCGTCATTTTTGTGCAGCAATGATACTGGTGCTGCCAAGATAAAAACTGCCAGCGGCCAGCTGGCAGGTCAGTCTGAATTCATTTCCCTGAAAACTTATTCCTGAAAATTAATCTTTAAAGATTAGCCCTAAAAGCTTAGCCCCGAACGAAACGTGCAATCCGCTTACCGTCCTTTAATAAATCGGCCTGGTTCTGATCACCATCTTCAGCAACCACAAGCTCAAATCGAATCCTGGCATCGGTATCACCGCGGCACTCCAGGTCCGCAGCATTTGCTGATTTTGCCTGCCACACACAACGCAATCCCGTGCTGTTTTCCTGCCCGGCAACAGCTGTGTTCGGAAATAAACTCCCCGTCCCGTCGAACTCTAATTTAGCCGAACTGAAAACAGATTCGTTTACGGATGCGCCACTTACCCAGCTACCGGAGCTGGGGTGAGGTCCACAACCGCTGAGCAACAGACTGACAGCTACAGCAGACGATGCTGCTAACACGCGGATACATTTATTCATGACTGCTAACTTCCTTAGAATTACTCTGAACAATGATGCTGCCTGTCATCTTAGGGTGCGGCCCGCAGATATAATTGAAGGTACCTGCATCAGGAAAGGTACGTTGGTAGGTTTCATCAGGAAAAAGATATCCGGCTCTTCACTGACTAAATCCTGAAACCAGACATTGTGATACTGACGCTTCTCCCTGTTAGTCCAGACAACGGTATCACCAGCGTTGATTGTTAACTGCTGCGGAGAAAACTTAAATTTTACGATATCAACCTGAACGGTTTCAGCCATCACCAGCTGCAGGTTCAGCGCCAACACACACAGAGGTAGGAGTAATCTTTTCATACGCCTATTATTCACGCGCGGATAAAACGTTGCCTTGACCAAAAACAAGAAAGGCACTCAAAACTGAGTGCCTTAAAAATGAATCTAAATCCGATTAAGCAGAATAAAAATGCCTTAAGAACTTAGTTAACAAAACTAGCACGCAATTTCTTACCCAGGTACCAACAGTTTTGAATTAAAGTGAAAAGCAAACCCAGCAACAGCATTGACTTACTATGCTGTAATACTGAACTCATCAGAATTTCAATAGTATGCGTCTCTGTACCAATACTTCCCATGATATTTTCCATAGAGCTAAACTCCGTCTCTTTTGGAAAAATCACATCATAGGTTTGTTTTAGCAAATGTATTGACGCCAAAATATTTCCTATTAAAAATAATAAAAAGAAATTTGAGAATCTGTAGTCAACACGCTTCGACAGGCAATGCAAAGAGAACCAGCAAGCTCCTGTTGTCGCTAACACAGAAAAAAAGAGATTACTATATGTGTTAAACCCGTAATTTCTATGTAATTCCCATACGGAAGATACATAAATACAGGAAACACAAAGGCAACGGCAAAAGCCAGATTTACTTTCACAGCAGCAGAAGAGAACATCATGTTTGATAACATCGATAACATTCCTTTGATCTAATTTAGCAGCAAGAGATCTCTCCCTCACTGACAACTCCCATCAAACAGTCAGTAGTTTGCAAGCTCACAAATATAGCTAACCTGCTTTCAAAAAGTCCCTAAGCTGAACTGCATGCCGGCACTGTCCACCATCAGGTGTTGCTGGCCGTTAATCTCAACTTCATAAGCCAGCTCAGCCAATTGATAGAAAACATTTCGGTTTATACGGGCTTCCATTCCGTAACGCACCATGATGTAAGGGGACGGTTCTTCGGTTTCCGGATCGGTTTCCACCCTGAGAAGGTGATCAACACCGGCGGTAATTACATCTTCTGTGCTGCTTATAAACTGTAATACCTGCAAGCCGTTCTCTTCTTCCACCTGCAGTTCAGTCACAAACAGGGGAGCGTCTTCAACCTGAATGCGTACTTTTTCCACCGGGGTAACCAGAAAGTATTCGTCATTCTCGTGCCAGAGAATACTGGCAAACATGGTGACCATCGCCGGACGTTTAATCTGTCCGCCTTCGTGCCACCAGGTACCGTCTGCACGGATCTGCATATCAATATCGCCACTGAAATCCGGCTTCCACAGATACCGGCGGGAGAGCGTGTTTTTTATGTGCTTCTAACTGACCGGCGACTTCTGCCAGATCTAACTTCTTCTTAGCCACGGGTATTTCCTGAAACAACCCTGCGCTCAGGCAGGCATATTAAGTTTTCAAGTTACATTAACGCCATTCACTTTTAATCAAAATAATTTCAAGCGTTTTTCCGATTACATGAATTGAGTTCATTGTTAAACTTGTCCGCAGTTAAATAAAGCATAGCGGAAACTATCATGTTCGAATCATCTCTTAAGACAAAATTCAGCGATCCAGGCCGTGGAGTTTACTTCATCGGCACCACGCCACCAAGCGTACGGTTGCGATGTCAGAGATGCAGACCATTGCCGCTAAGCTGGTTAAGCGCCTGGAAAACATCGAGTATGACGGTCTGGTGGTCTATGACATTCAGGATGAGACATCCCGTAATCCTGAGCCCCGACCATTTCCTTTCTGCCGCACCCATGATTCCCGGGAATATTCAGCTCTGCTGCGTACGACGTCAGGCCTGCCGGTCATCACGTATAAAAGCGCTGCTGAAGAAAATCGCCTGGAGTTTGATCAGTGGCTGGATAAGGCATGGAGCCCGAACGGCGTGCGGGATTTAGTACTCGTCGGTAGCCCGGCAACCAGTCAGAGCAGTAACTTCCTGCCGGCAGCCTATGATGCTTTAAAACAACACCCACTGGATTTTCACCTTGGTGGCGTGGCGATCGCGGAACGGCACGCCAACAAAGCCAATGAACATTTACGGCTGATTGAAAAGACCCGCCAGGGCTGTGACTATTTCATCACTCAAGCGGTGTACAACCCTGAAGCGACAATTCAGCTGTGTAAGGATTATGCCGCGGAATGCCGCCGCCAGAATTTACAGCCTAAGCGCCTGATTCTGACCTTCAGCCCCTGCGGCAGTGAAAAGACCCTGGACTTTATGCAGTGGCTGGGCATTTCCGTGCCTGAGGCAACCCGCAACAGGATTCTCGGGGCAACTAACCCGCTGGCCGAATCCATCCGGGTATGCCGGAATAACCTGCAACAGATTATTGATGCCTGTGCAGAACTGGAGATTCCCTTAGGGCTGAACATTGAAAGCCTGACAAACCGTAAAGAAGAAATCGACGGTACCATCCGTTTATTCAAGTTACTAAAGGCAACTCTGGAACTGAACCTGGCTGAACAGCACTTGCAGGATTTTGATGCACCACCACTGGCTAACATTGCCTGAGGCATCATGAAATACAGCCTGAAAACAAAACGCCCTGCAATTGCAGGGCGTTTTTTTATAACAACATGAAAACCGGAAGATCATCCCCAAAACTGATAAACGCCGTTCAGCAGAAAAACACCCACACACGCCAGAAACACCAGCATGAAGCGCAACATCAGGCAGGTTGTACAAATACGTTTAGATTTCTTCATGCTCTATCCTTCCCCGGTTAAAAGCTCAGCCGCCTGCCAGCTTGACGGTATAGCCCTGTTTTTCCAGCGCCAGCTTTAAGGTGCCCCGGTGATCTCCTGAATTTCAATAACACCTTCTTTTACCGAACCACCGGTACCGCATTGCTGCTTTAACTTTTTCGCCAGTTGCTTCAGCGGTTTTTCCGCCAGCGGTACGCCGGTCACCGTGGTAACGCCCTTACCTTTACGGCCGGCTGTTTCACGGCGAATTCGCACAATGCCGTCCAGCTGTTCAAGGCGCTGTTCTTCAGCCAGGGCATCACAGGCACACTCATCCAGCGCCTGCTGACAGCCCGGACACATCTGCCCTTTCTCAGTTGAAAATACCAAGCCACTTAACTGATCACGCATGGACACTGTTCAATACTCCAGAATTATAAAACTCAGCCCGGACGGGAATTGACCATTCCACCAATTTGCCGGGCCAGATAGGCGGCGTAATTATCAGTCATCCCGCCGATGAAATCGAGTACCCGCATATAGGATGGGTACAAATCCCATTCCGGCTGAGGACTGTGAATGCCCATCAGACTGATGATTTTCTGACTGCGATAGCTGAGGTTTTCGTGTCCTCCGCAGTGCAATTCATAGGCCGCCGCACAAAATGCATCCAGCAAAGTACCCAGTGTACTGTAAGCACCGACTTCCAGCTCAGCTTTACGGTTATCCGGAAATACCCGGTTACGGGCCATAGCTTTTGCTTTCTGCAATCCGTCACGAACATCGGTACTGCCGTCACTGAGTAATTCACCCCGGTACTCACCGTTCATAATCAGCGGCAGATTTTCCATATACGCCTTAACGGTTGATTCCACCATGTTCTCCATGGCTTTACCCCGCAGTGCAGAGATTTTACGGCGGGCAGATGCCTGGGTCGCAAAAATTGCATCATCATATTCAAGGTCGCCACACAGCTGGAGCAGGATCGGTTTGATATCGTCGAAGCCCAGTATATTCAGCTCTATGGCATCTTCCAGATCGAGTATGGCGTAACAGATATCATCCGCTGCTTCCATCAGATACGTCAGGGGTGCCGGCACCAATGATTATCACCTAACTGCACCAGACCGAGCTCTTTGCTCAGACTGGTCATAATTTCCAGCTCGGTCAGAAAACAGCTGAATTTACCCTTAGGGCTGGCGTTTTCAACGGTCCATGGATATTTGAGCAAGGTGCCAAGCGTAGGAAATGTCAGACGCAGGCCACCGTTAAAGAGATGGTTCTCAATACGGGTTACCACCCGAAAACCCTGCGCGTTACCTTCAAAGGTTTCCAGATCTTTGCGCTGTAACTCAGTTACGCCCTCCAACAACTGAGCACCGGCTTTATGTTTGAACCAGTCCCGAATCGCATATTCACCGGCATGGCCAAACGGCGGATTACCGATATCATGGGCCAGACAGGCTGACTGTACGATGGTCCCCAGGTCATATGCAGAAACCCAGTGCGGCAACTGATCCTGTAACAGCTCACCGACACGGATTCCCAGGCTGCGGCCAACACTGCCCACTTCTATGCTGTGAGTAAGGCGGGTATGGATATGATCATTCAGGGCCAGAGGATGCACCTGGGTTTTTCGCCCCAGCCGGCGGAATGCACTGGAGAAAATGATACGGTCATGGTCCTTATGAAAGTGACTTCTGCCTATCTCTTCCGGGGTAACCTGTTCGTGGCCGTACCGTTTCGTTGTCAGTAACCGATCCCATTGCATAACCATGTATGATTTCCTTGTGTACAGGTGTGCTGATGTCTTTCTGACGGTAGCCAAGTCACCTGCCAAATGCAACTGTGGCAACCTTGCGACAATCTGCCACATAGCTATCTGACAGATTTATAAGGATAATACAGGCATATTCTGAATATTAGATGTAATCCCATGACCAGTAATACCCTGTCTCACGGCAAGAAATCCCTGTTGTCTTTACTCAGCATATTACTGCTGATCGCAGCGCTGACTGTTTTATGGCTGTTTGCCGAACGGTTTAACCTGCTGGAACCGGCAGAAATTGAACTTAGCGCAGCCAATTGTGATGTTGCTCAGACCGCCTGTACCGCACAGGGCGACGGCTTCAGCATTACACTGGAACCGGTATCCGGCCAAGTCTCTTCCTGCAACCCACCGACTGGCAGGTTAAGGTAGAAGGTATAGAATCCAGTAATGTCCTGCTGGATTTACAGGGTGTTGATATGTTTATGGGGCCGAACCAGACATTGTTTTCACCGGCTGAAAACCAGTCAGGCCTGTTCCGTGGCCAGGCAATACTCGGTGCCTGTACCACCGGAGAGATGTTATGGGAGGCGACCGTTCTGATGGATACGCCTAAAGGTAAAGTAACGACACGGTTCGGATTTAAGGCAAAATAATGACGTCATTTTCTACCCTGCGAAACCTGCTAATTCTGACGCTGTGTCTGCTGACCGGACTGGCTGTCGCGCTATATATGTCACCCAAAAGTCCGGCAATAACGGCCTGAATCAGTTGGGTGGCGACTTTACCTTGCAGTCTGCAGCCGGTCCTGTGTCGCTGTCTGATTACCGCGGCAAAGTGGTGGCCATGTACATTGGTTACGCATCCTGCCCGGATGTATGCCCTACCTCTTTAGCCATTATGTCCCAGGCCCTTAAAAATCTGAATCCGGAAGAAGCTGCCGGTGTACAGCCAGTATTTATCAGTGTCGATCCTGAACGGGATACCCCGGAGAAACTGGCCCAGTACAGTAACTTTTTCTTTCCGACCATGGTCGGCCTGACTGGCGAACGCAGCGCCATCGACGACATCGTAAAACGCTATGGTGCCTTCTATAAGATTGTCGATATGGGAGATTCTGCCATGGGCTACGCCGTGGATCATTCATCCCGTACCTATTTGATTGACCAGCAGGGCCAGTTCAGTAAAGCCCTGCCCCACGGCACACCGCCGGACGGGGTCGTAGCCGCCATTCGCGAGTTACTGGCTAACGGCTGACATTTAATTATTTACCGCACATAAACCGCATCAGTACACACTGCATAAAAGGAACCCGTATGCGCCAGCTATTTCCACAGTCATTAAAGCGTCTGTTAACTACCGGATTACTGTTAGGCGGGCTGACCGTCAGCGGTTCAGTACTTGCCGAAATTGAAGTTGACCATCCGTATGCCCGTGCAGTCCCACCGGGGCAGATGAACAGTGCTGCATTCATGGAGCTGAACAATACTGGTAAAAACAGGTAGCGCTGATCAGAGCGGACAGCTCTGTTGCTGAAACAGTGGAAATGCATACCCATAAGCACGGGGAAAACGGTGAAATGCAGATGCGCCAGATCCCGCAAATCACAATGTTTGCTAAAGAACGGGTCGTACTGAAGCCTGGTGGCCATCACATCATGCTGATTGGCCTGAAAAAGCACTGGCCGAGGGTGACACCATTGACCTGACACTGGAATTTGATGATGGCAGCAAACAGGAACTGACGGTACCGGTTAAAACGGTGATGTCTGCGATGGGTAAAAACACACCCACTGATTTAAAAGAACCGCTGAAGGCTGATCAGTTAATCCGGATCGGCCTTTTAGGCCAGTGAGAAATCTGCTGGCTGAGGCAATTCACTGCCAAACTCTTTGCGCAATGTATCCATCAACATTGCAGGCCGTGACGGCAGGCCTTGCTGCAAAAACGTTTGAATCTGTGCAACCACATTGTTTTTAAAGGTTTCACTGGCGCCGATATCACTGGCCAGATTATCTGCACTGAAATGAAACTTACGACCGGCCGCATGGCTGAACAACCATTCGTATGCCTGCGGTTTCACTTCAACCCGTTCGAACTCCGCCTGCTCTTCTGCACTGCGGCCATCCGGTTTATACCAGTAACCAAAATCTTCCAGCAACCAGCGCTGAGGGCCTGCAACACACCAGTGACTGATTTCATGTAATGCACTGGCAAAAACCATGGGCAAAAATAATCCGGTGATATTCACATGTTTCATCTGCCGGGAGATAGACCGGTTCGTCGTCGCCGCTCACCAGTATCGTATTATGACTGACGGCAAAGCAGCGATTGAAAACATCTACCAGGCGCTCTACGTCATCATCCAGAGGAACTGACGGTGCATGCAGTTGCTGCAACACTGAAAGATCTGTCGCAGCGGGCATTTGTACATTCATATCTGACATTATTCGTACGACACCCACTGCTGGTCATTCAGCCACCAGGTATCACCGGTGTTATTATCAATCCGTGCGGCCACATAGCCTTTTGCATCTGCAGCGGCACTGGAGATCTGAATCTCATATTCGGAAATAGGTAATTCATAATCATCCCCCAAAGGCACCCAACTGCCACCTTCGGAAATCCAGCTTTCACCGGTTAAACGGTTATAACGCACCAGAATCCATTGCCGCTTGGCCGTGTACGTGGTGGCCAGACGAAACGCATTTCCGCCCCCAGAGCCGGTGACAACTGCTCCAGCTCCATCAGCTGCTGGTCCAGACGACGAATCAGCTGATCAGTTCCGGGAGCAGGCTGTGCCTGTTGTTCCGCTGAAATTCCGCTCTGACCACGGTTATTCATCTTCACGTCCTGCGCCAGCACCTGAAACTGTGTCAGCAGCAACTGACTGCGTTCAGCCAGCGCACCGTTCTGAACTTTAAGCTGCAACACCTGTTCCTGTAGCAGAGTTATGCGGCTGTTAATATTTTCCAGCGCTTCCATCTGGACAGGTGAAACTCTCGCAGGAGAAACAGGCTGCGGAGCCTGCGCTGTTCCGGCCAGGGATTCAGTACCAGCAGGCGCCCTCCTGCCCGGTTGCACCCGGCTGGACATTCGCACCGTTACAGCCAGTCAGTATCATGGCAAAAGCCAGACCGCTTAAAAGACGCTGATACTTCATAAAAGATAAAGCCTCCGGAAAATAAAAAATGCTGTAACGCCGGATCATTCTAAACAACTCGACTGCCGCCGCCAACCGCTGTCCGGGAACAAACAGGCCGGCAATAAGCCGGCCTGATTTATATCAGCTTCAGCCGTGACTAGCCGTAATCTGTAATACCCGGATTACCTTTAACATTGAGCAACTTAGGCGTATTCAGCTTCGTGACACGGGCAGTCTGATGGTCCCGCAAATAATCAGCGACCACATCCCAGATATCAGCCCCTTCAGAACGCGCTCCCACCGTTGCCCAGCCGGCCACTTTATACGTTTTACCGGCTTCGATCAGAGTACCGTCATCCAATGTCATCTGTGATACACGGTTACCAATTGATGCCAACGGATCACAAACGTAATCAAACCCGCCTACTCTGACCATGTCTCCGCCGGATTGCAGATACGGATCCGGGTTAAACAGGTTATCTGCCACATCTTCCAGAATCAGCTTCAGTTCTTCACCGGTCATGTCCCGAACATAGGTTTCCGGATAGGTCAGACAGGTCTGATCGAGTACGTGCTCCATCGTCACCATCTGTCCCTGCAGGACAGTCGTTCCCCAGCGGAATCCGGGAGAAAGGGATATCTGGGCATCCTGCCGCTCCCGTAGCGCATCACAGATCAACTGATCAAAGGTGCCATTAAAGTTACCGCGCCGGAACATCAGTTCGTCAGCGACCGCCAGTTCTTCCTGCAACCAGTCAATATGCGGTGCCCGGATATCTGTAATCAGTTGCTGCATTTCAGCATCAGCGGGTAGCAGCTCAGAAAACACCGGTAACAGACGGTAGCGGTAATCCTGAACTTTACCGTTACGGATATCCAGATCCATCACACCGATGAATTTTCCGTTAGAACCGACATTACAGACCAGCGTTGTACCGCCACTGTTCTTCACCAGTGAGGGAGCCGGCATACCGTCATGGGTATGACCGCCCAGAATGACATCAATGCCACTGACCCGCCGGGCCAGTTCCAGATCAACATCCATGCCGTTATGGGAGAGCAGAATGACAGCGTCTACAGATTCTGTCTGACGAACCTCTTCGACCAGCGCCTGCAGATTTTCATCGTAGATATCAAAGGTCCAGTCAGGAATAAACCGGGCCGGATTGGCTATCTTAGTGCGCGGAAAACACTGACCGATCACCGCTATACGGGCACCGCCCATTTCACGGATCGTATAGGGCTTGAATACACGGCCACTGTCTTCATCAAAGACATATTCGTCAGCCCCTTCAAACAGCGCATCTTCTGTAATAAAGACATTCTGCGCCAGAAACTCACCGTTGAAAGCAGCTATATTTTGCAGTATTTCCTGCTGATGGTAGGTGAATTCCCAGTGACCGGTCATCACATCCACCCCAAGCAAATTCGCGGCTTTCACCATATCCATGCCGCGGGTTTTATATGCCGTACCCGATCCTTGCCAGGTATCACCGCCATCCAGCAGCAGCGTATGCTCACTGCCATAGCTTTGCCGTAAACGTTCCACCAGAGTACGGATATGCGCAAATCCACCGACCTTCCCGTAACGGCCGGCATCCTTCTGGAAGTTCAGACAGCTGAATGCATGGGCTTCCATGGTGCCCGGACGTACTGAGAAATGCTCCAGTAAATGATTCCCCACCAGATGCGGTGCTTTACCCCAGGCGTTCCCGACGCCCAAATTTACATTCGGCTCGCGGAAATACACCGGCTGTAACTGGGCATGGCAATCCGTCATATGCAGCAGCCGGACATTACCAAAGTTAGCCAGTTCATACATATCTGCAGGCTGCTTCTTTGCTGCAAATCCCTGTAACGGCAGTAATCCTGCGGCGCCGGCCAGCCCCAGTAACTGCGCGAATTCCCGTCGCGTCATCGACATGCTTGTATCTCTCTGAAATAAAAACGCCCAACTGATTTGGGCGTTTATAAAGTGTATTTAAATGCTGTTACTGCGGCACAGCCTTATACCAGTTCGCTTCGGCATATTCATACTGTGCCAGCCCGATACGGGCGTGGTATTTCGCCTGAGCAGCCAGATCCAGCGCTTTACGGTAGTCCCCGGCCTCAATCGCCTGGGCTGACTTTTTCAGCAAGCCACCGGTCAGTTTCCACTCAAACCCTACATCAGCAACTTTCTTGTTGGCGGCGATCGCTTTATCCAGCAAGGCTTTGGCATTAGCTTCAGTCGCATCAACATCGGCTTCAATTTCTTCTTCGTGCAGTGTTTTATAGGTTTTACCCTGCCACTGAAACTCATGCCCTTTACCGTACATCGCACGGGCTTTATTGAAAGCCTCCTGGTATGTTTCAGCAGCTACCGCCTGACTGAATAAGACTGCGGCGCATAAGATCATTACTTTTTTCATGTTTATCTCCTGCAGCCTTTACTTACGGGCACCGGGGCCATTGACCACTAAACCGTTACTCATATAGGTTTGGAAGTATTCCAGATTACGGAACCCTTCAGCCTGCGGCTTTAATGGCTTGGAACGGGAATCACGGTGACAACCGGCATATCGGCGATGCAGAGTACCCAGGTTACCCCACTTGGAACGGAACACTGGCCAGTGAGTGACCTGCCCAAGCATCGGCCCCGGCAGATCCGCACGGATACGGATATTTGAGCCCTGCAAATGGCAGTTCGCACAGGAAAGATTCAGCTGACCACGCTTGGTATAAAAGAACTTTTACCATCCAGATACGCCTGTAAAGCCCGGCTGTCATCTTCAGGAATCTGAATGTCGAAAACGTTATCTCTGGAGGTCCAGGCCATATATGCGGAGATACGGGCGATGTCACCCTTGCCCCATTTCAGCGGCTTTTCACCGTTATCCTCACGGCATTCATTAATGGCAAATTCCAGCGTTTTAACGGTTCCGTCTTCTTTATCCCAGTAAGGGAAATTCTGGCGGATACCAACACCTCCGTTTTCAAAGCAGTCGGCATAGCTTTTACCATTGGCGAATGGGGTATTAAATAATTCCTCGCCTTCCTCAATGGAAAACTCATAAGGTGGAAATTCTTCAATTTCCTCCCACTGCTCTCTGGATTCAGCATCCAGTGCATAAATGCCGTTAACGTAATCGTCGATTGCTACCCCGGGATAGCGTTTCTGATAAAACGCCTGTAATGCCAGCCGATCTGCTTCGGGATTAACAGTTTCAAGGTTAAACCCGCTATCGGCAGCCTGCAGCGGCAATCCCAGTGACAGCATTCCGGCGGTAACTAAGCCTGTTATTATTCTCATAATCCTTCTCCGCAATATGCGCTTATCCGCAACACCAGACCTACTTAATTTTGGCTGTCTCAGTTGCAGATGTACCGGTATTCTCTATCCAGCTGATAGACAGCTCTTCACCTTTGGCACCGCCGGCGAAGGTAAAAGAAAAATACGGGTTTTTAGACACAGCAGTCCCTAACTGTCCGGAAAAACTGTGTTGCCCCGTGCTGCACGGTAATTTCCTGAATAAACTTGGCCGGAATCACTTCTCCGGTTTTCTTATCTTTACGCTGACCGGTTTCCATTACATGCTTTGCCAGCATCTTTACCTTGGTCATACCGTCTTTAGCTTTTGCTTTAACTTTAAAAATACCCGCCATGGGAAAACTCTCCGTTATATTCGTTTAACCGCCGCAGCCACCGATGGTGACTTTGGTTTCACGGGCAGTGCTGAATAACTTGCCGTCGGCTTTAACAACGGCTGTTATGGTTGAGGTTTTGCCCATCCGGATACGTGTCGCAACACTGGCCTGAGTGCCGGCAGGAATCATGAATTCTGCGACCAGAGGGGTCGGATTATCCGCAACAAAAATGCTGATGCTTTCTACATTGGCCATTTCCGTGCTGACGGTCACCGGCACAACCGCGCCATTCTCCGCAATACTCGGGGCTTTAAGCACGATATCGGTGCTGTTAGCCGGTTCAGCATCAAACAATGCCTGCATTGCCTTTGCCTGATCATCTGAACTGAAAGCGTCCTTATTTCGGGCAGCAAAAGCTGCGCCGGGAATTACCGCACCTAAACCCACTAAAGCACTGCAGGCAAGCATAGCTTTAACCACAGTACGACGATGCATTGTCATAATTCTGTCCTCAAATACGTCTTAAAACGTCACTTAAAACTGATAAATATACTCAACCACGGCATCAATCTGATCCTCTGAGAGAATCCAGTGCTTGCCCAGCGGTGGCATGATAGTTAAAGGATTGTTAACCGTCGCGTCCCAGATCTGGGCACGCAGCTTGCGCTTATCCGGAAAGCGCTGTGCCATTGCAATCATAGGTGGCCCCTGATTACCGGCTAGTTTGGCATCCGGATCATTGATCTGGTGGCAGGAAATGCAGTTACCCTTGGATTTGTTCAGGAAAACATCCCGCCCCTGCTCTATCAGCGCATCTGAAGCTGCTGCCTGCACACTTCCAGCCAGGGATAACACGGCACCTGCCACAAACATTGAGATGTATTGCTTATGCATCGAAATCCCTCCGTCGTGCATATTAATAGCCCGACGGGGTACTCTGATCCGCCAGACCTGCATACTGTTTTTATTGTTTTACATTCACGAAACAGGGCAAAAGATGAGGCTTTTAGCGGTCGTGATCTGAAAACTTATAGCTGATAAGAATAAAATATAACCAAAAAGAATATATAAACAATTTTTAGCTATAAAATTTCATAAGGCTAAATGTACCAGACCCGTTGACCGGCTAACAAGCATGTAGACCGTAATTTTTGTGCTGATTTAGCGGTGTGACCAGTTTGGATGACGTTTATGGATAAAAGCATCAATGCCTTCCGCACAGTCATCCAGTTGCATATTGTCAGTCATTAACTGGCTGCAATGGTTATATGCGTCGGGTAAGGCCTGGTTAATCTGATGATAAAAACCTTTCTTTCCTAACCTGACTGCGGCTCTGGAATGTGCTGCTATTTTGCCGGCAACTTCAAACGTAAAGTTTTCCAGCTCAGATTCTTCAACATGCCAGTTAATCAGGCCAATCTCTGCTGCCCGCTGTGCACTGATCATCTCCCCAGCAATAGCATTTCCATTGCATGTTTAGGCTGGACTGCCCGGCTAAGCGCGACCATGGGCGTTGAGCAGAATAAACCAATGTTTACCCCCGGCGTAGCAAACCTTGCAGTTTTCGCTGCAACAGCAAGATCACAACTGGCAACAAGCTGACAACCGGCTGCGGTCGCAATACCGTGTACCTGTGCAATCACTGGTATGGGTAAAGCAACTATCTGTTGCATTACCGCTGAACAGGTCGCAAAGATTCGCTGGTGTAAATGTCTGTCGTCAGCACTGCTCATTTCTTTAAGATCATGGCCTGAACAGAAACCCCGGCCATTTCCGGCAATGATGAGAACGCCAATTTCATCATCGTCAGCAACTGTCGTCAGCGCTTGTTGCATTGCTTCCAGCAATTCTAATGAAAGGGAGTTATACGCCTGCGGGCGGTTAAGACGTAACACCGCCAAAGCATCCTGACGCTCAAGAGTAACCAGTGACTGTTCCATAGCTTCCTCACGTATCTGTAATAGAAGCTATGAAACTAGCAAATCAATACCGGTCGGGCAGTAAAAATCGAAGGAATACACCTAAAGATGTATATGGGAATTTAACGCTTACGAAGCAGTTTTGTGAGCAAACGGTCCAGTTGATTGGCGAATTGCTGCCGCTCCTGCTGGCCAAGTTTTGGCGGGCCACCACTGACCATACCTGCGTCTCGCAGTTCAGCCATGAAGTCCCGCATATTAAGACGCTGGCGGATGTTTTCAGCAGTATAAAGCTCCCCACGGGGATTAATCGCAAGCACACCTTTTTCGACAACTTCAGCAGCCAGCGGAATGTCTGCAGTGATGACCAGATCATCCCCTGACAATGTGCAGCAATATAGTTATCTGCCACATCAAAACCAGACGCTACCTGTACTGAACGGATATAGGCAGATTGCGGCACACGCAGAAACTGATTAGCCACAAGCACCGTGGGTATCTGCTTACGGTCCGCCGCACGGAATAATATTTCTTTAATCACGTTTGGGCATGCATCTGCATCAACCCAGACAGTCAAAGGTGCTATTGGCTGTTCAGTCATCAGAGCGCCAGGATATCGATCATTTCCGGCATAGCTGCAGGCGTTGCCTGTTTCAGACCTTTACCTTCCGGATACGCAATACCGTGGGCGTAACCATGCTGCAGACCTTTAAAGTCAAACAATTCAATATCTGCCAGATGAGAAGGCACGACATTTTGCAGTGAACGGAACATGGTTTCTATACGCCCGGGATGTTCTTTATCCCAGGTTTGCAGCATGTCTTTTACAACCTGGCGTTGTAAGCCATCCTGCGAACCACAGAGATTACATGGAATAATCGGGAACTCACGCAACTGTGCATATGCTTCGATATCCTTCTCACGGGCATAAGCCAATGGCCGAATAACCATATTTTTCCGTCATCGCTGACCAGTTTCGGTGGCATAGATTTAAGCTTACCGCCGTAGAACATATTCAGGAAAAAGGTTTCCAGAATATCATCACGGTGATGGCCCAGTGCGATCTTGTTAGCACCCACTTCTTCTGCAAAACCATACAGCGTACCGCGGCGTAACCGCGAACACAGTGAACAGGTAGTTTTCCCTTCAGGAACTACTTCTTTCACTACGGAATAGGTGTCACGCTCGATAATATGAAATGGTACGCCCACCTCAGACAGGTATTCAGGCAATACATGTTCAGGGAAACCAGGCTGTTTCTGATCAAGGTTAACCGCCAGAATTTCAAACTGAATCGGCGCACTTTTTGCAGATTCATTAAGATGTCCAGCATGGCAAATGAGTCTTTACCACCAGACAAACACACCATGACCTTATCGCCATCTTCAATCATATTGAAATCTTCAATGGCACGCCCCATTTCCCGCCGCAGGCGTTTCTGCAGCTTATTCAAACGGGTTTTATTTGCCTTTTCCAGCGCTTCGCTCATGGTGTTACTTTCACGTTGATTTTAAAAAGCGGCGATTATAGCCCAATTCCCTGTGGTTAGCAGTACTTCTGCCAGACAGAGTTTGCAACTGGGCAGACACAGATCAGTTATTTTTAAGACAATAAAAAGCACCTGATCCGCTAGGAAAAGGTGCTTGATATGATATATCAGAAATCAGTTCAGTGACTGGATTTCTTCAACTTCTTCAGCAGACAGTACACTTGAACGATCAATGTTCAGCACTGCTAACAGCTCACCCATCGCATTCAGTACACGATACTTTGCCAATGTCAGATCACGTTCTGCGGCTAACAGCTGACGGCGGGATTCGAATAATTCGTTTTCCGCATCCAGCAAGTCAACCAGCGTACGGCGGCTCAGCTCAAACTGCTGTTCATAGGCCACCAGGGTTTTATCGCTTTCTTCGACATACTGGGCCAGAAAGCTCATCTGCTTATCGAGTAGCTGATAGGCGTTCCACGCAAGGCTGAGGCCTTCAGCAACCTGACGCTGTGCCCGTTCTTCGATTCCGGTCGCTTCCATCAACTGATAGTAAGCCTGCTTCTCACGGTATGTATCCGCATTACCATTGAACAGGTTATAACGCATACGGATCATGGCGGTACGGTCATTATTATGACCTTCGGTACCATCCAGATCGTCATTCCAGGTACCGCCCAGTTCTAATCGGACATCTGGACGGAATGCTGCATCCTGAACCCGTAACTGAGCTTCCGCAGCATCGACATCGAAACGGGCTGCCTGCAGCGTCGGGTGAACCTTACCAGCATGCTGAAGCGCTTCTTCATATGAAACCGGCATGTTGTCATCAACTGAGTTTACTGCCTGTAAATCCTCAGCTTCCAGACCGACAATTTTGAAATACCGCGCTTTGGCGTCCAGCAAATTATTTTCTGTAGACAGGTAATTAGCATGCGCCCGGCTCAGACGGCCTTTAACCTGCGAAAGATCTGATGCGGAGCTCAGACCGGATTCGGAACGCTCACGAATGCCTTCCAGAATTTCAATGTGGTCATTTAGATTTTGCTCAGCCAGACCCAGTTCATTCTGAGCAAAAACAACATTCAGATAAGCATCAGCCACATCAAGCGTGATATTTTCCGCTGCAGACCATAACTGATAACGGTGAGCGGTCGCTTCAGAGGTTACCCGGTCTACTTCATTGTTGGTACGGCTACCATCATATAACAGCTGAGAAAGCGTTAATGAGGCTTCTTTACGGGTCAGTTCAACATCTTCATGGCCATTTGCCGGCGTACGTGTGCTTGGACTGTCGGTCCATTCCTGGCCGTAGCCTAACGCCAGATCAACCGTCGGCAGATAGCCTGCCTTTGATATACCGATTTGTTTAGTCCTGCTCAGATACTGGCTCTTGATAATGCCAACATCCGGTGAACTCTCAATCGTATAAGCAGCGGCTTCCATCAGAGTCTGTGCCTGAGCAGCACCTCCGCAGGCTAACATCACTGCCAGGCCATACCTAGATAGTTTTAACATATTCCCTTTTCCCCGAACTGTGGTCCCTGTTAGTTTCATCGTTCCGTCAGCGCTCGTTGTTGAGCTTTAAAAATCGGTTTTAGTAAATAATCTAAAACGCTCTTTTTCCCGTCATTATATCGACTGTTGCCATCATTCCGGGAATGATTGGCAAGTCATCTTTACCCTTAGCTAAGCTGCTGTTATCAGTACGAATTCTGATGAGATAGTAAATGTTACCTTTTTCATCCTCAATACTGTCAGCACTGATGTGTTCCAGCTTACCTTCAAGCCCGCCATAAATGGCAAAATCATAGGCTGTCAGCCTGACAATGGCTTTCAGTCCTGGCCGAAGGAATGCAATATCCTTCGGTGCAATTTTCGCTTCGATCAACAGCTGGTCTTCTGTCGGTACAATTTCGACGAGATCCATACCCGGCTGAATAACCCCACCAAGCGTATTGACCAACAACGTTTTAATCGTTCCCTGAACAGGTGAAACGACTGTGGTTCGCTCAACTCTGTCCTTCAGGCCAACCTGCGCTTCTTTGGTCTGATTCAGTTTGGCCAGCATTTCATTCAGCTTACCCAAGCTTTCGGAGCGGGCGGCATATGCTACTTCACGTCGCTTATCAACAGCTTCCTGAATGCCTGATTTAATCTTTGGCGCTTCAAGCCTGGCACCTTCCAGTTCCTGCTTAAATCCATTCAGTTCCCGCTCAAGCTTTAAAACTTCGATTCTGGGGATTACTCCCTGTTCAGCCAGCGGCTTGGTAATTTTCAGCTCTTCAAGACTCAGACTGTAAGACCTTTCAAGGTGACTGATGCGCGATTGTAATTCCCGCTGCTCCTGTACCTTCTGATCTATCTGCCGTCCGATAATACTTAACTGGTTACGTAAATTACGCTGATATTCAGCCAGCTGTGCCTGCTCACGGCCTACCATCAACGGAAACTGTTCCTGAATCTCGTCTTCTATTTCAAGCGGAGACGCTATGACCTTTACATTGTCCTGCCAGTCATCCGGTGCAGCATCATCGTTAATATCAACACTTTTCAGTTCTGCACGTAACCGGGAGACCGATACTTTCAGGAATGCAGCTTCCTGTTCACGTTCCCTGAAGTCTGACAGAAAACGGGTATCATCCACCCTAACCAAAGGCTGTCCCGGCGATACTTCCTGACCTTCTTTTACAAAAATCTCTTCAACTATTCCGCCTTCAAGATACTGCACAACCTGAAGTTGCTGCGAAGGTATAACACTGCCTTCGCCACGGGTAATTTCATCCAGTTCCGCATAATACGCCCAGACAACAATCACCATCAGAAACGCAAAAACCGCCCACAGTAACACACGGGAACTGCGTGGCGTATCCAACAGCACAGCTTCAGCTGCACTATCGATAAACTCATGCAGTTCCGGATCTACGCTGACATTATCTTTTTGGCTATCTTCGATGCCTGAGACATTTCAGACAACACCTGCTTCGCACTTGCCGGTGCTTTGCTTTCGGAGCCTTCCGGCTTTTCATTCATGCTGTTAACTGCTTCATTTTTATTAACTTCAGCATCTGCATCACGAATACCGGCCACATCTTTATCAAGTGACGACTGTACGTTTGCTGAATAGTCCTGTTGCTTTGTCATCAACCCTTATCCTCTCTGCTGCGCCTGGCCGCTTCGGGGCCGCCTTCACGCAGCCAGTTGATCACTTCCAGCTTCGGTCCGTCGGCAATCAGACGGCCTTTTTCCAGCACGATAATACGGTCTACAACATCCAGCATGCTTGATTTATGCGTACTGAGGAAAATTGTTTTACTCTCATCCAGTTTCTTCAGCTGTTCCAGTAGCCGCTGTTCCGAACGTCTGTCCAGCTGGCTGGTCGGTTCATCGAGGACAAAAATCGGCGGATCCATGATCATCGCCCTTGCCGCTGCAACAGCCTGACGCTGGCCACCTGACAACTGACGGCCGCCTTCACCAACCTGCCGCTCGAGTCCGTCAGGATCATGATTGGTAAATTCAGTTACACCGCCCCACTCAGCAGCCCGTAACAACGCCTGGTCAGTCGCAAACGGCGTACCCAGCACGATATTATCCCGGATACTGCCAAAGAAAAGCTGAGTATCCTGAGTGATGCAGCCGATATTACGGCGTAATTCTGCAGGATGCAGTTGCTGGATATTAACACCATCAATCCGGATATCCCCTTCCGTCGGCACATACAGTCCCAGAATCAGTTTTTCCAGAGTACTTTTACCTGCGCCAATACTGCCGATCAGCGCAACCCGTTCACCGGGATTAATTGTAAAGCTGATATTGTTAAGTGCAGTGGATTCAAAGCCCGGATAGGAAAAGCTCACGTTATCAAATTCAATCTTGCCGTCCAGCTTGGAATGACTGACGTACTTACGTCCTTCCTCCTGTTCAAGCGGCATTTCCATTACCTGATTAATCAGGGTCATAGAAGACTTTGCCTGATTATATCGGGTAGCCAGTAATGAAACCTGTGCCATTGGTCCAACGGCCCGGCCACCAAGCATCACCGCGGCAATAATACCACCCATCGTTAATTCACCGGCTGCCACCAGATAGACACCCAGAATAATCACTGCCACTGTCATCATTTGCTGTAAGAAACTGGACAGACTTGAGGCACTGTTTGTTAACCGGCGGGTTTTAATATCATGCTTACCCATTTCACTGATCGACTGCTCCCAAAGCACCTGATACTTACTTTGGGAATCAGTAATCTTAATGGCTTCAATACCATATAAGCCCTCAATCAGGGTGGCCTGCTTTTGCGAAGACAGCTTGGATGTCAACTCAATCTGCTGCGCCAGAGGCTTCTGCAAGTACATGCTATAGCCCAACAGAATGACAATCACAACGATAGGAATAACAACCAGAGGTCCGCCTACCGCCCAGATAACCAGTAAGAAAATAATCGTAAAGGGTAAATCCACAAGCGCACTGATCGTCGCCGATGTAATGAATTCCCTGATCGCTTCAAAGACTGCAGGTTATTCGCAAACGCCCCGACAGACAGCGGCCTGGCTTCCAGGCGAATACCCATAACCCGGGAAAAGATTTTCGCCGATAGCTGCAGATCCAGTTTTTACTGGCAACATCGATAAAGTAATAGCGGAGTTTTCGTAACAGAAAATCAAACAGAAATACCAGTGAAACCCCGACTGCCAGCACCCATAATGAATCAAAAGCCAGATTGGGAACAATCCGGTCATAAACGTTCATTACAAACAGAGGTGATGCTACAGCGAAACAGTTAATCAGCAATGAAGCAACCAATACATCCCGGTAAATCGGCATGACCTGCATGACCGTTCCCCAGAACCAGTGTTGTTTTTATCACCCAGTACTTCCGGGCTGCGCTGATCGAACTGATATTTCTTCTTAACGTAAAATACATTGCCGGTAAAACTGTCTGCCAACTCATCTATTGGCAGGATCATCTCACCATCACCCACTTCAGGCTGAAGGATATGCGCTTCGCCTTTCTCGTGATCCACTTTAAGAAGAATACAACAGCGCCTTCCCTTGAGCAGTAGGACACAGGGTAATAACAGGTTATGTATCTGAGAAAGATTTTGTCGGGCAAGACGTGCAGCAAGACCGGCACGTTCTGCAGCTCTAGGAAAGAGTTCCACATCTAACTGGCCGTCAACAAGAGGCAAACCACTGGTCAGAGAATCGGCGGAAGCCGGCATACCGTAATATCTGGATAAAGATACTAGCGCATCAAGCAAAGGGTCGACAAAATGCTCCTGCTGTGAACCAACTGCCCAGTCAGCGTCTAACTGCGTCACTTTATAAAGACTCCATCGAAACTTTGATCCATGTAAAATCCCCGCTGCTTCATTCAAACAAAACAGCGGGGCTTATCTCCTTCGTGTATTAAACTATTAAAGTAGTATCGTTCACAAGTTTATTGAGCAATTCTGTCTCATTTGCAGTGCCTGTTGCGCTTTGCAAATCACTCAGACTCTGACCATCAAAACGGATTTGTTGCTGAACTTCATTGGACGAATTGGAAACATTCAGTACCACACCGTCAACCGAATCCTGGAAATCCAGATAGGTTGATAAGTCAGTACCGTCAGTAATGCCCATATCGTCCAGCATGTCAGACAAATCAATCTTATCGTTGGCAACATCGAAGTCAGTAATACGGTCAAACGCAGGCGCTGCTGTTGTACCCTGATCACCGGCATTCCAGTCGAAGATATCATCATCAGCACCGCCGGTCAGAATATCATTGCCAGCTCCACCAATAATGACATCATTACCTGCCTGACCATTAATAGTATCTGCTCCTGAAGTGCCTACAATACGGTCACTGAATGCAGTTTCATTGCCTGGTGTAACATGGTCGATAATACCGTCATTGTTATTATCTTTACCCCGGCCAATCTGCAGGTCAAAGTTACCCGTTGTCTGATCACCATCATCATCAGATAAGGTATACCCAAACTTCTCTGTAACCTCTGTATTCAGGGCAAGGTTGCTACTTGGTGTATAAACATATTCACCTGTCGCAAAATTCACCAGGAACGAACCGTTAAGATCAGTCGTGATAATCAGCTCAGCCGGATTGGAGGTTGTCGTCGCCATTCCCGGCGGGAAAGTCAGTGAACCGCTGCCACCATTGCCGTCCGGATCATACGAATATGTCTGTCCGTCAACGGTTATGCTTTGCAGATAACCACCATCAGCACCGAACTTATCATTATTCAGGCTACCCGGAAGATTACCTGTTACCGGTTCGCTCAAGGTACTGATCAGCTCATTTGCCAACTGATCAGGATCGGTAACAACAATACCGCCACGGTCTGGCTGAACTTCGTTGAGTGTATTGTTTACAGGGAGTTGTTCTCCGCTGCATACTCACCGTCATAAGCCAGTGGATCCAGGAACTGAGGGTCAATATTCGATGCAAAACCAACTGCATGAGAATCAATTTCGTTATCCTTCAGGAAATTCCGCCAGGTACTGATCTCATTACCGTTAATACGGTTATCATTACCACCGTTAGGCTCACCATCTGATAAGAAGTAAGAAACGTTCTTAACCTCTACACCCGGCTCATCAACCAGTGCACCATCAACACCCGGTGTACCGGACTGAGTAAAGCCGTTCGCACCACGGGCAGCATTATATGCATCCTGATAGTCTGTACCGCCGCCTGGTGTGAAGATATTACTACGGCTGCCGCTACTGCCATCACCAATCAACGCCAGTGCTTCCGAAGCGGTCATCCAGGTCTGTGTAGTCGCAGAGCTGGAGAAGGTGACAAACTTAACCATCACATCACCCGCTGCCTGCTGGGCTTCAATTACTGCTTTGATGGATTTCAGCAACACTTCCATACGTTCAGGGTTCGATGCTGAAATGGCCTGGTTAGGATTATTAGCTCCCCACCCCATACTGCCTGACTTATCAATGATAAACATCAGGTTAGTATTCTGCTGATCAATCACCAGATTCTGAGTGAAGTCACCGGCAACCGGCATATCATCTTCTACTGCTACAGAGAATGTTCCGGCAGAGGATGTCACACCGCCTTCTGTTACAGTGAAACCAAAGTCCAGACTCTGAACATCTTCAACGCTCTGGGAGTCATGATCAATCGGCGCCAACAAAGTAACTGTATAGTCCGCCTGATGATTATTACCAGTACTGCTGACATCACCAACTACAAGAGTTGCTACATCGAATGCCGGATCGCCGCCGGAAGCAGCAACAGATCCCGTCAGAGTTTTGCTGGCTGCATCCCAGGTCCATACAACAGGCTTACCGTCAGACTCGATGCCGGAAGGTCCGGATAAAGTAAATGTAAACGGCTGATTACCTGGCTGAGCAGTTGCATTCACATCAGTGAAAGTAAGCTGGCCTGTCGCTGAGACATCGTTGGTTGTATCAGTTGCGCCCGGCGCCTGTGAAGTATCACCGTTGACAACGGTATCACTGATACCGCCTGCCAGACCTTCTTCAGAGACGGTTGCAGTAGTACCCGTCAGATTTGTAGATGCCTGATTAGGATTAACGGTTATTTGCAGAGTTGAATTAACAGTACCTGTACCGTCAGTGACAGCATAAGTAATCGTCGGTAAGGTACCGTTGTAACCACTGACAGGCGTAAACGTATACTCACCATCAGACTCAACAGAAATTGTACCGATACTGTTCCCCAGATTCACAACGTTGCCATTAGCAACATGTGTAGTTGAACTACCAGCCACGGTGAAACTGACAACACTGGCAGAAGACTGCTGACCATCATCCGTTGTTACATTGTCCAGCAGGTTACCGGTTGCAGCTTGATTAGACTCTACAGTAACAACCTCAGCCGCATCAGCCAGATCACTGACAGGATAAACTGTCAGGAATACAGTCGCAGTGTCTGTACCACCATTACCATCGGAAATAGTGTAATCAAACTGCGCAGGTCCGAAGTAATCAGCATCAGGTGTAAACGTGATACCGGTGATATTACCGTTGCCATCCGTTGTCGTCTGAAGCGTACCGTTCTGAGGATTGGATACACCGGTTATCACCAGAGTATCGTTTTCAGGATCAGTATCATTCGCCAGCAATGTTGCAGCCGTAAAATCTATCGGCTGATCTTCTGGTGTGCCAAATCCATTACTCAACTGGAACGTATTCAGTTGCTGGTATGTAGAACCGCCATCACTGCTTAACTCAGGTTCAAAGACATACTGCCCGCCCTGATCCCAGTAAATGATCTCAATGGTATGCGAACCGCTCTCCGTAATGGTAAACGATGGATGTACATCGCTACTTGGCGCCTGAATCTGATCAACAATCGCTACAATTTCACCGTCAATCTTTATCTGGTAACCATCATCCGCGTTCACTCTGAAGTTATAGGTACCAGCAGCCAGCTGAATATTACCCTGCATCTTAATGATGGCATCGGACGTTGTAGCCGGATCAGCAGACAAAGTGGCCGCATCAGAACCGAGGAAATTCTGCAGGTTAGTCCCGTTGCCCAGATTACCGTTACCCGCTGAGTAATAAACCTGCTTCGCAAGGAAGGTTGCATCCGGATTATTGGCATCAATAAACGTTTGAATCTGAGCGATACGGGTCAGGTTAGGGCCGTCAGGACCCTGCGCGTAACCGTAGTACTCACTCTGCAAACCAACCAGATCACCCGGACCATAGTCATCTATAGCATCAGGTTCGGTTATCGTACCGATTCCCTGAACAGGTGAAGCGTTCTGGGCAGTTTCTGCTGACAGAGTTAACGTTTCCTGCCCTTCAGCATCATCCGCATCATCAACCGTCGGAACCCGTATAGTAAAGTCGGTATCGCCAGCCGGCACATTGATCACTGCATTGCCTGAACCATCAAGGGTTACAGGCGTAAAATCAGTACCGTTGAAGCTGATAAGTACCGGAGTATCAGTATCCGTACCTAATGTGGCTGTTACACCAGACAGGTTGATGGTTACTGCAGTGGCTGTCGTGCTCTCATTACTTAATGTAACACTGAAGTCTAGAGCATCACCTTCCTGTGCAGTCGGACTACTTACTAAACTAACAGTAGTAACGTCATCATCAATGACCAGTGTTGTTACCTGATTATCAGCATGCTCTTCCACGTTCTCAAACGCGCCGCTGTCTGTGATAGAGGTAATATCTACAATGATATTTTCATTCGGCTCTGATACAGCATCATCAACACTGGTAACTACAAATTGCTGCTGACTTTGTCCTGCAGTAAACGTCACGCTGGCCTGCTCACCTGTGTATTCACTGCTATCCGCGCTACCTGTATAACCCAGACCAACTGTAACTGTTTCGCCGGCCGGTACTGTAATAGGCTGATCATTTTCATCAACCAGGGTAACTGTATAGGTAACCTGACCACCGTCTTCACCAATGCTGTCGACGTTCTGCGTTAACCGCACATATACCGTGTCTTCTGTGCCCGGTGGGTTGTCGCTGCCGGTCTGGTCCGTGATGGTGGTTTCGACACTGTTGTTGGTGCCCGCCACAATCGCTTCGAACGCGTCATTGGTGTCTGTGATGGTTCCCAGGCTGACGGTGAAGTCTTCCGCCCCTTCGGCCAGCGCATCATCGATGGTGGCAATGTTGAAGGTCGCACTGCTCGCCGGACCGGTGATGGTCACATCGGCCACTTCAGTGATGTCCGTGCCGGAGGCCGTGGTGTAGCTGTACGTCAGCGCCACGGTGACCGATTTACCCGCCGGCACCGCTTCGCTCAGGCTGACGGTGTAGTCGGTGGTGGTTTCACCTTCGACCACATCGCTCGGGCCAGTCAGGAGACGATGACGGTGTCTTCTGTACCCGGTGGGTTGTCACTGCCGGTCTGGTCCGTGATGGTGGTTTCGACACTGTTGTTGGTGCCCGCCACGATCGCTTCGAACGCGTCATTGGTGTCTGTGATGGTTCCCAGGCTGACGGTGAAGTCTTCCGCCCCTTCGGCCAGCGCATCATCGATGGTGGCAATGTTGAAGGTCGCACTGCTCGCCGGACCGGTGATGGTCACATCGGCCACTTCAGTGATGTCCGTACCGGAGGCCGTGGTGTAGCTGTACGTCAGCGCCACGGTAACCGATTTACCCGCCGGCACCGCTTCGCTCAGGCTGACGGTGTAGTCAGTGGTGGTTTCACCTTCGACCACATCGCTCGGCCCGGTCAGGGAGACGATGACGGTGTCTTCTGTACCCGGTGGGTTGTCACTGCCGGTCTGGTCCGTGATGGTGGTTTCGACACTGTTGTTGGTGCCCGCCACGATCGCTTCGAACGCGTCATTAGTGTCTGTGATGGTTCCCAGGCTGACGGTGAAGTCTTCCGCCCCTTCGGCCAGCGCATCATCGATGGTGGCAATGTTGAAGGTCGCACTGCTCGCCGGACCGGTGATGGTCACATCGGCCACTTCAGTGATGTCCGTACCGGAGGCCGTGGTGTAGCTGTACGTCAGCGCCACAGTGACCGATTTACCCGCCGGCACCGCTTCGCTCAGGCTGACGGTGTAGTCGGTGGTGGTTTCACCTTCGACCACATCACTCGGGCCAGTCAGGAGACGATGACGGTGTCTTCTGTACCCGGTGGGCTGTCGCTGCCGGTCTGGTCCGTGATGGTGGTTTCGACACTGTTGTTGGTGCCCGCCACAATCGCTTCGAACGCGTCATTGGTGTCTGTGATGGTTCCCAGGCTGACGGTGAAGTCTTCCGCCCCTTCGGCCAGCGCATCATCGATGGTGGCAATGTTGAAGGTCGCACTGCTCGCCGGACCGGTGATGGTCACATCGGCCACTTCAGTGATGTCCGTGCCGGAGGCCGTGGTGTAGCTGTACGTCAGCGCCACAGTGACCGATTTACCCGCCGGCACCGCTTCGCTCAGGCTGACGGTGTAGTCGGTGGTGGTTTCACCTTCGACCACATCGCTCGGCCCGGTCAGGAGACGATGACGGTGTCTTCTGTACCCGGTGGGTTGTCACTGCCGGTCTGGTCCGTGATGGTGGTTTCGACACTGTTGTTGGTGCCCGCCACGATCGCTTCGAACGCGTCATTGGTGTCTGTGATGGTTCCCAGGCTGACGGTGAAGTCTTCCGCCCCTTCGGCCAGCGCATCATCGATGGTGGCAATGTTGAAGGTCGCACTGCTCGCCGGACCGGTGATGGTCACATCGGCCACTTCAGTGATGTCCGTACCGGAGGCCGTGGTGTAGCTGTACGTCAGCGCCACGGTGACCGATTTACCCGCCGGCACCGCTTCGCTCAGGCTGACGGTGTAGTCGGTGGTGGTTTCACCTTCGACCACATCGCTCGGGCCAGTCAGGAGACGATGACGGTGTCATCACCAGACGGCGTTGTTTCATCAACAATGCTACCTTGCCCCTGATTATCAGCAATGTCAGCGTTAACAGCATTGGTCAGGTTTACAACAAAGTTTTCAATGCCTTCAGCTAATACATCATCCGTAATAGGCACATCAATAAACGCAGTATTATCTCCTGCGTTAAAAGTTAAGGTACCAGACACACCAGTGAAGTCAGCAGACTGAGTCGCTGTACCGCTGGCGGTAGCAAAATCAACCGTTACAGTTGAAGCTGATACTGGGGACAGGGTTACCGTAAAGCGGGCAACACCATCGTCTTCATTCACGCTGACGTCATTAATACTTAACTGAGGAGTCCCGTCATCATCAATGACCAGTGTTGTTACCTGATTATCAGCATGCTCTTCCACGTTCTCAAACGCGCCGCTGTCTGTGATAGAGGTAATATCTACAATGATATTTTCATTCGGCTCTGATACAGCATCATCAACACTGGTAACTACAAATTGCTGCTGACTTTGTCCTGCAGTAAACGTCACGCTGGCCTGCTCACCTGTGTATTCACTGCTATCCGCGCTACCTGTATAACCCAGACCAACTGTAACTGTTTCGCCGGCCGGTACTGTAATAGGCTGATCATTTTCATCAACCAGGGTAACTGTATAGGTTACCTGACCACCGTCTTCACCAATGCTGTCGACGTTCTGCGTTAACCGCACATATACCGTGTCTTCTGTGCCCGGTGGGTTGTCGCTGCCGGTCTGGTCCGTGATGGTGGTTTCGACACTGTTGTTGGTGCCCGCCACAATCGCTTCGAACGCGTCATTGGTGTCTGTGATGGTTCCCAGGCTGACGGTGAAGTCTTCCGCCCCTTCGGCCAGCGCATCATCGATGGTGGCAATGTTGAAGGTCGCACTGCTCGCCGGACCGGTGATGGTCACATCGGCCACTTCAGTGATGTCCGTGCCGGAGGCCGTGGTGTAGCTGTACGTCAGCGCCACGGTGACCGATTTACCCGCCGGCACCGCTTCGCTCAGGCTGACGGTGTAGTCGGTGGTGGTTTCACCTTCGACCACATCGCTCGGGCCAGTCAGGAGACGATGACGGTGTCTTCTGTACCCGGTGGGTTGTCACTGCCGGTCTGGTCCGTGATGGTGGTTTCGACACTGTTGTTGGTGCCCGCCACGATCGCTTCGAACGCGTCATTGGTGTCTGTGATGGTTCCCAGGCTGACGGTGAAGTCTTCCGCCCCTTCGGCCAGCGCATCATCGATGGTGGCAATGTTGAAGGTCGCACTGCTCGCCGGACCGGTGATGGTCACATCGGCCACTTCAGTGATGTCCGTACCGGAGGCCGTGGTGTAGCTGTACGTCAGCGCCACGGTAACCGATTTACCCGCCGGCACCGCTTCGCTCAGGCTGACGGTGTAGTCAGTGGTGGTTTCACCTTCGACCACATCGCTCGGCCCGGTCAGGGAGACGATGACGGTGTCTTCTGTACCCGGTGGGTTGTCACTGCCGGTCTGGTCCGTGATGGTGGTTTCGACACTGTTGTTGGTGCCCGCCACGATCGCTTCGAACGCGTCATTAGTGTCTGTGATGGTTCCCAGGCTGACGGTGAAGTCTTCCGCCCCTTCGGCCAGCGCATCATCGATGGTGGCAATGTTGAAGGTCGCACTGCTCGCCGGACCGGTGATGGTCACATCGGCCACTTCAGTGATGTCCGTACCGGAGGCCGTGGTGTAGCTGTACGTCAGCGCCACAGTGACCGATTTACCCGCCGGCACCGCTTCGCTCAGGCTGACGGTGTAGTCGGTGGTGGTTTCACCTTCGACCACATCACTCGGGCCAGTCAGGGAGACGATGACGGTGTCTTCTGTACCCGGTGGGTTGTCGCTGCCGGTCTGGTCCGTGATGGTGGTTTCGACACTGTTGTTGGTGCCCGCCACGATCGCTTCGAACGCGTCATTGGTGTCTGTGATGGTTCCCAGGCTGACGGTGAAGTCTTCCGCCCCTTCAGCCAGCGCATCATCGATGGTGGCAATGTTGAAGGTCGCACTGCTCGCCGGACCGGTGATGGTCACATCGGCCACTTCAGTGATGTCCGCGCCGGAGGCCGTGGTGTAGCTGTACGTCAGCGCCACAGTGACCGATTTACCCGCCGGCACCGCTTCGCTCAGGCTGACGGTGTAGTCGGTGGTGGTTTCACCTTCGACCACATCGCTCGGGCCAGTCAGGAGACGATGACGGTGTCTTCTGTACCCGGTGGGTTGTCACTGCCGGTCTGGTCCGTGATGGTGGTTTCGACACTGTTGTTGGTGCCCGCCACGATCGCTTCGAACGCGTCATTGGTGTCTGTGATGGTTCCCAGGCTGACGGTGAAGTCTTCCGCCCCTTCGGCCAGCGCATCATCGATGGTGGCAATGTTGAAGGTCGCACTGCTCGCCGGACCGGTGATGGTCACATCGGCCACTTCAGTGATGTCCGTACCGGAGGCCGTGGTGTAGCTGTACGTCAGCGCCACGGTGACCGATTTACCCGCCGGCACCGCTTCGCTCAGGCTGACGGTGTAGTCGGTGGTGGTTTCACCTTCGACCACATCGCTCGGGCCAGTCAGGGAGACGATGACGGTGTCATCACCAGACGGCGTTGTTTCATCAACAATGCTACCTTGCCCCTGATTATCAGCAATGTCAGCGTTAACAGCATTGGTCAGGTTTACAACAAAGTTTTCAATGCCTTCAGCTAATACATCATCCGTAATAGGCACATCAATAAACGCAGTATTATCTCCTGCGTTAAAAGTTAAGGTACCAGACACACCAGTGAAGTCAGCAGACTGAGTCGCTGTACCGCTGGCGGTAGCAAAATCAACCGTTACAGTTGAAGCTGATACTGGGGACAGGGTTACCGTAAAGCGGGCAACACCATCGTCTTCATTCACGCTGACGTCATTAATACTTAACTGAGGAGTCCCGTCATCATCAATGACCAGTGTTGTTACCTGATTATCAGCATGCTCTTCCACGTTCTCAAACGCGCCGCTGTCTGTGATAGAGGTAATATCTACAATGATATTTTCATTCGGCTCTGATACAGCATCATCAACACTGGTAACTACAAATTGCTGCTGACTTTGTCCTGCAGTAAACGTCACGCTGGCCTGCTCACCTGTGTATTCACTGCTATCCGCGCTACCTGTATAACCCAGACCAACTGTAACTGTTTCGCCGGCCGGTACTGTAATAGGCTGATCATTTTCATCAACCAGGGTAACTGTATAGGTTACCTGACCACCGTCTTCACCAATGCTGTCGACGTTCTGCGTTAACCGCACATATACCGTGTCTTCTGTACCCGGTGGGTTGTCACTGCCGGTCTGGTCCGTGATGGTGGTTTCGACACTGTTGTTGGTGCCCGCCACGATCGCTTCGAACGCGTCATTGGTGTCTGTGATGGTTCCCAGGCTGACGGTGAAGTCTTCCGCCCCTTCGGCCAGCGCATCATCGATGGTGGCAATGTTGAAGGTCGCACTGCTCGCCGGACCGGTGATGGTCACATCGGCCACTTCAGTGATGTCCGTACCGGAGGCCGTGGTGTAGCTGTACGTCAGCGCCACGGTGACCGATTTACCCGCCGGCACCGCGTCGCTCAGGCTGACGGTGTAGTCGGTGGTGGTTTCACCTTCAACCACATCGCTCGGGCCAGTCAGGGAGACGATGACGGTGTCTTCTGTACCCGGTGGGTTGTCACTGCCGGTCTGGTCCGTGATGGTGGTTTCGACACTGTTGTTGGTGCCCGCCACGATCGCTTCGAACGCGTCATTGGTGTCTGTGATGGTTCCCAGGCTGACGGTGAAGTCTTCCGCCCCTTCGGCCAGCGCATCATCGATGGTGGCAATGTTGAAGGTCGCACTGCTCGCCGGACCGGTGATGGTCACATCGGCCACTTCAGTGATGTCCGTACCGGAGGCCGTGGTGTAGCTGTACGTCAGCGCCACGGTAACCGATTTACCCGCCGGCACCGCTTCGCTCAGGCTGACGGTGTAGTCAGTGGTGGTTTCACCTTCGACCACATCGCTCGGCCCGGTCAGGAGACGATGACGGTGTCTTCTGTACCCGGTGGGTTGTCACTGCCGGTCTGGTCCGTGATGGTGGTTTCGACACTGTTGTTGGTGCCCGCCACGATCGCTTCGAACGCGTCATTAGTGTCTGTGATGGTTCCCAGGCTGACGGTGAAGTCTTCCGCCCCTTCGGCCAGCGCATCATCGATGGTGGCAATGTTGAAGGTCGCACTGCTCGCCGGACCGGTGATGGTCACATCGGCCACTTCAGTGATGTCCGTACCGGAGGCCGTGGTGTAGCTGTACGTCAGCGCCACAGTGACCGATTTACCCGCCGGCACCGCTTCGCTCAGGCTGACGGTGTAGTCGGTGGTGGTTTCACCTTCGACCACATCACTCGGGCCAGTCAGGAGACGATGACGGTGTCTTCTGTACCCGGTGGGTTGTCGCTGCCGGTCTGGTCCGTGATGGTGGTTTCGACACTGTTGTTGGTGCCCGCCACAATCGCTTCGAACGCGTCATTGGTGTCTGTGATGGTTCCCAGGCTGACGGTGAAGTCTTCCGCCCCTTCGGCCAGCGCATCATCGATGGTGGCAATGTTGAAGGTCGCACTGCTCGCCGGACCGGTGATGGTCACATCGGCCACTTCAGTGATGTCCGCGCCGGAGGCCGTGGTGTAGCTGTACGTCAGCGCCACAGTGACCGATTTACCCGCCGGCACCGCGTCGCTCAGGCTGACGGTGTAGTCGGTGGTGGTTTCACCTTCGACCACATCGCTCGGGCCAGTCAGGGAGACGATGACGGTGTCTTCTGTACCCGGTGGGTTGTCACTGCCGGTCTGGTCCGTGATGGTGGTTTCGACACTGTTGTTGGTGCCCGCCACGATCGCTTCGAACGCGTCATTGGTGTCTGTGATGGTTCCCAGGCTGACGGTGAAGTCTTCCGCCCCTTCGGCCAGCGCATCATCGATGGTGGCAATGTTGAAGGTCGCACTGCTCGCCGGACCGGTGATGGTCACATCGGCCACTTCAGTGATGTCCGTACCGGAGGCCGTGGTGTAGCTGTACGTCAGCGCCACGGTGACCGATTTACCCGCCGGCACCGCTTCGCTCAGGCTGACGGTGTAGTCGGTGGTGGTTTCACCTTCAACCACATCGCTCGGGCCAGTCAGGGAGACGATGACGGTGTCTTCTGTACCCGGTGGGTTGTCACTGCCGGTCTGGTCCGTGATGGTGGTTTCGACACTGTTGTTGGTGCCCGCCACGATCGCTTCGAACGCGTCATTGGTGTCTGTGATGGTTCCCAGGCTGACGGTGAAGTCTTCCGCCCCTTCGGCCAGCGCATCATCGATGGTGGCAATGTTGAAGGTCGCACTGCTCGCCGGACCGGTGATGGTCACATCGGCCACTTCAGTGATGTCCGTACCGGAGGCCGTGGTGTAGCTGTACGTCAGCGCCACGGTAACCGATTTACCCGCCGGCACCGCTTCGCTCAGGCTGACGGTGTAGTCAGTGGTGGTTTCACCTTCGACCACATCGCTCGGCCCGGTCAGGGAGACGATGACGGTGTCTTCTGTACCCGGTGGGTTGTCACTGCCGGTCTGGTCCGTGATGGTGGTTTCGACACTGTTGTTGGTGCCCGCCACGATCGCTTCGAACGCGTCATTAGTGTCTGTGATGGTTCCCAGGCTGACGGTGAAGTCTTCCGCCCCTTCGGCCAGCGCATCATCGATGGTGGCAATGTTGAAGGTCGCACTGCTCGCCGGACCGGTGATGGTCACATCGGCCACTTCAGTGATGTCCGTACCGGAGGCCGTGGTGTAGCTGTACGTCAGCGCCACAGTGACCGATTTACCCGCCGGCACCGCTTCGCTCAGGCTGACGGTGTAGTCGGTGGTGGTTTCACCTTCGACCACATCACTCGGGCCAGTCAGGGAGACGATGACGGTGTCTTCTGTACCCGGTGGGTTGTCGCTGCCGGTCTGGTCCGTGATGGTGGTTTCGACACTGTTGTTGGTGCCCGCCACGATCGCTTCGAACGCGTCATTGGTGTCTGTGATGGTTCCCAGGCTGACGGTGAAGTCTTCCGCCCCTTCAGCCAGCGCATCATCGATGGTGGCAATGTTGAAGGTCGCACTGCTCGCCGGACCGGTGATGGTCACATCGGCCACTTCAGTGATGTCCGTGCCGGAGGCCGTGGTGTAGCTGTACGTCAGCGCCACAGTGACCGATTTACCCGCCGGCACCGCGTCGCTCAGGCTGACGGTGTAGTCGGTGGTGGTTTCACCTTCGACCACATCGCTCGGCCCGGTCAGGAGACGATGACGGTGTCTTCTGTACCCGGTGGGTTGTCACTGCCGGTCTGGTCCGTGATGGTGGTTTCGACACTGTTGTTGGTGCCCGCCACGATCGCTTCGAACGCGTCATTGGTGTCTGTGATGGTTCCCAGGCTGACGGTGAAGTCTTCCGCCCCTTCGGCCAGCGCATCATCGATGGTGGCAATGTTGAAGGTCGCACTGCTCGCCGGACCGGTGATGGTCACATCGGCCACTTCAGTGATGTCCGTACCGGAGGCCGTGGTGTAGCTGTACGTCAGCGCCACGGTGACCGATTTACCCGCCGGCACCGCTTCGCTCAGGCTGACGGTGTAGTCGGTGGTGGTTTCACCTTCGACCACATCGCTCGGGCCAGTCAGGGAGACGATGACGGTGTCATCACCAGACGGCGTTGTTTCATCAACAATGCTACCTTGCCCCTGATTATCAGCAATGTCAGCGTTAACAGCATTGGTCAGGTTTACAACAAAGTTTTCAATGCCTTCAGCTAATACATCATCCGTAATAGGCACATCAATAAACGCAGTATTATCTCCTGCGTTAAAAGTTAAGGTACCAGACACACCAGTGAAGTCAGCAGACTGAGTCGCTGTACCGCTGGCGGTAGCAAAATCAACCGTTACAGTTGAAGCTGATACTGGGGACAGGGTTACCGTAAAGCGGGCAACACCATCGTCTTCATTCACGCTGACGTCATTAATACTTAACTGAGGAGTCCCGTCATCATCAATGACCAGTGTTGTTACCTGATTATCAGCATGCTCTTCCACGTTCTCAAACGCGCCGCTGTCTGTGATAGAGGTAATATCTACAATGATATTTTCATTCGGCTCTGATACAGCATCATCAACACTGGTAACTACAAATTGCTGCTGACTTTGTCCTGCAGTAAACGTCACGCTGGCCTGCTCACCTGTGTATTCACTGCTATCCGCGCTACCTGTATAACCCAGACCAACTGTAACTGTTTCGCCGGCCGGTACTGTAATAGGCTGATCATTTTCATCAACCAGGGTAACTGTATAGGTTACCTGACCACCGTCTTCACCAATGCTGTCGACGTTCTGCGTTAACCGCACATATACCGTGTCTTCTGTGCCCGGTGGGTTGTCGCTGCCGGTCTGGTCCGTGATGGTGGTTTCGACACTGTTGTTGGTGCCCGCCACAATCGCTTCGAACGCGTCATTGGTGTCTGTGATGGTTCCCAGGCTGACGGTGAAGTCTTCCGCCCCTTCGGCCAGCGCATCATCGATGGTGGCAATGTTGAAGGTCGCACTGCTCGCCGGACCGGTGATGGTCACATCGGCCACTTCAGTGATGTCCGTGCCGGAGGCCGTGGTGTAGCTGTACGTCAGCGCCACGGTGACCGATTTACCCGCCGGCACCGCTTCGCTCAGGCTGACGGTGTAGTCGGTGGTGGTTTCACCTTCGACCACATCGCTCGGGCCAGTCAGGAGACGATGACGGTGTCTTCTGTACCCGGTGGGTTGTCACTGCCGGTCTGGTCCGTGATGGTGGTTTCGACACTGTTGTTGGTGCCCGCCACGATCGCTTCGAACGCGTCATTGGTGTCTGTGATGGTTCCCAGGCTGACGGTGAAGTCTTCCGCCCCTTCGGCCAGCGCATCATCGATGGTGGCAATGTTGAAGGTCGCACTGCTCGCCGGACCGGTGATGGTCACATCGGCCACTTCAGTGATGTCCGTACCGGAGGCCGTGGTGTAGCTGTACGTCAGCGCCACAGTGACCGATTTACCCGCCGGCACCGCTTCGCTCAGGCTGACGGTGTAGTCGGTGGTGGTTTCACCTTCGACCACATCACTCGGGCCAGTCAGGAGACGATGACGGTGTCTTCTGTACCCGGTGGGTTGTCACTGCCGGTCTGGTCCGTGATGGTGGTTTCGACACTGTTGTTGGTGCCCGCCACGATCGCTTCGAACGCGTCATTAGTGTCTGTGATGGTTCCCAGGCTGACGGTGAAGTCTTCCGCCCCTTCGGCCAGCGCATCATCGATGGTGGCAATGTTGAAGGTCGCACTGCTCGCCGGACCGGTGATGGTCACATCGGCCACTTCAGTGATGTCCGTACCGGAGGCCGTGGTGTAGCTGTACGTCAGCGCCACAGTGACCGATTTACCCGCCGGCACCGCTTCGCTCAGGCTGACGGTGTAGTCGGTGGTGGTTTCACCTTCGACCACATCACTCGGGCCAGTCAGGAGACGATGACGGTGTCTTCTGTACCCGGTGGGTTGTCGCTGCCGGTCTGGTCCGTGATGGTGGTTTCGACACTGTTGTTGGTGCCCGCCACGATCGCTTCGAACGCGTCATTGGTGTCTGTGATGGTTCCCAGGCTGACGGTGAAGTCTTCCGCCCCTTCAGCCAGCGCATCATCGATGGTGGCAATGTTGAAGGTCGCACTGCTCGCCGGACCGGTGATGGTCACATCGGCCACTTCAGTGATGTCCGCGCCGGAGGCCGTGGTGTAGCTGTACGTCAGCGCCACAGTGACCGATTTACCCGCCGGCACCGCTTCGCTCAGGCTGACGGTGTAGTCGGTGGTGGTTTCACCTTCGACCACATCGCTCGGGCCAGTCAGGGAGACGATGACGGTGTCTTCTGTACCCGGTGGGTTGTCACTGCCGGTCTGGTCCGTGATGGTGGTTTCGACACTGTTGTTGGTGCCCGCCACAATCGCTTCGAACGCGTCATTGGTGTCTGTGATGGTTCCCAGGCTGACGGTGAAGTCTTCCGCCCCTTCGGCCAGCGCATCATCGATGGTGGCAATGTTGAAGGTCGCACTGCTCGCCGGACCGGTGATGGTCACATCGGCCACTTCAGTGATGTCCGTGCCGGAGGCCGTGGTGTAGCTGTACGTCAGCGCCACAGTGACCGATTTACCCGCCGGCACCGCTTCGCTCAGGCTGACGGTGTAGTCGGTGGTGGTTTCACCTTCGACCACATCGCTCGGGCCAGTCAGGGAGACGATGACGGTGTCTTCTGTACCCGGTGGGTTGTCACTGCCGGTCTGGTCCGTGATGGTGGTTTCGACACTGTTGTTGGTGCCCGCCACGATCGCTTCGAACGCGTCATTGGTGTCTGTGATGGTTCCCAGGCTGACGGTGAAGTCTTCCGCCCCTTCGGCCAGCGCATCATCGATGGTGGCAATGTTGAAGGTCGCACTGCTCGCCGGACCGGTGATGGTCACATCGGCCACTTCAGTGATGTCCGTACCGGAGGCCGTGGTGTAGCTGTACGTCAGCGCCACGGTGACCGATTTACCCGCCGGCACCGCTTCGCTCAGGCTGACGGTGTAGTCGGTGGTGGTTTCACCTTCGACCACATCGCTCGGGCCAGTCAGGGAGACGATGACGGTGTCATCACCAGACGGCGTTGTTTCATCAACAATGCTACCTTGCCCCTGATTATCAGCAATGTCAGCGTTAACAGCATTGGTCAGGTTTACAACAAAGTTTTCAATGCCTTCAGCTAATACATCATCCGTAATAGGCACATCAATAAACGCAGTATTATCTCCTGCGTTAAAAGTTAAGGTACCAGACACACCAGTGAAGTCAGCAGACTGAGTCGCTGTACCGCTGGCGGTAGCAAAATCAACCGTTACAGTTGAAGCTGATACTGGGGACAGGGTTACCGTAAAGCGGGCAACACCATCGTCTTCATTCACGCTGACGTCATTAATACTTAACTGAGGAGTCCCGTCATCATCAATGACCAGTGTTGTTACCTGATTATCAGCATGCTCTTCCACGTTCTCAAACGCGCCGCTGTCTGTGATAGAGGTAATATCTACAATGATATTTTCATTCGGCTCTGATACAGCATCATCAACACTGGTAACTACAAATTGCTGCTGACTTTGTCCTGCAGTAAACGTCACGCTGGCCTGCTCACCTGTGTATTCACTGCTATCCGCGCTACCTGTATAACCCAGACCAACTGTAACTGTTTCGCCGGCCGGTACTGTAATAGGCTGATCATTTTCATCAACCAGGGTAACTGTATAGGTTACCTGACCACCGTCTTCACCAATGCTGTCGACGTTCTGCGTTAACCGCACATATACCGTGTCTTCTGTGCCCGGTGGGTTGTCGCTGCCGGTCTGGTCCGTGATGGTGGTTTCGACACTGTTGTTGGTGCCCGCCACAATCGCTTCGAACGCGTCATTGGTGTCTGTGATGGTTCCCAGGCTGACGGTGAAGTCTTCCGCCCCTTCGGCCAGCGCATCATCGATGGTGGCAATGTTGAAGGTCGCACTGCTCGCCGGACCGGTGATGGTCACATCGGCCACTTCAGTGATGTCCGTACCGGAGGCCGTGGTGTAGCTGTACGTCAGCGCCACGGTGACCGATTTACCCGCCGGCACCGCGTCGCTCAGGCTGACGGTGTAGTCGGTGGTGGTTTCACCTTCAACCACATCGCTCGGGCCAGTCAGGAGACGATGACGGTGTCTTCTGTACCCGGTGGGTTGTCACTGCCGGTCTGGTCCGTGATGGTGGTTTCGACACTGTTGTTGGTGCCCGCCACGATCGCTTCGAACGCGTCATTGGTGTCTGTGATGGTTCCCAGGCTGACGGTGAAGTCTTCCGCCCCTTCGGCCAGCGCATCATCGATGGTGGCAATGTTGAAGGTCGCACTGCTCGCCGGACCGGTGATGGTCACATCGGCCACTTCAGTGATGTCCGTACCGGAGGCCGTGGTGTAGCTGTACGTCAGCGCCACGGTAACCGATTTACCCGCCGGCACCGCTTCGCTCAGGCTGACGGTGTAGTCAGTGGTGGTTTCACCTTCGACCACATCGCTCGGCCCGGTCAGGAGACGATGACGGTGTCTTCTGTACCCGGTGGGTTGTCACTGCCGGTCTGGTCCGTGATGGTGGTTTCGACACTGTTGTTGGTGCCCGCCACGATCGCTTCGAACGCGTCATTAGTGTCTGTGATGGTTCCCAGGCTGACGGTGAAGTCTTCCGCCCCTTCGGCCAGCGCATCATCGATGGTGGCAATGTTGAAGGTCGCACTGCTCGCCGGACCGGTGATGGTCACATCGGCCACTTCAGTGATGTCCGTACCGGAGGCCGTGGTGTAGCTGTACGTCAGCGCCACAGTGACCGATTTACCCGCCGGCACCGCTTCGCTCAGGCTGACGGTGTAGTCGGTGGTGGTTTCACCTTCGACCACATCACTCGGGCCAGTCAGGAGACGATGACGGTGTCTTCTGTACCCGGTGGGTTGTCGCTGCCGGTCTGGTCCGTGATGGTGGTTTCGACACTGTTGTTGGTGCCCGCCACGATCGCTTCGAACGCGTCATTGGTGTCTGTGATGGTTCCCAGGCTGACGGTGAAGTCTTCCGCCCCTTCAGCCAGCGCATCATCGATGGTGGCAATGTTGAAGGTCGCACTGCTCGCCGGACCGGTGATGGTCACATCGGCCACTTCAGTGATGTCCGCGCCGGAGGCCGTGGTGTAGCTGTACGTCAGCGCCACAGTGACCGATTTACCCGCCGGCACCGCTTCGCTCAGGCTGACGGTGTAGTCGGTGGTGGTTTCACCTTCGACCACATCGCTCGGGCCAGTCAGGGAGACGATGACGGTGTCTTCTGTACCCGGTGGGTTGTCACTGCCGGTCTGGTCCGTGATGGTGGTTTCAACACTGTTGTTGGTGCCCGCCACGATCGCTTCGAACGCGTCATTGGTGTCTGTGATGGTTCCCAGGCTGACGGTGAAGTCTTCCGCCCCTTCAGCCAGCGCATCATCGATGGTGGCAATGTTGAAGGTCGCACTGCTCGCCGGACCGGTGATGGTCACATCGGCCACTTCAGTGATGTCCGTACCGGAGGCCGTGGTGTAGCTGTACGTCAGCGCCACGGTGACCGATTTACCCGCCGGCACCGCTTCGCTCAGGCTGACGGTGTAGTCGGTGGTGGTTTCACCTTCAACCACATCGCTCGGGCCAGTCAGGAGACGATGACGGTGTCTTCTGTACCCGGTGGGTTGTCACTGCCGGTCTGGTCCGTGATGGTGGTTTCGACACTGTTGTTGGTGCCCGCCACGATCGCTTCGAACGCGTCATTGGTGTCTGTGATGGTTCCCAGGCTGACGGTGAAGTCTTCCGCCCCTTCGGCCAGCGCATCATCGATGGTGGCAATGTTGAAGGTCGCACTGCTCGCCGGACCGGTGATGGTCACATCGGCCACTTCAGTGATGTCCGTACCGGAGGCCGTGGTGTAGCTGTACGTCAGCGCCACGGTAACCGATTTACCCGCCGGCACCGCTTCGCTCAGGCTGACGGTGTAGTCAGTGGTGGTTTCACCTTCGACCACATCGCTCGGCCCGGTCAGGAGACGATGACGGTGTCTTCTGTACCCGGTGGGTTGTCACTGCCGGTCTGGTCCGTGATGGTGGTTTCGACACTGTTGTTGGTGCCCGCCACGATCGCTTCGAACGCGTCATTAGTGTCTGTGATGGTTCCCAGGCTGACGGTGAAGTCTTCCGCCCCTTCGGCCAGCGCATCATCGATGGTGGCAATGTTGAAGGTCGCACTGCTCGCCGGACCGGTGATGGTCACATCGGCCACTTCAGTGATGTCCGTACCGGAGGCCGTGGTGTAGCTGTACGTCAGCGCCACGGTAACCGATTTACCCGCCGGCACCGCTTCGCTCAGGCTGACGGTGTAGTCAGTGGTGGTTTCACCTTCGACCACATCGCTCGGCCCGGTCAGGGAGACGATGACCTCATCCTTGGGATTATCAGGATTATTACCATCCTCATCCTGAAACTCACCGGATGCTGAAGCGCTACCCAAAGTAACATTATTACCGGCAACCAAACCGGCATTAAATACTTCAGCTCCCTCGAATAAACTATCGTCAGCCGGAATAAAAGTGACCGTAGCTGCGGCGTTTCCTCCTAACGTGAGAGTCTGTCCAGCACTCAAAAAGCTGGAAATTTCCTGCTGTGTACTTATTACAGTCGTGCCGGTTGCATCAGCAAATACGATCTGACTTATATCTTGAGAAGTAAAAGCATCTCCACCACTCACAGTAAAAATAACAGTGCTGTTTGCACCGTTATCAAAATCACGACTAACAGTGAAAATAACACTATCACCGACTTCACCTTCTATAGCAGAAGGATCTGTAGCAACAATATTTACAACTGGAGTAACTAATGGAACAACCAGTTCGGCAGGCGCTGGCTGCTGGTCATCGCCGCCATCCCGGCCATCATCGTCGGTACCTGTATCGTAACCAGCTTCAGCAATTACTGACTCGCCTGTACGCAATACTTCTCCGAGGCCGGTAAAACCATCATTCGCAGGGGCAGTACCGCCCCCTCACCACCGGCAGCGGTTTCTTCCAACAACTCAGTAGGGTCGGCACCCGCCAGAATTAACTGTTCAATCTCCGACAGTTCAGATTCTTCATCCTGGCTCTGCTCTAACAGGGTTTGGATATTCAGATAGACTTCACCGGTTTCCGGATCAATCACAACCAGCGCAACGCTGTCCGATGGTAATTGCTCTACAGTCTCACCACCAAGGCTAACGACAGCTTCACTGTCCCCTGAAGTAATAAGCTTTTCACCTGGCTGTAGCTGATCATTAATCTGAACGGCCCGCATACTACCTGCCGTATCCAATACAACTACATCACCTTCAACACTAACAACATTTACAACTGCGTTATTGGTCTTATCCATAAGCCCCCCGGGCCAATCAGAGCAATCATAACTAGGTTTTTGCCATTCATCCTTAAACGCAAACCAAGTCCATTGGCTTCACTACCCTGAAGCACAAAAAATTATTTTTCAGTCATTACCGTTTAAACAAATCTAACCCGCATATAGCAGGCTACAACAAACATCTTTCTTACTTTCGGCTGCAAGAGAATGCGCCGCCGCGTTTAAAATCAAACAATTACTTGATCATACTGTTCATTCCAAAGAGCAAATTTGCTTGAATAAATCTAATAAGCTCTTGTTTTATTATGCGATATTAACAAAGTAAGCCGTTTAAAAAACACCTGCACACACCGCAGTACCAATCATTCACAGTGGCCCAACGCATGAACATGTCAAAACTACGGTAAAAGCCCGCCCATTAATTCTGGATTCAGCTCGAACTGCAGTTTTCAAACAAATTTCTAACAAAAGATGACATTCTAATGCCAGAAAGATGATTTCAAGCTTAACTGAAAGCCTACCTAATCAATTAGTCGCAGATAATAATCAGCTACCCATTTTGCAGATAAAAAGGCCAATTAAGTCCCTCATACTTTGCTTACTATCGGCAGAACCAGAAAAGTATTTAACAGCTTATACACTGAAATTATTACGTTTTTTATTGATGAGATACAACAAGCAGAGAAAAGACAGTTTGCAGAGATACGCAAACCGGGAAGGAAGTATACCGGCCACCAACATCCCGGAGCCGGTATACACGTCATGATTTAACTGAGGAAGTCAGCTTCGAAAGGAAAGTTAGTCAGGTTTTCATAGCCATCTTCAGTGATGATCACCTGATCTTCCAGCTTAACGCCTTCGCCACCACCAACAGCTCCAACATAAGCTTCTACACACAAAGCCATACCCGGTTCAAGAACACCGTCGTAGCCGTGCCCTTCTATATCTTCCGGATAGCGAATCGATGGATACTCATCACACAAGCCCACGCCATGCATCATCACGCCATAACGCAGATCCCGGTACTCAGGCGGCAAACGTAAACCCGCTTCGGTGACTTCGCGGAAACTCATTCCCGGTTTCAGTAACTGCATGTTGTACTGAATATGTTCGTAAGCAACCTGATAAAGATGTTTCTGCTGATCGGTAGGTTTTGCATCACCAATCATCCAGGTCCGTGACAGGTCCGCACAGATGCCATAGGGCCCGATAAGATCAGTATCAAAAGCCAGCAGCTCGCCATTTTGCACTACCCGGGGACCACACTCCTGAAACCATGGGTTGGTGCGTGGCCCGGAAGCAAGCAACCTGCATTCGATCCACTCACCACCACGGCGAATATTCTCCGCATGTAACACCGACCAGATATCATTTTCAGTTACACCCGGAACCGTCGCTTCCTTCATTAACTGCATTGAAATTTCAGTGGATGCAATCGAGCAGCGCATTGCATTGATTTCATCTTCGCCCTTAATAACACGGGCATGCTCCATCAATGCCTGACCATCACTGATTTCAATCCCGCACTTATCCAGCTCACGCAGCCCGGCAATTTCAATTTTATCAACGGCCAGCCGGCGATTTTCGCCACCATGCTCACGTAAGATGGAGTCAATTTCCTTTGCGAAGTGAGCCGCGTGCTCCCGAGTCCGGTCGCCGGTTTCAAAATAAAAGAACGAGGCGCCGCCACGGACTTCTTTCACCAACGGCAAGTACGAAGACAAATGTTCGCAATTATGGAAATCCCACAAAATCATATGCCCACTGGCCGCCACAAAGCATGCCCGTGCATGGTTATGCGTAATCCACAACTGCATATTAGTAGTATCGGTGGCGTAACGGATGTTGAGCGGGTCAAATAGCAGAACACCGGCCAGATCCTGTTTATTCAGCGCATCAACAATCCGCTGTAAACGAAATTCACGCATGCGGGTCAGATTAGGTGTTGTCAGCCCCAGCTCATCCCATTCATTAAATGCCAGGTCTGTTGGGCCAATTTCTACACGATCATTCTCATTTGGCGATCCATCCGGTTTAAATTGCCCGACTCTGCGCCGTGTCGGGTCTATCTTCCGGTTAGATGAACTGAATACAAAATCTGTCATTAGGCTTTCCTCACCTGTGCAATTACCCACGCAAACAGGGTCTGCGCGGGTAATCGATTTTATTGTTATTAAGACTAGATATCTTTCACCAGACGCAGCGCATCGTAGATCGCCGCGTGAGTATTTCTGGATGACACAGCATCACCAATTCTGAACAACTGGAATGCTCCGTCAGGATTATTAACTTTGGTTTGCGGTGTTCCGACGATCAGATCTTCATAAACCACTTCACCGGCGTTACTGGAAGTACCTTTCAGATCAAAGTAGATGTCATCCAGCGGTCGGGTACCATGGTTAATGACCACCTGATCCACATGCCGGTACTTTTCAACACCGCCATAATCACTGCCTACGCGCGCCACCAGCCCATCGCCTTCTTTCTGCACACTCTCCAACCGGAAAGTCACCGTAAATGTCACATCCTTCTGCTGCATTGCCCGCATATACGGCACCAGATTCATGGCCATCACTTCCGGCGCAAAGGCCCGGTCAGGTGTCATCACTTCAAGTTCTGCACCGCTGTCAGCGATCACTTCCGCCGCCTGCATAGCGGCGTGATCACCTGCATCATCAAATAACAGCACCTTTCCTTTTGGCTTCACATCGCCAGATAAAATATCCCAGGCAGATACTACCAGCTCATTTCCTGCCTCAAGAATTTCTGTATGTGGGTAGCCTCCGGTGGCAATAATCACAGCATCCGGTTTTAAAGTGGTCACATCAGCGGCTTCAGCCCAGGTATTGAAACGAAACTCAACCCCAAGCCTTTCACATTCAGCCATTCGCCAGTCAATGATCGATATCATTTCCTGCCGACGGGGGCTTTGTGACGTCAGTAGCAGCTGCCCTCCGGCCTGTGCTGCCGCTTCTAATACAATAACTTCATGGCCACGCTCACCTGCCACCCGGGCAGCCTCCATGCCAGCAGGCCCCGCACCTACAATCACCACTTTTTCTTAACATCTGCCTTAGGAATATCGTGAGGCATTGTCAGTTCACGGCCTGTCGCCGCATTATGAATACAGAAGGCATCCCCGGCCTGATAGATACGGTCAAGGCAATAAGTCGCTCCAACACAGGGCCGGATCTGCTCTTCTCTTCCTTCAATGATCTTTCTGACAATGTGCGGATCAGCGAGATGTGCACGGGTCATTCCCACCATGTCCAGCTTGCCTTCCGCTATCGCATGACGAGCCGTCGCTACATCAGGAATCTTCGCAGCATGGAATACCGGCATATCCACTGATGAACGGAATTCGCCGGCAAAATCCAAATGCGGAGAATTACGCATACCCATCACCGGAATCACATCCGTCAGCCCGGGATCAGTATCGATATGCCCTCTGATAACATTCAGAAAATCAATATGGCCGGATGCCTTCAGTAACTTGGCTATTTCAACACCTTCTTCAAAACCAAAGCCACCTTTCTGAGCCTGATCTGCAGTGAAACGCACGCCGACAATAAACTCAGTACCTACCCTGGCACGGATGGCTTCAAGCACATCCAGCGTGAAGCGCACGCGATTCTGTAAACTGCCGCCATAAGGGCCTTCCAGCGTATTCGTCAGAGGCGACCAGAACTGATCATGTAAATGGCCATAAGCTTCGATCTCAATGCCATCCATCCCCGCGGCCTGCATTCTTTCTGCAGCATCGGCAAAGTCTTTGATGATGCGCTCGATATCCCAATCTTCCATCTGTTTAGGAAATGCACGGTGGGATGCCTCTCGTTCATGGGATGGTGACACCACCGGTAGCCAGTCACCTTTCGACCAGCCGGTCCGTCGCCCTAGGTGTGTGAGCTGAATCATGACTGCAGTGCCATGCTCATGACACTCATCTACCAGATCTTTCAGATAAGGAACCACCTCATCTTTATAGGCAAGAATGTTGTTAAACACTGGCGGACTGTCTTTAGATACCGTCGCAGAACCGGCGGTCATGGTCAGCGCTACACCTGCCTTTGCACGTTCAACATGATAAGCCCGGTAACGGTCTTTCGGCATGCCTGCTTCCGGGTAAGCAGGTTCATGAGCGGTAGTAATAATACGGTTACGTAATGTGAGGTGTTTCAGCTGAAACGGTTGGAGCAATGGATCTTTATGACTCATATCATCATGCCTGGTATATGTAACCCCGGTCAGACATCACCTCAATAACCGGCATTACTTATTGTTGTTATATTTGCTCGTAAGTCGCCCGTTCATTGTGGCAGCAGAACAAAGATTCCAGCCAATGATATTTTTCAAAACTGCATAAATTAATTTTATACCCTTTCTTATCTCCCAATCAGTATGGATTATCCCGGGGCTCACCCCGGTCACATTTACAGGCCAGTAAATGCCCGATAAACTGGTCCCGCCCGGCAACGGTCAGCACCCACGGACGGTTAACCCATGGAGGATTGTGGCGTACATGCTGATTATGCCCACACGCCAGCTCAGCCACCCAGTGCAGCTCTTCATCTGTATGGAAAGCAATTATCGCCCGATGCATCATTCACATGTCTGCTATATAAAGCTGACTTATAACAGCTGTCAGCATTTACCCTTCGCTTAACAGGCCTTCCAGACGAACTAAAAGCTCACCGGCACCCGGCAATTCAGCATCAGGAAGTGCTTTAAGCGCCTGGCTGATTATCTGATCCCGACAAAACATCAGAATCCATTCCGGGCGGGTAATACCACCGGACTGCAGTGCTTCCAGACAACGCTGATGAAGCCCCTGATCAAATGACAGAACCTGATTGCGGGTAAGCTCATCCAACTTATAGTGCTCACCACATAAAATCCGGTAGATCATCAGATATTCCGGCTGCGTTGCGATGTTCAGATAAACCCTGATAACCGCTTCAGATGTATCAAGATCACTGGTCAATAGCTCTGAGCCGGTCATTTCCAGCTCGGCAGTTAACTGTTCCAGCAAAGCGATTAACAACGCCTGTTTAGTCGGAAAGTTGTTATACACAGTTGGCTTGAAACCCCTGCCTCCTGAACAATCAGGTCAATCGATGTCCCCTGATAACCGTTTTCAGCAAACACCCTGCGGGCGGTATCCAGCAATTGCTGTTTTTGGACGGACGACCTCGGGCCATAAACACTCCACATATCAGCCGGTCAACAAACGTCCACAGGCTATTGACGGGTGTAAAAATATTTATTATTTTTACCATACCGTTTAGTTAAATAATTAATTTCTGTATGCCGTAGCTTATCACCCTCCGGCACACCAGCCACAAAGAGCGACAAAATGATGAATCAGGACGGGCAATTCGGTCAATACGGGGAAGTTATATTCCCGAGATTCTTTTTAACAGCCAGCAGGAACTGCTGAAAGCCTACCAGGATGCAATGGCTGATCCGGCCTTCATTGCAGAAGTCAAAGATCAGCTCCAGCACTATTCAGGCAGGCCAACACCGCTGACACACTGCAGCCGCTTATCGGCAGCCATCGGCGGCGCCCAGATATACCTTAAGCGGGAAGATCTGAACCACAGTGGCGCTCACAAGATGAATAATGTTATTGGCCAGGGTCTATTGGCCAAACGCATGGGCAAGCGCAGGGTTATCGCAGAAACCGGTGCCGGACAACACGGCATCGCCAGTGCATTAGTTTCCGCACGCCTGGGGCTGGACTGCACAATCTATATGGGTGCCCATGACATCGAACGTCAGTATCCGAATGTATTCTGGATGAAGCAGCTGGGCGCCACCGTCGTACCTGTTAAAGAAGGCTCTGCCACTCTGAAGGATGCACTCGACGAAGCCCTGCGAGACTGGTCTTCAAATTACGCTGATACCTACTACCTGATCGGCACCAGCTGTGGCTGCACCCCTTACCCGGAAATGGTCAGCGGCTTTCAGTCAGTCATCGGTGAGGAAGTAAAGAACAGGCCATAAACCAGTTCGGCACACTGCCGGATAAAATCTATGCCTGTGTCGGCGGTGGCAGCAATGCCTGTGGTATTTTCCTACCCTTCCTGAATGAAGACGTTGAGCTGGTCGGTGTTGAAGCCGGCGGGCGAAGCGATGCGCCGGGAGATCACGCCATGCGGTTTAATACCGATCAGGCCCGTTTTGGCATCGCCCAGGGATTCGCAACCAAGTTCCTGCAGGATGAACAGGGACAGCTACAACCAACGCACTCTATTTCTGCCGGGCTCGATTACGTTGGCGTATCACCGATTCTCGCCGATCTGGAAGAACAGGGAAAAGTCCGTATGACTCAGGCAAGAGACACTGAAGTAATGCAGGCCTTCCAGCAACTGGCCAGTAATGAAGGCATCATCGCCGCGCTGGAATCATCTCACGCTATCGCAGCTGGTTTGCGGGAAGCGGCTGAGATGGATCCGTCACAAAAATCGTTATCAACGTTTCCGGCCGGGGTGACAAAGACATTTTTAACATCGCCAAAGCCCTGCAGGACGAACCTTTCAATGATTTTATCCAGTCTTATCTGACGCAGGAGAACAGCTGATGAGCGACCTGACCCAATACATTCGTCAGCAACGGACGGACAAACAGCTGCTACTGATGACCCACGTTATATATGGTTACCCAACCATTCCTGACAGCCTGGCAATGATGCGTCTGTTACTTGAAAACGGCGTTGAAATTCTCGAAGTACAGTTTCCGTTTTCAGACCCGGTAGCAGACGGCCCGGCAATTACCCATGCCTGCCATCAGGCACTTGGAGAAAAGCCACAACTGACGCAATGCATCCGGGATATCAGCCTGCTTGCCAGTGAATTCCCACAAAGCCGGGTATTACTGATGAGCTATCTGAACCCTGTGATGCAGTCAGGCCCATCACAACTGGCCACACTGATGGAGCAAAGCATCAGCGGCATCATCGTACCGGATATCGCCATTGAAAAGCAGCAACTGATTGCCCCGCTGACACAAACCGGCATTGATCCCGTATGGATAATTACCCCGGACACCCAGGAATCCCGTCTGCAGACAATCTGTAGTCAAGCCAGCGGTATGCTTTACTGTGTTAGCCGCGCCGGCGTTACCGGTGAGTCTGCGGATAAAAATCAGGCATTGGGGAATATCTCCGCCGGATCAGCCAGCATACAGACTTACCGCTGGGTGTCGGCTTTGGCATTTCTGCTGCGGCAGATATTCAGGCACTGCGCGGTCACGCCGATATCGCCATCATTGGTTCCGCCTTTTGAATGCTTACAACAGAAATGGGCTGGAAGGCGTAAAGAAAAATTGACTGAACTTCAACAGGCTGCTGCATAACAGTCTGTTATATACATTCAGCTAAAATATGAAATGCGTGACGGAAACCCCGTCACGCGATACTAATTCACATCTGGCTTGCTTTCAGATAAAGCATTTCAAGGGCCAGGGTCGCTGCCGCTAATGAAGTTATCTCAGCATGATCATAAGCCGGCGCCACCTCTACCACATCCATACCGACAATATTTACCCCGGATAAACCACGGATAATCTGCAAGGCACGGTCTGAGGTCAGGCCACCACTCACCGGCGTTCCTGTACCCGGTGCAAAAGCTGGATCAAGGCAGTCAATATCAAAACTCAGATACACCGGCCGGTCACCCAGTACCTGCCTGATCCTGGCAATACAGTCTTCAACACTGTGGTTATTGACCCAGCTGGCATCCAGTACAGTAAAGCCATGATTTTTCTGATTGAAATCCGTTCGGATCCCTACCTGAACACTGGCGACCGGATCAATCAGTCCTTCCAGCGGCGCATGGTAAAACATAGAGCCGTGGTTATAGGCCGCATCGCTCTCTTCGGTATCCGTATGAGCATCAAAATGCAGCAACGCCAACTTCCCATACTTCGCAGCATGCGCCCGCAATAACGGCAAAGTAACAAAATGATCACCGCCAATACTCAGTAAGGTCTTATCAGCTGCCAACACCCTGCCAGCGTGCAACTCAACGGTTTGCAGCATATCGTCGCCATTGCCGTCTTCATATACCAGATCCCCGTAATCCACCGCCTGCAAACGTTTACTCAGGGCAAACTGCCAGGGCCAGCGCCGCTCTTCCCAGCGTAACTGTGCAGATGCCTGACGCACCCACTGGGCCCGAAACGGGTACCCGATCGTCCGGACGTTGCCAGATCGAACGGAATTCCCATCACGCACACATTAGTATCGTCATCCAGCGTTCTGGACAGCGGCAACCCCATAAAAGTAAAAATATTTGCATAGGTATTCGAATCAATACCCAAAAGCTCAGAATTGGTCATCGAGCAGCTCCTATTAATAAAGAATATAAAAGCGCTCTCGCAAAAGAATCATAGATTGTCTTACGGACGTCAGGAGAACACCGTTGGCGGTCCCACGTTTAGAGTCGTGATGTTTGCGACTTTGGTACCTGAACAATCAGCACCAAACCGAATAATAATTCTGTTTATAATTAAAACTCAAGCCCTTTTCTGCACGCCGTTTTTAACCTGCAACCAGCCGGGCAAAGCAGAGCATTCGTATAAACTTGTAAAACCTTGTAAATGAAATGTAAACAAGCCTTGCCTGAGCTAAGCTTCAGGCACTACTGTTGAAATAAAATAACAACAAATCCGGCCATTATTGCGCCGCATAAACGAAGTAACCTATGAACTCAGACGCCCGTATCCTGGTGGTCGACGATGAACCTGTCACCCGGGAATGCCTGACAAGCTATTTTGAAACCGAAGGCTTCCAGGTCTTTGAAGCCGAAACCGCTGAACAGGCGGAATCAGTCCTCAGCGAACACACGATTGATGTGGTATTGCTGGATATACGCCTGCCCGGAAAGGATGGCCTCACCCTGACCCGCGAACTTCGCGTTCATACAGAAGTAGGTATTATTCTGGTCACAGGCCGACAGGACGAAGTTGACCGTATAATTGGTCTGGAATGTGGCGCTGATGAATACGTCACCAAACCTTTTAACCCAAGGAAATCCTCGCCCGAACCAAAAACCTGGTACGCAGGGTACGGCACTGTACAGAAGCCAAACCCACTGATGCACTGCCCAACAGCTTTAAAACCTTCGAGCGCTGGAAGCTGAATCTGGACCGCCGTCAACTGGTGGATGACCAGCAACAAACCACCCAGCTTACTGAAGGGAATTCCAATTGCTTAGCACACTGATGAATCATGCCGGACAGATCATGAGCCGTGAACAGATTCTGGAGCAAATCCGTAACCGGGAATGGGTGCCCAGTGACCGTACTGTCGACGTACTGATCGGCCGCCTGCGACGCAAACTGGGAGATGACCCCGCGCAACCAAAAACCATTCTTACGGTGCATGGTGCCGGCTACCTGTTTACCCCAAAACCCGCCGAGTTATCGTGATCCGCTTTCTTACCGGGTTGTTCCTGACCTGCAGTCTACTGACTTCCATGTTACTGTCCACAGTGGCCAATGCAGACAGCCCACGGCCTGTGCTCACCGCCTGCGGACACCCCTTCTACCCACCGGTATCCTGGGTAAGTGAAGGACAGTTAAAGGCCTGGCCCCGCAACTCACCCGGCAGCTTTTCGCGGAACTTGGCTATGATGTACAGCTCATCGCAGACACCAACTGGAAACGTTGCCTCTTAGAAGCACGACTGGGCAATATCGATATTGTTGTCGCCGCCTACCGTATCGCCAGCCGGGAAAGCTATCTGGCATTCAGTGAACAGTACATCATTGCCGATGAAGTCCGGATTTTCGTAAACAGTGATGCTGACTCCCTATTACCGGCATGGATGACCTGCCGGGTAAAACAGTTGGCCTCTTACTGGGGACAGTTTTGGTGACCGCTTTGATGCCTTTCTGCAAACCAACAGCCATATCGAATACGTTTCAAGAAATCAGCAAAACTTCAGCAAACTGGCTAACCAGCGTATTGATTACATGCCTATCGGCTGGCGCAGCGACATGCTGCAAACACGCAAACTGGGCTTTGAGAACCACGTCATGCCCCTGCGGGAAAAATCGCCAGTGAATATTATTACCTGGCCCTGAGTAAAGCAGGCAACCTCAGCCAGCATCTGCCGTATATTAATCAACGCCTGCAGGAGCTGCACAAAAGCAACCGGATCCGTAATATGATTCGCAGTAACAGCCTTGAATACCTCCACAACCCTCTCTGAGAGATAGCCTCATGCACGCCCTGCCTGACCTGATCCGCCAACTGCTTCGTTATCCAAAGGACCATCCTCTGGGTTACCGGATCATGCAGTATGTCAGCGCCTGCAGCTTTGTATTTATCCTGCTGTCCACTGCCGTTCAGCTGACACTGGACTACCAGCGGGAATTCCGGGCGCTGAACCAGCAGCTGGAAGTTATCCGCGACAGTTATCTGGCCAGTCTGGCAAAAAGCCTCTGGGACATCGATCAGGCACAAATAGAACTCCAGCTTCAGGGTATCGAAAACCTGCCGGATATCAGTGAACTTGAGCTGCGCCTCCCGACAACAGCAGCACAGGACCCTCTGCCCGAGCCCCATAAAAACATGCAACGGTTCGAACTTATCCACACCACCGCCAGTGGTCAGCAAAGAAACCTCGGGCAGTTAGATGTGCACATTGATATTCAGGGGATCTACAACCGAATCTATGCTAAGGGGTTCACCATCTTGCTGAACCAGACACTGCTGGTACTGCTTATCGTGCTGGTCATCCTGATAATATTCCACCGCCAGATCACCCGTCATCTGGAGGCCATGGCCACCTACAGCCGGGACATCGGTGCCGGACAACTGGAAGACAGCCTGCGTCTGAACCGGCACAAGCCCCAGCACCGGGACGAACTGGATCAGTTGGTCAGCGCCCTTAATGACATGCGCCAGGCCATTCAGCAGGACCGCCAGCGCCGGGACCAGGAACAACAGGAGCTGCGTTATAACCGCGATCAGCTACAAACCATGGTAGAACAGCGAACCGAAAGCCTGCGCCGCGCCAAAGAAGCCGCTGAAGAAGCTAACGATGCCAAAACCCGGTTTCTGGCCACCATCAGCCATGAAATTCGCACCCCGATGAACGGCATGCTGGGGATGATTCAGCTACTTGAAAACACGCCGCTAAGTAACAGCCAGCATAAACAGGTACAGGTTCTCCATGACGCAACAGACGCCCTTCTGGAAACCTTTAATCAGGTACTGGAATACGGCAGGCTGATAGAAGGTGCACATCAGGTGGAACAAAAACCCTTTGCCCTGCAAGCAATGCTGGAAAATCTGATCAGTCTGTTTGAACCCGGCGCAAGGGACAAAGGCCTGAAAATTGAACTGCATTATCCTCCCAGCCTGGCACCAGCTTATTTCGCTGCACACAGTAGCCTGCGACAAATACTGAATAACCTGTTGGCGAATGCCATCAAGTTTACCCATGAAGGTGAAATCACACTGACAGTATCGCAACTAACAGCTACAGCCGAAAGTCACACACTTCGCTTCAGTATCCGTGATACCGGCGTTGGCATTCCACAGCCCCTTCAGGAAAAAATATTTGAACGTTTTACTCAGGCTGACGAGAGCATTACACGGCGTTTCGGCGGTACCGGCCTTGGGCTCGCCATCTGTAAAGAACTGGCCTTGCAGCTTAACGCTGACATTGGCCTGCAAAGTGAAGCCGGCCAGGGCAGCTGCTTCTGGCTGGAAGTAAAGCTGCCTGTTTGTGACAGCCACCTCACGGCGTCAAACCCTGAGCTGACAAGTGACATATCAGCGCCACCTGGTAGTCAGCCTGAACTCAATATACTACTGGTAGAAGATGTACAGATTAATCAGGACGTCGTTCTGGGCCTGCTCGCACCATTTAATCACCGGATCAGCATTGCCAGTGACGGTGAGCAGGCACTGACACTTTGCAAACAACAAAGCTTCGACCTGATTCTGATGGATATGCACCTTCCCGGCCGCAGCGGACTGGAAATAAGCAAGTTAATCCGTAATAACCCGGAATTCCGGCATCAGAGCACACAAATCATTGCTCTGACAGCCAGCGTCCGCCAGGAAGATCTGCACACCTACCGGACGCTGGGCATCGACACGGTTATTGCCAAACCGGTCGACAGAAACCAACTGTTCAGTGCAATCTCTCACTCTGCAGACGACAGCGCCAACCTGTCTAACCCTGTTGAATCACCGGAATTTGCTGATCCCCTTCCTGTACTGGATAACAGCCTGATATCCATGCATGAAGAAATGCTCGGCCCTGAGAAAGTTCAAAAACTCATGGCAGGATTTGTTAACAGCTGCGATGAACTCTGGCCTGCTATCCGCCAAAGCCTGACTGAAAACGACCTGAGCAACGCCGAACAGCTTCTGCACAAACTGGCCGGTGCCTGCGACACCCTGGGCTTTCGTGCCGCCGGAACACTTTTACGGCATACCGAACAACAACTGGCAGATGCCAAAATCCCGGACCTACCAACACTGCTTCAACAGTTACATTCTGCCATTGAAGCAAGCCGGAAAATTGCTTCACACTGGCCAGAGCAGCAAAGAAACCAGGACTAACGCTATACCCAGCTGACCATTTCGGTCTACACTGAGCCGCTAATACCGGCAACAGGACCCTGCAATGGAAGAGCTTCTTGTCAGATATCTGCACTTCACCGGCCTGATCATTCTGGCCGCGGCACTGGTCAGTCAGCATCTGCTGCTACGTAAAACCATGACCCCGGCCGCCCTGCGGAAAATTGCCGTTATCGACGGCATTTACGGTGCAGGCGCTATGCTCATGCTGGTCAGCGGTTTACTGCTATGGTTTATTGTCGGCAAACCGGAAGCCTTTTACTCCGGTAACTTTATCTTTCACACCAAACTTCTGCTGTTCGCGGTAATTGCGACTCTGTCCACAATTCCAACCTGGTTTTACTTGCGAAATCGCCGTGCAAACACCAGCAGAATTCCTGTGCCCCGACGAATTATCCGGATTATCCGGGCTGAACTGTTATTATTGCTACTAATGCCTTTTCTGGCGGTCACAATGGCCCGAGGATCGGCAGTACGGCCGGCTAAAGAACAACAACCATGACCGACATACCTCTGCAATGCCATTGCAGCGCGGTGAAAGGCATCGCTAAAAATGCCTCACCCACCAGCGGTAACCGCCTAGTTTGTTACTGCCGCAGCTGTCAGGCATTTGCACAATACCTTAAATCAAACCAGCAGGCCGAAGACCACCAGCCTGTTCTGGATGCCGACGGCGGTACTGAAGTGTTTCAGATGCCACCGGCCCATTTACAAATCACCGAAGGTCACGAACATATTGCATGCCTGAAACTCTCCCCAAAGGCACGCTCCGCTGGTATACCCGCTGCTGTTTTACACCCATAGGCAATACGCTAACAGCCGGTGTCCCCTTTATTGGCCTGATCCACAGTTTTATCCGGCTGGATGCCAAGGAGCGCCAGCAGATTCTGGGAGATGTTAAGGGCTATATTCATGCCAAACATGCAACCGGCACCCGGATCAAAGCTGCCAGACACAGCGGCATGCCCCTAAGCATCACTATAAAGATCATTTTCCGGCTGCTGATCTGGAAAATTCGCGGCTTAAGCCACCCTACACCACTCTTTGATACCCGGGGCAACCCCATCGTAAAACCAGAAGTCATTCAGCACGATACCCATCCCTACGCTGATACATAAAAACCCCGGTGCCGAAACAACCGGGGTTTTGAACCGTGATCTTTACACGGGCAGTTAACCCATTAATAACTCTGGCAAGAACAGAGACACCTGCGGTACATACGTCGTGATAATCAGCGTCGGTATCCAGGCGAATGCAATCATGATCAGCGTTGGTTTCAGCATGGCACTGACACGTACATTCGTTACCCGGGAACCAAGATACAGCAGTGGTGCCGTTGGCGGTGTAATATTCCCCATCCCCAGGTTTACACCCACAATTGCTGCAAACTGAATAGGATCAACCCCCAGTTCAACCACAATCGGGAATAACAGCGGAGAGGCCAGTAACACGCCACTGACATCGTCCATCAGCATGCCGATCAGAATCATCACAACGTTAATCATAATCAGCACAACAATTGGATTTTCAGAGACAGAGAAAATCAGCTCCTGAGCAAGGCCCGGGATGTCTTCAAAAATCAGCAGCCGGCTGACAATCATCACCATGAAGAACATCACCATGACCACACCGGTGGTGGTTGCAGACTGTACCAGCGCTTCTTTGAAGTTATCCTTATTCAGGCCTTTATAGATAAAGAACCCCACAGGAATGGCATACACCACAGCAATACCCGCCGCTTCAGTCGGCGTCATAATACCGCCGTAAATACCACCCAGAATCATGAATGGCATCAGCAGCGCCGGTAACGCAAAACGGCTCTTGCGGGTCACTTCGCCAACAAAATCATCACTTGGCGGCAGGGTTTTAATACCTTTATGCTTGCGAAGCATAAAGAAGTTAACGATACACAGCAGCGTAACCAGAATCAGGCCCGGTACAATCGTCGCCAGAAAGCACTTCAGCACCGACTGACGGGTCACCCAGGCATAGATAATCTGAATGGCACTAGGGAATCAGCAACCCCAGTGGGGCAGCATTGGTAATCAGGGCGGCAGACAATCCTTCAGGATAATTCGCCTTACGCAGCTGCGGCGTCATAATACTGCCGATACAGGTCAGGGTTGCAGTAGCACTGCCGGCAATCGATCCGAATACCGCACTTGCTCCCACAGCTGTATATGCAATACCGCCTTTAAAGCGGCCAACAAATAACTCTGCCAGCTCAACCAGAGGCTGAGCAATCTTGCCCGCTCCATAATCGTACCGGCAATAATGAACAGAGGAATCGCCAGCAGAACCAGCACATTCATGCGCCAGTGCCCTGAGGTTAAAAAGCCAGCCGGATCATGATCACCGGTCAGCGACATATAGATCAGTGCCAGGCCAAAGGCGAACGGTACCGGAATACCGATCAGCAGGGCGACACAGATCACTAATAGTGTCAGAAGAATTAACATAAAGCCTGCCTGTCAGATGTGTGGTGGAGTTTCGTTATCTTCCCAGACGTCGCTCGGCCCGGAACGCAATCCGCTATAGAGATGCAGAGCGGTATAAAGGTCATGAAGACAAATCCGAGGAAAATACCCAGTTTCGGAATAAAGAAAGGCAATTCCAGCCCGGTGGTACGCTGCCAGTCAGGATAAGCAACCACTTCTTCCTCAACCATCAGCCAGCCCCAGTAACTCAGCACCAGCCCGATCAGCACTTCAAGAAAAATCGTAAAGTTAACCACCAGCCATTTTTACGCGGGTCATCCATGACTGATAATAAAAAGTCGGCTTTGACATGGGTGTTTTCATAACTTCCCATTGCACCGCCCAGAAAATAAACCCAGAAAGCCAGCATCAATACCCATTCTTCATACGCAAAAGGTCTGTTTGAAACCAATAACGCAGAATCACCACAAAGAAAAACACGAATGCCATAATCAGGCTGGCAGCCGCCAAAAATACTGTTTTATTTGCAGCAAGAAATTAACCAGACTTCTGAGCGGGCGCGGTATATCTAAATACATAAAGCACCTTTTTACTCAGAATTAAAAACAAAAGAAGGCTGCAGTTAATAACATTTTCACTACAGCCATCTTTTCAGACAAAGGAACCGTTACAGATCTGCAACGATTTTATCCAGGTTTTCCTTACCCAGACGCTCTTCCAGCTTAGGCCATGTCTTGGCACGGATCTCATCAGCAATCGCACCACGCTCAGCATCGGTAATTGGCAGAACCTTTACGCCGAACTCTTCCAGTTTTTCAGATTGGCCGCATCATTCTCGCGGCTCCAGTCCACAAACTTGGCAGCAGCACGGGCGAAAACATCTTCGATAACCTTACGCTGTTCGTCGTTCAGCTTCTTTTCCCAGGTTTTCTTACTGGCGTAGTAAGCATAGTTTTCAACAAATGCGTTATACGGCACATAGTTGCTGATCGCTTCTTTAAAGGTGGTATAGGTCGCTTCTGGTGTTGCACCGATCATGCCATCAACCACACCCTGCTGGATCGCTGGGAATGCGTCACCCCAGTCAATTGTGGTCGTGTTATAGCCCATATCCTGAGTGGCCAGCTTCGCAGACTGTGCACTCCAGACACGGATGTTCTGGCCTTTTGCACCGGTGGTACGGTAGTTTTCAGGCTCTGTTGAAGCCATTACACCAATGAAACCTTCAGCGGTAATTCCCAACAGTTTAAGGTTCAGTTTATCCATACGCTGATCAAAGAGTGTAGAAGTTAGAACCCGGGCTGAAGACTTTTTCCATTTCGTCATAGTTCGAAACCAGATACGGCAGAGAGTTAATCTCCAGTACCGGATCTTTATGGCTGTAAACAAAGGAATGGACGATATCAATGGTACCGCGCGCAGCTTCACCTAAAAGCTGCTCACCTGAACCCAGCTGACCGGCCGGGTACAATTTAATTTTCAGATCGACACCTGCTCCCTCAAGCTCATCCTTAATCTGACGTAACACTTCAGATGCGTACTGATCAGGCGCATGCTGGCTGGCAATCCGCAATGTAGTCGCGGCCTCTGCAGAAGTGGTTAAAACCGCACCCAACATCATGCTGCTGGCAATCAGGGATTTGAAGCTGGACATTTTACTCATGAGGAACTCCGGAAATATTATTTTTATATATATGCAACTGATAAAAACTCACCTGCACAGCTAAAACTATTTACATCAACTACAACCTTGCAGCGTGTTTCGAATAAACAGTTAAAACGTTTATACACAGAGAAAAATAATATTTCTAACCTGCCAAAATCAGCCTCAAAAAACGTCTAACCAAAGAATTATTAACACTTTGTAAAAACCTTAGCTAACCGCATGTTTTATCGTTTTTATATTTATATTTATCTAAATGATATAAATACCCTGTTACACCCAACAATTACTTCCACCAATACATTTACAAAAATTACAGCCTGTTTACAAAATAAACATGCTGCACAAACATCCCCACCAGTAACTTACTGATCAAATGACAGTCAAACCAAAAACGTACTCTGGAAAATTACAACTTTTCAGAGAAAACTGTTATAAAAGCGCCTTAACCTGTGAGAACTCAGCAACCAATGAGCGCACCAAAAGATACCCGTCAGTTCAGTACCCCGCTTCGTGAAACCAACCGCCGTTTCCTCCCGGGTGAAACCACGTCAGAAAAACCGCTGCACGTCGCATTCGTTCTGCTGGAGCATTTTTCTATGATGGCCTTTACTGCAGCCGTTGATGCGCTGGTTACCGCCAACCTGGTACGCACCGCACCATTGTTCAGCTATCAGACCATCGGCCTGGACAGCACTCAGGTAAAAAGCGATTTGGGAATTGAGATTTCCACCGGCACCCATCTGTCGCAACTGCAAACAGATACAAAAGATAATTACGACATGCTGATCGTGTGTGGCGGCTACCGCTGCAGCATTGATGTTCATCCGGCACTGACGGAATACCTGAAATCACAGAACACCTCCCAAATTATTTACGGCGGCCTGTGGAATGGTGCCATTGCGCTGGCTCAGGCAGGCCTGATGGATGACACTCAGTGTGCAATACACCCTGAGAATCACGCCTTCATTAAGGAAAAGTATCCCAAGGTACACGTCAGCGATCAGATTTTTGTCACGGACAACAACCGTATCAGCTGTGCCGGCCCAAACAGCGCGCTTGAGATGATGCTGAAAATCATTGAACGCCTGCAGGGAAAAGACATTGTCCGGGCAATCCGGGAAATTCTCAGCTGCGATCAACTGGCAGAGAACAGCCAGAATCGTCTGACGCAATTATCAGACAAAGCAAACTTACCTGAAAGTCTCAGAGAACTGATCCAGCTGATGACCGCTAATATCGAAGAGCCTCTGAGTGTCGAAGAACTGTGTAATTTTGTCGGTGTGTCGCGGCGTCAGGCAGAACGTCTTTCCAGAATCATCTGGAAACATCACCCAGTAAATACTACCTGGAATTACGGATTACTCAGGCGCGGCGACTGCTGTTACAAACCAGTCACAGCATTACTGATATTGCACTGGCCTGCGGCTTTGTCAGCTCCAGCCACTTCAGCAACTGTTATAAAGACTATTTTGGTACTGCCCCTACTTTTGCACGGGAACAGCACCGTCAGTAAAAGGGTTTAATCAACCGCTTTCCAGACGTACATCCATCAGTAAACCGGCTACCGGTTCAACCCCGTTATCCGGTGCAGAAAACAGCGGCTGGACCATAACTTTTCGGCACAGGTATCAATGACAACCACACCCTGAACCTGAGTTTTCAATAGATCAGTCAGGCCATTTGTTACTGCATTATCATAATGCTCCCAGCAAAGCAGATAACCCTCTTCAACCTGCAGAATTACGTTATCAGAGGTTTCATTACTTCCTTCAAGCCAGTCATTCGCAATGGCAGAAATTTGCGCATACTGATCCGACATCCCGTGTTCATCACGGCTTTTCATTACCAGACAACGCAGCACTCCTGAATGCCAGTCAATTGCTGCATCCTTCAGATAGACAGGTTTGGAATCTTCCAGATTGCCGGACCAGGCCACCGGAAAAAGACCGGCTCTTGGGAATGTCCCCTTCCCGGTTGAAATTAAACACAGTCCCATGCAATGTACCATAGGCCCGCCCGCAACCGTTTCACGGGTTGCGGTTTTATAAACGTCCTGACTCGAGTAAATCACTAATGCCAACTCATCCGGTAAGGTAAATCCGGAATCGGGCAAAATCAGAGGAAAGTATGCCTGCAAGCCTAACGGCTGCATTTGCTGCACAGTTGCAGGTATAAAAATTTTCCCCAACTGCTCACTGAATCTCTGCCAGTCGGCCGCCATGGAGGCAATGCGAAATCCTTGCCAGACACGTATCCCTGCAGGATGTATCCGCCTGACAGGTGCTGTACCCTTATCCATCACCACCTCCTATCTAGCTGATTTATAAGCAACATTTCTTATAGCCGATACTAAAGACTAATGCCAGCCGGATTTCCCGGATTGGCAATCCTGAACTTACGGTTGGCCTTTACTAAAGGGAGCCGCTAAAGTTTGAAGCGTTAAATGAGCAACCGCAGTAAACCGAGACAAGATGCGCGTAAAGACGATATGTAACGACACAGAACATCCTATTCAGGTCACCCTGTATGTATCGGGCAGATCGAACAGTGATGTTACCCAGACTCCCTACGGAACCCGTAGCGTTGAGCTGGAACCGGGACAAATCAGCGACGTCAATTTTGGTGATATCCGGCATAACTATCTACACGGTGTAAAGCTCGAAGCAAACATTGAAGGAACAAAAGTGATCAACCAGGGCATGGTGGATTTGCTGGACTCGGTCTTCGACCGTGTCATTAACAACGAAGAACTGCTGGAAATTTCACGGCTCCGGCAGTTACTGGTCAGCCCGGTTTAAAGATTCTTCTAGGTCAGGACTTCAGGAAAGATAACGCCACAGGGATGCTGGCGGGTAAAAGGATTTAAAACACCAGGGACAGGCAGGGACAGATAACCCCATATGGAAATGGGAAGTGCGCTGAAAGGATGATACGCACAGTGGATGGGTTGTTGGGGAAGTGGACTTCCTCCCAGGGAAAAAATTTATAAAGGTCTAAAAGGATTCAGACAGCAGGGACTGCACTGAAACAAAACGGAATTATCAGGGATAAATGCTTTACAAAGTGCGTAAACGGATATGACGTACCATGGAACGAATATTGCGGCCCGGATGCCCACAAGGATGATACTACGCACAGCGCCAAAACGGATTTGGCCTCTATAGAACAAAGCCATCACGGAACGGCAAACAGCGGAGCCTGTTTAGCCTGAAAGCCAGCGAAGGAACGCATGTTCTATAGACCACAGCTTCGACGGATCTCTCCACCCACATGGACGTGGACACTTAACTTTCAATAAGATAAGTACGCAAAGACAATTTTTTGCATATAATTGCGAGTTCTTGGCATGGATCGCTCTTCATTGTTATATCGGAATATAACAATCAGCAAGGGATGTGACGAAGAAAACTGTTATCACGGATCCGACAGATGAATTTCGCCAGTCAGAAGTACCTCAAGCTAGACCCCAAACTCTTCAAAGCTTTTATGGCTGTGGCTGAATATGGCTCATATGCTACCGCCGCAAAGAAATCTGCCCAAAGCCCTTCTGTGGTTTCTGATCACATGATCAAAATCCGCGAAACACTGGGGCATGATGTCGTCATAAAGTCAGTGACACCTATAAACTCACCAGTGCCGGCAAAATGCTGCAGCAATATATCCGCCGCATTATGGATGTCACCGCTGAATTCCATGACGGTCTCGATCAGGGACAGGAATCCATGGAAGGTATGGTGCGCTATGCAATGCCACCTTCATGCCTGCAAAGCCCGCACTTCCCAATGCTGTTACAGCGTCGCCTGGACTTTCCCGGTATCGCTCTTCAGGTTGAACTGTGCCCGACGGAAGCGGTAACCCAATCAGTCATCGATGACCGTTTTGATTTTGGCTTCGTTACTGAACGTATTGAGCACCCTTCACTGCGCTACATTCCTTTCTGTGAAGAAGAATACGTACTGGTCTCAAGTTCCCGTAACACCCTTGACGAACTCCAGCCGGAAACCGTCATGGACCACCGCTTCATTAACTATCCGGGAATGGACGTGTGCTTTGACCTGTGGGCCAGACACTTTATGCCAGAAGCCAAAACACTGACTGCCCGCTCGCTGTATCACACCGGCGATATCAACGACATTGTCGGTGCAATTAAGATGGTTATCGGCGGCTTAGGTATCAGCGTATTCCCCGTCACTGTGTGGAAGCCTATCTGGAAACCGGTGAACTGGTTGAATACGACAAAGGCGACTTGCCACCGATGATGAATACTATTTACATCACTACCCGACGGGACATCAGCCAGCCACGGCGTGTGGAAACCGTCATCCAGTGGTTCCGGGATATGCATCCTGAATTCCAGGAAGAATAACCGCACCATTCAACAGCAGCACTTATCGTGGGGACCCATATGGATATTAAAAACATTACTCTGTTTGCCCACAACGGAGACTGCTGGGTAACACCTCCCAGCACCATGGAAAGCCTGTGGGCCGGACTGGGAGGTGGTGCGAACGGCCTTTGCCTGGATGTACTGCTAACCCGGGATAAGCAGATTATCTGCACCCCTAACGCCTCCCTGGAACATAGCTGCGGCGTACCTGCTCAGGTTGACAGCATGAACCTGGACGCTATCCGGAAACTGGATGCAGGCAAAACCTGGCGATCAAGTGAACTGGATAGCAACTATCAGCCCACCGGCGCACAGGGTGAAGATACTCCCTGGGACGCCAGCAGCCAGCGGCCAGTAGTGCTCAGTAAACTGGAAGACGTTCTTCGAATCTTTGGCCGCCGTACCCAGCTGCTGATTCGCCTGCATGATCTGACATATGAACACCAGTCCGAACTGGCCACTTTACTGACAGAGCTGCTAAACCGCTTTGGCCTGGCAAAACGGGCCTGCATCATTGCGCCAATTGCTACCTGCCAGCTCATGCGCCAACAGGGATATCACGGAGAACTGGCAGCAGACCTTACCCGGATGAACGGGCTGAGCCCAGCTACCCTTGATGCTGCCAGCTGCGTCGACACCGATTACCAGCTAGCCTGGGCAGAAGAATTCGTCAGCTATTTTTAAACGGGAACCGCCCCGTTCAAAACGAAAACTGGTTACTGATCACCCAGCAGCCTTTTGCCCCGACTCCTGAAACAATCAGTGCCCTGAAATATGCCGCCCCTCATATTGCCGGACTGATCGCCAAAGGCGCCCTGCCAACCAGCGAGCAGTTACTGCCACCGGCACAGGTAATGCAGGATAATTTTGACGGCGACCGGATTGACCGTAACCTCTGGACGGCCGGTTACAGCCATACCAACCAGGACACCCGGATTTATCAGGAAGACGGGTTACACATCGATATAAAACAGGGCGGCGAATATTCAGGTGCTGCGGCCGTCACCTGTGACTGCTATCACGGTGATTTTGATGCCCAGGTGGACTTTCATGTCGCGTTCCCCATCAGGGAACCACCTTTGAAATGGCCGCCATCGGCATCGATCCGGGCTACTTCAACATCAGCAACGACAACCTGAACGGTAAAAAGTTAACCTGACATTTGATGTTCATGGTGCACCGCCTTACGCATCCAGCGAACGGGATGAAGATGACGGCTTCCGGACGGGGTGGAATAACAGCTTTAACCTCACCAAGATTGGCAGTGTCAGCCAGGAAAATGGTGAACTGAAAATTGACGACTGGGTTGCCAGTTCCGTCAACATGTACAACAAATACCGGCGCGATGTGGGCTACGGTGGTAATGATTCCCCGCCGGCACACTGCGGCTGATCCGCCGCGGACCGGTATTCAGCTCATATTACAGAGATGCCCTGAATAAAGCCTGGGTTTGCTCCGGTACTGTGTTAGTCCATAACCTGCAAAGTGAAGCTTTCATCCGGCTGGCAGCCAAACACTGGAAAAACGCAATCCGGAACCGCCAAAAATAAAGTTACCTTTAAACAATTCAGACTCTTCCAGTATTAAACCTGACAACCGGGAAGGCTTAACTGAGCATTCCCGGCATCCGGTAACAATTCAGAACCGACAGGTCGCGCATGACTCTGTAATTCAGACACCACTTCGTGCTTCAGCGAAAACAGTGTCAGCGTCGCCCCCAGACTGTTCTGAACGGCCTTGCTCAGATCATCCCGGGAAACAACTGATAACCAGCGTACAGGACGAATGTTAGCGTAGCGGTCAACCCACTCATCCTCAGTAACATGACGGTACTCTCCCAGATCTTCACCCAATAAATACACCCTTCGGTCTGGCATATATGTAATAACCAGATCGCCGGCACTGATCTGCTGTGCAAACCGATGCAGCATGCTCACTGCGTTACTGACTTTCGCGGGCTTCTCATCACCGTAGGCTGATACGTAAGCCCCGTGCAGCTCTGCCATATCGGCATAACCGGCAAGATTACCCAGACAATTCCACCCCAGTGCCACACAGCTCCGGCTTGCAAAAGCTCAGCTAAGCGGCCTCCTTTACTAGCCCTTACCATCCAGGCATTTTTATATTGCAAATGACTTTCCGTCCTTTCTGTTTATCCAATCGCATCAGACGCACCGTCTGTACAGCGCGAAAGGCGTCATTATATACAGCAGCCGCACGCTGAATAAAACAACCTCTGAACAGGTTACCTCCTGTAAATATCCTATTATTCAGATAAAAAAACGCCCGGTTCAGAAAACTCTGAAAACCGGGCGCTAAAGTCCACAGAAAGCACAGCTGAACAACAGCCGTACCTCTACTACAGCATGAAGTATGCCAAGATGTTAAAACAGTGCTTCATTCAAAATTAATCACAGCGAATATCGCCTGTATGCCCCATCTTCCTGAATAATCTGATGCCATTAACAGACTGACACCTTACCTTTCATTGCCGAAATACTGCCCCGAATAAAGCAACGCCCACCTGTTTGCACCAGTATGTTCCCAGACTGACAGCGCCAAACCGCCATCAACATGATGTACCCCACATCGGCAACGGAGTATAATGCGCGCAATTTTACTTAACCCGATTTTGTTAGCAGGATTCTGATGACTGTTCGCACCCGTATTGCACCTTCTCCTACCGGCGATCCGCACGTTGGTACCGCCTATATTGCTTTATTCAATCTGGCTTTTGCCCGTCAGCATGGCGGCGAGTTTATTCTTCGTATCGAAGATACCGACCAGACCCGCAGTACCCCTGAATCCGAACAGGCCATTCTTGATTCTCTGCGCTGGCTCGGAATGGACTGGGACGAAGGTCCTGACAAGCCTGGCCCGCACGGCCCGTACCGTCAGAGTGAGCGAAGCGAAATCTACCAGAAATACACTCAGCAACTGCTGGACGAAGGTAAAGCCTTCAAATGTTACCGCACTGCTGAAGAACTGGACGAACTGCGCAATCAGCGTCGCGAACAGGGTCTGCAAACTGCCCTGAAACAAAGTGATCTGGCCCTGCCCGCTGAAGAAGTTGCTGCCCGTGAAGCGGTAAATGCGCCTTATGTGGTTCGTATGCAGGTACCTGAAGAAGGCGTCTGTGTCTTCGACGACATGCTGCGCGGCACCATCGAAGTTGAATGGTCGCAGGTAGACTGTCAGATTCTGATGAAATCCGACGGCATGCCAACCTACCACCTGGCAAACGTTGTCGACGACCATCTGATGGAAATCACCCATGTATTACGGGGTGAAGAATGGATCAGCTCTGCACCTAAGCACCAGCTGCTATATAAATACTTTGGCTGGGATATGCCGGCACTTTGCCACATGCCACTGCTGCGTAACCCGGATAAGTCAAAGCTGTCCAAGCGTAAAAACCCGACCAGCATTATCTACTACCAGCGTATGGGTTACCTGGCAGACGCACTTCTGAACTATCTGGCCCGGATGGGCTGGTCTATGCCGGACGAGCGTGAAAAATTCAATCTGGAAGAAATGATCGCCAACTTTGATATCAGCCGGGTATCACTGGGCGGCCCGATCTTCGATCAGGAAAAACTCAGCTGGCTGAATGGCCTGTGGATCCGTGAAGACCTGAGCGACGAACAGTTCGCCCAGCAATTCCAGCAATGGGCACTCAATCCTGAATACCTGATGCAGATTATTCCACTGATTAAACCACGGGTGGAAAAGTTTACCGACGTAGCACCGGTTGCCGGCTTCCTGATGTCGGGCATGTTGCCAATCACTGAAGAAAGCTTCGCTCATAAGTCACTGGAACGTGACGATGTTCGCAAAATTCTCCAGTACGCTTCCTGGATGCTGGACGCCGAACAACAGTGGAACAAGGACCGCCTGTTCAGCCAGTGCAAAGCGCTGGGCGACGCGATGAGCTTCAAGGTTCGTGACTTCCTCTACCCGTTATTTATTGCGATCGCCGGTACCAGCGCCAGTGTTTCAGTCGTTGATTCTATGCAAATTCTGGGACCAGACATGAGCCGCGCCCGTATCCGTCACGCACTGAATACCGTCGGTGGCCCATCTAAGAAAGAAGCTAAACGTTGGGAAAAAGAATACCGCGAACTGGCTAAATCCCTTGGTTAATATCCAAAGGATCTGACACCAAGCCCGGGCAAACTGTCCGGGCTTTTTTTATAAATTAAACACTTGGCCTTTGCCGGAAAATTCTGAAGATTTGTACCCGGCAGTGCTTGACAGTCTGCAGAGTCGTCATTAATATAGCCGCCATCTTGTGAGGGGCCTTAGCTCAGCTGGGAGAGCGCAACACTGGCAGTGTTGAGGTCAGCGGTTCGATCCCGCTAGGCTCCACCAACTTCAAAGAAGTTAATCACCAGATCCCAAATTAACCAGCCATAAGCTGGTTTTTGTGCCTGAAGTTTGACGTACTCAAAGCCCCCTGCCTGCAAGCCAAGCAACTAAGCACAGTTGCTCTTACGTGCAATCAGCCAAATACCCCGTTGTCGTAAAGCACACCGCCCCACACAACAACCGTAAGAATGATCATCAGAAAGACACCTGCTGACCCCATATCTTTGGCACGCCCTGCCAGCTCATGATATTCAGAACCCCAGCGATCAACGACTGCTTCTATTGCTGAATTCACAATTTCAAATGCCAGTACCAGAAGACAACTCCCCACAACAATGCAAGCTGGACACCACTCTGTGCGATCCAGACCGCTGCCGGTACCAGTAACAACATCGCCGCCAGCTCATAGCGAAATGCCTGTTCTTCTTTATATGCAGCACGGAACCCCTGAATAGAGTATTTAGTTGCATAATAAAAACGTCGGATTCCACTGTTCTCGCTTGGTTTCATATGTGTATAGCTTGTATTAAATGGATGAAAGAATATCACTGATTATTAAGCAGCAATTATAGGCTTATCAGCCTGAGCTTACAGCCTAAATTTTAATCTGCAGTACCAAGGCAAAATAATTTATCAGCTCAAAAACTTAAACAGTCTGAGATTTGGTGCTAAAATTTGTTTTAGGTTGCTTAAAAATTCTATGCAATGCAACCTTCTACACGGAAGGAGCATGACTTTGCCGTTTGAGTCCCAAGCCAGTAAGGAAATCTCACAGAAAATTTTCAGGTTTACTGCCTTTTCATGAACAAGAAAGACATTTTTGAAAGCCTCGCATCATTAAGCATCGAGCAATTGAATAAATTGCATCTAAAAATTGAGCAAAAAGTAGCTGAGAAAAAGCCCGTGCTCAACGGCTCAGCTCTGTGCCGCCCCGTAACCAGTCAGACCTGGAACAACTTGCATCACATCAGGGACTGGATCTCAGCGGTTTAATGCGGGAAATATCCAAACGCTAACGCATCTCTCTTTTAAACTTATAGCGAATAAATATATGCTAATAATGTGATTACCGTTAACCCGGAAAGTTAACGCTTTTCCGGGCCTAACAGCGTATTAAAGCACGGTAAACTAACTATCATTCCATTAATTATTCGACTTAAAAATAGTCTGCTTCTGAAAACCTGAAACTCGTATCTAACCATCAGTTTTTAATCTCGAAAAACAGCTTCTTACCTAACAGCCAGCTTAATAAGCATACCCGCTGAAACTAAAACCGGCAGACAATAAACCCCGCTATATAAGCCAGCGAAATCAAGAGATTAAAAAGACACTTGCTTGATTAATATTTGAGCAAACACGTATAATATGATGGCACGGAAGCTTTCGTGTTGGCTGATGATCCTAATAAATTAGCCAGAAAGGCAGCTCACTGTCCCCAAGAGCTGCCTTTCACCAATCCTCTGAGATTCTCCTGACTTGCGATCCTCCTGATAAGCGCCTTATAATTCAAACGCTTGTATTACTAAGTGTCAGGAATGTCCCCCAGGCGCTTAGGTAAGCAGAGCTGCAATCCTGTTGCGGCTCTTTTAACAGGCATCTTCATACGGGACCGCGCAACAAAACTTATATGCTAATCCCTGTATCACTGTGCAAATAAGCGACACATCCCGATACTGAACTTTTGAAATTCTAAGAACCGCCCAGTACTTTTCACTCATCGCAATAAAGTCCCGGAATAGCAACTCACACAAAGCCTCTGCTGCCGCACAATTCATATGCGTATGAATTCTGATGCTGCCATCACTGTTAATAATCTCGCGTCTGACAGCTGCAGGATAAGCGGGATGATAAACGGGTGGAAATGACCAGATTGCCTTTTCATCAGCAGTATTAACTTTAACAATCACCCAGTCCTCAAAAATACCCAGACCGGACTTAGGATACCTCTGTAAAACATCGAACAGATGAATATATTCAACCGAAGAATCCACCTTCGCCACAGGCTCTTCTGCTGCAACATCATCAACCGGCACCGCCGTCGCCAGTTTTTCTTTTTCACCATCCACCGACGCACAACCCGATAAAATTGCGATTAAAAACAAACTGATAAATCTCACATCCTCTCCCCGCCTGACCAGCCCCACCTCACCAATCTGAATCAGGCTTTCTGACAGTTTTCTGTCAAAAAATGTCGTCATATAAAACATGACCGCTCTATCAATATGGCCGGTATTAACCGAAATACAAGCAGTGTCACTTCACACTTTACTGAGCGTGAAACCATCAGAGCAGGCTATTTTGTCGCTAATCTAATACACAGCATACCCAATAACGAATAAAGATTAAGCAAATTGAAACGCCTGTTTGCTTGATTACGCATTATCCTTTCGTATAATGCGCCTCGCACAGCAGTAACGTGCTGGCAGATGTTCTCTCCGCAGATTGCCAGAAAGGCGGCTCACCGTCCCCGAGCCGCCTTTCAACCTGAAGATCAGCTGGATTTATTTTCCATTATCCGCGCACAGTAAGTCTCAAAAACTTACCTGCCACCCTGCGTGTCGCCAGTTTTTGGAAAATCTGTTTATTTAAAAATCCACATAATGAGTAAGATATTACCCAGGTTGGGTAGTACATGTACGAATGATTATTATCTTCCGGAAAATCCCGCGATAGACTGATCAGTCACTGAACAGTCCAACAAAGGATCTCTGTATGGACGACATCATGGAAACGATATACACGATAAACTTCTTTACAGAAGGTTATACATTCATTGGATCTGCCAAACGTATCGGACACCTTCCTAAGGTTGGCAAAATACTCCATCTGCCAAAACTCGCCAAAGAGCAGAAGGGCTCACCCATTTTCGGCTGAGTGAATTCTGCTATCAGGAAGAACACGGCGAACTGCAGCCACACTTTATGGCTTATGCAATTACTTCTGAACAGGCAAAGAAAGAAGCTGCCCCCAATACCATTATCCAACCAAGGATCAGCACCACAAAAAGCAAGATAAAACGCTGCTTACTCTAATTAAAAGCTAAAACTCTTCACACCAAAAGACACAATCAAACCTGCTTCGTAGCAAGCAACCAGAGCACCTGCAGCGTTCCGAATAAAGCCTTTCAACCATACATACTCATCATCAGCTTTTGGTGCTCAGTACCTTGCAACTCCCCATAATTAAGCAATGATTCAGTACAGTAAACAGATCATTGCCAACAAATTAATCATTCATCAGGGCTATATTTATGGGTATTTTAAGCTGGATAATTCTTGGATTAGTCGCCGGTGCACTGGCACGCTGGCTGATGCCAGGCGAAGATAAAATGGGTTGGATTATGACAATGGTCCTGGGCATTGCGGGCGCTTTCGCCGGCGGCTTTATCGGCTCATTCATTGGCCTGGGCTCTGTCAGCGGATTCAATATCGCCACGATTCTTACCGCAACAGCCGGCGCTGTAATCCTGCTCTTTGCCTATAACAAATTCATTAAATAAGCGGATCAAAATTACGCATGGCCTGCCGAAGCAACAAGGCAGGTCATTTATACAATGTTATCTGTCACTGGCAAGCAAAACACAAAATTGACAGTAAGCTGCGTCTGCACAATCTTCATTTCAGCACTGCCAACCACAACTTCCCAATCCTGCTAATGCTGCCTCAATAAGCAAGACAACAGAAACGACTAAGTAAACACCCTGATTTTTATATAAAAATCAATAAATTAAAACGATCGTTTGCTTGAACAACCCAAAAACATCCATATACTGATGTTGCACTGCGAAATCAGTGTAGGCAGCAGATCCTCTCTCCACGAGCGCTGCCTGAAAGGCGGCCCAGTTCCCCGAGTCGGGCCGTCTTTCACCAAAATAGTGAATACCAAAGTAGCAACTGCTCACCGGCTGGACGTATAATCCGAACGCTTGTTCTGAAGGCTGCCCAGCCAGTAGCAAGTTAAAGCCGGCGGTACATCCCCGGCTTTATTTATTTCCTGTCTTTGCACTCTCCCAACACAGATATTTTTCCGCAAAAATGAACAGCATTGTCCACCCGGGCGATTAATCCTATAATGTGAGCGCACACTCGCAATGTGTTGGCTGCAGTTCTTCTCTCCGTTGATAGCCAGAAGGCGGTGGTGGTGTCCCCACACCGTCTTCAAACACCCTTCTCTTTAAGGTAAGTTCAACTACCGCTTTTATCGAAACTGCTTCTCTCACAGGTTATAATCGCCGTAATGAATGTATCCGGTTTTCAGAGCATAACTCTGGCATTAATAATCGCCGAAACCTCAGAAAAACCACCTGAGCGACTTGCTCAAACTCAACCACAGATCCCTGAGCAAAGTCTAAAAACCTGAAGCCCAAATACGAAGTTCTGATGCCTAAAGATATAGTAGAACCAACAGTGAACAACGCCCTGAACTCAAGCCCCAGCCCAGCAACCATCACAGATACCGTCAACCGCCGCTTTACCGTGGCACCGATGATGGACTGGATACGCAAAGCCAATAAGCACATATAAATCAATAAGTTACGACAATCCATTTGTAACCCGTAGCACTAACGTAGCACCACTAAACCAAATCATCATATAAATAAACCATCAAAGCACTTAGATCAGGGAAAGCATCTATGAAGAAAGTAGCTAAACTCAAAGACTTTGTTTTTGATCACGCTATCTGGCTGATTAACATTCCCGTAATCGCTGTTGTAATCCTTACGTGGAATGCTGATAAGATAGACACACTTGACCAAGCAGCCAAAGGTGTTATTTCATTTTTGGTAATTTAGTTGCGGCAGCCTATGGCGTTTTCTTAGCTATTCATCTGTCCAAAGGCAGAGATAAAAGAGACGATCAAGCAATTGCCAAAGCAGTGATGAAAGCTTGTAATGTTGAAAATGAAAACAACTTGTCAATTCTTGGCAAAAATTAGTGCCGCTCACGGCCAATACAATCCGACCAAACTTCACTCTGCGGTATTAACTGAAGCAATAAGAAATCATAGGGTCATAGAGAATGTAGGTGATTCCATGATACGAGCCATGCTAGCTCTGAAAAGTCGCTTAGCCGGGTTAGAAGCCACTGAAACGCACCTAATACAAAAACTGCCACATTCACAGTTCGAGCTTCGAGCTCTATGTAAACAAACTGAATTCATGGCTAACCTAGTAAGAAACCTTACTCGCTTATGGTTTACAGGCCTCAGCAACGACCAGATTGAGTACTGCTTCCGCAACTTTTTAGAACAAGAGCAATTAATGCTGAATTCCTTACCACCTTCAGATGTACACGCAATGCTAAACGGCTACGAAATCCTCCACACCAAACTAGAAACCGATAACACTCCTTCTAAGAACTAACTACAGACGGCAACAATCAATAACTTTTGCTGCCCGTGAACTTTTATATAAATTGACAGCTCCCAAACAAGAATTCCAATACAGCCGAGCCTAATGCACAATGCGCATAGCTACGATAATTCTATTAGGAATGACAACGGATGTTTTTCAAATACCTTCCACCCGAAAGAACAGACTGCATCACTAACTTAGCTATTCGATTCACCCCATTTACTTCTCTAAATGACCCATATGAATTTTCTTCAATAATTGATATCCAGGAATTGAAAGAAGATCTTTGTCGTCGATTCGATGACAAATTCTTGACTCCCCTTCCCACAGACCACCCCGCTAAAAGCAATCCATCTGAATATGAAAGGCTCAGATCAGAAGCAATTGAACCTATCTTAGAGAACTTTGATCCATCTATTGCTTCAGAAACAGTCAGGAGCTACTTAGCGATAACTACGGAGTGTTATCTCTAAGTAGAACTAATCTAAACCTGTTAATGTGGGCTCATTATGCCAAAGACTACACTGGCTATATCATTGGCTTCGAAGACAACCACGACTTTTCTACGCCTCTAGCCAAGCAGGGGAAAACATCCCCTATGTCAGTCATCTACTCAGAATTAATCCCAACCCTTAATCCTAAAAACCCAAGTACAACGACCTACGCGCACAAAAACCTTATGAACAACAAGCCTTTAGATTGGGCTTATGAACAAGAAATCCGAATAGTAAGAGCGCGGATGGAGGACCACCTAATCAATACAGGAGTAACAGATACATTTGGGAACAGAGTATTTCTTTCACCAATACCAAAAGACGCCATCCAAAAATATACTTTGGCCCCAGAGCAACTGAAGAGACCAAATCAAGAATATTAAAAGCAATTGCAAAAACGATATGCAATGTAAGGTCTATCAAGGCAGTCTTTCAAGTACTGAGTACAAAATTGAATTCAGTGAAATTCCTCTTGTTTAAATCTATCTACAACTCAAGATCTCCGCAGACAATCTAACAATCAGCACTTTGCTATAGCTCTACGACACAGTGTAAAATTACGCCCTCTCTTTCTATGTATCGACGATCAGAAATAAGATGCTTTTTGGTATCCATGCCCTCTAATAAGGCCGTCTTCAACACTTAAAGAGAAGTGCTGCTACAAAGATTTCTTGTAGCATTTTCGTAGCCCTAATAGTGCAAAAGGGGCAAAACAGGGCCTAAATAGAGCAATTTTACGTGTCAGAAAATCGAGCCAAATCTTCCCCGAAGCCCCACACCCCGCGGGATACAGTCAATCGAGCCTTCACCGTGGCCCCCATGATGGACTGGACTGACCGGCATTGCCGGTATTTTCACCGACTGATCTCTTCTCAGGCAGTGCTGTATACAGAAATGGTGACCACCGGCGCACTGATTCATGGTGATACTGAACGCTTCTTAAAATTCAGCCCGCAGGAACATCCGGTCGCGTTACAGCTGGGCGGCAGCAATCCTCAGGATCTGGCTCAGTGCAGCAAAATGGCCGAAGACTTTGGTTATGATGAAGTCAACCTGAATGTCGGCTGCCCGAGTGACCGGGTACAGAACAATATGATCGGTGCCTGCCTGATGGCACATCCGGAATTGGTTGCTGAGTGCCTGCATACCATGCAAAGCGCAGTTTCAATTCCTGTCACGGTAAAACACCGCTTAGGCATTGATGATATGGACAGTTATGAAGAGCTGCACCACTTCATTTCTACCGTTAAAGCGTCAGGCTGCAATACCTTCATCATCCATGCCCGTAAAGCTATATTGCAGGGCCTGAGCCCAAAGGAAAACCGAGATATCCCGCCACTGAAATACGAATGGGTGTACCGGATCAAACAAGCATTTCCGGAACTGGAGATTCTGATTAACGGCGGTATAAAAACTCTGGAGGCCAGCCAGGAGCATCTTCAGCACGTTGACGGTGTCATGCTGGGTAGGGAGGCCTATCAGAACCCTTATATGATGGCTGAAGTAGATCAAGTCTGTTATGGTCAGGACTCGTCTGTACCAAGCCGCACCGAGGTTCTTGAGCAGCTTTACCCATACATTGAAGAACAGTTATCTCAGGGTGCTTATCTGGGTCATATGACCCGCCATATTCTTGGTTTATTTCATGGTCAGCGAGGCGGCCGCCAGTTCCGTCGCCATATCAGTGAAAACGCCCACCGCAGTGGTGCCGGCATAGAAGTACTTAAACAGGCAGCGGAATTTGTTAAGTAAACGCGCCTTAGCACAATAAGAATGACAGGTAGTTATTAATATGCAAAACCAGCTGGATCAGTTGAAACAGTTCACCACCATTGTCGCAGACACCGGTGATATCAAAGCGATTGAACAATTACAGCCGCAGGACGCAACCACAAACCCTTCCCTGCTACTTAAAGCCAGCCAGGATGAAAGTTATCGTCCGTTTATTCAGCAGGCAGGTCAGTGGGCCTTAAGCCAGGGTGGAAGCTCTGCTGAACTACTGGCAAACACCAGCGATAAGCTGGCAGTATTGGCTGGCTGCGAAATTCTGAAATACATTCCGGGCCGCATCTCAACCGAAGTAGACGCCCGCCTGTCTTTTGATACTCAGGCAACCGTGGAAAAAGCCCGTAAACTGATGGGGCTTTATAACGAAGCAGGCATCGCTAACGACCGGGTACTGATCAAAATCGCATCCACCTGGGAAGGTATTGAAGCAGCACGCCAACTGGAAAGGAAGGCATCAACTGTAACCTGACATTGCTGTTTGGCTTTGCCCAGGCCGTTGCCTGTGCCGATGCCGGCGCGTACCTTATTTCGCCTTTCGTTGGCCGTATTCTTGACTGGTACAAAGCGAACAGCCCTGAAGGTACCGACTTATCCGGTGCAAATGATCCGGGCGTCGTATCTGTCAGCCGCATCTTTAATTATTACAAGCAGAACAACTTCAATACGGTCGTCATGGGTGCCAGTTTCCGTAACGCTGAAGAAATCCGTCAGCTGGCCGGCTGTGACCGCCTGACAATCAGCCCTACCCTGATCACTGAACTGGCCAATACCCAGTTACCGCTTGACCGTAAACTGTTCGCAGAGAACCCTGTCAGCGCCGACGATCTGGCTGAAAACAGTGAAGCAGCATTTCGCTGGAATATGAATGAAGATGCGATGGCCACTGAGAAGCTTGCTGAGGGCATCCGCAACTTCACTAAAGATCAGCTGACCCTTGAAGCACAATTAAGCGTACTGCTTAAATAAACGCGTCTGAAGCCTCACCATGAGGGCCCGTTCCGGGCCCTCATCTCTCCTCATACTCTGCGTCACCCCACGACTGCCACACTTTCCCTTCGACGGTGTTAACAAAAAGTTATAAGGCACCGTAAAACTGTCATAGCGAAGTCATAAATAGCGTCTATGCTGTATCAGAGCTTTAGCTGTATTAAGTTTTTGTGACAACCGACGATGAGACAGATAAGGGGAGCATCAGCATGTATCACAAGCAGCCATCCCAACCGTTACAGCAGCATAAGATTACCGTGATTCCTTCGCGGAAGAATACCCGCAGCCTCCTGCTGAACAGCAGAGACACACACTGCCCGCTGAATCAGAGCGACACTGAATTTGCCCGCGTCAGGCACGATGCGTATTTACTGAAAAATGAAATCTATCCGGGATAGATAAACGAAGAGCTCCCCATTGTTTGCCTGAATACTACTGGGGAGCTGTCTGAAGTGATCAGGCCGTTAACAAACGCGCCTGATTAAGATCGATTTTTGCACCGCAATCACTAACTGAGTCCGGTTCTCGATTTCCAGCTTGCGAAGAATATTCGACATATGTGATTTAATCGTGTGCTCGGTGAGCGACATCTGATGGGCAATCTGCTTATTACGCAAACCGCAGCGCACCAGGCTCAGCACGTTGTTTTCCTGTTCAGACAAACGGCGCAATGCATAACCGATTCGGGTCTGCTGTCCACTCAGCTGATCAGGATCCGCTGTTTCATCATAACGCCAGATCTGGCCTTCCAGCACATTGCGGATAGCATTACCAAACTCTTCCATACCCGATGTCTTGGCAATCACTCCGTGAAAGCCATTCAGCACCGCCCAGCGGGACACAACAATGTCCAGATTATTGGTCATAATCAGGAAACGCGCATCCGCATTACCGGCTGCAACCTTAAGCTGATTAAGGCTTTGCAATCCCGGCAACTGCGCATCAACGATAACCACGACAGTACCACTGGTTTTGTTCAGGCGGCTGGCCATCGTTTCAATACTGTTTACTTCAAACGTATCAACGATGATCCCGGCCTGCTCTAACGCAAGACCTAAACCAAGACGAAACAGCGGCGAGCGATCAGCAAGTATGATCTTCATATGGGCACCTATGATGATTGCGCCCGGATTCGGTAGTCGAGTTGAAGCACTGGCAGTCAGAATAATGCCTGGTAAAAACCCCGTTATTAATTCAGTAGGCTGCCAGCCCTCTATGCTTCAACTGTTAACCGTGCCCGGACTCTGACTTAACTCAGCTCGCGCGTTAAGCGTTCGCGTTCTTCTGTGGTGTACTGAACGTAACCCACAGGAATTCTGTCTTCGAGCGCATCACGGATCTGCTGTGCTTCCTCACCGGAAAACGCACCACACAGCTCTATCAGCTGAACACCTTTAGTAAGCATCTCTTGTGCTACAAAGCAGGCCTGCCCGGCGTCCTGTACGCCAGCGATCGACATATTAAAGTTATCACTCGCCATGTGCCCCTGATGCTTGAACATGTCCAAGTCAGCACTTTTAACGATGAAACCATATTTCTGTAAAGCCATTGCGACCCCCTTTGTTATTGTTTTCGACCAGTCATGTCTGAAGCTTTCAACTTGAAGTCAAATCAACAATTGCCAAACTACGACTCAGGATGACGCTATTAGAAACGTGTTTCAGACTTTAAGTTAGGGCCAAAAATTTTTAAAATTTAGAACCAGTAACAAGACCAAATAAATCCTTTTAAAACATTAAGTTATAACTTACATAACAAAATATTAAGAACAAACAGACAAAAAATTTTCATTCGAAGGTCAAAGACCGAAAACCACTTTTCAGAACCGCAAACAAAAACGCCGTTGCAGGTTCACCCTCGCAACGACGTTTTCAGACAAGTTTTCAGCTGCCTTCAATTATAGGTTTTGCGCCTGCAACACAGTAATTGCAATCACGTTTACCACATCTTTAGCGCTGCAACCGCGGGAAAGATCATTGGCAGGCTTCTTCAGGCCCTGCAGGACCGGTCCAATCGCCTCAGCCTTACCAATACGCTCAGCAATCTTATAACCGATATTGCCCGCCTCCAGGCTTGGGAAGACCAGCACGTTGGCCTGGCCGTTTACCTGAGAATCTTTTACTTTACGTTCCGCAATCGCCGGCACAATGGCCGCATCAAACTGCACTTCACCGTCCAGTTTAAGATCAGGCATCTGTTCACGAACCAGACGGGTCGCTTCAGCCACTTTATCTACCGCCGGGTGGTTTGCACTGCCATGGGTGGAAAACGATAACATCGCCACCCGCGGCTCTTCACCGAGCATAGTCTGCGCACTGGCGGCAGCAGACATTGCAATCTGGGATAACTGCTGCGCATCCGGATCAATTACCAAACCACAATCAGAGAACACAATCCCGCCCTGCATATCATGGTGCGGCTGAGACATCATCATCAGAAAGAAGCTGGAAACCATAGAACTGCTTTCAGACATACCGATGATCTGAATCGCACCGCGCACAACATCACCAGTTGTATACACGGCACCGGCAACCGAACCGTCCGCATCACCCAGGTGCACCATCATCTGCGCGTAATACAGCGGATCACGGATCAGCTCGGCAGCTTTTTCTTCGGTCATCCCCTTCGCTTTACGCTTCTCAAACAACGCCTGCGCATAACGATCAGCGGCATCAGACGTTTTAGGGTCCAGCACGGCAATGGATGTCAGATCCAGCTCGTTGGCAACCGCCAGCGCTTTCACCTCATCAACGTTACCCAGCACAGTAATATCGGCAATCCCTGTGCAGTGGCACTGACAGCCGCTTCAAGAATACGCGGGTCATTACCCTCAGCCAGTACGATCGAACGTGGATCAGCACTCGCCCGTTGAAAAATTTTCTCTAATGCGGTCATAAAAGACTCCTTCTCGCCGACGCCCGCTAACCGCGGTATCTGCGCATATTCTTAATAAAAACTGCTGTGAATATATCACCTGAAGATGGGCTATTCACAAAAGTCTTAAACAGGATGTAAACACTTGAAACCCAGCAACCTGGAAAAACCGAAGGCCAGAGGCCTTCGGTTTGCTGTCGATAAAACTAAGACTTATACGAAGTCTTTGTACTTATCCAGGTAACGAGTTGGCTTAGCCAGCGCGTCACGGCGGAACGGGTCACCCAGTTCACGAGTACACATAATTTCGATTACGGTAGTAACACGCTCTTCCATCTGCTTACGGATAGCTTCTTTCAGAGCAGGACCTACGTCTTCCAGCTTGTCTACAACAACGCCTTCAGAACCCATAGCCTTAGCGATGCCTGCGAAGCTCTGGTTTTCCAGTTCGCCAGCAACGAAACGACGGTTGTAGAACTCAACCTGGTTCTTCTTCTCAGCACCCCACTGACGGTTGTGGAATACAACAGCAGTAACAGGGATATCTTCACGTACACAAGTCATGATTTCCATCATGGACATGCCCCATCACCGTCACCAGCGTAAGATACAGCCGGACGCTCTGGCGCAGCAACTTTAGCACCCATGATAGTAGGCAGTGCGTAACCACAGTTACCGAAAGACATTGGTGCGAAGAAAGAACGTGGACGTTCGAAACGCAGGTAGCTGTTAGCAACAGAGTTGATGTTACCGATATCAGTAGACACCATTACGTCTGCAGGCATAGCTTCTTCCAGAGCACGCAGAACCTGACGTGGGTGCAGGTAGTTACCTTCTTCCTCAGCCTGTTCAGCGATCATGTCCAGAGAGTAATCATCTTTCTCGTGGATCCACTCAGTCAGCTCAGTTTCCCAAGATTCTTTCTCAGCAGCAACCAGCTTCAGACGCTCTTCTTTGTTTTCCAGACACTTAGGAGACTTGTCTTTCAGCAGGTCCATCAGAGCGTTAGCAGTTGCTTTCGCGTCGCCGTGGATACCAACAGAGATCTTCTTAACCAGACCCAGCATCTTAGCGTTGCAGTCAACCTGGATGATCTTAGCGTCTTTCGGCCAGTAGTCCATGCCGTGCTGTGGCAGAGTACCGAATGGTCCCAGACGGGTACCCAGAGCCAGTACAACGTCAGCTTTAGAGATAACGCGCATCGCTGCTTTAGAACCCTGGTAACCCAGAGAACCAGTACCCAGACGGTGAGAAGCAGGGAAAGAGTCATTGTGCAGGTAGCTGCTTACAACTGGCATTTCCAGCTGTTCAGCAATCGCAATAGCCTGCTCGTAAGCATCGCCCATTACAACACCGCCACCAGCAACCATTACTGGGAATTCAGCGTTAGCCAGCAGTTCAGCGGCTTCTTTCAGGGACTCAGGGCCACCAGCAGAACGTTCGATACGGATAGGCTGTGGAATTTCACAGTCGATGTCGCCGTAGAAGTTATCACGTGGGATGTTCAGCTGAGTAGGACCGTTTTCCAGCATCGCGCGGTCGAAGCAGCGAGCAGTCAGTTCAGCCATACGGGTGTTGTTTACAACACTTACCTGGTACTTAGTGATAGTTTCGAAGAATGGCAGCTGTTCAGCTTCCTGGAAACCACCCAGACCCTGAGAGTTAGTACCGGTTTCAGGAGTGATACATACAACTGGAGAGTGAGCCCAGTATGCAGCAGCGATCGCAGTAACGAAGTTAGTAATACCAGGACCGTTCTGAGCGATACAAACACCGTGACGACCAGATACACGAGCGTAACCGTCAGCCATATGGCCAGCACCTTGCTCATGCACTACAGGGATCAAACGGATACCTGCCGGGGTGAAAATATCCATCGCATCCATAAATGCAGAACCCATGATACCAAAACAGTCAGTAACACCGTTGGCAACAAGGGTTTCTACAAATGCTTCACTAGGAGTCATACGAGCCATAATTAGAATTCCTTATTATATTAAAAGGCGTTAACCGGAATTAACGCCACATCAGTTAACAATTAAGCGCTGAAAGGCGAATATTCACGCCCTAACGCCACTGCGACTTCTTCACTGGTGATCTTACCAGCATGAACGTTGAGGCCGTTTGCCAGGTGCTTGTCCCGGCGAATGGCTTCCTGCCAGCCCAGATCCGCCAGTGCCACAATATATGGCAAAGTGGCGTTGTTCAGAGCCAGAGTCGATGTACGGGCAACAGCGCCTGGCATATTTGCCACACAGTAATGCACCACATCATCGACAATATATGTTGGGTCCTGATGGGTTGTTGCACGGGATGTTTCAAAACAGCCACCCTGATCAATCGCAACATCCACAACCGCAGAACCCGGCTTCATGCGGGACACCATATCAGCTGTTACCAGCTTAGGCGCCGCCGCGCCCGGAATCAGCACACCGCCGATTACCAGATCAGCAGACAACACATGCTCTTCAAGTGCTGCCTTGCTGGAATACACAGTCTGCACCGTTGTACCAAATTCAGACACAATCCGGCGCAATACATCAACAGAACGGTCAAGTACCACAACCTGGGCACCCATACCGACTGCCATACGGGCCGCGTTAGAACCTACAACGCCACCACCAATAATAGTCACTTTTGCAGGTTCTACACCCGGAACACCGCCGAGCAGAACACCACGCCCCTGCTTGGACTTCTCCAGGCAGGCAGCACCGGCCTGGATAGACATCCGTCCGGCCACTTCAGACATTGGTGCAAGTAACGGAAGACCGCCGCGATCAGAGGTAACCGTCTCATATGCAATGCAGGTCGCCCCGCTGGCTTGCAAATCGTCGGTCTGCTCCGGATCCGGGGCAAGATGAAGATAAGTAAAAAGTAACTGATCCGGACGCAGCATTTTCCGTTCAACGGCTTGCGGCTCCTTCACTTTCACGATCATATCAGCGCTGGCGAAGATCTCTTCAGGGCTGTTCGCGATGGTTGCACCGGCTGCACGATAATCATCGTCGCTAAAACCGATACCCGCACCGCCCTGAGTTTCCACCACAACCTGATGTCCGCGGCTGGTCAGCTCCTGCACACTGGCAGGTACCATACCGATGCGGTATTCGTGATTTTTAATCTCTTTCGGGACACCTATCAACATCGTACCACTCCTTCCGTTAGCTCTTTTTATTCATTACAAGGTAGTAGACTTTGCTCGTTCTGACTGAGCAGAAGTCTTTCTACCAGTACAGCTAAGATGCAATACAGATTAGGATCGACGGGCAAAACACAGTAGAACCAGATTTAAGCTACAAGTTGCGCCAGCATGGTGCCAGCAGCCAAAACCAGACAAAAACCCGCCAAATCAACACGTTATAATGGAGCCAAAAACAAAAACCGCTCGTCCAGAGCGGTTTTTTAATTTACTCAACCATCGAATGGATCAGTTCAGCCAGTTTTTAATTCCCGGCTCAATCTTATCTGTCGAAATTGACGAGTAAGCCAGACGGAAATAATTCTTTGGCATCGGCTCCCGGAGGAAATGTATCGCGCCGGACTCAATCAGAATCCCTTCTTCCATGGCCCGCTTCTGCAACTCAAGGGTATCCAGACCTTCCGGCCCCCTACCCAGTAACAGGAGCCACCAAAGGTAGGCTGATCATGGGATTCCGGCAAATATTCTGTCAGCGCCTCATCCATTGCCCGCCAGCGGGTCTGATAATTACGCATGATATTCATGATCAGTGAATCGTGGTAACCCCGTTCAAGGAATAGCGCAACTGAACGCTGATTATTGGCTGCCGGATGGCGAACCATTAAACGGCGTAATGCCCTGGCCTCTTCAATAAACTCAGCAGGCCCCACCATGTAACCAACCCGCAGCCCCGGTGCCAGCGTCTTCGACAAACTGCCGATGTAGAGCACCCGGTCATTTTTATCCAGGCTTTTCAGAGCCGGAATCGGATTCGACTTAAAGTTGGTTTCGCTTTCATAATCATCCTCAATGATGAGGAAATTATCTTCTTCAGCCCGCCTCAGTAACTCATAGCGGCGTTCAATCGGCATCGTAACCGTTGTTGGGCACTGGTGGCTCGGCGTCGTATACACCAGATCACAGCCAGTCAGATGCTCATCGACCTGCATACCGTCTTTATCAACCGGAATCGGCCGTACCTGAGACGGATTCAGACTGGCGATATTGCGGATATCCACATAACCCGGGTCTTCAAGGCCAATGACACTCTTCTCATCCAGTAACAGCTTGGCCAGCATATACAGCGCCTGCTGAGCACCTACCGTTACCAGAATCTGATCCGCCGATGCCCAGACACCTCTGCGGGGCAATAACCGGGTGCGGATCTGCTCAACCAGCAAAGGATCATCATTATCAAACCGGTCTGCAGCCCAGTCACCGATCGCCGGTCCGCTAACCGCATCCCGGCAACACTCACGCCAGTTAACTGTCGGAAACAGCGAGGTATCAAACTGCCCGTAAATAAAGGATAATCGTAACTCTGCCAGTCACGGGGTTTAACAATATTACTCTGCTCACTGGGACGAAGCTTAAAGCGGTTCGCCCAGTCAATCTGGGTCGCCGGAATGTCGACTTCCTGACGACTCGGAACATCAAGCTTAACCTGACCATTCAGGATGTCTGGGTTCACATAATACCCGCTACGCTCACGCGCCAGCAGATAACCGTCATCCAGCAAATGTTCGTAAGCCAGAACCACGGTATTACGTGCGACATTCAGCTGCTGTGCCAGTTTACGACTGGACGGCAACGGTGAATCCACCGGGATATTACCGTTAAGTATCGCCGTCGCAATCTGCTCCCGTAACTGCTGCTGTAAACTGCCGCCTTTACCTGGAGTCAAATGAAAAAGCTGAAACATTCATCTTGCCTTATATTCGCCAATTACATGCACTTCTTTTGCTATCCGCCAGAAAGTTATCCCCGACGGACCTGCACCGGAACGCCTGAGCAATATCTTCCTGCCGCCCAGACAACACGGAGCACTTCTTGGTTGCTCTCCGGTCTGGCCGCTAAGATATTCTTTAATTTATATTTTTGTAAAAACAGCGTATATGAGAAGCATAACACGCCTGACTCAGTTCGCTAAGACAGAGGCGGGGTTCTCAAGACAAAATACCAGTCCTGCTTAATCATCAAACACTTAGCAAACTACGACTAAGGAATGAAAGACCAAACCGGACTGGTATTTTCGGGATATGACCGCAAGGCCCGGAAAGGCCCTGCGGATAAGCTGAATTAAGCGTTAGGAGCTACTTCAGCCAGTGCGTTATCCAGTGCTTCAACAATTACATCAATATCAGCCTGAGTAGCGATCAGCGCAGGGCTCATGCAGATAGTGTTGTTGAATTCACGGAAAGAACGGTTAGTACGGCCCATGATTACGCCATTTGCCATGCAGTGTGCACCGATAGCAGTAGATACGCTTTCATCAACAGGCTCTTTGGTTTCACGGTCTTTAACCAGCTCAAAACCACAGAACAGACCTTTACCGCGAACATCACCGATAACGTCGTACTTATCTTTCAGCTCATTCAGGCGGCCCAGCAGGTATTCGCCCTGAATCTTAACGTTATCCAGCAGGTTCTCATCTTCAATGATCTGCATGTTAACCAGTGCTGCAGCAGGACCCGCAGTACAGCCACCGAAAGTAGAGATGTCACGGAAGTAATCCATACGTGGATCTTCAGGATCTTTGAACATCTCAAATACTTCTTCAGTAGTAACAGTACAAGAGATCGCCGCGTAACCGGAAGCAACACCTTTCGCCATGGTAACCATGTCTGGCTTGATGCCGTAGTGCTGGTAACCGAACCATGTACCGGTACGGCCCAGGCCACATACTACTTCATCAATGTGCAGCAGGATGTCGTACTTCTTGCAGATTTCCTGAACGCGATCCCAGTAGCCTGCAGGCGGCTCAATCACACCACCACCGGCAGTGATTGGCTCCAGACACAGAGCACCAACAGTTTCAGGACCTTCTTCCAGGATAACTTTTTCAATCTGGTTAGCAGCCCAAACGCCGTAGTTTTCCAGATCAGCACCTTCCTGCGCGCGGTATTCGCAGCAGTGTGGTACTTCAACGAAACCAGGAGTGAAAGGACCATACTGGTTCTTACGCTCGAACTGACCAGTCGCACTCAGTGCAGTAATAGTAGTACCGTGGTAATCACGCTCACGGAACAGAATCTTGTGTTTCTTGCCGCCGTACTTCTTCTCAGCGATCTGGCGAACCATCTTGAAGCACTTCTCGTTCGCTTCAGAACCGGAGTTAGAATAATAAACACGGCTCATGCCAGGCATTTTTCCAGCAGCTTCTCAGCAAACTGAGCTGCAGGTACGTTACCGGCAGTCTGTGCGAAGTAGTTCATAGTAACCAGCTGGTCACGAACAGCATCAGCAATTTCAGTACGGCCATAGCCAACGTTTACAGTCCATACTGCACCGGAAACTGCATCCAGGTATTCATTACCTTTCGCATCCCAGACGCGCATACCTTCGCCTTTAACGATCATCAGCGGATCGCTTTCTTCATAAGGCTTATGCTGTGACAAGTGGTGCCATACATTGTTACGGTCTTTGCTTACTACTTCTTTGGCGTCAAATTCATTAGCATTAAAGGTCATGCTCACCTCCTCTGAGGAAACTCATTATTATTGTTTGTTTGCTGCAGTGCCGGATCAGACGGACTGTAAAGTTATACTCAGGCCCGCCACGCAATCTGTAAAACTACCGCGTACAACGTGTCAAAGCACTCAAAACGACATCGCACAGTGCTTCTCTATACCCCATAAATTAATGGCACCACGGTAAAATCAGTTAGAACCAGATGCTGGAGCAATATGATGCCAGCAGTATTTATCAGGCTTTAACCTGCTGCTAACTGCCTTAAACAGCTGAAAACATGCCAGTAAAAGCGAGTCGCAAATAAGCAAAAATACTGGCCAATTCTGCCCTGGCTACCCACAAGCATACAAAGATCACGGCCACTGGCTGTCACATTTTGTATCTCGCCATGGTGAATAACGACGTGTCTGCTGTGAAAACCCCTACCAATCACATAACAGCCCTGACAATTCAGCATCACAGTCATAACTCACTGTAAAATCAGCACATCCTGAAACCTCTCCAAAAAACAACCCGAAACATTATTCAACTTATTGTTTTAGCGGATATTTTCCGGCAATAAATCCCTCAGAAAAAGTTTGACACCGGGCTGATTACGGAGAAAATGCCAGCTTGAACAACAGGGTGATTCCCTTCCGTTCAATACCTCGTTTATGTGCCACACTTCAGGTATTTGCAGATTAATTATGGCGACACCTTCTACCTATTCCCCGACACCTGACTCCACACCGGCCGATGCTGAAAACCGCTGGAGTACCGATAACAGTGCGGACCTCTATGGCGTGCGCAACTGGGGTGCCGGCTATTTTGACATTGCCGCTAACGGTGAAGCAGTCGTCACTGTCACTAACGGCAAGCGTACCGAAGTTTCCCTGCTGGACATTGTAGAAGGCATGAAAGAACGCGGTCTGGAAATGCCGGCAGTACTGCGTATAGAAAACGTGCTGGACCAGCGGATAAAAGAACTCAATGAAGCCTTTGCCCGGGCGATCAGTGATGCCGGTTACAACAACGAATACCGCGGCGTGTTTCCCATCAAGGTCAACCAGCAGTGCCACGTGATTGAAGAAATTGCCGACTTTGGCAGCCATTATCACCACGGACTGGAAGCTGGCAGTAAAGCAGAACTGATCATTGCTCTGTCACAGCTCAAAGATCACCGCAGCCTGATTATCTGTAACGGCTATAAAGATGCCGAGTTTATTGAGCTGGGCCTCTATGCCCGACAAATGGGCATTCCGTGCTTCTTTGTACTGGAAACCCCAACCGAGCTGCCCATTATTCTGGAACGCAGCAAAGCCCTGAATATTGATCCGCTGATCGGTGTGCGCATCAAATCCTCTGTAGTGGTAGAAGGCCACTGGAACGAAGACAGCGGCGACCGATCTATTTTCGGTTTATCCACCGGCGGCCTGCTGGATGTTATCGATGAACTGAAAGCTGCTGACATGCTCCACTGCCTGCAGTTACTGCACTGTCATCTGGGTTCTCAGATTCCTAACATCCGTAATATCCGCAGCGGCGTACTGGAAGCCTGCCGTTTCTATTCCGGGCTGATCGCTGAAGGCGCGCCAATGGGCTATCTGGATCTGGGTGGCGGCCTGGCGGTAGATTACGAAGGCGCCCGCACTAACAGCACCCACAGCATGAACTATCAGCTGGATGAATACTGCGTCAACATCGTGGAAACCATTCGCGAAAGCCTCGACCCACTGAATATCAACCATCCGGTCATCGTCTCTGAATCCGGCCGGGCCACTGTTGCTTATTCATCCATGCTGCTGTTCAACATCCTGGATGTACGTAACCACGAACCGTCGCCGTTGCCTGTACAACTGCCCGAAGATGCCCACGAACTGCTGCATAACCTGTTTGCGGTTCTGCAAGCGGTAGACGTACAAAAATTTCAGGAGTGCTACAACGATGCACTCTACTACCGGGATGAAGTCCGCGAACTGTTCCGCCGCGGCCAGACCGACCTGCGCGCCCGGGCGATGGCTGAAAACATCACCCTGGCCGTACTGGAAAAATTGCAAAACTGCTCAGCCAGGTAGACCGGGTACCGCCGGAACTGGAAAAACTGCCCGAACTGCTATCTGACATTTACTACGGTAACTTCAGCCTGTTCCAGTCCCTGCCGGATATCTGGGCCATTGATCAGGTATTCCCGATCATGCCAATTCACCGGCTGGACGAAAAGCCAACCCGGGAAGCGATTCTGGCAGACATCACCTGCGACTGTGACGGCAAGATTGATAACTTCACTACCCCCGACGGCATTCGCAATACCCTGCCGCTACACCCGCTGCGGGATGGCGAAGAATACTACCTGAGCATATTCCTGGTGGGCGCCTATCAGGAAACCCTCGGGGATTTGCATAACCTGTTTGGCGATACTAACGTTGTCAGCGTGAAGATAAACAGCGACGGCAGTTTCGACTTTGCCCGTGAATTCCAGGGCGACAGCATTGCTGACGTGCTCAGCTATGTTGAATACGACCCCAAACATATGCTCGAACAGTTTCGCCGGACCGCCGAGCAGGCGGTGCGGGATAAACGCATTAACGTTGCCCAGCGGCAGCAAATGCTAAAAGCGTTCCGGGAAAGCCTGCAGGGCTACACCTACTTCGAACGCGAACAACATTAAAATCAGCCGGCCGACAAAGCTTGCTGAACATTCATTGACAGTGCCGGACAGATCCCGGCGCAGAACGTCCGACAGGACTCACAATAAAGGATCATAAATATGTCAAAAGTCATGATCATTGGTGCCGGCGGTGTCGGCGGTGTTGTTGCTCAGAAATGTGCTCAGGTAGCAGAAATCTTTGACGACATCATCCTGGCCAGCCGTACCGAATCCAAGTGCGTCACCATTGCTGAACAGGTTAAAGAAAAACCGGCCAGACCATCCGCACTGCACAGGTTGATGCGGACAACGTACCGGAACTGGCAGCCCTGCTGAAAGCTGAAAAACCGGAACTGGTGATCAACGTTGCTTTGCCATATCAGGATCTGACCATCATGGACGCCTGTCTGGAAGCCGGCGTGCACTACATGGACACCGCTAACTACGAGCCACTGGACACTGCCAAGTTTGAATACAAGTGGCAGTGGGCCTATCAGGAACGATTTGAAAAAGCCGGCCTGACTGCACTGCTGGGCAGCGGCTTTGATCCGGGTGCAACCAACGTATTCACCGCTTACGTTGCCAAACATTACTTTGATGAAATCCACGAACTGGACATCATCGACGTCAACGGCGGCGACCACGGCTACCCGTTCGCCACCAACTTCAACCCGGAAATCAACATCCGTGAAGTCACCGCTGACTGCCGCCACTGGGAAAACGGCGAGTTCGTCACCACACCGGCAATGTCTAAGAAAGCCAGCTTCACCTGCCCGGAAGAAGTGGGTACTTACAACATCTACCGTCTGTACCACGAAGAGCTGGAATCTTTGACCAAGCACTACCCTACTCTGAAGCGTGCGCAGTTCTGGATGAGCTTCGGCGACAGCTACCTGAAGCACCTTGAAGTGCTGGGCAACGTCGGCATGACCGGTATCGAGGCAATCGAATTCAACGGTCAGGAAATTGTACCGATCCAGCTGCTGGCTCACCTGTTGCCGGATCCATCCACCCTGGGCCCGCGCACAGTTGGCAGAACCTGCATCGGCGTAGTGGTTCGCGGTATTAAAGACGGCAAAGAAAAGATCGTTTACTGCTACAACACCTGCGACCACCAGAAGTGCTACCAGGAAGTAAACTCTCAGGCGGTGTCTTACACCACCGGTGTACCGGCCATGATCGGTGCGAAGCAAATGCTGGAAGGCAACTGGCTGAAACCGGGTGTATGGAACATCGAACAGTTCGATCCGGACGGATTCATGGACGACATGAACAAGTACGGCCTGCCGTGGAAGGTTATTGAACTGGACGAATTCAGCCTGGAACAGTAATCCACACAGCAATATACGCGCTGAAAAACCGTCGCAGTTAACGCTGCGGCGGTTTTTCGCAGCAGCCCCGACATAATTACGGCTGGTAACACTATGCAATTTACCGATTTCAGCAAACTGGATCTGAACCGCCTGCCCTCACCGGCGTTTGTGGTTGACCAGATCGCCATTGAACGGAATCTGAAAATCCTCCGCGAAGTCGCCGACGCCAGCGGGGCAAAAATTCTGGCGGCTCTGAAAGCCTTCTCCATGTGGGAACTGGGCCCGCTGACCGCCCGCTATCTGGACGGCACCTGCGCAAGCGGCCTGCACGAAGCACGGCTGGGCCATGAAGAATATCAGGCAGACGGCCGCCCTAACGAAGTCCATGTTTACAGCGCCGCCTATAGCGAAGCCGATGTAAAAGAACTGCTCACCTTTGTAGACCACATGGTGTTTAACAGCACCGGACAGTGGCAACGGTTTCAGCCCCTGACTCAGGCAGCACTGGCAGAACGTCCGGACATTCAGTTCGGCCTGCGTATCAACCCACAACACTCCGAAGGCAGCGTTCCTCTTTACGATCCCTGCGCCCCCGGCTCCCGGCTGGGCATCGTTGGCGACGAACTGGACGCCGCTATCGAGGCCAATCCAGACCTGCTGAACAACATCAGCGGCCTGCACTTTCATACCCTGTGTGAACAGGGCTTTGAACCGCTGGCACGCACCCTGGACGCGGTAGAAGCCCGCTTTGGTGAACTGCTACATACAATGCAGTGGATTAACTTTGGTGGCGGTCATCACATTACTGCGCCAGGTTACAACACCGAAGCGCTGATCAGCCGCATCAAAGCATTCGCCACCAAGTACGACGTACAGGTCTACCTGGAGCCCGGTGAAGCGGTTGCCATTGGCACCGGCGTACTCAGCTGTGAAGTACTGGACATCATTCATAACCAGGTCGACCAGGCCCTGTTGGACACTTCCGCCACCTGCCACATGCCCGACACCCTGGAAATGCCTTACCGGCCAGACATTATGCATGCCGGTGAAAGTGGCGAAAAAGCCCATACCTATCGCCTGGGTGGCCTGACCTGCCTGGCCGGCGACATCATCAACGACTACAGCTTCGACGCGCCCCTGGAAGTGGGCCAGCGACTGCTGTTTGAAGATATGTCACACTACACCATGGTCAAAACCAGCACCTTTAACGGCACCAAACTGCCGGCACTGGTCCTGTGGAATTCTGAGACAGACGAACTGAAAACCGTGAAGACATTTGGCTATCAGGACTTCAAGCAACGCTTATCCTGATCCTGCTGACGTATAAGAGATAACTGACATGAACTACAACCCGGACGACTACCCGATATTCCTCGGATCAGAAATCGAGCAACCTGACCCTCAGCAGGCTGCCTTCCACGTATTGCCGGTCCCCTATGAAAAACCGTCTCCTATGGCGGCGGCACCAACGAAGGCCCTTCCTCAATCCTGAAAGCCTCCTGGCAGCTGGAAGAATGGGATGGGAAAAGTAAACCCTGCAGCGAAGGCATCTACACCTGTGAACCGGTAGACTGCACAGTGACACCTGAACAGGTGATCGACAACATTGCAGCGGCCACAAAGAAGATCGTCGAAAACGGCGCCATGCCAGTGGTCTTCGGCGGCGAACACACGGTAACCTACGGCGTAGTTAAAGGCCTCCGCGAAGCAGGTTACGATAACTTCGGCATCGTCCAGATCGACGCCCACGCTGACCTGCGTGAAGCTTACGAAGGCGATCCGCTGAGCCATGCCTCCGTCATGAAACGGGCTGTGGACATGGGCATTCCTCTGTATCAGTTAGGCATCCGCGCTTACTGCGAAGAAGAAATGCAGATCCGCGAACAGCACGGTGTCTACTTCCAGGACGGCGATGAACTGGTACCTCAAAACATCCAGAGCATCGAACTGCCGGAAGACTTCCCTGAACAGGTTTTCTTCACGCTGGACATCGACGGCATGGACCCGTCCGTATTCCCGTCCACCGGCACCCCGGTACCCGGCGGGCTGGGCTGGTATCAGACCCTGAACCTGTTCGAGTCTGTCGCCAAACAGCGCAAAATCATCGGCTTCGACATCATGGAATTCGCCCCGATCGAAGGCTTCCATGCATACGACTTTGCCGCCTCCCTGCTGACCTACAAGATGATGGGCATTGTTCAACGAAACAAATAGTGCAGCGGAATAAATAACCCGAACTGGCAGGAACGCCCTGCCACTGCATTCCAGTGTCTAGTCCTGATATAGGTTGACACTTATTTCATACAAACGCCCGATGCACCTCATCGGGCGTTTTATATTCCAGTGACAAGTGAGGGCGCCGCTGGTTATACATCCTGACCGACTCATCAACCATTATCTTCGCCTGCTCTATATCATCCGGTTTGCGGATCAGATACTCATTTTTAAGAATGCCGTTAACCCGCTCCGCCAAAGCATTTTGATAACAGTCGTAACCATCTGTCATCGAACAGCGTACATTATGTTTCTGATGGATTTGCTGATATTCCGCTGAACAATATTGAATACCACGATCTGAATGGTGTACCAACCCTTCCTTCACGTGACGTCCCTTCAGAGCCTTTTTGAAGGCTTGCGATACTGACGCTGTTTTCAGATTATCGTGCACATGGTATCCCACAATCTTTCGTGAATACGCATCTGTTACCAAGCTCAGATACGCTTCTCCTGTTCGAACTGGCAAGTAAGTAATGTCGGCAACCCATACCTGTTCTGCCCGAACGGCCGTGACCTGATAATCACCAGACTTCAATAAGTTAGGGTGACGGTAGAACCGGTGACGACTGTGCGTAGTTTTATGGTACGCCCGTTTAGTCGGTACCAGTAAGCGATGTTTTCTCAGCAAGTTAAACAGCTTATCCCGTCCGGGAGATAAGCCTGTCCGTTGCATCAGTTTCTGAAGTTTACGTACACCAATGCGCGGCTGTTGCAGCCGTTCCTGTTTAACAAAGCCGAGAACTTGTAACTCGAACAGTTCCTGTTGAGCCTCATAGCGGCACTGCTTGTAGTAAGCCTGCCGACTAATGCTTAGATATTGACAGGCACGAGTAACAGAAAGCCGGGTTACCGTTTTCGTTTGGATGACTTTGCGGGCAGCTTTTTGTGACACGCACTCCGTAGTCTTTCTTCAGCACATCAACCACGGCTTCGAAAAATTCAGCTTTTTGCTGAGTTTCGGCAAGTTGTTGTTCAAGTTCTTTGATTCGCTGCTCGGGTGTTTGAGTCTCGGACATAGAAGCCCCTTTCGTTGGTTTAAAAGGTAATGTGCCCAAGTTCCAATCTAGCTTGCCGTGCTTACGAAGCCAAACTAAAACCGTAGAACGCCCCTGAATACCATAACGGCTCTGAGCTTGTCGGTATGTCATTTCGCCTTTTTCAACCTGATCCACCACAGCTAATTTAAAGGCAAGAGAATAATCTCGCTGAGTACGCTTAGTGATTGTTGTCATAACACTTTCCAAATTTAAGGTTAGAAAGTGTCAACCTTATTCAGGACGGGTCACAGCTATAAAAAGCCGCTGATAGCAGCGGCTTTTTATACCTGTAAAACAGACTTACGCCTGTCCTTTCCGGAACTCATCCAGAGCCATGCTCATCAGCTGACAGCGCTGGTCGTTTCCTGAGGCTCATCCATGCTGATTTTCTTATTATTCAGCACTTCGATTACCTTCGTCCCGGCAATTAAATCATGCACACAACGTTTGTCTTTCCGGAAAATAAACAGGTTATCAATCAATGATAAGTACTGGCCAACCAAAGGAATGTAACTCACCAAAGCAACGGGAAAATAGCGCCGGGTGATTAAAGGAAAAACTCAGGCTTATGGCCATCAGTGGTAACAATCGCAATATCCATAATATTTTTACCGATTGTCTGGCCTTTTTCTTTAACAAATACCCGTGAACTAAAAAGAACATTGCCCAGCTAAAAATCGCTACCTTTATCGAAAGCTCAAGAGGAACAGCTTGTTGCTCGGCGATAACTGTCCAATAATCAAGATAAAACATGAACGGAAGCGTCACTGCCATCGTAATAAGTGCATCGATACAAGCTGCACACAACCGTGTCCAGCGAGACGCTAATGCAGGCGCACCGTCATCCTCAGCGAAATGTGCAGCATGAGTAAGCTTTGCCTGTTCTAAGTCAGCAGCACAATCGCTGTGTTCTTCACACAAAGCAACATGTCCGCTACCCCAGTTAATCCTGATCTTTAATCCGCAAACTTCGCAGTTCATCCCTTTCTCCGCAAATACTGAAGCTAAAGATTCACATGCCTCAGCCTCGTTTTTATCTTGCCGACATTAAACACTTTTTCTTCCAAAAGGCAGTATCTCACTGATATTAATAACAATATCCCTACTCCTGCCCCTTCCTGAACTCATCGGGAGTCATGCCCATCAGTTTACGGAACATTACGATAAACGCCGATGCACTGCTGTAGCCCAGATCAAACGCAATGGTCTCTACCGTTTGTCCTTCAGCCAGTAGTGGCAGAGCTGCCATGGTGCGTAACCGCTGCCGCCACTCGGTAAAGGTCATGCCCAGTTCCTGTTTACAGCGACGGATCAACGTACGTTCGGTGGTATTAGCCCACTTTGCCAGCTCTGCCAGGGAACGGTTATCCCCGGGCAGGCTTCTAACTGATTCAGCACCTTACTCAATAACGGATCATTTGTGTCTGGCAGATAACTGCCCGCACACTCTGCCCGGGCCAGTTGGTCCCGCAACACTAACAGCAAGCGTTCATCTTCAGCAGACAACGGTAAGCCCTGAAAATTATCCCGCAGGTATTCCAGTACCGAACGCACCATGGGTGACACGGCCAGCGCACAGGGCACCTTCGGCAATCCCTCCAAAAACGGCTCACTTAAATAAACCGAACAGTAAAGCGTGGCATCCCGGTTCTGCCCACGGTGTGCGGTATGTGGTGGCAGCCAGACTCCGTATGGCGGCGGTGCCATATAGTGACCATCTGCCAGTTTCACCTCCATGACGCCACAGAAGGAATAGACAAACTCTCCCCAGGTATGGCTATGCTCCGGATAACTGGAATCCGCCAGCATATTCTCTGCCCGGTAAAACAGCGGCGCCGGCAACTCATCCGGAAACGGCGTTGCATAAACATGGGTACTGCCCACTTCAGCCACAGACTTACTCCTTCACCTGAAAACTTTAACTGCTGACATATATACAGGATAAATTGTCACTAATTCACTATATCAATAATAAATTCCAGACCGATAATCAACACCCATGTTACACCGAGTCTGGAAATGCTTATGAATACCCGCCTGCCCGTTGATGGCCGTGCCATCGGCCTGATGATGCTCCTCTGTATGACCTGGGGTATGCAACAGGTATCTATCAAACTGGCCGCTGATGATATGGCTGCCGTGCTGCAAATCTGTCTGCGCTCAGGCATCGCAGCCGTCTTACTCGGCCTGTTCATGCTCTGGCGCAAGGAACAGATGAACATCGCCGATACCTGGAAACCGGGGTTACTGGCCGGCTTTCTGTTCTCATCAGAATTCTTTCTGGTGGGTGAAGGCCTGCGGTACACAACCGCTTCCCACATTTCGGTCTTCCTCTACAGTGCACCGGTATTTGCAGCACTGGGGCTGCACATTAAACTGCCGGTCGAACGGCTCAGCCTGCTGCAATGGACCGGTATTCTGCTGGCCTTCTCAGGCATTGCGGTAACTTTTCTGGGCCGGGAAACCGCCACGGATACCGCCACTGCCGACATGATCATCGGCGATATGTACGGCTTAATGGCAGGTTTCTGCTGGGGATGACCACCGTACTAATCCGCTGCTCAACGCTGTCATCAACACCCGCCAGCCAGACACTCATGTATCAGTTACTGGTATGTTTTGTACTGCTACTCGGTGCCACACTCATCTCCGGCCGAATCGATATCCAGTGGAGTGACGTCGCCATCGGCAGCCTGGTGTTTCAGGGCGTCATCGTATGCTTTATCAGCTTCCTGGTGTGGTTCTGGTTGCTAAAGGAATACGTCGCCTCACAGCTGGGCGTATTCTCCTTCATGACCCCCATGTTCGGCATTGTCTTCGGTGTCGTTGTGCTGGGGAAAAACTGGAACAGAGCTTTATCTCCGGTGCAGTCCTAGTCATGAGCGGTATTATTCTGGTCAGTGGCCAGAGCCTGATAAAGAAATACCTCACTAACCGGCGTAATCAGGAAATATCATCAACTGAATAGCGCTTTTCAAACGCTTTTGAATAGCGCCGATCCGTGAAAGTGCTTAATTTCTATTGAATTAAGCACGTTCCCTTCCCAAAACCGCCGAATTGCCTTGCCTCAGGCGCCTTGAAATTTATTCATAAATCCCGGCACATCAACAATGTGCTCCTCTCACCCATCTAAACTTTAAACAGCCTTCAGCCACTCATAACAGGCACCTAACCACCCGCTAAACATCAGTATTGGCTTACTTGGGAGGGAATACCATGGTCATTGCCAAACCGATTTACGAACCACTGCCCTTTGTTTACCTGCTGATCGCAGTCGGCCTCGTATACTGGCTCGATAACCCGTTTGCCCTGGCATCAGCTGTATTATTTTATTGCGCCGGCTCGCTCATCTGGGTGCAAAGATCAGTGTTTCGGCGGGATCAGCGAATCATCGCGCGGAACGGCCGCAGTCATATAAAAACCCGGCCAGACCATGCAATGATCAACCTGCCGGAATCAACCTATGAATTACTGCCGTTCATCTATATAGGCATAGGTTTTCTGATTGTTTATTTCCAGCCCGGAAGGCTGGGTTTATTGCTTGCCGTCCTGTGTTGCTTTGCCGGCAGTCTGGCCCTGGCCATGCGTTCAACTAACCGGCACCGGCGCTGACAGAGAGGTAATTAAACAGCGAACACAAGTCCTGTCCCCTGCGTGCACGTAGACATATAATGGTCCGACATGCATCGGGCAGGCACCTTAATCTCTACGCTCCCTTCCCTAACAAGTACACGTAACAGCAAACACTGCGGCTGTATATTTATGTTCAGGCAACAGAGGTTAACAACGGTATCTGATAATGCGTCGCGAACGCCTTCAGCCCTGCCGGCGTAAACGCCACCGTCCGTGAATCAGCTACCCGGCTCGCCCAGCCTCTGCGAAATACATCCTGTAACAGCCACTGCCCCAAAGACCCGGCAAGGTGGTTGCGCCGCTCGCTCCAGTCCAGACAGGACTTACACAACGGCCTTCGCCCCTTAAACTGCGAAAAATCCACACCGGCGGCTGAAAACCACTGTTTGCCCTCAGGGGTCAGTATTGTGTCCTCACCCTGATCAAGAATAAGTCCCTGCTCTGCCAGCGCATCATATACTGCTACACCATACTCACCGGCCAGATGGTCATAACACACCCGGGCCCGGCGTAGTGCAGGATCAGCAGGGCCGGTTACCGCAGGCGAAACAGCCGCAGCAAGGTTCAGCAGATTCTCGATTACCCCGGCAACCTGAGCATCCCGTAACTGAAAATACTTATGCCGCCCCTGTTTGCGCACAACAATCAATTCTGCGGCTAACAACTTCGCCAAATGGCTGCTGGCAGTTTGCGGCATAATGTCCGCCTCCAACGCCAGTTCAGTGGCTGTCAGCGCCCGACCGCCCATCAGTGCGGTCAGCATCTTACTGCGGGCACTGTCCCCAATCAGACCTGCGATCTGCGAAATATCCGGCTGCACACCCCACCTCCCTCTGTTTACTATCGCCTAAGTGTACCCCACAAAATACCCGCACACTTCGATCACCACCGAAGCACCCAGACACCAGCGACCTAATATACCGGCTGACCCAACCACATTACTGAGGGAACCAGCCAAAATGACCATCACATGTTTCATTGAATACCGGATCGACCCGGCCAAAATAACCGAATTTCAACAATATGCTGAAAACTGGGGGCACATTATTCCCGGCTGCGGCGGCCAGTTACTGGGCTATTTTCTGCCCCATGAAGGCACCAATAACCGGGCATTCGGCCTGATCAGTTTTGCCAGCCTGGCGGATTACGAAAGCTACCGCCAACGGCTGAAAGCAGACCCGGCCGGCAGTAAAAACTTTCAACTGGCTAATACCGGGCAATTTATTCTGGAAGAACAGCGCAGTTTTTAAAAGCCGTGCCAGGCACCTATTTTCCCGATACCTGCCACACAACGGCCTTCACCGTAAAAGACAGCCCCGAGACACCGGAGACAAACCTATGATCGCGATTATTTTTGAAGTGACACCTAAGGCCAGTGGTAAGCAGGCCTATATGGATATCGCCGCTGAACTGAAAATACATCTGGCCAGTATGCCGGGGTTTATCTCCATCGAGCGCTTTCAGAGCCTGAATGATCCGGAGAAAATCCTCTCACTGTCCTTCTGGGAAGATGAAACCGCCGTCGCCCGCTGGCGTAAAGACATGCACCACCAGAACGCCCAACATCAGGGCCGTCATCACCTGTTCGCCGACTACCGCCTGCGGGTTGCCAGCATCCTGCGGGACTATGGTATGAACAACCGTCAACAAGCTCCGCAGGAATAATACCTGCACCTCTCTTAAGCCTGCACTCAGCCGTAAAGGCTGAATGCAGCTACTTCCATCTCCCCACAGGCATGCAGAGGACAGTCTAAAACCGTTATCCTCAAATTGGGAACTGGCCAAGCGTTCAAACGTTAGTATTAATATACACTCAGTTATAACAGCCATTAGTTTTATTCAGGCACGGACGCGTTAACCCCTTAACATTTACAGTTAAGCAACGGGAAGGTTCATGCCACTCAACATCCGCTCAGCCATACTCAGTTTCGCGATAGCTCTGCCCGTTCAGGCAGACACCCTGCGGCTGCTGAACTGGGATGAATACCTCAGCCAGAACGTACTCAGCCAGTGGCAGGCGACCGGTCATGATATTGAATCCGTACTGATCGATAACGATGAAACCAGAGATGCAGTACTGCTCAACTCAGTGGATAACCTGATTGATCTGGCGGTCATTGACGAAACTGTCAGCAAGCGCTTTGGCAGCGAAGGGCGGCTGGTAGAAGTCAGTGAAACCAACGTCCCCTCACTTGCAAACGTGGAACCGTTCTGGCGGGAACGCTGTGGCAACTACGCGGTGCCGTATCTCTGGGGCACACTGGGCATCGCCTACCGCGCAGATAAAGTTGAGCAACCACCCACCTCCTGGCAGGACCTGTTGCAACCCGGCGACGCCCTTAAAGGCCATATCGGCATGATGGATGACCACATCGACATGCTCGCCCCGGCCCTCTTTGCCAACGGCCACTCACTCAACAGTGAAAACGAAGCCGAACTGAAACAGGCTTTTGCCACCCTGGAAAAACAGGCTGCCCATGTACTGACCTATGAGTACCCCATCACGTATCTGGGCAACAGCCCGGACGCCGACCAGTTACACATGGCCATGGTCTACGGTGGTGATCAGTACACAATGAACATGAAAGCCGATAAAGAAGACCTCTGGAAATACACCGTGCCAGAAGAAGGCACTGTTCTCTGGGTAGACTGCATTGCCGTCACCACCAGCTCAAACAATCAGGCCCTGGCACTGGCGTTTCTGGACTTTATCAACCGCCCGGCCATCGCTGCACAAAGTGCGGAAGACCTATACTTCGCCACCCCTAACGCCGCAGCAAAACAATTACTTAAAACCGAATTCCGACAAAACACAGAAGTATTCCCATCCGAAGACATTATCCGCCGCAGCCAGCTCTACCGGGAACTGAGTCGTGACAATGTTCAACTGCGCTTACGCATCACTAACGCTGTCATAAATATCTATGAATCTCGGAAAACGCACTAGTTTACTGATCCTCCCGGTGATCATCATCAGCTATGCGATGATCGCCTGGATCATCTACGAACGGGAATCCGGTTCGTTACAGGCGCTTGAAAAACCGTCTGGAACAGCGCGCCAGCCTGATCGGCTTTACCTTTAACGACTACAACAACTTTCTGGACACATATCTGAGGTCATTAACCGAAGGGAATATACTGCTGCCTACCTGCGCAACACCAACAACGTATACCGGGAAAAGATGCTCACAGGCCATCTGGAATCGGCCATTAGCCGGGGCCGGCAAGGCAGGCAAACCTTCGCTTCACTGAGTATCTTCGACAGCGATAACACTCTGAAGCTCTATATCGAAAACAGCACCGACCCGTTTGCGACCATCCAGCCGGAACAAATCCGTATCGCCACTGAAATGGCCGATCAGAAACTGCGTAAAAATGGGAACACACAACCTCCGATAATGGCCAGTCAGCTATCCGGCAAGGCACCGCCATTGATGCCAAAACCCTGCTGACCCCCACCCTGCTGCAGGCTGAAAGCACCTACCGCATAATCGTAACCGCACGGCCGGACAAATTCGATGAGCTGCTGCGAACAACACAAACAGAATATCAGGCTGAACTTCGCTACTTCGGCATCGACAACCCACTGGACGCACCCCACAGGGGCTAAGCGCCATTGTTAAACTGTCGCAGAATTACTTTTTACTGATCCAGCCGTCTGAAGCCTATCTGGCCTCCCTGCTCAGCCAGCTACAAATTCGCCTGCTGGCCATAATGTCCGCCAGCGTACTCATTACCTTCATCCTGCTACAGTTATTGATACGCCGTTATATAACCAACCCCATTGTCCGGCTGGATGAACAGCTAACCGACGTAATCGCCCGCAAAAGACAATATCGACTTCCCCACTCCGAAGACGAGGTAGGCCGGCTGGGCCGGAAATTCCACGACCTGTACGAAAAACTCAATCAGGCATTTCAGGAAAGCTTCCTGCAGGCCCGGATCGACGTCCTTACCCAACTGCCAAACCGTGTAGGCTTTCACGAAGCCGCCGAAAAATGCTGCTCGACGCGGAAAAACACCAAAAGCAGTTCAGCATTATTTACATCGACATCGACAACTTTAAGTTCGTTAACGATAAGTACGGCCATGAAATCGGAGACGAACTGCTAAAAGCCATCTCTGCCAAGTTTAACTACCTGATCGCCATCGCGCTGAAACGCAATGACATGCCCTTTGTGTACCGGCTCTCCGGCGATGAATTCATCATCATGCTGCCTGAGTATGACAACGACAGCGCCAGCCAGGTGTGCAATAAAATCCTGAAACTGTTTACCAATGGCTTCAATTTCGAACGGGGGCACTTTGCAGTCACCGCCAGCCTCGGCCTGGCCAGCTACCCGCAGGACGGCAGCAGCATCACCCAACTGATCTCCAACGCGGACCTGGCCATGTATCAGGCGAAAAATACCGGTAAAAACCGCCTCGCCCATTACTCCAATGAACTGGCCAAAAACGACCGGCAACTTAAAGAAATCGAATTCCTGCTGAAAGAGATTAATCCAGAAGCAGAACTCTCCCTCAACTATATGCCGGTGATCGACCATGCCGACAATGTAAAAGGCTGTGAAGCTCTGCTGCGCTGGCACTCACCCCAGATCGGTCCTGTCTCCCCGGCGGTTTTCATTCCTATCGCCGAAGAAACCGGCGTTTTCGAAATGATCGACCTGTGGGTCATCGAACAAAGCTTTAAAGACTATCCGCAACTGCAAAGCATTCTGGGTGAACAACTACAGGTATCCATCAACATCTCCTCAGCTGAAGTTCACTCCGATAACTTCATCCACAAACTCAAAACCCTATGCCACCAGTACGGCATTACCCCCGGTGACTTCGTGCTGGAAATCACCGAAACCTTCGCCATGGAACAAAGCTCCGACGCGATACAGTGGCTGGAACGCCTCCGCCAGCTGGGTTTTAAAATTGCCATCGACGACTTCGGTACCGGCTACACCAGCCTCATGCAAATGGTGGACTACCCGGTAGACATCATTAAATTCGACAAACAACTGGTCGAACGGATCACCCAGACAGAACGCCGCCACCTGGCCAAAGCACTGATCGACCTTTGCCATATTCAGAGCATACAGGTCGTCGCTGAAGGCATTGAAACCAGCGAACAGAGCCGTTGCCTGTGGCAGGCAGACTGCGACATACAGCAAGGCTTCCTCATCGCCAAACCCATGCCCATCGACACCCTTAAACAATGGCTGGAAGAACACCGCTATCTGGAACGGGTGGTATAACCGCTTAGCTGAGACAATCAGAATGCAGCCGGACAGAGATCTCTATCCGGCCATCAGCCATCAGCGACCAACAGCCCCTGTAATAAGCACTGTAACTCTACTCAGAGCTGGCAATTTTGCAGCAAACGGCGCTGCGCCTGACTATTCGCAGCGCGGGCTTCCAATGCTTCGTCGATAAGAATTGCGGCCATTTTAGACTCCGTACGGTCTTCCTTTTCCCGTAACAGTGTCAGCTGCCTGTAGGTAGCCGCCGGAATAACTGTCTGAACCCGGTGGCTTTTTCCGGTGGTGTTCGTTGCTTCCATTGATATAATCCCTTATCAAGTATGTGGTAGTAACTTTTTGCAGCTTTAGTATTAATGGAATATATACACAGTGTCAAACAAAAATATGGATTTATTCCATAAGCGACTAAGGGAAGAAATTAAGGCGACGGGCTACACCATGGCTGAAGCATCCCGCCAGATGGGTGAGTCCAGCCCACAGCGCCTCAATGATGTCGTGAATGGCAGGCAAAAATCCCCACCGAAATGCTGGCATCCGCGGCTGGCATCGGCGTGGATATACTCTATGTAATCACAGGAAAACACCGGGCCACAGAAGACTCTCTGTCTGAAGACGAACAAATCCTTGTTCAGCACTACCGATCACTGAAAGAAAGCGATAAACAGGCCATCTATCAGGTCAGCGAAACTATGGCCGCTTATCGGATACATAAAGAATCTGAGTGATCAGGATACTCTGAGTATTCCCCTTCCCCATCGCCTTCGGCTTATTGCATCATCACCTCCCAGCACAAGCCCTTTGCAATGAACTACCTATTTGAATTAAGAAGCCTGTACGATTAATCTGTGATTGGTCATGAAACTCAGGGAGGGAGTAACTATGAACTTACAAACATTGAAAGAGTGCGTCCTTCACAATGAAGATGTGCGGACAGAGTATGATGCACTGGAAAGTGAGTTCGCACTTATCAATCAATTGCTCGAAATGCGTAAAGCGGCTGGCTTAACCCAGGAACAGGTAGCAGCGGTGATGCATACTACAAAAAGCAATATCAGCCGTCTGGAGACAGGAGGCACTGCGCCTAAAATTGATACTATCAAACGTTATGCTGATGCTTGCGGTTATGACCTTAACCTTACTTTTCAAGCCCGATCAGCAAACTAAAGACTTATAAAAATCAAACCTTCCTACGTCCTGTAGTTAATCCAGTGCCAGACGATTTAACAGATCATGTACACTATCGAACACAGCTATAACATGGTGTGGTTTTACCCCAATTCTTCGGACAGTCAGTTAAGAGCAGTGGACTTACGCCATATCAGCGGACACTCATCTAAATAATGTCGTCTGCTCTTCATATGCCACAGGCCTGATGTTTCCTATGTGTGCATGGCGTCGAGCTTGATTGTAAAAGACCTCAATATAATCGAATATTTCAGATCTCGCTTCTTCTCTGGTTTTAAATATATATCGACGATATCTTTTCTTTCTTCAGAGTGCTAAAAATGACTCAGCTGCTGCATTATCATAACAGTTACCACGTCGACTCATACTTGGCATTAAGTTATGAGAAGCGCAGAATCTTTGCCATTCATCACTGCTGTATTGCGAGCCCTGATCAGAATGAATAATGACTTCCTGTTGTGGGTTTCGCCGCCACACGGCCATTAGGATGGCATCTAATACTATTTCTTTCGCCAGGGTTGCTTTCATTGACCAGCCAATAATTTTTCGTGAATAAAGATCCATCACTACTGCAAGGTACAGCCAGCCTTCATAGGCGCGTATATAAATAATATCGGTTACCCAAGCTCTGTCTGGTTGGTTGATGGTAAATTGCTGCCATAAACGATTTGGTACAGCAATTAACGATTTATGATATTTATAGCCAGGACGCTTATATCCACGTACAGCCTTGATTTTATTCGCCTGCATGATTCTGGCAACTCAGTTCAAACTGACTTTTTCACCTATTTCCCGCAAGTCGATCCAGATTCTCGATGCGCCATAAACTTGATTACTCGCTTGATAAGAATCATGAATCAATTCCAACAACCGCTGATTTTCGATAGATCGTCTGGAAGGTGGCCTGTTCAGCCAGTCATAGTAACCACTGTGTGAAATACCCAACGCACGGCACATCCGACGAATGGGATAACACCCCCGATGCTGCAAAACAAACGCATACTTCAGCCGGGGTTCTTGGCGAAGTATACGGCGGCCTTTTAATATTTCTCGACCTTCTTTAACCCGCTGAAGCTCTGCTTTTAGCTTTAGATTTTCTCACCTGATCTCACGAATTTCTGCTTCGAATCGATCCTTTTCATCAGGGGCATATGCTTTCACCCATTTATATAAACTCTGAACCGATACGCCTAACCGCTTCGCTACATCAGGAACCGTATAACCCCTTTCGATGACCTGCTTAACAGCCTTGTCTTTGAATTCTTCGGTAAATCTTGCCTTAGTCATGGACCTCTCCCATATGCTTTAAATTAAAGTATATGAGTGTCCGTCAAAATGAAGGAAGTCCAGTTTAAATATCTAGCTGTAATGAGCCTAAAGAAACAGCTTCACTACCGGTCCAATATGCAATCCAGTCAGATTGTTGTCCGATGATTATCAAAACAGCTTCTTTGCCCTGTAAGTTTTTTTCCACTCAGATATATCATCTCTTGATGGGAATGGATGGGGCTCAGGGTGTGTATGCCACTCCCCAAATACGTCTGTTCCTCATTGGAGGCGACCCATGCATCCATGATTTTTTCAAATGACTGTAACTGCGTCGAATAAATCCAAACTTCGAACGCTTATCAAACCAGTCAGGTTCTGAGCAGTCAGTAAGCTCAAAATGGGTCACGCTACCGGGTATACCATGGGATCGTTTATAACCAATAAGTACACCTCCAGCCTCTTTATCTGAAAACCTTAATTGTTGATATTTATGAAGTTTATCCATCAATATTGTAGGAACTATTAGATACCCACCACTAGGTAATTTCGATATCAAATCAGTCTCGGGCTGCAGCATGGGCAATTAACACTTTTTTCGGGTTTTGATCTTGCGTTCTCTTCACAAAGCTAGCATGGCTTTGATGTCTGAATTTGAAGCCGGCGTTTTCAGATACAGCTTCAAGCACCATTTGCTGAACTAAACCTGCTGCGGCACTCGATATTCCCGCAGAAAAGGGGATATAGCTTTCTCCGCAACGCTGTGTAACTACAATCATATCCTCTTCCTTATCAACTGAATTGAAGAGGGGATATCTCTCGACTAATGCACCAGTATCTGCTCCATTCTTTTGAATTTTTAAGCATCTATAGCATGCACCTGAACCATCATCGAGTAGAGAGCGTACAGCATAACCACCGGCATCTATCCATGTGTGTAACACTATAGGTAGTTTCTGGTCGTCTCTTCTAAGATCTGATAAGTAGCTTGCTAGAAGACATGAAAATGTTTCTTCACCTGTAGCATCGATCACCACATCATAATGTTTGAGCAAACTCAGGTTCTTTACTTTAACTCCGATAGCGGCATTGATATTCAATTGTGATGATGAATTTTTTAAAAGAAAGTCCGCTACGGCATGGCTTTTAGACTCCATTAAATACTCAGCGCCTAAGAGATGTCGTCCTAAGTTACCTTCTTTTAGTATATCCCTATCAAATAAATCAAATTGCCCCTTTGAACCACTACCTGCACCTGCTTTTTGTAATAAGGCAGCGGCCTGGCTTCCGATAGTTCCACAACCAATCAAAGCAATTTTATAATTTCGCAAAGATGAGGTTGTCAGGTTTCTTTCATAAATATACTTTTCTGTTACATCGCTAACTTGCAGGCGATAAAAGTTCTTCACCATTAGTTTATTGCTGACTATCGTACGAAATTGATCAAGATGCTTTCCAGGTAGCACTTTATTTGCATTAGACCGGAATTTCTCGACGCTTTTTCTTAAGTTTGAAGAAAAAGAAGAGAAACACCAAAAGATCCACTTTTTCAGACTGTAAAATAATTACTGCGGAAACACATTCTTTAGTTACGGGCAATAAAGCTCGGAGTAGTTGAGCCTCTACAGATGAACTCAAGCTTTTTGTCCACCCCAAAAATCAGCCATATTCTTCGGAGGCCAAATTTTTCTAGCTCATAGCATAAAGCTTCGTCCATCTGAAGGACTATTGCATTGGATTCAAATCGGGGTGATAAACTTTCTTTACCATTTCGAATACGGCACCAGTGATTAATTTCACTTGAAGATGCTCCTACTACAAGCTCCTTGGATACTGTCCCATCTAAAGCAACACGATCATAAAAATGACTAATACAACGCTTATTATTACTAGTTAAAAATCCATGCAATTTAGACGGCCAATAGGATTGAAACTCCCCTGCAAAATCATTCTGACTTTGATCCGGATTCACTATTATTTCCAGCGTACTACGCACATGCCCAAGCAAAACAAGCATTGTACGCGCTGGATAGAAAGGGTCTAAGAACTGTCCTAGGCGATCTAGATAACATAACTTATTATTTGGTTCTAAATGAGGTAAGAGAGCAGGCAAGTTTTCAGGCCTGTGCAGCAAATGAACTTCTGGAAGTTCTTCAAACTTCGGATCAATCCTGCTGATACGCAAATGAAAGTCGATACCTTCTACATTCATTTTCCCTTCGAAACATGGCCTCATTCCTGATTTCAGGTGAAAACCTTCGCCTACAAGGGTACGAGCAATAAGCTCATACCCCTCATTCCAAGATACATTCATGCTGAACGATGACTTTTTGAAGGCTGAGGGCGTTCTTGACGCTGGGCAGGTATGTTACGCACAGACTCTGAAACTGTTACAACCTCTACCCAATCTGGCCGATTTGGGATTCGCATCCCGAAAACACTCCGCAAGCTATCAACTACCATTTCAGTGGTTGTAGAGTTGCATAATGCATCCTCAGTTTGTTGCTTGAGCAATCGAATCTGGCTACGAATAATCTGAAGTTCTTCCGAGCTCTGTCCTCGTGGAAACATCTTCTCTTCGCTATCTTCTGGGTTGTAAATCTCTCCATCAAATTGATTAGGCATAGCTCTGACAACTGCTAAAAATGCTTGGCAGTCTGTATCAAAACCTTTTCCGTTCAAATTGAAGAACCGATCAAACGTTTCTGTAGCAGCTACCATCAAAGTGATAGAAGAGGGCCCACCCTTCTTCCAAGTAAAATCTCGCCAAGCTTTTAAGTAACGGCACACACGCCTTAAACGTTTCGTATGTATTGAACAACGTCCTTCAAACCAACGTTGCAACACCATAGGATCAGATGGCTTCCAATGCTCTTTATTACGCATAGCCAGATAGACAAGATTAGAATCTAACCAAATATCCTCTTCAGCATCAAAATTAGCATTGGCACTAAATTTTTCGTCAAAAGTGCGAGCTTCTAATGAAGCTTTAAGGATGGCGTACCTCTCTTCTGGAATTGCATAAATTGGCACATCGATATGTATACGCTCATTAACATTTAATCGAGCACAAGTTGATTTAGAGTCATCAAACTCCCAGCCTTTTGAATTAGCTAAGTTCCGCAGAATGCCATCTACTAGCTTAAACAGAATATCCTTTGCTGCTTTTGGGTTCCCTTCCACAACCTCCATCGGAAAGTAGACACCGTCATCTAAATCAATCTGCTGAGGAGGCACGTAGGCAGGGAATTCAAAGTTCTATAAACAAAACTACCTTGGGTCCAGAACTTGGGTTCAAGTCTCGCAATATATCGCTGAGTGTCATCAGGATATGTATGAGCACGATCCCTTAATTCTTTGAAGCCGACCTTCAAAGCAGATCTTACTTCTTTCCTCAACATTCTGAGTTGAGAATCTTCTTTATCCGATATGGTAATGTTATCTAAAAAATTCTTTTGTAATTTTATTGTATGGAGCAGTTTAGGTACCTTATGACGCTGATTCATGATCGTTTCCTTAAACATTCTTATTTGGACCGTAATGGAACTCTGGTCTAAGCGCCTGGTACTGCACCATTTCACGGTAAACTAAGTTATTGATAGTTTTTGAGCCCTAGCTTCTGCTCTGCCTTTCAAAGTATTCGCAGCATCATCTGAAGCGTTATCAAGAGCTAAAATTTTTGACTGATCTGCCGTCTGAACATCATCAACTTCTAAGAACCTTTCTGTTGTAAGCAAATGCTTAGCAATCTGATTATGAAGCCCTTCGTTTGCTGATAGAGTCAGGTCAATTAAATCTCCGCCGGCACCCCAATCCATATACCCTCGTTGAAGCTTTGAGCTCTGGTCAGCAGTTTTTCTGCCCCCATCGTACCAACAAGCATTAAACGAATTTGTTCTGATGACTTGCCTAAAAATACTGAGCTTCGTGAATTGCCATCAAAGCAGGTGAATTCGCAGCTAATCCCCATCTACGTACCAACAGTTTCCAATTTGATGAATTGGAAAGTATGTTGGCGCGGCGCTTGTAGCAAGAGCTACATCAACAGCTTTTACCTTCCAATCGCGTTGAAAGTCAGGATGGTGAGGAGTTTTGAATACCTGAACGCTTCCGGTCGTAAAGTTAACCGTTGGAATTAATACACGAGACTTCAATTCCCCAATGAGCATGTTTCCAAACACATCATCAAGAACTTCTCTAAGCGGTTCTGAAGAATACAATCCTTTACGGGCTTGTCTGATCTTCTTTGTAATCTTTGCTATTTTATTTGTTTTCTCTAAAGGGAAAATTTTTAATCGATTACTATCCAATATATGGCTTAAATCTCGAGCATTTATCCCGCTAGCGAGACCTAAAGCAACTATTCCGCCAATAGATGTGCCACAAATTAAATCAAAATGCTTACCGATCCAATAATCTGGCTCATCATGCAGTTCAGCGAGTGATTGTTCTAACTCGGCTAATACATGTACTGTATATAGCCCTCTCATGCCACCGCCACTAAGGGATAATATTTGGAAATCTTTGTTCGTATTTAAACTCATGATGAATAGGCCCTGAAATCAGTCAGCATCTGATATAATTAGTATGTTTTCCTCAACCCATTGATCCATATCTTCCGGTGACTCGAACTCATAAATTTCATCCTGATACGTAATTGTTAAGTTCATGTAATCTGTTTCATAAATAGTTTTGTTATCTACTATTAAACGTCCCATAGTAACTATCTCCTAAAAGATGATGCTGAAAATAAAATCGAAAAATGTTCTATTGGATATCTGAATATCATCAAAAATAAACTCCACAGAAAGGATTTATTTTATGATTAAATATCAATCAATATTGTCAGATTGGCATCTATTTGGGTTAGCTCGAACATATTCAACACCATTTACGTCAACAGTATGAACTCCCTGATGAGAGCCATTATTAACTTCTCTTACCAATTGAGATCGGCTTACAACCCCACGTCCTTGAACGGTATAGGATTGATTTTCTCCATTTACGCCATCAGCGTTTCCGGAAATACTACTTGCTTTAGCCATAGTGAGGGCCTCGCTTAAAAACTTTATTTATGAAAAGCCAGGAGCGATCCTGGCTTTCCTGTGTTGCTATATCTCACACAAAGGAGAGATCCTAGTCATCGCTATCTAGGTAGTGAACGCCAATGGGTACAAACTTGCTCCCAACGTCCAAAACGAAAGCGAGGATAGGTAGTCACACGAACTACTTTTGGCTTTTTCATAAAAAGCACCTCTTATACTTTTGCTAAGAGGTTCTTGTAAAGCAAAGCAACTAAAGCTAATCTGCAAGGGTAACGCTTGCGTATAGCTAGGGATGTAGACCTCTGTTATACAACCCATCAGAAGCACTCCTACATGCTTCTGGTATGCTTTACTAAGGGTATCTAACATCCTACTGTTAGTTACCCTAAATTCTTCTCTGTCTCTCTTCCTCAGTACTCAAAATCGACTCTATATAGTGTGGAAAGCAATCTTAAAGCACTACATATAGTTCGAGTATAATTCCGTTCAAAAAATATGCAACTAGATTTGATACGGAGAACGTACATTATGATACGCCCGTAATTTCATATTTCAATACGCATTCGCGTATCATTTTGATACGCATGTTGATTGATCAAATATTTTACGTATACTTCTTATCTCTAACAATAAGTAAAGATGCACCTATTATGGATACTTCTCTTAACTACCTAGAGTTACAGAACATTGCTGGAAACAAAGCCGAGCGGCTTGCCTACGTAGACTTTAAGGTACATTTCACGGGATCTATCAAACGAAGCGATTTGAATGTTGCTTTCGGCTTAGCTGACGCCTCAGCCTCAAGACTCTTATCAGACTACGCCGAGTTAAGACCCCAGAACCTGTATCGAGACCCTTCACGAAAAGTGAACGCTATTACAGAATCTTTCCAGCCACTAATAGACATCGATCCGGTTATCGCATTAGGGATGCTTTCGCATGGTTTTAATAAAAACAAACTAATTGATAGTCCTGTTCTCCCGTATGCTCGAATTGGAGCATTAGCAAATGTATTAGAAAGAGAAGACGTTGCTAAGATAACTCGAGCAATGTTTAATTCATCCGCCATTGAGTGCCACTATATTTCAAGCAACAGTAATAACCACCAAAAACGTGAGATCTTACCACTTAGCCTTTTATTTGATGGTCGTTACTGGATTTTTAGAGGTTACCAACGCTGTGAGCAAAGACCGAATAAATTTAAGAACTTCAATTTTAGTCGAACGACATTAGTGAGTGAGTTAGAAGTTGAAAACAAACAACTACCGCATGAGTCTTTGACTGCTGACAGTGCATGGAATGAGAAAATACCATTGGTCTTGGCTCTTCATCCTCAGTTATCAGAAGATCAAAAGAAATCTGTAAGAAAAGATTTTGGTATGTCTATCGATAGCGAAGAACTAATTTTAACCGAACGTGCCGCGCTTCTGTGGATATTAAAACGCCGTTGGTTTATTGATACTGCAGATGTCATTGCTAGTGGAGGTCATGAGTATTACAACTTTTATCTTAAGAATCGTGAGATGTGCATACCCTATGTATGAAGTCGTTTCGATACTCTCGATTGTAAAATCAACTCTAATTTTAAGATAAATATATGCCTTTCCACCTAATAAATATGCATGGATGATAAGGGTAGTTGTAATAAGTATTACACGGCTAATACAATTTTATTAAGTGGTCAGTTAGAAAATGGAATAGAATTACAGGTTGCAAATGTAAAAATGAGTGCTGAAGAACAATACATAATTACAGATGAACTCTTAGAAGAAATAAGAGAGCAATTCAAACTCTGGGCTACTTTTCTCAATACAGGCGTTGGGCTCTTATCTTTTACTCTAGCAATTGCCTGTCTAGGAACAGGTTCACCAGGCATTAATGCCTCGATATCCATGTTAGTAATTGTTTTAGTAAGGTCTCAAGGAAAGAGCTATTTCCCTTCAAAAGTTCAAGATTTAAGGCAAAGAGCTAAAGAAGATAAAAAGCAAAGGTCCTACTTAAAGGGTTAGAGAGTGAGTTTTTAAGTTTTAAAGCCCTAATCACTGGTTACCCCATTTTCTTGATTGGTTTCATTTTTTTATCTTTAATTGTAGTGAGTCCTTTTCTTGTAAGCTTTCTTCCTGTGTTAGAAAGCTACTTTGGCAGTTAACAAATTACAATAATTTGAGGTCTAAGTTGGCAATCTCAATAACTTAGACCAGTGCCATATCTGTAGAGGCTAATCTGGGGGCTCTTAACCAAATGTCCGACTAACTGGAGTAGCACCACTATCATTTTAGATAAACAAACACAATAAGGTAAGATATATCTGGTGTTCATGTAATTCTTGTGTACTGATCACTGGTAACCCTAGTGAAGAGGGTTACTATGGAAATCAAAAGGGTAAATTCTGAGTATCAGAAGCTTGAAACAGCTAGATTATCTGCTCAGATAGGAGCCTTGATAAAGCAAGCGAGAAAGACGAAAGGGATTTCTCAGGAAAGGCTTGCAGAGGCTGCTGATATTTCTGAAAAATATTTATCATCCGTCGAAAATAGCAAAGAGCCCAATCTTTCCATTGGCTATGTTGTAGCGATAGCGTTAGCCCTTAAGGTACCCTTTTACAGCTAATTCCCTCAGATACCCCATAAGTCAGTGTTTACTGCTCTTTATTATAAGTCCGACGACCTATGGCCAGGCTCTTATACCTTTGATAGACGTGAGGGGATAGAAGCTTCATGATTATGATGTAGATACGTTTCCTCTTATTATTGACATTCCTACATTATCCTTCACACCTACTATTTGATCGTTTTTAACCACCACACAATACTCTGCAATATTCCTGACTAACCGCCCCTCTGGTATGTACTAATGAGGCTGTATAAAGCCCTCCCTCCTACTTTCAGTAGTTAAAAACGGGCAGATATCTGTGATAATCTGCGTTCAAAGGAATACATCAACAACGCAATACGGAAATAACAGCAATGGAACAGCCACCACAGGGAATGAGCTTTCTACAGCGCAAAGGCAGAGCCATTCGCACCTTATGCATCATCGCGCTGATACTGGCGGCATACGCTTACCTCGGTCCACAACTACTGTTTATCAACACCAAGAATATGGAACCCAGCCTGCTCAGGGGCAACTATGCGTTTTACTGGCAATTCAACACCTTAGTGTATGAACCGAAGCGATGGGATGTGGTGCGGTTTAAAACCCAGATCGGCACCTATTCATTTGGCAGGATTGTTGGCTTACCCGGTGAAGAACTTCATCTTTCAAAAAACGGAACCTACCTGAACGGTGAGTACCTCATGTTACCGGAAACACTTAATGCTAAAGGTGTGAAATATCTCCCGCCACAGGTGCAGCTGAACGATACATCTACAGAATTTGCGACCTATAACATACCCGCCAACGAGTATTTTATTCTGGGGATAACTCGGAACGTTCCTTCGACAGCCGTTACTTTGGCGGCATTCCTGAAGATAAAATTATTGCCGATATTCAGACAATCACCTGGCTAAGCCAGCGTAACTGATCAGAGCTTCCCCTCTGAGAAGCATTACTACCCCGGACGAATACACCTGAAGCCTTGCCATCGCTGGCAAGTCGCGCCATCATGCCTGTGTACATACATCACAGGGAGCGTGATCATGTTTGAATTTACACTGGGCAGGAAACAGTCAATTATCATTAATGGCGAGACAACTATTAAGGTGCTCAATGTCACCGCCAAAGAAAAGTCTTTCTGGGCATAACAGCCCCCGCCACGTCAACATCCTCCGGGAAAACGCCAAACGCAAAAAGCCGGGAACGGATGAAGAATCAGAGATTCAGTCTGATGACGCTGAGCAAACAACTGAATAACCAGCCATTATTCTGCCGAAACAACTTTCGGTATAAAAAGCCTAGCGGGATAAAAACCTGGTGGGATTAAAAACCTGGTGGGATAAAAGCATGCCGACACTGCTTACAGTGACGGTTCTTTTACGTCTGGCGACTTAAGTCAGAAAAACTAAAACAACGATTACCAGTACAATGAAAATCAATCCAATCAGAGATAACCAGCTTCTGGTTGAGGTATAGCTATTTGCCATCCCTTTCAGGGACAAAGGTTGTTTCGGGTATTTGCCTATCGTACACACTTTACAGACAATCCAGCCGGTGTAATAACAAACGCCCCAAAACAGAAACTCTACAAAAACCAGATAACACCCTGAAAAGTCAGTCTGATAACAACAACGAATAATTCCTCCAAGCAAAACTCCCTGTGCTGATAACAAAGTGTGCAACTAAATGTTACAGATACTCAACTTCAGCATCCCCAGAAGGCTTGCCGTTCCGGTCCACCGCCTGATAAGCAAGAACAATCTGCGAAACCCTGTTATTCTCGAACCAATACGTTATGCCATTTTTCAGATCAGCCACTGCACGGTTTCTGATCCGTTTATTCAATGCATATTCAACGTTTTGTTTGTATTCGCCAACCCTTATTCCGTTCGCATCCACATACTGACGATCATAAATAATAATGGTATTTATCCGACCGGTGCTGTCCTGAATCGTGATATGTACACCGTCGAAAAATACCTAACGTTGTTAATGTTAGCTTTTTCCCGTGGGGCGACCCCAACAGGGAGATAACATCCGCGATTGTCGCCTTCCCTACCTGCAGACCTTTATACTTTGATTCATATGTGATGATTTGCGCACCACAGGCAAGAACAGCCATAAACAGACATACACACAACACGATAGGCTTCATTGCTGACCTCCCAATCCAGTAGCCTTCCCTGTGGACGGATATCCATTTCCTTCCCACCAGTGTAGTAGTTTTTAAACAGGCCCCACGAACCGTTAACCGTTATGGCAAACTCACCTAATAAACCCTAAGCCCTTCTTATGACGAACCGGTAGCGGCTCTGTTCTTTTCCGACCTTAGCGACAAGGCAAAAGCACAAATGCCGTCACCCCCACGGCGGTTCCGGCAGAAATGATCTGGTCAGTCAGTGTATATACGTCATAGGCCACTCCGGTTGGGAGACCGTTCTTGTATTCCAGGTAAGGCATGACAAGCTCGAAACCTGTGACTGAAAGTGTCGACGGTATAAACCCGAACATCATAATCAGCGCCGACAGTTTGCGGGTATTCAGCCAGCATAGCAGCGCCCCCACACATAAAATGCATGGCGAGTAAGCCAATATTATTGCTATGAAGTTATCCACTCTGGAACTACTCCTTTAAGAACGAAAAACTAATCCACGTCCCCAACAAAAGCATAGACGCAGAAAACGCCAGTAGCTAAAAGCGTCCGGACTTTGTGAGCAGTCATCCAGTGAAACTGAACAAGTGAACCTGGGTTCTTAGCCCCGAATGATGAGAAGTCTGTCTGCTTTCTAATCTCCGAAAGAGACTTCAGCCAGGCGTCAAACTCAAATTGCAGACACAAAAAAGCCGCTACAATGAGCGGCTTTTTCTGTGAATACTGGCTTACAGCACAGTGCCGTTTTCCTGCTGGTCTTTCTTCAGCAGTTCGCGGGCCAGCTTAGCCACCGGGCCAGGCTTGCCGTCACCAACGGTCTGACCGGCTACTTCAACAACCGGAAGCGCATCCAGCGTGGTGCCAATCATGAACACTTCTTTTGCTTTGTACAGCTCATCAGCACTTTGCTTAGCTTCTTTCATGCCAGTGATCAGACCCTGTGCCTGCAGCTCACCAGACAGCTCGTGCAAACGCAGCAGTGTGGTGCCGCGCAGGGTGTGATCAAAGCTTGAGTAGATCAGTTCATTGGCTTCGTTCAGGTAAACGATGTTCTCAGTCGGGCCTTCACCCAGGAAACCATCTTCAGTCACGTTCACCACGAAGTTCAGCTTCTGATCAACCGCTTCTTTAGCCATCAGCACGTTGGAGATGTAGTTACAGGTTTTAACCTTCGCTAAGCCGCCGCTCTTAATCGCTACCTGGCTGAAACCGATTTTCGCGCCGTTTTCATACAGTTCCGGTGCAGGGTTACGCAACGCAGAGGCGATCAGGTATAACTGTGGGCCAACAGATGCGTACGGGTTTGGGGTAAAACCACCCGGTCCACGGGAAGCGTACAGACGGAACAGAATGTCCTTCAGGCCGCTGACTTCTGCCAGTTGCTTGCAGATATCGATCATTTCTTCTTTGGTATGACGCAATTCCAGGAAGATATCACCGGCAGAACGCTCCAGACGCGCCAGGTGCTCATCCAGCAGGAAGACTTTACCGTCAACCATTTTAAAGGCTTCAAATACGCCGTCACCACGGTGTACCAGATGGTCATCCACAGGCACGGTCATCAGTTTAGGGTCGGTAACGATCCCTGAAAAACACTGGAGTACATAGCATGATAGTCATTCTGCGCCGCATACTCAGGGCAGGCGTTCACTATCTCTGTCACGTCGTTATAAACTGGATATCCCATAAAGTTTCCTCACTAAACTGATGTTCCGGACCAACCGGCAAAACTGATACAGTAAACCGCTAAACAGGCCGTTCATTTTACAGCCAGTTTCAGAAAAACCTATGGTCCAGAAGTGGGATACGGGATTCAGATTGCCCCCGCAACTGTCAGGACAACCATAACTGATTGAATCAGATTAGCATTCAATTCTATCAGGCTACCCAGCCTGCCGGCCCGTTTACCGGTAAAACTCAGAGGCTTTCAAAGCCTGAATATCCAGGGGCCTTGAGATAATGAAGCCCTGCACCAGATGACAGCCCAGCTCATCCCGGATAAAGGCCAGTTGCGCTTCAGACTCCGCGCCTTCTGCCAGCAAGGTCAGCTCCATACCACTGGCCAGACCGGCAATGGCTTTAACAATGTACACATCATCGGAGTTATCGGGCAGCCCCTGCACAAACTGCTGATCAATTTTCAGCGTATCGATCGGCAACTGCTTCAGATAGGTCAACGACGAATAACCGGTACCGAAATCATCAATGGCAATACTGACACCCAGGTCTCTTAATTCCTGAAGATGTTCACGGGCCGAATTATAGTTATCCAGAATGACATTCTCAGTGATCTCAACCACCAGCCGTGATGCTTCAAGCTGATACTGCTGCAGGTTGTTCCGGATAATCTCCGTCAGATTATGACGTTTAAACTGGTGCGGAGAGATATTCACCGACACCTTACTGATTTTAGAACCGTCCTGAATAAAGTCAGCCAGATCGGCACAGGCCTGCTGAATCACCCAGTTGCCAATGTCATCGATCAGGCCACACTGCTCAGCAACCGGAATGAATACCGCAGGAGATAACTTACGCAGCGACGGATGCTGACAACGGATCAGGGCTTCCACGGCCACCGAACCATCCTTCAGATTCACCTGTGGCTGATAATGCAGGGTAAATGCCTTACTGTGCACAGCTTCACGCAAGGATGACTCAAGTACCTGTTGCTGCTCAATTGCCCGGTTCATTTCAGGCTGGAAAAAGCGGAAGGTATTTTTGCCACTTTCTTTCGCGTAATACATGGCATGATCCGCACTGATCAGCAGCTCTTCAGCACTGCTGCCATCCCGCGGGTAAATGCTGATACCCACACTGCCGGAAATATGAATAATGTTCTTAAATATTTCGAAAGGCGTACTGAGCTGCTCCCGGATGCGGTTAACAACCTTGGGCAGGTTAACAATTTCATCCTCAGGGCTGAGATTCGGAATCAAAATGGTAAATTCATCGCCCCCATGCGAGCCAGCGAATCTTCATCACGGATACACAGCTTCATTCGCTGGCTGGCTTCTTTCAGCAGCAAGTCACCAATGTTGTGGCCAAAGGTATCATTGGCCGCTTTGAAACCGTCCAGATCCACATACAGAATCGCCACATGCTTCTCTTCCCGAGCCGCCTCAGCCAGCGCCTGGGTAAGCCGGTCCTGAAACAGGTTCCGATTAGGGATGTTCGTCAGCGGATCAAAATATGCCAGATGCTCAATCTTACGTGCAGCGTTGATCCGCTCCGTCACATCATTCTGAACCCCTACCAGATGGGTGGCCTGACCGTTGTTATCCGTAATGACAGAGAGGGTAAATTCATTCCAGAAGGTTGAGCCGTCTTTACGGACATTCTGAATAACCACGGTACAGGGCGTCCGGGTTTCGATGGCATGTCTGATTTTATTCAGGCTCAGGGCATCGCCTTCCCTGATCCGAAAATACGCGGGTTTTGCCCAATCAGCTCAGCCTGTGTATAGCCTGTCAGATCAGTCACTGCCGGGTTCACATAAATGATCGGATAGTCCGGCCCGTCATAGGCACAGATAACAATGCCGCTTTTAACCGACTCAACCGCCCTGTACAGCTGGGTTAACTGCAGCTCCCGCTCTTTCTTTTCAGTAATATCAAAACAGAGTGCCCCGACCCATTCGATCTCATCAGAACTACTGAAAACCGGAAACAGGGTCGCTTCATAGTGGCGGTTTTTATCTCCAAAGCTCAGTTGCTCTTCGTAGCGGATCGTCCGCCGGGACGCTAACACCCTGGCCTGCAACGTCTGCTGACGTTCCATCACATCCTGTCGTTCAGAAGCGTCCAGCTCAGCTGACAGGTACGACTGTTTGTAAGCTTCATTCCTGATCAGGTTTGTGCCATCAATCCGGTTAAGGGCAAACCCCACCGGTAAATGATTAACAACAGTTTTCAGCAGCTTATCCCGGGAATTAATGGCATCCAGCATTTCATTGATCGATTCGCCAAGCACCCCGATTTCATCGTCCGTCAGTTGACGGGTACGGGCCTCGCTAACGCCGCTTTTCTGCTCACGAATCGTCCGGCCAATCAGGTTCAGCGGTTTCAGAATGACGTGATACACCGTAACCGTGGACAGCACCAGCATCAGCACAATGGCTGCAGTAATGGCCAGCATGTCGTTAATCAGATCTTTATAGGCCAGCGCTTCAACTTCTGCCCAGTTGAAACGCAGGTACAGAATGCCTTCATAATCCCCGGCGAGCAGCGTGTAGGCGTTAGAAACCGCCACACCTTCCGGCAATGAAAGCGACGTGGTATCCATAACCGGATAACGGCTGTCTGAATTAAATTGCTTCAGGGTGCAACCACAATCACATCGCCATTGCCCTGAATAAACTCACCAAACAGGTGCTGCTCGGCGCTGTCATCCAGAAAATTCAGCATATCAGTGGTGTGCTGATCCGGTTCTGCATCAGGATGGGTGCTTGATGCCCAGATAATCGTAGGGTTAAGGGTGGCCAGGGTAATGCCATAAACCCCGGACGTCTGCAGGGTAATTTCTTCCAGCGCCAGGCGCAGGTCCTGATACCGGGGATTAATCGCAGATGCCGCTCTGATGGTCGTGATCATCAGCTCTGCCCGCTTATATAACTGGGCACGTAAGTCAGGCAGCAGCCCAAGGTGCGTGGTTATTGCAGCACACAGGATCAGCACGATTGCGCCAAAGGAAATAGGCAGCACAAACTTGCGCTGCAGAGACGTCCCCACTGACCATTACCCCCGGTAATCAGATATGAGATAGCTTAAAAACGCGTAGAATACCCTGCCGGGGTATTCACCCGCTACTCTTTCGTGATGCCGCCCCGCCAGATCCGTATTTATCAGAGAAAGTAACCATGTTAAGAATCGCCAGACTGCTCATCCTCTCGGTTTGTATGACGGTGTTATGTGTTCAAGCCACCCCGGAAAAGAACACCATTCGGGTCGCGCTAAATGATCTGCCGGGGTCGACATGCTGCCAACACTGATCGCCATCGAGCGTAGTAAAGAACAGGGGTGGATATTAAAGTCAGCTACATGCTCTCAGAAGGCATGGCACTGCGCAGCATTGTTAATCAGCATGCGGATGTGGGCATGGGAACCCCTATCAGAAAATCCAGCAGGAACAGGCCCCGATCCGAATGTTCTACCAACTGAGCATGCTGCGGTTCCATCCGGTCATCGACACCCGTTATTACAACAGTTGGCACGAGCTGGACGGCGTGGAAATGTATTCCCACGGCAAAGGTTCCGGCACCGAAGCGCTGGTGAATATGATGGCCAACAAGCATGGCATCACCTACAGCAAAATGATTTACCTGCCAGGCTCAGGGGTACGTGCCAGAGCCATGATCAACGGCCGTATTCATGCCACCGTCGTTGATACCGAGCGCAAGAACAAACTGTTGTCGATGCCGGACTCACCGTTTAAGGCGTTGCCCATTCCGCCGATTAACGCATCTGACGAAGCACTTTACGCCCATGAAGCTTTTCTCCGCTCCCATCAGAATGAACTGACGATCCTGACGGCAGAACTGCTAAATGTATGGCAGACGATGATCCGTGAGCCGGAATTCGTACTGGAACAGCGTAATAAATATGCCCTGCTGCCTGATCTGGAAGAAAGCCAGATCCGCCGGTATATGCAGGAAATGGTTGCCGAAAAACCTTCCCAATTGACGGCGGTAACAGTAATGCATTTGACGCCGACCTGGCATTTTACGGCGCCAGCGGCACTATCACCGAACCGGAACAGCAGCAGTTAAATCAGTACTGGGACTTTTCGCTGCTCCGGCCACTGCTGGAACAACACTGATTCACAACATACAGGTGAAACACCACAAAGGAATATCCCACACCCGGTGCAAACCTGTATCACTGGAGACCGTTCATAAAAAAGCAGCCATAATGGCTGCTTTTTTATGCGCGCTTATTTAACAGGAAGGGTCGTCAGTTATCCTGAAAACTCTGGTAACTCTCCAGGCGACCGCCCAGGACTTCTAACTCATCAGCAATCATCATCGCCTGCTCTCGCAAACTGGCAATGCTCTCTTTTATTCGCAGCAACTCTGTTGCATCTCCGGAATGGCTCACCGGCTCTTCACCCTGCCCTACCAGTAGCCAGGTCGGCGCAACATTCAGAATGCCCGCCAGCATCGCCAGACGGCTGGAGCGTGGCTCCGACCGGTCGGATTCCCAGGCTTTCAAAGTGGTGGTGTTGACGCCCAGACGGCGGGCTAGCTGTGAACGAGTGATATTCTGTGATTCCCTGGCACGCACTAAGCGACCTCCCAGAGTGGCAGACATAGACTCATGATTTGATTCTTCGATAAAAGCCACTGAACAGTTCCTTATGTAATTAACGGATCTTTACCATACGGAGATAACCGGCAAGTAGCTATCATCCTTTTGACCCGTGTCATCTAACCTGCCTGTAACACGCCACCTCACCGAGAGCCGGTTTCCTTCATTGCTATACTCAGACTATCCAATACAGGAACGCCTGACACCCACAAAGGAGGAAGGCACTATGTTTCATAAAATACTCATCCCCTGGACTTAAGTGACTCAGAGGCACAAACAAAGGCGCTTTCAGTCGCCACAGAAATGGCCCGGACTCATAATGCGGAATTACATGCAGTGAGTATCGGCAGTAACCTCCCTGATCCGGCAGCCCGGACTGAAAGCGAACGCACCGCCACCCTGAACGCTCTGGTCTCAGACCTGCGAACACAACACAATATCGATGCGACCGCCCATGAAATTCACTCTGTCGACCCCGGTGCTGAAATGGATTCACTGCTGATGCAGTTCATTGAAGAGTGCCAGATTGATCTGGTGGTTATGTCGTCCCACGAACCGGGCCTGATGGAATACATCTTCCCTGCTCACGGCAGCTACATTGCCAGCCACGCTAAAATTTCCGTTTTCGTGGTCCGTTAATTTCAACCGTTCCCGCCCGGCAGTAACCACTGCTGGCCGGGCGCATATCCTTCCCTACAGAATCCCCATCTGCTTGGCTTCAGCAACGCAGCCGGTACGGTTATCCACGTCAAAAATGTGCATCAGCCTGGAGACATGAAATTTAACCGTACTTTGTGTAATGCCCAGTGATGCACTGATATCGTGATTGCTGTATCCGTTCGCCAGCAGCACCAACACCTCTTTCTGGCGCTCAGAAAGCTGTTCGTCAACCGCCTGATAAACAGGCAGTGCAATGCTTCGGTACTGCTGCAACGCCAGGCTGACTGGCCCCGGTAAATACATCCGCCCCTGCCTCACCGCCTGTAAACAGTCCGCCAGACAGCTTTTCGCGGTCCGTTTTTCCAGATACGCAGCAGCCCCTGATTCCATCACACAATGCACTCTTTCAGGATTCACATATTCCGCCATCACCACAACCGGCGCACTGTGTTTCAGCATTTCAATCATCGCCGGTGCATCGGCACCGTTAGCCGCCTTAAAATCCGGATCCAGAATAATCAGATCAACTGGCTTTATCTGTAGAAACGCCCTTACCTTTGATAAGTCAGACAGACACTCCACCTGCACACAGCCCAACATTTGCGACAACGATAACGTCAGCCCATCCACAAAAACGAATGATCATCAAGGATTAACACCGAATTCATACCTGATACAGCCCCCACTGCAGTTGAAAACAGCCCATCAAAAACGTGACCGTATCAGGGAAAACTTAAGAAACTCTTAAATCACAAAACATGGGGACAATACTGAAAAGAAAACCGGCAGTATGAAAAACCGAACAGACGGACGCATGAGTACTCTTCTTTGCCTGTAAGGCCTGCTTATCTGAAGAGTCTGCTCCCGCCTTTCTTCCAGACGCAATGAAACACCATCAAAATCACATGGTCAGAAATAAAACAGAACAGAAAAAGAGATTGGGGGCGACCCCGCCAGCCAACATCCCGGCACATGAATCCATCGCTGTGGCTGCTCCCTTCCGGGCCTGACCAGATTCACGACTTATCATTGCGGGAGGACCAACAGGACCGCCATAACAGACCGATTTTACCCGCAGTCACCGGGTAAATGGCCACCTCGAATGAGGTACGGCGCGCAGTATAACAGCCTTCGTTCAGGATGCAACTGCCGCTTGTCATATCCCGGTATTTTTCCTTAACCATCGGGATAACCGGAAGCCGCACCTTTAACTATCAAACAGTTGCGGGTACGGCGGGCTATAGTAAGATAAAAGCTAACAAAGTGTTGTAAACACCCAACGGAATGCCCATGAGTGATCAGGATGGCCCGCGCAAAGGGCTGGCGAAATCGTTTTTACCTCAGCTGGATCTGCCTGCTCGGGGTGCTGTATCTGGTATTCGGCAATGTACTTGAGTCCCGGTACAACCCGAATAAAGATCTGAACAGCCGGCAGCAGGCAGGCGAACCTGTGGTACTGACCCGCAATAAGCAGGGGCATTACATTGCGCCCGGGCTGATCAACCAGCAGCCGGTGATTTTTACTGGATACCGGTGCCACCAATGTCAGCGTTCCGGCATCCGTGGCTGAAAAATCGGTTTACAGGGGCAGGCCTGGGGCAAGGTACAAACGGCGAACGGCACCATTGATATACAGGTAACTACTCTGGACTCCATCAGCCTGGGCAGTATTACCCAGACCGGCGTGCGGGCGAATATTAACCCCTATATGGATGATAACACTGTGCTGCTGGGGATGAGCTTCCTCAGGCACCTGGAGTTAACCCAACGGGGCAACACGCTGACGCTGAAGCCTTAACAGTAAGACATTAAGCAGGAATAACGATGCAGGCACAGAAGTTTAAAATCTATCAGATGACGGCCATTTTCAGCATGCTGTTTGCCCTTCTGGGTTTCAGCTATAACGTCTGGCGAATGGAAGTCACAGAAGAGAACAGCAATATCCGCACCGCCTGCTTCGAGATCTTGCTGGAGCTTTCCAATCTGGAACAGCAGATTTACGCACTGCATTACGATAAAGATCAGGTAGCCGGTAATCCCCGTAAGGGCTGGGTTAAGGTAGGGCTGATTGCCGATCTGAGTACCCTGACCAAAGACAGCGTCATAGAAGAAGCCCAGGAACTGAAAGCTGTCTGGTCAAACAAGTGGGATAAAATTGAATACGACCAGAGCGCAACCAACAACATGGTGACGCAAATTGAAGCGGTACGGAGTGAAATTAAGCTGGTGCTCAGTACGCTTGAATAGCTCATCTGAAAAGCACACCTTAACAACCCCATCCTGCATACTGCTACGCCGGATAAACATCCGGCGCACATCCTGAAATACCCGGTCACAGACCGGAAATATCCGCATACACCCGGTAGTCGTCAATCACTCCCTCCTGCCAGCGCAGAACCGTAGCAAACCGGGCAGAGTGATGAGTTTTATCTAACCTCACATAATCTACCTTCCCATGGCAAATGGTGTGGTTCGCTTCCTGCCAGATGTTATCCAGCGTATGAGACATGGATTCTATACTGCTGAAAAATCCCCGGTTCGCCTCCAGGACCGCGCCAAGGCCTTCAACCGCCGGGAAATTACCCAGCTGAAAGTACACCGCCTCCCCAGTACCTGTGCCAAAAATCCACATCTTTGCGGTCTACCGCCTGATATAACGCTTGTGTCAGCGACACTGTATCGGTACTTGTTTTCATGCCGGCTCCCCGCTAATGAACGTACATTGAATTTAAAATCACCACTTTCTCCGCCGTACAAATTGCGCTCTTCCGGCCGGTCACTGCGGTACTCCAGAAACTCAAACTGAAACCCCGCCGGATCGGTGTAATACACTGTTTTGCGGTACGGATGATCCATGCCGAGAATGTCGATGGCATAGCCTTGCTGCCATAACCGTTCGGTCAGGCCGGCCAGGTCATCCACCACAAAGCCCAGATGGGCAAGCCCGGGCTGAATGCCGCCGATATCCCGGTTCTCACCTTCGGCGCTGTCATTCAGAGTGATGTAATAGTCGTCATTACCCACATGTACCCAGCGTCTCACGGTATCTCCCCAGCGCCCTTTTCCGCTGCCCCGCAACTGCCATTCTGGAAGGCTGTCAGCAGGAAATCCAGCGTGGGCTGTATCTCCTTTACCACGAGATTGGCGTGTTCAAATCGCACCATTGTCTGACTCCTCTGAAGCTTTCAACAAAGCAGTTAAATACGTAAAACCACTTTAACCAGCAGCAAATTGACAAACAATATAGGTAAAAATAGACTCTTAGTTGACTAAAACTCAACAATATAAGTAACGGGCTCCGATCATGGAAAACTTCAATGCAATCCCTGTTTTCGTGGCGGTGGCACAACAGGGCGGTTTTTCAGCCGCCGCCCGGGAACTGAATATATCCAAGTCGGCGGTCAGCAAACGCATCACCCAGCTGGAACAGCAGTTAGAGTCAGGCTGATCCACCGCACTACCCGTAAACTCAGCCTGACTGAAGCCGGTGAACGGTATTATGAATACTCACTGCAGGCGACCCGTGCAGCCCAGCAGGCGGAAGATGCTGTGGGAGAGTTACAGGGGCCCGTGGGCTGCTGCGGATCAACGCGCCGATGTCCTTCGGCCGTCTGCACATCGCCCCGCTGATAGCCGAATTTCTGCAACGCTACCCGCTGATACAGATGGATCTGGTACTGGACGACAATACCCTGAACATCATCGAACAGGGTTTTGATCTGGCCATCAGGGCCACCCGGCTGCCCGACTCAACCCTGATCGCCCGCAAGCTGGCCCCGTTGCGCAGCGTGATTTGCGCCGCGCCGGAATATCCGTTTCGTACTGCGCTCACTTCTCCCGCCTGTCTGGCGGATGAAAACTGCCTGCTATACAGCTATTCCGACGACGCCAGCCACTGGGAATTTATGCCGCAACCTGAAACCGGGAAGCAGCCCTGCACGTAAAGGTCAGCGGGAACTACCGGGTGAATAACAGCGAAGCCTTACTGGAAGCGATTTTGGCGGGGGCGGGTATTGGCCGGCTACCATCATTTGCAGCCGCGGAATATATCCGTCAGGGTAAACTCATCCGGCTATTCCCGGAGTACAGCATGCCGGTTAAAACCATGTATGCAGTGTATCCGGAGCGGCACTATATGCCCGCCAAGGTACGGGCGTTTCTGGAATTCGCCAGCGAGAAACTGGGGAAGGATACGCCACACTGGGATGCCGGGTTATTCAGATGCTAACCAGCATCTGAATTTCAGTACTGACCTTCAGCCGAGCTGTTCACTCAGAAAGTCCACCAGCACCCGAACCTTGGGCGACAGATGACGGTTATGCGGATACAGGGCCCAGATCCCTTCTTCCGCTGGCCGATAAGGCACCAGCAATTCAGTCAGTAACCCTTTGGCAAGGTAATCCTGTACGTAGTAATCCGGCAGTTGCACTACTCCCAAACCTTTCAGCGCTGCATCCAGTAAGACCTGACCACTGTTACAGTGCAGCGGCCCGGTCACCCGAACGTTTTTCTCGACGCCCTGCTCAGCAAAACGCCAATACCCCAGATTGCCCTGCAGGCAGTTTTGCACTGCCAGATCTTCCGGAGTTTCAGGCACCCCGTGCTCCGCCAGATATTCTTCAGAGGCACAGACATGCAGAGTACGGGTTGCCAGCCGTCTGGCCATCATACTGGAGTCTTCCAGTTGCCCCAGGCGAATCGCCAGATCAAACCCAGCCTCTACTAAATCCACTTTCTGATTAGTCAGCCGGCAATGCACTTCCAGCTCTGGATAACGCAGCATAAAGTCATTCAGCAACGGGCTTATACGGGTTTCACCGTAAGTGGTCGGTGCGGTGATCTTCAGCTTGCCACGGGGTGTACTCTGCAACTGACTTAACGCCCGCTCCGCCTCCTCAAGGCCATCCAGAACCTGCCGGCAATGCTGGTAGTACACTTCACCGGCTTCCGTTAACGAGACTTTACGGGTGGTCCGGTAAAACAGTTTGGTTGCCAGCCGTGTTTCCAGCGCAGTGACCTGCCGGCTCACCTGCGCCGTCGATATACCAAGCTGCGCGGCTGCCGGTGTAAACCCTCCCTGCTCCGCGACTGCCACAAATTCAGAGACCCCTTCCCAGTTACCCATTATTACCAACCAGTAAAAGTTATTTGATAAAAACGCAGATTATCACCCAAACAGAAACAATTAAAATAGCCGCATTCATTAATCAGCAAGAGACAGCTTAATGTCAGATACCATGATCAAATCCAAAGCCGCCATTGCCTGGGGGCCAGGCCAACCTTTAAGCATCGAAGAAATCGATGTTATGCCTCCCAAGGCCGGTGAGGTACTGGTCAAAGTTATTGCCAGCGGAGTATGCCATACCGACGCTTTCACCCTTTCCGGAGATGACCCGGAAGGCATTTTCCCGGTAGTACTCGGTCACGAAGGTGGCGGCATTGTTGAAGCCATAGGCGAAGGCGTTACCAGCGTAGCAGTCGGGGATCATGTTATTCCGCTGTACACACCTGAATGCGGCGAATGTAAGTACTGTCTGTCGGGTAAAACGAACCTGTGCCAGAAGATTCGCGAAACCCAGGGTAAGGGCCTGATGCCTGACGGTACGACCCGTTTCTATAAAGATGGCCAGCCGATTTATCACTACATGGGTTGCTCGACCTTTCGGAATACACGGTGTTGCCGGAAATTTCCTGGCAAAGGTGAATCCGGAAGCACCGCTGGAAGAAATCTGTCTGCTCGGCTGCGGTGTCACGACCGGTATGGGCGCGGTGATCAACACCGCCAAAGTTGAAGAAGGCGCCACAGTGGCAATATTTGGTTTGGGAGGCATTGGCCTGTCGGCCATTATCGGCGCCACCATGGCCGGTGCCAGTCGCATCATCGCCATTGACATCAACACCTCAAAGTTTGAGCTGGCAACAAAGCTGGGCGCAACCGACTGCATCAACCCGCAGGAGCATGATAAGCCGATTCAGGATCTCATCGTTGAGATGACCGACGGTGGCGTCGATTACTCATTCGAATGTATCGGCAATACCCAGGTGATGCGTTCCGCGCTGGAATGCTGCCACAAAGGCTGGGGCGAATCGGTGATTATCGGCGTTGCCGGTGCCGGTCAGGAAATATCCACCCGTCCTTTCCAGCTGGTTACCGGCCGGGTATGGCGTGGTTCTGCCTTTGGCGGGGTCAAGGGTCGCTCGGAACTGCCGGATTACGTGGAGCGTTATCTGCAGGGTGAATTCCGGCTGGATGATTTCATCACCCACACCATGAGGCTGGAATCCATCAATGAGGCTTTCGACCTGATGCATCAGGGCAAAAGTATTCGCAGCGTGATTCATTTCGACGCTTAAACTGCAGCAGACTCTCCTGCAGCACTGATAACTGCTCCGGTATTTTTCCGGAGCAGAATTTCACCGGCCGCCTCTTCAACAATACAGGCCCGGAATATTCTCCGCACAACCGTTGCAACTGTTCAGAAAATATCCTAAATTAACCGCCATTAAATCGTTACATCAAGAGAAGGGCTGACGTCCTCGCCAACCTGCCAACCTGGGCAAGGTGGTAACCCGGAAATTCCGGGCGATGTGGTCTTACCGACAAAGAATCAGGTACTACCCCGCACACGTCAGTTCTCATGAAAATGGGAGCAGATCCATGTTTGAAGCACACGTTTATTCAACTGAACCACCCCGGCTTGCTGCAGAGCACAGCCTGCAACCCTGTGAACCTGTTCTTTGCTGGCATCCGGCGCAACAGTGTAATCTGGCAGTCTGGTTTACCCCGGCAAGCGTAATGGCCGGCAGGTCAGTTTTGTTTACTTTGAATACCGCCGCGGGGATAACAGCCACGCATCAGTACAAACGGAAATAACCGGTACGCCGGACTTCAGCCGTTTACAGTTACTGACGGCTGATCAGCACATTACCGATCTGGACGCCCGCCGCACTGACGAATGGCACCGGCAACGGGCCCTCTGATCCGCAGCTAAATCCACCAGAAACAAAAACAGCGCCATCAGGCGCTGTTTTTATCAGAGTCAGCAGATCAGTGCTGGTGACCGCCGACACCGTGGGCGTGGCCGTGGGCAACTTCTTCTTCGGTCGCGTCACGCACATCCATGATTTCCACATCAAAGGTCAGGGTCTTGCCTGCCAGTGGGTGGTTGTTATCGACAGTTACCTTAGACATCCCCACCTTAACAACGGAGACCTGACGCAGGCCTTTATCTGTCTGAACGGTAGCAACCATACCCGGCTTCCAGTTCTTTTGCCCTGCAGGTGCTTCTTCTGAATAACCTGTTCGCAGTTAGGCAGGAACGCACCGTAAGCGTCTTCCGGTGCCAGAGTCACTGAAAAGACATCGCCGGTTTCACGGTCGTTCATTGCCGCTTCCAGACCTTTGATCATATTGTCATGGCCATGCAGGTATAACATCGGGTTACCTTTACGGCTGGTTTCCTGCACGCTGTCGTCGGCAGCGGATAGGTTGTAATGAAACTGAACAACCTTATCTTTGGTGATTTTCATGTTTGTTCCTAAATTCTGAACTATGTGTCTGGCGGCATTATACGCTGGCTTGGCAGTAATAATCAGCCTTTATTGCACATCGGTAATTTCAAATTCAGTGGCGGCAATCATCACGCAGTCCCCACATATTTTCCCACCAGCTGCGCCCCCAACGGCGCTTCCGGCGTCAGCACAGTAACTGTCATGCCGGCATAGGAAAGTTTCTTACCACCCGCAGCGGGGCCAAGCAGTAGCATCCGTTGTTCACCGGACTCCAGCGCTTCAAGAACAATGAGGCAACCGGACACCACCGGATCATCTTCATAGAACTCTGTATCCGGTACTGCACGCCAGGCGGCGATTTCCTGCTGTATTTCGGCAACCCGGCGGGATTGCCCTTCCGCCAGATAAGAGGCTTCCAGCCCCAGGGTGTCATACTGATTTTCGGCAACGCTCTCTTCATGGGTGGCCGCCTGATGGGCTTCATTCGCGGCCTGCTGACAAACGGCCAGATCCGCTTCCAGCTGTTCAATCACAGCGGCTATTAATGCCTGTTTACTCATAATTCTGCATCCGTCGCCAATTGCTCAATATCTTCAAAGCAGCAGATCTGATTACGGCCATTGGATTTGGCTTTATACAGGCTGCGGTCTGCCTGACTGAGCAGTTTCTGCGCGGTACTTGCCCCATCACGGGTTGTGCTGATTCCGATGCTGGCGGTGATATAAGGCGCGACATGTGAATGCTGATGCTCAATTCGCTCCTGAGCCAATTTAAGCAGGATACTCTGAGCGAGCTTTTCCGCCGCACGCAAAGTCGTATTGGGCAGGACGATGACAAACTCTTCACCGCCGTAGCGAGCCAGCAAATCACTCTCGTTGCGTAAACAGGTTTTGAATAACTCCGCCACCTGACGCAGACAGCGGTCCCCTGCGGGTGGCCGTAGTTGTCGTTATAGGTTTTAAAGTCATCGATATCCAGAAACAGCAAACACAGTTCCTGATCATTCCGTCGGTGTAGCCGCCAACTGTGCATCAGAGACTCATCAAAACCGCGACGGTTAATCACATTGGTCAGCGCATCGATCTGAGTCAGCCGGTTCAGCTGTAAATTGGTTTCATCCAGCGCAGCCTTCATGTTGGAAATCCGTGCCATGGCATGCACTTTCGCCAGCAAGACCACCGGATTAACCGGCTTGACCAGATAGTCATCCCCGCCGGCATCAATGGCTGCCGCCAGATAATCCGGATCGTCTTTTATCGTCAGGAAAATAATCGGAATCCATTGTTCATCTTTCAGATTCCGGCGAATCTGGCGGGTAAGCTGCAGGCCATCTACTCCCGGTAACTGAATGTCCATCAGAATCAGGTCAACCACCGAGCGTTTGATATGCGCTTTAGCTTCCCGCGCATCTTTGGCAAGCAGTGGTTGTGGATAACCGGCGTTAACGACAATGCTTGTTACCATGTCCCGCACCAGCGCGGAATCATCTACTACTAATATCTGCATCCGGAGGCCCGTTCCATGTAAGTAGCCCGTAGAAAGGGCTTATGGTACCAAGGTATAGCATTCACGCCAAAACATGATTGCCGGCAACACAAATGAATCAGGCACCGCCTGCCGGTTACCGGGCTTTTCTGCAGGGCTGTTTTTGATTAAAATGCCGCCCCTGCCATGTTGGCAGCCCGCATCAGCACTGATGCCCGATATACATAATGAATGCTCCGGATTTACGCTCCGGTTCGCAGAGGAAAATCATGTCACAAATCGTTGTATGTGCGCTCTATAAGTTCGTCACCCTGGAAGATTATCAGGAAATCCGTGAACCGCTTCGCCAGCTGCTGGAAAGCAACGGCATCCGCGGTACTCTGCTGCTGGCCAAAGAAGGCATTAACGGCACCGTTGCCGGTACCCGTGAAGGTATCGATGCCCTGCTGGCCTGGCTGAAGAATGATCCCCGTCTGGCGGATACCGTCTACAAAGAATCTTTCGATGACAGTAACCCGTTCTACCGCACCAAGGTTAAGTTGAAAAAGAAATCGTAACCATGGGCGTTGAAGGCATCGACCCTAAACAGGTAGTGGGTACTTACGTTAAACCGAAAGACTGGAACGCACTGATCTCCGACCCGGATGTCATTCTGGTAGATACCCGTAACGACTACGAAGTACAGGTCGGCACCTTTGAAGGCGCCATCAACCCGGAAACCGATACTTTCCGTGAATTCCCTCAGTATGTGAAAGACAATCTGGACCCGGAAAAGAACAAGAAAGTTGCCATGTTCTGCACCGGCGGCATCCGCTGTGAAAAGTCTACCGCGTATCTGAAAGAACAGGGCTTCGATGAGGTTTACCACCTGGAAGGCGGCATCCTGAAGTACCTTGAAGAGGTACCTGAAGAAGAAACCATGTGGCAGGGTGAATGTTTCGTATTCGACAACCGTATCACCGTTAACCACCAGCTGGAAAAAGGCATTTACGATCAGTGCCACGCCTGCCGCCTGCCGATCACTGAAGAAGATAAGCAGAGCGATAAGTACATGCAGGGTGTCAGCTGTCACCAGTGCTACGACAAACAGGACCCGGCTCAGCGTCAGCGTTTCATCGAACGGCAGAAGCAGATGCAGCTGGCAGAAACCCGCGGTGAAGCCCACCTGGGTGCCGATGCGGTAGAAACCATCGCCCAGCGCCGTGAACAGAAAGAGCAACTGCGTAAAGAACAGCAGGCCCGTAACGCCCAGGCATAACGGCTCTGACTATGAAAAACCGGCCAGATGGCCGGTTTTTTATTTCAGCGCCGGCACAACTGCATCCAGTGCTCAATGCCCGCACTGATGTATTTATGCCGGTGCAGCATCAGATACAGCCGCCGGTTCAGATCCCGCCCAGCGACCTGTAAGGGCACCAGCCTGCCCTGAGCAAAATCTTCCAGCAAGGCAATCCGGGACAGACACCCCAGCCCCAGCCCGGCCGCCACCGCCCCTTTAATCGCTTCGATGTGTTCCAGCTCCAGCATCACTTTCAGCTCTGGCAGTAAACCGTGCATGGCCCGGTCAAGGTTTGCCGGGTGCCGGACCCTTGCTCCCGTAAAATCCACTGGGCCTGAAGCAGATCTGTATCACTGAGACGTATCTTCTGCGCCAGCGGGTTATCCGCCGCACAGAACACCACCAGCTCATCATTCTGCCAGGGCAAAATCTCCAGCTCCGGGTGCTGCACCTCCCCTTCGATCAGGCCGATATCAATGTCAAAATTCACCAGGCGTTTGGTAATGGTGGTGGTGTTGGCCACCTGCAAATCCAGCCGGGCCTGTGGGTGTTCTGCCATATACTGCGCCATTAATCCCACCGCCAGATAATTCCCGATGGTCAGGGTTGCACCGATACGTAATTCCCCAACAGCCTGATGCTGCTCCATTTCCTGCTGTAAAGATTTAGCCCGTTCCAGCAGCGCTTCAACCCTTGGCCGCAGGGAACGGCCCAGTTCATTAATCTGCAAACGCTTGCCAACCCGGTCAAACAGCTGCATATCAAACTGCTGCTCAAGGTCCCGCAATGCGCCGCTTACCGCCGACTGGGACATCGCCAGATTCTGGGCAGCCTTGGTAATGTTGTCGAAATGAGCAACCGCCAAAAACACTTCCAGTTGTCTTAAGGTATATTTCATATTCGGTTTTACCGATATAAGTTTTCTGAATTATCGTCTTTACCAATATCATAGACAGGCCTATTATCGATAACAAGAAATAAGGAATACGATTTTTATAACTTTAAATTATAGATAATTCTCTCCGGTCATGAGCACACAAACACTCCGCCCCGGCGAAAACATCTTATATAGGAATCAGCAATGGCAAATATAGCAACCGAAGAAGTCCTCAGCGTCCATCACTGGAACGATACTTTATTCAGTTTCACCACCAGCCGGGATCCGGGTTTTCGTTTCAAGAACGGTCATTTCGTTATGATCGGTCTGGAACATGAAGGCCGTCCGCTGATGCGTGCTTACAGCATTGCCAGCGCTAACCACGAAGATCGTCTGGAATTTTTCAGCATTAAAGTGCAGGACGGCCCGCTGACATCCAAACTGCAGAACATCAATGTAGGTGATCAGATTCTGGTAAGCCGCAAGCCTACCGGCACCCTGATCAACGACAACCTGCTGCCGGGCAAGCGCTTGTTCCTGATCAGCACCGGTACTGGTCTGGCACCTTTCATGAGCATCATTAAAGATCCGGAAATCTACGATGCTTATGATCAGGTGATTCTGACCCACGGCGTGCGCTATCTGTCAGAATTGGCCTATACCGATGTGATCGAAAACCAGTTACCGAACGATGAGTTCCTTGGCGAAATGGTGTCAGACAAGTTGCTGTACTACCCGACCGTTACCCGGGAAAAATTCCGCAATAACGGCCGCCTGACTGACTTAATGGTCACCGGTAAACTGACCAAAGATCTGGACCTGCCGGATCTGAACCCGGAACACGACCGTTTCATGCTGTGCGGCAGCCCGAGCATGCTCAAGGATACCTGCAAGATTCTTGAGAACATGGGCTTCCACGAAGCCCGTCAGGGCGAGCAGGGCCACTATGTCATTGAACGGGCATTTGTTGAACGCTAATCCCTGTTAAAAGGCCGGCTCTCCCCGACCGGCTTTACCGACTTGTTGAAAGCAGAGATCTCTCTCTGCGTTGGCAGCTCAGCCTCTGAGCTGCCTTTTATACCCTTCATTCGAACAGACTTTTCATTTTCTGAACAAACCGTTCAAAAGAAATTACACCCCATACAGTATTTTTACGTGCCAGACTTAGCTGCAAAACTCCCTGTAAAACTGAAATTATGACGCTCAGATAGAACAAAGCAGCGTAATTGTTCAAGCGGCTGCCGGAGACAATCCCCAATACTAGAGCTCATCACACAGCAGCAGTCTGTCGCTTGCGGTCAAATACAATGCGTATTCTGACGAAACCGTACTGATCGCTCTGTAATACTGCCAGCAGATCTGCTGTTTCCGTTTTCAGAAACAACCGATCCGCACCTTATAACGATAAAAAGCAACGGAGTAATTATGACCCTATTGAAGCAATCAGTCGCCGCCGTCACTCTCGCCCTGGCATCCGGCATGGCAATGGCCGAATGCGGAGACATCGTCGTCGCCGAAATGGACTGGGCATCCGCCGAGTTCGCCGCCAACCTGGATAAGATCATTCTTGAAGAAGGTTTCGGCTGCAGCGTGGATCTGGCCCCTGGCGCAACCGCGACCACACTGGCCTCAATGGAGTCGAAAGGCCGGCCGCATATTGCGCCGGAATTCTGGTCTAACGCCGTGCGTGAACGGCTGCAACAGGCCGAGGATAACGGCCAGGTTATTGTGGCAACCAAACTGATTCCTGATGCCGCTGACGGCTGGTACGTGTCCAAGAGCATTGCCGATGACTACCCGGAAATTAACAGCATTGATGACGTGCTGGCCCGCCCGGAACTGTTCCCGAATAAAGAAAACCCAGGCAAAGGTACCTTCGTCAACTGTCCGTCTGGCTGGACCTGTCAGATTGCCAATACCAACCTGACCAAGCCAACCGCCTACAACTTTGAAAAAGCCGGCTTCGTTGCCATTGATCCGGGCTCTGCTGCCGGCCTGGACGGCACCATTGCCAAGTCCTATGACCGTGAGGAAGGCTGGTTCGGTTACTACTGGCAGCCATCATCCGTACTGAGCAAATATGAACTGAAGCGCCTCACCACCGACGCTGACGTCAATGATGATCACTGGAACAGCTGTATCGCCAAAGAAGAGTGTGACACACCACAGCGCACTAACTTTACCCCGACCACAGTAAACACCATTGTGACTACCGGATTCGCCGGTGAAAACCCGGATGTAATGGAATACATCAACAAGCGGGGCTACACCTCAGATGAAGTGGGCAAGGTGCTGGTATACATGAGTGATAACCAGGCCGACGGTGAAGACGGTGCAATCTACTTCCTGGAAAACCATGAAGAGATCTGGACTAAATGGGTAACAGCAGAAGTCGCTGACAAGGTACGTGAAGCGATTAACTGATCCCACCTTTCCCGAAGCCGGCGCTGCCCGGCTTCGGATTCATTCTGTCCGACCGGACGATAAAAATACCTCAGCCCTCTTTCATATTGATATATAAGCACTTTATAATCTAAGCCATCTTCAGCACACACCTTATGTGCCATAAGACCTTTGTCTGACCCGCATTTCAGCTTCCCGCTTGTCAGCTCCGTTCAATATTTCACCATTTAAGAAATAAAGACTTAGAAATCAAAAATATATAGTTAAATACGCTATATAAAACCTGGTTTCAGAGAAAAGTCCCACAACACACGGGGTAGAATGGCCGCGGTTTTCTCCGCCAGTTTTCCGACATTTGCCGTCAAGTGCCCTGACCGTTAAATCCGGCAACTGGCCAGTAATAATAAATATTGAGTTTGTCTCAATGCAAGCATTTGTCGATTTTATGAACGGCATTATCTGGAGCCCGGCGCTGATTTACCTATGCCTGGGTGCCGGTCTGTTCTATTCCATCATGACCCGTTTCGTACAGGTTCGCCTGTTCCGCGAAATGTGGCGCTTACTGTTTTCCGGTAAGAGCTCTGACAAGGGTATCTCTTCTTTCCAGGCTCTGGCGGTTTCCCTGTCTGGCCGTGTCGGTACCGGTAACATTGCCGGTGTTGCTGCCGCCATCGGTTTCGGTGGTCCGGGTGCAGTTTTCTGGATGTGGGTTGTAGCTTTCCTGGGCGCCGCTACAGCTTATGCAGAATCTACGCTGGCACAGATCTACAAAGAAGAGGCGGACGGTGAATACCGTGGCGGTCCGGCTTACTACATCGAAAAGCGATGGGTCAGAAGTGGTATGCGTGGATCTTCGCAATCGCGACTATCCTGGCCTGTGGTGTATTCCTGCCGGGCGTACAGTCCAACAGTATCGGTAACGCTGTAGAAACCGCATTCGGTTCCGGCGACATGATCGAAACTGCTATCGGTACCCTGAGCTTCGCGAAAATCATTACCGGTACTATTGTTGTGCTGGTGCTGGGCTTCATCATCTTCGGTGGTGTTAAGCGTATTGCGAACTTCACTCAGGTTGTCGTACCTTTCATGGCACTGGCGTACATCATCATCGCCACTGTTATCGTTCTGCTGAACGTTGACATGCTGCCAGAAATCTTCGGCATGATCATCGGCGATGCATTCACTCCAATGGCTGGCCTGGGGGCTGCGATTGGCTGGGGTGTTAAGCGTGGTGTTTACTCCAACGAAGCCGGTCAGGGTACTGGTCCTCACGCTGCAGCAGCTGCTGAAGTTGAGCACCCTGCTCAGCAAGGTCTGGTACAGGCGTTCTCTGTATACATCGATACACTGTTCGTATGTACTGCAACTGCCCTGATGATTCTGATCACCGGTGCTTACAACGTACACGGTGCAGGTGATGCGTTCCTGATTCAGAACCTGGCGGCTGACGTTGCTGCAAACAGCCCTGCTTTCACCCAGAATGCGATTGAAAGCGTTCTGCCAGGTGTGGGTAGCCCGTTTGTTGCTTTCGCTCTGTTCTTCTTCTCGTTCACCACTATTCTGGCGTACTACTACATTGCCGAAACCAACATTGCGTACATCCAGCGTACTCTGCACATCCCGGGCCTGACCCTGATGCTGAAGGTCGTGCTGATGGCCGCAACCTTCTACGGTTCTGTGAAAACAGCTAACCTGGCGTGGGGTATGGGTGACGTAGGCGTAGGCATGATGGCCTGGCTGAACATCGTCGGTATCCTGATCATCTTCTTCATGGCCCGCCCTGCGATCAAGGCCCTGAAAGACTATGAAGCTCAGCGTAAAGCCGGCGTAACCGAGTACACTTTCGATCCTAAGAAACTGGGCATCAAGAATGCCAAGTTCTGGGAAGACCGTATCAGCAAGAAGTAACTGATACTGTTAAGTACACTTCTAAAGGCCGCGATCATCGCGGCCTTTTTGTTTCCAGCATTGCTTTATTCCCCACTCACCTGCTACGTACAATTCCCGAAAAATAAAGACACTCCCCGGAACCTTAGCCAGCCGGATCATTCAAACATGTAGCAGGCATTCAACATACTTACTGCAAACCACAGGGATGAAATATGGAAAGCTTTGAACTGGTTATCTTTGACTGCGACGGCGTACTGGTAGACAGCGAACGCATTGCCAATGAGGTATTTGCAGAAATACTGCAGGACAGCTGCGGCCTCACGCTGAATCAGGCGACCATGTTTGAACTGTTCGTCGGCCGCTCTGCTAAGCAGTGCATCGAAACCGTCACAGACTTGCTGGGCCATCCACCGCCGGCAGACATACAGCACCGTTATGAGCAGGAAATAAACACCGCGCTGCGTACATCAGTTACCGCTGTTGAAGGCATCAGAGACGTACTTGAGGGGTTACAGCTCCCCTATTGTGTTGCCTCCGGCGGCTCCTATGCAAAGATGCACACCACACTGGGGAAAACCGGCCTGCTTCCCTTCCTTGAAGACAGGCTGTTCAGTACTTCAGACGTGAAACAAGGCAAGCCCCATCCGGATATATTTCTGCATGCTGCCAAGTCCATGGGTGTTACTGATCCGGCAAAATGTCTGGTGATCGAAGACAGCGCTCCGGGAGTACAGGGCGGCATTGAAGCCGGGATGACGGTATTCGGCTATGCAGAATGCATGAACCCGCATACGCTGCGGCAAGCCGGCGCCCACCTGGTTTTCGATGATATGCGGCAATTACTCAGGCTTAACCGGGGCCAGTGGCCTGACGGCCTATCTATAGAAAAGCAGGCAAAAGAACTTACAGAAGAGCTTACAGAAGAACTTACAGAAAAGCGGACATAACAGACGCAAAAAGCCGCATCCCTGCGGCCCGTTTGCACAATCCCTTGCACCGGAATCCTTACCGGTCATCCCTGCAAATATTTATACCCGGCCGGCAGCCTGTGCAGCGGCCGTCAGGGCAGCAATTGCCTTGCTGTTACGCTCAGACTTTTTCGCCTCATCCTTCCAGACGGACATGGCCGCGGCGGTCAACGCGTTGGAATCCTCCACCGGCAGAGAAGCAAATTCAAAGATGCCTTCGCCGTTTACATCCATACAGCCGTTCACGTTCCAGGCGTGCATATCCGTTGCGTGCTTAGCGTAGGCCAGCTCGATCACACGGCGCTGGTCATCGCTCATGGAATCCCACTTAGCCTTGTTGATCAGCATACCGTCGGCATAGCCCGGGTTGATCATGTTCAGGTAGGTGTAGTGCTTCGCCGCTTCGTGCAGCTTCAGGGCTTTATATTCCAGTGAACCGCCGTAGATCACACCATCAATGGCACCGGTAGTCAGGGCCACATACAGCTCCTGGCTTGGCAGATAAACGGTCGGAATATCGAATTTCTCAAGAATGGAAGCAACAGTCGCTGTCGCCCGGATCTTCATGTTCTTCAGATCCGCCAGGCTCTTAACCGGCTTGGTGGTCAGCAGGTCGTAAGGACCGCCAAACACAGGACCCAAATAATGCACGCCTTTTTCCGCATAGGCTTCGGCAATCAGATCCGACAGGCCTTTTGCCTTGTGCAGGTACATTGCTTCATCAAAGCTGGTCCAGGCACCGGGAATACCGGATTCGATCTTGGCAATATCCAGCTGGCCGGCCCAGTAGCCGCCATAGCCCTGACACATATCCAGTGTGCCCTTGGATACCGCTTCCAGCATCTGGTCATTCGCTACCAGCTCGCCACCACGGAAACGGCTGATACGAACGCTTTTGTTAGAACTGGTTTTCACATCATCCGCAAACGCTTTATACAGGTCGTCGGTTTCAGTGCCATACAGGGTTTGCATCCGCAGACGAACTTTATCAGCAGCCTGGGCTGAACCGGTTGCCATCGCCAGTGGAGCTGCAGCCATGCCGGTGGCCGCTACTTTCAGCAGATCTCTTCTCTTCACGTGGGTGGTCCTTTGTTATTGTCGTTATGGCGCTGGGCCGTTATGGGCAAATGCCCGGTCACCGGCGTATTATCCCGCGACAGACGAGAATCAGGGTATACCCCTATAAGGGGATAACACCTAAACCATTGTTAAACAAAAGATTATTTGAAATCAGAAGAGAAAAATTCGACCTTAGTCGCAGGCAAAATCAGCCTTTTCAGAGGGCAATTTCATGCTGCAGGAGCAGTTTTGTGAGGTGTTTATCCAGACGGCTGAGATCATCAGGGCGCAGATCAGCCACCTCAGACTTATGCAGAGCATAGTGGTTTTTACGGGCCATTTTCTGTGCCAGCTGATGGGCCGTCAGAGAATCGCACCAGTATTCCAGGTAGAGACCGGCATCCGGTAAATAAAAGTCCGCCTGCTGACCCGGCAATTCAGGAATATTCATGTGTGTGGTAAAGCGGATATTGGCCAGATACAGCCAGTTAGCCACCAGCGCTGCACCCTGGTTTTCAATAATGCGGCCATCCAGCGTCCGGATTCCTTGAATGCCCTCGGGGCTGTCTTTACCCAGAGCCACTTCCAGGCGCTGTTCCAGAAGAGCATTCGTCTGCACCGATTTCTGCCATAACACCTTCGGCACACCGGATTCCTGATCTTCATGCTGTACCCCGCCCTGCAGTTTTCCGGCGGCGGTTAACTGCCAGCCATGCAGGTGCGGCTTCATCCAGCCCAGCTCTGCCAGCAAACGCTGCATCATCAGGGGTTCATAACTGAAATGATCGGCAAGATCTTTATGGCTCAATAAACGGGCTTCAAATTTCACCAGTGCCGGATGCTGGCGCACCGACTCCGGCCAGACAATGTAGGTGCCAAATTTATCACTGGTATGGTACTTACCCTTTTCGAACTCACCTTTTGCGGTGAGTTGCCACTGATCATCCTCACGGCGAATCCAGCCTAAGGCAGCCAGCTCTGCAAACATCTGCTTACTGGTTTTATCCAGTGCCCGGGCCAGAGCAGATGTCGATAAACCCCGTGATGATTCCTTTGTCATTGGCTGTTTCCTGAAACCTGAATACTGCCGTCAATAGTGCCACAGGGAGCATTCCGCTGTTAAGAAAAATCACTGCAAAAACAATTCTTCCGCGCTTAAAACTATCACCAGCAAATACCCGGCAGATTCCCACCAACAGCCTTCAGCCTACGGCTCACTCAGGGCAGGAACACACTGCAGCTGTTCACTGATCAGCGCGCGGATCTGCCGATAACGCCGCGGCAGGTTACGGTGTTTTCGGGTAATCAGATAAACGCTTTCATCAATCGCCGTTGTCAGACTGGCGGTGCGAATCAGCTCCCCAAACGGGCATACATCCAGCGAAGATTTTGGAATCACCGTAAAACCCAACCCGCGGGATACCGGTAATAAAATCTGGCTAAGCTGATTGATATAGCCAGACTGAGGCACAGAGGACATACCTTTAAAATCCTCTGCAAAGTTCGCCTCTAATACCTGAATCGCGTAATGGTGGCCATCCGGATGATCAATAAACCCCAGCGCCATCAGGCTGTCCCAGTCTGCCGCGGCATCCGCCGGTAATGCCAGACACAACCTGTCGGCCCCTATTTTCTCTTGCAGCATCTGCGGATCGTTCACCGGCTGGGTGATCAGGCCTATATCCGACTCCCTGCTGCGGACCCGTTCCACAATGGCAGCATTCGGCGCCGCCTCCACACTCATCTTCAGGCCGGGATAATGGCTTTGAAGACTCAGTAATTGTGGATACAGCAACATCGCCATGGAACCGGAACAGGCCAGCCGGCATTCACCGGTGTGCTCATCATCCTGTGCGATGGCACTGAGTAATTCAGACTCAGCAACCGCCTGCTGGCTGGCATACTGACACAACAACTCACCCGCCTGCGTTAACTCAAAACTTTTACCCTGACGGTCTAACAATGCCGTACCCAGCTGCGCCTCCAGCTTCTGAATATGCTGACTGACACCCGGCTGGGTCATATATAACTGTTGTGCGGTTTGGGTGAAATGACGGGTTTCCACCAGATGCATAAAGGTTCGCAGGTATACGGGATTAATCATAATTTAAAATTATCAAAATAATCATTAATGATAATTTCATATTAACACAATCAATTCATACACTGCGCTCAAGATTAATTCTGAGGAGCCAGTACCATGAATACACCCACTCCATATCCCCGTACGTTTTCCCATATCGGTATCTCAGTGCCTGACCTTGAAGCAGCGGTTAAATTTTATACCGAAGTGCTTGGCTGGTATCTGATCATGCAGCCCACAGAAATCACTGAAGATGACAGCCCCATCGGTGAAATGTGTACCGATGTATTCGGTGCCGGCTGGGAATCATTCAGAATTGCTCACCTGTCCACCGGCGACCGGATCGGCGTGGAGCTGTTCCAGTTTAAAGATCAGCAGAACCCGGAGAACAACTTCGAATACTGGAAAACCGGCATCTTTCATTTCTGCGTTCAGGACCCGGACGTAGAAGGTCTGGCAGAAAAATCGTTCAGGCAGGCGGTAAAAACGCATGGCCAAACCCCGTTATTATTTCCCCGGTGAAAAGCCCTACCGGATGATTTACATGGAAGACCCGTTCGGCAACATTCTGGAAATTTACAGCCACAGTTATGAACTGCACTATGCCTCCGGTGCCTATAACTGATTAGCTCATACTACCAGCCAGTATCGTATCCAGATGCTGGCTGCCTTTACACATCATCGACCACTCAGACAGACAGGATTTACCCGCTGCAATCTTATATCCACTCAACGTGCTACAAGAGATGCTGCAAAAAGTTCATCTGTTCAGTATTTTCAACAGTAAAAACCCTTCAATTCATTGATCTGCGTTGTTTTGTAAGAAAAATTACACATTTTGACCACCGGCCCTATTGCAATTTTTTTAATCGGCGCATTCTGTAAGTGAGCCTGTCAGCAAGGACAGTAGGTATGGCAGGCGGAGACGTGTCCGAGTTTTTGCAGTAAGGGTTATATATGAATATAAACATCACTAATCGCAACGACAAAGTTTCAGACGCAACACGGGAAAAATAGAAGGTTGGTTACACGAAAGTCAGAAGCGCTATAACGTCATTACCAGCGCACAAGTCACCATTGAAAAATCAAACGGCAAAGAGGAAGTCGTCGAAGCGACTGTCCATGCCACCGGCAAAGATCTGTTCGCCAAAGCAAGCCACGAAAATCTGTACGCGGCACTGGATGCACTGAGCAGCAAAATCGACAAGCAATTAGCCAAAATCCGCGACATTCAGACCAACAAGAAAGGTACCACCAAACCTGTTGAAGAATCCGCTGAACCAATGCTTGATGATGAGGACGACACCGATTACGAAGAGCAGTATTCCGCGTAACGTGGTTCGCCAACACCGAATCAGAAAGGCCGCACACTGTGCGGCCTTTTATTGTCATTCACATCACGAACCGCCAATTGAAAACCAACCACCCCTCCCTAACTCAGGTACATCTACACTGAAATACATATATAGAGCATCAGAGACTTAACCTTTCTTAACAACCTTTTACGTTGTCTGGTGTACAAAGAGAGGTACACACTCATCATTACCTTTTATACCGGCTATGCTAAAACGAAATCTTCCACTTCTGACCCTGTTCCTGCTCAGCGCCTGCACCCAGGTAAGCGACCAAAGCCCATTACACACAGCATCTGCCACCCTGCCTGAATACCGGCAGGCTGATTTTCAGAGCTACCTGAGCGACACCCGCGCCTGGCTGGAACAGCAGCGGGTATTCGTCTCAGCAGATAAACAGGCAGAACTGGATGCCAATATGCCTTACGAACTCCAGCCTGCAGATGGCCTGCCAGCACAAAAAGCTATTCTGCTGGTACACGGTCTGGGAGACTCCCCTTCTTCTTCCGCGATATCGCCCAGGCGCTCAGCCAACAGGGATTTCTGGTACGTACGATCTTACTGTCGGGCCACGGCAGCCGGCCAGCAGACCTGATGCTGGCAGACTCTGATGAATGGCAAACAATGGTCAGCCATCACACCCAACTGTTGCAACAACAGGTCAGTGAAGTATGGCTGGGCGGTTTCTCAACCGGGGCGAACCTGGCGACCTCCGAAGCGTTGAACAATGATGACGTCAGTGGCTTACTGCTGTTCTCACCGGCAATCGTGCCTGAATCCGCCATGACCCACTTATTGCCGGTCGCTAACCTGTTCAGTAACTGGCTGGATCAGGAGGCACCAGACGGCAACTACACCCGCTACGGCTCACTGACCACCAACGGCGCAACTCAGTATTACTACACCACCCGGCAGGTACGCCAACAACTGGCAGATAGCACTTACGACAAACCGGTCCTCATGGCCCTCAGCGCCGATGACAGCGTGGTGGATTCAGAAGCCGTAAAAACCCTGTTTGAACAACGCTTCAGCAACCCGGCCAGCAAACTGTTCTGGTTTGGCAAAACCACAGAGCCTACCGACCCGCGCATCGAAATTCTGACCAGCCACTTACCCCAGCAGCGGATCAGTAACTTCTCCCATATGTCACTGCTGTTCGCCGCCAATAATCCTTTCTACGGCCGTAACGGCAGCCACCGGATCTGTGAAAACGGCCAGACCGAAGCCGCAGAACAGGCATGCCCGAACAGCAATGACCTGTGGTACTCCAACTGGGGCTATCAGGAAGCGAATAAAGTACATGCCCGGCTAACCTGGAATCCATATTTTGATCGATTAGTTAGCGGTATAGAAACAGTAACTGCTGCTGATCAACAGGCAAGTCGGTAGGCACTCTAAATACTGTGGAGAACGGTATCCTGCCGTTCCTCAAAAAAAGGACGGTAACAGAAAACTCTGTGTCCACTTTTACCAAAAGTGGACATCCTGATTTTGACTCTCTCCGGATAAAAATATCACGAACCTTACGGCCTTCAGATAACTCTCATTCATAAGCTTGTTTTCTATCAGGCTTCGTTCACTTTTCCCTCTTGCCTTTTCAGGAATCAGTTACATATTAGATGCTTAGGGATTTTTACTGTTCAGGCTTACGCGCACAGTCATCATACGCACTTTTCTGTTTTCACCGGAGGAAATATAGTTGTGCTGTCATAATTACAAATAGATTCGAATTCTCAAAGTCATTTTGGCTTCTATATTAATAAAAAGCTCACCAAATTAATAAATCATTAAAAACTTAATGGAATAAGTTCACATGTTTTCAAATAAAAAGCTATCATTAGAGACAGTCTAATAATCTACACACTTACTTTAATTGGAGGATTCATAGTTGGTGTCACTAGCAAAGGGATACCTAACGAATCAGCAATCGCATTATCAAACTTCATTTTCTCCATTATAGGTTTTTATTTCCGGCTGTTTAAACAAAAATCACAGATTCAAGCACTTAACAAAAATCACATTCATACTTTGGCTACTAGGCTTATTCAACATGTTATTAGGCGTAACTTTTACTCAGTGGGTAATAAGTATTATTTTCTTATTTATCACCATGGGAATCGGTGGTGGTCTCTCACTACTGGCAGTAAGACCTAATAAAAAATCAATATATAAAATCAAAGCCTCATTAAATATATTATAAAAATTCAAAAACAAGGAAGAGTTAATAATGTCTGATACACCTGAAATTTTACAACATGCAATAAAAGAATACGAAAACAGGTATGATGGAAGTTTTAACAATGTTCCTTTTATATTAAAAAGAGTTGAATCAGAGTTTGTAGTCGAGTGCCTATCTGACTTGGTTATAGATGACGATGAGCTAGCCTTATTAATTGAATCTTTAGAATTAAACGAAAATCCTGGCTTTAGTGAATACTGTTTATGCTTTCCCGGTAGCTTCTCAGATAGTGATTATCAAGGAGAAGTCATCACTTTAGATTATTGTCATATTGACTCGGAAGAATCAAAAATTTACTTGAATAAAATAGAACTGATACAACAAGAATGGAAAGCTTCTGGTAAACCTTGGTTAATTTCAAATAGCAGAAACAGGTTTATCAAAAAATAGATAATCCGAAAGAAATTAAAAGCTTGAAAATTGAAGCAGGGACATCTACAAGTTTTGTTGATAATTACTCAGGACATTATCAATTTGTTCGTATTGAGATAAATAGCATAAAGTGCTTTAAAATAAAAACAAAAACAAAATTCTTGCCTGAAAAACCCAAAAGAACTGATGCATACAATTTCAAAGGGCGCCTATTAGATATTAACAAAACCCTACGGGAAGTTATTCGCTAAACATTAGTAATATATCTACACCTCATCCAAATCATATAAAACTAACTCTGAACTTTAATGGTCAAGAATACGAGACAATAGGATTCCTATACATAATAGAAAACAATGAAGGAAAACTGGTCGTAAAGGATGATTTTGAATCTATTCAACAGTTTTAAGTAAAAATAACCTAACATTTGAGGACTAAGCTAGAACTAAACAACTTTTTAATATTCACTCCATATCCTCAGCTATATAACTTATAGTTTGTAGTACTCCCCACTCTTTCAGGGTGGGGAAGCCAAACTCAAGCTGAGTGCGATCAGGCTCATTTCAAGGCACGGGATCAGGTTTTCCTTTTACTTATTCGAGTAAATTGGCAAGTAAGGTCTCAACCGTTACTCAAGTTCAAGCCACACGGGACCGAACGTTCTGCTTAATTGCTTCTCCCGCCTCTGTTTCAGCCAGCTTAAGATCATAAGCAATCTGCAGATTCATCCAGGACTGCGCATCACCACCGAAATAACGGGCCAGACGCAATGCGGTATCGGATGTCACAGCACGCTTACCCCGGACAATATCGTTGATACGTGTAGCCGGTACGTGAAGCGCAATCGCCAGAGCATTTTCGGACATACCCAGCGGGACCAGATATTCTTCTTTCAGAATTTCACCCGGATGGATTGGCCGTAGTTTGTTGGTTACCATAATTTTTATGCCTCAGTCGTCGTCCATAACTTGCTCGCCACGGTTCAACAATTTACCTCACCACACTAAACATCAAACGTTAAACCAATCTGACAACCAGATATAAAGCCCCTGCCGGTGACCTTCTGAAGCACCGGCAGGGGCCTGACCAACACAGTAAACGGTTAGTTGTTCATGTCATCCAGAATCATCTGCGCACCTTTTCACCGATCATCATTGATGGCGCTGAGGTGTTGCCGCTGATCAGAGTAGGCATGACTGAAGCATCCATAACCCGCAGGTTCTGCATGCCTTTCACCTTGAGGGTTTCAGGATCGACCACAGCCATTTCATCGATACCCATTTTGCAGGTACCCACCGGGTGGTACACCGTGGTAGTGGTTTCACGCAGGTAGTCGAGGATCTGCTCGTCAGTCTGAATATGCTTACCCGGCGCCATTTCTTCACCGCGCAGATGGTCAAACTCAGGAGATGCCAGAATCTCCGGGCCTTTTTCACCCCTTCCACCAACACGTCCTGATCCCGTTTATCAGCAAAGAAATTATGGTCGATCAGCACATTACGGCGGGTACCGTCGTTGGCCAGTTTTACTGTACCAGCACTGCGGGGTCGCAGTACGCAGGTAAACACTGAATAACCGTGGCCGTATTCAAACTTCTTACCCCGGTGGCTACGGTACAGGGGCGTGAAGTGGAACTGGATGTCCGGGTCTGCATCGGCAGAGCCGGGTTCGGCTTCTTCCGCCAACCGGGTTTTGGCAAAGCCGCCAGCTTCCACATAGTTGGTGGTCCACCAGCCTTTCCGGTTCAGCCAGTATTTAAATGGCGCCGGAAGGATGTGCGGTAACAGCGTGCCCACCGAAACACCAATGGTATCGGACTTTTCAGAGCGTACCGTCACCATGCTGTCTACATGGTCCTGCAGGTTTTCACCCACACCCGGTACGTGCTGCTTACAGTCGATGCCCAGCGCATCCAACTGAGACTGATCACCAATACCGGAGGCCAGCAGAATACGTGGCGAAACAATGGTGCCGGCACACAGAATCACTTCTTTACCGGCCAGAATTGTTTCAGGTGTGCCGTTCACTTCCGCTTCCAGCCCGGTAACCCGGTCGCCTTCAATGATCAGAGAGACCACTTCGGTATGGGTCATAATGGTCAGGTTTGGCCGCGAGAGAACCGGCTCAACAAAGGCCGTGTAGCTGCTCTCCCGTTTGCCCTGACGCTGTTTAACGTCATAGATCCCCAGGCCCAGCTGGGTTTCGGCATTAAAGTCAGTGTTTTCCGGCAAACCGGCCGCCTGTCCTGCTTTCACAAACACCCTTCCAACCGGGTTCGGGTCCTGCGGCTTGGTGACATTCAGCTCGCCGTCCGTGCCGTGAAAGTCCCGGCTCTGGCCATTCTGGTTAGCTTCCAGCTTTTTAAACAGGGGTAAAACATCCCCGTAAGACCAGCCCTTACAACCCAGTTTTTCCCAGCCGTCGTAGTCGTTCCGATTACCGCGGATGTACACCATGCTGTTAATCGCACTGGAGCCGCCCAGCGCTTTACCCCGGTTCACCATCATGGTGCGGTTGTTCAGGTGTTTCTGGGGCGTCCCTTCAAAGGTGTAGTCATATTTCTTATTACCATACAGGCCGAAAATGCCTGCGGGGATGGTTACCCAGGGGCTTTTATCACTGCCACCGGCTTCAATCAGACACACGCTCACGGCAGGATCCGCCGTCAGACGGTTAGCCACCACACAACCGGCTGAACCGGCACCGACAATGATGTAATCAAATGACTTCATCGCTCACCTGCCATCAGTCTGTAGAGGTTTTAAAGTGGAAGCTTTTCGGCCGGGTCAGGGCGTCGAATCCCAAAGTCGACAAGGAGCAGCCACGGCCGGTGTCTTTCACGCCGGTCCAGGCCAGCGCCGGGTCCAGATAGTCACAGCGGTTCATGAATACGGTGCCGGTTTCCAGCTGCGGTGCAATGCGCTCAGCAGCGGCCAGATCTTCTGTCCAAATGCCAGCGGTCAGGCCAAACTCTGAATCATTCATCAGCGCGATAGCTTCTTCATCACTGGCAACTTTGATCACGCCCACTACCGGGCCGAAGCTCTCGTCGGTCATCACGGACATTTCGTGGGTTACGTTCGACAACACCTGCGGCGCCATATAAGCAGAGCCAGGCTGATCCAGTTCAAACTGGCTGGTATCCACATGAGCCTGCGCCCCTGCCGCTACTGCATCCGCAATTTGCTGGCGAACAAAGTCTGCTGCGGCTGGCTTGATCATCGGACCAAGATTCGTTGCTGCGTCCAGCGGGTTGCCCAGTACATAGGCCTGACCTGCTGCTGCCAGACCAGCCACCAGCTCATCATGAATGCTTTCGTGCACGTAAATCCGTTCGATACTGCAACAGGACTGGCCACTGTTAAAGAACGCGCCATCTGCCAGATTTTCAATGGTATACGGCAGGTTAGCATCCGCCCGAACATAGGCAGGGTCTTTACCGCCCAGCTCCAGACCCAGCGGGATAAACTGTCCTGCAGCTGCCTTCTCCATCGCCTTACCGCCACCGACAGATCCGGTGAAGCACACCATGTCTACATTGCCCGAGCCAATCAGTTCACTGGTGGCGTCATGATCCAGCACGATATGCTGGAACACGCCTTCCGGCAGCCCGGCCTGATCAAAGGCATCCTGAATACGCTCGGCCACCAGCAAGGTATTTGCGGCATGTTTCAGCACCACGGCATTACCCGCCAACAATGCAGGAATCACTGAGTTCAGTGCGGTCATAAACGGAAGTTCCACGGGGCAATGGTCATGATCACACCCAGCGGCTCCTTGCTGATCTTACGGGCAAAGCCTGGCTTTTCACCGGGATCAACCGGGCAGAGAGATTCCTCCGCCACAGAGATCATATAACGGGCCCGTTCTTCCAGACCGCGTACTTCTCCTGCACCCTGGCTAATTGGTCTCCCCATCTGCCAGACCAGCTCTTCAGCGATCCGGTCGGTCATGGCCACCATGGCATCCACGGCCGCGGTGCAGTAGGTACAACGTTCCGCCACACTTAACTGCGCCCAGGCATGCTGAGCTAATTTACTGCGGGCGAACAGGGCCGTTACCTGCTCCGCATCAGCCACCGGGCGTTCAGCGTAAACACTGCCATCAACCGGTGAAATACTCTGGATTGTACTCATCATCATTTACTCAGATATTTTGCTCCGCCGGATACGGGCAGAGCGTGCTTTCAGCTTTCATATGTAAGTGCCGCCACAACCTGCATAACCATTCTGTTGCTCCCTAAGCACAGGCTGAATGAATTCTAAAGAGATATTCATTCAGACAATGTTCTGAGCAGGCTGCAGCGACAACGACCCGGTAACGCGTTATGCCCGTTCAAATCCGCGGGCAACTTCCCAGTCGGTCACGCGCTTATCATGTTCTTTCTGCTCCCAGCGAGCCGCGTGTACATAGTGATCAATCACCTCATCACCGAAGGCTTCACGCAGCATGGTGGATTCGTTCATTTTCTCAGCCGCAGCCCGCAGGGTTTTCGGTACTTCACGGGCGTTTTCACCGGCGTAGGCATCACCGACAAATTCCGGTTCCAACTCAAGCTTTTGTTCCATACCGGCAATACCGGCTGCCAGCTGTCCGGCCAGTGCCAGATACGGGTTCAGGTCTGCGCCGCCAATCCGGCATTCAATGCGGATGGCTTTCGTGCCTTCGCCGCACAGGCGGAAACCGGCTGTGCGGTTATCCAGGCTCCAAACCGCTTTGGTTGGCGCAAAGGTACCTTCCTGGAATCGCTTGTAAGAGTTCACATAAGGCGCCAGCAGGCAGGTCACATCGTCCGCGTAGGCCAGCAGCCCCGCCAGATAGTGGCACATCACTTCAGACATACCGTGAGGACGGCTTTCATCCAGGAACAGTGGCTGTCCGTCGGTGCTCCACAGTGACTGATGCACGTGGGAAGAGCTGCCCGCCGCCTCGTTATGCCATTTCGCCATGAAGGTCACTGCCTTACCGTGCTGCCAGGCAATTTCTTTACAGGCGTTCTTCACGATGGAGTGCTGATCAGCCGTCACCAGGGCTTTGTCGTATTTAATGTTCAGTTCTTCCTGACCGGCAGAGGCTTCACCTTTGGAACATTCCACCGCAATGCCGGCACCGTATACACCGTTACGCATGGCGCGGATCACTTCTTCTTCCTTGGTAGTCTGGAAGATGTGGTAGTCCTCGTTATAGGCGCTGGCCAGCTGCATATCCCGGTAACCGGCTTTGCAGGCATCAGAATAGCTCTGGTCGAACAGGAAGAATTCCAGCTCAGTGGCCATCATCGGCTCAATGCCCATGGCCGCCAGACGGTCGATCTGCTTGCGCAGAATAGCCCGTGGTGAGTGCGGTACCGGATTATGGTGATGGTCCAATACATCACACAGCACCAGTGCAGTGCCTTCCAGCCACGGCACCCGGCGCAGAGTACTCATGTCCGGCTTCATGATGTAGTCACCGTAACCGGCTTCCCAACTGGTGGACTTATAGCCTTCAACCGTTTCCATTTCCAGATCGGTGGCCAGCAGGTAGTTACAGGAATGGGTTTCTTCCACCGCGTGATTAATGAAGTAATCCGCATGGAAGCGTTTCCCCATCAGACGCCCCTGCATGTCGATCTGACAGGCCAGCACAGTGTCGATGCTTCCTGCCGCAAATTCTTGTTTTAATTGTTCCAGCGTCAGCATACCGCTCATGGTTAATCCTCTTTTATCCGGCCGTGTTATTACACAGCTTAATTCTTATTCGTATGCGCCCTGGTTGATCAGAGCTTTTATTCAGCGCTTGTATTCGTCAGCGTCGTCAGGGTGGCGGCAATCAGCGCCGCCCAGGTGTCCTGCCCTTCTTCAGCGCTCACCAGATCATTGCGTACTTCCAGCATGACATTCGGCAGTTGCTGGTCATCCCCGTGCCGGGTGACCATATGCAGCACCGGGTCAGAGGGGCCGTAAGGCTCATTCATCCGGATATCAAAGCCACTGTTATTCAGCTCTGAATATTTCTGTGCTACCCGCAGAAAGTCGCCGGCAAAGGCGTTATCTTCATGGCAGATCACGCCGAGCTGCACCGCCCGGGGCTGGCCCATAAACACCGGTGTAAAACTGTGAATGGTCACCAGTACGGTGTTGCGACCTGCCGCCTTACGTTCAGCAATCTGCGCTGCGATGGCATTATGAAACGGTTCATAAATGCCCTGCACACGGTAATCCCGCTGCTCCGGTGTCAGATCTTTATTGCCCGGTATTTCCGTCACTTCACTCAGCGGCGGCACCGCACTTGGCTCACTGGGAGGCCGGTTACAGTCATACAGCAAACGTGAATAATGCTGCAGGATAAGACTGGCATCCAGTGCCTCACTGAGTTTACGCGCCAGATCCGCGGCACCGATGTCCCAGCCAATATGGCTGAGACGTTCCTGTTCACTTAACCCCAGGTTAGCAAAACTGTCCGGGATATAATTGCTGGCGTGTTCACACACCAGCAACACATCAGAACGGCCATAAGGGTTAACCAGATCTGCCGGCGATTGTTCTAAACCTTGCATCACCACAGTGTTAAATCTCCTGTCGTTCCGTCGTCATTATTTCGCACCGAAGATCATTTCCGGCAGCCACAGAGTCAGCTGTGGGAAGGCCATCAGCACTAACAGCGCCAGCACCATGATCGCAACAAACGGCGTGATCGATTTATAAATATCCACCAGCCCCACTTCTTTCGGTGCCATGGCCTTCATCAGGAACAGGTTATAGCCGAACGGTGGTGTCATGTAAGCGATCTGGCAGGTAACGGTATAAAGCACACCGTACCAGATCGGGTTAAATTCCAGCGCAATGATCAGCGGGATATACAGCGGCGCAACGATTACCAGCATCGCCGTATCATCCAGGAACATACCCATAATAATGTACGACAGTTGCATCATCAGCAGCACCTGCCACGGGGTCAGACCCCACTCTTCCAGGAACAACGCTTCAATGGCTTTAACCGCCCCCAGGCCATCAAACACCGCACCGAAACACAGTGCCGCCATGATGATCCACATAAACATGCAGCTCACACCCAGAGTTTTACGCAGCGTGGTATGGATCAGCCGGAAGGTCAGACGCCCCTTCGCCAGTGCCGCCAGCATAGCGACAGTTGCACCGACAGCTGAACATTCCACCAGGCTGGTGTACCCCATCAGGAATAAACCGATCACTGAAAGATCACCAGCAGCGGCAGGAATCCTGCCCCCAGCAAAAAGTACTTTTCTTTGGTGCTGTACTGGTCCCGTTCTTCTTTCGGTAACGGTGGCCCCAGTTCTGGCTGAATTTTGCAGCGAATCACAATGTAGGCAATGAACATGGTCGCCAGAATCAGGCCCGGAATCACACCCGCCAGCCACAGCTGGCTCACCGGCTGACGGGCAATCATGCCGTACAACACCAGTACGATACTTGGCGGTACCAGAATCCCCAGCGAGCTGCCCGCCTGGATCACACCGGTTACCATGCGCTTGTCATAACCGCGCTTGAGCATTTCCGGCAGGGCGATACTGGTACCAATCGCCATCCCGGCCACACTCAGGCCGTTCATGGCAGAGATTGCCACCATCAGCAAAATGGTGCCGATACCCAGACCGCCTTTCAGGAGCCCATCCAGACATGTAACATTCTGTACAGGTCGCCGGCGATCCCGGATTCCGACAGCATATAGCCCATAAACACAAACAGTGGCAGGGTCAGCAGCGGATACCAGTTCATCAGCTTCATGCTGGCGGCAAACGCCATTTCTGAACCACCGTCGCCCCACAGGCCTAATGCGGCAACCACCGCCACAAACCCTACAGCTCCAAACACCCGCTGGCCGGTTAACAGCATCAGCATCAGGGTGGAGAACATCAGCAGGGCAATCATTTCATAACTCATACTGAGGTTTCCTCCGGGTGTTGCTCAATATCAAACGGCTTGCCCAGCGCATCAGCGACATTCTGTGCAAAGGTTGCCAGGACCTGTAACAGCATCAGCAGGATACCGCCGGTCATGATCAGCTTGATCGGGGCCAGTGGTGGCGCCCAGGAGGAATAGTTCTTCTGCCCGTATTCAAGGGCATACATGCTGCTGGAGATTCCGCCGTAGAGCAGCATAATCAGATAGGTAATCAGACAGATCACTGTCAGTGCATCGGTAATGGCCTGCCGGCGGGGCGACCAGGTACCGTAGAAAACATCCATGCGAACGTGGGCATCCATCTGCATGGAATAGCCGCCGCCCAGAAGATAATAAGCAGCCATGGTGAACTGCGCTGTTTCGATCACCCAGATCTGCGGTGATCCGATTCCCTTGGAGATGGATGAGAACAGCAAAATCGCCATCATCACCAGTACCAAGTACATGGCAAAGATGCCCACCGTACGGTTGAACTTATAGATGAACCGTATGTAGGCCTGAATCGCGTTATACACAATCACGTACCCAGATAGAAAACTGAAAAGCCCTCCGGGCATGGAAATGGGAGGGGACTGAGATTACCGTCGCTAAGTATTAGCTGTAACGGTAAGGACGACCGGCTTTTCCATGGTCTCGTTGTACTTGCGGAAGATGTCCACGACCTTCTTGGTACGCTCGCTTCTGCCAGCAACTTCGTCCCAGTACTTCTTACCTTCAGCTTCAACGATGGCCCATTCTTCATCCGGAATAGACGTAAGCTCCATCTTGGTGCCTTCAACACGCAGTTGTGCTTCACCGCCCCAGTACCAGTACTGGCGGTAGTAGTGAGAGCTGTCCATACACAGCTGCCAAAGCTCTTTCAGGTGATCCGGTACTTTCGCCCAGGAATCAGAGTTGGCATAGAAAGATCCGGCCCACGCGCCGGAAATGTTGTTGGTCAGGAAGTAACCGGTACCTTCCGCCCAGCCAGAGGTGTAATCCTCGGTAATACCGGACCAGGCTACGCCGTCCAGCTCGCCGGTCTGCAGAGCAACTTCCACATCTTCAAACGGCAGGGTGACCGGAATCACACCGAAGCGGTTCAGGAAACGGCCCGCGGTCGGGAAAGTGAATACCCGCTTACCTTTCAGATCTTCCAGGCTGCGGATCGGTTCTTTAGTCGCGAAGTGACATGGATCCCAGGCACCGGCGCTCAGCCATTTCACGCCAACTTCGTCGTACGCTTCCTGCCAGATCTCCTTCAGACCGTACTGTTCGAACAGTACCGGTACATCCAGGCTGTAACGGGTCGCAAACGGGAAGTAACCGCCGAATACGGAAATATCCACCGGCGCCCCCATGGAATCGTCATCACTCTGCACTGCATCGATGGTGCCTTTTGCAGGGCACGGAACAGTTCAGGGGTAGGCACCAGCTGGTCGGCATAGTACAGCTCGATTTCCATCTCACCGTTGGCAGCCTTGTTGAACGCATCAACGGCAGGCTTGATGACATGTGCACCCAGAGCGGCACCGGCATAGGTCTGTAAACGCCACTTAATCGGCGCAGATTTGGCCTGTACATACGGTGCACTTACCGCAGCAGCAGCTGTCGCTGCACCACCAACGACCGCCTTCTTTATAAACTCGCGTTTATTCTTATTCATTATCTGTCCTCTGCTGTATCAGCAAGATTATTTTTGTATTACGAACGTCACGAATCTTATCCAACTTACATCCAACCTGAGCAGTAAGCCGGCAGGATGTAAACATTTATACATTACATATTTTACTTGTCAATTTTTTATGTAAGGTAAATTACATGTAAAGATTGTTACCGTGCAACCGTCAAGGGGACAGATTCATACCGCCGCCGAATCCGACGGCAGTACCAGACAAAGTACCAGAGAGACTTGCGAATAATTGCAGCAAAACGTTGTAGAATAGCGCCCGACCGCCACCTGACCACGAGTATGCCGCCCATGAATGACAGCCCTGTAACCCCGGACAACAGTCACACGATTGCCGAACTGATCCGCTCGCAGCTCAATCAGTTCAGCCCGGCGGAAATGAAAATCGTCAATCACCTGCTGGCCAACTACCCCATGTCAGGCATGGTCTCTATTACAGAACTGTCGGAAAGCTGCGGGGTGTCTACCCCCACAGTAATGCGGACCCTGAAAAAATCGGCTACTCAGTTTCACCACCTTCCAGAAAGAACTGAAAGACGAACTGCAGCAAACCCTCTCCGACCCGATTACCAAACATGATCAGTGGGCCGCTGATGCCCCGGAAAGCCACGTGCTGAACAAGGTTGCGGAAACCGTTACCACCAACCTGCGCCATAGTCTGAATCAGATCAGCCATGAACAGTTCGATGCCATTGTGGACCTGCTGGCCAAACAGGAACGCGCCCTGCACATTGTCGGCGGCCGGATCACCAGCGCCTTTGCCCGCTATCTGAACACCCATCTGGAAGTGATCCGTGAAAATGTTCACATCTTTCCGGAAGCGGTTGCCCTGTGGCCCCACCATCTGCTGAAAATTAAACAAGACGATGTACTCATCGTATTTGATGTACGCCGTTACGAGCAGGACCTGATTACTACCAGCCGGCTGGCCAACGCCCGCGGCGCAAAAATAATTCTGTTTACGGATCAGTGGCTGTCGCCGGTGGCCGGATACGCCGACCACACACTGCCGATCCGAATCGAAGGCAAATCCGGCTGGGACTCAGGGGTGGTTACCCTGTTCTTTGCTGAAGCCCTGGTGGTGGCGCTGGAAGAGAAACTCTGGAGCCAGACCTCCGAGCGGATGCGGGAGCTGGAGAACATGTTCGATCTGACCGAGCGGTTTAAGAAACGGACCGAATAAAGTCCGTTTATATATGGTTACCTTTGAAGTTTGAATACCTGCGCAGATACAGATCCGTGAATTCAAACTGAGCCAACATAGCAAAAGCCACCGTTTCCGGTGGCTTTGCAATCAGTTAAATAACCGCCTTCACCAGCCCCATCATACTGACCACAATCAGCACGCTACCCAGCACCCGGAAAAACACCGGAGTTTCCGCCGCCAGCATTTTCTGGTGCGCTTTTTCACCGATCACATGGCCGATATACCCCAGCGGCAACAGCCACAGGTGATGAATCAGCTGTAAATCCACTCCTGCTATGACAAAAGACGCCAGCTTGATCAGCACCAGAATCGCCCAGAGGATAAACAGGGTATCCCGCAGCTTATGCTTGGCTACATTGGAGACAAATACTGCGACGATCAGCGGCGCACCGATTAACGACGTACCGCTGATATAGCCCCCAGAATCAGAAACACCGTATCCAGTGTTTTACTGTTACTCTTCAGCGGCTTATTCAGTACATAAGAGATCGCATAGGCAATCACGATCACATAAATGATGCTGCTCATCAGAGTGGCTGGCAAAGTCAGCAGGCCGAATACCCCGATCAGCTTCGGGATCATCATCACCTTCAGGCTGTACTTCAGGTACGGCCAGTCGATGGACGATGACTCAAAGAAACCGGCACTCTGCGGCTGACTCTTATTACTCTTCCAGGTAATCAGCACTGAAAAGAACAGCAGGTGCACACCGATGATCGGCAGGAAAATCAGTGGATCATCCTTAATCAGCAGTAAAAGGTAACGACAGTACCGCGCCACCAAACCCCAGCCCGCTGCGGACAAACCCGCTCAGATAAAAATCAACCCGATCAGTGCATACTGGTAATACGCTAAACCTTCCACTCACCCTTCCTTTCTTATACGTCCTTTACCAAACGCGCTTAAACACGCTTACCGGGAAGACTGATTCAGCGCTTCTTCCACCCCGACGACATCCCCGCACAGATCCGGACTGTATCCCGGCAGCTCGCGGACCGCCTGATAGAACTGGCTGGTGCGGATCATCTCCAGGAACCTGATCACCGCTTCCTGCTGCAAACTGCGGTGGTGGCACACAAACAGGTATCGCTCATAAGATAACGGTATAAAATCAAGATTAAACTGCCGGGCTGCTGCTTCAACACCGATCCCCACATCCGCCATGCCCGCAGCAACATAGGCTGCTACCGCTGAGTGCGTAAATTCCTCATCGTCATAGCCGGATACCTTTGCCGGGTTAATCTTCTCCCGGCGCAGCAGTTCGTCAAGCAGTGTTCGGGTACCGGAATCTTCCTGCCGGTTTATAAAGCGCACGTCATCCCGTAACAGGTCACTCAGCCCCTGAATCTCACAGGGGTTATCCCGCTTAACGATTAAGCCCTGCCGGCGGGTAATAAACTGAATCACCTTATGTACGCGGGGCTTAAGATAGTGACCGTACTTCTTAATCTGCGCCTGGCTCATGCCTTCAATCGGTACATGGAAACCAGCAATGTCGCAGACACCCCGATTAAGGGCAGCCAGCGCTTCTTCACCGCTCTTGTACTGCAGATCCAGCTGAATCTCGCTGGCATGCTCCGGTAACAACGCCACCGCATAGCCATAACTGGCATGTACCCGCAATAACGGGCTGACCCCTTCCAGGGCACGGTGAATTTCAGATTCAGTTGCGACGTCAGGCTATCTAATTGCGGCTCAAGCCGGGCTACCACCCGTTGCTTGGCCCAGAGCAACTTATCCCCAGCGGGGTCAGGGTTGCCCCTTACCTTTCTGCATGCTGACCAGTGGTACCCCGAAAAAGCCGCCCATGTATTCAGCAGGTTCCAGCCGTGACGGTATGATATCCCTACACTTTTTGTGGCTGCTGTCAGCTTGCCATGCTCATGGATCGCCGCCAGTAAACTGAACAGCTGCGGGTTAAGTTCATTGCCGCTTTCGTCCCGGAAAGACCACCCCGGAACCACCTGTATTCTTTTAATATGCATAATTATTCATATTTTCAAATTTTAGGCCCAATGCTACCTTATGGGCATCTAAAAGGGATAATTCTGTACTCATTTTAGCCAAATATGAAAATGGGTTCATATATAAATTATAAATAAGAGTCGTTTGCATTTGTAATGTCACTTTACGAATAGCAATGTCGCACTCAGATAAACAGGCTGTGAATTTTACTGCTAATTGCAGGCAAAGGGTGATTTTCTCAAACCCGTTGACCTTCGATACGCGGTTTATTCCGGTTAAATAATTCAACAAGAGCTGCTCAGTACTGAATTTTTGATTAAGCCGGCAGGTTAATAAGCCGGTTAACCAGAAAACAGCTGAGACACTTATAGCAGGTGAGCAAAAATGACTGCATTCAACGAGCAGAGTCGCCAGCAAGTCTGTGACATTGTCGAGGAGATGAAAGATCTTCCCGGCGCTATGTTGCCGATCTTGCACGCCATCCAGGACGCCCAGGGCTACATCCATGCCGACGCCGTAAGCATTATTGCTGATGGTCTGGCTCAGTCCCGTGCTGAAGTCCACGGTGTGATCACTTTCTACCATCACTTCCGTACTACCCCACCGGGCAAGCACACCATTCAGGTATGCCGCGCTGAAGCCTGCCAGTCTATGGGCTCACGCCAGCTGGAAGCACACGTGAAAGAAAAGCTGGGTATCGGCTTCCACCAGACCAGCGCTGACCAGCAGGTGTCTCTGGAACCGGTTTACTGCCTGGGCAACTGTGCCTGCGCACCTTCTATTCAGGTAAACGACGATGTTGTTGGCCGTGTTACCCCAAGCAAGTTCGACCAACTGGTTGATCAGCTGTCCACCCAAGCGCTGGAGGTGAAGTAATGGTTAAGGTTTATATCCCACGGGATACCACCGCACTGGCAATGGGTGCCGAGCGTCTGGCAGCAGAAATGGCCGTTGAAGCCAAGAACCGTGGTGCAGACATCGAGATCGTCCGCAACAGCTCCCGCGGCATGTTCTGGCTGGAACCTCTGGTTGAGGTTGAAACCGCTAACGGCCGTGTTGCTTATGGCCCGGTTGAAGCAAAAGACATCGACAGCCTGTTCGATGCAGATTTCGTAAACGGCGGCCTGAGCCACCCACTGTGCCAGGGTCTGACCGAAGAAATCCCTTACCTGAAAAAGCAGCAGCGTCTGACGTTTGCCCGCGCCGGTATCACTGATCCTGTCAGCCTGGAAGATTATCAAGCGCACGACGGCTTCAAAGGCCTGAAAAAGCACTGGAAATGTCCGGTCAGGCCATCGTTGATGAAGTTAAAAACTCCGGCCTGCGTGGCCGTGGTGGTGCTGCCTTCCCTACCGGCATCAAGTGGCAGACTGTACACGATGCGGTTGCACCGGGTGATGCTGCGCAGAAATACATCGTTTGTAACGCCGACGAAGGTGACTCCGGTACCTTCGCTGACCGTATGGTCATGGAAGCTGACCCATTCATGCTGATCGAAGGTATGACCATCGCCGGTCTGGCGGTTGGTGCGACTCAGGGCTACATCTACCTGCGTTCTGAATACCCGATTGCTCACCAGATCCTGAACGAAGCACTGGCGAAGGCAGAAGCTGCCAACCTGCTGGGTGAAAACATTCAGGGCAGCGGCAAGACCTTCCATCTGGAAGTGCGTCTGGGTGCCGGGGCTTACATCTGTGGTGAAGAAACATCCCTGCTGGAAAGCCTGGAAGGTAAGCGCGGTCTGGTCCGTGCCAAACCACCACTGCCAGCTATCGTTGGTCTGTTCGGCCAGCCAACTATCGTTAACAACGTGCTGTCTCTGGCAGCGGTTCCTTACATTCTGGCTGAAGGCGCCAAGGCTTACGCGGATTACGGCATGGGCCGTTCTCTGGGTACCCTGCCATTCCAGCTGGCCGGCAACATCAAGCGCGGCGGTCTGGTAGAACTGGCTTTTGGTCTGACTCTGCGTGAACTGCTGGAAGACTTCGGTGGCGGTACCTTCTCCGGCCGTCCGATGCGTGCTGTTCAGGTAGGTGGACCTCTGGGTGCATACCTGCCGGAAAGCCAGTGGGACACCCCGCTGGACTATGAATCTTTCGCAGCAGTAAGCGCTGTACTGGGCCACGGTGGCGTGGTTGCATTCGACGATACTGTCGATATGTCTCAGCAAGCCCGCTTTGCGATGGAATTCTGTGTGGTTGAATCCTGCGGTAAGTGTACCCCTTGCCGGATCGGTTCTACCCGCGGCGTAGAAGTGATTGACCGCATTGTCAATGACGAAAACCGCGAAGATAACCTAGAATTATTAAATGATCTCTGCGATACCATGATTGACGGCTCCCTGTGTGCAATGGGCGGTATGACTCCGTTCCCTGTGAAGAGCGTTATCAATCACTTCCCAGAAGACCTGCATAAACCCGTCACCGAAGACATGGCGTCTTAAGGAGTCCGATCATGCTGCAACATTTTGATCCTAATAAAGATTACGGTACGCCGGCCCGTGTTTCCGAGAACCTGGTGACACTGAACATCGACGGTGTGGAAGTAACCGTACCGGAAGGTACGTCCGTACTGCGCGCGCTGCTGAAGCGAACATCAACATTCCTAAACTGTGTGCCAGCGATAACCTGGAAGCATTCGGCTCTTGCCGTATCTGCGCAGTGGAAATTGAAGGTCGCCGCGGCACCCTGCTTCCTGTACCACACCTGCCGAAAACGGCATGTCTGTTACTACGCAGAACAACAAGCTGGCGAAACTGCGCCGCAACATCATGGAGCTGTACATCTCCGATCACCCGCTGGACTGTCTGACCTGTCAAGTAACGGCAACTGCGAACTGCAGGACGTTGCCGGTGCGGTTGGCCTGCGTGAAGTACGTTACGGCTTCGAAGGCAACAACCACCTGGATGCGAAGAAAGACGAGTCTAACCCGTACTTCACCTTCGATCCGAGCAAATGTATCGTTTGTTCCCGCTGTGTACGTGCCTGTGAAGAAGTTCAGGGTACTTTTGCACTGACCATCGACGGCCGTGGTTTCGACTCCAAGGTTGCTGCCGGTCAGGACGACGGCTTCCTGGCATCTGACTGTGTATCCTGCGGTGCCTGTGTACAGGCCTGCCCGACTTCCACTCTGATGGAAAACAGCGTTATCGAACGCGGTCAGCCAGAACACAGCGTTGTTACCACCTGTGCATACTGTGGTGTTGGCTGTGCCTTCAAGGCAGAAATGAAGGGTAACGAAGTTATCCGCATGGTGCCGTTCAAAGACGGTGAAGCGAACCGTGGCCACTCCTGTGTTAAAGGCCGTTTCGCATTCGGTTACGCAACTCACGACGACCGTGTTACCGAGCCGATGATCCGTGACTCCATTGACCAGCCATGGAAGAAAGTAAGCTGGGAAGAAGCCTTCAGCTTCGCTGCCGGCCGCATCAAAGACATTCAGGCGAAATACGGCCGTGAATCTGTCGGCGGTATCACATCTTCTCGCTGTACTAACGAAGAAACCTACCTGGTTCAGAAACTGATCCGTGCAGCCTTCGGTAACAACAACACCGATACCTGTGCCCGTGTATGTCACTCTCCGACCGGTTACGGTCTGAAGACTACCCTGGGTGAGTCTGCCGGTACTCAGACTTTCGACTCTGTAATGAAAGCTGACATGGTGATGGTAATCGGTGCGAACCCGACTGCTGCTCACCCGGTATTCGGTTCCCGCCTGAAGCGCCGTGTACGTGAAGGCTGTGGTCTGATCATCGCCGATCCGCGCACCACTGAGCTGGTTAAGAGCCCGCACATTATTGCCGATCACCACCTGAAACTGCGTCCGGGTACCAACGTTGCATTCATCAACGCAATGGCTCACGTGGTTATCACTGAAGGTCTGGAAGACAAAGAATTCATCGCTAACCGTTGTGACAACACTGCTTACAACAAATGGCGCGAGTTCATCTCCGAAGAACGTCATGCACCGGAACAGACTGAAGACATCACCGGCATTCCTGCCGCTGAAATCCGCAGCGCTGCCCGTCTGTTTGCCGCTGCACCTAACGCCGCTATCTTCTACGGTCTGGGTGTAACCGAGCACAGCCAGGGTTCCAGCATGGTAATGGGTATTGCTAACCTGGCGCTGGCGACCGGTAACATCGGCCGTGAAGGTGTAGGTGTTAACCCGCTGCGTGGTCAGAACAACGTACAGGGCTCCTGTGACATGGGTTCTTTCCCGCACGAACTGCCAGGCTACCAGCACGTTGCCGACGACGCGATCCGTGGCCGCTTCGAAGCAAGCTGGGGCGTAACACTGGACAACGAACCGGGTCTGCGTATTCCGAACATGTTCAACTCTGCAATCGACGGTACCTTCCGTGGCATGTACTGCCAGGGCGAGGACATTGCACAGTCTGACCCGAACACCAACCACGTTGACCAGGCACTGCGTTCTCTGGACTGCCTGATCGTCCAGGACATCTTCCTGAACGAAACAGCTAAGTACGCGCACGTATTCCTGCCGGGTGCTTCTTTCCTTGAGAAAGACGGTACCTTCACCAACGCCGAACGCCGTATCAACCGTGTTCGTCAGGTAATGCCGCCTCTGTCCGGCATGGCAGACTGGGAAGTAACCATGGCCCTGTCCAACGCACTGGGTTATGAAATGAACTACAGCCACCCATCCGAAATCATGGATGAGATTGCGACTCTGGCTCCAACCTTCAAGGGCGTCAGCTATGACCGTCTGGAAGAGCTGGGCAGCATTCAGTGGCCTTGTAACGATGCTGCACCGGAAGGTACGCCTACCATGCACATTGAGAACTTCCCTATCGGCCTGGGTAACTTCGCGATCACTGAATACGTGGCAACCGAAGAACGCTCTACCCGTAAGTTCCCGTTACTGCTGACCACTGGCCGTATCCTGTCGCAATACAACGTAGGTGCTCAGACCCGCCGTACGCCTAACCAGGCATGGCACGATGAGGACGTACTGGATCTGCACATCTCCGATGCGGAAATGCGCGGCATCAGTGATGGTGACTGGGTTGGTATCAGCAGCCGTGCCGGCGACACCGTAATGCGTGCACGCATTACTGATAAGGTGCAGCCTGGCGTGGTTTACACCACCTTCCACCACCCTGGCAGCGGTGCCAACGTAGTAACCACCGACAACTCTGACTGGGCGACAAACTGCCCTGAGTACAAGGTGACTGCGGTACAGGTTGTGAAAGTGAATTCACCATCCAGCTGGCAGCAAAACTACCAGAACTTTGACGACCAGCAGCAGGACTTCCTGAAGCAGGGTCGTGAAAGCGTTAGCCAGTAACAGACGTCACGAGGACATTGATGACCCAACCACGTTTCAGGCAGGACGCCGGCGAGCCAGTGCTCGCCGCCGAACTGCAACATTGCCACCGGGGGCTGAAGTCACCCGGCGGCAACTGGACCAGATAACCGACACCGAAGATCAGATCGCTGAAGAGGTGCCTGTTGCCATGATCTTTAACGGCATATCCCATGCCGTGATGATGGCCAGCCCCAACGATCTGGAAGACTTCGCCACAGGCTTCAGCCTGAGCGAAGGCATTGTCGAGCACAGCGATGAGATCTATGGCATCGAAGTGATCCGTCCGACAGCCAGTCTGACCGCCGGTATCGAAGTCCAGGTTGCAATCAGCAGCCAGCGTGCTGCCCTGCTGAAACAGCGTCGCCGTAATCTGACAGGCCGCACCGGTTGTGGCCTGTGCGGTGCAGAGTCACTGCAACAGGCCATTCGCCCGATCCGTAAAGTCACTAAGACTGAACTGATCAGCGCGACAGCCGTTGAAACCGCCATCTCTCAGCTGACTCAGCGCCAGCCGCTGCAGTCACTGACCGGTGCATTTCACGGTGCCGCCTGGTGCAACCTGAATGGTGACATTGAGGTGATTCGCGAAGACGTGGGTCGTCATAACGCGCTGGACAAACTGCTCGGCGCACTGAAACGTGACAAGGTCGATCTGACCACCGGTTTTACCCTGGTATCCAGCCGCGCCAGCTACGAAATGGTTCATAAAGCCAGTAGCTGTGGCGTACCGACCCTGGTGGCAGTCTCTGCCCCCACCGGTCTGGCACTGGATCTGGCCAAACAGTCAGGCCTTAACCTGATTGGTTTTGCCCGCCCGGGTAAACACGTTGTTTACAACCGGTCAGACATACCGAGAGATTAACTGAACCGGTCAGGCGTACTGACCGGGCATAAATGGAGTAGATCCATGGGAAATGCAACACTGAGCAGTCTGATTAAAATGGTTAATCAAATTGCAGACAACAACGTTCACGTTGGTACCGCTGACGATGCAGCTAACGCTGTGGCGTCACACATCACCCGCTTCTGGGCCCGCCCGATGAAGCAGCAGATCAATGAGTATCTGAACGAAGGTGGTGAAGAACTGAACGACATCGCCCGCCAGGCGGTAACTCAGCTGCAAAAATAGCCTTCGCTGAGCCCACAAAAAGCCACCTGAACAGGTGGCTTTTTGCTGGGGCGCTCCACCAGCAAAGTGCCTGACCACTCAGGTCAGACACAATGAAAACGAAAAACCGCAATCGTCCCCGAGACAACTGCGGTTTTTGGCCTCGCGGCCTTTTACACCGAAAACCTGACAAACAGGCTTCCGAAGAAAAACCTAATGCTTACCCGGCTTATTCTTAGCCGGCAGATGTTTATCGAGCTTACGCTTAAAGGGTAGCACCTTTGCTTTAAGTGTGGGCAGCTCAGAAGCCGGAGGCGCGGGCTTATCCTCATCCACACTCGCCACACCTTTCGGATGCGACAGCGCAACTCCGTTTCGCAGCACGTCATTCAGCTCCCAGAGCTGCTCATGCATAAACTTCGAAATCTGAATACAGGCGTGCAGAGGTGAACTGGCACGGCGTCGGATAGCATCCATCCGGAACTGCAAACGCTCCAGCATGATGCGGGATTCAGGCTTTGCCTGGCTGATAATCTGACGAACCTTAAACCGCAGATACCGGTCAATCACAGCCGGCCGGGTCGTCGCCAGCAATGCAATGCGGTCCAAATCCAGAGGCTGGTAATCGGTTAACATGTGCTCACCCCTTATCTCGCTTACAACGCCAGGCTGACCGGGATCACAAAGACATGCCGCAGCCTGATCTTGAAATAAAGTATGGCAGAAAAATAGCAATCTCACCGGAATGGGTACAAATCCAGTGTAAGAAAAATCAGATATGGAAAATAAAACAGAAACATCAGGAAGAGAAAGTGGCGTCCCATAGGGGTTCGAACCCCTGTTACCGCCGTGAAAGGGCGGTGTCCTAGGCCACTAGACGAATGGGACGCTGCAGGTAGGAATTCCGTTCAGTCATTCAGTTATAAGTGCTTGTAAATAAGCGTATAACCGGCTGCCTTCAGGTCATCCTCAGGACGGGGCGTATAATACCCCGACAGAGATTATTGTCAACACAGAGACATAAAAACTGCTAATGGAGCACATTTCTGCCCCGCATAGCCAAGCGGGCCTCAATCGTTACAGACCGGCAAATCCTGATAAAAAAATTATCAGATGTAGCAATCATTATTCATTAGACAGCCATCCGGGTGACAGGTAAAAATGCCAGTCTGAGAATTTTTCGCGAGCCTGATACGAGAATAACAACCATGCGAACAGCGATGCCTCTTCACCAGTTTCAGCAAATCCGTCACGTTGATGAAGTTGTCGAAAAAGCCAGCGACAGCTGGTGGGTTTACCGCCGTAATGTCAATCATAACGGCGCACTGAGCACCGTTGCCCGGGTCGTATTCTTCGCCCGCACCAAACAGGCGGTTGATCAGTGGCTGACACAACAGGCCACCGCCTGCTAGCCACCCCTCCCTGCACAGAATTTCCCTGCCGACAGCACCGCTGGTCCTGTCGGCCAGTGCCCGCTGGCTGCATTCAGCACAGAGCATATACTTTATGCTCAGAATCAGCCTGTATATGACAATAAAGACAATAGCGGCCAAGCCGTTTCAGAGTAAGGTTTATTATGAACGCAGATATGACGCCACTGGCAATTCGCCAGCAAATCCGCAGCGGTGAATTCACCGGTAACACTTCAGGTTTCGCTCAGGGTTTTGTACAGGGCAATCTGGCGATCATGCCAAAAGAATGGGCCAATGACTTCCTGCAGTTCTGTCAGCTGAACCCTAAGCCGTGCCCGATCGTTGGCATGTCCGGCCAGCCTGGCGCTTTCATGCTGCCAGACCTGGGTGAAGATCTGGATATCCGCTCCGATATCCCGAAATACCGCATTTATGAAAACGGCGTAATGACCGCCGAAGTCGCCGATGTAAAGATTACTGGCGCGATGACCTGGTGACCTTCGTACTGGGTTGCTCTTTCTCATTTGAAGAAGCCCTGATTGCTGACGGCCTGGAAGTACGCAACATTACAGAAGGCGTTAACGTCCCTATGTACCGTACCAACATCGAATGCCGCAGCGCTGGCCGCTTCAGCGGTACTACCGTGGTCAGCATGCGCCCGATGAAAGCGGCTGATGCAATCCGCGCGGTTCAGATCTGTACCCGCTTCCCGTCAGTACACGGTGCCCCGCTGCACCTGGGCGATCCGTCCCAGATCGGCATCAGCGACATCAACAACCCGGACTTCGGCGACGCCGTTACCATTAAAGAAGGCGAACTGCCGGTATTCTGGGCATGCGGTGTAACCCCACAGGTTGCCATCGAACAGGCCAAGCCTGACTTCTGCATTACCCACAGCCCGGGCCACATGCTGATCACTGACCTGCCAAACAGCCGTCTGGCCGTTCTGTAAACCGGCGCACAGGAGAAATTATCATGACGTTACAACTGAACTGTGACCTGGGTGAAAGCTTCGGCTCCTGGAAAATGGGTCTGGATGAAGCGGTTATGCCGCATATCGATCAGGCCAACATCGCCTGTGGTTTCCACGCCGGCGATCCGCTGGTGCTGGAAAAACCCTGAAACTGGCCAAAGAAAACAATGTCACCATCGGTGCGCACCCGGGCTACCCGGATCTGGTGGGCTTCGGCCGCCGCAGCATCAAGGCATCCCCGGCTGAACTGAAAGCTATGGTGATGTATCAGATCGCTGCCATCGACGGTATGGCTGCCAGCCTGGGCCTGACACTGGCCTACGTGAAGCCACACGGCGCTATGTACAACGACATGATGGCCAACATTGAAGTCCGTCAGGTCATCATGGAAGCCATCGCGTCTTACCACCGCCCACTGGTACTTATGCTGCAAAGCACCCCGGAAGCCGACACCATTCAGGCGGAAGCGGATGCAGCTGGTATCTCCCTGTGGTTCGAAATTTTTGCCGACCGTTGCTACGACGACGACGGCAAACTGCTGGCCCGCAGCAAGCCGGGCGCAGTACACACCAAAGACAAAATGCTGGCTCAGGTGAAGCAACTGAAAGAACAGGGCACCATTACCACGGTAAGCGGCAATGTTCTGAACCTGCGTGCTGACACCCTGTGCGTACACGGAGACAACATGGACGGCGTCAATGCCATTCAGGAAATCCGCGAGATGATCAAGCAATGAGCCAGACTGAATATCAAACTCCGAGAGTCGAAATCGCCGGCGAAAACGCCCTGATCCTGTATTTCGGCGAAAAGACCGATCCGGCGGTATCCGCGAAAGTTCAGCAGGCCGTCGACGCACTGGAAACCGTGCTGGCCGACGTGCTGATTGATATGGTGCCTTCCTATGCATCCCTGCTGGTAATCTTTAACCCGCTGGCCTGTGACCATCTGGAAGTACGCCGCCGTATTCGCACCGCACTGAGCGATCAGGCCTCCGGTGAAGCATCAGAAGGCCGTTTAGTTAAACTGCCGGCTTACTACAGCACCGAATCCGGCCCGGACCTTGAAGATCTGGCCACCCGCGCCAACCTGAGCGTGGAAGAAGTCATTAAGATTCACAGCGAAATGGAATACCGGGTTTATGCCATCGGCTTCGCGCCGGGCTTTGCTTATCTGGGCGAAGTGGACGAGCGCATTGCTGCGCCCCGCCTTTCCACACCGCGTCAGAAAGTACCCCGCGGTGCTGTGGCCATTGCCGACCGCCAGACAGCGGTTTACCCGGCGGTTTCTCCGGGTGGCTGGAACCTGATCGGCCTGTGCCCTACCCGCATGTTTAACCCGGACGCTACCCCAAGCATGCCAGTGCAGGTAGGTGACCGGATTCGTTTTGAGCCAATCGAACGTGATGAATTTCTGTCTCTGGGAGGCGAACTGTAATGAGCGGATTTAAAGTATTACAGCCAGGCCTGCTAACCCTGATTCAGGATGCCGGCCGTATCGGTCAGCACCGTATCGGCCTGACCACCGGCGGCCCGCTGGACAGCAATGCCTTTGCCTGGGCCAACCGCCTGCTGAATAACGACAGCAACGCTACGGCGCTGGAAATCAGCATCGGTGGTCTGGTAATGGAAGCCCAGTGCGATACCTATATCGTCCTGACCGGCGCCTCCATGCCGCTGAAAATCAACGGTACCGAACAGGAAGGCTGGTGTGCCCATAAAGTTCAGGCCGGAGACCGTATCGACATTGGCTTCTCCAGCGCCGGCGCCCGTGCCTACCTGGCAGTCAGCGGTGGCTTTACTGTTGCTAAGAGCTTCACCAGCACCGCCACTGTTACCCGTGAGGGGATCGGCGGACTGAACGGCGAAAAACTGCAACAAGGGGACATCCTGCCTGCAGAGCCTGCAGCAGACCAGCAGGTTTACCGTCTGCCCGAAGCATTCCGTCCGGATTACACCGCGGCGGTTTCCCTGCGGGTAATCACCGGTTACCAGCAGGACGCCTTCAGCGATGTTCAGAAACGCCTGTTCTTCAGCAGCGAATATAAAGTAACTGACCGTGCTGACCGCATGGGCTACCGTCTGGAAGGGCCACAAATCACGCCATCTATCGACGGTATCCTGTCCGAAGGCATCTGCCACGGTGCCATTCAGGTACCGGCAGACGGCCAGCCTATCGTACTGCTAAATGACCGCCAGACCATCGGTGGTTATCCGAAGATCGGCTCCATGATCGCCATGGACACCGCGCGCCTGACCCAACTACTGCCAGGCTCTGCGGTATCTTTTGAAGAGATCAGCATCGACGCTGCACACAACCTGCGCTGCCTGGAACAGGCGCGCTTCGCACGGACCGAGCCAGAAGCTCTGTAAGCGAAAAACAGTGCCGGCCCGGCTGATTGCAGCATGACAAGTAACTGCAGCCAGCCACCGGCCAACTGACGATTTACTGATATAAAAATGCGGTTACGGCGTGCTGTAATCAGCTGTTAATAAACTTTTGGTGCTGCCCGGACGGATCAGCCAAAGCGGTGTTAAGTCACCGGCCCGATCCGCGACAGCAGACAAAAAGAGAGATGACCTATGGAAAATTTAGTGAATGAGGCGGCGCTGAGCCAGCAAATCGAAGATGCTCTGGTTGCCCGTAACCTGCGCGGTATGAAAACCGTGCAGCCTGCCCTGCAAACCGGTTACTACCTGCGTGCAGCGCGTATCCTCAACAAATGTAAAGGTCACGTTCTGATCGGCACCGGCTTCCCGGTAGTTGATACGTTTGAAACCGACGGCCCTGTAGGCGCTATCGCCCTGTACCGCGCACTGGAAACCCTGGGTGCCACCCCTGTGATCGTTTGTGGCCCACCGGTTTCACAAGCCCTGATGAAAGATTTCCGCGTGCATGAAATCCGTGTAGGTGAACACCAGGAACGTAAACTGGAAGCCTTCCAGGCCCTGTACCACTACAACCCGGATGCGGTTCTGTCTATCGAACGTCCGGGCCAGGCGGCTGACGGCGGTTACTACAACATGCGCGGCGAAAGCATCAGCCCGCGTACTGCCTGTTTCGACACCTTCATCAATAACGCTAAATGCCCGACCATCGGCATCGGCGACGGCGGTAACGAAATCGGCATGGGTAACATCACCGAAGCCCTGAAAGACCTGGATATCGTATCAGCCTCTACCCGCGTTGATGAACTGTGTATCGCCGACGTTTCCAACTGGGGCGCATACGGCATCATGTCCTTCCTGAGCCTGTGGAACAACATCGACCTGCTGGAAGCAGTTAAGCCACTGGAAATTCTGGAATACCTGTCCAGCCTTGGCAGTGTTGACGGCGTTACCCGCCTGAACGAACTGACAGAAGACGGCCTGCCACTGGAAGAAGGCGAATCAGTTCTGCTGGAACTGCGCAAAATTATCGGCATGGCGTAATCGCCCCGCCACTCATAAAACGGCCGCCATTCGCGGCCGTTTTTGTTTCCGTACAAAAGCCCGTCACAAAAGCGCGTCACAAAAGCTTCACATAAAAACACCCTCGCTTTCCCACACCTGAGCAAAGCCCTTCTATACTGAAAAATGTGTGACACAAAAGGTCTGCTTATGAATGGGAAATACCCGCGCTATACGCTGCACTTTGATGAAGAACACCCCGGACACCCCGTATTTATCCGGGACGATCCCCTCGAACGTTATATCCGCATGTATCCCCGGACTCCCTGAACAAACCTGGCTGCGCACCATCACCGACCTGCTGCTGATTCTGGCGCTTGCCGGGCTCACATATATTGCCCTGAACAACTATCCGGGATTCTGGCCCGGCTGGCTGCAAACAGTCGCTGGCGCAGGGTTTGCTATCGCGGCAGGTTATCTGGCAATCCGCTACTACACCCTCTTTATCTTCCTCTACTTACTGGGGCTATGCCTGGTAGCCGGCACCTCAGCAGTGGCATTCTTCTGGTGGATACTCTGAACAGCCCGGTACTGCATTATTGCGGTTAACTTATGTAGAATCAGGCACATGACAAGAGACGGCTTAAGCCGCAGCGAACATTCACCACTCTCATCACGCCCATAAAAACAACGAGGCCACCATGCGCTACCTACACACCATGGTTCGGGTAAAAGACCTGGACGCATCCCTGAAATTTTACTGTGACCTTCTCGGACTGGTTGAAATCAAACGCAACGAATATGAAGGCGGCCGCTTTACTCTGAGCTTCCTGGCCGACCCTCACTACGAAGCCCATGCCCGGGAACACCAAAGCCCGTTACTGGAGCTAACCTACAACTGGGACCCGGAAGACTATGATGAAGGCCGCAACTTTGGCCACCTGGCATTTGAAGTGGATGATATCTATGCCCTGTGCCAGAAACTTCAGGATGCCGGCGTCACCATCAACCGTCCGCCACGGGACGGCCACATGGCGTTTGTACGCTCACCGGATAACATCTCCATCGAGCTGCTGCAAAGGGCGAATCTCTGGCACCTGCTGAACCCTGGGCCTCAATGGAAAATACCGGCCACTGGTAAGCTCATCTAAAGAACTCGAGTAAAGAGCTCATCTGAAAAGCTCTACTGAAAAGCTCTACTGAAAAGCCCGTCTGAACTGAAACCACCGCCCCTGCGGTGGTTTTGCTTTCCCCGTCAGCCTGAGCACAAGATTTGTGCACCGCCAAAATTTCGCACTGAATATGCACACTGGCCATCATTCATAAATAAGGAAGCTGATGATCAAAACAATCTTAACCCCTTGATTATTAAGATTTAAAAATCCATCCCGCGTTACTCACCCAGCCGTTTGGCACGCTTTCTGCTTTATGAGTCTGATAACAGCATTCTTACAACTGGCAGAGCCCCATTCAGATGAACCCGACGCTTTTATATTCCCAAGTCTACCTGTTAGATGACCAACTGGATTCCGACGCCTCACTGCAGGACGCCCTGTTCAGACTGGGTTATGAAGTCAGCCACACCTGCGGTTCAACCTTACCGGCGAACTTTCAGCGCAGCCATACAGATATCCTGTGTATCCGCCAAACATCCCTCAGCCCGGAACTGCTTATTCAGTTAAAGCACCTCCAGCAACAGCAACCGATGCCGCTGATCATCTTTACCGATTCAGACAACCAGCACACTGCCGAACAGGCTTTGCAGGCCGGTGCCAGCGCGTATCTTATAAAAGGCCTGCAATACAACCGGCTGGCATCTGTTATCCGGATCGCCTGTATGCGGTTTGAAACAACCGGCCACCTGCAACAGGATCTGGCCCGGGCCGAGCGGTCACTGGACGAGCGCAAGCTCATTGAACAGGCGAAAGGTCTGGTCATGCAGCATCACAAATGCGACGAACAACAGGCCTTCACTGCAATGCGCAACATGTCAATGCAGCAAAGTATCAGCCTGGCAAAACTGGCCAGACAACTGATCACCGCTCTGGAGCACTGACCACAGAAAACGACACCGGATTCACACACAACCCTACATTCACAGTTTCAGGCAAAGGCGCTTAAAAGCTGCTGGTTTAAACCACAGCTTTTTAAGCGCCTTTTAATTTTAAGGAGCTAACGATGGACACGACCACCCGCTTTAACCTCTTTTCCTGGCAGGGGAAGATGAAGATCCTGCACTTCAGCTGGATCGCTTTTTATCACCTTCTTTGTCTGGTTTAACCACGCTCCCCTGCTGGGCGTTATCGGTGAATCGCTCAACCTGACCCGGGAACAGATTAAAACCCTGCTGATCCTCAACGTTGCCCTGACTATCCCGGCCCGGGTCATCGTCGGCATGCTCACCGACAAATACGGCCCCCGTCACGTGTATGCCTGCATTCTGGCACTGGCCAGCATCCCCTGCTTCATGTTCGCACTGGCGGATGACTTCATGGACGCTGCCATTGCCCGTTTTCTGCTGGGCTTTGTCGGCGCCGGTTTTGTGGTAGGCATCCGGATGGTCAGTGAATGGTTCCCGGCTAACGAACTAGGCACCGCTGAGGGTATTTACGGCGGCTGGGGCAACTTCGGTTCTGCTGCCGGCGCGATGCTGCTGCCGGGTATGGCAATCCTGCTGGGGCTAATTGAATTTACCAACCTGGAAGGCTGGCGGATTGCAGTGCTGCTCAGTGGTTTTATCAGCCTGTGCTTCAGTGTGATCTGGTACCTGAATGTCACCAACACCCCCAAAGGCGCCACCTACTACAAACCCAAAAAATCGGCGGTATGGAAGTCTCCAGCGTAAAAGACTTCTGGTTGCTGATCATCATGAAGCTGCCAATGTATGCTGCTCTGGCACTGCTCAGCTGGAAGTTATCACCTGCCGGTGTCGGCCTCCTCAGTGAACAGGTTTGCTATGTGATTTACCTGTTACTGACCGGCATTTTCATTTACGACTGCTACAGCGCATACCGCATTAACCGGCATATATTCTCTGCGCCTGTGCCGGAATATGAGCGCTATGAATTTAAGCAGGTCGCCATTCTGAATGTGCTGTACTTCGCCACCTTCGGTTCCGAACTGGCGGTGGTTTCCATGCTGCCACTGTTTTTTGCGGATGTATTCTCACTGGATATGGTCGTTGCCGGTCTGCTGGCATCTGCCTACGCCTTCATGAATCTGATGTCACGCCCCGGTGGTGGCTGGCTCAGTGACCGTTTTGGTCGCCGTAAAACCCTGCTGATTCTTACCGCTGGCCTGGCTGCAGGCTATGCCCTGATGGCACTGATCGACAGCAGCTGGCCACTGGTTCTGGCGGTGATTACCGCCATGGCCTGCTCGTTCTTCGTCCAGGCCGGTGAAGGTGCAGTATTCGCCGTGGTGCCCCTGATTAAGCGACGTCTTACCGGGCAGATTGCCGGCATGACCGGTGCCTACGGTAACGTCGGTGCCGTGTTTTATCTCACCGTGTTATCGCTGGTTGAGTATCAGGTGTTTTTATGGTGATCAGCACCACCGCAATCATGGGCCTTATCTGCCTTACGTTCCTGAAGGAACCCGAAGGCCATATGGCAGAAGTGGATGAAAACGGCAGCGTTGAACTGATCAGCGTGACTTAATCCGGCCAGTGATACGGCGTTTACCCATAGCCGGGTAAACGCTGCTCAGAAGGGTACATATTATGAATTCAGCCAACCTCTCAGCCAAACCGGTTCAGGAGCACGCTTCGGTTAACCTGTCAGACAGCCTGCAGCCCCGCACCCGGGAACTGCAAGTGAGTTTCGGCGGGTACTCCAGTGCCGGGGTAAAACCCATTAATCAGGATGCTTTTGCGGCAGCGTACCCGGATAACGCCAGCCGCCCTTTTAAGGTGCGGCCGCCGCCATTGCCGACGGTGTCAGCAGCTGCCCGGATGCAGCCATTGCCAGCCAGACCAGTGTTACCAGCTTCATGCAGGACTACTTTTCAACCCCAGACAGCTGGAGCGTCAAGCAATCCAGCGCCCGGGTACTGAATGCACTGAACAGCTGGCTGCACCGGCAGCAGGCTGCGGAACAAACCGGCCTGCTGACAACCTTCTCGGCCGCCATCATCAAATCAGCCACCCTGTTTACCTTTCATATCGGCGACTCCCGTATCTGCCATATCCGTAACGGCCGTCTGGAGCAGCTCAGTGAAGATCATCAGCATTGCGAACAGCAACATACCTATCTGGCCAGAGCCCTGGGGCTGACCCACACCTGAAAGTCGATTTTTCCAGCAAACAGTTAAAGGCCGGTGATCTTATATTGCTGACCACCGACGGCGTACACGAACACCTGAAAAACAGCGCCATACTCGACACCCTCCGGCGTGAACATCAGATCACTTCTCCGACAGCTGCAAAGCTGGAAGATATCGCCCGGCAACTGGTCAGCCAGGCCCTGCAAAACGGTAGCCAGGATAACCTGACCGCGCTCATCATCAGCATTAATCATTTACCGGACCGGAATCAGCATGAGGCACAACAAGCCTTTGCGCACCTACCCGTTCCGCCAGTCCTGAAAACCGGCCAGACAATCGACCACTATCAGGTTATCGATACCCTTTTCAGTGGCACCCGCAGTCACTTATATAAAGTTAAAGATCTGCGTAACGGCCACTATTGCGCACTCAAGGCCCCTTCACTGAACTTCTCTGACGATCCGGCATATCTGCAAGCCTTTATCCGTGAGGAATGGACCGGCCAGACCGTGAAGCATTGTCATCTGATGCGCACCTTCAGCAGCGCCGATAAACGCTTTATGTACGCGGTCAGCGAGTACATAGACGGTATTAACCTGCGCCAGTGGATGAACGAACACCCGACACCGGACATACATCAGGTACGTAAAATATCACGGCAAACCGCCGCCGGACTGCGCGCTCTGCAAAGGCAGGGCATTATTCATCAGGACCTGAAGCCCGAAAACATCATGCTCAACCAGGATGGTCAGGTAAAAATCATTGATTACGGCAGCGTACAGATTGCCGGCGTCAATGAACTCCATCCCCGGCTGCCGACGCAATCCCCGGAGCGGTAGGCTATACCGCACCGGAATACCTGCTGGGCAATTCGGGAACTACCCGCTCAGATTTGTTTTCACTGGCGATCATCAGCTATGAAATGCTGACCGGACAACATCCCTACGACCAGTTGCAAAAGACGGCTGCCAAATCAGGCAATACAACCAGCTGAATTACACACCGGCCCGCCAACACCGGCCTGACCTTCCTGTCTGGATCGAAGCCTGCCTGCAAAAAGCCCTGCAGGCTGACCCGGCTGTCCGCTATCAGGCCCTTTCTGAATTTATCCATGACTTCAGCACACCGAATGCTGAGCTGGTCAGTTTGCTCGAACAGCAACCGCTGTTAAGCCGCAATCCCCTGCTGTTCTGGCAAGGGCTTAGCGGTGCACTGCTGCTGACGCTTCTGGCGGTTACCGCCCTGGGCTAACGTGCACCAATAGCAGGCACCGCCCTGTCCGGTGGGTTTGCTTTGGTGCAGGCGGCCTGTCCTGAAAAATCACAAAACCGGTAACACACTGTTTATTAATCGTTTTTACGTTCTGGCACAGAGCCTGCTATATAACAAACCGGATACTGACAGTTTCTCTGCCGCTATCTGCAACTTTAAAACGAACAAAGGCGTTCATCCTGTCGGGCTTGCACCAGCCCGACAGGTGAGCGCCTTTATTGCCGCCCCCGCGGTACCCTTACAGTCATCACGGAGCTATGTATGTATTCAGCATCTGCCAAACCCCATCTGATTATTATCGGAAATGGCATGGCAGGTACCCGCCTGCTGGAAGAAATGCTGGCAGATGAAGGACACAATTACCGCATCAGTATTTTTGGTGCCGAGCCACAGCTGGCGTATAACCGGATTTTGCTTTCCCCGGTGCTTGCCGGTGAAATGCCCCGGACAGATATACAGCTTCACAATAAAGACTGGTACCGGCAGCACCGTATACATCTTTATACCGATGACCCGGTCATCCATGTGGATACTGAAAACGGCTACATCAGCAGTGCAAGCGGTGTACGCCTGGCCTATGACAAACTGGTATTCGCCACCGGTGCCTCATCTTTTATTCCGGAACCTTTACAGCACATTCAGCATGAAAACATTCATCAGTTCCGCACCCTGAATGACGTCACCCAAATTCTCAACAGCAGCCGTAATGCCCACCGGGCAGTGGTGCTTGGCGGTGGTCTGCTGGGGCTGGAAGCAGCCCACGGCCTACAAAAGGCAGGCCTTCAGACCGATGTGGTACACCGTGGTCAGTATCTGATGAACCGGCAGCTGGATATGCCGGCAGCCACTTTGCTGGAGAACACACTCATCAACAGAGGCATCTCTGTCCATACCGGGTGCGAACCGGAAAACATAACTGTTAACACCGACAAGGCAATCAGCCTGCGACTCAACAATGGTCGACAATTACAAACAGATATGCTGGTGATTGCTGCCGGCATCAGACCGAACACTCAGCTGGCCAACAGCAGCGGTTTGCACTGTCAGCAAGGCATCAGGATTAATGACCGGTTACAGACTTCCGTCGACAACATTTATGCACTGGGAGAATGCTGCCAGCTCGGCGATCACACATTCGGGCTCGTTGCCCCCATCTGGGAACAGGCCAACGTGCTGGCTGCACAGCTCAAAGGCCGCTATCAGCAACGCTACCAGCCACGCCCAAGCGCCACCCAGCTGAAAGTCGCCGGTATTGATCTGTTTTCCGCCGGTAATATTTCCGACCAGCTACCCGCAACCGATACCCTCGTCCTGAAAGATCCCGGCAAAGACACCTATAAAAACTCTTCTTTACCCGCAACGGCTTAAGCGGCGCCATCCTATATGGCGACGTTGCCGACGGCCAGTGGTACTTCAACCTCATCAATAACCGGCAGGACATCAGTCAGCTAAAACCTGATCTGATCTTCGGTCAGCCATTCTGTTCACCGGGACCCGCCCGGCCCGCTGCCGGATGAACATAAGCCGGTCAGCATACGCAATTTTTCCAGCCGCCCACGTATCTGCCTCACAGGAGCCAATAATGACACAGCCAACAGACCCAGCAGTAAAAACCAGCCATACGCCACACATAATCGTGGCGGGAAACGGCATGGTTGGCCATCAGTTCTTACAAAGCCTTGCCGACAACGGCCAGCTGGAAACCTTCCGTATTACAGTGTTCAGTGAAGAACCCTGCCTGGCCTACGACCGGGTAAAGCTGAGCAGCTACTTCTCCGGCACCGGTAAAGAAGATCTCGCCATCGCCAGCCAGGAAGAATATGACCGCTGGGGTATCCGCGTGATTACCGGAGAAACCATCACCGCGATCGACCGCGACCAGAACACCATAACCACCGACACCGGCCAGCAACTGCACTACGACAAACTTATTCTGGCTACCGGCTCCTACCCGTTTGTGCCGCCGGTACCAGGGCACGACCGCGAACGCTGTCTGGTATACCGGACCCTTGATGATCTGGACCGCATCCGTGACGCGGCCGCGACCGCCAAACGTGGCGTAGTCATTGGCGGCGGGCTGCTGGGGCTGGAAGCGGCAAAGGCTCTTGTGGATTTAGGGCTGGATACCCATGTCGTTGAATTCGCACCGCGGCTGATGGCCGTCCAGCTGGACGCCGGCGGCGGTGCCATGTTGCAACAGAAGATAGAAGCTCTGGGCGTCACCGTACTGACCAACAAAAATACCCAGCAAATCTGTGCCGGCGAACAAAGTTTCCACTGCATGAAGTTTGCTGACGGCGAACAGTTAGAAACCGATCTGATCGTATTTTCTGCCGGTATCCGCCCCCGTGACGAACTGGCCCGTAGCAGCCAGCTGGAAGTCGGGGAACGGGGCGGCATCGTCATCAACAACCAGTGCCAGACCAGTGACCCGGACATTTACGCCATTGGCGAATGCGCCCTGTGGAACAAACAGATTTTTGGTCTGGTGGCCCCCGGCTATCAGATGGCCAAAGTAGTTGCTGATCACCTGTGTGGCGGACCACTGAGCTTTACCGGTGCTGACATGAGCACCAAACTCAAACTCATGGGCGTGGATGTAGCCAGCATTGGCGACGCCCACGCCCGCACACCCGGTGCCCGCAGCTATACCTTTGCCGATGAACATAACGAAATCTACAAGCGCCTGATTGTTTCAGAAGACAACACACAGCTGCTCGGCGCCATTCTGGTGGGTGACACTGAAGATTACGGCAGCCTGTTACAGTACATGCTCAACGGCATCGCCCTGCCGGACAACCCTGACAGCCTGATTCTGCCCCGTCACAGCGCCGGAACCGAACAGGCAGCGCTGGGCGTTGCCGCACTGCCGGAAAGCGCACAGGTTTGTTCCTGTCACGATGTCAGTAAGGGCGATGTTCAGGCGGCAGTGGCAGCAGGTTGCTGCTCAATTGGCGACATCAAAGACACCACCAAAGCAGCCACCGGTTGTGGTGGCTGCGCAGCCCTGGTCACCGATGTGTTGAATCACGAACTTGAAGCCAGTGGCATCACAGTAAACCGTGATCTTTGCGAACACTTTGCCTATACCCGGCAGGACCTCTACAACCTGATCCGGGTAGAAAACATCCGCAGTTTCAGCGAGCTCTTCAGCCGGCACGGCAAAGGTAATCGGCATGGTTGTGAAATCTGCAAACCGGCCATCGGCTCAATGCTAGCCTCCTGCTGGAACGATTATATCCTTGAAGACCGGCACGTCAGCCTGCAGGACACCAACGATACGTTTCTGGCCAACATGCAGAAAGACGGCACCTATTCCGTGGTACCCCGCATTCCCGGCGGCGAAATCACCCCGGAAAAACTCATCGTCATCGGTCAGATCGCCAAAGACTATAATCTCTACACCAAGATCACCGGCGGCCAGCGGATCGACCTTTCGGTGCCCGCCTGGAACAGCTCCCGCCGATCTGGCAACGGTTGGTGGATGCCGGCTTTGAAACCGGTCATGCCTACGGTAAATCACTGCGTACAGTGAAATCCTGCGTCGGCAGCAGTTGGTGCCGCTACGGTGTCGATGACAGCCTTGGTCTGGCAATCGAAGTGGAAAACCGCTACAAAGGCCTGCGCTCACCCCACAAAATCAAATTCGCCGTCTCCGGCTGTACCCGTGAATGTGCTGAGGCACAGAGCAAAGACATCGGCATCATCGCCACCGAAAAGGCTGGAACCTCTATGTGTGCGGCAACGGTGGTATGAAGCCCCGCCACGGTGATCTGTTCGCCACTGATCTGGATAAAGCCACCTTACTGCAGTACATCGACCGGATTCTGATGTTCTACATCAAAACCGCCGAACGCCTGCAGCGTACCTCCGTCTGGATGGACAATCTGGAAGGCGGCCTCAGCTACCTGCAGGACGTCATCATTAATGACAGCCTGAACATCGGTGCCGAACTGGAACAGCAAATGGAAACTGTCATTGGCAGCTATCAGTGCGAATGGAAAACCACGCTGGAAGACCCGCAGGCCCTGAAACGCTTCCGTCATTTCGTTAACAGTGACAACGCAGACGACAACATCCGCTTTGAAGAAGTCCGCCAGCAAATTGCCCCTGCAACCGCGCCGGTGAAAGCCGAAGCAATCAATATTATTTCCAGCCGGAGTGCCTGAACATGTCTCAACAATCCTCTCCCGTTACCCAGCAAGCAGTCGCACAGGACTGGCACAGCATATGCCCTGCCTCCGAACTGGTAGGCAATGCCGGCATCTGCGCCCTAATCCGGCAACAGCAGGTAGCCATTTTCTACCTGCCGGACGAAAACGCCGTGTATGCACTGGATAACTATGACCCCATCGGTAAAGCCAATGTCCTGTCCCGGGGCTGATCGCTGCCCACGGTGACGAACTGGTGGTCGCCTCTCCGTTATATAAACAGCACTTTTGTTTACGCACCGGACGTTGCCTGAGCGAAGCGCAACACAACATCCGCAGCTGGCCGGCCCGGATCCGCAACGGTCAGGTTGAAGTAGCCGCCCCCGGCCAGTAATCCGCCACAACAGCCCCACGCAGGATCCCCCATTGATACTCAGGAGACACCCATGAACTGTGCCCGCCAGCCGCGCCAGACTGAAACCACCTGCCCCTACTGTGGCGTCGGCTGCGGTGTGACAGCCACCAGCTACGACCCGTTACCCGGCGACGACTCAATTCCGCTGGTGTCGGTCAGTGGCAGCCAGGATCATCCGGCCAACCGGGGCAGGCTCTGTGTAAAGGGTGCCAGTCTGGCAGACACTCTGGATCACCGGGGCCGCCTGCTGACACCGCAAATCAACGGACAGAATACCGACTGGAACACAGCGACAGAATTTGTCGCCGGCCAGTTCCGGCAGATTATCGAAGAGCACGGCCCGGACGCGGTTGCTTTTACCTGTCCGGCCAGTTACTCACCGAAGACTACTACGTCGCAAACAAACTGATGAAAGGCTTTATCGGTTCTGCCAACATAGATACCAATTCACGACTGTGTATGGCCTCAGCGGTTACCGCTCACAAACGGGCTTTCGGTGCCGACATCGTGCCCGGCTGCTATGAAGACCTTGAACAAACCAACCTCCTGCTGATTACCGGTGCAAACACCGCCTGGACACATCCGGTGCTCTACCAGCGAATCGTCGCGGCCAAAAAGCCCGTCCGACATGACCGTGGTGGTGATTGATCCCCGCAAAACCGCTACCTGCGACATTGCTGACATTCATCTGGCGATTACACCGGGCTCAGACAGCTTCCTCTTCAACAGCCTGCTGGCCTACCTGGCACGTACTGACGCCCTCGATGAGGCCTACATCAGCAACCATACAGAAGGATTTGAAAGCTGCCTGCAGCAGGCAATGCTCTCTGCTCCCAGCCTGGCCGCTACTGCAAAACAATGCGGCGTGACAGAAGCACGTTTACAACAGGTTTATCGTCTGTTTGCTGATACTCCCCGTTGTGTCAGCCTGTTTTCCCAGGGCATTAACCAGTCCAGCAGCGGTGTGGATAAAGCAAACAGCATCATTAACTGCCACCTGGCCACGGGCAAAATTGGTAAACCCGGCGCGACACCTTTTCGGTAACCGGACAGCCCAACGCCATGGGCGGCAGAGAAGTCGGCGGGCTGGCCAATCAGTTGGCCGCCCACATTGATTTTTCTGATGCGGATGCAATTCAGCTGGTGGCTGACTTCTGGCAAACCGGCAACATTGCCCGCCGGGAAGGCCTTAAGGCAATCGACATGTTCAGTGCAGTCCATCGGGGAGATATAAAAGCCATCTGGATAATGGGCACCAACCCGGCGGTCAGCATGCCGGATAACAACCTGATCAAAGAAGCCCTGCAAAACTGCCCGATGGTCGTCGTCTCAGACTGCATAGAACACACCGATACCGGTGTTTACGCAAACGTGCTGCTGCCCGCCACCGGCTGGGGTGAAAAAGATGGCACAGTCACCAACTCAGAACGGACAATCTCCCGCCAACGCCAGTTTTTAACTCCGCCGGAACAGGCCCGCCACGACTGGCAGATTATCTGTGATGTCGCCTGCAGGCTGGGCTTCGCAGACGCTTTCAGCTTTGGCAGTCAGGCTGAAATATTCAGTGAACATGCGACCCTGTCCGGTTTCAGAAACGCTGCCAGTGAAAAATACCGGCTGTTTAACATCAGCGGACTGGCTGGCCTGAGTCAATCTGAGTACGACAGCTTAAGCCCCCGCCAATGGCCCGTCATGACAGACGAAGCCGCCTGTGAAAACAACTTATCTGACAACAATAAGCGCCTGCTTACCGGCGGCCGCTTTGTTACCGCCAGTCAACGTGCGCGGCTGATCAGCATCACGCCACAAATGCCACAGGCCAGCGTATCCGCAGAATTCCCTTTTCTGCTGAATACTGGCCGGATCCGCGATCAGTGGCACACCATGACCCGGACCGCCAAAGCCCCGCAACTGCTGACCCACACGGACGAACCTTTCATCAGCCTGCACCCGGACGATGCAGCCACACTTGAACTGGGTTACCGTTCACTGGCAGTCATCAGTAACCGCTATGGCCACTGTATTGTCAAAGTAGACCTGAATGATGATCAGCAACCGGGACAGGCATTCATGCCCATTCACTGGAACCGGCAGTATGCCGCTCAGGCCAGCGTCTGCAGCCTGTTTCCTGCGTATAGCGACCCTCTTTCCGGGCAACCTGAACTGAAACAAGCAGCGGTCAGCATCGAACCTTTCGATGCCGCCTGGTATGGCACCCTGATATGCAGTCAGGAACCGGAACAGCTGCCCTGCGAGTACTGGAGCAAAATCCCCTGCGAACATGGCTACCGCTATATGCTGGCCGGTTCACAACAACCACAGGACTGGAGCCGCTGGCTGGAACAAAACATGTCTGTTAACAGCGACCGGATCACGGTCAGCTCAGCCAACGGAGAACACTTTCGCCTGGCCAGCTTCAGCGATGATTATCCCCGGGTGGTTTTTATTACAGCCCCTACCCCTCCGGGTATCAATCATCAGTGGCTTGAACAGCAACTGGCAACAGCTCAAAAATCCGGACAGGAACGGCAGATGCTGCTGGCGGGCAGACCCGCAACCCCGGAAAAGCCCAAAGGTAAAATTCTGTGCAGCTGTTTCCAGGTGGGGAAAACTGCATTCAGGAAGCCCTGGCGCAGGGTTGTACCAGCACTGAAGAGTTAACCGGCAAGCTTAAATGTGGCAGTAACTGCGGCTCGTGTCTGCCGGAAATTAAAGCACTGGTCAGCGCATATGAGCGCCAACCGGCTGCAATTTCCGATTAACCGCAGCCGACACCGGGCATGACTTCATGCCCATTCACGACCAAAAACCCAGATTGGGCAATCAAAACCCAAAGTGCGAGGTTATTTTAATTAAATGATCATTTAACAACCTTATACTAAAGCGGTAAATATTACAGGGAACGTCATAACAATGGATTGCGTACAGGCCGGTGTTTTCACAAGAAGCAGTGCCTGCACCCATAACAATAAAAAGCTTTAAGGAGCTGTTATGCACCTCTCTGTTACCCACCGTATCGGTGGCGGATTTGCGCTGCTTGTTCTGTTGCTGCTGGTCATCAGCACCACCTCATACCGTAGTCTTGACGCCGTTGATACTCAGTTTCAGCGCACCACCGGTGAAATTGCCCCCATTGCCACCCACAGTGCTGATATCGCGGTAGCCCTGCTATCCGCCAACAAAGCTCTGATGCAATTCATGAGCAGCCAGAATGAAGAGACCCTGAGCGCTCAGGAAAGCGCCCTGAACACACAACAGGCCAGCTATAACACCCAGCGGGAAGCCCTGCTGAATCTGGGTAAACAGTATCAGCAGGTCAGTGAAGCAATCAGTGTCATCGACCCGCAGGCCAGTGAATTCTTTAACAGTTCACAACAGGCCATGAGCAGCCACCGTCAGTACCTGTTACTGGGCGCTGAAGTTAAACAGCTGGAAAGTGACCTGCTGGACGAACTGAAGTTCTTCACCGTGGATATCAACGACCTGACAGAATACGGTGAAAATCTGGCTGAGCGGAACGCCGGCCCGATTCTTACCAGCAACCTGCAAACGGTCACCAGCGACATCGGCCGGCTGTTAAAAAGCGAAGACCTGAGCGTTATCAAACCGCTGGAAAGCTCATTCAATATCACCGGTTACGGGCTGAAAGCCATGCAGGACCGACTGGAAAAGCTGAAAGCCTCCGGTAGCGGAACCGCCGACAGTCTGCTGGAAACCCTGGCCATTATTCAGCAGGCCACAACTGCACCGGACGGGGTTGTTCAGGTTCACAAACGACGGGTTGAACTGAAACTGCAGATCACCGCCTTGCTGGAGCAGATCTCTGCCACCATCAACAGCACCAACGACACCGTTAACCAACTGCGGGCTGATTCGCAGGCCCTTGCGGATGCCGCCACACTGGATGCCCGTGAAACCGTCAGTCTGAGCCAGACCGCCAGCATCATTATCAGTGCTGCATCTGTGATCATCGCCATCATCATTGCCATCTGGGTAAGCCATAACATCCGTACACCGCTGAGCCGGGTGATGTCGATCCTGAAAACCATTGCCGACGGTGACCTCAGCCAGCGCCTGAGCATCACCAGCAAAGATGAATTCGGTCAGCTGTCTCAGTGGGTGAATGATCTGGCCAGCAAACAGGAAAGCATTATCCGGGACATTCAGAGCGCCTCCGGTGAAATCAGTGAATCCGCCCGGGAAGCTGCCACCATCAGTGACCGTACTAATCAACTGATGGATGAGCAGAACCAGCACACTACTCAGGTGGCGACTGCAATTCACCAGATGTCTGCCGCCGCTGAAGAAGTGGCCCAGAGCGCAGAACAGGCTCAGCAGCAGGTTACTGCCATTGACCAGACCGCCGGTGAAAACCGTGCCCTGATGCAGCAAAACATTACCGTGGTTAACGGCCTGGCTAATGAGATTGACCGTGCCTCAGCGGTTATTACTCAGCTTAATGAAGACTCCGCCAACATCGGCCAGATCCTTGAAGTGATTGACGGCATTGCCGGCCAGACCAACCTGCTGGCGCTGAACGCTGCCATCGAAGCCGCCCGTGCCGGCGAACAGGGCCGCGGCTTTGCGGTAGTGGCGGATGAAGTTCGTAGCCTGGCCAGCCGCACCAAGGACTCCACCGAAGATATTCAGGCGATGATCGACAAGCTGCAAACCCGGGCAAAAGAAGCCGTCACCATTATGGAAAGCAGTCGTCAGGAAGCCCAGTCCAGTGTTGATCAGACCGAACAGGCCAGACACTCTCTGGAGAACATGGTCGGCCAGCTATCTGAGATCCGTAATATGTCAGAGCATATCGCGGTAGCTGCCGAAGAGCAGACATCGGTCAGCCAGGAGATTTCCGCCAGCGTACAGCGCATCGCCGACATGGCTGAACAGGGTGCACACGATGCTCAGCAAACCGCCCGGGGCAGTGAAGCCCTGTCCGGCCTTGCCGAACGTCAGCAGAAACTCACCAGCGTGTTTAACCTCGGTTAAACCAGCATCCCGCCATAAAAACCACCGCACTGCGGTGGTTTTTATCAGCCGGCGTAACCGCTGGCCGGTACAGATAAACCCGTTCGCTTCGTAAAATTGCTGGGCCCGGGGAAATTCAGCCAGCGGCGGCGCACCTACTTCCAACCGTTGCCAACCCTGCTCCGCTGCAAAGGCCATCGCTTTGTCCAGCAACTGTTCGCCGATTTTCATCGAACGGTAGCCAGGTACAACATACAGCTCAGAAACTTCACCAAACACCCCGCCGGCATACAAAGCAGCACAGCGGTGCAGCGTAATAACTCCTACTAACTCCCCGGCAACGCGGGCAAAGAACGCATACATAAGCTGATCAGCCAGTAAATCCTTCGCCAGCTCTGGCAGATTCATGCCACTGAGTTCAACCTCTGCACCCGGCTCAAGTTCCAGCAACAGCGCACTGACCAGCCGGGCGACGTCTTCAGCATCCTCAGGGCCTGCCTGAATAACGGTTACGCCTTCCGGTGCCGTCACAGGGATTTACCGTCGAACATCTGCAGCGGCAGGCTGCGGGCATCAACACCGTCAACACAGTTAAGGTTGAGCCGGTAAGAACCGGGCACCCGTACGGTTTCATGAAAGGGGTAAATGCCACAGCGGCTGCAGAAATAATGTTTCCCAACCATGGTACCGAACTGATACAGGCTCAGGGCATCAGCTTTTGCAGTGATTTTTAACTGATCCGCAGTGAGCACAAAGTCCGACATAATCGCGCCCTTTCGGCTGCAGATGGAACAGTTACACTGCAAACCGCCGCTAATCGCTGGTGCTTCAAATTCAAACTTCACATCGCCACAGTGGCAGGATCCTGTGTATTGCACGGCATCACCTCCGTCATTCCCGGTTATGAAAACTCAGGGCATTACACCCAGCAAATCTGTTTCACCGATGTCCACACCCCGCTGGCTGAACAGCGTGCTCAGCTGGCCCCGGTGATGGGTCTGATGATTGAAAAAGTGCTGCATCAGGTACGCAAAGCGGCGGCTGAAAGCGACCCCTTTGGTATTTTTGTATTCCAGCTCATGCGCCAGATCTTCATCGGTCAGCTGTTTGCAGAATTCACAGATCATGACGTCCAGCTGGCGGCGCTGTTGCGCCAGTGAGGAAAGATTATCATGCAGCATCTGACTCAGGGCTGCGGGCCGTTTTATATCTCTGACGCCCTGTAAAGGCTCTCCGGCGGGATGCTCAGCAAAACGCTGCAGCCAGATAATGTCTCCCACCATCAGATGGTTAAACGTGCCCAGAATTGAATTAAAAATGCGCCGCTGTCCCGTTTCAGCTCCGCCTGGGTCAGTTGCCCGGCGGCATCCAGCAGCTTGCTGTTCATCCAGCGGTTGTACTCAGCCATTAAGCGGTAATTCTCTGCCAGCATTTACACCTCCCGGGCCAACATCCGATTAAGTAACGTCCAGTCTTCCCGCACCAGTTGTGCGTATTGCAGACAGGCCTGCACAAAGGCTTCGGTATTGGCCGGCAGTACATCGGCAACCGCCTGCTCAAAACGTACTGATCGCCGGTCACCCCGGCCATGGGCCAGTGCCAGTGCATGGCCACAGGTTTCAGCATATTCTTCAAAACCGCCCTTACGGGCCTTTTGCCCAGTGCGACATTTTCCGGGTCCAGCCCTACCTTGGCATGATGGCGGGAACTCACCAGCCAGTGCTGTCCCTCATATTCCGCTTCATCCAATACCAGATCCGGGAAACGCTGCATCCGCCGCTGACATTCCAGCGTCAGATGTGCAGGATTCAGGCGGTTCACCGGACTAAGGTCATCAAAGTAAAACAGCGGCGCGGCTTTACGCTGCTGCTTCACCTCAACAATGTGACACAGATTTAAATCCTGCTGCCCCTGATAATCCGCGGGGCCGACCAGGAAGTAATAACGGCCCATATTGACTGAGCCGGTGCCCGCATCCAGACGGGCAACAATGTTCAGCACCGCATCATCCATATACGGCGCGAACGCCTGTTCCAGCGTCTGATACGTTTCTGCACTTAAGCGCTGAAACTTATCTGCCCGGTCACGGAAGCGCAGCGTTGCAGCGTCCACATCCACCGCCTTGGCCAGCGAACTTTTGATAAAAAATCCGCACCGCCAGCCGCTCTGTTCCGGGCTTTGGCGAACGGTTTACTGAGGATATGATCGTCCGGAAAATCGGTAACTACCTGCTGATGATAATCCGGGCTGGCAATCAGCATCTCACAGCGCTGCTGATAACCTTCCAAAACCGGCGAATTGCCTTTTCAGCGGCATCTGCTTTCACCCGGGCTTTACCTGCATAATCCTTTTCACCCGGTACCTGAGGAAACTCCCTTTCGAGAGGCCCCGGCAATAATCAGCACATAACACCAGGCTCACTGCAAAGCGGGCCATATCCCAGACAGCGTGCCCGACACAGGCATCATCAAAGTCATTCGGGGCAAATACGACCCGGTCCCCGTGGGAACCTTCTTCCGTGAAAAGCCAAAGTTAGAGGTATGACAATCCCCCATGATGCGGGTTTTCGGCAGGGTATATAGTGCTTCAGGCAGCTGCAGATAACCGGCCTGAATATCCGCGTAGAACAACTGCGCAGCGCCCCGTAAAAACACAAAGGGATTGCCGGCCATTTTCAGATGTTTACCCAAAGGGGCCTGGTCGCCATCGCGGGGAGACTGTCCGTCTACCCGGGTTAATTCGGTTTCAAGCCATGCGGCACGGTTCTCAGCTACAGTCATATTCGTTCCATTGATCAGTGCCCGTGAAGGGGTTACTTAACCTTTGTGCAGTATCAGCCGGCCTGAAAGCTCACACTGTTATTGCGGTCGCGGCTGCTGCGAATCAGCGCATCGCCGGACTGTGCCGCACCAAGCTTTGCCTGCCGGTCATAGAGTACGACATTAACAGTGGCCGCCAGATTCAGGCAACCGACAGTAGGAATATAAACCGCGGCATCCGCCCGGTCTACGACTGCCTGACTCAGGCTGCCATCTTCCGGTCCGAATATATAGAAGGCTTTTTCCGGATGTTCAAACTCTGCCAGCGACGTAGCACCTTCCACCAGATCGATACAAACCAGCTGCGTATCGTTATCCAGCTCCGGTAATACATCCAGTAAGCAATCAACGCCGGTCAGCGGAATTCGCTGGCTGGCAGACTTGGTATCGGTATGAAACTGGGCAGCACGGTCATAACGGCTACCGGTGTAATACACCCCGTCGGCTTCAAAACAGCCGGCGGCACGCATTACAGCGCCCACGTTTGTCGGGGATTTAGGGTTCGTCAGGCCAACACGGGCAGAGGCTTTCTTCATTGATTAACAACACTCACAACGGGAGCCCTGTTTCCAGAGCTAAGGCATTAACCCCGACTGGCGCAGATAATCACTGAGTAATTTATGTAAGCGCAGTGCCGACCAGTCGTCCGGGGCGATCAGGGTACGAATCATCAGACCATTGATCTGCGCCGTCAAGGCCTCGGCAACATCCAGTGGCGGTTCTGTCAGCTCTATTCCGTGCTGCTGACAATGAATAGCCAGTTGCTGCTGAACCAGTTCAATCCAGCGGTTGTGTACACCAATCTGGTGTTCCGCCAGCCGCGGTTCGGTCAGCGAACGCCCCCAGAAGATCAGCCAGGCAGATACCATACCCCGCCCTTCGGCGTCCGTAGGCAAGACCTGCAGTAACACCCGGTCAAACTGATAAGGCTGCTGTTCAGCCTGTATCAGCATGCGTTCAACACTGCTGGTATAAGCGTATTCCAGTGCGGCGATCAGCACCGCTTCCTTGTCTTCAAAATAATGGCGAATTGCCCCGGTGGTGACCCCTGCTTCCCGACCGATATCAGTCAGTTTGGTTGCTTCCAGTCCCCGGTGGGCAATGACTTTGCTGGCCGCTTTAGCAATGGCGTCACGGCGTTGTTGATGATCGACTATTTTAGGCATTGACAGACTATACACCACTCTTTTACATTACGGTGATAATATAAAAACTAACCGGCAATGCTTTGCCAAAAACGCCACAAAATACTTCGGAATACAGTCATGCTTAACACCTCTGCTGAAACGCATATTCAAATGCCGGGCAGCGCTGCGGTTCAACTGCAGCAAAATGGTTTAACAGTTAACATTCAGGGCGAGCAGGCCTACTTCAACTATTACTGGCTGCGGGATAACTGTAAGACGTCCTGGGACAAAGAAACCCAGGAGCGTACCTTCGATATTCTGGCGGAGCCGGATAATCTGCAGCCCCTCACCGCTACCGTTGAAGCGGAGACCCTGCAGGTACAGTGGCCATGCGGTCACCAGAGTAGCTACGCTCTGCAATGGCTGGCAAACTGGCATCAAGGTCAGGGCCATGGTGATATCGCTATCCGTGCCCGCCGCTCCTGGTACGCCGAACACTATCCGAATATGGCCCGTTTCAGTCAGCCGGAACTGATGAGCAATCCGGCCAAAGTTGCTGACTGGCTGGAAGCCATGCTGGACGAAGGCGTTGCCCTGATCACCGACATGCCCGACAGCAATCAGGGCCTGCAGGAAACCTGCGAACTGATCGGCACCGTGCGTCCTTCATTCTCAGGCTACCATTTCGATGTTAAGTCGAAGAAGAATCCGGAAAACCTGGCGTACACCAGCAAAGCGCTGGAACTGCACACCGACCTGCCGCCGGAAGAACTGGCACCAGGCATTCAGTTCCTGCACTGCCGGGTAAATAATGCCGAAGGTGGCGACAGCCTGTTTGTGGATGCGACCAGTGTTGCCAACGCCCTGCGTGACCAGCACCCGGAATACTTTGAGCTGCTGTCTACCGTCAGCGTGCCGTTCCGTTACACCACGGATCATCAGGACGTTCGCGCCCGTCAGACCATCATCGAAATCGACCCGAACAACGGTGAAGTCAGCGGCATTAACTACAGCCAGCACCTGAGCGATGTATTCGATCTGCCACAGGCCACCCTGGATACGTTCTACCCGGCTTTCCGCGCCTTCGGCCATATGCTGCAGGACGAACGCTATCTGATGCGCTTCCGCCTCAATGCCGGTGAATGTATCGTCTTCGATAACCACCGGATTGCCCATGGCCGTGCGGAATTTGAAGCCGGCAGCGGCGAACGCCACCTGCGCGGTTGCTACGTGGACCGCGGCGAACTGCGGAGCGCCTATAGAGTGCTGCGCAAACAACACCCGGTGGCCGAGTACACCATCACCACAGACTGATCCCACGGATCAGCAAACATAAAAAGGCAGCTAATCCGCTGCCTTTTTCAGTTCTTTGCCCCTTTCAGAGCGGTAAACCGTTCATTGCGCTTCAGCAAACCGCTTAAGCCCCTCTCCTTCCAGCCGGTAACCAACCCACTCACTCTGAGCGACCGCGCCGATGGATTCATAAAAATCAATTGCCGGGGTATTCCAGTCCAGGACTGACCACTCAAAACGGCCACAGCCTTCAGCCACTGCCAGCTTGCCTAAATGTTTCAGCAACAGCTTACCGGCACCGGTTCCCCGGGCTTCAGGCGTAACATACAAGTCTTCCAGATATAATCCCTTTCTGCCCAGCCAGGTCGAGTAGTTATAAAAATACACGGCGAATCCTATCGGCTGATCATCTGCCAGACATATAATCCCCGCAGCATTTGCACCGTCACCGAACAGGCTTTCTGCCAGTTGCGCCTCATCGGTTAATACACACCCCTCTGCCTTTTCGTAACGCGCCAGATCCCGGATAAACCCCAAAATCATTCCGGCATCTTTTCGCTCTGCATCACGTATGGTCAGTCTGGTCATTCCTTTACACCCCGCTCAAATCAACATCAGTTACAGACAGATTAGCTTCTAACAATTTGATGATAATGGCATACTGCCGGTCATCTGTCTGATTTACTGGATAATCATGCGCATACGCAACCTGAACACCTTCGTTAAAATTGCCCGGCTTGGCAGCTTCCATGCGGCAGCTCAGCATCTGCACGCCACCCAGCCAGCAATCTCGGCCCGGATTACCGCGCTGGAAAACGAACTGGGTGCCCAGCTGTTTATCCGTGACAAAAGCGGTACCCGGTTAAGCCCCGGGGCGTACAGCTACTGCCCTATGCAGAAAAGCTGATCGCCATCAGCCAGGAAATGAAGCAGCAGATTCGTGAAGACGCACCGGAAAAAGGTAACCTGCGTATCGGCATTGCCGACACCCTGGCACACCTTTGGCTGTCACCGCTGTTGCGGCACTGGCAGGCGCAGTACCCACTGATGTCATTCGAGCTGATCAGTGACGTATCTCCCACCCTGGTCAAACAGCTGACAAACTGCCAGCTGGATCTGGCCCTTATGGTGTCGGATCAGAACGACATTCCCGAACTGGTCAGCGAACCCTTATGCAGCTATCCACAGTGCTGGGTCGCGGCACCCGGATTAATCGGTGACGCCAGCATCCAGTCTGTTGCTGATCTGGTGAACTATCCGGTACTCAGCTTCCCCGGGAAACCCGCCCCTGGGATTACCTGCAACAGCTATTTCAGCCTTTTATGAAGATGCCCCGGTATTTCATACCTGCAGCTCGGTGGCCAGCCTGCTGACAATGGTTGCACAGGGAATCGGCGTCGCCCTGATGCCCGAGCCAATTGTGCGCCAGATGCTGGACGACCAACAGCTGATTGAACTGAACATTGATCAGGCAGCCCCTGCTCTGAGTTTTAATTGCAGCTGGCGGTTAGACGACGATCGCATCCTGCCACAGCTACTTGCCAACAGTAGCCGGGAGATCATGACGGATGGCATTCAGACGGCCTGATAGCAGACAGCAAATCAGTGAATTTTCAACAGGCGTTTTCTCTAAACTTGCTCAGGCAGCAGAATAAAATTCTAAAAACACCCACTGACAGCATTATATTCTGAAATATTTTTACCTATTGAAAGCAATCCGTTTTTCAAACACACTGCTGCGCACTCAAAAGTATGATGGCAGCTTTGCCTTCGGTATACAGCCACAAGCTAAGCCGAACACTGCCCTGATCTGTAGCTGTTCATTTCCCGTCGTCTCACGACCACATGCCTACAGAATCACTTAGGAGGCGTCAGTGTCTGACGCAACCTGTTAAGGCCGCAATTGCACAGTGATCCCGGATTGCCGAGAGGCAGTGAGGAGTCCCGGACCGCGTAATGCTTGAGCAATTTAGCTGGTTGATAGCTAGCTGGTACTTGCCTTTGCCAGGTTTATCCAGGCGTAACCCTTAAAACGTGTCAGGACGTTGGCAGACCTTACCCACAGGAAGGTCGGCGGGGATATGCCCCCACAGAATTATAGTTTGAGAGGAAAAGTTAAAATGAGCATTGCGTACTTAAACGGTGAATACCTGCCACTGGCAGAAGCCCGCATTTCTCCACTGGACCGTGGTTTCCTGTTTGGTGACGGTATCTATGAAGTTATCCCGTACTATGGCGGCAAGTCAGTAGGTCTGATGCCTCATCTTAACCGTATGGCTGATGGCCTGGCGGCTATCGAGATCAAAAACAGCAACACCATCGAAGGCTGGAAAGAACTGCTGGACGATCTGGTTGCACGTAACAGCGACATCGGTGAAAACCTGGGCGTTTACGTTCACATTTCCCGCGGTACCGACGTTAAGCGTTACCACCCTTATCCGGAAGGTGTTGAACCAACCGTATTCTGCTTCTGCTTCGCGATCAAAGATCCTGAGCCGGTTGACCGCACTAAAGTTACCCAGTACAGCCTGGTAAGCACCGAAGACCTGCGCTGGCAGCGTTGCCACATTAAGTCCACTGCACTGCTGGGCAACGTAATGCACTTCCAGGAAGGCTACTCTACCGGTAGCGACGAAGCACTGCTGTACAACGCGAACAACGAAGTGACTGAAGGCAGCTCTTGCAACGCTTTCATCGTTAAAGACGGCGTGATCATCACTCCGATTCAGGACAACCAGATTCTGCCGGGTATCACCCGTCGCATCATCATCGACAGCATCAAAGCTGACGGTTCCCTGAAGATCGAAGAACGTACAGTAACAATGGACGAAGTTCGCAACGCTGACGAACTGTGGATCACCAGCTCTTCTAAAGAAATCGCACCTGTTACTAAATTGGACGGTAAGCCAGTAGGTAACGGCGAAGTTGGCGAGATCTGGGAAAAAGCTTTCGCAATCTACTCTGCGTCTAAGTTCGACTACTAAGCCAAAAGCTTTAGTAAACAACTCAAAAACCCGGCACACGCCGGGTTTTTATTGCCTGTCATTTGGCTAATAACCGGGGCTACTGAAGCCAAATAGGCAATTTATCAAGGATCTATAAAAGGAGTATAGTTAATGCAATACTCACTTCTTTCTTGGGTAATACAAATATTTGAATAATCAAATATGTAAAAGAAGTAAATCTCGTTATGTGATCTCTTAATCAGTATCTAAATGTAAAAACAAGATGTGAATCAATACCGTTTTTCAGCTCAAAACTAAACTGACAATACCACCAGATAACAACCGGGATTACGCCTTATCAGAAGAAGCAGTTATCACCGAGCTAATTAAAGCTCTAAACCACTGGTGTACCGGTGAAGAATGGGTAGTTTTATGCCAAATCATATTAAATTTAACTTTAGGAAAATCAAAAGGTAATGGCACTGATCCAAAATCAGAAAACAAACTATTTTTCAAACTGGATGGTAACGTGGCCACCAAAGATGTACCCCGCATCATAGCTGGCAAAGCCTCAAAGCTAGGTACTTCTAGCTTCACTTTACGATCTATACCAAGCTCTTGATAAATCCTGTCTGAAATCTGGGTTTCAGGAATACCAAACCGAACAACAGCGTGTTCCAAATTTAGATAATTAGACAAAACTTCACTCGCGGTAATTTCTGACGGATCAAAGAAGAACATTGAATGATCTTCGAATAAAGGAACACTATAAATGTCGAGATGACCAGGCGGAGTCAAGGGCGAAAGAACAATATCACACTCGCGGGTTCGAAGGTCTTCAATAAAATTATCTTTTGTTGATACAAGGCGTAATTTCGCATTTGGTGCCTCGTTTAACATCCGCCCCAGAATATAGGGCGCAAAGAATTGTCTCTCGAAATCATTAGCAGAAAGGCAAAACAAAGTGTCAATTTCAGCTAAATCTATAACTTCAGGCACTGCAAGGCCTAACAATTTATCAATCAGTTCACAAATATCTGTAGCAAGATTTTTGGCTCTTTCAGTTGGAACAATTGTTCGTCCAGCACGAACAAACAGCGGATCATTAAAAGCGAGGCGTAAACGGTCCAACGAATGACTAACTACAGGCTGACTTAAACTTAGCCTCTTAGCCCCTTTGGAAATAGAGCCTTCCTCATAAACTGCATTGAAGATCGTAAGAAGCTTTAGATCCACATCCATTATATTAAATTTAGACATATACATTATCACTTAAATGTGAATTTTTATACATTGCCAAAATTATAGAATTCATGCAATTACCAGTTAAGGAGATAATGATGAGAGATATTTTCGCACGGCTTGTATTGATGATTATTTTCATAAATGGAGGCACACTTCATGCGCAAGAATTCAAACCATTACCACCACAAATGACCAAAGTTGCTGATGGAGTGTATCAATATTTTGCAGGATTCTACTCGAGCCTAATAGTTATCGGTAATGAAGGTGTTCTGGTCACGGACACGGCAAGTAAAGAGCGCGCTCAAGAGCTTAAGAAAGAAATTGCCAAGATAACTAATCTACCGGTGACCTATGTTGGTCTTAGCCATGAACATTTTGACCATGTTGGTGGTACCGGTGTTTTTAAAAATGCTCGGGTTGTATGCCATGTTAACTGTAAAGATATTTTTGCAACAACCATGGTTATGCCAGTTCCAGAAGTTGATGTTGAGTTTTCAGATACAATATCTCTGGATTTAGGTGGAAAAATAGTTGAGGTTTTTCATACTGTTCCCGGTGATGGTGTTGCTACATCAATATACTGGGTACCAGATGTAAAAGTGGCCTTTTCAGCAGATATGTACAACGATCGCGAGTTCTTTTTGCTGACACACGCCAAGACACAAATTTTCTAGGAGTAATTCAAATCCTGGAAATGATAAAAGCTGGAAGCCAAACTATGTTATCGAAGCACATATGCCAAACAATAGTTTACCGGCTATGACTGAATATCTTCAGATGCTCAAAGATCTAAGAGATGCAGTAGCAATCCCGATCCGAGAAGCATTCGAAACCCAGGGAACACATGCAGTATTCGGCTTAATCAGTACATTGCCTAATGAAATTAAACTTGAAAAATATGCTGACTGGAAAGGTTATCATGAACAGTTTCCAGCCTTTGTTAAACGCATGGCCATCGTCTTTTCCACGGCGGATGATGTTTAACTTATTCCCTAGCCTAAACGGGTTCTGCTTGAAATAGCCTTGGATACCATACTTCCGAACCCAATAAAGAAACTTTAAACATCAGTAAGCTCTAATAACCCCGGCACACGCCGGGTTTATTATTGCTCGCCATAAATCCAACACTTCAGCCCATCTGCATCTCAGCCACAATACCCTGTACCCGCTCAGCAATTTCTGCATAGCGCATATCTTCACAACTGGCATAACCTGGTAATTGCCGTACTTTAATCTTGGTCCACACCGGTACGCTGATGCCCGCCAGAAAGCGGCAGGCCAGCGGGACTGATAAAGCCTGATTCGTCTGGCTGTTTGCGGCAAGCTTATCCGCTAGCGCCTGTAACCATTCAGCTAACTGAGCTTCTCCCGGCCAGTTCACTTGCCGTGAACGGCTCAGCTTGGCCGGCTCTCCCCGGCATACGGAGCAGTGGCCACACTGCGTGGGGCTTGGTGATCGGCGAAGTACTCCGCCAGCTGATGGCTCAGGCAGCGGGTTTCTTCGAAGAACCCCACCAGCGCGGCAATTCTGGCGATTTCCTTTTGCTCTTTTTCTGCAAAATAGTGCTGCAGCTCATCCGCCAGCTGTGGCTGTAACAGGGCCTGTTGGTTTACCCCAAAGACTTCCGTCACACCCCGGCTCTGCAGTTCAATTAACTGTTGCTCACTGAGGTATTCCAGTGCCTTCACCGCCCGGTCCCGGTCGCCACCATAGCTTTGCAGTAAGGTCTGCATATCCAGTTCACCCCAGACTCGCTTGAACTGGGTATGGGCAAACAGAGCCTGCAGGAACGCCCGCCGTTCACCTTCAAAGCGATTAAGTATCTGTTGTTTATCCTGCAGGAACTTGTATTTAAATTCGGCGAAATAGACGGATTTAGCCTGAATAACCTCAAGCAGTTCCAGCTGTACCAGCAGGGTTTTCAGGGTCAGCTGGCGAATGTTACTGCTGTTCGACAGCGCCAGCAGCTGCACTTCCCAGTTGCCTTCCGGGTTTATATTGTCTGCTATGTCCTGCAGTACATAGCGAATGCCTTCCGGCTCTGGGGTATCGCCATAAACGAAGTTCTCAACGGTATTGATACCATCCAGATTCCCCAGTGCGATGCAGTTAGATGGCGCACCATCACGGCCAGCACGGCCGATTTCCTGGCTGTAGTTTTCAACGGATTTAGGCAGGTCGTAATGCACCACGCAGCGGATATCAGATTTATCCACCCCCATGCCGAAGGCAATGGTGGCGACCACCACCTGTACCCGGCCGGCCATGAAGTCATCCTGCACCTGCTGGCGCTGCTCGTCTTTAAAACCTGCATGGTAGGCGGCGGCATTCAGGCCACTTTGCTGCAAGAACTCAGCGACTTTTTCAGCGGTTTGCTGCAGGGTTACATAGACAACAGCCGCAGCAGGTGCTTGTTGCAGGGCCTCAAGCAGGCGGCCGTTACGCTGCTGCTCAGCGACAGCCCAGACACTGAGATCCAGATTCGGCCGGTAAAAACCGGTCTGCACAATATGTTCAGGCTGAATGGCAAACTTGGCGGCCATATCTGCCTTAACCTGTTCGGTGGCGGTTGCTGTCAGCAACAGAACCAGCGGGATATTCAGGGTTTCACAGTATACTGGCAGTTTCAGATAGTCCGGCCGGAAGTTATGCCCCCACTCGGAAATACAGTGGGCTTCGTCCACCACCAGCATCGACAGAGGAATGCCGGCGATGAACTGGCGAAAACGCTCATTCTTAAAACGCTCAACGGATACCATGAGGATTTTCAGCTTGCCGCTGCGGGCATCCGCCATCACCTGACGGTTTTCTTCAAAGGTCATGCCCGAATCAATGCGGGCGGCGGGAATGCCTTTGCTGTGCAGGAACTCCAGCTGATCCTTCATCAGGGCCAGCAAGGGGATACCACCAGCGTCAGGTGCGGCAGTTGTAGCGCACTGAGCTGATAACACAGTGATTTGCCGGAACCGGTGGGGAATATTGCCAGGCTGGAATGCCCCTGCAACAGCTGATCGACCGTCTGCTGCTGCCCGGGGCGGAACTGATCAAAACCAAAATAGTGCTGTAACGCTCCCTGCGTGTCCATCATCCGTACTCCTCTTTAAACTCATGCCCGCTGCATAAAGAGGCCAGTATACGTGATCAGTTCAGGTTGCAAAGCCGGCGGAGGAATTTATCCGCGGCCGTGGGGCTGATCAAAGTCAGCACCGGCCCCAACGGAATAACCCGGGTCGGGTTTATCCCCGTGTGGCTGTAATAATAATGGCGTTTAATGTGTTCGAAATTACAGGTCGCTGCCACATTACTCTGCTGATACAGCTCACGCACATAGCCGCTGATATTCGGGTATTCACGCAGCTGACGCAGGTTACACTTGAAGTGCCCGTGGTAGACCGCATCGAAGCGCAGCAGTGTGGTAAACGCCCGCCAGTCGGCTTCGGTAATCCGGTCTCCGGCGATATAACGCTGCTCGCTGAGTATGTTTTCCAACCGGTCCAGTGCACTGAACAGGTCCAGCACATTGTGTTCATAGGCCGCCTGGGTGGTGGCAAAACCTGCCCGGTAAACACCGTTATTGATATCCCTGTAAACCCATTCATTAGCGGTTTCAATTGCGCTTTGCAGGTCCTGTGGGAAGAAGTCCAGTTCATTGCCGGTCAGGTGATTAAAGGCAGAATTGAACATGCGGATGATTTCTGAAGATTCATTGCTGACGATGGTTTCCCGCTGTTTATCCCACAGTACAGGTACCGTTACCCGGCCGGTGTAATCCGCTTTGGCCCGGGTATAAATCTGATGCATGTACTCTGAGTTGTACAGGGCGTCACCGTCTGAGCCGCTGGCTTTATCGAAGGTCCAGCCATGTTCCTGCATGTCCGGGCTGACCACGGATACACTGATCAGATCTTCAAGCCCCTTAAGGTGCCTGAAAATCAGTGTGCGGTGTGCCCACGGGCAGGCCAGGGATACATACAGATGATAACGGCCGTCTTCCGCCGCAAAACCGTCTGCGCCGCTGATACCCGGGCTGCCATCCGGGGTAATCCAGTGGCGGAATCCGGCATCTTCCCGGACAAACTCGCCGTCGCCGGAGGTGTCGTACCATTCATCGTGCCAGCTGCCGTTTATCAGTAATCCCATCGTCGTATCCTCTGTGAATGCAGCCTGATGAAACCGTCTGCATAGTCTGAACATGTTGTGATGGAATTCATATTAGTTTGTTTTAAAGGAAACAAAATCACGAAAATTCGCACAAACCTTTCTAATAAACAGAACTTAAAGCCGTTTATTCGTCTTTGTTTACCCGTTCGAGAATCTGAGCACGCATCGGCACATCGTATTTCGGACACTGCATGACGCAGAATTCTTTCAGCAATTCCGCCAACCGCATCACCCCGGGCCACTCTGTTCACCCTGAGCGTAGTACATCTGCAGCGTGGCACTGCGGATCGCCCCTTGGCCAGTGGCAACACCCGTAGCTCATCACTGAGGATTAACGGGCCAACTCTGGTCATCGGCAGCCAGGCAAACCCTACCCCCGCTGTACCATTGCCACCGCGGTGCTCAGGTTACTCACCGTCCAGCGCTGCTCCGCTTTAAGCCAGCCGGAGTCCACCTTATCCTGCAGGGCTGAGTCACGGGTCACAATCTGCCGGTGATTACGTAAATCATCCATGTTCAGCGGCCCCATATTGCACAGCTCATGATTCACCGAGGCCACTGCGATAAAGTCAATTCCGGTCATGGGTTCTGAGAGATACCCCGCCATTCCGGCACCGGCAATGGCCAGATCCACCGCCCCTTCTTCCAGCGCTTCCCGGGCGCCGGACAACACCGTCTCATAAAGCTGTACGCGGGTATTCGGATACTCGCTGGCAAACTGTTCCAGCACTTCAGTGATATACACAGCGGGCATGATCTGATCGATCGCCAGGCCGATTTCCGGCTCTTCCCCGGCGGAGAGGCTGCGGGCCAGATCATCAATGTGCTGAGCGCTGTCCAGCAACCCTTCTGCACGGCGCAGCAACAGGTGACCGGCATCGGTAAGGTAAGCCTTACGGCCCTTTACCTGCAGTAACTTCACCCCAGCTGATCTTCCATTTTATGAATTGCGTGGTTAATGCTCGACTGGCTTTTATGTACCGCTGCAGCCGCGTGGGCGAAGCCGCCATGGTCCACCACGGCTTTGAGCATACGCCACTGTTCAAGGGTTACCCGCATCGTTCACTCCCGACATTCATTCGACTAAACCGAATAAATCATACAACTATTCGCGATTAACTTACGAATTTTATGAACCTATAGTGGCTGACATAAACTCATAACAGGAGTCTGCCACATGCATATTCAAGTCATTAACAGCCGGGCATCCAGCGACGGTGCCGGCGTCAAACTGCAACGCATACACGGTTTCCGGGATAACAGCCTCGATCCGTTTCTGATGCTGGATGAGATCAATTCCGATAACCCGGATGACTACATTGCCGGTTTTCCGCCCCACCCTCACCGGGGTCTGGAAACCCTTACCTATATCCGTGCCGGGGTTTTGAGCATAAGGATCATATGGGCAATGAAGGTAGCATTAGTCAGGGCGAAGCCCAGTGGATGTCGGCCGGTAAAGGGGTCATTCACAGCGAGAAACCGCTAATGGAACAGGGCCACCTGCACGGTTTTCAGTTATGGATTAACCTGCCCGCGGCCAACAAGATGCAGCCCGCCGCCTGGAAAGATATTCCCCTGAGCGAGCTGCCATGGCAAACCGTCCCGGCTGGCAGCGATACAGCTCCGGCCAGCATCAAGGTCATCAGCGGCTCCCTGCAACTGGATTCACAAACATACAGCGGCCCCCTGCAGACCACCGCCCCGACCCGGGTGGCAGACCTGCGGATAAGCGCCGGCCAGAGCCTGACTCTGAATGCAGCCCGCGATGAAAACCTGCTGATCTTTGTGTATGAAGGTCAGGCCGATATTGCCGGCCAGCCGGTTAACAGCCGCCAGATGGCCAGAATCAGCGATGCCGATGATCTGCAACTGATCACACAGGAAGGTGCCGGCATGCTGATCCTCAGCGGTAAACCCCTGAATGAACCGGTCGCCCATCACGGCCCGTTTGTGATGAACACCGCTGAAGAAATTCAGCAGGCCATTGCAGACTATCAGGCCGGTACGCTCACTGACTAACCTGCATGCCGAAAGTCTGACACATAAAAATCCTTGACGGGTAAAGAATCTGGGGATTCATAAAGCGATTATCAGATCATTACACAATGGATAAGCGCTTATGACCCCTGATTCTTTTGCGTTCAGCACCTTTCTCAGCCTGGAAGCCTGGCTGGCATTTGTGCTGGCATCCACAGTCCTGCTGATCATTCCCGGCCCGACGATTCTCACAGTCATCAGCTACTCCGTTTCCCACGGTAACCGTGCCCGCTGGCCGCTGATTGCAGCCGTTGCACTGGGCGACTCAACCGCCCTGCTGCTGTCGTTACTGGGTCTGGGTACCCTGCTGGCACAGTCAGCTTTCTGGTTCACCGTGGTGAAATGGATCGGCGGGCTTTATCTGCTCTACCTGGGAATCAGGCTGTTACGCGCCGGCGTGAATCCCACGAGCCTGCCGGCAGACTCTGCTGTCTCCGGCTGGAAGTTGTTCAGTGATACTTATCTGGTCACGGCACTCAACCCCAAAGGAATTATCTTCTTCGTCGCCTTTCTGCCCCAGTTCATTACCCCAGGTGCCGGAGCGACCAGCCAGCTGTGGTGGCTGGCAGTTACCTTTGTCACGCTGGCAACGCTGAACGCCTGCCTGTACTCCCTGTTCGCCGCACAGGCCCGAAAGTTACTGAGCAACAAACGCACCCACCGGGCGTTTAATCTGGGCGGTGGCAGCCTGCTTTCAGTAGCGGGGATCTGGGCGCTGACCGCCAGCCGCCAGTAATAGGTTAAGCAAAATCGGAAAATTGATCTAGGCTATACAGAGGTTCAGAGATGATCCGGCAGGGAGCCGGTACTGGACCTTTCGTACACACAGCAAAAGGATGTTGCATATGCCCGGAATCGACCCAGGTATCGATCTCAGAGCTAACCTGACAGCTCTGCCCCCGTCTTTCGATCCGTCTCCGGTTTCAGCGGCGCAACGTCACATCCACGTCTGTGATTGTCATCAAACCAATACTTGCCCCGGCGGCCGGACCGACTGCCAAGCAATTTATGCGCAGCATTGAGTATGCCATGATTATTAACAACGTAGATTTCGATTCCGTTCTGGAACGGGTCATTGCCTCCGCCACACTGGAAAACAATACCGCACAGGAAGATGTCAGGCGGGTTATTGAGTACATAGGCAGAGATATGTTCAGTGACATTGCCTTCCTCAGAGAAAAACAGCAAAGCGGCGAATACGAAGAAAATGATGCCCGTATCCTGATGGATGAGCAGAAACTGATCGCCCGCCTGAGGCTGCGAAACCTGCCCTCGATAGACATTTCGCAAGCTAACCGTTTATGGACCCTGGTCGCCGATGAATTCAGCTTTGCCATCAGCAGAGCCATCGGCTGGCAGGTGCTTTAACGTACGATAAGCCTTCCGGGAAAGCCGGTAGCGTGCCGGCTTCCCGGTTGAGAATACGGTCAGTTTTGCCAGTATTCCTGTAATGCTCTCCGGATAGAGATATGGTCAAAACTGTACGTATCCTGCTCAAGGCACCACTGCAAATACAGCACCACAGACTGGCGTTGCATGTTACTCAGAGACTCAAGCTTCGACAGCGAAAACTCATCCAGCTGAATGAGGTGAAACAGGGGATCATCAACCTTTTCCCGTACACTGCCAATGATGTAAGCCGGTAAATGAAACTTCATTCCCTCAGCATCAAAAAACGACAGACTGCTGTGGCAACGCTGCAGGTCATCATAATCCAGTAACTTCCAGTCTGTTTTCTGATCTTTTTCCCGATTGCTTCGGCGGATATCTTCGCAGGCGTAATCATCAATCGCCTGTGCTTCCCAAAGGCCGATACCTGCGCCAAGCGTTACGCCTGCAAACGCTGCTGTTACTTCTTTTTCAACGCTTTGTTTACTCATAATGGTTGTCAGCATAGTCCGGTTTTAACAGCCACGCTGAAGCTACAGAAGTTCCTGTCATCATCACTCAGGCTTCCAGCGCTGCCAGTAAATCCACCAGCGCCTCATCCAGTGCCGCCAGCTTTTCAGGCGGTAATTTCGCCAGTATCTGCTGTTCATTAATGGTATGCGCGGTGACCGCCGCATCCACTTTGGCGAAACCTTCATCAGTCAGTTTTACCAGCATGCTGCGGGCATCCTGAGGGTTAGGCAAGCGTTCCACCAATTCCCGGGATTCCAGCTGTTTCATCCGGTGAGTCATGGTGCCAGACGTGATCATCATGGTGGAAAACAACTCTGTAGGTGACAGGCAGCAATCCCCGCCGGAACGGCGCAAGGTCGCCAGCACATCGAACTCCCAGAAATTCAGATCATACTCTTTAAACACTTTTTCCAGCTTCGGCTGCAGTAAAGCCGCACAGCGCTTGACCCGGCCAATAGTCGCCATCCCATCCAGATTAAGGTCCGGCCGCTCGGCCCGCCACTGGGCAATGATGTTGTCCACGGCATCGCCGTCAGCTGCGTCACCAACTACGCCCCTGTTGCATCACATGTTTCTGAATGCTTATCGCTCATATGAGATTTCCATAACCGTCAGGCAACCCTGACATTAAACAGTAAAACCATTATCGATAAATTTATCTTGACTTCAAGATAAAACACACCAAGAATAATATTTATCTTGATATCAAGATAAATTAATCAAAACCGTAAAGGTGAACCCGATGCACAACTCAACAGCCAGACCGGTACACTGGTGGGATATTTTTCTCACAGCAATCGCCCCGGTCACCTGGGGATCGACCTACATTGTTGCTACTGAACTGCTACCCGCCGACCGCCCGCTGACCGCCGCCATGCTGCGCATTCTGCCAGCCGGCATTTTACTCGTATGCCTGTGCCGCCACCTGCCACGTAAAGAAGAATGGTGGCGGCTGACAATCCTGGCAGCACTTAATCTGGGCCTGTTTCAGGCATTACTCTTCATTGCTGCTTACCGGCTGCCCGGCGGGGTTGCGGCCGTACTGGGTGCGATTCAGCCAATGTTTGTCATCCTGCTCTGCTGGGGTCTGGCTCAGCAAAAGCCGGCGCTGATCACGCTGATTGCCAGTGTTACCGGAGTTGGCGGAATGGCTGTATTGCTGCTTTCTCCTGAAGCAGCCTGGGACAGTATCGGCATTGCCGCTGCGCTGGCGGGTGCACTGAGTATGGCCTGTGGTACTTATCTGGCCCGTCAGTGGCGCAGCCAGATGCCACTGCTGGCATTCACCGGCTGGCAGCTTCTGCTGGCGGGTCTGATGCTGCTGCCGGTCAGCCTGCTTACTGAACCTTCTCTGCCGGCACTCAGCCCGGTACAGATCGGCGGTTATGCCTATCTCTGTCTGATCGGCGCAGTACTGGCTTATGCATTGTGGTTCCGGGGCATCAGCAAACTGTCTCCGGCGGCGGTTTCATCACTGGGACTGTTCAGCCCCTTACCGCTGTGGTGCTTGGCTGGATATTCCTGGGGCAAAGCATCTCTGCCACCGGAATGGCCGGTTTCGTGACCGTGCTGATCAGTGTTTATCTGATGCAGAACAGACCGGCCAGAGCGCCTGAACCCCAGCAGAAAATACACACCGAAAATAACAACGCTTTAGCAAAAACATCTGCCTGAACATAACTGAATTCTTCTGATTAAAAGGACACCGACATGACTTCACAGCCACAGACTTCTTTACCACAACAGGTATTCACCGGACTGATGGAAGACCGCATTTCAACCGGCCGCTATCAGCCTGGCCGGCAGCTGGAACAGCACACTATTGAAACCCTGATCCGGCTGACCGGTTTAAGCCCTTCGGCTTACAACATGCAGAACTGGCGCTTCATTGCGGTACAGTCCCCGGAAGCAAAAGCCAGACTCCAGGCGCAGGCCTATGGTCAGCCACAGATTGCCAGCGCAGCGGTTACCTTCATTATCTGCGGTACACTGAATGCCCATAAACAGTTACAACGGGCACTGCAGCCGTCAGTGGATGCCGGTATCGTTCCGGCGAAGCTGCAGGAAAGCTGGGTGGATGCAGCTACCCAGAGCCACACGGATAACCCTCTGCTACAGCGGGATGAAGCCTTCCGTTCAGCCTCGCTGGCAGCCATGACGCTAATGCTGGCCGCCGAAAGTATGGGGCTTGCAGCGGGCCCAATGAGCGGGTTTGATTCTGAAGGGTTAAGCGCTGAATTTCAGCTTGGTGCTGATGAAGTGCCAGTGATGCTGGTCACCGTAGGCTACCCGGAAAAGCAGAGCAACCGGCAGCAAAAATGCCGGAAACCGGTTGCTGAAATTCTCGACTATGTTTGATTGAACAGACGGCCTGAAAAATCAGGACTCAGCCAAATTGGCCGGACAGTGAGGTTTACCGATCTGTACCGGCCGGTCGGTTTCCCGGCGGTTATAATCGTAACGCACCACTTCCCATCCCTGACTAACCGCCTGATTGTACTCGCTGACCATTTTCGCCGTTATCGGCGCCAGCAAAATGCCCGGGCACCACCGGTGTACTGATTGCCATACGCCAGCCCACGGCTGTTGGCAAAAATAGACATGGTCTTCCAGCGGCGCAGTAAGTTGGCATATTCCAGCCACTCATACAAACAACCCTGAGTGAAAACATTATTGACCGCGGTTTCCACATCACTGAACCGGGCTGTTTCAGAAATAACAAACGCCAGCATTTTCAGTGTGGCCTGTTTCTGACGGCGGGATAAAGATCCGAACCACAGGGCGTTTTCAAAGCTGGCTTCAAAACGTTCCCGGCTAATGGTCAGCGGCTCATTGTTATAGCGGACAATATCTTCCGGAAGGGTATGGCCGTTAATGCCAAGAATGTAGAGGTTCTCTGTCAGCAGTTCCAGCTGAAAGCGCGCTTCATCACCGTCACACTGACGTATAAACGCAACATTGAAGCGCTGCTTGGAACGGTTCAGCCGGGGACGCATTTCTTCCTCGGCAAAGGCTGAAATCTCTTCAACCGGATAGGGTTCACTGTCACCGGCAGACAGCCAATAGGAACACTGGCTGGCAAAAACAGTGCCTGGCAGCATCAGTGGCAGCAGCAATCCCGCAAGTGCCAACAGATATCTCATGATTAACTCCGTTTAGTAGAATGTGGTATCCATCACATCAGGTGATGCTATCGTTAGCAGGCATGGGGCCATCCAGGTTCCCCAAATATTACACATGCGTGCCCAACATCTGCCACGACAATTTAAATAAACGGCGCATAGTCAAACATGCCCATATCCACGACGCAAGGTTTAACCCCCATTATTCGCCGGCAAACACGACTTTTGCGCTACATCCCAAAAACACACATTAAACAGCACATTCAATACATTTAATCAGCCCCTATTCTGGGTACCCGTCACTGGCATTCAGCGCCCTCAAACCATAGTCTGAAGATTCCCCAGCCATCAACCACTCAGGATTAAAGAGATATGGACCTGAACACACTGAAACCTGAAACCCGGTACGGCTGCCCGGCGGCTGACCAGATTCTGTATAACCGCTTTTTACCGTTGGCTATTCCTACTACTTCCGGCAGGCAAAATGGGCGCTGGAAATTGTCGACCCGGGCCAAACAGATATGGACGGCGTCACCCGGCTGAACAATTTCCGGCCGGACTTCCGGATTCCCCGAATTCAGAGCCGACCTGAGCGACTACAGCAACTCCGGCTATGACCGTGGCCATTTGGTTGCCAGTGCTGACATGGACGACACCCATGTACAGAACAGCGAAACCTTCCTCTTATCCAACATGTCGCCCCAGGCATCAAAACTGAACCGGGGAAAATGGCGCACACTGGAAACCGCCATTCGCAAGCTGAATCAGCTGGAAGACGTGGTTGAAACCTACGTGATCACCGGGCCTGTGTTTGACTACAACAGCCCGCTGGAAACTATTGGCCAGCATGATGATAACGGTGTGGAAATTCCTATCCCCAGTCACTTTTTCAAATGTGTACTGGCGGAACAGCTAAACGGCCGGCTGAAAATGTGGGCGTTTGAAATGCCCAATGCACGGGCCGACGGAGAACTGGAAACTTACCAGGTAAAAACCAGCTATATCGAAAGACGTACCGGCATCATGGTCTGGAACAACCTGACCGGCGAAAAATCGAGCGGGAAAAAATACCATCAATCGGCTCTGGCCAATGGACTGAAACACCACTTCCCTGCTACTTACTTCCGGTGACAGAAACAAGTCCGTCACCGGAATATCCTGCACTCAGAGCGCTCCTGATGTAAAAGCAGAAGTACCGCTGATTCAGAGATCTTTCGGCTCAAGCACCGCCAGTTTGGCGCGGATAAACTCACCGTGAGGCAGATGGATCAGATCCGCGATCCTGCGAATTAAGTGATCTTCGAATTTACTGATTTCACCGTCAGCCGCCGCAACCTGCCACAACATTTTCACTAACTCAAAACGTTCTTCAGGACCGTAATTATCTGTGACCAGAGAGGTAAACGGGTATAGTGATGTTAAGTCATTGCTCTGCTGCTCTGCCAACTCGATCACTTTACTAAGCTGCTCCGGATCAAGGTCAAAACACTTATTCAGTGCCGCCTCGATGGCCTCCTGCTCCTTCGGATCACGCTTATAATCCGCCTTACTGAGCTCAATGAGCAAGGTAGCAGCAGCCAGCTGCAACCTGTCTGCCGTATCCGGAGTGTCACTGACTGACAGCTCCTGGGTAAAAAATGCTTTATTTTGTCTTTTATGTTCATAGTAATTCCAGACAGCCAGAACTCATGAATGTTCAGAGCGTTACGAAAAACGCTCTCGAACTGACTTACTACAACAGCAGTGAGGTGGAAAGAATGTGGAAAATAATACGGGAATCATCGCTGAAGCATCACCTATGACCAAAATACCTTTAGCATGCAAACTGGGCAAAACCTAAAACCCATATCTATCATGTGTTAATTTTTTTGTTTCAGATGGAAATACATTACGTATTAAAAATATAAAGAATATGGAAAGTAAAAACTACAGTTATATGCGGTGAATTACATTCACGAACTACAAGTTAAAACTAGCGATGTAGCATCTTTGCTGTTTTAACTTTAGATTCGCCAACTAACTTTTTAAGGTGTTGAGCAATGTCTTCCATACTTGAAAACCCCTCAATTTTAGTAACACTGGAATCATAACCATCTACCACTATTGATTTAATTTTTCCATGGATAGGTTGAAGAGTAACTTTCTTAACGTTATTGGTTTTATTGACCTTTTCTCTTTACTATCAACAACTAAAATATGATCTGCAGATATTTCCAACTTAATTTTACTGCTATTCTCTTTCCAATAGCGTACTTCTTTAAACTTATGTACTCCAAAAACTATTAATGGCATACCCAATAATGCTTTAACATAGTCAAAATCTAAGAGATTAAAACCAACAATTAAGCATCCGGGAACAATATAAAATAATGAAGCAAAAATAATTTTTTTCTTAGTTTTTCTAACAAATGATGAATCTAAACCATAAGTTACATTCTGTGTTTGCATCCTGCACACCCTAACAATGTTGTTCGTTTTAAAGCCAACCAGCTTTACATCAGAATGTTCCCAATGTACTTAATCAGATCACGACAATCCAGACCGCAGCTCTGAAAATCCTTATCAAATCAATATATAAGCCACTTCGCCTGATGCAATCGAGATAATAGTAAGCAGGAAACCTATCAGAGTCATAACCCGAGAGCTCTGTTACCTATGGCGATGGAGAAGTTACATTCATTACCTACAAAGAGCTCCTTACCCTCTCGGCAATACTCAAACCTTATTTCGAACTGACCTTAGCCACCCTTACGTTTGACAAAACAGCCCCGGCCCTATAAAAACGCAAACAATTCCCATTTGTAATTAATTCAGAGATTTTTCATGAGCGTCAACCGTCGCGACTTTTTGAAAACCAGCCTGCAAACCGGCCTGCTGGCCAGTGCTGTGCTTACCGGCTGTGTGCCTGTTACCCGTATGCAGAAGAACGGCGAGTATGACTATACCCTGACCGTTGAACCGGCCGATTTTGAAATCAGACCTGGCACCACTACACCGGGTTTAGGTTTTAATGGTGAATACCCCTATGCGCCGCTGAAAGCTAAGCAGGGCAAGCCCATCACCATCCGGGTGGTTAATAAACTTCAGCAACCAACCACCATTCACTGGCACGGTATCCGGCTTGATATCAAGATGGACGGAGTGCCCTTCCTGAGCCAGAAGCCGATCATGCCGGGTGAAACCTTTGTTTATCATTTCAACCCGCCGGATGCCGGCACCTTCTGGTTCCATCCCCATGTAAACAGTGTTGAGCAGCTGGGTAAGGGGCTGGTAGGCCTGCTGATTGTGGAAGAGGCAGACAATGAACAGTTCTCACCGGACGAATATGCCGCTGATCTGCCGCTGATGCTAAAGAACTGGCACCTGAATAAAGACGGTTCTTTTAAAGCCCTGACCACCCCGCGAAATGCGGCACGCATGGGCACCCCGGGCAACTACCCGACGGTCAACGGGGTCAATAAACCGGCCATTGATGTGCCCGCTGAAGGCTGGTTACGGCTGCGATTCGCCAATGTGGATAACACCGTGGTCTATAAACTGCGTGTTAAAGACTACCCCGCCTATATCATCAGCATCGACGCCAACCCTCTGGCGGAACCCAAACCACTGGACACCTACTCTATCGGTGCCGGTATGCGGGTGGACATTGCCATAAAAGCCCCGCCAGCCGGTGAAGAAATCATCATTGAAAATGGCAAGGGCAAACGCTCATACCGGGAATTACTGCGCCTGAAAACCGTTGCGGAACCACTGAACCACCCGGTAGCAGAAACGGCGCCTCTGCCGCCTCTGAATCCGCTTTCAGAACCGGATCTGGCCAGTGCTGAAATCAAACGTTTTACATTTGAGTGGGAAGGTGCCGTCACACCGGCGGACAGTAAAGGCAAAGCCATGCCAAGGTTCTGGGCCATCAACCGTATTCCCTGGACAGGCATGAGTGCGGATAACATCCCGGCACCGCTGGCAACGCTGGAACTGGGCAAGACGTATATTTTTGACCTTAAGAATGCCACCCCGCACCGCCACCCTATCCATATCCACGGGGTAATGTTTAAGGTTATCCGTTCTAATCAGAAAAAGATCGATCCTTTCTTCACTGACACAGTACTGATGGAACGTAACGAACAGGTCCAGATTGCCTTCGTTGCCGATAACCCGGGCCGCTGGATGTACCACTGCCATGTGATCGAACACATGAAAACCGGGCTGATGGGTTACATCACCATCGCCTGATCCCATCCTTCTCTGCCGGCAGATGCTTTTAAAAAACACTGCCGGCACTTTTCGATAAACACCGACACTCCCTTGTCCAAAAACGACCACTTTTATAACTTTTTCAGATTAGCACTTTCGTTTAAGTTATTTATGGCACGAATTTTGTTATAGTCCGCCGATTTACCCGTCTGAGCAAAATTCAGCCAATTCTTATGAGCGATCCTACTGAGCATTATCTCCGCAAGGAACTGTACGCACTGATCCAGTCCGACAGAAAGACCTTCGAATTTCTGCAACGTGCCTCACTGGACGGTCTCTGGTACTGGGATCTTCAGGATCCTGAACAGGAATGGATGAGCGCGACATTCTGGCAGACTCTGGGAATCGATCCGGCGCAAAAAAACATCTGGCGTCTGAATGGCAGGATCTGATCTTTCAGGAAGACCTGGCTCTGGCACTGGATAACTTCAATAAACATCTGGCCGACCCGGATCACCCTTACGATCAGGTTGTTCGCTATAAGCATGCCTCAGGTTCAACTGTATGGGTCCGCTGCCGGGGCATGGCCATCCGTGACTCTGAAGGCACGCCCATCCGCATGCTGGGTGCCCACAACGATATCACCCAGCAAATGGAGATGGAGCAGCAGCTAAACCACAATCTGTTAAAAATGGATGAGCTGTACACCTCCACCAAACTGGCGCTGGATGAAAGCCAGGCCCTGTTTGATATGTCACCGGATGCCCTTATCCAAAGCGACACCAATGGCATGATTGTCAGAGCCAATGCCGAAGCCAGCATTCTCCTGGGCTTCAGCAACGAAGAGCTACTGAAAATGAACGTGGATGAGCTGGTACCCCAGCCTACCGGGTGAATCATAAAGCCCACCGGGATGCCCATGCCAACGACGACAACCTGCGCAACCTGAAACGTACCCGCCAGGATACCTACGCCCTGCATAAGAACGGACGGGAAATCCCGGTGGAAATCCGCCTCAACAATATTCGCACCCGGGATGGCCGGCAGGTACTCGCAGCCCTGCGGGATATTACTGAATACGTCGAGCTGGTCCACTCGCTGGAAAAACCATTTCCGAGAATAAATACCTGAGTATGCAGGCCAACACAGACCCGCTTACCGGGCTCTACAACCGCCGCTACTTTAACGAAGTACTCAACCGGGAATTCAGTCAGGCAAAACGCCACGGCATTGTATTTTCTGTGCTGATGATCGACGTTGATAACTTCAAGGATATTAATGACAACCACGGCCACGACATTGGCGATAAGGTGTTACTGGCAATTACCGAACGCTTCAATCAACTGATGCGGGCCGGCGATATTACCGGCCGCCTGGGGGCGATGAGTTCGTAGTGCTATTACCCCATACCAGCCAGATCGCAGGGCAGGCGCTGGCAGAAAGAATACGGCTGAATATCGGAGAAAAGCCACTGTCGGTGACCGGGGCATCTGAACTGAACATCACACTGAGCATCGGTCAAACCAGCATTGCAGCACAGGATGAAAAGCCGGAACAGATTCTCAAGCGTGCCGATAAAGCCCTGTACGATGCCAAACAGAATGGCAGAAACCGGGTTATCTGTGCCTAATTCCCCATCAGCAGCACTCGGCTACTAACCTGATGCCTTAAACAAAAAAGCATACCCATACGGATATGCTTTTATATTTCGGAATAACCGTGCTGAAAGCGGCTTATTCTTCGTAGATCGCGTAAAACTTCTTCACTTCGCCGATGGTTTCCCAACTGCCGCTGAAACCCGCTGAAATCGTAAATGCATCGCCGGCCTCAACTGTTTCACTCTGCCCGTCTGCATCGGTAATCACCGCTTTGCCGCTGATGATGTAGCAGAATTCATCCTCGGTGTAGTTCAGCTCCCACTTCCCTTCAGTTGATGACCAGACGCCACAGAAGAAATTTTCCTTCGCGTTGGTAAACATATTGTTGAGCATATTGGTGGGGTTACCGCTGATCAGCTTTTCAGCAGCAATGGGGGTAGATTCAGCATTGCCAACAGAAGCTGGCAGGCGTTGCAGTTTTGACATCGGTATTCTCCGGGCCGCATAACATAATAAAATGTCTGCAGCCCGGTATGCCGATCAGCGATAGGTTTCCTGATACTGGCGCAGCAGGCTGCAAACCATGAATTTAAGATCCTGCAGGGTACGTTTGGCACGTTCACCTTTCTGGTTAACCACTGTCAGGAAGAGCGCATGGGTGCTTTCCAGATAAACCCGGGCAAGACGCTCACGCTCTTTACATGGGCGTTGATTCCCATGCGTTTAAATATTTCTGCCATTTTGCTGATCACCAGCTCATCGTGCTGGGTATCCAGTTCCCGCAGTTCCGGCACTGAGAACATTGCCTGCACCAGGGTCAGCATGGCTTTCTGCTTGCGGTAGGCTTTAAGGTTCAGCTGAACCATTTTATCTACCAGTTCTTCCAGCTCATATTCTTCCACCGGCCAGCCCTGAAACTCCTGCAGAATCGCATCGATTTCATTCAGCCAGCGCAGCCCCATCGCATACAGAATGGCCTGTTTGTTCGGGAAGTAGTGGTACAGGGAACCGATGGATATCCCGACTTCCTTGGCAATCAGAATAGTGTTCAGATCATCCAGGCCAACCCGTTCAAGCAGTTCACCGGTCACATCAATGATCTGTTTGGAACGCAACTTTGAGCGCCCCTGAACCGGTGCATTTCTGGGTGATAGATTCTGCTTTGTTTTCATGCTTCCAAATATACCTGCTGGATCAGCCAGGCATATTCAGGGTCAGCCAGACTGATCGACGTTAAAAAAGCGGTCACGTAACGAATAATACAGCATTCCGGCCACTAATCCCGGCCATCGTAATAAAGTACCACCAGGAAATGTCGGTGTGGGAACATTTGCAAAGGTATCAAACTTTTCGGCACTGCCACTGATTGCTTCCGCCATCAGCTTGCCGCCAAGCGTCGCCAGTGCCACACCGTGCCCGGAATAGCCCTGCGCCACGAACACATTCTGGTCAATCCGGTCGAAATGCGGCATCCGGTTCAGGGTAATCGCCAGGGTGCCACCCCAGCCGTAATCAATCTTCACATCTTCCAGCTGCGGGTAAAACTCAAGCATGTACTTACGTACAAAAGATGGAATATCCGCCGGAAATTTAGAGGTATAGTTCTCACCGCCGCCCCAGAGCAGGCGGTTATCGCCGGAAAGGCGGAAATAGTTAATCACAAACCGTGAATCCGCCACCGCGTAATCTTCACGGTTAATCGCTCTGCACTGAGCATCCGACAGCGGTTCAGTGGCAATAATAAAATTGTTGATCGGCATGATCTTACCGGCAATGCGCGGTTCCAGCTTACCCAGATAGCCGTTACAGGCCAGCAGAATATATTTGGCCTTCACCACCCCTTCGGTGGTATTCACCTGCGGGTTCTCACCGCGGGTATAGTCAGTCACCCGGGTATGCTCGTAAATCCGTACCCCGGCTTTAACTGCGGCTTCCGCCAGCCCCAGTGCATAATTCAGCGGGTGCAGGTGAACCGCTTCTTTCCAAAGCTCACCGCCGTGATAACGGTCAGTGCCCAGCATGCTTTGCACGTCAGGCGTATCAACGTATTCAATATCCTGATAACCAATGACGTTGCGCTTGTATTCAACACTTTCACGGATCTCTTCAACATGGCCCGGTTTGGCAGCAACGTGCAGCACCCCTGTTTCAGATCACATTCAATCTGGTGTTCAGCAATCAGTGACTTCACCAGCTCAACGGATTCAACCGACATATCCCAGAGGCTGTCTGCTGCCTGACGGCCCACTTTATCGATCATGTCTTCATGATCCATATTGTGCCCCTGGCAGACCTGCCCACCGTTACGGCCGGAAGCGCCCCAGCCTACCTTTTCCGCATCCAGCAACACCACGGAATAACCTTTCTGCGCCAGATGCAGTGCTGCAGACAGCCCGGTAAAACCGGCACCGACAATACACACATCCGCCTGGGTTTCGCCCCGCAAAGGTTGCCCCTGAATGCCGGCCAGCACCGGCGATACGTTCGCAGTGGCCGAGTAATAAGAAGGTTCGTATCCGGACAATGTCATATGCGGGTCTCCGAGTGCTGCGGTGCAAATTGATCAGGTATATCTGACAAGCTGCTGAATTATCATTATTTTTTATCAAATAGCCAGCAAAAGTGGTCAAACCAACTCTCACAAAAACTCAATAAACCGAATAATAATTCTAAAAACACACTTACAAGCGCCATAAACCAATAATTTTTCACCTTTCCGTATTGATTTAAGGCAATCAATAAAATACTCTAAAACTCGAATGATATTTCGGGTTAAATAAATCTGTCCGGTTATCACTCAGTTAACAGGCAGGTGCTTAACAGCAAACGGCAGTTAAAAATATATCCCCAGGGGGCATATAAGGACTAATTTATTACTGCTAAGCTATTCTTGTACTTGTATGCTAACAAACTGTTTATTAACACAATTATTGGCTGAGAGCTGGCCTGACCGGAATGCGTCCGGCAGCCACTTTCCACGACAAGACATTATAAGAAGGTGACTTATGGAAGCCGTAGCAAGGTTTCTCAAAGAACACGGTATCACTGAAGTTGAATCCACCATGCCGGACATGACCGGTAATGCCCGGGGCAAATTCTACCCAACGAATAAATTCCTCGCGGAAAAGGTGGCCGGATTCCCGAACAGCTTCTGGTACAGACAGTTAACGGCGAATGGGCGGAAAACCACGACGACATTGTCGACCCGACCGATAAAGATATGGTGCTGGTCCCTGACCCGGACTCCTGCGTCTCGTCCCCTGGGCCGACGAACCCACTGCTCAGGTAATTAACGACTGTTTCACCTTCGATGGCCAGCCACACCCGCTTTCCAGCCGTAACGTGCTGCGCCGGGTACTGAAACTCTATGAAGATAAAGGCCTGCGCCCGGTTATCGCGCCGGAAGTTGAATTTTATCTGATCGAAAAGAACCTTGATCCTGACTACGAAATCCGTCCGGCCACCGGCCGCTCAGGCCGTCAGGAAACCGCCCGTCAGTCTTACAGCATTGATGCGGTTAACGAATTCAACCCGATCATCGACACCCTGTATAACTACTGTGATGCTCAGGGGCTGGATGTGGATACCCTTATTCATGAATCCGGTGCCGCGCAGATGGAAATTAATTTCCTGCACGGCGATGCCCTGAAACTGGCGGATCAGGTATTTGTCTTCAAACGCACCCTGCGGGAAACGGCACTGAAGCACAACATCTATGCAACTTTCATGGCGAAGCCAATGGAAGCAGAGCCTGGCAGCTCAATGCATATCCACCAGAGCCTGATCGACGTTAAAACCGGTAAGAACGTATTTGCCAACGAAGACGGCAGCTACAGCGATATGTTCTATCACTACATGGGCGGTCTGCAGACATTCACCCCGAATGCCATCAGTTTCTACGCACCGAACGTTAACTCATACCGCCGCTTTGCGCCGGATATCGCCGCACCGGTGAATATGAAATGGGGCGTGGATAACCGTACTACCGGCCTGCGTGCACCGGAAGCCGTACCGGCAGCCACCCGGATCGAAAACCGCTTCCCGGGCGCTGACTGCAACCCGTATCTGGCCATTGCTGCCAGCCTGGCATGTGGCTACCTGGGGCTGATTAACAAAATTGACCCGACCAAACCAACAGAAGGCCCGGCTGTAAAGACGGCGACTCCGTCGAACTGGCCCGCTCACTGGAAGAAGGTTTGCGTCTGCTGGAGGAATGTCCTGAACTGCGTGAAATCATGGGTTCACGTTTCATTGACGCCTACATTGGCGTGAAACGGGCAGAATTTGAAACCTTCCATCAGGTAATCAGTTCCTGGGAACGTGAGTTCCTGTTACTGAACGTATAAAGAAACCGTGCCGCAGACCATACCCTGCGGCACTAACTACTTGCCGGCATCATACGCAGGCACCAAAACGTGAGGCAGAAAATAATGAAAACAGCTTTACCATCCCGATTGAAACTTATCGCATCGTCACTGGCGATTGGCTTATCCGGCATGACCCTGTCTGCCCAGGCGGAAGAAGTACTGAACTTCTATAACTGGTCTGATTATATTGCCGAAGACACCATTGAGCGTTTCGAAGCTGAAACCGGTATTAAGGTGACCTACGACGTTTACGACAGTAACGAAACCCTGGAAGCTAAACTGCTGGCCGGTAACTCCGGTTACGACCTGGTGGTGCCAAGCTCTACATTTATGCGTCTGCAAATCGCTGCCGGTATTTTCCAGCCAATGGACCGCAGCAAGTTACCTAACTTTGAAAACCTGGACCCGGCCCTGCTGGAAACCCTGGCTAACGCTGACCCGGGCAACAAATACGGCCTGCCGTACCTGTGGGGTACCACCGGTATCGGTTACAACGTAGACATGGTTAAAGCGGCACTGGGTGAAGATGCCCCGGTAGACAGCCTGGACCTGATCTTTAAGAAAGAAAACATCGAAAAACTGGCTGACTGCGGTGTCACCATTCTGGACTCCCCGAACGAAGTGATGCCACTGGTACTGAACTATCTGGGTAAAGATCCTAACAGCAACAAACGTAAGGACTACAAAACCGACGGTGAAGCCGCTGAGCTGCTGAAGAGCATCCGCCCTCACATCCGCCAGTTCCACTCTTCCCAGTACATCAACGACCTGGCCAACGGTGATATCTGTGTGGCTATCGGTTTCTCCGGTGACGTATTCCAGGCTCAGTACCGTGCAATCGAAGCCGAGAACGGCGTAAACATTGAATACACCATTCCTAAGGAAGGTGCAGAAATCTGGTTCGATATGATGATGATTCCTGCCGATGCGAAAAATGCTGAAAACGCGCACAAGTTCATTAACTTTGTAATGCGTCCGGACGTTATCGCCCCGATCACCGAATACGTTGCCTACGCTAACCCTAACTCAGCAGCCAACGAACTGGTTGACCCTGAAATCACCGGTAACCCGAACATCTACCCAAGCGATGAAGTCCGTGACCGCCTGTTCCTGGGCACACAGACTCCACCGAAAATCGCCAAGGTTCAGAACCGTACCTGGTCTGATATCAAAACCGGCCGCTAATCTTTCTGTTTAGCTGACCTTCTGAAAAGCACGACTAAAAAGCCCCGGGAAACCTTCTCCGGGGCTTTTCTCCAGTAAAACTCTTTACCCTGACACTTTCTTACCCTCAGACACGTGTATGGATACCAGAGTGAAAATCGACTTTGTAAATGCTGATAATGCAGCAGAGATAGCCGGACTGGCTGTCTGCCTTACCAATGAAATTATAGAACGCACCGGCACCCAGCACTTTGATGTCGACCTGCCGCAGACAACTGTTCTGTGTAAACGCTTTCTTGAAGAGCAGCGCTACCGGGTGTTAGGCGCCTGGTACGAGGATAAAATCATTGGCTTTATTGCCATGTGTGAAAGCTATGCACTATACACAGAAGGCAGCTTTGGCATCATTCAGAATTCTATGTTTTACCGGAATACCGCAACAAGAAAACAGGCGAAGCCCTGCTCCAGAAAGCAAAACACTATGCAAAGACACAAGCCTGGAAAAGATTAGAGCTATGTACACCACCTGTTCAGGAATTTCAGAACACGGTCGACTTCTATCTGAATCAGGACTTCGAAGTTACTGGCGGGTACAAGATGAAATGTGCGCTTTAAAAATATCTCCTACTGAAAGCTAGCTGCCGCTGGTACTACCACTGCACACAACCGTGGCCCTACTGATCAGTTTTTAAACAGGCGTAAGCTGGATGCCTGACTAAAACGACGGACAGTTAAGGGACAGACCATGCAGCACAACAGACTGAAAGCGCAGAGCCGGGTACAAATTGAGAATGATCAGGTTATCGTCACGGAATGGCGCTTTGCCCCTTCGCCGAAACTGGCTGGCATACCCACGCAATGGCCTACATCGTCGTGCCACAAACCAGTGGCAGACTGCTATTGGAAACACTTACCGGAGAAACTGACAGGGAAGAGAGCCATGAACAGGAAACAGAACAGTTTTCTGAGTTAACCGCCGGCGAATCCTATTACCGCCCTGCCGGTATCAGGCACAATGTGGTTAACGCCAACGAACATGAATTTGTATTTATTGAAATCGAGCTAAAAGGGTAAACTGCCACTTCATTTCAGCCCACAACGGACACGGATATGGCCCGCCTGCGCATTGTACAGCTCAGTGATATACACCTGACACCGTCTCCGGGCGAAGAACTATACGGTGTCGATACCGGCGAATCACTCAGTGCCGCCATCAACAGCATTCAGCACCTGCAACCGGCCCCTGACCTGATTCTTGTTACCGGCGATATCAGTGAAGACGGTTCCCTGAAGAGTTATCAGCGTTTTGCAAACTGTATGACGCCACTGAGCTGCCCCGTATCTGTTTTACCGGGTAACCATGACCTGCCGGACAATATGGCTGAAGCCTTTTCAGCTACACCCCAGATCAGTTTTCAGCAGGCGATCCACATTCAGGGCTGGCATGTGTTACTTCTGGATTCACACGTACCCGGAGAAGAATTCGGTAAACTGAACACATCCAGGCTGGAACGGCTCAGACAGCAACTGCAAACCGCCGGTGAGGCACCGGTGCTGGTCGCCTTACATCATACCCCGGGGAAAGTCTGCCCTTCTTCCGGGTGCCAGCTGCACAATCCGGATGCGTTACTGAATATCCTTAAAGATGCCCCGAATACACAGGCCGTTGTAGCCGGTCACACCCACAATGACAGTGATCAGACAGTTAACGGCGTGCGCGTACTCACCTGCCCATCCACCTTCGCCTATGCGCAGCATGCACAGCCGGAAGATAACGTGGACCATGAAGATTTCTGGGCGGCCCACCAGCTGGACATCAGCCGGCAGGGCTACCGGATAATTGATCTGGATGACGCACACATCACATCCACGCAAATCATCTGGTTCTGATCAGTCCCTGATCCGCAGCACCTTTTCGGGCGATCACCGTGTGCATATGCCAGTGCTTACTTCGCCCCAGAGCCGTTTGGCCCGGCTCATCCCGCTCATGGCGGTAGATAATCTCAAAGCCGGTAAACAGCGCATCTACGTCGGCAGCAGTAAAAGCAGATACATCATGATCCGGGCTGCTGACCCAGCTGTCATTCACTCCCAGAAGATCACCACTGAAGATACCGCCAGCCGGCAGTGCGTCGATCATCCGTTGCCAGACATCGGGAAACGCCGGTTGCGGACAGAAAAACAAACTTGAATTAGCAACAATCAAGCTAACCGGTGAATACCCGAATTCCATAAAATCAGCCTGGGTAAGTGTTAGCCAGGGGCAGTCGCTGAAACGCTGCCGGCACACATCCAGCGGTTCTTCGCGAATATCAAAACCCTGCACATCAAATCCCTGTTCCAGCAGATACGCGATGTCACTGCCGATGCCGCAACCGCAGTCCAGTGCGGTTTTTGCAGCGCCGGGCTGAGTGCCTTCACTGCCATGGCGGTCAGTTTACGGTGCGATTGTGTGCTGACCTGCGCGTAGTATTTCTGCCAGCGGGCTTCCGTTGCTTCCTGATCCATAACCGGGATATATCCTTCAGAGCGTCAGTTTATTTGGCGCGATAATAACGGCTGCGTTCTAGCATCTCATCCCGTTTTAACTCAAGCCGGTCAATTTTGAATTCATAGTAGGCTTCGCCAAAACCGCCACCGAGGGTGTAATCCATATCAGCGCTGTAGAGAAACTGGCGGGCGGTGCTGATCTGCCGTTCGATCTGATAAATCTCCAGCCCTTCGGCATGCCCGTCCAGAAAGGCCTGCTCATCATAATCACTGCAGAACCCCTGATAATCATAACCCCGGCGGCCTGCTTTAAAGCCCGATTCAGCGGTACAGAAATCCGGCACACCGGCTTTATGGCCAGCACTGTAAGCATCAAAATCAGGGCTGACACCGTAATCAAAACAGGCTTCGCGGTGTTCATCATAGCGGGCCGTTGTCAGACCCTTCATGGCATCCGCGTAGCCGATATCCTGCCACTGGCCATCCAGACATTGCTGTTTATTCAGACTTGCACAGGCCGACAACAAAAGTGTCGCCGCCAGCAAAAATACATATTTCATAACCATCGCCTCTGATCTGGCTGCATATCCTTGTATGACATGAAATCCCCACAGTGATTCCACCGTTATCGCTAAACAGGTATAGCCTGTGGGGCTGACCGGACAACCGGGCAGCCCGGAATCTCACCTTATCTGTAAGACAAATGCGCCAATCATGTCATCCGCCTTATTAAGTACCTTCACCGCCACGTCACTGCCGCGGGCCTGTTTCAACAACTCAGCCGTTTTATACCGGGTATCCAGTACAACATCAGCACAGGCATCACCCTGTAACTCGACAACCCAGTATCCCAGCTGCAATTTACTGAGGATAAAATTCCAGCGGGAATCCGTATAAAACCGGTCCCAGACACTCCTGCCAAACACTTCGTATTCCTGATCGCCGATACTGATAACAAAATGCTCTTCCGGCACAGAAAAACGCACCGGCCCTCCCCGGTAACAGTGCTGCCCGACGATATAGACATTGAACTGATCCGTGTATTCAATCTTCTCCTGAAACCGGTAAGAGAACCCCTGCTGAGCATTTTTATCTGGGAGGACAGCCCGCGCCCGGTCGGTATTTTTAACTCCCGGCACCGAAGGCTGATAGCTGGCCCCCGCTGCCGGTAATGCCGCAAAGCACGCCAGCCAAAACACATTCAGAAGAACATATGTCCGTTTTACTGCTAAGAATTTTTCATCGTCATCCATCCCTGGCTATAAACCATTACTGACTATGCAAAGCTGCGATATGAAGTGCATCCCTGACTTCCGACTCTGCTGTCATTACTGTGTACGTGCCTCTGTTATCTGCGGATCAGAAGCTAAAATATTCAGACCATGCCATCACAACATTCCGTTAAATATCAGCACAAACACCTTTACTCAGCCACTGTGCTAACCTGCCACAGCAACATGCCTTCAAAGATAACTATCTGAATAATCTGACAATAAATCAAGGCAACCCCGGCTTCTTGTTTCTAGCCAAACAGCGCCCATAAAAACCACCTGCCGCTGAATGCGTACAGGTGGTTTATCACCGGACACTTACCCGAAGTGATTCGGATTAGCCGTTTATGCCGCCCAGCAGGGTATATTTAATTTCCAGATAATCTTCGATGCCGTATTTGGAACCTTCACGGCCCACGCCGGATTCTTTAACACCGCCAAAAGGCGCCACTTCAGTGGAAAGAATACCTTCGTTCACCGCCACCATACCGTACTCCAGCCCTTCTGATACCCGGAATACCCGGCCCAGATCACGGCTGAAGAAATAGGCCGCCAGACCGTACTCAGTATCATTCGCCATCTGAATGGCTTCAGCTTCAGTCTCAAAACGGAACAGCGGTGCAATCGGGCCGAAGATTTCCTCTTTGCCACCCGCATCTTCGGCGTCACATCCGCCAGCACCGTCGGTTCAAAGAAGTTACCGCCCAGTTCATGGGGCTGACCGCCGCACAGTACACGGGCGCCCTTTTCCACCGCATCGTTCAGCATGCCGGTGACTTTTCCACTGCCTGACCGTTGATCATCGGGCCCTGCTGGAAATTACCTTCCAGGCAGTTGCCGGTTTGCAGCTTCGCCACTTCAGCGGCATACATGGCGGCAAACTCTTCATACACACCGCTCTGCACCAGCACCCGGTTCGCACAGACACAGGTCTGGCCGGCATTACGGAATTTAGAGGCAATGGCCCCCTGCACGGCCTTATCAAGATCAGCATCGTCGAAAATGATCAGCGGTGCGTTACCGCCCAGCTCCAACGACATCTTCTTCACGGTATCGGCACACTGGCGCATCAGCTGCTTGCCCACTGCCGTAGAGCCGGTGAACGAAAGCTTACGCACCACCGGGCTGTCGGTCAGGGTTTTACCCACTTCCACCGGCCGTTTAGTGGTCACCACATTCAGCACGCCGGCGGGAATGCCCGCCCGTTCAGCCAGCACCATCAGCGCTAGCGCTGACAATGGTGTATCTTCTGCAGGTTTCAGCACCATGGTGCAACCAGCAGCAGGGCTGGCGCCGCTTTACGGGTGATCATGGCATTCGGGAAGTTCCAGGGGTTATCGCAGCCACCACGCCGATCGGCTCCTTGGTCACCATGATGCGCTTATCTGCAGCATGGGTTGGAATAACATCACCGTAAGTGCGCTTACCTTCTTCAGCAAACCACTCAATAAAGGATGCACCGTACAAAACTTCACCACCGGTTTCTGCCAGCGGTTTGCCCTGTTCAGCGGTCATCAGCAACGCCAGATCATCCTTGGCAGCCACGATCAGCTCATACCATTTACGCAGTATCGCCGCCCGCTCTTTCGCGGTTTTCGCCTTCCATAACGGCAACGCTGCATTAGCGGCATCAATGGCCCGCTGGGTTTCAACTGCCCCCATATCCGGTACGGTGGCCAGTTGTTCACCGTTCGCCGGGTTTAACACCGGGTTAACGCCAGTCTCATCGGCATCCAGCCACTGGCCATTAATATATGCCTGCTGACGGAACAGTTCCTGATCCTGTAAATTCAACACCTTATCTCCTGAATTCTCTGTGATATCCCTGCACGGCAGATGCCCCGGGCAACTGCAGGCAAAAATATCCGGTATAAAAACCGCCAGCGGGCGGTTTTCAGTATGAATAACCCGGCCTCAGCGTTAACTGATGACCCGGTCCTGACGTAATTTGGCAATCTCAGCGGCATCCAACCCCAGCTGCTGCAGCACTTCATCACTGTGCTCGCCCAGTAACGGCGATGCCGACTGATAGGTCACAGGTGTACCGGAAAACTTCACCGGGTTAGCCACACCGGGCACAGAGCCAATCTCCGGATGCTGCAGGTTCACCTTCATTTCCCGGTGCTGCACCTGAGGATCACTGAACACCTGATCCAGGGTATTAATCGGTCCGCACGGCACGCCACACCCTTCCAGCTGGGTCAGCCACCAGTCACTGCTGTACTGCTTCATCAGATGTTTAATCAGCGGAATCAGATCAGCGCGATTGGCGACCCGCTGGGGATTGGTGGCAAATGCCGGATTTTCAGCCAGATCCGCGGCACCGGCCAGTTCACAGAACGCCCGGAACTGACTGTCATTCCCCACCGCAAGAATGATATGACCATCCTCTGTAGCAAAGGCTTCATAGGGCACAATATTCGGATGGGCATTACCCAGCCGGGCCGGTGGCTGTTCCGCCACCAGATAATTCATCGCCTGATTGGCCAGCGCTGCGACCTGTACATCCAGCAGAGACATATCAATATACTGCCCTTCTCCGGACTGCTCCCGGTGCAGCAATGCCGCCTGAATGGCCGTCACTGCATACAAGCCGGTCATCACATCTGCCAGTGCCACACCCACCTTCATCGGCTGGCCTTCAGGTTCGCCGGTGACACTCATCAGGCCACCCATGGCCTGAATCATAAAGTCATAACCGGCCCGCTGTTTATAGGGGCCGTCCTGACCAAAACCGGTGATTGAGCAGTAAACCAGACGGGGTTCACCGCTTTCAGGCTATCGTAATCCAGCCCGTATTTTGCCAGGCCACCGACTTTGTAGTTCTCAATAACCACATCCACTTCAGCAGCCAGCTTACGCACCAGTGCCTGCCCTTCAGCACTGGTGATATCTATCGCCACTGATTTTTACCCCGGTTGGCGCTGTGATAATACGCAGCATCACCGGGGTTACCTTCTGCATCCTTAACAAACGGAGGCCCCCAGCGGCGGGTGTCATCACCACTGCCGGGACGTTCTACTTTAATGACTTCGGCACCGTAATCTGCCAGTGTCTGGCCGGCCCAGGGGCCAGCCAGTATGCGGCTGAGATCCAGTACCCGAATATGTGAAAGCGCGCCCATCGGAACCTCCCGCCTGAATTAGAAGAATGCCTGAATGCCGGTCTGCGCCCGCCCCAGAATCAGGGCGTGCACGTCATGGGTGCCTTCATAGGTATTCACCGCTTCCAGATTCATCACATGACGGATCACGCCGAACTCATCGGAAATGCCGTTACCGCCGTGCATGTCCCGGGACATCCGCGCAATATCCAGTGACTTACCGCAGTTATTACGCTTAAGCAGGGAAATCAGTTCAACCGGGCAGGCGTCCTGATCCATCAGGCGTCCCATCTGCAGACACGCCTGCAGACCCAGAGTAATTTCAGTCTGCATATCCGCCAGCTTTTTCTGGATCAGCTGGTTGGCTGCCAGCGGACGGCCAAACTGAATCCGGTCCAGCGTATACTGACGGGCACTGTGCCAGCAGAATTCTGCCGCGCCCAGAGCGCCCCATGCGATGCCGTAACGGGCCTTGTTCAGGCACCCGAACGGACCAGCCAGCCCCTGTACTTCAGGGAAGATATTTTCTTCCGGTACAAAGACATCATCCATTACGATTTCGCCGGTGACCGATGCCCGCAGGGAAAACTTACCCTCGATTTTCGGCGCACTCAGCCCCTGCATGCCCTTTTCCAGAATAAAGCCGCGTACCACACCGTCCAGCTTGGCCCAGACCACAAAGACATCCGCCACCGGTGAATTGGTGATCCACATCTTGGCGCCTTTCAGCTGATAGCCGCCGTCCACTTTTACTGCACGGGTTTTCATATTATTCGGGTCAGAACCCACATCCGGTTCGGTCAGGCCGAAACAACCGATCCACTCACCGCTGGCCAGCTTAGGCAGATACTTCATCCGCTGAGCTTCAGTGCCGTAAGTGTAGATAGGGTGCATTACCAGTGAAGACTGCACACTCATCGCCGAACGGTAACCGCTGTCTACCCGCTCCACTTCACGGGCAACCAGGCCGTAACACACATAATTCACATCCGCGCCGCCATACTGTTCCGGCAGGGTTGAGCCCAGTAAGCCCAGCTCACCCAGCTCAGGCATAATTTCAGTGTGGAAAATCTCATGGCGGTTTGCTTCAGTTACCCGGGGCAACAGTCGCTCCTGGCAGTACTCTCTGGCCGTGTCGCGCACCATGCGTTCTTCTTCGCTCAGCTGCGCTTCAACAGATAACGGATCCTGCCAGTCAAACGCCGGCTTTTTAACAGACTTACTCATGTTCATTGCCCCTGAAAATCGATGTTCGGATAACCCAAAAATCGGAATAGAATCCATACTACCCCCTCCCGCAGAGAGGGTACATACCTTATGGGTAGCACAGATTTATAATTACTGTATTAGCGGTCTATTTTCATAGATATTGAAAGACAATACGTTGATACAGATCTTGCCGGCTCTGGTTCCGGATGACTGAATCCGGCCGGAAGCTGTTGGCGTGACCGAAGTACTGACAGGTTAAGGTGATGAAATGACGTACACTTTCCCGCTTCCGGAAAACGAGTCTGAACGGCTGCTGGCGCTGGAAGACTACGATATTCTCGACACCCTTCCTGAACAGGCCTATGACGACATTGCCCGGCTGGCGGCCTTTATCTGCGGCGTAGACAAAGCCATGATCGCTTTTCTCGATGCTGAGCGGAAATGGCATAAAGCCCGCTACAACATCGCCGCTGAAGAAGTCCCCGGGGCTTTGCTATCTGCTCCCGGACCATTATGGGAAGCGAACCGCTCATTGTTCCCGATACACTTGAAGATTCCCGGGTGAAAGATATCGGCATGGTCACCCATCCGCCCCATGTACGTTTTTACGCTGGCGTCCCGCTGATTGATGATGCCGGCATGGTACTGGGCACCCTCTGTGCAGTGGATACCCGGCCGCAGACGATCAGCGAAGAACAGACCCGCGCTCTGACTGCGCTGGGCAATCAGGTGATGCAACTGTTACGGCTAAGAAAGTCCTCAAAGTGCTGGAAGCAAGGGAACGGCAGCTGTATGAATCCAGACAGCGGCTCGACAGCGCCAACAGCGAACTGCGCCGCCTGACCCTGACCGATGAACTCACCGGGCTGAATAACCGCCGCGCCTTTAACAGTGAACTCAGCCAGGAAATCCACCACGCAGGAATCCGGGAAACCCCGCTCAGCCTTCTGGTTATCGATATTGATCACTTTAAGATACTGAATGATAACCGCGGCCACAGCTTTGGTGATCAGGTACTGATCAGGGTTGCAGAACTGCTGCAACAACGGGTCCGGCATCAGGATTTCTGCGCCCGCTACGGCGGTGAAGAATTCGTCATACTCCTGCCGGACACCCCGTTGCAGGGAGCGTTAAAGCTGGCCGAAGCCTGCCGGCAAAGTATTGAGGAAAACGCCTTTGACGGTGAACAGCTGACCATCAGCATTGGCGTAGCCGAATACAAAGGCCAAACGGCAGAAGCTTTATTCGATAGCGCGGATAAAGCTCTGCTCGACGCCAAACGTCAGGGCCGTAACTGTATTGTTTCCGGATCAGCCACAAGCTCAACTACAGGCCAAGTCACAGTCACAGCCCCTGCGCCCAACCCTCAGAAGGACTGATGAGGAAAGTCAGCCTGAGACGCGATCGCTTCAGTAATGCTTTCCTGCCCCTCAGTATCCCGGTTACCCCACTGATCAAAATGCAGCAGGCTTTCCAGCGGTGCCCGGGCAGCCAGCCGGCCGATTCAAGTTCCGGCCGTTTGTAGAAATGATCCACATAGCCAATACACAGATAGGCAACCGGTACGATATCCCGGGAATTCCCAGTACATCCTGAAGTTTCTCCGGGTCCATAATGCTCACCCAGCCGATCCCCAACCCTTCAGCCCGGGCAGCTAACCAGAGGTTCTGTACCGCACACACACTGCTATACACATCCATTTCCGGAATATGGGTACGGCCGATCACTGTCGGGCCGGTGCGGCTGCGGTCGCAGGTAATACAGATATTCAGCGGTGACTCCAGAATGCCCTCGAGCTTCAGGGAGCGGTAGGTGTCCTGCTTCTCTTCAGGAAACATTTCTGCCGCTTCATCATGGGCCTTATCAAACAGACCTTTCACCTGCTGACGCACCCCGGCATCGCGGATCAGCATAAAATCCCAGGGCTGCATAAAGCCTACCGACGGTGCATGGTGAGCCGCATACAGCACCCTGCTGAGCACCTCATCAGGAATGCTGTCCGGCCGGAACTGCCCGCGCACATCCCGGCGGTTAAAAATGGTTTTATACAGACCGTCACGGTCCTGTGAAGTAAAGCGAATGGTTTCCTGATGCGGAAAATCAGTTGTTGCGTGCCCCATAGGTATTCCCTTAATATGGTGGCGGTAAGTGCCTGTCCAAACACTTTTCTGATACTTACAGGCCGGTCTTCTGACTCAGGATCAACTTCTGTAAACACCTTCCCGAGATCACTCAGTGGCTGGCAAATGCCTGTTTACAGAATCCCCTTCACAGCGTTGGGCACGTTCCGGACTCACACCGGATTCCCGATTCTCCCTCACCGTTTAACGGTTCGGGGCACCTGTATGCGGATATAAATTGTCTGCCAGTGGTTATATAAAAATACCCGGCAGCGGGCAAGCACAAACCGCCGGTATACCGACCAGGATCAAACTATTCATGTTAACCCTGCCGAACCGAAAATAATCCAGCCCCGCTGATCGGTTACTGGCCTGGATAAAAAGCTGATAAACCGGCTGTTTTATCCTGCCCGGACTGCGGCCCGGGCAACTGCTTATGCAGCTCAGCCAAACCTCGGTTCAGTATATCCAGATCCGGCCCGGTGCTTTGAGACGAAGCAAACAGCGTCCGCTCCAAAAGCACCAGCTGTGCTGTCAGATCGTCACCGGCTATGGCCTTCAGCCCGGTGAAACCACTGGCCGGTAATAAACCCTCACGGTAACAGCGGTTACCCCAGTGCTGAATAGCGTGATGAATCTCCGCCAGTTGTTGCCCCGCCAGTGCCTTCTGTACATCGGAAAACCATCCGGCAACAGGGTACGGGCAGGAAGCGTATCCGCTGCCGATACCTGCTGCATTGCTGTAAGTTGCCGGCGCTGTTTCAGCAACAGTGCAATCAGTGCCAGCACCAGACAGGCCCAGAACAGGTTCGCCCACAGCAGCCAGGAAGCCAGCGGCGCAGGCTGATAAATAATCTGCGGCTCAGCCTCCGGCAAAGGAGACGCCGGCGGTAACGGAACGGCTGGCTGCGCGGGTGCCGCAGGTGCACTGGCTGAACTGCCTGCTACTGCCGGTAATACTTCAATCGTCCGGGCTGGTAAACGGGCCTCTTCCGCCCGGTTTTCCGTACTGTTCCACCACTTAACGACCAGTTCAGGAATTTCAATCAGCCCGGGCTTAACCGGCACGAATGCCACACTGCGCTGGCGGGCATTGATGACTCCCGGCTGTTGAGGTCTTCGGTATTCTGCAGGGGCTCTGCATAGACATTCATCCCGGAATATCGGCAACTTCAAAAGTAGGCAGGCGGTCAGGGGCTGCCCCCACCGTTGCCAGTGTGATGGTGCGGGTCAGGATTCGCCCAGACGGATCTGGTCCGGTAACTGACTCCAGCTTTCAGACAGATCCAGCTTGTTCGCCACCAGCCATTCCTGAGCAGCAAATTCCGCCGGGCGGGCTTTCACCTGAAGGGTTTCTGCCCCCATCTGTAAACGTACTTTCTGTGCAGGGCGGCCACTCAGCAGGTTCCGCCGGCCAACCTGAACATCAATACTCTGTGCCGGTATATTCAGCACACCGGCTTCACGGGAAACACCGCATAAGCCACTTCGTAGACCCCGAAACGCCGGCCATTACGGGTGGTTTCATACTGGTTATCCCCAGTTCAATGACCTGTGCTCCCAGCAGTTCAAACGGTTGCATTTCCAGCCCACCAACCGCCACACCGTAAAGTAACCGGCGGGTGACAATCACCTGTCCGTTCTCGAAAACCTCTGATTTATCCAGTGCCATCTCCACCCGCAAATCATCAGTAGAGTCTGTGGGCGGAGGCGGCGCAGTGGCTTCAATGGTGATAGGTTCACTGCGGGCACCTCCCAGCTCAAACGCCGGTATTACCAGCGTACCTTCCTGTTTCGGCGTCAGAATCAGCCGCCACTTAATGGTCCGGCTGATATCACCGTTCACGATTGAGGTATTACGCCCTACCGACCGGTTCAGCACCTTAAACAGCGGTTCCAGTAACGCAAAGTCCGGCTCACCGTCGGCAGAACCTTCGGCAAGCACCGTCAGGGAAAGGCTGTCTCCCATGGCTATCCGGTTACGGTCAACGCTGGCTTTCAGCACCGCTGCCAGTGCACTGTGCGTGAACATCAGCATGCTCAGCACGGCCAAAATTTTAACGAAAAACTGTCTCACCACCGTTGCTCCTGAGCCGGTTTCCAGTCACCACTTTCATAGGCCTGGCGCTTCTTCTGATACTCATAATTAAATTTGTTACGCAGTAAACCTGCGGGTCTTCCGGCAGTTGCCCTAACCATTTCTGGAGGGCCTCATCTTCCGGGGAAGATTGCTGTTCAGCCTGAACCTGCGCCTGTGCTCCGTCCTGCTGTTCCGCCTGAAATTCATCAGCAGCCTTTTCAGCCTGCTGCTTATCCAGAGCTTCCTGCTGTTGCTGATCCACCTGCTGGCTAAGCTGCTCCGCCTGATCCTGAGAGTCTGATTGTTGCTGACTCTGAGCCTGTTGGCTGTCGCCCTGCTGATTCTGATCCTGCTGGCCCTGTTCGCCTTCACTCTGCTGATTCTGACTCTGCTGACTTTCGCCTTGCTGATTCTGATCCTGCTGGCCCTGCTGGTTCTGATCCTGCTGGCTCTGCTGGTTCTGATCCTGCTGATCCTGACCTTCACCCTGCTGATTCTGGTTTTGCTGTTGCTGCATCAGCTTTTCAATCAGGGCTTTATTTGCCTGTGCATCTTCATGGTCAGGTTGCTCATCCAGCACCTGTTCATAAGCTGCCAGCGCTTCCTTCAACTTGCCGGCTTTTGCCAGCGCATTACCGCTGTTATACAGGCCTTCGGTATCACCCTGAGCGGCAAACTGTTCTGCTGCGGCGGTATAATCCCCGTTGCGATACCGGGCTGCCGCCTGCCAGTCAGGCCGCTGAAACAATTCAGCAGCCGTGGCAGCATCACCTGCCGTTAATGCCTTTGCCCCTTGCTGATCCGGCGTTTGCCAAAGATTTTCCCAAAGACTGTTACCGGCTTCTGCTGCGGTCACCTGAGGGCTGTGTACAGCGGGCACAATGAAAGCAAAACACACCGCCAGCAACCAACCGCGCCGGAACGCCAGCGCTGCAATTGGCAACAGCAGTAACAACAGCCAGCTACCGGCCTCCTGCCACCGATCAAAGGTCTGTTCAGCGGCTTGCTGATTCTCACCTTCCCGGTCAGAGCCATTAACGGGTAACAGCCCCGCAGCGGCATTCAATAAAGCGTCTGTATCGCTGTTATCCAGCTGCATAGCGGTGTAAATACCGTCGTTGACTGCCGCCAGCTGACTAAGCCTTTGGGCATCCAGTCGGGCAACCACTATCTTGCCCGCCGCATCTTTGGCAAAGCCTTCTGTCAGAGGAATCGGTGCCCCTTCAGCGGTACCAATCCCCATGACCGATAGAGAGAAATCCGTGCCCGCCGGTAACCCGGCAAACAGTTCATTCACCCCACGGGCTGCCTGCGCCGTCACACCGTCAGTGAGTAAAACCACGCTGCCCTGCCGGCGGTTATCCTGCTTAAACAGATCCAGCGCCAGTGCCACGGCCTCTTCGGTATGGCTGCCGGGAATCGGCATTATCTGCGGCGACAACCCCGGCAACAGGGCCAGCAGCGTCTGCCGGTCGTCACTCAGCGGGGCCAGCACGTGGGAATCACCGGCGTATACCACCAGTGCGGTCATCCCCTCTTCCCGGGCTTTGATCAGATCGGTGAGCTTATAACGCATCCGTTCAAGACGGCTGGGAGCAACATCCCGTGCCAGCATCGAAGGAGACAAGTCCGCTACGATCACCATCGCATCGCCGGTCTGGTATACCGGTTGAGGCAGGCGCTGCCAGGCAGGCCCCGCCAGTGCCAGCACACCTAACAACCAGCCAAAGCCCAGCATAACAAACAGCCATTTGGACAGGCGACCACTCTGACCGTCAATCAGATAATTCCGCAGACCCGGCGCAATCAGGGTCTGCCAGCTGGCTCCGGAAGAACGGTACTGCCACAGCCCCACCAGCAACAAGGGTATAAGCGGCAGCAGCAATAACCATAACGGCCTGATGAAGTGAAAATCAGCCAGCATGCTTCACCTCCGCAGACATCCGGCGACGGAACTGCAGAACCGCCGCCCAGCCCATACTCAGCAACAACGCCAGACCTGCTGGCCAGTAAAACAGCGCCTGCTGCGGCCTTACCTGCTGAGCGTCCTTTGTGCTGGGTTCCAGTTCATCCAGCAAGGCATAAATGCCGGTCAGTTCTTCAATATTACGGGCCCGGAAATACCGGCCGCCGGTACTTTCTGCGATTGTCCTCAGGGTTGTTTCATCAAGATCGGCAGACGGGTTCACTTTACGGTTACCAAAAACTGCGCACGATCATTTCATCCGCCCCGAACCCCAGGGTATATATTTTCACCCCTGTTCCGCTGCCACTCTGGCCGCTTCCAGCGGTTCGATTGCGCCTGAGGTATTCGCCCCATCGGTCAGTAACACCATAACCCGGCTCTGCTGAGGCCGGTCTGCAAGGCGTTTGATCCCTAGCGCAATAGCATCACCGATGGCAGTTTCCGGACCGGCGAAACCGATCTGAGCGTCTTTAAGAAACTGGCCGAGGGTATCGTGATCAAAGGTCAGGGGTGCCTGAATATACGCATTACTGCCAAACAGAATCAGACCAAGACGGTCCTGCGGGCGGCGGCTGATAAAGCCATCCATAACAATTTTGATGCCCTGCAGGCGGTTAAGGGAGGTGTTATTCAGCACCATGTCTTCAGTTTCCATACTGCCGGACACGTCGACCGCCAGCATCAGGTCACGGCCACTGGCCGCCAGTGGCTGAGGCTCACCCAGCCAGACCGGCCGTGCTGCAGCAATTACCAGTAACAGCCAGATAATGACCAGCAGAATCAGCGGCCCCCGCCCCGGATGACCGTGCCAGGCGCCTGCTGCGTGTTCTGCAACTGCTGATAGTAAGGTACCCGCAATGCCGCTTCAGGCCGGGCTACCGGCGGCATAAACCAGTAAATCAGTGCCGGCACAGGTAAAGCCAGTAATATCCAGGGAGCTGAAAACTAAACATTGGCAGCCTCCCCGTTGGGTTCCGCCGTTAAAAGCGCCCGCTTATGTTTCTGTAACCAGCGGTGTAATTCTCGCTGTATCCGCTCAACATCCTGTCCGGTTACTTCCGGCTCCGGCCGGTACAGATCCCCAGCCGGTCTGCAAAACATTCAATAGAGACGCCTGGGGCGACCCGTTGCAGTTCGCTGATCCAGACGCCATTGCTCAACCCGGCAACCTGGCTCGCTCCGTGAGTAAAGTACACCTGCTTCAGTAAACGGTTAACACGCTGTAGATATTTGTGGCCTGCATCCGGGGCAATGCTGCCTTTACATCAGACATGTATTGCTGATAAACCTTATCCAGTTCTTTTGCCGCTGCCCGTCGATAGGCATTGTGGCGATAACGGCGCACTGTCCAGACAATCAGCCCCGCCAGCACCAAGACACTGGCCAGTAACAGCCACCAGCCCGGTGCCACCGGCCAGTAACCCACCGCCTCCGGCAGATGAATATCACGCAGCTCCGCCAGCGGATCCGCAGCTGCCGTTACTGAATTTGTTGCCCCGGCCATTATGACACTCTCCCCGGTGCTATCCCTGACGACCTGCCGACAGACTGCCCGTAACGCCGCTGCAGTAATTCAGCCACCTGCCCGTCGCCCCGAATATCCAGCAATTCGATACTGCTTCCGGTACAAGCCTGTAACCGCTCCAGTCGCCGGGGCAGCAGATCATTCAGCTGTTCCTGTGCAGATAACAACTGTCGCTGGCTGCCATCCGTAACCCAGAGGCTGCTGCCTGCCGGTAACTGCCATTCCAGCGGATCAGATATACATAACAGGGTCACCTGCGCATGCCGCGCCAGACGCTGCAAATGGGGAATACATTCATCGCTGAAGTCATGAAAGTCGCTGGCCAGATACACCGAGCTGCCCGGCCGGGTTACCCGCTGCAGCTTCAATAACAGATCCTGCATATTCTGCTCAGCCGAATGCAGCGGGTTGCTTAAGCGCCGGCTGAAATCATCAAGACTGTGCAATACACCCAGCACACCCTTTTGCCATTCTTTGGCCGGATTTCCCGGTGTAGTTGATCTCCCATCACCAGACCGCCCACCCGGTCCCGGCTATTCTGTGCTGCCCAGCCGATCAGCGCCAGTGAGGCAGCAGCAGTTACCGATTTAAAACCCAGTGACGAACCGAAAAACATCGGCGAGCGCAGATCCGCCGCCAGAATCACTGGCCTTTCCGCTCTTCGGTAAACACTCTGCTATGGGGGAACCGGTACGGGCGGTTACCCGCCAGTCCATACTGCGGATATCATCGCCGGGCTGATACTCGCGCACTTCCGCGAAGTCCATCCCCGGCCACGAATACGGGTCTGCCAGTTACCGCTCAGCTGTGCGGCTCTGCGGGGTGCACTTAACAAACTCATCTGGCTGCTGTACTGCTGCAGCCCGATCAGGCTGCTCAGCTGAGTGTAGGCACCGGCAAAAGCCGGGGCGACGCCATTATCAGCCCCTCCTTCAGAAACGGGGGTAGCTAATGCAGCCCCAGCGGATTCAGCCCTCTGACCTGTACGCAGGAAATCAAACATCTTCAGCCCACCGGCACCACAGACAGCAGGGCATCAATTACCTGATCCGCATCGATACCGTTGGCTTCGGCTTCAAAGCTCAGTAACAGGCGGTGGCGATACACATCATGCAGCACCTGCTGTACATCTTCCGGGGTAACAAAATCCCGCCCCGCCAGCCACGCATGGGCGCGGGAACAACGATCCAGTGCGATACTGGCACGGGGCTGACACCCACTTCCAACCAGCCGGCCAGATTGGCATCGTAAAGATGTGGCTGCCGGGTCGCGATACTCAGCTGCACGATATATTCTTCCACCGGTTCCGCCATGTGGATATTCAGAATGGCTTTTCTTGCAGCAAGAATATCCGCCTGGGTGAGCTGTGGCGGTTCCGACATGCCATTATCCGATGCACCACCGGCTTCCTGACGGTTCAGCCGCAAAATTGCCCGCTCAGCCGCCGCATCCGGATAGGCCACCAGCACCTTCATCAGAAAACGGTCCAGCTGGGCTTCCGGCAATGGGTAGGTGCCTTCCTGTTCCAGCGGATTCTGCGTGGCCATCACCATGAATACATCCGGCAATGGAAAGGTGTTCTGTCCCACGCTGATCTGGCGTTCGGCCATGGCTTCCAGTAAGGCAGACTGCACCTTCGCCGGTGCTCGGTTAATTTCATCTGCCAGCACAAGGTTGTGGAAAATCGGCCCCTGCTGAAAACTGAAACTGGCATCTTCCTGATGGAAAATATCGCTGCCGGTGATGTCTGCGGGGAGCAGATCAGGGGTAAACTGAATACGCTGAAAATCCGCTTCCAGCCCTTTTGAAAGGCTGTTGATTGCCCGGGTCTTAGCCAATCCCGGTGCCCCTTCCACCAACAGATGTCCGTCCGCCAGAAGCGCCACAAGCAAGCGCTCTACCAGCGCTGGCTGGCCAATGATCTGCGCCGATAACCAGGCATGCAGACGTTGAAAATTATCACTGAGATTAACGGCGTTCAAAATATCTCCTTACATACCGTGAAAAGCCCGGGGACTGATTCACCCGGGCAGCTTTCCCGAATTATTTACAGCTGGGAGCTTTGAGCCAACAGCTATAAAATGGTTCCTGTTTATACATACGTCTGAAGTGAAAAATACAAGGGCTTTCATCAGCCTGTCCCACGGATTTAAGCGCCGGCAGAGTGCAGTACATCTTCAAGAATATCCATGCCCCGGTGCATCTGGGCCTCATCATAGCCGGCAAAACCGATCACGATTCCCTGCGGCCCTTCGCTGGAGGAATAAAAATCAGATAATGCCCGTATCCCCAGCCCCGGGCCTGCGCTGCAGCCGCCAGATCACGGTCAGAAATATTCAGGTCGTCTCTGAATATAAATGTGGAGTGCATACCGCCATCACTTTCCACCCGCAACAGCTGATCACCGAAGCGTTGCTCAGCCAGGGTGTTAAGGATATCCCGCCGTTGCTGATAAAGCTTACGCATGCGCCTTACATGGCTGGCAAAATCACCACTGGCCATAAAATCCGCCAGAGCTATCTGAGGCAGGGATGACAGACCGCCATCTACATAGGCGCGCACCTGGCTGAAAGGCTCGGTCAGGACTTCCGGCAATACCAGATAGCCCAGCCGGATCGACGGATGCAGAATCCGGCTGAAGGTGCCCATATAAATCACCCGCTCCCCGCCGGACAACCCCTGCAGCGAAGTTAACGGCGGGCCGTCAAAGCGGAACTCACTGTCATAGTCATCTTCGATGATCCAAGCATCCTGCTCCCGGGCCCAGTTCAGCAGTGCCAGCCGCCGGGCCAGACTCAGGGTGTAACCCATCGGGTAATTTCGCGACGGCGTCAGCAACGCCAGCCGGGCATTGCCGGAACGCTGTAACGCAGCCTCCAGATGAAAACCTTCTTCGTCCGCCGGTACGGCAACTTTATTGGCCCCCACCGCTGCCAGTGCACCATCCACGCCGTAATACCCCGGCTCTTCCACCAGAATATCGTCCCCTGATCCAGCAACAGGAGCGCCGCCAGATAAATGGCCTGCTGGGAGCCGGAACAGATCTGCACCTGTTCAGCACTGGCTTTCACCCCGGACAACATTCAGATAATCCGCAATCTGCCGCCGTAAACCGATATAACCGGACCGGGAAACAGACTCTTCAAACTTAATTTTCCGGCCTGCCGCTGTGGCATGCCGCTGCCATTTCAGCCAGGGAAAGCTTTTACACAGGGGTTGCCGGTAGCAACAGTCCATTGCCCAGTAACGGTCGCTCAGCAAAGGCAGCAGAAATCCGTGCGGATACTTGCGACAGCACTGGCTGTGCGGCGTCCTGTAAGGTCTCATCACTGCCTTTTTGAAATCTGATCCGGCACCGCCGCCGATACAAAACTGCCTGCCCCGTGCCGGGTTTCTATATAGCCCTCTGCCTGCAGCAATTCATAGGCTGCTTTCACCGTATTCCGGGACACCCCAAGGTTTTACCCAGTGGCCGGCTGGCGGGCAACTTACTGCCCGGCCCCAGTTGCCCGGAAAGAATCGCCTGCTGAAAACCACGAAACAATGCCCGGTACTGGGGCCCACTGTCTGCAGACAGAAACGGCAGAAACAGCTCTGAAGGAAATTCATCACGGGAATGCATCAAAGTGGGCCCTATATCCGAAAAATAATGGATCTTTGTATTACCCCATTAAACACCTAATCTGACAACAGTTACAAGTGCCCGGCAAAGGGCCAAATCAACATAACCTTTTGTTAAGGCTTACATTTAAGGACACACCGATGACTTATCAGGATCACAATCAGATGCCCGTTGGCGAACCTGTTGAAAACTGGCAGCCTCGCCCTTTTCCACCCCACAGCACCATGCAGGGTGACTATTGTCGCCTGGAACCCCTGAATATCGCTCTGCATGCTGAAGAACTGTTTCATGCCTTTGCAGCAGACCCAAGCGGCAAAGGCTGGACCTACCTGTTCAGTGAGCCATTTACCGATCTGGCGGTTTTTAAGCAGTGGCTTGAAACAACCTGCACCGGACAGGACCCACTGTTTTTCACCGTGATCGACGAGTCCAGTAACAAGGCGGTGGGCATGGCCAGTTACCTGCGCATCACCCCGGATATGGGTGTCATTGAAGTGGGCCATATTCACTTTTCATCCCTGATGCAGCGTACGCCGGTATCCACTGAAGCGATGTTCCTAATGATGCAGCGGGTATTCGACGAACTGGGTTACCGCCGCTATGAGTGGAAGTGTGACTCCGCAACGAACCGTCGAAAAAGCAGCGGCACGGCTGGGCTTTACCTTCGAGGGGATTTTCCGTCAGGCCGTCACCTACAAAGGCCGCAACCGGGATACCGCCTGGCTATCTGTTATTGATAAAGAATGGCCGGCCCTGAAAAAGCATTTCAGCTGTGGCTGGCACCGGAGAACTTCGACGCTGAAGGCCGGCAACACAAGTCCCTGCAGGAAATGCAGACGTTAGAGAAATAATCCTGTCCGGAACCCAAAACAGGAAAGAGCAGGAAAGGACAGAAAAAGAAAGGACGAAGAACAATGACAATTACTACCCGGATGCTACAGCCTGAAGACAGGCAGCAATGGGAACAGCTGTACCGGGGCTATGCTGAGTTTTACGGCATGTCCATGGCACATGAAACACTGGACCAGGTATGGCAATGGATCTTCGGGGAAGAACAGCAGTTCTTTTGCCTGGTCGCCGTGAACGCGGAACAGACACTTACAGGCCTGATGCACTACCGCGCCATGCAATCCCCGCTGCGTGGCGGTTGGGTAGGGTTTCTGGATGACCTGTTCGTAACCCCGGACGCCCGGGGCAACGGCAGCGTTGATGCCTTGTTCCGGGCACTGGAGCAATCTGCTGCGGATCATGGCTGGCCCTTCGTTCGCTGGATAACCGCTGAAGATAACTACCGGGGACAGGCCGCTTACGACAAGATCGCCGACCGGACCCGCTGGGTAACCTACCAGATGCAGACTGGCTGACGGGAAAGAAACACAACGATCTCTGCCATCGGCAGGCTTGCATCCGCAGCCTGCCCCTCCTCTGCTGCTAAGGCGGTCAGCAGCACGACAACTTCCCTAAACATCTGTTATCATGCGTTTTTACTGATCTGATCCGGTCAATCCGGGGTAACCATGAAGCTGACTTTTGATGCAGGCTCCCTGCTGCTCAGCGGGGATACATCCCTGCTGACAGAACACAGTGTTGATCATCTGGTTTTCGACAGCCGGGTCGACGCCTGGCGTGCCCTGCATGGGCCTACCGCAGTGTCATCCAACAGCTGAAAATGCGGGACTGCGCACTGGAAGATCAGGTTTTCAGTACACCACCGTTACAGGTACCGGAGCAGCTCAGCATAACCCTGCGTGATTATCAGCAGGAAGCCGTGGACAGCTGGCAGGCAAATCAGTGTCAGGGGCTGATCATCCTGCCCACCGGGGTCGGTAAATCCATTGTGGCGATAGAAGCGATTCGCCGCTGTGGCGAAGCCGCACTCATCGTCTTACCCACCATTGATCTGATGATCCAGTGGGCGACTCAGCTGGAAAAACACTTTCAGCAGCCCATCGGCGTGTACGGCGGTGGCAGCAAAGAACTGCACCCCATTACTGTGATTACCTATGACTCAGCCGTGCTGATGATGGAATATATCGGTGACCGGTTTCCGCTGATCATCTTTGACGAATGCCATCACTTGCCCGGCCCGGTAAACCGTCAGGCCGCTGAGCTGAGCCCTGCACCTTACAGACTGGGCCTGACAGCCACGCCGGAACGTAACGACAACGGCGAACACCTGCTCTACAGCCTGATCGGCCATGAGGTCTACCGCCGGGAGATCAATGACTTTGATGACGGGGTACTGGCCCTCTATGACACTGAAGTGATCGAAGTCCCCATGACTGCTGAAGAACAGACAGAATATCAGCTAAACCGTCAGCAATATCTGGACTTTGTACGCAGCCACCGCATCAGCTTTTCATCGCCTTACGGCTGGTCGAACTTTCTCCGCGCCTGTGCGCAGGCCCCGGACGGACGGCAGGTATTACAGGCTTTTCGCACCCAGAAAGAAATTGCCGCCGCCAGCGCCGCCAAGTTCGACAAATTATGGGAACTGCTAAATCAGCACCGTGGTGAGCGGATCATCATTTTTACCGCCCTGAATAAACTGGCTTATGACATTGGCGAACGGTTTCTGTTACCGGTGATCACCCACAACACTAAAGCTGCTGAGCGTAAACGCTTCCTTGACCGTTTCCGGCAGGGAGAATTTACCGTCCTGGTTACCAGCAAAGTCCTCAATGAAGGCATTGATGTCCCCGAAGCCAGCGTCGGTATTATCGTCTCAGGCTCCGGCTCGGTACGGGAACACGTACAGCGGCTGGGGCGTATTCTGCGACCCTCCGCCGACAAGCGCGCCCGCCTTTATGAACTGATCTCTGCTGGTTCCTCGGAAATGAATATTTCCGAACGCCGCCGTCAGCATCTGGCCTACGATAATCAGACACAGGACAACCCGGAGCAGGAAAACTGATGCTGACAAAAGACCTGCAGGTTTACAGCCTTAAATCCACCCGGATCATCCCCGGCTTTATTGATGTTGAAGCACCGGGGCTACTGCAGTTTGCAGAACAACTGCTGACGGTATTTAACGAAGGCACCGGTAAAACCCGCGAAACCATTGAAGCAGAGGCAGAGCTGTATCTGCAGGGGCAACAGAATCTCAAATTCGGCAAAGGCCTGTACAAAATCCTCATGGACCATGCCGAATTCACCCTTGCTGAAGAAGATGCCGGCAGCCGCCGGGATGCCATCCTGAGCGCCGCGGCCAGCCAGTTAAAACAAACTGAATTTCAGACACTGGAAGCATACCGTGCCGCCGTTCAGGCACTCAGCCAGCAAGACCCGGATACCGCCCTGTACCCGGATCTGCCCGCGTTCGAACAGCTAACCCGGATAAAGCGGGATTTTTCACCCCGCCAGTTACTGCAACGCTACAACATGGCGCAGGTACAGGCGCTGTTACTGTCCACCCAATCGTTAACCCTGACCACCCAGGAAATGTCGGCCGCTAACCTGCGGCGGATATTCAAATGCCTGAAGTTCTTCCGGCTGCTGGCTGAGATTAAGCAAACGAAGGACAAAACCACAGTAGTTATCGACGGGCCACTCTCCCTGCTGGAAGGCACCAAGAAGTACGGCCTGCAGATCGCCTCGTTCTTCCCGGTTATCTGCCTGCTGGAGCAATGGCAGATCAGCGCAAAGGTCAAACCCAAGCGGGCAGTAAAAACCTCAAACTGGATGAAACATCACAGCTGGTCAGCCATTACCGGCATATGTCTGCCTATGTGCCGGAAGAAGTCCGGCTGTTTGCCAGCCACTTTGAAAAACCGTCGAAGACTGGACCTTTGTTGCCGAATCCCCGTTTATTAAACGCCCCAAAGGCCGGCTGATCTTTCCGGATTTCACCCTGCAACATACTTCAGGCGTGACTGTATATCTGGAAATATTCCACCGCTGGCACCGGGGGCCGCTGATTCAGCGTATGGAAGAACTGGAAAAGATGAAAGAGCCACTGATTCTGGCCATCGACCGGTATCTGCTGAAAGGCCTGCCATCCGGTGACCGGCAGGATGCACTGGAAGATCTGGATAACAGTCGTCACTTTTGTTCAGTGATTACCCGGCGGTATCGCGACTGCAAAAGACGCTGGAACGGTATCTGGAATCGGTTAAGAGCTGAAGTTTCAGGCTTTCAAAAACTCAATCGCTGCTGCGTCATCGTCCATAGCAAAGCATTGCATGTCGATGCCTGAAAAGAGCTTATCTTCTATGCGAACGATGTGTTCGATCCAGGTTTTATCCGTCTGAATCGCTACCTTGCGCATGTTGGACATCCCCACTTCCCGGAGATAGCGGAATTCTTCCAGTAATGCGGCCAGCTCAACACCGTGGAAAGATTCTATTTTTCCAGAATCACGATACTGCCATAGCGTTGTACTTTTCTTTGGGCATCCAGAACCAGGGTCATATCCTGTTCGGTGATTTTGCCGGCAATCCGGAATGCGACGGCATTGTCGATGCCTGTGTCGATCATTTCTAACATGTGGATTCCTCCATGGCGTTGCTGGGTTCTTTATGTATTAAGGATAGTCGCTGGGGGCTTTGCTGTTGGTGTGGATGGGCGATGGGTGATGGGCATTGGGGAAGTACCTGCTTAGGGGTGGTTAACTGGTTTATTTGAGGAATGGATTAGTAGATAACGGTATAAACTATAGATTGGTTGATTTTTTAGTTGGGAATGAGCTTAAGGACGCTGTCGTTATTATTGTGCTGATTTTATAGTTGGGATGATCTGTTTCGACTTCGTCGAGTCAAGACCTTTAAACGGCTAAAGGTCTTAACAATCTAAAGGCCGCCCCACTGTTTGTCCGGCTTCGCCGGATTCCTGCGCGTTTCACTAACAACAGGCCTTCGAAAAACTCGGCCGCTTCGCGACCTCAAACAATTTCTCCGGCTGATCTGTTGTTAGCTGTAATGCTCGGCTGCACAGAAGGGGAATCGGGGTGCCTACTTTAAACTCATCTCCCGAAAAAGAGAGAAAGCAGCACTTAAACATTCAAGAGAAACTTGAAGTTAAGCTAGCAATTACGCATGACACTGCAAAGGTTCTACCGAGTATTCATAGAAACCACGAAAACCATGAATCCTGTCCATCTCCTTCATAATCAGACGGATAGTCTCTACTGATTCATACATCGATTTTTCTAACTTATCATTTAATTCTTTTCGAAATTTAGCAGCTTTTCCTAAGTCATTTATATCAAACTTTTTGATTTAAAATGAACTAAACTATTTCGACTTTTCACAAGATTTTTAATCCTTCAAAGGCTTGCCCTTCTGTAGGAAACTTTTCACCTGTTACTAGATCAGTGACAACGACTAGCTTGGAAGTAATATCCAACTTATCCAGATATTTCTTTATATAAGCATCCCCTAAATGTGAAGCACCATAATCATAAACAAATGCTTCTATACACATAGCGGCAAAAACGATTGGTGCTAACATCGCCCGCTCTCGACGTTCATATTGCACCGCCAAATTCATTTCAACAATATGAATTTCATTTTCACTGACTTGTTTAGCGTTTAACTCCTCAATGTACTCACAGATAGACTCATACTCTTTAATTTGAGATAAGCATAAGCAAAAATAATTCTGCTGCATGCTTATACGATACTCATTCTCCATGAAAAACCTCCTTATTGAATAATCTTAAGCACCTCAAATCTCAACATATAAAAATGATTACACAAATAATCTTATTAGCTTAAGGCTCTGGATAAGAAATAGAATAAACGTTCAATAAACCGAAAAACCGATTATAAACAAGTAGGCACTACATTAAGCAGTACCCACTTTTTCAGATCTAAACCGTTTCTTCCAGCTCACCCACACAGGCAAACTGATCATCTAGTTTACTGATGCCGACGCCGCTGGTTTTTCTGACTCGGATCTGTACCGGTACCCTTTCTTTCAGGGCGGCGACGTGGCTGATGACGCCGATCATTTTGCCGCTGGCGTTGAGGTTATCCAGTGCGTCCAGGGCGATGTCCAGGGTGGCACTGTCCAAGGTGCCGAAGCCTTCGTCGAGGAACAGAGAGTCGATGCTGGTTTTCTGGCTGACCAGATCAGAAAGGGCCAGTGCAAGTGCGAGGCTGACCAGGAAGCTTTCACCGCCGGAGAGGGTTTTGGTGTCCCGCACCGCATCGCCCTGCCAGGTGTCTACTACCTGCAGTTCCAGTGCTTCGGCCTGATCCTGTTTGGGTTTCAGCTGGTAACGGCCGTGCAGGCGGTTGAGCTGGATGTTGGCCAGGTGCACCAGATGTTCCAGCGTCAGGCTCTGAGCAAACTTACGGAATTTATCGCCTTTTGTGAGCCGATGAGGCTGGTGAGATAGCCTACGTCTTCGTAGTCCGCTTCACACTGCTGAATGTCTTCCAGCAAGCGGGCCTGTTCTGAGCGTTTACGCTGGTCGTCTTCCAGCCGGTGGCTGTTGCGGCCCTGTGCTTCGATCAGTTCACGGTGTTCGGTTTGCAGGTTTTCCAGCTGAGCAGTCAGCACTTCAGGGGTCTGAGCTTCAGGAGTTTGTGCTTCACCTTCTGCCTGCGGTTCTTCAGTGCCGGTTTCCGGCTGCAGGGCGGCCAGTTGCTGTTCGGTCTGCTCCAGCCGTGTTTTGGCGGCGTTGATTTTCAGCTCGATCTGCTTTTGCTGCTCTGTGAGGCGGGTCTGTTCTTCCGGCTCCAGCATGGCAGCGAGCAGTTCAGCTTCATCACTGAAAATACTGTCGGCCAGTTGTGTCTGCCAGCTTTGTTCTGTAGCCGCCAGTTCGGTTTGCTGGTTTTCCATCCGACTGTTCAGTTCAGTCAGCTGGCCGCTTAACTGCTGCAGCTGACTGTGCAACTGCTGATAGGCTTGCTGTGCCTGTTCGGTAGCCTGTCGGGCAGCAGCTGATTTATCGGCTGCCTGTTGACGGGCTACTGACGTGTCCACTGCGCCGAAAATATCCTGACGTTTTGTCTGCAACTCCTGCAGTGTAGTGTTCACTGAACTGAGTTCTGTCTGCAGCTCTTTAACCTTTTGCTCCAGCTGTTGCTGTTGTTGCAGCTGTTCCGCCATTGCTTCCTGCAATTGCTGACGCTGCTGCTGAAGTTTGTCTGTCTCTTCACGGCAGGTCTGCCAGTCGGACACCAGAATTTCCTGCTGCTGTAACCAGTTCTCACAGATTTCAGCGTCGTTAAGATCCGGCACCGGCAAGCCCTGAGAAGCGATAGCTGCTTCCAGTTCACTGACAGTTTGCCCGGCACCGGTGAGGTATTCCTGCCGGCTGGTTTGCAGCCGCTGTACTTCTTCATCCTGTTTGCTGAGGAAGCCACTCACCTGCTGCAGCTGCTGACGCAGGCCCTGTGTCCGCTCAGTGGTCTGGGCACGGCGTTTTTGCAGTTCTGTTTGCTGTTGCTGTAACTGCATCACCTGCTGGCGCGCCTGCTGGAAGGCTTCCTGCTGGCCCTGCATATCGGTATGGAACTGCTGCAGTGCCTGCTGATCGCCCAAAACCAGCTGGATATTCAGCTGCTGGCAGATTGTCTGCCAGCGCTGCTCACTGCTTTGCTGTTCGGCCTGTAATTGTTGCAGCAGTGTTTGCCATTCCTGCTGCTGGGTCGTCAGTACTTTGATCTCCCCGGCAACGTTCATGCCCTGCTGCTTAACCTTTCGAGCTCCTGTTCGACAGCGGCAAAGCGTTGCTGAGTTTCAGGTACATCCAGGCTGCGGTATTCGTCCACCAATGGATGTTCTTTTGAACCGCACAGCGGGCATGGCTGATCAGCTTCCAGCTGTTCACGCAGCTGGGTCAGATCAGCAATTTTCCGTTCCTGTTCCAGCATCACCTGTAAATCTTTACGGCTTTGCTGATGGGTTACGTAGAGCTGGCGGAATTCTTCACGCTGAGTATTTAGCTGTTCCAGCTGCTGTAGCCGCTGTGTATCAGCAGCAAGACCTTCCTGCTGCCGTTGCTGATTTTGCAGCCAGGCTGCTGTCAGGCTGTCCATTTCAACCCGGGCCTGATACAGCTGATTAAAGCGCTGTTCTTCCTGCTGCTGTACTGTTTCATCTGCGCTGACCGGCTGTTCAGCAATCTTTGCCTGCAGAGTGGAAAGCTCGGCATCCAGCCCGCTCAGCTGTTCTTCCGCACGACTCAGTTCAGCTTTAAGCACGTCTTGCTGTTGCTGGCTGTCGGTCAGCTGTTGCTGGCCGTTACGCAGGTTTTCATTAGCTTTTGCGGTTTCACGGTGTAACCGCTGCAAGGATTCAAACTTAACCTTCCAGCCGGACAGCTGTTCCGCCAGACGGGCAATCTGTGGCGTAACGGTTGTAATTTTCGTCAGTTGCTCTTTCAGTTCTACTTCCCGGCTCTGGCATTCCGCCAGCTGCCGCTGCTGATCCGAGCCTTTAGTCAGCCCCTGTAACTGTTCACTGGCCTGACGCTGTTCTGTCTGTTTTGCGGTCTGCTGCTCTTGCAGAGCTTTGATCTTTTCATCCAGCGGAATGACCTGTTCCGTCAGCAGGGTATCCAGCGCCTGTTGCTCGGCCTGTGCCGCCTGACTTTGCTGTTCAGTGCTCTGTTTCAGCTGTTCAGACTGTTGCTGTTCTTTTGCTGACTTTCAGTTTGCTGCTGCAGTCCCTGCTGTTGTTCCAGAATCTGTTGCAGTTGTTCACGCTGCCGCTGCAGGTTGTGCAAAGGCTGGCGTAACGCTTCTGCCGGTTGTGCGCGGGTCAGCCGTTCAAAATCAGCCCCGTGAAGCTGTTGCTGCTGTTCACTGTTGTGCAGTTCCTGCCGGGCTGCAGTCACTTGCGCCGTTGCATCGGCGAGCTGTTGCTGCCGGTGCAGTGTTTGCTGAAGCTGTTTAATCTGCTGTTCCAGCGCACCGCTTTGCTGCTGCAGCTGTATGGTTTGCGTTTGCAGCTCGGCGGTTTCTTCAGCACTGAGCAGTGAGTAAGCCGCGAGACCGGTCCGAGAGCCTCCAGATGGGCCTTACTTTCTTTGTGCTTTTCGTAAACCCGCTCAGAAATCTTGCCATAGATTTCAGTACCGGTCAGTTCTTCCAGCAGCTCTGCCCGGTCGTTAGCATCGGCATTCAGAAAGGCCGCGAACTGCCCCTGTGAAAGCATCATGGATTTGGTAAAGCGGCTGAAATCCAGCCCGGTCAGCTCTTCCGTCTGCCGGAGTTTTTGTTCACCTGGCTGGCAAGAATTTTACCGTCGCTGATGCGGGCCAGTTCAACTTTGGCATCCTGCAGATTACCGGTTACCGAATCCCGTGAACGGCGCTGGCTCCAGAATGCCCGGTAGCCCTGCCCCCGCACTTCAAACTCCACTTCAGCCAGACATTCCGCACAGCCGCGGGTCATCATTTCATTGCTGTTTTTGGAGAAGTTATTCAGCCGGGGCGTCCGGTGATAAAGGGCCAGACAAATGGCATCCAGCAACGTAGTTTTACCGGCACCGGTGGCGCCGATAATGGCGAACAGACCATTGTCCACAAAAGGTGACTGGGTGAAGTCCAGCTTCCACTCCCTGCAGGGAGTTAAGGTTCTTCAGCCGTAAACTTAAAATTTTCATGCGTCTGAGCCCTTAAAATCCGTCAATCAGTGACTGTTGCTGCATAGCTTCCGGTTCATCGGTTGCTGTTTTCTTTGAAGCGGCGGTTTTGGCTGCCGGTTTTTCTCAGTTGCCGGCGCAGGTTCCGGCAGGCTGTTACCGAACAGGTCATCAACCGGTTCTGGCTCTGGCTCTGGCTCTGGCTCTGGCTCTGGCTCTGGTTCTGGCTCCGGCTCTGGTTCTGGCTCCGGCTCTGGCGAAACCTCAGCAATTTCCGGTTTAGAGTCTTCAGATTCCGGTTGCGAAGTCTCTGACTCATCTGCATCAGCTGCAGTTCCAGCAAGCTCTTCTACCTCGTCGGCCTCTTCGACCTCTGCTGCATCGTCGGTCAGTGTTTCGGACTCTTCACCGACTTGCTTTGCCGCTGCGGGTTCAGTCACAGGTGCCTGTGTCACCGCCGTGGCCGCACGGGTGAGTTGTTCTGCCAGTACCGGATCATCGCCATCAAGGTTATCCCGGACTTCCCTAACACCTGGGCGAAGCTGATCCGCAATCGCTGCAGGCGTTCCTGTTCAGATTCACTGCTGAAGTCTTCCCGGGCCAGACGTTGTTCAAACACATCCTGCGGGTTTAGCTCTGCCAGGGTTTCCCGCTGTTCAGCGCCGGCCTGTTCAGATTTCTGTACCCGGCTGCGGCGCAGCTGTAACACTTCAACGTTATAGTCAGCGGTTAAAGCCTGAATGCGCTGTTGTAAGTCATTCAGGTAGGCTTGCGCACTCACCTCAATGGTCAGCCAGACCGGCAGCTCACCTGCGGTTTCCAGTGCTTCAAGCTGTTCGGCAATCTCTTCCAGATCCCCTTTCAGCTGGGCCATTGGCTGAAACATCGGCACCGGCAGCTCAGTCACCCGGGCAGCTTCGCCGGGGGCAACGTCCACCAGCAGTACCTGCTTCTGGCTGCGTAACTCATCAAAACTCAGGGGAATCGGTGAGCCGCAATAACGGATGGTGTCTGACTTGGAGACTTTCTGCGGCCGGTGGATATGGCCCAGCGCGATGTAATCGGCAGGCGGAAAATGGTTGGCCGGAAAGGCTTCCAGTGATCCAACATAGATATCCCGGACGGATTCGCTGGTCTGCACACCCATGGCAGTCAGGTGACCGGTGGCTACAATTGGCAGAGGCTGATCGGTGCCCTGCTCTCCGGCCATTTGCTGTGCGATTTCATAACGGCTCTGATAAAAGTCGCTGATAGCCTGCCCTAACTGTTGCTGCTTCTGCTTACCGGACTGTCCCGCTTCACTGGTCATCAGGTCCCGGGGCGCAAATAAGGTACAGCACAGAGCACCGCACCCGGCTGACCATCTGCCTGACTCAGTACAATCACCTGTTCCTGCGGGGCATCCCCAACACCGGCAACCACCCGGGTATTTAACTGGGCCAGCAGGGTCTTCGATTCATTCAGCATGGCAACCGAGTCATGGTTGCCCGCCAGCACCACTAACTGACAGTTCAGCCGGCTCAGCTCGACAATGAAATGGTTATACAGCTCACGGGCATAGCTTGGTGGAGCCCCCGTATCAAATACGTCACCTACGATCAGCACCGCATCAATGGCCTGCTCCTGTACCTGCTGTAATACCCAGTCACAAAACTGACGGTGTTCATCAAGCCGGCTTTTACCCATAAAGTTCTGACCAAGATGCCAGTCTGATGTATGCAGAATTCGCATGTGATTCTTTAACTCTTTCACCGGCTGCCGGGGCAGCCATTTAACTCGTTGTGTTTACTGTTCTGCGGCAGTTGCTTTACCGCTGCGGCGTAGCCAGCGTAACAATTGTGGCCCGCGCATATTCACACCCAATCCGGCCAGTACCAGGAATATACCCAGCCACTGGATGCTGCTCAGCTGTTCGTCCAGTAACCAGGCGGCACAGCTCAGCCCCACCACAGGTACGCCAAGCGTTAACGGCGCAACCTGCGATACCGGATAACTGCTCAGTAAATAGCCCCAAAGGCTGTAGCCAAGAATGGTGGCTATCAGCGCCAGATACACCAGCGCAAATACTGAGCTGAAACCAATATTCAGCAGTGCATTTTCTATTAAAGGCCCTTCAAGATACAGGGAGAGTGCAAAAACGGCAGCGGCGGAATCCACGCCGACCACACCACCAGACTGATAGCGCCATTTTTATTGCGGTTAAAACCGTGCTGATGAATTTGCCGGTTTACGATATTCCCCAGTGCCCAGGCCACTGCTGCGGCGATTGTCAGGCCAAAGCCGATGGCGGTCATATTCTGCTGTAGCGCCGCAGACATAAACCACAGGTCACCCCAGCCAATGAGCACCAGCCCTGAAGCCGCAATCATAATCGCCAGTAACTGGTAACGGCGGATATCTTCCTTCAGCCAGAAAGCCGCCAGTATCAGGGTAAAGAATGCCTGCGATTGCAGTACCAGTGACGCCAGCCCCGCCGGCATCCCCAGATGCATGGCCGTAAAGAGCAAAGCGAACTGTGCGAAGCCCAGGGTCAGACCGTAAGCCAGCAGCCAGCGCAGCGGTACATCCGGCCGGGCCACAAACCAGCAACCAAGTGCGGCCACCAGCAGAAAACGCAGCCCGCCCAGTAACAGCGGCGGCATACCTTCCAGCCCCCAGGCAATGACCACAAAATTGAACCCCCAGACCACCACAATAATGAGGCCCAGTAAGGTGTCTCTGAAATTCATCCGGTTCGCATCCCTGACGCAATTTGCTGCCCGCGCAGCATGAAGAAGCATGCACCCAAACAGCGCATCTTAAAAAGTGAACAGGCAGGTTATGGGAATATCAGCCCGGCGTCCAGAGGGAGATTTAACCACAAAGAGGTAAGTGAGATGACAGCAGCAGATACCACGAAAAACACCGGCAGGATTTCCTCACCGGTGTCTGTCAAAACTCAGTTATCGCGGCTGACTATTCGCTGCAGTAACTGTTTTGCCAGCCCCCAGTCACGGGGTTGTTCAATGCGCTGATCGGTCACAGGCACAATATCTTCGCCCTTCTGCTCAGCGACCTTAAAAGTGAATACGTAAGCGGGCTCTGCGCCCATCCGCAGATCAGAGATAATCACATCATTATTGCCGGCACTTTCAACTTTAAAGAAGCCTTTACTGAACCACTGCAGGCGGCTGACCGGCCAGTGATCCTGCAAGCCCGACAACAACTCCGGCTGGCTTGAGTAGTGCTCGAATTCGATCCGGCGATCCGGATCAAACAGGGAATAATAGCCTTCCAGATAACCGTCATCCTGCATCACCAGCACCCGCCAGAGCAGTGTATTGAACGGCCCAGCCGTTACCAGCAGTTCCTTATCCGGCGTGTTTTTGTCCGTCGAAGCAGCCAGATTTTCTTCCGCTATGCCGGTGACATACGCCTGTGCAGACAGGCCCCAGATCAGATACAGACTGCTGAATGCCAGGCCGACACGGTTCATCTTGCGCCCCCAGTCAGCCTGCCGGGAGGCCAGCGCCAACACAACACCCAATAACAGCGGCACCGTATACAGCGGATCAATGATAAATATACTGCCGGAGCCCGTCGGCTCCACCGGCAACGGCCAGAACAGCTGGGTGCCGTATATGGTAAAGCTGTCGAGAATTGGATGGGTCACCAGTGCCAGCCAGACCAGCAACAGCCAGCGGCGCTGCAGATCCGGATACTGACCATGGAGTTTATTGATCAGCCAGGCCAGCAACGGCGTCAGCAATGTCAGGGTAATCAGCGAATGGCTGAAGCTGCGGTGATAGGTAAAGTCCGCCACGGCACCGCCCATGGAAACAAATACATCCAGATCCGGCAGGGTTGCCAGAGCACCACCCCACAGGGCCGCCCGGTAACCGACTTTATGGCCTAATACTGCTTGCCCCAGCGCTGCACCCAGCGCTATCTGCGTAACCGAATCCATGAAAATTCCTGTGCCTCAAACTGACCTGCAAAGGGTCCATGCTACGTAGCTGCCCGTGGATTTACAAACAGCTTTACAAAACGTAACACTTGGCAGGATGTTACCTGGCCGGTCAGTTTTCAGCGTCCCGGTTCAGATGCTTCTTCACCCGGTGGGTCACCAGCCAGACGCCGGCAAGTACGACCGGAAGGAAGGCTGCCTTGAGCGTGCCCACATCCATTCCCGGCGTAAACGGCACCGCTGCTTCGAACAGAACGCCACACAGTGCAAGTACATAATAGGTGATGACCACAATCGACAGGCCTTCGACCGTCTGCTGTAAACGAAACTGCAGCTGGGCCCGCTTGTCCATGGATTGCAGTAACGCCTGATTCTGCGCTTCGATTGCCATATCCACCCGGGTACGCAGGAAGTCACTGGCCCGGTCTACCCGGCTGGACAGGTCATCCAGACGGCGCTTGGTAGCTTCCGTTGTCCGGAAAGCAGGGCCCAGACGGTGTTCAATAAACGCCGACATGGTTTGCAGGCCGTTGAGTTCAGTTTCCTGCAAGTCTTCAAGCCGGCTCTGAACCATCTGATAGTAGGCGCGGGCCGCATCAAACCGGTAGCGGGTTTCAGCAATCAGCTCCGCTACTGCAGCAGCCATATCAGACAGTTTTTCCAGCTGTTCCCGTTCTTCGCTGATGACCCGCTCACCACTGATCTGGCGTAACAGATCCGCCAGTTCGGTTTCCATATCGCTGACCCTGGCGCTGGTCTGCTGTGCCACCGGGAACGCCAGTAACATCATATTCCGGTAGGCTTCCAGCTCCAGCAGGGTACGGATCAGCCGGCCGGTCTGGCATTCATTCAGGCTATTGTTGACCAGCAAGATTCGGTTAAAGCCGTCACTGTGCAGGCGCAGGGCACTCCAGACGCTGGCCGCTTCATTCCCCAGCTGGGAAGCAATCAGCCGCTGGCCTTCAAAACAGGGGCGCAGGGTTTCTTTATCCACCACAGCGGTTTCACTGTCGATGCCTTCGATATGCAACGCCGCAACCACTTCACCAGGCAGTTCACTGATCCAGTCATCCGGTAACAGGCTAATCGCCGGCTGAGCAAAACACTGCGTGCTCTTACCCTTCAGCAAAAGGTATAACTGCTGAACTCAGTATGCCGTTCCCAGCGCACTTCAAATTCACCAAAGCTCTGATAAAAGCAGACATCCCCTTCTGACGGCGGATTGATACTGTAGCGTTTACACAGGCTCCGCAGGTGCTTCAGCTCACGGGGATAATGATCCGTGCCGGTATGCAACAGCGTCATATGCGAAACCCGCACCGGTGTAGTGGCTACCGGAAACGGACGGGCATGAAGGTCCGCGTAGTTATCCTGAAAGCGCATGTGCTGACTCAACCCGAAACTGTCATTCAGCGGGTCGTTCAGAACCGGTAACTGGTGTAAAGCCTGGCGCAATTGCTACTCCTCAGATTAAAGCCGTCAAAAATATAGGGCCACTATTCATACCGTCAGATTCGTCACAAAACAATCACTTAGTATAAAAACGTCGTGTTTAAGCTAATTTAGATAAGTTTTGTGACAACCCGAAGTGAAACAGATGATATCTCTGTTAAAGACAGCCCGAACACAATTAACCGCTGGCATAAAAGGCCCGTAAAACGGGCCAAGGGTCTGAATGATCACACACAGGTTACGACTGTCAGCCAGTCAGCAAACCCTGCTTAGTGACGTGATCCAGAGTGTCATCCAGCGCCTTGCCGAACGACTCAAGGATTTCATCCACGTGCGCCTCTGTGGCAATCAGCGGTGGGCATAATGCCAGCGAAGATCCGGCTACTGCACGGGTAATCAGGCCATGACGCTCACAGGCCTGCTGGGCAAAGGCACCGATGGCACCGCCGGCAAAGGCTTCGCCGGTTTGCTTGTTGGCCACCATTTCAACGGCGGCAATCATGCCTTCACCGCGGACTTCACCCACCAGCGGGTGATCGGCAAACTTCGCCAGCCCTTTCTGCAGGTAGGCACCGGTTTCAGCCGCTTTACCGAAGATATTATCCCGCTGATAAATCTCCAGGGTTTTCAGGGCAACTGCACAGGCAACCGGGTGACCGGAATAGGTATAGCCGTGACCGAATACACCAACTTTGGCACTTGGCTCGATCATCGCTTCATACATATCACCACGGATTACGGACGCACTGATCGGGATATAAGCAGAGGATAACTGCTTGGCCAGGGTCATCAGTGCCGGTGAATCAATCCCCATGGTGTTACAGCCGAAGTCTTTACCGGTCCGGCCGAAGCCGGTGATCACTTCATCGGCCCAGAACAGAATGTCGTACTTCGCCAGAATTTCCTGAACCCGCTGGTAATACCCTTCCGGCGGCACGATGACGCCGCTGGCACCGGTAATCGGCTCAGCGATAAACGCAGCGATGGTTTCCGGGCCTTCTTCCAGAATCATCTGTTCCAGATTATTGGTAATCCGGGTAACAAAGTCCGCTTCAGACTCACCCGCCAGCCCACCACGATAGTAATGCGGTGCATCGGTACGCAGGATTCCCAGCGGATCAAACGGCAGATCAAAATGCTGATGATTGGCCGGCAGGCCCGTCAGGGATGCCGATGCCACGGTAATACCATGATAAGAACGGTCCCGGGAGATGATCTTGTATTTCTCCGGTTTACCGATGGCATTAAAGTAGTAACGCAGCATTTTGATGTGTGTATCGTTCGCGTCGCTGCCGGAGTTACCGAAGAATACTTTAGCATTCTCAACCGGCACCATTTCTGCCACTTTGGCCGCCAGATCAATGCCCACCTGGTGGGTTTTGCCGCCAAACATGTGCGAGTAAGACAGCTGCCCCATCTGCTCAGTGGCTGCGTCAATCAGCTCACGGTTGTTGTATCCCAGCGATGTACACCAGAGGCCCGCCAGGCCTTCCAGATAGCGGTTACCCTGATTATCGTAAACATACACACCATCACCGCGTTCAATGGTCAGGGTTTCAGTGTTGGTCAGGTTAGTGGTCGGATAAATGATATTGCTCATAACCGGTCCCTCAAATAAAAGTTTCACAGGCGGTATGCTCTGCCAGCGGAATATCTGTTCGCTGGCAGAAGATACCGTTCAGCATCAGCGGTTCAGACCACCCATGCAGATGTATTTCGTTTCCAGATAATCATCCAGACCGTACTTGGAACCTTCACGGCCCTGACCGGATTCTTTGACCCCGCCGAACGGAATCACTTCAGAGCTGATCGCCGTTTCGTTAACACCGACCATGCCGTAATCAACACCTTCCGCCACACGCCACATACGGCCCATGTTTTCGGTGTAGAAATACGCCGCCAGGCCGAACTCGGTATCATTGGCCATAGCAATGGCTTCTTCTTCGGTGCTGAACTTAAAGACTGGTGCTACCGGGCCAAAAATTTCTTCACGGAACACCCGCATCTGCGGATTCACATCGGTCAGAATGGTTGGCTGATAGAAGTTACCGGCACCGGCCTGAGGCTCACCGCCAATGACAACCTTCGCACCCTCTTCCACTGCACTGCTTACCTTGGCATGGACATCACGCACGGCTTTTTCAGTAATCAGCGGGCCGTGAGTTGTGTCTGCCGCGAAACCATCACCGATGCTGAATTCGGCAACCGCTGCACGCAGTTTTTCGACAAAGGCGTCGTAGATACCTTCCTGAACAATCAGACGGTTAGCACAGATACAGGTCTGACCTGAGTTCCGGTATTTGGATACCAGCGCACCGGCCACGGCCTGATCAAGATCGGCATCGTCAAAGATAATTACCGGCGCATTACCGCCCAGCTCCATTGAGGTGCGTTTCACGGTATCTGCACACTGACGCATCAGCAGCTTGCCAACAGGAGTGGAACCGGTGAAGGTCACTTTTTAACCGTCGGGTTGGAAGTCATTTCACCGCCGATGGCCGGCGCATCGCTGCCGGTCACCACACTGAACAGACCGGCAGGTAAACCGGCACGTTCAGCCAGTTCTGCCAGGGCCAGCGCTGATAAAGGGGTCTCAGCCGCTGGTTTCAGTACGATGGCGCAACCCACCGCCAGTGCTGGTGCAACCTTGCGGGTAATCATGGCATTCGGGAAGTTCCACGGAGTAATCGCAGCAACCACACCCACCGGCTGTTTAATCGCAATGCCACGGCGGTCGGTCTGCGGGGTTGGAATAATGTCGCCGTACACCCGCTTACCTTCTTCAGCAAACCACTTCAGGTAAGAAGCACCATAGGCAACTTCGCCCCGGGATTCGAACATTGGCTTACCCTGTTCGGCGGTCATCAGAATCGCCAGGTCTTCCTGATTTTCCAGTAACAGCGCGTGCCACTTTTCCAGAACAGCGCTGCGGCTTGCCGCAGACAGGGCGCGCCACTCTTTCATCGCACGGGATGCCGCTTCAATCGCCTGACGGGTTTCAGCCGCCCCCAGGTCAGCAACATCCGCCAGATGTTCACCATTCGCCGGATTGGTCACGGCAAAGGTTTTACCTTCGAAGCCGTCAGTCCAGTTACCGTCAATATAAGCCTGGGTTTTCAGCAGACCAGGATCGTTCAGTTGAATTGCCATGAATTTCTCCGCGTATTGTTCTCTACAGCCGGTAGCGGCCGGATAAATATCGTTGAGAACATTTATAGTGAAGATTTTTATTTGTTAATATAATTATTTATCCAAGCAAACATTTGCATATTCAAATGTAATTCTTTCTCTGCAGCGGAGTTAACCATGGGCCGAAAAAGCAGCCATCAGCGGGCAACTGGCGGATCAGGATCTGCGCCTGCTACGGGTATTCAAAAGCGTTGCGGAAGCCGGTGGTTTCAGTGCCGCCGAAGTGCAGTTAAATCTGGCCAATTCCACCATTTCCAACTACATCGCCGATCTGGAAAAACGCCTGGGTATGCGGTTATGTGAACGGGGCCGCGGCGGCTTTAGCCTTACCCAGCAAGGGCAGACTGTCTATGAGGCCACGCTGGAACTGCTCAATGCACTGGATCAGTTCAGCCAGCGGCTGAACCGTTCAACTCAGGGCATTTACGGCCGGCTGCATCTGGCCTTTGCCGAACACATGCTTGGGGCACATAACGCCTTTGTGGTTGAAGCACTGGATCTGTTTACCCGCCGGGCCCCGGAAGTAAATATCGAAATCACCACCCTCAGTTCCGATGAAGTGAGCACCGCCCTGCTGAATAAACAGGCAGATATCGGCATCACCGTTGAACCCCAGCGCTATCACGAGCTCAATGCGGTGGATCTTTTCGATGAACAGATGTTGCTGTACTGCGGTCAGCAGCATCCCTTATATGAACAGCCCGAAGCAGATATCAGCAGAGAAGCATTGCGGGAGTATCGCTTTGTAGAGTCCCCCGTTTGCTGCCAGGCCGTGAAGTACATCCGGATATGCGTCATTGGCACCGCCATGCCAAGGCACACCATCAGGAAGCCCGGGCCACGCTGATTCTCAGTGGCCAGTACCTCGGCCTGCTGCCGGAACACTTTGTTGCCAGTTGGGGGCTGGGAGACAAACTGCGCCCGCTGATGAGCGATACCTACGGATACCGCAACAGTTACCGGGCAATCTGGCCGAAAAACCACCAAGGATGAAATCATCGAGGTCTTTCTTGAGGCACTCAGTCAGGCCCGTTTAACGGCGGCTCATGCGCCGGCATAACAGAATATTCATAGTGGTTTCAGGGAGCCGGGGAATAATGCCTGAAACCTGATAACGGACCCGTAATATGCCAAGCGCGATTTCCCCCGCCGGACAGCTTTTTGCCTGCTGCCCATGCTTCTGATTCCCACCGTCGCAAGCGCAGGCATTCTGATAAAACATCCGGATTTCAGCGTCGTTGCGGATGCCTACCTGAACCTGACCACCGGCAACGCGGCAGATGACTCCGAACAAGTGGCTGCCGATGCTGACATTCGCCTGCTGGGGTTATATGAAGCCGCCGATGGCAACAAATACGGCGGACGAATTACCTTTGAATCCACCTCTGCTGGCAGCAATAACGGAGATCCGGAAGTGGGTGAATACAGCCTGCTGGCTCAGTCAAACTGGGGCCGGATAGAGGTTGGCGAACGCCAGGGGTTACCGGATGTTCTGACTGGCTTTGCCCCCAACAACTATACCTTTACCTTTGCAGAATACGGCCCGTCTACCGGTCGCAACCTGAATCCGGCCGGTGGCCTGCAAACCAGTTTTATTGATGCTGCCGATGCTGCATCTGTGAACCAGCTCAGCTCATTGGGGTTTGTCGCCTCTCTGGCCGGCGACCGCTCTGCCAAACTGATTTATGCCGCACCCCGTTCGACATCCGGCATCAATACCGGTATTTCTTACGCCCCGGATATCAGTGAAGATAACCCGGGCTTTAAACAGCTGATCCAGACCGGCCTGACCTATGACTATTACTGGGATGAACACCAGTTACATCTGGGCGGCAGTTACACCTACGCAGACGCGGAAGATCTCAGCGCCGGCCAGCAGCGGGATGATCTCAGTTCGGTAAATCTGGGAATTTCAGCCACCTTCAACAGCAAACTGGCACTGGGCATCAGCACCACCCTTAACGGAACATCCGGGCAACTGAGTAACAGTATTCAGGAAGATACCCGGGGCTGGGTGACCAGCCTGAACTATAACAGCGGCCCCTGGACTTACGGTGGTTTTTACCAGCAAGCGTACGGTCAGGGGATGCTCAGCAGGCCGGCCGCAACCGGCTGGAAGCTTACCAGTTGGGTATTTCATACCGGTTTAATATCCGTACCCGGCTGTATACCGCCTATTATCATTATGATCTGAGTAGCGATAATCAGAACAACAGTGACGGCGATGTCGTACTGTTTGGCGTGCGTATCATTCTGTAACAGTAAAAGAGTCAGACTATGAATAACAAAACCAAAGCCATTCTGGCGCTGACATCTGCAGCCGCTCTGCAGGGCTGTACCCAGCTGGAAATATCGTCCACCCTGACACCGGGTGAGACCACTCAGCCACTGAGCCACCCGGAAAAACCTGTCTACGAATTTGAGAAATGTTACGGCGTGGCAAAGAAAGGTCAGAACGACTGTTTTTCCAACGGTCTGGCCTGCGCAGGCACCTCCACCGAAGACCGTCAGAAAAACGCCTGGATATTTGTCCCCGAGGGCATCTGCAATAAAATTGCCGGCGGCAGCACGTCTAAAGGCTGACTCCCTGTTACTGAAGCCCTGCTGCTGAAGCCCTACTGCCGAATCCCTACTATTAAGACCTACTATTGAGCCGCGCTTTTAAATGACAGTAACCCAACCCCATGCTGACGAACAGGCCGCCGGTTACCCGGTGAAACCATTTCATCCCCTGCCCGCCGGTAAGAAAACCTTTTGCCGACTGGGCAATCAGGCCATAGCAACTTAAAGAGATAAACGAGAACAGCATAAAGGCACCGGTCATCACCGAGAATTGCGGTGCCAGGGCGTAATTCAGATCGATAAACTGCGGAAATAACGCGCCAAAAACAGAATAGGTTTAGGGTTGGTCACCGCCAGCAGTAATCCTTCCCGGTAATGAGACAACCCACTGCGCTGTTCAGTTACACCTTCTGCCTGTAGCTTCATCTGACGTTTACGGGAAAACAGCTGACGTGCGCCGAGATAAATCAGATACGAAGCTCCGAGTATTTTCACCACCATAAACAATGTGGTTGAAGCCATCAGAATGGCACCCAGTCCGCCAACTGATACCAGCGAGAGAATAAACAGCCCGGTAATATTCCCCAGCGCGCCAATCATAACCGCCCGCATACCGTGGGAAATACTGTTGAAGATCGCCAGTAAAATCGCAGGGCCGGGGCTGATGACATAAAAAAATGAGATCAGCAGATACATCATCAGAGTGTCGGTATTCATACGCAATGTCCTTTTGAGTCTTCTGTCCCGACACCGATGTGCCGCAGGAGAAAAACTATAGCGCTTTTAACCGCCGCTGACGACTGGCAAGTAAAATATCTCCAACTGGGTATATCAGCCTCCGGGGCTTACCGATACTGTAGCTGCATGATCGGCGAATCTGTTCGCCCACCGAATGACAGAGGTATTTATGACTGCCCAGGCCCACACAACATCTTATTACGCGGCATCTGCCAATGAAAAACAGTTACGCCCGGCGCTGACCGATAATATCGACGCCGACGTCTGCGTTATCGGTGCCGGATTTACCGGACTCTCCAGTGCCCTCCATCTGGCCAAAGCCGGATTTAAAGTGGTGGTACTGGAAGCCAACCGGATTGCCTTCGGAGCCTCTGGCCGTAACGGTGGCCAGATCGTGCACAGCTACAGCCGGGATATCGATTTCATCCATAAGCATTACGGTAAAGAAACCGGCACAGCGATGGCCAGCATGGCATTCGAAGGCGGTGAAATCATCCGTGGCCTGGTCGATGAATTCAATATTCAGTGCGACCTGAAAGACGGTGGTATTTTCGCCGCCTGTAACGATAAACAGATGCGTGAGCTGGAAGGTAAAAAGCCCTCTGGCAGGCTAACGGCCACCGCCAGCTGGAACTGCTCAACGCCTCAGAAATTCAGAATCATATCGGTACTGGCCGTTATAAAGGCGGTTTGCTGGATAAGAGCGGCGGACACTTCCACCCCATGAATCTTGCTCTGGGCGAAGCGGCAGCGGTTGAATCGCTGGGCGGACAGATTTTTGAAGACTCTGCCGTCACCGGCATTGATCAGCAGGCAATCACCCGGGTGAATACTGCCCGCGGCAGTGTTACCGCCAAATATGTTGTCGTTGCCGGTAACGCTTACCTCAACGGCCTGCTGCCAAAGCTGGAACAGAAAGCCATGCCCTGCGGTACTCAGGTGATTGCCACTGAACCGCTGAGCAAAGAACTGCAGCAACAGCTGCTGCCGAAGGATGAATGCGTTGAAGACTGTAACTACCTGCTGGACTACTTCCGCCTGTCCGGTGACGGTCGGCTGATCTATGGGGGCGGGGTTACCTACGGTGCCCGTGAGCCGGGAAAAATTGAGTCACTGATCGTGCCGAAAATGCTGAAAACCTTCCCGATGCTGAAAGATACCAAAGTGGATTTTGCCTGGACCGGCAACTTTCTGCTGACCCTGATGCGTCTGCCGCAATTCGGCCGTATCGGCAATAATATCTTTACGCTCAGGGTTACAGCGGCCACGGTATTACCAGTACCCACCTTGCCGGCCGGGTTATCGCCGAAGCCCTGCAGGGACAGGCTGAACGCTTTGATGTATTTGCCGGCCTGCCACAGTACCCGTTCCCCGGTGGCCGTACCTTCCGGATTCCGTATACAGCAATGGGTGCATGGTATTACACGATGCGCGATAAACTGGGCATCTGATCAGATAAGAAAGAGTCGGTGATGGCGGGATGTCACCTATCCCGTCACGCAGACAGATCAGTGAACACCCACAGGTGAAGGAAAAAACAATAAAAGAAAATGATTGTCAGGTAGACTGCATACTGCCACACATGTTGTCCAGCTGAGCAATTTCACGGCTCATTTCCCGAGTCACATTGATCATGAAGATCTTAAAATCTTCCGGATAAATATCGCAAAGCTCATGGAACAGGGCGCTGGAGATTTCCAGTACAAATCCCTCTTTCTGCATGACCGCGTTACCGTGGCGGGCCTGCAGGCCAATCATTCCCACAAACCCCAGTTGTTCACCGGGTAAATAGGCTTTCAGGGGTACCTGATCATCGGAATCTGTCTTGGGATGATAAAACCGCGCCTGGCCGCTGAGGATGACAAAAACATGTCTGAACTGTCACCCAGGGAATAAATTCTGTCGTTGCCTGCCAGTTTGTAAATGTCGCCGTGGGTCAGTAAAAACTCCAGGCTTTCATCAGATAAAGCACCAAACATGGACAGGCCATGGCAATACTCAGGGAAAATTGCCCACTCAGGTCTGAGTATTGATATAACTGCATAATCCGTCTCCGGGAATCACAATCTCAGTATAGTGCAATAACCAGGTTCCCAAATGCCTAAGGCACGAAAACTAAAGAAAAATTCAAAAAATCTGCAGCGTCCCGAATACCTGAAATGTTCACAGATTTTTACCTATTTGCTGCACTTATATTGCACTTAAAAATATACGTCGTCGCACGTTAACTCCGCGTTAACAACATAGCAAGGCTACTAATTGATTATTCACCTTCCCTACCCGACTTAAGTACTAAAGTTAAACGGCGGTGTTACATAAACGGTCATCGGGAGGTTAGTCAGAACGACGCTTTTTCAGTGAGTGCCCCGGGTCCGCCTCAAGAGGATTATCCGGCCAGTAATGTTTCGGATAACGGCCTTTCATATCTTTCTGTACTTCCCGGTAGCTATTTTGCCAGAAACTTTCCAGATCCTGAGTCACCTGCAGTGGCCGCCGGGCCGGTGATAATAGGTGCAGCATAACCGCTGTGCCCCGGCCAATGGTGGGGGTTGTGGTACAGCCGAACATCTCCTGCAACCGCACCGCCAGTACCGGCGGGCTCTGGCTGTAATCCAGCCGGGCATTACTCCCGGCCGGTAACTTTATGCTCACCGGTGCCAGGTTATTCAGTGCCTGTTGCTGCTCCCAGCTCAACCGGGCCAGCAAAATATCCTGCAAATTCAGTTTTTAAGCTGCGATAACTGGCGGACATTATCCAGATAGGGCCCCAGCCATACTTCCAGATCCGCCGTGAGTGCTGCATCGGATACATCCGGCCAATTTTCCGGATCCTGCTGGTGCAGAAATGCCAAACGCTGGCGTAAACCGGTTGCCTCTTCCCAGTTCAAAATATGCAGCCCGCGTTTAGCCAGCATACTGAGGATAGCGCCTACCCTCAGGGCAGGATCAGCATCCGGCAAATCAGCGCGCTGTAACACAATGGCACCTACTGCTACCTGCCGCTCACTGCGTAAGCGCTCCCGGAGGTATCCCATTCAACCTTATCCCGGCGGGCTGTCAGCGCCTTAAGTGGCCCGTCAAAGAGAGACTTATTCAGTGTCACTGCGGAGTAGATCTGATCAACACTCTGCCCTTGTCGGCCGCCCTGTTCAGCAATGACCAGAAATTCGGATTTATGCAACGGATCATGCTGCTTCAGTCGGGCCGCACGGCCATTGCTTAGCAGATAATCATGGCCCTGGGGATTTCGCCGGGCAGCAATTCGGTCCGGGTAGGCATAGCTGAGCAGAATGGCCAGCCAGTCTTCCTGATGATCCGTCGGCGGCAATCCGGTCAGGTTCTCCTGCGACAGGTTTTGTTTGCGGACCAGCCGGCTGAACTGACCTGCCAGTTGACGGCAACGTTTGCGCAGTTGAGCAGTATGACTGCTGGCGGCGATGTCCCCCTGCAACCAGGCAAGATGACGGCTGAAATCTGAGCTGTCGATTCCTGAGCGCTCACTCAGTAAGGCAGCAATATCTGCTGCCAGAGCCAGCTGCCCCTGCTGTGCACCAATGATCAGCATTCGTGCCAAACGGGGATGCACCGGCAGCGCGGCCATCTGTTCTCCCAATGAAGTAATGCTCACGGCACCTGTAACCGGGTCTGTCACTAACGCAGAGATTCATTAACAGTTGTTCTGCCTGTGCGACAGCCCCTGCTGGCGGCATATCCAGCCAGGCCAGTTCTGCCGGATCACTGACACCCCATAACTGAAGTTGCAGTACCAGTGGCACCAGATCCGCGTTGGTAATTTCCGGATCAGAATGGGGCGCCAACTGATCTTGCTGTTCACGGGACCAGAGACGGTAACAGATACCGGGCTCCGTTCGCCCCGCACGGCCGCTGCGCTGAATACTGGCAGCCCGGGACAAACGCCGGGTATGTAAGCGGGACATGCCGGTATTCGGATCAAACGCCGCATAACGACTCAGGCCGGCATCAATCACCACCCTGACACCGTCAATGGTCAGGCTGGTTTCAGCAATACTGGTGGCCAGTACGATCTTACGCTCACCTGCTTTCGCCGGTGCAATAGCCCGCTGCTGACGGGCAAAGTCTAGGTCACCGAACAATGGAAGCAACCGGGCTTGCGGAAACAATTGTTCAATGTCTGCCAGTTGCTGGGCGGCACGGCGTATTTCAGCCTGCCCCGGCAGAAATACCAGAATGCTGCCACTTTCTGTTTCCAGTGCTTGCCGTACCGCTGCTGATACCTGCTCTTCCAGCCGTTTATCAGTCCTGTATCCCAGATATTCCACATCCACCGGATACATACGTCCGGCACTGCTTACCAGTGGCGCCGCCGGCAGGAGTTGCTGAATCTGAGCGCCATCCAGCGTGGCGGACATAATCAGTAACCTCAGCGGCTGATCTTCCCGGAACAGCTCCCGCCCCTGCAAACACAGCGCCAACCCAAGGTCGGCATCCAGATTACGTTCGTGGAATTCATCAAATATCACCAACCCCACCCCTTCCAGGCTGGGATCTTCCTGCAGCATGCGCACCAGAATACCTTCGGTGACCACTTCTATGCGGGTTGCCGGGCCAACGGCGGATTCCAGCCGCACCCGGTAACCCACGGTTTCACCCACCTTTTCATCCAGCACAGATGCCATGCGCTGCGCAGCCGCCCGGGCAGCCAGACGGCGGGGTTCCAGCATGACAATCTTCTGCCCTTGCAGCCATTCTTCCTGCAGTAACGCCAATGGAACACAAGTGGTTTTACCAGCCCCGGCGGGGCTTCAAGAATCACATCAGGTGAATTGATCAGGGCTGCGGTGAGCTCATCGAGCACATCATAGATTGGCAGTGAAGTCATAACAGGTCAGTGTTGAGTTACAGGCGGATAAATCAGACTTGCAGCATTGTATCAGGGGTAGCCAAAGCATTCAGAAAATAACCTGCAGGAAAAGTCATATTCTCACAGGTGAAGTTTTCTCACCCGAAAGAGTCTTTCCAGCCTCACAGAAGTTGAAAAATTACTGGCAAAAAAACCGCACATTTGTGCGGTTATAAGCAACGATCAAAGGTTTATCGCCCTCAACAGTCCCAGGAAAATTCCGGTTTACGGAAGCAGACTGGACGGCGTTCAGTGAAAGTTGCCGTTTATTGTGTCTGCTTCATTGTAGATAAATTCATCATAGCTCAGGCTTGACTGTTTGGCTCCCTTGTGTTTGGGTTTCATCCCCAGATTGGGTACCGAGGTTTGCCAGCATGGAATCCAGCAGTGACAGATTATTCTGCAACTGCTGCTGAGCTTCGTTATTCGCTTCGGTATAACGGCCATCCTGCTCGATCAGGCTGTTCAGCAACGAACGGGTAAAGTCGGTCGCGTCCTGCATAATCTGGTGGGCGTTATCCAGTTGCTCTGTCAGGCCTTCACGTAATGGCTGCAGCCCCTGCAGGCCATAGCCCGGGTCATTCATCTGCTGCACATTTTCATACATTGCTGTACTGGTGTAGGTCTGGCTACGGGTCAGCTGGAAATCCATAGAGGCCAGTTCTGCACCGTCCATCTGATAGTTAGCCGCGGTATTGAATGCATCCTGTACATTACCGGAGAAGAAATCATTGGCAATGCCAGTCATGTCTTTAACCAGATTGGTAATGGCATCCAGTTCGTCAGCATTCAGGTCGCCTTCAACGCTGAAACCAAATGAGCTGCTGGATGATTGCTCAAGCATCACGCTGGCAGCCTGGCCATTCTGGTTCTTTACACCGGCAATGCTGGCACTGAAACTGTCCTGACCACTGAACTGAATAGTGACCTTATCACCTTCTTTGGTTTCCAGTGTCAGGGAAAAGCTTTCTGCGGAGGTAAACCGTTCTGAAGCAGCAACAGCCTGAGAATTTCCGCTACGGGACACACCTTCAGACTGAGCACGGACATTGGCTTCGGAACGCTCATTGCGCCCTTCGGCCCGGTCTGAAGAAAACGGATGACTGAATAAATTCGAGGACGGTAGTTGTGAAATGTCCATCGTGCTGGCCCTGTAAGTTTGTATTCGATAGCCGGGTTATCGACCCCCGCCGGGAATACTTAAGGCCTAAATTAAATCAGTTTGTTATTTGCTAATAGCTAAGACAGCGCTAAGGCATTGATTGAAATGTACGCATGACTGATTTGTAAGCGGTTTTTAGATCAGCAAAAATGACAAAAAATCTGAATTAACAAATTTCAATCTGTTCAACCCAGCTTTCATCAGCATCCAGATACACCTGTTCCAGCAGAGCACCCGGCCAGGCATGCTGCTGGTTAATGTACCGCAGCATCGCCACCGACAACATTTTCACCGGCGTTACTTCACTCCAGATTGAATTATTCAGACAACGCCAGTGATTGTGATCGATCAGTCTGGGTCGCATGATCTGTTTCTGACAGGTATCACAGATCATAATGCAGTGATCATAATCGGGCTCAGTGAGGACCGGCGGCACTTCAAATACCGACAGTTTAACCCCTGCGCATCACACAGTTCGCAGTGTGCGCTGCAGCGGCGCACTAAATCTTTTCCGAACACCGACAGGCCATGGTGACCTTCGTAGTGTCTGGCATGTCCTCTGGACATACATCACCCCCATACCCGGCCAGAGCTGCAACTCACACTTCAAACCTGAATCACCCGGTAACAGATACCGGTCTCAGCCCGAGTCCATTCCATAAAAACGTTGCTAGTAAGTATTGTTCAGAACCTGGTATTTACAACTTTTTTGAATATTTAATTCCAATATTTCAATTAGTTATATCAAAATTAAAACATTTCACCCATTATCAAAGTAACATTTTTTCAGAGGTTAGCGGCATGTTCAGCGCTGTTATACACCTGATAGCCCGGCTTTTACCAAGTGGTCAGTTGCGATTACAACAAAACCCATTTTGAAATTTTTTCCCGTACATACCCTTAAGACACGCAAAAATGACATATGTCACTTTACACTTTGCAATTACATAAATATGATAATCGTTATCATTTAGATTTACGGAAATTAATTATGCGCTTTCTTTGCGAAACCCATCGCCAGCAGCTTCTTCAGGATGAAACTCAGGTACTCAGCCACTGGCATGAGTGGATGCGTCAGGGTGATGATTTTCTTCAGGCTGAACAGTGGGCTGATGCTTTTCGTGTTTTAGGCTGCAGCTTTGAAGCTGCGGAATGGCTGGTGTTTGACTGCCAGAAAAATCAGCAGGATTTTGCCCATCTGACACATTTTATTACTGCGGGTCACCGGCTTGCAGGGTGCTGTCGCCGCAGTGGCCGTACTGACCTGGAACTGCATTTTCTGCTGTCTATTCACTACCGGCTGATCGACCTGGCCAAAGGCAGTGCTGCTGAGTACTATCCGCTCAGTCTGAATTTGCAGGAATCTGTGCAGCGGCTGAAACAGCACAGCCACCAGCACGGCGCATTTGAAGGTTATCAGGACTGCCTGACAGAAACAGACACTTATCAGAAGCGTCTGCGCCGTCACCTTCACTGATCATTACAGGTTCAGACTGAAGTCGTCCGCATCCTGATAAGCAGGAAATTGTTCACGAAACGCCAGTAAATCACTTTTGATAAGGTATTACTGGCGCAGAACACCTTGCCCTGCATGTAATCACACAGCACTTCACCTTTAAAATCCAGCAGCATGCTGTCGCCACTGTATTCCAGTTCGTTAGCATCCGTCCCTACCCGGTTAACACCGGCAACATAGCAAAGGTTTTCAATTGCCCGGGCCGCCAGCAACGTGCGCCACGGATAGCGGCGGACAGCCGGCCAATTAGCCACATACAGCGCCAGATCATAATCATTGCGGTTACGTGAATAGACCGGGAAGCGCAGGTCATAACAAACCTGCAGTAAGATATCCCAGCCACGGAAATTAACGATCACCCGTTCCTGGCCGCTCTGATAGCGTTCATGCTCACCGGCCATCCGGAACAGATGCCGTTTATCGTAGTGCAGCACTTTGCCGTCCGGTTCCACCCACAGCATCCGGTTGTAGTATTCACCGTTTTCGATAATTGCCAGGCTGCCAGTGATTGCTGCATCACGCTGTGCAGCCTGCTCTTTCATCCAGACAATGGTATCACCGTCCATTGTCTGAGCAGCCTTACGACTGTCCATCGAAAAGCCGGTGGCAAACATTTCCGGCAACACGATCACATCCGCACTGGCTGAATGCTCATCCAGCAAGCGAGCATACATGTCACAGTTCTGTACAGGGTTCTGCCATTTGATATCCGGCTGAACCAACACCACCGTCAATTCTTCCTGAACTAGATTTTGCATAATATTTCCGCAGCCTTCTCAAGGGTATTGTCTTCTTTGGCAAAACAGAAACGGATAAGTTTCTGCGCCGGTGGTTGCTGATAAAACACCGAAACAGGAATCGCCGCTACGCCTTGCTCTGTCAGCCAGTCAGCAAACTCAACATCATCACGCTGATTATCAATCGCTGAATAATCCATCAGCTGAAAATAGGTGCCCGCAGTCTCCGTAAAGGTAAACCGGCTCTGTTTCATCAGTGAGCAGAACAGATCACGTTTGGCCTCATAAAACGCCGGCAACTGCAGGTAATGTTCCGGCTGTGCCTGTAGGTAATCGGCCACCGCACATTGCATAGGATGCACCGAACTGAAGGTCAGATACTGATGCACCTTACGCAATTCTTTACTCAGTTCAGCCGGCGCCACACAGTACCCCAATTTCCAACCGGTGGTATGCAGGGTTTTGCCAAATGAAGACACCACAAAACTGCGCGCAGCCAGAGCCGACCGGGTCAGCACACTGTGATGCTGATGGCCGGTAAAATAAATATGTTCATAGACTTCATCACTGAGTAACAGTATGTCAGTGCCGGCCAACAGGGCTTCCAGCCCGTCCAGCTCTGCCTGAGTGAGCACCGCGCCGCTTGGATTATGGGGTGAATTAATAATCACCATTCGGGTACGGTCATTAATCGCCCGCCCCAGTGATTCCAGCGGCAGGCTGAAGTCTTCGCTGTTGAGCTGTAAGTGCACCGTCGTGCCACCGTTCAGTTCAACAGCAGGCTCATAACTGTCATACGCAGGGTCAAAGACAATGACTTCATCTCCGGGTCTGACAACAGCACTGATCGCCGCAAAAATAGCTTCAGTTGCACCGCTGGTGACAGTGATTTCTGTCTCCGCACAGGGCAGTACCCCGTAACAGCGCTGCACTTTACCGGCGATGGCCTGCCGTAAAGAAGGCGCACCGGTCATCGGCGCATACTGATTCAGCCCCTGACGCAAATAAAAGTTCACCCGCTCGCGTAATTCATCCGGGCAGTCAAAATCCGGAAAGCCCTGGGAAAGATTGATTGCACCCTTTTCTGCCGCCAGTTGCGACATCCGGGTAAAGATAGTAGTACCGACGTTCGGCAGTTTGGAATCTATATACACACTTCGTTTCTTTTAAAGGTTCTTATTTTGAATTCAGCAAAAAGTGTACACCCGGCAGCAGTCGCTACCCAGTTTTTCAATTTTTAAACCGTCAGTAAGTTAACGGCCGGAGAAAAGTCTGTAATCAGGCCAGATACTGATACAAATTAAGTGAGCCCGGAAAAGACTGCGGCAATCACCGCACCTGTGCCCCGTCAAACAACCAGCCGGAACGGCTAGTCGAATGAAGCACCGTCAATCAGTTCCGCGTCCGGCAACAACGCGCTGTCGACGCCGTCCAGGCAGCCCACATTCACGCCAACCAGCGCCGGATTCATACGTGGTCTGTGATGAGTATAAATTCCACAGGTTTTACAGAAGTAGTGTTCCGCCTTATGGGTATGAAACTGGTAACAGCCAAGGTTTTCAGCACCTTTTAGCAGGGTGAAGTTTTCCTGTTCGGTACGGTGCATCAGCGCACCCTTGCGACGGCACAGTGAACAGTTACAGCGAACGACAGGCTGCAGATCCGTATTCACCTCAAACTTCACAGCACCGCAATGACACTGACCTGAATACACCTGGCCCATGATGCACCTTTCCTTTACTGCTCAGAAGATCAGCAAATGTAGCACCCCCTGACCAGGACACCCACCGTTGCTCCCATGATGGCGGCTTTAGCCACCTGCCGGACACGGGCACCGGCAGAAATGATGATTGCTACACCCACCACATCAAAGGGGTTAATGGCAAAACCGGCGATACGGTTAAGATCCGTAACAGTCAGCAATCCCTGATCCAGCAGGTCCAGGGTCACCCCCATCATGGCTGTTCCGCCGGCAATGAACTTGGTCACGATTGGCAGCACGGCGGCTTCCGGCAATGCCAGTAATTCCAGTAAGGAGACAACAACCAGGTGATTCCCTCTATGGCGCCGGTGAGCTTCAGTACATTCACCAGTAAGATTGCCAGTATCAGTAACGGAATTGAGCTGATGACAATCTTGATACCTTCCTGACCACCATCAGACATAATCTGCATGATACTTTTCGGTGTTTTCCGGGCGGCTTCCACCGACTGATCTTCCTGATTCCCGTCTTGCCAAACCGGCTGCCTGGCAAACCAGTAGTACGTGGCACTGGCTGCCACCAGCCCGCCAATGACCGACGTCAGCATCATCATGCCCAGATCCAGCCCAACCGCTGCAAGCGGGAATACGACATTCGCCTGGGAAAGTGTCAGCACCGCCGCCAGCGTTGCTGCAATGGAACGCCGGGCGGTGCCGTCTTTATCCATCACGGCCAGGGTAGCAACCGGGGCTGAAAAACTGACAAACAGAATTTTGACGATGGCAAATACGCCCATCCGGAATACCGAAAAGCTTTAACAGCGGTGACAGTCTGTTCGCCACAAAGGCCAGTACCCCTTGGCTTCCAGCAACTTCATCAGCGCCAGCATAACAACCATTACAGGCATTAACAGATAAAGCGCCATATCAATGGCGGTCCGGCCGGACTCTAAAATTAACGGGACGATCTGTTCCACTGATAATGCTCCGTAAACTCGCGCAGTAAAACCGGCAATGTTACGCAAATAAGTGTGTAAATTCTGAAAAATTACCGACCGGTCTGACCGCTCAGCACAGAAACCAAACTGAAACTATGGAGGTTGAAACACGTCAATACTGTACAAAAACCTAATAAAACCTTTCCTTATTCACCAAACTGGGTATATTTAGAGGTGTATGGTTTTTCTTTACATCAGTGCATTAATACTGCACCTCGTGCAATAACAACTTCTAACACGTGTACAAAGGCTATAACTATGCGATCAGCACTTATTCTGACGATTCTCTTTTTCAGTGCCTGCATCCAGGCTGGCTCCCAGCCCTCCTCCGAAAAACTCCCACAACTAGCCTCTGTCAGCGTTGCTGTTGCCACCGAAAATGAATCTGATCCTGTGCTGTTAAAAAACGCCGACATGATCGTACCGATCGCCTCGGTCACCAAGATTATGACCGCCATGGTCATTCTCGATGCCGAACAGGATCTCAACGAGTACATTACGTTTACCAAAGCCGATAAAGAAGCCATCAACAATTATTACAGCCGGATCCGTATTGATTCCCGCCTGCGCCGTAAAGACGCACTGCGAATTGCGCTTATGTCGTCTGAAAACTTTGCATCTATGAGCCTTGCCACTAACTATCCGGGCGGCAGTAAGGCGTTTATTCAGGCGATGAATGATAAAGCTGACAGCTTAGGTATGACGAAAACCCGCTTTGCCGACTCAAGTGGTCTGTCTCCGGATAACGTATCCACAGCAAAAGATCTGGCAAAGATGGCACTGGCGGCTGCCAAATATCCGAAGCTGCGTGAATTCAGTACCACCGGCCAGTTCACCGCTAACTTCAAAGGCCCCCGCTACCGGCTGGGCTACGGCAATACCAACCCGCTGGTACACCGCAGCAGCTGGCCCATTGATATCACCAAAACCGGCTATCTGGACATTGCAGGCCGCTGTCTGGTCATGGTGACAGAAGTGGAAGGTGAGAAGGTTGCAATGGTCTTGCTGAATTCATACGGCAAACGCACCCCGATCGGGGATGCAGGCCGTATCAAACGCTGGATGACTACGGGCGAAACCGGCAAGATCAGCCAGAATGCCCGTAATTATCAGAAGAAACAGTTAGCACTGTATAAAGAAAAACTGGCTTCGCAGTTAGCCTCAAACGAAAGCTGATCAGCCTTCTTCATAAGGCTCGATCTGGAAAGCATCCATTACGTAACCGGCTGTGCCCAGATCATGGGCTACGGTGGCGATCTTCAGTTTACCGGTGACCCAAACCGCATCATACAGGTTTTCCACATTGGTACCCGGCTCGAATTCAACATGAATCATCTGGTTGGACGGTGGCGGCGGAACATGAATACAGGCGCCAAAGAACGGCACCAGAAAAACTCTGTTACCCGGGTACCCTCTTCACTGAGCGGCACAACAAAGCCGGGAATCCGGATCATTTTACCGTCCATTTCAGGTACTACCGGCGCAGATGCCAGGGATTCCATCAGGGCTTTAAATTTAATTTCTGCTAACGGGTCAAAATCATCAAGCGTACTGTACTGATTGGCTGTCGCGGCAAAGATTGCTTCGATGTTGTAATCCGCCGGCATCAGCATTTCCCAGTCAAGCTCTTCCACCGGCTCGCCGTTAAAAGTGTTTGCAGCACTTGCTGTTAGCGGTAACGATACCGACAGTAACAGTGCCAATAACCCGGACACACAGAATTTAAACACTTATTTTCTCCACAACGGTTAAATACGGATTGTCATACCATCTGCCAGCGAATAACGGTACGCCCGGTAGCCAGGTATCAGACCAGTACACAGACCGGCGATAAAAATTATCCCCAGCAAGCCCAGTTCATGCAAGCTAAGCCAGGTCAGCTGCAGATACAGGCCGAACTCGGTTTCCAGAAAGTTCAGCCCCGCCGCCAGCGCAAGAAATAACAAACCGGTCCCCAGCAGTATTCCCAGTACAGTCAGCAGGCAGGTTTCCATCACCAGCAAACAGTAAATGTGCGCCGGACGCGCACCCACTGAACGTAAGATCGCCATTTCCCGCCGACGTTCATTTAATCCGCTTAATAATACGGTCAGCATGCCAAACAGTCCTGAAAATACAACACAGGCAGAGATCACCAGCATGGCATTTTCCGCCACATTCAGCATGCCCCACAATTCCTGTAACGCCACACCGGGAAGTATCGCCAGTAAGGGTTCTTTACGGTAATTATTAACTGCTCTCTGTAGCTGAAAGGTTGCCACTTTGGATTTCAGACCAACCATAATAGCCGTAATCGCCTGTGGCTGAAGGTCTCTGGCCTCAAGAGGTTCTGTTCCCCGGAACCCGGCAAATAGGTACCGGACTGCCAATCCACATGAATCGCTTCAATGGCTTCAAGGCTGACATACAGAGCCCGGTCTACCGGTGTACCGGTCGGCGCAAGAATCCCGCTGACCTTAAATGGCTGATCTTCATGCTTGGCAAAACTGGCATTACCCGTACCATGGGCAACCACTAGCTCATCACCCATCTGGTAACCCAGCTTCGCCGCCACTTCCGCCCCCAGTACAACATCATGCAGTGCACTGAACTGCTGACCTTCGGTAAATACCAGCGGTTGCTTACGGCCGTATTTATAATGTTTAAAGTAATCGGTATTGGTTCCCACCACCCGATAGCCCCGGTGGGAATCTCCCAGTGAAATGGGAATGGTCCAGGCGACCCGGGAATGCCCGGCAATGTCCTGATAACTTTGCCAGGTAATATTGTTACTGGCATCCCCGATACGAAATACGGAGTACAGCAACAGCTGCACAGATCCAGAGCGGGCACCGACGATCAGATCTGTACCGGAAATGGTATTGGCAAAACTCTGTTTCGCCTGATCACGTACCTTCTCGACCCCCAGTAATAATGCAACGCTGACGGCTATTGAGATGATTGTCAGCACAACTGAGGTACGTCGGTTAAGCAAACTCTTCGCTGCAATACGGAATAACAACATCAGTACACCCCTCCGTTATTCAGCTGAGCAAGTGACATACTGCGGTCAAACTGACCGGCCAGTGATAAATCATGACTGACGAACAGCAGACTGCTGTGACTGGCTTCACACTGTTCGGCCAGTAATTCAATAAACCGGGCACGGCTGTCGCCATCCAGTGCTGAAGTAGGTTCATCAGCGATGATAAGCTCCGGTTCACCGATCAGTGCCCGTGCTGCGGCAACCCGCTGCTGCTGCCCGATACTCAGTTGAGCGACTTCTCTGTCCATCAGATCACCCAGCCCAAGCCGCTCAAGTAACGCTGCGGCTCCGGCAGCTTCACTGCCATAGGTATCGATAACCCGCTTTTTCCGCAACGCTGAGAACCCGCAGGGCAACAGGACATTTTCCTGCACAGACAAGTACGGTAAAAGATTAAACTGCTGAAAAATAAGCCCAAGATGATCTGCTCTGAAACTGTCACGCTGACGGCTGTTCAGCGTACCGGTGGATGTATCCAACACCCTGACACTGCCCGTCTGAGGCTGCTGAATACCGCTGATAAGGTTAAGTAATGTGCTTTTACCACTACCGGATGGCCCGTGCAGAAATACTTTCTCACCCGGATATCGCAAAATGCTTGATATCAATCAGAACCGGCTGGCCCGGCCAGCCAAAGCAGATATCTTTCAGTGTCAGGATCATATACTTACTCTGAATCTCATCCGTAATCAAAAAAACGGCCAGTATTAACTGACCGAATTTTGTCTCACCCTTACAACTCAGAATTCAAACCTTGAATCCTGCGGTGTCAGTGTCTGTAAACTCTGTCGCTGGGCACCAACAGCCTGTACCCGAATATTTTCCAGTGCCGGATATACCGTAAATAATCCAACATCAAGGTATGTGACCGCCTGACCGTCAGAACATTCCAGATGATACTCTAACTGCCAGTCACTGTGTGTTTCATTGTGGCCATGATCATCATGTTCATGGTCGTCATGCTTTTCATGATCATGGTCGTCGTGCTTCTCATGGTCATGGTCTTCATGCTTTTCATGGTCATGGTCATCATGTTTCTCATGATCATGGTCATCGTGCTTCTCATGGTCATGATCTTCATGCTTGTCATGATCATGGTCGTCGTGCTTCTCATGGTCATGATCGTCGTGCTTCTCATGGTCATGATCGTCATGATCTTCAGCAGACGCTGTAAATGTTGCTTCCTTTAACGTGCAACCGGCCGACGCAGGAACCCCTAACCAGGATTCTGCATCCAGCAAAAACTGCTTGGCATCACTGACTTTCTGACGCTCTTTGTCTGTTTTAGGTTCGTATTCAAACCCCACAATGTTTGCTGCAGGTGACGTAAAACTCAGTACTAACTCATTGCCATCAAGGGCAATATCCAGGTGCGCTTCACCGTGCTGATGGCTGCCCAGTTGGCGTTCAAACCCTTGATCATCCCCTGCCTGGCTGGCAGTTGACGCCATGCTGCTGGCCAGCAAAACTGATGTAAACAATAATGCCCGGGACGTTCGCTGCCGTACCTGTTTTTCCGGCGCTAAACGGCTACAGATTGCTAACAGCTGCTTATCGGCGACATCTTTTATCAGTATTTGCTGTAATCCCATTTTCATAACGCTTTATGCTCCGTGGCGGAATAATAAATCAGATACGGGCTTTATGTATCTAAGAAACACAATTGTTACAACATAACATAACACATACAAGTGAAATTTAGTCCGCTACCCTGCCCCGTAAAGCCTTGGTGGCCCCCGCTGCTTTTACCGTCCAGCCGCCGGCGCTGGGAGCCTTTTGTCGGTTTAGTTGGCCGCCGTACCTTCTGTACGACTGTAACCGTGCGGATCAGTTCCACCAAGCGCTGGATGGCATCTTCACGGTTCAGGTCCTGACTGCGATGCTGCTGCGCCTTAATAACAATCACACCGTCCTTGCTGATCCGGCGGTCTTTGAGCGCCAGTAAACGCTCCTTGTAAAACTCTGGCAATGATGATGCAGCAATATCAAAACGCAGATGAATCGCACTGGAAACCTTATTTACATTCTGACCACCTGCCCCTGAGCACGAATACCGGACAGTTCCACTTCATCATCATGCAGACTGACTGCGTTAGAAATTACGATCATCGGATTACCTGCCTGCTACTGGTTCAGCTTCATCGTAAACCGGTAGTTCAGTATCATTCTGATACCAGCCGGCCTGCTGAGATGTCCAGATGTGGCTGCGTTCACGAGGAGTATTTCCTGCATTGAGGCTGTCATTATCCAGGCTGCCAAGACGCAGGATTACATGAGCAGCGCCCTCCCGTTTGGCATAAATATGGCTGCTACAGCTCTGACAAAACCAGCGTAATTTACCGGGAGAAGACTCAAAGTGGCTCAGTTTTCCAGCCCCTTCAAGTAACTGAAAATCCGTATCGGCAACAGCTGCAACACTGGAAAATGCACTGCTGTGGGTTTTACGGCACGTCTCACAATGACAATGCACAATGTCACCCAAAGGCCCCATCAGACGATACTTAACAGCACCGCATAAACATCCGCCAGTTATCATTATGGTTTCTCCCTCTACCTTTTACCCGGGCAATTATGCCGCCTAAAACAGTTCGACTTCACCGCCTGCTACTTTCAGACCACCGGAGGATTCCATATCCCCATAGAAGGTTACCTGATTGCGCCCGCTGTCTTTACTGTGATACAGCGCCTGATCGGCATATTCAAGCAGGGTAACCGGCATGATCTTTGGCGAAATACGGGTAACACCTATACTCACCGTTACCGTCCCCAGCTGCGGGAAATTCCGTTGCTCCACAGCACTGCGCAGACGCTCGAACATTTCCCGGGCACCGTGCTCATCGCCGCACTCCGCCACCAGCACAAACTCTTCTCCGCCATAACGGAACAGCATGTCATTACGGCGCAGTTTGTGTTGCATGGTTTGTGCAAGCAGCACTAATACTTCATCACCATACAGGTGGCCGAAGTTATCATTGATGTTTTTAAAGTGATCGACATCCAGCAACGCCATCCAGTATACCGGCGCTTTACCGGCACCGCCGGTGCCGGTTTCAGGTCACTGTACTGGCTGACCTGCTGATAAATCTTCTTAATATATTTATCGAAACTGTTACGGTTAGCGAGCCCGGTCAGCTGATCTTTCTGAGCATCTTCCAGTAAATTACAAAAGTTACTGTAAATATCCATCAGACCCGTAATCAGATCACTGTGGTAGCCGGACAGCTCACTCTCGGTCTGCACCAGCAGATATACCTGATAAAAACGCGACTCAAACAGGCTGAACAGGTTCAGGGCATAATCCACATGCGCTTCGGCATACCGGTTACTGACAGTAAAATCAGCCTGGTCAATAATTTCTGGCACGGTCAGCCCGTCAATCTGCACGTCACCGCCATCAGCGGTATAACGCATCTCAGCCAGCAAATGACCATCATTGTGACGTTTATACAGAATCAGATCCTGAGGCTGCAGAAGCTGGTGAAGCGATTTCAGCAGGCTGAACTCAAGATGCTCGGTATCGCGGACAGCCGTCAGATCGGCAATATTACCGATCAGCGTTCTCTCCGCGCCCCTTCCGGGGTGGTCCGCTGGATTATTCATCATACTGCCGTTTAACCACTCTACAGACTCATTTGCGGCACGCTTCAGCCGGATAACTCACCGCACACAGACTCTGCCATCAGGCGACGAACATCATCAGTTGACGGCTCAGTTGCCAGCAGGAAATGTAATTTAGTGAAAGCGGCTTCCAGCGTCAGATCACTGCCCGGTAACACACCAATTTTATTCAGCGTCTGACCGGTTGCATACGCTCCCTGGCTGACCCGGCCCTGCAGGCAGTGAGTCAGGTTAACGATGACCACACCCGTGCAGTTGCCTCAGCCAGAATATCCATCAGTTCAGTATTGGCATCCGGCGGATTACCTACCCCGTAACTGATCATAATCAGGCCTTTAACATGTTCAGGTGCCAGCAGATCCCGGGCAACTGCCGCGCTGATACCGGGATATACCGGCAATACCCGAACAGTATCTTCAGCAAATTCCGGATTGGTAAACCGCTGTTCACGCTTGGATAAAAGCAGATGACGATGTAAATCAATGTGAATACCCGCCTGCCCCAGCCATGGGAAATTCGGCGAATCGAAGGCATCAAAGCCGGTACTTTTCAGCTTACTGCTGCGGTTACCCCGTAACAGCCGGCCATTGAAAAATACACTGACTTCATTCAGCGGATAATTTCCGCCAGAATCAGCGCTGTCAGCAGGTTATCCAGTGCATCATTACGTAACTCAGTCAGAGGAATCTGGGAACCGGTAAAGATAACCGGCTTATCAAGCCCCTGCATCATGTACGACAAAGCCGAAGCACTGTAGGCCATCGTATCGGTGCCATGCAGAACGATGAAACCGTCATAGCGGTCCCAGTTCGCCTGTAACTCAGCGGCAATTTTATTCCAGTGTTGGGGCTGCAGGTTTGAACTGTCGATAAGGTGCTCAAACTCCAGCACTTCAAAGTTCGGCAGCTGCATAGCTGCACCGGCATTCAGCCGTTCGCGTAATAACGCTTCAAACCCTGCAACCGGCACATAACCATCGTCCGACATCTGCATGCCAATGGTGCCACCGGTATAAATAATCAGCACATTGCTGCTCATCAGTCGGTCTCCGGTCCGGTTTAAGCCTGAACTTTCCAGCGCAGTGTTTCACCGGCATAGAAAGGTACAATCGGCTTGCCGTTCGGCAGAATGATCTCCGCCGGCACCTGCCACTCTTCCTGCACCAGAGTTATGCTGCCGGCATTGCGTGGCAGCCCATAAAAGTCTGCACCATGGTGGCTGGCAAATGCTTCCAGCTTATCCAGTGCGCCAATGTCTTCGAACACCTGTGCATAAAGCTCAATAGCGCTCCAGGCACTGTAACAACCGGCACAACCGCAGGCACTTTCTTTCGCTTCTTTCGCATGGGGCGCAGAGTCAGTCCCCAGGAAGAACTTTGCAGACCCGGACTTAACCGCATCCTGTAACGCCAGCTGATGGGTATTACGCTTGAGAACCGGCAGACAGAAGTTGTGCGGACGGACACCGCCCACCAGCAGATCATTACGGTTCAGCAGCAGGTGCTGTGGCGTAATCGTTGCTGCCACATTGTCAGATGCACCGGCTACAAAGCTGCCGCATCTGCAGTAGTGATGTGCTCAAAGACAACTTTCAGCTCAGGGAAACGCGCCACAATATGCTGCAGTTTCTGATCAATGAACATTTTCTCACGGTCGAAAATATCAATGTGATGATCAGTCACCTCACCGTGCACCAGCAATAACATGCCCTGCTCAGCCATTACCTCAAACACCGGATACATAGCTTCCAGCTGGCTGACCGCTGCAGCGGAGTTAGTTGTCGCGCCCGCCGGATACAGTTTGGCAGCGACTACACCGGCCGCTTTGGCATCAATAATATCCTGAGCAGAGGTTGCGTTGGTCAGGAACAGGGTAACCAGCGGCTCAAAAGTACTTCCTTCCGGACGGGCACCCAGAATCCGCTGCTTGTATGCCATCGCCATATCAACATTGGTTACCGGCGGTACCAGGTTCGGCATGATAATCGCGCGCTGAAAGCAACGGGCTGTTGCCGGTACAGTTTCAGGCAGCATGTCAGCATCACGCAGGTGCAGATGCCAGTCATCAGGGGTTTGGATCGTCAGGCTAGTCATAGAGGCTCTTCTGTATAACCGGAGAACTGTATTTCACAGCTGTCCTTTGGCGGGCATGGATAATATGCCCGCATTATACAATAACCCTCCGCGACATGTAGGACGTCCCGGGAATTTTTATTCGCTTGCGAGTAGCTGGGCGACCTCTTCCAGCGCCGCGATTCTTGCCGGACTCCAGGGCTGGGCAAAACCGATTCGTAAACAGTTCTGGTAACGCTGCTGAGAAGTGAACAGACTGCCCGGGGTAATAATGATGCCCCGCTTACGGGCCTGATTGTAAAGCGCCAGGGTATCCACATGTTCCGGCAGTTCCAGCCAGAGAGCGATTCCCCCAGCGGTTTACTGCAACCGGTTGCCTGTGGAAACAGACGGGCTAATAAATCCTGTAGCTGCTGGCACTGTTCTGCCAACTGCTGACGCCGCTTACGCAGAAAGCGGTCGTAGCTGCCGGATTCCAGAAACATTCGTACCCCCTGCTGAGTTAGCTGACTGCTGGCCAGCTGTGTCACCAGCTTCAGCCGCTTTACCTTATCTTTATAGCGGCCCGGTAAAATCCAGCCTAAGCGTAAATCTCTGGATAAACTCTTTGAAAAAGAAGAACACAGCAGCACCAGCCCGCTGCTGCCCATTTCCTGATCATAGGAATGGATACTCCTTGGGCGCTGCAGGCCAAAGGTCAGGTCGCCATAGATATCATCCTCAATCAGTGCGATTTCCTTGCTGCGGATCAGGCTCAGCACCCGCTGCTTGTGACTGTCAGGCATGCAGGCCCCGGTGGGGTCGCAAAGTTAGGACTCAGTAAAACCGCTTTGATTGGCCAGTGCTGCATAGCCAGCTCCAGCGCATCCGGACTGACCCCGGTCGCCGGTGAAGACGGCACCTCTACGGCTTTCAGCCCCAGCGCTTCGATCAGCTGTAAACTGCCATAAAACCCCGGCGACTCCACCGCCACCGTATCCCCGGAGATGTGGTGGCCATCAGCGCCAGCATCAGTGAGTGCTGGCAGCCCCGGAAATAACAATGTCATCCGCCTGAACCATACTGCCAGCATCCGCACAGCGGCGAACCAGTTGTTGGCGTAACCCGGACAAACCGGCGGGCTCATCGTAATACTGTTGCTCAGGCGCTTTTTGCGAACGGGCAGCCCGGGCCAGACAACGGCGTAAAGGCTCATTATATTCGTCCCACTTACCGTCTGGACGAATATCAAATGCGGCACTTTGCTCCATAATATCCAGCAAAACCTGATCCAGACTAATGAATGCCGGGGCCATATCCGGTTTACTTTCCGCAGGCAGTTCCAGCCGGCTGGTCGTATAACTGACGAAATATCCGGATTTAGGCCGGGCCTCAATCAGCCCCGCAGCCTCCAGCCGGGCATAGGCATTCAGCACCGTCGCCTTGGAAAGATCCTGCTCCTGACACAGTGCCCTGACCGAGGGTAAACGGCTGCCAAACGCCAGCTGACCGCTCTCAATCTGTTCACGGATTTGTTGCTCAAGCACTTGATAAAGGAACATAGGTACAGATTCCATAAAAATTACAGGCACAGACTAGATTACACAAAATCTGTACCTAATAATATATTATTTTTACATCTGTTCTTATTCTATTTTTCTCTACTATAAGCATCCTCGCAAAGAACCAAGTGACAACAAAACCGATAACACACCCCTCTTGATTGCGACCCGGTTCCCGCTAACACGCCACAAGCGTTATGCGGGGCACTGCCAATACTTTTGAACAGAGTTTTTCAGAGCATCGCCATGCAACAGATTCCGGTACACCAGCACGATCCCAAACAGGTCGACGGCAAGATTTACGTTCGTCTCACGGAAGGTCACTACCAGCGCATCCGCCGGGCCATCAGCGGTAGCCTGATGCTGATGTTTTTCCTCACGGCGTGGATTAATCTGGACGGTCAGCAAATTGTCCTGTTCGATTTCTTCAGCCGCCGTCTGCACCTTTTCGGCATGCTGCTGAGCCCGAAAGACATTTATCTGCTTGCCGGTTTTATGATTATCGGCGCAATCTTACTGTTTGCGCTGGCCTCGGCTTACAGCCGGGTATGGTGCGGCTTTGCCTGTCCGCAAAGCATCTGGACCTGGGTATTTATCCGTATAGAAACCATTACCGAAGGCCGCCGTAACAACCGCATTAAAGATGATAAGAAAGGCTGGAATCCCGGTAAATTAACCCGCCGAATCGCCAAACACAGTCTCTGGGCACTGTTTGCCACCCTGACATCTATGACCTTTATCGGCTATTTCGTCCCTATCCGCGAGATAGCCAGCGATATCATCAGCCTGAACCTCAGCCTGGAAATGTTCAGCTGGATACTGATTTTTGCCCTGCTGACGTACGTAAATGCCGGTCTGGTCCGGGAAAAGTATGCGCCCATATGTGCCCTTATGCCCGCTTCCAGTCCGTTATGTTTGACCCTGATACCCGCACCATCAGCTATGATGTTGACCGCGGCGAACCCCGGCACAAAAACCGCAGCAGCAATGAAGGCGGTGACTGTATTGACTGTAAACTCTGTGTGCACGTTTGCCCCACCGGGATTGATATCCGCCAGGGCCTGCAATCTGACTGTATCACCTGTGGCGCCTGTATCGATGCCTGCGATGACGTCATGACCCGGATGCGCCGACCAACCGGCCTGATCCGCTTTGTTTCCGAGAATCAGGAACAGGGCAAGGCCAGCCCGGTGTTACGGCCACGTATCTGGGCTTACATCGCCTCCATTGTGCTGATCAGTGGTTATCTGATCTGGGCTTTTGCGAATAAAGAAGCACTGATCATGGATGTTATTCGCGACCGCCAGACCCTGTATGTCACCAACGGTGCCGGTGAGGTATGTAACGAATATAAACTGATCATTGAAAATGTATCGGTTACTGCCACAGACTTTGCGCTCACGCTGGATAACAGCCTGTTACGCCTGGAAGGTAAATCCGGCCTGGACTTACAGCCCGGCCAGCGCAACGAACTGAATTACCGGGTATGCGCCCCCACAACTGCCGATACTGCGCTGATCCCACGGAAGATAAACTTCACAGCAAGCAGCAGCGACGGCCAGTGGCAACAGATGAGTTCATTTATCATGCCCCAGCAACGCCGCTGAAAATTGTCTGAGCACAAAATAACAACGGGCCACTAAAGGCCCGTTTTTATATCTGACAATAGTGACTCAGTGCATTTGCTCAACACTGTAGCCTTTCTTTTCTAACTGCTGCAGCAGGCCCTCACGGCCAACCAGATGTAAAACGCCCACTAAAACCAGCTCATCCTCCGCTGACGAAAACATCTGTTCAATCTGTGGCAACCAGTTATTGTTCCGTTCAACAATCAGTGTATCGAACACGTCCGGCGAGCCTTCACGAAACGGAATCAGCGCAACATCCTGCAGCCCCTGTCGGTCTCCGACCCTCCAGGCACGCTTAATTGCCAGCATATCTTCACGCATCTGATACATATCCTTCAGAGCATATTCAATAAAATCGTTCTCATTTCCATTGCCCATCGCAGCGATAAAGCGAATCTGCTCTTCCGGTGTTTCCAGTTGCCCTCTTGGTTTCTGATCCCGCATTGCTATATCGGTATAGAACTGATCAACACCTTCTCCCGACATGCCCTGAAACTCTAACTCAATGTTAGTCATCACCATCGCCAGCATACCCGGTCTGAAACGCTTCAGCGCCTCTAGAGAAGCCCCCGGCTCTGTAAGTAATCATACAGGCTCTGCAGCACCACCGGACTTAGCCGGGAATCAATTCCCTGCCCCTGAGGGTAAGTGGTCAGAGCAACCAGCTGTTGCGCAAATTCCGGCTTTGACTGAGCATCTATATCGGTTTCAAAAATACAGTTTCTGCCTCTGCATATGCCCGCTGAAAAGCAGCTGGTAGCGGATAATCATCTTCTGCCAGCACATGAATAGTACCGCCAAGATAAACCGTTTCATTACCGTCAGACACTTTCCATACCGGACTGGCATAAACACTCTGGCTGGCCAGAACAACACTGGCCAGACAGCCAAGCAACGCAGAAAAACGCATTATTCACTCCCCGGAAATTCAATCCTATACAGTTCAGCCCAACACTTAACCGTCCATAGATGGACATGCACTTAGCAGAGACAGCTTTACCGGCCGATAATTCATACAGATGTTCGAGAGTACGTCAGAAAGTGTGCTGACTCAATCCGTCGGCGGATTATTCTCAGCTGTCGCAGATCAGGCGGAGTTTCGCCCGGCGGGAAAGTTTTTAATGGCCGCTTCACGCTGGCAAGCATGACTGCGGTCAGTGCAGATCTCATGGTACTGCAAACTGACAGGACGCCGGACCCGGGTGTATTTGGCCCCAAGCCGATCGTTATGATTGTGCTCATTAAGCCGACGCTTCAGGTCCGTGGTCACCCCGGTGTACAACGTACTGTCTGCACACTCGAGGATATAAACGAACCAGGTATCAGCTTTTGACATAGAACGAAGAGCCGGTGGGCCTCAGACCAGCACCAGACGATCAGCATCACATGGAATATCAGGATTAGCTTTAAGGTAGTCAACCAGCACCTGACTTACCTGACGATCCTGTTCAAGATTTGAAATGTGCCCGGCATTCTTGATCACTGTCAGCGCGCTGCCCGGAATCTGACTATGCATATGCCGCGCTTCAGCAACCGGCCGGAAGACATCACTGTCACCGACAATAATGCTGACCGGACAACGAATTTCCTCCAAACGGTCAAGCTGAGAGCGGCGCTTAAGCATCGCCTTCCCCATTGCGACAGCAGTGGCAATCTGCTCCGGCGTCAGTGTCATCATATCGAAACGGTAAGTTTCAATCAGCGCAGGCTTAGAAACAAAAGTAGACTCACAGAACATCATACGGGTCAGTGCATCCATCACCGCACCGGGAATGGAGCCCATCGATCCTACAATATCCAGAAGGTGTTCATATTCAGCGACATTTTCAGCGGGCTCTTCCCCAAGATACCCGTTGAGCATCACCAGTCCGGCAACTTCTTCAGGATACTCAATGGCCAGCCGTGCGCCCCAGAGCACGCCGATAGACGAACCGATTACCGCATAACGGTCAATGCCAAGCTGCTGCATAAGCGCGTGATGATCATCTGCCAGCGCACTGATATCCAGCGGACGGGCAGCGTCAGGCTGCGAGCCACCATGGCCCCACAGATCCGGCACGATACAGCGGAAATGTTCTGATAAGACATCAAGCTGCGGCGCCCACATACGTGAATCCCACAGATATCCATGTCCAAACAACAGCGGAAACCCTTCTCCCTGATCCAGGTACTGCATTTCCATGCCATTGATGTTCGCCGTAGGCATATACTTTCCTCGGTATTGAGCCCGTTCCTCCCCTGAAACAAGCTTAGCTTCAACTTAACAAGCTATGATCCTGATACCGAATATAAAGAAAACCCGTGCAGAACTGAAGTAAGATATTTCCCATCTTGGGTTTTACTGCCCCCGATCACTGAAAAGCGCCAGCAACCGGGAGCGAAGGCAGAAAATGATTAAAAATCAGTCTTCTGTAGCATGAGCGTCCGGCAATACCAGACCGTGATTATGGAGGACCTGATCACCGAACCAGGTTAGATTTTCGTGCAGCTTAACCACTTCACCGACAATGATCAGAGCCGGTGCTGCAAGCTGTGCCTCAGCTTGTTTTTCGGCAATATCAGCCAGTGTGCCGATCAGCACCTGCTGATCGCGGGTTGTACCCCGGGAAACCACGGCTGCAGGCGTATCAGCCGGCTTGCCGTGTTCAATCAGATTCTCGGCCAGCACCGGTAAGGTATGCAGCCCCATATAGAACACAACGGTCTGATTCGGATGAATCAACTCAGCATAATTCAGATCCGTAGTACGGTTTTTCAGCTGACCGGTTACCAGTTTCACCGACTGAGCATAATCCCGGTGGGTCAACGGAATACCGGCATATGTTGAACAGGCGCTGGCAGCGGTAATACCCGGCACCACCTGGAATGGAATGTTATGCGCCTTAAGCGACTCAAGCTCTTCGCCACCGCGGCCAAAAATAAACGGATCGCCACCTTTAAGGCGTAATACCCGCTTACCCTGCAATGCATAATCAATCAGCAGCTGGTTAATGCCATCCTGCGGTACCGCATGGTTATCACGGCGTTTACCGACAAAGACTTTGTCCGCATCACGGCGACACAGGTCCACGACCTCGTCAGACACCAGGCTGTCATAAAGTACAACATCTGCTTGCTGCATCAGACGCAGAGCCTTAAAGTCAGTAACTCAGGATCACCGGGGCCACCGCCGACCAGATAAACTTCACCGACTTGCTGATGGGGATCAGCCGCATCAAGGTTCGCCTGCAGCAACTGAGCAGCTTCTTCTTCACGGCCGGCAAAGACCTTTTCAGCCACCTGACCCTGTAAGGTTTTTCCCAGAAAGTACGGCGGGCATTGATTGTTGTAAAACGCTCTTTCACCTGTTCGCGGAACTGCCCCACCAGCTTGCCCAGACGGCTGTACCCCTGCGGAATCAGGTTTCCAGCTTGGCACGCATTAAACGGGATAACACCGGCGATTCACCACCGGAAGAAACACCGATCACCAGCGGAGAACGGTCAACAATTGCCGGAAAAATAAAGCTGCACAAGTCTGGCTTATCCACCACATTCACAGGAATATGCCGGGCAACTGCATCACTGTGTACCTGCTCATTCAGAGACAGGTTATCCGTGGCAGCAATGACCAGATCGACGTTATCAAGCATCTGCGCCTGATATTCACCGATAATAGCCTCACCGTTATTCTGCTCTACCAGTTCTGCCAGCTCGGGCAGAATCTGATGGGAAATCACCTTAACCTGCGCCCGTGCCCGCACCAGTAAAGTCGCCTTACGAAGGGCTACCTGACCACCTCCGACCAGCACTGCGGTTTTATCATCTAACTTAAAAATAGCGGAAGATATTCCACGAAGAATCTCCTGAGAAAAGCTCTGTTCCTGGCGACAGATAAATACGGCCCGATAAAGACAGAAAATTCCGGGCGCTTACTGGCTCGGAATGTAACAAAAACTCAGGAACGAAGGTACCGATTAGTTCACAATTAGCGCCAATGTTGACGCATATTGGAAAGTTGGACATTTTATCTCAATTTATCCGCTTACCACCATTGATAAACGGATAAAGATAAGGCCGGCAGCATAACGGCCGGCCCAGCAGGGATTCAGCGGCGGAAGATTGGCCGCTCATCATCAGCACTGCCCTGATAGTGCACGGTGATCTCACCGAAAACCGAACAGGTTTCAGCAGTGAAACGCTCATCAGGAATTTCGAACGCATCAAAACCACAACGGGTCATATACTCCAGGCGGTCATGGCTGACATCACCTGTTGCACGGATTTCACCGGTAAAACCTTTACGGCGCAGGATGCGCGCAAAGCTGAAACCACGGCCATCCGTAAACGCCGGAAACTCAACCACCACCAGAGACAAACGCTCAAGGTTCGCCAGTACCAGTTCAAAGTCCTGATCACCGTTAATCTGTACCGCCAGCGGGCGGTCTCCTGCCAGCAGAGACTCCTGCTCAGCAGCAAACAGATCAAACGGTACAATCACTGCAGCATCCGGGTGCTGAGCCAGTGTATCGACATCAACCCGCAGCCACTTATCGTCGGCAACAACGCTCTGATTAATTAACAGGGGCATAAACTCTCTCCTTAAACGGCGTCAGACCGATACGGCGAACGGTATCAATAAAGCGCTCTTCTTCTTCACGCTGTTCAATATAAACCTGCAGAACTTTCTCCAGAGTGTCAGCCACTTCAACCTGCGGAACCGCTTTACCGATAACCTTACCCAGAGACGCATCTTCACGGGAAGAACCACCCAGAGTGATCTGATAGTAATCTTCACCCTTACGGTCCACACCCAGAATACCGATATGGGCAACGTGGTGATGGGCACAGGCATTAATACAGCCAGACATATTCAGCTTGATATCACCGATATCGTGCAGGTAATCAAGGTCATCAAACTTCTGGTTAATCTGATCAGCCACATTCAGTGTGTGTGCGTTGGCCAGTGAGCAGAAATCAAAACCCGGGCAAACGATCATGTCGGTCAGAGTACCGATATTCGGACGGGCCAGGTTGTGCTCAGCCAGTACCTGCCACAGAGCAAACAGGTCACCTGCCTGAACGTGGGCCAGTACCAGGTTCTGATCATGGGTACTGCGGATTTCACCGAAGTTATACTTGTCAGCCAGATCAGCAACTACATCCAGCTGCACATCAGTGATGTCACCCGGCGCCTTCAGATAAGGCTTCAGGCTGACAACGACTGCACGGTAGCCGTCGATCTTATGTTCACGGGTATTACGCTCGTACCATGCAGCAAAATCACTGTCTTCAGCCAGCTTAGCTTCCAGGGCAGCAACACCCTTAACAGCATCAGCTTCATACGGGTGCGGCTCGAAGAAACCTTTAATACGCTCAATCTCAGCATCCGTCAGGTGCATTTCACCGCCACGGATTTCAGCCCACTCGGCATCAACCAGCTCACGGAATTTATCGATACCCAGAGCATCAACAAGAATCTTGATACGGGCTTTGTACTTGTTATCACGGCGACCGTTCAGGTTGTAAACCCGCAGAATCGCTTCCAGATAGGTCAGTAAGTCATGCTTGGGCAGGAACTCACAGATAACCTTACCGATCATCGGCGTACGGCCCAAACCACCACCAACCAGCACTTCGAAACCAACTTCACCGGCATCGTTCTTCACCAGGTGCAGGCCGATATCGTGAACCTGTGACGCAGCACGGTCTTCACTTGAGCCGGTGACGGCAATTTTGAACTTACGCGGCAGGTAAGCAAATTCCGGGTGCAGTGTTGTCCACTGACGGATAATTTCACACCACGGACGGGAATCTTCGATTTCATCTTTCAGAATACCGGCGAAGTGATCTGTCGTGGTATTACGCAGACAGTTACCGCTGGTCTGAATAGCATGCATCTGCACTTCAGCAAGCTCTGCCAGAATATCCGGCACTTCTTCCAGCTTCGGCCAGTTAAACTGCAGGTTAGTCCGGGTTGTGAAGTGGGCATAATTTTTATCGTAGGTACGGGCAATGTGAGCCAGCTTACGTACCTGTACAGAATTCATCAGGCCATAAGGCACCGCGACACGCAGCATCGGCGCATGGCGCTGCACGTACAGGCCGTTCATCAGACGCAGGCCACGAAACTCATCATCCGGTATTTCACCGGCAAGAAAACGCCGGGTTTGATCACGATACTGTTCAACCCGCTGATTGACCAGGTTCTGATCCTGTTCGTTATACTGATACATATTTATTAACCTTAAATAAAGCCGGCTGTTCTGCTTATCCTGTTATACCCACTGCTACATTTGGCGCTAACAGTGGCTCAGGAAATACCGGCACTCACCCTTTATTCATAAGTAAAGCAGGTTTACCTGCATCCGGCCTGACGGTCGGCTATGGCTCTGCCCTGTGCAGAAGGAAGCCCTGGAGTCAGACCTTTTCAGTTCTGTTGGGCAATCACAGATGTAGCACAGACGAATGCCCTAGATTAGACACAGTCTACCCGCCCCTCTTTATAACTCAAAATAATAATTAGTAATTAAAAATCACCAAAAAGGAATAAGCAGATAAAACTAAAGTTCATTAATTATTCCTAAAAGATTTAAAAAGAAGGCAATTTATTCTTTTAATTTTATGCAGTTATCTGCCATAATAGCCGCCACCATGCCCTCTACGCCGGTGCTGGGCTGCCAAACAGGCGCAAAAAACCTGCGCTCCGGCAATAAAAGCCGGAAAAAGAATAAAAATTGCCGTCGCCGGAAAGCTTGCCTATACCCCGGGGATGCTAAAATCAGTAGAATTTAGCCGCCTTAAAAGCAGCGACGGACATCCGCACGAAACAACTGATAGCGGATGAATGAAACAGCGTAGCGGCTTAACGGAAATATCGGACATACAGCGAGCGCCTGTGCAGCATCCGGGCGCAAGACGTACCCTCTTCCTCCGGGAGAGAACCCTATAAGAGCTATATAAAGGTTACACAATCGCCATATGACAGAGTATCTGCTTATTCTTATCAGCACCGTGTTGGTTAACAACTTCGTACTGGTGCAGTTTCTCGGCCTTTGTCCGTTTATGGGGTTTCAATAAACTCGAAACCGCTATGGGCATGTCGCTGGCGACAACCTTTGTACTAACCCTGTCATCCGTGTGCAGCTACCTGGTATACAGCTACCTGCTGGAACCACTGGATCTGACGTATCTGAAAACCATCAGCTTTATTCTGGTTATTGCGGTAGTCGTACAGTTCACCGAAATGGTTGTGCGCAAAACCAGCCCCCTGCTGTATAAACTTCTCGGTATTTTTCTGCCACTGATTACTACCAACTGTGCAGTACTCGGTGTCGCCCTGCTGAACATCAAAAGATGAACGGCTTTATTGATTCAATTGTGTACGGATTCGGTGCAGCCGTCGGCTTCTCACTGGCTCTGATTCTGTTTTCAGCCATGCGTGAGCGTATCGCTGTCGCAGATGTTCCTACGCCATTTAAAGGCTCGGCCATCGGTATGGTAACCGCTGGTCTGATGTCACTGGCATTCCTGGGCTTTACTGGCCTCGTTCAGTTTTAACCGCCGGACAGTCGAGGAATTATCATGAGCGCCGTATTAATCGCCATTCTTGTTCTGCTGGGCCTCGGGCTTGCTTTCGGCATCCTGCTTGGCTACTCATCTATTCGCTTCAAAGTTGAAGGCAATCCACTGGTTGAACAGGTGGACGGACTACTGCCACAGACCCAGTGCGGCCAGTGCGGACACCCGGGCTGCCGCCCCTATGCCGAAGCCATCGTAAACGGCGAAGCCATCAACAAATGCCCCGGGCGGCCAGAGCACTATTGATGCGCTGGCGGACCTGCTGGATGTTGAAGCCATCCCTCTGGATGCGGAACACGGCGAAGAACAGGTTAAATCCGTCGCCTACATCCGTGAAGATGAGTGCATTGGCTGCACCAAGTGCATTCAGGCCTGCCCCGTAGATGCCATCCTCGGTGCCGCCAAACAAATGCACACCGTCATAACCTCTGAATGTACCGGTTGTGATCTTTGTGTTGAGCCATGCCCTGTTGACTGTATTGATATGCTGCCAATTGAAACCACTCTGAATACCTGGCAATGGAACATGCCAAAACCTGGCGTTGAACTGATCGCCACTGATCTGCGCCCGGGTGTTAGCCGGCACTCTGCGGAGGGCAAAGCATGAACGCTCAGATTCACAGCTTCCACGGCGGCATCCACCCTCCGGAAAACAAGCGCCAGTCGACCGGCGGCACCATTACTGAAGCACCGGTACCGTCCCGTATCGTTCTACCATTACAACAGCACATCGGCCTGCCGGCTGATCCGCTGGTAAAAGTGGGCGATAAAGTTCTGAAAGGCCAGACCGTCGCTGAAGCAATCGGCCGTATCAGTGCCAATATCCACGCCTCAACATCCGGTACAGTGGTTGCTATTGAGGCACATCCGGTGCCGCACATGTCGGGCATGATGGCCGACTGCATCATCATTGAAGCAGACGGCGAAGATCAGTGGACAGAGCATCAGGGGCTGGAAGATTATCAGCAGCTGCCCAAGCCGGAACTGATTGAATATATCCGCAAAGCGGGCGTTGCCGGTATGGGCGGTGCAGGTTTCCCGACCGACGTTAAACTTCATCTGGGTGATGACCACATCGTTAACACCCTGATCATTAACGCAGCCGAATGTGAACCCTACATCACTGCAGACGATATGCTGATGCGTGAGCGGGCAGACCGGATACTGGGGGCATTGAAATTATTGCCCACCTGCTCCAGCCCCTGCATATCATCGTCGGCATTGAAGATAACAAGCCGCAGGCAATCCGCGCCCTACATGAAGCTTTTGACGGCTGCGATCTGAATCTGGACATTATCAGCGTCCCGACCAAATACCCGTCCGGCGGTGAAAAGCAGCTCATTAAACTGCTCACCGGAGTTGAAGTACCCAGCGGAAAGATCCCTGCTGACGTTGGTATTGTCTGTCAGAACGTGGGCACCACCACTGCAGTTTATGACGCAGTCCAGCACGGTAAGCCACTGGTCAGCCGGGTAATCACCATTACCGGTCAGGCTGTGGCCCATCCGCAAAACCTTGAAGCCCGGATAGGCACCCCGTTTGCAGATCTGCTGGAATATTGTGGCCTGAGTGAGCAGCATCTGGCCCGACTGATTGTCGGCGGCCCGATGATGGGCCTGACTATCGAGAATCCACAGATCCCGATGATCAAAACCAGTAACTGCCTGATTGCCGGCAGCATTAATGAATTCCCGGCACAGCCGCCGGCACAGGCCTGTATCCGTTGCGGCATGTGCGAACAGGTCTGCCCGGTCGAGTTACTGCCACAACAGCTGCACTGGTTTGCCAAAGGCCGTGAGTTTGAGAAAGCCAAACACCACAACCTGTTCGACTGCATCGAATGTGGCGCCTGCTCTTACGTCTGCCCGAGTAATATTCCGCTGGTGCAATACTACCGCTTTGCCAAAGGTGAAATCCGTAAGGAAGATGCTGAACAGCGTAAAGCCGACCATGCCCGCCTGCGTTTTGAAGCCCGTCAGGCACGCCAGGAACAGGAACAGCTGGAAAAAGAGCTGCGTCGTAAGGCCCGCGCTGAAGAAGCCGCCAAGAACCAGGCTGCTAAGCGCGATGCTGTCATTACCAAGCAGGCCAGCAGCACTGTCGAAAGCAGCGAACCGGATCTTAAGCAGCTGAAAACCAACGCTGCCGTTGCCCGCACCAAACTGAAGAAAGCAGAAAAAGCACTGAGCAACGCCCAGGCAAAGGACTGGACGGAATCGATGCTCTGCAGGAAACGGTTAATCAGTTACAGGCCAAGTCTGACGCCGCAGCCCAGGCTTACGAACAGGCACAGCAGGCACCTGCTGCACCGGCAGCGCCGGTTGTAGACATCAAGCAGCTTAAAACCAATGCAGCAATCGCCCGTACCAAGCTTAAGAAGGCCGAAAAACAGCTGGCCAGCGCACAGGAAGCCGGCGCCGACAACATCGCTGAACTGGAAGCGGAAGTTAAAGCCCTGACTGAAAAGTCAGCCACTGCTGAAGCCGCTTTCAAAGCTGCAGAGTCCGGCGGCACGCCACCTGCTGTTGCCGCAGCACCGGCCTTCAGTCAGGCACAGCTGGATGACCTGAAAGCTGCCGTTGACGCACTGCAGGGTAAAGTAGAGAAAGCAAAAGCCGCCTACGAGAAAGCAGCCGCTTCCGACAGCCCTGCTGCACCGAAGATGGCCGACGGTGTGACCAAGCTGGAAGGTAAACTCAAAGAGGCTGAAGACGAGTATCAGAAGGCGCTAGAAGCCAACCAGGCCAGCGCAGGCGCACCCGCCCCTGCCGCCCCCGCCTTTAGCCAGACACAGCTGGACGACCTGAAAGCAGATATTGAAGCACTGCAGGGCAAAGTAGAAAGCCAAAGCTGCTTACGAAAAAGCAGCCGCTTCCGACAGCCCAGCCGCACCGAAGATGGCCGACGGTGTGACCAAGCTGGAAGGTAAGCTTAAAGACGCCGAAGCCGAATACCAGCAAGCACTCCAGGCCAATGAAGCCAGTGCAGCCGCACCAGCCCCAGCTGCTCCGCCTTTAGCCGGGCACAGCTGGATGACCTGAAAGCCGACGTTGAAGCACTGCAGGGCAAAGTTGAGAAAGCGAAAGCTGCTTACGAAAAAGCAGCCGCTTCCGACAGCCCTGCCGCACCGAAAATGGCCGACGGTGTGACCAAACTGGAAGGTAAGCTTAAAGACGCCGAAGCCGAATACCAGCAGGCACTTCAGGCTAATGAGGCCAGTCAGGCCAGCACAGCTGCACCGGCTCCAGCTGCACCGGCGTTCAGCCAGGCACAGCTGGATGACCTGAAAGCCGATGCTGATGCAATGCGAAGCAAAGTCGAGAAAGCTAAGGCCGCCTACGAAAAAGCCGTAGCCTCTGAAAGCCCCGCAGCTGCCAAAATGGCCGATGGCGTCGCTAAACTGGAAGGCAAGCTTAAAGAGGCTGAAGCCGAATACCAGCAAGCCCTGCAGGCCAATCAGGCCAGCACAGAGACTGCCGCACCAGCCATAAACAATGTTGCCGTTGAAAAACCGGATGCCAAAGCGCTGAAACAGCAGGTATCGATCATGCGCACCAAGCTGAAAAAGCAGAAAAAGCGCTTGATGAAGCGGATGACAGTAACCGTGAAAACCTGCAGCAGGATGTTGCAAACCTTACCGCACGCTACGAACAGGCACAGAATGATCTGGCCAGCCTGGAAGCGGAACATATTGCCGCTGCAGCAGCTGAAGGCATTGACCTAAAACAGCTTAAAGTTGATGCTGCACTGGCACGGGCAGCCGTAACCAAAGCCGAACGCGCACTCAGCAAGGCTGAAGACGACATGCAGGCAGACCTGCAGGCAGAACTGCTCAGCGCGCAGGAAAAAGCAGCCGAACTTAACTCAACCCTGGAACGTTTTTCTAAGTAACCATTATGGCTTTAATAAGAATTACATCTCCTCATACGCACCGTCCCGGAAACACCGGTGATGTAATGCGTACAGTTATCCTGGCAACACTGCCGGGAATGGCAGCAATGACATTCTTTTTCGGCTGGGGCACCCTGATTCAGGTTCTCTGGGGCTGCCTGCTGGCGGTTGGCTTTGAAGCCGCCATTATTAAACTGCGCAAGCGCCCGGTCAGCTTCTACCTGCAGGATTACAGCGCAGTGGTTACCGCGGTTCTGCTGGGACTGGCGATACCGCCATTTGCTCCATGGTGGGTGATGTTTGTCGGCATCCTGTTCGCCATTGCCATCGCTAAGCATATGTATGGCGGCATGGGCAGCAACCCGTTTAACCCAGCCATGGCAGCTTATGCACTACTGCTGGTGTCCTTCCCAGTCCCGATGACCAGTTGGAGCGCCCCGTTTGTCATGGTAGGTGAAGGCTGGAATATCATCAGCCTGACAGACTCCCTGCAATTCATTTTTGCCGGTATTCAGCCTGCCCTGTATGACGCCTTTTCCATGGCTACACCACTGGATGTAATGAAGCACAAAGGCGGCTTTACCACTGAAGAAATGTGGAACCAGAGCGAACTGCTGGCCAACGGAATCGGTGCCTGGCACGCCGTCAGCGCCGCTTATGTAATGGGCGGCATTTTCCTGCTGTACCGCAAAATTTTCACCTGGCATGCGCCGGTTGCCATGCTGGGCACTCTGGCACTGGTTTCCACCCTGTTCTTCCTGATTGATCCGGATAACTACCCCGACCCGTTCTTTCACCTGACCACAGGTGCAACCATGCTGGCGGCCTTCTTCATCATCACGGACCCGGTTACCTCCTGCACCAGCAACAAGGGCAAACTCTGGTTTGCCGCCGGTATCGGCCTGCTGATCTTTATTATTCGCAGCTGGGGCAACTATCCGGACGCCGTTGCTTTCGCCGTTCTGCTGATGAACCTCAGCGCCCCTTTATTGACCAGTACACCCAGCCACGTACCTACGGGCATGCAAAAGCCAAACGCGGCATGAAGGGGAACAGCTAATGGAAATGCTTACCGCTATCCGCAACAGCGCCGCCGGCCTCGGCATCTTTGCAGTTGTCACCGCCGGTGCGATTGCCCTGACACAGATATCCACCGAGCAGCGCATTGCTGACAACATTAAAGAACAGCAGGCAAAAGCGCTTTACGAAATCGTGCCGCGTAGCAGCATCGACAATGAACTGCTCAACGACACGCTGATTATCAGAAAACCTGAGTTGACCGGCGAAAACGAAGCAACCGCTTTTCGCGCCCGTCGCAACGGCCAGGTAGAAACGGTTATCATGCCGGTGGTTGCACCAGATGGTTATACTGGCGCAATCTCTCTGATTGTAGGCATCAACCGGGATGAAAGCCTGGCTGGCGTCCGGGTACTGGCTCACAAAGAAACGCCCGGTCTTGGTGATAAGGTTGAACTGAAAAGTCAGACTGGATCTTAAGTTTCAATGGCCAGCACTATGACGGTGACGATGATACCGAATGGGCCGTAAAGAAAGACGGTGGCCGCTTCGACCAGTTTACCGGTGCTACCATTACCCCGCGGGCAATTGTTAACGCTACCAAAGCGGCTATACATTATTTCCGCGAAAACAAAACCGCGTTACTGGATGATCCTCAGCCACAGGACAACCAGGCAGCAACCACTCAAACAACGGGAGCAGAGTAATGGCGACCGATTACCAGAAAATCACTTTAGACGGCCTCTGGACGAATAACCCGGCACTGGTACAACTGCTGGGCCTGTGCCCCCTGCTTGCGGTAACCGGCACCGTCGTTAACGCACTGGGCCTGGGCATTGCCAGTATTCTGGTACTGATAGGGTCAAACCTGACGATCTCCATGTTCCGTCACTTTGTGCCGGACTCTGTCCGCCTGCCGGTATTCGTGATGGTTATTGCTTCCTTCGTAACCTGCATCGAACTGCTGATGCAGGCATTCACCTATGAGCTGTATACCATTCTCGGCATCTTCATCCCCTGATTGTAACCAACTGCGCAATTATGGGCCGGGCGGACGCGTTTGCCTGTAAAAACCCGGTAGGCGCCTCACTGCTGGACGGCGTAATGATGGGACTGGGCTTCACCCTAGTGCTGGTATTACTGGGGGCAATGCGTGAGATTCTTGGCCTGGGCACCCTGTTTGCAGATATGAACCTGCTGTTCGGCCCTGCTGCTGAAAATTGGAAAATCACCCTGGTTGATGACTATAGCGGCTTCCTGTTTGCAATTTTGCCACCGGGCGCTTTCGTTGGCATGGGGCTGATTGTCGCCGTTAAGAACATCATTGATCAGCGCCTGGAAGAACGTCGTAAGCAACAACCAAAAGCGCCGTCAGAAGGCCCTAAACGGGCGCGTATTACCGGCAACATCAGCTAACCCTGATCGCTGATATTCAAACCTGAAAATACCGGCTTGCTGCCGGTATTTTTTACCCGCGGTTTAACACCCTTACCTGCAAACAGCCTCTTTACGCCCTTCAATTACGCGTGAAGGCCAATTAAGATAAAGCCTATTAAAAAGCGCCACGAGCCACATAAAAGCCAACATAATGAACAAGACCAAACGCCAGGAAATTTTCACCCGCCTTCGCAACGATAACCCCAACCCGGTGACAGAACTGGAATACAGCAACCCGTTCGAGCTTCTGGTTGCCGTCGCACTGTCAGCACAGGCAACAGATGTCAGCGTCAATAAGGCTACCCGCAAGCTGTTTCCCGTCGCCAACACCCCTGAAGCCATCTATGCATTAGGGGTCGACGGCCTCAAGGAATACATCAAAACCATCGGGCTGTATAACTCCAAAGCCGAAAACGTCATCAAGGCCTGCAAAATCCTGATCGATAAGCACAACTCTGTGGTACCGGAAAACCGTGAAGATCTGGAAGCTCTGCCGGGGTCGGCCGCAAAACCGCCAACGTGGTGCTTAACACCGCTTTCAGACAGATTGCCATGGCCGTTGATACCCATATATTCCGTGTATCCAACCGCACTAAAATCGCACCGGGCAAGAACGTAAACGAAGTGGAACAGAAGCTATTGAAATTCGTACCAAAAGAATTCCTGATGGATGCACACCACTGGTTAATTCTCCATGGTCGCTACGTCTGCACCGCCCGCAAACCCAAGTGCAACAGCTGCATGATTGAAGACCTTTGTGAGTTCAAAGATAAAACAGAACTCTGAACAATAGTTAACAATCTAACCGCCCTTCCGCCACCTATCACACCAAGCTCTGTACCGCCTGAACAAACATACCTGCTTCAGGCGCGCTCTCTGACTAAACACCTGCTTTCCGCATCTGACACCCGGCTATCCAAATCGTCAACCCAGCCTTCTCCCAGAAGCTAAAACACCTGACATTACAGGCAAAAGCACTCAGATAATTCAGACTTAAAACCAACCTGAAATGTAACTGAAAGTTACCCCCACTTTCTGTGGATAAAACTGTTTACAACTATTGGACACCCGCCTGAAAGCCGCATAACTACAGGCTTTGTTACAGATCGGTCACATTTAACACAAAACAATTAAACATAACAAATTCAATAACTTACAAACAAACAAGCGTTGTAATTAAAAATAACTAAACAGTTATTCAAGAAAAAAGCCTTGACAAGCAACTGTGGACTTTAAATTTTTCAATCAAAAAGAAGGGTTACTAAACTGATTAAATAACAACCAATTTTCATGCCAGACTGACATTAAAAACTGTTTTTCATTTTCAGCCAGGCTACTCAAACATTGGTTTTCAGGAACGCATAAACAGGCTCATTGAGACTACAAAGTTACTTCTGCAGAGATATCTCTTAAACGACGGTATAGCGCTACCTTCAGCTCATTAATTGATCAATTACTGTACAAGCCAATAAAACGTGAAAATAAAATTCAAACAAAACTGTTAACAATTATTTACACAAATGGAACATTTTTCCGGCGTCAAAAATAGCAGCACGCCATTTAGCCGCGACAAGAGAGAGCAGAACGAGGAAAAACGAACGTAACGGGAGTTGTGGAAAACTGAGAATCAGTCTTCCGGTATTTCGATTTCTATATGCCCGACAGGCTTACAGCAGCAGGTCAAAATCTCATCGCCTACAGTATCAAACAGCGCATCCTGCACCTGTTCAACTTCACCGTCGATTAGCCTGACTTTACAGGTGCCGCAATAGCCACCGCGGCAATTATAAGGCGCAGGAATTTCCTGCGCCTCCAGAGCATCCAGCAATGAGAACTCATACTGGTAATAGAACGTACCGTGGTGATTGACCTTAATCCTTGGAATACCACTCATGACTCAGCCCTCAAAGATCAAAGATCAAAATCATCAAAGTCGCTTTCATCAACTTCGTTATCGATTGCACCCACCAGGTAGGAACTGATTTCCGCTTCCTGTGGTGCAACCTGTACGTTATCACTCACTAACCAGGCATTCATCCATGGCAGTGGGTTCTGGCGTGCCGGGAAGATCTCTTCCAGACCAACAGCCTTCATACGTACGTTAGTGATGTATTCAATATAATCACGCAGAATCTGTGCATTCAGACCGATCATAGAACCGCCACTGAACAGGTAGTTCGCCCAGTCTTTCTCCTGTTCAGCCGCCTCACGGAAGATTTCAATCACTTCGTCATGACATTCAACCGCAATCTTCTTGAAATCAGGGTCATCAGCGCCGGAGGACAGCACGTTGATCATGAACTGCGTACCGGTCAGGTGCAGCGCCTCATCACGGGCGATCAGCTTAATGATCTTGGCGTTACCTTCCATAATTGCCCGCTCAGCGAAGGCAAAGGAACAGGCAAAGCTGACATAAAAACGAATCGCTTCCAGCACGTTTACGGATACCAGCGTCAGGTACAGTTTCTTTTTCAGATTGTACTTAGTGGTATCAAACAGCTTGCCGTCTACGGTATGACGCCCTTCACCCTGAATCAGATAGATGTTGGTTAACTCAATCAGCTCGTCGTATAAACGGGTAACACTCTGGGCCCGCTTAACGATTTCTTCATTAGTCACAATCTGATCAAACACTTCAGACGGCTCATTCATGATGTTCCGGATGATGTGCGTATAAGAGCGGCTGTGAATGGTTTCACTGAACGACCAGGTTTCCAGCCAGGTTTCCAGTTCCGGTAACGAAACAATTGGCAGGAACGCAATGTTCGGAGAACGGCCCTGAACACTGTCCAGCAGGGTCTGGTACTTCAGGTTGCTCAGGAAGATGTGCTTTTCATGCTCCGGCATACCCATGAAGTCTTTACGGTCAGTGGACAGATCCACTTCTTCCGGACGCCAGAAAAAGATAACTGCTTTTCAATCAACTTTTCAAAGATCGGATACTTCTGCTTGTCATAACGGGCAACGTTAACGTTATGGCCGAAGAACATCGGCTCTTTAGTGCTGTCATTAAAGGTCGGATCAAAAGTTGAATATAGCATCTGGTATCTTAATTTTTGCGAGCTTGGAATCATCACGCCGGAAAGAAAAATCCGGCGGCACTCATATTCGGGTATCCGGCTTTACGCCGGGAAGCACTCAGTCGGCCAGCCTCAGAGATGACTGGCCGAGAGGCAATTAAAGCTTACAGGCTCCGCTTTCACAACCCATATCATCGTGCTGGTCAGTCGCACCGTCACGGGTGTTGTGGTAGTACAGCGTCTTAACGCCGTACTTATAAGCGGTCAGCAAATCTTTAAGCAGCAACTTCATTGGCACTTTTTCGCCCGGGAAGTTGGCTGGATCATAGTTAGTATTTGCTGAGATAGACTGGTCAACAAACTTTTGCATGATACCGGTCAGCTGCAGGTAACCATCGTTGCTCGGAATATCCCACAGCAGCTCATAGTCATCTTTAAGCTCAGTGTACTCAGGTACAACCTGCTTCATAACACCATCTTTACTGGCCTTCACGCTGACATAACCCCGTGGCGGCTCAATGCCGTTGGTAGAGTTAGTAATCTGTGAAGAAGTTTCACATGGCATCAGAGCTGTCAGTGTACTGTTACGCAGACCGAACTCACGGATATCAGTACGCAGAGTTTCCCAGAAATAGTGCAGTGGCTCTTCACAGAAGTCATCCACTTCACGCTTATAGGTATCAATCGGCAGCAAGCCTTTTGAATACGTAGTTTCATCAAACTTGGAGCACGCACCCAGCTCTTTAGCCAGTTCATTAGAAGCTTTCAGCAGGTAGTACTGAATTGCTTCAAAGGTCTTGTGCACCAGGCCATTTGCGGAACCGTCAGAGTAGCGCACACCGTTCTTCGCCAGATAGTAAGCAAAGTTGGTTACACCCACACCCAGTGTACGGCGGCTCAGAGATGCCTGACGGGCTGCTTCAATCGGGTAATCCTGATAGTCCAGCAGGCTATCCAGGGCACGGACAATCAGGTCAGCCAGATTTTCCAGTTCATCCAGATCTTCCAGCGCACCCAGGTTAAATGCAGACAGAGTACACAGGGCAATCTCCCCTTGTCATCATTTACATCAGACAGAGGCTTGGTTGGCAGTGCAATTTCCAGACACAGGTTAGACTGTTTAACCGGTGCCACAGCCGGATCGAACGGGCTGTGCGTATTACAGTGGTCAACGTTCTGAATGTAGATACGGCCGGTAGAGGCACGCTCAGATGCCAGCAGACCAAACAGCTCAACCGCTTTAACGGTTTGCTTACGGATAGAGTCATCCTGCTCATACTTCACATACAGGCGCTCAAACTCGTCCTGATCCGCAAAGAATGCATCGTACAGCCCCGGCACTTCGTGCGGGCTGAACAGGGTAATGTTCTGACCTTTAATCAGACGCTGATACATCAGTTTGTTCAGCTGAACACCGTAATCCAGGTGACGAACACGGTTTTCTTCAACACCACGGTTATTCTTCAGAACCAGCAGAGATTCAACTTCCAGGTGCCACAGTGGATAGAACAGCGTTGCTGCACCGCCACGGACGCCCCCTGAGAACAGGACTTAACCGCTGTCTGAAAGTGCTTATAGAAAGGAATACAACCGGTGTGGAACGCTTCACCCTGACGAATCGGGCTGCCCAGTGCACGGATACGACCAGCATTAATACCGATACCCGCACGCTGACTCACGTACTTAACAATGGCACTGGCAGTTGCGTTGATAGAATCCAGAGAATCATCAGATTCGATCAGTACGCAGGAGCTGAACTGACGGGTCGGTGTCCGAACACCGGCCATAATAGGTGTCGGCAGTGACAGCTTAAACAGAGAACAGGCGTCGTAGAAACGCTTCACGTAATCCAGACGGGTCGCTTTCGGGTAACCCGCAAACAAGCAGGCAGCCACCAGCATATAAAGAATCTGCGGGCTTTCAAAAATCTCACCGGTAACCCGGTTCTGTACCAGGTACTTACCTTCCAGCTGTTTAACAGCCACGTAGCTGAAATTCATATCCCGGCTGTGATCCAGGTAATCGTTCAGTTCATTGAATTCTGCTTCGCTGTAATCTTCCAGCAGGTGCCTATCGTAACGCTTATCGTCAACCATTTTGGCAACGTGCGTCATCAGGTGTGGCGGCTCGTAACTGTCGAACGCGCGCTTACGCAGGTGGAAAATCGCCAGACGCGCTGCCAGATACTGGTAATCCGGCGCATCTTCAGAAATAAGGTCTGCAGCAGACTTGATCAGCGTCTCGTGAATATCTGCTGTCTTAATGCCTTCATAAAACTGTATATGTGCTTTCAGTTCGACCTGAGATACCGAAACATTCTGCAATCCCTCTGCCGCCCAGATTACAACGCGGTGAATTTTTCCAGGTCGATCTTTTCCTTTCGACCATCTCTTTTGGTAACCATCAAGTCCTGCATTACGCGCTTCCCACCAATGAATAAACTGAAATCAAACCTTGCCGTCACTGCAGCGGAACAGTCTGTTCAGCAACAATGGAGTCGGACTGTATAAAATCCAAACAAAACAGACCCTTAATAAAGCAGTGAACAACACTATATATAGTGCAGGGTCATACAGCAGACACCCAATATAGATACTAAGAAGTTAAATTCAATATTGATTTTGCTATCTGATAGGTGTAGCCAGATAAGAACCAAACCCATTAACAGTTGGCAAGCCCACTGGTTTCAGTACCTCCGGCGGGACAGTTAAACTAAAGCCGTGTTTCAAAAACTTTTATATGGCGATTAAAAGTTTCATAGAAAAATCTATTGAATTTTTCTGCGGGCTGCAGCCCTCCCGATGAGTAACTTTTTTCACTTTTTACGTTTTAGATGTTTACAAAACGCCTCGGCACACATAAGATTCACGCCCTCTTCTGGTGGGGTTCCCGAGTGGCCAAAGGGATCAGACTGTAAATCTGACGCGCAAGCTTCGGTGGTTCGAATCCACCTCCCACCACCATCTTCTTCCTGAAGATGATTCATGATTAAACCGATTTCTCCTGTTTATTTCTTTCTGACTGTGCCAGAGTTGATCCATGCCGGTGTCGTAACTGTTTTTACCGGTACAATCACCTGAAGCATACCCGTATAAGGAAAGTCACTATGCCTTGTAATCATGAGATTGCCGAAGAGATTAACATGCTGATCCGTTTCAGCCAGACCAGTACCCTGCAGGGTATAAAAGTACATGCAAATGCCGATTCCGAGGTTATTGCAGCCACCTCGCGGCTATTCGACAAAGGCTTAATTTCCCAGCAGGACGGCGGCTACCTCACCCCACTGGGGCATGAAGCTGCTGATCAGGCCCATTGTCTGTTAAATATCCTTACACCGCCAAAACCCGCAGCCTGATGATCACCCCGCGCTGTACAACAACTACAGCGCTTTATTTACCATCTCAACCTACGATATAGGACCACAATGAGCGGCGAGCCATTCCTGATTGAAGATATGAATGTCTGGGAAACACGCATGTTTAGCGTTAATTACCCGGAACACAGTAAAAACCGGCAGGCTCTGTTAACGGCTATCGAAAACATCCGTCAGCAACAGGAAGAAGCCATTGCCAGTTACGTCGCCCCCACCGCCAAGCACAAACTGTATGAAAGCAGCCTCGATTTGCTCGATCAGCCAGTACCGGCTCTGAGCGATCTGAAGGTATTTCTTGAAGATATGCTGACCACCGTCGCATATGCGGTGAATGAAGAATTCTGGCCGGAAGAAGTGCAGGCTCAGGCCAGTATTATCGAATCCTGGTTCCACGTAACAGAGAATGGGGCTACCACGACACCCATTCACATCCAAACTGCTCCTGGTGCGGTATTTATTACCTGCAGGCAGGCGAAAGTGGCATTGAAGAACGTAACGGCGTAAACCGTTTTTATGATCCCCGCCACGGTGCCGACCAGTATCTGGATGCAGGTACGGCTTACCTCAATGCCGCCGGCACATGGGACTTCGCCCCTCAGGAAGGGCAGATTGTTATTTTCCCGTCTTATCTGAAGCATGCCGCCATGCCCTATTTTGGCTCCCAGGCACGCATCGTACTGGCCTTCAACAGCCAGGTGAACTTCCTCGAAGAATGACATAACGCTTCCCTCCCTTTCAGAAACCTTTCCTGGGAGGGAAATTAAGCTTAATCCATTGATTGAACTTTATTTTTCACTTAGCCTCACAACATCTAAATCAGGGATTTACAGGTATTGTAATTATGTTGCACCATGCTGCCGCACTCGGAAAACACGCTGGCTTCTGGCTGACAATTATTCTTGTTGGCTGTGTACTTGAAGGCGTTGCACTGTTTTATCAGTACGTTTTAGATTACGGCCCCTGCGTGCTCTGTATTCATATCCGTATCTGGATTCTGGCCCTTATTGCCCTGGCCGTACTTGCGCTGTTCCTGAGACGCTACCGGATTCCCAACCTGTTACTGCAAATACTCAGCCTCGGGGCGGCCGCTGCACTGCTTGAGCGCTCCTGGATGGTATTTGCGGTTGAACGCAACCTGATTGAAAGCAGCTGTGAAATGTCCACCGGGCTGCCCTCATGGTTCGCTGTGGATCAGTGGTTCCCGGTGGTATTTGAGCCATGGGAACTGTGTGGCTACACCCCGACCTGTTACTGGGCATCACCATGGCCGAAGGCCTGATGGTTATTTCGCTGGCTGCCGTCGCAGGATTTGCCGCCGTGCTTATTGGCAGTTTCAAATACCCCCACGCGGAATAACAGCCCGGCAGCGAAAGCTTCCACCTTCGTTTTATTCCCTGTACAATCGCGCTCAATTTTGAACAGGCCCGGCACCGCCGGGCTGATTGCAACCCTTTATCTTCAAGAGGTGTACTGTGCGTCTAGCAGAGATCGAAGGCATCATGATGAACGTAGGCATCGCAGTATTTGCGGCCTTTATCTTTTTCATCATTTACGATTTGGCAAAAAAATCCAACGCGGGGAAATTCGGAACTGTGATTCTGTTCTTTGCCCTGGGCCTGGGCCTGGCAGCCTTTCTGGTTAAAACCGTTGCAGTGTATATGATTGAAGGTGGCGGAGCCGCCTGATTAAGACCTGTTACTGAGCGTTTAGCCAAACGCTCAGCATTCTGTTTCAGTCTTCAGCACATCATTCCTTTAAGACCATCACTTTTTAAGTCGTCCGGCCCCACGTGACGCAAGCTGAAATCCGTTGTATCAATATCATAGGCCTTACCGAATCCCACCACATAACGCCCGCTGACCGGCTGTAATGCAAACAGCCTGAAATCACTTAATCCTTTCAGCACCCCGACAGTAGACCCGAATACGTCTTCCAGATCAGCCAGTACCGGCTCAAACGCCAGTGCATCCCTCGGTACTTCCAAGGCCCTGCACACAAAGCTCGCCCGCCGCCGGGCAAACGGATTACGGTTACCGGCCTCATCCTCAATAAACATGACAGATGTACTCTCACTGGCCATCAGATTACGGGTATGCGCTGCCAGCTCGCTGATAAACACGTAGAACACACCGTCACGCCAGATAAACGGGGCATAGCTGACATCCGGCCAGGCATCAGCAGCAGTCACGCCACTCAGGCTGCCCGCCACCAAAGAACCCAGCATCAGAGACTGACGCTGATTAATAAATGTCTGACATTCTTCTGCCAGCTTAGCCAGATCCTGCTCACTCATTCCATGCTTCCTGTGATCTTGTAATCAGGCCTCTAATATACCGCAAACCCTTCGGCTAGCGTATACTAATGCCATTTTTAAGCCGTCTGTCATACCCTGAAACTGATCCGTGACAGACCATCGCAACACCACTAAGGAATCGCCAGGATGCAACAGAAAACCGTTAAAGCCGGTCATATTGAAATCAGTAACGAAAGCCCGATGGTTCTGTTTGGCGGCATGAATGTTCTGGAGTCGGGACCTGGCCATGCGCATTGCTGAACACTACGTCGAAGTTACCCAAAAACTGGACATTCCTTACGTATTCAAAGCGTCTTTTGATAAAGCCAACCGTTCTTCCCTGACCTCTTTCCGTGGCCCCGGACTGGAAGAAGGCCTGAAAATCCTGCAGGAAATCAAACAGACCTTTAAGGTACCGCTGATCACTGACGTTCACGAACCTCATCAGGCAGCACCGACTGCCGAGGTCTGTGACATCATTCAGTTACCGGCTTTCCTTTCCCGCCAGACCGATCTGGTTGAAGCCATGGCGAAAACCGATGCCGTGATCAACATCAAAAAGCGCAGTTTCTGGCACCGCAGGAAATGAAGCATATCCTGAATAAAGCCGAACAGGCAGGTAACGATAAGCTGATCCTGTGCGAACGGGGCAGCAGCTTCGGCTATAACAACCTGGTGGTTGATATGCTCGGTTTCTCGGTGATGAAAGAGTTTGGCTATCCAATCATGTTTGATGCCACCCATGCCCTGCAAATGCCTGGCGGTCGCAGTGACAGCGCCGACGGACGCCGGGCACTGGTTGCCCAGCTTTCCCGTGCAGGTCTGGCGCAGGGCATTGCCGGCCTGTTCCTGGAAGCCCACCCTAACCCAAGCGAAGCAAAATGTGACGGCCCCTGTGCGCTGCCACTGGATAAGCTCGAACCTTACCTCCAACAGATGCAGGCTGTTGATCAGCTGGTTAAAAGCTTCCCGCCACTGATTACTGAATAATCTCTGCCCACCTGTCACCCCGGCAATGTCCTGCATCCGGGGTAACAGGCTGTTATACAAACCTTTTCCCGCTTTTTTGCCCCATCCCACCCGGCCGCTTCACTATACTTTATTCATGTTCTATTATGGGCTGATAAATCATCAGGGATTAGGCCGGTAATGTATGGTGGATTCTCAGCAAGCCCTCTATAACGGACTGAAAGCCGAACAGATTATCGGCCCGGATCACCATCCGTATAAACTGCTGACCGCACTTAAACCCACAATACTTGGCCAGCTCTGGCAAGCCGAAGACCTCTCCACCAGCACGGGCGCACTGGTCAGCCTGCATATTATCAACCCTGTATTCAGCCGGCACAGCGGCTTTATCGAGCACATTAAAAAGCAGGTTAGCCTCAGCAAGCGCCTTAAACATCAGTATCTCGCAGATCATTACGGCATATTCAAACACCGTGGCGGCTTGGTGTTAATTGCTACTGAACGGCTGGATGGCCTGACACTTGCCCAGTTACTAAGCAGCGGCGCCCACAAAAGCTCAGCCGTGCCCAGAAAGAAGGTTTACTGATTCAGCTGGCACTGGCGCTGGACAGCATTCATGCCAAACTGGCCAACCCTCACCGCAGCCTCAGCCCGGAGATGGTATTCGTTAACCGTCAGGGCGGTGTCCGGCTAACCGGTTATCATCTCGCTGACAGCCTTGAATGTATCAGTGAGCAACTAAAAGAGCCTGCCAGTTACCTGGCTTATCAGGCACCGGAATGCTTTCATCCGGAACCGCTGACTCAAAAGCCGACATATACGCCTATGCCGCCATCATCTATCAATTACTGAGCGGTAAAGCACCGTTTCGGGCACAGGATGATGAAGCCAGCCGGGTACGCATTGAGCTGAAACCTCTGAAAATGCTGACCGCCACCCAGTGGCAGTCATTGCAAAGCGCCTTTTCCACCGACCCGGACGAGCGCCCGGCAACCGCTTCCCAGCTTATTCAGAGTATTCTTCAGGAAGAAAATGAAGAACCGTTACCGAACATAAGGAAACCGGAAGCGGAAGGCAATCTTTCAGATGAAGATCTCAGTGACAACAGTGCCGGCAAGCAAAGCCTTCGCGACAAGATAACGGGCCTGACGGCCTGGCGACCCAGCCGTCCGCAAATATTGGGGTTGGGTATTTTTACCGCCGGTATGCTGGTTGGTGCAATCGCCACTGCTGCCATTCTGATGTTGCAGCAAGCACGCACAAACACTGCACTGACAAACAGCCTGGCGGAAATCGAAAACCTCCGCAATCAGTTGGAACAGCAGGCAACCGAGCAACTAGCAACCAATGAAGATTACCAGGCGCAAATTGATGCTCTCAAAGACAGCCTCACAGCCCGTACCGATGAAGTAGCCTCACTGGAAGCCCAGCTGCTCAAAGCCAAATATCCCGATGCGGATGCCAAAACACTGTTTACCGACCAGCTTACCGATGGCTTTAAAGGCCCACAGATGGTGATCATTCCCCGGGGACGCTTCATGATGGGCGACCAGCAACTGATCGGCGATGATAACGAACTGCCCAGCCACGAAGTTAATATTGGCTATAAGTTTGCGCTGGCCCGCAATGAAATTACCTTCAACGACTATGATCATTACGCCCGCGCTACCGGCCAGCCCCTGCCTGATGACAATGGCTGGGGACGGGGCAACCGACCCGTGGTCAATGTCACCTGGCAACAGGCCAAAGCCTACACCCAATGGCTGGCGGATATCACCGGACAGCCTTATCGCCTGCCGACCGAAGCCGAATGGGAATACGTGGCCCGGGCTGGCTCAGACAGCAACTACTGGTGGGGCGAGGAACTGGAACCGGAACGGGCGGTCTGTGGTGAATGCGGCAGCCCATGGGACGGAAAACAAACCGCCCCGGTGGGAAGTTTCCCGCAAATTCATGGGGAATTCATGACATGAGCGGTAATGTCGACGAATGGGTGGAAGACTGCTATCAGGATTCTTATATCGGCGCACCGGTAAACGGCGACGCCCGCCGGGATGGCAGCTGCGAATTTCGTGTCATGCGCGGCGGCTCCTGGTTTGATATCGGCCGGGTTATCCGTTCTTCCAGCCGTTACCGCCACCCGCCCAATGCCAGCAAAAACACCTGGGGCTTCCGGGTTGCTCTGAATTTACCGGAAGATACACCGGACGTATCAACGCTTAACGAGGAATAAAATCATGCACAGGTTTGTTACCGGTGTCGTCTCTTTGCTCACCCCGGCGCTGACGCTCGCCGCCGGAATCAGCATTGATGCCAGCCAGCAAAAATCACTGACAGTTACCCTGTATAACGACAACCTTGGGCTTGTCAGAGACACCCGTCAGTTACCGGCCATTCCGCCGGCGAAAGCATATCCGTACAGGATGTCAGCCATCAGATGATGAGCGAAACCCTGCGCCTTGAAAATGCCGGTGAAGTACTGGAGCAAAACCTCAACACCAACCTCATCAGTACTCAGGCACTGTTACAGCACTATATAGGCAAAAACCTGCAAGTGGCCCGCACCAATCAGGCAACCGGTCAGGAAACCCGGTTTCCAGCCCGCCTGCTCAGCTTCAGCGGGCAACTGGCGACCATTGACCGTGACGGCAGCATAGAAAGCATCCCGGTAAACAGCAATGGCTGGCGATTCATCTTTCCAGCCCTGCCGGAAGGCATGCAGTCAAGCCGAGCCTGGAAATCACCACCGCCGGCAGCAAAGCCAACCGTGAAGCCGTACTGACCTATCTGACCCGCGGCCTTAGCTGGCAGATGGACTACGCCATGACACTGAACCAGCAGGGTGACCGGTTAAGCCTCGACGGGCTGGCAACACTCAACAATCAGACCGGGGTCGACTTCAACAACAGTAATATTCTGCTGATGGCCGGACAGGTTAACCAGCCACCACAAAACCTGCGTTACAAACAGGAACGGGGCATGATGGCTATGGCAATGGCCGATGGCATGGAAAGCGGCCAGCCACAGCAGTTACAGGATTATCAGCTCTATAAACTGCCCCGCACAACCAGCCTCAAAACCGGCCAGACCAAGCAGGTTAACCTGATCAGCTCGGACATGGTAAAAACCGAAAAACCTACCGGTACCGGTTCCCCGTGTACCCGGGACTGGACCACAACGAATACCGTGAAAAACCGGCTATAGAACTGAGCTTCAGGAACACTGCCGACAGCAGTCTGGGCTTTCCGCTACCGGCCGGTAATGCCCGGGTATTCAGCCCTGATAATGACAACCAGCTCCAATTCATCGGCAGCGCCCGGTGGAACATACGGCCACCGGTGAAACCGTTCGCCTGCCGATCGGTAAAGCATTTGATCTGAGTATTAAACGCCAGCAGACCGACTTCGAAAAAGTATATAACGGTCATAAAATGCGCCAGACACTGGAAGTCCGTAACAGCCGCAGTACCGCTGCTAAGGTAACGCTGAATGCAGACTTCTCTCAAGACTGGAAAATTGAAGATAGCAGCCACGCCTACACCAAATCAGCAGCAGGTCAGGCTCAGTGGGTTATCGATATTCCCGGCAACGGCGTAACAACGGTCAGTTTCAGCGTACAGCTACTGCAACCTTAACCACCAAAACGCGCCTGTTGCGCCTTCCAGAACGCCAGCTGTCCGGGATCCGCCAGCTGGTGTAAACCGCCTGACTCATACACCTCAATCAGACGCTTTATTGCCAGAACATGCCCCTTCTCACCCGCCTGGCGATAAAACTTCAGTGCCTTATCAGCATCTTCACCAATTACCGGATAACCCTGTTCAAATAAACGGGCAATCTGATACGCAGCCTTAGCATCCCCTGCTCGGCTGCGCGGCGAAGGTAAATCGCCCCTGAATCCGGTTGGTCTCATCCTCTCCCCGGTAATGCAACAGGTGCCCATAGACCGACAATGCTTTAGTACTGCCGTTATCCGCTGCCTTACGGAACAGCTTCATGACAAGCTGATGCTTTGCTCTGGACGATTTCAGCAGCGAGCTGCGAAACGCTGCAAAAGCCAGCCAGCCCAACAGGGGCGCTATAAGTTTCATAACCAACCGCATTGCCATCCTCACCGGAAAACCAGAATAAAACCGATAAAACCAATTTTATTTCAGGCTGACTAAGGAATACATCGATATTTGTCTTGCGTTAGTTATTGCGCTGCGCTTAAATCGAAAAGTTATAGAAGTTATTTCTCTTATTACTTATTTTAGTGAGATCAGGACATCCCCATGAACAGCTTCAGTGATAATTCCTATCAATCGGTAACACTCCATTAGTACGCCTTGGCAAAATTGCACCACAGGCTAATGTTTACGCCAAAATAGAAAGCCGTAACCCTGCCGGTTCAGTAAAGTGCCGGATCGGTGCAAACATGGTCTGGGCCGCTGAACAGGACGGCCGTCTGAAGCCCGGTATGACACTGATCGAGCCAACCAGCGGTAACACCGGTATTGCACTGGCTTTCGTTGCAGCGTCCCGTGGCTACAAACTGGTTCTGACCATGCCTTCTTCTATGAGCATTGAGCGCCGCAAGCTGATGAAAGCACTGGGCGCAGAAATCGTACTGACGGAACCTGCTAAAGGCATGAAAGGTGCAATCGCTAAGGCGGAAGAACTGGTTGCCGAAAATACTGACAGCTACCTGATGCTGCAACAGTTTGAGAACCCGGCTAACCCTGAGATCCACGAAAAACCACCGGCCCAGAAATCTGGCGTGATACTGAAGGTCAGATTGATATTCTGGTGGCAGGCGTTGGTACCGGCGGTACCATCAGCGGCACGTCCCGCTATATTAAACAAACCGAAGGCAAAGCGATTCATTCAGTCGCAGTTGAGCCAACGGATTCTCCGATCATCAGCCAAACCCTGAATAATGAAGAATTGCAGCCAGCTCCACACAAAATTCAGGGCATTGGCGCCGGCTTCGTACCAAAGAACCTGGACCTCTCTGCTGGATGAAGTTTCACAGGTAAGCAATGAAGAAGCCATTGAAATGGCCCGTCAACTGATGGTTAAAGAAGGTATTCTGGCAGGCATCTCTTGCGGAGCAGCGCTGGCAGCTGCCGTTAAGCAGGCAGAAAAACCGGAAAACCAGGGCAAGAATATTGTCGTAATCCTGCCGGACTCCGGCGAGCGCTATCTGTCTACCGCACTGTTCGAAGGCATGTTCAGCGATAACGAAAACGTCCAGTAAGAATCCCCCTCTGTAACAGACCTGCCCTGCAGGTCTGTTTTCGTTTTCAGGCAATCTCCACAAAATGGAGAATCATGCCCCCATTTTCAAACAAATCCGGTTGCGATTTCCCAGGGTTAAAACCATACTGGCAATTAATCAAACCAACATTTGGTTAAGACTAAGGAATCAGGTCGCAAACATACTGCATTATCTGGTTTTAGTACGCTTAACCGGGTGACCTGATGAATACTGGTTTATCCCCAGCGTCGTTCTGGCGGGCAGAACCAGCACGATGACAGGTTACGATGATGATAGATACCCAAGCTTGCCTTTCCCGCCATCCGCACCCTAACCTTGATCTGGAAAAATGGCAGACAACTGTCGACCTTATGGCCGAGCTGTTCGACTCAGCCTGTGGCACCATCGTACAGTTTCGCCAGCAGGAGTTTAATGCCGTTGTTGCCAGCCTGAATGAAGATAATTTTCTGCAGCGTAATTCAAGCTGGCCATGGGATATGAAAAGTTTCTGTCGCCGTATAGTCGAAACAGGTGAAGGGCTTTATGTCGAAAACGCACCGTGCAACAGTGAATGGAAAGATGCTCCGCCGGTTGCAGAAGGCCCGGTACGGTCGTATTTCGGCATGCCGATTACCTGGCCGGACGGTACTCTTTTCGGCACCATCTGTGTTATCGATAAAAACTGTCCGACTACTCTGACACCCAGCTGAAAATACTCGAACAGTTCCGTAACCTGATCAATGCCGACCTGCATATGCTGATCAGCTATGAAGAAATTAAGGCGCTGGCGATCACCGACGAATTAACCCAGGTGCATAACCGCAGAGGCCTGAACCTGTTGGGCGAACAGCGCTTTAAGGATGCACGGCGCTTCGACCAGCATATCGGCATGGTGTATATCGACATTGATAACTTGAAACAGCTCAATGACACCGAAGGGCATCAGGCAGGCGACGCCTGCATTACCGGTCTGGCAAACACGCTGCAAGAAAACTGCCGGGACAGCGATATTATCGCACGAGTAGGCGGTGACGAATTTCTGGTCATGATGCTGACAGATAACGAACAGCAGATACAAACATTTTGTCAGCGAATCGAGCATCAGTTCAGCGAACAATTAAAACAAAATCCCTCCTTCCGCATGAACAGCCTCAGCTATGGCTATTGCTTTACCGAAGTCGTTGATGACACCTCTATGGAAGCGATGATCGATAAAGCAGATAAGCACATGTACGAAAACAAACAGGCGAATAAACTGCACCGCTCAGCCTGATCAGCCACCGTTTTCAGGACAAAAAATACCTGCGTCATGCAGGTATTTTTTAACCTAAAACAAATCTGTTTTAAGCGTCTTTCCAGCTTTCCAACATTGTCAGCCCCGGCGCAAAGAATGACTGCCCCGTCACCGCTACGGTGTAGTCCAGCAGTTTGTCGTAAGCACCACCCTGCTCTTCACCATGAAACATACTTTCCAGCATCTGAGTAAAGGTACTGCCGACGCGCCGAAAGAAGCGAACAGCAATCCCCGTTTCGTCAGATCACCATAAGGCATACTGTGTCGCAGGATTTCAACCGACTTACCCTGCGTATCTTTCAGGGATGTCCGTTTGGTATGGGCAAAGCTGGCTTTATCCGCACCGGCATACTCAACATTGTCTGTTTTGGTACGGCCGATAATATCTTCCTGCTGTTTAACCGCCAGCTGACTCCAGCGCTGCAAATCATGCTCGTAACGCTGCAGGTGAATATAACTGCCGCCGGCAAAGGCTCCGTCAGCGATCACAGCAACCGCAGCCCGGTCATCTCCTGAGGGTTCTCAGTACCGTCAACAAAACCGGTCATATCCCGACTGTCCAGATAGCGGAAACCGTGGACCTGCTCCACCAGGACAACATGCTCGGCAAGCAAGGCGTGCAACCGGGACGCCATTTCGTGATTGATATCATGGCGGTTACTGCGGATATGCAGCAACAAATCCGCCGGGGTCGCCGGCGCAGACAGCTGATCCCGCTGCTGCTGAGGAAAGGTAATAACTCAGCAGGACGCTGAGTAGCATCAAACTGATCCCAGACCTGCTCACCGACAGCAACCGTAACATGCAGTTCAGCACCGGCTCCGGACTGGGAGGAAGTATCTTCCATCGCCCGGGTCAGCACCGGTACCTGCGCCAGCAAATGCTTCAGACGGGATACATCAGCTTCAGGGGATAAATCATACGTAATAAACAGTGCATCACTGTTTGCTTCAGCAATGACACCTGACTGACAGAGAGCCTGTGCAGCACTTGTTTCTGTCATACCTCACTCCTTTTCTGCTTTACCGGCCTGATTTGGCGTGCCGGCAGCTATCTTTCTGACTTTCTGAATACTCAGGCCGGCGGATGGTATTTTAACCATTCACTCCATGACCCAGGATACACCCGGGAACCGGACAGCCCAGCAATTTCCATCGCCAACTGATTGTGACAGGCGGTAACACCGGAACCACAATAATGTATCACCTGCTCAGCAGGCACATCCTTTAACAGAGCCAGCCACTCAGCCTTCAGCACATCTGCCGGCTTAAAGCGGCCATCACTGCTCAGGTTATCCTGTAGCGGCCGGTTCAGTGCACCGGGAATATGTCCGGCAACCGGATCAATCGGTTCCTGCTCACCGTTATAGCGCTCTGCCGTTCTGGCATCCACCAGACAGCTGTCCGCAGCAAACTGCGCAACCTCTTCCCGCTCAGCAATCATTGAATGATCGTAACTGTTCAGCCGGACAGTGCTCGAATGGGGCATAATAAACTCTGTTACCACCGGAGCTGAGGCCGCCAGCCAGGCCGGATAACCACCGTCCAGCACTGCCACATCCCGCACCCCGATTGCTTTCAGCAGCCACCAGGCACGGGCAGCCATCGCACCACCGCAGTCATCATACACAACCACCTGTACATCTGGCCGGATACTCGTGGCTTCGCACAACTCAGCAAACTTATCCAGTGCCGGTAACGGGTGCCGGCCGGTCTCATCGGTAACCTCAGCCGCAAGATCTTTATTAAGATCCACGAACAGCGCACCGGGAATATGGCTCGCCTGATACGCTTTACGGCCCTGATTAACATCCATCAGATTAAAACGGCAGTCCCAGATCACCAGGGCACTGCCACGCTCAACCTTTGCTTTCAGATCATCAACGCTGATCAGAGTCTGATTCATAGGTTACTCCGTCATTTCCGGGTTACAGATACTGAGCGAACTCTTCCTGCAAAACATCCAGCTCATTCTGGGCTTTTTGCTTCGCCTTCTTCTTCAGACCTTCCACCTCAGCAGCTTTAGCAGCCAATACTTCACGGGCAGCCGCTGCTTTGTCATCGGCCTGTGCGACCTGCTCCAGCACCGACTTAAGCTGCATCAGAATACCGCGACGGCGGCCTTCTTCAGCCCGGGCAATCTGCTCGGCGGATTTTTCCTTCTTCAGCTCTTCCTGCTGCACCGGTGCCGCTTCAGTGTAGGTCAGCGGGCGGATACCGGCAGCAATGCGTGCCTGTGCCAGGAACGGGGTTGCAAACTCACGGGCTTTGGCCGCACCTTTATGCAACTGCTGCTCAACAAAGGTCAGATCCTGCATCAGACGGTTATATTCTTCACGGGGCTTGGTCAGGTACGCGTCCAGATATTCGAAGAGCTGCTTCTTAGCATCACCCCAGCCGATACCGTTTTCGAACTGACGGCGCATGTCGGCCTGCTCTGCTTCAGTGGCAAAGTTAGCAAACAACTGGAAGATTGTGCTGTTGTCCGCATCTTTAGGCTGACCCGGCTCCAACGTATCGGTCTTAATCTGCTTGATCAGCTTGTAAAGCTCATCGGAGCTGGCAAACAAAGGAATCGTGTTGTCATAGCTCTTGGACATTTTGCGACCGTCCAGACCCGGGATCAGCTGAGTCTGCTCATCAACCTGTGCCTGTGGCAGATTAAACAGTTCACCATAGGTATGGTTGAAACGTCCGGCAATATCACGGGCCATTTCAATGTGCTGAATCTGATCCTTACCCACCGGGATAATATCCGCATTAAACATCAGAATGTCCGCAGCCATCAGAATCGGATAGCTGAACAGTCCCATGGTGACATCATCATCTTCCTGCTTGCCTGCTTCACGGTTCGCATCAACGGACGCTTTATAGGCATGGGAGCGGTTCATCAGTCCCTTTGACGTCATACAGGTCAGAATCCAGGTCAGCTCTGTAATTTCCGGAATATCCGTCTGGCGGTAAAAGGTTGCTTTATCAGTGTCCAGCCCCAGCGCCAGCCAGGTCGCGGCAATTTCCCGGGTTGAACGGGCAACACGGTCCGGATCATGACATTTGATCAGTGCATGGAAGTCCGCCAGGAAAAAGTAGCTGTTAAAATCACTGTTCCGGCTTGCTTCGATCGCTGGTTTGATCGCACCCAGATAGTTACCAATGTGCGGGGTACCGGTGGTTGTTATACCAGTAAGAACAGTCTGTTTAGTCATCTGAATTCTGCTTAGGTCTGAAAAATTACAAATCTCAAAAAAGGCCGGCACCTGATCAATACCGGCACCTGGAATAAGGCCATCCATGATACTCGCTGCGGGCCTAATTAGAAACGCACAGTGACGCTTTTTCTCTGTTACCGTCCGGCTATCAGATCTGACCCACGCCTTACTATAGGTTTAAGGATTTCAGTGCTTTAACACTGGGTTCAGTACCGGCCCCGGGGTATAATCCGGGACTTCGTGATAACACTGAAAGGAACCGACATGACCGAATTGCTCCCGTCATGGATTGTACTGGCCTCGGCACTCGGGTCTCTGGCATTTCTGATCGCCACCGGACCTGATAAAAACCCGCTACTCTGGTGAATCGCCTGCTGATGGCCGCCTTATGTTTTATCGGTGGCTTTCTGTTATCTGCCGTATATTCCCGGGCTGCCGGCGAAACAACCGAACCTATGATTGTTGCTATTCTCGTCATGATAGGCACCGCAGGCTCTACCGCTATTTTCCGTACCATTGAAAAAAGCATCAGGCCAACAACCGCGACAACTGATCACTTTTGACAAGTCTGGCGAACCCGCTAGGCTTTTAGGGCACCCGTAATTAAATCCCCTGACGGAGGCCCTCTATGGATCGTTCATTACACAGCATCAATAATTTGTTCGCGCAGCTGGGATTACCCTGCGAGGACCATGAGATTGATCAGTTTATCCGTACCCATACCCTTTTCAGCCAGCGAATCCGCCTTGACGAAGCCACTTTCTGGACACCAAGCCAGGCAAGCTTCATTAAAGAATCACTGGATTTCGATTCAGACTGGTCTGAAGCGGTGGATGAGCTGAATACCCGTCTCCATGCCTGATTAAATTTCCCTATCCTGACGATACACTTTCTAAACTTTCAGTTTGCCGGCCAGTGGTTTACCATCATGACAAATTCACTGGCCGGGTATACTCACAACCATGCTACTTGTTATTTCTCCAGCAAAAATCTAGACTACGACACCCCTGCAACAACTGACACTTACAGCCAGCCAGACCATCTGGATCATGCTGCTAAGCTGATTGAGCAGCTGAAAGATTTTGCGGTTCAGGATATTGCCGAGCTGATGAAACTCAGCGATAAACTGTCAGCACTGAACGTTGCCCGCTACCAGAGCTGGCACCCGGACTTCAACACTGACAACGCCAAACAGGCGGTACTGGCCTTCAACGGCGATGTATATACCGGCCTGAATGCCCCTGCCTTCAGTGAAGAAGAGCTCAACTTTGCTCAGCAACATTTACGCATTCTGTCCGGTTTATACGGTTTACTCCGTCCGCTGGACCTGATGCAGCCATACCGTCTGGAAATGGGCACTAAGCTGGCAAACCCGCAGGGTAAAGATCTGTATGCGTTCTGGGGCAATGTCATCACCGATGCTCTGAACGAACAACTACAGGCGCTGAACAGTGAAGAACTGGTTAACCTTGCATCCACCGAGTACTTTAAATCGGTCAAGCCTAAGGGCCTGAATGGCCGGGTCATCACCCCGGTGTTTAAAGACTGGAAAAACGGCCAGTACAAAATCATCAGCTTCTTTGCCAAAAAGCCCGTGGCCTGATGTGCCGCTACGCCATTGAAAACCGCATTCAGAATGCAGAAGACCTGAAAGGATTCGATCTGGCAGGCTACCAGTATGACGAAAGCCTTTCCAAAGGTGACACCTGGGTATTCACCCGCAAAGAAGCCCTTTAAAAGCTACAGATACAAAAAGGCGCTGCTCCCAACAGGACAGCGCCTTTTTATTACCTGTTCAATCAGGAAGGCTGCTCGATACCCACAATCATCCAGTCGGCATTTTCCTGAGACATATCACGCATCAGATGCCACAGCTCACTGAATTCTGTGGTCTGATCGCTGTCTTCCTTCATCCAGCCATAGAAGTTAATGGTCGCAATCACGTGATCGCCGTTATCGATGAAGTTAGCCATTTCAGCCATCACGGATACTACTTCTGTATGCTGAGCGTCAGCCAGTTTTGCACGCTCAGTCTGCAGGTGATGCAGTACATCCGGGGAAACATAGGTCTGGATATCATCCCAGTCATTGTTATCCCACGCCTTTTGCAGGTGCGCAAAATGCTGTTTGCCACCTTCCAGGAAATTGTTTTCATTAAACCAGGTCGGTAACACGAAGCCACGGCCACCAAAACCACCGCTGTTAAAACGGGAAGGTTTAGCTACCGGCTCAGACGCCTGGAAGTTTTGTGGCTCAGATGTTCTGAAGTTCTGCTGATGATTCCCACTCTGCTGACTCATACCGCCCATACCGGCACCCGCGCCGGCATAATTTGGCCGGGAGCCCTTCTTAAGTATCGAGAAGATCTTAAACGCTACAAAGGCCAGTAAACCGATCAGTAAAATATCCATGAACTGGATACCGTCGAAACCGTCACCAAAGAACATTGCACCTAACAGACCACCGGCCAGCAAGCCTGCCATCAAACCACCAAAGCCACTGCGCTTCTTAGGCTGCGTAGTCTTGCCCGCCGTATTCGTTGCCGTTTTCTGGCTGGTAGGCGCCGCTGCAGGCTTAGTCGATTTAGGGGTAGAAAAAGATTTACCAAAGCTCTTGCCGCCACCGAACCGCTTGGCCTCTGCGTCCGGTGCAACCAGACCAAAGCTGAGAATACAGGCAAAAGAGTTACTAACAGGGTACGCATATCATCTCCTGAATCATGCTGGTTTTTCAGTAACAGTTACTCGCACACATAACTGCCACCAGATTATTTCAGCCAAGATAGTAGCTGTATAGCCGGTAAATATAAAGTTCAGAAACGTTTAAGTATGCGTGAAAGGAGGTTAAAGCTCGGGTCTTCCCCGGTCAGAATGTAGTAGAGAATATTATAATTCTTCAGTATCCATTCCATCCGGCCCTTCGCGGATGAGAGCCCGCAAAACAGTACTTCATCCCCGGTTGCAACTCAAGCAGCTCACCCGGCAGCATTGAAAGCTCACCATCCCTGCGATGCAGTAACGGAAAACAGGGTAAGGAATGACGACGGTCACGGGAGTTTTTCATCAGTGCCTGCAACTTCACGGTCATATCCTGCTCAAACATTGCCATCACCGCCGGCGCAGATACTTCATTTACCTTAACAGACCAACTATCCAACTCCCTGTCGCCGGCAATATTGCTCATACGGTTCAGCAGTGTATGGGCCCAGACTTCATCATGGTGCTGCATTCTTTCGATGAAAACCGGCAACAGCGGCGTTTTCAGCTTGGCCAGAATACGGTTTGCAATGATCCGGCCCGGTTCCATAACGAAGTCAGCCCGGGAGTTTTCAAATACCAGCCGGTTAGAACTCAGGTTCTGACGGACAACCGTTACCAGCTTTGGATTGATCTCCATCGCCGTCATAATGATCGACATATTGTCGGCATCATTATGGGTGCCGGCCACTACTGCTACCGCATCTTCAACACCGGCTTTAAGCAGGGTTTCCGCTTCAGTTCCAAGCCCCAGCACGGTATTTTCATAACCTTCCAGCACCGCCGGATTATCATCCAGCAATACCATTTCCACATTCGCCTGTGCGAAGTCGTCATACAACGCCCTGCCGAACCGCCCGAAGCCACAGATAATCCAACGTCCGGACGCCTTCTTATACACACTGGACACAGGCCGGTGATACGGGTTGACCAGCCAGTCATAGACCAGATGCATATAGGGAGATTTAGCCACCAGCGAAAGATATTCCGCATAAGCTCTGAAAGGATCAATAATATGATTGGTGCCAAATGATGCCAGATTACGCGCATGCACATCCGACTCGGTGCGGCTTACCACAACCCGTTCAGGTTGTAGCAGTTTGCTGGCAATGGCTATCGACAGGTTTACATTGTCATCGTCCGTCAGCGCCAGCACACCGATACAGGTAGCATGCTGCAAGCCTGCATCGTCCAGTACATCCGGCAAAGATGCATTGGCACACAGACCCGGTACCCGGATGGGCAGATCATCCATTTTCAGGGCATCAATCCGTTCCTGATCAATATCCACCACGACTGAGCGAATGCCCCGCTGACAAAGCCCGGCAATAATTGCCGTTCCGGTAACGCCGTAGCCACACACCAGATAAAACGGTTCATTAAAATTCCGCACTTCCTTAGCAAAGAACGGCGTCGCAGTATGCGTGAAAAACCCGGTTCCTGAACCAGTGCCAGCATCGAACCGATGCCATACAGCCAGGCAATTACAGTGGCGTAGATGGTAACCATTGTCCACGCACGCTGCGGGGTGGTAAAAGCATAGGAATTTCACCAAAACCAATGGTAGATCCCATAAAACTGACAAAATAAATGGCATGGAAGAAATCCATGCGCCAGGGCTGGCCGGCGTCGTCCTGACCGGGTATCAGTACAAAGCCGGTTACTGCAACCGCATACACCACGATAACAGTGATCAGTGGTTTTCGCAGACGCCTGAGTAACAGGTAAAGAACGTCATGCATAGCGGCAAGCCTTTAACGACGTACCATAATGGTCTCAACCATAAGCAGCACAACAGACACCACGTTTGCCAGCAATGCGCCACCAGACAGGGAAACAATGCTGCTGACCAGCTCCGGTGTCATGCCGTCCACGCTCATCTGTACACCGTACCCCCAGATTATGGAAGCAACAATCAGCTGTAAATCAGCCACCAGACTGGTAGCCAGCATCAGTGCACCAATATGAGTGCGGTCACCGAACTTAAGCACCGTACAGATCATGCTGACAATGGTGGCAGCAAACAGCTCATACACATTGTGGTGGGCTATTTCATCGAATTCACCGAGAAAGAAGCCGAAATTAAGGGTTAGCGCCAAAACAATGAAAAACGCAAAAATCACTTTTTCCCGGTTCATATGTCACTCATTCCCATTAAGTGCGATAAAAGAACAGATCCGAACAATCGCTCAGCCCGGCCTGATGCCTGAATTGTAACGAAGCCCCTGCCCCGCAACCAGAAAAACACGCAAAATATCAATGAATAAGTGATCTATATCGAAAATCAGCTGTCCAAATCGCAAGTTGGATATACTCCATAATCATGACTGTGAGCTTATACAGAGATTTACCATGCATCAGGTAACACTACGCCACCTATTCGCCGGTTGCTTAACACTGGCACTCAGCTCAGCCGTTCCGGCTATGGCACTGGCTGACACTACAGCGGTTCAGGCCTCCAGCAGCATCGTTAAAAGCCCCAATGATAAGCGCCTGTACCGCAGCTTTAACCTGCCAAACCAGATGAAAGTTCTGGTTATTTCCGACCCGGAAGCCGACAAAGCAGCCGCTTCACTGGATGTGAACGCAGGCTCCAATGCCAATCCTGAAGGCAGAGAAGGTCTGGCACACTTTCTGGAGCACATGCTGTTTCTGGGCACAGAAAAGTACCCGGAAGCAGGCAGTTACAAAGCCTTCATCAGCGCCAATGGCGGTAACCATAACGCTTACACCGCCTATCAGAACACCAATTACTACTTTGATGTTGCTATCGGTCAGTTAGAGCCAGCACTGGACCGCTTTGCACAGTTCTTTATATCCCCAACCTTTGATGAAGCTTACGTAGACCGGGAACGTCAGGCAGTTTTTCTGAATATCAGTCAAAACTTAAAGATGATAGCCGACGCTCGCTGGATGCTTACAAACAAATCATGAATCCGGAGCATCCATATGCTCAGTTTTCAGTCGGCGACCTGAACACCCTGAATAACGACCAGCCCGGACAACTGCGGCAAGAACTGATTGCCTTCTATGATCACTACTATTCCGCTAACCTGATGAGCCTGGTGGTGCTGGGCAACGAATCCCTCGATCAGCTTGAGAATATGGTTCGGGAGAAGTTTTCTCCGGTACTGAACCACGATACAGCGCCCCCTCTTCTGACCTGCCCCTGTTCAATGAAGGTGATTTACCCGCTCAGCTGACAATTAAGCCGCTAAAAGAACTGCAGCAACTGAGACTGAGCTTTCCCTGCCGTCTACCCGCCAGCTCTATGACCAGAAACCCCTGTTCTATCTGGCTTCGATGCTGGGATACGAAGGAAAGAACAGCCTGCTGAGCGAACTTAAACGTCAGGGACTGGCCAACTCTCTGTATGTATTTCAGGGTACAGACCTGAGCAACCTGGCAACGCTGGATATCTCCATCGACCTGACTCAGGCAGGCCTGGCGAACATAGACACTATTGTTGAACAGGTTTTCGCCAGTATTGAGTTGCTCCGCAGCAGTGGTATTCAGGAAACCATCTACAACGAAGAAAAACGCCTGGGCGAACAGGGCTTCCGGTTTAAAGAAAAAGGCGGTGCACTGGGGTACGTATCCAGCCTGTCGAGACGTTTACAGCTTTACCCGACGCCACAAATTCTGAATGTCGGCTACTCAATGAACGACTTTCAGCCTGAACTCATTGCAGACTTTGCAGCCAAGCTCACTCCTGAAAACATGCTACTGACGGTTTACAACTCTGCCGCAGAAACTGACAAGACCAGCCCGTGGTATGACACGCCCTATAAAACCGAAACAATCAGCCAAGCCCGTCTGGATCGCTGGCGGACGCCTGAAATCCCTGCCAGCCTGAAAACCGCGACGCTAATCCGTTTATTGCTGAAAATCTGGAGCTGAAAGCGGCCGGGAACCCGGAGAACCAGCCAGTTAAACTGGTCAGCAAGCCGGGGCAACACTCTGGTATCAGCAGGATCAGACTTTCAACCTGCCGAAAACAAACACCTTTGTGTCATTGTTTTCCCTGTTGCCAACACAGATCCCCGTGCCCGGGTTCTCACCAGCATGGTCATTCAGATGACGCGGAAAAACTCAGTGAAACCCTGTATGACGCCAGTCTGGCGGGCATTGGCGGACAGATCTATTCCCACCTTCGGGGTTTTGGTTTCCGGATTACCGGCTATAACGATAAACAGGAAACGTTGCTAAAGCGCATTGTTGCCACGCTTAATGAACCGCAATTTGATCAGTTAAGCTTTGAACGGATCAGGCAAAGTATCTGGAGCAACTGCAGAACAGCGCTCAGGACAAACCCTACAATCAGACCATCGATGAAATCTATAACACGCTGATGCCCCGCTGGAGGGCAACAGATAAGATGGCAGCACTGGCTGAAATCACCCTTGAAGAACTCAACCAGCACGCCCGGCAACTGATTGAAACCAGCAGCATTCGTATGCTCACTCACGGCAATGTATCTGAGACTGAAGCTGAATCCATGCTGCAACTGGTAGAAACCGGTTTAACCCGGCGACAGGAAAATGCAGCGGAAACAGCCATTACCATCAAACGGCTTGATACCGGCGAACCCCGTAAAACCACTCTGGAGCTGACCCATAACGACTCAGCAATCAGCATTTACTTCCAGGGGAAAATACCGACCTCAGCACCCGGGCGGCCTATACCCTGTTAGGAGAAATTATGGAGGCCCCCTTCTATACCAGCCTGCGTACCGAGCAACAGCTGGGATATGTTGTATTTGCAACACCGCTGCAAATGCAAGATGTGCCCGGGCTGGCCTTTGTGGTCCAGTCCCCAACAGCCATCCTGACCAGATAGCCCAGGCAGTTGATAGCTTTTGCAAGACATGCAAAAACAACTGGCAGATATGACAGAAGAACAGCTAAGCACTTACAAACGCAGTGTTCTGTCACGTATCAATCAGAAAGAAACCAGCCTCTATCAACTGACCGGCCGTTACTGGCGGGAGATAGACCGCAAAGAATACAGCTTTAACAGCCGGGAAAAATTCAGCCAAAGTATCTCTGAGCTGCGACTTAGAGATCTGCAAGACACGCTAAAGCATTTACCTGATCGCCGCTTTACCGTCGAGAGTGTTGGCAGCAACCTGCTGGCGGCAAAACCCTGAGGCAGTATTTCTGTCAGATACAAAAACGCGTCGATACTGACGCGTTTTTTATTCCGGCACCCTTTATGATGACCGGCAGCTACTGCAATGCCTGAAACTGTCGGTCAATTACCCGACGGGACTTAGGCTCTGCGGGCTCATCTTCGATAATATCAAAGGCGGCACAGTCTTCACCTTCGCGCTCCCAAGCAAGCAATCAATTTCCACCTGATCAATCGCAATCTGATAGAAAATTTTATCTTCGGCTGAATGGGTCGGTACGATCTCCTGTTCACCGATAACGACCTGCACCGGGTCGAAACGGTCAAACGGTACCACGGTAGGCGGAGGTAACTGTTTTTCCTGAATCATGGCGGGACGTACTTCGAACATGGTTTCGCTATCCACAAAGCCCCGCGGTTTCAGATCATACAGGGTTGCCGGCTCAGGCGAGCTGTCCAGATAACCGGCAGGCTGAGTTACTACATAGGTAATCGCTTCGTTAAGCTGCCCGGAAGCATGGGAAACGGCCGGCACTAAGACCAGACTCCCCATAACAGACAACCCAAACGCGAGTTTACCTATGTTCATTAATATACCTCATCAGCGGGATAGATAGCTTCAGCGTACAAAGCAAGCTCTTCCAGTATTTCCCGTTGCTTCTGATCAGTTTCCCGTTGCTGATACAGAGTGTTTAAACGTTCAAATAACGCCGGAATCGTCAGATACCCGCCGTTATTCGGCCCCATCAGCTTTTGCTTGCGGTATTCTTCCCACCGCTGCCGCTGCTCTTCATCCAGTGTATATGGATAATTACGGGCCTTATAACGCAGCAGCATTTCTTCCAGACGGGGATCCTGAAACGCAAATTCCATTGCTGCCAGCTGAGCCGGCGCAGCTTCGCGGATCTGATTCATCGCCGCCTTATCTGAATCATTAAAAAGCCACCGCCATACAACATATGATCCGGATCCAGATCCTCTGCAAAATCCTGCTCTGCAAATACCCATGCTAGCTTCTCTTTAAATCCCGACTAGCACGCAACATCTCTAAATGGGTACGGCAGTCAGGGCCACTGATCCCCAGCCGGTTCGCCTCTTCCGTCGACAACATACCTGCCGGCGCCACTATCGGAGACTTATTGGTATGCAGCTGTTTAAGAGGTAAACGAACTTCTCCCGGTGCCAGATCATCTGTCGCGGTATACAGCAATCGCTTAATTTCTTCTTTGGGCATCGCCAGCATGGCGGAAGGATCAACCCGCAAATCATACACAATGATACTGTTACGGTTCACCGGATGGACTGCCACGGGAGCAACAATCGCCAGGTTGCCCCATTCCGCAGGGTACATGGAAGACACATGCAGCACAGGCTTCATCGTCATCACATCCAGCATATTTTGCACGGCCTGTTTGGAGCGGTTATTCAATACGTAGTTATACAGTTTGGGCTGGCGTTCCTTTACCAGTCTTGCCATGCCGATCGTTGCGTGAACATCCGACAGAGCATCGTGTGCATTACCATGATCAATACCATTAGCCTTCGTCAGATCTTCCAGACGCATGCTTGGACGGCCATCCGGATATTCCGGCCACTCAATCCCCTCAGGGCGCAGTGCACGAGTCAGGCGCATCATATCGATAATATCCCAGCGGGAACAACCGTTCTGCCATTCCCGGGCATAGGGATCAAAGAAATTACGGTACAGCGCCTGACGGGTAATTTCATCGTCAAAACGGATGCTGTTATAACCTACCCCGCAGGTTCCCGGACGTGCCAGCTGTTCATGCACCTGTTGCATAAACTCTGCTTCACAATAACCTTCCCGCAGCGCCTGCTGAGGCGTAATACCGGTAATCAGGCAGGCCTCCGGATGCGGCAGCACATCTTCCGCCGGGCTGCAGTAAATCATCAGTGGCTCTTCAATGATATTCAGATCCATATCCGTACGGATACCGGCAAACTGTAATGGCCGGTCACGGCGGGTATCGGCACCACTGGTTTCGTAGTCATGCCAGTAAAAGTTTGCTTAGCCATTGCTAGCCTCTAATGCTATCGGTCTATATGATTCACGCCACAGCGATCTATAATAAACGCCGACGAACTAAACCGTTTGAATTAAAACAGGAATTCCCATGCTGCATGATGCCAAAGATACCACAAAGCAATGCCCGTGCGGCTCCGGAAAACCGTTCAGCTTCTGCTGTGAACCGGCCATCAACGGCAACAAACCGGCAACCACCGCAGAAGCGCTTATGCGCTCCCGTTATACGGCCTTTGCGCTTGGCAGTGTGGACTACCTGATAGCCACCACTGCAGCAGAAAACCGGCAACCGGAAGACGCGCTCCTTATCGCCGAACAAATGCGTATGACAACCTGGACAGGATTAAAAATAATCAGCACCCATAACGGCGGGCGCGAGGATACCACAGGCACAGTTGAATTTATCGCCTATTTCGACAGTGAAGGACAGTCAGCGGCCTTACAGGAACGCTCCCGCTTCAGGCAGGAAGATCATCGCTGGTATTACATCGACGGTGATGTTGAAGTACGAAGAAGCTGACCTGCAGATTTTTAAAAGTACATTTTACACTGGATTTCCCCGTATCAGGCATTACTGCTGGGTCCGGGGCATATCCGACAGTGCAGCTGCAACAAAACCCTGACTAAAGGCGATTTTTCTAAGCTGTCAAGCCTTCCCCTGCCACCTTAAAGCCCGGTAGAATAGCCGCCCTTAGCCACAGTATCGTGTTTTTAGCTGGCTCATTCAGGATCGGGTTGTAAATGTTTGCGAAGTTCTTCAAGCCTAAATGGCAACATAGTAAAGCTGATGTACGTATCCGTGCGATCACTAAACTAAAAGCGAGTAATTCAGAACAGCATCAGATCCTTTCACAGCTAGCCCTGCAGGATCAGAACCCGGCTGTGCGCAGTGCCGCCGTGATTAAACTTGAAGAACCTGAACTGCTGTGCCGTATCTCAAATATAGACAGCGACCATCAGGTCCGACACCTGGCCGCTGACCGCGCCTGCCGCGTCATCATCAAAACAGAAAGCTGTGACCAGCAGCAAAGTATCAATAGTATCAGGCAGTTACAGGATAACGATATCCTGACGCATATTGCACTGCACATAGATGACAGCACTGTTCAGCAAGTTGCAATTGAGAAAATCAGCGACCAGACCTGCCTGAGCACCATCATACTTCAGGCCGGCCACTCACAAACCCGGCAAGCTGCAGCTGAAAAACTGCACGAAGCTGAAATCATTGAACAACTGTGTAAAAAATCCGCAGCAAAGACAAAACCGTACACCGCATTATCCGTAACAAATTACGGGATATCCGCGAACAGCAGAAAGCCCGGGAACAGCTTCTGCAACAACAAACTGAACTGACATCCGCCCTGCAGCAATTATTCAATACGGGCATCTATCCTCAGTTTGAAGCCCGGCTGAATGCCTATCAGCAAAACGCTGAAAAACTGTTACAGAACAGCCTCTGCGACGATGCAGCCAATGCGTCACTGACAGAAGCCCTGAGTACCTGCCGGCAACTGCTCCAGCAGGAACAGCAAAAACAGGCTGAACAACAACAGCTCGAAGCTGAAGCTCAGCAGCGCCAACAACAACGCAACGCTCTGCTTAGCGCATTTGATGCATTACTGGAACAGATCCGGGCTTCCATTACAGAACCTCTGCCTGGCACATCAGAATTCGTCGCACAGCTGAATAACCTGCAAATGTCTCAGCAAACTCAATCGGCCGGCGATCCGGACTTTGCTCAGATAAGAGGGCAGCTGGACAACAGACATACTCAAATCCAGACCTTACTGGAAGCAGTTAACCGGGTTCAGGAAAACGGCGAACAGCTCGCTGAAATCCTTCAAAATGAAAGCGCTGACATCAATGCTCTTAAACAGGCTATACAGCTCATTAACTGGCCTGAAGACGAACAGCGACCAGAAATACTGCAAACGTTACAGAAACGTCTTGATCAACTGAATCAAATCAGACAGCAACATAAAGCTGAGCGTCAGCAGGCACAGCAACAGGACCAGCAGCAGATCGATAACTGCCTGGAACAGCTTGAGCAGGCCCTTAGCGAAGGCAATACTAAGAATGCTTACCGCCTCGATAAACAAGTATCAGAACTGCTTAGCCAACAGTCGAAAAACAGCGTTAAAAGCTGCCGGAACCGGTATGCCGGATTACAGAAACAGTTACAGCAACTGAAAGACTGGCAGGGCTTTGCCGTCACACCGAAAAAGAATCACTGTGCGAAAAATGGAAGCACTGATTGGCAGCGATATTGAAGCACCGGTACTGGCTGATCATATCCGTACCCTGCAGCAGGAATGGAAAGACCTGGATGCCACTGATCCATACCACAGCCATGATTTGTGGAAACGCTTTAAACACGCTTCAGATCAGGCATACGAGCCTTGCAGCCAGCATTATGCGGAACTGAAACAACAACGCGTTAACAACCTCCAGCAGCGCCTTTTACTTTGTGAGCAACTGGAAACCCTGATGGCCAATACTGACTGGGAACAGCCAGACTGGCAGGAAGTTGAGCAAATCAGCCGTACGGCAAAACAGGAATGGCGCCAGTACACACCGGTTGACCGCACTCCCGGCCGGGAAGCACAAAGCCGCTTTAACAGCACTCTGAAACAACTGGACGGTAAAATTAAGGCTTACCGTGAAGCCAATACCGAAGCCAAACAGGCCCTGGCAGATCAGGCTGAAGCCCTGAGCGTACAGGCAGAACAAGCAGTTGCCGACGGTCAGCAGGAATTGCTGAATGGCCTGTTACGTCAGGTTAAACAACTGCAGCAGCAATGGCGCCAAACCGGCAACAGCTTTCACAGTGTAGAACGTAAGTTATGGCCGGCATTCCGCCTGACCTGCAATAAAGTTTACGATCTGGAAAAGAGTAACCGTAAAGCGGTTAAGACGCAGCAAACAGAGCAGGAAAAACCGAACAGCTATGTGAACAGCTGGAAGCATTACAGACCTCACCGGCATCGCCATCACAAATCAGCACCCTTCTGGAACAGGCAGATATTCTGTGCCAGAAAAACGATACCCCGGAACCGCTTCAGCAGCGACTGCATGCTGCCAAAAGCAACCTGCAGCGCCAACAGGCTGATCTGGACCGTCTGCTTGAAAGTGAAACCTACCAGGCCTGGCAACGTAAAGTTAACCTCTGTGAACAGCTGGAAGAAAAACTGCTGGCAGAAGAGCTGGACGACAATACGCTGGAACAGCTTAATCAGGCATGGGAGCAGGGCCTGAGTCCGGATGCACCCTTTGCAGAATTACTGCACAAGCGCTTTGTAACCGGCTGCAATATTCATCAGGGGCTACAAGAATTCGATCCGGTCATCTATGCATCAGATACCGCCCTTCGACAGCTATGCATCCAGCTGGAAATTGCTTTTAACCTCAGCTCTCCGGAAGAAGATCAGGCATTACGGCTTGAATATCAGATGCAGCGTTTACAACAGGCCCTGGAAGAAAAACACAGCGCCACCAGCCTGAAAGACCTGAAACACCTGGAAATGGAATGGCTCTGTCAGCCCTTCGCCAGACATCAGGAAGCCCTTTATCAGCGCTTTTACGGAATCCTGCAACAGGTACTGTAACAGACACAAAAACCCGCAGCTGCGGGTTTTTTAAGGCTATACAGCCTCTTCGGAAACAGACTCCTCAAGACATGTGCTGACCGCCGTTTATGGAGAAATCAGAGCCTGTCACGTAACCACAGTCATCGCTGGCCAGGTAGGACACTGCCTTGCCGATTTCTTCCGGCTGCCCCAGACGTCCAACCGGAATCTGCTTCACAATTTTGCCCAATACTTCCTCAGGAATTTTGGCAACCATGGGTGTCAGTACATACCCTGGGAAACGGTGTTGACCGTCACACCTTTTGCCGCCACTTCCTGCGCCAGCGCTTTGGTGAAGCCATGAATACCGGCTTTTGCTGCAGAGTAGTTACACTGACCGAACTGGCCTTTCTGAGCGTTAACCGATGAAATGTTAATGACCCGGCCCCAGCCGTTCTCCAGCATAGGGTTAATGACCAGACGGGTCATATGGAACATACTGTCGAGGTTTGCAGACAGTACCTGATTCCACTGTTCCCAGCTCATTTTACGGAAAGTACCGTCACGGGTGATACCGGCATTATTTACCAGAATATCCACAGTGCCGCCGGCCACTTCTTCTACCGTTCGGATACATGCTGCACAGGATTCTTCATCTGTTACATCGCCGTATGCGACCAGAATATCGTAACCGTCCTGCTTTTGTTCTTCCTGCCAAGCCCTGGCCTTCTCGTGATTTCCGCCGGAATTGTAACCTGCAACCACCTTCACACCTGCATCCGCAAGCGCACGACAAATAGCTGTACCAATACCGCCCGTACCACCTGTAACCAGCGCAATCTTTTGTGTCATGCCCACATCCCCTTTGCATCTATATCAAGTACATTTGATCTACCGGGCCCAGTTAAGCCCCATATGATCATATTGCTTAATCAGCAAGCTGATAATATGACTTTGGTGGACATTCCCAGCAGTGGAATATATCTCGCAAAGTCACGAATAATCTAACTGCTGTGTGTTAAGCACGTATGACAACATACCCCCATTCCCTGAGAGTTAAAACCCCTTATAGCCTTTAGGGTGAATCCGGTACCGGCTGTTTTTGTAAGCCGGCAAGGTGATTGCGCACCCAGAAAATGCCAGACCGGCGGTGAGCATATTGGCTAAAACAAAGCCGTAGAACATCCCTTCAAGGCCCAGCAAATAATTACCGGCACAACCTAAAGGCACATAGAGAATAAAGAGCCGGAAGACACTGATTCGCATCGCTTTAAACGGCTGGTGAAGCGCATTAAAACTGGACGCACTGAGAAAGGTAACTGCCTGAAAACCAAAGCCAATCGGAACGATCATGATCCACAGACCTATCAGTTCAACAACCTGTTCTTTATCGCTGAACAACTCGCCAATCCCACTGCCAAATTGCCACAAAAACAGGTACACAATGCCCTGCCAAACCAGCGCAAATTTCATAGCAGCAAGATAGGCCTGCGACACACGTTTAATGTTCCCACGACCAAAATTCTGACTTAAAAAGGCGGCAGCGTCATGGACAAAGCCAGGTTAACAATCAGCGCCAGAGATTCCAGCCTGCTGCCCACACCGAAGGCAGCAACCGCTTCCGCCCCATGTTCAGCGACAACGGCTGTCATGATCGCAGCGGCTAACGGTGTCATCATATTGGAAAGCGCTGCAGGAAAACCGATACGCATCACCATCAGCCAGTGCGATACACAATTCGACCAGGAAACAATAGTCAGCAATAACAGGCGCTTACGCAGCAACAGGTTCAGCACGGCCAGCGTTGCAGTGATCCCCCAGGCCAGCAAGCTGGCAATGGCTGCTCCCTCAATACCATAAGCAGGCACCGGCCCCCAGCCAAAGATAAATAACGGATCAAGTAAACCGTTCAGAATGGCCGAGAACGCCATAATAACGCCCGGCGTAGTGGTATCACCGTAGGCTCGCAAAGAGCTGTTAGACACCATGATGATGACGTAGAAAACTGCACCGATGAACCACACCGACATATAAGCATCAATGAAGGGTAACAGCGAAGAATCGGCCCCTAACAGACGAAAAAGAGGCTCAATAAACTGAGTAACAATGCTGCTGACCAGCACCATTAAGAGGGTTGTCAGTAACAGATTGTCCGTCGTTAACTGCTTGGCCTGCTGATGTTCACCGGCACCAATCAGCTTACCAAGTGTTGCTGAGGTACCAACACTCAGCCCGATGGACAAACTGATAACGGCAAAAGAAACAGGAAACGTAAAACCAAGCGCAGCAAGCTGACCGGTACCTAACTGACTGACAAAATAACTGTCTACCAGATTGAACAGCATCAGGCTGACAATGCCGAACACCATTGGAACAGTCATTCTGACCAGTGTGCCGGTAATATTGCCTGTCAAAAGATTCGCGCGCACAAAATGGCCTTAACAAGAAAATTTTCGCTATTCTACAGAATCCACCGATGATATGTGGCTTTTCTCTGTGATTTATTGATACAGCTGCGGTGATACTGATTTACCGCAAGTACACTACACAAATGCGTAGCTTTGCCGCATACTCTGCGCCGCCTGACAAATCTCATCACACAGACCCCTGCACCATGAACCTGATACTGTTAACCTCCACAGACTTCAAAACAGAAAACACCGTCGTTCTTACAGACCGGCGCTTTCAGCACATCCTCAGTGTGCACCAGGCTCAGGAAGGCGACACACTTAAGGTGGGTAAACTAAACGGTGATCTGGGGACTGCAGTTGTAACAGCACTGACAGAAAACTCAGTCACACTGGAAGTCAGCTGCACTCAACCTCCACCACCGGCACTGCCCCTGACCCTCATCATGGCGTTACCACGGCCGAAAATGCTCAAACGCACATTACAAAGCGTTACCAGCATGGGGGTTAAGCAGATCTATCTGATAAACGCATACAGGGTGGACAAGAGTTACTGGTCATCTCCGGTGCTTGAAGCAGACAGCCTTAACGAACAACTGTTACTCGGACTTGAACAGTGCGTTGATACACAACTTCCGGAAATTCACCTGCGTAAGCGCTTCAAGCCTTTTGTCGAAGATGAACTTCCGGCCATCGCTGCCAACACCCGCGCTCTGGTTGCTCATCCTTATGATGCAGCCCCTTGCCCGACGGCTGATGAAACGCCAACGACTCTTGCGGTTGGTCCTGAAGGTGGATTCATTAAGTATGAGGTTGAAAAGTTGTGTGAAGCTGGGCTGCAGGCTATGCACATCGGCCCCAGAATACTGCGGGTTGAAAACGCCGTTCCTGTATTGCTCGCCCGACTGTTTCCCATCTGAACATGACATTCGTCAACCCCGCCAGCTCTCTTTCAGGATAAGCTGCTTATTCCTAATATGCATGACCCTCATCAAACACAATCTAAATGATAATAACTATTAATTGCCCCATGAATACTATTATGCTAACTTCCTGCCATCTCAAATAGGCGTGCCTGAAGTCTGACACGGACCTCATGCACTGGATACTCGCACCTGTTCAGTTAAAAGGTCTTATTACCGTGAAACTTAAATCTCTCGCATTAGCAGTTACTTTCGCTACCTCTGGCATGCTTGCCTCCCAGGCAACTCTGGCTGACAGCCACAAAGTTTATGCGGACTTCCCTGTAACCGTTAAAGATTATAACGGCGACAAAAAGCTCTGTTTCCTACGGCGGTCAGATTGCACGTCACGCACTGCATAACTCTCTGAAAAACTGACAGGTAAAGGTAACGGTTCTGCCAACCCTGAGCTGGAAGCTCAGATGCTGGCTTACTTTGCAGGTAAAGATGCTGGCCGTGCCATCATTGATCCAGCTTCAAAAGAAGGCTTTAAAGTTAAGCAGTCTCAGATCGATGAGCTTTCTAAAAGAAAAACCTGGCGGGTAAAACCTACAAGGGCGCTGTAAACGGCTGGCCTGGCAACATGACTGGTCCTGAAGTTATTGAGTTCATGATCAAGAAAGCTGCAGCGACCAATAAAGGCTTTGATCCGCTAACCGGTCTGGATTACACCCAGCTGATTTCTAAATTTGCCATGGGTGCAGTTTTCTATAACCAGGCAGTTGATAACTATCTGGATGAGAAGCTGGAAGCAGGTAACAAACCTAACGGTAAAGCCTACAAAGAAGGCACCGCTTACACCGGTAAAGAACACGTTTGGGATGAAGCTTTTGGCTACTTCGGTGTACCGGCACATGCCCTGACGATGGACGCTAAAACCGCTTACGCCATTGCTAAAGGTAAGAAAGACGCATTCAAAGCCGCTGATGCCAACAACGACGGCATGATCGACCTGAAAACAGAAATGACTTTTGCGCACGGTTACTATGCAGCTAATGCAGATAAAGGCGGCAAGTCTGACTACATGCATACCATCACCAAAGCATTCATTGATGGCCGTGAACTGATCACGTCTGCAAACGGCGAAGACCTGACTGCAGAACAGCGTGAAGCTCTTATGGGTTACGCTACCGTTATCAAGACTAACTGGGAAAAAGTCATCGCTGAAGCAGCGTTTAAATATGCTGGTTCTGTTTACAAAGACGCTATCGCCCTGCAGGCAGCTGTTGAAAGCAATGCGGATATCGAAAAACTGTACCGCAAGTACGCCAAGCACTGGGGTGAGCTGAAAGGCTTCGCTATGTCACTGCAAACTGGCGGTAAAGATCTGGGCGAAACAGCTGTACAGCTGAACCGTCTGATCGGCTTCAGTCCTGTCCTGCTGGGTAACACTCAGATTACAGGTATCGACGCTGAAGGTAACTATCAGCAGTCTAACTCCGTATCCCTGAACGAGTACGCCCTGAACATGCTGAAAGTACAGCAACTGCTGAAAGATAAGTTCAGCCTGGTAGCCAACAACAATGATCAGTTGGCTAACCTGTCTGATCTGGCTGATAAGCTGGGTTCTGCTGACAGCGCCGAAAACGACTGATTTAGTCGTTTTCTCTGAAACTGAAAAACCGCAGATATTCTCTGCGGTTTTTTCAGCGGTTATTCGTCACAGGCTGACATGGATCAAACAGACCTCAGCCGCTCAGAGCTGAAGCTACTGACAACATCAGAGCTTCAAAATATACTCTCTAAACCTAAACCGGTTGTTCGCAACCAGCCATTCGACCCCAGGCAGTAACGTGTTCGAAACTTTTATTTCTGAATTCAGCAGCGACATTTACGCAAACTTTTTCGATCCGCGTAAGCGTCTGTTTATCGGATATCTGGGCTGCGCGCTTCTCATCGCCCTTGCCTGGCTGACTTTGCTTAAGAAGCAACAGATTAAACATGCCTGGCGCACCTGCTTTGATAAACAGGTATGGTTTTCCAAATCCAGCCAGGCCGACGGTCTGATTTTTATCATTAACAGATTGTTATTTACCGTACTTGCACCCGCTTTACTGGCTAAGTTAACCATTGCCACTTTTATGTTCCAGTGGTTGCAAAGCACTGTGGGCTATCGCCCGCTTATTCTTCTTGAAGACTGGCAGATAGCTGCCTGTTTTACTCTCTGGCTGTTTATTCTGGATGACTTTGCACGCTTCTATCTTCATTATCTGATGCACCGATGGCCGGTACTCTGGGCATTTCATAAAGTACACCACAGCGCCCGCACAATGACACCTCTGACTGTCCTGAGAACGCACCCCGTTGAAGGCGTTTTATTTTCTCTGCGCAGCAGTCTTGTTCAGGGCATCAGCATCGCGTTATTTGTATTTCTGTTTGCCAATCAGGTAGATCTGATTACCGTACTGGGTGCAAACGTATTGGTATTTGCGTTTAACGTAACCGGCTCTAATCTGCGCCATAGCCATATCGCGATTCATTACTGGCAACCGTTAGAACGCTGGCTGATCTCTCCGGCACAGCATCAGATTCATCATTCCACAGCCACACGACATTTCGATAAAAACTTCGGAGCCACGCTGGCTGTCTGGGATCGCCTCTTCGGCTGCCTGCACTTATCGGAGCCTGATACCCAGCTTAGTTTTGGCATCAGCAAAACAGAAGAACCCGACGAACATACTTTGAAACAACTCTATCTGCAGCCATTTGCTGAAGCTGTACTCCTTGTCAAAAACGCCCTGCGAAAGCCCCGGATTTTTAAGATATTGATCCAGCGCAGATAAATCGTTCAGCACCCGTAACGATGCTATAAATACAAACCGTTATCATTTATAATCGATTTAACTATCCGTTGGTCTCCAAACAGATCAACCGCTAACCACCCACAGTAAGGTATCTTCGATGGCAAATCGTTTTGGTATTTTCGCCCTGGCAGCCGGCACTCTTTTTAGCTCATTCACCCTTCCGGTACTGGCAGATTCAGATCTGGTCAATGTTTATTCAGCCCGCAAAGAAGCACTGATTAAGCCCCTTCTGGATAAATTCGAAGCAGAAACCAACATTGTGGTAAATCTGGTCACCGGTAATGCGGATGCCCTGCTGAAACGTCTACAGATTGAAGGTTCAGCCAGCCCGGCAGATGTCTTTATCACTGTTGATGCCGGCCGTTTACAGCGGGCGAAAGACGCCAGCGTTTTACAGCCAATTACAAGTAAAACACTGGATGCAGCTATTCCGGCCCACCTGCGGGATACTGACCGCCAATGGTACGGTCTGTCTCAGCGCGCCCGGACTATCTTCTACGCTAAAGATAAAGTTGATCCGGCCCAGCTAAGCACTTACGAAGACCTGGCAGATCCTAAATGGAAAGGTAAAATCTGCTCCCGTTCTTCTAATAATGTTTATAACCAGTCGCTGGTAGCGGCCATGCTGGAAGCCAACGGCACTGAGCAAACTGAAAACTGGGCCAAAGGTTTTGTGAAAAACTTTGCCAAGCCACCTGCTGGCGGAGATACCGATCAACTGCGTGCAGTAAATGCAGGTGTTTGTGAGCTAACACTGGCCAATACCTATTACTTTGGCCGCTTGGCAAACAGCAGCAAAGATGCAGACAAGCAGCTGGTTAACAACGTTGGCGTTTTCTGGGCAAACCAGGATGACCGCGGCACCCACGTTAACGTGAGTGGTGCAGGCGTAACAAAGGCATCTAAAAATAAAGAAAACGCAATTAAGCTGATCGAGTTCCTGACCTCACCTGAATCACAGAAGTGGTACGCAGAGGTCAACAGTGAATACCCTGTTGTTGCAGGCAGTGATGTTTCCAGTGTACTCAGAGACTTTGGGGACTTTAAAGCGGATACTGTTGAACTCAGCAAACTGGGGGAAAACAACCGTGCAGCCGTTGAACTGATGGACCGCGCCGGCTGGAAATAAAGCCGCCGTCCCTTAAAAACGGCATATGCCTCCAGCGTTGCCACTCATTTTCTGTTAAATGAGTGGCTGACGCTTTTGTATTTTGTAAGATTGATTTTTATGACGACGCAGACATTCAGCTCAACCGCCAGAAGCATTAACTGGTTATCCGGCTCAGCCGTACTGATTGCAAGCATACTTGCTCTGCCGGTACTGGTAATCTGCGCATTCCTGTTTGCCGGTTCAGTCGATGTCTGGAGTCACCTATTCAGCACCGTACTGGGAGACTATGTAGGCAACTCGCTGGCATTGCTGGTTGGCGTCAGCGTCGGAGTATTATTGCTTGGCGTTCCTCCCGCCTGGTTAACCAGTGTCTGCGAATTTCCCGGCCGTAAAATCTTTACCTGGGCGCTACTGCTACCACTGGCAGTGCCCGCTTATATTATTGCTTATACCTATACGGGCCTGCTCGATTTTGCCGGCCCCGTGCAGAGCCTGATTCGGGACATCACAGGGCTGGGCTACGGTGAATATTACTTTTTGAAATCCGCTCCCTTGGCGGCGCCACCGTTATGCTCTCTCTGGTGTTGTATCCTTACGTCTATCTGCTCAGCAGAGCAGCCTTTCTGGAACAGTCCAGCAGTGCCCTTGAAGTCAGCAGAACTCTGGGATACAGCCGTCACAAGGCCTTCTTCAAACTGGCACTGCCACTTGCCCGCCCGGCCATTATTGCCGGCCTGACACTTGCTTTAATGGAGACTCTCGCCGATTACGGGACTGTACAGTATTTCGGTGTAGCCACCTTTACCACTGGTATTTTCCGCACATTCTATGGCCTGGGTGATTCCGCAGCGGCTGCACAGCTGGCCGCAATGCTACTGGGTTTTGTAGTGCTGCTCATTCTGCTGGAAAAATATTCCCGGCGGCAGATTAAGTACCATGCGAATAACGAACAGAGAAAACAGCCAAAACTGGTTAAGCTCTCAGGCATGCAGGCAACAGCTGCTTTCTTTACGTGCCTGCTTCCGGTTTTATTTGGCTTCCTGTTACCCGGTGGCGTACTGCTGAACTGGGCCATTACTCAGGCAAAATTTAATCCACAGGACTTTATCGAACTGGCCTGGAATTCATTCACGCTGGCATCAGCGGCAGCCGTTCTTGCGGTATGTCTGGCACTCATTCTGGCATACGCCAGACGCATGAATGATCATAAGCGCGTCCAGACATCAGTTATGGTCGCTGGCATGGGTTACGCACTGCCCGGTACCATTATCGCTATCGGTATCCTTATTCCTATGGCGTGGCTGGATCACCAACTGATCAACCTCTCTTCAGAATGGTTTGGCTTTAACCCCGGGCTGATATTTTCAGGCACTTTATTTGCCCTGCTGTTTGCATATATGGTTCGCTTTCTGGCAGTCTCTCTGGGCTCTATTCAGACCGGACTGGAAAAGATAAAACCCAGTGTTGACAGCGCAGGCCGCTCACTGGGCTGCACTCCTGTTCAGGTATTGAAGCGCATTCACGTACCGCTGATGCGCAGCTCGGTCTTAACTGCGTTGCTGATTGTGTTTGTTGATGTACTAAAGAACTGCCAGCAACACTAATACTGCGGCCATTCAACTTTAATACACTGGCGGTCAGGGCTTTTGAACTGGCTTCTGATGAGCGCCTTATTGATGCCGCCCCGGCCTCACTGATGATTGTCGCCGTCGGACTGTTACCGGTAATATTACTGAGCCGCTCGATTGCCCGGGGAAAGAATAATGCCTGCACTGAAAACCTCATCTGCTGTCATGCAGTCTGTTGTAAAGAGATGACTATGAACGCCCAGGGAACTTCGCTGACATATCAGCTTGAACTGAAAGATCTTGACCTTGCCTATGGCAACAAGACCGTAGTGCATAACGCCTGTTTACAGTTACCTGCCGGGCAGATTGGCTGTTTACTCGGCCCCAGTGGCTGTGGCAAGTCTACTCTTTTACGGGCGATAGCCGGCTTTGAAAAACCTGTTAAAGGCAGCATCAGTACTGTCAGTAATACTATTTCTGATGCGAATACTGTGTTGCCACCGGAACTTCGCAATATCGGCATGGTTTTTCAGGATGTTGCACTTTTCCCGCATCTGAGCGTTGCAGATAATATCCGTTTTGGTATTCGGGATCTGGACACCGTTCAACAACAGCAGCGAATCAGTGAACTGCTCGAACTCATTGGTTTGCCTGAGTATGCCACCCGCTATCCCCATGAATTATCCGGCGGTCAACAGCAACGCATCGCACTGGCACGGGCACTGGCTCCAAAACCAGATCTTCTGCTAATGGATGAGCCCTTTTCAGGGCTGGACGCAAAGCTTCGTGAAACCCTTGTCCCAGAGGTTCGGCGCATTCTCAAACAGGAAGGCATCAGCGCGCTGGTTGTCAGCCATGATCAGTCAGAAGCCTTTTCTATCGCCGACTTAATCGGCGTGATGAATGAAGGAGAAATTCACCAGTGGGACCTTGCTAAGAAAGTCTATCAGAGACCAGCAACGCCATTTGTCGCGCAGTTCGTTGGCCAGGGTAATCTGATTAATGCCACCGTTTCATGCGAACACTGTGTTGACACCGTACTAGGAAAAGTCCGTAGCCCTGCCCCCATTCGCTGACTCCCGGAGAACAGGTGAAGTTGCTGGTGCGCCAGTATAACGTCCAGCAAAACCATGAAAGCCCATATACCGCCCAACTACTGAAAAACCTTCCGGGGCGCCTATCACCAGTATCAGCTAGAACTTGAATCAGGCGAGCATCTTATCTGCGCAGTACCCGCCAATGTTGAACACCAGCCTGGAGATAACGTCCACCTACAGCTGGATATCCATAATCCGGTTCTGTTCAAAACAGACTGAACCGCTGAGCTGGCTTATAACCCCTTAAAGTACTGCCAGTTAAATGCCGGACCGGGGTCTGTTTTTCGCCCCGGCGCAATATCCGAATGACCGGTAATCGCCTGCGCAGACAGGTTGGGATAATACACCTGTAGAGCCTTATGCACCTCCGACAGCATCTGATACTGCATCAGGGTATAAGGCACATCATCACAACCTTCCAGTTCAATCCCCACTGAAAAGTCATTACAGGCCTCACGCCCCTGATATGCAGAAATACCGGCATGCCAGGCGCGCTTATCGAATGAAACAAACTGCACCATTCTGCCCGAACGCTCAATCAGCATATGCGCCGATACCTTCAGGTGACAGATCTCAGCAAAGTAAGGATGATCTCCGGCATTCAGTTCATTACGAAAAATGCTTCCACATTACCGCCACCAAACTGACCGGGAGGTAAACTGATGTTATGCACAACCAGTAAGTCCGGGAAACATTTACAGGCCGGTCATTCTGATTCGGTGATTCACAGATATCAGCACCCACTAACCAGCCATCAACAATTTTCATAAACTACCGCCCTTCTTAACAAATCAAACGCCTTTGCATCGCACAAATGAAAACTCAGGGTGCATATATTAGCCGACTGAATTAGAATATCGCGCCATAAATTGCAGCCATTCTACCCTGCCAACGGCTTCTGAAGCTATCAGATAGAGAATGGCCGCACTGTTAAAAACAGCTTAAAATGAGAGACGCATGACTCAATCGCCATTATTCGCAGACCTGCATTCAACTGTCGCAAATGCTCTGGCAGAGGATATTGGTGACGGAGATATTACCGCTCGCCTTATTCCTGAAAATCAGACAGCTAAAGCTCGTGTTATTTGCCGGGAAGAGGCTATTATCTGCGGTACGGCTTGGGTTACTGAAGTATACCGACAGGTTGATGACCGTATGCAACTGAACTGGAAAGTCGAAGATAGTGATCGTGTCAGTGCGGATCAGACACTATTTGAAATTGAAGGGCCTGCCCGCTCGATGCTAACAGCTGAACGAGCCGCACTTAACTTCCTTCAGACCCTTTCCGGTACAGCAACGATTAGTGCCAATTATGCCTCTCTGGTTGCCGAAACTGGCGTCAAACTGCTTGATACCCGCAAGACTATTCCCGGTCTGCGTAACGCCCAGAAGTACGCAGTAGCCTGTGGCGGCGGCTTCAACCACCGTATCGGTCTTTATGATGCTTTCCTGATTAAAGAAAACCACATCATGGCCTGTGGCTCTATCGCTAACGCCGTAGCTACCGCAAAAACCATTGAGCCGGAAAAACCGGTTGAAGTAGAAGTGGAAAATCTGGATGAATTTCAGCAAGCACTGGATGCCGGTGCTGATACTGTCATGCTGGACAACTTCAGCCTGGAAGACATGCGTACAGCGGTCGCAAAGAACACAGAACTGGGTAAACCTTTAAAGCTGGAAGCCTCCGGTGGCATTAACGATCAGACCTTACTGCCAATCGCTGAAACAGGTGTTGATTACATCTCTATCGGCTTACTGACAAAAGACTGCCGGGCAATTGATCTGTCTATGCGGTTTATTTCGAAATAAAGAAGAAATTTACGTGTTATCCAAGACTGGATAACACGTATTTTAAGCTCGGATTTCAGCCCCGAAGACAATCTCAGCGGCGACAATCAGCCCCACCGATCAGCTTCCAGTCATCACTCTGCTGAATTTTCTCAATATCGTAGACTTCAACTGCGGTGCGGTTTACATCAAACTTCCACAGTATTTTACAGATATCTTTCGCTCCTGCGGTAATAACAGCTTCATCAGCAGCCCGCATGCCCACAGCCAGAATATCCCCATCAGACCACCAGACAGGTGTTGCTGGATATCTTTCAGGCTCTAATGCTAACGCAGCTTCCACTGAAGCACGCTGCTGAGTAGTTACCTGAACCTTTTAGTTTCAAGAAAGTAGCCCACACCAGCGGCTACAGCGATGACGATAATCAGAAGTGTTTTTCATAAGGTAACTAAAACAAAACAGGTAGCAATTGCTACCTGTTTTAAAAACTCGTGACTTATACTTTAGTTAGAACAAACTCCGTTGTTATCGCAATCACTAACTCCCTCGTCAAAAGTCCAAATAACCTGCCCGGTATTTAATCGATTACCATTTAGAACATAGGTAGAAGCCGCTGGTCCTGCACCACTGCCAGTTGCAGTAATTCTTACATCATTATTACCCTGATCTGAAGCAATAACTGATGCAACTACCCCAGACGCTCCTGTACTAGTTACTCCACCATTACCAGAAGAACAGCTCCCACCAAAATCAGCCCCGGCACCAGAGTCAGTTTGCGCACAAACTTCAACCTGTGACTTAAGGCTAGTTGCAGCCAATACAACCTCAGAAAACTCTGCCCGTTGCGTGTATTGCTGATATGCTGGTAATGCTACTGCTGCCAAAATACCAATGATCGCCACAACGATCATCAACTCGATAAGGGTAAAGCCCTGTTGTTTTTCATGCTTTTCTCTCCACAGAGATTATTTTTAAAATCATCCTTGCTCCAGCAAACTTTCCCTTGCCGATAAGCCCTTCTTCCTTGCTCCCTACAAGCCTGTGGCTAATATTAACCCAACCTGCATGACAGTCCAGTAAAGGATATCGCAAAATGACAAGTCTTCTGAAACTAATATGTCTCTCTATACACCGGCAGGTCCTTTAATTTTTCAAACCGGCGTATAAATGTTACTTTAGAACCCAAGACGAATACAAGGCAGCAATACTGCTAAATTCAGCAGAGGAATCAATGAGTTTACAGCCTTTTCAACCCTTAAGCGGACTCGCCAGACGCCTGGTTAACGACGGTGTTTTTCTTCAGATGTTGCCATGGAGGCACTAAAAACATCCCGTGAAGAACAAACCCCGTTTATCTCCCATATTATTGCTAACCGTCTGGTCAGTGCTTACCGGGCTGCCGCTGCAGCCGCGGATGAGTTTGGCATGCCGATTCTGGATCTGGATATGCTGGATCCGGAAAGCATGCCTAAAAGCCTGGTTGATGAAAAGCTCATCAGTAAACATCACGCCCTGCCGCTGATACAACGGGAGAATCGCTTATTTGTCGGCATCTCAGACCCGACCAATATACAGGCCCTAGATGAATTCAAGTTTAATACCGGCATCACAACGGAAGCAGTGATCGTTGAGGAAGATAAACTTAACCGCCTCATAGACAGTTTCCTTGATGAGCAAAACTCCGCTCTGGAAGGCCTTGATGATGCAGACCTAGATAATCTGGATGTTGAAGACCCAACAGAAAATCAACAGACAGAGCAAGACGACGATTCTACCAGCGATGCGCCAATTGTTCGTTTTGTAAACAAAATTCTTCTGGACGCAATTAAAAACGGTGCGTCTGATATTCACTTTGAACCCTATGAAAAGAGCTACCGAATTCGTAGTCGTGTCGACGGAATCTTACAGGAAGTAGCTAAACCACCAACAAATCTGGCCTTGCAACTATCAGCCCGTTTAAAAGTTATGTCTCAAATGGACATCTCAGAACGGCGTATGCCTCAGGATGGCCGCATTAAAATGCGCTTATCCAAAAACGATCTATCGATTTCCGGGTAAATACTTTGCCCACTCTCTGGGGAAAAATTGTATTACGTATCCTTGACCCTACCAGTGCTCAAATGGGAGTTGAAGCCCTTGGTTTTGAACCGGATCAAAAAAATTATATCTGGATACTCTGGAAAAACCTCAAGGCATGATTCTGGTTACAGGTCCCACCGGTAGCGGTAAAACCGTTTCACTTTATACAGGCTTAAACATTCTAAACACAACAGAGCGGAATATCTCTACTGCGGAAGACCCTGTGGAAATTAACCTGGAAGGCATTAACCAGGTACACGTGAACACAAAAGTCGGACTAACATTTGCCGAAGCACTTAGAGCATTTCTACGTCAAGACCCTGATGTGGTAATGGTTGGTGAGATCCGGGACTTGGAAACAGCTGAAATAGGAATCAAGGCCGCGCAAACAGGCCATATGGTACTCTCTACACTTCACACCAACAGTGCACCAGAAACCTTAACCCGACTCAGAAACATGGGAGTTCCGGCATTTAACATTGCAACCTCCGTTAGCCTTATCATCGCTCAACGACTGGCAAGGCGACTTTGTACGCACTGTAAACAACCAGCAAATATCCCAAAAGAGGCATTGAGGGAAGCAGGTTATAGTGATGAACAGCTAACAAATCAGTTAAGCTTATTTGAAGCAAATCCGAAAGGCTGCAACAAGTGTAACAAAGGTTATAAAGGGCGCGTAGGTATCTACGAAATGTTATCCATGAGCCAAGAAATTGCCGAAAGTATTATGTCTAACGGCTCTTCACTGGACATTCAGGATGTAGCTGTTAAACAGGGATTTAAAACCTTACGTCACTCGGGTTTAAATAAAGTAAGCCAAGGCCTAACCAGCCTTGAAGAAATCAACCGAGTAATCAAGGTCTGACAGAACGGTAACAAAAACTGATGGCACTTAAAAGAAAGAAAAGTTACCCACTACCTTTTTGTGGGAAGGCAAAGACAAAACAGGTAATCCCAGCAAAGGCACTATTAATGCTGAAAACCTGACCATAGCTAAAGCACAGTTACGACGTCAGGGAATTCTCCCCGCAAAGTCCGCAAACAGACTAACAGTTTTTAGTAAAGCATCAAAACCAATCAAACCACTTGATATCGCTCTATTTACCAGACAAATGGCCACAATGCTGAAATCCGGTGTTCCTCTTTTACAAGGATTTGATATCGTTTCTAATGGCGTAGAAAAACTGCAATTAAAGAAAGTCATTAATGATCTTAAAAATGATGTCAACAGCGGTACCAGTTTTGCTAAGGCACTGGAAAAACACCCTAAATATTTTGATGAGCTCTTTTGTAATCTGGTACAGGCGGGCGAACAGTCAGGTTCACTTGAAACAATGCTTGACCGAATCGCCACTTACAAAGAGAAAATAGAATCACTCAAAGCCAAAATTAAAAGGCGCTTACTTATCCAATAGCAGTCATTGTTATCGGAGTTATCGTTTCAGCTATTTTGCTTATAAAAGTTGTTCCACAGTTTGAAAGTGTTTTTCAATCTTTTGGTGCAGAACTGCCAGCATTTACACAATTTGTGGTTGGGCTTTCTGTCGTTGCCCGTGAGTGGTGGTTTATTGCCTTATTAGCCATCGTTGTCGTCGGCTTCTTATTTCAAAAAGCGATGCAAAGTTCTGCAAAACTCAGAGCGTCTGTTGATCGCGCAGTATTAAAACTCCCCATCATCGGTCAAATTCTTCATAATTCAGCAATAGCCAGATTTTCTCGTACCCTTTCCACCACATTTGCCGCAGGTGTCCCCTTAGTGAATGCTCTTGACTCAGCAGCTGGTGCTTCTGGCAACATTGTTTATTCAACTGCCATTTTGCAAATCAAAAATGGGGTCTCTACTGGCCAGTCTTTAAAAATGCAGTAAATATGACTGGTTTATTCCCCCGATGGCCACACAGATGATTGCTATTGGTGAAGAAGCAGGCTCACTGGATACAATGCTGGACAAAGTGGCTAATTTTTACGAAGAAGAAGTCGATAATGCTGTAGACAATCTATCCAGCTTGATTGAACCCATGATAATGGCTGTACTGGGTATTCTGGTTGGCGGGTTAGTTATCGCTATGTACTTACCAATCTTCCAGTTAGGTTCTGTTATCTAGTGAATTCTCTTTATATGATTTTAGATTACATTTCACTTACTCCTTGGCTAGCCATCAGCATCGCGTTTATTTTTCACTGTTAGTAGGTAGCTTCCTAAACGTTGTGATCTACCGCCTACCAGTTATGATGGAGCGAGAATGGGAAGAACAAATTGCGGAATTAAATGGGAATACGGCTACGGCATCGGAAGATAGATTTAACCTCAGCGTTCCTGCATCTACTTGCCCTCACTGCCAACATAAGATTCGCTGGTATGAAAACATACCGGTGATCAGCTACCTGCTTCTTCGTGGTGCCTGCTCATCCTGTAAAGCAACGATATCAATCCGTTATCCTGTCATTGAGCTAGTCACAGCTTTAATGAGCAGTTATATCGTTTTCAGTTTCGGCTTCAACCTGATCAGCCTGTCATTAGTCTTTTTAACCTGGTGTCTGATCTGCCTTACCATGATTGATGTAGACCATCAGTTGCTGCCAGATAAAATCACCCTTCCACTAATCTGGCTGGGACTGATCATCAACAGCTTTGAATATTTTACCTCTCTGCCCCAGGCTCTTTGGGGCGCGGTACTTGGTTACTTGTCTCTGTGGAGTATCTACTGGTTATTCAAACTACTGACCGGCAAGGAAGGCATGGGCTACGGTGATTTTAAATTACTGTCAGCACTGGGTGCCTGGGCTGGTGCAAGCATGCTACCTCTGATCATTCTGCTCTCCTCACTTGTTGGAGCTATTCTTGGCATAACCATGATTCTGTTGCGCCGTCATGAGGCTCAAAACCCAATTCCTTTTGGACCTTACCTAGCATGTGCTGGGTGGATCGCAATGCTCTGGGAAATGAAATAACCGGCTTTTATTTACACTTCCTTCAGGTATAACAATGCTGATTATTGGTATTACCGGCGGCATTGGCAGCGGAAAAACAGCAGTTTCTAACCTGTTCATGAACCATGGCATAACTGTTGTTGATGCTGATATTGTTGCCAGAGAAGTGGTAGAACCCGGCACTCCCGGATTATCAAAAATACATCAACACTTTGGCAATAATATTCTTAATGCTGACGGCACGCTTGACCGGGCCAGTCTGCGCACTCTGGTATTTTCATCCCCGACTGAAAGAAAATGGCTAGAAGAGTTACTGCACCCTATTATTCGTAAAAGCATCGTAAGCCAGTTAAACAGCGCAAACAGCGCTTACGCAATTCTGGCATCCCCTTTACTGCTGGAGACAGATCAGCATCAGCTGTGTAATGAAATTGTCGTTGTAGATGTACCGGAAAAACTACAGATTAAGCGCAGCTGCGCCAGAGATAACAACTCTGCTGAGCAAATCCGAAAAATCATCGCCGCTCAGATGTCCCGACATGAACGCTTAGACAAAGCCAGCCACATTATTGATAATAGTGGGCCACAAACAGCGCTGGACGCACAAGTAGAGCGCCTCCATGAACTATTTATTCAGCAAGCCAACACGCATAAAAGTACTGAGATCAGATAATGAGCAAACCAATAGTCGATTGCCCTCAGTGTGGCAAGAAAAGCGAATGGAACACCGATAACCTGTTCAGGCCATTCTGTAGTAAAAGATGCAGGACACTGGATTTAGGTGCCTGGGCCAGCGAAGAATATCAGATTGCCAGCGAACCGGAACTGGATGATTACAGTAGCAGCTTCGAAGATCCTGAAAGCCGGATCGACGAAGCTAAACCACGCTTACACTGAAAACTGCCTGCCTCACCTGATGAGGAGCTCTGCATGAGCTCCTTATATTACCAAAACTCCCGGATTGCACAGATTCCTGACCACCACGCTCCCAGCATGTCTCCAGATTTTCTGCAGTCATGCCGCCCAGCGCATAAACCGGTAACGGATACGCATTCGCCAGCTGAGAAAACACATCCCAGCCGATTCCTTCCTGATCCGGGTGCGTTGCAGTCGGGTTAACCGGCGAAAGAGTAACAAAATCCAGCCCTAACGCCACTGCTTTTTGTAACTGCTCTTCATTATGGCAGGAGGCACTTAACCAGCGACCTTTAAACACAGAGCGATCCTGCATCTCCATCAGCTTGGAAGATGTAAGGTGCAACGCGTCAACGCCTGCTAAATTAGCCTCCTCAACGCTTCCGTTCAGGCATAAATCAGCTCCTTCACGGTCCATCAGAGTTCTGGCCAGCTCCACCCTTTCAGCAGACTCCAGCCCATGCGCCCGTAACATCAGCCACTGAGCACCTTTATTGAGAGCTCTGGAAGATTTCTCAATATACTGGGCATTACTTTCTGCAGTCCCTGTTATGGCTATTTTCTCCGGTAATAACAGCGCATTAACAATTGGAGTATTTGCAGCAGGGAAGTCATAACTATCCAAATCCGTAATATCTGCCCACTCCAGTGGCTGCCCTTCAGCGCCATGAGGTACACCGGAGAAACCGGATACCTTGAACACGTCCAGCAACACAGACTTATCAAGATAATGATAAGGCACTTGGATCAGTGGTCGGGTAGATGCCTGATCAATCCGGATACCCAACTCCTCTTCCAATTCTCTGGCGAGCGCATCACGCACAGACTCACCCGATTCTACTTTTCCGCCGGGAAACTCCCACAAGCCCCTTGGTGCTGTTTTTACTGCGCAGAGCAAGCAACACCTTCCCTTGCGGATTAAAGATAGCAGCCGCAGCAACGTGAATCAGTTCAGGCATCGGTAACAGTCCTGCTCAGGAGCGGTAATCGGCATTAATAGACACGTATTCTTTACTCAGATCTGTGGTCCATACAGTCTCCGACACGTCGCCACGGTTTAGCACGATACGAATGGTGATTTCTTCTTCATTCATTACCGCCTGACCAGCTTCTTCTGTATAGCTGGCAGCACGTCCACCATCTTCAACAATACAGACATCACCCAGATAGATCTGAAGGGCATCAACATCTAGACTCTCAATACCCGCATAACCGACAGCCGCCAGAATCCGCCCCCAGTTAGGATCGCTTGCAAACAGCGCCGTTTTTACCAATGGTGAATGTGAAACCGCATAAGCTGCCAGTAAGGCTTCTTCTGAACTGCCTGCCTGTTCAACTGAAACGGTAATAAATTTAGTTGCACCTTCACCATCGCGCACAATCGCCTGGGCCAGCTGCAACATAATGTCATCAAGGGCATTATTAAAGACAGCAAACAGTTCAGCATCAGTTTCGGTAACGTTCAGCCCACTGGCACCGGTTGCAATCAACATACAAGAGTCATTAGTAGAGGTATCACCATCAATGGTTACCCGGTTAAAGCTCTTATCAGCAGAACGCTTTAGCATCTGCTGTAACAGTTCAGCATCCACTGCGGCATCTGTCGCCACATACGCGAGCATCGTCGCCATATTTGGCTTAATCATGCCAGCACCTTTAGAAATTCCGCTAAAAGTAATAGTTTGCCCCTGATACTCAAACTGAGTCGAATAAGCCTTAGGACGGGTATCCGTGGTCATAATACCACTGGCGGCATCCAGCCAGCCATTATCTGAAAGCGCATCGAACGCAGCAGGCACCGCTGAAGTAATACGCTCAACCGGTAATTTCTCTCCGATAACACCGGTAGAAAACGGCAAGACTTCTTCCAGCTTTACACCAGCATGATCAGCCACCGCCTGACAGCACGTCAGCGCATCTTCATGGCCTTCTTTACCGGTACCCGCATTTGCATTGCCGGTATTGATAACCAGATAACGTGGCTTATCTGACTGCAGATTTGCTTTACAGATACGCACCGGTGCTGCACAGAACTGATTAAGAGTGAAAACCCCGGCAACTGTTGCCTGCTCACCCAGCTCCATAAGTACCAGATCAGGGCGGCCCGGCGTTTTCACACCCGCTGAAGTCGTACCTACACGAATACCTGCAACCGGATGAAGCTCAGGGATTACACCGCTACCTACTGCCATTTTCATATCCTCCAACAAAAGAAAGCAGCCAGGCTGCTTTCTTAAGTTAAAATGTTTTACCGAAGCTTCCTGATTCAGGAAGCTCCGAAATGTATCATCAGTTTAATTTACCGTGACACTGCTTATATTTCTTACCGGAACCGCACGGACAAGGCTCATTACGGCCAACCTTTTTCATCACGCACAAAGGTTTCAGCAACAGGTTCAGCAGTAGCTTCACCGTCAGCGCCATTACCCATAGCTGATTCTGCATCATGCTTAAAATCCATTTTCTGACGTTCAGCCTGCTCACGTCGCTGACGCTCCATCGCTTCAATTTCTTCAGGCTGGCGAATCTGTACGTTACTCAGAATCTTCACGACGTCAGTCTTAATATTTTCCAGCAACTGCTCAAACAGGATAAAGGATTCACGCTTGTATTCCTGCTTAGGGTTCTTTGTGCATAACCCCGCAGATGAATACCCTGACGCAGAAGATCCATTGCCTGAAGGTGCTCTTTCCATAAAGTGTCCAGCACCTGCAGCATAACCTGCTTCTCAAAGGTACGCATATTGTCCAGCCCCACCATAGCTTCCTTCGCCTGGTAGTCTTCAACAATTTGCTGTTCGATTTTGGTACGCAGGGACTCTTCATGCAACGAATCATCTGTATCCAGCCACTGCTGAACCGGCAACTGCAGACCAAATTCACTTTCAAGATGTTTTTCCAGTCCCGGAATATCCCACTGCTCATCCAGGCTCTGAGGTGCAATAAAGTTATCGATACCTTTATTAATCACTTCGCTGCGAACGGCTGTTACAGTTTCAGATACATCGCTGCTGGCCATCAGCTCATTACGCTGCTCATACACCGCACGACGCTGATCATTGGCAACATCATCGTATTCAAGCAGCTGTTTACGAATATCGTAGTTACGGCCTTCTACTTTGCGCTGCGCTTTTTCAATCGCATTGGAAACCATCTTATGTTCGATAGCTTCACCTTTTTCCATCCCCAGCGCCTGCATGAACTGACGTACCCGCTCAGAAGCAAAGATACGCATCAGGTCATCTTCGAGAGACAGGAAGAAACGGGAAGAACCGTTATCACCCTGACGACCCGCACGACCACGCAGCTGATTATCAATTCGGCGAGACTCATGACGTTCAGTACCGATAATATGCAAACCACCGGCGGCCAGCACCGCATCATGGCGCTGCTGCCATTCTGCCGTTTCTTTAGCGATTTCTTCTTCAGAAGGGTTTTCCAGCTTGGCAAGTGCTGCATCGAGCTTACCGCCCAATACAATATCCGTACCACGGCCCGCCATGTTGGTTGCGATGGTAATCGCACTTGGGCGACCCGCTTCAGCGATAATACCCGCCTCGCGACCATGATTCTTAGCGTTCAGAACATTATGTGGCACATTCTTCTTAGTCAGGAAGGCAGAAATCAGTTCTGAAGATTCAACTGACGCTGTACCGACCAGTACCGGACGCTCCTGTTTCACACACTCTTCAATTTCCTTCACAATGGCTTCGTACTTTTCCGCCACTGTCAGGAATACCAGATCGTTATAATCAATTCGAGCAACCGGTACGTTGGTCGGAATAACCACAACATCCAACGCATAAATCTGACGTAATTCGAATGCTTCTGTATCCGCTGTACCGGTCATACCGGCCAGGGTTTCATACAGGCGAAAATAGTTCTGGAAAGTAGTAGAAGCCAGAGTCTGACTTTCCTGATTAATGTGTACACCTTCTTTTGCTTCAACTGCCTGGTGCAAACCCTCAGACCAGCGACGGCCAGGCATGATCCGGCCGGTATGCTCATCAACGATGACCACCTGACCATCCTGAACAATATAATCAATATCCCGCTGGAAAAGGTTGTGCGCACGAAGAGCAGCCAGCACGTGGTGTAACAGGCTTAGGTTATGTGGGGCGTACAGGCTCTCACCTTCGCCCAGAATGCCTTTTTCAACCAGAACTTCTTCAATCTTCTGGTGACCCTGTTCAGTCAGTTCAACACTCTTGTTCTTCTCATCAACAGCAAAGTCACCGTCAACTTCTTCTTCACTCTTTGGATCAATCTCACCTTCAAAACGGCGTAAGCCCGGAATCAGCGTATTCATCTGGCGGTAAAGCTCAGAACTGTCTTCAGCCGGACCTGAAATGATCAGTGGGGTACGGGCTTCATCGATAAGAATGGAGTCAACTTCATCCACAACGGCGTAATGGAAGTCTCGCTGTACTTTCTCTTCTACGCTGAACGCCATGTTGTCGCGCAGGTAATCAAAACCAAACTCATTGTTCGTACCGTAGGTGATATCCGCCTGATAGGCTGCACGCTTACTTTCAGGGTCCTGGCCAGACAGAATCACACCGACACTCAAGCCCAGCGATTCATATAGCGGACGCATCCACTCGGCATCACGGCTGGCCAGATAATCGTTTACCGTTACAACATGAACGCCTTTACCTGTAGAGCCCGCAGATAAACAGGTGCAGTTGCTACCAGGGTTTTACCTTCACCGGTACGCATCTCTGCAACCTTGCCTTCGTGCAGGGTAATACCACCGATAAACTGCACGTCAAAGTGACGCATTCCCATCACACGCTTAGACGCTTCACGGACTGTTGCGAACGCTTCAGGGAGAATCTGTTCAAGCGACTGTCCTTCAGACAGTCTTTGTTTGAATTCTTCAGTCTTCAGCTTCAGCTGTTCATCACTGAGAGACTCAAGGTCAGCTTCAAGGGCATTGATCTGTTTAACGATCTTTCCCATCCGCTTGAGTTCACGATCATTCTTACTACCAAAAACTTTCTTTAACATCGAGGTGAGCATAATGTGACTTTTAACCCTTGAGACACGTGAGCGGCTGAAACCTATGCCGCTGTTCTAAACTATTATTGGCCAAGCATTCTACCTCTATTGGGGCAATAAGTTGAATCTCAACCGTGAATATTTTCAAAGACATAAAAACCGGGCCTAAACCCGGTTTTAATCAATATTTTGTGCTGCCCGCAGGCAATTTTACCTTATGCCAGAATAGGCTTCAGGTATGAAATTGGCACCGCTGAGTCCTGATCTTCAAAAGTAACCACTTCCCAAGCTTCTTCATTTTCCAGCAACTTACGTAACAGCAGGTTGTTTAAATAATGTCCGGACTTAAAGCCATGGAATTCACCGATCAGGCTCTTACCCAGCAGGTACAGATCACCTACCGCATCGAGAACCTTGTGCTTCACAAACTCATCATCATAACGCAGACCATCTTCGTTAAGGATGCGGTAATCATCCACAACAATAGCGTTATCCATGCTGCCACCCAGCGCCAGATTCTGTGCACGAAGGTACTCAATATCACGCATAAAACCAAAAGTACGTGCGCGACTTACTTCTTTAACAAAGAGGTACTTGAGAAATCAAGGCTGGCTTCCATATTGCGACCGGCAAACGCAGGATGATCAAAATCAATTGTGAAGCCTACTTTAAAGCCATCAAAAGGCTTAAAGGTTGCAACCTTGTCATCCATAGAAACAGATACTTCCTGTTTAATACGGATAAACTGCTTTGGCTCACTCTGTTCTTCAATACCGGCAGACTGAATCAGGAAAACAAACGGCGCAGCGCTGCCATCCATAATCGGCACTTCTTCAGCACTCAGCTCAACATAGGCATTATCAATCCCCAGACCCGCCATCGCAGACAACAAATGCTCAACCGTAGAAACACGTACGTCTCCTTTCTGCAGATTCGTAGACAGCGTTGTATCGCCTACGTTATTCGCACTGGCCTGAATTTCTACCGCAGGTTCGATATCAACCCGACGAAACACAATGCCCGTATTAACCGGCGCAGGCTTCAGCGTCAGGTAAACTTTCTGTCCTGTGTGCAGCCCCACTCCGGTAGCTTTAATACTGTTTCTTAGCGTGCGTTGTCCGATCATATTCTCTGCCAAATTTTGAGTCGCATATTAACCCGACATTGTAACAAAACTTGCTGCAATACAGCAATCCCGGTTACAGCGCATTTTTCGCCGTCAATCCTGATCAAATCTGCAGTACAGAGCTGTCTGTTTAATCTGCCTGACGGCGTAAAAACGTAGGAATATCAAGATATTCGCTATCGGTCTCTCCATCACTTTCTTTGGACACAGCTGGTGCGGATAGTTCCGCAGCCTCTAAATTATTTTCTGCCCGTAAATCTTCTCCCTTACGGCGCAGTACTGCAGGCATTTCCAGTTGCTTCAGATCAAGGCTGCCATCCGGCTTTCGGTTCTGGCTGACAACCTTCACGGTTTCTTCAGCAGCGCTGCCACCATCAATACCCGTAGCAACAACCGTAACCTTGATTTCATCCTCAAGAGTCGGATCGATTACCGTACCAATTACAACAGTTGCCTGCTCAGAAGCAATTTCTTCTACCACCTGACCGACTTCTGAAAACTCCCCAGTCCCAAGTCAGGACCAGCGGTAATATTAACCAGGATACCCCGCGCGCCGTGCAGGTCGATATCTTCCAGCAGCGGGCTGCTGATCGCCGCGTTCGCCGCCTCCGTACCCCGGTTTTCTCCGCGGGCAGTACCGGACCCCATCATGGCCGTCCCCATTTCAGACATCACAGTACGCACGTCCGCAAAGTCGACGTTGATCATACCCGGACGGATAATCAGATCGGCAATCCCCTGCACCGCACCTTTCAGTACATCATTAGCGGCATTGAAAGCATTGATCAGTGTGCACTGGCGTCCCAGAGCCTGCATCAGCTTTTCATTCGGTACGATTATCAGTGAATCAACATTTTCCCGTAATTCACGGATACCGTCTTCGGCATACTGAACCCGCTTCTTGCCTTCGAACGGGAACGGCTTAGTGACCACAGCAACCGTCAGAATACCCAGCTCTTTTGCCACTTCTGCAACAATTGGCGCAGCGCCTGTACCTGTGCCTCCGCCCATGCCTGCAGTAATGAATACCATATCCGCACCGTGCAGCATCTCTGCAATTTTTCACGGTCATCAACCGCTGCTTTACGGCCAATATTCGGATCCGCGCCGGCCCCAGGCCTTTCGTCATTTGCGCACCGATCTGCAACAGGGTTTTCGCCTGCATACGGTCCAGTGCCTGTGCATCGGTATTCGCACAAATGAAATCAACCCCATCAACATCTGTTGATACCATATGCTGAACCGCGTTACCGCCACCGCCGCCAACGCCTACTACTTTAATCACCGCGTTCTGCGCGAGATCATTTACTAATTCAAACATATCCCTTTCCTCCAGATTCAGTGCCTGACCCACACCGGCTTCTGTAAACTCTTTGTATCTTATAATTTCGTTTTGCCCCTACGGGGCAGTGCCTGTAATTACCAAACAAACACTTAAAAATTTCTCGCAAACCATGCTTTCATACGGTTAAGCAGCGGCTCTGCAGGTTCACGTGGCTCGCTAACAGGATGCTCTGCTTTAAAACTGTGTTGCGCAGCACCCGCAGGTAACTCCCGCTGAGCATGCTGTAACAACCCGATACCTGTGGCATAAATCGGGCTGGCAAGAATATCTTCCATGCCCCGTACCCCTTCGGCAATGCCAGACGAACCGGCATATGGAACACTTCTTCAGCAAGCTCTACAGCACCTTCCATCTTGGCTGTCCCACCGGTAAGTACAATGCCGGCAGCGATCATGTCTTCAAAACCGCTACGGCGCAGCTCCGCCTGAATCAGAGTAAACAACTCGTCATATCGCGGCTCTACTACCTCAGCGAGCGCCTGACGGGATAAATCCCGTGCCGGACGATCTCCCACACTCGCAACCTTGATCATTTCTTCCGGACCGGTTAACTGAGCCAGACAGCAGGCATATTTCTTCTTTACGTCTTCCGCATGCTGCGTCGGCGTCCGTAATGCCATGGCAATATCATTGGTAACCTGATCACCGGCAATCGGAATAACAGCTGTATGACGGATAGCACCGGCAGTAAACACAGCAATATCAGTCGTACCTCCGCCCATATCCACCATACAGACACCGAGCTCTTTCTCGTCTTCAGTAAGAACCGAATAGCTGGAAGCCAACTGCTCCAGCACACTGTTATCAACTTCCAGGCCGCAGCGCTGAACACACTTCTCAATATTTTGCACCGCATTCACGGCACCGGTTACCAGATGCACCTTGGCTTCCAGGCGCACTCCTGACATACCCAGCGGCTCACGAATACCTTCCTGATTATCAATCACATACTCCTGAGGCAGGATATGCAGAATCTTTTCATCTGCAGGAATTGCCACCGCCTGAGCAGCATCCAGCACCCGCTCAAGATCATAATCCATCACTTCCCGGTCACGTACAGCAACGATGCCATGGGAGTTCATACTCTTAATATGGCTTCCCGCCACACCCACTGTGACCGAGTGAATTTTACAGCCAGCCATTAGCTCAGCTTCTTCAACTGCACGCTGAATGGACTGCACTGTCGACTCTATATTTACAACAACACCACGTTTCAGACCGCGGGATACATGCGAGCCAATACCAACAATATCAATCCCTCCATCAGGACTGATTTCTGCAACCAGACAGACCACCTTGGACGTACCGATATCCAGGGCGACAATCATATTATTTCCAGGCTCATTCACGAACTACCTACCCACTTGTCTCTAATCTGCTTTAACCTAAATCAGCAGTGTTTTCCGGATGTGGCCGCCATTTAACTGCCACACCATTTTCATAGCGAACGTCGATTCGGTCGATTCGACCAGCCTCAACATCATCCTTTAATCTCAACTGATACAGGCTGACAAACCGCTCCAGCCTGCCTACTAAATCTTCACGTCCGAGCACCAGAGTCACACCGTTTTTCAGTTTCAGTGACCAGGCTCCCCGCGCTTCCATCTGCAAAGAATCCACCTGTAACGACAAATGCCGCAAGCGCTGGCTCAATTCGTAATACTGCGCCATCATTTGAGCAGTATTACTGGAAGGGCCTTCAAGCAGAGGTAACTGCTGGTACTCATCTGAGCCTTCCGGCCAGAAAATATCCCCTTCATGGTTCAGCAGGCCATTGCCTCCCCAGCGCGCCACCGGTACTTCTTCCTTTACTTCAAGTACCAGACTTGCCGGCCACTGACGCTCCACATTGACCTGATATACCCAGGGATGCGCCTGCGCTTCAGCTTTAACCCGATCTATATCCGCCGACATCAGACCGCCGTTTACGGCCGCCAGACTTTATTCGCCAAATCCGTTTTATCCAGAAAGCGTGTCTGACCTTTGACGGTCAGATGCGTCACCGGCTGATCAAGCCAGACATACAACTTATCTGTCGCACTCCCGGCCAAAGCAACAAACACCAGCACCGCAGTCAGCAAAGTAACAGGCTTTAACCACCAGTCAGTTTGCCAGGATACAGAGAAACGCCAGGTATGCTTTTCAGCAGCCACAGACTCAGGCTCAGCCTTAACCCGGGTGCGTGACGCCCCTCTGGGTGCCTGGCTGGCGATATCCTGCTGTTCTGTAGCCGTCATACTTACAATGTTCCCCGCAAGATCTTAACCACCAGCTCTTCAAAGCTGATACCGGCTTTACGGCCCGCCATCGGCACCAGACTATGATCAGTCATCCCCGGCAGCGTATTCACTTCCAACAATTGGAATCCAACACCGGGTAGCTGCATCACATCGACCCGCCCCCAGTCTTTACAGCCCACCATATTGAACGCATTCACTGCCAGAGCCTGAAGTTCAGCTACCTCAGCATTACTCAGCTCGTTATCAAAATGATACTGCGTGTCATCAGACTGATACTTAGCTTCGAAATCATAAAAATCATTCGGTGTTTCCAGCCGGATAACCGGCAACGCCTCACCGTTGATTACCGTAACAGTAAACTCAGGCCCTTCGATCCACTGTTCAGCCAATACTGCCCGGTCATATTTGGCCGCCTCAGCGTAAGCTGTTTCCAGCCCTGTAATGTCCGTAACTTTACTCATGCCGATACTGGAGCCTTCGTGAGCAGGTTTAACGATGACCGGAAAGCTAAGGCGCTCAGCCACAGCAGAAAAATCACTGCCAGCAGTCAGCAACTCATAAGCAGGAGTAGGCATGCCAGCACCCTGCCAGATTTGCTTGCACTTCACCTTATCCATCCCCAGAGAGGATGCCATTACACCGCTGCCGGTATAGGGCTTACCCATAATCTCCAGCAGCCCCTGCAGGGTGCCATCTTCACCGCCACGGCCGTGCAGAATCAGAAATGCCCGATCAAAGTCCGCATCCATTAACTGCTGGACCGGTGATAAACCATCAACCAGGTTTTCGCCGTCACCGCATAAATCCAGACCGAACGCGTTCACACCGGCACTCTGCAGCGCTTTCAGTACCTCTGCTCCGCTCTTCAGCGATACCGAACGCTCTGCCGAGTTCCCGCCATAAATAACAGCAACCCGACCAAAACGGTCCTGTAACTGCGCATCAATACGATATTCAGCCATATCAACTCTCCTGTGCGGTGCTCAGATCAAGTGAGGCTAACCGGTGTGCCAGCGCTGTGATATCACCGGCTCCCTGAGTCAGTAATAAATCACCCGGTTGCAACAGGTTTTTAAGAATTTCAGGCACGGCATCCAGTGACTCAACAAACACCGGATCAATGCTGCCCCGCTGACGAATACTGCGGCAAAGACTACGGCTGTCTGCCCCTGCAACCGGCTCCTCGCCGGCAGCGTAGACCTCCATCAATAACAACACATCAACATCAGACAAGACCTGAACAAAGTCTTCATACAGATCACGGGTACGGCTGTACCGGTGTGGCTGGTTAATCATGACCAGACGGCGATCTGGCCAGCCATCTTTAACTGCTTTAACCGTTGCCTGAACCTCACGTGGGTGGTGACCATAATCATCTACCAGCATAACGTCACCGCCTTCAACCGGAATATCACCCAATACCTGAAAACGGCGTCCGACGCCCTGGAAATTTTCCAGCGCCTTACTGATAGCCGCATCGTCAATGCCTTCATCACTGGCCACTGCAATGGTTGCCAGGGCATTCAAGACATTGTGGTACCCCGGCATATTCAGAGTCACCTGCAGATCAGGACGACCATCCGGACGGGTGACTGTAAAGTGCGTATGCATACCGTGCTGGCTGATATTGACCGCGCGATAATCTGCACCTTCCTCAATACCATATGTCACCATCGGGCGGCCGATTTCCGGCATAATCTCCCGGACAACTGGATCATCATTGCAAAGTACCGCCAGCCCGTAGAAAGGCAGGTTGTGCAAAAATCCACAAAGGTTTTTCAGCTTGCCGAAATCACCACCATAGGTATCCATATGGTCGGCATCTATATTAGTAACAATCGCCACCATAGGCTGAAGGTGCAGGAAGGAAGCATCACTTTCATCGGCTTCTGCGACCAGATAACGGCTCCCCCAGCTTGGCGTTGGTACCGGCACTGTTCAGCCGGCCACCGATGACAAAAGTCGGATCAAGCTTGCCTTCGGCCATTACCGAAGCAATCAGGCTCGTGGTCGTAGTCTTACCGTGAGTGCCAGCCACCGCAACACCGTGACGGTAACGCATCAGCTCCGCCAGCATTTCTGCCCGGCGCACGACCGGTATACGGCGTTCACGTGCTGCCTTAACTTCAGGGTTTTCTTCGTTTACAGCAGTAGAAGTAACCACAACATTGGCGGCGGTAATATTGTCTTCACTGTGGCCAATGAAAATTTCAGCGCCCATTGAGGCCAGATGCTCAGTCGTGGCAGACACTTTAATATCTGAACCACTGATCTGATATCCCTGGTTCAGCAAGACTTCGGCAATGCCGCACATACCCACGCCGCCGATACCGACAAAATGTATCCGCCGGATCCGGCGCATTTCAGGTACATCGTGTCTTGTCACTGTTGACTGTGTCATTATTTCATTTCCTCCAGGCATGCATTGGCAACAATTTCAGTTGCCTCAGGCCGACCCAAGCTTTGGCCGCCTGCGCCATCTCTAATAATTTATCCCGCTGCGACAGTTCATCTGTCAGCAGTGTCTTTAACCGCGCTTTATCCAGATCTCTCTGCTGCACTAAAATCGCTGCGCCCTGCTCAGACAGATAACGCGCATTACCGGTCTGATGGTCATCAACTGCATGAGGAAATGGCACAAGAATAGCCGCTGCCCCTGCAATACTAAGTTCACTGACGGTTAGCGCACCCGCCCGGCATAAAACAATATCTGCCCAGCCATAGGCCTCATCCATCCGGTCGATAAAGTCCACCACCCGGATATTTTCCCGACCGTTTAAACCGGCCGTTTCATAAGCCAGTTCAGTGGCTTCAATGTTGCGTCTTCCTGCCTGATGCAATACTTCAAACTGTGATTCCGGCAGATCTTTCAGGACTTCAGGCAGCAGGGTATTAATCGCCTGCGCACCTAAACTTCCACCCACAACAAGTAAACGTATCGCGCCGCTTCGCTGTGCAAAACGAACGCCAGGCTCAGGTAATTGCAGGATATTTCCTCTTACCGGGTTACCGACAACCTGAGTCTTCAGATTACTGTTAAACGCCCCACCAAAAGCCTCCATTACCACACTGGCGACTTTAGACAGCAGCTTATTCGTCATTCCGGCAGCAGCATTCTGCTCATGCACGATGACAGGCACCCCGGTCAGATAAGCAGCGGCACCTCCCGGTCCGGAAGCAAAACCGCCCATACCCAGCACAGCGTCCGGCTTTACCCGACGTAACACCTTCAATGCCTGATAGCAGGCCTTCATTAATTTAAAGGTGCCAGTAACAGGCTCAGTTTGCCTTTGCCCCTTAACCCAGTTACATCAATACAATGCAGTTTTATGTCTGCATCCGGTACAACCGGGCTTCAATACCCGCAGCCGTGCCCAGCCATTCAACATTTATCCCCTGCTCCCGCAGAACATCCGCACAGGCAAGCGCCGGAAACACGTGACCGCCTGTCCCGCCAGCCATCACCAATAATGTTTTATGCGCTGCCGACATTCATCGCCTCCGGGGATTTTCCGTATTCTGATGACACATCAGTTGCCGCTTTCTTTTACTGATCTTCTGTTTAGCTGTGGCTTCTTCGCCGCTGTCTTTCTTTAACCGCAATATCTTTAACTCATAATCAATTCGTAACACCATGGCCAGCATGGCTGCACATACCAACAAACTACTGCCCCGTAACTCAGCAATGGCAGCGTTAAACCTTTTGTCGGTAGCGCACCAACATTTACCCCAATGTTAATCAGCGCCTGGGCCGCCAGCATGATGCCAAAGCCATAGGCCACGTAACTCATAAAAACTGTTCCTGCTTTTCAGCCTGGCGTCCGATACTGAAAATCCGTAACACCAGAATCACATACAGCACGACCACGAACAGTGCACCAACACCGCCCATTTCTTCCGCCAATACAGAAAACACAAAATCCGTATGCGCCTCCGGCAGATAAAACAGCTTCTGTACGCTGTTCCCCAGCCCGGTTCCAAACCAGTCTCCGCGACCAAATGCGATCTGAGCCTGCGCTAACTGATATCCACTGCCGTAAGGATCAGCCCAGGGGTCAAGAAATGTCTGTAACCGCTGCATCCGATAAGGCTGTACAACAGCCAATGTGGCAATGACTGATAAACACCCGGTTACCACCAACAGAAACTGACCAAACTTCATGCCACCGAGAAAAATCATTCCCATTACGGTGCCCATCAATACAACCGCCGCACCAAAGTCCGGTTCCAGAATCAGCAACAACACAAAAACGCCAGTGGCAACGCCGGCTTGGCAACGCCCTTCCAGCTGGAACGCACTTCAGATAAACGCCGTACCAGATAGCCTGCCAGATAAATCACCATGCTGAACTTGGCAATTTCTGAGGCTTGCAGGTTAATCGGACCGAAGCCAATCCAGCGGGTACTGCCGTTTACCTCCCGGCCAATCAGCAATACCAATACCAGCAACGCCAACCCAAGGAACAATAACCACGGACCGCTTCGCTGCCACATTGCCATAGGAATTTTCGATACAATCACCGCACCGGTCAGCCCCATCACAATAAAAATCCCATGTCGGATCATATAAAAGAAGGGGTTATCATTTTTACTGAAGCCACTTCAATTGATGCCGAGCTGATCATCACAAAACCAATTAACATCAGGCTCAGTGCCGCCGCCAACAACCAGGCATCAAACGGTAACACCTGATTCACAGGTACTAACGGCTGTGAAGCACCAGCGACGCCCCGTCCGGTTAAGCGGCTAAACATACTCACAGCGCCAACACCTCATCGCAAAGGCATCACCGCGGGCGGTAAAGCTGGCGAACATATCAAAGCTGGCACAGGCAGGAGAGAGCAATACGATATCCCCTGGCTCTGCTAATGCCTGTGCCTGCTTAACTGCTGCTGACATACTGTCAGCAAAATACTATCCAGATCAGTAACGGCAGCCAGTTTATCTGCATCTTCACCAATCAAAACCAGCGCGCGGCTGTGCTTCGCCAACGGAGCAGTCAGTGCACCGAATTCAGCACCTTTCCCCTGCCCACCGGCAATCAGAATAATCTTTTGATTATTTTCCAGCGTTGCACCCAAACCATTCAGGGCAGCTTCCGTTGCTCCGACATTTGTCCCCTTCGAATCGTTGAAATAGCTGACACCATCCAGCTCTCTGACCCACTGACAACGGTGACGTAACCCGGCAAAGGTCTGAAGCGTTTTCAGCATAACGGCCATCGGCAGATCAACCGCATCGCCAAGTGCCAGTGCTGCCAAAGCATTGGCAACGTTATGATCACCCTTCAGCTTCATAGCACTTAACGGCATCAGCCCCTGCAGCCCTTTAGCCAGCCATGCTTCACCGTTTTGCTCTATAACGCCGAAGTCTTTCAAATCTGGCTTATCCAGTCCAAAACTGAAACGCTTAACCTGTTCAGGCAATAACGGACTGGTCAGGGCATCATCACGGTTTGTAACCACCTGCTGTGCCCCACGGAAAATCCGGTGCTTCGCCTGATAATACAGCTGCATATCGTTGTTATAGCGATCCAGATGATCCGGGCTGATATTCAGTACTGTCGCAACAGCCGGACGCAGGTCGTGTGTGGTTTCCAGCTGAAAGCTGGACAACTCCAGGACATACAGCGCCTGCTCACCTGCAGCCAGCATATCCAGTACGGGGGTACCGAGATTTCCGCCAATTCCGGTATCGATACCGGCATCCTGTGCCATCTGACCAACCAGACTGGTCACAGTACTCTTAGCATTTGAACCGGTAATGGCAATCACAGGCGCACTGATCTGCCTGCAAAACAAATCAATATCACCGGATAACTTAACCCCGGCATCAACCGCCTGCTGAATGGCAGGCTGATCTTTGCTACTCCCGGGCTCAGTAATAACTCATCCGCCGCACAAAGCACATCTGCATTCAGCGGACCGCAATACAGTTCAGCTTGCGGAAACTCAGCTTTTATCGCCTCCAGATTCGGTGGTACGTCTCTGGTATCCATCAGCGCAAACGGCAACCCTTCACAAGCCAGAAACCGAGCGCATGAAAGCCCGGTTTGTCCTAACCCGATGACGATACGGCGGTTATCAGATGCAATCAGCGTCACAGCGATTTATTCCTCTGATTCTCAGCGAATCTTCAGTGTTGCCAGACCGATCAGTACCAGTACAACTGTAATGATCCAGAAACGAACAATGACCCGCGGTTCAGGCCAGCCCTTAAGTTCAAAGTGGTGATGCAGCGGTGCCATACGGAAAATACGCCGGCCGGTCAGCTTGAATGAAGCCACCTGCAAGATCACCGATACGGTTTCGATCACAAACACACCGCCCATGATCAGCAATACCAGTTCCTGACGGACAATTACGGCAATCACACCCAGCGCTGCCCCAGTGCCAACGCGCCCACATCCCCATGAATACCTGCGCCGGATATGCGTTAAACCACAGAAAACCAAGCCCGGCACCAACAATCGAACCACAGATAATAATCAGCTCACCGGAGCCCGGCAGATATGGAATGTTCAGGTAGTTTGCGAACTGCACGTGGCCGCTCAGATAAGCAAAAATCGCCAGCGCACCCGCTACCAGCACAGTCGGTAAGATGGCAAGACCGTCCAAACCATCCGTCAGGTTTACTGCATTGGAGCTCCCGACGATGACAAAATAGGTGAATACGATATAGAAGATGCCCATCTCGATCGCGACATCTTTAAATACCGGGATAATCAGCTGAGTTTCAATTGGGGAGTTGGCCGTCATGTACAGGAACACCGCCGCGCCGATACCACCAACCGACTGCCAGAAATATTTCCAGCGGGCAGGCAGACCGCGGGAATTTTTCTCAATCACCATGCGGTAATCATCTACCCAGCCAACCGCACCGAATATAAAGGTCACAATCAGTACCACCCATACATAACGGTTGGTCAGATCACCCCACAATAAACTGCTAATCATAATTGCCAGCAGAATAAGTGCACCACCCATGGTCGGCGTGCCGGCTTTGCTCAGATGTGACTGCGGACCGTCATCACGTACAGACTGGCCAATCTGTTTCATTTTCAGGGTGCGGATCAGTAACGGCCCGAGCATCAGAGAAATCGCAAGCGCAGTCAGTACTCCCAAAATCCCCGTAACGTCAGATAACTGAATACGGTAAAGCTGGAAAAGTGTTGTGCTAACCAATCGGTTAGAAGGAGTAACATTGATTTAACCTCTCTCTTGCAGGCCTTTAATGACCTGTTCCATTCTTGCGCTTCGCGACCCCTTCGCCAGCGTCACCCTGTTAGTTGTTAATTGCTGAATAGCCTGCACCACATCCCCGTGTTGCAAAAATTCGCCGACTGTTTTCCGCCAGCCGCCTGATAAGCCGCAACAGTATGCGCGCCTAACGGGCCACAGGTATAAAGCACATCGACCCCTGCCTGAGCGGCATAACGGCCGATATCCGCATGAATCTCAACCTCATCCGGTCCCAGCTCTCCCATATCACCCAGGGCCAGCACACTCAAAGATGCCTCAGGGGTCAGGTCAGTAATGCATCCACCGCCGCTTTCATCGAGCCCGGATTAGCGTTATAGGTATCATCAATCAGTAAACCGCTGTCGGACTCAATCGGACACATCCGCCCGGCAACCGCTTTACAGGCACGCAAACCTTCAGCAATATCCGCCAGCGGGCAGTTATCCGCCAACGCAGCTGCCGCAGCCGCCAGCGCATTATTAACGTTGTGACGCCCCAGCATCGCTAACTGAACTTCCTGCTGCTGACCTTTAAACTGCAGCATGAACCGGTAACAACCGTTCAGTTGCCGGGTAATATCCGTGGCGGTTACATCCGCTTCAGGATGCAAACCGAAGCAAAGATGAGGCTGTTCCTTAAGCATGCTGTTCCAGACGCTAAAATGCGGATCATCCCGGTTAATAATGCCAACGCCGTCAGCATCTAATCCGTTAAAAATCTCCGCTTTGGCATGTACCACACCTTCAAGGCTGCCAAACCCTTCAAGATGAGCCGCCAGTGCATTATTCAGCAGCGCCACACGGGGCTTGGTCAGGCCGACACTGTAATTAATCTCGTGCGGACCGCTGGCTCCCATTTCAATCACGGCAAACTCATCTTCAGCGCCCAGACGTAACAGTGTCAGCGGCACCCCAATTTCATTATTCAGGTTGCCACGGGTCGCCAGAGTCTGGCCCCGCTGGCTGTTAATAGCCGCGAGCATTTCTTTAACAGTGGTTTTCCCACTGCTGCCAGTTATCGCAAAGACACTTCCCGAGAAGAAACTGCGGTTAAATGCCCCCAGATCGCCCAGTGCCAGACGGCTGTCCTTAACAATCAGCTGAGGTAAAGAAGAATCCACTGAATGCTCTACCACCAGTGCCACAGCACCTTTTTCTTCTGCCTGAGCAACCAGGCTGTGGGCATCGAAATTAGGCCCCTTTATTGCCAGAAACAGATCACCCTCCTGTAACTGGCGGGTATCCGTCTTACACCGCTGACCTTCACATCAGCGGCGTTAATAACCTCTGCACACAAAGCCTGCTGAAGCTGATCCAGTGAAAAAGGGCCATTCATAATGTTTCTCTCAGACTCAGTGCGTGACGGGCAACTTTCACATCATCAAAAGGTAAACGCACGCCATTTACTTCCTGATAATCTTCATGACCTTTACCGGCGATCAGCAAAATATCATCCTGCTTAAGGGATGCAACAGCATGCTCGATTGCCTCCCGGCGATCCGCAATACGGGTAAAGACTGTTTCCGGCTGCAAACCGGCAACGACCATATCGATAATACTTTCCGGCTCTTCTGTACGCGGGTTATCACTGGTAACCACCAGTTTATCCGCAAGTGATTCAGCCACTTTTGCCATCTGCGGCCGCTTACCGTTATCCCGGTCACCGCCACAGCCAAACACACACACCAGATCTCCCCGGCAGTAATCCACAACCGCCTGCAATGCTTTTTCCAGTGCATCCGGCGTATGGGCATAATCTACCAGCACCAGTGGTTGCTCATTCTGTACCGCTTGCATCCGGCCCGGCACAGCATAAATACCGGCTACAGCGGTTTCTATCTGACTGGCAGTAAAGTTCAGCTCACCCAGTACCCCAATGGTCAATAACAGGTTACTGAGATTAAACCGCCCCAACAGTGGTGATTTAACCGATACGTCGCCCCAGGGTGTTTTGAGCTCGGCAGCAATCCCGTGACTGCTGAGTACAACATCGGAAGCAATCACTGCAGCATCAGAACTTTCACCAAAGGTGGTGACTGACTTCCCTTTGGCCAGTGCCTTCAGCTGACGACCATAATCATCATCCAGATTAATGACCTGAGCAGGCACATTCAGTTCAGTAAACAACCGGGCTTTAGCAGTAAAATACCCCTGCATATCACCGTGATAATCCAGATGATCGCGGGATAAGTTTGTAAACGCCGCCACATCAAACGACAGCCCTGCAACCCGTTGCTGATCAAGCGCATGACTGGATACTTCCATCACGACCGCAGTCGCACCGGCGGCAACAAACCCGGCCAGTAAAGCATGCAGGCTGATCGCATCCGGCGTGGTATGTGTGGCAGGCGCTAAATCATCGAGCAAACCATTGCCAACAGTGCCGATCAGAGCAGTCTTTTCTCCTAAGGCATTCATCCCCTGCGCAATATAATGGGCACAGGATGTTTTACCATTTGTACCGGTCACACCAATAACTTTTAAATGCTCACCTGGCTGACCATAAAATGCCGCAGCTAGCGCACCGGTTGCGGCATCAATATTATCTGCCTGAATGACAGGAACGGTAACCTGTTCCTGCCCCGCGAACCCTGCCTGCCAGTCGGTGGCAGACACAACCACAGCCGCTGCACCTTTAGCCTGCGCATCAAGAATAAAATCACAGCCACGGTGGGCAACGCCGGAGCGGGCAATAAACAACATGCCCGGCTTTACGGTACGACTATCCAGCGTCAAAGCACTGATCTGCACATCATTCAGATCATCGCTATTAATAAGTGGGGCTAACTGATTGCCGGCAGCCCCTACTGCCAACAGATCAGCTAGTTGTTTCCCCGTTCCCAAACCTGTCATTTCATTACCACCTGGGTCTCGCCCTCGGCTAACTTATCCGGAGCAACATTCAAACTACGCAGCGCGCCACCCACAACCCGGGCAAAGACGGGAGCAGCAACCTCGCCACCGTAATACTCCTGCCCTTTAGGGTTATCAATCATAACCACTGTAATAATCCGCGGATCACTGACCGGTGCGATGCCTGCAAATACCGAAATATACTGATCTTCCTTGTAACCGCCACTGGCAGCCTTATGGGCTGTTCCGGTTTTACCGGCCACCCGGTAGCCGTCAACCGCCGCCTGAGTACCGGTGCCGCCCTTGTTTGTTACCGTTTCCATCATGCCAAGAACAGTGTCCGCAATGTCTTCAGGCATCACCCGTACCGTACTGTCCGGCTTATCAATTTTCAGTAAAGAGACCGTTGGCATAACACCTTTATTGGCAAACGGCAGATACGCCTGCGCAACCTGCAAAGGCGTGGCTGATAAACCGTAGCCATATGACATGGTGGCCCGTTCAACCACACGCTTCTTCTCTACGTAAGGTAAAACCCCGGTCTGTTCCCCTGGAAACCCACTGTTGGTGGATTGCCCCAGACCAAGGTTGTAAAACACATTCCGAACAGCATCTTCATGCATACTCAGCGCCAGCTTAGTCACGCCCACATTGCTGGATTTAGTTATGATCTTGGTCATATCCAGCTCACCATAATTACGGTGATCCCTGATGGTACGACCTCTTACCCGGATAAAACCCGGCGCGGTATCTACCACACTGTCAGTGGTGTACTGACCGCTCATCAGCGCTGCGGCAACCGTCAGGGGCTTCATGGTTGAACCTGGCTCGAAAATATCGGTAATCGCCCGGTTACGGAGCATGGCCGGAATCAGGTTCGAGCGGTCATTCGGGTTGAATGACGGCTGATTCACCATTGCCAGAACCTCACCTGTATTAGCATCCAGCATCACCAGTGCACCGGAATCCGCTTTATGCGCACTCACTGCCGCTTTCAGTTCACGGTAAGCCAGATACTGCAGGCGTAAATCGATACTCAGCTGCAGGTCTTTACCCTGCACAACATCCTCAACCTGACGGATATGCTTAATAGTCCGCCCCAGAAGGTCCCGCATAACCAGCTTTTACCCGGCACGCCTTTAAGCCAGTCTTCAAATGCCAGTTCAAGCCCTTCCTGACCCACGCCGTCTAAATTAGTAAAACCCACCAGGTGGGCAGTCACTTCAGAAGCCGGATAGTAACGTTTATACTCCCGGTCTACGTGCAGCCCTTTAATGCGTAGTGCCTCAACACTTTCAGCAAGATCCGGTGTAATCTGCCGCTTCAGATACAAAAACTGTTTGTTCCGGTACCGGGCAATTTTTCCTTCACTTCATCCGGCTTAAATCCAAGCAGGCCGGCAAGCTTACCCACTGCAGGATTCTCTGCTTCAAACTCTTTCGGGTTGACCCAAACAGTGGCAACCGGCGCACTGACTGACAACGGCTCACCATTACGATCGGTAATAACGCCACGGTGTGCCGGTATTGCCGTCGTGCGCAGCACCGGGAATCCCCTGCTTCTGTAAAAAGCCTGGTCCTGCACATTCAGCGAAACCATCTTGCCGACAATAAAACCTGCGATCAGTAATAACAGCAGCAAAACCAGCCACAAACGCCATCCCCGTGCCGCACGCGTCTGGATGCCGGCGACATCCTGAGATGCCTCCTGCTTATCCTGACTGTCCGCTACGGTTTTAGCGCTCATCACGTATAACCTCTATTCTTGCGGGTATCTGCATTGCCAGTTTTTGGTTGCCAGATTTTCAACCCGGCTGTTCGCAGCCAACGCACCCTGTTCGAGCAATAACTGCCCCCACTCCACCTGCAACTCATCCCACTGCTGTACTAACTGTTGCTGGTGATTAAAATTGAGCCGGTACTGATAAGCGGTGTAAATCACCACCAGCGCCGATACCACAATGCTGCTCACCAGCACCAGCAATACGACCGCTTTCACATACAGATCGCTGGCCTTCAGCATCACTGCAGGGCGAACATCTTCACCCTCCGCTTCATGCGCTGCTGCAACCCTAACTGCAGCCAGGCAGGCCAGCTCACTTTCACTTCAGTTTCACCGCCGCACGCATAACAGCACTGCGTGAACGCGGGTTATCATCAACTTCTTTACGGCTTGCCTTCACCGCTTTAGTAACGGCTTTCAGGCGTTTATTCAGCATGTCATCTGTGAAAGGGATTCCCGGCGGTAAATGCTCATCACCTTTCACATGGTGACGGATAAAACGCTTCACAATCCGGTCTTCAAGCGAATGGAAGCTGATCACCACCAGACGACCGCCAACCTTAAGCATTTCCAGCGCCTGCTCCAGACAGGTTTCCAGATCTTCAAGCTCACGGTTGATATAAATACGGATTCCCTGAAATGCCCGGGTTGCGGGATTCTTTCCCTTCTCCCAGGAAGGATTCGCTTCAGCAATGATTTTGGCCAGACGGCCGGTCGTGGTAATCGGTTCTTCAGCCTGAGCGGCAAGAATCGCACGTGCCATCCGGCGACCATGACGTTCTTCACCGTAGGTATAAAGCACATCGGCAATTTCAGCTTCAGTTGCATGGCTCAGCCATTCAGCCGCGCTCTCACCGACATCCGGATTCATCCGCATATCCAGCGGGCCATCCGCCATAAAGCTGAAACCACGGCTCGGGTCATCCAGCTGCGGAGAAGACACCCCCAGATCCAGCAATACGCCGTCCAGCTGACCGGATAATCCCCGGGCTTCAACAAACTCCTGTAGCTGAGCGAAAGAACCGCGCTCGATATCGAAGCGCGGTTCTGTTGCAAATCGCTGTTCTGCACAGGCAATTGCTTCAGGATCTTTATCTATCGCCAGCAACCTGCCCTGCGGCGTCAGCCGTTCAAGCACCAGTGCCGAATGCCCGCCCCGTCCAAAGGTGCCGTCAATATAGAAACCGTCTCCGTCACCAACCAGAGTGTCGACAGCTTCATTCAGCAATACTGTAATGTGTTGAAATTCTGCACTCATGTGCACGGCCCCTAATGGTTTAAATCAGCCCTGAAGGCTTAAAGCGATAAATTCTGTAAATCGTCCGGCAGTTCCATACTGCCGTCATCATCATTCAGGTAGTCATCCCGGGTACTGTTCCAGCGATCTTCACTCCAGATCTCGAACTTATTCCCCTGCCCTAACAGAATGATTTTCTTTTCCAGTTCAGCGTAATCACGTAACGGCGCCGGTAGCAGCAGACGGCCATTACCGTCCATTTCAAGATCAGTCGCATGACCGATCAGCAAACGCTGAATACGGCGGGCCTGTTTATTAAAACTGGGAAGGGACTCAATCTTTTCCTGGATTTCTTCCCATTCGGAAAGCGGATAAAGCAGCAGACAACGGTCTTCGGTATCGATAGTGGCCACCAGCTGGCCAGCACAGAACCCTGAGATTGCCTCACGGTAGCGTGCCGGTATGGCCATTCGGCCCTTGGCATCAAGATTTATCGGGTTTACACCCCGAAACATACCCTGACTTCCACTTTAGTTCCCCTTTGCTCCACTTTTACCCACATTTACCCACTTAGCCACACTATAGAAATTAACCCCGGCTTTTGCAAGGCCATAAAACAGATTTTGGGCAATCGTCAAGACCAGATATCCGAAGGGCTTGCAGCCAGTCAGACATACTGAAAACAGAGCAATAAAACAGAAGAGATAAAACTGAATCAGGGCTTTATAAGCAGCCTGAAAAGAGAAAAATCTGCAACTACAAAATCAAACCGCTATTGAAGCACACACTGCTAAGGACGCAGAATTTTACCACAGTACGTCACGACAAATGACACCCGCCAACCGGTATGCACTTGAATTTTTTGATAATGCCTGCGCCACTTAAACAAAAAACGGAGGCATCTGCCTCCGTTTTTGGTAAAAGTAGATATTAGTGGATATACAGAGAGCCACGCTTATCCGTAATCCAGTAATGCCCTTCCAAGACATCAGTATTTTGCGGACCGATATACCCGGCAACCCCCACGGCCACCGCACCCGCCCGATATAACACCTGAGCCAGCTCCACTGCCGACCCACCGCTACGGACGACCGCCGCCTGATCCAGGCTAAGCACAGCCGGCACTCCGGCCTCAGAAGCAGCTTTTAAAAACGCTAACGCCGCATCTTTACTTTGCAGATAACTCTGGATAACAAAATCCGCCCCTCTGCAGCAACCTGCGCCAGAACATCTGAGTAATCACACTCAGCAACCGCATTCAGCTCTGCCGATACCAGCAAAGGCTCCGGTGTTTCATTGGCCACTCTGCGGGCCGCCCGCAATGAAGCGATTGCAAGGTCATTTTTGCCGAGCTGAAAGGGTGGCCACTCTCAACCACATCGCCCTGCAAATCTACCTGTTCAGAATACTCTGCCACTAAATGATCTAATTTCTCACCAGGATTCATCAGCGCGGCCGCTTGCACATCGCTGCAAGCGACACGGGATGCAGTTAATACTCCTGGGATGCTAAACGGGTTTGAAGATCGCGTGATACAAGACTCATGATGTCTCTCCTCCGGTAATCAGGCTGTACTGCAAAATGCTGTACAGCGTTTAAGGTGGAGACATCATAAAAACAGTTAGTAAATTAGTAAAACTCAATATTTTCAGATTTTATTGAGTAAAATTAATATTCGACTAATTCTAACAATGCAAATAACCGCGCAAGGCGGTCAGACTGCATCATCTACATGCAAGTCAAAGCAACAATCCACATAGCGGCTACCGCTGCCACACAGACACGGCTGAGTTTTATCCGGTTGGGGCTGACTGTTCTCCATCACATAATGAGATGCATGTTCGCGCTTCGTCCAGAGCTGCTCATTCTTATTCAGAAAATCACTCTTAATTAAGGGCTTAGTCACATCCAGATATTCACTGTATTTAGCAACAGCCTGCGCCTGTTGATCTATAGAAGCATGCAGAGTCGCGACCGAGAACAAAGATTCTGTTGTCACCAGACTCAGCCGGTAACGGTTGCCGAAGCCATGCTTATACATTTCGAAGGCCTGCGCGAAACACTCAATAGCAGACGGCTCCAGTTCAAGATAACTCAGCGCAACACCGATATCTTCAACCACAGATGCGCGGCACGCACTGAAGCCAAACAACGTCGACATCTCATAGGTATTACTGCTCAGTGAAAGCTCCAGACAGGCCATCAGCGTTAACGCAGCCTGACGGTAATGATCAAATGCAAGCTGTAACCGTGACACATACACCAGCAAAGCCGCCAGATCTGCCTCATCAACCCCAAGCGATCGACAGGCTGCAATTTCTGAATAAAACAACTCAAGCAACAAAGTATTTGCTGCTTCTGATATGTAAGACTGCCCCACCAGCGTACTGTCATTAATCAACCGGGTGGCTATCCCTGCGATGTACAGCGACAAATTCAGCCGCGCAGCGCCGGACATATCATCAATTTCACGAAAAGCTCCAGACCGCTCTTTTCCTTACCCCGGGAATGCTGCCAGGCATAAATAAGAGCTTCCAAACCTTTTTCCGGTGAAATACCGTTACTGAGAAACAGTGCATCCAGCTTTTCGCGCAACGCCTCAAACGCCGGCACGTCTTCTTTTTCACGGTATTCATAGACACTTTCATGAGGACCTGCTGCAATCAGAGCAGCCATTACAGAAGACAAGCGTTCTTGCAGATACCCGTCAGAAACAGCAACATCCAGCACTGATTCGGAACGTTCAGGTTTACGCGGTAACGCAGCAACATTCAGGGGATATCAGATGTGGTTGCCCGGGCAAAAGCCGCCAGTTTATTTTGCTGTACGCTCACATTCACTCCTCAGAAGAGTCGGTATTTCTATTCAGGCCAGCTCACAGCCACTGCCGTTCAGCCTGCTTCAGTTTCAGCACCTTAGAACCGTTAACTGAAACAAAGCTGAACGTATAAAAGAACACCCTCAGCGACGGATAATATCTGCCGAATCAAAGCGAGAGGCATTTAAAGGGCTGTTTTCCTGAATATAAGCCCGCAATACTTCTGCATCCACAAATCCGGTGTTCACGTAGCCCGGGTGACCATCCATTTTCGGATAGCCGTCACCGCCCGATGCAATATAACTGTTAATCGCCATCCGGTATGTGCCGGCCGGATCGACAGGTTGGCCAGCCACCAATACCTTATCCAATTTGCCAGCAACCACTTCCAGCTGAACTCCGGCAAACTGTGCAAATGCACCACTGTCCACCGGTTTCTCGGCTACAACAGCCAGGTACTCAAGCAGCTCTGCCCCACTCAGTTCAACAAAGGCAACCGCATTGGCAAATGGCTGTACTTTCAACACATCTTTGTAGGTAATATCACCGGCGGCAATGCTGTCCCGCACACCGCCGGAGTTCATTACCGCCAGGTCTGACTGGGTTTTATCCATCTGCGCCTGCGCAATCAACACCCCAGATTAGTCGGCTGAAAACGGATCACATCACGGTCACCTTCTAGTTTAGCGTCTACTTCGCCAATCTTAACTTGCAGTTGTGCTTGCCCCTGTTCCTGATAAGGCTGCAGGAATGCCTTTAGCTCAGCATCTTCGGCAATCGCATCAGCAACCAGTACCCTGACTTTTTGCCGTCTGCACCCTTCACTTTTTCTTAAGGTTCACGGGAATCAGCTGATAACTTTCCAGACGTAACTCACCATCTTTAAATACCAGATCGGCCCGCCCCACATATTTACCCCATTCATGGGCCTGCATAATCAGAGTACCGTTCTGCACATCCGGCATACAGACATCACCCGGCTGATAACCGGTCACAGTTGTTCCGTCCGCCGCCATACACACAGGGTCCTGTGAATGGCCACCGATAATCATATCCAGCCCATTAACCTGGCGGGCCATGGTCACATCTCCCGGGGCATTAATGCCATAAGCCGCATCCACATAGTGCCCCATATGCGTGGCGGCAATGACGACATCAGCCTGCTCCCGCAATTCTGGTACCAGAGATGCCGCTTCAGCTACCGGATCAGTAAAACGAATATCACTGATAAACTCCGGATTTCCCAGCTTGGCTGTATCCTTTGTCGTCAGGCCGAGCACCGCTATCTTCAGGTCACCCCGGTTAAAAATACGGTAGGGTTCAAATAATCGCTCGCCGCTGTTCTGCCCGTAGATATTTGCCGCAAGAAAAGGAAAGTCAGCCCAGGCCTGCTGCTCCCGCAACACACCCAGAGGATTATCAAACTCATGGTTACCCACGGCCATCGCATCATAACCAATCCGGCTCATGCCTTTGAAATCCGGCTCTGCGTCCTGAAGATCAGATTCGGGGACGCCAGTGTTAATATCCCCCTGACAGCAATAGCAGCTCACCGCCTTGCGCGGCAACTTCAGCACGAATACCATCAATCAGGGTTTTCCGGGCCGCCATGCCGTATTCACCATGCCGGTTCGACCAGAAACGGCCGTGATGATCATTGGTATGTAAAACCGTCAGCCGGTATTCTTTACCCGCCTGCCAGAGTGGCTCATCCTGCGCCCCGATTAACGAACACCCGGACACCGCCACTGAAACCAGCGCACCTGCAATCGCAGCTTTTAATCTGAACATCGGAAAACTCCTGTACTTTTATCCTGACACACATTCGGAAACCATAAGCCCGTAACAGCTTATAGCAGGGAAACAAACAAAGAGGAAACGGTGGCCGCTAGGCCGGGCCACCGGATTCGATTACATAATCAATATAATCTTCTTCAGCAAGCTGATCATCGGTCACTTCAAACCAACTGACCACAGACGCTCCAGCCTGCTTGACGGATTCCCGGCGCCCGGTAATCAGCGGATGCCAGTCAGGGATATCCTTGCCTTCATGAATTAAACGGTAGGTACAGGTACGGGGCAGCCAGTGGAACTCTTCCACGTCTTCCGGCCTGAGTTTTACACACTGAGGTACCAGAGAACAGCGTTTCTCGTACTCTGTACAAAACATGTTTTCCAGATCAAGCAGATGACAGACCACGCTGGTGTAATACACCTGCTCAGTCTCTTCATCTTCAACCTTATGCAGGCAGCATAAAGCACAACCGTCACACAGAGATTCCCACTGGGTTTCAGACATCTCTTCCAGCGGTGTGGAACGCCAGAAGACCTCAGCAGCCATCAGCGCACTCCGGTTTCCGGCCGGTCAACATGCAAATCCAGCATGTAATCTTCTTTCGCCGGAGGCATTTGCAGGAAAAACCTTTTTCCTGAATATCACTCAGTACCTTATCTGCTTCCACACGGGCCATTTTCTTTTCCGGTGTGATCAGCATATCGAATACATGCAACGGGGTGCCAAACATGGTTTTCAGTGCATCCGGCACACGGGCAAGCTGTTCCTGCTTATCAACATACAGGTACATTTCGTCCTTTTTCGAGCTTTTAAAAACACTACAGATCTTTTTCATAGGGATTCCGGAACAGCCAGTAAACAGGCTGCTTTATGCAATTTCTTTCAGTTTAGCAACCAGCGCATCGCCAATTACCGATTTTCGCCAACCGCTTAAACTTTCTGGCAAGCTGTACTCACCCTGCTCACCTGTTCGGATCAGCGCATCCAGATCCTTCTTGCGCAACAGCACCTCAGGTGCCATATCCAGCTCAGCAGCTTTTTCACGGGCCATTGCCTTTAGCTGCTTTAACGGCTTATTCCAGTCATAGCTAAGCGGCTGCACAATGGATTCCGGCGGACTGGCCGCAGCAGAATCTTTGCCATTTTCAGATAGCTCAGTATAGTCGCGCCGTCCTGCCGCACCGCCCGGGGATGAATATCATCAATCTGAGACAGCGCATATTCGGAAGTGGGCCACTTATAAACAATGTCAATCAGTGCCTGATTTCTCAGTACCCGGTTCCGGGGCACATCGCGCTGACGACATATACGTTCGCGCCAGGCGGTCAGGTCACGCAGTGCCGCCAGCTTTTCAGCCGGCAACTTCCAGGCCTGACTGAAACGCTTATAATAATGCACTCCGTCAGGATCCTGATCAGGAATACTGGCCAGCAAGACCTGTAACTCATCTTCCAGCCAACTTGTCATATCGCGGGCATCCAGCGCGTCTTTCTGCTTGAGATACAGTGCAGGCAGATACGCCACATCCAGCGTAGCATAATGTTCTTGCGCCGCGGTCAGAGGCCGTTGCAGCCAGTCAGAACGGGTTTCCCTTTACCGATCGCCACGCCCAGGGCATGCTCTACAATTCGCTGATATCCCATTGAAAAGCCCCAGCCTAAAAAGCCAGCTGCGACCTGCGTATCAAAGACAGGTGAAGGCATTTCACCCAGCATGTAGAGAAACAACTCTAAATCTTCATTACAGGCGTGCAGAACTTTCAGCACAGACTCCGCACGGAATACCTCAACAAGAGGCCCGTAGTTTTCCAGCGTCAGCGGATCCAGCAAATAACAATGACGGTCATCCGCTACCTGGATTAACCCCGGCAGAGGATAGAAGGTATCGACCCGGATAAACTCGGTATCCAGCGCGATTAATGGCAATGTCAGCCAGTGCTGACAGCACTCAGCCAACGCTTCATCTGTACGGATCCAGACCGGGGTTTTGGCAGCCTCTTCCAACGCTAAATAATCATAAGACGCTGCACTTCCAGCATTCATAAACAGTTCCTGCAAAAGGCTTCTCAGAGAAGTGAACGGCGACCTGCCAACGCATGCGCCAGAGTACCACCATCAACAAATTCAAGTTCACCACCCACCGGCACTCCGTGAGCAATACGGGTGACTTTGATCCCCATATCCTTAACCTGCTCAGCGATATAGTGAGCGGTCGCTTCCCTTCGACCGTCGGATTGGTTGCCAGAATAATTTCTTCAATTCCGGCACCGTCAATCTGCTCAAGCAAAACATCGAGCCCCAGATCCTGAGGGCCAATTCCGTCAATCGGGGACAAATGCCCCATCAGCACGAAGTAGTGACCATTGAAACCGCCGGTCTGCTCCACCGCCAGCACATCCACCGGCGTTTCAAGGATACAGAGTTTGGTGCTGTCACGGCTGCTGTCATCACAGATTTCACACAACTCATGCTCTGATAACGTCCGGCAGCGGCTGCAGCGACCCACATTTTCGATAGCTTGCTGTAACGTTTCAGACAGTTTAATACCACCTTCCCGGTCACGCTCAAGCATATGAAACGCCATACGCTGGGCGGTTTTCGGCCCGACACCCGGCAAGCAACGAAATGCTTCAACCAGCGACTGAATCAACGGACTGAATGACATAAACGCCCCTTAGAACGGCATATTGAAGCCTGGTGGCATACCCATACCACCGGTTACTTTGGCCATACGCTCCTGGTTGGCAGACTCAACTTTACGTACCGCATCATTCACCGCAGCCGCAATCAGGTCTTCCAGAATTTCTTTATCTTCTTCCATCAGGCTGTCACCAATTTCAACCCGTTTTACATCATGACGACCATTCATAACGATCTTCACCATGCCGGCACCTGACTCACCGTTAACTTCCGCTTTGGCGACTTCTTCCTGGGCTTTTTGCAGTTCTTCCTGCATTTTCTGGGCCTGTTTCATCAGGTTGCCCATTCCACCTTTCATCATAATAAACCTCGATATTTGTCTATCTGTCGTCGGCAGCACAGGTGCCAACTAAGTAAAAACTGTGATTTTTAATTAATGCAGAGTTACCGGTGCATCAATGGGGGCAACGGAGGAAATATCAATCCGCCCGCCAAAACGCTCAATAATTGCCTGAACCGTCGCATCGGTTTCGATCGCAGTAACGGCCTGCGCCAGTCGCTCTGACTTTTGCGCGAACGATACAGACTCGGCGTTTCCCGGCTAAAGATTCCCAGTTCGAATTCTACCTGAAGTGGTTGCTGAAAATAATCGCTCAGCGCTGCAGAAATACGGTCAGTATGAACTTCATTGAGAATATTTCTCTGTTCATCAGCATAGTGGAATCTGAACACACCTTCACTGACAGCTTCCAGCGAGGTATTCGCAGCAATCATATAGGTCATGCCCGACAAGCCAAGTTCATCCACCAGCAGTACCCACTGAGACACATCCAGCTCAGCCAGTTGCTGCGAGATTTTTCCGCGACAGGCTCGGCAATATAACCGTCCGCTACGTTCGTCGGAGCAGCAGTCACTGCAGGTGCCGGCTGTTCAGCCACAGCAGCACTCTGAGCCACCGCTGCCGATGGCTGATTCATCTCTTCAGGCTTTTTTGACGGTTCAGACGCCTCCTGCGGTGCACCTGAGAAATAAGACTCATCATATGCCGGCGGCTCTTCCCACGGCGGTACATCATGAACAGGCGCCGATTGCTGAGGCTGTACTGCCACAGGCTCCTGAGCAACTGGAACGGTCTCAGTAACAGGCTGCTGGACTGGCTCAGCTGCAACTGGCGGCTCAGCTTCCTGAACCTGCTCCTGTACAAGGGATGTTACAGGGGGTTCTGTAACCGGCTGAGGTCTCTGAACAGGAACCTCTGGTTGTGCAGCAACTGCAGGAGCTTCAGCAGGCCCAGCAGCCGGAATAACAGGTGGAGCTGGCACGGCTTCAGCAGTTTGTTCCACGGCCGGTGCTGCCACATTTTCAACCACTGGAGAAGCAGCCGGAGCAGTGGACTGTGAACTGTTCTGAGTATCTGCCGCCGGTTCGGCCTCACCATCAGAAACAGCAGAGGCTGACTGCGGCTTATCGCCACTTCGCGGTGGCGCAGACGCCGGACGGAATGCCAGCATCCGCAACATAACCATTTCCAGACCTTCACGGGCATCCGGCACATAGGGCAGATCTTTACGGCCCAACAAAGCAACCTGGTAATACAGCTGTACATCTTCAGCAGACAACTGCCGTGCCAGTTCAAGCACCTGATCCCGATCACCCATTCCATTATCAACGGCATCCGGCATCACCTGCCCCAGTGCTATCCGGTGCAGCAGGCTGATCAGATCCCCTAACACGGTATTGTAATCCGGTGAAAACTGCGCCAGATCGCTCACCGTCGCCAGCATATCCTTTGCATTCTGCGCCACCAGGCTATCGAGCAAACGGTATACCAGACGCTGATCAATGGTGCCCAGCATTGAGCGGGCATCTGCTTCATTAATTTCACCAGCACCAAAAGCAATCGCCTGATCCGTCAGACTCATTGCATCCCGCATAGAGCCGTCAGCAGAGCGAGCAAGCAACCACAGCGCAGGCTCTTCAAACTTAATGGATTCCTGGGTTAAAACATGCCGAAGATGATCAACGATCCGCTCAGGAATCATGTTCTTCAGATTAAACTGTAAACAACGGGACAGGATTGTCACCGGCAGTTTCTGCGGATCCGTGGTAGCCAGCAGAAACTTAACATGTGGAGGAGGCTCTTCCAGTGTCTTTAACAACGCATTGAAAGAGTGCGTCGACAGCATGTGCACCTCATCGATGAGGTAAACCTTATAACGACCGTGGGTCGGCGCATACTGAACGTTTTCCAGCAACTCACGGGTATCTTCAACCTTGGTACGTGACGCCGCATCCACCTCAATCAGGTCAACAAAACGTCCTTCGCTGATTTCCTGACAGGGCGCACACACTCCACAAGGAGAAGAAGACACACCATTGGCACAGTTCAGCGATTTGGCAAACAGGCGCGCGATAGAGGTTTTACCCACCCGCGGGTGCCTGTGAACAGATAAGCATGGTGCAACCGGTCATCGTCGAGCGCGTTTACCAGTGCTTTAAGCACGTGCTCCTGGCCAACCATTTCCTGGAATGTAGCAGGGCGCCATTTTCGCGCCAGAACCTGATAGCTCATGATGTGAAGATTCTTATCCGGTAAGCCCGTTTCAGGCCTAAGTTAAAGCGGTAACTGTAAATTAGCTCACATGCTAACGATAACAGCTCAACAGTGCCAGCTTAAGCCCGGGAATATTCAGCAAAAATTTACCGACAAATTATTATCCGGAGTTCCGGGAGGAAAACTGATACCGAAAACCGCTTATACCTTTGTGGCAGGCTCAGCAGGTTGTTCACTGACGCCGGCATCCGGTAAGACAGCGACTTCCGCACGGTCACGACCGTTTTGCTTGGCAGCATAAAGCGCCTCATCCGCAACCCGGATAACATCATCCATTGCTGCACCGTGCTGTGGATAAACCGCTATACCTATCGACGTCGTCACCGTACCTAAAGAAAGCTGATTCATACTCAACTCCAGCTTGCGGATACTCTTACAGATACGCTCGGCAATCTGTCTTGCCTGAACCTCACTTGTCGACGGACAAACGACACAAAACTCTTCACCCCCGTACCGGCACGCAATATCTTCCTGCCGTAACGAATCCTTCAGCGCCTGAGAAACAGCTTTCAAAACATGATCCCCTGCATCATGCCCGAAGTTATCGTTAAAGAGCTTAAAGTGATCCAGATCGATCATCATTACAGCAATATCAGTGCCCGTGCGCTCTGCACGGCTATGGGCCTGATCAAGTGCTTCCAGCATATAACGGCGGTTAAACAAGCCGGTGAGAGGATCGCGGATAGCCTGCTCACGCAGACTGTCCCTCAGCTGAATATTCGCCAGCGTCAATCCAATCTGTTCTGAGACTGCACTCCACATTCCCTGAAAACGGTCAGCCTCAGTTTCCGGAGGAAGAACAAAATGCAGAATACCGATCGTCTCTCCCTGGGCTAAAAGCGGAATACAGAGCGTCTGTTGCTTTTCAGGTATTTCCAGCCAGTGACGACAATAGGTTTCAATTCCATGCTCTACCGCAAGATGCTGATGCCCTTTACGCAGCGCCCAGCATTCACCGGGAGAAAACCGGTCAGCACCCGGCCATTCACCACCCCACTCAGTAATCCGGTCCAGCCGGTTTCGCGAAGATTTAATGATCGAAATGCTGCCCCTGAATTCAGGTAACAGTTTAGGAATCACACTGTTCATTACCTCACCGGCTTCTTCCAGCGTAGAACATGCATTGAGCAATCCGCCGAGGGTTTGCAACATCTGAATCTCTGTCGTTCGATCCTGAACCCGCCTTTCCAGTAACTGGTGTTCAGTATTCACAGCCTTATTCAGCACTCTGGCACCTAATATCCCCAGGAACAATACAACCACAAGGCTAATAACACCGGTAAACACAAGCGCTTCGCGAAGTTCATGCAATGCTTCACTGACCGAATCCTGCGAACGGGCCACACGGGCAATGATTGGATGAACCACATAGGAATGCTCATCCGTATAATTTGCTTCATTAGCACGAACAGCGACAAACATCATATTCGTTTCCAGCATATCGCTGTAACGTTCAGACATTCCCATTCCAACTTTAAGTGCCGCCTTCACCTCCGGTCTGTCAGCATGGTTTTCTACATACTTCAGCTGATCAAGAGTACTGTCAGAATCGCCCAGCACCTTCCCGGCTGCATCAAAATATGTCACCCGAAAATCACCAGCATGGGCAAAATTTTCCGCCAGTCGCTGAAACGCCATAATAATGTGGTCTTCACTGTGCCCGCCAGCATGAGTCTCCGTCTGCGGCATTCGGGTATCCGGATGCCCATCCAACACAGACTCAAGCGCCTCCACTGTCCTTACTGACTCCAGTGACGCTGTCGCCAGCAGCCTCAGTTCCTTAATATTACGTTCCATCAGATGGGACTGGAGATACTGTTCAATGGTAAAAATTGTAAAGGTACTGACCAACAGCATAACCGCTAAAGGGATTACCACGATCTTTTGCTGTATTTTCATAGTCTTCCTGTGACTCCACACACAAAACCTGCGACGGCTAAGGGGAACTCTCTAAAAATAAAGAAAATCATAATGATAGAAAAATCATTATAGGCACAAAAACGTACTACAAGGGCTGCTGAAAGCACTTCAAAACCTAAAATGGTGACATTCTGACCGACAGACAGGCCGCTCAGCAACGAAAGGAAGATCTAACAGAGAATGTTATTACTTACATGGCAGACTGTTAAACAAACAGTAAAAAACATCTGAATGATGGGGAATATGGCACATACGGCTACAGGTAAGAGTTTTCCTATACGCTTTAGCAGGCATGTAAACCCACTAAAAGCATATGGAAATAAAATGAGAGCTCACCGATAAGCCGGGTTCTGTCGTGGACAATCATTCATCTAGGACCTGCGTCACCACAGGCCTCAAGCGACCTACCCGAATCCAGTGCGGATCACACCTTAAAGGATTCCTATTTGGTCTTGCTCCGAGTGGGGTTTACCATGCCGTGATGTGTTACCACCCACGCGGTGCGCTCTTACCGCACCCTTTCACCCTTACCGGCTCATTGCTGAGCTTAGGCGGTCTGCTCTCTGCTGCACTTTCCGTAGGCTTTCGCCCCCAGGCGTTACCTGGCACCCTATCCTATGGAGCCCGGACTTTCCTCCCTGGCTAACGCCAGCGACGATTGTCTGGTGAACTCTCGGCGGCAAGGATACCAAGAAAACCGGCAGATACAAGAAAATTACAAACTTTGTCAGTCCACCTGTATGAAACAGTTTTACTGCCCTGCGGAAAACTGATAATTACGAGCCACAAACAACCATCGAATTGCTAAGACTATTAGCAAAGTTATACGTATTCAGCCTGCTTTCTTTTCCAGCGCAGCCTGATAGAGCACCTTCTTCTTCACACCTGTAATCTTGGCAGCCAGAGCCGAGGCCTGCTTTACAGACAGGTCTTCAAGAAGAATATCCAGCACCCGTGTTGCCTCAGCATCCAGCAAACCGGCGTCGGCCTGGGGCGCCCCTGAACAATAACTACAAACTCACCTTTACGCTGGTTATGATCTGCCTGAACTTGCTGTAGTACCTCCTCTGCTGAACCGGACAGAAAGGTCTCAAACGTTTTTGTCAGCTCACGGGCAATCACTACCGGCCGCTCTGCACCGAAAGCGCTCACAATCGCTTCAAGACTGGCCTCAATGCGATGGGGGACTCATAAAAATCAGACTTCGGGATTCAGAAGACAGATTTTCGTAAAAACTCAAACGCTGCTGCGACTTGGCTGGCACAAATCCTTCAAAGGCAAAACGGTCTGATGCGATTCCTGCTGCACTCAGCGCCGCAACCATGGCACAACAGCCCGGCACGGGAACAACCTTATATCCGGCCGCCCGGACTTCCCGCACAAGTACAAAACCCGGATCAGAAATCAGCGGTGTACCGGCATCTGAGATCAGCGCAACACTTTCGCCCCGGGCCAGTGAATCGATAATTTTTGCCCCTGCTGGCGTTCATTATGATCATGAACTGCTATCATCGGCGTTTTAATATTAAAATGTGCCAGAAGCCTGGCACTGTGTCGGTATCTTCAGCCGCGATTAACGCGACTGAGCTTAGTGTTTTGATCCCCGGGGCGTAAAATCTTCAAGATTACCGATCGGGGTCGCGACTATATATAACGCTGATTCAGACATGTGTTTCTGGACTATTAATTATTCAGGGTGTGAAAGTATATGACGTTTGCAATCCGTCTGTCTCTAATCGTAACAACCAGCGCAACACTATTACTGGGCGGCTGCGGAACCAGCCCCATTACAACTGGCACACCGCAAGTAGTTGAATCAACCGAACAGCAGGTTAGCAAGCTTCTGCTTCAGGCTGATCAGGCAGCCCCTATCGAGCAGGCCCGCCTAAAAGCAGAAGCAGCCAGAATTCTGATTGCAGCCAACCGCCGTGATGAAGCAGTAAACCTGATCGACGGAATCGATCTGCGTCTGCTTAGCCCAACACTTAAATTTGATATTGCATCCCTCCGCGCCCAGGCAGCCCTGGACCAGCAGGATGGTGCAACAGCGCTGCGTTACCTTGAGCAGCTACCGACTGACGACCCACGGCTTCAACCCGATCAGAAATACCAGGTGGGTCAGATGGCCGCTGAAGCATACGGTCTTGAAAACAATCAACTACGTCAGGCTCAACAGCTGATTCGCCTTGGACGGTTCGGACTGGAAGAAGATAAAGAAGCCCTGCACGACAGTATCTGGGCAGCACTGATGGCACTGGACCTGCAAACCCTGCAACAGATCGCACTGGCCACTGATAACAGCTACACAGAACAGGGCTGGTATGAACTGGCTCTGGCAGTAAGGTCAGCAACCGATCTGGCTACTCAAACCAACAACCTGCAGCAATGGCAAACCCTGTGGCAATCGCACCCGGCCAACACTGCCGCACCGGACAACCTGACAGCACTGGCAAACAACCAACTGATTGTCAGTGATCATATTGCACTGGTACTGCCTCTGAGCGGCAAACTGCAAAAACCAGCTGAAGCCATCATGACCGGTTTCATGGCAGCTCATTACCAGGCCGCCCAGCAAGGCAAGAAAACCTCGCAGATTACCATTCTGGACTCGAGCCAGATCACCAGCCCGGAAGCACTCTATCAGGTTGCCGCTGAAAAGGTGTCGACCTGATAATTGGCCCACTGGAAAAACAGCTGGTAAGTGATCTGGTCACACTCGGCAACGCTCCGATTCCGACCCTTACCCTGAATGTGGTCGCAGACAGCGCTGCAGCGAACATCTATCAGTTTGGCCTGGCCATTGAAGATGAAGCGATTCAGGCTGCCCGTCGTGCCTGGAACGATGGCCAGCGTACAGCTCTGGTAATGACCCTCGAATCTGAGTGGGGTAAGCGAGCCACTGCGGCCTTCACGGAAGAATTCAGCGCACTGGGCGGACTTGTACTTGATACGATTGAATACGCGAACAGAGACGACTACTCAGCAAAAGTAACCGACTTGCTGGCAATTAATGAAAGCGAAGAACGCAGCAATCTGCTGCGCCAGATTATCGGCCCTGGATTTGAAACTGAAGACCGTCGACGTCAGGATGTCGATGCAATCTTTCTCGGCGCACTCCCACAGGCAGCCCGTCAGATCAAACCGACCCTGGCCTTTTTCTACGCAGGTAACATTCCGGTTTACGCAACCTCCAATATTTATTCAGGCCGCCCTAACCCGATCAGCGACCAGGACCTGAATAACATCCTGTTCACCGGCAGCCCATGGTTACTGCGTCCGCCATCAGACAATCACATCCGCCTGGCACAACAGGGCAAAAATACAGACTCCCGTTTCGGACGCCTGTATGCACTGGGCCTTGATGCTTACCAGCTCTACCCTTATCTGAACCAGTTGGCCGCATCACCTTCCGCCAGAATTAATGGCGAAACCGGCAGCTTATCTATCCAGCATAACAATCATGTACAACGGGAACTAGACTGGGCAGTCTTCCAGGACGGCCAGCCACAGCTGATCCCTTAATTTCAGGATGACTTGTCATGGACAGACAAAAACTCGGCAGGGACGCCGAACAAAACGCAGAACGTTTTCTGCGTACTCAGAAATTAAAACTGATCTGCCGTAATTTTCACTGTCGTTTCGGTGAAATTGACCTGATCATGCTGGACAGCTCAAACCTCGTATTTATTGAAGTCAGAAAGCGCATCCACAAGGGCTGGGGCGGCGCCAGTGCCTCAGTAGACAGACGCAAACAGCAAAAATCATTCACAGTGCTGAATTTTTCTCAGTCAGCACCCCGAATACTGTAAGCTTAACTGTCGCTTTGATGTTATTGCCTTTGAAGGCAGCATAAAGGCTCACGGGGGTGGCGATTCCCCGCCCATATGGTATAAAGACGCCTTCAGATTGTAAGCTCGTGAAAACGAGGCATTTTTCCACACAGGAGCCCCGATGGTACTTCAAGATCGCGTCATTAACCTATTTCATAACACTATGGAAGTTAATGCTCAAACCATCGAAGAATATACGCCTCTGATTGCACACGCCGGCGAACTCCTTCTTAACTGTCTGATTTCAGAGAATAAAATACTATGCTGCGGTAATGGCGGCTCAGCAGCCCTGACCCAGCATTTCAGCGCATTGCTGATAAACCAGTTCCGCCACGAGCGTCCGGGACTTCCGGCCATCAACCTGTCCAGTGATGGCAGCGCAATCACCGGCATCAGTGATAACGGCCACTATAATGACGTTTTCTCGAAGCAAATCCGCGCACTCGGTCAACCCGGCGACCTCCTGATCATTGCATCTTCAGACGGCCGCTCCCAAAACCTGGTACAGGCAATTCAGGCAGCCCACGACCGTGAGATGCTGGTCATCGCCCTGACCGGTGGAACTAATGACAACATACAGTCTCTATTACTTCCTGATGAAGTAGAGTTTTGCATTCCGGCAGATGACTATAGCCTGATTTACGGCGCTCATCTGCTGGTGTTACATGCTTTATGTGACCTTATTGATTACCAGCTATTCGGCGGAGAAGAATAAATGAAACGAGTCATCGCCCTGATTTTATCCAGTGCCATTCTCAGCGGTTGCGCCAGCCTTATCGGCGCTGCAAGAGAAGAACCGGTCAAAGAGGATGTCGGCAGCCGTACCACCGGCAGCTATATTGATGATGAACTTATCGAAGTTAAAGCACTTGTGAATATCAGCAAAGGCTCACAGGAACTTCAGCAAAGCAATGTCAGTGTGACCAGCTTTAACGGTATTGTCTTACTGAGTGGCCAGGTAGCCTCTGAACGCAGCAAACTGGAAGCAGAACAGATTGTTGGTCAAATTCGCAAGATCCGCCGGGTTCACAATGAGCTAACTCTGACGAGCCCCACTTCAGCACTGACCCGCGCCAGCGACGCATTCATCACAGCGAAAATCAAAACCAACATGCTGGGTGATGAAGCAGTGGATGCTACCCGCGTTAAAGTGGTTACCGAAAATGGCGTTGTTTACCTGATGGGCCTGGTTACCCGCAACGAAGCAGACAAAGCGGTTGATCTGGTACGTCGCGTTAACGGCATCCAAAAGATCATCAAGATCTTTGAATATGTTGATGACACTCCCGCATAATCTGTTGCACTTTATACACCATTAAAAAGGCCGCTGATGCGGCCTTTTAGTACTTAACTCTTTTATTTAACGACCTTCAGGCTCGGCCGCTTCGGCTTTTCTTCAGCCTCTTCAGCAGGCTCCGGGTTCTGCATTTCAGGTTCTGCAACGGTTTGCTGAGCATACAGCTCAGCACCCGGCTCCATACCAAAGCCCATACCCTGTCCGTTTTCACGGGCATAGACAGCCATAATAGCCACCATAGGCACATACACATTCATCGGTACGCCGCCGAAACGGGCATTAAAACTGACACCTTCATCATCGATAAATAGATTCTGCACAGCAGAAGGCGATATATTTAAGACAATCTGACCGTCCTGCACGAACTGAGTGGGTACAACAACCCCTGAATATGCGCATCGACAGCCAGATGAGGGGTACAGCTGTTATCTAAAATCCATTCCTGTAACGCACGTACCAGGTAAGGTCTGCTTGGATTCATAATTTCATTCTCACCAATAATCAGGCACAAAAAGGGATTAAGCTCAAGCATAATCCCTCTTGGCATACTTAGCAGTTTAGTCGCGCATTTCGCGTTCTTCTTCAGACAGGCTTAACTGGAAAGATTCACGCTCAAACAGGCGCTCCATATATTCCAGCAGGTCTTTACACTGAGCTTCCGGTAATTCAACACCCAGAATTTCCAAACGCCACAACAGCGGTGCGATGCAGCAATCAACCAGCGTGAACTCTTCACTCATGAAGAAGTCTTTCTCACCAAAGATTGGAGAGATTGTTACCAGGCTGTCACGCAGCTGCTGACGCGCCGCATCAACCTGATCCATATCTTCACTGTTCAGAATGACATCAACCTGTGAACACCAGTCACGCTGGATGCGGTACATAAACAGACGGCTTTCGGCACGCGCTACAGGATATACAGGCAGCAACGGCGGATGCGGAAAACGCTCATCCAGATATTCCATCATCACATTTGGCTCGTACAACACCAGCTCACGGTCCAGCAGAGTTGGCAGGCTGTTGTACGGATTCAATGATGCTAGATCTTCCGGCAAGTTGTTCGGATCACAATCATTTATTTCGACTGCCACGCCTTTTTCTGCCAGCACAATCCGAACACGATGGCTGTAATGGTCTGTACCATTAGAATAAAAAGTCATGGAAGAACGCTTGGCCACTACGCCCATTAAATCACCCTTTTCCTGATTCCTAAAAATAACTATACGCGACCCCACAACAGGGTCGCGTATCCTTAAAGCGTACTATTAAAACGCTTTAGTGAATGTCGCGCCAGTATTCTTTCTTCAGTGCGAAAGCAAATACGAAGAAGATCGCCAGGAAGATCAGTACATTGGTACCAATCCGCTTGGATTCCAGCATGACAGGGTTACCCATGTAAGACATGAAGTTAACCAGATCGTAGATAGTCTTATCGAACTCTTCAGCAGACTGGCTACCCTTCTTGCTCAGAGTCAGACAGCCACCCATGGTCTTACCGGTCAGCGGATCTATCTTCTTCTCTTGGTGTAACAGCTCTTCCGGCGTACAGTGGTTAGACTGAACACCCTGCAGACCTTCCAGCACGTTAGGCATACCAACGTCTTTAAAGACAACGTTGTTTACACCCCAGGGACGGCTGTCATCTTTGTAGAAACTACGCAGATACGTGTACAGCCAGTCATCACCACGCAGACGTGATTCCAGAGTCAGATCCGGTGGTGGCGCACCAAACCAGTTACCTGCATCAGCCGGTGACATTGCAATAGTCATTTGCTCACCCACCTTCTGGTTACCGAAGATCAGGTTCTCTTCAACCATCTCTACCGGGATTTCCAGGTCAGTAGCTGCACGCTCAAAACGCTGATAATTAGCGGAGTGACAACCCATGCAGTAGTTTACAAAGGTAGTCATACCGCGCTGCAGTGACGCCTTATCAGTATGATCGACGTCGATATTGTCCAGAGGTACCTTCGCACCAGCCGCTTGTACGGCAACAGGCAACAGCACCATCATCAATGTGATAAAAACTTTTTCATTAGCCTGTCACCCTTTCCGGTACCGGTTTAGTCTTTTCCATTCTGGTGTAGAACGGCATCAGGAAGAAGTACGCAAAATACAGAGCTGTACAGATCTGCGCAACCAGCGTACGACCCGGAGACGATGCAACCACACCCAGGTAACCCAGAATTACAAAGCTAATCGCGAAGATTACCAGCCAGATTTTGCTCCACCAGCCTTTGTAACGCATAGACTTAACAGGGCTGCGGTCCAGCCACGGCAGAACAAACAGGATTGCAATCGCGCCACCCATCACAACAACACCCGGGAACTGCGAACCGGCAATAGGCGGAATCGCACGCAGCATTGCGTAGAACGGTGTGAAGTACCATACCGGAGCAATGTGCTCAGGCGTCTTCAGCGGGTTAGCAGGCTCAAAGTTAGGCTTCTCAATGAAGTAACCGCCCATCTCCGGGAAGAAGAAGATGATCATGCAGAATACAAACAGGAAGACCACAACACCTACGATATCTTTAACAGAGTAGTAAGGGTGGAATGGGATACCGTCCAGCGGGATACCGTTCTCATCTTTCTTATCTTTGATCTCGATACCGTCAGGGTTGTTAGAACCCACTTCGTGCAGTGCGATGATGTGCATTACAACCAGCCCCAGCAGGACGATTGGCAGCGCAACAACGTGCAGCGAGAAGAAACGGTTCAGGGTAATGCCGGAAATTACGTAGTCACCACGGATCCACTCCGACAGCTCCGGCCCTATAACAGGGACTGCAGAGAACAGAGATACGATTACCTGTGCACCCCAGTAAGACATCTGACCCCATGGCAGCAGGTAGCCCATGAAGGCTTCAGCCATCAGCGCCAGGTAGATCGCCATACCGAAGATCCATACCAGCTCACGCGGCTTACGGTAAGAACCGTATAACAGACCCCGGAACATGTGCAGGTATACAACAACGAAGAATGCAGAGGCACCGGTAGAGTGCATGTAACGCAGCAACCAGCCGTACTCAACATCGCGCATGATGTATTCGATAGATGCAAATGCACCGTCAGCAGTAGGCGTGTAACTCATGGTCAGCCAGATACCGGTTAACAGCTGGTTCACCAGAACCAGTAAGGCCAGTGAGCCGAAGAAGTACCAGAAGTTAAAGTTTTTGGCGCGTAGTATTTCGCCAGGTGATCATCCCACATCGCAGTCAGCGGGAAACGATCATCAATCCAGCCGATAAAACCTGGATTACCCTTATTTCGTGAGCCAGCCATTACACAGTCTCCGGATCAATACCAATGATTAGCGTGTTGTCATCCTCATAGCTATGAGGAGGAATCACCAGATTGCTTGGCGCAGGAGAGTTGTTAAACACGCGGCCAGACAAATCAAAACGGGAACCGTGACAAGGACAGTAGAAACCACCGACCCAGTCATCACCCAGATCTGCAGGCGCAACTTCCGGACGATATGTCGGTGAACAGCCCAGGTGCGTACAGATACCTACCAGCACAGACAGGTCTTCACGAATTGCACGGGCAGGCGTATGCGGAATATACGGCGGCTGCTGCGGCACTTCAGAATTCGGATCCGTCAGGTTACCCAGCGCGGCCAGGTCTTCAAGTGCCTGCTCGCCACGACTTACAACCCACACCGGCTTGGCACGCCACTGGACAACAATCTGCTGGCCCGGTTCGATCTTGCTGACGTCTACTTTAACTGGAGCACCCGCCGTTCTTGCTTTGGCACTGGGCGTCCATGAAGCCACGAACGGAACAGCAGCTCCTACAGCACCCACCGCTCCGACAACAGAGGTGGCACCGACTAGGAGACGTCGCCGTCCCTTATTCACGCCGTCATTACTCATTAAGACTTTCTCCCTCACTCAACCTTCGTCCCCCGCTTATGCGGAAGTCGCCCGGTTGCTCGTAATGAATACCGATTTAACGGATTTTTAAAATGCGCCAAATATTAAAGAAAATCCCTGCTCCTTACAAGGTAATTCCGCCGTAAAACGGCGTTTTTACCCCTATAGTTGACCTTGCACAAGGGATTGAAAAACAGGCACAAAAACGCCCGGGCTGCAAGAGCCGGGGCGTTTTCTGGTGATACGAAAGTCGTATCGAAGCGATATTAACGCTTGGAGAACTGTGGACGCTTACGTGCTTTACGCAGACCCACTTTCTTACGCTCAACTTCACGTGCATCACGGGTAACGAAACCGGCAGCACGCAGTTCTGGACGCAGAGTCTCATCGTAGTCCATCAGCGCACGGGTAACACCGTGACGGATAGCACCAGCCTGACCGAAGCTACCACCGCCTTTAACTGTTACGTAAACGTCGAATTTTTCAACGTTGTCAGTCAGTTCCAGGCTGCTTAACGATCATACGGGCAGTTTCACGACCAAAGTACTCTTCCAGAGTACGCTGGTTAACAGTGATCTTACCAGTACCCGGACGCAGGAATACGCGAGCGGTAGAAGATTTACGACGGCCAGTGCCGTAATACTGAGTAGTAGACATATTCAACTGCCCCTTAGATAGTCAGTTCTTGTGGCTGTTGAGCCGCATGCGGATGTTCTGCACCAGCGTACACTTTCATTTTAGTGTACATAGCACGACCCAGGGGACCTTTAGGCAGCATGCCTTTAACGGCCAGTTCGATAGTACGGGTTGGGTGAGTTTCAACCATCTTCTCGAAAGAAGTTTCCCGCAGACCGCCAGGGTAACCAGTGTGACGGTAGTAAGTTTTATCCTTACGCTTGTTACCGGTTACGTTAACTTTTTCAGCGTTAACAACAACGATGTAGTCACCGGTGTCAACGTGAGGGGTGTATTCAGGTTTGTGCTTGCCACGCAGACGGCGGGCAATTTCAGTAGCCAGACGACCCAGGGTTTTACCCTCAGCATCTACAACATACCAATCGCGTTTTACCTCTGCAGGCTTTGCGCTAAATGTACTCATGATATTTTCGCCTTTACATCAGTCTAATCTTATTTTCATAAGACCGACGACCTTATAATTATTGGTTGCCAGCTCAGCCAGAGCCTTACCGACAACTTCATATAATCCTGCTATTTCGCCCGGCATTTTGCCGACTCCCATAACAAGAGGCGCGCATTATAAAGCAGCGCCTTCCATAAACCAACCCTGATTTACACTTAATTTAAACAATCCGCCAGAAAACCTCTTAAGCAATCAGGCCTTGTGCTCCCGGGCCAGATACTCATGGGACTGCATCTCAAGCAAACGGCTCTGGGTACGGGCAATTTCAAACTCCAAACCACCCTGTGTATAAATCTCCGGTATGGATACTTCAGCGGAAATAATCAGTTTTACACCGCTGTCATAGAACTCATCCACCAGATTGATAAAGCGGCGGGCAGCATCATCATTCGCCCGCCCCAGCTGCGGCACATTACTCAGCATCACTGCATGGAAAATCTTTGCCAGCTCAATATAGTCATTCTGACTGCGTGGCCCTTCGCACAGCTCGGAAAAATCAAACCAGACAACATCTTCACAACAGCGTCTGGACTTAATATCCCGGCCATTTATTTCCAGCACCTCTGCCTCAACCACCTCTTCCAGATCCGGTGCCAGATTTTCAAAACTGGTATTAAGACTCACATCCGCAGCATCATCCAGCGGATAATGATAAAGCTCAGCCTGCTCAAGTGTACGCAAACGGTAATCCACACCGCCATCAACATTCAAAACATCAGTGTACTTATTCAACAATTTAATTGCCGGAATAAAGCGCTCACGTTGCAAACCGTTTTCGTACAGACCATCCGGAACAATATTGGATGTAGCAACCAGTGTTACACCGTTGGCAAACATTTGCTCCAGCAAGCCACCCAGAATCATCGCATCCGTAATGTCGGTAACAAAAACTCATCAAAGCAAATGATCTGAAACTCGGCCGCAAACTTTTTACCGATAGTGACCAGCGGATCCTGAGTACCGTCCAGCAACCGCAGCTCTTTATGAACCCGCTGCATAAAACGGTGAAAATGGGTCCGTTCCTTATTTTCAAAAGGCAGGCTGTCAAAAACGTATCCATCAGATAGGTTTTGCCCCGGCCTACTCCGCCCCAAAAGTACAGCCCCTGCACCGGCTCAACAGGTTGCTTATTAAAGCGTCCGGTCAGACGCTGCAACAAACCACCTTTCGGTTTTTCCTGCTGCGCAGCCACCATATCGTCATACAGCCGCTGCAAATGCTTAACTGCCATTTCCTGGGCAGGATCGTAACTAAAACCTTCCCGCTTCAAATCAGCCTGATAGCGCTCCAAGGGGTCATAACACTTCCAAATTATCAGTTTTATTAATCTGCGGGGACTCTACATAGACACCGCTGACATTGCAACGCAACATAAACACCCCTGATACTAAAGATGCTTATGGCGTCAGCTAACAAAATGCCAGACACAAAAAGCCGGGCTTAATAACCCGGCTCTGCAACCTGTAGCTTTTACTGCTGTAATTCATCCGGCGAATTCAGGTTCTGTAACTGTGAAGCCAGATCGCTGACATCTACCTCCACAAAGGATGCTTGCGCATCCAGCCCTGAACACCGCGACGCCCTTCTTCCAGCCAGCTATCCAGCGAATCTGCAAATTTACCAGGGATAACCGCATGCAGAGGATGCCACCAATCCGCTTCAGATAAGACACAGATATGGCCCGGGTGCTCTGCAGCCGTTGCCAGCAGCCGACCAACAACCTGCTCACTCAACAAAGGCGTATCACAGGGCACAACCAGCAAATTGTCCGTTTTACAGACCCGCAAAGCAGCCTGAATACCCGCCAAGGGACCCTGAAAGCCTTCCAGTTCATCAGCAACGGTCAGATCGGCCAATTCGGAGTATCGCGGAATATTTCTGTTACAACTGATCAGTAGAGTGGAAACTTCAGGTCGAAGCAGCTGAACCGCATACTCAACCATCGGCCGCTGACGGAACTCAACCCAACCTTTATCCTGGCCACCCATACGCTGACCCTGCCCGCCGGCCAGCACCAGTCCGGTGACATCCAGCGGCGATAACTCAGCCATGGTTCAGCCGCCCGTTACCGGAGGAAATAATCCAAGCTCATCGCCATCGCTGAGCTGCGTATCCAGCGCCACCAGCTCCTGGTTCACCGAGCACAACAAATCAGCATTATTCAGAACATCATCCCAAACATCGCCACGCTGACGCAGTAACTGCACAACATCAGCAACAGAGCAGGCGTCATCACAGGTTACTTCCGTGCGTTCAACACCCAGGGTTTCACGGATAGAAGCAAAAACAGCACATTGATCATTCAGTTATCCAACTATTATTTCGACGGTTAACCCGAAATATACTACTTAATTCAACACTTCGCTCAGAGGAATAAAGTCATACAGCTGACCTTCCACAACCTGAGTATCACATGGCACCACCATAAAGCCTGCCGCACTGGCAGCAGAGCTGAGAATACCGGAGCTCTGATCCCTGCTCATACATGCATTACCCGCTTCAAGCTCTACACGCAGGTACTCCTGACGTGAAATAGCCTTACTTCGGCTGAACCCTGCAGGCACTTTAAAGATCTGCGGCAGATAAGTAGTTGCTCCCTGAGACTTCAGCAAGTAAGGACGCGCTAAAATCGCAAAGGTAACAAAGACAGATGCTGGATTACCCGGCAAACCGATAAACGGCGTGCCGCTTACCTCACCGAATGCCAGCGGTTTACCCGGCTTAATCGCCATTTTCCAAAGATTCAGCTTACCCAGCTTTTCCACAGCCGCTTTAACATGGTCTTCTTCGCCAACGGAAACACCGCCACTACTGATAATACAGTCAGCCTGTTCCGCAGCTTTTAACAGAGCAACTTCGGTCGCTTCAAAGGTGTCATCCACTGTACCAAGATCAAGTACATTGAGACCCAATCCTTGCAGTAAACCTTTCAGCGTAAACAGATTGGAATTATAAATCTGTCCCGGCTGGAGAGGATTACCCGGCATAACCAACTCATCACCGGTAGTCAGAATTGCAACCGTCAGAGGCTGGCGGACTTTAACCCGGGCAACACCTACGGATGCAAGCACACCCATATGAGCTGACTGCAACCGTACACCGGACTGCATCACCACCTGACCGGCAGCAATATCCTGTCCTTTCGGACGCACATTCGCCCCGGATTTAACCGGCTTTGCAAACTCAACCCAGGCGCCTTTTTCATCTTCACCGCTGACGGTATTTTCCTGCATTTCTACAGCATCAGCACCCGGAGGAATTTCGGAGCCAGTAAAAATACGCGCTGCTGTTCCCACTTCTAATGGCTGCGGGGCTGTTCCTGCAGGAATTCGCTGAGAAATATAAAACCGCTTTCCGTCACTGAGATCTGCAGCAGAAAGCGCATATCCGTCCATTGCACTGTTATCCTGAGGCGGCACATCTACAGAAGAATAGACATCTTCCGCCAGTACCATTCCCAAAGCATCTTCAATAGCAACTTCATCATACTTTTCTGTCACCCGTGCCAGATCAAGCATGGCATTGAGTGCATCAGCAACAGGCATTAATGCCTGCTTCTGAGAATCACATCCGCAACTGCTCATCCCCGGCTCCCGCAGGCTGTTTCAACCGGCCCGGTCATAACCATCTCGACAAAGTTACAGGGGCGATGACGGGCATCCAACTGTTCACGGATAATATTATTCCAGGCGGTTTTACATGCACCTGTTGATCCCGGCATGCAAAAATAACAGTACGGTTAGCAATGCCGGCAAACGCACGGGACTGAACAGTAGACGTACCGATTTCCTGATAAGAAATCTGCCGGAACAGCTCACCAAACCCTTCCACATGCTTATCGAACAGCGGCTTCATTGCTTCCGGCGTTGAATCCCTGAGGGTAAAACCTGTGCCGCCGGTGACGAGAATCGCATGAATATTTTCATCTGCAATCCATGAGGAAGCCACTGCTCTTAACTTATAGACATCATCAATACAGATCGTACGGGTCGCCAGTTGATGACCGGCTTCTGTCAGCCCGGCAACCAAAGCATCACCAGAGGTATCATTCTCCGGGGTACGGGTGTCAGATACAGTTAAAACCGCAATATTTAAAGGCTGAAACGGAACGCCTTGCTTAGCATGACCCATGACTAAATCTCCGATCTGAATTAAAAGCCCGGCTAAATTATTGTATGCCCGCCGTCCAGGCAAGCTTTATTTCGCAATCCGACACAGGGAATGCCAATCCCTGACCTAAGTTAATTTTTCCACTGCCGGACAACAGTAAACTTTAGCATTATCGTAAAAGACCTTTAACTGACTTCACAGATCCGGGCTATCTGTTAGAATATCCGTGCTACAAATCAGGCTACGGAAAAGCCCTCCCTGTCAGCTAACAGGGAAACAGAAATTACAGGGAGGTAACCGCAATGACATCTCAGATACTGGCTAACCGCCACACACAGGAACTTGAGAACATGGAACGTATGTTCACCCGGATCACCGGGACTTTGAACGGGAATTGCTCACCAGCGATGAACAAGCCTACAGACCCCTTCTGATGACGCTGAATGACGCAGAAGCGCCTGACAATCCACCCACAGGAACAGCAGACTAAAACTCAGCTTAAAAGAACCTTTGGTCACCAAAACTAAACCGATATACTTATTCTGAACACCTGTAAAAGAATAACGGTAACTACACAGTACGCCTGTAAAACTATCAGGCAACACTGCTACACAACATCGATTAACCGAGAGCAACTCACACCATGACAACAGTCCGTAAAGCTATTATCCCGGTTGCAGGCCTTGGCACCCGAGTACTGCCTGCCTCTAAAGCAATTCCTAAAGAAATGCTGCCTGTTGTAGACAAACCGGTTATCCAGCATGTTGTCGAAGAAGCGGTTGCCGCCGGCATCAAGGATATCATCCTGGTCACCCGTGCAGGCAAATCAGCCATCGAAGATCATTTCGATACCCATTACGAACTCGAAGCTGAGCTAAGCCGTAAAAATAAAACCGCCCTGTTAGAAGCCATTTCAAACATCATTCCTGATGATGTCACGATTCAGTCAGTAAGGCAGTCCCGCGCACTGGGTCTGGGGCACGCTGTTCAGTGCGCCGCCAGCATGATTAACGATGAACCTTTTGCGGTGATTCTGCCGGACGTTCTGGTCAATAATTACGGACAGTCCGAAAACGACCTTGCCTGCATGATTAATGCTTTCGAAGCGAATAATGCTGCGCAGATCATGGTGGAAACAGTACCGGCAGACAAAGTCAGCCTTTATGGTATCGCTGACTGTCAGCAAGTTACCCCGAGGCTGGCAAGTCCACACCTGTAGTTCGCTTTGTTGAAAAGCCAGCTGCCGATGAAGCCCCTTCTGACCTGGCCGTTGTTGGCCGGTATATTTTACCAGCCCGAATTATGGAGCTGCTTGCCACCACCAAACCCGGTGCCGGCAACGAAATCCAACTGACAGATGCCATGGATGCTCTCTTGGAAGAAGACACCATGGAAGCCTACAGAATGCAGGGAAAACCTACGACTGCGGTAACAAGACAGGCTTTTTACAGGCAAATATTGCCTACGGACTGCAACACCCGGAAACCTCTGCAGAACTGACGACATTTATCGGCCAACTGAATAAATAAACATGAGCATAACTTCAAGCGCTGCCTGGCAAGCCCTGCAGACACATGCAGAACAGGCAAAACAAACACACATAAAGGACATGTTTGCTGAACAGCCGGCACGCTTTTCTGAGTTAAGCTTTCAGACAGAAAACCTACTGCTGGACCTGTCTAAACAACGTTTTAATCTTACGACGGTTTATCTGCTTGTTCAGCTGGCTAAAACCCAGCAACTGCCGGCAAAAATACAGGCCATGTTTGACGGCGCTATTCTGAACCCCTCAGAAAACCGCCCGGCACTGCACAGTGCACTGCGTCAACCCGAGACAAATCACTGGTGCTCGACGACACAGATGTCATCGCGGATGTGCATCAGTCTCTGGACGCAATGGAGCAGCTGGTAAACCGTATTCACCAGCGCCAGTGGCGCGGTTTTGACGGCAGCCCAATTCAGAACATTGTAAATATAGGTGTTGGCGGATCAGACCTGGGACCACTGATGTGCTGCAAGGCGCTCACTGAATGGGGACCCGAGGAAGCCCAAAAGCTAAACATCCATTTTGTGTCCTCCATGGATGGCAGCCAGCTTGAACGCCTATTACTGACACTCGACCCGGCTTCGACACTTTTTATTATCTCCTCAAAGTCATTCTCCACCATTGATACGCTGGCGAACGCTAAAACCGCCCGGGAATGGCTCATCAATGCCAGCGGTGCACCTGCCGATATTATCAACCAACATCACTTTATTGGCGTTACCAGCAAGCCAGAGAAAGCAGAAGCCTGGGGCATTCCCTGACTAATCAACTGCACTTCTGGGACTGGACCGGCGGCCGTTATTCACTATGGTCCGTGATCGGTTTCCCGATTGCACTCCACATTGGCATGGAAAACTTCCAACGGTTGCTGGCAGGTGCTCACAATATGGACGAGCATTTCCGAACTGCTGAACTGACGGATAACCTGCCGGTATTACTGGCACTAACCGATATCTGGAACATTAACTTTCTGGATATTCACGCCCATGCCATTCTTCCTTATGATGGCCGCCTGTCACACTTACCGGCCTACCTTGAACAGCTGGAAATGGAAAGTAATGGCAAGAACGTCAGCCTGGACGGTCAGCAAACTGATTACCGTACCTGTCCGATTCTCTGGGGTGAGATAGGCTCAAACGCGCAGCATGCGTTTTATCAGTTACTGCATCAGGGTACGGAAGCAGTTATGTGTGACTTTATCGTGCCGGCACAGCGCTACCAGGATGCCAGTGCAGAACTGCAACAGCAGCATCAACTGGCCCTGGCTAACTGCCTGGCACAGTCCCGCTTATTAGCACTGGGAGACAGCATTCTGGACGCCGCAGAGCAGGCACCGGCACACAAACGCTATCAGGGCAACCAACCCTCCAGCACCATTATGCTGAAAAGCCTTAATCCTGAGACCCTGGGCGAACTGATTGCCCTCTATGAACACAAAGTATTTGTGCAATCCGTCATCTGGAATATCAATCCATTTGACCAGTGGGGGTTGAGCTGGGCAAAGTCATTGCCACTGAACTACTTTCGCAATTCAGCAATGAAAGCAATTCTGCCCTGGACAGCTCCACCGCAGGCCTGATTGACTTCATTCAGTCAAATACCGGTTCCCGGCACACAAACGACGGATAATCAGCATGAAAATCACAGTTTACGGTAAAGAACTGACATCCTGGGTTGCCGCTGCCTGCCTTGCCCGCAGCGGCAATGAAGTCACCATCATTGAAAACCCTTCCAATGCTAATATCCGGCCTCAGCCACTGCCTGCAATCAGGGTACTGGTAAACGAACCCGGTTTACTGGATCTTGTTGAAGAGCAAATCCATTCAGGCAGGCTGGTACGCAACCTGCAAAGCGAAACCGATACCACTATACACTGGCTGGCACTGAATGCAGACGAAATCAGCCTGGCTAAAGAAATTGTCAGTGAAGAGACCCTAGAATCCGGCACCCAGCGCCTGATTGTCAATCAGTCGAATTTTGGCGTTGGCGCAACAGAGCAGCTGCAAAACCTGCTCACACACACAGAACAACACGATGTAATCTATCTACCAGACCTGATTCAGGAAGGTAATGCAATTAATGATTTTTCCACGCCAAAACGGCTGATTATCGGTGCGGACCGGGAATGGAGCATCATCCAGACCAATGCATTACTGCGCCCTTTCAGCCAGTCCGCCGACAACATCCAGGTAATGGCTCCAAAAGAAGCTGAATTTACCAAGTTTGCCATTACCGGCATGCTGGCTATCCGGATCGGCTATATAAACGAACTTGCCAATCTGGCGGACCAGATCAACGTAGATATCGATGTCATCCGTCAGGGTATGGGTGCCGATCCCCGCATTGGTCATCACTACATGTCTCCAGGCTGCGGATTTGGTGGCCAGAATTTTCAGGAATACACCCGCAAGTTTTCGGAGCTGTTTGAACAAAAGAGCAACCCCTCCTTACTGGCGACAGTTATTAAAGAAAATGAAGTCCAGAAAGAACTCCTGTTCAGAAAGCTCTGGCAACACTATCAATGTGATCTGAAAGGTAAAACCGTGTCTTTATGGGGTGGGTCCTTTAAGCCGGAAACCGCCAGCATTGATAACGCCCCCAGCCTGAAAATCATTGAAGCACTGCTGGCTCAGCAGGTCACCGTAAAACTGCATGATCCGCAGGCCCTGCAAAATCTTCAGGAATATTTCGGTAACGACCATTCGCTTGAGTACTGCGACAACCGTTACACAGCTCTGGAAAACAGTGACGCCCTGCTTATCGTGACTGAGTGGCAGGAATACTGGTCACCGGACTACAGCCTGATGCTGAGCAAGATGCGAACACCGCTGATTATTGACGGACGTAATATTTTCGATAAAGAAATGCTTCAGAGTCAGGGATTTACCTACACAGGTATTGGTCGCTGATGCAATCTCAAAACCTCAGAAGAATCGCTCAGCTAGCCTTCATCCTGAGCATTGCGGCCATTCTGACAGGCCTGTTTCGCAGCACACCGCCTCAGGAGCTATTCCCCCATTCAGACAAAGTCGGCCACGTTGCAGGCTTTCTGGTGGTCGCCATTTCCGGATATTTCGCCCTGCCGGCCAACCTGACAAAAGCGTTCACGGCCGTGCTTATAATCCTGGCTATCGGCTCTGAATATGCTCAGGCCAGCTTTCTGCCAGCCCGGTATTTCTCACTACAAGATATGTTTGCTAATCTCTCGGGCATACTGATCGCCGGGATAATTATCCGCATACACCACACCTCTAACGCTAAAAACACCAATGAATATGGATGCCATATGACGCCTTTAGCCTGTTTCAAAGCTTATGATATTCGTGGCCAGCTCGGCACTCAGCTAGACACCGATATTGCCTACCGGATCGGCCGCGCTTACGCACAGTACCTAAAACCTGAAACGGTTGTCGTGGGAGGTGATATGCGCCTTTCCACCAGCGAATTGAAAGAAGCCCTTAGCAATGGTCTGCGGGATTCAGGCGTGAATGTATTGGATATCGGTCTGTGCGGCACCGAAGAGATTTATTTTGCGACCACGCATCTCGGTACAGACGGAGGCATCGTCGTCACTGCCAGCCATAACCCGGAAGACTACAACGGTATGAAGCTGGTAAGAAAAGGCTCCAAACCGATCAGCGGTGACACCGGACTTAATGATATTGAACGCCTGACCCGGGAAAATGACTTTCCCAAGCCAGATCCTACTGCCCGCGGTGGATATCAACTGGTCGACACCCGCAGCGCTTACGTTGAACATCTGCAGACTTATGCAGATCTGAGCAAGTTAAAACCGCTTCGCCTGGTGGTCAATGCCGGTAACGGTGTTGCCGGCCCGGCCATTGATGCACTGGAAAGTGCGTTTCAACAACAGCAGGTGCCGGTAGAATTTATCAAACTGCACCACCAGCCTGACGGTACGTTTCCAAACGGCATTCCTAACCCTATCCTGCCTGAAAACAGAGCTGACACCATCGCCGCTGTACTGGAACACAAGGCAGACATGGGCATTGCCTGGGACGGCGACTTCGACCGCTGCTTCCTGTTCGATGAAAAGGGACGTTTTATTGAAGGATATTACATCGTCGGCCTTCTGGCAGAAGCCTTCCTTAACAAGCACCCAGACGAAGCAGTTATCCATGATCCCCGCTTAATCTGGAACACACTGGATATTGCCGAAACCAGCGGTGGCCGGGCAATTCAGAGCAAAACCGGACATGCATTCATCAAAGAACGCATGCGAGAAGAAGATGCCATCTATGGCGGTGAAATGAGCGCTCACCATTACTTCCGGGATTTCTTCTACTGCGACAGTGGAATGATCCCCTGGCTACTGGTTGCCGAACTGATCAGCGACAAACAGCAACCGCTTTCAGAACTGGTCGATGACCGCATTGCCAAATACCCATCTCCGGGTGAAATAAACAGCAAACTGGCAGACCCTGCCAGCGCGATTCAGCGGGTACTTGAGCATTACGAAAATGACGCCGTCAGCATTGACCATACAGACGGAATCAGCCTTGATATGGGTCAGTGGCGCTTTAACCTGCGCAGTTCAAACACGGAACCCGTTGTACGTCTTAATGTAGAAACCCGTGGCGATATTAACCTGATGGAAGACAAAACAGCGGAACTGCTGAGCCTGCTACGCCGTTAAACTTAATATCCTACAGATACAAAAAGGCGCTTAACAGCGCCTTTTTATTACCAGAACAGTACCTGGTTACATAGCCATACGACGAACATCGCTCAGCAATGCATTCAGGTAGGTCAGGAAACGCCCTGCATCACCACCGTTGATTGCCCGGTGATCATAGGACAGGCACAGCGGCAACATCTTACGCGGCTCAAACTCCTTACCATTCCAGCGCGGTTCAATATCCGCCTTGGACACACCCAGAATCGCCACTTCAGGGGCATTCACAATCGGCGTAAAGCCGGTTCCGCCAATACCACCCAGGCTGGAGATCGTGAAGCAGGCACCCTGCATTTCATTAGGCTTCAGCTTGCGATCCTTAGCCTTACCCGCCAGCTCAACCGCTTCCCGGGACAGCTCATAGATGCTCTTCTTATCAGCATCCTTGATGACCGGAACCATCAAGCCGTTAGGCGTATCAACCGCCATACCGATATTTACATACTTCTTGTAAACGATGTGTTCACCGTCCGCATGCAAAGAGGCATTAAACTTAGGATGTGCTTTCAGCGCCATAGCAATCGCTTTGATCATGAACGGCAACGGCGTCAGCTTAACCCCTTCACGGGCAGCTTCTTCTTTCATTCCCGCGCGGAACGCTTCCAGATCCGTAATATCCGCTTTATCAAACTGAGTCACATGCGGGATATTCAGCCAGCAACGTGACATGTTATCGCGGGTAACCTTCTTAATTTTGCTCAGTTTTTCCAGCTCAATCTCACCGAACTGGCTGAAGTCAACCCCAGGAATAGCCGGAATACCGGAGCCACCGGTTACCGCTGCTGCAGGCTGCTCTTTCAGCTTCTTCAGAGACGCTTTCACATAGGCCTGAACATCTTCCTTAAGAATACGGCTACGCGGACCGGTACCGGATACCAGGGCAAGATTAACACCGAATTCACGGGCAATCGCACGTACTGCAGGGCCGGCATGAACAGATTTATTTTTCTGTTCCAACTCAGCTTTATCAACAGCCTGAGAAGGCTGTGCAGCAGGCGCTGCAGGCTTGGAAGCCGCAGGCGCAGAAGCAGCCGGAGCAGACGCTGCCGCAGCAGGTGCTGGCGCCGCCACTGCCACAGGGGCAGCACTTGCAGCCACTTCCAGGCTCATTAGCAGGTCACCAGCGTTCACCTGGTCACCTTCTTTTATCTTCATGGCTTTAACAGTACCCGCCTTAGGTGCAGGCACTTCCATGGATGCTTTATCGGTTTCCAGCGCGATCAGGGAATCACCCTCAGCAACGGTATCACCGTCCTTAACCAGCACTTCAACCACATCCACATCAGTGGCACCGCTGAGATCCGGAATCAGTACATCTTCCACACCACCAGCAACGACAGGTGCAGGTTCAGCAGCAGGTGCCGGAGCAGCAGGTGCTTCAGTAGCAGGTACCTCTGCAGCAGGTTCAGCGACAGGCGCACTGCCTGCAATCTGCATTTCACAAAGGGCATCGCCTTCATTAACCGTATAACCTTCATCAACAGCAACGCTTACCACTGTACCGCTGTAAGGGGCCGGCACTTCCATGGAAGCTTTATCCGTTTCCAGCGCAATCAGGAATCCCCTTCAGCAACCGTATCACCCGGTTTCACGAATACTTCAACAACATCCACATCGGTCGCGCCACTCAGATCAGGTACAGCAACCTGAGCGGTTTCGCTCGCCGCGGCAGGTGCGGCCGCAACCGGTGCAGCTTCCGCTACAGGTTCAGCATCCACTTCAGCTACGGGTGCTTCAGCAGCCGATGCATCGGCAGGAGCTATTTCCAGCACACAGAGCGCATCACCTTCGTTGATCGTATCGCCTTCGCTGACAGAAACCGACACAACCACACCGGATTGTGTTGCCGGCACTTCCATTGAAGCCTTGTCAGTCTCAAGGGCAATCAGCGAATCCCCTTCTTCAACCTTATCACCAGGCTTAATGAACACTTCGACCACATCTACGTCAGCCGCACCACTTAAATCAGGAACCGTAATATTCACAGTACTCACAGTCATTTCCTCTTTTGCTTCCGTCTGGCCAGGGTTACACAGTCCAAGGGGCTGGTTTTTCTGGGTTAATGCCAAACTTCTGCATCGCACTGGCAATTACAGAACGCTCAATCAGGCCATCATCGGCCAGTGCTGTCAGTGCAGCAATTGTCACGTAGTGACGGTTTACTTCAAAGAATTCACGCAGCTTATCGCGGGTATCCGAGCGGCCATAACCGTCAGTACCCAGTACCCGGTAAGTACCCGGCATGTATTCACGCAGCTGTTCTGGATACATACGCATGTAGTCAGTCGCCGCAATCACAGGGCCCTGACGGTCCGCCAGACAATCCTGCAGATAGCTGGTCCGCGGCTCCTGCGCAGGATGCAGCATATTCCAGCGGGCTACCGCCTGAGCATCACGACGTACTTCGTTGATAGACGTTGTGCTCCAGATATCTGCTTCTACACCAAACTCTTCACGCAGGATATCCGCAGCAGCAATCACTTCACGCAGAATCGTACCGCAACCCATCAGCTGTACTTTCTTCTCTGCCTGCTTACCTTCCTGCAACAGGTACATACCCTTAACAATGCCTTCTTCAGCACCGATCGGCATTGCCGGATGAGCATAGTTTTCGTTCATCGTAGTGATGTAGTAGAACTTGTTCTCTTTGTCCTGAAACATGCGCTTGAGGCCGTCCTGAACGATAACCGTCAGCTCGTAACCGAAGGTTGGGTCGTAGGAAACACAGTTCGGGATCATCTGCGCCATCAGGTGAGAGTGACCGTCCTGGTGCTGCAGACCTTCACCGTTCAGCGTAGTACGGCCGGAAGTTGCACCGATCAGGAAACCACGTGCCTGCATATCACCGGCCGCCCAGGCCAGATCCATGATGCGCTGGAAACCAAACATCGAATAATAGATGTAGAACGGAATCATGGTGCAGTTGTTGTTGCTGTATGACGTTGCACACGCCATCCAGGCACTCATTGCACCGGCTTCGTTAATACCTTCTTCCAGGATCTGACCGGTCTTGGATTCCTTATAGAACATGATCTGGTCAGCATCATGCGGTACATAACGCTGGCCTTCAGATGTATAAATACCCAACTGACGGAACATACCTTCCATACCGAAGGTACGGGCTTCGTCCGGTACGATCGGTACGATACGCTCACCGATAGCTTTATCCTTCACCAGCGTGCTCAGCACCCGGTTCAGGGTCATCTGAGTGGACATTTCACGTTTACCACTCTCTTTCAGCTGAGAAGAGAAAGTATCCAGCGGTGGAACTTCCAGCGCGTCAAAATCAGCCCGGCGGGATGGGTAAACACCGCCCAGCTTATTACGACGATCCATCATGTACTTCATTTCCGGAGAGTCTTTAGACGGACGGTAATAAGGTACATCTTTAAGTTGCTCATCACTCAGTGGAATGTTGTGGTTGTCACGGAAGTCCATCAGGTCATCCATGGCCACTTTCTTCATTGAGTGAGTATCGTTCTTCGCCTGACCGGACTTACCGGTACCATAACCTTTACAGTCTGCGCCAGAATGACGGTCGGCTGACCTTTATGGTTCATCGCCTGCTGGTAAGCGGCGAATACTTTATACGGATCGTGGCCACCGCGGTTCAGATTCATGATGTCCTGATCAGACATATCCTTAACCAGCTCAAGCAGCTCAGGGTACTTACCGAAGAAGTGCTCACGGGTATACGCACCGCCGTTCGCTTTGTAGTTCTGCAGTTCACCGTCGCAGACTTCATCCATACGCTTTTTCAGCAAACCGGACGTGTCGTTCTCAAACAGCGGATCCCAGTGACGGCCCCACAGACACTTGATTACGTTCCAACCAGCACCGCGGAATACGCCTTCAAGTTCCTGAACAATCTTACCGTTACCCCGTACCGGACCGTCCAGACGCTGCAGGTTGCAGTTAACAACAAACACCAGGTTTTCCAGCTGCTCACGGCCGGCCAGTGCGATAGCACCCAGAGATTCCGGCTCATCACACTCACCGTCACCCAGGAATGCCCAAACCTTACGGTCGCCACGGTTAATCAGGCTGCGGGCAGACAGGTAACGCATAACGTGCGCCTGATAAATCGCCTGAATCGGACCAAGGCCCATTGATACTGTCGGGAACTGCCAGAAGTCAGGCATCAGCCACGGGTGTGGGTAGGAAGAAAGACCAACACCATCCACTTCACGGCGGTAGTTATCCATCTGCTCTTCTGTCAGACGGCCTTCAAGGTAAGCACGGGAGTAGATACCCGGCGCAATATGGCCCTGGAAAAATACCAGGTCGCCTTCCTGCTCACCTTCTGAGCCACGGAAGAAATAATTAAAGCCGATATCGTAAAGCGTTGCAGAAGAAGAGAAACTGGAGATGTGGCCGCCAAGACCTTCATCGTTGTCATTGGCACGCATAACCATTGCCATCGCATTCCAGCGGATGAAAGAGCGAATCCGGCGCTCCATAAATAAATCACCCGGCATCCGGGCTTCATCTTTAGGGGCAATGGTATTTACATAAGAGGTTGTTAACGTATTGCCCGCTTCGATCCCCATATCAGAGGCTCTTTCGCCAAGCTTACTCAGGATATAACGCGCGCGCTCATCACCTTCGTGTTTTGCAACCGACTCGAGCGCATCCAGCCATTCATTCGTTTCGATTGGATCAATATCATCGATTATGTCTTGCACGTTTCCTTTCTCCACTTTTCTTACTTCTATCTTTTATTAGCAGGCAGCTTCCGAATAAAGCGCTGTTGACCACCAACAAACCAGAATGCTCCGACAATTTGCTTACCGACACACAGACGGGTGCAGTACAGGCAACATCCGGTCACCGGTACCAACAACTACAAAAAACAAATCAGAGTTTCGATCAGTCTGAATCGCCGCAAAAACAACGACTAATGACCCAATCAGACCTAAGCATGACGCATTTAATCCACTTTTCACACTGAGGTATAAAGGTTTGTTGGTAAAAATTTTGTAGTAATACTACAAAAATGACTTTTCAAGTCTAGTCAGACTACAAAAATCTAACTTAATAACAAGCTGTGTAGTTTTTATACAGAACGTATATGACAGGATACTTACAGTTGGTGGGGATGGAGCAATGAACAGTGCACAAAGCCCCGGAAAACACCTGCGTTTAGAAAGAAACGTAACTTGCGCCAATTGACACAAGTCACCAAATCAGGGAATTGCCGGTAGCATCAGCAAAATCAGCTCAGCGCGGTGTCAGATCAGCCCGGCGTAAAGCCCGCTTAAGACGGGTATCTTCCTTACCCTGCTGTAATAAAGCATCTTCCACATACGCCAGGTGATCATGGGCCGCCTGGCTGGCACGGTCCGGATCCCCTTCAAGAATCGCTTCCATCAGCACATAATGTTGCTGGTGAATCTTGCCGCGGATTTCGGGCTTCGGATAAATATCCTGCAAGTTATCCCAGACGTGCTGACGCAATAAAGTGAACAGCGCACGCATCATATGCAATAGCACCATGTTGTGTGTGGCTTCAGCGATTGCCAGATGGAAATCCACATCCGCATACACTTCTTTATCGAAGGCTTTATTCTCGTGATGTTCCTGAAGCGCGTTATAACGGGCACGGATATTTTCTTTATCTGCTGCAGTACTACGCAAGGCAGCATAATAAGCAGACACCCCTTCCAGCGCGTGACGGAACTCAAGCAAATCATACTGAGCTTCAGGGTGTGTCTTAAAAGCTCCAGTAAAGGATCCGAAAATGCCCCCAGATCCTCAGATACATAGGTTCCGCCACCCTGGCGGCTGATCAGCACCCCTTTGGCAGAAAGCTTCTGCACAGCTTCACGTAATGAAGGCCGGGAAACATCGAACTGTTTTGCTAATTCCCGCTCTGAAGGTAACCGCTGGCCAGGCTTCAGTGTGCCTTCAAGCACCATCTCTTCCAGCTGCCCCATGATGACATCAGATATTTTTGGCTGTTTAACGCGCTGATACGCCATATTTATATTTCTCCATGGAGCTGTATTAACGGCTCCGTACCGCAATCACACTGTGCATTTTCAAACCACAACCCAACGGCCTGGCCGGGATTACCTGCCGCGGAACGCAGTATACCTGCTCATCCCGCCAATGGTTGCTTTTTATCTTACCAATCACCCTGCAGGCTGCCTGATACAGGAGCGCACCGTCCCCAAACGCATAAGCGACATTGATCCAGAGCAGCTCAGCGTTAAATCGCACACCCGAAAAACAAATTGGTAAGACCAAAATTAAACATAAAAACAGCAACTTGCCGCCAAAATCACACTTAAGCGTAGATATTCAGTAAAAATTAGCTATTGACAAGTATTAGCACGAATCTTTATGGTTACAGCACTTTTGATGGTAAATTGGTATTACCAATTTATCAAGACGTAATCTGAACACGGTTTCAGACATCAAAAGAATATCCACAGATTCAGCCTCTGGCAGAAAAAGAACAACAACCTCAACGAGGGCAAGTCATGAAAAAGTTCGTAAAGTCTATTCTGAGCACAGCCGTACTGAGCGCCGCCGTTTGCGGTACCGTCACCGCACAGGCAGCAGATAAAGTCCTGCTGAAAACCCCTATCGCATTTGGCTCGCACCTGCCAGCTCTGGGTACTCCGATTAAATGGGTATCTGAACAGCTGAAAGTCATGAGCGATGGCTCAATCAAAATGAAGATTTACGAGCCAGGCAAACTGGTTGCACCTAAAGAGATTCTTGACGCCGTATCTGCCGGCAAGATCAATTCCGGCTATGCAACTGCCGGTTACTGGCAGGGTAAAATGCCAGCTGCAGCACTGTTCTCTGCAGTACCTTTCGGCCCAGAAGCCGGTGAATACATGGCATGGCTGTACTATGGCAACGGTATGAACCTGTATCAGGAAATGTATGACACTAACGGTTACAACGTAAAAGTAATCCCATGTGCGATCATCTCTCCAGAGACTTCCGGCTGGTTCAGCAAAGAAATCAACAGCCCTGAAGATCTGAAAGGCCTGAACATGCGCTTCTTCGGTCTGGGTGCTTCCGTAATGGAAAAACTGGGGTATCCACCTCTCAACTGCCAGGCGGTGAAATCTTCGGTGCCCTTGAGAAAGGTGCGATTGATGCATCTGAATTCTCTCAGCCAGCCATCGACCAACGTCTGGGCTTCCACAAGATCGTGAAGTACAACTACTTCCCTGGCTGGCACCAGCAGGCAACCGTATTCGAACTTCTTGTAAACAAAGACGCCTGGGGCAAGATGTCTGAAGGTCAGCAGGCAATCATCGAAAACACCTGTAAAGCCTCTATGACCAACGCTATCGCTGAAGGTGAATCCATGCAGTTTGACGTTATGGCTAAAGCACAGGAAAACGGTGTAAACATCCGTTACTGGAGCGACGACATGCTGAACACCTTCAATGAAAAATGGCAGGAAGTAGTTGCTGAGAAAACTGCCGGCGACGAATTCTTCAACAAAGTCTGGACAGACATGAGTACTTTCCGTAAAGGCTACGACCTGTGGGAAGCGAACGCATTCCTGCCACGTGCTGCACGGTAAAACGTCCCTCCGGAGAAGCCCTGCTTCTCCCCGCAGTAACGGGCTGTTCAGGCAGCCCGTTTATTAACTGCCACAGAAGTAGAAATACCAGAATAATAATTTACAGAGGAGCCTCAAGGTGAATACTTCCGGTAACATGCCACCCGTGCCTCTCGCCGATTGTATCGATCGTGCTATTCAGAAAATCGGCAGCTACATTGCCTGGTCATATGTATTACTGGTACTGGTAATCATGGCTCAGGTAATCCTGCGCAAAGGCTTTTCCAGCGGTTTAATACTGCTTGAGGAATTACAATGGCACCTCTATGCCGTAGGCGTTATGTTTGGCCTTGCCTATGCGCAAACCACCAATTCACATATCCGTGTAGACCTTTTCTACACAGGTTTCCGGGCCCGCAGTAAATACATCATTGAAATCTTCGGAATTCTGGTACTGGTACTGCCCTTCATCGGCATTATCTTTTACACAGCCTGGAATTCGTTGCTGATGCCTGGCGCATCAACGAACATTCTGAATCCCCTTCCGGCCTGCCATGGCGCTGGCTGATCAAGAGCGTTATCCCCTGAGTATGGCAATGATGGCGCTGGCAGCGCTTTCACGTTTATACCGCGATACTGTTTTACTGTTTAAAGGGGATGCATGATGGAAATTAATGAGATTCTTGTCATTGCGATGTTCGCCTCGTTCATCGCACTGTTATTCACCGGCATCCCGGTCGCCTGGGTACTGGGTGGCATCGGGGTTATCTTCGCCGGCATCGGCTACATTGCCGACACCTATTTTGACACTATTACCGGGCTGGACTATCTGACCCTCGGCCTGGTGGTGAACCGCCTCTGGAAGATCATGGATAACTGGATTCTGGTGGCCCTCCCCATGTTCATATTCATGGGCATCATGCTGGATAAATCCGGTGTGGCAGAACGCCTGATGAAGTCCATGCAGGAGCTGTTCGGTAACGTCCGTGGCGGTCTGGCCATTACCGTGACCGCCATCGGTATTATCCTGGCGGCATCTACCGGCATCATCGGTGCATCGGTGGTGTTGCTGGCGGTGATGTCGCTGCCATCCATGACCAAGCAGGGCTATGCCATGCCACTGGCACTGGGCACCATTGCCAGCGCCGGTACTCTGGGGATTCTGATTCCGCCGAGCATCATGCTGGTAATCATGGCGGATCAGCTGGGTCTGTCCGTGGGCGATCTGTTCATGGGAGCGGTGTTCCCGGGCCTGATGCTGGGGGCTATGTATATTGCCTACATTCTGATTACCGGTTTCCTCAAGCCTGAATCGGCCCCGCTGCCGGCGGACGCCAAACCGGTGACCATGGCCACCTTGGTTTCAGTTCTGAAAGCGGTTTTGCCGACACTGGCGCTGATCTTCGTGGTTCTGGGGTCGATTTTCGCCGGTATTGCCACACCGACGGAAGCCTCCGGCGTCGGTGCTTTTGGTGCCACCCTGCTGGCCATGTACAACCGGAAATTCAGCTTTAAAGTGCTGAAGGAAGTCATGACCGGTACCTACAACACCACCGCGTACATTTTCGCAATCTTCATCGGTGCCACCTGTTTTGCACTGGTGCTGCGGGAACTGGGCGGTGATGAACTGATCGAGTCCTTCCTGACCGGCCTGCCGTTCGGCCCGTACGGCATTATCTTCTTTATCCTCGGGGTGATCTTCCTGCTGGGCTTCTTCCTGGACTGGATCGAAATCACCCTGATTATCCTGCCGCTGCTGGCGCCGGTGATTTCCGCTCTGGGGCTGGATATCAACGGTTACGGTGTGGTGGATAATCCGGAGCTGGTGTGGTTCGTGATGCTCGTCGCCATGGCGTTGCAGACCTCCTTCCTCACCCCGCCGGTGGGCTTCGCCCTGTTCTACCTGAAAGGGGTATGTCCACCGAATGTGAAGATTACGGATATCTATAAAGGCGTGACGCCCTTTATCATTCTTCAGCTGACCGGCCTGTTAATCCTGGTCTTCTGGCCACAGCTGGTACTTTGGCTACCGGCAGCCGCTTACGGCTGATTAACCGCCTGACAAGCCAAGGCCTGGCAACAGCCAGGCCATGATGTAACGCGAAAGACTCAAGGTATCACTATGTCACAAGATGCGATCATTCAGCAGTTAAGTGCAATTGTCGGCGCAGACAACATCTACACAAAGCACGCCAGACCGAGCACTACCGCAGTGGCTTCCGGTCCGGTAAAGGCGACGCGCTGGCCGTGGTCTTTCCAACAACCCTGCTCCAGCAATGGCAGGTACTAAAAGCCTGTGTGGCAGCCAACAAGATTATTATCATGCAGGCCGCCAATACCGGCCTGACAGAAGGTTCCACCCCAGCGGTGATGACTACGACCGCGAGATTATCATTCTTAATACCACCCGGATGAATAAAATCATCCTGCTGGATGAAGGCAAACAGATTATCAGTTTTCCCGGAGCAACTCTGTTCACTCTGGAGAAACTGCTTAAACCACTGAAACGGGCGCCTCATTCTGTTATCGGTTCATCCTGTATCGGTGCGTCAATTGTTGGCGGTATTGCAAACAACTCTGGCGGTGCACTGGTTAAACGGGGTCCGGCGTATTCTGAGCTATCACTTTACGCACAGATCAATGAGCAGGGCGAACTGGAACTGGTTAACCATCTAGGCATTGAACTGGGTAACTCTCCGGAAGAAATTCTGACTAACCTGGAATTACAGCATTTCAACGCGTATACGCTTGAACCCTATGAAGGGAAAGCCTCAGCCAGTGATTATCCGGAAATCCTCCGGGATGTGGATGCTGATACCCCGGCCCGCTACAACGCCGATACCAGCCGGCTTTACGAAGCCAGTGGCTGTGCCGGAAAACTGGCCATTTTTGCTGTACGTATCGATACCTTCCCGGTTGCCGAAAAAGAACAGGTTTTTATATCGGTACCAATGATCCGAAAGAACTGACTCAGCTGCGCCGGGATATTCTGCAAAACTTTGAAAACCTGCCGGAAGTTGGGGAATACATGCACCGGGATGTTTTCGACATCGCACTGAAATACGGCAAAGACGTATTTCTGATGATTAACTACCTTGGCACAGACCCACTGCCAAAACTATTTGCGATGAAAGGCTCCATCACTGCCTGGTTAAACCGTTTCAGCTTCCTGCCTAAAGATATTCCTGACCGTGCCATGCAACTGCTGAGCCGTTGCTGGAAAAACATTGTGCCTAAGCGCCTGATGCAATACCGGGACGATTACGAACATCACCTTATTCTTAAGATGAGTGACGCCGGTATCAGCGAAGCTGAGTCTTACCTGCAAAAGTTCTTTGCCAACAGTACTTCAGGTAATTACTTCACTTGCAGTGCCGACGAAGCCAAAAGCTTACCTGTTACGCTTTGCTGCTGCCGGTGCAGCCATCCGTTACCAGACAGTTCATCAGGATGAAGTGGAAAATATCCTCGCGCTGGATATTGCCCTGAAGCGTAATGATGAAAACTGGGTAGAAGAGCTACCTGAAGAAATCCGCAGCCAACTGGTGAGCGCCCTGTACTACGGACATTTTATGTGTCACGTATTCCATCAGGACTATATTTTAAAGAAAGGTGCTGATGCCGCAGCGATTAAACAGCAAATGCTGGACATCCTTGCGGCGAAAGGTGCCAAGTACCCGGCAGAGCATAATGTAGGTCATCTGTATGCAGCAGAGGAAGGTCTGAAAGACTTCTATGTTGCCCTGGATCCGACCAACACATTCAACCCGGGGATTGGCAAAACATCTAAACGCCGTTGCGGTTGTTGATCCGGATCAAGGCTACCCAATTTCGGGGATTTACCCTTGCGGAGCAACGACTTACCTTAGCCGTGTGAGATTTTAACTCCCCGGTCAGACAAATTAGCGAGGCAGACCATGGCTTTACCAAAGATTAAAACGATTCTTTACACGACTTCACTGGGGAAACACACCCGGCCGGTATTCCGTCAGGCGGTAAACCTGGCACAGCAGTTTGATGCTCACATCATCATGCTGCATGTTATTGAACCGATCGGTGAACTGGGCCAGGCGCTGATTCAGAACTATCTGCCCCAGGATCTGGTTAAAAATCCATGACGAAGGTATCGATGAAGTTAAAGCATCCATGCAAAAGCGCGTTGAAGTCTTCTGTGAAGAAGAACTGGGGTCACTGGATAAAGTCGTCACCCTGGACATTGAACAGCGGGTTGTTGAAGGTAACTATACTGATTCCATTCTGGCGCAGGCAAAACTGAGCAACGCCGATATGATAGTAATGGGATCTGAAAACACCTTTGGCCACCATAGCCAGACGACCCGTCAGGTCATCAAGGGTGCCAAGATTCCGGTAGTAGCAGTACCAACCGGCAAAGCATTCGACTGATCACAGTTTTTATCCCGGGCTGCTGACCGTTATTGCAGTCCGGGCTTAATATAGCCGGCTGTTATAAGTTATAAAACAAACAGTCTTGGCAACCTGTAGCCCCTCCTTGACCCTTTTTCATTTTCCCTTGTAATTTCATGTCTGTTTGCAGCTATGCTGCAACTCACCCTCTTCGGATAAAGGCATCAGACATGGCATTATCACTGGCAATTGTCGTTGGCATTGTTGCAGCAATTTCATTGTTTCTCTCCCAAAAGTGAACAATGATCACACCTTTTAAAGGCTACAGCAAAGACGGTGAACAACCGGGCTTATTGCTGCTGACTTTCTCACAGGTAACCACCTGGATCTTTGCCCGTTCATTGCTGAACGCCGCCATTCTGGGGTTTTATTACGGTATCTGGGGCACGCTGGCCTATGCAGCCTATTACCTGTCCTTCCTGACCGGCGGCAAAATCATTGACTCATTACGCTTCCGGCATGGCTATACCAGTGTGCAGGCATTCCTTCATGATCGTTTCGGCCGCTGGGGAACAGGATGCTATAACTTTGTTATCGGCCTACGCCTGATCAGTGAAGTTTTCGCTAACATTCTGGTCATCGGTATACTCTTTGGCGTCGCCGGCAGCAGCAGTTATACCTTCGCAGTAGTTCTTTTGCCGGTATTACACTGGTGTATTCAATGCTGGGTGGCCTCAAAGCATCCCTACGAACAGACCTTTCCAGATGACCCTGTTTCTGGTTGTGCTGGCATTACTCAGCGGTCTCGTTCTGTTTCAGGGACATGTCAGTATCGACAACATCATGTTTAAAGCATTCAACATCACCGAACCCGGCCCAATCCTGCTACTGGTAGCCCTGTTACAGGTCTGGAGTTATCCGATGCACGATCCGGTAATGATGGACCGTGGCTTCCTGGCAGACCGGGAAACCACACGAAAAAGCTTTATTCATGCTGGCTGGATCAGCGTTATCTGCATTATCATTTTCGGAAGCTTTGGCATCATCGCCGGGGCTCAGGCCGCTTCCGGTGAATCCATGAATGAGGCACTGCTGCGCCTGCTGGGTGACAACGCCATGCTGTTGTTTAACATCACCCTGATCATCTCAGCGATGTCGACACTGGATAGCACCCTCTCCAGTTCTTCAAAACTGGTCGCGGTTGATATGAAACTGATGCCCGCCAGCCGCTTTAATGGCCGGGTAACGATGGCGGTATTTATGCTGCTCGGTTTACTGTGCGTATTCCTTGGCAATAAAGACTTGTTCAGTGCGGTCGCTGTCAGTGGCACCGCCTCTATGTACCTGGCACCGGTTATTTTCTTTTGCCTATGGGGCAAGCAGGATCAGGTACCGGTATGGAGCTATGTCAGCACGTTCATTTTAGCGATTGCCGGTGCAGCCCTGTACTTTGTCGAGTCAGCCGGACACACCCAGTTGCTGGGCGACGCGCATAAATACACAAAACTGCTGTTCATCTCCGCAACGGTGCTGATTGGTGGCTGTCTGCTGTTTTGGTTGGGTATTCTGAGCAACCGCAAAACACAGCCTTTACCCAGCTCAGCCTGATTTTAATGACGGAATTTGATAATGCAGGAATTTTCACCGGCTGATACAAAGCCATTACTCATCTTTGGTGGCCCTTACAGTAATCTGGCAGCAACTAAGGCAATCAAAGAGACCAGTGAAAAACTGGAGATTCCTGCCGGTAATATCCTCTGTACAGGCGACATTGTCGCCTACTGCGCTTCACCACAGGAAACAACTGATTTAATCCGTGAATGGGGCATTGCTGTAGTACAGGGCAACTGCGAAGAATCTCTGGGTAATGGTGCCAATGACTGTGGTTGCGGGTTTGATGAGGGCAGTACCTGCGACTTGCTGTCTGCCGGCTGGTTTAACTTCGCTAAACCCAGAGTCAGCGCTGATGCTAAAACCTGGATGGCAACTCTTCCCGCACAGATCAGCTTTACCTGGGCAGGGCTGAAAATGCATGCTATCCACGGCGGCTTAAACAGCATTAACCAGTTTATATTTGCCTCTGATGTAACGGAGCAGGCACAGCAACAAACCGACTCGAAGCAGATATCATTATCAGTGGTCATTGCGGTATTCCTTTCGGGCAACAACTGACAAAGGGTACATGGCTAAACGCAGGGGTTATAGGTATGCCGGCCAACGATGGTCAGCCGGACACCTGGTATATGCTGATAACACCGGAATCTGATGGGCAGATCACTGCCAGTTGGCATGCCTTACAATACGACGTGGAAGACAGTATCAATAAGATGCGTCAGGCTGGCCTGAATACACCTTATGCAGAAGCACTCAAAACCGGTTACTGGCCAAGTACCGATATCCTGCCACCGGCAGAGCAGTCAGCAACTGGCAAGCCGCTGAACTTATCCCCATTGAGGATCTCAGCGGGCATCCTCTGATACAGCGGCGACCACTTTCTGACTACGGGTTTCCAGATAACGCCCGGTAAACGCATCAAAGTATTTCTGTAAATGAATGCTGGCACTGTGATCGCCAATTTCATCGAGCAACGCAATCGCCACTTCAGCGGTGCACAGCTGATTATCATGAACGGCCTTACGCAGCCCGTAGCGGGAAGCAGGCACTTCTTTCAGGCTGATAACCGCTAACCCCTGCAAATATTCACTCAGGCGAAACATACGCCTTGCCTGGCGCCAGGTACCATCCAATACAATGAACACGCTCCGTTTACCTGGTTCGGGATTAAACTCCGTCATCCGTTCAGCATAATCATCACCTGGCGGAAAAACGATGTAAGCATTCACTTGCGGACTCTGAATCAGCGCCAGTAACTCAGGATCCGCCTCTTTGCGGTGCCAGATAAACCGCCGGGTGCCAGCAATAGAGTCCTTAATGAGCCTGCCTGTATTACTGGGCTTATACACTTCATCATTATGAGTCAGCAGACAAAACTCAACCTGTGCAGGCACAGCACTCTGTAAATCACAGACACACTTATCAACCCGCAAAAACATGACTCACAGCGTTCAACAGATGCCCCCTGCCCAGATACGGACGGCGGGACGATACTACAGAAGAATTCATTCAGCTTACCAGACGATGACTTAACGCCGGGGAATATAGCCAAGCACTCAAAGAAATGCCACCGGAACTCAGTCAGCACCGGTGATTCTTAGGCATTCAGGCAGAGATCGCATATAATGGCGGCCCGAAAATGACAGCCAGCTTACAGGCAACAAAATGCGCGAAGATACACTGAATTACCGGCAACTATTTCTCAACGATACCCCCATGATCGATCTGCGGGCACCGGTAGAATTTAAGCAAGGCGCATTCCCTTCTGCTGTCAGCCTGCCGCTGATGAGTAATGAAGAACGGGAAAAAGTAGGCACCTGTTATAAACAGCAAGGACAGGATGCAGCTATCAAGCTAGGCCATAAACTGGTCAGCGGTGAGATTAAAGAACAACGTATGGCAGCCTGGAAAGCCTTCGTAGAAGAAAATCCTGAAGGGTATCTGTACTGTTTCCGCGGCGGCCTGCGCTCACGTACAACTCAGCAATGGCTGAAAGAAGCCGGTGCTGACTATCCACTGGTCACCGGCGGTTATAAAGCACTGCGTAACTTCCTGCTGGACGAGATAGAAGCAACCTGCGAAGAATTGCCTTTTATATTGTTGGCGGCAATACAGGCTGCCGTAAAACCCCTCTGATCAACAGCCTAAAAATGCTGTCGACCTGAAGGCGCTGCTAATCACCGGGGTTCAAGCTTTGGCCGCTATGTCACACCACAACGTTCTCAGATCAATTTCGAAAACAAACTGGCAATCGACTTACTGAAGCTGCGCAACACTGGTATCAGCGAACTCATTCTGGAGGATGAAGGGCGGATTATCGGCAGCGTTGATATCCCACATTCTCTGCACCTGAAAATGCAGCAAGCCCCCATCATTGTCGTGGAAGAAGATCTCGAAACCCGGTTACATAACCTGCTTCAGGAATACGTCATCGATATGCACCGTTCCCATACCGAATATTACGGTGAGGAACAGGGCAATCATCTGTGCGCTGAATATCTGCTCAGCGGTCTGGATAAGATACGTAAGCGCCTTGGCAGCGAACGCTGGCGGGAACTCCGTAAAATGATGGAACAGGCGATCGCTACTCATGACAAAGGTGAAGGTTACAGCCAGCACCTGAACTGGCTAAGCCCACTGTTAGAGTGGTATTACGATCCGATGTACAGCTATCAGTTGGGTAACAAAGCTGAACGGATCGTATACCGGGGTAACTGGCAGGAATGTCAGGATTACTTACACAACATAAAGTAACAGATTCTAACTTTACAAAGCCGGGAGATTTTCCGGCTTTTTATGCCCCAAATTGGCCCACCTCGAACTGGCACGCCTCCTGCAGTACATGAAGCATAAATCGTAAAACCGGTGCATCTGCCCGGTTTTGCAGCATAAAAACCTCAAACGCGCTGAATTGGTGCAGGCAAAATTACGCCTGACTCTGATTGGTGCATCAATGCTTCGGAGACCGCTGTGGATAGTATTAACAGTGCTGTAGAAACCTTGGTACAGAGTTCAAACACTCTATTTATTCTCATGGGCGCAATCATGGTATTTGCCATGCATGCCGGCTTTGCATTTCTGGAAGTCGGCACCGTCCGGCAGAAAAACCAGGTGAATGCGTTGGTAAAAATCATGACCGACTTTGGTTTTTCAGCGGTCGCTTACTTCTTTGTCGGTTACTGGATTGCCTATGATGTCACCTTCTTCAGTGATGCTCAGACCCTCGCCGAAGGTAATGGTTATGAGCTGGTCAAATTCTTCTTCCTGATGACCTTTGCAGCGGCCATTCCAGCAATCGTTTCCGGCGGTATCGCTGAACGCGCCCGCTTCTGGCCATTCCTGATAGCCTCTGCCCTGGTTGTAGGCTTTGTTTACCCCTTGTTCGAGGGCATTATCTGGAACGGTAACTACGGCTTTCAGAACTGGCTGGAAAGCACCTTTGGCGCGCCCTTCCACGACTTTGCCGGTTCCGTTGTTGTGCACGGCGTCGGTGGCTGGTTAGGATTAGTTGCGGTTCTCCTGCTGGGTGTCCGTAAGGGCCGTTATAAATCTGGCCGCCTGATGGCTTTCCCCGTCAAACATTCCGTTTCTGGCACTGGGCGCATGGATTCTGTGTATCGGCTGGTTTGGCTTCAATGTTATGTCAGCACAAACACTGGATGGTATCTCAGGTCTGGTTGCAGTAAACAGCCTGATGGCGATGGTCGGCGGTATCATTGCATCATTACTTGCCGGTAAAAACGACCCCGGATTTATCCATAACGGTCCGTTGGCCGGTCTGGTTGCGATATGTGCCGGCTCAGACATTATGCACCCAATCGGTGCACTGTTTGTTGGCGGCGTTGCAGGTGCCCTGTTTGTCTGGATGTTCACCATCGCACAAAACCGCTGGAAAATTGATGACGTACTGGGTGTATGGCCTCTGCACGGCCTGTGCGGCGCCTGGGGCGGCATTGCAGCGGGAATATTTGGCACAACGGCCTTTGGTGGTCTGGGCGGTGTCAGCCTGATGTCACAGCTTACAGGCACAATAGCGGGAATCCTGATTGCAGTGGCTGGCGGTTTAATTGTCTATGGTGCAATTAAAGTATTCTGTGGCCTGCGACTGGATGAAGAAGAAGAGTTCAACGGCGCGGACCTTTCAATCCACAAAATTGAATCCATGTATATGGACTGATATTCCGTGACAGAAACAAAAAGCCCGCGTCAATAAGCGGGCTTTTTATACCTTACAGAAATCTTCCCAGTCAGCATACACCTTACTGATTTTACGAACCGCCTCATTAAGCAACTGCTTAGCTTCTTTATCTGAACGGCTGACTTCAGCATCATACTGCAAATACCCGGCTGTATATCGCCCCAGCTGCTCTGTTGGCAGTTTTGCACCAACCTTTCCTTGAACCTCAACTGCACAGGCAGTTCTGCGGGACTCCATCAGTTTAACGTGCGCCATCACAGTCTCGACTTCGTCGAGCATATTCAAACCCACTTTAAGATCCTGCAGCATATTGGCCATAATCACAGAAGACACTAACGGCAAATATAACTTTGTTTCTGTGACGAAATAGCCGCCACTTTTGACCGCCGGTGCTTGCTCACATAAGGCTTCAGGCGGGAAGTGGTCATGCGCTTAAGAGGAATATTGGGAAAGCAAATGCAGGCACAATACATCAGCTCACCACGTTTGTTCTGATAGGTTTCCAGTTCAATGCGCTCATCGAACCCCCGCAGCCATGCCAGAAGCTCTCCGGAATTAACCGTTTCATCAGCGGTGCTGTTAAGGCCATACCACACTCCTTCCTGCCGACAGGCAAAGAAAAACGGCGGCATTACACCGTCCATATAAGGCATGTGATAGTTAGAATGCGCCATCATTACGACAACCGAACTCTCAGACAAATATATACATTAAGCTTAGCCGGTAAACACTAAGCCGCCGTCAGTGCCCAACTTATGGTCAGGTACGTATCCACAATAAGAAAACCCCTGACCGGATTACGATCAGGGGTTTTCTTATTATTCTATTTACAATAACACACGAAAAACCCTGCTACAACGTAGCAGGGCTTTCTTAATTAGGTGCTTGGCGATGACCTACTCTCACATGGGGAAGCCCCACACTACCATCGGCGCTAAGACGTTTCACTTCCGAGTTCGGTAAGGGATCGGGTGGTTCCATCTCGCTATGGTCGCCAAGCAAAAAAGGTAACAATCTAAATCCTGTATGCCTTATTCAGGCTGAGTCTTGGGTAACACTGTACAAACTCTAATCCGTCTCGCTTTTCAGCAAGCTCTATGTATCTTCAGTTCTTGATCCGTGTTGCAGCTCTCTGCAACCAAACGCTTTTGGCGTTATATGGTCAAGCCTCACGAGCAATTAGTACTGGTTAGCTCAACGCCTCACAACGCTTACACACCCAGCCTATCAACGTCCTGGTCTTGAACGGCTCTTCAGGGGACTCAAGGTCCCAGTGAGATCTCATCTTGAAGGGGCTTCCCGCTTAGATGCTTTCAGCGGTTATCCTGTCCGAACATAGCTACCGGGCAATGCCATTGGCATGACAACCCGAACACCAGAGGTTCGTTCACTCCGGTCCTCTCGTACTAGGAGCAACTCTTCTCAAATCTCAAACGTCCACGGCAGATAGGGACCGAACTGTCTCACGACGTTCTAAACCCAGCTCGCGTACCACTTTAAATGGCGAACAGCCATACCCTTGGGACCGGCTTCAGCCCCAGGATGTGATGAGCCGACATCGAGGTGCCAAACACCGCCGTCGATGTGAACTCTTGGGCGGTATCAGCCTGTTATCCCCGGAGTACCTTTTATCCGTTGAGCGATGGCCCTTCCATACAGAACCACCGGATCACTAAGACCTACTTTCGTACCTGCTCGACGTGTCTGTCTCGCAGTCAAGCGCGCTTATGCCTTTATACTCGATGCATGATTTCCGACCATGCTGAGCGCACCTTCGTACTCCTCCGTTACTCTTTGGGAGGAGACCGCCCCAGTCAAACTACCCACCACACAATGTCCGCGATCCCGATAAGGGACCTGCGTTAGAACCTCAATAGTACCAGGCTGGTATTTCAAGATTGGCTCCACTCGAACTGGCGTCCAAGTTTCAAAGCCTCCCAGCTATCCTACACAAGTAATATCAAAGTCCACTGCGAAGCTATAGTAAAGGTTCACGGGGTCTTTCCGTCTAGCCGCGGATATACGGCATCTTAACCGCAATTTCAATTTCACTGAGTCTCGGGTGGAGACAGTGTGGCCATCGTTACGCCATTCGTGCAGGTCGGAACTTACCCGACAAGGAATTTCGCTACCTTAGGACCGTTATAGTTACGGCCGCCGTTTACTTGGGCTTCGATCAAGAGCTTCGCCGGAGCTAACCCCATCAATTAACCTTCAAGCACCGGGCAGGCGTCACACCCTATACGTCCACTTTCGTGTTTGCAGAGTGCTGTGTTTTTAATAAACAGTCGCAGCCACCTAGTATCTTCGACCCCCAACAGCTTAGAGAGCAAGTCTCATCACCGTCAGGGGCGTACCTTCTCCCGAAGTTACGGTACCATTTTGCCTAGTTCCTTCACCCGAGTTCTCTCAAGCGCCTTGGTATTCTCTACCTGACCACCTGTGTCGGTTTGGGGTACGATTTCTTGTTATCTGAAGCTTAGAAGTTTTTCCTGGAAGCATGGCATCAACCACTTCGTCCAAAAGAGGACTCGTCATCAACTCTCAGCCTTAGGGAACCGGATTTTCCTAATTCCCCAGCCTACAGCCTTAAACACGGACAACCAACGCCGTGATGGCCTAGCCTTCTCCGTCACTCCATCGCAATAACAAGAAGTACAGGAATATTAACCTGTTTCCCATCGACTACGCCTTTCGGCCTCGCCTTAGGGGTCGACTCACCCTACCCTGATTAGCATTGGATAGGAACCCTTGGTCTTCCGGCGGGGAGGTTTTTCACCCCCTTATCGTTACTCATGTCAGCATTCGCACTTCTGATACCTCCAGGATGCCTTACAGCTTTCCCTTCAACGGCTTACAGAACGCTCCTCTACCACGCAAACAAGTTGCGTCCGTAGCTTCGGTGTATGGTTTGAGCCCCGTTATATCTTCCGCGCAGGCCGACTCGACTAGTGAGCTATTACGCTTTCTTTAAAGGGTGGCTGCTTCTAAGCCAACCTCCTAGCTGTCTAAGCCTTCCCACATCGTTTCCCACTTAACCATAACTTTGGGACCTTAGCTGACGGTCTGGGTTGTTTCCTTTCCACGACGGACGTTAGCACCCGCCGTGTGTCTCCCATGATTGCACTCTACGGTATTCGGAGTTTGCATCGGGTTGGTAAGTCGGGATGACCCCTAGCCGAAACAGTGCTCTACCCCCGTAGGTGAGACATGAGGCGCTACCTAAATAGCTTTCGAGGAGAACCAGCTATCTCCGAGCTTGATTAGCCTTTCACTCCGATCCACAAGTCATCCGCTGGCTTTTCAACGACAGTCGGTTCGGTCCTCCAGTTGATGTTACTCAACCTTCAACCTGCCCATGGATAGATCGCTCGGTTTCGGGTCTAATCCCAGCAACTATACGCCCTATTAAGACTCGGTTTCCCTACGGCTCCCTAAACGGTTAACCTTGCTACTGAAATTAAGTCGCTGACCCATTATACAAAGGTACGCAGTCACGGAACAAGTCCGCTCCCACTGCTTGTACGTACACGGTTTCAGGTTCTATTTCACTCCCCTCACAGGGGTTCTTTTCGCCTTTCCCTCACGGTACTGGTTCACTATCGGTCAGTCAGGAGTATTTAGCCTTGGAGGATGGTCCCCCATATTCAAACAGGATATCACGTGTCCCGTCTTACTCGATTTCACTTAAAATAGGCTTTCATATACGGGGCTATCACCCACTACGGCCGCACTTTCCAGAGCGTTCTATTAACCACATTTAAGCTTAAGGGCTGGTCCCCGTTCGCTCGCCGCTACTAGGGAATCTCGGTTGATTTCTTTTCCTCCGGGTACTTAGATGTTTCAGTTCCCCGGGTTCGCCTCTCAAGAGCTATGTATTCACTCAAGAGATACCCAGCTTATACTGGGTGGGTTTCCCCATTCGGAAATGTCCGGATCAAAGTCTGTTTACCGACTCCCCGAACCTTATCGCAGGTTACCACGTCCTTCATCGCCTCTGACTGCCAAGGCATCCACCGTGCACGCTTAGTCACTTGACCATATAACCCAAAAGGGTCTGATTCAAAGTAACTGATTAAACTTCATAGCCAACTGTTAAACAGTTAACGCTGAAGTAACGATACATTTACGCCGGATTAGCGCTTGTACATTTGTCTTACTTAATTCTCGTTACAGGATTTAAATTGTTAAAGAGCGTTTAAAGCAAAAGCTTTAAAAGATAGTCACTTAAGCGTGAATATGTTTTAAAACTTTTCTAAACTTGAGCGAAATTTCGATCATCACTGCCAGATTTTTGCTTAATCAAGGCGAAGCATGACGACGCATAGCCTGCTATGCGAGGAATGTTTCAACGAAGAGTAAGGAAAAATTGGTAGGCCTGAGTGGACTTGAACCACCGACCTCACCCTTATCAGGGGTGCGCTCTAACCAGCTGAGCTACAAGCCTATATCTTGGTATAAATACCAATTCGCTCTCTTTACATTCTGATCAGATAATTCGTGTGAACGCTTGCTGAGAATCCGCTATCGTTTAAGGAGGTGATCCAGCCCCAGGTTCCCTAGGGCTACCTTGTTACGACTTCACCCCAGTCATGAACCACACCGTGGTAACCGCCCTCCCGAAGGTTAAGCTAGCTACTTCTGGTGCAATCCACTCCCATGGTGTGACGGGCGGTGTGTACAAGGCCCGGGAACGTATTCACCGTGACATTCTGATTCACGATTACTAGCGATTCCGACTTCATGGAGTCGAGTTGCAGACTCAATCCGGACTACGACCGGTTTTGTGAGATTAGCTCCCCTCGCAGGATTGCAGCCCTCTGTACCGGCCATTGTAGCACGTGTGTAGCCCTACTCGTAAGGGCCATGATGACTTGACGTCGTCCCCACCTTCCTCCGGTTTGTCACCGGCAGTCTCCTTAGAGTTCCCACCCGAAGTGCTGGCAAATAAGGACAAGGGTTGCGCTCGTTACGGGACTTAACCCAACATTTCACAACACGAGCTGACGACAGCCATGCAGCACCTGTCACTGCGTTCCCGAAGGCACATCAGAATCTCTTCCGACTTCGCAGGATTTCAAGAGTAGGTAAGGTTCTTCGCGTTGCGTCGAATTAAACCACATGCTCCACCGCTTGTGCGGGCCCCGTCAATTCATTTGAGTTTTAACCTTGCGGCCGTACTCCCCAGGCGGTCTACTTAGTGCGTTAGCTGCGCCACTAAGATATCAAGTATCCCAACGGCTAGTAGACATCGTTTACGGCGTGGACTACCAGGGTATCTAATCCTGTTTGCTCCCCACGCTTTCGCACCTCAGCGTCAGTATCAGACCAGGTGGTCGCCTTCGCCACTGGTGTTCCTTCCTATATCTACGCATTTCACCGCTACACAGGAAATTCCACCACCCTCTTCTGTACTCTAGTTATCCAGTATCAGGTGCAGTTCCCAGGTTGAGCCCGGGGCTTTCACATCTGACTTAAATAACCGCCTACGCGCGCTTTACGCCCAGTAATTCCGATTAACGCTCGGACCCTCCGTATTACCGCGGCTGCTGGCACGGAGTTAGCCGGTCCTTCTTCTGCAGTTAACGTCACAGATGCAAGGTATTAACTTACACCCTTTCCTCACTGCTGAAAGTGCTTTACAACCCTAAGGCCTTCTTCACACACGCGGCATGGCTGCATCAGGCTTGCGCCCATTGTGCAATATTCCCCACTGCTGCCTCCCGTAGGAGTCTGGGCCGTGTCTCAGTCCCAGTGTGGCTGATCATCCTCTCAGACCAGCTACGGATCGTCGCCTTGGTAGGCCATTACCCCACCAACTAGCTAATCCGACGCAGACTCATCTGATAGCGCAAGGCCCGAAGGTCCCCTGCTTTCCCCGTAGGGCGTATGCGGTATTAATCCAAATTTCTCTGGGCTATCCCCACTACCAGGCAGATTTCTACGCGTTACTCACCCGTCCGCCGCTCGTCATCTTCTAGCAAGCTAGAAATGTTACCGCTCGACTTGCATGTGTTAAGCCTGCCGCCAGCGTTCAATCTGAGCCATGATCAAACTCTTCAGTTTAATTTTTCGACACCGGAATGTGGTGTCTTAAATCTAGCTCAAAGCATTAAACAACTTTGCATAAAAACATCTAAATGAATTCACTTAGGTTGCTTATCTTTGATAAAGCTTTTGTGCTTCATCTCAACAAGCGCCCACACGAATTATCTGATCAAATTGTTAAAGAGCGATGCTTAAAACCGTTTCGGCAACCGGCGTAACCGTCGTTGCTGTCGTCTCAAGCGAGGTGCGTATTCTACTCAACACCCGGTGGAAGTCAACGGTTATTTTCAGAAGATTTTGATTAATTCCGAAGAAGTTATCAAAACCGGAAAAGTAACCTTTTGTTCCGGTCGAATCAGTTAGCTCACACATCAAAACAAGTTGTTTTTCAGCGGGTTATTCTGACTCTCATTAAGTGCATTTTGCTGCGTTGTCGCGGCCCTGTGTCTCAATGTGGGGGCGTATTATAGGCACGCTGACCGAAGAGTCAACAGGCTTTTTCAGTTTCTTCATATTATTGTCATTACTCCGTCATGAGGATATGAATCAGACTGTATTACCCCTTATGTTTAACGGTTAAAACGTTGTTGCCGCCTGTACGGATAAACATCAACGATTTCTCCCTGTTCGACCTGGCTTTGTACTTCCAGCCACCATTCAGGGGTTAGTAGGTCTCCATGAAGCTGATTAAACACTTTACGGATTTTCCGGTCGCAGGCGGTTAACAAATTAAACTCTTCCGGAAACACATCCCCGGCCCTATTGAGTACCACGGCTCATCCGCCAATTCCTGTTCAGGATACATAGGCTCAGGTATATGTCTGAAGTTACAGTCCGTCAGATACATGATCTCATCGTAATCATAAAAGACGATTCTTCCATGTCGCGTCACGCCAAAATTCTTGAACAGCATGTCACCGGCAAATATATTCGCTGCTGCCAGTTCTTTTATACATTTCCCATATTCATTCACTCCGTGAAAAAGTTGTTCTTCGTTTTCATTTCTCAGTGCTTCCTGCAGGTATATATTCAGTGGCGTCATCCTGCGCTCTACCCAAACATGCTTTATGAGTAAAGTACCTGCCAGTATTTCCACTGACCCTGCGGCTACCTGTTTCAGCTCTTCAATCAGATCCGAATCAAAACGCTCTAATGGCAATTGAAGATTGGTAAATTCCTGGGTATCTGCCAGCCTGCCAGCCCGGTCATGGTGCTTAACCAGCGCGTAGCGCTCTTTAACAATTTCACGGGATACATATTTAGACGATGAGAAGCGGTCTTTAATAATCTTAAAAACAACCGGATATGAAGGCAGGGTAAATACAGTCATGACCATACCCTTTATACCTTCAGCAGGCAGGAATAAGTCTGAGGACTGTTGTAAGTGGTCCATAAAGTCCCGATAAAACTCCGCTTTTCCCTGTTTATAAAAGCCAATGGAGTTATAAAGCTCAGCCCGGGACTTTAACGGTATCAGCTCATGTAAAAACGAATGAACTGCACAGGGGCGTCAGCGTCCACCAAAAATATGCGCGGGTAAAACTAAATATGACGGATACCTGATCCGGATCACTGACCGCTGTATCCACATACAACTGCCCCTTATCATTCAGCAACAGAGCAATGACAAACGGGAATTGTCGGTATTGCCCATTCACCCGGCCAACAAGATAGGCGGCTTTATTTCTGTAGAACACACTGCGGATGACATCCACATTGCTGTCGGTATTAATCTGGGCTTCTTTACTTTCTCTTTCCTGCCACTGACGTCGCATGTAACGCATCAAATGGCAGATATCCCTGCGCTGATTCTCCCAGCAGATATCAAACCCGCAATCATCCAGCACATTTCGCAACATTACATATGCACCGGTTTTCAGCGAATAACGCTTATAGATGTTTTTACAATCAGAATTTTCCGGTCGTATACGGGGAATAAACAACTGTGCCTGAGCACTTGGGTGGTCACCTTCAACACGGCTGTAAACAGAATTAAAAATGTCTCTGCTAACTCAGTATCGGCCCTTACAGCCACCAACTGAGCGTAATCCTGCTTAACGTCTGACCACTGCCAGTTAAGGTTTTTGTTGCATTAATAGTGACGGCAACCTCACTCACTTTAGCACCGTACAGATCAATCCTCCGGGAAGATATTTCCTGCAGCGTTTTCCACTGACTTTGCTGAAAACAGTCTTTTGCTTCCCAGGCAATACTCTGAAACATTTCCCGGTATTCATTAAATCCGTTCAGTATCAGGATCGCGATCTCTGATGTTGTGTTCATCTGCTCAGCACCTCTGCCCGCCAATTCAATAAGTATTAGCACAACCCGCAGCACACTTCATAAAAGCGTCAGACTCACACGGTAAAGTGCTTGTTTAATTCAGTTAAGTCACTCATATTTAAAGCATCGCCAGAAAGGATTTTTATGTATCAATTACCACAACTTGAACATACCCGTACGTTAAGTGCGATTGCCGTACTCACCAGTGGCGGAGACTCACCCGGTATGAACCCTGCTATTCGGGGAGTTGTACGGGCAGCCATAAATCAGGGAATTAAAGTGTTTGGTGTTAACCGTGGTTATAGCGGTCTGATCATCGGCGACATGGTTGAACTGGTTGCCAGTGATGTCACTAACATTATTCAGCGTGGCGGCACACTGCTCAAAAGTGACCGCTGCGATGCTTTTCGCGATCCGGTTGTGAGAAACCAGGCAGCAGAAATTCTGAAGAAGAATGGCATCGACGGGCTGGTTGTTATTGGTGGTGACGGATCTCTTTCAGGCGCCCACCTTCTGACCCAGGAAAGCGGTATTCCGGTTGTCGGCCTGCCCGGCACAATTGATAACGATATCTACGGTACCGATGACACCATTGGCTTTGATACTGCGGTGAATACCGCACTTGAAGGTATTGATAAAATCCGTGATACCGCCGTTTCACATGAGCGGCTGTTTCTGGTGGAAGTCATGGGGCGTAATTCAGGACATATCGCCACTCAGGTAGGTATCGCCTGTGGTGCTGAAATGATTGTTGTGCCCGAAACCGAATTCAAAATCGAAGCGTTATGCTTTTCTCTGGCCAACAACCGCCACGAAGGTAAAGGCAGCAGCGGTATCATTGTCGTTGCAGAAGGACCACGTCCGGGGCTGACCTATCGTCTGGCACAACAACTGGAAGAACAGGGTGAGTCGCCGGGAGTATGTATCCTCGGCCACATTCAGCGCGGTGGTACGCCTACCGGCCGGGACCGGGTACTGGCTTCCTGCCTGGCAACGTCTGCCATTGAATATCTGAAAGCAGGTTACAGCGATATCATGGTAGGCATCTCGGAAAGTCGGATCTGTACCGTTCCGCTACGGGATGTCATGGAGAAAACCAAACCGGTCAATGAGCAGCTTCTCGATATGGCAATGCTGCTGCATAAATAGTCGGGGGCCGGCTATATAACGTCTAAATGTCCACTGGCTTCATGCAACGCTTTGATTAATTCATCCACCAGCGGATGCAGCAGTGTATCCGCACTTATACCGCTCAGGCTGAAGCAGTCACTGTTCAAACGCTGAAGATTTTCACCAAGCGACGGCTCATCAGCCACAACGTCAGCCAGCAGTGACCATTCGCATGGGGACAAATGTAAACCACTGACCAATGCCACGCCATTTCGTTTGCGAATCTGTGCCAGCCCCAACAACTTACGGCCATCATTGGAAACTAGCTCTCCATGGGAAAGCCCCGCATAGCAGGCCCATTCAACCTTTTGTGCCTTGGCGGCTACTTTAGACTCAGCAATCATAGACTCATCAACAGACTGACAGGGTATGCCGCTATCCAACAATACCTTTAACCAGGCCGCCTCAAACCACTTAAAAATATCAATAATTCCCAGCTCAGCAGCCGGATGATCCGTGGGTAAAAACAGAGTAACACTCAACATCCAGGGACCAGCAAGCACAGCGCCACCGCCTGAACCACGCTGCTGTACTGGAATATTTCTGGCTGCTGCTGCGCGCTGTAGCATCTCATTATCCGGCCGCTGTGAACGCCCCATAATCACCGCGGGCTCAGCGTAACGCCAGATCAGCAGCTTAGGTTCTGCAACAGGCTCTGACAGAACAGCATCAATTTTCGCCTGCTCTTCCGGCATGCCACCACTATAGATATGGCTGGCCATTTCTGACGTAACACTCATATGAACCTTCTTCCCGATAAACAACTGCGCGCAATTGTCCCGGTAACATCTGGCTAATACAAGTCCGGCCCATATACTGATATTCTCGCAACACATTCATCAGGATCAGCATCACGGACTTAAATGCCTGCTCACAGCACTACATTTACCCAGTTTTACCAAACACGTAACGCTCAGCTGGGCTATCAGAACGATCCTGCACAACAGTTCGCAACCGAACACCTGCAGGCACTGGCAGATGCATTACTTCAGCCAGGCCGCCCCAGGCTTTTTGGTCATAAATCCCCAACACCGAAAGGCTTATATATGTGGGGTGCGGTGGGTAGGGGTAAAACCTATCTGCTGGATCTGTTCACTGAATATCTTCCCCGGGCTACGTAACTCGCCTGCACTTTCATCACTTCATGGCCAGGGTTCACCGGGAACTCCAAACATTAAGCGGGCATAAAAATCCGTTACAACAGGTTGCCAAACAGTTCTCCCGCGAATGCAAAGTCATCTGTTTTGATGAGTTTTTATCAGCGATATCGGCGATGCGATGATCCTTGCACGCCTGCTGGAAAGCTTTTTTCCGCGGGTATGATATTTGTCGCTACCTCAAACACTCCGCCGCAGGCGCTCTATAAAGATGGCTTACAGCGTCAGCGTTTCGAGCCCGCTATTTTACTGTTACAGCAGCACCTTAATATCTTACATATGGACGGAGATACTGATCACCGGCTACGCCAGCTGACATTCCGGAATAATTACTTTATCCACCCGGCTGATTCGGCTTTAGGGGATATGTTTGATGTATTAAGCCCCGCATGCGATCAGAAAACTACCTGTCCGGTCAGCATTATGAACCGGACCATTCCGGTGATAAAAAGAAACCGCACCTGTATCTGGTTCGAATTTGATCAACTGTGTGACGGCCCTCGCTCACAGCTGGATTACATAGAGCTTGCCTCACGGTTCGAACATGTATTTCTCAGCAATGTCCCGGTACTTGGCGGGCAAACACAGGAATGGATAAAAACCCGGGGAGTTGAAGACGGTAATATCGGTGCCGGATATGAAACAACCTCCACCGGTGCGCGAAAAATGCAGTATGCCCGGATGGATGATCCTGCCAGACGCTTTATCAGCTTAGTGGATGAACTGTATGATCAGCGAGTAAATTTATTTCTGAGTGCAGCGCAGCCGCTGGAGCATTTATATTCTCAGGGCAGCCTTGAATTTGAATTCAACCGTACCCGAAGCAGGCTGACTGAGATGCAGTCGGTGGAATATCAAAATCAAGCGCCCGTAAGAGAAATCAGGAGTTAAAAAATAAAGCTAAGGGTAAGTCTGAAGATCTGCATCGATGATCATTTTACCCAGCTCAATGCATTGTTTTATGGCCTCATGCTCAGAGGATGTAACTATCTGGTTTTCAGGATCGGCAGTAGAAAACATAGTTGGCGATACTAGTGCAGATACATTGGCGCCGGTGATCCTTGGCAGTAAGTTCCAGCGGTTACGACCTAACGACTGAACGGCCGGGGTGATCTGATAATCACCATATCTAACCTGCTGCATTCATGCCTCCCTAAGTTGCTTGAACATAGCCTTAACAGTATAGCTGAAGGCGGTATTCTGCCTGCCTTTGAACAGGATTTATATTCATGCAAAAGAAGGGATTTCGGACCGGAAATACCTGGCTCTTCCGGCCCGGAAAGAACAATATACCTGACAGTTAAAACAGGTAAAAATTAACCACGGTGATCACTGACAAACGGATTATTCAAACGCTCATGTCCAAAAGTGGAAAGCGGACCATGGCCAGGAATGAATGTCACATCATCTCCCAGGGTAAAGAGCTTTTCACGGATTGAATGAATCAGGCTCGGATGATCCCCTTCGGAAAATCTGTCCGGCCAATAGAACCGTTAAACAGAACATCCCCCACCAGTGCCAGCTGAGTTGACCGGTGAAAAAGATAACATGACCAGGGGTATGGCCCGGGCAATGCAGCACCTCCAGACACTGATTACCAAAACTGACTGTATCAGCATCATTCAACCAGCGATCCGGGGTGAAGATCTCAACGGAAGGAAAACCAAACATCTGACTTTGCTGATCCAGCGCATCAATCCAGAATTTATCTTCCAGATGCGGCCCTTCTATGGGTACGCCGTACGCCTGTGCCAGTTCAGCGGTTCCTCCGGCATGATCAATATGCGCATGTGTCAGCAGGATTTTTCCAGCGTCAGCCCTTCAGCCTCCAGTTTATCCACAATGCGTGAAACATCGCCACCGGGATCAACCACCGCCGCACGGCGCGTGTCTTCGCACCAAAGTAACGTACAGTTCTGCTGAAAAGCGGTAACAGGAATGATGCAATATTTCATAAAAATCTCGTATTCTGGCTGGCTGAATGTCACAACTGGCGATAAACCGCGCAAGTATACCGTAAATCCGCGTTATGCCAGCGGCTTAATTTATCTTGCCTGTGGCCGGCGCTTGGTTATAGTGACTGTACCGTCAGCATAAGGAGTCAGTATTTTGGCAAAACTGAAGCACGAAGCAGCCCTTGTTAAAGAAGCCATCCGTATTGGTGGGGTATATATGGAAAAGCGCGGTGCCGGAAAAATCGAAGCCACCGACAGCGCCAGCGATAAAATCACCGCGATCTACCGGTTACTGGTACTGGATAAGCTGATTCAGCCACTGGCCAAAGGGGAAGATAACGAACCCAACATGAAGCATAAACTGGCGCTGTGGATAGAACGCCAACTACCGGACGGACACCCACTGAAAGAAGGATAAACAGCGTACAAAAACCGCCGGAGATCCGGCGGTTTTCTGATTATGATCCGTTTGTCTGAAACAAACGGAAACACCTAAGCGTTACACTTTGTGGTAAATCTCAGCGCCGGTTTCTTTAAACTCAGCTGATTTTTCCATCATTCCCTGTTCAGCCTGGGCATTAATGGCCGCCACCTGACTCTCATCAAGATCACGAACTTCCTGAGAAATCTTCATAGAGCAGAACTTCGGTCCGCACATTGAGCAGAAGTGCGCCACTTTTGCAGACTCTTTAGGCAGCGTCTCATCGTGGTAAGCACGGGCGGTATCCGGGTCCAGACCAATATTGAACTGGTCTTCCCAACGGAATTCGAAACGCGCTTTAGACATCGCATTATCACGGATTTGCGCCCCGGATGGCCTTTCGCAAGGTCTGCCGCATGAGCTGCAATCTTATAGGTGATAATACCGGTCTTAACATCGTCCTTATTTGGCAGACCCAGGTGCTCTTTTGGCGTTACGTAGCACAGCATTGCACAACCGTACCAACCAATCATCGCCGCACCGATACCGGAAGTAATGTGGTCGTAACCCGGTGCAATATCTGTAGTCAGAGGCCCCAGAGTATAGAACGGCGCTTCATGACATTCAGTCAGCTGCTTATCCATGTTTTCCTTGATCATGTGCATTGGCACGTGACCCGGACCTTCGATCATTACCTGTACATCGTGCTTCCAGGCAATCTTGGTCAGTTCGCCCAGTGTTTCCAGTTCAGCAAACTGTGCTTCATCGTTTGCATCGTATACAGAGCCCGGACGTAAACCGTCACCCAGTGAGAAAGACACATCGTAAGCTTTACAGATTTCGCAGATTTCTTCGAAGTGCGTATACAGGAAGTTTTCTTCGTGATGCGCCAGACACCACTTCGCCATGATCGAACCACCGCGGGAAACAATCCCGGTCATCCGCTTAGCGGTCATTGGCACATAACGCAGCAGCACACCGGCGTGAATTGTAAAGTAATCCACACCCTGCTCTGCCTGTTCAATCAGCGTATCACGGAACACTTCCCAGTTCAGATCTTCGGCAACACCTTTTACTTTTTCCAGTGCCTGATAGATAGGAACAGTACCGATTGGCACCGGCGAGTTACGCAGGATCCATTCACGGGTTTCGTGGATATTCTTACCGGTAGACAGATCCATGATGGTATCTGAACCCCAGCGGATACCCCAGGTCATCTTCTCAACTTCTTCTTCAATAGAAGACGTCAGCGCAGAGTTACCGATGTTACCGTTGATTTTCACCAGGAAGTTACGGCCAATGATCATTGGCTCAACTTCAGGGTGGTTAATGTTTGCAGGAATGATCGCACGGCCTTCGGCTACTTCTTTACGTACAAACTCAGGAGTAATTTCTTCAGGCAGCTGCGCACCATAGCTATGGCCCGGATGCTGCTGATCTACCATGGAACCTTCAGCTTTAGCTTTCGCCAGCTTCATGTTTTCACGGATGGCGATGTATTCCATTTCCGGCGTGATGATGCCCTTACGTGCATAGTGCAGCTGGGTAACATTCATCCCTTCTTTCGCGCGCAGTGGCTTGCGGGTCAGTTCAAAACGCAAATGATCAAGACGCAGATCCTGCTCGCGAACGCGACCATACTCAGACGTCAGGCCGTCCAGCTGTTCAGTATCGTTTCGCTCAGCAATCCAGCCGGCACGAACTGGCTTAAGGCCTTTACGGACATCAATTTCAGCTTCCGGGTCGGTGTACAGACCGGAAGTATCGTAAACATATAATGGCTCGTTTACTTCACCGCCCATGTCAGTTGGGGTCTGATCCAGCGAAATTTCCCGCATCGGTACGCGAATATCGCTGCGAGAACCTTCCACATACACTTTGCGGGATTTCGGAAACGGCTGAACGGAAGCTTCATCAACCTGTGCGCTGCGACTCAATGCAATATTGGTATCAGTCATAGTATTACCTTTAGTTATTCTCGTTATTGTCTGCGGGACTACCGGTCTGGCCTTCATAGAAAAGCCATAACGAATCAAAGTTATCCATCAATCCATAAAGGCAACACGCTCAAGTTGGCAACGTGCCAACCATTACGGACGAGGGCTAATTTCCGGGTCATATAACACTGAAAACGGTAAATACTGCGTAGAAGCTGGACTGACTGAGAATGGTTCATTGAACAGTTAGCTATTCCGAGCTAAACCGCAAGAACCCCGTAGAAAGGAATAATAATGACGGTTCATCTCGATTTCCTACGCCGGTATTAGCCGGATCAGGTTCGCGGGTCACTGTTTATCGAACAGCTCTCAGCCCCATTCAGGGCACCCCGACCAAGATATTGCGACCTAGTGTAGGATGACATGTTTACGCTGTCCACCCGACAGGCCGGTATGAATGGCACTAACTCTCGTCAGAAAGTCTAGTGCGCAGGAAACAAAACCGCCCACTACACCTAAAGTCTAATAAGGCCCAGGCCAAAAATAAGACTTTTTCTTATATTTATAAAAATATAACGTGGATAATGTGCTTCAGGATCATCAAACTTCAGGGACAGAACAGAGGAAGGCCACGCTTGCGGACCGGGTCAGGGATGGTAGCAGGATGCAAATCAACCGCACGGAAAAAGGATGCCAGCGCGAAGAGGGTACTTAGGGGAACTGAGTGCTCTCTTTTTCTCTGCTCTTTCTGACCGAACACCACTTCAGTTATTCATCTTATTCCCCCTGCTCCAGGGTGGAAAATAAGAATTATTCCTATATAAATCCAAATCTGATTCAGCATAATAGACGCCGTGGAGTAAGACGCTTCATGGATCGAAGAAAGGATGGCTGGAAAGCGGAAAAGGAATCAGGGAAGAAGGCAGGATGCCGTAACCTCCGCAAGGAACATGGAAAGCCAGGCTGAAGGGAGTACTCAAGGGAACTGAGTACTCTCTTTTTGCCTGCAGATCTACACCTCGACCCGGGTTGTAAACTTGTCCCGCCGCATTGAAATCAGAGTACGGAACTTACGCAGATACGGATCGTTGGACAAATCACGGCGTACAAACACCTCATAAGCTTCCATATCCGGCACCATGACCACCAGCAGAAAATCGACCTCCCTGTCACCTGATAACACTGGGTAACTTCGTCTGCCAGCTGCATCTTACGCATAAATGCATCCGCCAGGTCCGCCTGATCACGGATCATTTCAACTTCAACAATGATGTTCAGCATCTTACCTAAGATTCTGGAATTCAGAATGGCCACATCTGCTTCTATAACGCCAGACTCCCGCAAACGCTTTACCCGTTTCAGGCACGCCGGTGGTGACAAGCTTACTTCTTCAGCAAGCTGTAAATTACTGATGCGATTATTACGCTGCAAAATATTGAGTATTTGCCGATCAATGCGATCCAACTGAAGTTTCATAATTTTCCCTAAAAGCGATTTTTATTATCCAGATAAGCCAATCTGAGAAATTAAATTAACCAATAAAGCAAAAATAGAAAATATTAAAAACCTCCTCTGAATTACACTATATAGCTCCCCGGCCCGAATCAGCCGACAATCAAAACCACGCAGTAACAGGCTAAACCATGTATAAAATATGGCATTCCTTTTGGAAACATACGTTGCCAGATCTGGCGAAAGAAATTTTTGATGTCTTCTTTCTGCTGTTCAAGCTCACGCTGCCGGTAATCATCGTCGTCAAAATACTTGAGGAAATGGGCGCGATTCCCTATATCAGTGCCCTGCTTGAACCCCTGATGCTGTTGGTAGGTTTACCGGAAAACATGGGCATCGTCTGGACCACCACCATGATCACCAATATCTACGGAGGCATGCTGATCTTTTTCAGATGGCAGATGACCAGGTTCTGACTGTGGCGCAGGTAACCGTACTCGGCACCATGATGCTGATCGCCCACGGCCTGCCTGTGGAAATCCGTATCACTCAGCAAGCAGGGGTCAGACTGGTAACGGCGCTGGCTTTGCGTATGGGCTGTGCACTTGTCCTGGGCATGATCCTGCACCATATCTACAGCTGGGGAAACTGGTTACAACAACCTGTTGAGCTCCTCTGGCAACCACCAGCACAAACCGATGACAGTCTGCTGACCTGGATAATTTCTCAGGTAAAAGCTTTGCAATGATTCTGGTGATAATTGCTGTACTGCTAAGCCTACTGCGACTGCTGCGCTGGCTACACATTGAACGGCTGATGATCTGGTTACTGAGACCGGTACTGAAACTGCTTGGCATCAGCCCAAAAGCTACCTCCCTGACAATCATCGGAATCACACTGGGATTATCCTTTGGCGGAGGCCTGCTGATCAGAGAAGCACGCAGCGGCAATATTGATCCTGAAGACTGTTTCTCCGCCTTATGCCTGCTGGGATTGTGCCACAGCATTATTGAGGATACCCTGCTGATTATGACACTGGGCGCTGATCTGTCTGGTATTCTCTGGGCCAGACTCGCATTCAGCCTGATCTTTATCGCCATCATGACCCGCCTGCTGAAACTTTGCAGCAGCGAATTCAAATATCGTTACTTCATGCACAACGTAGCAAAGTCTGCTGCGCTAAACGGAGGTTCAGGTGCACGCTGAACAGGAACAGAAAAAGGCTTTTACTTTGCCCTTGCCGCCTATGGCATGTGGGGCGTATTTCCAATCTACTTTCATGCCATCGCCAGCGTGCCAGCGATGGAGGTACTTGCGCACCGTATCGCCTGGTCACTGGCTTTTCTAGCGGCAATATTGCTGATCAGCAAGCGGGGCAAAGACATTCTCGAACTGCTGAAAAAGCCGAAACTGCTGCTTAGCCTGACACTGACGGCAATTATCGTTTCTGCCAACTGGATGATCTTTATCTGGGCCGTTGCGCAGGAACAAATACTGGAAGCCGCACTGGGATACTATATAAACCCGCTGGTCAGTGTATTTCTGGGAATGATTTTTCTCGGCGAACGCCTGCGAAGAGGTCAGTGGTTGGCGATTCTTCTGGCACTGGCTGCGGTCAGCTACCAGCTTATACTGTTAGGCAAACTGCCATGGATAGCACTGAGCCTGGCCTTCAGTTTTGGCTTGTACGGGCTACTCAGAAAAACCATTCCGGTAGACTCGATTTTGGGCCTGTTCACCGAAACTCTGTTGCTCTTCCCTTTCGCTATCGGTTATATGGTCTGGCTGGCAAGCCACAATGAACTGGTATTACTCAATGCCAGTGCAGGATTAAGCCTGTTACTGCTGGCAGCCGGTATCGTCACCAGCCTGCCCTTGCTTTGCTTCACCTCAGCAACCCAGCGACTCAGCCTGCTATACATCGGCCTGATGCAATACATCGCACCGAGCATTTCATTTTTAATTGCGATTTTTTACTTCGGCGAAACTCTGGACTCAAACCGCCTGATCACTTTCATCATGATCTGGCTTGCTCTGGTGATTTTTACCGCCGAAGGACTTATCCGACGCAGGCAAAACAAACGCTCTGCTGTATAAAGTCACACAAAAAGCCATTCAGGAAACTGAATGGCTTTTTCAGAAACAGCCAATGGCTACTGCCAGCGTTTAAATATCAGTGACGTATTAATCCCACCAAATGCAAAGTTGTTGCTCATCACATACTGGGTATCTATCCGGCGCCCTTCATGCATAATGTAATCGAGATCACCACACGCTTCATCCGGATCCGTCAGATTTGCTGTTGCATGGAACCATCCGGCATTCATCATTTCAATACTCAGCCAGGCCTCCAGTGCGCCGCATGCCCCTAACGTATGGCCGGTAAAGCTCTTCAGAGAACTGATTGGCGTTTCTGTCCCAAATACCGCCTGAGTAGCAACGCTCTCCGCAACATCACCGCGGGCAGTTGCTGTACCATGAGCACTGACATAACCAATCTCAGCCGCATCAACTCCGGCATCAGATAACGCCTTGCGCATTGCGCCTTCCATCGTGGCAGCAGAAGGCTGAGTAACATGGCTGCCATCGGAGTTGGTACCAAATCCGACCAACTCAGCATAAATATGTGCGCCGCGGGCCACCGCATGTTCCAGCTCTTCAAGAATAAGCGTACAGCCCCTTCGCCAATCACGAGCCCGTCACGGTCCCGGTCAAAAGGTCGCGGCGTCTTTTCAGGCTCTTCATTACGAACACTGGTTGCATAGAGGGTATCAAAGACCGCTGCCTGAGTAGCACACAAACCTTCAGATCCTCCACTGACCATCACAGTCTGATGACCGTAACGTATCGCTTCATAGGCATAGCCGATTCCCTGACTGCCAGAAGTGCATGCACTGGAGGTAGTAATGACCCTGCCCTTTAAACCAAAATACACACCGATGTTAACCGGTGAAGTATGAGCCATCATCTTGATATATGAATTAGCATTTAAACCGTCACAGGAATGATTAATCAGCATATTGCCGAAATCGCCGATTGCGACAGAATCACCGGCAGAAGATCCGAAAGAAACACCGGTTTCTCCGTTAGTCAGCACTTCTGCATCGCGAAGACCCGCATCTTCAAGCGCACGTTCAGCACTCAACACAGCAAGCTGAGCAACCCGCCCCATACTGCGCAGGGTTTTACGCTTAAAATGAGCAGGCATTTCAAAATCTGTGATCACACCAGCCAACCGGGTATTCAGACCTTCGTACTTATTCCAGTCTTCGACATAACAGATTCCCGTTTCCATCTGCTTCAGACGCTGCTGTATATCTTCCCAGCTATTCCCTATCGGCGAGAAACCCGCTACTCCGGTTACTACCACACGCTTCATCAGTACATCCCACCATTCACAGAAATAACCTGCCGGGTGATATATCCGGCATCTTCAGACATCAGAAAACTGACGGTTCCTGCAACCTCTTCAATGCTGCCCACCCGCTGCATAGGAATCATCTTTAACGCTTCATCAACCGGCACATCATCGATCATATCGGTATCAATCAGCCCCGGAGCAACGCAGTTTACCGTAATTTTTCGCTTTGCCAGCTCTACTGCCAGTGCTTTGGTTGCACCAATAATACCCGCTTTGGCTGCACTGTAATTTACCTGACCACGATTACCCATTTCCCCGGAGACAGAAGAAAGCGTGACTATGCGACCGGGTTTACGACGGCGGATCATTGGCATCATCGCCGGGTGTAACACATTATAAAAGCCATCAAGATTTGTACGCAGTACTAAATCCCAGTCTTCACCGGGAATGGCAGGAAATGCATTATCCCTGGCAACACCTGCATTACAGACGACACCATAATACGCCCCGTGAGCCTCGATATCAGCTTCAATCGCTTCACGGCATGCATCACGGTCAGAAATATCAAACTGCAGCACTCTGGCTGCAGATCCTTTCTCTGGCAATTGCCGCAACTTCTTCGGCCTGCGTAACATTACTGTGGCAATGAATTACAAGCTCATAGCCGTCAGTGATTAACCGTTCAGCAATCCCTCTGCCAATTCCCCGACTCGAACCGGTGACAAGCACTCTACCTTTCATTGTCCTGCTTCCTGTAAAAACTTATCGGCATCTTCCGGCTGGAATACGTTTAACCTTGCTTCAGCCTTCACCCGCGGGCTATTTAAAATACAGTTAAAGGAACTCAGGCCGTTCTCTGCCTGAATTTCCACTTCAACCCGTATTTTCAGCACCTCACCATGGAGAAAATACGCGTCTGAACTTTCATACTTACGGCTGCCCAATAAAAGCCCAACTTAGGCTGGCCACCATTTTTCTTTCCTGTAAACCAGCATATGCTCCAACCGCCTGTGCAAGATACTCCAGGCCAACCCAGGCAGGTACGCCCTTATCATCTGCAAACATTGCACCTGCGTGAATTCTGACTGAGGCCTCCAGCCATTCATCGCCATAGTCAATTATTTCATCCAGTAAGCTCATTTTTCCGGAGTGAGGTACCAACTGACTGACACTGTATTCTGACATCAAGTTACCCTGCCAAAAATCAAAGAAATATTATTCCCGCCAAATGCAAAAGAATTACTTAATACATATTGTTTCGGAACTGCAGATTCGTTCCGGGTATCAACCAGATTCACCGGCGGTAAATCAGGATCCGGTACTCCATCCCACTTATGCACAGGGAGTACGTTGCTCTGCTTTGCTGTCAGCAACCAGCAGATAGCCGCTTCAATAGCACCGGCAGCACCCAGTGTATGGCCAGTGAACGGCTTGGTTGAACTGCAGGGCGTTTCTGCTCCACATACCTGATGTACAGCAACAGCTTCCATCTGATCATTCAGCGCTGTCGCTGTACCATGTAAATTCACATAATCAATATCAGCGGCAGTTAATCCGGCATCCTTCAGCGCTTCAAGCATACTGCCTGCAGCTCCTGGCCGGTTGGGTCCGGAGCGGATATATGATGCGCATCAGAACCTTCACCCACACCGCAAAGCTCCGCCCCTCAGGCTCATTGCTGACAACAAACAGTGCACCACCTTCACCAATATTGATCCCTTTCCGGTTAGCACTGAAGGGGTTACAAACCTCTGTGCTGACCGCTTCCAGAGAGTTGAACCCCTGTACCGTCAGCCGGCAAATACTGTCTACACCGCCGGCAATTACCGCATCACAAACCCCTGCCCGAATCAGTCTCCGGGCAGTGGCCAGCGCTTTCGCGCCTGAAGAACAGGCCGTCGAGATTCCGTACACAGGCCCATCAGTTTTCAAAGGGTGGCAACAAAGTCTGCCGGGGCTCCCATCTCCTGCATTTTATAATCGTAAGCAGATGGAATTTTACTTTCCTGCACCCACTGCCTTATCGCCTGCTCACCTTCTGAAATACCAGAAGTGCTGGTACCGATCACCACCCCAATCCGGTGCGCCCCGTAACGTTCAATAAACCGGTCTACAGAAGGCCGAATCTGATTCAGGGCCGCCAGCGCTAACTGATTATTACGGGTCTGCCAACGTGTCTCAGATAAAGGAATATCCGGCAACTCCCCTCACAAAGCCCCAGCATCTGAGATTCAGATACACCGAAGCCTTCCCGGGAAACCAGATAATCACCGCCATCAGACAGAGCCTGTAATACTTCCCCGGCACTATTCCCCGCCGCGCAGATAATCCCCATGTCACTCAGATAACAGGGTTGCTTCATTGATCGTTCTCCAAATCATTAATCACAACCTGATAACCATGTAAGTGATTCATTACTGTTAGCTGACCAGCAGTCTGTTTTACCTGTAAGAGCAACTGATTTTTCCAACTCAGAGAACGCATACCCTGGCTGAACTGTGCATGCCACCCGGGCAGAGCATTATACTCATCCCTGACGACAGCTTCAGGCCAGACTGAAAATTGCATGATCGCGAGCAATTCCTGCCCGGGAACATCACCGGGTAAAAACACCTGTTGCGAAAAATCCTTCCCGTCATACTGCAATTGCAATACTGTTTGCCCCGTCGGCATTAAAACCACCGCAACGGTATTTTCAGGTGACAGCCTGCTGACAACCAGGAACTCCTTTTCAACGTCCTGTATCTGCAAAAGCACTTTTTGTTTCAGTACCTGCTGTACATCAGACAAGGGAGGAAGCAAACGTAAAGTCAGAGGCTCATCCGGATGCGACACAACGCTGCTGCATCCTGCCGACAACGTAAGAATAACTGCCAATAACAGGCGCTTATATCCGCGCAACAATGCTCCGGCCATTGCATCAAATCCCGGCTTATCACTGATCATCTGTTACTCCGTCAGCCTCGGTTCTGAAAGTAATTGTCAGCAACCAGACAAACACCAGTCCCAGCAACACGGTCAGACCAAAGTGATATAAAACCGGCGTTGCACTTAAAGCCAGCAATCCAAACGCCATCAGGCTGGTAAAAGCAGACAGGGTAACCGCCAGCCAGGTACGCAAACTGTTACGGGTTTCCGCCAGAAAAATCCCCATATCCAGACCAATTCCCAGTACCAGAATCAGCGCCAGCAAATGAAAAAGATTAATGCCCTGTTCCAACTGAACAAGCGTCCCCAGCGTCAACACTGATGCAAGTAATGGCGGCATTATTATACGCCAAACAGAAGTGCGATAACGACTGACCAATATCAGCAGAATGATTAAATAAGCCAGGCCAAGCCAATCAGTAATTTGCTCCCTGTAATCTTCCATCAGATCAGATATTGCCCGGATGCGGTCTACGTAATAAACGCTATCATGCTCAGAAGCCAATACCTGCAAAGTATTTTCAGCAACTTCTTTCATCCCCTCAAAGCGAATGACCGAAACAACCCGCTGCTCACTCCAATCTATGAGCAAGCTTTCCCAATAACTTTTATCCGCACTGGCCAGCCAGTCCGCTGCGCTTAAGGTACGGTCTTTATTAACCTCAAACTGTTCCTGTGCTGCAGATGCAGCCTGTGACGGTAAACCTGCATCGTTAAACAAACCGGTCAAGCGTGACTGATACAACTTTTCAGCCAGTGCAATATTTTCTCTTTGGCGCTGTAACGAAGGAATCTGTACTGATAACGCCTGATATCCATCTAACGCCTGGTCGTTGACCAACGTATCCAGTGACTGTCTCAGCTCTTCTTCTTTAACCAGCAACGTCTGAAGATCTGCAGCCTCGACCAGCAGAAACTGAGCACTGCCGCTCATACCCAACAATTCCTGAATACGCTGTTCTTTTGCCAATAACGCTTCAGGCGATGTTTGCAAAAGACGCACATCATCAACCCCCGGCTCTGGCTGATACTGATCAGCGCTAACACTGTCAGCACACTGAGACCAATACGTACCGATAAACTTCCGGTAATCCGGGAAAAAGACATACGTGCCTGATACAGAATGCGGGCAACTTTTTCAGAGCTTGCATCTTCTTTGATCCTGAACACAGGCAACCACAGAATTACCGTTAACCAGGCAGCCAGCAAACCCACCACAGAAAATGTCGCCATCTGCTGCAAACCTGGGAAAGGCGTCAGAATCTGCACCGCATACGCCAGACCACTGGACAGCAAACCCAGCGTTAACCCCGGCAGCAGCCTGTGTATTACACGAACACCTGAATCCGAAGTCTGTCTCTCACAAATAAAATGCAGCGCATAATCAACTGCCACACCGACCAGCCCTGCACCGAATGCAAAGGTAATCAGATGAACCTGCTGAAAAACCAGCACCGTGACACTGACAGCAACAAGGCAGCCAACGCCTATTGGCAAAAGCATCATAACTAGAGGCGTGCCACGCCGGAAAACAACCCCAACCAGTAATATGATCCCCAGCAAAGAACCAATACCGATTGTCTGTATTTCTGACTTTGCCTGCCGGGCACCTGCCGCCGCATGCACCAGCATGCCGGAAAGCTCGACAGAAACGTTCTCGGGAAAACGGCTTTCAACCAATGCCGCACGGTTAAAAATCTGTTGCTGCAGATCCGCTGAAAACGGACTGTCCTGCAGCCTCAGCACCCCGAGAAAAGTCGGCCGCTCATGCCCGGTTACCCGAAACATTCCCCGTTCAACCCGGATGTTTAACTCACTGCTCTGATTCAGCTGACGCACAGTGTATAGCCGGAAAGGATCTTCAATCAGGCTGCCACCGGAAGATGCCAGCGGAGAATACAGATACTGAAACGCCCGCTGTTCCGACTCCCCGTAACGTTCTGACTGTAAAGAACGTCTTACGGACTCATCAAGTATCGCAAACCGGTATGGGAAATAGATTTCATCAAACTGCTGCAACTGTCCGGTTTTTAGCTGCCACGAAAACTCAGCAACACCCGCAACAAAGTTCAGCTCACCGGCGAATAACGTCATCGCCTGTATTGCGACATCCACCGTATCGGCTGTTACAAGCACAAAGGCCCGCCGGGAAAAACGGTCAGCAATATGTTCACTTGCCTGACGGACCACCGGCTGTTGTTGAGAAACCGGTAACAACGACATAATGCCCGATTCAAAAGATGCACCTTTATAAACCGCGCTGCCGGCCAGCAGAATTACCAGTATTAACCAGACAATCCGCCCCCGGCGAATAAGATTTGCCAGCACCATCAGAACTGCAGATTCTGAAACTGAATCGTGATGACGTCACCATTGGCTTCATGAAGGACAATCTGACGTAACAATGTATCCCCTGCAGCTCAACCCGGGTAACAGACTGCCGGATACTTTCATCAGACGGCAGTAACTCGGCCTGCCAGCTTCCGTCATTTAAGTCACCGGTGACTGTAAAATAACGCGCCAGTACTGACCAGTCAGCCGTCAGAACCGAAAAATAATATCGCCCAGGATAACCGCCGCAGGGTTTTCTGCGTATCAAGACGCAGTAACTCATCCCCACCCTGCCGGCTGATCAGAGCGGTTGGCGTAATGATCAGCTCATTTACAACCGGCTGCTCGGTCAGCCAGGTAACCTGTTTGTCCCGCTGATAACTGAAACGTCCGGATGACTTAACCCCACCTGTAAAACCGCCAGAAATTTAGTCTGGGTAAACTCACCGTCCATGCTTTCCGGTGACTGGGTAACATCTGCCAGCATTGCATAGTTTAAAGGCTCAGCCCACGACATAGCAGCCAGACTGCTCATCAGAGTAAACACACACGCACGGATAAAATTATTCATATGACAGGCCGAGCTTAGAAAATAAAATAGCCGGAGAAACATACTGCATTTCGCCACTATCGATATCCACAGCGACCTGCACAGTCGTCCCTTTGCTTAAGCGACGTCCTGTTTCAGCATCACTGATCTGATAATCAATCTTCAGACGATTTTCCCATTCAGACAACTTCGCCCGAACCTTAATCTTTTGCTGGAAAAACAACGGCTGGGCATAACGGATTCGCAAATCAATAACCGGCCAGGCATATCCGGACTCGGCCATTTCCCGATAGTTATAAGCAATTGAGTCAAGTAAAGCGCAACGGGCTATCTCAAAGTACTTCACATAATGTCCGTGCCAGGCGACTTCCATCGCATCGACATCATGAAAAGGATTTCAAGTGTTACTTCAGTATCCAGCATGCCCTGCGTCCTTCTCCGCCCGGATATCTATCCGTTATGACCGTTGTTCCAAAATGGATAAAAATTAAACCACTGTAACGGCGCTTTAAAGCAATAATGCTCAAGCCGCATTGCGTATTGTCTGACGACAGCTTCAAGCTCCCTGTCCCGCTGTTTTCGCGAAAACTTAAGCTGCTCAGAAAACAGTTCGAGATACAGAAAATAGTGACCGTTTTGCTTCAGGCAAAATAACAGATACACAGGGCAGCGCAATAAAGACGCCAGGATAAAAGCGCCTTGTGGCAAGTCCGCCTGGCGCCCCAGAAAATCCACACTCGTCACTCTGCCGCCATTACTGACCGGCGTCCGGTCCCCGGCAATGACCACATATTCTCCGTTGTTTACGCGCTCAGCAAGCATCATTGCAGTGACAGGAGACATATCATTTACCTGTAACAGTTCAATTGTGGCACTGCTGTTAATCTTCCTGAGAATGGAATTAAACTTTGCTGCGTGATGGGTATGCACCAGAACAGTCAGCCTGATGCCATCAACCTGGTGGGCCAACGCATTACAAACTTCTGAATTCCCCAGATGAGATATAACAATCAGCCCGCCCTGCTGATGAGACTCCAGCTGAGCAAACAATTCCGGGGTTGCGAATGTGACATCTTCGCGGCGAATTTTTCCCATCCAGACGATAAACTTATCCAGAAGCGCTTCGCCAAATGCCATGAAGTGCTTAAACGACGTCAGTTTGCTGGCCTGTGCCTGTGGGAGTAAGGGCCTGATTTGTTGCAAATACTCAGCCGAAGCCCGCCGCGCTTCCCCTGAACAAGATAGTAATAACACATCACAGGAAACAGAATGATTCTGAATCCAGCCCGGCCAAATACACTGTAAACCAACAGTAATACTCGCATTCCCAGTATCGTGCCGGCCTCTCCTACGCGGGACCAGTGCTGTTGTGGCGCGCTCATTGCGTATTATCCGCACGGAACTTGCGCCATATAAGGCCGGGTAAACGCCTCAGCATGCCGAAGAACAACCGGCTGTGCATCACTGTTATCAGCACGTTATCCCGCCATACATCAAAATGTGACACTCCATCTAAGGGATAGCGAACATTCACCGGCTGATTTATCACTAAACCTCCGCGCCAGTACCAGCGCACCAGAACCTCAGTATCAAAATCCATACGGTCACCGCAGTGCTCCTCATTAAACTGAGTTACCAGGGGTGCCAGCGGATATAACCGGAAACCGCACATAGTATCCCGGATAGAAAAAGATAAGGTATTAATCCACACCCAGACATGGGTCAGATAACGTCCGTAGTAACGCACTTTAGGTACCGACTCATCATATTCAGGATAACCGGCAATTAAAGCCTGTGGCTGCTGCTCAGCAGCCTGTAAAAACCCGGTAAATCAGCCACATCATGCTGACCATCAGCATCAATCTGAATACCATGAGTGAAACCTTGCTCCAGCATATATCTGAAGCCTGCTTTCAGTGCCCCCTTTGCCACGGTTCTGATCAAGCCGCAACAATGAAACCCGGGAGAAAATTCATCTGCCAACTGTTCCAGGACTGTCTGACAGGGTTTACTGCTGCCATCATCCACCAGCAACACGGGCATCTGATACTCCAGAACACCCAACAGCGTTGCTCTGATAGCATGCTCATGATCATAAACGGGAATCACAAACGCCGGATTAAAATCTGACTCAGCCAAAACAAATCCTGCCGCTGGAATGAACACCTTTATCTGAAGTAAAACTAAACGTCAGCTTCTGCTTATCCGGATTAAAACTCAGATTAATGACCACCTGAGAATCAGGTGTAATAACCTGCTGAAACTTCACTACCTCAAGCCGCAAAAACGCCCTTTTACCGCCAGCAAATCGCGGCCAAAACGTTCCGCCCAGTGCACCTGTGTAATCCCCGGAAGAATAGGATGATGCTCAAAATGCCCGTCAAAATACACTAACTCTGCCGGTATCCGACAAGTAAGCTCGGCAATCTGTCCGTCCTGAGTCTGAGATATAACTTCAGGCCAGCGGGCTGGCTCTGAATTGAATAATGCCGTTAAGTCTTCCACGGTTAATTTTCCTTGCGGGTTATATGGCAGCTGGCTGGGAAAACGCCAGCGGCGCGGAATGGCAACCGCGTCAAAGTAGTTTTTAAGTAATCTTTTAATTGGCGTACGAGAACCTTCTTACCTGCATCCTGCAACACTCTGTTACCGGCTTCATTCAGCTCAATAACAGCCGCAACTTCTGTTCTGCGCCGTTCCAGAATAATGGTTTTCGCTTCGTGCACCCAACCAGTGCGGATTAACTGTTTCTCGATTCCCGTCAGCGAAACCCGCTTACCTTCAACCTTAACAATCCGGTCGGCCCTGCCCAGTAACTCAAATCCACCATCAACAAACTTTACCTTATCCGCTAAAACAGTCGGCGCCGGCAGATAAGATGCAGAAACCCGTAAACAATCCCCGTCAGCATCCAACTCTGTTCCGGGTATTGCCTGCCAAACAGCCGAGTTCTGCTGGTTACGCCAGGCTACCGCACCGGTCTCAGAGCTCCCGTAAATCTCGATAACAGGGGCATTAATCAGTGCGTGGGTCTGCCCACTCGCATGCGCCGACAATGCTGCCGCCGAGGAAAGCACAAAGCTACACTTTCCGGCTATTTCCGACCAGTGTAGCGCAGCATTAAGCCGGGCCAGTAAAGCGGGGCTGGAAACTAGGCACACCGATTCATAATACGCTGATTGGGAAATAACTGTTTCAGCATATTCGCACAGGGTTGTATCAAATGGCTGGCTCTGAGTCATTGAGCGGAAAAGCCTGAAAGTCATGCCATAAAAGTGCTGATGGCTGACAGTTCCCAGAATCACTTCATTTTTCACATCGGTGGATAAAAGCTCAGCCAGCGCCTGTGACTCTTTTTCAAGCTGACCGATCGTCTTGACTATTGCTGCAGGCGCACCAGATGATCCCGACGTATAAATTTCAAGGGCCGGATAAAAACATCCAACACAGGCCACGCTGAAAGCTCGCTCAGATGTTCTGCTGGCGCATCCACAACATCCACCACAGAAAAGTCGCCAGCAAATCCGTCTACTCGGGAACGTAACGATTCGATAGTCCCCTGCCGGTTATCCCCGGCACGCAAGCTGTGCGTTTTAATGTCCAAAGCGCCAGTAAAATGGCCAGAAATTCAAAAGGATCTGAATGATAAACCGCCCAACGGGTTGCTTCTTTTTCGGAAAAGCACTTCCGCCACAGCCTTACCCGTTGCTCCAGTTCTGCCTTAATCAGCGGACGACCGGCATTAAACGCCACGGTTAGCCCGGCATCCACATCAGACAGCCAACAGGATAACTTAACTACGTCCATGTTCTTCAGGCTTAACCTTTTTCGGACCAGCCACTCACCAGCGACCAGCACAGCAATTAAAATGTAGGCAATAAAACCGTTATACAATAACCAGACTTCATCACTGGCGAATAACGCTGTACCGGCAGCAACTGAACCGTTAATGCAAAAAACACGCACCAGACCTTGGTTACAGTACGGGTATAGGCAATACCCTCCGGTGGTAAATCAGGTTCTTTCAGCCTGGCAATACGTTCCACCGCAGTCATTGGTGCAAATAAACTACCTGCAAATACAGTTAAAAAACTGAGATTCATCAGTACCGGATAGAATTTCAGCCCGGTCAGCTGTCCCCAGCCAGCCATTACAAACAACAGTAAAACGACAGTTATAAGAAGGATCTTACGTTCGTTAACATGCCCACCGATTAACCAGCGCAATCCTAAAAGCACTAGCAGTACGGGCAATATAAAACTGATATCAAACGTCAGCGCCCCCAATACACAATAAAGGGGTACGCCAGCGAAATGACAACCGCAATAACCTTAAGCACCGGACGGGTTATGCGTTATTAAGCAGCTTATCAACTTCTGTAACCACATCCTGAACGGTGCGAACCTGTTTGAAGTCATCTGGCTGAATTTTCTTACCGGTATACCTCTTAAGCTCAACAACCAGATCAACAGCATCAATGCTGTCAATGTCCAGATCCTGGTACAGGTTAGATTCCGGCGTCACTGATTCAGCATCCACCTCAAAAAGCTCTTCAAGGATGGCTACAACTTTTGAATAAATCTCTTCCTGGCTATGCATAGTAATCTCTTATTTAGTTCGCTGTGACTCAACCAGCGCCGCCAATGCATCCACATTAGCAAAATGCTTACGGGTTTCTTCAGAATCCGAATTCAACGTGATGCCATAACGCTTCTGTAGCGCCAGGCCAATTTCAAGTGCGTCAATGGAATCCAGCCCGAGCCCTTCAACAAACAGCGGCTCATCATCAACGATTTCCTCAACATCGATATCTTCTAGATCAAGTGACTCGATAATCATATGCTTGAGTTCAGTTTTTAAATCACTCATACGCACGTAATTCCTTATTAAAATATTCGTTCAGATCCCGGGTCAGCGTCCGGGCCAGCTTAGCCGGGGATACCGGCGCCATATACTGAGTTGCAGGAATCATATCCTTTACCAGAATACGGATATGTACTTTACGGTCGGGCACTTCATACCAACGGTCAGACTTGGTCAGCGTCGTTGGCGAGCACTCTATCAGAACCGGAGAGATATCTGCAGCGGTGCGCACCGCGATCTGGGCAGCCCCGCGCTTAAACTGTGGCGGCTCATCCGGTTCTGTCCGGGTACCTTCAGGGAATACGATTAACGGTTCGCCCCGCGCAAACGCAGCTCTGGCCAGATCCAGAACATCTTCACTGCCATCATTAATGATATAGCCAGCTGTCCGGATCGGCCCCGGGTAAAGGGATTCTGAACCAAACGGCCTTTCACAACACAATTTGCATTGGGTATCAGGGCAATCAGAAAGATAACATCTATAAGGGACGGATGATTAGCCAGAACTAACTGAGCCCCTTTCAGCTTCCCGACATCTTCCATCTGGTAATCAAGCACACCGAGCCAACGCATCATGCCCACATAAAAGCGGAATGAATAATGGATAAAGCGTTTTGCGGCAGACTGCCGCGCGTGAACATCCCGGTAAACAATATATAAAACAGGCACCACTATAAGCGGCAGCAACACCCCGCCAATACCAAACACCATAAAACTGAGTGCGGTACCTACCCATCGCCAACCGTGATTAATGTACTGCCAGATTACGCTCATACTTTCACCGGGTTTAACTGCCACCGGGATCCCCGCACCACACTGTCAAACTCATCAGAGCATCCGGATAGCAATGAAATCATTCTCAGAATACCCTGAGATCCGTCATCGCCATCACCGGTAGCAGGTAACTGCTGCAACTCAAAAGCGTTATCACCATCACTACTGATCATCAGTGCCAGTGCATGCGGAAATTCGGGTCCGTTACAATAAGGCCGGTACAGTTCAGGTAACACCACATCATAAATAACGCATAAAACCTGGCTATGTTCCTGCAACAGACAGGCAGCTTCCAGTAAAGCCTGAACTACCAGCCCTTCGCTGGCAGCAATCGCATTGATTGCACTTTTATCTTTCGCGCAATCGAATAAAGACCACCAACCGCATTATGAACAGCAAGGCTGAAAGCAGTTGGCGACATAGGATCGTCCTGACCAATTCCTTTTAACAGCTCAAGTGTCAGGGAGTATCACCGTGGCGGGAAGCAAATACACTGGCAACTGAAGTCATTTCCGTTAACAGGGGTAATGCAGCCCCCATTGCAACTTTACCCAACGGCGTAAAGCGCCGTCTCAGCATGGCAGGTATTGCCTTCATCACAGCAGGTTTAACTGAGTCATCAGGAACAAACGGAGTATTCAGCCATGCCTGCCAGGCGTCGCAATCCTCCAGGCCAGGTGCATACGCATTCCATGCATCAATATTAAAACGTAGCAACCTTCCCACTCTCCTGTGTCAACTACCCGCAAAAGCATCCGGGTTATTAAACAATCGGCGGCTTTCTGTGAATCGACGAATTCTACCTTGGAAGGCGTCAGTTGCAAGTAGCTGAAAATTAAAACAACTACTTAGCATCAATATCCGCTAGAACACCTGATAAACAGCACCTGAAACAAATGATAATATTACCAGACAGCACCAACACTGACCTATATTAAGCTAAGCGGTTCTTTATCTATGCACGCCGGCACCATACTTCCAATAACTGTCTGGCTAACAGAAACCGTTGCCGACACACATCATCTGGAAAAGCAGTTGCTCCCGTTACTCTTCCCTTCCGAACAGAAGCGACTGAACAATATCTCTCATTCCCGGAAACGCCGGGAATACATCACCAGCCGCAGCTTGATAAGACATGTACTTAAGCAACTTATAAGTCAGACCGACCAGCCCTGGGAGATTACTGAATACAAAAACAGCCCTCCGGTTGTCACCCACCCAACCAGAAACATCAACCTGAGCCTCAGCCACAGCCACAATACCATTGCACTGACGGCAACAGAATACGTCCTAGGAATCGACATTGAATACACCCGGCCAAGACTGAATTTGGAAGCTCTTGCGCAGAGTTTCATGACGCTGCCTGAACAACAACACTTTGAAATGCTTCCTGCCAGCAAACAAACGGACTTCTTTTACCGTTGCTGGTGTGCAAAAGAGGCCACTTACAAGTTACGCACCGTACTGGGGAGAGAAACGATTCCAATCGAAAAACTCTGTACGATCAACAGAAAAAGCAGAATCAGATATTCATCTGACAGAGACATGGCTGAGCACATACAACTGCCAACTCAGCGTTGCAGCTGCACATCCTTTAACCGCAATAAAATGCCGCTTTGTATCTGAGCCTGAACTGATATAAATACACGGGCACATGAATTAAAGAAAAGTTAGACAGGTCACTCTGGCGGTAGGTAATTGGTAAAGAACCATAAGATATGTTCTTAACAGAACAACAGATACTGCTTACCCGGCAATAGCAAAAAGCTATAAAGCTATAGCCGGGTAATTAAAACCTGCTACTCAGGCAGGAAGTCAGCGACACCTTTTGACGCTTCGGGCGCAGACTGATCAGGTGTACCCGGATGCAAACCGCACTCGCGGGTCTCCGGATTTTCCCACCACCAGCGTCCGGCGCGGATATCTTCCCCTGACTCACGGCGCGGGTACACGGCGCGCAACCGATACTCGGGAAGTTCTTATCATGCAACTGGTTATAAGGCACATCGAAGGCACGGATATAGGCCCACACCTCGGCATCGGTCCAATCAGCCAGCGGATTAAACTTATCCATCCCGTTACCGGCGTCATATTCTTTAAAACCCACTTCTTCACGGGTAACGGACTGTTCACGGCGCAGCCCGGTAATCCATGCAGAATTACCCGCTAACGCCCGCTTTAACGGTTCCAGTTTACGTACGGCACAGCACGACTTACGCAGAGACTGGCTACGGTAAAATGCATTTACACCGTGGCTGGCCACATAGCTTTCAACCTGTTCAGCAACCGGATAATAGACCTTTACGGGTAACTCCGGATAACGTTGCTGAACGGCTTCCAGCAGTGTCAGGGTTTCTTCCGGCAACCGTCCAGTATCCAGTACAAAGCTGGTAATACCGGTTTTGGCACGTTGTAGAAGATCAGTTATAACCACATCTTCCGCCCCCAGGCTGTTGGCAAATACCACACTGGAACCGTGCTCAGCAGCAGCTTGTTGCAAAACACTCAGGCTGTGTTCTACTTTGGCCGCCAACTGCGGGAAATTAAATCACTCACTTTTTCTCACCATCGCTCTTATCACATGTTCAACGACATGCTTTATCAATTATTACACCAGCATAAAACGTACGCCGATGCCAAACAGCAATACCGCAATCACCGGTTGCAATACCGCAGAAGACAGATACTTTGCCAGCTGGCTCCCAAAACGACCCCGGCAGAGACCCCAGAAGCAGGTAGCCAAGTAACACAAAATCCAGGTTACCCAAACTGTAATGACCACTACCGGCAACAGCTGTCAGAACCACGGCATGGGCTAAATCCGTGCCGACAATCTTGCGCATGCTCATACGGGGAAACAGCAGAATCAGCAACGCGGTACCCAGCGCACCTGCGCCAATAGAAGACAGCGTAACCAGCCCTCCCAGCACAAATCCTGAAGCAATCAGAATAAGATCCTTAAGACCAACGCCCGTTACCGGCTGCACTGTATTATCAGTATCCGCCTGCCGCGCTGCCTGCCAGCGCTGGATTTTACCCCGCAGACATAAGACTACGGAGGTCAGTACCAGGCTAATCCCTAAAATCAGATTAACCAGCGCCACCTGACTTTCTAAATCTTCAGCAGCACTCAGATAATGCAGTGCAAACAGGCTGCCAGGCACACTGCCACACAGCAACAGAATCACTACCCGCCAGGCCACCAGCCTCTGCCTTGCATAGGCAACGCTTCCGGCAAGCTTGGTAATGGCGGCATAGGCCAGATCAGTACTGACTGCAGTAACAACCGGCACACCAAACCCCAAAATAAGCATGGGCGTCATCAGCGCGCCGCCACCAATCCCGGTAAACCCCACCAGCACCCCAACAATGGCGCCAGCGATCACATAGCCAATTTCCATTCACCGCTCACTTGTGTGTCTCTTTCACCAATATTTTCACAATACCCGGTATCAACACCATCAAAACCGACTATTGAAAAATTAATACCTCATATTACTCACAAACCACTTATTCCATGAAATAATATTTAAATTAACTTCAATAACCAAAACGAATAAGTTGATGGTACCAGTGTTTGAGGCCTTATATTCCAAAAAGAAATAAAAAATAATTATTTATTCTTTTATGTTTGATATTTTTGTTGAAATAATAATTACAACAACGAGTCAACCGGTGAAAACAAACCACCGAGCACTCTTTAGTCTAAGAAAGATTCCTTTGAACATTTATTGAGCACACAGCGATGAGCCTAGTATCACCCCACAAGCTGACCCACCTGCGCCAGCTTGAAGCCGAAAGTATCCATATCATCCGTGAGGTTATTGCCGAGTTTGAAAACCCGGTCATGCTTTACTCGGTCGGTAAAGATTCGGCGGTCATGCTGCACTTAGCGCGTAAAGCTTTCTATCCGGGTAAGCCACCGTTTCCATTACTGCACGTGGACACCACCTGGAAGTTCAGAGAGATGATCGAATTCCGTGACAAAATGGCTGCCGAAGCAGGTATGGATCTGCTGGTACATATCAACCAGGAAGGCGTTGATATGGATATCAGTCCGTTTACACACGGGTCTGCCAAGCATACTGACATCATGAAAACTCAGGGCCTGAAACAGGCACTGGATAAGTACCAGTTTGACGCAGCCTTCGGCGGTGCCCGTCGTGACGAAGAGAAATCCCGGGCCAAAGAGCGGGTCTTCTCCTTCCGGGACAAGCACCATCGCTGGAACCCGAAAGATCAGCGGCCTGAGCTGTGGAATACCTTTAATACCCGTATCGACAAGGGCGAGAGTATTCGAGTCTTCCCGCTATCCAACTGGACGGAACTGGATATCTGGCAGTACATCTATCTGGAAAGCATTCCAATCGTGCCCCTGTACTACGCAGCGGAGCGCCCTGTGGTTAACCGCGACGGCGTAGACATCATGGTTGATGACGACCGTATGCCTCTGAACCCGGGCGAAGTGCCTGAAAACAAGATGGTGCGCTTCCGTACACTGGGTTGTTACCCGCTGACCGGCGCTGTGGAATCTCAGGCAACCACCCTGCCGGAAATTATTCAGGAAATGTTGCTCAGTACTACCTCAGAGCGTCAGGGCCGGGTAATCGATCACGACAGTGCCGGCTCCATGGAACAAAAGAAGATTGCCGGATACTTCTGACGGTAACCTGCGCCGGTGTCATCTCTGATACCGGCTGGAAACTTTATAATTTTTAACCACTTGCCTCACAGAATCGCAGGTGGAATATCAGGATTAGCACCATGAGTCATCAATCAGAACTGATCGCTGAAGATATCAATGCGTATCTGACCCAACATGAAAACAAAGAACTGCTGCGGTTTCTGACCTGCGGCAGTGTAGACGACGGAAAATCCACCCTGATTGGCCGCCTGTTGCACGATACAAAAATGCTCTATGAAGACCAGCTGGCAGCACTCCACGCAGATAACGCCAAACAGGGTAATGCCGGTGAAGCACTTGATCTGGCACTGCTGGTTGACGGCCTGCAGGCAGAGCGGGAACAGGGTATCACCATCGATGTAGCTTACCGTTACTTCTCTACAGATAAGCGTAAGTTCATCATTGCCGACACCCCCGGCCACGAGCAATACACCCGTAACATGGCAACAGGCGCATCAACCTGCGATCTGGCTATCATTCTGATCGACGCCCGTTATGGTGTTCAGGTACAAACCAAACGCCACAGCTTCATTGCCTCTTTACTGGGTATCAAGCACACCGTTGTTGCGATCAATAAAATGGACCTGGTGGACTTCAGCCAGGAACGCTTTGAAGAAATAAAACAGGACTACCTGAATTTCTCTGCAAACCTGAATCTGCAGGACATCCGCTTTGTACCGATATCTGCACTGAATGGTGATAACGTCGTCACAGCCAGCGAACATACCCCTGGTACCGCGACGGCTCTCTGATGGAGATTCTGGAAAACGTTGAGCTTGAAGAAGACAACAACCAACAGGATCTGCGTTTCCCGGTTCAGTATGTTAACCGGCCAAATCTGGATTTCCGGGGCTACTGCGGCACCATCGCGTCCGGCTCGGTGAAGCCTGGCGATCAGATCACTGTCCTGCCATCCGGCAAGCACAGCACGGTTAAATCCATCATTACGATGGACGGCGAACTAGCATCCGCCAGTGCCCAGATGGCTGTTACTCTGACTCTTGAAGATGAAATCGACATCAGCCGTGGCGATACCCTGGTTCACAGTGAAGCGGTACCTGAGACCCATGAACGTTTTGATGCTAACCTTGTGTGGCTGACCGACGCTCAGCTGGAAACCGGCCGCGACTATGATATCAAGCTGGCTACCCAGACCCTGACCGGCAAAATCAGCAGTATCCGCCACCGTGTAGATGTAAATACACAGGATCATCAGCCGGCAGCCAGCCTGAATCTGAATGAAATCGGCCGCTGTGAGATCAGCCTTGAGCAGGCAATCATTGCAGATGACTATCAGCAAGTTGCCGGCACCGGGTCATTCATTGTTATCGACCGTTTAACCAATGCAACGGTAGCTGCCGGCATGATCGTCAATGATCAGCAGGCAGAAGAAGAATCGGTACTGACCGATGGCCCGGTTACCGGTGAAGCAAAAGCGCAGCGCTTCGGCCAGAAGCCGTTCAGCCTGGTGATCACCGGTGAAAATGACCAGAGCCGGACACAACTGCTGAACGCGGTGGAACAAAACCTCTTCCGTCAGGGACGTGCAGTGGTCACACTGAATGCTGATGATCTTGGCGATAACACAGAAGTAACCGCCAACTTACTGAATCAACAGGGTTTAATTGTCCTGATCAGTGCCAGAGAAAATGTTGAGGGAGCCTATCATGTGGACCTTAACGCCGGCGATGCGGAACTGAGCCTCAATACAGACCGTACTTCGGTGCAGGAACAGTACGAAGCCATCATGGAACTGATCAGTAAACAGCTGTAAACCTGTTTGTTTGTCCGGCCGGTGACGATACTGGCTGTCACCTGCCCCTTTAGCTACCGGACCTTCCTCACCGGTTCCGGTAGCTTTCTTTCCATACATCTGAGAATTCCATTACTCCTGCTCAGCCTCTGACCTTCGTTATAAAAAGCGCTTAATACCTTTCATTAAATCTTCATCATAAACGGCCTGAGAACACATTGTCGTCATTCGCTAAGCCACCTATAATCGCCTCCCTTTCCTGTTATCAACATACCCTCAGATAAGTACCTCTGTACCTGTATCTGAATCATCCGGAATGCATATGGACACCACCACTCTGATTGGCCTGACGGCAGCTTTCTGCACCACAGCGGCATTTATCCCACAAGTCATTCAGATTTTGCGTACCGGCAATGTCGAAGGGATTTCTCTGCTGATGTACTCCATATTCACCTGCGGTGTCGCCATGTGGCTGACCTACGGCATCATTCTCGAAGACCTGCCGATGCTGCTGGCCAATCTGATCACCCTCATACTCGCCCTGGCAGTACTGATTCTGACCATCAAAAAACGCCGGCGGAAATAATCTGTTTTCTGATCACCTCTGTAAGACCTCTGTCCATACATTCCCGACGCCCCTTCCTGCCAAAACCACTTAAACAACGCTAAATCACTTCGACATTTTTCCACAGCACATCCCGATAATGGCCTGCATTTAACCACCCGGAGACCATTATGAAGCCCGGTTATACAGGCCTGAAACGACTTTGCTTTGCTACCGGATATTCGATCAAAGGACTGATCGCAGCCTGGCAACATGAGGCTGCAATTCGCCAGGAAACAATTCTTCTGCTCGCAGGTACAGTTGTCGCGATTATCCTCCCCGTTAGCCAAACCGAACGGATCTTGCTGATTGCCAGCCTGGTCATTCTGCTGATTACCGAACTGCTCAACTCGGCTGTTGAAGCCGTGGTCGACCGGATTAGTCCGGAACACCATGAACTGAGTGGCCGCGCCAAGGATATTGGTTCAGCGGCAGTGTTTGTCTGCCTGCTCGGTACCGCGGCTCTGTGGTTAACCCTGTTACTGCCTCTGGTGTATTAAGATGACATTTCCAGCTGTTTTACAACGCTTCAGACTGCCACAACTGAGCATTGCTCAGATGACTATATGCCTGACGCTTTACTATGTGCTGATACTGAATCTGCCCCTTTTCAGGGAGTTCTACAGTATTCTTTCCGCCGCGGACGCGGTTAAAACCGGTTTTGTCATATCCATCCCCTTCTTTATTTTTGCCGTCATCTACCTGGTGTTTAATCTGGCAGTCTGGCCTTACATTACCAAGCCACTGTTTAGCCTGATCCTGATCACCTCCAGCATGGTCAGCTATTCCATGTACAACTATGGCATTTATATCGACTACGGCATGGTGGAAAACATCTTTGAAACCGATACTGCCGAAGCCAGTGCTTATGTCAGTCTTTACTCCGCCTGCTGGGTATTCTTACTGGGCATCATGCCTGCACTCCTGCTAATCGGTACCCGGCGGCGCAAGCAGACGATCCTCTCATTACTGCTGGAAAAATGCCTGGGAATTGCGACAGCGGTTGGCATCATTCTGGTGATTTTCTGGCTCTACTATCAGGATTACAGCTCCGTCGGTCGCAACAATCACTACCTGAAGAAGATGATCGTCCCGACCGAATACATCTACAGTACCGCCAATTACATCAACAAAACCTACCTGACCGAACCTGTCAGCCATACACAGATTGGTACTGACGCGCAGCAAAAACCAGCCGCCACCGACGCTGAAAAACCAACCCTGATGGTATTTGTGCTGGGCGAAACAGCCCGGGCGCAAAACTATGAACTGAATGGCTATCCCCGGGAAACTAACCGTTTCACCCGTGATATGAACGTCATTTCATTTCAGGATGTTACGTCCTGCGGTACCGCAACAGCACTTTCCGTGCCCTGCATGTTTTCTAACCTGAACCGCGAAGATTACGATAAACAGGTAGCCGCCAATCAGGATAACCTGCTGGATATTCTGCAAAGAGCCGGCATCGACATACTGTGGAAAGAAAATGACGGTGGCGATAAAGGTGTCGCCGACCGGGTGAAAAGCGAAGTCATCGACCGGGGCAGCAGCCACCCGCTGTGTAATGGCAAAACCTGCTACGACATGGCCCTGCTGGATAACTTTTCAAATAATGTCAGCAGCCTGAAGGGCAACCGGCTGATCGCCCTGCACCTGATCGGCAGCCATGGCCCGACCTATTACCAGCGCTACCCGGCAGAGTTTAAAGCGTTTACCCCTGACTGCCCCCGCAGTGACATTGAAAACTGTGAGATCAGTGAAATCGTCAACACTTACGACAATACCCTGCTCTACACGGATTACGTCATCAGCCAGACGATTGAAAAACTGCAGGCGCTTGAGTCAGAGTACAACACAGCATTGTTCTATATTTCAGACCACGGTGAATCCCTGGGTGAAAATGGTGTATTCCTGCACGGAATCCCCTATCTTCTGGCTCCGGATACCCAGAAAAAGTCCCACTGATTACCTGGTTCTCTGAGGGTTTTCTGCACCAGAAAAACCTCAGTACTGATTGCCTGAATAAACAGGCCCAGTCAGGCAGCTACTCCCATGACAACGTCTTTCACAGCATGCTGGGGATAATGGATGTGGAAACATCCGTCTACACCCCTTCGCTGGATATGTTTGCTGAATGCCGGCAATAATCTAACGGCTGCGAGCCTCACGCCGGTAACGGCTGGGGCTCTCACCGTAGAAGTGACTGAACTCCCGGGAAAAACCGCCAGTGAATTAAAACCGGTACGCACAGCAATCTCCTGCATACTGTGCCGGCTGTCCACCACCAGCCGCCGGGCCGCCTGAAGCCGCAAGCGCTTATAATACTGATGTGGGCTGATATCCAGCCGGCGCCGGAACAGGTTTTCCAGACTCCTTACGCTAAAGCCCAGCGCATCCGCCACTTCCTGAGTTTTTAACGGACTGTCCAGATGGGCTTCCATCAATCGCACCGCCGCACTCAACTGCGGCTCATGCTGCTCCAGCGCACCAAGAGACACCAACGGCTGCGGAGAGTCAGCCTGGGCCTTACCGTCATAAATAAACGCACTGGCCACTTCCAGCGCCAGCGTATGCCCGTAACGGCTGCGGATCAGATAAAGAATAAGGTCGAAGGTCGGTGCCGCCCCACCGGTGGTAAAAATACGGCCATCCACCACATAGCGGTCCGGGCGTACCTCGACCCTTGGATAACGGTCCCTGAAATCCTCCAGGTCTTCCCAGTGCGTGGTGGCACTCTTTCCTTCCAGCAACCCGGCCCTTGCCAGCACCCAGCTGCCGGATTCCACCCGCCTACATATGAGAAGCCCCTGGCAAACTGCCTGAATCCGGCCAGCCGCTGTTTATCCATGTGCTTCTCGTGGTGAAAAGCGGCAATGCAAATCAGCAGGTCACGCTGCAGCTCTGTATCCGCCATGGTCCATTGCATTGACCCCTGAGGGTGAATTGGCTGCCCACAGGACAACACCGCCGGCTCCCCATCCAGCGTAATCACCCGCCAGGAAAATAACGTTCGCCGGGAAATCCGGTTAGCCGCCCGCATAGTATCCAGCGTGGAAGCCAGTGACATCAGAGATGAATCCGGCATCAGCAGAATCACCACATTCAGACTGTCATTAGCAGGGCTAAACAAGCTCATAAAAACCGCTCCGGTCAGAAAGAAATCACGTTGAAATCTTAAAAAACACCTCTCTTTTGCGCAAAATATCAAATCATATTCGCTAAGTGCAAACTCATCAGCCATACCCCATGCAATTATTGGCATATTCCGGTGCACAACAACGGGAACAATCCCTGTGCTCCAGCAAACAACAATAATCCAGTTAAGACTGAAATACGCGGAGCCCGCTATGCCTTTACAGCCGAATACCAAACCTTTCATTACCTGTGCCGTCACCGGTTCCGGCGGAACCCAGGACCGTTCACCACATGTACCGCGCAGCCCTGAACAAATCGCTAACGACTGTATTGATGCCGCCAAGGCAGGTGCCGCTGTCGTTCACTGCCACGTGCGTGAACCGGATACCGGCAAGCCAAGCCGTCGGGTTGAACTGTACCGCGAACTGACTGAACGGGTCCGTGATGCAGAAGTAGACGTTGTCCTGAACCTGACTGCCGGTATGGGTGGCGACATTGTATTTGGTGACACCGAAGCACCATTCCCGCTGAACGAAGCAGCAACAGATATGGTTGGCGCAACCGAGCGTATGGAACACGTACGTCAGTGCCTGCCGGAAATCTGCACGCTGGATTGCGGCACCATGAACTTTGCCGAAGCGGACTACGTAATGACCAACACCCCGGGCATGCTGCGGGCTATGGGTAAGATGATGACCGATCTGGGTGTCCGCCCGGAAATCGAAGCATTCGACACCGGCCACCTGTGGCTGGCCAAACAACTGGTATCTGAAGGCATCATTGAAGATCCGGTTATGATCCAACTGTGTATGGGTATTCCGTGGGGCGCCCCGGATGATCTGAACACCTTCATGGCAATGGTTAACAACATTCCGGAAAGCTGGACCTTCTCCGCGTTCTCTATTGGCCGTAACCAGATGCCGTTTGCTGCTGCCGCTATGCTGGCCGGCGGTAACATCCGCGTGGGTCTGGAAGACAACCTGTGGCTGGGTAAAGGCCAGTTGGCAACCAACGCCCAGTTGGTAGAAAAAGCCGCGACAATCGTCACCAACATGGGTGCAACCTTGATGACACCGGCAGAAGTACGGGAAAAATGCAGCTGACCAAGCGCGCGCCGCTGGCACTGTAAAACCGCCTGAACATCAGCAGCCACCGGGCTGCTGATTTGTCTGACCGCCCCCGTGGGCCCGAGATAGAAAGAGACAGATATGAATAAAATTGCAGCCTGTATTGGCGGTGGTGTTATCGGTGGCGGCTGGGTCGCCCGTTTTCTTTACACGGCTGGGATGTCCGCCTGTTTGATCCGGCACCGGATGCCGAGCGCAAAGTTAACGAAGTAATCAGCAACGCCCGCCGTGCGCTTCCGGCACTGGCAGACGTCGCGATGCCAGAAGAAGGCACCCTGACACTCTGCTCCACACTGGAAGAAGCGGTCAGTGAAGCACAGTGGATTCAGGAAAGTGTACCGGAACGTCTGGACCTGAAACACAAGGTCATGGCTTCCATTCAGGCAGCCTGCCGCACAGATGCCATTATTGGCTCCTCCACCTCAGGCTTTAAGCCGTCTGAACTGCAGGAAGGTGCAGCTAACCCTGGCCAGATCATGGTGGCTCACCCGTTTAACCCGGTGTATCTGGTACCACTGGTTGAAGTGGTGCCGAGCCAGCAATGCTCTCCTGAACAGGTTGCAACAGCTAAAGATATTCTGGACGGCATCGGCATGAAGCCCCTGGTTGTTCGCAAGGAAATCGATGCCCACATCGCCGACCGCCTGTTGGAAGCTGTATGGCGGGAAGGCCTGTGGCTGATCAACGATGATGTGGCTACTACCGAAGAAATTGATGATGCCATCCGCTTTGGCTTTGGCCTTCGCTGGGCCCAGATGGGACTGTTCGAAACCTACCGGATTGCCGGTGGTGAAGCAGGCATGGCGCACTTCATCGGCCAGTTTGGCCCGGCACTGGCCTGGCCATGGACCAAGCTTATGGACGTACCGGAACTGACCGATGAACTGATTCAGAAAATTGCTGATCAGTCCGATGCTCAGTCCGGTATGTACGACCTGCGCCAGCTGGAACAGATTCGTGATGACAACCTGGTTGGCATCATGAGGGTACAGAAAAATGCTGACTGGGGCGTAGGAGCAATGCTGCGCGAACACGATCAGCGGCTCAAGGCCATGTCGCCGGAACAGGCACAGCCAGAAATCAGCGCCGAGCCACTGCAAATGTTCAGCGGTAAAGTATTACCGGCATGGATCGACTATAACGGCCACATGAACGAAGCAAACTATTTGCGGGTATTCAGTGATGCCACTGATAACTTCATGGCGTTTGTCGGCGTGGATGATGATTACATTCAGGCGGGCCAGAGTTACTACACTGTGGAAACCCACATTCGCCATCTGGACGATATTAAGCTGGGCCAGGGCATTGAAGTCCGTACTCAACTGATCGCCCAGAGCGCGAAAAAAATGCACCTGTTCCACTTTATGTATAACCGGGAAACAGGCGACCTGATTGCTACCGGCGAACACATGCTGCTGCACGTGGACATCAATGCAGGGAAAACCTGCCCGGCAACAGATACTGTTCAGGCTAAGCTTACGGCTGTATTTAACAGTCATGCAGATCTGCCCGTACCGGAAGGTGCAGGCAACGCCATCGGACAGAAATAACCCCGCATCTACGGCCTTTCTGAGGCGTAGCCCTCTTCCTCAACGGACTGCCTTTGCAGTCCGTTTTAGGTTTTATAATCATAAACTTAAAGCAAGTCACAAAAGTCATCATTGTGACAGATAAAACAGTTCCCATGCGTTATGCATCATGTATAGTTTCAAAACACTGCATATTTTGTGGATATTTCTTAGGTTTACTTGTCGCTGGAAAAGGAACACACGATGGCCACGTTCTCCCTCGGAGGCTCACTGGATAATGAACTCTTCGCTGAGGCCTATGACGAATTTCTCGAGCAGTACCGGCTATGTGAATCCAGCATAGTTGACCTGGAACACTCGCCTGAAGATGCGGCATTACTCGACGACCTGTTTCGCACCGTCCATACCGTAAAAGCGAACTCGAGCATGCTCAGCTTCGCCCCGATGGTTATCATTCTTCAGGAACTGGAAAACGTTCTGGATCTGGTCCGTGAAGGCCAGATTCCGTTCTCTGACCGTGCCGGTGATCTGGTATTGCTGCTGATGGACAAAGCCCGTGATTTCATGGAGCAATACCACAGCGCTCAGCAGGTCGAATACGATGATGCCCTCTACGAGTCCGTCAAAGCAGGCCTGCAAAAACTTTCCATGGCCCCGCCTGAAATGGTTGCCCCTTTGCTGGTAAACATTATCGCACTGGTAGACCCGAATACCCGCCAGGTTCCTCTCGAAGAAAAGCACTGGCTGGATACCTTTACCGAACCCAGCGCTGACCTGAGCTTTCTCTACAACATGGCCCAGGCCTGTGAACAGCGGGTGGGCTACTGGCAGGGCCGTACCGACCGTGTGGTGAAACTTGCCCTGGCCGTAAATGAAGCCGGTGGTAGCCCGGTAGATGCTAATGCCCTGGCAGCCTCCCTGTTCACCCACGATATCGCCATGGCGTTTTGCCAACCTCTTTACTGACTAAACAAAGCTCGCTGGATGAACACCAGACCAAGCTGATGCGCCAGCATGTTCAGGTATCAGCTCACCTGATGCGCTCAATGTTTGATTCACAAAACGCGGGCACCATGCTGATGCAACACCAGGAACTGTTCAGCGGCAGCGGTTACCCCAAAGGCTTAAGCGGCAATCAGATTTGTACCGGTGCCAAGATCATCGCCATTGTGCATACCTTTGAAGCCATTACTCACGGCCATACCAGCACCTCCCTGCACAAACGTCCACTGATGCGGGCCTTACTGGAAATCAGCAACAAAGCAGGTGTGGATTTTGACAAGCAGTGGGTAGAAATCTTCATGAAAGTAGTCCGCGAACAACAGCAATAACCCTGTTAGTAACAACTGTCAGTCTACAAATACAAAAATGCTCTGCCTGTCGGCAGAGCACTCTCTCAGACATACCCGGTATCAGCCTTTCTTCGCCGATCCCTGACGGGCCTTAAAGCGTGGGTTTGATTTACAGATCACGTACAGACGTCCCCGGCGCTTAACCACCTGACAATCCGGATGACGCTGTTTAGCTGACTTAAGCGAATTCAGTACCTGCATAACCCCTCCTGTCAGGCCTTACCGGCACGTTTGCCAAAGCGCTTATTAAACTGAGCAATACGGCCTTCAGACTGAACCTTACGTTTTTCCCCGGTATATACAGGATGTGAAGCACTGGAAACATCCAGATTGATCAGCGGATAGGTTTTACCGTCTTCCCACACCACCGTCTGATTACTCTTACATGTCGAACGAATACGGAAGTCTCGGCTGCAGCTGGTGTCGCGAAAAATCACATAATCGTATTCCGGATGAATACCCTTTTTCATCACAATCTCCAAAATGTTATGTTATAACAATTATTATAATTGCGAATGGTTCTCTTTGCAACCCGATATAATGTATCTTCCGCTGAATAATGATCCGTTCACTGAACTCTCAGCAATACTTTCTGACAGGCAATAAAAATCCCCGGAGCCTGTAAAGACGCCGGGGATTCTTTAGCAAGCCGGCTGATTAACAGCCGGTGGATGCCGGGGGCTGATTACATCATGCCGCCCATGCCACCCATGCCGCCCATGCCGCCCATATCAGGCATAGCAGGTGCGCCACCTTCTACAGGTGCATCAGCGATCATTGCTTCAGTAGTGATCATCAGACCCGCAACAGAAGCTGCCGCCTGCAGTGCAGAACGGGTAACTTTAGCAGGATCCAGGATACCCATGTCCAGCATATCGCCGTATTCACCGGAAGCAGCGTTGTAACCGAAGTTACCTTCACCCTTCTCACGGATGCTCGCAACAATTACAGAACCTTCTGCACCGGCGTTACCAACGATCTGACGCAGAGGTGCTTCCAGTGCACGGAAAGCCAGCTCAATACCAACGCTCTGATCATGGTTGTCACCTTTCAGTTCACCAACCTTGTCCATTGCGCGGATCAGGGCAACACCACCACCAGGGATTACACCTTCTTCTACCGCAGCGCGGGTTGCATGCAGAGCATCTTCAACACGTGCTTTCTTCTCTTTCATTTCTACTTCAGTAGCAGCACCAACCTTGATAACTGCAACACCGCCAGCCAGCTTAGCAACACGCTCCTGCAGCTTCTCACGGTCGTAGTCAGAAGACGTTTCTTCCATCTGAGCACGGATCTGAGCAACGCGGCTTTCGATTGCAGCTGCTTCGCCCACACCGTCAACGATAGTGGTGTTTTCTTTAGTGATAGAAACACGCTTCGCCTGACCCAGTTGCTCCAGAGTAGCACCTTCCAGGTTCAGACCTACTTCTTCAGAAATCACAGTACCGGCAGTCAGGATAGCGATGTCTTCCAGCATTGCCTTACGACGGTCACCGAAACCAGGCGCCTTAACAGCAGCAACCTTAACGATACCGCGCATGTTGTTAACTACCAGAGTAGCCAGCGCTTCACCTTCAACGTCTTCTGCGATGATCAGCAGCGGACGGGAAGACTTGGCAACCTGCTCCAGAATTGGCAGCAGATCACGGATGTTAGAGATCTTCTTGTCAACGATCAGCATGAACGGATTTTCCAGTTCAACACTCATGCTGTCCTGGTTGTTGATGAAGTAAGGAGACAGGTAACCGCGGTCGAACTGCATACCTTCTACTACGTCCAGTTCGTTTTCCAGACCAGTACCTTCTTCAACAGTGATAACACCTTCTTTACCTACACGCTCCATAGCTTCAGCAATGATGTCACCAACCTGAGAGTCAGCGTTTGCAGAGATAGTACCTACCTGAGCGATAGACTTAGTATCTGCACATGGCACAGCCATACCCTGCAGCTGTTCTACAACAGCAGCTGCTGCTTTATCGATACCGCGCTTCAGATCCATTGGGTTCATGCCAGCAGCAACAGACTTCAGGCCTTCGTTAACAATCGCCTGAGCCAGAACAGTTGCAGTGGTAGTACCGTCACCGGCTACATCGTTGGCCTGGGAAGCAACTTCCTTAACCATCTGAGCGCCCATGTTTTCGAACTTGTCGCTCAGTTCGATTTCTTTAGCAACAGATACACCGTCTTTAGTTACGGTTGGCGCACCGAATGCTTTATCCAGAACAACGTTACGGCCTTTAGGGCCCAGTGTAGTTTTAACTGCGTCTGCCAGAATGTTTACACCAGCCAGCATGCGCTGACGCGCGTCGTTACCAAATAATACGTCTTTAGCCATTTTTCAAAATCCTGTATTCAATTCAAATTGAATGAAAAATTCTTACCGGGACTGGCAGCAATTACGCTTCCAGAACACCAAAAATTTCGCTTTCGCTCATTACCAGCAGTTCTTCGCCGTCAACTTTAACAACGTTAGAACCTGCGTACTGACCAAAGATAACCTGATCACCAACCTGAACAGTCAGAGCCTGAACTTCACCGGAGTTGGTTACACGGCCGCTACCAACAGCAACTACTTCACCCTGATTAGGCTTTTCAGTTGCAGAACCTGGCAGAACGATACCGGAAGCAGTAGTCGCTTCTTCTTCTTTACGGCGAACAACAACACGGTCGTGTAGTGGACGAATTTTCATTGAATATCTCTCCTGATCCTTGTGATCAAAAAAGTCGTTTATAGTTATTAAACTGCTCTTTTAGCTCTGAAGCCTTTGAAAAATAACTTCAGACCGAAGCAGAGCATGTTTTACATGTTTACAAAGTGATGTTCTGTATCACCTAATAAATGATGATGTTTAGCTAGATGGGGCCGCCAAAACGGTTTTCAACACTTATCATTAAAAAAGTGTGATTTTTCAATGTACCCGGTTTCAGTCTTCCCGACGGAACTCTCCGTCGATCACATCGCCCTTGTGAAGAGTAGATGAATCACGGGGATCGCGGGGATCCGCCTGATGGAAATCCCCGGGCCGGCATGATGATGAAAGCCCTGCGCCGGATTAATCACAGTGACTTTACTTAAGACCATGTCTGCAAAACGCTGGCGGGTAAACGGAATCAGACACAGAAAACCGATAACATCGGTCACAAATCCGGGGTCAGCAACAGGGCACCGCCGACAGCCAACACAATCCCTTCAACCATTTCACGGCCCGGCATTTCGCCGGTCGCCATTCTTCCCTGAGCACGGCGCAGGGTTGAGAACCCTGATAACGCAGCATATTCACACCGATAAATGCAGACAGAAGTACCAGCCCCACTGTATTCCAGGCACCGATCGCCTGCCCCACATTGATCAGCAGGGTGATTTCAATAATCGGTACTATGATGAAGAGCAAAAATAAAAACGCATAACTAAAACCTGTCAGTAAAACATCGTTGGGACTGCCTGTAGTTTACACCGGTAAACGGGGTTTAGTCCCGTGATTCAGGCGATTAAGGTTCTTGATATTTAGTCATCACTCAGACCTGAACAAAACCGACAATACTGCAGCATAAAAACCATGCCCACACATCAATTCTTTTTGTGCTTCGCAACAAATACGAATAAAAACAAGACTTTATAAAAACAACAAATCAAGTAAAGCATTGATATATAAAAGAATTATAAATTTAATCAAGGAAGGCATGGACTTTTACGCATTTGCGGTATAACTTTTAGAAAACTTTGCTGCACTGCACATATAAAAACAAAAACACAACACATTTAAGGTAATCCGCAGATGGAATTAAAAGATAAAGTTATCGTTATCACCGGCGGAGGCAGAGGCCTTGGTCGCGCAATGGCACTACAGGTTGCAGCCAAAGGTGCCAAACTGGCACTGGTAGACCTGGATCAGCAGGGTCTGGATGAAACCATCGGCCTGTGCATGGAGCTGGGCACTGAAGCCCGGGGTTACATTGCCAATATCGCCGAAGAAGACGCCGTTACCGAACTGTTTGATGACATTGCACAGGACTTTGGCGCTATTCACGGGCTGGTCAACAATGCCGGTATCACCCGCGACGGCCTGTTCATAAAAGTAAAAGAGGGTAAAGTCGTCAGCAAAATGAGCCTGGATAACTGGAATCTGGTCATGGACGTCAACCTGACCGGCACATTCCTGTGTGGCCGTGAAGCGGCTGTTAAGATGATCGAACTGAGCTGCGAAGGCTGCATCATCAACATCTCTTCCATTTCCCGTAACGGCAACATGGGCCAGACTAACTACACGGCCACCAAAGCCGGTGTACAGGCAATGGCGGTTACCTGGGCGAAAGAACTGGCACGCTACAATATCCGTGCAGCCTCAATTGCACCGGGTTACATCGGTACCGAAATGGTCATGAGCATGAAACCCGAAGCGCTGGAAAAATTGCAGCCGGCATTCCCGCCAAGCGCCTTGGCAAGCCGGAAGAAATCGCCAGCACAGTGGCCTTTATTCTGGAAAACGATTACATCAATGGCCGTTGCATTGAAGTAGATGGTGCATTACGCATCTGATCTGACAAGCTCTTCTGCCTGAAACAAACAAAAGCCAGCAACATGCTGGCTTTTTCTGTTAATGATCCCGATTAATACCCCAGAGTACGGTCAACCGCTTTCACCGGCAGTCCCAGGCCGATGGCGTGGATATATTCTTTTGCTTGTTCAATCGCATCTCTGATAGAGGTTGGTGCCGCGATATGCGGCGTGATAATGACATTATCCATTGACCACAAAGGCGAATCCTGTGACAAAGGCTCGTACTCAAAGACATCCAGCATTGCGCCCCGCAGGCGCTGTTTACGCAAAGCATCAATCAAAGCTGGGGAATCAACCACCTCTCCCCTGCCAACGTTAATCACCACCGCATTCGGCAACAGTTGCTCCAGCACTTTCCCGTTTACCAGCCCCTGGGTATGCTGGCTTGAAGGTAACAGATTCACCAATACCCGGGTTCTCTGTAAAAGGCTGACAAAGCCTCCTCTCCGGCATAGCTTTCAACACCGGCAACCTGTTTTTCTGTACGACTCCAACCCCGGACAGTATAGCCATCATCCGACAATCGCCGGGCAACCTCAGAACCGATTGCCCCCATGCCGAGAATCCCCACTGGCCAGTCAGTCCTGGCATCGATATTCTCCGGCTGCCAGACACTTCTGCGCTGCTGCCGCTGATAGGCATCAAAGTCACGGCTGAAATGCAGTAAGCCATAGCGGATATAATCAGTCATCCACGTAGCCATACCCGCATCCCGCAACTTCAGCACCGGCACGTCTTCCGGCAGCCCCGGTAACGCCAGCAACTTATCCACACCGGCACCAAGATTGATGATACCTTTAAGCTGCGTATGACGCTCAAACAGCATCTGCGGAGGCTGCCAGACCAGCGCATAGTCTGCCTGCCAGTCCGGTGCCTCTGCTTCCGACCATAGCCGGCAGTCGGCACCGGGCAATACTTCTGTTATGGAGGGTAACCAGTCAGAAAAATCTTCACCACGGGCATAAAAACGATGTTCATAATGTCCTGCCGTCTGAGCTTTGTGAAAGGTCACTGTAAAACAAAAAAGCCCGGTAACAGTACCGGGCTTCTTTAAAACAATGAGATCGGATCAATCTTTAATCCGGTACTCTGCCGACCGGGCGTGTGCCGTCAGGCTTTCTCCACGGGCCAGAACAGATGCCACCTTGCCCATTTCTGATGCCCCTTCTTCAGAGAACATGATCAGAGACGAGCGTTTCTGGAAATCATAGACCCCAGTGGAGATGAAAAGCGTGCTGTACCGGAGGTCGGTAACACGTGGTTAGGACCCGCACAGTAGTCACCCAGCGCTTCAGCTGTGTAACGTCCCATAAAGATCGCACCGGCATGCTTGATTTCCGGCAACAGCGCTTCCGGGTCTGCAACCGATAATTCCAGATGCTCCGGCGCGACACGATTGCTGACAACCGCTGCGGCAGACAAATCCGGTACTTTAATCAGAGCAGCACGGTCAGTCATGGACACACGGATAATGGCTTCACGTTCCATCGTCGGTAGCAGCTTGTTAATACTCGCTTCTACCTTATCCAGGAACTCAGCATCCGGAGATACCAGAATCGGCTGCGCATCTTCATCGTGTTCAGCCTGAGAGAACAGATCCATAGCAATCCAGTCCGGATCGGTCTGACCGTCGCAGATCACCAGAATCTCGGAAGGGCCGGCAATCATATCAATGCCCACGGCACCGAATACTGCCCGCTTAGCCGTAGCAACGAAAATGTTACCCGGGCCAACAATTTTATCGACCTTAGGCACTGTTTCAGTACCGTATGCCAGTGCAGCAACCGCCTGCGCACCACCAATGGAGAACGCACGGTCCACACCGGATAATGCAGCAGCAGCCAGCACCAGTTGATTAACCTCACCGTCCGGCGTTGGCACAACCATGATCAGTTCTTCAACACCGGCAACCTTCGCCGGAATTGCGTTCATCAATACTGAAGACGGATAAGAGGCTTTGCCACCTGGCACATAAAGACCCACTTTATCCATTGCCGTCACTTTCTGGCCCAGTAAGGTGCCATCTGCCTCACGGTACTGCCAGGATTCACCCAGCTGTTTCTCGTGATAATCCCGAACCCGGTCAGCGGCAATCTGCAGCGCTTCTTTCTGATCCGCCGGTAAGGTATCCAGCGCTTCCTGAAGCTGTTCTTTAGAGAACTCAAGTTCAGCCATTGAAGAAACATCAAGACGGTCAAAACGGTTGCTGAACTCAACAACCGCAGCATCTCCACGCTGCTTTACCTGCAGGAGAATATCATCAACGATGGCATTAACTTCTTTATTGGAAACCGCTTCCCAGGCCAGCAGACTGTCCATCTGCGTAGCAAAATCTTCTTGCTGGCTGTCCAGCCGTAATACGTTTAATTCAGCCATTACTTACCTTCACTCTTTCTTGCTTCTACTGCGGCGGCTAACTGCTCAATAATCGGTTGAATCTGACGATGCTTCATCTTCATGGCAGCCTTGCCCACCACCAGCCGCGAGCTGACATAAGCAATTTCTTCCAGTGGTACCAGACCGTTAGCACGCATGGTGTTACCGGTATCCACAATGTCTACAATCCGGTCAGCCAGGCCCATAATCGGCGCCAGCTCCATTGCGCCATACAGTTTGATGATATCTACCTGATGACCCTGACGGGCATAGTATTCTTTGGTGACATTTACAAACTTGGTGGCAACTTTAATTCGGCCAGACACTGGTGGCGCATCCTTCAGGGAAGCAGTCATCAGCTTACAGCGGGCAATGTCCAGATCCAGCGGCTCATAGACACCTTTAGCGCCGCATTCCATCAGCACGTCTTTACCTGCCACACCCATGTCTGCGCCACCATGCTCAACATAAGTAGGCACGTCAGTCGCTCTGATCACAACCAGCTTGATGTTGTCATGGTTGGTATCAAAGATCAGTTTACGGCTGCTGAAGATATCTTCTGCAGGCAGGATATTCGCCGCTTCGAGCAACGGCAACGTGTCTTTCAGAATACGCCCCTTGGACAGGGCTATAGTCAATTGCTGTTTCATGTTCGCTGTTTGACAATCCGTAAAGAGGGCAGCGCCGCAGCGCTGCTGAAAATAAATAAAAGTCGGCTGGCAAAAATGCTTAACCCGGCACCCGCTTAATCTTAGCGCCTAATAATTGCAGTTTTTCTTCAATGCACTCATAACCACGGTCAATGTGGTAAATCCGCTCAATGATGGTCTCGCCTTCGGCAAGAATTGCGGCAATAACCAGACTCGCAGATGCCCGCAGGTCAGTCGCCATTACCGGCGCAGCGGTCAGCTTATCCACACCTTCCATGATCGCCGTATTACCTTCGATGGTAATCTTGGCACCCATGCGGCTCATTTCCTGCATATGCATGAAACGGTTTTCAAATACCGTTTCCTTAATACGACTGACACCTTCGGCAACCACATTCATGGCTGCAAACTGCGCCTGCATATCGGTTGGAAAAGCCGGATAAGGGGCTGTCACCAGGTTAACTGCCTTTGGACGTTTGCCGTGCATATCCAGTTCGATCCAGTCTTTACCGGTTTTGATTTCGGCGCCTGCCTCTTCCAGTTTCTGGATAACCGCATCAAGGATATCAGGACGGGTATTCTTAACCCGGATAGAACCACGGGTCGCCGCAGCGGCTACCAGATAGGTACCGGTTTCAATACGGTCAGCAACCACAGGAAATGACAGGATTTCAGCGACGGTACACCGTTAACCGTAATTGTGTCGGTACCGTGGCCGGAAATATCAGCACCCATGGCAATCAGGAATTCAGCCAGATCAACCACTTCAGGTTCCCGTGCAGCATTCTCGATAACACTCTGGCCTTCAGCCAGTGCTGCAGCCATCAGAATATTCTCGGTGCCGGTTACCGTCACTGTATCGAAGAATACCCGGCCGCCTTTCAGACGTCCGTCACAGGTCGCGCGGATAAAACCTTCCTCAAGCACAATGGTTGCACCCAGTGCTTCAAGTCCCTTAATGTGCAAATCTACCGGACGGCTACCGATTGCACAGCCACCGGGCAGAGATACTTCCGCATGGCCATAGTGAGCCAGCAGAGGGCCAAGTACCAGAATGGACGCCCGCATGGTTTTTACCAGCTCATATGGCGCAACGGTTGACTTGATTGTACGGGTGTCAATTTCGACACTCAGCTTTTCGTCGACTGTAAGGTCCACCCCCATCTGGCGTAACAGCTCCAGCATGGTAGTGATATCGTGCAGGTGAGGAAGGTTGCTGATAGTAACAGGTTCATCGGCCAGCAGACTTGCCGCCAGAATAGGCAATGCAGAGTTCTTCGCACCGGAGATCTTTACATCACCCTTCAACCGGCTTCCACCGGTAATAATTAGTTTATCCATGGACGCTTTGCCTTATCAAATCAGTTCTGTAACTCAGCCCACTGTGCAGGCGTATAAGTTTTGATAGTCAGCGCATGAATACTGCCATTAGCGATTTCTTCAGCCAGACACTGGGAAACCATCTGCTGTTTTTAACCGGACGTAAGCCTTCAAAAACCTCACCGACAACGGTTACCTGGAAATTACAGCCTTCACCTTCAGGATAGACAACACAACCTTCCAGCTTGCTCTCCAGTAACTGCTTAACTTGTTCGATTTGCATGCAAAATACCGCTTAAATTTGGGAGGAAAAATAACAGACGAAATGATAGCCGATTACGATATAAAAGGCGACGGAAGGATACACCGAAGGGTGGAATTCCTGAGACAAAGCAATCTCAGGAGATTATTTCCAGATCCGGCTGGACGAAAGCCCGACAAGTTCTGCCATCTGTACCATTTCATCCGGGAAATTATAGGCTTCAAGCGACAGACTATTTCGCTCAGCCAGGCGCTGACAACTTAACCAGAATGCCAGCGCAGAGCTGTCAACACGGGAAATTTCAGAAAAGTCCATAACGACCCGACCAGTGCGTTCCGCCAGGCGAGCCTCTGTCACCTGCCGGGCATGCTCAGCAGTCGCGAAAATCAGATCCCCACTTAACAGCAGGGTGTCCGGAGCTTCAGGTTTACAGCTGAACGGTGCCATTTATTTACTTACGTCCGTTTCTACCTGAGCTTTCCAGTTGGCAATTACACCACCCACATCGCCGCGGTTTTTCTTCACCAGTGAAGCAAACTGATTCTTAAAGTTCAGACGCAGGTTAATGCCGTCCAGGTGAACGTTTACCAGCTTCCAGCCTTCAGGCTGTTCCAGCATATAGTAGTCCAGCTTGTAAGTAGCACTGCCGCCGGAACGGACTTTTACACTGACGATCTGCTTATTCGGCTTAGGGCTCGGACGACCTTCAGGCAGCAGTTCATAACCGGTAATTTCAAAGCCCACCAGCGCTTTAGCATAGGTTCTGATCAGGGTATTTTTAAAAACACCGGCAAACTCAGTGCGCTGCTCGGCGGAAGCCTTGCGGTAATATTTACCCATTACCCGCTTGGCGATGTAATCAAAATCCACAACCGGTACTAACAGGCGCTCAATTTCGGCCATGAGCGGCGTTACATCATCGCCAGCAGACAATCCGCCGTCACCCAGAACACTGATCATTTCAGCACTGGTTTGATCAACCGGCTCACTCGCCGCCTGCCATGACGCCAGACTCACCGGGCTCAGAGCAACCAGTACCGCAAGACTAAAAACAGATAATAATTTACGCATAACCTTTCTCTTTATTCGGTCGCTTCGTTAAACAGAAACTTACCAATCAGTTCTTCTAATACCAGTGCGGACTGAGTATCTTCAATAAAGTCGCCGTCCTGCAGCATTTCTTCATCAGCACCGGTCGTAATGCCGATATACTTTTCACCCAGCAGACCAGACGTCAGTATAGACGCAGAACTGTCCAGGCTCAGGTAATTCACATCTGAATCAATGGCCATCTCAACCCGGGCCATCAACTGATCTTCATCCAGAACAATTGCCGTTACCTGGCCAATTTTAACCCCGGACATGGTTACTTTTGACCGTGAAGTTAAGCCGCCAATGTTTTCAAATAATGCATAGACTTTATAGCTGCGGTTACTCTCAGACAGAGTAAGTCCGCTTACGTTCAATGCCAGCACCAGCAGCGCCAGCGCACTGGCCAGCATAAAAGCCCACTGCTAATTCCAGTCCCCGGATTCGCATCTTATAAATCTCCAAACATCAAAGCAGTCAAAATAAAGTCCAGCCCAAGTACCGCCAGTGACGCATACACTACCGTTCGGGTAGTTGCCTGGCTGATACCTTCAGACGTCGGCACAGAGTCATAGCCCTGATATACCGCGATCCAGGTTACTGCCACACCGAATACCAGCGCTTTAATAAGCCCGTTCACAACGTCTTCAAAAAATCCACAGAGTTCTGCATATTAGACCAGAATGAGCCTTCATATATGCCCAGCCAGTCCACGCCAACCAGCATGCCTCCCCAGATCCCCACTACGCTGAAGATCATTGATAGCAGTGGCAGGCTGATCATACCGGCCCAGAAACGCGGTGCAATAATCCGGCGTAACGGATCAACCCCGATCATCTCGAGGCTCGACAGCTGTTCAGTTGCCTTCATCAGGCCTATTTCAGCGGTCAGTGCAGATCCTGCTCGTCCGGCAAACAACAGCGCGGTAACCACCGGCGACAATTCACGCACCAGGCTAAGAGCCACCATCTGCCCCACCGCCTGTTCAGATCCGTAATCAACCAGAATGGTATAGCCCTGAAGGCTCAGCACCATGCCGATAAACAAACCCGAGACAATAATAATGATCAGCGACAGTACACCCACTGAATACAGTTGCTGAATGAACAACGGCCATGCCTGACGACCCGGTATCGCAAAGACCGCCTGTGACAGAATGATGCCGGAACGGCCAAACGCTTCCACCCTGTTCAGCCCGGCAGCGCCCAGGGCCTGAATTTTGCAAACATCTTAGTTAACCCTGCATCAGCTGATCGAGATAATCGTCAGCCGGAAAATGAAATGGTACCGGTCCGTCCGGCAGACCATCCAGAAACTGACGTACCTGCGGCGAATCGTTCTCGCGTAATTCCGCGGCTGTTCCGTGTGCCAGTACCTTGGCGTCGGCAATCAGATAAATATAGTCAGCAATGGCCAGGGTCTCGTTTATATCATGGGAAACAATGATGCTTGTGTGCCCCAGCGCTTTGTTCAGACGGGCAATCAGATTTACCAGCACGCCCATTGCAATCGGATCCTGTCCGGTAAAAGGCTCGTCATACATCACCAGATCCGGATCAAGTGCTATTGCCCTCGCCAGTGCCACCCGCCGGGCCATACCACCTGACATTTCACTGGGCATCATATCCGCAGCACCGCGTAACCCAACGGCGTGAAGCTTCATCAGCACCACGTCACGGATCATCTGTTCACTCAGATCCGTATGCACACGGATAGGAAAGGCGACATTCTCAAACACCGTCATATCGGTAAAAAGTGCGCCGCTCTGAAAAAGCATGCCCATTTTTCCCGTACCCGGAACAGTTCTTTACGGGAAAGCGCCGGGATGTTGTCTTCATCAAGAAGAATCTGGCCGTTGTCCGGTTTCAGCTGACCACCGATCAGACGAAGCAAGGTTGTTTTACCGGTACCACTGGGGCCCATGACCGCAGTCACCTTCCCCGGGGATGCGAATATCAACGCCATCAAAGATTGCCCGGTCACCCCGTGCAAAACTTAACTGTTTAATATCGATAATACTGTCGTCAAGATAACTCATCTTAAACTCTCGAACTCCCCACAGAGTTACTCCGGCAATATATTGAGAATGTGCAGCCTGATCCTAACGTCAGTCAGGTAAAATATGGGTTAACACACCGCAAGCAAAGCAGTAGGTGTATTGACTGCAATTCCCCGTCAAAGTTTGGCTAACGATTCAGTTATTTCGGTATATAGAAAGAACAGATACAGGATCTGGCGCCTGACATAAGAGATACACGCAAACCGTCCGATATTCCTGATCTCTGACTCAGTCAGCCAAAATCACATCAGCATAGCAACGAATAGCGCGCACTATACCAGAGCACCAACCCTGCCACCAAAAAATCCCGCAGAAAAAGCCAATAAAATCAGTATGCCGTTATACAGGCCTTGCACATCCGTGCGATTCTTCATTAAATATGCGGCTCATTCTTTTTCATGTTCGAGTCCCTAAAACTGATGCTCTACCCTATTCTTGCTTTGCTCGCCGGATTTGTCGTACTGGTATGGAGTGCTGACCGCTTTGTTGACGGTGCCGCAGCCACCGCTAAAAACTTTGGTATGTCGCCAATGCTGATTGGTTTAACCATTGTTTCATTCGGAACTTCAGCACCGGAAATTCTGGTATCCGCCATGGCCTCAACCAGTGGTGCTGGCGGTCTGGCAATCGGTAATGCCCTGGGCTCAAACATCGCTAATATCGGACTGGTACTGGGTGTTACCGCACTGATTACCCAACTGCCAGTAAAATCCGGTGTACTCAAGCGGGAAATACCTCTTCTACTTGGCGTTACCCTGCTGGCGGGTCTGGTTCTGTTTGATCAGTATCTGGGCCTCACAGATGCTCTGATGCTTGCTGCAGCACTGATTTTCAGCCTGTTTATGTTTGCCCGCTTCCAGAAGTCAGCAGAAAATGATGAACTGGCCAGCGAAGAGGAAGAACTGCCGGACATGACCACACCCAAAGCACTGTTCTGGCTGGTAGTGGGTCTGGCGCTTCTGGCAATCAGCTCACGGGCACTGGTGTGGGGTGCAACTGAAATCGCCGTAGCACTGGGCGTCAGCGATCTTGTTATTGGCCTGACGATTGTCGCCATCGGCACCAGCCTGCCGGAGCTGGCTGCGTCGGTTGCCAGTGCACTGAAAGGCCACACAGATATCGCAATCGGTAATATTGTTGGCTCTAACATCTTTAACATTGCTGCGGTAATGGCTGTCCCAGGTTTTCTGGCACCAATTGCATTTGATGCGGTCGTAGTATGGCGAGACTATGGAGTTACCCTTGGCCTTACCGCTTTACTTCTGGTACTGGCCCTGTGGCAAAAGCCACCCCGCATCAGCCGTCCGGAAGGCGCACTGCTGCTGATCGGCTATGCTGCTTACCTGGGTGTGCTATACGAGATGAGCGTTTAATTAATGCAAAATACATTTAATTTTCTGGCTTCTGCGCGGCGTACGATCCAGATCGAACAGAGCGCAATTGCCGATCTGGAACAACATTTAAACGGTGACTTCGATACCGCCTGCCAACTGGCACTCAACTGCAAAGGACGGCTGATCATCACCGGGATGGGAAAATCCGGCCATATCGGCAAGAAAATCGCTGCCACCCTGGCATCCACCGGTACTCCGGCATTCTTCGTTCATCCGGGCGAAGCCAGTCACGGCGATTTAGGCATGATGACACCGGAAGACCTGATCATTGCCCTATCTAACTCCGGTGAAACCAGTGAAGTGACCGCGCTTCTGCCGCTGATTAAACGCATGAATGCGCCTCTGATCAGTATCACAGGGAATCCGGACTCTACCCTGTCACGGTTTGCCAATGCGAACCTTAATGTACAGGTCACTGAAGAAGCCTGTCCGCTTGGACTGGCACCGACTTCAAGCACTACTGCAGCGCTTGTCATTGGCGACGCCCTGGCCATTGCGTTACTGGAAGCCCGCGGATTCAGCGCAGAAGACTTTGCGTTTTCTCACCCTGGCGGTAGCCTGGGACGACGGCTGTTGCTGAAAGTTGCAGATATTATGCACAGTGGCGATGAAATCCCGCTGGTCAACCCTGATACTTCACTGGATAACGCATTACTGGAAGTCACCCGCAAACGTTTGGGTATGACCGGCATTCAGGATACGAGTGGCAAGCTTATCGGTATTTTCACCGACGGGGATCTACGGCGTACCCTTGATCAGAATATTGACCTTAAAAACACCCCGATCAGCCAGGTCATGACCCGTGAATGCACCACTGCCGATGCAGAAATGCTCGCAGCAGAAGCTCTGCAAATCATGCAGAGCCATAAAATTAATGCCCTGATCGTTCTGAACGAAGCCGGCACACCTGTCGGCGCACTGAACATGCATGACCTGTTGCAGGCCGGAGTAATCTGATGCTGACAAATATTTCTGAAGAACTCATCCGGCAGATGCAAAATATTCGGCTGGCTGTTTTTGACGTCGACGGCGTACTGACCGACGGCAAGCTGAATTTTCTGCCCGACGGCAGCGAAATCAAAAATTTCAACACCCTGGATGGCCTTGGCATCAAAATGCTGCAAAAGCAGGCATCCAGACGGCAATCATCACTGGCCGAAGCTCCCCGCAGGTTGAAAAAGAGCCAAATCACTGGGCATTGCCTACCTGTATCAGGGACGGGAAGACAAACTCACCGCGCTCGAAGAGCTGTGGGCTGATACCGGTTTTAACGCAGAAAATACCGCTTACATCGGTGATGACCTGCCTGATCTGGCAGCCATCCGTGCAGTAACCTTTGGCGCGACCGTCAATGGTGGCCATCAGTTTGTCCGCCAGCATGCCGACTGGTGTACCAGTCGCCAGGCCGGTCAGGGCGCAGGCCGAGAGTTTTGCGAAATCATTCTGGCAGCGCAAAATAAACTTGATGCAATCTGGGCTGAATATCTGTGAGTATCCGTTCCCGCCTGCGTATATTCAGCGCCGTCATCATTGTCAGCATCAGCGTTTTTATCTGGGCTGGCAGGACAGCGCCAAGAAAGCGGCCAGTAAAGCAGACAAACCTGCACACCCACAGGCGGATTACTTTATCAAGCAAAGCCATGTTAAAGACTTCGGCACCGACGGTTTACAAACCCAGTCTCTGACGGCCGAGTTTACCGAGCACCTGCTGGCTAAAGAACGACTTGAATTACAGAAACCTCAGCTGCAATTTTATAAAGACGGCAACATCACCCAGTCAATCACCAGTCATCAGGCTGAAATGCCGGATAAAAACAAACTCGTCGATTTTATCGGTAATGTAATTGTCCGGGATCTTCAGCAACCTGAACTGAAACAGACCCTGAAGACGGAAACCCTGACGGTTTATACCGAGAAAAAGCTTGCGCAAACCGCTGCAAAAGTCACAATATCCGATCAGTCAGGCCGCACAACAGGTGTTGGCATGGAAGCTGATTTCAACGCCAACACTGTCGAATTGCAATCCCAAGTAAAAGGGCTTCACTATGTCAATTAGCCGTATTGCAACACCATTTATCCTGCTGTCAGCACTGTTTTCCGGGCTGGCAAGCGCACTGCCTGAAGATAAGTCACAGCCTATCCATATTGCCGCAGACAGTGCCAATATGAATGAGCTGACCGGTATTACGGTATATAAGGGCGCCGTCAATGTGCAGCAAGGCACCCTGAAAATTGAAGGCAGCACCGTTGAGTTAAAACAGAAAAACGGCGGCGTGACGAATATCAAAGCTCTGGGCAGCCCCGCACATTACGAGCAAAAACCCAATAAGCAGGAACCACTCACCCATGCTTATGGTAACAAGCTGGATTACGATACTACCGCTGAAATACTGGTTATTACTGGCAAAGCCAAGGTCACCCAGGGCGGAGATGTCTTTACCGGAGACCGTATCGTCTACAACATGAAAAAAGTACCATTGAAGCATTCAGCGACGACAAATCTTCGAATGAACGGGTGATTATGGTTATCCAACCAAAAGCGGCTCAAAGCGGTGATAAGAGCAGCGAGAAGAGCGGCGACAATTAATGAGCAGTCTGAAAGCATTAAATCTGGCTAAGAGTTACAAAGGCAGATCCGTCGTAAAAGATGTATCCATGCATATTGAGCGTGGACAGATTGTTGGCCTGCTGGGTCCGAACGGCGCAGGCAAAACCACCTGTTTTTATATGATCGTCGGCTTGGTAGATGCTGACAAAGGCACCATTCTGCTCGATGATCAGGACCTCACCAAACAAGCCATGCATAACCGGGCCCGCAAAGGTATCGGCTACCTGCCCCAGGAAGCATCTATCTTTCGTAAGCTGAGTGTACGCAATAACATCATGGCGATTCTTGAAACCCGCCCTGAGCTGAACAAGCAGCAGCGTGAAGAAAAGCTGGCAGAACTTCTGGAAGAGTTCCATGTAACGCACTTGGCTGACAGCCTTGGGATGGCCCTGTCCGGAGGCGAGCGTCGCCGGGTTGAAATCGCCCGCGCCCTGGCAACAGAACCCAGCTTCATTCTGCTGGACGAACCCTTCGCAGGTGTGGACCCTATTTCGGTCACCGACATAAAAGCCACCATAAAACATCTGCAGAGTAAGAACATCGGCATCCTGATTACTGACCATAATGTGCGTGAAACATTAGATATTTGTGAACAGGCATATATAGTCAGTGAAGGATATATCCTTGCCGCTGGCGCACCAGAAGATATACTGAGTAATCAGCAAGTGAAGCAGGCATATCTGGGCGAGCAGTTCCGTCTGTAGTTTTCTCCCTTCTATTCTCTGACAGGTACAAGCAGTTATATGAAACAAGCGTTACAACTGAAGATTGGCCAGCACCTTACGATGACCCCGCAATTGCAGCAGGCGATTCGGCTGTTACAACTGTCAACGCTTGACCTGCAACAGGAAATACAGGAAGCCCTCGACTCAAACCCTATGCTTGAAGTCGGCGAAGAAGAAGCCGCAGAAAATACCGAAGCAAAAACCGAGCTCGATGCTGACGCACCTGCCAAGCAGGAAACCACCGAAACCGTCAGCGCCGAGCCGGAAGAAACCCATGTAGCCGACAGCGACTGGAATGAAGATATTCCGGATGAACTGTCCACTGACAGCCAGTGGGAAGATACTTTTCAGACTGCCACACCGGCGTCAACCAGCAATAATGACTTCAGCGACAGTAACTTTGAAGCCAATGATACTGCGGTTGAAACCCTGCAGGACCACCTGAACTGGCAGTTAAACCTCACACCGATGAGTGAACTGGATCAGTTAATTGCCACCAATATCATCGACGGCATTACCCCGGACGGCTACCTGAGCGTTGAACTGGAAGCGATTCACGAACACTTCACCAGCCAGGATGATCCTCACCTTCAGGAAACAGAACTGGATGAAATCGAAGCAGTGCTGCGTCGGGTACAGCAATTTGACCCTCCGGGGTGGCTGCCCGTGACCTGAGCGAATGTCTGTTACTGCAACTGGATCAGTTACCGGCAGATACTCCGTATCTCAAAGAAGCCCGTAAAGTCGCCAGCCAGTACCTGCCGATTCTCGGCAGCCATGATTATAAACTACTGATGCGTAAGACCCGGCTGAAAGAGCCACAACTGCAGGCGGTGGTAGCCCTGATTCAGTCCCTGAATCCAAAACCCGGCGCTATGATTACCACCAGCCACTCTGAATACGTCATCCCTGACGTATTTGTCAGCCAGGAAAAGGCATCTGGCAGGTAAAGCTCAGCCCTGAAGCCTCTCCCCGGTTACGCATTAATGACAGCTACGCCGATCTAATCAAACGGGCTGATAACAGTCCTGACAACACATACCTGAAAAGTCACCTTCAGGAAGCACGCTGGTTTATTAAAAGCATCCTCAGCCGCAATGAAACCCTCCTGAAGGTCACCCGTGAAATCGTCGCGCGCCAGCAGGACTTCCTCGAAGAAGGTGAAGAAGCCATGCGGCCAATGGTACTGCATGACATTGCTGAAGCAGTGGACATGCACGAATCAACCATTTCCCGGGTTACCACACAAAAGTATATGCATACCCCACGGGTATCTTCGAACTTAAATATTTCTTCTCCAGCCACGTCAGTACGGACGGAGGCGGAACCTGCTCCTCCACCGCTATACGCGCGCTGATAAAGAAACTGGTTGCTGCTGAAAACCCTGCCAAGCCACTGAGTGATAATAAAATTACCCAGCTGCTGGACGAACAGGGAATCAAAGTCGCCCGCCGAACCATCGCAAAATATCGTGAGTCTTTGAATATTCCACCTTCAAATGAGCGAAAGCGTCTGGTTTAATGAAATTACGGATAACATCCGTAATGCACTAACAAGGAGATTGCCATGCAAATCAATATTTCTGGTCACCACGTCGAACTGACAGAATCACTGAGCAACTATGTGCACAGCAAATTCAGCAAACTGGAACGTCATTTCGACAACATCACCAATGCCCAGGTTACACTGAGCATTGAAAAACCCGGCAAAAAGCCGAAGGTGATGTTCATGTAGCCGGTGGCCAACTGTTCGCCACACACGAACACGATGACATGTATGCAGCAATTGATGGCCTGATCGACAAGCTCGACCGTCAGGTCATCAAACATAAAGAAAAACTGAAGAATCACAAATAGCAACGTTTCTGAAACCCTATGTTAATCAAAGATCTACTTACCCCTCAAGAGTGCTTCACGCTCTTGAGGGCGGCAGTAAAAACGCACTTTAGAACTCATCAGCAAAACCATCGCCCAACAATCAGAAGATCTTGAAGAAGAAGACATATTTTCAGGCCTGATCGGCCGGGAACGCCTTGGAAGTACCGGAATCGGAGAAGGCGTTGCGATCCCCACTGCAGACTGGACAACTACAATCAGGTAGTCGGCTGTCTGGTACAGCTGGCAGAGCCAATTGATTTTGACGCCATCGACGGCGCACCTGTCGACCTGTTATTTGTACTGCTCGTGCCTACAGACGCATGCGACGAACACCTGCAAACCCTGGGTAACCTTGCAGAACTGTTCAGCCAGACCGAATTTCGTCAGCAGTTGCGCAGCGCTACCTCCGGCGAAGAACTACTGGCAGCAGCGATCCATTACAAGGTGAACAACTGACATGAAACTGGTAGTGATCAGCGGCCGCTCCGGCTCAGGTAAAAGTACTGCACTGCAGGCACTGGAAGATATCGGCTTCTATTGCATTGATAACCTGCCTGCCCACCTGTTACCCCAACTGATCACCCGGCCACCGGAAAAAGCAGTAGCGACGCACCTAAAACCCTGCTGGCAGTCAGTATTGACGCCCGTAACCCGCTCAGTAACCTGGAAGAATTCCCGGCAATCCTGAAGAAACTGCGGGAAAAACAAAACATCAGCTGTGAACTCTTATACCTGGACAGCAATGAAGAAGTCCTGCTTAAACGTTACAGCGCAACCCGGCGTAAACATCCGCTCTCTAACGAACAACGCAGCCTGAAAGACGCTATCGAATATGAGCGCGAATTACTGGGCCCTCTTGCGGAACTGGCTGACCTGCGCCTGGACACCACCCGCCTGTCGCTGTACCAGCTGCGCGACAGCATCAAGCTGCGCATCATGCAGAAGCAGGAACAGGGCCTGTCCATTCAGTTTGAATCATTCGGTTTCAAGCATGGTCTGCCCCTGGATCTGGACTTCACTTACGACGTCCGCTGTCTGCCTAATCCATACTGGCTGCCCCCTTACGGGAGTATACCGGCCTGCAACAGCCTGTTATCGACTTCCTGAGCCAGGAAACAGAAGTGAACGAAATGCTGGCAGACATCACCGGCTATCTGGAAAAATGGTTGCCGGTATTTGAAAAAATAACCGCAGCTATGTCACAATCGGCATTGGCTGTACCGGCGGCCACCACCGTTCGGTATTTATCGCTGAGCAGCTGGCTAGCCATTTCAGACGAACTATGGATAATGTTCATGTCAGGCACCGGGAACTGCCCTGAAGTAACAGAAAACTTCAGCACCGGCCAGGCACTGTAAACAACGGAGGCGTATCAGGACTTATGCAGGAACAACAGCTAACCATCATCAACAAACTTGGCCTGCACGCCCGGGCTGCCGCTAAGCTGATTAATCTCACCAGCAAGTTCAGCTGTGATATTCAGCTGGCCAAAGATGGCCGCCAGGTAGACGGTAAAAGTATCATGTCGGTTATGATGCTGGCCGCCAGCAAAGGCACCGAGCTGACAATCAGTACTGATGGCGAAGATGAACAGGAAGCGCTGAACGCAATCGTAGAGTTAATAAATAACCGCTTTGACGAAGCAGAATAGCCCTGCAAGACCCGTTCCTGCCGCAATCATCCCTTATCCCTTGAAAAACAATCCGCTATAATAGCCTCTCACCGGCATGATGCCGGTTATGCCTGCCCGTCACTTTTTCCGGAATTGCTGAGGCCCTGAATGATCGAAACCACTGAAAGAACAGATCTAGATAAACTCTCAGAAGCTGTGGAAAGTGGTGAGTTCAAACAGATTCGTTATACCCTCAACAATACCCTGCGCCCTTCTGAAGTCGCTCACCTGCTGGAAAAGTCACCGCCGAAAGAGCGGCGCCTGCTCTGGAGCCTGATCCATCAGGAGCTGGAAGCAGAAGTATTGCAGGACCTGGGTGATGACGTACGGACTGAAATCCTCAGCCAGATGGATGCTCAGGAAGTACTGGCGATCACCGAAGCCCTTGAAACCGATGACATGGCAGACGTCATCCAGCAACTGCCGGAGACCCTTACCCGGGAAATTTTGCGCTCAATGGGCAGTCAGAACCGGGAACGTCTTGAAGCAGTACTTTCGTATCCGGAAGACACCGCCGGCGGCCTGATGAATACCGATACCATCACAGTACGCCCTGACATCAGTGTGGAAACAGCATTACGTTTCCTGCGCCGTCATGACGAACTGCCGGATATGACTGACAGCCTGTTTGTGGTTAACCGGAAAGATGAATACATCGGTAACCTGCCGCTGACCCGGATGCTGGTCAGTGACCCGACCATTACTGTTCGGGAAATCATGTCGACAGACGCTGAACCTATTGAAGCAGAAATGCCGGACGATAAGGTTGCGCAACTGTTCGAACAGGAAGACCTGGTATCTGCGCCGGTGGTTGATGAGAACAACAAATTGCTGGGCCGTATCACCATCGATGACGTGGTCGATGTAATCCGTGAAGATGCTGACCATTCCCTGATGAGTATGGCCGGTCTGGACGACGACGAAGACACCTTCGCACCTATTATGAAGACCACCCGCCGGAGAGCTGTATGGCTGGGGGTAAACCTGATTACGGCTTTCATAGCCTCTGCCGTCATTGGTATTTTTGAAGACACCATCGACAAAGTTGTTGCCCTGGCAGTTCTGATGCCCATTGTTGCCAGCATGGGCGGCATCGCTGGCAGCCAGGCGCTAACACTGATGATCCGTGGTCAGGCTCTGGGCCACGTGGAACGATCCAACGCCGGCTGGCTGCTGAACCGAGAACTGGTAGTCGGCACCGCCAATGGCATCCTCTGGGCCATTGTGGTCGCGGTGATTGCCGTTCTGTGGTTCCAGGATACCACCATCGGCCTCATTATCGGCTGCGCCATTATCATTAACCTGATAGCTGCTGCACTTGCCGGCACGCTGCTACCGATTATTCTGAAAGCCTGGGGCATAGACCCCGCACTGGCCGGCAGCGTATTACTGACAACCATCACCGATGTAGTAGGCTTCTTTGCCTTTCTCGGTCTGGCAACCTTCTTCTATAGTTAGTGGTATACCCGCTAACCCCTTGAGTTAAGTGGACATTATGAGTAACCAATATTTTACGGACGCCGACGAACAGTTCAACGATGATGAAGAATGGGTTTCGAAAACCCAGCGTAAGCGTGAAATGGAAGCCTTACAGGACCTGGGCGCTAAAATCACCGAGCTGAATAAAGAACAGGCCGAACAAGTACCGATGAGCGACGAACTGCGTGCCGCAATTATTGAAGCAGGCCGCCTTCAGCCCCGCTCAGAAGCGATTCGCCGCCACCTGCAATACATTGGCCGGCTGATGCGCAGTGAAGACACTGAAGCCATTGAGGCGGCACTGGACCGCTTTGAAGCAGGCAAACAGGCACACGCACAAATGTTTCATAAACTGGAACGCTGGCGCGATCGCCTGATTCTGGGTGATAACTCTGACTTACAGGCCTATCTGGATGAAGACGACGGCGCCGATATTCAGCACCTGCGTCAGTTATTGCGTAACGCCAAAAAGAACAGTCCCAGGGTAAACCGCCGGTTGCTGCCCGCAAACTGTTTAAATATTTACGGGAACGGGCAGAATCCCGCTTCCAGCTGTAAATCCCATCACGAAATCAGGACACGGGTCAGTTTTCAACAACGCCCCGTGTCTGATCCTTCCCTGAAGTAATCAGCTCAAACTGCGGATCGCTCCAGTCCCCTGCATTTTGTAACGAACAGCGGCCACCTTTTCTTTAATCTCATCACCGAAGAGTTTGTCGATTATAAAAGCTGCACCGGCGATTTGTGGTGCCCCAGCAAAGCAGCAGCAATCGGCAGATTATCAGTCACCGGCAGAGTCACCTGCATCTCCGTATTGAGCGTTTCTGTGACCAGATCAATATCGCCTTTCAGTTCAACATCCGCAGAAGGGCCATCCAGTGTCAGCGGCTCCACACTCGACGCGATACCGTTCTCGATCCGGTAACGGCCTTTCAGCACATCGAAGCTGACGCCCTTGGCAAACAGGTCTTTGAAATCCAGCCGCAGCCTCCGGCCAATGGTGTTCAGGTTCAGGATGCCAAAAATCCGCAAAAGTTACTGGAAGCACCGCTTTCAATCAGACGCCCCTGCTCTGCAACAAAATCAGCGCCCCCTCTGAGACGTGCCAGACTGAACTGCCAGGGCGCACCCGGCCAGAACATTTTGGTATCGGCACGAAACTCTCTGGTTTCCATTACCTGCTGAAATCCTGCCGTCATCAGGCTTTGCCCGACATTATCACCCCGCAAGCTCAGACTCAGCTCTGACTGCGAAGGCGTACCGGAAGACCAGCGGATATCACCCTTAATATCCAGCTGATCCATACGCCCGTAAAGATCCCGGAGCACACTGTCGCCATCCTGTGTTCGCAGGCTGAAACCCCACTCTCCCCAGCGCTTCCCGTTGTACACCAACTGCCCGATATTTACGTCGGCAGCTGGTAACTGGCCGGGTCTGATAGCTGAATCCACAAATGGCTCGTCTACTACCTTTTTACTTTCATCTTCAGGCAACAGCGCATCAAGATCGATATACGCCAGATCCAGCGAATACGGACGGTTATCACTGTAAGTAAGTGAGCCCTGCACTGCAGAGCTGTTAAGGCTGATACGCCGCTGATGACCAAGGTCCTGTAACCCTAACCGGACATCTTTTAGCTGTGTTGTGCCAAAGGAAACTTCAGACAGCGTCATATCAATTTCAGATATAGCTTCAAGCGCTGCGGAGAGGCTCCTGCACCGCCTTTAGCCTTCGAAGTTTCTGTCACCAGCCCGTTAGCCGATAAAAACTGCTGTAACTCATCAACATTCAAACGGGCAAGGTAACCTGACAAGCTGTAGCCCGGCTGTGAAGGTAACGAGGTTCTGTCAGTGCCAAAATCAAACTTCGCCCGCTCAATGCCTTTCCCTTTCAGCACCATCGCCGCCGCCAGGCGCTGACCCAAGTTAAACCTCAGCGTAGGCGTATCCGCAAAGTTCATGGAAAAACGCGAGGGTAAGCTTCTCTTTTGGCTTATTAAGCGGGGCAAAATAACTCAGTGCAGTGTTCTTCAGATCACTCTCAATCAGCAAATTAGAGCAACTGGCCGTTGCACAAATATCCAGCGTCGCTTTATACGCCTGTCGGCCCTGCATACCGCTGAGCACCGCCTCCCTGTCCACTGCTGTATTTTCTTTAGGTCTACCCGGGAACTTAACGTCGTTGAGGTGACTGTGCCCTGCCGGGTATTCCGGCTGCGGATAGAAGCACTGAACGGCTCACCAAATAACTGCCCTTTCAGTGAAGGCGATGACAGCCCTTTACGCTGATTATAATTCAGCCTTCCTCTCACCCCTGACAGGGTTAACTGACGGGCATCAGACTTCAGCTGCCCGGCAGATAAATCCACAGCAACATCCACATCAGGTGCCGCTTTAGGATCATCCAGCGGTAAATTCAGGTTGACCACTGTTTTAGCCTGACCACTTACCCGCCACTGCTGTAACTCTTCAACCGGCTCAGAAAAATATCACTGCCAAGCAGCACATCCTGAATATCGCTGGCATCTCCCTGCGCCCAACCCAGTACCCGTAATGTTTCGGTACCCGGTGGTAAATACACCCACGCCTGGTCCAAAGAGCTGTTCTTTAACTGACCGCCGGTGGCATAAATTTCCAGCCCCTGTTCACGCATTAACATGGTGGCATCTGTATTTCTGACCGCAGGCCAGTTCGGGTCGTATTCGATGGTACCGTCCTTCACATCCAGGAACAGCTGCACAACCTGCGGCTCATCGCGGAATGCTGAACGGGTATTGGTATGAAGCAATAAACTCCCTTCAGTCACCTGCCCCTGTTTCACGGCATCAGCCACCCAGTTGTTCAGTGCATCAGAAAGCTCTTTATGGGGAATAAGAGTATGTGCTAAACGGCCATCTGCATCTTTAATGCCGATCAGCAACGTCAGCTCACTGCGTATCTGAGGATCAAGTGGCAGATACAGACTCCAACGACCACTGGCGTTTATCCCTCTTTACGAAGACGTACTAAATCACTACTGAGAGTCAGCACCTGCTCCTTTAAATGGAAGAAGGTGGTTCCGCGGGCATAATCAAAACGCCAACCTTCGTTAAATTCTTCCGGAAAAACAGGCCAAGATCATCACTGGCCAGATCAATCCGGCCATTCAACTCATCATTCTGATACGCCAGCTCAAGACGACCATCCACGCCCTGCATGGCCGGCGCGCCTTCATAACCGTTAAATCCGACCCGGTCCAGATCCGCAATAGCAGCAAAGTCGAGAGGACTGAAAGCAGGTAAACCGACAGCGGCAAGATCAACGGCTCCCTCTTGGGTAGCGTCAGCCAGAACAGGCCAGTCCACCTGAATGTTCCGGACACTCCCCTGCAACGCCAGCAAAGCAATTTCGTCACGTACAGCCTGCGGGATAATAGCCTGCTGTAACAACCAGGCCTCCAGGCGTCCCAGGTTCTGCTCAGGCATCGTAAAACGCAGACTATCCTGACGCTGCTGCAGCACCGCTTCATTAATCCTTAACCGGGCAGAATCGAGTACGCCTTCCAGATGACTGACCCGCAACTGCTTCTGGCCAGTATTTTCAGAAAACACCAGATCCGCCGTAAAGTCTTCCAAATGGAGGGGGCTGCTCCAGTTTTAGCGAGTTGATATCCAGCCGGGTACGCAAACGGCTGACTGCTCCGTTTTCCCAGTGCCCCCAAAGGCTGATGCCAGCATCAAGCTGGTCAACATCCACCTCATTCAGCCCACCAACTCCCGGCAGCAACCGCCGGACTGTATTAAGAAGATCAATCGATAACTCATTCGCCTGCACATAAAAATCTACCGCCGGAGACTGTACAAGGTCATTGCTTTCCAGAACGAACCGTAAGGTATTCGCCTGCTGTCCGGCTGCCACTAACTGCATTCCTACAGACAGTTGATGCTGCTCAGAGGTATTTTCTAACTGCGCAGACTGGAGCTGAACAGCCACCGCTTCACCCTGTGAAGGCTGAAGCATAATCTGACTGTCGGATACATAAATTCGTGGCTGGCTAAACAACAGAGTGAGCCATTGCGGAATCGTTGTTTGTGAAGCGGAAGAAGGAGAAACAGATACACCGGCCGTAAGGTCTGCCGGCAAGGTGACACGGGTCTGGACACCACGCACATCAATGCGCTGAAAGAGGCTCGCCACGTAACATACTGGCGACAAAGTTGAAGCTCAAATCCAGGCTTTGTACCTGAACATCCAGTGACGGATCCGGCAAGCGAGCCTGCAGACCGGCAATATAAACACGGGGATAGCGGCCATCCCAGTCAGCACTGATCTGCTGCATGGTGATTTCCGCATTTAGCTGCTGACTCAGATAATCGCTGATATCTTCGCGATAATCGCTCACCAGCGGCATCATCTGCCGAATCGCCAGCATCGCAATTACCAGCAACAGCAAAACAGCCAGCACCAGCCAGTTTAGCCAGCGAACTCCTGTTTTAAGTAACCACATGGTAATTACCGTAGCACCACGTCATAGTGCTCAGGGCTATACATGGATTCAGCCTGGAAACGGATTGACTTACCGATGAATGCCTCCAGCTCCGCCACATGATCCGAAGCATCATCCTGCAGCATATCCACCACGGACTCCGAAGCAAGCACCAGGTAGCTGTCGGTATCATAGGCCCGGTGCTGACGCAGAATTTCCCGGAAAATCTCATAACAGACAGTTTCCGGTGTTTTGATCGAACCACGCCCCTGACAGTGATTACAGGGCTGACACAGCACATGCTCAAGGCTTTCCCGGGTACGTTTACGGGTCATTTCCACCAACCCCAGCTCAGAAACACCGGTAAGCTTGCACTTTACATGATCCTTTTCCAATACCCGCTCCAGCGTCCGTAACACCTGACGCTGATGGTCTTCATCCACCATATCAATGAAATCAATAATGATGATGCCACCCAGATTCCGTAAACGCAGCTGACGGCCTATTGCCGTCGCCGCTTCAAGATTGGTTTTGAATATCGTCTCTTCAAGGTTACGGTGGCCCACATAAGCGCCGGTATTAATATCCACCGTCGTCATGGCCTCGGTCTGATCAAAAATCAGATAGCCGCCGGACTTCAATTCAACCTTACGACCAAGGGCTTTCTGAATTTCCTCTTCGATATTATAAAGATCGAAGATCGGCCGTTCGCCGGGATAATACTCAAGAATATCGCCAATCTGTGGTACCAGTGCCGCAGCAAAATCCACCGACTTCTGAAAAGTCTCTTTAGAATCAATCCGGATACGTTCAACACCGGCATGGGCCATATCTCGCAGCGCACGCATATTCAGTGGCAGATCTTCATAGATAATCGATGCCACCGGAGACTCTTTAATCTTACGCTCCACCGCACGCCATAAACGGCAAAGGAACTGAATATCCAGTGTCAGCTCCTGTTCACAGGCACCTTCTGACACCGTACGTAAGATAAAACCACCAATATTGGTATCACCGTCCTGACCAAGATCAGCAACCGCTTTTTCAACCAGATTGCGTAACCGGTCACGTTCGTCACTGTCTTCAATTCGCTGGGAGATGCCAATATGCTCATTGCCTGGCATATACACCAGATATCGGGAAGGAATGGAAAGATTGGTGGTCAGACGGGCACCTTTGGTACCCAGAGGATCTTTAGTCACCTGCACAACCAGTGGCTGACCTTCGCGCAACAGGTGGTTAATGGCAATATTGGCTTTACCTGAATCATCCGCTGAATCAGGCCGCTGCAACTCATCAACGTGTATAAATGCCGCCCGCTCCAGCCCAATATCAACAAACGCCGCTTGCATACCCGGTAATACCCGGACAACCTTACCCTTATAAATATTGCCGACAATGCCGCGACGCTCTGCCCGTTCTATGTAAATCTCCTGCGGCATTCCGTTCTCAATGACTGCTACCCGGGTTTCCATCGGGGTAAAGTTAATCAGTATCTCTTCGCTCATCATCTATCCTTACGTATTTGCCGCTATACAGAAACTATCAGCCGGAGTTATTACATTGTCATGACATTTATTCTGCTGCGCGCTGCCAGAACGGCACCTTAAAAATATTTAACAGGTCTGCAGTTTCGGTCAGCGGCAAACCGACAACAGACGAATAACTTCCGCTTATACTGGCAACAAACACAGCGCCCAGTCCCTGGATACCGTAACCACCGGCTTTATCTGCCGGTTCACCGGTTTCCCAGTACCTCAGGCATAACTCTTCAGACAGTTCTTTAAACTGTACACGGGTTGAGACTGCACGCACCTGTGTTTGTTCATTATTAACTATAGCCAAGGCCGTCATAACCTGATGCTCGCGCCCGGAAAGTGCTTGCAGCATTGCAATGCCATCATCACGGTCACGGGGCTTACCCATCACCTGATCATCAAGCACTACCACGGTATCAGAACCCAGTACAGGTAAACGCCGGTCACTCCGCTCCCAGCCGGCGGTCGCTTTCTCAACAGCCAGTCGCTTTACAAAATCAGCAGCGCTTTCATCTGGCTGCTTTACTTCGGGTATATCAACAGGCTGTACATCAAAACACACGCCTATCTGCTGCAACAATTCGCGGCGACGGGGTGAAGCAGATGCAAGAATAAGATCGAACATTTAAAAATCCTGTCTGGTTAACTGACCCTGAAAGTACGCCGTAGGCCACGCAGAATAACAAACATCCATGGCCATAAAATGGCACTGATCAGCGCCGGCAATAAAAGATCAGACTGTCACTGCGGGTGCCGATAAGACCATGGAACCAGTTAAACAATAACTGATTAATGCCCACCAGAATCATTACAACGAAAGCTTGCTGCCACAGAGGGAACATCCGCAAACGCCGGTGCAGCATCAGTGTCAGATAGGCAACCACCAGCAGGGCGATCACATTCAGGCCCAGCGGAATGCCTTTAATAATATCCAGCGCCAGCCCCAGTAAGGCGGCACTGCCCAGTCCGACCCGTTCAGGTAACGCCATCACCCAGTAAATCAGAATAATGACCACCCACTCAGGACGGAACCACTCGACAGATGTAGGTAAAGGTACCTGACTGAGCATCAGCCCCAATAGAAAGGTACCAAAAATGATCGCGCCGCCACCCGGCTCATGCTGACTCACCTCAGGACTCAGGCTGAGCAGCGGCGTCAGCCTCCTCAGTGACTAGCTCTCCGGCAAGCGGTAAGGGCTCAGGCTGCTGTTCTGACAAATCCACCAGCAGGATATGCCGGCTCTTATTTAGCCGGGCAGTCGGTTTAGCTTTAACGGTAGCAAAGGTCTGCCCCGGGTCCCGCTTAACACTGGTAATTCGTGCCACAGGATAGCCGCGAGGAAAACGTCCGCCCAGGCCTGAAGACACCAGCAAGTCACCTTCACGGACATCGGCAGTATCAGGTACATGCCCCAGTTCAAGCTCGTCAACAGAACCGTTACCCAGCGCAATAGAACGGAAACCGTTACGGTTTACCTCCACAGGAATCGCATGCCGGGAATCGGTAATCAGCATTGCCCGGCTGGTATAGTGAGACAATTCAATAATCTGCCCCATAATACCGCCTGCATCTAATACAGCCTGCCCTACATACACGTCATCTTCTGAACCTTTATTCAGAACAACCTGATGCTGGAACGGATCCGGATTAATACCAATCAGTTCAGTCAGCGTTACATCATTTGCCAGTCGCTGACTGCCATTGAGCAGTTCACGTAAACGCACGTTTTCAGCAGTCAGCGCAGACACCTGAAGAACTTTACGTTTCAGCAACAGCGCTTCCTGACGTAACTGACGGTTCTCTTCAATCAGCTGCGTCCGGGTAATCAGCACATCACTGAGCTCATCCGCCACCTGTGCAGGAGTATCCACCAGCCACTGTAATGGTGTAATCGCCAGAGAGAGGTATGCACGTGTCTGATTCATCTTGGCCCATTTAAGGTCAAGCACCACAAGCGCAATTGCGAGGACTAATAAAATAACAAAGCGGGCCTTTAAGGACCCGCTTCTGAAGATACTGCTAATGCCACACCTCCTGAAAACCATCAGTCAGGCAGACACTGTTCCTGAAGCTCATTTTCAGCATAGCAATTTTATTCGTATGTCAGTAACTCAAAGGCATGCTTGTCCAGCAGCTCAAGCGCACGACCGCCACCACGGGCAACACAGGTCAGCGGATCTTCTGCAACGATTACCGGCAGACCGGTCTCTTCACTGATCAGCTTGTCCAGATTACGCAGCAACGCACCACCACCGGTCAGTACAATACCGCGCTCAGCGATATCAGACGCCAGTTCCGGCGGACACTGTTCCAGAGCACTTTTCACCGACTGCACAATGGCAGACAGCGGCTCCTGCAGCGCTTCCATAATTTCGTTACTGTTCAGGGTAAAGCTACGGGGAATACCTTCAGCCAGATTACGGCCACGAACATCAATTTCACGGGTCTCAGCAGCCGGGTACGCGGTACCAATCTCCTGCTTGATCCGCTCTGCAGTTGCATCACCAATCAGGCTGCCGTAGTTACGGCGAATGTAGTAACGATGCCTTCATCAAAACGGTCACCGCCCACACGGACAGATTCCGCGTAAACAATACCGTTCAGGGAAATGATCGCGATTTCAGTAGTACCACCACCGATATCCACAACCATTGAACCGTTCGCTTCCTCAACTGGCAAACCTGCACCGATTGCCGCAGCCATTGGCTCTTCAATCAGGTAAACCTCACGGGCACCTGCGCCCATGGCTGATTCTTTAATTGCCCGACGCTCAACCTGGGTTGACTGACATGGCACACACACCAGAACCCGAGGGCTCGGTGTCAGGAAATTATTATCATGAACCTTGCTGATAAAGTGCTGTAGCATTTTTCAGTGACGTGGAAGTCGGCAATTACACCGTCTTTCATTGGACGGATAGCAGTGATGTTACCCGGGGTACGGCCCAGCATACGTTTAGCATCGGTACCGACTGCCGCAACCGCTTTCTGCGCACCGTTGCCGCTCTGGCGAATCGCCACCACAGAAGGTTCATTGAGTACGATATCTTTATCGCGAACATAGATAAGGGTGTTTGCTGTCCCTAAATCGATAGATAGATCACTGGAAAAATCCCGCGAATTTTTTAAACATTGACTGTCCGCCTTACCTGAATATCTTACTCTAGCGGCGCAAAAGACTGCGCTATGACTATGAAACCTGCGAAATAGTTTGAAGATTTACTCTAAAAATCAGAGGTGTTCCGGAGCTGTTCGCAGCTTCCTCTTAAAAATGTCCCACTGTAGCAATGGCGGGGATTTTGGGCAAGCAACAAATGTGTTAACGTAGCGCTTTATTTTCAATAAGCTATAGATAATCTTACGAATTCACACTGAGGTGCATTCAAGCCTCCGGCTTCGCTGCTATCAGCCATGCTGGTGACAGCAGATAATGCATTCAGTTCAGGTTATTTAAGCAAGACTGAAATCAACGCAAACGGCGTATTTTGCCCATGGCTTTCACCGCTGTGCTCAGGCAGAATTCCCGAGCTAATCTTTTAATAAGTTTTATGAGTATCCAACCATGGCACTAGATCGCTCAGACGTGGAAAAATCGCCCACCTGGCGCGCCTGCAAATCAACGAGCAGGACATCCCGGAATACACCACGACCCTTTCCAGCATTCTGGACTTAGTCAATCAGATGCAGGCTGTGGATACCGCTGATGTAGCGCCTATGTCACACCCGCTGGATGCAGTTCAGCGCCTGCGCACTGACGAAGTGAGTGAACCTAACAAGCGCGACCATTTGCAAACCGTTGCACCTGCTGTTGAAAACGGCCTGTTCCAGGTTCCGAAGGTTATCGAATAACCTCTGCTCAGGTTCTCTGCAACGAGAAGTGTCACTGAGCCCGTTACCCGAATTTCGATTTAAGGATCACCCATTACCATGTTTGAAAAACACTTGCCGAACTGGCACAGGGGCTGGAAAGCGGCGAATTCAGCAGCGTCGAACTTACCCAGGCCTACCTGCAGCGCATTAACGAACAGGACAGCCGTTATAACAGCTACATCAGCGTCACTGAAGAACAAGCCTTAGAGCAGGCAAAAGCAGCAGATGCTCAGCGTGCTAACGGTGAAGCCGGCCCATTTACCGGTTTGCCAATCGCCCATAAAGACCTGTTCTGCACTGAAGGCGTTCGCACCAGCTGTGGCTCCAAAATGCTGGACAACTTCATCTCACCGTATAACGCCACGGTAGTGGAGAAATTCAACCAGGCTGGCGCAGTTACGCTGGGCAAAACCAACATGGACGAATTCGCCATGGGTTCGTCCAACGAATCCAGCTTCTATGGTCCGTCCCGCAACCCCTGGGACACCGACCGGGTTCCCGGCGGCTCTTCCGGTGGCTCTGCCGCGGCCGTTGCAGCACGTCTGGCTCCGGCAGCAACCGGTACAGACACCGGCGGCTCTATTCGTCAGCCTGCAGCACTGACCGGCATCACCGGTATTAAACCAACCTATGGCCGGGTTTCCCGGTTCGGTATGGTCGCATTCGCCTCCTCCCTGGACCAGGGCGGCCCGATGACCCGTACTGCAGAAGACGCCGCCATGATGCTGAATGTCATGGCCGGCTTCGACCCGAAAGACTCCACCAGCCTGGATAAAGCAGTACCGGACTTTACCGCCGATCTGAACCAGCCGCTGCAAGGCCTGAAAATCGGCCTGCCAAAAGAGTACTTCGGCGAAGGCATTGATGCAGGTATCGCTGAGCAAGTTCAGGCTGCGATTAAAGAATACGAAGCAATGGGTGCTGAGATTAAAGAAATCAGCCTGCCTAACACCCACCTGGCAATTCCGGCTTACTACATTGTGGCACCGGCAGAAGCATCATCTAACCTGTCCCGCTTCGACGGCGTACGCTACGGTTACCGCTGTGAAAATCCGGTTGATCTGGAAGACCTGTACAAGCGCAGCCGTGGTGAAGGTTTCGGACCGGAAGTACAGCGCCGTATCATGGTAGGCACTTACGCCCTTTCAGAAGGCTTCTACGATGCTTATTACAAAAAGCATTGCAGATCCGCCGCCTGATTCAGCAGGACTTTGCCAACGCACTGGCAGAAGTGGATGTCATCATGGGCCCGACTACGCCTCATCCGTCCTGGAAACTGGGCGAGAAAAGTGCTGACCCTGTGGCCATGTATATGGAAGATATCTTCACAATCTCCCTGAACCTTGCCGGCCTGCCAGGTATGTCTGTGCCATGTGGTTTCAGTAACGGCTTACCGGTTGGCCTGCAGATTATCGGCAACTACCTGGCTGAAAGCCGCCTGCTGAATGTTGCTCACATGTTCCAGCAAGCAACTGACTGGCACACGAAAGCACCGGAAGGCATCGCGTAACACTCGCGACAATGAACAATTACCGCGCTGATGCGCACCCTGAATTTCCGCGTTCGAGATTACTCACCGGACATTCAAACAAAGAGGTTTATAAAAATGGAATGGGAAGCAGTCATCGGGCTTGAAATTCATGCCCAACTGGCCACCAAGTCAAAAATCTTTTCCGGCGCCAGCACCGCTTTCGGTGCGGAACCAAACACCCAGGCCTGCGCCATTGACCTGGCACTGCCAGGCACCCTGCCGGTCTTCAATGCTGAAGCCCTGCGCATGGCCACCATGTTTGGCCTGGCTATCGACGCTGAAATTGGCCGCACTTCAGTGTTCGACCGTAAAAACTACTTTTACCCGGATCTGCCAAAGGCTATCAGACCAGCCAGCTGTTCCACCCGATCGTGGGCGTGGGCCGCGTAGACATTCAGCTGGATGACGGCACCACCAAGCGTGTTGGCGTTACCCGAGCGCACCTGGAAGAAGATGCGGGTAAATCCCTGCATGAAGAATTCCCGGATATGACCGGCATCGACCTGAACCGTGCCGGTACACCGCTGCTGGAAATCGTCTCTGAGCCGGATATGCGCAGTGCCGCTGAAGCCGTTGCTTACGTACGTAAAATCCACGCCATCGTAACCAACCTGGGCATTTGCGACGGCAACATGGCAGAAGGCTCCTTCCGCTGTGACTGTAACGTTTCTGTTCGCCTCAAGGGTGAAGAAGAATTCGGCAACCGTACTGAAACCAAGAACATCAACTCTTTCCGCTTTATCGAAAAAGCCATCAAGGGTGAAATCGAACGGCAAATCGACATTCTGGAAGACGGCGGCCGGATTACCCAGGAAACCCGCCTTTACGATGCCAACAAAGACGAAACCCGTTCTATGCGGAGCAAGGAAGAAGCAAACGATTACCGTTACTTCCCATGTCCTGATCTGCTGCCGATTGTCATCGATGAAGAATACATCGAACAGCTTCGCGCCAACCTGCCGGAACTGCCGGACGCCCGCCGCGAGCGCTTCGTCAGCGAATACAGCCTGAGCGATTATGACGCCATGGTACTGTCTGCCGACCGTAACCTGAGCGAATACTTTGAAACTTCGGCTGCAACAGCTAAAGACGCCAAACTGGCTGCCAACTGGGTAATGGGCGAAGTCTCCAAGCACCTGAACCAGACAGACACAGCAATTACCGATGCGCCGGTAACCGCAGATATGCTGGGCGGCCTGCTACTGCGTATCAGCGACAACACCATTTCCGGCAAAATTGCCAAGCAGGTATTCGAAGCGATGTGGGCCGGTGAAGGTGATGCCGATCAGGTCATTGAAGCCAAAGGTCTGAAGCAGGTTACCGACACCGGTGCCATTGAAGCCATGGTGGATGAAGTGATTGCTGCCAACCAGCCTCAGGTAGATCAGTATGTAAACGCTGAACCGGAGAAGCGTGGCAAGATGATCGGCTTCTTTATGGGTAAGGTCATGCAGGCCTCACAGGGTAAAGCCAATCCTGGACAGGTACAGGGCCTGCTGAAACAGAAGCTGGATCAGTTAGTGTAATTCAGCAAATCATCAGAAAACCGTTGTCAGCCAGGCTGGCAGCGGTTTTTCGCCTCTCAAAAACACCTCACCTCCACAACCCCGACAACCGGACTAAAATACTAACTGCACATAAACTCATACGCACAAACAGTCCCGTCAACGAACTTTAGCCGGCGCACCGGATCAAAACTGTGTATTAAACTTTAACAATCGTGTATACCGCTAACTGGCACGAAGAAAACAGACGAGACCGGGATACAGGCGACAAACGCTCCCCATCCGGTGCTCACATTACAGGAGTATCATTTTATGCCAATTGCCACTTTTGCTGCAGGCTGTTTCTGGGGTGTCGAAGCCCGCTTCAGCCAACATCCCGGAGTCACCGGCACAGCCGTTGGCTATATGGGCGGGCACACTGAAAACCCAACCTACGAAGAAATCTGCCAAAAGGCACCGGCCACGCCGAAGTCATTCAGGTTGAGTTTGATGATCAGGCAACTGACTATGATGCCCTGCTCGACCTGTTCTGGCAGATGCACGACCCAACCACACTGAACCGACAGGGGCCTGATGTGGGCGATCAATACCGCTCAGCTATTTTCTATCATGATGACACTCAGCGAATCATGGCAGAACAAAGCCTTGCCGTTCTGGATAAAAGCGGTATTTTCGGTAACCCCATAGTTACCCTGATAGAGCCGGCCCAGCATTTCTGGCGGGCTGAGGAATATCACCAGCAGTATCTGGCGAAAAAGGCATGAGCGGCTGCAGCATCTGATAAACGCCCGCCTGGATACAGACACAAAAAAGCGCGACGGTTACCCAGCGCGCTTTTGTTTAGTAACAGTTACTTGGCGTGATCTACCAGATCATCAACCACTGCTTTCTCTTCGCTCAGATCATCAGCCACCTGACCCATTGGCAAAATCAGGTTCAGGACAATTGCTACCAGACCACACAGGCTTACACCCTGCATGCTGAATTCGCCATTGCCAACAACCATACCGCCGATACCGAACACCAGAGTAGTAGCCACAATCACCAGGTTACGCTGCTGCGCCAGATCCACTTTAGCTTTAATCAGTGTGTTCATACCCACAGCCGCAATAGAACCAAACAGCAGGATCAGAATACCACCCATTACCGGTGCCGGAATGGTCTGCAGCAGGATGCCAAACTTGGCAACAAAGGCCAGCGCAATTGCGAAGATAGCCGCCCACACCATAATCATCGGGTTAAATGAACGGGTCAGCATCACTGCGCCGGTCACTTCTGAATAGGTTGTATTTGGCGGTCCGCCAAACAGCGCAGCAGCAGACGTCGCGATACCATCACCAAACAGCGTCCGGTGCAGACCCGGCTTCTTGATGTAATCCTTACCGGTCACATTACCAATCGCCAGCACGTCACCCACGTGCTCAATCGCCGGCGCAATTGCAACCGGAATCATGAACAGAATCGCCTGCCACTGAAACTCTGGCATCACAAATGCGGGCACTGCGATTAACGGCGCTGCAGCTACAATGTCGTAGTTAACCATACCCATAAAATGCGCAACGATATAACCAACAACCACACCCGACAGGATCGGCAGCAGACGGAAGATTCCCTGACCTAAAGTCGCCACCAGCAAGGTCGTCACCAGCGCAGACATTGAAACGATCATCGCATCCGCATACGGGAACAGTTCAATGCTGCCATCACCGGCTTTACCCATCGCCATATTCACCGCAATCGGCGCCAGACCAAGGCCAATCACCATGATCACAGGGCCTACAACCACTGGCGGAAGCAGGCGGTGCAGAAAACCTGCGCCACGCACCTTAACAATCAGTGCCAGCAGCATATATACCAGGCCTGCACAAAACAAAGCGCCCAGTGTGGCAGCCATACCCCAGGTTTTAGTGCTGTAAATTATCGGTGCGATAAATACGAAAGAAGACGCCAGAAATACCGGCACCTGACGCTTAGTTACAAACTGAAACATCAGGGTTCCGAGACCCGCCGTAAACAGCGCAACGCTTGGGTCCATACCCGTCAGCAACGGCATCAACACCAGTGCACCGAACGCAACAAACAACATCTGCGATCCGGCCAGCACTGTCCGCCAAAGCGGTTCAGGCGCCAGATTCACGGTATTAGAATCACTCATTCTTCAGACCTTACTCATCCTGTGGGGCAATGCTGCCAAAGCACAGCTTGCCACGGTTATTATTCTCTGCCTCCGAAGATGCAGAACTTATAAAAACCCGGGATCAGCAGAACTGTCCGGGCTCAGATGCAGCGGCCCTGAGCCCTGCACCAAATTCACACTGTAAACCGGACCATATCCGGCTCACTGATAACTTACTTAGTACCGAAGATCTTATCACCGGCATCACCCAGACCAGGAATAATGTACCCCTGCTCATTCAGATGGCTATCCAGTGCTGCGGTGAAGATTTCCACGTCAGGATGAGCATCCTGAACAGCCTTCACACCTTCAGGCGCAGCCACCAGCACCAGCGCACGGATGCTGGTACAACCTGCTTTCTTCAGCATATCAATGGTGGCGTTCATTGAACCGCCCGTTGCCAGCATCGGATCAATGATCAGCGCCATCCGCTCATCAATGTCGTGTGCCAGCTTTTCAAAATAAGCAACAGGCTGCAGGGTTTCTTCATCCCGGTACAAACCTACTACACTGATCTTTGCGCTTGGCACCAGATCAAGCACGCCGTCCAGCATGCCAATACCGGCACGCAGAATCGGCACAACGGTAATCTTCTTACCCTTGATACGCTCTGCCGTAATTTCACCGCACCAGCCTTCCAGCTGATACTCTTCGGTCGCCAGATCTTTAGTCGCTTCATAGGTCAGCAAACAGCCTACCTCTGCCGCCAACTGACGAAAGCTACGGGTGCTAACGCTTGCTGCCCGCATCAGGCCCAATTTGTGTTTTACCAGAGGATGGTTTATCTCATTAACACGCATGTTGTTCTCACCAGAAATCAAAATAATTAAACGACACAGCCGTTACCTGTTACGTTCGGGTGCCGAGAAACAAGCGCACCGACGCCTGAAAGCAGAGCTAAAACTGGCACGCTTTTACATCACAAAACAGGTAACATTAATTAGCCGGGCATGATACTGACAAATGCAGCAAATGTCTTACCAATTAGTCAGAATTTTACCGTCAGATCAAAACAAAAAGCCGGCTGTTAAAAGCCGGCTTTAAGAATAGTCGATTCTGCGAAACATGCTGTGACGCAGAACACTGTACAGTGGTTAAGTTACCCCTGAGATAACAAATCACGCAAATCGATGATTGCCGCATTCGCCCGGGAAATGTAAGACGCCATCACCAGTGAATGATTCGACAGAAAACCGAATTCCGTACCATTCAGAATGACCGGACTCCAGATAGTTGACTGAGTAGCCTCCAGCTCACGAATGATCTGACGCAGGCTGACCAGTGCATTTTTCTTTTCAAGGGCCGGCGCAAAATCCTGCTCAACGGCTTTGAGCAAATGAATCAGTGCCCAGGACGTACCGCGGGCTTCATAGAACACATCATCGATTTTCATCCACGGTGTTTTGATTTCCAGCTCACCGGCAGCAGCGGTAGACTGACGTGCCTCATTATCACCGGCCAGATCCGTATTCACCCGCTTCTGACCCACACTGGCACTTAAACGCTGTGACAGACTGCCCAGACGGGTAGATACATCCGCAAGCCAGCCACGCAGGTTATCGGCACGGGCATAGAACTGAGCAGCGTCGTCATTGCGCGCCAGACGTGCCTCATAAGCCAGCAACGCTTTCACACCTTTACGGTATTCAGATTCAGTAGCCGGCAGTAACCAGCTGTTATTGTCAAAATGCAGCAGCGGTTCAGCTTCAATCAGGTCAGGGTCTTCAGTCGACTGAGACTGAGAACGGCTGAAGTCTTTCCGTAATGCCCGGGCCATATCCCGCGCCTGAACCAGCACACCGAACTCCCAGTTAGGAATGTTATCCAGCCAGAGGCCCGGTGGCATCCGGTCGTTATATAAATACCCACCTGGCTTATCGAGCAGCACCTCGGTAATGCCCACCAGTGCATTCAGGGTAGCGGTGCCCACAACAGGTGTCTGGCCATCTTCCGCCAGCTCCAAACGAACCTCGAACGGTGCAGGTTCCAGGCTCCAGTACATTCCCAGACCGGTCGCGACTACCAGATACAGAAACAGCGCCGCTATAACGACACCCACACCTTTAATACCTAATGTAACTGCGGTCATACTATCCCACAGACGTAACCACGTCCGCTGTAACCATTCCATCCTGAACCCCTCTTAATAAGTCGCGTTATCGCGCGCAATATCTATGATATCTGACACCGGGTCAATGTTCCTTAACATTTATTAACGTTCACCGGAAGATACTTAAAACCCTGCCTGCAGTATAAACTTTCCAACCGGTCAGAAATTTACAGCAAAGGGCTTAACCCTGTCTGTATAAATAGGGCCTTAACCACCAGTTTCAACCGGTTAACTAGTCAAATAATGTACAGAAAGCACTGGCAACTTCTGCAAACTGGCAGAGAAAACACAATAAATGCAGGAACTGTTTACAGCCCCATTCTTTTCCGGCACACTAGCCAGTCTTAAGGGGTCTCAAACCCCAACCCTGAACGCTTTTGAAGTCTGACTAACGCGTCACTAAGGCAATTTAATGGCTAAAATCCTTGTTCTGAACGGTCCCAACCTTAACCTTCTCGGCACCCGGGAACCTGAGGTATACGGCACCACTACACTCCAGGACATCAACGTGCGTTTACAGTCACTCGCTATGCAGAGCGGCCACCAGCTGGAATCTCTGCAAAGTAATGCTGAACACGTTCTGATTGACCGGATTCACCAGGCCCGCGACGAACAGACAGACTTCATTATCATTAACCCGGCAGCTTTCACCCACACCAGTGTGGCATTACGTGATGCGTTGCTGGGGGTCGCAATCCCTTTCATCGAAATTCACATTTCGAATGTACACGCCAGAGAAACTTTTCGCAGCCACTCATATCTATCTGATGTAGCTGTTGGCGTTATCTGCGGTCTGGGCACCCAGGGATACGAATTAGCACTGCAGTCGGCCATCAGCCGGCTGGAAAAACCTAATCATCTGAATTTACTAAATAGAGCACTGCATTAGCATGGACATTCGCAAAGTAAAAACTGATCGAGTTGCTGGAAGAGTCAAACATCAACGAAATTGAAATCAAAGAAGGTGAAGAATCCGTACGCATCAGCCGCGGTTCTAACCTGGTTGCAGCGCCTGTTGCTGCTGCACCGGCACCTGTTGCTGTTGCCGCTGCTGCGCCAGCTCCGGCTGCTGCACCTGCTGCTGAAGCAGCCCCTGCTGCACCGGCAAACAACAACCATGCGGTTAAATCACCAATGGTTGGTACCTTCTACCGTGCACCTTCCCCAACCTCTCCGGCTTTCATCGAAGTAGGTTCTACTGTTAAAGCTGGCGACCCGATCTGCATCGTTGAAGCGATGAAGATGATGAACCAGATCGAAGCAGACAAGTCCGGTGTTGTTGAAGCCATTTTGGTTGAAGACGGCCAGCCTGTTGAATTCGATCAGCCGCTGGTGACCATCGTATAAATCAGCCACAGGATCATAACAATATGTTAGAAAAAGTAGTCATTGCCAACCGTGGCGAGATCGCTTTGCGCATCCTGCGGGCCTGTAAGGAACTTGGCATCAAAACTGTTGCTATCCATTCCACAGCAGACCGTGACCTGATGCATGTTCGCCTGGCGGACGAAGCTGTATGTATCGGCCCTGCACCGTCACCGCAAAGCTATCTGAACATTCCGGCTATCATTGCCGCTGCTGAAGTTACCGATTCTACGGGTATCCACCCGGGTTACGGTTTCCTGGCAGAAAACGCTGATTTCGCTGAGCGCGCTGAACAGAGTGGCTTTGCATTTATCGGCCCGAAAGCTGACACCATTCGCCTGATGGGCGACAAGGTATCAGCAATCGAAGCGATGCAGAAAGCAGGCGTACCGACTGTACCAGGCTCTGACGGCGAACTGCCGGAAGACAGCGAAGAAGTACTGGCGATTGGCCGCCGTATCGGCTATCCGGTCATCATCAAGGCGGCTGCCGGTGGTGGTGGACGTGGTATGCGTGTTGTTCACAACGAAGCGCACCTGCTGAATGCCATTTACGTAACCAAGGCGGAGGCGAAAGCGGCCTTCGGTGACGATACGGTTTACATGGAAAAATTCCTGGAAACCCACGTCACGTAGAAGTTCAGGTACTGTCTGACGGCCAGGGCAACGCCATCCATCTGTACGACCGCGACTGCTCTTTGCAGCGTCGTCACCAGAAAGTGGTTGAAGAAGCACCTGCACCGCACCTGGATCCGGAAGCACGCGCTCAGGTACTGCAAAGCTGTGTTGATGCCTGCCTGGAAATCAACTACCGCGGCGCAGGTACTTTCGAATTCCTGTATGAAAACGGTCGTTTCTACTTCATCGAAATGAACACCCGTGTTCAGGTTGAGCACCCTGTATCAGAAATGGTTACCGGTGTTGATATCGTGAAAGAACAGCTGCGTATCGCTTCAGGTCTGCCGCTGACAATCAAACAGGAAGATATCAAACTGAACGGCCACGCAGTGGAATGTCGTATCAACGCTGAAGATCCGGTTACCTTCATGCCAAGCCCTGGTAAGATCACCCACTTCCATGCCCCGGGTGGCATCGGTGTTCGGGTAGACTCTCACCTGTACAGCGGCTACAGCGTACCACCGCACTACGATTCCCTGATCGCAAAACTGATCACTTACGGCGATTCCCGTGAAGTGGCACTGCGCCGGATGGAAATCGCGCTGGATGAAATGCTGATCGATGGTATCAAGTGCAACATCCCGCTGCACCAGGATATTGTTCGCGATGCAAACTTCGCTGAAGGCGGCGTTAACATCCACTATCTGGAAAGAAACTGGGTCTCGACTGATCCCGGTATATGCAGGCGGCGGTCCCCGCTGCCTGCCGTTTTACGCATTAACCCGGTTACCCCAGGCATATCTGCCAACAGACGGTCATCGCACCGCATTATCCCCAGGTAACTGAGCTGTAACGGTTCAAGCCCATACTATATGCTTACCGGTACCGCTTACCCGAATACAGGAAGACCCTTCATGCCATGGTTGCAGATCAAACTGGATGTTTCCCCAGAGAACGCTGAATCTTACGAAGATCTATTACTGGCAGCCGGCTGCGCTGCGGTTACCTTTACCGATCAGGCCGATCAGCCAATCTTCGAACCCGACCTGGGTACCACTCCTTTGTGGAGCAACACCGTACTGACAGGCCTTTTCTCAGCTGATCACGATCTGGATGCAACCCTGAACTTTCTGCAACAGGCCCATAACGACCAGTTCCCGGACAGCGCATTTCCAACCTGCAAAACAGAGATTCTGGAAGACAAAGACTGGGAACGGGAATGGATGGATAACTACCAACCAATGCGGTTTGGCAAACGTCTGTGGGTCTGCCCAAGCTGGAAAGACGTGCCTGATCCGCAGGCAGTCAACCTGATGCTCGACCCTGGCCTGGCATTTGGTACCGGCACCCATCCAACGACCGCTCTGTGCCTGGAGTTCCTTGATGGTCTCGAGCTGAATGAGAAACAGGTCACCGATTACGGCTGTGGCTCCGGTATTCTGGGTATTGCAACCCTGCTACTGGGTGCCAGCCATGTTACTGCTGTCGATATCGACGTACAGGCACTCACAGCCAGCAAGGACAACCTCAACCGTAACGGCCTGACAGAAGACCGTATGCAGGTTTACTTACCCGAACAGACACCGGATCACGAAGCAGACGTACTGGTAGCCAATATTCTTGCCGGCCCGCTGGTTGAACTTGCCCCAACCCTCAGCAAACACACCCGCAGCGGCGGACAACTAGTACTTTCAGGCTTACTGGCCCATCAGGAAGAAGAAATCCGTGAAGCTTACGGCAATGACTTTATTCTGGACCCGGTCAGCGAACGCGAAGGCTGGATACGCATTACCGGAATCAAGCGATAAATCGTGAAGCAGCAGCGCCTGATTACAGAATGTCCGGCCTGTAAAGCTCGCTTTCAGGTCACCGCAGGACAACTAAAAATAGCCCACGGCAAGGTACGCTGCGGTACCTGCCTGGAGGTATTTAATGCTGAACTGTGCAAAGTACCGGAACCCAGACAACCGATAAAAGCGCCTGAAGCTGTCACGGAACCAACCAGACCGGCTGCGCCGCAGGACAAACCGCCAGTGCGTCCCGCAATCCCGAAAGCGTTTATTCCGGCAAAAAGCCCGTGCAACAGGAGACGCCCCAGCCTCTGGATCTGGATCAGCCTGTGCAGGCCCTGTTTGAGAACAGCAAACATACAGCACAAACCGTTACACCTTCACCAACGGAAATGGCAGTACCGGCACGGCCTGCAGAAACTGAAACAAAGGAAGTGTCAGAACAGCCCGTCAGTTTGCACATCCGGCAGGCCAGTCCGGTGAAACCTCAGCAACAGCCGAAGTTAAGCAATAACAAAAAACAACCTCCCGAAAAAGCAAAGCACAGCCCTCTGATTCAGATCAGAAGCTAGAGATTACCGGCACTCAACCACAAGACAAGCCAGCATCACAGCCTCAAATCTCCGTGATTACAGCCTCTCCGGGTGCCCAAGGCAACCAGCAACAGACATCTACTACGCACTCAAAGGATTCGCAGCCGACAGATACAAGCGAGCAGAGTGAACGGATCCGTCAGGCACTGCATCGTCACCAGACCAGCTATCAGGCCAGAGACGAAGAACACGGTTATCTGAATCCGGCTGAAAAAAGCTGCAGGAACTGTTACGAAACGCTAGTAATCCGCTGACTGCAACCGATCAGCAACCGGCACCGCAGACAGACGAAGCCCAGGCTCCCCGGCACACAGCAGTATTCTGGCACTCCACCCTGCTACTGAAGATAAAGAAACCGGTTTTGTCCCTCAGCAGACTGAACCTGTTATGATCCGGGCCACTCAGCAGCCACCCGGCAAAACCCTTTCGCTGGCCCTGATTATCTTCCTGGCCCTGAGCTGCCTGCTATTACAGTACATGTGGTTCGAGCGTAATGATCTTATTCGCCAGCCAGCGCTGGCCAAACTGTATAAACCGGTATGTGAGCAGATCGACTGTCGGTTAGCCGTGCCGGAAAATATTCCGGACATCATCACCGAGCAGCTGATTGTGCAAGAGCACAAGGAATATCAGGGTGTACTGAAAATCAGTATGTTGCTGAAAAATCAGGGAGCCTTCGAGCAAGCCTTTCCGGCCATAAGACTGGCATTTTCCGACCGTAACGGCAGCATCATTAAGCGACGAACATTCCAGCCGGCTGAATACCTGAATTCCGCCTCTCTGGATCCGTCAAGAATGCCACAGGAACACAGTATTCAGGTTCATCTGGATGTTCTTGACCCTGGACGCGCTGCAGTGGGGTATGAAGTCAGCCTTCACCCTCCAGCCTGACAAGCCGCCGGCTATAAGCCTATTTCTTGCTGCTTTGCAACACCAAAAACGGTTAAAAAGCATCAAAAACTGCTTGGCCCGCCTGCCACATAAAGGTATTATTGTCCGCCTTCCAGACAGCATGAAACCCGCGACTGCCCGCAGTCAGGGTAATGCTATTTCTTTCAGGCTCAGGGTTGGCAGATGTTTCAAATCGGAAACCATACCATTGACAGTCAGGTAATCCTGGCACCAATGGCAGGCGTCACTGACCTACCGTTCCGGCAACTGTGTAAGCAGTTAGGGGCGGGGATGGCGGCTTCCGAAATGGTAACCTCCGACACCCGGCTGTGGAATACCCGCAAATCAAGCCTGCGTCTTCAGTACGATGAAAATGATCCTCTCCGGGTGGTACAGATCGCCGGCGGAGATCCGCAAATGATGGCAGATGCTGCGCGGCTTAATGTCGCTAACGGCGCGCATATCATTGACATCAACATGGGCTGCCCGGCTAAAAAGTTTGCAATAAAGCGGCCGGATCCGCATTACTGAAAGACGAACAACTGGTTCGCGATATTCTCGAAGCCACCGTGGCTGCAGTTGATGTTCCGGTTACACTCAAAATCCGTACCGGATGGTCACCTGATAACCGTAACGGCGTTACCATTGCACGGATCGCAGAGGACGCAGGTATTCAGGCACTGGCTGTACACGGCCGTACCCGCAGTTGCGGATATAAAGGTGACGTGGAATACGACACCATTGCAGCTATCCGGCAGAGCATTGATATTCCCCTGTTTGCCAACGGTGACATCACCACCCCGCAAAAGGCCGGCGAAGTACTTAACTTTACCGGTGCTGATGCCGTCATGGTTGGCCGCGCCGCACAGGGAAATCCGTGGATTTTTCGGGAAATAAACCACTACCTTGCTACTGGAAATGAATTACCCCTCCTGAAGGGACAGAAGTCAGAGACACCCTGTTAGGGCACCTGAATGCACTTTACGCTTTCTATGAAGAATATCTGGGTATTCGCATAGCGCGTAAGCACGTAGGCTGGTACCTCAAAGACAAACCCGGTGGCACTGACTTCCGAAAAGCTTTTAACTCACTAGAAACATGTTCGCAACAGCGTGATGCGATTACGGCCTACTTTGCTGAACTTGCCTGTGCAAGTGCAGCGGCCTGACCTGTTGCAGATTTGGATACCGACATACCGTGGAAAACAATACACATACTCAGCCGTTTACCTCAGAACTACCAACTGAAAGTTCACACCGCACCCTGCGTGACAGTGTTGAAACGTCTTTATCGGATTATTTCCATCAACTGGATGGTCAACCGGTAACAGATGTCTACCAGATGGTTCTGTCGGAAATCGAAGCACCACTGTTTGAAGCAGTGATGACTTACACCAAGGATAACCAGACCAAAGCATCAGAAGTACTCGGCCTCAACCGTGGTACCCTGCGTAAGAAGCTGAAACAATACGGTCTTCTGTAAATCCCCGTCTAACCTTAACCATCGAAGATAAACAACCATGGCAGAGCAAAAAATACCCCGGTTCGTCGCGCGCTGATCAGCGTATCTGACAAAACCGGCATCGTTGAATTCGCCCAGGCTTTGAGTCAGCGCGGCGTTGAAATCCTTTCTACCGGCGGCACATACAAGCTACTGCAAGACAACCAGATCCCTGCGGTTGAAGTATCTGACTACACCGGTTTTCCTGAAATGATGGATGGTCGGGTTAAGACTCTGCACCCGAAAGTACACGGTGGCATTCTCGGTCGCCGCGGTACCGATGACGGTATTATGGAAGAACACGGCATCAACCCGATCGACATGGTTGTTGTTAACCTGTATCCGTTCGAGCAAACCATCGCCCGTCCGGACTGCGACCTGCCACTGGCTATTGAAAATATCGACATTGGCGGCCCGACTATGGTTCGCTCTGCAGCCAAAAACCACAAAGACGTGGCAATTGTCGTCAGTGCAGATAACTATCAGCGTATCATAGCTGAACTGGATGAAAATCAGGGTCTGAGCCATGCAACCCGTTTTGATCTGGCAGTACAGGCATTTGAACATACTGCTGCTTACGATGGCATGATCGCTAACTACCTGGGTGCAATCACCGATGGCAGCGAAGAAGAACCAGCAGCATTCCCGCGCACCTTTAACACCCAGTTTGTTAAAGCACAGGAAATGCGTTACGGCGAAAACCCGCACCAGCGTGCTGCTTTCTATGTTGAATCCAACCCAACTGAAGCCAGCGTTGCTACCGCACGCCAGCTGCAGGGTAAAGAACTCTCCTTTAACAATGTTGCCGATACTGACGCAGCACTTGAGTGCGTAAAACCTTTCGCTGAGCCGGCCTGTGTTATCGTTAAACACGCTAACCCATGCGGCGTAGCAATCGGTGGTGACATTCTGGAAGCCTACAACAAAGCCTACCTGACTGATCCGACCTCAGCATTTGGCGGCATCATCGCGTTCAACCGTGAACTGGATGCAACCACTGCCAAGGCCATCATCGACCGTCAGTTTGTTGAAGTCATCATTGCACCGTCTGTTACTCAGGAAGCTTCCGACATTGTTGCCGGCAAGCCTAACGTACGCCTGCTGGCCTGCGGTGAATGGAGCGCAGAACGTGCGCAGCGCTTTGACTATAAGCGTGTTAACGGCGGCCTGCTGGTACAGGATCAGGATCTGGGCATGGTCAACGCAGCTGATCTTAAAATCGTTACCCAGAAGCAACCGGACGAACAGCAAATGCGTGACCTGCTGTTCTGCTGGGAAGTGGCTAAGTTTGTTAAATCCAACGCCATTGTTTACGCCAAAGACGGCCAGACAATCGGCATTGGTGCCGGCCAGATGAGCCGTGTATACAGTGCCAAAATCGCCGGAATTAAAGCAGCTGATGAAGGCCTGGTTGTACCGGGTTCAGTCATGGCGTCCGACGCTTTCTTCCCGTTCCGCGACGGCATTGATGCCGCGGCTGCTGCAGGTATCTCTGCAATCATTCAGCCGGGCGGTTCAATGCGCGATCAGGAGATCATCGCCGCCGCCGATGAGCATGGTATCGCCATGGTCTTCACAGGCATGCGTCATTTCCGTCACTAATCAGTTACACCTTCAGCCGGCTTTCGCCGGCTGAACCGTTTTTATAGGCAGAAAAATTATGCAAATCTTAGTCATTGGTTCCGGTGGTCGGGAACACGCCCTTGCCTGGCAAGCCGCTCAGGATGACAACGTCAGCAAAGTATTTGTTGCGCCGGGTAACGCCGGCTGCGCACTGGAAGCCAAACTGGAAAACGTTGCTATCGACGTGATGGACCAGGATGCTCTGGTAGACTTTGCCAAGAACAATCAGATTGCCCTGACCATTGTTGGCCCTGAAGCGCCACTGGTAGAAGGCATCGTCGACCGTTTTGAAAGCGAAGGCCTGCGCTGCTTTGGCCCGAGCAAAGGCGCAGCCCAGCTGGAAGGCTCCAAAGCATTTACCAAGGACTTCCTGGAACGTCATCAGATTCCTACCGGCGCTTACAAAAACTTCACTGAAATCGACCCTGCAATTGCCTATGTGCGTGAACAGGGTGCTCCGATCGTCATCAAGGCAGACGGCCTGGCTGCCGGCAAAGGTGTTATTGTTGCCATGACACTGGAAGAGGCAGAAGCTGCTATCCGTGACATGCTTGCCGGCAATGCATTCGGAGAAGCCGGTCACCGCGTCGTCATTGAAGAATTCCTGGAAGGCGAAGAAGCCAGCTTCATCGTCATGGTTGATGGCAAAAACGTACTGCCAATGGCTACCAGTCAGGATCACAAACGCGCAGCCAATGGCGATACCGGTCCGAATACCGGCGGTATGGGTGCTTACTCCCCTGCACCTGTCGTTACAGCGGATATCCACAACCGCATCATGGATGAAGTCATCATCCCAACCGTTAACGGCATGGCTGAAGAAGGTAATACCTACGTAGGCTTCCTGTATGCAGGCCTGATGATTGCTGCCGACGGCACACCAAAGGTAATCGAATACAATTGCCGCTTCGGCGATCCTGAAACCCAGCCAATCATGATGCGTCTGAAATCCAGCATCGTTGAACTGGCTAATGCAGCACTGGACGGCAAGCTGGATACCACAACTGCTGACTGGGACCCTCGCTGCGCCGTAGGTGTAGTACTGGCGGCAGACGGCTATCCGGGCAACTATCCGAAAGGTGACGTGATCAGCCTGCCGGAACAGGTACCTGCAGATAGCAAGGTTTTCCACGCAGGCACCAGCGAAAAAGACGGTAATATCGTCACCAGCGGTGGCCGCGTACTGTGCGCAGCTGCACTGGGCAACAGCGTAACCGAAGCACAAAAACTTGCCTATACGCTGACGAAAATGATCGACTGGAAAGGTGTTTACTACCGTGACGACATTGCCTACCGGGCAATCGCCAGAGAAAACACATAAACCGGCATGACGACTAAAAATGGCGCAAATCCTTCAGGATCTGCGCCATTTTTATAACCACTCTTCATGAAAAATATTTTTTACCCCTCTGATGACTTACAGGGCTTACCCACGCAAGGATTCAAGCTATAATCGTCAGGCCCGTTCGCGGGTACATGGACTTAAATTACAACAGCGCTTTTGCTGTTCGGGCAATCTTCGGATCATATCTTATGGCAACACAGTCTGGCACGCTTCTGAAACCTCTGACACTGGCAATATCCCTTGGCATGGTATGCGCATCTTCTGCATTTGCCGCCCAGGAATCAGATGCATTCTGCATGAATGCCGGCGCGCAAAATGAATTTGACTGTGCCAAATCCGGTCAGCAGAACAGCAACAGCGCAGACATTAACGCCAAGCTGGATCAGCTTCAGCGCTGGCTGGACAATGAATCCGACGGCAAAACCGCTTCAGCAAACAGCGCTGTATCAGCCGCTAGCCAAAACACAGAACTACAAACCAAGCTGGAATACAATTCACAGCTACTGGCAACAGAACTGCAGCGTGTCCGGGATTTACAGGACGCCGGTAAAAACACCCAGGCCTTTAACCAGATCAATGATTATCTGAACGATAACCCTAAAGATGCTAACGCCTGGTTGCTGTATGGCACCGCACTGATTAAGCGCAATAAGCTTCAGGCGGCAGAAGATGTTTTCAATAAGCTGATCGGTATTTATCCGGACGCACCTGAAGCCTATAACAACCTGGCAACAATCTACGCCCTGCGTGGCAACAACGATAAAGCTGTTGCCACCCTGTTACAGGCATTCAACACCCACCCAAGTTACGCCCAGGTACAGCAAAACCTGAAAGCCATTTATGCCAATCTGGCCAACCAGGCTTATAACCGTGCCCTGGATCTCGACAGCAAAGAGAAGATTGCCCCACCACAACTGGCCACACTGGACCAGGTATATCTGGCACGGCCTATCGGCGGCAAAATATTCTCACCAACGAATAATGTTGATCCGACACTTCTGGCATCAGTAAGCCCTGTGGCTGCACAGGTAGAACCATCCCCTGCACCGGCACCAACACCGGCGAAGAATAAGCCACTCGAGATTGAAGAACGCTTGCCTGAAGATGCAGCACCGCGCCCGGTGATTGAAACGACGGAAACAGCAGACTCTACGCAACAAACCGATACGTTGACGGCACCGGCAACCCCGCTACCTGAACCGACTGCAGCCAGCACCGTTGCACTGGCTAAGAGCGCTGCCCAGAATAATACTGAGCTGAGCCCGGCGATCCAGCAGGAACTGAATCAGGCACTGAACGGCTGGGCCAGCGCCTGGTCTGATCAGAATGTTCAGGATTACCTGAGCTACTATGTGCCTGGTTACCAGCCAAACAGCCAAACCAGTAACCGCACATGGCGTAATACCCGTAACATCCGCCTGAGCAAACCAACCTTCATCCGTGTTGGCGTTTCAGATGTAACCATGAGCGCCCTGCCAGATGGCCGTGTCCGGGTTGTATTCCTGCAGGACTACACGTCCAACAGCTTCCAGGACAATATCTATAAGTCCCTGATCTTCTCCCTGGAAAACCGCAGCTGGAAAATCAGTGCTGAAAAACCCTCTGATCAGCCTTTCTTCAGGAAAGCCCCGTATCTGCAAAGATACGGGGCTTTTTCTATCCGGATAAAACGCGCCTTCCTTACCCTGCCACCTACCACCTACCACCTAGCAACCAACTGAGATTCACTTCAGATCACTTTTAAACAGACACAAAAAGCCCTATACCGGCAAAGGTACAGGGCTTTTCAAATCAGCAGCTAAAGCTTTGCTTTGCTTTGCTTTGCTTTGCTTTGCTTTGCTTTGCTTAACCTACCCAGACACGGGCGTTACGGAACATCCGCATCCAGGCACCATCTTCCTGCCATTCATCCGGCGCCCAGCTATTGGTTACGCTACGGAAAACCCGCTCAGGGTGCGGCATCATAATGGTTACACGACCATCCTTACTGGTAACACCGCCAATACCGGCCGGAGAACCGTTCGGGTTTGCCGGATACTGTTCAGTGACCTGACCGTAGTTATCCACATAACGCAGTGCAACTGCCTCGGAACCGTTCAGATTGTCAAAATGCGCTTGGTCAGCAAACTCAGCACGGCCTTCACCGTGTGCGATTGCGATTGGCATCTGCGAACCTTCCATGCCTTTCAGGAATACAGACGGGCTTTCCTGCACTTCAACCATAGCAACACGGGCTTCAAACTGTTCAGACATGTTACGTACGAAGTGTGGCCAGTGATCTGTACCCGGAATCAGCTCATGAAGATTAGACAGCATCTGACAACCGTTACAGATACCCAGTGCGAATGTATCTTCACGCTCGAAGAAGTTCTTGAACTCTTCACGGGCACGGGTATTAAACAGGATAGACTTAGCCCAACCCTCACCGGCACCCAGTACGTCACCGTATGAAAAACCACCGCAGGCAACCAGGCCTCTGAAGTCAGCCAGTGTTACCCGGCCTTCCAGGATATCGCTCATGTGAACATCCACAGAAGCAAAGCCGGCACGGTCGAAAGCAGCTGCCATTTCGATATGGCCATTAACACCCTGCTCGCGGACAATTGCCACACGCGGACGTTCACCGGACGCATTCACTTGCGCAGCAACATCTTCATTCTGATCAAAACTCAGCTTGGCATTCAGACCCGGGTTTTCAGCATCCAGCAGCACATCATATTCCTGCTGTGCACATTCTGAGTTATCCCGCAGAGACTGCATCTGATAAGAAGTTTCAGCCCACCAGCGCTGCAGCTGAATACGGGATGCAGAGTAAACCGCTTCATCATCAAAGCTGAACTGCAGCATGTCATCCGGATTCAGGGAACCGATCACCTTAGCGCAATCACCCAGACCGGCAGCATTCAGTTCTGTCAGAACAGTTTGCAGATCATCACGCTTAACCTGAATAACCGCACCCAGTTCTTCAGCATACAGAGCCGCTGCGAATTCAGAACTGTCAGCCGCCAGCAGATCCAGATTAATATCCACACCGGTACGGCCGGCAAATGCCATTTCAGCGACGGTTGTGAATAAACCACCATCTGCACGGTCATGGTAAGCCAGTAGCAGCCCCTGCTTGTTCAGTTCCTGAACAGCGCTGAAGAAAGCAACCAGCTGCTGAGCATCATCAACATCCGGTACATCCTGGCCCACTTCGTTATATACCTGCGCCAGCGCAGACAGACCCAGACGGTTCTGGCCATTACCCAAATCCAGCAGGATCAGATCGGTCTCACCCTGATCAGTCTTCAGCTGTGGGGTCAGTGTCTTACGTACATCTGTTACCGGTGCGAAACCGGTAATGATCAGAGATGTAGGTGCCGTCATTGACTTAGCTTTACCTTCATCTTCCCAGACTGTACGCATAGACATCGAGTCTTTACCCACAGGAATGGTAATCCCCAGTTCTGGACACAGCTCCATACCCACCGCACGCACGGTGTCATACAGTTTTTCATCTTCACCCGGATGACCGGCAGCACACATCCAGTTTGCAGACAGCTTGATATCAATAATATCGTCGATCTGTGCAGCCGCTAGGTTGGTCACGGTTTCGCCCACAGCCATACGGCCAGACGCTGGGGAATCAACCAGTGCCAGCGGGGTACGCTCACCCATCGCCATTGCTTCACCGGCATAAGTATCATAAGCAGACGTTGTAACCGCACAATCCGCAACAGGTACCTGCCACGGGCCAACCATCTGATCACGGACAACCTGACCGGTAATCGAACGGTCACCAATGGTGATCAGGAAAGACTTAGACGCGACTGCAGGCAGTTTCATAACACGCTCAGCAGCATCTTCCAGATTAATCTCTGCACTGTTAAACGCCGGAACACTGTAAGCAACACGCTCTACGCTACGGTGCATTTTTGGTGGCTTACCGAACAGCACTGACATGGGCAGATCAACCGGCTTATTTTCGAAGTGAGTATCACCCAGGGTCAGGTGTTTCTCTTCGATTGCAGTACCAACGACTGCATACGGGCAACGCTCACGGGCACAGATCGCTTCAAAACGCGCCATGTCCTGCGGCTCAACCGCCATAACATAACGCTCCTGCGCTTCGTTACACCAGATAGCCAGTGGTGACATGCCCGGCTCATCATTGTTGACGTTACGCAATTCAAAATCACCGCCGCGGCCACCATCTTTCACCAGCTCAGGGAAAGCATTTGACAGACCACCGGCACCCACATCGTGGATAAAGGCAATCGGGTTAGCGTCACCCAGTTGCCAGCACTGATCGATAACTTCCTGACAACGGCGCTCCAGCTCAGGGTTATCACGCTGTACGGATGCAAAATCCAGATCTTCTGAAGAACTGCCGGAAGACATAGAAGAAGCAGCACCGCCACCCAGACCGATCTGCATTGCAGGTCCGCCCAGACAGATCAGTTGTGCACCAACAGGAATCTCACCCTTATCAACGTGTTCACCACGGATATTACCGTAACCACCGGCAATCATAATTGGCTTGTGGTAACCGCGCATTTCTTCGCCGGCAGCACCGTTCACCTTCTGCTCGAAAGTACGGAAATAACCATTCAGTGCAGGGCGGCCAAATTCATTGTTAAACGCAGCACCACCAATCGGGCCATCCAGCATAATATCCAGTGCGCTTACGATACGCTCCGGCTTGCCGTAATCAGACTCCCAAGGCTGTTCGAAACCAGGAATTTTCAGATCGGATACGGTAAAACCTGTCAGACCTGCTTTTGGCTTGGAACCTTTACCGGTCGCACCTTCATCACGGATCTCACCACCGGAACCGGTGGCCGCACCGGCATGTGGCGCAATCGCTGTTGGGTGGTTGTGGGTTTCAACCTTCATCAGGATGTGAATATCTTCCTGATTCGCTTCATACTGCTTAGTTTCCGGGTTCGGAAAGAAACGGCCAGCCTTGCTGCCAACCATTACTGCCGCGTTATCGGAATATGCTGACAGGATATTTTCACCGCCCAGCTCATTGGTGTTACGGATCATCGCGAACAGCGACTTATCCTGTGCTTCACCGTCAATATCCCATGAAGCATTAAAAATCTTGTGACGGCAGTGTTCAGAGTTTGCCTGTGCAAACATCATTAACTCAACATCACTTGGGTTACGCTTAAGCTCAACAAAGCTGGCAACCAGGTAATCAATTTCATCTTCAGCCAGTGCCAGACCCAGTTCAGTATTCGCAACAACCAGGGCTTCACGGCCACCGCCAATGATATCCACCACAGTCAGCGGGGCAGGCTCTTCATTGCGGAACAGAACATCGGCTGCTGCCACATCATCCAGTACAGCTTCAACCATACGGTCATGTAATGCTGCTTCAACAATTGCCAGTTGCTCCGCCGTTAACGGCGCTTCAGACTGAACATAGTACGCAACACCACGCTCCAGTCGCTTAATCGCTGACAGGCCGCAGTTTTTGGCAATATCTGTCGCCTTACTGGACCACGGAGATATCGTGCCGGGACGAGGCACAACTAAAACCAATTGACCTGAAGGCTCTTCCACTTTAGCTTTAGGGCCGTAGCGCAGAATTCGCTCCAAAATTGTGTGCTCTTGCTCAGACAAGTCTTGGTGCAGATCAGCAAAATGCATGAACTCACCGTAAATCGCCGTTACCTGGCTGAGTTGGGATTGCAGGACGGACAGCAGCTTATCATGACGAAAAGCAGAAAGAGCAGGCGCTCCACGCAGTACTAGCATGTTAGTATCGAGCCTCTTGAGTATGCCTAACAGGTATGTATGAAGTAGGAGAAATCTAAGGCCGCATTTTACTGAAATCGCCACTCCGGCGCCATCAATAAGGGCCATTATTATTATGCGAACGCGAATTTTTCCTCAGAGAAGTGTTCTTTATCACTACCATACTGGCGGTCATCGGCTGGCTATTCCTGGCGAACCTCACAACGGACAATCAGTTAGAGGCCATTCAGAAAACCGGCGTCCTGAAAATTGTTACCCGTAATACCCCAACCACCTATATATCAGACAAAGATGGCAAACCCGCTGGCTTCGAATATGACCTGGCCAAAGCATTTGCAGATGAAATCGGTGTGGAAATTGAACTGGTCATTCCCGACAGTTTCGGTGACATATTCCCGGTCATTAAAAACCATAAGGCCCACATTGCAGCCGCCGGACTTACCATTACGGAATCCAGAGAAGCAGAGTTCAGTTTTGCCCAGCCTTACGCCTACAGCACACCCACACTCATTTACCGGGTCACCCAGGGCCAGAAAAACCGATATCTCTGAAAGATCTTGAAGGCAAATCCATCGAGGTGCTCGCCGACAGCAGCCATTCGGAAATCATGCAGAAACTGAAAGCAGAATTCCCCGGTATTACCTGGCAGGAAAACAGTACTGGCAACATCACTGAACTGCTGGACGACGTATACAACAAGAAATATCGCTACACAATTTCAGACGATATTGTATTTAACGCCCAAAAATCTTTTTTCCCGGGCTGAAAACAGCTTTCTCCATGGGTAAATCCGAACCCATTGCCTGGATGGTCGCCAAACAAAATGACCAGAGCCTTCTTAATGCATTGGAAACATTTTTCTCAAAACCGGAAACCAAACAGCTGGTCACTGAACTGCAGGATAAGTATTTTAACCGGGAAAACACCCTTACTTATGTAGACATTGAAACCTTCAAACGGGATATGCGCACCCGCTTCTGCAAGCTTGAGCAGTACTTTTATATGGCCGAGCAGGAAACAGACATCGACTGGCTGCTGCTTGCAGCCATTGCCTATCAGGAATCCCACTGGAACCCCAAAGCCGTCTCTCCGACAGGGGTAAAAGGGATCATGATGCTCACCAACGCGGCAGCGAAGGAAGTCGGCGTTGAAGACCGCACCGATCCGATACAGAGCGTGCTCGGCGGTGCGGAATATCTCACCCGGGTAATGAAAAATCCCTGAGCGTATTCAGGGCGATGACCGAATCTGGTTTGCACTGGCAGCCTATAACGTCGGTTATGGCCACCTGGAAGACGCCCGGATTCTTACCAGCCGCGCGGGGAAAATCCTGATTTATGGGAAGATGTTAAACAATTTCTGCCATTACTGACCCAGCCAAAATACTATAAAACCGTAAAACGTGGTTACGCCAGAGGCTATGAGCCGGTTATCTATGTTAAAAACATCCGGCAGTACTACGATCTGATCCTCTGGCAGCAGCAACTTGCAGAAATCGAAGCCAGTAAACCTGAACCAACGCCAGCTGAAAACGAAGGTGAAATTGTCATGCCCGGTAATCCGGAGGATAGTGATCCAAACCTGGATATTACGCCTCCCTCGGCACAGGCCAATCCCCTGAATCCGGCATAGAAGCACAGGTTTTGCCCATAGCTAAGCCGGCTATAGAGCTTCACAAAAGCGAATAAAAGACTCCACATAACCTCCAAAGGCGATTAAAATGTGATCGATTTTTGCACTTTAATCGCTGTCTCCCTGTTTTTATTCAGCTTTTTAACCCTAACCGAATTTTCCTGTGCTCATGGCTTTATCACTAGACACTTTATTTGCCCCATCACGTCAGATTTTATGGCATAAATCCGCCCTGAGAACCGCAATTTTGGGCTGCCTGCTAATTAATTTTCAAACGGCAAATGCAGAATCAGCTGTCGCAACCGGAGGCTTCACCCTGCCTGCTCAAAGCCTTAGCCAGCCGATCATTTCAGGCCAGCAGGAAGAGGCATCTGATGCACTGACTGACAGCACTAAAAAACTGCTGTCTGGCCTCAGTAAACAACTGACAATTGATAACAGCACCGGCACGATCCCTGTTGATTCAGCTGCGGAAGAAAGACAGGTTGTCAGCAACACTAAGACATCATCTGAAAAAGCAGCCATCGCTGATGCAGGGAATTCACTGCCAGCCCCGAAGCGGCTGACGCACCATCCGGGACGGTAGGAAATAAAGATACTTCGGAGGGAGATAAAACGGTTACTGCTTCTGTAACACTGAAACAGCCGGCCCTCACAGAAACACCGGTCAGTACAGGAACGGCTCAGCACGCTAACAATAACACTCTGAAAGGTGATGCAAAAACTGCTTAGCCAGGCCGCTATTGAAGCGAAAATCAACAACGAACATAACGCACCGATACTGCCTTCCATGATCAGTGCGACTGCTCCAATGCAAGAAAGTATCAGCCAGGTTCATCAACCTGCTTCTACCCAGGCGACACAACCGAAAACTCAACCTCTGGACAGCAACGCACTGGAGCAGGCAACCAAAGCCTCCCCAACAGAAGCACTGTCAGAATCCCCCTTGCCGGACCGTTATCAGCTCAGCCAGGAAGACTACACACCCCATCCAGACGTAACCGATATCTGTACCAAGATCGGCAACAAACTCAGCAGTGTTTCAGTTAAAGAATGTCTGGATCTGGAGTTTATATCTCCCCGTTTTTACTCAAACAACGGCGAGCTAATCCTGGAAAAACATTACCCGGCATCACCGGATACAGAAACGCCGGTCAAAATTCTCTTTATCGGTGGCATCCATGGTGATGAATACTCAAGTATCAGCGTTACCTTCAAATGGCTGAAGACACTGGATGAAAACCACAGCGGCGCCTATGACTGGCATTTTCTGCCGCTGGCAAACCCTGACGGTCTGTTACAGAAGCGCGCCACCCGGGTGAACGCCAATAAAGTAGACCTCAACCGAAACTTTATCCCGGCTAAAGCGGCTGTTGATCCGATACAGCACTGGCAGACTTATGCTAAAAACGTCCCCGTTACTTCCCGGGCCACAAACCGCTGAGTGAACCGGAATCACAGGCGATTCATACCCTGATCGATGAATTAAAACCGGACGTCATCGTATCGGTACACGCACCACACGGCATTCTCGATTTTGACGGCAGCATTAAGCCGCCGCGAAAACTGGGTCCACTTTACCTTAAGCAACTTGGAACCTATCCAGGATCCCTCGGAAACTATGGCTGGTTTGTGAAAAGCATTCCGGTGATGACGATTGAATTGAAACACGCGGGTATCATGCCGAAAAAGCAGAAATTTCCCGCATGTGGACTGATCTGATCAGCTGGGTCGAACAGCGCACTAACGGCAAGAACAGCCTGCTGGCACGCCGCACTGACACGGCGCAGTAAATATCACTCACCTCCAGCGCGTTCAGCCTGCTGCTTTGCGCGCTTAGCGGCTTTTCTCTTCACGGCGGCGCTGAAAAATGCACTGATACAGCCACTGCAATTTTCAGCCATTACTCCACCCAGATATTCCACCCGGTAATTCATCCAGGGCTGATCAAGCACCTGCCCGTTACTGACTATCGCACCGGCTTTAGGCTCGGTTGCACAAATACCAGCCGCTTAACACGGCTATGTACAATCGCTCCCGCACACATAGTACATGGCTCAATGGTCACATAGAGTGTGGCATCCACCAGCCGGTAATTAGCAACATTTGCTGCTGCATCCTCAAAGCAATAATTTCTGCATGGGCGCAGGGATCGTGCCCGGAAATAGGCTGATTCCAGCCTTCCCCAAGTATTTCACCGTCACGGACAACCACCGCCCCCACAGGCACCTCACCTCTTTCAGCAGCTTTATCTGCCAGCTGAAGCGCATAAGCCATCCACTTTTCATCTTCTTCAGATGCAGTCATCAGTACCTCTGTATATTGCAATCACACCCGACACAAAAAGCCCGCTAAAGCGGGCTTTTTCAGAGTTAACGGGAAATTATTCCCACTCAATGGTCGCCGGCGGCTTAGAGCTTACATCGTAAGTCACACGGGACACTTTTGGTATCTCGTTAATGATGCGGCTGGACACAGTCTCCAGCAGCTCATATGGCAGATGCGCCCAGCGAGCTGTCATAAAGTCGATGGTTTCAACCGCACGTAACGCAATGACGTATTCATAACGGCGACCATCACCCACGACACCCACGGATTTAACCGGCAGGAATACCGCAAAAGACTGGCTGGTTTTGTGGTACCAGTCAGCGGCATGCAGCTCTTCCAGGAAGATAGCATCGGCTTCACGCAGGATATCCGCGTATTCTTTCTTAACTTCACCCAGAATACGAACACCCAGACCCGGGCCCGGGAACGGATGACGGTAAACCATATCGTATGGCAGACCCAGCTCAAGACCGATCTTACGGACTTCATCTTTGAATAGCTCACGCAGTGGCTCAACCAGCTCAAATGCCATGTCTTCCGGCAGACCACCTACGTTGTGGTGGGACTTGATGACGTGTGCCTTACCGGTTTTAGCAGCCGCAGACTCAATTACATCCGGGTAAATAGTACCCTGAGCCAGGAAATTAACATCCTTCAGCTTCGCCGCTTCTTCGTCAAAGACTTCAATGAAGGTATTACCGATAATCTTACGCTTAGTTTCCGGGTCTGCTTCACCTTTCAGACGACCCAGGAACAGATCTTCAGAATCGGAACGGATAACCTTAACGCCCATATTCTTACCGAACATGTCCATTACCTGATCACCTTCGTGCTTACGCAGCAGGCCATTATCTACGAATACACAGGTCAGCTGATCGCCAATCGCTTTATGCAACAGGGCCGCTACAACAGAGGAATCAACACCGCCGGAAAGACCCAGCAATACTTTCTGATCACCCACCTGTTCGCGAACACGGGCAATCAGATCAGTAATGATATTTTCAGCCGTCCACAGCGCTTCACAGTCACAGATTTCCTGAACGAAACGCTTCAGCATCCGTCCACCCTGCTTGGTGTGGGTAACTTCTGGGTGGAACTGCACGCCAAAGTAATTCTTCGCCGGGTGACACATCGCAGCAATCGGTGCACTTTCAGTGCTGGCGATCACATGGAAGCCATCAGGCAGTTCGCTAACCTTGTCACCGTGGCTCATCCATACATCCAGCAGTAAAGAACCATTGTTGGCAATATGGTCTTCAATGCCTTCGAACAGACGGCTCGGGCTGTCTTCCAGACGAACTTTAGCGTAGCCAAATTCACGCTTATCGGAGGTAACAACGGCACCGCCCAGCTGTTCAGCCATGGTCTGCATACCATAGCAAATACCTAGGATCGGTACGTTCAGATCAAAAACGGCCTGTGGCGCCCGCGGAGAGTCGCCCTCGGTAACTGATTCCGGGCCACCCGCCAGGATAATCCCTCGCGGATTGAATTCGGTAATTGCGGCGTTATCCATATCGTAAGGATAAATTTCACAGTAAACACCGATCTCACGAATACGACGCGCAATCAGCTGCGTGTACTGTGAGCCGAAATCGAGGATTAAAATCCGTTGTGCATGAATATCTTGGGACATTTCGATGACTCCAAAGGAATCTCTACAAGTGTTGTAGCTTGTTAAAAACAAAAGTGGGATAGCCGAAGCCATCCCACCTACTGGTATTTTTCTGGTCGCGAATTATCCAACCCGGTAATTCGGCGCCTCTTTAGTGATGCTCACATCATGGACATGGCTTTCTGCCATACCGGCGTTCGTAATGCGTACAAACTCCGGTACCGAGCGCATGGTGGTGATATCGGCACTGCCGGTATAACCCATGGAAGCCCGCAGACCACCCATCAGCTGATGCACGACACCGCCCATCGGACCTTTACAGGCCACCCGGCCTTCAATACCTTCCGGTACAAGCTTTTCAGCACCCTGCGCAGCGTCCTGGAAATAACGGTCAGAAGAACCGGTGGTCTGAGCCATCGCACCCAGCGAGCCCATACCACGATAAGACTTATATGCACGGCCCTGGAACAGTTCAACATCACCCGGTGCTTCATCAGTACCGGCCAGCATTGACCCCACCATCACAGCAGATGCACCGGCAACAATCGCCTTGGACAAATCACCGGAGAAACGGATACCGCCGTCTGCAATACACGGTACGCCGTACTCTTCCAGCGCCGCTGCAACATTAGCAACTGCACTGACCTGAGGTACACCCACACCGGCAACAATACGGGTAGTACAGATAGAGCCCGGACCGATACCGACTTTAACACCGTCTGCACCAGCCTTCGCCAGCGCAACAGCAGCGGCAGCCGTCGCAATGTTACCGCCAATTACCTGAACGTTCGGGAAGTTTTTCTTCACCCAGGCAACACGGTCAATAACACCTTTGGAGTGACCGTGAGCAGTATCAACAATGATCACGTCAACTTCAGCATTTACCAGCGCTTCAACACGTTCAGCGGTATCTGCACCGGTACCTACAGCCGCACCAACAATCAGACGACCTTTCTCGTCTTTAGCTGCATTCGGATGCGTCTGCGCTTTGTTCATATCTTTTACTGTCATCATACCACGCAGACCAAAGCTGTCATCAACAACAAGGATCTTTTCAATGCGGTGCTTGCGCAGCAGGTTACGTACGTCGTCAGGATCAACACCTTCCTTAACGGTAACCAGACGGTCTTTCGGCGTCATGATAGACGCAACGGTTGCATCCAGCTTGTGTTCAAAACGTGCATCACGGCTGGTAACAATACCCACCAGATCACCGTTATCCACAACAGGGAAACCGGAGAACCCAACCCGTGCACTCAGCGCGTTCAGCTCACCAACGGTCATATCAGACGTACAGGTAACAGGATCACTGACCACACCCGCCTCGTACTTCTTCACGCGGCGAACTTCGTCAGCTTGCTGATCAATCGTAAGGTTTTTATGGATGATACCGATGCCGCCTTCCTGTGCCATCGCAATGGCCAGGCGGGATTCCGTAACAGTATCCATCGCTGCGGAAGCCAAAGGAATATTCAATTCAATCCCTTTGGTCAGGCGAGTCTTAAGTGACACGTCCTTAGGCAGAACTTCGGAATAACCAGGAACCAAAAGAACATCGTCGAAAGTAAGTGCTTCTTCAGCAATTCGCAACATAGTGAGGGCGTGCCTTTATTCTGTATATAAAGAAGGCACGGGATTATAGCCTTTACAACTGTGGCGACAATTAATACCGGGTGAAAAACGCAGTTTTCACGACTATTTTTTACGCTCAGACGCAGACTCTGCAAAGCCCTTAAATAAGCGTTCTGAATAGTTTACTATCGCGCCATGCAAAGCAACCAAACTCCCCGCATTTACCGTCAGCGAGCTTAACAATGAAGTTAAATCGCTGCTGGAAAGCAGCTTCAGAATTATTCAGGTTGAAGGTGAACTCTCTAACTTTGTTCGCCCCGGCTCAGGTCACTGGTATTTCACGCTGAAAGACAGCGGCGCTCAGGTACGTTGCGCCATGTTTAAGAACCGCAATCACTACCTGAATTATCAGCCGAAGAACGGTGACAAGGTCCGTGTGCGCGCCAAAGTCAGCCTGTATCCGGGCCGTGGTGATTACCAGTTAATCTGTGATTACATGGAAGATGCCGGCATCGGCTCTTTACAGCAGGCCTATGAAGCCCTGAAACTGCAGCTTCAGCGTCAGGGGCTGTTCGATCAGTCTCATAAAAGACCTTACCGCTCCAGCCAAAACGTCTTGGGATTATTACTTCCCCAACCGGTGCCGCGGTCCACGACATTCTGACTGTCTTACAGCGCCGCTTTCCCTCATTACCGGTTAATATTTATCCGGCCCGGGTACAGGGCAATGAAGCGACCGATGAAATCGTTGCTGCCATTGAAACCGCTAACAGTCATAACACCTGTGATGTTCTGATTGTGGGCCGCGGGGGCGGATCCCTTGAAGACCTTTGGTGTTTTAACGAAGCCAGAGTTGCCGAGGCGATTTTTAACAGCCGTATTCCGGTTATCAGCGCGGTCGGCCATGAAACAGATGTATCAATTGCAGATTTTGTCGCCGATGTCCGTGCACCGACGCCATCAGCAGCTGCCGAGATTATCAGCCCTGACCAGGCACATCTTCAACTGCGTCTGCAGCAACTGCACAACAGGCTGCAACATAATATGCAGCAGAAACTGAGTCGCTATCAGGAAAAGCTCCGCTGGATCAGCAACCGCCTGAAACATCCGGGTGACAAACTCAATGAACACGCCCAAAGGCTGGACGATCTGGAATTACGCCTCAGTAAAGCGATGCAGCAAGCCGTCACAACCCGGCAAGATAAACTGCAGCAACTGCAACAGCGGCAACAACGCTGCCTGCAACAGCCCCGGATCAGTGCTTTACAGCAAAAGTAAACGAGTTGGGCCATCGGCTGGAACAGCTGAGCCTCCAGTACCAGGCACGGCAGCAGTTACGTTTACAGGCGATTGCCGGGCGCCTCAATGGTGTGAGTCCTCTGGCTACCCTTGAACGGGGTTATGCCATTACTGAACGCCCCGACGGTAAGGTTATTCAGCAGGTAAAAGCCGTCAACCCGGGAAGAAATCCACATCCGTTTACAGGATGGACGGATTCGAAGTCAGGTGACCGAGGTCATACCGGACCTGCTCTGATACGGCCAGCCATAGCGTTTAACCGCGGAGTTTGCTAGTCTTGGCCGCCTTAATGAATCATCAATTGATCGAGTCTCATGTCTGAACTAAAACTAGAAACCACTGAACAAATCGCCAGCTACGGTATCGGCCGTCAAATGGGCGACCAACTGGCCAACAACAGCTTTGAAGGCGTTTCCCTGAACGCAGTTGTTACCGGCATCCAGGACGCTTTTGAAGGCGCTGAACTGAAAGTTGCCGGCGAACAGATCCAGGCAGCATTCAACGAAATCCAGAAGCGTATGCAGGAAGAAGCTGAAGCAGCGGCTAAAAAGCAGCGGCTGAAGGTGAAATCTTTCTGGAGAAAAACTCTCAGCGTGAAGAAGTATTCGTTACTGATTCCGGCCTGCAGTACGAAGTTATTGAAGCGGGCAGCGAAGAAGGTGAAAAGCCATCCCGTGAGTCTACCGTTCGCGTTCACTACCACGGCACTTTCACCGACGGTAAAGTATTCGACAGCTCTTACGAGCGCGGTCAGCCTGCTGAATTCCCTGTTGGCGGCGTAATCGCTGGCTGGACTGAAGCTCTGCAGTTAATGACTCCGGGCAACAAATGGCGTCTGTACGTACCGTATCAACTGGCTTACGGTGCGCAGGGCTCTCCGGGCGGCATCCCTCCATATGCCACTCTGATCTTCGACGTTGAGCTGCTGGCTGTTCTGTAACGGAACAGGCCTGTTAAGCACAATGACTAAGCCGATGCCTGCATCGGCTTTTTTACGGTTATGTAAAGAGGATACACCCATGCAACTTCACGTGAATATTCAGGGCCAGGGCGAACCGCTGATCATTCTGCACGGTTTATTCGGCACTCTGGAAAACTGGGGCAGCCAGATAAAAGTTCTGGCCGAGCAATACCAGGTGTATGCGGTGGATTTGCGTAACCACGGCCGTTCTCCTCATAGCGATGAAATGACTTATGCCGCCATGGCTGATGACATTGCTGAATTGATGGACAATCACGGCCTGCAAAGCGCCCATATTCTGGGACACTCCATGGGCGGAAAAGCAGCCATGCAACTGGCCCTCACACAACCGGAACGTATCCGGCAACTGATCATCGTTGACATCGCGCCGGTACAGTACAGCCACGATCATGACACGGTTATTCAGGGGCTGAAGTCTGTCAGACTGGATACGGTTACCTCACGGCGGGAAGCGGAGCAACAACTGGCAGAACAGGTGACTGACACCGGCCTGCGGCAGTTCCTGCTGAAAAACCTTTACCGCAGTGAAAATGGCTTTGCCTGGCGAATGAATCTGGCGGTTATTGAAAGCCAGTATGCCAATATCAGTGCGCCTCCTGAAGGAAACACCTATCAGGGCAATACACTGTTTATTAAAGGCGGACAGTCGGAATACATTACCCTTGAACACAAGGATGCGCTGTTACAGTACTTTCCGGCGGCGTCTTATAAAATTATTCAGAACGCTGGCCACTGGCCCCATGCGGAAAAACCGGCGGCTTTCAGTAAACTGGTGCTGAATTTCCTGCAGGAAAATAACTAAGAGCTTTGGGGAACATAAGACCTTATACGTTCTGATCGACAATCAGACCTTCAGGAAAGAACTTTTTAAATACGCCTGCTTCAACGAGGCGCTGGTTCACTTCTGCAAACCGCTCTCCCACTTCATCAAGGCGCTGATTATAGTCTTCCAGGCTTTGAGAGACGGCAGCACTGTGCTCTTCCCGGTTGGTATTAAGCTCATCCAGTGCATCCTGTCGCCGAACAGCATCTGCTGCCTGTGACTCACGCTGAGCATCCTGACGGGCTGCCTCCTGCTCTTCTTCAGCGCGCTCTGAAGCTGCCTGATTCTCAGACAACTCTTCTTTTATCGCCTCTGCCCGACCGGCATCCTCACCCGCTGCTGCAACAGATGCCGATGCTTCCCCGCCAGACTCAGCGCCGGACGTCTCCTGAGTAGAAAGCTCAGCACGGGCCTGTTCAGCCAGTGCAGTTGCACGGGCAGCCACAGCACGGTCGGCCCCTGAAGGCTCCGCAACAGCAAGCGCTGCTCGCAAGACTATTTCAGCTTTCTCTAAGGTGGCTTTGGGATCATTGGGCACTGCGGAAGTATCTATACTCACTTCACCGGAGACAGCGTAAAGACGACCATCCGGCCCTTTCTTGTACTCATAACTCGGCGCCCCTGCATGAGGGCCGCCTACCGTAGCATGTGCCTGCTCATGCTGCCGAACCTCACGGTCACGGGTGGCTAACTGTTGTATCTGTTCATTTTCAAGCGCAGTTAGGTCTGCTTTTACAGCAGTCGCGCTACGCTGATCAGCACCAGCCTGGCCGGATGTGTTTTGATCAGCGGTATTTCTTTCAGCACTCTGGGTATCAGAACCGCTGACATCCGCAGATTTCGGGGTAGATGTATTTGGTGAAGACTCTGCAGAATGCAGGGAGACAGATGATCCGCTGACAGCAGGGTCCCTGGCTGAACGGACAGTATCATCCTGCCCGATACCGGTGTTATTACCGGTACTGGTGGATTGTATCTGAAGGCTATTTATATTGAGTTGCATACCTGCACCTCACTGGTCATACAAAACTGAATCAGACGCGGATGTCTATCAGTGTACCGAGCACTTCATCGGCTGACTGTACAACTTTAGTGGATGCAGCGGTCGCGTTTTTCTCAACAGTCAGATCAGCCAGCGCTTCATTAACATCCCGGCCTGTTGCTTCCTCCGGTGCCTGCGGTTTACCCGCTCCGGCAATATCAGACGCAGCTTTCTGTACACCGTCGAGGCCACGGTTTATGCCTAATACACCTGTCTGAAGAGCAGAGGATACATTCATGGTAACACCTCTAGGTTGATTGATCTTTGAAGCGACAGACTCACCTGTCGCCCTGTAAGTATCCGAACTGTACAGTAATTAATCAACCGATCAGAGCATCAATGTCCACAAATTGGGCAATGTTTTGTGGCGAGCAGTCATCAGAATATGGTACCTCAGCGATCAGCGGCGCGGAGAGCATACTCTTTAAGGTTTGCAGATTTTCTTCATAACAACTCATTTGCGGGTCAACCTGATTGGCAACCCATCCGGCCAGCGGTAAACCGTCTCTGACAATACTTTCAACCGTCAGCAATGTATGACTGATACAGCCAAGCTTCATACCCACCACCAGTACAACCGGGGTACTCAGCATTTTCGGAATATCAGCAATGGTCTGACGGTTATTCAGCGGCACCCGCCAGCCGCCGGCACCTTCAATCACCGCCAGATCTGCCGGCTGCAGCATTACGCCACGGCATAACGCAGCGATACGGTCCGCATCCAGTCTGCGCCCCACCTGTTCAGCAGCGATGTGCGGCGCGATCGGCGGCTCAAAAGCAACCGGATTAATTTGCTCATAGCTCAGCTTAACGCTTGCCGTTGCCTGTAACAGCAACGCATCTGAATTACGCAGCCCCTCAGGGGTATTTTCACACCCGGCAGCAATGGGCTTTACTGCAACGGTGGACAGACCTTTACGGTTAGCTGCTTCAAGAATACCCGCTGCAACTACGGTCTTGCCCACATCGGTATCAGTGCCTGCAATAAAAATACTTTTCTTTGCCATAACGGATCGTCTTAATTGTCAATTTTACTCAGGTTTACGTAATACAACGTAAGCCACTTCATAAGTAGCCGGCAGCAAACCATCATCACGCCGGTAGGCTTCATAAGCATCTCTGAATGCAAGTAAATGCCGCTTTCCGGTGAGCCCTTCAGGCCGGCCCGCACTCATATTATGTGCACCAATACGTTTCAGCTCATTCGTCAGGCCGCGCAGTTCCGGATACAAAAGCTGAACCGGTGCCACTTCAAAGCGGACTTCCTGAAGGTTACCGATACTGTTGCGTAACTGAGGGAGGGGCACAAATTCACTGACATGCTGATAAGCATCAACAGCTGCCCATGCAGCTCTCAGCTCGCAAAGACTTTCCGGCCCCAGAGTACTGAAGACAAACTGCCCACCCGGACGTAATACCCGATAAATTTCAGCAAACAGCCGGGACAGATTTTCACACCACTGAATGGCCAGGCTGGAAAAATCAGATCAACGCTGCCACCGGCAAGCGGCAATGCTTCCGCATCGCCGCATACCCAGCGGATATTATCTGCCGCATGATGCTCCCTTGCATAACTCAGCATACCCGGTGCCAGATCAACCCCGGTCAGGCATTCAGGCTGAAGCCTGTCCATTAGCCGGGGATGAAATAACCGGTGCCACACCCCAGATCAACAACCTGCCTGATTTGTTGCTCAGCTCCGGAAGGCACCATAGCCAACAGCTGATCACCCACCTGCTGTTGCAGCTTGGCATAGTTATCATAGCTGCTGGCCGCACGGCTGAATGACGTCGCAACTTCCTGCTTGGAAAACTGACTCATTTCAGGGATTCCTTTATCCGGGCAGCAAGCATCTGCGGATCTGACAACATAGGCACATGGGATGAACCTGCCAACACAGCCATAGCAGAGCCCGAAAGCTGCCGGAGATACTCAGCAACACTTGCCGGTGCCAGCGTATCGTGTTCACACAAAAATGACTAACCGGAAGATCAGACTGATCCGCAGCACAGTAGAGCGCACGGTAATCCGCCTCGAGAATTTCCAGCGCAGTGCTAACAGCCGGATAATCAGGATCAGATACACTGCTGATCAGTGACTTCAGCTGTTTAAGATCCTGCCGGGCGGTTTCTGATCCCTGTACCTGAAGCATGGCGAAACGCTGCAAAGTTTTCTGTGGGTGAGTCTTAAAGGCATCACTGAACTGAGCGAAAGTGTCGGTATCCATCCCCGCCGCCCAATCTTCCCGAACAACAAAGCAAGGGCTTGTGCAGAGAGTCATTAATGAAGTGACATTGTCTCTGTAAGATTGCGCATAAGCCATTGCGACAATTCCACCCAGCGACCAGCCTAACCAGGCTGCCTGCGAGATACCGGCCTTCAGTAATTCATTATGAATCTCTGTCACCATACCTTTCAGAGTACAGTTTTCAGCATCACCCTTACTCAGACCGTGTCCCGGTAAATCAATCAGTACCAGTGAAAAGTCATCTTCCAGTAATGTACAAAGCGGCTGCCAGATCTCACTGTGCATTCCCCAGCCATGCAGCAGCACCAAAGTCGGTGCCTGATGCAACGGCTGACCGGCATAACTCAGATGCAACTTCATACCTTCACCTCACTGAGAGCCACCAGCAAACGGTCTACATCCGCTTCAGTATGACTGGCACTGAGAGTGACACGTAACCGTGCTTCATTCTTCGGAACGGTCGGCGGACGGATTGCAGTAATAAAGATACCTTTTGCTTCCAGTGCTGCACTCATCTGCATAGCAGTCTCACTGCAGCCAACCATAATTGGCTGAATAGGCGTCAGGGAATCCATTAAGGTTAACCCCATGGATTCGCAACCGGTACGGAACTGTGCAATCAGCGCCTGGAGCTTTTCCCGGCGCCATTCATCCTCACGCACCAGCTGCAGGCTGCGCAGGGTTGCGGCGGCAACGGCCGGTGGCATACTGGTGGTATAGATATAACTGCGGGCATGCTGAATTAAGGTTTCGATCAGCACTTCAGAACCGGCAATAAATGCACCGGCAGTGCCGAATGCTTTACCCAGTGTGCCCATCAGAATCTGAACATCATCCTGCCCTAACCCGAAGTGATCAACACTGCCCCGACCTTCTTTACCGATACATCCCAGGCCATGAGCATCATCCACCATCACCCAGGCATCCGCCTGCCGGCTAACTTCTGCCAGCTCAGGTAACGGTGCAATATCACCGTCCATACTGAATACGCCGTCCGTAACCACTAACTTACGGCGGGCTTCACTGCGCTGCAGACGGGTCTGCAAGTTAGCAGCATCGTTATGCAAATAACGCTGAAAACGCGCTCCGCTTAACAGGCCTGCATCCAGCAGAGATGCATGATTCACACGGTCCTCAAACACACCATCCTGCTTGTCCAGCAGCGCGGTTACCGCCCCGAGATTTGCCATGTATCCGGTTGAGAATAACAGTGCTCTGTCGCGGCCGGTAAACTCCGCCAGCGCCAGTTCAAGTTCATGATGTGCCTGACTGTGGCCATTAACCAGATGTGAGGCACCGCCTCCTACACCGTAAAGATTGGCGGCGTTCTGAAAAGCAGCGACAACATCAGGATGATTAGCCAGCCCCAGATAATCATTGGAGCAAAATGCCAGATAGTCTTTGCCATCCACTTTAATGTTTGGCGACTGGGGCGTTTGCAGAGTTCTGCGGGTACGGTAGAGTGAAGCCTGCTTACGCAGATTCAGTTCATCCTGTAACTGTGAGAATGACATAGTCGGACCATCAGAAACGGCCATGGCAGACACCATGGCCGGAAGAAATGCGTAAAATCAGGCTTCGTAGAAGAACGAATCGTCCTGCTGCTTTTGCAGCGACTGCATAATAACCTGCTCCTGAGTATCATCATTTTCACTGATACGCTGTTCAGGATTAATGCCCAGGCGTTTAAAGAGCTGCAGGTCGCGATGAGTTTCCGGGTTAGGGGTTGTCAGCAGACATTCACCATAGAAAATTGAGTTAGCCCCGGCCATGAAGGTCATCGCCTGCATTTCATCACTCATGCTTTCCCGGCCAGCGGACAGGCGCACATGGGAAGCCGGCATCATGATACGTGCAACCGCAATGGTACGGACAAAATCCAGATGATCCAGATCATCCACATTCTCCATCGGTGTGCCTTTTACTTTAACCAGCATGTTGATTGGCACACTTTCAGGATGTGTCGGCATGTTTGCCAACTGACGTAACAAACCGATACGATCGGTAGCAGTTTCACCCATTCCCAGAATACCGCCACTGCAGACTTTCATGCCGGATTCGCGAACATTATGCAGCGTATCCAGACGGTCCTGGAACGTACGGGTCGTAATAATCTTGTCGTAATATTCCGGAGACGTATCCAGGTTGTGGTTATAGTAATCCAGACCGGCATCCGCCAGACGCTCAGCTTTGCTCTGATCCAGCATGCCCAGTGTCATACAGGTTTCAAGGCCAAGCTTTTTCACTTCTTTAACCATTTCAAGTACATACGGCATATCTTTTTCAGCCGGATGTTTCCAGGCAGCGCCCATGCAGAAACGGGTTGAACCGGTTTCCTTCGCTTTACGGGCTTTTTCCAGTACCTTTTCAACCTGCATCAGGCGCTCTTTTTCAAGGCCTGTGTTGTAATGGCCACTCTGAGGGCAATACTTACAGTCTTCCGGGCAGGCGCCGGTTTTAATCGACAGCAGCGTACTTACCTGTACTTCATTAGGATTAAAATTTTCACGGTGAACAAGCTGTGCCTGAAACAACAGATCGTTAAAAGGCAGGTCAAATAAAGCCTGTACTTCGTCTTTGGTCCAGTCGTGTCGGATAGCACTTGATTGCTGCATACTGATGTCGGTCCTGTCACTTGATGAACGGTTGGAAAACAACCGCTTTTGGCAAGTGGCTAATGATAAACGGATAAGGAAATCTGTCAACTCATGTTACACAAACACAAAAACAACTGTTTATTTTTAAACAGAATGTTTGCCTGATCTGCCAGCTTAAACATTCTGACCAATCACCAATATGCAGAGCCTGCCAAGTGGATTTGCCCTGGCTTGAAGAGCAGTGCGTGCGATGCGCGCTTCCGCTAAGTTCTGCAAATAATTACTGCCCGGCATGCCTGCGAAAAACCGGATTTTGACCAGGTATACTGCGCTTTCAAATACGCCTTTCCGGTTAACGCAATGATCCCACCGGGAAAATTCAGCAACCGTACCGATTATCTGTCCGCACTTAATCAACTTGCTCTGAAAACAATCAGCTTTATAACCTACCCTGACTGTCTGGTGCCCGTTCCAATGCATCCTAAGAAACTGCTGCAACGGGAATATAATCATGCCTGGTTGCTGGCTCAGGATATCAGCCGGACATTTAACATCCCGATAAGAAATGACATCCTGTATAAACGCATACACACCCGAAATCAGATTAACCTCAGTGCAGCCAAACGCCGACAAAATCTGCGTAACAGCTTTCAGTGCGTTAATAGCCCGCCACCTCACATCATGCTGGTTGACGATGTTGTCACGACAGGCACCACAACAAATATAATCAGCAAACTACTCAAACAGGCTGGCTGTAAACGGGTTGATGTTTTTGCGCTGACAAGAACTGATAAACCATCAGGTAAATAAAGTCATCATAAGCAGGTCTGTTTGAGGCTATAATTGCGCTTCGCTTAACCGGTCTGGACACCTGATAATGATTGCCGAACTCAACGTTAAACCAATTGCCATCATTCACAGTGGATTTAAAGAAAAGTTTGGTATTCCCCGCCAGCCAGGCCTGGCAACATCAATGACAGCCACGATTGAGTTGTTATCTGAATTCGCATCAGCTGAAGCAGTAAAAGGCCTCGAAACCTGCTCACATATATGGCTGGTATTTGTATTCAGCGCCTGTGTTGATAAAGGTTGGTCACCCAGTGTGAGACCGCCCCGACTCGGTGGTAACCAGAAACTCGGGGTTCTGGCATCCCGCTCCCCTTTCAGACCCAACCCTATCGGGCTTTCACCGGTAAAGCTGGAAGCAATCCGTATTGAAAGTAACGGCATCTATCTGGATGTCAGCGGCGCAGACTTACTGGATCAGACACCTATTCTGGATATTAAACCTTACCTGCCTTACAGCGACATTATTGAAGATGCCAGTTTTGAACTGGCTACCAAAGCAGAATCGCTGGATCTGGAGGTCAGATTCCATCCGGAAGCTGAAGCGGCCTTACATACTCACGCAACCCGCTTAAACGTACCTCTGGAGACACAGATTGAAGAGATTCTTCGTTGTGATCCCCGCCCGGCCTACCATAAGAACAAGCAGGATGAACGTATTTACGGCATCCGGTTACATGACCTGAACATTCGCTGGACGATTAATTCCGAGTATATTCAGGTCAGCGAAATTATACTGGATAGCTAGTTCTTTCTGCTGTCAGTGTCCCGGAGGTATCTATGTTATCTGCTCAACTGAAACCTGCACACAGGCTGATACGACAAGCACTTCTGTGTTGCTGTCTGATTACTCCGTCTGCTGCTTCCTTTGCAGGCAACAATGAGACTTCCGGCCCTGAAACAGCTGAACCATTCATTGAGCTGCAGCAGCTTTTGCAGATACTGGAGCAACAAAGCCAGATTCTGGAAAAACACAGCAGACTATATTCGCTGTATTGAACAGAATACCCGTGCCGAAACAGACAGCCTGCCTGAAATAGAAACACCGGAAATGATCACCAGAGAATGGCTCAGCCAGTTACTCAACAATCTGAGTGCCGGCGTAAACAGCAGCGAAACCTGTCAGTTTTTACTGGATGAGATACTGGAGAAGTTGCCACAAAGACCTCCGCTCAGTTCAGAAACCGACCAGAGCATCTGATAATACAGACATAAAAGCAGCACCAAAAGGTGCTGCAAAGGTCTACTCACTGTGGAGAACAGCGAACTGTTTAATCCTGATTACGGAATGACTTAGCCAGCCAGTAATCAACGCTCAGGTAACGGCCACCGCCGGTAAAGAACAGGCTTAGCAACATAATGAAATAAGTGATCGCAAACTCAATGCCGTTATTCAGAATAACCACAGATCCCCGGCCAGTCAGCCAGCCATAGTTACCATTTTCACGTAAAATCTCTTTCGCACGGGCCAGACGCTCTGACGCTTCCATTACCCGGTCGTTTGCCAGCCAGCTGCTTGCATCAGAAATTGCCAGCCAGCCATTATCAATGTGAACAGTGAACGCGGCTACCAGCATGGTGATCATCAGCGGAATGGAAATCCAGCGGGTTGCCAGACCAATAATCAGTAGAATACCGCCAAAGAACTCTGTACCTGCTGCCAGTGCTGCCATGACTTCCGGAAACGGCAGTCCCAGACCCCAGTCAGGGTTACCAAACCAGGCGGTGGTGTCTTCAAAATGAGAAAGCTTGTTATAACCGGCCTGCATCAGAACAGGTGCCAGATACAACCGGAGCAGCAAAGGCGCAATGCCATCTGCAAAACGGGTCTTATCCAGCAAGTTATGTACAGAGTTATAGTGTTTCACCAATTGGTTAGCCATAGAACATTCCTAGCTTCTAGTTATTGTTGGTACCTAAAATTATTTCTGACTGTCGCAGTTGTTCTAAAATGCTCAGGCCACCCTGCACAATCACTTCCGGATCAGGATGCGCCATTTCAGCAGCAATCTGTAACAGGGCATCACGCCCACTCAAATCAGTATCTTCAGCTAACAGGTGGAGCAACCGTGCGGTTAACGGATTGATCTCCATAAACTTCACCTGATCCTGATTATTCCGGTAAACCACAAGACAGGTAGGCGCTTCTGATTTTGCTTCAGGAATAAATGATTCACTGATGTGATGTACCGGGTACTCATACATCAGCGACCAGGCCAGCGGAGACTGAACAGGGTGCCCGCCAAGCAGATCACCATCCTGATCAATGTCACCCAGATCATCAGGGTCTTCAGCGGTATCCAGCGCCAGTTCAGCCCATTCATAATGCGCCAGGGCCGCTAAAAAGGTAAATCTTCACTGCGCGCTTCGCGAACCTCAGAAACGTAAGTAACAAATTCCTGGGCTATCTCAAGAAAATAAGGTGTTTGGCAACGGTGCTCAATCAAAAGTCACGGATCAGTTGCTGCCAGTAAGTCTCATCACACAGGCTCTTCAAAACCGGGAATCCGGAATTTACAAAGCCTGCCACATTGTTATAAAAGAGCTCGCGATAAATCTTCATGCGACGCTCTTCAACATCCTCCAGCGTAGCAACATGCTCCGGATCGCGGATCGTACCGGCAAAGCGGTACTGAAGATCAGTAAACTCCGGCTTAGGCGACTGCATGCTGAGCTCCCTTTGCTGAAGATAAGCGTGCAGCATCTGCCGCTTGCTGATAACCGCGAATCATATCGACTTCTTTCAGTAATTCTTGCATCGGCGGGATATTAAAATCACGTTCCAGCAATGTTGGAACAGTACCGAACCGGGCATAGGTGTGCTGCAGAATATCCCAGACAGGATCAATAACATCTGCCCCATGGGTATCAACAATCAGATCTTCTGCTTCGTTATAGTGACCAGCCACGTGAATGTAACTGATTCGCTCACCGGGTACCTGATTCAGGAACTCAATCGCGTCATAACCGTGGTTGATGCTGTTAACGTAAATGTTATTCACATCCAGCAGCATATCGCAGTCTGCTTCCTTCAATACTGCAGTGAAGAACTCCATTTCAGTCATTTCTGAACCGGGCGCCGCATAGTAGGAAATATTTTCCATCGCGATACGTTGCTCCAGAATGTCCTGAACCTGACGGATACGTCCGGCAACATAATGTACCGCTTCTTCGGTGAACGGTATTGGCATCAGATCATAAAGATGCCCGTCATCACTGCAATAACTCAGATGCTCGGAATAGCCTTTCATATTATGCTCAGCCATAAAGACCTTAAGCTCCTTAAGGAACTCTACATCCAGAGGTGAAGGGCTACCGATTGAAAGAGATAAACCATGAGCAACAAAGTCATACTGTTCAGTGTACCGGCGGAACAGCTTGGCAAACCGGCCACCTAAGCGCATCCAGTTTTCCGGAGCAACCTCCAGAAAATCAACCCGACCGGACCCGGCCTCAGCCAGCGAGTCGCCCATGCAGCGGCGGAACCCAAGGCCTGCACCTTCAATCTGAAATGCCTGATTAGTCATGGTTTATCCTCTCTTCGTAAATATAACCCTCTGCTATGAAGTAAAGCTGATAAAGCTCAGCTTTACTTCCCGGAGGGGTCACTTAAGCGGTATCAGGTATTAACCTTCAACGATTGGCTTCTTCTCTCCGCCACACTTACCTTCGCCGCACTTGCCTTCTTCAGCTTTTTCAGAAGAACCGCCGCACTTACCTTCGCCGCACTTACCTTCTTCAGCTTTCTCAGAAGAACCGCCGCACTTACCTTCGCCGCACTTGCCTTCAGAAGACTTCTCAGAAGAACCGCCGCACTTACCTTCGCCGCACTTGCCTTCTTCAGTCTTTTCAGAAGAACCGCCGCACTTACCTTCACCACACTTACCTTCTTCAACTACTTTCTTAGCAGCTTCAGCTAACTGGTAACCGGAGGTCAGTTCCTGCGCAGCAAATGGGTTTTCAGCAGCAGTAACAGGCATTGAAGCAACACCGGCCAACAGAACAGCACCAACAGCAGCAGTAATCGGCTTAATTGTAGTCTTAGTTTTCATAGTTCACCTCGGGTTTACAGATATCGTCGTATGGATTTAGTTTAACAACACTTTGATATTAAAAGCATTATAAGAGCGGACTGCGAATACCTATTCTGTGTCCTTCTCTGAGAATGAGTTCACTATAATTTTCCAATCTGAAATTAAACTGAAAAGCCTGAAGAAAAATATTAAGGGATAAAAATCAGTAGTCTGCATGCCGTCCGCCCAGCCGGTTTCGGAAACTGCTTTACGCACATAGAATGAATATGAAGAGAAAAACTCCGGCTTACGCCATAAGCTGATGTTATGCAGGACGGGGAACAGACATAAAAAGCCCTGCAGTGCAGGGCTTTTAATTGTTAAATGAAAATAACGCTTAACTCTCTGGCTGAACTTCAGATCCGGTTGTTGGCTCAGCCGGTACTGAGAGCGTTAACCGATCACGGTTCTTAGCAAAAATACTGTCACCAATCCCTTAACATCTTTAAGCTGCTCAAGATTGGTAAAACCACCAAGCTTCTCACGGTAGTAACGATGGCAGCCGCCTTCTTGGCTCCCACACCATTCAGTTGACTGGCAAGCTGAACAGCACTGGCTGTATTGATATCAAGCTGATGATTGTCTGCATATGAAAAAGCAGATACGAGAAGAGCAAACGAAACCAGAACGGATTTTAGAAATGTCCATTTATACATATTAAGCATCCTTGCATAATAATTAGTCGGACTTTAAAAGTAGCATACTTCGTCCGTCTTATCCAAACAGCCGTTTACAAATCAACCCGCTAAACCGGATTAAGCTAAACCAGCCAGTTCCTGCTGAATATTAATCAAAGCGGTTTCAGGTGCATCTGCCTGGGTAATCGGACGGCCAATCACCAGATAACTACTACCGGCAGTAATCGCCTGAGAAGGCGTCATAATTCGCTTCTGATCCCCGCATCGGCGTCTGCAGGCCGGATACCAGGTGTTACCAGTTTAAAGTCAGACTGAATAATTTCCCGCAGAGGCTTAACCTCCTGAGCCGAACAGACTACGCCGTCCATTCCTGAACTTTCCGCCAGCAGTGCCAGTCTTTTACCTGATCCAACGGTTCCATATCCAGGCCAAGCTCAACCATGTCGCTGCGCTCCATACTGGTCAGCACAGTAACAGCAATCAGCAGTGTTTCTGCGCCGTTCACTTTCTCCAGTTCATTCCGGGCAGTTTCCATCATACTGCGACCACCGCTAGCATGAAGGTCAACCATCCATACTCCCAGTTCAGCCGCAGCGCGAACGGCTTTTGCAGTGGTATTAGGAATATCATGGTATTTAAGATCAAGAAAAACATCGAAGCCCATGCCATGCAGCTTTTCCACCATACCGGGACCTGCCCGGGTGAATAACTCCTTGCCTACTTTGACGCGGCACAGATTTGGATCAAGACGCTCAGCCATCGCCAGCGCAGCTGCCTGCTCCGGATAATCAAGGGCTACAATAATTTGCTTTTTGCTCATCAGCTTCTCTTACATCAAGTGAATATGTTATTCGCCTTCAAGGCCCTGAATAGGCTTGGTTGTTCCCCAGCTCTGACATGAAGGACACTGCCAGAGCAAACTTTTCCCAGAAAAACCACAGCGGTGACACAGATATACAGGCTTACTCTGCTCAAGTTGTCCGGTGAGCCCCTGAGCACAATCAGGCTTTCATTCGTTCCTTTGGCCGCATGGGCGATATATAAATCAATCAGCCGGTTAAAGCCTTTAACTGCAGGCCGCTTCTTTAACTCATCGGTGATAAATGTGCCTGCCGGATAAGCCCCCTGCTTTTCCAGAATTATATCTGCCAATGCCAGCATAACGGATGTCGACGGGGTATTAGCCAGACACTGCTTTAAATAAGCTTCAAACTCTCCTGTACGGTTTAGTTCGTCATAACAACGCTTCAACAAATGAACAGTTTCTGAAACAAATACAGGATCCTGCTGGGAAACGGCTTTAAGATCTTTTATAGCAGCACGCCAGTTTTCCTGTTGCATTTCCATTTGTGCACGCAGTAATGAAACCCTTACCGCATTACTGTCATAGTTCAGTGCCTGAGACAGACGTACACGGGCCTGCTTATACCTGTGCTTCCTGATATCTTCCGTCGCCAACTCGCAACAATAGTGACTCAGCTCCGTCTGGATCTCCCTTGTTTCATTCACAGCTAACTGACGGGCTATTTGCAATGCCTTTTGCCATTCCTGTTCTTTTTCGTAAAGCTTTGTCAGCAACGTTAGAACTTTTGACGAGGCTCTGCTGGCGGATTCTGCTGATTAATTTCAAGCAATAACTTCTCTGCCCGGTCAAGCAAACCGATAGCAAAGTAATCTTTTGCCAGGGCAATCTGGATACGCAGAAAATCGTGCCGGGAAAGATCAGGCCTTGCGAGCAGGTTTTGGTGTATCTGAATTGCCCGGTCAACATCCCCTTTTCTGCGAAACAGTTTTGCCAGGGCTATATGGGCTGGAAGGGTGTCAGAGTTAATCTTAATGCACGGATGAAGCTATCAATTGCTTCATCCGTTTTTCACTGAGCAGGTAATCAAGACCTGCAAAATATTCTCGCTGTAGCGCCCCTGGAGGCTTTTCCTGAGGGACTGTCTTACGTAATCGCCCGAGCATCCACCCCAGAGCAACTGCTATAAAAACAGCCCTATTAACAGCAGGTCTGACATATCAGGCACTTTGTTTCAGAGACGCCGTTCTTAGTCGGTCCAGTTCCTGATTAGCAGCATTCATTTTGCGATTTGCCGCGTTTAGCCGTGCCTTTAGCAGCATCATACCAACACCTGTTGCCAGAATGCCGGCGAAACCACCAAGTACAAAACTCGCCATAAGCCACAGGGACAGGCTTGCTTCAGGCAAGGTTACAAAAATAAATCGATCACCACATCATCAGTATTCAGCCAGGCAAAGCCAATACCGACAACCAACGCAATTACACACAACATCACGATGATCAGATATTTTAACCAACGCATTACTATCCCCTGAATAACTCAAAAACGCAGCGTTTTATTGCTGCGTCAGACTGTTGTTTACCTGCTCGCGCAAATCTTTGCCCGGTTTAAAATGAGGCACATATTTCGCTGACAATGCGACCGAATCTCCGGTTTTTGATTCCGGCCAACACGAGGCGCACGGTAGTGTAAACAAAAACTACCAAAACCTCTAATCTCAATCCGCTCACCTTCAGACAAAGACTCTGTCATATGATCCAGCATGGTTTTTACCGCCAGTTCTACATCTTTGATAGAAAGCTGCTGATTCTGATCTATCAGTTGCTCGATCAGCTCTGACTTGGTCATAGCTCTCCTCCTGCATTGATATCATGTTGTATTGAAGCATCTAATGAACAGACTGCTAAACAGACCTTTTGGCTAAGTCTATTTTTCTTATCCATCTGCGCCTTTATTAAATCACCGATCGTTGTTGGCCCACTGCCTCCAACATCCTGATTCGATATGGCTTCCATTGCCTCTTTTTCCTGATGTTTTTCTACCTGCTTAACCGACAATCCTAAATATCTGTTACGCCGGTCAATCTGAATAACCAGAGCCTCAAGGGTATCCCCTACCCGGAAATGATCCTGCAACTGATCAATTCTGTCGCGGCTGGCTTCAGCAATTTTAATAACACCGTCCACCCCTTCAGCAAGGGTAACAATCAACTGGCGGGGTTCAATATTACTGACCGTACCAGTAACCACTGCACCTTTGCGTACATCTTCAATGTACATTGAAAACGGATCGCCGGATAACTGACGGACACCCAGTGAGACTCTTTCCCGCTCAGCGTCGACAGCCAGAACAACCGCATCCAGACTGTCACCTTTCTTGTACTGTTTTACCGCTTCTGAGCCATCTTCATCCCAGGAAAGATCTGACAGGTGAACAAGCCCGTCAATACCGCCATCCAAACCAATGAAGACACCAAAATCAGTAATCGACTTAATAACACCGGATATCTGGGTACCTTTGGTATGGGTATGCGCAAAGGTATCCCACGGATTCTCTTTACATTGCTTCATTCCCAGAGAAATACGGCGTTTCTGAGCATCAATGTCGAGTATCATAACCTCGACTTCATCATTAACCTGTACCACCTTGGACGGATGGACATTCTTATTCGTCCAGTCCATTTCAGAGACATGCACCAAACCTTCGATACCTTCCCTGATCTGGGCAAAGCAGCCATAATCTGTCAGGTTTGTTACTTTCGCCTTTACCCGGCTCCCCACAGGAAATGCTTCACTGAACTCATCCCAGGGGTCTGCTGTCAGCTGCTTAAGCCCCAGCGATACCCGGCTTTTTCTTTATCAAAGCGTAAAATCTGAACATCCAGCTCATCGCCTATGGTCAGCAGCTCGCTGGGGTGCCGAATACGCTTCCAGGCCATGTCCGTAATATGTAACAGACCATCTACACCGCCCAGATCAATGAACGCACCGTAGTCGGTCAGGTTCTTCACGATGCCTTTAACCCGCTGCCCTTCTTCCAGAGTGGCAAGCAGCTTCTCACGTTCCTGGTTATAAGCCGTTTCAAGCACCGCCCGACGGGAAACGACGATGTTGTTTCGTTTCGCATCAAGCTTCACCAGCTTAAATTCAAGTTCCTGATTTTCGATATGAGAAGTGTCCCGGACGGGACGGATATCCACCAGAGAGCCCGGTAAAAAGCGTTGACGGAATTTACACTGACAGTAAAGCCACCTCTGACCTTACCGGTAATCCGACCGGTGACAATTTCGTCATTGGCATAAGCCTGCTCAAGCACCTGCCAGGCTTCGTAGCGCTTGGCCCGCTCTCTTGAGAGCTGGGTTTCACCGTTACCATCTTCAAGAGATACCAGTGCAACCCTTACCTCATCACCCACAGCAATGAGTAACTCACCATTATCATCAAGAAATTGTTGCCGGGGTATGATCCCTTCTGACTTAAGTCCTGCATTGACTGTGACATAGTCACCGTCAATCGCCATTACCACACCGGTGACAATCGTCCCGGGGTCATATCGATTTCTTTTAAACTCTGTTCAAACAGTTCAGCAAAACTTTCATTCATACCCCTCAACCCCGCAGAATGGTCGTTAGCGCAGGCCTTTATGCCTGGCTTGCTCCAGCACCTCCGCCAAGACTTCATCAATACTCATGGTTGTAGTATCGAGCTTAATAGCATCTTCAGCTGGTTTTAACGGCGCTACTGAACGGCCCATATCCCGTGCGTCACGCGCCCTGATATCCTCTGTGATTGCTTGAAGACTAGCACCCAGTCCCTTATTTATCAACTGGTTATATCTGCGCTTCGCACGCTCTTCAGCACTCGCTGTCAGATAGACTTTAAGCATAGCATCCGGGAATACAACTGTGCCCATATCACGACCATCAGCAATCAGCCCGGGCTCGGCAACAAAGGCCCGCTGACGCTCCAGTAACGCATCCCGAACCGGACCGAGCGCAGCAACCTGAGAAGCATCTGCGCCACATTCTTCAGTACGGATAGTATCGGTGACCTCCTCACCCTCAAGGATAATTTGCACATCACCGGTCTGAGCAGTTAAAAACTGCACATCCAGATGCGCAGCCAACACCACTAGCGCAGCTTCATCATCCAACGCAACACCATGATGACGAGCTGCCAGTGCAACCAGACGGTACAGTGCACCACTGTCCAGCAATGACCAGCCCAACTCCCGGGCCAGTAAACTGCATATTGTGCCCTTACCTGAACCGCTGGGACCGTCTACCGTTATAACCGGAAATTCCTGAGTCATCAGACATCCTCCTTACGGATGTTCAGGCCAAGCTCCTGTGCTAACTCTACAAAGTTCGGGAACGAGGTTGCGACATTATTACATTCACGAATTTCAATGTTTTCTGAAGCACGCAGAGAAGCAATACTGAATGCCATCGCGATACGGTGGTCATCGTGACTCTGCACCACACCACCTTTCAGCTGGCTCTTGCGAATGATTGCACCGTCAGGCGTACCTTCCACATCAGCACCCAGAATTTTCAGACCATCAACCATTGCCTGAATGCGGTCGCTTTCCTTAACCCGTAATTCTTCCGCACCACTAAGAACTGTTTCACCTTCTGCGCAGGCAGCAGCAATAAAAGCGCCGGAAACTCATCAATCGCCAGCGGCACCTGATCTTCAGGAATATGAATACCTTTCAGTGGCGCATAACGTACCCGAATATCAGCAACCGGTTCACCGCCGACTTCACGTTCGTTCAGCATTTCAATCTGTGTGCCCATCAGGCTCAGAATGTTAATAACACCAATCCGGGTAGGGTTGATGCCAACATGCTCAAGAACCACATCAGAATCAGGTGAAATCGCAGCAGCAACCATGAAAAAGTCGCCGAAGAAATATCAGCAGGCACATCAATGTTGGTTGACTGCAGGCTACCGCCACCCTGCAGATCAATTTCACCATTGTTGGCATTAACGCTGTAACCAAAGCCCTGCAGCATCCGCTCAGTATGATCACGGGTAGGCGCAGGCTCAGTCACCCGGGTTGTACCGTCTGCATACAGGCCTGCCAACATCAGGCAAGACTTAACCTGCGCACTGGCCATCGGCATTGCGTAATCAATGCCTTTCAGCGCCTGACCACCTGTTACTTTAACAGGAGGGCAACCGTTTTCACCGGTTTCCACTTTCGCCCCCATTAACCGCAGAGGAGCAGCTACCCGCTCCATCGGACGTTTGGTCAGGGATGCATCACCTGTCAGTTCAGCATCAAATGCCTGCCCAGCCAGCAACCCTGACAACAGACGCATTGATGTACCTGAGTTACCTACATACAGAGGCCCAGGCGGCTGACGTAGACCGTTCAGACCAACCCCGTAAATTTTTACTTCACCCTGATGCGGGCCTTCAATGACCACGCCCATGTCTCTGAATGCTTGCAGTGTGGCAAGGCTGTCTTCACCTTCCAGAAAACCACTGACATGAGTAACACCATCAGCCAGGGAACCCAGCATAATAGAACGGTGAGAAATTGACTTATCACCAGGTACACGTACCTGACCTTTAACCTGTCCGCCAGGCTGTAAATGAAATACGGTTTCTTTTGTAGTAGTCATATCGTTTGCGTAGGCTGAGCCTGATAAAATCTTGGAAAAATGTTCGCGAGCCGCCTTTGCCCGGGTAAACACCCCTAACATAGTTCGGCTGTCTTCAGTTTCGATCGCCTGACGTAACTGCGCCAGACCCTCGGTAAATTCATCTATCTTACTTAAGATTGCGGCCTTATTGGCTATGCCAACATCATGCCACATGGTCGGATCACTGGCGGCAATCCGGGTAAAGTCCCTGAAGCCACCGGCGGCGTAACGGAAAATATTATTCCGTTCCTGTTCCTGGGAAAGCGTGTCCACCAACGAAAACGCCAGTAAGTGCGGTAAATGACTGGTGGACGCCAGCACCTCATCATGCCGGTCAACAGGCATACGTAACACTTCCGCACCAACCATTTGCCACATACGACTGATTAAAGTGACTGCATCAGCATCACTGTCTGGCAAAGGGGTAATAATTACTTTATGAGATTTAAAAGGCCCGAATCTGCTGCAGCGACGCCACTTTTTCAGAACCAGCAATCGGATGTCCAGGTATAAATCGCGCTGGCATTTTGCCATAAATTGCTTCGGCCGCACGAACAACATTACCCTTTACGCTACCCACGTCTGTAATAACAGTTGTCTCTTTCAGCACCGGCTTTAATTCCGCCAGTACAGACTCCATTACTTTTACCGGAACAGCCAGAACAATGACGTCAGCCTTCGCCGCAGCCTCCACCAGAGAGTCCGCAATTTCATCAATAACACCCAGGCGTATACCTGCAGCTAATTCATCAGGGTTCCGGTCATAGCCGATTACTGTCTGACACAGGCCTCGTTCACGTAGAGCCTTTGCCAGTGAACCGCCAATCAACCCCAATCCAATCACAGCAATGCGCTGCGCTAAAAACCACTCACAAATTTAAAACCTTCTGCAACGCATCCAGACAACGCTGATTTTCTTCAGGCAAACCAACGGTAATACGCAAATGATTGGGCAAACCATAATTAGCAACAGGGCGCACAATCACGCCTTCCTGTAATAACCCCTGATAAACGGGAGCGGCATCCTGGCCGCAATCAAGGGTAATAAAATTGCCGACGGAAGGAATCCAGCTCAATCCTAATGAGGCAAAACCCTGTTCCAATTGCTGCATACCCTGCGCATTTAAACTCACACTGCGCTGTAAATGCTCTTCATCACCCAAGGCCGCCACTGCCGCCGCCAGGGCCAGAGAGTTAACATTAAACGGCGGCCGCACCCGATTGAGCAAATCGGTAATTTCCGGAGTTGCAACCGCATAGCCAACCCGCATCGCTGCCAGACCATAAGCCTTCGAAAATGTTCGGGTAACAATGAGATTCTTGAACGTTTTTGTAATTCAAGCCCGTTGGGAAAGTCTGACTCCGCAACATACTCTGTATATGCTTCATCCAGCACCACCAGCACGTCCTCGGGTACCTTCTCCAAAAAGCTCTGCAATGCCGCTTTACTCAGCCAGGTACCGGTAGGATTATTCGGATTGGCGATAAAGATCATTCGGGTTTTTGCCGTTATCGCACCAGCCATTGCATCGAGATCATGCCCCCAGTCCCGGGCAGGTGTCACCGCACCTTTTGCACCACTGGCCTGCGTCACCAGCATATAAACAACAAACGCATGGGCTGAATAAATAACTTCATCGCCCGACTGCAAAAACACCCGGCCAAGCAGTTCAAGAACGTCGTTTGAACCATTCCCTAAAGTAATGCTGTCAGCGGCAATTCCAAAGCGTGCCTGCAACGCTGCCTTCAACGCAAAACCATTCGCATCCGGATAGCGGCTCAGATCAGCCAGCTCAGTATTTATCGCACGGCTGACTGCACTGCTCGGCCCCAGCGGGTTTTCGTTACTGGCCAGCTTAATACTGTCAGTGATTCCCAGCTCCCGCTCTAGCTCATCAACAGGCTTACCGGGCTGGTAAGGGTGCAGATCCTTAACGCCGGGAACTGCAAGCTTATAAAAGTCACACGCCATGAATGTTTTCTCTTCAGTCACTGGATAACTGTCAGATAACAGCAATCGGGTAAGATCCCAGTAATTTAAGTTCCACAGAATCAGCAATCAGTGCATTGAGAACCGTCTGCACACCCGGATCACTGAAATGTCCTTCGAAATCGATGTAGAACATATATTTCCAAGCTTCCTGCCCCGCAGGACGGGTTTCAATCCGGGTCAGACTGATATCTGAAGCATGGAAATGCTGTAACAGCTCATACAAGGCTCCAGGCTTGTTCTGCGCAGTCACCAGGATCGACGTTTTATCATTACCGCTCTTGCCAACTTCCTGATCACCGATAATCAGAAAACGGGTTGAGTTATCCGGCTGATCTTCGATATTCCGGGTAATCACATTCATCTGATACAGATCCGCTGCCATTTCACTGGCAATAGCGGCCACTTCAACGCCTTCTTCAGCGGCACGGCGTGCAGCTTCAGCATTGCTGCTGACTGCAACCCGCTCAACTGACGGAAAATGACTGTCCAGCCAGCTGCGGCACTGGGCAAATGACTGCTGATGGGAATAGATACGCTTAATACCGCTGATATCGTCAGCATTCTTACGTAACAGGTGATGATGTACCCGTAACTCCACTTCACCGCAGATTTGCAGATTAAAGCGTTTAAACAGATCCAGCGTATGATTAACCATACCCTCGGTAGAATTTTCAATCGGCACAACACCGTAATGTGCACTGCCGGCTTCAACCTCACGGAAAACTTCATCCGTTGAATTGAATGGTGCACCCTGCGCGGAATGGCCAAAGTGCTTGGTGACAGCTTGCTGAGTAAAAGTACCTTCAGGCCCCAGATAAGCAACCCGCATAGGCTCTTCCAACGCCAGACAGACCGACATCACCTCACGAAATAAACGGGCAACTTCTTTATCAGGCAGCGGCCCTTCATTTCGCTCCATTACCCGGCGCAGTACCTGTGCTTCACGCTCAGGACGGTAAAAACAGCATCACCGGCCTGATACTTTTCTTTAACCTCAGCGACTTTCTGAGCACAGCGGGCACGATCATTCAGCAACTGGTGCATCTGACGATCAATACTGTCGATCTGATCGCGTAATACTTTTAATTCTGCTTCCTGATTACTCATCTTTTACAGCAACCTCTTATTATTCTTACCCTAAGCTGATTAACCATGGGCCTCAGCAAAGTCTTGCATGAACTCAATCAAAGCATCGACTGCCGCTTCAGGCACAGCATTATAAATACTCGCCCGCATACCGCCAACTGAACGGTGCCCTGCCAGATTTAACAGGCCGGCTACAGTCGCTTCATTCAAAAACTGCTTGTCCAGTTCAGGTCTGGCCAGTATGAAAGGTACATTCATACGTGAACGCACGGCCAGGTCGACAGGGTTAGAGTAAAACGCACTGTTATCAATATAACCGTACAGTTTTTCAGCCTTCAGATCATTCAGGCGGTCCATTGCAGGAACACCGCCCTGCTCCTTCAGCCATTCAAACACCAGCCCGGCCAGGTACCAGCCAAAGGTTGGGGTGTATTTAACATGGAATCAGCATCAGCAATCGCTTTATAGCTGAACAGGGTTGGGGTTTTATCAACTGGAGCCTGTAACAGATCGTCGCGGATGATAACAACTGTTAAACCCGCCGGACCGATATTTTTCTGCGCTCCGGCATAAATCATTCCGAAACGGCTGACATCCACTGGGGCAGATAAGATATTCGACGACATATCAGCCACCAGCGGCACATCACCAGTCTCAGGAATGTAATCGAACTCAACACCGCGGATCGTTTCATTCGGCGTGTAATGCACATAGGCGGCATCAGGATCCAGTTTCAGCTCACTCTGTGCCGGAACACCGGTAAAGTTGGAATCTTCTGTACTGCCGGCCACATTCACATTTATATAGCGCTTAGCTTCTTTAATCGCCTTAGACGACCAGTCGCCGGTATTAATATAATCCGCGCTTGTTTTTGTTCCCATCAGGTTCATAGGGATCATGCTGAACTGGCTGGTCGCCCCGCCCTGCATAAACAGCACCTGATAATTGTCAGGAATATTCATCAAGTCACGCAAATCCTGCTCGGCCTTTTTGCAACCCCTACGTATTCAGGACTGCGATGACTCATTTCCATTACTGACAGTCCCATTCCCTGCCAGTCGAGTAACTCTGTTTGCGCCCGAAGCAGAACATCTTCAGGCAATGCCGCCGGACCGGCGCTGAAATTAAATTTGCGTGTCATGGTCATTATTACAACTTTTCTTTTTACACTGTTTCCGAAGGATCTTCTCTGAGACCTTTTAAAGGCTTTTTCAGCCTCATAATTAAGTATCTGCCTAAAATAAAATGTGCGGCTTAAGCCGCACATTTTGATCCATCAGATATTATGCTTCATCGTTCTCAGACGAATCAGCCGATGCACCAGCTGCCGGCTCGGTATCAGCAACAGCTTCACCGTCACCTGCGGCATCCTGCACATCACCTTCCAGCTCATCGCTCTCAGGCTCTTCAATACGTGCCACACCAACAAGGCTTTCATCTTCTGCAATCCGGATAACCCGAACCCCTGTGTATTCCGGCCCAGCACTGAAATTTCATCACTGCGGGTCCGTACCAGGGTACCCTGATCACTGATCAGCATGACGTCATCGCCTTCAAACATCTGTACTGCACCGGCAAGATCGCCGTTTCGTTCAGTACACTGCATTGCAATAACACCCTGACCACCACGGCCATAAGTCGGGAAGTCTTCAACCAGCGTCTGCTTACCAAAACCATTGATACTGGTTGTCAGAATCCGACCACCTTCCTGAGGAATGATCAGCGCAATAACGTGAGCATCATCCGCAAGTTTGATACCACGTACACCACGGGCAGTACGGCCCATCGGACGCACATCACCTTCAGCAAAGCGAATAGACTTACCCTGGTTAGACATCAGCATCACTTCTGCTGTGCCATCGGTAATCGCTGCACCAACCAGAGAGTCACCTTCATCCAGCGCCAGTGCAATCAGACCGGAAGAACGCGGACGGGAGAAGTTTTCCAGTGGCGTTTTCTTAACCGTACCGGCAGCTGTTGCCATGAACACATAGTGATCATCTGCATATTCATTTACCGGCAGAATAGTGGTAATCCGCTCACCTTCAGACAGAGGCAAAATATTAACCACTGGACGGCCACGGGCTGTACGGCTTGCCGGCGGGATTTCATAGACTTTCAGCCAGTAAACCTTACCGAAGTTGGTAAAGCACAAAATCGTATCGTGGGTGCTGGCAATCAGCAGCTTTTCAACGAAATCTTCGTCTTTAACCGCTGTAGCAGACTTACCCTTACCGCCCCGGCGCTGTGCCTGATACATTGTCAGCGGCTGGGTCTTGGCATAGCCACCATGAGAAATGGTAACAACCATATCTTCTTCAGTGATCAGATCGGCAACGGTCAGATCCTGCTGAGACGCTGTAATTTCTGTACGGCGCTCATCACCGTATTCTTCAACAACCGCTTCAAGCTCTTCACGGATAACTTCCATCAGACGCTCGGCGCTGTTCAGAATTTCCAGCAGCTCTGCAATTTTTCCAGCAGCTCGCGATATTCACCGATCAGCTTGTCGTGCTCCAGACCAGTCAGACGGTGCAGACGCAGTTCCAGAATTGCCTGAGCCTGTACCGGCGACAGGAAGTACTGACCATCACGCATGCCATACTGAGGTTCCAGATCTTCCGGACGGCAGGCGTTTTCACCGGCACGTTCCAGCATCGCCGTCACATCGCCCAATTCCCAGGAGCTGGCCAGCAGGCGCTCTTTAGCGTCCGCAGGGGTCGGAGAGGTTTTAATCAGCTCAATGATCGGGTCGATGTTCGCCAGCGCGATCGCCAGACCTTCAAGAATATGGCCACGCTCACGGGCTTTACGTAATTCGTAAACCGTACGGCGGGTAACAACTTCACGGCGATGACGTACGAAGCACTCAAGGATGGACTTGAGATCCAGGGTACGCGGCTGACCATCAACCAGCGCCACCATATTAATACCGAATACGTTCTGCAGCTGAGTCTGGGCAAACAGGTTATTAACAATAACCTCAGCCACTTCACCACGGCGTAACTCAACCACGATCCGCATGCCGTCCTTATCAGACTCATCACGCAGCTCGGTAATACCTTCGAGCTTCTTTTCTTTTACCAGCTCGGCGATTTTTCAATCAGCCGTGCTTTGTTCACCTGATACGGAATCTCAGTAAAGATGATCGACTCTTTACCGTTCTTCTCGTTTTCTTCAATGTGGTGTTTGGCACGGATATAGATCCGTCCACGCCCGGTGCGGTAAGCCTGCAATATACCTGCGCGACCATTAATAATGGCACCGGTCGGGAAGTCTGGCCCCGGAATAAATTCCATCAGCTCATCAATTGACAGATCCGGATTATCAATCAGCGCGATACAGCCACGAACAACCTCTGACAGACTGTGTGGCGGAATGTTAGTCGCCATACCAACGGCAATACCGGCAGAACCATTCACCAGCAGTGCCGGCACACGGGTCGGCAGAACTTCCGGGATCTGTTCGGTTCCGTCATAGTTCGGAACGAAATCTACGGTTTCCTTGTCCAGGTCCGCCAGTAAATCATGGGAAATTTTCGCCATGCGTATTTCGGTATAACGCATTGCCGCCGCTGAGTCACCGTCAACGGAACCGAAGTTCCCTGACCGTCAACCAGCATATAGCGCATGGAGAACGGCTGTGCCATCCGTACAATGGTGTCATATACAGCACTGTCGCCGTGAGGGTGGTATTTACCGATTACATCACCAACCACACGGGCAGACTTTTTATATGCTTTATTCCAGTCATTACCCAGTTCGCTCATGGCAAACAGTACCCGACGATGCACCGGTTTCAGGCCATCACGGACATCAGGTAAGGCACGTCCCACGATTACACTCATGGCGTAATCAAGATACGACTGCTTCAGTTCATCTTCGATGTTAACTGGCAGAATTTCTCTGGCTAAATCACCCATAATAGCTTTGGCTATCCTTGAATCAGACTGCTGAGAATTAATGGATCAGGGTATACAGTTACACCCCTGATCAGAACCGCCGAAGTATACCATAAATATGCAGCAATAATCCCGCAAAATTAAGACCTTGAGCCATACCTGATCGATCCATTTATTACAACTCATTTCTGCAGATTTTTACGGCTCGCTCGTTCTTACAGGGAAAGCTTTTGTATTCGTCCTGACAGCAATGCTAAAATCCCCGCCAATATTTTTAACCGACGGTCAGTCACGACTATGAGCGACACAAACAACCAGCACTCCGCGAATATCGATCCTGAAGAGATCGCCAAATTCGAAGAACTTGCCAGCCGGTGGTGGGATAAAGAAAGTGAATTCAAACCCCTTCACGACATCAATCCACTGAGGGTTGGTTTTATCGACAAACAGGCAAGCCTGGCAGGCAAAAAGTTCTGGATGTTGGCTGTGGTGGCGGAATACTGTCAGAATCAATGGCTCAGCGCGGTGCTGAAGTAACAGGCATCGATATGGGCGCAGAGCCTCTCAAGGTAGCCAAGCTTCATGGCCTGGAAAGCGGCATCAGTGTCAGCTACCGCCAGGTAACCGTAGAACAGCTGGCAGAAGAACAGCCTGGCAGTTTTGACGTTGTGACCTGTATGGAAATGATGGAACACGTTCCGGATCCGGCATCCATCGTTGAAGCCTGCGCTCGGCTGGTCAAACCCGGTGGCAAGGTCTTCTTCTCGACCCTTAACCGCAACCCGAAAAGCTATCTGATGGCGATTGTCGGTGCTGAACATATTTTGCAACTGGTTCCAAAAGGCACTCACGACTTCAAAAATTCATCCGCCCTTCAGAGCTGGCTAACTGGATTCGTTCTGCTGGCCTGCAAAGTAATGAAATTACCGGCCTGACCTACAATCCGATTACTAAAGCTTACCGGCTAAACCCACGGGATGTAGACGTTAACTACATGGTTGCCTGCAGCAAACCGGCACTGAGTTAAGATCTTATGCGCAGCCCCTGGCTGCGCCGTCACCCGCCAAGCCAAACAGGCCAGAATCAATGACCCTTCATAGCAAGCAACTCGAGGCCGTTCTTTTCGATCTCGACGGCACTCTGATTGATACTGCCGCTGACTTTCATCGTATTATCAACATCCTGCGCGAAGAACAAAATCTGCCGCCGATCAGCTACGAAGCACTGCTCCCTTCCGTATCAGATGGCGCCCGCGCAATGGTAGAAACAGCATTTTCTGCACACTTAAGTACGATATCCGCCAGCCTGGAAGATCTGCAAGCCCGCATGCTGGCTCTGTATTTAGAACAAACCTGTGTAGACAGCCACCCATTCAATGGCATTACAGATCTGCTGCACTGGCTGGGTGAGCAGTCAATTCCATGGGGGTAGTCACCAATAAACCCTGGTTATATACCGAACCGCTGATGAAACAACTCAATCTTCAGCCTTCAGCCGGCAGCCTCATTTGCCCGGAACACATACAGTACAAAAACCCGATCCGGAAGGCCTTTTACTTGCCTGTCAACAGCTTAACTGCGAGCCGCAGCACTGCGTGTACGTAGGCGATCATATCCGTGACATTGAAGCAGGTAACCGCGCCGGCATGCTGACAATCGCCGCCGCTTACGGTTACATTAACGACGATGAAGACATTTCCGACTGGAACAGCAACTACTGCATAACGCAGGCAACCGAACTGCAACCTTTATTAGCCAGGCATTACAATATTCACTGACCTTTGGCACGTACTCAGGAAACTACACCCATGTTTGATTATCAGGCTCCGGCAAACCTACTCGCCAATAAGAACATTCTGATCACCGGTGCCGGTGACGGAATCGGCCGCGCGGCAGCACTTTGCTTCGCTTCCTATGGTGCGACAGTTATCCTGCTGGGCCGCACAGAAGAAAAACTCGAATACGTGTATGACGAGATCGAAGCTGCCGGATACCCTCAGGCAGCTATCGTGCCGCTGAATCTGGAATCAGCAACCGAAACCGATTACGACAGCCTCGCAGCCATGCTGGAACAGGAGTTCGGCAAACTGGACGGTATTCTGCACAACGCCAGCCTGCTGGGCATGCGCACACCACTGGAAGGTTATGACCCAAGCATCTGGCAACGGGTTATGCAGGTGAACGTCAATGCCGCATTCATGCTCACCCAGGCATTACTGTCTCTGACACAGGCTGCTGAAAATGCCTCTATTGTATTTACATCATCAAGCGTAGGCCGCAAAGGCAAAGCGTACTGGGGCTTACAGCGTATCCAAGTTTGCCACTGAAGGCATGATGCAAATACTGGCAGATGAGCTTGAGTCCGTTACCAACATCCGGGTTAACTGTATTAATCCTGGAGCCACCCGAACCAATATGCGCGCCAACGCCTACCCTGCTGAAAACCCGGCAACGGTTGCAGCGCCAGCAGACATTATGCCTGTATATCTGTACCTGTTTGGTGATGACAGCCTGCATGTTAAGGGCGAGTCGTTAAACGCTCAGTAGACCCGGCTATCTGCCGCACCGAAACCAGAGTACTTTGCTAACAGAAACTGCTTCAAACTGTACAGACTCTGTTTCTAAGGACAAAAAACGGCTACCTAATTGGTAGCCGTTAGTAACTCACTCGCCCCACACACTTAATCAGCGCGCTTGGGGCCTACCTCGCGACGGGTCTTCTGCCGCTTAGCTCTCCGCTGAGCTGCTTCTTTCTCTTTGGCGTCAGCGCTTTATTTCGCTTCTGCTTCATCCCCATCATATTGGAAAGCTGATTAATCTCTTTTTGCTCAAGCTCTTTCCAGGTACCTGCTTTAACTTCGCTCGGCAGGAAGAAAGGCCCGTAACGCACCCGCTTCAGCCGGCTTACCTTAATACCCTGAGACTCCCACAAACGGCGAACTTCACGGTTACGGCCTTCCATCACCACAACGTGATACCACTTGTTTGCACCTGCGCCGTCAAAATACTGAACATCTGTGAATTTCGCCATGCCGTCTTCCAACAGCACGCCTTTCTTCAGACGCTTGATCATATCTTCATCTACATCGCCCAGAACCCTGACCGCATACTCACGATCAATATTGGCAGAAGGATGCATCAGGTTGTTGGCCAAATCGCCGTCAGTCGTAAACAACAGCAAACCTGAAGTATTGATATCAAGACGACCCACTGCGATCCAGCGCCCCTGCTTCAGAGGTGGCAGATGATCAAATACCGTGCTGCGACCTTCGGGATCATGCCGCGTGGACACCTCGCCCAGCGGTTTATTATAAATCAGTACCCGGCGTTCACTCTTACGGTCAAACACCATATCTTTCGGGTGACCATCAATTTCCACCTGATCTTTCGGTGAAATACGATCCCCAGCGTTGCTACCTGTTCATTAACCCGGATACGCCCCGCTTCAATCCACCGTTCCATCTCACGACGTGAACCAAACCCGGAACGCGCCAGCACTTTCTGCAATTTCTCATCGCTCATCTGCGCATCCTCAGTACCGGAAATATAACTCCGGCTTAAATTTCAAAAGAAAAAAAGCTCTCCGACAACCAAGCCGGAGAGCTTTCTGTGTATATAAAGCGCTTATTTAATTAAGCAATCTTCCTTGGAAAACCTTTATCAAAATGCTTCTGGAACGCAATCGGTGTACGACCACGGCCAGACCAGAAGTGCTGCTCACCTTCTTCATCAGTAACCTGATACTTAGGCTCAACTTTTTCTTAGTTGTGGTTTCAACCATGCCCATTAAATCATCAAGTTCAATACCTGCTTCCTGCATACTTTTTCTGATTGCATCGATTTTATCCAGACGCTCCTGCTCAGCGGCAATCATCGCCTGTTCGCTTTCACGCTTTTCTTCCAGAATCAGGGTCAGATCAGTAACAACTTTTTCAATTTCTGCAGCTGTTAATTCCTGACACTGCTTTCTCAGAGAGTTTTTGCGGGTCAGCATTTTTACAAAATCAGTCATTTTCACCATCCAAAGATATACTAAACAAAAACGATTTATATTATTTTCCATTGATCATATCTTTTCAAGAATATATCAGGAAAAACTAACACCATTTAAATATTTATCAGCTTACAATCCCAGTTTAGTATAAGACTATATATTTAGAAATCAGAAATATCGCCAGCGCCTTCACGTACAACAACCGGCACATCATCGACCAGATTAATTACCGACGTCGCTTCCATACCGCAATATCCACCATCAATAACCAAATCTACTTCATGCTGTAAAAGATCACGAATTTCATAAGGATCTGTTAAAGGCTGATCATCACCCGGCATAATCAGTGAAGTACTCATAATCGGCTCCCCAGAGCAGCCATTAATTCCAGTGCAATGGTATTTTGGGGAATACGTAAACCGATTGTACGGCGCTTCGGATGTAATAACCGGCGAGGCACTTCTGTTGTTGCATTTAAAATAAAAGTATACGCACCCGGAGTATGGGCTTTTAATAACCGATAAGCGACATTGTCTACTTTTGCATATGTCCCTATATCGGATAAATCCCGACATACCAAGGTAAAGTTATGCTTATCATCAAGCTTTCGGATACGCTTTATTTTTCTAACGCAGATTTATCACCCAAATGACAGCCCAGCGCATATGCACAGTCAGTAGGGTATACGACCACACCACCTTTATTGATTATCTCAACAGCTTGTTTGATTAAACGGGCTTGCGGTGTATCAGGGTGAATCTGGAAAAATTGGCTCACGATCAGACCTGCATTAAGGTTATCTAAGATGAACAGAATTCTACTGAATAATAGCCTTCAGCAACAGAGCAGACGTGTAATGCCACACAAAAAGGAAATATTATTTAGCTGCAGCCAATCTCAGAGAAGCTTATGAAGAATATGCATTTCACTATTTGGCACTTTAGGATATTTTCCCAGCTCACTCCAACTAAAACCGGTGCAATGAAAATCGCTGCCCGCCGACAGTAATAAATCATGCCGCTGTGCAGCAATTTCAATTTGGCGTGTCTGCCCCGGATCAACCCCGGATAGCGCGCTTCTACTCCATCCCCTCCGGACTCAGCAAATGCAGCAATCATCTCCCGGATTTTTGTAAAGGTAAGCTTATATTTTGTCGGATGCGCTAAAACCGCATATCCACCCGCCTGGTGTAGGCAGGAAATGGCTGCAGCCATATCAGGCCAATCAACTTTAATATCACCAGGCTTACCTGCACCTAAATATAAGCTGAAAGCCTTTGCCGGAGAATCCACAACCCTTGCTGCCACCATTGCCTGAGCAAAATGCGGACGTCCAATCTGGCCCTCTCCGGCCAGTTGCTGAGCCTTCTCAAGTAAATCCGGACACCCTTTTTACCAATCTGGCCGCAATAAGTTCGGCCCGCTGATCACGCAGCCTTTTCAGGTCATGGAGATACGCCTGCAGTTCAGAATTATCAGGATCAAACCCCAGCCCGACAATATGAACAACCCGCTTCCCCACAACGCCGTTAACTCAACCCCGGGAATAAGTTTAAGTGCATAGTCATGACTGGCCGCTCTAGCCTCCTGAACGCCATCAACAGTATCGTGATCGGTTAACGCTAAAATCCTGACACCTTTCTCTGCAGCCCGTTCAACTAAGTGACGGGGTGATAATTCACCGTCAGAGCAATAAGAATGACAATGAAGGTCAGAAAAGGCGAAATCCTCCGCCAGATTGGGTTTATAACTCATCAGGCTCACTTTATACTGATTGCATTTTTCCGAAGACGAGCGCACATGAAACTATTACTCGATTTCCTGCCGGTTATTATCTTCTTTATCGTTTACAAAAGCACGGACGATATAATTTTAGCAACCGCAGTTCTGATCCCTGCCACCCTGCTGCAGATGCTCTATACCTGGATCAAAACCCGCAAGGTTGAAATGATTCAGCTGGTAACCCTTGGTCTGGTGATTGTACTGGGGGCGCGACAGTTATCTTTCAGGATAAGACCTTTATTCAGTGGAAACCAACCGTAGTTACCTGGTTATTTGCTGTCGCCTTCCTTGGCAGCCAGTATATTGGCGACAAAACCATCATCCAGCGCCTGATGCAAAGCGCAATACAGTTACCCCAGTATGCCTGGCGCCAGCTTAATTACGCCTGGGTTGTTTTCTATATTGTCCTGGGAGCTCTCAACCTCTTTGTCGCCTTTACTATGGATGAAGAAACCTGGGTGAACTTTAAACTCTTTGGCATGATGGGACTCACCTTCCTGTTCATTCTGTTGCAAGGGTTTTACATCTCCAAACACATCGAAACCGAGTCTACAAACAGCGACTGAGGAATTCAGAACATGTTTTACGCAATCATCAGCGAAGACAAACCCAATACACTTGATCAGCGCATGGCAGCCCGCCCTGCGCATCTCGAGCGTCTGATTGCACTTAAAGATGAAGGCCGTCTTCTTATTGCCGGGCCTCACCCAGCTATCGACAGCGAAGACCGGGCCCTGCCGGTTTTACCGGCAGTCTGGTTGTCGCAGAGTTTAATTCCCTGGAATCAGCGCAGGAATGGGCTAACGATGACCCTTATCTGCACCAGGGGGTATACGAGCGGGTAGTAGTCAAACCGTATAAAAAGTATTACCATAAGCTGCTTGACGCAGTAATAGTGGCTGTTTTTCGAGGCAAATTTGGACAAATTTAGCTGCTGTTCAGGTTAATCTGGTATACATAGCGGTTTATTATGTACCCGATTTTATTTGATCTCTCATAAGGACGTATAACAATGAAAAAGCTTGCACTGTGCGCTGGTTTAATCACAGCAATGGGCCTTTCCGGTGTTGCCCAGGCACACAACGATCATACTGGTTACGCAGTAAACTCTTCTGACACTAACTGGAAAACAAGCGCCGGTGAATGCTGGCAGATTTCCGAGTTCAAAGCTGAAGACCGTACTGTTGACTGTGGCGCAGAACCGGCACCAGAACCAGCACCAAAAGTTATGGCTAAAGAAGAGCCAAAAACTAAAGTGATGATGGTTTCTGAAACTAAATCATTTGTTGTTAACTTCGCTTTTGACAGCTCTAAAGTAGATTCCGTTAGTGACATCGCTAACTACGCGAACTCTCTGGAAAAGCTGGATGCAATCCGTTTAAGCGGTTACACCGATGATATCGGTAGCAACAACTACAACAACGCGCTGTCTGAGCGTCGTGTTAAAGCGGTAGAAGCTGCACTGACTAATGCAGGTGTTAGCACTTCTAACATCGTTTCTCACCACTACGGTGAAGCAGACCCTGTTCGCACTTGTGCTGAATCAGGCGCTAGCCAGATCAGCTGCCTGCGCGCTAACCGTCGTGTAGAAGTTGTAATCGAAGGTCAGAACAAGGTTACTGTTAGCCAGTAATTCCTGACAGTAAAAACCGATAGGCTATTCGTTATATTTTTAACGAAACTATCGGTTTTTATGTCTATCTTTCTGTACCGCATCCTTACAGCCGCTGTATTACTGGTCAGCATAACCATTAATACCAGCTTTGCTGAACAAACTTACCCACCCCAAAAAGTCATTTATCATATAAATTATTCTGAAGCTTCCCGCATAAATGCCACCTTCACAAATATAAGCAATCACCTTGCCGCCGTTGGTGAAGAGAACATAGACCTTAAAGTTATGATTCACGGTGATACCCTGGAATACTTCCTTTCCGCCAGTGAAGATGAAGCGAAACAAATCCTCCTTGATACCATCAGACTGGAAGGTGCACAGTTATTATTCTGTGGGAATACACTCGACGCTTATAACAAAACAATTGATGATATATACGGTGCAGAAGCTGAAGACCGGGTTCAGGCAGGATTACCTGCTATCGTTGCTTTACAACAGCAAGGATATATTTACGTACGCCCATAAAAACCACGTAAATTACGTGGTTTTAAATACTATCTGTAAAGACCTATGGTATCCCTTTGCCGGGAGCACCTTCATAAGCAATTTTCCATTTGCCGTCCTGCTTCACCCAATACTGACGCTTAATGCTGTCACCGTTATAGTTATTACTGCTGTAACTTTGCTCAAACGATGCAACTAATAAATCTGGCTGATCCGGATACTGATATAAACTCAGGTTGTCGATATCCACATCAATAAAAGATTTCGCCGCATTTACCCGGCGTTTATGGGCAACGAAACGCTTATAGTCTTCTTTACCGTTATCAAAATCACGGGAATAATGGCTGACAAATTTATCTGTATCCAGACTTTGCCAGTCATCCCGCCAGTTATTCACAACCCGAATCAACTCTTCCTGCTTTTCCAGCCAGTTTTGCTGATCGATCCATTCAAAACTGGTGCCCAACAGTACCGGGGTCGCATTAAAGTCAATAATGCCATCCAGCTCAGCGAAATGTTCATTCGTTAATGAAACACAACCTTCACTTGCCTGCGGTGGGCGGCTGAAAGTATCTTTTGGAGATCCGTGCAACCAGATACCGCTGCCGTTATAACCGTGGCGAACATCCCAGACATTCGGATAGTTAATTGGTAATGCACCTGAACCATAACGGGCTGGCAATTGCTCATCAGTCAGCCTGCCGGTTGTAAAATATACACCCAGTGGCGTTTTTAAATCGCCCCGAACACGCTTATTAACCCCGCCGCGACCATACGACACATAATAATCTTTGATTAAAACGGGAATGCCCTGTTGATTTTCAAACAGATATAAGCGGGAACTGGATATATCAATAACAATGACATGTTCCTGATCGTCAGACATTTTGATCAGGCTGGAAGGAATCAGTCCGGTATCAGGACGAACCGATGCAATATTCACCCGCGCCTTGGCTTCTTTAATAAGCCCGCTCAAAGCTTTGGCATCAGCATCTGTTTTATTATTACCAACAGTGCTCAGCGGGGCTCCCTGTGCAGCCATCAGATCAGCATAAATAAGCTGGGCCAGACGGAAATCAGGCTGCTCATCTATCAGCGTCTTCAGCTTATCAACAGCACCGTTCAACTGGTTTTGCTGCAAGTCACCCAGGCTCGATAACAATAATGTTTCGCGGTCCAGTGTCTGATCAGCATAAGTAATCTCATCTGCAACCAGTGACGTTGAAAAACAAGCACAAAAGGTCAGTAAACTGACACTGCGTCGCAACGACGCTCCTTGATTAATAAATCTTCGTATCATTATGAAATCAACCAGGCCCTGATGCTATTTGTGACCGAATTATACAGCTCTGTACATTCGCCGCAAACATGAATGTTAGCGATTACAAACCCCTGTGATTATATAATTCTTAAGATATTCCCGAAAAGGATAACCACAGTCTGATTAAACGGTTAGGTTAGCGCACAACAAAAATATACCGCTTTATAGATTCACCGTCTTCTCTGCATCTCAGTTTTAACTGCCATAATGATCATTTTTATATTTCCCTGAAAGCAGCACGGTGCGGGGGTTTATCGTGTCTCACATAAAAACAGTATATAAAATAAACAATTGTCAGCTGAACTTTACTGAATCCTGTGCTATCCAATTATTAAACGCTAGTAAATTCAGTTCCGGTTGATTTATCAGTTCAACCAGGAATTTCCAAAGTTTTATGCGTACGGAGGATCCCGTCATGTTTAAACAAATGGAAACCGACGCGCTGGAACAACTGCATTTTTCAGCGACCCTAGCACCGAATTACGAGCCGTTGTTGCTATTCACAGCACAGTACGCGGCCCGGCCCTCGGCGGCTGCCGGTTTATTCCCTACGGTACAGACGATGATGCCATCACGGATGCTATCCGGCTGGCAAAAGGTATGAGCTATAAGGCAGCTTTAGCCGGGCTGCCATTTGGTGGCGGCAAAGCCGTTATCATCCGACCGGGCAACCTTAAAGACCGGCATGCTCTGATGCGCAGCTTTGGCCACGCCATTGACAGCCTCAGCGGTCAGTATATTACCGCCATGGACAGCGGTACTCTGGTGGATGACATGGATGACATCGCCACTCAGACATCCTATGTATCATGCACACAACATATGGGAGACCCTTCTCCCGCAACCGCCAGAGGCGTCTTTGCCGGTATCCGGGCAAATCTGCAATACACCACCGGAAGTGACTCTCTGAAAGGAAGACACATCGCCATCCAGGGCCTTGGTCATGTTGGCCTTAATCTGGCTTACCGGCTTCATCAGGCCGGTGCCCATCTGACCGTTACAGATATTGATGACAACAAGATGCTGCAGGCCAGGCAACAACTCAATGCAGCAATTTGCAGGCCTGAAGAGATCTACGATGTGAATTGCGACGTATTCAGTCCATGTGGACTGGGAGCAGTAATCAATGCCGATACCCTACCCCGGTTACGCTGTAACAGCATTGCCGGCTCTGCAAACAACCAGTTAGAGACACCTGAAACAGGCCTGCAATTAAAGCAGCGAAACATACTGTACGCACCGGACTACGTCATTAATGCCGGTGGTTTGATGTTTGTTGCCATGCGTTATCAACAGCAGTCTGACGTTGCCATCGAATCCAAAATAGCCGGAATTTTTGACACGTTATCAGACCTGTACATGGAGGCCAGACAAAGCAATCAGGTTATCAGTGATGTAGCGGATCAGCGTGCATCAGAGATTATTCAACAGGCAGATTCGGGTCACTTTCAGGCAGCCTGAAACCCTACAGGAGTGCAGCAGATGACACAGGTATATCAGGGCGAGATACAGTTTCGCCGTTTTCTGGACGAACAGGGCACCCCGGTAGCAGAACTGCCTGGCTGGGCCAGACAGCCCGAAACCCTGCAAAGCTACTACCGCAATATGGTACTCGCACGGCAACTTGACACTAAAATCATTGCTCTGCAGCGCACAGGACAGATGGGGACCTACCCTTCAATGCTGGGCGCAGAGGCCATGGATGCGGTCAGCGGAGAACTCATGCAGCAGGGCGACGTACTGGTCCCCTATTACCGCAATCACTCTCTGCAAATAATCCGTGGTGCAGAGATACTCGACATTCTTAACTACTGGGGCGGTGATGAGCGGGGCAGTGCTTCTCCCGGCTACGGAGAAGATTTTCCCAACGCGGTTCCGATTGCCACTCAAAGCCTGCATGCCACAGGGGTAGCAACCGCATTCAAAATTCGCGGAGAAAAACGCGTCGCGGTCACCTTTTGTGGTGACGGCGCTACCTCTAAAGGCGACTTTATGGAAGCCCTTAACCTTGCAGGTGCCTGGCAATTACCGGTGGTGTTTTTCGTAAATAACAATCAGTGGGCTATTTCTGTACCCAGAAGCATTCAGTGCGGCGCTGAAACACTGGCACAAAAAGGTCTCGGGGCAGGCATCCGGTGTGAGCAAATTGACGGTAATGATGTCATCGCCATTCACGAAGCAATGGCAGATGCACTGAAGCATGCCCGCGACGGTAAAGGCGCCACGCTTATTGAAGCCATCAGTTATCGGCTGAGCGATCATACAACCGCTGATGATGCGACCCGATACCGTCACAACGATGAGCTCAAAGCAGCCTGGCAAAAGAACCGGTTAAACGCTTACAGAACTATCTGGTTGCGAACGGATGGTGGGACGAAGTTCAGGAACAGGCCTGGCTGAATGAAGTTCAGCAAATCATTCAGGATCAGGTTGATACGTATCTGAACATGGATACCCAGCCGGTAGAAAGCATCTTTGATTACCTCTATGCAGAACTGCCTAAAGCACTTCAGGAACAACGTACCAGCGCAACCATTAAAGCGATGACGGGAGGATCACATCATGAGTCATGAAATCCATAACGTTACCATGGTAGAAGCCGTCAACCTGGCACTGATGTCTGAAATGCAAAAGACGAAACCGTTATCGTACTGGGAGAAGACGTTGGTACTAACGGCGGTGTCTTCCGGGCCACGGTAGGCCTTCGTGAAGCATTTGGACTAAAACGGGTACTCGATACACCTCTTGCAGAAAACATGATTGCCGGCGTGAGCATCGGTATGGCTACTCAGGGATTAAAACCGGTTGCTGAAATTCAGTTCATGGGATTCATCTTCCCAACCATGGAGCAACTGATCTGCCATGGTGCACGGATGCGTAACCGCACCCGGGGACGCCTCAGTTGCCCGATGGTCATCCGCGCGCCTTTCGGTGGTGGTATTCACGCTCCGGAGCATCATTCAGAAAGCACAGAGGCACTGCTGGCGCATATTCCGGGCATCAGGGTTGTGATCCCTTCATCCCCGCCCGTGCATACGGCCTCCTGCTGGCAGCAATCCGCAATCCTGACCCGGTAGTTTTTCTTGAGCCCAAGCGAATCTACCGGCTCAGTGCACAGCCCGTAGAAGATAATGGCCAGGCCTTGCCACTGGATACCTGCTTCACCCTCCGGGAAGGTAACGACATCACTCTGGTGAGCTGGGGCGCCATGATTAAAGAAACCCTTGAAGCAGCTGACACCCTTAAAGAACAGAACATCGAATGTGAAGTCATCGATGTTGCCTGTATGAATCCGCTGGATCACGACACCATTCTCTCTTCTGTGGCTAAAACCGGCCGGTGTGTGATTATCCACGAAGCCCCAAAGCTGCGCAGTCGGCGCTGAAATTTCTGCCACCATTGCAGAAAGAGCCCTGCTCAGCCTCAAAGCACCGGTACAGCGTGTGACCGGTTACGACACCGTCATGCCTTACTACAAGCTTGAGCAGCAATATATGCCCAACACGGCCGACATTCTAGCAGCAGTTCAGACAACACTGGAGTTCGCATGAAGTATTTCAAATTACCGGATCTAGGCGAAGGCTTACCGGAAGCCGAAATTCTGGAATGGCTCATACAGGAAGGTGATACCGTCAAAACCGACCAGGTACTCGTCTCGGTCGAAACGGCAAAAGCAATCATCGAGATCCCTTCCCTCAGGACGGTACCATCGCCCATCTGTTTGGTGCCGCCGGCGACACTATCCATACCGGGGAACCCCTGATCGAGTTCGCCGGCGAAGAAGATGCCGACAGCGGTACCGTCGTCGGCAAACTCACTCAGGAAGCCAGCAGCACAGATGATCATTTTTATATTGGTGCAGCCCCAGCACACAAAACCACCAGCCACAAATGACCCCGGCGGTCAGAGCACTTGCACAGCGTCTGGGGGTGGATATCAATCAGCTGCAGGGAAGCGGACACGACGGGCATATAACTCCGAGGACATTGAGCATGCGGCCCACCTTGATCAGTTACACGGTAAAGCTGAACCGCTTCGTGGCGTACGTAAACAAATGGCCAAAAACATGGCCCGTGCGCAGGCTGAAGTGGTGCCCGTTACCCTGAACGATGACGTTAATATCAGTGCCTGGGAGGGTAAGCAGGATATAACCATGCGGCTGATGCATGCCATTGCCGCCGGTTGCCGCGCTGAACCTTCACTCAACGCATGGTTTGATGGCCCCGGCTGGCCAGACGGTTGCACAGCAAGATTCATCTCGGCGTGGCGGTTGATACTGAACAGGGGCTGTTTGTGCCTGTCATGAGAGATATCGGCAACAGAGATCTGAATGACCTGCGACAGGGCCTTGATAACCTGCGTAAGGATGTCATCAACCGGACCATTCCACCCGCTGAACTGACCGGTAACACGATTACCCTTTCCAACTTCGGAACCATTGCCGGACGCTATGCAAACCCGATTGTCGTACCGCCAACAGTTGCCATTCTCGGTGCCGGCGCTATCTACATGACGGCCTGCGTAAATGCTCAGGATGAGCTCGAAATGCAACCCACTCTGCCTCTCTCCTGACCTTCGATCACCGTGCAGCAACCGGAGGCGAAGCCGCCCGTTTCATGCGGGCTGTTAAAGAGGATCTGATTAAAAATCAAATAGTTGATTCAACACAAAATGAGGAAAATTTCGTCAGGGAAGAGCAATCTTGAACTACACTGATTAATAAAGGTTGACCGAGAAAAGCGTTATGAGTCCTTAAGTAAGACAATTTAATTCACGTTTAAGGAAGGTGGGACATGAATATTTTTGAACAATACAAAGCACGCTTTGATGCCACGCAAGAACAGGAATACACCCTGCAAGAGTACCTGGACATCTGTAAAGAAGATCCGATGGCCTACGCCAGTGCTGCAGAACGTATCCTGGATGCCATCGGCGAGCCTGAACTGATTGATACATCACTGGACCCAAGATTAAGCCGGATCTTCTCTAACAAACTGATCCAGCGCTACCCTTCTTTCGATGAGTTCTACGGCATGGAAGATGCCATCGAACAGATTGTTTCTTACTTCAAACATGCGGCGCAGGGCCTGGAAGAACGTAAACAGATTCTGTACCTGCTTGGCCCGGTAGGTGGCGGTAAATCTTCACTGGCAGAACGTCTGAAAGCATTAATGGAGCATATTCCGTTCTATGCGATCAAAGGCTCTCCGATCAACGAGTCACCGCTGGGGCTTTTCAACCCGGCTGAAGACGCCGATATTCTTGAAGAAGAGTACGGTATCCCCGCCGCTATCTGAAAGGCCTGATGTCCCCTGGGCAGTGAAGCGCCTGAACGAATTTGGCGGTGATATCAGCCAGTTCAAAGTAGTTAAACTGTATCCGTCGATCCTGAATCAGATTGCCATCGCCAAAACGGAACCCGGTGACGAGAACAACCAGGATATTTCCAGCCTTGTGGGTAAAGTAGATATCCGGATGCTGGAAGAATATCCACAGCACGATCCCGATGCTTACAGCTTCTCCGGCGCACTGTGTCATGCCAACCAGGGTATGATGGAATTCGTTGAGATGTTTAAGGCACCGATTAAAGTACTGCACCCGTTACTGACAGCCACACAGGAAGGTAACTACAACAGTACAGAGGGGATGGCATCCATCCCGTTCGAAGGCATACTGCTGGCACACTCTAACGAGTCAGAATGGCAGAGCTTTAAAAACAACAAAACCAATGAGGCATTCATTGACCGGGTATATATCGTCAAAGTGCCTTATTGCATGCGTGTCTCTGAAGAGATCCATATTTATCAGAAACTGCTGGAACACAGCTCGTTACGTAATGCTCCGTGTGCACCGGATACATTGCATATGCTGGCACAGTTCTCAGTACTGTCACGGATAAAAGAACCGGAAAACTCCAATACATTCTCGAAGATGCGTATTTATGACGGTGAAAACCTGAAAGATACTGATCCGAAAGCTAAATCCCTGCAGGAATATAAAGACTCTGCCGGTGTGGATGAAGGCATGGAAGGTTTATCAACCCGTTTTGCCTTTAAGATTCTGTCCAAGGTATTTAACTTCGATCCTGTGGAAATTGCCGCTAACCCCGTACACCTGATGTATGTACTGGAACAGCAAATTGAACAACAGCAATTCCCGGCTGAAGTACAGGAACGCCTGATTGGCTTTCTGAAAGAATATATTGCACCGAAATATATCGAATTCCTGGGTAAAGAAATCCAGACCGCTTATCTTGAATCCTATTCAGAATACGGCCAGAACATCTTCGACCGTTATGTTACCTACGCCGACTTCTGGATTCAGGATCAGGAATACAGAGATCCGGAAACCGGCGATATTCTTAACCGGGTAGCGATCAGCGAAGAGCTTGAAAAATCGAGAAGCCGGCCGGTATCAGTAATCCGAAAGACTTCCGCCATGAAATCGTCAATTTCGTGCTCCGCGCCCGGGCTGACAACAAAGGCAAGAACCCGGCCTGGAACAGCTACGAAAAATGCGTACGGTCATCGAGAAGAAAATGTTCTCTAATACAGAAGATCTGTTGCCGGTCATTTCCTTCAATCCGAAGGCATCCAGCGAAGACCAGAAGAAACACAGCGAGTTCGTGAAACGTATGACCGAACGGGGTTATACAGAGAAACAGGTTCGCTTGTTGTCTGAATGGTATATACGGGTCAGAAAATCGCAGTAACTGCCCCTGAAAACAGCTGGAGGACGAGTATGAGTTATATCATTGACCGTCGCCTCAACGCGAAGAAGAAGAGTACCGTGAATCGCCAGCGCTTTTACGGCGGTACAAAGCGCATATTAAGCGTTCAGTGGAAGAAGCGGTAAACAGCCGCAGCATCACCGACATCAACCAGGGCAGTGAAATATCTATTCCGAATAAAGATGTCTCTGAACCGGTGTTTCATCACGGTGACGGTGGTTTCAGGCAACGGGTATTCCCGGGCAACAAAGAATTTGTTGTCGGGGATGAAATCGAACGCCCACAAGGTGGCGGAGGCGGCGGTGCCGGTGAAGGCTCCGCCAGCAACCAGGGGAAGGTGAAGACGACTTCACCTTCCAGATCAATCAGGAAGAGTTTCTCGACTTCATGTTTGAAGATCTAGAGCTGCCCTACATGATCAAAAACAGTTGCGTGATGCCACCAGCTTTGAAACCCGCCGGGCAGGATTCACCAATGTCGGCTCCCCGGACAAGCTTAACGTTGTCCGCTCTCTGCGTTCGGCTCAGGCACGCCGTATTGCTTTATCCGGCAAGGAACGCCGGGAAATAAGAGTACTGAAAAAGAACTGGCGCAGCTGCAAACTATGCTGCCCGATGACGAAGCAGCCCTGAAAATAAGCGATATCGAGGCTCAAATCGAAGCCCTGCAAAAACGCATTAAACGCATGCCGTTTATCGATGAGTTTGATCTTAAATATAACAACCTGATACGCACCCCTGTTCCCAGCAGTAAAGCGATGATGCTCTGCATCATGGACGTGTCAGGCTCTATGACCCAATCGATAAAAGACATCGCCAAACGTTTTTCATTCTCCTTTACCTGTTTCTTAACCGGAACTACAAGCAGATTGAACTGGTATTTGTACGACATCACACCCATGCCAAGGAAGTGGATGAACAGGAGTTTTTCTATTCCCGCGAAACCGGCGGTACCATTGTCTCCAGTGCACTGAACCTGTCTGCAGACATTATCCGCGACCGCTACCCAAGCAATGACTGGAACATCTATGTAGCCCAGGCTTCAGACGGCGACAACTGGGATGGCGATTCACATATTTGCCGTCAGGTACTGCAGGAACAAATCCTGCCACTTACCCAGTATTTCGCCTATATAGAAATCACCACAGGCCCACCCCAAAACCTCTGGCTGGAATACCAGCAGATACAGGAGCAGTTCGAAGAAAGTTTTGCCATGCATAACATTACAGAAGCGGCAGATATCTATCCGGTCTTCCGTAAACTGTTCGAAAAAGGAGTGACCTAATATGAAGAAGCGCGAGCCGATTTCTACCGGGTCAGAATGGACATTCGAACTGATCCAGAAATACGATACTGAAATCGCCCGGGTGGCTAAACACTACGGGCTGGATACGTACCCTAACCAGATAGAAGTCATCACCTCAGAACAGATGATGGATGCATATTCATCAGTCGGGATGCCGCTGAACTACAACCACTGGTCATACGGCAAACAGTTCGTTTCCACAGAACAGCAGTACCGGCGCGGCCAGATGGGCCTTGCCTATGAGATTGTGATCAATTCAGACCCGTGTATATCCTACCTCATGGAAGAAAACACCATGACCATGCAGGCACTGGTTATTGCCCACGCTTGCTACGGTCATAACTCGTTCTTCAAAGGCAACTACCTGTTCCGGACCTGGACAGATGCCTCTGCCATTATCGATTATCTGTTATTCGCAAAAACTACATTGCCAAGTGTGAAGAGCGGCACGGTCTGGAAGCTGTCGAACAAATACTTGATGCCTGCCACGCGTTAATGAACTACGGCGTCAATCGCTACCAGCGTCCTCAGCCAATTACGCCTGATGAAGAAAAAGCCCGTCAGGCAGAGCGTGAAGAATACGTCCAGCGTCATATTAACCAGCTCTGGAATACCATCCCCAAAAAGACGAAGAAGAAGTTGTTAAAGAGGTTCGCTTCCCCAGCGACCCTGAAGAAAACTTACTTTACTTTGTTGAAAAAATGCACCATTACTTGAATCCTGGCAGCGGGAGCTGGTACGTATCGTCCGTAAGATTGCCCAGTATTTTTACCCACAGCGTCAGACCCAGGTGATGAACGAAGGCTGGGCCTGTTTCTGGCATTACACCATTCTGCATCACCTCCACGATGAAGGCCTGGTAACAGACGGTTTCATCATGGAATTCCTCCACTCTCATACCAGCGTGGTGTTTCAGCCCCCTTGATGCCCCCTACTTCAGTGGCATAAACCCTTATGCACTGGGCTACGGGATGATGCAGGACATTCGCCGGATCTGTGAAAACCCAACAGATGAAGACAGGGAATGGTTCCCAGACATTGCCGGCAGTGATTGGAACGACACCATTCAGGACGCCATGCGCAACTATAAGGATGAAAGCTTTATCCTGCAGTTCCTGTCACCCAACATGATTCGCGAACTTAAATTATTCACTATCGACGATGACAGCCGCAGCAATACCTTGCAGGTCAGCGCTATCCACAACAGCAGCGGCTATCAGAGAGTCCGTGAAAATCTGGCTGCTCAGTACAATATCGGTAACCGGGAACCCAATATTCAGGTATATAACGTGAATGTTCGCGGAGACCGATCCCTGACACTGCGCCACTACATACACAACGGACAACCAATGGGAGACTCCACTCAGGAGGTTATGAAACACCTTCACGTACTCTGGGGTTTGATATACACCTCGAATCCGTTACCCCTGAAGGGAATGTCCATAAAAGCTATCACTGTCCGCCACAACCGGAGCCGGCAATGGCTGAATAACCTGTCACAGCGCCTGTTTATCAGGCGCTGGCTCTTATATGTCTGCTGGCTAATTCGCGCCGCCGCGATTAGTATCATCAACATAGCCAACGAGACACTATTTAAGGAAGCACCATGGACTGCCTTTTCTGTAAAATCCTTAATCAGGAAATCCCCGCCCAGATCGTTTATGAAGACGATAAGGTAATTGCATTCAACGACATTAATCCTGAAGCACCTACCCACGTACTGATCATTCCCCGTAAACACATCGCAACCATCAACGATATTGAAGCCCAGGACTGCGAACTGGTGGGTCACATGGTCGCCACCGCTGCAAAAATTGCTAAGCAGGCAGGATTTGCAGATGACGGCTACCGTACGGTATTTAACTGTAATGAAGACGGCGGACAGACGGTCTATCACATCCACCTGCATCTGCTGGGCGGCAAACCCATGGGCTGGCCACCCTATCAGGAAAAACTTAAGACAGCCTGATCCCTGCCTGTCCGGCACAGCGCTGCCGGACATTCCCGCTTTTGCGTATTCAACTTTTGTCGCACATCAATAAACAATCACTCTTAAGCGCAGTTACCCAAAATCGGAGGCTTTTATATTGCAGTGCAACATAGAGCAGCGCAAAATACAGCCAACGATTTAACCGAGCAGAGAACGGCTACGATGATGCCCTCCCGCCTTGATGACATAATCAGCCAGTCAAAACAGCATCCACCTGTAATAACAGCGATCGTTCATCCGGTAGAACCCAACGGTCTGAGCGGTGCACTGGATGCTGCAGAACAGGGAATTATCACACCAATACTGGTGGGACCGGCGGCCCGTATACAGGCCCAGGCTGAACAGCTGAAGCGTCCTGTTGATCATTACCGGATCATCGATACACCGCACAGCCACGCGGCCGCTGAAAAGGCCGTGGAACTTGCCAAAACCGGTGACGTTCAGGCACTGATGAAAGGTGATCTGGCAACGGCAGAGCTGCTTAGCGCCATTTTAAATAAAGCATCAGGCTTGAGAACGGAACGCCGTCTAAGCCACGTCTTTTACTGGATATCCCCGTTACCATAAACCGCTGGTGATTACAGATGCTGCCATTAACGTCACACCTGACCTGATGGCCAAAGCTGACATCCTGCAAAATGCCATCGACTTTTGCCGGGCACTGGGCATTTCCAGCCCGAAAGCTGCTGTTCTGGCTGCCGTTGAAAAGGTGAAGCCGGCAATGCCCAGCACGCTGGACGCAGCAGCTTTATGCAAAATGGCAGACCGCCAGCAAATTCAGAATGCCATTATTGACGGCCCACTGGCTTTCGATAATGCCATCTCCTGCAGGCTGCACGGGATAAACACATTCAATCCCCGTGAGCGGTGATGCAGACATCCTGCTCGCCCCGGACCAGGAAGCCGCTAATATGCTGGCAAAACAACTGATCTACCTGGCCGATGCCCGCTCAGCGGGACTGTTACTGGGCGCCAGCGTCCCCGTCATACTGAACAGCCGTGCTGACGGCAGCGAAGCCCGCCTGACTTCCTGCGCGCTGGCCTCACTGATCGTACAACATTCGCAACAATCCCTAAGAGAGATTCTGACAAACTCATGAGTTTAATTCTTACCGTTAACGGTGGCTCCTCCAGCCTCAAATGCGCCCTTTTATTCGTTATGCTGACCACGATGAATGCCTGTACCGGTTCCGGTTCAGCAATATTCTCGAAAAAGCCCAGGTGCTGATCCGCCGTGACAAGGCCTTTGGCCGCGAAGCCAGCGTTGAGAAAAACGACTTACCACTGTCAGACATCCCCGGGAAGAGCGCCACCAGGCTTGCCTTAAGTACGTCATGGAATGGATTGATGCTCAGTTTCTGGATGGCGAAATCAGCGCATTTGGCCACCGGGTCGTTCACGGTGGAGAAACCTTTACCGCACCGGTACTGGTCACCGACGAGGTAATGGAAGAGCTGGAACAGCTGATTCCTCTGGCACCTCTGCATCAGCCTTACAACCTGAAACTGATTGAAGTCTGCCAGCAGCTGGTCCCCTCCGCTATTCAGGTAGCCAGCTTCGATACAATGTTCCACCATGGCCACGCACCGGAAGAAAAGTATTACGCCATTCCCGGGAATACAGCGAAGCAGGTATCCATAAATACGGTTTTCACGGCCTGTCTTATGAATTCATTAATCATAAACTGGAAGAGCTGCCTGAGCCGGACAAGCAGGCCAATACCATCGTTTGCCATCTCGGTGCCGGTGCCAGCATGTGTGCCATCAAAGACGGTAAATCAGTCGCTTCCAGCATGGGCTTTACCGCTGTAGAAGGTCTGCCAATGGGCACTAGGTGCGGTACCATTGATCCCGGTGTTTTACTGTTTTTACAGCGTCACTACCAGTTAGATAACGACCAGCTGGAAAATGTACTTTATCAGCAAAGTGGCTGGCTGGGAGTATCCGGAGAGAGCGCCGATATGCTAACCCTGCGGCACAGTGATAATCCCCATGCCCAGGAAGCCATTGATATGTTCTGCTACCGTGCAGCACTTGAAATTGGCCGCTTAAGTGCAGCATTAGGTGGGCTTCAGCAACTGGTGTTTACCGGCGGTGTCGGAGAGAACGATAGCTACATACGCGAACAGATTTGTCAGCGCAGCGCCTGGCTTGGCATTAAAATAAATGACCTGGCAAACAGTAATAACATGGCCAGCATAAGCACGTCAGACAGTACTGTCAGCGTCCGGGTCATTGCTACCAACGAAGAGGCCATGATTGCCCGACATACTGAAGAAGTGATGGACTGGCTTGCTGCCCGGGAAGAACAGGCTGCCGTTTAATAAAGAAAAGAAGACAAAATGCCGGATATTTATCCGGCATTCTTTGTTAGCGATACAGGGTTGATTATCGCCGCTGACGTACTGCCTCGAACAAGCATACGCCTGTCGCAACGGAAACATTCAGACTACTGACCTCACCGGCCATCGGGATTTTAATCAGATGATCGCAATGCTCCCGGGTTAAGCGACGCAACCCTTTACCCTCAGCGCCCATCACCAGCGCCATCGGACCTTTGAGGTCAGCGTCATATACCATCACTTCTGCCTCACCGGCAGTTCCGGTAATCCAGATACCCCGCTGCTGAAGATCTTTTAAAGTTCGCGCCAGATTAGTCACCTGTACATAAGGGACAGCATCAGCAGCACCACAGGCCACTTTACTGACCGTCGCATTCAATGGTGCAGACTTATCTTTAGGCGCAATTACCGCATGTACACCGGCTGCATCGGCAGTACGCAGACATGCTCCCAGATTATGCGGGTCTGTTACGCCATCCAGCACCAACAGAAAAGCAGGCTCTTCAGTACGGTCAAGCAACGCCTGCAGAAACTGTTCGTTCTTTGCCTGTACCAGTTCACACCCCAGCACAACGCCCTGATGAACACCATCGCCGGCCAGCTCGTCCAACTGCTTACGCTGGACCTGAGTACACTTCAGCCCGTTCTTTTGCGCCAAATGCAGGATTTTCTGCACCTTATCATCCTGTCGCCCTTTCTGAACCAGCAGTTCACGGCAACGCTTTGCATCACGCTGTAATGCAGTGGTGACGGCGTGAATACCAAAAATATAATCAAGCTGCATGGTTCTTCTCCGCCTGTAGCCAGTCATTTGCCTGCGCTTCCGTCAGCGCAGCCAGTAAATCAATCATCATCGGTGAGGCATTCAGTGCAGGAATATACTGATATTGCTTACCACCGGCTTCGCGAAAAACTTCACAGTTTTCTACGGTGATTTCCTCAAGGGTCTCAAGGCAATCTGCAGCAAACGCCGGACACATGATATCCACCGATTCACAGCCGGACTTACCAAGCGACTCCAGGGTTTTATCAGTATAAGGCTGCAACCACTCCATCGGCCCGAAACGGGACTGGAAGGTCTGCTGCCACTTACCTTCCTGCAATCCCAGTTTAGCGGCCAGTAAAGCGGAGGTCTGCTGACACTGCACTGCATACGGGTCACCTTTATCCGCATATTCCTGCGGAATACCGTGATAAGAAAGAATCAGTTTTTCGCTGCGGCCATTTTCCTGCCAAAAGCTCGTTACGCCATCTGCCAGCGCACTGATGTACAGTGGATGGTCGTGATACTCCTTCACAATCCGGATATCCATAACATTACGCTGCTTTCGCTGGAATGCCTGCACCTGATCATACACAGGCGCAGTGGTCGTCGCAGAATACTGGGGATATAACGGAATAATCAGCACTTTCTCATAGCCAGCTGCCGACAGATCCGCCAGGCGTTGCTGCAAGCCAGGCGAACCATAGGTCATTGCCGGAAACACCTGAACATTGGCCGCCGGAAATGCATTCTGTAACCGGACGCTTAAACCCGCCACCTGCTGGTTAAGAATTTTACGTAACGGGGAATCCTCATCCCAGATACTGGCATAGAGCTTCGCCACTTTTTAGGCCGGATATTAAGAATTATAAAATTCAGTACCGCGAGCCAGAACAGCCGTCTTATACCCTTACCTTCAACAACCCGGGCATCAGATAAGAATTCTTTCAGATAGCGGCGAACGGCCCCGGGGTGGGTGCATCCGGCGTTCCCAGATTCACCAGAACAACAGCGAGTTTTTGCTGTGGCATTGATCTTCCTAAACAATCAGTAATTCAGGCGGCATTATCCCAGAATTACGGTGACAACACAGCCGACCGACATCAAATTCCGGGCATAAAAACGGGCCATACGGCCCGTTTCTGATTTCAGATCATCTGATCAGTGATTCAGAATCTGACTTAAGAACAGCTGGGTACGTTCATGCTGCGGATTGTTGAAGAATTCCTGTGGTTCATTTTCTTCGATAATCTGACCGCCATCCATGAAGATAACCCGGTCGGCAACCGTTTTCGCGAAGCCCATCTCGTGTGTTACACACAACATGGTCATACCTTCGTGTGCCAGCTCGATCATTACATCCAGTACTTCCTTAATCATCTCAGGGTCAAGTGCGGACGTCGGCTCATCAAACAGCATGACATCAGGGTTCATACACAGTGAACGTGCAATCGCTACACGCTGCTGCTGACCACCGGACAGCTGACCCGGATACTTCAGCGCCTGCTCAGGAATTTTAACCCGCTCCAGGTACTGCATCGCTAACGCTTCTGCTTCCTTACGCGGAACCTTCTTCACCCAGATAGGAGCCAGTACACAGTTCTCAAGCACGGTCAGGTGCGGAAACAGGTTAAAGTGCTGGAACACCATGCCCACATCTTTACGGATCGCATCGATCTTTTGATATCCGAAGCCAGCTCGATGCCGTTAACAAAGATATCCCCTTCCTGATGCTCTTCAAGATGGTTGATGCAGCGGATCATGGTTGATTTACCGGAACCTGAAGGGCCACAGATAACGATTTTTCGCCGCGTCGCACATCCAGATTTATATTCTTCAGTACATGGAAATCACCATACCATTTATTCATGTTACGGATCTGAACCATCAACTGGTCTTCTTGCTTATTTACTTCACTCATTATTCTTACTCCAGAATCAGGCTCGATTTCCGTGACCGGTATGCAACAGTCTTTCTAAATGCTGGCTGTAACGGGACATGCCGAAACAGAAAATCCAGAATACGAAGGCAACAAACACATAACCTTCCGTTGCATAACCAATCCACTTAGGATCGTTCTGCGCAGCCTGCACAATTGCCAGCAGGTCAAACAGACCGATAATCAATACCAGACTGGTATCTTTAAACAGTGCAATAAAGGTGTTTACAACACCCGGAATCATCAGTTTCAGAGCCTGTGGAAGAATGATCATTACCATCTTCTGCCAGTAACCCAGACCCAGTGCATCCGCAGCTTCATACTGACCTTTCGGGATTGCCTGAAGACCACCACGGATAACCTCTGCCATATAAGCAGTCTGGAACATGGTGATACCGATCAGGGCCCGCAGCAGCTTATCGAAGTGCATATCCTCAGGTAAGAACAGAGGCAGCATTACCGATGCCATGAACAGTACGGTGATCAGCGGAACGCCCCGCCAGATTTCGATATAAGCCACCGACATAGCGCGAACAATCGGCATTTCAGAACGGCGTCCCAGTGCCAGCAGGATACCCAGCGGCAATGCGGCAACAATACCGACGACAGCCAGTACCAGTGTCAGGCTCAGGCCGCCCCACTTATGGGTTTCAACGTGTTCCAGACCAAAGTAACCACCGCTCAGCAGCACAAACGCGATGAACGGGAATACCAGCAGGGTAAATGCCGCAACCAGACCTTTCTTAGGCAGGTTTGGCCATACCAGCCAGGCAATCAGGGCAACAAAGACCAGGAAGGTCAGATCCAGACGCCAGGTTTCTTCTGACGGATAGAAACCATACATAAACTGGTCTATCCGCTGGGTGATAAATACCCAGCATGCACCGCCACTGGTGCAGCTTTCCCGGCTTGTACCGGTCCAGTCAGCACTGATGAAAACCCAGTCAAATATCGGCGTCAGCCAGATATAACACAGGTAAAGCATGACAATCGTTGCAATACTGTTCAGCGGAGTGTTGAACAGATTGGTGCGCAGCCAGCCTACCAGGCCAATGGTACTCGCCGGTGCGGGCAGAGTAGGTTGTTGTTCATTAATCATCAGCCCGCCTCCTATCGTTCAATCAGCGACATGCGCTTGTTGTACCAGTTCATGAAGAGAGACGTCAGAATACTCATGGTCAGATAAACTGCCATGGTCATCGACATAATCTCAACCGCCTGTCCTGTCTGGTTCAGTGTGGTACCGGCAAATACCGCCACAAGATCCGGATAGGCAACCGCAGCTGCCAGCGAAGAGTTCTTCGCCAGGTTCAGGTACTGACTGGTCAGCGGCGGAATGATTACCCGCATCGCCTGAGGGATTACGATCAGGCGCAGGGTACGTACTTTTGGCAATCCCAGCGCGAATGCCGCTTCAAGCTGCCCTTTAGGCACCGCAAGAATACCGGCACGTACTGTCTCTGCGATAAATGCAGCCGTATAGATGGTCAGTGCTAACCACAGAGCCACCAGCTCCGGAATCAGGGTCATACCGCCGCGGAAGTTAAAGCCCTTCAGCACAGGGTAATCCAGATGCATCGGCATACCGGCAAACAGGAATACCACCAGCGGCAAACCAACAATCAGACCAATACCTGCCCAGAAGGTTGGGAAGATCTGTCCGGTCTCATCCTGGCGTTTGTGCGCCCAGCGCGTCATAACAAAGGTCAGAACAATCCCAACTACGAAAGCGCCCACTACCAGGCTGAAACCACTCTCCGCGACCGGAGCAGGCATTGAAAGGCCCCTGATATTCAGGAAGCTACCCATAAACTCAATACTCTGACGCGGCGACGGCAATGTACGCAGCACGGCAAAGTACCAGAAGAAAATCTGTAACAGCAAAGGAATATTACGGAATACTTCGATATACACCGACGATAACTTAGCAATTAACCAGTTATCAGACAGACGCGCCACACCCATGATAAAACCAAGGATTGTCGCCGCGATAATGCCTAAAACAGACACTAACAGGGTATTTAACAGACCGACCCAGAAAGTCGCTCCGTAAGTAGATGCTTCATTATACTCGATGAGAGTCAGTGGAATACCGAAACCGGCTTTCTGAGACAGGAAGCCAAAACCGGTGGTGATACCACGTTGTTCAAGGTTGTTAAGCGTATTGGAAATCAGAAATCCGGCAAAGAGAAGGATTGCGCCAATGAGAAGAACCTGGAAAAGAATTGCTCGTTTAGCCGGATCATTCCAAAAACGAGTTTTCTCTCACAGGCGCGCTGCGAGATAGATCGGTAGGCATATAAAATCTCCGCTCATCTGATAGCCACTGCGACAAGTGCTGCAGACGGCGACTTATCTGAGTATCAGACGGTTTATTTGATAAGATGACCCCGGCAGACCAAAGATCTGCCGGGGTTTCAGCTAATGATTTAAATTAGCGGATTGGTGGCGCGTACAGGAAACCGCCCTGGTTCCACAGTGCGTTGATACCACGATCAATGCCCAGTGGAGAGCTTGCACCCAGGTTACGCTCGAAAGACTCGCCGTAGTTACCTACCTGCTTCACGATGCGGTATGCCCAGTCATCATCTACACCCAGACCTTTGGACAGACCTTCAGAACCGCCCAGCAGACGCTGGATGCTTGGGTTTTTGCTGTTTGCTTTCATGTCATCAACGTTTTCAGAAGTAACACCCAGTTCTTCTGCGTTGATCATGGCATTCAGAGACCACTTAACCATGTTGAACCACTGGTCATCAGCCTGCTTAACAGATGGCCCCAGAGGCTCTTTGGAAATTACTTCCGGCAGCGCTACAACAGAGTTTGGATCACCCATGCGTGAACGCAGTGCGAAAGCCTGAGACAAGTCAGTTGTGAAGGCATCACAACGGCCAGTATCGAATGCAGTTGCTGCCTGATCGTTAGTATCGAAAGTTACCGGCGTATGTGCCAGACCGTTCGCGTTGAAGTAGTCAGCAGTGTTCAGCTCAGTAGTAGTACCGGACTGGATACAGATGGTTGCACCGTCCAGTTCTTTAACACTGCTTACGCCCAGATCTTTCTTCACCAGGAAGCCCTGACCGTCATAATAGTTTACACCGGCAAAGTTAATACCCAGCTGGCTGTCACGGGTCAGTGTCCAGGTAGTGGTACGGGATAAAACATCAATCTCGCCGGAAGACAGTGCGGTAAAACGCTCTTTCGCTGTCAGAGGGATATACTTAACTTTGCTGGCATCGCCCAGAACAGCAGCAGCAATTGCACGGCATACGTCAACATCCAGGCCAGTCCAGGTACCTTTATCGTCCGGTACAGAGTAACCAGGCACACCGGAGCTTACACCACACTGCAGGGAATCACGCTCTTTAACGCTGTCCAGAGTACCAGCGAAAGATGCAGAAGATGCAAGAGCCGCAGATACTGCAGCGGCGGTCAGTAATTTTTATTGAACATTGAAAGTGTCCTCACGATAGTTTTGTCCAAACACAGTTTTATTATTGTTGTGCAGCCTTGAAACGGTAAATCTATTCAAGATGAGCTATTCAAACACCCCAATTTAATAACATGAGGTATTTTCAGGCGCAACACAGCTGTCGGTTAAATATAGTACAAAAACAACATCTAACTGACCGGCAGGTAAAAACTATGGAACTTAAATGACCGTTTAAACACCGCTTAAAGCAGCATATTTCCTCGGTTTTCGCTTGCGAAACCAGTAATTATCACTGACGCAAAAATCTGTTACATAAGTCGTAAAGCACGAAAAAGTGTGCATTATTCTGCACATAATCATTTCTTCTTAATTAAACCTCCCTAATATAAAGGCGTTAGGGGCGATTCAAGCTGTTCAAAATTTAGCCCTCTTAAACAACAAAAGTGAAAATCAGGCAAAAAAATGGGCCATCCGGCCCATTTTTCATAATCATAAAGCAGTCTTATCAAGCATCCAGCGCAGCAAATACTGCATCACGGATATCATCAACACTGCCAACACCGGCAATATACTTGTACTTCGGTGCAGACTCAGGTGCTTCTTCAGACCAGCCTTTGTAGTAGCTTACCAGCGGTGCAGTCTGCTCATGATAAACACTCAGACGCTGACGTACGGTTTCTTCCTGATCATCATCACGCTGAACCAGCTCTTCACCGGTCACATCATCCTTACCTTCTTCTTTAGGCGGATTAAAGACAACGTGGTAGGTACGACCTGAACCCGGGTGAACCCGACGACCGCTCATACGCTTGATGATTTCTTCATCAGCAACATCAATTTCAACCACGGCATCAATCTCAACACCTGCATCCTTCATGGCATCTGCCTGAGGAATGGTCCGTGGGAAACCGTCAAACAGACAACCGTTTACACAGTCTGCTTCTTTAATGCGCTCTTTTACCAGACCAATGATAATGTCATCAGATACCAGACCACCTGCGTCCATTACCTTTTAGCTTCAATACCCAGAGGCGTACCTGCTTTTACCGCCGCGCGTAACATATCGCCGGTTGAGATTTGTGGAATGCTGTACTTGTCACAAATATATTGTGCCTGAGTACCTTTACCGGCACCCGGGGCACCTAAAAGAATGATACGCATATCAGGATTGCTCCTCGTCAATTTATAATAATCCGGACTCCGGCTGCCCTGGCAACCGGAGTAAAATTCTGTTTTCCGTACTTTTGCACGTCACGCGGGAATCGCGCGTACCGCCAGCCCTGCTTAACTCGGTGAAATCTGCTCAGACACCGGCGCTTCGCTCTGATTTGTCAGTAATGAAACTGCCAAAGCAAATACAAGCCATCAAGGCTAGTCAAAACCGCAGCCGGGTTCAACCCCTAATAGGCTAACATCTTGCCCGGATACGACAGTTTTGATCTGAAACCGGTTTATCCGGTATTTCTCATCCCGGCGGAGATACCTGCCATGGTAATCATCAGGGCCTGTTCGAGCCGCTCATCAGGCTGATTTCTGTCGCGGTAGAGCAACTCAGCCTGCAGTAAATGTAACGGATCAATATAGGGATTTCGCACATCAATCGACTGCCGGATAACAGGGTTTTCCACCAGCAGTGCATCCTGCCCCTTAATCTGTTTTACCAAAGAGATCGTATGGGCCAGTCGGCAACGCAGATCAGCACCTAATACCATTAACTCATCAGACACTAAGCGCTTGTCATAATAAGCCGCTATATTTTCATCCGCTTTGGCGACCACCATTTCCAGCATGTCGATGTAGGTTCGAAAAACGGCCACTGCTGCCGCATTTCATTAATCAGCGGCAGCTGCTGTTTATCCACAGCATCCTGTAAGGCGTTATCGCTCCCCAGCCAGGCCGGTAACATTAAACGGATCTGGGTCCAGGCAAAAATCCAGGAATCGCCCGCAAGCTTTCAACCCCACCGTCGGCCTTTCTTTTTGCAGGCCGGCTTCCCAGCGGCAATTTTGCCAGCTCCTGCTCAGGTGTCGCCGCCCGGAAATAAGCAACAAACTGTGGATCATGACGAACCACTTCCCGGTAGTGCTTCAAACCGGTTGCCGACAGTTGTGTCATCAGCGCCCGCCACTCATCTTTCGGCTGCGCATGGGGATTTAATGTGGCTTCCAGCGTGGCAGAGGTATAAAGCTCCATATTACGTTCGGCAATTTCCGGCACACCAAATTTAAACCGGATCATCTCACCCTGTTCAGTCACCCTCAGGCTGCCATCCACGGACCCGGGGCTGTGCAAGAATTGCTGTATGGCTCGGACCACCACCACGGCCAACGGTACCGCCCCGCCCATGAAACAGTTTCAGATGTACATCATGGGACTTACACAGTTCTGTCAGCGCTTCCTGTGCCCGGTACTGGCCCCAGGCGGCTGCGAGCTGACCGGCATCCTTTGCTGAATCGGAATAGCCAATCATCACCTCTTGGTGTCCATCGATATAAGCTTTATACCAGGGAATATCTAACAACTGGCTAATACAGTGGCGGGCGTTATCCAGATCATCCAGGGTTTCAAATAGCGGCACGACCGGAATGTTATGCGTAATGCCCTGCTCTCTCAGCAGCAGGATAACCGCCAACACATCCGATGGCTGGCTGGCCATTGAAATCACATATGAGCCCAGCGCATCTGCCTCTTCACGGGCAACTACCTTAAAGGTTTCGAGCACTTCTGCGACATCGGCTGAGGGCTGCCAGTGGGCAGGCAGTAACGGCCGTTTATTCTCCAGCTCACTGATCAGCCAGGCCTGCTTTTCTGCTTCTGTCCAGCTGACATAATCCCCAAGATCATAATATTCACAGAGTTCTGAGAAGACCTGTTCATGCCGGTCTGAATTCTGACGAATATCCAGACGCACAAGGTTCATTCCAAAGCAGGCCACCCGCCGCAACATATCCTGCAGTAAACCATCGGCAATAACTGCCATACCGCAGGCTCGCAGTGAACGGTCAATCAGCAGCAGCGGTACCGCTACCAGTTCACGGGTGATGATCATGTCATAATGATCAACCGGCTCCCCCGCAGACACTGCTGCAAACACTGCTGGCTGGTCTGAAAACGCTGACGCAGCTTACGCAGTAATTCCCGGTACGGTTCTTTATGATCGCCCACAGCGGCACGCAGCTCATCCGAACATTCCCCATGGATAGCTCAATGCGTAACTGCTCGATATCTTTCAGGTATAAGTCCGTTGCCATCCAGCGCGATAACAGCAGCACCCGTTCAGTAACATCGGCGGTCACATTAGGATTACCGTCCCGGTCGCCGCCCATCCAGGAAGCAAACCGCACCGGTGCAGCATCTAAAGGTAAATGATGCCCGGTGGCCTCAAACAGTTGTCGGTCCATCCGGCGTAAAAAGCCGGTACGGCATGCCATAAAGAGTTTTCAATGACCGTAAAGCCCCACTTCGCTTCATCTACCGGGGTTGGTCGCTGGGTACGGATTTCATTGGTGTGCCAGGCCTGCGCAATCAGATCCCGCAAACGGTGCTCTACCGACTCTCCACGGTCATTACGCTTTAAGCAATCCGTCATCGCATCAAATTTCTGGATCAGGGTACGGCGGTTTACTTCGGTAGGATGGGCAGTCAGCACCAGTTCAACATCCAGCTGGCTCACTTGCTCTGCAATCTTTTCTTTACTCAGCCCCTGCTGCAACAATCTGCCCAGCAAACCACAAAAGGAATCACTGTGGCAGGCATCCAGCACACCTGAACGGCGTCGCACCCGGTGATGTTCTTCGGCAAGGTTCGCAAGGTTTAAAAATTGACTGAATGCTCTGGCGACGGCCAGCAGCTCATCATCGGAAAGTTGTTTAAGTGCGTCCAGCAGCTCTTCATCAGCAGGTTGCCCGGAAGCCCTTGCCTGCTTAGCCAGATGGCGGATCTGTTCAATTTTAGCCACAAAGTCATCGCCACGTTGCGCGGCAATGATTTCCCCAGACAATCCCCAGCATCCTTACATCATCGCGTAGGTCTTCGTGCAGACTATTCATCGTAATCTCCTCAGACGAGCATGTGATTACGATACTACTCTATTCTGTAATGGGCACAATAGGGCTTAAGAACGAGCTAAAAGGACGGATAAGCGTCGAAGTGTTCAGTTAAAGATCAAACTGTCGAGCGTATTTTTAGCCTGCTCCAGCTGTTGATCATCCTTAAAATGCACCCGCCATTCAGTTGAAGTACCTCCCTTAAGGGTGATCACTAACTGACGGTTAACCGGTTCCAGCTGCTTGTTCAGCTGAATATCAACAGCCACGCTGGCGACTTCACCGAACGCAGTACGCACGAAACCATCAGGATACAGCACCGCCAACTGCTGACGGGATTCACTGATAAGAATCGCTGGCGAACTTTCCAGCTCAGCACTCACCACAAAACCTTCCGCCACCAGCAACTGGCGCTGGTCTGATTCCCGGAAATGATTCCAGGCTGCCAGCAGAACAATCAGCCCTGCTATTACAAAAACTTAACCGGAGGTCGTTTCATAAATATTCAGTCCCGGGGACTACAGGCCTTTAGCTTTAGCCTCATCCCACCACTCGTCCAGCTCATCCAGCGTGTAGGCATGCCAGTCACCTTTACCAGCATCGACCTGATCTTCAATATAATTGAAGCGGCGTTCAAACTTCTGATTACAGCCTCGCAATGCGGTATCAGGATTAATTCCTAAGTGGCGGGCAAGATTTACCTGGGCAAACAGCAAGTCACCAAACTCATCCCGAACTTCATCCAGATTCCCTTCGGCAATAGCTTCACGCAGTTCGGTAATTTCTTCTTCAATTTTATCCAGAACCGGCAACGCAGCACCCCAGTCAAACCCTACCTGTGAAGCTCTGCGGGTCAGTTTTTCTGCCCGTGTCAGTGCCGGCAATGCCCGCGGGACATCATCCAGCACACGTACTTTCTCTACCGGTTTATCAGCACGTTCCTGACGCTTAATAGCTTCCCAGTTGGCTTTGATATCCGCATCCGACAGTTCGCCGGCAGGACGTTCTGCACGTAAGTCCCCGTCCGGAAAGACGTGCGGGTGCCGACGTATCAGTTTAGTGACAAGCCCGTCGACTACTGCTTCAAAATCAAAACTGGACTGTTCTTTACCCAGCTGGGCATAAAAACCACCTGAAAAGCAGATCACCCAGTTCGTCCTGTAAATGGGGCCAGTCCTTGCGCTCAATGGTATCTGCCACTTCATAGGCTTCTTCCAGTGTATGCGGCACGATACTGGCAAAGTCCTGCTTCACATCCCAGGGGCAGCCGGTATCCGGATCACGCAGGCGACCCATCAGATACAGTAAATCTTCCAGAGTATAGGGCTTCATGAAATGTTCCTGCTGAAGCGGCCTTTACAGGCCGCTGTTACGCTGACGGTGGACGTCGGTGACGTTCTGTACCTGATTGATCTTATCCATTATCCGTCCTAGCAAATCCAGACGGCCAATTTCAACGGTCAGGCTCAGCTGAGCAACGTTGCTCTTTTATCAGAACGGGTCTGTGCAGCAATGACGTTAATGTCTTCATTAGCCAGTACCATCATCACGTCACGTAATAAGCCGGAACGGTCGAACGCTTCGATAAAGATATCCACCGGATAGGTCGATTCGCCCTCTTCACTCCAGCTGACTTCAATGATGCGCTCTGCTTCATTCTGACGCAGCTGGAAGGCGTTGTTACAGTCTTCCCGGTGAATCGAAACGCCACGTCCCAGTGTGATATATCCGATAATCGGATCACCTGGTACCGGCTTACAGCAGGAAGCAATGGTCGTCAGCAGGTTGCCAACACCTCGGATTTTAATTCCTTCGTAGGTTTCTGAAGACTGCTCCGCAAATGATGGCAGCTCCAGATCCAGTTGCTCATCTGCCTGCTCGGTTTCCACCTGCTGCTGAGCGGCATTAATAATCTGCGACAAACGCAGATCCCCAGCACCCAGCGCCGCATTCATATCTTCAGCGTTCTTGTAATTAACCTGTTCAGCCAGCTGATTAAAGTTAATTTCCGCCAGCTCAATGGCCAGACGGTGGAATTCACGCTCAATAATCTTCCTGCCAGCCGCGGCGTTCTTGTCTTTATCCTGCTCTTTAAACCAGTGCTGAACTTTGGCACGGGAACGGGAATTGGTAATGTATCCCAGGTTAGGGTTTAACCAGTCGCGGCGTGGATGCTCTACATTGGATGTCAGGATTTCGATCTGATCACCGGTTTGCAGCTGGCGGGTCAGCGGAACAATTCTTCCGTTAACTTTAGCCCCCGACAGCGGTGGCCAACTTCGGTATGCACCCGGTATGCAAAGTCCACCGGTGTGGATTCAGACGGCATGTCCACCACGTGACCGTCCGGTGTAAATACATACACCCGGTCATGGGTAACATCGCCACTGATCATGTCAGAGAATTCTTCGCTGCCGCCCAGATCTTCAGTCCACTCAAGTACCTGACGTAACCAGGCAATCTTCTCTTCATAAGAATTGCTGTGAGACTGAGTATCCGTGCCCTTATACAGCCAGTGAGCACACACCCCCAGCTCGGCTTCTTCGTGCATGGTGTGAGTACGCACCTGAATTTCCAGAACCTTGTTATCCGGTCCGAAAACAGCGGTATGCAGTGAGCGGTAGCCATTCGCTTTAGGCGAGGCTATGTAGTCATCAAACTCATGGGGAATATTACGCCACAGACCGTGTACGATACCCAATACGGTATAACAGTCACGGATTTCCGGTACCAGTATCCGCACCGCCCGAATATCGTAAACCTGATTAAAGTCGATATTCTTACGCTGCATTTTGCGCCAGATACTGTAGATATGTTTAGCCCGGCCAGACATATCTCCCTTGATATTGGCTTTATCCAGTTCGGTTTGCAGGATTTCCAGAACCGTATCAATAAACTCCTGGCGGTCCAGACGTTTTTCGTCCAGTAAACCGGCAATACGTTTATAGTCATTCGGCTTAAGATAGCGGAAAGAAAGGTCTTCAAGTTCCCACTTGATATGCCCGATGCCAAGGCGATGCGCCAGTGGTGCATAAACATCAAAAACTTCGCGGGCCACGATGTAACGTTTCTTACGTGACCCTTGCTTCACGCCACGAATTGCGCAGGTACGCTCAGCAATCTTGATCAGAACCACACGAACATCGTCGATCATGGAAACCAGCATGCGACGGACATTATCCAGCGGGTTACCGCTCTGCCCCAGTACCTTTTCCCGACGCGGATTCTGCCGGCTGCCAATGGCCGCCATCTGCAGAACACCATTGACCAGCTTTTCAATATTGGCGCCGAAACGGCGGCGCACATCATCCAGTGCCAGCTTCTGCTCACGCACACTGCGATAAAGAATTGCCGCGACCAGCGCATCCTGGTCCTGATTCAGTTCAATCAGAATCTGGGCCATTTTCAGACCGGTGACATAACTGTCTTCAGTTTCGGCCCAGGCCTCCTCGGACGGCGCTTCCTGCTCTTTTAAACTCTGCGCTAACTCACAGGCCTGACGAACCACTTCAACATCGTCGAGCTCAACCTGTTCCTGTAAACGTTCTATCCATAAATCCAGATCGACACTGCCGTCATCATGGATAGGATGATCTTCACGTACTTTAACCATGGCTCACGCCACTCCTCTATGCCAGCAGAACAATGCCCTGCTTGCGTATTTACCCCTGAGAAAAACACTTATAATTTTTATTCTTCGTCAATAAGCGTATACAAAATACCTATAAACCCCTTACTGACTGCGCGCATATTTTAGTCGTTATGACCTTCGATAGCGAGCAAGTTCAGTTTTATTAAGTGATATCCAGAAACGCAAAAAGGCAGCCGAAGCTGCCTTTAAAACAGATATCAACAGCCTTAAGCGTTAAATACGCCAGTAGACAGATAGCGGTCACCACGGTCACAAATAATGCAGACAATCACCGCATTCTCTACCTGCTGAGCAATACGTAATGCACCGGCTACAGCACCACCTGAAGACACGCCACAGAAAATGCCTTCTTCTTTGGCAAGTGCACGCATGGTGTTTTCAGCTTCTTCCTGACCAATATCCAGTACGGTATCTACACGGGAAGCATCAAAGATAGATGGCAGATATTCTTCCGGCCAGCGGCGAATGCCCGGAATGGAAGCACCGTCACTTGGCTGTAACCCAATGATTTCAATATCCGCATTCTGCTCTTTAAGGTAGCGGGACGTTCCCATAATGGTTCCCGTGGTTCCCATCGAGCTGACAAAGTGCGTCACTCTACCCTGCGTCTGCTGCCAGATTTCAGGACCGGTACCCGTGTAGTGGGCAACCGGATTGTCCAGGTTGGCGAACTGATCCAGCACAACACCCTGACCTTCAGCCTGCATTTGCAGTGCCAGATCCCGGGCACCTTCCATACCTTCTTCAGGGGTAACGGTGATCAGCTCAGCACCATAAGCCGTCATTGAAGCTTTACGCTCTTCACTGCCATTGTCAGGCATGATCAGCTTCATTTTATAACCTTTGATAGCAGCAGCCATCGCCAGTGCAATACCGGTATTTCCGGAGGTTGCTTCAATCAGAACATCACCGGGTTTAATATCACCCCGGTCTTCTGCCTGCTGAATCATACTCAGCGCCGGACGATCCTTAACCGAACCCGCCGGATTATTACCTTCCAGCTTACACAGCACGGTATTGCCTTTGCCAACATCGAGGCGCTGTAAACGCACCAATGGTGTATTGCCGACATAATCTTCAATGGTTGGGAACTGAGTCGTCATAGGTCACCTGACAGGCCCTGAACTTCAGGGCGCATAAATATAACTTTTTGCATAAAAACTATTTTTAAAATGCAATTCTTAAAGCGGATACTAACGACACCATCCACAAAGCTCAAGTGAAACCGGCGCATCTTATCGCTACTAAAGTGGTAAAGCTGTCAGCTTTCCGCGATAACAAACGCAACCACGTGAGCCTGCTCATCACTGTAGGATAAATGCCAGCTTCTGATACCCAGTTCACCGGCCTTTATCTCAGCATTCCCTGTCACCTTCAGCAGAGGCTTTCCCAACGCGTTGTGACAAATCTCAAACTGCTGCCAGCCAATTCCGTGACCGATACCTGTACCAAGCGCTTTAACTGCCGCTTCTTTGGCTGCAAAGCGTTTAGCCAGGAATCTGGCCGGCTGAGCACTCTGAGCAAACTTCTCAAGCTCTGCCGGAGTCAGAATTCTGTTCGCCAGCTTAGGTGTACGGCTCAGCGCGTTTTCAATTCTGGCAATTTCAAGAATATCAGTGCCGATACCGCAGATCATATATGGCTCTTACTCAGCATTCTGAAGGGCATCACGCAACGGCTGAACCCGCGCCTGGGTCACCCGCAACAGATCACGCATTTCAGAAACGGCATCCTTCAGACCCACAAATACCGCGCGGGCAATAATTCCGTGGCCAATATTCAGTTCGGTCAGCTCAGGAATTTCAGCGATCTGCTCAACATTATGATAGTGCAAACCGTGACCTGCATTCACAATCAGGCCTTTTTATAAGCATAGCTGGCAGCTTCACGGATACGTGCCAGCTCCGCAGCCTGTTCTTCAGCAGTTTCCGCATCAGCATAGGCACCGGTATGTAATTCAATCACCGGGGCACCGCAACGGATAGTCGCATCAATCTGAGCATTATCAGGATCGATAAACAGCGAGGCCTCAACACCGGCACGTGCCAGACGATCACAGGCCGCTTTTACCTTATCTTCCTGTCCGACAACATCCAGACCGCCTTCAGTAGTCAGCTCTTCACGCTTCTCTGGTACCAGACAGGCATGGGAAGGTTTTACTTTTTCAGCAATCGTCAGCATTTCATCCGTGACTGCCATCTCAAAATTCATCCGGGTCTGGAGTGTTTCAGCCAGAAGGTAGATATCACGGTCCTGGATATGACGGCGATCTTCACGCAAATGTACGGTTATGCCATCAGCACCGGCTTCTTCAGCCATTGCAGCAGCCTGTATAGGATCAGGGTAACGTGTTCCGCGCGCCTGACGTAAGGTCGCGATATGATCAATATTCACCCCAAGAAGTAAGCGTTTTGGTTCGACCACTGTAATCCCCTAATACACGGGCTCTTATGAGCCGGGTAGAAAAATCAAAATAAAAAGTAATCAGTCAGCAGCGACTAATTACCGGTACCAGCCTGAGTATTTATTTTAGTGAATAACTCACGGCTGCGTAAACGCTGATGTCCGAGCAAGTGATCGAACACCTGGCGCATTAATCGTTTGGCAACCTTTCTGACGGCCGCCTGAGTATATTCTTCCCGTCCCATAGCCTGCAGCAGCTCCGCCGGCAAGGCAGCCTTATTCATCGGACTGGTCTGACAAAAGCCCTGCTCCGGATGATAATAATAATGCCGCTCAGGAAGACAACGGGAAAAATCAAAATCATACCCCAACTGCTGCAGCAACTGACGTTCAAAGACCCGCAGCGCTACCTCAATATCGCTGCCGTCAAGCAACTCATTCAGCACATACTGATAATAAACATAGAGTCTGGGGTGTGGATCAATATTCTGCAGTAAACGTTCCAGAAGTTCATTCACATACAAGCCGCACAAAAGCGTAGAACCTGTCAGAAAAACAGGCGCTGCGACAGCTTCAGCCGTAATAAGCGTTTTAAGTTCCTGACGCCCTCGCCAACTTATTTGCAGAGGTGTAAAGGTTGCAGAACTGCACGGAATTTCGACTTGGGATTGCGGGCACCTTTGACGACTGCACTGACTTTACCATGCTCAAGAGTGAAGAAGTCCACCAGCGCGCTGGTATCCCGGTAAGGCCGGCTATGCAAAACATAAGCGGCCTGCGCATCAACCTGAAAGGCCATATTAAGCCGCCTTCCGGATAGTCAGATCAGTCCAGATCGTTGTAGCCAAGGCTGCGAAGTGCCCTTTCATCATCGGACCAATTTGAACGCACTTTTACCCAGAGATTCAGCATGACCTTGGTTTCAAACATATCTTCCATATCGATACGTGCATCCCGGCCAATACCTTTGATCTTGGCACCTTTGTCACCGATTACAATACGCTTCTGACCTTCCCGCTCAACCAGAATCAGCGCATGAATAACCAGGATTCCCCGTTCATTTCTGCCGAACTCTTCGATTTCAACCGTCGTACCGTAAGGGATTTCATCCCCAGGTTACGCATCAGCTTTTCACGTACAAGCTCTGCGGCTAAGAAACGGGAGCTGCGGTCGGTGATCTGATCTTCCGGGTAAAAATGCATGCTCTTAGGCAGCTGTGCGTTGACCGCTGCTTCTAGCCGATCAACGTTTGTACCCTTCTCGGCAGAGATTGGAATAATCTCCTGAAAATCCATTTTTCAGATAATGTAGCCAGGTGTGGTAACAGGGACTCTTTATCTTCCAGCTGATCAATCTTGTTAACCGCCAGAATGACCGGGCATTTAGCCCCCTGCACCTTATCGAACACGATCTGATCTTCTTCAGTCCAGGCAGTACGGTCAATGATAAAAATCACCGCGTCCACATCCCGGAGTGCCGAACTTGCCGCTTTATTCATATAGCGGTTAATCGCTTTATCCTGATCTTTATGCAAACCCGGAGTATCAACATAAACTGCCTGAATATCACCTTCGGTTTTAATACCTGAGATCTGATGACGGGTCGTCTGTGGCTTACGGGAGGTAATGCTCAGCTTCTGACCGAGAATGTAATTCAGCAGCGTTGACTTACCCACATTAGGGCGCCCAACAATTGCCACAAACCCACAGTGCTGATTATCGTTCGGCTCTGCCAGCATGTAACTCAGATCACGGCTCATGCTACACCAACCTTGAGTTCAACAAGTGCCTGACGGGCAGCTTCCTGCTCCGCCTGGCGACGGCTGTTACCAATCCCTTCAGTGGGCTTATCCAGCAGACTTACGGTACAGCGAATATAGAATGTCTGCTGATGAGCCTCCCTTCTACGGACATCAGTTCGTATTCAGGCAAAGCAACCCGGCGGGACTGTAAAAACTCCTGCAAGCGGGTCTTGGAATCTTTCTGGGTATTCTGAAGATTGGTTTGCTCAAGACGTTCTTTATACCAGCGCAGAACATAGCCCCGGCATACGTCCATATCACTGTCCAGATAAATGGCACCAATAATCGCTTCAACGGCATCGGCCAGAATCGAATCACGACGAAAACCGCCGCTTTTCAGTTCACCGGACCCCAGCTTAAGGTAATCACCCAGCTTCATTTCACGGGCAATCTCAGCCAGGGTTTCGCCTTTAACAAGCTGCGCCCGTAACCGGCTTAACTGACCTTCTTTCGCTTCAGGAAAACGTTTAAACAGTGCTTCGGCTATCACAAAATTCAGAATAGAATCGCCGAGAAACTCCAGGCGTTCGTTATTCCGCTTTCCGTGACTGCGGTGGGTAACGGCCAGTTCAGCAAGACTTTCGTCTTTAAATGTGTAATTCAGCTTTCGGGCCAGCTCTGTGACAGACTTAATAATCAACGGGGAATCACTTCATACTTCTCATCAAACTTTACCAAAGCAGCAACGTTGAAAAACATTGGCACTTCGACCTGGTAATTCAGTGTAATAGTTAATACACCTTCGTCCCGCTCCAGTTTCAGCGCTTCTTCTGAAGGCAGCTTAACCTGATTGATGCGGAAACGTTTCGATAACGACAACCGGATTTCACGGTTCGATTTGGCAATCTCTGACTGATTCTCCGTCAGATCAACAACCGTAGAGTTGATCAGGTAATGATCAAAGTAGACCGGATAAAGCTTCAGACCTACGGCTGCAAAAATACCGATGACCATCAGAATCATCATGGTTGAGAAAAAGACGCACCACGCTGTTGTCGTTTCATATTGCGGACCTCTCCGAGGTTATTTAATCATCCTTGCATCACCAAAGTCGGGGATCGAGAAGAAGGTATTCCAGTGCATCCACACTGCAAATGCCTTACCAACCAGCAACTCATCAGACACAAAGCCCCAGTAACGGCTATCGTTACTGTTGTCGCGGTTATCCCCAACCATGAAATAATGTCCTTCCGGTACTACCCACTCTGCCGCAATCCTTGGCGGAGTCAGATCACGATACATCTCGTGAGTCACCGGCCCCAGCTGTTCTTCAATCAGTGCCCGCACAGGCTTACCCGGAGGCAGCTGCGCCAGCACCTTTTGCGACTGGGGCTTATCATTTACATATAGCACTTTATTAAAGTACTTAATACGGTCGCCAGGCAAACCAACTACCCGCTTTATGTAATTAATGGTCGGCTGTTTAGGGTATTTGAAAACAACAACATCGCCCCGCTGAGGGTCATTCATCGGAATAACCTTGGTCCCCAGCACCGGCAAACGGAAGCCATACTCCCACTTATTCACCAGTATAAAATCACCGATTTTAAGTGTTGGCAGCATAGAACCGGATGGAATCTGGAACGGTTCCACCAAAAAGAACGAAGAATAAGGACAATGAACAATACCGGGAATAAAGACCGCGCTGTATCAATCAGCGGATTTTCTTTATTCAGCCCGTCGAGCGTATCATCAGAAAGTGATGTGCCGTTTTCAGCAGCCTGTGCAGCCGCAACAGCAATCCGCTGACGACGGTTCGCAGACAGCATTACCCGGTCATATACCCATCCCAGCGCAGCCAGAAAGGTTAACGCGACCAGTACCAGTGCAAAGTCAAAGTCCATGCTTGTTCCTAGTTATCAACTTTTAATACAGCCAGGAAAGCGTCCTGAGGAATCTCAACACGACCAACCTGCTTCATACGTTTCTTACCTTCTTTCTGCTTCTGCAGCAGTTTCTTCTTACGGCTCACGTCACCGCCGTAACATTTAGCAGTTACGTTTTTACGCAGCGCTTTTACAGTTGTCCGGGAAATAATCTTGCCACCGATAGCTGCCTGAATGGCCACATCAAACATCTGACGCGGAATCAGTTCTTTCATCTTTTCACACAGCATACGACCACGGTACTGGGCATTGTCTTTATGCAGAATAACCGCCAGCGCATCGACTTTTTCACCGTTAATCAAAATATCGAGCCGCACCAGTTTCGCTTCTTCAAACCGGACAAAATTATATTCCAGTGAAGCATAACCGCGGCTGACTGATTTCAGACGATCAAAGAAATCCAGAACCACCTCGGCCATCGGCAGCTCATAGGAAATCTGCACCTGATTACCGACAAAGTTCATTTGCTTCTGAACACCACGCTTATCAACGCACAGACCGATAACCTGGCCAAGATAGTCCTGCGGTACCAGAATGTTGGCTTCCACAATCGGCTCACGCATCTCGTTAATAGAACCAAGATCCGGCAGTTTCGAAGGACTATCAATATGAATAATTTCTTTATTATTCATTTCAAGTTCGTAAATTACTGTCGGTGCAGTGGTCACCAGATCCAGATTATATTCACGTTCCAGACGCTCCTGGATGATTTCCATGTGCAGCATTCCCAGGAAGCCACAACGGAAACCGAAGCCCAGCGCATCAGAAGATTCAGGTTCAAAGAATAAAGAAGCGTCGTTCAGGGTTAACTTATCCAGCGCTTCACGGAAATCTTCATAATCATCCGAGCTTGTTGGGAACAAGCCAGCATATACCTGTGGCTGAACTTTCTGGAAGCCTGGCAGGCTTTCAACTTCAGGGGTTTTGGCGTGGGTAATGGTATCACCTACCGGTGCACCATGAATGTCTTTGATACCTGCGACAACGTAGCCTACTTCGCCCGCTTTAAGCTCGCCCGTTTCATTCCGTTTCGGTGTAAAAATACCGACACTGTCTACGCTCTGAACCTGACCTGTCGACTTAATTACAATCTTGTCTTTCTTACGCAGTACACCGTCTTTAACACGTACCAGCGAGACCACACCCAGGTAGTTATCAAACCAGGAATCAATAATCAGGGCCTGAAGCGGTGCATCCACATCACCTTCCGGTGCAGGAATGGTTTCCACCAACGCTTCAAGTACATCCTCGATACCCAGACCGCTTTTAGCACTGCAAGGCACTGCATCGGTGGCATCGATACCAATAACTTCTTCGATTTCCAGACGAACGCGATCAGGCTCAGCCTGAGGCAGGTCCATTTTGTTCAGTACCGGCAGGACTTCCAGACCCTGTTCCAGCGCTGTATAGCAGTTAGCAACAGACTGGGCTTCAACACCCTGTGCCGCATCCACCACCAGCAAAGCACCTTCACAGGAAGCCAGCGAACGAGACACCTCATAACTGAAGTCTACGTGTCCCGGCGTATCGATAAAGTTCAGCTGATAGGTTTCGCCGTCTTTCGCTGTATAGTTCAGCGTGACACTCTGCGCCTTGATCGTAATACCACGCTCACGCTCAATATCCATTGAGTCAAGCACCTGGGCTGCCATTTCACGTTCAGACAGACCTCCACAGGTCTGAATAAAGCGGTCCGCCAGGGTAGATTTACCGTGATCGATATGGGCAATAATTGAAAAATTTCGAATATGATCGAGCTTACTCACCGTGCATTCACCAGCATAAGATATAGGGCGCGCGATTGCTTACAAACAGGCGCGAAATCAGAAGCGGCCAAGTGTACCGTATTTAACTTTGCGCGGCCATTGAAACCCGCCGATAAAGCCAACCTATGATGACAGCCGAAACAAGCAAATAATAAAAAGAAGGGAGTCATGCTCCCTTCATATTTCACGATGTGTTTACTTCAGTTTGAGCGGAATAAACATCGGACTCCCGCGGCGTACAATCCGCATCGGAACAGCCTTCCCTGTCGGCAACTCTGCAACAACGTCTCCAAACTGACGGGCAGACTCAATACGCTGACCATTCAGAATTGTAATTACGTCACCGGGCAACAGGCCTGCATCAGCACCGGCACCTGCATCAACACGGCGTACAATCACTCCGGAAGTAACATTCCAGCGATCTTTTACCTGCTGATCCAACTCACCGATCTGAATATTCAGCCGGTTAGCATCAGGCTTGCTGCTTTTTGGCGAACGGGTATTCATGGCCATTGCGCCGTCATCAAGCACACCTATAGAGACATCAACATCCTCACGGCTGCCATTACGGATCACACTGACAACAGCATCAGAACCCGGCTTAACTCTGCCCACATGGTGGGGCAAATCACTGGACCGGTTAATAGCCATACCGTTAAAGCTGTAAATCACATCGCCTTCCATCAGACCCGCAGCTTCTGCAGGGCTACCTGGCAGCACTTTTGCAACCAGAGCGCCTTCCGGCTTATCCAGACCAAAAGACTCTGCCAGATCCCGGCTGACTTCCTGAATAACCACTCCTAACCAGCCACGCTGTACTTCGCCATTTGCTTTGAGCTGATCAACAACATCCATTGCCACATTCATTGGTATAGCGAACGAAAGCCCCATGAAACCGCCTGAACGGGTATAGATCTGAGAGTTTATTCCGATCACTTCTCCGTCCAGGTTGAATAACGGACCACCCGAGTTACCCGGATTAATCGCAACGTCTGTCTGGATAAACGGCACATAAGTACCATTAGATAAGCTACGGTCTGTGGCACTTATGATCCCTGCAGTAACAGAGTAATCAAATCCGAATGGTGATCCGATAGCCAGAACCCACTCACCAACTTCTGCCTTGTCTGAATTTCCCATAGGAACTGTCGGCAGGTTATCTGCGTCTATTTTCAGAAGCGCCACATCGGAGCGTTCATCTGAACCGATGACCTTTGCATCTAACTGACGACGATCATTCAGACGAACAATGACCTCATCCGCATCTTTAACAACATGGTGATTTGTCAGTACGTAGCCGTCTTCAGAAATAATAAATCCGGAACCAAGTGACTGAGGCGCCTGACGACGTGGCTGGGAACCGTCATTACCCGGTGGCAAACGGAAGAAATGTCTGAAGATTTCAGGAATCTGTTCACCATTAGGCCCTTCAAACTCCGGAAAGTTACTCGGCCGCTGCGACTGAGACTGAGTCGTACTGATGTTAACAACTGCCGGCGATGCTTTTTTACCAGTTCCTTAAATTCAGGTAATGCTGCCTGAGCCGGAGCCACAGTGACAAACAGAATGATAAAACTGAATAATTTATGTAATGATTTCATACAGGATCCTTGAATCATCCACATCAGGTATGTGTAACAACACGCAATAAGACTGGCTGAAAGCGACAGTTCCTGCCAAAGCGCCGGCTAATCAGCCGCACAGCAAGAAACCCGACCAGCAGACCTGCCAGCGCACTTAAAATAACAACGGGTTCTGAATAGGCTGCCATTTGTGCAAAAACAGCCAGCACAAACATAGCAACCAGAGGTAACAGATAAATAAGTAACGAAGCACTCAGGAATGTGCTTTCTTCAACACCCAGCACAACCTGATCATCAGGCTTAACCGGCAGGCGATCCGGATTATCGACAGAGATTTGTAGCTTCCTGCCATCTCCTACTTTTGCCAGCACACTTTGCCCACAACTTTTTGTGAACTGCAAGTAGAGCAACTGCTCTGCTTAACGGTTTCCACGACCAGATTATCTTCACTAACGGAGATAACCCGGCCTGTTTCTTCAATCATGTCAGATATCTATATAACAAGATTCAGCTTTCTGAATCAGTCTTTTGCTTTAACTGAATTAGCAATCCGGTCTGCAACGGTTAAAGGCACATCACCAACAACCGTTATAAAACGATCATCCTGCGCTTTTCCGACAGCAACAACATCCCCACCCGGGTCACGCCTTCAAGTGAAGCCTGCTGTTTCAGCTCTTCAACACATACAGTAAATGCATTTTTACCGTTAGAAAAGACTGCAACTTCCGCTGTAGAAGTGCGTCCGTTCTTCACCGGCGAATAGCCTTCAGGAACCCAGCCAGGCTGCCAGGATGACGCATCGGCAGCAACCAGTGTTTCATGCTGTTTAATATATTTAGTGAGACTCTGGTTAAGACGAATAACATCAGGTTCACCTTCAGCCGTAGCGGCAGTGCGATCACCGTACTGTGCCGGCAACACATCGGCAGAGACCGGTGTATTCGGCAGGATAAAACCGGTATTCGGTGTGCTTTGAGCTAAACCTTCATCTGCAGGAGCTGCACCGTACTGCTGTGCCCCCAGAATAACAACGGCAGTCACAGAGGCCGCCATTGCCATACTTGCCACAGGCTTCAGCAGGTACTCACGCCAACTAATTGTCCGCGTCGTCGAAGAGTCTCCACCCGGCTTCATTGTATAAGTCGGTTCATCATCCAGTGCCGCCATCACAGAGCTGCTGATGTCCATCACTACCGGAGACTCGTCCTGTTTCAGAACGGAACTGGCCAGGTGGTACCGTTGCCATTTTTCGCCGGACTTCTGATCTTCAGGCAGCCGTTTTAGCAGACTTCTTAACTCTAACTCACTGACTTCATTATCCATCAGAGCTGAGATAGTCTCTTGCTGATGATCACTCATTGCTGATCTCCTCACACACTAAAAGTAGTACGCATTTCACCTTTTCTGTATACAACACAGGATCTCTCAATCCTTATTGTATAAACGGAGCAATTTCTTTATCGATTGCTTCACGTGCCCGGAATATTCTGGAACGTACGGTGCCCACCGGACAATCCATAATATTCGCGATATCTTCATAACTAAGCCCCTCAAACTCACGTAACGACAGAGCCGCACGGAGATCTTCAGGAGCTTATCTAATGTCTTTCTTACCACTTGTGACAACTCATCGCGGTATAAGTTGTTTTCCGGGTTCTCAATATCTCTCAGACCCCGGCCACTCTCTAACTGATGCGCATCGTCAACATCCACATCCATATCCGGAGGACGACGGCCCTTAGCCACAAGATGATTTTTGGCCGTATTAATCGCTATACGGTACAGCCAGGTATAAAACGCACTGTCGCCGCGAAACTTTGGCAATGCACGGTACGCTTTAATGAATGCTTCCTGAGAAACATCCATCGCCTCATGGTGGTCATACACATACCGCCCGATGAGACCAATAATCTTGTGCTGATACTTTTTACCAATAAATCAAAGGCGGTCTTGTCACCCGCTTGAACCCGCTCAACCAACCTCTGATCAACCGATGCTTGGCTTTCGCTAGACATTCGTTTCCTTAATACAAAACTCTACAATAATGGCTATCTTATTCAGCCCGCAGGAAAAATGAATGCCTGCTGTGCAATCAGCTCACCAATGACTGCTAAATCATAAAGTATGAACATGGTCAGCACGTTAAGTTCCACCAGCATCATGTTTTTGATAAATATTTTTCGGAATTATTATTTCAGGCTGGTGACAGCACCGCGTTCAGGCAATAATTAGCAGTTGATTAACAGCCTTTTGCTTGCGGACCTTTCTCATGGGTAAAGAATTTCAGTACGACGTTTTAATTATAGGCAGTGGTGCTGCTGGCCTGGGTCTTGCACTGCAACTGCCCGGGGAGCAACGAATTGCCGTACTGAGTAAAGCCAATCTGACCAGCGGATCAACGTATCAGGCACAGGGCGGCATTGCTGCCGTACTGGATAACACAGACACCCCGCAGGCACATATCGACGATACCATAACCGCCGGTGTTAACCTGAGCCGGCCGGAAGCTGTCAGTTTTACCGTCGAACAGGGTAAAAACAGCATCGACTGGCTGATAGATCAGGGCGTTCCTTTTACCCAGCATGACGGCGAATATCACCTGACCAAAGAAGGAGGTCACAGCCATCGGCGGATTATTCACTCTGCGGATGCTACCGGTCAGGCAATTCAGCAAACCCTGATTCAGCGGGCACAAGAAAGCAACAACATCGACCTGTTCGAAGACTGTATCGCCGTTGACCTGATTACCCGACGAAAACTCAACCTGGCCAACAACGCCTGCATCGGAGCATATGTCCTGAACAACAAGACAGAAAAAGTCGATGTGTTCAAAGCACGGGCGGTTGTGCTGGCAACAGGCGGAGCCAGTAAAGCTTACCTCTATACAAGTAACTCAGACGGCGCTTCCGGTGACGGCATTGCCATCGCCTGGCGGGCTGGCTGCCGCGTCAGCAACCTTGAATTCAATCAGTTTCATCCAACCTGCCTTTATCATCCTCAGGCAAAGTCATTTCTGATTACCGAGGCAGTGCGGGGAGAAGGCGGAAAACTGCTATTGCCTGATGGCAAACGGTTTATGGATAAGTTCGACCCCGCGGTGAACTTGCCCCCGGGATATCGTCGCCAGAGCCATCGACCATGAAATGAAGCGTCTTGGTTCCGACTGCCTGTTCCTCGACATATCCCATAAACCGGAAAGTTTTATCAAAGAGCATTTCCCGACGATTTACGAACGGTGCCTGAGTTACGGCATTGATATTACCCGCCAGCCTATCCCGGTAGTACCTGCTGCACATTACACCTGTGGTGGCATCATGACGGACAAACACGGTTGCACGGACATAGAAGGTCTTTATGCCGTTGGCGAAACAGCATTCACCGGGCTTCACGGCGCTAACCGTTTGGCAAGTAACTCATTACTGGAATGTATCGTTTACGCATCATCTGCGGCCCGGCATATCAGCGAGCACTTAAACACAGACTCGGTCATTCCCGACGTGCCAGGCTGGGATGAATCTCAGGTAACAGATTCTGATGAAGACGTCATTATTGCTCACAACTGGGATGAACTGCGCCGCTTTATGTGGGATTACGTAGGCATAGTACGCACAGACAAACGCCTGCAGCGTGCCAAACACCGGGTTGATCTGTTACAGCAGGAAATCACTGACTATTACAGCAATTATAAAATCAGCCGTGACTTACTGGAATTAAGAAACCTGGCGGTTGTAGCCGATCTGATTATCCGCTGCGCTATGCTTCGTAAAGAAAGCCGGGGCCTGCATTACACGCTGGACTATCCTGATACACATGCAGAACCCCGCGACAGCATTCTTACACCGATTAACTATGACTGGTAAGCAGCTCTGATTTTTACTTTGCAGCCTGCAATAAACTGTCTTTAATTCGCGCAAACCGGCAAAACATTCTGAATTGCCGGTACTGCGAAAACTCACTTAGCGAATCAGATAACACAATCAGATTCAGCGCTCCATTACCTGCCCCTTCCACTCTGACACGCATGGCCGTCAGCCAGGGCCAAAGCACCCGCTGTTCTATCCTAGTAACAGTCAGCCACTCACCTGAATGCAGGCAGATACTCAAATATTTATCTTTAGCCTGCCAGTGCAGTGCGATAACAGAACGGTCATGGGTAAGAGAAATATAGCGGCGCCAAACAGAGAAAAACATCAGCCCCAGCAACAGACTTAAAATAACATTCAGAAACCAGGGAAGGTGTAACAGCCAGACGCTGTAATACGCTAATAATGCCAGCCCGGCGTAAAGGACTCCAAGCTGGCGAGAAGGATATAGCTTAATCTTTAGCTGGCTGGACACGGTCAAGAATGATTCTGACGATACGCTGTAAATCCGGATCAGCAGGCTCTTCCCTCTCCATCAACCAGACGAACAGGTCTGTATCTTCACAGGCCAGCAACTTCACGAAGCGGTCCTGGTCTGCTTCATCAAGATCAGAAAAAGCTTCTTCAACAAATGGCACAAATAACACATCCAGCTCAAGCATACCGCGCCGGCTCTGCCATTTTAATCGTCGTACATCTTCTTCTGTATACATCTGCGGACTTCCTCAGCTTAATTATGCGGGCAATATATAAAGTAAGCGTACCCGAGCAACCCCAGCATCCCAAAGTATTGATCTGACAACGGCGGATTATTGCCGCTTTCACAAAAGAAAACGGCAAAACCTGCCGCCCACCGTCTTACAAAAATGAGAAAACAGATACACGAATCGACTGTTATGTGGCGACTTAAACCTGAATGTAAGTGCCCACTTTCTTCACAGGCACTGACTTAACGAAGGCTCCAGTATCAAAACCAATTTCTCTTAAAATCGCTATAAGCTAATAACGCCAGAAACCATGCATTTCAATCAGACTTTTTGATGTCATGGCACAGGAATTGCTTTATTGCTCCTTACAAAGCCCGGCTTCCACCGGGTTAACAGCTGTAGGGATTGCTATGAATAGTCCAGCACCGCAACTCAATTCAGATTCACACGTGCCTCACCTGCACGGCCTGGCAAACTTAATGTCCAGGGTATACCACGGCGAAGACCTCACTGATCTCGGTCTCGACTTCATCGACCGTGGTGGCAAAGGTGATGCCCAGGCACTTTTGATCTGTCAATTTTGCTGCAATTACGTGGACAGCCGGATACCGGCGTAGCAGTTCAGCAACAGGCGCTGGCAATTCAGCAGCACTTCTGTCTTGAGCCAACCATTAAGCGGCACACTGTTCGCTTACTGGCACTCGTCGCGCCCGGCAACCTGATGACCAATACACCACTGGAGTTTATCGCCGAAGGTGCCGGTTTCAGTATGCAGTTTCTCTATGTTGATCCCACCCTGCCATTTCCTCAGGAATTACCGGATCATGATATAGCAATCGTGGCACTCAGCGAGCTGGACCGGAACCTTGCAACGCTGGACTATATAAACAACTGGATTAGCCAGTGGCCCCGTCCGGTTCTCAATATGCCGGCACCTGTCAGCGTACTGGGAAGAGATTTAATCTGCCATCAGCTGCAAAACCTGCCGCACATTGAAATGCCGGTTACCATCCGGGTCAGCCGTGAAACATTATTTCAGGTCGCCGGGGGCAACCCGCCTCTTGAAGAACTCATTGTTGACGGCAATATGCCGGTTATTATCCGCCCGGTAGATTCTCATGCAGGTTATGGCCTGGAACGGCTCGATCAGCCTGAAGCCTTACAGGATTATCTTGCACGCTATAACGATGCAGAATTCTTTGTTTCCCGTTATGTGGACTATCGCAGCAAGGACGGCCAATTCCGAAAATACCGTGTTGTAATGATCGACGGCCAGCCAGAACTGGCCCACATGGCTGTCTCTGATCACTGGATGGTGCATTACGGAAATGCGGGAATGGAACAAAGCGCTGCAAAACGCTTTGAAGAGGCCGGCGCGATGGGTAACTTCAGGCAAGGCTTTGCCAAACGACACGCAGCAGCAATAAAAACACTGCATGAAACCGTTGGCCTGGATTATTTCGGCATGGACTGCAGTGAAACCCAGGACGGCAAACTGCTGATCTTCGAAGTGGGTGCTTCGCTGAACATTCACGCAATGGACTGTAGCGAAATGTATCCTTACAAACGCCCTCAGATGCAGCGGATATTCAATAACTTCCTGGCAATGCTACAGAAAAAGCCCAACTGTCCGGATAAAACAGACACTCTGATATGCCGGCGCTGCAATGAGCGCCGGTCACTTACAGCTTTTCAGAACGGCGCGCCTGAGCCGGGCTGACACCAAAACGCTGCTTAAACTTTTTACCGAAATGACTCTGATCATTGAATCCCAGCTCCAGCGCAAGGTCCTTCAGAGAGACTTTACTTTCCAGTACCTGACGACGGGCTTTCTGCAACCTTAACTCAGTCATATAACGGTGTGGGGCTCCCCAGAGACTGCTTAAACATCCGTGCAAAGTGATAGCTACTCAGATTAGCGAGATCCGCCAGCTCCTCAAGACGAACCCCTGCCCCAGATGCGCGTGCATATATTCGAGCACCTGACGTTTAACATGAGGTGCCAGCCCTCCCGAAATATCCGGCAAAGATTTCTCACGGGCATAATGTTGCAGCAGATAAGTCATCAACATATCAGCAGCACTGCTCAGGGTGAGCCGGTCCGCTGCCGATGTCCAGTTAAGTGGCATCACCACATTTCGGCATAAAGCATCAATCCAGGCGATATCTTCAAACGTCAGATCTGGCATCTGAACCTGTTGATCACGGTCCCAGATACGGGTTGTCAGCTCAGACAGCTTATTGTGATCAAAGTACAGATGGAAAAAGCGCAGATAGCCTGAGACTTCCCAATAAGACTCGTGCCCCTGCGGCATAACACACACCTTACCCGGTGCTCCGCCAGTCAGCCGCTGCCCTTCGCTGCTACGGCTGATATCGTACCCCGTCCAGATAACAACTGAGGGTATGATGAGCCGGCCCGTCATAAACAACGTAATCCTCAGCGTTCGACCAGACTGCCGCCGCAACACCGCTGCCAAGACTGACGCTTTGCTCAAGTGTCGCGTTAGAAGCATTTAACTGACTGAAAACCAGATAATCCTGGTGGCTTAACTGACTCATAGCTGACTGCCGTGTTCACGAACCTTTGTGTAAAAATCGCTAACCTTTCACCCTATGCTAATTCAGCTACCTGTTGCTGACCATTCCCCCAGACAAAACAGCAAGAATGTACCAAAAACGTTCAGAATGCCCGGACACTGCGCAATAAGCTACCAGCCATGAGATTACACCCGTGTCACACTTTAATCCGCTCCAAATCCAAACACAGTGGAAAACTCTATTATGCTGACAGCTTTTTATACCTGTTAACAGTGATCATCTGGGGAACAACCTGGATAGCAATCAAACTGCAGCTGGGCGATGTCGCCATCGAGGCATCTATCATTTACCGGTTCTCGCTGGCGGCAATTGTTATGTTCAGCTTGCTGCAGCTGTTCAGAAAACGACAGCCCCTGACCCCAAGAGACCATCTTTTCTGTCTATTACAGGGAGCCTGCCTTTTTGCGTTAACTTTTACTGTTTCTACCTTGCCACAGGCTATGTATCCAGCGGATTAATCTCTGTCATTTTCTCGCTGGCAACCGTATTGAATGCTGTGAATAACTGGATATGGTTTGGTAAACGGCCGACAACAAGGGTACTCTGCGGCGCCGTACTGGGCTTACTGGGCATCAGCATTCTGTTCTGGCCAGAATTGCAGCAACAGTCAGATATCTGGACACTGTTGCCCGGTATCGCCCTGGCTGCAGCGGGTACTTACTGCTTTTCACTGGGTAACATGCTCTCTGTCAGACATCAGAAACAGGGTCTGAAACCACCGACAACCAACGCCTGGGGCATGTTCTACGGTGTGGCTATTCTGTTTGTCATAAGCCGGATAAACGGTGTTGAATTCACCATCAGCTATGAGGCGAGCTACGTTTCTGCACTGTTGTATCTGGCTATTCCCGGAACGGTAATCGGCTTTACTGCCTATCTGATGCTGGTCGGGCGGATAGGCCCGGACTCTGCAGCCTATGCAACAGTGATGTTTCCGGTAGTCGCCCTGACGATATCCTCGTTATATGAAGGCTATAACTGGTCACCTGCAGCCATCGGTGGTTTACTCTTGGTTATCAGCGGCAATATTATAATCTTCAGTAAATTCAGGCTGCCTGCTTTCGGCTTCACAGGCCTGTCCAATGCCTCAAAGTAAAACGAAATTATGCACAAGACTCACTGGCTACAAATCCGTCACCGGTTACATCAACACCCGGAATTGTCCGGAAGCGAACAGGCAACGGCCCGGTTTATAGCCAGTCAGCTGCAAGACTTAGTACCTGACCGTCTGTATACCGATATTGGTGGTCATGGCGTCGCGGCCTGCTTTGACAGCCCGAACCCCGGAGCTACGGTCTTATTCCGGGCAGAACTTGATGCCCTGCCCATTAATGAAATAAACACTTTTGCTCACCGTTCAGTCACACCGGGCATATCTCATAAATGTGGGCATGATGGTCATATGACAATTCTGCTATCCCTTGCCAGTTATATAGCCAACAACCGGCCTGAACGGGGAACCGTCATCGTACTGTTTCAGCCGGCAGAAGAAACCGGAGAAGGTGCCAGAGCAATCGTTGCGGATCCTGTATTTTCAGAACTTGCACCGGACTACTGCTTTGCACTGCATAATCTGCCTGGCTACCCCATGGGCCAGGTCATGATACGCTCAGGCAGTTTCAACTGTGCTTCACGGGGCCTGACCGTCAGACTCACCGGAAAAACGGCCCATGCCGCTTACCCTGAAACCGGTATCAGCCCGGCCAGTGCCATTGCAGAACTTATTCAAACCTTGCCCGGCCTGGCTAAGAACATCACACAAGAAGAACTGGTAATGCTAACACTCATTCATTGCAAACTCGGCGAGGCAGCATTCGGCACATCCCGGGAGAGGCAGAGCTTCTCGCCACACTGCGCACCGAGTCAGATTCAGCAATGAACCGGTTAATCGAGACCGTTACAGAGCATTGCCGCGCAGTGGCACAACAGCACAGTTTAAGCATCAGCTTTGAGTGGAATGATATCTTTGCCGCCAGCCGTAACGATTCTGAATGTGCAGACTATGTTGCCCGGGCAGCAAGTGAATACGGGCAACCGGTTCAATGGCTGGATGAACCGTTTCGCTGGTCTGAAGACTTTGGTGCCATAAGTGCTGCCAGCCGGGGGCTATGTTCGCACTGGGCGCAGGTGAAACAACGCCACAGATACACAATCCTGACTACGACTTTCCTGATCAGTTAATTCCCACTGGCAAAGATATTTTCGCTGCTATTTACAGGCAGTTACTCAGATAAACTTAACCGCTATACTGCCCTCCCCGAAGAGAGACCCGAGCTGCACAGTGAAGATCCTGTTACTTTCCGCCTATGATGCCGACAGTCACCGATACTGGCATCAAAATCTGATCAGACAATTTCCTGAACATGAATGGACATTGCTGACCCTGCCGGCGCGCTACTTTGCCTGGCGGATCCGCGGCAACAGCCTGAGCTGGGCCTTCGGCGAACAACGCCCTCTGCTCGAACAGCCTTACGACCTGGTTATTGCCACCTCTATGACAGACCTTTCCGCACTGAAAGGTATGGTACCTAATCTGGCCAGCATACCGTCAGTTGTGTACTTTCATGAAAATCAGTTTGCCTATCCGGCAACGGACAATGCCCATAAAAGCGTAGAACCGCAGATTCTCAACATTTACACCGCTGCCTGCGCTGATCGCATCTTATTCAATACCACCTATAACCGGGACAGCTTTTTAGTGGCGCACAGGCACTACTGAAAAACTGCCGGACCATGTACCCGCAGGCCTGCTAACTCAACTCAGGGAACGTGCTTCTGTCCTGCCTGTACCACTGGAAAATGAGCTGTTTTCACCAGCCCAGAAGCTTCAAACAAAATTAACTGACTGGCGTGATAACGACCGGAAAGCATTAAGAATTGTCTGGGCAGCCCGCTGGGAATACGATAAAGGGCCAACACATTTACTGGCAATTTTAGAACAGCTGGAAAAACAGAACACCGACTACCGCCTTTGCCTGATGGGCCAGAGTTTTCGCCATTCCCCAAAGGAATTCAAACTCATTAGTGAACGCTTTAAGCACAGGCTGGTTCAGTTTGGCTACGCCGAAAGCCGTGAGGAATATCTTCAGTGGTTGCGATCTGCAGACGCTTTTCTGTCTACTGCATTACATGAATTTCAGGGGCTTTCAGTACTTGAAGCAGTCGCCTGCGGCTGTACGCCAGTTTTACCGGCACGTGAGGTATACCCGGCCCTGTTTGCGGAACAATATCTTTATAACTGCGCAGAAGATATTGATCAGGAAGCAACAGCTGCATGCAATAAGCTATCTGAAGCAGCGACAGAACGTGACACACGAATGCCTCCGGACGTCAGTTATATTAGCTGGAACAATCAGCGTGGAGCTTATGAAGACATGCTGAATTCAATCACCGCTAAAAACTGACTGACTTACTGGTAACCGCTTCCACCTTTTGCGGGAAACTGATAATCGAGGTCAGCGTATTAGAATGATGCAAACTGATCTGCTCACCTGTCGCATGGGCTTTATCATGGGTAGTGTGAGCATCAGTTACCAGCTCTACCCGATACCCAAGACCAGCCGCCCGCCTTGTAGTGGTATCCACACAGAACTCACTGGCAAAACCACAAATCACCAGTTGATCCGCACCGATTTCTGTTAGCTGAGACTGCAGATCTGTATCTAAAAACGCATCCGGTGTCGTTTTTCTTACTTGCCGGTCATCGACATCTGTAACCAGATCTTTCTGCAGCTGCCACGGTTCTGAATCCGCATGCAGACCATTTTGTGGACGTTCATGGTAAATAAATATCACCGGTACCGATGCGGCTCTTGCAGCCACCGTCACCCGGTTAATATTATCAATGGTCTGTTCAGCATTTGCCGGTAAAGGCTCCTGCTCAAAAAAGCACGCTGCACATCAATCACAATAACTGCTTTAGCCATAAAACCAGCACCACTCCGGGCAAAATGAAATGATTGCTCAGTTTACATCTAACAACCTGAATTTTTAGCCTGTTTAGTTGTCAGATCATTAACCGAAACTTCCCAATAACAACAAGACTTTTATGCCAACTTTCCTGAATCCCAAAACACTGATTAAAAAGTATTGGAAAGATATCGCCCTGATACTTATCGTTATTACAGGCATAACTGCCTGGCAGGAACGTAACTTACTGGCAGATAACCAGCCTGCTGAAAACTTTGAACTGCCGGTTCTTCAGTCATCTGACAGTTCTCTTATGTTCACGCCGGGCAAACAGACACTGGTGTATTTCTTTGCTCCCTGGTGCAGTATTTGTAAGCTCAGTATCGGTAATCTTGCGGCAATATCAGATGATGTAAACGCCGTAGCAGTCGCTCTGGATTACACTTCAACCAGTGAAGTCTCGGAATTTGTAGGCGAGCAGGAAGTTCAGGTGCCGGTATTAATGGGCAACCGCCTGGTTAGCAGTGCATATAAAATTTCTGCATTCCCAACCTATTATCTGATCGATACGGACGGCAAAATCGCTGAGAAAAGCATGGGCTACAGCAGCTCACTGGGACTGCGCTGGAGAACGCTCTGAACTAACTTCCGTATTTATCCCAATACCAACGCTCCACAGACGTAACATCCACCGGGCGGGAGAAGTAATATCCCTGAGAACACACGTGAGTGCTGTTTGAGAAGTTCATAATGCGCTTCTGTCTCCACACCCTCTGCAGTGACATTCAGGCCCAGAGTATTACTCATCGCAATGATGGCATTCACAATCGAAAGATCACCATCATCATTAACGATATCCCGTATAAAAGAACGGTCAATTTTGAGCCGGTTTATCGGTAACTGCTTTAGCCTTGCAAGAGAAGAATAACCAATCCCGAAATCATCAATCGCCAAGTGAACACCAAGACTGCGCAGTGATTGCAGCACAAGTTCAGGCCGTTGCAAGTCAGTCATCAGGTAAGTTTCGGTGATTTCCAGCTCAAGAAAACTGGCTGGTAATCCGGTCTCTTCCAATACTCTTTCGACCAACTGATAGAAATCCCACTCCAGCTGTCCACCGGAAACGTTAACCGCGACATACTCAAAGACAAGCCCAGCATCGAGCCAGCGGCGTGCCTGGGCACAAGCCTCACGCAAGACCCACTCACCGAGGTTAATAATAATCCGGGAGCTTTCAGCAATATGAATAAAATAATCCGGGAAAACCAGCCCCCGCTCAGGATGCTGCCAGCGAACTAAAGCTTCTAAACCTTTCAGACCGCCTTCAGCACACAAGACCGGCTGATAATGAAGAACAAACTGGTTGTAAAGCAAAGCTTCCCGTAACTCACGCTCTACAACGAGAATTTCATTCGCCTGCTTAGCCATATCATGGTTGTAAACACGATAACTTTGCCGGCCTTCTGCCTTAGCCTTGTACATTGCAATATCAGCGCATTTCATCAGTTCCGATATACAGCCGCCATCGCGGGGATACATAGCAATACCAATACTGACATTCTGATAATAATCATGGCCCGCAACATCCATAGGCTCGGAAATACAAGTGATCAGCCGGGATGCTAAATGCTCAGCCTGTTCCACGCCCGGAAGATTCTGACAGACAACTGTGAACTCATCACCACTAAGACGGGCTACCAGATCATCCGGGTGGCAGCTCTGACGGATACGTCTGGCAACTTCCTGTAAAAGCTCATCACCGACAGCATGACCAAGGCTATCATTTATGTTTTTGAAGTAGTCCAGGTCAGAAACAATACAGCAATATTCTGATCCCGGCGCTGAGCGGGCAATCGCCATATCCAGTTTCTGATTCAGTAACAGCCGGTTAGGTAGCCCTGTGAGATGATCGTAATGCGCTAACCGATCCAGCTTGGCCTGCGCATCTTTAGTACTGGAGATATCAGAGAATACAAAAACAAGACTGGTAAGGCTGTCATTTTCAGCATATACCGCAGACATGGTCATCCAGATTGGATAGATCTCACCGCTGGCACGTTTCGCCCATACCTCCCCTGCCAGCATTTCCCTCTGCGGCCAGTGAAAACAAATCAGCTACCCGGATGTTCCGGCGATCCTTGTTGGAAAGAAAATAAATAGGTTTACCCAGCAGATGTTCTTCAGTGTATCCGGATGTCTCCAGCGTTGCCGGATTAACAGCAATGATCCGAAAATCAACGTCCGTAATAACAATACCCTGGCCGGCACTGGCAAATACTGCCGCAGCCTGCCGAAGCTGATGCTCTATAAATTTACGTTCTGAAATATCCCGGCAGGTACAAATAAGTCCAACGGGCGCATTTGAATCATCACGGATAAGCGTCAGAGATACTTCAACATCAAATCTGCTCTGATCTTTCCGCTGACCAATAAGCTCACCCCGCCACTTACCTTCAGCAAGCACAACAGGGAAATATAACTCATTAATCAGCTCGACCTGATCAACAGAATACAGCTTACTCCAGTGCTCACCTATGAGTTCTTCAACCCGGTAGCCATATAATTCAGCCTCAGCAGGATTAACATAAACAAATAATCCCTCGGCATTATGAAGTGAAAGCCCCTCCATACCACTGTCAACGGCGTGACGCAGGCGGGCATGAAGATCATCATCAGGGAATGAAAAGCAGAGTCAGTAAAAAATTCTACAAGCCACTGTGTTTCTGAAAGGAAGTTCAACCGGGCAGAGAGATTATGACCAAGCTCTCGGAGCAAAGTGCTCCAGAACTCTTCTGTCAGTATCTCGCCTGCAGAATGAAAAAGTTCTGATATCTTACAGCCTATAACATCAGCCGGACTGTAATTTAACAGTGCAGCGGCCTGCTCGTTAACAAAGCTGATCCGACCATCAGAATTAAAAACCAGTATCGCTGATACTGATATATACGTCTTATCCAAAGTAGCTGAGTCACCCACTACAACCGTATCCACTCAACCCCTTACATCCAAGGATTACGCCGAGAGACATTTATAACATACGTTTGATTCTTAACACTAACGCATCACTAAAAACCAGCTGATAACAAACAGCCAGCTCTGTAAAGCACACAATCGGTTCCAAGGAAGCGACCTCTTGCTTAAAGAAAGTCTTAATTACATCTTTAACGATGACCTTCTATCAGCCAAGAGCCTGCCGACAGCGTCGTTTTCCTGCAGACGAAAAACCTGCTACAGCGTAGCGGCCTGTTTCTTAAAGAGAGTCTTAATTAGGTGCTTGGCGATGGTAGTTCTCACAGCAAGCTATGGATCACCGCTCATACCACGTTAGCGACAGGTTAGTTGCAGTACCATTTCCTGCAGACGAAAAAACCCTGCTACAACGTAGCAGGGCTTTCTTAATTAGGTGCTTGGCGATGACCTACTCTCACATGGGAAGCCCCACACTACCATCGGCGCTAAGACGTTTCACTTCCGAGTTCGGTAAGGGATCGGGTGGTTCCATCTCGCTATGGTCGCCAAGCAAAAAAGGTAACAATCTAAATCCTGTATGCCTTATTCAGGCTGAGTCTTAGGTAACACTGTACAAACTCTAATCCGTCTCGCTTTTCAGCAAGCTCTATGTATCTTCAGTTCTTGATCCGTGTTGCGCCTCTTATGTGCACAACCAAACGCTTTTGGCGTTATATGGTCAAGCCTCACGAGCAATTAGTACTGGTTAGCTCAACGCCTCACAACGCTTACACACCCAGCCTATCAACGTCCTGGTCTTGAACGGCTCTTCAGGGGACTCAAGGTCCCAGTGAGATCTCATCTTGAAGGGGCTTCCCGCTTAGATGCTTTCAGCGGTTATCCTGTCCGAACATAGCTACCGGGCAATGCCATTGGCATGACAACCCGAACACCAGAGGTTCGTTCACTCCGGTCCTCTCGTACTAGGAGCAACTCTTCTCAAATCTCAAACGTCCACGGCAGATAGGGACCGAACTGTCTCACGACGTTCTAAACCCAGCTCGCGTACCACTTTAAATGGCGAACAGCCATACCCTTGGGACCGGCTTCAGCCCCAGGATGTGATGAGCCGACATCGAGGTGCCAAACACCGCCGTCGATGTGAACTCTTGGGCGGTATCAGCCTGTTATCCCCGGAGTACCTTTTATCCGTTGAGCGATGGCCCTTCCATACAGAACCACCGGATCACTAAGACCTACTTTCGTACCTGCTCGACGTGTCTGTCTCGCAGTCAAGCGCGCTTATGCCTTTATACTCGATGCATGATTTCCGACCATGCTGAGCGCACCTTCGTACTCCTCCGTTACTCTTTGGGAGGAGACCGCCCCAGTCAAACTACCCACCACACAATGTCCGCGATCCCGATAAGGGACCTGCGTTAGAACCTCAATAGTACCAGGCTGGTATTTCAAGATTGGCTCCACTCGAACTGGCGTCCAAGTTTCAAAGCCTCCCAGCTATCCTACACAAGTAATATCAAAGTCCACTGCGAAGCTATAGTAAAGGTTCACGGGGTCTTTCCGTCTAGCCGCGGATATACGGCATCTTAACCGCAATTTCAATTTCACTGAGTCTCGGGTGGAGACAGTGTGGCCATCGTTACGCCATTCGTGCAGGTCGGAACTTACCCGACAAGGAATTTCGCTACCTTAGGACCGTTATAGTTACGGCCGCCGTTTACTTGGGCTTCGATCAAGAGCTTCGCCGGAGCTAACCCCATCAATTAACCTTCAAGCACCGGGCAGGCGTCACACCCTATACGTCCACTTTCGTGTTTGCAGAGTGCTGTGTTTTTAATAAACAGTCGCAGCCACCTAGTATCTTCGACCCCCAACAGCTTAGAGAGCAAGTCTCATCACCGTCAGGGGCGTACCTTCTCCCGAAGTTACGGTACCATTTTGCCTAGTTCCTTCACCCGAGTTCTCTCAAGCGCCTTGGTATTCTCTACCTGACCACCTGTGTCGGTTTGGGGTACGATTTCTTGTTATCTGAAGCTTAGAAGTTTTTCCTGGAAGCATGGCATCAACCACTTCGTCCAAAAGAGGACTCGTCATCAACTCTCAGCCTTAGGGAACCGGATTTTCCTAATTCCCCAGCCTACAGCCTTAAACACGGACAACCAACGCCGTGATGGCCTAGCCTTCTCCGTCACTCCATCGCAATAACAAGAAGTACAGGAATATTAACCTGTTTCCCATCGACTACGCCTTTCGGCCTCGCCTTAGGGGTCGACTCACCCTACCCTGATTAGCATTGGATAGGAACCCTTGGTCTTCCGGCGGGGAGGTTTTTCACCCCCTTATCGTTACTCATGTCAGCATTCGCACTTCTGATACCTCCAGGATGCCTTACAGCTTTCCCTTCAACGGCTTACAGAACGCTCCTCTACCACGCAAACAAGTTGCGTCCGTAGCTTCGGTGTATGGTTTGAGCCCCGTTATATCTTCCGCGCAGGCCGACTCGACTAGTGAGCTATTACGCTTTCTTTAAAGGGTGGCTGCTTCTAAGCCAACCTCCTAGCTGTCTAAGCCTTCCCACATCGTTTCCCACTTAACCATAACTTTGGGACCTTAGCTGACGGTCTGGGTTGTTTCCCTTTCCACGACGGACGTTAGCACCCGCCGTGTGTCTCCCATGATTGCACTCTACGGTATTCGGAGTTTGCATCGGGTTGGTAAGTCGGGATGACCCCTAGCCGAAACAGTGCTCTACCCCGTAGGTGAGACATGAGGCGCTACCTAAATAGCTTTCGAGGAGAACCAGCTATCTCCGAGCTTGATTAGCCTTTCACTCCGATCCACAAGTCATCCGCTGGCTTTTCAACGACAGTCGGTTCGGTCCTCCAGTTGATGTTACTCAACCTTCAACCTGCCCATGGATAGATCGCTCGGTTTCGGGTCTAATCCCAGCAACTATACGCCCTATTAAGACTCGGTTTCCCTACGGCTCCCTAAACGGTTAACCTTGCTACTGAAATTAAGTCGCTGACCCATTATACAAAAGGTACGCAGTCACGGAACAAGTCCGCTCCCACTGCTTGTACGTACACGGTTTCAGGTTCTATTTCACTCCCCTCACAGGGGTTCTTTTCGCCTTTCCCTCACGGTACTGGTTCACTATCGGTCAGTCAGGAGTATTTAGCCTTGGAGGATGGTCCCCCATATTCAAACAGGATATCACGTGTCCCGTCTTACTCGATTTCACTTAAAATAGGCTTTCATATACGGGGCTATCACCCACTACGGCCGCACTTTCCAGAGCGTTCTATTAACCACATTTAAGCTTAAGGGCTGGTCCCCGTTCGCTCGCCGCTACTAGGGAATCTCGGTTGATTTCTTTTCCTCCGGGTACTTAGATGTTTCAGTTCCCCGGGTTCGCCTCTCAAGAGCTATGTATTCACTCAAGAGATACCCAGCTTATACTGGGTGGGTTTCCCCATTCGGAAATGTCCGGATCAAAGTCTGTTTACCGACTCCCCGAACCTTATCGCAGGTTACCACGTCCTTCATCGCCTCTGACTGCCAAGGCATCCACCGTGCACGCTTAGTCACTTGACCATATAACCCAAAAGGGTCTGATTCAAAGTAACTGATTAAACTTCATAGCCAACTGTTAAACAGTTAACGCTGAAGTAACGATACATTTACGCCGGATTAGCGCTTGTACATTTGTCTTACTTAATTCTCGTTACAGGATTTAAATTGTTAAAGAGCGTTTAAAGCAAAAGCTTTAAAAGATAGTCACTTAAGCGTGAATATGTTTTAAAACTTTTCTAAACTTGAGCGAAATTTCGATCATCACTGCCAGATTTTTGCTTAATCAAGGCGAAGCATGACGACGCATAGCCTGCTATGCGAGGAATGTTTCAACGAAGAGTAAGGAAAAATTGGTAGGCCTGAGTGGACTTGAACCACCGACCTCACCCTTATCAGGGGTGCGCTCTAACCAGCTGAGCTACAAGCCTATATCTTGGTATAAATACCAATTCGCTCTCTTTACATTCTGATCAGATAATTCGTGTGAACGCTTGCTGAGAATCCGCTATCGTTTAAGGAGGTGATCCAGCCCCAGGTTCCCCTAGGGCTACCTTGTTACGACTTCACCCCAGTCATGAACCACACCGTGGTAACCGCCCTCCCGAAGGTTAAGCTAGCTACTTCTGGTGCAATCCACTCCCATGGTGTGACGGGCGGTGTGTACAAGGCCCGGGAACGTATTCACCGTGACATTCTGATTCACGATTACTAGCGATTCCGACTTCATGGAGTCGAGTTGCAGACTCAATCCGGACTACGACCGGTTTTGTGAGATTAGCTCCCCTCGCAGGATTGCAGCCCTCTGTACCGGCCATTGTAGCACGTGTGTAGCCCTACTCGTAAGGGCCATGATGACTTGACGTCGTCCCCACCTTCCTCCGGTTTGTCACCGGCAGTCTCCTTAGAGTTCCCACCCGAAGTGCTGGCAAATAAGGACAAGGGTTGCGCTCGTTACGGGACTTAACCCAACATTTCACAACACGAGCTGACGACAGCCATGCAGCACCTGTCACTGCGTTCCCGAAGGCACATCAGAATCTCTTCCGACTTCGCAGGATTTCAAGAGTAGGTAAGGTTCTTCGCGTTGCGTCGAATTAAACCACATGCTCCACCGCTTGTGCGGGCCCCCGTCAATTCATTTGAGTTTTAACCTTGCGGCCGTACTCCCCAGGCGGTCTACTTAGTGCGTTAGCTGCGCCACTAAGATATCAAGTATCCCAACGGCTAGTAGACATCGTTTACGGCGTGGACTACCAGGGTATCTAATCCTGTTTGCTCCCCACGCTTTCGCACCTCAGCGTCAGTATCAGACCAGGTGGTCGCCTTCGCCACTGGTGTTCCTTCCTATATCTACGCATTTCACCGCTACACAGGAAATTCCACCACCCTCTTCTGTACTCTAGTTATCCAGTATCAGGTGCAGTTCCCAGGTTGAGCCCGGGGCTTTCACATCTGACTTAAATAACCGCCTACGCGCGCTTTACGCCCAGTAATTCCGATTAACGCTCGGACCCTCCGTATTACCGCGGCTGCTGGCACGGAGTTAGCCGGTCCTTCTTCTGCAGTTAACGTCACAGATGCAAGGTATTAACTTACACCCTTTCCTCACTGCTGAAAGTGCTTTACAACCCTAAGGCCTTCTTCACACACGCGGCATGGCTGCATCAGGCTTGCGCCCATTGTGCAATATTCCCCACTGCTGCCTCCCGTAGGAGTCTGGGCCGTGTCTCAGTCCCAGTGTGGCTGATCATCCTCTCAGACCAGCTACGGATCGTCGCCTTGGTAGGCCATTACCCCACCAACTAGCTAATCCGACGCAGACTCATCTGATAGCGCAAGGCCCGAAGGTCCCCTGCTTTCCCCGTAGGGCGTATGCGGTATTAATCCAAATTTCTCTGGGCTATCCCCACTACCAGGCAGATTTCTACGCGTTACTCACCCGTCCGCCGCTCGTCATCTTCTAGCAAGCTAGAAATGTTACCGCTCGACTTGCATGTGTTAAGCCTGCCGCCAGCGTTCAATCTGAGCCATGATCAAACTCTTCAGTTTAATTTTTCGACACCGGAATGTGGTGTCTTAAATCTAGCTCAAAGCATTAAACAACTTTGCATAAAAACATCTAAATGAATTCACTTAGGTTGCTTATCTTTGATAAAGCTTTTGTGCTTCATCTCAACAAGCGCCCACACGAATTATCTGATCAAATTGTTAAAGAGCGATGCTTAAAACCGTTTCGGCAACCGGCGTAACCGTCGTTGCTGTCGTCTCAAGCGAGGTGCGTATTCTACTCAACACCCGGTGGAAGTCAACGGTTATTTTCAGAAGATTTTGATTAATTCCGAAGAAGTTATCAAAACCGGAAAAGTAACCTTTGTTCCGGTCGAATCAGTTAGCTCACACATCAAAACAAGTTGTTTTTCAGCGGGTTATTCTGACTCTCATTAAGTGCATTTTGCTGCGTTGTCGCGGCCCTGTGTCTCAATGTGGGGGCGTATTATAGGCACGCTGACCGAAGAGTCAACAGGCTTTTCAGTTTCTTCATATTATTGTCATTTCCCTGAAACAGCCTTATGAGCTGACCGGACAGCATCAATATATGTAGTACATAAAAACCAATTTTGCTAACTCGCTTAGTAATGAGGTGGATACAAAATTCAGATACAAAAACGCCGTCTTAATGAGACGGCGTTCTTTATGCTAACTAGCGTTTCTTAGACTTTTCTTTTGCTTGGCTAAATGCTGTTTATAACGCAGTTTTTCATCTGCTGACGTTTGGTCAGCTCGTTCTTCTTATCTTTAAACGGGTTATCGCTGCTTCGGAATTCAAAACGTAGCGGCGTACCCTTAATACCTAAAACTTTTGTGAACTTGTTTTCCAGGTAGCGCTTGTAGGAGTTAGGCAGTTCTGCAGTCTGATTACCATGAATAACAATAACTGGCGGATTAGAACCACCCTGGTGCGCATATCGCAACTTAATACGGTGACCGCGGACCATTGGCGGCTGATGATCTGCAACAATGTCTTCCAGTAAGCGGGTCAGCTTATTGGTTGCCCACTTCATCATGGCAAAGTCATAGGCTTCATCAATTGAGGTGTACAGCTCACCAACGCCGCTGCCATGCAACGCTGAAATAAAGTGCATGCGGGCAAACGACACGAAATCAAGACGACGGCGTAACTGGTCACGCACGGCTTCTTTTTCTTCACCGCTCATGCCATCCCACTTATTCAGCGCAATCACCAGCGAACGGCCAGCGTCAAGCACATAACCAAGCATATGCAGGTCTTGCTCTGACACACCTTCCTGCGCATCAATTACCAACACAACAACGTTGGCATCTTTAATGGCCTGCAGGGTTTTGATGATGGAGAACTTTTCTACCGCTTCACGAACATTTTTACGCCGGCGAACACCCGCGGTATCAATAAGGGTGTAAGGCTCTTCATTTCGTTCGTAAGGTATATAAATGCTGTCACGGGTTGTACCGGCCTGGTCAAATACGACGACACGGTCTTCACCAAGCAGACGGTTAACCAGTGTAGACTTACCCACATTCGGACGGCCGATGATGGCAATCTTCTTACTGCGCTGAAGCTCTTCTTCCTCTTCAGTCAGTTCCTCAACAGGAATTTCTTCTAATACATGTTCGATCAGTTGAGTTACACCACGGCCATGGGAAGCTGCAATCGGCAACGGCTCAGACAGACCCAAACCATAGAAATCGCTCATAGCGATATCCGGGTCAATACCATCGGTTTTATTTACGATCAGGTGGGCTTCTTTTTCACAGCGACGCAGGTGATCAGCAATCAGTTCATCTGCAGGGTTAAGCCCGGCCCGGCCATCAACCAGGAAGAGTACGATGTCGGCTTCATCAATGGCTAACAGGGACTGCTCTGCCATTTTATAATCAATGCCCTGTTCATCACCCGAGATACCACCGGTATCTACAACGATGTAATCACGCTCGCCCAGCCGTCCTTCGCCGTATTTACGGTCCCGGGTCAGACCAGAATAATCGGCAACCAGTGCATCACGGGATCGGGTCAACCGGTTAAACAGGGTCGATTTACCAACATTTGGCCGGCCTACTAAGGCGATTACAGGAAGCATATTCTGATCAGACTCTTAAAAATTAAGGTATTGCTGAATTGAGATTTTAATTCCGGATCTGGTTTGTGATCCAACCATTTTCTCAGCAATAAAAAACAAAATGGCGATCCGCTGCATAGCAACGGACCGCCATTATATAAATTTAAAACTTATTGCAGTTTTATAGCAGCCAGACGACCGGCATTTGTAAGCACGTACAAAGTATCATCAACCACTTTCATATCGCTGCGGATACCGGAACCGTCGACCTGATAGCGGGCAACAAAGCGACCGTCAATCTGAGACATGAAGTGCAGATAGCCATCAAAGTCACCGACAACAACAGTATTACCAATTACCGCTGGTGCGGATGTTTCACGGTATTCCAGCGCAGGCTGACGCCAGACACTGGCACTGGTACGCTGATCATATGCCTGAATAAAGCTGTTATCTTCACTGACATAGATATTGCCAAACCCTGCAGCCAGCTGGCGATAGCTTGAAGCATCTTTCGACCACAGTACCTGCGCATCCTGTACGCTGACAGCAACCAGCTTGCCCTGATAGCTAACGACATAAACAACACCGTTTGCCAGAATTGGCTGGCCATCAATATCGATAATCCGCTCCAGTTCTGACTTACCATCTGCCGCCGCGATTAACCGCTCCCACAGCAAGCCACCGTTACGGTTATCCACAGCAACCAGCTTGCCGTTGGCAAATGCAGCCAGTGTTGCATCCAGCGCTACAATCGGCGCACTGGTTCCGCGCAGTGTCAGTGCAGGAATCTGCGTATCATAGGTCCACTTTTGTTCACCGGTATTCACATCAAATGCGACCAGGCTGCCGTTTTGCAGCTGACTTACCAGCAATTGCTCATTCATCTGAGCAGGACTAAGTGCTTCAGCCTGTAACTGCTTACGCCAAATTTCTGAACCGTCTTCATTGTTAAGAACAATCAGCATGCCCTGTTCAGTTGTCACAGCTATCTGATTCGGCCCGACACCAACACCGCCGGCAACCGGCACATCAAGCTCAACCGACCAGACAACATCGCCACTGGCACGGTCCAGCGCATAAACATTGCCTGACACACTGCTGGTATAGATACGCTCAGTGGTAATACCCATGGTCAGCTGATTGAACTTCTCACCCAGACTCCCCACAGAGGTTCGCCAGATAACATCAACGTCTTTTTCAGCTTCAAATTTAACCAGAGGAGCCGGTTCGATCTCTACTTCACTGCTAAACCATCCACAGGCACTCAGGTTTGCAGCCATAAGACCTACAGCCGCCAGGCGAGTCAGATAATTCATTGTTAACCCTCAACGGCCAGATTATCGAGTTTCATAACTAAAATTGGACGTGCTTCATCACCTGCCAGATCCAGTGCCTGCTGATAGCTTTCACGGGCTTTAACCGGCTCGTTATTTTTAAGCTGCAGATCACCTTTCAGCTCCATCAGGCTAACCTGGAAAGCATCCGAACTCACACCGTTCAACAAAGCGATTGCGGCACTGACATCACCTTTTGATGCCAGTACACGGGCTTTACGCATAGTGGTGACCACTGTCATAACCGGGTCTTCAGACTGAGACAACACCCAATCAAACTCTGCGATGGCACCATCCTTATCACCGGCATCCAGTAACAGACGGGCATTCAGCAGTGCACCAAAGCGAGCGTAGGCGGTATCATCAAACTCGGTTTTAAGGTTGCCAGCCAGGTGAGCAGCGGTTGACTTCTGCTCTTCAGTAGCCTGCGGCGCACTAACGCAACCGCCTGAATCAGGTTCTGATAAAGAGCAGCCGCTGTTTCAGCTTTTACCTGCTGGCTGTTCTGCCAGCCTTTCCATGCAAAGATAATTGCACCGGCCAGAAGCACACCCAGTACCAGTGACTTACCATTTTCCTGCCACCACTTCTTTAACGCTTCAACCTGCTCTTCTTCTGTGCGCAATTCAGCCACAACATACTCCCGTGCTTTTTAAAACTCTAATATCTAATTTATGCCTGCTGTTGCTGCAATAAGGCAGCAATATCCGACTCAGCAACATCGTAGCTCGGCTCGGAGTTATACCACAGGTTTGACACCAGTGAACCTTCTTCATTCTGGCGCACAAGAATTACCCAGGCAGCACCCGTCTGACGGGCTTTATTAGCGATATTTTTCAACCCACTGCAATGCAGCTGGATACGCAGTCCGGGTACGGCATCCCGCAACTTATCGGCTAATACGACCATACGCGGCTGAATACCCTTATGCTCAGCAGCCAGATAAACATCAAATGGCTGACGCAATGCATCAGGCACGACATTAAGCGTTTCCAACAACAGAATCAGACGCTCAACACCCATGGCAAAACCGACACCCGGCGTAGCACGACCTCCCAGTTGCTGTACCAAGCCGTCGTAACGCCCACCGGCACAAACTGTCCCCTGAGCACCCAGCTTATCAGTTACCCATTCGAAAACTGTTTTGCAGTAGTAATCGAGACCGCGTACCAGACGAGGATTAATTTCATATTTAATCCCGGCAGCATCAAGCGACTCACACAGCTCAGCAAAGTGCGATTTGGAATCTTCATCCAGATAATCATTCAGCACAGGCGCTTTATCCAGCAATGCCTGTGTACCGGCATCTTTGCTGTCCAGAATTCGCAATGGATTCGAATCAAGACGACGACGGCTGTCTTCATCCAGCTCATCTTTATGCGCTTCAAGATAGGTAACCAGATCCGCCCGGAATACTGCCCGCGCTTCATTGCTACCCAGCGAATTCAGCTGCAGTGTTACAGCATCAAGAATACCCAGCTGTTTCCACAAACGGGCACTGAGCATGATCACTTCAGCATCAATATCAGCACCGGCCATCCCGAAGGTTTCCACACCAATCTGATGGAACTGACGATAACGGCCTTTTGTGGCTTTTCATAGCGGAACATCGGACCCTGATACCATAAACGCTGGGTCTGGTTGAACAGCAAGCCATGTTCTTCACCCGCACGCACGCAGCTTGCGGTACCTTCCGGACGCAGCGTCAGGCTTTCGCCGTTGCGGTCCTCGAAGGTGTACATTTCTTTTTCAACAATGTCTGTGACTTCACCGATCGAGCGCTTAAACAAATCTGTCTGCTCAACAACCGGCATACGGATTTCACTATATCCATAGTTTGCCAGTACGTTTTTACAGTAGATTCAAGGAATTGCCAGACGGGAGTCTGCTCCGGCAGAATATCGTTCATTCCGCGGATGGCTTTGATTTTTGCCAATTTAACTAGTCCTAACAGATAACTTATTCACTTGCGGGCAAATTCAGCTTTGCCACATCTAAACGGGTATAACTACTCAGATCAACCGTCTGCCCATTGAAGGTGATGTTTTTGACAGCAGAAACTTTACCGATCTGAATTTTCAAAGGGCCCGGGCCTGATACATCAAGCCGGCTGCCTGCCGGTTTAATGCGCATTGCCAGCACCTGGCCATTTACATCTTTTACACTGATCCAACAGTCATCAATGAAGTCGATCAGTAACCGGCCAATGCCTGAATCTGACGCATCAGGCTGGCTAGCCTCCTGTACTGGCGCTAGCACAGGTGGTTCAACCTGTGCAGTCTCAAGCTCAATATCAGTTTGCGCAGTAATACTGGTTAGCGGCTCAGCCTCAGCAACCGGCTGTTCAGTGGCCGTTTCAGTCGTCTCTTCGACAGGCTGAGCACTATCAGCAGTAACACCCTGTACAGTTTCCGCAGCCTGTTCCAATACAGCTTCAGCACTCGCCAATACTTCATCAGCTTTTTCTGTTACCGGTACACTGACTGGGTCCACTTCTACAGGGGAAAACTATCAACTTCAGGCTCCGCTTCAATATTTAACTGCAGAGTTCCGTCCCCTCAACCACGACTTCCTGGGCAGTCTCTCCTGCGGGCCACAGATCAGATAACAACTCAGGATCGCTTTGAGTCTTCCACCACCAAACGGATACACCGATCAGGGCCAATAAAACAACCCAGGTAAAACTTTTTACTGCAAAGTCACCTGACTTGGCTTGCTCATCAACCTTTCCGATAGCACGGATAGGACGACGGCGCTGCTTACCGCCCGGCGTAGTCAGTTCATCAAAATCGCCAGATAACGGTCAGCATCCAGACCAAGCAACTTGGTGTAACTCTGGATATATCCGCGAGCAAATACCATGCTCGGCAGCGCGTCGAATTCGGCTGTTTCAAGTGCCTGAATATATCGCATCGACAGACGCAGCTCCTGAGCTACATCCTCCTGAGTACGGCCGCTGGCTTCACGCGCCTGAATCAGCTCATCAACAGGGAATACCAGCTCCTGCAGTTCACCTTCGCCACTTTGCGGTTCTTTTCTGCTCACCGAGATGACTCCTTATACTCACGGTACTCTTGCGAATCTGGGAATAAATTCTTAAGAATCAAACCATAAGTCGCTGCACTAATCGAATTATTTTTGACTCTGGAGATGCGGATGCCTAACCAAAGGCTCCTAGCGTAATGTTCGACCTGACGGTTATCAACTAATTCACCGAAGCGGTCAAAATAGATAATGGCCTCATCCGGCTGATTCTCAGCCAATAACGTATCCGCCAACTCAATTAAAGCGACAGGACGGTTCGGATTCAGATTAAGGCTTCGTTTGAATGCATGCTCGGCAGCCGGAAAACGTTTCAGGTTCTGGTAGCAACGCCCCAGGTTTTCAAAAGCCTGAGCCCGCTGAGCATAGAAAGGGTCCTGTGTTGCTACCGCCAACTCTTTACAGGCTTCTTCATAGCGCTCCTGGCTAAACAGGAAAGCACCGTAGTTATTTCGCAGCACAGCATTGTCAGGGGCGATAGAGACCGCCCGCTTAAAATATTCTTCAGCCAGATTATTTTCACTCTCCAGCTGGAACACCATCGCCAGCCCGTTATACGCCAGCTCAGTATCGGGGTCTATCTGTGTGGCACGGTGGAAAGCCTGCTTGGCGTTAGCATTATCGCCATCGCGCAGATACTGAATACCCAGCTGGGTATAAGCCTCGGCAGCACCGTTATCAATATTACCGTTTGTCTGAGTTGTATTACCCGCGCAAGCTGCGAGCAGTACTGATAACAGAACAACTAAACAGCTTTTCAATCGCGTCTCTCCTGACAAACTTAGTGTTTAACAGCCTGTTGTACCTGTACAGCATCAGCAGGTGTTAACGGAATATACTTTTCACTGCGACGGGTCCGGTCCATAACCTGACCAACTAACTGACCGCATGCCGCATCAACATCATCCCCACGGGTACGGCGCACTGTGGTAACAATGCCTGCCTTCACGACAATCATCTTGAACGCCTGAATAGCATCTTCAGATGGCCGCATATAATCCGAATTAGGGAAAGGATTAAAGGTATCAAATTCAGCTTACAAGGCAAGCGTTTCAATACTTTAACTAACTCTCGGGCGTGCTGAGGCTGGTCATTGACCCCTCAATCAGGGTGTACTCTACAGTAATAACCCGTTTATCGTTGAGACTGTCCATATAACGGTTACAAGCCGCAACCAGCTCATCAATCGGGTATTTCTTGTTAATCGGTACCAACACATCACGCAGCTCGTTGTTACCGGCATGCAGTGAGATTGCCAGAGAAACATCTGTCACTTCACGAAGCTTATCCAGAGCAGGTACCACACCTGAAGTACTCAGGGTGACGCGGCGCTTGGATAAACCATAAGCGTTGTCGTCCATCATCAGCTGAATAGCGTCAACAACGTTATCAAAATTCATCAGGGGCTCGCCCATTCCCATAAACACCACGTTTGTCACACGGCGATCACCGGAAGGATCAAAAGGACCAAAAGAGCGAATTGCCACCCGTACCTGACCGATAATTTCGGCGGCACTCATATTGCGATTAAAACCCTGCTTACCTGTGGAGCAAAAGCTGCAGTCAAGTGAGCAGCCGATCTGTGAAGATACACACAGTGTCGCCCGGCCATTCTCCGGAATCAGTACGGCTTCAACACAGGAGCCGCCTTCCAGCTGAATGACCCATTTACGGGTACCGTCTTTAGAAATGTTCTGAACCAGAACTTCAGGCTCACGGATTTCTGCCACAGCGGCAAGTTTTCCCGTAACGCCTTACTGATGTTAGTCATCTCAGCAAAATCGCTGACACCAAACTGATGAATCCACTTCAATACCTGGGTAGCACGGAACGGCTTTTCACCAATGCTCTGAAAATATTCAGCCAGCTTTTGTGGCGAATGTCCCAGTAAATTAACTTTTGTGTGGCTTCAGTCATATCTCACCTAACATCATAAAACAGTGGGCCGAAACACAGTGTTCCGGCCCAACAGATATTACTTACCGAAGAAGTAAGCAATTTCACGCTCTGCAGAAGCAGGAGCGTCAGAACCGTGTACAGCATTCGCGTCGATAGACTCAGCGAAATCGCGACGGATAGTACCTTCAGCAGCTTCCTGTGGGTTAGTAGCACCCATCAGCTCGCGGTTCAGAGCGATAGCGTTCTCACCTTCCAGAACCTGAACAACAACAGGACCAGAAGTCATGAAAGCAACCAGATCGCCAAAGAATGGACGCTCTTTGTGCTCTGCGTAGAAACCTTCTGCTTCAGCCTGAGACAGAGATTTCATCTGCATTTCAACCACTTTCAGACCCGCTTCTTCGAAACGAGAAACGATCTTGCCGACAACGTTCTTGGCAACTGCATCGGGCTTAATGATTGAAAAAGTACGTTCGATAGCCATTTGCTATAAATCCTCTTAAATTTTAGGACACAAGGGATATTAGAAAAACGCGCCATTATACGCCATGCGTCTGACAGATAACAGCATCGTCAAAGACGAAAAAGCCCGCTTTTGCGGGCTTTTTACGGTGTTCACTGTCGCTCTTCGATCCAGGCCATCTGAATAGCCTCAAGAATCTTTTCTCCGCAACGGTCAGGGTCGTCGTCAAAGCCCTCCAGCGCCATCACAGATTCATACAAATCCGGGAAGCTGACGGTCAGCGGATCCGTATCCGGATATTGCTCATCAAGCTCGATGGCAATATCGTGCACATCTATCCATTTAAAAGACATAATTCTGTTCTCCCGCCTTAGTGGCGTTCAGACACCTGGTTGATTGTATACTTAGGGATCTCCACAACCAGATCTTCATCACCTACAACAGCCTGACAGCTCAGACGCGACTCAGGCTCCAGACCCCATGCTTTATCCAGCATATCGTCTTCCAGCTCATCAGACTCTTCCAGACTGTCAAACCCTTCACGTACGATGACATGACAGGTCGTGCAGGCACATGACTTTTCACATGCATGTTCAATTTCGATACCCTCAGCCCAGGCTGCATCGCAGACGGTTACACCAGGCTCTGCTTCAATCACCTTACCTTCAGGGCATAACTCATCATGGGGTAAGAAAATAATTTGTGGCATTACATATCCCCTTCAATATCATCAACGCTCTGGCCTTTAAGCGCTTCTTTAATGCTTAAATCCATGCGGCGTGCGGCAAAGAAATCACTGGCCTTAGCCAATTCCTTCACCCCTTTTTCTATTAATTTATAATTCGTGCCATGGCGCAACTGAAGCAATAGCGCCATCTGCTCACGTAAATGCTGCAGCTCTTCTGCACTGAGCAGCACATCACCATCAGCTTCAATCGCCTGTTCCAGTGAAATCAGGATGCGGTCTGCTTCAACCTGCTGCTCACGCAAACTGCGGGCATGCATATCTTCTTCAGCATTGCTGTAAGACGCTTTCAGCATGTCTGCAATTTCATTATCCGCCAAACCATAAGACGGTTTAACCTGAATTTCGCTGACCACACCACTGGATAATTCTTTGGCCGACACACTCAGCAAACCATCGGCATCAACCTGAAAAGACACCCGGATCTTGGCCGCACCGGCTGCCATCGGCGGAATACCGCGCAAAGTAAAACGTGCCAGCGAGCGGCAATCATCAACCAGCTCTCGTTCCCCTGAACAACATGAATAACCATGCCATTCTGGCCATCCTGATAGGTGGTAAAATCCTGTGCCTTGGCAACAGGAATCGGCGTATTACGATGAATGACTTTTTCCGTCAGTCCACCCATCGTTTCCAGCCCAAGGGATAACGGCAGAACATCCAGCAACAGCATTTCACTGTCTGGCTTGTTACCCGCCAGCAAATCTGCCTGAACAGCCGCACCGATTGCAACTACCCGGTCCGGATCAATATTCACATGGGGCGCACGTTTAAAGTACTTTTCAACCCGCTCACGTACCGCCGGCACCCGGGTACTGCCACCGACCAGTACTACCTCACTGACCTCTTCCAGTTCCACCTGCGCATCTTTCAGAGCGCGGCGACAAGCCGACAGGGTCTTCTTAATAAGCCCTTCAATTAAGCTATCAAAAGCTCACGGGTAACATTAAGAGATGGCGCACCATCAAGTAACTCAAACGTCACATCCACAGCGTCATTTGCTGACAGCTGTTCTTTCACCCAACGGGCACGGCCGGTCAGCTCACGGGACTGCTTCGCATCAAGCTCTGCTAACTGAAGCTGGTCTTTAAACCACTCAGCCAGTGCAAGATCAAAGTCATCACCACCCAGGGCACTGTCGCCACCGGTGGATAACACTTCAAAAACACCCTTATTCAGACGCAGAATTGAGATATCGAAGGTACCGCCGCCCAGGTCATAAACAGCAATAACCCCTTCAGCGCCCTCATCAAGCCCGTAAGCCACAGCAGCAGCTGTCGGCTCATTAAGCAAACGCAACACCTTAATACCGGCCAGTTGCGCAGCATCTTTCGTTGCCTGACGCTGAGCATCGTCGAAGTAAGCAGGTACAGTAATAACAGCACCTTCAAGTTCGCCCGCAAGCGTATCTTCAGCCCGCACTCTGAGGCTGGTCAGAATATCAGCTGAAACCTGCACAGGGCTTTTATTTCCCGCAACAGTTTCAATGTAGGGCATACCACCATCAGCAGGTGCAAAACGGTAAACCGCCTGACCATCCAACGCCTTGAGATCATCTATACCGCGCCCCATCAGGCGCTTCACGGAAACAATTGTATTGAACGGATCTTTAGCTGCCTGAGCCAGCGCAGCTGCACCGACTTCCGGCTGTGCTTCGGTATAGCGAACCACCGACGGCAACAGATGCTGACCATCATGGTCCGGCAGCGTAACAGTTTCACCATTACGAACCGCAGCCACTAATGAATTGGTTGTACCTAAATCAATCCCCACTGCCAGCTTGCGCTGATGGGGTTCCGGGGTCTGTCCCGGCTCTGCAATCTGCAATAAGGCCATAATGATTAATCGTAAAGTTTGTCTTCAAGCGCTTCTACATCCCGCTCCAGCTTATAAATGAACTGCATTTTTCTGACAGTTATTGCTGCAGCCGGGTAGTCCGCCTGATCATAAAGGGTTTGAAATTCTACCTGGAACACCTGCTTTTGTTCAGCGACCTCTGCATACATTTCTTCAACAGCTGCATCCGGATCATCTGCATCCGTAATGTCTTCAACAGCTTCACGCAGCTCCATTTGCTGCATCAGAAACATGGGGTCAAGCTGAACAGATGACTCTGAATAAGTATCCTCTCCCTTCAGGGAAAGCAGGTACTGCGCACGGGTTAACGGCGACTTCAGGGTTGCTACCGCTTCGTTCAGATACGCGGTGTACTGTACAGAAAGACGACGCTCATGATCCGCCAGATGCGCAAACTTATCCGGGTGCAGGGTTTTCTGTAATTCGCGGGTGCGCTCAGACAGTGCCTGCTTATCGAGCTGATAACTCTCCGGCAGCCCAAGAAACTCAAAGTAGTTCTGTTTAATATCCATGAAAGAGCCGGCAGATACGATTCAGCCGTTGCACGTCCAAACAATATCCGGACAGTCACAGCGGCTGAAATAAGAAACGGGAGTCAGGAACCTTTACCGGTTCAGATGTTGAAGCTCTCGCCGCAACCACACTCATTTTTAACGTTAGGGTTGTTAAACTTAAAGCCTTCATTCAGACCTTCTTTAACAAAATCTAACTCGGTACCATCCAGGTAGAGCAAGCTTTTCGGATCAATAACAATCTTAACGCCTTCAGCCTCAAACACCTGATCTTCGTCCTGCACCGCATCAACAAACTCAAGTACATACGCCATGCCGGAGCACCCGGAGGTTCTCACACCAAGACGAATCCCTGCACCGTGTCCACGGGACTGAAGATAACGATTCACATGATTAGCTGCCGCGCTGGTCATTGTGATTGCCATATGTTTACTCCTAGAATACCGATCTGCACCCGGCCTGCCGGGTGCACAACACGCTACTTAGCCTGCTTTTCTTTATAATCAGCAACAGCTGCTTTAATTGCATCTTCAGCCAGAACTGAACAGTGAATTTTCACCGGAGGCAGAGCCAGTTCTTCTGCAATTTTAGTATTCTTAAGCTCAGCAGCTTCGTCCAGAGTCATACCCTTAACCCACTCAGTTACCAGTGAGCTTGAAGCAATTGCAGAACCGCAGCCATAAGTTTTGAACTTAGCGTCTTCAATAACACCTTCATCACTTACCTGAATCTGCAGGCGCATTACGTCACCACACGCAGGTGCACCCACCATGCCTGTACCAACATTGCTGTCTTTGTCATTCATTTTGCCGACATTACGCGGATTCTCGTAATGATCGATTACCTGATCACTGTAAGCCATAACGACCTCCTCAGTTTGACCTCATCACCAAGCGATGCTTAGTGATGAACCCATTCAACCTTGCTTAAATCAACACCGTCTTTGTACATGTCCCACAGAGGCGACAATTCACGCAGCTTGGAAACAGCTTCGCGAATCTGTTCAACAGCATCGTCAATATCCTGTTCAGTAGTAAAACGCCCGATAGAGAAACGAATCGAGCTGTGCGCCATTTCGTCATTCAGACCCAGCGCACGCAGTACGTATGAAGGCTCAAGGCTCGCAGATGTACATGCAGAACCTGAAGATACCGCCAGATCTTTCAGCGACATCAGCAGTGACTCACCTTCAACGTAGTTGAAACTTACATTCAGGTTACCAATGTAACGCTGATCAACGGAACCGTTGATATGAATCTCTTCCATATCTTCGATCGCATTCCAGAAACGGTTACGCAGCGCGGTAATCTTTTCTTTATCAGCCTGCATGTCTTCTTTAGCCAGTCGTGCAGCTTCACCCATACCAACAATCTGATGGGTTGCCAGAGTACCAGAACGCATGCCGCGCTCATGACCACCGCCGTGCATCTGCGCTTCCAGACGAACACGTGGCTTACGGCGTACATACAAAACACCGATCCCTTTAGGACCGTACATTTTGTGGCCTGATACAGACACCAGATCAACCTTCATTGCAGCAACGTCGATATCAACCTTACCGGCACTCTGAGCAGCGTCCACGTGGAACAGCACACCGTTAGCGCGGGTAATTTCACCGATGGCAGCAATATCATTGATCACGCCGATTTCATTGTTTACGTGCATGACAGATACCAGAATCGTATCTTCACGCAGTGCGTCCGCAACCGCCTGTGGCTGAATAATACCGTCTGCATCCGGATCAAGGTATGTCACCTCAAAACCTTCACGCTCTAACTGACGACAGGTATCCAGAACCGCTTTGTGTTCGATTTTGGAGGTAATGATGTGCTTGCCTTTTTAGAGTAAAAATGCGCCACACCTTTAATCGCCAGGTTATCGGACTCAGTTGCACCGGACGTCCATACAATTTCACGCGGATCAGCGTTCATCAGGTCAGCAACCTGTCGACGTGCAGTTTCAACAGCTTCTTCAGCTTTCCAGCCGTACAGATGAGAACGGGAAGCCGGGTTACCGAAGTTACCTTCGATGGTCAGGCATTCAATCATCTTCTCTGCTACCCGGGGATCAACCGGAGTAGTGGCTGCGTAGTCAAAATAAATTGGCAACTTCATTACATCAACTCTCCAAAAACGTCTCTTCACCAGAGACTCAGGCGCTTACTTTCGCCTCTATTAAACTCGTATCTATTAACGTCTGCTGTTCACGATCCTGACGTTTTGCAACGGCCTGTACATCTTGGCGGGCCATCAGATCAGCCAGACTGATCTGGCTTAAAAATTCGTGTATCTGGCTGCTGAGATCACACCACAGATGATGTGTCAGACAGGTATTTCCACCCTGACAACCACCGGTATGACCACCACCACTGTGTCCGCAACCCGTCGCATCAACTGATTCATTAACCGCATCAATTACTTCTGCAACATCAATCGCATGCTGCTCACGGTTAAGCTGATACCCACCACCGGGGCCACGTACACTGCGCACCAGATCATTACGACGCAACTTAGCGAATAGCTGTTCTAAATAGGACAGGGAAATTCCCTGACGTTCAGATATATCCGCCAGGCTGATAGGTCCGTCACTTGCGTGAAGCGCAAGATCAAGCATCGCGGTAACCGCATATCTGCCTTTCGTTGTTAATCGCATAAAATACTTCCCTCACCCCAAACTGAGCACGCGGGGATTATGCAATACCCTAGTATTTTAGTCAATTATATAACCAAGTAATTCACTCGGTTTTTAAATGCAGCTTCAGGCTCAGAAATCATAGTGACGGGAGACTGTAAAAATCTGCTCAGAAAACTCAGCCGCCACTGAGGGCGGCGAGATTCTAGCACCTTTTGAAGAATGACTAAACGTCTGTGTCTGACTTCTTCAGACGTTTCTGGGTCGCGGTGAGAATTCCCCGCAGAACATTAACTTCAATTTTATCGGGCAAAGCCCGCAGAAACAGCCGCCGTAAACGGGGCATCAGTTGGCGGGGCTTCTCAGGATCAAGGAACTCTATATCAATCATCGTCTGCTCCAGATGCTCGAACATTCGCTCAAGCTCCTGCATATCCGCCAGATCCACATCCCAGTCCGTACCCCACTGAGGTTTATCCTCCGAACTATCCTGCTGCAGGGCAGCCATACGCAGCTCATAGCAAATAACCTGCACAGCGGCACCGATATTCAGTGAACTGAAAGTCTCTTCCGTTGGAATATGTACGTGATAATGACAACGCTGCAATTCCTCATTGGTCAGGCCACGGTCTTCACGGCCAAACACAACCGCCATCTTCTGATCAGCTCCAAGCCCTGAAGAAGCACCCCCAGCTCCCGGGGATTCAGCAACGGCCAGGGAATATTCCGACTACGGGCACTCGTACCCACCACCAGATGACATCCTTCAAGCGCCTCATCCAGCGACCCGACAACCAGTGCGTTTTCCAGCAAATCAGTCGCACCTGAAGCTCTGGCATCGGCATCTTCATGCGGAAACATCTTCGGCTCAACCAGACACAGTTCAGCCAGCCCCATGTTTTTCATTGCCCGGGCGACCGCACCGATATTTCCGGGGTGAGTGGTATTTACCAGTACAATTCGTATATTTTGCAGCATCAGATTCAGACTTATAGAATAAAAGGCGATTATTTTACCAGAACCTGCCAAGTATTCGCGGTTTGTTGTTCTTTATCTCAGTAAGATTTTGCTATAATCGCGCTCTTTGATTTCTTACCCTCCCGACGACTGGTATTAGATAGATGCAACCGATGGTAAATATCGCCCTGCGCGGCGCACGCATCGCAGGCGAACAAATCGCCCGCGCAGTGGAACGACTCGACCTGATTAAATCCGAACAATCAAGTGTCAGCGACTTTTTCGAAGAAACCTGCAAGCAGGCTGAAAAGGCGATTGCCAGCACAATCCAGAAGGCTTATCCGGACCACGAAGTTAATGGCGAATTCACTGGCCAGCACGCCGCTGAAGGCAACGCCGCCATTACCTGGCAGGTAAACCCTATCGACAGCACCAGCAACTTTGCCAATGGCGTACCTGTATTCGCCCTGAGCATTGCCGGCTACCAGCGCGGCCGTCTGGAGCACGCTATTGTACTGAACCCGATGAACGGTGAAGAATTCACTGCCAGCCGTGGCCGTGGTGCACAGTGCAACGGTAAACGCCTGCGCGTTAGCAACCTGAAAACCCTTCAGGGCGCACTGATTGCCAGCAACTACTTTGGCCGCAACCAGAAGCAACACCTGGACTCCTTCCAGCGCGTATTCAGCAACATCACCCTGGAAGACGGCAGCATCTACAACGCTGGCTCACCGGTACTGAACATGGCTTACACTGCAGCCGGCCGTTTCGACGGTTTCTTCCAGTTCGGCATGAAAGGTGCTGACATGGCAGCCGGCACCCTGCTGATTCAGGAATCCGGCGGCTTACTGTCTGATTTCAATGGCGGCAACACTCACACCCAGAACGGCAACCTGATTGTCGGTAACCCGAAGATGCTGAAAGCACTGCTTAAGAGCATCCACCCGGCAGTGAGCGACGAGCTGAAATAAAGCCAGTCGAGAAATTAAAAACCGGCCTTGCGCCGGTTTTTATACCTGAAAAACAGCAGACACAAAAACCAGCCGCAGCTGGTTTTTAGTAAACCGATGACTTTCAGCCATCGGCTCAACAAGCGCTGTTATGCATCAAACGGGTGACGCAGAACAATTGTTTCAACACGGTCAGGACCAGTGGAAACAATATCAATCGGCGCCTTGATCAGCTCTTCCAGACGCTTAATGTAAGCCTGCGCATTAGCCGGCAGTGCTTCCAGAGTCTGAGCACCCAGAGTTGTTTCAGTCCAACCCGGCAGAGTTTCGTATACAGGCTCGATCGCTTCGTAATCTTCACTGCCAGTCAGCGAGTAAACATCGTTGCCCTGAGCGTCCTTATAACCTACGCATACCTTGATCTCTTCCAGACCATCCAGCACATCCAGCTTAGTCAGACAGATACCGGAAACAGAGTTGATCTGAATAGCATGCTTAAGAGCAACCGCATCGAACCAGCCACAACGACGGGCACGGCCAGTGGTCGCACCAAACTCATGACCTTTGGTTCCCAGGTGGTTACCGATTTCGCAATCCAGCTGAGTCGGGAACGGACCTGAACCCACACGGGTAGTGTAAGCCTTGGTGATACCCAGGATGTAATCCAGATACAGAGGACCAAAACCACTACCGGTAGAAGTACCGCCAGCAGTTGTGTTAGAAGAAGTTACATACGGGTAAGTACCGTGATCGATATCCAGCAGAGAACCCTGTGCACCTTCAAACATGATGTTATCACCACGCTCACGGTACTCATGCAGTTTGGAAGTAACATCCATTACCATAGGACGCAGCACGTCCGCCATGGCCAGAGACTCTTCAGAACTTTCTCATAGCTGACAGGCTCAGCGTTATAGTAGTTCTGCAGCATGAAGTTATGGTACTCCATCACTTCTTTCAGCTTCACTGCAAAACGCTCGCTGTTCATCATGTCATCAAGACGCAGGCCACGACGGGCAACCTTGTCTTCATACGCAGGACCAATACCACGGCCGGTAGTACCGATCTTGGCATTGCCACGTGCAGCTTCACGGGCCTGATCCAGCGCAATGTGGTATGGCAGAATCAGTGGACAGGCAGGACTCAGACGCAGACGCTCACGTACAGGAACACCACGCTCTTCCAACTCTTTCATTTCTTTCAGCAATGCTTCAGGAGACAGCACAACGCCGTTGCCTATCATGCAAAGAACATTGTCACGCAGAATACCTGACGGGATCAGGTGAAGAACCGTTTTCTCACCATCGATAACCAGAGTGTGACCTGCGTTATGGCCGCCCTGAAAGCGTGCCACAGCAGTAGCCTGATCTGTTAAAGGTCAACGATCTTGCCTTTACCCTCGTCTCCCCACTGCGTTCCTAAAACAACGACATTTTTACCCATGCTAGTCTCTAACGTTTAACTCAATCTAATTTCAAGCGGTTACAGGCTCTGCAGAACCCAAACCCCATCCTGCTGCACCAGTTGCTGCGCGAAGACAACATCATCAGATGCCGCACCATCGAGCTGCTGCACAACCCGCTTACCGGTTGTACGTAGTTCACTGATCGCCTTTAATAGTCCGGCATCACTGCCAGCCGGCGCCAGTACTGCACCGTCCTGCTGACATGTCTGAGCAGATAGCTCAACCAGTGTCTTAAGGTCAGCACTAAAACCTGTTGCCGGGCGCGCCCGGCCAAAATCACGCCCTACTTCATCATAACGACCACCTTTGGCAATCGCCTGTCCGAAACTTGGCGTATACGCACCGAACACAATGCCGGTGTGATAGTTGTAACCGCGTAATTCACTCAGGTCGAAATACAGATCAACCTCCGGATAACGCTGGCCAATCTGCTCTGCAATCTGACGCAGATAATCCAGCGCCGGTGTAATTGCATCACTGATAGCCGCAAAGCTTTCCTGAGCAGCATCCAGCACTTCAATGCCACCGTGCAGCGCCGGCAACTTAGCCAGCATTGCCGCCTGTTCTGCAGGAATTTCAACCTGGCTCAGGAAACGCTCAATTTCAGGCATATCCTTACGCTGCAACAACTCAAAGTAATCGCTTTCCTGAACATCGGTCAGTCCTGCACCGGCAATCAGTCCACGATAAATACCTACGTGACCCAGATCGATACTCAGCTCCTGACTGACACCCAGCACATGCAGGGTTTCAAGCATCAGGGAAATAATTTCTACATCGCTTGCCAGGCCAGAATGCCCAAACAGCTCAGCACCTACCTGTAACGGATTACGTGACGCCAGCGGATTTGCCGGCAGAGTATGCAGCACAGTGCTGCAGTAACAGAGACGATTAGGCCCATCGTTCTTAAGACGGTGGGCATCAATGCGCGCCACCTGCTGGGTAATATCAGCACGGATGCCTAACATCCGGCCTGTCAACTGATCTGTTACTTTAAACGTATTCAGATCAAGATCCCGACCAACACCACTTAACAAAGAATCCAGGTGTTCGATCATTGGCGTCATGACTAATTCATAACCCCAGGTATTATACATATCTAGCACTTGCCGGCGGGCCGCTTCAACCTGACGCGCCTGTGGTGGCAAGATTTCTTTGACACCGTCTGGTAATAACCAGCGATCTGCCAAGGCCATGCAACTCTCTAATCGATCGATCAGTTAATCATATACAGTATGCACAGACCTACCAGCATACTGATTAAACCGGTTATCCGCAGCGCCTTATCACTGATATTCGCTAACTGCTGGACTAACCTGCGCCAGCGTCCGGGATACAGAAAAGGCACAATTCCCTCGATTATCAGCATCAGACTGAAACCGATTAACAGGGGTTGCCAAAGCTCTGCCCACATAACGCCTCGCACAAAACCGCATAAAAACCGGGCTTTAACCCGGTTACAGAATTCTACCACGGAACAGAGCAAATAGTGCAGCCTATTCCGGGTAAAAATTAATCAAAAGTAGCAATTAACGTTGCAGGCCTGGCTGATTCAGGTAACGGAAGAATTCACTGTCCGGTTCCAGAATCATTACATCGCCCTGCTGGTTAAACGCTTCTTTATATGCATTCAGACTGCGGTAGAAAGAGTAGAACTCAGGATCGCGGCTGTATGCCTTGGCATAGATACCTGCAGACTCCGCATCACCTTCACCGCGCAGCTCCTGTGCATCACGGTATGCAGCCGCTTCGATAACTGTCTTCTGACGGTCAGCATCAGCACGGATACCTTCTGCAAGCTCCTGACCACGGGAACGCAGTTCACGGGCTTCCCGCTCACGCTCGGTACGCATACGGTCATATACAGAGTTCGATACTTCCTGCGGCAGATCGATCTTCTTAACACGGATGTCAATCAGCTCGATACCCAGCTCATCACGGGTCGTCTGGCTCAGAGACTCAGTCAGCTCGATCATTAACTGATCACGCTCACCGGATACCACCTCAGTCAGAGTACGCTCACCGAACTGTGCACGCAGACCGGCATCCACACTTGGGAACAGACGTTCCGCAGCACGGAACTGGTCACCGGAAGTAGCGGTATAATAAGTCTGCGGATCAATAACACGCCACTTGATGAAGGAATCAACCACCAGACGCTTCTTCTCAACCGTCAGATAAGACTGCGGCTGCGCATCCAGGGTCAGAACCCGACCATCAAACTTACGTACCTTATTAATCACAGGAATCTTAATATGCAGACCTGGCTGCAGGTTAGATTCACGATTTCACCGAAGCGCAGCAGTACTGCACGGTCGGTTTCTTTAATGATAAACAGCGAATTAGACGCCAGCACGACCAACAATAGCGCGATGACTACGCCTGCCATAGATTTGCCTGACATTATCGTGCCTCCCGACGGTTGGTTTGCTGACGCTGACGTAACTGCTCAATCACCTGATCAGTGATATCACGAATATTATCGTTACTCAGGCGGGTAGTGCCTGAACGGTTAAATTCAACAGGAGCCTGACGACGCTCGGACAACTTGTCCAGCGGCAGGTACATCATGTTGTTACCGCCCTCAACATCAACCAGAACCTTGGAGTTATTAGCCATAACTGATTCCATGGCATCCAGGTACAGACGCTCACGGGTTACATCCGGTGCCTTCAGGTATTCACCCAGCAGAGCTTCAAAACGTTGCGCATCACCCTGTGCCTGAGCAACGACCTGTTCACGGTATGCACTGGCCTCTTCCTTCATACGCTGGGCGATACCACGCGCTTCAGGGATAATACCATTACGGTAAGACTCAGCTTCGTTAATTACCCGCTGCTCATCCTCACGTGCCTTGATTACATCATCAAACGCATCCTGAACCTGAGACGGTGCCTTAACTTCTTTAATGTTCACCTGAGTGATACGTAAACCGGTCTGATAATCTTCCATAGACTGCTGCAGACGACCTTTAACATCCGCACCCAGAATCTCACGACCTTCCGTCAGAATGGAATCCATTTCAGATCCACCAACAATGTGACGTAACGCAGACTCAGATGCATTCGCCAGACTGGCTTCCGGATCACGGACTTTCAGCAGGTAAGCCTTAGGATCAGAGATGACGTACTGAACGGTGATAGACACGTCAACAATGTTCTCATCTTCTGTCAGCATCAGAGAACGGTGATCGTAAGCATTTACCCGGGTCACGTTAACCGGCGTAACCTGATCAATTAAAGGTGGGTTCCACTGCAGACCCGGCATAACCGTTTCGCTGAATTTACCCAGACGCAGCACAACACCACGCTCTTGCTGATCCACGGTATAGAAGCCTAAAGCCGCCCAACCAACCAGCAAAATAACGATCAGAATGCCAAACAGGCCACCCGATGGCGCTGCCGGTTTGCCACCGGAACCGCCGGACTTGTTCGGTTTACCGAAAATTCCGTTAAGTTTCTCCTGCAGCTTTTGCAGCGCCTCATCCAGATCAGGTGGCCCCTGATCATTATTGCCGCCGCCATTACGCTTACCACCAGAGTTCCAGGGATCCTGATTATTCCCGTTACCACCAGGCTCATTCCAAGCCATACTGTTCTCCGTTCTAGAACCGTTAATGCTTTGTCTTTACCGAATCGACAGGTAAAGCACCATATCTACCAAAATTGTATGTAGCTTAATCATAGTATGCAACGCCCGAAGTACGCAGCTTACTTTTAAAATTCAGATATTTGCCATCACTGCAGCCACTCAGGCTTGTTGACATCAGCCCCCAGGTAACGTTCCGCCGGAATACTTACCTTGCTGAGAATCTGCATAAAGTCTTTACGTTGCAAACGCACTTCCAGATGACTTTCGCCGGCATCATCATAGGTTTCATTCAGTACCGCACCCTGACCATACAGCAAGGCACGGAAAGCACCTTCAGACGGCGCCACCTGAATGGAATCATGGAAGACATCATCCGCCAGACGCTCAGAAATCGCCTGAAACAGTAAATCAGTTCCCTGCCCGGTTGCTGCTGAAACCCATACCCGAACGGGCACACCTTCATCATTACGGTCAATACGAGGCTCGATACCCGTCATACGGTCAATCTTGTTATAGACCTCAAGACATGGCACCTCATCCGCATTAATTTCTGCCAGCACCGCATTCACTTCATCAATATGTTCCTGACGATCCTCATCAAAAGCATCAATCACATGCAGCAATAAAGTAGCTTCAGTGGTTTCCTGCAAAGTTGCCCGGAAAGCCTCAACCAGTTTATGGGGCAGGTGACGGATAAAACCTACGGTATCAGCAAGAATTGCCTGTCCGACATCCGCTACCTCTATACGGCGCAGGGTCGGATCAAGCGTGGCAAACAACTGATCGGCTGCGTACACCTCTGCCTCAGTCAGCTGATTAAACAGCGTTGACTTACCAGCGTTGGTATAACCAACCAGCGATAAGCCCGGCACTTCAGCACGGCTACGGGCACGACGCCCCTGGTCACGCTGCTTGCGGACTTTTTCCAGTCGCTTGAGAATACTTTTGATGCGGGCACGCAGTAACCGGCGGTCGGTTTCCAGCTGGGTTTCACCCGGGCCACGTAAACCAATACCACCTTTCTGACGTTCAAGGTGTGTCCAGCCACGAACCAGACGTGTAGACATATGCTCCAGCTGCGCCAGTTCCACCTGAAGTTTACCTTCATGGGTACGGGCACGCTGAGCAAAAATATCCAGAATCAGACCGGTACGGTCCAGCACCCGGCACTGCAACTCTCTTTCGAGGTTACGTTCCTGGCCTGGACTCAGTGAATGATTGAAAATAACCAGCTCGGCATCATACTGACGCACCATGGCTTTCAATTCTTCAACTTTACCGCTACCGATAAATAACTTAGGGCTGGGCTGATGGCGACTACCGGTAAGAATATCTACAGGATCGGCGCCAGCAGAAAGCGCGAGTTCTTCTAACTCTTTCGGGCTTTCCCGGTCCGCCTCATCAGCCATATCTATGTGGACAAGAATGGCGCATTCGCCAGACTCGGGACGCTCAAAAACAAATAGAACCTCAGTCAGCCGATTCATCACCCTGTGGCAACTTAACCGGACGGGCCGGTACCACAGTTGAGATTGCGTGTTTATAGACCATCTGGCTGACAGTATTTTTAAGCAGGATAACAAACTGGTCGAATGACTCGATTTGCCCCTGTAGCTTGATACCATTTACCAAGAAAATAGAAACGGGTACGCGTTCTTTACGCAGTACGTTCAGATAAGGGTCTTGTAAAGATTGCCCTTTTGACATTGGAAGCTCCTTCCTGTGAATCGATAATAAAAGGTATGCGCAACTCAAATCCTGTTAAAAATCCTGCGCATGTGACCGCCTCAAAAGCCGGACGGTCCGAAAAATTCAAGCTACAGCATTATATAATGCCACCCTCTAACAATTTCAAGGCATTATTTGTTAAATTTGGATCATTTGAAGCTAAAGTTTTCAAATCAGGCCAGCTGCGCAACCAGGTTATCTGCCGTTTCGCCAACTGACGGGTCGCCACGATGCCTTTGTGAATCATTGTTTCACGGTCCCACTGGCCCTGAAAATGCTCCCACATCTGGCGGTAACCGACACAACGAATCGACGGCATAGAAGCATCCAGATCGCCGCGATCCCACAAAGCTCTTACTTCTTCTTCAAAGCCCTGCTCCAGCATCAGATGAAAACGCTGCTCAATACGCTGATGCAATACCGAGCGCTCTGTCGGCATCACACACAAAGACTGCATATTATAAGGCGCACGTGAGGCTTCCTGTGCCTGCCAGTGCTCTGTCATAGACTTACCGGTCAGCTCATATACTTCCAGCGCACGCTGCAACCGTTGCGGGTCATTCGGGTGAATTCGCTCAGCTGAAACCGGATCAACCTCCGCCAGCCGCTTATGCAGAACTTCCCAGCCCTTGCTATTAGCTTCATCCAGCAAACGCTGACGCACCACCGGATCAGCTTCAGGCATATCTGCCAACCCTTTCATCAGCGCCTGGTAATACAGCATGGTCCCGCCCACCAGCAGAGGAATCTTGCCTTTCGCAGTAATCTCAGCCATATGGGCTAATGCATCACGACGGAAATCAGCGGCAGAATAGGCTTCAGAGGGATCAAGAATATCCACCAGACGGTGGGGATACCGGGCCAGCAGCTCAGCTTCAGGGGTGGCGGTACCAATATCCATCTGACGATAGATCATGGCCGAGTCCACACTGATAATCTCACAATCCAGCAAATCACAAAGGGCCATGGCCAGATCAGTTTTACCTGCCGCAGTGGGGCCCATCAGAAAAATTGCCGGTGGCAAAGACGTTGTCACGTCGTACTCCAAAATTAAAAACAGTTTAATGCGAACAACACAAAGGATCACTGACCGCGCATAAACAGGCCATCCAGCTCCTGCATGGACATCTGTGTCCAGGTAGGTCGCCCATGGTTACACTGACCGCTGCGTTCCGTTTGTTCCATATCCCGCAGCAAAGCATTCATTTCCGGCAGAGTGAGCTGACGGTTCGCCCACAGAACCATGGCACGCCATGGTGGCCAGCAATTCATTGATATGCTCCTGAACCTTACGGCTGTTACCGAACTGCTGCATATCAGCAATAACATCAAGAATCAGCTTGGTTACATCACCGTTCGCCAGCGCCACCGGCACCTGCCGGATCACAATGGTCTCTTCCCCATACGGGCAATTTCAAACCCGAGCTGGCGGAAAACTTCACTTTGTTCTTCTGCGCAATCAGCCTCACCGCTGCTGACTGCCATACTTACCGGCACCAATAACGGCTGGCTGCGAACACCCTCTGCCTCATAAGCCGTTTTCATCCGCTCATATACAATCCGCTCATGGGCGGCATGCATATCCACTACCACAAGACCAGTATCATTTTGCGCAAGAATGAACACACCGTGTAATTGCGCGACAGCATACCCCATTGGCGGGCACTTCGTCTCATCAACATCCGGCATGACTGCCCCGGACGCATCTCCTCCTGTACCCATACTGCCAGACACAGGGCCACCGAATGAAGCCGGGGCAGGTGAAGGATGTAACTGACCATACTGCTGAATCTGTTCACGCACCTGGCCAACAGAAGGCCGGTCTGCCTGCTGCGTCTGCTGATACAACGGCATCCGCCCCTGCTGAAATGTCTGGCCTACGCCGGCAACACCCGGTGAAGGCAGAAAATCACTGGTTGGCGCATTACCGCCATTTGCCAGCACAGACTCAGGAATACCGGTGGTATCTTCACCGGTTTGCGGCCGCATATCGGCAATTACCCGGTGAGTGGTTCGGAAGATAAAGTCATGCACCAGCCGGCTTTCACGGAAGCGCACCTCATGCTTGGTCGGGTGAACGTTCACATCCACCAGCGCCGGATCAAGTTCCATAAACAGCACATAGGCAGGATGACGGCCATGGAATAGCACATCCTGATAGGCCTGGCGCAGTGCATGGGAAACCACCTTATCCCGGATCACCCGGCCATTGACAAAAAGTACTGTAAATCAGGCTGACTGCGGGAAAAGGTCGGCAAACCTACCCAGCCCCACAACCTCAGGCCGGAAGCATCGGCACTGACATCCACCCGCATTGACTCTTCGATAAACGCCGGTGACATCAGGCTGGCAATGCGTCGCTCCTGTTCTGCTTCGGTAGACGCCGGACGCAACTGATGAATAATTTTCTGGTTATGCCGCAGGGTAAAGCCCACATCAAAGCGACTTAACGCCAGCCGTTTAACCACCTCTTCCAGGTGTTTAAATTCAGTCTTCTCTGTTTTAAGAAACTTACGTCGCGCCGGGGTATTGAAAAACAGATCGCGCATTTCCACTGTCGTCCCCGCAGGATGCGCTGCCGGAGAAATTTCAGCCACCATATCCCGGCCTTCGGTCTGCACCTGCCAGGCACTCTCCTGATCCGCCGTACGGGATGTCAGGGTCAGCCGCGACACTGAACTCACCGATGCCAGCGCTTCCCCGGAAGCCAAGGCTCTGCACAGCTTCCAGATCATTCAGATCACGGATTTTACTGGTAGCATGTCGGCTCAGGGCCAGAGAGAGATCTTCCTTCTCAATGCCGCTGCCGTTATCCCGTAACCGAATCAGCTTTACACCGCCCTGCTCAATATCCAGCTCAATACGGTCAGCACCGGCATCCAGACTGTTCTCAAGAATCTCTTTAACCACTGAAGCCGGGCGCTCGACAACCTCACCGGCAGCGATCTGGTTCGCCAGACGTGGCGAGCAAATGGATACGGGACATAAATTACACTCGATACTGAAATGAACAGTTAACCAGACACATCAGCTGGTTGGGATCTGCAGCACCTGGCCAACCCGGATATGATCCGCATTTTTCAGGCCATTAGCTTTACGCAACGCCGCCATGGAAACACCGTTACGACGGGCAATAACCGATAAAGTATCGCCTCTGACAACCTTATATTTTCCGGCGACAGACTTGCCCTGATTACCGCCCTGCTTTTGCCAGGCCAGATACGTAAGGGCCGGAGGTTTGGCTACGAAATGCGCCTTAATGCCGGCAAAAATCGCCTGCGCCATCTTCTTCTGATATGACTTAGACTTCAGCTTTCGTGCTTCTTCCGGGTTGGTAATAAAGCCGGTCTCTACCAGAATGGACGGAATATCCGGCGATTTAAGTACCACAAACCCGGCCTGCTCGACCCGCTTCTTATGCATTTTTGCAAAGCGGCTCATATTTTTATGGACGGTTTCAGCAATCACCCGGCTGTCACTGCGGCTGGCGGTCATCGACATATCGAGCAATACTTTTGCCAGCACATCATCCTTATCCTCCAGGCTGACGCTGCCCACGCCACCGATCAGGTCGGTACTGTTTTCCCGCTTGGCTAACCAGCGACCCATTTCGCTGCTGGCTCCCTTGGAGACAATACCCACACAGAGGCACCTTTAGCACGTTTATCCTTAAAGCCGTCCGCATGAATCGACACAAACATATCCGCGTTATTCTTGCGTGCCCGACTGGTGCGGCTGCGCAGACTGATGTAATAGTCACCGTCACGTGTCAGTTGTGGCGTAAAGCCCGGCTCTTTCTGCAACAGCTTCTTCAGCTCACGGGCAATACCAAGCACCACATCTTTCTCTTTCTCGCCCGCGGTCCTACAGCGCCGGGATCGTCTCCCCGTGGCCAGCATCAATGGCAATCACCACATTACGCAGCTTATCCGGATTATTAGCTGTAGGTGTTGCCCGCTTAACAGTCTCGGCAACCTTCTCTGGCTGATAGAGGTCCACCACCAGACGGTGGCCATATTTATCATTCGGGCTGAGTGCAAAACTCTTAGCGCGGACATCTGATTTCAGATCCAGCACGATGCGCAGATCGTTTTTATCCTTTGCACCACTGCGGATACGCTCTACCGGACTCTTGGTCAGGTTCAGCTGATTAAGATCCGCCTTAAATTTAGCGTTATCCACATCCAGAACAATGCGGTCAGGATTCTTCAGGGTAAACAGCTTATGACTGGCACTGGCACTGAGGTCAAAAACCAGGCGGGCGTGATCCGGCGCAATCCACAGGCGCACGTTTTTCACATCGGCAGCACCAACCACCGCCGACATCAACGCACACACAAACATCAGACTTAAACGGGCAACACGCAACATATTCAGTTTCATCCTTACTCGGCAGCGGCCTGCAAATTCACCAGCAACTGCTCCCTTTAGCAGTTTGAGGCAACAACTCAATCTGCCGTCCTTCCCCTGGACGGTGATATTCAGTAATAGATCGGCAGGCGGCAACACACCTTCACCTTTTTCCGGCCATTCAATCAGACACAACGCATCATCGTGGAAATAATCCCGGATACCAAAGTACTCAAGCTCTTCCGGATCTCCCAGACGGTAAAGGTCAAAGTGATACACATCCCGGCCGGTCAGCTCGTAGGGTTCAACCAGTGTATAGGTAGGACTCTTAACCGCTCCCTTATGACCGGCCCCTGAATGATGCCCCGGCACAGAGTGGTTTTACCCATGCCAAGATCACCATTCAGAAATACCACACCACCGCTGGCGGACGCCGCCAGATTGCTGCCAAAAGCCACCATGGCTGCTTCATCAGCGATAAAAACACTGCTGCTGATACTCTGACACCGTACTTACTTCCTTCACTTTGTCTGCTATTTGGGGAAAACGTTAACAACTTTGGGTAATTGTGCCAACAGATCAGTGGCTTGCATACCTCGCTGACCATTTTTGCAGCCTCATCCGCTGCTTTTCCATGGATATACACACCAACACGGGCAGCATCAGTAAATTCCAGCTTCTGCGCCAGCAGCGCGCCTATAATTCCGCTGAGTACATCTCCCATGCCACCACTGGCCATTCCGGGATTACCCGCCGAACACAGGTGCATGGCATCGCCGTCACAACTCAGGGTACCCGCCCCTTCAGTACCAAAGTGCCGCCAAAACGGTCCTGCAGGGCCTCTGCAGCAGCAAAACGGTCTGCCTGAACCTTTGACACAGAGGTTTCCAGCAATCGTGCAGCCTCACCGGGATGAGGTGTCAGCAACCAGTTACTGTGTTTACTTCCATCCAGCTTGCCATTGATCACCAGCAGGTTAAGCGCGTCCGCATCCATCACCAGCGGTTTTTATCGGAGCCGCAGTTATCCAGCACCGCCATCAGCAACTGCTCGCCCCAGGCGTTCTGCCCAAGGCCCGGACCAATCACCACCACCGATGCACGCTCAATGAGAACCGCAAGATCATGGCCACTGCGCACCCCGTGCACCATGATTTCCGGTGCCCGGGTCAGTGCCGCAGTCACATGCTCTGCCCGGGTTGCCAGGCTCACTAAACCGGCACCGGTCCGTCCTGCCGCCTGCGCGGCCATGATTGCCGCTCCGCCCATACCATAATCACCGCCGATCACCAGCACATGACCAAAGTGTCCTTTATGACTGGAAGCACCCCGTGGCGGCAACAGTTCGGCCAGATCTTCCCGGCAGGTACGGAAACCACTGACCGGAATAGACTCATAGATATCATCAGCAATGCGCAGGCTGTCGAAATGCAACTGCCCACAATAATCCACACCTTCGTGGGTAAGCATGCCCTGCTTCATACCGATAAAAGTTACCGTATGATCAGCACGAACCGCATCACCCAGCACCGCACCGGTGTCACTGCACAGGCCGGAAGGTATATCCACCGCGAGTACTGGCTTACCTGACAGGTTAATCTGCCGGATCGCCCCCACAAAGGGTTCAGCAACCGAGCCATTAAGTCCGGTACCGAGCAATGCATCGACAATCACCTCCCCTGCAGGTTCATCCCCAGACGGTAACGGTGACACTCAACACCCTGATCACACATCCAGTCGTAAGCCTGTCGCGCTTCGCCACGCAGCTGCACCGCAAAATCATCCAGCCGGGACACACAGACAACCTGCACCTGAATGCCCTGTTGCTGAGCCAGTGCCGCCATCACAAAACCGTCGCCGCCGTTATTGCCGGTACCGCAGAGAATGCTCAGAGAGTGCACGTCCGGCCACTGGTGCATCAGCCGGTCAAAGGCCACGTGTCCGGCCCTTAACATCAATTTAAAGCCAGGCATCCCGGCACTGATTGCTGCTGCATCCAGTGCCCGGGTCAGTTCAGCTGTGTATAATGCAGCGGGTAATTGCGAAGACTTAGCCACGGTATAAGATCTCGACTCGGAATTTGGCTTCATTATATCCAACCTACAGTAAAAACAGCTACTAAGACCCGGCCATAATGCATCAGGACTCAAAATCACTTGCCGCCCTCAGTCAGGCAATTAAAGCTGCCGCGCTGAAACAGGGCTTTCAGCAATGCGGTATCAGCGATACTGACATCAGTCCGGAGTCAGAGGCCTATCACCGCTGGCTTGAAAACGGCTACCACGGTGAAATGGGATATCTGGAAAACAATATCGAGAAGCGTCTGGATCCGTCACTGCTGGTTGAAGGTACCCGTCGGGTTATCTGTGTCAGGATGAACTGCCTGCCACCGGATATTCAGACACTGAAAATCCTTAAGAACCCTGACAAAGCCTACATATCCCGCTACACCATGGGTCGTGATTATCACAAGCTGATGCGTAAGCGCCTGACTCGGCTGGGGAAGGACATAGAAACGCTGATCGGTGAATTTGGCTACCGGGCCTTTGTCGACAGCGCCCCCGTGCTTGAACGGCCACTGGCCCGCAAAGCCGGCATTGGCTGGCAAGGCAAGCACAGCCTGATCCTGAACCGTGAAGCCGGCTCCTGGTTTTTACTGGGTGAACTGTTTGTCGACCTGCCCCTGCCGGTAGACGAACCCTATGAAGAAGAACACTGTGGCAAATGCCAGGCCTGCATCGATGTTTGCCCAACGAAAGCTATCGTTGAACCCTATGTGGTGGATGCCCGGCGCTGTATTTCTTATCTGACCATCGAATACAACGGCAGCATTCCCACGGAGCTACGGCCGCTAATGGGCAACCGGATCTTCGGCTGTGATGACTGCCAGCTTATCTGCCCCTGGAACCGCTTTGCACAGGCCTCAGCAGAAGATGACTTTAAACCCCGACACGGGCTGGATGATAAAAACCTGAGGGAATTACTTAACTGGGATGAAGCCACGTTTCTCAAACGTACCGAAGGTTCAGCCATACGCCGCAGCGGCTACCAGGGCTGGCAGCGGAATATAGCTGTCGCACTGGGTAACGGCATTAACAGCCCGGAATCCAGAACCGCACTGCACAACCTGCTCAGCAATCCCGATACCAGCGAGCTGGTGAAGGAACACGCCCAGTGGGCACTGGATCACCTGAGCAGCCGGGACGATGTCACAGCAACGCCCCTGCCCATAGCAGTACACCCAAGAGCAACCAAGCTGGCCGACTGAAACGACCAGCTTAGATGCTTATCTTACAGATCAGGTTTTAAAACGGCCCACAAGACTGTGCAGACGGTCTGCCATCTGGCTTAACTTATCGGTATCACCGGCAGACTCCTGAGCACTGTCCAGCGTGGTTTCAGACAGGGTATCAATCTCTACGGCATTCTTTTCGATATCCTTAATCACATCCAGCTGTTCATTAACCGCGGTAGCAATCTGAGTCTGCATCGCTTCCACATCCGCCATCAGGCGCTTGGTTTCGTCCAGCTCAGAGGCGGTCTCATTCACCATGGCGATGCCCCGCTCAGCATTTTCCATTGAATCTTCCACCCGACGCACAGAATCATCTGCAGTTTCCCGCAGCTTCTCCATGGTTTCCTGAATATTAACCGTAGCTTCCTGAGTCCGTGAGGAGAGGGTCCGAACTTCGTCAGCCACCACCGCAAAACCCCGCCCCTGCTCGCCGGCACGGGCCGCCTCAATAGCCGCGTTCAGCGCCAGTAAACTGGTCTGCTTAGCAATATCATTGATCACCTCCAGAATGGAGCTGACCTGATCAATCTCACCGGACAGCGCATTGATAGAACTTGCTGACTCCCGGGTAAAGCCCACCAGCTGATCAATTTCATTCACAGAACGCTGTGCATGATCCGCACCACTGACCATCTTCTCACCGGCACTAACCATCGCATTGAGGGTTTCGTTACTGCTCTGAGCCACATTATCAATTGAGTAAGAAAACTCCGTCATGGCCGTTACAATCAGCTCACTCATGGAACGCTGTTGCCCCATGCGGGAGGCAGTGTCACCGGACTGTTGCGCCAACTGATTAGTAACTGCCGTGAGGCTTTCCGCGGTTTCGCTGGCCTGCGCCACCACCCCGCGAATGTTGGCGATAAACACATTAAATGCTGTTGCCAGCTCACCAATTTCATCTTTGCGCTTGGCGCTTTCCAACTGGGTTGTCAGATCGCCGTCACCCTCTGCAATTTCCTGGAAGGATGTCACCAGCTCCCGCAACGGATTCACCAGCAAACGTGACAGCAGCAAGCCAAACAACACCGCTGCAATCAGCACCACCAGTACCACAACAGCGCTGGTCCGGGTAATAGAACCAAGAATCTGCTCTTCGCTGGCGAAGGCTTCCGACATGCTCATCTCAGAAATCAGCGCCCAGCGTAAACCGTCAACTTCCACCGGGGTATACGCCGAAAGCACCTCTTCACCGTAATACCCCTGATTCCGGGTCACACCGGTATCACCCTGCAACGCCGCTTTAACTCCGTCAGAGCTGACCTTTTGCAGCGCCACGCCGGTGCGCCGGTTCTGAATCTGTTCAACGCTGTCCTGCCAGCCAGTAGCAGAGATTTCACCGAAGTACTGATCCGGCGATTCAATCAGCCGGCGGCTATCAGTCCGCAGGCGCTGATCATCCCCACCAGATACACTTCACCGCTTTGCCCCAGCCCGACATCTGCCCAGTGTTTATTGCTGGTCAGCGCCAGTGTTACCCGCTCAACCGGCAGCCTTACCACCAGAGTGCCGACATTCTTATCTTTCTCAAACACCGGCGAAGAAAGAAATGCCGCCGGCGTGCCAAAATCTGCAAAGTAAGTATTAATGTCCGTCAGGTATACCTCACCTGCCGCCGCATCTTTGGCTTTATTCCAGGCCTGTACCAGACCACTGTCAATGCCGCTGGTCAGATCCGTGGCGTAATCCACATTCTTCGCCACCGAATAAACCACACGGCCTTCAGGGCTGACGATCAGCACATCAGGAAAACCAAACTCTTCCTGAAGACGGCGTAAGCCCGGATGGTACTGTGAGTGATATAAATCATAGCGGGCATTAAACTTGGTAATTTTCTTCGCCTGATCCAGCGCCTGCTTTTCCCTAAAGGGTTTGGATTGGTGCTGATATAACGCATCTGGAAATAACGCGCCGGATCATCCAACGCTGCCTGGGCATTGCCAGCGTCCGCACCGTTAAATCCCGGATCCCGCTGTTTAAATTCGTCAGAAAAGGCGCCGCTGTAGAAACCGCTAAGGCTTTGCTGCTGCTCAGCATCAACCTTCTTATTCACGTCAAACGAGCTGGAGAAATACCCCGTGGCAACCACGGTCTGTTCATTTTCAGCAATGCTTTTAACCAGGCTTTTCAAATCGCTGATGTAACTGACCAGCTGATCTTTTTCATCTCCCGCACAGCAATCAGCTTGGCGGAGGCAGCATCATCGAGGGCAACGTTCACTTCGTTGGAGGTGGCATACATTACAACTGCACTGGCGCAAATCAGGGGATAATGCCAATCGATACAATGGCCAGTAGGATACGTGTCTTAATCGTCATACTGCTTCTCTCAATACTCGAAGCCGCTGACAGGGAATGTTTACGCAAATAGCCACACGAACATCCGGCCTGACAACAGCCACCGTTACGCACGTCCTTATGTCACTTCACCAGCGTCCGGCTGAGCTTTATTGTTTTAGGAAATAAAATGCGGCGGACACAGCGACATTTAAGTTGTACCGGTAAGCCCCTCAAGCCACCGGACAGATGCCTATTAATAAACCCTGTTTGAAAAAAATAGAAACCCTGCAAACGGGCTGAGAATTGCAGTACAGGAGAGATAAACAGCTTTATAAAAAAACCCCGGACAAGCCGGGGTTCAGTGCAGAAAAGCAACGTCATTAAAAACGCTTAATCATTGAAATGCTTAGAATAAACGTGCCCAAAGCAATAGATATTAAAACGCTAAATTAGCAGCCACTCATTCTAAAGTTTAAGATACTCATTTTGGGCATTGGTTGCACAACCAACCAACACGACCGGATTACAGGTTAAAGAAGTGCTCGCGGTAATGTTTTAACTCGTTGATGGAATCTTTAATATCATCCATCGCCAGATGAGAGCCCTTCTTCTCGAAACCGTTCAGCACTTCCGGCCGCCAGCGACGGGCCAGCTCCTTGATACTGCTGACATCCAGATTACGGTAGTGGAAATAGCTTTCAAGCTCAGGCATGTACTTCACCAGAAAACGCCGGTCCTGACCGATACTGTTACCGCATATCGGCGAGGCCCCCTGATCCACATACTGTTTGATGAACTCAAGGGTTTCTTCTTCCGCCTGACGCTCGCTGATCTGAGACGCCTTCACCCGGGCAGTCAGCCCGGAACTGCCATGCTGATTGGTACACCACTCATCCATCGCATCCAGCAATTCATCAGACTGTTTAACAACCAGACTAGGCCCCAGCGCCAGAATATTCAGATCCGCATCGGTCACAATGGTGGCAATTTCGATAATTCGTTCCCGTTCAGGATCAAGACCGGTCATTTCCAGATCGATCCAGATCAGATTATCTTGCCTAGACATACGGCAATTCCCCTTAGATTTCAGCACTGTTATTTAAAAGTGTTATAGAATACCTTAGCAGGCCGCTGAAAAACTATCTGTGCGACACTTAGCGCAACAAAAACTTTGTTTTCAGCGGCCCGAATATAATCAGATTTTACTGTATCTATACGGCGCAACAAACTTAATGGCCAAACGCAAACTCACCCGCCGCCAGGCGTGGCGCATACAAAAATTCAGGACGAACGTTCTGAACGGGCAAAGCGTAAAAACTCCAACATTGATCAGCAACTGGAAGGCGGAGAACTCGGCCCGGAACAGCATGGCCAGATCATTTCTCATTTCGGCCGCCAGGTGGATGTTGAAGCACTGGAAGGTGAACACCGCGGGGAGATTTTCCGCTGCCACATGCGCACCAACCTGAGCAGCCTGGTCACCGGCGACAGAGTCATCTGGCGTGCCGGTGCAGAACATGGCGTGGTGGTCGCTACGGAAGAACGCCAGTCAGTCCTCCAGCGACCAAATAACCACGGTGAACTGAAACCGGTCGCGGCCAATATTGATCACATTGTTATCACCATTGCCGTCGAACCGATGCCCCATTACAACCTGATCGACCGTTATCTGGTGGCAGCAGAAGTCAGCGGCATTGAACCGGTTCTGCTGGTGAATAAACAGGACCTGCTGAACGACGATAACCGCGAATACATCGAAGGCATGATCCGCCTTTATACCGACATCGGTTACAAGGTACTGCAGGTATCCACAACCCGTGAAGACGGTCTGGATGAACTTAAGGCCATACTCAACGGCCGTATCAGCGTCTTTGTCGGTCAGTCCGGTGTCGGTAAATCTTCTCTGATCAATGCATTGCTTCCCGGCGTTGACCTTAAAGTCGGCGCATTATCTGAAGCTACCCGCAAGGGCACACACACCACCACAACCGCCCGCCTGTTCCACTTCCCGGACGGCGGCGACCTGATCGACTCACCGGGCATCCGGGAATTTGCACTGTGGCACATTGAAAAAGATCGCATCATCGAAGGCTTCACAGAATTTGCGCCTTTTCTTGGCCTTTGCAAGTTCCGTGACTGCCAGCATGAACAGGAACCTCACTGCGCCATAAAGCAAGCAATTGAAGACCAAAAATCAGTGCTCAAAGAGTAAATAGTTACAAACATATACTCACTTCGAGGGAAGAAACTTAACTATCTTGTAAATAAAAGGTTTAATGTGCCGAAAACCTCTCTTAACAAAGACTTAACCAGAGTGGTTTTCGTTTGATAAGTGACCGGCATCAGGACCATTAATGAGCACGATCCAGCCATACGACGCAGAAGAATGGACGCAATACCTGACGGATAAAGATTTTTCCGTCCGGGCCAGCAGTCTGCGCCGCATTCAGAAGGCATTGCAGTCGGATAAAACATCCATGAAGGATCTGAACCGGCTGATTAAAGCAGATCCGTTACTCTGTCTGCATGTTGTAAAAGCAGCCAGCATCCTGCACGCAGAAAAAGGCTCCGTGGTCACCGGCGTCGAACATGCCATCAGCTCATTAGGCACCGATAACCTCGAAAACCTGATCAATGGCATGAAAGGCACCCGCCTGAACGCCCACAGCACCGCTGACAAAATGTATTTCCGGGCAACCGCCAACAGTCACCATGCAGCGGTTCAGGTACGCTCCTGGCTGGAACGGGCCCGCAAAGGTATGTTTACCGAAGAAAGCTATTTGGCCGCACTGTTTTACGGCATCGGTCACTGGGCTCTCTGGCATCATGCACCGCTGCATATGTCCCAGATGCAGGTCAAAATCCGTGAACAGGGTAAAGACAGCGAAACCGTCGAGCGTGAGCTTTTGGCTGCACCATCAAGGACATTTCCCACGGCCTGGCGGTCTCCTGGAACCTTCCGGAACTGGTACAATCCTCGCTGGCTGAAGACCTGCCACTGAATAAACGCACTCTGATGAAACTCCATCAGCGTTCACTGGAAGATCCCCGCCTGCGCGGTGAAGAACTGCGGGAACTGAACCATCTTGTCCAGCAGCGTTTTTCCCGGTGAAACTGGCCAACTGGCTGGCAGGCACAGCCACCTTTGGCTGGCACAAACCCAACACCCTGCACATCATTGATATTGTCAGTGACTATCTGAAAAGCGAACTGGGCGCCACCATGGCACTCCTGCATCAGAACTGTGCCCAGTCATCCCGCGATTACTTCGTGGTCGGTACCCTGACGCCAGCTGCAGAAATGCTGTTTATTCCTTCCAGAAATAACCAGGGCGGCTATAAATTATCGGAAACGGAATACAAATACTGCAGCAAGCACTTCCCGATCCCACGGCCTCGCAAAATTCAGACAGCGGTCACGTCAGACTCCAGCCTGAAAGACCCGGCCCTGATTGCTACAGTGAACGAACGTTTCCTTCAGTATCCTGAAGATTACCAGCACCCCACTGAAGTACTGAAAGACCTGCTTAAAGTACTGATTCAGGGTGTCGGCCTGGAACGGGTCAGCCTCAATACCGTCAATACCAAAAGCCAGATCGTTAAAGTGATTCACAGTATTGGCTTCAGCAAAGACAATCCGCTGAACCAGTCCATGCATCAGATCGATTCTCAGAGCCTGTTCAGCCGCCTGTATGATAAAGTGGCCTGCATTCTGGTGAATCAGGACAATACTCACCGGATCAGCAAGATGCTGCCCGACAGCTATAAGCAACACATTAATGATTCTAACTACTTACTGATGTCAGTCTTTATGAACAGCAAACCAGTTGCTATTGTCTATGCAGATATGGGCGAAGACGCCAGCCTGATAGAAACCGTACAGCACAAACAGTTCAAGCAACTCTGTACGGCAGCAACCAACTGCCTGGCGGCACTGTCCAAGAATTAACTTTAATCCGCCTATTCCGGGATACAGTCTATGTCACTGCCTTTACTGGTTTCTCCTGCACAGCTTGCCGAACAGCTTGACCGCGATCCGGGTCAGATTGTCATCATTGACCTTTCATCTGCTGAAAATTACGCCACTAAACATCTGCCCGGCGCCCGTCACATGGCCCCGGCAGGGCTGCTTTGCGGTGAACAGCCAATACCGAACAAACGGCCATCAGACGCCCAGTTCAGTGCACTGCTTGCCTCACTGGGTATCACACCGGACAGCCACGTCGTGGTCTATGACGATCAGATGGGCCCGCAGGCCGGCCGGATGATCTGGACCCTGCACGCTGCTGGTCACAGCGCCTGCTCATTTCTCGACGGCCACCTCAAAGCCTGGGAAGACGCCGGCTTTGCAACCACGGCCGAGGTACCGCACTATGAGCCAACCGAATACCCGGCCAGCCTAGACACCCATAACCTGGCCGACATGGAATATATCCTCACCCACTTAAACAACCCTGAGCACTGCATTCTCGACGTCCGCTCCCCTGCTGAATACCGGGGCGAAAAAGTGGTAAACGCCGCAAAAGGCGGGCATATACCCGGGCGGTTAACTACAACTGGACCAACGCCCTGATCTCTGAACAGGACACCCGCCTGCGACCGGCAGCAGACATTCTTGAAGAACTTGCTGCCCTGGGCGTTACGCCTGACAAAACAGTGATCACCCACTGCCAGACCCACCGGCGATCCGGTCTGAGCTATCTGTTCACGAAGCACCTTGGCTTTGAAAATGTCCGCTGCTACGATGGCTCCTGGTTTGAGTGGGGCAATCATCCAAGTACACCGGTTGAGCAGTAACTCCTTACAACACCGTTAAAATAATTTTCGCTTACCCGCCGTCAGCCATCGCTGTCGGCGGGTAAACTTTGTTAAACGACCTGGATTATTTAAGTGAAAGATAAAATCTTCATTCTGTTACAACACCTCCTGCCACAACACCTGTTATCGCGCTTAGTGGGTAAGCTGGCTGACTGCCGGATCAACTGGGTAAAAGCACCTTTATCAGCTGGTTCGCCAAACGCTACAACGTCAACATGAGTGAAGCCGTCCAGGAATCACTGAATGCATACCCGGACTTTAACAGCTTCTTTACCCGGGAAATTAAGTTAGACCGCCGCCCACTGGCCGACACAGATATCATCAGCCCGGCAGACGGTGCCATCAGCCAGCTCGGGCCGATTGATCACGGCCGTGTTTTTCAGGCAAAAGGCCGCGGCTATGCATTAACCACCCTGCTGGGCGGCTATAACGACCTGGCCGAACAGTTCATTGATGGCCAGTTCGCCACTGTTTACCTGTCACCGAAAGATTACCACCGGGTACACATGCCGGTAACCGGCACCCTGCGGGACACCATTTATGTACCGGGAGATCTGTACTCCGTAAACCAGACAACCGCTGAAGGTGTGGAAAACCTGTTCGCCCGTAACGAACGCCTGGTGGCAATCTTTGATACCGAATACGGCCCGATGGCAATGATTCTGGTTGGCGCAATGATCGTCGCCGGCATTGAAACTGTCTGGGCCGGTCAGGTTGCACCACAGCAACGCAAAACCTGGCGGATTGAACATTCACCTCAACCGCAGGAACCGGTTGTACTGGAAAAAGGCGCAGAAATGGGCCGCTTTAAACTGGGTTCAACTGTCATTCTGCTGTTCGGCAAAGACGTCATTGAATGGCAGGAAAACCTGCAGGCAGGCAGCCCGGTAAACATGGGCCACGCTTTCGGCAACCGGGTTTAATTCCCGCAATTTGCCACCATATAACAGGCACATACTTAACAAAGCAGTCACCTCCGGAATAAACCGGTACCGTGGCTGCTTTACGGCAAGAAGGTCATGCTATGAGCACCTGGCACAGCATCTTAGAAACGCAGCAGATCAGCATTGATGAACAGGGCTACAGCTACAGCCCTGCCCCGGTTAACCCGGCACTCAGTATTACTCCCTGACACATTTAGGCCTGTTCAGCGTCATCGGCCCGGATGCAGAAAAATTCCTTCAGGGGCAGATTTCCTGCGACATGCGCGATATCAGCAATGGCTTCAGCCGCCTGGCATCACACAACAACGTCAAAGGCAGCATGATCAGCCTGAGCAGGGTAATACCCGCCGAAGGCGGATTCTGGCTGCGTACCAACCGCCAGATCCTCAGCAACGCACTGACGGCACTGAACAAGTACATGATGTTCTCCAAAGCCGACGGCAAAGACATCAGCGACACTGTAGTTGGCCTGGGTATACAGGGCAGCGATGCGGCATCTGCACTGGCAGCACTGGGCAACGAACTGCCGGCCGAAGCCGATCAGTTTGTAACACTGGACGGCGGCGTGCTGGTTAAAGTTGCCGGCGAACGCTACGAATTGTGGCTGGAACAGGCACAGGCAGAAGCCGCACTGGAACAGCTGCTTAAAAGCGGCTCACTGACCGGCAGTGAAAGCTGGTTACTCAGCGAAATCCAGCAGGGTATCCCGTCTCTGACACCAGACACGCTGGAGACCTTCATTCCACAAATGACTAACCTGCAGGCCTTTGAGGGCGTCAGCTTCCGCAAGGGCTGCTACACCGGTCAGGAAATCATCACCCGGCTGCAGCACCGCGGCAAACTGAAGCGCCCGATGTTCCGTCTAAGTGTACAGGCGGATACCGCACCGGCTGCCGGCACCGTACTGGCCACTGCCGCCCGCGCCAGTGTTGGCAACGTGGTGTGCAGTGCACCGTCCGGTGATGGCGAATATCAGCTGCTGGCGGTCATGCTGAAAGACGTCTTCGATGACGCCTCTCAGAGCCTGCATCTGGAAACCCAGGAAGGCCCGCAACTGGAACGTCTGGACCTGCCTTACACCCTTGATCCGGAACTGTTTGAAGCCAAACGATGAGTGATCCTATTCTGCTAAAAGTCCTGCATCTGGATAAACAGGCGCAGGACGCGCTCCAGGAACTGTTCAGTCATTCTGTACGGCGTATCTGGATTGAGGGTATGAGCAGTGGCTTTGGCAGTGAACTGTACCGTGCCCGGCAGCTGCGTTTCAGCTGTGGCGATACCCAGTGGCTGGAAGTCGGTACTCTGCGGCAGGCATTCCAGGACGGCTTCAGCTTTGGCCGGCTCGACTGTCAGTTGCGCAATGACGTCACGCCGGACGAAGACACCAGCTGTTGGCTGGAATTGCCCACTGACAGCTACCTGCAAAAGATCGAAATTTATCAGCAACAGGAACGGTTCGACATCGTCGCCAGCAAACTGCAGATGCCGTCAGAAGCGTTCAACTACGACGCCCTGATTCTGCTGCGCTTTGATCAGGGCCCGGACTGATGATCGGCATTGAGCAGGACTTTATTGACGGTGAACTGGTGGTCCTACTCAGTGACGACCCGGACAGCCAGATCAGTGAGAACCTGCAACTGCGCCGCCAGTTTAACGGCCGGGAAGATCTCAACTAAACCACCGGTCTCTGGCAGACAAAAACGGCATCCCCTTTCAGGTATGCCGTTTTTATAGCCGTTACGACTTAGAGTACAGCGCTCATCTGCACCTTAACCTGCCAGCCTTCAGCGGTTTCTCTACGGCATTTAACAGCAAAAGCTCTGACCTTTGCCGGTCAGACGACTGATCAGTAGCCCATTGCTACCCTGCTCTACACTGAGCAGATTATCCACTTCAAAACCTTCCGTAAAATCCGGCAGCTCAGCATCATCCAGACTTACCCGGGCAGCCCCCGCAGAACGGACGGCATAATCATCTGCCAGGCTGTTAAAGGCGGTGTTATCAATCTCTGTATCAGTATCGGCAAAACCTGCTGCTGAGGTTAACCCGCCGGCACCGATATCAATACGACGCTTCCAGCCATCAGAGGTATTGCTCAGAACCTCGACCGCCAGTCCCTTAAAGCCACCATCCTTAAAACTGATATCCCAGTTTTTCACCAGCAGAGCTGTATCATCCTTAGCATCCAGCGCCAGCGTATCCACCTGTGCTTTCAGCTCCGGTAAGCCAAATGGCCCGCCGGCAAACATCTGGCTGATCGCCTCCAGCCCCTGCAGATTTTTGCTGCTGTCATACGGAAACTGCCCCAGCAACGAATCGGCATCGTAAAACTTATTCAACCCGTCGATATCTTTAGCGTTCATCAGCGGTTGCCACTGGTTATTCAGTGCCACCAGCTCCTCAGGTGCAGCAGCCTGCACACCGGCTGACATTAACACGCTGATCGCAACTGCCGGCGCCGCCAGCTTACCCATCCATTTTTTCATTCCCTGATTCCTTGTAGTTTGAAATAAAACGTTTCACCTGTCCGGCAGGCAAAATTCGCCATACTCAGACACAATAAATATTGTCCGGTTCCCGTCAGATTAATTACACAATCCTTCAGGGCTTTGCTGCCAGACGGGACTCCCGGTAAAACTGTAAACACCTGCCATTGCAATCACCAGACCGCCCAGCAACATATAGTTATCAGGCACTTCATCGAATACCAGATACCCCAGCAACGCAGCCCAGATCAGCACCGTATACCGGAAAGGAGATACAAAGGCGATTTCACCTACCCGCATGGTCATCACCCCACACAGGTAACCGAAAAAGATAAACCCTGCTGCCGCAGCCAGCCCCGCCATCAGCGGCCAGGTAAGCGGCTGCCAGGTTTCAAATAAAGACAGCACACCGCTGCTCACCGTCACCAGAAGCGAACCAACTAGCGCCACAAACAGTGATGAAACATCCGCCGAAAACTGCCGGGTAGAAAGGTCACGAAGCACCAGAAACATCACCCCGGCCACCGAGAACATAACATACACATTGAAGCTGTCTGCTCCCGGACGAACAATCAGCAGCACGCCGATAAAGCCAATAATGATCGCCGTATAACGCCGCCAGCCGACCTGCTCACCCAACCATATGGCACCAATAAAGGTAATCACCAAAGGGACTGCTTGCTGAATCGACGCTGCTGCAGCAATCGGAATATGCATCAGCCCGGTCAGATAACAGAGGGTCGAGCCGCTTTCCCCAGCGCCCGCCAGCCCATCCAGATCCGGTCCCGGCGTTGCAGACTCTGCCGCAACACACCATAACGCCAGGCCAGTGCAGCAATCAGAGCGGTCACGATCAGACCACGGATAAAGATCGACTGATACAGGCTGATATCCGCCGACATAAATTTCATAATGCTGTCGTTAAACACAAAGCCGGCCATACTGGCCATCATCAGCATTGCGCCGCGCATATTGGGGTTATCAGCAAACACTCAGAACAGCGCTCCCTGATCAGGTTTGGCCTCAAGGCTTTCCAGTTGCCAGTTCACGGGCGTGCGGCCACTGGCTTCGAGATATTCATTAATCTGACTGAACGGCCGGCTGCCAAAGAAGCCGCGAAATGCTGACAGCGGAGACGGATGCACAGATTCAAGTATCAGGTGCTTGCTGTCGTCGATCATCGCCGCCTTCTTCTGGGCATGACTGCCCCAAAGCACGAAAACCACACCGCTGCACTGGCTGTTTACTGTTTCAATAATCCGGTCGGTAAACGGCTCCCAGCCTTTTTCTGATGAGAGCCGGCTTTGTTATATTCAACCGTCAGCACGGTGTTCAGTAACAGCACCCCCTGCTCCGCCCAGCGCTGTAAAAACCATGATCAGGCTCAGACACCTGCAGATCCGTCGCCAGTTCTTTGTACATATTTTTCAGGGAAGGCGGCACTTTTACCCCTGGCTGTACGGAAAAGCTCAGCCCGTGGGCCTGGCCTGGCTGGTGATAGGGGTCCTGCCCCAGAATCACAACTTTTACAGCATCCAGCGGTGTGCTTTGCAGTGCCTGCAGCCAGTCAGCGGTCTGTGGATAAACCGCTTTACCTGCGGCCATTTCTCCATCCAGAAACGCAGCCAGCCGCTGCATATACTCCTGCTCAAGCTCCCCTTCGAGATGGGTTTGCCAGCCTGCAGTTGCCGATAACTGCTCTTTAAGCGCTGCAATCACAGTCATTCGCTCTCTCCGCTGTCCTTTACTTTCCCAAGAGGCCTTCCTGCATCACATCCCGGGTATACACCTTGCCATGCCACAGGGAGTAATAACGCAGCTTACCCGGTCCGTGTGAAATGATGCCCGACAGGACGATCGACAACATATAAATCCACAGGTCGTAGGCTTCCCAGTAAAACCAGGCCAGCGCCAGCAGAACGATCTTCAGCATGATAATCTGACCGCGCAACTGCATCAGCCAGATCCCGTCACTGTACAGCTCTTTCAATACCATCAGGCCGCCGCTGAGTAGCGTCAGCACCAGATAGCTGTGCCAGGCAGACATTGGCAGGTCAAACAGAAACGCCCCGGACAAACCGGCAATGCCAATCAGGTGCAGGGTACGTAAACAAATACTCAGCCAGCGTTTACCGGGAATATTGCGTTTCTTTTCAGGAATTAACCAACTCATTCATCACACCTGTACTGCGGTTATCAGCAACCGCTATTTCACACCGGCTGTTACAGATTTTCCAGCCACAATTCCGGCTGCAGCTGTCCTGTATCAGTTTACGGCGGGCTTAAAGCAAAAGCTGCGGCGACTTCTCGCGGCAGCTTTTCCCTGTTCCGGCAATTATGCCCGCGGGCGCATCGCCGGGAACAGAATAACATCACGGATCGAGTCGCAATCGGCGAAGAACATCACCAGACGGTCGATACCGATACCTTCACCGGCAGTCGGCGGCAGGCCGTACTCCAGTGCGCTGATGTAATCATCATCGAAGTGCATTGCTTCGTCATCACCGGCATCTTTCTCTTCAACCTGTGCACGGAAACGCTCAGCCTGATCTTCAGAGTCGTTAAGCTCCGAGAAGCCGTTCGCCACTTCACGGCCACCGATGAAGAATTCAAAACGGTCGGTAATGAACGGGTTTTCATCGTTGCGGCGCGCCAGCGGAGATACTTCAGCCGGATACTCAGTAATGAAGGTCGGCTGATCCAGACGATCTTCAACAGTTTTCTCGAAGATCTCGATCTGCACTTTACCCAGACCGTAACCGTCTTTCAGCGGGATACCCAGCTTGTCGGCAACCGCACGGGCAGATTCGATGTTATCGATGTCCGATGCAGTCAGATCCGGGTTGTAATGCAGAATGGAATCAAACACGCTGATGCGGCGGAACGGCGCACCCAGGTCGTATTCCTGTTCCTGATAAGTCATGGTGGTTGAACCCAGAACATCCTTCGCCAGAGTACGCAGCATGTCTTCGGTCAGGTCCATCAGGTCATTGTAATCCGCGTATGCCTGATAGAACTCCAACATGGTGAATTCAGGGTTGTGACGGGTTGAAAGCCCTTCGTTACGGAAGTTACGGTTAATTTCGAACACCCGCTCAAAACCACCCACAACCAGACGCTTCAGGTACAGTTCCGGCGCGATACGCAGGTACATATCACGGTCCAGCGCGTTGTGATGAGTCACAAACGGACGGGCCGTTGCACCACCCGGAATCACCTGCAGCATCGGCGTTTCCGCTTCAACGTAGCGGCGCTCAGTCAGGTAGTTACGGATACCGGAAACAATTTTGGAACGGATTTCGAATACCCGGCGGGACTTATCGTTAGTGATCAGGTCCACGTAGCGCTGACGGTAGCGCATTTCAGTGTCCTGCAGGCCTTTGTGCTTATCCGGCAGTGGGCGCAGGTTCTTGGTCAGCAGCTGGTATTCACCCAGATCCACATACAGGTCACCCTTACCGGACTTATGCAGCACACCGGTCACACCGATGATGTCACCCAGATCCAGGCTCTTGGCAAATTTACGGGCTTCTTTGTTCACGTAGAACTGAATACGGCCAGTCATATCCTGAACAACACCGAAGGCACCACGGTTCAGCATTACACGGCCGGCAATGCTTACTGTAATTGCCAGCTCTTCCAGCTCTTCTTTAGATTTTTCGCCATAGGTTTCCTGCAGATCCTGCGCGTAACTGTCGCGACGGAACGCATTCGGAAACGCCTGACCCGCCTCACGCAGGGCATTCAGTTTTTCACGGCGCTCGGCAATCAAACGGTTTTCATCTTGTTGCTGAGTATTATCAGACATGGTGTTCGGAACCTTTAAATGGTGAAATCTTGTCAGTATCTCAGCGCCGCTCTTGCGGCAGCGCTGACAATTATATTTTTCGGTAACGGCGTTTTAAGGCCGGCTTACAGATCTGCTTACAGACCTGCTTTGAGGCTAGCCTCAATGAACAGATCCAGATCGCCGTCCAGTACACGGTCACAGTTGCTGCTCTGAACATTGGTACGCAAATCTTTAATGCGCTGGTCGTCCAGTACATAGGAACGGATCTGGCTGCCCCAGCCAATATCCGCTTTGTTATCTTCAGTTTCCTGTGCCGCTTCGCTGCGCTTGAGCATCTCCATCTCGTAGAGTTTTGCCCGCAGCTGCTTCATACAGGTGTCTTTGTTCTGGTGCTGGGAACGCTGGCTCTGGCTCTGTACCACAATGCCAGACGGGCCGTGGGTAATACGTACCGCAGATTCAGTTCTGTTTACGTGCTGACCACCGGCACCGGATGCACGGTATACATCCACCCGCAGATCCGCCGGGTTAATTTCGATCTCAATGTTGTCATCGATCTCAGGGGATACGAATACAGAAGAGAATGAAGTATGACGGCGGCCACCGGAATCGAACGGTGACTTACGTACCAGACGGTGTACGCCGGTTTCAGTTCGCAACCAACCAAACGCATACTCGCCCTGGAAGCTGATCGTCGCAGACTTGATACCTGCCACATCACCGGCAGAACATTCCAGCAACTCGGTTTTAAAGCCTTTATCTTCACCCCAGCGCAGGTACATACGCAGCATCATTTCTGCCCAGTCCTGTGCCTCAGTACCGCCGGAACCGGCCTGAATATCCAGGTACGCGTTGTTACCATCAGCTTCACCGGAGAACATACGGCGGAATTCCAGCTGACCCAGCAGGGCTTCAAGCGCGGCCACTTCGCTGCGTACTTCTTCAACGGTATCTTCGTCGTCTTCCTCAACGGCCATTTCCAGCAGCTCTTCTGCTTCGGTAACACCGTTGGTCAGATCATCAATGGTCTTTACCACCCCTTCCAGAGTAGAACGTTCTTTACCCAGTGCCTGTGCACGTTCAGGTTCGTTCCACACCGCTGGATCTTCCAGTTCACGGGTCACTTCTTCCAGGCGATCCTGTTTCTCGGCATACTCCAGATATCCGCGCAGTACTTCGGTACGCTCACTGATATCCTTCAGGCTGGTAATGATTGGATTAACTTCCATCGTTGATGATCACACTCGACAGTTAAATGAACGGCTGTAAAGCGGGAATAAACACCGCCTGCCAAGCCAAATAAAAGGCACAGTATTTTACCCGAAGTAAGGGCCAGTGAAAACGTTTCGCGGCATGAAACCCGGCAATTTCCGCTTATCCTGCCGATTCGTTATGATGCACAGCCTGTATATGGAACAGAACGGACCGCATTCATGGAACTGTCACTTGTCACCATCCTGTTACTGATCGCCGTTGGCATCGCCTCCGGCATTATCAATGTCCTCGCAGGCGGCGGTTCTAACCTTACCCTTCCGGTACTGATGGTCATGGGGATGCCGGCGGAAATTGCCAACGCCACCAACCGGTTAGGCATCTTCCTGCAATCGGTTACCGGGGTACTCGGCTTTAAACATAAAGGCAAACTCCCGACGGATGATATCGGCCCGATTCTGATACCCACACTTGCCGGCGGCCTGCTGGGTGCAATTGCCGCTGCCTTCGCCCCCGGCTGGATACTGAAACCTCTGCTGCTCGGCACCATGCTGACCATGGCACTGATTATTCTGATACGTCCGTCGGTGGTCTGCCCGCCGGAAGGCACTCAGGCATATAAAGTCAGTGAAAAACCTTCATCCTGGTGGTGGCTGGGCATTGCCGGATTTTACGGCGGATTTGTTCAGGCCGGGGTTGGATTTATTCTGCTGGGCGCATTGGCAGGAAGCCTGCGTTATGATCTGGTGCGAGCCAATGCCCTGAAACTCATCTGCTCACTGGCCTTTACGGCGGTCGCGCTGGGCATATTTATCTCGCAGAGTCAGGTGCTCTGGCTGCCCGGCCTGATACTGGGCGCAGGCGCCATGATCGGCGCCAGAATCGGCGTGCACTTTGCAATCAGTGTTAAACAGCAGACCCTGAAATGGTTCCTGTTTATCATGACCCTGTGCGGCCGCCGCGGCGCTGCTGTTTTAATGACGTACCGTAGGCTTTACAGCCCGAATTCCGGTTTAACCTGTTCACACCAGGCGGCAATCCGTTCATCGGTTTCACCGGCCTGCCCGTCATCATCCAGCGCCAGCCCGACAAACTGGGACTCATCAGCCGTTAATGCTTTAGAGGCTTCAAAATCATACCCCTCATTAGGCCAGTAACCCACGATACGGGCACCGCCATTCTGAAGCTTCGTGCAACATGCCCATGGCATCCAGAAACCACTCCGGGTAGCCAATCTGATCACCTAATCCAAACAGTGCACAGGTTTTGCTGCTAAAATCCAGATCATCCACTTCCGACCAGATATCATCCCAGTCTTCCTGCAGCTCACCGAAATCCCAGGTGGAAATACCAAAAATCAGACCGCTGTATTTATCAAACCCCGCCAGACCATTATCCGCCACATCATGTAGGCAAACATTGTCAGACCCTAGCTGCGCAGCAATGCGCTCTGCAACATCTTCCGTATTACCGGTTGTGGAACCGTAAAATAAACCGATCGTCTGGGACATATATTCATTCCGATAGACAATAAAAACGGCCCTTAAACAGGACCGTATAAGATTGGCACGCATATTACCTGCGCGACTCAGGGTTTGGAAGCAAATGCCTCGAAGGAATCCTGCGCCAGTTTTTCCACCGAAGCCTGGGCATCTGCCAGTGCTTTAAGATTACTTTCATTGGCCGCCGTCAGATTCGCTTCCAGCTGGCTGGCGTAGGCTTTTGCAGTTCAACTAACTGTTCAGCAGATGAACAGCCCTGCAGCGCCTGGGTTTGCTGCATGGTTGCGTCTATACAGGCCTTGGTACAGGCCATCTGCTGCTGGGTAAGCTGCTCCAGCATTTTTGTCTGTATATCCACCAGCTCCTTAAACGGGCTCATCGACTGATTCAACGTCTTCGACATATCCTGAAACATACACACCTCCGCAACCCCGGTTATCCGCCAGCATCCTGCCGACAATACACAACAATATTAATAACGATATCAAACAGATACCAATAGAACAGCCTCAGTTTGAGTACTATCCGAATGTCTTTCTGACACTCTATTGCACGACGCAGAAACCCGCAAGCCGTTATACATTGACCTGCCAGTATGGCCTGCGGTTCAGTCCGCCAGGTAAAAACACCCTTGATCCTGATCATTCCAGCGAAGATTCCACAGACCAATTGTCGCACCGGCCTGTTTTTTTCACCATATCCGTTAGAATTCACCGCTATATTAGACACAGTTAATATTAAACCCGATTGCAACCTGCTGGCAAAAATGGGTCACAACGGTTATCACCGACTCTGGAGTTAAGCACCATCATCCATGAGTTCCGGTAAAAATGAATTTAACTGTACCTTTCGATACTGAACAATCGGGCGTTATAATGCGCCCAGTTTAAATAATATCCGTCATATACGAGCGTCCGCCAATGAGCAAAAACTTCTGATCGCTACCGGCCTGCTGTTAAGCCTGCATACTTCTGCCGCCCTGGCAGCCAATCTGGCTAAGGGTATTCAGGCCTTTGAAAACAAGGACTACGCGATTGCCCTGTCTGAGCTGGCACCACTGGCTAAAGAAAATAATCTGGAAGCCATGAACTATCTGGGTCAGATGTATGAATTCGGCCTGGGGGTAGACGCCGACGAACAGGAAGCTCTGAAACTGTATAACCGCTGTGCGGATCTGGGCAACCTGGGATGTGTTGATTCCCGTCGCGCCTATAAAAACAAAGGTTATAAAGTAGAGCTGGAAAGTGTACAGCCTGCTGCTGAAGGCGGAGATGCAACAGCCCAGAACCGCCTGGGTGAAATGTACGAATTCGGCTACGGCGTTAAACGCGATCCGGCAAAAGCCATTGAATGGTACAAGCGCGCCGCTGACCAGGGGCTGGTCGTTGCACAGCACAACATTGGCCGCAGCTACAACTTCGGCACCGGCGTACAGCAGGATTTTACTCAGGCAGAACGCTGGTACCGCAAGGCTGCTGAACAGGGCCACACAGATGCGATGTTCTTCCTTGGTGCGCTGTACTCTAACGCCCACGGCGGTGATGCCAGCCACAGCACGAACATCTCAGCATATGCCTGGTTGCAGAATGCCATGGAACTGGGCAACCCGACCGCCCGTGCCATTCAGTCCCGTATTGTTATGAAACTGTCTGACAAGGAACTGGAAGAAGCCAAGCGTCTGGCTGAAGATTACAAAAACAAATTTGTAACACCGTTCCAATAAACGTATCTGCTTACACCGAAAGCCGGCGCCCATGCCGGCTTTTCCATATCATAAAAATGTGCCACAAAATTGGCCTCTCCAGCGACATCCCCTATACTCCCCGCTCGCAACTAAACGTTCGTTATTAACCGTTCACAGCTAACCGCTCAACGTACAGGGACCAACCATGAGCCAGACTGCGCCACTGATCAGCCGGCCTCTATTCATCTCGCTGGGGCTTTTTGTCCTGCTGGCAGGATTACTTTATCGCGATATCAGCGCCCACGCAGCACTCTTACTGATCCTCGGTGGTGCGCTGGGGCTGGCGCTGTATCAGGCCTCTTTCGGTTTTACCGCAGCCTGGCGAAATCTGATTACAGAACGCCGCGGCCGTGGCCTGCGTGCCCAGATGCTGATGCTGGCCGTCGCGGTCTGTCTGATATTTCCCATCCTCGATGCCGGCAGCGCATTTGGCAACGACGTTAACGGTTTTAACCGGCCACTGGGTTTCTCTGTGTTCTTTGGTGCTGCCTTGTTTGGTATTGGCATGCAGATCGCCGGCGGCTGTGGTTCAGGCAACCTGTTTCAGGTCGGCGGAGGTCAGCTGCGGGCAGTCCCATCAATTATCGGCTTTATGGCGGGCGGCTTCTGGGCAACCGCCGATTACGAATGGTGGACCACCCTGCCCCAACTGGCCCCGGTGTCCAGCTTACAGAGCCTGGGGCTGATGACTGCGCTGGCAATTAATCTGGCTGCCTTTGCCCTGATCGCTCTTGGTACCATCTGGCTGGAAAAACGCCGGCACGGCACACTGCAGGCAGATAACGCCGGCCAGGGCCTCCCTGAGTAAGCGATTACTTCGCGGCCCCTGGCCACTGATCTGGGGCGCAATTGCGCTGGCGATACTGAACTATATTGTGGTGATCGTCACCGGACGCCCATGGTCAGTTGCCCTGTCTTATCCCCTGTGGGGAACCAAGCTGGCCCTCTGGCTGGACACTAGCCTGCAACTGGGTTACGAACTGGAACCGGACTTCTGGACTTACTGGCTACAGCCCGGCCGGGATGACGCCCTGCTGGAAAGTATCTGGGAAGATACCGTGTCCGTTATGAACATCGGCATCATGCTCGGCGCCCTGCTGGCGGCCTCTCTGGCCGGACGTTTCAGCTGGCAGTGGCGTATCCCGCCGTTGCACTGGCTGGCTTCCGCACTGGGGGCTTAATGCTGGGCTACGGAGCAACAATTTCCTTTGGCTGTAATATCGGAGCCTTCTTTGGCGGCATAGTTTCCGGTAGTATGCACGGCTGGTTATGGCTGGTCGGTGCGATCATCGGCAGTTATCTGGGCATCTGGATACGGCCTGTATTTAAACTCAGCCGGACCTGAACACCAGCCACTGATAGCAGACTGTTTTTACCTGTATACGAGACTGTAATGAATAAACCTTTCCCGGAATTAGACGGCGAACTCCGCCAGCCATCCCTGTTACGCCGCCTGGCTGCAATGGTGTATGACGGCCTGCTGGTTGTTGCTATCTGGATGTGTACAGGCTTTGTTGCGGTTGGCCTGAACGGTGGCGAATCCGTCTCCGGCCCGTTATTCCAGAGCGCCCTGTTCCTGATCACCTTCGGCTTTTTCGCCTACTTCTGGATCCGTCTGGGCCAGACACTGGGTATGCAGGCCTGGCAATTACGCGTACAGACCATCGATAACCGTCACATTAATCTGAAGCAGGCCCTGCTGCGGTTTATGATGGCAATCGTTTCTTTCGCCTGTGGCGGCCTGGGCTTCCTGTGGATGCTGTTTTCACCGAGCAAAGCCACCTGGCATGACAGCTTCTCTGAAACTCAGATCGTACTGCTGCCTAAAAGCAGAAGTCATAAGACACAGTTACAAAAGCCGCTGCCTCCCCGGGAGACAGCGGCTTTTAATTCTGAGATTAACCCTTTCCTTTCCTATCCTGCCCGGCGCAACAACCAGCTGCCGATTAATCCGCAAATCAGAATCGGCATCAATGCTGCCCAGAATGGCGCAATGCTGTACAGCGTGCTGACCGGTGCCAGCAGATCCTGCGCGAACTTAAACATCACCCCGACCACCACACCGGATATCACCCGCTGACCGGTGGTTACACTGCGCAACGGTCCGAAAATAAACGAGATGGCCACCAGCACCAGTGCAATCATGGATAATGGCTGAAACAGCTTGCTCCAGAACGCCAGCATATAGGTGGTCGATTCCAGCCCCTGCTCACGCAGGTAATTGCTATAGTTCAGCAAACCGGAAATCGGCAGTTCATCCGGTTCTACAATGATCACCGACAACCGCTGCGGCGTCAGCTTCACATCCCAGCTCTGGGTGTCATAAGTGTTCGCCTGCGTGCGGTCGTCACTGAACAGGGTTTCGCGCACGTTGCTCAGCAGCCACTTATCTTCCGCATAGCGACCACTGGCGGCATAACTGCTGGAAATCAGGCTGTCATCCTGATCAAACTTATAACGGGTGACGCCTTTCAGGGAACCGTCCGGTAATACCGCATTAATATGGATATATTCATCCCGTTCCCGGTGCCAGATACCGTAGCCGGAAGTAATCGCCCCGTTACTGACCTTCACCGCCCGCCGGCTGTCCGCCAGTGTCTCGGTATACGGCACCACATATTCACCCAGCAACACGGTGACAATGCCCAGCGCAATGATCGGTTTCAGTACCGCCAGCACAATCCGGCCAATGGAAATACCAGCAGCCCGCATCACCGTTAATTCACTGCCGGACGCCAGACTGCCCAGGCCGATCAGGCAGCCCACCAGACAGCTCAGTGGAATAAAGTCATAAAAACGTTTCGGAGTGGTTAGCGCCAGATATTCCAGCAAGGCGCCCATGGTGAAACGCTCATTTACATCTTCCAACTGATCCAGCATGGCAAACAGAACATCCAGACCAATAACAATAGCCAGCACCACCGCCAAAGAAGATAACACCGCCGTGCTTATATAACGGTCCAGCCGGTTCATCAGAATATCAGGCATCACCGGACTTCCCTTTCAGTAAATGTTTAACCGACACTTTTTCAGTCACGATGCCCAGTCTGTCACCCAGCTTTTCCCAGAACCTCCCGGCAAACAGCAAACTCATGGCAAAGCCGAAAAACGCCAGATGAACCACCCACATAACAACAACCGGGGCATCTCCGTCTTCCGCTAATGTGCGGGTGTTGGTCAGCAGCAGTAAATACAGCAGATATAAGAGGATAGAAGGAATCAGTTTGGCAAACCGTCCCTGCCGCGGATTGGTCTTGCTCAGAGGCACTGCTAACAGGGCAACAATCAGACACATCACCGGCAACGAAATACGCCAGTGCAACTGAGCAATTTCTTCAGGCGTACCGCCGAATAAGTTCTCAGTGGTGGCCATATCCGCACCGGACACCTCCGGCTCATCATCCGCTTCAGGTAAGCGGATCCCGTACTCTTCAAACTGAATTTCCCGGTACTTTGCCTCACCGGGCTGGCCTTCGTAGCGGAAGCCGTTTTCCAGTACCAGATAACGGACGCCAGTTTCCGGATCAGTCACCTGCCGGCCACCCTCAGCAGCCACCACCGCCAGCGGCTGGCCAGGAATCGTTTCGGAGACAAAAATACCCTCCATCCGGCGGGTTTCAGTGTTCAGTTTTTCAATATAAGTAGAGCGGAAACCGTCCGGCTGTTCCTGAAAACGCCCTGGTACCACACTGTCCAGCGTACTTTGCTGGCTCTGCTGAAACACGGTTTCGGTTTTCTGCACACCTGCTGGGGTCAGCCACAGACTCATCACCGCCACTACAACAGCTACCAGTGATGCCGGCCCCAACGTGTACAGGGATAAACGGCGCTGGCTCATGCCGGTGGCTTTCAGCACCGCCATTTCACTTTCCAGATACAGGCGGCCGTAGGCCAGCAAAATTCCCAGAAACAGCCCCAGCGGAAGAATAAGTTCAAGAAAGCCCGGCATCCGGTACAGCATGAACTGAAAGACAGTATCCACAGAATACTTACCGGCCGCCGCATTGGTCAGGTAACGGATAAAGCGGCCGCTCATAATAATCAGCAACAGAACGCCGCTAACGGCACTCATACTGAGCAAAACTTCACGACTGATATAACGGAAGATAATCAACTTTTAATCTCTCGATGGCTTGAGATATAACACATTCAACATACTGACTCTGCAAAGCCCCTGATGTTCCCGGGGCAGCTGGCCACAACGCGGTAAAAACATTTCAGATGTGGCTGATCCGGTTGGGCAGATGCCACACATTCATATACACTTCAGCAAACGGCTTCCACTACCGCCTGAACCTTTCCGGTCAGCACAGCGGTACAGTGCCAGGCCAACTGTTTTTACCGGCAAAACACCGCCGGCATTATCTTACAAAGCTGACACGATGTCTTCTCTGGAGTAACCATGCAATTTGAAATCTTTACTGATGCGGTCACCGACCTTGAAACCGAATGTCTTATTCTGGCCATTGCCCCGGAGGAAAACTCAGCCCGTCCGCGTTAGAGGTTGACGCCAAATCCGGCGGTTACCTGAGCGATATCGCTGCAGACCACAACGGTAAAGCCGGTGAAACCCTGCTGTTACACAAGGTTCCGGGCATCAAAGCCAAGCGTGTGGTACTGATGGGGGTTGGCAAACAGGAAGACCGTACCGACCGTACTCAGCGTAAAGTAATTGTTGCCGGCATGGGCCAGATCAAAGCTCTGAAACTGAGCAATGCCGTATTTGCACTGGACCACATGGAAAGCAATGACGAAGACCTGTACCGTCAGATCCGTCATAACACCGAATGGGCCAGCGCTGAGCTGTATCAGTACGACACCACCAAGAGCAAAAAGCCGACGAACTGGCTCTGGAATCACTGGCATTCCGCGTGGACGAAGCGGACGCTGAACTGGCGGAATACTCCATCGCTGACGGCAGCGCAATTGCCAACGGTGTGACCACCGCCCGTGAACTGGGCAACCTGCCGGGTAACATCTGTACCCCTACTTACCTGTCTGAAATTGCCATCGCCCTGGATGCGGAATGCGACAAGCTGACCACCACCGTGCTGGAAGAAGACGAAATGGCCGAGCTGGGCATGTTCTCCCTGTTGTCTGTGGGTGAAGGTTCTATTCAGCCATCCAAGCTGATCGTCATGGAATACAAAGGCGGTGAAGAAGGCGACAAGCCACACGTACTGGTCGGTAAAGGTATCACCTTCGATACCGGCGGTATCAGCCTGAAGCCGGGCGCGAAAATGGACGAAATGAAGTTCGACATGTGCGGTGCCGCCAGCGTCATCGGTGCAATGGAATCCCTGACTGAAATGGCCCTGCCAATCAACGTGGTTGCCATTGTTGCCAGCGCTGAGAACATGCCTTCAAGCAAGGCAACCAAGCCGGGTGACATTGTTACAACCATGTCCGGCCAGACCGTTGAAATCCTCAACACCGATGCCGAAGGCCGTCTGGTACTGTGCGATGCGCTGACCTATGCCGAGCGTTTTGAACCAGCCACTGTGGTTGACGTTGCCACCCTGACCGGCGCCTGCATCGTGGCACTGGGCCACCACACTGCCGGCCTGCTGAGTAACAACGACGAACTGGCTGACAGCCTGCTGGCCGCCGGTGACTTCGCCGCTGACCGCGCATGGCGCCTGCCAATCGGTGAAGAGTACCAGGAACAGCTGGACAGCAACTTTGCCGACATCGCCAACATTGGCGGCCCGGCAGCAGGTACTATTACTGCCGCTTGCTTCCTGGCACGTTTCACCGAGAAGTTTGCCTGGGCCCACCTGGACATCGCCGGTGTTGCCTGGAACAGCAACGGCAAGGCCAAAGGCTCTACAGGCCGCTGCGTACCGTTACTGTGCCAGCACCTGCTGAATCAGGTTGACGAAGGTGAAGAAGAACAGGAAGGCTGTGGCCACGACCACTAAGCCCTGAACTCTAAGCTCTGAACGCTAAGTTCTGAAGAATACAACGGCGGTTGAAATAACCGCCGTTTCTTCTTACATTAGCTGCACACTGAACCACAGCCCGATTCACTTTCCTGAGACAAACCATTGAGCCAGGCCGACTTTTACGTCCTTACCGATACCCACAACGACAGCCGCTACACCTTCCTCTGCCGGCTGGCAGACAAAGTGCTGGGCAAAGGCCGTCAGGTATTCATCTCAGTGGCCAGTGAACAGGAAGCCGAACGGCTTGATCAGCTCCTCTGGGACTACCGCCCGGAAGCCTTTATTCCCCATGGCATTATCAGCAATGCCAGTTCAGGGGCTGATACCCCTGCACCGGTGCAGATAGGCTGGGGCGATACCCTGCCGGAACACCGTGACGTTTTCATCAACCTGCATCTGGACACCGCCGGGGAAACACTAAAGTTCGAACGGATTCTGGAAATCGTCGTCCAGCAGGATGACATCCTGACCGCCACCCGTAAAAACTACGCCACCTACAAAGACGCCGGCATCGAAATCAAAATGCACGACATGCGGCCAAAATCCTGAGCGATCACACTCAGTAACCAGCTCCACCACTGCGCTTTACAACTCCCTGACCGGGCATACCGCTAACTGAAGCGAATTCATCCTATATTTGTGCCCTGCTCTATGTTTTCTGGCCCCGTCTGCCGGTATAATCGACACCAATTTTTGCCAATTTATCACCCTCGCTGCTTTTAGCTGCAAGCCCGCCTCCGGGCTGTAACCGGCAAGTGTGAACATCTGCGTTTTGGACGAGCATAATGGATAAGACCTACCAGCCCCACGAGATCGAAAAATCCTGGTATAAAACCTGGGAAGACAACGGCTACTTCGCCCCATCCGGCGAAGGCGATTCATACTGCATCATGATTCCGCCACCGAACGTCACCGGCAGCCTGCACATGGGTCACGCTTTCCAGCACACCATCATGGACGCCCTGACCCGTTACCAGCGTATGCAGGGTAAAAACACCCTGTGGCAGGTAGGTACTGACCACGCCGGTATCGCAACCCAGATGGTTGTAGAACGTAAACTGGCCGCTGAAGAACAGAAAACCCGCCACGATCTGGGCCGTGAAAACTTCATCAACAAGATCTGGGAATGGAAAGAAGAATCCGGTGGCACCATTACCGGTCAGATGCGCCGTCTGGGTAACTCTGTCGACTGGCCAACTGAACGTTTCACCATGGACGACGGCTTCTACAATGCCGTACAGGAAGTTTTCATCCGCCTGTATGACGAAGGCCTGATCTACCGCGGTAAGCGCCTGGTAAACTGGGACCCGAAACTGCACACCGCTATCTCCGATCTGGAAGTGGAAAACCGCGACGTTAAAGGCAAGATGTGGTACCTGCGCTACCCGCTGGCCGACGGCGCTAAAACCGCTGACGGCGATGACTTCCTGGTAGTGGCGACTACCCGTCCGGAAACCATGCTGGGCGACACCGGTGTTGCGGTTAACCCGGAAGACGAGCGTTACAAAGCCCTGATCGGCAAAGAAATCATCCTGCCGCTGGTTGGCCGCCGTATCCCGATCGTTGCCGACGAACACGCCGACATGGAAAAAGGCACCGGCTGTGTGAAAATCACCCCGGCTCACGACTTCAACGATAACGAAGTCGGAAAGCGCTGTGGTCTGCCAATGGTCAACATCCTCACCCTGAACGCAGACATCCGTGAAGAAGCCGAATGCTTCAACACCGACGGCACACCAAACACCGAAATGGACACCTTCATTCCGGAAAAATACCGTGGTATGGAACGTTTCGCAGCCCGCCGTGAAGTGGTTGCAGACTTCGAAGCTGCCGGCCTGCTGGTGAAGATCGAAGAAAACGACATGACCATCCCTTACGGTGACCGTGGCGGTGTAGTTATCGAACCGATGCTGACTGACCAGTGGTTCGCCGATGCCAAGACCCTGGCCAAGCCAGCGGTTGAAGCGGTTGAAAACGGTGACATCCAGTTCGTGCCTAAGCAGTACGAAAACATGTACTACGCCTGGATGCGCGACATTCAGGACTGGTGTATCTCCCGTCAGCTGTGGTGGGGCCACCGTATTCCCGCCTTCTACGATGCTGAAGGCAATGTCTATGTAGCCAACAGTGCTGCAGCCGCCCGTGAAAAATACAGCCTGGACGACAGCGTAGAACTGACCCAGGACAACGACGTACTGGACACCTGGTTCAGTTCCGGCCTGTGGACCTTCGGTACTCTGGGCTGGCCTGAAAACACCCAGCGCCTGCAGACATTCCACCCGACCGACGTACTGGTTACCGGTTTCGACATCATCTTTTTCTGGGTTGCCCGGATGATCATGATGACCATGCACTTCATGAAAGACGAAGACGGCAAGCCGCAGGTACCGTTCAAAACCGTTTACGTGACCGGTCTGATCCGTGATGAAAACGGCGACAAGATGTCAAAATCCAAGGGTAACGTACTGGACCCGCTGGACATGATCGATGGCATCGCCCTGCCAGACCTGCTGGAAAAACGTACCGGCAACATGATGCAGCCGCAGCTGGCCGAAAAATCGGCAAGCGTACTGAAAAACAGTTCCCGGAAGGCATCTCTGCACACGGTACCGACGCCCTGCGTTTCACCCTGGCAGCACTGGCCTCCACCGGCCGTGACATCAACTGGGACATGAAGCGTCTGGAAGGTTACCGTAACTTCTGTAACAAGATCTGGAACGCTGCCCGTTATGTTCAGATGAACACCGAAGGCGAAGATTGCGGCCAGAACGGAGCAGATGTTGAACTGTCACTGGCAGACCGCTGGATCATCAGCCAGCTGCAGCGCGTAGAAACCGAAGTACAGAAGCACATGGACGAATACCGTTTCGACATGGCTTCTCAGTCACTGTATGACTTCATCTGGAACGAATACTGCAGCTGGTATCTGGAACTGTCCAAGCCGGTACTGTGGGACGACAACGCCTCCGCTGAAGCCAAGCGTGGCACCCGTCAGACACTGGTACAGGTACTGGAACAGATCCTGCGTCTGGCGCACCCGATCATGCCGTACATCACCGAAGAGATCTGGCAGTCCATCAAGGCTGAAGCCGGCACCGAAGGTGACACCATCATGCTGCAACCTTTCCCGCAGGGCGACGACGCCAAGCTGGATGCAGAAGCAGAAGCCAACATTGAATGGCTGAAAGGTGTGATCACCGGTATCCGTAACATCCGTGGTGAGATGGGTATCTCTCCGGGTAAAGATCTGGATGTTCTGTTCAACAACGGCAGCGAAGCCGACAAGACCCGTCTGGAAGCAAACCAGACCTTCCTGTCCAAGCTGGCCGCCCTGAGCTCCATCACCTGGCTGAACCCGGGCGACGAAGCGCCGATGTCTGCGGTACAACTGGTTGGCGACATGCAGGTACTGGTACCGATGGCTGGCCTGATCGACAAAGATGCCGAGCTGGCTCGTTTGAAGAAAGAAATGGACAAACTGCAGAAGGAAGCCGGCCGTCTGGAAGGCAAGCTAAACAACGAGAAGTTCGTTGCCAATGCGCCTGAAGCGGTGGTTGCTAAAGAGCGTGAGAAGTTAGGGAGTTTAAGGCTTCGCTGACGCAGCTGACTGAGCAATATGGGAAGATTGAGGCGCTGTAATCAGCCCTCCATTTTCTTTGTCTGATAAAAATCCCGGCCATTGAGCCGGGATTTTTTGGTTGTTTTTATTGCTTACGCAATATCAAAGCTAAGAGCAGATAGGCTGATGGTTTTTCTGCTTGTTCATTACTGTGCTAATTCATTGTTTGGGATGGTCTTTTTCGCTAACGCGAGTCAAGACCTTTAAACGGCTAAAGGTCTTAACAATCTAAAGGCCGCCCCACTGCTTGTCCGGCTTCGCCGGATACCCTGCGCGTTTCACTGCCAACAGGCCTTCGCAAAACTCAGTCGCTTCGCTCCTTCAAACAGTTTCTCAGGCTTATCTGTTGTCAGCTGCAACGCTCGGCTGCGCAGAAGGGGAAGCTTGGTGCCCAACTCAATTATTGTAGTTTGCTTTGAAACTCTTCAATCATGAGAGCAACTTCGTAATTTACAGCCTGACGTCTAAGGAATATCGCCATCACAAGAGATATACTAACTAATCCCCACTGCACAAATAGAGATACTTCAGTGGAATCAATAAAGATAATCGTCAGTAACTGAGCTATCGCTCCACACAGCAGAATCAGCGGATACCACTTATCAAACATATACCCCATACGTCTTGATCTATCTTTATTGGCCACTATCACTTTTCTTCAAACTCTAAAAACCGACTCGCTCGGCGAAGCTGGTTAATTGTAAGATCGCCTTCACTTTTTCTAAGAGTTCCCGGTATTTTTCACGCATATATTTATCACCAGCAATGCCCGTAGCTTGTAAAAAAGCGACCTGTTAAAGTCCTCAACTAGAACAAACTTCACTTCTGGAGAAAGAGTTTCTACTTCTAATATGCTTTTAAATGACTAATTCTTTGATCTTTAGCTCTCCAGACTAACTTAACAAAAGAGCTGGCAAACGTAAGAAAGCCTATTACACAAGCTAGCGCCAGCACCTGCCAGCTATCTGCACCAAAAAATCTGTAAACGTCGTTAGCCAATTCATAGAGGTAATCTCGAATCAAAGCTGTTCATAAGCAGCTCTGATATGTTCGACAGTTAGTAATTATTCCTTAACGCAAACATACACCGAGTTCGTCGATTCGTTGCCGAGGAACGGGTTGTAGAAAGGTACGATGTGGGATTCGACACTGTCGAATACGGTTTTTAGCAGTTCGATAAAGCTTTCTTCTGGGAGGTTTTGGGACCACATGGCAAACACGCCTTTCGGCTTTAGCTGTTCAGCCATGAGTGACAGGTTTTCGGTGGTGTAGAAACTGGCGTTGGACGCGTTCAGATATTCTGTCGGGGAGTGGTCGATATCCAGCAGAATGGCATCGAACTTTCGGCCCGGGTTTTGTGGGTCGAAGCCGTTAGCAGGATCAGTGGCCAAATCAAAGAAGCTGCTGTGTACATAGCGATTGCGGGTATCAGCATTTAGAATCTTACCCAGCGGCACCAGCTCATCCTGATGCCAGCCGATCACCGTATCCAGTGCATCCACAACCAGCTGTTCTGATATACGTTCATCTTTTAGAGCAGCCACGGCGGTATAACCTAAGCCCAGACCACCGACGACTACAGAAAGGTCATCCCCTGAACAGCGGCAAGGCCCAGATCAGACAGCGCTTCTTCAGCCTCAACAAACATGCTGGACATCAGAAACTCATCACCGAGCTTCACTTCATAAATGTCTCTGTCACTGAAAGCCGGTAAACGCCGCCGACGCAGGGAGATATTACCCAGTGGTGATGGCTGGCAATCGATTTCTTTGAAGAGTAGAGACATGAGCAGGGTTATCCTGAAGATCTTTAGGTTTCACGATCATACCTAATAGATTTTTGCCACTAAAGGGAAAACTGCTTTAGCGGCACGAATATACCAGTACAAAGTCTCTAAGCTATAAATTAGCTAATCAGGAGCAAACATAAACTCTTCCATAGCTAATAAATTAAGCCAGCCTAGCTACTCTTTTGAGCATCTTATACTGGCTTATTTACAAGGTTCCTGTTTAAGAAACCTTAAACGTCGCTACCACATTCTTTAACTGTTCCAGTTTAGCGGTCATGTCGTGGCCGGCTTCAACAGTGTCATTCGCATGGGTGGCGGTTTCCCGGGAGATGTCACTGATGGTTTGTATGTTCTGGCTGATATCCTCAGTCACACTGGCCTGTTCTTCCGATGCCACAGCAATCTGGCTGGCCATGTCCTGAATCTGTTTAACCGACTCAGAAATCTGCTGTAAGGATTCGCCGGAGACCCGGGCCTGTTCGCTGGTTTCAACCGCAATATTCTGGCTCAAGCCCATCACATCAACGGCTTTGTCAGCGCCCTGCTGCAACGAGTTAATGATGTCGTTGATACTGGTAATGGAGTCCTGAGTCTTGGAGGCCAGAGAGCGGACTTCATCGGCCACTACTGCGAAGCCACGGCCCTGCTCACCTGCCCGTGCAGCTTCAATCGCCGCGTTCAGTGCCAGCAGGTTTGTCTGGTCGGCAATGCCGCCAATGACTTCAGATATGGAGTTGATCGCCTGACTCTGTTCCTGCACCGCGGTGATCGATTCTGATGCCCGGGTAATTTCAGAACACAGCTTTTCAATCGTAACGATGGTTTGTTCCACATTCCGCTGACCTTTCTGCGTGATCACTTCAGCATCATCGGTTATCTGTGCACAGCCGGCAGCGTTCTGCGCCACTTCGCCCACAGTCAGTGTCATCTCTTCAACAGCGGTCGCCACCAGTTCGGTTTGCTGATACTGGGACTGAACATTGTCGTTAGTCTGCCCGGCAATGCTCGTCGTTGCCTGGCTGGACTGAGCAATCGCACCGGACAGGTCATGAATGTTGCCAACCAGATTCTTCAGATTGTCATTCATTTTGATCATTGAAAGATAAAGGCCTTCAGCTTTATGACCCGCTTCAAACTGAGTGGTTAAATCTCCGTTCGAGATCCGGTCAGCCAGTTCAGCCATGTCTTTCGGCTCACCGCCTAATGGCTTGGTTACGGCTCTGCTAATGATGAACGCAAGGCTGGCGCCTAACACGACGGTTAGCAGTAAACTGCCGATCAATACACTGTGTAAGAAGCTGACAGCATCCGCTAATACTGCCTGATCGGTCTCATAGAGTTTCTTCTGTGAGGCGCGCATATCCACCAGTATTTGCTGAATCTCTTTCGCTTTTGGCGCAGCCTTGGTGCCTAACCATGCATTGGCTTTATTCCAGTCAGGGTTACCGCGCGAAGCAAACATTTCCGTCACATAGGGGTAAAACTCATCACGCAGCGACTTATATTCTTTCCACAGAGACAGCTGTTTGTTGGTGAAAAATCGGTACGTCCTTCCAGGGCTTTAACTTGCTGGCTGTTTTTATCCCACAGGGTCTCAAAGTTAGCTTTGAACTTTTCATCACCGGATAACAGGTAAGCACGGATATTCGCCAGGCTCAGGGCAAAAGAGGCCCGGCTGTCGGCAAAGCTCTTTAACAGGCGTTTACGTTCCAGGCCTGCAAAGGCGTCCATTTCATCTTCAATAAGTGCTGTCAGCACTTCAATGGTTTTAGCCGCGGTAGGCGCGGCCTGTGTCAGCAGGATGTCATAGGAAGGGATGTTCGCACCGGTATGGGCGATATCTTCAATTTCCTGCTGGGCAACCCGGAATTCGTCAACCAGCGCTTTCATCTGGTTAAGCTTTTCAATGTTGTCGGGCACGGTCCAGTTCTGAGAAAAAGCTTCAAGCTCCTGTAGTGAAGTATCCAGTACCTGCCAACCTGCAACCCGTTCATTTTTAAACAGCTCAGCTTTCGTTGGATCAGCCCCAGAATCAGATAGCCCCGCAACCCGGATAAGGTCTGATTAATCGCACCGGAAAGCTTAATGCCAGACTCCACCGTAGGGGCCCGGACATTCAGTAATGACTCCTGCGCTTTAAGCGTGTTACCCAACTGTACATAGACAGAAACAGAACTGATGATCGCTATAACGATCAGAATTCCAAACCCCAGAAAAAGCGTCGATCTGACCTTTAACCCTGACAGCGAAACCATATGTAATCCTTGTTTATGATTATATTTTTGTTCGCTAATATAATGAGTCCAACTGATGACTGCCATCCCGATACAAACCATTTTGGGATACCATTGTGATACGTTTTATTCACACGCTGATTAAGCAGACTCTCCTCGCCTGATAACGTCGTTCTTCCCTATAGAATCCAACCCTCAGAACGGTGATTATACAAAGCAACTTCGTCACCCTGTTCACACACCGCATCACAATTGTACTTCCGAACAAAACTCATCAGTTCGGTTTAACTCAATCGGAGTACAAAGGCATATCTCCCGCAGGAATAACAAAGAAATCTGCAATCTTCCCCCGATGGCACAGAGTCTGTTTTCAACTTATACTGATTAAAATGATCAATTTAATTACTCTGGAGTACGAATGGAAACGCTCAACGCCAGTGATGCCAAACGGGAATTCGGAGAACTGATTCTCAAAGCTCAGAGCGGCCCGGTTGGAATCAATAAAAACGGCAAGCCCGTCGCCGTTGTGTTATCCGCAAAGAATATAAACGCCTTCATCAGCTACATATGGAAACGCTGCAGGCTGAACTTGAAGAAGGATTAGAGGATATAAAAGCCGGCCGCATCAGTGACGGCACAGAAGTCATCAACCGGCTCAGAAACCGCCTGGGGGATTAAACCATGCAGTACAGCTTTACGGATAAAGCTGAGAAAGATCTGGAAGGAATCATAGATTTTACAGTGTATCGCTGGGGAAGGATTCAGGCAGATGCTTATATTACCCGGCTACAGCAAACACTGACGCATGTTTCTGTCTTTCCGAAAACAGCTAAACATCGCCCGGAACTTGGAAACGGCATTTACAGTTTCCCGTTTCAGCGCCATCTTATTTATTTCGTCATCAGCGAAGATACCCTCACTATCTTAAGAGTTCTGCACCACTCGATGGACCCTCATCATCATATCGATACATAAAAAGCACTAATCACCCGATAAGTATTTATCAGTCGAACAGTCACCGCCAAACCAGTAACCTTATTCCCCTTTTAACTGTTACGAGTGCACTGCCGTGTCTGCCGAAATCTCCCTGATTAACCAGCAAATCGAAAACTATTTTACTCACATTGAAACCCAAATTTTCAACGGCGATATGTTCGCTCAGTGGCAGGGATCTTTCGAGGTGAAGAAGGTCTGCGTCAAAAAGACAATGCAGATATCAAATATGATCTGGATGTACGCCTGCAACACTGGCCGGAAGGGGTTGTTGTGAAAGTATACAAACACAAGGCACTGGCTGCCCTGCCAAGTGTGAATAACGCTGCCGTTGCCTGTGAGTACCTGAAAACAGAAGAAGCGGTTGCCGCTAAATTCTGGAAAGAAACTTTCTACTTCTCACACCGTACCGATCTGGATGATGCCCGTTACGTTCTGCGCGAAGGCAACGATATGGCGGAAGAAGATGCAGTTACATGTCTGAATATGCTGAAAGGTTTTATCGAAGAAATTGAAGGCATTCTTGCGGCAAAATAACCGTCAGTCATACAAGCAGACAGACTCCTGCAAGGCTGTCTGCCAGTAAGCTGAATTCTTATTTGATCAGGCGGATTGCAAACGGTACCCGGAACGGCTTGCCCTTAGAAGAAGCCACCGCCCCCATGATGCAAAAGATCAGGTGACACAGGCCGATCAGCGGAATAAGGATAACGCCGATGACAATAAAGCTGAGCAGGAAGGCGACAAAATAGGCAATCATCGCGGTAATCGACCAGTTCAGGGATTCTTTCGACTGATCCTGCACATAGGGGCTGTCAGTCTTAAGAAGATACAAAAGTAAACCGGGAATGAATCCCAGAAAAAAGTGCCTATCCACGACAGTAATGCCATGTTTTTAGCATCCTGAGACACTTCGTTTACATCCTGAGCCGAACCATTATCCATTCTATTGCCTCACAAGCCGATAACTGAAAGAGAAGGTTATCAATCTATCCGGCACAGCTCAGTGACTCAAGTATCTGCAGCGTTTTTACAAAGAAACAGGCGACCTCTGCCAGGCTGAAATGCCTGACACGAAGAACAAACGCCTCATTACAGTCAGCAATAAAGCCCCGGTTACCCCTGTTCGGCGATATACGCCAGCGTATCCGGATGGTCCTTAATCAAACGAATTAACGTCACAGCCTGATCATTCGGCTTCGCCAGATCATGTTCCCATGATTCCAGGGTAGTGACGGTCGTGTGTAATAAGGCGGCAAATTCTAACTGTGAAAGGTGTAATGCCTGCCGAAGCTGAAGAATATCTTCGGCAGTAATTTCAGGGACGTGCTGCCCGTCCGGCTCAGCGGACTCTAACACCTCTTTTCCTGAATAAACTGACAAGCCTCGCTTAAGGCACTGCTTAATTCATCTAACAAACTCTGGCTACTCATGGAGTCCTTCCTGGATAACCTGCACCGGCACATTACCGGTGCCCCTACTCATAATGTAGACCAACAATATGAGTAGTCACGCACCGAACAGCCTTTGGTCACCAAAACTGCAACCTTCACTCAATATTTTGCCCAATTCGCCACAGCACCCCGCTTGGATCAGTCAGCACAAAATCAAGCATCTTCCACGGTTGCTCAGTCACATCCGACACCTTCACACCATACTTTTCCACAATACCGCTGCTGACAACATGGCTGTGCCAGGCGGCAGCATCACTCACCAATAAATGCATCATGAAGTTTTCACAATGTTTCGGCTCATAGAAATCCTGCAGCAAAAAACTGCTGTTGCCATAATAAAAATACGCGATACCGCCTCCGTCAGACGCTAGCGTAAAGCCAAGGTCAGTATAAAACTGCTTCGCAAGCGCAAAGTCTTTTGCCGGCACAAAGGCCTTAATTTCAGTTACCTGCAGTGCTTCAGGCGATAGAGTACCCATACAATTCTCCGTCAGGATATTTACCTCATCTTAAATAATAATAATTCCCAATTACATGAATTTATAGTAACTGGAAGGTACACCGCCTGCATCTCATATGCCCCTTTACGACAGGCTCTACGACAGCGAGCAAACTGGCCCTACACCAAAGCCCAATCCCTTAGGATCATGGCTGCATAGGGTACATGCACATATCAGGTTCAGAGCAATTAAGATCTGCTGACGAACCCATACCGCACACACTGATTTCACACTTACACCCGGAGATACATCCCATGACCAAACCTGTTGTTCTGGTTACTTCTGCTACCGGCCGTATCGGTAAAGAACTGGTTGCCCGCCTGTCCCAGGCTGGTGAATTTACTGTCCGTGCCTGCTATCACAGCGAATCCAAAGTTGCCGACCTGAAAGCCGTGGGTGCTGATGAAACCGTCTTCTTTGACCTGAATGATGCCGCTACCTGGGATGCTGCACTGGAAGGCGTCAGCGCGATTTACTCTGCGTCACTGGATCCAATGCTGGAAGGCCACCTGAACTTCTGTAAAGAACTGGGTAACCGTACCGACAGCATCAAACACGTTGTTCGTGTAAGCTGCATGGGCGCGGATACCAATACAGCGTCTTACGAAGCCGACCAGCACTCTTCCCGTGAAGGTGCGTCAATCCCGCTGATGCTGCAACACTACTGGTGGGGTGAGAAAGCCCTGATCGATGCCGGTCTGAACCTGACCGTGCTGCGTAACAACTTCTTCATGAACCACCTGCTGAAAACCGACTGCGACAACATTGCACAGGAAGGCTGGTTCACCAACCCGCTGGGCAATGCCCGTAACTCTTTCGTTGCGACCCGTGACATTGCAGAAGCAGCAGCGGTTGTACTGAGCGAAGGCCCTGAGCGCCACGGTAACAAGTTCTACGACATCACCGGCCCGCAGCCACAGACCATGGCTGAAATCGCCGCGGATCTGGGCCGTGCGATGGATAAAGAAATCGAGTATCGTCCGCAGTCAATGGAAAGCTTCGAAGCAGACTTCGGTGCGACCCGTGCGGAATTCTTCGAATACCTGGTAAATGGCTTCTACTGCCGTTGCAGCCCGGACTTCTACAACCTGACCGGCCACAAACCTACGTCTTACTACGACTACCTGACCACCAAAGGTGCGTCCGGCGAAACAGGTCTGGAAGAACTGTGGCAGGGTAACCTGTGGAAAAAGGCGAAGACGCCATGAAAGAAGCAGCTGCGGTTAAGAGCTGATACACAGATCCCCGGCTGGCAATCAGCCGGGGATTTTTCCAAAGGTCTGACCCCACATCGTTTCCCCTGAATAATACTTCTCTTACCCATACTACCGCCTCCTGTTGGCAATAAGCCCGGCAGTCCACTTATCTAAAAACGTAATACCACGCTTACCCGGGTTAAGAATATCCGGACACTCATCAATACAGTTCACATAACAGCTGCGGCGACAAACTGCAGATATAAAAACCGCAGTCTCCCATCTGACTGAGAGCACCGCGGTTTTTAATCAGAAACATCGGTTTCTGAGCGGGATTTTTCCTTTAGTGCACGGATTCAATCTTCTCGAAATTAAGCTCACGCCCTTCCGGAGAACTCTGAATAGCCGCCACTTCTTTGCGTTTTTCAGCAAAATGTAAGCGAAACAGCTGAAGTACAGACCGATTACCAGCGCACCTACCCACTGAATTTCCAGGAAATTCAGTTTGAACAGCATGGTCAGGGCACACAGCGCCACCAGGTTACCGATGATGTACTTGGAACGGCCCACCCGTGAGGTGGTCAGGTTCAGGTTATCGGTATACAGACGGATCAGGGAATCCAGTGAGTTGATTACAAATGTAATTCCCACAATTACCATCGAGATACCCACGAAGCCGGAACTGTCCAGACCGTTGTTATGGTAGAAGTACAGTACGCTGAACCAGATCGCCAGAGGAATAGACGGGAAGATCAGCAGCGCCGCCAGCACCTGCCAGGTACGCAGACCGCCCACAAAACGTGACGTGAACTGGCCAATCATGATGCTCCAGGCAAACCACCAGAACAGGTAGAAGGCATGGTAATCATTCAGCGGCAGCACGAACTTATGGATATTTACGAAGTAGTTGCCGATCAGATTTGCTGCATCCAGCATCTCGTTCGGGCCCATCGCTGCCAGAATCCACATCACTGCGATCAGCGCCAGGAACAGCCAGGTCGACGCCAGACTCAGAATACGCACGTATTTAATATCTGTGCTCGAAAAACTGCCGCCATAATCACTGCAAATACAATCACATAGAAGGTGGCAACAATGCTGCCCTCTTCACTGAGCTGTGGCAGATACCAGGGCAGGTTCGTCAACAACAGATACGCGGTAAATGCGCAGGTACCGATAATGACCACGTTATTGATCCACTTCACCAGCGGGATTTCAAAGAAGCCCACCCGTGGTTCGATCACGCAGAAATAAAAGCTGGTCAGGAAATAGAAGCCCCAGATCAGGAATCCCCAGTAGGCAAACTCAATTGCCAGCGGGTTACTGAAGGCATATTCAGGGCTGGTTGCGGTGTCGGCATATCCTGCAAACTCGGTCAGCGGGAACATGATCAGCCCCACATCCAGACCGGATGTAAACAGAATGGCGATGAAGGTAAAGGTTTTTACCGGCGTCACCCCGACGCATTTCAGATTACCCCAGCGATAGAGACAAAACACGATTGCGAGCAGGGTAAAAATGATCCCTGCACTCAGTAAAGTGTTCATAAACACTCCTTGCGGTTGTTGTTATTGTTTGCAGAAACAGCCCCCGATTTGCACACTCACTGCGCAGACATAAAATCTGTTTTCTTCCATAAAACGGGATAAACAACTGAAATAACTGCAATTTTTATTTTAAATGACCATTTAATTAAATAGTCATTTAATAAAAATCTCATGCCCCTATAAGAAAGTCAACCGGCGCAGGCCAGACGGGCCTTTCAGGTCGTTTTCGGTCAGTTAACAAAAACAGAGAAGCGAGCAGATAAAGCGCCAACCAAAGGGCTAAAACTCATCTCAGGAAGAACAGGCAAAAGGCAGGTAAATGTGGCAGAATCCCGCTTCAGAAATATTTATCGCCCCGCCGTAAGGGAACAGAGCACTGTAATCCCCTGGAGTCGACATGTTTAAAATGAAAAACCACCAAGGTTAGCTGGGTTATTCTGATCGTCGGTCTGATTCCGCTGATCATCATGAATGAAATGCTGGTTTCCCGTGACGTCGACTCCACCCTGCGAATCGCATTTGCAGCCTTCTACTACATTTCCTGAAAGGTATCTCGTTCATCATTATCCGCAGGATGGATATTAAAGAAGACGCTGCTGAGCAGCAGAAAGTAGAAGAGCAAACAGAAGAAACTGAACAGGCTACTGAGAAAAAGATCAACCCTGAACAGGCTGACCTTCTTCCCCCTCTTCAGCACATTGCTAACTGCGCTGTAAGGTTGCAGTAATCAGCCCGGCACTGACCAGCGCAGTGCCACCCACCCGGTTCAGCCGCTTGCGGGCCTGATAGCTCTGAATCCGCTGACGTACCGTACCGGCAAAGTACGTATACACACTGATATTTATCCCTACCAGACACAGCAGAGTGGCCATCAAAATCAGCCATTGCGGAAATACAGCGGTGTGCGGATCAATAAACTGCGGCAGGAATGCCACAAAGAAAATAATATCCTTAGGGTTCAGCGCGGTAACCAGAAATGCTGAACGGAACATACTCCGGCCCTGTTTCTTTCCAACGTCCTGCGCCCCTTCAAAATCCGCGTCGGCAAACTGTTGCGGTGTCTGCCGCCAGGTTTTTATCCCCAGATAAATCAGATACCCCACACCGAACCATTTCAGCACCAGAAACAGACTGGCAGACGCTGCCAGAATCGCTCCCAGGCCGATTACGGATAAGGTCATGGCAGTAAAATCACCGGCCAGTACGCCGGCAACCAAAGGCACAACAGACTTCTTCCCATGGGCAATTGCCTGCCCCACCACCAGAATCACCGTGGGGCCGGGAATTATACAGAACACCACTGTCGCCAGAACAAAGGCCAACCAAATTTCCAGACTCATACGCACTCCTGCATTGTTAACATCGCTGTCAGTTATGTCAGGCTGAGAATCCGGACGATCAGTTCAGGACAAGAATTCAGGCCGACACAAAACAATAGCAGTGATTTTGGATTACGCCAGTTTCAGTCTGAATTTATACCCAATGCTTACATCACCTTAGGCAGTTCACGGCGCAGGGTTTCAATAAACTCTGCCAGAAACGGTGAGCCATGCCCCATCTGATAAATACGGATATCCGCCTGCCCAAGCGCCGGCAAACGCCACTCTTCCGGTGCTTCCTTCAGAGAATCAGGAATGATCCCCTCAGCCATAACGGATAACCCCATCCCCGTACCCACAGCCGCCTGCACACTGATAGACCCCTGGGCAGAAAACATCACCCGGTGCGGACGGCCCAGAGCGTTCAGGGTTTTAAAAACATGTTCCCGGAAAATACACCCCTCAGGATGCAGCGCCAGCGGCAATGGCTGATCCGGCTGATACTCAAACCCCGGCGCACATACCCACTTCAGTTCACGGGACGCAATGGCCTCACCGCCCTGATAATCCGGCATGGCATTGATCAGGGCAATATCCAGCTCCCTTCACACAGCATCTGCACCAGATCCCGACAGAGGTGCATGCTCAGCTCGATCTTATCCACATATTCATCGTGATTAGCGAGAAAGTTATGGAAAAACCCGCGGTCATATCCTCCGGAATGCCCAGCCGGATGGTGTCACTGCTGCCATTATTCTGCGCCACCTGAATCATCGCATCATGACCGGCCAGCACCTTAACCGCTTCCGGCAGCAACATTGCGCCGTCAGCAGTCAGCTTCAGCGTATGGTAATTACGGTGAAACAGTTCACAGCCTAACTGCTCTTCCAGTTTCTTGATGCGCAGTGACAACGCCGACTGCGAGCAGTGCAGACCAACCGCTGCCGCTGAAAACGATCCGAGATTCTCTGCCAGAACAAAGCTGCGCAACGCAGCGATGTCCATATTGATTACACTGGCCACCAGAAATCCTCATAGCAACTATAGAAATTACTCAATTTACGGGTAGGTGGCCGCTCTGTAAAGTTTTCTGCATCACAGCTTAGCTGTCCAACTAACGTGAAACCTGTCCATGAAACTGCCCACGCCGGGGCCTCTCCGGCCAGCCATCATGTCAGAGTCTCAGCATAAAAATACCGGAGCCAGCCCTTATGTCTGTTGCAGAAAAACCCCGTCGCCGTCGCGGCAGCGCCCGCACCTCATTGCGTGAATTACGTTCCAGAACCCCTGATACCATGCTGCCGGGTCTGAGCCGTGGCCTGCCACTGACCGAACCTCTGGACGATGATCAGATCAGACGCATTGACCATGAATCCATGCGGATTCTGGAAGAAGTCGGTGTGATGTTCCGCGACCCGATTGCCCTGCAACAGTGGAAAGATGCCGGTGCCCACGTTGAAGGTGAACTGGTTAAGTTTGACCGGGGTATGATCCGCGAGCTGATCTCCTCCATCCCGTCAGAAATCACCTACCACGCCCGTAACCCGGAGAAGAATGTCGATCTGGGCGGCAACAACTCGATCTTTGTTCCCATGACCGGTGCACCTTTCCTGCGGGATCTGGAAGACAAACGCCGCTGGCCAACCCTGAACGACCTGGGGATTTCCACAAGCTGGCCCATATGCTGCCAGCGCTGCACTCCACCGCACACCACATCGTCGAGCCGATGGACCACCCGGTTTCCCACCGGCACCTGCGCATCACTTACTCATCCATGAAGCACTCCGATAAAACCTTCATGGGCATGACTACCTCCGGTAAGAATGCTGAAGATGTAATGAAGATGTGTGCCATCCTCTTCGGCGAAGAATTCATGCAAACCCACCCGGTGACCACCGGTAACATCAACGGTAACTCACCGCTGGTATGGGATGAAACCATGCTGGGTGCCATGCGGGCCTTCGCCAAATATAACCAGCCGGTCCTCTGTTCACCGTTCGTACTGGGCGGTGCAAACACCCCGGCATCCACTGTACCAACGGTGGTCCAGCTGAATGCTGAAGCCCTTTCCGCACTGGCCTATACCCAGTTGGTCCGTAAGGGCACGCCGGCAATCTACGGACATTACCTGTCCACCGTATCCATGGCATCCGGTGCACCAATGGCCGGCACCCCGGAAATCAGCCTGATGAACTTCATGATCGGCCAGATGGCACGCTTCTACGATGTCCCGTGGCGGACCTCCAACACCCTGGGCGGTGCAAAAACCTTTGATGCCCAGTCAGGCTACGAAAGCGCCATGACTATGAATGCAGTACTGATGTCCGGTGCTAACTACATCTGGCACTCCGCCGGCTGGAACGAAGCAGGTATGCACTGCTCCATGGCCAAGTTTGTAGTTGATGCCGATGTCTGTGGCATGGGTTACCGCATGGCCGAAGGCCTGCGCTGGGATGACTTCGACGAAGCGCTGGCGGCTGTCCGTGATGTAGGCCCAGCTGGCCACTACCTGGGCCACTCCCACACCATGGAAAATTTCGAACGGGCCTTCTACATGCCGAAACTGTTCGACAACAACTCCTATGAACAATGGGAAGCAGAAGGCGCCAAGGAAATCACCGAGCGTGCACTGAACTACGCGAAGAAACTGCTCAGCGAATATCAGGAACCGAAACTGGATGACGCCAAGAATGACGAACTACAGGACTTCATTGCCCGCCGTGAATCAGAAATCCCAGCTGCTGACGCCCTGAACGAAACCCACTAAAGCAGCTATCTCCCTCCTGCTAAAAGCCCGGCAAATACGCCGGGCTAAACAGGCCCTCACCTCTATTAGTTCCCCGCTGGTTATAGCAAGTAGAAAGACAAAAGTTGACAATAAGTCAACCAGAGTTCACAGTTGACATATAGTCAACAAGGAACGACTCATGAATGTTATCTCCAAAAGCCTTTCAATGATGCTGCAAAGAAATACCCAAATGACCGGGCAGCATTACTGGAAATGTTCAGAGTGCTGCATAAAACGGATTTCCACAGCCCTGAAGAACTGAAAGCTGTTTTCCCGTCATTAGACAACTTTAAATATAAAGATAAATGGTGGGTATTAGATGTGGGAGGCAACAACCTGCGGGTAGTTGCATTTATCCAGTTTGTGAATAAACGCATGTATATCAAACATATCGTGAATCATGCGGACTATGACAAGCTAACCCGGAAATACATGAAAGAAAAAGATTAAAGGCAATGTTATGGCACAGTTAGCAATTGTAGATGCATACCAGCAATTTATGGCTACAGCCCATCCTTTCATTAACATTGATTCAGACGAACAGTACGAAGCAGCACTGGAAACTCTGGAACAAATAATGGAGACCGCTGCTGATACCCCGGACGATTCTATGAATCCCCTGATCGATATGATCAGCCACGCTATTGAGCAATACGAAGCAAAGGATGATGAACTCACCGCTTTTATTGAAGAAGCTGAAGCGATACCCGCAGATATTGCCCTGCTCCGTACTTTAATGAGTCAGTACAACCTGACAGGCAGCGACCTGCCGGAAATCGGCGATAAGACAATGGTTTCCAAAGTATTGAATGGTAAGCGGGTGCTCAGCCGTCAGGCTATCGAGAAGCTATCTGCACGGTTTGGACTCCGGCCAGCAATGTTCTTCGAACGCTGATAAAACCTGCACCTGTGCTTATCTGAGAGACAAGGTGCACTCCTGAAGCGCTCTGTGAAAACAGGGACTACTTTGCATATCGTCATATCAAAAATCCCGGCCGGTAAGCTCGCTTTTAAGTACCCGTCTTAACATCCCCTGATAAAATGCTGCCGGGCTCAGTTTCTTAGCAGATTTTTTATTATGTCGGTCATCCAGCAATACATCCGTAATATCTCCCAGCAGCAACACCTGACGGCAATTATTTTGCCGCAAGCTGATACAGCACCTCACAGCACTGAACTGCTGCTTGCAAGCAGCGCCTATACAGATTTTCTGGCGTCGCTGCTACGCTGCCTGAGCCAAAACGGCTTCAGCTTCTGCATAGACTCCCGTACCACCGGCAAGGTAACCATCCGTTGCAGACCTGCTGAAGGGCCAGAAGAAACCCTGAATATCCATACGGAAATCCCTCTGTCTGACGGCCAGATAGCCATCATTGATCTGGCGTTGCTGGACCAGAAAAACCTTCCTCTAATAGCCGCGCTGATTCAGCAGGGCTCACTCGAAACAGCGCCTGACAGGGAAACAGAAAACCTGTTCAGCCAGTTGCCCGGGGTTGAGCTGCATGCTGCAGATAACAGTGAACAGCTCTCGGCAATCAGTGCAGACATCATCCCGGTGATAGGCCCGGACGGCGTCGGCAAAACCACCCTGATCACTGCCGTACAAAAGATTGCCGGTAACAGCCACTATTACCGGTTTAAAAACTGTTCCGGGAAGCCTGGGCTATCAGCTGAACCACTTTCTGACGCAGCTGCGCGAAGGGAAAGGCTATGATAAAAACCAGCATAATGATCAGCACGGGCTGAAAATGATGGCGATCGCCCGACGGCGTTATCCGGGCTTACTGAAACAGGCCCGCAAAGCCGGCAGCTACTATTTCAGTGACCGCTTCTTCCATGATTACATCATTGAAAACTTACGCTTTGAAGATAAGCCCGCCGCGCTGCGCAGTCACTGGCAAAAACTGCTGAACGTTTCGCCTAACACACACTGGTTTATTCAGCTAGATGCTCCTGCCGATGTAATTCTGAGCCGTAAAAACGAACTCAGTGCAGAGGATATCGATACCTATCGGGAAGCCTGTCTGACCATGTACGTTCACCGCCCATCACCGATATTCAGCTTTATTAACACCAGCCACACCCTGGAAAAATGCGTCGGCCATTTACTGGAAGATGCGGAACGGGCAGGTCTGAGAATACAGTAAGCCGAACAATGCACAGCCCGTGTGGATGAAACCGGCAAGCGGTGAAAGGGTAAGAAAGCCATCAACAGACAGCAAGAGCAGAAAGCCTGCCTGTGCTGTCTGTTTACTGAAAGAGGTCAGCCGTCGGCATTAATCTGGGCAATCAGTTCACCCAGCACCTCAGAAGCCTGATCGTTTGCCACCTGGCAGGTACCGGCCGCGTCATGACCACCGCCACCGTATTTCAGCATCAGAGTACCAACCACGGTTTTGGCACTGCGATCAAAGATCGACTTACCGGTAGCAAATACCGTGTTCTGCTGCTTCAGGCCCCAAAGTACGTGAATCGACATATTGCACTGCGGGAACATCGCATAAATCATAAACCGGTTACCGGCATAGATGGTCTCTTCGTTACGCAGATCCAGTACCACCAGGTTGCCATGTACCGTTGAACAGCGCTCAATCTGCTCCTTGAACTTATGCTGCTGTTCAAAGTACAGCTCTACCCGTTCCTGAACATCCGGCAACTGAATAATGTCTTCGATGCTGTGGTGACGGCAGTAATCAATCAGATCCATCATCAGCGCATAGTTAGAAATGCGGAATTCCCGGAAACGTCCCAGACCGGTCCGGGCATCCATCAGGAAGTTCAGCAGCTCCCAGTTAGAGGGCTCCAGTACTTCCTGCATATTAAAATCAGCAGAATCACCTTTATCCACCGCCTTCATCATGTCGTCCCAGGCACGGGGAAAGTATCGAAACCGCCGTAGTAATCGAACACCACCCGGGCCGCTGAAGGGGCATCCGGATCGATAATATGATTTTCGCGGGCTTCATTACGCAGGGTTTCAGAAAGGTGATGGTCGAAGGCCAGGTGCACACCATCCACGTAAGGCAGGTTCGTTGTTATATCCCGGTCAGACGTATCTACGGTGCCGTCCTGCATATCTTTGGGATGTACAAACTTAATATCATCAACCAGATTAATATGCTTCAACAATACAGCGCAGACCAAACCATCAAAATCACTGCGGGTAACGAGTCGATATTGGGTATCTTCCATCTGTAACATCCCTTACCAGGTCATAGAGTAATCATCCGAGTATATGAAAGCCCTCTTAAAGTACAATCACCCCTATACCCATCCCGTGGACTCCTGTTCAAACAGGTATTTGAAATCAGACAATTCGAATATCTAACAATGCCTGATTAAAAACCTTCAGACAGATGTAACCGATACACAAAGTGAGTTAACCTAGCCACTTTAGAAACAACCTGTTACATGGATAAGCGCGTTTCGCTCAGACGTTCAGAAGAATTGATTAACTGCTGTTTCAGATAGCGATAAACAGGCAGCAGACTGACCATCTGATCTCTTAAACCGGCTTCACCATTGTGCATATACAGGCACCGGTACAAATTACACACTTGTCTTAAGAGGATTGGCATCAAAGCCTGAGGAAGACTACATGAACAAACTTTTTAACCCTTCTTGCCGGACTGCTACTGACTGGCTGCCATATGCTGCAAACTCAGCCGGTCGACTATTCACACATTGAGTTCTCTCCGGGAACAGCCACACATATGAAGGTCCGTAATATTACCCAGGGCCGTACCGAGGGTGATTTACTGCGGGTAGCAGTACTCGTTCACAGCTCAAGGGTTATGACAGACAGCTATTACTTCCGCTTCATCTGGCTGGACAAGGACGGTAATCAGGTTAAGGGCCTGTCATCGCGCTGGGAAACACTGGTAGCAACCGGCGTGGATGATGCCCTTGTGATCAGCCGTATTGCCAGCAACCCTGACGCAGTGGATTACCGGTTATTAATTTCTGATAAGCCAGGTATGTAAGCAGCTCCATAGCAGCACATCTAATGCCCTGTGAATGACAACAGGCTCGCCAGGCGGGCCTGTTACGTATGCAAGGAACGTTCGATCCCACAATACTCAACCTACACTCAATTAACAGAAAAGGCTTTTCCGAACAGTTATTTCCGGCTCGCATAACCCTCAATAAATTCTTCCAGCCTGCCATTAAGCCTGTCTGCTTCAACCTCCTGCCCCAACACCTGTAATACATAAACAACACATTCCGCTGTGCATAAACCTTCCGCTTTCTGATTACGCCGCAGGTTATAGCGGGACGCTTCACTAGCCTCCAAAGCAATACGCGGCAGATTTTGCAGATACGGGCTTTTATTAAACATTTTGCGGGCCTCCTGCCAGGTACCATCCAGCACCACCAGCCCTTTAAGCCGGGCAGATAAACCGGCGTCAGCCAGCGCCGTCGAAAGCTCTGTACTGCCCTCTCCGGGATAAATCAGCGCCAGAGCGCCTTTTTCAGCCAGCCTGAGCAGCTCTTCATCCGGCTCAACTCTGGACCATTCCACCAGCCGTGCTGACTCCCTAAAACCTCAGTCACCAGCCTGCCGGTATTGGTCGGTTTTGGCAGTTCCCGCGGATGTGTTAGCAGATAAATTTTCACAATATTTCAGTTCTTTTAAAGGGAATACACAGGCAGGCGCTTACAGACGGCTTCTGTGTACAAATTTCACACAAATTCACTCGACCTCAGGCGGCCAAAACTCTATAGTGTCGGGCTTTTGCGGCCCACCGGGATAATACCCCGCCTGAGGCCAGAATCCACCGGTTTACAGCAGGACAACTCTCTTGATCTCTACCGCCAATATCACCATGCAGTTTGGTGCCAAACCTCTTTTCGAAAACATCTCGGTCAAATTCGGTGACGGAAACCGTTACGGTCTGATCGGCGCCAACGGTTGCGGCAAATCAACCTTCATGAAGATTCTGGACGGTAGCCTGACGCCGACTTCAGGTAACGTCAGCATCACCCCGAACGAGCGGGTGGGTAAGCTGCACCAGGATCAGTTCGCTTTTGAAGAATACAGTGTTATCGACACTGTAATCATGGGCCACAAAGAACTGTGGGAAGTAAAGCAGGAACGTGACCGCATTTATAGCCTGCCGGAAATGTCTGAAGAAGACGGCATGAAAGTCGCTGAGCTGGAAACCCTGTTCGCAGAAATGGACGGCTACAGCGCGGAAAGCCGTGCCGGTGAAATCCTGCTGGGCGCCGGTATCGAACTGGGCCTACACTTTGGTCCGATGAGTGAAGTGGCACCGGGTTGGAAACTGCGGGTACTGCTGGCACAGGCCCTGTTCTCTGATCCGGATATCCTGCTTCTCGACGAACCAACCAACAACCTGGACATCCACACCATCCGCTGGCTGGAAGGCGTGCTGAACGAACGTAACAGCACCATGATCATCATCTCTCACGACCGTCACTTTTTAAACGCGGTATGTACCCACATGGCTGACATCGACTACGGTGAGCTGCGTGTCTACCCGGGTAACTATGATGACTTCATGTTTGCATCTACCCAGATCCGTGAACGTCAGCTGGCCGACAACGCGAAGAAAAGCGCCCAGATCGCCGATCTGAAACAGTTCGTCAGCCGTTTCTCTGCGAACGCCTCCAAGGCAAAACAGGCCACTTCACGGGCCCGTCAGATCGACAAGATCAAGCTGGAAGAAATCAAACCGTCCAGCCGTTCTAACCCGTACATCCGCTTTAATCAGGAAAGAAATTGCACCGTCAGGCTGTGGTACTGGAAGAACTGGGTCACGGCTTTGAAGGTGAGCAGTTATTCAGCGACGGTAACCTGATTCTGGAAGCCGGCAGCCGGCTGGCAGTTATCGGCGAGAACGGTGTAGGTAAAACCACCCTGCTGCGCTGTCTGATGGACGAACTTCAACCGGAACATGGCACCATCCAGTGGGCTGAAAGTGCCACACTGGGCTACTGCCCGCAGGATACCAATGCCGAATTTGAAACCGAACTGAACCTGTTCGACTGGATGAGCCAGTGGCGTAAACCGAGCCACGACGACCAGATCGTCCGCTCCACTCTGGGCCGCCTGCTGTTCAGCGCAGACGACTTCAAGAAGAAAGTAAAGTCTGCTCCGGTGGTGAGAAAAACCGCCTGCTGTTCGGCAAGCTGATGATGAGCGATACCAACGTGCTGGTCATGGACGAGCCAACCAACCACCTGGACATGGAATCCATCGAAGCCCTTAACCTGGCGCTGGAAAACTACGAAGGCACGCTGATCTTTGTCAGCCACGACCGTGAATTCGTATCCTCGCTGGCGACCCAGATCATCGATATCCGTGACCAGAAGCTGTTCAGCTTCCAGGGCACCTATGAAGAATATCTGGCCCACATGGACGCCAAAGAAAAAGCGGCTAAATCGAAGAAGTAGCTCTGTTCTTTAACCCCCACAAAAGGCCGCTGACGAAAGTCGCGGCCTTTTTATTTCACCTGATAACTCAGGCAATCAGAGATTACTTCGCAGTAGCCCCTTTGAACTTCACGATCTCACCGGTTTTCAGACGGGACAGATAAGAATTCAGCTCCCGCTTGATCACTGGCAGTAAGAAGTACAGACCAATGATGTTCACCACCGCCATGGCAAAGATCGCGGCGTCAGAAAAGTCGATCACCGGGCCAAGGTTAGCCGCAGCACCGATCACAATGAATACGCAGAACATAAGCTTGTACGCCAGCTCTTTGGACTGGCCTTCACCGAACAGATACGTCCAGGCTTTCAGGCCGTAGTAAGACCAGCTGATCATTGTGGAGAAAGCAAACAGTACAACCGCTACCGCCAGAATATAAGGGAACCAGCTGAATGCAGAACCAAAGGCTGCAGATGTCAGTGCCACCCCTGAAGAGCCGTCAGCCGTCAGAATACGGCCATTCTCACCCAGCATGTACAGACCGGTGGCAGGATCAGTCATTAACTGCCCGGTAATGATGATCACCAGCGCAGTCATGGTGCAGATCAGCACGGTATCAATGAATGGCTCTAACAGAGACACAAAGCCTTCGGTAACCGGCTCATTGGTCTTAACCGCAGAATGCGCAATGGCGGCAGAACCGACACCCGCTTCGTTCGAAAACGCTGCCCGTTTAAAGCCCTGAATCAGCGCCCCGACAAAACCGCCGGCAATGCCCAGACCGGTGAAAGCACCTTCAATAATCTGACCGAACGCCCAGCCGATTTTATCCGCATTCATCAGCAGAATAACCAGCGCCGCCAGAACATACATAACCCCCATGAACGGAACCACTTTCTCCGTCACCCGGGCAATCGACTTGATACCGCCAACAATCACAGCAAACACGATTGCCGCGAATACCAGACCGGTAATCCAGCCCGGATAGTCACCGACGATGCCGCTGATCTGTGCATGGGCCTGGTTAGCCTGGAACATGTTACCGCCCCCAGGGAACCGAGGATACAGAACACAGCAAACATCGCCGCCAGTATCTTGCCGCCTGGCAGGCCACGTTCTTTAAAACCTTTGGAAATGTAATACATAGGGCCGCCGGAAACCGTGCCGTCGCTGTATTCATTCCGGTATTTAACACCCAGAGTACACTCGGCAAACTTGGACGCCATGCCCAATAAACCGGCCAGAATCATCCAGAACGTCGCACCGGCACCACCAATGCTGACAGCAACTGCCACACCGGCGATATTACCCAGACCGACCGTACCGGACAGTGCAGTGGCCAGCGCCTGAAAGTGGCTTACCTCACCGGCATCCCGGGGTTGGTATACTCGCCTTTTACCAGCGCAATGGAATGACCCACCGCCCGGAACTGAATAAAGCCGAAATACAGCGTAAATACTGAGGCACCAATTACCAGCCACAGTACGATCCATGGGAAACTTGTGCCCGGTAAAGGCGCAAAAATCAGCCCGACAAACCAGCCGGTCGCCCAGGAGAATGCTTCGTTTACGGTTTCATCAACGCTGGCCATTGCCATTTTACTGTGCATTAACAGCACCAGCGCGCTCAGAGCATAGAAGATTTTGTTTTTATTATTCATGACCTTGCCTCAGTTAACCACAGTTACAGGTACGCTTGCGTTCATCACCAGATTGGCTGTCACACTGCCAAACAGACGTGACGTCAGTCCACCTCTGGATGAACGGGCCACTACAATCTGATCGGCTTTTTCTTCAACCGCCACCAGATTCAGCAGCTCTGCAGCATCGCCATGCATCACCCGGCCATTCGCGGTAAAACCTTCTGTGTTCAGCGTATTCACCGCAGGATCGATCACCCGCGACGTAGCCACAGCGATTTCCTGTTCACGGCGTTTATGCCGCGAGGCGTTCTCTTCAGGGGTCTGAAAACTGTAGGGTGTCCACTCAATGACGTAGACAAGTTCCAGGGTACAGTCAGGGATAAGGGAGGCGAGCCGTTTTGCGTAAGCCAGTGCCCGGGAACCGGATTCACTGCCATCAAGGCCAACGATAAGTGTATTAGACATGTATGCACCTTTATTGTTTTTGTATGGATGCATCGTATCCGGCGATCTGTTGCGACCGGTCTCAGACACGACCGGTCAATGATCCCCTGACAAACAGATGTTTTACAGCGCGATTCGTCGTATTAAAAACCCGAAACGATCTTTTGGCCTTCGAATCGACGCGGCACAAATTTTTCTACGCTCAGGCTCTGCTGTATCAACCGCAGCTTATGAGCTACATACCGGAAAAACCTCCTTACAATTGCCTTAATCAGAGAATAAAAATTCACCAATTCACCAGTAAACACGCCGATTTAGCAAGGTTTACCAAATTTCAGCAATCGGACGGCCCAGCGCCCAAGGATGATTTTTATATGGTAAAGTTTGTCAGAACAATCTGAATCCTGAGTAAGCATATGGATAAGTTTGATCAGCTGATCATCCAGCACCTGAGCGAAGACGCGCGGCAATCCAACGCCGAAGTGGCCCGTAAAATTGGTTTATCAAGAACAGCCGTGGCCGGCCGGCTGAAACGGCTGGAAGACAAAGGCATTGTCAGCGGTTATAAAATAGAACTGCGTAACCCCGGAAAACAGGTCGCCGCCTATTTCCAGATGAACTTCACCCACCTTGATTACGACAAACTGCTGCCACTGATCAGCCAGATAGAAGAAGTGAAAGACTGCCGCTCCATTACCGGAGACATTGATCTGATTGTCTATGCCGAAGCCGACACCATGGAACAGCTGGATACCGTGAGAATTCGGCTGAGTGAGTTACCGAAGATGTCTTATCTTGTTACCCACCCGGTGCTTAAAGATCTGAAATCGTGCTTATGAAATAACCGACAAACTCACTGATAACCCGCCACAAACTTAAGCTACTGACCGGTACTCAGGTATATTCTCCCGAATCAAAGAATAATAGTGCTGGCTAGTGTAAGCCCTGTATCCAGCTCAGCCCAGCCGCCGGGCCCAGTTACCCTGATGGGATGCCTCACAGGCCTCTTCGCTGTCAAAGTAGATCTGTTCTTCAGGATGTGCCAGCTGAATACCGATATCCGCCAGGGCATCACAAATCAGGTTACGCAGGCTGGTATCTTCATGCTGCATGCGAATCCGCTCAAGGTCAGACTCATCACTGAATACACAGGCAATCTTTAAAGAGGCAGGAAAACGCTGATAGTTAACCCGGTGGGTCAGCCACTGAAAACCATAGATATGCTCCAGCGCTGTTTCGCACACCACTGTCAGGGTTTTACAGATCTGATTATCCAGCTTTTTGTCAGTTTTACGCATACTCACCCACTACACCCGCAGAAAAACCGGCAGTGTACTCCGGTTCAGCGCTCAACACTAAAAGACTGACTGAGAGGCTGACGGCTTTCCACGTGCCGGAACCAGCGATACATAGGTACAGTCGCCGCATTATCCACATTGGGTGCGACCCGGCCTGCATCTAAATCACTCTGATGAATAGTCCGCATCTCCACACTGTAACGGATCGCATCCGTGGTATTTGGCACACTGGCATGTAAATGGGCACTGGAAAATGCCAGCACATCTCCCGGCTGAATAACTACCTTCACCACCCCGGATTCATCCACCGTTTCAGACGGACGGGGGCCGACGGATAGGCAATGCCCCGTTCCGGCTGTGCGGTTTTGCGGGTCGCCAGATATTCTTCAAAACTCCAGGTGGCGGTGTTATTCGCCAACGGTTTTTCCCAGTAATCCGGATAAAGGCGATAGTGCGCTCCGCTTCCAGGCTGAACACCGGTGCCCACCAGTTCTGCTGACACTGAACATTGCTGCCCCAGGTATCCCGGTGATGGCCGATAGCCGCCCGGTGCGCACCATTATGAGTGGCATCAAACGGGACCACCCTCAGCGGAAAATGATCGTAATAACACTCTTCGGTCGTCACACCACACTCACGTAACACATCAAAGAAAATCAGCTTGGCATCTTCACTGGTGCGAAAGCGGGTTTGCACGGCGCCAACCCGTTCGAGAAATTCTTCCCGGGATAAATGTTTCTGCACCGTCACCGGATCAAGCCCCTGCAATTCGTCTTCCAGTAACTCCCGGGTATAGGCAATCATCCGCTGCATAGCAGGACGCTGGCGATACACCAGTAAATGACCGGCAAATAAAAGCGCCGCCCGCTCAGCATCACTGATAGGCTGATCTAACTGAATAATATCCACACCTGAAACCCTGCTGTTAACCGTAATAACTGGCCGCAGCTTAGCGCAGCACAAAAGCTCTGCTCAAGGGAACAGAGCGGGGAATTTTGATAGAGACAGGCCAGTTTGTCGTAAATGAACAAGAGGTCGTAAATACAAAAGCGTCGTAAATAAACAAACCAAACTTGTTAACGACTGTCGGGCAGCCTTATTCAGGGGACTGCAACAACATTTCAATATGAGGAATGCCATCTTCATCGTAGGGATCAGACACCGTCCTGAAACCAAAACCGGCATAAAAACGTTCCAGATACAGCTGTGCAGAAATCCGCACCGACTGTCCGGGATACAGTAAAGACACTTCATCCAGCGCCCGGCTGACCAACTGCCTGCCCAGCCCGCTACCCCGGGCAGATTCAGCGGTCAGAATACGACCCAGCGCAACCTCCGGATAAACCAGCCCCGGTGGTACCACCCGCAAATACCCCTGCAGCTTACCTTCACACCAGCCACTGAGGTGATGGCACTGCTGATCCTTATGATCCATATCCGCATAAAGGCAGGTTTGCTCCAATACAAAAACCTGCTGACGTAGCGCCAGAATTTCATACAACTCGGTATTACTTAACTGCGTGAATGTCTGCCAGCGCCATTCAGTTGTAACCATGCTCAAAGCACCTCCCCTCAGTTATAACGCCATCAAGCCTTTACTCAGTACCATCACCGCTGACACGGCTGAAATAATGAGCAACGCCGGCCGGGCAGACTGCTGTTTCAGCTTGCCCCCAGATAACGGGACAACAGCCAGCCAATAAACATACCGGGCAACAGTTTAAGGCTCAGCATTATATGCTCATCGGTCACCGTACCCTGCAGGAACAGCAACACCAGTGACAGTGGCGAGCCTATCAGGAAAAACGCCGCCAGCTCATTACGGGCGGTAATCCGGGTTTCATTCTGATACACCAGTGCAATGGGCGGCCCACCCACAGAAGTCGCCGTGCCCACGATGCCGGAGATAAACCCGCCAATCCCCAGACTCAGAGGCGTGGCGGTAATATTAAAACGCCGGCAACTGACATACACCGCCACCAGTAAACTGCTGCCAAACACGATCGCCAGTATGTGTGGCGGCATCGCCAGCAGCAGTAATACACCGATATAAGAACCCGGGATCCTGGCCAGAATTGCCGGCATCACCCGTCGCCAGTGCAGTTCATGCCGCTGGGACGACACCACCAGCACGGACAGCATGAAACCGCCGAAAATAACCGGCACCGGCACATAAGCAGGATCAATCAGAAACAGTAAGGGAGCGGCCAGCAAACCGAAGCCAATACCAACCATGCCTTGCAGCGTACTGCCGACAATCGCAATTGCCAGAGCCAGAAAATCAATCAGGGTGAAGGTCACTGAGCAGCCCGTTAAGAAATGAAAATTCAGAGCCGCTATTATTCCACAGCCGGACGGCTATGGAGAACCGGAAGAAGTGTTAAACCGTCAATAACTTACGCGGCAGCTGCAGCCAGTAACACCAGTTTGACGACCGCATAGACCAGCATGACAAAGATCGCTGCCACCAGTAATCCGATCAGAATAAAATGGTGAGGTTTACCCTGGCTGAAATCCCGTTCACGGTTACGGTTACTCTGCACCCCGAAGAATGCAGCCAGTACACTTTTAAAAATGTCCCAGAAGGTAATATCCCGGGAGTTTGCTGTTCTTTCTGCATCATTAAATTCCTGCTTTCCACCTGTCTGAAAGTATAGACGCTCAGACAAAAACAGCTTTTCCCAGAACCCAGCCATTAGATTTTTCACGCTTAACTCCTTGATCTTAAGAGCAAATTCTTCGTATAACAGCTAAGATCAATAGAGCATTTCGCGAAGGAAATACAAAACAGGGGCTGGAATCATGTCTGACTCATACGACTTTGCAATCATAGGTGCAGGCCTGGCAGGCAGTTTTTGTGCCAGTCTGCTACGAACCGATTATCCGAAACTCTGTGTACTGGAAAAAGCCGCGGCAGCGGCGGCCGACTCAGCAGCAGACGTTACCAAAGCCTAAGTTACGACCTTGGCTCCCTGCCTGCACCTTGATCCTGAGCAGTTCGGCGATCAACTGATGCAATGGCAGAACGCCGGAGTACTGAAACGCTGGCCGGAAGCAGATCATGATCCGTTTCTTGCGTATGTGGGCCGCCCCAGAATGAGCAGCCTGACTCGGCATCTGATCGGTGACGCGGAAATGCATACCCTGACACGGGTAGAGCGACTCGAATACCTAGGCGACAGCTGGCAGCTGAAAGATGCCGACGAACAAACCATCTGCTATACCCGCGGCCTGATTATCTGTGCACCGGCAAGACAAACCGGCGCCCTGCTAGCCGGCACTCCCTGTTCAGTGGACTGGCTGACCCGCAGCCACAACTCCAGCCAGACCAGCCGGGCCCAGTGGTGTATGGCAATTGAAGTGAACCGTGAACTGCCAGCTCCGGGCTATATTGCACCGGATCACAGCATCATTACCCGCATCGTTAATGACAGCCATAAACCGGGCCGGGCAAATAATTTTCACCTTTGGATGATCCAGGCAGACACCGAATGGAGTATACAGTATGCAGACTCCCATCATGCTCAGGTTCAGCAGGAGCTGGAACAGGAGTTCTGCCGCATCATGCAAATTGATCCGCAGGACATTACCAGCCAGACACCACACCGCTGGAATCTGGCAAAGCATGAGCGTACCGCGGGGAAATCGCCCTGTGGGACAGCGAACTGAAACTGGGTATCGCTGCCGACTGGCTCGGAGAAGCAAATATCAACAGTGCTCTCCTCAGCGCCAGAACATTATGTGAACTGATACGCAGCTGACGCAAACGCCCCATCACCGCATCAGTTGGCAGAGGAGAACAACATGAAAAATACAAGCCAACTGATTGCCAGCTCAAATGCACAACAGGATTCCGGCATCGTGGTGGGCATCAGCGCCTGCCTGCTGGGGATGAAGTCCGCTTTAATGGAGGACACAGCCGGTCGAAATATTGCTGTGGCCCACTGCAGGATTACTTCCGGTTTGAAAAGTTCTGCCCGGAAGTGGCCGCCGGCTTTGGTATTCCCCGGGCAACCCTGCGCTTAATTGGCGATCCCCATAATCCCCGGATGGTCTATACCCGTGATCAGGAAACCGATGTTACCGAACAGTTTCATGCCGGCTATGAAGCCCGTCTTGAAAAACTGGCCCACCTGGACGGTTACATTCTGGCAAAGAACTCCCAAGCTGCGGCATGGAACGGGTCAAGGTATATCAGCCAAACAGCCATCCACACGATATTAAATCGGCCGGCCTGTTCGCCAAAGCCCTGATGGCCCGCTACCCTCACTTGCCGGTTGAAGAAGATGGCCGTCTGAACGACGCTCACCTGCGGGAAAACTTTGTGCAGCGGGTATTTGCACACCACACCTTCCGTCAGCAGGTACTGGCAGAACCCTCTGTTAAAAACCTGCTGGCCTTTCACAGCCAGTACAAATACATTCTGATGGCACACTCCCAGACTGAGTACCGTGGCCTGGGACGGCTGTTAGGTCAGGAACACCAGCAGTACACAATTGATGAACTGTGTGATCTTTACCTGCAACGGTTCATGAAGGCCATAAGCAAACCTGCCAGCCGGGGTAACCACTACAATGTACTGCTGCACCTGTTCGGTTACCTGAAACCCCATCTGGAAGGTGACGTAAAGCAGGATATTCTCGAAACCTTCAAAAATTACCTGCAGGGTTATGTCAATCTGGCAACCGCATTGACACTGCTGCACCATTACCTGCGCCTGTTTGGCAGCCATTACGTGCAGGCCCAACGCTACCTGAGCCCCTATCCGAAAGCACTTGGCCTACGTAACCAGGTATGAAAAAGGAGATAAAACTGCATGACGCAACTGGCCTGGCTTCGCAATGACTTACGTACCACCGACCATCCGGCTTTTCAGCTGGCGTTGGCACGGAGTACCCCGGACAGCCCGGTTGCGGCGGTGCACATCGCCACCCCAGCACAGTGGCAACAGCACAATGAATCACCGGCGAAACTCGGTTTAAGGGCCGCCCTACTGCAGGACCTGCAGCAGCAACTCAACGCCCACGGGGTAAAACTTTACCTGCTGGAAACCGATGATTTTTCCGGTTGTCCGGAATTACTGACTCAACTGTGCGGTGAACTGAACTGCCGCAACATTCATTGGCTGACAGAAAGCCCGCTGGATGAAAATCTGCGTGACATTCACACCCGGACACAGCTGCAAAGTCAGGATATCCAGTGCCATATACAGCCGGTTGATCAGCTAGTCAGCACTGTGGTACTCAACCAGCAGGACCAGCCTTATAAAGTATTTACACCCTTTACAAACGCTGGTTACAGATACTGCAGCAACAGGATCTGACACCTATTACAACCTTCCCCACGGTCAGCCATTCAGAAGCACAAGCTTTCCCTCTGGCCAGCTGGGCCGGCACATACCGGGATGACCTGTGGCCTGCGGATCAGGCCAGTATCCACCGGCGGTTAATGCATTTTTGCCAGCATAAACTGGCCGGTTACGGTGACAAACGGGACATCCCCTCGGAACCAGCCACCAGCCAGATTTCCCCTATCTTGCTCTGGGTGCGATCGGCCCGCGGGAAATTGTAAGTGCTATGCGCAGCGCTGAATGGGGCGCCGATTACTGGCTGGAATCCGACTGGTTACGTGAACTGGCCTGGCGTGACTTCTACCGGCAGTTGCTGATTCAGTTTCCGGCAATCAACAAACATAAACCGTTTAAAGCCGACACTGATCAGATCCGCTGGCAACAGAATGATGCTCACTGGCAGGCCTGGTGTACCGGCCGTACCGGTTTTCCGATCATTGACGCTGCCATGCGCCAGTTACTGCAAACCGGCTGGATGCATAACCGCCTGCGCATGCTCACCGCCAGCTTCCTCACCAAGTTGCTGTTTCAGGACTGGCGCAGAGGCGAAGCCTTTTTCATGCAACATCTGGTGGACGGTGATTTCGCTGCTAATAACGGCGGCTGGCAATGGAGTGCATCCGTTGGCTGCGATGCTGCTCCCTATTTCAGGGTCTTCAACCCACTGCGGCAGTCAGAAAAGTTTGATCCTGAAGGCCTGTTTATCCGCCGTTTTTACCGGAACTGGCATCACTGGATGACAAGACCATTCACAACCCGAGTCGCGAACAGCGGCAAAATTGCGGCTATCCTGAGGCGATCATCGACTATTCGTCCGCCCGGCAGTATGCCATTGACGCTTTCAAGCAGCTCTGATTTTACCTGCCGGCAGCCCCATCCAACCTGGCTGACAGAAGAGGGATAAAATTTCCCTCTTAAGTCTAATCCACCTGCTATGCTGCTTATCTGGATAAAACCGGAAGTTGCAACAAAACTGATATTTATGCTTATTTGTTCGCCTTAAAGACGTGCCGTATCACCCGGATCAGGAAGCAACAACCTTATGCTGAACCACTTGTTTCACTTATCGCCGGACAGCGATGCCAGCTTGCAGCAGCAGATCCGGGAGCAGATCAGTACCGCCATTATGGACGGCCACATCCCCAGTAATGTGCCCCTGCCCTCAACCCGTAAACTGGCAGAAATGCTCCATGTTTCCCGTAACACCGTCATTCTGGCCTATGAGCACCTGATCGATGACGGCTACCTGATCTCCCGGGAACGGGCCGGGTTTTACGTCAACGAAGAAATTCTCCGCGCCAGTGTCAACGGTAACGGCAACCCGCAAAGCGACAACGAAGAAATTCAGGGCAACCCGCCGCAATGGCAGAACTTTCTGAAATTTCGCCCTACCGAGCACAAGCTCAACAAGGTCAACCGCTGGCAGGATTATCCCTACCCGTTTATCTACGGCCAGCTGGATCCGAAAATGTTTCCCACCAACCACTGGCGGGAATGCTGCCGGGAATCAGTTTCGGTACAGGCTATCAGTGACTGGTCCGGTGACCGGTATGATGAAGATGATCCGTTGCTCATCGAACAGATTCACTCACGCCTGCTACCCCGTCGCGGGGTCTGGGCTGATCCGGAAGAAATTCTCATTACCGTGGGTGCCCAGCATGCCCTTTACATGATCCTGCGGCTGCTGCTCAACCGTGACGCCTGCTTTGGCCTTGAAGAACCGGGTTATCCGGATCTCACCAAGATGGCCGCCAGTACTGAAGCCCGTATAAAGCCCCTGGCGGTGGACGGTGACGGCCTGATCGTCGGCGAACAGCTGAGTGACTGTAACCTGCTGTTCACCACCCCCAGCCACCAGTTCCCGACCACAGTCACCATGCCGCTGGAACGGCGGCGACAGTTACTGGAACAGGCCTCACGGGATGACTTCCTGATCATCGAAGATGACTACGAATGCGAAGTTACCTTTGCGGATACCCCCACCCCGGCACTGAAAAGCCTGGATAAGAACGACCGGGTGATCTACCTGGGCAGCCTGTCCAAAACTCTGTCGCCGGGGTTGCGGGTCGGTTACATCGTGGGGCCAAAAGAGCTGATCCGGGAAATCCGGGAATTCCGCCGTATGATGCTGCGCCACCCGCCCATGAATAACCAGCGCTCCATCGGGCTGTTTCTGGCCCGTGGTTATCACGACTCACTGGTTCGCAACCTGATTCAGGCCTATGAAGCCCGCTGGCAGGCGGTAGGGGATGCCCTGCAGGACTGCCTGCCGGAATCAGCAATTCCACCAGTGTTCGGCGGCTCGGCCTACTGGGTTAAGGGCCCGGATCATTTGGATGCCCGGGAACTGAAACGGCTGGCCCTGCAAAAAGGGGTGGTCATTGAATCCGGTGATATTTACTACTACGCCGAAAACCCGCCACTGAATTATTTCCGGCTGGGGTATTCATCCATTGCCACCGAGCGGATCCGCCCCGGCATTGACCGGCTGGCAGCTATCATCCATCAGCTCGGGGAGTAATGACTTACTAACAAGTCTGGTACCGGCAGGCTGCCTGCTGGAAGCCTGCTGGTACCAAACCCGCTGATTTTCCCTCTTCTACCCCTTATTAGTTTTATTCAGATTCGCTGTAAAGCACGCCAATCCTGGCTCACAGCCTGGAACTACATTTCGGTTCAGCGTTGGGTCTATAGCCCGAAAAGCCCTCTCTCCTATAGTAAATCCTGCCTGAAAAGGCACATAAAAGCGGCTGTTTCCAAGTAAAACAGCGCACAAAACGACACCGTGACCATAATAAAAGAGTAATCACCATGTCTGTTACAACCGCCACACACGCAACATCCGACGACCAGTACGTGCGCTTCGTAAACGTCAAAAAAGTTACGATCAGCAAAACCTGGTGGTTAAAAATTTTAATCTGGATATCAAAAGGGTGAGTTCGTCACGCTGCTGGGGCCTTCCGGCTCGGGCAAAACCACCTGCCTGATGATGCTGGCAGGCTTCGAAGATGTTACCAGCGGCGAGATTCTCATTGCCGGCAACCCGGTCAACGACATCGCCCCTACCACCGTAACATCGGCATGGTGTTCCAGACCTACGCGCTGTTTCCGCATATGACCATCAGTGAGAACCTGGCGTACCCGCTGAAGGTTCGCAAGGTTGCAGCCGCAGAGGTAGACCGCCGGGTGAAAGAGGCGCTGGCACTGGTGGAACTGGCAGACTTCGGTAAACGCTATCCGGGCCAGCTATCCGGTGGCCAGAAACAGCGGGTGGCACTGGCCCGCTCACTGATCTTTGAGCCAAGCATTGTCCTGATGGACGAACCGCTGGGTGCACTGGATAAAAATCTCCGTGAGCAGATGCAGTTCGAAATTAAGCGCCTGCACGAAGATCTGGGGTTCACTGCCATCTACGTCACCCACGACCAGACTGAAGCCCTGACCATGTCAGACCGTATCGCCGTGTTCGATGATGGTGTGGTGAAGCAATGTGCCGCCCCGGATGTACTTTATGAACAGCCAAGCTGTGCCTTTGTGGCGGACTTTATCGGCGAGAACAACCATATTCCGGGCACCGTAACCCGTGTTGATGCAGGCAAAGCCGAAATCCGTCTGGCCGACGGTACCCTCACCACCACCGAAAACCCGAACTGTCCGAGTGCCGGCGAAGAATGCGTGGTCACCATCCGTCCGGAGAACCTGTTCATCGCCAAAGACGGTCAGGTACTGGATAACTGCGTGAATGCCAGCTTCATTACCCGGCTCTACGTGGGTGACTCCATCCGTTACTTCTTCCGCCTCAGTGACGGCTCCGAAATCATGGTGAAAACCCTCAATGATCAGGATGCCCCGCACATTGCCACCGGCAGTACTGTGCAGTTGACCTGGGCAGGCAATGGCGGCCTGGCACTGGCCCGCGCCAGTTAACGTTCAAACACAGCAATACCCGTAAACACGTAAGAGGAAAAATAATAATGAAACATCTCAAACGATTCGGCGCTGCTCTGGCGCTATGTACGGCAATGTCACCGGCGATGGCTGAGCAGTTTACTGCCGTCTCCTTCGGCGGCGCGTATGGTGCGGCCCAGCAAAAACACATGCTGGATCCCTTCATGGAGAAAACCGGCCATAAAATTCTGTTTGAAAACTATTCCGGCGGTATCGCCGAACTGAAGGCGCAGGTTGAAAGTGGCAACATCCTATGGGATGTGGTCGATGTGGAAGTAATCGATCTGGAACGGGCCTGTTCTGAAGGCCTGCTGGAAGTATTCCCACACGATACCCTGCCACCGGGTGACGACGGTGTCGCTGCGAAAGACGACTTCATTCCACAGGCACTGGCCAACGAATGCGGTGTAGGTAACATCATCTGGACCATCCTGTATGCCTACAATCAGGACACCATCAAAGGCGGCAATCCGAACTCTATCAATGATTTCTTCAACACCCAGCAATTCCCGGGTAAGCGCGCCCTGCGTAAACGCCCGCAGGTAAACCTTGAATGGGCCCTGATTGCCGACGGTGTACCGAAGGATGAAGTCTACGATGTACTGTCCACCGACGAAGGTCAGGCCCGGGCATTCGCCAAACTGGACACCATCAAGAACGATCTGGTGTGGTTCGACAGCTGGTCACAGGTACCACAACTTCTGAACGACGGCGGAGCCATCATGGCACAGTCGGCTAACGGCCGGATCTTCGATGCGATTCAGAAGGACAACAAGCCATTCGAAATGGTCTGGGATGCTCACGTTTATGACCTGGACGTATGGGCCATCGTCCGCGGCTCCAAGAAAAAGCAGTGGCTGAAGAGTTCATTCGTTTCGCCACCGGCTCCAAGCCGGAAAGTGGCATGCAGGACGTGGCATACGGCCCGACCCGTAAGTCTGCATACGCTTACATGGATGACGCCATTCTGCCGAAACTGCCATCCGCCCACCTGGATGAAGGCCTGAAAGCCTCCGGTGAATTCTGGGCTGACTACGGCGAGTCCCTGGGTGAGAAATTCAACGAATGGCTGCTGAACTGAGCCAATAGCTGACACTGTGCATGCAGGGCACTCCGCGGAGTGCCCTTATAACAATAAGAAAGGGCTGTTCTATGTCTCAAGCTGAATTAACCGCCGCACACAGCGCCGCTTCGTTTGAAGAAGACCGCAACGTGCATTCCGGGCTGACCCCGGAGGAAATGCGCCAGAGCAAGCGCAACCAGCGCCGCCGGAAACTGATCGCCACCGCCTTCGTCGTTCCGCTGATTGTCTTTGTGCTGATCGCCTTCATCGCACCAATCGGTACCATGCTGTACCGCAGTGTTTACCATCCAACAGTCGCCCAGCTGATCCCGGAAACCCTGCAGGAACTGCAATCATGGGATGAGCGGCAACAGCATTCCGGACACAGCCACCCTGAATGTTTTCGCCAAAGAACTGCATTATCTGGCCAAAGAACGCCGCTCCGGCAAACTGGCCGAAGAAATTAACCGTGGTTTGCCGGGCAGCTCCAGCACCATCAAATCCAGCGCCCGTAAACTGAAGAAGCTGGATGAAGCGACCCTGGCAAGCGAAGGGGCCGAACGCCTGCTGGCAGCTAAAAAGCAGTGGCAGGATGTGCGCATCTGGCGGACTATGAAAACCTCCGGCGAAGTGTTTACTGACAGTTTCTACCTGACCGCCACCGATCTGACCCGTAATGAACAGGGGAGATCGTTGCCCGGGATACCAACATCTACATCAAGCTGTTTGCCAAAAGCCTGAAGATCGCCCTGCTGATCACCTTTTTGACCGCCGCCATCGGCTTTCCGCTGGCTTACTATCTGGCAACTGCACCGGCCAAAGTCGCCAATACCCTGATGGTATTTGTATTGCTGCCATTCTGGACATCCCTGCTGGTGCGGACCACCGCCTGGATCGCCATCCTGCAGACCAACGGTGTGGTTAACGACTTCCTGATGACCCTGCACATCATCAGCGAACCCATTGAGATGCTTTATACCCAGTTCTCAACGGTAATCGCCATGACCCATATTCTGCTGCCCTTTATGATCCTGCCCCTGTACAGCGTCATGAAAGGCATCGACCCGAGTTACTTCCGCGCCGCATTGTCACTGGGGGCAAAACCCCTGTCAGCTTTCTGCCGGATTTACTTCCCGATGACCCTGCCAGGCCTGAGTGCCGGAGCACTGCTGGTGTTCATCATCTCCATTGGTTACTACATCACTCCGGCGCTGGTCGGCGGCACCGACGGCCAGATGATCAGTAATATCATTGCGTTTCATATGCAGTCCTCTAACAACTGGGAACTGGCCGCTGCACTGGGCTCAATCCTGCTGATACTGATCACCCTGCTGTACTGGATCTACGACCGGTTAGTTGGCGTAAGCAATATCAAGCTTGGATAAGGAGAATGACTGTGAACATTTCACTTAAAGAAACAGAACATCATCGCACTTTTCCCTTGTCGCAATCCTCCAACAGCTGGGAACTGGCCGCCGCACTGGGCTCAATCCTGCTGATACTGATCACCCTGCTGTACTGGATCTACGACCGTCTGGTTGGCGTAAGTATTATCAAACTGGGGTAACTGACGATGCAATTTCCTAAATACTTTAACTTCTGGCACAAGCTGGGCATGCACAGCCTGCGGCTGACTGCCTGGGCCGTACTGGCTTTTCTGATGTTACCAATTCTGGTGATCATTCCCCTGTCGTTCAATGTCGAGCCTTACTTCAGCTTCACCGAGGGCATGCTGGCATTTGATCCGGATGCCTATTCAATGAAGTGGTACGCCGAGATTATTAATGACGACAAATGGATTCTGGCCATTAAAAACAGTTTCCTGATCGGCGCGGCTTCCACCGTCATCGCCACCGTGCTGGGCACCCTGGCGGCGATCGGTCTGTCCCGGGCGGATATGCCAATGCAACGGATGATTATGGCCATTCTGCTGTCACCGATGATCGTCCCGCTGATCATCACCGCGGCGGGTATGTACTTCTTCTATACCCAGCTGGGGCTGGCGGGTACTTACCTCGGCGTCATCATTGCCCACGCAGCCCTTGGCACGCCGTTTGTGATCATTACCGTCAACGCAGCCCTGAGCGGCTTTGACTACTCACTGGTCAGAGCATCGCTGGGCATGGGAGCTTCCCCAGCTATACCTTTTTCAACGTCATTATGCCGCTGATCCGCCCCGGCGTGATCTCCGGTTCACTGTTTGCCTTCATTACCTCCTTCGATGAAGTGGTAGTGATCCTGTTCCTCGCCGGCCCTGAACAGCGCACCATTCCGCGCCAGATGTTCTCCGGCCTGCGGGAGCAAATAAACCCGACCATTCTGGCGGTCGCCGTATTACTGGTGGTGGTATCAGCCCTGCTGTTACTGACCATTGAATACCTGCGGGCCCGTGGTGAACGGATCCGTACCGGCCAGATTTCATAATTCACCTTTCTGCCCGGCATGCTTCGGACCGGGCAGAGTTTTTCAGACATGCAGGAAATACAGAAATGAGCAGTCAATACATCAAAATTAAAAACCACATCAACGGTGAGTGGCTGGATGAAAGTAATGGACAGTACGAGCCGTTAAAGAACCCGTCCACCGGTGCGGTGATCGGTGAAGTCCCGCTGTCTTCTGCGGAAACCTCCCGTCAGGCGGTTGCTGCCGCAGCAGAAGCCTTCCCTGAGTGGAGTGCTATGCCATTACCCAAGCGGATGGACTTCATTTTTAAAATGCACCGCGCCATGGTGGATAACCACGAAATGCTGGCGGAAGCCATCGCTGTGGACCAGGCCAAGCACATTGCTGAAGCCCGCGGTGAAGTGGGCCGGGTAATTGAAATTCTGCAGATGGCCTGCAGCATCCCGTCTCTGATGCAGGGCGAAACCATTCAGGGCATTGCCAACAACATCAACGGCCGGGTAATCAAGGCACCACTGGGGGTATTCTGTGGCGTAGCACCGTTCAACTTCCCGGCACTGGTATTCGGCTGGTTTATCCCGTTTGCCATCGGTACCGGCAACACCTTTGTGTATAAACCGTCTACCGAATCGCCGCTGTTCATGCAGCGGATGATGGACCTGATCATCGAAACCGGTCTGCCGAAGGGTGTAGTAAACATTGTTCACGGTGACCGTGAAACAGTAGAAGCCTGGTACGACGATGAAAACGTCACCGGTATCTGCCTGGTAGGCTCTACCCCAACGGCAAAATCCATCGCCGCCGGTGCCGGTAAATACGGCAAGAAAACCATGCTGTTAGGCGGTGCGAAAACTTCCTGCTGGCCATGGAAGATGCGCCAATGGATCTGCTGATCGAAAACGTACTGATGTCCGGCTACGGTTCTGCCGGTCAGCGTTGTCTGGCGGTATCTAACATTGCCGTGGTTGAAGAGATCTATGACGAGTTCATTGAGCGCCTGCTGGAAGCATCAAAGAATGTTACCGTTGGCGACGCCATGAACCCGGATGTATTCATGGGCCCGGTAATCTCCGCCAAGGCTAAAGAACGCATCCACCACTACATCGATCTAGGCATTGAAGCCGGTGCCAAACTGGCGCTGGATGGCCGTAACCCGGAACTGCCGGAAGCTAACCAGGACGGTTACTTCGTTGGCCCGACTGTATTCACCGATGTAACCCCATGCATGCCGATTGCCAAAGATGAGATCTTCGGCCCGGTACTGAGTGTCATGAAAGTTGGCTGCATCAACGGTGGCCTGCGGATGATCCGCAATCACGAAATGGGCAACGGTGCCTGCATCTTCACCCAGAACAGCTACTACACCGAGAAGTTCATCAACGAAGCGGATGTGGGCATGATCGGTGTTAACGTGGGTGTCTGTGCACCGCATCCATACCTGCCATTTGGCGGTATCAAGGGTTCACTGGTAGGTAATAATAAGGTTCAGGGTAAAGACGCGATCGACTTCTTCACCCAGAACAAGGTTGCCACTATCCGTACGGTTGACCCGAAAGCAGGCCAGCCTGCGGCAGCGAATAAAGATTCCAGCGTGCGCAGCTGCGTCGCCGGTTAATCCACCCTGTGAATAAAAACCACCTGTTTAGCAGGTGGTTTTTGCATCCGGGTTCAGATCTTCTGCTTCTATATCAGCGTATCCGCCAGTTGTACCAATCGTTCACCGGTCCAGATGCCTGCAATGGCAATACAGGGCAGTGCTATCGCCCAGGTCATACGGGTATTCAACTGCGGCTGATAGTTACGGGTATACCACACCAGTGGCCAGAGCAGCAGTACAATACCCAGTTGCCCGACTTCCACCCCGCGTTAAAGGCCAGTAAACTCTGCCACAGATTCGGTGAATCAATCTGCAGAAATTCCCGCAGCAGGAACGAAAACCCGAGGCCATGCAACAAACCGATCGCCGCCGTCATCCAAAATGAACCGTGTTTATCGTCTGGTCGCAAAGCCAGCACTGCCGCGAAAATAATCGACAATGCGATACCGGTTTCCACACTGGGAATAAACCAGGCCGCTGCCGGTACCCAGCCAAAGAAACCAACAATCAGGGTAACACTATGACCCAGAGTAAAGCCGGTCACCCGCCAGAGCAGGCTGGCAGTCCCTGTTGCACCAATAATCAGGCACACCACAAACAGAATGTGATCATACCCGGTGACGATGTGCTCAACCCCGGAAACTATAAATGTCCAGGCTGCAGCCCAGGCAGACCGGCTGACAACCACCGGCTCTTCCAGCAAACCTTTAGCCCGGAAAATCTGGGTGCCACCCGGGAAATAATCCAGAATCAGATTTGCAGTTTCCAGCTGGTTCTCCAGTCCGGGATTAAGACTGCTTGAAAAACGGTAGTCATACAGGGTGCTGCTGGCAGGGTAGAACAACTGCACATCCGTGACCGTATCCCCGACATACACTTCTGACTCAGGCACGGCCTGCTGCGGCTTGCTGAAGGCCAGCCGGGCTTCGTCCAGACTGGCAAAGGAGGCTGTTGCTGCTGGCTATAGAGCCGTACGGCTTCCACCTGCGCAAGCAATATCCCGTCAGGCCCGGACAACTGATGCCCGTCAGCAACCAGCTGGCCTAATCCGGCCGGATCAGCGGCTAGCTGCGCATAATCAACATAATGGAACAGCTCACCATTATCGATTCGGTGATAGCTGTAAGGCGCCGCTTCCGGTAAGCCATCTTCACCGGCTTTACCGAGTTTATCCGCCAGCAGATAAGGCGTAGGCAGTCGCATATACAGCCGGATGCCGTCACGGGTGTGCTCAACGTGTACAACCCGGATATTAATGTTCAGCTGAAAGTGAGCACTGGCCTGCTGCCAGGGCAGCATAATCAATAACAGGCAGACCAGCGGAATCTGTTTGAGCAGGGTTATTATTTTCATAGTTTTCCGCCACAAAAGCACCGGCAGCACGGCTGCCGGTGATGATATGAATTACAAAGAAACTGCAAACAATTCCTGATACCTTAAGTCAATAAGGCACCGGTCAGTTTGCTGACTTTGCAGTAACCATATTGTTGGAGCCGAAGTAATAAACATGGCCTGTCTTGCCTTCCAGGTCAGCCTTACTCAGGTTAAAGCTGGGGGCATCCACATTAGTGAAGGGGTGAGTCTTAACCCATTCATCTGCCGGTAGCAGCGTCGATGTATAGAAGGTGGTTTCAGGCACAAGATAGTGATGTGGAATGGCGGCTTTGGCACCGGTTTTCTCTACCACAGCATTCGCCTGTTCATAATCCAGAATATGTTCAGAGCCATCCACAGGCACGAAGACCACATCCACTTCACCGATCTGGTCCCACACTTCCTGTGGCGGTTCCGGACGGTTATCTCCCCACATGAGGAAGCTCATACCACCGGTTTCAATCACGAACAGGGTGTTATCCATATGCCGGGCGTTGGTCGGTGCACAAATTTGTTCCCGGCCCTCAAACTGTTTCACCGCTTCCGTCCATGGCACCATTCCCGGGGCAACACACTGATGCTTATCGGCAATACCGCGAATCGTGATATCACCCAGCGTGAATGTACCGGCCATGCGGTCCAGCAGCATATTCGCGTCCAGTTTATCCAGCGCATCATGATCAAAGTGAGCGTGGGTTGAGGCACCGATATCAACATTTTCCTTAGGAAACTCCATTCGGTACCAAAGCCCCCAGGCACCTGAAGGATCGTTACGCCACGGATCAACCATCACGCTGATACCTCTGGGTGAAGTAATTCTGAACGCGGAGTTGGCGTAGTAGGCAATTTCTACCTGACCGGAATCCTGCTGCACACCGCCTTCATTTTGCACCTGAATAATGCGGTTATGATTATTCCCTGACATCCAGGACGTCAGACCGGAACCGCTTGCAGACGTTGCTATCCCGAGGAAAACCCCAGGGTAGCCACGCAACCTGTGGAAGCGATTTGCCATTTTTCATTGTAAAACCTCCGATTTATTTTTATTGAGGCTGCCAGCACAGGACCACACAACCAGCGGCCGGTCTCCATGGCAAAAATCCTGCCAGTCTGGCGCTGGCAATGCGGTTTAAAACCGGCAACAAAACGAAACTGCTGATAAAAAGCAGATCGTTATCAACAATAAAAGAAGGCTGAAACACAGCAATGGGGAAAATAACAGAAGAATAAGGGGTACCCCTTATTTTTACAACAGAAAAGATAACAGCCGCAGCACATTTTTAACTAAGCCACCGGATAATCCGGTGACTTAGCTGAATCTTCCGTCAGGATTAGCCACGGCTTTAATAAGCAGTCTTATGCGACAAAGCAGCATTACATTTGCACGACCTGATAACGTTTATTCACCGGTACCCAGCGGTAATACACGTTGTTATAGCGGTAATAAGGCTTACCTTTATGCTTTACCAGTACAGCCCCTTTAGGGACCCGCACCAGAGTTGCCCCCTTCGGCGCAGCAACTTTGACATACACATTATTGTGCTTACGGTAATACACATCATCCTTCAGCCAGTATTTAACCCCGGATAACACCACGCTGACGGCGCCCGCCGGTAAGTGTCTTACACCATGATGATTACCCGGATGTGCGGCCACCTGCATCGCTGAGAACGTCAGCAGTCCGGTCAGTGATGCGATCAGTAACGTCTTCATTAGTCAGTTCTCCTGTCATTTAAAACAGTTCCTCACCTGCTCGCCCGGCCACCCTCCCCATTCGGCGACACGTCCCACACAATTAGCGGTAGCATCCGGGCTGGCCGCTAATCTCTTCCCGAGAACAGATAAAAAAATGAAACTGTAAGCAAGCCTGATATGTCTGCTACGGCAGCAGAACAGGGGAACCGGGTCTGCTTACAGTGGCTTAAGGATGCCGGTTTCGCAGGTTAACTTGGGTAAAGTGTCTGTAAAGTTAGGTAAAGTTACATAAAACCCGTGCGACAAAGCGCCACAATCATTTGCGTTTACCTTCAGGTATAATCGCCTTTTCTTAGCACCCGTTAACAGCCACGCACTGACGCACATGCCCCACTTCAGCGATTCGCGCCATCATTTGCTGCAGCTCAGCTACATACGCACCGTGACCATCATTGCTCAGGCCTGCCTGCTGTTTTATGCTGTTGAAGGGCTGGGGATTGTTGTACACCTGTGGATGGCCATCGGTGCCCTGCTGGCAATGACCCTGCTTAACCTGCTGACCCTGTATCGCTTAAAAGCCGATCTTCCCCTGACCCAGCTGGAATTTTTATTTCAGCTCATGGCAGATATTTTCTTCTATGTATGCCTGCTCTATCAGCTCGGCGGCACCGGCAACCCGTTCTCCTCACTGTTGCTGATCCCGCTAATTATCAGCGCCATGACCCTGCCCCGAAATTACACCTGGCTGGTCGCCACACTGGTCACCACCAGCTATACCTTTCTGCTGTTTTATCATGTACCGCTGAGGCCCCCACCACAGGGCACCATCTGCCGATCCTCAGTTACATTGACTTATACACCACCGGCATCTGGATTAACTTTATCCTCACGGCCCTGCTGATTACCTACTTCATTGTTAATATCAGCGAAAATCTGCGCCGTAAGGAACATGGTTTTAACCGGGTGAAAGACCGCCTCACGCAGGACCAGCAATTGCTGTCACTGGCGACGATGGCCGCCGGCACAGCCCATGAAATGGGCACCCCCTTGCAACAATGCGGGTTCTGCTCAAAGAGATCTCGCTGGATTACCCAGAGGATAAAGCCCTGCAGGAAGACCTTAAAATCCTTCGCCAGCAGGTGGAAAACTGTACCGGTCACCTGCAGCAACTAGCCAGCACCGTTAAGGAAGAACAGCAGCAGACGTTACACCTTCCGGCAGACCGTTTTCTGAATGACTTACTGGAACGCTGGTCAGTGTTACGCCCCACAGCCCGTTATCTGAAGCCAGTGGTTACCCAGCAGCCCCAGCCAACTATCGCCAGTTCGATTCCCTTACAGCAGGCGGTCATTAACCTGCTGAATAATGCCGCCGATGCGGATAAGTCCGGCCAGGCACTGGAGCTGCGCCTTGAAGCCGATGCTGACAAAGTCCGGATCAATATCCGTGACCATGGCCCTGGCATTCCGCTGGATCAGGCTGAAGCGATCGGCAAACCCTTTGTCACCACCAAAGGCAGCGGCCTGGGAATCGGTTTGTTTCTGACCGCCTCAACCCTGACCATTTACGGCGGTGAAGTACGCCTTTATAACCATCCGCAGGGTGGCACACTGACCGAAGTATCGCTGCCGGTTTCAAGCCCTGACAGCCCTGCCCACCTCTCCGACAACCGGGAACATTTACAATGAGCGACACCCCGACATTTCTGATTGTTGATGACGACGAAACCTTTACCCATGTACTGTCCAGAGCACTCAAACGGCGTGGCTTTGAACCGCTGGTTGCCAACAGTGCTGAACAGGCAGGGCCTCTGCTCAGCCGACAGGTACCGGACTATGCAACCCTGGATCTGAAGATGGACGGGGCATCCGGTATTACCCTGATCCCGGAGCTGATCCGCCTTAATCCACAGATAAAGATTCTGATCCTGACCGGCTATGCGAGTATTTCAACTGCCGTTGAAGCCATTAAACTCGGCGCAAAGGATTACCTGACCAAACCCGCCGATGCGGATGAAATTCTCGCCAAGCTGAATCACAGTGAACCGGACCCGAACATTGATATTGCGGAAAAACCTATGTCCGTCGGACGGCTGGAATGGGAACATATTCAGAAAGTACTGGGGAACATGACGGCAACATTTCCGCCACCGCCCGGGCACTGGGCATGCACCGGCGCACACTGCAGCGCAAACTGGTGAAGCGTCCGGTGAAGGAATAATCGGACAGTTTCTCAGCAGCTACTGCTCGTCAATGTAGGCCTTAGCATCGAAGGTGCGAATCCAGTCCGGGTGAAACACCATCATCGCCGTCATGATAATGCCGTTCAGTAAGCCTTCCGGGAACATGATCAGCGGCAGATACTGAATGTATTCGTTGTGGATTTTTCCAGCGTGTAGACATCGTTTATCCACAACATGAAGGCCATCGTCAGCCCGCCGGTAATGCTGGCAACCCCGGCCCCGATAAACGCACAGAGAAACAGGTACACAAAGAAGTTTTTGTCAGCTTCGCTTCCACCAGCCTTAATATACCGATGCTCACCAGCGCCGGAATCACAATGGTGCAGAAACCATTCACCCCGAAACTCTGCCAGTTTTCCTGACCTACAATGGTCAGCCCCAGCAGCGCCATACTGGCTGCCAGAATGGCCAGATCCCAGCCAAACATCAGCGTCAGCACCGTGATACCAACAAAATGAATCGCCAGCCCGGGAGAAATACCCGCCCGCAATTGCCACAACAGCATCAGCACAACGGCGGCTCCCAGAAACAGGTGCTGTAACTGGCGGTTATTAAACAGGGTTTGCCAGGGCGCCCGGTAAACCGCAAACAGCAGGAAAAACAGATATCCCGCCTGGGCCAGCCAGAACCACGGCCCGCTGAGAAGGTCCGGTGACAGGCTCATGTTAATCCTCCCTGTCGGATGATAAGCAGCGCCGCATCAACAGTGCATCCTGCCTGCCCTGTGGCGTTACATAATAATTCTTCCGGCAGCCGTCCTGCCGGTAAAGATGTTTCTTATACAGTGTAATCGCCGGAGCATTTGTTGCATTGACCTCCAGCAGAATATCCGTCACACCCTGCTGCTCAAGCTGAACATGGGCTGCACTGAGCAGCTGGCTGGCGATGCCCTGCCCGCGGCAGTCTTCAGCAACCGCAATCTGCAGTAACTCGGCCTCAGTTTCAAAACGGGAAAAATGGCAAAGCCCATTAACCTCTCATCGCTGACAATCCCCAGACAAAGATTTTCCGGGTTGTTCATATAGAGGTTAAGGGTCGCGGCAGACCAGGGCGGTTGAAAACAAGCCTGTTCGATGTGTTCTACGTCGGCAAAGCTGACCTGCGCCAGAGGAATTACGCGTGGCATACCTGCATTTCCTGTACCGGTGTTCAGCCTTCGCTGTTGTCTGCAGGGGCTTGCGGCTGTGCAGCAGCTTGCGGCTGAGCGGTTGTCACTGACTGCAGATGCTGAATCAGCGGTTGCAGATCCCGCCAGACATCTTTCTTACAGCCCGGAACAGTCATCATTTCAGACAGACTGGCGCTGGCCAGTACCTTCACATCGGAACGCAGACTGAACAGAATGCCCCGTAACTGTTCCAGAGGTTCGGAACGCTGAATGATCATCTGCGCGGCAGACTCACCCAACAGAATCACCTGGCTCACAGGCAGGGCAGCAAGGCTTTTGTTGAGTTTGTGCATGACCGCCTTGCGGGCCTGGGTCGCCCCCTGATCAAGGGTCTTACTGGCGAACATCGGCCACGGCAGCAGGAAGACCTCTCCCTGCCCCCTGCAAACCGACAGAACGGAGAATTTTATCCAGCAGGCTCTGATGCTGCATGGATAATCCCTGACGGGACTGAGGCGGCAGGGTATCCACCACCAGACAGTCACCAAATGCCACGAAAGCCAGTTTAAACGGTGCCTGTACATCACTGTCGGCATCAGTCTCAGCAGTAGCTTCCGGTGCGGCAATATTGGAAGCATCGAAGGCTTTATTCAGGGCAGGAGCTGCAACAGGTGCAACGGCGGTTTTGTCCACCACCTGCTGTACAGCCTGCTCAGCATTGTCCGGCTTCTGAATTTTAGGCACCGGTGCTTTCTCTGCAGGTTTATCCCCAAGGCTTGCTGCCAATGCAGCACGGGCCTGCTGGGCTGCCTGCTGATTTTGCTGGCTGTTCTGCGGCTTCGGTGCAGCGGCTGATGCGCCGGCCGCCGCCGGTGAAGGCTGAGCAGTCTGCGGTTGCAGATCTTCCGGCAGTGAGCAGAATTCCCACACCCAGTCAGGTGTGGGTAACGCGCCCGGCAACTGCTCACGGGGCAACCAACTGACAATGCCCATGGCATCCAGATACTGGTGTCTTAGTTGTTGCTCCATGAAGCTATCCTGCTCAGTCTGTGTGAATGCCCGGCATTATACCTGCGGATGGGCTTTCTGGTCAGTGGTTTCCAGCATATTCAGTGCATGAATATAGGCTTTCACGGAAGCGATAATAATATCGGTATCCGCCCCCAGTCCATTAACGATCCGGCCACCTTTTTCCAGCCGTACAGTCACTTCACCCTGAGAGTCCGTGCCGCTGGTAATTGCATTCACAGAATACAGTTCCAGTGCTGCCTCAGAGTTCACCATGACCTCAATGGCTTTAAAAGCCGCATCTACCGGGCCGCTGCCGGATGCTTCTGCCTGCTGTTCGCTGTCATCCACACCGATGGTAACTGTTGCCACCGGCACTTCACCGGTCTGGGACGTTACAGAGAGGCTGCTCAGCTTATACTTTTCGTAATGCTTGGCGGTCTGGGTATCGCTGACCAGTGCCTGCAAATCTTCATCAAAGATTTCGTGTTTTTGTCCGCCAGAATCTTGAACCGGGAGAAGGCATCATTCAGTTCAGCATCGGTAGCAAACACAGTGCCCAGCTCTTCCAGCCGGGCCCGGAAAGCATTCCGGCCGGAGTGCTTACCCAGCACCATTTTGTTGGTTTTCCAGCCGACACTGTCAGCCGTCATGATCTCGTAGGTTTCCGGATGCTTGAGCATGCCGTCCTGGTGAATACCGGATTCGTGGGCAAAGGCGTTTGCCCCAACAATCGCCTTGTTCGGCTGTACCGGGAAACCGGTCACACCGGAGACCAGACGGGAAGCCGGCACGATCTGCGTGGAATCAATGCCGGTGTGCAGACCGAGAATATCCTGACGGGTCCGCAGCGCCATGACGATTTCTTCCAGCGAGGCGTTACCGGCCCGCTCACCCAGACCGTTGATAGTACATTCCACCTGACGGGCACCGGCAGATACCGCAGCCAGCGAGTTAGCCACCGCCAGACCCAAATCGTTATGACAGTGAACGGAGAAAATTGCCTTATCTGAATTAGGGATATTTTCGATCAGGCGGGCAATAGTATTGCCGAACTCATTGGGTACCGCGTAACCTACTGTGTCCGGAATGTTAATGGTCCGGGCACCGGCATCAATCACCTGCTCGATAATCCGGCACATGAACTCAAATTCAGAACGGCTGGCGTCTTCCAGGGAAAACTCAACATCGGCAACTAAATTGCGGGCCCGTTTAACCGCATGCACAGCTTGCTCGACAACCTGATCCGGCTCCATCTGCAGCTTGTATTCCATATGAATCGGAGACGTGGCAATGAAGGTATGAATCCGGCCGGAGTTGGCTTTTTCAGTGCTTCACCGGCACGATCGATGTCTTTATCCAGCGCCCGTGACAAAGAACAGATGGTGCTGTCTTTAATGGTATTGGCGATGGTCTGCACGGCGGTGAAGTCACCCGGGCTGGCAATGGCAAAGCCCGCCTCGATAACATCTACTCGCATTTTTCCAGCTGCTTGGCTATGCGCAGCTTTCCTCACCGGTCATCGACGCGCCGGGGCTCTGCTCACCGTCACGCAATGTTGTATCGAAAATAATAACCTGATTGTTGTCAGACATGGTTTTGGCTCCAGGTACTGATGGCTGTTGTCCCATTTGGAGAGGTCGCTCTGCAGGCACTTAAGGCCGGCTGTGGTAACCGGTTACCTGCTGTATAGTAAAGCTGTTCTGAAAAGGAACCCTGTTGCGGCAGCAGCGCGGCGAACCGGCCACTGTCGTGATTCGTCTAATATAACCTGACAGGGTGTATTTGCAAGGTAATAACCTGTCTGCGAAGCAGGTCAGATCAGGCACCGTTACTGGGATCAGGAGTAAAACCCACTGTGAAAAAGACCACTTTGATGTACCGGTAGACCGCCGGGAAACCTCCAGCATGAAATGGGAACGTTACAAAGACCGTGACATCCTCCCAATGTGGGTGGCAGATACCGATTTCACCACCGCGCCGGTGATTACTGAAGCACTGCAGGCACGGGTTGCCCACGGAGTATTCGGTTACACCCAGCGCCCGGCGGAACTCAACGGGGTAATGACTGAACGCCTGCGCCGCCTGTATGGCTGGGAAACCGATGAACAGTGGTTTGTATGGTTGCCCGGGCTGGTCAGCGGCCTGCACCTTAGCTGCCGGACTGTCGCTTCACCGGTCACCCTGACCCCCGATACCATCTACCCACCCTTCCGTTCCGCGCCAACGCTGTCCGGAGGGCAACACCTCGGTATACCGATGGTTCAACAGCAGGGCCGCTGGCTGATCGACTTCAGTGCCCTTGAAGCGGCAATCACCGCGCAGACCCGCCTGCTGCTCTTCTGTAACCCGCATAACCCGGGCGGCACCGTGTACCGGCGGGCAGAACTGGAACAGCTGGCGGAGATCTGCGCGCGCCATGATTTGCTGATCTGCTCTGATGAAATTCACTGTGACATGATCCTGGAGCCGGGTGTTGAACATATCCCGCTGGCATCACTGGGCCCGGACATTGCCGCCCGCACAATCACCCTGATGGCTCCCAGCAAAACCTTCAATATTGCCGGGCTGGGCAGTTCCGTCGCCATTATTCCGGATCAGGCATTACGTAACCGCTTCAGGAAAGTACGCCGGGGCATCGTGCCGGACGTGAACCTGCTGGGCTATACCGCCGCACTTGCCGCCTATAAGGACGGTGATGACTGGCATCAGCAGCAACTGAAGTATTTACGCAGCAACCGGGATTATCTGTTAGCGGAAATTAACCGGATTCCCGGCCTGCGGCTGGCACACTTTGACGCCACGTATCTGGCCTGGATTGATATCCGCGACGCGGAGCTGGATGATCCGGTCACCTTTTTGAAAGCGCCGGTGTGGGCATGTCACCCGGTAAGGATTTTGGTGACGATAACTTTATGCGGCTTAATTTTGGCTGCCCCGCAGCACGCTGGAAGAAGCCGTCAGACGCTTAAGACAGGCACTAACCGACTAACCTGGTGTTTTCAGGCCAGGGGCAGAGGGAAAGCAATCACATCGGCAATGTTATCGGTACCGATCGCCTGCATCACCAGGCGGTCTATGCCAACAGCTACGCCGGCACAGTCCGGCATGCCATTTTCCAGCGCAGCAATCAGCAGATCATCCACCGGCCGCTGTGGCAGATTTTCTTCACCACGCTGGCGGTTATCGGCCTCAAACCGGCGGGCCTGCTCTGTTGCATCAGTCAGTTCATGGTAACCATTTGCCAGCTCAACACCGTGCACAAATAACTCAAAACGCTCGGCAACGGCCCGTCCCTGAGCATCTTCAGAGACTTTCGCCAATGCCGCCTGACTGGCGGGATAATCATAAACAAATACCGCGCCTTCACTGGCCAGCCGTGGCTCAATCACGTGGGACATCAGTAAATTCAGCCAGTTATCCCGGTTATCATCCTCGTAATTACTGTCGATATGTTCAGCAGCGATTGTCCGTAACTCAGCCACACAGGCACTGTGCGGGTCGATCCCCAGATGGGTCTTAAAGACCTGTGCATAACTGTATTCAACCGCTTCCGAAAGCCCCAACAACGGTAACAGTAACTCAGCCACTTCTGTCATCAGCTGACGGTGATCAAACCCCGGCCGGTACCATTCCAGCATGCTGAACTCAGGATTATGCCGGCGGCCCACCTCACCGTTACGGAACGCCTTACTGATCTGATAGATCGGCCCGCTGCCACTGGCCAGCAGGCGCTTCATGGCGTATTCTGGCGAACTTTGCAGGTATTTCATCTCCACATCGCCGCCCACCAGCGGCTGATACCGGCACTCGATTGTATCGATATACGGATCACTAACCGCTGCGTTAGACATCACCGGAGTATCTACCTCAAGTACGTCTTTACCGACAAAAAACGCCCGGATAGCAGCAATGATCGCGGCACGACGGCGCAGATTTTCGATTGGAGCAGCACTGTTCCACTGTGGAGTATCAGACACAGAAATCTTCCTGAGATAAAGGGTTACGGGGCGGCTGGCGACTGGAAGCTCTTTCAACAAAAGTAACAAAGCCGGCAAATAACAGGCACAAAAATGGCAGCCCGGGCTGCCATTTTCAGATTACCACCGGGCAATTAAGCGCGGGATACGTACTCACCGGTACGGGTATCGATCTTCAGTACTTCACCGCGCTCAATGAACAGAGGTACACGTACAACAGCGCCAGACTGCAGAGTAGCAGGCTTGGAACCGCCCTGTGCAGTATCGCCTTTCAGACCCGGATCAGTTTCAACCACTTCCAGCTCAACGAAGTTCGGCGGAGTAACAGAAATAGGGTTACCGTTGAACAAAGTTACCTGGCAGGCATCCTGTTCTTTCAGCCACAGGTGCGCATCACCGATAGCGGTCTGGTCAGCAGCAACCTGCTCATAGGTCTTAGGATCCATGAAGTGCCACATTTCACCGTCGTTGTACAGATACTCCATATCGGTATCCATTACATCTGCACCTTCAACGCTTTCACCAGACTTGAAGGTACGCTCCCAGGTACGGCCGGACATCAGGTTTTTCATTTTAACGCGGGTAAAAGCCTGGCCTTTACCCGGCTTTACGAACTCAACGTCAACCATTGAACAAGGGTCGCCGTCGATCATGACCTTCAGGCCATTTTTAAACTGGTTAGTAGAATAGTTTGCCATAATTGTCTCGATACCTAAGGGAATATGCTAAAACTGAGCGGCCGGAAAATCAGTCTGCACAGGGCTCAGACCCGCTGCAATTTTCCGGCTTATACAAAATTGACAGCCATTCTACTTGAAAGGAGAATGCGAGCCAATTTTCCAAGCGAATTAAAGTAGCCCCGACATGAAACCTCTTAAAGTTGCTGATCTGAATCATCCTTCTGAATCAGCAAACAGCTGGCAACAACTGCTCAGCCAGGCCATCACCGACCCGGCTGAACTTGTCAGTGCACTGAACCTCCCCGGAAACAGTAAACGGGGCGTTGCAGGGGCACAAAGATTTTTCTGTAAGAGTACCCGCTCCTTATCTGCAGCGGATCAGGCCCGGCGATCTGAACGATCCTCTGCTGCGGCAGGTTCTGCCTGTCAGTGCGGAAGCCGATAATGTTCCCGGCTATATCACAGACCCGCTGGCGGAAGCAGACAGTAATCCCCATGACGGCCTGATACATAAGTACAAAGGCCGGGTACTGATCATTCTGACCGGTGCCTGTGCAATAAACTGCCGTTACTGCTTCCGCAGACATTTTCCCTATGAAGATAACCGCCTGGGGCCGGATCAGTGGCAACAGGTGGTGGATTACATCGCCGCTGACAGCAGCATCAAAGAAGTTATCTTTTCCGGTGGCGACCCGCTGGCAACCAATGATAAACGCCTCGATAAACTGATCAGCTCACTGGAAGCCATTCCTCATCTGCAGCGTTTACGTATCCATTCCCGGCTGCCGGTGGTAATTCCTCAGCGGATAACGCCGGAACTGAGCAACCGCCTGGCCAGTAGCCGGCTGCAAACTGTGATGGTATTACACATCAACCATGCTAATGAAATAGACAACGACGTTGCGACGGCAGTGGCGCAACTTAAACAAAGCGGAGTGACCGTACTGAATCAGGCGGTACTGCTGAGGGAGTCAATGATTCAGTGGACGCACTGGAAGCGCTCAGTGAAACGTTATTCCGTGCGGGGATTTTGCCTTATTACCTGTTTACCTTTGACCCGGTAGCCGGCGCGGCTCACTTCGACATTGCCGACCGGGAAGCCCAGCAACTGGTCAGTGAATTACAGAGCCGCTTACCCGGCTACCTGGTACCGAAGCTGGCCCGGAAATCCCCGGCAGGGCTTCTAAAACCCTGTTACCGGTTGCCAGCACGCCGGCCCCTGCAGAATAACGATTAAGAAACTTCCAGGGCCCGTAACTGCTGTTGTTCCAGCAGCAGTTCAGCCAATGGCTTAGGGCGACCAAGGCCATAGCCCTGCCCGTAATCGATACCGATTTCCCGTAGCAGCTCAACGATTTCATCGTTTTCCACAAACTCGGCGACGGTTTGCATGCCCATCACATGACCGATTTCATTGATGGATTTCACCATCGCCAGATCAAGCTTATTCTCAACGATTTCCCTGATGAAAATACCGTCGATCTTCAGGGTATCTACTGGTAAGTTCTTCAGATAAGCGAACGATGACAGACCGCTGCCAAAATCATCCAGTGAAAAATGACAGCCAAACGCCTTCAGGGCATTAATGAAATCCCGGGCATCTGAAAGATTGGCAATCGCAGAGGTTTCTGTGATTTCAAATTTCAGGGTCGAGGCAGGAATTGTAGACGCTTTCAGGCGTTGCAGAATCGCATCCTGAATGGTGCTGTCTCCCAGGGAACTGCCGGAGAGATTAATGGCACAGCGCCCTATTGTACGGGAGAAAACCATGGCATTCTGTTCCAGCCAGTCAAGGGTATGCTCCACTACCCAGCGGTCCACCCGGCTGCTCAGATGATAACGCTCCACCGCCGGCAGGAAAGCCCCGGAGGTACCAGGTTACCGTCTTTATCCCGTAACCGCAGCAACACTTCAATATCCGGTTTCAGGCCCTGATCCTGCAAAGGCAGGATAATCTGTCCGAAGAGCACAAAACGGTCTTCATCCAGTGCGGCATTGATTTCCGATACCCACTGCATTTCCCTTCCCGCTTCAGCAGCATGGCATCATCCTGCTGATAAAGGTGAACCCGGTTACGGCCGTTTTCCTTTGCGGTATAACAGGCTGAATCCGCTTGTTTCATCAGCTCAATCTTATTCACACTGTGCTGATCAATTTCAACCACGCCGATACTCACACCGACGCTGAACATCTGGTTTTCCCAGCTGAACTTGAAGGAGGCGATTTTCTCTCGCAGGTCATTGGCCACCCGTTCGGCCTGCTGCAAATTACAGTTACGCATCAGGATACCAAATTCATCGCCACCCAAGCGGGCCAGGGTATCGCCAGCGCGAATCCGCTCCTGCAGCAAGTGCGCTAGCTGCCGCAGTAATTCATCACCGGCAATATGTCCGCAGGTATCATTAACCACCTTGAACTGATCCAGATCGAGGAAACAGAACACATGCTGCTCACCGGTTACCTGACTGTGTTCCAGGGTTTGCTCCAGCAACTGCTCAAACGCCCGCCGGTTCACCAGATCTGTAAGCTGATCATGACTGGCCTGATAATTCAGCTGCTCAGAAATCTCCCGCGCCTCAGTAATATCCTGATGAATCGAAACATAGTGAGTCACCTCATCCGCTTCATCATAAATCGGAGCAATGTGCACATTGGCCCAGTACGCCTGACCATTCTTCCGCAGGTTCAGCAGTTCACCCTGCCATTCCCGGGTGGTACGCAGCATATCCCAGATCGTGTCATAGGATGTTTCCTGCCCCTGGTCGTAATGGAGCATATTGATTGGCTGTCCGATCACTTCTTCCTCTGAAAAGCCGGTCACTTCCAGCACTTTCGGGCTGGCGTATTCAACCGTGCCGTCAAGCCGTGATATCACCACCATGTAGGGGCTGTACTCAACCGCTTTGGATAATTTTCGCAGGGCCAGCTCCGCAGAACGACGCTCATCAATTTCGTGCTGCAGATCCGCGGTCTTTTCATTGACAAGTTCACCCACCCGAACAGTCCGGCCAGTCAGGGTCAGCAACCAACCACAGATCAGCGACGCAAACAGCATGCCCGCCGACAGAATCAGCCAGCTGGACGAAATGCCATCTTTGTACAGGGATTCACCGGCCGGCAGGTATTCAAACTCCCACTGACGACCGCCAAGCAGGAATAAACGCTTAATATGCCGGTCATCCGACGGGTCCATCAGACGTTCATCAAACCGGGGAGAACGGTACAGTTCCTTAGGTGTGTCATCGGTTACATCGGTGATACGGGTATAAATCTGCCGTGTCAGGGATGTATTCGGCCCGAGTAAATGGCTGGTGATGAAATCATCCGCCCGGTACACCATGGCCACAAAGCCCAGATGATTATCCCAGACGTGCTCTTTACCCTTCTGACTCATGGACAGATAGACCACCACACCGGCCTGCTGTCCGGACTCCTGAATCAGCCGGATCGGAGCTGTCGCACCAATGCTGTTATACAAAAGCATAATCCTGTGCTTCCTTAGCCATCGGATTGGAAGACACATCATAACCGTAGGCCCGCTCGTTACCGGAGTAAGGCTGGACATATTTAATGGGGTAGTACACCGCTTTATCCGGCGCACGCTTAATCTTGTCACCGTCAAACACTTTGATATCACCGGGACCGTCATTGGCGTTCTCAAAGGAGGTCCGGTTAAAACTGGCTACCCGGGAATCCACTCAAGGGCCTGAATGCCCTTAGTCTGATCCAGCAACCCCTGACCGAATATGGCAAACTCTTCTTTCGATACATACCCACCACTTTCCAAGAAAGACCGGGTCATATTCAGCAGCTGAAAACTTTCCTGAAACGCCCCGACCAACTGTAAATGCAGGGTACCGGCCTGACGGACAAACAATTGGTTGCGTTCATCTTTTCCCGTTCGCCGGTAACCACAAACAGCAAACCGATAACCAGCAACAGACCCAGAATAGGAATCCCCACGCTGACCCGGCGGTTGAAGCGCCCTACCGGGCTGGATTTTATCAGGGCCAGCAACAGCGGCGTTACAATCATGGCGCCAATACTGTCGCCCAGCCACCAGGTCAGCCACACAGCTCCCAGCTCAGCAACCGGCATGGTTTTGAAAACTGCAAAGCAGATGACCGCCGTGGTACAGGCCACCAGCGAACTGAGGGGCCGACAATCAGCAGAAAACGCAGAATCGCCCGGTCATCAATCAGCGGATCATCGGGCCCGACATAACGGTTGATCAGACGCACGGCAATCATCGCCTGCAGCATGACACCGACACTGATGACCCCGCCTAAAATAAACTTGAGATGAAGTACTGTTTCCGGCGCCCCCACAAACCAGAAATACAACTGATGGGCCAGCATACCGGCAAACAGGCTTGGCAGAGCTGGCTTGCCCAGCAACATGAGGATGACAATTGCAAAGCCGGCCGGCGGCCAGATAATAGAGGGTTCGCCGGGCGGCGCGGTCAGTAACACTGTCAGCTGAGCCAACAGGAAATACATTACCCCAGGCATCAGATATACCTGCAGGTAAGTCATAAAACTGGGACGACTGTTATCTGGAGTATTCAATCCTTTCCCCGCCCGAAGCGCATCTCTGCAACGGTTTATCCCTAGAGATAACTGCGCTTCTCCGCAAACCGTCCAGCTGCAAACATGCCTGAAATTAGTCGGACAGCTGTGGCCGGGAGCTGTTTTTGTCACCCGATTCAAACGTTCCACAACTGTTTAGCTCATCATAGACAATGGGCAGAGCCGGCTCAATCCGGGACTACCCATCCCGACAGATTAATTCAAACATACGTTATGGTCGATGCTTGAAGCACACAAAACCTGCCCCAAATCAGAGAAGACTGTATAAAGCTAAGTGATTATTTTACTTATGCTTTGGGGGCACTCCGGGAAAGCTGCGACATTGGTGCCCCGGGCCGGCGTGATTTTAGCCACGCCCTCGTGCTTCACCTCATCAATGCGGATAACTGACTGCATCGGAATGTAGCTGCGCTCTACATCTTCAAACTGCTGTTTGAGTTTTTCTTCCGAAGGATCAACCACCATCTGGGTCTGGCTGCCAAAGACAAACTCTTCAATTTCCAGAAAGCCCCATAAATCGCTCTGGTAGAGATGCTTGGCATACACCTCGTAGACTTCATCCTGATTGAGAAACTTAATCCGGTAAATCGCGTCTTTTTCCATGGTTTAACTCTGCCAGCCCGTTACCGGACATTTACTACTGGATGATCAAAATCTGATCGTAAAAATTTCAGGCAGCAAATATACGGGCAGCGCACTAAAATACAAGAGCAAACGGGGGATTATTACTCCGTCATGAATATTGATACAGATACGATCTTGCTGATTAATAACTAGGCACCCTTTCGACCTTAGCGTATAATTCCTGCCCCTTTGATCAATCCCAACGTTACAACAGGTGTGTAATGGCGAAGAAGCTATTCATTAAAACCCATGGCTGTCAGATGAACGAATACGATTCAGCGCGTATGGCCGACCTTCTGGGCGAAAGCCACGAGCTGGAACTTACTGACAACCAGGATGAAGCGGACGTTCTGCTGCTTAACACCTGTTCTATCCGGGAAAAGGCGCAGGAAAAAGTTTTCCACCAACTGGGACGCTGGCGCAAGCTGAAAGCCGGCAATCCGGAACTGAAAATCGGTGTTGGCGGCTGTGTTGCCAGCCAGGAAGGTGAAGCGATTCTTAAGCGTGCACCTTACGTGGATATGATTTTCGGCCCGCAAACCCTGCACCGCCTGCCGGAAATGATTGATCTTACCCATGAGAACAAAAAGGCATTGTGGATATCAGCTTCCCGGAAATCGAGAAGTTTGATCACCTGCCTGCCCCGAAAGTAGACGGCGCCGAAGCATTCGTATCGGTTATGGAAGGTTGCAGCAAGTACTGCACGTTCTGCGTTGTGCCTTATACCCGTGGCGAGGAAGTCAGCCGCCCGCTGGATGACGTACTGACCGAAGTGGTTGAGCTGGCGGAACAGGGTGTCCGTGAAGTAAACCTGCTGGGCCAGAACGTTAACGCCTACCGTGGTAACACCCACGATGGCGATGTTGCAGACCTGGCTGAGCTGATCCGCTGTGTTGCGGCGGTCGACGGCATTGACCGTATCCGCTTCACCACCTCTCATCCGGTTGAGTTCACTGAAAGCCTGATTGATGTATACGCAGAAGTACCGGAGCTGGTAAGCCACCTGCACCTGCCGGTACAGAGCGGTTCCGACCGCATTCTGATGGCCATGAAACGCGGCCACACGGCCATTGAGTACAAGTCCAAGCTGCGCCGGATTAAAGCCCTGCGCCCGAACATCTCTTTCTCTTCGGACTTTATCATTGGCTTCCCGGGTGAAACCGACGCTGACTTTGAAGCAACCATGAACCTGATCGCCCAGATCGGCTTTGACCATTCTTTCAGCTTTATCTACAGCCGCCGTCCGGGTACACCGGCATCGGATCTGCCGGATGACGTCAGCGAAGAAACCAAGAAGCAGCGCCTGAACATCCTGCAGGAACGGATTACTCAGCAGGCAATGCAGATCAGCCGCCGTATGGTGGGAACTGTAGAGCGTATTCTGGTGAACGATTACTCCAAACGTGACCCGGGCATGCTGTCCGGCCGTACGGAAAACAACCGGGTAGTAAACTTCCGCTGCGATAACCCGGATCTGATTGGTCACTTTGCCGACGTGGAAATTGTCGAAGCTTACGCCAACTCCCTGCTGGGTCAGCTGGTCAGCTCCGAACTGAATAATTTTGCAAAAGATGCCTGAGGTATCCTCATTGAACACTGCTGACTCCCTTAGCTTCAGCCTTCATCCGAATGACCCGCACCATCTGGCCAACCTCTGTGGCCAGCTGGATGAACACCTGAAGCTGATGGCCGAACGGTTGGATATTGATATCAGCAACCGCGGCAATATCTTTAAACTGGCCGGCGAAGCCAGCTCTATCAAAGCCGGCGAGCAGGTCATCACCCAGCTGTATCAGGAATCCCAGGACGGCCAGGAAATTACCGCTGAACAGGTACACCTGTTGTTGCAGCAATCCGGCGTGGAGCAGATCAAAGCCCGCCCGGAACCGGCAGACATCTACCAGCCGGACATTACTATCCGTACCCGCAAAGCACTGATTCGTCCGCGCGGACCGAACCAGCAGGACTACCTGCGTTCTATTCTGCGCCATGACATCAACTTCGGCATCGGCCCTGCCGGTACCGGTAAAACCTATCTGGCAGTAGCCTGTGCCTGCGAAGCACTGGAACGGGATGAAGTCAGCCGGATCCTGCTGGTCCGCCCGGCGGTTGAAGCCGGTGAGAAACTCGGTTTCCTGCCCGGTGACCTGAGCCAGAAAGTCGACCCGTACCTGCGTCCTCTTTATGACGCTCTGTACGAAATGCTGGGGATTGAACGGGTAACCAAGCTGATTGAGCGCAACGTCATTGAAGTTGCGCCGCTGGCCTACATGCGCGGCCGGACGCTGAACGGTTCATTCGTGATTCTGGACGAAAGCCAGAACACTACCCGGGAACAGATGAAGATGTTCCTGACCCGGATCGGTTTTGGTTCCACCGCGGTTATTACCGGTGACACCACTCAGATCGACCTGCCCAAGGGCGTACGCTCCGGCCTGATCCACGCTCAGCAGGTACTGCGGGATGTGGAAGGTATCGGTTTCACCCGTTTTCTGGCGAAAGATGTGGTCCGTCACCCACTGGTGCAGCACATTGTTGAAGCCTACGACGAATTCGATCTGCAACATAACACCGGAAATTAATGCATGAGCTATTACGTTGACCGCCAGTGTCAGATCGAAGACATCAACCTGCCGGACGAAGCCGAGCTGACCCGCTGGGCCAGCCTGGCCATTGCTGACTTTCGCGACACCGCTGAACTGTCCGTGCGGATTGTTGATGAAGCGGAAAGCCAGCAACTGAATAACGACTACCGTGGCAAGGACAAACCCACCAATGTATTGTCCTTCCCGTTTGAAGTACCGAAAGGCATCGAGCTGGATTTACTGGGGATCTGGTGATCTGCGCCCCGGTTGTCAGCCGTGAAGCCGACGAACAAAACAAGCCACTGATGCACCACTGGGCGCATATGGTCATTCACGGATGCTTGCATCTGTTAGGATTCGACCATATAAATGATGCTGATGCTGAAGAAATGGAAGCATTAGAAGTTAAATTGCTGTCACAGTTAGACATCAGTAACCCATACGATAATCAGGACCCATAAGGACAATATGAGCGAAGACCGAACGGAACATGGCACACAGAAAAACTGGCTGGGCAAAATCACCCAGGCATTTTCTGATGAGCCGAAAACCCGCGAAGACCTGTTAGCAGACCTAAAAGACGCTGCTGACGAAAATATTCTGGACCAGGAAGCCTACAGCATCATTGAAGGCGCCATGCAGGTTTCTGACCAGCAAGTCCGGGATGTTATGATCCCCGCTCACAAATGGTGGTGGTTGAAGCCGACCAGACACCTAAAGAATTTTTGCCTATCATCATTTCCAGCGCCCACTCCCGGTTCCCGGTTATCGGTGAAAACCCGGACGACCTGCTGGGTATCCTGCTGGCAAAAGACCTGTTGCCCCTGATTCTCGATGACGATGGTCTGGAAAACTTCGATATCACCCAGCACCTGCGCAAGCCGACCATTATTCCGGAAAGTAAGCGTCTGAACATTCTGCTGAAAGAATTCCGTGCGAACCGTAACCACATGGCCATGGTGGTTGATGAATACGCCGGTGTTGCCGGTCTGATTACCATCGAAGACGTGCTGGAACAGATCGTCGGAGAAATCGAAGACGAACACGACAGCGAAGATGATGAAAGTAACATCAAGCCATTTGATGAAAATGGCTATATAGTTAAAGCCCTCACCCCTATCGAAGACTTCAATGAATACTTCGATATTGGCCTGCCAGATGATGACTTTGATACCATCGGAGGCCTGGTGACTCAGAAGTTCGGACACCTGCCGCACAAGGATGAAGTGGTCAGTATCGATGAATTTACCTTTAAGGTACTCAGCGCTGAAAACCGTCGCATCCGGTTGTTACAGGTAACCCGGGCCAGTAACTAGCCCATTTTAACGACCTGACGGATACCTCAGCTATGCCACAAAAACTGCGTACATCTGGCTTAGGGTAATATTAGCAGTCATCGCCGGCGGACTGGCTCCGCTGGCACTGGCACCTTTCGATTACTGGTATCTGGCACCGGTTTCCGCCGCTCTGCTATTTATTCTTCTCCATGAAAGCAGTTTCCGTGGTGCCGCCCTGATTGGCTGGTGCTACGGCCTTGGGCTTTATGGTGTCGGGGTTTCCTGGGTATTCGTCAGTATTCACGAACACGGCAACGCCCCGGTCTGGCTGGCCACCCTGCTTACCGCGGTTTTCGTCGCAGCCATGGCACTTTTTGTTCTCGTGCAAACCTGGCTGTACCGGCGTTTCTTTTACAGCGGCCTCGGGTTTATCGCCGTCTGGGTAGCGTTTGAATGGTTACGCAGCTGGCTGTTTACCGGCTTTCCGTGGCTGTATATGGGCTATGCCCTCACTGATACGCCTCTTTCCGTCTATGCCCCCTTTGGCGGCGTCTGGCTCCTCAGCCTTTACACCGTCGCGCTGGGCATTGCCGCCCTGGGCATCCTCCGCTGTTACCGTCGCCCATTGCCGGCACTGGCATTAATTGTGATGTTCAGCGCCCCTGGCTGTTGCTGGATAAAGTGCCGCAGAACTGGACCACCCAGAGCGGCGTCACTAAAGTTTATCTGGCCCAGGCCAGTATTCCCCAGCAGCTGAAATGGCAGCGCAGCCAGATGCCGGAAATTCTGCAACGCTATGTTGATCTGAGCCAGACAGACAAAGACGTGGATATGGTGATCTGGCCGGAAACCGCTATCCCTACTTTCTATCGTGATGCGGTCAAAATTCTTGCACCGTATCTGGAGCAGCTGGAAGAACAGGACCGCACCCTGATCAGCGGCATGCCTTCCGTGTTTAACAATCCGTCACGTAAAAATAATCTGGGGTACTACAACAGCATCACCATCCTCGCCGGTGGTGAAGGCAGTTACCATAAACAGCGCCTGGTGCCATTCGGTGAGTATGTCCCGCTCGAAAACTTGCTGCGGGGCACTATCGACTTCTTCAACCTGCCGATGTCGCAGTTCAGTCTGGGGCCGGATGAACAGTCATTGCTGCAGGTAAAAGATGCCGCCATGGCACCGTTTATCTGCTACGAAATCGCCTATCCGGAACTGGTACGCGACTATGCGGTGCGCAGTAATGTGATGCTGACCGTCAGTAACGACGCCTGGTTCGGAGACTCCATTGCCCCTCAGCAGCATCTGCAGATTGCCCGGATGCGGGCACTGGAAAATGGCCGCTGGCTGATCCGGTCGACCAACAACGGCCTGACCGCCATTATGCGGCCGGACGGCAAAATTGATTCGGAACTGCCCCAGTTTGATACCGGTGCGCTTTACGCAGAAGTCCCGCTGATGCAGGGCTCCACCCCTACCAGCAATATGGCGATCAGCCATTGCAGGTTGTGATCGGTGTTTTACTGTTACTGAGCCTGCTGTTCAGCGGCCGTCGCAAGTACCGTTAGCCTTCGGACGCTCCCTCCCAGGGGGCCGACTGCCGGGCAAAACGTTCACCGCCACACACCAGACAGGGTGTCAGACTGCTGGACCGGGTAAGGCGGTTATCGGTACCGCAGGCCAGACAACGGAATGTACCGGCACCGGCGGTTTCTCCCGCCAGATACATTTCTTCCTGCAGTGATCGCTGCTCCAGCTCTGTCAGACCGATCCGCGTGCGATCCGCCAGATCCATCAGTTGCGCACCGATCTGATGCTCCAGAATATTCAGATCAAAATTCAGCCAGGCGGCAATCCCCTCGCCGGTTTCATGGGCATAATAACCAAGCTTCTTCAGGTCGCGCTTGATATAGGCAGCCAGCAAGTCCATTTCATCACGGGTCATTTCCTCGGCGGCAAGCTCAAGCTCCACCGCTTCTTCGATACGGTCCTGAAGAAAATCCCACGACTGATACTCGGCGGCCTCGAGCTGATCACGCAAACGTGTCATCACCCGGTCATACTGATCCGAAAAATCAGTTTTTCCCTTAGGTTTATCGCTCATACATCCTCCTCTTACCCCCTGTTCACAGAGTGGCAGCGGACAGTAAACATAAATCGCATATTTGTTTTCCCATCAGCGGGATATCTGCCCACGCTCTCTATCTGTCAGTTGCCTTATATTGTATGCTATGCGCCAATGCAGAAACTTTCCAATTGAGATGAAAACCGGCTTCGCTAAAAGTCGGTTTTCTTATTACTGAGCAAAGATGAACGAACAATATATCCCACAGCAGATCGAGCCCGAAGTTCAGCAATACTGGGTGAATAACGACAGTTTCAAAGCCACCGAAGACACCAGCAAAGAAAAATTCTACTGCCTGTCTATGTTCCCTTACCCAAGCGGTCGCCTGCACATGGGTCACGTGCGTAACTACACCATTGGTGATGTGGTTTCCCGTTACCAGCGTATGCAGGGCAAAAACGTACTGCAGCCAATGGGCTGGGATGCTTTCGGTCTGCCGGCGGAAAATGCTGCTCTGAAAAACAACGTCGCGCCAGCTGGCTGGACGTATGAAAACATCGATTACATGCGTAACCAGCTGAACCAGATGGGGTTCGGTTACGACTGGAATCGTGAAGTTGCCACCTGCCATCCGGAATACTACCGCTGGGAACAGTGGTTCTTTACCCGTCTGATGGAAAAGGGCGTGGTATACAAGAAAGAAGCCGAAGTTAACTGGGACCCGATTGACCAGACAGTACTGGCAAACGAACAGGTTATCGACGGCCGCGGCTGGCGCTCCGGTGCGCTGGTTGAGCGCAAGAAGATTCCTCAGTGGTTCCTGAAAATCACTGATTACGCTGATGAACTGCTGGATGATCTGGACCAGCTGGAAGAATGGCCTGAGCAGGTACGCACCATGCAGCGTAACTGGATCGGTCGCTCCCAGGGTGTTGAGCTGAGCTTTGACGTTGACGGCTTTGGCCCGATGGAAGTGTTCACCACCCGTCCGGATACCCTGATGGGTGTTACCTACGTGGCAGTTGCGCCTGCCCACCCGCTGGCCCAGCAGGCAGCTGAGAACAATCCTGAACTGGCAGCGTTCATCGACGAATGCAAAAACATGAAAGTGGCCGAAGCCGACATGGCTACCATGGAGAAAAAGGCTTCGCACTTGGCATCGATGCGGTTCACCCGCTGACCGGTAAAAAGTACCGGTCTGGACAGCAAACTTTGTCCTGATGGATTACGGTTCAGGCGCGGTTATGGCCGTACCGGCCCACGACCAGCGCGACTATGAATTCGCGACTAAATACGGTCTGAACATCCAGCAGGTTATCCGCCCTGCAGACGACAGCGCCGAATACGACCTGAGCAGCGAAGCCTATACCGAAAAAGGTATTCTGGTGAACTCCGGTGACTTCGATGACCTGGATTTCGACATGGCATTCAAAGCCATCGCGGCGGAACTGCAGTCCAAGGGCAAAGGCAAGATTACAATCAACTACCGCCTGCGTGACTGGGGTGTTTCCGTCAGCGTTACTGGGGTACACCAATCCCGGTGATCAACTGTAACAGCTGTGGTGCTGTTCCGGTTCCGGAAGATCAGCTGCCGGTTGTGCTGCCAACAGACGTTGAATTTGACGGTGTTGGCTCACCAATCAAGAAAATGGACAGTTTCATTCAGACCACCTGCCCGAAATGTGGCGGCGATGCTGAACGTGAAACCGATACCTTCGATACCTTTATGGAATCATCCTGGTACTACGCCCGTTACGCCTGCCGTAACGCCGACACCATGCTGAACCCTGAACAGGCCAACTACTGGCTGCCGGTTAACCAGTACATTGGTGGTATCGAACACGCCATCCTGCACCTGCTGTACTCACGCTTCTTCCACAAACTGATGCGTGACGAAGGCCTGGTTAACTCCGATGAGCCGTTCGAACGCCTACTGTGTCAGGGTATGGTTCTGGCGGACACCTATTTCCGTGAAGACGAAAAAGGTGCTAAAGACTGGATCTCTCCGCAGGACGTTACCGTCGAGCGCGACGAGAAAGGCCGTATCACTCAGGCACTGCACAAAGAAGACGGTCTGCCGGTTGAATCTGCAGGCATGGGCAAAATGTCCAAGTCCAAGAACAACGGTATCGATCCGCAGATGATGATCGATAAGTACGGTGCTGACACCGTCCGTCTGTTCATGATGTTTGCAGCACCGCCGGAACAGTCTCTGGAGTGGTCTGATTCCGGTGTGGAAGGTGCACACCGTTTCATGCGCCGTCTGTGGAAACTGGTATTCGATCACCTGCAACAGCCGGGTGAAGCGGTTGCGCTGGACCCTGAAGCACTGAACGATGCTCAGAAGGCCCTGCGTCTGAAGACCCATGAAACCATCAAGAAAGTCGGTGATGACATTGAGCGTCGTCAGACCTTCAACACCGCCATTGCTGCGGTTATGGAACTGTGTAACGCCATCAGCAAGTTTGTGGATGCCAGCGATCAGGGTCGTGCTGTAAGCCACGAAGCCCTGTCTGCTGCCGTTAAACTGCTGTCGCCGATTACGCCACACATTACCCATGAGCTTTGGAATCAGCTGGGTTACGCGGAAAGTCTGCTGGATTCTCCGTGGCCTGAGTTTGACGAATCCGCCATGGTTCGCAGCAGCATCCAGATGGTTGTTCAGGTAAACGGTAAGGTACGTGCCAAGATCCAGGTACCGGCTGACGCTGACGAAAGCATTGTCCTGCACACTGCGCTGGCAGACGAGTCTGTTCAGAAGCACATGGCAGATAAGACAATCCGTAAGCAGATTGTCGTACCGAACAAACTGGTAAACATTGTTGTTGGTTAAACCGGCCCAAAAGGAATTAAGCATGACCCACCTGAGCGCACGGACTTTTCGCTGCATAAGCTTTTGCGATGACTGTTATGGCACTCTTCCTGAGTGCCTGTGGTTTTCAGCTGAAGGGAATCGTCAGCCTCGACGAGAGCCTTAAGCTGGCCGTTATCAATAAAACCGGTCAGGGCAGCTATTCAGTTTTTCGTCCTCTGGAACGTAATCTGGAAGCGAACGGTGTGAAACTGGTGGGGAATGTGGCTGCCAACTACCAGATTAATCTGCTGGAAGAACGTCAGGAACGCAGAACCTCAACCATCAGCTCAAGCAACAGTGTTGATGAGTATGAACTGCGTACCAGCATCACCTTCGAGATTCTCGACCGGAATAACGAAATCGTGGTGGCACCGCAAACCCTGCGACTTAACCGTACTTACGATTACGACGCGAACGCGCAAACAGCCAGTGATGCAGAAGAATCCCAGCTGCGCACTGAAATGTCTGAACGCCTGGCTGACCAGATCGTTCGGATTTACAGCGCTATCAAACCGGCACAGTAATCAGCCATGAAGGCAAAGCCGGAACAACTTGCCAGCCAGCTTAAAGGCGCACCACTACCGGTCTATCTGGTGACCGGTGATGAGCCCTGCTGATTGAGGAAAGTTGCGACCTGCTGCGGCAATATCTGGTTGATCAGGGTTTCTCGGAACGGGAAACCCTGCACGCCGATGCCAGTTTCAAATGGACCTACCTGCTGGAATGTGCCAACGCCCTTTCCCTGTTCGCTGAACGCAAAATCATTGAGCTGCGCTTAGGGGCAGTAAGCCCAATAAGCAAGCCAGTGAAATTCTCCGGGAATATCTCGCCAATCCGGCACCGGACAACGTCCTGCTGATCATTGCAGATAAACTCGACGGCGCAGCGCAGAAAAGTGCCTGGTTTAAAGCCATCGACAAGACCGGCATGATCGTGCAGATCTGGCCTGTAGAAGCTCAGCAACTGCCGGGCTGGCTGAATAACCGCGCCAAGCAGATTGGCCTGACCCTCGATCGGGATGCCGTCCAGCTGCTCTGTGAACGGGTTGAAGGTAACTTACTCGCGGCCAAACAGGAACTGGATAAGCTTAACCTGCTGTACCCCGGCCAGACGCTGGATGCGGATCAGGTAATCGACAGCGTATCCGACAGCTCCCGCTACGATATCTATGGTCTGGTGGATGCCGCCTTGCAGCAACAGACCGCTCGCTGCAACAAGATCATTCAGGTATTACGTCAGGAAGGCACCGAAGCGCCAGTTGCCCTGTGGGCAATCAGCCGTGAAGTACGCACGCTGCTGACCATTCAGCAGGGCCTTGCACAGGGCCAGCAATATGAGGCTATCTGCCAGAAAGAACGTATCTGGGGCAAACGCAAAGGCCTGCTGCAAGCTGCCGCCCGCCGGACGGCTCCACAGGCTCTGCAGCAAATGCTCAGCCAGTGCATGACGGTTGACCAGCAGATCAAGGGTGCACCGGGTGATGCCTGGCTAACCCTTAACAGCATTATGCTGCGCCTCAGCGGCATTGAACTGGGACTGGCCGAAATCCACTGATCCCTTAAGCGCCTGTAATATGCCGGGCTTTATCCAGATAACGTTTGTATTCTTCTTCCGGCACAAAACTCCCCGGTCAGCCAGGCGATATGAGTGGCATTACCCATCAGATCTTCCAGCTTGTGCGCCTGCAGATACGCCTTGCCAGCATCTCCTTCCAGTAACTCCGGCCCCAGGCAACCAATCGCTGCAGACGGCTCAACCTCTGTATCAATCAGTGCTTTAAGCCGGTACAGCTGCCGGTACAGAGACTCATCTGTTGCCGTATACACACCTGAAATCAGATTACGGGTCGCATCACACACCCACTGGGAAGCGGTCCCTACCGCCAGCCCGTCAGCTTCGGTATCAATGCTCAGTCCGAATTCAGCCACGCTGACAGGCTCATCGCTGGCATTACCCGCCATGCCCAGTAACATACAGGGTGCCTGCACCGGCTCAGCAAAGAAACAGTGTACATAGCGGCCAAACAGCATCTTCAGACCAAACGCGATACCACCGGGCGCACCGCCTACCCCGGCTGGCAGATACACAAACAGAGGGTGCTCAGCATCTACTCTGCCCCCGGCTGCCTGTAACTGAGACTCCAACCGCAGCGCGGCCACGGCATAGCCCATAAACAAATGCGGGGAACGTTCATCGTCGACAAAATATCCATAAGGATCAGCTTCAGCAGCGGCACGGCCGGCGGCTACTGCGGCACCATAGTCCGCGGCATGCTCAATCACTTTCACGCCCCGGTCAGTAAGACGCTGCTTCTTCCAGTCTTTGGCATCCGCAGACATATGCACTTCAGCTCTGAAACCCAGCGCGGCACTCATGATGCCGATGCTTAGCCCCAGATTTCCGGTACTGCCCACTGACACTGTGTAACGGGAAAACACAGCCTTAGCCGCAGCACTGTTCAGAGTCGTGTAATTGTCTTCAGCCTCCAGCAAACCTTCCTGCCGAGCCAGTGTTTCAGCAAAACACAGTACCTCATGAATGCCCCCGGGCCTTAATAGAACCGGCCACCGGTAACTGATGATCCGCCTTCAGAAATAACCGCCCTTCACAGCCCTCAGCAAATTCAGTGCTTAATTGCTGTGTATCAATCAGCGCTGACTCAATCAGGCCGCCGCTGGCCTGTAACTCAGGAAACAGAATCTCCAGCAAGGGCGCAAAGCGCTGCAACCGGGCTTCAGCCGCATACAGGTCATCAACCTCAGGCGTCGCCACAATCGCCTGATCCTGCATATATTGTGGATTCAGCCATAGTTGCGGCGTCGCTGCACGTAAATGCGCCTGTTGTTCAGTGGTCAGATTCAGTGATGACACAATGCCTCTCCTCATATTTCCATTCGAACTTTCCATTCGAACGAACGGCTTTAGAATTACTTATTAATAAGCTGTATCCTGAACAGAAAGAACGCTATAAACAAACGATACCTTTTAAACACCTCTTTAGAAAAACTATAGGCTATACACATGGCAGACTTGCATCCCCGAATATTTACCACCCTGGTGTATTTTTCTGCCTGTGCCCGCCACCTGAGCTTTACAGCAGCTGCCCGGGAACTGCACATCACCACCGGCGCCGTCAGCCAGCAAATCCGTAAACTGGAAACACAACTGGGGTTTCAACTGTTTATCCGCCAGCCGGACGGCATCCGGTTAACGCAAGACGGCACAAAGTTACAGCAGGTCACGGATCAGGCGGTGGGACGTATCAATGACGTTATCCATGAGCTGCAACGGTCTGATCATTCTGAACTGCGCTTATATTCCACACCGTCACTGGTCTTTAAATGGCTGATCCCCAAACTCAGGGATTTCAGTCTGGAATACCCACGCATTAAAGTGTCGGCCTTTGCGGAAACCTCCCTCACAAATCCGGACAGGCAAACCGGCTTCGACTTACTCATCGACTACCGCCTGAACAGTGACCATTGCGGGCAAAACACTGAAAAGCTGATGGATGAATTTATATTTCCGGTCGCCAGCCCTGCCTATCTGCAGGGACGGGATGTCAGTGACAAAAACTTCTGGAATAAGGTTACCCTGCTGCATGACGATACACCCTGGCGAAATGCAGAACGGGACAGTGAATGGCGCTACTGGTTAGCACAAACCGGCCGGGAATCTGTACCGGGGAATAGCGGGCACTTCTTCAATCGTTCAGATATGGCCATTGCCGCAGCCTGTGCAGGACTTGGAATCGCTATGGCGCGCAGCACACTGGTCAGCGACGAATTACAGAACGGCCAGCTGATCACACCGTTTGAGACGGTTAAATCCAACTGCAGCTACTACCTTTCAGCACCGGCAACGGGCGAACACAGCAGCCACCAGAATGGAGCAACACTCAGGGACTGGCTGCGCCGTCAGGCAACTGAAAATAATGGTAAAAATGTCTGATAAACAAACGGTTAAAGCCGTTTCTTAAAAAGCTGTTTGAAAATTAACCTTAAGTCTTAAACAGTCACAGAATGGCCGCTATAAGGAGTTACTAAAAGGTTATACACAGAGTTATCGCTATGTTTCTGTGTATAACCTTAAACTGACTCAGACTGCCTGTGAATCCGCAGAATCCGGTACTTCTGCAACAGGTGCCTTTGCCTTACGGCGGAACAGTTTTCTGTCTCCCAGTACCAGCAGGCACGGCGTCAGGAATAGCGTCAGAACCGTAGCAAACGATAACCCGCCGGCAATGGCACTGGACAGCTGTGTCCACCACTGGGTGGAAGGCGCACCAAAGCTGATATCCCGGTTGATCAGATCTATGTTCATCGCCAGTACCATTGGCATCAGACCCAGTACCGTCGTAACGGCAGTCAGTACCACCGGACGCAGACGCAGACTGCCGGTATGCAGTGCCGCATCAAAGGGGAATAACCGTTGCGGCGCAGATCGTTATAACAGTCGATCAGGACAATGTTATTATTCACTACAATGCCTGCCAGGGCGATAATCCCGACCCCGACCATAACGATGCCGAACGGCTGGCCGGTCACCATCAGGCCGATTAACACACCGGCCGTGGAAAACACAATTGCCGACAACACCAGTCCGGCCTGATACAGGCTGTTAAACTGAGTCACCAGAATCAGAGCCATCAGGAATAATGCCGTACCGAAGGCACTGACCAGAAAATCTCCGGTTTCTTTCTGCTGCTCGTCTTCACCTTTGAAGGTCAGCTTGATCTGCGGATCAAAATCATACTTCGCCAGCGCCGCCTGCATGGCCAGCACCTGATCATTGGCCAATACGCCTTCCTGCACATCTGCCTGAATGGTAATTGTACGGCGGCTGTCCACCCGTTTCAGGGAACCGGTTTTAGGAGACGGCTTCAGGGTTACAAAGTTAGACATAGGAACCATGCCCACACTGGTGCTCAGCTGTAACTGCATGAGCTGGTCCAGATTACGCTTATCCGCCGGGAAGCGAATCATGATATCCACTTCATCATCAGAGGTTTCCGGCCGGTAATCGGTCACTTTCACCCCGTTGGTAATCAGCTGTACCGCCTGCCCCACCAGTGCAATGCTGGCACCGTAACGGCCGGCTTCTTCACGGTCGACATCAATTTCCCAGTCGATTCCCGGCAACGGACGGTCATCTTCCGCGTCCTTAAAGCCGCCGATTCCGTTCATCATTTCACGGATATCCGCCACCGTCCGGTACAGAACTTCATTGTCATACCCGCTGACAAGTAACTTAATTGGCTTACCCGAACTCGGCCCATTTTCGCCTTTACGGGTCTCCAGAATAATTCCGGGCACATCCGCCGTGCGGGCTTTCATTTCCGCCAGAATTTCATTGGCTGTGGCCCGTTTATCCCAGTCATCCAGCTGAAACTGAATAATGCCAATCACATCTTCAGCAACATCCGTCGGCGGCGCATTGTAGCTGCGGGCATACACGGATTTATAACCTTCCACGGGCATCACCCGCTGTTCCACATCCCGGAGAATTGCGTCCTTCTCATATACAGAAAGATCGCCCCGGGCATGGATATTCAGCAGCACCATTTCCGGCTCAACATCCGGGAAGAATTCAACGCCCTTTCCAAATACACCGTAGGCAACGTAGCTGCTGCTGATGGCGATCAGCGCCACAAACAGAGTGACCAATGGATAACGCAGTATCCGGGACATGATCTTTACATAGGCTTTGTTGACGGCCGTTTCCGGTAACTCATATTCATCACTTGCCTGCGCGGTATTTTGCTTACGCCGGGCACTGACAGCCCCCAGCACCGGCAGGAAGATCAGTGCCATAAACAGCGAAGCTGTCAGACAGACCACCACCGTGGCAGGCAGGTACTTCATGAACTCACCGATGACACCGGGCCAGAACATCAACGGCATAAATACCACCAGTGTTGTGGCGGTACCGGCAATCACCGGCCAGGCCATTCTGGACGCCGCATAACGGAATGATTCACGGGCACTGAGGCCCTGACTCATACGGCGCTCAGCCAGCTCGGTGACAACAATCGCACCGTCCACCAACATGCCAACCACCAGAATCAGACTGAACAACACAACAATATTCAGGGTGAAGCCCATCAGGTTCAGCACCATCATACTGGCCAGGAAAGAACCCGGTATAGCCAGCCCCACCAGCAAAGAAGTACGTAAGCCCATGGCAGCCAGCACCACGACCATAACCAGAATAATGCCACTGAGTACGTTGTTCATCAGATCCCGCAGCATCGACTTAATCTGGGTAGACTGATCCAGAATATAGGAGTACTCGAGCCCTTGGGGCCAGAGGGTACTGTGCTCCGCAACGATGGTCTGAACTTCCTGAATGGTATCGATAATGTTGGCGCCAACCTTTTTCTTCACCTCCAGCACCATGGCGTCGCCACCACCGACCCGGGCAAAGCCCTGCGGGTCTTTATAGGTTTTACGGATGGTCGCAATGTCGCCCACAGTCACCACGGTTCCCGCTGACGACTTCACCGGCATATTGAGCATATCCTCCAGCTCAGATACGACTCCCGGTACCTTCAGCACCTGCCGGCCACTGCCGGTATCCACCGCACCGGCGGCCACCAGCTGGTTATTCCGGGCCACGCTGTCCAGCACGGTCTGGAAATCCAGTTCATAGCTTTCCAGCAATTGCGGCTCGATAATGATTTCCATCAGCTCTTCACGTTCACCGCCGATATCCACCTCAAGCACACCGGCAACGCCTTCAATTTCGTCCTTGAGATCTTTCGCAACCTTCAGCTTAACCCTTTCAGATAATGGTCCGGCAAGGGCAATATTAAGCACCGGGAACAGCGCCACATTGACCTCATGAATCTGTGGTTCCTCAGCGTCTTCCGGCAGCTTGCTCTTGGCAATATCCACCTTTTCACGGACGTCCTGAAGCGCTTTATCACTGTCAAAACCGGCATCAAACTCCAGGGTGACGGATGCATGCCCTTCGGAGCCGACCGAGCGCATTTCCTTTACCCCTTCAATGGATTTGAGTTCCTTCTCCATTGGCCGGACCATCAGGCGCACGGCATCGTCCGGTGATATACCGTCAAACGCGATCGACACGTACATGATCGGAATGGCGACATCCGGGTCCGCTTCTTTAGAATGCTCTGAAAGGCAGCAAAACCGCCTACCAGGAAAAACAGTAAAATCAGGATACTGGTGCGGCTGCGGTCGATCGCCGCGGCAACAAGTGCTGCTATCATCCCTTAGCCTCCCTGTGTGTTGTCACTGGCAGACGCTGCCAGATCAACATCCGTCACCGGATCGATCTCTTCACCGCTGGCCACAAAGTCCTGACCAACCATAATGACGCGTACATTCTGATCCAGACCGCTGAGCCAGAAACCCTGCTGGTCGGTACGGATGATTTCAACCCGGGCATTACTGACCCGGTTATCAGCATCCACCAGCTTCACCCGCAGGTTACCGGCTTCATCCAGCCCCAGCACCGATCCGGGCAACAGGTGCCCCATCTGTTCACCGGCAGGTAACAGCAGAGTGGCAGACAAACCGATGATCCGCAGATGATCAGGGTTAGGAATTTGTACCTCAACCCGGTAACTGCGGGTCACATCATCCGCCACCGGTGAGATATAGCTCAGCTTGCCGGTCAGTTGCAGGCCGTTATTCAGTTCAACCTCAACGTTCTGGTTTTCCTGCAGACGGCCCACACTGTGCTGCGGCACCTGCCCGGTAATCTTGACGGTACCGTCATCCACCAGTTCACCGATCACATCACCGGCCTGCAGAAAATCACCTAACTCAACTACCCGTGTATTCAGCACGCCGTCAAAGGGCGCAGCCACCCGGGTTTCCTTAATTTCGTGTTCAATACGTGCCAACTGTGCCTGCGCGGCCTGCACCGCAGCCTGATCGGCAATTACCCGATTCTGGGACTGCAGACCACGCTTTTAAGTTTAATACTGGCTGCCAGATCACTGCGACGCTGCTTCAGTAAGGCTTTCGCTTCAGCCAGTTGCGCCGAACGGTAGTCTGCAGAAATCTCAATCAGATTATCCCCAGCAGCCAGCCGCTGACCTTCATCCACCGGTAACCCTGACACCCGGCCATCGATTTCAACCTTCACTTCCAGCGTACGGTTTGCCTCAACCTGCCCCTGCACCTTTACCACCTGCTGAACTCTGGCAGCATCCGAATCCTGTACCTTTACCTTCATCAGCGGCTTTTCTTCCGCTGCCGGCTCAGTGACAACCTGTTCAGGTGCCTCTTCCTGCATCCCGGACGCCATCCAGACACCCAGTCCGATAACAACGGCAATTGCCAGCAATACTGATTTATTCATGGTTTTCCCTGTTCCACACGCCGGGTAAGACGGCCGGTAATTGCGGCGAGCATGTAGTCCACCACCTGATTAATGTATTCGGTTTTCTGTTCGTAGGTTTCTAACATCTGATGTTTACAGCTGCCACCTTCCTGCAAGGTGATCATCGCCCCTTCAAAGGTGGCGCTCATACCGGCGACCAGCATTTCCTGCGACATCGCCGGGTTCACATCACCTTCTTCAATGCCGTTGCGTACAGCCAGGCCAAAGGCTTCAGTTAATTGCCCGTCGATCCCGTCCAGCTTTTCCAGATACTCAGGGCTGATACGCTCCCGGAAAGACTGCTGCTTACAGTGCACATGCATATGCTGATGGGCGACGTTATCCCGGTGAAATTCAAAGGCGTACAGCAACATGCTGCGCATTTGTTCCAGGCCGCTGAGTGACCTGTCCTGAGCCAGCGACAGAAACGCTTCGTGCATCTGCTGACAGTCTTCAAACAGCAAGCAAGCGTAAATGTCATCTTTACAGCTGAAATGCTTATACACCGTGCCTTTACCGATACCGGTATGACGGGCAATTTTATCGACACTGAGGGTCTCCCAGTGCTCACCCGCCAGTAACTCCAGAGTGCTGTCGAGAATGTCCCGTTCCCGGCGGCTGAACTCTCTCGCTTTACGTTCATTCATAGATTCAGACATACTTTATAAAACCGGCCGTCATTTTATGACCGCCGGTCACAAAATACAACAAACGCACTACTGATTATTTTTCATACAGCAATTAATGCCTGAATTTCAGTACTCAGATGTAAGGAGTGATTTTTATATAAGCGCGGTTAAAGCACGGTTAACAAAAACAAGAGGCGATAGCTGAAACGCTTAGCAAGTTGCCAGCTGACACTGTGCATAACCAAAACAGCAGATTCAACCTTCCAGATTCCGCATCATGACTGCAGGTAAACCGGTTAATAAGCTCAGGTAATGCAACCGGGAATTCAACTTTATTTAAAAGACGATAACTGCCTGAATAATCGGGAGAAAAGAAAAATCCAGGATCATAAATATGGCTGAAATTTAAGCATCCCAGCGGATAAGCGCAATAATAGGCCGCAGCAGAGTTACCACAAGGTTATTAACAGGGTTGTCTAATGATTCTGTGTATAACTGAAAAACCGTTGCACACATGCTGAGATGGATATCGGGCTATACGTCCTCCTGAAACAAAAATGCCGGCTAAAATTAGCCGGCATTGATTCACTGCAAAGAACAGATAGGATCAGGAAACGTTCTCACCTTTTGCCTGAAGATCCGCATGATAAGACGAACGGACCAGCGGGCCGCTGGCCACATGGCTGAAGCCCAGTGCCTTAGCTTCAGCAGCATAATCGTCAAACTCTTCCGGCGTCACATAGCGGTCAACCGGCAGGTGGTTACGGCTTGGCTGCAGATACTGACCGATGGTAAGCATATCCACATCATGGGCGCGCAGATCTTTGAGTACTTCAAGAATTTCTTCTTTTGTCTCACCTAGCCCCACCATCAGACCGGACTTGGTACGCACTTCCGGACGGGCTGCTTTAAAGCGCTGCAACAACTTTAATGACCAGGCGTAATCGGCACCTGGACGTACCTGACGATAAAGCCGCGGCACGGTTTCCAGGTTATGGTTGAATACATCCGGCGGCGACTGTTGCAGTATATCCAGTGCAACGTCCATGCGGCCACGGAAATCCGGTACCAGAGTTTCGACCTGAATATTCGGGCTGCTTTTGCGGGTTTCCTCAATGCACTTCACAAAGTGCTCAGCGCCGCCATCACGCAGGTCATCACGGTCTACAGATGTGATCACCACATAACGCAGACCCATATCGGCAATGGCTTCTGCCAGTTCCTGAGGCTCGTTTTCCGGTAAAGCTTTCGGACGGCCATGTGCCACATCGCAGAACGGACAACGGCGGGTACAGATGTCCCCCATAATCATAAAGGTTGCCGTACCGTGGCTGAAACATTCACCCAGGTTCGGACAGCTGGCTTCTTCGCATACCGAAGCCAGTTTATGTTTGCGCAGCTTATCTTTAATGCCCTGCACTTTAGGCGTTGAACCCAGTTTAATACGCAGCCATTCAGGCTTACGCAGCATCTTGTCCCGTTCGGTAGGAATTATCTTCACCGGAATACGGGCAACTTTCTCAGCACCCCGTAACTTTACCCCGGCTTCCGCGCGCTGCGGCTTGCTGCTCTGTTCGGTCATGCTAAATTATCCACTTCAGTTTATCGTTGTTGCATGGCTAAGCTGCTGGTAGTCCAGCTTGGCCAGTAAAATATCAAGAAATTCCCGGTGTACGCTGGCCGGATCTTCAACCGGCTGCAAGCGGGCCAGACTGGTTACCGCCATGCCGGCATAGCCACAGGGGTTAATCCGGTCAAAGGGGGCAAGGTCCATATCAATATTGAATGCCAGCCCGTGAAACGAGCAGCCCCGGCGCACTCTTAACCCCAGTGCGGCGATTTTGGCATCCCCACATACACACCGGGGCATCTTTACGGGCATAAGCTTCAATACCCCGTTGTGCCAGGAGCTCAATTACACTCTCTTCCATTCGGGCTACCAGTTCACGGACACCGAATTTTTACGGCGAATATTCAGCAGCATGTAAACCACCAGCTGCCCCGGACCGTGGTAGGTTACCTGGCCACCCCGGTCAACCGGAATCACCGGGATATCCCCGGGTTCAGCACGTGCTCTGCTTTACCCGCATGCCCCTGGGTATACACAGGGCTATGTTCCAGCAACCAGATTTCATCTACCGTTGCTGCTGTTCTGCCAGCGGTAAAGTCCTGCATGGCTTGCCAGGTGGTCATATATTCCTGCTGACCAAGCTCCCGAATGACCAGTGCCTGTGGCGAAGCTTCCTGCTGCTCAGCCTCTGCAACAGTTGTTTCAGCCATGCCTTACATCACCATCTGAACACGGCCACTGGCCATAAATTCTTTGTGCATCTCTGCCAGAGATTCAGCGCTGGCAGCCGTCATCTTAATGCGGATAGCAGTAAACTTGCCGTTTTTGCTTGGCTGCTCAACCACCTTAGAAACGTCCAGTGCCGGATCGTATTTACGCACCACATCCAGTACAAATTCTTTATAATCCGGCGCACTGCGGCCCAGCACCTTCACTGGGTAATCGGCACAGGGAAATTCTATCTTGGGAGCTTCTTGTTCACTCATTGTCAGGTCTCTCGTTATAAATCTGTTACTTTCAGCCGTGCATCATCTGATGCTGTAGCTGAATAAAACGCTCAAACATCTGTTGCCAGATGCGCCCCTTACTGCCATCGCCAATGGTGTGGCCATCCACACTCAGAACCGGCACGATGGCCCGGGTTGAACTGCTGATCCATACCTCATCGGCGGCCAGCAGGCGGGAATATTCAATATCAACCTGCTGACAGGGAATACCCTGTTCATCGGCAAGCTGAAGAATCAGTTCGCGGGTTACTCCGCCAAGAATCTCTGAACTGGATTTCGGTGTATAAAGCACACCGTTTTCCACCATAAAAGATTACTGGAGGCACCTTCCGTCAGCACACCATCCCGTATCAGAATAGCTTCTGCTGCACCTGCCTGCCGGGCCTGTTGCAATACCAGTATATTTGGCAGCAGACCGGTTGCCTTGATATCACAGCGGTGCCAGCGCAGGTCTGCGGTAACAATGGCAGCGATACCCTGCACAGAATCAGGCCCGTCGGCGTATATATCTTTAATGGGTTTACAGCAGGCAAATATTGTCGGTGTCAGGTCCCCGTCATACTGATGACTGCGCCCTTCCGAAGCGCCACGGCTAACCTGCAGATACACTGACAGGTTACCGCCGCCGTTGGCAGCAACCAGCTCATCTAACAATCTGTTCCAGTCTACGTCGGTATGGATCTGAATGGCCCGCAGGCTGTGTTCCAGCCGCTGTATATGTTCTTCCAGCCGGAAGCCCTTACTCTGATAGAAAGGGATGACCTCATAAATACTGTCGCCAAACAGAAATCCGCGGTCGAACACCGAGATGTGGGCCTGGTCCGCAGGCAGTAACTGCCCGTTCAGATGCACTATATCCATGGCGGCTATTTTAATGCCCTTCGCCACAAACATAAACGCCCGTGCTGAAATCAGCACGGGCGTTTTACATCTGACTGATATTTGTCAGGGATTAATTGATCAGGCTGTAGAAGAACAGCGCAATCTTATCCCAGATACGTTTCAGTAAACCGGCTTCTTCAACGTCCTGCAGCGCGACAACCGGTACTTCTGCGACCAGCTCATCGCCCAGTTTCACCTGAACCTTACCGAATACATCACCTTTACTCAGTGGCGCTTCAATGACATTGTCCAGATCCAGAGTCGCCTGAAGCTGATCACTCTTACCACGGGCAACTGTCACAGCAAGATCAGCCGCCGGACCTAAATCTACCTGATCAACCTTTCCGCCCCATACCTGTGTGGTTTGTAACCGCTCACCTTCTTTGTACAGCTGATGGGTACGGAAATAACGGAATGCATAAGCCAGCAACTTCTGGCTTTCCTGTGCCCGGGCTTCACTGGTGGTGCCCATCACTACGGATATCAGACGCATACCGTCACGCTTGGCAGACGCCACCAGACAGTAACCTGCCGCTTCTGTGTGACCGGTCTTTAAACCGTCAACACTGTTATCCCGCCACAGCAGTTTATTACGGTTCGGCTGACGGATTTTGTTGTAGGTAAAATACTTTTCGGAGTAGATACCGTAATGCTCAGGGAAATCTTTAATGATCGCACGGGCCAGAATGGCCATATCACGGGCAGAGGAATAATGATCGTCTGCCGGCAGGCCTGTGGCGTTCATAAACTGACTGTTACTCATTCCCAGTAAGTCAGCATGCTGATTCATCAGATCAGCAAACGCTGCTTCACTGCCGGCAATGTATTCAGCGACCGCGACACTGGCATCGTTACCGGACTGAATGATAATGCCTTTAAGCAGGTCACTGAGCAGCACCTGAGTACCTTCCTGGATAAACATCCGAGAGCCCTGCGAACGCCAAGCTTTTACGGAAACAGGTACCAGATCGGCTTTGCCGATATTGCCCTTGGTCAGCTCGTCTTCGACGATGTAGCTGGTCATCATCTTAGTCAGGCTGGCAGGCGGGAAGCGCTCATCTTCACGGGACGCCAGTATCACCTTCCCGGTATCAGCATCCATAACAATATACGCCCGGGCGGCAATCTGCGGAGGTGCCGGCACCAGTGTTGCGGCCTGCAACGGAGCAGCCACAATGGCGATAAACAGCAATAGAAACGGTTTAAACAGTCTGGAAATCATCATTATCTTTGTCGTTGTCTTTTAATTACTGCATATCATGCAGCATATGTTGCTACTCAATCCACCAGATGCGGCTGGGCATAACCGGCAGCTTCTACCTTGGAAACAATTTCAGCCAGATTCGCACCGGAATCCACCGGCCCCAGCTGAACCCGGTACAGGGTCAGATCACCTTTGGCCAGCGGCACAATACGTACCGGCATATTCCCAAATAACCCGTTCAGTTCCCGGGTGGCCTGCTCAGCACTGCTCAGCAGACTGAAAGCCCCAACCTGCAGATAGCGTTTTTACCTAACTGCTGGGATTGTGCCTGCTGACCTGCCGCCACAACTGCGCGGGAGCTCTGCCAGGTACGCGGATCAATGGCTTCTACCTCAACCCGGGTAACACCGCCACCCAGCATATCGAGTTTTTCGCTGCCACAAAGGAAAGATCAATGATCCGGCCTTCGTGGAATGGCCCCCGGTCATTCACCCGTACAATAATCTTACGGTTATTTTTCAGATTCGTGACCTGAACGTAGGTTGGCAGCGGTAACGATTTATGTGCAGCCGTCATGGCAAACATGTCATACACCTCACCATTTGAGGTTTTATGACCATGGAATTTTTACCGTACCAGGAGGCAATGCCCCGCTCTTTATATCCTGCCGAAGAAGGCAGCACATAATAGGTTTTACCAAACACTTCATAGCGGCTCTTATTGCCGCCACGGCTTTCGGTTCTACCCGGGAACAGCATTCGGAATTTTCGACACATCGATGTCAGTTTCATCCGGTGGACGGTCATGTTTGATCGAGTAACGGCCACCGCCATCACTTCCGCTGCCACCGCCGCCAGGCAGGAAAGAACAGCCTGCAAGCAGCACCAGCAAAACGCCACCAAATAATGCTCTGAACATGTATTTGCCTTCTTCCGTTGCAATTAAACTTATTGCTTAGCCTTCAGCGCAGCACTTAACTCATACACCGCCGACGCATACAGACGGCTGTGGTTGTACCGGGTTATTACATAAAAATTGTGCAGGCCGAACCAGTCCTGAAACTTACCGTCCTTTTCAAGCCGCATTAGACTGACCATTTCAGCATCATCAAGTTCCACTGCACTGCTGAAATCTCTGGCACGCCACTGTCCCATATTCAGCTTTGGCTTTAAACCGTCGTTAAACCATTCCTGGTCGGCTGTCGCCGGGGCAATGGCTTCAATCCGAACAGTACCGCCGTTTTTCCAGCCGTGCTCTGCAAAATAATTGGCCACACTGCCGATTGCATCTGTGGGATTATTCCAGATGTCCTTTGTTGTCGCCATCAAAATCGATAGCATAGCTGTTAAAGCTGCTGGGAATAAACTGCCCCAGCCCCATGGCACCGGCGTAAGAGCCTTTCAGGGATAAGGGATCAACACCTTCTGCACGGGTCAGCAGGAAATACTCTTTAAGCTGTTCCCGGAAAAAGCCGCCCGACGGGGATAATCAAAACCCAGAGTCGCCAGTGCGTCAACGACACGGTAATTACCGGTAATCCGGCCGTAACTGGTTTCAATGCCGATAATCGCAACAATGATTTCCGCCGGCACACCAAATTCCTGTTCTGCCCGAATCAGCGTCTGACGGTTTTCTTTCCAGAATTTAAGGCCCTGGCTGATACGTTTTTGGTCAGAAAGAGTTTGCGGTATTCACCCCAGGTCAGGCGCTTTTCAGCCGGACGGGACATCGCTTTAAGAATGCTTTTCTGCTGCTTGGCCTGATCCAGCACCTGTTCCAGCTCAGCTTTGGAAAATCCCTGAGCAACCAGTTCACTGATCAGCGCCTGAGCTTCCGGCCGCTGTGTATAACTGTCCGCAGTTTTAGCTGCTGCAATACCCGGCACTGCCAATAAGCAGCTAAACCCTAAGCCTAAACAGGCGCGTAATATATTCCGTTTCACCCTAATACCCTTTTAACTGTCAGCCTGCCGGGATGATGACACTGCCCGGCTATATAATTATTAGCGTTTGATCATTTGCCGGTGCGTATGGACAGACATCAGCAAGCCAAAACCCGCCATGAGCGTTACGATGGATGTTCCGCCATAACTCACCAGCGGTAACGGTACCCCCACAACAGGCAGCAAACCGCTCACCATGCCTATATTCACAAACACGTATACAAAAATGTCAGGGTGATACTGCCGGCAACCAGACGGCCAAAGCTGTCCTGTGCCTGCACGGCAATTATCAGCCCCGGGCAATGATCATTAAATACAGCGATAAGAGTAACAGCACACCCACCATACCCTGCTCTTCAGCAAGAACCGCGATAATAAAGTCGGTATGACTCTCTGGCAGGAAGTCTAACTGTGACTGAGTTCCCTGAAACCATCCTTTACCGGATATCCCCGGAACCGATAGCAGCCTTGGACTGAATAATGTTCCAGCCGGCCCCCAGCGGATCACTTTCCGGATCAAGGAACGTCAGCACCCGCTGTTTCTGATAGTCCTTCATCACCATCCACAAACCGGGCAGACCTGCTGCCGCAACAGCCAGCGCACCGAAGATGTAGCGCCAGTAAATGCCAGACAGTAAGAGTACAAAAATACCGGATGCAGCAATCAGTAATGAGGTCCCCAGATCAGGCTGTTTCATGATCATCACCACCGGCACAAACACTAGGCCCAGCGAGATGAATATGTGCTTAAAGCTTGGCGGTAAGGCCCGCTTGGCAAGGTAGCCCGCCACCATCAGAGGCAGAACCAGTTTCATAATTTCGGAGGGCTGAAAACGAAAGCCCGGCAAAGCAATCCAGCGCTGGGCACCCTTTGCCCCGACCCCGAACAGCAACACCCCCACCAGCAGGGCAACGCCAAGCACATAAAGTACGGGGGCCCAGTGAGCGAAGAAGCGAGGCCTGAACTGTGCCAGCACCACCATCACCGCAAAACCGGCGCCAAGACGGATACCCTGCCGGGTCACATAATCCATATCCCCGCCGGATGCACTGTAGAGGATCAGTAATCCGTAACTGCACAGCATTAGCAGCAGGACTAACAGCCAGGCATCCAGATGAGTGTAGGACCAGAGCCCCCGGCGACGGGCCAGATGCGGCTGCGCTTCTGGCATCGTGCGTTCAAAATCACGCATTACAGGGCCTCCGCTGTGGTGATGCCGTCAATCGACGGAGCAACCGGTGAAACCGTTTTTGCTGCAGCAGCCATCTGCGCGGCAATCAGATCATTCTGTTCAAATTCAAAAAAGCGTCCATGACTTCCCGGGCAACCGGCGCAGCGGTAGTGGAACCACCCCCACCATTTTCAACAATCACCGCCACGGCAATTTTCGGATCGTCTACCGGAGCAAAGGCAACAAACAACGCATGGTCACGGTGCCGTTCCGCCAACTTTTCTGCATCATAGGTTTCATCCTGCTTAATCCCTACAACCTGTGCGGTACCGGTTTTACCGGCGATCTGGAAATCAATGCCGTTACCGATACGGCGGGCTGTACCGCGCTCTCCGTGCACTACGGCAATCATGCCATCAATGATGTCATCCCAGTAAGCCGGCGTATTAAGCTTCACATCAGGCATTTTCTTGCCGCGGCTCGGATACTGATAATGTTTTCTTCCAGTGGCTGTCCCGGCTGCACCGACTGACTGCTGACAGTCACCAGACGGCCATCCGCATCCTGCTTGATCTGCATGCCTTTATCTTTGGTAATAATACTCTTCAACATGGCCGGCTGCTTCCATTCACCCCGGTTAGCCAGCACCATAGCAGAGGCCGCCAGCTGCAGCGGTGTGGCCAGCATCCAGCCCTGACCGATACTCAGGTTAAGTGAGTCCCCGGAAACCATGAACCCCGGCCGGTGCGTTTTTCCATTCCCGGGACGGCAAGATCCCCGGCAGCGCTTCCGGTAAATCCAGACTGGTGACCTGACCGAAGCCAAACTTATCCAGGTAACTGGACATCACGTCCACTCCGGCCCGGTTAGCCACATCGTAGAACCAGACATCACAGGACTGATACAGCGCCATACTCAGGCCTACCCGGCCATGACCGCCCCGTTTCCAGTCCCGGTAACGCCGTCCGCCTTTACTCAGGGTCATGAAACCCGGGTCCCATACTGTATGGGAAGGGCTGACAATACCGCTGTCAATCACACTCATCGCCACCACCGGTTTAATGGTAGAACCCGGTGGATACTGCCCGCGCAGTGCTCGGTTAAACAGTGGCAGATCATCGGATTCACGCAACGCCGTATAATTCTTCTGGCTGATACCGGTAACAAACATATTCGGGTCATAACCCGGTGTGCTTACCAGTGCCAGAATACCGCCGGTTTTCGGGTCAATCGCCACCACAGAAGCACGGCGTTCACCCAGCAGCTTTTCGGTTGCCTGCTGTAAACGGATATCCAGATTAAGAACAATGTCTTTGCCCGGTATCGGATCGGTGCGTTCCAGCACCCGCATTACCCGGCCCCGGGCGTTGGTTTCCACCTTATGATGACCGACGGTACCGTGCAGCAATGGCTCGTAGAACTTCTCAATGCCCAGCTTACCGATATAGTGAGTCGCACTGTAATTGGTCGGGTCAACCCGCTTAAGTTCTTTCTCGTTGATCCGCCCCACATAGCCCAGCGCGTGAACCAGACTGGCTCCGTACGGGTAATAACGGATCAGGTCCGCCTCCACCTGTACACCGGGCAAGCGGTAATAGTTCACACCGATTTTAGCGATTTCTTCAGGGGTCAGACGGAAGCGTAACGGCACAGTCTCATAAGGACGGCGGCGCTGTTTAAGGCGCTTACGGAAGGTTTTCAGCTGCCGTTCCGTAACGGGTATCAACTTTTGTAACTCAGTCAGGACCTCTTCCAGATCCTCGACTTCTTCTTTCATGATGGTAACGCTATAACTGGGGCGGTTATCCGCCAGCAAAATCCCGTTACGGTCATAGATCAGTCCGCGGGTAGGTGCCACCGGCTGCAGCTGGATACGGTTATCATCAGAAAGGGCTGCCTGATGGTCATATTCAACCACCTGCAGATAATAGAGTCGGCCGATCAGCACACCAAGCAGGATGCAGACGATCACAAAGGCGACCAGCGCCCGGGACAGGAACGTATTTCCTTCTTTTGTGTGATCCTTCAGGCTTTCAAGTACGGCCATGTGTATACAGTAATGTCGTTAGCGTTAAAACGCCCGGCCATCCGGTGGCCGGCGGTTCAGTCACTATTTGTGATATGGATGCCCCTGGATAATGCTCCAGGCCCGGTAAATCTGTTCCGCCAGCAAAATACGCACCAGCGGGTGCGGTAATGTCAGCCCTGACAATGACCACTTCTGATCAGCCTGTGCCAGACATTCCGGTGCCAGCCCGTCCGGGCCGCCCACCAGCAGGCTAACGTTCTGGCCTGACATCTGCCAGTTTTCAGCCTGTTCAGCCAGCTGTTCTGTGCTCCAGTTTTTGCCACCAACTTCAAGGGCAACCACCCGGTCACCTTTGCCGATTGCCGCCAGCATGGCTTCACCTTCCTGGCGCTTGGCACGGGCAATATCTGCCCCTTACCCCGGTGGCCTGACTGAATTTCAATGATCTCCATCGAAAACTCAGCCGGCAAACGTTTCAGATATTCCTGGCAACCTTCGGTCACCCATTTCGGCATCTTGGTGCCAACCGCAATCAGGCGAATTTTCATATCAGCGGTCTGTACTCCGTGCGGGTTAAGGTCACTGAAAACAAATCAGTTCTTAGTATCGACTTCGTCGAAGCCCCAGAGTTTCTCAAGATCGTAAAAACTTCTCGCATCCGGCATCATCACGTGCACAATCGCATCACCCAGATCCACCAGCACCCACTCACCGGTATCCTGTCCTTCAATACCCATAGGCAGAATGCCACTGGCTTTTACCTGTTCCAGAACATGCTGGCCGATTGACTGTACGTGGCGCTTAGAGGTACCGCTGGCGATGATCATACGGTCGGTTACCGTCGACTTCTCACTGACGTCCAGCTCAACGATGTCCTTGGCTTTCATATCTTCAAGGGCATCATGTATAACATTGATCATCTGATCTAATTCCATTGGTTAATCTTTACCTTACTTTGATTTACAGCCATACAGCTGCTGTTGTTGGATATACTGCCAAACGCTGTCCGGGAGCAGATAACGGGGAGAATGCCCCTGGCTCACCAGTGTGCGTATCTGTGTGGCAGAAATGGCCAGCGGCGTCAGCTCATGAAAAATCACATGCCCCGCCGGTGCCGTTAATATGCGCTGTTTATCGGTCACTTCATGGGCCCGGGTAAACGCCTGCATCTGCTCGCCCGGCTGATACACCCAGCCCGGCCGCTTTACCACTACAATATGGGCCAGGCGGATCAGTTCCTGCCAGCGATCCCAGCCCGGCAGCGACAGATAAGCATCCATTCCCAGTATCATACATACAGGTACATCAGTCCCCAGCTCTGCGCGCAGAGATTCAAGAGTCAGTACAGTGTATGAAGGTTTTTCTGATAATACTTCCCGGGCATCGGCATATAAGCCAGGCTCCGCGGCTACGGCCTGCTCAACCATCGCCAGCCGCTGTTCAGATTCAGCCCCTGGCTGCTGACGGTGCACCGGCACCTTCGACGGCATCAGAGCGACCTGTTCTGCATTCAGCCAGTCGCGAATTTCCAGTGCCGTACGCAGGTGACCATTATGGATGGGATCAAAAGTCCCACCCATAAACACACAGACAGAAGGCTTAACAGTGTTGCTCACTGACGGATGTGGCCGTCGCCCAGCACGACATACTTCTGAGACGTCAGGCCATCCAGCCCGACCGGACCACGGGCATGGATTTTATCGGTAGAAATACCAATCTCAGCCCCCAGGCCATATTCAAAACCGTCAGCAAAACGGGTGGAAGCATTGACCATCACCGAGCTTGAATCCACCTCACGCAGGAAGCTGCGGGACTTGGTGTAGTTCTCAGTAATGATGGCATCCGTATGATGCGAACCGTAACGGTTGATATGGGTAATTGCCTCATCCATATCCGCAACCAGCTTGATTGCCAGTACCGGCGCCAGATACTCCGTTGCCCAGTCTTCTTCCGTCGCAGCGGTAGCAAACGGCAGCACTTCAAGTGTCCGTTCACAGCCACGTAACTCAACGCCTGCAGCGCGGTAACGCTCTGCCAGTTCCTGCAAAACTTCCGTACGGGACTCATGCACCAGCAAGGTCTCCATCGTGTTGCAGGTACCGTAACGGTGGGTTTTCGCATTCAGCGCGACGTTTACTGCCTTGGCGTGATCCGCTTCGTCATCGATATACACATGGCAAATACCATCCAGATGCTTAATCACAGTTACCTTGGCATCACGGCTAACCCGTTCGATCAGGCCCTTGCCGCCCCGCGGTACAATAACATCCACGTATTCAGGCATGGTAATCAGCTCACCAACCGCAGCACGGTCAGTAGTTTCCACCACCTGTACCGCATGCTCAGGCAGGCCAACTTCTTTCAGGCCCGCTTTAATGCATTCGGCAACCGCAGCATTACTGTGGATCGCTTCTGAACCACCCCGCAGGATTGTGGCATTACCGGATTTCAGACACAGGCTGGCAGCCTCAACGGTCACGTTCGGACGTGATTCATAAATAATACCGATGACACCAAGCGGTACCCGCATTTTACCCACCTGAATACCGCTGGGCAGATAGTTCATATCAGTAATCGCACCGGTGGGATCGGGTAAAGCAGCAACCTGCCGTAAACCTTCGATCATGGTGTCGATCTGACTGGACTTAAGCTGCAGACGATCCAGCATTGCGGCGTCAAGCCATTGGCCTCGCCCTGTGCCAGATCTTTGGCATTGGCCTCAACCAGCGCATCACGGGACGAATCAATGGCTTCAGCCATTGCCAGTAAAGCACGGTTTTTAAGGCCGGTATCGGCTTTTGCAATTGCACGGGAAGCAACCCGCGCCTGCTGACCCAGCTGGGCCATATATTCAGTTACATTCATGGTGTACCCCTTGGAGATGGGGCATTATACCCCGGCGCTCTGGCAGGAAAAAGGCCTGATCCGTCCGACAAATCAGGAATCACAATCCGGCAATAAAAGCGGCCACAGGGACAGACATCCGCCCCGGCGAACTGCTATTATCTCCCGGCTGGATAATGGCAGCCTGATTACTGCCAAAACCGGAGCAGAATGATTGCGTAAGTGTTAATTAAACAGATACATATGAAGCCTCTATCAAACAAAGCCACACAACTTATGCTGAAAACGTCCCGGCAACGCCCGCAACTGCAATTAACGATCATTGTTGCGGCCTGCCTGTTTCTGGGCATTCTGCTGGCAGGCTTCTATTTAAACCTGGTCGCTGAAAGGGTTGCCGAACAGCAAACCCACCAGCGCGGCCAGTTGCTGGCAGAACAGACCGGCGCACTGATCAAGCCCGCCATCCTCGCCAACGACCCGGTAAGCCTTAATTACCAGCTCAACCAACTGGTACGGCAGGATTATATTGATGCCATCAGTGTCAGCACCCCGGCAGACAAACTGCTGGCCCGGGCCGGTAACGCCCACAGGCTCGGAACCCTGACACGGAACATCACCATTACCCAGCAGGGTGAAAGCCTGGCTAACCTGACACTGGTACTGAACCCCACTGAACAATACCTGCAGTTCAGAGGCCTGCTGTTACAGGCCCTGATCCTTGCGCTGATCATTGCAATCATCTGTATATTACTGACCTGGCAACTGGCGGCCAGACTGCCGGCAGGCTCGGGTAGTCGGCCACTTACAGCAGAAGAAGATGATGATCAGCAGGAAGCCTTCCAGGCTCAGCTGGCCAGTCATTCAGCCAGACAAAACACTGCGCCGCCGGCAACCGGTGCTCCGGCTGTTGCCGACCTGTTTGAACAGCCCCGCAGCGAACCGGAGCAGCAGGCATCTCCGGCCACTCAGGATGCTCTGGTAGATTTACTGAAACCGGATACTGACACTCCAAACATTCCGAGCTTTGCCCCTTCAGAGCCACTGCCTGAAGCACAACCGGCCAACAATCCGCCGGCCCCGATTATTGAAGAACTGGAAATTCCTCAGGAAGCGAACATACCCACCGTGCATCCATCGCAACAGGAAAATGCCGAAAACAGCCGGCCAAGTACTCTTAAAAACCCGCTGTTCGATCAGGAAACCGGCGAAGTTCAGCTTGATCTGTATGCTTTCGAGCAGGAACTGGAAATGATCGTCAACGCCGAGGAAGCCGGCTACCTGCTGTATCTGGATCTGACATCCGGCCATGCGGAAAACCTCTCAGCGGCCGAACTGGAGCAGACTCAGGACTACTACACCCGGATGCTTGAAATGGTCATCGCTATTTATCAGGGCGAAATTACCCGCCTGAGTAACGGCGATCTGCAGTTGGTCTTCCTGCGCCCGAATCCGGAAGACGCTCACGGCATCAATGCAATCTGTGCCAGCCAGCTGTTTAACCGCCTGTACAAAGCCTTTAATCAGCAGCGGATTCGCCGGATGCAACCTATTTTGAACCTGCACATGGCAATCGTCCGCGGACACTATAAAAGCTGCCCCGCCTGCAGGAAGAAGCTCGCTACCTGACCCGCTCAACTGACAGCAATGAACTGATCAGCCATACCGCCCTGAGTGAAGCGCCGGATCTGAAGATCAGCCTGCTTGCAGGTGCCGATATTGAACGTTCCGAGGAAGACAAGGTATTGCTCAAAGCAGTCAATGAAAGCTATCAGAAGCTGCTGGATAAGCAGGCCCAGCACCTGCTGAAAAAGCTGCCTTTCTGATCAATGACTGAGGCTGAACTGCTGCTATTGTTCGCTGCCGGCATCATCAGCGGCATGCTCAATGCGGTTGCCGGAGGTGGCAGTTTTATTTCCTTTCCGGCCCTGCTGTTTGCCGGCGTTCCGCCAATCAGTGCCAACGCCACCAACACTTTTGCCGCCTGTTCAGGCTACCTGAGTGGCACCTGGGCGTTCCGGCATGACTTAAAAGCCCACAAAAACAGTTACCGCTGTATGTTGCCATCAGCCTGGCTGGCGGTATAACCGGCGCCTGGCTGCTGCTGCAAACACCTCAGGAAAGCTTCTCAGCCGCCATTCCCTGGCTGTTATTGTTCGCCAGCACCCTGTTTATATGTGGTAACCGGCTAAACCAACTGATCAGACGCTATTCCTCCGCCGACAATACCCGCCACTGGCTTGCGACGGTCAGTTCCGGGGTTGTGCTGCTGGCCGTGTGTATTTACGGTGGTTTTTCAATGCGGGGCTGGGCATCATCGCCCTGAGTTATCTGGTACTGACCGGCCATACTGATATAAACGCCATGAACGGCATTAAATTGCTGGTATCGTCCTGTGTATCCCTGATCGCTATTGCGATCTTCATCGCTGATGGTGCCATTGCCTGGTATGAAGGCGGAGTTCTGCTAACCGGCTCTCTGCTGGGCGGTTACTTTGCGGCAAAAGTATCCCGACGGATTCCTCAGCAACGTATCCGGCAGCTAATCATTATCACCAGCCTGTCGATAACGGCCTATTTCTTTGCAGATCACTACCAGATCTGGCCATTAAACGGACAGCTCATCTAAACGGATCGCTCATCAGCGAACGATATTCTGCAGATAAAAAATGCCGCAGGTAAACTGCGGCATCTGAAAATACCGGACTGAAGCGAGGGGAACTTACGGCTTCAGCCAGTAACTGCTTTTACTCAGGAAGACACTTAATCCACAAAAGCTTAGCCGGCATACACCGGCTTAAAAATCAGCTGGACTTTTAATCAGCTGAACTCTTAATCAGCCAGCCTTGGCCAGACGGCGCACATAGGCTGAGAAATCATCGTAACCGCCAATATGCCGGTCATCGATAAACACCTGCGGCACTGTTTTCCGACCGGAACGGCGAATCATTTCCTGATGCTTTTTCCAGTTCTGGGTCACTTCATATTCTTTGTAACGCCAGCCTAACTGCTCCAGCAGACTCTTGGCCGCTTTGCAGTATGGGCAGTAATCTTTGCTATACACTTCGATAATAGCCATCAGAATTCTCCTTCAGACACCTGTAAAACACCGAAACGCAGCGCCGTCTTAAACAGCGCTGCGATCATCAAGCCAGAGTGGCAACAAATTACTGTTTCTTAATGTTGTCCAGCTCATACCAAGGCGTTGGGTTGATCGGGCAACGGAAACGGATACCGTCTTCAGTCACTGTTACGCGGGAGATACGCTGCTCACCCGGCTCCAGCGGGAACATATCCAGACCTTCATGGGTCTTGTTGTTCTGAATCTGGAAACCCACCAGCTTGTCGGCCTTATTGGTTACCACGAACTCATAAGTACCGGTTTTCAGGCCAGCTACCGTTTCATGGGCTGAGAAATAACCGCCATACTGATCCAGGTGGATAACAGTTACACCGTCTTCACGGACTTCAGGCGTAGCTGCCGCGGCAAAAGGTGCAGCGACCAGCGCTACCAGTAACACCATGGCTGAAGTAATACGTTTGAAAATACTCATTGTTTGTCTTCCTTAAATTTCTTAAAAGGTTGTTATATTGTTCACCGGCACCCCGTGCAGGAATGGCTTTACTTTAGCCAGCTTTAGTAAGACGATGTATGCCAGAAAATCCAATATAATTAGCAATTCGTCCAAAACTATGGCAAATACTCCATGAATCAAGATGGCTTAAGCGACATACTTCACTGGCTGAGACTCAAGGCAGAGGTCTATCTGCACACTGACTTTCAGGGGTGCTGGGCGGTGGATACCTCCGGCAGCCGACACGTCCCCTTTCACTTTGTGAATAACGGCAACAGCTGGTTACATTTACCCGATGCTACCCCACGGGAACTGCATCAGGGGATCTGGTGATCTTTCCCGGGACTGCAAACACATGCTCTCCAGCGAACAAAACTGTCCGAGCCGCTATCTGGTGGATGAAACCCTGGAAAAATCGGCAACTTTCCCGATGAAGGCCCGCTGACAGGGCTTACCTGTGGCTTTTGAATTTGAAAACAAAGCCGCCTGGCCCTTACTCGACAGCCTGCCGGAAGTGATCGTTCTGGAACTGAGCCAGCCAGACAAACTGCACAGCACCCGGACGTTACTTGAACTGCTGATCAGCGAGCTGGAAGCCAATGAACCGGGCACCCGGGTTTCCGTTAATTACCTGACCCACACCCTGTTTGTACATATTCTGCGCAGCCAGATAGGTAACGGGCTGGAAAAGGGCCTGCTCAGCGCTCTGTTTCATCCGAAAATCGGCAAAGCTCTGGGACTGATTCATGGGGAACCCGCCAGAGACTGGTCCGTAGAAAACCTTGCCCACACCATTGGCATGAGCCGTTCCGGTTTCGCCGAACAGTTCCGTGACCTGACCACCAAGACCCCCATGCGCTATCTGGCGGAATGGCGCATGCTGCAGGCAAGCGAGCTGCTGCGCACTTCCGAACTGAGTATTACCGACATTGCTGAACGCTGTGGCTACCATTCAGAAGTGGCGTTCCGCAAAGCATTTAAAAGCATCACCGGGGCAACGCCTGGGGCAATCAGAAAGCAAACCTGAATCAATTAATTACGAAAAAGGCCAAGTTAATAGCTTTTCAGCCTGACTTAACTAGTATGGAAAGTACTTCGTGAGCGATTGAGAGCAGCAAAAATGAAGCAATTAACTCTGGTTCGACACGCGAAATCCTGCTGGAAGGATCCCCAGCTGGCAGACTTTGACCGTCCGCTGAACAAACGGGGACTGCGCGATTTACCCGGCCTGGCAGCCCGTGCAGGAGCAATGGGCCTGCGCCCGGATCTGATTATCAGCAGCGGTGCTAACCGGGCAATCAACACGGCAGTGCAACTGGCCCGCGGCATTGGCTACCCTCCTGAAGAAATCGAAAATATTGCTGAGCTGTACCACGCCCGCAGTGAAACCCTGATGAACCTGCTGCAAAGCCAGAGCGACTACCACCGCCATATTGTCGTCGTTGGCCACAACCCGTCGCTGGAATTGCTGGGCACTTACCTCACCGGCGAGAAATTCAGCAAGTTTCCCACCTGCGGCCTGCTTCATATTCCCTGAGCATTACCTGCTGGACGGAACTGGCAGAATCCTGCGGCACTCTCGAAATCTTCGATTACCCGAAACTGCATGCATAACTGAACAATCGCCGGAACAGCCTGCAGTCATTAGCCCTGCAGGCCTTCTCGCAGCATGCCCCTGCAACTGTTATGATCCCCGGGAAACTCTCCTCCGGCCGGTTATCGGCTTTGGCTCTGACAAGAAGGTTGCGGCCCGTTGAATCTTTATCTTGAGACTCTGCTGTTCACCAGCGATATCGTCGTACCGATATTCTTTATCGTATTTCTCGGTTACCTGTTGCGCCGCTACCGGGTGATTGATGACGGCTTTGTCACCACATCTTCCCGGCTGGTATTTACCATCACCCTGCCGGCTCTGGTGTTCATGAGCATTTCGCAAACCGACTTTAAAGCGGTTTTTAACCCTGAACTGTTATTGCTCTTTACCGGCTTCACCCTGGTGACCGTTGCTCTGCTGTGGTGGCTCAGCGGCCGGATGCAGCTGGCAGACAATGCCAGAGGAGTGTTCGTACAGGGGCGTTTCGCGGCAACTTTGGTATCGTCGGGCTGGCGGTATGCTTCAACATGTTTGCCGAGCCGGGTCTGGCTCAGGCATCTGTTGTGCTGGCATGTGTAATCCCGCTGTATAACGTCTTATCAGTACTGGTACTGAGCATTCCGCAGCAGGATACCCGCGTCAGCCCCCGCAAAATCCTCAGAGACATCCTGACTAATCCGCTGATTCTGTCCGTGGTATTTGCCATGCCGTTTTCTTACAACGGCTGGCACTTACCGGTGATTGGCGACGCCATCGGCAACTACTTTGCCAGCCTGACTCTGCCGCTGGCCCTGCTGGCCATCGGTGGTTCACTGGATCTGAAGAGCCTGCGTAACAGCTCGGTCACCGCCGGCTGGGCAACGGCCCTGAAGCTGGTCATCATTCCGGTTATCGGCACCCTGCTGGCGTGGTTTTACGGTTTCAGAGGCCAGGATGTGGGTATTCTGATGGTGCTGTATGCGTGCCCAACGGCTGCGGCAAGCTTTGTCATGGCCAAAGCCATGCAGGGTGATGCCCAGCTGGCCGCCAATATCATTCTGACCACCACGCTGGGATGTGTACTGACGCTCAGTGGCGGCATTTATCTGCTCCGCCTCTGGCAGGTTATCTGATCGCTTATTCAGCAACTGAAGAGTAATACCAGCCCTTTGGAGCACCCGCGAACAGTATGCCGGCTGCCTGCATATCCTTCTGCGGAAAATTGGCCACTGAAGCCCGGTGAGCATCTTTGCTTTCCCAGCGTTCCAACACAATACATTCAGAAGGGTTATCATCGTTACGCAATATTTCACAGGAAATACAGCCCGGGGAACCGGAAATATACGGCACCAGTGAACGTAAAAACGCCTGCATATTTTCTTCGTTACCGGCAGATGCCTGAAACTGATTAATCCTTGTAATGGCCATTACGTGACGACTCCCTGCTGAGTTAAGCACTTGTTGAGTAAAACACCTGTTGGCCACAGTATTCACAGATCAGCAACGACAATCAATCCCTCTTTAGCACGGCACATTTCAGGCACAAAAACCCCGCATCACGCGGGGTTCAGTGCACAGGCTTAGAGACTATTCGTCATATCCCTGATAGGCCATCGGTGCCAGATTCTCAAACTTGGTAAACTGACCGATAAACGCCAGCCGCGTCGTACCGATCGGGCCGTTACGCTGCTTACCAATGATGATTTCAGCAATACCTTTATCCGGTGAATCTTCGTTATAAACCTCATCCCGGTAAATAAACATGATTACGTCGGCATCCTGCTCGATCGCACCGGATTCACGCAGATCCGAGTTTACCGGGCGCTTATTCGGCCGTTGCTCCAACGCACGGTTAAGCTGCGACAGGGCCACTACCGGGCATTCCAGTTCTTTCGCCAGTGCTTTAAGGGAACGGGAAATTTCAGAAATCTCTGCGGTACGGCCTTCTGAACTGCCACCTTTAAGCTGCATCAGCTGCAGATAGTCGATCATGATCAGGGCAATATCACCGTGTTCCCGGACAATCCGGCGGGCACGGTTACGCATTCCGTCGGGCTGATACCTGCCGTGTCATCAATGAACAGCGGTTTATCCCGCAGCAGGTTCACGGCGGTCGTCAGGCGTGGCCAGTCATCTTCTTCCAGCTTACCGGAACGTACCTTGGTCTGGTTAATCCGCCCCAGAGAAGACAGCATACGCGTTACCAGCTGATCCGCAGGCATCTCCAGACTGAATACCAGTACCGGCTTATCCTGCGCCATCAGGGCGTTTTCCACCAGGTTCATGGAAAAGGTCGTCTTACCCATGGAAGGACGCGCCGCCACGATGATCAGATCCGAAGGCTGCAGGCCTCCTGTGGCACCGTCCAGATCTTCAAAGCCAGTGGTAACACCGGTCATTGTGCCTTCGGAGTTGAACAGCTCATCGATTTTATCCACCGCTTTTTCAGCAATGGATTCACCCCGACAGGGCCGCCTTCGTTTGGCCGCTCTTCCGCGATCTGGAAGATCTTCTGTTCGGCTTCACTCAGGACATCATCACTGGCACGGCCATCAGGGAAGAAGGCGCTGTCGGCGATCTCATTCGCCACTTCGATCATCTGACGCAGCATCGCCCGGTCACGGACGATTTCAGCATAGGCGCGAATGTTAGACGCACTCGGTGTATTACGGGCCAGCTCAATCAGATAATCCAGACCACCGGCTTCTTCAAGATTGGCCGTGCGGTCCAGTTCTTCTGACAGGGTCACCACGTCGATCGGCTGCATGGCTGCAACCAGCTTTTCCATGGTACGGAAAATCAGCCGGTGGTTATGCCGGTAAAACTGAGACTCCAGAACAATTTCAGATACCGTATCCCAGGCGTTATTATCCAGCATCATACCGCCCAGCACTGATTGCTCAGCTTCCTGGGAATGCGGCGGGACTTTAACCCCGGCTAATTCGTTCGACTCAGATTCCAGCTCTTCCACTCTCAGCCCTCTTCGTACCACTGATTGTTATTCATCTTGCTGATCACTCTAACACGGTAAAACCCTGCCATGCTTTCAGCGCTGCAAAAACACCGCACCACCAACTGTGAAGCGCTTCCTGCAGACATAAAAAACACCGCGCAATATAATACTACGCGGTGTTTTTATCTCACCTGATATCGGAATATCAGGTGACTGCCACAGGTATTATTCGCCGACTACGACGATACCAACAGTAGCAGTTACTTCTGGGTGCAGCTGGATAGCAACGCTGTACTCACCAGTAGCGCGGATAGCACCTTCTGGCAGACGAACTTCGCTCTTAGCTACTTCGATACCAGCAGAAGTGATTGCTTCAGCGATATCGTTAGTACCGATAGAACCGAACAGCTTGCCTTCGTCGCCAGCTTTAGCAACAACAGACAGTTCAACTTCGTTCAGTTCATCAGCGCGTGCCTGAGCAGCAGCCAGCTTGTCAGCAGCAGCTTTTTCCAGTTCAGCACGACGTGTTTCAAATGTTTCCAGGTTGGCAGCAGTTGCAGGAACAGCTTTACCGAAAGGAACCAGGTAGTTACGACCGAAACCAGCCTTAACGTTTACCTTGTCACCCAGGCCGCCCAGTTTGCCAACTTTCTCGAGTAGGATTACTTCCATCTCGCAAACCTCTATATCTTACGAGCTGCTAACAGCTCTGAATTCTTGCTCGACAATCCTTACGGACTGTCGCTCTAAACCAATCACTCAGTAGCAGTTTTGCTTACTGGTGAGCATCAGTGTAAGGCAGCAGTGCAACGTAGCGAGCGCGCTTGATAGCAGTCGCCAGCTGACGCTGGTAGCGAGCCTTAGTACCAGTGATACGGCTAGGAACGATTTTACCGGTTTCAGTGATGTAACCTTTCAGGACGTCCAGATCTTTGTAATCGATCTCAGTAACACCTTCAGCGGTAAAACGGCAGAATTTTCTACGACGGAAAAACGGGCCATGATATATCTCCTCAATAATAAATGGTATTAGACCGATTACTCGGCAGCAGCTTCTTCAGCAGCAGCTGGTGCTTCTTCAGCAGCAGGTGCAGGCGCATCAGCAGGCTTGTCTTCGCGACGTGGACGACGCTCTTCACGGCCTTCAGCAGCTTTGATAGGAGATACTTCAGAGATAGCTTCCTTACGACGTACAACCATGTTACGGATAACCGCATCGTTGTAACGGAAGATGTTAGTCAGCTCGTCCAGAGTTTCCTGTTCGCATTCAACGTTCATCAGAACGTAGTGTGCTTTGTGGATCTTGTTGATTGGGTAAGCCAGGTGGCGACGGCCCCAATCTTCCAGACGGTGGATTTGACCTTCAGATTCTTCGATCAGCTTGGTGTAACGCTCAACCATCGCTGGAACCTGTTCACTCTGGTTAGGGTGAACCAGAAAAACGATTTCGTAATGACGCATTAATTGCTCCTTACGGTTTAAACAGCCCCCAACCCGTATCGTAAACGGCCGGAAGCAAGGAGTTAAAGTTAATTCCACCCCGGCACGTAGCCGAAGGGAGGCAGAATTATACGCCAATCAGATATAAAAACAATCACCTGTGCAGTTTTCATACACATGAGCAGAGTGCACGGCTCAGTTATAAAAAATCACACAGAGAAAGAGGGAAAGATACCGTCCGAAACCTGCCTCAGACACCGTCAATCAGCTGATTCATTTTTGCACAGAAGAGGTTATCTGAATGTTTTTCTGCTTCATCACGGATGGCCGCCCAGCAGCTGTTGGTATCTTCATAACGGGTGAAGCTCAGGGATTCACGCATATCAACTAGATAGATGTACTGATAGAAACCGCGGGGATCCCAGCGGCTGATCTTACGGTCAGACTCAATACAGCGATAACGGGGCTTGAGGGTAATACCGGTTTCCTGTTGGCGGATGTGGTGCCGGTAGAGTTGCTGGTCGGCAATGCTGCTGCGGATATTTTTCTTCAGAAACGCCTGACATTCAGACAGCTCGGTAATCTTTCTTTCATGGAGTAATACGGAAATTGTGACAGGCGTGCCACGGATATCGATATTGCCAAGCAAATACACTTTGCTGCTTTCAGCACGGACAGACACAGCCGCCGCCAGCAATGCCATCAGCATCAGGAGGTTTAAGAAGTAAGATGTTTGCACATATCCGTTTCGCATTTCAGCCAGTCTCCGACTAACCTAATCAGTCAACTGTGCAGCCAGCGCCGCACAGTTTCCGAACAACTAAACCATCAGTTACTCGACTTCGATAATCTCGTAGCTGTGGGTAATTTCCACCCCGCCCTTTTCCAGCATCAGTGAAGCGGAGCAGTACTGTTCTGCAGACAGTTTAACAGCACGTTCCACTTTCTTCTCATTCAGGTCACGGCCGGAAACAACAAACTTCACGTGGATCTTAGTGAAAACCGCCGGTACAGCATCCGCACGCTCGGCCTCAATTTCAGCCACACAGTCAACCACGTCCTGACGGGTCTTCTTCAGAATACCCACAACATCGTAGGAGGTGCAACCGCCCAGACCGAGCAGCATCATTTCCATCGGCCGCGGGCCTTCTTTCAGTTCGCCATCCAGCGTCAGATCAAAACCGGAACCGGTAGTACACTTAAAACGGACGTCGCCATCCCATTTAACTTTTGCTTGCATGATTTTTATACTTCTTATGAAAATGAATATTCAGCAAACTGCTGCCTGTTAATCAGGCAAACAGCTCGCTCAGTTTAGCGCCCGGATCTTCAGCCCGCATAAAGGCCTCACCCACCAGGAAGCTGTTAACCTGTTTCGCACGCATATCCTGTACATCCTGCTGATTCAGAATGCCACTTTCGGTCACCACAATACGATCCTGCGGAATCTCATCCAGCAGCTCGTAGGTGTGTTCCAGCGTTACTTCGAAAGTATGCAGGTTACGGTTGTTAATGCCCACCAGGGTATTATTCAGCGGCAGTGAACGGTGCAACTCTTCACGGTTATGTACTTCAATCAGTACATCCATGCCCAGCTCAATGGCCAGATCGTTCAGTTCACGCATCTGCTCATCTGTAAGGGATGCGGCAATCAACAGAATACAGTCAGCACCAATCGCCCGCGCCTCATACACCTGATAGGTATCCACGATAAAGTCTTTACGGATCACAGGCAGGCTGCACGCTGCACGGGCCTGCATCAGGTAGTCTTCGCTGCCCTGAAAGAAATCTGCATCGGTTAAGACGGATAAACAGCTGGCACCGCCGGCTTCATAGGAAGCAGCAATATCTGCCGGCACAAAGGGATCACGCATTACGCCCTTGGACGGACTGGCCTTCTTGGCTTCAGCAATTACCGCTGAACGGCCTTCGCTAAGGGCTTTCTGCATGCTGGCCACAAAGCCACGGGGATCAGTTGCACTGCCCTTCTGCGCAGCAATCTGTGCTTTAAGCTGATCAACAGACACCTTAGCCTGACGCTCAGCCACTTCTTCGTGCTTACGCGCGATGATCTTCTTTAAAATAGTCGGGGTATCAGGATGACTCATTATTCGCCCTTAAAACGTTGCGTAAATTCGGCCAGCTGCTGCAGTTTCGCCGCAGCCTTACCCTCAAGAATGGTGGCTTTAGCCAGCGCCACACCGGCCGCCAGACTGTCAGCCTGATCCGCCGCATACAGTGCCGCACCGGCATTCAGTGCAATCATATCCACGGCTTTCATGTTTTCACCGGCAAATGCTGCATTAATCAGTGCCAGACTCTCATCAGAACCGTTTACCTGCAGGCCATCCAGAGACTGAACTTCCAGACCGGCATCTGCCGCGCTGATGGTATATTCGCTGATTTCACCGTCCTTCAGTTCAGCAACGAAGGTCTTCTCTGCCAGGCTGATTTCATCCAGCCCGTCCGCCGCATGTACCACCAGCGCATGGTTCGCACCCAGCGCCTGCAGCGCCTGTGCCATTGGCAGGCACAGTGACTTATCAAACACCCCCAGCAGATAATGCTGGGCAGAAGCAGGGTTGGTCAGAGGCCCCAGAATATTAAATAAGGTGCGCAGGCCCATTTCTTTACGTGGACCAATCGCATATTTCATTGCGCTGTGGTGTTGCGGAGCAAACATAAAGCCCACTCCCACTTCATCAATACAGCGGGCAACCTGTTCAGGATTAATTTCCAGATTCAGGCCGGCGGTTTCCAGCAGGTCAGCAGCACCGGAGCTGGAAGAAACCGAACGGTTACCGTGCTTGGCCACATTGCCGCCTGCCGCTGCCACAACAACCGAGGAAGCGCTGGAAACGTTAAACAGGTTAGAACCGTCACCGCCGGTACCGACGATATCCACCGCTTTTTCTGCCTGAATATGTACCGGGGTCGCCAGCTTACGCATGGCATCCGCCGCACCGGTAATCTCAGCCACACATTCACCTTTCATGCGCAGGCCCATCAGCAGTGCGCCGATCTGGGCATCGCTGGCATTACCGGTCATGATCTGATTCATCACCGCCTGCATCTGTTCAGTCGACAGGTCCTGCTGTTCAGCAACCACCGCCAGTGCTTGTTTAATATCCATGTCGGCTTCCTTCGTCAAAATTAGTGTTCTGCAGCTGCCGTGGCCGGGCCACGACGCTTAAGAAAGTTTGCCATTAAATCATGACCCTGTTCGGTGAGAACAGACTCCGGGTGAAACTGCACCCCTTCGATATCCAGTGTCCGGTGCCGCAGCCCCATAATCTCGTCCACACTGCCGTCCTCAAGCTGGGTCCAGGCAGTCATTTCCAGACAGTCCGGCAGGGAGTCTTTCTCCACCACCAGAGAGTGATACCGGGTCACACTGACAGGATTCGCCAGCCCTTCAAATACACCGGTATTGTTATGATAAACCTTTGACACTTTACCGTGCATCACCTGACGGGCACGTACCACTTTACCGCCAAACGCCTGTCCCATGCTCTGCATGCCCAGGCAAATCCCGAATACCGGCAACTTACCGGCAAAATAATCCATTGCCTCAACAGATACACCGGCCTCATTCGGCGTACAGGGACCCGGAGAGATAACCAGTTGCTCAGGCTGCAGTGCTTCAATTTCTGCAATGCTGATTTCATCATTACGGTGCACCTGGACATCTGCCCCCAGTTCACCGAAATACTGTGCAACATTATGCGTAAAGGAATCGTAGTTATCGATCAGCAGTAACATAGGTTTGGTAAGCCACTTATTCAAATAAAAACAAAGGCCTTACAGGGGCCTCTGGTAAAGGCTTCAGAACGATATCCGGCGGATCACCGGTAACTATCGGAAAAGCGGCAGACATAATACCGCAAGAGAGGAAGGGTGTATAACTGCAGGTGCGACACTTCGCACCTGCAAAGGAAAACTTACAGTGGCAGCGGCGTGCCGTTCAGCACTACCTGACCATCTTTAACAGTCAGTTCACCACGGTAGCCCTGCTCATCCTGCACCAGCATGCCCTGCAGAACAGCAATTTCCAGCATGGAAGCATCGAACTCAGGATCAATCGCTGAAATCGCGTCCAGTAATTCAGTCGGAATCACCAGCTGTGCATCCAGATCGACTTTCTGAAGTAACGCCTGTTGCTGCATCATGGCTTCTTCCATGGTGAAAGGCTGCATATCCAGATCAGCAGTTGCGCTTACCTTGCTGCCCTTCAGACCAATGGACAGATCATCGATCTCCAGCCCCAGACCTTTTCCGGTCAGGCCGCCCAGCATGCCCATCATCACAAACGGATCTTCCAGCTGTGCCGGATTAGTACGCTGTAATTCACCAACCTGCTTCGCCAGACCATAGAAGGCATCGAAGTCCACATCAAACACCATGTGCATGTTCGGCGTGAAGCTTACCTGCTCTTCAATATCCGGGCCCTGAATCTGAATTTCGCTGGCACCGTAACCCACACCGATCAGGGTACGGTCACCTTCAGTTTTCTGATCCGCGGTGACGTTAAAACCTTTAACGTCCATGCTCCGCTCAGCATCCTTAAAGCTGAAAGTATCCGCAGAGATCAGCAAATCAAACGCAGTCGTCATCATCGGATCATCAGCATACAGGGTACCGGACTCCGTCAGGCTGACACCGCTAAGGGCCATGTTACCTTCGTTGGCATCCAGCTTCAGTTCACCGACATCCATACTGATATCAAAGGTATCACCCTTCAGACTGTAGGTACCGGAAGATGCCGCCAGGCTGAAGCTTTCACCGGCTTCTGCATAGCCCAGCGCAGCCAGGCGGAAATCACCGTCAACCAGAACCTGTTCGCTACCCATGTCGTAGCTGTAGCGGGTTTCAGCCGTTAAGAACTCTTCTGCGTTATTCGCCTGAATCTCTTTCAGGTCGGTACGCAGCTGGGTATCCGCCAGTTTAGAAGTACTGGTGCTGTTGAGAAAACCGTGCTTAAAGTTCACATCCAGCAGTAATTCTGAGGTGCCTATTTCAGCCACCAGATCTTCCGGCAGATCCAGAATTTTCACACTGACCTGATAGTCAGACGAAAACATACCCGAGGTGCCTTTATAATTAACTTCCGCCTGACCTGTATAGGCAACGCTCAACTGGTCCATCTGCGCAGCGAAGGCCTCATCCACTTTTCCGGCCGTGACTGCTACGCCACCCACATATCCCGCAGCGCCAACCGCAACCACTAAACCTGCAACAAGTACCTTGTTCATTTAATATCCCTGATCATCATTGATATGGGCTGCCCGCCTTCAGGCTGCAGCCATATAATTTAAAATTACTGTCCTGTAACTGCCTGTTTTCCTCCACAGGCTGGCCCATTGTAAAGCGGTTATGCCACCAGCACTACATCTGCAGCACGTATTCACTAATTCAGCACAAAATCCCGGGCTTCAATTGCTGGTCTGGCCGGTTCACCCAGCGCTTCCAGAATGGCATTCTCAGCGGTACGGGTGATCGCACAGAGGGGCAAGGCGTTTTTAACATCCGCAAAGGGATGCTCCAGCTCATTGGTAACCGCCTGCAAACCAAAAACACATAGGCCACCACCGCCGCAATCAGGGGCGAAAACCAGCCCACTTCGCCGGTCAGGGCGAATGGCAGCAACAAACAGTACAGATAGGTTGTTCGGCGCACCAACAACGAATAAACAAAGGGTAACGGTGTTGACGCGATGCGTTCATTACCGGCCTGCGCATAGGCAAACTTACCCAGCCGCCGCGCCAGCGTCAGCCGTCCGAAATCATCCAGATCACCATCCGTATGTAAGCGGTTAAGGTATTCACCGGCCTGTTGCAACGCCGCCGCGGCCGGATTTGCTGCACTTAGCATTCGCTCACAAGCCTGCGCATCACACCAGTCCCGGGGTGGCGAGTCCAGCGCTTCACCGCGCAGTTGCTGACGGTGGCAATACAGGAACATTTGCAGATAACCCAGCCAGTTACGCCTTACCTGCGCCTGCGACATATAAGTGTTCACTTCAATCCCGGCAGCCCGGCTGTCGGCAATGATCTGTCCCCACAACTGACGGGCTTCCCACCAGCGGTCATAAGCGGCGTTATTACGGAAACCGAGAAACAGCGACAGGGCAATGCCGAACACTCCCATAGCCGTAATAGAAACATCCGGCAATGGCTGTACAAAATGGTGGATAAGCTGCAAACAGATGGCAAACCCTGTGAAAAATACAATCTTGCCAATTACATTGCCGATGATTGATCCCTGATGAATAAACAATAATTCCCAGGACTTAGGCTGCGGACGAATAATCACGGTGAAACCCCTGTGTTATTAAGACACCGGATTCCATTGTCAGGTAAATATCAGATATACACCACCAGAGACGGATGATTATTTTCAGATGCAAAGACCAAAAAACCGCCGGAGGGCGGTTTTTATTCATGCTTACGCGGTTACTTCAACCCGGTAGTGTCTGGCGAATTCTATAAATTCATCCAACGGCAGAGGTTTGGCATAGTAGAACCCCTGAACTTCCTGACAACCACTGGCTTTCAACAGTGCCAGTTGCTCAGCCTCCTCAACACCTTCCGCGAGAATTTTCAGATTCAGCTGCTGCCCCAGCTCAACAATCATCTTCAGGATTGCCTGATCATCCGAGTTGTTAAGCAGATCCCGGACAAACTCCCGGTCAATTTTCAGACGGTCCACCGGCAGGGTTTTCAGATAACTCAGTGACGAATAGCCGGTACCAAAATCATCCAGTGCCAGCTCAATCCCCAGCTCGTGAAGTTTCTGCAGGGAGGCAATCACTTCATCCACTTCCGCCAGCAAGCCGCTTTCCGTCACTTCCAGCTCAAGTAATGCAGGTTCCAGACCGGTACGGGTCAGCACCTCCTCCGTCAGCACCGCCAGATCATCATCGGCAAACTGTACACTGGACACGTTGACTGCCACCCGGATCCCCGCCAGCCCCTGAGCCTGCCATGCCTGACAATCACGGCAGGCATTTTCCATAATCTGCGCACCCATCGGCACGATCAGGCTGGACTGCTCCGCCACCGGAATAAACATCCCCGGCGGCATCAGGGAACCGTCTTTACGCCGCCAGCGCATCAGGGCTTCAGCGCCAATCAGGTCACCGGTCTGTAAATCAAACTGCGGCTGATAAAACGGGACGAATTCTCCCAGATCCAGACCGGTGTGCATATCGTGCACCAGTTCCACCCGCCGGGTAACCGCTTCACTGAGTTCCGGGAATGAATCACCGCCCGGTTACGTCCGGACGCCTTCGCCTGATGCAGGGCAATATTGGCCTGTAAAATCAGTTCCTGACCGTTCGCTGCATCATGAGATGAACAGGCCGCCCCCACACTGGCACTGAGTTGTAATGTCCGGCCAGCCACGGATATCTGCTCTGCCACTGCCTGCTGAACCTGCTCCGCCATCTGTTCCAGGCCAGCCCAGTCAGCGGTCTCCACTGCCTCATCCAGCAGAACTCCGAACTCATCTTCCCCCAGACGGGCCAGCAAGGTATCCGGTGGCAAAGCCGCCTGCAGGGCTTCAGCAAGCATACCCAGCACCTTATCGCCCACTTCATATCCCAGGGTATCGTTAATATCACGGAAGTGATCCACATCCACCAGCCAGATGCGTACCAGTACTTTGCGCGCATCACTGTCAGCCATCCTTTTATCCAGCTCCTGCTGAAACCGGTCCGGTTGGCCAGTCCGGTCAGCGAATCGGTATAGGCCAGTTTTTCAACCTTAGTGGCCAGCTGTTTACGTTCCCGTTCTTTATCACTGAAACCGTTAAAGGCATCCGCCAGTGACTCCACTTCCCGGTACTGATAATCCTCCGGGGCAAGCCCCGGTCTTCTCCCCGGATAAGCTGCGCAGGGAACCGGAAATCCGGTTAAGGGGTTCAGACACCTGCCGGGCAACCCGGAAATTCACCAGCATCACCAGTGCGAACGCCAGCAGGGTTACCCCGGATAAGGTACGGCTGATCCAGACGCCCCGCTCGAGCCAGCCATCCACCACGGTACTCACTTCCAGTAAACCGCGCACGTCGCCCAGCTTCCAGTCCTTCTTAAGCGATGTCGGATGATTGTTATGACAGGCCACACAGGCCGGCGCATTCAGGGTGTCAGCCTGGGCGGCACGCACCATCATCTTGCCGTCCTGCTCAAGTAACTCTACATAAAACTCATCAGGATTTGCCTGCACCGCTTTCCAGGCCCGTTTCTGATACTCGTCCATCTTGCGTTCAATGCGGTTTTTAAAAGGATAAGGGCTGATAAGGTCCGTCATTACCAGCTCCTGAGGCCGGTCATAATCAACCATTTCAATCAGAAAGGTTGCCGGCACCGGCACCCCTGAAGCAGAAGTCTGATGGTCCGCCATTACACTGAAATTGCCTGAACCGGTTACCTTGGAAACCACCTGTTCAGAATAGTAATTGCGGATATTGCGGAAGGTAGCCGCCTGTTGCTGAGCGTTATCAACAGCGGTTTTGGTGACAAACCACTCTAGCAGATACGGTGCTGCCAGAGAGACTGTCAGTGTGCCCACCAGTGCTATCAGCAGCACCGGCGACGTGATTTTCCAATATAACGAACGCGACATGCATCGAAGCCTTATTACGTTTTACCAAGCCCTGAATATGTCTTCCGTTACACAGGGCATTCAAAAACCGGCCTGATGTGCCGGTTCTGCCAAAACCAAAAGCGTGTACTTCAGTAAACGGAACTACTCAGGCAAGCTCACAGCTTCTCCCTTCAGACGTCCGCTTATATCACGCCGCTTTTGCTTCTCTGTGAATGTTTCACCGGTAACCTCCGGTGACGTCAGATACATCTGTACACCGGCTATTACCGCCAATTGCCTTAAACCATAACAAACCAACCAGAGTAAACAACACCTTAGCGACAGATTCCTCATCAAAATGTGCTTGTGTTGATCTACAATACGGTTTTTCTCCGGCCTGAGTTTTGACTATGCACAAGGTTATTTATCTCCACGGTCTCGGCTCCAGCGGCCAGGCCTCTACCGCCCTTGCGCTGCGGGATGCAGGGCTGGATATTACCGCCCCGGATTATGCACCGCAGGATTACACAGCAAGCATTTCCCTGCTGACTGAGCTGATTACAGAACAGCAACCGGCACTGCTGGCCGGTACTTCTATGGGCGGGTATTACGCGCTGAAGCTGGCGGAACTCACCGGCATTCCCTGTCTGGCAGTCAATGCCTGCTTTGAACCGGCACTAAGCCTGAGTAAATACCTGCAGCAACCGGCAGAAGACTACGCCAGCGGCGGCCTCATCCATTTCACACCGCCAATGCTCCACGCCTTTCCCCGCTGAGTGCAGCCGTTCAGCCGGCAAGCATCATTATTGGCCGACGGGACGAAAGCATACCGGCGGATTATCAACAGGCATTCTGTGAACAAATGGGATGGCATTATCAGTTTCAGGACTGGGGTCACCGGGTGGAAGACGGCCACTGGCTGGCCAGCGAGATAAGACGCGTTATGAGGTAAACATCAGATAAAAAATGCCCCTTAAGCCGCACAGGTAAGCCAGCGTCAGGGGCATTTGCTTGCTGCCATTACCGGTCCAGTCAGTAATAGCAGCCCACCAAACTTAGATCGGACAATATTGATCAGACAATATTGCGTGGTGCAAACGAGAAGCTGCGGAACTCCTTCTTATACTGGGATTCACCCAGCTTACGAATCCGCGCGACACCCATCTTATAGTTGTAGTTACCACTGATGTTGTCGACGATCCGGGCACTCAGGGAATTAGACGGCTGCCGCATATCCAGCATGTTGGCGTAGAGCACGCCTTTCTTCACCGCCGGGGTAACAATCGCCACCGCAGTCACCGCCCCTTTGCTCAGTTCCACATGGCCATTTTTCATCAGTTCTGAGAACTGGAAGTCATTGGCATGCACCCCCAGGATGGTATCTTTCACTCCGACTACACGGTCGGAATACATCATCACCTGGTCGCCCGATTCAATGCCCCGTTTCTGCGCATCTTCCGGATGGATTTCCACCCAGTTTTCCGGCCAGCGCTGAATCACATAAGCACGGCGTTCCACGTCATCAAAACCGGACTGCCAGATCTCATTGATACGGCCATTACTGAACCACAGCTCATCCTCCTTCGGCGTCAGCCATTCGTAGAAATCACTGAACAGCCCCCACGGATGTTTCTGCAGGTTGACCTTACCGGTCTGGGAATTGAAGTGGGTTAACTTCTTACCCAGCACGTTGGCCCCCTGGGGCCATCTTTCAGCCCCATAGCCGCCAGCTCTTCCGGCTTATTCGTCAGCTCAGTGTCATGCAGACGCTTGGTACCCACCAGCTCGCCGGTGTCGTAGTTATACATCACCGGCCCCTGAATACCGTCGGTGCCAAACTCACGCAATTTTTCGTGCAGGGTTTTACCTTCCTTATGGGCGGCAACCTTAATCATGTGGAAGTCTTTACGGCTGCCACGGCTGAAGCGGGAAGCTTCTTCCGCTACTTCGTTGGCGTTGCGCCAGTCAAAGCCGTCGTACCCCATCCGTTTGGCCAGCTGGGCAATGATCCACCAGTCAGGCTTTGCCTGGCCCGGGGCATCATTAAACTTCTGATACAAACGCAAGCGGCGTTCGCCGTTGGCCCGCATAAAGTTTTCTTCGCCCCAGGTCGCGGCCGGGAACACGATATCAGCAAACTTGGCGCCAATCGGATCACGCAGATAAATATCCTGGTTCACCACCACCATGCCGCCGGAATCCACCCGTTTTTCAGGGTGTCGATAATGTCCTGTGTGTCATAGCTGTATACCTGATTCGGATTCGCAGTGGTCAGCTCCCAGAACTTCTTCTGCAGGCCCTGTGAACCACTCATGGACTGAATCCATGTGGTACCGATGACATGGGCAAAACGGGTATGACCGGAATACAGCCAGCGGTCAGTATCCAGTGCCCGGCGACGCCGGCCCGGCACTTTCTCCGGCGACTTATTCCGCGGAAACTTGCCGCCTTTAACCCCGCCGCGCTGGTGACCGCCAAAGCGGCCAACCACCCGTCCTTCACGGCCACCAGCACCAACAATGGTTGCCAGCGAACTGATGGCATTGGTATTACCGGTGTTGTTAGACCAGTAGAAACCCTTCTCAATGCCAATGGAGGTCTTACGGCGGCTGCCGTCATCCTTCGGCTTAGCCAGCATTTCAGCCGCTTTGTAGATCTTATCCACATCAATACCGGCAACCTTAGCCGCGTATTTCGGATCATATTCCTGCTGAGCAAACACCCACTTTTTGTAGTCTTCAAAGCCGTTGGTCTGGAACTTGCCCCAGGTGGTACGCCACTGCCACGGAGTGTTACGGGTACCCTGGCCGAAGCCGGAGTTAGACTCCCACTTACTGTTAACCCACTTACTGATCCACTCGGAATCTTCCCAGCCGTTCTCCATGATGATCCGGGAGATAGCCCCAGCACCAGATTGTCTGAACCGGGATTAATATCCAGATGCAGACCCCCATGTTTCTTCATGAAGGCAATACCGGCGGTTTCCCGCGGGTTCAGAATCACCGTCTGCATACCGGAATAAATCGCCGGCATGATGAACTGGGTAAACAGAATGGTTTTGGTTTCGTACGGGTCAGTCCCGCAGATCATCAGAGTGTCAGCACTGCCCCAATCTTCATAGCTTGGCCCGAAGTTATCAAAGCCCGCATCCCGAAAGCCTGGTGTGGATGTCACATCCGACGGGGTATCGTGGAAGGTAAAGTTCGGGGTATTTACATGCCGCAGGGCATACTTGGAAATCGCGTAGGTATTCTCGATGTACTGGTACGAGTAAGTCTTCACACCATAGGCAGATTCACCGTGCTTATCCAACACGTACTTGCCAATTTCGGCCGCAATTTCCAGTGCCATCTCCCAGGTCACCGGCTGCAGGGTACCGCCTATACGGATCAGCGGCTGGGTCAGACGGTCACGGGTCGCATTCGCCGGGTTGTAAACCTTCTGGGCGATCATCCCGCCGCGCATGGAAGAATCGCCATTGCGGTTGACATGCTTGGTGTCTTTGTCCGGCACAATCACGATGTTATGCGGCTTACCTTTATGCATCACCACATTATGCTGCGACGGTGCCACCCAGGCCTGCAATGGCGCTGACGGGAAATCAATTCCAAAGGCGTTTTCACTGGCCTTCATCCCGCCATTAGCTTTCTCCAGCGGCCAGCGGTAAACCTTATAACCACAGGCTACGATGCAGTAATCACAGGCGGTTGTCAGTACCTCAGCATCTTTTGGCGGTAACGGTGCATGATCTTCCGGGATATAAAAATTAGTTGTCATGATGCGCTCCTCTAACCAGCCAGCTTATTGTCAACGCGGCCAAACAGCAGGCCCATAATGCCAACGGCATAAACGTTGTCGCCGTCCACCTCCAGCAGTACCTGCGGCAGGCTTTCATACGCCTGGCCGGAAACAATAATGCCGTGACGGCGCAGATCGAAGGTCGACAGATGGAACGGGCACTGCCCCAGCACCCGGTGCTCATCCACCACTTTGTATTCGTTCTGCAACGGGCCACCCTGATGAGTGCACATATAACTGAAGGCAACCACGTCCTGATCATCACCGACGCCGCCGCCCCCTGAACCCCCATTTTCACCAGCATGGCCTGGGAATTCGGGCCGTCATCCGGGTAATTAAAATCCACCGGCTGGTTATCTTTCAGTTCGCTGAGCTTCGCCACCAGCATCCGCGGATAAGTGGTCACTTCGGCCTGCATGTCACGGGCCATGGCTGTGCCGGGGAACATATTCAGGGTAATAACACTGCTGGCTGCCGCAGCAGTACCGGAATACATCAGGAATTTCCGCCGGGTCAGCATGCATTTACCGTGCTCTTCGGCGGTTTGCTTAGACTTATCAATGCTCATTTTTTCGCCTCCTGCAGTTCTTGCTCAGAGAACAGCGGCTCATAAGGTGGCAGTGTCGGACGTTTGGTCTTCAGCTTCTCGCCGCTGAATGCATCCAGGAAGGCCAGTAACTGCTGCTTTTCTTCTCTGGTCAGCCCCAGTGGCCGGATCAGCTCAGACTTGGTCTGCGGAAAAGCAGTGGTTGTGCCGGCCCGGGTAATCCGCCCTTGTTGTAGAAGTCGATCACGTCTTCCAGGGTTTCAACGGAACCGTTATGCATATACGGCGCGGTATATTTGATATAACGCAGCGACGGCGTACGGAACTTACCCTTCATGGCAGGCAGTTTGCCCCGGAAGTAAACGCCCGGGTCCGCCTTGGTTTTACGGTACATCTCTTCTGTTGAACCTTTGGCATACAGCTCATAGCGGAAAGTAATCTGCGCCAGTGCATCATCTTCCCAGCGGTCCAGCGGTGCCACTCCGATGTTGTAGTACTTCTGGTCAGAGGCCAGCGCGCCGTTATGACACTGCACACAACCGGCCTTACCTTCGAACAGTTCTTTACCTGCCAGCTGCTCGTCGGTCAGGGCGCTTTCATCACCGTTGAGGTAGTTATCCAGCGGTGTATCCCGCTGCACCAGGGTCCGCTCGTAGGCAGCAATGGCCATCCAGGCGTTGCCGATTTTCGGCCAGTTATCGCCAAAAACATCCTTAAACCGCTGACGGTATTCAGGAATCAGCGCCAGCCGGGCTTCCATGATGTCGTTCTCACCGTTACCGGCAACGCCACCTTTTGCCGCGGAGCGGGCCTGGGCTTCCAGTGATTTGGATGAACCTGCCCAGAACAACTTGTCGTAATAGGCGGAGTTAATGATGGTCTGGGAATTGCGCCAGTGAACAGTGCCCGGGTATCCCAGAGATATATCATCCGGCCAGTCCCAGCCCATAGAAGGCACGTGACAGCTGGCACAGGACGTAGAGCCGTCACCGCCTAAACGGCCGTCGAAGAACAGGATCTTGCCCAACTCGACTTTTTCATCAGTCATCGGATTATCCGGCGGTACCGGCACGGGCCCTAACGCAGCCAGTGCAGGATATGTCTGATCACCGAACTGAATGGTTTTGGCAGGCTGATTCTGACCGGCACGCATCGCATCGGCGATGGCAACAGACACCTCAGACATAGCATTTTCGGCAACACCTTTGCTGTCGGCATTAACGGAAGAACAGGCAGCGGTACTGACGGCAACTGTCATGGCAAACAGTCGGGCTTTTCGGTTAAGTTTCATGATTCGCATCCCCTCAGTTCCTGACGCTCTGCCAGTTCTCTATGACCTGATAGCTGTAATCATCAGCCTGCCAGACATGCTCCGGGGTATTCAGCGGATCACCGGACAGCGCCTCAAGGAAGCTCACCAGATCTCCCTGTTCCTTAACAGACAAACCCAGTGGCTTTATCAGCGGGCTCTTGTTGCTGTCCACACCACCACCGTCGTTATAGAAGGACACCACTTCCTGCAAAGTCTGCAGGGTGCCATTGTGCATATAAGGGGCGCTGTATTTCAGTTCGCGCAAGGTCGGCGTCATGAACTTACCGATATCTGAACCGTCTGCCTTATGGCCCTGAACATGGGCACCCACATCACGCTTCAGGTTCATATAGTTCTCATTGCCCATAAACATATTGAAGGCAAGGAATGCCTGATGCCGCTGGGGATCAAGGAAGATATCAAAGTTTTCGGCCACTCCGGTGTTATGGGCTTCGCCGTCGGAAAACAGCGGACCTGTATGACACTGGTTACAGCCGGCTTTACCTTCAAACAGTGCCTGCCCCGCTTGGCGGCATCACTCAGGGTACCGTTATCAAAAGGAACATTCCGGGAGGTCAGGGTCTTCAGATATTCCGGTATGGCCTTACGGACGGAGCCGTTGGAAGGTTCGCCGTAGCCGGCGTCTTTGAACATCTGTACATACACCGGATCCTGCTTGATACGCTCCTGCATCAGACGCATATCCATGTTCATCAGGTAATCTTCGGTGATCATTTCACGGGTCACATCGTTCAGGTTGGTACCCAAACGGCCATCGTGAAACCACTGATCCTTATAGACGGTATTGATCAGTGTCGGGCTGTTACGGAAATGTCCGCTGCCCGGATACCCCGGCGACAGGGCTTCAGGATAGGAGTAGCCATTCTCAGGCTGGTGACAGCTGGCACAGCTCAGTGCAGTGTCACCGGAAAGGCGCTTATCAAAACAACCGCTTACCCAACGCCGCTTTCGCCGGATCAGTTTTCAGCGGTGTCAGCTGCCGTGAATCATCTTCAGCAGCTTGCAGACCCGCTGCCGTAAACGCCGCGGCCACTATACCGGCGACCAGCCAGGGGCGTTGTTTACTTTGCCGAATTCTCATTGCGATTTCTCACCTCGTGATTGCTTACCCTGTGATGTCATATGGCGACGTATGGCGCTTAGGTGAAGCGTCCGTTGCGTGGCAAACACATTGCGGATATGTCTTCGCAGGATCAGTAACAGCTCACAAGAAACGAGATAAAATCAAATAAAAACAACAAACTATAATAAGTAACGTCATTGTACAGCGCAGTAACAATGTAACGTTTTATACAATATTCCGGGCAGCCTGCCCGTCTGATTTAACGTTTCGTTCAATCCTGCACTGTCGACTATAAATGAACTGATTCTTCCCGGTAGCAACAACGCTCATGCCCTTGATGCACATCAACAGATCGGGGCAAACAATGGCATAAACTGAAAATTCACCGCCGGTATTCGCTGTTTTTCAGCCCCTCAGCTCAGAAGAGGATTCGTTATGTCTATTGCAGTGCGCGACCAATTCAATCAGGTACTCAACCACCTGCTGACTCAGGGCGATGAAGCTGACCGCTGCTACGCGGCGAAAGCAGCAGGCCAGAGCGGTGCCCACAACAGCCTTCAGGCACTGCTGGACAACCTCTACCACGAAGATATCGATGTCTGTGTTGATGCCGCCGAGGCACTGGGCAACCTGAAACCCACCACGGATACCGAGGATCTGATCAGCCGGCTAATAGCCGTTGTTGAACAGCACCCTGAAGGGGATGCCAAAGCAGCGGCGGCAAATGCCCTGGCCAGACTGGACCAGCCCGCCGCACTGGCAGCCTTGCTCAGCTGGGCGAAAGGTAACCCCACCGCCAATGATTTTGTGGAAGAATGGGATGACTGGTGGGACATCCAGCTGAACGCCATTAACGCCCTCGGCCGGCTTGGTCACAGTGATGCGGTACCCGTGCTGTTAAACGTGCTGGAAGAAGAGCCTCTGGATATTGAAGCGGATATTCTGCGGGCCCTCAGCTGCTGCGGTGAACCGGGTATCAGTGCGGTCATCGAACTGAGCCGGAGCAACCAGCCCCGGATTGTCCGCCGCAGCATGAATGCGCTGGGCCAGTGCGACTGTGACGCCAGCCTGATTGCCATATTCAAAGGCCTGCGTCACGACCAGCCGGACGTCCGCAGCCACGCGGCTCAGGCGATTGGCCAGCGGCAGGCTATGAAGTACTTCATCGACCTGCTGTATCTGCTGAAAGATCAGGACGCCGATGTACGCCAGCAGGCACTGAACGCAGCACAAACAATGCTGCCGCAGCTTCAGCCCTATCACAGTAAACACCTGACGCCGGAAAAATTCACCGAACTCCACCAACAGCTTGATGCCCGGGGACGGGGACTGATTCTGAATGCCCTCGATCAGTTAATCAGCCAGACGCGTTTACATGAAGACACACAGGATCAATCCTCGCTGGAAAGCGCCGTCCGGGAAAGCCTCAACTCAGCTGATGGCGAAGAAATTGAAGCCGCCGTACAGCTGTTGCATAAAGTCCGCATCAGCGATGCCCAGCAACGGATTCTGGAACGTATAGAAGAAACCGGCCTGCCCCTGACCACCCGGCGCAATCTGGTGTCGGCGCTGGCGCATCTGTCCAACAATCCGCAGAACTGCCTGATCCCCTGAATAACCTGTTGCGGAGTGAAACCGCTGCCATGCGTCAGGTAGTCATGGAAACGCTGGTACAGCTGGCGCAGAAACCCACCGTGAAGAACCGCTTCAGCTGTGCTGATTTACTGACTTTGTATCTGGCCGGTGAAGACATCTGTTCAGACAAACTGCAGCAACAGCTGGCAGACGCGGATGCGACCGCTGATAACAGTGACGACCAGATGATTCCGAGCGTGATGGTTAACGCCGCCGGTGAACCGGACAGCCCGCCACAACCTCTCAGCGATGAAGAGCGGATGGTGCAGATTCTGGCCAGTTTCGGAGAAGCGTATCCCCTTCCTGACGCCACAGCAGACAATGACCCCAAAGCCTATAAACCGAAACCCCGTTCCACACTGGATGCTATTAATCTGGCCAATATTGAAGCGTCTCTGCACAGTGAAAACCAGACAGAAGATACCGGCCGGGGCGAGCATATCCGGGAAATGGTCGAAGAACTGCCGGATGATATGCACACCTTCGGTGACATTGTCGTCGGTCACCTGGATACCGGCAGCAAACTTAACCTGAACCGCAAGAAAATTGCCAAACTGCCGGACTACAACAACCAGTTACTGGCTGTCCGGGCACTGGGTAAACTAGTCAGCAATGACAGTATCGATCAGTTGCTCAAAGGCCTGCTCTGCGAAGATCCGCACTATGTACTGGAAGTGGTCAGCAGCCTGGCACAGATTGCCGAACAGGATAACCGCCTCAGCTCGCTGGAAAATGCAGTGGGTCCGCTGTCCACACTGTTACTGGCAGGTACTGATCAGATCCGGCAGATGTCAGCCCGGGCACTGGGTGCGCTGGCTAGCCGTAAACCTCTCCCGGTTCTGAAACAGGCCCTGCTGGATGAAGACAGCAATGTGCGCATGGAAAGTTTACGGGCGCTGCAAAAATACTCCCCAACGGCTCTCCGGACTCGGTTATCCGGGTGGTTCTGGAATGCCTGCAGGACCCGGTGGACGGTGTAGTACTGGCCACCTGTGACTACCTGATTGCCGAACAGGCCGTTAAGCCGCTCAGCACCGATACCGCACTGATTGCCCAACTGACGGAGCTGGGGCTGAACAACTCAGCACTGACCGGCAAAATAGCAGAAACCCTCGCCAGTCTGGCGCCGGATCAGGCAGCAAGGTTACTGCTGACGCCCATTCTTAATGAGGACTTTGCCCAGCAACGGCCTAAGGCACTGCAGATGCTCAGCTATCTGACCCGTAATTAGCCGTCTCCCGGCAGCAATCTGTGCACTAACGGCTTCACTTGCTGCCGGGCCGTCTCTCCCTCAGTATCCAGACAACTCCGGCGAATGATCAGCAACTACGGCATTCAGGAACCGGATTAAACTCAGCTCCTGACCGGATCATTCCACCGGATTACGCAACACTCCTGCCCTGCCTGTCCGGTTTATCCTCACCGGGTGCGGTATTAGGCTTTTCCTGTCTTATGCAGTGTCACCGGCTGACACTGTTCATCATCCACCACAGGAATATTCAGTATGCCCCGTATTGCCCTCATATCCGCTTTACTCACAGCCCTGACACTCCCCGGCATTTCACCGGTCGCAGTGGCTCAGGATACCCGGACAACCGCTCAGGAGAACACCGTGCAACAACTCAGCAATCAGGAAATCATCGCCCTCACCTACGAAGGTAAAGATTCATCGGAAAACGCCATTAACCTGCAACGCTATCTGGCAGACGATGTTGTCTGGACAGAAGCAGCTGGCTTTCCCTATGCGGGCACCTATGTAGGATTCAGCAACATTGCCAAGGTTTTTCAGCAACTGGAAAGCGAGTGGACCGACTACCGTTTCACCGTAGAAGGCTATGTTGCCTCCGGTGACAAGGTCATGGCCTATGGCACCTATTCCGGAACCTTTAACAAAACTGGCAAAGCTTTCCGCGCCCGGGTCAGCCACCTGTGGACACTGAAGGATCAGAAAATCATCGGTTTTGAACAGTTCGTCGACAGCCAGCCGGTTAACGACGCCATGCAGCCATAAAGCTAAAACCATCTCAGGGTTCAGGGGTTTTCTGCTCAAACTGGCCATGCAGCACATATTTTTGTTCATTTTCTGCTACAAAAGAAGGGCCAAGAGCTGTACGAAAATAAGAACAAAGGATGTCACTTATGAGCAACAGAATTCCCTGACCGATGTTGAACTGGTCGACGCCGTTAAATCCTGCACCAGCTGTGCCTGGTTCTGGCAGGGTATCAGACCCTACGGGCCTTTCCCTCTTTAACTGGGACGAAGAATTTCCTGAAGCTATCCGCGATCAGCCACCTCAGACGGACAACAGCCGGTTTCATGAAAAACCCATTTAGCACAGGCCGTGGGTGCAGAATATATCCAGCCGGCAGTCCTGCGGGGCTGCCGCAAAGCCCTATCATGACGGTTGGTATTAACCCCAACCTGAGCGCCTTCAAACCCTACGACAACGGCGCAGACTTTACCTACCCCTGGTTTGACCGCAATGGCAGCTATGCCTATTACTACCGCCACGCCAGTGTGTTTCAGGAACGGACCGATCTGGAATACATGCGCAAGGGCATTATTCCCGGCAGCGAAATCATTGCCCGTGCCGACGGGAAGATAAAGCGCCCGGCCCGGGGCATGGACCACCGCTGGATGGAGATCCCGGTACAGTATGACGACCACGACGAAGAAACCGTCTACGAACTAGGCTGGATACCGGAAGAACGGGCGGTGGTATTCGCATCTAACAGTTTTAAGAAAGGCGACATCATCGCCGCTAAGACAGACCCGGCGAAAGACACCGACATGCAGCTCTATGCCCAGGCGGTGGGTTATTACCAGCGCATCCTGCCGATTCTGAACATTCTTGAACAGCGAATGGATATCCCCAAAGACACGCTGGAAGTGGGGAAGATGTCAGCATGCATGACATGATCGGCTGTGCTTCACCTGGCTGGAGCGATAAATACGATATCCCTCAGCAGCGGATTGCCAGTACCTGTGTCTCGGAAAAACGCTTTATGTTTGATCAGCTCATTCAGAGCCAGCCGGAAGTACTGATCATCGTCAGTAACAGTTCGCTGAAAATGTTCTGTGACGGGCTGGACAGCTTCAGTGCCAGTATCGACCTGACCACCAAACGGCCTGACTCCGACGAACAGCGGGATGTGTTCGACCTGATGAAAGAAACCTGCCTGCGTAAGCGCTATGTCAGCTATCCGGTGAACGGTAAAACCGTTAAAACCCGGATCATCGTCACACCACATTTCTCTTACGGCAGTAACTTCGATAACCAGTCACGGTTTTCAGTACAGGCCTGGGAGGCATTTAAAGCAGAATATCCCGGTGACTATCTGACCCTGAAAAAGCTAACAAGATTGAACGGGAAACCTACAAGGGCTACATCCCCATTGATCTGCAGGGCGAAGACGACACCCTGAAAGACAGTATTAACCCGGCCGCCTGGCAGGTACTGATGGGCCACCATTATGAACCCAAAGAACTGGTTGCCGATGCTCTCTATTCAGAAGTGGAAGCGGGTAATCTGCACTACGACAGTCAGTCAGGTCACCTGAAACGGGTCAGTGGCAAGTGCACCTTCTGCGTCAATGATCAGTGGCAATTCCCGGAAGGCTGTGCCTACGGCAAAGCCTGATATCCGAAACGCTGCAATTAAAAGCCGGGATTTCCCGGCTTTTTATTCAGCTATCAGCCCTGCGCTTCGAAATCATCTTCACGCAGTTTCGCAGTACCGTCATCCTGAAGCACCCACAGTTCACGGTGAATCACGCCGTGGGCATTATTCATTTTCCAGCCGGAAGTCAGCAGCATGCTGGTTTCATCCACCATTTCCAGTTTCGGCTCGATGTACTCCACATCACTGAAACCATCGGCAATCAGCTTGGTCCAGAACGCCTGGATTTCTTCTGTGCCGGTAAAGGTGCCGAACGGCCGGGCATGCATCACCGCATTCGCTTCATACTGGGCCGCACAACCGGCAGCATCGCCGCTGTTAAACGCATTTTTCCAGTTTTCACTGGCGGCCTGTACCGCCGCTAACAGAACATGATTAGTTTTCATAACTTCTTCCTTCGTTAAATAACAGTAAACATCAAACAGGCTTTCACCGGACCGTTTCCGGCCGGTGACGGCAAAAACGCAGAAAACGCCGCCCACATTCGCAGGCAGCGTCGTCAAAAATCTCAGACTTACAGATCAGCAAGCAGCTCATCGGTGCTGGCCACCCGGCCATAACCAAAACTGAGTGCCGACATATACGCATGGTGCACATCAGCCGCGGCGACGGTTTTGCCGTCGAAGCTAAGATCCAGCGTGGCGCAGGCATCATGGGCAACCGACACTTCGTAGCCAAAATCAGCAGCAGCCCGGGCACCGGCATCAATACACATGTGACTCATCGCCCCGACAATCACCAGATGCTCAATGCCCTGCTCATCCAGTAACTGCTTCAGTTCGGTGTCCCGGAAGCTGTTGATCTGCTGCTTCAGGACCACCGGCTCACCAGCCAGCGGGGCCACACTTGGGTGAATCTGTGCGCCTTCTGAACCGGGCAGAAAAACGGCGCATCATCGGTTGGAAACTCATGCCGTACGTGCACCACCTGCAAGCCTTTGTCACGGAAGGCAGCCAGTAATTTAGCCCCTGTGCCGCGGCGGCTTCTGTGCCAACCAGTTGCCATTTGCCGCCCCGGAAATAATCGTTCTGAAAATCGATCAGTAATAATGCTGTTTTAGCCATTGGCCAGTACCTCTGAAAGAAGATGTTCTGCGTTAAGTCCCGGAATGATTTAAGGCGCCCTGAATATGGGACTATTATTGCCCGGTACAAGGCGCTAGACTAAAGTCAAAACTGGCACAAAACAGGCTAAAACTGACAAATGGCTAATTCTTCACAGTTAGCGGATAAATCCCTGATCAAAATCGGCATCATTAACTACCCCGGGGCCATGCTGTCTGCCGTCCAGGGGCTCAGGGAAATCTTCCTGCTGGCCAACCGGATCTGCGCGCAGAACGGCTTTGAGCGGGAATTCGAAGTGATTCTGCTCACCCCGGAAGATATCGCCGGAGGCGGTTATGAAGATCACCACTTGCAGGTGCTGATCATGACCCCCTGTCTGGAAGGCAAATATCACCTGCAACCGGATGCCCATCTGAACCGTTGGATGCAACAACATCACAGTCAGGGCGCGGTGGTATGTTCAGTCTGTGCGGGGCTTTTCTGCTGGCAGCCAGTGGCATTCTCGATGGCCGACCGGCCACCACCCACTGGGATCTGGCAGAACGTTTTGCCACTGACTACCCGCAGGTAAAGCTGGATATCAACAAGATTCTGATTAACGACGGCGACATCATCACCGCCGGCGGCCTGATGGCCTGGATGGATCTGGGGCTGGAACTGGTGGCCCAGTTCACCCAGCCAAAAATCATGCGTCAGTTGGGCAAGTATCTGATCATTGATACCGGCGCGCGGGAACAGCGCTATTACCAGAGTTTTAACCCCAAACTGGACCACGGTGACCGGCTGGTGCTGAAAACCCAGCACCATCTGCAAGCCTGCTTCCATGAACATATCAGCATCAGTGATTTACCGGAGATGGTCCACCTGAGTGAACGGACCTTCTTACGCCGCTTTGTCAAAGCTACGGGCCTGAAACCCATGCAGTACCTGCAACGGCTGAGAATTCAGAAAGCCTGTGACCTGCTGGAAGCCAGTGCCGATACCATAGAAGCCATCGCCGAACAGGTCGGTTACGAAGACACCAGCGCCTTCCGCAAGATTTTTATAAAGACCACCGGATTAACCCCTAAGGAATTCAGGGGACGGTTCAGTTAGAAAGAGAAGAAAGTTTTCAGGAATACGATGAAAAATTGCGCCCTCCACCGCTCAGGCTACTTCACGGTGGAGAACGCGAGGGCACAAGGCTCGTTACCCGGCAGGTAATCCGGATAACCTGTGCGCGCTGCCCGGGGTAAGGCTTTTAGGGCAGAGCAGCGCTGCTTTGGAAATCGGACAAAAAGTCTGATCTAAAGGGGACCAAAGTCGTTACGTATTACAGGTTCATTTCCTGCATTACTTTACGGAATGCATCCAGCACCCGGTCGATATCTTCGCGGCTGTGGCCGGCAGATACCTGCGTCCGGATACGGGCCTTACCCTGCGGTACCACCGGGTAAGAGAAGGCAATCACGTAAATACCATGTTTCAGGGCCCGTTCGGCAAACTCAGCGGCTACCTTCGCGTCGTACAGCATGATCGGTACGATTGGATGGTCGCCCGGCAGAATTTCAAACCCGGCCTCTTTAAGTTTTTACGGTAGTACTGGGTATTCTCTTTCAGCTGACCGCGGATATCCGCCGACTCACTGACCAGATCCAGCGCTTTAATGGCACCGGCAACCACCGGAGGCGCGACCGTATTGGAAAACAGATACGGACGGGAGCGCTGACGCAGCAACTCGACAATTTCCTTACGGCCACTGGTATAACCGCCACTGGCACCGCCCAGGGCTTTACCCAAGGTACCGGTGAGGATATCAATCCGGCCAATCACACCGCAGTGCTCATGGCTGCCGCGACCGTTCTCGCCGACAAAACCGGTGGCGTGGCAATCATCCACATGGACCATCGCACCGTACTTGTCCGCCAGATCACAGATTTTATCCAGCTGAGCCACATAGCCGTCCATTGAGAACACACCGTCGGTGGTGATCAGCTTGATCCGTGCCCCGTCAGCATCCGCCTGCTGCAGGGCTTCTTCCAGCTGCTGCATATTGTTATTGGCGTAGCGGTAACGCTTCGCCTTACACAGCCGCACACCGTCGATGATACTGGCGTGGTTCAGGGCATCTGAGATCACCGCATCGTCAGCGGTCAAAATGGTTTCAAACAGACCACCGTTAGCATCAAAACAGGACGGATACAGAATAGTATCTTCTGTGCCCAGGAAATCAGTCAGTTTGTCTTCCAGCTGCTTATGGATAGTCTGGGTGCCGCAGATAAAGCGAACCGACGCCATGCCGTAACCAAACTCTTCCAGACCTTCACGGGCTGCCCGGTTTACTTCCGGATGCTGGGCCAGCCCCAGGTAGTTATTGGCACACAGGTTCAGTACCTGTGAACCGTCCTGCAGCGGCACATTGGCATTCTGTGCACCGGCAATGACACGCTCATTCTTGTATAAACCCGCATCGCGAATCGCCGCTAACTGATCGGCGTAATGTTGTCTTGTATTCGCCTGCATTGTTTAATCCTCCCAGTTCAGGATTACTTTACCTGCCTGTCCGCTGAGCATTGCGTCAAAGCCCTGTTGAAATTCTGTGTAGTGCATCCGGTGCGTAATGACCTGGCTGAGATCCAGACCGGTTTCCACCATCATGGACATCTTGTACCAGGTGTCGTACATCTCACGGCCGTAAATACCTTTAATCGTCAGCATGCTGAAGATCACCCGGTTCCAGTCGATGTTGGTATCCTGATTCGGAATACCCAGAACGGAAATCTTACCGCCGTGGTTCATGTTGGCGATCATGTCGTTCAGTGCCGCCGGGCTGCCGGACATTTCAGACCCACATCGAAACCTTCCACCATGCCCAGCTCTTTCTGAATATCATCCAGCTTCTCGTCCATGATATTCACCAGACGAGTAGCCCCCAGCTTGCGGGCCAGATCCAGACGGAACGGGTTGTGATCGGTCACTACAATGTTACGGGCACCGGCATGTTTACAGACCGCTGCCGCCATACAGCCGATAGGCCCGGCACCGGTGATCAGCACGTCCTCACCCAGTAACGGCCACTGCAGCGCAGTGTGGGTTGCGTTACCAAACGGATCGAATATAGCGGCGATGTCTTTATCAATATCCGGGCGGTGAACCCAGACGTTCGCCATTGGCACAGCAATATACTCAGCGAACGCACCGGTGCGGTTTACCCCGATACCGGACGTGTGATTACAGAAGTGACGCTTACCGGACATACAGTTACGGCACCGGCCGCATACCACGTGCCCTTCACCGGAAACGATCTGGCCAGGATAAAAATCCACTACGTTGGAACCTACATCGACAATTTCGCCCACAAATTCATGGCCGATTGTCATCGGAACCGGAATGGTTTTCTGTGCCCATTCGTCCCAGTTATAGATATGCACATCGGTACCGCAAATCGCCGTACGCTGTACTTTGACCAGAACATCGTTAATACCGATTTTAGGCATCGGTACCTGTTCCATCCAAAGGCCTACTTCTGCCTTCGATTTAACCAGTGCTTTCATCGCCACTTCTCATATATTGGAAAATTTTCCTGCATACTTACTCAAGAAAGTACAATATGCAAGATTTTTTCTAATATCCTAAAAACGACATATGGAAAAATCCGCAAATACGCGTAGCATTGGGCTCCTTCGTAAATCAGCGCAAAAGAAAGATGTCGGAAATAAACCTGAAAAGCCTGGCAGACAGGCTCAAACAATACCGCAAAGATAATCAGTGGACGCTGGAACAGCTGGCTGAGCAGTCAGGTGTCAGCCGTTCAATGCTGAGCCAGATCGAGCGGGGTAAAGCCAACCCGACACTGGCAGTGACCTGCCGGGTCGCCCAGGCGCTGAATATATCCATTGCCGAACTGGTGGAAGAACCCTGGACCCAGCCAAGTATTGAAGTGGTGCCCCACGACGCCGACGACAACGTCATGCGCGACGATGAAAACGGTTTCGTGCAAATGCTGACGCCACCGAATTCCACCACTGAGTTCTACCGCCTGCGTCTGGCACCTGCCGCTACCCTGAACTCCAAGCCCCATTTCCGTGGCACCCGGGAGATTCTTACTGCCCACAAGGGCAAGGTGACGGTAATTTCCGGCAGCGACAACCGGGATATGGAAGAGGGCGATACCGCGTATTATCAGGCGGATCAGAACCACTGCATTATCAACCGCAGTGACGAAGAGGCGTTGTTATATATGGTGATTTGTCTGGAAGAGCCGAATGCCATTGGCTATGAGTGGGATCTGACGGATCATCCGGATAATGTTTGATATTTTTCTTTGATAGTAGAAAGCAGTCCTTAGTGGCTGCTTTTTATGTCTGCTTTTCACTGTTGGGTAAACGCTTTGTGAGTTATGTGTTCTTCATTACTTACGTAATAATTCTTTTCTTCAGATGATCTTTTTCGACTTCGTCGACTCAAGACCTTTAAACGGCTAAAGGTCTTAAGAATCTAAAGGCCGCCCCACCGCTTGTCTGGCTTCGCCAGATTCCCTGCGTGTTTCGCGAGCAACAGGCCTCCTGAAAACTCGACCGCTTCGCGCTCTCAAACAATTCATCCGGCTGATCTGTTACTCGCTGCAATACTCGGCTACGCAGAAGGGAAGCATGAAACCGTGCCAACCGGCACGGCGCTACTGCTTGCGACAAGTCAAAGTCATCTTAAAAGCCTATGGCAATCAAACACTTTGCTGCTGTATATTCCAAGCTATAGGGATGGATGAAGTACCCGTGAGTAATTAAGAGTTAAGTACTGTAAGTGCGGCTTGAAAATATTTGTTTTTGGGTAGTTCAAACAGATTTCCCTCTTCCGTTTTTCTTCTATAGAACAATTTTTTTTAAAACTCACGTCACTTATTCTACTCTTCACTTATCCATAATTAGAGTTTCAGGAGAATCTATTGACTATTGATGTTACGTTTGGGATTGCTATCGGTGCGATTTTAGCAACGGTTATAAACATCTACTGGACTTCAAGAATCTCAAAATTAGCAGAGAGAAATAGACGAGAAGAGAACCTCCGGCTTCTAGCAGGAGAGCTGCTTAGTGTTACTTTTCATTTTAGCTACACTTTAGCCCCCATACGCTATTTCGATGAAGATATGAAGAATATGGGGAAGTAATACGTCGACTAAAGCGTGCTAAATATGGAAAGTTAAGAGTATCCGAAGACGCAAGCTTGTTTGGATTTCTTTCTGCTGAACATATTCGTAACCTACATCAGCTAGCACTCAAGATTCGTAACTTCGATAATTTGGTAGATGAATTTCTAGAAAACTCAGAGAAAGAGGATATCGATTTATACAGGGAAATAGAGTCTCGAATGCCGTATATAGAAGACTGTGCCCAGCTGATACTCATGTATATTTCTGATCAATACCCTGAATATGAAGAATTGCTAGCCCAAACTAAAGCACTTGAAAAACCACAATATGTACTTTAAGCCTAACAACCCAATTTGACCTAACCCAATAAATCCTGCTGAGGCGGCGAGAAACTGCAATCAAATGTAACAGCACTCACTAGGCAGCTTGTTGTAACGTTATACTTAAGAACAGATTCGAGTAAAACAGATAACGATTTTAAGCTACCGTAATGATAAATGAAGTCAGATCTTGTCTTTTGCCCATCACAAAGCACATACCTGAGGCTGGCACCCCGCTTCCCTTCTGTGCAGCCGAGCATCGGAGTTTTAAAATGGAATAATGCGAGGACTGTCTGAGGACGCGGAGCGGCCGAGTTCCGCAGCATCCATTTTAAAATGAGAAGCGCAGGGCATCCGGCGAAGCCGGACAAGCAGTGGGGCGGCCTTTAGATTGTTAAGACCTTTAGCCGTTTAAAGGTCTTGACTCGACGAAGTCGAAAAAGATTATCCGAAATAAAAATTAAGCAAAATAGTCAAAAATAAATCAGCAGCGCAAACTATTGTTTCTGCGATGCCATTCAATGGCGAAACACGCAGGGAACCCGGCGAAGCCGGGAAGCAGTGGGGCTATTTTAGATTGTTAAGAACTCTCTTTACAAGCTTTAGCCGTTTAAAGGTCTTGAGTCGCATAAGCGAAAAAGATCATCTCAAATAAAAATTCAGCACTCGAATAAAGAAAAACGCTGAACCATCAGCCCCTCTCCCAAAACCAAAACTTAAAACGACACTACCCCATCAGAATTAACAGTACATACCTGATTGGCCACTAAACAACCAAACGCCTCAGCCTCCAATAACACCACCGGACAATGCAAATCATACAAAGCAGCCACAACTACTGTTGCCGCCACCACATTAATATCCGCCTTATTCAGAATCAGCCCCGCCGGCCCCGTCCCTAACCGCAAAGACTCACCTAATACCCCGGTGTACCGGAAGACCCGCGGGTACCCGGCATCACCACCAGCTTACCGGTTAATTGCGTCCCCTCCTGGGGTGTTGCTTATCAATGATCCGGCCTGTGGCGGAATCGAAACCGCCCCAGAAGCTCAGCGGCTCATCCAGTATCAGCAGTTCTGCTGTTACATCACCTTCGTTCAGTACTCTGCCCTGTAACTGCATCATCGATTCCCCCGTTTCCCGGTGCCGCTGATTTGCTGCTCCACAAATCATCTTTCCAAAGATGAGCATCCCGCCAGACGCGGCCCTGTACCGCAGACTCCACACATTCAGCCATGCTGCCAAAGACCACCGGTACCTTCAGCATCCCCGGTGCGTAATAGGCCCATTTACCGGAGTTGGTCATCACCCCGCCGGTAATGCCTTTAGCAATGGGAGTGAAATATGTGCAGGTATCCACCACCATGGTGACGCCGAAGGCTTCCAGCTGTTCAACCCAGCCCTGCTGTTCAATTTCAGCCAGAATGAAGCGGCTGGTTGAGATGTAAAAACAGATACCTTCATGGATGGTGATACCCGGCTGCTTTGCCTGCTGTGCCTCAATCAGCGGCATCAGTTGGGCAAACTCAGAAACAGAGAAATGTGGAGTACCCAGACACACCGCCCGCAATTCAGCGGATTCCGTATTGGTGAGCATATCCCGGGCCTGAACCAGCATAGCCGGGGTTACATTAATGCAGGCTTCCGGGACCGAGTCATCAAACTCAGCCACCTGGAACGCCTCTGCCAGCGTCTCCGCTTCCGGGGTGATACCCACCGCATGAAACATACTCACAGCCCCGGCAGCGGCACTGGCGGCACTGATGGCTTTTAAGCGGTCTTCACTGACTTCAGCAGGTAAACCGTCAATCACCGGAATCCGGGTACCGGCTTCCCGGCCGAGTATCACGCCTAAAACATGATAAAAATATCCTCTGCCATCAGGGCTGCAGACACACCCTGCAGACGAAACAGTAACTGCCCTTTGCGAGCTTCTGTCAGGTGTAATCCTGCTGCAGGAGCGCGACCGGTCATCGCTGCACAGATGTCCAGAAAATCACCATATTTATTGGTCCGGGCACCCAGTACGGAGTTGTAGAACACCACGGCATTGGATTCAGAACCCACAATCTGATCCCCACCTGCGGCCGTTGCTTCAGCTGATAGGGCGCGCAGGTCCAGACCACTTCACAGCCCAGTTGCCGGTATATATCCATCAGTTGCCGGGCACCGGCCACTTCTTCCGGATGGACCTCTTTAGGCCGCAGATCAGGGTGCAGCAGATCAATCAGCCCTACATTAGTCAGTGTCGGCACAGCCACCTGGCCACCTTCCGCCAGCAGGAATTTTGCAAAGTCGATCCCCACCTGGCCACTGTAAAAACAGCTGTTCACATGGGCCATACTGACATCCACCAAATGATCAGCACCACTCACTTCGGCGGCCCGGATCATCAGTTTCATGGCTACCTGCCGGGCCTTGCCCTGCTCACCGGCCAGCAGCGACTGATCATATTCCGTTAACTGCATATATCACCTCCCGTATTCAGGGCGTGTGAAGCCGTGCGATAACCGGAAAGTTATCGCCGGGCTGTCACATATTCAGGGTATAAACATTGGTACGGTGGTCGTTACGACCGGGGATAAAGGGTTTCTGTGTGGCCATCCACCCCGACAATCTGACCGGAGATATGCCGGCCGTAGTCAGAGCAAAGGAAGCAGATGGTGTCGGCGATTTCTTCCGGATCCACGTAACACTGCATAGAGGTACCGATGGCGTACATACGGCGCACTTCTTGCGGGTCCAGATCGTCCGCTTCAGCATGGGCGTGTATCACCCGTTCCATGCGCTCGCCGTTAACATTGCCCGGCACAATACCATTCACCCGGATATTGTCCGGCCCCAGCTCCATTGCCAGGGTTTTAGTGAAGCCGGTCACCGCCCACTTGGCAGCCACATAGGGTGCCCGGGTGGGGTAGCCGAGAATGCCGGCGGCTGAGACCAGATTAATGATGACGCCCTGCTGCTGTTTCTTAAATACAGGTACCACTCTGCGGGTGCAGTAAAACTGAGCATCGATGCACACCGCCATACAGTCGCGCCACTCCTGATCGGTGACATCTTCCACCAGTTTAGTAGGGCCGGTTACCCCGGCATTGTTCACCATAATGTCCAGTCCACCGGGCAGAATTTCATCGAAGATGGCGTCCAGCTCGGCGGATTTCGACACATCACACACCCAGGTGGTGATACCTTCCGGGAGGCTCGCCAGCGCGGCTTCGTCCACATCACAGGTAAAGACGGTGGCACCCAGTTTGTGCATAGCCAGCGCCGTTGCCCGGCCCATACCGGCACCGCCGGCAGTAATAAATACCCGCTTGTCTTGCAGAGAAATTTGCATCACATGACCCTCAGCTTTGTTGTTATTTTCTGCCCCGGGAGCAGACAGTTATTTCATTTGAAAACGCCCTCCGGCAATAAAGGCACCGTTACGGTATTCAACTTTGCCATAAGGGAACGGTCCGCCTTCCGGCAGATCCACATAACCTCCGGCAGCCCGCAGCACCGCATCGCCGGCGCCGGTATCCCATTCCATGGTTGGCCCGAAACGGGGATAGACGTCCGCTTCGCCAGCGGCCAGCAAACAAAACTTCAGTGACGACCCAATCGCGACTGTGTGTTCAATCTGCTGTTGCTGTAACCACTCATTGGTTTGCTGATCCCGGTGGGAAACACTGGCGACTGCCACCGCTCCGTCAGCCGGAATATCCCGTACCTGTAGCCGCCGTGTGCCTGCGGCACTGACTTCAAAGGCACCGTTTTCATTGCCATAAAACAGCCGGTCCAGCGCCGGGGCATACACCACACCCAACACCGGTACGCCGTTTTCAATCAGGGCGATATTCACCGTGAATGAGCCTTTGCCATCCCCTTTCAGGAATTCCTTAGTGCCGTCCAGCGGGTCCACCAGAAAGAAACACTGTGGCGCGCTGATGCTGTGGCTGCTGGCGTTTTCTTCCGAGATCACGGTAATTTCCGGGGCGACCTGCGCCAGTACCGGCAAAATCAGGTCTTCTGCGGCCTGGTCCGCCCGGGTAACCGGCGAACCATCCTGCTTGAGATCCGCCTCAAAACCGTTATCCGCCAGCATCTCTGCGTAGACAGCCATAATGGCAGCGCCGGCCTGTCGGGCCACGGTATTCAGAGGTTCCAGTAAATGATCTGTCTGCATGTTTAATCTCTTGTCTGTTGCCAATATCCTGCGCCGTACATTTTATGTACAACGAAAATATTGAATTACACCTATCTGAAAATCAGATTCTCTGCTGCTGTTTCAGATAATCAATGATCTGATCCGCCAGGGCTTCCGGGTCATGTTCACCGCTGTGGAGAATCAGTTCCGGATTTTCCGGCCGTTCATACGCTGAATCAATACCGGTAAAGTTTTTCAGTTCCCCGCCCGGGCCTTTTATACAGGCCTTTCGGATCCCGGGATTCACAGATTTCCAGTGAAGTGTCCACAAACACTTCAATAAACTCATCTGCGGCCAGCTTTTCCCGTGCCAGCTGGCGTTCCGCCCGGAAGGGTGAAATAAAGGACACCAGTACAATCAGCCCGGCATCTACCATCAGTTTAGAGACTTCTGAGACCCGGCGAATGTTTTCCACCCGGGCTTCATCGGTAAATCCCAGATCCTGATTCAGACCGTGACGGACGTTATCGCCGTCCAGCAGATAAGTGTGTTTATGTAACGCGAAAAGCTTCTGTTCCAGACAATCCGCAATGGTGGATTTTCCCGCCCCGGAAAGCCCCGTAAACCAGATCACACAGGGGCGCTGTTCATTGAGTTGTGCCCGGGCCTGTCGATCCACATTCATGCGGTGCCATTCAATATTGCTGGCCCGGCGCAGGGCATAATCAATGACCCCGGCCCCAACCGTGGCATTGGTGACCCGGTCGATTAACACAAAGGCTCCGGTACGGGCATTCTTGTTGTAAGGGTCAAACGCCACCGGCTTTTCCAGCGCCAGTTTGCAGTAACCCACTTCGTTCATCGCCAGAGTGCGGGCTGCCAGTTGTTCCATAGAGTTAACATCAACCCGGTAACTGAGGTCGGTCACCCGTCCGGCGGCGGTGTCCGTTGCAAAGCGCAGCAGGTAATTCCGCTCCGGCAACATGGGTTCTTCATCCATCCAGATCAGATGCGCGGCAACCTGATCGGTGACTTCCGGCAGCGCTGCAGCGGCGGCAATGACATCTCCCCGGCTGATATCAATTTCATCTTCCAGCTCAAGGGTGATTGCCTGCCCGGTGACCGCCAGCGTCTGTTCCCCGCCGGGCCAAGAATGCTTTTACCTGCGAAGTCCGGCCGGACAGACTGGAACTGACCTTACTGCCCAGCCGAGCACTGCCGGCAACCACGGTACCGCTGAAGCCACGGAAACCTGAGTCTGGGCGGTTGACCCACTGAACCGGCATACGGAAGCCCGCTTCGCTCTGATCGTTACAGATGCTGAGTTTACCCAGCTCAATATTTTCCAGCACTTCAACCAGTGCCGGGCCGGTATACCAGGGCATCGCCCCGGAAGACTGAAAAACGTTTTCACCGGCCAGGGCTGAGAGGGAATGTAATCGATACTGGTGATGCCCACTTCATGGGCGAACTCCTGATATTCGGTGACGATATGATCAAAACTGGCCTGGTCATAGCCCACCAGATCCATTTTATTTACCGCCAGAATCACGTGGCGAATGCCCATCAGCGCCACGATAAAGCTGTGCCGCCGGGTCTGGGTCATCATGCCTTTACGGGCATCCACCAGAATAACCGCGACTTCAGAGGTCGAGGCACCGGTGGCCATATTCCGGGTGTACTGTTCATGGCCGGGGGTGTCGGCAGCAATGAATTTACGCTTATCGGTCTCAAAAAACGGTAAGCTACATCAATGGTAATGCCCTGTTCCCGCTCCGCCTGCAGACCGTCCACCAGCAGGGCCAGATCCACTTCGCCTCCCTGGGTGCCAAAGCGGCGGCTTTCCTCGGCGGTGGCATCCAGCTGATCTTCAAAAATGGACTTGAGTCGTACAGCAGCCGCCCAAGTAAGGTGGACTTACCATCATCCACGGAACCGCAGGTTAAAAACCGCAACTGATCTTTTTCACCCTGTTGTTGCAGATAGTCTGCAACGTCTTTAATCGCTAACATCCTGCTCACCCTTTTCTTGCTAATACGTGGGTTCAGTGGTCGCTGTACACCGGCTCAGAAATAACCTTCCTGCTTTTTCTTTTCCATGGAGCCAACCTGATCCTGATCGATCACCCGGCCCTGCCGCTCCGACTGCCGGCTTTGAAGTAATTCGAGAATAATGGCCTCTACATCCGTTGCATCTGACTCCACCGCAGCGGTCAGCGGGTAACAGCCCAGCGTACGGAAGCGCACCTGCTTTTCTGTCACCTGCTCGCCGGGTAACAATTCCATACGTTCGTCATCCCGCATGATCAGCATGCCGTCCCGCTCAACCACCGGACGGATCGCTGCAAAATACAGCGGTACCAGCGGAATATTTTCCCGGTGGATGTACTGCCAGATATCCAGCTCCGTCCAGTTCGATAACGGAAATGCCCTGACACTCTCCCCGGCAACACTCTGGGGTTATACAGATTCCACAGTTCCGGGCGCTGGTTTTCGGGTCCCAGCGGTGGGCTTTACTGCGGAAGGACAACACCCGCTCTTTGGCCCTGGATTTTCTTCGTCCCGCCGGGCGCCTCCAAAGGCGGCATCAAAGCCGTACTTATCCAGCGCCTGCTTCAGGGCCGCGGTTTTCATAATGTCAGTGTGGACCTGAGAGCCATGGCTGAAAGGGCTGATTTTTCCGGCACCATCCGGGTTGGTATGCACACGCATATCCAGATCCAGGCGTTTGGCGATTGCATCCCGGTATTCGATCATTTCCCGAAATTTCCACTGGGTATCCACATGCAGCAGGGGAAACGGCAGTTTGCCCGGAGCAAAGCTTTCATCGCCAAGTGCAACAGCACGGCGGAATCCTTACCGATGGAGTACAGCAGAACCGGATTACGGAACTCCGCCACCACCTCGCGGATAATGTGGATGCTTTCTGATTCCAGCCGGTCCAGATGATTCAGGTTCCCGCCGGTGACCGACAACGCCGGTGGTGTCTGATCATCCGATTGTATTATCTGTACAGGATTTAACAGCGCCATACATCACCTCCTGTCAGTCTGTCAGTGTCAGCCGGTGCTGATACAGATGTTCATAATGAGGCAGGCAAAGGTCATACATTCGCCGTGCGTGGTTAGAGGCTTCTGAGATATCCACATACTTGCGTACCTGAGGCTTCAGGCCATCGGAATCCCGCAAATTGGCGTGGAAGGAACCGCCATCCCACCAGCTGACTTCATCCCGCGCTCCCGGCTCCCAACTGAGGGATTCAGGCATAAAGGGAATGCCCACCGCATTACTCCAGCGTTCAACCATGTTGTGCGGGTCTTCCAGCAGGTCGTCGCTGTCCACCACCGGTGGTGGGGTGCCGTCCCGGTCACACAGGTAATCAAACAGCCGGCGCTGTTCCACAAACCCCAGCTCGATCAGGTGCACATCCGGCCAGCGGCCAATCACCGAGGTGACGGTTTTAGCCGGGTCCCGGATCAGGAAGCTGTGGGTAAATTTATCCAGCATGGCATCATCCCACATATGATCAATGTGGTGTGGGAAGTCTTTAATGAATACAGGGCCTTTGGCTGCCGCTGCCTGCAGCTCTTCCCAGGTGCCTTCCAGTGTCAGCCCGGGGTACGCTTGCTGTCCGCCTGCAGCCTTGGCCACATAGGGTCTTCACCCTGATACCAGGCCTCGCCAAACGGTTCGTGATAACACTGCATATCCCCCGCTGACGCATCATCCACTCGAATGCTGTAGAAGTTGAGCGGGGAATTCCCACAGAGCCAGAATCTTATTCATTATTATTCTCCTGTCTGTAAGCGGCTGAGCAGTTGTCCCTGCGAGCCAACCGGGGCAATGCCGAGGGTTTTCATGATGCGCCAGTAAAGGGCGAAGTCGGAGGACACAATAGGCTTACCAATCTCCGCTTCCAGATCCCGGGCAAGGCTGACGGTGCGCTGGGGCAGGCCATCCGCCCGTCGCCAGTTGGGCATACCGATGACCACAACGGCATCAGCGTCCGGTGCCTGTTCGGCCACATAGTTCATCGAGCGGGAAGCCAGATCACCGGGGAAAATCCAGGTGTGATCATTCACTTCCTGCTGGGTTTCATAAAATCCCTGATCCACAAAGTTGCCGGAATAAACCACATCGAAACCGGCCTGTTTGAGAAAACCGACGATACCGTCCCGCCAGTCCGGCCAGTAATACACCACGTTGATGGCAATCTTCTCGGCATTCAGCTCACGAAGCCCTTCCACCAGACACATTCCGGCCATGTGGAACGGTGTCTCATAGGTATCGCTGATACGGTCACAGTAAGCGCGAATATCCGCCGGTGTGGTGCCGGTGCAATGCACCCAGTTGCTGCCCACCTGTCCCACCACGTCCGCACCGCTGTTAGACATACAGTGCACGAACTCTTCCAGCAGGCTGAAGTTATCCTGTCGCTGGCTCAGCTGGTGGCCATAGCCCGGCGCATGGAGTAACCGGCCATGGACACCGACAGTCTCCGGGCTGATGCGCAAAAGTCCGTTGGGGCCGCGTCAAAGTCCATTGGCGGCGCCGTAAATCCCACCTGATGGGGAAACAGCTTATTGCTCGGGTCAGACCACTTTTCCGGTTTCATATTCAGACTCCTTATTTTTATTCTCTGTCAGGCCAGCATCTGGCCGCCAAAGCCACTGGGGCTTTCAGCAAACACCCGCCGCAGTTGTGCCATTTCCGGTTCACCCAGTTCCGTTGCCGGCGGCGTTTCCAACTGATAGCCACCACTGTTATTGCCTCTCATCAGGGTGGCCGAATCCGGCCCCTGACTCTGTACCATTCCCGGACGGATAAACCTGAATACCAAACCGATACGGTCCTGTGTGCTGCTGTTCGGCTGGCCGCCGTGAATCAGATTGAAATGATGGATCGAATATTCTCCGGGCTGCAGTGCAACATCGGTCACCAGGGCAGAATCACAGTCATATTCCACTTCCTGGCCGACGCTGAGCATATTGTCTGGCGCATAGGTTTTTCTATGGGGTAACAGCCCTATATTGTGGGTCTGGCGAATCACCTGCATGCAGCCGCTCTCCGGCTGGCTGCTGGTCAGCGCAATCCAGACACTGACCAGCCCGTCCTCCGGGCTCAGTCCCCAGTACGGCGAATCCTGATGAAACCCCACCCGTTTATCGCTGCCGGCGGGTTTGTTAAAAATATCCGACGACCAGAGCAGAATTTCATCGCCGAGCAGCGCTGCCACCCGGTCAAGCAATGCTCGCTGGCGGGCTATTTCATAAATCCACGGGGCGACCAGATGGGGTTTGATATAAATTTCACTGCCAAACCGTTGTATTGCCTGTTGCTGGAAGTGGTAATACTGACTGGCATAGCCAGCAGCCTGTTCGGTACTCATCAGGCGCAGGGGAAAACAATTCCATCGTTTACAAAGCGGTTCTGAATTTCAGAAGCGCTTATATTTTCAAGAGAGTTGTGTATTTCCATATCCCCCGATAGGCTATTTTCTGAACATATTGAAAATGTAACCGAAGACTTCCCCGGCGAAAATTGCCGATTTGTGAGACCTTTGATACCGGATTTGATATGACCAGACAGCGCTACAGAATTCCCTCCACCAGTGCCTTAGTGGCCTTTGAATCGGCCGCCAGACACTGTAATTTCAGCCATGCAGCGCAGGAGCTATACACCTCACAGTCCGCCATCAGCCGCCATGTGGCGGGGCTTGAGTCCCGTCTGGAAGTACGCTTATTTGAACGTCAGAAACAAAAACTCAGCCTGACTGAACAGGGGAATACTTTTACCGGGTAGTGGTGGACAGCCTCAATCAGATCCAACAGGCCGCCACTGACATTGCCAAAACAGCAGAGCATGAACAGCTGACAATTGCCTGCACCCATGAAATTTCCCACCTGTTTCTGATGCCCCGTTTTGCCAGCCTGCAACAGGCCGTCGGTGAACAGACCCAGATCCGCATCATGACTTACGAATACGACGCGCTGGCAGCGTCATTCGACCCGCAGATTGATGTCTATTTCAGTTATCAGGTCAGCGCGGCTGATCAGGAAAATGCTACCCGGGTCTTTCATGAAGCCCTGATGCCGGTGTGCTCCCCGGCCTTTGCCAGAGAACACGAAGACACATTGCAGGAAGATCTCAGCCACTGGCAGGTACTGCCGTTTTTAAAACTCACCAAACGCAATATGGGCTGGTCTACCTGGGAAAACTGGTTTGAGCATCAGCAACAATCCTGCGAACCTAACTTCACCGGATTCGATAACTACGTTTACTTACTGGAAGCTGCCACCGCCGGTAAAGGTATCGCGATGGGCTGGCGGGGACTGGTCGAGCGCTATCTGGAAAGCGGCGCACTGGTGGCGTTATCCGCTGACTATCTGACGCTGGAGAGCGGCCTGTATGCCAAACTCACCAGCCACGGCAGAGACCGGATATGCGCCCGCCATTGCCTGCAGTTTCTGCAGGAACAGGCATTACCCTGACTGAACCGGTGTGCACAATGGGTATCTGGCTCAGTTAAGCTCAGGATCCCGCCAGAACTTAGTGCCCTTCAGGGTGGCCTGTAATGCCAGCCCGGTATCCGTCACCTGATAGAGGGTCATGTCCCCAAAGGAATACCTCCACCAGCCTGCCCACCGGTGTAAGAAGCTTTTGCTGCGGCATCCGCCTCGGCACTGAACACAAAGCCCTTTTCAACAAAATCCCGGTAGGCTTTAGCGGTATGGAAAACAAACAGGGCCCGGAAATCCTTCACCCCCAACCCGACACCAACACCGGCTTCCCCATTTTCATATAGGTGGGCCGCCCGCCGGATTTTGCCACCCCAAAGCCACCACCGGCAGCCACCAGAAATATTTTCAGCTGAGTATTACTAAATACGGCATATCCCGGTGAAGAAGACACATGAGAGCGGGCTTGCGGGCTAACGGCATAAATATCCCTCAGCACCTGATCGTGCATCTGTTCGATGGTGGCACGTTTATCTGCCGAGGTTGTGCCCGTTGCGGTACAGCCGGCCAGCACCAGTAAGGCGCAGGCCAGCAAAATCTGGAAAATACGTTGTTGCAGCATGGTCCTCACCTGCGAGCTTTGCTAACTGAATACTTACAGCATAGTTCGCTACAGAGAAAGCCAACACTATTGCACCGACCAGACTACCGATACTTTACAGTCATTCGGCTGAGGTCATTGCAGCCCATGCCTGCTTTTCTACCAGAATCAGTTCTTTATATTGTTCCTTCATATCCCAGATTCCGTCAAATCCCTTCGGCATAAAGAACACATCGCCTTTTGAAGGTTCTTACATCTCCTTCCATCGGCTCTAAGGTTACTGAACCTTCCAAGACTAAAACCATCTGATCAAATGGATAGTCTTCCAGTTTCAGAGTTCCCGGCATTGACAGCCACACAACCCCAACAAGTTCATTACCCTGAAAAACGACCTGCTCCCAGTGTCTCAAATCACCTGCAACTTTCATTTCTTCAGGCCACTCAGGAACCGGAAGCATCGTTTCAGCGTTTAAGTCCTTATGATCAGTTAAGATATCTGCAAAACCGATCAGGGTCTGCGAAGATATTTTTCCTGAGCAAACACCCCGAATAAAGAGCCAGCCCGACAGTTAAAATAATTGCTTTCAGCTTCATATCAGTTTCCTTATTTTCAATCTATTTTTATCGGTAGCGATACGTCTCTTCGTACCAGCAATCAAAAATCTGAGAGTCATATTTCAAACAAAACATCTGTACGGATAATGTATTTTGATCCCTGTAAAATTTCCTCGGAACCGTGCAAACAGTGCAGTGGATGACTTCCGTGGGGAAACAAAGCACACTGCCCGCGGGTGTGCGGATATCAATCCGTTCAGTTTTCTTACTGTGGGTTTCAGGGTTTAAATAGTCATGATTTCTGACCCAGAACTGGGTAGCGCCGCCCTCAAAATCTTCACTCAGTAAAATAAGGAACGTCATCCGGCTCCACCGGTCCGGGTAAGCGTCATGCAGAAGCTGGTTATTCACCACCCGGCTGCCGGGCCAGTCGCCATCGGTATGCCGCTTGAAATAGTCACCTTTTTCATAGCGATAAAAGCGGAAGCGGGCATTTATACCCACCGGCTTTTTACCTGAAAATACATTACCGGGATCTCCCATTAAGGTGTGAACCCGCTGCCACAATATGCCGTCCGTCAGTTCATCCACGACCCAGGTTACATTGTGGTTATGCCGGACCTGACGGGGCAGTGAAACAGCGGCGTCCTCCAGATACCCTAGAGATTCAGTTAGCTGTATAAAGCGTTCACATTCTTCTTTGCTCAAGACGTTATGCAGTTGAAACGCTCCCGGTACAGCAGGAACATCTGTACGGGTAATCTCCCAGTCAGCCTTTTCTGCCAACTGCACAGGATTGACGTCCCGGTTTGCCCAGGTAGGTAACGCCGGGTGCTCAGCCCCGGGTTCCTTAGCGACGACGTAAAAGTTATCTGTAACCATGCTTTCACCTGTTTGTTAATGACTCAAAACTCTGATCTGGGCGAATTGCTGATGGCCGGCAGGTGATCCGTGATAACCGTAACCGCTTTGTTTCGCACCGACCCACGGGCTTTCACCACTGCCACCGACACCCTGATTAATAGCCACCATGCCGGCTTCCAACTGGTCAGCAACCGCCTGCGCACCCGCCTCGCCAAACACCACAGCGCCTAACCCGTAGACAGAGTTATTCGCCCGGTTAATCGCTTCTTCAGGTTTACTGAAACGGCTGATAGCAATCACAGGTCCGAATGTTTCTTCTTTCTCAACCAGCATCTGCGGCCTGATATCTGTCAGCACCGTTGGCCGGATAAACGGCGGTGACTGATGCAGCTCACCTAAACGCAGCTGTGCTCCCTGATCCACAGCATCCCGGATATGCGTCATAATTTTGCGGTGCTGTTTTTATTAATCACCGGTCCGATCTGAACATTACTCTCATTCCAGGCGCCGGCCCGGAATTCAGACGCAATCTGAACAACCCGGTTCTCAAACTCTTCAGCGATCGCTTCATCCACATAAATCCGCTCGGTCGAAGTACACATCTGACCGGTGTTTTCCAGACTGCTTCCGACAGCAAAATATGCCGCCGCTTCGATATTGGCGTCTTTCATAACGATCATCGGATCATTGCCGCCAAGCTCCATGATCAATCTTTTAAACCGCCCGACGCCCGTGACATGATGTCCTTTCCGGCTGCCATCGAACCGGTAAACGCAACCAGATCGACAGCACTTTCAACGAGCGCTTTACCGGTCTCCCCGTCACCATGGACAATCTGCAATACGTCATCAGGCAGGATTTCGTTTAACAGCTCGCAGAATGCATGTGCTATCAACGGCGTTTCTTCCGATGGTTTAAACACCACACTGTTGCCCGCGATCAGGGCCGGCACAATCAGGTTGCAAGCCATTGCCACCGGGTAGTTCCAGGGGAAATAACAGCAGCAACTCCCAGTGGCTGATACTGCAGTTCAGTATTGCTGCTTACCTTTTTGCTTTGCAGGGATTCAAAAGCCTGTTCAGCGACGAAACCGGCGGAATAAACAGAACCGCCAACTTCGGAAACTGAACGCCGGAGGTCTTTACCCATCTCCTGGCTCAGGAGTAAACCAAGTTCCTGAATATGTGGCTCGAGATGCGTAAATGCGGCTTTTACCAGGTCCAGCCGTGCCTGCGGCCGCAGGCGACGCCAGTACTGCCCAGCAGTTTTCGCATTGGCGATAACCTGCTCCAGCGCTTCAGGTCCGGTTACGGATACTTCGCCCAGCAGCTTGCCATTACTGGGATCAAAGGATTGCAGTTTTCTATTCATCATAATGTTTACTGCCAGATGTCTTAAAAGATAACCAGGCCGTCCCTGGCCTGCCGGTTTACGACCGGTATACCGGATAATCCGTATACCCCTTGTCGGTACCGCCATACATGGTTACCGGATCCACATCATTGAGGGGCCATTCATTGCGGATACGTTCCGGTAAATCCGGATTCGCGATGAACGGACGACCGAAGCCAAAAATATCGCCGTTACCTGCCTGCAGCACCCGAAGGGCTTTATCGGCAGAATATTTTCCGGCATACATAATGCGGCCACTGAAGGTTTCACGAACTTCCTGATAGAAGTTTTCAGGAAGATCCGGGGCGTTATCCCAGTCAGCTTCAGCCAGCGAGAGATAAGCAATACCCGCCTGATCCAACAGCCTGATTGCCTCGATGTAAGTGGTGTGCGGATCGCTTTCAACCAGCCCCAGATACACCCTGTCTTCATCGGTGCTTTCAAACAGTGGCGCGAACCGCACCCCCAACCGGTTACTGCCAACAACGTCAGAGACAGCCGTCACAATTTCTTTAAGAAAGCGCAGACGGTTTTCAAGGCTGCCACCGTATTCATCGTCCCGCTGATTGGTGTGTTCAGAGATAAACTGATTCACCAGATAGCCATTGGCACAGTGCAGTTCAACACCGTCAAAACCTGCTTCCATCGCATTACGTGCTGCCTGTGCATAAAGCTGCACCAGCTCTTTACTTCTTCCGTTGTCAGTGCACGGGGTTCACTCGGGTCAGCCAGTGCACCTTCACCGGGCCCGGTCTCAATGAAAACTTTAACCGCATCTGCACGGATCGCTGATGGTGCAACCGGGGCGGCATTATCCGGTTGCAGTGAGGTATGCGAAACGCGCCCTACATGCCAAAGCTGCGCAAAAATAATGCCCCCTTGTCATGTACTTCCCGGGTAACTTTCTTCCAGCCTTCAATCTGATCCTGTGAGTGGATACCTGGCGTCCAGGCATACCCCTGCCCCCGGGGTTCAATCTGAGTACCTTCAGTTACCATAAAACCGGCACCAGCCCGCTGTCCGTAGTAATCAGCCATCAGGTCATTGGCAATATTGCCTGGCTGAGTACTACGCGACCGGGTCAGGGGTGGCAGTACAACACGGTTTTTCAGGGTGTATGGCCCCAGATTAATTTCGCTGAATAACGCTTCATTTTTCATCATGTATTCCTGTAATCACTTAATCTGCTATACGTTTAAAAAGTCCCAGCGGCTTTTCACTAAGGCTGATAAAGACATTTTTCTTTTGTGTATAAGCTTCAATCATCGACTTATGGGTCTCACGCCCAATGCCGGATTTTTGTAACCGCCAAACGGCGCATGCGCGGGTAATTCGTGATAGGTATTCACCCAGATCCGACCGGTTTCCACGCCTTGCGCGACACGTAATGCCCGGTTGATATCCTGAGTCCAGACCCCGCCCGCCAGGCCATAATCTGACTGGTTTGCCATCGCGATCACTTCTTCCTCAGAAGAAAACGGAATAACAACAACCACTGGTCCAAAAATTTCTTCCTGAGCAACTTTCATCGAATTATTCGCATCGGTGATAATGGTCGGTTCAATGTAAAAACCATTTTCCAGCCCGGGCTTTTCGCCGCCGGCCACCCGTCAGAATCTTTGCGCCTTCGTTTTTAGCGATTTCGATATAGCCAAGAATGCGGTTCATTTGTGCTTCACTGATCTGGCTGCCCATCTGAGTATCCGGATTCAGCGGGTCGCCCACTCTTACCGCCTCAAATTTCTCTTTCAGCTCCGTAACAAAGCGATCAAAAATACTTTTGTGAACGAACAGCCGGGCGCCGGACTCACATACCTGCCCCTGATTTAGCAGAATGGATAAAGCAGCACCTTCCAGTGATTTTTCCCGGTTCGCATCGGGAAATACGATGTTCGCTGACTTGCCCCCAGCTCGAGAGTTGCCGGTATCAGTTTATCCGCCGCCGCTTTGGCAACGTTGTAGCCAATGCCGGTTGAGCCGGTGAACGCGAGCTTTTCAATATCAGGGTGATCCAGCAAAGCCTGGCCAGCCTCAGCGCCAACGCCAGTGATAACGTTCACCACTCCGGCAGGCAGCACCGCCCGAAAGATTTTCGCCAGTTCCAACAGGCTGGTCGAAGTCATTTCAGACGGTTTAATTACCACCGTATTTCCGGTAGCGATGGCCGGCGCGATTTTCCAGGCTGCCATCAACAATGGGTAGTTCCAGGGAATAACCTGGCCAACAACCCCCAGCGGCTCACTGAAAACAAGGCTCATGGTTTGCTCATCTATCATGACCGCTTCGTCGCTGTGGGAGCGGATCACACCGGCAAAATACCGGAAATGATCAATCGCTAACGGAATATCAATACCGCTTGTTTCCCGGATAGGTTTGCCTGTTTCCAGTGCTTCCAAGTGAGCAAAGTAATCTTTCTTTGCTTCAAGCATATCGGCTATTTTGAGCAGTGCGTTCTGACGCTCAACGGAAGAAGTTCGTTTCCAGACCGGGAAAGCTTGCCTGGCTGCCTGAACAGCTGCGTCCACGTCACTGGCATCCGCTAAAGGTATGCGAGTAAGTAATTCACCAGTCGCAGGATTGAAACTGTCCATCGTACGGCCAGTACTGCTATCAACCCATTCGCCGGCAATAAACAGCTGGTAAGTATCCTGTGGGGAAAAGTGAGTAACCGCTTGATTCATATCTGTCTCCAGGTCGTTAGTTGAAAAACTCCGGGGCCGTATTCGGACAAAACCGGATTTAACTGGGTTTCGAGATGGTGGGAATAGTAGAGAGACATGGATACAATTAGAAACAACTTGTCATTGTTAAGGCTACAATTATGAATGGTGTAAGTCGGCTGGACCTTAAGCAACTGCGGATACTGGAATTACTCCTGCAGGAACGGAATTTATCCCGCGTCGCTGAAAGATGGGGCTTACGCAACAGGCTATCAGTGAACAGTTACGTAAGTTGAGAGATACGTTTAATGACCGGCTTTTTGTGCGTCAGGGAAATCAGATGGTGCCGACCCCGATCGCTGAGCAACTGGGCGGTAAGGTCAACGGTATTTTGCAGGACATTGAATCATTACTGACCCCTGAAACCTTTAACCCCGCTACTTATACGGGTGTATTCAGTATCAGCGCGACCGATTATGCAATTCAGGCGATTCTGCCCCAGTTATTAGAAGTAATCCGCCGTTCAGCACCGGAACTGAAAGTTATCGTGAGGGATTTTGAGTCGGATAATCTCAACAGCTTAATGGCCTCCGGTGAAATTGATTTAGCACTCACCTTCCCGAGCTTTATTCCTGATAACCTGCCGTATAAATTATTGTTTGAAGAGCAGCATGTGTGTATTGCCGGGAAAACTCTCCCTGAAAGACCGGCAATTAACTCTGGCTGATGTTGCCGGACTCCCCAACTGATCATCTCCCCTTCACGTGCAAACCTGAGGGGATCACACGATGAATGGTTCGCCATGCAGGGGCTGAAAAGAAACATTGTCATGTCTGTTCCCAGCTTTTCTGCTGCACCGGATATTATGGCGGCCACGGATGTCATTGCATTTTATCCATCCAGACTCTTGCCGAATGAAAAGGTTATCCCGTTGCACCTGGACAACAAGACCCCTAAATTTGAAGTGGTTGCTGCATGGCACAGCCGGTCTAATCACAGCCAGTTACACATGTGGGTTGTGGAGCAGCTTAAACTGCTTTTCAGATAACAGAATCTTTGCCAGCAGATTGAATTCCCTGAACAAAAATGCCCGGACCTGCATGCCGGGTATTCTGACGTCAGGTTAGCCCTTACCCGATATCATGCCTTTCCGACCAGATTCGAAGATCATCTAATATCTTCAGAGCGCTGTTACCAAACTCTGTAAGTTCATAAGTCACCGCGACCGGCCGGTCATTGATAACCGTCCGGATGACCATTCCCTTGATTCCAGCTCTTTCAGTCGCTGGTCGATGATTTTCTTACTGGCGCCCCCAGCATTCGGGTCAGATCATTAAAGCGCACAGGCCCGTCTTTAAGATGATAAATGATTGATCCTGTCCATTTCCCGCCGATAAGCCGCATCCCTTTTCAATAGCGCAGGGTTCAAGGCAAGCATTAAAAACTTTTTCTTACCATAACTGTCTGTTTTTACGTAGCTTTCCATATAAACCCATCACTTTAACCAGTGGTTACCAAAAGTAAACTAATTGAAAAGATAAACCAGGTTACCAAAATATACCTCATTCTTGTACTTACCACTGACAATAACGGATGCACACATGAGTAATATTCTGATAATCAACGCCCATCACCCTTACCCCTTTGCCGAAGGCTCTTTAAACAGTGCTTTAGTCCGGCTAGCTGAAGAGATCCTGCACAGCAAAGGCCATCATACCCGCGTTGTTGATATCAGCGCCGGCTGGGATGTTGATCAGGAACTGGAAAATCATTTATGGGCCGACACAATTATTGTGCAATCCCCTGTTAACTGGATGAGCGTTCCATGGACATTCAAAAATACATGGACGAAATCTACACCGCGGGCATGAGCGGTACGTTATGTGAAGGTGACGGGCGTCACAGTGACCGGCCAAAAGAAAACTATGGCGCAGGCGGCATGCTCAAAGACAAGAAATACATGCTTTCTCTTACTTTTAACGCCCCTGAAGAGTCGTTCAATGATCCGGATGAATATCTGTTTCAGGGCAAAAGCGTGGATGATCTGTTCTTTCCTGTCCACATGAATTTCCGCTTTTTGGAATGACGGCATTACCTACGTTCGCATGCTTTGACGTCATGAAAAACTTTGAGTCTGAAAAGTATTTCTCACTGTTCTCAAGACATATCGCTGACCAGTTTTGACCACAGGAAAACACTATGTTGAATAGCCTCTTACCTTTAACGAAAGGTTTATTTACAGGTGCACTTCTGACGGTGGCTGCACTGACGTTCGCCGAAGATAAGCCCGCGCACATTGCTTCACCGGAACAGTACACGCTGTTACTGGAAAATGACTCGGTTCTGGTTTTAAAGATGGTTTTGCAACCCGGTGAAGCCGATGCTCAACACCATCATCAGGATGAAACCGTATATTTCCTGAAAGGTGGCCACTTAACGATTACCGAAGGTGATCAGACGCTCAATATCAGCGTACCTGACGGCCATACGATGTGGCACGAAGCATGGACACATCAGGTCACCAATACCGGCAACAGTGAAGTTATCGCCATCATCGTTGAAGCACGCCGGTAAGCTGAAAGTAGCCCCGTACAACGCTTTTTATTGATTTATATAGATTAAAAATACACACCCTGCCCGGAGATGCATAATGTTTACGTATCACACCACCGAAACTGCGCCGGAAAAATCACAGCAGTTAATTGCACAATCACAAAATCGATGGGGTTAGTGCCTAACCTTCACAGAATACTGGCTGAAGCCCCGATCACTTATGAGATTTACAACTCAGCCTTCGGCCTGTTTATGAAAGAAAGTTCATTTTCACCGCTGGAACAGCAAGTGGTATTCATGACGGCAAACTATGAAAACAACTGCCACTATTGCATCCCCGGACATACCTGGATGATGCATCACGCCAATATGCCCGAAGAAGTGATCGAGGCACTGAGAGAAGGTAATCCCCTTCCTGATCCTAAATTACAGGTACTGCATGAGTTCACTAAAAATCTGTTAAATGACCGCGGACATATCGGCAACGAAAAGCTTGAAAGCTTTCTCAGTGCCGGTTATTCAAAGCAGCAAGCGTTAGAAGTGTTGACAGGCTTAGCAGCAAAATTAATCTCGAACTTCACCAATGCTCTGGCAGGTACAGAACCGGATGACGCTTTTAAACAATACAGCTGGACACACCCAGCCAACCGATAGTCCGGCATTGCCTGACCGTTATCACTGAGCAATATGTGTTTAATGGCTGAGATGCTCTGCTCCGTGTTGTAGGAGCAGGGCATCGAAATCGTTCTCTGATCAGGTTCATGAGCCGTGCAAAACAGCCGGTCAAACAGTGACGGGATACCCAGTACCCGCAGGCCGTTTCAGATCATTTCCACCTGACGTTCTTGTGAATTGAAGAACTTGTAAACCGACTCTCAGCGAAACTGTTCCAGCTGCTGGCGGGCGAAGTTCTGCAAATACTGCATCAGCTCGGCCGAGCAGGCCATTGAAGTGGTTTCGTCGCCACTGAGCAGAGCCTGCAACTGACGTACATAGAGATCAGTACAGTAGGCCTGATCCTCATCGGTGGCATAGTAATACCAAAAACGCCGGGACAAGCCCTGGGTCGACTTGATTGAGTCGAGGATAAATTCGTTCTTGGAAGAGTCCGCCAGAATATTATGGATTTCCCGCAACTGGGCCATAAAGCCTTTGCGGTCACCGTTATCCAGCGCCTGCAGGGCATCAATCACCGGTGTAATTCGGGCGCGGTCTTCATCCACCATACGCTCGATGGCTTTTTCGATGCACAGCCGTTCCATCATGCTGCGGGGTTCCAGCAGCTTCAGCATGGTCATGGGGTTAAGTTCAGGAATAACGACGCCGGCACGGGAGAGGCGTACCAGATTTTCATTGGCCAGCCGGGTCAGTGCTTCGCGGACCGGGGTTCGCCCCAGGTCCAGGTATTCGCTGACCTCAGTTTCTGTCATCACAGAACCCGGTTCCAGATCACAGCTGATAATGGCTGCTTCCAGCAGTTCAGCGGCAAGTTCCGCCTTGGTCTTTTTCCAGAGATGTTTGCATGCTGGGATTATATCGGAAATCGACATAATACCCAGCGGTTTCATCCCAGTCGGTGGCCATTTTAATGCCTGTGGAAAAACAGCCGGTTAGGGCTGTTTATCCAGTTCCTCAAGGAACTTATCCAGTTCAACGGCATTCATCTCCACGGATTCGGCAATCCCCGGAATGCCCCTTCTTCCACATCCGCCCGGAATTCCTTCAGGGCGGCAATCCGTTCACGGCGCATCTGTTCGCGGATCTCAAAGAAGTTACGGTAACTACGTACATGCCGTGGCGGATTTTCCGTTTCACCGACGATGTCATCGGTAAACAGGAACATCACATCCCGCCGGAGCCGGCCCCGATAGAGGTGGTCACCAGCTTGGTTTTCATGTTGATGGCCGCCAGTACTTCTGTCGGTACTACTTCTACCTCGACTGCCCAGGCTCCGGCGTCTTCCAGCCGTTTAAACTGCCGATACAACTCCATGGCTTCTTCCGCAGTGCGGCCAAAGGCGCGCAGGCCACCGATCCAAGTGGATTTACGGGGAATCAGCCCCGCATGACCCATTACCGGCATATCGAAGCTGGCAAGTTTACTGACCATCTCCAGATTACGGATGGTATAAACCGCATCCGCCCCCTTCCATTGCCTTAAAAGCACCGTTAATCACTGCTTCTTCCTGATAGTAATCCGTCAGTTGCAGCGCCGCGGTAATAAAGGTGTGCGGTGCAGCGGCACGGGTCACTGCCAGGTCATCAGCAATAATGCTGATCATATCGATGCCGGCGGCTTCAGCGGCGGCCGCTTCTTCAGCATTCACAGCGGTCACCTGTGTCAGCTTCGCGCCTCCCTTGTGAGCAGTCAGATCGGCGGCGGTCCAGTTACGCAGACCGAATTCGCCGCCGTAGGTATAAATCTTTTTCATTACAACATCCTCAGCGGGTTCAGAATTCGCGGTTCAGCAGGCCGTCTTCAAACGGATAGCGGGACAGGGTGATCGGGCCGGATTCGGTCACCAGCACCTGATTTTCCAGTTTGATGCCTTCGTTGCCGCCGATTTCACCGACGTAGCTTTCCACGCAGATCACCATGCCGGCTTCAAGCTGGCCGTCGAAATGAAATTGCTCATCCGCCGGGTAGTAGACCACCGGCCACTCATCCCCCATGCCCAGACCATGGCACAGGGCCGGATAGGTCTGCTGACCAATGGCTTCCGGCTGAATATAGCGGTTGGCGATAATGTCGTTGAAGTCCGCCCCCGGCTGCATCAGTTCAGTGTTGTGCTGAATCTCTTCCCATGCCTGGGTATAGAGCATGCGCTGATGATCAGTGGGCTTGCCCGGCCCGCAGTGGAACGCCCGGGATATATCAGCACCGTAGCCAAACGGGCCGATCATGCCGCAGTCGAAACACACCAGATCACCGGCGCGGATCATCCGCGAACCGGCTTCCTGCTGCCAGGGGTTGGTACGTTCACCGGAGGCCAGCAGGCGGTATTCAATCCATTCACCGCCCCCTTCAATGTTCGCCTGCCACATATGCGACCACAACTGCACTTCAGTGATGCCATTGACCAGCGCATTACGCATGCGGGTCATGCCGTCTTCCGCCACGGCGATGGTCTGGTTCATGCAGAGGATCTCTTCGGCGCTTTTGATCTTCCGCGCCATGGCCAGCGGCGCACCGGCATCCAGCACCTCCAGCCCGACACTCTGAAAGGCAATGGTGCCTTCCGTGCCAGCCTTTTCCAGACCAATACGCGGGTTACCGCCACCGTACTGGTCCATCAGCTCTTTAATCTGCAGGGCCCATTTACGGCACCATTCTTCATGTCGGCTGCCGGCAAACATATAGCTGACCGGTAACAGGTCATCACGGATCACATCAATGGTTTCCAGCTGACTGCCGGTATAGCGGCCCGGGGATGAATCGAAATACACCACCGGCCCTTCCGCCGGTACAAACAGATAGCCGGCATGGATATGGGTCTGAAACAGGGCACAATTACGCACCCCGGTGGCATAACGGATCGACAGCGGATCAGTCAACAGTACACCGCCCAGATTGTGCAGTTTGATTTGTTCACGCAGACGTTCCTGGCGGTAACGGCGCAGCCGTGGCATATCCAGCATCGCTTCGGTATCTGTCAGCTGTGTCGGCGGGGTAATCCAGGCCGCTTCCTCCAGTGTCATTGGCTGGGGTTGGCGGCAATGCCGGTTTCGTAATCAGATGCTCGGTTCATTATTTTTGACTCTTAATTGTTTTTGTTATGGTTCTGCGGGCGCGCCTGATAAGGCAATAACGATGCCCGTCAGAGTTTCAGCAATTTTTTCAGGGAGATACTGTCATCCGCCAGCATTTCAAAGGGTGGATTCTTACCCTGCTGGAGTAACATCTGGCCAACGCGGACATCTTTGGCAACGGATGTGCCTTTGCCCCAGCCCACCACGCCGGTCAGAACGCCGTCACTGTGGATAAAGTAAATCACCTTGCCTTCAGCTGCCGATCCCCGGCTGATCAGCTGTGCCTGACTGTCGAACATACCTGCCACCTGAAATGACCAGTCGTACTGATCTGACCAGAGCCAGGGGACTGCGTCGTTTTTAACCGCCTGTATCTCAGAACAGGCATCAGCACAGGCATCAGCACAAATAGCAGCGGCAGCAATAGCCCCCTGCAGATTGGCGTTCTGCCAGGACTCAAGGCGAACCGCCCGCTGATAATGGCCGTGATAGCTGTTGGCACAGTCACCGATGGCGTAAATATGCGCATTGCCGGTGCGGCAATGCGCATCGGTGCAGATGCCGTTATCCACCGCCAGCCCGGCCGCTTCCGCCAGTTCGGTGTTGGGAATCAGGCCAATGCCGACAACCGCAATGTCCACGTCAATCAGTTGGTCTTCCAGCTGAATGCCGCTCAGACGGTCCGTGCCGACAAAGCCCTCCAGGCGGGCGTTACAGTGAAACTCCACCCCTGGTCTTCATGCAGGGCGACTACGTCGGCAGCAATGGTTTCCGGCAGGCTGCGCTGCAACACCCGCGGTGCTGCTTCTATCACGCAGACTTCCAGCCCCATTTGCCGGGCGCTGGCCGCTACTTCCAGGCCAATAAAACCACCGCCGATCACCGCCAGTTTTCTATACTGTTTCAGTTCGGCAGCCAGCCGGGTACCGTCACCGTGGCTGCGCAGGTAGTGCACACCGGGCAAGGCTTTACCCGGTAGCTGACGGGGACGGCCACCGGTGGCCAGTATCAGGTGGTCATAGTGGATTACCTGACCGTCACCCAGTTTTACCCGCTGTTCCTGTGGCAGAATCTGCTCTGCCCGGCTCCCCAGCATCAACTGAATATTGTGGGTATCGTAGGCAGGTAAATCCCGCACCAGAATGTCGGCGAGGTTTTTCTCGTCGCGCAATACAGCTTTGGATAACGGTGGCCGTTCATAGGGCGGCAGGGCTTCTTCACCGATGATGCACACCGGGTCACTGTAGCCTTTTTCCCGCAGGGCAAACGCCGCGCTGGCCCCCGCCTGCCCGGCCCCGATAATCAGGGTGCCAACTTTCAGTTCAGTCATGCAGAAACCTCTCAGACGATCTGAATGTAAATCTGATCACCTTCCACTTTCACCGGATAGGTCACCAGGTCCTCACACACCGGGGCACTCAGCGCCTTACCGGAGGATATTTCAAACCGTCCCTGATGCAGCGGACATTCAATGACATTGCCGATCACCAGTCCGTCTTCCAGATGCTGCACTTCATGGGTGCAGTAACCGGCGGTGGCAAAAAGCCGTTATCGGTATTGTAGATAGCATAGGTTTTGTCTTCGTGATCGAAACGGATCAGATCCTCTTCGTCGATATCATCAGTGGCACAGGCCAGCACCCAGTCAGTCATAATTTATTCCTCACAGCATCGCTCTTATTGATGTTCTTATGGTTGTTATGTTGTTCCGGTGAGACGTCAGGACATTTCCTGCAGGTCCGGTGTATTGATCATGTGCGGTGCCTGACGGATACTCGCCGCCCGGGTCGAACCGCCCATGGAACGGCGCCAGACCACCTGCAGCACTTCCAGATTAGTGCGGATAAAGCCCGGGTCCGGTTGTGGAATCTGGTCTTTAATCTCGGCATTGAGGTTTTCCAACTGATGAAACGGCACCATCGGATACAGGTGATGTTCAATGTGGAAGTTCATATTCATGTACAGGAAACGACCCAGCCAGTTACTGGTAAACGAGCGGGTGGACTTGCAGATATCCACATCGTTTTCCTGCATTTCCACGTGCTGGATCAGGGTGAACAGCAGCATCACCGGCGCCCCCAGCAAACGTGGGATGATGATGAACCACAGTGGCCACATGATGCCGGCCAGCGCCATGCCAAACAGGCTGGCATAGACCGCCAGGCAGATACGTGCGCCCCACTTCAGCTTACCCAGCTCAGAGGCCGGGGTGTAATCCAGCACCTCAGCATCAAACTTGCCCAAAGCATTGCGAACGAACAGGCGGGTTTCGTAGACATACAAAGCCCAGCCGGTGATCTCCAGCAGCCAGCCTTTGAAATTCATCGGCGTAGCAAATGGCATCTGAGCATCTTTGCCTTCAATCCAGGTGTAGGTGTGGTGCCGGGCATGGGCAAAACGACGATGATTTGGCTCTTCGTAATACAGCAGTGAAGAAATCCACAGCAGGGCTTCATTCAGGCCACGGGTACGAAAAGCGGAGCCGTGGGCACATTCGTGGGATAACGCATAGCTGGGCACCGTCAGGAAGATGCCGTACAGGAACATGGCCGGCCAGTGCCAGACAGTGCCAATACTCAGGTATACGCCGTAACCGGTGATCAGCAGAAATGCTACCCACTGGGCCAGCCAGATCAGGCCCGGTTTGTCGCTGCGGCGCATCAGCGCTTTGAGATTTTTCTTGGGGACGCTAATGCCGGAAGAAGCAGCATTGGTGGCTTGATAGTCAGTCATAGGAACTCTTCATCACGTTATTGTTTTTCTGAGTTCAGTAGAAAACAGCCGCTGAAAAGTGACAAACGATGATTTTACTGTTATCACATTACTCAAACTTATGCATAAGTTGGCCATTACAAAAATAACAACAAATATCAGGAAATTGCTGTGAATAAACTGCCCCCGGTGCAATGGTTGCGTTCCTTTGAAGCGGCCGCCCGGCACCTGAGTTTTACCCAGGCCGCCAGCGAACTGCATGTCACCCAGTCGTCGGTCAGCCAGCAGGTAAAGCTGCTGGAAAACCATCTGGGGGAATCCCTGTTCATCCGCCGGGTACGCAGCCTGGAGCTGAGTGAAGCGGGACGTCTGTACCTGCCCTGGGTGCAGCAGGCATTCGAAACCCTGCGTCAGGGCACCGAACTGTTTACCGGCAAGGACCACCAGCAGGCCATTACCGTGCGGGCGAATATTGCCTTTATCACCTTCTGGCTTGCCCCCGTTTACCGGACTTCTACCAGCGTTACCCAGATATTCAGACCAGCCTGACCACCATGATCTGGCAACGGGAATACGGGCTGGGCGAGGAAGACCACGTGGAAATACGTTTCGGTAAAGGGGACTGGCAGGTGGATGACTTATACCCCTTTCCCCGCCAGACCTGTTTCCCGGTGTGTACGCCGGAAATTGCTGCTCAGCTCAACTCCCCTGCTGATATCTTCAATTTCAACCGCTGGGAGACTCAGGGGTCCGCAGACCGCTGGGAAAACTGGCTCAGCTATGCCGATTGCGAAGCACAGGGCAGCCAGCCGGTACACTCCACCTCTACCTTTGTGGTCTCCATGGATATGGCCCGGCGGGGCTGGGTATCGCCCTGGGCCATCCGCTGGTCTGTGCGGATTTACTGGCCAGTGGCGAACTGGTCAAGCCTTTCGACATCAACATGCCCATGGAAGAAAACTACTACCTGCTCAGCCCGGCGGACAACGAACGCAATGCCAGCGGCCGGACCTTCTGCAACTGGGTGAAAGCCTTCTTCCCTGACGCAGAATAATCCTGCCGTGGCAGGACTGGTCCCCTGATACTTCCGGGGCTCACTGCCCCGGCAGCGCACATTCCTGACCAACTCCCAGTTCAGGTCTACCCCAGCCCCGGTAATTCTGAACGCACAGCAATCATGCCGTCATCGTCCAGCTGATGAGGGTTCAGCGCCAGCTGCCGGCGCAATTCCGACGGGCTGGTGGAATACTCAAGTGGTTCACAGATTGTTTGCGCAGCAAGAAAATGGGCGTTTACGGCAATGGTGATATCCGTGTTATAGCCATGGGGAATGATCCGGCTGTCGGTATCCGCCAGGGTGTTCTGTAACTTCATCACTTCACTGACACCGCCGAACATGGTGATATCCGGCTGAGCAATATCCACTACCCCGGCATCCAGCCAGGGCTGATATTCCCGCACGGTGGTCAGCCCCAGATCTCCCACCCCAGCGGCAAATGGGTTCTCTGTTTCAGACGTTGGTGGTCCCCGGGTTATCCAGTGGAAACGGCGCTTCCAGCCATTTGATATCCAGCGCTTCCAGCAGGTCAACAAAGGGTTCCAGCTGGGCGTAATGCTGGAACTCCAGCGCCACATCCAGCATCAGTTCAATGTCCGGGCCGATAAAGGCCCGCAGTTCTTCCAGATTACTGCAGGCCAGATCAAAGTCATGCCACCAGGGTTCCACACAGATTTTAATTCGCCGGAAGCCCTGACTGAGGAACTCGCCGATCTGGATTTTGAAACTTTCCGGTTGTTCCTTCATGGGATACACCGTGGCATAAGCCGGTAACCGTCGGTGTTGCTGTGGGCCGAAATATTTCAGTAACGGCTTGCCTTCGGAGCGGGCATAGAGATCCCACAGGGCAATATCCAGCGCGCTGATCGCATGAATCGCCACCCCATGCCGGCCGTGCCAGCTGGTATGTTTAAACATCTTGTGCCACAAACGCACCGGATCATCCAGATATTCACCTTTAAGTAATCCGGCCAGCCCGCAGGACAAATGGTTATAGGCGGGGGCATCAATCAGTGCCTTGATGACCGCCGGCGGAGAGTCACTCTCGCCGATGCCATACAGGCCGTTATCCCCGTGAACAATTACCAGCACATTCTGGTAACTGCCTTCAAAGCGCACATAGTCTGCCTGCGGGTCCTGCAGACAAAGCACCTGAATATTTTCAATTCTGACAGACATTTTCTAACACACGCATAAAACCCGGTGCCTGCACGGCAACCGGGTTTTCTGTTCTTACAACGGAGTCGCTAAGTGGCGGCCCTGCTAACGGCTAAAGCGCCGGTGGAAATACACCAGCGGATCCAGTACATCCCAGTCCAGCTCAACGCCGAGTCCCGGCAGTTCAGTCGGGCTGATATAGCCGTCACTGTCCGGCCGGAAAACCTGTTTGGCACCCACTTCGTATTTTTCATACGGCGCGGCCTGTTCAAAGTATTCACAGTTAGAGTTGGATAACATCATGTGCAGGTTAGCCGCCTGCGTCAGGGTGTAGCCCCATGACTGCACTTCGGCTTTCAACCCGTAGGCCTGACTCAGCGCCATTACCCGGCTACCGTTGGTAAAACCGCCAATGGTGGTAAAGTCAAAGCGCACCCGGTCCCAGCTGCCGCGCTGCAGTGCCTGATTAATCAGCTGCAGGTTAGGCACCGCGTTACCGCCGGCCACAATGTCGATATCCAGATTTTCTGAAAGGTAGCGATAACCTTCAAAGTCGGTATCGCTTAAGGGTTCTTCAAAGAAGTCCCACTCGTATTTATCCAGCAGGCGCCCCATACGCAGCGCCTGCTGCCGGTTGTAGTTGGCATCAACATCCAGACTCCAGCCAATGTCCTGATCAGCAAATTCAGCCTGCAGCGCTTTCACCAGTGCGTAGTCTTCCTGAAAGACACAGCGCGGATGGATTTTAATGGCATTAAAACCTTGTGCCAGCATCTGGTGACAGTACTCAATGTATTGCTGATTATCTTCCAGCAGCGGGCTGGAAGCATATGCCGGACTTTCGGCTGCGCCTGACCGAGCATTTTATAGATCGGCAGGTTCAGCAGTTTGCCCTTGGCATCGTGCATGGCGATATCGAACAGCGAGGTGGCGACATTCTTCAGTGGCACATACCGGGACATACATTCGGCATAGATCTTCGGTATATCGAACAGGCCTTTACCCAGCAGGAAAGGCGCCATCAGCGAGGCACTTTCGACCACGCTGCGGTCAAATTCGTGTTCGGTATAGACGGTCGAGCCGGCAATGCCGACCAGACCGTTATCAAAGGTCAACTCGACGACAATCATCGCCTCGTACATGGGCCCCAGGAAAGAAGACCAGGAGACCTTCTCACCGTCGGGACCGATACCATAGATGTCAATTGACTCGACAACCGGTTGGTTCATTATGGATTGTCCTCACGGATGTACTTCCAGGTGGTGTACATCATAAAGATTAGAATAAACATGATAGGCAGACCAGTAATGACGGCTGCTGTCTGCATGGTCTTCAGACCGCCCAGGAACAGCAGAATGACCGGCATTACTGCAATGGCGAAACACCAGAACAGGCGGTTATTACGCGCCGGCTCCTGGCCTTCATCCAGTTCTTTGGTGCTCGCACAGGCCATGGTGTAGGCCGCAGAGTCAAAGGTGGTTGCCAGCATCACGATGCCGGAGATACCCACAGCAATCAGCACCATGCTGGCCATAGGTAAGGTCTTGAACAGTTCTATGATCGCTACCGCAGGGCCGGAGCTGTTCACAATCGCCTGGAAATCAACGCCGCCGTTAACCTGCAGGTCGATGCTGTAACCGCCCAGTACGATGTAGAAGATGGCACAGCCCAGGGTACCCCAGGTCAGCATGCCCAGAATTACTTCACGGATAGTGCGACCACGGGAAATACGGGCAACGAACATCCCCATGAACGGTGCATAGGAAACCCACCATGCCCAGTAGAAAACGGTCCAGGCCTGCGGGAAGCCGCTGCCGGAAATGCTGTCAGTCCAGGTACTCATCTTAATGTAGTTGCTGACCGCATAGCCGATTGAGTCCATACCCAGACCCAGAATGAAGTTAGACGGACCGACAACAAACACGTAGATCACAACCGCAATGGAAATGGTGGTTGCAAAGTTAGACAGGTTTTTAATCCCTTTATCCAGACCTAAACCACTGGATACGGTGAAGATAGCCGTACAGGCAAGAATGATGCTGACATCCAGATAGGTGCTGCGCTCGAAGCCAAATACTTCAGCAAACGCACCACTGATCATCGGCGTACCCAGCCCCAGCGAAGTGGCTGCGGCACCCAGTACACCAAAAATAAACAGGTAGTTCAGTAAGGTACCCAGCGGGCCGTCAACCAGACCACCCAGCGCGCCACGGCAAGCTTCGCTGATGCCGTAGGTGTGCACCTGACGGATGTAATACACGTAAGCAATCGCAATGGTTGGCACGCAGTACAGCGCCCAGGCTGTTGGGCCCCAGTGGAACAGACCATAGGCCTGCCCCACGGTGAACATCTGTTCTGTCTTGGCTTCCAGACCGAACGGTGTCCAGGCATAGTGGTAACCCCATTCGGTACCGGCCCACAACATCAGACCGGAGGCGATCCCCGCCAGGAATACCATGGTTGCCCAGGAGCCTTTGGAGAATTCAGCCGGCTGGTCTTTATCTTTACTCAGCTTAATGCTGCCATAGCTTGAGAATGCCAGTGTGACAAGAAACATCAGTGCTGCCAGCCCGATCGCCAGAAAAGCGAAATCAAACGAGTTGGTCATCCACTTGAAAATGGTGTCTTTGATCACCGTTTTTGATGCATCCGGATACATGACCAGAGGTAATGCCGCCAGAAGGATCACCGCCAGACTGACAATTTGCATCTGCCGGTTGGTTTCAACAGTCTTCATTATTTTTGTCCTGTTAGGGTTTTAAAACCGCAAGCAGCCATACCATCCAAACCGGATGGCACAGCCTGCCGAAGCCTTGCGGGGTAAAGAATTACTGCATGAGTGCAACAATTTGGGCGGCTTCCATTTCCTGGAAAGCCAGATCTTCCTTAATGGAAAGGTCTGCAGCAAAGGCTGCAGCCCGTCCGTACTCGAAGCACTGCGCTGTCACCCGGCAGCTGGCCAGTGCTTCGTGTTCACTGCTCAGGCAACGCCCGGCAACGATCACATCCTGGCCACTTTTCGGTACCAGGGTGTGGAAAGGACATCGTAGTAATCATCCACCAGCCATTCTGTTTTTGGCTTGGCACCGTAGTGCAGCTCGATTGGCCAGGAGGTTTTGGCGATGCTGTCTTCACGCTTACGCTTGTTAATAACATCGTCGTTCATCAGTTTGGCAATACCGTCGATGGAACGGGTCTGCCGTACGCCCACTTCCGTGGCGTAATCGATGAAATAGGCATTTTCACAACCGGGAATGTTATCCCGCATAAACTTAAAGAAGTTCTGCGCCTGATAGATGGAGAATTGCTCTGCTTCAGAGTGATCCACAGGATTGGTCACATCCAGCGCACGGCCGTCAAAACCGGTTACCTTGGTGGCATTCACCAACAGCTCACCCGGGTTCACCGTTGGGAACAGCCAGACTTTTTGCGCAGCAGTTCGTCTTCGGCTTCCAGCATGCTGACAACCTTCGGCGGTGAAATAGTGTCCTGCCCCCAGTACGACAGATACTGCTGCATATCCACATTGCCCACTTTGAACATCATAGTCGGGTTCTGGATAACACCGTCGTTCCCCTTGCTGGTTTTCAGGCCCATTTTGTAAACCACGTCGGCATCGCCACTGGCATCAATGGCTTTCTTCGCATTCACCCGGGTAAAGCCGGACTTGGTATGCAGCACCATGCCTTTGAAAGCGTCATCCTCAGTAATCACATCGACCATCTGGGTGTGGTACAGCACGGTCACGCCTGCCTGCCGGGTCATATCCGTGGCGACTCGCTTGTAAGTCGCGCAGTCATGGGTAGCGACCCAGGTCTTACCGTAAATCTGCGGGTCGGTTAAACCGCCGGCCTGATAGAGAGCATCACGGAAACGCTCGGCAAAGCCGAAGATAATCTGTTCAGGTTTAGCCACCAGCGGATCAGCAACCGTCATATACAGGCCACAGATGGTACCGGACATACCGGATACGGCCGCTCCGCCCAGAAAGCCCAGCTGTTCAATCAGCAGTACCTTGTTGCCCAGCTCGCTGGCACTGACAGCGGCGGCAATGCCTGCAGGGCCACCACCTACAACGATGATGTCGAACGTGCCAAAGCAAGGGAGCTGGTTTTTATAATCAGCCGGCAGATTATTGCGGTATGTCATGACGGACCCTTTCACATAATTTAAAAATATCACTCGAACACAAACCGAATAATATAAATATATTTTTAATATATTTTGGATATTGTCATTAAGAGACCGGAGCTGTCAATCCTTGTTAACATGAAATATCCACAGGGAAAGTTCAGGAGCGAACAGACTACTCACTCAGAAAAGACACATGCGACAGCATGTCTGATAACAAAATATGTCTGGGGAAAACTGCCGGAAGCGCGTCAAAAGAATGATCGGTCAAGGATTTCGCATATCTGATCATGGTTAGTCCGCATCAGCGGGATCATCATTAACTCATCAGAAACACGGTGGTTACGGCCATCAATAATCGTCAATGAGGAAAAAGCCATGCAACAGATCTATACCTATTTACTGCTTAGCGGGGCCCTGACATTACTGTTGTGGACCCCTACATTCTTGCCCGCGCGGCGGTTTGGGGAATACCAACCTTTCTGAATAATTATCCTGAAGGCTATCCGCAACAGGCTCCGCAACAGCCACTCTGGGCTGAACGGGCACAACGGGCTCACCTGAATATGGTTGAAACCATGCCGGCATTTATTGCGGTAGTGTTTGCTGCAATCGGCCTGCAGGCCAATATTGCCGAAGTGGCTATGTGGATAAGTGTGTTCTTCTGGGCACGACTGGGACACGCGGCTGTGTATATTCTGGGTATTCCATACTTACGTACTCCGGTCTATCTGCTGTCTTGGTTTGCAATTCTGGCCATTGCAGCCAGTTGCCTGTAAAAGCGCCCGGATATGTCTGACAGATATAAAAAGCGCTTCATTAAGAAGCGCTTTTCTTTGCCGATGATTACTTAAGCGGCGGGGGCTTCAGCCTCCGCAGGCTCAGCCACTTCCTGACTGCTCAGTTGCTGATGCAGTTTTTCCAGCGACAACAGCATAAAACTTAAGCCGGACGGGTCACGAACAAAGCCTTCCAGCGGCTCCCGGCTGTTCTCCCGGTTAACGGTTTCCATGGTTTCAGAGTTGTAATCAATGACATCGCCGATATTATCCAGCACCAGTGAAAACCAGGTATTCTGTCCTTCACGGGTCAGGTGCAGTACCACAGGATGCACACCGTTCTTCAGAAATTCAGTGATATGGTCCAGTGTTCTGAGCAGCACCCGCAGGGTGGTCTGTTTTTCAATCCGCAGTTTAGCCACCGCTTCATCAGCCTGACCGGCTGCAACCATGTCCAGCAGGATGTCTGCCATGGAATGAATGCGCTCATGTGGCTCTTCAATTTTGTCCAGCAGGGAACGCAAACTTTCATCTTTGGTTTCAAAACTGTAATACCATTTGCCGAAATCACAGGTTCGGGGATTTCGTGACCGGGTAAAGGGGTCGCCGGATGTAATAGACTGCTCCAGTGCAGCAACCCAGTCTATATGAGCTTTCTGATAGTCGGCGATTTCATCTACAAGGCTCATCAGGTCGTCCCGCTCACGCCGGTGCCCCAGAGAGGTTGCGCACTCAAATACCGGCACAAGGGTGTTACGAAAATCCAGATACCCCAGAAAACCTTCTTCTTCCTGGCCGCCCGAATACTGTATGTCGCTAAAGGTATCAGAAAAGCTGAGAATGTTTCCGACATTTATGCCATACAGGCTATCGCCAATGCTAAACGTCAGCGCCTGATTTCCATTGCCGTCCAGGTTTCGTAATGACATACCATCACTTCCGGTTGTGTTGTGTGATTGGGCAGGGCAAACATAAGGGCTCGTTCCCCGCACAGTGATTACATCTTACAACAACAATAGTTAATACAGCGGGTTACAGCACGCAGCATGGCCCACTTTGAGTAATTCACCCTCAGTCACGGGTACGGCTGCGCTCTGCCGGACGCCATAACTGCTCCAGCAGGTAAGTCTTAAAGTCTTCTTCATAGGGCTGTTTTTCCAGCGCTTTGCGCATACACAGCAGCCAGGCATCCCGCTCATCACAGCCTATATCAAAGGGCTTATGGGCCTGGGGAATATGAATTGAGCCATATTTCTCACGATATAACTTCGGTCCGCCCAGCCAGCCACATAAAAACGTGCCAGTTTATCGGCGGAGCCACTGATATCCTCAGGGTGCATGGCACGGATTGTCCGGGCTTCTTCCAGCGTATCCATCTGCAGATAAAACTCATCCACCAGCCGGAAAATGCCATCCTGCCCTCCGGCAGCCCGGAAGGAGGTGTCTTCCACACCGTATTGCGGTACTTCTTGTTGCATGCCAGCTCTCTTCACTGAAAAATTAAATGGGGAATATATACGGTGCTGCGGCAATTAATTCAATGGAAAAATGTTCAGTAGTCGCCTGCCGGTGTTATGTGTCGCCTCAGGACCCGGATTCACCGTACATGGAATGATTTGCTGATTCCTGTGTCTGATCGCTATAGTCTTAAGAGAAGTATTAATAACAGCTTTAATGATTGTCCGGGATACATCCCGTGCCCCTTTAACTTTCTGCCAGAGAAGCACTATGTCTATTCGTGCCTGTTACATGCTACTGACCTCTGCCCTGCTGCTGAGTATCAGTACACTGACTGTCAGCCAACCACGCTTCAAGATCACAGAAATCACTGACCAGCTGGACAGTCCATGGTCACTGGCAGAATTACCGGACGGGCAGCTGTTAATTACTGAACGTCGGGGCAGGCTGATCCGTATAAATGCCGATCAGGTTCACCGTATCACCGGTGTACCGGATGTACTGGATGTCGGTCAGGGCGGTCTGCTGGACATTAAACTTCACCCCGCTTTGCAGAAAACAGCTGGCTTTATCTCAGTTATGCACAGGGTACACGTGGTAGTAACCGCTTACGCCTGATGAGGGCGAAACTGGAAGGTAATCAACTAACAGATCAGCAGGTAATCTTCAGCGCCAGCCCGGATAAGAGTAGCGGACTGCATTTTGCTGGCCGCATCGCGTTCCTGCCGGATAATACGCTGCTGCTGAGCGTTGGTGACGGTTACCGGTATATGGATCAGGCGCAGGAAAAAGACAGCCTGCTGGGCAAGATTATCCGGCTGGATGAAAACGGCAAAGCGCCTGCAGATAACCCCTTCGCCGGCAACTCTGGCAGTGCCCCTGAAATCTATTCCTACGGCCACCGCAACCCTCAGGGACTGATTTATGATCCGGTACGCCAGCAGGTCTTTTCAATGAACACGGCCCGAAAGGCGGCGACGAAATCAATATTATTCAGCCCGGCAACAATTACGGCTGGCCGGTTATCACCTATGGCGTGGATTACTCCGGCCTGAGTATAACCCCTACCGTGAACGGCCCGGCATGGAGCAGCCGCTGGTAGACTGGACGCCTTCCATCGCCCCCTCTTCTATCACGGTGTATTACGGCAACATGTTCCCGGAACTGCAGGGGATTTGCTCAGCACCACTCTTAAAGCCCGGCATCTGCGCCACGTCGAAATGGATGGTAATCAACCGGTTGCTGAACATGAATTACTCGGCGACTTGAATGAAAGGCTGCGTTTTATCCACACATCGATGGACGGCAGCCTCTATTTACTGACAGACAGCGGGAAATTACTTCACCTTACTTCTCCTGACTAGTCCCTCTTAACTGGCATCGCCTGAATAAAAAGAGCAGCCCGGGAGCTGCTCAACGACTAATCACTGCGAGAAACACAGTGAGCTGAAGCATCTGTTTGTGCCTCTTCCTTAAAAGGTCAGCTGAATATTGTACTTAGCCCTGATAGCAGCATCCGTTGCCGGATCCAGATAATTAGGCCGGTGCTCCGCTAAAATCTGCTTCGCTTTCAGATTGGCCCGTTGCCACATATCCTGCCCGCCGGTTTCCTGCCAGGTACGCGGCTCCTGCCGGTCGGACAAATCACTGGGATAAAAGTAATCCCGCTGCATGGCCGCCAGCGTGTGCTCACCGCCAAGGAAATGCCCTTCACCACTGACCGCTTCCCGGATCGCTTCAAACCCCAAAGTTTCCTCGGTAACTTCCACGCCGCGCAACACCCGGTATACGTGGGAGATCATCTCGTCATCGATCAGGAAAGATTCGAATGACGCCCCCAGCAAACTGGCGGTCATCCCCGCGGATTCATAGACCATGTTGCAACCGGACAGCCCTACTGACACCGCCGACAGCGCCTTTTCCAGCCCCATCTGAGCATCTACCGCCTTGGCATCACTCATACTGGAAGCAGCACCGGAGGGCAGCCCCAGATAATTGGAAAGCTGCGCCGAGGCTGCATTCAGCAGGGTTATTTCTCCACCGCCGCCACAGAACGACCCGGTACGCAGGTCAATCACTAATGGCCAGTTCGAGAAAATCATCGGGTAACCCGGCTCAAACACATTCACCATGATCAGTGCTGCCAGCGTTTCCGCCAGCGTTGAACTGAGCATACCCGCCAGAGTAGCCGGAGAAGTTGCCCCGGACTGTGCCGCCACGATGTTATTTATCGGTACGCCTCTGCGCATACAGGCCAGTGCGACATCCACCGCATCTTCCCCGTATCGCAGGGGAGAAATAACCGGGCTGATATGCGCTTTGCAGAACGGTCGTTCACGGAATTTCCCTTCCCCGCCCAGTGCCATATCAAACATGTCGATGATCGGATCAACATGTTCTGCCAGCGTGAAGCTGGTACCCACTGGCTTCTCTGTGCCCACCAGTAACGTATAAGCCGTATTCACATCCAGATCGTAGTTATCCGGTACGTCCGTTGCCACACAGCAGCGGGTAAACCAACTGACGTTATTCAGGGTATCCATCAACCGGGTAAAGTCATACAGATCATTCAGAGTAGAAGGACGGTATTCTCCGCTGTCGATATCCAGTGTCTGTACTGCGGCACCGCCGGTTCCGAAGTACACACTGTCACCACCGACCGTGAAGTCATGTTTCGGGTTGCGCCCATAGTAGGTGAAACTTTTACAGGCCCCGGCAATCTGTTCTTCCACCATACTCTGAGGAAAACACAGCCGCCCGTCATCATTCACAAAAGCTCCTTTGCTACAGGCCTGGTCGATCAGTACCTGGGGGCTTCCCCATGCCGATCTCTTCCAGAATCCTCAGTGCACTGTGATAAATGGTTTCAATCTGGTCGTCAGTTAACGGTTTATACTGCCCTCCCACCGGCCCCGGCGGGCACGGATTCACCGCAGGAGGCGCACTGCGTTTTGCCCGCATGATGTCCCGGGCACGGGGCCCGCCCCGGCCCCGGCGTCTGGCTTTGGTTGATTCTTCAGTCATGTTGTTTACCCCCGTACCAAGGCGTTTTCCGGGTCATACTGCGCAGGTTCTATTACCTTAACCGGATGCATCTCACCCAGCAGGTCAATACTCAGCTCTGTACCTACGGCTGCAAATTCCGGATCTATAAAGGCATAGGCGAGATTCTTTTCGACACGATGACCATAGCCACCGGATGTCACTGATCCGATCAAAGCATCACCACTATAGATAGAGTCGCCGGAATGGGCCGGTGCAAAATCGCAGTCAACTTCTAAGCTGACAAACAGTTTCTGCGGGCCTCTGGCCTGCTCTTCCAGTAATGCGCCTTTGCCTACAAAGTCAGGCTTCTCCAGATTTACAAACCGGTCCAGACAGGATTCCAGCGGGTTACGCTCATAGATCAGATCGGCCTTCCAGTGACGATAGCCTTTTTCCAACCGCATTGATTCAGTGGCGTAGAGGCCGAACAGCCCAAGCCCGAATGACTCACCGGCTTCAGTAATCTGCTTCCAGGTCAGGTACAGCTGTTCATTCGGAATATGCAGTTCATAGGCCAGTTCACCGGAGAAACTCACACTCATGGCGATCATTTTTGCATGTCCCAGAGTTTTCTCCTGAACGCTCATCCATGGCATGGCTTCTTTCGACCAGTCACAGCGGGGCGACAAAGACTGAAGCAGCTCACGGGATTTCGGCCCGGCCACCACCAGAATGGTATGGCTGGCGGTCATTTCAGTGAGGCTGACAGTATCCGGCTTATAAGCAATCAACCAGTCACGGTCATGCCATTCTGCTGCGGCGGCCGAGCCATACCAGTAATGCTCCTCACCCAACTTAGCAATGGTGGCTTCTGCCAGCACATGGCCTTTTTCATTAAGCAGATAACACAGGCCCACCTTGCCGACTTTTTCGGCAGATTGCCGCACACCATACGGTCCAGGAATGCCGTTGCGCCTTCACCTTTAATCTCATAACGGTTAAAACCGGAAACCTCCATCAGGCCGACATTCTGCTGAATATTGGCAATTTCCTGCGCGACGATATTTTTCGTCGGCGTAAACCGGTAACCGTGCTCGTCTACAAAATCAGCATCCGGTTTAAAGAACAGTGCCCGCTCCCAACCATTCACGACACCCCAGGCAGCATCTTTGGCATCCAGTACCGGATACAGTGGCGTTGTCCGGGCCAGACGTGCCGCCGGCCGGTGCTCATGGGGCTGGTGATAATGGAATTCGTTCTGATAGTCCTCAATGGCTTTCAGGCAGGTATGTTCCGTATTGGCGTACTGGGTAAAGCGGCGGGGGTCCAGACACCAGGCATCCCATTCACTTTCACCGTGTACCATCAGTTCCGCCAGAATCTTACCGTGGCCACCGCCTTCACCGATGCCGGCCCGCAAACCGATCGCACAGAATGCATTCGGCACACCCGGTACCGGCCCGATGAGGGGCATACCGTCAATGGTGTAAGTAATCGGGCCGTTCACTACCGTATGGATACCGGTTTCAGTCAGGCATGGCATCCGTTCAAAAATGCGTTCCATATTGTCCAGACAGCGGTCCAGATCTGACGGGCAGAGTGCCTGGGTAAAGTGCGGATCAATGCCGTGCATTCCGAAGGTCTTACAACCCTGCTCATAAACCCCTACCAGCAGGCCGTTCTTTTCCTGACGGGAATAAAAATCATCACCCGGGTCACGGATAATCGGTACCCGCTTATCCATCGCCTCCAGTTCTGCAATGGTGTCGGTGAGGAAATACATGTGTTCCATAGATGTTACCGGATGCTCAACCCCCAGCATCCGGCCCACTTCGTTCACCCGGTAACCGGTGGCGTTCACCACCATTTCACAGGTGATGTCACCCTTAGCGGTATGAACGATGAATTCGCCATTGGGCTTACGGGTGATGTTTTCCACAGGATTAAAACGGTATACCTTGGCACCGGCTTCACGGGCTTTGCGGGCCAGCGCAAGGTCAGGCCCGCCGGATCGATATCGCCATCAAGCGGATCCCACCAGGCCCCAGCAAGCCATCCGTATTAATCAGCGGATGGCGACGACCGGCTTCAGCACCGTCAATAAATTCCATCTCAACACCCATGCTTTTCGCCATGCCCACATAGTGCTTATAGGTATCGATATGCTGCTGAGTGTAAGCGGTGCGCATGCCGCCGGTAATATGATAGGAGATCGGGTTTTCCGGATCAGCAGCCAGCTCACGATACAGATTAATACTGTGGCGCTTCAGGGCGACCATAGTCTGGTTTCCGCCAAACTGGGTAACCTGTGCAGCCGCATGCCAGGTAGAACCGGATGTCAGTTCATCACGTTCCACCAGGACGACATCGGTCCAGCCTTCCTGTGTCAGGTGATACAGGGTTGAACAGCCGGCAATACCACCACCTATGACGACTACTTTAGCGTGGCTTTTAATAGGTTCACTCATGCAACAAATCCTTCTTATTCTTAGCAAGTCTGCCGGGACGCTGAGTTTTAGCCCACCCGGCAGACAGTTTGTGCGGTTATGTTTCTTCCCTGATATTCCCCAAGAAAGTGATCACTGACAAACCGAAAAATTTGTTATATGGTTCAATCAAATTAAACTGTTAGCACAGAGCTTTTATGAAACATGACCTGCCTGCACTGGATTCACTGAAAGTATTTGAAGCTGCCGCCCGGCACCTGAGCTTCAGTCTGGCTGCTGACGAACTTTGCCTCACGAAAGGCGCCGTCAGCTATCAGATAAGAAAGCTTGAGGATCATCTCAATTGTGCGCTGTTTCGCCGGGCAACCCGTCAGGTCTACCTGACTGAAGCAGGACAGAGCCTGTTAAAAAGCACCCAGCAGGTCTTTACTGAGTTGCGCCAAAGCTTTGAGGCACTGAAAACCGACCACAACAGCCAGGTCACTGTGGCGGTCACCACTTACGTTGCGGTGCGCTGGCTATCGGCTAACATCGCTGGCTTTAATGAACGCTATCCGAATGTCTCCATCGTACTGCAGCACACGGTTAACTCAGCAGACTTCAAACTTCCTGATGTCGATATGGCGCTACGCTGGAGTCCGTCAAAACAGAGCTCATCCCCTGACCGGATCATGCAGGCAACGATGCCCATGTTCCCGGTTTGCAGTCCGGGACTGCTGGAGAAACTTGGTTATAACGCTCAGGTAAAACTGCCACGCGAAGCCATGCTGCAGCCACCATGGTGCGATATCACTTTATTATGTGAAGACCGGGCTCAGGACTTCTGGACGGAATGGTTTGACGGGCAGGAGGACAACCTGCCCAATCCCCGCCGAACACTGAGTGACGCCAACGTAAGGGTGCAGGCAGCCATCGATGGCCAGGGCTGGATGCTCGCAGATGCGTTAATGCGTAACGAGCTGGATAACGGCTTACTGGTCAGCCCTTTTGATCATGGCCTTAACGGCTACGGTTATGTTTTGCTTTGCGAACCTTCCAGAATTATCAGCCATAATGCCGAACTGTTACAGCAATGGCTGGCTGAAAAACTGGCCACCAGCAGCCAGCCGGACATGCTGGAACGCATGTAATTACAGGCACAAAAGGCTGCCATAGGGCAGCCTTTTTGTCATACCACCTGTAATCAGGTAGTGGTTTTCTCTTCTTCAACCTGATGGCTAACCGCTTCTGCCAGTGTATCAGTATCGATACTACCAACGTGCTGACCATCTTCATCCGCGACTACAACCTGCAGTGCGTCTTCAGTCAGCATCTGGTGCAGTACTTCCTGAACGGTATCATCCTGGCCAACCACAACCGTATCAGTGTGATTAATTTCAGATGGTACCTGCGCCGACATGATCGACTTAGCCAGCAGTACACGGGTACGGTTTACGTCGGCAACGAAACGTTCCACGTAATCGTCAGCCGGGTTCATCAGGATATCCTGAGCAGGACCCTGCTGTACCAGACGGCCATTGTTCAGAATAGCGATCCGGTCACCGATCTTAAGTGCTTCATCCAGGTCGTGGGTGATGAAGACAATGGTCTTCTTCAGCTCGACCTGAAGCTCCAGCAGAATGTCCTGCATATCGGAACGGATCAGTGGATCCAGTGCCGAGAATGCTTCGTCCATCATCAGAATATCTGCATCACAGGCCAGCGCCCGTGCCAGACCTACTCGCTGCTGCATACCACCGGACAACTGTGCAGGGTAGTGCTTTTCAAAGCCTTTCAGGCCTACACGCTCCAGCCAGTAGTGCGCCTTTTCTTTGATAAAGGCACCGTCTTTGCCCTGCATTTCCAGACCAAAACGTACGTTATCAATAACGGTACGGTGCGGTAACAGTGCAAACTTCTGGAATACCATTGCAGTTTTTGCCTGACGGAAGTCTCGCAACTGCTTGTCATTCATATCACAGACGTTTTCACCGTCGATGATAATGTTACCGATTGTCGGATCAATCAGGCGGTTAATGTGACGGATCAGCGTCGATTTACCGGAGCCTGATAATCCCATGATCACCTCAATTGAGTGATCATGCAGGTCCATATTGATGTTATCCAGACCCAGTACATGCTTATGTTTCTTTAGCAGGTCTTCTTTACTGATGCCCTGCTGTACCTGAGGAATCACCGACTTAGGGTTAGCACCGAAAATTTTCGATAGCCCTTCAATGCGAATTTTTACATCTTTATCAGACACCGTGACCTCCTTCGCGATGTTTCTGAATACGTAAGCCGTACTGCTGTGAAACCCGGTCAAAAATAATTGCAATTGCTACGATCGCCAGACCGTTTAACAGACCCATAGAGAAATACTGGTTGGTAATCGCCTTCAGTACCGGCTGACCCAGACCTTTAACACCGATCATAGAGGCGATTACTACCATAGACAGCGCCATCATGATGGTTTGGTTAACACCGGCAAAGATAGAAGGTAATGCCAGTGGAATCTGAACGTTCTTCAGCTTCTGCCAGGAGGTACAACCGTAAGCGTTAGCCGCTTCCACAACATCCGGGTCCACGTGACGGATACCCAGGTTGGTCAGACGAACGATTGGTGGCAGTGCATAAATAATTACTGCAATCAGACCCGGTACTTTACCGATACCCAGCAACATAACCACCGGAATCAGATATACGAAACTCGGCATGGTCTGCATGATATCGAGTATCGGCGTAACCACTGCCTGAACTTTGTCAGACCGCGCCATCAGAATACCCAGTGGAATACCGATTGCTATCGCAACAATGGTACATACGGTAATGATACTGAGCGTACTCATCGTATCTTCCCACATCCCCAGATAACCGATGACGCAGAAAGCAACAATGACACCCACAACCAGCTTCCAGCTTCGGCTACCTAAATAAGCCAGTCCCGCTATCGCAATAATTACCAGAGGCCATGGAGAATTGAGAAGAACTTTTTCGCTCCAGACAAGAAAAGTTAACAGGGGATCGAAAAACGCTTCTAGCGATTCACCATAAGCCTGGGTGAACTCGCGGAAGCCATCGTCGATAGCTTTGCGCATGCTGCGCAGATCGCCCTCGACATACTCGGGAAGTCAGACCAGCTCATTTTTGCTCCTTATCAGGAAGGCAGGGTACCGAAAGTGCAGTGGGTATTCAGATAATTACCCACTGCAGCCCTGCCTACGATTCTTATTATGTGTATAACAGTTGTGCGGTATTACAGGGCAGCTTTGATTTTCTCAGCTACGTCTGCAGGTACCCACTTAGTCCATACATCTTCAAAGTTCTGCAGGAAGAAGTATGCACCGTCTTCACCGTTTGCCTGGTTATCATCCATGTAAACGATTACCTGACCCGCCATGTTGGAATCATAAGAACGAGTGTTCAGGTACTTCATTTCTTCAGGGTGAGAGTTAGCAAACTTAGACACCACAACAGTCATTACGTCGGAAGGTGTGTAATCAGACTTCTTCGGCTCTGCACAGGTTTCGTTAACCAGACAGCCATCCCAGTGTTCTTTATCGAACTCAACACCGAAGTCCAGCTTTTTCAGCTCGTACTTGGTGATTGGCACTGTTGGCTGCCAGTAATAACCGAACCACGCTTCTTCACGGTCATAAGACTTGGCAATTGCACCGTCCAGACCCGCAGCAGAACCCGGATCTACAACTGTGAAGTTATGCTTGGCAAAGTCGAATGCTGATGGTTTAGCCAGGTTGTTAGATGCAATCTGACACGCCCAGCCCGCAGGACAGGTCATGAACTGACCTACATTCGGATCTTCTTTGCTTGGGAATAATTGAGGGTTGTTCAGTACGTCCTGAACAGTTTTAATTTCCGGATGAGCATCGGCAACCGCTTTAGAAATGAACCAGCCTTCTGCAGCATCGGTGATCAGACGCGGGCCACGAACAATGTCGCCCTTTTCTACAGCTGCATCAATACGATCGAAAAATGCGTTGGCCCACAGTTCCGGTGCGATGTCCGGCTGACCTTTAGACTCCATAGAGGCAAAGGAGGTTACGGTTGATCCGGATTAACTCAACGTTACATCCGTAACCTTCTTCAAGAATGATTTTATCCAGGTTGGCGGCGAATTCCGCGGAGGCCCAGTTCATTTCAGCAATAGTAACGGTACCGCAATCGGCCGCATGTGTCAGTGAACTTGCAATTACCAATGGTACAGCTGCTAACAGTGTTTTCATGATATCTCCGTCCCATAAAATCGGGCTAATGTTATTGTTTTATAATGCCTGAAATTCATCTTACAACTCTAATATTTAGAGTTCAAACCTTTATTCATTTTGTCATATAATGGGGCCATTACTTTATGTCATCCTTACTAACTGATTGAAATTAATAATGAATGAATCAACACGCTGGCAAGAAGTTCTGATTGCGCTGCGCCGGATCATCCGCGCAACTGATTTGCAGTCTAAACGTGTTTCAAAAAGCTGTGGTCTGACAATTCCTCAGGTAATGGTTTTAAGAGCGATAAAAAATCTCGGCGACGTCACTGTCAGGCGCCTGTCGGTTGACGTATCCCTCAGTCAGGCAACCGTAACAACCATACTGAACCGGCTTGAAGACCGGCAACTGGTGGAACGGGTACGTAGCGCCAGCGACAGACGTATCGTGAACGCCCGCCTTACCAAACAAGGTATCGAAGTATTGGAAACAGCGCCACCCTTGCTTCACGAGGCATTTATCGACCGTTTGGAGAGTCTTGAGAGCTGGGAACAGACCCAGATTTTGTCTTCTCTGCAGCGTGTCGCCAGCATGATGGACGCCGAAAGCCTAGATGCTTCGCCGCTGTTAGACATAGGGGCCCCTGCCAAGGACACCGCCCTGAACGACACAGAGAAACAGGCCAGAGCCATAGAAGATTAGAGCTCAAAACAAAAATAGCGTGCCGCAAAAGGCAAAAGGTGACGCTTTGCGACAATGTAAAACCAGCCGAAAGCCACTCAAACAGACGTTTCAGGCCATTTTTCCGAATCATTTTTAATTTCAGAATAAACTCCCGCACACTTCTGAATTTACCTTAAAAGCTTCATACACCACCAGCATTCCATACACCGGACAAAGCATTTCATTGCTTCTGGAATCTGCTAAAGTGAGGGCTCAGGCTTTAACTGAAGGATCAGTTATTCAATGACTCTTTACCTGACGGTGAAAACACTGCATATCCTGAGCGCCGCGGTTCTGTTCGGTACCGGCGCAGGCATTGCATTTTTCATGTTTCGCAGTTATTTCAGTGATGATTCCGGTGCCCGGCTATACGCCGCTCGCAACACCGTACTGGCCGATTATCTGTTTACCCTCCCGCCGCGATTTTCCAACCTGTGTCCGGTGTCTGGTTGATTCACCTGGCCGGCTATAGCTGGGATTCAGCATGGCTGGTCGCAAGTTACGTTCTGTATTTACTTATCGGCCTGTGCTGGTTTCCCGTCATCTGGATTCAGATAAAACTAAAGCAACAACTGATTCTGGCCAACGCCACCCAAAGCCCCCTGCCCTCAGACTACCGTAAACTGTTCCACTGGTGGATTGCATTGGGCATTCCGGCGTTTATCAGTATTCTGATCATTTTTTCCTGATGGTACTCAAGCCCTTATGACGACCGATAACAGCCAACCGGTTTTTAGCCGTGTGTTTGACAGGCAGTGGCCTCTGCTACCGGCAGTCATGCACAAGCATTATCTCAACAGGCCCTATAGTAATGACCATACTCAGGTAACAGGTACGATCAATGTCTGGTGCGCCCGCCCATTAAAACTGTGTGCACAGATACTCTGGCGACTGAAAAGCATTCCGCCACACAGCGAAACCGATGTACCGATTACGGTTGATTTCCACAGTTCGCCGGACAACAACCACTTCCGTTTTGAACGTCTGTTCAGGTTCAGAGAAAAGCCCCATTACCGGTTCAGTTCAGTCATGGAACCGATTAAAGACGACCTGGTAGTTGAAAGAATGTCAGGTCATATTGGCTGGCTTTTGCGTTATTCGTGGGAAGATCAGAAGGTAAAACTGAAACATCAGGGTTACGTTATCTGTCTGGGAAAACTCAAAATTCCTTTACCGGTTAGCTGGCTGATAGGCAAAGGTTATGCAGAAGAGTGGGCACTGGATGAAAACCGGTTCGCCATGTGTATGCATATTTCCCATCCCTGGTGGGGAAACTCTATCAGTATGATGGTGAGTTCATGATCAGCCAGCTACCAGACACAAACGATGCAAAAGGATCAGCCTCCCGATGACACATGTACTTATTATTGGCGGCTACGGTAATTTTGGCCTTTTATCAGTCAAACACTCGCCAAAGAAAACGGCATTAAACTGACAATTGCCGGCCGCTCGAAAGAAAAGGCAGAAGCGCTGGTCAGGGAGTTACAGCACGGCACTCACGTGCAGAGCTATCGGTTAGATATCAGTGAACCGCTGCAAGATCACTTCAAATGCCTTAAACCAGACATTGTCATACACACATCAGGCCCTTTCCAAAAACAGGGATACGATGTCGCTCAGGCCTGCATTGACTGTGGTGCCCATTACATTGATCTGGCTGATGGCCGGGAGTTTGTCAGCGGCATCACGGCTCTGAATACCGCCGCCAGTGAAAATAATGTCCTGGTTGTCAGCGGAGCCAGCTCCGTCCCCGGGCTTACATCCGCTATTGTCGATAAATACCTGCCTGAATTCAGCCATCTGGAAAGCCTGGATTACGGCATAACCACCGCTCAGAAAACCACCCGGGTCTGGCAACTACCGCCGCAATACTGGGCTACACAGGCAAGCCTGTAGAAACACTCACCGATGGAAAACGGGATACGATTTATGGCTGGCAGGGACTCAGGGCCAGAAATTATCCACTGTTAGGCTGGCGATTATTGGGCAACTGCGACATTCCGGATCTGACGCTATTTCCGGAGCGTTATCCCGGCCTTCAAAACATACGCTTTTATGCCGGCCTTGAAATCCCCTGATTCACATCACCCTCTGGCTGCTTTCCTGGGGCGTACGCTTCGGTCTGATCAGAGACCTGAGCGGCTCTGCACCTCTCTTACTGCGCATGTCATTTCTGTTCGACTGGCTGGGCACAGCAAACAGCGCCTTTCATATGCAACTGAGCGGCACTGATCATAACGGTGATGCAAAGAAAATCTGCTTTGAACTGACGGCCAGATCCGGCGATGGTCCTTTATCCCCTGCATGCCTGCCATATTGCTGACCCGAAAACTGCTGAACGGTGAGCTAACGCAACGCGGCGCACAGGCTTGTACAGGGCTGATCACTCTGGATGAGTATCTGAACGCCCTGGGGAACTGGATATTTCCTGGACGGTAACTGAGTAAGCGATTTTCCCGGTTACAACCGCTGGCTGGCAGCCAGTAAATCTGATTCCAGTGTTTGCCATGCGGAAGGATCGCGGCCAATCACCTCAATCCGGCTGTCATATACCTCATCCAATGCGGTGCTGCTCATGAGACCATCCACAATGTTAAAGGCAAAAATCCCTTCATCGGTGATGAACACACCTTTCACCCGCTCAGCATCAATGCCCATCAGGATAGACTCAAGGGTAATGAAATCGAATTCAAAATCCGGCTGAAAAATCCATCCACTGCTGAAATATCCGTCACCTTTATTATCTTTACGCAGATAGCCTTCTGCCGGCATATCCGGTGTTGCGGCAAAGACATCACCATGACCATGGCTATGGGAAGGCTCAACGTCAACTTCAGGCTGCGGCTGCCAGTGGCAGGGAGCATCCAGCCATTGTAGCTGTAACTGGCCATGCGCCACCGGATAAACCGGTCTGCCTGTAACCTGCAGTTGCGCCAGATAAGTATCTAACTGCTGCAGCTCATCCGCTTCATACAAATCACTTTTATGGGCAATAATGCAGTCTGCAACACTGACCTGCTGCTGGTAGGTTTCGTCTGTTGCATATTCAGGGTCAGACAGCTTGCGGGCATCCACAAGGGTCATTGTCGCCTGTAACTGAATTACATCGCTGTATTCCGCACTGCGCAGGCTGGCAAGCACTTCCTGAGGGTGTCCCAGACCAGTAGGCTCTATCAGCAAACGGTCAGGCTTTGCCCGCTGTATAAGCTGATTCAGCGCCATCTGCATGGGTAAACCCGCCGTACAGCACATGCAGCCGCCGGGCACTTCCCGCATAAATATGCCGCCGTCAGAGTCTTCCCCATCATGCTGGCATCAATGCCAACCTCACCGAACTCATTAACCAGCACCGCCCAGCGCTCATTATCCGGTTTATTTGCCAGCAGATACTGAATGGCGGTGGTTTTGCCAACGCCTAAAAAGCCGGTAATGACATTGGTAGGAATCGCATTAAATTGCATACTAATAAGCTCCGAGAAAAGCCCTGCAGATGACCTGACTATAAAGATGAATCAGCCGGCTAAATCAGCCAGGCTGTCGAGAATAAGATCCGGCTGATATTCAGCGACAGACTTACCATGGTTAAAACCATAGCTTACCGCGACCACCGGACATTCCGCAGCTTTAGCCGCCAATATATCGTTCGCCGAGTCACCGACCATCAGGGTATGTAAAGGTTCTGCATTCAGAACCTTCATCGCATGCAACAAAGGTAAAGGATGCGGTTTCTTTTCCGCTAAACAGTCACCACCCAGCACCAGCCTGAAATACTTATCCAGGCCGAACTGCTGCAACAGATGTTCTGTAAAAGGTAGCGGTTTATTGGTCACCAGCGCCATCGGAATATTCAGACTTGCCAGCGTTTCAAGGCAAGCTTCCACGCCGGGGTACAAACGGCTTCGCTGACCGCTCACTTCACCATAATGCCGGAGAAACAGTTCCAGCGCCTGTTCAGACAAAGCATCCGGTTCACTGTCGGCGATATCGTAACGGTCCAGCAATGCCCGGCGAACCAGTATCGCTGCACCGTTGCCAATCCAGTGACTGACTTTTTCTTCTCCGGCCGCTGGCCGGCCAAGATCCGCCAGCATCCGGTCAATTCCTGCTGCCAGATCCGGCAGGCAATCGATCAGTGTGCCGTCGAAATCAAACAACACCAGTGCCGGCAGCTGTCCGCCAAACAGGGATTTCATCACCGCCGTTACGCCTGCGCCAACTCTTCGCGCATTTTGGTAATTGTCGCCTGGTAATCATCGGTATTGAAAATAGCCGAACCTGCAACAAAGGTATCTGCACCTGCCTGAGCGATTTCACGGATATTACCAATGCCCACACCACCATCTACTTCGAGGCGGATATCATAACCGCTGGCATCGATACGCTCGCGTACCTGACGCAGCTTATCCAGGGTCGAAGGAATGAATTTCTGACCGCCAAAACCCGGGTTAACCGACATCAGCAGGATCATATCTACTTTATCCATGACATGATCAAGATAGTGCAGCGGGGTTGCCGGGTTAAATACCAGACCAGACTTACAGCCACCGTCACGGATCATCTGCAGTGAACGGTCGATATGATCAGAACCTTCCGGATGGAAAGTGATAATGCTGGCACCGGCATCGACGAAGTCACCGATCAGGCGATCCACAGGACGCACCATCAGATGCACATCAATTGGAGCCTCAATACCGTAGTCTCGCAGTGCCTTACACACCATCGGCCCAATTGTCAGGTTCGGAACATAGTGATTGTCCATCACATCAAAATGCACGTAATCCGCACCCGCAGCGAGCACATTTTCAACTTCTTCACCCAGACGGGCAAAATCTGCTGATAATATAGAAGGAGCAATCTTAAAATCGGCCATGGCAGTCGCAACTCTTGAAATAATAATGGCGCCTATTGTACTGTCGGAACATCTAAACACAACACGAAAGCAGCCTGTGCAGACAACAGACAATCCCTCAAATCGACGCTGGCCCACCGGACTCCGGAAACTTATATGCGCCACACTGTTTCCTTACTGTGCACTGGCATCATTTACTGCACTGGCCGAAGAGAATAATGACTCAGCCGGCATGACTGAAATGTCTGACACCATGCAGACTGACGGTATGTCTGACACCCCGACCTCCAGCGCCCCCGAAGCATTCCCAACCCGGCCGCCCAGCGGGCTGCTGCCCTGGCACAGGAGCAGTCTCCGGAAACAGAAATTATCTGGCTGGAAACCGATAAAGAAACCCAACTGGGCCTGTTTATGCCCAGCGGTATTACCGAATCCTATGGCGGGATCATTTTATTCCACGGCAGTATGGCCACCCCGGACTGGCCAGACATTATCCGGCCGTTAAGACTGTCTCTCAGTGACCAGGGCTGGGCAACGCTATCTGTGGCATTACCTGATCCGAACCCCGCGCCCGTTCCGGAAAGGAACATGCAGCCATCTGCACCATCAAATTCCGGTGATGGCACAGACACTGATCCTGCCGCTGATGCCGAACTGACAGATGCAACAGAAACTGAAGCCTCAGAAGCGGCAATGACAGAATCCGCCATGCAGGATGAAACCATGGCAAACAGCATGGCAAAAGAGGAGAGCACACCGAAAGAACCCTATATTGATCAACTCACCCGAATTGCCATTGCTGCCAGCACGCAGCTAACAGACCGGGAACAGAACCGCCAGATTATTATAGGTGTTGGCACCGGTGCAGTCTGGGCTGCAGCTTATATAGCGTACGCACAAGATGACCAGAACATCCGCCTGCTGATGATAGACCCGCGCCAGCCTGAAGACCCGGAGGCCCCGCAGCTAAGCGAGCTGATCCCTCTGCTGGACAGTGAAACTGTGCTTGACCTGTATTTTGAAAACTCTGAACTGAGTAAAGCCCAGGCCAGACAAAGGCTGCGCCTGAGTAAACGCAGTAAACTGCCGGATTACCGCCAGATAAAAATTAACCAGCGCCCGGATGACAGCAAACGTGAACAGCAGTGGCTGGCGAAAAAGTCCGCGGCATCCTGAAAACCAACATCATCGACGCGGACTTTGCCAGAACCACCGAAGGCCGGCTGGAAGCGGAAAAGCCATGCAGCTGATGCCCGGAGGCTGACTCAGCCTTTCCGCGCCTGGCGGATACGGTCGTAGGCGGACTGGATTTCCTGGGTCTTTTCCTTCGCCAGCTGCATCATTTCTTCCGGCAACCCTTTAGCCACCAGCTTATCCGGGTGATGCTGACTCATCAGACGACGGTATGCTTTCTTCAGCTCGGCATCACTGACATCTTCAGACACTCCCAGCACACCATACGCTTCTTTCAGCAGGGTCGCCTGAGAAACCGAACCATGCTGATGGGACTGATAGCTGTGTTGCTGATATGAGAACTGGGACTGCATTCTGGCCATTAATGCTGCCATTTCCGCCTGAGACATATGCAGCAAGGCACAGACCTCACGGATAATTGCCAGCTCGGCTTCACTTACCTGACCATCAGCCATTGCAGCTTGTAGCTGAATTTCCACAAACATCAGTTTCAGCGGCACGCGATAGCGGATCAGGGCACTTAATGGCCGTAACACATCAGCAATATCAAAATGCTCATCTTTCCCTGGGTAAACAGCTCTATCGCCTGCTTCTGCCGTTCGCTGCTCAGCCCCATACGGTTCATCACGTCACGGGCATATTGAATTTCTTCCTGACTGACCCGGCCATCGGCTTTTGCCAGTTTCCCCATTACAGAAAACGTGGCTTTAAAAAGGCATCCTGCGGATTCAGCGCATTGCCCACCAGGTTCTTCAGCCCTTTGGATATAGCAACACCGATTGCACCGCCCAGCAACAGCCCGAACAGACCACCGGACATCAAACCAATCAGCCCGCCAATAACCAGGGCCGTACTGTTGTTGCGGATCATTTGCCCGAAGTTTTCACCGGAACGCTGTGCATCGAATGCCATTGGTCATTTCCCAAATCAGATAAAGTCGTCCCGTCCTCAAACCGAGGACGCAAAAAGTTACTCAGCAGTTATATGATTGTCTGTTAAATCATTTTCAACCGCCTGCAAACGCTCAATCGTGCCTATATCCCGCCAGTAACCGGCATAATGTTCGCCGCTCACCAGACCTTTAGCCATGGCGTCACGCAGCAGCGGCGCCAGGGCAAACTTACCGGGCTGACAGCCGGCAAATAACCGTGGGGATAAGATACTGATACCACTGAAGGTTAACCGGTTCCCTTCCCTTCGCTGACATTGCCACCGGTCAGTATAAAGTCACCGTCAGGATTGTGCTCAGGGTTATTCACCATCACCAGATGCGCCAGCGCACCGCTGGCCTCAGGTTTGCCTGCGCCTTCAGTAATGAATCCGTCGGATAATCCGTAAATACATCACCGTTGATCACCGCAAACGATTCACCTTGCGGTGAGACCAGCGGCAGGGCCTGAAAAATCCCTCCACCGGTTTCCAGTGCTTCAGGCTCCGGCGAGTAGACTATGATGGCACCATAAGGTTCACCGCTCCCCAGAGCACTTTCAATTGTTCACCCAGCCATGCATGATTGATCACCAGATCAGTGATTCCACCAGCCACCAGCCGCTCAATGTGATACTCAATCAGCGCTTTACCGGCCACTTTAATCAGCGGCTTGGGAGTCTTCAGTGTCAGGGGCGCATCCGGGTACCCAGACCCGCCGCCAAAATCATCCCACGCATTATTTAAACCACTCATCCAGTAATGCACTGTCGAAGTGCTCAGAGGCATACATCGCTGGCACAACCACTTCGTTAAGCCACGCAGCAAACGTTAACAGATCCTGATACCGCGAACAGACCCGAATGATGTAATGCAGGGTACGGGGAATATCCGCCAGATAACCGTCTTTTCCGTCACGCAGTTTCAGCCGGGCAAATATACCGCTGGCTTTAAGGTGGCGCTGCACACCCATCAGGTCAAACCAGTAATAGAATTCTGCACGGTCGAAGCTCTGCAGCACACCTTCAGCCTCCAGCTGAGCGGCATACTGATCCACCCAGCCATACACTTTCAGATCCGGCCAGGCGATATAGCAATCCCGCAACAACGACACCAGATCATAAGTTACCGGGCCGATAACGGCGTCCTGAAAATCAATCACTCCCAGGGAGTCACCACATACCATCAGATTGCGGCTATGGTAGTCCCGGTGTACAGCAACCTGCGGCTGCGCCCGGGCACTGCTGACCAGCTGTGCACAAACGTCTTTCAGAGATGTTCAACACCGGGCTTGATTGTCAGCCCCAGCAGGTCCTGCAGGAACCAGTCATGAAACAGCGCCATTTCCCGCTGCAGCAACGCTTCGTCATATTCAGGCAGCGGAAACCCTGCAACGTCTGTCGCTTTCTGAATCAGCAACAACTCATCCAGTGCACGGGTATATAAGTCATCCGCAGAGGAATCATTCAGATGCTGCAGATATTGTTCATCACCCAGGTCGCTTAACAGCATATATCCCAGTGATAAATCCGCAGCGATCACCTGCGGAACTTTTATACCCTGGCTGTACCAGCTGTCGGCAATTTTCACAAAAGGTAAACTGGCCTCTTTTTCCGGTGGTGCATCCATCAGAATCCAGCTTTGCTGACCACTGATCAGCCGAAAGTAACGCCGAAAGCTTGCATCCCCGGACACAGGCAGGCACTGCCAGTCTGACGCCAGTTCAATACCCGATGCAGCACAAATGTCGACCACCCAGGCACGTAACCCGGCCAATCGTTGACCCATAATTTTAATCCTCTAGCATAGATGCGCCGGAATGTTTTATCATTCAGCGCTTTAGTGCGTATATTACTCGAAATAACGGTTTGGCGATAAACAAAATCGAAGCACATTTTTCCGCTGTAGAATGGATAGGCCGGATGCCCTTTAAAGACAATCTTCATATTTACTTACCTTAGCGGTCGCTGCCGCTATGTCGCCTTCGTTATATGCTGCACCCGCCGATTTATGGCAATGTCAGACCATGGCCGACGGCAGCTGGCAATGCGCCGGCAACGATACCCCTGCAGAACCATCTTTTACCGAACCGGCCAGCGTGCCAACCCGGCCACTGAACGCTACAGAAACAGTTACTCAACCGGAATCGGTAAATGTGACCCCTGCTGAATCAGCACCGGCGGTTGCTCCTGCAGTCATCGGCACAGAAGAAAAACAGCCACAGCCAGCAGCGCAGCAGGCAGTACTGAGCGCCCCTGTTGCTGACCTGGCAGCCCAACAACTGGACTGGCAACCGGGCGAAGGCGGCCAGTGCGGCCGCTACGTTGAGCCGCAATATCCTGTTGCCGAAGCAGGCAAAGAAGAAGAAATTATCATTAACGCGGATCAGTCCCTGACCCAGATTGGCCAGACATCCACAATGCGGGGAGATATCCGCGTCCGACAGGGCAACCGGACAATCAGCAGTGATGAAGCAACCCTGTACGAAGCCACCAATACCGCAACCTTACAAGGCAATGTGGTTTACCGGGAACCCGGATTACTGATTGTCGGAGATAACGCTCAGGCGAACATTGATACCAGCGAAACCCGGATTGAAGCAGCCGATTATGTGATGCATCAGCAAGGGATCCGTGGTTCTGCCGTAAGCATTACCCGTCAGCCGGACAGCAAGATCAACCTGCAAGACACCTCGTACACCAAGTGTCCTCCGGGGACGAGAGCTGGAAAATCAACGCCGACGAAGTGGTGCTTGATCCGGAAGAAGGCTTTGGTACCGCTAAACATGCGACCCTTCGCATTGGTGATGTACCGGTATTCTACTACCCATACTTCACCTTCCCGATTGACGATAAGCGCCGCTCCGGATTCCTTTACCCGACCATGGGCTACTCCGACGGTGACGGACTGGAACTGGCTACCCCGTATTATTTCAATATTGCCCCGAACATCGATGATACGCTGACGCCGCACCTGTACAGCAGCCGTGGCTTGTCACTGGATAACGAACTGCGGTACATGAACAGCTACAGCTATAACGTACTGAGTACCGCCTATCTGCCTAATGACCGTAAAGCCGACGAAGACCGCTGGCTCGTTGATGCGCAGCATCGCGGTTATCAGGGTAACTGGCGTTCAACGATTGATTACACCCGGGTCAGCGATGATGACTACTTCAATGACCTGAATACCGGCCTTGAAGTAAATCGCCAGGATCACCTGGACCAGATTGCCCAGGCAAGATATGTCACTGATAACTGGACGGCAACCGCCCGCGTCCAGTCTTACCAGACCATTACCAGCGCCACCCAGCCTTACCGGAAACTGCCGCAGATTTCCCTTAAAGGCAGCCAGAGTGATCTGGTGGACGGTTCTGATCTTGAACTGGAATACCTGGCAGACTTCACATCCTTTGAACGGGATAATGACAACCTGATCGGCATTGACCGTGTGAATGGCCAGCGTGTTCACCTGCAGCCTTCTGTCAGTATTCCTTTCCGCTGGCCATGGGCATACGTCACACCAAAAGCGACTCTCTGGTCTTCTCAGTACAAGCTTGATGATCAGGTTGCCGGCGAGTCCGACAGCATCAGCCGCACAGTGGGTGTATTCAGCGTCGACAGTGGTCTGAGCTTTGAGCGTACTGTTAATGAATCAGGCATGATTCAGACTCTGGAGCCGCGCCTGTTTGCCCTCTACGTGCCTGAAGAAGACCAGACGGCAATTCCGAACTTCGATACCGCCGAATACAGCTTCACCTACAGCTCACTGTTCCGTGAAAACCGCTTCAGCGGTTATGACAAGATCGGTGATACACAACAGCTGACGCTGGGACTGAGCTCCGGTTTCTACCGTAGCAACGGCAGTGAAGTGGCCCGTATGGGCATTGCCCAGGCCCATTACTTTGCCGATCGTGAGGTCCAGCTGGAAAGCACCACTGCCGCAGATACCAGCAAGCGTTCCAATGTGGCACTGGAAGCCAGCTGGAATGTCACCGACGCCCTGCGGATCAGTAATGACAGCGAACTGGATGCCAGTGACTATCATTTAATCGAAAACAATCTTAAATTCAGTTACTCTCCGAACATCAACAAAGTATTCACCCTGGGCTTCCGCGACCGGGAAGACACCCGTGAGCAGGCAGACCTGTCATTTATCTGGCCGGTTGCTAAAAACTGGAGCGTTCTGGGACGCTGGCAGGAAGATATCCGGAACAATACGACCCCGGAAGCACTCTTAGGTGTTGAATACTCCGACTGTTGCTGGCAGGTACGGGTGGCCGCCAGAGAATATCTGCCCAGCGGCAGTACCGAAAGAGACAGCGGAATTTACGTACAGTTTGTCCTGAAAGGACTGGGCGCTTTCGGCCAAGGCAAAGGCTTATTCGATAACATTACCGGTTTTGAAGAACGTGAAAAACAAAATGACTATTAAGTGTATGCGCCCGTTCGGGGCCAAGCTCATCAAGCCGGCACTGGCGGCAATCGCGCTCAGCGCATCCGTTTCAGCCTTTGCTGCGACCTCACTGGACCGGGTTATTGCGATCGTCAATGACGACATCATCATGCAAAGTGAACTCGAAGCCCGTGAAAACATGATCCTGCGCCGCCTGGCCCGCAGCAACTCCGCCCAGCCACCGGCTGAGGCTCTGCGTAAACAGGTACTGAACCGCCTGATTATCGATCGGGTCCAGATGCAACTGGCAGATGAGCGGGGAATCCGTGTCAGCGATAACGAGCTCAATGCCGCACTTAACCGTATCGCCGGCCAGTCAGGCCTGAGTCTGGCGCAGTTCCGTGAAACACTGATTGCTGAAGGTCAGGACTACGCCAAGGTACGTAACCAGATCCGTCAGGAATTACTGATCAATGAAACCCAGCGCCAGCTGGTTAACAGCCGTATCAACGTATCTCAGCAGGAAATCGACAACTTCCTCAGTTCAGATCAGGGTAAGCTGGCTGCTTCGCAAAGCTATAACCTGAGCCTTATTCTGGTAGCCGTTCCACCGCAGGCTGATGCCACTACAATTCAACAGGCCGCTGAAACCGCCGCTGAAATCAGCGCTGAATTACAGAACGGTGCAGATTTTGCTGAACTGGCCCTGGAACGCTCCGCCGGTAATAACGCCTTAAAGGGCGGCCAGCTGGGCTGGAAGAAAGCCGCTGAATTACCTCCGGCTTTTGCTCAGGCTCTTCAGTCTCTGGAAAAGGTCAGGTAACGGCACCAATCCGCACCCCGAACGGGTTCCACATTCTTAAAGTAAACGATACCCAGCAGGGCAACGTACAGATGGTTGATCAGACCGAAGTACGCCACATCCTGCTTAAGCCGACTGAAATCCGTTCCAAAGCTCAGACCCTGCGGGAAATTAAATCCCTCTACAACCGTCTGGCACTGGGTGAGCCTTTTGCTGAACTGGCAAAAGAATTCAGTGATGATCCGGGCAGCGGCGCAGAAGGCGGTGCTTTAGGCTGGGCGCAGCCGGGCCAGATGGTACCGGAGTTTGAAGAAGTCATGCGTAAAACCCCGATTGGTGAAGTCAGTATTCCGTTTGAAACCCGCTTTGGCTGGCACATTCTTCAGGTAACTGACCGCCGCCAGCAGGATCTGGGTGAAGAAATGCTGATCAATCAGGCACGGGCCAGCATCCGTGAACGTAAGTTCAACGAAGAACTGCAAAACTGGTTACGGGAGATCCGTGCCAAGGCATATATCGAGCTGAAATAATGCCGGAACAGATCTTCAAGTTAGCACTGACACCGGGCGAGCCTTCAGGCATCGGCCCGGATCTCTGCATTCAGATTGCCCAGCAAGGCCACCAACAGCAACTGATTGCTATTGCTGACCCTCACATGCTTGCTGAACGGGCTGCACAACTGGCACTCCCTCTGGAAATCCGCCAGTACGATGCCAGGCAGCCGGCACAAAGCACCCCACCCGGCTGCCTGTGGGTAGAAACAGTTCCCTGCAAAGCCCCTGTTGTGGCGGGCCAGCTTAACGCCGCAAATGCACAGTATGTGCTGGACACCCTGACCCGGGCGACAACCGGCTGTATGAATGGCGAGTTTTCAGCCATTGTTACGGCTCCGGTACACAAAGGCATTATTAACGATGCCGGCATTCCGTTCAGCGGTCACACAGAGTTTCTTGAAGCCCTGACTGGCAGCGATAAAGTCGTTATGATGCTGGCCACCGAGGACTACGGGTTGCCCTGGCCACTACCCACCTGCCATTACTGGAAGTACCGGGCGCGATTACTGAACCGTTACTTCATCAGGTTATCGGGGTTCTGCATCAGGATTTACAGCAACGCTTTGGCTTACAACAGCCACGTATTCTGGTTGCCGGCCTGAACCCTCATGCAGGGAAGGTGGACACATGGGCCGGGAAGAAATCGATACCATTGAGCCAGCCCTTGAAAACCTGCGCCAACAGGGTATAAACCTTACTGGCCCGTTACCAGCAGACACCCTCTTTACTGAAAAGTACCTGCAGCAAACAGATGCTGTCCTTGCGATGTATCACGATCAGGGATTACCTGTTCTAAAATACAAAGGCTTTGGCAACGCCGTCAATATTACGCTGGGCCTGCCCATTATCCGCACATCTGTGGATCACGGCACCGCCCTTGATCTGGCCGGCAGCGGCAAAGCCGATACCGGCAGCCTGCTAACTGCCATCGACTACGCGGCAGAAATGGCCAGCCACAGCAATCAGGATAACTGAGCTATCATTCTCAGTTATCCACAAGAAACCCCAACGGAACGTCATTCATGAGTAAAACCCGTCGGCCACAAAGCCCGTAAACGCTTTGGCCAGAACTTTCTGCAGGATCAGGGCATCATTCGCCGGATCATTCGCTCAATCGCACCGCAGGAAGACCAGCATCTGGTAGAAATCGGCCCGGGTCTGGGTGCTATTACCGAAGAATTACTGCCTGAATGCCAGCAACTAAATGTGGTTGAACTGGATCGCGACCTGATTCCTATTCTGCGTACCAAATTCTTCAGCTATGCAGACAAGTTTAATATTCATGAAGCGGATGCCCTGAAGTTTGACTTTGCCTCCCTGCACCAACCTCCTCAGCCACTCCGTGTCGTCGGTAACCTGCCGTACAACATATCCACGCCACTGATTTTTCATCTGCTGAGCTATGCTGAACAGATCGAAGACATGCACTTCATGTTGCAGAAAGAAGTGGTTGACCGTCTTGCGGCACAACCGGGAGAAAGTGCGTATGGCCGTCTGGGGATCATGGCTCAGTACTACTGCCACGTAGAACCACTCTTTATTGTGCCGCCAGAAGCATTTGATCCGGCACCTAAAGTTGACTCCGCAATTGTCCGGCTGATCCCGTACAAAAATCCCGCACCCGGCTAAGGATGTTGATAAACTGGAGGTCGTCGTCAGAACCGCTTTCGGCCAGCGCCGCAAAACTTTACGGAACAACCTGAAGCCGCTGATCAGCGCCGAAGATATTCAGGCACTGGATATAGATCCGGGTCTGCGCCCGGAACGCCTGAGCCTGCAGGAATTTATCCGCATCAGTGATTTCATCAGCACTCAACAGAGCGACTAAACAGATGATTGCCGCATTAGAACAAGAAAGTATCGCCATTAACGTGGAAACATCGTACCTCCCGGAGCAGTCTGACCCGGATAAAAACGCTTTGTTTTTCCTATCACATCACTATCACTAACCATGCGAATCAGCCGGTTCAGCTGCTTAACCGCCGCTGGCTGATTGTTGACGGTGATGAACAGGTACAGGAAGTGAAAGGTGAAGGTGTGGTCGGTGAGCAACCGGTCATTGATCCCACAGAAAGCTACAGCTATACCAGCGGCACCGTTTTGGCCACCAATGTCGGCAGTATGCAGGGACATTATGAAATGAAGGCCGAAGATGGCCAGACCTTCAATGCTGAAATTGCGCCGTTTACACTGGCACAACCAAACGCGCTGCACTGATCAGGCCTGCTATGACCCATTACGCCATTGGTGATATACAGGGCTGCTTTGATGAACTTATACAACTGCTGGACACCCTGAACTTCAGCCCTGAAGATACGCTATGGGTTGCCGGCGACCTGGTGAACCGCGGGCCTAAGTCTCTGGAAACTCTGCGCTTTCTCAAAGAGCTCGGCAGTCAGACCAGAATTGTGCTCGGCAATCATGACCTGCACCTGCTTGCTATTCATTACGGCACCACGACCCAGCGTCGCAGTGATACCTTCGACGAAATTCTTAATGCGCCAGACCGGGAAGACCTGATGGACTGGTTACGCCACCAGCCTCTGCTTGTTCATGATGAAGCCCTTGGCTATACCATGGTGCATGCAGGTATTCCGCCTAACTGGTCATTAAAGAAAGCCCGCAGCTGTGCCAAAGAAGTTGAACAGGTCCTGCAAAGTACGCTGGCTATTGAATACTTCCGCAATATGTACGGCAACAAACCAGACCGCTGGAAAAATCAATCCAGGGCTGGGAACGGCTGCGGATGATCACCAACTACTTCACCCGGATGCGCTTTTGCAGCGACAAAGGCCGGCTCGACTTTCTCGCCAAAGGTGGCCTGAGCAGCCAGCCGGAAGGCTTTTACCCTGGTTTGAACATCCGGGAAAAACTGTCGATAAACACCGTATTATTTTTGGCCACTGGGCAGCACTGGAAGGCAAAGCCGACCACCATAACGTATTTGCCCTCGATACCGGCTGTGTGTGGGGTAATACCCTGACAGCCATGCGTCTCGAAGACCAGCAGCTGTTCAGTGTCCCAAGTCTGAAACAACCGGAGTAACCCGATGGAAACCTATCAGTGTATTAATATCGAACAGGCTGTTGCCCTGATGGAAGACGGTACAGTCGTTGTAGACATTCGTGACCCACAAAGCTTTGCTGCCGGCCACATTGTAAACGCCAGCCATCTGAGCAATGAAAACCTGCATACATTTATCACCGGTGCGGATATGGATCAGCCGGTCATTGTCTGCTGCTATCACGGTCACAGCAGCCAGTCTGCGGCACAGCTGCTGATTGGTCAGGGATTTGATCAGGTCTACAGCCTCGACGGTGGCTATCAGCTCTGGCAGGCAAATAAGCCTGAAATGTGCAGCGCCCCTGAGGCCTGAATATGCAAATCTATCTGGTGGGCGGCGCGGTTCGCGACAAACTTCTGGGGTATCCGGTGTATGACCGGGACTGGGTCGTGGTCGGTGCGTCACCGGATATCATGCTGCAGCAGGGTTTCCGGCCTGTCGGACAGGACTTCCCTGTGTTTATCCACAAGGACAGCGGTGAGGAATACGCGCTGGCCCGCACCGAACGTAAATCGGGTAAAGGCTATACAGGCTTTCAGTACCATGCCAGCCCGGATGTCACCCTTGAAGAAGATTTACTGCGCCGCGACCTGACCATCAACGCGATGGCGGAAAGTGCTGATGGCCAGATTATCGACCCGTATAACGGCCAGCAGGATCTGCAACAACGCATTCTGCGTCATGTCTCCCCGCTTTTGCAGAAGACCCGTTACGGGTGTTACGTGTCGCCCGGTTTGCTGCCCGCTATGCCCACCTGGGCTTTACCCTTGCACCGGAAACACTGGCACTGATGCAACAGCTGGCCAGCAGTGACGAACTTGAGTTTCTCACCCCGGAACGGGTCTGGCAGGAAATGCAGCGGGCATTGGGAGAGCAAAGCCCACAAACGTTTTTCCAAATACTGGAAGAGTGTCACGCCAACGGTAAACTGTTCCCGGAACTGACGATTTCCCCTCAGAACTGATACTTCTGAATACACCGGTATCTGCTGAAGTCCGCTGTGCTTTGCTGTTATTTAAAGCGGCTACAGATGCTTCAGTCATTAAGACTTTCAGTGAACGCCAACGGCTGCCCAATCTGTTTCGCGATCTGGCGCTGCAGTTGTTCCGCGGTGCCGATGACCTGCTGAACTTTCCACACCTGACAGCGGATGCCTGCCTGCAGTTAATTCTGGATTTAGACCTAATCCGTCGCCCTGAGCGGCTGACAAACCTGTTTGCAGCCTGCAAAACGCTTAATGACCAACAGGCTCTTGCCGCTGAAACACAACTGCCTGAACTCCTGAGCCAGCTAGGCAGCATAGTTCCCCGGGACATCATGGCAGAGGGTTTTAAAGGTAAAGCGCTGGGAGAGGAAATAAAACGGCGCCAGCTCACCATCTGCGAACAGGCTATTGATCCTCAAGACCAATAAGCGGACTCTCCATCACAGCCGCGACGGCTGTGAGTAACTCACGCTCAACCACAGAAACTTTGCCATCCTGACGGGCACATCGTACCAGTCCCTTAAGGTAGCGGGATTTCAATAACGGCCCCGCAGCAGCGAGAATAAATACCGCTTCACTGAACGCCTTCAGCTCAGTTTCAGCGCAGGGCTGCTGAGGCAGTAGTTCGATGTTATAAAAGCCGGCGGTGCTGGCGGCCAGATTAAAGTGCCGTTCAAGGTCAGCCCCACTGCTGTCAGACTGCCGTCCATGCCAGACAAGCATTGATGCGACCCGCTCAAATGCCCCCGCCTGATCATCCTCGGACTGCTCGAGCATCCGGGCTCGGCGGCGTATGCCGTAGTGGCCGTCACAATAATGACCGGTTAACTGATACAGGCACCACTCAAACAGATCAATCTGCTTATCGGCTCTGATCAGTTGCATCAGTAAACGCTTATACCCACGGTACTGTTCAGCAGACTGCAGTTTCAGGGCAGGCATCGCCATTAACACCCAGGGCAAATATACACCGCGGGAAACATCCTTAAGCATCTTTGTGAGCTTTTCTGTCTGTTCCGCCAGTGCAGGATCAAATCCGGACAACATATGCATCTGCTGCTCACGTAAAGAGGTATCGGTTGCCAACAGCAGCACCGGTAAAATTGCCCGGGCAGCAAAAGCGTCATGGGCGATCGCGACCAATGCTTCCGGCAATTCAGTTTCAGATACCAGATCCAGATCCGAGATTTCAGCCACATCCAGTACGGCACTGCTGAGAATCATGGTCGTCACCGCGCCCAACACCTGTTGCTTGTGGTCACCCTCATGTTCTTTGACATGCTCTCTGGCTTTCTGCCAGCGATCTTCAGAAAAACGACCGTCCCAGTTCGGCTCAATTGCCAAAATACGTTGCCGTAATGGCGGATGTGTCGCCAGTAAACTCATAGCCGCACCATTAATGTTGGCAAAAACAAATGGCTGGCTTCATGACAACGGTGATTATCGATCCGGCTGCTGCTCTTAATACTGCCAATCGCTTTCAGTGCGCCACCAATACCTGCCGGATTACGGGTTAAACGTACCGCGGCGGCATCTGCCAGAAACTCCCGCTGACGCCCCACGGCAGCCTTAATGACTCTGGCACCGGCAATACCTGTCCAGCCGATTACAAACAACCCCAGCCCAAACGGTTTCGCCCGCACAGATGTTCGGCTGTACAGCAGCTCACGGCCAATTTCACCGATCCACATCAGCCCGTGCAGCAACACCAGCAAACGCATATTCAAACGCATATCGCCGTTAAAAATATGGCTGATCTCATGGGCTACCACCCCTGTAGTTCATCCCTGCTGAGATGATCCAGTGCGCCCTGACTGACACACACAACGGCATCAGAGGGCCGCAGGCCAGCCGCAAATGCGTTAATCCCGGCTTCCTGGGTTAACAGGTAAACCGGCGGCACCGGAATCCCCGCCGCAATTGACATTTCTTCGGTAACATTGAGTAAACGCCGCTGTTCGGCATACCGGGTAGCGGGTAATACCTGCGTTGCCCCATGGAGTCTGCAATGGCTGCACCACCACGGCAGACTTCATGCCACTTCAGCCACGCGGTAATGATCAGGCCACTGCAAACCGCAACCGCAACCCAGGCAAACCGCTGCAAAGTATAATATTCAAGCAGTTCTGCCTGCTGATTGTAGTAACCGCCATCATCAATCCACAGCCAGGTCACCACAAACAAGGTGGTTAATCCGATGATAAGAAGGGTAATGCAGAGAAACAGAGCAACCAGCCAGTAGCTTCGCTTACCGGCCTGTGCCTGTGCTTCGTAGAAGTTCATCCGGTTTTAAAATCAGAAACTGACTTCAGGGGCTTTCTGGATCTGTTCCCGGTCAGCGATTTCCAGCAAGCTGGCATCGGCTTTATGCCCAAACAGGCCCGCAAAAATCACTGGCGGAAAACTCTGTTTATATTCGTTGTAGTCGGTAACCGCATCGTTAAACCCCTGGCGGGCAAACGCCACACGATTCTCGGTTGATGTAAGTTCTTCACTGAGCTGCTGCATCTGACCATCAGCTTTCAGCTCAGGGTAATCTTCAACGACCAGATTAAATCGCCCCAGCGCAGCCTGTAAACCGGACTCAGCCATCCCCAGCTGCTGTAAAGAGTCGGCACTCTGAGCACTGGCCATAGCACTATCCAGCCCTGCCCGCGCCTGATTGCGGGCACTGATAACCGCCTCCAGGGTTTCACGCTCGTGCTTGAGGTAACCCTTAGCTGTTTCCACCAGATTCGGTATCAGGTCATAGCGGCGTTTTAACTGCACATCTATTTGCGAAAACGCGTTCTGATGCCGGTTACGCAGGCTGACCAGACTGTTAAACACTGTAATCACATAACCGATAACAATGACCGCCACAACAATGCTGATAATGGTTGTCAGATCCATAACGCCACTCCCTAAGCCGAATTAACTGATGTTTTAAACCGCCGAAATTTGCTTTTCCTGCCAGATAAAGTCCACCGCCGTTAACGGCTGCTTGTCTTTATCCGCATCCCGCCACAAATCCTGATACGTTTCACCGGACTCCGGATGACGTGATTTTGGTGACAGTTCCGCCAGAGGCCGTAACACAAAGCTGTTCACCAGCACTTCTGCACGGGGTAACTGAACACCGTCAAAGTCGCCGATGAGATTATCATAAGTCAGGATATCAATATCCAGCGTCCGGCCCAGGCTGTCACTCTTGCGACAGCGTCCGTGCTGATCTTCAATATCCTTCAGCGTCGCATTCAGCGCCGCCAGCTCAAGATCAGTCGTAAACTCAGCAACCAGATTGTAAAACGGTGCACCGTCAAAACCGACAGCATCACTTTCATAGACCGGCGACAAGCGCAACTCACTGAAAGTTGCCTGCAATGCATCCAGAGCGCCACAAATATTATGTTCACGTTCCTGATTGCTGCCGATACTGACGAATACTTTTGCCATTAAAAACGCTCTCCCCGCTCAATAATGATCCCCACATCCTGAGCCGCCGGGACTGCACCGGGTTTACCCAGCTGCAAACGCACCCAGCGCACTCCAAACTCGTTGGCAAGGATCTTAGTGACTTCTTCAGCCATAGTTTCAATCAGCTGGAACTCACTGTTCGCAATAAAATCAATCAACCGTTCAGAGATAGTTTTGTAGTTAAGTGTGTTATCCACATCTTCACTGGAAGCCGCCGACAGGATATCGGTCCCCATCTCAATATCCAGTACCACACGCTGGCGGATCTCCCGTTCCCAGTCGTAAATACCGATAATGGTTTCAATCTCAAGACCTTTAATATAAACAATATCCATTACTATCTTGTAACCTGTTGATAAATCGAATTAAAAACACGTGTAAATGCAGTGCATAAACGGATGACCTGATAGTCAACATAGGACATCAGGATGTCAATACTGTTATACAGGCAGTGTATTACGTCTGACGGTCAGAAGCTTGCTTATTTCCGTCCCACTTCACTGATGAAATACCGGAAAATAAGAAACCGTCCGAACCCTGAATATACTGCCAAATTCCGGCAAGTTGTTTGTATCTTTACACAATACGCGGTATATAGGACGACACATGAATACCGGTTCTGACCATGAACAGCCCTGATATCGCTATCAACATTGCAATCTTGCTGACCGCTTATCTGCTGGGGTCTATCCCCACAGCGGTTATCGTCTGTCATTGCATGCAAATCAGCGATCCCCGCCAGAAAGGCTCAGGTAATCCCGGCGCCACTAATGTACTGAGAGTTGGCAACAAAGCAGCTGCGGTTATGACTCTGGCCGGTGATCTGCTTAAAGGACTGGCTGCCATCTGGCTTGCGCAATACCTGTTACCTACTGATCACTCAACCACCTTATGGATGGCTTTGGCAGTGCTGGCCGTACTGGGCGGCCATATATGGTCAGTATTCCTGCGCTTTAACGGTGGTAAGGGCGTCGCTACCACCGTGGGGGCCTGCCTGGCATTAGACTGGCATCTGGGGCTGGCTCAGGCGATATGCTGGCTGGCACTTATCGGACTGTTAAAGGTTTCGGCACTGGCGGCACTGGGAATGGCGCTGTTAACCCCCTGTTTGCCTGGCTGCTTGCCCCACAATGGCTGCTGCTCAGCCTGCTGATATCCTGCATCCTGTTTGCCAGTCATCATCAGAATATCAGTCATTTACTGAAAAAGCCTGACAGCTCAGATACCCGGCAGAGTATCCAACGGCCAGCGCGGCTGAGCTAAAATGGTCAGATCACTTTGCTGGCCGGCCATCAGACGCTGTGCGCCGGCAAACGCAATCATTGCACCGTTATCCGTACAGAACCGTGGCCGCGCATAAAAAGTTCAGCCTTTTCTTTAGCAACCATATCGCCCAGTTTACGGCGCAAACGCTGGTTAGCGCTCACCCCTCCGGCAATCACTAACTGTTTAAAACCTGTCTGCTGAAGCGCCCGGCGACATTTAATGGCCAGAGTTTCAACCACTGCATCCTCAAAAGCAGCGGCAATATCGTACTGATCCTGCTCAGCCAGCTCGCCATCAACCCGTAAATTATTACTGGTGTTCAGAGTAAAGGTTTTCAGACCACTAAAGCTCATATCCAGACCCGGACGGTCTGTCATCGGTCGTGGGAACCGAAAACGGCTGCGATCACCCAGCTCTGCCATACGGGCAACTTCCGGCCCGCCAGGATACGCCAGCCCCAGCATCTTGGCGGCTTTATCAAATGCTTCACCGGCAGCATCATCCAGCGACTCTCCCAGCAAGCTGTATTCACCAATAGCATCCACCCGAACTAACTGGGTATGACCGCCGGATACCAGTAAGGCTACAAACGGAAACTTCGGTGGCGTCTCCTCCAGCATAGGTGCCAGCAGGTGGCCTTCCATATGATGCACGCCTAACGCAGGTATACCCCAGCCCAGCGCCATAGCCCGGCCGGTTGCTGCTCCAACCATAAGCGCCCCTATCAACCCTGGGCCTGCGGTATATGCGACCGCATCCAGCTGATCAGGCGTCGTGTCTGCCTGCTGTAGGGTTTCACGCACCAGCGGTAACAACTTACGTACATGATCCCGGGATGCCAGCTCAGGTACTACACCACCGTATTCCGCATGCATTGCCACCTGGCTATATAAAGCATCACCCAATAAACCTTTATCGGTGTCGTAGATCGCTACGCCGGTTTCATCACATGAAGTTTCAATACCCAATACACGCATGCTGGCTTCCACAGGTTAAAAATTGCTAAAAATGCTTTTCTGGCCAAAAATTCAAATTCAGCCTGCTCTTATCCGGACTTTACTGTAAGATGCCGCGGACTTTGCCCAAGCGGCATAAAAGCGGCGCCATTATGCTTCAATTTAGAGAAGATTTCATCGCATTTAGCCTTTACAGTGCCATTGCATCAGAATAGAATGTTCGCCCTTATTGGCCAGCTGAGTCTAAACTCAGCCTAATCAGATTAAATTTTTAAGGAAGGTAAGGTATTTAATATGCCAGCAGTTAAAGTTAAAGAAAACGAGCCATTTGACGTAGCTCTGCGTCGTTTCAAGCGTTCTTGCGAAAAAGCAGGTGTTCTGGCTGAAGTACGTCGTCGTGAATTCTACGAGAAGCCAACGTCTGTTCGTAAGCGTAAGGCTGCTGCTGCTGTAAAGCGCCACCTGAAAAAGTTCAGCGCGAAAACCAGCGTCGCGTACGTCTGTACTAATCATCGGCGGGTTCGTCAACCGGTGACATACTGATTGAGTCAGGTCCTGAGCAAACGCTGAAGACCTGATTATTTCACCCAACAGCTATTTAAGAATTCTAACGGAGCGATTATGTCTGAACTGAAGCAACGCATCAGTGATGAGATGAAAGCAGCTATGCGCGCCAAGCAAAAGACCGCCTGGCAACCATCCGTATGATTCTCGCTGAAATCAAGCGCATCGAAGTCGATGAGCGGATTACACCTGACGATGCCCGTATTGTCGCCACGCTGGATAAAATGCAAAAACAGCGTCGCGATTCGATCAGCCAGTTTGAAGCGGCTGACCGAAATGATTTGGCCGATATTGAGCAGCAGGAACTCGCTGTCATCAAAGAGTTCCTGCCTCAGGCACTTTCAGAAGCTGAACTCATCAGCATCATTGATCAGGCTGTCACTGATTCCCAGGCGCAAAGCATGCAGGATATGGGTAAAGTAATGGCACTGGTTAAACCTCAGGTACAGGGTCGCGCCGATATGGGCCCAATCAGTCAACTGGTTAAAGACCGCCTGACCTCCTGAGCGATTTGCCTGCACCAGCAGGCCAGTCAGTCATACTGACAACCATTCCCTTAACCGTTAACATACCCGGTAATTGGTTACCCAGGCGAATGTTCCATGGCAGGAAAAATCCCACAATCCTTCATTGACGACCTGCTCGCCCGCATTAACGTGCTGGACATTGTCGAGTCACGGGTAAAACTCAAGCGTACCGGCAAAAACTACTCAGGCCTTTGCCCGTTCCATAAAGAAAAATCCCCTTCGTTTACCGTCAATAACGAAAAACAATTTTATTATTGTTTTGGCTGCGGCGCCGGCGGCAACGCACTGGGGTTCATTATGGAGCACGACCGGCTGAGCTTTCCTGAAGCTGTGGAAGAGCTTGCCAAACTGGCCGGTGTTGAAGTGCCGCGGGATGAATCCCGGGTAGACCATCAGCGGGAGCTGCGCCGTAAAGACATCTTTGCCCTGCTGGAAGAAGCTTCTGACTTTTATCAGGAACAACTTAAACAGCACAGCCAGAAAGCCAAGGCCGTAGATTATCTGAAAGGCCGTGGACTTACCGGCAAAATAGCGGCTCTGTTTGGTATCGGATATGCCCCGCCTGGCTGGGATAACCTGCTGAAAAACTGACTCAGTCTGACGCGGATAAGCCCCGCCTGGAACAGGCAGGCATGCTTATTCACAAAGAAGAAAGCGACCGCTACTACGACCGTTTCCGTGACCGCATCATGTTCCCGATCCGGGATATGCGCGGCCGGGTTATTGCATTCGGCGGTCGGGTTCTGGGGACGAAAACCCAAATACCTCAACTCACCGGAAACCGAAACCTTCCATAAAAGCCGCGAACTGTACGGCCTTTATGAAGCCCGCAAATTTAACCAGAATCTGACCAAACTGATCATTGTTGAGGGCTATATGGATGTCGTCGGCCTTGCCCAGTACGGCATCAGTTATGCGGTTGCAACCCTGGGTACCGCCACTACCGCTCAGCACCTGGAACGCATTTTTAAAATGGTCGACGAAGTTATCTTTTGCTTCGATGGTGACCAGGCCGGCCGTAAAGCAGCAAGCCGCGCACTGGAAACGACATTACCGGTCATCAAAGACGGTAAACAGGCCCGTTTTCTATTCCTGCCCGAAGGCGAAGACCCTGACAGTCTGGTTCGCCAGGAAGGCACTGAAAATTTTGAGCAGCGCCTGCAGGAGGCCCTACCCCTGTCGGACTTTTTCTTCCGTACCCTCGGAGAAGATGCTGACCTGAACAGTCTGGACGGCCGCGCCAGCTTCAGTAATCAGGCCCTGCCAATGATTCAGCTTATGCAGCCAAGCATTCTCCAGCAGATGATGCAGGAAAAATCAGCGAACTTACCGGCCTGAGCTTTGAACAACTAAACAGCATTACCAACCTGCAGGAAGCTACCAGAGCCCCTCAGCAACCTGCTGCCCATAGCTACGAACACGAACCGGCTATGCAGTACGATGACTACCCCAGCCTGAATACGATCAGGGTGGCAGTTATTATGACAATGACTATTCAGGCTACAGTAACGACCAGCAGCACAGTGGCAACGATTTCTCGCCAAAAAGCAAAGGCCGGGGCAACAAGGGCAAAGGCAAGTTTAAAAACAAGAATTTCCGCCAGGATAAACAGGAATTCCGACCTCCTCAGGATCTGAATATCCGGATCACACCGGCAAGCAGCGCCATCTCTATTCTGCTGCATGCGCCGCATCTGGCAAATGGCTGCGAGCTCGACTTTCTGGCCAAGAGTAAAAACCAGACAGAACTGTTGCTGTATCGGTTAGTGGAATATCTTCGCCTGACACCTGACGCAACATTGGGAATGTTGTTTGTTGACTGGGAATCAGATTCTGAGCTCGCTGGCTACTTGCATACACTCAACGAAATTTCCCATTTAGAGCCGATTCAGAATACTGACAGCGCCCAGAATGTTCTCAGTGACTCTCTGCAACGTCTGCAAGAACGCAGCATCGATCAGCAAATCGATGAACTGAAATCATTAAAACAGCGCTCAGCCGAAGATAATCAACGTCTGAATCAGCTTTTAATGCAGCAACACTCGAGCAGATCCGGACGCTAAGCCCTTGAAGTATTGGGCATTACCCCATCTATTTACTATGCTTAATCAGAGACTTTAAGAAAGTATTTCTGACACCTGAATTAAACAGCAAAAATCGTAAACTTTTTAACCACTTTGATACGATCCAACCGAGTATATCGGTAGTAATCACAACGGTCTGTCGCTATAATGTCGGGCTAATTTTTCACTCTGTCATCATCATGAAGGGCACTTATGTCAGACACCTCCCAGCAGCAGTCACGCCTCAAGGAACTGATCGCACGCGGTAAGGAACAAGGCTACCTTACCTACGCTGAAGTCAATGACCACCTGCCAGAAGATATTGCCGATCCGGATCAAGTCGAAGACATCATTCGCATGATCAACGACATGGGCATTTCTGTAACCGAAGAAGCGCCTGATGCAGAAACTCTGCTGATGACCGAAGGCGATTCTGCAGAAGAAGCAGACGATGAAGCCGTTGCCGCACTGGCTGCCGTTGAATCAGATGCCGGCCGTACAACTGACCCGGTCCGCATGTACATGCGTGAAATGGGTACTGTAGAACTGCTGACCCGCCAGGGCGAGATTGAAATCGCAAAACGCATCGAAGAAGGCCTGCGTGAAGTCATGGCTGGTCTGGCTGCGTTCCCAGGCTCTGTAGAAGCTATTCTGGGTGCTTACGATGCCACCCTGGAAGAAGAAGGCCGCCTGAGCGATATCTTCAGTGGGTATATTGATCCGGATGAAGGTAATGAAATCCCAACTGCCGCACCTTCGACTGTTGCTGAAACCGATTCTGAAGATGATGACGAATCAGAAGAAGACGATGATGACGAAGAGAAAGAGCGCGGACCGGATCCGGAAGAAGCAAAACGCCGCTTCGATCTGGTACGCAGCACTTACATCACGTATCTGAAAGCAACCGAAAGTCAGGGCCGTGACAGCAAAGCTGCCGCGAAAGCTTTTAACGAACTGACCGATGCGTTTTCACCGATTAAACTGGCCCCGCGTTATTACGACATGCTGGTTGATAACGTACGTGACGCTATTGACCGCATTCGCCGTCAGGAGCGTACCATCATGCAGATTTGCACCCAGCGTGCAAAAATGCCGCGCCGTCAGTTTATTAAAGAATTCCCAGGCAATGAAACCAACACTGAATGGCTTCAGAACCTGATCAATTCAGATGCAGCCTATGCGCCTGCACTGAAACGCCATGAGATCGAACTCAAGCGCGCACAGAAAAACTGATCCAGATTGAAGGTGACATCCAGCTGACACTGAATGAGATGAAAGACGTTAACCGTCGCATGTCTATCGGTGAAGCACGTGCCCGTCGCGCGAAAAAGGAAATGGTTGAAGCCAACCTGCGTCTGGTAATCTCAATCGCTAAGAAATACACCAACCGTGGCTTACAGTTCCTGGATCTGATTCAGGAAGGTAACATCGGCCTGATGAAAGCAGTGGATAAGTTTGAATACCGTCGCGGTTACAAATTCTCCACATACGCAACCTGGTGGATCCGTCAGGCAATCACCCGTTCGATTGCTGACCAGGCACGTACCATCCGTATCCCGGTACACATGATCGAAACCATCAACAAGCTGAACCGTATCTCACGTCAGATGCTGCAGGAAATGGGTCGTGAACCTACCCCTGAAGAACTGGCTGAACGTATGGATATGCCTGAAGATAAGATCCGCAAGGTTCTGAAAATCGCAAAGAACCTATTTCAATGGAAACCCCAATCGGCGACGATGAAGATTCAAGCCTGGGTGATTTCATTGAAGACGTAACCATTGATTCCCCTGTTGATTCTGCGACTGGCGAAGGTCTGCGCGAAGCAACCAAGGAAGTTCTGGCCGGCCTGACAGCCCGTGAAGCCAAAGTGTTGCGTATGCGTTTCGGTATCAATATGAACACTGACCACACCCTTGAAGAGGTTGGTAAGCAGTTTGATGTAACCCGTGAGCGTATCCGTCAGATCGAAGCAAAAGCCCTTCGTAAGCTACGTCACCCAAGCCGTTCAGACCACCTGCGTGGCTTCCTGGACGATCATTAAAACTAGTTAAATCAAACTCTTGTGCCCATTTTACCTTGTGGTATTATGGGCACCCTCCTGTGGGGGCCTTTAGCTCAGTTGGTTAGAGCATCCGACTCATAATCGGCAGGTCCTGGGTTCGAGTCCCGGAAGGCCCACCATCATTTATTTCTCTCTTAGATTTTGAGCATCCGACTCACTCTTTATAGATCTCACAGGTCTTGGGCTCGAGCCCCGGAAGGCCCACCATCTTATACGCATTCTTTTAGAGCATCCGACTCGCTCTTTATAGATCTCACAGGTCCTGAATCCGAGTCCCGGAAGGCCCACCATCACTTTTTCATTCTTAGATTTAAAGCATCCGACTCACTCTTTATTCTTTATAAAAAGTTGGCACAAAGCACCTGAGTTTAAGCCCCGAGGACCACCGTCAACGTCTCTTACTCTCTTAGATATCAAACCTCTTAACAGATTTATAGATCTCTCAGACTGTCATCCAACACGACAACAGAATACTGCTTATCACTCTGCCAAATGACTGAACTGCGAATTGATGGATATCAAATACTCTTAGCTAGCAGCAGGATACATTTCTAACCACTAAATTTGCTTAACAAAACAGAGGTACATTATGGGTTGCTGTGGCTCCTGTGACGGACAAAATGACGAAAAACCAACTGAAAAAGAAACCGAGGGCAATAAAACCGAATCGACTGATTCTGAATAAACGCTCAGAACCAAAGCCAATCTTACCGCCAGCTTCACTTCTCCCTCCCTGAAGCTGGTATAACTCAAAATTCACCAACACTTTCGCTGCCTGCAATATATTCACAGCAACAGCATCACCACCAATTTTTAGCCTTCCTGCTATTTTTCTGATATTCCGCGCAATAAAAAGCCCGGTCACTGATATCAGCAACCGGGCTCTTCTATATAGAAAAGCAGAATAGCTTTTAGCCGTAGAGTTCCTGCTTAAACTTCTCAACCTGCTGCTGCAGCTCTTCAAGGCTGTTATGGCGCAGATTCAGATGGCCAACCTTACGGTTCGGACGCAGGGATTTATTGTACTTATGCAGCTGTACATTACTCATATCCACCATTTCCGGGGTTGGGTCACAACCCAGCAGGTTAACCATGGCAGAATGACCTGTCGGCTCAGTGGTACCCAGGCCAACAGAAGTAATCGCACGCATATGATTTTCAAACTGTGTACAAATGCCTGCAATCTGAGTCCAGTGGCCGCTGTTATGCACACGGGGCGCCAGCTCATTCACAATGAGCTTGCCATCGCTGACAAATAATTCAATCGCCAGCACACCTACATAATTAAGCTTGTTGAAGATTGCATCAGCGATCTCTTTGGCCTGCGCGGTCATTTCATCAGTCAGCGCAGGAGCCGGAGCAACAGAGCTCAGCAGAATACCGCCACTGTGGTGGTTTTCTGCCAACGGGTAGCAGTTGATATCACCGTTTGGTGAACGTGCTGCGACCAGAGATACTTCCCGCTCAAACTTAACAAAGCCTTCAACAACAACTTCAGGTAAAACCGTATCGCTGTTCAGCAAGTCAGTCAGTTGCTGTGGATTTTCGATCAGCCACTGCCCCCGGCCATCGTAGCCTTCTTCACATGACTTAATCAGTACCGGAGTACCCATTTCATCAATCGCAGCCTGCAGCTCTTCATCGCTGTTCGCCACGCGGAAATTCGCAGTCGGAATCCCCAGATTATTCAGGAAGGTTTTCTCACGGCCACGGTGCTGACACACTTCTATTGCTTCTGGCTGAGGATAGACTGCACAGTGCGGTACCAGTGTCTTCAGCAATGCTGTATCAACATGCTCACGCTCAACGGTCACCACATCCGGTCCACCCAGCGCAGTAAACAGTGAATTGCCTGTCATATCATCGGTCAGGTCAACGATGTCGCCCAGTCCTTTAACACAGGTTGTATTCTCACCAGCACCGGCCAGAAACGTAAAGCGGTAACCCATTGGCCAGCCTGCCAGCGCCATCATCCGCGCCAGCTGTCCACAGCCTACAATTGCAATATGCATTAACATACCTCCAGTGGCACACTGTCAGTCTGATTCTTACGCCACGCCTGCAGACGTGCACTCAGAGCTTCATCCTGCAGAGCAAGCATCTGAGCAGCCATCAGACCAGCATTATAGCCGCCGGCTTCACCAATCGCCTGACAGGCAACAGCAACACCTTTAGGCATCTGAACCATAGACATCAGGCTGTCCATACCTTTCATGTATTTACTTGCCACCGGCACAGCAATAACCGGCAGGTGCGTCATTGCGGCAGCCATACCCGCAAGATGAGCAGCACCGCCTGCACCGGCAATAATCACCTGGATACCACGGGTATGTGCTTCGCTGGCAAACTGATGCAGACGATCCGGTGTACGGTGAGCAGAAACCACCTGAGTTTCAAATTCCACCCCCAGTTCTTTCAGGGGTATAGTAGCCAGCTCCATGGTCGGCCAGTCGGACTGTGATCCCATAATGATGCTTACTGTCACATTGCTCATCAATAAATACCTGCGTTGTATTTGGCTTAAGCTGTAAGTTTACATATTACTGTCTGAAAACACGCTACGGCCCATGTTCACGGAACACAGGCGGTATTCAAAAGAGTAATAAAGGTTCTGATTGGCGACGGGGAAGGCAGGCATATAAAGGCCGGAGCAGCATTTAAAATTCATTCGCAGCCGGTATCCGGTACTGAAGAACATGCTCTGGATATGACGGCTGGCTGCCGTCCCGATCAGAGGCCGCTATGATACCAAAACTAGCTATAAAATAACCATTTTCTTTCGGCACAGGCGCAATAATGACAGGCACTGCCGGCGGTGTATTCCGGCAGCGCCGCGAATACTTACCGGTTTACTTCGGCAGTGACTAAATCATAGAGCTGCTGCGCACCAAAGCTAGGCAAGGCTTTACCATTCACAAAAATGTTGGCGTTTTTCAACTTTCATCGTTCTTACATCCGCCGCTTCCTGCTTCAGCAAGGACGTCACAGTAATTGCATTCGCATCTTTTTCTGCCTGAGCAATATCCAGGCCAGCAAACTCCGCTGCAGCCCAGGCCTTACTGATATCAGGACTGCCGTGTATAGCCCACTCAGGCTGACGCTTGAGAATCTCCTCAAGCACCGGCTTAAACAGATCCTGCTTACGCGCCGCCTCTAAAATACGGACAACCTCATCGGAGCCTTCGTGAAATGTGGTATACCGAAGTACAAGGCGCACATCCTGTGGATATTCAGCCATAATTCTCTTCACGAAGGGATAAAAGGCACGACAAGCCTCACAGGCCGGATCAAAGAATTCAACAATCGTTACTTTGGCATTAGCAGGCCCGAAAGAAGGCGAGTAAGGCCGCTCCAACGATGCAGTGTCTGCAACAGATTGTGCTGAATTAATTTGATTTTGCTGCCACACATAACCTGCAACCACAAAAACCAATAAGGCCAATACTGAAACAAGGATGACGATCTTGGAACGGCTCATTATTTATTCTTCCTGATAACCAAACAAAGTAAGCAGGCAATGACCACAAAGCTGATCAACGCTAGATAAGGTAACGGCAGCCAGCCGAATATTGTCATAGAGCTGCCACTGCAAGACGTGCCCGACCCGCAGGGCACAATCTCTCCGGTAATAACACCGGCATAAGTCAGAGAATGATAAAACGCAAATACAGCACCCACAGCCACCAAAGGCAATGCATACATCACAGCATTAAAGTCAGATCTGAAACTGCCCAGCCCCAGAATCAGCACCAAAGGAAACATCGCAATACGCTGATACCAGCAAAGCGTACATGGCATTTGCCCCATCACTTCACCAATAAAAACAGCACTGAGTGATGCAATCAGCGCGATAAACCAGGCCAGCAGTAAAAACCACCACCCCGGCATTTCAACAGAATTTTGAGACATTATATTTCCCGTTAAAAGTACACGGATGTCCGGCTGAAATGTCACCGGCCAGAGATTAATCCGGGCAATTTTAAAGCCTGAAGTGGCTACAGAGTCAAAAGGAGATATCAACAATTAGGCTTATTTAAAAACTGTTATAGGATACTTCTGGCGTCACAATTATAACGTAATAAAAATCTCACACCTCAGGGATAGAGTTTAAGTAAGTCCTCTCAACATAAAGAGGTAGTAATGCTTAAACAGTCAGTCATCTTTCTGATCTGCTTACTGTGCCCAATACTTGCCCCGGCACAGGAAAACCTGCGAATCGGCTTTAACAATGTAGATTCCTTTCCCTATTTCCTTGGTAAAGGTGAAGCACTTGCATCGCCTCCAGGTATATCTGTTGACCTGATAAATTATGTCTCCGAGGAACTCCAACTGAACATCGACTATCAGCGCATGCCCGGGCAACGTGTGTTACAGAGCCTGAAAAGAGGCGATCTGGACGCAGCATTTATATTTTCTTACAAAGAAGCACGACGGGAATTTGGTGTATTTCCCATGAAGGATGGCAAGGTTGATACCGAGAGACGTATGGACACCCTTTCATACGTACTCTACCGTCCTGTAAGCAGCAAACTTAACTGGAATGGCTCTGACTTCGAGCAACTCAATGGCAGTCTCGCGGCAAAACTCAATTATTCTATCGTTGCGGACATTAAGAAAAAAGCATAGAAGTGGTCGAAGGGCGAAGTACCTCTCAACTCTTTTCAATGCTGGCAGCTAAACGGGTTGAAGGCGTGGTCGACCAGGAAGCAATCGCTGATGCATACCTCCAGAAACAGCAAACCAGTAAATTTGAAAAAGCACGGCTACCTCTGGCAGAAAAACATTATTACTTAATTTTCAGCCACCAGTTTGCTGAGAAAAACCCTCAGATAACCGAGTCTATTTGGGATCTGGTCGCCGCAAACCGGGACAGAATATACCGTACCCGCATGCCCGGTTATTACGGTTATCTGGACGCACGGAAGTAAGCCTACACAAGTGCTTTGCGATAAACACTTAATGCCTGCACTTTGCTGCTGCCAGCAACCTCACACATCTCTGTTGCGTGAAGAGTCGCCCCAAAGCGCTCAGCAACACGGATACTGGAAATATTTTCCGGCAGGCAACGCCACTCGACTTCCTGAACGCCGAAATCTCTGATCAGAACATCTGAAAAATATATAAGGCAACGGTTTATAATACCTTTACCCTGACTATTCTCAGCAATGAAGCAACCCAGCTCAGCTCTGCCATCAACAATCGATTTCGCGCCAAAAATTCCGCACAACTGCCCAGAAACATAAACTTTATACCAGGCAGATAACAGCCCCGGAACTGCCACACGCTGGCGAATAAACATCGCCGTCGACGACACGTCGTTAACATCAGCTACCCAGGCTAAATACCTATCCAGATACTGGCGGTTCTCCCGGATAAGCTGCCATAGGACTTCCGCATCACTCTCCTGCAGAGATGCCAGCACGATCTCGTTATCCACAACCAACTCTGAAGCATTCATAAACTTTACCTGCACAGGATATTCCGCTTATAGTAACTGTTCACTGTCACAAAGCCATAAAACAAACACATGAAAGCTGCCGCTATACATATCCTGGTTAAAACCAAACCTGAAGCAGAAAAAATCCTCAAACAACTCGAGAAAGGTGAAGACTTTGCCAAACTGGCAAAAACACTCTATCTGCCCTTCAGCAAAGCGCGGTGGTGATCTGGGCGAATTCAGAAAAGGTAAAATGGTAAAAGCATTTGATGACGTGGTGTTTAAAAACCCTTACTAAAAGTACACGGACCGGTTAAAACAAAATTTGGCTACCATCTGATTAAAACCATTTACCGGGACTGATGTCATCTCCTCACAGTAAGCCTTAACCAAGCAAACGTCCTTTCCTACAGATATTACAAGCCACTGTAACGTAACAGCCTTTTCTTAAAGAGGCGCTTTATCAAGTACTTGGCGATAGATATCCTCACAGCAAGCGGGGAGTCTCTGCTCATGCCTTCTAGCGATAGATTTCTCGCATCACCATTTCCTGCAGACGAAAAACCCTGCTACAACGTAGCAGGGCTTTCTTAATTAGGTGCTTGGCGATGACCTACTCTCACATGGGGAAGCCCCACACTACCATCGGCGCTAAGACGTTTCACTTCCGAGTTCGGTAAGGGATCGGGTGGTTCCATCTCGCTATGGTCGCCAAGCAAAAAGGTAACAATCTAAATCCTGTATGCCTTATTCAGGCTGAGTCTTAGGTAACACTGTACAAACTCTAATCCGTCTCGCTTTTCAGCAAGCTCTATGTATCTTCAGTTCTTGATCCGTGTTGCGCCTCTTATGTGCACAACCAAACGCTTTTGGCGTTATATGGTCAAGCCTCACGAGCAATTAGTACTGGTTAGCTCAACGCCTCACAACGCTTACACACCCAGCCTATCAACGTCCTGGTCTTGAACGGCTCTTCAGGGGACTCAAGGTCCCAGTGAGATCTCATCTTGAAGGGGGCTTCCCGCTTAGATGCTTTCAGCGGTTATCCTGTCCGAACATAGCTACCGGGCAATGCCATTGGCATGACAACCCGAACACCAGAGGTTCGTTCACTCCGGTCCTCTCGTACTAGGAGCAACTCTTCTCAAATCTCAAACGTCCACGGCAGATAGGGACCGAACTGTCTCACGACGTTCTAAACCCAGCTCGCGTACCACTTTAAATGGCGAACAGCCATACCCTTGGGACCGGCTTCAGCCCCAGGATGTGATGAGCCGACATCGAGGTGCCAAACACCGCCGTCGATGTGAACTCTTGGGCGGTATCAGCCTGTTATCCCCGGAGTACCTTTTATCCGTTGAGCGATGGCCCTTCCATACAGAACCACCGGATCACTAAGACCTACTTTCGTACCTGCTCGACGTGTCTGTCTCGCAGTCAAGCGCGCTTATGCCTTTATACTCGATGCATGATTTCCGACCATGCTGAGCGCACCTTCGTACTCCTCCGTTACTCTTTGGGAGGAGACCGCCCCAGTCAAACTACCCACCACACAATGTCCGCGATCCCGATAAGGGACCTGCGTTAGAACCTCAATAGTACCAGGCTGGTATTTCAAGATTGGCTCCACTCGAACTGGCGTCCAAGTTTCAAAGCCTCCCAGCTATCCTACACAAGTAATATCAAAGTCCACTGCGAAGCTATAGTAAAGGTTCACGGGGTCTTTCCGTCTAGCCGCGGATATACGGCATCTTAACCGCAATTTCAATTTCACTGAGTCTCGGGTGGAGACAGTGTGGCCATCGTTACGCCATTCGTGCAGGTCGGAACTTACCCGACAAGGAATTTCGCTACCTTAGGACCGTTATAGTTACGGCCGCCGTTTACTTGGGCTTCGATCAAGAGCTTCGCCGGAGCTAACCCCATCAATTAACCTTCAAGCACCGGGCAGGCGTCACACCCTATACGTCCACTTTCGTGTTTGCAGAGTGCTGTGTTTTTAATAAACAGTCGCAGCCACCTAGTATCTTCGACCCCCAACAGCTTAGAGAGCAAGTCTCATCACCGTCAGGGGCGTACCTTCTCCCGAAGTTACGGTACCATTTTGCCTAGTTCCTTCACCCGAGTTCTCTCAAGCGCCTTGGTATTCTCTACCTGACCACCTGTGTCGGTTTGGGGTACGATTTCTTGTTATCTGAAGCTTAGAAGTTTTTCCTGGAAGCATGGCATCAACCACTTCGTCCAAAAGAGGACTCGTCATCAACTCTCAGCCTTAGGGAACCGGATTTTCCTAATTCCCCAGCCTACAGCCTTAAACACGGACAACCAACGCCGTGATGGCCTAGCCTTCTCCGTCACTCCATCGCAATAACAAGAAGTACAGGAATATTAACCTGTTTCCCATCGACTACGCCTTTCGGCCTCGCCTTAGGGGTCGACTCACCCTACCCTGATTAGCATTGGATAGGAACCCTTGGTCTTCCGGCGGGGAGGTTTTTCACCCCCTTATCGTTACTCATGTCAGCATTCGCACTTCTGATACCTCCAGGATGCCTTACAGCTTTCCCTTCAACGGCTTACAGAACGCTCCTCTACCACGCAAACAAGTTGCGTCCGTAGCTTCGGTGTATGGTTTGAGCCCCGTTATATCTTCCGCGCAGGCCGACTCGACTAGTGAGCTATTACGCTTTCTTTAAAGGGTGGCTGCTTCTAAGCCAACCTCCTAGCTGTCTAAGCCTTCCCACATCGTTTCCCACTTAACCATAACTTTGGGACCTTAGCTGACGGTCTGGGTTGTTTCCTTTCCACGACGGACGTTAGCACCCGCCGTGTGTCTCCCATGATTGCACTCTACGGTATTCGGAGTTTGCATCGGGTTGGTAAGTCGGGATGACCCCTAGCCGAAACAGTGCTCTACCCCGTAGGTGAGACATGAGGCGCTACCTAAATAGCTTTCGAGGAGAACCAGCTATCTCCGAGCTTGATTAGCCTTTCACTCCGATCCACAAGTCATCCGCTGGCTTTTCAACGACAGTCGGTTCGGTCCTCCAGTTGATGTTACTCAACCTTCAACCTGCCCATGGATAGATCGCTCGGTTTCGGGTCTAATCCCAGCAACTATACGCCCTATTAAGACTCGGTTTCCCTACGGCTCCCTAAACGGTTAACCTTGCTACTGAAATTAAGTCGCTGACCCATTATACAAAGGTACGCAGTCACGGAACAAGTCCGCTCCCACTGCTTGTACGTACACGGTTTCAGGTTCTATTTCACTCCCTCACAGGGGTTCTTTTCGCCTTTCCCTCACGGTACTGGTTCACTATCGGTCAGTCAGGAGTATTTAGCCTTGGAGGATGGTCCCCCATATTCAAACAGGATATCACGTGTCCCGTCTTACTCGATTTCACTTAAAATAGGCTTTCATATACGGGGCTATCACCCACTACGGCCGCACTTTCCAGAGCGTTCTATTAACCACATTTAAGCTTAAGGGCTGGTCCCCGTTCGCTCGCCGCTACTAGGGAATCTCGGTTGATTTCTTTTCCTCCGGGTACTTAGATGTTTCAGTTCCCCGGGTTCGCCTCTCAAGAGCTATGTATTCACTCAAGAGATACCCAGCTTATACTGGGTGGGTTTCCCATTCGGAAATGTCCGGATCAAAGTCTGTTTACCGACTCCCCGAACCTTATCGCAGGTTACCACGTCCTTCATCGCCTCTGACTGCCAAGGCATCCACCGTGCACGCTTAGTCACTTGACCATATAACCCAAAAGGGTCTGATTCAAAGTAACTGATTAAACTTCATAGCCAACTGTTAAACAGTTAACGCTGAAGTAACGATACATTTACGCCGGATTAGCGCTTGTACATTTGTCTTACTTAATTCTCGTTACAGGATTTAAATTGTTAAAGAGCGTTTTGTCTAAAAAGACAAAAGGTAATTAACAGGTTATCAACAACCTATTCATTAGCTTTTGTGTTCTCAGGAACAAAGCATTTAAGTACTGACCGTTCTTCAGGATGAAGAATGGTGGAGCTATGCGGGATCGAACCGCAGACCTCCTGCGTGCAAAGCAGGCGCTCTCCCAGCTGAGCTATAGCCCCAGTACTTACTCTACAACTGATCAGATAATTCGTGTGAACGCTTGCTGAGAATCCGCTATCGTTTAAGGAGGTGATCCAGCCCCAGGTTCCCCTAGGGCTACCTTGTTACGACTTCACCCCAGTCATGAACCACACCGTGGTAACCGCCCTCCCGAAGGTTAAGCTAGCTACTTCTGGTGCAATCCACTCCCATGGTGTGACGGGCGGTGTGTACAAGGCCCGGGAACGTATTCACCGTGACATTCTGATTCACGATTACTAGCGATTCCGACTTCATGGAGTCGAGTTGCAGACTCAATCCGGACTACGACCGGTTTTGTGAGATTAGCTCCCCTCGCAGGATTGCAGCCCTCTGTACCGGCCATTGTAGCACGTGTGTAGCCCTACTCGTAAGGGCCATGATGACTTGACGTCGTCCCCACCTTCCTCCGGTTTGTCACCGGCAGTCTCCTTAGAGTTCCCACCCGAAGTGCTGGCAAATAAGGACAAGGGTTGCGCTCGTTACGGGACTTAACCCAACATTTCACAACACGAGCTGACGACAGCCATGCAGCACCTGTCACTGCGTTCCCGAAGGCACATCAGAATCTCTTCCGACTTCGCAGGATTTCAAGAGTAGGTAAGGTTCTTCGCGTTGCGTCGAATTAAACCACATGCTCCACCGCTTGTGCGGGCCCCGTCAATTCATTTGAGTTTTAACCTTGCGGCCGTACTCCCCAGGCGGTCTACTTAGTGCGTTAGCTGCGCCACTAAGATATCAAGTATCCCAACGGCTAGTAGACATCGTTTACGGCGTGGACTACCAGGGTATCTAATCCTGTTTGCTCCCCACGCTTTCGCACCTCAGCGTCAGTATCAGACCAGGTGGTCGCCTTCGCCACTGGTGTTCCTTCCTATATCTACGCATTTCACCGCTACACAGGAAATTCCACCACCCTCTTCTGTACTCTAGTTATCCAGTATCAGGTGCAGTTCCCAGGTTGAGCCCGGGGCTTTCACATCTGACTTAAATAACCGCCTACGCGCGCTTTACGCCCAGTAATTCCGATTAACGCTCGGACCCTCCGTATTACCGCGGCTGCTGGCACGGAGTTAGCCGGTCCTTCTTCTGCAGTTAACGTCACAGATGCAAGGTATTAACTTACACCCTTTCCTCACTGCTGAAAGTGCTTTACAACCCTAAGGCCTTCTTCACACACGCGGCATGGCTGCATCAGGCTTGCGCCCATTGTGCAATATTCCCCACTGCTGCCTCCCGTAGGAGTCTGGGCCGTGTCTCAGTCCCAGTGTGGCTGATCATCCTCTCAGACCAGCTACGGATCGTCGCCTTGGTAGGCCATTACCCCACCAACTAGCTAATCCGACGCAGACTCATCTGATAGCGCAAGGCCCGAAGGTCCCCTGCTTTCCCCGTAGGGCGTATGCGGTATTAATCCAAATTTCTCTGGGCTATCCCCACTACCAGGCAGATTTCTACGCGTTACTCACCCGTCCGCCGCTCGTCATCTTCTAGCAAGCTAGAAATGTTACCGCTCGACTTGCATGTGTTAAGCCTGCCGCCAGCGTTCAATCTGAGCCATGATCAAACTCTTCAGTTTAATTTTTCGACACCGGAATGTGGTGTCTTAAATCTAGCTCAAAGCATTAAACAACTTTGCATAAAAACATCTAAATGAATTCACTTAGGTTGCTTATCTTTGATAAAGCTTTTGTGCTTCATCTCAACAAGCGCCCACACGAATTATCTGATCAAATTGTTAAAGAGCGATGCTTAAAACCGTTTCGGCAACCGGCGTAACCGTCGTTGCTGTCGTCTCAAGCGAGGTGCGTATTCTACTCAACACCCGGTGGAAGTCAACGGTTATTTTCAGAAGATTTTGATTAATTCCGAAGAAGTTATCAAAACCGGAAAAGTCACCTTTCGTTCCGGTCGAATCAGTTAGCTCACACATCAAAACAAGTTGTTTTTCAGCGGGTTATTCTGACTCTCATCAAGTGCATTTTGCTGCGTTGCCGCGGCCCTGCGTCTCAATGTGGGGGCGTATTATAGGCACGCTGACCGAAGAGTCAACAGGCTTTTAAAGAAAGCTGAAATTAGTTTTTGCGCTGCAACAACCACACTTGCGACGCTACTTTATACAGCTATATAACAGACATAAAAACGCAGCCTTCGGCTGCGTTTTCTCATATTACTTACTGATGGTTTTGTTCAGATCAGTAGTAAAACAGGTGGTGCTTTTTCTTACCAACCTTAACCATAAAGAACTTGCCATGCATCGCATTAGCCTGACTGAAGATTTCTGCTGCATTCATATTCGCATCCATCCCCAGACCTTCACCGTTTACCAATACCGCATTACGTTGCAGTGCATCTTTAATCTGCTTACCGTTGCCCATATCAGCCTGCGACAGTATCTGAGTCAGTGGCTGTTCAAATACAGTATTGTCCGCAGCCATCATTTCCTCAAAGAACTGGACGGCATGCCATCCTGAGCCAACTGTTCCAGATCATTAGCACTCAGGTCAGACAGATCACCACTGAACAGCGCATCCGTAATACGCTTAGCAGCAGTTAGGCCTGCTTCGCCGTGAACCAGACGGGTGACTTCTTCCGCCAGAATACCCTGTGCCTGTGGACGGCCCTGAGCGGCCGCATCTTCTGCTTCAATACGCTCAATCTCTTCAATAGACAGGAACGTGAAGTATTTCAGGAAGCGGTAAACATCAGCATCAGCTGTTTGCAGCCAGAACTGGTAGAACGCATACGGGGATGTTTTGTTAGCAGACAGCCAGATAGTGCCACTTTCAGTCTTACCGAACTTGGTTCCGTCTGACTTGGTAATCAGCGGCAGTGTCAGACCGTAAGCTTTATTACCGTTCATCCGGCGCGTCAGTTCGGTACCACCGGTGATATTACCCCACTGGTCTGAACCACCAATCTGCAATGTACAGTTGTGCGACTTATTTAACTGCTGGAAGTCATAGGACTGCAGAATCATGTAAGTGAACTCAGTAAAGGAAATACCTTCACCTTCACGGTCAATCCGCTGTTTAACAGACTCTTTGGCAATCATCTGGTTAACGGAGAATGCTTACCGACATCCCGCAGGAATGTCAGGATGTCCATATCTTTAGTCCAGTCCAGGTTGTTTACAACTTCGGCTGGATTTTCTGCAGCATCAAAATCAACAAACTGGCTGACCTGAGCTTTCAGTTTTTCTACCCAGTTACCGACGGTCTGATCATCATTAAGCTTACGTTCCTGAGCCTTAAAGCTCGGATCACCGATCAAACCGGTTGCACCGCCTACCAGCGCTAACGGTTTATGACCTGCCTGCTGAAAACGCTTCAGCGCCAATAACGGTACCAGGCTGCCAATATGCAGGCTGTCTGCAGTCGGATCGAAGCCACAATAAAGCGTAACAGAACCTTCTGCCAGGTGTTTTTCCAGCTCTTCTTCACTGGTCATCTGCGCGATTAGGCCACGCGCATTCAGGTCCTGTAACAACGTTTTTCTGTCATTGCCGCTTTCTTCCGGTTGCATTAGATAAAATTTAGGGCGGCTATTTTACCTCAGCTTTTGTTGCAGACAACTTAAATCCGGCTATTTATTCGCCAAAAACACGATAAAACGGTGAAATAAAGAACTTTTTCACCAATATGGAATCCCAGGTTTAGCCAACGGGCATTTCATTGGATATACTACCGGCAGACTGCGTTATATAAGGGAGCACAGGACTTTGGGTACAGTTCGGCACATTGCTAAGTTTTTCCGACGACACATCTGGCTGCTGTTGCCATTTGTACATTGGTAATCGGCACCACTCTTATTTTTTACCTGAAAGCAATGCTCAACAAACGCAGACTTTGCCGGTTACTATCAATGAAGATACCGCCAGCACTGTTACCGATATTCTCGAAGAGAACGATATCGCGGTAACGACTGCCCAGACCGAATTACAACTGGCCCTCGCCGAAACCGCAGCAAAGCCCCTGCTGCCGGTTCAGATAAGAAAGAAACAGAAGCCCCTCAGCCAGAACGCATGGTTGTTGAAGCAGTCCCCTTGAAGATGAATGGCAGGATTTTAAAGTCAGCAATGGCGACAGCCTTTCCGGCATCTTTATTAAAGCAGGCCTGACAGCGACTGATGTTTACCGTGTTACCAATGCAGTCAAAGAAAGCAAAGCACTTTCACGCATTTATCCAGGTCAGACTCTGAGCTTCCTGATTAAAGATGATCAGCTGGTTCAGTTACGCCATATCAAAAGCCAGCTGGACACAGCCGTTATCACGAAAACTGAAGACGGCTATGTACTGGAAGAAGTAACACGTAAGCCTGAAACCCTGCAGCGCTTCGTGACCGGCACAATTAACAATTCACTGTTCCTTGATGCCCAGCAGGCTGGCCTGTCCAACCGGATGATCATGGAACTGGCCGCCATTTTCGGCTGGGATATCGATTTTGCTCTGGATATCCGTAAAGGTGATTCATTCAGTATTGTTTATGAAGAAAAGTTTCTCGACGGTAAGATGATCGGTGAAGGTAATATTCTTTCCGCTCAGTTCACTAACCGTGGCGACACCTTTACCGCTTTGCGCTTTACCGACAGCAAGGGCAAAAGCAGCTATTACACACCTGACGGCAAAAGCATGCGTAAAGCCTTTTGCGTACGCCAATCGACTTTGCCCGTATCAGTTCCCGGTTTAACCTGAAACGAAAGCATCCGGTACTTAAAACCACCCGCCCTCACCGAGGGACTGATTACGCGGCGCGGACCGGTACTCCGATCAAGACATCCGGCGATGGCAAAATTATCTGGCGCGGTAAAAAGGCGGTTACGGTAATACCATCATTGTCCAGCACGGTGGCAACATCACCACGCTGTACGCTCACATGTCCAAATTCAAAAAGGACAAAAAGTAGGCAGCCGTGTTAAGCAGGGACAAATTATTGGCTATGTAGGTTCTACCGGTCTGTCTTCCGGTCCGCACCTGCACTATGAATTCCGCGTTAATGGCGTACACAAAAACTCTCAGACAGTGAAGCTGCCACAGGCCAATCCTGTACCTAAATCTGAGCGTAAACTGTTCGATGAGGTTTCAGCAGATGTGATTGCCAAGCTGGAAACCTACAAAGCTACCCAGTTGGCTTCGACCGCCAACTGAACACAGACTCACATTTTCAGGGATTAATGATGCCGGCATCCGTTTATATTGGTTTAATGTCCGGCACCAGCCTGGATGGAATTGATGCAGTTGCTGTGCGTTTTGAACCGCACTTCCAACTGATCGAAACCCATAGTGAAGCACTCCCTGAATCCCTTAATCAACGCATTCGCGGATTACTGGCTCCGGGCGATAATGAAATTGACCGGCTTGGCATGCTTGATTTAGAACTCGGTAAAGCCTTTGCCGATGCCAGCAATAATCTGCTCGCCAAATGCAGCCTGAGCAGTGCTGATATCCAAGCCATTGGCAGCCATGGCCAGACTATCCGCCATCGCCCTGAGCATAACTTCACTCTGCAAAGCGGTGACCCCAACACCATCGCTGAACACACCGGCATCATGACCGTTGCTGATTTTCGCCGCCGGGATATGGCCGCTGGCGGACAGGGTGCGCCACTGGTACCGGCCTTTCATAACGCCCTGTTCCGCAGCACTGAGACCAACCGGGTTATTGTGAATATCGGCGGCATGGCTAACCTGACAGTCTTACCTGCCAACGCAGATGCAGAGGTACTGGGTTACGATACCGGCCCCGGCAACGTATTAATGGACAGCTGGATTAATGAACATCAGCAGCTGAGTCATGACAAAGACGGTGACTGGGCAGCACAGGGAAGCGTGATACCCCAGCTACTGGAACAAATGCTGTCACTGCCGTTTTTCCATGAACCGGCCCCGAAAAGCACCGGACGCGAGCAGTTTAACCTGATCTGGATCCAGCGCATGCTGGTCTTGCTCGACCAGGCACCTAACAATACTGATGTGCAGACAACGCTGGCAGAGCTTACAGCCACCAGCATTGCGATGGCCATCAAGTCGCATCAACTGGATTCGGCAGAAGTCTACCTGTGCGGTGGCGGCAGCCACAACAAATACCTGCAGCAGCGAATTCAGACACTTCTGCCGGGCTACACCGTAGCAACAACTGCGGCACTGGATTTACATCCCGACTGGGTTGAAGCAGTCGCCTTTGCCTGGCTTGCGAAACAAACGCTGGATAACCTGCCAGGAAATATGCCTACTGTTACCGGTGCATCCGGCTTTCGAACACTGGGTGCCATTTATCCCGCTTAACCTGCACCTTCATTCAGGCATAAAAACCGCGAACAAGTCGCGGTTTTTAAGTAAATTGCGGATCAGATAGAGAAAGATGACCCGCAGCCACAGGTGGTTGTTGCATTTGGATTGTTAATCACAAACTGCGAACCAGCCAGGCCTTCCTTATAATCCACTTCAGCGCCCGCCAGATACTGGAAACTCATCGGATCTACAACCATGGTCACGCCATCGTTTTCAATCGCGGTGTCGTCTTCAGCCATTGCATCATCAAAGGTAAAACCATAGGAGAATCCGGCACAACCGCCACCGGTAATATATACACGCAGTTTCAGGTCGTCGTTCTGCTCTTCCTGAATAAGGCTCTTCACCTTAGCTGCAGCCGAATCAGTGAAAGCCATTGTTGGTTCCTGATACGTTGATTCTGACATAGCTACCCCACTTACATTCTTTCACAGGTCTGGCTCAAGACCCTGTTAATCTGGACGGCATTATCCGCTTAACCCAGTAAAGAGGTCAAGTATTTTCCCCGACCCCGTCACTGCTGGCATAATCCTGTCTTTTATTATGGCATCATTCCGACAGCACGCAGACCTTCGTCTTCTGCAATACCGCACATGATGTTCATATTCTGAATGGCCTGACCTGCCGCACCTTTACCAGGTTATCAATTGCAGACAGAACCACCACAGTGTCATCGTTTTGCGGACGGAAAACACTGATCCGGCAGATATTGGCACCTTTCACACTGCGTGTTTCCGGGTGGCTTCCGGCAGGCATCACATCCACAAACGGCTCATTGGCATAACGCTCTTCAAACAGTTCCTGCAAGCCATCAACAGGATCTTTCAGTGCTCCGTAGAGGGTTGCATGAATGCCGCGGATCATTGGTGTCAGATGAGGCACAAAAGTCAGACCGACAGGGCGGCCAGCTGCTTCGCTCAGCCCCTGCTTAATTTCCGGCAGGTGACGGTGTCCGGAAACCCCATAAGCCTTCATGCTTTCACTGGTTTCACACAACAGGGCGCCAACATTTGCACCACGGCCAGCACCGCTGACACCGGATTTACAGTCAGCAATCAGACGGCGGTGATCAATCAGATTATTCTCAATCAACGGCAGGAAGCCCAGCTGAGCAGCCGTTGGGTAGCATCCCGGACAGGCAATCAGCTGTGCAGACTTAATCGCTTCACGGTTTATTTCAGGCAGGCCATAGACTGCCATCGCCGCTGCATCAGGAGACGTATGTTCCATACCGTACCACTGAGACCACAACTCCAGATCTTTAATCCGGAAGTCTGCCCCCAGGTCGATAACTTTAACGCCGTTTGCCACCAGCTCCGGCGCCATTTTCATCGCTACACCGTGTGGGGTGGCAAAAATACCACATCACACTGACTCAAAGTGGACACATCAGGCACAGTGAATCGCAGGTCATAGTGCCCACGCAGGTTCGGGTACATATCGTCAATGCGTACACCTTCTTCAGATCGGGAAGTAATTACCTCAACCTTCGCCTGAGAATGGTTCGCCAATAACCTGAGCAACTCTACACCGGTGTAACCGGTGCCGCCGACAATACCTACTTTTACCACTTTAGCCTCACAATACACGTCACGGTTTGATACAGTGTTACATGATACAAATCCTCGCTGACCTTTACTATCGCAGAATGCTGAAAAACATTTTTCCTTCGAACATTTTCGTCACCGTCTGGCTCATGCTGAAGCCCTCCCTCAACTTGTCCTTTTGGGGATCTTCTCCGGGCTGGTAACCGGCTTACTGATTCTGGCGTTTCGCCTGGTCATTGAACTGCCATTATCAGAATGGCTGCCGGGTGGAGACACTGAAAATTTTGAAGACCTGCCCCGCTGGATGCACTTCGCACTGCCCATTATCGGTTCAATTGTGCTCGCGGCTATTTTTTACAGACTGGCGCCGGCTACCCGAAAAGTCGGCATCGTGCATGTTATGGAACGTCTGACCTATCATCAGGGGCACCTTCCAGCGAAGAATATGTGGCTACAGTTTGTTTCAGCCGCGGTCGCTATTCTCAGCGGACATTCCAGGGCCGGGAAGGACCTGCGGCGCATTTAGGTGCCGCCTGCAGCAGTCTGCTGGGGCAGGTACTGCACCTGCCGAATAATTCTCTGCGTTTACTGGTAGGCTGTGGCGTTGCCGCCGCGATTTCCGCCGCATTTAACACCCCTTTGGCAGGGGTTATATTTGCGATGGAAGTGATTCTGCTGGAATACACCGTCATCGGTTTCACTCCGGTACTGGTGGCATCAGTAACCGCTGCCCTGCTGGTACAGTCGGTATATGGGCACGATGCCGACTTTGATATACCGGCTCTGCAAATTCAGTCGCTGAATGAAATCCCGCTGGTGATTTTGCTGGGCTTTGTCATCGCACTGATAGCCGCAGGCTTTATGCGCCTGATGTTATACAGCCAGAAAAGTGCAAAGTGGCCAATGACTTACCGCTTACTGCTAGCCGGCCTGCTCACAGGCATTGCGGCGCTGTTCTATCCACAAGTCATGGGGATCGGCTATGACACCATCAGCGAGTCACTGCAGGGCAACTTCACCTTATCTCTCCTGATAGGCATGCTGGTTGCTAAGTGCTTACTGACTCCGGTTGTGTTGGGGCTGGGAATCCCCGGCGGTCTGATCGGTCCGACTTTTTATATCGGCGCACTGACCGGTGCTGCCTTTGCACTGCTTACCGCCGGCATGGCCGGGCCGGAACATTCGGAGGTAGGTCTGTACGCGATGCTCGGCATGGGTGCTATGATGGGAGCCGTACTGAACGCCCCGTTAGCAGCTCTGATTGCGTTACTGGAACTGACGGCCAACCCCAACATTATATTTCCCGGTATGCTGGCCATTGTTGTGGCCAGCACCACTGTCCGTTATGTGTTCAAACTGCCGTCTATATTTCTCGCTACACTGCAAAACCAGGGACTGGATTACCGGCATGAGCCCCTCAGCCAGGCACTCTCCCGAATTGGTGTCGCCAGCATGCTGCAAAGCACCGTCCAGCTATCATTCAATTGCAACCTGACAGCAGCCAAACATGCTTTACAGCAAGAGTCACAATGGCTGCTGCTCAGCAATAAAGAACCGGACAGCATTCTCCTGCCCGCCGACCTGGAAACCTTTATCAGCGAGCACCCGGAAGACGCAGAGCATGATATAGATCTGATGGAGATACCTGCACTTCGACGGGACGTCGCACCACTGAGTATCAAAGCAAGCCTGAAGGACGCTCTGGATAAAATGAATCACGATCAACTGGATGCGCTCTATGTCTGCCACCTGAATCAGCAAATCGCCGGCATCATCACCCGTGACCAGATCGAGCATCTTTATACTCAGAAGTTACACAACTGAGCCATCTTCTAACTATAACCTCAGCCCTTATAATGATGTTTAGCCGTTTCGACGGCTGAACATCAACGCTGAACTGAAGTATGATTTACCCCCGCTCCGGCCAAGAATCACTCATTAACAGGACAAGCAATGAATACCCGCTCCCAAGATCCCCGTCTGCACGGACTTTACGGCATCACCGACAGCAAACTGATGCCCGATCTGGAAAGCATGCTCTCTCAGGTTGAAGCGGCATTACAGGGTGGCTGCAGCATTATCCAGTACCGGGATAAGTCAACTGACACTGAACGACGACACCAGCAGGCTTCTGCGCTTCTGAAGCTGTGCCACCGCTACAACAGCCTGTTACTGATCAACGACGATATCGAACTGGCAAAAGCCATTTCTGCAGACGGCGTACACCTTGGGCAGGGAGACGGCAATCACCAAAGCGCCCGTGAAGAACTGGGCCCCGATGCTATTATCGGCATTACCTGCCACGACAGCCTGGAGCTGGCCAAACAGGCCTGTGCCTGCGATGCAGACTACGTCGCCTTCGGCGCCTTCTTTGCATCACAGACAAAACCGGATGCGAAACCAGCGCCAATGCACCTGCTTCATGACGCAAAGCAAAACCTCCCTGTTCCGGTAGTAGCGATAGGCGGTATTACTGTGGATAATGCACATCAGATCATCGACGCCGGAGCGGACATGCTGGCTGTGGTAAACAGCTTATTCAGCGCAGAAAACATCACCGCCCGGGCAGAAAGCTTTCAGCAGCTGTTTCGCTAAAACAGCCCTGTTCCGCTTTACCGTCGCAAACAAACAGAATCCGCGCCGTGATGAATTCACAGCGCAAGGAAAATTTCATATTTAACAGGCCTTATCTTAAAAGGCATCTGCATAGAGAAACCGATATGTCACGTTCAGAATCCCTGTTTCAGGCTGCCCAGAACCACATCCCGGGCGGTGTAAACTCTCCGGTACGCGCATTTAAAGGTGTCGGTGGCACGCCAATCTTCTTCAAACGTGGTGAAGGTGCTTACCTGTTTGATGAAGACGACAAACAATATATCGACTACGTAGGCTCCTGGGGCCCAATGATTCTCGGCCACGCCAATCCGGACGTTCTGAATGCCGTACGTAGCATGATCGACAGCGGTCTGGGCTTCGGTGCACCGACTGCAATCGAAATTGATATGGCCGATAAAGTCTGCGAGATGATGCCGGGCATGGACCTGGTCCGCATGGTGAACTCCGGTACAGAAGCGACCATGAGTGCGATCCGTCTGGCACGTGGTTACACTGGCCGGGATAAAATCGTTAAATTCGAAGGCTGCTACCACGGCCACTCTGATTCCCTGTTGGTTAAAGCCGGCTCTGGCGCTCTGACTCTGGGTGAACCTAACTCTCCGGGTGTTCCGGCAGCACTGGCTGAACACACCATCACCCTGACTTACAACGACCTTGATAACGTACGTGAAGCGTTCGCAGCAGCCGGTGACCAGATCGCCTGTATCATCGTTGAACCGGTTGCCGGTAACATGAACTGTATCCCGCCGGTTGAAGGTTTCCTGCAGGGGCTTCGCGACATCTGTGATGAATACGGCACGGTTCTGATTCTGGACGAAGTAATGACCGGTTTCCGGGTTTCCCTGACCGGTGCTCAGGGGTACTACGGCGTTATCCCTGACCTGACCACTATGGGCAAGGTAATCGGCGGTGGTCTGCCAGTCGGCGCATTCGGCGGTAAGCGTGAAATCATGGAACACATTGCACCGCTGGGCCCTGTATACCAGGCAGGTACGCTGTCAGGTAACCCTATTGCTATGGCCGCCGGCCTGACCATGCTTAATGCCCTTGAGGAAGAAGGGTTCCACGAGCGCCTGAGCGCCAAAACAGAATTGCTGGCCGAAGGTCTGGAAAGCATGGCATTACGCCACAACGTGCCATTCACCACTAACTACGTAGGTGGTATGTTTGGTCTGTTCTTTACTGACCAGGAGAGCGTCACTTGCTTTGCTGATGTGATGAAGTGCGACACCGATAAGTTCAACCGTTTCTTCCATGGCATGCTGGAAGAAGGTATCTATCTGGCGCCGTCTGCATTCGAAGCTGGTTTCCTGTCTGCAGCGCACAGCGAAGCCGATATTGAAGCAACAATCGAAGCGGCTGGCCGCGTATTTGCCAAGCTGTAACAATGACCTCAGTAACACTGTTACTTCTGACCCTCAGCGGCGGCTACTCAGCGGTCTGGCAACATCGCCAGACCGCTGATCAGGAAACGGGGATTAATCAGCAGGTACTGGCTCTCAGCAGTCTGTTTATTGCCCTGTCTGCCGCCGCCCAGCTGTTAATCGGCACGCAAAGTGAAGACCTTTTCACGCTGCGGCAGATGCTGGAAAACCTGGCGTACTTTGCGGGCATTCCTTTGATTGCCACCGCCGCGGTTGCGCTGAGCTTAGGAAAACCTGGACAAAACCTGCCTGGGGACGCTGGCTGATCGGCCTGTTTGCCTTCTTCGAACTGCTCCGGCAAATGCAGTACGGTGCACAGTACGCGCAACTGATCGCTCTGACTGCTTCCGCTGCACTGCTATACGCAGCAGTCAGGCAACAGCAACCCCACAACAAGCTACTACTGATAGCAGGAAGTGTACTGATCGCCGCAGGTTTAACCACTTTCAGTCAGGGGCACTGCTGACACACTGGCAGGACCCGGCACTGTTCAGCATATGTCTGGCAGCTGGCATTCCAATGCTGTTTATGGGCAACCGGCGCTGCTGATTACATTCATTAAAAGGGGATCAACGATCCCCTTTTTGATTGCTCAATCCTTATGTACGGCCACCGGCAATCTTGTTGCATAACCCCTTAGGCACCAGAATCCAGGCATTCGCCTGACGATCACTGGTCGAATGACCGGAACAGCTCAGACCATTTGAGCGACAACCGTTTTCACCCGCTTTAGCAATGCCGTAACATTTTTCATATTTGGTTTTACCGCTGCTGCTCACGGCCTTCGGGGTCTCTGTGCTGGCCGACGGGGCTGGCTGGGCGGCCGCGCTCTGGCTGCCAGATTGAGCTTCTACTGTGGCACAGCCCTGCAAAGCAACGGCAGAGAGTAATGCCAAGGCAAGTTTATTTTTATCTTTCATTTTCCTGACTCCTGTTGAATATTCAGTCCGCAATTAATCATTTCAGCCGGACTTATTAGAAAATACATCTGCAGTGATGCAGTACTGATAAGCCTCCTGCACGGAGAAATCGGCGAAGTGCTGTAACACTTCTTCATAAGTACTCATAAAATCATTACCTGCCGCCAGCAGCTGGATAAACAGGAAGACAGCAGGATCAAGCCCGGTCACGCCAATTTCACCACTGGGCAAACGCTGAACCAGTAATTCCGCGCGCTGGCCCGGTATGACGTGCTGTTCAGTTAATCCTGAATTGTGCGCCAACTGCCAGTAGCCCAGCGCCTGAGCATCCACCGCCAGCAGCTGCACACCGGGCAGCAAATAAAACCGCACCCTGCACAATGCCTCTGCATCCAGGCCCGCCAAAGCATCTGCTGCCAGAGGCGTCTGATCAGCCGCATAGAAGCACTCCTGAGCAGCCCGCTCGATCCTCGCCAGATCAATCAAAGGCTGCTGTTCACTCAGGGCCTCATCCTGCACCATCACTTCGGCAAAACCTTCACCAAACGTCCACGCCTCCGGCTTCGCCATAGGGCGCTGCCGGCAATAACTGACACACACCCGGGTAAACTCATCCTCACCCAATTGCTCAGCCAGTAACGGATAAGCTGCCGTCAGCAACTCTCTCAGGGTAAGGCCCAGATGATTAGCATAGATATTCATCCGGTCTGCAGCGGACACTTCTGAGGACTCCAGCGACGGAGCAAAGTCAGTTAACTGCCGCTGCTTGAGGGTTGCAATAAAACCGTTTTGTAATTCAGCCAGCATGAACACAACCTCCCTGTATCTGCGAAGCGATCGCTGCCTGATCCAAAAGCACCTGAAGATCAGGCATCTGACTGTCCCATTCAATAAGGCTTGAAGCACACCGAAACGCTCTGTTGCCTGGCGATACAGTGCCCACACGCCATCCGCCACTTCCGCATCATGACTGTCAATAATAAAAGGCTGCTGATTGATCATTTTATGGGTCGCGCCGGAGAGATGAATTTCTGCCACACTGCCGGAACGGATACCGGCAATAAAATCTTCCGCCGCAAAGCCGTGATTACAACTGTTCACCGCAACGTTATTTACATCCAGCAACAACTGACAACCACTTCTCGCGGTTACTTCATTGAGGAAATCCCACTCAGTCATTTCTGAATCCGTAAACGTGACATAACTGGAAACATTTTCCAGTATCAGCGCACGGCCCAGATATTCCTGTACCTGCTGAATACGGGAAACCAGATGTTCTATCACCGCTTGCGTGAAAGGCAACGGATAAAGGTCAGGAAAATATTCGCCGTTATGCCGGCTCCAGGAAATATGATCGGATACCAAAAACGGTTCATAGCGCTCAATCAACTGTTTCAGGGATGCCAGATACGTCATATCTAACGGATCAGTAGACCCCACCGACAATCCCACACCGTGCAGAGACAGCGGATAGCGGTCACGGACACACTGCAGAAAATAATGGTTTGGCCCACCGGGGTTGAAATAGTTTTCACTGTGAACCTCAAACCATCCAACCGAGGGTGCCCGGTCAATAACAGCCTGATAATGGGCCTGCCGTAACCCAAGGCCAACTGAAGCTGTTTGATTCACCTGCATAAAGACTCCTCTGCACTGCAACTGCATCCCAGATCAAAAATAGGAGACTTTCATGCAGCACATTTTTTACTGCTGACCATGCTAAATATGCAGTCTGAAACAAAACTGAATACTTTTACGGCTAAACTGCCCATACTGCGCAACCGGAAACATTATTATCTCTAATGACAAAGATTCACTTTTCTGACTTTATTCCCAAACCGTTTTGCTGGATGCTTAGCGAAAATAAGACAAGTGCAACCCTTGAGAACCCAGAAGCACAATTATGAACAAACTCATTCTCATCATGATCGATGGCATCAGTGCCGGTAAATTTGAACAGATGCGTGACCAGCTCCCTCATCTGGATGCGCTGGCCAGACAGGGCTGCCAGGTAAAGGAACTGACGCCTGAAATCTGCGGGACATCCTTCCCGGGCCGGACCTCAATGATCATAGGTCGTCCGCCGGCAGAGCACGGCGTGTATGGCAACAAAATCTGGGACGGTGACGTTTTCCGCTGGTCGAATCCATACGATGTTCGCGGTGAAACGCTGGCAGGCTTCGCCCGTAAGGCAGGGGTGACGTTGTTAACGTGGGTTACGGCATGGTCCGCCCTGAAGACTGCAACCTGTTCATCAAGCCATGGTGGGTGAATGATGTCATGAGCCGTGGCCGTGATAACGAGCCACATCCGGCCAATGAACAGTGGCGCCTCACCGGTAAAGATCTCGATCCGGACAATCGCCTGTCACAACTGGGCCTGAACATTGATGACATGGTTGACCCTATTGCTGACCGTGAACAGACCCTGAGTCTGGGCATGCTGGCGGATTACCAACTGATGCAGGTAGCCGCAACTCTGGCAGGCGCTGACGCACCGGACCTGATCATGCTGGAAGTCGGTATCACTGACTATTACCTGCACCAGTACGGCACTGAACATCCGCAGACAGAACTTTCCTTGCGTACCGCTGATGCTCAGGTAGGCGCACTGATGACCCAGCTGCGCAGTAACGGCACGCTGGATAAATACAACTTCGCCATTATGAGCGACCACGGCCACACCGCCATGCCGGACGCTGTACGCTGCGACCTGTTACTTCCGGAAGGTTGCCGCTGGTCCAGCGAAGGCAGTGTGCTTCTCGTTGCCCCACGTTCAGATGAAGAAGCCGCAACCGTCACAGAGCAGCTCCTGGCACAGGGCATGGAAATCATGCCGAAAGACTTTATTCCTGCAGACCTGCACGACACGCTGATTGCGTTCACCTGCCCGGCCGGGGAATATGTCAGCTTTGAAGCCGACGTGATGGGCACAGGCACCATTCGCGGGGCATCCAAGTACAAATCCAATCACGGTATGCGCCCGGGGACCCCGGAAGATAACCGCTTCTGCATTTTTCCGGCCCGAACGTACCGCAAATGGAAGTGGACTTCGCCACAGCTGTTCAGGTCGCGCCGACTATGGCCGAGATTATGGGTGTGGAAACTGACTGGACCGTTGAGCCAATCCTTAAAGCTGTTTAAGCGGCGGTCTGCCCTTTAACAGATACAAAAATCCCGGCTCAGGCCGGGATTTTTATGTAAGCTTCAGCAATTTACAGACTCAGGTTCCAGTCCAGATTATCTTTGCAGGGATGCTGCTCTAACTCTTCCAGCATCCAGCGGCAGAAGTTATCTACCTTAGCGGTCATCGGCCGGTTAGGCAGCACCAGATAATGGCCGCACTCCGCTTCCATCTCGTATTCATGGGCCTTAATCAGCCGGCCACTTTGTAACGGTTCATATAAATGGCCACTCAGCCCCAGCAACGCCCCAACGCCGGCTTCAGCCATATCAATTGCCATCGTGGTGTTATCGCTTTCAAAACTGGTCATCGGCTGCAGCTCTACCAAGCCCTGTTCACCGAACCAGCTGTGCCACCCTTCGCGATATCCCATGATACTGATGAGCGGCATTTCGATCAGTTGCTCCAACTGATGGCTCCCGGATACTTTTCCATAAACTCCGGACTGGCCACCACCTGCCACTGTTCTTTAATGATCCGCTGTACCAGTGAACCGGAGAAATCACCGTAGCCATGACAGATTTCCAAATCCACGCCATCAACACTCTCACCGTTCGGCCAGACCGACGTCTTCAGCCGCACCCGGTATTCCGGATACTTCGCCATAAATTTCGGCAGTCGCTCAACCAGCCAGCGCTGTGCAAAGGTTGTACCTGACTTAATCTGCAAAACAGGCTGATGAGAAGTATCAAACAATTCCTGGGTACTGGCCCGCATATTACTGAACGCCTGCGTCAGTACCGGCAAATAAGAACGTCCCAGATCCGTCAGCTGCAACTTACGTGACTTACGGGTAAACAGAGGCGCACCAAGATACTCCTCCAGTAACTTCACCTGCTGGCTAACCGCTCCCTGGGTTACAAACAGCTCCTCAGAAGCCTTTGTCAGACTCTGTAACCGCGCAGCTGCCTCAAAGGCACGCAAAGCATTCAGAGGTGGCATAGGTTTTTCGGTCGCTGCATGCGAAATAATCTCCCGACAATCAATCTGTATAACGAGGAACCTGTCTACATCACCGGAAGGTATCCGGACGCAAAAACCGCATAAGTAACGGAAACAGACAAACCCTTAATTGCCTAGAATGTAACTCAGGCGTCTCTCCGCGACAATGAAAGCACAACAATTTTATTAGATTTTCTGGAAAATTATTTTTTAAAATTTGACAGAAATCAAATTTCCATATTTTTGTAATATTTCATTAACAATACTAACATACTGATAGTAAAGAATTTTAAGCCAAAAACGCTTTCACTTAACACTGTAACATTACATTAAAATGACAGCTTTCTTTAGTAAAACTAAAGCTTTTGTTCCGAAATTCTCGCTTTTAGGCTATCGTTAATTTGCCACTATTGAGGTCACCTGAAATGACAGCAAGTACGTCGCTGTTCAGGATAAGAATAATTACTTTAGCTAAACAGGTTCAGCAACCGTCCAACCGCTCCGTGAACGCCAGCAACATCCGGCCAGACGGAACAGGAAAAGGCAGGGGCGGACCTGATTATGCATACCGGTGACCACCGGCTACTTAACTGAATAAAAAGAGGTAGACATGTCACACGATTTAAATAAGTTGGCAATTGAAGCGGCGAAAGGCCGTCTGAGCCGCCGCGAATTCATGCGCCATGCAGCAGCCGTAGGTGTTGCTGCCCCATTCGCTTCCACACTGCTGAGCCAGGGTGTTCTGGCAGCAGAAACACCGAAGAAAGGCGGCCATCTGATTGCCGGCCTGAAGGGCGGCAGTTCAACTGACGTACTTGACCCGGCACTGAACGCTTCAAAAGTGCCATACAGCTTCCTGCGTACCTGGGGTGAAACCCTGGTAGACATTACCCCTACCGGTGAGCCTGTTCCTTACCTGGCGACGTCCTGGGAACCATCAAACGGTGCCAAAACCTGGACCTTCAACCTGCGTAAAGGTGTGTTGTTCCACAACGGTAAAGAAATGGACTCCGACGATGTGGTTAAAACCCTGCAGCGTCACTCCGGTGAAGACACCAAGTCCGGCGCGCTGGGTATCATGCGTGACATCGTAGACATCAAAGCCAACGGCAAGTACCAGGTTGTTCTGGAACTGAAAGAAGGTAACGCTGACCTGCCATACCTGATGTCTGATTACCACCTGACCATCCAGCCAGGCGGCGGTTTCGACGACCCGAATGCCGGTATCGGTACCGGTCCTTACGTTGTAACTGTTAACGAGCCGGGCATCCGTCACGTTGGCGAGAAGTTCAAAGATTACTGGAATGACGAAGTCGGCCACGCTGATACCGTCGAAATCCGTGTAATGAATGACCAGACTGCCCGTATGTCTGCCCTGCAATCCGGCAGCATTCACATGGCGAACCAGGTTGCGGCGAAAACGGCCAAGCTGATGACCCGTCTGCCAAACATCACCATTGAAAACACTCAGGGTAAGGGGCACTACCCATTCCTGATGCACGCTGATACCGCACCTTTCGACAACCTGGATCTGCGTCTGGCACTGAAATACGCCATCAACCGTGAAGACATGGTATCCCGTATCCTGCAGGGCTACGGTACTGTCGGTAACGACTTCCCAATCAACAAAGCCTACGACCTGTTTGACGAGTCTATCGAACAGCGTACTCAGGATCTGGATAAAGCAGCGTACCACTACAAGAAGTCCGGCCACACTGGCCCGGTTGTTCTGCGTACCTCTGACGCAGCCTTCTCCGGCGCAGTTGATGCGGCAATCCTGTTCAGCCAGCAAGCTGCTAAAGCGGGCATCAAGGTTGAAGTTAAGCGTGAACCGGCTGACGGCTACTGGTCGAACGTCTGGAATGCGCAGCCATTCTGCCTGTCTTACTGGAGTGGCCGTAACACCCAGGACGAGATGTACTCCGTTGCCTACAAGTCTGACGCTGACTGGAACGACACCAACTGGCGCCGTCCTGAGTTCGACAAACTGTTGTCTCAGGCCCGTGTAGAAGTTAACCGTGACACCCGTAAACAGATCTACAGCGACATGGGCCGCATGGTACGTGACGACGGTGGTGCGATGATTCCGTTCTTCAACGACTTCATCGACGGCGTTTCCAAGAAGGTTGGCGGTTTCGTCAAAGATCCTTCTGCAGAAATGTCTAACGGTTACGCACTGATCCGCTGCTGGTTGGCATAAACCATGGTTCTTGCGTCTAACTCACTGACCGCCCTTGTGGCCAAGCGCATTGCGCTTGGCCTCGGGCTCTACTGGCGATCTCCGCACTGATCTTTGCCGGCACTGAAATGCTGCCGGGCGATGTTGCGCAGAGTATTCTTGGCCAGAGCGCCACCCCTGAAGCTCTTGCTAATCTGCGGGCAGATATGGGTCTTGATAAACCGGCACTGGAACGTTATCTGTCCTGGCTGGGTGGTATTTTACAAGGTGACCTGGGTAACTCCCTTAGCAGTGGTCGCGACATCGGCGAAATGATCGGCGGACGTCTTGGCAACACACTGTTTCTGGCGATGTGCACAGCAATTATTGCCGTCCCGCTGGCCGTCATTCTTGGTATGATTGCGGTTCACTTCCGCAACGGTATGGTTGATAAGCTGATCTCTGTTACGACGATCACCGCTATTTCACTGCCTGAATTCTTTATCGGTTACCTGCTGATTCTGGTATTTGCAGTTAACCTGGGCTGGTTACCGTCCAGCTCGATCATCTACGACGGTATGTCGTGGGGTGAAAACTGACCGCTATCGCACTGCCCTGCGCAACCCTGACTCTGGTTGTACTGGCTCACATGATGCGGATGACCCGTGCAGCCATTCTCAATGTAATGTCCAGTGCATACATTGAAACTGCCGAACTGAAAGGCCTCAGCCCGTTCAAGATTATTTTCCGCCATGCATTTCCGAATGCCATATCGCCAATCATCACCGTTGTGGTACTGAACCTGGCGTATCTGGTTGTTGGTGTTGTGGTGGTTGAAATCATCTTCGTTTATCCGGGTATGGGACAACTGCTGGTTGACCACGTAACCAAGCGAGATGTACCTGTGGTACAGGCTGCTGGTCTGATTTTCGCAGCGATCTACATCCTGCTGAATATGTTTGCCGACATTATGTCGATCATTGCAAACCCGCGTCTGCGTCACCCGAAATAAGAGGCCAGGAAGAAAAATAATGAACTCAACTGCTTCTGACTTATCCGGCGCTGGCGCAGCTCAGGCTGCACCACACAAGCCAAACGCGCTGAAGAAATTTCTCAGCCACCTGTCGTGGGGTGCCCGGATCGGCTTACTGAGCCTGATGGTATTCGCACTGGCAGCCATTTTTGCGCCATGGGTAGCCCCTTATACGCAGGAAGAAATCGTCGGCGACGTCTGGTTGCCAATGTCCGGTGAATTCCTGCTGGGTACCGACCAGCTCGGCCGGGACATTCTGTCCCGTCTGATTTACGGTGCCCGCAACACTTTCTTCATTGCCGGCGCAGCCACCCTACTGTCCTTCTTTATGGGAACCTTTCTGGGCTTCCTGGCAGCGGTTACCGGTGGTCATACCGATCAGGTACTGAGCCGTCTGAATGACCTGATGATGTCGATCCCGACACTGATTTTTGCCTTAGTGGTACTGTCCGTACTGCCTGCAAACATGCTGTTCCTGATCCTCATCATGGGTGTACTGGATTCAACCCGTGTATTCCGTCTCTCCCGTGCGGTTGCAGTGGATATCGTGGTAATGGATTACGTGGAAGCCGCCCGTCTGCGTGGCGAAGGTACTCTGTGGATTATCTTCCGCGAGATTCTGCCGAACGCCCTTTCACCGCTGTTTGCTGAATTCGGTCTGCGCTTTGCCTTTGCGGTACTGTTCCTGAGTACCCTGAGCTTCCTGGGATTAGGCGTTCAGCCACCTGAAGCTGACTGGGGCAGCATGGTTAAGGAAAACAAAGACGGTATCGTCTTCGGTATTCCTGCCGCACTGATTCCGGCTGCGGCCATTGCAACGCTGACCATCAGTATTAACCTTGTTGTGGATTCAATTCTCAGCCGTACCAGCAGTCTGAAAGGAGGCCGGGAATGAGCACCTTACTCGACGTAAAAACCTGCAAATCTCGGTAACCAGCCATGTTCCGGGAAAACCTGCCAAGACCTTTACCATTGTTGAAGGTGTTTCCTTCACCCTTGAAAAGGTAAGGTGCTGGGTCTGATCGGTGAATCCGGCGCCGGTAAATCTACCATCGGCCTGTCCAGCATGGCCTATGGCCGTGGTGGCTGCCACATTTCCGGTGGCGAAGTCTGGCTGAACGGCGAGAATATTCTGGCCCATAATCACAGCCAGATCCGTCAGGTACGCGGTGCCCGGGTGGCCTATGTTGCCCAGTCTGCTGCAGCGGCATTCAACCCGGCTCACCGTCTCGGTGATCAGATCATCGAATCGGCGATGGAACACAATCTGATGAGCCGCAGCGAAGCAGAAAGCTACGCTAACACGCTCTACCATAAGTTAGGCCTGCCTAACCCGGACAGCTTCGGTGAGCGTTATCCTCACCAGGTATCCGGCGGCCAGCTGCAGCGTGCCATGACCGTTATGGCGCTGTGTTCAAAACCGGACCTGATCGTATTTGACGAGCCAACCACGGCGCTGGATGTAACCACCCAGATTGACGTACTGGCGACCATCAAACACGCGATTGCCGATACCGGTACAGCAGCCCTGTACATCACCCATGACCTGGCGGTTGTTGCGCAGATTTCTGATGACATCATGGTACTGCGGCACGGTAAAACCGTTGAATACGGCAGCGCTGATCAGATCATCAATAATCCGCAGGAAACCTATACCCGCGACCTGGTAAGCGTCCGCGGTATTGAAAAAGATCAGGCACCACCCTGTGACCAGGAACCGATTCTGAAAATCAATCAGATTGATGCGGCGTACGACGGCAAGAATAAGATTCTGCACGACGTCACCATGTTCCTGAAACCGGGCCAGACCCTGTCGATTGTAGGTGAGTCAGGCTCAGGCAAGTCGACGCTGGCACGGGTGATTACCGGCCTGCTGCCACCTATGTCCGGCAGCATTGAGTTTGCCGGTGAGACTCTGCCTGCCGCACTTAAGGCCCGCACAACAGATCAACTGCGTGAACTGCAGATGATCTATCAGATGGCAGACGTGGCAATGAATCCGCGCCACACCATCGGTCAGATTATCGGCCGCCCTCTGGGATTCTATTTCGGTGTCAACGGTGCTGAACAGCGTAAGCAGACCATTGAACTGCTTGAACAGATTGAGTTAGGGAAGAATACATCGACCGTTATCCGGCCGAACTTTCCGGTGGTCAGAAGCAGCGGGTATGTATTGCCCGGGCACTGGCAGCCAAGCCAAAAATGATCATCTGTGACGAAGTAACCTCGGCACTGGACCCTCTGGTTGCCGATGACATCCTCCGTCTGCTGCTACGCTTACAGAAGAAGCACAATATTGCTTATCTGTTCATCACGCACGATATCGCCACTGTCCGGGCAATCTCTGACGCCATCGCCGTGATGTATCAGGGCAAGCTGATGCGATTCGGCGACAAAGACAGCGTGCTGTCACCACCTTTGATGACTACACCGACCTGCTGCTCTCTTCCGTACCGGAAATGGAGCTGGGCTGGCTGGAAAAAGTCCTCAGCACACGCCGGATGGAATCGGCAGGAAACTGATCTTCCCTCATTGGGAATCATCAGACTTACTGACCCGGTCTCTCCCAGAGAGACCGGGCCCGTCCTTATTTATCTGACTACCGGTAAGCCGGCAGGAGACACTCGACTTAACATGGTACAGGCATAATGCATTCAGCGGTCGGCACAACAGTTCTGATCAACCTTCTCGGTGGCGTAGCCCTGCTTCTCTGGGGGCTGACCATGGTGAAGACCAGCATCATCAGCGCCTACGGTGGCAAGCTGCGACGGCACCTCGGCCGCAGCATGAGCAACCGTTTTAAAGCGTTTGGTGTGGGCATCGCTGTTACCTGTATGCTGCAGAGCAGTACAGCAACCGCATTACTGGCAAGCTCTTTTGCCGGTCAGGGGCTGTCAGCAGCACCAGCACTGGCATTACTGCTGGGCGCAGACATTGGTACCACCCTGGTCGCGCAAGCCCTGTCGATGGATCTCAGCCTGCTTAAACCGGTACTCATCTTTGCCGGTGTATGCCTGTATTTTAATGCCCGCAGCGAGCGGCAAAAACATCTCGGCCAGATCATTCTTGGGCTTGGCCTGATGCTACTGGCACTCCAACTGATCGTTACAGCCTCAGCCCCGATGCGGGACTCTTCCACCATTCAGTTCCTGCTGTCATCACTGGCAGACGAACCTGTACTGGCAGTCCTGATCGGCGCACTGATCAGCTTTCTGGCACACTCCAGTCTGGCAACGGTTCTGCTGGTTGTGGCACTGGGGGCATCCGGCTCCCTGCCGTTACACGTTGGCTTCGTTCTGATACTCGGTGCAAACCTGGGCGGCGCACTGCCCGCCATTCTGTCCACCATGCGTGCAGAACCCGCCATTCGCCGGCCACCACTGGGCAACCTGATATTCCGTACCGTTGGCGTACTGCTGATGCTGCCGATGCTGAACATTGTTACAGCCTGGCTACCGGAACTGGGAGAATCTCCGGCCCGCCAGTTGGTTAACTTCCATATGCTGTTTAACGTTGGCCTGGCGATCCTGTTCCTGCCACTGGTTAACCCGGCAGCTAAACTGGTCACCCGCATCCTGCCGGAACGGGAAGAAGACGCCAACAGCATTAAACCCCGTTATCTGGACCGTTCCGCCCTGGATAATCCTGCCATCGCCTTATCCAACGCCATGCGGGAAGTGCTGCGCATGGGTGACCTGCTGGACAACATGGTCAACAAAAGCATTGAAGCCCTGCAGCAGCGGGACAGCAGTGCCCTGAAGAAAATCACTCAGTCAGATGATCTGGTGGATGAATATCACGAAAGATAAAACTTTACCTGACTGAACTGAGCCGGCGGGATCTGGGTAAGAAGAACCGCCGCCGCTGTAATCAGTACATGTCATTCACCACCAACCTTGAACATCTGGGTGACATTGTCGAAAGCAGTCTGGCAGACCTGATCTCCCGCAGTCTGAGCCAGAATATCCAGTTCGCCACCGCCGATATGCGAGCCATTGAAGAACTGCATAAAGCCACCCAGAACAATATGAAGCTGGCGTTTACCGTCTTAATGAATGGCCGGGTTGGCAATGCCCGTGAACTGCTGGAACAGAAAACCGCCATTCGCGAAATGGAAAACAAAGCCATTAACGCGCACCAGCGCCGGTTACGCGAACAGGTGAACTCTCCGGCAACAGACAGTGCACTGTTCCTGGATATTCTCCGCGACATCAAACGTATTAATTCACACCTGGCATCCGTTGCTTATCCGATCCTTGACCGGGCCGGAGAATTACGTGCCAGCCGGTTACGCCGTCAGCAGACGCCCGAACCGGAACAAAGCAACGTTCAGGAAAAATAGCCACTGCCACGCCCGATACCAAGCCGTCGCAGTGATCCGAAATTCACACTCAGTTCTATAAGAAAATAATTATGACCCAGTACAAAGGCTTACTTTTCGATAAAGACGGCACACTCATCGACTTCATGGCTTCATGGTTACCACTGATTCATGAAGCATCTAAAAATGGCCGGAGGCGATGAGCAGACGGCTGCGGAAATGCTGGCCGCCACCGGCTACGATGCTGAACAGGATATTATCCTGGGTGGCTCTGTACTGGCCGCCGCCAGTAACCGTGAAATCGCAGAACACTGGGCACCGTTCATTAAGCGTCCGCTGGATGATGCACTGGTCGATGAACTGAACACTATTTTCCAGCAAGGCAGCACCGAACACAGCGTACCGGTCACCGATCTGGGTGAGCTGTTTGACCAGTTCCGTGCCAGAGGCCTGAAACTGGGCATCGCCACCAGCGACAGCGAACAGGGCATTCACTGTTCACTGGGCCGGTTTAACGTACTGGATAAACTGGACTTCATCTGCGGCTACGATACAGGCCACGGCATTAAACCCGGAGCAGGTATGGTCAAAGGCTTCTGTGCAGAAACCGGACTGAAAGCTGAAGAAGTGATTGTGGTTGGCGATAACCTGCACGATATTGAAATGGCCCGCAACGCCGAAGCAGGCATGGCTATCGGTGTTCTTACCGGCACCAGCTCAGCCCAACTGCTCGGTGAACATGCCGATCACGTGTTGAATAACATTAACGAAATTCCGGCCTTGCTGGACCGCTTGCAATAAGCACCTGCTTGCGGCATCTTGGCCCTTTTTCACGGAAGAGGGCCAATCATGTTTACCTCAGTACAACATCTGTTTATTGCTTCAACCCTTCTGACAACAGCCAGCCTTGTGCAAGCCAGTCATCAGTGCGCCGCCGATCGCGTCAGCTTACAAGTGCTAGGTTCCGGTGGTCCTGAATTTACCGATAACCGCGCCTCCAGCAGTTACCTGATCAGCCTGGATAACCGCGCCCGTATCATGGTCGATGCCGGTGCCGGCAGCAGTATTAACTTCGAGAAGAGCGGCGCAAAAATCCAGGATCTGGATGCCATTCTGTTCACCCACCTGCATGTCGACCACAGCGCGGATCTGCCAGCCTTCATCAAGGCATCTTTCTTTACCCCGCGGCGCTCTGATCTGCAGGTATTCGGTCCGGCCGGAAACCGGGTAATGCCATCCACTACCGCCTTTATCCGTAAGAACTTCGGGCCTGAAGGCAGCTATTCATACCTGCAGAACTTTGTTGAACCTGATCAGCGCAGTGCCTATAAAATTCAGGCAACCGATGTACCGCTAACACCTCACGAAGTGAGCAACCACTCACTCAATGATGACATCAGCCTGCAGGCAATTCCTGTTAACCACGGCCCAATTGCCGCGACTGCATGGCGAGTGAACATTGCCGGCTGCAGCATCAGTTTCACCGGTGATATGAGCAATCAGTACAAAACCTTCGGCACACTGGCAAAAAACAGCGACATTATTGTTGCCCATAATGCCATTCCTCAGGGCGCTGGCGGCGTTGCTGCCCGGCTACATATGCAGCCCAGTGACATCGGCGTAATTGCCGCAGAAACGAATCCAGGAAAGCTGGTACTGTCTCACCGTATGAACCGCAGCCTGGGTAAGGAAACACAAACAGAAGCAGAAATTCGTAAGCACTATGATGGCAACATCATATTTGCGGACGATCTGGACGTGATTCAGCCAGCAAGCCACTGAATGCTCTTTCAAAAACAGAAAAGGCGCTATATGCGCCTTTTTTGTAAGTCATGCCCGGTTAAAGTTGCCCTGCTCTTTCCCGGGCCTGCTTAGCCCCGCTGCTGTCACCACCTTCCCGGCGGATATCCGCAATCAGTAACCATAAGCGACGCTCCACTTTTGGCTGCCCACCGGCAACAGCAACACCTTTCAGCGCTAACTGCTCCGCCTGCAGGAACTGTCCCTGACGCCAGCGAACATCCGCCAGCTGGTAATACACCTGTGGATCCCGCGGTGCAATACGCTGGGCCCGTTCAAGGCTGGACTGAGCAGAGCTCAAAGATCCCTGCTGCTGTTGCTGTGCGGCCGTATTCAGCAGAGCAATCACCGCAGGATTGCGCGGCGGTGCAGGCGTCAGCGATGCAGAGGTCTTAATCGGCTTATTGGTCTGGGTAGGCAGCACATCAGGTTTGAGTGGCTGGCTGTCCAGTGAACGTGACTGAATCTGCCCACCGTTTTCCACCGGCGTGACAGTACCAATCGGCTGACTCGGATCAACCGGTGTCACAATAACCCCTGACGGGAATCCGCCGCCGGGCGGGTTTCACCCACCGAGCTCTGACCACGCTCTTCAACAACCGGAACAAAATTTGAAGTGGCGCAACCGGTCAGCAATACGCTGAATGCCAGAGCGGAGAGTCGAATCAGTGACATGATAAGTCCTTATCTGCTGCAAAAACTGAGCCGGGCTAAAAAGCCCTGTATATGTGACCATTATACCGGCCGCAGTTCATACAGCTAGTGCCCAAAAGCTCTCAGGCGTGATAAGTCATGTACACTGATTTCAGCGCCGTGCACAGAAATAATGCCAGCACTCTTCATTTCCTTGATCAGCCGGGAAAAGGTTTCCGGCTGCATCCCCAGTTGCGAAGCAATCAGTTGCTTAGCCATCGGCAAATCGAAACAGCAAGTCTGGGCGGTCTGATCCGGTGCCAGATTGGACAGATAATGCCCCAGACGGTGACGGGTATTCTGCAGTGTCAGGGTTTCTATCTCATTGATACGGCGGTGTAATTTCAACGCCATACTGCCCAGTAAACGCACCGCACACTCCGGTTCAGCCATCAGCAGCTTCATGTAATACTGGCGTGGGATCAGCAGAACATCTCCCGGCTCCATCCCTTCGGCGTTCAACGGATACTTGTGCTGGTCAAGGAACATCAGCGCTTCGGCAAATGCCTGACCAGGGCTGACAACTTCAATGACCTTCGTCTGACCATCTGGGGAAACCCGGAATAACTTTACCCTGCCGCTAAGGACAATATAAAAACTATGCGCTTCGCTTCCCTGATGAAACAGACTCTCGTTGTGCCCCAGGTGCACAATCCGGCAATGGCTGATGAGTTCAGCAAATGCCTGATCGGACATCGATGAAAGTAACAGATGCTGTCTCACCTCTGCAGCAATTTCTTCAATCATGATAAACGGGCTCTCGGACTGATTATTTATTAAACGAAAGTCTCCTCATAATAGCAGGCAGGAAGCGTTGCTTATTTAGACACATGTCAAAGCCTGTTCAGTTGATCATCAAAAACCGGGCAAAAGTGAACTTTCGTCGACCACACCGACATATTCAGTTGCCCGGGCATAAAAAGGCCCTTCTTATGAAGAGCCTTTGTAACACTGCAGCGTGTTATTGTTTAACAGCGTTTATCTCAGCCTGATCATCATCCAGTGCTAACTTGTAGCCCAGGGATACATGGTGATAACGCCCGTTGGTGAAGTCATCGTGAATGGCAAAACCGAAGTTATACAGTTTGCCCGGTTCAATGCTGACATCTCCCGGCTGATCAGATTTCAGCTTACGCTTCACAACCACTGACCAGGTACCGGCTTTCAGAGACGCTTCTACTTCCGCACCCTGACCACCGTGCATGGTCCGTTCAGCCATAATCTGACCGTCTTCCACTTCATCTGCACCGGACTTGTAGCGCACCAGATCCATATACTGGTTGGCTGCCATCGCCGCGGTGAGATCCCCTTCAGACTTCAGCTTATCCCAGCCGCCAAGCGCTTTGCCGCGACGTCCTTTAAGCTCAATCTTAGTACGGGACTCAGTCAGATACTTGGTTACACCGGCACTCAGATCCAGACGGGCTGCCAGTTCGGAGTCTTTCAGCGCCTGATTTTCAGGTGCAAAAGGCATCTCATCAGCGTCCGCGTGGCAGGTGCCCCAGCAACCGGCACGGTCAGCGTACTCAACTTCATCTGTAGCCACCATGAAGGCCAGCTTCATTGGGTTTTCAGGATCCATCTTACCGCCTTCAACGAACGGCACCGGTGCGTGATCTCCGTCTGCCCAGTTAAAGCGCAGGTACAGGTATTCATCATCGTGAGTGGCATTGATTGTTACCGGAATGCTGCCCCGCTTACCCGGAATCAGATTCGGCTCCAGCTCTTTTTCACTCTCACCGCTGACAATCAGCTGACCAATGGTTTCTGTTTCTTCACCGTGACATTCAACACAGCGATCACCTTTGGTGAAGGCACGTTTACCACCGTGTTTACGGCCCAGGATCCACTCCATTGACGCAGTACCCGGATAGAACACAGTAATATCAGACGTACTGGCCTTGCCCCAGTCGACATTGATATTGCTGGCTGCCGCCGGTACAGCACCGACAGAGGCAACATTGTTTTTCGCATCAGCAACCAGACGTTCATTTTCAGCTTTCAGCGCAGCAACAGCACGCTCAATGGCCGCTTCATTTTTGCTTTCGCTTCCGCTGCCATGGCCGCTTCCTTCGCCTCAACACGTGCCAGACCTTCCAGATATTCTTTTGGAATTTCACGGACGTATTTCGGATCCGGTGCTTCAATGGCTTCCAGCTCTTCGTCAGTTAACTGATCTCTGACGTTATGGTGCGCAATGCCTTTGTGGCAGTCGATACAGGTCTGGCCTGTTTCAAAGGAATTCATGTGCTGCTTACGGGCACGGGGTTTCTGGAATTCCGGATTCATCGATTCAAAGTTGTGACAGTTACGGCACTCTCTGGAATCGGTAGTTTTCATTGCCGACCAGACACTTTTCGCAAGATCCAGACGGTGTTCTTCAAATTTTTCAGGAGTATCAATTTTGCCTGTCGCCCAGTAGAACAATTCTCTGGAGGCTTTAATTTTACGTACCACCTTGTGAATCCACGGACGGGGTACGTGACAGTCAGGACAGCCGGCTCTTACACCGGTACGGTTTGAATAATGGATGGTTGGCTTGTATTCCTGATATACATTATTTTCCATCTCATGACAGCCAATGCAGAACTCAGTGCTATTGGTTGCTTCCATAGCAGTGTTAAAACCGCCCCAGAAAATAATACCAACAACAAAAATACCAATGCACCGGCAGCGGTTACGCCCAGCACACGGCGGCGGGACCAGAAACCAGATTTGCTTGATGTATTTATATCCATAATCAACTCTAACCAAAGCGAGGTGAGCGGACATGGCTTGCGCCATGCCCGCATTCAGGGTTTACAGGGAGTGACTAGGTTTTATGGTTCATACGGTTGTAAACGTTGAACTTACCGGTAGGAGTTGTCAGGCCTTTAATGCGGGACTTCTCTTCAAGAGTCTTCGCATCGTAAACCACGATTTCACCGGTAGGGTTCTTGCTGTCTGTACGGTTCCAGACAGATACCCATACTTCAGAACCATCTTCGTTGAATTCCATGTGCAGTGCCGCTTTACCCGGCTCTTCAGTTACACGGATAGTCTTAACAATCTCACGGGTATCTTTATCAAATACCTGTACTGACTGCTGAATTTCTGGCTCAGGGTGTTTAATCTGGTCAGCCCAAACATACTGTGATGTCGGATGGGTACGGATGAATGCACCGGCACCATCAGTCTCCACTTCGTAGCACAGTTTCCATGCCTGATCAGGTTTACCGGCAGGATCATTACCCCAAACAGATACCAGACCAGTACCTAAGTGAGTTGTGCCGCCAACAGGGCCACACTCTTTGTCGTTCCAGTTAGCACCAGGGCCAGGGTGTGGCAGTGAATCAACATCAATCTGCGCTTCCAGCTTACCGGTTTCAGTATCAACGATTACCATCTTGTTTGAAGCGTTAGCCGCAATCTGGAAGTAACGACCGGTAGGATCGTAGAAACCGTCATGCAGGAACTCAGAAGAGGCAATGGAAGTAATGGTTAAGTTATCCAAGTCGCTGTAATCAACCTGCAGCATCTGGCCGGTTTCTTTAACAGCAACGGTAAACTCAGACTTGTTCGGAGAGGTGTAAACAGCCGCTACACGCGCTTCGTTAACAAACTCACCTTTTGTGTTGTAACCACGGGTTGTAATAACCTTCAGCGGGTTCAGTGTCACCGCATCCATGATTACAAAGTGCGCAGGCCAGTAACCACCGGCAACAACGTATTTGCCATCACCGGAAACGGCAATGTCACGTGCGTCATAAGCCATCTTGGTTTCAGCAACCAGCATCTTGTCAGGAGTCTGCCACAGGTCGATCTTGTTCACCTTGCCATCACGGCCAATGGTGTACCAGAAACGGCCAATGTCTTCTGCGTGATCAATCTTGTGATGCTCAGTACCCTTGATTACGTGTACTGCGTAACCGGTATTGATGTGGGTAATAACTTCTTTAGTGTCGCCATCAATGATTGCGGCTTTACCGGCATCACGCTCGATAACCACGAAGAAGTTCTTCCAGTTACGGCCGTGCAGCGGCTTGGTCGGGTAATCTTTTGGCGCAACGTACTCTTTGGTGTGAGAACGCATTTGCTCCAGAGACATTTCAGGTGGCACCGGTGGTTCCATCTGAATGAAAGTCGCCAGGTTGGCAATCTCTTCTTCAGAGAAAATGTCATCGAAGTTGTTCATACCGCCTTCTGTACCGTAGGCAATAATCTTCTCCAGACGCTCCTGACCTTTCTTCAGCGTTTCTTTTGGCTCAAGGTTCTTACCGGTAGCACCTTTACGTAAAACACCGTGACAACCAGCGCAACGCTGGAAGTACTGCAACTGTGCTTTAGCAAAATCTGCTTCAGATAAGGTAGGCTCAGCAGCGACAGCAGACATGCTCAGCGCTCCTGATGCCATACCGATAGCCAGGCCAATGGTGGATAATCCATACTTGAGTGTTTTCATCGAACAGCTCTCCAGCGGTTATTTACGTTTTTCGTTTGGCTAAATAACTTCTACTGGATGCACTATTAATCAAACCGGCAACAAAAACTGACAATGGTCAAGTTTAAAAACTTTTATCATTTTTTTGCTATTTAAATGGAACCCTGTCTTTTTATTTAATAAAAACTCTGCTATTAGTTTTTATTATTTCAAAATACTGCTTCGGTTCTGAAACAATTACCAACAAAAGACATTACCAATACATATCAACAAGTTATGAGGACAACAAAGACGCCAGCCTGAAATCTGGCAGGGAAACTCTGTGTAATTAAACACATTGTTTTAAAGTGATAAATACGGATAAAAGCAGTGCACTCACCATTGAGTTACAGTAAATGCACTGAGTTTATCCGCAAATTTTTCTAATGACTGGTGCCCGCGGAACGGGTTATTTTATTGTGAACATTGTATTTACCGACGGGTTTTTCATCGGTAAGCGTTTCACTTCCTCCAGCGTTTCAGCATCGTAGACAATAATCGCACCATCCATCTCCCAGATACTGAGCAATGCATAACGGCCGTCTTTGGTGAACTCGATATGCCCGGACGTTTTACCCGGCTCAGGCTTCAGGGTTTTAACAATTTCCAGTGTTGCCTTATCGATCACGTGCATCACGTCTTTATCGGGTCCAACAAAAACATCCACCCAGGCATAACGGGAATTTTCATGGCTGCGCATGAAGAAGCCCGGCCCTTTGGTGTCGATCTTCTTGATGGTTTTCCAGTTTTGCGTATCGATAAAGGTAACCGTGTGCTCCTTAAGATTTGGCGTGGCCAGTACGGTGGTCCCCCATACGGCCAGGTAATACCGGAGCCCAGATGGGGCATACCGGTCAGATCCAGATCCGCTGCTTTTTGCTGGCTGTTAAGATCAATCACCTGACCATTCTTCGCGTTTCGGGCAGCCCCCATGATGTGGTTATATTCCTGATCGAAGAAAAATCGTCCAGATAATCATCCATTTTAATGCGGGCCACCTGTAACGGTGTTTCCGGCGCATAACTGATTTCCCAGACTTCGCGGAAGTCTTTCAGGGCGGCGATAAAACTCTGCCGGGGAGCAGCGGCATACACCGCACTGACCCGGGAGCTTTCGCCCTGTTCATCCGTCACCGGAATGGTCTTTACAAAGCTCAGATCAGTAGCATCCAGTACCACCAGCGTATGCGGCAGGTAATTACCCACCAGTACATAACGATCATCCCCGGATACGGCTACATTGCGGGCATTAATACCCGCACGCACTTCGGCGACCACTTCCAGGTTATACATGTCATATTTGGTTACCCAGCCATCCCGGGAAGCAAAATAGACAAAGCGGCCATCTGAGGTATATTTCGGCCCGCCATGCAGTGCATAGCGTGATTTAAAGCGGTGAATAGGCTCGAAGGTATCGCCATCCAGTACCGAAACATGGTGATCTCCCGCTTCCACCACCAGAAATACGTTCAGCGGATCCGCGTCATACACAGGTTTGGCAGTGGTAGCATCCCCGGTTACCAGATCCGGTTTGTAGATCACATGACTGTCTTTAATCGCCTGTTCGGTCCACTGTGGCACTTCCGCCAGCGGGGTGTAGATATAATCCGCCAGACTGGCAATTTCCGCTTCACTCAGTACATTGCCGAACGCCGGCATTTGCGTGGCGGGTAAACCATTGGTCACCGAGCTCAGCGCGGCCTTTTTCTTACCCGCTTTAAATTTTCCGGTAACAGTGCCGGGCCAATCAAACCAAGCCGGTCGGCACCGTGACAGGCAGCACAATGTTGCTGGAACAGCTGTGCCGGATCAGGCTCAGCGGCAGCAACCGCTCCGCTGAGTAATAACGGCAGCAATACAGAAAGATGTCTAGCTGGCAAAGCGAATCCTCCGCACATTCAGATCCATTTTGATAGGTTTTTCTGCTTCATAGTCCGCCAGATTAATGCCCAGCTCCTGATCATCCAGATAGCAGGCAGGATCTTCCCACCATGGATCACCGGTTGTCTGGAACGCCCGGACACGGGTATTTCCGCCACAGACATCCTTATAGGTACACACACCGCAGCGTCCGCCCAGGCAGCGTTCTTCGGCTTTGAAACCGGCCATCAGCGGATCGCTGGTATCCTGCCAGATTTCTGAGAAAGGCCGTTCCAGCACATTCCCCAGGTTATAGTTCCACCAGAAGGTATCGGGATGCACATTGCCGAGGTTATCAATATTCGCCACATTCACACCGGATGAGTTACCGCCCCACTGAGACAGTTTCGCCCGCATATGCTCGTAACGGTCCGGGAAATGCCGCTGCACCCAGTGCAGGAAGTACACGCCGTCAGCATCGTTATTGCCGGTTACAAATTCCCGGTGACGGCCGGCCTGAACATCTTCCCAGCAACGTTCAAACAGCAGGTCCAGCGCTTCACGGGTAATCTGATGAACCGCATCATGTCCCCGGTGACGGTTACCCCGGCCACCGTAATTGAGATGGGAAAGGTAAAACTTATCGACCTTTTCCTCGTCCATTACATCCAGCAGGTAAGGCAGCTCATGGGAGTTATCCTGGGTGATGGAGAAACGCATCCCCACTTTAATACCTGCTTCACGGCACAGCTGCAGCCCTTTGAAAGAGGCGTCAAACGCCCCCTGTTTCTGGCGAAACTCATCGTGGGTTTCCCGTATACCGTCAATACTTATCCCCAGGTAGTCATATCCCACCGCAGCCAGTGCTTCGATATTAGATTCGTCTATCAGCGTGCCGTTGGTGGACAGCGCCACATAGAAACCCATGGCTTTTGCCTGATGGGAGATATCCAGAATATCCGGCCGTAACAACGGTTCACCGCCTGACAGAATCAGCACCGGCACTTTAAAGCTGCGCAGGTCCTTCATGACATCAACCACCTGAGCGGTGGAAAGCTCACCGGGGAAATCAACATCGGCAGAAATTGAATAACAGTGCTTACAGGCAAGGTTGCAGCGACGCACCAGATTCCAGATAACCACCGGTCCCGGAGGGTTACGCTTAGGACCTATAGGTGTTGGATTGACAAGCTCCTGCATATACTGAGAGATACGAAACATGGTTCAGCCTCCAATGCGGATTCCGGTTTTCTTTAAGATTCGGCTACTGAAAAGAACATCTCTGCTACGGCAGTGCTCTCCCAGTAAATCCGCTATTTTTGTGCTTTTCAATGACTTCTTCGCGGCTGCGGCCATGCACCATAGCAAACAGGTTATACGGCCAGTCAGGCAAAAACGCGGGCGGTGGTAACAGTGGCTGACGTAGTCCAGCGCACCGATCATTTCGCCCAGCTCATGTACCTTTTCATCAGGTACATCCCAGACAGACATGCCGTTGCCCGTATACCCCAGCCGGTAATGATTCGGCACAGCACCGATGCGTCTGATCCGGCCATCTTCCTGCATAATTCTGATTCGCTGCATCAGCAGTTCGACATCAATATCCAGTTCAGCAGCGATCTGCTGATACGGCTCGGCGATCAGGGGCAATCCGGCCTGGGTTTTGAGAATAATGTCCCGGTCCAGCACCTGTAATTCTGCGTCAGATTTCAAAATACAGCCCCACATAAAACTCGTGTAATTTCGGCATATTCCGGACGGTCAGACCGGTTTTAGCTTCAATGGCAGCCAGCGTGTCTTCCAGCTCCTGCCAGCTCTCTGTCGCGGCCACAAACCACATATTCAGTTCATGATCCCGTTCATAATTGTGTGCCACCTGAGGAAAGGCATTAACCTGTTCAGCCACTTCATCGAAGCGTTCCTGAGGCACCGCAATGGCACACAGACTGACCGCACCGTCAAAACGGTCAGCGTTATAGAGGGGCCAAAACGGCTCAGGATTTTACCTTCACGCAACCGCTGTAACCGGCTGATCAGCTCACTTTCTGTTGTACCGAGTTCTTCAGCCACCACCGCAAAGGGATGATCACACACCGGAAAACTGCGTTGCAGCGTATTGATAATGCGCTTGTCCAGAGCATCCAGCGCATCAGCCGGAGCGACTGTATTCAGATCGTTCATCGCAATACCGCCTGTTGATGTGCATTTTCCTGAACGATGTATTTCGCGCCGCACTGTTTAAACCGCTGCAATGAAAACAGCACTTCGTAAGGGGTATCTTTCAGTGCCAGCTTATCCACCAAATCATCTACGTAAGCCATTACTTCATCACGGCTTTTACCGTGAATCATGCTGAACAGGTTGTACGGCCAGCGGGGCTTGATTCTCGGACGCTGATAGCAAAGGGTTACCTTCTGCTCTGCACTCAGTTGCTGCCCCAGCGTATCCACCTGATCATCCGGTACGTCCCACACCAGCATGGCATTGGCCCGGTAGCCCAGTTCATGATGGCGGACAATGACACCAAGACGGCGAATGATGCCCGCAGACTGCATTTGTGAAAGTGTTTCAATCACTGTTTCTTCTGACAGCCCAAGCTGTTCACCCACCGTCAGGTAAGGCCGCTCTGTCAGTGGCAGGCCGGTCTGTATTGCCGCGATCAGTGAACCGTGCAGAGCCGGATCAAAGCTGCAGTCGGTATTATTCTGTTCCGCACTGCTGGTAACCTTTGTTTGTCGCCGGCATCCATCCGGAAGCCCAGGTCAATGTGGTACTCCTTCAGCAGAGGCAGACTCATCACTTCATAGCCACTGCGGGATTCAATATCGCTGAGCACCTGTTCCAGCTTTTCCTGATCAGCCGCCACAGCAACAAACCACAGATTCAGCCGGTGCTCACGCTCATAGTTATGGTTCACTTCCGGGTAACCATTCACCAGAGTAGCCACCTCGGTCAGCATCTCCTGAGGTACACTCATGGCCGCCAGCGTGCTGCTGCCAAGCATACGGGGTTTAAACACCGGACCGACCCGGCTAACCTTGCCCCGCATCAGTAATTCCGCCAGCAAATCCCGGACGGTCTGGCTGTCCGAGCCCAGCTCACTGGCTAACTGCTCATAAGGCTCAGGCACCAGTGGGAAGTTACGCTGATAGTTATTCAGTAATCGTTGTTCCAGGCTACTCATGATCATAACCCTATGGTGTGTGCACGGTTGGTAAAGAAGATGCCGGACGGTTTTTCAACCGGCAGCTGATCAAGTTTTTCAAAACTTTTGGTGTCGTAAATCTGCACCTGATCATCATCCCGGACAGACGCCCAGACTTTGTCGCCCTTCGGCGTAAACTCCATATGTAATACGGCTTTACCCGGCTTCAGCGTCTTGATGATTTCCTGACTTTCGGTATCAATCACCTGCAGGGTATCGTTATTGGGGTAAGCAAAATTCACCCACATGTGCCGTCCGCCTGGCCGTGCCATAACAAAAATAGGCTGACCGTGTACCGGAATCTTGCCGACCTGCTGCCAGCTTTTGCGGTCAACAACGATCACCTGGTTATGTCCTACAGCCGGAACAAAGGCAAAGTCCCCGGCAATCGCCCAGCCTTCAAGATGCGGCATCTTATACACCGGCAGTTTCTCTTCACCGCGGCCATAGTTATCCAGAATTCTCCGGACGCCTTTTTCCGGATACCACAGATCCACCAGCGCCATACCATCTTCACCAAACAGACCGGCGATGTAATGGCGACCGTCCGGCGTGATCAGTGCGTCGTAGGGCCCACGGCCAATATCAGTAAACTTGGTGATTTGAGGTGCTGCCGGGTCAGACACATCGGCAATCCAGATTTCATCGGATTCATAGAGGCTGAAGACAAAGCGGTTATCCGGCGCATCCACCAGCCCGACCACTTTGGACTGCATACCGTTGGCGCCAACCGCGGGTATATCAGCCACCAGTTCCAGAGTCTGGGCATTGAAAATTTTCACACCGCCGGGTTCATAGTTTGAAACCGCTACCAGTGTGCCGTCTTCAGAGATCGCGCCACCAATGCTGTTACCGCCCTGTATCACCCGCTTATCAATCTCACCGCTGAGGATATCCACCTTGGTTAAGCCGCCATCCCGGCCGAATACATAGGCGAAGCGCTCATCACGGAAAAACAATGGAGGCATGGGATAAATCTCCCAGCCCTTCAACATGATAAAGCTGAGAGCCACCGGTATGTTCAACCACCTGCACACTGCCGGTGGCACGTTCAATAATTACGCCCAGATCCCCGGTGCCGCGGACAGCGGCAGCCTGGCTGACAGAAGCAATACTGATTAACAGCGGTACCACACAGCAGCTGAGTGCATGCCGGCGCCAGTTCTTAATATTCATGAATCAACACCTTCCTTAAGTGCGTCTACCAGCCAGCGGATATCATCATCACTGAGAATGCCCTGCCAGGGAGGCATCGGCGTTCCCTGAAGGCCATAGCTGATGACATGAAAAAGATATTCTTCAGGTTTGTTACTCAGGACATCCGGGGTTAATGCCGGCCCCAGCCCTCCTTTAAGGGTCATACCGTGGCAGGAACCACAGTCATGTCTGAGTAAGTGGGACAGTTCTGCCTGCCGCTCTGAGGAAAGTACGGCAGACTGATCACTGTCAGCGAGCGAACCGGCCTGCGCCAGGCTCAGAGTTGAAAAGCAGATAGTCAGAACAGCTAAATACTTCATATTCTTCACATCTCCCTTTTACAGCGGGTAAATTACATCTGACTCATGGACTGCTGTTCTATCGGTTCACTGGCCGGCTCAAACCAGTCCAGTGTTGCAGCCAGATTAACCACATCCCCGATCACGACCATGGCCGGCGGCTTAATGCCCGCATCGGCAGTATCGGCAACCAGATGTGCAAGATCAGTCACAAGCCTGCGTTGCTGCGGCGTAGTACCCTTTTCGATAACGGCTACCGGTGTGGATGCAGAACGGCCGGCTGCCAGAACCGCATTCACAATTGGCGTCAGATTCGCCAGCCCCATGTACACCGCCAGGGTGCAACGGCTGTCGCTGAATGCGCCAAGATCCAGTTCAAGGCCCTGATCATTCTGACGGTGGCCGGTAACGATATGGACGCCGTCAGCAACCCCACGGTGAGTTAACGGAATGCCGGCATACGCCGCGCAGGCCATCGCTGAGGTAATGCCAGGCACAATTTCAAAACGCACATTGTTCTGTGTCAGCACCGCCGCTTCTTCACTGCCGCGGCCAAAAATGAACGGGTCACCACCTTTCAGACGCACAATATGGCGATACCCTTTTGCCAGCTTGACCAGCAGCTGATTAATTTCATCCTGCGGCAGGGAATGGCGGCCTGTGGCCTTACCCACGTAGATCCGGGCCACGCCCGCCGGAATCTGAGCGATAATTTCTTCAGAGACCAGACGGTCATATACCACCGCATCAGCTTCGCGAATCAGACGCTGTGCTTTCACAGTCAGCAAATCAGGATCGCCGGGACCGGCACCCACCAGATATACACAGGCATTGCTCTTAAAGTTGCGTGCTTTATTCCCCTTAGCAGACGGAGAATTATCAGTTTCAGGCAAGCTCATATCACATTCCTTCTGACTGTGATTGGAAAGACAAATCCAGTGTACGCAGCAGGTCTGCCAGCCACATTGATAAAAATCAAAAGATTAGAAATTAGCTGAAAGCGCTTCCGGCATGTCGAAAAACTGCTTATAAAACAATATGTAACAAGCCGGAAGGCGAAAATAAAACAACAGAAAAATAACAGGAAAGGCGTGGATCAACTCTGGCTGTACCAGTCCAGCCGGTCACGCAGAGCAACCACTTTGCCAATGATAATCAATGCCGGCGGCTGGAAGTCTGTCACCGCTGCCTGATCAGCAATATCCGCAAGCGTGCCGGTAAGAATACGCTGCTCAGGTAAGGTACCGTTTTCCACCAGTGCAATCGGCATACGCGGGGACATACCGTGGCGCATCAGTTGTTCACAGATCTGCGTCAGACTCAGCAGCCCCATATAGATCACCAGCGTCTGATGTTCCTGCACCAGCTCTGGCCACGGTAAGTCGCATTGGCCATCTTTCATATGCCCGGTCACGAAACGGACGGACTGGGCATAATTCTGATGAGTCAGCGGAATGCCGGCATAGGCGGCACACCCGGACGCCGAAGTAATACCTGGCACCACCTGAAAGGGAATATCTTCCGCCATCAGCTCACCGATTTCTTCGCCACCCCGGCCAAAAATAAACGGATCACCACCTTTAAGCCTCAGTACCCGTTTGCCTTCTTTCGCCAGCCTCACCAGTAAGGCATTAATTTCCTCCTGGGAGATAACGTGCTGATTGCAGGCTTTCCCCACAAACACCCGGTCAGCATCCCGGCGGCACAGATCCAGCACCCGGCGGGACACCAGACGGTCATACACAACCACATCCGCCTGCTGCATCAGCCGCAGGGCTTTGAACGTCAACAGATCAGGGTCACCCGGGCCGCCACCCACCAGATAGACTTCACCGTCTGAATGGCCGGTACTGCCTTCTTCCAGCGCCTGTTCCAGCAATTGCTCGGCTTTACGGTCCTTGCCGGCAAATATCATTTCAGCCACCGGCCCCTGCAGCACGGATTCCCAGAATACCCGGCGCTGATTCAGGGTTTCAAAACGGGCTTTCACCTGCTCGCGGAAACGGCCGGCCAACTGCCCCAAACGCCCGTAGCTGGCAGGAATCATCGACTCCAGTTTCCCCGTAGCAAGCGGGCCAGAACCGGGGACTGCCCGCCACTGGATACCGCCATCACAATGGGTGAACGGTCGATAACCGCAGGAATAATAAAGTTACTCAGGGAAGGCTTATCCACAACATTCACCGGCAGGCCCTGCTGTTTGGCATCCGCAGAAACCTGCTCATCCACAGCCTGATCTTCAATGGCCGAGATAACCAGTACGACCCCTTCCAGATGGGCGGCAGTGTAGTCGGTCGGATAGTACTCACCGTCATGCTCCTGAATCAGAGCGTCCAGATCCGACACAATTGGGGTGCCACGACACAGAGTTTGGCGCCTGCACTGACCAGAAGACTGGCTTTACGCAGCGCGACATCACCGCCGCCGACCAACAGGCAGCGTTGTTGCTGAAGATTATAAAAGATTGGCAGAAAATCCATTGACCGGCCCCTGGCAAAGATCAGACATGCAAAGCTCGTAAGAAATGCCTGTAAACGAACGCTCGTAAACACATGCTCGTAAACACAGCCACTTTAAAAGCACTATTTGCACATCAGCCTAAACAGACAGGGGATTTGCGCCTTGATGCATATCAATCAGCAACCGGCAGTTGCTTCAGTGTTCCAGCAGCTTGCCGGTCAGCTTCAGATACAGTTGCGGAAGTTTTTCGGTAGCTGGGTCGCCCGGTGAATAAACGTATATCCCTGACGGCCAAACAGATACGGAAGATACTGATTAGCCTGCTCATCAATGGTGATACAGAATGGTACCAGCCCCATGCTGCGGGCTTCCTGAATCGCCTTACGGGTATCTTCAATGCCGTGCCGGCCTTCATAGCGATCAAGGTCGTTGGGCTTGCCGTCGGTCACAATCAGAAGCAGCTTTTCTCTGCCGGCTGTTTCGCCAGCAACGCAGAGGCATGGCGGATAGCCGCTCCCATCCGGGTATAAAAGCCCGGCGAAATATCGGCGATACGGCCACGAACCGTGTCATTATAAGTTTCACCGAAATCCTTCAGGCAGTTAAAACGCACATGCTCCCGCCGGCGGGAAGAAAAACCGTGAATGGCGAACTGATCTTCACTGGCATGCAGGCTTTCCGAAAACAGATACAGGCTGTCACGGATCACATCAATCACCTGACAGTCATCTTCCGCATTCTGAGTGCCTACCCAGGCATCTGTGGATAACGACAAATCAGCCAGCAACAGACAGGACATATCCCGCTGCAAACGCCGTTTCTGACTGTATAAGCGGCCATCATCGCCCTTACCGGTAGCCAGAGCAGTGCGGTGTTGCAGATAGGCATCAATATCCAGCTCATCGCCGTCATACTGGCTGCGCAACCGCACGGAACGGTTAGTCAGCATTTCAAACTGGCGGCGCAGACGCCGGGCGGTTGTCTGTAGATGAGCCGGTAAATCACTGGCCTCAGCATTACGGCTTTGCATCGGAATGATACAGCTATAATCCGGCAGCAATACCTGCCGCTTATAATCCCATTCCGGATAACGGATACCATCACCCAGGGGATATCATCTTCCTCAGCGGATGGCAGATCCAGGTCAAACTTAATCCGGCTGGCCACCGGGGTGCTGTCCTGGGTGACAGACATTTTATCAATGTCATTGGCAATGGACTCCGCCTGATCAAGGTCATCCTCGTCTTCACTGCCACGGTCCATCTGACAGAACTCAGCATAGGAGAACAAATCAGCCTCGTGCCGAACCCCCAGTGTTGTGCCGTTTTCCTCGGGCTTTTCCACCCGTTCCGCCTGACGGCGACGCTGCTCACCCTGCTTACTCTGCCCCTGGGAAGAATCCCGGTCTTTGCCGCTGTCTTCGCTGCGTAGCCCTTCTGCCCGGGGCGGATTCGGGTGCAGCCACAGGGGACAGGGTCCGGTGCAAAATCATCCGCCGGCAGCTCGGTTACCGAACCAGGCTCACGTAACGCCTGATACACCGCCGACAGCACGGCCGCCTGGCCACTGTGTTTCAGATCAGCAGGATCACGTTGCTGAATAAAGGCATCCACCAACCGCCTGTAACGGGATCTCAGCCCTGGGTATAAAGAAAGCGTTTGCTGGCAGCGTGACTGGTTATCCACCAGCCAGTTCATCCCCGGTGCACTTCAGCCGTTGCCGGCGTACCGGCCAGCGCGGCCAGCCAGAAATACAGTTCGCGGTTCAACTCTGCCTGCGGAAAAACATCCAGACGCTGCGGCAAGTAAAGGCAGCGCTCGTCATACCAGGCCAGTTCAACTTTGCTACCGGTACCAGCAACCCGGTGCAGCCAGTTACGGCGGGCACGGTGCAGAGTCGGGGTAGTGGCACTGATCGTCAGGCCGCTGTCTCCGCCCAGTCCGCGGTAGAAAACACCCAGCGCTGCTTTCACATCATCCAGCTGAACCGCCGCCTCAGGATACCCCTGATACGCCAGCTTAGTGATCCACTTATCCCATATCTGACCGACTCGCTCTTCCATTACTGCCTCTTCGCTAACCGTCTGATTTAAATATCACTCTGCGCCAAAAGCTGCCTGCGCCAACTCCATTAAACCAACAATGGTCTGAGCATCGTCGGTAAGCGGTTCGATCATACCTGCCCGGCACGCCTGTAACGGATCAAAACCTGCCGCGATCAGCGTGGCGGTATAAACGATCAGACGGGTACTGGCCCCTCTTCCAGATCCTGATCTTTCAGTTCCCGAAGGCTGTTTGCCAGCGCCACCAGACGGGTGGCAATTGCCTGATCAACACCGGTTTCATGAACAATTACCGCGGTTTCTTCAGCCGCTGGCAGGTAATCAAAACTCATCGACAGGAAACGCTGCCGGGTACTCGGTTTCATTCCCTTAAGTACATTCTGATAGCCCGGGTTATAAGACACGATCAGCATAAAATTATCCGGCGCTTCCAGTACTTCACCGGTGCGGTCGATCGGCAGAATACGCCGGTCATCCGTCAGCGGGTGAATAACCACGGTGGTATCTTTACGGGCTTCCACCACCTCATCCAGATAACAGATGCCCCCTTCGCGAACCGCCCGGGTCAGGGGCCGTCACTCCAGACGGTACAACCATCACCAATCAGGTGACGCCCTACCAGATCCGAGGCACTGAGGTCATCATGACAAGCTACCGTGTGAAGCGGCAGGCCAAGCTTTTCAGCCATATAACTGATAAAACGGGTTTTACCGCAACCGGTCGGCCCTTTCAGTAATACCGGCAACTGGTGCTCATACGCGTGCATAAACAGCGCTTCTTCATTGCCCTGTGGCTGATAAAAAGCAGCAGAGCCTGCCGCGGAAGTATCGATGGTTGTCAGATTATTCATCACATATTTCTCCATACGGCAAACGCCGTTGTTCGCCGCGAAGCGATCCGAGCGGTTGCTCAAAACAGATAAGTCACACTCACAATCACCCCGATCACCGGAGCGTATGCCAGTAACATAAAACGCCATACCCGCGGAGCTTTTCTCAGCCCCATAAAATAATCCACAACACAGAATGCTTTAACCGCACTGGCAGACAGGATCAGCACTACTGTTGCGAAGGTAATGGCACCATTCTCGCCGAAATATGCCATGGCCACCGTGACCAATATCAATAATATCCAGATACTGTCCGCTAAACGTGCTTCGCTCATAAGAGATATACCAAAGGAAAAAGTACTAACCAGAGAAGATCGACCATGTGCCAGTAGCTGGCACCGCTTTCAAACTCATTCATTCGCCCGTCACGGTACCTGCCGCGCCGGTTTTGCCACATCAGCCACACCAGCACCAGCATGCCCAGAATGACGTGAAACATATGAAACGCCGTCAGGCCATAATAGAAAAAGTAAAAATCGTTGGTGCCCAGATCAAAACCCAGCGCTGCCGAATGCTGATACTCTGAGCTTTTTATCCACAGATACACACATGCGGATATCAGGGCCAATAACAGAAATGCATTTCCACCGGCCTGACCTCTGTGTACCTTCAGCTGCGCACGTGCCACAAACCAACTGCTCGTCAGCAGCGCCAGTGTATTACCCACACCAGCCAGCACACTCAGTTGCGCCTGCCCTCGGCAAACATTTCAGGAAAGCGCAGCCGGGTTATGGCATAGAGAATAAAGAACAGAGCAAATACACTCAGCTCAGCAAGAATAAACAACCAGACAGCAAAGTCCCCGGGCAACTGTCTGACATTAATGTCTGCCTGCGCGGTCATTTCCGGGCTCCTATATCGACACTGGGAATAATTTTATCTGCATCAGAGCTGCGTCGCGGATCGCCGTTACCCCAGTGCAGCAAACTGCCATCGGGGTTATCCTTCTGCACGACATTACACGCCTGAATACATTCACTGCACTGAGTACAGGTAAACTTCTTCCGCTTAATACTGCGGGCTGGCAAACGCATCGGACAGGCTTTATCGCAAGCTTTATCGCAGTCTTTACATAAGGCTGCACGGCTGGCATCAAAACTCACCATCAGTGCTTTGGGGTTCATCATCCAGACCAGGCTCTGAAACACACCCAGTGCACAGCCAAACTTGCAGAACAGATGGCGAGCAAACAGAAAATCAATAGTAAACAGCGTGGTGGCCACGCCTAAAAACAGCCAACTGGTGAATCCCAGCTCACCGGTTAATAAATCTTTATAAAGCTCCAGCGGCGGCAACAGATACCCCAGCAACCCAACCGCCCAGGTAAAGGCGATGAGCACCGCAACAACAACAAGGCTCAGCCAGGAAGACACACTGTGAGGTTTAGAGCCAGCTTCCCAGATGGTTGGCCGTCCCAACAGCTTTTGCATCCGGCCATTAATCAGTTCAACGACAGAGAAGTGCGGGCACAGCCAGCCGCAGTAGAGCCGACCAAATTTGTAAGCAATCCAGATACCCAGGGCAATCAGTATTACTGCAGGTAACAGCACCCGCAGAAGAATCTGCAACGCAGCATCGTGACCCTGTATCGATTCCAGCCCCAGACTCAGCGGATAGGTAAAAATTACGAAATGTCCGGCAACCAAATCATAGCGAAAGATATCCAGCACCGGTGCAACGAGAAACAGCGCAAAGAATGCGCTGCGGGTCAGAGTTCTTAAGCGTTGGCTTGGCTGCTTCATTACTTCACTCCGACAATCAAGCCCTCCCCGCGAACGGGGAGGGATACTACTACACTTACTTAACTTGCTCTTCTTACTCTGCTTACTCTACAAGCGTCTGCTCAGCAGGCTTCAGTCGGGCTTCTTCACCCTTCACGAAGAAGCTGACGATGTAGACAATCAGGCCAAGCAGGAAGATCACACCGGCAAATTCACGTAACCAGTAGAACAGCTCGATCTTGTCCTGCACGATCATGAACGGCAGTGGTGCATCGCTGAAGCGTTGCAGGTAAACCTGCAGGATGCCTGCGCCGGTCAGGAACAGAGTAATGAAGACCATGGAAACAGTCATCAGCCAGAAGCCCCACATTTCAGTCACCTGAGATTTGTTGCTGTTAGCCGCTTCACGTCCGTTCAGCATTGGCATCGCGTAAGAGATCATAGTCAGTACGATCATTACGTAAGCACCGTAGAAGGCCATGTGACCGTGTGCTGCAGTAATCTGCGAACCGTGAGTGTAGTAGTTAACCGGCGCCAGAGTGTGCAGGAAGCCCCATACACCGGCACCCAGGAAAGCCATTACACCAGTACCCAGCGCCCACAGAACCGCCGCACGGTTCGGGTGCTGACGACGACGCTTGTTCACCATGTTGAAAGCAAACAGAGTCATCATGAAGAACGGAATCGGTTCCATTGCAGAGAATACTGAACCTACCCACAACCAGTACTCAGGAGTACCGATGAAGAAGTAGTGGTGACCGGTACCCAGCAGACCTGTAATCAGAGCCATGGCGATGATCACATACAGCCACTTCTCGATAACTTCACGGTCTACACCGGTAACCTTGATCAGTGTGAAGGCCAGGATTGCACCCAGGATCAGTTCCCATACACCCTCAACCCACAGGTGAACAACCCACCACCAGAACATCTTATCCAGTACAGGGTTATGCGGGTTATAGAAAGAGAACAGGAAGAATACCGCCAGTCCTACCAGACCCAGGAACAGCACCATGGTGATAACAGTCTTACGACCACGCAACAGTGTCATGCCCACGTTAAACAGGAAGCCCAGCGCCACAATCACAATACCGATCTTGGTAATGGTTGGCTGCTCAAGGAACTCCCGTCCCATAGTTGGCAACAGATCATTGCCGGTCAGCTCTGCCAGACGTGCATAAGGCACCGCCAGATAACCCACAATGGTCAGTGCACCGGCCACCAGGAAGACCCAGAACAGGAGCATTGCCAGCTTAGGCGAATACAGTTCGGTTTTAGACTCTTCAGGCACCATGTAATAGGTGGATCCCATAAAGCCGAACAGCAACCAAACGATCAGTAAGTTAGTGTGTACCATACGGGCCACGTTGAACGGAATTTCCGGGAACAGGAAATCACCGACTACGTACTGAAGCCCCATAATCAGGCCGAACAGAATCTGTCCGACGAACAGGCCAATTGCCGCAATAAAATACGGTTTGGCTACCTTTTGAGATTGATACTTCATAATCGTCCCTTACCCTTGAACATTAGGTGGCCAGTCATTGGTGTCTATCTCAGACATGTACTTGAGGAACTCAGCAATTGCGTCGAGCTCTTCTTCGGACATGTTGAACTGAGGCATACTGCGACGCCCAGGAATACCATCGACAGGACGGCTTGTAATAAAGCCCTTGATCGCTTCTTTGCTGTTACCGTAGCGGACATACACGTTGCCCAGCTCTGGTGCAAAATAAGCGCCTTCGCCCAGCAGGGTATGACAGCCCAGGCAGTTATTGTCTTCCCAGACTTTCTTGCCCAGTGCCACCTGCGGTGTCAGGTTTTCGCGGTTATCCCTTTCGGGCAGCCGTTGCACGGTATCCGCAGATAAACCGACCAACAGCAAAAGAAGAACAGACTTCCGCCAAAGAAGATGTTCCTCGCCATTGATTTTGTAAACGTTTCATTCATAAAGGTATCTCCACCCTTTGCACCTTTAACTAAGTCACTGAAAACAGTGAATTAGCCCCAGTAACCACTACGAGTCAGCATTCTCCTATTGCACCCCTTCGGCCACCTTGACCTTTATCAAGTGTTGAAAAAACTTATGCGTTACAAACTGTACTAACGGCTAAGACATATAATGAGAGGGAGGAGGAAACCGATGCAGACAGCGAATAAAACCGGACAAAAACTGGCCAGCATTGCGGCTTTAATGTATCTGGTGAACCTGCTGTTACTGCCGGGCATCACGCTGGGAGGACTCATCTGGATGCGCAGCCGCTATGCAGCAAGCAGCCCGCCACTGGCGGTCTATCACCTGCGTCTGGCAATCAATGCCAGCCTGATTGCAATTCTGATAATTGCCGGGGAAGTGCCGTACTCTGGCTGCTGTTTTCTCACAGCGCAACGGGCATCAGCATGGTGCTGCTGTACGCCATCACCAGCCATACGTTTTGTGTTTTATGGGGAATTTTTGTCTGGCCAAAGCCATGAGCGGGAAATACCTGAGTAATCACCTATAAAAAACCGGGCGGATATTGCATCCGGCCCGGTCAGTGAATCAGTTAAGCTTGCAGGCTTAGCGGAACCATTTTTCAGCCAGTCCAGCGGTTCGTCTTCCACATAACCCGGCGCATACGCAGCGGCGCATGGAATATACTCCTGCGGCTCATTCTCCAGCAAGAATGGCAGCTGCACACCGCCACACTCTTCTGCCGATCCCAGCCCGGTCAGTTCGTCCACCCACAGGTATTCCACTTCAGCAGGCTGATCCAGAATCAGTGGCTGCGGCCGTTCCCGCTTCATCAGTTCTATCCAGGTTTTCAGCGCACCGCTGCTGCCGGTTAACGGCAAGGTACTGTTATCATCCGCCCCCAGCCAGACAACCGCCAGGCGGTCACCGGTAAAGCCAGCAAACCAACTGTCACGCTGATCATTAGTGGTACCGGTCTTGCCCGCCAGATTCAGGCCCTGTGGCAGGCTGGCATACGCCGAACGGGCAGTACCGATATGCCCTACCTGCTGCAGGGCGAACTGTAACTGATACATCGGCCCGGCATTCACCGTTTGCTGCACCACCAGCGGATAACGGGACAACTCCTGATTTTCGGCATCAGCCACCATACGGATCGCCCGCAGCGGTAACTGGAAGCCATTACCGGCAATGGTCTGGTAGATCTGCGCCACCTCAATCGGTGACATCGCCGTCGCCCCCAAGAACAGTGACGGATAGGCCGGTAAGTCACGGTTAAATCCTAAGCGCCGCAGGGTATCCAGCACCTCATCCACGCCAACATCCATCCCCAGACGCACCGTGGACTGGTTATAGGATTTAGCCAGTGAATAATACAGCGGCACCGGACCATGGCTCTTACGGTCATAGTTTTTCGGTGACCACGGGCCATCCGGCAATTCAACGGTTAAAGGTTCATCTTCCAGAAGCGACGCAAGGGTGTAACCTTTTTCCAGCGCGGTCAGATACACCGCCGGCTTGATCAGTGAGCCCACTGGGCGGATCGCATCAATGGCACGGTTAAATCCCTGATAGCGGGTATTCTTACCGCCGACCACCGCCAGCACTTCACCGCTGTAAGGGTTACTGACCACCATACCACCCTGCAACTTGGCCACTTTTTGCCGTAACGTTTGGTTATCGATTTCACACTCGATACCAGACTCTGCTCAGCATTGGCCTGAACCACAGGGTCCAGCGCGGTAAAAATCCGCAACCCGTCACTGCTGAGCACTTCATCCGGATATTCTTCCCGTAACTGGCGTTTCACCAGATCCAGATACGCCGGATATGCACCGCGATGCAGACTCTTCTGCTTTACCACTCCCAAAGGCTGTTGCTGTGCCTGATGGCGCTGTTTAGCGGTAATCGTGCCCTGATCCTGCAGTACTTTTAGTACCAGATCCCGGCGCTTTTTCGCCCGGGCAGGATTACGGCGCGGATCATAATAAGACGGTCCCTTGACCATTGCGGCCAGCAACGCCACCTGATGCAGTCGGAGTTCCTGAATGGGCTGAGCAAAGAAATACTGGCTGGCCAGTCCGAAACCATGAATCGCACGGTTACCCTTCTGCCCCAGATAGACTTCGTTCAGATACGCTTCAAGGATTTCATCCTTGCTGTAATGACGGTCCAGCAAGAATGCCATCGGGATTTCCAGTAACTTACGTACATAGGAACGTTCCGAGGTTAAATAAAAGTTTTTGATTAGCTGCTGAGTCAGGGTACTGCCCCTGAACAATCCGGCCGGCTTTGAGGTTTACCCACATGGCCCGGGCAATCCCTTTCGGCGAAACCCCGTAGTGGGAGTAATAATCCCGGTCCTCGATAGCCACCAGCGCGTCTACCAGATAAGGCGGGGCCTGCTCGATCTGCAGCAGGTCCCGGTCTTCATTCGACTTGGGGTAAATACCGCCAATCTGGATCGGCTCCAGACGTGCCAAGTTAATATTACGCCCGGCATCGTCCCGAATCCGGCTGACAGTATCGCCGGAAAAATCCACCAGCAAACGCCGGCTCGGCTCGAGGCCGTCTACAAAGTCAAAGCCCCGTGAATAAATCCGGGCCCGGCGGCTGGCCCACTCAACGGTCCCGGGCTGACTGGCCCGGGCTTGAAATTTATACCCCAGGCCCTTCAGCTCCAGTTTAAGACTTTCACGGCTCAGCACCTGTCCCGGGTACAATTCCAACGGGCGGGCATATACCTTGGCCGGCAACGCCCAGCGCTTACCCTCAAATTTGGCCCGAATCTGAATATCCAGATACACCAGACCGATTGCGGCAAATACGCTGAGTAACAGCCCCAGCTTAAAGAACAGCCAAAAGCCGCCGTAACCATGAAGGTTTAGCTGCCTTAGACTTTGAATTACGCGACTTACGCTTCGTCGCTGCTTTTGGCCATAAATACTTAATAATCCTGGAATAAGAGCAAAGCGCCTGCACCGAAAAATAGGTAACAACTGCTGCAGGTTAAGAATGAAACGAGAGTTTATCAGACCCCGGTATTGTGTAAATTGTTGCCTGAATATGTTCTGAGCAAATAATAACTTTTGTTCAGCACATCACTGACGGATAAGATAGACACAATTTTTAACGGAGAATTCCCTATGCAACCTCTCTGCCTCGCCAGCGAGATTACAGAACAGCAAAGCAAAGGCTTTGAAATTGACGGCAGAGGCATTTTTGCAGTCCGTAAAAACGATCAGCTATACGTTTATGAAAACCGTTGCCCCCACCGGGGTGTGCCGCTTGAGTGGATGCCGGATACTTTCCTGGATCCTGAAAAACAGTTTATTCAGTGTGCCACCCACGGCGCATTATTTACCATTGATGCAGGCTTGTGTATTGCCGGCCCCTGCAATGGTACATCCCTTGAACCGGTCAGTTTTGAGGTTATCGACGGTCAGCTGTGCATTGCTCCGAATTGACTCCAGGGACATTTTTCTGGCCGGGTAACAGCTGGTAAATCACTATACCGGCCAGCATTGATACAACAAACATCACCGTATCCTGTTGCCCGTATACCAGTGCCGCCAGCGCGGGCCCCGGACAGTAACCATACAACCCCAGCCGATGCCAAACAGAACCGCACCGCTTAATAACCGTGCATCAATTCCTGCAGCTTCCGGCCAGTGGAAACGCTGAGCAAATACCGGTCCGGAACGTTTCCCCAACCAGAAAAACCCGCGACAGAAGTGCCAACCGCAGCTGCCAGCACAAACACAAGCTGCGGGTTCCATGCGCCGGTCACATCTAAAAAGCCGATAATGTTTGCCGGGTCAGTCATACCGGATAACGCAAGCCCTGCACCAAACAATCCGCCGCAGAACAGCGCCAGTGAAGATTCCGTTAATCTGCTCATGTCAGCCTCCCATCTTCATTACGAAAACAGTCAGCATCGCAGCCAGTACAAACACACAGGTAGCCACCAGTGAACGCACTGACAAACGGCCAATACCACAAACGCCGTGCCCACTGGTACAGCCTGATCCTAAACGGGCACCGAAGCCGACCAGCAACCCTGCCAGAACAATCTGCCAGGTATCTGTTTCTGGCAAAACAGGCAATGCCAGCCCGGTTACCCTGTGTACTGTCCAGGCGCCGGTTAACAAACCAATCAAAGAAAAGGCGCCATGCGCCACCGGAGAAAAAGCAGGCCGGCTAACAGCCTGCCAGAATATCCCGCTGATACCTGCAATACGGCCCAGCCAGGCCATCATCAGCACCGCACACAACCCTATCAGTAAACCACCGGCCAGCGCCGGCACTGCCATACTGGTCATTTATTGCCCCTTTGCCATCATAAAAATGTAAAGACGCAACAATATTAGCGACAACTAATTTAATCAAGTCTAATATTCCTTAAAGCATAACCGGTAACTGCCGCACCAGTGTGACTTCATCCGGTGTAATGCGGGCTCCGTAGGCAATCACTTCCACTCCGGCATTGACTGCTTCACGCAATAACTGACCATATTCAGGGTCGATATGATCCGCCGGCATCACCCGTTCAATCCCGGTATGGGGCACACAGAAAAACAACACGGCCCGGTGACCTTCAGCTACCATGGCCATCAGTTCCCGCAAATGCTTGGCACCACGGGTCGTGACGGCATCCGGGAATGTCCCCAGCCCGTCACCTTCAAATAAAGTGACATTCTTTACTTCTACATAACAGTCAGCCCGGCCTTCCTGTTGCAGCAGTAAATCGATACGGCTGTTTTCCGCACCGTATTTCACTTCCGTACGCAGGGTTCCATAACCTTGCAGCGGCTCTGCTACGCCGCTTTCAATTGCCTCACGCACCAGATGGTTAGCCCGGCCGGTGTTAATACAGGCCAGATAACGGCCTTCAACTTCCACCAGCTCCCAGCCATAGACATATTTACGTTTCAGATTGCCGGAATCCTGAATCCAGGCACGGCTGCCGGGGTCTGCACAGTTTTTCATTGAACCGGTATTCGGGCAGTGAACGGTCATTTCACGGCCATTATCCAGCTCAATATCGGCCAGAAAACGCTTATAACGTTTGATTAACCGCCCTTCGAGCATGTTTTCAAGCTTCATACCTGTAACCGCCTTGCCAGTCGCTCCAGTGCTGTTTCGATTTGCTCAACACTGGTTGTATAAGAGAATCGGATAAATTCATTGGCCCGGTGGGAACCAAAATCTACCCCGGGGTAACGGCCACATGCTCTTCTTCCAGTAAATCCCAGCAGAAGGAGAAGGTATCATCAGTAAACCGTGATGCATCCGCATATACGTAGAAAGCACCTTCCGGCATCAGCGGAATGACAAAGCCCAGATTACGTAACCCTTCCACCAATACATCCCGGCGTTCTTTAAAAGCGTGACGACGTTGTTCAAGAATACTCAGGGTTTCCGGCTTAAATGCCGCCAGTGCCGCGTGCTGAGCAATAGTGGATGGCGAGATAAACAGGTTTTGCGCCAGTTTTTCCATATCTGCCACAGCATTTTCCGGTACAACCGTCCAGCCCAGACGCCAGCCGGTCATGCCGAAATACTTGGAAAAGCTGTTCAGCACAAAGGCGTCTGCATCCACTTCCAGTACAGAAGGGGCATTACAGCCGTAAGTCAGGCCGTGATACAACTCGTCAACTACCCGGTGACCACCAAGTGTTTTCACCGTTTGGGAAATCAGTTCCATATCGTCCCGGTGTACCACACTGCCGGTAGGATTCGCCGGTGAAGCCAGCAAAATACCTGCGGTATTCGGCTGCCAGTGCTGCTCTATCAATTCCGGTGTTAACTGAAAATTGTCTTCTGCAGTGACCGGTACCAGTTGCCCGCGGGCTTCTACCAGCCGCAGAAACTGTCGGTTACAGGGGTAACCGGGATCAGCCATCATGAATGTCTGTCCGGGATTGGCGAGCAACGAAAACACCATCAGCAGCGCGCCGGAGGCCCCTGCAGTCACCAGTACCCGTTCCGGTGAGATATCCAAACCATAGGTATTGGCATAGTGTTCTGCGATCAGTTGGCGCAGCTCAGGAATACCGCCGGAAGGCGTATACTGGGTATGACCGTTCTGAATCGCAGCAACACCGGCCTCAGCAATTGGCGCGGCGGTAGCAAAATCCGGCTCTCCGGCTTCCATGTGAACTACATTATGCCCCTGCGCATCCAATTGTTTGGCACGCTTCAGCAATTCCATTACTTTAAAAGACTCAATATCGCGGACCCGGTCCGACCACTCGTTCATCAGAAATTTCCCGATTTAAAAACAGGCTGAAAATATTGCTGCGCAGTATACCTTAGTGGGATCAGAAAGCAGGGAATTATCACGACCTGCAGCAAGCTTTTTCCTGTAGCCCACAGCCATTGCGGGCTACAGAGTACCCAGTGTGAGAAATCAGCAAAGCGTTGATATCAATATGAAACTACAATTATATGTCGTTAAGATGATTTTTCGTCGTAAGGGCTGGCCTAAGCCGAAAGGTTCTGGTAACGTCAGCTCCCTTCTGATTCTTGTGTTTACATTTAGTAAGCGCATTAATAAGTGCCGGTAAGAGATCAGGATAATTACCGCCGGCGTAGGTAGCGAGAAGCGAGGCAGAGATATGCCCAATCAAGACACACAATTTACACACTTCGAGCCTTACCCGATTGTGGAAGGCGAAGAATACATGAATGACGCTCAAAGGATCACTTCAGGAAGATCCTTCTTGCCTGGAAGCAAGAGCTTATGGAAGAGGTAGATCGTACGGTTAACCATCTGCAGGAAGATGCAACCAACTTCGCCGACCCAAGTGACCGCGCCAGCCAGGAAGAAGAATTCAGCCTGGAATTACGTACCCGTGACCGTGAGCGCAAGCTGATCAACAAGATCGGTAAAGCCATGGATACCATCGATGAAGATGACTACGGTTACTGCAATGCCTGTGGCGTAGAGATTGGCATCCGCCGTCTGGAAGCACGTCCGACAGCGACACTTTGCATCGACTGCAAAACCCTTGCAGAGATCAAAGAAAAACAGCTGGGCATCTGATTCCCTCTGTGGCCGGCTCCCGCCGGCCACGCGCGTTTATGACCTATACCGGACGTTTTGCGCCCTCACCCACCGGCCCGCTGCACTTCGGCTCCCTGCTTGCTGCACTGGCCAGTTACCTTGATGCACGACACCATAACGGCCAGTGGCTGGTTCGTATTGAAGACCTTGATCCTCCCCGTGAAGCAGCCGGCGCCAGCGATGCCATTCTGCGTTGCCTGGAAAACTTTGGTTTTGAGTGGGATGGCGAAGTCATTTACCAGAGCCAGCGGCATGAATATTACCGGGAACACTTACAATTACTGATTGCCGGTCAGAACGCCTATTACTGTAACTGCTCACGGCAACAACTGCGCCAGCGCAGCGGCAGCCATCTGTATGATGGCTACTGTCTGACACACCCACCAGCAGGTTCAGAAGGCTGCGCAATCCGCTGTCGGGTGCCCGCTACCGCTAATCCGGAAAACGCCACATTCTCAGACCGTATTCAGGGCCTGCAACTGGCATATTGCAGTGAAGACTTTGTACTCTTTCGCCGGGACGGTTTCTTTGCTTACCAACTGGCGGTGGTGTTGGATGATGCCGTACAGAAAATCACCCATGTGGTACGCGGTTCCGACCTGCTGGACTCCACTCCTAAACAGTTACAACTGCAGCAGCGCCTCAACCTGCCAGATTTGTCATATGCACACATTCCGGTTGCCGCTAACGATCAGGGGCAAAAACTCAGTAAGCAGACTTTTGCCCGGGCGCTGGATGATGAACCCGTGCCACAATTACTGGCAGCGCTGGAATTCCTTGGCCAGCAGCCCCTGCAACACTGAGCGGCTGTAACAAAGAAGATATTCTTGCCTGGGCCATCCAACACTGGCAGATTAACAACGTTCCGGCACAGGCCAGTATTATCTGGCAACCTGCCCCTTAGCCTGCCAGACCGGAGAACCCGGCCGGCAAAGAGAGATTGCTATGCAGCTATACCGATTAATGCTGGTATTCGTCGTTGGCGTGTACTTACTTTCTCCCGCTCTGATGGAGTGGTGGCACGAACATGACACCCCTGGTACCGGCCCTTTATCCTCTGGGGCGGTCTGATCTTCATTGCCGTGCTGCTGGAAAGGAGCTATCGCCGTAATGAGTTTTAACTTTAACGACCTGTTACTGGCGGGTATTACTTTCCTGACCCTGCTATTCGGGGCGGCTTATATTACTGAACGGGGCTGGATTCCCCGACGCATCATCCGCCACCCTCTGACCTATATTCTGTCACTGGGTATATATGCCAGCGCCTGGACCTTCTACGGTACCTTTGGTCTGGCACAGCAGTCGGGTTACAGCTTTCTCGCCTCTTATCTGGGAGCCAGTGCAGCCTTCTTTCTCGCACCACTGGTGCTGATTCCCATTCTGCGCATTACCCGAAAAACCAGCTCAGTTCACTGGCGGACTTATTTGCCTTCCGGTTCCGTTCTGCCGGAGCTGGTACCATGACAGCCCTGATGACAGTGGTCGCCACACTGCCGCTGATCTCCATTCAGATTCAGGCGGTGGCTGATTCACTTCACATACTTACCAGCAACTTTTCATCCAACCGGATTGCCCTGGGCTTCTGCAGTATTATTGCCCTGTTTTCGATTCTGTTCGGTGCCCGCTACCCTTCCCTGAAGCACCGGCATGCCGGACTGGTGGTCGCCATGGCCACCAGCTCACTGTTTAAGCTGATCGCGCTCGGCGGCATTGGCCTGTATGCGTTCTTTGATATTCTCGGCGGACCTTCAGGGCTGAACCAGTGGTTCGAACAGCAACCGATTGTACTGGAAACGTTTTACACCCCGCTGGACAGCGATACCTGGCGCACCATGCTGCTGAGTTTTTGTCGCGGCAATCGTCATGCCACACATGTTCCACATGATATTTACCGAGAACACATCCTCGGAAAGCCTCTACAAAGCCAGCTGGGGCGTACCTCTGTATCTTCTGCTCATGGCACTGGCCATCCCTCCAATCCTTTGGGCGGGTATGAAACTGCAACTGGCCAATGACCCTGAGTTCCTGATTCTCCATCTGGGTATAGGCATTCAGTCAGAGTTTCTGACCATGCTGGCGTTTATCGGTGGGTTGGCTGCCTCAAGCGGAATCATCATCGTTGCGACTGTTTCCATGGCTTCCATGCTACAAAATCACTTGATATTGCCACTGCTGCCGGCACCGAAAACCCAGCGGTTTTATTCATGGCTGCTGTGGTTACGCCGCAGCCTGATCATTGCCCTGATGCTCGGCAGTTACTTCTTCTATATCAATATCGGTAAACAGCACGACCTTCACTTGCTGGGCACCATCGCTTTTATTGCTTTCCTGCAGTTCCTGCCCGGTATTATTGCTACGCTTTTCTGGGCGTCTGCCAACCGTATCGGCTTTATCCTGGGTGTCATCGCCGGCATGAGCATCTGGCTATTAACCATGCTGGCACCGCTGTTTAACGGCTTTGACAGCAGCAGTTTTCTGCTTTCGTATCCGGAAGTCCGTGAGTGGCACCAGGCGGCCATGTACTCACTGGTGGCGAATATTTTTGTCTTTGTGCTGTTATCGGTTCTGCTGGACAACTCACCTGAAGAATTTCAGGCAGCCAGCGCCTGCCTGGTATCAGCCCCTCAGCAACTATCCGCACCGCAGCTGACCATTAAAGACAGCAACCAGTACATCAGCCTGTTAACACCACGACTTGGCCGCTCTGCTGCTTACCGGGAGGTCAATGCCGCCCTGCAAGAGCTGGATCTGGCAAACAGTCGTCTTTCACCGGTCAACCTGCTGCGCTTACACGTACAGATCGAAAACAACCTCAGCGGTTTGCTTGGCCCGATAGAAGCGGCCTCCCTGCTCAGACCCGCCAGCAGTCAGCTATCCGATACGTTCAAAACCCGTGACGTTAACCTGCTGGAAAACCAGCTGGAAACCTACCACGCCAAACTGACAGGCCTGGCTGCTGAGCTGGATAACCTGCGACGCCATCACCGCAGCACCCTGCAAAAACTGCCAATCGGCGCCTGTTCACTGGACGATCAGGGCAAGATCATTCTGTGGAACGCAGAGATGGAACTGCTTACCGAGCTGCCCCACGCGCAGGTTTTAGGTAAAACACTGGATGAGCTGCCAGCCCCTGGGCAGACCTGCTGCATAACTTCGCCCTTGAAGAAGGCGCCCACCTGTTATCCCAGCGGATAAAGATTGAAAACCATGAACACTGGTTCAGCCTGCACAAAGCCAGCCTGGCCCACGACACCGATGCGGCGGTTATTCTGGTGGAGGATGAAACCGAACATCAGACACTGGTGAACAAGTTATCTCACAGTGAACGCCTGGCATCCATCGGCCGGTTTGCTGCCGGTGTTGCCCACGAAGTAGGCAACCCTGTTACCGGCATTGCCTGCCTGGCACAGAACCTGAAACTGGAAACTGACAGTGAGCCGGTCCTCGAGACCGGCGAACAGATCCTGACACAGACAAAACGGATCACCCGTATCGTTCAGTCACTGGTACGCTTTGCCCACACCGGGCAGGGTGAAGAACAGGAAGACCATTTACCCCTTAACCTGCATGAACTGATCGGTGAAGCCATTCATCTGGTATCACTGGACACCCGCAGCAAACAAATCAGTTTCATGAATGAAACACCTGTGGGAATGCAAATCAGCGGTGATCCGCAGCGATTACTGCAGGTATTTGTAAACCTGCTGAACAATGCCAGCGACGCCTCAGAAGAGCAGGATGAAATCTGTATTGAGGCTGATTACGAGGAAGGCTCGGTGGTTATCCGTGTAACCGATCAGGGTAGCGGCATATCCCCTGAGCATCAGGCCAAAATATTCGAACCGTTTTTACCACCAAAGATCCTGATAAAGGCACCGGTCTTGGACTATCTTTGGTCTATAACATCATCATTGAGCATTATGGTAGTATTAATATCGTTAGCCCCGCCAACAACAAGCAGAATAAAGGCACACAGGTGGTTATCACCTTACCTATTCCTGCCACGGACAGCAGCATATAGCGTCATGCAGGAACTCAAGAGACAGGCAAAAAGGTAGACCAGATGAGCCGTATTCTGATAGTTGAAGATGAGAGCATTATTCGCTCTGCATTACGACGACTGCTCGAAAAATGACTACGATGTCGCCGACGCGGCATCCGTTGATCAGGCAACCCGCGATAACAACCTTGAGTCATTTGATCTGATCATCAGTGACCTGCGCTTACCGGGCGCTCCGGGCACTGACCTGATCACCCTTGCCGGACAAGTACCGGTACTGATCATGACCAGCTATGCGAGCTTACGCTCCGCAGTGGACGCCATGAAGCTGGGCGCCGTTGATTACATCGCAAAACCCTTTGATCACGAAGAAATGCTGGCAACAGTAGCGAGCATTCTGCAACGCTCAGCGAAAGCCCAGAGCACTGATGAAGCCACCGACACCGAAGTACAGCCCTCACAAAACACCATTACCGGTAACAGTGAGCCGATGCTGGAACTGTTCAAACGCTTAAGTAAAGTTGCCAAAACCCAGGCAACGGTACTGATACAGGGCGAGTCCGGTACCGGTAAAGAACTTACTGCCCGGGAAATCCACCAGCAAAGTACACGGGCAAGTGCCCCCATGGTCTCGGTGAACTGCGCGTCGATTCCTGACACTCTTATCGAATCTGAACTTTTCGGCCACGAAAAGGGGCGTTTACCGGTGCGGACTCCAGCCGCAGCGGCTTAATTGAAGCAGCCGATGGCGGTACCCTTTTTCTGGATGAAATCGGCGAATTACCCCTCGAAGCCCAGGCACGTTTACTGCGTTTCCTGCAGGAAGGCGAAATACGTCGGGTCGGCTCGGTGAATTCCAAGCAGGTAGATGTGCGCCTGGTTGCGGCCACCCACAGAAACCTGAAAGCCATGGCTAAACAGGGGCAGTTCCGCGAAGATTTGTATTACCGCCTTTATGTAATGGAACTGCAGATGCCACCGCTGCGGGAACGTGGCCAGGATATTCTCGATATCGCCCAGCAGTTTCTGCGTAACAGCGGCAGTAAAAACGGCAAACCGGATCTGCAGTTTTCCCACCATGCGAGCCAGACCATGCTGCAATATCGCTGGCCCGGTAACGTACGTGAACTGCAAAATGCGGTTGAACGGGCTGTCATTCTCGCCGACGGTGACTTCATTGACACTGACCTTCTGGGTCTGGACCTTGAAGTGGATTCACTGGCGTCCCTAGAAACCAATTTTGTTGCCACTCACAAAAATGCTGTACCGGCCCCGGCCAACACAGCAGCCAATGACAGTGGCCGGCAAGACCATCAGAACCTCTCTCTGGACGACTACTTTCAGCGCTTTGTTCTGGATAACCAGGACGGTATGAGTGAAACCGCTCTGGCCAAAAACTGGGCATCAGCCGGAAATGTTTATGGGAACGCCGGCAGAAACTTGGCATTCCCCGTAAACCCAAGAAAGCTTAGTCCGGGTAACAAACCTGTTACCTGGCACGGTTACAAAAGTGTTACCTTTCGCCCCGCAGAGCGGTTACAAAGTGTGTAGAGAGGTAACACTTTTTCAAGTAACAATGTTACAAAATGGTAACAAACAAGTGTTCGAAAAATACAATACCTATAAAAACAATAACTTAAAAAAGTGGCACGCCTTCTGCAATAATTAGATCAACAAGAAAAAGAATACTTAACACACATAATCACAATAAAAATAAAACCCAGATTGTGAGTGACTAAGTAACCGCCTCGAATAAAAATAATAATGAGGCTTAAAGCTGATCGCTGAAATTGACGCCTTTTACAACGGTCCCGAAATCAGTGCTTAGAAATAAAAACAACAAGCTAACACTAGCGTTGTTGTCTAACTAAGCGGTCAGCTTTACCCATCTCCTTCTCTCATAACAAATACCTTAAACCTCCCTGATTCGTTGTTTTATGAAATTGCGTACATTACGTATTTTTGCTCAGTCACTCTCTGATCAGATCTGAATTCTAATTATCCTTCATCAGCCACCTTCAGAAGCGCGCTTAATGATAATTTCATGATAAGATGCGCGTTTTAATCAGGCCTGCATAAGTAACACTACAGCATGGAAATAAGCGTACTCGTTCTACTTGTTATCAGCATCGCTGCAATTCTCTATTTTTGCGCAATGCCTCCGGTAAACGTCAGCACAATGATCAGCCAGCTGCGGCCTCCCAATCTGCCTCAATGACTGACGCTGTGAATAACCAATATCCCCTGCTCATTCATCCGATCATAAGCAACTTATTATTCATCAGGATGAACACAACATTCCCCGCCGCCATCTGAATGATGCGGCAATGAAAGTGGCCTATCACCTTCAGGATGAAGGTTATGAAGGCTACCTGGTCGGTGGCTGTATTCGCGATTTATTGCTTAACAAACGGCCGAAAGACTTTGATGTTGCCACCAACGCCCACCCTGAAGAAGCCCACGAACTGTTCCGCCGTTCACGGCTGATCGGTCGTCGCTTTAAACTGCTGCATGTCCGGTTTGGCCGTGACCTGATCGAAGTCGCAACCTTCCGTGCCAGCCACGACAGCAAGCAGGATAACAGCGACGGTGAACATGGCCGCCAGAACGACAGCGGTATGATTGTTCGGGACAATGTATACGGCACTATCGAAGATGATGCTCTGCGCCGTGACTTTACCGTTAACGCTCTGTATTACTGCCCCCGTGATCACAGTATCCACGATTTTGCCGGCGGTTATACCGACCTGAAAAACAAAGTACTTCGAATGATCGGTGAGCCGGATGCCCGCTACCGTGAAGACCCGGTACGGATGCTGCGTGCTGCCCGTTTCGCCGCCAAACTGGATTTCGACATTGAACCGGCTACCGCCGAACCGATTCAACGCCTGGCACCATTACTGAAAGACATTGCCCCTGCCCGGATGTTTGACGAAGCACTGAAAATTTTTCAGTCCGGACATGGCGTTGCATCGCTGGAACAGACACGTCATTACGGATTGTTCGAACAGCTTTTCAACAAACCGAAGCTGCACTGAACAATCCACAGGGCATGCCTGTTGAAACGCTGATCAATAATGCCCTCAGCAATACCGATCGCCGCTTACAGCAGGGTAAAAGTGTTACCCCGGCATTTCTGTTCGCAGCATTTCTCTGGTACCCGATGGCCCAGCGCATGCAGCAACTGCAGGACGAAGACGGCATGCACCCGTTACCGGCCCTGCACGAAGCGGCCAATCAGGTTATCGCGGCACAGGTTCGGCAGACGGCGATTCCACGGCGTTTTTCAACCCCAATCCGGGAAATCTGGGAATTACAGCTGCGCCTCTCCCGCCGTCAGGGTAAACGTGCTGATCGTCTGATGGAACATCCACGCTTCCGGGCTGCTTATGATCTGTTGGTTTTACGGGAAAACAGCGGTGAAAACCTCGACGGTCTGGGTGAATGGTGGACCCGCTACCAGGACAGCAATCCGGGTAACCGTATGGAAATGAACAAAGAAGCCAGTAGCGACGATGCACCCAAGCGCCGTCGTCGCCGTCGTCGCCCATCCAAATCCAAGCAGCAACAACCGCAACCGCAGAATGACTGATATGAATAACTGGCAACTGTGTTACATAGGTCTGGGCAGCAACCTGGAAGATCCCTACCAGCAAGTGAGCAGCGCCCTTGAAGAACTGGCCGCTCTGCCAGACTGCAGAGCACACGCTCATTCACGTCTGTACCGCAGCGACCCGGTAGGACCGCCTGGCCAGCCAGACTACGTGAATGCGGTCGCCTGCTTTGAAACCACACTGGAACCTCTGGCGTTACTGGATGCACTGCAAGCCATTGAACAGGCACATCAGCGTGTCAGAATCCAGCACTGGGGACCACGTACACTGGATCTGGACCTGCTGCTGTATGGCAATCAGGTCATTGAGAATGAACGCCTGACCGTGCCTCACGCCTTCATGAAAGAACGTAGCTTTGTGCTATACCCGCTTGCGGACCTGGCACCCGACACAACCTTACCGGACGGCACAGAACTCGCCGAGCTGTTGAAGGATTGCCCGCAAGGCACACTGGAACCGATAAACCAATAAGCTTCATGCTTATACTTATTTGCTAGGTTTTTATTCCGCAGTTGCAACATAAGGAATAGTTAATCCCCGGTGCATAGGTATAATCCCCGCCTGAGAGCCATATAAATCAGGTTAGACTTATGAGCAAGGTTACCCTACACACACTATTTACCCGAAAGCAGGCCGGAGAAAAGTTCGCTGTTCTGACAGCCTACGATGCCTGCTTCGCCAAGCAGATCAGCGATGCGGGTGTTGAAGTGTTACTGGTAGGTGATTCCTTAGGAATGGTCCTCCAGGGCAACGACAGCACACTGCCTGTCAGTGTTGAGCAAGTGGCATATCATACCGCTGCGGTTCGCGCCGGCAGCCAGAACGCAATGATCATGGCAGATATGCCTTTCATGAGTTACGGCACCCCGCACAGGCAATGGAAAGCGCAGCCGCACTGATGCAGGCCGGCGCACACATTATCAAGCTTGAAGGCGCAGCCTGGCTGGATGAAACCATTGAACTCCTGGTACAGCGCGGTGTACCCGTTTGCGCACACCTCGGCCTTACTCCTCAGACAGTCAATGTACTGGGTGGATATAAAGTCCAGGGCCGTAATGATGATGCAGCGCAACAAATCCTCAGTGACGCACGCCGTCTGGAACAGGCCGGCGCCAGCCTCCTGTTACTGGAATGTGTTCCAAGTGATCTTGCACGGGCTGTCACCCAGGCTGTCAGTATCCCGGTCATAGGCATTGGCGCAGGTGCCGATACCGACGGACAGGTACTGGTCATGCACGATATGCTGGGCATCACACCGGGCAAAAAGCCCGTTTCGTTAAGAACTTCATGCAGGAAGCCGACAGCATCTCAGGGGCATTCAAAGCTTATGCCGATGCAGTTAAACAAGGTAGCTTCCCCGGGCCGGAACACGGCTTCGAATAACGGCACTGATGCCAGAGCCGGAGGCATTCCGGCTCATATTTCGGATTTCAGATTATGCAAACAATTCACAGCATTACCGAGCTGCAGGCAGTTCTGGGTAATGAACGTGCTGCTAATAAGCGCATTGCTTTCGTACCAACCATGGGCAACCTTCATGAAGGTCATATTCAGCTGATTCATCAGGCAAACCGTAATGCCGACATTACCGTTGCGAGTATCTTTGTAAACCCGCTTCAGTTTGGTGAAAACGAAGATCTGGATGCCTATCCACGCACCCTGCAGAGCGATCAGGAAAAGCTCAGCGCTGCTGACTGTGACTACCTGTTCGCCCCTAAAATGGAAGATATGTACCCTAATGGTCAGGTCATCCAGACCCTGGTAGAGGTACCTGGCATCTCACAACTGCATTGTGGTATTTCACGGCCAATTCACTTCCGCGGCGTTGCTACGGTTGTCTGCAAACTGTTTGGCATTGTACGCCCGGATGTTGCCATTTTTGGCGAGAAAGACTTCCAGCAACTGATGGTAATCCGCCGGATGACCGAAGATTTGTTCCTGCCAGTTGAAATTCAGGGCGCTCCGATTGCCCGCGCCGAAAGCGGCCTGGCCCTCAGCTCCCGAAACGGTTACCTCAGCGAACAGGAAATGGAAATCGCTCCGACCCTTAACCGGACTATCCGTGAAACTGTTGCCCAGGTAATTTCCGGCAATCATGATTACAGCCAGTTGGAAGAATCAGCTCAGCAACAGCTGGAAGAAGCCGGCTTTAAACGTGATTATTTCAATATTTGCCGCCGGCACGATCTGCAACCTGCCCAGCCGGAAGATAAAGAGCTGGTTCTTGTTGCGGCAGCCTATCTGGGTAAAGCACGACTGATCGATAACATGGTAATTGATCTTTAACTGAACAGCGGCGGGAGCCTGTCCCGCCCTCCTCTCTTCTACCTGCCCCAGCATCTTCACTCTCTGCTAAGCCCTTGATAATCCTTAAAAGCCAAAAGCCCTTCGGATTACTGCGTTGCAGTTAAAAACTGACTATGTTTTACTGCAGTGCACAAAATAAAATACTTGCTGCCGGATAACCTCTGAATCAACATCGTTTTCTGCCCTGAGCGCAATAAAACAGTCATCAGAATCCCTTATCCTACAGCCAAGTTTTGATCAGCAAGAGGGAATATTATGCGTGACGTAGTAGTTGTAGCTGCAAGCCGTACGGCAATCGGTAGTTTTAACGGAACCCTTGCCTCGGTTGCAGCCAGCGACCTTGGTGCAACTGTGATTAAAAGCCTGCTGGATAAGTCAGGGGTTGATGGCAGCCAGGTAGAAGAAGTCATCATGGGTCAGGTACTGACCGCCGGCTGCGGGCAAAACACCGCTCGCCAGGCCAGCATCAATGCAGGCTTACCGGTTGAAGTGTCTGCAATGACCATCAACAAGGTATGCGGTTCCGGCCTTAAAGCCATCCAGCTGGCCACCCAGGCAATTCGCTGCGGCGATGCTGACATCATCATTGCCGGCGGCCAGGAAAACATGAGCGCATCTGCTCACGTACTGCCAAATTCCCGCAACGGTGCCCGTATGGGTGACTGGAAAATGGTTGATACCATGATCAAAGATGGCCTGTGGGATGCATTCAATGACTACCACATGGGTATCACCACCGAGAATATCGTTGAGAAATACGGCTTCACCCGTGAAGAACAGGATGCCTTTGCAGCCCTTTCCCAGAATAAAGCTGAAGCCGCTCAGGCAGCCGGTAAATTTACCGATGAAATCGTGCCTGTGGTTATCCCTCAGCGCCGTGGCGATGACATCGTATTCGATACCGATGAGCAGCCCCGTGCCGGTGTAACCGCTGAAGCGCTGGGCAAGCTGCGTCCTGCTTTCAAAAGGACGGCACCGTGACCGCCGGTAACTCTTCAACTATTAACGATGGCGCTGCTGCAGTGATGCTGTGCTCGGCTGAGAAAGCAACCGAACTGGGGCTGCCTGTCCTGGCCCGTATCAAAGCCTATGCAAGTGCAGGTGTTGATCCGTCCATCATGGGCACCGGCCCAATTTGTGCCACACAGAAAGCCCTGGAAAAGGCTGGCTGGGGCATTGATGAACTGGAACTTGTTGAAGCTAACGAAGCCTTTGCTGCTCAGGCGATGTCAGTAAACAAGGATCTGGGATGGAATACCGACATTGTTAACGTTAATGGCGGTGCCATTGCGCTGGGTCACCCGATCGGTGCATCCGGCTGCCGAGTATTTGTCAGCCTGCTGCATGAAATGCAGCGCCGTGACGCCAAGAAGGGCCTTGCTACTCTGTGTATCGGTGGTGGTATGGGTACTGCTCTGGCTGTCGAGCGGGATTGAATCGCTCTTTCAGGTACAAAAAACGGGACTGATGTCCCGTTTTTATGCGCAGGCTATATCCGCTTACCAGGGAACTAAAGCACACAGGAGGTAGCGAGACTCAGGTATGCTTCGGGCAGCGAATCAACCGTTAACGCAACAAGTCTTCCCCACTGAGTCCGTTTCGTTCGACAATCTCACGCAACTTACGCAGGGCTTCTACCTGAATCTGCCTTACCCGCTCACGGGTAAGCCCGATCTCACGGCCAACCTCTTCCAGGGTACTCATTTCAAATCCGCGCAGGCCGAAACGGCGGGACAATACCTCGGAGTGTTTCTCCGGTAGCATATCCAGCCACTGATTCAGGTTACCGCTGATATTAGAGTTCTGCAGCAGGGTTTCCGGATCAGAACTTTCTTCATCCGGAATCGTCTCCAACAACATTTTATCGGAGTCTTTACCTACCGGTGTATCTACAGATGTAACCCGTTCATTAAGCCCGAACATCCGCTCAACGTTTTCGACCGGCTTATCAACCGCCTGGGCAATCTCTTCAACAGAAGGCTCGTGATCAAGCTTTTGCGCCAGTTCACGGGCAGCCCGTAAATACACGTTCAGTTCTTTAACCACATGAATAGGCAACCGGATAGTACGGGTCTGATTCATAATCGCCCGCTCAATGGTCTGCCGAATCCACCAAGTAGCATAGGTTGAAAAACGGAATCCCCGCTCAGGATCAAACTTTTCAACGGCACGGATCAGTCCGAGGTTACCCTCTTCAATCAGATCCAGCAGGGTAAGCCCCGGTTGATATAACGTCTGGCGATCTTAACAACCAGTCTCAGGTTGCTTTCGATCATACGCTTGCGCGCGGCCTCGTCGCCCTTCAGAGAGCGGCGGGAGAAATAGACTTCTTCTTCAGCAGACAGCAACGGAGAAAAGCCTATCTCATTGAGATAAAGCTGCGTTGCATCCAGAGTTTTGGCGTTTAATAAATCATTATGCGCCATACTGCCTTTACCACGCCCGCTGTTCATGAATTTAGGCTTCGCGGCCTCATCACGCTCAGTGGTTACTGTGGCTGTATCTTGCTCAGTTTTTCAATATTTTCCATCGACCCACCTCAAATAGTTCCATTAACTGTGTGTCCCGGCTATCTTCTTTTGGGCAAGTACTTCTTAGGATCAACCGGACTCCCATTCCGGCGTATCTCAAAATGCAGCATGTTACGGGTGGCACCGCTACTGCCAATTTCGGCAATCTTATCACCGACTTTTACAACATCATTCTCCTTTACAAGAATTTTGCTATTGTGCCCGTAAGCGCTCAAATAGGTTTGATTGTGGTTAATGATCACCAGATTTCCATAACCTAATAATCCACTACCGACATATACAACTTTGCCGGATTCAGCCGCATAAACGGACTCACCCCGCTCACCCAAAAAGTTGATACCCTTATTTACCTTACCACTGCTGCTATAGCCCTGTACAATCCGACCCTTAGCTGGCCAGCGCCATTGCAGCTTACGATTTGCTGCTAAAGTAACGCTCTTGCCCGCAGTAGCAGGCTTTACCGGCGTTTTTAACTTTAGTCTCATTTTGGGTATTTTTGGGTTTTTAACTGTTTTTTGTGCAGTCTTAGTCTTGGCTTTAGTGGGTTTAACTGAGGCTGATGATTTACTTTCTGTCCGGTCAGCCAGAGGGGCGGCATCAGAACCGCGGGCTACCGCTGAGGTATTCAGGGACAGTTTCTGCCCGGGGTAGATAGCATAAGAACGGTCAATATTATTGGCCCGGGCAAGCTGACGGTAATCCAGCCCGTATTTAAATGCGATACCGTAAAGTGTATCGCCCCGACGAACGGTATATTCTGAAAGGTTACCACTGCGTACAGCGCTGGTACTGACCCGGCGCTGATCGCTGGCTGAAAGATCACTGATAGGTGCGTAGGCGCTGTTGCTCGCGCAACCGGACATTACCAGCAAAGATGCAAGCATCATTACCAATAACTGTCGGTCGAGCACTCCAGCCATACACATTACTCCCAAGCGTTACCTGTCTGAGGACAAACCACGCTCCATTAACAGTACAATCGCCCCGCCCAACACCATCAAAGCAAGACTCGCATATAAGTATGATGGCTCACCGGTCAGCGCCTGATAACTCAGGGGTAATACATTATCCTGAGCCAGAGGAATCTGTTCGCCATGGCGGTTAATGGTATACGCAGTGGTATATTTCAGGGCCAGATTTTATTCAGCGAGCCCAGCATAAAGCCCGCCAGGATCGCCAGAGTTGCCATCTTATAATGGGCAAACATCCAGCTAAGCACCCGTGAAAAGCCACTGATCCCCACCACACAGCCCGCCAGGAACAGGCCCAGCACCTGAACATCAAACGCCTTTACAGCACCCAAAACCGGTGTATACATACCAATAATCAGCAGAATAAAGCTACCTGAAATCCCCGGTAAAATCATTGCGCAGATAGCCACCATTCCTGACAGAAAAACCGCCAGAGCCGTAGGTTCTATTTCAGTGGGTGTTATTGACGTCACCAGATAAGCGAGCATTGCACCGACGACGAAAGTTATCGTCAGCGTGACATTCCAGTGATCAATCTGAGTCATCACCAGCCAGCAGGAAGCCAGAATCAGCCCAAAGAAAAACGCCCATAACATAACCGGATAGGTATCAAGCAAGAACAATACACTGCTGGCAACTGTCGCAATGCTCGTTACAATTCCCAGCACAAGCACCAGCAGAAAACTGCCGTTTATATGATTCCAGGCATTTCTGATTTGTCCGGAAAACAGCATCTTCAATGCTTCTGCATCGACTGACTTGATACTGTTAATCAGTTCTTCATAGATTCCGGTAATAAATGCGATTGTGCCGCCGGATACGCCGGGAACAGCATCTGCAGCCCCCATAAGCATACCTTTTAAGAACAACCTGATCCGTGCTGATACCATTCGCTTCCCATTACTGCAAACACACGCTAAGCGTATGAACTTTATACTTTATCGTACTGTACCACTTAACAAAGGAACAAATTTAACCGCTTCAAGTACTTCAGTGGTAAATTCCATTTCAGACTGACGTATAACCAGCTTCAGTTCCTGCTGACGGCCACCGACCGGTATCACCAGACGACCGCCAATAGCTAACTGCTGAAGTAATTCCGGCGGTACCTGCTCAGGTGCAGCGGTCACCAGAATACCATCAAAAGGCCCTCGCTCAGCCCATCCCATTCCGCCATCTGTATGCCGCAAATGGACATTACGCAAAGACAGCAACTGTAAACGTTTACGGGCTTTTTCCTGCAAAGGACGAATCCGTTCAACGCTGTATACCTGATCAACTAACTGTGCCAGCACGGTCGTCTGATACCCCGAGCCGGTGCCAACTTCCAGCACCTTCTTCATTGGACCTTCAGCTAACAGCAGCTCCGTCATCTTGGCGACGATGTAAGGCTGCGAAATGGTCTGGTTGAAGCCGATTGGCAAGGCAGTATCTTCATACGCCCGGTGTGACAGCGCCTCATCAATAAAAATGTGTCGCGGAGTGCTTGCCATCACATCCAGCACCTGCGGATCAGTAATACCCTGATCCTGCAACCGCTGCACTAACCGGCTGCGGGTGCGTTGCGAGGTCATACCAATCCCCTGCAACTGTAATTTATTCACAACAACTCCTTAAACACTTAATTCTCTGACAGCGATCAGTCACTCAGGTTTTCCAGCCACTGGCTTAAATTATCCATACCTGAATACTGGGTCATATCCACATTTAGCGGGGTAATTGCCACATAGCCTTCCTGAACAGCGTAAAAATCTGTTCCGGGACCGCAGTCAGCGGCTGCGCCTGCACCGGCAATCCAGTAACGCTTTGCACCACGCGGATCAATCGACTCAACCGGTGTATCTGCCAGTACCCGGTGACCCAGCCTGACCAGCTGCATGCCTTTTATATCCTCTAAAGGACGATCAGGTACATTAATATTTAATACTGTACGGGGGCCAGATTCAAGCGTCTGACATCTGCCAGCAGCTGCTGAATAATAACCGCTGCCGTATGATAATTATCAGGATGACTGCCCAACATAGAGACAGCAATTGGCGGCAGCTTCAGGTAACGGCCCTCGATAGCTGCAGCAACGGTTCCGGAATAAATAACATCATCCCCAGATTCGCCCCGGCATTGATGCCTGAAATCACGATATCAGGTTTCTCACACAGCACACCGGAAATTCCCAGGTGCACACAATCCGTTGGGGTGCCGTTCAGGCTGTAAAACCGTTATGATGCTGATGCGCTTCCAGTGGCCGGTCCAGTGTCAGCGCGTTACTGGCACCACTGCGGTTACGGTCCGGTGCAACAACATCAACACTGAAGTCTTCATACAGCGTCGTCGCCAGCACTTCCAACCCCGGTGCATACACACCATCATCATTTGATAACAAGATTCGCATTAAAATTCTCCACGCTGTGCGTTTTCAACCTGACAGATCTCCCGCAGGACACTGGTCGCAAAAGACCCCACCGACAGATCAAAACTCAGTAGCAGCTGATCATCCGCTTCCTGAACCACACTGAGATTCTGTGGCAGTAAACGCAGTGCACGGCGCTCCTGATTCAGGCCAAGCTTTTCCAAACCTGTCTGCAGTTCTTCATAACCTGCCAGTTGCGCGGTTTCCCAGTCAAAGGCCTGATCGGTACAGATGGAACGACCACGCCCCCACATTGGCGCAGTCAGATGAATATCCAGATTAGCCAGACGCTCTCCAATGGTATGGTCTTCTGCATCATACGCAAAACAACTCTGACTGCCCTGATGCATCAGCACATCACCGGCCATCGGGCCGACTTCACCGGCATATCGTGCCGATACCACCTGATTAAACAAAAAGAACGAACGGCTGAAATATACATCCCTTTCTTATGCTTCTGCCGTTCTTTATATTCACCTTTAATCAGGGCGGCCCCTTTGTCAGGTTCCCCATGGTGACCAAAACGCTGCTCACCGAAATAATTAGGAACCCCTGGCGAACCAGCTCACAACGACGCATGACATCATCGACATCGGTGACATTGCGCAAACGGATAGCAAAACGGTTACCGGTCAGGCTCCCCAGACGTAACTTACGCCCGTGTTTAGTAGCCTTTAATACCTGAATCGTCTCACGCTCAAACAACGACCATGTCAGCGGTGCCCGCCCTGGCAGATGTACACTGAACCATTGTTCAGTCACTGCATGACGGTCTTTTTCCGGCATAGCCAACTTCCCGCGGACTTACCTGACAAAAGTGCGCCAGTTGCCGAGCAACCCAGTCTGTATTTTCACCGGTTTTACGGATATACAGATAAACATGATCACCGCTGCCTTCCGGTTCAAATGCCAGGTTTTCAGTAACCTGAAAATCTTCGGGCTGCTGGCGGATAAGGGCGGTGGCCCGGGTTCGCCATAGGCATAATTCAGTTCAGTGGGAAATGCTGTGGTCATGCAAATATCCAGCGGTTAAACAATCAGGGAGTATCATCAGATACAGGGATTTTCCGGGAATTAACTGAAAGAAGGTTTCGTCTTCGCGCACCATACCCAGGTCATTGCGGGCACGTTCTTCAAGGGCTGCCAGCCCCTTTTAAGGTCCTGAACTTCTGCCTGTAAGCGATGGTTCCGCTCCACAAGCAAGTCATTCTCAGCCTGCTGACTCTGAATCTTATCCTGTAGCGCCCAGACCTCACGCAAGTTCGCCTCGCCAAACCAGAGACGATACTGCAGAGCTGCCACAGCAATAATCAAAATCCAAACAAGCCAGCGAAACATAGAATACCGACGCCGATCCCCAGTTAAAAAGGGGCTTCCGCCCCTTATATTCAGTACTCAGTCAGCGATTAACCCTGACCTTTGATCTCTTTCAGACCATTATAGACAGCTTTATCGCCCAGCTGGTCAGCAATCCGCAGCAAGCGGTTGTACTTAGCTACACGGTCAGAACGGCACAGAGAACCGGTCTTAATCTGACCTGCAGCGGTACCAACGGCCAGATCTGCAATGGTTGTATCTTCAGTTTCACCGGAACGGTGAGAGATAACAACTGTGAAACCAGCGTCTTTAGCCATAGCAATGGCATCCAGGGTTTCAGACAGTGAACCAATCTGGTTGAACTTGATCAGGATAGAGTTACCGATGTTCTGTTCAATACCGCGAGACAGGATCTTGGTGTTAGTCACAAACAGATCATCACCAACCAGCTGTACTTTATCACCGATCTTACGGGTCAGGCTTGCCCAGCCATCCCAGTCAGACTCATCCAGACCGTCTTCAATAGAAACAATCGGGTAGTTCTCAGTCAGGTTAGCCAGGTAATCGCCGAAACCTTCGGAATCGAATACCTTACCTTCGCCAGACAGATCGTACTTGCCATCTTTGTAGAACTCAGATGCTGCGCAGTCCAGCGCCAGAGTAACATCTTTACCTAACTCATAACCGGCATTCGCAACCGCATCACGGATAACAACCAGCGCTTCTTCGTTAGAACCCAGGTTAGGCGCAAAACCACCTTCGTCACCAACAGCTGTGCTCAGGCCTTTAGCCTTCAAAACCGCCTTCAGTGCGTGGAAAATTTCCGCGCCGCAACGCAGTGCATCGGCAAAATTATCCGTTGCAACCGGCTGAACCATGAATTCCTGGATATCTACGTTGTTATCCGCGTGCTCACCACCGTTCAGGATGTTCATCATCGGCACAGGCATAGAGAACTGACCAGCAGTACCGTTCAGCTCCGCAATGTGCTCATACAGTTCAACACCTTTGCTGATCGCTGCAGCTTTAGCCGCCGCCAGTGACACAGCCAGAATAGCGTTTGCACCGAGGTTAGCTTTGTTTTCAGTACCGTCCAGCTCCAGCATTTTATTATCCAGAGCACGCTGATCAGCAACGTCCATGCCTACCAGGCTGTCACGGATTTCACCGTTAATAGCAGCAACTGCTTTCAGAACACCTTTACCCAGGTAACGAGACTTATCACCGTCACGCAGTTCCAGCGCTTCACGTGAGCCTGTAGAGGCACCGGAAGGCGCACAGGCAGATGCCTGCTGGCCAGTGCTTAGAATTACATCCGCTTCAACGGTTGGGTTACCACGGGAATCAAGCACTTCGCGAGCTTTGATATCAGCAATTGTTGCCATTAATAGAACTCCAATATTACTTAGATATTACTTTTCAAGATCCGCCTGGGTTAAGGCAGCTTCAATAAATCCACGGAATAAGCCATGGCCGTCACGCGGGGTCGAGGTAAACTCAGGGTGGAACTGACAGGCAACGAACCAAGGGTGATCCGGCACTTCCACTACTTCAACCAGTTCACCATCAACAGAACGGCCAGCAATGACCAGACCGGCTTCTTCCAGCTGTGCAACGTAGTTGTTGTTCACTTCATAACGGTGACGGTGACGTTCTTTAATTTCTGTCGCGCCGTAAGCTGCTGCAGAGGTTGTGCCTTCTTTCAGGTGACAAACCTGTGCACCCAGACGCATTGTGCCGCCCAGATCATCAGCATCGCCACGTAATTCAGTCACACCTTCTTCGGTCATCCACTCGGTGATCAGACCAATCAGCGGGTTATTCGCATCTGCATCAAACTCTGTGCTGCTGGCATCTTCAATGCCGGCTACATGGCGTGCATATTCAATAACCGCTACCTGCATACCCAGACAAATACCCAGGTACGGTACTTTGTTTTCACGGGCATACTTAACCGCAGCAATCTTACCTTCCACACCGCGCTCACCAAATCCGCCCGGTACCAGGATTGCAGATACGTCTGACAACAGATCAACGCCATCACGTTCTACCTGCTCAGAATCGATATACTTGATGTTTACCTTGGTGCGCAGCTCGATACCGGCATGGGAAATCGCTTCGATCAGCGACTTGTAGGCATCCAGTAATTCCATGTACTTGCCCACCATCGCGATGGTCACTTCGCGGTGTGGGTTCAGCTTGGCATCGGCAACACGGTCCCATTCGCTCAGATCAGCGGCTGGACAATCCAGATTAAACCGTTCGATAACGATCTGATCCAGACGCTGTTCGCTCAACAGGCGAGGGATTTTATAGATGGAATCAGCATCCGGCAGGGAAATAACCGCACGCTCTTCAACGTTGGTAAACAGTGACAGCTTACGGCGTGAGCTTGCTGGAATCGCCACTTCAGAACGGCACACCAGAATGTCTGGCTGAATACCGATAGAACGCAGTTCTTTACGGAATGCTGTGAAGGCTTGGTCTTGATTTCACCGGCAGTGGCAATATACGGCACCAGGGTCAGGTGCATGAACATCGCGCGGTTGAAGCCCAGCTCAACTTTTAACTGACGCACTGCTTCCATAAACGGCAGAGATTCGATATCACCCACTGTTCCGCCAATTTCCACCAGCGCAATATCAGCATCGCCGGCACCGTCAATGACACGGCGCTTAATTTCGTCAGTGATATGAGGGATAACCTGAACAGTACCGCCCAGATAGTCACCGCGGCGCTCTTTACGCAGTACGTGCTGATAAACACGACCGGCAGTGAAGTTGTTACGCTTACCCATGGTTGTACGGATAAAACGCTCATAGTGGCCCAGATCCAGATCCGTCTCAGCACCATCTTCGGTGACAAATACTTCACCGTGCTGAATCGGGCTCATCGTGCCCGGATCGACGTTAATATAAGGGTCCAGCTTAAGCATGGTGACTTTAAGCCCCCGCGCTTCAAGAATTGCAGCCAGTGAAGCGGATGCGATGCCTTTCCCCAACGAAGAAACAACACCGCCAGTGACGAAGATATAACGCGTCATGTGGAACCTGTATATGGTCGTAAACTTGGATAACGCCGTTTAATCAGCTATTCCTTTGCGGAATATTTTTCACGCAATAAAAATACCGGCCGGAACAGGTATTTACGAAAGGCTTTCAGTCTGATTAAAACAGCAACATAAGATGGGGCTACAGGGTACCAGAATCACTGCCGGCAAACAATGCAACGGGCTGCCAATCTAGCCAGAAAGGCGGCTTATTTTCACCTTCACACCAGCCCTCACAAATACAGATTCCCGGGACCGCTACAATTTCATCACCGCGAACACATACCGGCCACTGATCCCGTTGCCAGGGCGGTACGCCAGCTTCCTGAAATAAATGCTTTAACGACTTTCCCGGCCGGCCTGACGGATAACACTTATCCCCATCCCGACGGTTGCGGATTTTCACCCCCGCCAGCCATGGATCAGGACAGATATCAGATTCTGCAGTCAGTGACAGACGCCCTGGATAACGCTCAGGTGCCGCCAGTACATCTACCAGCAGAGCATCCCATTGCGGACAGGCCTTCACCGCTTCAATAAATAAACGGTTACGGTAGCGGCGAATAACCCGGTCACCCAGTATCAGCTCCGGCTGCCGGTCACTGGCTGCTGCAATTAATGCCTTAAGACTACTCAGCTGTGCAGCACTGAGCAAAACACCGGCGCAGCGGCACCAGTAACGCAACAGGTTTGCCTGACGCCGCTGCGACAGCAATTGCAACTTAACTGTCAGCAAACAGTTATCGACGGAACAGTTCTGGAAATCAGACTGAGCAAGCTCTTCCAGCAGTGCTTCAGCATCCGCCAGATGACTGGCCGTTGCCTGAAGGCGCTCACTGATACCGGACCAGCGTCCGGCAAGTAAAGGCAGTACCTGCTGACGGAGAAAATTACGGTCATACTGAATATCCGTATTGCTCGGATCTTCCACCCAGCACAAACCTTCCTTCTGCGCCCACGCTTTCAGCTCACTCCGGCTAAAATCCAGCAGTGGTCTGAATAACGCCCCATCGCCCAAGGCACGCTGCCGAGGCATTGCAGCCAACCCCGTACACCAGCCCCCGAAACAGACGGAACAACAGGGTTTCAGCCTGATCATCACTGTGATGCGCCAGTAATACACAGGTATTCTCAGACTGCGCCTTTGCAAATACTTCATAGCGGGCATTTCTGGCGGCAGTTTCAATACTGCCCGGCTGCAAGTTCACCTGCTCGGCACAAAACGCCAGCCCCCGTTGTTCAGCCTGACGGGCACAAAACGCCTGCCACTCATCGGCTTCTGCCTGGAGCTGATGATTAATATGCAGCACCGTTAACCGGTCAGCAGGTAAACAGCGACTGGCAAGCTCCAGCAGCACCATTGAGTCCAGCCCGCCACTGAGCGCGACAATCCAGTGATCAACACCGGACTGACTCGCCAGTTGCTGTTCAAAGCGCTGCAGGAAGGTATCGTTAGCCATCTTGCCCATATACAGGTCTCTGTCTGAATTACTGGTGATTGTAACCTGAAACAAAAAACCGCCGGGGATACCGACGGTTTTTATAACAGAGTAATCTTACTGATCAATGCCGTAAGACATCAGACGCTGGTAACGACGCTCCAGCAGCTCTTCTGTGTTGAATTCATCATAGCGTGCCAGGGTTTCCATCAGATGCTTCTTCAGGTTAGCCGCCATTAAACCGTGGTCACGGTGCGCACCGCCCAGAGGCTCATCAACAATCTGGTCAACCAGTCCCAGCTCAGACAGACGGTCAGATGTCAGCCCCATTGCCTTGGCGGCATCCGGCGCACGTTCTGCACTCTTCCACAGGATAGACGCACAGCCTTCAGGTGAAATTACAGAATACGTTGAATAACGTAACATCAGCAGTTCATCGCAAACACCGATCGCCAGTGCACCACCGGAACCACCTTCACCGATAACGGTAGAAATAACTGGGGTTTTCAAGCGAGACATAACGGCCAGGTTATAAGCAATCGCTTCACTCTGACCACGTTCTTCTGCACCGATACCCGGATACGCACCCGGTGTGTCAATGAAGGTCAGAACCGGCATATTGAAACGCTCAGCCATTTCCATCAGACGCAGCGCTTTACGGTAGCCTTCAGGACGTGGCATACCAAAGTTACGGCGTACTTTTCTTTAACTTCACGGCCTTTCTGATGACCTACCAGCATTACCGGACGGCCTTCCAGACGTGCGATACCGCCAATCAGTGCCTGATCATCCGCGTAATGACGGTCACCGTGCAGCTCTTCAAACTCATCAAAGATGTGCTTAACGTAATCAAGCGTATACGGACGCTGAGGGTGCCGCGCCAGCTGTGACACCTGCCATTCGCTCAGGTCAGAGAATAAAGACTCAGTCAGGCTGCTGCTTTTTGCCTGCAACTTGCTGATTTCTTCTTCAATATTCAGTTCGTTGTCATTACCAACCAGACGCAACTCTTCGATCTTCGCTTCAAGGTCAGCAATTGGCTGTTCAAAATCCAGATAATTGGGATTCATGCGTAACGTATTCCGTTTGTTTCTATATCGCTGCCGGGCGTGTCCCGGTAACGGAAAAAATTCTGCTAAGTGTACCCGTACATGGAATTAAGAACCAGTATCAGGCGACACTTAGCGGCGATTTAATAACAAATAGACACAGCATCACCACCAAACTGATCCTTCAGCTTCAGTAACACTTCATCTGTTGGTTCCACTTTCCAGTCATCCCCAGATACACCCGCGCCGATGCATCTTCCCGGCTGTACTGCAAAGCAACACTCACAGCTGAAGCCCCTTTAGCACCTTCAAGTACTTGTTCAAGGGCCTTAAGCTGACGTTCTTTCAGCTGATCAGCCTGACAATTTACCTGAATATGGGATGCATAACGGGCACGTGCCTGAGTGATATCGATGACTTTACTGGCCCGAACTTTAGTCCGGCCTGAATAGTCATCGTGGGCAATTTCACCTTCCACCAGCAGGATCGCATCTTTGCTCAGCAGATGGCGGTGCTCATCAAAGCTGTCGCCGAACAGGGTGATCTCGATTCGGGAAGTCCGGTCATCCAGCGTAATAAAGCACAGCGGATCACCTTTCTTGGTTTTCTTCATCCGGATATCGACCACCAGCCCCAGCATTTTCTGCTGCTGACCCCGTGCCGGCTGCAATTCAACAATCCGCTTGGAAATAATATTTGGCAATTCAGATTCGTATTCGTCGATCGGGTGACCCGTCACATACAAACCAAGGGTATCTTTCTCACCCTGCAGGCGTTCCTTATCCGTCCAGCAACGCAGCTTCATGTAGTCTGCATAAGGATCACGGGGATCTTCGGCCTCCATATCCCCGAACAGGTCAAACATCCCGGCGCTCTGATTACGCTCATTCTGGTCAGCCGCTTTCAGCGCTTCAGGAATGGCCGCCCACAGCTGAGCCCGGTCCGGGCCGAGCTTATCCAGTGCGCCACAGCGAACCAGCGCTTCCATTACCCGCTTGTTAATCTTCTTGCTGCCAACCCGCTTACAGAAATCAAAAATATCCTTAAACGGCCCTTCCTGACGGGCTTCAACAATCGATTCAATAGGACCTTCACCAACGCCCTTCACAGCCCCCAGCCCGTAAACGATTTCACCGTCGTCATTAACGGTAAACATATATTCGCCACAGTTCACATCCGGCAGGACCAGTGGTAGCTCCATGGTCCGGCATTCTTCAATGAAGATCACCACTTTGTCGGTGTTCTGCATATCAGATGACAATACTGCGGCCATAAAAGGCGCCGGATAATGGGCTTTCAACCAGGCTGTCTGATAGGAAACCAGTGCATAGGCAGCAGAGTGAGATTTGTTGAAACCGTAACCGGCAAACTTTTCCACCAGGTCGAAGATGTTACCGGCCAGATCCCGGTCGATACCATTCTTTTCCGAACCGTCCAGAAAGGAGATCCGCTGCTTAGCCATTTCTTCAGGCTTTTCTTACCCATCGCCCGGCGCAGCATGTCCGCACCGCCAAGGGTATAACCCGCCATGACCTGGGCGATCTGCATAACCTGTTCCTGATACAGGATGATGCCGTAGGTCGGCTCCAGTACAGGCTGCAGGCTATCCAACTGGTAATCCGCATGAGGATACGCCAGCTCAGCCAGACCGTGCTTACGGGCAATGAAGTCATCAACCATGCCTGACTGCAACGGCCCCGGCCGGAACAGTGCCACCAGTGCCACAATATCTTCAAAACGGCTTGGCTTCAGACGGTTTACAAGGTCCTTCATACCGCTGGACTCAAGCTGGAAAACCGCCGTGGTTTCGGCAGATTGCAACAGATCGAATGTCTTTGGATCTTCCAGATCAATCAGCGCAATATCCAGCCGTTCTTCGCCGTTCTTCGCCCGGATCCGGTCGATGGTCTTCACCGCCCAGTCGATAATGGTCAGGGTCCGCAACCCCAGGAAGTCGAACTTAACCAGCCCGGCTTCCTCCACGTCGCCCTTATCAAACTGAGTAACCAGCCCCTGCCCGTGTTCATCACAATAAGTGGCGGCAAAGTCTGTCAGTTTGGTTGGCGCGATTACCACACCTCCGGCGTGCTTACCGACGTTACGGGTAACCCCTTCCAGCTTGTAGGCCATGTCCATGATTTCCTGCGCTTCTTCGCTGGACTCCACAAACTCACGCATCATCGGCTCTTCTTCCATAGCCTTGCTGAGCGTCATGCCAATTTCAAAGGAATAAGCTTGGACAGCTTATCCGCCAGACCAAATGCCTTGCCCTGTACCCGGGCAACATCCCGTACAACCGCTTTTGCTGCCATGGTACCGAAGGTTACGATCTGGGATACCGCATCACGACCATAGGTCTCAGCCACATAGTCGATAACCTTATCGCGGTTATCCATACAGAAGTCGATATCGAAGTCGGGCATCGATACCCGTTCCGGGTTCAGGAATCGTTCGAAAAGAAGGTCATATTCAAGCGGATCAAGGTCGGTAATTTTTGCGCATACGCCACTAACGAACCTGCACCGGAACCCCGCCCAGGACCTACAGGCACACCGTTATCCTTACCCCACTGAATGAAGTCCATTACGATCAGGAAGTAACCGGGAAAACCCATCTGGGTAATGATATCCAGCTCGAAGTTCATCCGTTCTTCGTAGGGTTTACGCTTCTCTGCATAATCCTCGGCATCTTTATCCAGCAGGATTTCAAGGCGCTCTTCCAACCCTTTCCACGACACATCGGCGAAAAACTCGTCCATGGTCATGCCTTCCGGAATCGGATATTTCGGCAAGTAATAGGTACCCAGATCAAGCTGCAGGTTACAGCGCTTGGCTATCTCTACCGTATTGGCAACCGCTGAAGGAATATCCGCGAACAGCTCCTGCATCTCTTCAGCAGATTTCAGATACTGAGTATCACTGTAATCTTTAGGACGGGTAGGATCTTCAAGCGTGCGGCTTTGGTTAATACAGACCCGGGCCTCGTGAGCCTCAAAATCATCCGGGGAAATAAACATGACTTCATTGGTCGCCACCAGTGGGCAACCGCTGCGCTGGGCCAGCTGCACCGAAGCATGTACACACTCTTCATCGTTAGTCCGGTCGGTTCGCTGGATCTCCAGATAAAACCGCTGCGGGAACATTTCCTGCCACTGAGCAAGTATGGCATCCGCTTCATCACTACCAGCAAGTAAGGCTTTACCGATTTCACCTTCTTTCGCACCGGACAAAGCGATCATGCCTTCCGGCTGGGCGGCAATCCAGTCTTTGAGGATGACCGCACGGTCATGCAACACATTCTGACCTTTCTCATACGCCAGAGAAATCAGTTCCGTCAGGTTCCGGTAACCGGTCTCATTCATTGCCAGCAAAGTCAGTCGGTGCGCCTCATCATCCTTGAGGCTGTTTACCACCCAGACATCTGAGCCGAAGATCGGCTTAACCCCGGCACCCGTAGCTGCTTTGAAGAATTTAATCAGGCCAAACAGATTAGTCTGGTCCGTCAGTGCAATTGCCGGTATCTGTTGTTGCTTAACAGCTCCCATCAGCTCTTTAATACGAACCAGGCCATCAACCAGTGAGAATTCACTGTGCAGGCGCAGATGGACAAAACCGGGAGCGTTATTCATAAATAAACCAACTCAGTTAAACAGATTGTTGTTCGAGTAAACGGGCAACAGGCTTAAAGCTGCGCCGGTGTTCTGCAATAGGGCCATATTTTTCAAGTTGCGCCATATGCAGGGCGGTCGGATACCCTTTATGCTTGGCAAAGCCATATTCCGGGTAAAGCTCATCAAGCGCTTTCATTTCCCGGTCCCGATATACCTTCGCTAAAATAGACGCGGCACTGATCGCAGGTTCTTTAAGATCACCTTTTACAATGGCTTCAGAAGGACAAACCAGCCCGGTCGGGCAGCGGTTACCGTCAATCAATGCATACTCAGGTACCGGGTTCAGCTGATTAACCGCCCGGCTCATAGCGAGCATTGAAGCATGCAGAATATTCAGTTCGTCTATTTCAGCTACATCAGCCCAGGCTATGGCCCAGGCAAGTGCTTTTTCCTGAATTTCAGGGTACAGCAGCTCACGTTTTTTTCGGTGAGTTTTTTGAATCAGTCAGCCCGGCAACAGGATTATCCGGATCAAGAATCACCGCAGCTGCCACCACTTTTCCAACCAGCGGACCACGGCCAACTTCATCAACACCGGCCACCAGCTGATGGCTGCGAAAATCAAATCCCTGCGTTTGCATTCAGGCCCCTCCCTGCTTATCAGTTACCAGCTGTAAAACTGCCTCTGCAGCACGCTGATCAGCATCCTGCCGAAGCTCAAGGTGTAACTGATGAAAGCGCTGCGTCATCGGCCCGTGCTGTTCACTGTCATGTAAAGCCTTCTCAACCAGAGGGCCCAGTATTTCCGGCCGCACATCATTTTGTAACACTTCAGGTACTAACTTTTCACCAGCCAGTAAATTTGGCAACGAGATGTAAGGGGTTTTAACCAGACGGGACAGAATCCGGTAAGTCAGTGACGCCATTTTGTAAGCGACCACCATCGGCTTTTTAAGTAACATCGCTTCAAGGGTAACCGTACCCGAAGCCATCAGTATGGCATCGCTTGCCTGCATCACTAAACGGGATTCCTTCAGATGCAGTCTGACAGGTAAATCCTGGTATTCTGACTGTAACAACGCCTGGAGCGTGTCAAAACGGGTCTGATTTGCCGCCGGAAGAATGAAACGCAAGTCCGGATTTCTTTCCAATAACCATCGCACAGTATCCAGAAAAGGGCGTGCCAGATACTTCAGTTCCCCGCCACGGCTCCCGGGCATAACAGCAATCAGTTGCTCTTCTTCAGAAATGCCAAGCTGACGCCGTGCTTCAGCCTGATCCGGCTGAAGGTCAATCATATTTGCCAGCGGATGACCCACAAATCTGACCGGCATATTATGCTGTTCATAAAAACGTGCCTCAAAGGGCAACAGCGTTAACATCAGATCAGTGGTATTAAGAATCTTAAATACCCGCTTGCTGCGCCAGGCCCACACTGACGGGCTGACATAATGGACGGTAGGAATACCTGCAGCGCGCAACTTCCCTTCCAGGTTGAGGGTAAAGTCCGGTGCATCTATGCCAATAAAGACGTCTGGCTGCCAGTCAGTGAGTTGCTGTGTCAGTTGCTTACGGATATTAAGAAGCTCTCTGAGCCGCCCTAGCACTTCAACCAGCCCCATCACCGACAAACGCTCCATCGGATAAAGCGAATGGCAGCCTTCAGCCTGCATCAGCTCACCACCAATGCCGCGGACTTCAAGATCTGGATTTGACTGGCGTAACGCCCTGATCAGACCGGCGCCAAGGATATCCCCTGACGCCTCACCGGCTACGACAGCAACTTTCATACGTCCGGCCATAGAAATGATTAGCGGATTATGCCCCGCTCAGAAGATTTCAGTGAATCGATAATCAGCTGTACTTCAGCACAGTCAACAACCAGCTTTTGCAGTTCAGCCAGTGCTTCATCCAGTTTTAAACCGCTGCGATAAATCAGTCGGTATGCGCGCTTAATCGTACGGATAGCATCATCGCTGTATCCTTTACGGCGTAATCCCACTGAGTTAATACCATGTGGTTTCGCCGAGTTACCATTGCACATAACAAAAGCAGGCACATCCTGCAGCACGACAGTTCCAGCACCACACATACTGTATGATCCAATATGGCAAAACTGATGCACCGCCGTAAAGCCACCCAGGATAATATAATCCCCTAAGTGAACATGGCCGGCCAGCGCTGCATTATTCGCGATAATATTATGGTTACCCACAACACAGTCATGCGCCACATGCGCATTGGCCATGAACAGATTATCACTGCCAATTATCGTAATGCTGTTATCCTGAACAGTACCCCGGTGAATCGTACAACCTTCACGAAAAACGTTGTCATCACCGATTACCAGCTCTGTAGGCTCACCCTGATATTTTTATCCTGACAGTCTTCACCAATGCTGGTGAACTGAAACACACGGTTATTTTTGCCCATCTTTGTCGGGCCTTTTATCACCGCATGGGGACCTATACGGCACCCGGCACCAATCTCAACATCCGCACCGATGTAGCTCCAGGGACCTACTTCAACATCGTCAGCCAGCTTTGCGCCGGGCTCAACTATTGCTTGTGGATGAATCAATCTCAGACCTTTCTGTCAGCACAAAGAATTGTCGCAGAGCTTGCAAGCTCACCGTTCACAGTCGCTTTAACATCAAATTTCCAGATACCGCGCTTTTCTGAAACGATTGTAGCTTCCAGCTGTAGCTGGTCACCTGGCACTACCGGACGCTTAAAACGCAGCTTATCAGAACCTACAAAGTAATAAATAGAGCCGTCCTGCGGTGTTTTATCCATGGTTTTAAAACCAAGGATACCTGCCGCCTGTGCCATTGCCTCAACAATCAGCACACCAGGCATTACCGGATGATCAGGAAAGTGCCCGTTAAAAAGGCTCATTAATCGTAACATTTTTATAAGCAACGATGGATTCCCCGGGTATTAGTTCAACCACCCTGTCGACTAATAAAAAGGATAACGGTGGGGTAAATATTTGCGGATCTCATTAACATCCATCATTCGGATCAACCTTTGCTTTGTATTGCTTAAATTCTGCTTCTAACTTTTTCAGCTTACGTGACATATCGTCAAGCTGACGAAAACGAACAACATTCCGCTTCCATTGTGAATGTGGCTCGGCGACTGTACCGGAGGAATAAGCACCGGCAGAGTCAATATTCTTACTTACTAACGACATAGCCGTTATATGTGTACCGGCTACAATTTCGAGATGTCCGGTAATACCACAGGCACCTGCCACAGTACATCCTTCACCGATATGCGTACTGCCGGCAACCGCAGTACAGCCAGCGATGGCGGTATTATCACCGATGACAACGTTATGTGCTATCTGTACCTGATTATCGATAATAACACCGTCACCAATGTACGTATGATCCAGAGCTCCGCGGTCGATCGTTGTACCGGCACCGATCTCCACCCTGCTTCCGACCCGCACACCACCTAACTGGTAAATCTTCAGCCACTGACCGTTATTCTGCGCGAAACCAAAACCGTCGGCACCAAGAACTGCCCCACTGTGAATACGGCAATCCTCACCCACCTTTACGTCGTTATAAAACGTCACGTTCGGCTGAATAACCGATCCTGCACCGATCTCACACTCATTGCCCAGTACAGTATTTGCACCGACAGAAACACCACTGCCAATCTTACAATTTTCACCAATGACAACGTTCGGCGCAATCGTTACATCCGCATCAATGGTTGCTGTCGGGGCTATTACCGCACTGCTGGCAATACTGCCCATCTGCACACCATCGGCTCCGCTGAATAAGCGACTAACCCTGGCATACGCAATATAAGGATCGTCTACAATCAGGCAAGCAGTCGGCACCAGAGCTTTATGCTCTTCACTGACTAATACCGCACCTGCACGGCATTTTTCAACTGTTGCAAATAACGGGGTTTTGCACTGTGAAAAACGTAAGATGCCTAGCGTCCGCATGCTCAAGAGTTGCTAGGCCAGTAATTTCCGCCTCGCCGCCTTCAAGCGTTGCATTCAGATATGTTGCTAACTCTTGTAGTGAATACTGCAAACCCGACACAGCCAACTTATTGCTTGTTCAGTAATTCAACAACCTTTGCTGTGATATCCAGCTCAGGCTTGGCATAAATTGTGGACTGTTTGTTAATCACAACGTCGTAACCGCCTTTTTCAATCATGTCACGGATGACAGCATCCAGACGTGGACGCATTTTCTTTAAAAAGCCTGCTCTCGCTCACGCTGTTGTAACTGCATTTCCTGTCCCTGACGCTGATACTCGGTCACCAACTTTTGGAACTGCAGATTCTTCTGTTGCAAATCAGCCTGACTGGCACCCGCTGCCTGCGCACTTTGCAGGTCACCCTGCATCTGCTTAACCTGACTTTCCAGTTCAGCTAACTGTGCCGCCTGCGGCTTGAATTCTTCTGTCATTTTCTGACGGAATGCTTCCGCAGCCTGACTGCTCAGTAACGCCTGCTGCACACTCAGTGTGGCAACTTTATCTGCCATGGCCGATGAACTCAGACCCAGTGCAACAACCAGCCCCATCGTTTTAAAAATATTCATCACTTTCTCCTTAGAAAGTCCGGCCCAGTGCAAATTCAAATGTCTGCTCATCATCCCCGGACTTGAGTTCAGAGGCTGCGCCAGTGCAAATGACAGCGGTCCCACCGGTGTTAGCCAACTGAAACCAATACCCGCTGAATAACGCAGCTCATCAAACTCAATACCCGAATCACAGTTCGTACTACCGGCCAGGCACTCAGTCTGGAATACGTTACCGATATCGAAGAACACCAGCGTACGGATAGAAGATGAGTCTTTAATAAACGGTGCCGGAACAATCAGTTCAACACTACCATCGATCTGCACGTTACCACCGAACGCATCATTCTGGCTGTCCCGCGGCCCCAGCGTATTGGTCTTAAAACCACGAACTGACGTCAGACCACCGCTGAAGTAGTTCCGGTAGAACGGATAATCATTATCCCCAGCGAACCGGCATAACCTAAACGGCCTCTTGCAGAGATAATCCAGTCTTCTACACTATCCAGCGGCTTATACCACTTATACTCATAACGCTCTGAATGGTACGTCAGATCACTGCCCGGAATGGCTACAGTTAACTCAGCACTCTGATAAGTACCCCGGGTTGGGAATACACGGCGGTTCAGTTTGTTTTCAGTCCAGCGCAATGAAGTCGTGAAATTCAGGTAGCTATCACCTTCTTTTTCGATGAAATCAAATACTTCCTGAGCGGTATTGCTGCCGTTAGTTTTCAGATCAACCTGCTCAGCCCCGACACTGAAATTAATACGCTGGAAGTCGTCAATCGGATAGCCAAAGTTTACCCGCGCGCCAATCTCATCTGTCAGGTAATCACTGACGTTACTGTTAGTGAAGTTTCTTTCCCGGAAAAAGAAGTTAAACCCGCGGCTTACACCATCAACCGTATAATATGGATCTAAATAACTGAATGACAGTTCTTTACGGGTATCAGATTTCTCAACATTGATACCGACCTGCTTACCGGATCCCAGGAAGTTATCCTGCCGTAGCCCCAGGTTCAGAATCAGACCGGACGTACGGGAGAAACCAATACCTGCAGTTAAGCTTCCTGAGTTCTGCTCTTCCAGAACATAGTTGAGATCCACCTGATCATCAGTGCCCGGTACAGGGACTGTTTCCACATCTACTGACTGGAAATACCCTGTCTGTTCTATACGCCCTTTCGAGGTCTCGATCTTTTCTGAAGATGCAAGTGCACCTTCCATCTGAGTAATCGTCCGGCGAGCTGCTTCATCGGAAGTCCCGGTATTACCGGTAATGTTAATCCGGCGAACATAGGTACGCTTACCAGGTGCTACAAAATAACGCAGTGCAACTGTCTTATCGTCTTCATTCAGTTCCGGCACAGGGCTTACATTGGCAAACAGATATCCCTGATCACCCAGTTTACGTTCTACTGCTGTCTGGGAGGTCGTTACTTTTCTCTGGAGAAAATTTCTCCTTCACTGATCGTCAGGGCCGCCATCAGCTCTTCTTTAGGCACCACCAGATCACCGGTAACATCAACACTGCTGACGCTGTACTGATCACCTTCAGTAATGTTAATACTGATGAATATGTGCTTTTTATCCGGTGATACAGAGACCTGTGTTGAATCAATATTAAAATTCACATAGCCGCGATCCAGGTAAAATGAACGCAAACGTTCAAGATCTCCGGACAATTTTTCACGGGCATAACGACCACTTTTTGTGAAGAACGACCAGAAACCAGGCAGTTTCAGACTGAACAGATCGGTCAGCTCTTCTTCTTCAAAAACGGTGTTACCAACAATATTGATGTGCTGAATCGTTGCGACCTTACCTTCCGTCACATTAATGTTCAGCGCAACCCGGTTACCGGATAGAGGTTCAACTTCAGTCTCAATATCCGCACCGTAACGCCCACGACCAACATAAAGGCGCAACAAATCCTGACGGATCTGATCCAGCGTTGCCCGCTTGAATACATCACCTTCCTTCAAACCGGTTTGTTCCAGGCCTGCCAGCAGTGCTTCGTCATCAATAACACTGTTACCTTCAAGACGAATCAGACTAACCGCCGGGCGCTCTTTTACCCGTAACACCAGAACGTTACCGTCACGCTCCAGCTGAATATCTTCAAAGTATCCGGTTTTAAATAAACGACGCGTCGCACTGGCCAGTTCAGCACTGTCTACCTGTTCACCTGAGTCTATTGCGAAATAGCGTAAAGCCACTCCCGGCTCTACCCGTTGAATCCCCTCAAGACGAATATCTTCTACTGTGAATGTTTCTGCCTGCGCACCAAATGCAAACAAAGCCAGGGAAAACAGAACTCCGAATCTGCGTTTCATGAACCACTTCTTTTCGTCGTTATTTTGGTTATTAAAGCCGCATGAGATCATTAAAGATCGCGACTCCCATCAAGGTAAACAGTACAGCCATACCCAGCCTTAATCCGACTGCCTGCACTTTTTCCGACACCGGTCTGCCCCGAATCATTTCGATGCAGTAGTACACCAGATGCCCGCCGTCCAGCATTGGGATCGGTAACAAATTTAAAATACCCAGGCTAATACTCAGATATGCCAGAAAGCTGGCAAAGGTTTCGATACCCGATGCCGCTGAGGCAGCTGCCACTTTAGCAATGGTTATCGGTCCACTCAAGTTTTTACCGATAAGATGCCTTCAAGCATTTTCCAAATAGAATCAAGGGTCAGGGTGATCATTTGCCAGGTTTTTCGCACTGCGTGCTCAACCGACTCAAATACGCCGTACTGGACTACACGGTGCATTTCTTCCGGCCACTCAACAGGCTGAACGCCCGCACCGATATAACCCGTAACCTCACCGTTCTCCCAGCGTTTTCCGCCGGAATAATGGACAACAAGATTACATCGTCGTTCCGTACAACCTCCAGCTGCAATTCCTGACCAGCACTCTTCTGAATCAGCGCAACAAAGTCTTCCCACATACCGGCAGGCACACCGTTCACGCGCACAACTTCATCACCGACCTGTAGCCCACTCAGTTCAGCCTGACCGGAAGGCTCAACCCGGCCGATCACAACAGGCACCTTCGGCCGGTACGCTTCAAGACCAACAGAGCTCAGCGGACTCTCTGTTTCAAGATCCAGCTGCCAATCACGCAAATCAAGATCGTAGCTTTTGCTGGTTTGCTGCGATTCGTACCGTACTTCCATCGGCACTATTGCCTCATCGCCAATACGGGCCGCCAGTCGCAGATTAATGTCATCCCATGTCTGGGTTTCATAACCGTCAACCGCAACAATTTCACCGCCAGGCATAACCCCGGCTACTTCCGCAATACTTTGTGGCTTAACGGATCCGACCACAGGCACAACAGCACTGATACCGGAAAGAAACAGCGCCCAGTAAACAAAGACAGGAAAGATAAGATTGACTAACGGCCCTGCTACAACGACAGCAAAACGCTGCCAGACCGTTTTACGATTAAAAGCTTGTGACTTGAGAGACTCTGGCACATCGCCCTCACGCTCATCAAGCATTGACACATAACCGCCCAAAGGAATAGCGGCAATAACGTATTCAGTATCCAGCTTATCCCGCCAGCGCACCAGCGGTTTACCAAACCCAACAGAAAAACGAAGTACTTTAATGCCGCAACGCCTTGCGACCCAGAAATGACCGTACTCATGGATTGTCACCAAGATTCCCAGGGTAACAATCATCGCAAGAACAGTGGTAAAGAAATCCATAGATCTGACTCCCTGAATTACACAGTAGTCAGCACATGCACACCCAGAACAAACATCGGTGCCGCAGCGGTAATACTATCGATACGATCAAGCACACCGCCATGCCCAGGCAATAACTTGCTGCTGTCTTTAATGCCCCGCTGACGCTTAAGCATACTCTCAAAGAGATCACCCAATACCGATGCAAGACCAGCAATGACAGAAAGCACAATCAGATAGAAACCATCCAGTGCAGAAAAATCCAGATAAACAACAAAACCAACAGCAATCAGAACGCAGCTACCGATACCACCCCAGAAGCCCGCCATGGTTTTACCCGGGCTCACCTTAGGCGCAAGTTTTTACGCCCCCAGGTCTTACCGGCAAAATATGCACCGATATCCGCTCCCCATACAAGCAACAGGAGCATAAGCAGAAACACACTGCCATCTGGATGCTGACGAATACTTACCAGCGCCATCCAACTGGGCACCAGAACAAGCAAGCCGATAATCATACGTTGCCAACTGGACTGCCAGCCTCTGACAACAGGGAACCTAAGCACCCAGAACAACGCCATTATCCAGAACAAAACAGTCGGCAGCATAAAGTCTTTAAAGTGTTCAACCGGAAGGCTGTAGTCCACCAGCGCTATACAGGCTGCAACAAAGAGGAGTATGCCACCCGCGCACTTGCAGACGGCACACCTGAAAGATCAGCCCATTCCCAGGCCGCAAATAAAACGATTACACAGGTAAACAGCTTGAAAAGATCGAACGAAAGGAAAAACAGCCCAGCTAATGCACACGGAGCTAAAATCAGGGCGGTAATCAATCGTTGTTTAAGCATTCTCAGACTCTAATTGTTCGCTTGTTTTGCCGAAACGTCGCTCCCGGCCCAAGTAACTTTCAATGGCATGAACCAATGCATACTTATCAAAATCCGGCCACAACAAGTCACTGAAATAGTACTCACTGTAGGCCATCTGCCATATCAGAAAATTACTTACCCGCTGCTCTCCTGCCGTTCTGATACACAAATCAGGGGCAGGAACATCAGCCAGATTAATATATTCACCCAGCATTGTTTCAGTAATATCTGCAGGATTCAGCTGCCCGTCAGCACATGCTTTCGCAAGCTGCTGACAAGCCTGTGTAATATCCCAGCGACCACCGTAATTGGCAGCAATATTCAGCGCAAGCCCGGTATTACCGGCTGTTTGGGCTTCCGCCTTTGCAATTTTATCCTGCAAGCTCTGGCTGAAACGGGACTTGTCACCAATAATACGCAGCCGGATATTATGCTTATGTAACTTACTGACTTCACGATCAAGAGCCCATGCAAAAGCTCCATCAGCCCTTTTACTTCAAGCGCCGGCCGCTGCCAGTTCTCGCTACTGAAAGCAAACAGAGTAAGTGCTTCAACACCCAGCTCCACACAGCCTTCAATAACACTGCGGACACTGGCAACACCTGCTTTATGACCAGACAGACTGACACGCCTGTGTTTTTGCCCAGCGATTATTGCCATCCATAATAATTGCAATATGCCGCGGCACAACCTTCCCTTCCGGAAGGCTAAGATGAAGTTTTTCAGCCATCAACAAAGCACCCGACACCACTTAACAATGGTGCCGGGCATATCCCTATCAGATTTCCATCAGATCCGCTTCTTTCTCTTCAAGAAGCTTATCCACATCGGCAATGAACTTATCCGTTAACTTCTGAATCTGATCTTCACCGCGACGCAAATCGTCTTCGGTGATTTCCTTTCTTTCAGAAGATCCTTCAGATCACCGTTAGCATCACGGCGAACGTTACGTACAGATACACGGCCTTTTTCCGCTTCCTGACGCGCCTGACGGATATAACCTTTACGGGTTTCCTCTGTCAGCATCGGCATTGGTACACGAATAACAGCACCTGCTGAAGAAGGATTCAGACCCAGATCAGACTTCATGATCGCCTTTTCAATTTCCGGGGCCAGATTATTTTCCCACGGAGAAATAGACAGAGTACGACCATCTTCAACAGAAATGTTAGCTACCTGGCTCAGCGGAACATCAGAGCCATAATAAGACACAGTTACAGTGTCCAGAATACTTGGGTGCGCACGGCCGGTACGAATCTTTTTCAGGTTATTCGCCAGTACTTCCAGGCTCTTTGCATCCGCTCTTGAGCATCCTGAGCAATCTCATTCAGCATACTTATCTCCTACCGTCTCATTATTATCGATCACGGTGCCTTCATCGCCGCCAACAATCAGATTTGCCAGGGCGCCAGGCTTATTCATATTAAACACACGCAGCGGCATATCATGGTCACGGCTCAGACAGATAGCCGTCAGATCCATTACACCTAACTGTTTTTCAATTGCTTCATCAAAGCTCAGGTGACGGTAACGTCGTGCAGTCGGATCTTTCACCGGATCAGACGTATAAACACCATCAACTTTGGTTGCTTTAATCACGACATCTGCGCCAATTTCGATTCCCCGCAGACAGGCAGCAGAATCCGTCGTAAAGAAAGGATTACCGGTACCGGCAGAGAAAATTACCACATCGCCCTGATTCAGGTAACGCACTGCGTTACGGAAATCATAATCATCAACCACACCGGTCATCGGAATCGCCGACATAACCCGGGTTTTGATGTTTGAACGCTCCAGAGCATCACGCATTGCCAAAGCATTCATTACGGTAGCCAGCATACCCATGTGGTCACCGGTCACCCGGTCCAGACCGGCAGCGCTCAGTGCAGCACCGCGAAACAGGTTACCACCACCGATAACCATACCAACCTGAACACCAATACCTACCAACTGGCCAATTTCCAGCGCCATACGATTCAGAACTTGCGGATCAATACCGAAGTTTTCATCGCCCATAAGGGCTTCGCCGCTGAGTTTTAAAAGAATACGTTTAAATTTTTGGAAGGCTGACTCGAGGCCGACATTGATTGCGTCTCCACCAAGACTGAAATTAGAAGCAGTGTAACAAGAAAAAAATGGATTGCGCACCTGAAAAGATGAGCAATCCATTAGCAGGCAGGTATTAGCCTTTCAGTTGCTCAGCAACTTCATCAGCGAAGTCTTTCTTCTCGACTTCAATACCTTCACCTACTTCGATACGCACGAAAGAAGCAACGCTTGCGCCTGCATCTTTAACCAGCTGACCAACTTTTACGTCTGGGTTCTTAACGAAAGGCTGTTCAGACAGGCTGTTCTCAGATAAGAACTTGTTGATACGACCAACAACCATCTTCTCAGCGATTTCAGCCGGCTTGCTTGCCATATCAGGCTGCGCCAGGATAATTTCTTTTTCCTTAGCAACAACATCAGCAGGCATGTCTTCTTTGTTAACAACCTGTGGGTTAACAGCAGTTACGTGCATTGCAACGTCTTTAGCCAGCTCAGCGTTACCGCCGTTCAGAGACACCAGCGCAGCCAGGTTACCGGTACCGTGCACGTATGCAGATACTACGTCACCTTCAACCAGCATGATGCGACGAACACCGATGTTCTCACCGATTTTCTGAACCAGTGCGTCACGGGCTTCGCTCAGTTCACCAGCCATCAGTGCTTCAACGTCAGTCTGCTTTTCAGCGAACGCTTTAGCCAGAACAGTCTGACAGAACGCAGCAAAGTTTTCGTCACGGGCAGCGAAGTCAGTTTCAGAGTTAACTTCAACAGCCAGCGCGTAGCTGCTGTCTTCAGCAACCTGAACAACCACAACACCTTCAGCAGCAGTACGGCCAGCTTTTTAGCAGCCTTCATGCCTGAAGCTTTACGCAGCTCTTCGATAGCCTTGTCAACATCACCATCGGCAGCAGCCAATGCTTTCTTACACTCCATCATACCCAGACCGGTACGATCGCGCAGTTCTTTTACCTGCTTAGCGGAGAAGTTTGCCATTTAATTGTACCCCGTACACAAACTTTTAAATTCACATTGAAAAAGGGAGCTTACCGCTCCCTCTCGCGAGCCCGGACATTATAGTTCCCGGCCGCTTACAGCCTGATTACTCAGCAGCTTCGTTCTGCTCTTCAACTTCGACGAATTCGCCTTTGTCAGCAGCAGTCGCTTCGCTACCTTCAGAGCACGCATCAGCAACAGCTTTAACGTAGATCTGAATAGCGCGCAGAGCATCATCGTTACCTGGGATAACGTAGTCAACGCCGTCTGGGTTGCTGTTAGTATCAACGATACCGATAACAGGAATACCCAGCTTGTTTGCTTCGTTGATAGCGATACGCTCGTGATCAACGTCAACAACAAACAGTGCGTCTGGCAGACCACCCATATCCTTGATACCGCCGATAGAACGCTCCAGCTTTTCCATTTCGCGCTGACGCATCAGAGCTTCTTTCTTGGTCAGCTGAGCAAAAGTACCGTCCTGGCTCTGTGCTTCCAGATCACGGAAACGACGGATAGACTGACGGATAGTCTTGTAGTTAGTCAGCATACCACCTAACCAGCGGTGGTTTACGTACGGCATACCAGAGCGGGTTGCTTCTTCTTTGATGCACTTGCTTGCAGCACGCTTAGTACCAACGAACAGGATCTTGTTCTTGTTACCAGCCATACCTTTAACAACATCCAGCGCACCATTCAGAGCAGGCAGAGTGTGCTCCAGGTTGATGATATGGATCTTGTTGCGAGCACCAAAGATGTACTTACCCATTTTAGGGTTCCAGTAACGGGTCTGGTGACCGAAGTGAACACCTGCTTTCAGCAGGTCACGCATTGTAACTTGTGCCATTTTCAAAATTCCTAATATTAGGTTAGACCTCCATGCACCCCATCCCCAACCGCAAGCGGCACCCAAGGCAATGTGTCGGTACATGTGTGGATTATTTATAATTTACGGGCAGTACCGGGATTACCGGCAACAGCTGCGCAAATTTGCGGGCGGATTTATACCATAAACCAAGCATATTTTGAAGTGCTTGTTTTGTTCTTAAGCGCTTAATTCGCTACAATGCGACGCTCAGACTATATAAGAGAGTTCCCGTACAATTTACGGACAAACAACTCTCAACACCGTCCCAGCCAATACAGTTTAAGGGTATATATGAGCATAGTAATTAAGACAGCCGACGCCATCGAAAAATGCGGGTGGCCGGCCGCCTGGCGGCGGAAGTACTGGAAATGATTGGGCCTTATGTTAAACCAGGCGTCACAACCAATGAAATCAATCAGATCTGTCATGATTACATCGTCAATGAGCAGCAGGCGATTCCTGCGCCACTGAACTATCACGGTTTCCCGAAATCCATCTGCACATCGGTTAACCACGTGGTATGCCACGGTATCCCTAACGATAAGGCACTCAAAAACGGCGATATGATCAACATTGATATCACCGTCATAAAAGATGGTTACCACGGCGATACCAGCAAAATGTTTTTTGTTGGTAAAGCCCAGCCCCATGCAGAACGTCTGGCCAAAATCACTCAGGAATGTCTGTATAAAGCAATGGAACTGGTTAAACCCGGCGCACAGCTTGGCGATATCGGCCATGTCATTCAGCAGCATGCCGAATCCAACCACTACTCAGTGGTTCGCGAGTACTGCGGACACGGCATCGGCGAAGGCTTCCACGAAGACCCTCAGGTACTTCACTACGGCAAAGCCGGCACCGGCGTCACACTGGAAGAAGGCATGATCTTCACCATTGAACCAATGATCAATGCCGGTAAGCGTCACGTTAAGCTTCTGAAACGGGATGGCTGGACGGTTGAAACCGTCGACAAACGCTTATCTGCCCAGTGGGAGCATACAATTCTGGTCACAGCAGATGGTTATGAAGTACTGACCAAGCGTCAGGAAGAAAACTTCTGAATACAAACCTGACACAGGCTTAAAGATGTCCGACACTCTTTTCGCTGCGGATGAAACACTGTTCTGCGCAGCCGAATTCAGCGAAGAACTGGCGGCGGCACCGTCGCCAATAGTCGCTTTCAAACAAACCCTTAAAAAGCGCGGGCCCTGATGGATGAGCGCTTTATTCAGGAGAGGACATCCGGAAACTGATCTATGGTCGCGCCTGGCTGGTAGATCAGTTGTTACTGCAGGCCTGGAACCTTTTGACTGGCCCGATAACGATGGCTTCGCACTCATCGCTGTCGGAGGTTACGGCCGCGGAGAACTGCACCCTCACTCAGATGTAGATTTACTTATCCTGCTCGATGAGACAGAAGATGAGCAGATGCAAGCCAGCATCAGCGGTTTTCTTACCCTTCTCTGGGACATCAATCTGGATATTGGCTCCAGCGTCCGCACCCTGGAAGAGTGCTATCAGGAAGCAGAAAAAGACATCACCATTGCCACCAACCTGATCGAATCCCGTCTTATTACCGGCAACCAACACCTGCATGACAAGATTTTTCACCGGGTTACTTCCGGCGCCTGGAGCGACAAAGAATTCTATCTTGCCAAGATCGAGGAGCAGAAAAGCCGCCACGATAAGACGAACGACACCGAATACAATCTTGAGCCAAACTTAAAAACCTCACCCGGCGGCCTGCGAGACCTGCAGACCATTGGCTGGGTAGCCAAAAGACACTTCGGCACCACCTTTATACATGATCTGGTGGATCACGGTTTCGTTACCGAGTCAGAGCTGGACACCCTCGAGAAAGGCGAACGCTACCTCTGGACCGTTCGGTATGCGCTGCATATGCACTGCAAGCGCCGGGAAGACCGCCTGCTATTTGACCACCAGCGGACACTGGCAGACCTCTTTGGCTATAAAGATCAGGATGGCGCACTGGCCGTTGAACAGTTCATGGTGAAGTACTACCGCGTCGCCAAAACCATGTCCGAATTCAACAACATGCTGCTACAGTATTTTGATGAAGTGATCCTCAGTGTCGGTGAAGAACAGGTAATCGAGCCTCTCAACAAACGCTTTAACCTGCATAACGGCTACATCAAAGCTGCCTACCCGAGCGTTTTTGAACACCATCCTTTGCCATGATGGAACTGTTCGTCCTGCTGGCAGAAAACGAGCAGATTAAAGGGGTACGGGCTTCTACCATCCGGCTGATCCTGAACAACCGTCACCGGATAGATGATGATTTCCGTAAGGACATCCGCAACATTTCACTGTTCATGGAATTACTGCGGGGTAACCTGAAAGTTTCCACTGAGCTCAAGCGCATGAACCGCTTCGGCATACTGGGACGCTACCTGCCTGAATTTGGCGAAATTATCGGCCAGATGCAGCACGACCTGTTCCACATCTATACCGTTGATGCCCACACACTCAAGGTCATTCAGAAACTGCGCCAGTTCCGGCATACGGATAACAGTGAAAAATTCCCGGTTGCACACAGGATCATTAATCAGATTCCTAAAATTGAACTGATATATATTGCCGGACTTTATCACGATATAGGGAAGGGCCGTGGCGGCGATCACTCCGAATTGGGGGCAGAGGACGTCAAACTTTTCTGCGAACGGCACCACCTTGGTAAATGGGACACCCACCTGGTCACCTGGCTGGTCCGCAACCATCTGTTAATGTCGATGACTGCGCAGCGTAAAGACATTTCTGATCCGGACGTGATTCAGCACTTTGCAAAACAGGTGCGTGACCTGGACCACCTGGATCACCTTTACATACTGACCGTCGCTGACATCAACGCCACCAATCATACACTCTGGAACAGCTGGCGTGCGGCACTGCTTCGCCAACTGTACTCGGATACAAAAATCGCCCTGCAACGGGGGCTGGAAAACCCGATCAACCGGGAAGACCGGATCGAACAAACCCAGCATGAAGCGATGGTACAACTGCAACGTAACGGCTGTGGCGGTATGGAAGTACTCAACTTCTGGGAACACCTGGGTGATGATTACTTCCTGCGTGAACAGGCCCTCAACATTGCCTGGCAAACCCGTGCCATTCTGGAACACGGTGAGTCCGACCTGCCACTGGTTAAGATGCACGAGACCTCGCGGCGGTCATTTGAAGGGGCTACGGAAGTATTTATCTACATGCGCGACCAGCCAAACCTGTTTGCGGCGGCAGCATCTGCACTGGATCAGCTGAATCTGAACATTCAGGATGCCCGCATCATGGTTGCCGATAACAACCAGACACTGAACACCTACACTGTGCTGACTGCAGACAACCAGCCACTGACAGATAACGCCGCCCATCTGGACTATATTCAGCAAAGCCTGGTGAATGCACTCAACAACCCGGAAGAGTACCCGAACATTATTCACCGGCGCATTCCCCGCCAACTGAAACTCTTCGCCAACCCCACACGGGTCAATATTCTGAATGATACCGACAGCCAGCTCACCACTCTGGAAGTCATGACACCGGACCGGCCTGGGTTACTTGCCCGCCTGGGACGAATATTTATGACCCACGGAATTTCAGTGCGCAAAGCTAAAATCGCCAGCATTGGCGAACGGGTGGAAGACTACTTCTTTATCAGCGATATACAGGGCAACCCTCTGACTGACGAAACCCTGTGTGATGCACTGCAAAAAGATATCTGCCAACAACTGGATGAACACATTCAGGCCGAACAATAACCCAGCCTGCCGGTTACGGCAGGCCGATGTAAGGAATAAACATGGATAAGCAACAACAAACTGAACTGGAAGCAGCTGCCTTCCGCCGTCTTGTTAAGCACCTCGACAGCCGTAAAGACGTACAAAATATTGACCTGATGATTCTGGCTGGCTTCTGCCGTAACTGCCTGTCTAAATGGTATAAAGCTGCAGCTGATGAGCAAGGCATTGAAATGAGCTACGAAGATGCCTGCGAACAGGTTTACGGCATGCCGTATGCTGAATGGAAAGCCAACCACCAGAAAAAGCCACCCCGGAACAGCTGGCTGCATTTGAAAAAGTTCAGAAACCTGAATAAAAACAATCAGGCACAAAAAGGGCATGATTTCATGCCCTTTTAATTACAAACAGTTACTGGCTATCCCGCCATGCCCGCTGTAACTGATTCAGATCCACTTCCAGAATTGTGGCATAGACATCATCCTGAACCGGATAACTCTTCACCACCCGGGCCCCGGATAATACCGGCCACAGCCCCTGAAACGAATTACTCTGTAAAATCATATCCTGTACGGACGTACTGCCCGCCAGGTGCTGACCATGAACAACAGCTGTCAACTCACGGTACGCATCAAGCTTTGACGCCTTAATCGCGTTAAGAATTTTGTGCTGACGGTTCAGCCCCGACTGCAAACTGATCGGCGCATAGCCTGTCACCTGCACCCAGTCCGGCGGCAACGGCGTATCATCAACCCGCGGCGGTATATCAGGCAGGGCACTGACAATATCCTTAGTCGACTCAACAAAGGTTTCACAACCGGCCAGCGAAATACTAAATATCGCTACCAGCAAAATCCGGTATAACTTTGCAGCAATCGTGGTCATTGCGCTCTCCCTGACCATTTTCGATAATCATACCGGCAGCATCACTGGCCAGCGGATCATAGCCGGGAATTTCACCTTCCAGGCGGGCAACAGACACATGGGACTGCCCGGTCGCCATCACCTGCCGGGTCGTGGTATCAAGGACCCGGGCATTGATCACCAGACCATCCGGATGACGGGCATAAGTGCCGGTCAGAATAAAGTGAATTCGGAAACGGTTACGAATTGATGAAAGATTATCCCGGGACAGCGGATTCTTCAGCGTCGTATTCAGGCTCACCGCCCGATAATCCACCAGGTTATAACCATGCTGCTGCAGCTGGAAAATCATACTCTCACTGAGCCGCTCTCCCAGTCCTGCCGGGGTCGTGTTACCGTCAAGATTTTTGAAAGGCAGAATTGCAATCGGCAGTTTTTCACTCGGTTCTTCGCCAGCCCGGAATCAATCTGAACCGCCATCTGGGCAACCACTTCGCTCATCGCATCAGCACCGTTAGAAACCGTATCGACCATAACGACTTCCCGTGTCAGGGCTGCCCGCTCAGCCTTCACGGCCTCAGTCTGCGTTTCACGTAATGTCTGAGCCGCTTCCGGACTGATACTGTCGAGCTGGATTTTCACAGTCTCATTCCGGGGTGCCGAACAGCCGGTTATCCCGATGATTATCAAAGCTACACCCAGTTGTCGTAAATATTTCATCAGCTGATCACATCTGCCATTATACGCTTTCAGGAAACTGCTAAAGTCACATCTGTATAGTCACAGGTAAGACCTATAATGCAGTCTGGATAAATTACCATAATTTTCTGCAGAGAATGCTATCTTATCCACCTGAATGACATATTCTCTACGCATATATGTACTGTATCGGTGACCCGAAGCTTATGTTTAATCTGTTACGCGTAATTTTTACCGCCTGCTTACTGGCATTTTCATCCCTCAGCACTGCGATTACGGTTGAAGCTCAGGGGCAATCAATGATTTTCGACGGCGACCTTGACTCTGCCCGCCGAAATGCAATCCGCAATGCCTCCCAACAGGCAGCATTACAGGCCAGCGTCTTCGTCAGCAGTACCCAGAAAGTCACCGATGGCGTACTCAGTATCGATAACATGCAAATCAAAACCCTGGGGCAGGTAAATGACATCGAAATCATTGATGAAGTCATCCGCAACCAGACACTGCACGTCAGAATACGGGCTAACGTTGAATACGAAGCAGACTGTAAAAACGGCACCCGCAGCCAGGGTTATATGAAGTCACTGGCAATTACAGCATTTCCACTGCTGACCCCCACCCAGGCAATCCTGGGTTCACTGGAAAATATCCAGTCAGGATTCAGTACTCAGCTGACCAATGACATCAATGAGAACACCAGCCTGACCGCCCGTAACGCCGGCCTTCTGACCATGCACCCCGAATTACTGACCGCCCCTTCCAGACAGCTCTCAGCAGGGGCTATTTCAACAGTACTACAGGAAATTCAGCAATTAGATGTGCAGTACGTTGTCTCCGGCGTCATCCGTGATATGACCATGCACGATCCGGACACAATCGCCCTCAAGCGCAACATACTGGTAGATTTTTATAACCGTCAGGATTACCGCAGCAAACGCCATTTACGCAATCTGGTTGTGGATGTGTTTATCCATGACGGCTTCAGCGGGGCTTTGTTATTTAATAAGCAGTACGTCATGGCAGGTCGCTGGAATCTGGCTCCGGAAGCCAAAATAGGCTTCGCCAGCGCGGCATACTGGAAACAGGATTACGGCACTCAGACCCGACTTCTGATCAGTCAGATCACCGACGATATTCAGACAGAGTTACGCTGCAAACCCTTTGCCGCCAGCATCACCCAGACCGATGGCAACTTCATCTGGTTCAACGCTGGCTCACAGGCGGGTATCAATGTCGGAGACCGGCTCAGCGTTTACCGGAAGTCCAGCTTCTACACCAACGGTCTCAGTGAAAACGTTCAGCTGACCAACACCCAGAGCAGCATTACCGTGACAGATGTGCAGCCGTTTTTCTCTGTCGGCCGCCTGACTCAGGAAGGCTCTACCTACAATATTCAGCCAGATGATGTGGTTATTACCCACTGAAACACAGCAACATACAGACACAAAAAGCCGGCGCTGTTGAGAAACAGCTCCGGCTTTTACCTCAGCGATTCAGCAATGACTTACTGCTGTGTACCACGAATCTGAACTTCTACCCGGCGGTTCTGAGAACGTCCCGCCGCAGTATCATTACTGGCAACAGGATAACGTTCACCATAGCCACGGGCCTGCAGCCGCAAGTCTGAAACCCCGGTGCTGGCAAGATACTGAGCAACAGATGCTGCCCGACGCTCAGAAAGCTCCTGGTTGTACTGAGCAGAACCGGTGCTGTCGGTAAAACCATCTACATTCACAATTGTTTTATCGAACTTAACCAATACCTTACCCACAGACCCCAGCACGCCATTAAAGCCCGGTGCAATAGTGTAAGAATCAGTAGCAAAGGTAATATTACCCGGCATAATCAGACGAATTTCATCACCAACCCGCTCAACCCGTACACCGGTACCTTCCAGCTCCTGACGTAATAACATCTCCTGCTGATCCATATAGTAACCGATACCGCCGCCAACAGCGCCGCCCACCAGCGCACCGGTAATGGCACCTTTGGTACGGTCACTCTTACTGGAAACAGCCGCCCCTAATACAGCACCGGCCAATGCACCAATGCCGGCACCTTTAGTCGCATTACCGGTTTTTGTTCCTGCGTATACGGATCCAGCGTCTGACAACCGGCTAAAACCAGCGCACAGGCAAGGACAGTTAATTTCTTCATAAATATACCTCAACATTCTTTATTGCCGGACCAACCGGCTACGCCACAGGCTGTGACTCCGGCCAACGCAAATAATTCAGCATCTTTTCCTCAAATTATCATGCCGGATGTAAAAACATGTACATCTGCCGGAATGCTAAAAATTATAGTCAGGGAATATGAATAATTACTGAGTTTATGAAAATTCCCCGTCTATCCCCTAGTCAGTACGGGTCACAACTTATAGAATCGTTCGTTAATATATTTGTAAGATTCTGTTCCGAGGAAAGTCCCTTGTCTCAACTCCCGGTTATTGTAGGTTTCGGCGGCATCAGCCCGGCCGGTCGCAGTTCCTTTCACCATGGTTATCGTCGCCTCGTGCTTGACGAGCTGGATGAGACGAGCCGTGCAGAAACATTATTAGATCTGGCAACACTGATGGGGCTGGCCGGATTTGAAAATGGCCATTATGTTGATACTGAAGGCAAGCAACGCCCGGTAACAGAACTGGCACAAAGCCTCGCTGAACAGGTTAAAAACAATACCCTGATCCGCCGCATTGAAAACGACTGCTTTGACATCAACAACGTGGTGTTCAACCAGCCAGCCAAGCTGAATACATCTGAAACCGTGACTTTTACACTGCGTAAGCGGCAAATGCCACAGCAGATACCGGAAAACTGGCAGGTTACAGAACTCAATGCCAATCAGGTTGAAGTCACTTTCAGCGGCGAACTGAATACAATTTTACCGGACACCCGCGGTGCCCAGGTACGCACTGCCGGCCAGTTACCGACAGGCTTTAAACCCGGTACCCTGTATCAGTCCCGTAACCATCCGCGCAACCTGCAAATGACCGTTTTCGGGGCATCCGATGCGCTGAACTCAGCCGGTATTCCGTGGGAGGTAATTGCCGACTCCGTCGCACCGGACCAGATTGGCGTTTATGCCAGTAACTCTATCGGACAGCTGGATGACCTTGGCTTTGGCGGTCTGGTGAAATTCCCATCTATCGGAAAACGCACCACCTCAAAGAATATGCCACTGGGCTATGCTCAGATGCCCGCTGACTTTATCAATGCCTATATTCTTGGCAGCGTCGGTGTAACCGGTGGTGCTCTGGGCGCCTGTGCAACTTACCTGTATAACCTGCGCAGTGCTGTTAACGATATCCGCAGTGGCCGCCGCAAAGTCGTACTGGTAGGCGGCAGTGACGCACCTGTTACCCCGGAAATCATTGAAGGTTTCCGCGCCATGGGCGCACTGGCGGAAGATAAAGCCCTGCTGGCACTGGATAAGCTCAGCGAACTGAGCGATGAAGACTATCGCCGTGCTTGCCGGCCTTTTGGTGATAACTGCGGTTTCACCATTGCCGAATCCTGTCAGTTTACCCTACTGATGAGCGATGATCTTGCACTGGAACTGGGTGCTCAGATTCACGGAGCTATTCCGGAAGTGTTTGTAAATGCTGACGGCCATAAGAAATCCATTTCAGCGCCGGGCATCGGTAACTACATTACGATGGGCAAAGCCGCTTCCCTGGTAAAAGCATGCTGGGTGAAGACTCACTGCGCCAGCGCAGCTTCGTACAGGCTCACGGCACCAGCACCCCGCAAAACCGGGTAACTGAATCTCACGTTATCAATGAAACCGCCAAAGCATTTAACATTCCGGCCTGGAAAGTTGCCGCTATGAAATGCTATCTGGGGCATTCTCAGGGAACCGCCGGCGGAGACCAGCTGAACCTGTCACTGGGTGTCTGGGAACACGGCATTATTCCGGGCATTGTCACCACACCGGCATTTGCAGACGATATTCACGCCAGCAACCTGCACCTGAGCAATCAGCATATGCAGGTAGGCAGCGACGGTATGGACTCCGTCATTCTGAACTCCAAAGGATTCGGCGGCAATAACGCCAGTGCGGTGATGCTGTCACCAACAGTCACGACCGCTATGCTGACCAAACGTCACGGTAAAGAAGCGATGGCCCGGTATCAGGATAAACTGGCTGAAACCCTGACCAATGCCAAAGACTATGATGAACATTCCGTCAAAGGCTTGAGCAAACCTATCTACCGCTATGATCATAACGTTCTGACCGGCGAAGATTTGCAGATGACCGACAGCGAAATTCAGCTGCCAGGCTACGCCAACCCTGTGGATCTGAAAATCGACAACCCGTTCAGCGATATGAGTGACAACTAAGTCATTTACGGGAACCGGCTGCTAAGCATGAGCAGCCGGTTGCTCATGCTTAGCAGCCATATCAACAACCCAGTTTCTTCCTGAACAGCCCTGCTTTTCGGCTTAAAATATCAAAACGCCGGTAAGACTCGCAAAGGCTGATACTCTCTTCCACACCGATCGCCAGAAAACCACCAGGCACCAGCGCATCCGCCAACTTATCCAGCACTCTGTTTTTCAGCTCATGGCCAAAGTAAATAAATACATTACGGCACAAGATCAGATGGGCTGATACATGATTCGGTTGCTGAACCAAATCATGTTTTTCAAAAGCGATACGCTGTAACAGATTGTCATTAAGCCTCAGTTGGCCATTCAGCGGCGTGAAATACTCTCTCAACTCCCCGCGCCCGCCTGAAGCCTTATAGCGTTCGAGTACATCGACATCCAGTGGACGCTGTAAGATTCCGGAACGGGCATTCCCGAGTGCCCCGGGGCTTATATCCGTCGCATACAGCTGGGTACGCTCCAGCAAACCGGCTTCTGCCAGTAAGATCGCCAGTGAATAGACCTCTTCACCATCAGCGCAGCCGGCAATCCAGATTGATAATCGGGGAATGACTGCAGATACAGCAGCACATCTTCTTCCAGTCGCTTAAACAGCTCCGGATCACGGAACATTACTGAATAACTTACCGTGAGACGGTCGATGACATTGCGCCGGAACGCCAAATCATGCGCCACCAGAGGTATCAGATCAGATACATGCTCAAGGCCGTGTTCTGCCAGAACATTCTGAATCAGCCGCATCAGAGAACGACGCCCGTATTGGCGTAAATCATAATCACAAAAGCGGTACAGTGCCTCCAGCAAAAGCTCCAGCTCATCCATCTCCAGCGGAGTATAAGTCGCAGGCATAAGCAGCCCGTCATCAAACGGTTGCCGTGCCGTTATTTTATGACTGCCAGACATATTTATAACAACCGCTGCATATGCACCATCAGCTCTTCAATATCGACTGGTTTAGACAAATAATCATCAGCGCCGGCCTGCAGACATTTTCCCTGTCGCCCGGCATGGCATTCGCCGTCAGAGCTATGATCGGTAAATCCGTATAACGGCTATCATCCCGTATTCTGGCAATGGTTTCATAACCATCCATTTCCGGCATCATAATATCCATCAGCACCAGTTCGATACCATCCATATCATCCAGCAATTCCAGAGCTTTAAGGCCGCTCGGCGCAATATGCACCGTCATTTTCTGCTTACGTAATACTTTTGCCAGTGCAAAGGTATTACGCATATCATCATCCACCAGCAGTGCTGTCCGCCCGCACAGATCCGTCTGTTTTTCTTCGACAGTTGCGACCTGAGGCACCGATACAGAAACAGGCGCCGATACCGCAGCACTGACCTCCGCATGCTCCTCCGACCCCACATCATTGAGAAACTGGAATACTTCGCTCAGCAAACGCTCCGGCGAACGGGCCGACTTAATAACAATTTTATCGGTGTACTGGCTCAACTCCAGATATTCATCATTGGTAAGTTCTTTACCGGTATGCACAATCACTTGTGGCAGAATTTCCTGAGGCAGATCACTCAGCGATCTCAATACTTCAAACCCCGTCATATCCGGCAATCCCAGATCAAGAATAATCGCCACATAACTTTGCCGGGTAACCGCATCCAGCGCGCCATGGCCTGTATGCACAAAATCCAGCTCCAGCTGATCCTGCTTAAGCAGCCGCTGCAGTGCAAGACTCCCTGCAGCATCATCTTCCACAATCAGTAAACGGGATTTCTGCGTCTGACTGGCGCCGTACATCTGATGCAAGACATCAACAATCTGCTCCTTACTGACCGGCTTAACCAACTGGCTGTCAGCTCCCCGCTGACTCAGATCTGCCAGATTATCCAGCGCACTCATCACATGTACGGGGATATGCCGGGTGGCTTCATCCGCCCGAAGCTGACTGATCACATCATCGCCATCCATACCCGGCAGCATATAGTCCATCACAATTCCGGTAACCGGGTACTGTTTGGCCAGCATCAGGCCCGTTTCGCCGTCGCCGGCAACCAATGCCTGAACACCCTGCTGATGACAGGTCTGATACAGAATTCTGGCAAACTTAGGATCATCTTCAACAATCAGAAACAGCGGGCGGCTCTCATCAAGACAATGACGATCATCTTCGTTGAGATCCTGCACCATGTTCAGTGAAGGCTCCAACAGATCAGCCGGCTCAAATGCGGCTTCAGTGGCGGTGGCAGTTTGCGCTTTAGAAACAGCCTTTACCGGTAAAACGGTCTTACGCGCCGGAATTCTCAGCGTAAACGTACTCCCCTTACCGGGAATACTTTGCAATTCAATATCCCCGCCCAGCAACCGGGCAAATTCACGGCTGATAGATAAGCCCAGCCCTGTTCCGCCAAACTCCCGGGTAGTTGACCCGTCAGCCTGCTGGAAAGCCAGGAACACATTTTCCTGCTGCTCTTCTGCGATGCCGACGCCAGTATCAGAAACCACGATTGCCAGCCAGCTTTCGCCAGACATATCAGCCTGCAAACTGAACCGCACGCTGACAGCCCCTTCGGAGGTAAACTTCACACCATTGCCGATCAGGTTAGTCAGAATCTGTTCAAGTCGAACATAGTCACTGATAAAGTTCTCCGGCACTTCAGCTTCCCGGGTTATCGAAAAACCAATACCTTTATCTGTGGCCAACGGCGTAAAGCGATGATTCAGGCTGCGAATAAGCCGGGTCAGTTCAATGTTCTCATCGTTCGCTAACATCTTGCCTGCTTCAACTTTCGACAGATCCAGAATGTCATTGATCAGGTTCAGCAAGTGCTTCCCGCTATCCTGAATAACCTCTGCTGATTCAACCTCATCCGCAGACAGGTTACCGTCATCATTGCTGGCCAGCGAACGGGCCAGAATCAGCAAACTGTTCAACGGCGTACGGAGCTCATGGGACATATTCGCCAGAAATTCCGACTTATAGCGGCTGGTCTGCTCCAGCTCAGAAGCCTTCATCTGAATATCTTTCTGTGACTGTTCCAGCGCCACTTTCTGGGCTTCAAGATCACTGCTCTTTGACCGCAGAGACTCATTCATGATCCGCAACTCTTCCTGCTGGGTCTGTAACTCCTCCGACAGGTTTTGCGAATCTTTCAGCGCAACACTCAGCGTATTTCGTGTAGTGACGTTTTCAAAGGCAATGCCCAGTGGCTCCCGTAACGTTTCCAGTAATCCGATGACTGAATCGCCGACCTGATTAAGGAAGCCTAATTCAATTACACCCCGCAGCTCGTTCCGGAAAGAAAAAGGTACCAGCACCAGACTGTGCGGTTCTGCCTGACCGCAGCCAGAGGCCAGAGTGAGATACCCCATCGGTACATCACCGACAACAACAATCTCATTTTCTGTGGCTGCCTGTCCGATCAAGCCCTGCCGAAGCTGGTAACGCCGATTTTCCCGGCCAATATCCATATGTGCAAAAGCAGCTACCCGCTCCAACACTCCCTGTCCGTCATCCAGTTCAGCATCCCGCCACAGATATAAACTGCCGGCCTGCGCCCCCACATACCTGGCCAGAACCTGCAGTGTTACCTCCGACATCACATCAATGTCCCGCTCCTGCCGCAGAACATCACTGACAGATACCACTCCCTCTTGCAGCCAGGCCTGCTGTTTACTGGCCTCACTGGTTTCACGCAGGTTAGCCGTCATCAGTTGCAGCGCATGATAAACACTGCCTTCAGTCGCTTTATCATTAAACGTCAGATCAAGATTACCGCTGGATATAGAGTTGGCAATCTGATTCATGGTAACCGGCTCACCACCCAACGGTTTCAGCACGATTCGTACCAGCAGCCAGGAAAGGCCCAGAGAAAATAACAGTAACGCAACGGCCATGACTTTCAGAATTAACAGCAGATTATCACTGCGCCCGAGAAAGCCGGCGACTTCCCTGAGGTACGGCTATCCAGCAATACAAAGAAGTCATCGAGTGGACGCATAATCCGTTCTTTTTCCAGATGATAATCCCGGTTATGCAGCAGTTCAGTAGCCATTTGCAAATCAGGCGTACCGGCAACTGTGAAATCCCCATAGCATCCTCGTACTGCCCGACAATTGCGTGCATCGCAATTTCCTCGGTCCGTACAAGGCCGTTAGAGTTAGCTTCAGCTTGTGCCAGTTTAGCCAGTTCAGCCTCATCAAAGCCCGCTTTCTCCATCAGGCTCTTCAGTGATTCAGTGTTGCCATCACGGCGTGGCGCAACATCTCTGGCCGCAAAGAAATCCCAGTAGATCCGTTCATACTCTTCCGGACGCGGTTTTTCCGTCACGGATATCAAGTACATCATGATAGTACTGCTGGTAACGCTCATCGCCGGTAATAGCATAGGTTCTGGCAAAGCGGGTAAGGTCATCGGAGCTTTGCCGCAACTGATCCGCCAGTAAATAGGACTGATAACGGTTTTCGTAGCTTTCAACCAAGGCTTTCTGATTGGTAAACACCAGTAAAACCACAGTCACCAAGCTGATGGAGAACAGTAACATCGTAATAAACGTTGTCAGTATTAGCCGTTTAATTGTCATGATATTCAGATCCGTCTTAATAAATGCTGTTCTTGTTGCTTGCCAGGCAATAACGCGCCACTACTGCGATACAACTGTTAACGACTGCACTGCAAATACTCAATAAATTCCTGCCGGGGTAAGGGGTGGGAAAAATAGAATCCTTGGGCCATGTCACACTTCTCATCTCTGAGAAAATGCCATTGCTGCTCGGTTTCCACACCTTCCGCAATCACTTCCAGCCCCAGCGCATGCCCCATTGCAATAATGGCCTGCACCAGCGCAACACTTTCTGCGTCCTCCGGGATACCGGCGACAAAGGTCTGGTCAATTTTAATTCGGTTCACCGGACAACGTTTCAGATACCCCAGGGCAGAATAGCCGGTGCCAAAATCATCAATTGAAAGGCCAATCCCCATCTGGCGAATTTTTCCAGACGGGCGTCCACGTCATCGGTATTCGACAGCAATAACCCTCGGTAATTTCTATGGCAGTTTTATCCGCTGCCAGTGCGCCGCTCTCCATCAGGTTAATCAGCTCTGCACACAAGTTATTATCATTAAACTGCAATGCCGAAGCATTCACACTGAAGGCAATCCCCGGACACTGCTCCATTGTTGCCGCTGACTGACGTAACACCCAGATCCCCAGTTGCTGAATCATTCCACAGCTTTCTGCCACTGGAATAAACTCCGCAGGAGACACAGCACCAAGCTCAGGGCTGTTCCAACGTAACAGAGACTCAGCCCCCACCGGCGAACCATCATCGGTCCTCACGATAGGCTGATAGTAGACTTCAAGTTCTTCTCTGATCAGAGAGTCCTGGATATGCCGTTCCAGCAAGAGACGACGCTGTAAACTCTCATTCAGCTCATCCGTATAAAAGCGGAACGTATTTTTACCCGCATCCTTTGCCAGATACATAGCGGCATCCGCACGTTTAATCAGGGTATCGCCATCGGAACCGTGATCCGGAAACACCGATACGCCAATACTGACACCTGCGGTTAAGTCATTCCCTCCCAACTAAAGGCTGCTGCGCCTGAGCGGCCAGCTGCTTCAGCCGGTTAGTCAGCGCGAGGGAATCATTCAGATCAGACAATAAAACAATAAACTCATCGCCACCGTAACGGGCAATGACATCGAAACTTCGAATCTGGCTGCTGAAACGGTCTGCAACATCCTTCAGGAAGGCATCTCCCGCTTCGTGTCCCAGCTCGTCGTTAATCCGCTTAAAACCATCCAGATCCAGAAATAAAACAGCAAATTTTTCTTTCGTACGGGTTGTACGGTCGATCATCCGTTCAATTTCGATATGTAACTGACGGCGGTTAGGCAGGTGGGTCAAAGCATCGTGCTGGGCGAGGTATTCAATTTCTTTTTCAATTTCACGGCGGCGGGAAATTTCCTGCTCCAATCCGAACCTCAGGGTCCACATGTTCAGGAAGATTTGTATTTTAGAAAGGAGAATATCCGGGCTCACCGGTTTCTGAATGTAATCGATGGCACCTGCGCTATATCCCCGCAGGCGCTGTTCTTCATTATGCTGAAACGCGGTAATAAAGATAATCGGAATATTTCGGGTCTCTTCCATTTCACTCAACAGCTGAGCAACTTCAAAACCATCCATCCCCGGCATATTCACGTCCAGAAGAATCAGTGTGACATGTTCTTCCAGCGCCATCGCCAACCCGTTATTCCCGGAGTCAGCGGTCACTACCTCTGCGGCAATATCTTTTAACAGTACTCGCATTGCTTTCAGGTTTGCATGAACATCGTCAATCACCAGAATTTTTGGCGTGACTGTTTGCATACTTCCCATTAATCAACCCCTTGCGATACAGCTTTGTTCTTATAGAGGAATACTCCTTTTATTCCCCGGAGATCTTACAAAACCTGCATCCGTGCAAAAGATCTGACTTTCCATACAACGTTGCATATATCTAAACGGTCTGGCGCTCACCCTTTCGTGCCAAACCGATACGCTAATACTCCTAACGCCCATTCAATCTTAAACTTTAATAAGAGCACAAAAACGGACACAAACGAAATCTTAGCCACTCATTCCGGGCATTCAATTATTTGTAACAGAAAACAATCAACGCTTCAGGTTCGGATCTGAAAAACTTCCCGGGTATTCTGCATGGTCACTTCAGCAACCTCTGCCGGAGCCATCCCCGAAGTTCTGCCAGTACCTCAGCCACCAGCGCTGCCCGTTCAGGATAATTCGTTTCCCCTGATACCCGCATAAAGGCATATCCGGCGAATCCGTTTCTAAAACCAATGCCCTCAAAGGCAGATAGGAAAAAGTCCGGCGCAGTTTTTGCCCGTTCATAGGTGATACTGCCACCGACCCCTAACTTAAACCCCAGCCTGATATACTCCCGGGCCTGCTGTTCGCTGCCACTGAAAGCGTGTACAACACCACCCCGTGCAAGCCCAACACGCCTCAATTGCTGCAACATCAGATCGTGGGCTTTACGCACATGAAGAATAACCGGCTTATCAAAATCTGCCGCCAGCCGAAGCTGCCGGTTCAGGATATCCAACTGACGCTCCCGGTCTTTGTCTGACTCATACAGATCCAGACCGATCTCCCTACAGCCACAACTTCCGCTTCATGCTTAGCAAGATAATCAGCTAATACTGCAAGATCACCTTCACTGTTCGCATCGAGAAAACACGGATGGATTCCCAGTGCAGGGTAAATATTTCCGTACTGCTGCCCAAGCCTGATAACCCCATCCCAATTCGCCCGGTTTACCCCCGGCACAATAAACTGCCGGACACCAGCTTCATCAGCCCGCCGTAAAACATCCTGCAATTGTGACTGTAAAACCGGAAAATCCAGATGACAGTGGCTGTCGATAATCTCCACACGCGCTACCTGATTAAAAACCGTCTGAAACACATATTTATCATATGCTGAATCACAGATATAAAAACCGCTGCAATCGTTGATTACAGCGGTTTTCTGAAACCCTTGGCTTAGTGTTCGCGAGTGGCCCGGAACTGCAGGTCCGGCCAGCGCTCTTCTGTCAGACTCAGGTTAACCCGTGTCGGCGCCAGATACGTCAGCAAACCGCCGCCATCCAGTGCCAGGTTATCACCGCCTTTACGGCGGAACTCTTCCAGCTTGCGCTCATCTTCACACTCTACCCAGCGGGCAGTCGCCACACTGATCGGCTCGTAAATGCACTCAACCTTGTATTCGTCTTTCAGACGGTAAACAACCACTTCAAACTGCAGCTGACCAACCGCACCAAGAATCAGATCGTTTTTAGTGATCGGCTGGAATAACTGTACCGCCCCTTCTTCAGATAATTGCTGCAAGCCTTTCTGCAACTGCTTCATCTTCAGCGGATCTTTTGCCCGGACACGGCGGAACATTTCCGGTGCGAAGTGAGGATACCGGTAAATTTCAGCTCTTCCCTTCGGTGAAGGTATCGCCAATCTGAATAGTACCGTGGTTATGCAAACCAATGATGTCGCCGGACCAGGCCTCTTCCACGTTGGAACGGTCACCCGCCAGGAAGGTTACTGCATCGGCAATTTTCACATCCTTTTGATACGCACGTGGCGCATTTTCATACCCTTGGTATAACGCCCTGAACACACCCGCATGAAAGCAATCCGGTCACGGTGTTTCGGGTCCATGTTTGCCTGAATCTTAAACACGAATCCGGAGAACTTCTCTTCATCAGCCGGAACATCACGGGTCAGTGCCGCACGGGAAGCCGGGGCCGGCGCAAACTCAACAAAGCCGTCCAGCATTTCACGGACACCAAAGTTGGAAAGCGCTGTACCGAAATAAACCGGGGTCTGACGACCAGCCAGATATTCTTCCAGCTCAAACTCATGACTGGCACCGCGCACCAGCTCAATTTCATCCAGGAAGTCATCGTATAAATCGCCCAGTAACTCGCGGGCTTCATCCGACTCAAGACCTTTCACCTGAATATCATCAGGAATAATATTGCCCTGGCCCGGGGTAAATACGTGAATGATATCCGTGTACAGGTTATAAACACCGCGGAAGTCCTTACCCATGCTGATTGGCCAGGTAATAGGCGCCGCCGCAATCTTCAGAACTTCTTCAATCTCATCCAGCAACTCAATCGGATCACGGATATCCCGGTCCATCTTGTTCACGAAAGAAAGAATCGGCGTATCCCGCAGACGACAAACTTCCATCAGTTTGATTGTCCGGTCCTCGACACCTTTAGCACCGTCCACCACCATCAGGGCAGAGTCTACGGCGGTCAGCGTCCGGTAGGTATCTTCCGAGAAATCTTCGTGACCCGGTGTATCCAGCAGGTTAACAATCCGGCCATTGTGGGGAAACTGCATCACGGAAGAGGTAACCGAAATCCCCGCTCCTGCTCCATGCTCATCCAGTCAGATGTGGCATGACGGTCAGCCTTTTACCTTTAACAGTACCGGCTTTCTGAATCAGGTTTCCGAACAGCAACAGCTTTTCGGTAATGGTGGTTTTACCCGCATCGGGGTGCGAAATAATCGCAAAGGTGCGTCGAATATCGACTTCTTGAGCAATAGCAGAGCTGGACATAAGTAAGATCAGAATTCATGACGGCCAAAAGCAATGGCCCTGGTTGAAATTTGGCCGTCATTTTCGCTGATCCGGCGTCTTTACACAATGAAAGGTGAAAAATAACCGGAAAAGTTCTTAAAGAAACTCCACCATGACCTGACCACACCAGGCTTCCACCCGGTCATCCGTCATTTCACGCTGGCAGTCTTCATCCAGCGCCAGGCCGATAAAGAACTTCTTATCCTTGGTCAGTGCTTTAGACTCATCAAACTCATAGCCTTCGTTTGGCCAGTAACCGACAGCTTCCGCACCACGGGCCACAACCTTATCGTGCAGCATACCCATCGCGTCGACAAACCATTCAGCGTATCCGTACTGGTCACCCAGACCAATAAACGCAACAGTCTTACCAGTGAAATCCAGATTATCCACTTCATCCCAGATTTCCAGCCAGTCTTCCTGAACTTCACCGTAATCCCAGGTTGGAATCGCGAAAATGAGCTGATCGTAATTCGCTATCACACTGACAGGGGTGTCTTTCACATCAAACAACTCAACATCATCAAGATGCTCTTTAACCTTAACGGCGATATCACCAGTGTTGCCTGTTGTGGTGCCGTAAAATAATGCAATGCTCATCTGCGTATCCAGAAAGATAATAAAATCGCAATGATAATAATTTGCATTATGAAATCAAGTAAGATTTAGCTATAACTCATAACCGATCACACTAAGCTTAAAATCCGGGAGAAGATCAGCGGGAGACTACCTGCTTGAATACCGCTGCCAGATCATTGTCTTCAAGACAGCGTCTGTATAATTGCTCATCAATAATCCGGGACTCATTCTGATGGCACTCCAGATAGACAGTATCTGACTCCGGATCAACAAAGCTCACCAAGGGAATGCGCCGCAAGCATTCCAGCAAAACTGACAGTTATCAGCAACATCCAGAGAAGCATTGGCCGGATATACTTCTTCCGGGCTGTTCGCATAGATATTTATCTTCTGATAGCGCTGAATATTCACCAGCCCCAGTGGCCGGTATATACGCATGCTTTTCTGGGTACCGGTGGCAATCGGTAAGGGAAACTCCCTTTCGGAACACTGTTATCAAGGAACTCATAGCGAAATAATGGCCGGTCATACGCAAGCCATTTACAGAAAATCTTTGGCATTCCCGCATAGGCCTCAACACTGTGCCCCAGAAAATCTTCCACTGATTTATAACGGCCGCGCTGCAGGCCCCGCTCCCAGCCCCGCTCAACGGTTGCTTCCGGTGGGGTTATGACAAAATACATCTGCAGGGTGTGCACATACTTTGCGTAAGTATCATGAAGAATTCGGGATACCTTTTCGCTGGAAAAACTGTCAAAGCGAAAGCGGTCTACCAGTAAATGAGAAATTGAAGCCTGTTCATCCGCCTGCCGCCGCACATAGTGATCGAATTTAGCATCAATCACATTCACTTCATTACTGGTAAAGCGCCCGGCATATTTGTAAGCCTCACCCAGCGCTTCGTAATCCAGTAACAAACGGCGCCATATATCAGGGCTCACCGTTGCATAACTGCCGGGCTTAATACCCTTTGCCCGCAGAATTGTTTGCAGCATCGGTCGTAAAGAACTTTTGCCCGCAGCGGAAGCACCTTTAAGGCTGATCAGCAGGGGCTCCGCCACTTTCTCTACTTTCAGATAACCGCGACTCTGCACTGCCGCTTCAATACAGGGCATTATCCATTCGCCTATACGGCGACTGCCATAACCGTTCATGACGTGACGGGTCACCAGTAAACTGAGATTATCCAGGTCGGTTCCCAGATAGCCCCGTCTGCCGGCCACCCCGCTCAGCACCTGATAAAGGCTCCGGTAAACAGCCCTGGTAAAACGGTCATCACTGGCAAGACCGGCCTGCTTAAACTCATTGATTACCCGGTAATCACGCTCCAGCGCTGACTCCATAACCGGTTGCCGGACAGGCTTGCTTCGCTGGCGGCTCAACCCCGGCAGCCAGCGGCGCCAGCCGGAAAGCTTTACCTCTTCAGACTCCGTTACCGCATTTAACTGCCGGGCTAAAATATCCCTGGCCCGCTGTTCTACGTCAGCCTGCAAGCGGTTGAAATCTGCTGAAATCGCAGGCATTTGCGGGCGAATAAAATGCTCAAAAATATCATTCACAATCACCCGGAAATTAATGCCCAGCGCTTCATCGGTTTCACCTTCCATCACCCTAAGGTCTGCAGTCACCCGAACAATCAGTTCATGCAAAGCCAACCGCTCGGTCCGGAACGCAACTAAATCACCGGCAGACATTCCGGTCTGATCAACCCACTCCATCACATCGCTGTAACGGCTCAGCACATTATCAGGTAAAAATGGTTTCCTGATCCAGCAGATGTCTGGGCAGCTCAGATTCCAATCCCGGAGACCAGGCACTGAAAACATCAGGGCTAACCACTATATTTTGCTGTTCAGAGATGGACATACAGATTCCTGCTGACGGGCTGTTACCGGAAACTAACTCATACTAAAGTTTAAGTCTGCCAGAACAATAACAGGAATTGGAATCAATTTGCGTCAGTACAGCGGCTGCCTACGACAGAAATTTTGAATTCCGGAAACAGAAACGCCGTACCTGACTGCTCAGCTACGGCGTTTATACGACGGTCTCTGTAAAAACCGCAGAAGTGAAACTCAGTTACTTCTTAACATCTTCGTTAATCAGTTTACGTACTTTGAACGCGCCCCAGACCATGACAGCAGTCATACCGGCAATTCCCAGCAGGCTTGGCCACAAAGTTTCGAAAACATAAGGATCAATACCAAACATACGATCACCCCAATCAGCTCTATTAATCATTGAGGCCATGGTACGCCCATTTGTATTAGCGAATATTGATATAACTCAATATCTGAACCGAAAGCAGATTGAGTGCACCACCGGTGTAAATTTGCAAAAGCGGCTTTTGTGACCCATAACTTAATGGAGCACCCGGGCTGCTAGCTGCAGCCGTGCGACGTAATACCGCTGGCGGATTCAGATCCGGGCAGCCGCTGTAAATTGAGGCACACCATGACACAAGTTATAAAACACTGGACCCCAGAACAGCTCCGGCAAATGAATGAACAGGCCTTCCTGCTTGATTTACTCGATATGATCAAAATATCGCCGACAACCGACGAATCAGACAGCAGCCTGGCCGCCCTGCAAATTCAGCTGGCCACGATCGAAGCGATGATCGCCGACAGACTGGACTGAACTCAGCTTTTCTTCATCATCTTCCACACACCAGAATACAGACCAGCACCAGACAGGCTGTAACAACAGCCTGTCATCTGGCGCTTACAGACAGCCCGTATCCCTGGCCTGGGAGAAAACATTTCTTTAGTCAGACGCTTCCCAGCCCCTCCTTCCCCCTTCAGCTTTTTCACTTTTCAATGCAAAAACACCGTACCTGCCTTCTGTGGCCCTGCCAGGGCTCCAAAAACGCAAAAACCACAAGAGACCAATCAACAATAAATATTGATAATTTTATATATGAATAAGAATTATCTAAATCTATTATTAAGCATTTATTGATTGATATTACTTTTGCCTGCTAAAACCAAAAAACCTTTTAATTACAACAAGTTAGAATTATTGACATCGCTTTCTGCAATATCTGCAATATTTTTTATTTCCCTTTAAAAACAATGAATTACGACCTTAGAAATATCTATTTTTATTTTCAATAAATCATTAAAAGATATATACTTAACTTAATAATATTTTGATCAATCACAAAGGTATAAAGACCATGCAAGAAAGAGAAATTAAACTTCTTTTAAGGCAGGTGTTTTTGAATCTTGTCAGGCCGCGCCGGTATCAATGGCCCGTGGCTGGACCCTGAAATTCATCACCAAACAAAGCGAAGTGCTGACACTGAATTTGCAGCGTTCAAAAGGTGAGCGGGAATTCAAAAGCCTGGACGGTGCTGCCGCAGTTGCACGGCGAATTGGCTTTGAATGGCTGAATGTTCAGATCGGTGATCTGAAATGGCAGGAAAAGTCTGAAGCCCTGCCAACCATGGCAGGTGTGAAGTCGCAGACATAAAGGGCGCCTGAACAGGCACCCTGTGTGTACAATTTTGTCGTAGCAGTCTTACTGCTGGTATGACTCAGTTGTCTCTGTTCATCGCCTCTGCGATTTTCTTATCTGTCTTGTACTGGCTCAGTGCGTACACCGACCAGATTGCCGCAGGAATCCAGCCAATCAGCGTAATCTGCAGAATCAGGCAAATAATGCCTGCGAAAGGCCGGCCAATCGTAAAAACTGAAACCAGGGCAGTAATAAAGCCAGTATCAAACGCATTGTAATATTCCTCGCAAATTTACATCAGTGATTACTGAGCAACCACGCCGTCTTTTAATTCGGCATCTGTTGCTTCACGAACCACCATTACTTCTATCTCAAAATTAAGAGTTTGTCCGGCAAACGGATGGTTAGCATCAATGGTTACTTCACCTTCCTCTTCATTAATGGCAACAATTGTTACCAGCTGAGGGCGGGAAGGGTCATCACCAATCTGACAAAACATGCCTTCTTCAATGCTTGGGAAAGCATCAAAAGAAGCTTTATCCACAATGCTAACCTTCTCTTCATCCCGGTCGCCGTAGCCCTGAGCAGGTTCAATGGTCGCAGTAAACTTATCGCCAACCTGATGACCAGCCAGCGCCTGCTCAAGCCCGGGGATTATATTTCCCTGACCATGAACGTAAGGTAAAGGCCCTGCATCCCGTGAACCATCAACCACTTCTTTTCTTCATTAAACAGTGCGTAATGAAATTCAACGTAACAGTTTTCAGTAATATTCATTTCAGATAATTCCGCTACGGCTCTAAGCCTTTATATTTAAAACATTTTTCAGCCAGCCTGAAATCATTTCAACTTCTTCAGCACTGACACTGTGATCGATCGGATAGGTTCGCCACTGTGGTGAAAAACCTAACACTGTTAAGAATTCTTTTGCCGACTCACCTAACTGTGGCGGTACAACATCATCCTGTGAACCATGGGCTATCATCACCGGCATGTCACAGTTACCCGGATTTACCGAAGCACGTAAACTTTGTTCACAGGGAACATAGGTAGACAGGGCAAGAAGACCAGCCAGAGGCTGTGGATAAGCCAGCCCCGTCTGATAAGCGACAGCACCACCCTGGGAGAAGCCAGCCAGCACAACACGCTCAGGAGCAATGCCCCGCTCAGCTTCCCGTCTGATCAGCGCACTAACCTGACCGGCAGATTCAAGTAAGGAATCAGCATCGACTTTTCGGCTGATATTCATTTCCAGAATGTCATACCAGGCACGCATAACCCAACCGTTATTCACGGTAACCGGCCGTTCCGGTGCATGGGGAAAAATAAACCTGACGGCAGCATCTTCAGGCAAATTCAGCGCCGGTACGATACCGGCAAAATCATGACCGTCAGCGCCCAGTCCGTGAAGCCAGATAACCGTCGCATCTGCCGGTTTTACCGGTTCTACCTCGACACAGGGCAATAAGTTTGTATTCATCTGCCATCCAATAAATTATGCTAATAATTAAGTGTTAACTGCCGGTTAACCGTCTGACTGTTTCACTGCCCGCTTACCGGTACTACTATGCCATGACATCATGTATGCAATAACTTCATGAAAACACCAGCCAGCTCATTCACCGCCTGTCACGACTGCGATCTGCTTATCGCCCGCACCCGTCTGAAAAAGGGCCAGTCACTGAACTGTCCCCGCTGTCATGCCAAGCTCTTTCATGCCCGGCTGAATCCTATTGAACGGGGGCTTGCGCTGGCAATCACCAGTTTGATCCTGTTTTTACCGGCTAACCTGCTGCCAATTTTAAGCCTGAGCATTTTTGGTCAGCAGCAAAGCGAAACCATCTTACAAAGCGTATTATCCTTATATGACGGTGGCTTAGCTATAGTCGCAGCGGTTGTCCTTATTTTTGCGGTGCTGGTACCGGGTCTTCAGATCCTGCTGCTGACTTACATTACCGCCTGCTTACAGTTCCGGATTAACGGCCATTACCTGCGCCAGAGCCTTAATCTTTACCACACATTACATGGCTGGGGCATGCTGGAGATCTATCTGATCGGCACGCTTATCGCCGTCATCAAACTAAAAGATATCGCCAACCTTGAACCCGGACTCGGGCTCTACTGCCTGGCTGCTCTGATTTTCACTACGTGCCTGACCAACAGCCTGTTTGATATTCAGCATGCCTGGCAGGTATTCGGGCAACGCCGCGACACCCAGAAGGCTCACTTATGAACACCGGGAGCTATAAATCCGCACGTCAGGAAGGCTACCTGCTTTGCCGTCACTGTCACACCTTGCATACACTTGATCAGCAAGATCAACACTGCCACGTTTGCGAAACCCCGCTGCACAGCCGTATGGAACACACCCTGCAGCGCAGCTGGGCTTTTCTGCTCGCCTCAGTTATCTGTTTCTTTCCGGCTAACCTGCTGCCGATTATGACGTTTAAAAGTTTTGGCAGTGGCGCACCAAGCACCATCATGGGCGGCATCATCGAGTTATTCACCGGAGGGTTCTGGGGCATCGGACTGGTGGTTCTTATCGCCAGCATTATCATTCCCTGCCTGAAGATTCTTGGTATGCTGACCCTGTTACTCAGCCTTAAATTCCACTGGCGTACCAGCGCCCGCCAGAAAACCTGGCTCTACCGCGGCGTCGAATGGGTCGGCCGCTGGTCTATGCTGGATATATTTGTAATCGCTGTACTGGTCGCACTGGTCCAGCTGGGCAGCCTGGCGAGTATATCCCCGGGACACGGCGCCACAGCATTTGCTGCGGTGGTAATACTGACCATGCTCTCCGCTCTTAATTTTGATACCCGTTTAATCTGGGATAAATACGCACCTACGGACACTCAACATCATGACACCTGATAATACCCCTGCGACAGACGCCGTCATAAAGCAGCACCGCGGCCCGTCATTTGTCTGGATACTGCCACTGGTTGCAGCACTGATTGCCGCCTGGCTGGCCTGGCAGAGCTATCAGGATGCCGGCATCACTATTGAGGTGCAGTTTGAATCAGCAGAAGGACTGGAAGCTGAAAAACCAAAGTACTGTTTCGTGGCCTGCCCAGCGGCACAATTAAACAACTGCGCCTGAATGAGGACCTGAAAGGCGTCACAGCGATCATTGAAATGGCCAGTGAAGCCGAGCCGCTGCTGCATGAAAACACCCGTTTCTGGCTTGTAAAACCCCAGGTATCCCTCAGCGGTGTCAGAGGGCTGGAAACACTCCTGTCCGGTTACTACATCGGTATTCAGCCCGGTGACGGAGAAGATCGCCGTGAGTTCGTGGCCGACAGCGAACCACCACCATCCAGCAAAGATAAACCGGGACTGTATCTGACCCTGAGCAGTGACTCGGCCGCGTCTGTTTATCGCGGCTCCAAGCTGTTTTACCGGGATATACAAGTCGGTGAAGTCATCGACGTTAAACTCGGCAAAGCAAAGCAACAGGTGCTGATTGACCTCTATGTAGAAAGTAAATACAGCGAACTGATCAACGGTGGCACCCGCTTCTGGAACGCCAGCGGTATCAGCATCAAAGCAGACTTACCCAAACTGGACATTAAGTTTGATTCGCTGGCCTCTATTGTAGCCGGCGGCATCAGCTTCTATACCCCTGCCGATGGTGGTGAACTTAATCCAGATACGGTACTGCCTCTCTACAGTGACTATGAAGCAGCCGAAGACGGTGTTGCCGTGACCGTTAAGTTCCCGGCCCGTACGCCACTGTCAGAAGGGACCAAAGTGGTCAGTCAGGAAATTGTCATTGGCCGGATACAAAAGCTCGAATTTAACAATGATCTGACCACCCAAACAGCCCACCTGCTAATCGATCCCCGGGCCAAGCCCCTGTTACGGGCAGGCAGCCAGTTCTGGTTACCAAAGCCGGACTTTGACATTACCCAGATCGGCCAGCTGTTCGACGGCAACGCTATCCAGCTGCAGCCAGGCCCCGGCATTCCCTGTTCCGCTTCATTGCCCTGAATACCCCGCCGGCGAAACGCCCTGGCATTCCGGGACTGGATATTCAGATTATCGCTGATCAGTTAGGCTCACTGGACTTCGGTTCACCGGTACTCTACCGGCAGGTACCCGTAGGTGAGGTCCGCGGCTATGAACTGATCGAACAGGGCAAGAAAGTCCTTATCCACGCCACCATTGCCAAAGAACATTCACAGTTACTGAAATCCAACAGCCGATTCTGGAACATCAGCGGCGTTCAGGTTGCCGCCGACCTGGACGGCGTTAAACTCGATACCGGCTCACTGACGTCTGTCATCAAGGGCGGTATCAGCTTCTTTACCCCTGACATTAAAGAGAAACAGGACGCAACGCCGAATCAGCAATTCCACCTATATAAAGATTTCGATACCGCCAGCCAGCAGGGCAAGCTTATTTACAGTAATCAGGCAGGCAAACTGCAGATACGGCTGGTCAGCGAACAGCTCGGTTCAGTTAAAGCAGGCTCTCCGGTACTTTACCGGCAGTTGCCAGTCGGTAAGGTACATGGCTACCGCTTAAGTGAAGACGGACAGAATGTTGAAGTGCAGCTACTGATTGATAAGGCTTACCGTCACCTGGTCACCAGCAAAAGCCGCTTCTGGAACGCCAGCGGCATTCACGCCAAGCTTGATCTTTCCGGGCTGACTCTGCAAACAGAATCGATTGATACCATCGTGCGCGGCGGTATCGCCTTTGATAACAAACCGGGTAAAGGTAAAGCTGCCAAATTTAATCAGCGCTTCACCCTGCATCCAAACAAGCAGGAAGGCCTGTACGACGCGCTGGCTATCCGGATCAGCTTCCCGGCAGGTAATACGCTGGAGCCCGGTGCTGAACTGCGTTTTCAGGGACTCAAAATGGGCCGGGTGGACACCGTCAGGCTGCTTGATGCCAGCGGACGTATTGAAGCCCGTGTGATTATCGACCAACAGGCAGAGTTTCTGGCACGTGAAGGCAGTCGTTTCTGGGTTGCCAGCAGCCAGATTTCCCTCAGTGGTATCAAGAACCCGGAAGCCTTACTTAGCGGAAACTACATTGTCGCCAGCGCTGGAAAGAATCTGAAGGCTCCCCGCAAAACGCAGTTTAAAGGGATTAATAACGCCCCTGCCGTCAGCCTGCCGGGGCTTAACGTCACTCTGACCTCGCCGGCACTGGATTCTGTCGAAACCGGCAGCCCAGTCTATTACCGTGGTCTCAAAGTGGGTCAGATAACCGGATTTGAACTGGGAGAAGACCTGCAAAGCGTTGAAATTTATGCCAATATCCAGCCTAAATACAGCAAGCTGGTCAAAGTCAACAGCCGCTTCTGGAATCTCAGTGGCATCAGTGCTGACTTTGGCCTGTTCAGTGGTCTGGAAATCGAAACCAGCACTCTGGACACCCTGGTAAGCGGTGGCATCGCATTCGACTCCCCGGCAGGTTCCGGTACAGTCGGCCCGCAACCACGCTTCCGATTACTGAAAGACGCCCCTTAAAGGAATACGGATATATGATGCGCAGTTATACACATTTGTTAAGCCTGTTACTCCTGATCAGCAGCCTGCTGATCAGCGGCTGCGCAACCAATAACAGCGGTTTTAAAATCAGCCAGTTGGCCAAAACCGATATTGATACGGTGACCGATGCCCATATTACCGAACTGAAACGTCTCAACCGGGAACTCGCCGCTAAGCTTTATAAACGCAACCCCGGGAACTGATGAAAGCCGGTACTGCTGATATCACTGCGCGCATCGACCTGATGTTTAACCGCGACAGCCCACAGCGACAGGCAGAAATGAACAGCCTGGATGGCATTGATGCCGTGCCGCTGGCCTTTGCTGAAGATTATCAGGGAGACAGGGTATATGCGCTAATGGCCGGTATGATCAGCATGCTGGACGCCTCATATAACTACAAGGATGAGTTCTTTCTGCTGGACGAACTGGACCATCAAAAGCTCTACAACAGTGCCCGTAACCTTGAAACCATCGCCTGGCGGCTGAACAGCCTGAAAAAGAAGATGGCGATTTGTTTCTGTTAAGTAACGGTGTCAGCCCGCAGGGTGTAAAAACCTCAGTTTTGAACGCATCTTCGGCAAGATGATTGCCCTGCAGGATATGATGGCCAATCTGGTAGCCGGCAGCAGTAACCGCACGATCACTAAAGTGGTGCACAGCGTCGCCTCAACAACCCTGTTACCGATTTAACAACCAGTCACATACCGGCTGAATCTGCGCCGGCATCATCAGCGCCGGAGCATGTCCGGTCGCGGCAATTTTAAGAACATCCAGCTGCGGATTCACCTGCTGCATATGGTCGACACTACCGGCCTCCAGCAGGTCAGAATCTTCTCCCCAGATAAGTAACTGCGGACAACGCACCTGCGACCAGAACGGCATAAGATCAATATCCTCATGCGGACTGGTTTTCAGACCTTCTGCGATTCGGGGATCATAATGCAGATGCAACCTGCCGGATTCATCCGTCCGGTGCCCACACTCAGCCAGATGCCGCCACTGCCGGTCTTCTAAATCATGAAAAGCCCGATAAGTGTTACGCATATACGTTTCCACGGCTGAGAGCGAATCAAAACCGTGGTCACCCATATATATCGCAATCCGTTCTAGCGCTGCAGCAGGAATCCGGCAGCCCACATCATTCAGCACCAACTTATGAACAGGCGTCTCAGGTAACGATGCCAGTATCATCCCGATAATGCCTCCCATGGAGGTTCCCAGCCAGTCTACCTTTGCAAGCTGCAAATGCTTTAGTAAAGCTTGCATGTCCTCCACATACAGCGGCATATCGTACTCAAGGTCTGCCGGTAACCAGTCGCTCACGCCCCGGCCAACCACATCAGGGCAAATCACCCTGTACTCACTGCTCAGCTGTTCAGCAATAAAATCGAAGTCCCGTCCGTTCCGGGCCAGCCCATGGACGCACACCAACACTCTGGGATTATCTGCTTTTCCCCACTCATGGTATGCCATACGGTATTCTGCACCGCGCTGTAAGGTTAAATAATGTGTTTGCATCAGATTCCATCCTAACTGTCTTAGCCGGCAGCGTCGTTAAATACTCCCCGGGCTGTGTAAAGTAATGTAAACACAACTGTGGATATCTGTCTTCATTCCCCAGGAATGTATTATGATTCAAAGAGTAGATCACTTTTGACAACTAAAGAACTGAGCCAACATGCCAACAACCCGCAAGCCATCCCCGCTGGCCAAATTTCTGTTGCCAGTACTATTTATCGTCCTGGGCGTTGGCAGTCTGCTTTACCTCAATAACAACAAAGCAGCGGTACCCGCGAAGCCGGTTAAAGAAAAATCTGGCGGGTAAAAGTACAGCAAGCTGAGTTTTCCCAGGGCCAGCCTGAGCTTACATTATTCGGTAAAGTTGAATCGCCCTCAGCAGTAATCTGACAGCCCCTTTAACGGCTTATGTCAGCCAGCGTCTAGTTGCGGAAGGTAATCGGGTAACCAAAGGCCAGGTACTGGTCAAGCTGGATGACCGGGATGCCCGCCTGCTGCTGGATCAGCGCAACGCCGAGGTACAGCGTATTGAAGCTCAGATCGGCGCTGAAGATGTCCGTTTTGCCGCGGATCAGAAAGCTCTGAAAATCGAACAAGAGCTGCTGACCATCAGCCAGCGTACACTGAACAGATACCAGAACCTCAGCAGCCAGCAGGTCGCCAGCCAGAACCAGCTGGACGATGCACGCCGCACCCGTCAGCAACAAGCCCTTTCACTGAACAACCGCCGTCAGGCAATTGCAGACCATCCAAACAGACTGGCACAGCTAAATGCCCAGTTGTTGCAGGCTAAAGCCCTGCAGGCCAGTGCCGCGCTGGATGTCGAACGCAGTGAAATAAAAGCCCCTTTGATGGCCGCATTACACGGCTGGAGGCAGCTCCCGGAGACCGGGTGCGCGGCGGTGATCAGATACTCAGCATGTACAGCGATAAAGATCTGGAAATAAGAGCACAGCTACCGAACCAGTATCTGAGCGAAATCCGCGCCCAGTTAGCACAGCAGGCAGGCATTCCCGCAACCGGCCAGCTAAACGGACAGAATATTCCCTCACACTGGACCGCATAGCCGCAGAAGCCAACGCCACCCGCCCGGGTGTTGATGCGCTGTTCAGTGTTAAGCAACAGGACCAGGTACTGGAACCCGGACGCTCACTGGCAATGACCCTGACACTGCCGCCTGTTGAGCGCAGTCTGATTATTCCGCCACAGGCACTTTACGGTACCAACCGTATCTACAGAATTACAGACGGCCGTCTTGAAGCGCTGGAAATCCAGAGAATCGGCGATACCTCAGTCAACGGCAAAGCAGGTATTCTGATAACCGCCAGCGACTTGCAGGAAGGCGATAAAATTCTAGCCACCCAACTGCCCAACGCAATTTCAGGCCTGCGGGTCGAGGCAGCGGAATAAATCATGAATACTTATCAGGGCCCCTTAAAAACCTCACCACGCTGTTCACCAGCCATAAGGTTGCCGCCAATTTGCTGATGCTGCTGATGATACTGAGCGGCATCTGGGGCCTGAAAAACTTAACACCCAGTTTTTCCCCAGCTTTGAGCTGGACGTTATTACCATTGCAATCGTCTGGAGCGGTGCCGCTGCCGAAGACGTCGAACGCTCGGTTATATTACCCGTCGAACGGGAACTGAAAGCCGTCAGTGGTATAGACACACTGTACTCTACAGCCACTCAGGAGCGGCCTCCATTCGGCTTGAACTGGAAGAAGGCAGCGACAGTGCCTTCATTCTTGATGAGGTCAAACAGAAAATAGACGGCCTCAGTAACCTGCCTCAGGAATCGGAAACGCCGATTATTCAGCAAGTCATCCGCTATGAGAATATAGCCAGTCTGCTGATCACCAGCAAACAGGGCAGCCTTGAAGAACTCCGGCAACTGGCCAGAAAATATGAACGGGAACTGCTGAGACGCGGCATCAGCAAGATCGACTTTATCGGCATGCCTGAGGAAGAAATTGCCATACAGGTCTCCTCTGCCAAACTCCATGAACTGGGCTTATCCCTTGACCAGATAGCCAGCAGAGTCAGCCAGCGCAGCCTGGACATTCCTGCCGGAACAGCCGCGAAAGATGACGGTTCCCGTCTGGTACGCGGCCTCAATCAGCAACGGGATGTTGAAGGCTTTAACCAGCTGCCCCTGCTCACTGAAGAAGCAGGCCGTTTAATCCGTCTAGGAGACATCGCCGATATAGACTGGCGCATGCAGGATGATCAGATTTATCTGACCTATCGCGGCAGCCCTGCCATTCAGTTACACCTGCGCCGTACCGAAAACAGCGACACTCTGGAAGCCGCCGGGATCCTGCGGGACTGGCTTACAGAACAGGAAGGTCAATTGCCGGACGGCGTTCAGCTGATCCCGTTTGACGAAAGCTGGAAACCCATTCAGGACCGCATCAACCTGTTGCTCAAGAACGGCCTGGGGGCCTGATTCTGGTTATTGCCACCCTGTTCCTGTTCCTTAACGCCCGGGTCGCCTTCTGGGTAACCATCGGTATTCCGGTGTCCTTCATGGCAACTCTGGCGGTGCTTTATGGCATCGGTGGCAGCATCAACATGATCAGCCTGTTTGGCATGATTATGGCGGTAGGGATCATTGTTGACGACGCCATCGTCGTCGGTGAAGACACCCTGACCCATCTGCAAATGGGTGAACCCGGATTACAGGCAGCCATCGGCGGCGCTCACCGGATGCTGGCGCCGGTTATGGCCTCATCACTGACAACCATTGCCGCGTTCCTGCCGTTACTGTTAATCGGCGGCATTATCGGCAACATTCTGATCGACATTCCCACCGTTGTTATCTGTGTCATTGTGGCATCTGTGATCGAATGTTTTCTGATACTCCCCGGCCACTTACATCACAGCCTGCACAAAGCCAGCGACCTCCAGCCATCGAAATTAAGAAAGCGGCTGGATGCCGGATTTGAGCGCTTCAAGCAGGGGCCGTTCAGAGGCGCTGTTGAAACCGCAATTATCTATCGCTGGTCAACCATCTGTGCAGCCATTGCGTTACTTACCCTCAGCGCCGGTCTGATCTCTAGCGGCCAGTTGAAATTCACCTTTTCCCCGCCGTTGAAGGGAAACCATGACTGCGAACATTCAATTCAGTGCCGGCACCGATGCCAGCAAAGTGGATAACTTTCTCCAGCATCTGGATACGACATTGCGGGAAACCAATGATGATCTGGGGGCGACCTGGTCGTCGTGGCTCTGCAAAAACATGGTCAGAGCAGCACATCCCGTAACAGCAGCCGGGCAACACGGGAGATGAATTCGGTGCGTTATTTGTCCAGTTAACCCCTGTTGATGACCGGGAAGTCAGTAATTCTGAATTTGTAAAAACCTGGCGTGAAAAGATCATTCAGCCCGCCGGCATTGAAAAATTCACCATCGACATCAGCCGTTCAGGCCCACCGGGGAAAGCCATTGAAGTAAAACTCAGTGGCCAGGACGTTGAAACGCTCAAACAGGCATCCTCGCGGTGCAGTCAGCCCTGCGAAAATATGCCGGCATCAGCAATGTGGATGACGACCTTCCGTTTGGTAAATCACAGCTGATTTATGCCCTGACACCCGCCGGTGAAACCGCCGGACTCAATCTTCAGTCTGTCGGGCGACAGCTCCGCGCAGCGCTGGACGGGCAGCAGATTCAGGTATTCTTCCGCGGTGAAGATGAAGTAGAAGTTCGGATGGTATTACCGGACGCTGAACGTAACCGCCTCAGCGCCCTTCAGCACTTGCCGGTGATATTACCTAATGGCGATACATCACCGCTGGCGAATGTTGTCAGCTTCACTGACAAGCAGGGACTCGACCGGTTACAGCGGATCGACGGCCAGCTGGCCATTAACGTAATTGCGGATCTCGACGAGTCCGTCGCCAACGCTAACGAAATCATCGCCGACTTCCAGGCTAACCAGTTGGGGAGATCCTCGCTGAGTATGGCATCACTGCGACATTTGAAGGTAAAAATAAAAATCAGCGCGAAACCCTCTCAGACATGAGGACCGGCCTGTTTCTCGCACTGCTGCTGATATTTATCATTCTGAGCTGGGTGTTCTCTTCTTACAGCTGGCCACTGGCTGTGATGCTGGCCATTCCACTGGGGCTGACCGGCGCAATTTTAGGTCACTTCCTGACTGGCCAAACCCTGACCATTCTTTCTTTATTCGGTTTTTGGTCTGTCCGGTATCGTCATCAACGACTCTATCGTGCTGATCACCTTCTATCAGAAGCTGAGAAAAATGGGACAAAGTGTGCATGAAGCCATTGTCGAAGCCGCCTGTCAGCGCTTACGGGCAGTGCTTCTGACGTCACTGACCACCGTTGCAGGTCTGGCACCGATTCTTTTCGAAACATCCCGTCAGGCACAGTTTCTGATCCCGATGGCAACCTCGATCGTCTTCGGCTTGTTATACGGTACAGTCCTGATTCTGTTAGTCATTCCGGCACTTCTGGTGGTAATAGAAAATGCCCGGGCAAACCTGTTCTGGCTGCTGGGAAAGAAAGACCCTTTACATCAGGAAAACACCGCCAGTAAGCAGACGGGCTAAAGATAACAGTCGATCAGCGCTGCCAGCTGAAGTTTTTGTGCAGCGCTGTTATAGATAAAGCGCATGCCCCATTCATACTGATGCTGCGACAACCTGCGTACATGCACCAGCCGGCAATGGCACTCAATATTTTCGCCATCCAGACAAAAGCCGACCATAAACTCACTGCTACGCTGTGACTCAGGCCGGTCAAGCCGTAAACTTCTGACTAACGCCTGTTCACCCTGAACCGTAATGCCACCCAAGCTGATATTAGTAATCTTTGCTAACGCGGGTTGTTCCTCCAACGGAACTCCATACATGCCAATCTGCGCTGTCAGATCAATCGCCACCCTGGGATGTACCCGATTCTCTGCAAACATAGAAGTCTTTCGCACCTAAAACACTGTGTAACACCCTGATTATAGGTGAACATTCGACAGGGGATATATCCATACGCATGCAGACAAAAAAATCCCCTGTGACAACTGGCCCGGACAAGCCCGGCCACACAGGGGAAAGATCAAGCTCCATAAGGACACAGACCGGACAATCCAGGTTACCGGTCTGCGGTGAGTACCGTTACTGATCAGCCATGGCCGGTCAGTAACAGTAAACCTGTTTTATGCCGTTACTGAACCCCAGAGATTTCAGAGTCTGAATGGTCAGCTGGCCGATAGGTAACTGATTATCCTGCTGATAAGCCTCCACGGCCGCCATCGTCTCCTGACCGATCACACCATCAATTGGCCCCGGACTGTAACCCCGGCTGTTCAGCGCCTGCTGTATCTCAGTGACAATGCCCGGATGGGTATTGGTTTCACAGAGAATTGAGCGCCATTCCAGCCGGGCATCAGCGACTTTTACCCGCTGGCTGACGGTTTCATACTGCGCCGGAATCTCCACAACCTGCTGCGAAGGGGCTTCAGCCAGCCGTTTTACCCGTACCGTTTCATACACAGCGGGAGTGACGACCTCACGGGTAGTTTCCGGCGTGTCAATCACCCGGCGTTCAACCGTTTTATATTGCGCGGGAATTTCAACTTCGCGGATCTGTTCAGGCTCAGCAAGTACCTGTCGGGTAACCGTCTGATATTCAGCGGGGACTTCCACCAGGCACATGATTTCGCCGGTTGCCGCATCAATCCGCTCAATCGGACCACGGCCTTTCTTCCAGATCGTATGCGCCGGTTTAATCAGAATCTGCTCTGTTACCGTTTCATAGCGGGCCGGTATTTTCTCCAAGCGGGTACCGGCTTCCTGAATCAGCACCTGCTCAGTGACCGTTTTATAGGTGGCCGGAACGATCTCCAGATGAGTATGGGCTTCTTTCACCAGCACCTGCTCTTCAACCCACTCATAGCGGCCCGGCACCACATCAATACGCTGATCGGCGGAGGCGACTTCAACGGTTTGTTCTTCGGTTTTATACACCGCCGGAATCACTACCCGGGCATAACATTCGCCGGGCTGCGGATTTGGAGGCAACAGGCTGTCATCTGCCGGGTTCTGCTGCAAACTGGCTACCAGCGTTTCCAGCTCAGAGTTATCTTCCAACGCCTGCATACGGGCCTGATCGGCCTGCTGATACTGAGTGTGCAGCGCGACATATTCCGCACGGGTAACAACACCCGCAGAGTCAGAACCCGGACCAGACGCACATCCGGACAACACGCCGGCAGATATTACAGCCGTCGTGATCAAAGGCAGTTTTTCATAACAAAATCCCTGTTAAATAGTCTTCCGTAAACGCCAGATAAACCTGACAGCTGAAAAGACTAGATCCCAACGCCTGAACCCACTGTGAACTGTCATTTTTGTACAATACAGCCCCCAAAGGTGCCGTATTCTGCTAGTTTATACGCCCCTTATCCGCTATAATTGCCAGCCTTAATGACCACGCGCAATATACTGACAAAACATCTGTGCTAATGCAGTTGCAGTGCTGCGTCCGTTGGTCCGCCAAAGGCGACGGTACCGGGAATCCATTTAAGGCAGATCCATGAATCCAGATTTACAAAAGCTTCAGCCCTACCCATTTGAAAAACTGACCAAGCTGAAAAATGCAGTCACGCCACCGGCGGAGCTGGAGCACATTGCGTTATCCATCGGTGAGCCAAAACACCCTTCTCCGCAGTTCGTTCTGGATGTCTTTACTGAGAGCATGGGCCGCCTGGCAAATTACCCGACAACCGCCGGTATGCCGGAACTGCGTCAGGCCATTGCAGACTGGGCAACGCGCCGCTTCAAACTGCAACCGGGCAGCCTGACAGCCGCTGATAATATCCTGCCGGTAAACGGTACCCGTGAAGCAATTTTTGCCTTCACCCAGGCCGCTGTTGCCCGTGCGCCGGAAGGTGAAGCAACACCGCTGGTTGTATCACCGAACCCGTTCTACCAGATTTACGAAGGCGCGGCTTATCTGGCCGGTGCTGAACCTCACTTCCTGAACTGTACCGCTGATAACGGTTTTATTCCTGACTTTGATGCTGTCGATGCATCCGTCTGGGAACGCTGCCAGCTGTTGTTCCTGTGCTCGCCAAGCAACCCAACCGGCGCAGTGACCGATCTGGAAACCCTGAAAAAGCTGATCGCCCTGGCCGATAAGTACGACTTTATCCTTGCCAGCGACGAGTGCTATTCCGAAATTTACCTTGATGAAGCCCAGCCACCGGTTGGCTTGCTGGAAGCCTGTGCGGTTCTGGGGCGTCACGACTTCAGCCGCTGTATCGTATTCCACAGCCTGTCCAAGCGTTCTAACCTGCCGGGCCTGCGTTCCGGTTTCATCGCCGGCGATGCAGCATGCATTAAACCGTTGCTGAGCTACCGTACCTACCACGGCTGTGCCATGTCGATTCCGAACCAGCTGGCCAGCATTGCCGCCTGGAATGATGAAGCCCACGTGCTGGAAAACCGCGATAAATACCGCGAAAAATTCCAGACGGTGGTGGATATCCTGTCACCGGTAATGGACGTTAAATCACCTGACGCCAGCTTCTACCTGTGGGCCAAAACACCGATCGCTGATGATCAGTTCGCACAGGGCCTGTTTGGCCAGCAGAACGTAACCGTCCTGCCGGGCCGTTACCTGTCCCGTGAAGTGGATGGTCAGGTGCCCGGTGAAGGCTATGTCCGCATGGCACTGGTTGCCACCATTGAAGAATGCGTCGAAGCTGCTCAGCGCATCCGCGCATACGTTGAATCTCTGTAACAGGAATATACTGATGACAACTCTGTACGGTATTTCTAACTGTGACACCGTGAAAAAGCCCAGCGCTGGTTAGACGCACAGGGCATTGAATTTACCTTCCACGACTTCCGCAAAGACGGTCTGGAAAAAGCGCAGCTGGAACAGTGGACCAGTGAACTGGGCTGGGAAAGCCTGGTGAACAAGCGCAGCACCACCTGGCGTCAGCTGGAAGACGATGTAAAGAACACACTGGATGCCGCATCTGCCGTAGAGGTAATGCTGGCCAATCCAACTCTGATTAAGCGTCCGGTTCTGGATTTGGGTGACAGCCGTAAACTGGGATTCAAAGACAGCGATTACGCATCTTATTTTTAAACATTAAGAACTGGGCATAACGTCACGGCACCGCCGGACGGGCTGTTGCAGTTAAAAATAAATACTGAGGTTAAAACTATGAGTACTTTTGCACTGGGTCTGGGCGTTGGTAGCCAATCTTCCACTGGCGAGCTGCTGGAAGTCTACTTCAACCAGCCACTGCTGAACCCTTCCGACGAGCTGGTTGCTGCTGTTGCAGCAAAAGTAGGCTACGAAGGCGGCAACCAAAATATTCAGTTGAGCGCTGAACAACTGAATGATCTGGAAGCGGCGTTCCTGTCTGTAGACGCTGAAGATCAGGCAGAAATCGTTGAAGTATGTAAAGGTACTCAGCAGCCAATGATCCTGACCATTCTGGCCACCGATGACGAGCCACAGGGTACTGCAGACGCTTACCTGAAACTGTCCCTGATCTCTAACCGTCTGGTTCAGCCACACGGTGTTAACCTGACAGGCATCTTCGGCAAGCTGCCTAACGTTGCCTGGACCAACGAAGGTGCAATCTCCCTGGCGGACCTGCCTAAGCGTCAACTGGCTGCCCGTGCTCAGGGTCGCATCATCGATGTTCACTCTGTTGATAAATTCCCGAAAATGGCCAACTACGTTGTACCGGCCGGTACCCGTATTGCAGCGACTTCCCGGTACGTCTGGGTGCACACGTGGGTGAAGGCACTACGGTTATGCACGAAGGTTTCATCAACTTCAATGCAGGTACTCTGGGCGTGAGCATGGTTGAAGGCCGTATCTCTGCAGGCGTTGTGGTTGGTAACGGTTCTGACCTGGGCGGTGGTTGCTCTACCATGGGTACTCTGTCCGGCGGTAACAACGTGGTTATCTCTGTAGGCGAAAACTGCCTGATGGGTGCTAACGCCGGTCTGGGTCTGCCTCTGGGTGACCGTTGTACTGTTGAAGCTGGCCTGTACGTAACTGCCGGTTCTAAAGTTACCGTACTGGATGACCAGAACAACGAAGTCAGCACCGTTAAGGCTGCTGAACTGGCTGGTAAGCCGGACCTGCTGTTCCGCCGTAACTCTCAGAACGGTCGCATCGAGGTGAAAACCAACAAGACTGCTATCGAACTGAACGACGAGCTGCACGCACACAACTAAGCAGCCCTGCGTCCTTTATCAGGCCGCTCCGGCCTGATCAGTAACCCCGGTCACGTACCGGGGTTCTCGTCTCAATCCAATTATCAGGTACCCCGATGTCCCATTCCCCCACTGTTGAACTGGCTAAAGAATTAATCTCTCGCCGCTCTGTTACCCCTGAAGATGCAGGTTGTCAGGAGCTGATGATCAAACGCCTGGAAGCCATGGGGTTTGTCATTGAGCGCATGCAGTTTGAAGACGTGAGCAATTTCTGGGCCCGTCGCGGTACCGAAGGTCCGGTTTTCTGTTTTGCGGGACACACCGATGTAGTGCCAAGTGGCCCTGAAGAAAAATGGAGCCACCCTCCATTTGAGCCGGTCATTGAAGACGGCTTCCTATGCGGCCGGGGCGCTGCCGACATGAAAGGCGGCATTGCCAGCTTTATGACGGCACTGGAACGTTTTGTTGCCCACCACCCGAACCACAAAGGCTCTATTGCCCTGCTGATCACCAGTGACGAAGAAGGCCCGTTCATCAACGGTACCACCCGGGTAGTCGATACGCTGGAAGCCCGTAATGAAAAATCACCTGGTGTATCGTCGGTGAACCGTCCAGCACCTCACAGGTAGGCGATATCATCAAAAACGGTCGCCGAGGCTCTATCAGCGGTGAAATCACCGTTAAGGGTAAACAGGGACACGTAGCGTATCCCCATCTGGTGAAAAACCCTATCCACATGACAATGCCGGCATTTGCGGCGCTGTCTGCTGAAGTGTGGGACGAAGGCAACGAGTACTTCCCGCCAACCAGCTTCCAGCTTTCCAATATTCACGCCGGTACCGGTGCCAATAACGTGGTTCCGGGCCATCTGGAAGCGAAGTTCAACTTCCGTTTCTCTACCGAGCTGACAGACGTTGAAATCAAGGAACGTACCCACGCCATTCTGGATGCACACGGTCTGGATTATGAACTGACCTGGATTCTCAGCGGTCACCCATTCATCACCGGTGAAGGTAATCTGGTAAATGCCTGTCAGGGCGCAATCAAAGCCATTACCGGCCTTGATACAGAGCTGTCTACCTCTGGTGGTACTTCAGATGGCCGTTTCATTGCCCCGACAGGTGCTCAGGTGGTGGAACTGGGGCCGGTTAACGCCACCATTCATCAGATCAATGAGCGGGTAAAAGCTGAAGATCTGGATACCCTGTCTTCAGTGTACGAAAATATCATGGCCCGCTTACTGGTTGATGAGGCCTGATCCTTGTTCTCTCTGAACTGCCCAAGCTGTCAGGCTCCCTGACAGCCACTGATAAAACCTGCGCTGCCCGGCAGGACACAGCTTTGATGCTGCCCGGCAGGGCTACTGGAACCTGCTGCTGGCACACCAGAAACGTTCCAAAGATCCCGGCGACAACGCAGAGATGGTTGCCGCCCGGAACAGCTTTCTGGCACTGGACCACTATCAGCCCCTTTCAGACCGGCTTAACCTGCTGGCGGGCGAAACGCTGACCGGTAACCAGACGCCCCGCATATTGGATATGGGTTGCGGTGAAGGCTATTACACCAGCCGTTTGCACCAATATCTGACCGAAACACGCTCCGAGGATGCTGATCAGCCTTTTCAGCTTGCCGGTCTGGACATATCCAAACATGCAGTCAAAGCCGCCTGCCGGCGCAGTAAAGTGGTTACCTGGCTGGTCGCCTCCGGGGCAAACATGCCAGTGGCTGACGCTTCCGTGGATCTGCTAACCGTGGCTTTCAGCCGGCTGATGCCGGAAGAATTTGCCCGGGTGCTTAAACCGGAAGGCCACCTGATTATCGCCTACCCTGGTGATCAGCACCTGCGTCAGCTGCGGGAAATCATCTACAAAGAAGTCCGTGAGTCAGGCTTTGCACCTTCAGCGGTGCTGGGAGATGCCTTCACAGCTGTTTCAGAGCAACAGGTCACCTATGACTTCGAACTGGGCTCTCAGACAGAGATTCAGCAACTGCTGGCAATGACCCCTCACGGCTGGCGGATTAAGCAGGACGTGCGTGACACTCTCAGCCAGTTGCCATCCCTGACGCTGACACTGGATGTCCGGCTGGCCCTGTTCCGGCGTACGGATAACCGCTGACATGCGCCTGAGAACCCGCATCAAACTTGCCCTGATCCACAGAGCGGACCAGGGTAAACAGAATCTTATGATTCTGATGACCGGTGCGGGCACCTTCCTGATTGGCTTTCTGCTGATGAACTTTGCGGAATATTTTCTGCTCAGCTCCGTCACTCAGGAACTGATCGCCCTGCTGGGGCTTATCCTGGCAATTGTGGGAGTAATTATTGCCGCCTTCGGCTATATTTGTCTGAGTTTTTGCGGATCTTCCGCGTCATCAACACTGATACTGCACACAGCAGCAAGAAGAAAAATCATGAGCGAAACAGCAACGACACGTCATCCGGATATCGAAATTTATGTCAAAAGCCGTAACCTGGAAGAGATCTGTCAGTGGCTGAACGGCGTCTTCTCTGCCGTTGAACTGCAACATTCACAGGGCACCGTGCATCAGTACCGCACCGGCTGCGGCATTCCGGTACTTATTCATGAAAAGTCTCAGGCAAAGCCTGGACCAGTGTCTGGTTCGATTCCGACAGCACTCCCTGGGAAAAAGATCTGGACTGCGCGGTCGTTGCCAGCCAGCAAATGGACACTGAAATCCGCTGCATTGCCGGCGGCTGGAATGATGGTGATGACCCGGATGAATGGTGGAAAGTAACAACCGACCGCGAAGCCACTAAAATGCAGTGGCGCACCTGAAATCAGGCAACTGCGCTGAACTGTGAGCGGGATTCTTCAATCTCGCTGATCATCAGGTTACGGGAAGACGTCAGCCCGATCCGTGCATAGGTATCAGCCGCCAGCGCCTGATTCTCCGGCATAATCGTCTGGGTATGAACATGGCTCAATACATAGGCCATATCGGCAAAGTTATTGCTGCCTACCGAGGTATTCAGCCGGCCAACAATTTCTTCATTATATAAAGTATCCGGATCCGGATAGCTCAGTTCATCAGTTGCAGGCAGCTCAAACACAGCACCGCTGCTTACCTTCTTTGCCGCCTGATCTTCGCTGGCAGAAATCATACTCAACAGCATAGAGAACTGCGCCCCTGACCATTCTGAACCGCGTGGCTCAGGGTCGAGGTATACGTCTCGATCTGTTGTTCTATGCGTTCTATCTGCATGCTGAAGTCTGTTACTTGCCTGATGTTTCATTTTCAATTTAATATTAGTCGGCGCCGGGGAAATTTTCTTTAGCCTGATTTCCCTGTTATCCGTAAAAATTCTTCATCGAATATCAATAAGTTAACTTTTACCGTCTGAGCTTTTCCATGTCCCGTTACCGTCCACCTGCACCGCCAAAATCCCGTTATATTACTGCCGCCGGTGCTGCAGCAATGAATGCCGAACTGAAGTATCTGTGGAAAGTTAAACGCCCGGAAATCACCCAGTCCGTTAAAGAAGCGGCCGCCCAGGGCGACCGGTCAGAAAACGCCGAATACATTTACGGTAAAAAACAGCTGCGGGAAATTGATCGCCGGGTGCGTTACCTGTCAAAACGGCTGGATGTATTAACCGTGGTAGACCGCATTCCCGATGACCGTGAAACAGTATATTTTGGGGCCTGGGTAGAGATTATCGATGAAGAAGACAAACAAGCCAGATACCGGATTGTCGGCCCGGATGAAATCGGTGAACGCCCTGACTACATAAGTATGGACGCCCCCATGGCTAAACAGTTACTGAAGAAAAGGTTGGCGACGAATTTGCTATTCGCCGCCCGGATGGTAACGAAGTCTGGTACGAAATTACTGCTATCGAATACCTGCCAGACCCGGAATAAAGCCCTTCAGGCCGCTGAATCTACATTATCATCAGACTTCTCGGCCAGCTCCAGATGGCCCGGATGGCGTCCAAACATACGCTTGAGCATTGGAATAAAAATTCCAGTGGTTTGGTCGGATAATCCGGATCGAAGGCATTCTGATCATAGTGATGGCAGAAGTACTTACAGTCTTCGTAGTAAGGGCTGTCTTTATACTTCTCCCGGGCATGTCGGTCACCGCCCAGATGGTGATTATAGTAATACCCCTGAAACACACAGTGATGCTGAATAATCCAGTGCACCTTCTCACTGACGTAAGGCTTGAGAATCGCCGCCGCTACTTCCCCATGGTTATAAGGTGCAACGATATCGCCAATATCATGCAACAGTGCCGCCACCACCAGTTCTTCATCGGCATTATCGTCATAGGCGCGGGTCGCCGACTGCAGTGAATGCTGCAGACGGTTAACCGGGTAAGCCGTCCAGGGTTCATCCAGTTCTTTGAGCTGAGCAACCAGACGATCCACCAGACCGGCATTGTACTCATCCTCAAAATCCATGATGGCGGCAAACTCTTCTTTACTGGCGTCTTCCATCCGAATCCACGTGGCTTTATAACTCTTATCCATTGTTCCTCACCCGGGGCTTATTGTGATTTTTCTGTCAGTAAACTCTAGGCCCTTTACAGTGAAAAATAAAACGAATAGATTTTGTCGATCTGATAACTAATTTTAATCAGCAGGTCTGTATGCATAATGATGCCCTGAATACCTTTCTGACCGTGGCCCACTGTGGTGGATTTCACGCCGCCGCGGAACAGCTGCATATTACCCAGGCAGCAGTTTCAGCCCGTATCCGCAGCCTTGAAAGTCAGCTGGATGTCAGCCTGTTTGAACGGGGCCCGGGAGGCAGCCAGCTCAGTGAAGCAGGCAAATACTTGTTGCCTTATGCCGAACAGATGCAAACCACCTGGCAGCAGGTTAGCCGGGATCTGAAAGAGCGCTTTACTGATCATATTGCCCTGCGCTTAGGAGCCCAGCTGAGCATCTGGGAACAGCGCCTGATCGACTGGGTAATTTGGATCGAAACAGAACACGGCAAACTCCCCATGACGCTGGACTTTGATTACCACCGGGATATGAATCAGGCGGTACTGAATCGCCTGGTGGATGTTGCCATCAGCCACCAACCAGGCAAAGACAACAGTCTGATCAGCTTTCCTTTGCAACCGGAAAAACTGGTACTGCTGGCCCGGCGCGCCTGTCATTTTAACGACCCGGATCTGCCTCGCTTTATCGACTTCGACTTCGGAGAAGACTATCACCGGGAAGTAAACGCAGTCCTGCCGGACAGCCAGCGCCTGCATGTTTTCTCCGGTAACAGCGCCATGGGCTTACGCTACATCATGGCCAACGGCGGCATGTCGTATTACCCGTTGCGTCTGGCGCAACAGTATCTTGAGAGCGAACAGTTACACCCGGTAAAAGATGCACCGGATATCGCACTGCCCTGTTATCTGACCTATCACAGAGACAATCCCCACAAAGGACTGATTGAGGAGATGATTCAGGCATATTTTCAGCGCTGAACTGCTTCACACATCAGCGCAGAATTCAGGGGATAAGTTCAGAGAGATAAGTTCAGACTGATATTTTATCTGTCGGCAGATCCTGGCTGACATCACAGACACTGGCCAGATATTTCTGCAGACTGATATCGTCCCGCTGTGGGTATTTATCATGAACAAATAACAGCACTTTTATCTGCTTTCCTCTGACATCAACCAAACACACAACTAACTACTATATATTAGGTAGAGTTCCCAACTGGTGAGAATTCCCCTATGCGATAGTATTGATGATAATCATGAATTGAGCTTTGAGCATCGAGAACTCATAAAGTTGTATGGACTGCACAGGAACAGAATAAGGAATGAAAGCGCCATCCCTACCACGCATAGAAGAAGAAATAACCGATATAACTTCGGTATCTCAGCTAAATAGCAACAGCTGTGCACTTCTAAGACGTATTGATTTTAAAAAGGTGATCATACCAAAAGCCTCTTAAACTAACTAAAATCACTTTCATAAAGTGCTTGTTTTCACGTGAACATATCCAAGATTTGACATTCGAAGATTGTCGTTTTGAAGATTGTCAATTTGTAGGCACTAAAATCATCGAATGTAAATTCCACCGCTGCACCTTCGTTGACTGTAATTTCTTTAAAGCTTTTATCTCGCACATACATAGATCCCACTTTATTTAGGTTCAATAGTAAGTGGCGAAAATACTGGCCCAATGTAAATACAAGCTGGTTTCAAAACTTGTACCGTAATGCTATGGATCAACATCAAGAAGAATTTGCCCGAGCGGCTGATAAAAATTCCTTTTCTATAAGCGCTATGAACACTTAAATGGCAAAAATAGAAATACAGTAAAGTTTTTACGTGGTTTTTATACGATTGGATTCTTGGTTATGGATATGGCATATTAAATTCGCTCATAGTCACTCTTGCACTACTTATTTCATTTGCCATACTCATGCTCGGGCAAGCCCAAAGTAACAGCAGAACACATCTTGACTTTATAGAAATGATTTATTTTTCTATTGTTTCATTTACGACTGTTGGTTATGGGGAAATCACACCTATTCATGAAACCTTCGCTCTGTCTATAACTATTGCATTCCTATTTCTGTCAGTTGCATGGGGAGCTATTGTAACTGCTGTAATTGTAAAACGGCTGGTGAGATAAATGACCTATATTGTTCTAAAATGCGGTTCTGCAGCTCGGGGAGATACAAATACATATAGCGATGAGGACTATGTTTGTATTTACCAAGCAGAATCCCCTCCTCTTGCTTTACTTAAAAGATACAAGGACATAAGTTTTTTTCTGACGCTAACATTAAACTTATGAAAACAAGAGGTTCACTTTTTATTGTCCATCTAGATACTGAAGCACATACAGTAGAAGGAGATGAGCGTCTCCTTTCTCTTATCAAAGAATTCCGTCCTAAAAAATCATCAATCCTCAGTTCGCGGCAACCTTCAATCAACTTTATTAATTCAATAGAGTGGTATCCAAGTACCCCTGATGGAATCTTATGGTTAATGGATGTGTTATATGTCGCGTTTCGCAATATTTTATACTGTGATAATGCTTTAAATGGCATTTATAATTTTGGTCTAGAAAAGTCTATGTTTTACAAGGGGCTTAACTCAAATGATGCCTCAACACTTCGAAAAATTCGTTTAGGAAAATATGCTTTTCGTAGCGAGAACGTTAAAAACCTTGGTTTTATTGGCCCTGATAGTGATTCCTTAACAGGTTTGATGCAAACACTGACAGGATCAACCTCGAATATTTCTGAAGGTGGTAAAACCAAATGGTGGAAAAATTGGAAGTACGACTACTGGGATGAAAGGCTTATTGAAAGAGCAATAATAAATGAAGAAATTAATGCTCCTTATTTTATAAATCAACTAAAGAAACACAACTACAATCGTCGGGCTCTACCAACGGAAGCCAAAAGGCTTGTTGAATCTGGCAGATATAATCAGAATGATCGCTTCGGTATCTGAATAAATTTTGTTAAATTCTTATCCAAGATTAAACCCACTGTGTATAAAATCAAGTACCTTTTAGCACTCTTATTTTCACCTTAACTTTTCCCTTGATACTTTTAATCTATTACTACCCAGAGGAACAGAATAAATAGTAAACAAAATAGAACTAACTACTTTATAGCACCTAATTATTTATGAAAGTCCATTTTTAATTAACATGGCCGCAATTATCCACATGGTCATGCCGACCAGTATGTCCAGTTTTTGCCAACTGGCCGCACTTTTAAACCAGGGTGCCAGCAACCGTCCGCCCAGCACCAGCGTCAGGAACCACAATAGCGATGCCACACAGGCACCCAGCGCAAACCATACAGGCTCTTCACCCGGCAACTGGCCACCAATACTGCCTAACAGAACTACCGTATCCAGGTAGACATGGGGGTTCAGCAAACTTAGCGCTGCAGTGGTAACAATTGCCCCTTTAATGACAGGGTTTTAATCTTTCCGGCGTTTAAACCTTCCGGCCGCCAGGCCCGGTGGAACGCCAAGACCCCGTACCCCAGCAGGAACAGCGCACCGCCCCAGGTAGCCACATCCAGTAAAACCGGTGCCTGACGGATCAACGCCCCCAAACCAAACACCCCTGACACGATCAGCACCGCATCAATACAAATACACAGCCACGCAACTGTCATGGCATGCTGCCTGCGTAGTGCGCTGCTCAGCACAAACGCATTTTGCGAACCAATCGCAATAATCAGGCTGGCCCCCAGCCCCATACCTTTAAAAACGGCAGTACTAACATCACTCACATCCACTACATCACTGATCGGAAGCGCCACTATGCGAAAAACACCTTAATTAGTAAAATTAAACATTTTACTTAATAATTAATAATTCTAATTACCGATTTGCTCACAGCCGGATTAATTACTCATGATTGATAACAAAGGCCTCTGTGCATTCATGGCGGTTATTCAGCAGCGTAACTTTGAAAAAGCAGCGCAGCAGCTGTTTATCACACAGTCAGCGGTATCCCAGCGGCTGAAACTGTTGGAAGAGCAGCTCGGGCAAACCTTACTGATCCGCACCCCGGAAATCGCCCCTACCCGGGCCGGACAGGCCCTGCTTAAATACGCTCAGAACCTGCAACAGCTGGAGCATGCTCTGCAGCATGAACTGGAGCCCCAGCGCCAGCAATCCTGGGTGCAGCTATCGATAGGTACCAACGCCGATACCCTGGCCACCTGGCTGCCTCAGGCACTGGCTCCCTGGTGCCAGCAACACAAAGTGTTATTACAGCTGCATGTGGATGATCAGGATCAGACCCACCACTTACTCCACAGTGGCGAAGTGATGGGCTGTATCAGTTCACTGGATAAACCGGCCCACGGCTGCATCAGCACTCCGATGGGCAGTATTGAATACCATTGTGTCGCCAGCCCTGAATTTCACCGGCTGTATTTTTCAGGCGATATCTGCGCCGAACAGTTTAAGAAAGCTCCGGTGGTGTGTTTTAACCCTAAAGATGCCCTGCAGCACCAGTACCTGAAAACCTACTTTCAGCTGGATGCTGACCAGCTACCCCGGCATCAGGTGCCATCCTCTGAAGGTTTTCTGGAATGGATACGTCTGGGCATGGGCTGGGGCATGGCGCCCAAGGCTCAGGTTGAGCAATTACTGCTTAACGGAGAGCTTACCGAGCTGACACCCGGTAAAACAGTAACAGTCCCGCTTTACTGGCATCAGTGGCGGGTCAGTAGCGGTCTTACCGATGCACTCAGAACACATATACTGGCGTACACCCGCGGCTGATTCAGCGGGTCATTTTCTTAACGAACACCACCACGAACAACGCCAGGGTAAAACTGCCCATCAGAGCCTCGCAGGCAGCAAACAGCCTCGACAGCCCCAGTGGCGTGATATCGCCATACCCCAGCGTAGTAAAGGTCACCACACTGAAATACAGGCTGTCCAGAAACGCCGTTGCATTCTGCTCCAGCCCGGAGCCGCTCCGGTAAGCCAGCTGTTCACCGGCAAAACTGACACCCGAAACGAAGTACAGCATGGCGAATAACAGAATGATGATATTACTGAAGACGATAACCCGCAGCGGCTGTTCGCCATAGCCACAAAACAGATCCACCAGCTTGGAAAATAACCGTGGTGCCGACCACTTTGGCATCTGCTTGCGCCGCACCACCATTTCCCGTTCAAAGAAATAACCGGCCTTCTGGAACAGACCTTCTGTCTCAAACACTTTACGCAAATGCCGGTAAATCTCTTCTGCCTGCTGATAAAGATCCTGACGTTCCTCTTCAGTGGCCGCAACCTCTGCCTGCTGTTCCTGCAGCACTTTATCTCCCAGATCACATGTTCCAGCTTGGCATGGTTAAAGCGGGTACCTAACAGATTACAGCCCGTGAGGTTGGCACAGTGAAGATTCGCCCCGGTAAGATCCGCTTTCATCAGCGAACTGCCGGAAAGATCGAGCATGAAACAGTGCGCGCCTCTGAGATTTGCCCGGTAGAGATCTGCATTATGTAAACGGAACCCCTGCTTAGCATGATGATTCACCAAGCTGATATTCGACAACTCACAACCGTTAAGCTTGAAGCCTTGCATAGGCCGCCCTGAACGGGCCCGCTTTTCCAGCTTTTCTGTCAGATTCTCACAGTCCCGGTTTTCCCCGCTGATCCAGGCTTCATCCGTTTCCTCTATCCGCTCTGCAACTTCACTAACTGTCATAAACAACACCTCTGGCCAGTACAACCGCCCGGTTATCCGGGACACTAACTGTTATCGGTATTTAAATGGCAATCAAAAACTCAGCCACACCAATACGTTATACCGGTTAATACTAGTTGCTATCTGGCCTGGGTAATGCCCGAAATGAGAGGTAGGAAGAAAAATGCAGGGTAGGGCTCGCTACCCTGCAAGGGGACAAGCCGGCGCTCCGGCTCTATCAGGACAAACGTATTCAGGCTGATCAGTCAGATCGACTGCCGAGCTTTAAGCTGGTCCACCAGTTTCAGGCGTTGTACCTTACCCGATGGTCCTTTGGGCAGATCATCAAAGAAGAAGATCTGTTTCGGAGTTTTGATCTTGCCAAGTTTATCCCGGCAAAAATCAATCAACTCATCCGCCGACACACTGGCGGCTTCACGGGTTACCACACAGGCGACCACTTCCTGCCCGTAGTGCTCGTCATCCACGCCAACGGCACCGGCTTCGATCACCTTCGGGTGTGAATACAGCACATCATCGATTTCCCGGGGCGCGATATTTTCCCACCTTTGATGATCAGCTCTTTAAGCCGGCCTGTAATGAAGACAAACCCATCCTCATCCAACCGGGCCAGATCACCGGTATGTAACCAGCCATCACTTTCCAGCGCTTCGGCGCTGGCCTCAGGGTTCTTGTAGTAACAGCGCATCACACAATCCCCTTTACCATCAGCTCACCTTCCTCACCGGCAGGTTGCTCCCTGCCCTGATCATCAATCACCTTGATCTCAGTACCAAAAGCAATCCCGGGTGACCCGTATTTATTCGTTTTAGGCGGCATGGGATTAGATAAGATTTGTGCCGAGGTTTCCGTCAGCCCCATGGTTTCCACAATAGGAATGCCAAACTTTTCTTCAAAACCGGCATGCAATGCCGGTGGCAGCGCAGCGGATGCTGAACGACCAAAGCGGACATCTTTAAGTGCATCTTTCAAGGCATCACCGCTAAGTGGCCCTTCATGGTGCATCAGGTAGGAAATGATGGTCGGCACCACCGAAAACCAGCTTACCCCATGATCAGTGACCCATCCCCAGAACGAAGACACACTGAAACTGTGTGGCATAACCAGGCTGCCACCACTGGCCAGCGGTGCCATCACCGTCACACACTGAGCATTGATATGACACAGCGGCAATACACAGAGAGCCCGGTCAGCAGCACTCAGCTCATGGGCAACCGCAGTGTTCATTCCCCTGCAAGCAGGTTCTTATGGGTCAGGATCACCCCTTTAGGCCGGCCAGTTGTTCCGGAGGTATACATCAGCAGACCATCATCACCGGCCTCCACCGTAAGCGTTGGTGTTTGTGCAGGCACCGTGCCGGCAGGCCATACCGGCCCTTTATCCACATCACACAGAATAATTTCGACAGAGCGTTCCAGCTGACCTGCAGCAGCCTTTACCTGCTCACTGAACGCTTCGGACGTAAATACAATGGGGGTATCCGAATGATCCAGTACATATTCAATCTGATCCGGCCCGGCAGCCGGGTTCAGCGGCGAGGACACACAGCCGGCATAGAGGCTGGCCAGAAACAGCAGCAGGGTTGTTTTACCGTTGCCCATCATGAAGGAAACCGTATCCCCCGCTTTACATCCAGTGCTGCAAAATAACCGACATAAAGACGTACTTCTTCAAGCAGTTGCGCGTAGGTTAACTGCTCTCCGGTTTCCGGGAAGCGGACAAAAACCTGCGCTGGCTGACTGGCAGCGAAGTGCTCAATAACCGCACGGATGCTCTGCGCCGGTGGCGTATATAGTGTGCTATTCATGACAGATACTTCCTTTTGTAGTCACCGAAAATGTCATCCACTGACACCTCTCTGGGCGGGATCGTCCGCACCACCCGGGTAATATTCATGTACTGGCGGTAATGCACGTTCTGATCGGTGATATTCCCGCCCCATGAACCGCAGCCCATCGACAGCGAAAACGGCAGCGCATTATCAAAACTGCCCCCGTGGCAAAACAGTGCGCCTGGTTAACAATGACCCGGCATACCGGCATGGTTTCGCCAAGCTCCACCGGGCGGTCGGTATCTGTGGTATGAATCCCCAGCGAGTGCCCTTTACCCATGTAATCCAGAATTTCGCTGGCCTTTTCTTTGGCCGCGGCATAATCACTGGCCCGGTAAACGGTCAATACCAAAGACATTTTTCACCGCTAAAGGGCGCTTCCGGTCCGGTACCGGTTTCGGTCACCATCAGGAAGTCGCTGTCTTTCAGCCCTTCCCTGCTCAGCCCTGCCACGGCACATACATCCGCAACAGGCTTTGCCAGCACGTGACGGTTCAGGTGGCCGTCATGCCACATGGCAGCCTGCAGCTGCTGCTTCTCGTCACTGTTCAGCAATGCGCCGTTCACCCGTGCCAGTTCAGCCAGCATGGCGTCATATACGGCATCCACAATGATGACTGAGTTTTCAGAAGAACAACTGGTGGCGTTATCAAAGGTTTTGGAGGCTTTAATCTTGGCAGCGGCATCGGCAAGATCCGCCGTTTCATCCACAATCACCGTGACATTACCGGCCCCGACACCAAAAGCAGGGGTACCGCTGGTATACGCTGCACGGACATTGTTCTGCGAACCGGTGGCAACAATATGATCCACCTGACGCAACATTTCCTGGCTGAGCACCTTACTGACCGGTGCCGGTAACTGCTGCACCAGATCACGGGGAGCTCCAACCCGATCCAGCTCCTGATGTACCAGTTCAAGTAACCGGGTACAGGAAGGCTGGCCTTTCGGTGACGGCGCCAGAATAATGGCATTGCGGCACTTCAGGGCATTCAGCAGGTTATTCATCGGCGTCGCAATCGGGTTGGTCGAAGGTACGATCACCCCCACAACGCCCACCGGCCGGCCAATTTCCACCATACCGTTTGCCGGGTCTTCACTGATAATCCCGACTGTCTTTGCCTGTTTTAAATCCCGCAAAAGCCCTAAAGTCTTACGGTGATTCTTGGTGATTTTATCTTTAACGTTACCCAGACCGGTCTCTTCCACTGCCAGCTCCGCCAGCCGGGCATTATTTTCAGGATTAATCAGCGCCCAGGCGGCAGCGGTGACCACTTCATCTACCTGTGCCTGGTTATAGCCGTCGAAGATCGCCTGCGCCATCCGCGCTTTGGTAACCAGTTCCGCGACCGCTTGTTCCGGTGATAATGACATAACAAATCTCCACTGATCCGGATATTGATATAACTCTCATAACTCAGCTATATGTGTAGATCAGGCAGCATACAGCTGTATGCTGCCCTTCACTGATGCTGATCTAACCAGGCATCAGTGCTGCTTCAGACAACCGTTACTTTTTCAGATCGGCTAACAGTTCTTTCAGATAGGCCTCACGCTCTTTCCACATGGTGATGACCTCTTCACGGGGAATGATCCGCACCGGAGAGCCGGCAGAATCCATTTTCTTCAGGGTTTTCTTATCTTCAAACATCATCGGTACACGCTGTGCCAGATAATCCACTACTTCGTCAGGAGTACCTTTACGGGCCATGATGCCGCGGAAGTTCACACTGGAATCATCCACATCGACCCCCTGTTCCATAAACGTCGGTACGTCCGGCAGGAACTCCTTATTCCGTTCCAGATCCGCTACCGCCAGAATCTTCACACTGTCACGGTTACGGAAAGCATCCGACAGGTTATTAAAGCCGGCCTTCACCTGGCCACCCATAACGCTCTTCATTGCCGGGGTGCCCCTTTATGTGGCACGTAGGTAAGTTTCAGGCCGGAGGCCTTGGCAAACTGCAGATACGCAATATGATGACCCACATATAAACCGGCACCGGAGAACGTTACCTTGCCCGGATTTTCCTTCGCATAGTTCATCAGGTCTTCAAGGGTATTAAATGGGCTGTCTTTACCGACAATCAGTACTGCCGGGTCAGCCCCCAGTTAGCAATTGGCTCCAGATTATCGATGTTGTATTTGGTTTTAAAACGATCGACTGGGCAATGAAGTGCGGTACGTTATAAGCCGCCAGCTCATAACCATTCTTTTTCGCTTTAGAGGCAAAGAAGTCCCAGCCAACTTTACCGCCGGCGCCGGGTTTATTCAGGATAACCATGGGCTGCCCCAGATAATCTTCATTCCCCGCCAGCATAGTCACAATACGTGCCTGAAAATCCGTTGCCCCACCCGGTGAATATGAAACCACCATACTCACCGGCCGTTCCGGATAGGCATCCGCCTGTGCCAGCTGTGGCAGTACTGCCGCACTTGCAACGGCAAGTGCCAGCGCAGAGGTTTGCAGGGTTTTAGTGATCTTTTTCAGCATGGATAACTCCTCGTCCCAGGGACTGTATTTATTGTTGTATCGAGCATTTCAGGTCATGCAATGCCCGGCTAAATCAGCCAGGCGGAAGGTGTCTGCAACTGCAGAAGCACCGAGAAAATCAGATAAATCACACCGGTAAACAGCACACCTATCACCGTGTTCTTCAGTACTGAGCGGCTCCTTGGACGCAGGGGTGTATAAATCACCGTGATCAGAACAAAAGCCAGAAAAGACGTGGTGTACATACCGACAATGTCAGCAAAGTACAGATACAGCAGAATGATGATAAACATCGGAATCAGCCGTACGGCATCCGGCCAGCGGGCCGGATTACCCTGCCCGACAATGCCGAACATCCAGCGCCATAGGAAATCAGCAATTTCCTTCAGCCAGCTCAGTAACTCACCGTCAGTGATAAGCAGAATCAGTGCAAAGCCGAACAGAAAATAGGTCAGTAAATTCGGAAAGAAATACGCTTCCTCACCGTATTCAACGTTGGTGCCCAGGCTCAGTAAAAGTACCGCCAGCGCCAGCCCGCCAAGTGCCGTTAAACGTTTCGCTAACATGATCAGGCCTCCTTCTCGACAACATAGCCGTCGTCATCAGCCTGCTGTGCCGCACGCTGCTGCCGTTTGGCTTTCATTTCACTGAAGACACTGTAAACAACCGACAGGACTACAATGGTGACCAGAGTGATATTCAGCGCACCTCCGAAGAAATACGGCACCATACCGTCCCCACCTGTGCAATGATTTGCCCCTGCAGGAAGTTAGTCTCAGCAATCGGCCCGAGAATAATACCCAGTACCACCGGTGAAGGACTGAAACCGACCTTGGAGGCAAAATACATGGTGATCCCCAGTCCCATCATGACGAATACATCTGAGAAACTGTTTTGCACACTGAAGGTACCGAACACCGCCAGCACAGTGATCGCTGCCGCCATATAGTATTCGGGGATATCCATCACAAACCGGCTGTAACGGCTGATCATGATGCCGAAAACACACATCAGCAGCTGACCGACCAGCAGGGAATTGATAAAGGTCCAGACCACCGGGCCATGCTCGGAAAACAGTGCCGGCCCCGGGAACAGGCCATGAATTAACAGCCCACCCAGCAAGACAGCCGCCGTCGGTGACCCCGGGACACTCAGGGTCAGTAGCGGCACCAGTGAAGGACCCACCATCGCATTATTCGCCGATTCAGCCGCGATCACACCGGCAGGTTCACCCTTACCGAATTTTGCCTTGTCGCGGCTCATTTTCTTGGTCTGGTCATAGGACACCAGACCGGCAATCTGACCACCGGCACCGGGAATCAGACCCACAACCACACCTATAACACTGCCTACCAGCAGAGCCTTCCAGCGCACCAGCGTATCGCGGATCGACATCGCGATACTCTGGGCTTCCATAGCAAACTTGGTGACACCGCCCGGCAGATCCTGCGGTGTCAGCATTGAAAGTACCTGCGGGATTGCAAACAGCCCCACCAGCGCCGCGATGATATTAATACCGCCGCCCAGATGCTCACTGTAGTTAAAACGCTCCACCCCCAGTACCGGATCATAGCCAATGGTGGATATCCACAGCCCCACAAACCCGGCGAACAAGCCTTTAATCACGGAGCCCGAGCCCAGTGAACCGATTACGGTTACCCCAAGAATAGCCACCCAGAACAGATGTGAAGGACCGAATCCCAGTGCCCACTGGGACAGCGTCGGCGTGAAGAAAATCAGCACCAGCACACCCAGCACACCGCCCACGAATGAGGCTAAAAACAGTAATGCAGGGCGGCGGTTGCCTTACCCTGTTTCGCCAGAGGGTTACCGTCCAGTGTGGTGGCGATATTGGCCGGCGCACCGGGAATACTCAGCAGAATTGCACTGACTGCGCCCCCTGCTACCGTCGCGGTATAAGCTGCCCCCAGCAGAATCAAACCGGTGGCCGGCTCCATATGAAAAGTAAAGGGAATAAGCAGCGCTACCGCCATGGTAGGGCTGAGACCCGGAGTCGCACCGAGTATAAGGCCACCCACTGTGCCAAGCACCAGCACGAGGAAATTCCAGGGCGTGAATACGTCCGGAAGGTATTGCAAAAACTCTAGCATCATTATCACCCTTGCACCGCTTAGTCATAACAGAACTGGGTTCTGCTTCCACCACGGTGTCGTTGTTATTTTATCTCGGGCTAATCGGGATTTTCATGCTGTTTACCCAGCGTGTAAAACCCCAACAGACATTTGGTTTTTATCTTTTTACAGTCAGTTACAGCAATATTTATGCACATTCTGTGGGCCACGCCCGGTTATTTAACAATCAGCATGCTGATCGATGAAATATCAGCGATTTTCCTGGAAATACTGCCGATCAGTGCGCCTTCCACCTTACCCAGTCCCCGGGTACCGACCACAATCAGATCTGCTTCAAACTTTGTTGCCTGTTTGATGATAGTACCGGCCGGATCACCTTTGGCGACTTTAGCGGTTACATTTCCAGTTCCCTGCTGACGAGCCACCTCCAGGGCGTTGGTCATAATTTCCTTACCCACCTCTTCCAGCGCAGAAGAACGCAGCTTGGCCAGATCGTCACTTTTTATGTAACGCTCCAGTTCGGTGGGTATTTTCATTGGCCGGATCACATGCAGCAACAACAGATCTGCGCTGAAAGCCGTGGCAATTTCAGACGCCGCCGTCACCGCCTGAAGTGACATTTCCGATCCGTCTACTGCGACGCATATTTTTTATACATGCGAATGTCTCCGGTAATGATCTGCCTGAGGGAACGTCACCTCAGGGCTGAAATACACATCGGTATACATTTTTCACCGATACACTTCATATAACTCATATATATGACTTATATGATCGTAACCGGTCAGCTCTGTAAGTCAAGCCTAAATATAGCCTTGCGGAAAAATCAGTCTGGCTGTGTAATGTCTTCCTTACCGCTTAACAGCAGTAAGAAGTAAACGAAACGGAAACGAAAAAGTGCATATAAAACATGTCACTTAGCCTGGCCTGGCTCTGTCGGCAATGACATTCAGAAAACAAAGAAAAAGCGGGAGATGAAATATCTGCAAGTAAAACTTTCAGGCGATACCTGCAGATATCAGAAAGAAAAAAGAGGGTTAAAAGACGAAAAACTTAGCGAATCTCAGCTTTATAACTGAATTTATCCGCCCGGCCGACCGTTTTACGGTACTCAATCATCTTATTATTACGGCTGTAGGTATGACGCACCAACACCACTACCGGAGACTTTTCAGGAATCCCCAGAATCTGAGCGGTCTGCTTATCGGCAATATCAGCGGTCAGGGTTTCCTCTGCCCGCACCACAGGCACTTTATACTTTTCCACCACCATGGCATACATCAGGTCCGGTATATGTACATCGCCTTTTTCCAGCCCGGGCAGTACATCCGGACACCACCAGCAATGTTCCACCAGAATCGGTAATTCCTGAATATAGCCCTGACGCTGGATATACAGTAATTCGCTCTCCGCCGGATAACCTAGCTGCTGGCAAATATGTTTCGGGGCAGCACGCAATGCCCGTTCCCCGGCTTCCTTATGAATCCGGACTCCTTTTCCGGTACCGTCGCCATAGGAAAAGAACCTGAACAGGCTGTTATTAAAATCAATCGTTGATACGTAAGTACCCTTCCCTGATGCCGGAACAACCGTTTTTCATTGACCAGATTATCAATGGCTTTTTCACCGTTCCCTGGCTGACATCCAGTTGAGCAGCCAATTGAGGTTCAGAAGGAATAAGATCCCCGGGACCAGGCGACCGCCATCGATGTCATTGAGAATATGCTGTTCAACACGCTTATACAGAGGGATGTGCTGGGCACTCATAGGGGCAAAAACCCTTGATAAATTAATAAGACAGATCAGCTGAAATATACGCGATTCCCTTAATGCCGCAATTTACAGCCAGCTGCCGAACCGTATTCAGGATCTTTAACCCCTCATTTACCGCCGTGTTTATACGCTTTCCTCAACCTCCGGATACCGAGAAAAACTCATGGATTTTCCAACATCTGAACAAGCACAGTTCCCCATTCCCGCGGCAATTATCACGGGCTATGGTATTCTGTTCTCAACCTTCATTACCCTGATTTTAATACCGGCAATGACAATGATCAGCGAAGATCTTAAACAGGCAGCCCAAAAGCACTCCCGGTACCGTATCGCTGCGCAACCACTGTCCAGCCTCAGGAACTGATTTCATGACGCAACCCAATATCGAGATTCTGCTGGTCGAGGATGATATCGATCTGGCCAGCTCTACGGCCGACTTTCTGGCACTGGAAGGCATCACCTGCGACCATGCATATAATGGTCAGGCCGGTCTGAAACTGGCGACAGAAAACAGCTATCAGGTGCTGGTACTGGATCTGATGCTGCCCCGCATGGATGGCATTACTCTGTGTGAGAAACTGCGTCAGCAGGGTACCGACACCCCGGTTCTGATGCTCACCGCCCGGGATACACTGGAAGATAAAATTGCCGGCTTTCGGGCCGGTACCGATGACTACCTGGTAAAGCCCTTCGCGATGGAGGAACTGGCCATGCGGGTCCGGGCACTGGCGGTCCGGCGCAGCGGCCAGGTACGTAAACTGCAGGTCGGCGGCCTGGTTCTGAATCTGGACAGCCGTCATGCCAGCCGCGACGGTGTCACCCTGAAACTGACCCCCAGCTGCTGGACCCTGCTGGAAACCCTGATGCGCGCCAGCCCGAATCCCGTCAGCCGAAAAGACCTTGAATACAGCCTCTGGCAGGACAGCCCACCGGATACCAACAGCCTGAAAGTACATATGTACAACCTTCGCCAACAGGTGGATAAACCCTTTGCAGAAGCAATGATCCAGACCCTGTCACAGCAGGGATTCGTATTACGGGATAACAATGTTTAGACGTGGCAAACGTACCATGCGCAGGCAGTTCAGCCTGCTGATTCTCAGTCTGACCCTGATTACCGCACTGATCTATACGGTACTGGTAGACAAGAGTCTGACCCGTGGCCTGAAAGAAATGGTACAGCTGAGTATACAGGTCGAAATTCAGGAGTTCGAAACACGTTACGCCAGTAATCCTGATACCCCGTTACCGGACACAGGTATGCTGAATTTTTACATTGATGACTGGCGTCAGGCGCCCTCCCTGTATCATGAAATTATCCCCTTTACCGACCTGCAGGACGGTGAGTACCTCGACGTGGACTGGTCACCCAACGGCGATGACGACTGGGAAGGCTCCCGCTATTTGCTCATCTACCCTCACCGTTTACATGATCAGCGAATCCTCTACGCCGTGGCAGACTTCAATGCCGACAAAATATCCCAGGAACAACGTAATGAGTTTGACCGGCTGTTTGACCGGGGCTCTATGTGGGCGGTGTCTATGTATTCCTGATGATTCTGGTGGTCTGGCTGTACGGCCGGCGCCTGACACGCCGCAGCGATGCACTGGCAAAATGGGCTGAAGAATTATCCTTTGAAAAACTCCAGCAGCCGGTCCCTGATTTTTATTTCCACGACCTTAATCAGATTGCTAATCAACTGCAGACCGCATTTGTCCGAATCGCTGATCTGCTGGAAAAAGAACACCGTTTTTACGTAATGCCAGCCATGAATTACGTACCCCCATTGCGGTTATTAAAGCCAATATGGAATTGCTGGCCCGCATGGAATCTTCCGCACCGCTGCAACGCCCCTTGAACGCATCAACCGGGCCAATGCCAGTATGCAAAAGCTGACTGAGACCCTGTTATGGATATCCCGGGATAACAACACACCGCCTAAACAGGAAAATATCGTCCCGGCACAGCTGGTCAGTGAATTGATGGAAGATCTGGGCTACCTACTGGAAAACAAGCCCGTAGAACTCAGTTTCCGGGAAAACTTCACAGGCCATAAATTTCTGCCGGTAACCCCGCTGCGGATTGTGCTCAATAACCTGTTACGCAATGCTTTCCAGCACACTCAGGAAGGCAGCATTAAGATTGAAATCAATGAACATTATCTGCGCATTGAAAACCACGATGAAGGGGCCACACTGACCGACAGTGATAACAGTTTCGGTCTGGGGATTCATCTGGTGGAACAGATCTGCCAGAAACTCCACTGGGAACTCCGGCTTGAATATATTGAAGACGGCGTCATCGCCACACTGAAGTGGCCCGAGCACATTTTTACACACTGAAATCCGGACATAAAAACGCTGCACAGGCAGCGTTTCTTTTTCCGGTACGTCAGGGGAAGACGTGTATCAGAACTGGTAACGGACGCCCATCATCGCAGAAACAGCTGAGTCTTCACTGACGATCGAGCTATCAGTAATCTCATCACTGTAATGTTCATAATTAACCGCGCCGATAATGGTCCATTCCTGATTCAGCGCGTATTCCGCCGCGACACCCACACCATAAATCCAGGCACTGTCACCGTCATAAGCTGCACGGCCGACACGGGCCTCACTGGCAGATACACCGTAGTAATGGTTTACTAACTTGTCACTTACCCAACTGGCAGATACCGCCGGCAGAACCGTCAGATCACCAAACTCAACCGGGACACCCCACTCAAGATTCACCTGGGTGCCTTTATGCTCATCAGCAACATCCTGAGCAATGGAAGCGCTCAGCATACCGACTTCAGTCATCATTTCCGCGCCCAGTACCAGGTTTGTACCACTGTCCACATCACCCAGATCACGCAATTGCCTGCTGTCGGTCCGTTCGCCGTCCAGATCATCTGCAGCAATCGCCGCATACAGGCTCAACGTTTCAGTTTCGTAGTAGGTGTAGCCCGCTTCCAGGCCAGAAATATAAAATTGCCATATTCAATATCAAACAGCGGCAGTGCAGCAGTGTCGTCATCAATCCCTTTATAGATTGATTCACTGTAACCTGTCCCAAGCCCAAGGCTGATATTCAGCTCCGGCTCACTCTCTGCTGTCATACCGGCAGTTGCCCAGAGTCCGGCGGACAGGCTTATCGCCCCCAGACCGGTCAGTCTTGCATATTTTTCACCTTTTTCTCCTGCACTTAGCCATGAAAGCCGACAGCATACGCGCTATGGGGTTAAGTAAGAGTTAAGGTGAAAAACAACCCTCAAAATGCCAACATTCAGGCAAAATTCATCCCAGATACTGTTCAGGATATGCTAGGCTAGCCCCTCTGATATGCAGCGTACCCACAGAAACAGGGAGGTAATGTTTCAAACAGAGCATCTTCAAAGGTGTTACATCTTTGCCGGTGATTCTCTCTGTCATTCCCTGCACTTAACTGAATTGTCAGCCGCAGTACCTGCGCCAGAGGTAAGTTGCCATGGTAAAAATCCCTAAACAGCTGATCAGCATCTTGTTGTTCGCCAGCTTCAGCCTCTTCGGCAACGCGGCGACCGATGCCCCTCTGCAGCCCGGTTCCGGCGTCAGCATTACCCCTGTGTTTTCCTCTCTTCCTGAAGAACATTTTCGCGGTGAAATTGCCATCGCCGGCCTGCAGGAACTCGGTTATGACGTCCTCCCGGCAAAGCAAACCGGTTATGCCACCATGCTATTGGCGCTGGCTTACGGAGATGCTGACTTCAGCGTTCATATGTGGGATGTCCTGCACGATGAGTTCTATCAGAAAGCAGGCGGAGTAAAAGCAATTCTGAAAACCGGCAATATTATTCCCGGCCTGAAACAGGGTTACCTGATCGACAAAAACCGCTGAAGCTCACGGCATCAAAAGCCTCAATGATCTTGCTGACCCGGCCGTCGCTGCACTGTTCGACACCGACAAAGACGGTAAAGCGGACCTGACCGGCTGTAACCCTGACTGGGGCTGCAAGGATATTATCGACGACCACCTGAAAACTTACGGCCTTAGCAACACTGTCAGCCACAACCGGGGCGATTATTTTGCGCTTATGAAAACGACAATTAAGCGCTATAAATCCGGTAAGCCCGTGTTGTATTACACCTGGCTACCACAATGGATTTCCAGTGTACTGGTACCGGGTAAGGATGTGATCTGGTTAACAGTAGAGCCAGCTGAAACACTGGAAGGCGTTGTACTGCCAGCCAGTTTACCCACAGAAGAAACCTCCGGCGACAATGCACTAACAGAACCCCAAACGGCAGCTCAGCTGGGGTTTGAAGAAGATCAGATCAGGGCTGTTATGAATCAGGACTTTGCGGCAGACAATCCTGCCGCCCGCACTTTCTTATCACTGCTGCAAATTCCGGTGGCGGATGAAAGTGCCCAGAATCTTCGCATGATGCGCGGCGAAAAATCTCCGGAAGAGATAAAACGTCATGCGGCGAACTGGATAAAGAAAAACCGTAAAACCTTCGACGGCTGGCTGGAAGAGGCAAGAGAAAGCGTCCCTTCTCCGGTCAGACCCGAAGACCCCGCAGACAATACTACAGCGGTTAACGCTGAAGCAGAGACTGAACAAAAACAGAGAAAGAGCCGGAAGCCGCAAAAGAGCCGGAAACTGTCAAAGAGCCAGAGACTGCCAAAGAGCCGGAAACTAAACCCAATACCGACAATCAGGCTAACAGCCCTACAGAGGTTCCTGCTGAAACCCGCGCAGCATCCGCAGCTGTCGCAAGCCAGTAATCACGGCTCAGTTATTGCTGTAGACATATACAACCTCAACGGTTGCACCATGGTTGCTGTATTCAACACTTTCACACAACCCGGATACCAGCTCAATTCCCCGGCCGCTTAACATGCCTATATTGAAGGTGTTTTCTTTACTCAGCCAGGATTCGTAATCGAAGCCATCACCGCTGTCTTCAATCCGGATAAAGACCCTGCCGCCGGCAGCCAGCCGCGCATGCTGAACATGCACCGAGACGGAGCCCCAACTGAGGGTTTCCAGGCGTTGTTCCCGTTCACTGAAGTAACGTGCAAACCCTTCCGGGGAGTCTTTCAAGCTGGATTCCAGTTTAAGGACACCGTGATCAAGCGCATTCACATACAGTTCTGTCAGAATACTGAATACCGTATGCCAGTGCTCGCCCTCACCTTCTGATTCCTGCAACCGGCTAAGTGCCTGGGCAACAGGATCAATCCGTGCCAGACTGCGCCCCTGCAGTTCCAGTCCCCAGTCCCAGACATCCAGATTATCGTTATCCTCTCCGTCTGAGTCTAACTGTGAGGTCGCGGTAAAACTGCGTTCTGACTGAACAGAGTTACCAGGAATATCAATCAGGAGATGTCATCCCGTTGCGGGAAATCACGGACAAAATGCTGCAGGCTGGTCAGAATACTGTCGACCAGAGAGTATTTATGACGGTACTGAGGGTCAGTTATCGCGGCAAACATTCTGGCCTCACCAAACATATCCCCTCAGCATTTTCTGCTTCAAGCACCCCGTCACTGATCATTAAAATATGATCTTCCGGCTTAATGTTGCTGATCTCAAAATTCAGCTCATTTACCTGGGGTAAAATACCCAGCGGCGGATGGCTGGAGCTTATCCGCTGTACCAGTTCCCCTGGCTGAAGACCATGACATCCGGTAAACCACCGTTCCAGATCCTCGCCGTACCATCGACTTCCAGCGTGACGACGGCCACCGCGAGAAATAAACCGGTCGGTAATAAACGGTATAACTTAGCATTAATTTGCGCGATCACTTCTTCTGCGGCATACCCCTTAGCGGTCATCGCCCGGAAGGTTTCCGCCAGTGGTAACGCTCCCAGCGTCGATGTCAAACCGTGGCCGGTAAAATCCCCCAGCAGAATATTCAGATCACCGTTGGGACGATAAGCAGTTAGCTGCACATCACCGCTAAAAGTAGTCGCCGGCTGTTTATGCATCCGGATCGTTTCCAAACCCACATTAGACGACTCGATAGCGCCGCTGAACAATTGTTCAGCCACTTCAACTTCACTCTGGCGAATCTGATTTAGTTCGGTAACCTGCTGATACAATTCAGAAATCCGGCGTAAGGCGACAATTTTCCCTTCCAGCAGCTCGAACGGAAAAGGCCGCTGGATAAAGTCATCCCCGCCGGCATCAATTGCATTGCGGATAATGTCCTGACCTTCAGCACCGGATACAAAAATGATCGGTATAAAATTATCTGCTGCCAGATGCTTTATCTGTCTTGCAGCTTCTATTCCTCCCATTCCCGGCATATTCACATCCATGAGAATCAGAGAAGGCTTAAGCGCCAGATATTTCTCAACTGCCTCAAAACCGTCTGATGCAAACTCAGCAACCAGGCCCATATTGACGACCATCTTCTCCAGCAACCGCTGGTTCAGAGTCATGTCATCTGCAATCAGTACGAGATCGAGATTGGTCTGCAGCTTTTCCGCAACTGTCATATTTATGCTTCTATCGTTACAAACTGATCGAATTTAGCAATGGAAAGAATTTTGTGAACCGCCGGGTTAGGCTTGGCCAGCACCACTTTACCGGACAGGCTGTCTGCATGTTCCTTAAGCAGAAGAATCATCCCCAGCGCGGAGCTGTCCATATAGGTTGCTTTGGAAAGATCCACCCGAAACATTGCGCCCGGCTGATCCACAAAGCGGTAAGCTTCACGGAAAGACTGATGTGCTGAATAATCAAACTGCTCAGCCACGCAGATATCGACGGTTTTCTTATCATCGGAGGTTTTTGCAGTTACGGACATCGAATACCTCAGGTATTAATTGTTCAATTCCAGGTGATGAAACAATCGGCAATCACCGTGCTGTCTGTTTCAGAACAGCTCGATTTCGCCTTCATCCATATCATTCTGTGCCACTGTACGGGCCTCATTCCGGGTCTGAGCAGTGACCCTCAGTTCCTCACAGCGATGCTGACAACGCAAAGTAGCTGCTGTATCAAGATTACCTTCTGCGGTGGTCATATCGTCCACCAGCGTAGCAATTTCATTCAGTGAATTAACATTATGCTCCATTGAGTTCAGAGCCTGAGAAGCAATGTCCTCAAACTGCAAAGACCGTACGGCGTTATCCACAGTGGAGTCGATCTGCATGCTGAGCTGAGATATCTCAGTGACCTTGCTGTTCATAAACTCGCCGTTACTGGCCATAAATGCCAGCATTTCAGTCATTTTCTCCTTGGTTCCGATGGTATCGCTCAGATCCGTCGCGGCCATCCCGGATACCGTACTGCGCAGAGTTTCAATGGTTGCCCGGGCTGAAGCCATTTCTTCACGGATTTTGTTATTCAGATCACCGGAGTTAACCGAAAGGGTTCGCACTTCATCAGCGACCACCGCAAAGCCACGGCCAGCCTCTCCGGCGCGTGCCGCTTCAATACTGGCATTAAGCGCCAGCAGGTTCGTCTGACTGGCCAGCCCCTCAACATTTTCTATCAGGCTGAAAATACCATCGAGCTTTTCCACCATATCATCAATGTAATGTACGGTTTCTAGACTGTTCTTACTGACATTCACCATCACCTGTACAAACTGATCAAGTATCGAGCCGGTTTCATTTATAAACATCTGAATATTAAATTCTTCAGAACTCCCGTGACTTTCTTCTTCCTCGGTACGGGTAATGATCTGTGCAGTGAGCTCTGACTGCTGGCTGGTTAAACCATGCAAACTGTGGAAGCTGTCGGACATCAGTACAACCGCTTCCTTAATCAGCGCATCAACACGGGCAATTTCCTGATTCACAATCAGTGCTTCATGGGTCAGCGTCTGTGACAACTCTTCCATAGCATGCTGCAGTTCTCCGTCCACATGCTCAGGCGCAACGGCCTGAACCTCTGACTTAGCCGGCCGTTCCACCTTCGGCTCTCGTACCAGCCCAATGCCGCCAGCCAACACAGCAGCAATCGCAATCCAGACAATTATTTGCGGCACGGGCAACAACTGAGCCATCGCCAGTAACAGCGCACCGCCTATTACCAGCCCCGCCAGGGTTTTTTTGCCACATAACAAAGTACCTCACTTTCGCTAGCGGTTAAGGTGTTGCATTAACCGTCCAGCTATTTTTGGCAGCGCAACCACTTCCCTGGCTGCGCCATACTTAACTGCTGCGCCCGGCATACCCCACACCAGACTGGAAGCTTCATCCTGAGCAATGGTATGCGCACCGGCATCCGCCAGCCGCTTCATTGCCATGGCACCGTCTTCCCCATACCGGTTAACATCAGCGCCGTCACATGAGGCGCCTGCATGTCGAGCAGTGAATTAAATAACACTTCAACGGAGGGTTTATGACGGTTCACCGGGTCGCTATCTTCCAGCCGGCAAACCATTTTCAGACCGTGTTTTTCACCATTAAATGCTGTGATCCGGGGCGATGTAGACATGCCCTGTTTCCAGTACATCGCCATCCTTTGCCTCTTTAACCGTCAGGTCACAAACTGTATTCAGGCGGTTGGCAAAGCGTTCACTGAAACTGGCAGGAATGTGCTGTGCAATTACGATCGGCGGCATATTGGTCGGTAACTTGTTCAGCAGATCACGCAAGGCTTCCGTCCCGCCGGTTGAAGAACCAATCGCAATGACCCTTTGCTGCTCACGGGCTCGGTCCCTGCTAACCAGTGCCGGCGCGGCGACCCGCTCTGCAGGCTCAGGCCGGCTACGGCGAAAACGCAGTTTCTGGCTGGCACCGGCTGCGGCTTTCACTTTATTAATCAGGTCAGTCTGGAAGTTTTCCAGATGGCTGTCCAGGCTGGTTGCTACTGGCTTGCCGATAAAATCAACGGCTCCCAGTTCAAGTGCCTGCAGCGTCACATCCGCCCCTTCCTGGGTCAGTGTGGATAACATCACCACCGGCATGGGGTTGAGCTTCATCAGATTGCGCAGAAAGGTAATGCCGTCCATTTTTGGCATTTCCACATCCAGAGTCAGTACATCCGGGCGTAACTGTTTAATCTTGTCCCGGGCATCATAGGGATCAACAGCTTCACCGACGACTTCGATATCAGCATCAGCAGACAACATCTCATTAATGACACTGCGTACTACCGCCGAATCATCAACAATCAGTACTCTGGTTTTTGTCATAAATAACTTTCCTTATTAAAACAGTTCCACGTCGGAATCATCCAGATGACAATCAACATCCTGACGGTATGAACGTTCCTCTTCTATCAGACGCTGGTCATCCCGGTGGTCCATCCGGTTAACAAGCATCCGCCCTTCCTGGGGAAAATACGCCACTTTTCGGGCCTGATCACCGCCGAAGTCTGCTGCCAGTACCTGTAGCTTTTCTGCAGCGACATAATCTTTTATAAAGTCGATGTTTTGCTGACCGATACTGGTTATACCCTGCATCATGTCACCGCCACCGGTCAGTTTTACCTGCAAGCTTTCCCGGCGGCTGCCCAGCCGCAGTAACCCGTTAATCAGCTGTTCCATGGCAAACAAACCATAGCGCATAGAACGCCCGCCATCATCCTTCACATTACTAGTGGGTAACATAAAGTGGTTCATACCACCGATTTTCAGTTCCGGATCATAGATACAGGCAGAAATACAGGAACCGAGCACTGTTGTCAGTACGACCTTCTCCTTACTGATACAGAATGCGCCAGGTTGCACCTTAATGGCATAGCATTCCCATTTTGGCTCCCAGAATGCCCTCATGTGTTCAAAACCTCGCATGGGTTTGGGGGCAGGTGGTTTGGTCGCAAGCATCAGTTTACCTTCCTGTAAATTGTCTTTCCCATCAGTTCAAAATTACTCTGATGACGCGCAAGGGCTTCCGAATGCCCAACAAATAAATGCCCACGGGGTTTTAACAGCGCAGCCATTCGCTGCAACAACCGGGCCTGGGTCTGCTGGTCGAAATAAATCATTACGTTGCGGCAGAAAATAAAATCGAACGGCCCTTTCATTGGCCAGTCGTCCATCAGGTTGAGATGATTAAACGCCACCATCTTCTGCAATTCAGGACGTACTTTTACCCGACCATCGTTATGATTTTTCCCTTTCAGAAACCATTTATGCACAGTTGCTTTCGGCAGCGACTTAACACGGCTCTGCTCATATACACCGGTTCTGGCACTGGCCAGCACTTTGGAATCAATATCAGTGGCGAGAATTTTTACATCACAGCTGGACGGATCAATACCAGCCTCCAGCAGACTGATCGCCAGACTGTAAGGTTCTTCACCAAGGGAACAGCCAGCGGACCAGATACGCAAACGGGCACCGGGGCTGTTTTTAATTGCCGGTACTATCTGACTTTTCACATAATCAAAATGATGCCGCTCCCGGAAAAAAGCGGTGAGGTTGGTCGTCAGTGCATTAATGAACTGAGTGAATTCTGCGGGAGAGCTATCCAGACACCGGAAGTATTCATCAAAACTGTCCAGCCCCAGCTCCCGCAAACGCCGAACCAGGCGGTTATACACCATGTCCTGTTTATGATCTGCCAGCGCAATGCCAGCATAATCATACAGTTCCTGTTTAGCCTTCGTGAAATGCTTGTCGGTAAAGACAAATTCACGCTCTGTGGCGGTTGTTGTTGCCATCCGTTAACCTCAAAACTGGGGTGCCTGGCTTAATATGCGCGCCATTACAGCGCGCCTTCCTGTGTTACACCGATAAACTCAGAACTCTTCCCATTCATCACTGCCGCCGGCGGTGACCGGCGCGGTTTTAATACTGTTTCGGCGGGGACTGCCGGGCTGGCGGCAACCGGTGTCTCGGATACCAGTGAACGCACCCGTTCCATACCTACACTGTTATGAACGGCAGCGTTCATATCACTGACCCTGAATGCGCTCACCAAGCGCTGCAACTGCTCTGCCTGCTCTTCCATAGATGAAGACGCTGCGGCAACTTCTTCCACCAGCGCAGCATTCTGCTGAGTGCCTTCATCCATCTGAGTGACAGCCACGTTCACTTCTTCAATGCCGATCGCCTGTTCGCGGCTGGCCGAAGCAATCTCACTGATAATGGCAGAAACATTTTTAATAGCGCCCATGATTTCATCCAGTGCTTTACCGGACTCATCAACGAATACGCCACCTTCCTCGACTTTCTCAACACTGTCGCTGATCAGTTCTTTAATTTCTTTCGCCGCACTGGCGCTGCGCTGGGCCAGATTACGCACCTCGGAAGCCACGACAGCAAAACCACGCCCTTGCTCGCCAGCCCTTGCTGCTTCAACTGCAGCATTCAGCGCTAACAGGTTCGTCTGGAAGGCTATCTCATCGATGACACTGATAATTTCTGCAATTTTGCTGGAGCTGGCACTGATATCGCCCATGGAAGTCACAACCCGGGCTGAAATCTCACCGCCTTTTTCCGCCAGAAGCTGAGCATTTTCTGCCAACTTGCGGGCTTCATCTGCATTGTCTGCATTCTGCCTTACCGTGCTGGTCATTTGCTCCATACTGGCTGCAGTTTCCTGCAGACTCGCCGCCTGGGCTTCAGTACGCTGGCTAAGCGTCGTATTGCCGCTGGAGATCTCAGATGAACCGGTATTAATACTGGCACCGGCACTGCGAATCTCACCCACCATGTGCTCAAGATTACGGATGGAGCTGTTCAAAGCACTATTCAGTTCCGCAAACTCGCCGTGATACTCACCGCTCATTTCCTGTGTCAGGTCGCCCTTCGCCAGTGCTTCCAGTACAGTTTTCACATCACGTACCGGGACAACCACCGCATCCAGCATCTGGTTAACGCCTTCGGCGATGTTCTTCATAAAGCCACTGTAGATATCAACATCCAGCCGCTGATCCAGCTGTCCCAGTGATGCCTGACGAATCAATTCTTCTACCTGCTGTTCAGCATTCAGCTGATCAGTCACATCAGCCCACTCAACGACAGTCCCTAACCGGTTGTTCTGCTCATCAACCACTGGATTGGCAATCAGGTTAAAGGTTCTGGACGCCACTTTGATCTGGCTGTTATGCGTGGATGTCAACGCTGCCAGCATGCGGCGCTGATGTTCGGGATTCTCATGGAAAATATCGAAGTTCGCGCCGACCAGGGCACGGGCATCAAAATCAGGCAGTTGCTCGCGGATATCCGCTTCAGCGTTACTCATCATCTGAATAACCGCATCGTTACAGTAGATGATTTCACCTTCATTATTGGCCAGCATGACATTGGAAGAAACATTATCCAGTGCCACTTTAATCCGCTGAGCCCGTTTAGCCTGCTCTCTGGCATCATTCACTTCAAAACCAAGCTTCACCGCCAGCATTTTCACGCTACGCTTAAGCTCGCCGACTTCACCGGGTTCTTCGATTGGAATCGGCTCAAGATAGTTACCCTCAGAAACATCCCGCATGTGACGCTGCGCATCCTGAGCAGGGGTAATGACATCTTTATCCAATACCCGTTTTGAACCAAAAGCCATGATCAGGTAAGCCAGCAAAGGCCCGGCCATCAGCGCTTCTGCCGGCAGTCCCAGTGCATAAATCCCCGCATTAACAATTACCGCTGCGGCCAGTCCAACTACGGTGTAACGGTTCAGCTTGCCTTTCAGGTTTGCCGGCTTAATGTTTTCCGGGCTGGGCAGGCTGGCATCTTTACCGCGCAGTGTGGAATACAGCGACTCAGCAGTGTCAATTTCATCCTGAGTCGGCCGGGTCCGGACCGACATATATTCAACAATGTCACCGTTTTTAAATACCGGCGTTACGTTTGCTTTTACCCAGTAAAAATCACCGCTCTTACAGCGGTTTTTAACCAATTTACTCCACGGACGGCCCAGTTTCAGGGTGTCCCAAAGATCTTTGAACGCGGCCTGCGGCATATCCGGATGGCGCACCAGATTATGATTCTTACCAACCAGTTCATCTTCACTGAAGCCACTCACCTCAACAAAGTCGGGGTTGGTATAGGTAATGATGCCTTTAAGGTTGGTTTTAGTAACCAGCTCCTGACCGTCTTTGAGCTTCACTTCCCGATCGGTCACCGGCTCATTAATCTTCATGCTCTCTCCTTTTACAAACCTGTACTGCGCGTCTAACCGGCAACTGGCGCAGCTACCGCCAGCTCACCTGAATTCATTAACTGATCGATATCCATCAGCACAATCATCTTGTCATCATGTGCCACCAGCCCCGTGATAAATTCGGAATTGATAACCCCGCCGATCTGTGGGGATACCTGTATCTGATCCGTTGCCAGCGAATATGTCTCGGCGACCGCATCAACAATGATGCCCATAATCCGCTCGCCCTTTTCACTTTGCACCTTGATAACAATCACCACGGTGGTCGGGCCGTATTCAGGGCCGGTAAACCAAAGCGTAACCGCAGATCAATGACCGGAATGATTGCACCACGCAGGTTCAGAACACCGCGCAGATAATCCGGCATTTCCGGAATCGGGGTTACCGGTGCCCAGCCACGCAGCTCCTGAACCCGCAGAATATCGATACCGTACTCTTCATCTTCCAGCAGGAAGCTCAGATACTGCTGACCATCTTCGCTGTAGGTAAGATCATCACCTAGTTGTTCATGGCTGTTCATGCAACGTTCTCCCGATCTGGCACGGCCTGAAGACCGCCATTACGCGTATTGGCAGAATGCGCCACTTCAGCACTCAGGCCACGCTTAATAATCCCGGTCACATCCAGAATCAGTGCGACACTGCCATCTCCAAGAATGGTTGCACCGGCAAATCCTTCTATCGGTTTGAAATTCACCTCAAGGCTTTTGATAACGACCTGTTGCTGTCCATAGAGCTCATCCACCACCAGCCCCACTTTCTGGCCACCATTTTCCACAATTGCAATCAGACTGCCGGCAAAACCTTCTTCTTTAGGCTCCGGAGGTAGCTTAAACAGCGCACGCATCGAAATCAGCGGGATATACTCATCACGGAAATGCAGCAGCTTATTTTCCCCGGCGATAGGGCTCAGGGACTTTTTATCTGCCTGGAACGTTTCGACGATCGATACCAGCGGTAAAATGTAAGTCTGGTCATGAATTCTGACCAGCTGGCCATCAAGGATAGCCAGAGTCAGTGGCAGGCTAACGCTGAATTTTGCTCCGTTCCCGGGATCAGAACGGACGCTGACGTTGCCCCCAGGGATTCAATATTCCGCCGCACCACGTCCATGCCGACACCCCGGCCGGAGAGATCGCTGACTTCTTCTGCGGTGGAAAAACCCGGTTTAAAGATCAGCTCATCAATTTCCTGATCCGTCATCACCTGATCTTCTGTGATCAGCCCGTTTTCAAGTGCTTTCTGGCGGATTCTGGCGGTATTCAGACCGCGGCCATCATCAATGATATCGATGACAATAACACCACCCTGATGATAAGCATTCAGCTGCACGGTACCGGTTTCATCCTTACCGGCAGCCAGGCGTTCTTCTGGCGTTTCCAGACCATGATCAAGAGAGTTGCGGATCAGATGCACCAACGGGTCACCGATCTTCTCCATCACGGTTTTATCAATTTCTGTCTGCTCACCGGAGATAACCAGATCCACCTTCTTACCCAGCTTACCGCTGACATCATGCACCAGCCGTGGGAAGCGGTTAAACACAAAACTGATCGGCAGCATCCTTACCCGCATAACATCTTCCTGCAGGTCGCGGGTGTTTCGCTCCAGTTGCTCCAGACCACTTTGCAGGCGTTCGATGTCAGCCCCGGTGGACTCCATCAGTTCCTGACCTATCTGTCCGAGCATCGCTTGGGTAATCACTAACTCACCAACCCGGTTTATCAGTGCATCAATTTTGTCGGTATCGACCCGGATAGAACTGCTTTCGGTTGCTTTTGGCTTACGGGCAGCTGGCGTTTTATCTGCCGCAGCCGGTGTTACTTTAGCAGCTGGTTCAGAAGCGGCAGCTGGAACCGGTGTAGCCGGCTCACTGACAGGCGCGCTCTCCGGCACGGTTTCAGTTATCTCCGCAGCAGGCTGGGTATCCGTAACCGGAGCTGTGGACTCAGCACCAGCCAACGCTGAAACATTGATCTCACAATCATCTTCTACCCACTCGAAGATTTCCCGCACGGCGTCTTCATCGCAGTCAGACTCCAGTGTCAGCTGCCAGGAAAGATAAATAAGTTCGGGATTCAGATCAGCCAGTGAGGGCAGGTTGCTCAGGTTCGCTTCAACTGTCAGCTCACCAAGATCAGTGAGGGTATCCAGCATCAGTGAAGGCTCATTACCTGTCTGGACAATATCTTCACCGGGAATAAACTCAATCCGCCAACCGGCAGGCGGCGTCACACATAACGGGCTGACACTCAGGTCACATTCGTCTTCAACCCATTCAAAAATTTCTTTAACATCCTCATCGCTGCAGTCAGATGTCAGTTCAATCTGCCAGTTAATATGCAGCAATTCAGGATTTAACTCTGCCAGTGCGGGCAGCCCGGTACAGTCAGGCTGAATACTCAGGTCGCCAAAGTCTCCAAGCGCTTCAAACATAAACGCAGGCTCATGGCCCTGCTGCAATAAATCCCGGTGCGGCTGAAAGTCAATCAACCAGCCTGAGGGCTGATCCGCCACCTCAACAATCTCAGCCAAGACATCCAGCGGAGGCTCTGCCGGGGCTTCTTCTGAGCTCTCCCCAAAGCCATTTCGAGACCTTTCTGGACACTGGCAAGCATGTCCGGGTCCGCATCAGCGCCTCCCTGCACAGACTCAAGCAAAGCCTTGATACAGTCGACAGATTCAAGCAGTAAATTAACCAGAGGCCCGGTAACGGCCTGCTTGCCGCTGCGCATTTCATCAAGCAGGGTTTCTACACGGTGAGTAAAGTCCGCAACTTCATTAAACCCAAAGGTACCCGCGCCCCCTTTAATGGAATGGGCAGCACGGAAGATAGTATTGATCGTTTCTTCGTCTGCAGAGTCCATATCCAGCAGACTAGATTCCATGACTTCTAAACCTTCGTAACTCTCTTCGAGGAAGGTTGCAATAAACTGCGACAGATCAATACTCATAGGCGATCACCGTACGACGCGTTTGATTGTGCTGATCAACTTCTCAGGATTAAAGGTTTTACCAGCCAGCCAGTCGCACCGGCACTTTTACCCTGCTGTTTCATGTCAGCAGAGCTTTCGGTGGTTAGCATCAGCACCGGGGTAAACTTAAACGTCGGCAGTTTGCGAAGCTCAGAGCACAGAGTAATCCCGTCCATAACCGGCATATTCACGTCGGTAAGTACCAGATCAAACCGGCCGCCTTTTGCTTTAGTCAGCGCTTCCTGACCATTGCCGGCTTCAACAACCTGATAGCCTTCCTGTTTCAGGGTGAAAGTCACCATGTTCCGTAAAGAAGCCGAATCATCAACAACTAAGATGGTTGCCATTTAATAATCTCCGTAATCCGTTATTTTTATGCTGACTCGAGTTGTAGCATGGATGCCAGTCCCAATTGGCGGGCAACCTTATCCAGCTCAGCAGACCGACTCTGCCACTCAAAATTGATGTTTTGTGACTGCAGCTCTTTGATAAACACTACAAGTAACTGAACCGCTGCGGTGTCGACCCTGGTCAGGTCAGCAGCGTTAATTGAAATCGAAGCAGAAGATTCCAGAAGGTCAGTAAACTTATCTTTCCATTCACCGATATTTACAATTGAGATCTCTTCCGGCAACTGTAACTCATCCCTGGTTTCATTGGTCATATGCGTATCTCTCAATTTTCCGGGTACTTCTTATGTCCCGGCTTTGCTCCTGCAGACTTAAACAGGAATAATTGTAGATATTAATGTGTTACACAAAGCTGCTTATGTCAAAAATCAATCACTTAGCTTACTCACTTTGGTGAGTAGATCACCTTGATTTACATGAGTTTTCAGCATCTTGCGAAACACTTTTTCCTCCCCGAAAATCGTTTTTTAACGTTATCCTTTGTTATTACTGAAGATTTAGATTTCAGCCCACAAATTTAAGGCGAAAAAGCTGCTATAAAAGCAGCTTTTTTCAATATATCTGGCATCAGGTGCGGCGGTCCGCCGCAGAGCCCATCCGTTTGCGGCCTGCAAAATCAGGCGACACATCAGTACTGCGGACATAACCAACAACACAGCGCTCAGGGTCAATTACATCACCCAGTACCTGTTGCCATTTTTCCGCATTCAGTACTACATGGGAAGAATCACTGAAGTACAGCCATTCGTTCTCAACCATGCTCTTTACCTTACGCCGTACGGTTTCATACGGGATACCGGTAGCAATACTGATTGAATGATTATTACAGGAGAAACCCGGCACAGCCTGTTTCGCCTCTTCATCTTCACGCTGGCGCAGGGCCCACAGTGAGATTACATTAAAAATAATCGCGGCTTTGATGTCACCGTCAAATACCCGGTAACAGCGAATCAGAAAGTCGGTCGAAAGATACGAAGCCCAGTTTCTGTGCTAATTCTTCCGCATCAAAGCAGGACCTCAGATTTGTCGGGTTCGCCCCAACAGGCGAAGACTGATCATGCCGATTTGAAACGGTCGTAGAAGTTGCATTTTTATCCATATTATTCCCCAGCCAGCAGCTAACAGCGTTCCGTTGCTATGTCAGATTCTTGTTAATTAAACAGATCTTACAATTATTGTATGACTTTTAACATATACCAACAAAGTATCCCCATTCAAGAAAATACCGCTCTTTCCCTAATGAAATTAGACCATTGCAATGATTTTGTCACATCTTACTGCTAAAACTGACATCCAGAATCAGCCTTAGGATTAAAACAATGACGATGAACTCATTGCAACACCAGATACTTCAATTGACCCGTAAGGGCTTAAGCTTAAATGAAATTCTGCAAATAACTGACGCACCGGCAGACCTGGTACGACAGCTTTACCATCAGAGCTTCATTCAGCATAAACACCGTGACGCCAAAGCATTTTCACAACATCAACAGGCAATGTACGCTATGAACCTTCGTGCCACACATAATTAATCGGCAGGTTCCCGGAAAATTTAAGCATTCCTTGACACAGATTCAATTCTTATCTGTTCTGGCTATTTACAGACGCCGTCCCGAGTTTCTAAACTGACCCAAGCATAGAAGTTCACCACAGGGTTTCTGTGTTCACCTTTGCTCTAGCCAAACATTAGAGGCCTCAAGGAATTACAATGAAAAATTATTACTGGCAGCCACTGCTGCTGCACTTTGACACCTGCCGCCGCCTTCGCTGAACGGGACGGAGTTACTGTATATAACACTTACTGCCTGGCATGCCACATGACTGGTGTAGCCGGTGCGCCAAAAGTAGGCGACCCTGAAGCCTGGAAAACCCGCATAGAAAAAGGCGTTGAAGGTATGCTGGCAACCGCAAAAAGCGGTCTGAACGTTATGCCACCAATGGGTAACTGCCAGAACTGTACTGACAGTGAGCTGACTGCAGCGATTCAGCACATGCTGGATAACTCCAAGTAAGCGATACATCTATAAAAACCCGGCATATGCCGGGTTTTTGTATCAGAAGACTTCCTGCGGGGTCAGTGGTCCGAAATTCTCAACATCCCCGGCTTTAATTTTTCCAGCGCTTCAGGGTCTGCACCTTTCTGCACAATGATTTCAACCCGCCGGTTGGTACTGCGGTTCAGTGAAGTATCATTAGGCGCCAGTGGTTTGGTATCAGAATAACCGACAACGTTAAACCGTGACTGATCTATTCTCGGGTCCGCAAATAACTCATGTGCAACCGATAAAGCCCGTGCTGTAGATAGTCCCCAGTTCGACTCATACTGCCCACCGGACACCGGAATGTTATCAGTATGCCCTTCAATCGCGACCTTACCACGAACCGTCAGCAACACATCACGGATTTTCGCCATCACAGGGATGTAGGCAAACTTAAGCTCCGCCGAGCCTGAACTGAAAGAACCTTTATCCTTAACACGGATAATAATCTTCTTACCGTCGGTCTCAACTTCTACGCTGCCCTGACCAATTTCAGACTGCAATGCCGCCGCAAAAGAAACAGCATCTGTCTTAGCCTGGGCTTCAGCCTGCTCTTCAATCTGTTCTAACAGTTCCTGAAGCTCTTCCTGAGTTTCACTCTTTTCCTGTTCATCAACCTCTGACTGACCTTCCTGGGTACGTATATCCAGCGTCTGAAGGTCGTTGTCCGTGGTCATTTGCCGCACCTCATTCAGGGGCGTAGGCTCCGGACGGCCCGGGCTGAATTCCTGAGCAATAATGCTGGTACCTTTCGGAATATCAGCAACCTTTACCTGATTCTGAACACCAAACGCCTCACGCATGGAACCCGCCAGCTGCTTAAACTTCAGCACGTCCATTTCTGAAAATGACAGCAGTAATACGAAGAAGCACATCAGCAGCGACATAAGGTCGCCGAAGGTTGCTAGCCAGCCCGGTAACCCCGCGGGACAGGGGGCATTTTGTTTCTTCTTCATCACTCATGCGCGTTACCCTTCAGCCACTGCCCGCTTTTTCTCAGGCAGATAGTTACGCAGCATTTGCTCAATAACCCGTGGGTTCTGACCGGCCTGAATCGCCAGCAGGCCATCAATAATAAGCGACTGATTCAGTTCTTCTTCTGCTTTACGGCCGTCCAGTTTATCTGCAATCGGCAGCGCAAACATGGTGGCTAGCATTGCACCGTAAAGCGTAGTTAACAATGCTACTGCCATCGCAGGGCCGATTGATTTAGGGTCACTCATGTTAGACAGCATCTGTACCAGACCTACCAGGGTTCCGATCATCCCCATTGCGGGGCCTACATCACCCATCGCTTTGAAAATGTCGCAGGCACTTTCGTGACGCTCAGTCGTCAGAGATTTTTCTTTATTCAGGAGGCCGCGAACAATGTCCGGGTCATGACCGTCTACCAGTAACTGAATGCCACGTTGCATAAAGTCACTGCTAACCGTTTTATCTTCCAGAGACAGCAGACCGCCTTTACGGGCAGCATCTGCCAGATCAACTGCTTCAGCGATAATATCTTCAGGCTTCACGGACTTGAACATGAAAGCCTTACCCATCACCTTACCGATACTCAGGAACTGGCCCAGGGTAAATTTCATCAGCACAACAAAAGGCTGCCGCCCATTACGATAAGCAATGATGGCACGTTAACAAAGGTGCCTACGTCGCCACCGGTTACCATCGCTGCGACTACGATACCAAATGCACCTAATAACCCAACGAGCGTTGCTAAATCCACTCTGTACTCCTCAGCGTCATAAACTCAAATCCACTTTGAAAAAGTTAATCCACTTAGTGTTATCGCCCTGACCAGACGAATACTTTAGCTTCATCCGCATAAAAATCTACATCAAGTGACAGGCAAGATTCAAACGATTGATTTAGGGCCCTTCTTTACTTGCCCTATATCGTACTATTTACAGTACAATATGCCAGTCTAAATGAACCCAACACGCACTAAGCTGCTAGATTATTTGAGAATTTCGCTAATGCCTGCATCTAAGAAGCCCCTCGATTTTGAAACAGCACTCGGCCAGCTTGAAAGCATGGTCGAAGAACTGGAAAAGGGCGACCTCAGCCTTGAGCAGTCACTGCACACCTTCGAGGAAGGCGTCCGGCTGACCCGAAGCTGTCAGACCATGCTAAGCGATGCCGAGCAGAAAGTTCAGCTACTGATTAAGCAAAATGGTGAGTTACAGGAAACACCGTTTGAACTGCCGGAGGAATAATCCGTGGATATGAAGCAGCAACTCAACAGGTATCGCAGCAGAGTCGATCAGGCTCTGGAGCAGCATATGGCCAGCCAGACGGCTGCTCCCCTGCTTCAGGAAGCGATGCGTTATTCTCTGTTTAACGGCGGTAAACGGGTACGGCCACTGCTGGTCTACATGGCCAACCAGCTGCTCGCGGGAAACCTTGACGCCGCCGATAATGCCGCCTGCGCAATCGAATGTGTCCACAGTTATTCACTGGTACATGATGACCTGCCAGCAATGGATGATGACGATCTCCGCCGCGGTAAACCGACCTGTCATATTCAGTTTGACGAGGCGACCGCCATTCTTGCCGGTGATGCTTTACAGGCGCTCGCATTCGAGCTGCTAAGCACGCCTTCAGACTTTGTCAGCCCGACGACACAACTGCAGATGCTGGCCTCTCTGGCCCGGGGCAGCGGTGCCATGGGTATGGTTGCCGGTCAGTCGATTGATCTCAGCCATGTAGGCAAAGCGATGACCCTGAACGAACTGGAGAATATGCACCGCCATAAAACAGGCGCGCTTATCTGCAGCAGCATTGAAATGGGTGCCCTGAGCAGTGGCAACGCTACCCGTGAAGATTTACTGGCACTGGACACTTACGCCCGGCATATCGGCCTGGCCTTTCAGGTAAAGGATGACATTCTGGACATTGAAGGGGATACCCAGACGCTGGGCAAACCTCAGGGCTCCGATACCGAACAGGATAAACCGACTTATCCGGCACTGCTTGGCATGGCCGGGGCAAAACAAAAACTGGCCCTATTAAACGAACAGGCCCATGCTAGTATCCAGTCATATGGTGATGCTGCCCAACCACTGCACTGGTTAGCGGATTACATCGTAGAACGCCAATACTAATCCGCTGCTGAAGATTGTCACACTGATGTTTTTTGAAATTCCCACTGCCCGTCCCGATACCCCTTTACTGAACCGGCTCGACCAGCCGGATCAGCTGCGTCAGCTGTCTGCTGATCAGCTGGTAGAACTGGCCCGGGAACTGCGGCACTTTCTGCTCTACAGTGTCGGCCAGACAGGTGGCCACTTTGGTGCCGGGCTGGGCGTTGTCGAGCTGACAATTGCACTGCATTACTGCCTGAATACCCCGGAAGACCATCTGGTCTGGGACGTAGGCCACCAGAGCTACCCACACAAAATACTGACCGGCCGCAGAGAGGAGCTGCTGACGATCCGTAAAAGGATGGCCTGGCCCCGTTCCCCGGCAGAGCGAAAGCCCTTATGATGATTTCGGTACCGGGCATTCAAGCACATCGATCAGCGCCGCTCTGGGTATGGCCCTGGCAGATAAACTGCAAAACATCGACAGCCGTACGGTTGCCGTTATTGGCGATGGCGCGATGACCGCCGGTATGGCTTTTGAAGCACTGAATCATGCGGCACACACCGGCAGCAACCTGCTGGTCATTCTTAACGACAATGACATGTCGATCTCCCATAACGAAGGCGGACTGGCCACCTATCTGGCCAAGAACCTTAAAGACAACATGGGTGAAACAACCGCCGCACTGTTTGAAGCGCTGGACTTTAACTATTCAGGCCCGGTTGACGGCCATGACATTCCGGCCCTGTTAGATGCACTGCAACACAGTCTGAGCCAGCCAGGACCGCAGTTTTTACATATCACGACTTTGAAGGGCAAAGGGTTCGCGCCGGCCGAAAAGGATCCGATCGGCTATCACGCCATCGCCAAAATCGACCCAATCGACAAACCCAAAGTAAAAAGTAAACCAACTTTTGCCCATATCTTTGGCCAATGGGCGACAGATAAAGCTGCTGAAGATCCAAAACTTACTGCGATAACGCCCGCCATGCGCGAAGGCTCTGGCCTGGTGGAGTTCTCCCGGCAGTTTCCGAAACGTTTTTGATGTTGCGATTGCAGAGCAGCATGCCGTCACACTGGCTGCAGGAATGGCCTACCGCAACATGAAGCCGGTCGTTGCTATTTATTCGACCTTTCTGCAACGCGCATATGATCAGCTGATCCACGATGTCCTGATTCAGGACCTGAACGTACTGTTCTGTATTGACCGTGCAGGGCTGGTTGGTGAAGACGGTGCAACCCACGCGGGCTGCTATGACATCAGTTACCTGCGCTGTATTCCGGAAATGGTCATTATGACCCCGGCAGATGAGCAGGAATTACTGAATCTGCTGGAAACCGGCTACCGGCATCATGGGCCGGCTGCTATCCGTTACCCCCGTGGCAGTGGTACAGCAACACAAACCTCTACAGCAACCCCGGTCCCTCTGAGCCGGGCACGTGAAATTCGCCGGGGCAACAGTGGCATTGCTGTCCTTAACTTCGGGCCGTTACTCAGTCAGGCAGAAGCGCTGGGGATGAGATGGATATCACCATCATTGATATGCGTTTCGTCAAACCACTGGATCAGCAGATGATCCTGACACTGCTGGCAGATCATCACACCTTAATTACGCTGGAAGACCATGCCATTAAAGGCGGCGCTGGATCAGCGGTCAGCGAGTACTTACACAGCATCAACAGTCAGGTACAACTGATCAGCCTGGGGATTCCGGACCGCTGGATAGAACACGCCACACGTCAGGAACAGCTGACAGAATGCGGGCTGGATACCGAAGGTCTGCGCCAGGTGATCCGCCCACTGCTCTGGCCTCTGACCTAAGCAGAGAAGAGAAGAGCCATTCTGCAGACACAAAAGGCCGGCTCACTGTAACAGCAGAGCCGGCCTTTTTAAAATCTGAAGGAAATTATTTTTCCTGAGGTTCTTCCTGGAAATGCTGCTCAGTCATCATATGTCCGAGCTTGCCCATTTTCGTTGCCAGATACTCTTCATTATGGCGGTTTTTACCTACCTGAAGCGGCACACGCTTATCAACATTCAGACCGCTGGCCTGCAACGCTTTAACTTTGCGCGGATTATTGGTCATCAGTTTAACGCTGGTAATACCCAGGTGCTCCAGCATTACCTGACACATGGTGTAATCCCGCTGATCGGCCTGAAAGCCCAGTTGCTCATTGGCTTCAACAGTATCAGCACCGCCATCCTGCAGGTGATAAGCCTTAATCTTATTCAGCAGTCCGATACCACGGCCTTCCTGACGCAGATACAAGATCACCCCACTGCCTTCTTCCGCGATACGTTTCATCGCTTCCTGTAACTGGAATCCACAGTCACAACGCAGTGAAAACAACGCGTCACCGGTCAGGCACTCAGAGTGAATACGGGCCAGCACCGGCGCATCAGATGCCAGCTCACCAAAGGTAAGTGCTACATGCTCTTTACCTGTCGCCCGGTCTTCAAAACCGACCATGGTAAATACACCCCAGGGGTGGGCAGCTTGGATGAGGCAACATATTCAACAGACACAGGGGCATTCCTTAATCAAAACAGGCGGGCATTCTACCAGCCCGGCGAAACAAGCGCTAACTCTGAATACGACATAATCAGCAAGTCATCGACCTGCGTCACATAACGCAGCGCGGATACACTCAATATGGGGAAATTACCCGGGTTTCAAGAGGAAATTATACTTCAGCTACATCCATATCTAACTGGCGGGGCAGAATAACCTGTACCTGCAGACCACCCAGTGTCGCAGAATGACTCAGCTTACAGGTCCCCTGATACTGCCGGATAATCTCGGAAATAATGCTCATCCCCAGACCGTGACCACTGGTTTCTTCATCCAGACGCTCACCACGGTTCATTAACCGCTCCAGATCTTCAGGGGCAACTCCCGGCCCGTCATCCGCAACAATCAGCTCGAGGCTTTCATCATCCATCCGAGCCACAATACTGATCTGGCTTTTGGTCCACTTTGACGCGTTATCCAGCAGATTGCCCATCAGCTCAACAAGGTCGTCACGCTCGCCGGGAAAATAGGTTGTCGCTGATACATCCAGTCGGAAATCAATGGCTTTTTCCCGGTAGATCGCCTTCAGCGTCCGTACCAGCTTTTCCAGTTCTTCCTGAATATAGATACGCTGCCCGGGCAGTGCAGCACCGGCAATCCGGGCACGGGTCAGTTCCCGTTCCATCATACCCCGCAAGCGGGATGACTGTTCCTGCATGTCCTTACCCTGGCTATAACCGGCCTCAATCAGCGCTTCTATTTGCCGGTCAATGACTGTCAGTGGTGTCTTGGACGCATGGGCAAGATTCCCCACCGCATTTCTGGAACGCTGCAGGCGCATTTCCATACTTTGCACAAGATAATTAATCTCGGTCACCAGGGGTTCAATTTCTTTGGTTTCCACCGCAGGTAACTGCCGGATATGTCCGGATTTAAGCTGGGCAATCTCATGCCTGACGGCTTTAAGCGACGACAGCCCCTGCCGGATAACCCACACCTGAACCGCCAGCAAAACCAGCAACAACACACCACCAACGCCGGCAAACAACCAAGTAAGCTGTGCCAGAGAAGCTTCAATAAAGCTGACATCTTCCGCCAGTGCGACGCGGATTGCCCGCCCCTGCTTCATGAACTTATTTTCATAGACCAGCCAGGGAGCACCGTTCATATCCAGCAGGCGGATACGCTCTTCACCCACGTCCTGGTGATCACTCAAAGGAATTTTTGCATCCCACAGGGAGCGGGAAAAGAACCACTTATCGTCCACAGCCACCTGAAAGTAGTGGCCTGACATCGGCTGTTCATACACGGAGGAGGTTTTATCCGGATCCAGTCGCCAGCCACTGCCGATATCCATGTCCACCGCGCGCAGCAGTGTATAGGCATCACTGGCCAGCCGGGCAGATACAAAGTCATACGCCATCTGGCGTAAGAACCAGCCCTGCCCGAGCCACAGCACAACAAAGAGAATCAGAGTAACCAGCACAAAGCCGAAATTCAGCCGTGCCTGAATGGATCTCAAGTGGGATCTCCGAACACGTATCCCTGACCGCGCTTGGTCTTAATCAGCTCTGCACCAATCTTTTACGCAGCATCTTGATATAGGCCTCGACCACGTTACTGTCATTTTCAGTGCCGTCATCGTACATATGCTCAACCAGTTGCAGCTTAGACAAAACCCGGCCGGGGTTATGCATCATATAACGCAGCAAACGGTATTCGGTGCCGGTCAGGGAGACTTCAGCACCGTCTTTAATGACTGACTGACTGTTCTCATCAAGGGATAGACCGGAAGATTCCAGCTGAGAACTGATCTGCTGATTTGCCCGGCGCAGCAATGCAGTCATCCGCACTAACAGTTCTTCAGTATGAAAAGGCTTACACAGGTAGTCGTCTGCTCCGGCTTCAAAGCCGTCCACACGTTCCTGCCAGGCACTGCGGGCTGTCAGAATCAGAACGGGGATATTGTTCTTCTTGCTGCGCCAGTAACGTAATACATCCAGACCGGATTTATCAGGTAAACCCAGATCCAGTACTACAAGGTCGTAAATGTCTTCTTCACCCAGGGCCTGGGCATCGATACCGTTAACCGCCAGGTCAACGGCGTAGCCATGCTTAGCTAATGCTGTTTTTAATTCAGGGCCTAACGCCGGATCATCCTCAGCCAGCAAAATCCGCATTGCAATTCCTCTTGGTGAAAAACTGAATGAAAATGCCGGCGGCATTCACCGGCCTTCAGATCAGTTTAAATGTCTTTTGTTCGTCACCTTCCAGCGTATGGCTGATGGCACCTGTACGGGCATCAATATATAGCATTTCAATCATGCCATTGGTACCGGCAATCTCCATTTCATAGATATACACCGTCCCTTTTTGAGCAGACTGGTCTCAATGATACGCCCTTCAGACATATCCTTAACCAGCGCCATCAGCTCAGCCATTGACAGAATCTCACCACTGGACACCAGCTCCCGGCAATCTTCATAATCAAGCTTTTCAAATGACTCCATCGCCGCAGCGGAGAATCCCTGCAACATCAGCATAGAAAATAATAATATTTTTATAAATTTCATTCCGGCCCCTCATTGTACGGTATCAGCCTACCGTCAACGGCACTCACAAATTGCTAAAACGTATAATACCTGGCTCCGGCCAACAGCTGTTGAACTGTCAGGCGGGGTAAGGAGTCTCCGGTATATGCATCAACAAAATCGGTACGCACTTTGCCAGACTGATCCCGTCGCTGCAGCTGGTACATGTACCCGCGGGCATGTGGAATCAGGCTCATATCAAGCATATCGCCGGGCGCAGCCTGAATACGTTCTCTCAGCTCGGTCACCGACAGGATATTACCCTGCACCAGCACCGGCTGCACATCAGAAAAACTAAGACGTTTTGTATCAGCCTGAGCATTAAGCGTCAGACCCAGCAGTAATACTGCTACCATTCCAGATTGTATGAATCGCATATTCAGCCCACCTCTTTGTAAGACAGTTAGTAAGCTGGGCAAAGTATTCAGGCATTATCCTGACGCACTTTGCCTCACGGAGAATATGTCGAACGTTGAAAACATCAGCACACAGGCTGCAGAAGGAACACAGGGGATAGTTCCGGATTATTTCACACGGAGTTCGGCAGACTCTGAGCCAATCTTAAAATGCTTATCTGAAATTAAACTGAAAGTTCCGGTGCAACAATGCTTACTGAGCCAGCATCAGCCAGCCATAATAACCGGCCTGCAAACAGGCCCATGCCATGATGCCGGCCAGCACATCGTCCAGCATAATGCCCAGGCCACCACTGACACGCTTATCAGCCCAGCTGATAGGCCATGGTTTCACGATATCGAAAAACGGAATAAAACGAAACCAACCACGATCCATAACCAACCTGCCGGTGCCATAAACATGGTGATCCAGTAACCGACAAACTCGTCCCAGACAATGCCGCCATGGTCATGCACGCCCATATCTTCAGAGGTTTTACCGCACAGATAAATACCGACAGCAAAGGTAACCAGCAACATCAGAGCGTAAGCCGTTGCGGATAAGGGTTCCAGCAATAAATACAGAGGCACCGCCGCCAGCGTACCGAACGTACCGGGAGCCTTAGGTGCCGCGCCGCTGCCGAAGCCAAACGCCAGAAAGTGCACAGGATTACGCCAGACGGAGGCCGGAGTTGTTTGCTTCATGACTCAGCGTGCTCAGAAAAATGATTAAAACCACGGGCGGTTACCGGCCGCTCTCCGGCGGCATCCCGGACAAACAGTCCCGGCTCAGAACGAATCTCACCAACCTTCCACACCGGCACATCATGATGGACCAGGCTATCCAGCACGGCCTCTTCATGGTCAGCAGGGAGGGTAAAGCACACTTCAAAATCCTCGCCGCCAGAGCATGCCCACTCAACCGCCTTTTCTTCACCGGCAAAGCGACGCAGGGCCGGTGACAGAGGTAACTCATCCAGCTCGATGCAAGCACCTACATGACTCGCACTGAGTATATGCTGCAAATCAGCCAGCAGACCGTCTGAAACATCAATAGCGGCAGAAGCCTGACCGGTCAGCAACTGTGCTGTACTTAAGCGGGGTTCGGGGGCGAAAAACGTCGCTGCAGATAGGCAACATCTTCACTGTGCGGGGTATTTTTCAGCAGCGTTTCAAGCCCCGCGCGGGTCACCCAGCGTGCCGGTCACATACACAGCATCTCCGGGACGGGCACCGTCGCGCCGTAAGCCACGGCCATATTCTACCCAGCCGTGCACCTGCACCGTCAGTGTCAAAGGGCCTTTTGTGGTATCACCACCCACCAGACGCACACCATGGCGCTGCGCCATCTGTGCAAGCGGCTCAGCGAAAGCAGCCAGCCATTCAGGGTCTGATTCAGGAAGGGTCAGCGCCAGCGTAAAAGCCCGGACGGGCGCCCATAGCGGCAAGGTCACTAAGCGTAGCGCCTAACAGACGGGTAGCAATTTGCTGCGCAGGCGTACCCGGCAGAAAGTGAGTACCTTCTACCAGAGTATCAATTGAAAAACCAGTTGTTGCCCCGGAGGCGGAGAGACAATGGCACAGTCATCACCAACCCCCAGCTCAACACAGCCGGAGCTGTCCTGGCCGAGATCAGAAAAATACTGACGTATCAGTTCAAACTCGTCCAAGAAACACTCCTGATCAGGACTTTTGGATTCACGCTTGGCGTTGATCTCTGTCATACGTACCCGCGCGGCCAGCTTGTCCAGAATGCCATTTACGTAACGGTGGCTCTCTGTGGCACCAAAGGTTTTCGCCAGTTCAACACTTTCGTTGATGACAACCTTATACGGCACAACAATACGGTGGGCCAGTTCAAAACTGCCAATACGCAGAACAGCCAGCTCAATCGGATCAAGGTCTGTCAATGCACGGTCCAGGAATGGCTCAAAAGAAGCATCCAGATCACCGGCATGCGCAGGTACACCGTGCAACAATTCACTGAACAACGGAATATCCGCACCGGACATGTCGTTATCAATACGGAATTGCAGCTCGATGTCGGTAACTGAGTTACCGGACATCTGCCACTGGTACAACGCCTGTAACGCGAAGCTCCGCGCGGCGCGACGTTTTTCAGTCAGCGACGGCTTCTTAGTCTTCTTTGGCGTAGGATTATCGGTCATCTCACTTACCCTTCAAGCTGGCGCAGCAAGCTAACCATTTCCAGCGCAGACAGTGCAGCTTCAGCACCTTTGTTACCGGCTTTGGTACCGGAACGCTCAATTGCCTGTTCAATGGAGTTTACTGTCAGGATGCCGTTCGCAACCGGCACGTTGTAATCCAGAGAAACCTGAGCAACGCCCTTAGAGCTCTCACCGGATACATATTCAAAGTGCGGAGTACCACCGCGGATAACTGCACCCAGAGCGATGATTGCATCGTCTTTCTTCTGTGCAGCAACTTTCTGAACCGCCAGAGGGATTTCAAATGCACCCGGCACACGCACAACACGGATGTTGCTTTCTTCAACACCGTGACGCTTCAGCGTGTCGATCGCACCTTCCAGCAGGCTTTCAACAACGAAGCTGTTAAAACGGCCAACCACGATGCTGTAGTTACCGCCACCGGTCAGGAAATCACCTTCCACATACTGTACTGACATTTTCTCTTAATCCTATCGTCAATTATTCATTCGCACTTATGGCTGCCCGGCAGCCATAACAGCATTATTCTTCACAGGTAATATATTCAACAATTTCCAGATCAAAACCGGAAATTGCATTAAATTTCATCGGTGAGCTCAGCAGACGCATTTTGCCCACACCCAGATCACGCAGGATCTGCGAGCCGGTTCCCACCGTCAGATACGAACCGGAGGCACTTACGTTCGCCGGACGGATCTTTTATCTTTATTCAGCATCTGATTCAGGGCATCACCCAGATCGATCCGCTCAGAGGTATCCAGCAACAGCACAACGCCCTTGCCTTCTTCAGCGACTTTGCGTAATGCACGGCGCATGGTCCACTTCTGCTCTTCACCCTGGCTGGCACCGACTACGTCACGCAGTACTTCAGTACGGCTGTGAACCCGACAGGCGTCGGCTCATCAGCGGAAATTTCACCTAAGGTCAGCGCCAGATGGGTGCAGTTCTGAATTTCGTCCTGAATGTAAAGCAGGTGAAATCACCAAACTCGGTTGGCAGAACGCTCTCACTTTCACGGACAACAGTATGTTCGTTAGTTGCCCGGTAGTGAATCAGATCCGCAATGGTACCGATCTTCAGGTCATGCTTTTCAGCAAACACTTCCAGATCAGGACGACGGGCCATGGTGCCGTCATCATTCATAATTTCAACAATTGCCGCCGCTGGCGTGCAACCCGCCAGACGCGCCAGATCACAACCGGCTTCAGTATGACCGGCACGGCTCAGAACACCGCCTGGCTGTGCCATCAGTGGGAAAATATGGCCCGGCTGAACAATGTCTTCCGCCTTTACGTTATGACGCACTGCAGTACGCACCGTATGAGCACGGTCTGCGGCAGAAATACCCGTTGTCACACCTTCCGCGGCTTCAATAGACAGGGTGAAGTTCGTCGAGAACTGAGCGCCGTTGCTCTGTACCATTAACGGCAGTTTCAGCTGTTCACAGTGCTTGCGGGTCAGCGTCAGACAGATCAGACCGCGGGCATGGGTCGCCATGAAGTTAATGTCTTCCGGACGTACCATTTCCGCAGCGATTACCAGATCGCCTTCATTTTCACGGTCTTCGTCATCCATCAGGATAACCATTTTACCCTGACGAATATCTTCGATCAGTTCTTCAGGTGTGTTCAGATTCATCGATCCAAAACCTCAGTTCAAAAATTGATGCCACCCTGCCGGTAACCAGCAGCATAGCGAAATGTATTACCGGTTAAGATAACCGGCTGCTGCCAGAGTGCTCATGCTGACACCTGACGTTTCAGTTTGTTCGGCGGTACGGTTCAGTAAACGCTCCATATACCGGGCAATAATATCGACTTCCAGATGTACCAGACGCCCGGCCTGATAGCCCGCCAGAATCGTCTCCTGAGCGGTATGCGGCACAATGTTCAGCTGAAAATTGTTACCTTCCACCGCGGTCACTGTCAGACTCGTTCCGTCGACAGTAATTGATCCCTTTGCCGCAATATAACGGCTGATATCTGCCGGCGCTTCAATCTCAAAACGGATCGAGCGGGCATCTTCATGACGGCTCTTTACCTTACCCAAACCGTCTACGTGACCGGTGACGATGTGACCACCCAGCCGGCCACTTGGCTGCATTGCCTTTTCAAGGTTGACCTGTTCACCGGGCTTTAAGTCTGGAAAACGGGTGTGCACCAGGGTTTCCCGGGACACATCCGCCCAGAAACCGTCGCCTGGCAACTCTACCGCAGTCAGACATACACCGTTCACGGCAATACTGTCTCCCAGCGCCACATCGCTGAGATCCAGCGAGCCGGTACGGATATACAGTCGCAGGTCACCCTGTACCTGCTCCGTAGCAGCAATACTTCCCAGCGCTTCGATGATTCCCGTAAACATACGTCTTAATCAATTCCTTCATGCTGCCTGTCAGCAGCCTGTTATCTATGTTTAGTCAGCAGTATCTGTGTGATTAACCGGCACCAATGTTAACCGGATATCATTTCCCAGAACCCTGCTGTCGGTCAGGGTTAAGCGTTGTTGCTGCTGCATTTTCTGCAATGGTAACTCAACCAGACTGCGGGCCTCACTGCCCAGCAATGTCATTGCCTGATATAACACCACTTCATTCACCAACCCCTGACGGATAAAGCTGCCCGCCAGAGTTGCACCGGTTTCAACCAGCACTTCATTACACTGACGCTGCGCAAGCGCTTCCAACAGTGCCAGCAGATCAATACCGGCCTCAGTGCCGGCTAATTGTAACCACTCCAGCTCAGCAGATGTGTCCTGAGACGACGCCAGCTGGCTGAAAAACGCCGGGCACTCAGCCTGACTGACCACCAGCGTTTTACCCGGCTGGCGTAAAATCTTTGCGTTTTCAGGGATACGTCCCTGGCTGTCCAGCACCACCCGCAAAGGCTGCCGCTGGCAAATCAGCTCAGCATCCGGCAAGCCTAACTGTTCAGCACGAACCGTCAGGGAGGAATCATCCAACAGAATCGAGCCGATACCGGTAATAACCGCTGAGCTTCTGGCACGCAGTCGCTGAACATCCTGCCTGGCTTGCGGGCCGGTTATCCACTGGCTTTCGCCACTGGCCATTGCCGTACGACCATCAAGACTGGCAGCAAGTTTAAGTCGCACGAACGGACGCTGCACGCGCATCCGGTTGTTGAAACCGGGATTCAGGCTTTCTGCTTCAGCATTTAGCAGGCCAGTGCGTACCCGTATACCGACATCTTCTAAGCGCTTAATTCCCGCCCTGATACCTGTGGATTAGGATCCACCATACCGACAACCACTTCCGCAACTCCGGCCTTTACCAGCGCCTCAGCACAGGGAGGGGTCTTACCGAAATGGCTGCAAGGCTCAAGAGTCACATACGCTGTTGCGCCCTCCGCCGTTTCACCGGCATCGGCAACCGCCCGTAAAGCATTTACTTCCGCATGACCTTCACCGGCTATCCGGTGAAAACCTTCACCAATCACTGCACCGTCACGGACCAGTACACAGCCCACCCGTGGGTTGGGCTCTGTGGTGTACAGACCACACTTTGCCAGCTCAACCGCCCGCGCCATAAAGCGGTGATCATCAGCGGACCAATGTTCAGTATTACTCGACATCTGCGCCGTCCTTCGCTTCCGACAAACGCTCAATCTCTTTCTTGAATTCGTTTATGTCCTGAAACTGCGATAAACAGAAGCAAAACGCACATAAGCAACTTCATCCAGCTTACGTAATTCCCGCATCACTTCTTCACCAAACATACGTGACGCCAACTCCCGTTCCCCGGTCGCCCGTAAACGGTGTTTAATTCGGCTGATGCAGGATTCAATATCTTCAACGCTGACCGGCCGTTTTTCCAGCGCCCGCTGGATACCGCCGCGCAGCTTATCTTCGTCAAACGGCTGGCGCGAACCGTCGGCCTTAATAACCTTAGGCATTAACAGTTCAGCAGTTTCGTAGGTGGTGTAACGCTCATGACAGCTCATACATTCCCGGCGACGACGTACCTGCTGGCCTTCAGCCACCAGACGGGAGTCGACCACCTTGGTTTCATGGTCACCACAGAACGGACAATGCATAGAACCAACCTCAAAGAGCGTCAGGACCGTCTTTTGAACGGTCATTCCGGCGGCATTATCAGCCACCGCAGTCAGATAGAACATCCGCGCCGGCGGATAAGCCCTGCGCAGATACAAAAAGGCAGACATTATACGCGAAGTTTAGCCGTAATAGCAGGCGCTGTAGCAGAGAAATTCGGTCATTTTGATAATTTATCAGCATCTCTTTGCTTACACCGGCAAACCCTGGCTCAGCGCCTAGCATTAGCGACAGCCTGAAGCTAAAATATGCAGCAAATTTTAGGCTGCCGACTTCCCTACTGACCGGCAGAATCCCTTACATCCAGCATACAGGTTCTGTAATGGCCCAGTTCGTATACACCATGAACCGGGTGGGCAAAGTTGTCCCACCCAAGCGTGAAATTCTTAAAGACATCTCTCTGTCCTTCTTCCCGGGTGCCAAAATCGGCGTACTGGGCCTGAACGGTTCAGGTAAATCCTCCCTGTTACGTATCATGGCCGGTATCGACAAAGACTACCTGGGTGAAGCACGCCCAATGCCAGACCTGAACGTGGGTTACCTGCCACAGGAACCAGAACTGGACGATACCAAAAGCGTCCGCGAAATTGTTGAAGAAGCGGTTTCAGATGTTAAAGACGCCCTGTCCGGTCTGGATGAAGTCTATGCCGCGTACGCCGAACCTGATGCCGACTTTGATGAACTGGCGAAACGCCAGGCTGAATTCGAAAACCTGATTGCCGCCAAAGACGGTCACAACCTGGAACGTACGCTGGAAGTTGCCGCTGAAGCACTGCGTCTGCCACCATGGGATGCCCGTGTAGAGCACCTGTCCGGTGGTGAGCGCCGCCGTGTTGCGCTGTGCCGCCTGCTGCTGGATAAGCCAGACATGCTGCTGCTGGACGAACCAACCAACCACCTGGATGCAGAATCTATTGCCTGGATCGAGCGCTTCCTGCAGGAATACCCGGGAACTGTTGTGGCGATCACCCACGACCGTTACTTCCTGGATAACGCTGCCGGCTGGATTCTGGAACTGGACCGTGGCCACGGCATTCCGTACGAAGGCAACTACTCTTCCTGGCTGGAACAGAAAGACAACCGTCTGAAGATGGAAGCCAAGCAGGAAGCCGCTCACCAGAAAGCAATCAACTCCGAACTGGAATGGGTACGTCAGGGACAGAAAGGCCGTCAGGCTAAATCCAAAGCCCGTCTGCGTCAGTTTGAAGAAATGAGCTCCCGCGAATTCCAAACCCGTAACGAAACTCAGGAAATCTACATTCCGCCTGGCCCGCGTCTGGGTGAAAAAGTTATCGTTCTGGATAATGTCAGCAAGGCATTTGGCGATAAGGTGCTGATTGAAAATCTGAGCTTCAGCATCCCGCAGGGTGCTATCGTCGGCATTATCGGCGGTAACGGTGCCGGTAAATCTACCCTGTTCAAGCTGATCACCGGTGCAGAACAGCCAGATTCCGGTAGCATCGAAATCGGTGAAACGGTACAGCTGGCTTATGTCAATCAGGACCGTGATCTGGACGGTACCAAAACCGTTTGGGAAGAAATCTCTGACGGTCAGGACAACATTGTTGTCGGTAACTACAGCACTTCATCCCGTGCATACTGTGGCCGCTTCAACTTCAAAGGTTCTGATCAGCAGAAGTTTGTTAAAGACCTGTCCGGTGGTGAGCGTAACCGCCTGCACATGGCCAAACTGCTGAAAGAAGGCGGCAACGTTCTGCTGCTTGACGAACCGACCAACGATCTGGACGTTGAAACTCTGCGTGCACTGGAAGAAGCACTGCTGGCCTTCCCTGGATGTGCCGTGGTTATTTCCCACGACCGCTGGTTCCTTGACCGCGTATGTACCCACATGCTGGCTTACGAAGGCAACTCTGAAGCCGTATTCTTTGAAGGTAACTACACTGAATACGCTGAAGATTACAAACGCCGCCACGGTAAAGACCACCAGCCTGAACGTATTAAGTACAAGCGTCTGGCTTAAGCACTTAACACATGTGCTGACCCGAAAACAAACCGGCTGATTCAGCCGGTTTTTATACCCACGATCTATCCATCGTTTTTAACAGGGTTTAAATTACCCAAGTTAGGTTGTACTCTTAGGCGAAGTAGGCAAGTTATTATCCAATGTCACTATCTCTGCAGTATTAGTGATTCACAGCAGGAGTGCAGCCCGTGCAAGAACGACGCCGGTTTAAACGCATTAAATTCGATGCTCAGACAGAAATTGTTGATGATGAGCATATCTGGCCAGTCCATCTGCTGGACCTGTCCTTCAAAGGCTCATTGGTTGAAGTAGATGAAGCAGTGCCAATTGAACTCGGCACTCAGGTCACCCTGAAAATTCACCTGGCTGCCAACGATATTCTGATGGAGCTGCCCTCCACCCTGATGCATCAGGAAGGCAAGCAGCTGGGCTTCCACACCAACAACATCAGCATTGAAAGTATTTCCCACCTGCGCCGCCTGGTCGAGCTCAACCTGGGCGACGAAACCTTACTGGAACGGGAACTTGAACACCTGATGGATGAGAAATAATCAGATCGCATCCAGCGCTTCTGATAAACGGCTGACACCGATTACCTTCATGCCCTTGGGCGTCGTCTTAGGGGCATTAGCCTTAGGCACAATCGCCCGGGTAAAACCGTGTTTAGCCGCTTCCCGGATCCGGTCCTGACCATTAGGGACCGGACGAATCTCTCCCGAAAGCCCCACTTCCCCGAAAACAATCAGATCCTGCGGCAACACCCGGTCACGGAAACTGGAGACAACGGCCAGCAACAGCGCCAGATCCGCCGACGTTTCCAGCACCTTTACGCCGCCCACAACGTTAACAAATACGTCCTGATCACCGGTTTGCAAGCCGCCATGACGATGCAGGACCGCCAGCAGCATTGCCAACCTGTTATGTTCCAGACCGACCGCCACCCGACGGGGATTATTCATGTGAGTCTGATCCACCAGCGCCTGCACTTCCACCAGCAATGGCCGGGTACCTTCCCAAACCACCATCACCAGACTGCCCGGGCTGGGTTGCTCGCCCCGGTTCAGGAAGATCGAACTGGGGTTCTTCACTTCTTTCAAACCGTTTTCCAGCATGGCAAATACACCAAGCTCATTCACGGCACCAAAGCGGTTTTTATGGCTGCGCAGAGTACGGAAACGGCCATCGCTGTCGCCCTCCAGCTGCAGTGAACAGTCAATCATATGTTCAAGAACTTTCGGACCAGCCAGACTGCCATCTTTGGTGACATGGCCCACCAAAAACAATACAGTGCCCGTCTGTTTGGCAAAGCGGGTGAGATAAGCTGCCGCTTCGCGTACCTGAGATACACTGCCCGGTGCAGACGTTACATCCGCCACATGCATCACCTGAATGGAATCAACAACAAGTACCTTCGGCTTCAGGGTTTCAGCCACCGCGCACAGCTCTTCAACACTGGTTTCAGACAGCATTTTCAGATTCTGTGCGCTGATTCCCAGGCGATTCGCCCGCAATGCGACCTGCTGCAATGATTCCTCACCGGTAACATACAAAGCCGGCATTTGCTGCGCCAGATAACACATGGTCTGCAGCAACAGGGTACTCTTACCCGCTCCCGGATGACCGCCAATCAGAATAGCGGAGCCAGGTACCAGACCACCACCCAGCACCCGGTCAAGCTCTCCGACCCCGAACCAAAGCGTGGCATTTCGGCCAGATCCACCGACGCCAGGTCTGTTACTTTATTATGCGGCAGTCCACCGGACGCAGCACTGCCCGCGTAGCTGTCAAACCGCGCCCCCTGGAACCGGACTGTTTAGCACTGCTCAGACGAATTTCCGTCAGGGTATTCCACTGCATACAGGCAGTACACTGCCCCTGCCATTTAGTGTAATCCGCGCCACACTCATTACACACATATGCAGTTTTCTGCTTTGCCATGAATAACCCCTGATTTTCCCGTGAGAAACACTTCTGATCCGATCAGGCATTCTAAACAAAAGCACCGGCCACTGGCAGCAAAAACACCGGCTTTCTTTATTACGCAAAGAGATTACAATCGAAAGCGCTCCGCTACATTCTTATGTAATTATTTTGAAGGATCAGACAATGAAACTGGAAACACTCGCCGTGCATGGCGGTTATACCCCTGACGAAACGACTAAAGCAGTTGCCGTACCTGTCTATCAGACAGCTTCCTACGCATTCGACAGCGCCCAGCATGGCGCAGACCTGTTTGACCTGAAAGTCGGGAAATATCTACACCCGCATCATGAATCCAACGACAGATGTACTGGAGCAACGCGTTGCGGCAATGGAAGGCGGTGTTGCGGCACTGGCTGTCGCGTCAGGTATGGCAGCTATCACCTATACCATTCAGACACTGGCAGAAGTGGGCGACAACATCATCGCCACCAGCGAACTGTATGGCGGTACCTATAACCTGTTTGCCCACACCCTGCCCCGCCAGGGCATTGAAGTACGCTTTGTGGATAAAGATGATTATGCCGCCATCGAAGCAAACATCGACGAACGCACCAAAGGCATATTCTGCGAGTCTGTAGGCAACCCTTCCGGCAGCATTGCCGACATTGAGAAGCTGAGTGAGCTGGCACACAGTAAAGGTGTACCGGTCATTGTGGATAACACCGTTCCAAGCCCAGCGCTCTGGCGCCCTATCGAGCACGGTGCCGATATCGTTGTGCAGTCTGCCACCAAATACATTGGCGGCCACGGCAACTCCATTGGCGGCGTAATCGTGGATTCTGGTAACTTCCCATGGGCAGAGAATAAAGAACGCTTCCCTCTGTTAAACGAGCCGGATATTTCTTACCACGGCGTGGTGTACACCGAAGCATTCGGCCCCGCCGCATTTATTGGCCGTTGCCGGGTAGTGCCACTGCGCAACATGGGGGCAGCACTGTCACCGATGAATGCCTTCCTGCTATTACAGGGTATGGAAACACTGCCACTGCGGATGGAACGTATTTGTGAAAACAGTGCCCGTATTGCTGAATTCCTGGACAACCATGATCAGGTTGAGTGGGTGAATTATGCGGGCCTGAGCAGCCATAAAGATAACGCACTGGCTGAAAAGTATATGAATGGCCGGGCGTCCGGTATTCTCAGTTTCGGCCTGAAGGCTGGCCGGGAAGGTACCCGCCGCTTCTATGACGCGCTGAATGTATTCCTGCGTTTGGTGAACATCGGTGACTGTAAGTCCCTGGCGTCTATTCCGGCTGAAACCACTCACCGTCAGTTAAACGACGAAGAACTGAAAGCCGCCGGCGTCACACCAAACATGGTACGTTTATCCGTCGGTATCGAACACATTGATGATTTGCTGGCCGATCTGGAACAAGCCTTCAACGCTGCACAACAATAAGCAGTTAAGCAATCAAAGCCCTGCCAGGTATACCTGGCAGGGCTTTTATCAGACAGAATAATCAATTCGCTTTATTAAACACCTGCTGCACGCGGGCCCACAGCGAACGGGCACTCTTGCCCTTGTTGCTGGACGCCATTGCCAGTTCACGCAGTGCTTCAATTTTGCTCAGTGCCAGCTTGTACTGCTCCGGGACATCATCTTTACAGGAAGCGTTGAATTCCAGATCGTTCACCAGGCCGTCACTCAGGCCATAAACCCAGCCGTGTACTGTCAGTTTCTGACCAGCCGCCCAGGCTTCCTGAACAATGGTGGAATCACACACATTGTAAGCCTGCTCGATCACATTCAGCTCACACAGACGGTCCAGCTTCTGGTGGGAATGATCCCAGGCAGATAACAGATCTTTATGATGCACATATACATTACGGATGTGTCGCAACCAGTTATCAATCATACCGTTTGATTTATCGGCAATCGATGCAGCTACACCGCCACAACCATAGTGGCCAACAACCAGAATGTGCTCAACTTTCAGTACCTGCACAGCATACTGAATTACCGACAGGCAGTTCATATCACTGTGAATTACCAGATTGGCAACATTACGGTGCACAAACAGCTCACCCGGTAACATACCAACGATTTCATTAGCTGGTACCCGGCTGTCAGAGCAACCGATCCAGAGATATTTTGGCGACTGTTGCTGCGCCAGTGTTTCGAAGAACGCAGGATCCTCCTTATTGATCTTCTCCGCCCATTCTTTATTACTTTCAAGTAAATCAGTAAGTCGATTACTCATAACACCCTTTGGAACCCGAGTTAAGTTTGCCTTTTAGAAAATCCATTACATTTTGTGTGCCTTCCAAGGCATAAACGAAGAGGGCTGTATTAGCCCCTTTCTTATAATTACTTGTGGTACTGCGCACTCAGTTCGTGAACCGCATCAACGAACGCTTTCGGTCGTTCCGGATCAACAAACTGGTGAATACCATGTCCCAGATTAAACACATGACCTGAACCTGCGCCAAACCGACCCAGAATATCACCCACTTCCTGACGAATACGTTCCGGCGAGGCATACAGTACGCTCGGATCCATATTCCCCTGCAGGGCAACGCTGTTACCCACACGGGCACGGGCATCATCAATATTTGTGGTCCAGTCAGACCCAGTGCATCCGCACCTGCCTCAGCCATTGTTTCCAGCCACTGACCGCCGTTCTTGGTAAACATGATTACCGGCACTTTACGTCCTTCGTGTTCGCGGATCAGTCCGGAGATAATTTGCTGCATGTAACGCAGTGAGAATTCCTGATACATCGGGCCGCTTAATACACCACCCCAAGTATCAAAAATCTGTACCGCCTGAGCACCGCTGAGAATCTGCTGATTCAGATAGTCGGTTACCGACTGTGCCAGTTTATCCAGCAAAGCATGCATCACCTCAGGGGTGGCATACATCATTTCTTTAATGTGACGGAAATCTTTACTGGAACCGCCTTCAACCATATAGGTTGCCAGTGTCCACGGGCTGCCAGAGAAGCCAATCAGTGGCACCCGGCCATTCAGTTCACGGCGAATTTCTTTCACCGCATTCATCACATAGTCCAGATCCTTCGCCGAATCCGGTACCGGCAGCGCCGCCACATCCGCTTCTGTGCGGATAATCTTTTAAATTTTGGACCTTCGCCAGTCTCGAAGTACAGACCCAGCCCCATGGCATCCGGAATCGTCAGAATATCTGAGAACAGAATGGCTGCATCCAGCTCATAACGCTCCAGCGGCTGAATAGTTACTTCACAGGCCAGCTCTTTATTCTTACACAAACTCAGAAAATCACCCGCCTGAGACCGGGTTGCACGGTATTCTGGCAGATAGCGGCCAGCCTGGCGCATCATCCATACCGGTGTAACATCCACAGGTTCACGCAACAGGGCACGCAGAAAGCGATCATTCTTCAGTTCGGTCATCAGATTCTCTCGGGTCAAAACAGATTGGCGGCTATTCTACAGGGTTGGCCACAATTGTTCTGCAACTCAGATCAAAAAATCCTGCTGCCGATATTTTTCCAGCCTGTAAATACAATAAAGGCTCCTTACGGAGCCTTTATGCATTCAGATCACTCAGACTTCAAGATAGTCCAGAATGCCTTCAGCTGCTTTACGGCCTTCATCAATTGCCGTTACCACCAGATCCGAACCGCGAACCATATCGCCACCGGCGAACACTTTCGGGTTACTGGTCTGGAAAGCATACTGCTGATTCACAGAAGTTGTGATCCGGCCATCCTGTTCCAGGTCGATGCCGAAATCAGCAAACCATGGCGCAGGGCTCGGACGGAAACCAAAAGCAACCAATACCGCATCTGCGTCAATCACTTCTTCACTGCCAGCCACCACTTCAGGACGGCGACGGCCATTTTCATCCGGCTCACCCAAAGCGGTAGTCACAACCTTAACACCAACAACTTTGCCGTTTTCACCAACCACTTCTACCGGCTGGCGGTTGAACATAAACTCAACCCCTTCTTCACGGGCATTTTCCACTTCCCGCTTGGAACCCGGCATGTTGGCTTCATCACGACGGTAAGCACAGATAACTTTCTCCGCGCCCTGACGCACCGACGTCCGGTTACAGTCCATCGCGGTATCACCGCCGCCCAGCACAACCACTTTCTTGCCCGCGACACCGATGTATTCTTCTTCGCTACGCTCATAACCCAGGCAGCGGTTCACGTTGGAAATCAGGAATGGCAGGGCATCATGCACACCTTCCAGATCCTCACCTGGGAAGCCACCCTTCATATAGGTATAGGTACCCATCCCCAGGAATACCGCGTCGTATTCATCCAGCAGTTTCTGCATCTGGATATCTTTACCCACTTCGGTATTAAGACGGAACTCAACACCCATTTCAGTAAAGATTTCACGGCGACGTACCATTACGTCTTTATCCAGCTTGAATTCCGGAATACCGAAGGTCAGCAAACCGCCAATTTCCGGATGACGGTCAAAAACGACCGGTGTCACACCGTTACGCACCAGTATATCGGCACAGGCCAGACCCGCAGGTCCCGCACCGATGACAGCTACCTTTTATAGGTTTCCGGTACCTTACTCATATCCGGACGCCAGCCCATAGCAAAGGCCGTATCAGTGATATGTTTTTCAACCGAACCGATGGTAACCGCACCAAACTCATCATTCAGTGTACAGGCACCTTCACACAGGCGATCCTGCGGGCAAACCCGGCCACAGACTTCCGGCAGGGAGTTAGTCTGATGGCTCAGTTCCGCCGCTTTAATGATGTTGCCTTCAGATACCAGCTTCAGCCAGTTCGGAATGTAGTTGTGAACTGGGCATTTCCATTCGCAATACGGGTTACCACACTCCAGACAACGGTGGGCCTGCTCGCTGGCCTGCTTTTGCTGAAACGGCTCATAAATTTCTGCAAACTGTTGCTTACGGACTGCCGCCGCAATTTTTACCGGACCTTTACGGTCCACTTCGACAAACTGAAAATCGTTATTTAGACGTTCTGACATATCTCTACCCCGTCTAGCGGTACAGACCCACTCTGCGATCTGCACCCTGTTAATTACATTGGCTTCGTTATTACTCTGGTCGTGAACGCATGTGGTTCAACAGAGCCCCAAGGCTTGCAGCCTTAGGCTTCACCAACCAGAAGCGGCCGATGTAATCATCGAAGTTCTCAACAATATGGGTTGCCCATGCACTGTCAGTCGCATCAATGTAACCCATAATCACTGAACGCAAGTGGTTCTTGTATTCTTCCATGTGTTGTGGCGCTACCCGGTGAATTTCAACCAGCTCATGGTTGTACTTATCCACAAAGGTGTTATCCATATCCAGCACATAGGCAAAACCACCTGTCATACCGGCACCGAAGTTACAGCCTACCTGACCCAGAACGGTTACCAGACCGCCGGTCATATATTCGCAGCAATGATCGCCTGCGCCTTCAATGACAGCGTGAACGCCGGAGTTACGCACAGCAAAACGCTCACCGGCACAGCCCGCAGCATACAGGGTTCCACCGGTTGCTCCGTACAGACAGGTGTTACCAATAATTGTGGTTTCATTGCTGGCATACTCAACCGTCTCCGGCTGACGGATGACGATCTTACCTCCGGCCATACCTTTACCGACGTAGTCGTTGGCATCGCCCTGCAGATACAGTTCCTGACCACCGGCATTCCAGACACCAAAACTCTGACCGGCATGACCGGTAAAGTTAAAGCGTACCGGCTTATCTTGCATGCCCAGGTTACCGTGTGCTTTGGCGATCGCCCCGGAGGTGCGTGCGCCCACAGAACGGTCACAGTTAGTGATGGTTAATTCATATTCACCGCCACTCTTGTCTGCAATGGCCTGCTCGGCCAGTTCCAGCATCTTCGTGTTCAGATCCGCCAGATCATAGGGATCGTTATGACCAACCTGACAGGTCTGTGGCATTTCAGCCGGAATACCTGCATCACTCAGTAACGGCTGTAAATTCAGCTTACCGTGCTTAGCGGTGCTACCTTCAATCACTTCAAGCAGGTCGACTCGGCCAACCAACTCTTCCATAGAACGAACGCCCACAGAAGCCATCCACTGACGGGTTTCCTCAGCAACAAAGCGGAAATAGTTCTTCACCATTTCAACCGTGCCACGATAGTGATTTTCCCGCAGCTGATCGTTCTGCGTTGCCACACCGGTAGCACAGTTATTCAGGTGACAGATCCGCAGGTACTTACAACCTACAGCTACCATCGGCATAGTGCCGAAGCCAAAGCTTTCTGCACCCAGAATCGCTGCCTTAACCACATCCAGACCGGTCTTCAGACCACCGTCTGTTTGCAGGCGCACCTTACCGCGCAGATGGTTACCACGCAGTGACTGGTGAGCATCCGCCAGACCCAGTTCCCATGGAGAACCGGCGTAATGTACAGAGGTCAGCGGGCTCGCTGCAGTACCACCGTCATAACCGGATATGGTAATCAGGTCGGCATAGGCCTTGGCAACACCACAAGCGATCGTGCCCACACCCGGGCGAGATACCAGCTTCACGGATACCAGGCCGTCAGGATTTACCTGTTTCAGGTCGAAGATCAGCTGCGCCAGGTCTTCAATCGAATAAATATCATGGTGTGGCGGAGGAAATCAGCGTCACGCCCGGCACCGAATAACGTAACCGTGCAATTAACTGGTTAACCTTGCCACCCGGTAGCTGACCACCTTCACCAGGCTTAGCGCCCTGAGCAACTTTGATCTGCATAACCTCAGCGTTCACCAGATATTCCGGCGTTACGCCGAAACGGCCTGAGGCAACCTGCTTAATCTTGGAACGACGATTCGTACCGTGACGGGCAGGATCTTCACCGCCTTCACCAGAGTTCGAACGACCGCCCAGTTCATTCATGGCCATCGCCAGACATTCGTGGGCTTCAGGCGACAGCGCGCCTAAAGACATAGCAGCAGAGTCAAAGCGCTTGAAGATTTCTTCTACCGGCTCAACTTCTGAGATATCAATTGCTTTGGCGTCAGATTTCAGTGCCATCAGGTCACGGATAGTCGCCACACCGCGCTTGTTCACCAGGTCTGCATAAACCTGATAGTCAGAACCTTCGCCGGTACGAACCGCTTTATGGATAGACTGAATCACATCCGGGTTATAAGCGTGGTACTCACCACCATGGACATACTTCAGTAAGCCACCCTGACGAATACGCTTACGGGCAACCCAGGCATCTTTAGCCAGCTCAGCCTGATCCTTCTGGAAATCGGTAAAGTCAGCGCCTTCAATACGGCTGGTTACGCCGGTAAAGCACAGATCAACTACCGGCGAGCTAACACCAACGGCCTCGAACAGCTGGGCACCGCGGTAAGAAGCAATCGTTGAGATACCCATCTTGGACATGATTTTCATCAGGCCCTTGTTGATACCTTTACGGTAATTCTCGTGGCTATCCAGCCAGTCCATCGGCAACTCGCCGGTGTTACACAGATCCGTCAGGGCACGGTAAGCCAGATACGGATATACAGCTGTCGCACCGAAACCGAACAGTACTGCAAAATGATGTGGATCACGGACGGTACCGGACTCAACAATCAGGTTTACATCCGGACGCAGACCTTCATTGATCAGGCGATGATGCACTGCACCGGTTGCCATTGAAGCATGGATCGGCAACTTACCTGACGGATAGCCGCATCCGACAGGATGATGATCACTTTACCGTCACGGGCAAACGCTTCTGCCTGATCACAAACCGCTTTGATTGCCTCTTCCAGACCGGTTGTGGCCGGATCATAGTTCAGGTCAATCTGAGCGACGTCAAAACCATCCAGCTGATTATTCTTAAGACGCAGGAATTTACTGGCTGACAGCACAGGGGTTGTCAGCATTACCCGACGAGCGTACTCCGGCGATTCAGCAAACACGTTACGTTCAGAGCCGATACAAGTATCCAGCGACATCACGATGGATTCACGTAACGGATCGATTGGCGGGTTCGTTACCTGAGCAAACTGCTGACGGAAATAGTCATATGGCGAACGCACCTGAGAGGACAACACAGCCATCGGCTTGTCATCACCCATCGAACCTACTGCTTCCATACCGGTCTCACCCAGCGGACGCAGCACCTGATCACGTTCCTCAAACGTCACATGGAACATTTTCATGTGAACCTTAACTTCTTCCGCACTCATTTCACGGAATGACTGTGATTCCTCAGTCAGGTTCATGGTCTGTTCCAACGGCAAGGAATGCTCACGCATCCACTGCTTGTACGGCTGGGCTTTTTCAGGCGGTCATCAACATCTGCGGTATGCAGGACTTCACCGGTTTCAGTATCGATAGATAAAATCTGCCCCGGTCCGACACGGCCCTGAGCAACTACGTCTTCCGGCTGGTAATCGAATACACCAATCTCAGAGGCAGTACAGATGAAGCCATCTTTGGTCATTACCCAACGGGACGGACGCAGGCCATTACGGTCCAGCATACAAACCGCGAAGCGGCCATCGGTCAATACCATACCTGCCGGGCCATCCCACGGCTCCATATGCATGGAGTTATAATCGTAGAAAGCTCGTAACTCAGCATCCATGGTATCCAGGTTCTGCCAGGCCGGTGGCACGATCATTCGGGCAGCCCGGTAGAGGTTCATACCGCCAATCAGCAGAAACTCCAGCATATTATCCATGCTGGAAGAATCTGATCCGGTCGTATTCACAATCGGCTGCAATTCGCTGATGTTGGGTAACAGTTCGGTCGCGAACTTATCAGAACGGGCACGGGCCCAGTTACGGTTACCTTCGATTGTGTTGATTTCACCATTATGCGCCAACAGGCGAAACGGCTGAGCCAGTGGCCAGCGAGGCGCAGTGTTGGTAGAGAAACGCTGGTGATAAGTACAGATAGCAGTAGCCAGCTCAGGATCACCAAGGTCAGTATAAAATACCGGCAGATCCACCGGCATCATCAGACCTTTATAGGAAATAACCTTGTCAGAAAGACTACAGATATAGAAGTCTTCATCCGCACTCAGAGCAATTTCAGCTTTGCGGCGTGCAACGTAAAGGCTAACGGCAAATTCACGCTGAGACTTGTCGGTGGTCACGAACACCTGCTCAATCTGAGGCAGGGTATCTTTGGCAATTGTGCCCAGACAAGCATCATCAGTTGGCACTACACGCCAGCCGGCAACTCCAAGGCCCTGATCTTTCAGCGCCTGGTCCATAATTTTCGGGCGGCCTGTGCTTTCACCGGATCACGGAGAGAAAAATCATCCCTACGGCATATTCTTCAGTCAGCTCAACTGATAATTCTTTGTGCGCCGCCGCACGTAAAAGGCATCAGGTTTTTGCATCAGCAAACCACAACCGTCACCGGTCTTTCCGTCTGCTGCAATGCCACCACGGTGTGTCATACAGGCAAGGGCCTCAATCGCCTTTTGCAGCAAGTCATGGCTTGCCTCACCCTGCATGTGGGCCATAAGCCCGAACCCGCAGTTATCTTTAAATTCACCTGGGCGATATAGACTGTTGCTCATAAGTTATCCCACCAAAAATTCTTTCTTATCAATATATTATCGCCGTCCTTCACACCCAAAAGGTGGCTTCATCCTCTTCAAAGGGAGGGCCATTCTACACACCAAGCCCCGGAAGGACAAATTATACACAATTCAGAGGATATTTTTGTCACAGGTATTTTTATAGATTTTTACTCTGCCACTGAGCATTAAATATACAAATACCCTAAAAACACCCAGAAGTTTCCTTTAGGAAACAGGAAAATCTGAAAACCTGCTCAGTTCTGAAAAACAGCTCCCGGATAGTGGTAAAAGCACACAAAAACGCGCTTTTATCTTCTTTCATGATGATTTTTCACCCTGAGCATTAGCAGATTTCACCAGTCACATAAAAGCATCAGCAAAATATAAAAGCCCTCACTACCTTTATATTTTGCAACTGTATTGTGCAAACGCACAATACGACACTGGTCATACACGGACTGAGAATAACAATATCGGTAGGCGCCGCTTTCCTCTTCGCGTCAGACTCATGAGGATTACAGTTTAGATACGACTGATTTTTCAGTTTGATTTCAGAAGGCGGGGATATATTGGCGTTGCAAGTGACAAAGGCCTGAAGTTCAGCAACAGTGAAATTCACTGAGATTTCAGTTTATGCGAAACACCGGTTAGCCCAGAACGAACGTCAGGCCACACGTCATTTCTCTCCTTGTTTGTCCTTTTCTTCAGGGCTTCACTCAGTGAAGCCCTATTTTTATTTCTGACTGAATACCCTGAATGGATCTTGCCCATGGTTGCAGCTTTCGCAGATCATCAGGAAGTGACTTACTGGCAGCGGATGCTGACTGACGACTCTTGTATTGCCCATATACAACTACGTACCATGGATTACCCTTATAAGTCGTACGGAAGAGGTAAAACTTCTGCGGCTCTTTCTGCCCCTGATAAAATCATCAGCACTTTTCTTCAGACCTGCCCCCAGCACTTGCAGGGTATAACCCGATGTCGGCCACTCGAGCAATGCCTTTTCACTGGCTGAAAGTTGCTGCCCTGCCGGCTTAGCAGCGGGCTTCGCTTTAACAACCGGCTTGGCAGCCGCAACATTTACTGCCGGCTTAGCCTTTGGCGGAGCTTCAGCTTTAACTGCAGGTTTAACCTCTTCTTTTACCTGTTTGGCCGTTACAGCAGCCACTTCAGCAGGCTTTTTTCTGCTACAGCAACAGGTTTCGATACAGGCTTCTTTTCAGCAGGCTTTACTACAGTCACCTGGGTGTCTTTAACTGTCTTTGCAACAGACTCAGGCTCTTTTTCTGAAACAGTTTTCAGCGGCTTCCGTAACTCCGGTTTTTCTGCAGCTGCAGTTACTACACCTTGTTCTATGTTTTTAGTATCACTTACCGGCCCTTCCTTTTCTGTAGCTTTAGCTGTAGCAAGGGTGGCAGATGTAACCGGCGCAGTATCTGAAGCTTTGTCGGTTTTGGTATCCGCTGCTTTTACGTCGTCAGCCGCTAATTCCGGCTCCAGGGAGGGAATAGGTAAAATTTTACGGGTTGCCGGTTCATCTGCTATTTCTATCGTAGCCGCTTCCTTTTCCGCCGGTGTAACCGGCAGTTCCAACTGAACCCGTTCACGCACATCATCATTTTGCTGTTCCTCCGGCCAGTACTGCCATAACGAAATCAACAGCACACCAATCAAAACAGTTGCGATACTGACCAAATGCAAACGGGGTAAACCACGGGACGTTTTCTCCTGGCTGATTTCTCCGGCACGAAACAGATTTTCCACTGCCTGATTCAAGCCGCCAGGTAAGCCACCGGAAATAATAAACAGCTGACGCAACTGATCTTCAGAAAGAGACTGCGCAGCTTTATATCGCTGAATGATATAACTGCGCGCTTCGTCTTCTGCAAATGGCTCCAGTACCTGATGGTGGGTCTGACCATCCAGCTGATCAACACTGTGATCCTGTTGCAAACGGGTCATCAGTTCCGGCAAGCCAAAAGAATCACATGGGGTTTAGCGGACAAAGCAGCAGTATCGGTTAACAGATGCAACAGAAATTCCAGCGCATCCTTACCCAGCTTCTCAGCATCATCAACCATCACCAGCCATTGCATACCCTGTGCGGATAGTACATTACAGGCTTCATAGATCAGTGCGAGTAGCTTACGGTTATCGGCCTGCTCCGGAATATCTACCGGTAACTGCTTTGCCAGACTGCGCAGCAGTACAGAAACATTAACCGGCTGATCACAACGCAGAATACTGGCGCAAAGCGTTGTATCTGTCTCAGGTACTTTCAGCTGTTCCAGGAGTGTTGATTTACCGGCTCCGGCCTCTCCGGTCACTACCAGCAAAAATCACTGAAGCGGCTCAGATGCTCAAGTTTATCAACCATTTGCACCCGGGAAGCCGGCTCAAAGTAAAATGATTTACGCTGCTGAGCAGAGTCAAAAGCCGCTGCCAGTGCCTGTTGATTTATCGGAGTCTGCGCCATCGTCGAAAAATAAACCTTCTGTTAGCAATACGTGTCAGCAATTAACGTTTCCTGCAACAGGTCAGCTGAAAAATCTGCAGTTACCACTGCTTCACCCAGAGACTTCAGCAATACCAGACGTAATTGCCCGTCCAGCACTTTTTATCTACTGACATCAACTCAATAAAGTCAGACGCTGACATATCCTGTGGCGGTTTAACCGGCAAATTAGCCGCGACTAGTACATTCTCAACACGTTTTACATCTTCGCGGGACAGCCAACCCAAACGGCAGGACAGATCCGCCGCCATCATGGTTCCGGCAGCCACCGCCTCACCATGCAACCAGTTTCCATATCCCTGCTTAGCTTCAATGGCATGACCAAAAGTATGACCAAGATTTAAAATTGCCCGGATACCTCCTTCGCGTTCATCCTGCGCAACCACCTCAGCCTTAATTTCACATGAGCGGTAAATTGCCTGACTCAGCTTTGCACTATCCCGGGCGACCAGATCCGCCATATTCTCTTCGAGCCAGCAAAGAAACGCTTCATCGTAAATAAAGCCATATTTGACCACTTCAGCCAGGCCCGCAGATAATTCCCGGTCAGGTAATGTTTCCAGCGCATCGACACTTGCTAAAACAACCTGAGGTTGGTGGAAAGCGCCAATCATATTCTTGCCCATAGGGTGATTCACACCGGTTTTGCCCCACCGAAGAATCAACCTGAGAAAGCAAAGTTGTTGGCACCTGAATAAAATTAACCCCTCGCTGATATGATGCAGCAGCATAGCCTGTCATATCTCCCACAACACCACCGCCAAGCGCAATCAGCGTGGTCGTACGGTTGTGTTTTTGCTGAAGCAGCTCATCATAGATTGCATTCAGATGAGTCAGGTTTTTATATTCTTCGCCGTCCGGCAAAATTACTTCATTAATCTGAATGTCCGGTAAAGCGGCCTTCAGTGCATCCAGATACAGTGGCGCAACTGTCGTATTACTGACAATCAAAACCTGATTCCCACGGATATAAGGCTTCAGCATTTGTGGCTGAAATAAATCTTTACCCACAAAAATCGGATACGAACGGTCACCTAAATCAACATTAAGTGTCTGCTGAGTCATATTTATACAATCACTTATTTAAGAATTTTCTGCTGCTGTAAAAGCTCAACAATTTCAGTCACTACAGAGCGGGGTTACGTCGGTCAGTGATGACTGAAAAATCGGCAACCTGTGTATAAAGCGGGTGTCGCTGCGTCATCAGTTTGGTCAAAACTTCTTCCGGATCGGGGTGCTGCAACAGCGGCCGGTTTTTATCTCTGGAAGTCCGTTCCAACTGTTGCTCAATAGATGTTGTCAGATAAACCACCGTCCCGCGCCCCTGAAGACAAGCCCGGTTCTCTTCCCGAAGAACGACTCCACCACCGGTTGCCAATACCTGATCATCCTGACCGGTAAGCTGATCGATAACATTTGCTTCACGCTGACGAAAGCCTTCTTCGCCTTCCACGTCAAAAATCCAGGGAATATCTGCCCCGGCACGCTCTTCTATCACCCGATCCGAATCAACAAAATCTAACTTCAGTTCCTGAGACAGCAGGCGACCAATCGTACTCTTACCCGCCCCCATGGGACCGACTAAAAAATATTCAAATTAACCTATCCATTACAAAAACACCGCAGTTTGCTAACAAACTGCGGCGTACATACTACCTGACTGATAAAGATTCCCGAACCAACTTCGGAGTTATAAAAATCAACAACTCCTGCTTAGTATTTTTATAACTCTTATTCCTAAATAAGGCACCTACCACTGGAATATCCCCAACAACGGAGTCTTATTTACAGTATTTTCCTTTGAATTCTCAAATACACCGCCAAGCACTATGGTCTGACCATCAGGCACAACCACTGATGTTTCCAGTTCATTGTTAATAATACTGATTTCACCATTTGGAAGAAGATCGCCAATGGAATCTTTTTAACAACTAAATCCATTGCTATACGGTCACCCGGGTTAATCCGGGGTTACTTCCAGCGCTAATACAACATTTTTAAACTCTACCGATATATTACCATCATCCACTGTCTGAAACGGGACTTCTCTTCCTGATTCAATCAGAGCTTTTTACCATTGGTGGTAACAATCTTTGGCTGTGAAATCACATCAACACGTTCATCAGACTCCAGAGCCGAAAGCTCTAACTGCAACAACGAACTTGAACCAGGTTTATAACCAATTGCGATTGATGTGGCATTTGTTACATTTGCGCCCAAATCCACCAGCAAACCAGATGGTACTGTAGTACCAGGGCTCGCTACATCAGCAATGGTGCTACCCAGTGTAAAATCAGAACCGTTAGTATACCCGGCTCCCCATTTAACGCCTAAGTCTTTAGTAACGTCGGTGTTGGCAGTAACCAATCGAGCTTCAATTAAAACCTGCGCGACTTCAATATCAAAACGGCTCAGGGTTTTCCGCACCTCGGTCAAACCTTTAGCTGTTTCACGAACCATCAGCGTATTGGTTTCATCATCGGCAAGAATGAATCCACGTTCAGAGATAAGGCGAGCATCCGTCAGCCTCGCAACCATATCAGACGCTTTACGAAAATCCACCTGAATAAACTCAGTTCTCAAAGGAGCCAGTTCTTCAACCTGTTTACTGCTCTCTAACTCAGCTTTCTCACGCTCAGATATTTCAACAGCAGTGCCAATCAACAGCACATTGCCCATCTCACGCTTATCCAGTTGATTGGTGCTCAAGATAAGATCCAAAGCCTGATCCCAGGGAACATTTTTAAACGCAGCGTAATATCACCGCTCACCTGATCACTAACTACCAGGTTTTTCTCCGCCACTTCTGCAAGGATTTGCAGTACAGAACGGATTTCTACACTCTGAAAGTCCAGATCAATACGCTCACCTGAATACGGGAAACGCTCTTCACGCTCTTCCAGCGCTTCAATAGTCAGTGGTTTCAGTTCAATCCACAACTGATTATTGGTCTGATAAGCCAGATAATCATAAGGTTCCGCTGAAGGCTTCACTAAAATACTGGTATTTTCACCACTCGCCATAGAATCAATAAACATAACCGGCGTAGCAAAATCCTTTACATCCACCCGCTGCTGTAGTGCCTGAGAAAGCTCAACCCCCAACAGGTTAACAACGATGTTATTGCCTTCCTCAACAATATCTACACCTGCAGTGTCATCAGAAAGCGTGATCACCACACGCCCACCGCCTTCCTGCGTTCTTTCAAAATCGACTCCTGAACACGGGTTCTGGCAATACTGGTTGGGTCTTGTTTAGCCGAATGACTTACTCCGGCAAGGTTCTGTTTTTCAGGTGCTGATTTTTTCATTTTTGCTCTGATCGCCAACAACAACGAATAAACTGTTGCCATCTGCATAGGTTTCGTAAGCTGCAGCTTCATACAGGTTCATCACAACCCGGACCCGTCCCGGTACCTGAGCAAAATTAACACTTCTGACTTTGCCACTTTCAACCTCAAGCGTTTTCACATCCTGACTGTTTTCCACCCCCACAGATCCAGCACTAGTCTGGCTGGACTATTGGTCATGTAAGCTTTCGGAATCGTAGGAGGAATATCAAAATCAAAACGCATTTCCAACTTATCGTTAGGTAAACTGACAAAAGAGGACTTCAATAACTGCGCGTCTGCGGCAACCGTTAACTGAGCAAAACAAACCAGGAACAAAGTACTTAGAATTTTAACCATAAAACTAATCATGCTCTTCGGTGAACTTAATGCGGCACTGAACCGATAAAACTGCTGCTGTAAAATCATCATTCATCATCCATTACTATGCTGCGTTGTCGGGTCATCCACCCACCACGGCCATTCGGCACAATTTCTTTCAGTTCAATAAACCCGTTACTTACCGTCACTACCTGACCGAAATCCAGCCCCATATAGTCACCACTGGTAACACGATGCACTTCACCTTTATCATCCCTGATTAATGCCCAGCGCTGTTTGCTCATACCAATCGTCCCCACCATTTTCAGTGAATCCAAAGCAAACTCTTCGAGATAAGACTTAGGACGCTCAGAATCCGGACGTAATCCGTTCTCGTTGTTCTGTACAACTTCTGCTGCTACTTCATTAGTATCGCTCAACTGAGCAAGACTCTGAAAAGGATCCCGCAAACTTGCCCCTTCATACACAAAGCTATGATAAGGCTTAAACTCAGGCAATGGTTTAATAGGTGGTGCTTCAGCCTGACGTACCTGCTGAACAAACTGCCTCAAATCATTAGGATCTTCTACCCAAACACATGCATTCATCATGAGCGCCAGCACAATTAAAAGAACGGCCTTAATATACTTAATTAGTGTCATCATATCGGTACGTCTTTGCGCTTATATTCATTGATAACGTGCTGCCATCAGGAACAATCCTGTAATCATGTAACGTCACTATTCGGGATAAAGCAGCCACACCACTTACAAACTGGCCTAACTGATGGTATGCCCCGGTTACCTGAATATTAATCGGCAACTCAATATAGAACTTTGTCTTTTGCTCGGCCGCTAACTGAATCACCTGAATATCCAACCCACTGGAACGGCCTATCTCAGAAATATCTTCAAGTAACCCCGGCACTTCTTTTTCTGTAGGTAACTGTTTCAAAAGCTCAGTAAACTGCCCCTGAACATCTGCCATCTGCTTTCTCAACGCAGCCAGATTTGCTACTTGGCCTGCTTTAGCCTGCACCTGTTGCTTTAAGCCTTGCTCAGCAGAAATCTCATTATTCAGACGTTTCTCTGCATCTGATATATGCAGATAAACACCACCGGCAATCACCGCCGCAAACACAATCAGATAACAAATAACCTTGACACCAACCGGCCAGTTACCCGCCTGACTGAAATCAAGGTTATCCGGATCAAAGCCTTTAAAACTGTTGGTCAGTTTGTCCATACTCATCTCAATTAGCCTCGCTAAGCTCGGGCTTCAAAACCGGAACAGTAAGGTTAAAATCTTTCATACTGTCCGCATTGGCAACCTTAGTCAGGTTTGGCTCCCCAAACCACACACTGGCATAAATCTGCCGCATCAGAGATGAAACATCGGCGCTTTTGCGCCCGACCATCCAGAGTAATCACGTCACCTGTTCTGGAAAGAGAAGAATACAGAACACCATCCGGCTGAACCCTGACCAGCTCGTCAAAATTCCGGACAATCAACGGCCGGCTGGACTGTAAATCCTGAATGGCTTTTAAACGGTCGGTCAGACGTGCCCGCTTTAAATTCAGTTCCTTAATTTCCGCAAGCTGAACATCCAGCTGAGCAATTTCACTGTTGAGATAGTTATTTCTTATCCGCTGACGATCCGTCTGAAAATCAAAATAAAACCCTACCAGCAATACAACAGACACGGCCAGAAATGCACTCGACAAGACATTTACCATGAACTGTTTCTGTCGTTGAGCAGCTCTTTCTTCCCGCCAGGCCCTGAGGTTTATTTTTGCCATTCGTAATCCTATTAATCAGTGCTCGAAGCTTCGCAGCGACATGCCACAGGCTTTTACCAGTGAAGGAGCATCATGCGCCAGTCTGGCAGGATTTATTTTCGAATCTACGTCCATGCCGGCAAACGGATTGGCAAGCTCTGTCGGTACACCAACCTCTTCCGCAACAATATCAGCCAAGCCTTCAATGGTTACACCACCGCCCTGTAAACATAGCTTAGTCAACTGGTTATGAGCGCCTGATGAATAAAAAACTGTAACGCACGGGAAATTTGCTGGCTGATTGTGCTGCGGAACGGCAACACAACGGTTTCCATCAACTCATCACTTAACTCACCGCTACGTAACTGATGTTCTATCTCTGCAGGAATAAGTCCGGTCTGCTGCTGTAACAGATGGTTCAGATCATTACCGCCAAATGCCTGCTCCCGGTTATAAACAATCTGATTATTTTTAAAAACATTTAGCGTCAGCGTTGCGGCCCCGATATCCACCAAACCAACCAGAGCCTGATCATCTGCACCATCTAGAACAAGCAGAGGATAGACCCGCTCAATACAGAAGCTGTCAACGTCCACAACCTGACAACTCAGCTCGGCACCGTTAATCGCATCTTCCCGCTTTTCAACATCATTACTTCGGCAGGCAACAAGCAACACTTCGTTCAGACCTGCATTTGAAGGAGACGGACGCAAGACTTCAAAATCCAACGCCACTTCATCAAGGGGATAAGGAATAAAACGGTCTGCTTCAATCTTAACCTGCTCTTCAAGGTCAAATTCTGTGAAGGAATCACTCAGTTCAATCGTTTTGGATATAACAGCCGAAGATGGAACTGCGGTTACAGCCTGCTGGAGCGGCTTATTGCAGATTTTCAGGCCACGTTCAATCATTTCTGAAACAAGGCCAACATCCTGAATACTGTTATCAATGACAGCTGTTGCCGGCAGGGGACAATTGCATACGCATCAACACGAAGATCGTCACCCCGTTTGGACAGCGCAACCATTTTCACTGATGATGTCCCTATATCAACACCTACCCAGCCCTTTTCCTGCTTTTAAGAAAGCTCAACACAATAAGTAATCCTTTAAAACAGCCAGCATGAGATAAAATATAGTTCTGATCTTAAATATATATAAATTTCAACGCTGTTTCACTAGTGACCATTACTTAGATACAGATATAATAACTCGGCAGCAAGTAAACTTTCTTTAAAATCACAATAAAAGATATTAATGAAAATTATATTAAAAATCGGCCTGACATTATCCCTTGTAGGTATGGTCCTGGGCTTAGCAGTACTCGGCGGAGCTTACTATCATTACGCCCCCAAACTGCCGGATGTACAAACATTAAAAGACGTCAAACTGCAAACGCCGTTACGTATTTACTCCGCGGACGAAAAACTGATTGCGGAATTCGGTGAAAAACGTCGTACCCCCATCAGTTTCGACCAGGTTCCACAAACCTTCATTAATGCCCTGCTTGCTGCCGAAGACCGTAATTTCTTCAACCACTTTGGCATTGATGTTAAAGGTCTTGCCCGAGCCGCATACCAGTTGGCGAGCAGCGGTAAGATAAAAAGTGGTGGCAGTACCATCACCATGCAGGTAGCAAAAACTACTTCCTGACCCGCGAACGTTCTTTTGTCCGTAAATTCAACGAAATACTCCTTTCACTCCGAATTGAGCAGGAGCTGAGCAAAGAACAGATTTTTGAGCTGTATATCAATAAGATCTATCTGGGACACCGGTCTTACGGAATACAGGCAGCAGCTAATATTTACTACGGCAAGAACATTGACGAGCTTAGTGTTGCGCAATACGCCATGATCGCCGGCCTGCCCAAAGCACCCTCAGCCTACAACCCGATTACTAATCCGACCCGGGCACTGGAGCGCCGGAACTGGATCCTGAAACGCATGCATTCCCTGAGTTTCATCGATGATCAGGCTTATGAAGAAGCAGTTTCAGCGCCTGTAACCGCTGAATATCATGGTACCCAAATTGAGCTCTATGCCCCATACGTTGCAGAAATGGTTCGTAACCGCTTGTATGAGCATTTCCAGGATGCACTGTATACCGATGGCCTGAAAGTCTACACAACCCTCGACAGCTCAATGCAGGTCGCAGCCAACAAGGCCCTTGAAAAGGCCTGCTTGCTTACACTGAACGTCATGGTTATTTCGGGCCGGAAGCAACCACCGAAGACTTAACCGATGACGGCCTGAAAGCATTTTTCAAGAAACAGACGGTCTACGGCAGCCTGTTACCTGCCGTCATTACTGAGGTCAGCGAACAAAGTGCGACTGCCCGCTTAAGATCCGGTGAAGATATCACACTGGATTGGGATAACATCAGCTGGGCAAAAGCCTATAAAGGCCCGAACAGAATGGGAGCAGCCCCGAAACAGGCCGCTGACATTCTGACTGTCGGAGATATGGTGCGGGTGGTACCGGGCGAAGAAGAAAACACCTGGCACCTTACTCAGGTACCACATGTACAGGGCGCGCTTGTTGCCTTATCACCGAAGGATGGTGCACTGAACGCACTGGTTGGTGGTTTTAACTTCGTACATAACAAATTTAACCGTGCAACACAGGCATTACGCCAGCCGGGCTCTAACTTTAAACCGTTTATCTATGCATCTGCTCTGGAGCAGGGCTTTACACCCGCAACCACCATCAATGATGCGCCGGTTGTACTCAACGATAACGACCTAGAAGCCAGTTGGCGTCCGGAGAACTACAGCAAGAAATTCTATGGCCCTACCCGTCTGCGTGAAGCCCTGTATCGCTCACGCAATCTGGTATCCATCCGGATCTTACGCTCTATTGGTATTGATACAGCAACCGATTACCTGACCGGATTCGGTTTTGATAAAACCCGTATTCCGCAGAATCTTTCGCTGTCTCTGGGCAGTGCTGACGTTACGCCGCTGGAGTTGGTGACCGGTTATGCCGGCCTGGCAAACCAGGGATACAAGGTAGCCCCTTATTTCATTAACCGGATGGAAAATGCAGCAGGCAAAACGCTCTATCAGGCGCAACCTGCCACAGTCTGCCCGGGTTGCGAATACTCTGAGCCGTCCACCAGCATTCCAAGCAATATCGAAGCCATTGACCTGACCACCGTTCAGGAAGCTGCAACCGCATCCGGTGAAGACACCGATAAACTTCAGCTGTCTGGCAGCAAAATCTCACAACTACCGATTGCTGCGCAAATTATGGAGCCACAGGCAGCCTATATGATTTATGACATCATGCAGGATGTCATTACCCACGGCACCGGCCGCCGGGCGCTTAGTCTCAAGCGCTCGGACATTGCGGGTAAAACAGGCACAACCAACGATCAGAAAGATGCATGGTTCTCAGGTTTCAATAAAGATGTAGTTGCCACCGCCTGGGTTGGATTCGATCAGCCGTCAACACTGGGACGCCGGGAGTTTGGCGGCAGTGCGGCATTGCCAATCTGGATAGATTTCATGGAAGTAGCGCTGGCAGACAGCCCTGATGAAGCGGTCAACAAACCTGACGGAATCATTTCCCGCCGTATTGATCCGGAAACAGGCCTGCTTGCCTATCCCGGGCAGGAAAATGCTGTATTTGAAATATTCCCTGCTGACAAAGTACCGACAGAAGTTGCAACTGGCCCTGGCCAAGCAGCTGGCGGTGAAAGTCAGACCGACGATATATTCTGATCCTCAGCCAGGTTAAAACGTTTAACCTGGCTGTTAATCTCACCACATTCAGACAGTTCTAATAACCGGTAAGCAGGTGCCTGTAATGCAGGCACATCCTCCAATGTCATTTCATCACAGCGCTTTTGAACTGAACAGAAGAAGCCGGACAACTCATCACATCCACCCCTTATACTGCCAGCGCCATTCCTGATGAACATGTCCACATATGATGCCCTGCACCTGACTGTATGGCTCTAAAACTCTCCAGAACTGATCTGCATCCGCCAGCATAATAGGTCCTGCCAACCACTCTCGACTGACACAGGATTATGATGAAGCACAATCAGGCAATACCTATCACTGTTCTGATCAAGCGCCTGCGTTAAAAACGCCAGCTCCGCCTGCCCTAACGCACCACTGCCCCGGCCATCCGGCTCAGACGTACTGTCCAGCAAGATCAGGCACCATCCCCGAACCTGTATAACCTTGCGGTTCAGTCGTTCACCACATGCCTGCATCAGGTCTGCATCGTCATGGTTCCCGGGAATCCAGGCGGTATCAAAGGGTAAAGACGCCAGCTTAGCCGTCAAACGCCGGTAAGCATCAGGCCCGCCATGATGGACGATATCCCCTGTTAACAGTAACAAGGTCTCTTCCGGCAAAGTGCTTTTCAGATGAGCAAGCAACTGATCCAGCTGAGACTCAACATCTTGGTTTCGATAAAGCTGAGAAGGATCATTCTGCAAATGACAGTCCGTCACCTGCACCAGTTTTACGGTAGGATTATTCAAAAGAAAATACTGCTTCGGTTACATGACCATGGTTCAGGCAATGATTCAGCCACTCACCAAGATACTGATTTAACTGTGCTTTTTCATCAGGATGTCGCATATCCATATTCGGATACTGATACACACCGCGCAATTGCTTACCCCGTATAATACAGATAACTTCCGCTGCACGGGCATCATGGTACATTCTGACCAGCAAACAGGGGCTTTAAGCCAGTCATGCTCAAGCAAATGGCTGACACGTACCGTGGTTGTATACGTAAAACGCTCTTCAACCTGTAAACGGACCGCACTGTTCTGGCCCTGCCAGTGAATTTCGAATTCACGTTCATCGCAGTTATCAAAATCCGGCAGCAAACGCATGAGACGCACATAGTTCGCCTCACAATCAGCCATCTGCTTAACAATATCCGGTATATAACGTCTGCGCATAAGTTCGTTTATCAACTTTATGGTTCTTCACAGCCAGAAAATATCTGACAACATTTGGTATAAAACACCAATAACTAAAAATCATTGCCAGTTTTGCAGCACTTTATCCAGGTTCAACTGCAACCACTGCAACGCAATGATGGTTCCGGCGTTGTCTATAACCCCTTCAGCAACCAGTTTAATTGCTTCCTCCAAGGGTATCACATGCACTTTAATATCTTCGCCTTCTGCTTCCAGCCCGTGAAGACCTCCAAGTGCAGCGGCATCGACTCTGGCACAAAAGATCAACATACTCATCACATCCACCCACACTCGGGGAGTAACGTGTTATCGGTACCAGATCTTTGATAATAGCACCCGCTTCTTCGACTGCTTCCCGAATAGCCACATCCTGAGCAGTTTCACCCGGTTCGACCATACCGGCCACCAATTCAAGCAGCCAGGGGCTCGGTGATTTATCCACAGCGCCAACCCGGAACTGTTCAATCAGCGCCACTTCTCTGGACTGGGGATCAAACAACAGAACACATACAGCATCCCCGGTGCAGTAATTCACGCTGAATAGTGATATTTCCACCGGCAAAGCGCGCATGGCGAATCTGTAACTCTGATACCTTAAAAACCGTGATAAACCGTTTTACTGGCGATGATTTCTACATCATCACGGCAAAACCCTGGTTGCCAGGCCATACAATCACCCCGAATAATTATCAGGGCGTTACTGTAACACAGGATATAAGACCTATAAGAAAAACCACAACTACTTAAACACTGACCAGCTCACCTTCCGAACTGCCCAACCTGCGGCGACGGGAAACAAAGACAAAACTGCCATCCGCTTTTTAGCCTGCGCCTTCGCCTGCGCCGCTAACTCTGCGACCTCGTGATAACTGAGACACGAATAAGGATCAGGATGCACCACCCCTACAGACAAACTCAGGATAGGGAAAAGCTGGATTCCCTGACCGGCTCTGAGACCAAACACCACCCTGCTCCAGATCCTGAGGGCTGTAAAACTCACGAACAGCATGATCAAACTCAGTAATGATACTCTCACAACGCTCCAGCCAGTCTTCACAGCGAAACACCACTACAAAGTCATCACCTCCCACATGCCCTGTAAAGTTATCGCCATTTGCAAACCGGGTTAGCAGGCTGCCCAGTTGCTGAATCAGTAAGTCACCTTTCACGTACCCATAAGAATCATTGAAGGGTTTAAAGTAGTTAATGTCGAAATAGGCCACCCGAAAATCATCAGTACGCTTCAGTAAGCTGTCAATTTCCCTGCTGATAGGAACATTGCCCGGCAACAGGGTCAGCGGGTTAGCATAACGGGCATTGCGGATTTTCAATTCAGTGATTTTTTCAGCAAATCGCGGACATTTCCCAGCCCCAGATACAAGCCGCTACGGGTAATGACCAATCCCTGGTTCAGATACACTGCATCCTGCTCGGTGACCATCTGCGACACTTTTTCCAGTGACATATCACTTTCGATAATCAGGGCATCATCCATCATGACGGACACCGGTTTCTGCTCATATAACGCCCGGCCATACTGTGTCGAAAACAACTCCAGCAGTTTAGCCCGGGCAACAGTCCCCACAGGCCGCCCTTCCTCCAGCACAGCTAAAGCGTTATAAGCAGGATTATCCCTGAACAGCTGGCTGGCCAGCTGCAACTCATCATTCTGCGACAGCGATGGTGCCGGCTGAACCAGCACCGAGGCTGTTTCAGCCATATCCGAATCCCGGCCTTCCCGGGGCTGCTTTGGTAACCAGGTATATTCCTGCGGAGCATCTTCCGGCTTTTGCGAAGGCCGCCCCAGATAAAACCCCTGACCAATTGTTACGCCTAATTCTTTCAGCGTTAGCAGTTCCGATTTTGTTTCGATTCCTTCCGCAATAATTGAACAACCGACACCGTTAGCAATGCTACAAATCGATTTTACGAACTGCCGCTTGATCGGCTCACGGTCAACGTTATGTACAAAATGTTTATCGATTTTGACAATGTTCGGCTGCAGCTCTGACCACAATTTCAGGCCCGAATAGCCACTGCCAAGATCATCAATCGCAATATTAAACCCCATCCCTCTGTAATGCTGGACAGCTTCAAGCGTCAGCCCATACTGATCAAAGGGATGTTGCTCAGACAACTCAATCACAATTGCGTGCTGAGGAATATCCAGCTCGGCCAGCATATCTGCCGTTAAACCTTTCTGATGCTCCGGCGTACCCAGCAGAGAAGCACTAATATTCAGAAACAGCTTGCCATCAATTTTCAACTCAGCAAAACGCTGCAATGACAAACGCCGGCAGCTCAGCTCAAGCGTGTGCAACAACCCACAGCGAATAGCCGTCTGAAACAGACTGTCAGGTGAATACAGCACACTCCCCTCCGGCCCGCGGATCAGCGCCTCATGCCCGATGGTTTCACCATTTCTCAAATCGACAATCGGCTGAAAATGGGGAAAAAGGTTATCCTCGGCAATCAGACTGCGCAGTAACTGTTCTTCATAATCAATATTCAACGTCGTACTCAGGCCCATAAAAACTACTCTGGCATCTTTGTTTGTCGCTCAACTTAAATTTTCCAGATGACAAACAAATGACAAATCACACAGCCGTGCCCGAATAACTGCCCATTAAGAGCTTCAACTAATGGATAAGATTAAGTTTGCCGCTTTTTGATTAGGCTCAAGTGATACAACCCGAATTAATGTCACTGTGTTGTTTTCGTCAGCTCAGATCCTGTGCAACTCAGCCATGAACCAGAACAGGTAATCGCAACTATGCTCTCCCGTATATCTATCTCGAAACGTATCTGGCTGTTACCAGGCCTGCTCATCCTGATTTTTCCGGTGTTTATCTCCAGGACACATTACTCCTGAAAGAAAATTTACTGGCCGCCAAAAGATCGTCTGCAGGGGCTGGTCACCACTGCTCACGCCATTCTTGGTGATTATTATCAGCGCAGTCAGAATCAGGAAATGACCGAAATCCAGGCCCAAAAAGAAGCCAGCCGGGTCATAAGCCAGCTACGCTACGATGATAACCAGTACTTCTGGATAAATGATCTTCAGCCACAAATCATCATGCATCCAATCAAACCTGCCCTCATCGGTAAAGATGCCTCTGCGATTAAAGATAAACAGGGTAAATTGCTCTTTGTTGCCTTTGTTGATGTCGTCCAAAAGACGGAGCCGGTTTTGTAGACTATTTCTGGGCAGCACCTAACGGTTCGGAAGATCAGCTTCCCAAGCTTTCCTACGTAAAGGTTTTGCCCCCTGGGGCTGGATGGTAGGGAGTGGGATTTATGTTAACGATATTGATGAACAGTTTACTTCGATCCTCAGCCAGCGGCTGATTTTTCTGAGTATCATTCTGGTGGTATTCATTGCACTCTGCCTGCTGATCAGCCGCAGTATTATCAAACATTTGAACCAGACAACCGCGGCCATGCGGGATATTTCTCAGGGAGAAGGCAACCTTACTGTTCGGCTACCGGTTAAAACATCCGACGAACTGGGCATGCTTGCAGCAACGTTCAATACCTTTGTTGAACGCATTCATCAGACCGTTGTACAGGTTAAAGTATACGGCGATGAACTGGTGACAGCCTCACACTCACTGGCAGCGATAACAGAACAGACTAATGCCAGCATCACAACCCACCAGCAGGAAACACAAAATATGGCTGAGGCTGTCCGGGAAATGAACCATACCGTTCAGGAAGTTGCTGGCAATGCTTCTGAAGCAGCACATTCAGTCAGCGCTGTACGCAGTCAGGCAATGGCCGGGCAGGAAGTGGTGAAAGCCAGTATCAGCGCCACTCATAATCTCGCTAAGTCTGTGGATAAAGCCGTCAACAGTATTCAGACTCTGGAAAATGATGTCGAAAATATCGGCGGCATACTCGATGTTATCCGCTCTATCGCCGATCAGACTAACCTTCTTGCCCTGAATGCCGCGATTGAAGCCGCACGGGCCGGTGAACAGGGCCGTGGTTTTGCGGTGGTAGCCGATGAAGTCCGGGTACTGGCTAAGCGTACCCAGGAATCAACAGAAGAAATTCAGGCTATGATTGAGCAGTTGCAAAGTGGGGCGCACAATACAGTGACCGTCATTCAGACCGGCAGGAGCCAGGCTGAAATCAGTGTTCAGGAATCTGAACAGGCAGGGGCAACTCTCAGTGCCATTACGCAGGAAATTCTCAGTGTTGCAGACATGAATACCCAGATAGCCAGTGCCACCGAGCAACAAAGTTCAACGGTCAGCACCATTACTCACAATGTCGACAATATGCATCAGGCATTCGGACAAACCACAGAAGGTGCCAATCAGGTCACCCATGCCAGTGAACAGCTGAATCAACTGGCTGGCAATATCCACAAACTGCTTGGGCAGTTTAAGATTTAATGACGTAGCCTAGCTGCCAGCCTTTGCTGCCAGCCTTTGCTGGCAGCCATTACTCACAGCTTACAGGCGCCACCCAGACAATCATCAAAATCCATATTTTCAAGTTCATCACGTTCAACCTGAGCCTGTTGAAGACGCGACAGCAAATCCAGCTCTTCAGGGCTGGCTTCCCCCTGCTGAATACCCGCTTTGGCAAACACAATCAGTAATGTGTTTAATTCCTGCAAACTGAAATCATTCATACAAGTATTCCCTGCTTTATTTATGTAATATCAGGCCAGCGGCAGCAGATGATCAATCATCAGCTGCACATTACGCTGTCCCTGAACTCATTCACGTCCAGACGGTATACTGCCCGGACTTTCTGAATAGTCTGATCCGGCCAGCATTTAGTATCTGCATTAAAGTGTATACCGTCCACCGCAATGCCACTCTCAGGATCCATTAACACCACTTTGAGATGCCGCTGCCCCACAATGCGCTGCTGAATTAAAGAAAACTCACCATCAAATAAAGGCTCCGGGAAATGCTGTCCCCAGGGTCCCCTTCTCTCAGGAGCTCAGCGACCTGAAGCGTAAAGTCCTGACCGCTAAGCGCGCCATCAGTCAGTACAGAGTGCTGTAACTGTTCGGCAGACATTTGCCGGCGCACTTCAGCATCAAAGGCTGACTGAAATGCATCTAACTGATCAGCCACGATAGTCATGCCCGCCGCCATTGCATGGCCGCCAAATTTTTCAGTAACTGTGGATGTTTAGCAGCGACTGCATCCAATCCATCCCGAATATGAAAACCGGCCACAGAACGGGCAGACCCCTTCAGCTCACCGTCATCACCGGCGGCAAAAGCAACAACAGGACGGTTCAGCTTCTCTTTAATTCTGGAAGCAAGGATCCCAATCACCCCTGATGCCAGTCTTCCTGAAACAGGCAGACACCAAACGGCAACTCCGAATCATCAAGCTCCAGCTTATCCAGCAAAGTCAGCGCCTGCTGCTGCATTTCCTGCTCAATACCACGACGCTCCTGGTTCAGCTCGTCCAGCTGAACAGCCAGAGCCCTCGCCCGCTCAGGATCATTGCACAGTAAACATTCAATCCCCACTGACATATCATCCAGCCGGCCGGCGGCATTCAAACGGGGCGCCAGCGCAAATCCAAGGTCAGATGCCACAAGGTTATGCCGGGCCCGCCCGCTAATATCCAGCAGGGCTAAAATACCGGGACGGGCCTGGCCAGCCCGGATTCGCTGTAATCCCTGATGCACCAGAATACGGTTATTCTCTTCCAGCGGCACCACATCGGCCACGGTACCCAACGCCACCAGATCCAGTAAACTGCCAAGATTCGGCATAGGGATATTTTGTCTGCTAAACCATCCCTGTTCCTGTAACAGCCGGCGCAACGCCGCCATTACATAAAAATCACACCTACGCCACAGGTAGATTTTTCAGAAAACTCACACCCGGGCTGATTAGGATTTACAATCGCACAGGCATCCGGCAGAACATCTCCGGGTAAATGGTGATCCGTAATAATCACATCAATGCCCGCTTCATTCGCAGCAGCTACGCCACTCACACTGGAAATACCATTATCCACTGTGACGATCAGATCCGGCTGTCGCTGAGCAGCTACCGCAACGATTTCCGGACTGAGCCCGTAACCGTATTCAAACCGGTTAGGTACCAGATAATCCACACGCCGGGCGCCCATCATCCCCAGCGCCAGCATCCCCAGCGCCGTACTCGTCGCACCGTCACAGTCAAAATCCCCGACAATAAGAATACTCTGCTGATGCATAACCGCTTGCGCCAGACGCTGAGCTGCAGCATCAAGGCCCCGGATATTCTGACCATTCTGCAACTGATTTAGCTGCCGCCCTAACCGGTCAGCATCGAACAGGCCGCGGCTAGCATAAATCCGTGCCAATAAAGGATGTACCTGATTAAAGACGGCACCATCCGCTTTCACCTCACGGCGGCGGATTAATAACTCTGACATAACACCTAAATACTCAACGCTTTTGTTTGACCGCTCATAACATCTTCTGCGGGAAACCATTCCCCGGTTTTACCCGTTGCATAATAAGCCAGTAAGCCAACCCATTCACGTACAGCCGTGCCCAGATTGCCAAGGTTATCAGCCAGATCAAACCTGACATTATCAAACTCAAACGGCTGGGAATAATAATCCACCGGATAAGGAATAACCTTCCAGCCCTGCTGGCGGTATATACCAACAGAACGCGGCATATGAAAAGCCGAGGTCACTAATAACCAGCCATCCCCGTCATCAATGCTGCTTGTCTCAGGCAGTACCTGTCCGGAATAAAGCGCATTTTCATAGGTATTACGTGACTGTCGCTCATATATAATATTCTCGGACAAACTGAACTCCTCCAGCCATGCCTTCACCGTATCAGCACCACGGTATTCCGGATTCAGTACCGAGCCCGAACCACCGGTAAAAATAATAGGTTTGTCCGGAAAACGCTTCATCATGGCAGGTAAAGTCATTACCCGGTCTGCACCTTCTGAAAACTGCGGCTGGCCCCAAATACTTGTCAGTTCAGCATCTTCACCGCCACCAAGCACAATTACGCCGGCAATATTATCGGGTATTTCCGGGGCTGGCTGAAACGATTTTCCAACGGCTGCAGCAACAGATTTCCTACCGGATATACGGTCAGAACCATCAGACTCAGCACCGTCAGGAAGGTAATTTTTTCCAGCCAAACAGCATCGAAACAACAAGTACTAAAACAATAAAATTCCCAGGGTTCGCCAATGCCCAGAAAATTTTCGAAAGGTTAAAAACGTGTCCAAAGCCCCATCTCCACCAACAGCGAATCACTGATAATTATCCTTTTTGGTTAATCTACCTGCTCCCAGATACAGTGACATCCTGATGATCAGCCGCGCCGGCACATTCCCTGCCGGTTTGTACAAATAACTGACCCTGCCTGCTTATTTAATACACCACTCACCAGAGAAACACGAATACTTTCAAGTAAATAATGGTAATTCTGTGACATTTACAAAAGCACCTGAACAGGCCGGATAAAAATGCACAAAACCCGTAACAGTTTCCTGCTACGGGTTTAAATAGCACATCAGAATTTATGCGGTAACATTCTTCGCTACAAATTCCTGTACGGTCGTCAGTTCATTAGGCAGCACTGTCATACGCTCTTCACGCTCAAACAGATCTGCCATATGCTCCGGCAATTCCGGCGCCTGCAAACCCGCTTTGAGAACCGCTTCAGGGAACTTAACCGGGTGCGCTGTCGACAGTACAATCATTGGCACACTTTCATCACGACGGCACTTACGGGCAGCAGCAACACCGATAGCCGTATGCGGATCCAGCAGATAACCGGTATTTGCATGTACCTCAGCAATCAGCTGGCAGGTTGCATCATCGTCACAGGCATGACTGTCAAACAGCTCACGGACTGCTTCCCAGCGGGATGCATCCAGCTGAACGGATTCTGTTTTAAAGCGATCCATAAGATCAGTAATGGCAGCACCGTCACGGCCGTATACATCAAACAGTAAACGCTCGAAGTTAGACGACACCATGATGTCCATGGATGGCGACAGCGTATGAACAAGCTCACCTTTGCTCATATCATTGTCCGCGATGACCCGGTGCAGAATATCATTACGGTTAGTCGCTACAACCAGTTGGCTGATTGGCAGGCCCATCTGCTTTGCAATGTAACCGGCAAAAATATCACCGAAGTTACCTGTTGGCACTGAGAAGGCAACCTCACGGTGCGGGCCACCCACAGCCAGTGCTGCAGAGAAGTAATAAACGATCTGCGCCATGATGCGCGCCCAGTTAATGGAGTTAACCGCGCCCAGCTTACGGCCGTTCAGGAACCCCTGATCCGCAAAGCTGTCTTTAACCATTTGCTGACAGTCATCAAAATTACCTTCCAGGGCAATGTTATGCACATTGTCCGCCAGAATACTGGTCATCTGCTTACGCTGAACTTCTGAAACCCGGTTATAAGGATGCAGAATGAAGATATCCAGGTTATTGCTGTGACGACAGCCTTCAATAGCAGCAGAACCGGTATCACCGGATGTTGCTCCCATAATAACCAGACGCTCATTGCGCTGCTGCAGGACAAAGTCCATCAGACGTCCCAGCAGCTGCAGGGCAAAATCTTTAAATGCCAGGGTCGGGCCATGGAAAAGTTCCAGCACCCACTCATTGGTATTCAGTTCTTTCAGCGGCGCAACCGCTGTATGGTTAAACCCCGCATAGGTCTCATCAACCATCCGTTTAAAGTCGGCATCATCAATGCAACCGGCCACAAACGGCTGAACAACTTTATAAGCCAGATCTGCATAGGACAGGCCCGCCCAGGAAGCAATTTCTTCCTTTGAGAAGGTCGGCAGTTGTTCAGGCACATACAAACCGCCATCACTGGCCAGACCTGCAAGTAACACATCAGCAAAATCCAGTGCCGGTGCTTGTCCACGTGTCGATATATATTTCACGGTTATGACTTCCTAAAACTTAAGCTTCGAAGTGTTCAACACGGATACGGGTAACCGCACCGTCGATGTCAGCTGAGGCTTCGATCTTAGCAATTGCCTCATTCATCTGCTGTTCCTTCACTTCCTGGGTCAGGATAATGATAGGCACCAGTTGCTCGTGGGTTTCTTTCTGCAGAATCGCGTCAATGCTGATACCAGACTCACTCAGAATACCAGTCACCATTGCCAGCACGCCCGGCTTCTCAACCGCATGCAGGCGCAGGTAGTAAGCGCTTACAACCTCTTCAATCGGCAGAATAGGCTCATCAGACAGTTCACCCGGCTGGAATGCCAGATGAGGTACACGGTTATCGCGATCTGCAGTCAGGGTGCGGACAACGTCAATAACATCAGCTACAACGGCAGAAGCTGTTGGCTCTGCACCGGCACCAGCACCGTAATACATGGTCTGACCAACGGCATCGCCATCAACCAGCACGGCGTTCATAACACCGTGTACGTTAGCAATCAGTGCTTTCTCAGGAATCATGGTTGGGTGAACACGCAATTCAACACCGGACTCACTGCGACGGCTGATACCCAGATGTTTAATCCGGTAGCCCAGCTCTTCAGCATACTGCACGTCTTCCGCAGTAATCTTGCTGATACCTTCGGTATAAGCCTTAGAGAATTGCAGGGAATACCAAACGCCAGTGAGGCCAGAATAGTCAGCTTATGCGCCGCATCGATACCCTCAACATCAAAGGTAGGATCAGCTTCGGCATAACCCAGCGCCTGAGCTTCAGCCAGCACATCAGCAAAATCACGGCCCTTGTCCCGCATTTCTGTCAGGATGAAGTTACCGGTGCCGTTAATGATACCCGCCAGCCAGTTGATCCGGTTCGCAGATAAACCTTCACGGATAGCCTTGATCACCGGGATACCACCCGCTACACCCGCTTCAAATGCAACCATCACATTTTTTTGCTGTGCCGCTTCAAAGATCTCATTACCGTGCTCAGCGATCAGCGCCTTGTTAGCCGTCACAACGTGCTTGCCGTGCTCAATGGCAGTCATTACCAGCTCAAGCGCGGTTTCATAACCACCGATCAGCTCAATAACAATATCGATTTCAGGATTACGGGCAACGGCAAAATATCCGCGGTAATCTGGGTGCCTTTAGTATCGCAATCAGGATTTGGACGACGTGCACCCACTTCCTCGATAATAATCTTACGGCCGGCGCGACGCGCAATTTCTTCAGCATTGCGCTTCAATACGTTATAAGTGCCGCCACCTACGGTGCCGAGTCCACAGATACCCACTTTTACTGGTTTCAAACCGTTACCTCGCTTGTCATGTCAGGGAATGCCTGATGGCATACCCGGGCCGAGTCAAAATAGCTTCGCATTATATCTAAGTCAGCAGGGATGCACTACGCAGCAGGTCGCTTTGAAACTAAAAAGGGAGCATTTTGCTCCCTTATTGATGAATAGTTTTTAATCTGCAGGATTAATTCACCTGAAGCATCTCAGCCAGACGTGCTGCCGGCACATAACCCGGTACCAGAGTACCGTCTTCCAGAACCAATGCAGGCGTACCAGTTACGCCAGCCTTACGGCCAACATTCATCTGCGAAAGTACCGGACTCTCACAGCTACTGTTCGCCTGTGGCAGGCTGTCTCCCTTAGCCTTAGTCATAAGCTCTTTACGGGTTTCTTCATCGTCAGCACACCACACAGAATCCATCGTCAGGTGTGCAGGTGAGCCTGCGCCGGCACGAGGGAAGGCCAGGTAACGCACTTCGATTCCCAGTGCATTAATATCTGCAATTTCCTTGTGCAGTTTACGGCAATAGAAGCAGTCCACATCCGTAAATACGGTGACACTGGCTTTCTTCTCGCCCTCAGCCGCAAAATTAATGGTATCGCTGGCGTCGTTGCTGGCCAGCAGTTCAAGCCGGTCACCTTTCTTAGCTTCTTCAGTCAGGTTAACCAGCGCACCGTTCTCGCTTACTTTAAACATATCACCAACGACAAAATGACTGCCGCTCTCATTGGTATACAGGGTTTCACCGCTCTTCAGTGTCACCTGATACAATCCGGGAAATGCCGCCGGCTTTACTTCAACGATAGGCACCATCGCATTCAGGCCACGCAAAGCGTTACGAATATCGGCTTCCTTATCCCCTTCCGCCTGAACGGTTGCAGCAAATGCAAACAATGCGGCTGCCATCATCAAAAATTTACGCATGAAATCCTCTACCTTAATCACTGCAAATCATCACCGGTCAGAAACCGGTATATTTGTGGTCTGAATCTTGAGACGACAGGATACCCTTAAAGTTCAGAGTCTTAAGCATTTTTTATCCCCGTGGATGATGCTTCCGGTGCAGGGACTGCAACCGGTGCTGTGCCACATGGGTGTATATTTGTGTCGTGGACAAATCACTGTGTCCAAGCAATAACTGAACAACCCGCAAATCAGCGCCATGATTCAGTAAATGTGTCGCAAAGGCATGCCTCAGAACGTGAGGTGACGGCAAATGGGTTAATCCAGCCGCCAACCCGTGACGCTTAATCCGGTACCAGAAGGTTTGCCGGGTCATTTGTGTCCCCGTTTACTTGGAAACACAACTTCATTACGTGAATCACTTATCAGCAGTGGCCGCACATTCTGCACATAATCCCGCAGCCAACGGGCAGCTTCATCTCCTAACGGTACCAGACGCTCTTTGTCACCTTTACCCACGACCCGGATAATGCCCTGCCGGGGATTAACCTGACCAAGCTGTAACGATACCAGCTCAGTTACCCGCAACCCCGCCGCGTACAACATCTCCAGCATTGTCCGGTCACGAAAATCCAGGGGATCATCCGTATTCGGCGCCTCCAGCAGCGCTTCAACCTCTGCTTCTGTCATTGTTTTTGGCAGTGACCGTCCCCGCTTCGGGCTTTCAATATCCAGTGTCGGATCAGCACTGAGCACAGCCTCGCGTACGTAATACCGGTAAAACCCCGTAAACAGGACAACATTCTTGAAGTCGATGCCGGTTTCAGTCGCTGTGTAACCCGCCAATTCAGATAAGCAAGCAGCTCAATCCGCTCCAGTTGCAGAAGAGAATAACCCCGCTCCTGCAACCATACTGCAAACTGACGAAGATCCCGCCGGTAAGACTGCAATGAATTATCACTCAAGCCTTTTTCAAGCCAGCTGGCATCCAGATAAGCATCTATAGCCTGCAAATTATCCTGTGAAAGCTGCTCCGTGTCTGACTGCAGTTCTGACACACTGCCCCCTTAACTAGACTGATTCCGGCGCACTGTCACCAACAACGACCGGTTTGTTCGCTATTTTATAGTGTCATATCTAAGATCACAGCAATACACATCAACAAAAGTCACCACTATGCTGTCACCCACAGAACAGGCATCTCAGAAGAACACACTGCTTCTTACATGCGGTGCGCTGGCAAAAGAAGTAGTCACTCTGATCTCGCATAACCACTTGCATCATATTGATATTCAGTGTCTGCCCGCTCACCTGCATCACCGCCCCGTACTGATACCTGAAGCCATTCGTAAAGCAATTGAAAAATACCGGCACCGTTACCAAAACATATTTGTTATTTACGGTGATTGCGGGACTGCAGGTGCGCTGGATGAAGTACTGGAGGAATATGGCATTGAACGCATCCCGGGCCCACACTGCTTTTCCTTCTTTGAAGGCAACGAGCGCTTTGCAAACAACGAAGATGACGTCACTTCATTTTTCTGACCGATTTCTTTTGCCGACACTTCGATAAATTTATGTGGCAGCAATACGGCCTCGACAAAAGTCCGAGCATGCTGTCTTTCATGTTCGGCAACTACAAAAACTTGTTTATGTCGCCCAAACCCGGGACAAAAACTCTATGACAAAGCCCGTGAGATTGCCCGCCGTCTCGGACTGGAATTCGAATATCGCTACCGGGGCTACAGTGACCTCGGCATTTACATAGAAAGTATTGATAAATAAAACACAGGCACAAAAAAGGTGGCCTGAGCCACCTTTTATTCCCGCAGGAAAGTTGCTTACTTAGCCAACTTTTCCTTGATACGTGCAGACTTACCGCTACGCTCACGCAGGTAGTACAGTTTAGCCTGACGAACGTCACCACGACGCTTAACAGCAATGCTGTCAACGCTGGTAGCGAAAGTCTGGAAAGTACGCTCAACGCCCACACCGTGAGAGATCTTACGTACGGTGAAAGCAGAGTTAACGCCACGGTTACGCTTACCGATAACAACGCCTTCGAAAGCCTGCAGACGCTTACGCTCGCCTTCTACAACTTTAACCTGAACAACAACGGTATCACCCGGTGCAAATTCAGGAACGTCTTTAGTCATCTGTTCAGCTTCAATCTGCTGAATGATTGGATTTTTGCTGCTCATCGCTCGCTCCTAATACTAACCCTGAGACCCTCGGGTCTCCTGGATAAATTCGTTTAACAATGTTTGCTGCTCTTTATCTAACTCAAGGTCTTCCAGCAAATCAGGACGCCTCTGTGAGGTTCTGCCTAACTGCTGTTTCAGACGCCAGCGTCTGATTGCCTCGTGGTTACCGCTGAGCAACACATCAGGTACGGACATTTCGTCGAGTTTTTCAGGCCGCGTATAATGCGGACAGTCCAGCAAACCGTCACTGAAAGAATCTTCTGCCGCTGAGTCCGCATGTCCAAGAACACCCGGAAGCAGCCTGGAAACCGCATCGATCATTACCATTGCCGGTAATTCGCCACCGCTGAGAACAAAATCGCCCAACGACCACTCTTCATCAATTTCCGTTTCCAGCAGACGCTCATCAATACCTTCATAGCGTCCGGCAACCAACACCAGCTTTTATGGCTGGCTAACTCTTTCGCACCGGCATGATCAAATCGGCGGCCCTGCGGTGACAGATAAATAACTTTAACGTTTTCATCTGCACCGGCAGCGTTTTTGGCTGCATGGATTGCATCCCGCAGCGGCTGCACCTTCATCAACATGCCGGGACCACCACCATAAGGGCGGTCGTCAACGGTACGGTGTTTGTCTGTAGTGAAATCCCGCGGATTCCAGCACTGCACATCCAACAGGTTATTGCGCACTGCCCTTCCTGTCACACCGTGGCAGGTAACTGCCTCGAACATTTCAGGAAAAAGGCTGACAACACCGATCCACACCGGTTAAAACTCCGGATCCCAATCGACCCGAATCGTACCTTCATCAAGGTTTATTTCTTTGATCACCTGATCCGGCAGGTAAGGAATCAACCGCTCACGGCGATCAATGCTCTGACCATTACCTTTCACAACCAGAACGTCATTCGATCCGGTAGCAATCAGGTGACTTACCTTACCCAGCTTCTCGCCAGACTCGGTGATAACATCTAACTTTTCCAGCTGGCTCCAGTAAAATTCACCGTCATCCAGTTCTGGTAACAGGCTGGTTTCAATCGCGATATCCAGGCCACAATAGTCCCGGGCTACATCACGGTCATCCACACCTGCTAATTTAGCAATCAGCCCTTTGCCATGTTTCTTGCCGTCAGCAATTTTGACCGGCAACCACTGACCATTTCTGTTCAGCAGCCATGGTGAGTAATTCAGAATGCTTTCCATCGGCTCAGTGTGTGAATAAATTTTCACCCAACCTTTTACGCCGTAGATGGTTGTAATGCGCCCAACAATCGTCGTTTGCTCAGACGTTAAACCACTCATTCTAAAAACCCGACTGATAACTAATTAATTATGCGCTTTTTGCTTCTTTCAGAAGCGCAGCAACACGGTCAGATACCTGAGCACCTTTAGATACCCAATGTTCAACGCGCTCAAGATTGACACGCAGACGCTCTTCCTGACCTTTCGCCAGCGGGTTGAAGAAGCCAACACGCTCAATAAAACGACCGTCACGAGGATTACGAGAATCTGCAACAGAAAGGTGATAGAAAGGACGCTTCTTAGCGCCGCTGCGAGCTAAACGAATAGTTACCATGCGTTCGGTCCCTTTATTAAGTGAGCTTTGACATCACTCACAGTTCATTGTTTGCAATCTCGCTCAGGTTACGAAACCCGTAATCCCGCGTAGACTGCGCCTAACATAAAAAACGAGGCGGCATTTTACGTGAAAATGCCGCCTTTGAAAGCTTATTATCTGACAGTATTTCAGCCTGCTATTTACAGCTTGGGAAAGCCTCCCGGGCCACCCATTCCGCCCATGCCACCCATACCCGGCGGTAGCATACCTTTCATGCCACGCATCATCTTCGCCATACCGCCTTTGGTAGAAAACTTCTTCATCATTTTCTGCATCTGCTTGTGCTGTTTAAGCAGGCGGTTGATATCCTGGATCTGAGTACCGGAACCGGCAGCAATACGCTTTTACGTGAGCCACTGATGACATCCGGACGGCGGCGCTCATGAGGCGTCATTGAATTAATGATGGCTTCCATCTGCATGAAGTTCTTTTCAGCACCGGCCATATTGCCGCCCTGCATCATCTGGCCCATCTGGCCCATGCCTGGCAACTTATCCATCAGCGAAGACATACCGCCCATATTCTTCATCTGCTGTAGCTGGTCACGGAAATCTTCCAGGTCAAAACCTTTACCCTTCTGAACCTTCTTCGCCAGCTTTTCAGCTTTGGCTTTATCGACTTTCTGCTCAACTTCTTCGATCAGCGACAGTACATCGCCCATGCCCAGAATACGGGAAGCAACACGGTCCGGGTGGAACGGCTCCAGCGCGTCAACCTTTTCACCCACACCCAGGAACTTAATCGGTTTACCGGTAATGTGACGAACAGATAATGCAGCACCACCACGGGCATCACCATCTGTTTTGGTCAGAACAACACCGGTCAATGGAAGGACATCATTAAATGCTTTCGCTGTATTGGCAGCATCCTGACCGGTCATGGCATCTACCACGAATAATGTTTCAACCGGTTTGATCGCTGCATGCAGGTCTTTGATCTCATCCATCATGTCGCTGTCTACGTGCAAACGGCCCGCAGTATCGACAATCAGAACATCAAAGTGCTTCACTTTGGCATGGTTTATAGCGGCATTAACAATATCAACCGGCTTCTGCTCAACAGTAGACGGGAAGAAATCCACTTCCACTTCGCCTGCCAGCGTTTCCAGCTGTTTAATCGCAGCCGGACGGTATACGTCCGCAGATACAACCAGTACTTTCTTTTTCTTGCGCTCACGCAGGAAACGGGAAAGCTTAGCAACAGAGGTAGTTTTACCTGCACCCTGCAGACCCGCCATCATAATGACTGCCGGTGGCTGAGCGGCCAGATTCAGCTCTTCATTCGCCGCACCCATGACCGCTTCCAGCTCTTGCTGGACGATCTTTACAAAAACCTGTCCGGGACTCAGGCTCTTGCTGACTTCCTGACCAACAGCACGTTCTTTAACGCGCTCAATAAATGCTTTAACAACCGGCAGCGCAACATCCGCTTCCAGTAAAGCCATGCGTACTTCACGCAAAGTGCCTTTAATGTTGTCTTCGGTCAGCTTGGCTTGACCCGTCACCGCCTTTAACGTTTTCGACAGGCGATCCGTCAGATTCTCAAACATATTACTCTTGCCCTGATGGCTGATATCGGTTCGCCGCAATAATGACTGGCAGCGCAACCTTAAATAAAGGATGGCGGCATTATACAGCACCCCGGTTTATAAACCCAATACACAAACTTATCTGCTCAGCATGCACAGACTTTGATCTGTACCAATGGAATATATTTCATCACCCTGATATTTATGACAAACTTGACACTGAGTATTTTCAATTAATTCATTCTCTGTTTAAAAGTTCTGTGCCGTGTGTCGCCCGGCACCTGAAAGAGCACCCTATACACATGCTGACTCTATTCACTGCAAGTGCAATTATCTTTACCTGAGCGCTGCTTTTATGCAGGTCAAAAATCTCCAACAGGCAGACCGGTTTGCCCCAGCTAAAGTAAAAGGCATTGCGCTTATTGCTTTCGCTGCGCACAGCTACGCGGTTTTCCTGGATTTACACCGCCCAATGGGGATCCATCTGGACTTTTTCAGTGTCGGCTCTCTGATCGCCTGGTTGGTTGTCGCACTGGTATTACTTAGCAGCCTAAGACAAAAATCGATAACCTGTTCATCGGCGTATTCCCGATGGCGGCAATCTCTCTGACCTTTGCCCTGCTGGCGCCGGACACGAATATCGCCAAAGATTTTGCCACCGGGCTGGTGATTCATATCTTGCTGTCCATCATGGCTTACAGCATTTTTACCCTGTCCGTTTTCCAGGCAGTACTGCTGGCCAAACAGGAGTATATGCTCAAGCATCACCGGACCCGTGGCCTGATCCGTTCGCTACCGCCGTTACAGATCATGGAAAAATTGTTGTTTGAGATGATCTGGACCGGTTTTATTCTGTTAACCGCGTCGCTGATTACCGGCATGCTGGTCTTTGATGACTTATTTGCCCAGCATCTGGTACACAAAACAGCCCTTTCAATCATCGCCTGGCTGCTTTATGTCGCGTTGTTGGTTGGCCGCCACGTCATGGGCTGGCGCAGCCGAAAGCAGTTCGCTGGACCGTCGGCAGCTTTACCCTTCTGATGCTGGCTTTCTTTGGCAGCAAATTTGTTATAGAGCTGCTGTAAACCTGTCGTTACGGGCAGCCATCAAAGCTTGACTTAAAATCGGCTTGTATTGAAAATGGCTGCTCAATAATTAAGCGAAGGTTTCTGCATCTTGGACGACGCATCGATCGGCTCCCTTTTGGGAGTTTTGTTGTTTCTAATCTTTTGTTCCGCATTCTTCTCCAGCTCCGAAACGGGCATGATGTCCCTCAACCGCTATCGCCTGCGGCATATGGTGAAGAACAAACACCGGGCAGCCACCAAAGCCAGTAAATTACTGCAACGTCCTGACCGACTGATCGGTGTTATCCTGATCGGCAATAACTTCGTTAACATTCTGGCCTCTGCAATTGCCACAATCGTTGCCGTACGCCTGTGGGGAGAAGCAGGTATTGCCATTGCTACGGCCTCTCTGACGCTGGTCATTCTGATTTTTGCCGAAGTAACCCCGAAGACGGTTGCAGCCCTTCACCCGGACAGAATCGCCTTTCCTGCATCCTATATCCTGCAGCCTTTACTGCTGGTGCTTTACCCGTTCGTCTGGATTGTGAACGGCATCACCAACGGCCTGTTAAAACTGTTCGGCATTAAGGTAACCGAAGGTAATCACCATCACCTGAGCACAGAAGAACTGCGCACACTGGTAAACGAGTCTGGTGCGGTACTGCAGCAGCGAAACCAGTCGATGCTGCTCGGCGTACTGGAACTGGACGACGTTGCCGTAAATGACATCATGATTCCGCGAAATGAAGTCATCGGCATCGACCTTGAAGATGATATTGAAGTCATTATCGAGCAGCTGAGCACCACCAACCACACCCGCCTGCCGGTTTACCGGGGCGAGGTAAATAAGGTGGTTGGCATGCTCCACATGCGTAACCTTGCACAGGTTTTCCAGCAAGGCTCTGTCACCAAGGCAGCGATCCTTCAGGTGATTCATGAACCTTACTTTGTGCCGGAAAGCACCCCACTGCAAACCCAGCTGCTGAACTTCCAGAAAGCCGGTCAGCGAATTGCTCTGGTGGTAGATGAATACGGTGATATTCAGGGCGTGGTTACTCTGGAAGATATCCTTGAACAGATTGTGGGCGAGATGTCCGGCAACACCAAGGAAGAAGATCAGGACATTCACCGCCAGGAAGACGGTAGCTATTTCATCGACGGCACCGCTAACATCCGGGACGTAAATAAATCGCTGGACTGGGACTTACCAACCGACGGCCCTAAAACCATCAACGGTCTGATGACTGAAGTACTGGAATCTATTCCGGATGCCAACGTCTGCCTGACGATTGGCCGCTACCGGATTGAAACCCTGCAGGTAACCGCCAACCTCATTAAAACCATCCGCATTATTGAGCTGGAAGGAAAAGATGAAGAGGATGAAGACGACTAAGCATTTAGCCGTCTCCTGATGAACACGACAAACGCTCCTTAACCGGAGCGTTTTTGTTTGTCCGCCAGCTCCCGCTCCCGGATCAGACTGTAGACTTCCAGCTTCTGCTCATCACTCATCACGCCCCACTCGGCAATTTCCATTCCGCTGCGGCGGCAGGCAATACACAGATCCTGTTCATCCAGCGCACATACCCCGGTGCAGGGTGAGCGGACGGGCGTTGATTGTTCAGTCATACGTTACAGCTCTTATCTCTTGCAGCTATCTTGCTACTTATTATTGATGTTCCGGGCGCGGTCTGACAGGAATACCGGCATCCAGCCCAATATTTAACAACTCAACCAAAATGCAGGCTGTCAGCCCCCAGATGATATTACCCTGATATTCATACGCCGGCACATAGTGGGTTTTACCCCGGTACTTAAATGCATCCGTACGGTGGCGCTTATCTTCCAAAAAAACCGCAGGGGCACAGTAAATATTTCATCCAGCTCAGCTGGGTTTGGAGTTAAATCCGTATCCGGATCAATCAGCCCGACATAAGGTGTTACCCGCAACCCATGCTTTGACATTGCCTGGCTGAGCACCCCCAGCACTTCCACCCGCTCCGGCGGCAAGCCTACTTCTTCATGAGCCTCACGCAGTGCGGTCGTCAGCAAATCCGCATCTTCAAAATCTTTTTCCCTCCCGGGAACGCCACTTCTCCTCCATGAGAGGACAAGTGCATTGTCCGGCGGGTCAGCACCACCTGCGGATCATCACTCTTGGTCAGCGCTACTAAAACAGCTGCCTCAGGCCCTTCATACTCAAGCACCCTTGGCGAACTGGCATGTAACCGACGCGCTAACTCCTGAATCATATACCCTCCACATTTACTTCTTTCCATCATACCCGGCGCAACAGGTAAAGTTTAGTCGCGCCACCGTCGCCGAATGGGAAAATTTTGCGGTACACTTTGCTCCAACATGAATATCAGGAGCCAGTATGAAATTTTGCAGCAGCTGCGGGGCACAGGTTCGCATTGAAGTCCCGGCCGGTGATAACCGCCCACGTCATGTCTGTATCAGTTGCGCTGAAATCCATTACTCGAATCCTAAAATCATTGCCGGCTGCCTGCCGGTTTTCGAAGACAAGGTGCTACTGTGCAAACGGGCCATCGAGCCCAGAATCGGCTACTGGACACTTCCCGCCGGATTCATGGAAAACAACGAATCCACTGAACAGGCAGCATGCAGAGAAACATTGGAAGAAGCGAATGCCAGAGTCAGCAACCTCCAGCTTTACAGCCTCACCTCAATGACTCACATCAGCCATGTGCAGATGATCTACCTGGCAACGCTGGATGATCTGGATTTCTCAGCCGGAGAAGAAAGCCTTGAAGTTGAGCTGTTCAGCGAAGCCGATCTGCCCTGGGAAGATATTGCCTTTCAGAGTATCACCAATGCATTGCGCTGTTACTTTGAAGACAGACGCAGTCAGAGCTTCCCTCTGCGACACTTTGAAATACACGCACCATCGAAACGCCCGCTCAGTAAGGCTTCAGTCTGAAGCCTTACCACCCCGTTTTTACGCCGGATCAGAGGCCTGAATTTCGCCAACCACCAGGCACAGAGAATACCGCTGATAAAACCGGCGATATGGGCTTCAAAACTCACCTGACGGCTAAAATCGAGCAGGGTATACACCAGCCCGCCGTAGAGCAGGATGGTCAGCAGACTGAAGGCAACTGCCTTAAATGAACGGGTAAACAGGCCATAGCTCAGTAAAAATCCCCAGTAGCCCATAACTACACCGGAAGCACCGATGTGAATGCTCATCCTCCCAAAGATCCACACCAGCAGACCGCTCACCAGAATTACAAAACAGGTTACAAAAGCCAGTGGCCGCAACTGGATAATTAAAATACCCAGCAGTGCCAACGGCACAGTGTTGCCAGTAAGTGTTCAACATTGCCGTGTAAAAACGGCGCTGTCACCACACCATACATGAGCTCTGTATGCCTGGGGATTAATCCGTATAAACGTAAACCGCCACCGGTTAACTGATTAACACCCTCAATAATCCACAACAGAGCAATGAAACCTGCCAGCCATTTCAACTGCGCTGATCTTTTTATCACCAATTCACCGCTCCCCGCTATTACTGGGCCACAGCCTTTATCTGCAAGTCATGAAGATGTTATTCACATGCTAATCCACAGAAAAACTGGATAATTTTATGTTTAACCACTGCCTTGCCACACCACCTGAACACAATAAGAACAAGCAAAAATAACTCAGCTAAAACAACAGGCTAGCAGCTTTATCAGAACCTTATGCAAATCTATTACACAGGTTTATTCACAGAATACGTGCATAACCTCCTGAACTTTATAAACAGCGGCCACCAATGGCTCGCTAAGCCCCTTGCCACCCGCTATACGACCGACTCAGAAATCAGCCAGCTTATACACCTCGTAAGCCACTTCTTCATAAGGATGAGATCGCTTCAGTTCCTCAACCACTGAGCTGATCAGACTGTCTTCACACACCAATTCGACCTTCCACTCTGCCAGGCGTTCCACTTTGTGCACACTGCCAATATGAGGATTACTGCCTTCCAGCGGTCGAAACTGCCCCTGCCCCAACACCTGCCAGCAGCAATTGTCATAATCCCCGATACGGCCTGCACCTGCAGTAAACAGCGCTTCTTTAACTGTTTCCAGACTATCTTCAGGTACAAAAAACATAATTTATACACTGACCAACTCCTTTAATCCTTTCCTCAAACAAAAGCCCCGGTAAAACCGGGGCTCTTCAAAATAGCATATGCAAAATCAATTCAGATCCAGCACATCCTGCATGCTGTACACCCCTTTCGGCTGCTCACTTAACCAGCTTACTGCCCTTACAGCACCTTTAGCAAAGGTCATACGTGAACTGGCTTTGTGGGTAATTTCAAAACGCTCGCCCTCATTGGCAAACATGACAGTATGATCACCGACTACATCACCGGCACGGACCGTCGCGAAGCCAATTTCTTTTGGGTTCGCGCCCCTACCTGACCTTCACGGCCATAAATCGCACATTCACGTAAATCACGCCCCAGCGCACCGGCAACAGCTTCCCCATACTCAGCGCAGTACCAGACGGAGAATCCACCTTATGATGGTGATGGGTTTCGATGATCTCAACATCATAATCATCCCCCAGAACTTTAGCTGCCATCGCTAACAGTTTGAAACTCAGGTTAACGCCCACACTCATGTTAGAGGCAAATACCACTGGCATTTTATCCGCATAACTATCCAGTTCGGCACGCTCTTCAGGTGTTAGACCGGTAGTACCAATCACAATACGCTTGCCGTTTTCAGCACAAAGCGCCATGTTCTGCAGCGTCACCTGAGGCGAGGTGAAATCAATCAGCACATCGAAGTCATTAATTACGCTTTCCAGCGAACCGGACAGGGTAACACCCAGCTTGCCAACACCCGCCAGCTCACCAGCATCTGCACCAATCAGACTGCTTTGCGGGCTTACAATCGCCGCACCTAACTGCATTCCATCAGCGGCTTCCACCGCCTGGATATTTGCCTTTCCCATCCGGCCGGCGGCACCGGCAACTGCTACTCGAATCATGCTTTAATCCTGATAAACGGCCCGCAGAAAGCAGGCCGGTATAAATGTATTATTCAGATCTGTATTTATTCCGGTGCGCACGGCTGTTCGCAAGGCACATTCTGATCCATATCCAGTGCCGGCTTGGCAACTTCCGGACGGCCAACAACTTTAGCAGGTACACCTACAACCGTGGTGTGAGCCGGTACTTCATCCAGTACTACAGATCCACCGCCAACTTTGGCACCTTTACCCACTTCGATATTACCGAAGATTTTTGCCCCGGCGGCAATCAGTACACCTTCACGGATCTTAGGATGGCGGTCACCGCTCTCTTTACCGGTACCGCCCAGAGTAACACCCTGAAGGATGGACACATCATTTTCGATGACACAGGTCTCACCCACCACAATCCCGGTGGCATGGTCAAACATCACCCCGTGACCGATTCGGGCTGCCGGGTGGATATCTACCTGGAACACCGAGCTGACACGGCTCTGGATATACAGCGCCATCGAATAGCGTCCCTGATTCCACATCCAGTGTGATATCCGGTAAGACTGCAGGGCATGAAACCCTTTAAGATATAACAGTACGATGGTGAAACGCTCAATTGCCGGATCACGGGTACGCACCGCGACGATATCCTGACAGATAGATTCAAGAATACCCGGATCTGCCCGTAATGCCTCATCAATCAGTTCACGCAGGGCAACCGCTGGCATCACATCATCTGACAGTTTGCTCGCCAGCAAATAGCTGACCGCCGCACACAGGCTCTTGTGACCTATGATGCTGGCATGGAAAAACTGGAAAGGAAAGGTTCGCGCTCAATTTCTTTGCGCGCTTCTTGCTGGATCAGTTGCCATAAAGCATCCGGTTCCACTGGCCAATCACTCATAACAGGCTCTCTATCTGACGGCTACAGACACCCCTGCCGGGCTAAGATACTCGCAGGAGCCTTCAATCTCTTGCTAAACAGGGCCTGCATTCCTGCAGGCCCTGTTTATATTTTAGGTCATATCTTCGAAGAACTTCTTCACACTGTCGAAGAAACCTGTCTTCTTAGGTGCATGATGCTGCTGGCTGTCGTCCATGGCGGACTCAAATTCACGCAACAGCTCTTTCTGACGGTTACTCAGGTTAACCGGCGTTTCTACGATCGCCCGCACTAACAGATCACCCACTGCACCACCGCGGACCGGCTTGATTCCTTTACCACGCAGGCGGAACAGCTTACCTGTCTGGGTTTCTGCCGGAATCTTCAGCTTCACGCGGGACTCAAGCGTCGGCACTTCCAGTTCACCACCTAAAGCAGCATCAATAAAGCTGATTGGCACTTCGCAGAACAGGTGTTTGCCGTCACGTTCAAAAATAGCATGATCACGAACATTCATCTGGACGAACAGGTCACCGGACGGTCCACCGTGAGTACCGGCTTCACCTTCACCCGCCAGACGGATACGGTCACCGGTATCAACGCCCGCCGGAATCTTAACCGACAGTTTCTTGGTTTCTTCAATACGGCCCTGACCGTGACAATCGTTACACGGATCAGACACTACCTGACCTTCACCATGACAGGTCGGGCAAGTTTGCTGTACAGAGAAGAAACCCTGCTGCATCCGCACCTGACCAACACCGCCACAGGTACCACAGGTTTTAGCACTGGTGCCTGGCTTAGCACCGCTGCCATCACAGGTATTACAGCCAACAAGTGTCGGCACAGTAATGGTTTTTCACAGCCCTTAACTGCTTCTTCCAGCGTCAGGTCCATGGTGTAACGCAAATCTGCACCGCGTTGTACATGACTGCGACGGCGTCCACCGCCACCTGCGCCACCGAAAATATCACCGAATACGTCACCGAATACATCGCTGAAACCACCGGCACCGCCGCCGAAGCCACCGCCACCCATGCCGTTAGGATCAACACCCGCATGGCCGTACTGATCGTACGCGGCTTTTTCTGCTGATCAGACAGTATTTCGTAAGCTTCGTTAACTTCCTTGAAAGCTTCCTCTGCTTCTTTGTCGTCCGGGTTACGGTCCGGGTGATACTTCATCGCCATTCGGCGGAAGGCTTTCTTGATATCCCGGTCTGAGGCGTCTTTGGCTACACCCAGTACTTCGTAAAAATCTCTTTTCGACATAATCTGTTTCGCTTGTCGTCGGTGCTCAGCTGGCACGTATTAAAAACGCGACAACGCGGGACCGGCCCGCGCTGTATAAAGACGGACTCAGGCTGCCAGGCAACCCGAGTCTGTTTAGCATCATCTGTTCAGATGAAACGACTTATTTCTTGTCGTCTTTCACTTCTTCAAATTCTGCATCAACCGCATCATCAGCCGGCTCAGCCTGTGCCTGTTCAGCACCGCCTTCAGCACCTTCAGCAGCCTGGGCTTCAGCATACATCTTCTGAGCCAGACCGGAGATTGCTTCTGTCAGCGCCGCTGTTTTGGTGTCGATCGCTTCTTTATCTTCACCTTTCAGCGCTTCTTCCAGCTCTTCTACTGCAGCATTGATTGCAGTTTTCTCTTCTTCAGTTGCCTTATCACCGGCTTCTTCCAGAGTCTTCTTCGCAGAGTGAACCATCGCATCACCCTGGTTACGCGCCTGAGCCAGCTCTTCGAACTTCTTATCTTCCTCAGCATTTGCCTCGGCGTCATTTACCATTTGTTCGATTTCGTCATCACTCAGACCGGAAGAGGCCTTGATCACGATAGACTGCTCTTTACCAGTCGCTTTATCTTTCGCAGATACGTTCAGAATACCGTTGGCATCAATATCGAAAGTTACTTCGATCTGAGGTACACCGCGAGGCGCCGGCGGGATATCAGCCAGGTCAAAACGGCCCAGAGATTTGTTGGAGCTAGCCTGCTTACGCTCACCCTGTACCACATGAATGGTAACAGCAGTCTGATTGTCATCTGCAGTTGAGAACACCTGAGACTTCTTAGTCGGGATAGTGGTGTTCTTGTCGATAACAGGAGTAGCAACGCCACCCATAGTTTCGATACCCAGAGACAGTGGAGTTACGTCCAGCAGCAGAACGTCTTTAACGTCACCGGCCAGAACCGCACCCTGAATTGCAGCACCCATTGCTACTGCTTCATCCGGGTTAACATCTTTACGCGGAGACTTACCAAAGAACGCAGATACTTTCTCCTGAACCATTGGCATACGGGTCTGACCGCCTACCAGGATAACTTCATCAATTTCAGAAGAAGACAGATCAGCATCTTTCAGTGCGATACGGCAAGGTTCCAGTGAACGCTCAACCAGCTCTTCAACCAGAGATTCCAGCTTAGCGCGGGTAATTTTAACGTTCAGGTGCTTAGGACCGGTTGCATCTGCAGTGATGTACGGCAGGTTCACGTCAGTCTGCTGAGCTGAAGACAATTCAACTTTTGCTTTTTCAGCACCTTCTTTCAGACGCTGCAGCGCCAGTGGGTCGTTGTGCAGATCAATGCCGGACTCTTTCTTGAATTCGTCTGCAAGATATTCGATCAGACGCAGGTCAAAGTCTTCACCACCCAGGAATGTATCACCGTTGGTTGCCAGTACTTCGAACTGGTGCTCGCCGTCAACTTCAGCAATCTCGATGATAGAGATATCAAAGGTACCACCACCCAGGTCGTATACAGCAATGGTCTTATCGCCTTTAGACTTGTCCATGCCGTACGCCAGTGCTGCTGCAGTTGGCTCGTTGATGATACGTTTAACTTCCAGACCAGCGATCTTACCGGCATCTTTAGTTGCCTGACGCTGCGCATCGTTAAAGTAAGCAGGTACTGTGATAACCGCTGCATCAACAGTCTCACCCAGGTAGTCTTCTGCAGTCTTCTTCATTTTCTTCAGAACTTCTGCAGATACCTGTGGTGCAGCCATCTTGTTGTCGTTTACCTGAACCCAGGCATCACCGTTATCGGCTTCAACAATCTTGTATGGCACCATGCTGATGTCTTTCTGAACAACATCATCTTTAAAACGACGGCCAATCAGACGCTTAATCGCGAACAGAGTGTTGTCCGGGTTAGTAACCGCCTGACGCTTAGCTGGCTGACCTACCAGTGTCTCACCTTCGCCAGTGTAAGCGATGATGGAAGGAGTGGTGCGATCGCCTTCTGCGTTTTCGATAACTTTAGTGTTTTCACCGTCCAGTACAGCAACGCATGAGTTAGTGGTACCTAAGTCGATCCCGATGATTTTACCCATTGTAAAACTCAATCTTTCTGAGCCCGGTATGACGGGCGTAAATTCTGTAATAAAGCCTTTGCTTGCTATATATGTCCGGTTTTCATGCTTTCAAGCCAAAACCGGATCTTTTGCGGCTTTTATAACTTTTTCTGCGGTCAGTTACCGCAGCAGGACTCTTTAGCCCTGAGAAACAATCACCATTGCCGGACGAATCAGACGCCCGTGCAGGGTGTAACCTTTCTGCATCACTGCCATCACGTGATTAGCCGGTACTTCAGGGTTCGGCACCATAGACATAGCCTGATGAAGTTCCGGATTAAATGCATCACCCACAGGGTTCACCTGCTCAACCTTGAACTTCTCAAGACCGGATACAAACATGTTTAGTGTCATTTCAACACCTTCACGCAACGCTTTAACCGCTTCATCATCAGACTGGCTGGCTTCGATCGCACGCTCCAGGCTGTCCATGACCGGCAACAGTTCGTTGGTGAATTTTTCCAGCGCAAACTTATGCGCTTTCTCTACATCCATTTCCGCACGGCGACGTACATTTTGCATGTCTGCCTGAGTGCGTAATTCCTGATCCTTCAGCGCAGCAACCTGTGCTTCCAGTGTCGCTACGGATGCCTGCAGAGCAGTGATATCCGCATCTCCCTCAACAGCAGTGTCCAGCAGCTCGTCTTCATCCGCCAGAACACCTTCTACCGTTTCAAGAACGTCTTCTGCACCACCGGCCGGATTTTCCTGCTGTGCTGCATCTGCCTGAACTTTGTCTTCACCTGCCATCTGAATCTCCAAGTATTTCTGCCTGCAACGTATATCTGGCCGTTGCTTCACAAAAGAAATCTTTACGCCTGACAATCTGAATTGCAGGGGTAAATCGCGTTGCTGACATATATGGGGCTGTACAGCCGGGATTCAAGTTTAAAAACGTATTTTTAGCCCTAATTTCGAAAATATATTGCGCTGAAAACATGAATGGCTTATAAAATACAAAAACACTGTACAAAAACACAGCCTGTACAGTAAAACAGTATTCATCCCTTAAGTTTGCCGACAGCAGCGGCACCTGATTAAACACAGCAGTACGTAAAGATAGCGTTACCTTTGACCGAGGCCAGACAGATGCTGACACAGTTAAATATTCGTAATTACGCAATTGTTGAACAACTTGATTTAGAACTGCACAACGGCATGACCGTCGTTAGTGGTGAAACAGGTGCCGGTAAATCAATCATGCTGGATGCACTGGGGCTGGCACTGGGTAACCGTGCCGACAGCGGTACCGTCCGCAACGGTGCTGAACGGGCAGAAATCACTGCTGATTTCGACATCAGCAATATTCCGGCTGCGCGGGACTGGCTGATAACCGAAGAACTCAATCAGGATGACCAGTGCATCCTGCGCCGGGTCGTTACCGCTGAAGGCCGCTCACGCTGCTATATAAACGGTACTGCCTGTCCGATAGCCAAAGTACGCCAGCTGGGCGAATATTTAATTGAAATCCACGGCCAGCACGAACATCAGCGGTTGCTGAAAAAGGACCATCACAGGCACCTGCTTGATGCATTTTCAGGAGAAGCCCGGCTGGTACAGCAAGTCCGGCAGCAACATAAAAATGGCGCGTACTGGACCAGAAACACAAAACCTTATCCCAGCAAAACGAAGAGCAAGCCGCCCGGGTACAGTTGCTCAGCTATCAGGTTGAAGAACTGGAAACCCTGCAAATTGAGGAAGGCGAATTCGAATCGCTGGTAAAAGAACAGCAAACCCTGGCTAACGCCGGCGAAATTATTCAGACCGGCCAGCACATACTCCAGATCACCCAGGACAGCGATAGCGGCAACTGCCTGAGTTTACTGAACCAGTGTCAGCACCTGCTCAGCAACATGAAGGCTCAGTCCCCTTCCATTCGGCAGACCATGGAAATGCTGACCAACGCCCAGATTCAGATTGAAGAAGCCAGTCAGGAAATGAATCAGTATCTGGGCCGTGTCGAACTTAACCCTGAACGCCAACAAATCGTTGAAGAACGCCTTAGCAAACTCTTTGACCTGGCCCGCAAACACCGTATCGCACCGGAAGAACTGACCGAACACCTGGCTGCTCAGCAACAGGAACTGGCAGACCTGTCCATGTCTGATCAGGAACTGGATGCGCTGGCTGAACAGGTCGGCACAGCCTATCAGGACTTTTTACAGCTGGCCCAGCGTCTCAGCGATATCCGCGCACGCACAGCGAAGAAACTGGCCAAGCAGGTCAACCAGCAACTGCATGATCTGGGAATGCCTGCTGCCAACCTCGATGTTCAGCTCACAGCTTATGAAAGCGGACAACCGAACCCTAACGGGCTGGAAGAAATTGAATTTCTGATTTCAACCAACAAGGGCCAACCGGCACGCTCACTGCACAAAATTGCATCTGGTGGTGAACTTTCCCGTATCAGCCTGGCCATTCAGGTGATTACCGCAAAATCCTCCAGCACACCGTCGCTGATATTTGATGAAGTGGATGTAGGTATCGGCGGCGCTATCGCAGAAGTTGTTGGCCGGCTGTTACGTCAACTTGGGGTCACAGCCAGGTACTGTGTGTAACACACCAGCCGCAGGTTGCTTCTCAGGGGCATCAGCATCTGTTTGTCAGCAAACGGGCCGGTAAAAACACACCCATACGCAGATCAACACGCTTAGTTCCGACGAACGCATCGAAGAGGTTGCCCGTATGCTGGGAGGAATCGATGTAACCAATACTTCCCGCGAGCATGCAAGGGAAATGCTCGGCGTTCAGCGCCCGCACTGAAGCCCCGCACAGATACAAAAAAACCGGCAATCAGCCGGTTTTTTTAAAGTGGATAAGATTTACTTATCTTTAGCATCCTTATGAACACCATAAAGATAAACTGTCCGGTCGGTAATAGTGAACCCCATACTTTCGGCAATTTCGTCTAGCAATTCATTTAACCGTGGATCGGTAAACTCTTTAATCATTCCACTTTTACACAAACAATGTGGTCATGCTGCTCATCTTTGGTCAACTCGAACACTGAATGGCCACCTTCAAAATGGTGACGGCTTACCAACCCGGCCGCTTCAAACTGCGTAAGTACCCGGTAAACGGTTGCCAGACCGACATCTTCACTCTGATCCAACAGAATTTTGTAGATATCTTCCGCACTGAAATGATCGCTTTCACCCGCTTTCTCAAGGATCTGATAAATTTTAATCCGGGGCAGAGTAACTTTCAGACCTGCTTTTCTTAATTCTTGATTTTCAAGTGACATAATCTTTCTCTATGATGTTGACCGCAACGGATGATAGACTTATTTTTCCGAACTTTTGAATAAGCCCAGTCTCATAACAACAACTGAACTCATTCAGAAGTTCTAGACTGATTATCTGATTTTATGCCCGAAAGTGGAAGTCATTTACCTATGCAAAAACTATATATTGCTCTTCTGACCGCAATTTTCCTTAGCGGCTGCGCTGAATTTCCCGGTGTTTACAAGATTGATATCCCTCAGGGTAACATCGTCACTCAGGAAATGGTTGATCAGCTTCGCCCGGGCATGACCATTAATCAGGTACGTTACGTAATGGGTACGCCGCTTCTGACAGACCCGTTTAACAAATACCGCTGGGACTACATTTACAACAACAAGCATCCGGACGGCTCTGTCACTAACGAACGTCTGACCCTGGAGTTCGATAAAGAAACCGGCACCCTGAAAGGTCTGGCCGGCAACTTCAGGCCCGGCGGCGATAAACAAGCCACACAGTAAGTCTGACCCGTTTCATCAAAAGCCAGCACTGGAAACAATGCTGGCTTTTTGTGGATCATTACTGATGCAGACTTATTCCGCTTCTTGTTCTGCCTTAGCCTTTGCTGCCCGCTTCGCCCGTGCTTCTTTAGGATCAGCAATCAGCGGCCGGTAAATCTCTACCCGCTGCCCTTCTTTCAGAATGACATCCTTCGGATTACGGATCGACTTACCAAAAATTCCCATCGGATCATTATCGATATCGATTTGAGGGTACATCTCTACAATCCGTGACTGCACCACCGCTTCATACGCGGAACAGTCATCCTGTACCTGTAAGCTGACAATCTTCTGCTCATGGGGTAAGGCATATGCCACTTCTACACTGATCATACCGCTTAAAACCTGATACCTGATGCTGCACAACGCAGCAATAAATTAAACATAAACCTGATCGGCACGGCTGACAAACGCATCAACCATGGTTGCCGCCATCTGGTTAAACACCTTACTCATCGCCATACTGGCCAGCTTACCGGAAAAATCAAACTCAAGATTCAGACTGACTTTACACGCTTCATCGCTCAGTGGAGTAAATACCCACACACCTGCCAGTTTCGAGAAAGGGCCTTCAACCAGTGATATACGTATTTCACCGGGGCGCTGTAGCTCGTTTCTGGTCGTAAAACTGTATTTAAGACCGGCTTTCGCCACATGCAAACTGGCTTGCATCACATCATCAGTCGCCTCATGAATGGTTGTGCCAGTACACCAGGGCAAAAACTCCGGATAACCCGCTACATCATTCACCAGATCAAACATCTGCTCAGCAGTGTGCAGAACCAAAGCGCTACGGTCTACCTTTGTCATTATCTCTCCGAATACCCTCTGTATGGCTACACTTAAAGCATCCCACACACAGAGTAATTGAAACAGGGGACGCTATTTTCTGAGGTTCGCTCCGTAATTACAACTTTAACCACACTTTCACCACGAAAGCTGATCCGCAGCACCACTTCGCCAGATTGCTTTTCCCACATACCCCTATATAATCGCGCTCCATGGCAAAGAAGAAATCAAAACCCAGCGGCAATACCATCTGCCAAAACAAAAAGCCCGTCACGAATATCATATTGATGAAAAATCGAGGCAGGCCTGGCATTAACAGGATGGGAAGTAAAAGCCTTCGCGACGGACGCGCACAACTGGTTGAATCCTATGTTATTTTTGACAAAGGTGAAGCCTGGCTGATCGGTGCTCATTTCACTCCGTTAAAAACGGCCTGTACTCACGTAATCGCAGATCCGACGCGACCGCGGAAACTTCTGATGCACGCCAGACAGATTTCAAAGCTGTTTGCTGCCACCCAGGCCAAAGGCTACACCTGCGTTGCACTGGGCCTGTACTGGAAGAACAACAAGGTTAAATGTGAGGTCGCACTGGCCCGTGGTAAAAGCTCCACGACAAACGGGATACAGAAAAGAACCGTGACTGGGATCGCCAGAAGCAGCGCCTGATGGCTGCACGCTAAAACGAGCTACAACACATAAAAAGAGCCACACGGCTCTTTTTAATGCCTCAATAAAATTTTCTCTGCTCAGTAACTTATTGCTGCTTCTTGGAAAAAATCATTATAATGAGCCCACCCCGGGGTGACTTGGCTTCGACGCTGATTGCGAACCCTTTGGTGCATGTCGTGAGTGTAGTGAATCACGTAAATCCCTTACTACATTGTTATAGTTGCAAACGACGATAACTACGCTCTAGCGGCATAAGCCCGCTAGCGCTGCGCTTAAGGTGTCTATAACTTAAGATTTTGCAGTGTCATTTGAGATAGAATCGCCCGGATGCTTTGTCTCAAGCTGAACGGTTAAAACTAAAGAGGCTCGCCCTAAACGCCCTGACCTTCGGGCCGTGATGGGTTAACCCAATAGAAGCGTCTAAACATGTAGATCTGAAGGCAGAGGATTGGCGGACGCGGGTTCGAAACCCGCCACCTCCACCAAATACTGCTTAGATATCAAAGAGTTACAGATATCTAACTTGAAAATGACCACTTATCGTCCACACGATAGGTGGTTTTTGCCTGTACATTACTAATAATCGAATCAACTATCGATTAACTTCATCACGAGAAAGCCACAAGACCCTGCATAAATCATTGAAATTAAAAACCTAAATCCTCTATGTATTGAGACGTCGAGCTATGATCTGACTCATACAAGAACAGCAAATGTTTTTTGACCCCTTCTGACTCTATCGAGAAATCCCAATCATGAGCAGCCCTATTTCTGATCTCTCTGATAGCATGGTATTTCGCTTGTTCGGTAGAGCTAATAACTCCCTTTCGCTGAGCATTATCAATCACTTGCTCAAAAATATAACGTTTAGGGGATTAACATCAGGATTAGCTTCATACCATACTTTTAATTTGTTAATTAACTCTTCTTCTAAGAATGCCCCCAAACCATAGTAATCGCTCTTGGTGACTTACTAGCATTCTCATTATTCGCAAACTCAATGAATCGCTGTAATGTAATGTATTTTTCAGGCAGCTCCGGTGGTTCCCCCTCCACTTCAACCACCTTATTAGATTCAGCAATCGGACCAAATTCTTCATTCATACAACGATAAAAACGTCCCTTCCATGGAGCTCAGAATCATAAGGTGATGCCGTAAAAGGGACTTCTTCTTTGAGGGTGTTCGTAGTAATGAAACAATCTATCGTTTTTCTTTCTTCATTCGACCAGCGAGGATCTCGGACAGACAAGACCTGTGTTTGCACCATAAATAATTCCTTTTAAGCAGCCTTAGACGCTAAACGCCTCTGTATCAAACTCTCCTCAATGTACTGCATGAGATCCTCTCGATCCAACCCTTTGCTTCGTAGATATCCAATCAAATCAATATATAAGCCACTACGTTTGATGCACTTCAGGGCATAGTGAGCAGGGAATTTTCTGCGAGCATAGATTGATAGCAGATTACCCAGGGCGATGGTGACATTTCGTTCATTGCCAACACCTGGCTTTTTATATTCTCTGCGATACTCAAAGCCTGTTTCGAACTGATCAAAGCCAGCTTCAGTCATAAATACTGTCCAAACAGGATGGATAAAGCGGGAGTTATAGTCATAGCGGAAGTTGTTCAGGCCGTAGGTCCATAGGCCACCCAGATGCTTAATGACGTCTGCATATGTGTTGATGGTGGTTTGGTTTGCCAGTGCGAACTGGTGGATTACTGAGTGTGAGAAGCGTACTTCTGCCCGCCAGACGGTTTCTTCCGGGTTGTACAAGGGTTGTAGAAAGTCACTGGTTTTACTGTTCCAGCGGTCTTTGAAGTAGTCGAGCTTGTCCGAGTAATGGGCTTCTTTGCTTTTGTTATATAGGGCGAACTGGAGCGTTGAAGCAGCGCCAAACAGGTAGGACTGGCCGTGGCCGTAAACCGTGCAGATATCAGTGTCTAGTTTCAACTCGCTGATGCCAGAGCGGTCTGATACTCTACGCGACCTGCAGGTGATCTTCTCTACGAAGTGTTTTGGAGGTTCCCAGCCCTGATAGTCACACGCTAAGTGGATGGCGACACCTGCAGGGCTATATAAACTGTCCACAGAGACCATATCCGCATAGCTATTCAGCACGATCTGCAGGTCTTCAGCCGTATTATCAAAGATCATCTTCGGTGAGACTTCAATCTTGAGATGGGTACCAGATGCTTCTAACTTGGCGTACCGACTTTTTAGCAGGAGCACTAAGCCCAATTCCGCGTTTTGCAGGCTAAACTGATACCCCGATGCACCACCCCGTCTCAGCATCCATTGGTACCCGGCAAAAGTATAGACAACCTTGCCGCCTGGTATCCCTTCCAGGGCCTGCTGCATGTCTTCAATGAGGGCTTCTTTTAGTCTCAGCTTGTACAACTGGCGAACGGTATCCACTGAACTGTACAAAATGTTCATGGATGTCATATCAATGTGACCCGGTGAGTCGATAAATTGGCGACCATGGGTAGCTTCTTCAAAATTCTGATCAAAACGCTGAAAATGTTGTTTGCTCATTAGATGCCCCTAATGTGTATCGAGTTGTTTTAGGTTGTATCGGGAATGTTGGTTAGTTTTATCAAACGTGCTACACAGGCCGTTTCCGCGCCCCGCGTGCTGTCCTCAGGGATGCTGCGCACCCATCGTCCAGCCCACAGGTCGTGTAACAGACTGTAGAGCTACTTTGCGGCAGCTGCGCAGTCGATTGCTGATACCTCAATAACGCCTCATCCACAGGCTTTCGCTGCCTCATACAGGTGGCTCGATGAAGTAACGGCGCAGAGATGGGAATACAGTGATCACGCAGAACGCGATCTCAAATAACAGTGTGATTAATGCCCGCTCTAACCGCTTCAGCAGAGAGGCTTTGAGCGGCAGCTTATAACCGGCTAAATGCCATGGGGTTAACAGGCAATGCAGCCCGGCGTTCTCATGGTGGTTGATAGCCCAGGTGGGTGAGTAATCAGGGCTCAGTGTTTGAGCTGTGTTGTAGATCATCTTCACAGCGCTGGCGGAGTAGTTGCGCACTTCCAGTACTAAGCCGTCTGTGGAATAGCCATCCCTGAAGGTAACCCGGTGTATCTTAGGGAAGGTCAGCGCTTTACCGGTAATGCGCCGGAACAGACCACCAATAATAGGGATCGGGATGCGTGACATGTCTCTGCAGTAGCCTGTTTCCTGTGCCAGTCCTTCCCGAATCTGCTTATCCACCATGTCGATATGTTGGACAATGAACCATGCATCCCAGCCTTTCTTACGGAGTAGGACCAGGAACTGAATCATCCGGGTGCGGTCTTTACTGGCGAAGTTACGAGTGTTCAGGAACTGCGCGAGTTCATCTAACAGCAGCAGTGAGTTCTGGTTTTCATCGTAATCAGGACCAGGGCGATAGGAGCCGTCCGGGCTGAGTACGAGGGTAGGATTCCCCAGGGAAGCATTTCCAGATCTTCCGGTGTTGGGTGGTCTGGTAAGCGGTAGATCCGGGTATCTTTGTTGTACTTGTCAGAGAAGTTTTCCGGGTACAGGTCGACATTGGTGGCGACCATCTTTTTCTTCTTCAGGCACACTGCCGCATGGCCCACCGCCACCAGTGTTTTACCTGTCCCCAACTTGCCGGTTACAAAACGAAATTCCATGTTCAGCCTCCAGGAAGTTGTGGTCGGGAAAGGAAGCCTGATGCGTTAGAAGGCGGACTGACAAACATACCGCCGTAGATCAGCATCAGGTGATAATCCAATACAGAGCGAGCAATGCGGGCCGTGATCAATGCGGCAATACAGATTGGCGCCTGCGCCGGCACGAACCATGACATCGCAATGTCGAGATAGTCATTGGTGAAGAAGTTCAGGGTGCCAATGGCGCCCTGTACCACCACGAAGAAGGTGGAGACACCGGTGATGATGGCCGCGATGAGCATCATCTTGTAGGCGATATCCATACGGTGAGCGGATGCTGCCGATGAGAAGCCGGCTTCAAACAGGTTACGCAATAATTCCGATAAGCGGTTCATAACTATACTCCCGGTTTACGGTTGCCCAGGATCAGCCAGGCAATGCCGAACATGGTGATAACGGAGATAAACCAGCCGGTGATTTCTTTCATTTCACCTAACTTGCGGCACTGAGATCTGGATGGAAACAGCACTGATGCCCCTTCCCAGTCGAAGGTAATGGTTCTGCAGGATGATGAGTAAGAGAGACCAAAGTCAGGCAGGCTGAAGTCAGGTAGATCAGGCAATGAGCCAAAGAACAGGGTTAACGGGTTGTAGTCTTCCGGCCGGGTATATTTATCATCCGTAGGCGCATCTACTTTTACTTCTGTTTCATCGATCTTAATCGGATCGACAACCGTAACCTTTTGGATGTTTTCTTCTGTAGCCGATTCTCTGCCCGTTTCCTCAACAGTAGCTGACTCCAAGCCTTCAGCGAGTCTGATGCGGTCAGCTTCAGCCTGTAGCGCTTCAGCCAGTTCAGGTGTAATCAACGGAGATCCTGCTAAATCTTCAAAGAACTGACGCCGCTGAGCAGGCGTTAGTTGATTAAACGCTTCAATCATAATGTCGTTTTGCACATCCAAAGGAAGCGGTTCACCAGGTACCATAGGTACTGTTTCGTCTATACAAACAGAGTAATTCCGTGGCGGATTAGTGCAGGAACGTTTCACAGCCTGGACATATTTAGAATTCGTGCCACGGCTGCACCATGTTCCACCGGCAGAGGCTATTCCATAAACAGAACCAGCGGCACAGGCTTCAGAAGCGGTTTTCCTCTTAGTGGTGGTAAGCCATAGACTGGTGCTTCCCAATAATATCCTGCGGTGTATCCCGGATCAGGTTGTTCTTGCTCAGTGATCTGTCCTCTTAATTCATTAATGACGTACCCCGCAGCAGCGGCAGCAGCAAGTGCAGCGGCTTTTAAAGCCTGTTGTGCCGGATTACCACGCTTGGTCATCTCAAGCAGTTTCTTAGGGTTATAGGTCACCCGCTCTGTTCTGAAGGTTTCTTTGCCAGAAGGAAACCGGACACGGCTCGTGGAGTAGTCCACTTTAATATTGCCCCGTGAGTCGACATCCACGCCGGTGACTTGCTTCGGTCGAATCGTAACGGATGTATCCTGTGCAAATACGGATACGGGAGAAAGCAGTGAGAACAGCGACAGCAGTAATAGTAGTTTACGCATATATCTCACCCCTGATCCTGATCACGGGCCAGTCGCCAGAAGATCACGGCGATCAGAAACCCAATAATGAATAACGAACTCATAACGACACCTCACAAAATCCAGAGGTAAAGGGGCGCGGATAGCCCGAGCCCCTTTGAAAGCCGGGCTTAACAGATTTAAATCTGTGAGCCGAAGCGCTTGAACAGTTTGAAGATAACCAGCGCCCCGAAGAGCGTGATCACGACTGGCCAAACCAGGTCAGCCAGATCCAGACCATCCTGTTGAATCGCAGCCAGCTGTGTACCGATCGCAGCCGGTAACGCCGCTGCAGCTTCCTGCATCGTCATTCCCATCGCGATAAAACCGGCCACCACTGAGCGGACTTTTTGTTAGCAACCAGAGTGCTAACCGCGGCATTTTGCTTCTTCACAAAATCAGGCATAGGAGCCTCCTTTACAGTTTTTCTAACCATTGTTTGAAGTACGTTATAAGGACAGCACTGCCCCAGCCGAGTCCGAACGCCCCAAGAATGTGGCCGCTGTACTCAGCGAGAAATTGATCTAACGCCAAACCAACCTCCCATTCATCGCATCGAGCCGGCCACGAAGCCTAAGCAGTACGCGAGGCCTAACGTGGATTGCACGATGATTGAATTTGTTTCCTCAGAGACTTCGGCGAATATCTCAGCGCTTTCGGCTTGAGTGAGCGCGAATGCGGGATCACTGAAGGCCAATACGACAAAGATGCTGCCGAAGAAACCGAGGAGGAAAAATTTCATAGGATTAACCTAAGCAACGTGTCTGCTTAAGACTGTGCAGGGCGCTGCTTAGCTGCTGCTTCAGTCTTTGGCTTAATCGACACCAGCTTGAAGGCCATCTTCTGTTGAGCGCCTGCTACGGGCTTGGCAACGATGTCGCACTCGCACGGCAGCACGTTACGTAGTTGCTCAACCACGGTGTAGTCAGCGGTCATTTTCATGATCTCTAAGCCGCATACGTCCGGGTTCTCGCCGTCGCTTGGTTGGGTCAGGAAGATGGATGCACCCTGGTTGCCGTCCATGCTGTAACGTTTGGCCTGAATAACAGTGCCGGTAAAATTCATGTTCATAATGTTCACCTGTAAATGTTGGGTTTGCGCAGCGCAGAGCGCGGCAGGTCTTCTACGTTGAGTAAATCGCTGTAATCCCGATCCGGGAGAACAGCAGGTCTAAAGTTGTGAAAAAGGACGACTCCACAGGGGCAGAGACCCAGATCAGCGTCTAGATCAAAATCATTAACAGCACGGCAACTCTCGCAGAGGAAAAATCGTCGTGCAGATCGCTGACTACTGATTGAATTAGCCCTTTGCGTTCTGCTTTTGTCTGACTGTCGCCCCAAGCCATCCAGAGCATGCCAATCAACAGCATCTGCCTGATGGCGATCAGTGCGAGGACGTAGAACAACGGAAGGTTGTAAACAATTGCACTGTCCATTTGTGCCTCCACATAGTAGGCAGTAGCCACGTTCAGCAGCGGAGAGGATGTCTGAGCGTTTCATCCGTGTGTGCATGTCGACTCCCTGTCGTTGCGTTGTTCGTTATGAATGCTGATGCATTCGTGATGGCCTCTTTGCCGGCCGGGCAGGCTATCCGTCTGAAGTGGAATGCTTACGGGGCATTCAAATCCATCCGGACAGCTTTATATATGGCCGTGGCCCATGCAGTTTTCGCAGAGGGTGGAATGGCCGGCAGTATCAGTGATGTCGCCGAAGCCCTCGCATTCACTGCATTCGTTGCCTTCTTCTGTGGCATAAGGCTTGAAGACTTGCCCGGTGCCATCGCAATACATGCAATCATTTCCGTATTCCACCGTTCCGGTGCCACTGCAGCAGTTGCAGTCACTGGCTTCCATGTTCATATGTGCGTCCTTGTATGCCGTGAGTAACCCGCTCATCTCCGGCATGAGTAAGTAAGCGGGGGCAGTTTTTACACGGATGCCAGCCGTTAAATTATCGTGGAGAGGGCATTCCCCACGCCCCTGGTGCTGAGTGATGCAGGCTGTCTGTGGCCAGATGCATCAGTTCAGCACCTTCAGTGGAGTCGGTTTGCGGCACTTAAACAGCTGGATGTGATGTCGCACGGTGCTAAGCCGTACATGCCATACAGAGAGCTGAAACAGTGCCTGATCGTAATCGGCGTCTTCTAACAACACGTCGTCGAAAACGTTGTATGAAGCAAAGGCATCGCCGTGATGTTTATAGGGTTCCGGTCTGACCCGGCCGCCAGCAATGAGGCGATTCACCATGATGTATTTATGTGCCGGGCCTTTAATGACCAGACGAATGCCAAAGCCGCCAGAGAAGTCGAGCTTGATCTGTGCGCCCTGCAAGCAAAGTGCGTAAACCTCGGCAGCAATGTCGGCGATGCCTGCTGCCAGTTCTGTCTGCTGTGCGCAGTTCGGATTAGTCACGGGCAGTTTTGGGAGTGTTAGCTGATCCATGCCGCAGCCTCCTTTTCACAGAGTTTGTACAGCGCAACAAGGTTGATATACCGGGTGGGGCGTTTGCCCTCCCTGCTGATGTCAGCTGTACGGCCGGTAATTCTTCGCGGTCTAACATGCCGCGAACGGATGATTCAGATACGCCGGTGAGTTCAGCGAACTTGCTGGCGCGCATGATGGGAACAGCGACCTTTTTAAGGTTTCCAATGTGGTAACGGAGGTATTCATTAATACACCTCCGCTTCTATGGCCTGTTTGCCCAGTGCCATGAGATTAACCAGCACCTGTTTACCTTGGCGTATTACAGGTATGCGGCGGTCAGCCACCTGGGAGCGGACAACAGAGAGTGAGAGGCCTGTTCGGCGAGCGTATTCCTGAACGGTGACTGCCGGTGCATCGACCAGTATGACGCGGCTTACGCCTATCACCTGGCCCGGTGAGATTTGTACTTGAGCTTCCATGCCTATATCCTCAAGATTAAATTGATAAGAAATTACTTCTAATCTTTTTCGGAAAATCTAACGCTAGAAATCTAGAACCCCTCTAGACGTATTTTCTAGCCAAATAAATGATATCAAGGATAGATCATTTGTCTAGACAAATTTTCTAATTTCTAAATGAATATTGACGACAGAATTCGCAAGCTACTGAATTTTATAGATTTAAGCACTGAAGATTTAGCAAGAAAAACTGATACAAAATATGGCAGATGGACCACAATACGAAAAACAGGTGGTAGAGCAAGAGCAGAAGAAGTAGAAATCTTATGTAAACTCTATCCTCAATTTCAAATGTGGATTGCTACTGGAGAAACTCTTCCAGAAGCTGGACAAGTAAGTCCGGAACTAGAACAGATCGTCGAGAACTACGAAGAAACAGGGATGGATACACAATAGCGCAAAGGATTAGGGAACGCTGGCTATCCTAGCCAACGGGGCGCGTGTACAAGGACTAAAGGAACAGGAAAAAAACATGAAGAAAAATGGAGCTTACTTCTAACAGTATTACTGTTTTCCTTAATCTTTATCATTCCACTGTTCCTGGATAAAAACTCGTTAGGGCCACATCTCAAGTTCCTCTATGTAACTTTATTCTTTATAAGCGCTGTTTTGGGTCTCTTCAGTACATTTATTTCACTCTTCTATAAGTTTATTTTTCAGCACGACCCCGTTTTCAGAAACTACTTAGCTGACAGTAAGATATTCCAGTTTATGATCTGGCAAGAATTACAGAAAACAGAAAGAAAAGAAGAGGCTCACCCCATACTATTAAGTTCAAGAAAATAAATTATTTTATTCATAGAATAAAAGTACATTTAAAACCTAATAACATAGTAATAAACAAAGCGAATTATATGATCTGCAAAATCTGCCAAAAGAAAACATTCTTAAACTGGGGCAATGCAAAAGAAATACTCTGTTGTGATCACTCGTCAGATTTAGAGGTTGAAAGTACAAATAAACCACTTCCAATGAAAAGAAAAATTTTATTTATTCCGATCAACCAATCGACTCTTTTCAAGAGGACTTACTTAACCGCCAATTCTTCTGTCAAAATGTATCCAACATCATCAATAATTGGCACCTTGAACATAGCTATGTAATTTCTATTAACGGTGATTGGGGTAGTGGTAAAACATCTGTAATGAAGCTAATTGAATTAAACTTAGAGAGTAGCAATATTGATAAGATTCACTTTTCACCGTGGCAATGGTCCAACCAAGCCTCTCTACACAGCATTTTTTTAATGAGTTATCAACAGCCATAGGTATAAAAGACAAAAGTAAAAACGGTGATAAGCTATCAAAGCTTCTTAAAACATATGGCAATTACTTATCTACAGGAGAACTTGTCACTAATAGTTTAACATTAGTAATCCCTGGCGTTATATTAGCTGCAACAGGATTATTAAGTTATTTCTCCGGTCCTACAGAAACAACATCAGCTATAATAACAGCCTCTGGGCTACTGATGATAGCATCACAATCTTTAAAAAAACAAAAGACCTTTTGCTCAAATGGCAAAAAAACATTGAGTTATATAGCAAACACAATAAAAAAACCTAGATGAGATTAGAAATACCCTAAGTGAATCTTTGTCAAAAAGAGACAACCCTATATTAATTATTATGGATGATTTAGATCGACTGGAAGAAGATCAGCTAAGGATGTTATTCCAGATAATCAAATCAAACCTAGAGTTCCCAAACATTATTTTCGTTCTACTATTTCAACGAGACATTGTTGAAAAAAACTTACAACCCAAAACTATCACGGCAAATATTATCTAGAAAAATCATACAATTCCCGCTTAATCTTCCTCCACCCAATCAAGAAACAATTAGCAACATTCTCTTCGAAAGAATTAATTCAATACTTGATATTTATCCAAAGTCAAAAGACACATTTGATAAAAATAGATGGATTTATATTCATGAATCTTGTTTAAAGAATTATATAAATAACATAAGAAGTTTAAACAGATACATTTCAACCTTAGCTTTTCATTCCAAGCATTTATAGGAAGAAGCTCTTTTGAAGTAAATATAATTGATCTCATTTCCATAGAATGCATTCGCTTGTTTGAGCCTGAAATCTACAATGAAATAAAAATTCTAAAGACATCTTAGTTAAACAATCAGACAAGTCGTTATCAAATGGCGAAAAGGATCATATAGAACACGAATCCAAGAAATTACTAGATAGAGCCACTTCAAGAAAATTCATAGAACCATTAGTATTAGAACTATTTCCTGTTTTAGACTCTATACTATATAAACCTAGAAATAATTATTTTTCATATAGTGAAGCACACATGGATGCAAGAATATGCCATGAATCACACTTCAATAAGTACTTTGAACTAATATCACATCATAATAATATAAGTGTATCTGACTATAATGATTTCATAAGCGGCATTAACGCTAGAAAAATCTTGATGAAATCATTAAGAAGCATATACATGAGAATAATATAAACGATATGCTAAGCCATTTAATCCTCCACATCCCCAGTTTCAACCAAGACATAGTCAATCGAATTATTTTGAGTATGATTAAGCTTGGTGAGGGATATTCAAGAGAATCTAACAGTCTTGCAAAAATAAGTACAAAAGAATTAATTTTAAACATCACTTCTCAATGTCTCTACACAAAAAGCAATAGTGAAGAAAGATATTCCATAATAAAAGAATCGCTCTCAGAAACACCGTTCCTATCGGTAATTGAATCCATCTTGCAAGAAGAAGAAAATAGAAGACAAAATAATTATGATAAACTTATCTTCTCTGAAGACGACTTTATAAAAGCAAAAATAAAATTCATCGAAAAATCAACTCTCTAGCAGGCGATGAAAACCACAACTTATTAAAATATTCACACTTTGGATCTTTAGTATATAGATGGGAAAGATGGGGAAATTCAGATAAAGTATATAATTGGATTGATATCAAAATAGATGAGTATGAAAACTGCATACTATTAATTAATCACTTTATCAAGAATGGTTATCAAACAAGACTATCCTCCAAAAAGAAAACATTTACAAAAACAGTGGACTTAAAATCTCTAACACAGTTCGCAAACATATTCAAAATAGAGAAAATAATAAACAAGCATAATGTATCAGAAGATAATGAAGTCATCTCATTATTTAATAAAGCGATGAAACAAACCTCAGTATAATAGCTATAAAAACATTATAGTTTCTGGTTACTTGATATCCGCCCTGAAGGACGAGACAACTAACGTCAGCATAAGAAGTTCAATACCGAAGCTGGAACACAAAGGTATGAGCTTCATATTGAATCGCTAACCGCTCTGGGAAAAGCCTGGAAGCCGAATGGTGATACCCGGCGGTTAAAGGATCTAGTTGAGGCCCAGTGCAGCAATCACAGTGCCTCTGAAAACATCAGCATCGCTAGATAGCAAAAACCTGTATAAAAGCTGCTAAAACTGGTAAAAGGACTTACAAACCACAGGATATGGATAGGCAGTGGTATGGCTATTGATGATCGCGACTACTATAAGAAGCAGCTTATCGAGAAGCTGGACAAACTTGAAGCTGATGAAAGGCGCAGTGCAAAAGGCTTAAAAGGACGCTTCAGAGAAAGCCGTCTGGCATATGAGAAAGACGACGTTCAGTCTAGGCCATCACCTCCCCTGCCACTATGGACGCTATCCCCGACCAGCCACGCTATCGGAAAGCCCCTTGGTCTCTGTATGAAATCATACTCTATCTGGCCATTATCATTCTTGGTTTGAAGTTTCATAGCAACTTCAAAGCAGCATTCGTACACGCACCAGACCAGTATTTATGGTTTAACGCCAAGATAGCAGGGGTTTGTCTCATTGCTATTGTGGTTATTCGCTGCACCAAAACAGCATTTCACAAACACTAACACAGCTCATCAACAGGACAACCGATGAACAGCTTCACCAAGCCACCTATTTTAATAAAAACACAAAGCATTTTTTCACCTATACTCAAAAAATAATTACAGTATTAAAATATTGTTGTTCTTATATCTGGAAAAATTAGACTGTATACCTAATAATATTTTTGGTAAAAGGATCAAGAACTTGAATCTTTCATGCGGAATGCCACAAAAATCTCTTCGTTTTTAGCTATAACAGCACTATTTACCTTCATTATTTATATTTCATTTACAAACAGCGATACTCCATTGAACAATCTAGGTCCAGCTGGAGACTTCTTTGGTGGCATTCTAAATCCAATCTTTGGATTTATAGGACTAATGGCACTTCTCTATACACTTAGAATTAACCAAAAGAACTAAACCAAGCTACAGAGCAAATGAAAATATCTGCCGACGCGGCCCAGCTTCAAGTTAAACAAGACGAAATACAACACTTAATTGATGTACTTGTTTTAGATATAGAATCGAAACTTAAAACGAAAATTGAATTTCATGATTTTATTGATAACTCAACGGTCCAAGCATTCTTTAATACAAACACTCAATATGATCTACACCCAGAAATAGATGGAACCCATAATTTATTTATAAGTACAGTTGACGATATAAACTATAGTATATCCTATTTAATTTCATTATCAGAATCTCACTGGGAAATAACAAAATCAAAACCACACAAAGATTCTATGTACAAAAATATTTTCACTTATCATATGAAATACTAATGTACAATGAAGAAAATGATTTCATCATGGATGATGCAGTAGTATTCTCTGCTGCTAGTCTATTAAAAATGCCGATCTTGCCAACGCAACAGAAAATGAAAGAACCAATTTAAACAAAATAATCGAAAAATTTAAAATAGTATCCAACTAAAATAATATACAATGAGTCTAATTAAGTTAAAAATAAATGGCTTTTAGACATCCGTCCGACAGGACTAGACGGCCCGCGTCTGCGTAAAAATTTGATACCAAATCTGAAGCACAACGATACGAGCTACACATCAAATCTTTAGCAGCCCAAGGTAAAGCCTGGAACCCGAATGGTGATACCCGGCGGTTAAAAGATTTGATAGAAATCTGGTACAACAATCACGGTATCAATCTCAGAGATGGAAGCCGGCGTAAACGTGCAGCTGATGCGATGGCTTTAGTGATGAGTAACCCTAAAGCCGCCAAGCTCTCTCCCGATACATTCCTTGAATACCGTAACGCTAAGTTGCAGGAAGGCTGTAAGCCAAAGACGTTAAATAATCACCTGACGTACTTGAAGGCCATCTATAACGAACTGATCAGCACTAAGGTTATTAACTACCAGAACCCACTTGAAGGCGTTAAACCCATCAAGATTCCAGAAACCGAACTAGCCTACCTGACTACTGAACAGATCGAAGAACTGTTAAGCACTATCAAACACCCTGACGCTCTGCTGATCAGTAAAATCTGCTTATCAACAGGCTGTCGCTGGGGCGAAGCCCAGTCACTGCAGAAACGTCATATAAGAAACGGACAGATCCAGTTCACCGATACGAAAAGCGGTAAAAACCGCTTCATACCGATATCACAGGAACTTGAACAGGAAATACTGAAACGAAATGAAGATAAGCTATTTGGCTTCTCACTGTCGGCCTTCAACAGGGCACTGGATAAAACCAGTATCGAACTACCTAAAGGTCAGGCATCACATGTACTGCGTCATACCTTCGCCAGCCACTTCATGATGAACGGCGGCAACATCCTCACCCTGCAAAAGATCCTGGGACACAGCACGATCAATATGACGATGCGCTACGCCCACCTAGCACCTGATCATTTACAGGATGCGGTACAATTAAGCCCGATGAGAGTGCAGCCATGAATAATATTTATCAACTATATGTAGATTACAAAATCAGATACTTCACCCTATCTGCAATAGCTTTAATATTCTATTCATCACTGGAATTACTTACTGAGTTATTATCCAACCCGGAACCAATAGCAATAAAATTAGCAATACTATATATTATCACAACATTATCTCTCATCCTCCCACAACTTTTCATATATCGAATAAAACATACTAGCTCATACTCTTATACAGTTCTCACTTGTATCTTTTTCCCACTTACTTAATATTATGCACAGCCTTATCCACTCACATTGGCATCAACTTAACCTTACCCATACATAAAGTACTAGAACCATTAGTAAAGGCATCAACTTTCTATGATTATTTATTTATATCTTTGTTTCAAATAATCTTGGTATTATACGGCCTTAAAAAAGGTAGTTACCACTAAAAATTACACTCTCATAAATAAAAATCAAAATATAATATCCTTAACAAGAATTGAACTCATTATAGTTATTAAAAACTTCTGGATATATTTCACAGAAACATAATTCAGTTGATTGCAGTTTTTACCGGACCCAATGCATTTAAATTCATCATCTCTTTTTCTGCGTTTTATCTCACAGTTTTTACTGCAACATTTACCGAATACACGACATCAGTAAGTTTATCTGAACAAAGAACAACTAATATAATAAACAGCATTCTCTCTACCAATGAAGACAAACTAATATTCTCATTAGAAGAGATCAATTTAGATCACTTCTTAAACATTAGAGAGCCAAACTTATTTACCCCTACCGAATGGAGAAAGACGAGCAAAGAAAATGCAGAAAAAGTTGTTAAATCACTTTCATATACTTTAGGAAAGGAACGACAAACACAGCTTAATATAAGACAGTTATATATTAGAAACAAGAAATCACGCATATTAAGCGATTTACATATAAGCAGTATCAACTTAAATGATGCAACCATAATAAGCCTTGATACTATAATTTCACATTCCACAATCAATAAACTTACAATCAGGTCTAAATATAACTTAAAAATATTTTTAAATGACACATCCTTAAACAACACATCAATATTCACATCCGATCCTGATGACCATACCTTTATAAGGGTTTCAAATAGTAAGCTAAGCGGAGAAACTAGGTTAGGCAACGTAAGAGGTGGAAGCTTTATTAAAAACTCAACCATCGACAGTCTAAATATAAAAATTCTAACATTAGCGGCCTAAAAATAGAGGAGTCAATAATAAAATCCGGATTCTATAACAGCTCAACATTTTTGGCGACAACGAAGAATTAAAAAAGTTCTGACTTATATTGAGTAAACAGATGTACACTCCGAATTCATCTATCCCATCATCTTTAAATCAGCTTTATGCGGCTTCCTGACATCGCGGTAGAGATTTTCATAGGACCAACCTTTAGCAGACACAAAAACTCTTCTAATTCTAAGGAGCATCCTTGTAAGACCTGCCCACCGTGAAGTTTGAATTTATGCACCCGGAAGTGACCACAAAGTGTCCACATCGCACCTAAAAAGTACTGATAGATAGTTAGCTGAAACACAATAACCTTAATAATTTCAGCTAGTTATGTAGTTTAAAGGGGCTATTGAACGGGTTCGAAACCCGCCACCTCCACCAAATGCATAAAAACGCCCCACAGGCGCTGTTCCTGTGGGGCGTTTTTATGCACTACTGTTATTGTTGAGCAGCTTGAAACACCCTCGGAGCAGGTTCGAACCGAGCGAAGCGACATATTGCTGCGCTTTTGCAGCAACCCGAAGGGGAGGCGCGAAGCGACGAATAATACCCGCCACAAATTCACCTACAGAATATCTGCGTACCTCAGAGACCTCTCACCGGACAAAGAAGATAAAACCAGCTCAACCGGCTTTTTCCATCAACAAGTTCCACTCAACGTCCGTCACAGGCATGATCGATAATCGATGCCCCTTTTGACCAAACCAATTTCGGTGATTTCAGGCATCGCTTTAATGGTTTTCAGAGACAGGATCTTACTGAACTTTTGCTTTAGCTTAATATCGACCATCATCCAGCGGGGTTATCCGGCGATGACTTCGGGTCATAATACTTTGATTCAGGATCAAACTGAGTGTGGTCCGGATAGCTTTCTCTTACGACTTCGGCAACACCCACTATCCCCACGTCTTTACAGCTGGAATGATAAAAACACCTGATCACCCTGTTTCACTTCATCCCGTAAGAAATTCCGGGCCTGGTAATTACGGATTCCGTCCCAATGCTCTGTCTGATCAGGCATTGCAGCCAGATCATCGATACTGAATGCATCAGGTTCAGATTTAAACAACCAGTATTGCATATACATCGCCTCAATATTCACCCTTAGTAAGCGCCTTTAAGCTTATTTGGGGTCTGACAGATTGTACAGACAAACCCGCCCGGTTAAGGACCTGCAAATCTCACTTACAACCCACATCAAATAATAACTATTCTCATTTACATTAATTTATAAACCCGCTACTATCGCCCTTCAGTTTCTGATCAAAAACAAGCAGTGCCAGGGTTGGCTAAATATCTTCAAGACAGTTTCAGTGAGATCCGTACCGTGGCAACTCCAGCTTTTCTTCACAATACCCCGCAGATAGCACGTATTCAGCAAGCGCTGAATTATATTGAAGCCAATCTGGACCAGCCCCTGACAGTGGATACACTTGCAGAAAAAGCTGCTGGTCACGCTGGCAGTTCCAGCGCGTATTCATGAAAGAAACTGGCATGAGCGTTGCTCAGTATGTGCGCGGGATTCGTCTGAGTACTGCCGCGAGATTACTGCTCACAACTCCTCGCCGCCATCTTGATATCGCTCTTAGTTGCGGATTTGAATCAGAAATCAGCTTTAACCGCAGTTTCCGCAAAGAATATGAGTGCACGCCGGGTACATACCGAAAGCGAGGAGTATTTCAGGGGCTGCGCCAACCGCTCTCTAAGCCGGCCAGACCGGATTAAAGCGGAGCTGCCACCGAAATTATTACAGGTCAAAATTGAAACCCGTCCTTCGTTTGAACTACAGGGTGTACGTGGCTACTTCAACGGACTTTTCTCAGCAAAGCCCAACTACGAAAAGGTTATCCCCGAAATCTGGATGAATCTGGCCCGTTATGTCCCGATGGATACATTTTGCCGTTTCGACAATATCGGGGTCATTGACCTTAATACGGAAGAAACAGCCAATAACATTCCCTACTGGGCCTGCTTTGAGAACCCTGCTCCAGGCATTAGCGCTGTACTTCAGACAATCCGGATTCCGGAACAAACATACGCTGTTATTCCCTATAAAGGTCATATTAAAGACTTTGATAAAACCCTCGAGTGGTTCCTGTTTTACTGGCTGCCAGAATCCGGATATCAGGGTATTAACGGGTTTGACCTTGAACTGTATGGCCGAAACTTCGACCCGGGCAGTGATGATGCCTACATGGAATACTGGGTACCTGTAAAACTCGCCGACAAGGCTCTTCAGTTCTGATCAGCAACTTGCACCAAATGGTTAAGTCCGGAGTATTTCAACTCATTACCATTCCCAGAAATAAGAATCGTTCTTTTTAATAAACATTTTCTGTGAATCAGGTAACACCATGCTGTCTACAGGCTCTACTCAACTTCCGTCCGTGCCGGTTGCACGACATCTGCTCGTACTGGCAACCGCAGCCGCACTGCCTGCAATGGTTCAAGCTGCAGACTCCTCAGATAGTCAGGTACTGGAACAGCAGGATGACGTTGTCATCACTGCACAGACATATCGTAATACAGGTACTAAATCATCACTGGAGCCTGAGGAAACACCTCAGGGGATCAGTATTATTGATCGCGAAACACTCGATCTGCGTGGCGTGAGTTCAATCAATGAAGCAATGCGTTACACCCCGGGCGTGAATACTGAGCTTCGCGGCGGCAGTGTCGTCAGAATGGATCAGTTTACGATCCGCGGTTTTGATAACGCACAAAATTTTTACGACGGTTTGCAGCTGCTATACAACGACTGGAACCTGCAGCCACAGATTGATGCCGCAGCGATCGAGCAGATCGAAATATTCAAAGGTCCGACGTCCGTTCTGTACGGTGCTATGCCGCCAGGCGGGATGGTCAATATCATCGCCAAACAACCAAGCCATGAAGAAACCGGCAGCATTTCCGCCACTGTCGGCAGTGATAACCTGCAGCAAACTACTATCAACAAAACCGGCAGCCTCGCCGGACGAGATGACCTGTCATATACATTCACCGGGCTGACCCGTAAAAGACAGTCAAGCAGTAACTGCTGATGAAGAACGTTATCTGATAACAGGCTCGGTCGACTGGCAACTGACGGATCAAACCCTGCTTAATCTGAACCTTTACCGACAGAAAGACCCGTCTGCCGGTATCTATAATACCGTCCCGGCTGCCGGCTCTGTATTCAGTAACCCTAACGGCAAACTCTCCACGTCAAGCTACGCTGGCGATGCTAACTGGAACGTTTACGAGCGGGATGTCACCCTGCTGGGCTACAAACTCAGCCATACATTCAACGACGAATGGAGCTTCCTGCAGAATGCCCGTTTTATGAACGCTGATGCACTGCAGAAAAACACCTACAACACCGGCTTGGCTGCAGATAACCGAACACTGAACCGGCGTGCCTACCTGACTGACGAAACCTCCAAAGGCTATACCGTCGATAATCAGTTATCCGGTAACCTTCAGTGGGGCAAGGTTGAGCATAACCTGCTTGCCGGGGTCGATATTCAGAAGCTCGAATCCAGAATTAAATATGAAGATGATGTTGCGCCGTCGATTGACCTGTTTGCCCCTGATCATCATCAGATCAACCCAGGGATGACTCTGAGCAATACCGTCTATAGCAGTGACTTTGATATCGACCGTAAACAAATCGGCGTCTATCTGCAGGATCAGATTCGTATTGGTAACTGGGTGGTTATCGCCGGCGGGCGCTACGACGACTTTGAATCAACGGAAAAGGGCCGTAAATATAATGCCGCCGTTGACAACAACGTTGACCAGACCAACTTTTCCGGCCGAATTGGCGCACTTTATAACTTTGAAAACGGCATCGCTCCGTTCGTCAGCTATGCCGAAAGTTTTGAACCGGTGAGCGGCAGTGACCGCAACGGCAAAACCTTCAAACCCGCCACCAGCCATCAGTGGGAAACAGGTATTAAATTCGCACCTCTGGGCGACGATACAAATATGACCCTGTCAGCCTTCCGCATCATAAAAGATAACGTTCTGACCCGTGACCCTTCCGGCAGTGCCTACGATCAGATTCAGGCAGGTGAAGTGCGCTCTCAGGGCCTTGAGTTCGAAATCAGCAGCGACCTGACAGATAAACTCAGACTGGACTTCACCGCCACCGTTCTGGACATGGAGTTCACTAAAGACAACAAGGGCCTGAAAGGTAAAACCCCTGTCTGGGTACCGGAAAGTAAAGCCACGCTGTGGACAAACTACCAACTGAGTAACGCCGTACGTCTGGGTTCTGGTATCCGCTATATCGGTAAAACACAGCTGGATGAAACCAACAGCCGCGAGTTGCCGGCATACACCCTGGTAGATCTGGCCGTCAATCTGGACCTGGGGGCTTATAACAGCAGCCTTGAGGGCACCAGTTTCAACCTGTCTGTAAACAACCTGTTCGATAAACGTAATGTCAGCTGTTATGACGCGAATAACTGCTGGTTTGGCGCTGACCGAACACTGGAAGCCACCCTTAAATATGAGTTCTAAAGCAATCAGCAAACCTTCCGGTGGCCAGCCACCGGAAGATCTGCACCAACAACTGTTCAGTATTACTGAACAGCTCAACCCTGCCCTGCGGGGCTGTATCAGCCCCCGGAAACCTTTGTCATTTCCGGCCACCAGACACCTCTGACAAGTTTGCAGGCACTCCATGCATACTGGCAAAAACACTTTCCGGAAGCAGGCCGCAGTTACTGGTCAGTGCGCAGCTGGGAATTACTGATCTGGCAACCGGTACTGATTGCCGTCACAGCGGTATATGGACTGTCAGCGATTCCACCATTACAGCAGCTAACCCAAAGACTGGATAAAGGCATTGTCGCCGGCTATTCGCTGCCGGCAGGCTGCTGGTTCAGGGAAGCCATGCTCAGCTGATTGTCCGTGCTGGCCGGGAGCTCAACACACTTGTCACCTCACTGCTGGAACAACTGCAGCAGGTATGTACCTTACGCCCCAGGCTGGCCAGAGCACTGCTCAGTGATCAACTGGTCAGCGCACTCGCCAGAGTTCCATCGGTTTCAGGTCTGATCAGTGAGGTTGATATCCGCGCCCAGTTGCCTCTCTGGCTCGAAGCAACCGAACTGCCTCCCGGGGTATGCAAACCGACGCAAACTTACATATAACCCGACTGAGTTGCTGCATGCACTATCGCCGGCATGACGGCGAGCTGTGTACCAACTGTCCCCGACCGACTCCGCTTTCAGCGGCATGAGAGTGGATAATTAATATGTTTGAACTGAATGATATCCGGGTTCACCGCAACGGCCGGCATATTCTGAATATAGATACCCTGCAACTGGCTACAGACAGCTTTACACTGTTGCTCGGCCATAATGGCTCAGGCAAATCCACGTTACTGAATTTACTCGCCCGGCAAGCCGTTCCTGACCAGGGGAATATTCAGTTCAATGGCGCCCTCTGAACAGCCTGAAGCAACGGCAATTGGCAAGAGAAATTACCTATCTGCCCCAACATTTACCGGAGGCTCCAGGGCTGACAGTCAAAGAGTTAGTTCGTCTCGGTCGCTTCCCCTGGCGGGGATTACTCGGCAGATATACCGCAAAGGACGAACAGACAATCACACACGCAATGGAACAGACCGGTGTGGCTGATTTCGCAGATACTCTGGTTGATCAGCTCTCAGGCGGCGAACGCCAGCGAGCCTGGATAGCCATGCTGCTCGCGCAGGAATCCCCACTGCTGATACTGGACGAACCCACTGCTGCTCTCGATCTCGCCCATCAGTATGAATTACTGAGCATGCTGAAGAACCTGCATTTGCAGCACAACCGAGGTGTCATTCTGGTCCTCCATGATATTAATCTTGCGCTACGTTTTGCCAGCCAGGTCATTGCGCTGAAAAATGGCAGCCCTGCCTTTCAGGGAGACATCAGCCAGTTTGCAGATCAGCAGTCATTAAGCGATCTGTTCAACATCAATATCGAACTGCTTAATCGCCATGATCATAAGGTGGCAATCGTATGCTAAAGTATCTGCTCATCGGTTTGCTCAGTTTCAGCAGCGCCCTTCAGGCTGCCATCACAATTACTGACAGCCGCGGGCCACAGACTTTCCAAACCGTTCCCCAGCGCATTGCCAGCCTTAACTGGACACTCACCGAACAACTGCTGGAACTGAATACCAAGCCACTGGCGATGACTGATCAGGCGGGCTATAGCATCTGGGTGCGGCAACCGGCATTACCGGCAGGCATAGAAGAACTGGGCAGCCGCAGTGAGCCTAATCTGGAAAAACTGATTCAACTGAAGCCGGATCTCATACTGATCAATGAAGTACACAGCAGTTTACTTCCCCGGCTTGAGAAAATTGCACCGGTAATCTATTTCAAAACGTTCAGCGCTGACCACAGTAACCCTCTGGCCGCGATTGATGTATACCGACAACTGGCCCACCTGCTCGGTAAGGAAGCACTTGCCGAATCGCGGCTGCAGGAAATGAACCATACATTCAGCCGCCTGCGCCAGCAGCTGGAAAAGGCCTATCCTGAGCAGCTTCCACTGGTCACAACAGTACGCTTTTCGAATCCTTCTTCAGTGTATATCTATGGCGATAATTCTATGAGTCAGTATGCGCTGGAACAGTTAGGGATAACCTCCGCACTTCCGCAGCCTAACAGCCAGTGGGGCCTGGTTCAGAAACGGGTGCTTGACCTTAGCAAAATCCAACAGGGCACAGTGCTGTATTTTGAACCCTTTGCTCAATGGCCAAAACTTGAAGCCTCCAGGCTCTGGCAGGCAATGCCCTTTGTCCGGAAAGGCCGCATCAGGGCCGTTCCTCTACCTGGACATACGGAGGTGCCATTTCACTGAAGTATCTGGCACAAGCGCTGGCAGACAGCTTGCTGGCAATCGCTCCTCAACAGCCTCCGGGAGCGCCCAATGACATCCGGAATATCAACAATGCCTCCGCGTCAGAAAACGGCCTGGCAAGCTGTTTTGTTTCAGCAACGCTACCCGATCTGCCTGTTAATACTGCTGCTGACTGGTAGCGGTTACCTGCAACTGGATACCCCTTATCTCTCCACCAGCAATGGTTACTGATCACTGGTCGGACACCGGAACAGTTTCAGGAATTCGTCTACCTGTTTGCCACCCTGCCTCGCCTGGCCATGGCCCTTATAGTCGGTGCCACATTGGGGCTGGCGGGCAGTATGTTGCAACAGGTAACCCGTAACCCACTGCTATCACCGCTTACGCTGGGAACCTCTTCGGGTGCCTGGCTGGCACTGATTATCGTCAGCGTCTGGTTTCCCAGTCTGGCTCCGGATACTACTTCGCTGCTGGTCATGACCGGATCATTACTTTCAATGGGGCTGGTACTGACCATCGCCGGTATCCGGCAACTGGCAGGGCTACCGGTGATTCTTGCCGGTATGGCTGTCAACATACTGCTGGGATCGATCACCAGCGCCATCATCCTGCTGCGTGATCAGTACGCTAAACAACTGTTCATCTGGGGGCCGGTGATCTGGCACAGAATGACTGGCAATGGTTGGGCTGGCTGGCGCCTAAACTGCTGATTGCATTACCGATTCTGGTCTTTGCTCCCCGCTTACTTCAGCTACTGAAACTGGGTCAGCAGGGCGCCGGTGCACGTGGATTAAGCGTCACACCGGCTCTGCTGATACTGTTTGCTGCCACACTCTGGTTGGTTTCAGCATCGGTTACTGCAGTAGGTATCATCAGTTTCATTGGTTTAATCGCCCCTAACATTACCCGCCTGTGCGGTGCCCGGACGGCAAAAGATCAACTCTGGTTCAGTACCATTATGGGGGCGTTGTTACTCCTTTTGCTGACCTGTTCGCCCGGTTAATAAGCCTCTGGACAATAGAAATCATCCCGACCGGAACAGCTACTGCTATTTGCGGTGCACCGGTTCTTATCGCGCTGGCCCTGAAAAAATGCGCGCGGAAGATCAACTCAGTTTGCAGGCATTGCCCTTCAGACGGATACGGGCAAAACACTGGCTATTGCTGGTATCAGTGACTGTCTGCAGCTTCATTGTGGCCAGCGTATTCAGCAATAACGGTGAGTTCTGGCAATGGCGTTTGCCAGACAATGCACAATGGCAGCTACGCTCTCCCGTATTGTCGCGGCCCTTGCCGCTGGTATTACCATGGCTGTAGCAGGTACCCTACTGCAACGCCTGATTTACAACCCGCTTGCCAGCCCGGATCTTCTGGGGGTATCCGCCGGTGCCAGTGCTGCACTGGTTCTCTATACGCTTATTTTCGGCGAGCCTCTGACCAGTGCAGGACCTGTTATCGCACTGGCGGGGAGTGCAGGCCTGCTGCTGATATTGTTAGTTCTGGCTAAACGGCAGCAATTTTCGCCCGCAGCGATTGTCCTGCTGGGTATTTCCCTTACCGCGCTGGTAGAAGCCTTAATACAGTTTGCACTGGCCAACGGCAATGAGAATGTCTATGCCATTCTGGCCTGGCTGGCGGGCAGCACTTATCGGGTGGAAGCAACTCAAGCCGCTGTTTTACTGGCCGGAAGCTTACTGATACTACTAGCAGCTCTGCTCTGTAGCCGCTGGCTGACCCTGCTGAGTATCGGTAAACCGCTGGCACTGGGAAGAGGCATGCCTGTCACCACCAGTACCTGGGCACTTTTATCTCTGGTTGCGTTATCCTGCGCACTGGTTACTGCGATATTAGGACCCATCGGATTTATTGGCCTGCTGGCACCGCATCTCGCACGTCTGTCCGGGGCACAGTCAGCACGCAGTCAGCTAGTTACTGCTGCGTTACTCGGTGCCAGCCTGCTCATGCTGGCAGACTGGCTGGGACGAAACCTTGTCTACCCTGGCCAGATCGCTGCGGGTACCCTTGCTTCAGCATTAGGCGGCTGCTACTTCATTTTTCTCCTGTTACGTTCAAAAATCCACGCTTAATCTGTTACCGGATAGCAGCCGAATTACCGCCGGTTGCTATCCGTTTCCCTCTGACTTTGCAGCTTTTTCCCATCGCCTGATTTCCCGTTTTGGCAATCCTGAAAACACGTTGACTGTCCGCTAATAGCGACAAAAACCGTGCTACATTAAGCATATATCGGGGATATGAATGCAATTCAAAGCAAAACCTTACCTTTCAAAGGGTAAAAGGACGATCAATGGCGAAGCTTTTAAACACCAGTGCAACGAACTTTGTACTGGAAAATTTAATCAGCAAGGCACGTAAGCATGTTGTGCTCATCAGCCCCTATCTGAAACTTAACAAACGCATTAAAAGCTTGTTGAGGATGCCATTCTGCGCGGCGTTTCATTTCATATTGTCTACGGTAAACAGGAACTGCAGGAAGGCGAAAAACTGGTTACTAAGCAGCACCAGAATTAAACTGTTTTTGTGATGACCTTCATGCAAAGTGTTACCTGAATGAAGCGTACAGCATTATCAGTAGCATGAATCTGTACGAATTCAGCCAGGTAAATAACTATGAAATGAGCATCCTACTGTCAAAAAGGATGATACAGATGCATACGTCGATTCAGTCAAAGAGGCTGAACGTCTGATCCGGATGGGACAGGAGCAGTACCAGATTCCGGTTCTCACAGAAACAGAAACAGAAACAAAAACACCGCTAACTCCAACGTATCAGCAGACAACGGCACAGGAACAGAGCAGACAGACACTTAAACAGCCGGACAGTACCAAAATCAGCACAAACCTGCTGGCTTCAAAGTACAAAACCAATGCACAAAGGTTGCTGGTGTCATTACGGGCATCAGGCTTTATCAGTACAGAGAATGGCCGGGATGAACTCACTGAAAAAGCATGGATATAGGTGCAGAACTCCATGAAAGCTCCGCCGGGCATTACTTTCTCTGGCCCGCGGACCTCAATCTCCACACGATGCTGAGCAACTGATCAGCATTTTCAGGCAGCGTATCAGCTGCTTTTTTTATCTTTTTCATCATCACCTGTCATAAAAATTACACTGCTTTCATGCCGCATGATTCAGATAGGCTGAGGGAGCTACCCCGTAAGCCTGCCTGAACGCCCGGTTAAAATGGCTCTGATCATAAAACCCTACCGCCTGGCTGACGCCCGCAATTGAAACACCGGGAACACTCAACAGCAGACATGCCCGTTCAAGCCGGAAACGGATTAACCAGGCATGGGGCGTCAGCCCTGTTGTTCGCTCAAAACGTCTGAGAAACTGGAACCGGCTTAGCCCGCACAGCGCCGATAATTGCTCCAGTTTAATTTTCTCTGACAGATGCACATCACAATATTCCTGCACCCACTGCCAGTGCCTCTGGCTTAAGCCACCCTTTATTTCCGTAAACTTTACTGGCTGCAGTTTGCGAACCATTAACGCCAACAGTTCCAGCCAGGTGCTTTCAGTGCCAAGGGAAACATCTTCTCCCTTAAGCAGGTTGTAATGCAGTTGCAATAAACCATTCGCCAGACCAGGGTCTTCCAGCATATTCCCCGCCAACTCCGGAGTAAATAAACGGCCAGCTACATCAGTCATATCATTACACAGCAACTGAGGTGCCAGCCGGAATGTCTTCATCCGGTAGCTATCATTATCTTCACCGTGTCCATCATGGATTTCCCCGGGGCATCACCGAAATACGACCATGCCCCAACAGAACACTTTGCCCCTGAAACCGCTGACGTTGCACCCCGTCAGTCACAAGTCCAATGTGATAATCCAGATGATAGTGCGGGTCAAAGTGAAAATCTGAATAACAGCCATCCCCAGTACCAGACCAGGCATCTCACTTACATGCTGATATTCAATTCGGTCCTGCATCTGTTTTTATACCCACAGAAATTAATACTTCGACGACGGCCTGCCCGATTACATCGGATTCGAAACTATCTATAGCAACTTCTACATAAAGTGGCTTGTAAAAATTGCAGCCTAATTATAGCCTCTACAACTCTGCCTCTCTCAAGCAATAATCAGGCTTCGGTAAACACTCATTTTTCTGTGGTTGAATACTTTTGCACAACCTCTATGATTTTTCCCCAGTTCAACAGCAGTTTTCACCGGATAAATCCCGGTTTACCGGTGTTATCTTGAACGACTGCCCCAGCCCCGGGGTCCCGGGTGTCATGGGGCTTTTACCTCCACCACACTAAAAAGCCCGCTTTACAGCAGGCTTATCAACGGCGTTCTCCTGCTATAAAGGCAGATAGTGCTTACTCCATTCCGTGGCAGCAACACCCTGTGCCAGCATTTCATCAATCTGATTGGCATTAAAGTTAAGTGCCGTAAGTAACCGGCGGGTATCTGCTCCATACTTGGGCATCGCCACGGGTAGTATGACAGGTGCATCAGCAGAGCGGATCGCATTGGGGGCGATTAAATCGACAGTATGCCCACAGGGATGATGCGCATATCGCACAAATGCCACACTGCTTTTTCCTGCCAGATTCACCGCTTTATCCGGCCCGTCTGCCATCATCAATTGACGCTCACGCCACTGCCCCATGCTCAGCAGTGGCTGACAGGCAATATCTTCGGTTTTGAAGAGCCCTTGCCAATCGGCGACTGAACGGGTCATAAACAAAGCTTCCAACGCCGTTTCCAATGCGGGCAGGTTGTCCGGCTCAACTACCAGCCCTGTCAGTTCTGCAAACGTTCCCAGCTGTGTCGCCCGGTTAATCGCAAGAAAGAACCAGCCATCCGCTGCCTGATAACAGCGATACAGTGCATCCTCGCCCTTGATATATCGGCCACTGGGTTCATTAAAAGGGGCTCTGCCGGAATAGTCATACATAAACGGCACCTGTATCAATTGCCCGGCGGCAATCAGAGAACTGCGGGCCAGCGAACCGCCGTTACCACGGGCACGGTTTACCAGCGCCACGCCTATCGCATGAGCTGCACAGTAGCCACCCAACACATCTATTGTACCGAAGTGTGCATGTTCTTCCGGCGTGTCCATCCCACCGCCGAACCGGCTCATAATGCCTGTTGTTGCCTGTACCAGATCATCATATCCGGGGTGGTCACTGCGTGGGCCCCGAAGTGGCCCGCCATAAGCATCAAACTGACAAAGTATCAGTTGCGGATTGATTGCCTGTAATTCCTCCATGGATAGCCCTAAACGATCTAACTGAGCATCACTGGCGTTAATCGTAATCACATCGATATCCGGCAGTAACCGGGCCAGTGCCTGCCTGCCCGGCTCACTCTTCAGGTCCAGCAGCAGGCTTTGTTTCCCTGATTCGCCTGCATACCAAACACTGTGCTGTTCCAGGGGTCCAGTGCGGGTTCAGGAGGATCGATGCTGATCACTTCCGCCCCAAAGCGGGATAGAGTGCCAGCAATCGTCGGGCCAGCAATCACATTTGTCAGATCCAGTATTTTTATACCGTCCAGCCAACCGGTCACTGCACTCTGTGAGCCAACGCCGATTCGTGGATTACATTGCCAACTATCAATCACCTCAGATATTGTCCCATTATCCTGCCCCGGTAAACGGGCTGGCTGCTTATCCACAATCGCAGAGTCACCGCCTAACCAGCAGATATTGCCCAGTTGACGCATATTTCCGTAACGGGGATCTCTGACTTCAAGGATACTTCCGCAGGCCAGGGCATGTTCTGAATTCAGCCACTCCCGGGTTAACTGATGGGCACATCCCGGGACACCGGCATCACCGAAAATCTGCTGCCACTCATAGGCCGGTTTAGTCGCAAATACCTGTTTCATCCGGGTTGATACAAACTCTGCCCAGTATTTACTGAGCGGATAAGAAACAAGCGTACAGTCGGCCCCTCAGGCCATTCATCCTGATCCAGATAGGCGCTGTGGGTCGGAATACCTGCTGCTTTAATCTCATCCCACAACCCCAGAACTTCAAGACATGCTCTGGGATGTCGGGTGTGGGAAGAACAAACCGCATAAAACGGACGGCCATCAGCGCAAACATAGGTCCGGTAAAACGGGTCCAGAAATTCCTGCAAGTCTGTGTATTCAAGATTCAGCGGTTCTCCCGTGCGCTGCCGCCGCTCAATCTCCAGCTCCCGGGGTGACTTGTAACGATCCGGCAGACCGTGAATATACATTGAGTTATAGGCAAGCCCTTCCATCAGGGCTGCTGATACAGGTACCTCTATACGGTCACCGTTACCGTGACTATAACGGGCAAACAACGCCAGCGTTATAGCAGTAGCTCCCAATACAGCCGCATAAGCTGATGCCAGTGGCAATGGAGAAAACGACGGATTAATGCCCATCAAAATGCGGTTCAGCCCCATATCTGTATATTGCCCAACCGCCGCAGCAATCACTCCTTCCCAGGCAGGCGTATCCGCCAACTCCTGATCTTGTTCAGAAAATCCCGGTAAAGACAAATACACCAGTGCCGAATTCTGCTGTCGCATCTCCTCAGCCCCCAGCCCCAGGCGTGACATCACACCTGGCCGGAAATTCTCAATCAATACATCAGCATTTTCTACCAGCTGCTGAGCGACAGACAAACCTTCCGGCGTCTTCAGATCCAGCGTAATCCGCTGCTTGCCACGGTTCAGAATTGCATCAGCCGGATTATCCCAGCGAGGGCCTTCAGGGGATCAATATGAATAACTTCTGCGCCCTGATCTGCCAGCATCATCGCCACAGCCGGGCCCGCTATATACTGACCAAAATCCACAACGCGATATCCCGCCAATGGCCGCTGAGTTGAAATACTCTGTGTCATACCCGTCTCCGGTATCTCTGATTATTTTCACTGATACTAGAAAAACCGGGAACGTCAGATAGCGGATAATTCAACACCATCTGTACAACTTTTTTAACACTCAAGTAGTACTATATTTCTGGACATTTTCTGAATTTGATCTGTTAATAAGAGTAATAAGAGCACTCACCTTGCACCACCCTGCCCGGAGCAACACATGGACACCTGGTCTATTAAAACTTTTTAACACTGGCTGAAGTGAAACGCCTGAGCATATGTGCTGAACGGTTATGCATCACAAAATCGGCGGTAAGCTCACGGATAAAGCAGCTTGAAAACCAGTTAGATCAGTCCCTTTTGAACGCAGCACTCAGGGTATGACCCTGACACTGGCCGGCGAGCGTTTTTATCAGCACGCCCAGATCATGCAACAGCGCTGGGAGCATGCCAAAGCAGATGTAAAACGCAGTGAACAAAGTGCCGGCACGCTGCGAATTGCCACCCACAACACCCTGGCAAGTGACTTTCTGCCCCGCTGGGAAGCGAACTACGCAAACATGACCCACAACTGACGCTGCATATGAGTGCGTTTTACTCCAGTGAAATTGTCGCACAGGTAGCTGCCGGCACACTGGATATTGGACTAATCTTTGTTGCGGATGCAACGGCCGGACTGATCGTCGAACAAGCCTTTGCTGACGATCTGATCATGGTCGCCAGCAAACCCTTACTGACTCACCAGATTACCGCTGAAGATTATCTCTATATCGACTGGGGCTGGGGTTACAATGCCGCCCACTCTGAGCGGCTGCCGCATTTACAGAGCAGCCTGCAAACCTGCGGTCTGGGAGAAGCAGGGCTGCCCTGGCTGCTCGCTAATGGCGGATGTGCTTATCTGCCAAAGCGAACGGTGCAGTCTTACCTGCAAAGCCGCCGGCTGTATCAGGTAACCGATGCACCGGTTTTTGAACGGCCAGTTTTTGCCACTTATGCCCGCGAGCCCCATAACCCGCAACTGGTCCGTCAGGCATCGGATGCTCTGAAAATATTTAGCCGCTAATCATGAACGCTGAGCAATAAACGCTTCGATTGCAGCAGGATCAAGCAGACCGGGCTGAATCGCGACCAGCTGCCCCTGTGGATTAAAAAGCATATACGTAGGTGTCCCCGCAGACCTTCTTCAGTCAGCTGCTGAAAGCTTCGCGCAACAGTCTGAATCTCGCCGATCAGCGATGGAAATGCTGGCTGATTTTCAGCAACAAACTCCTCAGCCAGTGCTTTATTCCCATATCCATCAATACTGACACCAATCACCTCTGCCTGAGTATCTTTATTTCGCTCATGAAAAGCTGAAAGCCCCGGTACTTCACGTTTGCAAAACTCACAGTCATGACGCCAGAAAATCACCACTGCCCATTTCCCCTTACCCACCTGTTGTTGCAATGAAGTATCGTCACCCTCCCAGCTTTTCAGCGCCATTGCCTGCGCGCTCAAAGAAAACAGCATCATTAACCAGACTGACACCAGCAACCGGCATTTACGCATCTTTATCACTCCTGTTTATTACTCCACCAGACTCTGTGATAAACCTCTCCGGGTGAAGTTCAGGCACCGGTTAGATGGATTTCCTATATATAAAGAACCCACCGCAACGCTTCCGCCGTCCCCGGAGATAACATAGAATTGACCTGACTAACCCTGCCCGCCAGAAACCAGAGGATCCCCATGGACAGATCTGCCATTGTTGCCGCCATGCACGTTCAACCTGAAATTGATGTCGCTGCTGAAATTCAGCGCCGTACCGACTTTATCGTGCAGCGGCTGCAGGCATCCGGCTGTAAGCACCTGGTACTGGGCATCAGTGGCGGGGTGGACTCCAGCACCTGTGGCCGGCTGGCTCAGCTGGCAGTTAACCAGTTAAATGAAGGCGGTGATCAGGGCTACCGTTTTATCGCTGTCCGCTTGCCTTATGGTACTCAGAAAGATGAGGAAGACGCCCAGGCTTCTCTGGATTTCATCCAGCCAAGCGAAAGGCTAACCGTTAATGTTCAGCCCGGCGCCGACGGCATCCACAGCGCGACGGCAAAAGCACTGACTGCCATTGGCAATATGCCGGCCGACGCCGGCCGGGTGGACTTTGCCAAGGGTAACGTAAAAGCACGTACCCGCATGGTCATTCAGTATGAAGTGGCCGGACTGCTCAACGGTCTGGTGCTGGGAACAGATCATTCTGCTGAAAACATTACCGGTTTTTATACCAAGTGGGGCGACGGTGCCTGCGACCTGGCTCCGCTGTTCGGTTTAAGTAAACGTCAGGTACGGGCACTGGCGAAACATTTAGGTGCGCCTGCCCTGCTTGTGGATAAAACCCCAACCGCTGATCTGGAGTGTGAAGCCCCACAGAAAGCAGACGAAGCTGCACTGGGCCTGACTTACGATGAGATCGATGATTTTCTGGAAGGGCGTCCGGTATCCGCAGAAGTTGAATCCCGTCTGATCGGTATTTACCAGCGCACAGAGCACAAGCGCCAGCCCATTCCTACGATCTACGACTAGATAACCAAACGAAAAAGGGTAGCCAGTTAGCTACCCTTTTTGTAATCGTTCTCTGCTTCATCAGCCCACCAGCCGACCTGAAAGCGTGTATAGCTGTGGATCAATGATTGGCCGCCGCTGCAGCACAATATCAGCCATTAAACGGGTCGAAGCAGGCGCTAATACCAAGCCGTTACGGTGCTGACCGGCATTCACAAACAGGTTTTCGTAACCCGGAGCTGGCCCGATAAACGGTACGCCTTCAGGGGATCCCGGGCGTAAACCTGCCCAATGGTACTCCACCGGATAATCTTTCAGCTTAGGGCAGATAGACATTGCCGTGGCATACAAAGAGTCATGAGCTTCATCGGTCGTCTGCTTATCAAATCCTACCCGCTCCAGCGTACTGCCCACCAAAATCCGGCCGTCATTCCGGGGAATCAGATAACGTCCGCCCATCAGCACAACCCGGTTAATCAGGCCTGGTTCTGCTTTAAATACCATCATCTGCCCTTTAACCGGCTCCACCGGCAGGTTCAGATTCAGCTGCCGCAGTAACTCGCCACTCCAGGCACCAGCACAGATAATAACCTGATCCGCATAATAATCCCCTTTATGGGTGCGCACACCAACAACGCTTTCTCCCTCTAAGAGAAGCTCACTCACCCGATGCTCTTCAAGCAAGGTAATATTTTCATCCATTTCAATGGAACGGCGTAATGAACGCCCTAAACGGGGATTACGGATACTGCAAACTTCAGGCATCCACAGCGCCTGCTCTACGCCGGGCGCTAAATTCGGCTCTTTCTCATACAAGAAACGGGCACCCACCTGCTCCATTGGCCGGTGAAACTCCGCCGCCCAGTTAAGCGCTTCTTCTGCATCATCCACAGCGGCCATAAACATGCCTTTCTGGCGCAGTTCAGGGTCGAAACCGGTTTCTTCCAACAGCTGTTGTGCCAGATGTACGTATGAACTCTGCGACCAGGTAGCCAGACGGGTAACCGGCTCAGAATAACGCCACGGATAAAGCGGCGAAACAATGCCGCCCCCAGCCCATGAAGACTCTTTTGCACAGGCATTCATATCCAGTAACTGAACACTCATACCTGCGTGTGACAGCTCCCGGGCTGTCATCATACCGATAACACCGCCGCCAACAATTAATACATCAGACATGCCAGAATTCCTAAACCGGTCGATAAGAAGCAGCCATCATGCTGCCATTCCCAAAATAAACGCGAGTGTAGCAGGAAGCCCAACACAGTGTATTGAGCTATGCCAATTCAGAGTGTACGGAGAGAAGCGCTACACAGAGATCAGTGTAACGCCCGATAAGAAGACAACAATGGCCAAATCCGGAGGATTGAGGGAGCCATCTCATGCCCCCTTTCCTGATGGCTTTTACCAGCAATCCCCGGCGGTCATTCCAGCAGACTGGTTGATAATGTCTTTAATTCCAGCCTGGGTAAACTGAAAGTCACCACAATTATCTCCGGCCTGTACGCCGGTACGCTGTGCAAGGATGGTATAGCTATCGGACCCTATATTGGTTATTAACAACCGATATTCCGCATCAGCCGCGACAGCGTCCACCGGGCTGTATTTAGGATTAAACGGCGGGGAGACAGGCACGGCAGCAATCCCCTGATCATACGCATTATTTTCGGTATAGTGACGCTCCATCTGAGCAGCCAGGCTCATCAGCGCCATCGTCGCATTTGCCCGGCGGGTCTCCCTTATATATTCAAGATATGAAGGATAAGCAATCATGCCGATGATCGCGACAATGGCAACGGCAATCATTAACTCAACTAACGTAAATCCTTTTGATGTCTCATACTTATAATCCGTTAAAGTATTAAGGCTTAAGCTCCTGCCAGGATAGGCGACCTGTGGGTAAGATATCGGACGGTCTTGCCTCATAATCCTCATAGGATCTTCCGCCTAGATCAGTCGCTACTCCAACAACAGTTCCGCCATCCACTTCTTCGCCTTCTCCAGCGCTTTCCTCTTCTGTTCCTCCTTCTTCAGTACCCCCTCCTTCTGCAGTCCCGGACGAGCCTCCATTTGTTCCTGTTACATAAATTTTATTTCCAAAGAAGGTCGGACTGGACGGCAACCCTTTCAAAAACGTCTCACCGGCAGGGTTTTGGCCGCTGATACGGTCTTCATCATCAATATCTCCATCATCATCCGTATCAAATACCGGCTTGCTAGGCTCTCCTCCTGTCATGATATCGGCAATCATCACATACCCATAACCTCCGGCAGAGCATCCGTCAGCAGTCGGTACTGATGTATTAAAATGCACAAATTCCCTCTTGGCGCCGGATCTACAATGATCCGCTCTCCCGAAACAGGTAAATCGATAAACCAGCCTTTTTGATTATTATAATCCACCGGATTACTGGACAGTGTTCGATAAACTTCACCGCTGAGCGGCTCTGTCAGGGTACCAATCGTTTGTTGCACCAACTCTCCCCTTTCCAGATTCCCTTCACCGTTGTCCCAAACACCATAGAAGGTTTGCTGAGCGGTATCACTGTTATCCGACGCTTCAAGATATTTTCCGGTACCAAACATCACCATTAAATTAGGTGCGTTAGAGACACCGGAAGAAAACCTTCGGTGACGTACTACCCTGGGCATAACAGTTATTGGTTGCGCAGCGCCTCCAGACACGGCATCTCTAGCTGTGAATAAAGGGCTGGGGCTCCCTGAACGGTCCCTATAAGCAACTTTCCAGTCAGGTTTTCTCTGCGGCTGACTTTGGGTTGATGCGTCAGTCAGATCGAACGCCCACATGTTGCCCTCTAAATCCCCGCATACACCCGGTCAATAGCATCATTACCATCCAGATCAAGCGTTATAGGGGTAGCAAGACCATTAGGGCTCGCCACCGAGCCTACACCTGTTTTGAGAATAATATAGTCCCGTGCAGACCCGGCAGAACCGTCTGTCCAGACACCGTCCAGACCGCCGTCAAGATAAACAATAAACAAAGCGGCTTTACCATCACCGGTAGCGTTGTAGCCATTCCCAAATATGGCCGCCCAGCGACCGTTTTCCATCATCGCGATGGTTGGTTTGCTATACGTATACCCTAAATCAGGATGGCTAAACTCCCACAGTGCCAATTTCTGCGCATTGTCATCCGACTGGGCAAACTGTGCCGGATCAGTAATATTCAGCAAAAATAAGCTTCTGCCACCGGCTTTCAGGCCTCCCAGCAAAACAGTCTGCCAAGTGGGGTTATTCCCTGAAGAGGATGTTACATCGAGATAAACCGAGGCCACTGTTGGCGTTTGATCTACGTAATATCGGTGGGTATATAAAGGATCAGCCAGATAACCAAGCCCTTCTTCAGGCTCAGTGGAATACACTGCGGACGGTATATAAGCAACCAACTCCTGACCATTTTCAGCATTAAAGCCATGTAACATACCGTCATTGGCACCGGCATATATCACAGGGGTACGGTTTACCTGAGAGGTTTTAAAATCACTGAATGTTTGCCCTGCTCCAGTAGGAAACGGAGACCTGGCCGGCCATTTATCCTTAGGCGCGCCAACATAGATAGGTTTACTGGAAACTACATCACCCAGAATACTTGAGCGCATTCTTAGTTTATCAACTGCCTCATTACTTCTGTCGCCGCGCAGGTAGTCCAGCACATTCTGTTCCGTCACAGAACCTCTGGCCATCCTGCGTAAATCACTTTGTTGCGCTGCTGTCAGCTTACTCCATTCAAAGGGCACCCCCTGAGAACCGTTGTAAGTAAAAATATTCCTTAGAGCATGCCCAGGCCTGCCACTAGTCAGTAACGTTGCAGCTGACCAGATACTGCTACCGGTAAGCTCGCCTGAGCTGTCCAAAGCATACGCCTGGACATCGCCACTCCAGTTAGACGAATTAAATAAAGAAATATAAGCGGTACTGCCTTCCTCTAATCTGGACGAATTAAACGACAGAGCAGCCGAAGAACCTGACTGCGCCTGAACTTTTATAAATGCACGTTTTAGCTGAGCCTGCAATTCTTCCGGCGAATTTGCACTGTAAGCTTCCCCCTGCCATTTACTGCTGCATGGTATAAATCATCAACCTGACGAGAATCTGCCATGCTGCTTATCGGTGTCGTAGATGGCCATACAGGATGATTTAAATAAGCATCAGCAACATTAAAATGAGTTCTGCCAAAAACAGAGCCAGTTACCCCAAACCCAACCGTATAGGTATTCATATGCAAATTGGTATTACAGTCTAACTGGGGGAAGGATTCTCAGAATCACAATCACGGCTTACCGGGACTGCTCCCAAAGGTGTAAGGTCCGGGCGTAAATTGGTTTTATAATAATGCATGGCAATATCACCCAGCGTACGACTGCTGTCCGGATCACCGTATGGCGCTTCCTCATTATCATCTCCCTCCCAACTAAACTCGCTGGGTAACAAGGGCTGATTCGTAAAACCATCTGTAAATAATAATCCAAAATTCTGCTGGCACGCTTCAGTAATCGGCGCACCTTCGCCCGTTCTCATATACTGCCGCCCAACAGCATTCAGCCCCACTCTGTTCGGCGTCGCCCCATTTATCCCCACAAAGTCATATAGTTCATCATACAAAGCCGAACGCTCACTGGTTACCGACAAATCACGCATGGCAGTTTCACCAGCGTCAGGAAAGTTGATCGTCAGCGTATCAACCCGCAATGAAGAAATACCATCAAGGGCGTGGCCTAAAGAAGCACGTAATGTCAGATCACGCTTGCGATAGTAGCTATACCAGTTTGCAAAATTCTGAATTTCCTCGGCATAAGTACAGGCAGAACTGCTTTCACAATCGGTCCGCCCGCCATCATGAGCATAATCAGATCCGGGCCTGATCTGGACTTCGGTCAGACAACGTCCATCAGGCCCTAAAGAATCAACCCCTGTTAAAATTGAAGGATCTTGCTCATATGCAGCATAATCATCACTTGTCTGATTACCTCCATTGCAAGTTCTGGCTGTTGAGTTTAACTGATAGCGCGCCCCTTCTGCGGCAGCAATATAGTAGGTAGCTGGGAAGTACCTAACCCCCATATTCTGAGTGTCGCGCGTCGACCAGGTAGTTGTATTAAACGAGACCCATCGCCTATTTATATGGTGTCTTACCCCTGCGGGTATAGCCATGCCAATAAATGCTCTGAACCGATGGTTTGCTCCACTGTGCATTTTGTCTTGTGTTAAATTTAATGCGGTTGCTCCCCGTATCACCGCTTTAGGATCACTGGGTGCAGCGGTAATATCTATATCAGAATATGTGTCTGAACCGTTACTGACCCAGGGTTTATAGGTTACATTCGGGTTATAGTAAATTTTGTTATATAAGTGGCTACGGGCGAATCCATATTGCTCAAATGGAGGTATAGCATGCGAAAGAGAGAGTGTACGTGTTGAGCCGTTAGGAAATAAATAGGCAAAACTACCACCACTTTGCAGCTCGCCATCTCTTGCTAAAACACTCTCGTCAGGACCAAACCAGCCAAGCGTCCCCCTTCAGTCTCAAGAAACAGCATTTCAGAGTCCATGCTTCCGGAGTCATCCAGTGCAATAATCAGATTAGGCTTCACTGAATTCGCAGTAAACAGTGGCTTTTGTTCAATATCCAGAGTCGAAGCAGCAGTCAAGAAACTACTGGCCATCATAAGCAGCCCGCAGGCTTGCACGAAAACACACCTTAACTGTCTCATAGAGCTTAGCCTCCTGCTAAAAACGCTTTCCGTAGTTGCTCTTTAAAATAACCTGCGTCGTGGCGTTCCCCCGACTCCGCGGCTGACTATTTTGAAAATAGCGACACGATCCCCCAGAGGGAGTCCCATCATTAATAATCTCTATCCCATCTTGACCATCCGTGTTGTTATCCGTGACATATTTAATAATGTACCGGGGTTTTCCTTTAAACTGTGCAAATTGACGGCATTCGGGCTGACTAAAACAGAAGCAGCTGTACCATCCACCCAGGTAACCCCAGAAAAATAATTCGGCTCATTGTCATTAATAGCCAATAATCCTGGTACAGAGCCAAAACCGCCTGTATCAGTCAAACTATCTATAAATCGTTCAGCCTCCCGCAAACCCGCTTCTGCTGACTGGAATGCCAGATTCCTCTGACGTGCATTGTTCGCCATGCGCTCTTCCATCGCTGTTGTCTGTATACCACCCATGGATACAGTGACAATAATCAGCAAAAAATAAGCGTCACAATCAGGGTCGCTCCGCGCTCTTTACGAACCTGTCTTTCTGATAACCGAACAGATTTCATAGCCACTACCCTCCCCGGTTCCGCACAGACACTGTTGTCGTAAATACATTACGCAGCCGCTTATCACCGTAATCAGCAGCGGTCCGGCTCTGGCCATTAAAATTAAATGTTTGCGCACTGGCAGTTAAATTATCTTCCCTTGAACGTATAAGGAAACTAACGCGAACACTGACAACCTTATCCCAGTCCGTGCTGGCAACATTGCTGGCTGCCACATAATAATTGGCACTGAAATCACCATTAGTATCGACTCCAAACAACAGCTGCATATCTTCAACGTTCGGTACCAGGTCAACATCATTACGCCGTAATGTAGGCTGACCTTCCGATATATCGATCGTGTAGCTGATATTTTGCAAAGCAAATACTTCTGCGCTGCTGTCATATGCCTTGGATAAACTAGGCTGTGCATTGCCCGGACCGGCAGCATTAACAGCCACACCGGAGCCATGGCTTAGATCAACTGCACCTCTGGTGGCATTCCTGGTCTGAAAAATATCACCACTCAGGCAATCACTGACCAGGACAACCTGATACGGTGACAAGTCGATATCATCATTGATAACCACACGGGATGATGGGTTAGCCATCCCTGCTGCTACCAGATTACTCCCATTATTCGTCGCTCCCTGAGTGTCAGGCTGTCACTGCCGCTTGCACCGGAACTATCAACACCAAAGACTGCAGGATTTCCAATAAAGTCATGGATTGCTGTCTGATAATAGTGAGTATTACCGGCATCCAATTGACTGGTGAGCATTGACTTATCCTGTGTACACCCCAAAAGTCAGCTCCACGTATATCCTGCGAGATAAAATGAATGGCCGCCCGTCCATCCTCCTGAATGCGCGACTGCGCTTCCTGTATCCGGTAAGACTGGTTGGAACTCAGAAATACCTGCAGCACCGCTCCCATGATGATCAGACCGATGAGCATAGAAACCATCAGCTCAATCATACTCAAGCCACGCTGCGAAAAGCTTCTGTATGAATATTCTGGTATCTGCATCAGAAACTTACCGTGGTAACAAATTGCTTAGTTCGTGCAGCAACATTTTCCTCGCTCCTGTCGTCTGTCCACCACACCTTGATGGCATAGACACGCCCAACATTATCGCAGCCATTATCCTGATAACTGTCGCCATCTCCCGGTGTACTGTCTATACAAACAACACCGCTGCCTGAAGGTAAAAGCTGACTGATTGAATTAGATGCTGCGCCATCACCGGCCCATTCATAGAAGTCCTGATCAGCGAGCTCTGACGGGGTACAGCCTGCGGTGGTCAGACAACCTGAATGCCGGGTTGTCCGGGAGGGAACGTGATAATCACCGTTTGCCAGGGCAACCGGGTTCGCCCGCATACGGTCAGCCATATCATAAGCAATGATGGTTGCCTGAGAACGAAGATATGAACTTTGGGTCTGCTGAACCCCTTTCAACTGGATGCCGGCGGCTCCCAGCAGACCTGCTGATAAAATGAAAAGGGAAATGAAAACTTCTATCAGTGAAAATCCCTTAGCTTTCCTTGCTAACATTTTTCGTACCTTTATTCCGTTAAGGGCACACAATCCCACCCGGAGCCATGCGGCTACGGCCATTTGAACTGATCTGAATTCCTCTTGCTTCAGGCGCTCCCCTGTCGTCACATAACATGAAAGTACCCGCAAGATCCCGATTATCCTGCCTCTGTTGTAAAAACCCTGACTATCGAAGCCTACATAGCTAAGAACATTGCTATAAATGAGCCTGTTAGGCTCAATCCCTTCCCAGACCCTTAATCGGCTATCACCAGCATCCAGTACTCCGTTTTCATCCGGATCAGTAAATACAAGCCAGCCGTTATGCCAGCTTCCATCACAGCCAGCCTGATTAGGAGTACTTCCACACACCGAAACAGAAACACCTCTGCGCACCGCTTCATCCCGCGCAAACGCGATGGCTGTGTGCAACGACTGTATCTGGGTACGAAGAAGATTATCCTGAAAGAACCCGGAAAACCCCGGAACAGCAACAGTAAGCAGAATAGAAGCAACTGCCAGTGTGATCAGCAGTTCAATAAGCGTAAAGCCACTATAAAGCTTACGCGCCTGAATATTTTGAGAAGAGTAATCCATTACATCTCAGCGTTTAAAAACAATCCATTGTTTCATTAATAAACATTAAACAGCCACAAATAGCGGTTCTTATTCATTAACATCAGTGCTGAATTTTAATCAGTTGATCTGAATATAAGCAAAACAGGGAAGGAAATGTGTAACTGAAATGACACGGGGATAACGTATGCGATCCACAATGCCCTCTTCCCTGAACGGCACAAACAATCTACATATAAAATTCTGTGTTACATATTATGCTAAAGCGGAAAGAGGGACAATATTAAAAAAATGCACCTATACCGGAAAAAACATTTCCTGTAATTAGTGCCCGGATAAACAATCCGGGCTCCATATAATAAATAAACTGAATACACTTGCTGTAACAATTACCAACAATCAGCTTCAGCAGCTGCTTTCTGTCCGATATTCGTCAGTGTCATATCCCCACAACGGTCGCCTGCCATCCCATTCACCCGGCTAACCTGAAGGGTATAACTGGTAGCTGTAGACGCAGCAAAGACTATATTGTAGAACACATCATTGCCATCTCTTGGCGACTGGGTATAAGGCAAAACAGCACCTGCATACGTTCCATTCTCCGTGAAATGCTGTTCCATATGATGCGACAAAGCGAGTAAGTTAGCCTGTGCATCCGCTCTTCTTCCCGAGGCGACACTCTCCAGATAGCTAGGGTAAGCAACCGCTGCAAGAATTCCGACAATAGCTACCGCAATCATTAACTCCAGTAACGTAAATCCGCCATTACGGTGCAGTTTCTTCATCGAACCTCTCTCCAACCTTTACGCCCTTCATCCGAACTCGCATTAAACTGAGGGCATATAATGCTATCAGTGGAACTATTACTCAAACAGGCAAAAGAGCGGTATCATTACCGCCTCCACCGCCTCCACCGCCTCCACCGTCACCGCCACTGGGCTGTTCTCCATTGAAAATAGAGCCCTGTCCCAAATTCGTAAAACCCTGACCATAGCCAATACCTGAACCAACTATTTTCTCCGTTATCGGGTTTCCATTGGCATCAGTCTTGGGCACATCAGCCAGATCATCTTCTGTGAATTTTCCATCGCCATTAAAATCAAATACTCCTCCGGCAAGCCTGGCACCTGACTCATAATTCAGCGAAAGAACGAAGCTTGTTCCACCGGCACTGCATGGGTCAGCGGAAGGTATTTTAGTTGCAATAAACATCTGGCCTATTTTTAAAACCGGACCACTGTCTACCAGCTCACCTCTGGGCCCTGTTCCACCCCTGGCTGTTGACCACTGGAGATCCAGATACCAGCCCTTATCCGACGGCTGCAAACTGTTATCCGTTGTCACCCTTATACGGTTATCACCAATCAATCCTTCATAGATTATTTCTTGCTTTAATAATTGCGTGCGACCACTAACCACTACGCCGCTATCTAATACGCCATACAACGACTGAACCTGGGGGTTAGATCCTACCTGATTATCCCCTGCCAAATGATAGCTACCCGTACCAAACAGAACAATAATACGCCCTTTGGAATCATAAGCCGTTCTGATTTCTCCTGTTATTGGCTGCCGATTCCCGGCGGCATCCATAGCAACAAAGAAAGGAACCGGGGTTGTTCCCCTGAAAGTAGATTCGTCGGCGCTGTCCAGAAGCTTGGATTAGCATTATCAATATCGAATCGCCATACATTTCCAAGTGTGTCACCAACAATGATACGGTCTACCAAGTTGTCACGGTTTAGATCAATCACTGTAGGTTGTCCGAGTCCACCCAAAGTCGGCACGACGATATCTTTAATAATTGCACCGTTTGCAACATTCAAAATCCAGATATGCCCCTGAGTTGCGCCATGAACAAAACCACTGGAAACAACTACACCAAACTTCCCATTCTGTAACGGCACTATATATGGCTGCTGTATCAGGGACCCCATATCCTTATGGCGAAATTCCCTAATACATCTTCTTTTGTCATATTCGCAGGATCAGAGATATCCAGCAACGAAACTCCAGCGCCCCCGGCCCCAAGCGTGACAGCTGCAACAGTTTTCCACCCAGAAGTAACACCAGAAGGCACATCTGCCGGTGCAAACCAGGCATCCATTGCCCGGGGTACACCATCAACATAATAACGGTGACTGTAATCCGGATAGGTCAGCTCGAACAGATTATTAAACGCCCCTGAAGGGGCATATGCGAACAATTCTTTACCGCCGTTGCTGTCTGTACGCGCATCAAAAGCATGCAGCATGCCATCGTTCGATCCTACCAGCAGAATCGGTGGCTTAGCCTGGTAGTCAGCCGAAGCCCGATACGTTTTATACCCAGCGCCAACAGTTGAAGAGAAGGCCGGGGCTTTTAAACTACTGAAGCCGTAATCAGTCTTATTCACGTATTGAGGGGATGAGTTAACAATGTCACCTAAACGGCTAGCTCTGCGACGGAACGGATTTGCAGTATTCGTTTCCGTTTGCTCCAGCGTGCGGCTACCCCGTAAAAAGTCCAACCGTTGTTGAGCAAAAGCATCAGTGGTCAGCGGCCCTCCAGCCGGAGTCTGCTTCAACATTTCTTTCTGTTCGGCTGACAATGATGCCCACAAATTCCACCCCACTGGAATTCAAAGTAATACCGCTCGTTACATCTTCATTCGCGAACGTACTGGTAAATATTTTCCGGTTGGATAAAGAAGACTCTGCAAGCGCATCCATAATGGTAGCAGCACTCCAGAGGTTTGCTGATGACTGCACACCTGTTGAGCTAATCCCACGAGCCACAAGGTCACCTGACCAGAAGGTAGTATCCATCAAAGCATTAAACAGCGCAGAGCCTGTCTGTAAACGTGAAGTGTTGGCTGTCAGCGCTGAAGCAGCCCCTCTTACAGAAGCGGCAATCGAAGCAAAAGCATCGGTTAAACCATCCACCATTTTGCGGGCTTCACCTGCAGTATAAAAATTATCCGCACGTTTATAATCGCTACCGGAGTTAGGATCCAGGATATCGGTATTGGTATACCACCACCATTCAGGCAAAGCCGCTATGCGGGAATAAGGATCACCCAAACTCTGGTTATCAGCACATTCACTTCCGCTAGGGGTATAATTAGGATCTGCACAACTTGGATGCTTACGGGGCACAAAGCCTCCATATTTTGCGGTCAACCAAAACTGATTATTACGCTTATCCCGTAATACCTCATTTTCCAACACATCTACCCAGTAAGTCTGAACAGTCTGCGTCCCCGCTAAATCTGACGGCCGTATATCTTTCGTGTTTGCATCGTAAGCCAGACCCGCCATAAAAGCAGAGTTATTACGTCCTGAATAACTGGCAGCTCCGGTGCTAATGCTGATGCCTTCAAGCTCTGCCACCTTATCAGTCGCTATCCTCACGTCGACAGTATTATCAGATGTCACTTCTGACGGTTTAGTTGGCTCATCAGTCCCACTGGTATTTCCCGGTAAGTTTTTGTCCCTGTGAGTATTTACATCCCCGATACCCAGAACAACATTTTTCTGGCACGCATACTCAATTGGATCCGACCAATTACGAATCACAGGAAAGCCATCCACCCACTTAGCTCTTTCAGAACTTCCTGGCGATGAATTATGAGCTGGCGTTTTGGTGTAGTACTCATCAATGCTCGATTGGTTTTTAAAGTATCTTAGTGAGGCATAATACAGCTCACTTACAGGGTCATAACTTTTAAAATTATTGGTATTCAGCTGACCAAATTTGTTCAGATAATTAAGTACCCCACTATCGGATACTGTAGTTCCGTAATACGAAGCCGTATCTGTAGCATCAGCTGAGTCCGGATTCTGAACAAGAATACCGGTTACCGGATCCCACTCCATATTTGGATTGGTTACTACGCCTGAAACAGGATCCAGTTTGGTCGGCCCTACAAATTTCTGACTCGCCCTAAGTACTCCACCGTCACGGCGGAAGTTTGAATCGTTAAGATAACCAAAAATACTGTATCTGATTTCATCAGAATAGCGCTGAATCAAACCTTCCGGCTTCCAGTTAGCCCCGTATTGTTTGCAGTGATCTTCTACACCGATATTGGCATCACATACCTTTACCCGCACAGAGGTTCCGTACTGGTTAGTAGCAATACTTTCATAAGCCGCCGTACCTGCTCCAGAGACAGAAGATACGGTTAATTTATCAACATAATATTCATGACCACCATGAACATATACACGGCTAAAATTACTGAAGCTAGTATCTGCGTTACTGGTTACTGTCGCCAGCTGTGAACCTGAACTGTTATAAACCGTCAACTTAAACTTATTACCTGACTCGGTCTGAAAAACAAATCGATACCAACCATCAGTTGGACGTGTCCAGGAAGCGTTCCCACTAATTGAAGATGCTGAACCATTGGTACGCTTTTCGATATTAATAGCGCCAGAGGAAATATTTAAACCATATCCATTTGCGCTGGTATCAGACAAAGCAAGGCGGTCATTCTGTCCAGCCTGAGTACCGACAGTCGGCCGATAAATCCATCCTTCGAAAACAAACGAATCATAATCAACAGTGGAGCCTATATCTCTGTAACCACCATTAGGATCATTATTATTAATTTTTTAAGTGAAAAACCACCAGACTCATAAGACTGAGCTGAACTTCGCTGAACAGCCCCGCTATTGTAATCTGTCCACCCTGCCGAAAAATCAGTTTCATTCAGAACAATATTGCTAACTGCCGGCGTCAGGTTTGTAAAACCGTGTCCGGCTGGCAGGGTAAAATACATCTTATTACCCAGCCCACCGACTTTTGTCTGAAAAGTTGAAGTACTGAACGGCGTGGCATTATTAACCACAGAACTGCCGCTTATATTGCGAACATCAAAGTAATTGTTCTGACCACTGTGCCGCGCCTTTTCAACCCAGGTCTCAGACACGGTATCTTTAACGCGATAACCTCCGGTCAGAGCCCAGCGGAACGGATCAATCGTTTGAGTCGTCGCCCAGTTAAGAAAGTTGCCGCTCCAAACATCACCGGGACACAGATAATTAGAAGTGGTGCTTACCGGATAAAAATGCCGTTCTGTTTCAGTCACGTCATATTGAAACCGATAACATTTTCCTGAATCAAAATAACCTATGCTTTCTTTCGTCTCATCATAATTGCCAATATTTGCCGCACTTAACACCGTGGGCCACTCAACAGACGGCACCAGTGCCAAGTTACCAGGTACATTACCTTCACCTAAAAACAACGGAACTTGAGCCACGGTCGACGCCTGCACAGGGGTAATAACAATTCCCGAGATGCATACTGATGCTAACCAGATACGGTTAAAAAATTGACCTTGTCTCATAAGAGAGCCTCCCGTGGCATTACAGTATACTGACTATTGCACGACATAGATTGATTCAAGTTGCACATCCGACTGACCAGAAACACCTGCAGAAGATGCTGTCACACTGATGACAGCACCGTCCGGCGGAGAACCGAAGTCAGGGCTCACATATATATAAGAGATCACCCGCGCATTCCAGGACGGAATAGAAGGGCCTGCAAACGACGCTGCATGTACACCACTAATGGGTGCCCCAAAAACGAATGTCCCGTTATCAAAACCCTGACTTGCATTCAACTCCCTTCTCTCAAGGCAGCTTCTGCTGCGTTGAATGCAGAAATTTGGTCACGAAGATTACCGGCCATTTTCTCCTGTATAGTCGTCCCCTGCATCGCACTTACACCAATCAGAGACAACATCAGCAAAAGATTAAAGCGATAATCAACACAACGCCCTGCTCACGTGCTCTATGCACCCCGTTGCGAATCATCTCAATCTATTCCTCAAAGCAACCGTGGTTGAAAACTGATGTGAAATATTCTGTTCGCCCTGTACATTTACAACGACCCTGACCGCAACGACATTATCCCAATTATTCGCCGCTGTAATCTGGGCCGCCGTATTAGCATAGTTAAGAGCAGGTCCGCCCCGATACTGTCGCATAGGAAACAGTCAGATTATCCACGCCTTCAACCAACTCCTGATCAACCGGCGCACCATTGTCATAACTGAGGCGTCGTAATGCGGTAGTGTTAGCCCCACCTAAATCAGACGACCCAACATAAAACAACGTGCTGGAAAACAAGGTAATAATGGTTGAACCGTCGGACTTAAACCGGCGGGTTAACGGTTGCGCGGCTACAGTCTGGTTATTGATCGTTTGCCCTGCAGTTCCGCGCTGTAAACTGCCGGCATTTAACGCTGCAGTATTCTGAAAGAAATTGCATCCACCCGCATCAGAAATAACCATGATCGTACCCGGCGCAGCACCACCGTTAACAGGAAAAGCAGCTGCGGTAACATCAAGATCAGCCGATAAAGTAGCCGCTGAAGGATTGGCTGCATGTTTAACAAGCAACAGATCAGTATTAGCCTGGTAATTCACCAGGCTTCCCGCAAAGAATTCTCCGGCCGCGGCATCCCATCCTCTGACTGAATCATTTAAATCATAAGCCGCTTGTGCTGCTACATACTGAGGATCAGCAACATCGATAATGTATTGAGCATCAGTAAAGCAGCTACCTTTAAAGCCTGCATTACGCAACTCCTGAGCGACGATCTCTAATGCAAAACGTCCGTTTTCCTGAACCCGTGACAAGGCTTCGTTATGGCCAAAACTCTGGGAACTGCCAATAAATACAACAATGACCCCACCCATCAGGAATAAGCCCAACACCATTGCAATCATCAGCTCAACCAGGCTGAATCCCCGCTGACCTTTTTCCACAACTGATCAGACATCCGCTAAAACTCCACCTGATAGGTAAAACTGTCAAATGTTGCCTGATTCACATCATTCGCAGCACGAATTCTGTCACGACTGTTGTTCCAGCGAACGGTAATCGTAACCTGGCGATTATTTCTGGCGACCGAGCCAGTTGCTCCAGGCCCTAATAGATTAAGCACCTGAGCATCCCACTGGGCCCGGTCTCCGCCCTGCGCATCATCATAATCACCATTAACCGCTGAGTCCGGTGCGGCCCGCATCCGGTCAGCCAAATCGTAAGCTAAAAATGTTGCCTGAGATCTTAAATACGAACCATTATTACTTTTCAGGGCAACCGCCTGCAGTCCCGCCACGGCAAGCAGACCTATTGAAATAATAACGACCGCAATCAGGACTTCTATGAGTGAAGATCCTTTCTCAGAAGACCAGTAACCTCCCGAATCAAACATCACGGACAATCAGCTCCTGCAACACGTCCACTTCCATTGACAAACAGACAGCGGCTATCGGTATCGTTCTGAACCCTCAGTTGCCCGGTTGTTGTCGCGCGGCCTGAACGGTTGAATACAAATCCGTTTACCGCACCTGAAACAACAATATCGACAGCGTCCCATGTTCTGATAACATCTACATCTGCGGCCACTTGCAAGTTCGCCCCGGTTTGCTCCACAACTACCCAGCCATTACTCCAGTCGTTCGCGAAGCTACAAGCCGTAAAACCTACATTTGCCCGACAAACAGCTGTAGTGTCACGCCGATTGATAGCCTCTGAACGCGCCAGTTGCGCCGCCGTAGTCAGATTATGGGTCACGGATCTGAGTCTGGTGGATTCTGTCATCGCGTTATAACTGGGGATCCCAATACCCAGAAGAATACCGAGAATTGCGATAGCCACCATCAGTTCCAGCAGTGTAAATCCTGTGGAACATCTAATTACACTGTTACTGGTAGAACTCAACCTAGCCATTCAGGCTTTCTCCGGTATTAATAAACAATTTATCTCTCAGTCAGAGCCTCTTTATCTGTCCGGTAACCGATGATGACCGACAGAAGACTCAAAAACTCGCATCTATTACGTGCTACATCATAGGTCAATAGGCCCTAGCACACAACAAGACCACTTTCCATCCCTTATGCCAGCACAACCCTTATATCAGTTAAAAAATTAAAACAGCCGTAACTTAAGATGGCATATAAAAATCAGAAATTAATCGCCGCAAACCGACAGAAATCAAACTAAAAAGCTCAGACACTTTACACCCAATTTCTTATCGAAAGCTGATCAGAGGCTGACTTTATATTCCTCTAAATGGGCAGTAATCATACAACTGTCATCAATCATTCAGGGGATCTCTGTGATTTCCCCATACCTAACCCGCCCCAGAATATTCACCACCAGTTCTTGCTTCAGGTTGCTGCAAATAACAGTGAAAGTACCATTCCCACCACCCCGGAGTATGCCCTCAGGGAGAAACTCAGGAAATCCCCGCGGCCACTGACTTCACAGCCGGACGCAGCATTCAAACCTTCTTTCAGTAACCGGTCAGTCCCGTCAAACCATTGGTTATCATCAGTATCTGCAAACAATAGCCAACCAATACTCCAATTACCGGCACTGTTAATCTGACTACCGGCACATTGCGACTGTTCATGACTCGCCCGTCGGCACATAACAACAGACTGCCCCAGCCTAATAGCATTTGCTCTGGCCGCAGATACAAGCGCCACCAGCTGCCGGCTACTTCCCTGAATATCAAAATATGCCTTGATGCTCTGATAATTCGGAACAGCAACAGTTACCAGCAATGTAATGACACTCAAAATTATTAACAGCTCCATCAGGGTGAATCCCCTGACAAGCCTGTCTTTTGAAATCTGCGATCCGAATACATACTCTCAATCCCTGAGATATTCTTCACCAAAACAATCAAACAAGCGTATTAAATCATCATCTTACAGAGCAGAACAGTTTTTAAACAGATATTCCTTTATCGTCCGAACAGGAAAAATCAAAGCACCTGCTCTATATTTACATATCTGAGCTGAACATCAGAAAAACGTAATCATGGATGAATACACAAGGATAGTGTTATGAAACCAAAGGGATTTACGCTCATTGAAGTACTGGTCGCACTGAGTCTGGCCAGCGTTACGTTAATTGCCATCGGCGCCTCACAGGTTCACTCGAACCGACTTGCACGATTTTCCTTACAGGAAGCACAGGCATATAGCCTGGTACAGTTTATAGCCAGCCATATACAGTCAAACCCGACTGCCGCTGCCAGCGGAGCATTTCAGCAACCGGCCAGCCAACATTCAGCGTGCTATCAGTTGATCGGCTGTTCAGCTGAAGATATGGCACAGCATGCTTTATATGACTGGCAACAGCGAATAGAACAGAAGCTGCCCGCCGGAACAGGCATAATATGCTCCAGCCCTCCACCACCAGACTTCAGCTGCAATCTGCGCAACAGACTGCTGGTGATAAGCATCCGGTGGCAAGCCCCTTCCGGAGAACATAGCGTTCATCAGCCTGTTAGCTTCTGACATGTCCGCTAACACACAACAGGGATTCAGCCTGGTAGAGCTGATGATTGCCACAGCGCTCAGCTTATCAGTGATACTGCTGACCACTCAGTTTGCCCTGGTCAGCCACCGGAACTTTCAGGTAAACAGCGCGCATCAGGAAGTTATGGAAAGCGGTTGGACTGCTCTGCATTTCTTACGGCAGGACATTCAGTTAGCAGACTACTGGAGCTGTATTGAGAACCCAGGCGGCATCTATAACGGCTCCAATAACAACGCTTACTCTCCGGCACTTTCCATAACAGGGAAGATGATTCAGGCATTAATCAGAGTGACACTATCCAGATCCTCAGAGTGACAGAACCTCCTGAGCTGACTGATCAGCGCATGCTATACACCAATAGCCCGATAGAAGTCAGGCGCTCAGATTTTCAACGCAACCAGACTGCAATCATCACAAATTGCGTAAACAGTGACATATTTACAATCACTGACGCATCAGACAACCAGCTTCATCATGAGCAAATCCAAAATGCCAGCAGCAACATTTCTGCTCATCTGCTGCATGCCTATCCCATGCACACCCGAATATACCGGGTTGTACAGATCACATACGAACTCCGACTCAGTAACGGCATACCCACACTCTATCGTCGGTACGATACAGCTCGCGCCCAGGCTTTACTGGAAAATATTGAACAACTGCAATTTCTCTATGGAGAAAATACAAACAACACACCGGGACCGGAACGCTATCTCCCGATAGATCAGATTACCGATCCGACACGCATTCATAGCATACAAGTCACAGTAACCACCCGTTCAAACAGCCGGATTCTGCACAACAACACAGAACCTTACCGGCAAACCTTCAGTGCAGTCATTCCGATCTTTAACCGCTTACAGAATGAGTAATCCATATGAAAAACAGACTTACCGGCTTTAGCTTCATTGAACTCATCATTGCACTGGCCATCATCAGCATCCTTACGTTGCTGGCCTATCCCTCTTACGTTCAGCACCGGATAACGGCAAACAGAGAACAGGCAAAACAGCTACTCCAGGCCTGTGCAGCAGAGCTCAGCCTCTACCACAAGACATTACAAAGCTATGAAGATATAGCCCTCAGGCCATTCCGTCCCAGCTGCAAAATGTCTGCAATACACCCCATATCCAAACATTGAAACATGAAAGCTACCAGCTAAAGGCCCTCTCCGTTAACCAACACAGTTACGAGCTGGTTGCGCAGCGACAGGGGACACAAATCAAGGATTCCTGTGGTGATCTGGTCATCAGCCAGCACGGTAAAAAACATTACTGAACAGCCAAAACACATCGCTTGAGGATTGCTGGTAAATGAATATCCGAACAACTCAACAGGGTGCCGTACTGTTCACATTACTACTGTTTCTACCTGTTATTGGCTGGTTAAGCAGTATCAGCTGGCAAAGTATTCAGCTTCATCTGGATGCCAATGACCGGCACAGTGAGCAGCAGCGTCTGATTACCCAGGCTCAGCAAGCGTTATTCCGTGTTGAAGACATTCTAAAAACAGAGTATCTCCGGCCATTTGACCGGCACTGCAACGCGGGTCGCTGCAGCGCAATGCTAACACCCGATGAAAGCAGCTTTCTGATACTGAGAAACGGACAAAATCCAGTCACAACACAGCGTTATTTGCTGGAAAAAACCAACAACGGAACCTTATTAACAACGAGACAAGCACCCGCTATAAGATCCACATACTGATCACACACGCAGATACGCAACAGAAAATTCACTTATCAGCGATGTATAAGATCAGTCAGGGAGCAGCCATCAGACAATCATGGCTGCTGGAGAAAGGAATTTAGAAAAGAAACGATTACTCTGCAGATTCCACTGCAACAATTTTCACATCAAACAACAGCGTCTGCCCTGCCAGCGGGTGATTAAAGTCTACTGTTACCTGAGCATCATTAAACTCACTGACGACCCCGGTAACTCACCATTACCGGCATCACTGAACGAGATCACCAGACCCGGTTCAAGTTCCATATCTTTAAACTGGCTGCGGGGAATGTCTGCATATTATTCGGATTGGTCATACCGAACCCTTGCTCAGGCAGAATTTCAAACTGTTTTTCATCGCCACTGCTCAGCCCCAGAAGCACACGCTCAAAGCCTTCCAGCATTTGTCCATCGCCCATAGAGAAACTCGCCGGCTCAGAATCAAAATTGGAATCTACCACCTGGCCGTTCATCAGTTTAATTGCGAAATGCAACGTAACCCGGCTATTTTCAGCAATTGAACAAGAAGACATATACCACTCCAGTTGTTACCGGACTCGGTTAAACCCAGCCCGGACTATTTTGATTCTTGACGAAACATATCCACAATCAGCATGAAGGCACCGCAGGATATCGCCACATCGGCAAAGTTAAATGCCGGGAAATACTTATTCTGATAATGGAAAGACAGGAAGTCGATCACATACCCATAAACAACCCGGTCAAACAGATTACCCAGGGCTCCGGCCATCACCAGTGCCAAAGCACAGCCTAACCACACCTGATTTCGGGGTGTACGGTACATCCACACCAGCAAGACACCACTCATCCCAACGGCAACAGCAGTAAAGAACCAGCGCTGCCAGCCACCGGCATCCGCCAGAAAGCTGAACGCAGCACCCTTGTTATATAACAGAGTAAGATCAAAAACCGGCAGCTGCGGATGAGGTACACCATAAGGCAGCAGATCATCTGCCAGGGTTTTCGTCACCAGATCCAGACCCAGCACCAGTGCCACCAACCATAGCCACACCAGTGCTGTAGAGCGAAACATTGTCATCCTGTGTTCCTGTTATCCGCGGCCTGATTAAGCAAAACTACGCTGTTCGCCAGCACCGCTGACATTCTCAACACAACGGCCACACAGGGTTTCATGCTCGGCATTCTGACCCACATCTTCACGATGGTGCCAGCAACGGTCACACTTAGCCTGTTCTGATTTAACAACCTGTACGCTCAGACCTTCAAGCTCAGTCGCGACAGCATCACCGGCTTCAGCCAGCGGACGTACAGTCGCCTGTGAGGTAATCAGAACAAAACGCAGTTCATCCTGCAGTTTATCCAACTGAGCCTGCAATTCAGGCGCGCAAAACAGAGTAACTTCCGCTTCCAGACTGCCGCCCACATTGCCAGCATTACGCTGATTTTCCAGCTCTTTATTCACAGCCGTTTTCACTGCCAGCACCTGCTGCCAGAAGTCGCGCCCCAGCTCAGCATCAGCATTCAGATCAGTCAATCCTTCATACCAGGTCGTCAGCTGAACAGACTCAGCACGCTCACCCGGCATCTGCTGCCAGATTTCGTCAGCGGTAAAGCTCAGAATCGGTGCAACCCAGCGCACCAGTGCTTCCATAATATGGAACAGTGCAGTCTGGCAGGAACGACGGGCAACCGAATCGGTCTTGGCGGTGTACTGACGGTCCTTAATGATATCCAGATAGAAACCACCCAGATCCAGTGAACAGAAATGAGACACTTTCTGATACACCTGCAGCATCTGGTACTGATCATAATGACCAACCAGCTCTTCCTGCAGCTGAGCTGTACGGTCTACAGCCCAGCGATCCAGCGCTACCATATCTTCCGGCGCAACCAGATCGGTCTTAGGATCAAAACCGCTCAGGTTAGACAGCAGGAAGCGGGCAGTATTACGGATACGGCGGTAAGCATCGGCGGTACGCTTCAGGATCTCGTCAGACACAGTCATTTCAGAGCTGAAGTCCGTAGATGCAACCCACAGACGCAGAATATCTGCGCCATACTTATTCATCACTTCCTGCGGAGAAACTACGTTACCCACAGACTTGGACATCTTACGGCCATCACCGTCAACGGTGAAACCGTGAGTCAGCACCTGCTTATAAGGCGCTGTACCTTTAATAGCAATCGCGGTTTTCAGGGAAGACTGGAACCAGCCACGGTGCTGATCAGACCCTTCCAGATACATGTTAGCCGGGTATTCCAGGCCTTCAGTACGGTCAAGAACAGAGTAGTGAGTTACACCTGAATCGAACCATACATCCAGTGTATCCAGCACTTTTTCATACTGATCCGCTTCAGCACCCAGCAAAGATTCGGCTTCCAGATCGAACCAGGCATCGATACCGGTCTTTTCAACTTCCAGTGCCACCGCTTCGATCAGCCGCGGCGTTTCCGGGTGCAGTTCACCGGTGTTTTTATTTACAAACAGGGCAATTGGTACACCCCAGGTACGCTGACGGGACACACACCAGTCAGGGCTCTGTTCAACCATCGCTTCAATACGGTTCTGCCCCCAGCCCGGGAACCACTCAACCTGCTTGATAGCATCCAGCGCTTTAGTCTTCAGGCCTTCTTTTTCCATGCTGATAAACCACTGCGGCGTTGCACGGTAAATCAGCGGAGTCTTGGTCCGCCAGCAATGTGGATAACTGTGATTAAACTTCTTCTGGATAACCAGACGATTATTCGCTTCCAGGGCCGCTACGATCTTGTCTTCTACTTTGTAAACGTGCTCACCGGCAAACTCCCCGGCCGCTTCTACAAATACACCGTTACCGGCAACAAGATTCAGGGTACCGATATCGTAGGCACGGCCTACGTTAAAATCTTCCACACCGTGGTCAGGCGCAGTATGTACCGCACCGGTACCGGCATCAGTGGTGACGTGATCACCCAGAATTACAGGTACCTGACGATCGTAAAACGGATGCGCCAGCATCTGACCTTCCAGCGCCTGGCCTTTACAGCGGCCAACCACCTGATAATCTTCGATGCCGTACCGACCCATGGTCTCTTCAACCAGGGCTTCAGCCAGCAACAGACGTTCAGCGCCGGCGCCAGCATCACACTGCACCAGCACATAATCCAGCTCAGCGTTCAGGAAACCGCCTGGTTAGCCGGCAGTGTCCATGGCGTTGTCGTCCAGATAACGACTGACGCTTCACCTTCACCACCCTGCTGTTCAAAGCAGCCCAGGAATGCCTCTGCATCTACCGGTGCAAAACGCACATCGATCGCCAGAGACGTTTTATCCTGATATTCCACTTCGGCTTCAGCCAGTGCAGAACCACCCACCACACTCCAGTAAACCGGCTTATAGCCTTTAACCAGATGGCCGTTTTCAGCAATCTTACCCAGCGCACGGATGATGTTCGCTTCGGTACCGAAATTCATGGTCAGGTACGGATTTTCCCAGTCACCCAAAACACCCAGACGGATAAAATCTTTCTTCTGGCCGTCTACCTGACGGGCTGCATATTCACGGCACTTCTTACGAAAATCAGAAAAGAAAGTTTTACACCGGCTTTACCGTGTTTCTTCTCAACGTTGTGCTCGATCGGCAGACCGTGACAGTCCCAGCCCGGTACGTAAGGCACATCATAACCGTCCAGTGTACGGGACTTAACAATGATATCTTTCAGAATTTTGTTAACCGCGTGGCCGATGTGAATATCACCGTTCGCATACGGAGGGCCGTCATGCAGAATGAATTTATCGCGACCTGCGCTGACCTGACGAATCTTTTGATACAGATCCATCTTCTGCCATTGTTTCAGCATCTGCGGCTCTTTCTGAGCCAGATTGCCACGCATAGGAAAGGCCGTTTCCGGCAAGTTCAAAGTCGCTTTGTAATCGGTCATCGTGGTATCGCTTCTGGATCTCTGTTTATTCTCTTCAGAACCTTATGGCCTGATTAAGATATCTGTTAATTCGGTTTTAATGACTGCCGGCAAAAAAGCATGGGCAGCATCTATATCTGCAAAAATCTGTGCTTTCAGTTCATCCAGGCCGTTGAATTTTTGCTCGCCACGGATGAAATGTTTAAATTCTACGCTTAGCAGGCGGCCATACAGATCGCCTGAAAAATCAAAAGGTGTGCTTCCAGCACAGGCTTAGTGCCGTTTACTGTTGGCCGCATGCCTACGTTACACACGCCCTGCAACACCTGGCCATCACCGAGATGAGCATTCACGGCATATACACCGCGCAGCGGGCATGGGAAACGGTGCATCCGCACATTGGCTGTCGGTACACCCAACTGACGCCCCAGTGCCTGGCCGTGCATCACCCGTCCAGTTACCCGGTAATTACGCCCCAGTAAACGGCTGCTCAGCGCCAGCTGATTTTCAGCCAGTGCTTTACGGATTCGGGTACTGCTGACCCGCTCGCCATCGACATCGAAGGTAGCTGTATTTTCAACACTGAAACCATGTGTTCTGCCACTTTCACAGAGCATCTGGTAATCCCCGGCACGGTCACAGCCAAACCTAAAATCATCGCCCACGACCAGATGCTTAATCGCCAGACCATTAAGCAACAACTGCTGCACAAAAGCCTCAGCCGTCATAGCACGCAAGCGCTCATTAAAAGTCAGGCACACAACCCGATCGACGCCCTGCTGTTCCAGCAGACGTACTTTTCTCCAAAGCGCGTTACCCGGGGCAGCGCCTTATCACCACAGAAAAACTCCTGAGGCTGAGGCTCAAAGATAATAACCACTGATGGCAGCTGCAGCTCAGCAGCTTTACGCTGTAACTGAGCCAGCACCTGGCGGTGTCCCAGATGTACACCGTCAAAATTACCAATCGTCGCGACGCAGTCACGGTGCGTATCACGGAGATTGTGCAGGCCTCGAATCAGTTCCATAAACAGCGATCAACTCATCAGTAGCAAAAATCAGCGCGGAATTATACCCCAGATAGCCGTCCCGGAGTACTCTGCGGACTGACTATTTTTCGGCATTTTCAGGGCCGTAAATGACGCATTCTTAGCCCAGTGACTAACAAAGTGACCAGATAGATCAAAACACCCAGCCCGACCAGCATAGCCATCTGACCTACCCGCTGCCACAAAGTGAACTCCAGCCACAAAGCAGCATCAGCGACCAACCAGTACAACAACCCGACCATCAGACCATTTGCCAGCAAAATTCGAACCGCCATCAGCCCCCAGCCGTCCTGCCAGACAAACACACCATCCCGGCGCAGCCCTCTTAACAACAACCCGGCATTCAGGAAAGCCGACAACGTCGTCGCCAGCGCCAGCCCCACATGAGCAAGCGGGCCGATAAGCGCCAGATTCAGCGCCATATTCACGACCATTGCTACGATCCCGATCCTTACCGGTGTTTTAGTATCCTGCCGGGAGAAGTACCCTGGCGCCAACACCTTAATCAGCATGAATGCGATCAGGCCACAGGCATAAGCCCGCAGACTCATCGCCGCCATCATCACATCCCGGTCCTGCATTTCGCCGTAATGGAACAACGTCGCGATCAGCGGTTCAGCCAGCACCAGCAACGCCAGCGCCGCTGGCACACCAATCAGCAGCACCATCCGCACCGCCCAATCCAGGGTTTTGGCAAAGTGCTCAGTAGACTTCTCTGCATGCTTACGTGACAGGCTCGGCAAAATTACCGTGGCGATAGCGATACCAAAAACACCCAAAGGCAACTCTGCCAGACGGTCGGAATAATACAGCCAGGACACACTACCGGTTTGCAGGAACGACGCCAGCAGAGTATCCAGCAACAGGTTAATCTGACTGACCGACACACCAAACAACGCCGGGATCATCAGCACCATTATCCGCTTTACCCCTTCATGATGCCGGTCCACCCGGGGACGGGGCAGCAACTGAAGGCGCCACAGAAACGGCATCTGGAACAACAACTGCACACAACCGGCAATCAACACCCCAAGCGCCAGCGCCATGACCGGCTGATCAAACACAGGCTGAAGCCAGATGGCCGCACCTATAAGGGATAAATTCAGTAAAACCGGCGTGAACGCAGGTACAGCAAAACGCTCATAACTATTAAGCACACTGCCTGCCAGCGCAGTTAAAGAAATCAGCAACAAATAAGGGAAGGTCAGACGTAGCATATCGACTACCAGGTCGTAACGCTCGCCACCCTGCAGGTAAAACCCCGGTGCAAAAATCATCGCCAGCACCGGCGCACCCAATACACCCAACGCCGTTACCAGCATTAACACCAGCCCAAGCGTGCCGGTTACCCGGTCAACTAGCGCCTTAACTGCCGCTTTATCCTGCTGTGAACGGTATTCCGACAGCACAGGCACAAACGCCTGAGAAAAGCCCCTCAGCAAACAAGCGACGTAAAAATTCGGAATTTTAAAAGCTACAAAAACGCATCAGCACCACTGCCGGCACCAAAAAATTTGCCACCACCACATCACGTACTAACCCCAATACCCGTGATAGCATGGTCATCACCCCCACTACCGCACTGGAGCGCAATAAACCTGGCGAAGCGCTTTTTGCGCCGCTGAATCCTGCTTTTCCTTGCTGTTACTCAAGTTATAGCCCTGTTGAGTCAAAAATTTCCGTCCGATGATAACGTCTCAATAATTAAATTGCTGCATTTATTGACAGACGACCCACAAACAGGAATAATTTCGCGTCTCAAAAAACGATGCCGGCACCTCCCTTTTAGCAGGGTCATTTGCCGGGTAATTTGAATTTATATATTAAAGGAGTCGGATCGTGGCAAATTCCGCAGGATCCCGCAAACGCGCTCGTCAAGCTGAGAAGCGCCGTCAACATAACGCTAGCCTGCGTTCCATGGTTCGCACCTACGTTAAGAAAGTAACTGCAGCTATCGAATCTGGCGACCACGCTGCTGCAACTGCTGCTTTCGTTACTGCTCAGCCAATCATGGACAGCGCAGTAAACAAAGGCCTGTTCAACAAGAACCAGGTTGCACGTAACAAGAGCCGCCTGAACGCCCGCATCAAGCAGCTGGCTTCATAAGCGCTTTTGACGCATTAAAAAACCGGCATATGCCGGTTTTTATATCTGCTATTTACAGCAGAAAACGGATCAGGCCAGCACCAGGTTATCCCGGTGAACCAACTCTTCTTCACCCATAAACCCAAGTACTTCTACAATCTCACCACTCGGCTTACCGATAATTCTCACCGCATCTTCAATGCCGTAATTCACCAGACCGCGAGCCATCACCATACCCGACTCATCTACCAGAACAACCATCTCTCCACGGGAAAACTCACCTTCGACCGCTTTTACACCAGCCGGCAGCAAACTCTTACCACCTGACACCAGCGCTTTAACCGCGCCAGCATCCAGCGTCAGAATACCGCGAGCCTGCAGATGCCCGGCAATCCACTGCTTACGCGCTGCCATGGGAGTTTGCTCAGGCACCAGCAAAGTTCCGAGATCCTCAGCCGCTTTCAGTCGCAGCAGTACATCATCTTCACGACCACTGGCAATCACCGTCAACGCACCGGAACGGGCCGCCAGCTTCGCTGCCCGCACCTTGGTCGCCATACCACCACGACCTAACTTACCACCGTCACCGGCCATCGCCTCAAGAGACTGATCACCTGAACGGGCTTCAGAAATCAAAGTAGCGTCCGGATCATGACGGGGATCAGCAGTAAACAATCCTTTCTGATCGGTCAGCAGAATCAGTGCATCCGCCTCAACCAGGTTTGCAACCAGCGCCCCTAATGTATCGTTATCACCGAAACGAATCTCTTTAGTTACAACCGTATCGTTTTCATTCACGACCGGTACAACCCCCATTGAGATCAGGGTTCGCAGGGTCGCCTGCGCATTCAAATAACGCTTGCGATTAGAGTGATCTTCATGGGTCAGCAACACCTGTGCCGCATGGGTATCATGACGCTGAAAGTTCGACTCGTATGCCTGAACCAGGCCCATCTGCCCTACAGCCGCAGCCGCCTGAAGCTTATACACCTCATGGGGTCGCTCAGACCAACCCAACCGGGTCATGCCCTCAGCAATAGAACCGGATGAAACCAGCACAATTTCCACACCATCGCGCTTCAACTGCGCCAACTGATCAACCCAGCGTGAAATCGCCGCCTGATCAAGCCCCTCACCGTCGTTGGTCAGCAGCGCACTGCCGATCTTCACTACCCAGCGACGTGTTTTACCAAGCTTACTGCGCGCTTCGCTCACCATTTACTCCCGCACGTATTCCACTTCAACATCGTAATCGTCGTCATCAAAGTCATCGTCATCCAGACCATCATCATTACGGCGTCTGGCGCGCGCTTCTTCACGCATCTGCTCAATGCGCTCACGACCTTCCCTATCAATCATCCGGCGAACAGTCGCCTCTTCTTCAGCCAGTTCAGGATCTTCAAGCAATGCCTCAGCCCGAGCATCCAGATAACGCTGAATATCCTGCACCAGCGCCTGCGTACCCTCTTTATTCAGCGCGGAAATCCGATACACCGGCCCTTCCCAGCCCAGCGCATCAACCACCGCCTGACAACGCTCTTCACGCTCATCTTCCGGTACCATATCCAGCTTATTCAGCACCAGCCAGCGCTCCTGATCAGCCAGAGTCGGACTGAACTTCTCCAGCTCATTGGCAATTACCTGCGCAGCTTCCGGCGGTGTCAACTCATCCCAGGGCGCCATATCAACCAACTGTAAAGAATACGGTTACGGGCCAGATGCTTCAGGAAACGAATACCAAGACCGGCACCTTCAGCTGCACCTTCAATAATTCCAGGAATATCCGCAATCACAAAGCTGCGATGCTTTTCTGTACGCACCACACCCAGGTTCGGCACAAGAGTAGTAAACGGATAATTTGCCACCTTAGGCTTCGCCGCCGATACCGAACGGATGAAAGTAGACTTACCGGCATTCGGCAAGCCCAACAGACCAACATCCGCCAACACTTTCAGCTCAAGCTTGACGTTACGGGTTTCACCCATGCTGCCATTCGTCGTTTGACGGGGTGCGCGGTTCACACTGCTTTTATAACGGGTGTTACCCAAGCCATGGAAACCACCCTGAGCCACTTTCTCAACCTGACCGATTTTAGTCAGGTCCGCCAGCACCTCATCAGTATCCACATCAACAATTGTGGTCCCTACCGGCACTTTGAGAATCAGGTCTTCACCTTTCGCACCAGTACAGTTACGGCTCATACCATTCTGGCCGTTTTCAGCCTTATAGCGAGGCTGAAAGCGGTAATCGATCAGCGTATTCAGCGAATCATCCGCCTCGGCATACACCGATCCGCCGTCACCACCGTCACCGCCGTCAGGACCACCTTTAGCTACAAACTTCTCACGGCGAAAACTCATGCAACCATTGCCGCCCTTTCCTGCTTCAATGGTTATACTGGCTTCATCTACAAACTTCATTCTTCACCCCTCCGTTCAGGACCGGATGTCTCTTAACTCACTGTTGAAAACACTTCCACAGAAACCCTTTCAACAGCACGCCATCAGACATCATCATTACAATATACTGCCGCCCTTCCAATTAAGCAGCTAATTCGCTATCCATACACACAAGACATAAAAAAGCCCCGCCGCGGCGGAGCTTTTTAAATACGTTTAAAGCTCGATTAAGCGGTTTCGATCGTGATGTACTTACGCTTTTGCGGGCCTTTAACAACAAATTTCACAACACCGTCTGCTTTTGCAAACAGAGTGTGGTCTTTGCCGATACCTACGTTTTCACCAGCGTGGAACTTAGTACCGCGCTGACGAACCAGGATGTTACCAGCCGCAACAACCTGACCACCGTAACGCTTAACACCTAAGCGTTTCGACTCGGAATCGCGACCGTTACGCGTACTACCTGCTGCCTTCTTATGAGCCATCTGTCAGTCTCCTATCCAGGTTATTAGGCGTTGATGCCAGTAATTTTAACTTCGGTGAAGTGCTGACGGTGACCCATCTGCTTCATGTGATGCTTACGACGCTTGAACTTCATGATATGAACTTTCTTAGCGCGGCCGTGATCAACGATCTCACCAACAACTTTAGCACCAGCTACAACTGGAGCGCCGATTTTAACGTCGTCGCCATCTGCTACCAGTAAAACGCGATCGAATTCAACGTTTGCACCTGCTTCAGCGTGCAACTTTTCAACTTTCAGCGTCTGACCTTCTTGAACACGGTATTGCTTACCGCCGCTCACGATTACTGCGTACATTTCTTTCTCCGGTTTAAAACCCGCCCTGCTACTGTTTGTAAGAAGCCTATTTCTAATGGCAGCGCCATATAATAGGGAGCGAATTTGGATGGGTTAGGGCGCGAGATTATATACAAGTCAATCTACAACCACAAGCCCATTACTGCTTACCCGGAGGCTTTTCTTGACACTGCTATTCAACCCCCTAGCATGCTGGCCTAACTTCCGTATCAATAATACTATGCGACATGCAGCCACATCAGCTAAACCCTCTTATCGAACCGCAGTTTGAAGCGGTAAATGACTACATAATCAACCACTTGCACTCAGGTGTTCCGCTAGTCGAAAAGATTGGTCACTACATTGTAGAAAGCGGTGGCAAGCGGATTCGTCCGCTGCTGGTATTACTGGCAGCTAATGCCGCCAACTATAAAGGCGAGCAACACATTTCACTGGCTGCCGTCATTGAATTCATTCATACCGCAACCCTGCTGCACGATGACGTAGTCGACAACTCAGATTTACGTCGCGGCAACTCAACAGCCAATGCAAAATGGGGTAACGCTCCCAGCGTACTGGTTGGTGACTTCCTGTATTCTCGCGCATTCCAGATAATGGTTGAGCTGAACAACATGGAAATAATGAAAGTTATTTCCGACGCCACCAACATCATTGCAGAAGGCGAAGTGCTGCAGCTGCTGAACGCGAAGAATCCGGATACCACAGAAGAAGCCTACATGCAGGTTATTCTGGGCAAAACCGCCATGCTGTTTGAAGCTGCCACAGAATCCGGCGCCATCCTGGCCGGTGCGGATAAAGAACAACAGGAAGCTCTGCGACTGTTTGGTCGCCATATCGGTATCGCTTTCCAGATCATCGATGACGTAATGGACTACCTGAGCACCGCTGAAGAAATGGGTAAAAACGTCGGCGACGACCTGGCCGAAGGCAAAGCCACACTGCCACTAATTCACGCCATGCGAGAAGGCACCGACGAACAGCGCAAGCTGATCCGCAAAGCCATCCGCAAAGGCGGTCTCGACGACTTACAGCCGGTACTGGACATCGTTCACGACACCGGTGCCATTGAATATGCCCGCAGCCAGGCATACCAGCAGGCAGATCAGGCCATTGCAGCACTGGACGCCCTGCCTGACACCTCCTTCAAGGCAACCATGATTCAACTGGCAGATCTTGCCGTCAAACGGAAAAGCTGATCAGCTTCAGGCCTCCTCACGCAGGAGGCCTGACTAAACTGACAGGCAACTCCGGCAAGCACTTAATTGCAATAATAATTCTCATTTATGCTGCACAACAGCAATAATACGGTTTTTAGCAATTCAACCCGTGATACTGGCGAGTTTAGCCGGTATAATCAGCCGATATTTTAGCTTCAATTTACGGATCTACAGTTCAAATGACTAAACCTTCTTCTTTTAACCGTGACGAACTGCTGTCATGTGGTCACGGTGAGATGTTCGGCCCAGGTAACGCCCGACTCCCGATTGACAACATGCTGATGATGGACCGCATCATCAATATCAGCTCCGAAGGCGGCAAATACGGCAAAGGCCAGATCATTGCTGAACTCGATATCCACCCGGATCTGTGGTTCTTCCAGTGCCACTTCCCAACTGACCCTGTTATGCCTGGCTGCTTAGGCCTGGATGCAATGTGGCAGCTGGTAGGCTTCTACCTGGGCTGGCGCGGTAACCTGGGTCGCGGTCGCGCATTGGGATCAGGCGAAGTGAAATTCACCGGTCAGATCCTGCCGACAGCTAAAAAGTTACTTACACCATCGACCTGAAGCGCGTTATCGAGCGCAAACTGGTTATGGGTATTGCTGACGGAACCGTTTCGGTTGACGGACGCGACATCTACAGCGCCACCGACCTGCGTGTAGGCCTGTTCACGTCTACCGACAATTTCTGATTGCGGATCACCAGCAACTCTTCACAGCCTGCCTTTAACTGAAGGCAGGCTAAACACAATTTACGAGTAATACAGAGAGGCATCCTATGAGACGCGTCGTAGTTACCGGAATGGGTATCGTTTCTTGTCTGGGAACAGATAAAGAAACCGTCTTAGATTCACTGCAACAGGGCCGTTCAGGTATCAAGTTCCAGGAAGAATATAAGGAGATGGGCTTCCGCAGCCATGTCGCCGGTAGCATTGATCTGGATTATAGCGACCTGATCGACCGCAAACTGGTTCGCTTCATGGGTGATGCTGCTGCATACGCCTACCTTTCTATGGATCAGGCTATCAAAGATGCCGGCCTGACCGAAGAACAGGTATCCAACGTCCGCACAGGTCTGATCGCAGGCTCCGGCGGCGCATCTTCAGCCGACATCGTTGAAACTGCCGACGTTCTGCGCAGCAAAGGTGTTCGCCGTGTAGGCCCTTACCGCGTAACCCGCACCATGGGCAGCACGGTTTCCGCATGTCTGGCAACGCCATTCAAGATCAAGGGCGTAAACTACTCAATCACTTCTGCCTGCGCCACCAGTGCACACTGTATCGGCAACGCAATGGAACAGATCCAGCTGGGTAAGCAGGACATCGTATTTGCCGGTGGCGGTGAAGAACTTCACTGGTCTTTGAGCGTCATGTTTGATGCGATGGGCGCACTGTCCAGCAAATACAACGACACGCCGGAAAAAGCATCCCGCGCATACGACGCCAACCGTGACGGCTTCGTAATCGCCGGCGGTGGCGGCATGCTGGTACTGGAAGACTACGAACACGCTAAAGCCCGTGGCGCGAAAATCTACGCAGAACTGGTAGGCTACGGCGCAACCTCCGACGGTTACGACATGGTTGCCCCTTCCGGCGAAGGCGCACAGCGCTGCATGGAACAGGCAATGAGCACCGTTGAAGGTAACATTGACTACATCAACTCTCACGGTACATCCACACCTGCCGGTGACATCCAGGAACTGAAAGCCATGAAGTCCACCTTTGGTGACGACATGCCTCCAGTCAGCTCCACTAAGTCACTGACAGGCCACTCTCTGGGCGCTACCGGTGTTCAGGAAGCAATCTACAGCCTGCTGATGATGGAGAACAACTTCATCTGCGCATCTGCTAACGTAGAAGAACTGGATCCAGCTGCCGAAGGCATGCCAGTTGTTACCGAACGCAAAGACAACGTTGATCTGCAGCGTGTTATGTCTAACAGCTTCGGTTTTGGCGGAACCAACTCCACTCTGGTATTCCAGAAGATGGACGGCTAAATCCGCACACGTATATATAAAACGGGGCAACAGCCCCGTTTTTTCGCCCGAAACACCCCAAACTCACCGATCAGATAACAACTGTGGATACTTCCGCAAATACGCCCGCAACTGATGATACGTCAAACCCAGACTTTCAGCGGTATGTTTTTGCTGAAAGTGATTAAACCTTAACGCCCTGCTAATTAAGCGCTGCTCAAACTCTGCCACCTGCGCCTTAATATCCCCCACAGCCTCTTCAGGCTCACTAGCACCAGCCAAGCCAGAACCCGCAGACCCGACCGAATCACTGACCGGAATACTCACCGGTTCGCTTTTAGCCTCCGACTCAAACTCACTCCAGGGCGAAGAAAACGGATCCGTGACAATTTCAGGCAAAGGCTGCTCATAATCCTGATGCCGGTATACACTGCGCTCAACAGCATTCTTCAGCTCCCGGATATTTCCAGGCCATTTATACCCCTGCAACTGCTTCTTTGCTGCAACAGAAAAGCCAGCAAACACTGGACGGTCCAGCTCCCGGCACATAGCCATCGCAAAACTTTCCGCCAGCAACAGCGCATCACCTTCCCGTAATCTGAGCGGCGGCAAATGCAACACATCAAAAGCCAGTCGATCCAGCAAGTCAGCACGAAACTCACCCTTATCAGCCAGCGCAGGTAAATCAGCATTCGTCGCAGCTACTACCCGCACATTCACCTGCAAAGTTTCCTGCCCGCCTAACCGTTCAATCTCGCCGTATTCGATCGCCCGCAGCAGCTTTTCCTGCACCCGCAACGAAGCCGTTGCCAGCTCATCCAGAAACAAGGTTCCCTCATGAGCCCGCTCAAAACAGCCTTTAACCTGCTTATTGGCGCCGGTAAACGCCCCCACTTCATGACCAAATAATGCCGACTCCAGCAATGACTCACTCAGCGCCGCACAATTTAGTTTAATAAAGGCCTGATCCCAACGTTCTGACAAGTAATGCAGACGCTGCGCCATTAACTCCTTCCCCGTTCCACGTTCACCGATAATCAGCACCGGCTTATGCAGCGGTGCCACGAGACTTAACCGCTCCAGCGCCAGATCCAAAAGTGTCGATTCACCAATAATTGCAGGAATATCCATAGCCAAATAAACCACATGATTAGCTTAATAAACTCAATACTAGCCAATTAAGCAAAATAATAACAACCATATAATTTTACCCACAAAGTAAATCTATTAATTATCAGATAGTTAAGAGAGTTTTCGAATAATTGGCACGCAACTCGCTATAGACAGAGTAGAACTCATATTTCAGGCAAGACAATTAAGGAGATAACCATGGGCATTTTTCCCGCTTTCAGGACATCGTAAACGCCAACCTGACATCGTTACTGGACCGCGCTGAAGATCCTAAAAAATGATCCGCCAGATGATTCAGGAAATGGAAGACACCCTGATCGAAGTACGCAGCACATCCGCAAAAATTATCGCCGATAAAAAGAACTGGAGCGCCGTATTCAGATGCTCCGTGAAGAAGCCAGCGACTGGCTAAGCAAAACTGAGCTGGCCATCAGCAAAGGCCGGGAAGATCTGGCAAAAGGCGCACTGATCGAAAAGCGCCGCGCTGAAGAAGCAGTCGAAGCCGGTAATGATGAACTAAGCTTCCTGAGCGAACAGCTTGATGTACTCAATGACGAAATCAGCCAGCTTCAGGAAAAACTCGCCAGCGCCAAAGCCAAGCAGAAAGAACTGCTGGTACGGGAGCAAACCGGCAAGTCCCGTCTGGAAATCCGCAAGAAAACCAACCGGGAAACCCTTAACCGTGCATTTGAGAAGTTTGAACAGTACGAACGTCGGCTGGACGACCTGGAAGGCCAGGTAGAATCATACGACCTGGGAAAACCCAGAAAGCCAGCCTGGCGGACGAAATTAACGATCTGGCGGCGGCAGATGACATTGAACGCGAGCTGGACGCAATTAAGAACAAAATCAAAAACAAAGCTGAATAGGCGAACAGACGATGACAGCAATGGCGTTTTTCTTTGTGCCCTCCGTCATATTCCTCAGTATCGTCGCCCCCTGTGGCTGATACTGCATTACTGGAGCAAGCACAAATCCAACCGGGGCTTTCAGAGGATGACCAGCATCTGATGGCAAGCCTCACTCATACAATAGAAGGGCTGGAGCAGCGAATAGACAGCCTGGAACGCATTCTCGACGACCAGCATCAGGGCTGGCGACGGGAAAAGCACTGATCAGGAGATCATTATGCAGGACAATACAGCCAACAAAGCTAACGGTTACAACCGTAACCTCTACCGCAACCCTAAACGCGGCCCGCTGGCCGGGGTCTGCACAGGACTGGCGGAATACTTTGAAATTCCGGTCTGGGTAGCCCGACTGATTGCAATCAGCCTGTTTATCTTTGTCTCTCAGCTGTTTGTAATCGCCTACATTGCAGGCATTTTCTTACTGGCTAAACGCCCTGCAAGCCAATCAAGCACTCGCCGGCAACCACACCATGATAACGGACTGTTCCATTATCAAAAGCCCGCCAGCGAGCGCCTCAGGGACATTCATGAACGCTTACAGGCACTGGATAAGAAACTAAGAGGTATGGAAGGATACGTCACCTCGAAAAAGTATCAGTTCAACAGAGAAATAAACGACCTGTAACGTTTTGCAGGACATAAAAACCCCGCCAGTGCGGGGTTTATTTTTATCTTCAGTCGACGACCTTCAGCGCTCTCAGCTGCGCCTCCATCCATTCCACAGAGGGATCATGCAGCGCATCAACAGTCGGCTCTTCAAGCTCAACCGGCTTACCGATTATCACCTTCACCGTGCCCGGCCGTTTCACAAAGCTTTTACCCGGCCAGTACAAACCTGCATCATGGACCAGCGGCACCAGCGGCACATTATTCGCCGCCGCCAGCATGGCACCACCCTTGTTGAATTTCCCTAACTGACCTACCGGCAAACGGGTTCCCTGCGGAAAGATGACAATATTAATACCTTCCTGTAACCGCTCTTTACCCTGGGTAATCAGCTGCTTCAGCGCGCCGCGACGCTTGCTGCGATCCAGCGCAATTGGCTTTAACATGCCCAAAGCCCAGCCAAATCCCGGGATACGCAACAGCTCCTGTTTCAGTACCGTACACTGCGGACGAACCAGGGTCTGTAAGAAGAAGGTTTCCCACTCACTGGAGTGGTTAGCCACGACCACATAAGCACCGTCTCTTGGCAGGTTCTCACGCCCCTCAATTTCGACCTTAACGCCACAGGTGACCCGCAACCAAAACATACAGAAGTAATTAATCACTGTAATAAGCCGGAATCTTGCCCGAAATGGCAACGCCCAGCCCACACACACGCAAAACAGCGAATAGATAAACATTACCGGGTAAAACACAGCATAAAACAAGCCGGCACGAATATAGGATAAAACCGATGCCGACTCGGTATGAGACATTTGCTCAGCGGTCACGATAGTGAATTCCTTGAAAGATATTAAACGTCAGCCTGCCAGTGTCCGCTTTTGCCGCCTTTCTTTTCCAGCAACATTACGTCAGACATTACCATGCCTTTATCCACAGCTTTACACATGTCATAGATAGTCAGGCCTGCAACTGACGCTGCGGTCAGCGCTTCCATTTCGACACCGGTCTGGCCAGCAAGTTTACAGGTCGCATGAATGACAATGCAGCTGTCTTCCGGACGGGGTGTCAGCTCCACTTTAACCTTACTCAGCATCAGCGGGTGACACAGAGGAATCAGATCAGCACAACGCTTGGCTGCCTGAATACCGGCAATGCGGGCAACAGCAATTACGTCACCTTTCTTATGCTCACCGGCAGTGATCATATGCAGGGTTTCCGGCAACATCTTCACCACCGCCTGAGCAGTCGCTTCGCGGCTGGTTACTGCCTTTTCAGACACATCCACCATGTTGGCGTGCCCGTTCTCATCAAGATGAGTCAAACCTGTCATACACCCTCCTGCAGGGTATGTTTATTCTTAACCGGGTTGGCATACATCTGACGCAGAATCTCCGCGGCAGTCGGCTCCAATCCCTGCAAACGCTCTTCAAACTGATTACGGTCCTGCGATGACGCTTCTGCGCTGTCTTCACCGGCAGCAATCAGATTGGAAGGGTGCAAATAATAGTTTTCAATAATCTGGCGATCAATCTCTGCAGCCAGTTCTTCCGGCGTTTCAATGTCCCGGATCACATTTCCGAAAGCTACATGGACATGCCCTTTATTCCCGGTAATGCCCTGCACAATGCTTTCAATATCTTCGTACTGGCCTTTCTCGTAATTGCCGTCCTGCTGTTTAGCAGACAACTCATTCGCTTTGGCAGAATCGCAGGGATCGTACTCGTAGGAAATAGAAACCGGCACAATGTTGATCCGGTCCAGAAACTCTTTAAACGAACGCTCTTTACGGTGCGACATATAGAACATTTTCAGGATAGCCGGATCAGTCGCATCATTGCCGTCTTTGGCCCGGCCTTCACGCTGCGCAATCCACACACTGTGCTCATCCTGCACCAGTGAATGATCAATATAGGCAGACAGCTGACCCAGCGCCGTTAACACTTCACGGCCTTTTGCCGAACGGTTCACAATAAAGCTTTTGTTCAGACGCATCAGGTCAGACACATAAGGCTTACGCAACAGGTTGTCGCCAATCGCAATACGCACAGTATCCAGGTTATTCTGATGCAGCACCCAGTTCACAAATGCCGGGTCCATCGCGATATCACGGTGATTGGAGATAAACAGATAAGCTTCATCGCTGTCGAGGTTTTCAAATCCGGAACAGCTCAGGCGGGTGGTGGTCCGGCTGATCATTTTTCCATATAACCGGCAACCAGGCCCTGAAAATCCGCGATGGTTTTGATTTCATCCGTTTTCTGAGCCAGAAAAATACGGATAGCCGGCTTCAGCACAAAACCCAGCCAGGATGCCAGCTTCGGAAACTGGTAACGGGTAATTGCCGAAATAAACTCATCGTTACGGATCAGCTTATTCAGAACAAGATTTACTTCCCTGTCATGATACGGACGAATATTCTGATACGGATCATTCGGGGTGTTAGACTCGGCCATTAAGGCTCCTCAGCGAACTACAAACTTAAACAGCCTATTTTACCGCGAGACGCCAGAAATTTCAGTCCATTTCTTTGTTCTTTTGCCAACCTTTCGTCATAAAATGCCCCGAACTCCCCGAAAAATTCGCAACTCAGGCCTGCCGCCACTTTAAGGGCGACCAGTTCGCATTCATCGCCGCTGCCGACAGTAAAATTGCAGCAACACCCAACCACTGAGAAACGCTTAACAACTGATCATAAACCAGATAATCCACCATGATGGCAATCGCCGGATACAGAAAGGCAAGAATGGCAATCAGCGCTACAGGTAACTTCTGGTAAGCGGAATACAGAAAGATATACATCATGCAGGTATGCACCAGCCCCAGCACCGCCAGATAGCCCCACTGCTCAGCCAGCACCGGTAAGTCAGCCGTATCCAGTACCGGCCACAGCAGCAACGCACCGATAAACACATGTAACAGTGCAATTACTTCCGGCCGGACATCTGAAACCCTCCGGGTAAGTAGCGTCGTGAGGGCATACAGAACTGCCGCCCCAGCGCCATCAGAAAGCCAAGAAACTGTTCTGAATCAGCCAATCCACTCCAGCGAAACTCGATAATCAGTAGCAATCCGGTGAACGCAAACAGATACCAGGGGAGTTTTTAAGATCAAAGGTTTCCGCAAATAAAACCCGCGCTAACAACAATAAGAAAAATGGCTGAGTATGATAAACCGCCGTAGAAAGTGAGATCGACGCATACTGATAAGAGCCGAACAGCAGCAGCCAGTTAGCCACCAGCGCCACACCTGCCAGTGACGCAAACAACAGATTACGACCCCGCAACGGCCACGGGCTGAGAAATCCCCGCCACCAGCAGTAAAGCCCCAGCCCGAAAAGCGCAAAGACGCAGCGGAAAAACACAATGTTCCAGACGGGTAAATCAGCCTCTACCACGAAGAATCCCAGCGTACCGGAAAGCCCCATCGCCAGAACCATTTCTATAACACCGGTTTGCCTGCGGTTTAAATTCATCTCTCACACCCGATCAAACTGCTTGAACACAAGAAACAGTTTACGCCTGCCAAAAATCATCTATAAATAAACACAGGCAAATTCAGCTTATAACTTTATCTTTCACGGAAAAATTACGATATGCCTTCATCATCAAAGACATTTACTCCTGACGGCATCGATATTGAAATCATCAACCTACTTGCCGAAAATGCACGCCAGCCAGTCAGCACATTAGCCAGCCAGATAGGCATGTCTGCGCCAAGTATCACTGAACGTATAAAAGACTGGAAGAACACGGCGTGATAAGCCGTTACACCATCGAGGTAAATCTTGAAAAACTCGGGTTTACGCTGACATCACTGGTCAGGGTAAAGCCCCTGCCCGGGCAGTTACATCAGTTAGAAAAGCGCCTGACAGCCATGCCTGCGTGTATCGAATGCGACAAAGTAACGGGGAAGACTGTTTTATAATACGTCTGGTATTACGCTCAATCGGCGATCTGGACGAACAGCTGAATCACATTGTGGAACTGGCCGAAACCAGCAGTGCTATCGTAAAGAAAAGCCCGGTGCCGCGACGTCTCCCGGCACTGGTGCGCGGCTGAATCAGCCGCCAGTCATGTTCATGAAGCGGACAATCTGCGGCTCAGCTTCCAGATCAAAGTAATGCCGTTCCGGCTTCAGATCCATCGACTCTATCAGTTTCTGTTTAAGAAGCTCATTATCGCCCGGATGGCTGCGCATCACTTCGCGCAGATCCATAGAGTGCTCATTCCCCAGGCAAAGCAGCAGGCGCCCCTCAACGGTCACCCGCACCCGGTTACATTCACCACAGAAATTGTGGCTGTGCGGTGAAATAAAGCCAACCTTACTGCGGCTGTCACTCATCCGGTAATACTTGGAAGGTCCGCCGGTTTTTCAGTGCTGGAAAGCAGATCATATTCTTTGTTCAGCATTTCCAGAATTTCATCACTGGAACAATATGACTCAGCACGGTCGTGCTCAGTGATTGCCCCCAGAGGCATTTCTTCGATGAAGGTAATGTCGATCTCCCGGTCACGGGCAAACTCCACCAGATCGACCACTTCATCATCGTTACGGCCTTTCAGTACCACAGCATTGAGCTTAATGCCGTTAAACCCGGCCTCACAGGCAGCATCGATACCCGCCAGCACCTGATGCAAGCGGTCACTGCGGGTTAAACGCTGGAATTTATCTCTCTGCAGGCTGTCCAGACTGATGTTAAGGCGGTCAACGCCAAAACGTTTCAGGTCTTTCGCCATTTTTGGCAGCTGCGATCCGTTGGTGGTGATCAGCAACTCAGCCGGCAACTGACCCATTTTTTCAATCAGCCCGAGTACACCTTTACGCACCAGCGGCTCACCACCGGTCAGGCGCAGTTTATTTACCCCCAGATCCGTAAAGCTTTTCGCCAGATTATAGATTTCCTCCAGAGACAGCACCTGCTCACGGGGTAAGAATTCCATATCTTCAGACATGCAGTAAACACAGCGAAAATCACAGCGGTCAGTCACCGACAGACGTACATATTCGACCCGGCGGCCGAACTTATCGATTAAAACTGGCTGAGAAGATGTCGATTCTGTCATAACTGCAATCCGCCGCACTGGCTTCTGGTGAGTAAATCAGTGAGAATGAGCCGCCTTCGTCACAGAAGCGGAGCAATACTCACAAACCCAATTATACCTGTATATTGCGATTTAACTTACGTTAGTGCGCCATATATAGAAACGCTTATTTTAAGAGCCAAACTGACCTATGTACATGCTATTTAAACACCTGCACATGACCTGCGCCATGTTAACCCTGATTTCGTTTGCGATTCGCGGCTTCTGGATGCTGACCGATAACAGCCTGTTACAGCGCCGCTGGGTGAAAATAGCGCCGCATATTATCGACACTTTACTGCTGCTTACAGCAGTTGGCCTGATGATCACACTCAGTCAGTACCCGTTTACCGACGCCTGGCTAACAGCCAAACTGAGTGCGCTGATTGCTTATATCGTACTGGGAACCGTTGCATTGAAACGCGGTAAAACCAAAGCGATCCGCACGGTAGCACTGATTCTGGCACTGGCCTGCTGGGGATATATTTTTGCCGTAGCACGCAGCCACATGCCTTTTCCGTGGTAAGCGGCCCGTCGTACTGACAAACCAGATGAGCAGCTCCGGCCGGAGCTGCTGATAACCTTTAAGGCTGGATATCCTGTTCAGCCACCGGCTGATACAGAGTTTTCACCACATTGATCAGCTCATGCCGCCACGGAATCTGTCGAATGCCAAATGCGTTCAGCAACTTCTTGCATACCAGTACAGAAGATGCAGGACGTTCAGTATCCGTACCGTAATCTTTTGAAAGCACAGCCCGGATCTCCTGAGCACGAAACTCTTCATACTGACCCGCAGCTGCCAATACCGCTTCACTGAAACCGTAGCGAGAAGTCACTTCAGCGCCACAGTAATGATAAGTACCCCAGGCATCTGCACCGTTATGTACCTGCTTAAGCATGGCTACAATCACTCTGGCAATATCTGCAGCAGAGGTAGGGCAGCCACGGCGGTCATCCGCAGCATCAATCACATCCTGCTGCCGCGCCTGACGAAGCGCCCGCTGCATATAGTTATCGCCAACCGGGCTGAATACCCAGCTTACCCGCAGAATCAGGTGCCGCTCCAGCGTTAAACGCAAAGCTTCTTCACCAAGCCATTTGCTGTCGCCATAGACTCCAAGTGGCTTGGCTTCATCAGACTCCGCATAACCGCTGGCATAATGGCCATCAAACACGTAATCCGATGACAAATGCAGCACGGCGATATCACGGGCAGCGCAACTTGCTGCCAGGGTTTCAACCGCCTGGGTATTGCGCCGGTAACACTCATCAGGATCACGCTCGGCCTGATCCACATCGTTATAACCGGATGTATTGATCACATAGTCAGGCTGAACCTCATCAAGCCGCTGCTCCAGCGCCTGACAGTCATTAATATCCAGCTCAGCGTCACTAAAAGGTACCGGAATATAAAAGGCATCGGCCTGGGCAGCCAGATTCAGGAAGTGTCCGATCTGGCTGTCAGCACCAATAATGAGCAATTTAGCTGGCTGGGATATAAACGCCTTCAGCATAACTGACTATTACCTCACAACAGGAACAATGAATCAGAACGGGATATCGTCGTCGAAATCATCCATGCCCGGTGCAGGCTGTGGTGCCGGCGCCTGCTGCTGAGGCGGTTTCTGATACTGCTGCTGAGGCGCCTGTTGCTGAGGGGTTGCTGATACTGCTGTTGCGGTGCCTGCTGCTGAGGCGGCTGCTGATACTGCTGTTGTGGTGCCTGTTGCTGCGGAGCTTGCTGCTGATAGCCACCCTGCTGCTGATAACCGCCATTATTATCGCCACGGCCGTCCAGCATCTGCATTTCACTGGCAACGATTTCTGTAGTGTAACGGTCCTGACCGCTCTGATCCTGCCATTTACGGGTACGCAGTGAACCTTCCAGATACACCTTGGAACCTTTACGCAGGTACTCACCGGCAATTTCCGCCAGACGGTTAAAGAACACCACACGGTGCCATTCGGTACGCTCCTGCTGCTGGCCTGTCTGCTTATCTTTCCAGCTTTCAGACGTCGCTACAGTAATGTTGGTAACCGCATTGCCGCTGGGCATGTATTTAGTATCCGGGTCATTACCCAGGTTACCAATCAGAATGACTTTGTTAATACCGCGTGCCATTGAATTCTCCACTCCCCAAGCATCCTGCGGGGCTATATTGCATCTGTTGATCTTGGTTCGGCCCCGGACGGTGACCGATTCATTTTCCTGGCGCCAAGCATAGCATATTTACCCCTTCGAACACCCGTCAATTATCTGTATAAATAAACAGCTTTTAGGGTGCTTTTATATATCATCTGCCTCTATAATTGACTCCTTTTGCGCACAAGTCGGACATACTGATGGAACAAATCCTGGTTCGCGGGGCCCGTACCCACAATCTTAAGAATATCGATCTGGAAATTCCCCGCGATAAGCTGGTTGTTATCACCGGGCTTTCCGGGTCAGGCAAGTCATCGTTGGCATTTGATACCCTCTATGCTGAAGGCCAGCGCCGCTATGTAGAATCGCTGTCTACCTACGCCCGGCAATTCCTGTCGGTCATGGAAAAGCCCGATGTCGATCACATCGAAGGCCTGTCACCGGCAATTTCCATCGAGCAGAAGTCCACCTCGCATAACCCTCGTTCTACCGTGGGCACCATTACTGAAATATATGATTACCTGCGTTTGCTGTTTGCCCGGGCCGGTGAACCCCGCTGTCCTGATCACGACCTGCCGCTTGCAGCTCAGACTGTCAGCCAGATGGTCGATCAGGTATTAGCCCTGCCGGAAGGCAGCAAACTGATGCTGCTCGCGCCCATTGTTCAGGGCCGAAAAGGTGAGCACTTACACACCATCAGCGAACTGAAAACTCAGGGTTTTGTCCGGGCCCGTATCGATGGCATTGTGGTAGATATTGACAGTGCACCGGAACTGGATAAGAACAAAAGCACGACATTGAAGCCGTGGTTGACCGTTTTAAAGTTCGTCCTGACCTGCAGGCCCGACTGGCAGAATCGTTTGAAACTGCGCTGAACCTGACTGACGGCATTGCCACCGTTTGCTACATGGACGGTGACGGCGAAGACATGGTGTTCTCAGCCCGCTTTGCCTGTCCGAAGTGTGGCCACAGCATTCAGGAACTGGAACCGCGAATGTTCTCGTTCAACAACCCTCACGGGGCCTGCTCCTCCTGTGACGGCTTGGGTGTAAAGCAATTCTTTGATCCGAAAAAGTAGTCAGCGACCCAAGCCTGACCCTTTCTGAAGGTGCTATCCGGGGCTGGGACCGTCGCGCGCTGTATTACTTCCAGCAGTTAAAAGCGGTTGCCGCCCATTACGATTTTGATATCAACACCCCGTTTGGTGAACTCACTGCCAAGCAGCAAAAGTCATTCTGCAGGGCAGCGGTAAAGAAAACATTGCATTCAAATACCTGAACGACCGGGGTGACTCCATCAGCAAGTCCCACCCGTTCGAAGGGGTACTGAATAATCTGGAACGCCGCTACCGGGAAACCGAGTCGGAAATGGTCCGTGAAGACCTGTCCAAATACATCAATATGCAGTCCTGTCCGTCCTGTGACGGCAGCCGTCTGCGCCGCGATGCTCGTCACGTATTCATCGCCACCGAGACTCTGCCACAAATTGTTGAGATGGCCATCGGTGACTGCTATGACTATTTCGAAACCCTGAAACTTACTGGCAAGCGTGGCGAAATCGCCGACAAGATCGTTAAGGAAATCCGTCTGCGGCTGGCTTTCCTGGTCAATGTAGGTCTGGATTACCTGTCGCTGGAACGCAGCGCTGAAACCCTCTCGGGCGGTGAAGCTCAGCGTATCCGTCTGGCCAGCCAGATCGGTGCCGGTCTGGTTGGCGTGATGTACATTCTGGATGAACCGTCAATCGGCTTACATCAGCGAGATAACGACCGCCTGCTGAAAACCCTGATTCACCTGCGGGACCTGGGCAACACAGTAATCGTGGTAGAACACGACGAAGACGCCATCCGTCTTGCCGATCATGTTATCGACGTAGGCCCGGGCGCCGGGGTTCACGGTGGTGAAATCATCGCCCAGGGCACGCCACAACAGGTGATGGACAACGAAAAATCCATTACCGGCGATTACATCTCCGGCCGCCGTAAAATCGAAGTGCCCAGCAAGCGTAACGCACCGGATGGCCGCTGGCTGAAATTGCTGGGCGCCACCGGCAACAACCTGAACAAGGTTAACCTGGAGATTCCGCTGGGTCTGCTGACCTGTGTAACGGGGTATCCGGTTCCGGTAAATCCACCCTGATTAACGGTACGCTTTATCCGCTGGCAGCCACTGAACTGAACAAAGCCACAACCCTTGATGCCGCGCCGCACCTGGAGATTGACGGCCTGAAACAGATGGACAAGGTCATCGACATTGACCAGAGTCCGATTGGCCGTACACCACGTTCAAACCCGGCAACCTATACCGGTATTTTCACCCCGATCCGTGAACTGTTTGCCGGCACACAGGAAGCCCGTGCCCGGGGTTATAAGCCTGGACGTTTCAGCTTCAACGTTAAAGGCGGACGTTGTGAAGCCTGTCAGGGTGACGGTGTGATCAAGGTAGAAATGCACTTCCTGCCGGATGTGTATGTGCCTTGTGATGTCTGTAAGGGCAAGCGCTATAACCGCGAAACTCTGGAAGTAAAATACAAAGGTAAGAGCATCGACGAAGTTCTGGAAATGACCGTTGAAGATGGCCGTGAATTCTTCGATGCAATTCCGGCTCTGGCCCGCCGCCTGCAGACCCTGATTGACGTAGGTCTGAGCTACATCCGTCTTGGCCAGGCTGCCACAACCCTCTCCGGTGGCGAAGCCCAACGAGTGAAACTGGCCAAAGAGCTGAGCAAACGGGACACCGGTAAAACCCTGTATATTCTGGATGAACCAACCACCGGCCTGCACTTCTATGATATCCAGCAGCTGCTGAACGTGCTCTACCGCTTACGGGATCACGGCAACACCATTGTTGTTATCGAACATAACCTGGACGTCATTAAAACCGCGGACTGGATTGTCGATCTGGGACCGGAAGGCGGTACCAAAGGCGGCCACATCATCGCCACCGGCACACCGGAAGATGTTGCAGCCACTGAGCACTCCTACACCGGTCAGTTCCTTAAACCGTTGCTGGAACGCTAACCTCTGTCAGAGCATGTTTCTGCATCGCCCCGGTCAGCCGGGGCGACAGAAACAGATAGTCCGAAACATTACGCTCCACCAGCCCTTCTAAAAGCAAATCGGCTTTCAGTGATTCATCAAGTGTCGCTAGTCCCCGCATAAGGCTCTGACTGATCTGGCCGGCATACCTGCTGACCCCACTGATCATCGGCAAACAGGGGGTCGGTTCACTGAAACCTATCACCTGCAATGTCTCCGCCGCCGGCTCATAGCGTTGTGCCAGCACCCAGCTCACCGCGTCTATCGTCGCAATATCCGCCACACCTTCTGCCAGCATCTGCACTGAACGCCGATGACTGCCGGAAACACTGATACTCCCAAAGACCCAGCCCCAGGCTGTATAACAAGGCAGAAAACCCCGACTGGGAATCCGTTGCATTCACCGCAGCCCGAAGTGGCAAGGAAGGCTCTGTGACTGCACTGCCACTGAGACACACAGCATCGGCCTTAACCCCGGTGCTGCCACAATCACACTGTTGTATTCCCCACATTACAGCCTGCCAGCCGGTAAGCGGGACTGCCCAGTAAAGAAGTATGTTTATGCAGCCCCTGCGCAAAGGGTAATCCACAGGTTTGCCCCACCAGCAAAGACGACGAACACCATTGCTGCACAATATCGCCATCCTCAGTCAACAGCTCAGGTACGGTAATATCAGCAGGAAGATCTTCCCGTAGTACAGCAGCCAGATGCTGCCACATTGCAGCATGCTGCTCTTTCAGCTCTGGCCAGTCATACATGGGCAACCGGGCAATCATCCGGCCACCTCGCCGGAATTCTCCTGAATCGAGGTATCTGTTGTTACCGGCATCTGCGGATGGGGTACCGGCTCTTTAGCCTGCAGAAAATATGCTTTAAACACCTGCCGGTAATTGTCATACAGGTATTGCTGATTATCCGCCAGAAACTGCTCACGCTGCTCCCGGTACAACGCCGGCAATCGGTACCAGGCCACCCCGGGATACTGATGATGTACCGCATGGAAGTTATTATTCAGAAACAGAAATGCCAACAGCCCCGGTCTTCGACCACCACGGTACGGGCCGCCACTGCAAAGTGCGCCCTGTGTTCCAGAAAAGTGCGGATCTTAAGAATCGATAGCCCTGCGTAAGCACACAGCAAATACAACCAGAGATTAACCTGCACCACCTCAACCAGCCACCACAGCATTGGAATCAGCCCCAGCAGATGCAGCAGATACGCCCGGATCACCGGCCAGTCACCAGCCATCACCGCCCGCAGATCGCTCCGGTAGAACAGCCACAGAGACAACGCCGGACCGATCAGCATTCGCCCGAGCAAACTGTTATTGAAGTTATAAATGTCCCTTACCGCTGTTGGCAGCGTTTGCCACCGCTGCGGATCGACATAATGCGATTCCGGATCATCGTAAGGATCCGTCAGGTTCTCATCCTGATGATGAATAAGATGGCTGTCCCGGAAACGCTCATAGGGCAGAAAAACACCGATTGGCAGGAACACCAGCAACTCATTCAGCCAGCGCCAGCCGGTAGGATGATTATGTAACACCTCATGCTGTAACGAAGACTGCAATGCAAGAATTACCGGTAAACTCAGCCATACTAAAACACTCCAGTCTGCTGCTGACATTGCCAGCCACCAACTGCCATAACAGGCAATTATCAGCAGTAAAGTTGGCCACTCAATCCGGATTCCGCGTCTGGCAGGCATATATATCTCCTTAAGTATCAATAAGAAAAGCATATGCCCTGACATTCGGTGAGGCTATTTGTGAATTTGTAATTTATGTATAAAATTTACAGCAATAAAACCATATTGTTGCATAAATACATAAATTGTTATTTTTACAAAACAGCAGCTAATAGGTAGCAGATAACAGCTATGGATAAACGGGAAATTGCTCCGGTGTTTCGTGAGCGTCTGAAAGATTTGCTGGCGCAGTCCGGCCTGAATCCCAGTGAGTTCGCCCGGCAGTGCCAGCTGGACCGGTCGGCCATGAGCCAGTTTCTTGATCCGGCTAACCTGCGCCTGCCCCGTGCTGAAGCGCTGATGCGTATTGCTGCTGCACAGGGTGTGTCCATCGACTGGCTGTTAGGTGTGACCGGCGCCAGCGATGCCAGTCTGCAGGTATCCAGCAGTGCCGAAATTGAACTGATACCGGATCAGGCCCAACACTCTCCTCTCACCCAGTGGCGGGCCGAAATTAATGGCGGCAAAACCCGCTATGTACCGGCTTATCTTCCAGACATGCTCAGCCTGCCTGAACTGGTCAATCATGAACTTGAGCCTCACAGAGCCTCACCCCGGTACAACTTTGGGGAGGATTTACTGAAAACCGTACAGGAACGGGGAAACGATCTGGAAATATGCATGCCGGTTCAGGCCCTTCATGAACTGGCACAGGGGCAGGGCATCTGGCAGAACATTCCGCGCCCGTTACGGCTGGCTCAGTTTGACTATATGGCCCGACTCATTGATGAGCACTATCCAACCCTGCGGGTACATTTTTACGATCGCCTTAAACACTATTCCGCACCATTAACGGTATTCGGCAACCAGCGGGCAGCGATTTATCTGGGCGGTACTTACCTGATGGTCACCGGCAGCGAGCAAATCAGCGGGCTGTCCAAACACTTCGATCATCTGGTAAGAGTTGCCGACGTATTGCCCCATCAGGCCAGCCAGCTATGTCTGGACATTAAACAAACGGTCTAATGCTGCAGGGCATCCAGTAAATGTTGGGTAATCTGCCGCAGCAGCGGCTGCACATGAGACAATTTTTCGGATCAATCTGATAGGCATCAAAACGCTTGGCAGTGAAGGCTTCATCGGCCAGATAAGTCCCCTGAGATAACTCCAGCTGCAGGCTCTCAATGCCTTCAGCGGGCTGGCCAAAGTGCCGGGTGATAAAGCCCCTTTAAAGCGACCGTCAGTCACACAGGTAAAGCGCCCATCGGCACAGGCCAGCGCCTCAAGTTGCGAGGTTAAGCCAAACCGACAACTGGCGCCGCTGTTGGTGCCAAAATTAAAGTCCGGTAAACGGCCGTCAAACAGCATAGGTACCCTGGGTGCAATACTGTGGGCATCGAATAACATCGCATTGCCGTGCACGGCTTTCAGCCGGTCCAGTTCATTACGGATCTGCTGATGGTAAGGTCGCCAGATTTGCTGTTTATAGCGCTCCCGCTCCTCTTCATCCGGTTCCTGACCGGGTAAAAACAGACTGTCATCAGTAAAGCTGATATCCGGAAAAAGTCCCGTCACCTTGCCCGTATACAAGGGTTTGTCATCCAGTGACCGGTTCAGATCAAGCACATAGCGGGAGTAATTAGCGCGGATCACGCCCACACCTAACTCATTCAGAAAACTGTACAGTTCAGGAATAAACCAGTCGGTATCGGCCAGTTGCAGGGCTGACGCGGTCAGTCCGCTGGCAACGGCATCGGTCAGCTGTAATCCGGAATGTGGCATGCTGACCAACAGCGGCGTTGTTCCCGGCATAAACTCAAACGGATCAGATATCACGGCGTACACCTCGCTTCACTCTGGCATTGTTCAGGCGTCCCCTAACCAATAGCTTAGCTCAGCAGGTGATTCTATGTTCCAGCAAACGAAATCCGCCTGCTTACCCGGTCTCAGCGTACCGTGGGTTTTATCCAGCCCCAGCGCCCGGGCGGCATGGCATGTAACCCCTGCCAGCGCTTCTTCCGGTGTAAAGCCAAATAAGGTGCAGGCCATATTCATCATCAGCCGTAACGAGCGTACCGGTGAAGATCCCGGATTACTGTCGCTGGCCAGGGCCATCGGCACATTATGATCCCGTAACAGCTGTACCGGCGGTTGCTGAGTTTCCTTCAGCACATAAAATGCGCCGGGCAGAATCACGGCTACCGTGCCATGTTCAGCCATGGCACTGACATCCTCCGCGGTGGCATATTCAAGATGATCCGCTGACAGCGCACCCAGTTCTGCAGCCATTTTGCTGCCCCCAGTGCCGACAACTGCTCCGCATGCAGCTTCAGGGGCAGCCCCAGCTTTACAGCGGTTTGCAGATAACGCTGTATCTGTGCCGGCGAAAAGGCAATTTTTCACAAAAGCCATCCACCGCATCCGCCAGCTGCTGCTCCGCTATGGCCGGTAACAAAGTCTCACAGAGATATTCAATGTAGGCATCCGCATCGCTGAATTCCGGCGGCATGGCGTGAGCTGCCAGACAGGTCGTCAGAATCTCCACCGGCCACTGTTCACCCAAGCCTCTGGCCACCCGCAGCATTTTGGCTTCGTTTTCCAGGTCCAGACCATAACCGGATTTTATTTCCAGGGTCGTCACGCCATCTGCCATCAGATCCAGCACCAGGCTTTCAGCACGCCGCTGCAATTCTGCTTCACTGGCCTGCCGGGTAGATTGAACCGTATTGGCTATACCGCCGCCAGCCCGGGCAATTTCTTCATAACTGGCCCCTGTAACCGCAACTCAAATTCCCGGCTGCGGTTAGCACCAAATACAATATGGCTGTGGCAATCAATCAGCCCCGGCGTCACCCAGCCGCCTTCAAGATCAGTTTTATGGACCGCCTCTCCGGTAAAATCTGCATAAGGCCCCACCCAACTGATCACACCGTCATCCACGGCAATTGCCGCATCCTCAATGGTGTTATAGCGGCCATCAGCCATAGTGACCGCATGGAAACCATGCCACAAATGCTGACACGTCTGGCTATACATCCTGATACTCCCGTTTAGCCCTGCCCCGCGATCAGCGAAGGCAACAGTTCTGCCGGCATGGACTCGTTATGCGGCGCTTCAGCAAGCAGGGCATTAGCCTGGGCGATATCCTCCGCAAAATAGCGATCCTGATCATAAAAGGCACTCTGGCACGTAGCGCTGATTTAGCCTGTTCCAGCCGCTCAGAGGTTTTTACCGGCGCCCGGAAGTCCAGGCCCTGGGCTGCACTGAGCAACTCAACCGCAAGAATACCCCGGGTATTTTCAGCCATATCCCGTAAACGGCGACCGGCAAAGGTGGCCATGGATACATGGTCTTCCTGATTGGCGGACGTCGGCAAACTATCTACCGATGCGGGATGCGCCAGCGTCTTGTTCTCACTGGCCAACGCCGCAGCAGTTACCTGCGCGATCATAAAACCGGAGTTCACCCCGCCGTTATCCACCAGGAATGGAGGCAGGCCAGACAGACCGCTATCAATCAGCAGGGCAATCCGCCGCTCCGCCAGCGAACCTATTTCAGCAATGGCCAGCGCCAGATTATCCGCCACCATCGCCACCGGCTCAGCGTGGAAATTACCGCCGGAAATAATGTCATTTTCAGCCGCACAAACTAACGGGTTATCGGATACGCCGTTTGATTCAATGACCAGCACCTGAGCTGCATGTCGGATCTGATCCAGACAGGCACCCATCACCTGTGGCTGACAGCGCAGGGAATACGGGTCCTGTACTTTTTCACAGCCCACATGGGAATCCCCCAGCTCACTGTTATCACTCAACAGGCTGCGATACGCCGCTGCCGTATCAATCTGGCCTATCTGACCGCGTGCGGCATGAATTCGCGGATCAAACGGCCGCCGGCTGCCCAGCGCGGCTTCCACCGACAACGCACCACAAACAACTCCTGAAGCAAACAGATCTTCTGCATGGAACAGACCTTCCAGCGCAAAAGCAGTGGATGCCTGAGTACCATTGAGTAATGCCAGACCTTCTTTTGGCGCCAGCGTCAGCGGTTCGATACCGGCAATCGCCAGTGCCGCCTGACCGGAAATCTCTTCACCCTTATAACGTGCCCGACCTTCCCCAGCAGAACTGCACTCATGTGTGCCAGCGGCGCGAGGTCTCCTGAAGCCCCTACCGAGCCCTTACTGGGAATACAGGGAAATACTTCTGCATTCAGCAGGCTGATAAGTGCTTCAATCACGGTTAAACGCACGCCGGAATAGCCCCGAGCCAGACTGTTAATCTTCAGCACCATCATCAGCCGGACGGTAGCATCGTCCATCAGCTCACCGATACCGGCAGCATGGGACAGCACAATACTGCGCTGCAGGGTTTGCAGATCCTCACTGGCAATCCGGGTATTTGCCAACAAGCCAAAACCAGTATTAATGCCGTACACAGTACGGTCTTCTTCGATGACCCGATTCACCACTTCAGTACTGGCATCAATCGCAGCCACTGCAGCAGGATTCAGCCCCATCCGCAAACGCCGGCGGCTGATCTGTCGCAGATCCGTAAGCGTCAGGCTGCCGGGAATCAGTTGTAACTCAAACATGTTCAGTGTCTCCTATACCTGTCTGTTGCTCCAGCGCCTGAAGAACCGCCGGGTCAGCCAGTAACGCATCTAATTGCTGAATATCTTTTGCCACCCAGCGCTCCCGGGTGTAATGGGGTATATGCTGACGGATAAGCTGCCAGAGTCCCCAGCCTCCCCGACTGAAGAGACCACTCTCCCGAGGGTCGTCTGCGGCAATAAAATCACAGGCCTGTGCACCACACATCAGCTCAATGGCCAGTACTTTTTGTAAATTTGACTGCTGCTTAAATAACCTTAAAACCGCACTGGTGCCGAAACTGAGATGGTCTTCCTGCAGCCCGGAAGTCACATAGTTATCCACGGATACTGGCTGCGCATGACGGCGGTTCTCCGCACTCAGTGAGGCACTGACATACTGCACGATCATCAAACCGGAGCTGATCCCGCCTTCGTCGGTCAGATAACCCGGCAGCCCACTGACTTCGGGATTGAGTAAACGGTAAGTACGCCGTTCAGCCGCTGAAGTCAGCTCTGCCAGTGCCGGTGCCAGTCCGTCGCTGGCCAGCGCCAGACTTTCACCGTGAGGGTTCGCCTGAGAAACCACCCTGTAGCCTCCGTCTTCTTCGAGAATCAGGGGATTATCCGTAGCGGCGTTCAGCTCCCGGTTAACCAGTTCACAAAAATGCTGCCACTGCTGACGGCAGGCCCCGTGAATCTGCGGAATGGAACGCAGACTGAGGGCATCCTGAGTCCGCTGTCCCTGCCGGGACTCCAGCCAATGACTGTCTTTAAGAAAACCACGTAAACGACGACCGACAAGGCTCACCTGCGGCGAAACCTTTAACGCCAGATTAGCCTCATCAAACGCAGCCAACTGGCCGCCGCAGGCCTCAAAACTCAATGCGGCACTCAGATCAGACCAGCTCAGTAAATGCTCACAGTCGGCAGCCACCAGACAGGCCAGCCCGGTCATACAGGGGTACCGTTCACCAGGCTCAGGCCGTCTTTCGGCCCGATTTCAGGTAGTTGAATCTCCGCCCGCTGAAACGCCTCGGTTGCAGGTTTCAGTTGCCCCTGATATTCCACCTCACCCACGCCAAGCAGGGGCAGGGCAATATGTGCCATATGGGTCAGATAGCCGACTGACCCCTGCTCCGGCACCTGTGGCGTAATGCCGTTATTCAGCATTGCTAGCAGTGCCGTCACAATGACCGGGGATATACCGGAATATCCATGACTGTAATTGGCAATGGCCGCCGCCATAATCGCCCGTACCTGACGCCCTTCCAGCGCCGGACCCACACCGCAGGCATGATTGAGAATCGTCCCCGCGACATATCAGCCAGCTCGGCAGGAGCCAGCAAATGGTTACACAGATCACCCAGCCCGGTGGTAATGCCGTAAGCCCGTTCTCCCCGGTCAACCATATCCATGACGGCGCTGCGGGCACGCGCCATCCGCTGCCAGCGATCTTCACTGATTTCCAGCATTGCACCATCAGCCACGGCCAGCAGGTCCTGCCAGCACAGCCGCTGATCAAATATCACCTTTGCCTGCATACTCATTCCATTCTTATTGTTTTGTGCCTGCCTGCGTCAGACAGGCACTTTTAATATAGATATCAGAAACAAACAGTTACAGGTATTTAATCCAGCATGGGTAATTTCAGCCCCTGCTCTTTCGCACAGGCAATCGCCTCAGGATACCCCGCGTCTGCATGACGCATCACACCGGTGCCCGGGTCATTGGTCAGCACACGGGCAATTCTTTCGTCCGCCTCTGCAGTACCGTCACAGACAATGACCATGCCCGAATGCTGTGAAAAGCCCATGCCAACGCCGCCACCGTGATGCAGAGACACCCAGGTTGCCCCTGAAGCGGTGTTCAGCAAAGCATTCAGTAATGGCCAGTCCGAGACGGCATCGGAACCGTCACGCATAGATTCAGTTTCCCGGTTCGGGCTGGCCACCGAACCGGAATCCAGATGATCACGGCCAATCACTACCGGCGCTGACAGTTCACCGCTGCGTACCATTTCATTGAAGGCCAAACCCAGTTTTGCCCGCTGCCCCAGGCCTACCCAGCAAATCCGGGCCGGCAGCCCCTGGAACTGAATCCGTTCACGGGCCATATCCAGCCAGTTATGCAGATGCTTATCATCAGCGATCAGCTGTTTTACTTTCGCGTCGGTTTTATAAATATCTTCCGGATCACCGGACAGCGCCGCCCAGCGGAACGGGCCTATGCCGCGGCAAAACAACGGACGGATATAAGCAGGCACAAAACCCGGGAAATTAAAGGCTTTCTCCACCCCTTCCTCAAGAGCCATCTGGCGGATGTTATTGCCATAATCAAAGGTAGGAATGCCCTGTTGCTGGAACGCCAGCATGGCACTGACCTGCACCGCCATAGACTGCTTAGCCAGCCGGGTAATTTCAGCCGGTTCAGTTTCTGCCCGGCGGCGATATTCTTCCCAGCTCATTCCCTGTGGCAGATAGCCGTTTAGCGGATCATGGGCTGAGGTCTGATCGGTCACCATATCCGGGCGTACACCCCGTTTAACCATTTCCGGCAGGATATCCGCCGCATTGCCGCACAGGCCGACAGACACCGCACGTCCCGCAGCACAATGTGCTTTAATCCGGGCCAGTGCATCATCCAGATCCGTTGCCTGCTCATCCAGATAGCGGGTCCGCAGGCGGAAATCGATGCGGCTTTGCTGACACTCAATCGTCAGCGAACAGGCACCGGCCAGAGACGCAGCCAGCGGCTGAGCCCCGCCCATGCCGCCAAGCCCGGCGGTCAGAATCCAGCGGCCGCGTAAGTCACCGTCATAATGCTGGCGCCCGGCTTCCACAAAGGTTTCGTAAGTTCCTGTACGATGCCCTGACTGCCGATATAGATCCAGGAACCGGCGGTCATCTGGCCATACATCGCCAGCCCGCGGGCATCAAGTTCATTAAAGTGTTCCCAGTTAGCCCAGTGGGGCACCAGATTTGAATTGGCAATCAGCACCCGGGGGCATTTTCATGGGTTTTAAATACCCCGACCGGCTTGCCTGACTGCACCAGCAGGGTTTCATCCGCTTCCAGTTCTTTCAGCGTTGCCACCAACTTGTCATAGCTTTCCCAGTCCCGGGCAGCACGGCCAATGCCTCCGTACACCACCAGCTCATGGGGATTTTCCGCCACATCCGGATGCAAATTATTCATCAGCATCCGTAACGGCGCTTCTGTTAGCCAGCTCTTGGCATTCAGCCGGCTACCGGTCGGCGCAATAATATCCCCTTCACGAATTCGGTTAAGACTGCTCATGACATGCTCCTGCAACACGTAGACTGTTTAATTTCAAATCAGCATACATGTATATACAACTTAAAATCAAACACAATGTATGTGCTGTTTAAGCATAGCGGATCAGAGAGATTTCAGGTGCTGCGCCCGAAATGGCCAAACAGCTGGAAGCGACTCCCCGGTGACAACAGGCGGGCGCTGGCCACCAGCTCTCCCGGGACCAGGTACGGCGCTGAATCTGCAAACAGGGTTCGGCTGCATCCATTTGTAGCCAGTCCGCCTGTTCAGGGGTCGCCAGTACCGCTTCCACCAGATGCTCACCTTCCGTTAAAGGGGCAATCCGGCTCAGATACGCCGATGGCGTTATCGCAGTAAAATCCTGTTCAAGGTATTCCGGTGCCAGCTCGGCATTGATCACCCGGGACTCCAGCTGAATCGGTAACTGATTTTCAAAATGCAGTAACAGGGAACGGAATATCGGATGTCGGGTACGCACGCCTAAGCCAGTCGCTTCCTGCTGTGTAGCCTGCGCCCGTTCCAGACACAGCACTTCAGCCCGGTGCTGATTACCCCGGCTGGCAATTTCTTCAGCAATGTCATGAATTTCCGATAATGCAGACGGCAGCTTCTTTTCCGCCACAAAAGTCCCCACGCCCTGCTGCCGTTGCAGAATACCTTCAGCCGTCAGTTCTCTTAACGCCCGGTTGGCTGTCATTCTGCTGACCTCAAGCGCCTTCACCAGCTCAGCTTCAGAAGGCACCCGCTGTAACGCGGCCCAACTGCCGTCCCGTACCCGGCTGGCAATTGCCTGTTTCAGTTGTTCATAGAGAGGACCGTTCCCGTCAGACAGGCTGGTTTTCAGTTCATCGGCTAAATGTTGAGACTGCTGGCGCATCCGTTACTCCGCTGGCGTTTTAACAGCAGAGGATGAAAATCCATCACCCCTGCCGGTTTAAGCATCACTGAATTATACGGCAAAAGCTTGCAACACCAAGCCAAAAAGTTGTATATACAAGATAAACAATAAACAGACACGGATTTATCCGTCGCGGAGCCAGCATGTCTCACCAAGCGTTCTTTGCCCCTCTGGCCCTCCTGCCGGATGGCTGGCGGGAAAACGTTCTGATCGAAACCAGCCAGGGTCTGATTACCCGGGTAACAGATAATCAGCCTCAGCCAACTGACGCATCCCTGTTAAACGGCCCGGTATTACCCACCATGGCCAACCTCCACTCCCATGCGTTTCAGAGAATTATGGCCGGACTAAGTGAAGTCAGCCTGGACCCGAATGATAATTTCTGGAGCTGGCGGGACACCATGTACAAACTGGTTGCCCGGCTAACCCCGGATGATGTCGAGATCATTGCCACTGAGTTGTACATCGATATGCTCAAAGCAGGCTACGGTCAGGTCGTTGAGTTTAACTATCTGCACCATGCACCTGACGGCCAGCCTTATGCTGATTCCGCAGAAATGAACAACCGTCTGCTGCAAGCAGCAGAAGCCTCCGGGCTGGGTATTACGCTGGCACCTGTGCTTTACAGCTATGGTGGTTTTGGAGAACAACCCTGCAACACTGCCCAACAACGTTTTCGTCACTCAACCGATGAGTATCTGACGTTGCTGGAAAACCTTTCCCAACAGACCAGCGCAGCACCACTCACTCAGCAACTGGCAGTGTGCTTCCACTCTATCCGGGCGGTTACTGCAGAACAGATCAATCAGGTACTGGGAGCACAACAGCAACCTTTGCCGGTGCATATCCACATAGCCGAACAGCAAAAGAAGTTCAGGACTGTCTGGATCATTATGGCCAGCGACCGGTGGAATGGCTGTTCAGCAATACTGAAGTCACACCGGACTGGTGCCTGATCCATGCGACACACCTGAACTCTGCCGAGATCAGCCAACTGGCCCGCTCGAAGCCGTTGCAGGCCTGTGTCCGACAACGGAAGCCAATCTCGGTGACGGTATATTTCCCGCCCAGAGCTTTCTCGCTGAACAGGGGCGTATTGGCATCGGTTCAGACAGCCATGTTGGCTTATCGGTAGCCGAAGAATTGCGCCTGCTGGAATACGGGCAACGGCTTCAGGCGCAGCAGCGCAACCGCCTGTATGCACCAAACCAGCCGGCCGTTGGGGATTATCTCTTTAATGCCTGCCTGGCAGGGGTGCGCAGGCAGCAGGTATTGAAAGTAGTCTGCGTCCGGTGCCCGGGCGGACTTCATGACGCTTGATAACGGGTTGGCAGAAATCGCCGGCGCACAACCGGCGCAGTTACTGAACCGCTGGATTTTTGCCTGCCGGGAAAATCCGGTGAAAGATGTGTATATCGCCGGCCAGCAAAGAATCTTTGCCGGACAGCACCCTTGCAGGACAGTAGCCGGGAAAACTACATCGCGTTGCAACGGCGCCTGCAACTCTGATGTCCTCCTTTCCGTCGCGCCCTGTAATATCACCATTCAGGGCGTTTTAACCTCATATAATGGGGACTTAACCGCTATTAAAACAAACGCTTGATGTGCTAAAACTTTGTCTGTGACAAGCAGCTGAACATCAGCTGCGACAGCCTGCTCAGGATGAGCCCAAAGGCTATCATGCCGGAAATACTGAAACTGAGTATCCGGCCGGATCAGATAATTACTAACGGACTGCATCATGACCTCAACACCGAAGGCCAATCATCTGCTTAGCATCCTGCTATACGCCTTCACTATCGCCCTGACACAGCCAGCCTACAGCCAGGCAGAAATGCCAACCTTTAACCAGGCATTCGACAAACATCCCGCCACTATGCTGTTAATTGATCCTGACAGTAAACGCATTGTGAATGCCAATGCCGCGGCAGCAAATTTCTACGGTCACTCCGAAACCAAGCTGGAATCAATGACGGTCGCGGATCTGAATATGCTGACACCTGAACAGGTTGCTGCTGAGGTTAAACTGGCCCGCCAGGAAGGCCGTCAGTTTTTATATTCAGACACTTAATGGCAGATGGCAGCAACCGGAAAGTAGAAGTCCGTACCGTACCGCTGGAGGTTGACGGACAGGTCTTACTGTACTCAATCATCACCCCCGTCACAGCAAAGATGGACAAAGTTGTCAGCCATTATCAGGACCAGCTTGAAGCAATGGTTGATGTACAGACCGACCAGATTGCATCAAAAGCCGACAGGTTATCTGGGCCATGGGCGGATCAATTGCCTTACTCCTGGTACTCATCTTTCTGCTATACAAATCCATGCGTCGCGGCCAGGAAGCCCGCCGAAAAGCTGAAGAAAATGAAGCAACGCTGTCATCCATATTTGATGGCATCTCTGACGCAATCATTTGTGCAGCACCCGACGGAAAGATCATCAACGCCAACCGGGGCAGTGAAGCACTGTTCGGTTACACTCTGGATGAACTGATATCCAGCGATGCTGACCGTCTTTATAAACAGGCTGCCGATGCATCCTCCTATCAGGATCTCCAGTACTCGGAAGACAGCCACAACGCTGCTATCTACGAAACCGATTACCGTCGGGCAAATGGCTCATCATTTCGCGGTGAAACTCTGGCAACCGTCATTGCCGACCCACAGGGAAACCTCTGGGTTATATACGGGTTATCCGGGATATCACCGAACGAAAAAATCCCACGAAAAACTGCGGCTGGCGGCCAGTGTGTTTAAGCACACCAGTGAAGGCATCATGATTATCAGCCCCCAAGGAACGCTGCTGGACACCAACGATGCCTATACTCTGATCACCGGTTACAGCCACAATGAAGCCATTGGCCAGAATATCCGCGACCTGTTCTGGGAGTTCCACGATACCGGTGATGCGCAGGCAATGTACCAGTCACTGCAGGAGCATGGCCACTGGGAGGGAGAACTGGAAACCACCCATGCAAACAGCTCTTCCCGCACCCTGAAGCTGACCATTAACGCTATCAGGGACTCGCAGAAAAGCCTGCGTCAGTATGTTGCGCTGTTTTACGACATCACCGATCAGAAACTCAAGGATGAGCAGCTGCGCAGCATCGCGCACTACGACTCTCTGACCAATTTACCTAACCGCCTGTTACTGGCCGACCGCCTTGAACATGGCATGTTGCAGATAAAACGCAGGGATCTCAGCCTGGCCATTGTCTACCTTGATCTGGATGGTTTTAAAGCCGTGAACGATACCTGGGGGCACGAAGTAGGTGATCTGTTACTGGTAGAAATAGCCCGGCGGATGAAGTTTGCACTGCGGGAAACCGATACTGTTGCCCGGCTTGGCGGCGATGAATTCGCCGCTATCTTTGTGGATTTACCCAAAGGATTACCTTACGAGGTTTATCTGTTACGGCTATTAAAAGCGACCAACGAGCCGGTCTACATAAACAACCTTGAACTGAAAGTATCCGCCAGCCTGGGGTAACGTTTTATCCACAACAGGAAGAAATTACCGCTGAGCAGCTGCTGCGACAGGCGGATCAGGCCATGTATCAGGCCAAACTGGCCGGCAAAGGCCGCTACCACATTTTCGATTCAGATCTGGCGCGGAATATAAAGCATCAGCATGAAGAAATTGAGCGCCTGAAACAGGCTGTCAGTAACAATGAGTTCGTACTCCACTACCAGCCTAAAGTGAATATGCGCACCGCCCAGGTGTTCGGCGTCGAAGCCCTGATTCGCTGGCAGCATCCGAAAAAGGCCTGCTATATCCGGCTGACTTCCTGCCCCTCACTGAAGAGCATGCACTGGCAGTCGATATTGGCGAATGGGTTATTGAAGCAGCACTGCGCCAGTTAGCACTCTGGCACAGCCAGGGGAATATGCTGTCTGTCAGCATTAATGTCGGCCCCGCCAGCTGCAACAGGATAACTTTACCGAGCGGCTTGAAGAACTGCTAAACCGCTACCCGCAAATAGACCCGGGCTATATTGAACTGGAAGTGCTGGAAAGCAGCATTATCAGGGATCTGAACAAGGTATCCCAGACCATGCGCCAGTGTATTCAGTTAGGGGTTAATTTTGCACTTGATGACTTCGGTACCGGCTACTCATCCCTGCGTTATCTGAAAGAGCTGCCGGCCAGTACGGTAAAAATTGACCGCGGTTTTGTCTTCGACATGCTCAGTGATAAAGAAGACCTTACTGTCCTCAAAGGCATAATTCAGCTGGGTAAACTGTTCAATAAACAGCTGGTTGCAGAAGGGGTAGAGAGCGTACGTCATGGCGAAGTACTGCTGTCTCTGGACTGTGATCTGGCTCAGGGCTATGCCATCGCCCGGCCAATGCCGGCTGAAGAAATGTCCAGCTGGATTGCTCAGTGGCAGGCACCTGCTGAATGGCTGCCCGCACCGGAAAACAAACCGGAAAACTCTATGCTGAAGTAACTTTTAAGCAACTTACAGGCACAAAAAGGCGCTTAAAGCGCCTTTTTATCAGCAGCGAATTAACGCTGAGGACCTGCCAGAATGATCGCTTCAGATACACCGTCAAACTTCTCGAAGTTTGCAGTGAACTGACCGATCAGATCATTGGCAGTTGCATCGTATGCACCCTTATCTTCCCAGGTCTCACGAGGATTCAGCAGAGCGTTATCAACGCCCGGTACATCCTTAGGAATTGTCAGGTTGATGCCTTCCAGGTGTTCAGTTTCTACGCCAGCCAGTTCGCCATTCTGGATGGCGCTGATAATGCCGCGGGTCGTCGGAATGCTGAAACGGCTACCAACGCCGTAAGCACCGCCGGTCCAGCCGGTGTTAACCAGGTATACCTGACTGTCGAACTCTTCGATACGCTTGATCAGCAGGTCTGCATATTCGCTGGCAGGACGTGGGAAGAACGGCGCACCGAAGCAGGTAGAGAAGGTAGACTTAATGCCACCGCCTGAACCCATTTCAGTAGAACCAACCAGTGCGGTATAACCGGACAGGAAGTGGTAAGCAGCTGCTTCTTTAGACAGGATAGACACCGGTGGCAGTACGCCAGTCAGGTCACAGGTCAGGAATACGATAGACTTCGGCTCGCCACCCATGTTGGTAGCAGAGCGCTTTTCAACGTGCTTCAGCGGGTAAGCGCAACGGCCGTTTTCAGTCAGGCTGGTATCTGCGTAATCAGCAACACGGGATTCATTCAGGGCAACATTTTCAACGATAGCGCCGAAACGGATTGCATCCCAGATGATTGGCTCGTTTTTCTGGCTCAGGTTGATGGTCTTCGCGTAGCAACCACCTTCCAGGTTGAATACCACACCTTTGCCCCAGCCGTGCTCATCATCACCGATCAGGTAACGGGACGGGTCAGCCGACAGGGTAGTTTTACCGGTACCGGACAGACCGAAGAACAGGGTAGTGCTGCCGTCGTCGCCGATGTTGGCAGAACAGTGCATTGGCAGCACGTCTTTTTCCGGCAGCAGGAAGTTCTGAACAGAGAACATTGCCTTCTTCATTTCACCGGCGTAACGCATACCGGCCAGCAGAACTTTACGCTTGGCAAAGTTGATGATCACACAGCCTTCGCTGTTAGTACCATCGCGCTCAGGCACACATTCAAAGCCTGCAGCGTTGAAGATTTGCCACTCTTCTTTCGCTTTCGGGTTGTACTCTTCCGGACGAATGAACAGGTTCTGGCCAAACAGGTTCTGCCAGGCAGTCTCGGTGCTCATTTTCACTGGCAGATAGTGATTAGGATCAGAACCTACGTGAACAGTAGAAACGAAGTGTTCGCGTTCGGCCAGATGCTCTTCCACACGGTTCCACAGTGCGTCGAACTTGTCGGCGTCGAACGGACGGTTAATCGGGCCCCACTGGATTGCATCAGAAGTGCTGGGTTCATCAACGATGAAACGATCCATCGGTGAGCGGCCTGTACGCTTGCCAGTCTTTACGACCAGAGCACCAGTATCAGCCAGGGTACCTTCTCCCCGCTGAATAGCTCGTTCTACTAACTGAGCCGGGCTCATATTGACGTGTACAGTGTTCACGGTGTCTTTGCTCATTATTGGATTCCCTTGGCCTTCAGCCAAAAAAATAATTACCTGGAAAGTTATTCGTCTCCGTGCGCAATCAGTTGTTTTTACAACCAACTACCCCCATGCACAGAGGAGTAAAACGGTTTCGTCCACCTCGGACACTCTCGGGCGGATCTTATTTTTATAGGACGCGTATTATGTCAAAAAGACTCTGAAAAACTATGACTGAGAGCCATTCCTATTTGCTTATTAACAGGTCCATTAGTCGCTTTCTGTCAGCTTTTACGGGATGAGTTTTCACATCCCGGTATAAGCTGACTGAGCTGTCAGTGCACCTGATCAGAAGGCTTCACATTCGCTGTGGCAGAAAACATTTGCGTGATATCGGCCTGATCAAACTGATAGTTTTCGTTGCAGAACTGACAGTTAACTTCGATCTTGCCTTCTTCGCGGATGATATCTTCCAGCTCATCCTGGGTCAGATATTGCAGCGCATGGCCGGTTCGCTCACGGGAACAGTCACAGTTGAACTGTAACAGTTCCGGTTCATATAACCGGCATTCTTCTTCATGGAAAAGACGTCGTAAAATAGTCTCATTATCCAGATTCAGCAGCTCATCGTCGCTTAACGTCGCCGCCAGCTGACTGAAATGTTCCCACTGATCTTCCCGGTCGCCCTCAACCGGCATCACCTGAATCAGGAAACCGGCCGCTTTATCTTCACCGGTGGCCAGATGAATCTGGGTTGGCAGTTGCTCAGAACGGGAGAAGTACGTTTCCAGACACTGGCTCAGATGGTCACCTTCCAGCGGCACCACACCCTGATAGCGCTTGCCACCTTCCGGCTCAATCGTAATGACCAACTGACCGTCCTGAATCAGCTCTTTCAGATCAGCTTCTTCCGGCAGCTCACCTTCAAACCGGGCAATGGCACGCAGATCACGCTGGTGATTACACTCAGCCATCAGCGCTTTCACACTGTGGTTACCCTGAGCCTGCAGGGACAAACGTCCTTCAAACTTCAGGGTCGCACTCAGCAGGCTTACCGCCGCCATCATTTCACCCAGTACATTCCGGATAACCTGCGGATAGCCGTGCCGCTGCATCGCTTCCTGAAATGAAGCTTCAACACCGGCCACAACACAGCGGATATCGGCGTTATCAAAAGAACCCGTTGGATCTGATCTGGATTGCTCATGTTACTCTCAAACAAACATACGATAGTAAAGCTGACGTCTTGCAATCACCGGACGGATTACTGGCAGCAGAAAAATAAGAGCGGCATTCTAACACATAACTGTACGAAAAATGTCCGGCTACTGATCCTTAAACTGCATAATTCGCCGGCGGTCACGTTTATTCGGCCGGACGTCAGGGCCAAGATTGCCACGCATCGCTTTGCGCTGTTCTGCGGTCAGTTCCCGCTTTGCCACACTGTCCGGTGTTTCACTGTAAAGCTTCTGTGCTTCCGGCGCGCCACGGCGCTGTTCGGAGATATCCACAATGACAACGGTTTTCTCGTCAAAGCCCTGGCGAATCACCAGCTCAGCGCCCACTTCGACAATCCGGCTGCACTTAGCGCGCTGACCTTCATAATGAACTTTACCCCTTCAACAGCCTGCTTGGCTATCGCCCGGGTTTTAAAGAAACGTGCTGCCCACAGCCATTTATCCAGACGAACTTTCGCCCCGGCACCTTTTTCAGACGCCCCTTTACTGTTTCCTGTTGTTTGCTTAGCCACGGATAATCTCGTCAAAATGATGGATAGCAGCGAAATCATCAATTTCGCGTTTCGGTTGCTGGCTGTCCGGCTGATAAATACTCAGCAGGTAACCAATGCCGTATTGGCGGGCAGACTCCAACACTGGCAGGCTATCATCCACCAGCAAAGTCGTGGCCGGATTAAAGGTTCAACCTTTTGCATTTCATGCCAGAACTGCGGATCTTCTTTCGGCAGGCGGAAATCATGGGAAACGATAATATCGTCCACCAGCTTATCCAGACCGGTTTCCTGCAGCTTCAGATTCAGTCCGTCACGGTGGGCATTGGTCACAATCAGCGTACGCATCTGCCGGGCCCGCAAATGGGCCAGAAAGTCTTTCACATGGGGCCGGAAAGCGATTTTTCCCGTACTTCCTGTTTAAGCTCTGCGATATTAATCTTCAGCTCACTGCTCCAGTAATCAAGACAGTACCAGTTTAACGTACCCCGCTCTTCGCGCAGGCGCTTCAGCAGCCATGCCCGGGTTTCTGCAGCATCAGCCTGATGCAGCTGGGCATAACGCATGGGTACATGTTCAAGCCAGAAATAGGTATCAAAGTGCAGATCCAGCAAGGTGCCGTCCATATCCAACAGCACGGTATCTATATTTTGCCAATCCATAGGAAAGTTACAGCCAGAGAGTTAATATTGTTGCCAGCAGCTATCAGTATAATCCACCATAGCTCACTCACGAAGTACCCGGGCAGCCCCGGTACCATTAAGGAAGCGCAAGAGTATGCCCGTAAAGCCTGAAATATTGAAGATCAGCCACCCCTCCCAGAGCCGGTTATTCAAAGTAGAAGCGGTTGATTTACGTTTTTCAAACGGCGTGGAACGCACCTATGAACGTCTGGCCGTCCGGGGCAATGGCGCGGTCATGATCGTTGCCCTTGATGATGAGGATAATATTATCCTGATCAAAGAGTACGCAGTGGGCGTTGAGGATTATCTGCTTACCCTGCCAAAAGGCCTGATTGATCCGGGTGAGGATGCCATTATTGCCGCCGACCGGGAGCTTAAGGAAGAAGCCGGCTTTGGTGCCCGTGACATTATCAGCATCAAAGAAATGACATCCGCCCCCAACTATATGGGCCACAAAATCACGACAGTACTGGCCCGGGATCTGTACCCGTGCAGGCTGGAAGGAGATGAGCCGGAAGAAATGGAAGTGGTCCGCTGGCCGCTGGCGCAGCTGGATGAACTGTTTGCCCGGGATGACTTTTCTGAAGCCCGCACAATCGCCGCACTCTACATGGTCCGTGACCGGCTTCAGCAAGGCTGCTAACAGCCAGGTATAAAGGCTCAGATATTAAGGATTAAGGCACTGCTTTGACCCGACCCGCACAATGCCTTCTATCTTCTGCTGCATGGCGGGATCAGTCACCGTCTGGTTCATTATCTGCTGTACTTCACGGTCACTGAAGTGCTTATGGACATAATCCGCCAGACAACTGCACTGGGCATCGGTAGCCCCTCAGAAGTCATACAGGCATCTTTAAAAGGCTGCCAGGTAGTAGACGTCAGGTATTGGGTTTTCATGGTATAAACCACCAGAAGTACCGCGCTGATCCAGAGAAAATCTTACCCACACAAGCCACCGTTATTATTATTTTCACATACTTTCAGGCGTTCTATTCTTTCAGAAGCACACCATTGCTGTGAGAAGACTTTAGTCTATAGCGGCCCTGATTTTTACTCGACACAGATCTGCCGTACGTCTATCCGGTAGCCATCCGGATCGAAACACACCGGCGCTTCCGCCGCAGTCTGATCTGTCAGTGCCAGCAGTTCGGCCTCATTCGTAACCAGTTCAATCCCTACAAATCCGGTATCGGCAGAGACATCATAAGCAAATGCATCCTGCTGCTCCGTGCCCCAGTTATGCTGTAGTTCAATCATTGTATAAGGCCGTTGCCAGAGCCACTCACGGTTACCCACCGCGCAGATATCATCTTCAGGCAAAGCCTCATCACTGTAACCGAGGAAGTACAGGGTAAAACCGGCAAACTCGACATCCTGACGGGACAGCAAACGCATCCCCAGCTGCTCATAAAATGCCACACTGGCCTGAGGATTTTTCACCCGGTATGTAATCAGTGAGAACACCGCTTCGCCGCCCAGCGCATAGAGGTCATCTCTTTTGCAGGGTTGATGATTAGCTTCAAAGTCATGCTGAATCAGTTCAACGCAATGGCCGTCGGGATCATTCAGGTGACACAGATAAGCAACATCAGGCACCTGACGGGCCGGCGTTACTTCAATGCCTTTTTCAGTCAGGCATTCACGGGCAACATCCACATCGGCAACCGCCAGGGCAATTTTCCAGTAACCGGCCGGTAACGTGCCGGGCAAACGTTGAAAGCCCTCAGTTTCAATCAACTCAAGCAAAGTAGGCGGCGTACTTTCCAAATCCCTGACATACCCCAGCAGACAACAACGCTGCCCCTGTTGCTGATACTCACTCACGAGGGTCATGCCCAGACAGTTTTGATAAAACGCTGCACTGCGGGCGAGATCCGCCACCTGTAAACTGTGTTTATGAATATGACGCATAGCCGTACCTTGCTGAAACAGGAAGTATTTATCGGTTATACAGCAGAAAACCGAGACCGGTCTTTGTTTTAATGGGTAATGATATCAACCGGTTCCGTTGCCGGCAGCGTTGCCGCCAAATGCCAGTCCGCCGCCTGCATAACCTGATGCAACATATGTTCAAACGAATAACGCTGGCTGGGTGGCAGGGTCAGGGTCAACCCTTCGCCGTCCGCCGGTAACATCACCAGCTTCACCACCTTACCATCAATTTTCACATCGATACGCTGAATCAGAATACCGTCCTCACCCAGCGGATAATGATCAATGGCAGCCTCTTCAAAGGGCGTATCAAAGTCAGCACTCTGAATGGCGCCCTGTTTTTCCATATCACCCAGCACCTGACGCTGATCCGGTGCAAGATGACTGTCGCTGTTCTCGGTTGGGAATTCCTGTTCAACGAACAGATTACTCATGCGCAGCGCTAACCGGCGCGTCCACCAGGCACGGTACTCCCTGCCCTGATCGGTCGCCCTGATCAGGATCCGATCTTCCGCCGAATCGTAGGTCATGTTTATCTGGTTACGTAACTGGCCTGACATAAGTATCCCTTTTATTTCCGGCTACCCGCGTGCCTTACCCGCGGGCACGGATCGCGGCAACCGCATCAAACACCTCACTTAAACAGGTTACCACCTGATCAGCAGTTTCACCTGTTTTATGGGCCTGTTGCTGTAAATTTACCCAAATTGTCCGAATTCAAGTTGCTGGGCTCCGGCCACATCATGATCAGGATTATCACCAATATGAATCACTTCAGCCGGTTTCAGCTGTTCACTGGCAAGCATTTTTCAAACATCGCAGGGTGTGGTTTTTCATGACCAACCATATGCGCATTCAGCGCGAAATCAAACCATTCACCCAGCCCGACCCGGCCAACCTCGGCGTTACCGTTGCTCAGAGCACCGATCCGGTAATCTTCTTGTTTCAGCGCACTGAGCATATCCTTCACATGGGGAAAGAAAGTCACTTCATTTCGGGCTGCAAGAAATATATCAAACGCCCGGGGCACAAGCTTTTCTATTTCCGCCTCACCGTAACCGGCCTGCCGCAGACCAATTTCAAGCTGCCGTAAACGAATCAGGGTTACGCTGTGGGCGGTTTCAGGATAGGCTTCCAGCACTTGCTCGCGCAGGGCAGGAAAGTCACTGACGGTGTGCTGCCGGGTAAATTCGGGGCGTGCTCATCCAGCCAGCCATACAGCGTGTTGTTAGCATGGGTGATGACCGGATCGACTGCCCAGAGGGTGTCATCCAGGTCGAAAGTAATACATTTAATCATTGCTGTCCTGTTTGTGTTTTTCGGGCTGACTGACGTTTTGCCCGTGGATGCGCCTGATCATAAACATCCAGCAGATGCTGAAAATCCAAATGGGTATATACCTGAGTGGTCGCAATATCAGAATGCCCCAGTAATTCCTGCACCGCCCTCAGATCACCACTGGAGGCCAGCATATCACTGGCAAACGAGTGCCGCAGACGGTGCGGGTATACCCGGCTATCACTGCCTTGGTAATCCCCCAGCGTGCCAGCCGCAACTGCACGCTGCGAGCCGATATTCGCCGGCCCCGCTGACTGACAAAAACAGCCATTTCGTCCGGTCTGGCCAGCTTATCACGACATGCCAGCCAGCGCTCTAATGCATCCATCGCCTTACGGCCAATAGGCAACAACCGCTCTTTACGTCCCTTACCGGTGACCCGCAGACTGGCATCCTGAAAATCCAGATCATAAACATCCAGACTCACCAGCTCAGCTAATCGCATACCTGACGAATACAGCAGCTCCACCATAGCATGGTCCCTGCAGCTCAGGGGATCATTCCCTAACGGTTTATCAAGTAAGCCGGTAAGCTGGTCCGGATCCAGGGTTTTGGGTAAACGCTTCGGGCTTTTCGGGGCACGGATACCAGCAGCAGGATCAGCCGTTGCCAGCCCTTCCCGGTGCAGATATTTATAAAAGTCCGGGTCGCTGACAGGGCGCGCTGGATGCTTTTTCCGCCCAGCCCCTGATGATGTGCGGTGGCAACAAAGCCCCGGATATGCTGAGGTAGCACTTCATGCCACGGGGATTCATTGAAGCTGAAAATCTGTTGCGACTGCAGGTATTCCCACAGCCTTTGCAGGTCACGCCGATAATTATTCAGCGTATGAGGCGACAGCTGCCGTTCAGCACTCAGATAAGCAAAAACCTGACCGTGCCTGATCCGGCAGCTCAGCCGTCAAACTCAGTCCTCGGACCGGCGTAAGATATGTGAAACAACCCGGCTCAGCACCTGACCGATATAATCCAGAAACAGGGTGCCCTGATTACTCTGGAAATATTCGCTGTCATAACTGCCAATCGCCAGCAGACCGATGGTCTCACCCTTCACCAGAGGCACCGCAGCCGCCGACTTCACTTTGAAGGCATGTTCCTTAAACAGCAGCTCATTCTGCAGTTCAGTCAGGTTACCGCAGCTGGTCTGAGAGCTGTTCGCCAGCGCCTCAACAACAGCAGCGTCTTCCCGGGGCATAATACGCAGGTTATTCACATCATCACGGGCAGGGCCGAACAGCAGTAACGCGGTAGTATCACTGTGGAACTCTTCACACAGACATTCTTCTACCGCTACAGCCACATCGTCCAGGGTTTCGGCTTCCAGCAAAGAAACCACCATTTTTGGTTTTCTTGAACTGAATTTCATTTTCCCGGGCAACGCCCACCAGATCACTCAGGTAGTCGTACAGTTCACGGTTTTTCCCGTAACAGTGACGTCTGCCGCTCAACCAGAGAAACCGTGTTACCGCGCTGATGAGGCACGTAAAGTTTCTCCAGCAAATTCTCATTGCCGGTAAAAAATCCGGGTGCTGTTTCAGATAATCAATTACCTGCTGTTCAGAAACTTCGTTCTGAACCTCAACTGCATCAGCTGTCATAAATAAATCTGCCCTTCAAATACCGTTGTTGCCGGTCCGGTCATCATTACCGAAGAATTATTACCCTGCCAGGAAATACTCAGGCTGCCACCGGGTAAATGCACTTTAACTGTTTCATCCAGCAGGCCACGTAGCTGTCCTGCCACCACGGCTGCACAGGCACCGGTTCCGCAGGCAAGGGTTTCTCCTGCGCCCCGTTCGAAAACCCTTAAACGCACTTCATCACGGGCAACCACTTCCATAAAGCCAATGTTCGCTTTGGCCGGAAAATCAGCATGTGCCTCCAGAACAGGTCCCAGTGTTTCAACCGGTGCAGTATCAACCGAATCGACCACCAGCACACCGTGGGATTTCCCATGGAAACGGCACTGATTTCATGCACAGCACCGGCAGCTTCTACTTGATACACAGCAGCCTGTTCATCAGACTGAAAGGGTACTTCCCGGGAGCCAGAACCGGCGCGCCCATATCCACTTCAACGTCCTGATTTTCAGTGACCGTCAGGTAAATTTCACCTTTCTGGGTTTCCACTGCAATCCGGTCTTTAGCAGTTAAGCGCTTATCCCGTACAAATTTGGCGAAGCAGCGTGCACCATTGCCACAATGCTCTACTTCGCTGCCATCCGCATTATAGATGCGATAACGGAAGTCCATATCAGGATTGCTCGGCGGCTCAACAATCAGTAACTGATCGAAGCCCACACCGAAATTACGGTCAGCCAGCTTTGCTACCAGTGCAGAATTCAGCCTGATCTTCTGGGTTACCATATCCAGCACCAGAAAGTCATTTCCCAGGCCGTGCATTTTTGTAAATCGGACTAACATAGTGTTCTCTTACTTGGTGTAACTGCCCGGCTCTGGCCGGGCAACAGCAAACCGGTGACATACAGCCGTTAAGGCAGTAACTGTTCGCCCCGTAACTGATCGGCCAGAGTTTCACGCTGACGGATCACATGGCTGTGGTTATCATCAACCATCACTTCTACCGCACGGTTCCGGCTGTTGTAATTAGAGCTCATAGTAAAACCATATGCGCCTGCAGAACAAACCGCCAGCAAATCCCCGGCTGAATATTCAGCGTCCGTTCTTTACCCAGGAAATCTCCGGTTTCACATACCGGGCCTACCAGATCATATACGCGGCTTTCACCCTCTTCACGTACCTGCGCAGGAATAATATCCATGTACGCACTGTACAGAGAAGGGCGGATCATATCGTTCATCGCTGCATCAATGATCGCAAAGTTCTTATGCTCTGCGCACTTCAGAAACTCGACCTTAGTGACCAGAATACCTGCATTAGCAGCAATGGAACGACCCGGCTCAAAAATCAGTTTCAGCGGACGGTCACCCAGTTTCGCCAGTACTTCTGCAATATATGATTGTGGCGTAGGCGGCACTTCATCGGTGTAACACACACCCAGACCACCACCCAGATCAAGGTGCTGAATCGTAATCCCCTGCTCCGCCAGTGCATCGATCAGCACCAGCAGACGGTCCAGCGCATCGATAAACGGCGCGGTTTCTGTCAGCTGTGATCCGATATGGCAATCCAGCCCCTGAATACTCAGGTGGCTCAGGCTGTTGGCATAGGCATAAATGCGGGCAGCATCTTCAATGGCAACACCAAACTTATTGTCTTTCAGGCCGGTGGAAATATACGGGTGGGTGCCCGCATCCACATCCGGATTAACCCGTAGAGAGATCGGTGCAACCTTGCCCATCTGTTCAGCAACGCTGTTCAGGCGATCCAGTTCAGCTTCCGACTCGATATTAAAACAATGAATACCGACTTCCAGTGCACGGCGCATCTCAGACTCACGCTTGGCAACACCGGAGAAAACAATCTTATCCGCCTGCCCGCCAGCCTGAAGCACCCGCTCCAGCTCACCTTCCGAAACAATATCAAAGCCAGCACCCAACCGGGCCAGTACGTTCAGCACGGCGATATTTGAGTTCGCTTTCACCGCATAACACACCAGCGCGTCACGGCCTTCAAGTGCCTCGGCATATGCCAGATAAGCACGTTCCAGCGCGTCACGGGAATAAATGTAGGCAGGGGTGCCGAACTCTTCAGCAATGGCACTGACTGCTACATCTTCTGCAAATAAGGCACCGTTTCGGTATTCGAAGTTATCCATCTTGTTTTTCTACTTCTGCTGCTTGCGTGTAGCCACGCAAAAATTTAGTTTTGCTCCGTCTGCGGAGCCTCATCCGGCAGATACAGCGGCCCTTTCTGACCACAGCCTGCCAGTAAAATACAACTGATAAACACAGCAACCCAGCAATGTTTCATCGTCAGATATCTCTCTGGTGATTAGTCTTCCTTCACGCCGCCCCGGAACCTGAAACAGATTTCACCTGTTATTCCGGCCTTGCGCACAAATAACGGACGATTATACCCACAGCTACACCAGAAAAGTACTGCATCCCCTCTGCAGGTGCAAATTTCCACTCTGCCACCCCAATTGCAGCACAGCAGCTTGCAGCCGGCATCCACTCCGCTCTAAGATGAAGCCGTATCATAGCTGTAGTCGCGAGACAGATTTTTATGAAAGACCCTGTACAAAATACCGTTTACGGTGATTTTAACTGTCCGTTTTGCTACGCACTCCACGAACACCTCGCCGCCCATGACTGGCTCACTGACGTACGCTGGAAGTTAATTGAACACGCACCTGATGCGCAGATCCGGGAATTCACGCTGGATGAACAAGTTGAACTGGCCAGCGAAGTTGCCACCGTCCGGCACCGGGCCCCTGAAATACACATAGCACTGCCACCGATACGCTCCAATACCCGGCGTGCTAACCAGCTTGCCGCCAGCCTTGAGTTGTTACACCCGGAAAAAGTACCTGCCTTCCGCCTCGCGGTTTACCGGGCACTGTGGCAACAGGGCCGGGATATTGCTCAGGAGCAGGTTTTACTGGCGCTGCTTAGCGAATGTGGCCTGACTGCCAGCGAGATACAGAACTATAACCTTGCGCAGCGCGAAGCATTGCTCCGGGAATGGCAGGCGGGCTGGGAAGACCCCGTCTTTCAGCGACGTATTCCGATTTTACAGCACCATAACAGCCGGGCCATGCTGGGCCTGTCCAGTGTCACTGAAATACTGGCTTACCTGAGTGGCAACGAGAAGATGCTCTCCTGCGAGGTTGCCAGTTGCAGCTTTAAACCCCGGCCGATCATCGCTCTGCTGGGATCATTATCTGAACATTGGCACTTTATCGAACCGCTGCGTAACGAATACGACATCCGGGTAATGGGCAGTTACCAGCAGCTTGCCGATCACCTAAACAGCCCGGAAAGCCTTGACCTGGTATTACTCACCGGTACGCCGGACAGTGAAGCCAACCTCGCCTGTATAGAACTGATTCAGCAGCGCAATCTGCAGCAACTGTCCGTGGTATTTCTGGACACAGGTTATATTTCCGCAACGGAAGCACTCAGTTACCGCCTGTGTTACAGCGACTACCTGCACCCGGAGTTACAGGCGGAAGTATTCTCAGCAAGAAGTCGTCGTCTTATTTCCCTGAAACAGCTTGCTGATCAGTATCAGCAACTGTCTAACCGGGATCATCTGACCCAGCTGTATAACCGCCGGGAATTTGAACACCTTCTGGAACTCGAATGGTTGCGGGTTACCCGGGCGAAAAGACCGCTGTCAGTTCTGATCATCGATATTGATCACTTTAAACGTTACAACGACAAACACGGCCATCTGGCCGGGGATAACTGTTTACGTGCCACTGCGAAACTGATCGCTAAATCGGTCAACCGCCCGGCAGACATGGCATTCCGCTATGGCGGGGAAGAATTTATCCTGCTGTTGCCGGAAACCCCATGAACGGTGCCATCAGGGTTGCTGAAAATTTGCAGCAGCTACTGCGTGATGAAAACCCGCACAGGGATGACGACAAGATCTGTGACATCACGGTCAGTATCGGCATTGCTACTTCTGCTAAGGCGCATGACCCGTCGCCTTACGAACTGGTTCAGCTGGCAGATGAGCAGTTGCTGGCCGCCAAAGCCGCCGGACGAAACCGTTATCTGGCCACAGAGCAAAGCTGACCGAACCTGAGGGAACTCTTGGAATAATAATCGCTCTCAACAGAGCATCTGTATATAATCGGCCCACCTTACAATGCCAGGTAAATATCCATTATGAATGAGTCCGAATTTAATCAGCGCGTCGACGATACGTTTGTCGCCATAGAAGAAGCGCTGGATGAAGCCAGCACGGATCTGGATTATGAAAATAACGGCGGTGTGTTAACCGTTATCTGTGAAAACCAGACGCAGATTATTTTTACCCGCCAGACCCCGGTTACTCAGCTTTGGCTGGCAGCCCGCAGCGGCGGTTTTCATTTCGACTATGCTGAAGACAGGCAGACCTGGATACGCGACAGTGACGGTGAAACCCTGCAGGCAGTGCTGAACAGCGTGTTTGCCGAACAGGCCGGCGAAACTTTTGAATTTGATATCTGAACGGAATAACACATGTCTTTCAGCAATGCTCTGCAACGTCATCAGGAACTGTTTAACAAGCTGGATAGCATTCAGGCGGATACCGAACTGCTTGCGGAACATATCACCGCCACATTTGAAGCTGGCGGCAAACTGATTTTCATGGGCAACGGTGGCAGTGCGGCGGACAGCCAGCATCTGGCAGCAGAGTTTGTGGTTCGTTATAAAGCAGAGCGCCGGCCGTTGGCGGCCATTGCCCTGACAACCGACACCTCCATCCTGACCGCACACTCCAACGACTATGACTTCAGTACGGTATTTACCCGTCAGATGCAGGCCCTGTGTCAGCCAAAGGATCTGGTCATCGGAATTTCCACATCAGGCAACAGCGCTAACATCATTGACGCCATTAAAGCCGCACAGGGTATCGGAGCCACCTGCTGGGCCTGGACCGGCGCCACTGGCGGAGAATTAAAGGATATTGCTGACCACTGCCTGTGCGTTCCCTGCAATGAAACTGCACGGATTCAGGAAGCCCATATTTTTGTGGGCCACTGGCTGTGCGAAGAAATGGACCGGGTCAGCACAGAAATCTGACCCGTACAGCGCTGGAAACTACAATCCGGTAACCAGCGCTAATAATCTGTCGAGCGCGCCGCGGTTGGCATCCAGATACGCCTTTCCTTTTGCGCCCATATCACCGGCCTGAACCGTATCCTCCAATAACGCTTTGAGGCGTGATTCCAGTGCCTGTTCATCCGCCACCACATTCAGACCGCCGGCTTCAGCCAGCTGATCGGTAATCTGCAGGAAGTTAAAGTAATGCGGCCCGACCAGCACCGGCCGTGACAGCAGCGCCGGTTCCAGCGGGTTATGACCGCCACGTTCAATCAGACTGCCGCCGACAAAAACAATGTCCGACGCCGCACAGAAGCCCAGCATTTCACCTAATGTATCCCCACAAACACCTGAGTGGTTGCATCAGGGATATCACCGCTGCTGCGCCGGCACACGTTCAGCCCGGCGGCTTCCGCCTGATCCCCGGCTACAGCAAACTGCTCCGGATGACGGGGTACCAGCACCAGCATTAACGTCGGAAACACTTTCAGCAAGGCCTGATGAACGGCGATTATCTGACGGTGTTCATCATCATGGGTACTGGCCGCCGCCCAGACCGGACGCTGCCCCCAATGACTGCGTAACTGATTTCCCAGTTCGGTTTTGCTGTGATCAATTTCGATATCAAACTTAATACTGCCGGTCACCTGTAACTTTTCTTCCGCCAGCCCCAGCGACAAAAAGCGTTCACCATCCACGGCATTTTGTGCAGCAATTACCGTCAGCTTATCCAGCATTGTCCGGGTCAGACTGCTAAAGCGCTGATAACCTTTTGCTGAACGGGCCGACAAACGGGCATTTGCCACCAGCACCGGCACCTTATTCTGATAACAGCTATGAATCAGATTCGGCCACAGCTCTGTTTCTACAATCACACAGGCACGGGGATTAAAACGCCGGTGAAAACGGGCCAGCGCCCCTGGCAAATCATAAGGACAGTAAACATGGGTGACCCGGCCACAAACATCGACGTGACCCGCTCACTGCCGGTCGGTGTCATCGTCGTCATCAGCACCGGCATCTGCGGATACTCCGCCAGAATACGCTCGACCATGGGGGCGATGGCGATGGTTTCCCAACGGAAACACTGTGAATCCATAAAGGTGACTGCGGCACCTTTATATCAGCCGGGTAATAACCGAACCGCTCCCCCAGCGTTGCCGGTATGCGGGAGATTTTCCTCCCTGCGCCAGAGCTGTAACAGAATGACCGGTGTCAGCAGATAAAGCACCAAACTGTATAAAACACGTAGCATAAACTCAGTAATACCCCATCACATGCAACTGACAACAACCAAAGAGGTCAGATTCTATCAGCCCCGGCAGAATTAAACAGTGCACGGCCGCCGGGCAGAGCTACCTTCAGCTACAAAAAGCAGATATAATCATCGCCATAACAGACTTCACTTAGCGACATCATGCAGACCATTCACACAGATCTGATCATACTGGGCGGCGGCATTGCCGGCCTCTGGTTATTAAACCGTCTCCGGACACAGGGCTATCAGGCAGTTTTACTGGAAACAGATGAGCTCGGCGGCGGGCAGAGCATCCGCTCCCAGGGCATTATCCACGGCGGCACTAAATATGCCCTCAACGGCGCCCTGACCCAGGCAGCTAATGCCATTGCAGATATGCCTGCCCGCTGGAAGCAATGTCTGCAGGGTAACGGTGAAGTCGACCTCAGCTCTGCCGAGGTGCTCTCCGAAGCACATTACCTCTGGTCCAAAGGCTCACTGGCCTCAAAGATGACGACCTTTTTGCCAGTAAAGCTCTGAAGGGCCGGGTAGACGACATCAGCCCGCAAGAGAGGCCACAGGTATTTCAGCACAAACAATTCCGTGGCAGCCTCTACAAACTGAACGAACTGGTTCTGAATGTACCCAGTGTTATCCGGGCCCTCAGTACTCCCCATGCTGAACACATTTTCAAAGTTGACAAGAATGACCTGAATATCATCCGCGACAACGGCGAAATTGAAGCTCTTGAGCTATCTTCAAAACAGCTTCGCCTGACCGCACAGCGCTATATTCTGACTGCCGGTGAAGGCAGCGAAGACCTGCTGAATGAGTGGCAGGTCAGTCAGCCGGAAATGCAGCGCCGGCCATTGCACATGGTCATTGTACGACACAGTGCCAACCTGCCGGTCTTTGCCCACTGCATCGGCGCGGGCAGCAAACCGCTGGTGACCATTACCAGCCACCCCACCGACAATGGCGAACAGGCCTGGTACTTGGGAGGAGATCTGGCAGAAACCGGCGTGCAACGCTCCGAAGAAGCACAAATCAGCTATGCTAAAAGCTGTTACAGGACTTACTGCCCTGGATTGAACTGCCAGACGCCCGCTGGGGCACTCTGCGCATTAACCGGGCCGAACCCAGACAGTCAGCCCTGACCCGTCCGGACAGCGCCTTTGCCCAGCCAGTTGCCAATGGCATCATCGGCTGGCCAACCAAGCTGGCACTGGCACCGGATATGAGTGATCAGGTACTTAACCTGCTTACCGAACAGGGTATTAAACCAGCAGCAGCAGAAACAGATATTCCGCTACCCGCTCCTCAGGTAGCCGCACCGGTATGGGAGACATTGTTTTGATCAAAACCAGACTGGCAGGTACCGATCTGGACATCAGCCCAGTGGGGCTGGGTACCGTTAAAATTGGCCGTGATCAGGGAGTTAAATACCCTAACGGATTCACCATACCCGATGACCGGCAAGTCACCGACCTGCTGGCCCTTTGCAGGGATCTCGGCATTAACCTGATTGATACCGCACCGGCTTATGGCACCAGTGAAACCCGGCTTGGCCCGCTGTTACGCGGCCAGCGGGACCATTGGGTTATCTGCAGTAAAGCCGGCGAAGAGTTTGATAATACTACCGGCGAGTCTGCCTATATTTTTACGCCGGAACATATCCGCAGCAGTGTGGAACGCAGTTTACGCCGGCTGGAAACGGATTATATCGATATCCTGCTGATCCACTCTGATGGCAATGATATGCAGATCATCAACGAGTTTGGGGCGCTGGATGTCCTGAATGATCTCAAGGCTGAAGGAAAAATTCGCGCGGGGGAATGTCAGGAAAAACCGTGGAAGGGGGCATTGAAACCCTGAAACGCTCGGACTGTGCCATGGTAACCTACAACCTGAACCAGCCAGATGAAGCTCCCGTGCTTGATTATGCTCACCAGCATCACAAAGGCATTCTGATCAAAAGCCCTGGCGTCAGGCCACCTTTGCCTGAATGAAGGCGAAGACCCGGTACAGGCCAGTTTTAACTTTATTTTCCGTCATCCCGGGGTACACAGTGCCATAGTGGGTACAATCAACCCCGATCATCTGCAAAAACGTCGCTGCAGTCAAACGCGCCATAGAAACCATGGTATAAATAATCTGACCTGATACTTTTTGCACAAAGGAGCGCCGGCAATGATCATTACTCACAAAGATCCCCGGCAGTTCCATACCCGTTCAGTTGAACTGACGCCCTACCGCCACGGCATTAACATCACCCCTGTCGGCGAACGCATTAACTTCAAGGCCCTGCAAAAACTGCGTAAACCCTGTCAGAGCCATATTCCCGGAAGGTTCGCAAACCTGGGGGTGTCTGCACAAATCCACCTCCGAACAGATAACACCGACTATCTGGTTCTGGTTCGCCAATTCAAAGATGACCACTGGCAACTGAAACTGCCTTCCGGTTACATACCCGATGAGCAGCTGCACAATCCCTACCTGACGCTGGCACAGGAAATCGCCGAAGAGTGTTTACTGGAAAACGGCCCGGCCTTTGCCCGTTGTCGCCTGAATAATGATCTGCTGGCGACGCCCTATAAAGAGCTGAACTATTGCAGTGAAGTGCTACTGGAACTGCAGAGCAGCCCCTGGAATCCGCTACATTTACCTCAGACAGATATCTACATGAACGAACATTTGCTGCCCGGCAATCCAATGCTGTATATCCACAGCCAGACCTGCTCGGCACAACTGGTTTATCCGTTAGAAGTGAGCCGGCTACCGGATACCCAGCTATCTCTGCTCCACGCGGAAGAAGAATATAACTGGGAAACCGAACAGCTGGATGTGGTCCTGAATCAGGAGCTGTGGCTGGCAAAACTGCACAACCGGCAGATACATGAGTTGGGCAAGTTTATTGACGGGCGTTATCAGTCAGAAGCAACACCCGCCAACACCCGTCTCAGTGAAGTATTTGCCCATCAGGGCTTACAGAATCAGTCGTCGCTATTCTGAATTTTTTCAACAATGGCTGTTGTGGAACAGTTATCCAGAAATGACAGCACCTTCACTTCGCCACCATAACTGCGTACAAATTCACCGCCAACAACCCCTTCAATGCCGTAATCACCGCCTTTCACCAGCACATCCGGGCGCACCTGCTCCAGCAGACGTTCAGGGGTATCTTCATTAAAGCTGACCACCCAGTCGACCGCTTCCAGTCCGGCCAATACGGCCTTACGCCGCTCCACCGGATTAATCGGCCGGCCTTCACCTTTGAGACGCTTAACTGAATCATCATCGTTAATCGCCAGTACCAGCCGGTCACCCTGCGCCCGGGCCTGCTTCAGATAGCCCACATGTCCGGCATGCAAAATATCAAAACAACCATTGGTGAAAACAATCTTCTCGCCGCTGGCGCGGGCATCATCCAGCGCAACCAGTAACTGTTCATCACTGACCACACCCCGTTCCGCCCCCAGCTCACGGTTCACCGTCCGGCGCAGTTCCGGTGCACTGATTGCAGCCGTACCCAGCTTACCGACCACAATGCTGGCCGCCATATTTGCCAGCCCGGTTGCTACTTCCAGCGGCTCTCCCGCCGCCAGCGCACTGGCCAGCGTAGAGATAACCGTGTCACCGGCACCGGTCACATCAAAGACTTCTCTGGCACGGGCGGGAAAGTGTACTTCACCCTGCCCGGCACGGATCAGGGTCATCCCTTGTTCGCTCCGGGTAACCAGCAAGGCCTCGAGTTCCAGATGTTCAATCAGTTGCTGCGCCTTATTCACCAGCTCCTGTTCAGATGCACAGGCTCCCACAACCCCTTCGAATTCACTCAGGTTCGGCGTGAGCAGGGTGGCGCCGCGGTAACGGTCAAAGTTACTGCCTTTAGGGTCCACCAGCACCGGCACACCAGCCGCTTTGGCCTGCGCGATCAGTGCCTGAGGATCACTCAGGGTGCCCTTGTTGTAATCGGAAAGGATCATCACACCGACATTACTCAGCAACGTATCTGCCTGTTGCTGTAAAGCTTCGCTGTAATCCGCCGCAAACGGCTCTTCAAAATCCAGCCGGATCAGTTGCTGATGACGGCTCATTACCCTGAGTTTGGTAATGGTAGGTTCATTGCTGCTGACACAGAACTGACAGTTAACCCGCGCAGACGTCAGCTGAGTTTCCAACGCGCTGCCAGCCTCATCTTCACCCACCAGGCCAATCAGTGATACACCGGCGCCCAGTGCTGAGATATTCAGCGCCACGTTAGCCGCCCTCCGGGACGGTCTTCATTCTGTTCAACTTTTACCACCGGTACCGGTGCTTCCGGAGAAATCCGTGACGTTGGGCCATGCCAGTAGCGGTCCAGCATGAGATCCCCTACTACCAACACCTGTGCCTTATCAAAACGAGGCATTACAAACTTCATGAATTTTCACCTTGTGTAAACTGATCTGAATGGCTGTCTTGCGCCACCGTTTGCTGTTGTTCGCTGAACTGCATACTGTGCAGCTTTGCATAGACCCCGGCCTGCGCCAGCAGTTCCCGGTGTGAGCCCTGCTCGATAACCTGGCCGGCATCCATCACCAAAATACGGTCCGCGGTTTCAATCGTCGATAAACGGTGTGCAATCACCAGCGTCGTGCGCCCTCGCATGACGTTTTCCAGCGCATCCTGAATATGCCTTTCCGACTGGGTATCCAAAGCTGATGTCGCCTCATCAAGAATCAGAATCGGTGCATCTTTCAGAATGGCCCGGGCAATCGCGATTCGCTGTCGCTGACCACCGGACAGCAGCATGCCGTTTTCGCCGATCATCGTATCCAGGCCATCCGGCAGATTCCGGGCAAACTCCAGTACATGGGCCGCTTCAGCTGCGGCCAGCACAGCCTCTTCCGAATGCTCGGCAAGGGAGCCATAAGCAATATTTTGTGCGATCGTCCCTTCAAACAACACAACCTGCTGGTTCACCAGGGCAATCTGACGCCGTAAATCCATGAGAGGAATGTCACCGATAGCAACATTATCAATCAGTAGCTCACCGCTGGTCTGATCATAAAAACGCGGTAACAGGTTAGCCAGTGTGGTTTTACCGCTGCCGGACTTACCGACCAGGGCAATGGTTTCACCCGGCTGAATATCCAGATTTATATTCTGCAGAATATCTCTGGCGCTTTCTTCGTATCTGAACCCCAGGCCCTTAAAAGTAATCCGGCCGTCGATACGCTCCACCGAATGCTGCCCGGTATCTTTTTCTGCATCGGTATCAATGACCTCAAACAGACTGTGCGCTGCCGCCAGACCTTTCTGTACCGTTGCATTAATCTCGGTTAACTGCCGGATCGGCTTCGCCATCAGAGAAGCGGCAGATATAAATGCAATAAACTGGCCGGTGCTCATTTGCTCCACCAGGCTCGGCTCCATCGCCAGAAAAGTAAGAATTGCAATAACACCGGCAACCAGCATCTGTACGATAGGCGTGGTTACCGACTGGGTCACAACCATCTTCATAAACTGCTGACGGTTACGCTGGCTGGCCTTTTCAAAGCGCTTCTTTTCCGACTCGGTGCCACCAAAAATACGCACCACCTGATAACCTTTAATGGCTTCCGCCGCAGAGGCAGTAATGTCACCCACACTGCCCTGAACATTCTTACTGATGCGGCGCATGCGCTTCGAAGCATACCCCACCACTGCGCCAACCACCGGGCCTATCACCACAAATAACAGCGTCAGTTTCCAGTTGAGATACAGCATATAGCCGAACAGGCCAACGACTGTCAGACCTTCCCGGATAGCAATCTTCAGGGCGTTAGTGGCTGCCCCGGTCACCTGCTCGACGTTATAGGTCAACCTGGCCAGTAAATCGCTGGAAGAGTTCTGGTGGTAAAAGCTGCTTGGCAATACCAGCAGGCGGTTAAACAGATCACGACGGAGAAAATGCACCACATAGCGCGCCACGTAGGTCAGACCGTAGTTACCCAGAAATGCCCCGATCCCCGGACAAGAAATACCAGCAGAATCCCCCAGCCAGATAGCCACGGTATTCGTACTGACCATTTTCGATGGCATCGACAAAGACTTCCAGCCACTTTGCTGCAGCGGTCTGGGTACCCGCATAAATCAGGAATCCAAAAACACTCAGTATAAAAGCCCAAAGGTAAGGCTTAATGTAGCTAAGCAAGCGCAGATAAATTCCAAGGCCACTCTGTTTATTCGCCAACGGGCTAATCCTTCACTCATAAAAACTGACGTATCGGCCAAAAACCGGCACGTACTAGTGTTATTGACAGGCCAACTTTATAATAGTGGACCTTTTGATTTGCCAATTTTACAGTAACTGAGTGGTTTGTGGATAACAAAGAACTAACCTGGCGCAATTTTTAGCCCCTAAGTACTGGCCAGTCTGGCTGATGATCGGCCTGCTGCGAATCACCGCTCTGTTACCGTTCTCTGCAGGTATTACCCTGGGACGCGGCATGGGTAACCTGCTGTACAGAATTCTGCCGAAAAGAAGGCACATCACGGAAGTTAATATCCGCCTGTGCTTTAAAGAGTTAGACGAACGCCAGCAACAGCAGATGGTCCGTGAAGTCTTTCAGAACAACGGCATCGGCCTGATCGAAATGGCCTGGGCTTACTGGGGTTCAGAGAAGTTTTTCCGCAGCATCACCACCCTGAAAGGCGCCGATATTCTGGATGAGGCACTGTCTCACAATAACGGCGTCATTCTGATGGGCGGACATTACTCACATATAGACCTGTGTGGCCTGTTATTTTCATTCTATGGCCGCCCGGTGAGTACCCTCTACCGGAAACACAACAACCCCTTACTGGAAATGTTTTTCAATGGCCGGCAACGGTTCAGTGAGCCGCTGGAACGTTCTAAAACCCGGCTGATGTTACGCCATATGCGTAAAAACAACTGCATCTGGTACGCACCGGATCAGGACATCACCAGTAAAGATAAAGTCTTTGTCCCCTTTTTCGGGCAAACTGCGGCAACCATTACCGCAACAACCAAAATTGCCAGATTAAACAGCTCACCACTGTTACTGCTGAGCTGCCTGAGAAACCCTGATGATAAAGGCTACACCCTGGAAGTAAGCCGGGTTGAAAACTTTCCTTCAGGGGATGAAACAGAGGACGCCAGGCTGATCAATGAAGCGCTGGAGTCCAGTATCCGTAAGGCTCCCAGCCAGTACATGTGGGTCCATAAACGGTTTAAAACCCAGCCTGACGGCAAGTCAAAACTCTACAAGTAAACATGATGAAATTATTTACCGACAATACCTTCCGGGACACCGCACAGAACCATCCGTCCCTGCCCCGTATTTTTTAATTTCAGTGTTTGGTCTGACACTGTTGTCCGGTTTTCTGCGGCTGTGCTTTTACCTGCTTAACCAGGACACATTTGCCCTGAGCAGTTTTGAAAATATCGCCCTGGCATTTGTTCACGGCATTCGCTTTGACCTTGTCAGCATCATGCTTCTGCTGAGCCCATGGCTGTTGGTTGCCATGCCCATGTATGTGTTCCGCTGGAACAAGCTATTGCTGTTCAGCAGCCGGGCTTACCTTCTGTTCGCCAGCTTGCTGGTCATCGCCCTGAACCTGATGGACAGTGTCTATTTTCCGTTTACCGGCCGCCGGTCTGGCATGGAAGTTCTGAGCTTTGCCAGCGATCTGCAGGATCAGACCGTCCAGCTAATGATGCAGTACTGGTACATGATCGTCATCGGGCTGGTAATCCTGATCGCCAGCCAGTATTTCCTGCAACCGGCCCTCGGCAGAACGAAAAGCAACAGTCGCTGGTATTTACGCTTTACTTACTGCCTGATTCTGGTGCTGGTTACAGCAGCACTTGGCCGCGGCAGCACCGGCCCTAAGCAACTCAAGCCCATTCACGCCTTTTCCTGGCCGGAAGCATCCGTCGGTAACCTGGTCCTGAACACACCCTTCATGCTGATGCGACAACGGCAGCGCAGCCTGGATAAAGTGGACTATTTCAGCGATGACCGGCAGGCCTACGAGGCATTGGGCCGGGCAGTGCCGACACAGTCTAAAGCACCGACTAAAGACAATGTGGTGCTGATCATTCTTGAAAGCTTTTCTATGGAATATCTGAACCTGAAAGATAACCCACAGAATTACGCACCGTTTTTACAGACTCTGATGGTAAAGGGCTGGTCTTTGACCAGGCCTACGCCAATGGCCGCCGCTCAATTGATGCATTGCCATCAATCATTGCCGGCCTGCCCAACTTTACCAAAACCCCTTATGTCCGCTCGTCATATCAGAGCAGTAACCTGATCGGTATTGGCAATATTTTGCAGCAGGAAGGCTACGACAGCGCCTTCTTCCACGGCGCCAATAATGGCAGCATGTATGTAGACTCCATTACCAAACGCTTAGGCTTCGAACACTTCTACGGCCGCAGTGAATACCCTGATGAAGCAGATTTTGACGGCAGTTGGGGCATCTATGACGAACCCTTCCTAAGATTCTCCGCAGATAAAATCAACCAGTTACAGCCACCTTTTATCGCCGGTATCTTTACCCTGAGTTCGCATAATCCGTATAAGATGCCGCCGCAATATGAAGGGCAGTTCCAAAAGGGCGAACTGCCCATCCACGAGCTATTGGGGTACGTCGACTTTGCGCTGGAAAACTTTTTCAAAAAAGCATCCACCATGCCCTGGTATGACAATACACTGTTCGTGATTACCGCCGACCATACCGCCAAAGGCAGTAAACTGAAGTACAACACGGCACTGGGCCAGCATCAGGTGCCAATCATCCTGTACCATCCATCCGGCCACATTCAGCCAGAGCGCAGCCAGCGAATCGCCCAGCACACGGACATTCCTGCGACAATTCTCGACTACCTGGGGCTACAGCAAAAGTACTTCGACCAACTGCTGCCTTTCAGTACCAGCCTGATTTCACCGGTACAGAAACCCTTTGCGTTCTTCCAGGAAAACAATCAGTACTACCTGATCCGGGAGAATCAGGTACTGGTCAGCTCAAAAGATTTTGCACAGCAGGAATTACTGCCGTTCAATGGCACTGCGGCAGACGACCTTAAAAAGCACCGTTGACCGACTACACCAAAGCGCTGATTCAGTACTACAACAACGGACTGATCAACAACACACTTTACGCGCCGCTGAAACAGCCATGAAACATTCTGACGCCCGCATACCTGACTTCCAGGCACCACAGCTCCGGTCACTTTATAGCAGCGAACGCCGGAGTGTGGATGCGGAACAACTGGCAAGCGCTGAACTGAAATTTGTTCAGAAAAATGTTTACCGGAGTGTCATTGAGGGCCACAGCTATTACATCAAACACTTCTGCGAACACCGTCGCCGTCATCAGTTACAATTAAAACAGGGCCTGAAACAGCATAAAGCTGAGCAGGAACTGGCTACTCTGAAACAATTAGAGAAACTGGGATTCAGTGCCATTCAGCCGGCCAGTGTATTGCTACGAACCTCGCCTGAAGGCATGCAGGAAAGCATTCTGATTACAGAGGATTACTTAGCCGCGAATCCTGATACACAGTTAATGAGCGATTACATCGCAGCACATGGCCCGCAAACCACACTCCTCCTTCTGGAAGACACTGTTAACCGCTTGCTGCAATGCGGCCTGATCCATCTGGACATTCATACGGACAATTTTTTACCGACGGTAAGCAGGTAACGCTGCTGGATACCGAAGACTTAATCTTCAGCCGACAGCATAAATATCTGATCAAGATGTTCAGCATGCTGGCCAAGAACCTGAGCAGGGATCAGGATAAGCTAAAAATCACACCGGCTCAGATTCAGCAGTTTGTGGACGCACTGATCACCCGTGAATCACTCAATAAGAAGAGTATCTACCGGAATATCTACCGCCAGCATCTGGTGAAATCTGCCGACCTGATATTCCGGTTTATAAAAGGAAAATACGGTTTCAAAGAACTGAAACGCCGCCTGCAGCCACCGGCAGCCCTGCAGTTTTTCGCTAGCAGCGGGCGTACAGGGCCTCATAGGAATCCGCCATCGCGGTGACGGAAAATAACGGTAACTGCTTGTGAGCCTGCTCAGCCAGTAAACCGGACAACGCTTCATCTCCCTGAAGGCGCTGGATTGCCTGATTCAGCCCCGGGAATCCCCGGCGGCACCAGTAACCCGGTCTTTTCATGTGTAACCAGATCAGGAATACCCCCGACATCCGAAGCAATGACGGGCACTTTTTGTTCCATCACATCCAGCAATACAGACCCCAGGCCTTCATTCTGCGAAGGAAATACAAACAGATCCATGCAGGCTATATAGTCACCGACATTATTCACATAGCCTTCAAAAATAATGTTTTCCATTCCTTCCGCCTGCTGCCGGTAAGCCTCTTCATCCTTCCCTTTTCCCAGCAAAATCAGGCTGTAAGGCACGTCTTTTGGCAGTTCCTTAAAGGCTTCTATAAGATACTTCTGACCTTTATGAGTATTATCAAGTTCACCGATATTACCTATCAGGTAACGACCGGCAAAGCGTTCACGCAGAACAGCCACCTGATCCGGATTAAGAGAAAAGTGAGTTGCCGCACTGGGAATAACATCCACCTGTGCATCTGGAGAACGCTCCAGAATCATATCCCGGATGATCGAAGACAGCGCCACGCTTCTGCTGGCCCGGGCGTACATCATCCGGGTAAAGAAGTTATCTTTAATCGTGTTATCTACCCGACGGGTGACAATGTATTTCACCCCGAACAGACAATTCATCAGACAGGCAACCTGAGCGCCCTTGGTTTCATGGGCATGCAGCAAATCGGTATCCCGTAACGCCCGCCAGCCGGCAATATATGGCTTACTCAAAGCAATTATGGTCAGCCCCGGTACCGAACGGCACCGTTCTGCCAGCTCAGAACCGTGCCGGACAAACAGCTTCTGTGAATAACCCCGTGCAGCCAGTGTCTCAACCAGCAGCATGGTCTGACGTTCGCCGCCGCGAAAACCCTTGGCGAAATTAAGATGAGCAATCCGTTTCACGCTACACCTCAGGCTTACGGAGCGCTGTACGGTCTTTATTGGCTTCGTACAGTTTCAGATATTTATAAAAATTGGTCACCATATGTGACACAGAAATAACCAGACCGGGATAGCCATCAAGGAATCCCAGCTTAAACAGGTATTTTTCAGAAAAGAAAACCAGGCACTCATCACCGCCTTAGCAGGCGAAGACTGTTTTTCCCACACCGCTCCTGGGCAAAAAGCGTTGAATAACGATCTGCTTTTGCAGAAAATCGCTCAGGTTTGAATAAGGATAGTGCTTCAGAATGCCATCCAGAACCACAACATCAAAACCATCATCCAGTACGAACTCATGGACTTTAAAGTCGTTAAAGCTAGTCTCACCCCGGTGGTAAAGACGTGTCAGATGTTCCTGCTTCCAGCAATAACGGATTTCGTGATCACGGTAATAATTTACCCGCACAAGACGGTAAACTTTTCCAGGCTGTAATTCGGCAGACGCAATAGCATCCAGTAATTCAGGCGTGATAACTTCATCCGCATCCAGAGATAATATCCAGTCATGGCTGGCAAAAGAGGCTGCATGATTTTTAGTTTCGCCAAAGCCGAAGAATTCACCGCATACCAGCTTTACATTGGCATATTGCCGGGCGATCTCTTTCGTGGCATCAGTTGAACCGTTATCGTATACTACGACCTCGCTGAAATCCGCCAACGAATCCAATGTTTTCGGCAGTGAGCCGGCGGCATTTTTAGCGATAATGACACAGGAAATGTTATTCACAGAGGGTTGCAACCAGGAAGGGATGTAGTCCGCACAATACTAACCAATGACCCCTGGCATGACAACACCGGGGCGACCAGAGTCCCAACATTGATACATCTCAGACACTCACCTGTTCTTGGCCAGGGATCCGAGCGCCGCTGCTACCTGCATCCGAATGACGACAGCAAAGTTATTAAAGTCGCTTTCAAAGGTGGAAAAACAGAAACCAAAACAATATTGAAAGTGTCTACTATCAGCACCTGCTAACAGCCAAAGCAGATCTGAGTATGCTGGCAGGTTACTTTGGACAAACTGAAACCGACCTGGGACCAGGCCTCATTTTTGAGCGGGTCTGTAACCATGACGGAACTGATGCGGTCAGCCTGCTGGAAGCGCTTGAACAGAATCTGCTTAGCGAAACGCTTATCCATACTCTGATTGACCGTCTTGCCGGTTACCTGCATAAAAACTCAATCCTGTTTGTCGACGTTGGCTTTGCCAATATTTTACTGCCCCGGCAGGAAGACGGCAGCTACCGGATCAGTGTTATAGACGGGATTGGTTCACGGCACCCGGGCTTTAAATTTTTATTTACCGCCACTGCCGGCCCCTGCGCACCTACAAAATCAGGAAGCAGTTAAACGTCATCCAAACCAGGTTACAGCAACACCTGGAAAAGTCCCCGGCCAACTGAACCGGAATCATAACTTAACGACACTGCCTGATATCTGAAAGTAAACGCTTCATGATATTATGTGGCCAATTTTTAACCGTCAGAATATTTTTAAAAATATATGTATCAGTTACGTTACCGAGAGCTCAGCCGAACTATTTTTGAAACGGTTCTGGCGGCGGTCATTATCTTACTGCTGGCCCGCCTGGCCATGTTTATTGCCTTCGTGGACACCGACAAACTGGCAGGCAAAGAAGCCGACCTGATAAAACTCTTTACCACCGGTTTATTATTTGACCTCAAGGCCAGTACTATTTTTATGGTCCCGGTGTTTTTAGCAGGCCTGGCGTTTGCTGCTTTCGAAAGAGCCTGGAAGGGATTCAGCGCTTTCGTCCGCGGTTACAGCCTGCTGGTTATCTTTGGCTTCACACTGATTTCTATCAGTAATTTTTATTACTACGAAACCTACCATAACCATTTTGATATTTTCATATTTGGCCTGGCGGAAGACGATACTGTCGCCGTACTGGCAAATATCTGGCAGGACTATCCGGTTATCAGGGCGCTGATCGCAGCGATTATTGCCGGCGCCCTGTTCCACCTCCTATCTTCCAAAAAGCCGGTCACAACAGTCTGGTCAAAAACAGCAGCAATCAGCTACGGTCTGATCTTCTTCAGCCTGTTTGCCGTGGCCTCCCGCGGGTCCGTAGATACATTCCCGCTGCGCCGGAGTAACGCACAGATTTCTGACCTGAATATCCTGAATAAGCTGACCCCAATGGTTTAATCGCCATCAGCTGGGCCAACAAAGATAAACGCAAAGATGCCAAGTTCGATGAAGTAGAAGTCGCTGAAGTTGAACAGCTGAATATGAAGCTCTTCGGTAACAAAGCCCTGCAACAAACTTCAGCCGTCAATCCTTATCTTGAAGCACAGGCACCACACGTAGTTCTGGCACTGATGGAGAGCATGGGGTCTAACATTCTTGAACTGGACAACCCCAAAGCAATGATCTTCTGGGGCACTGCGGCCACACTTCGAATCCGACTTTTTATATAAACGTTTCGTCTCCGCAGGGGACGGCACAGCACCGTCTCTGGCAGCCATTCTGTTTAACAGCCCGGTTCGAAGTATCAGCCATTCATCGGCTCAGAAAACCCCACTGGCGGGCAGTATTTTCCGCCCCTACAAAGAGGCCGGTTATAAAACCGTATTTATCTCCCCGGTAATATGATGTGGCGTAATTTGGTGAACTACCTGCCTTTACAAGGGGTTGATGTCGTGTATGACCAGAACTTCCTGATGAAAGAATATCCGGAAGCTAAAAGTCAGCTGACCGCCTGGGGAGTCCCGGACGAATACGCGTTTAAACTGGCTAAAAACTGCTCGATGAGTCAGACCAGCCGTTATTCATTAACATCCTGACCGTCAGCAATCATCCGCCTTATTTCACCCCGGACAGCTATACACCTGGACCGGTAGATGTATCGGCTGAATATCAGGCACGGGCCGGCGGCGGTGAAATCGAACTGGATAACATTCTGAAAACATTCCAGTACGCGGCTGACAGCCTCGGGCGCTTTATTGGTGACGTAAAAGCCAGCGATAAGCTGGCCGATAACACCGTCATCGCGGCTACCGGTGACCATCAGATGCGCCGTTTTGAAGCCAGGTTGCCTGAAGAATCCATGCTCGACAGTGCCGTACCTTTTACCTGCGGGTACCAGACAGTATTCTCAACAGCCGGGAGTTCCGCTATGACAGCCAACGGATCGGCTCCCATAAAGACATTATGCCGACACTGTACAACCTGAGCCTGAGCGGCAAGCCGTATTTCAATATCGGTGGCCGGGATCTGTTGATGACCCGGGACGACCCACAACGCAACTTTGGGTTTAACGAATCTGTCTGGATAAACAGTAAAGGCACTGTAAACCTGGATGACACCAGTAAAATTTACCCATGGCACGGCGACAGCCTGACCTTGGATGCGGCGGTGGATAACCCTGCTCTGTCTCAGGAGAAAATCTCAATGTTCATCGACTTACAGCGCACATTTATCAACTGGGAAGTGACACAGGCGAACGCCTTAACATCGGGACACACTAAATAATGAGCAATCTGAATTTTGTTACGGCAGGGCGGTATTACCTTAGCTTTGCCCTTAGTTTTTGTTCTGGTAAGTGTGACATTCGAAGGTAGCTATAACCTGGCCAGCCTGTTAATTCTTGCCAGTTATGTATTTTTCTTCAGCAAACAAGTCCGCCAGCAGATTACCCTGAGCCGTCCGGAAAAATTGCTCATCATCATTGCTGCACTCTACGTACTGAGTTTTATCATGGAAGTCCTCCTCCATGACGTTAAACCAAGAATTCTGGACGCACCGGCAAAAGTACTCCTCTTAATGCCGGCTCTGCTGCTGTGCAATGCCCTGCGTCCGGGACGGCAACAACTGATATACAGCTTTATGTTCAGCGCAGTATTGCTGCTGATGCAGTCTGTTTACGAGAAATACTACCTTGGTGTTGCCCGCGTGAATGGCGACGTCAACGCGATTCAGTATGGTGCTATTGCAATTGCGATCGGCGCTGCAGGTATTGCTCTTTGTGCTACTCGCAACACAAGCTCCCAGCGCAACTTCTTGCTTTATGTGCTGTGCTGTCTACTCTGTTGCGGCGCACTTTATGCGGGAATTTTATCGCGGAGCCGTGGCAGCATAATTACACTTCCCCTGCTGGCACTTTGCCTGATCGCTCTGCAAGCGTATAAGTTTAAAATCAGCCTAAAAAAACTGTTCTGGTACTCATCGGATCCAGTCTGCTGGCAGGTACTATATTAGCGTTGAATATATCTAAAACAGGCCGTTTAGCGCAGGCTGTAGCAGAAATTTCAAACTACAATTCCCAAGCAGCCACTTCAACCAGTATCCGCTTTAATCTCTGGCAGGTTGCAGGTGAAGTGGCTGCAACCTCTCCGATCACAGGTGTGGGTAAAAACCGCTTAGTCGAGTATAAAACCCAGCAGGTTGATCAGGGGCGTTTTCCTGAAAAACTGAAACGGTTTGACAGCTCACATAACGCTTACATGAACACAGTCGCTCGCCGCGGGCTAATTGGTCTGGCGATTTTATGCACCTTCCTGTGGGTGCCGGTTTATATAGCAGTATCGGCTATCCGCCGGGGCAGCTCTGAAGAGCAGCCTTACGCCTATGCCCTGCTCTGCTTCGGGCTGGTATTTGCCATTGCCAATCTGACGCAGGACATGATCTTCCTGAACAACGGCATCATCATGTATACAGGTCTGCTGATTATACTCAGCCAGATGCTGTTTCAGGTTCAAAGCCGGCCATCGGCCAGCGACTAAACTGGCCGGATTAAATAGACGGGATCAGTGCCGACCTGCAGATCAGCATCTGCAGGTTCGCCGCACAGATCAAATGCAGCCTCGTCAGGCTTAGTCAGACTTGCAACTGATTTCTGCCCTTGCTCACTCCAGAGTACACGGCCTTTGTGCCCCTGCTGAATAAACTCAAGACAATGCCAACCATCAGTTTCAGAATAGCGAAGCTGTTCAGCACCGCCTAAATGCTTCAGCATCGCCCGGTATACCTTAAACGCAGTGCGGTAACGAATACCTTCCCGGGTATCGATCAAACCATAACCCGGCGCAATTAACTGGTGCCAGTAAACCGTCTCCACTTTACCGCTGGCCAGCGCCAGCAGGTGGTAACGTAATAAAAGCGGGCGTAATCATCTTCACTGACACACTCTGTTTCGCTGGTCGGCGCCCAGGGCGCAGTACCGGATAACGGCCAGTTAACTTCTGTGAGTAATATCCGGTCTGAACTTTTCGGGCTTAACCGGCAGATACTGTGCAACAGGTTAATCTTATTAACCGTATCAAAAATCCCCAGCTGAGTATTTTCCGGCGCTCCCCGCCGGTCGACGTAAAGCAGTGAAGAAACCTTATCAAAATGCACATTCGCAAGGCTGAACATCGCCCGAATAAGATAGTGATACTCAAAATCAATAACAGAAGGGCCAACTAAAGTCAGTTCCGGGTACTTCTCATCTTTAAGTTGCTGAGCGACCTGATAAAAATCCAGATACTGCCTGACGGAGAAGAATCCCCATTTAGTCCGGTTAATGGTATTACCCACCTGATACTCACTGCACAAGCCATTGAAGGTCGCAAACACATCCTCCAGAACCGACCGCAGCCCACTGTGATCATCAATACAGTCAGAATCCTGTACCAGGGTAATCAGCAGATGCCGCCCCTGACAGCGTTTCACAAACGCCAGATACTCGTCCTTACGCTGGGTAAAATCACGCAGAAAGACCCTGAACTGCACCGTCTGGCAGTCAAGCTCATCAAGCAGCCGGAACTGCTCTTCCCCTTATCCAGATTAATACACAAGCCAAAAAGACGCATCTGCACGTTGCATGCCGGTGTTACGGTTAAAGAGAAAATGCAGCAAGGCAATGGGGAAGACCATTAAACTCGTGAGAACCAGTTTAAGCAGATCTTTTCTGTGACGGCGTTTCATCCGCTTTTTATACGCCCGGTCCCGTATCGGATAGGGCTGATCGGAATGGTGATCCCAGGGATGCTTATCCATATGACAGCAATCAGTCTCTAGTCAGTTACCGGCTTGCCCTTAAGCCGCTTCTTAAAGTTTTTAAAGGTTTTATTCTTCTCGGAAAACTTTACAACATCATCCGCAAAACGTTTACCTACCTTTGTATGCAGGGCATATTCTTCCGCAATGACAGCCAGATCTTCCGGCTTGGCCCACAATTTGGAAAAACTCCGGGCACGGTCAGTATCCGACAGCGCTGAGATACTCAGACGGTTTACATCCACCACTTTGAACACGAAATCATCACCGTCCCGCTTCAGCAGAATATTTCCCGGCGAATAATCCCGGTGAAAAACCGTCGTTATGCAATTTCAGGGAAAACCGCGCAAAGGCTCTGAGTATCGCTTCCCGGTCCGGGAAGTCCGCATCCAGTAAAGGTTCACGGATAGTAAAATCGTAATCAAAGGCTTCGCTCAGGTAATAACTTTGCTGAAGCAAAAGCCCTGCCGCTGCTCCATATATGCCACCGGGCAGGGTGCGTAATCTTTGAGAAGTATGGAGTTATGATAAGACTTATAAGCTTTGGATGCCCGCAGCAGCCCGTAAATAGCATTGGCAGGAAAGCCCGGCACTTTAAAGGCTTTCAGCACATAGCGCTTACCTTTCAGGGTGACTATGCGTAATTCATTACGTGCTTTGTGAATCGACTCTGCAGAGCCTGAGAACAAGCCCTCAAGGTTCTCTATCTCTTCTTTGAGATCACTAAACTGCCGATTAATCTGTAATTTAATCCCCATTACGCTTCCCCGGCCTGACATTCACTCCGGCGGAGTGTTTCCTGTAAATATTGCCACACAATATCCGCCGTCAACGGAGCAAACACCTGAGGCTCAATCTGAACATCCACTGCCGGCTGCATTTTGGCCTCCAGCGATAACTGATTTTTCCGTAACCGCCCACCAGCCCGGGGTCTGTCGGTCCGAATAAAGTGATGTTTGGCCGGTCAAGTGCCGCCGCCATGTGCGATAAGCCGGTATCAACAGATACACAGGCGGTTGCACCGGCAATCACCGCAGACACATCGTGTAAATTCAGCTTGGGCAAGATATCCACAAATGGATTATCAGCCGCCAGGCGCTCTGCTCTGGCCAGCTCTTCAGCAGTCACCCAGGGCAGTTTCACTCTGAACTCTTCACCGGCAGCCCGTTCAATTAGCTGCTGCCAGTATGCTTCCGGCCAGTGCTTGTCTGCGCGGGTGGTGCTGTGCAAAAGACCAGATATGGCTGTTCATCCTGCGCCTTCTGCAAAAATGCTGACGGATGGCGAAATCACCTTTCTCCCCGGGAAGCGCATATCCCAGAGATAATGCAAACAACTGCCGGATTCGCTCAACCGCATGCTGCTGACGGTCCACCGTATAGGTATTGCGGTAACAGCTGGTTGCCAGTGACTCAGTCACCGAGGCTTTGTCATAACCGCAGGTCACACCTTTTGCTAAACGAGTTACCAGAAAGGCACTTTTGATTAACCCCTGAGCGTCAATCACAAAATCATAGTCCCGCGCCTGCAACGCCTGCTTATAGGCCTGCCACTCCCCGCTTTTCCAGGTCTTCAGTGGCTGCTTACGCCACCGCCGGATTGCCACGGGAATTACCTTATCCACTGCTGCATGCCAGCGGGGATCTCAGCAAAACCTTCCTCAACCACCCAGTCAAAACGGATACCGGGAATCGCCTGCACAGCGTCTGTCAGGGCCGGCAAGGTATGGATGATATCGCCCATAGAAGAGGTCTTTACAACTAACACTCTCATGATAATTGCTGCTCAACCGCTTTGAATACCGATGCCGGACTGATATCAATCATGCTCTGGTGATATCCCTGATCAGCATCCCCTTTACGGATTTTGATATAGCCATCAATCAGACGGATAACTTCAACTTTATCCGTTAACGGCGGGGTAAAATCGGGGCTGGTCGGGCCGTAGAGCGCTACCAGAGGGGTTCCCAGCGCAGCCGCCATATGCATCAGGCCGGAATCATTGCTGACCACTGCCCGGGCACCTGCCAGCAGATCAATCGCTGCTTGCAGGGACGTTTTACCGCATAAATCCACGCAAGCCTGTTTTTCTGCATCACTCAGCTGAGCGAGAATCTGTTCACTGACCGCCTGATCATTAGCAGAGCCGAAAATACACACCTGAAAGCCCGCGCTGATCAGCTGTTTCGCCAGGTCAGCATAGTGATAATCCGGCCAGCGCTTGGCCGGGCCGAACTCAGCGCCGGGGCATAAGCCAATGTAGTTATCCGTCAGGCCATGGGCGGCCTTCAGTTCAGCCTGAGCATCAGCATCAACCTGTAATTCAGGCCGCAAAATTTCCGGCAGGTCATCACCGGATGCACAGGGCGCCTGAGCCAGCGCAATATACCGCTGCACCATCAGCGGAAAAGCCTTCTTATCCAGCGCTCTGAGATCCGTCAGCAGACCGTAACGCAACTCACCTTTCCAGCCGGTGCGCACCGGAATCCCTGCCATCCAGGGAATCAGCGCAGATTTCAGAGAGTTCGGCAGGACCAGTGCCCGGTCATAACGGCCCTTAAGCCCTTCAGCAACCTGCTTACGTACCTTCCACTGTAAACGCCCGTGTCCCACCGGCATGGCCACCGTGTTATCCACCTCAGGCATCCGCTCCAGCACCGCCCGGCACCAGTCCGGTGCCAGTACATCAATCTGACAGTCCGGCTGCTGAGCCTTCAGTAAACGATACAGAGACTGACTCATCAGCATATCGCCTACCCAGGAGGGTCCTACTATCAGGATTTTTCAGCCATCATTTGCGCCTTCTTGCTGCGGATTGAGGTAACGGTCAAATAAACGCCGGTAATTGTCCGGTAACTTGGTATACGGCACCACTTTGCCGTCTTCAGGTAAGATTGCGCTCTTACGCTCAAAGTCGATATGCAGGTAACTGAGATCAGGAAAACCAGCACAGCATTAGGATCGTTATGCAGGGTTTTCATATACGCTGAAATCACTCTGAGCCTTTCAGGATCAATCGGTTCCCGTAAGTTCTCGCCATCGATATCACTCACCGGACGGGTATCCATCAGCCCCAGAATGGTGGCAAAAATATCCGCACTGCTGACCGGCCGGTCTGTATTTACCTGCATTGCAGCGGCTTCGCTGGCAGGCGGCACGGCAAACATTGCGTTATGTGTAGTACCCAGGCCATAACCATAGTTGTAAGGCGAATTCTTGGAATCAATATTCTGGCCATGATCCGTTGAAAAGAAGATCCAGGCATCCGGATCATCCGCACGAATAGCGTTAATCAACTCATTGAAGTAATGGTCACTGTAAGCCACGGAATTATCATAGGCATTCACTCCGTTCTCATCTTCTTCCGGCAGGAATTTCTTAAACTCATCCGGCGAATGTTTTGAATACGGATAATGGTTCCCGTTCATCTGAACAACCAGCATATAGGGCGCATCAGACTGTTTAGCCTGCTTCAGATAAGGCATCACGCCCTTCTCTAACACCGTCATATCATCGGCGCCGATCGACACCGAAATATTACTGCTGAAGTCAGTGCCTTCCTGAAAATAATCCAGATCGCCGTCCAGGAACATCTGATCCACATTGCGCCATTTAAAATCCTGCGCGGTGATCAGTGCCGTCTGATAGCCCGCCGCCTTGGCGTAATTGAAAATCGTCGGGACTGAATACACTCTGCCGTGAGGGTCGATCCCCTGCAGGCCCGTTAACATATAAGGCACAGAGCTGAGAGTCTTAGTACCGATACTCACCGCATTGTCATAAAGGACTAGCTCTCCGACATCCAGTAGTCGCTGCAGATTCGGCGTGGTATCCCGGTCGTAACCGTACACGCCCATCTGACTCTTGGTGAGGGACTCACCCACCACAAAAACAATATTAGGTGCATCTTTTGCCGCTACCTGCTTTTCAAGCACCGGTTTCTCAACCAGTTTTGCGGCAAACACCTGCTGTTCGATCAGTCCCGGAAACGTACCGATATACGCCAGACTGCTGAACTGAAATTTCGTCACGCCGTACCAGTTAAAGGCCAGCAACAGAAACAGCAGGCTGCCAAACACCCCGGAGATGCCCCTGGCCCACCAGCGGGGTCGCAACGGCAGGCGCGTCAGCAACAGTAATAACGGCAGTTCCAGCGCAATCAGCAGCAACGGTTTAAAGATGGCCGCATTATCCAGCCACAGGATCAGCGTCAGCAGAGGATCTTCCGCAACAAACCGTAAATCAAAAACAGATACAAAATTCCGGTAGATCGCGAAAAACGACAGCTGCACCAGCTGCGGGATCAGAATCAGCGCAATCACAACGGTACGGCCAACATAGGTCCGTAACGGCAGTAGCAGAATCGTCAGTAACACCAGCGCCAGACTGCTCAGCCCATAATTCACCAGGAAGCGTTTCCCTGGAAATTTTCCAGCACCCAGCCAAAATCACGTACCAACACTAAATCAAAAGCCAGAACCAAAAGTACAATGGCGCAAAACGCACGTTTAGGGGCAGCCATTGCCACATCGGAAAGTCTGGAAAAGATATTTTGCATAACGTCTGAAAAACCTGTGATGACCGGTTTTACACACCGGAAATCTGTTCTGTAACACTCAAAAAACACCGCCTGATACTAACATCAGAGCCGAGCCGCAAATAATACTCGCTGACCGGCCAAGTTAACACCGATCTGCTGCGAAAACCCCGGTTTCAGGGGTTTTTAGGGTATTTTTCTGTTTCCTGACGAAACCGGCCCCTGCAACAACTGGTTTCATGCATTTTTGTAAGCTGGCCAATTCCCTTTTTCAGCGCCGGTGTTACAATCAGGCTCTTTGTATTTAATCGAGGTTTTGCACGACGCCCTCGCCGGCAGCCGGCTAAATAGCAACGCCCATTCCCCGCACAGATGTAGCAGTTTTTGTGCAGGCATCCAGTATCCACTGAGGGCTTTACTCTCATACCGCGTGCATTCGCCTTAGCTTGTTTGACGTTTTAATTTTCCGAGGTAGTCAATGGCCGCGTTTGGTACTGTTTTTATGCCTGAAATGGCAATTTCACAATTCGATGGAACCCGCTGGAGCGATGCTGAAGTGGTCAGCAGCGACAGCATCCAGATGCACCCTGGCTCGCACGTATTACACTACTCAAGCACCTGCTTTGAAGGTCTGAAAGCGTTCCGTCACGCTGACGGTTCTATCCAGATTTTCCGTATGGATCAGAACATCGCCCGCTTTGCACAAAGCAGCCGCCTGCTGGCGATGCCTGAGATTGATGAAGCTGCCACTGAAAAATGATTCTGGATATCGTTGGCCGCTTTGCCAGCGACGTACCTGAACCACCGGGCTCCATGTATATCCGTCCTACTCACGTAGGTACTGAACCGGCCATCGGTAAGGCTGCTGCGCCAACAGCAACTTCTTTACAGTACATCCTGCTGTCTCCTGTAGGTGATTACTTCTCCGGTGGCGATACGACTCTGCGTCTGCTGCTGGAAGAAAACGGTGCCCGCTGCGCAGCCCACATGGGTATGATCAAGAGCGGCGGTAACTACGCCAGCGCTCTGAACCCGATTATGCGTGCCAAGCAGGACGTTAAGGCCGATCAGGTGCTGTTCTGCCCGAATGGCGATGTTCAGGAAACCGGTGCGGCAAACTTCCTGCTGATCGACGGTGACGAAGTGATCACCAAAGCACTGGATGAAAGCTTCCTGCACGGTGTGACCCGCGACTCCATTCTGACCCTGGCCCGCGATATGGGCATGAAGGTATCTGAGCGTGAACTAACCGTTGAGGAGCTGCTGGAACGTGCTGCGAAACCAGGCTGCGAAGCGGCTCTGTCCGGTACCGCAGCCGTTCTGACACCGGTTGGCACCCTGATCCACAACGGCCAGGACTACAAAGTTGGCAACGGCGGTGTCGGTGCTACCACAGTGAAACTGCGTCAGGCACTGAATGCCATTCAGTGGGGCCAGGCTGAAGATAAGCACGGCTGGCTGACTAAGGTGTAATACCTGCCTCCGCATACAAAAAGCGAAGCTAGCAGCTTCGCTTTTTTGCGCTGAAGATAATTACAGCGGATGTTGCAATGAACCGTTTTCCAGCCCGGCAGATATATCCTGCCCCAGCGCCATCCGGGACAGTTCAGGCGCCATTTTACGGTCTTCGCGGGGCGCCATACCGAATACAGCCCGGTAACGGCGGGAGAAATATTCCGGCGACCGAAAACCGCAGGCAACCGCGACATCCACCACTGTCATCTGGGTTTGCTTCAGTAACTGCCTGGCACGCTCCAGCCGTAAACGTAAATAGAAACGGGTTGGCGTGTCATGACAATGCTTACGGAACAGCCGCTCCAGCTGGCGTAGCTGTACACCGCTGAATGATGCCAGCTCGGAAGCGGTCAGGGGCTCTTCCAGATTCTGCTCCATCAGTTCAATCACTTCCGCCACATCCGCATGCCGGACACCAAAACGCTCCACCGTCTGCATCCGCTGCAGCTGGCCAGGCTGGCGCATACCGTCATGCATAAAGGCATCACATACCTGGCCTGTCAGAGCATCCCCGTGACGGTTCTGAATCAGATGCAGCATCATATCCATCGCTGAAATACCGCCGGCGCAGGTCAGCCGTTTGTCGTCCGCCTGATACAGCTGTTCCGAGGTTTTCAGCCGGGGAAAACTTTCTTCAAACGCCGGCCGCGCTTCCCAGTGCAACGCCACCCGGTGCTCATCCAGCAAGCCCGCATGGGCCAGGGCATAACAGCCGGTTTCAATTCCCCCAGCACGGTTCCCTGACGGTCCAGCCGCCGCAGCCAGTTCAGCAAGGCTTTATCCAGACCGGCTTCCGGCTCGAAGCTGGCACAGACAAACATAGTCGGAAATTCGTTTACCTGCTCAATGCTGTTTTCGACCGCAACCGGTATACCGCTGCTGGAGGTAACTGACTCACCGTTCTGCGAAAAGAAGTGCCAGCTGAACAGCTCCCCGCCGAAGCGGTTCGCCACCCGCAGTGGCTCCAGCGCACTGAATAACGACAACATCGAAAATCGCGGTTGTAACAGAAAACCGATTTTTCAGGTACAGCATCTGCCGTCATCTCAGCACCTCTTTACACAGTCTCATTACAGATCTTACTTGCCCTGCCAGACCGGATCACGCTTTTCAGCAAACGCCCGGGGCCTTCCTGAGCGTCTTCCGAGTGCAGCACATCCGGATAATGCTTCAGCACCCCACTGCGAATGTGTCCATAACCTTCTTCAACCGTCATTTCAGCGGTGGTCCGGGTTATTTCCTTAATCGCCGCAATGGCCAGCGGTGCACTGGCAGCGACCTGCTCCGCCAGTTCACGGGCACTGTCCATCAGCTGCTCGCTGCTGACAACCTTATTCACCAGCCCCCAGCGGGCGGCTTCTGGAGCATCCATCGCACGACCAGTCATCAGCATTTCATTAACAATTGCCGCCGGCAAACGTTTTGGCAAACGTAATACCCCGCCACTGTCAGCAATGATCCCCAGCCCGGCTTCCGGTAGTGAAAACATGGCATGTTCCGCACACACGATCATATCTGCAGCCAGTGCCAGTTCAAAACCACCGCCGGCAGCATAGCCGTTTACCGCCGCAATCACCGGCTTATCAAGGTCAAAAATTTCTGTCAGGCCGGCAAAGCCGCCTTTACCAAAATCCGCGTCGGCCGCCTCACCTTCTGCTGCCGCTTTCAGATCCCAGCCAGCGGAAAAGAACCGCTCGCCAGCACCGGTAATAATGGCTACCCGTAGTTCCGGATCATCCCGGAATGCCAAAAGGCTTCCCCATTGCTGCGCTGGTTTTGGCATCAATGGCGTTAGCCTTTGGCCGGTTAAGGGTAATTTCAAAATGGCGCCGTTACGCACCAGTTGTAATGCTTCACTCATCGCCTTTATTCCTTACCAATACGGATGTAGGCATCCGCCGCATACGCCCCTGAACCCTCAGGTGCCACCAGCAACGGATTAATATCCAGTTCCAATAAAGTATCCCGCCGCTGACTTGCGTATTCAGCCACCGCCATAACAGCATTCACACAGGCATCAATGTCACCGGCCTGCTTGCCACGAAATCCTGATAGCAGAGGGAACATTTTCAGCCCTGTAATTGCTTCCCGGACATCGGTTTCAGTAACAGGTAACAACAGGGTCGCGCTGTCTTTCAGCAACTCCACCATAATGCCGCCGGAGCCAATCACCAGCGACGGACCAAACTGCTGATCCCGGGTCACCCCTATCAGCAACTCACCGACGGTTTCCGTCAGCATCTGCTCCACCAGAAACGCATCACTCAGATGGGCCATCCGCGATACTGCGTCACGGACATCTTCCGCGGACTGCAAAAACAGCTGCACAGCCCCTGTTCCGTTTTATGCACGATGGTATCACTGACCGCCTTGATCACCACCGGATACCCGATGCGTTCGGCACAGCTGACGGCTTCATCAGCATTGCTGACCAGTTCACCTGCCGGGATCTGCAGGCCATAACCAGCCAGCGCCTGCTTCCCTGGTACTCATCAATATTGCGGCCTGCCTGTTCATCATCGAACATGGCACTGTGCAACAGAGGTAAAGGTGCTGGCTGCTGGTGCTTCAGTCCAATCTGATACGCAGCAGATAAAGCCCGTAAACAGGTGTCCAGCCCGATCATCGGCACCACCCCGGCCTGCACGCAGGTATCGATCGCCGCCTGGGGCAGACATTCCGGCAAAGACGCCAGCAGGATTCCCTGATGACCGGTCGCCTGGCTGGCATTGATCAGTCCGTGCATGGCCGCATTCCACGGCGCAGGATCGGCATCCGCAAAACTGGGCCAGTCCAGCAATAACATAGTGGCATCGTAACCGGCGCTCATCATGGCACTGAAAGTTGCTGTCTTACGTGCTTCATCACCCCAGATAAAGGTGTGATAGTCCAGTGGATTCTCCACCACCACATATTCACTGAGAGTCTCCCGAACCTGCGCCTGATGCTCAGAGGTCATCGCCGGGAACGTCAGATCATGACGCTCGATCAGATCAGCCATAACCCCGGCTTCACCGCCGGAGCAACTCATGGAAGCGACCCGGTTACCCTTTAACGGCCCGGCAATGGCCACCAGTTTCAGGGTTTCAATCAGTTCTTCCAGCGTATCCACCCGGGCAATCCCCAGACGCTTGAACAGTGCATCAAAAGCTTGTCAGAACCGGTCAGCGAGCTGGTATGGCTCATGGCAATCTTGGCCGCCGCTTCACTGCGGCCGTTTTTGGCTGCCACTACCGGAATCCGTTTTTCCAGCGCCCGCCGGCACACCGCATCAAAATGATGGATATCAGACAGACCTTCGATATGCAGGCCGATCGCGGTAATACGCGGATCATCCAGCAGCGCGTCCATGACATCCGCCACGCCAACGTTCGCCTGATTCCCCATGGTAAACATAAAGGCCAGCGGCAAACCACGACGCTGCATGGTGATATTCAGACCGATGTTGCCGCTCTGGGTAATCACCGCAACGCCTTTATCCACCGCTTTGCTGCCATGCTGATCCGGCCAGAGCACCGCCTTATCCAGACAGTTAAGTACCCCGTAACAGTTTGGCCCGATCATCGGCATACTGCCGGCCCGTTCCACCAGCAACCGCTGGCGTTCGGCACCTTCTTCACCCACTTCAGCAAAGCCGGAGGCATATAGCACCGCTCCGCCACAGCCGATTTCACTCAGCTGCCCGACAATTTCCATGGCAGCTTCAGCATTCACCGCCACATAAGCGGCATCGGGCACTCCCGGCAAGTCAGCAATGCTGGGATAACACTTCACACCGGCCATCTCACTGTGAGAGGGATGCACTGCCCAGATTTCGCCGTCAAATCCCAACTTCTGGCTTTCAACAATTGCATAACGGGCCCCCGCGCCGCCAAACACAACGATCGAGCGGGGCTTGAGCAAGCGGGCAAAACGGCTCTTATCAATTTCAGACACAGACACCTTCCTTCTGCCAGGCAGTATTAAGCTTCCAGAGGACGCAGCAGCGCACGGGAAATAATGTGGCGCTGAATTTCACTGGTACCGTCCCAGATCCGCTCAACCCGGTGATCCCGCCAGATACGCTCCAGTGGCAGTTCGTCCATCAGGCCCATCCCGCCGAGGATCTGAATCGCCTCATCGGATACCATCCCCAGCATTTCCGTAGACTTCAGTTTCGCCATCGCCGCATCGGTATCGGTCATATTGCCCTGATCCAGCTTCCAAGCCGCATGCATGGTCAGCAGTTCTGCGGCTTTCAGTTCCAGCGACATATCCGCCAGTTTGAACGAGACCCCTGAAACTTACCAATTGTCTGGCCAAACTGCTTTCGTTCCGCCGCCCAGTCAGCGGCGATTTCCAGCGCCCGCTCGGCACGGCCCAGACACATTGCAGCCACCGATAAACGGGTACCGCCTAACCACTCATTGGCCACATCAAAACCGTGATCTTCCACACCCAGAATCTGAGATTCATGAATCCGGCAGTTATCAAAGTTCAGAATACAGTTCTGGTAACCCCGGTGAGAGACACTGTTGTAACCCGGCTCAACGGTGAAGCCCGGTGTACCCATATCCACCAGGAAGCTGGTAATTTTCTTCTTCGGCCCCCGTGGCGTATCTTCCACACCGGTAGAGGCAAACAGAATGACGAAGTCAGAGACATCCGCATGACTGATGAAATGCTTGCTGCCATTAATGATGAAATGATCACCGTCCGCTCTGCGCGGCACTTCATAGAACGCACATCGGAACCGGCATCCGGCTCGGTCAGCGCCAGACAATCCACCTTTTCCCCGCGAATCGCCGGTAACAGGTATTTCTCCCGCTGTTCGCCTTCACAGGCCAGCAAAATGTTACTCGGGCGGGCAACGATGTACTGCAGGGCAAAGCTGGCACGGCCAAGCTCTTTTTCCAGCAATGTCAGCGTCACCGCATCCAGGCCACCACCACCCAGCTCTTCCGGCATATTGGCGGCATACAGACCGCAGTCCAGGGCAGCCTGCTTAATCTTTTCATGAATCTCATCGCTGACCACACCGGTCCGTTCCACTTCCGCTTCATGGGGATACAGTTCCTGTTCCACAAATGCTTTAACAGTGTCGATGATCATCTGCTGTTCGCTGCTGACGGAGAATTCCATAAGGGCACCTATTAATATTTTTCGGTTAAGCGAACAGCAGCATCCCTCCGACCAGGCGGATCAGACAATCATTCTATTCGCTGAAAACAGTCTGCTGTTTCACACAGCAGAGGATTAAGGTTTTAAAGCAAGCTTGTTTGTCAGGACTTTGCCTTCACGGCCATCACCCGGCCGACCTGCGCCGGTTTAGGCATATCAGTGTGACGCTGCATAATTTTTCCAGCACCCCATGCACTTCTGCACGGATCGGTGCGGTTTTGCCTGCTTCCATATCCACATGCAGTAACATCTGCTCAGTGGTTGCCAGCAGAGCATCGGTCTCACCGTGATACATGCTGTGGAAAAGTGCAGGCGCTTTTCATCCAGCCCCAGTAACTGGGTGGTGAAATACAGCGGCTCACCTTCTGAAGCTTCCAGAAAGTAATTGATATGGGTTTCAACGGTATAAAAGAATTGCCTGACGCCCGGTAAGCTTCATCGATCCCCACATAGCGGAACAGGGCATCGGACGCATCACCAAAGGCAAACAGGAAAAAGGACTCACTCATATGGCCGTTGTAGTCCACCCAGTCAGGGGATACTTCGCAACGGTACAGCTGCAGCGGTGCACCGATTTCGGTACCTTCGGCATAGCGCTGATATTCGCGGGTCAGATAAATTTCGTTATCCATGAGCGTCTCCGGAAGGGATATTCAGTGCACTAGCAATATCGGTAATACTGAATATCCGGTTTATTTTTGTTATCGGATATACGCCATTCTGGCTTCTGACAGCTTAGCCAACATGACTTAAATGTCACATTTACCTGAACTCAAACGACAGAAGAAACATGTCAAAATCCATAAAAACCGCCGGATGGCGGTTTCATTGCAAAACAGGTGTGGTGGCAGACCGTCTGGCAGCAGCCCCTGGACATTGCGGCGCTCTTCCCCGGCGGGGTGCCAAAAATCCCGGTAACATTTACAGAAATAGTTTTTATTGGCGAACCCACACGCCAGCCCGATCTCAAGCAATGCCATATTTGTCTGCCGTAATAACTGCTGGGCCCGCTGTAAACGTAATTGCAGATAAAATCGGGTCGGTGTGGTCTGCAAATATTTCTGAAACTGACGCTCCAGATGCCGACGGAAACCCCCACCAGTAACGCCAGCTCTGCAGTAGAAATGGGTTCCTCCAGATTGGCTTCCATCAGCGCCATTGCTTCAATCAGTTGTGGCTGCCCCACCCCCAGATAGTTCTGCAGCGGTGCCCGCTGGCTTTCCTGTTCATCACGGATACGTTCACAGTTCAGCTGTTCCGAGATAGCGGCACACAGCTCGCCCCCTGATGGTAACAAATCAGATACAGCATCATATCCAGCGTGGCGGTGGCCCCGGCACAGGTAAAACGGTTCCGGTCGAACACGAACAGCTTGTTGGTCACTTCCACCTGAGGAAAGCTTTCGCGCATGACCGTCAGATAATCCCAGTGCACGGTACAGCTGTAACCATCCAGTAAACGCATCTGCGCCAGCACATAACTGCCGGCATCCAGTGCCCCCAGCTCCAGGGGATAACTGCGCCGCTGTTTGAGCCGTGCCAGCAGCCAGGGACGTAACAGTTCCATACAACTCAGTTGCGGATTCTCTCCTGCGCAGATAATCACTGCATCAAAATCAGCAGCGGTTGCCAGTGGCGTATCTACGGGATACGGCATGCCATCCGCCGAGATGACCTTTTCATCCGCCAGACTCAGGGTTGTCCAGTGATACAGTTGACGGCCACTGATGCGGTTAGCACTGTTCAGCGGTGTGATCACCGAGGCCAGCGACATGATCGAAAACCCCGGCAGCAGTACTAACCCTACCCGGTAACAACTGCCCTGACTGAGCGCACGTAACATCAGCCTGACTCCTTCTGCAAACGCAGAGTTAGCACAATAAGTACCATGGCGATGACTGCTGCACTGATGTACGCCGCGCTGAAGTTACCCAGCAGAGTTTTACTCCAGCCGCCCAGAAAATTCCCCAGCATCGCACCACCGGCCATGGCAAAGTTTGCCCCGCCAAACAAACTGGTCGCCAGTGCTGCCGGGTATCTTTGCCAATATACGCCGGAACCATGGCGAAATATCCGACATAAGCGCTGCCGAATAATCCCGCAGCGACATACAGCCCAGGAATATCTGCATCCACACTTACCAGGGCAGCCGCAATCAGAAAAGCCAGACACATCAGGGCGATCACCGGACGGATACCCAGCCTGTCAGCCAGAATGCCGCAGATAACACCGGCAAACATCCCGACCGCACCGATAATCATCAGCAGTTCACCACAAACCTCTACACTCAGTTGCCGGTCATCCCGGGCATACATGGCCAGATAATTCATAAATGCAATGAAACTGATCCCCGCCAGAAATACTCCCGCCAGCAGTCCCCAGGGCCGGGCCTCCCGTAGCAGAGGTAACTGGCTGAGAATCCCCGGCTCTTCATCAGAAATTACCGTTTTCTGCTGACGCAGCATCACTGCAGCAGCCAGCACAGTGATCAGCAGGGTTAAACCCCCAGCACAAACCACACCGAACGCCAGCCATAATCCGGCAGTAACCACGGCAACACTAACCCGTTGATGAAGATCCCATAGCTGGTACCGCTGCCGATCAGCCCCATGGCTTTAGCCCGGTGCTGATAGTCAATATAACGGGCAATCAGCCCGACCATGGGCGTCAGGCAGCTGCGGCACAGGCCGCCAGAACCACCAGCAACAACCCTATTAACCAGACATCACTGGCAGCCCCGAGCAAGAGTAAACTCAGGCCACAGAGTGCTGCGGCACTGAGCACGACCCGGATCTCTCCCCAGCGTGGTACCAGTGCACTGCTGCCCAGCGACGCCCCCAGAAATCCCAGTTGTGCCAGTGCAATCATGCTGCCAACAGCGGTATAACTGAAACCCAGTTCCTGACGCATATCCGTCGCCAGCGCTGAGAACAGATATAACCCGAAACCAAATGTCGCAATGATGATGGCGGTGCACAGCAGTACCAACGCCAACCGAAAGCCGACGCTGAAACTATTCTCAGAGGATATTGCAGAAACAGAAGAAACCGGCACGTATTACTTCTTTTTGCGGGATTCAACAAAATCCGCCAGTGCCTGACGGGTTTCGGCAGACTGGAAGCATTCCAGATCAAACCGGGCTTCCAGCGCGAGGGTATCTTCAAAACTGGCTTCACTGGCGCCATAGAATGCCGCTTTTGTGCGGGCCATGCCTCCCCGGGACCAACTGGCTACTTTGGCCGCAAAAGCATGGGTGTCTGCCAGAAAATCTTCATCAGCCGTCACCCGGGTCACCAGACCGATACGCTCTGCCTCTGCTGCACTGACCGGTTCAGCATCCAGCGCCATATGCAGGCTGCGGCCAAAGCCGATGATTCGCTGTAACAGGAAGGTAAGACCACCGGTAGGGCTGAACCCCAGTGGTGCATCCGGCAAGCCAAGCTTTGCAGAAGCTGCAGCAACCCGCACATCACACATACAGGCGACTTCCAGACCACCACCCAGTGTCAGGCCGTTCAGAGCGGCTATGACCGGTTTATCCAATGCGCGCAATTCCTGAGTCAGGCGCTGATAATAATTGGCAGTCACATGGAACTGCTCATCCGTACTGCCGTGCATTTCCTTGATATCACCGCCAACACTGAAAGCCCGACCCGTGCCAGAGATCACCAGCACGTGGACACCGGCATCGTTGCGGACCTTATCCACTACCTCCAGCAACCCCGTCAGGTGTTCATCGTTCAGGGCATTCAGCGCTTCAGGCCGGTTCAGTGTTGCCCAGGCCACCTTGTCCTGAACTTTGTATTCAATCGTCATGATGCTCTCCTGTTCAGTAATTACGGATAACCCGTTTGGTTTTATGCTCCGACGCAATTTCACCGGCTTTGACAAATTCAATGTTGGCGCTGAACCCTAACTGCTTATAGAGCTGCAGAGCCACATCTTCTGTCAGCTGCGGTAACGCTGCGGCAGGCTGGCCAGAGGCCACTTCTACTTTCAGTATTGGCAGGTAATCAATCGGCGGGGCTTTATCCAGCACCATCTGGAACTCACCGGTCAGGCGGGGCTGCATTGCCAGCAGGGTCTTCTGAATGGCCATCGGGAAAATGTTCACCCCTTAATGACCACCATATCGTCGGTACGGCCACGGGTATGGAACCGGAAACCGGTACGGCCACAGGGGCACGGATCGGTATAAACCTCGACATAGTCATGGGTACGCATACGGACCAGCGGACTGGCTTCACGGTTGATATTGGTGAACACTAACTCACCGATCTGCCCATGTTCCATGGGAATCACTTCTTCAGTGTCCGGGTTGATCAGCTCGGCAATAACCTCGCCCGCACCGCTGAAATGCAGCCCGGTATTATGCTCACATTCAGCACTCTGTACGCCCAGCTCCGCCATCCCGTAAAGGTCATGGGCTTCCATCCCCAGAGGTTCTCAATCCGCTCCCGGTAACCCGGTACCTGCATGCCGGCTTCACCGGAAAAGAAACCTTTTAACATTCAGATCCCGCAGGTTGATGCCCATTTCCTCAGCAACCGATGCAAGACGTATCGCGTAAGACGGCGTTGAATAAAGCGCTTTTTCAACTTTCATATCCGCTTTCATATCCAGCAGCCGGCGGGAGTTACCCACCCCATAAGGCAACACAGTCGCCCCCAGGGTTTCAAAAGCCATATGGTCCGTAACACCGCCGGCATAGATGCTGTAGTTAAAGCAGTTCACGACAAAGTCTGAGGGCCGGCAACCCATTGCCCACAGTGCCCGGGCGCCCATTTCGTTGTATCCGCGGACATCATTCTGCGTCCAAGCAAGACGCATTGGCTGGCCACTGGTACCGCCGGTACCCACGATCCGGATAATGTCTTCCATAGAGGCGCACTGGTTCGGCCCTATCAGCTCGCCTTCACGCTGGGTTTGCGCCAGCTCGGTTTTCTCCGTGAATGGCAACTTAGCCAGATCTTCCTGACACTGAATATCCGCAGGTTTGAGGCCCACGCTGTCAAATTTTTCCGGTAATAAGGACTGGTGGCATAAACATATGCCATCTGTTTCTGCAGCGCAGCCGACTCAAGCTTACGCAGCTGCCCAGCGGGCAGCGTTTCCAGAGTTTCATTCCAGTAAGGGCGGGACATGGCGGTCTCCTTATTATTTTTCTGCAAAGTACCACCGTGAGTCGTACCCGCAGATCAATAAAAGCGACGGCCTGTTATAAAATTACGCCAGCGTCAGACAGCCTGTTTTTGTACAAAGCCGGCCAGTAAGTTCAGCCCCTGCTCATAGGTTTCGTCATCCACACCGTTAACACTGAGCCGGCAGTGGCTCAGAGGATCATCCAAAGGATTCACCGCAAAATGCCTGGCTTCGGCAACATCAACCCCGACGGCCTTCAGCCCCGGATATCCAGCACACCGCTGGCTATCCAGTGATGCGGTGAGGTCAGCGGTAACTGCAGCCCCAACCGTTTATTCAGCAACGCATTGCGCCGTTTCATTTCCGCCAGACAATGCTGAATTGCTTTATCGATCAGGCCATGCTCAATGGCGGTAATGATATGGCTGGCAGCACTGGCAGACACCAGCCAGGCGGTTTCAACAATATTCTCCCGTAACTTATGCAATACCGGATTGGCGGAAGCGATAAACGAGGCCCGGTGTCCGCCACTCAGGCACTTACTGAAACCGGACACCAGCAGGCTGTGTTCCGGAATGTAACCACTGACCGGTGCCGGCGTGTCGAACATGCCATAGATATCTTCTTCCACCAGTAACAGATCCAGCCGGCGAACCTCATCCGCCAGCGCCCGGCGACGGGCTTCAGACTGGGAAAAGCCTAACGGTGAATGATGGGAAGGAATCGTCACCAGCATGCGGGCACCGGTTTGCTTTGCGGCAGAAGCCAAACCTTCCGGGGTGATTCCCTGCTCATCTCCTTTGCAGGTGAACAAGCGCAGGCCCCGCTGCTTGGCGGCAGTGATAATACCAGGGGCGGTAAACTCATCCACCAGAATGGCATCACCGGCATTCAGCAACCGGGTAAAGATCATCTGCAGTCCATACTGACAGCTGGGCAGGGCGAGAATCTGATTTTCATTAAACGAAACCTGCCGGCAGGTATCCAGCCACTGGCTTACTGCACGCTGGAAACGTAACACCAGATCGTTGCTGATATATTCGTAATACTGCGGAGTATTGGCCAGGGTATTGGCCGCCTCAATCTGCTTGTTGAGCTTCAGGATAACCTCGTCACAACGCAACTTATTGATCGACAGATTGATCTTCAGAGCATCACTGACGCCGATGGCCTGCGCAAACATTGCCGCATTACTGTTACCCAGCACATAGGTGCCACGGCCAATCTGCCCACCAACAAGGCCTTTCTGTGCCGCCCGCTGATAAGCACGGGACACGGTCGTGGGATTCACCCCCAGTTTATATGCGAGGATGCGCTGGGGCGGCAGACGGTCCCCCACTTTCAGTTCATGCCGGGTAATGGCCTCTTCGATGGCGAATACCAGTTCGTTCACGCCCATCCGGGCGCCGGTGTTATCGGGATACCACATATTGTATGTCATGCAATAAAAAATTGTGTCATGCAATATAGCATGCCAGAATTTCTTAACACCACAGGACAATCAATACACGGAGCACATTATGTCACCGCGACAGATCAAAACATGGCTGTACTTCCTGACTCAGGGCATCGCGCTAACCTGTGGAGTAATTTCTGTCTCCGTGTCACCGATCGTCGGTAAAGCACTGGCGCCAAGCAGCGAGTTATCCACCCTGCCCTACGGCATTCAGTTTGCCACCGTTATCGCCTGTTCCTATGTGCTGGCCATGCTGATGCAGCGTTTCGGCCGTCTGAAGATATTTCTGGTTGGCAGCCTGACCCTGTTTCTGGCAGGCATTGCCGGTTATATCTCGATTCTGCAGCAATCATTCAGCATTAACCTGCTGGCACACATTCTCTTTGGGGTCAGCCTGAGCACTTTCGCCTTCTTCCGCTTTGCCGCTACCGAAGGGCTGGATGATTCGATGAAATCCCGGGCATTATCGCTGGTTACCCTCGGGGTATTCTGGCGGCATTTATCGGCCCGGCCATTGCCAGTAACAGCCGCAGCTTTATTGTGGATCAGGAGTTCGCCGCCAGTTACCTGTGTTTTTCAGCACTGGGCATTTTTATGGCCCTGCTGCTGGCTGCTATCGCACGGCTGTCCCGTCATGAAAAACATGTTCAGCCGGAAGTGTCGGAACAAGGCACTGAATCAGTAGCACAGCCACCAGAAAAACAGCCTGTGCCTGTTTTGCCGTTACTGGTTGCTATCTACGCCTCAGGTTTCGGCTACATGATCATGGCGATGCTGATGATGCAGTCTTCCCTTAAGCTCAACGCCCTGCAACTGCCTTTCAGCGATATCATGCAGGTCATACAGTGGCACGTTATCGCCATGTTCCTGCCTTCGCTCTTTATGGGCCGGATCATCGCCCGTACCAGTGAAAGTACGGTTATTTTCGGCGGCTATGTGGTGATGCTGGCCTCCATGCTGACTGCCATCTACCAGCCAACCTATAACGGTGTGCTGGCAGCACTGATCGGCATTGGCCTGGGCTGGAATATGCTGTACGTCGGCGGCAGCAGCCTGGTGGCTCGTCTGCCCGGAGATGCCCACCGCATGCAGGGTATTAACGAATCTGCTGTGGCATTTCTCAATGCCAGCGGCGCATTTTCTGCCGGCGCACTGTTTGTCTGGATCGGCTGGGAAAATTCCAACTGGCTGGCCATATCATTACTGACACCCGGCCTGATTTTACTGGTAAGCTGGAAACTGAAACGCCGCCGGGAACATGCTGTCGCCATCGGCTGATTTACTGACTCAGGAAGCATTATGTCTGACACCCAACATCCACAATTTGCTACTCAGGTTATCCATGCCGGAGAACAGAAAGATCCCGCCTACAACGCCATCATGCCACCGGTGGTAACCGCCAGTTCTTTTATTAAAGAGAACATCGGCGCCCAGCAGGAATTCGGTTACAGCCGTGGGAAAACCCAACCCGGCACGCTTTAGAAACCTGCCTGGCTGAACTGGAAGGTGGTGCCGGCGCCATCGCCTGTGCTTCTGGTATGGCAGCGACAGCATCCGTTATGGAGCTGCTGCCCCGTGATGCCCACGTCATCGTCACTGCCAGCGTCTACGGTGGTACCTTCCGCCTGCTGGAAGAATGCCGCGGTAAAACCTCCGGTTTCACCACCAGCTATGTAGACCTGAATGACCTGGCAGCGGTTGAAGCGGCTATTCAGGACGACACCGCCCTGATCTGGATAGAAAGCCCCACCAACCCCTGCTGAAACTGGTGGATTTGCAAGCACTGGCGGATCTGGCCAAAAACACCAGATCCTTACCTGTGTGGATAACACCTTCTCATCCCCTGGAACCAGCAACCGATCAAGTTCGGTATTGATCTGGTGATGCACTCCACCAGCAAATATGTTGGCGGCCATTCGGATCTGATCGGCGGCGCCGTGGTTGCTGCTGATGCTGAATTACATCAACGGCTGCAATACATCGCTATGGCTGTCGGTGCCATTCAGGGACCTTTTGACAGTTACCTGGCCCTGCGTGGTTTGAAAACACTGGACCTGCGCATGACCCGCCAGAGCAGCAACGCGCTGACCATTGCAGAACATCTGCAACAGCACCCGGCCATTGAAGACGTCATTTACCCCGGGCTGCCCAGCCACCCGCAGCATGTGCTGTGCAAACAGCAAATGAAAACCGGCGGCGCAGTGGTAACGGTTCGCCTTAAAGGTGGCCTCGAAGAAGCTAAAGCGGTTATCGGCCGGTTAAAATACTTCGTACTGGCGGACTCACTGGGCGGCGTGGAAAGCATGATCAATCATGCCTTCACAATGTCACACGGCGGTATGCCGGTTGAAGAAAAGTACGCGATTGGTATTACCGAAGGCCTGCTGCGATTATCAGTCGGCGCAGAAGCGGTGGATGATCTGATCGCCGAACTGGATTATGCCCTGGAAGCGATTTCAGGCTGATCAACAAAAAGCCCGTTAACTAAACGGGCTTTTTACTTTCAGATGCTTAACCGTGACGGGCTTCCAATAACTCCCTGAGCGGCGCCGGCAGACAGCTTCTCACCGCGGTGGTAATTCTCTTCTCATTCTTTTGCCAGAGGATCCCCAGATAAATAATCCCCAGACCAATAAAGGTCAGTGCAATCGGGAACAGCCAGCTGTCTTCAAACACTTCGTTCGCCAAATGTCCCAGGTAGATACAGCAACCAATGGCACCAAATACCACGAATACTTTGCGCATCAGCACCGCCCCCAGGCCAATCATCAGTATATTGATGCAAAAGTAGAGAAACTTATTCAGTTCACTGTCGGAATGCTGTGATGTTAATCCACCCCAGAAAGCGATGACCCCGAATAAATACAGCCAGAAGGCATAATCCAGACTGCGGCGGGCGCGGATATCCACCCACAGGGCAAAAACGGTGATTCCCAATCCGAACCAGCAGGTGAACAGTCGTCTTTCCCGCCAGCTAAATCCACTTTCCAGTACCAGTTCAGCCAGATCCATCGACATATACCAGAGCGTTACCGCCAGCGGCATCATCAGAAACGGAAAACGGTAACGGAATAACAGCACGGCCGCCGCCAGCAGGGTTGCCAGCTCCATATATATCCACAACAGTTTGATATGCCGGTGATACTCCCGGTATACCGAATCATCCGGCCACCAACCCATGCCCTGCTGAAAGCCGTATACCGCCAGCGGTGTCAGGGTAAGCACGAAAGCGGCACAAATGCCGGCGGGGATCAGGTAGCCGGTATCACGGAAACGGTTAGTCAGTAACAGCCCTGCCAGCGCATATACCGCACACAGGGCAACAATGCCCCAGCCGCCAAATGCTTCCCAGCCCAGATTCATGAACAGGCTCATGGCACCAATGGCAATCAGGCCACCGAGATAATAAAGCACATGGGTAAAATCAAACTTCGGCTGTTGCCCGTGCGCAGTATCCCACTCCCGCAGGTGATCCAGCAGGGGAACCAGCTGCTCTTCCCGTAGCAAGCCTTTTCTGACGGCATCTTTTAAGCCTGATGCTGAAACCGGCATAATTTTTCCTCCTGAATCCGATACATCAACAGTGTGACACAAAAGGTTTCCGGCTACTGAATATTCTGACGTTTATTCCACCTCGTTCATGGAACACTGATAAAAACAGCAATATTTCCGTCATCAGTCTGTCACCGGAAACAACTAGTTTTGTATTAAACCTCACTCAACTATGGATTCAGGATATGTCTTCCACCTCCGGCAAGTTATTACATAAAAGCTGTCTGGCCGCGCTCATTGGTACCCTGGCCTGCTCAGTGCAAGCCAGCAGTTTCAACCGGATTGCTTCTTTTGAAACCACAGCAAACCTGCCAGCAGACAAAGCCTGGAGTACCGAAACATCCGCTGAAATCATTGATGTCAGTAAAGACGGCAACACCCTCATCTATTCAGACAGCCCACTGGGTGGGCTGGGCCTGATAGACATTACTGATCCAGCCAAACCGCAGCCGGCCGGTTTTATCGCTCTGGAGGGTGAACCAACGTCAGTCGCCACCAGCGGTGAATACGTACTGGCAGCGGTTAATACCTCGGAAAGTTATACACAGCCTTCCGGTCACCTGGCAGTCATCTCTCTGGCAAACCAGTCAGTCACTGCCCGCTGTGACCTGGGTGGCCAGCCTGACTCAATTGCGGTATCCAAAGATGGTAAATATCTGGCAGTTGCCATCGAAAACGAACGGGATGAAGATCTGAACGGTGGCGCGCTGCCTCAGTTTCCCGCCGGATATGTAACCGTTATCCCACTTGCAATGAACCAGCCAGCCTGTGAACAGGCCCGTAAGGTTGAGCTGACCGGTCTGGCTGAAATCGGAACTGATGATCCGGAGCCAGAGTTCGTCGATTTCAACAGCCGCAATGAGATCGTGGTGGGCCTGCAGGAGAATAACCACCTGGCCATCATTGATGCCGCGAAAGGTAAAGTGCTTAACCATTTCTCCGCCGGCGCGGTGGACCTGAAAAACGTCGATCTGGATGAAGAACGTGCCCTGACCTTCGACGCTGAACAACTACAGCGAAAACGCGAACCCGATGCCATCAAATGGCTGGACGACGATCGCTTTGTGACTGCCAACGAAGGGGATTTTGAAGGCGGCTCCCGTGGCTTTACCATTTTCTCCAAATCCGGTGACGTACTGTTTGAATCCGGTCTTGATCTGGAATACCGCATTGCCCGGGCCGGTCACTATCCGGAAAAACGCTCTGGCAATAAAGGTGTAGAACCTGAAGGTCTGCTGGTTGCGGAGTTCTCCGGTGAAACATACATTTTCGTACTGTCTGAGCGCAGCTCAATGGTTGGCGTATACAAAGACACCGGCGCTGCCCCGGAATTCGTGCAACTACTGCCATCCGGCGTCTCCCTGAATCTGCCGTCGCGATCAGCGACCGTGGTCTGCTGGCAACCGCCAACGAGAAAGACCTGCTGGAAGACAAAGGCCCACGGGCGCAGGTGATGGTGTATCAGATCGGCGAACAGGCAATCCAGTATCCGCAAATTGAATCAGTAATGATCAATGGCCGGCCGATTGGTTGGGGCGCGCTTTCAGGTCTGAGTGCCGATCCGGAAACGCCGGATACCCTTTATGCCGTCAATGACAGCTTTTACCGCAGCCAGCCAAGCATCTTTGAAATAGATGCCAGCCAGACGCCTGCAAAAATCACCCGGCGTATTCCGGTTACCCGTGACGGAAAAGCAGCCCAGAAGCTGGATCTTGAAGGCATCACACCGGACGGCAAAGGCGGTTTCTGGCTGGCCTCAGAAGGCAAAACCTCAAAACTGGTGCCACACGCCCTGTATAACGTAAATGCTGAAGGCGAGATTAAACAGGAAATTCCCTTCCCGGCAGAATTACTGGCAGTAGAAAAGCGTTTCGGAGCAGAAGGGATTACCCGCATCGGCGATACCCTGTGGGTAGCGATTCAGCGTCCATGGAAGGACGATCCGGCCAATATCGTTAAGCTGCTGGCGTATAACATTGCGGATAAAACCTGGGGAGCAGTACGTTATCCACTGGATAAACCGGCAGACAAAGGCTGGGTAGGCCTTTCAGAAATTACCGCCCACCGTGATGCTGTTTATATCATCGAACGTGATAACCAGCTGGGCAGCAAAGCAGCCATCAAGCGCCTGTATAAAGTCAGCATGGATCAGTTGCAGCCGGTGACTCTGGACCAGCCACTACCACTGGTGAGCAAGCAACTGGCCCATGACTTCCTGCCAGACCTACAGGCCCTCAATGGCATTACGGTAGATAAAATTGAAGGCTTTACCATTGATGCGGCGGGCAAAGGATTTGCGGTTACCGATAACGACGGTGTCGATGACAGCACCGGCGAAACCTATTTCTTCGGGCTGGGTAAAATGTAAGCAATAACGGAAGCCTACAATAAACGGCGGCCTTAAGAGCCGCCGTTTGCGTCACTGACTCAGCTTTACTGGCCCAGCTTTAGTCCTGAGCCTCTTTATTCAGCACATCCTGACTGGCCTGACTCAGGACCTGCTGTTCCCAAAGCCCGGTGACCGCTTCACGGTAATCTTCCAAATCATGATCACTGACCGTGTTGGACTTATCCTGCAAGGTCTGGCGGTGACCCAGCGCCCGGAAGGCTTTATAGGCTTCACGCAGGGTTTCTGCTTCCGCCGGTGCAATCACGCCACTGACTTCCATGGCATCAAGGATGCGGATGTTATCGGTGAACTCCATCAAGTTGGGATAGGTTGCCGAATAAGCCAGTGCAGAAAACTGCACCAGAAACTCGATATCCACAATGCCGCCACGGTCCTGCTTGAGGTTGAACGCCTGCTCCGCCTCTTTTTCTGAGGAGCCCAGATGCGTACGCATTTTTCCCGCATTTTCACCACTTCATCCGCCAGCTCACGGGCATCACGGGATTTGCCGATAATCTGCTCACGGACCGCTTCAAAACGTTTTGCCAGTTCCTCAGAACCGGCAATGACCCGGGCGCGAACCAGCGCCTGATGTTCCCAGGTCCAGGCTTCTTTTTCCTGATACTCCTCAAACGCCCGTAGAGAGCTGACCAAAAGACCGGAATTACCGCTGGGGCGCAGGCGCATATCCACTTCATACAGCTGCCCGCCCGCCGTAAAGGTATTCAGGATGTGGATAATCCGCTGCCCCAAACGGGTAAAGAATACCGAGTTGGCAATAGACTTATCCCCGGGGTAAACAGGTTCAGTTCAGCATCATGTACAAACACCAGATCCAGATCGGAACCGTAGGACAGCTCTATACCGCCCATTTTGCCGTAACCCACGACAATAAAATCGGGATCACAGGGCACCCCTGCGGTTTTGAAAGGCACACCGTGTTTTTCGGTCATCAGACGCCAGGCCATGTCCAGCACCACTTCCAGAATGGCTTCCGCCAGCCAGGTCAGATAATCACTGACCTTCATCAGCGGCAAGGCACCGGTTATATCTGCTGCAGCCACCCGCAGCGCATGGGCACTCTTGAAATACCGCAGGGCCTCCATCAGTTGTTCGGTGTCTTCTTCGGGAATTCTCAGCAACTGCTGGCGCAGCTCCGCCCGCAGCTCATCTTTGGTAGGAGGGTTATACAGGGATCGCTGGTCAATAAGCTCATCCAGCAGTACCGGCTGCTTGGTCAGGGTTTCCGCAAACCAGGCACTGGCGGAGCATAGTCGCACCAGTTGCTTCAGCGCGCCGGGGTTTTCCGCCAGCAACACCAGATAGGCAGAACGACGCAACACGGCTTTGATCAGCTGCAATACCCGTCCGAGGGTTTCCGCAGAGTTTTCCACCAGGGCAACATCGTGCATCAGCCGGGGCAGTACTGCACATAAACGCTCCCGGGCAATGGCCTGCATCATCTGCACGCCTCTGCTGGACTTCAGGTCATTAAAATACTTACAGGCTACTTCCGGCTCATCAAAGCCGTGCTCAGCAAAGACATGCAGCCCGCCGTCCTCTTCATCTTCCGCCTGCCAGAGCAGCAGCCATTCTTTATCCTGCTGGTGATCTTCTCCGTCATCTTCTTCCGCCGGGGTTATCACATGGCCGAAATGCTCTGTGACACGGTCCCGGTGCTGATCCAGTTGCTGCAGAAAATCGTCCCAGCCGGAACAGCCCATGCTCCAGGCCAGCCGCTGCTGCCCGAGATCATCCTGCGGCAGTTCCTGGGTCTGTTTATCCGCCACCGCCTGAATACAGTGCTCGGCGTTACGCAGGAAGGTATAAGCTTCGGTCAGTTCGGTCACCGCCGGTTGAGGCATTCCCACGGATTCCGGCAATAACGGCAGAATATTCAGCAGCTCCCGCTGCTGTAACCGCGGATCACGGCCACCACGGATAAGCTGAAATGCCTGGGCAATGAACTCTACTTCCCGGATACCGCCAGCGCCAAGCTTCACATTACCACTCAGGCCTTTACGCCGTACTTCCCGGTTAATCATTTCTTTCATGCTGCGCAGGGATTCGAAGGCACTGAAATCAATGTACTTGCGGTACACAAACGGCCGCAGGATATCCTGCAGTTCTGCACCTTTAACTTTATCACCACCAACCACACGGGCTTTGATCATGGCGTACCGTTCCCAGTCCCGCCCCTGATCCTGATAGTACTCTTCCATTGCCATGAAACTGCAGACCAATGGGCCGCTGGCCCCGTAAGGGCGCAGACGCATATCAGTACGAAACACAAATCCGTCGGCGGTAATATTGTCCAGCGCCTGAATCAGTTTTTGCCCCAGGCGGCTAAAGAAATCCTGGTTGGCCAGACAGCGGCGGCCATCACGGGTTTCGCCTTTATCCGGGTAGGCAAAAATCAGATCGATATCAGACGACAGGTTCAGTTCATGGGCCCCCAGCTTGCCCATCCCCAGGACAATCAGTTGCTGCGGCTCAGCCGGATGGCCTTCGGTGGCATAGCTGTAAGGGGTACCCCAGCGGCTGCAACATTCAGCATGTAACCACTGCAGCGCCAGATCAATACAGGTATCGGCTAGATCCGATAAGTCTCCGGTAGTTTCCCGCATATCGGCCGTGCGGGTCAGATCCCGCCAGATAATCCGTACCATCTGGCGCTGACGAAACTTTCTTAATACCCGGTGTAACTGTTCTTCATTTTCCACAGACTCCAGCTGAGCACTCAGCTGCTGCTGATAATCAGCCAGCTGAAACTGGCGGTACAGGTCGCCGCTTTCGAGCAATTCAGCAAACACTGCCGGCTGACGGCTAAACTGATCCACCGCATAGTCGCTGCCCACCACTACCGTTACCAGATCAGCTATCTGAGCAGCGTCAAGTTGTTCCAGCTCACAGCGCTCTTCAAGTTGAAGCCAGCGTTTTTGAACAAATTCCTGAAGGGCAGTAGGTAAAGCGTCTGTCTGTGGTATAGCCATGTTCCGTCACTCTTATCGTACTTTTCGGATAACCATTGCCGGTTACGCAAAAGTTTTTGTATTGCTGTCGGTCAGATTCAATTTACCTGATATCGCGGCATCTGCCTAACGCTGATCCCGGCAGGCGTGAGATAAGTCACTGATCCTCTGACAGTTCTGCCCGATCGGCGAATTTCTGAACAGAGATTTCAATAAACTTAAATTTTTGCCCCGGTCCCTTTTAAGAAATTCTAATAAAAATCATTAGATTCATACACTTACAAAAGAGGCCGCCGAAATTGTCAATTTTAGCCTTCTCTAATGTGTCTATTTCATGTCATTTTTACTACAAAGCGATTACAAGGCCGCGTATACTCGCGCCAATTTTGCCCTGAGCGAGAATAGAAAAGAGACCTGAATATGGTTACTAACAACTCGATTTTTCAGCTGTTTGCCAGCTCCCCATTCAAGCCGATGCAGGAACACATTGCCAAAGCGCATGCCTGTGCCATTGAACTGATCCCGTTCTTCGAAGCCGTTATGGCTGACGACTGGGAAAAAGCTGAGCAACTGCAGCAAAATATCGCGCGTCTGGAAAATGAAGCCGATACCCTGAAAAGGATGTTCGCCAGCAACTGCCCCGTGGCCTGTTCCTGCCGGTACCCCGTACCGATCTGCTGGACCTGCTGCGCATGCAGGACAAGATCGCTAACCGTGCGAAAGATATCGCCGGTCTGATGCTGGGACGCCAGATGAGCATTCCCGAAGCCATTCAGCCAATCATGAAAGAATACCTGTCGGTCTCTCTGAAGACGTCTGCTCAGGCACTTTCTGCGCTGAACGGTCTGGATGAGCTGGTTACTTCCGGTTTCAGCGGTCACGAAGTGGATCTTGTTGAACAGATGATCCACGAAATCGATGATCTGGAACACAATGCAGACGAAATGGAACGTCAGGCCCGTTCGGCCCTTTTCACGGTAGAAAAGATCTGCACCCGATTGATGCTATGTTCATGTATCAGGTGATTAACCTGATCGGTGATCTGGCAGACAAAGCACAGCAGGTTGGCGGCCGTTTACAGCTGCTACTGGCGAAATAACGATTTCTCTTTTTCCCGATAGGAAATTTCCATGACCATTATCGCAGAATACGGTGACATCCTTGTCATCATGGCATGTATATTTGGCTTCTTTATGGCCTGGGGCGTCGGTGCGAACGACGTTGCCAACGCAATGGGTACCTCTGTAGGTTCCAAAGCACTGACTCTGAAACAGGCGATCATGATCGCCATCATCTTCGAATTCGCCGGTGCATATCTGGCAGGTGGTGCGGTAACCTCGACTATCCGTAAAGGCATTATCGATCCGGCCTTATTATCCGGCACACCGGAATTGCTGGTATACGGGATGCTCTCAGCCCTGCTGGCAGCCGGTATCTGGCTGCTGATCGCAACCTTCTTTGGCTGGCCGGTATCAACCACTCACTCAATCGTTGGTGCGATTGTAGGCTTTGCCGCAGTGGGTATCGGTGTTGAAGCGGTTAACTGGGGTAAAGTATCCAAGATCGTTGCCAGCTGGGTAGTCTCGCCGGTCACCGCCGGACTGATAGCCTTCTTCCTCTTCCGAAGTGTGCAACGGCTTATTCTCGACACTGAAGAACCTTTCAAGAACGCTAAGAAGTATGTGCCTTACTACATCTTCCTGGTAGGTTTCATGATCTCTATGGTGACCTTCACTAAGGGTCTGAAGCACGTTGGTCTGGACCTGAGCTTTGGCGCCAGCTCCTGATTTCTGTAGGTGTAGCACTGCTGACCATGTTCCTGGGTGTTGCCATGCTGAAGAAAATTCACGCCCGTAAAGAAGATGACAAAGACTATCACTTTGCCAGCGTTGAAAAAGTTTTCGGCGTACTGATGATGTTCACCGCCTGCGCCATGGCATTTGCCCACGGTTCTAACGACGTTGCTAACGCCGTTGGCCCGCTGGCTGCTGTTGTAGGTGTGGTAGCGTCTGCCGGTGAAGTGGCTCAGAAGACAGCAATGCCGGTATGGATTCTGCTGCTGGGTGGCGGCGGTATCGTTGCCGGTCTGGTTATGTACGGTCACAAGGTTATCGCCACTGTTGGTAACAACATCACTGAACTGACACCAAGCCGTGGTTTCGCAGCGACTCTGGCAGCAGCAACGACTGTTGTATTCGCGTCCGGTACAGGCCTGCCGATCTCCACTACGCACACTCTGGTGGGTGCAGTACTGGGTGTAGGTATTGCCCGTGGTCTGTCTGCACTGAACCTGCGCGTAATCGGTACGATCTTCGTATCCTGGGTAGTTACCCTGCCAGCAGGTGCCGGTCTGGCGATCATGTTCTTCTTTATGTTTAAAGGTATGTTCAGTTAAATCACTGCCTTTACCGATGCAAAAAGCCGGCCTGTGCCGGCTTTTTCGTTTCTGGACGCCCCGCCCTAAAGCCTGCACAATAGCCTGTACACTATATTTTCCCCTGCGACGGAGTTGCTATGTCTACTGTGCCATCCCTGCTTACTATGCTGACCGAGCTTATCGGCACACCGTCTGTCAGTTGCACTGCGCCGCATCTGGATCAGAGCAACCTGGGGTGATACACAAACTCGAAGCCTGGCTAAGTGATTTAGGTTTCAGCACCGAGATCATGCCCTGCCGGGCCATGAAGGTAAGGCGAATCTGATCGCCACGCTGGGCAGCGGCCCCGGCGGGCTGGTCCTGTCCGGCCATACCGATACCGTCCCGTACAACGCTGAACGCTGGAATACTGACCCGTTTAAGCTGACCGAAAAAGACAATCGTTTTTACGGCCTTGGCAGCTGCGACATGAAAGGGTTTATTGCCATCGCAATTGAGGCGGCCAAACACTTTACCGACCAGCCTCTGCAACAGCCCCTGATTATTCTCGCCACCGCCGATGAAGAAAGCTCAATGGACGGTGCACGGGCACTGGCTGAAGCCGGTTATCCGAAAGCCCGTTATGCGGTCATTGGTGAACCCACCGGGCTAAAACCGATTCACATGCATAAAGGCATGATGATGGAAGGGATCAAGATTACCGGTAAAGCCGGGCATTCATCTGATCCTTCCTGGGCAATAACGCACTGGAAGCGATGCATTCTGTGCTCGGCGAACTGATCAGTTTCCGCCAGGAGCTGCAGCAGAATTATCAAAACAGTGCTTTTCAGGTAACCGTCCCCACTCTGAATCTGGGGTGTATTCACGGCGGCGACAACCCTAACCGAATCTGTGGCAGCTGCGATCTGGAGTATGACCTACGTCCGCTGCCGGGCATGGATATCGATACCCTCCGTGAAGGAATCAATCAGCGCCTGCAGCCGGTGGCAGAGCGCTTTGGTGTAACGATTAACAATCAGCGCCTGTTTCCGGAGATTCTGCCGTTTCAGAACGACAAGCAATCTGAGCTGGTTCGCTGTGCTGAACAGCTGACCGGACACACCGCCAGCACCGTCGCCTTTGGTACCGAAGCACCATTTTTACAGGCACTGGGGATGGACACCATTGTCATGGGACCAGGCTCCATTAATCAGGCCCACCAGCCGGATGAATACCTGGCGATGGACCAGATCCGCCCGACGGTGGACATTTTGCGGCAGTTAATTGGCAAGTATTGCCTCTGAATCTTGCTTTTATCCACAGAACACTTAGCCTTACACATAAACTGCTAACTGACTGATTTATCATTGTGATCGACGACCTGACCCAATATCTGAACTGGTTCCGCCACAGTTCCCCGTACATCAACGCACACCGGGGTAAAACCTTCGTGCTGATGCTGCCGGGGATGCACTAGCGGATGACAACTTTGCGAATATTGTCCATGACATCGCCCTGCTGAACAGCCTGGGGTGAAGCTGATTCTGGTTCACGGGTCACGACCGCAGTTACAGCAGCGCTTAGAAGCTCAGCAGATTGATACCCGGATTCACCACGACCTGCGCATTACCGATGCCCCGGTACTTAAATGTGTCATTGAAGCGGTTGGCTATCTGCGTACCGAAATCGAAGCCAAACTGTCCATGGGTGTGGCCAATTCACCGATGCACGGCGCCCAGATACGGGTTTGCGGCGGTAATTTCGTCACCGCTAAGCCGGTAGGTATCTATGAAGGTGTGGACCTTTGTAATACCGGTGAAGTACGGCGTATCGACCACGAAGCGATCCGTTATCAGCTGCAAAATAATCATATTGTGTTGCTCTCACATCTGGGCTACTCACCCACCGGTGAGATATTCAACCTCGCGGTGGAAGATGTGGCCACCCAGACAGCAATCGCCGTTAAAGCCGACAAACTGGTGCTGTTCGGTGCCGACAACGGCGTTACTGACAGCAAGGATCAGTTGCGCTCAGAACTGCTGGCGGATACCGCCGAACGTCTGGTCAACCAGTACCGGGCGCGGCTGACAGATCCGTCGGAAACCTCTTCGGATATTTCCCGGCACCTTGCTGCTGCCGCCCAGGCCTGTAAACGCGGCGTATCCCGCAGCCACCTGATCAGCTATAAGGAAGACGGCGCGCTGGTGACAGAGCTGTTCAGCCGTAACGGCACCGGTACCATGGTAATTGAAGAGTCTTACGAACAGGTTCGCCCGGCCAACATTGAAGATGTCGGCGGTATTCTGGAACTGATTCAGCCAATGGAAGAGGCAGGCGTGCTGGTGCGCCGTTCCCGTGAGCGGCTGGAAGCCGAGATTAACCGGTTTACCGTCATTGATCTGGACGGTGCCATTATCGGCTGTGCCGCGCTGTATCCGTTCCCTGAAGAACAGACCGGTGAACTGGCCTGTGTCGCCATTGCCGCAGACTACCGCGGCGGTAATCGGGGTGAAAAGCTGCTGGAAGGTATCGAACAGGCCGCGCGGGAGCAAAAACTGGAGCGACTGTTCGTGCTGACCACCCGGACTGCCCACTGGTTTTTAGAACGGGGCTTCATCCAGATGAACATTCAGGATCTGCCCGGTGAAAAGCAGGCTCTGTATAACTTCCAGCGTAATTCTAAGGTATTTGCCAAGCAGCTTGTCTAGACTGACAGGCTGAATAACTGATTTAAAAACCGCGCCGGCGAGGAGGCTGGCGCTACACAAGAACGTTCCCCATGTCTCAAAATCTTCCCCAGCACCCAACGGTGCACCCCTTTGAATTTCACGGTAAAAGCGGTGAGTTCTTTAAAATCTGGATCGTTAATATCTGTCTGACGGTGCTTACCCTGGGCATTTACTCCGCCTGGGCAAAAGTCCGTACCAGCCAGTACTTCTACGGTCATACAACCCTGGCTGGCAGTAGCTTTGAATACACAGCCAAGCCCATGACCATCCTCAAAGGCCGACTGATTGCGTTTTTCGTGATCATTCTGTATTCACTGAGCACCAGTTTTTCCCACTGATAACGCCGCTGTTTATTATCGCTTTCCTGATCATTCTGCCATGGCTGATTTGCCGCTCCCTGAAATTCCGGGCGGTAAATTCCCGTTATCGGAACCTTAACTTTAACTTTCATGGCACCTACGGACAGGCGTTCTGTAACTACCTGCTGTTCCCTCTGCTCAGCATCTTCACGCTGGGTCTGATTTATCCGTTGATCATTGCCATTCAGAACCGCTGGTATGTGAATAACAGCAGTTACGGTCAGACTAAATTCACCAGCAACCTGAGCGCCAAACCGATTTTCTTTGCCTGCTTCATTGCAGCATTGGTACTCATTGTTGCGTTTACCGGTTTCTTCGGACTGATTCTTGGTGGCAATCTGATTACTGATTTTGAAAACAATCCACTGGCACCGTTCCTCGGCATGGCACTCCTGCCCGTTTACTACGGCGTATATGTGTATGTTCATACAAAAATCATTAATGCCACCATGAACAGCACTAAACTGGATCAGCATAGTTTTGAAAGTAACCTGAAAACCGGCAAAATGTTCTGGCTATTATTGACCAACACTCTGGCCATCATGGTCAGCGCTGGTCTGCTGATTCCCTGGACCCACATTCGAATGGCCCGGTATAAAGCCGAATGCACCCAGTTTATTGCCACCGGTGATCTGGATAAATTCACCCGTGACGCAGCAGGGCATCAGAGTGCACTGGGCGAAGAGCTCGGGGATGTGATGGATCTGGAGTTCGGTATCTGATGCTGCTTTCAGGCAGACTCTTTGATGGTCATACATCAAAGAGTCATCCGGCGGAATTATCGGTTGCAGACCTGGGCGATATCCGGATTGAATGCCCGGAGTTGAGTGTCAGCGGCTGTCACTGGTCTGAACTGACCATCAGCCCACGGATCGGCACAACAGCCCGGTATCTGGACTTGCCAAACGGGTTACGATTCGAAACCCGGGATAATGATCAGGTCGATCAGTTAATCGGCCAGTTTGCCGGTGATGACCGCCTCAGCTGGATTCACCGGTTGGAAAACAGTTACCGCTATGCATTGCTGTCGGTCATATGTGTTGCCCTGTTTATCTGGTGGGGCATTAACTATGGCCTGCCATCCGCCGCCCGGCAGGTAGCTTTTCTGCTGCCAGTCAGCGTCAATGAAGAGGTCAGTAAACACACGCTCAGCACACTGGATAAGTATATCTTTGACCCCTCCGTGCTGAATGCAGAACGCCGTGAAAAGCTGACCGGTGATTTTAAAACGCTGATTGCCAGCCGTGACGATGATTTCAACTATCAGCTGCATTTCCGTAACGGCGGCATTATGGGGCCAAATGCCTTTGCCCTTCCCGATGGCAGTATCATTTTAACCGATCAGATAATCGATCTGGCCGGCGACGATGAAGAGCTGATTGCGGTAATGAGTCATGAGATCGGCCACGTTAATATGCGTCACGGCCTGCGCCGGGCATTGCAGAGCAGCGCACTGCCACTGATCATCATTGTGGTGACCGGGGACATGAGTACCGCCAGTTCAGTGCTGGCAGCTTTGCCAACGATTCTGGTGGAGAGTGAGTACTCCCAGGCATTTGAACTGGAAGCAGACGCCTTTGCTAAGGATTTGCTGTTACAGCATCAGCATGACCCCATGAGCCTTGGCAGATTGCTGGAACGCTTAAGTGAGGAGCATGAAGAAGGCACCAATGACTGGTTCTCCAGCCACCCATCTACGCCTGAGCGAATCGAAAAGTTACGTGACTGATCAACTGTTCAGATAAGCTTTCAGTCCAGCTTTCAGTTAGTCGTTCGCTCAGTAACTCAGTGGCAGCATCAGGCAGAACAGTGCGCCGCCATACTGCGACTCAGAAATCCGCAGTTCACCTCCATAACTGCTGAGAATATCCACCGCCACGGACAGGCCAATCCCTGTCCGGGGCGGATGTATCCGCCCGCTGACCACGCTTAAGAATGGTCTGGCGCAGTTCAGGTGAAATGCCCGCACCGTCATCGGCAATATCGATGCGCAGCATACCTTCGGCCTGTGACATACGGACACTCACCTGAGAGTCACCGTACTTGAATGCATTCTCGAGAATATTCCCCAGCAACTCCATCAGATCCCGTTCATCCGCCGCCAGCTGTAAATCTTTCAGCTGCAGTTCAACCTCAACGCCTTTATCGCGGTAAACCTTCTGCAGGGCAGATGCCATCCGTTTGATCAGTGGCTCCACTGCGACACGTTTTGCCAGCCGGCGGCCCTGACTCTTCACCGCACGGGCCAGCTGATACTGAACAATCTGATCCATCCGTACCACCTGATCATTCACCAGGTTCTGGAAATCTACGTAATCCAGCCCTTCCTGCCGGGCTCCACGAATAACCGCCAGCGGCGTTTTCAGACTGTGGGCCAGATCCCCAGTGTATTTCGGTAACGCTCACGTTGCTTACGTTCATTCTCAATCAGCAGATTCAGATTGTCCGTCACCACCTGTACTTCGCTGGGGTATTCGCCCTGTAAACGGTCACTGTGGCCGTGCTCTATCGACTTAAGGTCCCTGGCCAGCCGGTTCAGGGGCATCAGACCCCAGCGCATAATGATGGCTTCCACGAGCAGGAACAACACGATAGCCGCCCCAGCCAGCTCCACAGCCGGGTATTGAAGGCTTTCTGTTCTGCTTTTACAAAACTGTTCGATTCTAACACTGTAAACAGATACCGCTTCCCAACCCCGTCAATATCCCAGAGCAAACCAAACTGATACACAAACAGGGCATCTTCGCTCAGCTCATAAAACGACTCCATGCCGGTTTCCAGCTCAGTGCGGCCCAGACGTTCCAGCAAGTCATCACTGAGCAGCTGGCTGGATTCTGAACGCCACATCAGGCTGTGGCTGTCACCATGGAGCACACCGTACAGGCCGGATGCGATCTGGTTATAGCGCGGTTCACGCAGGGTAGCAGGCATATTAATGCCTTCGGAGGTAGGTTCAGCAGCGCCCAGCAACAGATATAGCTGCAGCTTTAAGCGCTGTTCTTCGGCGGTTGCCAGGCTGTGACTGAAGGCTTGCTGGAGCGCAAACCCCGTCAGGCCAAAAACACTGGCAGCAGCAGAAGAGATGCGAGCAGCAGACGTGCCCGCAGAGATTTTGGCATCATGCCTGATCGGAGGTTAACGTCAGATCAAAGCGATAGCCCAGGCCCCTTACCGTCGCGATAGGTTGCAGGGTCTGGTCCGGGTCCAGCTTCTGACGCAAGCGGCGGATAAACACCTCAAGCACGTTAGAATCACGGTCAAAGTCCTGGTGATACAGGTGCTCTGTCAGTTCCGTCTTCGAAATCACCTTACCGGCATTCAGCACCAGATACTCAAGCGTACGGTACTCATAGCTGGTCAGCTTTACGGTTTCACCGTTCAGCTTAACAACCCGGCCACTGGTATCCAGCTGCAACGGACCAAACTCCATCATCGGCTTGGCATGTCCCGCAGCACGGCGCAACAGAGCATTCAGACGAGCCAGTAATTCTTCCATATGGAAAGGCTTCACCAGATAGTCATCCGCACCGGCCTCAAGCCCTTCAACCTTATCCTGCCAGTCGCCACGGGCAGTCAGGATAATGATCGGGAAATTCACATCTTCATCGCGCCATTTGCGGATTACTTCAACCCCGGAAAGGCTCGGCAACCCAATATCAACAACCGCCAGGTCATAAGGAAATTCAGTCCCCAGATATACAGCTTCCTGACCGTCTTCCGCCTCTTCCACGGTATAACCGGCATTCGACAGGGCGGTAACCAGCTGGCGTCTTAAATCACTGTCGTCTTCAACAACCAGAAGTTTCATCCATCACTCCTTAAAATAAATACCCGTTAGCGGGCTAAACAGAAGAATATATAACAGAGAAGAGACCAGATTGCGCAGACAGATGCAAGTTACAGTTCTTTCCCTGAACTTGCGTCAATATCAACATTTTTAACCCGACCATCAATCAGTAAACGAATCTGATGTACCTGCCGACCTTCTTTACTGACGGTTTCAGCCTTCACCACTTCACCGCCATACTTGGTATTCACTTGCTTGGCAGCAGCCTGCAAGCTGGTGTCAGCGGCCAGAACAACCACTGCGGTAGAGGGTACAAATAACTCTGCACTCGCCTGACCTGCCAGTATCCCCAGACAGATGACCAGCATCAGGGATTGGAAAGTATTCTGCAGAGCTTGGTACATACTGTTTCACCTTAATTCGATTCTTATCGGGACAGGCCCGTTATTGTTGGCTCGGTATCAGGTTCCATATGAGACACATACTTCCTTATTGGTCAGCAATGACTGTTTGCCGTGTAAAAATGCCCACGCATTATACCTGTGATGCAGCCTGTTAAAACCCAAAATGGGTAATTCAGCCGCCAATCAATAACATGACGATATCCACACTCTGCGCATGTCAGTAATTATCTTGCTGTACCACTTAATCTGGTCTGAATTGTGCCTGCGTCCGCTTGTCCCGGACGGCAGGAAGCATTGCCTGATACTGGCAGGTATTGCTGATCAGAAAGTACTTTTTCTGCGCTACAACACATATAGCACATTCTGAACCGGGCAGAGATTGCCCCTTCAAACACAGACTGCAAAGAATCTCAGAGTGCTTAAGCACCGGAGGAATTCAAACAAATGTCTGAATTAATTATCATTCATATTGGCCTTTTTCTGGCACGTAAAGATAGAATGACAAGACGAATGTTATACGCAAACCCCAGCCCTAAGGCAATCACCATTGTGACCAGAAATACACTACCCAGAGCAAGGCTTTGTAACCACCATGCCAGCCAGAGAGACAGCACACTGATAAGTGCTACAGGAATACCGGTTTTCATAAGGCGCTGCAGCCAGCGGTCTGCTGTCAGTTTCTGTGTTTCGCTCATACCTCTAACCCCACGGTGACTGCGTTTGCTATACAACTAAAAGACCTCTGATTATAACGGCCAAACCGGCATTTTTTTCAGCTATCTGTATGCGACTTTCTGGTATACTCCTGCAAAACAATAAGAGCCTGTGCCGTGCCTCTGACGTAGTCATACTGTTCTGGCCAGAGGCTCGCTACCACTGATTCGAGGATCTGTGCATGCCACAATACCGTTCCAAAACATCGACCGCCGGCCGTAACATGGCAGGTGCCCGCGCCCTGTGGCGTGCGACCGGCATGAAAGATGATGATTTCCAGAAACCAATCATCGCAGTTGCCAACTCTTTTACCCAGTTTGTTCCCGGCCACGTCCACCTGAAAGATATGGGTCAGCTGGTTGCCCGTGAGATTGAAAAAGCGGGCGGCGTCGCCAAAGAATTCAACACCATTGCGGTAGATGACGGTATCGCTATGGGCCATGACGGTATGCTGTACTCTCTGCCGTCCCGTGACATCATCGCTGACTCCGTTGAATACATGGTTAATGCCCACTGCGCTGATGCGCTGGTATGTATTTCCAACTGTGACAAGATCACACCGGGCATGCTGATGGCATCCATGCGTCTGAACATTCCGGTTATCTTTGTAACCGGTGGCCCGATGGAAGCAGGTAAAACCCGTCTGGCAGAGCACAAACTGGATCTGGTTGACGCCATGGTACTGGCTGTAGACCCGAACGCGTCCGATGAAATGGTTGACGAAGTAGAACGTTCTGCCTGCCCGACCTGCGGTTCCTGCTCCGGTATGTTCACTGCAAACTCCATGAACTGTCTGGCGGAAGCACTGGGTCTGGCACTGCCGGGCAACGGTACTGTAGTCGCTACTCACGCCGACCGTGAACAGCTGTTCCTGCGTGCCGGCCAGCGCATTGTTGAGATGGCCCGCAGCTACTACGAAGACGATAACGAACGGGTTCTGCCACGTTCCGTTGGTTTCAAAGCCTTCGAAAACTGCATCACTCTGGATATCGCCATGGGCGGTTCCACCAACACCATTCTGCACCTGCTGGCGATCGCTCAGGAAGCTGAAATCGATTTCACAATGAAAGATATCGACCGTCTGTCCCGGGTCGTTCCTCAGCTGTGTAAAGTGGCACCAAACACCCAGAAATATCACATTGAAGACGTGCACCGTGCCGGTGGCATCATGGCGATTCTGGGTGAGCTGGACCGTGCCGGGAAACTGCATACAGACACTCCGACCGTTCACTCTGAAACCATGGGTGACGCGCTGGACGAGTGGGATATCATGCGTAACCCGTCTCCTGAAGTGGTGGAATTCTATAAGGCAGGCCCTGCAGGTATCCCGACTCAGCAGGCATTCAGCCAGTCCACCCGCTGGCCAACTCTGGACGGTGACCGTGAAAACGGCTGTATCCGTTCTATCGATCATGCTTTCTCTCTGGAAGGCGGCCTGGCGGTATTACACGGCAACATTGCTGAAGACGGCTGTGTTGTTAAGTCCGCCGGTGTGGATGAGTCCATTCTGGTATTCGAAGGTCCTGCACACATTACTGAGTCTCAGGATCAGGCCGTTGCCCACATTCTGGATGACAAAGTGAAAGCTGGCGATGTGGTTATCGTCCGTTACGAAGGCCCGAAAGGCGGCCCGGGTATGCAGGAAATGCTGTATCCAACGTCTTACATCAAGTCTAAAGGCCTGGGTAAAGCCTGTGCACTGCTGACTGACGGCCGTTTCTCCGGCGGTACTTCCGGTCTGTCTATCGGTCACGCGTCTCCTGAAGCGGCTGCCGGTGGTGCAATCGGTCTGGTACGTAACGGTGACCGTATCCGTATCGACATTCCAAACCGCACCATTGATGTTCTGCTGTCCGATGAAGAGCTGGCTGCCCGCCGTGCCGAACAGGACAAGCTGGGCTGGAAGCCTGCTGAAGAACGTCCACGTAAGGTATCTGCCGCGCTGAAAGCCTACGCTAAGCTGGCCACCTCTGCAGATAAAGGCGCAGTACGCGATCTGTCTCAGCTGGACTGATCAGCCATAACGAAAAAGGCAGCCACATGGCTGCCTTTTTATTGCACACGCAAAACTTATTCGGATAACGAGGCCAGTACCTGCTCGGCCCAGTCCAGGCTGTGGCGGTAGGCCACTTCGTAAAAACGCTTATCCAGCAACCCTTTAATGCTGTCCCATTCTCCCCGCTCATAGGAAGCCACTTCTTCAAGCACTGCCCCCATCTGGTTCTCACGGGTCAGAATGGCCCGCTTAATATCATCCCGCAGCGGTACCTGATCCATCAGATAGCCCAAATCCATATCCATCATGGCATCCAGCTGGGAAAGTAAGCCCACCATAAAGAAATTGATCGGTGCTTCGTAATTCAGCATTTCCGCCAGCAACTCACACATCCGCCCACGGATCAGCATCATCCGGGTGAGTTCAGCCGGTTTACCGGACTGGCCACTGAGCAGGAATAAGGTTGCCCATTTCTTCACCTGATTCATGCCGATCAGGGCAATCGCATGGGACAGCGACTCAATTTCCTTGGGCGTTGAGAACGCAGCAGAATTCACCAGTCGAAGAATTTTATAGGTCATGTTCGGATCGTTAATGACGATCTGCTCAACCGAATCTGCACTGGCATTCGGATTATCCAGCTCCGCCAGCAATTGCATTACTATCGCTCTCGAGCTGCCCAGCGCCTTACCTTTTATATCAACCGGCTTACACAGGAAAAAGCCCTGAAACAGTTTAAATCCCAGTTCAAGACAACGGCGAAAATCATCCTGATTTTCAACCTTATCTGCCAGTAAATCCACGTGATAAGGACGCACAAACTGAATCAGCTTCTTCAACTGTTCTGTACTGTGTTTCTGAATATCAATCTTAACAACGGTCACCGCATCCAACAGCGCGGTTTGCTCTTTATCACCGTTGTAATGGGTCAGCGCCAGACGGTAGCCTTGCTGCTTCAGCTCTTTGGCTTTTTAATCAGCTCTTTGAGGCACCATCTTCGCGCAGCAGCTCAAAGACAAAATGTTCCTTTGGCAAGGCAGGAATTGCGCCGGACAGCAGCATGGCTTCCGTTAACTTGATATAGAAAGGTAACCGACGATTTTCACCGTCTTCAGTCGTGACAACAGCATAGCTGTTCAGAATCACCGAGGAAGTCGCTTTTTCATCGGTAAACTCAGCCGGCAACATGCCGTCTTCTGTCCGGTACAGCAAACCATAGGCTTCAACATCCTGGTTTTTGTTAAAAACCGGCTGTCGTGCCATCAGCACCTGAGAACTTTGGCCGGTCTCATTCTGTGCGTTCATCATCATACCGCCGACATCCTTAATTTATTCATATATTTCTGCTTACAATCCTGCTCTGTCAGAACCAGTATAACCGGGGATTCCCCTCATAAGACTTTAAATGCTTAATATTACTCAATTCATGCACTATTTCTTCATCTTGTTCAGACTACACCGGGCAGGATTCCTCAGTTTGACAGCTAAGCTGCTCAGATCGGTTGAAACCCTGAAGCCACTTCGACTACTCTGTGACCTCAGTTGAGCATATGCAGGACGCAATATCAGCCACCTAATACAGAGTGCTCCCACAGGCATTATTCCAACCTGAACAGCAACGGCGATCACTCTAAGAGATTTGTAAGCCGGCATTTATATATGACATCTATTTCCCGACGTACCAACGTCCACTACCTGATCGCCCTGCTATTATTTTCTTTCTACGGTATTCAGGTATGTCCGTTCCTCGATTCGCTCTCACCACTGCAACTGTTACTGCCTATCCTAATCGTTTTCAGCCTGCAATGGGGCACTCGCCTGCTGCTGGAAAAACAGTAAACAGGCAGCCCCTGAAACGACAGGTCAGCTACCAGTTCAAACTTGATACGGGGCTTTTTCTGGCCGGTGCGCTGGCACTGGGTACCTATAATCTGGTGCGTTATAACTTCCCCTGGAAAGTGGCGGTAAAATCCTCATCGGTATGGGCATTCTGGGCTTTATGATTGCCTGTGACCTGGCGCTGGCCAGGGAGCACCGGATTGCTGCCCGGTTGCAACAGACCGGTGAGCATATTGAACCGGATGAAACACCTTATCCACTTACCCAGAAATTCTCCTGGTTTGCGACAGTGTGTGCATTTTCAGTCGTAGGCGTGGTCTTTCTGGTGATCAATAAGGATCTGGAATGGCTTATTCACACCGGCGATGCAATCCCGCTGCAAACGTCCCAGCGTTACATTCTGACAGAAATTTCCTTCATCGTTGCCATCATCATGGCGTATATCCTCACTATTATTAATGGCTATGCCCGCAACCTTAAGTTCTTTATCAGCACTGAAAACCACGTCCTTGAACGGGTTTCCAAAGGCGAGCTGGATGTGGAAGTGCCGGTTACCAGCAACGATGAGTTTGGCCTGATGGCAATGCGCACCAACAACATGATCAGCGCGCTGGAAAGCCGGACACAGGAGTTAAATATTACCCGGGATGCCAGTATTCTCGGCCTGGCCAGCCTGGCGGAAACCCGCGACAACGAAACCGGCGGCCACATTCTGCGCACCCAGAATTATGTCCGGGTACTGGCGGAAGCCTTACGGGACAACAGCCGTTACACAGATCTGTTAGATGACTATACGATCGAGCTTTATTATAAGTCCGCACCGCTGCACGATGTGGGTAAGGTCGGCATTCCTGACCGGATTCTGCTGAAGCCGGGTAAGCTGACCGATGAAGAATTTGCCATCATGAAACAGCATCCGCAGATCGGTGCTGATGCACTGGCGGTGGCCGAAAATAAACTGGGTACTAACTGCTTCCTGAAGTATGCCCGGGAGATCAGTCTGACCCATCACGAGAAATGGGACGGTAGCGGCTACCCTAACGGCTTACGCGGTACCGACATTCCGGTTTCCGGCCGCCTGATGGCACTGGCAGATGTGTATGATGCTCTGATTTCTGAACGGGTCTATAAACCCGCTTTCAGTCACGAAAAAGCGAAACAGATTATTCTGGAAGGCAACGGCAGCCATTTTGATCCGGACGTCATAGACGCCTTCCTGGCTGCCGAACAACAGTTTATCGAGATCGCCGATCAGTTTGCCGATAAAGCGATGAAAAAGGCCAGTTGATTCAGCTGACCACCGCGATAGCCAGATCCATCACATTGGTATTGGTCGGGCCGGTAATAAAAATATCACCGCAGTCACGCAGATAAGTGCCGGCATCGGCCCGCTGAAGCGCATCCCGCGCCACCGCTACATCTGTCACCGTTTTACCGTCAACAATGCCACCGGCAGCATCGGTCGGGCCATCGCTGCCATCGGTTCCGGCAACCAGCACATGAATATCATGACGCCCCGGATACACTTGGCCAGCCCCAGCGCCAGCGCCTGGTTGCGCCCACCGCTGCCCGGATTTTCCGGTAATTCAACCGTAGGTTCACCGCCAAAGATATACACACCCGGTGATGCATCCAGCAGTTCATCTGCCAGATTCGCCGCCAGCTGATTCACATCCTGATACATACATTCGCGGTTCATTTTCACGGTGAAGCCCATGGATATGGCTTTTGCTTCAACAGCATCACGGGCGACCTGATTAGTGCCGATCAGTGACACACTGGCCGTTGCAGTTGCCCGGTGAGTATCCCCTGTGCCGGAACCGATCACAGAAATATCGTCACCTTCCACATCAGATATTGCCAACACCCGTACTTCTGCACCGTTAAAGGCAGCCAGTAACTTACCGTCTTTGATCAGCGAAGTTTCTTTACGCCGGGTATTAATCTGGCCAATGTTATAACCTGCTGCCAGCATTTCACTGGTCAGCGCCTGCCACTGTTGCAGGCTCATATCCGCCGGCAGAGATTCCGCCAGCGCTGAAGTACCGCCGGAAACCAGTAATAACAGACGACTGCCGGACGGCATCCCCGCAACCGTATCCAGCGCTGCCTGACCGGCAGCCAGAGACTGTTCATCCGGTACCGGATGCGCTGCTTCCATTACCGTTACCTGAGAATGATCATGCATCACCTGATCGGTATGCTGATATTTGGTTACCAGTAATGCCGGACAAGGCTTTGCCAGCGCATCCAGTGCACCGGCACACATACCACTGGCGGCCTTACCAACGGCCACAATCTGATCCGGCTGAAAGTCAGCCATTTGCGCTACCGCATTACGGGTAGCAGAAAATCCGGACACTGCATCCACGCCCGCAGTGAACATCGTCTGCAAGTCCTGTCTGATAGTGTTAGCCACGTCCTGTCTCCTGGCGATAAATATCAAATAAAACAAATAAGCCGTTTCAGGTGTCAGTCCTGAAACGGCTTGAGAGTAACAGGCTTTGAAAAATCCGCCTGTCAGCAGCTGCTATATCTGTCACCGGTCAGCCGGAAAACATAGCAACCGGCTGCCGGTAAAGGCAGCCAGCGTAACTGCCGTTACTTACTGAACGGTCCCTGCAGGCCGTTTTGCTGCAAAACCGAACCATAGATGTTGGACTGCAGTACCATCTGCTCACTGTATTCAGCAATCAGTGCCGCACGGCGGTCAGCATCCTGAGTCGCATTAATTGCGCCCCAGTAAGCAGCCATCATGTGAGCGGCATCGCTCAGCTGCTGCACCTGAGCATCATCCAGGTTAGCTACACTGCTGGCAGATACTTTACCCACACCGTTAACGGTCTTCGCACCGGCATTGCTGTAACCTTCCGGCAGATCACCTTTCAGGTTAGTCACTTTCGCAAACTGAATTACACCGTAGATCTGATCCACAGCCTGCTTGGCACCTTCCACACGGGACATGTGTTCAGTATCAGCAGCAGCATGTGGCAGCAGCTCCATTTTGCCTTCATGCTTGTGGTGAATATTGCGGTACGGCACCATCGGGCCAGACAGCTCACCGCTCGCAGGATCTTTAAACAGGTCCGCATCAATCGCTGCATAGCTGATCTGACCAGAGCTCAGGGCAGCATCCAGCGCATCGATATCAACCACTTCACCGCGGTCATAGTTAACCAGTACAGCACCCTGCTTCATGGCAGAGAATACTTCTGCATTGATAATGCCAGCATTGCTGAACACGCCAGTATCCGCATTCAGTGCACCCAGACCGGTGTGCGGGCTGATTACATCTGCGTCTTTAGCCGCTTCTACAATTGTAGCTGCGTAGGTGAAACCTTCAGACTCAATCCACTGACGGTGCGCTTCACGGGCATATACAGTCACCTGCATACCGAATGCAGCACCCAGTTTCGCTACTTCACGGCCAATGTTACCGTAGCCGATCACCGCCAGGCGCTTGCCTTCCAGCTTGGTAGTCGGGTATTCCGCCAGGTTCTTACCGGTATCAAACTCACCGGCTACAACCAGCTCGTGCATTTTCTCAACCTGCAGATCCGGCAGGACTTTCAGCAGCGCTTTCATCGCTGTCTGTGCAGTCGCCCGGGAGTTAAAGCTTGGTGTGTTCATCAACGGTGCAACACCGCCGTCACCGTTACCGCCACCCCAGCTTGCAGAGCCCATGTTGCCGGTACCGGCACCGATACGGACGCCGCCCAGCTCAAACTTAGAAGCTGCCGGCAGGAAGGTTGCTGCAGCAATCACCGCGTCATACTGACCTTCGCTGGTCTGTGCCAGAAGTTCATCTTCACGGCTCAGTTCAGGCTGATAGAAGAAGTGCAGTTTGCCTTTCGCCAGTGCCGCTTCATCGCCAACAGGTCCCAGGTGGAATTCACCGCCTTTAGACTCGATGTATGCTTTAACTTCGCTGTAGTCCGCATTACCGTCAGCATCGAATACCATGCCGATCAGGTCAGCTACCAGCACTTTGTAAGCACGGTTGGCATCATCTACGCGGGTGTTGCTGTCTGCAGCTGCAACCACAGCGCTGTCATAGCTTTCACCGGCCGCTTCCAACAGTTCTTCAATAACCGCAATTTTCGCGCGCAGGTAGCAGAACTGGATGTTTTCCAGCAGTGCAGAAATGTCTTCCTGAGGACGGATGCCGCCGATCCAGGCGCGGTAGTCGCCAGGAGAACCCGGGAAAGCATTTACGTAACGGGCAACGTCCAGACCTTTCTCGTGGCTGCCGTCGCTGTGGGTAATACCTTCATAGCCCAGCATTTGCTTGGACTTCACAATAATACGCTCGTGTACCGCCGGATCTTCGATGTCAGAATCCGTAACCTTCAGCAGGGTTACTGCTGCACCACGGGCAGTTTCATTTTCAACACCCAGCTGGAACAAGTCACTGGCAGCAATCCAGTTGTTCACAATGTCACGGTTCGCACGGGAACGCTGGTTCAGAGTTTTCACATCACCGATGTTTTTCTCGTTACGCAGAATCGCAAAAGTAGTTTCTGCAAACGCCAGAGTGCTGAACGTGTTGATGATGCCGCCTTTCATGACGTCATTTTCAGCGTCGTAGATCGGGCCCAGCTCAGTGGTTTTTCACTGGTCAGTGGCATTTTGGCATCACGTGGTACAGCAATTTTCAGCTGACGCGGAATCGCCCAGGAAGGATCTTTCTGATTTTCATCAATCAGGTTAATCGCAGCCGGTGTCAGGAAATAACGTAGTAACCGGACACACCGCCAATGGCCTTCTGGAACGGCATGAACATGTTGCACTTAACCATCATCTGCTCAACCACTTCATCCGCCCATGGCATAGCGCCCAGCAGAGAAGTTGCATCGATAATCGCGTGGTGTTCAGCCGGGTTCATATCGATCCAGGCCAGCAGGTTACGGATTTCTTCTTCCGTATAAGTCGTTGCACCAGTGGTCTCATGGCCTACACCGAAGAACAGCTTAACACCACGTTCCTTCAGGAATTCAGCACTTGGGATGCTGCCTTCACCTTCAGCGAAGATCAGTCGGTTTTCATCGCCATTCGTTGCAAAACGGTGTAATTCGGTCAGCTGAGTACCCCAGGACTGACGGAAGAAACCGCCGGCTTTAGCTGCGTCAGACTCAGGCTTTGGCGTATCAACGAATACCACCTGATCAGGATCATTGGCCGTTACCATGTGGATAGCTGCAGCGGTGAAACCGCTGTGACCACCACCCAGACCAACCGCCATCTTATTCGACTTAGGGAAGCCGAAGTAACGGTGGATCTCACGCATCATGTCGTTCAGTACTTTATCCGCCGGATAACCGCGGTGCATACCACGGCCGATTTCTGCAGTGGTGAAACTGCCGATACGGTTACCTTTGTCATCCAGTTTCGGATAATTCGCTTCCAGCCAGGCATCAAACTCAAAACGCAGCAGACGGGCGTCAACTTCGTTGAGTGTCATGTCAGTGATCGGGCCAACGCCGAAGAATTGGTTTTTAGTCGCTGGCGGCAGACCATTCTGAGTCAGTGAGATCGCCGTATCGCGTGCGCTTTTGAGCTGCTGGATAGAAGCCATATGTTTAATACCTGTTAAAACTGTGTATCAAAAACAACACAAAATCTCTGATTTTGTCCTGTTTCTGTCGTAAGTCTCGTTTGTGGGATTTGTACTTATAGCAAAAACATTTCCTAATGGGAAATAATGTTTCCTATAGTAAACAAAATTTATCAAATATGGCCGTAAGTGATTGTTACATGCTAAGCCAGCCAATAGGCATGAGCACACTTAAATACGACGAAACGATAGTCAGTTACGACAACGCACAGATAAAATTCACAATATACGCGACAGCAGTTCAGAATTTTTCAGCTTACAAGCCCGGGATGGTCAGACCAGTTTATGATAACGAGTATCGTTACCATTAATAATTTGCTCTACTCAGACCATTGCTCAGAACACCAGAGGCACACCCATGTCACCGATTGTAGAAATTAACGATTTAAAGAACTGGCCCGTAAACGGGTACCTAAGATGTTTTTTGACTACGCCGACTCAGGTGCCTGGACAGAAAGCACTTACCGCTCAAATGAAGCTGATTTTCAGCAAATCCTGCTTCGCCAGAGAGTCGCTGTGGATATGACGAACCGCTCGTTACAGAGCACTCTGGTCGAACAAAACACGGCTATGCCAGTGGCTGTAGCCCCGACCGGACTGGCGGGTATGCAACATGCAGACGGCGAAATACTCGCCGCCAGAGCCTGCGAAGAGGCCGGCATTCCTTATACCTTATCCACTATGAGTATCTGTTCTCTCGAAGACGTTGCTTCAGCTACCGAAAAGCCCTTCTGGTTTCAGCTGTATATGATGAAAGACCGCGGCTTCATCGAAAGCCTGATTCAGCGCGCCAAAGACGCCAACTGCTCGGCCCTGGTACTGACGTTTGACCTGCAGATTCTGGGGCAGCGGCATAAGGATCTCAGGAACGGCCTGTCAGCACCGCCCAAGTTCACCCCCAAGCACATCTGGCAGATGGCAACCCGGCCCGGCTGGTGCCTTAAAATGGCAACCACCCGCCGTCACGGGTTTGGCAATATCGTCGGTCATGTCAGCGGGGTAGACGACCTCTCATCCCTTTCATCATGGACCGCCAGCCAGTTTGATCCCCGGCTTTCCTGGGATGATATCGAATGGATCAAAGCACGCTGGGACGGCCCGCTGATCCTTAAAGGGATTCTGGATAAAGAAGACGCCATCCAAGCCGCTGACAGTGGTGCAGATGCGCTGATTGTATCCAACCATGGCGGCCGGCAACTTGACGGGGCCCGCTCATCCATCCGGGCATTACCGGAAATTACGGCCGCTGTAGGGGATAAAATTGAAATACATTTTGATGGTGGCATCCGCTCCGGCCAGGATGTATTAAAAGCCCTTTGCCTCGGTGCAAAAGGGGTTTATATCGGCCGGCCACATCTCTATGGGCTGGGCGCCATGGGTCAGGCTGGGGTTACCAAAGCACTGGACATTATCCGCAATGAACTGGACATCACCATGGCCCTGTGCGGTGAACGGGATATTACCCGGGTCGGTATGCATAACATCGACCCGATCTCCCCGCTGTTCAAAGTCTAAGCTCAAAGACAGCTTGTCAGTAAGCGCCCTTAAAAAGGCCCCTTTAAAAAGTGTCCTCTTAAAAGAGTGCCGCCCATAAAAAGAGTGCCGCAGCACTCTTTTAATCAGTCGATGCGGGTAAACATCAGATCCCACACACCGTGTCCAAGCCGCTCACCACGGCGCTGGAACTTGGTTACCGGACGCCATTCCGGCTGTGGTGCATACTGCCCCTCACCTTCAGCATTTTCATAACCCGGCGCTGCCGTCATGACTTCCATCATGTGCTCAGCATAAGGTTCCCAGTCGGTTGCCATGTGGAACTGGCCGCCTACGCGTAACTTCTTACGAATTGTTTCAGCAAACGCCGGCTGCACAATACGGCGCTTGTTGTGCTTTTCTTATGCCACGGATCCGGGAAGAACAACTGTACGGTTTCCAGGCTGCCATCCGGAATAGACTTAGCCAGCACGTCCAGCGCGTCGGTACAAAATACCCGCATATTAGTCAGCCCGGCTTCGCTGGCATTATTCAGCAAACGGCCCACACCCGGACGGTGCACTTCTACACCGATGTAGTTTTTCTCCGGCATCGCCTCCGCCATCGCGACCAGCGAATCCCCATGCCAAAGCCAATTTCCAGCACCACCGGTGCTTCACGGCCAAACACCTCTGTCAGATCCAGCATTCCCTGCTCAACGTCCAGCCCCATCGTTGGCCATACTTCGCTGTAAGCCCGCTCCTGGCCTTCAGTCATACGCCCACCGCGAACAACAAAGCTGCGAACTGTACGCATGTACTTTTCACCTTGCTGAGTCTCATTCGGGGTGGAACCGGGTTGATTTTCTCCGGAATTTTGCGGGTCGTTGTGCTCTTGTGACATGCGTGCCTTCAACTAACTTAAAATACCGTATTACCCTGAAACAACACGGCGCTGGAAACAAAACGCACGACCGTAGCCGTGCGATTAACTTTGCCATGAAGGATAAGCCTGAATCAGCCGACGATCAAGCCTTCCATCGGTGAAGAAGCGCTTGCGTACGCTTTCTTCGGCATCCGGCCTGCCAGATAACCTTCACGGCCAGCTTCAATTGCTTTCTTCATGGCGCTGGCCATCAGAATTGGATTCTGAGCAGCAGCAATTGCGGTATTCATCAGAACGCCTTCACAACCCATTTCCATTGCAAAAGCAGCATCAGACGGGGTACCCACACCGGCATCAACCAGAATCGGCACATTGGCATTTTCCATGATGATACGGATGTTATGCGGGTTCAGAATGCCCAGACCGGAACCGATCAGCGAGCCCAGCGGCATTACAGCTACACAGCCCATTTCTTCCAGTTGCTTGGCAACGATCGGATCATCGTTGGTGTACACCATTACTTTGAAGTTATCTTTTACCAGCTCTTCAGCAGCTTTCAGTGTTTCAACAATGTTCGGGTACAGAGTTTTCTGATCACCCAGTACTTCCAGTTTCACCAGATCATGACCGTCCAGCAGTTCACGGGCCAGCTTACAGGTACGCACTGCATCCGGCGCGTCATAGCAGCCAGCAGTGTTAGGCAGAATGGTGTACTTTTCCGGAGAAATAACATCCAGCAGGTTCGGCTCATCAGGATTCTGGCCGATATTGGTACGACGCACCGCCAGGGTCACAATCTCAGCGCCGCTGGCTTCAATTGCCAGACGGGTTTCTTCCATATCCTTGTATTTGCCTGTACCAACCAGCAGGCGGGAGTTATACGTTGTACCGGCAATTACCAGCGAATCATTCTGTTGCTCAGCCATGTCATTTATCCTGACTTAATATTCTTATTAACACATTGCCCGGCCAGCCGGCAGCAATGTCTGTTTATCGGTTACGACGCCCGTGCGGTTGCGGCTCAGCCACCACCGATCGCATGAACAATTTCAACCCGGTCATTCGCTGCCAGCTTTGTTTCTGCATGCTGGCTGCGGGGAATAATTTCCAGATTCAGTTCGATTGCCACACGACGCTCTCCCAGGTCCATCTGTGTTAACAGCGCGCCCAGGGTCATGTTGTCTTCAACGTCAATGATGTCGCCATTTACTTGGATTTGCATTGATCTTAGCCTAACAGTCATTAAGTTTTTCAGGGGCGCGGAACACAGCCAGCGCCAACATCAGCCAGCCTGCCAGAAACAGGCAGCCGCCTAACGGAGTAATCATGCCCAGGGTTGTTATTCCGGTGAATGCCAGCATATATAAACTGCCGCAAAACAATAACATACCACCGCTAAACAACCAGGCTGCCAGACGCAGACTCAGACGGCTGTGCCGCTCCAGCATTATCCCCACCGCCAACAGCGCCAGCGTATGAAACATCTGATACTGCACCGCAGTCTGCCAGATATCATAATAACGCTCACTCAGCTGAGCACGAAGTGCATGGGCAGCAAATGCCCCCAGCGCAACCGCCAGCATGCCACTCACCGCAGCAATCATCAGACTCAAACGGGCACTCATTTTTCGGCTCCTCGGTCGGGGCAGATATTCTAGCGGGAAAGCACGGCGGGTGCAGCAACCAGAAACAGGGAAATGACTGATCCACACAAACAAAAAGCCGCAAGCTCTTGAAAAGCTTACGGCTTATTATTCATATTCTTGGACTAAAGTGGGTATCTTTCAGAACCGCTGACAGCTGATGCACGTCAGGCTTCCAGCATGGCCACCTTAATCTTTTTCATTGCATTCTTTCCAGCTGGCGGATACGCTCAGCAGATACCTGATACTGGGCCGCCAGCTCATGCAATGTGGATTTTTCTTCCGCTAACCAGCGCTGCGCCAGAATATCCTGACTGCGTTCATCCAGCTGTGACATTGCTGTCGCCAGACGGGTGTTGGAATCGTTTTCCCAGTTCTCATCTTCAACCTGACGGGCCGGGTCATTGCTGTGATCTTCCAGGAAATATGCCGGAGACTGATAAGCGCGCTCGTCGTCATCTCCAACCGGCGCATCATAGGCCATATCTGAGCTGCTCATCCGGCCTTCCATTTCACGGACAACCGCCTGATCAACCCCCAGGTCCTCAGCAACCGCTTTAACTTCATCGTTGCTCAGCCAGCCAAGGCTCTTTTTCTTGCTGCGCAGATTAAAGAACATTTTGCGCTGGGCTTTAGTGGTCGCAACTTTCACGATCCGCCAGTTACGCAGAATGTACTCATGCATTTCGGCCTTAATCCAGTGCACCGCAAAAGACACCAGACGCACACCGACATTAGGATCGAAACGCTTAACAGCCTTCATCAGGCCGACGTTACCTTCCTGAATAAGATCTGCCTGAGCCAGGCCATAACCGGAATAGCTCTTGGCCACATGCACAACAAAGCGCATGTGTGACATTACGAGACGGCGTGCCGCCTCAAGATCATTGTTGTAATACAGACGTTCCGCCAGCTCACGCTCTTCATCCACTGATAACACAGGGATAGCGCTAACCGAGCGTACATATGCCTCGAGATTCTGACCCGGGGATAATGCTTCAACGACTTGCAGGCTTTTGCCCATTACACGACCTCAATTTCTATAAAACATCAGGGTTTAATAAAACTTTTCTATACAGCTCCTAAGTAGACTTAACCCTGATGGAAAAGTTCAATGGGGCTGTCCGTCCTTTTATCCACAAGATTCCGAGACAAAAACGGATGAGTAAAAATAGCGGGGCAAACTGCAAAAGGCAAGGGCCTGTAGACAGTTTCACCGCTATTCTCAGTATTATTGCAAATACAGCGCCTGTCAGGTTGGCTGGATAGCCCGTAAATGCCGTCCGACAGCCAGCCAGGCCCCCAGCGATCCAAGCAGTATACTGGCTAAAAGTAACCAGAATGTTTCAACAAACCCTAAGCCGGAAAGCTCAAAGTTACTGCTGTACAGAGTAATAAGGTGGGATACCGGTGCATCCAGTAACAGCAGGCTGATCTGCACTAACAGCCAGGCAAGAATACCGCCGGCAATGCCAAACCAGAATCCGTCATATAAGAAAGGACGCCGTACGTAGGCATCAGTCGCCCCAACCAGCTTAGCAATGACGATTTCTTCCCGCCGGTTTTCAATGGTCAGCCGAATGGTGTTACCCACCACCAGCAGTACCGCCAGGGCAAACAGTCCGGATAATACCCAGACACCCCGTTCCGCCAGCACCACAAAAGCTTCCAGACGCTGCACCCAGAGCATATCCACACTGGCTTCTTCCACTTCATCCAGCGCCTGCAGCTGCGCCTGCAGTACCGGCACAATGGCAGTGGATAAATCTTTTGGCAGCACCATGATCACCGCCGGTAACGGATTAATCTCCAGAAAATCGAAGACCTCACCGAAACCTGAGTTCTGCTTAAACTCCAGCATCCCCTGTTCGGCACTGATCAGTTCGGTGGCAGCAACATTTTCCCGGAGTAATAATTCACGGCTAAGCTGCTCTGCCCTGACCTCATCCACATTTTCCTGCAAATACAGAGCAATGCGCGGATCCCCTGCCAGCCGTAACTCAGCGCCTGCAGATTTTTCAAACCGGTATACAGGGTTGCCGGTAACGCCAGTGCAATGGCCAGTACCGCAAGGGTCATCAGGGTAGTTAGCGGCGAGCGTAGCAGCGAATCAAAAGACTCCTGGCTACATCACCGTGGTGACGCAGGTAACTGCGGCTTTTATCTTTAACCTTAAGGCGGTGCTGTTCAGCACCACGGGCGACCTTGCCATCACGTTTTTGGTTAGGCTGAACCCGGGACGCTCCTTTAGGCGCAGCGGCGCGGGGAGTACGGGACTGATTAGCCATCGTTCACTAATCTCCCTGCTGAAGGGTAAGTACCCGGTGCGGTAAGCGACCGATCAGTCCCAGATCGTGACTGGCGATCAGCACGGTGGTCCCCACCTGATTAAACTGCTGAAACAAACGCATAATTTCGACCGAAAGCTTCGGATCAAGGTTACCGGTCGGCTCATCCGCCAGCAGCAACTGGGGTTTATGCACAATCGCCCGGGCAATGCCGATACGCTGCTGCTCACCACCGGATAACACGACCGGATTCATTTTTCTTTGCTGAGCAGCCCTACCTTATCCAGCGCGGCACGTACCCGGCGGGCAGCATCATCCGGATCATATCCACAGATGCGCAGTGGCAGAGCAATGTTATCGAAGACTGAACGGTCAAACAGCAGCTGATGGTTCTGAAATACCACCCCGACTCTGCGACGGTGGTAGGGAATTTGCCGGTGGCCTAAAGTTGCCAGGTCCTGATCGCCGACTAAAACCCGGCCATTGGTTGGCCGCTCCATCAGCATGATCAGTTTCATCAACGTACTTTTTCCTGCCCCGGAGTGACCGGTCAGGAAAGCCATTTCTCCCTGCTTCAGGCTGAAGTTCACCTGACTCAGAGCATCATAGCCATTCGGGTAACGCTTACTGACATTATCGAAACTGATCATGAAGCAGCCTTATACTGTGCTATGTCACCGGGTCAACGCTTAATCAAACAGCGCCTTAACAAACTCACCAGCCCGGAACGGACGCAAATCATCTACCTGCTCACCGACACCGATGAAACGGATAGGCAATTCAAGCTGTTTGGCAATGGCAAAGATAATACCGCCTTTCGCGGTGCCGTCCAGCTTGGTCAGGGTAATACCGGTTACACCCACGGCATCCTTAAACTGACTGGCCTGATTCATCGCGTTCTGACCGGTACCGGCATCCAGCACCAGCATCACTTCATGGGGTGCAGATACATCCAGCTTTTTCATGACGCGGACAACTTTTCCAGTTCCTGCATCAGGTGGTCTTTATTCTGCAAACGGCCGGCGGTATCCGCGATCACCACATCGACATTTTTCGCCTGGGCAGACTGCAAAGCATCATAAAGAACAGACGCTGAGTCGGCACCGGTATGCTGTGCGACAACTGGCACATTGTTACGCTCGCCCCATACTTGCAGCTGTTCCACTGCGGCAGCACGGAACGTATCACCGGCCGCCAGCATGACAGACTTACCCTCACCCTGGAAACGCTTAGCCAGCTTACCGATAGTGGTGGTTTTACCCACACCGTTTACACCCACCATCAGGATGACGTAAGGACCGTTCTGAGTCTCCACCGCCAGTGGTTGCTCAGCATCCGCCAGCAGCGAGGCCAGCTCTTCTTTCAGCGCCACGTAAAGGGCATCGGCATCCGCCAGCTGTTTACGGCTGACCCGGTCAGTCAGACGCTTGATAATCTCGGTCGTCGCTTCAACGCCTACGTCAGCCATCAGTAACTGGGTTTCAATCTCTTCCAGCAGATCATCATCAATTTCTTTCGCGCCCAGGAAGATATTTCCCAGACCTTCGGTCAGGTTCGCCTTGGTGCGGGTCAGGCCGCTTTTAATACGGGCAAACAGACCTTTCTTTTCTGCCTTAGGTTCCGGCTCTGGCTCTGGCTCTGGCTCTGGCTCTGGCTCTGGCTCTGGCTCTGGCTCTGGTTCTGGCTCAACAATAGCGTCTGCAACTTCAGGCTCAGAGGTGACCGGCGGTTCTTCACTTTCAGCCGGAGACGCCTGCACGGGTTCTGCAACTTCAGCAACCGGCTCTGCAGGTTCAACCTGAGCTTCCTGTACAGGCTCCTCAACTTCAGTTGCCGATTCTGCAGGCTCAGCCGGAGATTCCTGCACCGGCTCCGCAACTTCAGCAACCGGTTCCTCTACAGACTCAGTTTCCACAACGTCAGCAACCGACTCTGCAGACTCAGCCGGAGATTCCTGCACCGGCTCCGCAACCTGCTCTACAGACTCAACTGCGGCACGCTCAGGCTCGGCGGTTTCAGTCTGTGCGGGCTCACGGGCTTCCGCTTCTGGCTGCTGCAGTTTTTCTTCACTGGCAGTATCTGATGAAAATAATGACTTTAACTTTTTAAACATTGCTATTCCTGTCGGCAATCTTCAGGGCGACACCGCCGTCGCGTGTCTCCCCGGGTAATTCTGATATTTCCGGAGACTTACTGATCAGCATAAAGAATCTGATACCGGAAACAGCGCCCCTGAGTGAAAAAGCAGCATACGCCTGACCGGAAATGGCCGTTGTACTGCCTGCTGCATCAGGCGCTGAGAAAGTGCGCTATGTTACCATACGGTGCTTATTTAACCACGCCCCGGACCGACATTCCTGAACCCGCATTCGCAACGCCACTATCCGCCCCCGACAAAAGCCTTTCAGGGCTGCGAAAAAGACCAAAACATGTAACTATGCAGCTCAACATTCAGCTTTCAGCCAGCAATACAGGTGTTTCACGTAATGGCAGACACATACAAACCGATGTTCAACCGTACCTATCTCAAAGTAATGCTGTGGATAGTCGCCATCGCCATCGTTTTTCTGTCAGCTTCCGGCCGTGATACCAACAACTACCTGAATATTGAAACAATCGAAAACAAGCCGATTTACTTTGCTGAACCGGACGATACTGAAACACTGTCTGTACAGCTAATTTTTGGTCTTGGGCCAGCCCTGAATGACGAGCAGAAGCTGCTGCACAAACTGCTTTCCCAACGACTACAACAAGTCCTGAACAGCAATACAGTTAACAACCTGGTAGCTCCGGCTAAGGCAAGCCTGCAGCAATCGCTTCAGGACGACCGGATTACCCTGCTGCTCAGCACCGAAGCAGAAGGAACAAATCAACTGAGCCAGCTCTTGCCACAGTTACTGCAAGCGCTGAATCACAGCGATATGACAACAGGCACCGAGGCCGAATGGAACCGCCTGAAAGCGGAGTTATATCTGGAAAATCAGACAGCCGAAAACCGCCTGCTCAGCGCATTCACGGACACCCTGAGTGACAAATCCTCCGTTCACCCTCTGCAGCGTTTTCCGACATGGGCACGTAATGTATTCAGCAATCATAACCTGACACTGGCGGTGTCCGGCCCGGATGCTGCAACCGCCGCCCGGCTACTGGCTGAAGAACTGCCTTCCCGGGGTTTAACTGAACAGCCACTGAGCACATCCGCCAGCTTTCAGCAGCGCCAGACCCTGCCGGCAATCGGTAACGAGGCATACGCACTGGCAGGGCTTTCATTGCCAGGCAGGCAGAGTGACAGTTTCATGGCACAACTGATCGCCGTGAAAAGCCTGCAACAGACTCTGACGACCTTACAGCCAGACGTGTCCACCCGTTTACTGTGGAAATCACTGGATCAGCAGGGGTACTTCGCACTGTTACTTTACGGTCAGCGTCCACCGGCAGACATTTCAGCGCTGACACCTCTGAACCGGCGCCTGCTGAATGCCACTGATATCAATGTGATCAGTGCCACCCGGGAAAACATTAAGGAGAACTTCCTCGAGCGCATGAGCGAACAGCAGGCTCAATTAGGATTACTCAACACCCTGGCGTTTTACCGGCTACCGACAGATTACATATCAGGATTTGCTGACCGGCTTGCAGACACTTCGGATGAAGCCGTTCAGGAACAGCTGCAGACCATGCTGAACATTAATAACCAGCAATTTTTTATCTGCCCGCCCGTTAACGTATAATCCCGCGGTCAATTAACAGATCAGGAAAATCAGCGCATGTCCCGACGAGCGCCTGGCCGGCGGCCAGCCACTAAAAACCAGCACACCTAAAAGCGGTAATCAGCAACTGCGGATCATCGCCGGTGAATGGCGGGGACGAAAACTGAGTTTTCCGGCAATAGAAGGCCTGCGACCAACCCCGGACCGGGTCAGGGAAACCCTCTTCAACTGGATCGCCGCCCATATACCGGGGGCAAAATGTCTGGACCTGTTTACCGGCAGTGGCGCACTGGGGCTGGAAGCTCTGTCCCGCGGAGCAGGCCAGACAACAATGATCGACCTATCCGCTGCCGCCACTGGCCAGCTGCAAAGTAATTTACAAACCCTTAAAGCCACCAATGCCAATGTCATTCAGGCAGACGTCCAGCACTGGCTCAGCCAGCAAAGTAATGACCAGCAATATGATCTGGTGTTTATGGACCCGCCATTCCGTAAGGATCTTGCCGTCAGCTGCTGCGAAAAACTTGAGTCGCAGGGAATGCTGGCGTCCCGGGCAATGATTTACGTCGAAACCGAATCTGAACTGAGTATGTTGCAGGTACCTGAGAACTGGCATTTGCACCGTGAGAAAAAGCCGGACAGGTGACATACCGGCTATATATCAGAGAGCAGGCCGGGGCTTAACGCACCGGCAATGCATCATCCAGATAATACTGGGTCTGCATTTTTCCAGCTGATTCAGGGTCAGCCCCTTATTCAGCATAAAACTGACGTTAAACCGCTGGCCGGGACGTAACACGCCCTTGTGATGCCCGACAAAGCGATAGGTTTTGCCTTTGCTGTCCCGGGCAATAATCCCCACGACGACTTTATGCAAACTCACCCTGCCGGTGTAATGCCAGCGGGTTTGCCAACTGCGATCATTAAGACGGCGTTGCTCTTCCAGTCGCATCTGTTGCTGCACAGAACGTACAAACTGCGCCTGCTGCGCCTGACGGTATTCTTCCTGCTTGGCCTGCTGGTGCTCAGACATCACCCCACAGCTGTCGACAGAATGGCGGCAAGGCCCCCACCCTCTCCTGCACTATCCCCGTGCCGGTTACTGCGTTTCTGCCACAACACATTGTTATCCAGCAAAGCATGTGCACGGGGATTCACCTGACCGGGCCGGTAATACTGCTTCACTTTATCAGCAACGGCCTTCGCTTCTGCAGCCCGTTCGGCATTTACCGGGTGATCATGGGCAAACAGGCTGCGGGCATTCCCCTGCTGCAGATACTGACGCTGCCAGATATGGCTGGCCGCATAAGGGTCGTAACCTGCCAGCGCTGAATAAAGAATGCCGATGCGGTCAGCTTCCCGTTCCCGCTCATGGGTAAAGGCAGCCTGATAGCCCTGGCGGCGCACGGCACTGGACGATGTCAGAACACTTAACTGCTGGTGTGTCTGCCGTTCAGCTACATGATTCGCCACGGTATGCGCAATCTCATGGCCAACTACTGCAGCCACTTCTGCATCGTTTAGCTGCTTCATCAGCCCAAGATGCACCACGATATAGGTACCGCCGGTGGTAAAGGCGTTAAAGGAATCCCGATCAATCAGTACCGGTTTCCAGCGCTCCTGACGTAAATGAGAAATGGGATGAATGCGGTCGAAAATACGCACCAGACGCTGATACTGCCGGGCATCCAGTGCCGCATCTACCTTTCGGCCCTTTGCCGCTCATTCTGGAGCATTTTTCAACATACTGGTTTCCCTGAGCAATCTGCTGATTCCGGTTCGCAGTACTGAGTGACCGCTGTCCGGTAACCCGATCTGTTTCAGTCACCGCTTCAGCGACGTCATACAAACCTTTATCAATACTCTGCAGCACCTGACAGCCACTGATCAGCAACGTGCCGAGCAACACCATCAACACCTTCAGAGAACCGGCGCGACAGCTCAGGCTAAGATATTGAAATACTTTCATTTAGGGAATCCCGTAAAGCAAGCGTGGTTATTTCGCATTGGAATTAAAAAACACTGCTTATAACCAATAAACAATTTTCCATTCCATTATTGTATTTGTGAACTCCCTTTAATTCAGCTAATATCGCGCACTTGCGGATTTGCTAATATTCATTTATGCAGAACAGCTGTGAATTAAACATGAACACTGCGGTATACCCGGGTACTTTTGACCCGATTACAAACGGACACAACGACCTGATCGAGCGGGCTTCCCGCATATTCGACCGGGTAATCGTTGCTGTTGCGGCAAGCCCAAAGAAGGCACCATTACTGCCGTTAGATGAACGTGTTGAATTAGCAAAGGTTGTTACCAGCCACCTCGACAATGTCGAAGTTGTTGGCTTCAACTGCCTGCTTGCAGAACTGGTCACCCAGCACGACGCCAATATTATCCTGCGTGGGTTAAGAGCAGTTTCTGATTTTGAATACGAGTTCCAGCTGGCCAATATGAACCGCCATCTGGCACCTGCCGCCGAGAGTCTTTTTCTTACGCCGGCAGAACATTTATCTTTCATCTCCTCTACCCTTATTAGGGAAATTGCGAGCCTGGGAGGAGATGTAGAACAATTTGTGCACCCAACGGTAAATCAGGCACTGAAGAGCCGTTTCGGACACTAATACTAACGAGCTAGTGAGGTAGCTACGATGTCATTAATCATCACAGATGAATGCATAAACTGTGACGTATGCGAGCCGGAATGTCCGAACGAGGCAATCACTCCGGGTGACGAAATTTACGAAATTGATCCGAAGAAATGTACAGAGTGTGTCGGCCACTATGACACTCCGCAGTGCGTGGAAGTTTGCCCTGTTGACTGTATCCCTAAAGATCCGGATCACGTTGAATCTGAAGAACAGCTGATGGAAAAATACAAGCAGCTGACTGGCCAGTAATTCACACACTGACCACTTATGAGCACAAAAACCTGCCACTGGCAGGTTTTTCGCCTTTAATTCATCAATCACCAAGGACTTGCTGCAGCCAGGCGGTGTATTGCGCATAGCCCACCGCCGAATAATTCACCGACTCAGGGTTCATAAAGCCATGCAGGTAAGCCGCACGGTGCACACTAACCTGTGGATAGACACTTAACGCCTCTGCAAAGTCCACCACTGAAAAATGCACTTCCGACTCAGGAATTACAAGACTCACAGGTCCTCGGGGTTCTGAATCCAAAGCATGGCGGATCTGATTGCCATAAAACCCTACGGCTTGCCCAACCTTATCCGCAACACTGCTTCCCAGTACCTGCCAGAGTGCTGCTCCGCCGACACTGAAGCCAATAACCTTCACCGGCGCTTCAGCCTTTACCAGGCAATCCGTTAACCGGGCCGCATAAACATTAATACCGGAAACATTCTGAAAGTGCGCATACGCCCGGGACTCATCCTGAAAGCTCATTTCAGCGCCGTCGTAAGGATCCAGAATCCGCCAGTCACCGGGCAGCTGGTCCGCCAGTGCCTGCAGCGCAGCGGTATAACCGAAAATATCCGACAGAATAATATGCTGCACAGCCACTCCGTATATCAGCCCTCAAAGAATGGCAGCACTATGCACCTGCTAACTTAAAAGCACAACGCTCCCGTACATGCTGAGAGCACCTGAAGCTATCAGCCGTCCAGGTCCATCATTACCCGCCTGCCTTCCACCTTCACAGGATACGTCTTCAAATTCACACAGGCCGGTGCACTGAGCGCTTCCCCGGTACGGACATTAAAGCGTCCCTGATGAAGCGGACATTCGATGACATCATCAATGACCAGACCATCCTCAAGATGAACCTCTTCATGGGTACACAGCCCCGCTGTGGCAAAGTAGCCCTCTTCAGTGCGGTAAATGGCAAAGGTCTCATCACCGTGATCAAACCGCATTACATCTTCTTCATCAATATCTTCAATATCACATACATCGATAAAATTCATATTCTGGCTCCGGTCTGATATTTATACTGCGGACTGTACCGGCTCTGCGGCCAGCTTATTAACAAAGTATCCCTGCTGGCTGCGCTGCATGCGGATGGCATGAATAATTTCAGCCATCACTGCACCCATACCATCCAGGGGTTCTGGCAACTGATCTTTCACCACCCGGTGTAACTTCTTTAAATTATAGAAAGGCACCAGCGGGAACATATGATGTTCCACATGGTAATTCATATTAAAGTACAGAAATTCGAATAAGGGGTTGGTGTAAAGGTACGGGTTGTCATACGATGATCCTGAATATCCATTGCCAGCCCGGCATGCTGGGTGACCCTGAACAGCCCCACCACAGGCCCACCGACAACCCGGGGCAGCATCAGCAACAGAAACGGTAACCAGTTGGCCGACAGAGCTGACCAGCCGATAACCAGCACATACCCCAGCACCATCAGACAGGCATTACGCTGCGCCTGTGGCATCTCCTGCCGGGGAATAATGCCGCGAATCCGCGCCACCTGCTTGCCACAGCAAAGCATCAGTATTTCAGCATAGTAACGGTGCATAGCCCCCACACCACTCAACTGGACAAAAACTCCTTCCAGCTGAGAGGATTCGCCAGTGCCAGCTCAGTATCACCTTTATTAAAATGGGTATAGGTATGATGCCCGGCATGCCCCCAGCGGGCCGCAACCGGCTCCATCTGCATCATCCAGCCAGTAATAAACAGACTCACTTCATTCAGCCAGCGGGTGCGGAAAGGCGAACCGTGACACAGTTCATGCACCGCTGAAGTCGCAAAGGCAAACACGACACAGTACAAAAGATAAAATAACCACCACCAGCCGGTATCCCAACTGACGACTACCGTAAGCGCCAGCCCAGCCAGCAAGCCAAAGAACAGCCCGAATTGCAGCAAAGCCGGTTTATTATCCCGGCGCATCAGCTGTTTCAGGGTTTTCTTATCTATTTCAGGTTTGAACCAGTCCTGCCCTGTGCTCATAGATACATCCTCGTTTTTATTGTTGTTACGGGATCACGTTGCAGTTCAAATTTATGACAACCAACAAAGTTATGTCAATCAACATAATTATTACGATCAGCATTTTTATGCCAGGCAAGGTATAATGTGAACCATACGACACTGAAGAACTGACGCAGACAACTGATATGCAAGCAATTTCCCGACCGCTTACCCAGGCAGAAAACCGAGAATACCGACGTAAAAGTTTATTGGAAGCAAGCGTAAGAACTGTTGCTGAACAGGGTATTGAGGGCGCAACTATCGCAAAAATCTGTGCTGAAGCCGGCGCTTCCAGAGGTATGAGCGCCCATTATTTCAGCAGCAAAGAAGATTTGCTGGCCGCCTGCCTGAGCAAAATGTTTGCCGATGCGTTAGACATTAAGCGGGAGATCGGCGCAGATACCGGCAGTGACCCGCTGACACTGATCCACCGGTGTGCCGCCGCCAGCTTTCAGCCGCCGGGCTTTGACCGAAACGTACTGGCTGCCTGGCAGGCGTTTACCAGTGCCAGCCGTTACACCCTGCGATACCGGGAAATTATTCAGGAAAACAGCCAGCAAATGATGGCGTTTTATCTGCACCTTTTCAGCGAAGCTGCCAAAACAACCCCTTGCACCTTCCGGCTGAACAGGCAACACTGGGGCTGCTGGCACTGCTCGACGGTTTATGGAGCAACATAGCCCTCAACAAACATGCACTCAGCCCCGATGATGCCATTCAGGCCTGTAACAGCTATATCCGGGGATGTTTTGTTCACTGAACTGACCAGATAAAGGCAAAAAACCGGCTTAACTGCCGGTTTTTCGCTTACTGAAGGCTACATTTTATTGATTTCGATGCTGCCCTGATTAGCGATGTAATCGTCTTCATCCTGCAGAGAGAAGTTCATCGTATCGTCTTCCGGCACAATTTCAGACTCAGTGGCATTCAGTTTGATCATCAGGCGAAGATCGTTAGCCGAGTCCGCATGTGCCAGCGCCACATCATAGTTAATAATGCCTTCTTTGTAGGTGTCGTACAGCGCCTGATCAAAGGTCTGCATACCCAGGTTAGAAGATTTCTTGATAACCTCTTTCAGCTCATGCACTTCGCCTTTACGGATCAGATCCTGAATCAGCGGCGTATTAATCATGACTTCAATTACCGCGCGGCGGCCCTTACCGTCACGGGTCGGCAGTAACTGCTGCGCAACAATCGCCTTGAGGTTCAAAGACAAATCCATCCAGACCTGCGCATGACTCTCCGGCGGGAAGAAACTGATGATCCGGTCCAGCGCCTGGTTAGCATTATTGGCGTGCATGGTCGCCATACACAGGTGACCGGTTTCAGCGAACGACAGGCCGTAGCCCATGGTGTCAGAGCTACGGATTTCCCCATCAGGATCACATCCGGAGCCTGACGCAGGGTATTCTTAAGTGCTACTTCAAAGGAATCAGTATCCAGCCCAACCTCACGCTGAGTGATCAGACTTTGTTTGTGGTCATGGATATATTCAATCGGGTCTTCAATGGTGATGATATGGCCGCCGCTGTTGCTGTTACGGTAATCAATCATCGACGCCAGCGAGGTGGACTTACCGGTACTGGTACCACCGACAAACAGAATAAGCCCCCGTTTAGCCATCGCCAGATCTTTAAGTACTGCCGGCAAGTGAAGCTCTTCCATCGTCGGTATACGGGTATTGATACGCCGTAAAACCATGCCCGGCGAGTTACGCTGATAAAACGCACTTACCCGGTAACGGCCAAGACCCTGGGCACTGATTGCAAAGTTACACTCGCGGGTACTTTCAAACTCAACCAACTGCTGATCATTCATCGTACTGCAGGTCAGTTTACGAGCCTGATCAGGCTTTAAAGCTTCTTTAGTTAACGGCTTCAGCGTGCCATCTACCTTGATACTGGGCCTGGCACCTGCGGTCACAAACAGGTCTGAGGCACCGCGATCATTCATAATCTTTAAGAGCTGAGTAATATCCACCTGGTTCTCCAACCAAAAGTCGCAAAATACACGGCAGCCATCAGTGCCTGTCAGCGCTTACAACCTGCGCGCCCGTGCAGAAAAAGTCAGTTAGCCGTCAACTACATACAGACTGTGACCAACACATCATTAAAAGTTCATTGGGTTAAGGGCTTTTTCGCGCGCCGCTTCGCGGCTGATCAGTCCCTTATTCACCAGATCCGTCAGTGACTGATCTAAGGTAACCATACCAAATGCAGCACCGGTTTGTATTGCAGAATACATTTGTGCGATTTTGTCTTCGCGGATCAGGTTACGGATCGCCGGTGTACCTACCATAATCTCATGGGCTGCTACCCGCCCGCCCTGTGGCTTTTTCAGCAGCGTCTGGGAAATAACCCCCTGCAACGACTCTGACAGCATCGAGCGCACCATGGCCTTCTCTGCTGCAGGGAAAACATCCACAACACGGTCAATGGTTTTGGCAGCTGAGGTGGTGTGAAGGGTACCGAATACCAGGTGACCGGTTTCTGCCGCCGTCAGTGCCAGACGAATGGTTTCAAGGTCCCGCATCTCACCCACGAGGATAACATCAGGGTCTTCACGTAACGCAGAGCGCAGCGCTTCATCAAAGCCCAGGGTATCCCGGTGCACTTCACGCTGGTTAATCAGACTCTTTTTACTCTCGTGAACGAATTCGATCGGATCCTCAATGGTCAGAATATGATCCTGACGGGTCTCATTGATGTAATCCACCATTGCCGCCAGCGTGGTACTTTTACCGGAACCTGTAGGCCCCGTTACCAGCACCAGCCCCGGGGCTTTTCTGCCAGATCCTGGAAGACTTTACCCATCCCCAGATCTTCCATCGTCAGAACTTTACTCGGAATGGTCCGGAATACTGCCGCCGCACCGCGGTTCTGGTTGAATGCGTTGACACGGAAACGTGCCAGCTTAGGTACTTCAAAGAGAAATCCGTTTCAAAGAGCTCTTCATAGTCCTTACGCTGCTTATCATTCATGATGTCATAAATCAGCGTGTGAACCTGCTTATGATCCAGAGAAGGCAGCTTAATCCGGCGGACTTCACCATCGACCCGAATCACCGGAGGCATACCGGCAGAAATATGTAAGTCAGACGCGCCTTGCTGAACCGTGAATGAAAGTAACTCGGTAATATCCATAATGCCTCAGTACATCAACAGGGTGTAAACACTTGTAATATAAGTGTAGCTATTCAATCGCGCCTCTATATGTAGCAGAATATAAACTTTCAAGCCAATTTTCCTTAAACGCCTGTATGACAAACATCACAGAAAACCTGAATACGGTGCGGCAGCAGATTCAGCAAAGCGCTGAAAACGCCCACCGCGATCCCTCCGAAATATGCCTGCTTGCTGTCAGTAAAACCCGCCCGGCTGAAGATCTGCGCCAGGCTTACGAAGCAGGACAACGGGATTTTGGCGAAAACTATTTACAGGAAAGCCTGGAAAAATTGAACAGCTTCAGGATCTGGATATCTGCTGGCATTTCATCGGTCCGATTCAGTCCAATAAGACCCGTCCGATCAGTGAAAACTTTGCCTGGGTACACAGCGTTGACCGCCTGAAAATCGCCCAGCGGCTCAGTAGCCAGCGGCCGGAAAATCTGCCGCCCCTGAACATCTGCCTGCAGGTCAATATCAGCGGCGAAGAAAGTAAGTCAGGCATTCTGCCGGAAGATGTAGTCACTCTGGCTGGCCAGATTCTTCAACTGCCAAACATTTGCCTGCGCGGTCTGATGGCTATTCCCAGCCCTTGCGAAGACCCGCAAGCTCAGCGCTTACCTTTTCAGCAAATGGCTCAGTTACTTGCCGATATCCGTACGGCCAACCCGAAAGCCCAACTGGACACCCTGTCGATGGGTATGACCGGCGATATGGCAGCAGCCATCAGCGAAGGCTCCACCATGGTACGGATTGGCACCGCGATTTTCGGTGCCCGCGACTACAGCCAAAAGCCTGAATAACCGATTACAATAAGCTGCATCATCGCAGCCTGATAACAAGGACACACTTATGAGCACGCAACCCACACTGGCCTTCATCGGCGCGGGCAACATGGCCCGGGCAATCATTGGCGGACTGCTCAACAGCGGTTATCCGGCGGCCAGCATCTGGGCCACCGCAACCCGTACCGAAAGCCTTGCGGATCTCAGCGAACAGGGCCTGCAAACCACCACGGATAATCAGGCAGCATGTGCCGCTGCCGACATTGTGGTACTGGCAGTCAAACCGCAGATTCTCAAAGGCGTGGCGCAATCCCTTGCGGATACCGTTCAGGCCAGCCAACCGCTGATCGTTTCTGTGGCTGCAGGCATCCGCTGCGACAGCATGGACACTTGGCTGGGCGGCAATACCGCCATCGTACGCTGCATGCCCAATACTCCATCTCTGGTACAGACCGGCGCCAGCGGCCTGTTCGCCAACGACAAAGTAACCGCCGAACAGAAGCAACAGACCGAAGCTATCCTGAAAACCATCGGCCTCGCGTTGTGGGTACAGCAGGAAACTGAACTCAGTGCCGTTACAGCAGTCTCTGGCAGTGGCCCTGCCTATTACTTCTACGTTATGGAAGCTATGGCTGCCGCCGGCGAAAAACTCGGCCTTAGCCCTGAAGTCGCCCGTGAACTGACCCTTCAGACAGCACTGGGGGCGGCCAAAATGGCCAGCCAGAGCGATGTGGACGCAGCCGAACTGCGCCGCCGGGTAACCTCTCCGAAAGGTACCACCGAGCAGGCGATCATGAGTTTTGAACGGCAAGGGCTGGAAGATATGTTCAGCACCGCCATGCAGGCCTGCTACGACCGAGCCGAAGAAATGGCGGAAGAATTAGCTAAATAGACAAGCCTATTCTGTTCATAGACAGCTATAAAGGCTCTATACTCGTATTCATACAAACAGATTTAACAGGAATTGAATTCATATGGGACAGGATCCGACCAGCTCCATCATCCAGTTGATCGTACAGCTCTACGTCTTCATTATCGTATTGCGGTTTTTGCTGCAGGTAGCCAAAGCCGACTACTACAATCCGATCTCCCAGGCCGTCGTTAAACTCACCGCCGTGCCACTGGCGCCGTTACAGAAAACTGTACCAAGAGTTGCCAGTGTAGATATTACTCCGCTGATACTGGCATTTGTCGTCAACGCTGCCGGCTGGCTGCTTATCCTGACACTCAAAGGCCACGGGTAGGTGCAAACTTACCGGCTATCGCTGTAATTTCAGGCGTGTCAGTACTGAGCACAATACTGGACATTTACTTCTGGGCCGTACTTGGCTCAGTGATCATCAGCTGGGTGGCACCGGGCAGCTATCATCCGGGCCCGCAGCTGATCACCCAGCTGACCGAACCTGTCTTCAATCTGGCCCGTAAAGTTGTCCCTTCACTGGGCGGACTGGACCTCTCGCCAATCCTGATTTTCATTATCATTCAGATACTGAATTCCCAGCTGAAAACCCTGACAGCTATGGCACTTTAAGCACGCAGCCATCAGCCGCCGCAGCCCCAACTGCGGCGGCGTCCTCTATAATGGAATAAAACACCGGACCGGCGCTTCTGACTGAAGTTACACTCAGTGAATCCCCGGCGGAGCAGAACAGCATAGGAACACCACAGGTAATCCAATGCGGGAATAAAGGTTACATCATGAAACACATCAACTACTTCAGAACCCTGGCCGCCACCGTACTGGCCCTTGGTATCACGATGTTTGGCCAGCAGGCACTGGCAGAGCAAAAAGTTACCCAGGGAAAATACGAAGTACACTACAACGCCTTTAACAGCACATTCTTGCAGCCAAACGTCGCGCAAAGCTATGGCATCAAGCGTGGTAAAACCCGCGGTCTGCTGAATGTATCAGTGCTGGAGAAACAGGCCGACGGCTCAACCAAACCGGTCGTTGCCGTTGTGAACGGTAAAGCCACCAACCTGACCTCACAGGAACAGGCACTGAACTTCCGTCAGATCCGTGAAACCAACGCCCTGTATTACATTGCCGAATACGCATTCACAGACGATCAGGTATTACGCTTTAACCTGCAGGTGCAGGCTGACCCGAACAGTGCCGCCACCAATATCAAATTTGAACAGCGCTTCTACGCCGACTAAACACAGCAGGGAATAAAGCTAAATGACTCAGAAGATCGTGCTTGCCAGCGGTAATCAGGGAAAACTCAGAGAGTTTAATCAGGTACTGGGAGAACTGGGCGTTGAAGTCGTTCCCCAGTCTGAATTTAACGTAGAAGATGCAGAAGAAACCGGCCTGAGCTTTGTGGAAAACGCCATCATCAAAGCCCGTCACGCCTGCGAGATTACCGGTTTACCGGCACTGGCAGACGATTCCGGCCTGGAAGTGGATGCCCTGCTCGGCGCACCGGGCATTTACTCCGCCCGTTTTGCCGGCCCCGGCGCTACCGATGCCGACAACAACCAGAAACTGCTGCAGCAACTGGCCGTTCGGGACGAACCGCGCACGGCACGGTTCCGCTGCGTACTGGTCTATATGCGCCACGCCAAGGACCCGACTCCGCTGATCTGTCAGGGTAGCTGGGAAGGTGAAATCCTGCGCAAACCCTCCGGTGATAACGGCTTCGGTTATGACCCCTGTTCTATATTCCGGAACTGGACAAAGCTTCAGCACAACTGGCTCCGGCTGAAAAACAGCCTTAGCCACCGGGGTAAAGCGGTTCGGCAACTGATCGAAAACATACCCGCTTACCTGTAACCACAATGCGGGCCACACCAACAGGTATGGTCCGCCGGAAATCCGATGTCACTGCAACTGCCCCCGCTCTCCCTGTACATTCACATTCCCTGGTGCATCCGTAAATGCCCGTACTGTGACTTCAATTCCCACGCGGTTAAACCGGGAGACAACAGTGGCACCCTGCCGGAAGCCGACTATACCGCCGCCCTGATGCGGGACCTGGAAACAGAACTGGACTACATACAGGGCCGGGAAATTGAAACCATCTTCATTGGTGGCGGCACCCCAGCCTGTTCTCTCCACAGGCACTGCATGAAATCCTTCAGGGAGTAGCGGCACGCACACCACTGGCGGGCGATGCAGAAATCACCATGGAAGCTAACCCAGGCACCTTCGAACAGGAACGCTTTGCCGGCTTTCTGGAAGCAGGGGTTAATCGTCTGTCCATCGGTATTCAGAGCTTTAATGATCAGCACCTGCAAACCCTTGGCAGGATTCACAACAGTGAAAATGCCCATCATGCGGTTTCTGCAGCACGGCAAATCGGTTTTACCAACATCAATACCGACCTGATGCACGGCCTGCCAAAGCAGACACCGGAACAGGCACTGGAAGATTTACAGACCGCCATCGGTCTGGCCCCTGACCATATATCCTGGTATCAGCTGACCATCGAACCCAACACCGAATTTCACAGCCGACCGCCACGCCTGCCTGAAGATGAAACACTCTGGGACATTCAGGAACAGGGGCAGGCCCTTCTCGCTGCGAACGGTTATAAGCAATACGAGATATCTGCCTACAGCCAGCCAGGCCGCCAGGCGAAGCACAACCTGAACTACTGGCAATTCGGTGATTACATCGGTATTGGCGCCGGTGCCCACGGTAAGCTGACCCTGCCCGGCGAAGATAAGATCCTGCGCCGTTGGAAACAGCGCCAGCCTAAGGCGTATATGCAGGCTATCGACCCTGTCAGTGGCCAACAGGCAATCGCCAGTGACGAACTGCCTTTTGAATTTATGATGAACGCCATGCGGTTACATGACGGCGTCAGTGCAGACCTCTATACCCCAGCCACCGGTATGCCCCTCAGCCAGATCGAAACACAGCTGCAGCAGCTTCGCCACAAAGGATTGCTGGTCGATGATCCCGGCCGCATAGCACCGACAGAACAAGGCAGGTTATTTCTCAACGACCTGTTAGAAAGCTTTTAACGGACTGAACCGGTGGCCCGAATACAGCTTCTGTATGACCGTTCCTGCCCGGCCTGTGAACACTACACCCGCTTACTTCGCATCCGCGAAGACATCGGTGAACTGGAACTGATTAACGCCCGTGAACACCCTGAATGGGTGCAAACCCTCAGGCAGCAGGGCATCAACCTGAACAACGACATGCTGCTAAGACTGGACGATCAGGAATACAGCGGCGATAAAGCCCTGCACATGCTGGCCATGCTTGGCAGCAACTCAGGCCTGTTTAACCGGCTGAATCACTGGTTATTCCGCTCGCCCCTCAGGGCAAAACTCTGTTATCCGCTAATGAGAGCGGGGCGCAAGTTGTTACTGTTGATCTTAAGACGCAAAGGCATTGAATAATGAACAGCCCTGACGAGCCCCTTCACATCACTCTGGCTAACGCTTCAGACAGCAAGCGCCTTGCAGACATCTTCCATGCAGCGGTACACGCCATTGATCCAAATCTTTACAGTGAAGCTGCGCAGGAAGCCTGGGCGCCCACGCCACCGGATTACTCTATGTGGGAAAACCGCATGCTGGCAGAAGATCAGCGCGCGACATTCATTGCCCGCATCGCCGGAGAAATAGTTGCCTTTATGGAATATCTGCCGGCCGGCTCACCGGCCAACCCGGCACAGCAAACTGACTGCGGTTATGTAGACTGCACCTACACCCATCCGGACTATCAGGGTAAGGGCATCGCCGGGGCGTTATACCGCCATTTGGAAGCACATGCACAAAAACAGAAAACAAAGTTTCTTAAAGTAGACGCGTCGAAAGCAGCAGAAGCATTTTTCCTGAAGAGAGGCTTCATCACCGGGCAGGAAAACCGGATTATCCGTCACGGCCAGACACTGACGAACGTCTCAATGCACAAAACTCTTCTGGCCGGAGCGCTATAACAGGCCGTCCACCAGTTTGGCGCAGACAAAATCATTATTCGACAGACCGCCGATTTTGTGGGTGCTGTAGCGTACCAGGCAGTGGTTATAGCCTACTTCCATATCAGGATGGTGACCTTCCCGGTGGGCAATAAACGCCACTGCGTTCACAAATGCCATGGTCTGATGATAATTCTTGAACCTGTAGTTCCGGTAAATACTAACGCCAGCCAGATCCAGCTGCCACTCAGGCAGAACCTCATCCAGTAAACGGTTTGCAGCCTGAGCAGTTAATGCCTCAGTTGTCGCACTGCAGGGCTCACAATGCCCTTCTAGGGTTATTTGAGTCACCTTATTTCCCCTCAAGTGATTGCTCAGCAAAGAACAGTCATAAACGGTTACCCTTTAAGTATAGCTCTGATTCAGCAAGTCATTGATACCAGTAATAAAACCCGGACACCGCCTGAAAGCGGCGAAACACCTACGACTTAAGTCTGAAAACACCGGTTAAAGCCCCTGCCAGCACATACTTTCACGATATGAAAACGCCTGAATTCCCGGAATATAAGGACTTAGCAACTCCGATCAGAAACAGCGTTTTACAATAGGAAACTTTTCTCATACCTTAGCACCACGGGTAAGGACAGTAAGCTTTGTTTCCTGTATCTTTACGCACTTGCAACATAAAGCATCATTCGCCGGTAATAGCACTCACCCGGCCACATACACTGATGCTGCCGGTATCAGGCAATTATGTCGCCCAGCACAGCGACGCCGGATACTGATATAAAAAATGAAAACGACGGATCCGGCCGCCTCTCTCCGGAACCGGCACATATACAATGGGGCACATCCACATGACTCAAAGGGTTAAGGTTGGCGATCTAGACGTCGCTAAAGTTCTGTACGACTTCATTAACGAACGTGCACTTCCGGGCACTCAGGTCAGCCAGGAACAGTTCTGGTCAAAGCTGGATGCAATCGTTCACGATCTGGCACCGCGTAACCGTGAGTTACTGGCCAAACGTGAAACTATTCAGGCGCAAATCGACGAATGGCACAAAGCCAACCGTGACAACGGTTTCGATTTCCCGGCCTATAAATCCTTCCTGCAGGAAATCGGTTACCTGTTGCCAGAAGGTGAAGACTTCTCAGCCACCACCGCTAACGTTGACCCTGAAATGGCTACCATGGCAGGTCCGCAGCTGGTTGTGCCTATCATGAACGCCCGTTTTGCACTGAACGCAGCCAACGCCCGCTGGGGCAGCCTGTACGACGCACTGTACGGCACCGATGCTATCAGCCACAAAGGCGGCGCTGAGCCGGGTAAAGAATACAATCCGGTCCGTGGCGAACGGGTTATCAACTATGCCCGTGAACTGCTGGATCAGGCAGCACCGCTGGCCGGCGCCAGTCACAAAGATGCCCAGGGCTACAGCATTCAGGACGGTAAACTGACCGTTGCACTGACAGAAGGCAGCGCCGAACTGCAGGACAACAGCCAACTGGTCGGCTACCTGGGTGAAACCGCATCACCGGACAGCATTCTGCTGGTGAACAACGGTATGCACATTGAAATCAAGATCGACCCGAGCAGCCAGATTGGTCAGCAAGACCCTGCCGGCGTATGCGATCTGATTCTGGAATCCGCACTGTCCACCATCATGGACTGCGAAGACTCCGTTGCCGCCGTAGATGGCGAAGACAAAGTCGTTGCCTACAGCAACTGGCTGGGTCTGATGCAGGGCAACCTGACTGAAGAAGTTACCAAGAACGGTAAAACCTTCACCCGCAGCATGAATCCGGACCGCACCTTCACCGGTGTTGACGGTACAGACGTCACGCTGAAAGGCCGTAGCCTGCTGTTCGTGCGTAACGTTGGTCACCTGATGACAAACGAAGCAGTACTGGACAAAGACGGCAACGAAATTCCTGAAGGCATTCTGGACGGTGTTGTCACCAGCCTGATTTCCAGCCACGACATCAACGGTAACAGCGAGCGTCGCAACACCACTACCGGCTCCATGTACATCGTTAAGCCTAAGATGCACGGTCCGGAAGAAGTGGCATTTGCCAACGAACTGTTTGCCCGCATTGAAGACGCGCTGAACCTTGAGCCACTGACCCTGAAAATGGGCATCATGGACGAAGAACGCCGCACCACCGTAAACCTGAAAGAATGTATCCGCGCAGCGAAAGAGCGTGTGGTATTCATTAACACAGGTTTCCTGGACCGTACCGGTGACGAAATCCACACCTCTATGGAAGCAGGCCCGATGATCCGCAAAGCGGACATGAAAGGCACTAAGTGGATTCACGCTTATGAAGACTGGAACGTAGACAACGGCCTGGGCTGTGGTCTGCAGGGCCGCGCACAGATCGGTAAAGGCATGTGGCCAATTCCGGATCAGATGTCCAACATGCTGGCGACCAAGATCGGCCACCCGATGTCCGGTGCGAACACCGCATGGGTACCATCTCCGACCGCCGCAACACTGCACGCTCTGCACTACCACAAGGTAGACGTGTTCGCCCGTCAGAACGAACTGATGAGCCGTCCCCGTGCCAATGTTGACGACATTCTGGACATCCCGGTTGCCCGTGATCCTAACTGGAGTGCTGAAGAAATCCAGCAGGAACTGGACAACAACGCACAGGGCCTGCTGGGCTACATGGTACGCTGGGTTGAACAGGGTATCGGTTGCTCCAAAGTACAAGACATCAACAACGTTGGCCTGATGGAAGACCGTGCTACCCTGCGGATCTCTGCGCAGCACATGACGAACTGGCTGCACCATGGCATCTGCACCAAAGAGCAGGTTATTGAAACCCTGCAGCGTATGGCCGTTGTGGTAGATGGCCAGAACGACGGCGATCCACTGTACCGCCCAATGGCTGCTGACTTCGACGCCAGCGTTGCCTTCCAGGCAGCTCTGGAACTGGTACTGGAAGGCTGCACCCAGCCAAGCGGTTACACCGAGCCAGTCCTGCACCGTCGCCGTCTGGAATTCAAAGCCAAGCACCCGGCATAAACTGCACGCTAACTGCAGACACACAAACATCCGCCCCGGCGGGATGTTTTCGTTTCAGCCCCTTTTGCTGCCAATTTCCGCTATAATCCCGAAAATTATTTCCCCGGTGCACAAAGCACCCCGATTCTGAGATTCAAAACCTGTGACCGATACCCTGTTCAGCTCCCTGAAGCTGCCTAAACCCATGCTGGATAATCTGGCTGACCTTGGCTACAAAACCATGACGCCGATACAGGCGCAAAGCCTGCCACATGCACTGGACGGCAAGGACCTGATCGCCAAAGCCAAAACCGGCAGCGGCAAAACCGCCGCCTTCGCCATTGGCCTGCTGCTGCGCATCAAACAACGGGATTTCGGTACCCAGGCACTGATCCTTTGTCCGACCCGCGAACTGAGCACCCAGGTTGCCAAGGAACTGCGCCGTCTGGCCCGCTTTCAGTCCAACCTGAAAGTCGTCACCCTTGCGGTGGTCAGCCTATCGGCCCGCAGATCGGCTCACTGGCCCACGGCGCGCACATTGTCGTTGGTACCCCTGGCCGTATTCAGGATCACCTGCGCAAAGGTACCCTGAATCTGGAACGCTGCCACACCCTGGTACTGGACGAAGCCGACCGCATGCTCGACATGGGCTTCAACGAACAGATCAATAAAGTTGCCGACTACACACCCCGCAGCCGCCAGACCTTGCTGTTCTCCGCCACTTATCCGGACAACATCCTTAAGCTGAGTAAAAACCTGCAGCGTGACCCGGTAGAAATCAGCGTGGAAGCCATTCACGATCAGGGCAAAATCGAACAGATCTTCTACTGTCTGGACAGCGTCGACAAGCCATCCGGCCTGACTAAACTGCTGGCCCGCCACCCGGCAGACTCCATCGTCCTGTTCTGTAACACCAAGGCCCAGTGCAGCGACATTGAAGAGTATCTGAAAAACCTCGGCTACTTCGCCAAAGCTCTGCACGGCGATCTGGATCAGCGCGACCGCGATCAGGTACTGGTTCAGTTTGCCAACCGCAGCTGCACCATACTGATCGCCACCGACGTTGCCGCCCGTGGCCTGGATATCAGCGATCTGGAACTGGTCATTAACTACGACCTGCCCCGGGACCCAGAAGTTTATACCCACCGCATCGGCCGTACCGGCCGTGCCGACAAGCAGGGCACCGCCATCAGCCTCTACAAACCATCTGAGCTGTACAAACTGGACGCCATCAGCGAATACCAGAACAAAGAACCGGTGTGCTTCAGCATTCCGGAACTGGAAGTGGTCCATGCGGAACCGCCAAAGCCCGCTATGCGCACCCTGGCCATTCAGGCCGGCCGTAAAGACAAGATCCGTCCCGGTGATATTCTCGGCGCCCTGACCGGCGATGCTGGCATTCCCGGCAGTGACGTTGGCAAGATCGACGTCAGCGATTACAGCACCTATGTGGCCGTGAAACGGACCGAAGCCCGCAAGGCTCACAGCCGTCTGCTGGACGGCAAAATCAAAGGCCGCCGGTTTAAAGTCAGAATGCTCTGATCACCAAAACCACCATTTAACAAATGAATCAGTAATGCATCTGTAGCAATCATGCATGTATACTGTGGACGACAGCATGAAAATTTCCGACGTACGCAACTCAGGCTGTCGGAACTTCACAGCTCGAAATTTAAGGAGGCATCCTATGAAACCGGCGAAGAACCAACATCCAAAGTTTATTGAAGCAATGCAAAAACTCTCTGCTATGACGGAGGAAGAACGCCTGTCTGAAGCCAACAAGGAACTGTTTGAACAAGCCATAGAATACGCGCCACTTGAAGCCCAACCGGCCCTGCTGGCAATTCAGAAAAATACGATGCCTTAGAACTGCACTAAGGATTAACCCGGCCGGTGAAGCCTTTTCACCGGCCACTCTCTCTCGATCCGACCCACATTCCCAAACTCAGAAATAAAGCACCTTTAAGGCAATAATTCTGTTGCTTTTTTAAGCTACACGTGTTTAATGTGCGCCGTTGCCCGGATAGCTCAGTCGGTAGAGCAGAGGATTGAAAATCCTCGTGTCGGTGGTTCGATTCCGCCTCCGGGCACCAACAAATTCTTAAAGAATCCTAGCTTCGTGCTGGGATTTTTATGCCTGAAAATCACGCGTCGTGATTCGGCTTATTCGAGACCAGGCCTCCGGGCACCAACAAATTCTTAAAGAATCCTAGCTTCGTGCTGGGATTTTTATGCCTGAAAATCACGCGTCGTGATTCGGCTTATTCGAGATACGGCCTCCGGCACCAACAAATTCTTAAAGAATCCTAGTTTCGTGCTGGGATTTTTATGCCTGAAAATCACGCGTCGTGATTCGGCTTATTCGAGACCAGGCCTCCGGGCACCAACAAATTCTTAAAGAATCCTAGCTTCGTGCTGGGATTTTTATGCCTGAAAATCACGCGTCGTGATTCGGCTTATTCGAGTGATTTTGAAAACCCGCCCCTCCGGGCACCCATTTATTTTAAGCCTCGCTCCTTAGCGGGGCTTTTTCGTACCTGGCGGACAGAAACCCAGCTACCGGTAATGCAGCCTGATCCTTTATTCATCAGTGCAAGTTTGCCTTTCTCCAGCAGCGGTGATGTACAAAGCCTATTTACTCTATCTAAGCCCGGTCATCATTTCGCACACAGTCCTCCAAAAGGCTGAGTATGAATCGCCCCCAAATTCTGTGGATAAACCTGTTCGCAAAATGCGTATGAATCAAGTCCGGGCTGAACAGCCGTGGCTATAGGTTTAACGGTCAATATCTGACCACAGCAAACCCAACTGCTCTTACTCCAAAGTAAGAATGGCCTGCAAACTGAAAAGGGGCTGTCAGCCCCTTTCCGGATTCTGTTATTCGCTCTGTAACAGTCATCACCTACAGATACTGAACAGCCTTCTCAGGCAACTTCAGCGACTTTATCGGGTATCAACTGCCCACTTTCATTTGTCATGCTCAGATCATCAACCACCTTATCACGACCAGAAGCTTTAGCCTGGTAGAGCAGATCATCTACGCGCTTCAGGGTCTGTTCGATATTTTCACCTGTCTTATACTGAGTTACACCAATGCTCGAAGTGACGTAAAGGTTCTCGCCATCACTAAGCGGAATCGACGTGTTACGAATAGAATGTGCGACGCGATGGGCAATCTGAGTGGCTTCCCGAGCGACACCCCGGGTAAAACAGCCACAAACTCTTCGCCACCAAAGCGGGCTATGATATCTGTGCTACGCAATTCATGTTTCATAATCCGGGCGACGGTCACCAGTACCTGATCACCCGTTGCATGGCCGTGATAATCATTAATACGTTTAAAGCGGTCCAGATCAAACATCATCACAGAAAATGGCTGTGAATCCTCAGCCGATTTTTTTGCTCCTGGCTGGCCTGACGTAGCAGCACTCTGCGGTTAATTAACTCAGTTAAGGGATCTACCGTTGATTCCCGATACAGCTTCATAAGCATCAGCAATTGCCCGGTCTGAAGCCACAAACTGATACCGGCAAACAGAGATAACAACCAGAGCGTATTAAACAGAGCATAGTAATCGCCATTAAACCTGCTCACCTCAAACAGCGCGACAGGGATGGAAATCACGCCGGCCAGAAACAGGCCTCCGCTGATAGTCAGAGGAAAAAGTCCCAACATTGCCATTATCAGATAGGGCATCATGCTGAAAAACAGGGGATACCGCCATCGGGAATAACACTGAAACTTTGCATACTGCAAAGATAGAAAACCGTCGGTACCAGAAATGTCAGCGTGATGACTATTCGGGTAACAACGACAGAGGTCTGACGGTAGAGAACATAACCAAGAAAAACAGTGAGACTGACAGAGCGATGCGAGTTTTAAGTAAAAACTGCGCCTGTTCAGATGGCAGCGTCAGGAAATCAAACAGCGCAAATACCGGCACCATGATGGCAAAAAACAAACACATCAGCTTAAGACGAACAGCGACATAACTGTAGCGGGTCTGAGTAAAATCTGCAGAATGAAACCAGCTTGAAATAGCATCAGCTTTAGCGTGATTTATGATGGATAAATACACACTTTGCTTTGCAGGCCGCTGACTCTTTTTCGTCGCTCGTATTCTTTGCTTTGGGTGTCGATTTGTCCGGGCATAACAAATAATTCCTTTTTACTCTTATCAGAGTGCTCTTATTTTTATTAGAAATTTAAGGAGTAGCGGCTATCGTTTCGAAATAATTTCAAACTGGAAAGGCTAAAAACCACCTTCTTAACCAATTGATTTAAAACGCTTGTTTGCTTTTTATTGCGACTAAGATGCGCTACGCGTGTTGGATTCTAGCGGTCAGACAAAGCGCTTTCCCTGTCTCACATCAATTTTTCTGACTCTGTTAAGCCTGCTCGACTTACCTATTCGGATTGCCCGACGGATGATAAAAGTAAGCGTTATACCGATGAATGTTTCGGAGTCCCTGAGTCTGGCCGACAGATATAAAAATCAGATGACGACTGATGCAAAGGCTTGGCTGCCCCGCCAATAAAGTGTATTGAAGATATGCTTCTAAAAGATAAATCACCGAAATCTTACAAGACAGCCCGATGCAAAGAGCACCTACCCGGTCGCTCCCCAATACGTAACTTTGGAGTCTCGCCGCCCTCTGGCCAAACTGAGATAAGAGTAGATGATACTTAAATGCGCTGAAAAACCGAATGTCCAGCCATGACGGGAGTGCTTTGCTGCACTCTGCAAGAATATATAACCGGTTTCAGGTTTGTAATGACTAAAAAGTACTGTGTCTGCAATTCGGCTTACCTGAGAGTCTGGCCTGCAGACACCAACACATTCTTAAAGAATCCCAGTATTTCTTTTCACAAAGAACACTGGGATTTTTATACCCGAATATCCCACATAAACTCAGCTTACTCCGGCTCAGGCCTCGTAGGCTGATAATCCGGCAGCGCCTGGTAATATCCTTCTTAAACGCCAGGCTGCCCCACATGGCATTGGCGTGGGCCCGCTTGATGTCTGCTTCGCTGAGCGGCGTGGGAGTCAGGCTATCTGCCTGAGGATCATAGGCATAAGTGGAAATCCCCTGTCCCGGCTGGATAACAACCACACCGTTATCGGCCTTCATCCAGCCAAAGTTCTTCCCGCGCTGCATCAGCGCCCGCTGTTTATCAACAGGAACATCTTTGGTTAAGTCATTACCGATCATCGGGTTCTGGCTGCTGATACCCGCCAGTGATAACAGGGTTGGAGGTAAATCAATCTGAGATGCCAGCCGGCTGTCCTGACGGGCTTCAATGCCGCCACCAAAGATAATGGCAGGGATCTTAAAATGCCCCACTGGCACCGATAAACTGCCCGAGGCTCTGGAGTCATGATCCGCGACCGCAATGAAAATGGTCGACTCCCAATAGTCCGACTGTTTTGCCCGTTCAACAAACTGCCCTAGCGCGTAATCCGCATACTTAACCGCATTTTCAACCGTAGCAGCAGGCTGATTGTAAGGCGTAATTTTGCCTTCTGGATATTCGAACGGCGTATGGTTGGAAGAGCTGAACACCAGACTGAAGAACGGCTGTTCCTGCTTCGATAACTGGCTGAACTGCTGATGAGCTTCTTTGTATAAATCCTCATCTGACGCCCCCAGGAACCCACAAACTCTGGACTTTCAAAACGGGGAAGTCATGCATATCGGTAAAGCCATTCCCCAGGAAAAAGCTCTTCATATTATCGAAATGGCTTTCACCGCCGTAAACAAACTGTGTGTGGTAACCGTTGGACTTCAGTACATCTGCAATCGTAAAGAAGTTCGTCTGGCTGGCCCCTAACTTAACCACAGCTCTGGCCGGGGTAGGCGTAAAACCGGTGGTAATGGCTTCAATCCCCTTACCGAACGGGTACCTGAGGCATACATCCGGGTGAAACCCCAGCCCTCCTGCATCAGCTTATCCAGATTTGGGGATGCATCTATCCCACCCAGACTTTTCACATACCGCGCGCCATGACTCTCCAGCAACAGAATCACAATGTTTTTCGGCTTACCCTGATAGCTGGCATAGTGATTCGCCAGCGTTGGCCGGGAACCGGGAATAAAGGCATCCTTATCCACAACCATTGAGGCTTTTATTTCTGCGATGATGTCCTCTTCCGGCATGTCCGGGTAATAGCTGAACGCACTGGCTTCGCTGCTCATCTGTTTCGCCGCAAACAACACCGAGTATCCGGAATTCAGCACCAGATCATTCATCAGTGGGTCACTGGAAAACGATACCATGGCAGGATTCAGAGGCCGGTGACCCAACGATGATCGAGCACCAAGCGCGCCGATCAGCACCACAGCGACCAGAACCAGCGGCCGCCAGTACCATTTGGGATAACGCAGCCCTGTTACCAGATATCCACTGAACCGCCAGCCCAGCACAAGGGTAATCACACTGACCACCAGACTCAGCGCCAGCTCAAACTTGTAGCCGGTCCAGAGCATGCTGAACACTTCTTTAGGGTAAATCAGATACTCAATGAACAGCCGGTTTGGCCGCAAATCATATTCCAGAATAAACGCCGGCGTCGCCGACTCCATGTAGACAACAAACCACAACGCAACGGTTATCCAGATCCTTAGCAGGTAATTTAAAACCCGGCCAACCAAATGCTCACCGCTGAACAGGCTGAGTAACATTGCCGGTATCAGAAACAGAATACAGACTGATGCAATATCAACCCGTAAGCCGCTGGCGAATACCGCCAGCCAGCCATCAGTGGCGCTCACCCGGTCAGACTGCCACAGTGCCAGCCCCAGACGGAAAACGGTCATCAGCAAAATCAAGGCAAAACCCGCCATCACCACCGGGTACACAGGCCCCAGCGTGTTTTTAAGATTTTTCATTGGAATGACTACACCCTTTACATACGGAATATGACTGCTGAACGATGTAAGCAGAGCCTGGTACAGCGTTTCCGGATCCCGCCGGAATCTGAGAAAAGTGTGCAACCGGAACGGATACAGAGGGCCGGTTTACCCACCGGCGCCGATCTTAGTCACAGGGGTGTGGAAATTTTGTGAACCGCAATCTGCGGTTCAAATCAGGATAAACAAAAGACAAAACGGCAAACTGAGAAAGGAATATCAGAAAAATACAGACGTACCGGGCACAGCCACAGTAAAGGGTAATCACACTTGCCCACAGAAGCTGAGGATAACTCTGTGGGCAAGGTGAGCATGAATGGTTACAGCGCTGTTTCAGCGGGAAAAGCGCCGGTCAGGCTATATTTCAGCCACTTTTGCTGCCCGCCGGCGCTAACAGCCGTTCATAGTGATCCAGCAGATAATTGCGCACCAGAAGCGGATTCTGCTGCAAGTATTCAGCAGCGGTTTCCGGCAGCTCATTCAGCTGTTGCTGGCGGGCACTGTATTGCTCCAGCACCAGCCGGTTATCCTGCCAGTACTGTTCGACCTGTTCAGCCTCAGGGTGCAACGTGCCGTTATCCAGAGTCCCCAGAGGCCGGCCGGCAAGATGGTTATCCACCATGTCCTGCAGGCTGAACCCTCCGGCACCGGAACTCAGAGAAAAGCGCCCGGAAAACTCACTGAACATCCCGTTCATAAGGGTTTGCATCTGCTGATAGAGAGAAGATCGCTGGTCACTGAACATTTCCCGGGCAGCAATCTGATCCAGCCCGTCCAGGTCTTCCCAGCTGCGGGCAGAATCGTCCATCATCAATCGGACACTTTCACCCAGCTCAGGTTTGTACTGGTTCACGTCTTCACGCTCAAGCTGCTCAACGGTACCGTTGCCGGTATCCCCAAAGCCAACCGTTACCGGCCGGTATTCACTGCCCCGCTCAACAGGGCCTGCCGCGTAGGCGTTTTTCAGTTTATCAATCACCAGATTTACATCGTCGGCAGGCTGAATATCACGGCTGCTGAGCCAGCCCTCGACGTCTTCAGGAAAGCTTTCCAGCGCCTGATAGCTCTCCTTCATGGTATTAATCTGAGGCTGATGCGCCGTGACAAAATCATCGATTAAAGCGCTGTCCGGATGCAGGCTGCCATCCGGCATCTGAGCGGCCGGCTTACCTTCTTTGATATTATCCAGCACCTGCTCCGCGCTGATTGCCGGACTGCCTTCAGGGAACTCCACCTGACGGAACTGTTTTTGCAAATTCAGAAAACTGCCCAGATACTGGCTCGCCAGCTGCTGGCGCTCAGTGACCATCTGCTGCTGATAATCTGCAGCCTGATCACCAGCCGCCGTGCCTTCTGCCCGGTATGCCTGCCACTGGCTATGATCTTTTTCGCTCCAGAACATGACTTCCGTAACGCCGTAGATTTCACCTTCAGCATTTTGCCGGAAGCTGCCCATGGTCATACTTTCCTGGCCGATTAAGCCACTGGCCTTAAGCTCATCCACTTCAGACAACGCCTGAAAGCTGGACATGTTGTTGCTGTTAACAACCTTTCTGGCCGGTGGTAGCTGATACGGATTCTGCGACGCCGTCTGCACAATGGCACTGTGTGTATTCATTGTCTGACTCCCTGACTGAACGATGATTGGCTGATTCAAATAATAGAAAGCAGCAAAATCCATTCCATCAGTGTTCAGAACAACACATATACTGTCCCCTGTTCCCGCCGGGCCCCTGCAGCACGCTTATTCTGTGGCCTGAAAGATATCCGCCAGCCATTGCCTGAATGCCCGGCTGTGTAATTTGCCCTCGCCGGCGCTGGCGGGAACGGCAAGATAATGCCGCTGGGTAATTGCCACCGGATCACCGACAATGCTCAGTGGCCGGCCACTGTCGATCGCCCCCGGGCAAAGCGTTCCAGTACCACAGCGCAGCCCAGGTTATTCGCCACCAGCTCAGCGGCGGCCACGAAAGTATCCACCTGGAAATGTGCCTGACGGCTATCCTGATGCAGCTGAAAAGGACTCAGATAATGATCCCAGTGATCCTCATAGCCCAGAATATGCACCGACGGGCAGTTCAGCAGGTCAGCCGGTCCGTTAATCTGTCCGGCCAGCTGAGTACCACACACCGGCACCAACCGTTCCTCAGACAGCACCTGAGACAGATGCCCCGCCGGCTCACTCGCCGCCAGTACAATGTCGATATCCACATCCTCAGCATCCAGCCCGTCCGGCCAGATAGAGGTAATGAACTTGATACTGACATCCGGGTGCTGCTGCTTAAAACTGCCCAGCTTCGGGGCCAGCCAGACAATCAGCGCCACTGACGCCCGCACCACCAGGGTTTTGCCCTGCTCCGTACTGAACAGGCCGTCTGTTGAAACCGAAAGATTACGCAGCGATTCACGTACCGCCGGCAAATAGGCTTTGCCAATATCGGTCAGACCAAGACTTTTAGGCCCCGGATAAACAACTTCTGCCCCAACTTGGTCTCCAGCGATTTTATCTGGATGCTCACCGCCGTCTGGGTCAGACCCAGCTCTTTACTGGCCGCTGTAAAGCTCAGATAACGGGCCGTCGCCTCAAAGGTTCGCAGCCAGTTCAGATTAATATTCCGGTTCATTCGCACCCCATCCTTTTGACTCAGTTCAGCCTGTTTCAGCAAAGCCCGTCACAGCCAAGCCCGTCACAGCCAAGCCCGTCACAGCAAAGCTCATCACTGCTATCCGCCATAAAAATTTATGCCCATTGGCCATGTTTTTCGTTGTTCAATTTTTACCGCTCTTCACATACTAACTGTATCACTCATCGCCAGTGAAGCCCTGATCCGGCCAGCCTGCCAGGCGCAGGCTGACCTATAAAAATAATCATAAGCAGGAGATGCTGTATGACGGCCCAGCCCCTTATTCACAGTGACGACTTCATTCTCAGCCTGGTAGATCTGGAACGCTACCCTATCGAAGACCTGACCCAGGGGCCGGTGCAGAATTTCTGGCCGCCTGCCAGCAACAGATGGAACAGGTCGGCTGGTGCAGCTTTGCTGACTTCATCAAGCCTGAACGGCTGGCAGCCCTGGCAGCAGAAGCGAATAACCTTTTGCCGGAAGCAGAAGAGCTGGTGATCAAACGTAATATTTATCAGGGTGCTGCCAATGCAGACCTGGCAGACGATAACCCCGCCAGTAAAGAATACACCCACCGGGCGCTGCAGCTGGCCGATGATCAGCTGGCAGAAGACACCCTGATCAAGCAGCTATACAAGTCCGATATCCTCACCGACTTTATCCGCCAGGTGCAGAAGAAACCCACTCTATACCGCTGTGAAGACGAATTTCAGGCCCTGAATATCGTGGCACTGGAACCGGGTAGCTGGCATGCCTGGCATTATGACACCACAGAATGCACGGTCACCCTGCTGCTGCAACCGGCGGAACAGGGCGGCGAGTTTACTTTCCTGGCCAACTCCCGTACCGATGACGACGAAGATCATGAAGCCGTCGCCCGGCTACTCAGCGGCGATACTTCCAAGGCCAACACCCTCAGCAGAGGAGCCGGTACACTGACTCTGTTCCGCGGCGGCTACTCCTGCACGGTGTAACAGAGATCGAAGGTTCAAAACCCCGTATCAGTGCTATTCTGACCTACGCAGAAGAACCCGGCGTGGTCATTGACGACGACATCAACATACGGATATACGGCCCGCGGGCACAGAAAATTATTGAATCCCGTCAGGGCTAACAGCCCTGGCTAAACAGCTTGAAAACAGTTTTAAAAACAAAGAGATCCTAAAAGGGACCCGACATGAATACAGCTCTACTTGTGATCGATGTGCAAATGGCACTTCTCGAAGACGACAATAACGGTGCCAAGCGCTCGAACCCTGCCGCCGCCGACAACATTACCCGGCTGCTGACCGCTTTCCGGGAAAAAGGCGATGTAATTGTTCACGTTCACCACCATGGCACCGATCCGGAAGACCCGTTCTTCTCAGAAGCACCGGGTGCCGCGGTACAGCCGTTTGCTGCCCCTCAGGGTGATGAGCCGGTAGTCATTAAGTTCGGCAGCAGCGCCTTTGTCGGCACCGACCTGGAGCAAATGCTGCGCGCTCAGAACATCGAACGGGTGGTTATCTGTGGTGCCACCGCCAACCACTGTGCAGAATCCGCCGCACGCTCAGCGAGCAACCTTGGTTTTGACACCCTGTACACCGCTGATGGTGTATGGGCTTACGAAGCGACCGGTCCGGACGGCATTACCCACAGTGCGGAAACCATTCACTCTGTCAGCCTCTCAACCCTTCAGGGTGAGTTCGCAGATGTACTGACCACAGAGGAAATACTGGCAAAGGTCTGAACAGACCCGGCTGTAACCGGGGAGCATGGCGCATGTCTCCCCGCTGCTTATCCGGCGCAGTAAAAACTGAGCCGGATATCACATTTCAGGGCTCAGGACGCCCCGAATCTCATCATTCCGAATCAGCCAGACTGCTTCAGGATAGACATATACTTGCTGACTTCCGCCGAAGTACGCTGCTCCGGGCTGAGCTTGTCCGCAATGGTGAGTGCGGTCTGTACATCCTTAAGAGATTCTTTCTCTTTCTCAGTCAGAATGTCAGCATCATCACTCTTCAGAAAGCTCTCCAGCTCAGCGGCAGCCGTGGCCGGGTCAACCGGAAAGGTTTTGCTTTTAGAACCGTCCAGGTTATCCAGAATCTCTTTGGAGTTTTCCAGCAGCTTCAGCAGGTTTGAAACACCGTCTTCATCCTTCACCCGCTCAGAGATAGCATCAATAGCACCTTTCAGCTCGCCTACCGAATCCGTAGAACCGGTCACGGAATTCAGTCCGCCCGCCAGTTTAGAGGCTTCACTCTCGGTGATAAGGCCCAACTCAGACAGGCGGTTAAGAAATCCGTTAGTAATCTTAAAATCCGAACCGGTAATGTCGAATTCTTTATTCAGCTGGGCAAACTTTTCCCCGGGAGCTGAAAACCTGTTTCTCTTCACTGGCAGCGGTTGCCGGTGTCGCCGTGTTGCCGGTTGTGTCAGTCGCGGTTGTCTGAGCGGCTGAGCTGGCAGTGGTATCGGTCTGTGCCGGCTGGCTGGTTACCTGAGGAGAACTTGTCAAAACCTGCATAGTGTATGTCCTTATTGATTACTGCCTGATGCTATACAAAATTGATGCCAGAAAAATCCTCTTACACAGTTTTCCCGCCAGACGGCGGTTAGCGGCACTCTGCTGCGAAAAAGTCACCCGTTACAATGACATAAGCCACTGAAAACCGGCAAACCGGCGGCAATATCAGGCCTCCCGGAACTGCAGAGCGGCCAGCCGTTTATACAGCTCTGAGGTCTCCAGTAAGGTCTCGTGTGTGCCTTTCGCAACCACCCTCCCTGATCCATCACCACAATCTGATCTGCGTGCAGAATAGTGGATAAACGGTGGGCAATAATCACCGTGGTACGCCCTTCCATCAGGTTATCCAGCCCCAGCTTAATAGCATGTTCGCTTTCGGTATCCAGCGCACTGGTGGCCTCATCCAGCAACAGAATGCGCGGATCATTCAGAATGGCCCGGGCAATGGCAATCCGCTGCTTCTGCCCGCCAGATAACCGCACCCCCTGCTCTCCCAGATCACTGAGATAACCATCCGGCAAACGGCGGATAAACTCATCCGCATAGGCTGCTTTTGCGGCCGCCTCCACTTCCGCATCTGTGGCGTCTGGCCGCCCGTAACGGATGTTATCCAGTACGTTTGCCGTAAATAACGAAGGCTGCTGGGCCACCAGCGCGGTTTGCTGGCGTAACTGCTGTGGGTGCAGCTGCCGCAGGTCAGTATCCGCCAGACAGACAGCCCCCTGCTGGGGATCATAGAACCGCAGCAATAACTCAAATACGGTGGACTTACCCGCCCCGGAAGGCCCCACCAGCGCGGTGATCTTACCTTCCGGGATATGCAGGCTGAAATCCTCAAGCGCTGCCTGTTCCGGGCGGGACGGATACCTGAACGTGACATCTTTCAGGCTCAGGCTGGCATCCAGCTGTGTAGCATCTTCCGGCTCGGCCGGCGGAGTGATTTCACTCTCGGCATGCAGCAATTCCATCAGCCGTTCAGTCGCCCCCACTGCCCGCTGCAGCTCGCCGTATACTTCGGACAGGGTGCCGGCCCCCATGGCAACGATCAGTGCATAAAATACAAATGCCCCCAGATCACCACCGCTCATAACCCCGGTAATCACGTCGTAACCGCCAATCCAGAGCATCCCGGACAGCGCACTGAAGACCAGCACAATCACCACCGCCATCAGCAAGGCTCGCTGGCTGATCCGCTTACGGGCAACCGTAAAGGCGGTATCCACTTCCCGGGCGAAGGCCCGGCTTTCCTGGGCTTCCTGGGTGTAACTCTGCACGGTTTTAATCTGCTGAATGGCTTCACCGGCATAGGTGCCGACATCGGCAATGCTGTCCTGGCTTTTGCGGGCCAGAGCACGCACCCGGCGGCCAAACAGCAGGACCGGTAACAACACCAGAGGGACACCGGCCACAATGATCAGACTCAGTTTCACATTGGTTACGAACAGCATCACCAGCGCCCCTATCGTGGTCACAATGCTGCGCAGGGCCATCGAAAAAGAACTACCAATGATTGACTGTAACAGAGTGGTATCCGTGGTGAGCCGCGACATAATTTCGCCGCTGCGGTTTATTTCAAAATAGCTGGTATGCAAACGCATCAGGTTATCGAACACCGCCTGGCGGATATCTGCGGTGATCCGCTCACCCAGCCAGGAAACCAGATAAAAACGCACAAAGGTGCCGCCGGCCATCAACAGCGCCATGACGATCAGTACGATAATGGCCTGATTCAGCTGTGCCACGGAGCCGGCAATAAAACCATTATCAATGACCAGCTTTACTCCCTGGCCGATCGCCAGCGTCACCCCGGCGGTGAACAGCAGGGCCACCATCGCCCCCAGCCACTGCCGCCGGTATGGCAACATGAACTGCACCAGTTGGAACAGTGTTGAAAGCTTGCGGATTTTACTCAATGTCTCAATCCTGTATTCATCGTAAATCGCCTACTCAGCGGAAACGTGCTGGCGGGAATTCGCCAGTCCGAAATCTTCCAGAATGCTGTAACAGCACGGCACCACAAACAGCACCAGCAAGGTCGAGCTGGCTATGCCGAACACAATGCTGACCGTTAACGGAATCAGAATCTGCGCCTGCAAACTAGTTTCAAATAACAGCGGTGTCATCCCGGCAATGGTGGTCAGGGAGGTCAGTAATACTGCCCTGAAACGGTCATGGCTGGCCCTTGCGGCAGCGGCATGCACGCTCATGCCTTCGGCAATGCGCCGCTTCACAAACTCCACCAGCAGAATTGAATCATTCACCACGATCCCCGCCAGCGATACAAACCCCAGCATCGAAGGCATGGTGATATCCAGCCCCAGCAGCCAGTGCCCCCAGATCACCCCGATCAGCGCCAGTGGAATATTAATCATCACAATGACCGGCTCCATATAGGAGCGGAACTGGAAGCTCAGCAAAATAAATATCCCCGCCAGCCCCATCAGCATGGATTTACCCATCGAGCCCTGGGTTTCTCCCCTTCGGCCACTTCACCTTTAAAGACCAGCTTCACATCCGGGTAACGCTCCGCAAACCCCGGCAGAAAGTTCTTCTTCAGATCGCCAAGCACCGCATTGGTGTTATTCAGATTAGCGTCAATATCCCCCAGCACCGTCACGGTTCTGAGGTTATCCACACGGTGAATCCGGGAGAAACTTCTCGTAGGAACGATTTCCGCCACATTGCCTAAGGGAATCACTGCACCGTTCGCCGGATTAATAATCGGGAAGTTATCAAAATCCGCTAACTCATCCCTGGAGGCCTCATCCAGCTCAACAACCACTTCATAGTTTTCCAGCCCGATACTGGATTCAATCACCTTGCTGCCCTGAAACGCTGCCCGCAACTGCACTGCAATGCTCTGGGCCGTCATCCCCAGGCTGTAAGCTCCTTCCTTCAGATGCAGGGTAAATTCCGGTTTACCCGGACGCAGATCATCCAGCAGATTATTCACCCCGGGATAACCGGCCAGCCAGCCCTGTAACTCATGGGAAGCCACTGATAACTGTTCCAGATCGGCCCCCTGCAAACGGATTTCAATGGCCCGTCCGGCAGGCCCCAGACCCGGCTCTTTAATGGCAATACTCAGGGGCCCTGAATGTCTTCAGCCAGCGCCAGCCACTGTTGTTTCAGGGTGTTAATAGAAAAGTGACGCTGCTCAGCCGTCAGCAGATCTACACTGATGGTTGCCAGGTGCGGCCCGGATTCAAAGGCATCCGAATTAGTGCCGTAATTCACCGTCACGGCATTCACCACAGGCTCGCCCTGAGTACCACTTAACGGGCCGGCAACGTCCTCCAATTGTTGCTTAAGCTGCGCCACCACCTGCTCAGTTTTCTCGATAGGCGTGCCGGTCGGCATCAGAATTTTGGCCTGCAGAATATCCCCTTCAATGGTAGGAAACGCAGAGAACTTCACCACCCCGGATGCCATCAGGCTGACCGACACAATCAGTAAGGCGATGACCCCGCCCACAAACGCATAGCGGATACGGATCAGGGCATTAACACCGGCATCAATCTTTAACCTGAGCCGGTCAAAAACCTCATCCACCCGGGTTCGCAGGGCCGACGATTTTTGCTTACCCGCATGCTCAAGAGAGTGATAAAGATGGCTCGGCAAGATAAAAAGGCCTCAATCAGCGACACCGAGATCACTGAAATCAGCACCACCGGAATGACCACCAGAATCTGCCCGATATCACCGGTCAGGCTCAGCAACCCACTGAAAATACACAGGGTCGTCAGGAAGGAAGAAAACACCCCTTTGGCCACCAGCGAGGTACCGTCAATGGCCGCCTGCAAAGGTTTTTACCATGCCGTAATTGCTGGCCGATACTCTCAGAGATCACAATGGCATCGTCCATCAAAATCCCCAGCGCCAGCAACAGCGCCACCATCGACAGCATATTGATGCTCATGCCCATCATGCCCAGCACAAAAGCACTGGCCAGAAAGGAAACCGGCAACCCCATCACCACCCAGAACGCATAGCGGGTGCCAAAGAACAGCCACATTACCGCAAAGACCAGCAACAGGCCCTGCCAGGCATTCTTCGCCAGCATGCTGATCCGGTCTTCAATAATACTGGTGGAATCCTGGGTCAGTACCAGGGTCACAGCACCGGGCAGCCGCTGCTGCTCTTCAGTTATAAAACCTTCCACAGTAGCCAGCACATCCAGGCTGTCATCAATAGTATTCTTGCTGACTTTCAGGAATGCCGCTGGCTGGCCGTTATAGGTCACCTTATTGGCATCCGTATCGAAATCGCTACGAATAGTAGCGATATCCCCCAGACGCAGTTCATTACGCTGATCACCACTGATAATCACCAGTTCCGCCAGCTCATCCGTGGTGCGCTTTTCGTCACTGAAACGGATCTGGTATTCCTGTTCCCGGCCGCTGAGTTCACCAGCGGGCATATCCACATTCTGGCCGCTGATTTTATCGGCAATATCCTGCAGGCTCAGACCATACTGCCGCAGGTTATGCTGGGCTACCTGTATCTGAAATTCCCGTTTACCAAAGCCCTGAATTTCCACCAGCGGGATACCCGGAGTTTGCAACATCCGCTGTTTAAGCTGTTCCGCCAGGGTTTTCAGATCCCGCCTTGGCAGGTCTGCGGTCAGGGCAACAGTCACTACATCCTGAGTCCGGCCGGTTTCGGCCACGACCGGGGTTTCGCTGTCCTGGGGAAGTTATCCACACCGTCCACGGCGGAGTTTACATCCTCCAGAAACTCACTGAAGTTACCGGCTTCGAGCATTTTCAGGGTCATGATGGCGTTGGAATCACGGGCCTCGCAGCGCTTTTCTTCCATGAAGCTGATGCCGTCCATAGCATCTTCCAGCGGTTTACAGATGCCCAGCTCAACGTCAGTTGCAGCAGCGCCGGATACGCCACCGAGACCTGCACTTCATACTTCTTAACTTCCGGAAAGGTTTCCCGTTTGATATCCGGCAGGGCCAGAATCCCCGCCAGCATAAACAGCCCCATCAGCAGGTTGGCGGCCGTCGGATGAGCCGCAAAAACGAATCATCTCAGTGTGCCTCCAGCCAGTCAGCCAGTGCCTGCTGTGCAGCAGAATCAGCCTGCGGCTCCAGCAACATACCCTTTACCGCCGGAAACAGGTCAGAGGTAATAACCCGGTCTGATGTCAGCGTTATCTGTTGCGGGTCCAGTAACAGCATTTGCTGCTGCGCAAAACCTTCCACCGGCTGGCGCAGCAGGTTTCTCACCCTCACCCGCCAGATACAGCTCCCCTTCATGCAGGGCATTTCGCGGCACCACCAGGAACGGCTGGGCCCGGCCCTGCAACTCAACCTGCATATACATGCCATCAATCAGAGGGGTTTCAGCCCCGGTTCAACCTGCTCATAAGGCCGGTCAACACTGACGATCACCCCCACCGTACGGGACGCCGGATCAAGGTTATTACTGATCCGCTCCACCTTCGCCTCCCAGCTGACCCGGGCGTCATTGCCCACCAGGCTGACACGTGCTTCCAGTCCCAGACGGGACATCAGTGTCTCAGTATCGGTACCTTCTTCAAGAAAGATATCCGCCTGCTCAGCCGGCAGATCAAAGCCTTTGGATAACAGGCGCATTTGCGGCAGGGCGAACTGCGCATTCACCAGCACTTTATCAATGGTTTGCGCCGAGAATAGTGATGTATTCAACCCCACATACTGATCAGTCTCCACGGACTGGCTGGCGATCCGGGCGTCGAATGGCAAGCTGATCCGGGTACGTTCCAGATTCAGTTCCTGAGCCGCCACTTCTGCTTCGGCGATTTCCAGCTGTGCCTGCAAAACTTCGGTGTTATACGGCAGGGCATCCAGACTGTTCTGTAAACTCTGCACTTCCTGCCGGGCCTGCAGCACAGCATTACGCTGGCTGTCTACCTGCGACTGGGCCACAGAACGCTTCTTAAGTAACTGTTCAAAACGTACCAGCTCTTTTGAGGCCAGATTCAGCTTGTCTTTCGCCAGTTTCAGATCCAGTTCCGCATCCTGACGGGTGATCTCCTGCTCCGCCAGATTCGCCCGGTTCTGGGCCAGAGTGGCCTGGGCTTTTTCAGCGCCAGCACATAGTCACTGTCATCAATCTGCACCACCAGTGTTCCGGCCGGCAGCAACACACCCTGTTTCAGCTGCGGATGCACATACACCACTTTACCGGCCACTTCCGCCCGTACATCCAGCAGAATATCCGGCTCAACCTCTCCGTAACCGGTCACCGTCGGGCGGACTTCATATTCCGCCACCTGCAGCGTGGTTACCGGCACGCCTTTTCGGCACTGACCTGATGCTGCATCTGTGGCTGGGATTTGATGATCACCAGTGCGATGACAACTCCCAGCGCCACCACCAGCGGCAACGCCCAAAACCGGCCCAGCCAGGATTTCTTATCGGTCTGGCTCATTGCACAGCCCCTCTGTAAAAATACGGTATACATGTTCTGCCCAGGCATCGCTGGCAATCTCGTCATGGCTGATCTGCCAGACCTGCTCACGCACAGGCACAGCAACAAACGGAGTGATGATCATATTGATCAGCGAAAAGCCCAGCCATTTAGGATTCATATCGCCCTTTATCCGGCCGGCTTTCTGCTCTGCAGCGATCAGCTCAGGCAGCATTTCAGCGGTGCGCTTCGGCAGGGTAGCGATAAAAACCTTTTTCAGCTCACTGTCTCCGGCAATCACTTCATCGGCGATCAGCCGGGTTATCGGCTGATTTTTGGCGAAGAACTTCACCGACCGGCTGATAAACATCTTCAGCGGTTCATCCGACGCCTTAACAGCCGCAAAGTCTTCCTGCTGCTGTTTACTGACCCGTTCCAGCAACGCCAGAAACACTCCTGCTTATCATTGAAGTAATACTTGATCATCGCTGACTGGGTATTCGCCTGGCTGGCCAGCTCCCGGATGGTAATGCTCCGGTAACTCTTGTGCCGAAGCAGTTCAAATGCAGCATCAAGCAGATCCTCACGGCGCTTTTCCTGCAGGGCAGGATCGGTCGGACGGCCTCTCTTTGGCTTTGCTGGCTGGGTCATAACGGTGTACTGCCTTTTAATTATCATTTAATTGATCAATTGATAAATTAAATGATAAACCTTAGGGAACCGGCGAACAAGTCCGAAACTTATTCACAACACGCCCTCTCCCGCAGAGCTGCGCGCAGGAGTATCCCTCAGGTAAGTGTTAACTTGCGTTAAGTGGCTGTAAAAATTTGCAAAGATGGCATGTAGCGTCAGGCGCTGAAGAGATAAGCCACCGGGCGCTGAAGGGATCAGGCCGGGATGAGAGAATCAGGCCCCGGCGACCTGCAAGGTATTCAGTGCTTCAAGATAGACCGGCTTCCAGGAACGGCAGAAGTCAGACGGTTCTGCGTCAGTCTCGGTCAGTAATTCCAGCAGCCCCGGAATCAGCAGCCCCTGTTCTTTGTACATACCCTGCTGCTCCGCAGCGATCAGTAACGCAGTAACCGCTGCCTGAAAAATGCGGTGGGTCAGCGGGCGCTGGGAAATCTGCCGTCCATCCGTCAGGGACTGCTCACAACTAAAAGCATTCTGGGAGCTGAACATACGGCACACCAGTGGCCGGTGCTCATATACGCTGCAACTCTGCTCCGCCGTCAGTAACGGGCAGGGGCCCGCATAAAGGCGCCGCCCCTCTGCTGAATATCCTGCTGCAGTCGGGTATTCAGGTCGGCAAGTTCGGCATCACTAAGGCTGAGCTTAAGGTGCAGCGCTAACTGAACAATGTCCTGAGGTGCAGCCTGCACCGGAAAATGACAGCAGTGACTACAGCCCTGCTGACAGGCGGTCTGGTAGTTATCCGGAAAATTGGCAACGAATATATGTTCCGCATGAACAATGCTGTTGTTGCATATTCTGAGGGTATCAGCCGGTGTGGCAGCGTCTTTTACATCTTCATAAATCTGCCGGCAAAGCTTATTAAAAGATCATCATAAATGACGCCGGCCTTGCGCATGGCTTCGGCCGCAAATTCAACTTCACTGTGATCAAAGAACTTATCCGTTTGAGACATAACCCCTCACCAGGCTGCTATTGCGGATTCAGCGCTGATTATACCCGCCGGGGCCTTCTTCCCGCCAACCGGATTCCGCGCAAATCTGTACCTGTCAGTTTTTTTCGGCTGTACATATAAGAACCTTCTGAACAGCCGATATAAGCCTTATCAACATTTCAAAGGAGGCTGCGCCGCTCTGTATCCACACGTATAGGGATGATTTCTGAGGACAGGCAAGGATGACATCATGAAACTCTATTCTGCAACGCTGACCACACCACCGCCAAACAGCCTGACCGGCCCCGAACCACGGAGGCAAAGCAGCCGGACGCTCAAACAGCGCAGCAGCTGAAAAGCGCACAACAGGCCAGCCAGGACTCGCTGATTAAAAGTGATGGTCCGATTGACGCCCCCGGGGTGAAAAATTCACCGTTACCGATCCCTCAGCCACGGTTAAAACCTACTTTGTACTGGGCGATGAGCGTAATGAACGTATCGAGAATGTCCTCAACCGGGTCAGCAAAGAACAGCGCCAGTCGCTGATTAACACCGAGATGATTCTCGATGATAACTTCCTGTCGCTGGCAGAATCCCTGGATGACAATGCCCTCGGGCAGCTGGCCAGCAGCATTCATAAAATGCAGACCCCGGCGACGGTGCATATGGCCCTAACTACGGGCTGGCGACAGCCCGGCTGGCCAAAGAGTTTGTTGCGGATCTGACGGCCATGTCATCAGACACACAGTTACGGGTACTGGAACGGGCTGCGGGTTATGCGGAACAGGTTATCAGCCGGCCAACGGAATCTACCTACAATGCCAACGGCACGCTGCCGTTTGCGCAACCTTCGCCTTCAGCGAACAACCTGTATAACTTTGTCAGCGCGGTTCACAAAAGCGATGACCCGGACGCCATGCTGAATTCCCTGCAGCCCTTCACCGAATCCCAGCAGGATACCCTGTTACTGATTTACGCCGCCGATAATCAGCTAGGTCAGGATGTTGTTGAAGGCCTGACAGACCGTTCTGAACAGGCCACGGATTCCTTCCTGAATTATCTGGGGGATTAGCCGAGAAGGCCCGGCCGGGATTCGAATACGGTTTCAATAAACCGGTTGGATATGAAGAACCTGACCGGGCCAATATCGATTACGATAACGAAATGCTCTGGGTCGTCAAAGACATGCTGGATACCACCATGAGCTTCATATCTGAATACCAGTTCAGCGATGAGCAGTTATCCGCCATGACCGATAAGCTCAGTTACATGGAATCGACCCACCAGCGCAGTTATCTTGAGATCACCAAAACAGGCCTTGAAACCCTGGTCGGCGATGAAGCAGACACACTGGAACTGGAAGATAACCCTGAAATCATCGAAGCCCTTGATCAGCTGCGGGATAACCACTCCACCCGGGAAGGCATCGCCCTGAGCCGGATGGGTGATGACACCGGTGACCCGACCTCCCGCTATGAAGTCAAAGACGATTACGAAAGTAAACGGGATCAGAAAAACATGATCCGCCTGATGGTCACCGATGCCTGGCTTAACAAAGATGACATCAGCCGCAGTACTGCACTGAACACCACCTTCTCTGAGTTGAACGCAGAACAGCGCGACCAGTTGGTGCAGGACATTAACCAGCTGAACACTGCGGAGGTGCCACTGGCCCTGCAGGAGTCAGAGGAACAGAATCAGCAGTTTTCCCGCTTCCTGACCCGTACCAATACACTGGCTGAAACGGATAATCCGGCCGCGCTGTTACAGGCCGAAGCACAGCAGCCCGGCGAGCAGAAAGAAACCTTCTGGCAGGTTGCCGAGTTTGCCGGCGATCAGGTTGATGCGCTGGTCGGTGTCCTGCTGACCAGCAGTGAAGCGGTTGGCACTCAGCTGCTGGAAAATCTGAGCAGCAGTGCCGACAGTGTTCAGGCCGGGGAAACCGGCGCCCTTCAGGCCCGCACCGAACTGGTGGAAACCCTGAGCTTCTTCAGTGAACCGCGCCCGGAAGAAGAACAGCTTGAATACCTGCAGAAGATAGCCCGGTAAAACAGCCGGGTGGAAGATCAGGTCATCAGACCTGATCTTCCAGAATCATGGTCGCACCCTTCTCCGCCACCATCATTGCCGGCGCATTGGTATTGCCGGAAGTGATATTGGGGAAAACCGACGCATCCACCACCCGCAAGCCGCTGATGCCGTGAACCCGCAGCCGGGCATCCACCACACTGTCAGCAGGGGCCGGCCCCATCCGGCAGGTACCGCAGACATGGTAAATAGAGCCGGCATTTTCCCGGTAATAGGTCAGCAGTGAGTCTGCATCATCCGCCTGTTCCGCCGGCATCACCTCAGCTTCAGTGATAGCCTGCAAAGCCGGCGCCTGTATCAGCGTCCGCACCAGCTTATGCCCCTGCTGCACTTCCGCCAGATCCTTCTCTGTCGACAGATAGTTAAAGGTAATGGCCGCCGGCACAGCAGGATCAGCAGACGCCAGACTGACACTGCCCTTACTGGTTGGCCGGCAGGGATTAAACGCCACCAGAAAACCGGAGTACGGCTCCGGCTTAAGCTGCTTTCGGGTCAGGCGGAATCTGATAGGACATGGGATTAAAATACAGCTGAATATTCGGCAGCGCTTCTGCCGGATCCCCTTAAAAAGCCCCCGGCCTGATTAACACTCATGGACAACGGCCCCCGTCGGTTCAGCGCATACTGTAACCCGGCTTTCGCCTGCCCCAGCAGCGAGCCAAAGTCATCATTCAGCGTTTTCACCTTCGCTTTGAAATAGTAACTGAGGCACAGATGATCCTGCAGATTCTGCCCCACTGCCGGTAAATGCTGCACTTCGGAAATGTTAAATTCCGCCAGCGATTCCCGATCACCAATACCGGAAAGCTGCAACAGTTTAGGTGAATCTATTGCCCCGCAGGCAAGAATAATTTCCCGTTTTGCGGCTGCCGTTTTCTCAGTTCCGTTCTGCACAAAAACCACGGATTCCGCGTGTTTCCCTGCAGCAAAACTTACCTTTTCCACCCGGACATCACGCAGCAACGTCAGGTTAGAACGTTGCAGAGCAGGCTTAAGATACGCCGTATTACTTGAATCCCGCTGTCCCTTACTGATATTCGCTTCATACACCCCGGCCCCTTCGAAGTCAGCGCCGTTAAAATCATCGGTAAGTGGCCAGCCAAGTTGCTCCGCGCCCTGCAGATAATAATCACACAGAGGGTGAGCATCCTGCTTCATCGGCAGAATACCCATTTTCCCTTCCGCAGAACGGTACTCAGTATTCCCCGCCGGATGACGCTCCAGCTTTTAAAGTACGGCAGCACGTCATCATAGGACCAGCCCGGGTTTCCGGCCGCCGCCCAGTCATCGAAATCCGCCCGCTGACCGCGCACATAGATCATGGCATTGATCGAGCCTGAACCGCCCTGCACCTTCCCCGGGGCACATACATATTACGGCCATTCATCGCCGCTTCCGGCTGGCTGTAATACATGTAGTTGTAATCCGGGTTGTAGTAGGTTTTGGCAAAGCCCACCGGCAATTTAATCCACGGCAGGCTGTCTTTTCCGCCAGCCTCTAACAACAGCACTGAATACCGTCCCGACTCACTCAGCCGGTCCGCCAGAATACAGCCGGCAGAGCCGGCCCCGACAATAATAAAATCGTACTGCATACTTACAGCCCGGTTTTCTTCCAGTGAGTGGATGACTGACGTTTGTAATCATAAGGCCGGGCATCCATGGAAAGATGCAAGGTCGGCTCCGTATAAGGGAGCAGGCCTTAACAGTTTCCATGTTCAGCTCGACACCTAAACCCGGTTTATCAGAGGGAATAATATAACCATCCTGCCAGTCGATTTTCGCTTGCAGTACTTCGGCATGGAAACCGTCCCAGGTGCCGATACTTTCCTGAATCAGGAAGTTAGGTGTCGCCGTTGCCAACTGAATGCTGGCGGCGGCTCCCACCGGGCCGTTATACAGATGCGGGGCGATCTGGCAGTAATAGGCTTCAGCCAGCGCCGCAACTTTTTACCTTCCAGAATGCCGCCGACCCGGCCCAGGTTCATTTGCAGAATGGCTGCTGCCCGGTTTTTCAGTACGTCGTGGAACTCAAACTTGGTGGTTAGCCGTTCGCCGGTGGCCACCGGTATGCTGGTAGCCTGAGCCACCTGTGCCATGGCTTCCGCCTGTCCCGGCGGCACCGGTTCTTCAAACCACAACGGGTCAAAGGGCTCCAGGCGCTTTGCCAGCCGAATGGCTGCCGCCGGCGTCATCTGGCCATGGGTGCCAAACAACAGGTCACAGCTATTGCCCACCGCTTCACGGATTTTCTCACAGAAGGTGGCAGACTTTTCCAGATCATTCTGGGACAACTGGTGCCCGGAATACGCTGTATAAGGGCCCGCCGGATCAAATTTCAGTGCGGTAAAACCCCGTTCTTTATTCTGTAACGCGCACTCAACCGCCAGCTCGACATTATCGTAGTCGTACTCGCCCTTTGAATTTTCCGGATACAGATAGGTGTAGCTGCGCAACTTATGATTTACCTTACCCCCAATCAGCTCATATACCGGCTTACCGGCCGCTTTACCGATGATGTCCCAGCAGGCCATTTCCAGACCGCTGACCACCCCCATCATGGTCAGGTCCGGCCGCTGGGTAAAACCGCTGGAATAACACTCCCGGAAGAAGCGTTCCACATGGTGCGGGTCATGACCTTTAAGATAACGCTCAAAGACATCTTCAATGGCTTTTTCCATCACTGTCGGGTGGAAGGATGCAGCATATACTTCACCGACCCCTTCAATGCCGCAGTCGGTTCTGAGACTGACAAAGATCCAGTACATGCCACCGACATGGGGTGGCGGGGTGGCAACAATATGGGTTTCGCAGGCAGTTACGTGCATCACAGAACTCCTCAGTAATTGAGTACAACCAGGCGGGTCTGGGTAAATTCCAGCATACCGTGCTTACCGTCATCGCCCCCAAACCGGAACGTTTCCAGCCCGCATGGTAGCCCTGATACGGGTCTGCCGGGGTCCGGTTAATGTAGATCTCGCCGGCCTCAATATTATTGGCGACGCGCATCGCGGTACGGTAGTTTTCGGTATAAATCACCGATGCCAGTCCAAACTGATGATCATTGGCCAGCTGCAACGCTTCTTCAGAATCGGCGAATTTCAGTACTGGCAGCACCGGCCCGAATATTTCTTCCTGCACGATTTCCATATCCTGCCGGCATTGCGTCAGTAAGGTCGGCGGATAGAAGTTACCGGCGCCCTCAGGGATATAACCGCCGGTTTCCAGCACGGCACCGTCATCAATTGCCCGTTCCACCATCTGGTGAATATTCAGCCGGGCGTTAGCATTGATCAGCGGCCCCATATGGCCAGGCTCTGCATTACGGTCGCCGAACTGCCGTTCACTCATGTGCTGTTTCAGCAACGCAACGAACGCATCATAGATATCTTCATGAACATAAACCCGCTCCACTGCCGTGCATAGTTGTCCACAGTTAGTGGTTTTAGAACCGACGATTTCACGGGCGGCTTTCTCCAGATCCGCATCCGCTTCAACAATCGCCGGCGTCTTGCCTCCCAGTTCCAGCGAAGACTTGGCAATATTCACCTGGGAGTATTCCAGCACTTTACGGCCGGCCCCAACACTGCCGGTCAGGGTGATCATACCCACCTTCGGATGAGTACAGACGATCTCGGAGACCCCATGATCCATGGTCAGGATGTTCACCACGCCGTCCGGCAGGCCGGCGGCCTGAACCGCTCTGGCAATCTCAAAGGCTGAACAGGGGTGTTATTACTCGGGCGTACAACCACAGTATTGCCGGTAATCAGCGCCGGCGCGATTTTCCGCAGCAGGGTATACACCGGATAGTTAAACGGGATCAGGCAACTGATGACGCCAATAGGCTCACGCTGCAGCAAGAGATTTTCAGAGGGTGTATCACTGGGGATGATCTCCCTTCAATTCGCCGTGCCCATTCCGCGTGATAACGGGTAATGTCTGCGGCATACACCGCTTCATTGGTGGCATCTTCCAGGCTTTTACCGGACTCCAGTGCCAGCGCTTCGCCAATCTGCCCTTTGTGCGCCAGCAGAGCATCCGCCAGTTTATGCAGGCAAGCCCCCGTTCGGTGCTGGTCAGCTGACGCCAGCTCCGCTGAGCACGGGCGGCAATTTCCACAGCTTCGATTGCCTCGGCAGCAGTGGCCGACGGCACCTGAGCAATCAGCTCATCGGTTGCCGGGTTATATACCGCCAGCATGGCGGTATTGGCCGATGCCGTAAAAACATTTGCTACAAAATTCTCTTCAACCCGCATACCGTCAAACCTGTTTTCAAAAATGACTTCACCGGCATGCTAGGAAGCTTTCTGAACAGCGTCAAGCAAGTTTCCATATCATGAATTTTAATTTCATATATAAAATATTCTTTAATATCAACAATATAAACTCATACAAATTGTTTCTCTCAAGCCTCCGTATTACCTCTGGTCGACCACAACACCGATCAGACCAGTCGCCAGCAGCCCCGCTCAACCAGTCCACAAAAAGAGAATTTTTCTGCAGCCACACACCGGGCTGACATTTCCCTGTTAACCGGCATCAACTGCTGAAATAATTCCATATATAAAAACAGCCCCATCAGGATTTTTCAATGACTCAGGCAACCGGCAGTAAAGCACCGGCAATTGATCACAGCGTACAGATTCTCGATTTGCTCACCGCCTCCGCTTACCCGCTGACACTCTCAGAAATCTGCGAAGCCACAGGCATATCACCTGCCAGTGGGCACCGGATCATCAACGCGATGCTCAGCCATCAGCTGATTGCCAGAGATCCGGCCCGTAAAAGGCCTACTGTATCGGCTCAAAAATCTTTCAGATTTCTTCCAGCATTTACAGCAAACAAAGCCTGATAGCGTTCTTTCATCCGATTGCTGAAATCCTTAAAAACGAAATCCACAAAACCATCTTCCTCAGCATCCCTGTGGGCGATCAGGCCGTGGTGGTCTCCAAGGTAGAATCTTCCCTCAGCCAGGCCTGGAACATATTCACCGGCCAGACCATTCCCCTGCAACAGTCCGCGGCCGGCAAGGCCATTCTGGCCATGCAGTCAGGACACTTCCGGGACAACCTTACCCACAACCTGCAATGTTCACACACGGAGCTGACCGAGCTTCAGGATGATCTGCAACGGGCACAACGGCTCGGTTATGCGGTCAGCCACGGCGAAACCGACAGTGAAATCAGCTGCATTGCCGCCCCGGTACTGAACCTGCGTAACGAACCGGTCGCCGCCATCAGTGCTGCAATCAGCGGCGCACATCTCAACCCGCAGGATGCCCGGGACTATTCCAAAAACTGATTCAGGCGGCCCGGCAATTATCCGCACGGATTGTTTAATCCGCCGGGAACTCAGGACCCAAAACAGGTTCATAACAGCAGGATTGAGAAACTCTGCAGCATCCTTTATGCTGCCGCCATCTGATAACCCGGACACCCAGACTGACTGTGAAAACTGCCACCCGTAAACGCCTGATCCCCAGCTGATCTTCATGCTGCTGTATGCATGGGGCGGACATCTGTTTACCCTGGCGGTTACCGTTCACCTGCCGGCACCGGTTGCTGCAAACACGCAAATCCTGGCGGGCAATGATGATCACGGCCACAGTCACGACCATGATCACCGGCAACAGACATTCCATCAGACGTTTAATATTACCCACCAGCACCCGCCCCAGACCGCTGATCATCTGCATGATTCGGTTCAACTGGCGCTGGACAGCAGTGATAATCAGGCTCCGCTGCCTGCTACAGATATCCCCAATACCGGCAGTGGATTCCTAATCCGCCGCTGTTCCTGATCGAACGCCCTCCAAGAGTTCAGCAGCACGTCTGAAACCGGCAGGCCCGCGCCTGCCTGATGTGTATTAACTCATAGGGCTAATTATGTTTAGTGAACTATCTGCCGGCCGGCCTTTGCCCGCTGGCCGCTACACGCTGCTTATTGTGCTGGCGTGTATGCTGCTGCTCAGCAGCTTTGATGCAGCCTTTGCGCACGGCGTTGCAACCGGCGACAAAGGCTATATTCAGGAAAGCTCCGGGGTACTGATCATCCCGTTTATCTATCTGGGGGCCAAACATATGGTCACCGGATACGATCACCTGCTGTTCCTGTTCGGTGTCATTTTCTTCCTCTACCGGCTTAAGGATGTCGGCCTGTACGTCACCCTGTTTGCGGTGGGCCACTCGGTCACTCTGCTGTTTGGTGTGCTGACAAACATCAGCGTCAGCGCCTACGTGGTGGATGCCATCATCGGCTTTTCCGTGGTCTACAAAGCACTGGATAACCTGGGGCTTTCCCCGCTGGTTTGGCTTTCAGCCGAATACTAAGGTCGCCACTCTGCTATTCGGCCTGATGCATGGTTTCGGCCTGGCCACCAAAATTCAGGACTTTGAGATCTCGCCGGACGGCCTGCTGATCAACCTGATTGCCTTCAATGTGGGAGTAGAGTTCGGCCAGATACTGGCCCTGTCCGCCATTCTGATCCTGATGGGCTTCTGGCGGCGCAACCGCAACTTTATGCGCCATACCTATACCGCCAACGTCGCCATGATGAGCCTCGGCTTCCTGCTGATGGGCTACCAGATCAGCGGCCTGATCCTCACCCCGTGACCAGACAGATTTAAGGAAAACTTATTATGTATAACAGTGAATATTCGTCCCAACCCCAGCCCAGCGCGGCTCAGCTGATCCGTTCTACCCTTGCAGCACTGGTAGTTGCCATGGTGCTGCTGGTCTGCGTGGTACTGCCATCAGAATACGCCATCGACCCGACCGGCGCAGGCCGCTTACTGGGCCTGACGGAAATGGGCGAGATCAAGCAACAGCTGGCGGCAGAAGCCGCCGCCGATGCCGCTGGCACTGCCGTTCCGGCACCTGCTCCTGTACCGGTCGCCACCGCTGCGGCGAGCACTGCCCCGGTGCCGGCGGTTACCGTCACCGCTAAGCCAGTGGCGCAGCCCGAACCGCAACCAGCCGCAAAACCGGTGGAGATTGCCGCCGCCAAAACTGAGCAGGTAATAGCAGAACCGGCCAAACCAGCTGCCAACAGCCAGACGGTTAGCTTTGTGCTGAAGCCCGGTCAGGGCGCTGAAATCAAACTGGAGATGAAGCAGAACGCACTGGTGACGTACAGCTGGAGTGCCAACGGCGGCAAGCTTAACTACGACACCCACGGTGATCCGTATGATGCCCCGAAAGGCTTTTATCATGGCTACGGCAAAGGCCGGTTTGTACCTGGCGACAGTGGCGAACTGAAAGCCGCTTTCGATGGTAAACACGGCTGGTTCTGGCGTAACCGCACCAAACAGAACGTCACCCTCAGCCTTGAAGTGAGTGGCGATTTTATTAACCTGAAACGGGTGATCTGATCCGTGCGCAGGGGCTGTACTGAATTGGCCAGCCCCTGCTTTTTACGTTTTATCCACAGTGACCGATGCCATATCTGCTGTGGTCTGCAATGCGGAAACCGCCCGTTCATCCCGCGGAGAACGGCCGAAAACATCCCGATAGCGACGGGCAAAATGTTCCTGGCTGAGAAAGCCACAGGCAACCGCCACCTGCAGTACTGACATCCGGGTATGCAGCAAATACTGCCGGCCTTTTTCCAGCCGTAAACGCAGATAAAACACCGCCGGCGACATTTGGGTATGTTCCTGAATAAGCGTTCCAGGGTACGCAGTGACGTGCCGGTCTGCTCCGCTATATCCTTCACCATCAGCCGGGACTCGGTATTCTTTTCCATCAGGTGAATGGCGTACTGCAGCTGTTTGGGAAAGTCATAGCCATATTCCCGCACCAGTGCCTTCTGGGATTCGCCACCGCTGCGCAGTTGCTGATAAAACAAATGCCGGGATACCCGGTGAGTAATCTCCTCCCCCAATGTTCATGCATCAGCAGCAACATCATATCGATAGGGGCCGTGCCCGCCGAACAGGTCATGCGGTTATTATCCGCTTCGAACAGATGGTCAGTCACGGTTACCCGGGGTGATCCTCCGCGAACCCGGCGATCACATCATAGTTGGCTGTCGCCCGGAAACCGTCCAGCAAATGCGCCCGGGCCAGCACAATCGCGCCGGTATCAATGCCCCCAGCCGCAAGCCACTGCGGGCATGCTGGCGTAACCAGCCGAACAGTTGCTCGTCATCCAGCTGTTCCGGATACCAGCTGGCGCAGACAAACAGGGTATCGCAACCGTCGGCCATAAAGGCATCCGCCGTCGCAAGGTCACCGTCCACCGTAATCCAGGCAGTGTTACTCGCCTGCACCTGCTCCGGTCCGGCGGAAAACAGCTGCCAGCGATACAGGGTCTGGCCGGATAACATATTTGCTACCCGTAACGGTTCTATCGCCGCAGACAGCGCCATCATATTGAAAGATGGTAACAACACGAAGGCAAAACGCCGTTGTACAGGCTCGTTAGCAGACACCAAACACCTCCTGACGCAGACAATCAGACATACTTTAACGACTCTGCCAGTTGTTGAAGTAAAACAACAGTCCAAAAACAAAACATACTGCCAAGTAACACGAAAATGCAGAGATCATCGGGTAATAGCGCTACATTTTCATAAATAATAAATAAACCGTTAATTTCAACGCTGCTCACTGCAATCAGAAATATGGCGCATATCATCAGATTTATCATCAATTCCTGACATTAAATGAGGGCTGACACTGAATATCAGGGAGCCGGTTATGTCTGTAATTGTCGATCTTGAAGCCATCATCGTTTCCGTTCCGGCGGAAGGAAATGCGTTTGCCGAGGGGCGGAAGAAACCGTTCTGGTGAAAGTCACCGACGCCGAAGGCCGCTACGGTATCGGTGAGTGTGTCGCCACCCCTTCCGTGACAAAAGCCATGATCGACATGCCCACTGTGCATTTCTGGAGTCAGGGCATTAAAGAACATGTGATCGGCCGTGAGCCGGTTGAAGCCCGTGCCATTTACGATGCCATTTATCATTCATCCTTCTATCACGGCCGCCGGGGCATTCTGATCCACGCCCTGTCTGCGGTAGACATTGCCCTCTATGATCTGGCGGGAAAACAGTTAGGGCTGCCTGTGTATAAGCTGCTGGGGGCGCACGCTGTAACAGCATCCGCCCTTACGCGACCATTTACCCCGGTGATATTTACGACGGCCCTCTGAACACAATCGTCAGCGAACTGGAAAAACAGGCCCGGATTGCCGTGGATCAGGGGCTGCGTTCGGTGAAGGTGCCGATCCTGTTCGGCGAACACCTCAGTGACCGCAAACTGGTGGGCTTCATCGAAGACTGCCGCCGGATGGTCGGCGATGACATCAAACTGTCGCTGGATTTTGGCTACCGCTGGCGCGACTGGCAGGATGCTGCCTGGTTGCTGAAACGGATCGATGACTGCCGCATCGCCTTTGCCGAGGCACCTCTCTGGCATGATGACCTGCACGGACACCGCAAACTGGCGGAAGTCAGCCCGGTGAAAGTCGGCGGTGCCGAATTCGCCGTCAGCCGCTGGGAAGTGCGCGACTGGCTGGAAACCGGTGGTGTGTCACTGGTGCAGCCGGGGATCAGCCGGGCCGGCGGTTTTACTGAACTGATGCGCATCGCCGAGATGTGCGAAATGTACGGTGCCAGCCTGATTCCCCATTCCTACGCCACCGGCATCACAGACATCTGCAACATCCACTTACAGGCCGCCTGTCTGACCATTCCGATGGTGGAATTCCGCTCTTCCCGGCTGGGACCTTCCCGGTTACGGACCGAGCTGGTCAGCCCCGCTGAGCCAGACATTAAGGACGGTCTGATCGCCCTGCCGGACGCCCCCGGCTAGGTATCACCCTGAATGAAGCACTGGTCAGCCAGTACGGCATTCGCTGACCGCTGCTCCGCCAGTTATCTATAACAACAATAATTCTGAGGAATACATCATGATTCATGCGGATCTGAAAGGTAAAACCGCCATCATCACCGGTGGCGCTTCCGGACTCGGGCTTTGCGCCGTTGAACTGTTCACCGAGATGGGCTGCACCGTGGCAATCTGTGACGTCAATGAAGAACGCATTGCAACCCAGGTAACCCGCCTGACGGAAATGGACCGGCATGTACTGCCTGCCCCGGCTGACCTGCGTGACAATGACTCGGTAGACGCGATGGTGAAGCAGGCGGCAGAGGCCATGGGTGGCATCGACTATCTGGTCAATGTTGCCGGGCATTCAGTCACTCTGGAAATCATTCCGCCAGGGGATCTGCAAAGCCAGACCGAACAACTCTGGCAGGACATTATGTCCGTCAATCTGATGTCGGTATTCCGGACGGTGAAAGCGGCCGAACCTTATCTGCGTGAATCCAAAGGAGCCGTAGTTTCCACCAGCTCCATGTCAGGCTTCCGCCCGGTGGTTCCAGTACCCCTTACTGTGTCGCCAAAGGCGGTGTCGCCACCCTGACCAAGGAACTGGCCCGGGGCCTGTCACCGGATGTCCGGGTAAACGCTATCGCCCCCATGTACGTTGACCCGAATGACACCAACTTCCCCTCAAATGGGAAACTGTATTTGAAGACAGTAAAGACCTGCCCATCCCCGCCCGGGCACCGCCGCGAGTACGCCGAAGTCATGCTGTTTCTGTGTGCCGGTGCCGGCTATATGACCGGCGAAACCCTGCACGTGGATGGCGGCTATAACGCCTGAGGTAAATACTGATGACTGATCAGGATCTGTGTTACCTCAGTGCCTGCGAAGCCCTGCAGCGCTTCAGCGACCGGTCCCTGTCGCCGGTGGAATTGCTGCAGGCACTGATTAAGCAAAGTGAACGGCTGGAACCACAACTGAACGCCTTCACCCAGACTTACTTCGAAGAAGCCATGGACGCTGCCCGGGCCGCTGAGCAGCGTTACACTCAGGGACAGCCCATCGAATTACTGGACGGCCTCTGTGTTGCCATCAAGGAAGATAAAGGCGTAGCAGGAAAACCCACCTCTGCCGGCTCAAAGGTATTCAGTGAAGGCGTAGCTGGCAGTGATGCTCTGCCGGTACAGAAAATCCGCGCTGCCGGCGGCATTATCCACAGCCGGACCAACGTCTGTGAAATGGGTACCGCTGCGATTACCGGTTCAGAAATGCAGAGGCCGACTCATAACCCCTGGCATCCGGAATATAACAGCGGCGGTTCATCCGGCGGGGCGGCAGCTTCGCTGGCTGCCGGCACCACGACACTTGCCAACGGCTCCGACTACTGCGGTTCAATCCGGGTACCCGCTGCCAGTTGCGGGGTTGTCGGTTATAAACCGCCCCGGGGTCGCAATCCGGTGTCGCCCTTCTTTAATCTGGACTGGTACGACCACGACGGCCCGTTAGCCCGCACCGTTGGCGACTGCGCCCTGCTGCAAAACGCCATGAGCGGCCAGCACCCCGGAGATCTGTTCTCACTGCCGGACACCGCTCCTTTACCATTGCACTATCAGGGATCCCTGAAAGGCAAAACCATCGGCTGGTCGATGGATTTAGGCTATGTGGAAGTCGACCCGCAGGTACAGGCCAATACCCGGGAAACCCTGGCATTACTCAAAGAACTGGGTGCAGAGCTGGTCGAAATTGACCTGAACTGGACAGAACAATGCCTGCAGGCCTTCAGGGATCACGGTGCAGCCATCTTCGGTGCCTGGGTGGCCGACTACCTGCCGGAGCACAGCCATGAGATGACTGATTATGCCCGGGCTTACGGTGCAACCGCCGAAGCCGTCAGCGGCAAAGCCTTTATGAATTCCATGGCCCAGGAAGCCTATATGTGGCAACAGTTAGCGCCGGTGCTGCAACGTTGTGATGCACTGATCTGCCCAACACTGGCGTTACCGGCAGTGCCATTGGAGCATTCACCGCTGGATGAGAATTTCAGCATCAACGGTAAACCGGTCGCCGCCGACTTTGGCTGGCTGCTGACCTACCCCTTCAACATGCTCAGCCCTTTGCCGGTCATCAGCATACCGTCAGGGTTTGCCGCCAACGGCATTCCCACAGGCATCCAGATAATTGGCCGCCCCTATGATGACCTCAGTGTTTTCAGCATTGCCGGTGCCTGTGAAGCAGCCCGCCCCTGGCTGAACACAGCAGATCAGCGGCCCCGTTTCAGCTAATCAGGAGAACACAGGATGAAGCAGGAACAGAGTATCTCCGGCGTCACCACCAGCAACGCCTTTATGGGCAATCAGTGTGCCGCACCTGCCGGTTTCAGCGCTGAGCAGAGTCAGATACGGCAGGTAGAAAGCAACGCCCGCAGCATCACTCTGAGCTGGCAGGATAATCAGAAAAGTGAGTTTCACTACATCTGGTTGCGACATAACTGTTTCTGCAGCCAGTGTGGCAACAGTGCCGATGGCATCCGGGCGCTGACCATTCTGGATATTGACCCGGACATCCGTCCCGCCAGGGTCAGCCTGGATGATACCGGTAACCTGCTGATCACCTGGCCCGACGGCCACCGCTCGGAATACGGCCCGGTCTGGCTGCGGTTGCACAGTTACAGCAAACAGCAGCGTCAGCATCGCCTGAGTTTTACACCCACCCTGTGGAAAGCGGATATCACCGATAACTTTCCCAGCCATGATTACCGCCACATCCATGAGGATGAAAGCGCCCATCTGGCCATGCTGGAAACCCTGCGGGACTATGGCATCGTCAAACTGGATAACGTCGGCAGTGAACCGGCAGAAACCGAACGGCTGGCCAGCCTGCTCGGCCCGATTCACGAGACCACCGTATATGGCCGGATCTTCGAAGTTCAGGTTGAAGCGGTGTCCAAGCTGGGATCAAAAACAGCAATCCATCAGGATACCCATCACGATGATGCCTTCTGCTATAACCACCCCGGTGTGGTGGTCTTTCACTGCCTGCAGAATATTGACGGGGAAGGCGGCGAATCCACCTACTGTGACGGCTTCGCCATCGCCGAATCCCTGCGCAATGAAGCCCCGGAAGCCTTTGAGCTGCTGACCCGTATTCCGGTGCAGCATATCCGCCGCCATCCCGGTGAAATTGATTTCCGGATTCACGCCCCGCTGATCCGGCTGGACTGGAACGGTAATGTGTCCGGGGTCCGTTACTTCGATCGCGCCATGGCACCGCTGGATCTGCCCGCCGAATTAATTGAGCCGATGTATGCTGCGGTCAGGGAATACCACCGCCGGATGGTCAGCGATGAGTTCAAAGCTGTGATTAAAATCCCCGCCGGCACCGCGGTTTTCATCGACAATAACCGCAGCATGCATGGCCGTAATGCCTTTGTGCCAACCTCTCCCCGCCGCATCCGTACCTGCCACGTGCCACGGGATGAATTCCATGGCAGGCTGCGGGATCTGGGAGCCCGACTGGGGCGGGATGATTTTGACCTGATCCTGCCACAGGGGCCTGCCCGGCCTGATGCCCCCTGCCGTGGTCAGTAACAGATCCGGCAGCCAACAGGCATGTAGTGATTACCGGCGGGCTACAGACTGCCGCCGGTATTCATACACCGAAGTGTAGATACCACTGATACAGATAATGCCAATTCCCAGCCACATCAGCGCATCCGGCAAATAAGAGAAAAACAGATAGCTGACGGTACAGGCACCGACAATCTCGGTGTAATTGAAGGGTGCCAGTAATGACGCCGGTGCATACTCACAGGCTTTGATAATCAGGAAATGCCCGGCTGCGGCGAACAGGCCCATCAATGCCATAATGCCCCAACCCTGAAGGTCTGGTGCCACCCAGACAAAGGGCACCACCAGAGTCATCCCCACCAGCCCGACAATGGCGATATACATCAGCCCCATTAACGGCTTGGCACGCTGCGACATCTGGCGGGTATACATAATGTAAAACGCATAACAGACGCCGGCCGCCAGCGCCCATAAACTGGAAAACTGAAAATCATCCGCCGCGGGCTGCAACACAATCAGCACACCGACGAAACCCAGCCCTGCAGCACCGGCCCGGCGTAAGTCCAGCCGCTCCCGCAGGATCAGCGGCGAAAATGCCGTAATGATCAGTGGCGCAACAAATAACAGCGCCAGAGAATTAGGAATAGGATTACTTTGTATCGACAGGAAAAACACAGGGTACAGGCCAGCAGAAAGAACCCTCGTAACCCCTGAGAACCGGCACTTTCAGGCCAGCGCCACCAGGCCATGCGTTTCCAGGCCAGCAGCGGCAGTAACCAGAGGAAATGAAAGAAATAGCGGGCCCAGACAACCTCAAGCACGGGATACGTCTGCCCCAGTACCTTGGCACACACATCCAGAAAAGGCACCACCAGCATACCGGCGATCATCAGCCCTATTCCCAGCATCGGACGTTGCGGTGTATCCATTCTGTTTCCCTGTTCTGCGCCATTCGGCAAGCCAATTCTCTGAGCTTACTAAATGACAGCAAAACGGCCTGAATACAAGCCTGATCAGTCAGAATATCCGGAACGCCGGCTCATACACTCGCTGATCTGCTCAAACTCAAAATGCCAGAGCAGTTTCTGCAGGATGTCATACATATCCGCATCATGGGCGCGGACAGCTTCGATCATTTGCTGACAATGGGTGAAATTCATTTGCCGGGAAGCCTGCAGTAAGCCCTGATGTAAATCGTCCGGCAGAGCATCCAGCTGTGTCTGGGTAATATCATCCGGCTGGCTGACCGACTTACCGGAGGCAAACCGCTCGAAAACGTATTCAAGCCGTAACAGCCGGCCAACCAGAGATAACAGTTCGAACTCATTCACGGGCTTGCGTAAAAACGCATCGGCACCGGCTTCAATTGCCACCCGCTCTTCATCTTTAAACGCACTGGCAGTGACCAGTATCACCTTCGGTACCCGCAGCCGGGCATCCGCTGCAGCAGACTGAATTTGCTGCATCAGCATAATGCCGTCCATTTCCGGCATCCGCTTATCCATCAGAACCAGATCCGGCTGCCAACTGCGGTATAACTCCAATGCCCGGCTCGCATTCCCCACTTCAGCCAGCCGGAACCCCAGCGGTTGCAAAAATGCCTTAAAGATATCCCGGTTACTGGCCACGTCATCAACAATCAGAATTTTCGGTACGGGCTGCTCAGCAGCCAGCGCCACCGGCCGGCGGTTATACTCGCTCATCCGCCGGGTCTGGTTATCAGCAATATGAACCGGCAATTCCACCGAGAAACAGCTGCCTTCCCCAGGTGGCTCTGCAGGCGCATTTCCCTTCCAGCAATTCCAGATACTGGCAGCAGATTGCCAGCCCAAGCCCGGTGCCGCTGCGGCCGTATTGCCGGCTCGACATAACCGACTGCTCAAAGGGCTCGAATATACGTTCCTGCTCTTCCGAACTCAGCCCGACGCCGGTATCCACCACCTGAATAATCAGCCGTCCGGTATCCTCCGTCACCGACTGAAAACCGTCCGGACAGTCACCCCGCCCTGATGGGTAAATTTAATCGCGTTGCCAATCAGATTCACCAGTAACTGCCGTAACATGCCTTCATCGGTGATCAGAAAATCCGGCATCTGTGAGTCGTTTTCCACCCGGAACAGCAACCGTTTGGAACGGGCTTTATTGGCGAACATACTTTCCATGTCGCCGATGACTTCACGGATATTGAAATAGGCCAGCTGCGGCTCCAGCCGGCCGGCTTCGATCTTGGACATTTCCAGTACATCGTTAATCAGCGCCAGCAGGTGAGTCCCCACGGCTAATCGCATCGACAGACTCCCGTTGCTGAAAGCTCAGCCCTTTATCCCTCAGCAGCAGTTGTGAATAGCCCAGAATGGCATTCATAGGGGTACGGATTTCATGGGACATATTTGCCAGAAAAACACTCTTCGCCTGATTGGCAGCCTCAGCGTTTTCTTTCTCTGCCGCCAGTTCTGCAGTGCGCTGCTCCACTTCTTTTTCCAGCTTATCACCGTAGCTGCTCAGTTCATTCAGTTTGCTCTGAATGGAGATACGCATCATATCGACACTGCGTGCCAGCTCGACGATTTCGCCGGAGCCCCTTAACACCACAGGGTTATTCAGATCGCCGGAAGTGATCCGGCTGGCGGCCTCATGCAGCACCATCAGTGGTTGCAGAAAGAAGATCTTTAACAGGTAATACAGGCCGGTAATGCCCAGCAAGATGCACAGGAAAAATACCAGCACTGAAATCAGCAATGAATGGGACAGTTTATTCTCCAGCCCGTAGGCGTCTTCGCCCACAAAGATGGTGCCCATATAACTGCCGTCATTACCGAGTACCGGTATCAGGATGTAAATAATGCCATCCCCCAACAGAGCGGCTTCGCGATACAGGCTTTGACCGGAGGGCAGCACACCGGTAACCGTTGCGCCGATCTGATTCACATCACTATGTGCCACTGCTACCCCCTGCTCATCCAGCAGGGATACAAACTTTACCCCCTGAGTACTCCCGCTCCGGTATAACTCAATACACCGGATCGTCTGGACCTTGCGTATCCAGCTCAGGTTATCATTACTTTCCCGTAACTGCTGCATTTCCCGGGCAGTTCCTGGGTAAACGTACGGGCATTATTGGTGGCTTCATTAAGGTAAGCGATGCGCAGTTCATAGAGGTGCAGCCAGGTACTGAGCGCAAAGCTGGCAATGATGATCAGCGCCACCCCAGCAACAGCTTAAGTTTTAAAGAGATCCTTTCCAGCATCTGCACCTCAGTCGCCACTCCGTCCGGAGCCTGATTGCATAATCTGCTCAACCCGGATAACCGCCTGATCCAGTGTGGACGCTACCGGCGCACCGAAGAAAATCTCATTAAACGCCTGCGAAGCCACGCTACCAGCCCGGGGAATTCAGCAATACCGTTCTGTATCGGATCAATATCTCTCTGATTCAGCAGCCAGCGGCTCACACTGATAAATCCGGGGCATCAAGGTAATCATAGACGTCAGAATGCCATAGCGATGTTCTGGCCGGTGCATCGTCATGGTGTAACAGCATGGCGGTTTCTTTGGAAGACGCCCATTGCAGGAAGAGCCAGGCAGCATCTTTGTGCTGGCCGCTGGCATTAACCGCAAAGCCCCAGGACCACAAAGATGTGGCTCTGGTCCTCGGCCCCCGGGGCATCGGGGCCGCTTCCCACTTATCCCATATAACTGATTCTTCCGGGCTGTCCATTTCGGCAAATAAATCAGATGCAGCAATAACAGACGCCAGACGCCCTGCTTTAAACTGTTCACGGATTTCGTGGAAATTTAACATTTGTGCCCCGGGCGGGCTGCCGTAACCGGTCACCATGTCCCGGTAGACCCGCAATGCATGCTTGGCCTGAGGGCTGTTAAACACCGGCCGCAGGGACTCATCCATCATCGCACCGCCATAGGCCCGGATCACCGGAATAACCGTCCAGGTATTCATACCGGCACCGGCGCGGGTCCGGGAGGCAAAGGCATACATGTTCTGCATTTCATCCCGTTCCAGGGCCATCTGCAGTGCGGTTTTCATCTGCAGCAATTCTTCATAGGTATCCGGCACCGCGAGCTCATAACGCTGAAAAAGATCTTTACGGTAGAAAAACACGGGGGCAAAAATCAAACGGCAGGGCTAGCATCTCACCATCAATGCTGCTCAGAGCCAGACTGCCCGGGGTAATATCAGCCAGGTCATACCAGCAGGCGTCTGTCAGTTGCGGATCATCAAAGTAAGGCTGCAGGGGCTCCAGCCAGCCATTGCGGTGAGCTTCTCCCAGATAGGAAATGCCAATCGGTACAACATCATAGATACCCGCGCCCGCCGCCAGATCCACCCGGCGAACTTCCCGCATCCGTGCCTGAGGTAAAACGTGAAAGCCAACTTTTATACCGGTGAGTTGTTCAAAATACGGGAGCTTTTTCTCTAAAGCGCGAAACGCCGGCTGCGTATTCGCCAGCACAGATAACGTGGTACCTGAAAACTGCCGCCAGTTAATCTGCGCGTTCTGCCAGGGTGAGACATCCGGCTGACTGGCTGCCGCCGTTGCGCTGACTGGCAGAGATGACCATACCAGCAGCACACACAAAACAGCCCGGCAAATACAGAACCGGTTACCCATGTCAGTCATAAGCTGGCTGAACACAGTTGCGGCCCTGGCGCTTGGCATTTAACAGATGGTCATCCGCCACACGGACCAGCCGGTTATAGCCATCTCCGTCTTCCGGATACACCGACACGCCAATACTGACCGTAATGTTAACGTCACCGCTCTCCAGCTGCAGCGGCTGTGCTGACACCCTCAGCCGGATACGTTCAGCCACCTGCAACGCCTGTTCCAAAGACTCTTCCGGCAGAATCACCACAAACTCTTCACCACCGTAACGAAACGCCGAATCAATTGAACGGATCTGTTCTTTAAGTACCGCCGCCAGCGCACACAGCGCAAGGTCACCGGCCATATGACCATAGCAGTCATTGACGGATTTAAAATGATCGACATCAATAATTAACAGTGCCAGTGAATGCCCGTGACGTTTCGATCGGACGATCTCGCTCTCAACCCGCTCAGCAAGCTGCAGCCGGTTGCGTAAACCGGTCAGTGGATCATGATTGGCCAGATAATTGAGGTTTTGCTCATTGCTCTTACGTTCAGAAATATCCGTACTGACCCAGGCATAACGGTCATCATTATGGTTCGCCGGCTCAATCCGGTACCCCTTAGTCTGCACCCACTTCATCGAACCGTCAGACAATATAAGGCGGTAATCCGGCAAGCTGATCATATCCGGCACTTCCCGCATCGCCCGCTCAATACACTGGCGGATTGTCCGTGCATCAGCGCTGGCCAGACGGTTCAGCCAGGCCAGAGGTTCAGCGCGTAAACGGTCAGAACTTTCCCCCAGACGGATTCATAGGCCGGATTCACATAGTGCATCTGTTGCCAGTCACCGCTAACGATCCAGTACACGCTGTTAACCCGTTCGATCAGCCGGTGAAAAACCTTCGCTGCTCTGCGAGAAAGTATCGCGGCATTCATTCAAAGCGCGGCGCAAGGTTGCGGTCTGTTGCTGAAGGTTCAGGTGGTTTTTGATGCGTGCCAGGATTTCCGCTTTATCAAAGGGCTTACGGACAAAATCCACAGCACCGCTTTCCAGCGCGCTGACAATCTCATCACTGCCGCACACAGCACTGACAAACATAACCGGAATATGCCGGGTTCGTTCATCCCCTTTAAGCCGCTGGCACAGTGAAATGCCATCCATTTCCGGCATTTTATAATCCAGCACGATTAAGTCCGGCAATGACTGCCCGATCAGCTCCAGCGCATTTTCAGCGCTGACACTGACTCTGACATCCAGCCCAAGCTCTGCCAGATACTGACTTAATAAACGCAGATCATCGTGGTTATCATCGACCACCATCACCTGATGCTTCTGCACTGCCTTCATAAATCCTGAATCCGATAAAGGGGCGACCGCATTCCCTGAAAAGTTATCCGCCTGCCCTATATAAAGAAACCGCCGGATAACTGTCATCGCTGACAGCCATTCCCGGCGGTTAAGACGTCTAATGAAACGCTGGTTCCATCAATCCCTGCATAATTGCGGTGACCAAAGCCTGTTCCCGTGTTTTGGCTTCAAGCTTGTTGCGCACATTCGCCAGATGAAACTCCACAGTGACAGGCTTAATATTCAACTGATCCGCTATTTGCACCGTCCGGTAGCCCTGCGCCAGCAGTGACAGGCAATCCAGTTCTCTGGCGGTAAGCTTAACGGTGCCGCCCGCACCGGATTTTTGGTTTTGCGGGCCGCTTTACTGACCGGTGCATTACCTTTGGCACCGTCAAAATTATCAATAATGCCTTCAAGCTGCTTATTAATACGCCGCAGGGACTTATTGCGCAGCTCAAGCTCAGAATACCCCCGGCAGATCTCCAGATGAACTGCAATCCGGGCCAGTACTTCTGCCGACTTCAGCGGCTTTACAAGATAATCCACTGCCCCCAGCTGTAATCCTCTGACCACATCTTCAGTCTCACTCAGGGCACTCATATAAATGACGGGGATATCCGCCGTGCGCTCATTCGCTTTCAGTTGCCGGCACAGTTCAAAACCGTCCATACCGGGCATTTTTATGTCGAGTAAAATTAAATCTGCTAACTGATTGTCCAGTGCGGCAAACGCTTCACTGGCACTCAGAACGGGTCGAACCTGATAATTTTCTGCCTGTAGCAGCTGACTCAGAAATCGCAGGTCATCTGGCGAGTCATCCACAACCAGAATTTCTTCCACACCACTTAACCGCATACGCATTGCAACCATTCATGTAAACGCTGAACCCGGTGTACTGACCGGCATCCCTGAACGTTCAGCGCCAGAAATCTCCATAACAACCAATGCCATCGCCGTTTAAAACAATTTTTCCTTTGTAAACACTAGAATTAATGTAACCAATAATCTACCTATGAATATCCATAGGTCATTGATCTATAAACCATATAGAAACCAACCACCTGAATAACAGCTGTATAAAGCCGGCCGGAACAGCGAATAAATGCCTCTTGCCAGCCCCACAGGAAACACCCATAGTTAGCTATCCGCAATCAGGACTCGCAGCTACAAATGACTGACGCTATAAACCGAAAAATAATTGCCGCTCTTCAGGAAAATGCCCGCATTTCGTATGCAGAACTGGGCAAACGGGTACACCTGTCAGCCCCGGCGGTGGCAGAAAGAATTCGAAAATTAGAGCAAAGCGGAGTTATTACCGGTTACAGCCTGAAAGTAAATCTGGATAAGCTCGGATATCCTATCGTCGCGCTGGTGCAATGCAAGGTATTCCGTACCAAAGAACGCCAGTTTAAGGCCCTGGTACTGAGCTATGATGAGGTCATTGAATGCCAGAACGTCACCGGTGAACAGGCGTTTCTGGTTAAGCTGGCGGTGGCATCCATGTCACATCTGGATGCCATTCTGGAAGAGTTTTGTGACCTGAGTGATACCAACACCATGATGATATTGTCCACCCCGGTGGAACGGCCACTGCCCCAGACATTTTTCAACGCTGAGGCAGAGTCCTGAATCAGCTCTGTGCGGCCAGCTGACGCTTGCGTTTTGCCGGCCACTGACTGACCACCATACCCGCCAGCATCAGGCTGCAACCGATCATTTCCTTGATACCGATGTGTTCGCCCAGCAGCAGCCAGCCACCCAGTACAGCGAACAGTGCTTCCATTGAAAGGATCAGCGCCGTCGTACTCGGCTCTACTTTACGCTGGGCAATAATCTGCAGCGTACAGGCAATACCGCTGGAAGCGATACCGGCATAGAGAAGTGGCAACCAGGCTGCCTGAAAATCCCCAGCACCGGCGTTTCATACAGCATTGCAGCGCCGGTTGCCCAGACTGCCGCCACCAGAAACTGAGTAATAGACAAACCGATAGCATCAACCTTACGGGACAACCAGCCAATGGTAATCACGTGCGCCGTCCAGAAAAACGCGCCTATCAGCTCCAGCAAGTCCCCGTAACCGATCTTCAGATCCGGGCCGATGGACAGGTAATAAAGCCCGATAACCGCCAGCACAACACCGATCCAGGTGTTCATATTGGTAGCCTGACCGAGAAAAATGCCTGCAATCGGTACCAGCACGATGTACATGCTGGTGATAAATCCGGCATTACCTGCGGTGGTATACAGCAAACCGATCTGCTGGAAACTGAAACCGGCAAACATCACGCTGCCCGCCAGAATACCGCCATAAAGCAGCGTTTTGCCCTGGGGCAGACGCTGTTTACCCATCAGAATCCAGAGCGGTACCAGTGACAAAGCCCCCAGAATAAAACGGGCCGCGTTAAAACTGTGCGGGCCCAGATAATCCATACCGGCACTTTGCGCGACAAAGGCGAAACCCCAGATTGCTGCCACACTGATCAGCAATAAATGTGCAGGGCTGATAAAACTCATTTCGTTTCACTCCAGACAAGAAACCACAAACAGGCGGCTATTTTAAGCCGCTATCCCAGCAACGCGACAGAGCCTTACTAACGAAGTAACGGCTATCTACTTTAATAATCAAAGTTATTAGCAGCTTTTACTTACGATTCGTAAGCTGTCCACTGAAAACCATCCACTTCCGGCGTTTTAGCGGTGACGGGCATCATTTCCGGCGCTCTGACGGTATTTTCCGGCCAGCCAGCCCCGGCAAGATAAAAACTCACAACCACCAATAAAAATAATCAGGAATCACCTATGACATACCGGATCAAAAATGGCTGGCACTAAGCGCAGTTGCCCTTAGCAGCCTGAGCCTGAGCCTGACCAGCCAGGCAGACACTATCCGCATCGCCATTGACGGCTCATACGCCCCCTTTGCGGTCGTTGACGCCAGCGGCCAGCTGAGCGGCTTTGATGTGGACATTGCCAACGCCCTCTGCGAGGAAATGCAGGCCGACTGTGAGATTGTTTCCCAACCCTGGGACGGCATGATCCCCGGTTTAAGGGTAAAGAAATTTGATGCGATTATTTCCTCCATGTCAGTGACCGCAGAGCGCTCTAAAGTGGTCGACTTCAGCGACCGTTACTATTCCAATGTGCTGGTGATGCTGGGGCCGAAAGACCGCAGCTTTGAGATCTCAGACAGCGGCCTGAAAGGCCTGACTGTCGGCGCATACCGTTCCACTGTGTCCAGCCAGTATCTGGAAGACAACTTCAGTGGCACCGTGGATATCAAACTCTACGACACACAGGAAAATGCCTACCTTGATATGAAGTCCGGGCGGATTGATTTGCTGGTCTCCGATAAATGCCCGGCCTGGGACTGGTTGCAGTCAGCCGATGGGCAAGCCTTTGAATTTAAAGGCGCTGACATCGACATTCAGGATAAGGTTGCCATTGCCGTTCGCAAAGGTTCTGACCTGAAGCAGGCGTTCAGTGACGCTATCAGTGCCATTGTCGCCGATGGCCGCTATGCCGACATTAACAGCCGCTACTTCCCTTTCAGCATTTATTAACAGGTATTTATGATGACGTTTCAGGCGGTATCGGTACTGGGCATCCCCTCGACTTTAATTCCTCACACCTGACCGGCAGCGCGGCAGCACCGCCAATTATTCAGGAAGTGCTGCACAACGGCTCGGCGAACCTGAGCAGCGAGTCGGGAGTGGATATTGGCAGGATACCCGCCTGCAGGACGCAGGCATGCTGGACTGGCCCGATCAGGCAAGTGCATTTGACTGTATCGAACAGCGGGCTGCAGCCATTCGTCGCGACGGGCATAAACTGCTTAGCCTGGGAGGCGATCACTCCGTGACTTACCCGCTGATCCGTGGGCTACAGTCCGACAGAGAGCCTCTGACGATCCTGCACTTTGACGCCCATCCGGATCTCTACGATGAGTTACTCGGCAACCGCCACTCCCACGCCTGCCCGTTTGCCCGAATCATGGAAGAGCAACTGGCAGACCGGCTGATTCAGGTAGGTATCCGCACCCTCAATGACCACCAGCGTCAGCAGGCGGAAAGGTTCGGTGTAGAAGTACATGAAATGCGTCACTGGCAGGGGTCCCAACACTGGACATTAAAGGGCCGGTGTACATCTCCATCGACCTTGATGCCCTGGATCCGGCATTTGCTCCCGGGGTCTCCCATCATGAACCTGGCGGGCTGACGGTACGGGATATTCTCAGTATCCTGCAACAGCTGGATGCACCTGTTATCGGGGCTGATATTGTTGAATATAACCCCTCACGGGATATCAACGGCATGACCGCCATGGTATGCGCAAAACTCTATAAAGAGCTTGCTGCTCTGCTACTCAGGGACTGTCGGGAAGCCTAAGCTCAATCACGGCAGGTCGCGCCGGAAAACTCCCGCAGCACGATCCGGACTCAGTGCGCTCAACACCCTTGAGCGCACTGATCTTTCAATCACCGCATCCAGTTCTGCCGCATCATGGGCGCGCACTTCCAGCATCAGATCAACACTGCCACTGACAGTTTCACAGCAATATACCTGAGGAACGGTTTCCAGATGGCCGATAACCGCCGACTGATAAGGCGCCAGCACACTGACCGATACCCGGCTGAAAAACTGCGGCCGTGGCAATAACTGCACATTCAGCCGAACACTGTAGCCCTCAATAACGCCCTGCTCTTCGCCGCCGGATACGCTCCTGCACCGTCGAACGGGCCAGATTCACTGCCCGGGCAATCTCAGCCGTAGGTAAACGGGCATTTTTCTGTAACAGCGCCAGAATTTGCTGATCTTTACTGTCAAGTTTCAAACAAGTCATCCTCACCGGTCGTGAGGCATAAGCATCCCCGGCAGGCTGGTAAATGCAATCTGCAAAGCTCCGTTGCGCAACATCCGGCCGTTATTTACTGGCGGAATAAAGGACGGGCCTTGACTGTTTGTCCCACAACCATAAAATAGACAAAATTCAAATTACGGACAAAATTCCAGAAATGACCAATCGTGAACGTCAGCTCTTACAGTTGCTGCAGGCAAACCCACTGATCAGCCAGCAGGAACTGGCAGAAACACTGGGCATCAGCCGTTCTGCCGTGGCTACCCACCTGACCAACCTGACCGCCAAGGGCGCTATTAAAGGCCGGGGTTATATCCTCAGTGAACGGCGTTATTCAGTCGTCATCGGCGGGGCCAATATGGATATTCTCGGCACCCCCGGTCAGGCACTGACACCGGGCAGCTCTACCCCTGGCACCGTCAGTTACAGCCCCGGTGGCGTCGGCCGTAATATTGCCGAAAACCTCGCCCGCCTGGGAGAAGACTGCTACCTGATTGCACCGGTAGGTGATGATCACAGCGGCCGGCAACTCACCGAACTCAGCAGCCAGGCGGGTATCGATACCAGCCAGATGGTCACCATCCCCGGCCATGCCACCTCCAGCTATCTGTCACTAGTGGATGAACAGGGCGAAATGCAGCAAGCCATTGCCGACATGGCCATTCTCGATGCCTTCGGCCCGGATTACCTGCGTAAACATTTAGGCTTGCTGGCCCGGGCTGAATTGCTGGTACTGGATACCAACCTGAAAAACAGCACCCTGGAATGTCTGTTCGGTCAGTTACCGGAGCAGCGCTTTTTGTTGATTGTGTATCCAGCAGCAAAGCCCCTAAAATCCGGCCGTTTCTGTCCCGTATTCATACCCTTAAGCCTAACCTTGCAGAAGCCGAAGCCATTTCCGGTATTCACACTGACCCGGCGGACCTTTCCGACAGCGCTCTGCAAACCCTCGCCCACTGGTTTCATCAGGAAGGCGTCGAGCGGCTGTTTATCAGCCTGGGCAGCGAAGGGCTGTTTTACAGCCACCGTAACGGCGAATCCTGCCACCACAAGCTCAGCTGCAACACAGTTATTAACAGTAACGGTGCCGGCGATGCCCTGATGGCCGCCCTGTGCCATGGCTGGCTGCAACAGATGCCGGCAGACCAAACCTGCCGTTTTGCACTGGCCGCCGCCAATCTGGCCCTGGCCAGCCAAACCACAATAAACCCGGAGATGTCCCGCCTGAACGTGGCACAGCTCCTGTCCGAATCAATGTAAGAACATGGGAATAAACATGTCAGCACAATCTGCCAACCTGAAACAGTATCTGGATATCCACCCTGACGTTGCCGCCGCCCTGGCTGCCGGCCAGCCGGTTGTGGCACTGGAATCCACCATTATTTCCCACGGCATGCCGTACCCGCAAAATGTTGAAACCGCTTTAAAAGTGGAACAGACCGTCCGTGAAAACGGTGCCCTGCCAGCCACGATCGCCATCATCAACGGCCGTCTTAAAGTTGGCCTGAGCGAAGAAGAAATTACTTATCTAGGCAAAACCGGCAAAGCCGTGATCAAAACCAGCCGCCGGGATATTCCGTTCATTGTTGCCCAGCAACTGGACGGCGCCACCACCGTTGCTTCTACGATGATCATTGCCGCCATGGCTGGCGTCCGGGTATTTGCAACCGGCGGTATCGGCGGGGTTCACCGGGGTGCTGAAACCACCATGGACGTCTCTGCAGACCTGCAGGAACTGGCCGGCACTTCAATGGCGGTGGTCTGCGCCGGCGCTAAATCCATTCTGGATATTGGCCTGACCCTGGAATATCTGGAAACCCACGGTGTACCGGTGGTGGGCTACCAAACTGAAACCATGCCAGCCTTTTACACCCGTAACAGCCCATTCGGTGTGGATTACCGGCTGGAAGATCCTGCGACCATCGCTAAGGCACTGCAGGCAAAATGGCAGCTGGGGCTGGAAGGTGGCGTAGTGGTTGCCAACCCGATCCCTGAAGCCCACGCACTGGATCAGACAATGATCGACGGCGTCATCGATAAGGCCCTGCAGGAGATGGATGAACAGGGTGTCAGCGGCAGGAAAGCACCCCGTTCCTGCTGGCCCGGGTAGCAGAAGTAACCGAAGGTAAGAGTCTGGCAGCCAATATTCAGCTGGTCCTGAACAACGCCCGGTTAGCCGCTAAGATCGCTGCGGAATACAGCGCGCTGTAAGCTCGACTAACTATCAGCTCGACTAGTAAGCCCCAGCGCATTAAACGCTTTCAGGCGATATATGCAGCACATTAAGCCTGTAACAGGCAAAAATACCCCGCAGCAGCGGGGTATTTTTTAGTACCGTCTCAGAGCCGTATCAGCTCTGCCAGTCAGTCACGTGTTTAATCTCCAGGAAGTCTTCCAGCCCCCAGACACCGCCTTCACGGCCATTACCTGACTGCTTGTAACCACCGAAAGGAGATGCGCCGGCAGCATCAATACCGTTTACCCGCACCATGCCACTGCGCAGTTTACGGGCAACGCGACGGGCTTTTTCCGGATCCTGAGTCTGAACATAGTTAGTCAGACCGTAATCGGTATCGTTGGCAATACGGATGGCTTCCTCTTCCGTATCAAACGGAATCATCGTCAGCACAGGACCAAACACTTCTTCCCGGGCAATGCGCATGTCATTGTTCACATCAGCAAAGATGGTTGGTTTAACAAAGTATCCCTGCTCCAGACCTTCCGGCTTACCGGTACCACCGGCGATCAGCCGCGCACCTTCATCGATACCGACCTGAATCAGCTCCTGAATCTTGTTGTACTGCATTTCACTGACCACCGGGCCAATGTGCTTACCCGGTAATGACGGATCTGCAATCTCAGTGGCAGCGGCCGCAGCAATCGCTTCTTCCACCGCCTGATCGTATACCGAACGCTCCACCAGCATCCGGGTCGGCGCGTTACAGGACTGCCCCGTGTTGTTAAAGCAATGGAAGGTACCGCGTTTCACCGCTTTGGCATCGGCATCAGCAAATACGATATTGGCCCCTTTTCCGCCCAGTTCCAGTGTCACCCGCTTCACAGTATCCGCCGCCGCTTTACTGATCAGCGCACCTGCTCTGGTGGAGCCGGTGAAAGACAGCATATCCACATCAGGATGGCCGGACAGCTGGCTGCCAACGCCGACACCGTCACCATTCACCATGTTGAAAACACCCGGCGGAAGCCCGCAGCATCCACCATTTCTGCAAAGACAATGGAAGACAGCGGTGCCACTTCTGAAGGCTTAAGTACCACTGTACAGCCTACGGCCAGTGCAGGAATGACCTTCAGCGTGACCTGATTCATCGGCCAGTTCCAAGGCGTAATCATGCCGCACACACCAATCGGCTCGTGAATCAGCTGTTCGTTATTACCCAGTGATTTTTCAAACTCAAAGTTCTCAAACGCTTCGATAAAGCCTTCAATGTGTTCGCTGCCGGAACCGGCCTGCGCGCGGGTTGCCAGATCAATCGGCGCGCCCATTTCCATCGAAATCGCCGCCGCCATATCATCGTTACGCTTTTCGTATTCACGCAACAGTGCCTTGAGCAGATTCAGGCGTTCTTCTTTCGGAGTTTCCGACCAGCTGTCGAACGCCTGCCGCGCAGCCGCAACCGCCGCATCAGTATCCGCCTGGCTACCCAGAGAAATAACCGCACAGGGCTCGGCATTTGCAGGGTTGATTACCTCGCAGTCATTGGCCTGGCTCGGTGCCACCCAGGCTCCGTTGATGTAAAAATCGCGTTTATACAACATGGCAGATACTCCTATCGGGGTGTTGACCTGCACTCAGGCCCCCATCTTTTAATAATGATTGCCACAGATCATAGAGAAGCAACCTTCAACAGACAAGCCAAAAACACAAAATAATACGCCATTTACTGTTAATAATTTCAACAAACACAGCTTTTGAAGAAAATATTAATCACTTAAAAATTACTCAATATACCTTACTGAAGTGCTGCATTAGACTAAATAGGGTGATTTTCTGTCCTTACCCGGCAGTGCTATTATGCCCGGTATCACTGAATTTGAGAGGAATTAACATGTTCGTAATCATGGATATCATGGTGTCTCCGGGTGGCGTTGGCATATCCGTTTCACCGTACGTGGCACACTGCCAGAAAATTTTTCAGGAAGCAGGCCTGAGCCACCAGATGCACAGCTATGGCACTAACGTTGAAGGCGAGTGGGATGACGTTCTGGCCGCGGTTAAGCGTTGCCACGAAGATCTTCACGAGATGGGTGCAGTACGTATCACCAGCCACATGAAACTGGGTACCCGTACCGATAAAGCGCAGACTATTCAGGACAAAATCGACAGCGTTAACGAGAAGCTGTAAGACGTTCTGTCCTGTCAGAGTGACAGGTGATGCATATCAGGCGTCACCTGTTATTCACAGCTATTACTACTCTTTTGAATCCGGTTCGTCTTCCGGTTCATCTTCAGGCTTATAGAAAAATAATCCTTCACACCGTAAAACAAACTGCCAAATCCGATCACAGCAATGATCAGCATGTTCTGCTTGTCATTCAGTTCCGGCAACAAGCCTGAACCGTCGCCAAAATACCCGTATCCCGCCAGAATCAGCAGAAAAATACCGATAGCAACGTTCTTAATACTTACTTGCTTGATGTCAGAGCTAAGCCAAAACATACAAATACTCCTCCGCTCACTTTATTGATAACTTCACTGCCTCTGGGTGTACGCAGTTTATCACGGGCCAGAGTAGCAGCTGCAGCATAGCCACAGTGTATAACTACCACCAAAGCGCTAAAAGTCAGCGCCAGCAAAGCAAACTGCGGAATATAAGCCGTCGCCGGATCAATAAATTGCGGAAACAGTGATAGAAAAATACGATCGGTTTAGGGTTAAGGGCCGTTATCCCCAGACCTTCTGAAAACCGTTTTCTTACTGAATGACGCCGTCCGGCAGACAAATCCGCCACCTGACCACTGCTGCGCCACAGCTTAATACCCAGATAAATCAGATAAGCTGCCCCCAGATATTTAAGCACCGTAAACGCCAGTGCAGACGTGGTCAGCAACAAACCTAACCCGGCCGCCGACAATACGGCGATCAGCAACATGCCCAGCGCCACACCGGCGATCCCTGGCAAAGCGCCCCGGAAATCATACTGCAGTGTATTTTTCAGCGTCAGGACAATACCCGGCCCGGGACTGGCAATTACAGCCGCCGCAATGAGTATGAATAACAGGTAATTTTCCATCAGTTTCCGGCCTGATCCGTTTCAGTTCAGGCCATGATACGCCGCCTGTCAGCCAGGCGGCAACCATGGAAAAGGAGGGTTTTATGCCGGATCAGTAGTCCGCATAGGTATTAAAGACGGACTGATCACCGTTGTTTTTAACAGCATAAACCCTGAAGTCATGCTTTTCGGCACCGTCCATATCCATCCCCGGGGTGCCGGAAACCATACCCGGCACAGTCAGCAGACGGATATCGTTATCGGTTTCCAGCATCCGTTTAATATCCTGAGCCGGAACATGTCCTTCTATGATTTTGCCGTTAATGGACGCCGTATGGCAGGAGGCCATATTTTGCGGCACACCAAAGGCCTTTTTCACCGCCGTCATTTCTGAATCGGTGATTTCCTTCACTTTGAAGTTATGGTCCTTCAGATGGTCTACCCAGGCTTTACAGCAACCGCAGGTAGTACTGCGATAAACCGTGATAGGATACGCCGTATTATCGTTACTTTCTTTCCAGAAAGGGTCCGCCGCCTGAGTCACAGCAGAGAAGGAAACACTCATTAAAACAGTTACAAAAGCAGGGCTGCACGCTGGCCGGCCCGGAAAAATTCTTCATCATCACTCCAGATCGGGTATGAAAATATACCGGATAATCTGTTACTGGGTACGACCACTCAGCTGATCAATGATCGGGCATTCAACGGATTCATCGCCCTGACACTGCTCAACAATCGGCAGTAAAGCATCGCGCATCGCTTCTAATGCTTCGATCTGCCCGGTGATCTTTTCAATATGCTCCAGTGCTTTACTCTTCACTTCTGCACTGGTGCGGTTGGGATCCTGAGCAAGGCGCAACAAATCACGGGCCTCTTCCAGCGAAAACCCAAGACTGCGGGTCCGTTTGATAAACCTCAGTTCATCAATATGTGCCGGCGAATAGGTCCGGTAACCGTTATCGGAACGCTCAGCCGGGGCAACAACACCCTGCTGTTCGTAATAACGAATCGTCTTCGCGCTAAGTCCGGTGGCCGCTGCGGCCTGAGAAATATTCATACATCAGTATCCACAAACAAAAAGTTAACAAGCTTATGTATGGATCTGTATGGGAGGATGATAGATGGGTTCAGCATACCGAAACTGATAGCTTGTCTGATAATCAACCCGCACAAATCCGGCCTTCGGCAACACCAGTACTGTGTTTCCCGATCTGTGGTGAGCACCCCGTACCCAGCGCACAGATGCTGTCACAGTAGTCTGCAGCTTCGTGCCCGCAGCCATCACAATCTGCCATCTCCATTGCCGCACCTGTCACAGGCACAGCAGCAGACACCGGCTGAGCCATTGCTATCCACTGACCCGTCAGGAATATCAGTGTCAGCAAAATCAGCAGCCAGTGGCGTCGTGATATAAAGCTGTTGTGTACGGATTTAATCATCTAAAAGCAATTTCAGTTATGCAGTTTCTTTTATAGACTCGTTGCTTCCGCCGCGAAAATCAAGGGAAATTGCGTATTACCCTGCGGTTTTGATACAGCTCAATATCTGCCTTGACCTTCCCCTGGGAAGCTTTACACTCCCTGAAAAAGATTCCATCAGTGTGTAATTCCGGAGCATTAACATGGCTACCACCCTTATCCTTGAAGGTGTCCGCTGTGCCGGCTGTGTCGGCAAAATAGAGCGGGGCTGGCAGAAACACCTGGCGTCAGCCAGGCCAGGGTTAACTTCCCCAGCGCCGTTTGCGTGTGGAAGGTGACATCAGCGAAGCAGATCTGATCCACGCGGTCGAAGACATCGGCTTTGGTGCCAAAGTAGATCAGAACAGCCCTGAGTATCGTGCCCAGTTGCAGCAACAGGAAGAGAATACTTACCGGCTGCGGCTGCGCAGTGCCGCACTGGCGCTGGCGTTAGGCCTGCCACTGATGCTGATTGGCTGGCTGACCGACAGCATGAATATCACCACTGTGCAGGATCAGATGATCTGGGCAGCAGTCGGCATGCTGACACTGGCTGTACTGGTGTTTCCCGGCCGGCACTTCTTTACCGGCGGCTGGAATGCCCTTAAACACCGCAGCGCTACTATGGACTCTCTGGTGGCGCTGGGCACCGGCAGCGCCTGGCTGTATTCAATGGCTGTGGTAATGTTTCCGGACCTGTTCCCTGACGGCTCCCGCCACGTTTACTTTGAAGCCTCCGCCATGATTATCGGCCTGATCAATCTGGGCAACGCGATCGAAATCCGTGGCCAGCGCCAGACTTCCAGCGCGGTAGAAAAACTGCTCAACCTGCAACCCAAGCAAGTCCGGCTGATCCGTGAAGGTTCCGCTCAGGAAGTACTCCTTGAAGAGGTTCAGGTGGGTGATCATATCCAGCTGCGCCCCGGCGAGCAGATTCCGGTGGACGCCCGGGTCGTGGAAGGTCAGAGCCTGGTAGATGAGTCCATGCTCAGCGGGGAGCCTGTTCCGGTCACTAAAACCACCGGCGATCAGGTGATTGCCGGTACGCTGAACCAAACCGGCAGCCTGCTGATCGAAGCAGAGAAAGTAGGGGCTGATACCGTCATCAGCAAGATCATAGATATGGTACAGCAGGCTCAGGCCAGCAAGCCGGAAATTGCCCGGCTGGCGGATAAAATCTCTGCGATTTTTGTGCCGGTAGTACTGGTCATCAGCGCAGTCACTGCTGCCATCTGGTACCTGTTCGGTCCGGAACCGCAGCTGACCTATATGCTGATTACAGCCACCACCGTACTGGTCATCGCCTGCCCCTGCGCGCTGGGACTGGCCACACCGATGGCTGTCATGCGGGGTATTGCCAAGGCTGCCGACTACGGCATCCTGATCCGTAACGCCAAAACACTGCAAAGCGCCGCCGGTATAGATACGGTGATGCTGGATAAAACCGGTACCCTGACAGAAGGTAAACCTCAGGTCACCCAGACCAGAGCCAGCGGCATCACCGACAGCCAGTTGCTGCAGTTTGCCGCTTCACTGGAACAGCATTCAGAACACCCGCTGGCAGCGGCTATCTGTCAGGCCAATACGGCAGAAGTACTGCCGGTGGAAAACTTCAGTGCCATTGTTGGCCGCGGTGTCACCGGCGAACAGTCTGGTCGCCAGCTGCATCTCGGTAATGAAGCCTATATGGAAACCCTGGGCATTGATCTGGCAGATATGTACAGCCTGACTCTGGGGATGGACAGCGCCCAGACACCGGTATTTCTTGCGGTTGACCAGCAGCTGGCCGGTATGATCAGTATCAGCGACCCGATCCGTGAAGACAGCCGTACTGCTGTTGCCCGTCTGCAAAGTCAGGGATTAAGAGTCATCATGCTGACCGGGGACAATCCTCAGACCGCGCAGGCAGTTGCTACCGCACTGAAGCTGGACGACTTCTATGCAGGTCTGATGCCCGCAGACAAAGCTGAACAGGTAGCAGAATTTCAGAAGATGGGCTGCAAAGTTGCCATGGCCGGTGACGGCATTAATGATGCGCCGGCCCTTGCCCGGGCAGATGTGGGTCTGGCCATCGGCCAGGGGACTGACATCGCCATCGAAAGCGCTGACATGGTATTGCTACACAGCTCTGTAGACAGTATCGCTGACGCGGTGGATATATCCCGTGCGACCCTGCTCAACATCAAACAGAACCTGTTTGCCGCATTCATGTACAACACCCTGGGTATTCCGGTCGCCGCCGGCGTGCTGTTCCCGTTTACCGGGATTCTGCTCAGCCCGGTGGTCGCCGGTGCCGCCATGGCCCTGTCATCCATCAGCGTTATCAGTAACGCCAACCGTTTACGGCTGTTTAAGCCCGGTAACTAAGCAAAGCTAACTGCCACCTTATTCCTTGCGGGGATAAGGTGGCAGCCAGATTCTTCTGGCATTTCTTCAGGCCCGGCATTCTTTCAGCCCAGCAATACCTCAGGAGTCTTCAGCCTTTCCCCAGGCAAACAAGGCTTCCGGCTGCTCATCAAGGGCCTGAATACGGCTACGTAACTGGTCTGCAAAATCCTGTGTGATCAAAGAACGGGGTTTGTTAGCCGGATAAATAATCCCCAACTTTAAGCAGACATCAGAATCAAAACGGCGAAACACCACCTTACCGGGCTGTGCATAAGAGCAATAACTGGCGGCGGATATCGGGTCCATAATACAAACCCCAGCCCCCGTTCGATAAATCGCAGCGCAGGAATAAAGAACCGGGTCTGCAGGCGTACATTCATACGGTACCCCGAAGACTGAAATAACTGCTGCAGGGCATAATACGTGGAGTGGTCCGGGTGCAGGGTAATCATCGGTTCATCGTCCAGATGTTCCGGTGTAATCACCTCATGCACCGCCAGCGGATGATCTGCTGGCAAGGCACACAGACAAGACAGGGAAAACACTTCTTTATCGATCGCAGAATCCCGCTCGGTCAGCTCCGTCAGACCGATGTCATACTGGTCTGAAGCCACCCACTCACGCACCCCTTCTGATGTCCGGGTTTGCAGAGAAGCCTGAATCTTCGGGTGCTCTTCAAGAAAGTCGGCAACCAGATCCGGTACAAAGAAGTTAGACGGTCCTGGCATACAACCAATCCGGAGGAACCCGTACTGCTTATTCTGAATATCCTGCAGGGTCTGGCTGACGTCATTGATACGTGAAAAGATCGCCTCAATCTCGGCGTATAAGTAATTCGCTTCCGGCGTCGGATACAGCCGCTTCTTGCGGCGCTCAAACAGCTGAAAACCAATCTGCTTCTCCAGTGAGCTGATCACCATGCTGACCGCCGGCTGGGTCCGGTAAAGCTGCTTAGCTGCCTGAGAGACTGAGCCGGTGAGCATCACCGCACGAAAAGATTCCATCTGGTTAAGGTTCATAGTCTCTCCTCAGAAGTGCACTGAACTGATCCGGCCATCAACAGGCACAGCACGTTATTAACAGCAAATGACATTTACAAAATATCAGTTTATCTGATGAATATTGGCAAAAACAGTCTGAAAGTAATGACTCTCAAATACAGAAGCAACCGTTTATCCAACGCATTCCGTAAAGATAAACACAGCAGAACCAACCAAAAGAACAAATAAAAAACTGAAAAAGATTAAAAGCAGAAAAAGAAGGGAATAAAACAGGCTTTTACAGAAGTATCCGGCAGCCTGTCAGGCTGCCGGAGTAAGTGCTATGGCTTACTTCTTCACCTTAGCAGCAGCGTCTTTCATGATGTCGTAAGTCACTTTCATATCAGCAACCCACTCAGGACCATATCGGAAATCAACCACTGCGCCGATGTTCTCGTAGCTCTGCAGTACTTTTGGATCAGTCATTACTTTAGCTGTAGCAGCTTTCAGTTTTGTAATTACTTCTTCCGGTACACCTTTTGGCGCAAATACACCGGACCAACCTTCGAAGCTGCCCTTGATACCGTAGTCTGCGAACGTCGGTACGCCCGGGAAAGCATCCATCTTCTGGTTCATAACCAGTGCACGGGCACGGTCACCCTTAACATGAGGACCGAATGCCGGCGGGAAAGAAACTGCAGAATCGATGTGACCACCAACTACAGATACCATGGATGCAGCAGCGCCTTTCGCGTGAACGTACTTAACGCTGTAACCGGCCTGGTCAGCAATGATGTTTGCCAGAATGGTTCCGGAAGATGAAGCACCCCAAGAACCCTGAGTCAGCTTGTTGGCTTTAGCACCGGCAACGAACTCATCAAAGTTGGTGTAAGGGCTGTCTTTTGATACCACAACCGCCAGCGGTACAGCAGTCATCTTAACGATCGGCTCAAAGCTGTCGAAGTCATAAGGTGTCTTGCTGAAGTTAGGCGTTACCAGCATGTTACCCAGACCGGCATTGATCAGGGTGTAACCGTCGTTCTTGGAGTTAGCAACGAAAGAGGTACCAACCACACCGCCGCCACCAGCTTTGTTGATAACAACAACTGGTACACCCAGCTCTTTCTCAACAGCATCTGCCCAGATACGGGTTGTCAGGTCGGAATCACCACCTGCACCGTAAGGCACGATTACGTTGATCGGTTTTTCAGGATACTCCGCCATCGCACCTGCAGAGAAAGAAACCGCTAAAGCACCGGCCAAGGCTAACAAGGTTTTTGGGTATTTTTCATACTTTATTTCCTAGCTTTATTTTTATTTAAGTTATGTTTATCCGCACCGGACTGCCCTTAGCTTTAGTCGGTGTGAAGTTTGGGGTTCATAATTCCGGCTATACAGCTTTTTCCTGTGGTGCTCTGGCAGCCTTATTACGCATCCGAATACTCGAATAAACGAAGAAAGCTGACAGGGCGATAAATACCCAGGAGAAAGGTGAAGCAAAGAATAAGTGGTAGTCAGTACCGACAATCGCCAGTGCCTGATCCAGGTTCTGTTCAAGGAACGGCGTCAGAATGAAGCCGATAATGAACACCGCCGGATTCAGCCCGAATACCCGCATGGAGTAGCCCATGATGGTGAAGGCAATCAGGATCAGAATGTCATTCATATTCTGGCCTGCGGTAAAGGCGCCGGTGAAAGCAAACACTGTCACACAGGGAATATGTAATAACGGCGCAGTGAGGCAACCTTCACAAAGAATCGGAAGCCTAACTTGGCAATCCCCAGCAGGAACAGATCAGTGATCAGGAAGCCTGCGAAGATCGCATAAATGGTTTCTGTGTGCTCAAAGAAGATTAACGGACCCGGTGTTAAACCGTGGATCAGGAACGCCCCCATCAGCAGAGCTGCCACATCATCACCGGGAATACTCAGGGTCAGCATCGGAATCATACTGGAGCCACATACCGCGTTATTGGCAGACTCCGCCGCAGCGATACCTTCTACAGAACCTTTACCGTATTCCTCCGGTTTTTCGAAGTACGCTTGGCTTCACCGTAAGCAATAAAAGCAGCGGTACTGGAACCCAGACCCGGTAATGCACCGATGAATGTACCGATACCACTGGACTTCAGAATCGTACGGAAGACAGAACGGAACTCCTTAAAGCTGATGCGGTTATCTTCCGGCTTGGGAGAGTGGGTAATCATCATTTCATGATGCGGCACCCTCCGCCGGCGAATTACATTGATCACTTCCGGCATTACCAGAATACCGATCAGCATTGGCGTGAACGTGAAGCCTGCCATCAGTTCGGTATAGCCAAATGTAAAGCGGGACGCGCCGGTGATCGTCGACATACCCACCATCGCAAACAGCATACCTAAGCAGCAGGACAGCAAACCACGGGGAATGGATTCACCCGCCAGCGTGCCGATAACCGTAAAGGCAAACAGCAGCAGGAAGACTTTTTCAATCGGCCCCGCCTGCAACGAGATTGCCGAAATCGGCGCCGCCACAAGGATCAGAACCAGCGTCGCCAGCATCTCACCGGAAACAGAAGAGAACAGCGAAATATCCAGCGCTTTACCGGCTTTACCGGCTTTGGTCAGCGCGTTACCGTCAACCGCGGTTAAAAGGACGCAGCAGCCCCGGTGTATTAATCAGAATGGCTGAAATAGATCCGCCATAGATACCGGCCTTATACACCGCCAGCAGCATCGTGATACCGATAATAGGATCAACATAAAACGTCAGCGGCAGAATAATGGCGATGGCCATGATGCCGGAAATACCCGGAATTGCGCCGAAAATAATACCGATGATGACACCGGCAATAATACCGAGGATCGGGCCAACAGAAAGAATTGCACCAAAGCCACTTAAAATATTATCAAACATTACTACACCCCTTACTTACAGTGACCAGGTGGGCAGAAACACCCGCAGGAAGTGACTGGAACCATAAAAATCAGGATCGGTGTAATCACCGAAACAGCCGTTATTGGTATCCAGTTACGGCCACCCAGCAGCAGCGCAACACTGAACATTACAAAAGGCGTAGTAACCAGGAAGCCTAAAACAGGCACCAGCAACCAGTAGGCAATGAAAATACCGATGTAGATAAAGATGCCGCCATAACCGTTCGTGACAATGAGTTCTTTATCTTCCATCTCTTTGCGCTGTAGTAGCTTTTAAGAGACTCAATACCGATGGTGGCGGAGAAAATTATGATCAGTACCGCAACAATGCGGGGCAGGAACATCGAACCTAAATCAGTTTCGGCGCCACCTTCCACCAGCTGATCACTGGTAAGTATGATCAGGAAATAATAATGAGCACGGTCGCAAGTACGACATCGACTTTACGTCTGTCCATTGGTCCTCCGAATTTTTATTGTTATATGCCTCGGTATTTTTAAGGACGGGCATTTATTTAATTATTGGCGCTTTTCTGACATCTGCTGCGTTGTTGTAAATCTCTCAGTAACAGCAGACTGATGGGCAACAAACCCTGAAATCCTGTTTTATATATTCCCTGGTGACAGTGCGCGATTATTAACCAGTCTAATTCAACCGTTCATAGATACAAATCGAAAATATATTTGATTATATAAATTCTGCTTATGTTTTTATTCAAGACAGAATTAACCTGTTTCATTCGGCTTATACAAGCCGGAAGCCCCGCATAAACGGCCACAACCGCCGGTATCCGACACATATTCAGCACCAGATTGCCGGCTTCCTGACCGCAAATACAGCCATCAGCTTTACCCCTGATAAGCGGCACAGTCCGAATTCGGTCACATTATAAAAACATAAATAAATCTGATGAAATCTTAAAAAATACGATTTGCGATTATAAAGATTGCCGCAAATAATAAGTTCGTGAAGGTTTGGGCCCGAATAAAAGCAGGCCAAAAATAACAATAAGTGCAAAACCAAAACGCTAAATTTCAGATGCCGGTATATCCATTCCCACTTAAATTTAAGTCGTGATTTCCCTTGCCCTTGTCATTTTAAAACCTTAAGTGTCCACCTGAGCCCGGGGTTTCCCGCCAATGCATTACAGGTGTTCACTGCCAATGCTCACTGCAGACCATCAAACTTTTTCACAGGTAATCTGCAGCGGGTTAACTCCAAAGACGATAAGAATATTTAGGGCCTGTTTTCAGCGGGTTACGTGATTATGCAAGATTCTCAGATTGGCATTATTGGCGCCGGTGTCGTGGGTTTATCGACGGCACTATGGCTGCAAAAGCAGGTTATCAGGTCACCCTTATCGACAAAGACCTGCCGGGCATGGGCGCATCTTTTGGTAACGCCGGCCTGTTTGCCGACTATGCACGTTTACCCTTCGCCCGCTTTTCCATGATGCGGAAAATGCCGGGGCTGTTAATGGACAGCTCCAGCCCGCTTTCAATGCATAGCAACTATATTCCTAAACTGCTCCCCTACGGCTGGCGGTTTTCAAAGCCTGTTTCGCAGACAATTACGCCAAAGGCAAAGTCGCTTTATCCCAGTTACACCAGCACACCGTAGAGGCCGATAAAACCGTGCTCAAAATCAGTGGCGCGCATGATCTGGTCAAGGCACAGGGCTGTTTGGGACTGTTTGCTGATCAGCAGGACTTTGAGAATGCACAGCAGGGAGACCTGCTTGAACGCCGCCAGCAAGGGGTTAACCTTGAATTTCTGAACGCCGGTCAGGTAGCAGATCTGGAACCGGATCTGGCGGCCTTTCATGCCGGCGGTGTTTTCTATCCGGATACCCGGTTTACCGTCAGCCCGCTGGGGCTGTGCCGCCGATATGCAGAACACTTCACCAATAACGGCGGTAAAATCCTCCGCGATCAGGCCTTATCCGTTACACCAAAGATTCCCGGCGTCAGTGTAAAGCTGACGGATGAAACCCTTGATTTCGACCATCTGGTTATTTGCGCCGGCGTGGCATCCAAAGAACTGTTAACACCGCTGGGCGTTAAAATGCCTATGGTCAGCGAGCGGGGTATCACCTGACGCTGGATCTTGGTGAAAAACAACTGCAGCGTCCTGTCGGCTGGTTAGACAAATCCGTATTTCTGACACCGATGTCCGGTGGTGTCCGGCTCGCCGGTACCGCTGAGTTTGCGGCAGCGGATGCACCGCTGGATGAATCCAAAGCACAGACGATGCTGGAACATGCCAAAGTCATGCTCGGTGAAACGCCACACATCACATCAACCTGGGTCGGCAGCCGGCCTTCAACACCGGACTCATTGCCGGTCATCGGCCCGCTGAAACGTTATCCTCAGATCAGCCTGGGCTTCGGCCACGGCCATCTGGGGCTGACCTTCGGTGCCGTCACCGGTCAGCTGATATCCTGTGCGATACAGGGCGAACCCGGTGGTGTGGACCTGGAAGCTTTTGCACCTGAGCGCTTCAGCTGACACAGGTATAACGGTTATTCGCCGGTTATCACGAACATTGTTTACACTTTATTCCGTATAAACCCATTAACAAAAGGTATCACTATGATTTTACAGGGTGGCTATAACATCTGTGACGTTCCTGTCGGAGTCATCTCCCTGGAATCTTACTTCCCTAAACCAAACGGGCACATTAAACACCCTGCCTGTTTTGACTTCCCAATTCTGTATAAAACCGTTAAAGGCGCAACCATTGACCGCCTGATCCGCGAGCGGGACCCGGAACTGCTGAAGCCTTTTATTGATGCGGCTAAAGAGCTGGAAAGCGAAGGCGTGAAAGCCATTACCGGCAGCTGCGGCTTTTTAGCACTGCACCAGAAAGCCCTGGCGGACGCCGTTGGCATTCCGGTCTTTATGTCCAGCCTGATTCAGGTACCCCTGGTATCACGCATGCTCAGATCCGACCAGAAAGTCGGCGTGGTTGTGGCGAATAGCGAAGCCCTGACAGCCGATCATTTAACCGGTGTCGGTATTGCTGATGAACCGATTGTGGTTGCAGGTATGCAGGATCAGAAACAGTTCAGCGACGTGATCCTTCAGGCAAAATACAATGATCTTGATATGGCGCTGTTCGAACAGGAACTGTGCACCGTCGTTGAAAACATGCTGAACAACAATCCGGAAGTGGGCTCAATTGTGCTGGAATGTACCGACCTGTCGCATTTCGCGCCAGCCCTGCAGAAGCGCTTTGCACTGCCGGTATTCGACCTGACCAGCCTGACCCGGATGGTTGCTGCAACCGTTAACCGGACCATTGCCTGACAGCGTCCTCCCTTATGCTTCAAGTATTAAGAGCAGTCCATCTGCTCTTTTTTCAAAAAACCTCTGCCCAAACCGGGAGAGGTTTATTACACATGTTAATACACAAGGTAAAAAGTTGGCAACGTATCCCTACGCTGCCTGAGCCAAAACTGGTCTCGAAGAAAGCGCGGCCAATGGGTTTTGTCACGCTTTCCTCACAAGCTTTTTCAAGCTTACATGTTTGGATAGTTAGGACCGCCGCCCCCTTCAGGGGTTACCCAGGTAATGTTCTGGGCAGGGTCTTTAATGTCACAGGTCTTACAGTGAACGCAGTTCTGCGAGTTGATCTGGAAGCGCTGTGAGCCATCATCGTCTTCAACAATTTCGTAAACACCCGCCGGACAGAAACGCTGTGCAGGTTCTGCAAACTTCTGCAGGTTAGACGTCATCGGAATAGACGCATCTGTCAGTTTCAGGTGGCACGGCTGATTTTCTTCGTGGTTTGTGAACGACAAGAACACAGAAGAAGACTTATCAAAGCTGATCACACCGTCCGGCTTCGGATATTCAATCACCGGGCACTCGCTGGCCAGCTTCATTTCAGCATAATCAGGCTTGTCATCGTGCAGGGTAACCGGAATGCTAAACAGGTTCTGATCGATGAAGTTGAATGCACCGCCCAGAATCGTACCGAACTTGTGCATTGCAGGGCCGAAGTTACGGCTCTTGTACAGTTCTTCATACAGCCATGAATCGTTGAAGTTCTCAGCGTAAGCAGTCAGATCACGACCGCCTTCATCACCGGCGCTCAGGGCATCAAACAGCGTTTCAGCAGCAATCATGCCGGACTTCATTGCAGTGTGCGTACCCTTGATCTTGGAAGTTCAGAGTACCGGCATCACAACCCAGCAGCAGTGCGCCAGGCATAGTCATTTTCGGCAGGGAGTTCAGGCCACCCTTAGCAATCGCACGGGCACCGTAAGAAACACGGGTACCGCCTTCCAGATACTGTTTCAGTTCCGGATGGTGTTTCATGCGCTGGAACTCATCGAACGGGCTCAGGTGCGGGTTCGAGTAGTTCAGGTCGGTAATCAGACCCACAACCACCTGATTGTTATCAGTGTGGTACAGGAAGAAACCGCCGCTGGCGTCAGTCAGTGGCCAGCCGGCACCGTGTACAACCAGACCTGGCTGGTGTTTAGCCGGATCGATGTCCCACAGTTCTTTAATACCGATACCGTAGTGCTGGGCATCTTTACCTTCGTCCAGGTTGAACTTGGCAATCAGTTCTTTACCCAGGTGACCGCGACAACCTTCAGTGAAGATGGTGTACTTGGCCAGCAGGTCCATACCCGGCATGTAAGAATCTTTCTGACCGCCGTCTGCGTCGATACCCATATCACCGGTACCGATACCGGCAACACGGCCGTCATCACCGTAAATTACGTTTGCAGCAGGGAAGCCCGGGAATACTTCAACACCCAGCTGTTCAGCCTGCTCACCCAACCAGCGGCAAAGGTTACCAACGCTGGCAATGTAGTTGCCTTCGTTGTGCATGGTTTTAGGAACCAGTGCGTTTGGAATTTTCTTCGCGTTTTCAGCATCTTTCAGCATGAAAATCTGGTCTTCAGTCACCGCGGTGTTCAGCGGGGCGCCCTGCTCTTTCAGTCCGGGAACAGTTCATTCAGTGCGCGGGGTTCAACCACCGCACCGGACAGGATATGTGCACCGACTTCGGAACCTTTCTCGACCACACAGACGGTCAGTTCCTGCTCTTTCTCGTTGGCCAGTTGCATCAGTCGACATGCGGTAGACAGACCTGCAGGTCCGGCACCGACGATGACGACATCAAATTCCATGGATTCGCGTTCCATTACTCACTACCTCTATTAAGCTGGTTGGCTCTTTTATTGTTTATTATTGCTGCCCGAAAAGGCTTTATCCACAGGGATATAGCCCGCATTCGGGAAAGCGGTATTATTTACGACTTTTCACTCTTGGGTACATACTAAAAACGACATATCGTAGCCGCAATAAGACCAGTGTCCAATATTTAGCCAAATGCGTCGTCAAAGGTCGCGTTTTAACACTCGATTACGTTAACCGCCAGACCACCCTGCGAAGTTTCTTTATATTTACTCTGCATATCGGCGCCGGTATCCCGCATCGTCTTGATTACTTTATCAAGGCTGACGAAGTGTTCACCATCACCATTCAGGGCTATACGGCTGGCGTTAATCGCTTTGATGGAGGCCATCGCGTTACGCTCGATACAGGGCACCTGTACCAGACCGGCAATCGGGTCACAGGTCAGACCCAGATTATGTTCCATGCCAATTTCTGCTGCGTTTTCAATCTGCTCAGGGGTACCGCCGGATACCGCCGCCAGACCGGCCGCCGCCATTGCACAGGCAGAACCTACCTCGCCCTGACAGCCTACCTCAGCACCGGAGATAGACGCATTGCGCTTACACAGCATCCCCACCGCTGCAGCGGTCAGCATGAAGCGCACCACACCGCTCTCACTGCCGGAATAATAGAAACGCATATAATAGTGCAGCACTGCCGGCACAATACCTGCCGCACCGTTAGTCGGAGCTGTTACAACCCGGCCACCGGCGGCATTTTCTTCATTCACTGCCAGGGCGTACAGATTCACCCAGTCCAGCGCAGACAGCGGATCACGCAGGGCAGCTTCAGGGCGCCCCATCAGCTTTTATACAGCTCAGGGGCACGGCGTTTAACGTTCAGGCCACCGGGCAGTGTGCCGTCGATATCGCAGCCACGCTGCACACAGGCCTGCATTACATGCCAGATATCCAGTAAGCCCTGACGGACCTCTTCAGCACTGCGATGTACAGTCTCGTTAGCCATCATAATTTCGCTGATGGACAGACCACTGGCGTTACAGTGACCTAATAACTGTTCCATGGTTTCGAACGGGTATGGCAGCACCGTATCGTCATCGTCATGAACCGCCTGTTCTGCCGACTCAATTTCATCTTCATCCACTACGAAACCGCCGCCAACCGAGAAATACTCCCGGGTATACAGACAGATACCGGCTGCGTCTCGGGCACTGAAACGCATGCCGTTCGGATGCTGTGGCAGAGGGGCAAAGATGTATAGCAGGTCATCGTCTTCGACAAAACTGATCTCATGCTCACCGTCCAGCGACAGCTTCGCCTGCTGCTTAATCTCATCCAGCCGGGGCTGCATATACGCAGGATCAATTGTCTCCGGTGCCTGACCTTCCAGACCCAGAATGACTGCCGGCCCGGAGCCGTGGCCCACGCCGGTCGCGCCGAGTGAACCGAACAGTTCAATTTTCACACCGCTGACCTGTTGCAGGCAGCCGCGTTCACGCAGCTTAGCCACAAAGTCCAGTGCCGCACGCATTGGCCCCACAGTATGTGAACTGGACGGTCCGATACCAATTTTAAACAGATCAAAAACGCTGATATTCATCTTTTTGCCCTCCGGTATTCAGGCCCTCACCGCCTGAATACCCTGCCCGTAAGTGGCTTATCGCTTAGCGGTAAACCGGATGTTCTGCGCACAGCGCCAGAACTTTATTTTTACATCATCGATAACGGCCTGGTTATCCATGTCTTCCAGTACATCGCAGATCCAGCCGGTCAGTTGACGGCAATCATCAACATTGAAGCCGCGGCTGGTAACCGCCGGTGTACCGATCCGCAGACCGCTGGTAACAAACGGAGACTGAGGATCATTCGGTACCGAGTTTTTATTCACGGTAATGTTGGCCCGGCCCAGTGCAGCATCGGCGTCTTTACCGGTAATGCCCTGCTTGATCAGACTTAATAAGAATAGATGATCATCGGTGCCGCCGGAGACAACATCGTAACCACGCTCGATGAAAACCTCAGCCATTGCCCGGGCGTTATCCAGAACCTGCTGCTGATAATCCTTGAATTCAGGGGCCAGTGCTTCTTTGAATGCGACGGCTTTAGCAGCGATGATGTGCATCAGCGGGCCACCCTGGCCACCCGGGAATACCGCACCGTTCAGCTTCTTCTCAATCTCCGCGTTCTCGCGGGCAATGATCAGACCGCCGCGCGGGCCGCAGGGTTTTGTGGGTCGTGGTAGTGACAACATCCGCCACCGGTACCGGGTTCGGGTACAGACCCGCCGCAACCAGACCGGCCACGTGTGCCATATCCACAAACAGGTAAGCACCTACCGCATCGGCGATGTCACGGAACTTCTGCCAGTCAATAATCCGGGAGTAAGCGGAGAAACCTGCCACGATCATCTTTGGCTGATGTTCTTTCGCCAGACGCTCAACTTCTGCGTAATCGATCTCGCCGGCATCGTTCAGACCATACTGAACCGCGTTATAGATCTTGCCGGAGAAGCTCACTTTAGAACCGTGAGTCAGGTGACCACCGTGGGCCAGACTCATGCCCAGAACCGTATCACCCGGTTCACACAGCGCCATGTAGACAGCAGAGTTCGCCTGGGAACCGGAGTGCGGCTGTACGTTCGCGTAATCGGCACCGAACAGCGCTTTGGCACGGTCAATCGCCAGCTGTTCAACCACATCAACGTGCTCACAGCCACCGTAGTAACGCTTACCCGGATAACCTTCCGCGTACTTGTTGGTTAGGCCGGAACCCTGGGCCTGCATAACCAGCGGGCTGGTGTAGTTTTCAGATGCAATCAGCTCAACGTGCTCTTCCTGACGGGCTTCTTCAGCCTGCATTGCGGTCCACAGCTCTGCATCAAACGCGTCGATACGGTCTTGTTTATTAAACATATTCTTCTTACCTCTTGCCGATAAACAGACACCGGCAACTAAACGAGCCCGGCAAAACCGGGCCCGGAATCAATTCAAAAAGGGATTACTTCAGTGACGCAAGAAACGCGTCCACACCGGCCTGGGAAACGATTTCATCCTGATCCGGGGTGCCGGAACTGCAGCCCACACCGCCAACAATGTGCTCACCGGCAAAAATCGGTACACCGCCGGCAACAATGGAAAAACGGCCCTGGTTACTGGTATTGATACCGAACGCAGGTTTACCCGGCACACTTACTTCACCGTATTCACGGGTGGATTTACGGGCGGCGGAGGCGGTAAAAGACTTACCCATAGAAATATCGATACTGGTGATGCGGGCATTATCCATGCGCTGGAACATCAGCAGGTTGCCACTGTCATCAGTGATGGCAATATCCATATCAACGTTAATTTCTTCTGCTTTTGCAACGCAGGCTTGCATGATCAGTTGCGCATCTTGCAACGTCAGCTTCGGCATCATTCTCATTTGATTCACCATTTAAGTTTGTTTGAAAAACATCATAGCCGGGTTTTGACGTCCGGTATCGTTTTTCACTACATTTGTTATTTTTCGGTGCCCTAATATGAAATCTGCGTACCAGTTGTAACCTACCGGCAGATTCCGCAATGCGTGACAAAACGCTGATTCCCGGGCCTGCCTGCGGGATCACCGCAGGTGCCCGGAGCGCTCAGCTATGAGCGCCGCGACGGTAGAACAAACTCCAGTTCTTTACAGAACTCTCTCCAGAGTTTGCTCAAACTTGGCAACAGCTGCATCAACATCGTACAGCTTATCCAGACCGAACAGCCCCAGACGGAACGTCTGGAAATCTGCCGGTTCATCACACTGCAGGGGTACGCCCGCAGCGATCTGCATACCTTCAGCAGCAAACTTGCTGCCATTCTGGAATCCGGCATCACCGGTATAGCTAACCACAACACCCGGTGCCTGGAAGCCTTCAGCAGCAACACTCTTAATGCCTTTGCTGACCAGCAGTGCACGGATCTTGTCACCCAGCTCCTGCTGAGCAGCACAGACTTTATCAAAACCGTATTCTTCGGTTTCCTTCATCACCTGGGCAAAGCTGGCCAGTGAATCGGTTGGCATGGTCGCGTGATACGCGTGTGCACCACCTTCGTAGGCATTCATGATTTGCAGCCACTTTTTCAGGTCACAGGCAAAGCTGTTGCTTTCAGTGGTTTCCAGGACAGCCAGGGCGCGCTCGTTCATCATCACCAGACCGCAGCAAGGAGAACCGCTCCAGCCTTTCTGTGGTGCGCTGATCAGTACATCAACACCGTGGGCTTTCATGTCTACCCAGATCGCACCGGAAGCAATGCAGTCCAGTACGAACAGGCCGCCAACCGCATGAACGGCTTCAGCAACAGCCTGAATGTAATCAGACGGCAGGATCATGCCAGAAGAGGTTTCTACATGAGGTGCAAACACAACATCCGGTTTTTCAGCATGAATTGCAGCCACAACTTCATCGATCGGTGCCGGTGCGAAAGGCGCCTGGCTACCTTCTTCAGTCTGACGGGCTTTCATTACTGTACAGCTGGATGGCAGGTCAGCCATTTCAAAAATCTGAGTCCAGCGGAAGCTGAACCAACCGTTACGGATAACCAGCGCTTTCTTGTTGTTAGCAAACTGGCGGGCAACCGCTTCCATACCGAACGTACCACTACCGGGTACCACAGCAACAGCGTCAGCCTGATAAACAGATTTCAGAGTGCGGGAAATATCGTTCATCACGCTCTGGAAAGATTTGGACATGTGGTTCAGGGAACGGTCGGTATAAACCACGGAATATTCAAGCAGACCGTTAGGATCCACAGGAGATGAAATATTAGTCATTGTTATGCTCTTCGTGAAATTTGTAATTATTTTTCACGATGCTGCCTTAAGACTTTTAAAAGGCAAGCGTCGTAAACAAAAATGTATATTTTTGTACCGGCGCGACTAATACCAAACGTCATATAGCGAATAGCGCCAGCCTACAGACTAACGGAATCCCCTGGGCAAAAGTGCGTAATATCGCCGCATTTTAGACAAATATCGACACAGATAAGGCCAACTTATCGACCTTACTGGATCCAGAACCCCTGTTTTATCCCCGCCTGTTTTCGTTTTCACGATAAGAAATTTTTCTTGCATAACAGAATTTTCGTTTTAGGCCCGCTTTTTGCTTTATTCCTTTTGCCAGTTTTTAACTTCGACCTGCACGGCCGGTTGAAATGAACGAACTAACGGCAGCTACAGGCGACGCCGACAGTTGGGCTATCAGCCGGCACAGGTTATCCACACAGGAGTAAGCATTACGACGTTTTTACAGAAGCAGCTATAAAACATTGAAAATCAACGCATTAGGCCACTACAGGTAAGTTTTAAAGACTTACCGCTCAGACAGGCAGGTGCCTCCTTGCAGCCAGAAAACTGACTGCAGCAGCACGCCACGCGCCAGTTGTAATTTTCAGTGCACAGTTTCGAGCCGGGGTATCTGCGTTATCAGATGTCACAGCCCCCTTTGCCCGAAGAAATGGGAACAGTTGAATCTGTCGGCAAACGGCCGGCACCGATTCCGTTTCCCAGGGGTATGCTCGTCCGGCGTCTGGCCTGCAGACAGTTTTCCGCTATCCGCTCAGTCTGATGGCACAGGGGAACCTGCGCGCTAAATAAGGAAACCATGGAGTAAAGGTGACCTGCAAAGGCTGACAGCGACGACCGGGACGGGTGCTATTTTCAGCACGACACGGAGTATGACAATGATCATCGACACCAGTTACATCAATCTGAGTGCAAGTCATGAAAGACCGAATCCCGCAGCTTCAGCGCATCACTGACCAGCGGCTTGCAGTTCGGTAAATTTTTCTCGATGCCAAAGACTATTTTGAGCCGGGCGATCTGGCCAATACTTCCCAGACAACTGATAACAGCCAGACGGAAGACGACGGACAGAATACTACCCCGTCCATTCTGATTATGACCGACGAAGGCTTCCGCTTTCGCGACACGGCGGAACAACAGCAGATTACTGACCAGCAACAGCTGACCCACGACCGCCTGTTTCAGGGTTTGTTACAGGCCGTCAGTGGCCAGCGGGTTACGGCCACTACAGACAACAGCAGCATCATGGCACTGATTGGTCAGATCCAGCAGGCAAACGCCGGAGAAACGCCACAATCCCCAGAAATTCAGCCTGCCAAACTTGAGGTCACGGTCAAAATGAAAGAAACCGTGTCTGAATATGAATGCACGGAGTTCTCCAGCTGCGGCATCGTCAGAACCGCCGACGGCCGTGAATTTGATCTTTCCATGCAACTGAAGATGGAACGCAGCTACACCGAAACCCGGGAATTCGAAATGACCAAAGAAGTCACCTTCGCTGACCCGCTGATCATTAACTTCCAGGGGAAGCCGCCGACCTGAGTGATGAGAAATACAGCTTTGACCTGGACACCGACGGCGACGCTGAACTGATCAGCTACCTGAACGGCAACAGCGCCATGCTGGCCCTGGATAAAAACAACGACGGCGTGATTAACGACGGCAGCGAACTGTTCGGCGCACGCAGTGGCGACGGTTTTGCCGATCTCGCCCAGTACGATGAAGACGGCAACGGCTACATCGATGAAAACGACAGTATCTTCGACAGCCTCCAGCTGTGGACCAAAACCACCACTGAAGACAAGCTAGAGTCACTGGCTGATCGGGGCATCGGCGCGATTTATCTGGGATCTGCCGAAACCCCGTTCGACATTAAAGGCAGTGATAACCAGACCAATGGCCGGGTTCGGGCCACCGGCTTTTATCTGACAGAAGCGGGAGGTTCCGGCTCGGTCCAGCAGGTTGACATGGTCGTCTGACCGGTCTGCGGCTCCCTGCCATTCCCCCAGCCAGGCAGCGGGGGCCGCCTTTATTCATCCGCCAATTGCCTATAACGTGAAATTCTGCGTACACTGAGATCAGGTTTTCCGAGATTCCCTGACCTGAGGAGACACAGATGTCTGATCATGTATATAAGAAAGTAGAAATTGTCGGCTCGTCCAAAACCAGCATTGAAGACGCCATTGAAAACGCGCTGGCCGAATGTAACAAAACCCTCACCCATCTGGACTGGTTTGAAGTCACCGAAACCCGCGGCCATATCGTTGGCGGCAAGGTCGGCCACTATCAGGTAACCCTCAAAGTAGGCTACCGCCTCTGAGCCCGGCTCTCTGACAAGACCGGCTAAGGAACACTATGAAAGACTATCAACCCATTCAGTGTGAACTGCACGACGGTTATGAACTGGCCTGCATGCGCCAGGCTGAACACATCGTCAGTTGGCATGATGATGCCGGAGAACACATCGAAACGCTCCGCTTCATGGACATTGAAATCAGTAACAGCGAAGAATACCTGATCGCCGATACACCGGACGGCGAAAAGCGCCGCATCCGTCTCGACCTGATCAGCTCTTCCCTGCCCTATTAAAAGGCGCTCTTTACAAGCGCTGTTAAAAGCAAAAAATCCCCGCAACAGCGGGGATTTTTATATCACTCAACGGCTTACATAAACCCGTGGTAGGCAACCAGCGCAACCGCCAGACCCCACATCAGCGGATGGATCTCGTTCAGCTTGCCGGTCAGAATCCGGATCAGCACAAAGGAAATCACACCCAGGGTGATACCGTGGGCAATAGAGTAAGTGAACGGCATCGCAATGATGGTCAGGAAAGCCGGAACACCATCTTCCAGCTTGGTCCAGTCCATTTCACGGGCGGCAGACATCATCATCGCACCCACCACAATCAGTGCCGGGGCCGTTGCCAGCGCCGGTACAGCCGTAAACAGCGGCGTGAAGAACAGTGACAACAGGAACAGAATGGACACAACCACCGCGGTCAGACCGGTACGGCCACCTTCTTCAATACCGGTAGCCGACTCAATGTAAGTGGTTACGGTGCTGGTTCCCACTAATGCACCGGCAGTGGTACCGGTGGCATCCGCCATAAAGGCACGGTCTGCGCCCGGCAGCTCACCTTTAAGGTTCAGGAAGCCCCCAGACGGCCAACGCCCATCAGGGTACCGGCGGTATCGAAGATATCCACAAACAGGAAGGCGATCACTACAGTGATCAGCGTGGCATTAAAGATCTGGGAGAAATCCAGCGCCATGAAGGTTTCTTTCGGCAGGGATGGCATTGCCACAATGCTTTCCGGGCAGGTGCCAGACCGGTAAACCATGCAATCAGGGTAACTGTCACGATTCCGATCAGAATCGCGCCTTTCACTTCACGGATCATCAGTGCAGAAATCAGCACAATACCCGCCAGCGCCAGCAGCACCCCGGATCATGCAGGTTACCCAGGGTTACCAGTGTTGCCGGGTGGTCAACCGTCAGCTGCGCACCCTGAAAACCGATAATGGCCAGAAACAGGCCGATACCGGTCATGGTCGCAATCTTAATGCACTGGGGAATTGCATTGATCAGTTTGGTACGTACACCGGTCATTGCCAGTGCCATAAAGATCAGACCTTCCAGGAAAACCGCCACCAGCGCGATCTGCCAGTCAACGCCCATGCCTTTTACCACCCCGAAGGTGAAGTAAGCATTCAGGCCCATGCCCGGTGCCAGTGCAAACGGGAAGTTCGCAAAGATACCCATGATCATGGTGGCAATTGCCGCTGCCAGCGCCGTCGCAATCGCTACGTCGTTAGCAGGCATGCCCGCCAGACTGAGGATCTGCGGGTTTACAAACAGAATATAAGACATGGTCAGGAAGGTGGTAATACCCGCCCGGATCTCGGTTTTAATATCGCTGCCACGTTCAGCGATTTTGAAATAACTCATCAGAGCTTGCATGCTCAGTCATCCTTCTCAGAAATGGAAAATTTTATCGTCGCGGTGAATGGTGTCGCTTAAGGCTGATTATTGTTATTGCCGTCAGTTTGCAGCCGGTTTTATGGTTATTTTTACCCGCCCCAAAAGCACTGCCCGAAAAAGCGGCTAAGGCTATAGGGAGTGCTTTCGAGATACAAGACTGTTGGTCATACCAGATGGTAAAAATACAAAAACTGCCCACATCAAGCTTACAGCGCAAAGGTTATTCACTATAATGTCGTATTTGTTCACGCCTGAAGCGACGCTCTTCCTTTACTGGTCTCAGTAACGGCATCTGATTAACAGACGCCGGGCAGAATTGACTCTGGCAGAACCCCACTTAAAAATTCAGCGGCACCGGGAAGATCCCCGGTCAGCAGAAGATAGGCCCGATTATGGTTAACAAAGTATATTTAAGCGCTCAGGAGCTGCTGGAAGATTCATTCCGTCTGGCAATTGAGGTGTACAACAGTGGTTTCCGTCCTGACTTCATCGTCGGTGTTTGGCGTGGGGTACACCTGTGGGCATCGCCGTACAGGAACTGCTGGAAACCCTGGATGTAAAAACCGACCATATTTCGATCCGTACCTCGTCTTACACCGGCATCGATTCCCGTGCTAAAGAAGTCCGCGTACACGGTCTGGATTACCTGATCCGTAACGTGAATGCCCCGGACTCACTGCTGATTGTCGATGATGTATTTGATACCGGTCTGAGTGTTGAAGCTGTGATCAAGACGCTGAAAGAAAAAGCCCGTCTGAACACGCCACACGACATCCGCATTGCTACCCCATGGTACAAGCCGGCGAATAACAAGACTGACGGTCTGGTTCCGGATTACTTCATCCACGAATCTTCTGACTGGCTGGTATTCCCGCACGAGCTTCAGGGCCTAACCCGCGAAGAAGCCATTGCCAATAAGCCAGGTCTGAAAGAGATCTACGAAGAATACGGCATGTAATTTTCGCAACCGCGATATTAGAAAAGGCTGAGCCGTTACCGGATCAGCCTTTTTATGCCCGTTTGTTATCCCCACAACCTGCTCAATACCAGCGGTCCGGCATCGACTCTTTCTTGGTAGCAATATAAGCCTGCAACGCCTCATCCACCGCCGGATCAATCTCCGGTGCCTGATATTCGCTCAGTTGCTTCTTAAACAGCTCATGGGCACGCTGCTCGGCGGTTTTACTGCCTTCTATTTCCCACTGTTCAAAAGAATTGGCATCTGCCGTATTCGACTCATAAAACACATCCGTATAGTTGGCCATGGTATGGGCAGTACCCAGGAAGTGTTCATTATGCTCGGTACGCTGACGGTACGAATCCAGCGCAAAGGCATTCTCATCCAGCGCCATACCGCCCATCATCTTCGCCATCATGCCCAGCCGGTTGGCATCCAGCATAAATTTCTCAAAGCCCATGGTCAGGCCACCTTCCAGCCAGCCTGCCGAATGCAGCACAAAGTTGGCACCGGAGAGCAGCGCTGGCATCAGTGCATCCGCACTTTCCTGCCCGGCCTGAAAATCAGATACCTTGGATGACGTAAACGAACCGCCGCAACGCAAAGGTAAACCCGCCCGGCGGGCCAGCTGACCAATGGCAAAATACGCCAGGCTGGCTTCCGGCTGACCAAAGGTCGGCGAACCGTTACGTAATGACATGGTGGTCAGGAAGTTACCGTAAATCACCGGCGCTCCCGGACGGACAATCTGAGTCAGGGCGACGCCAATCAGCGACTCTGCATGCGCCTGAGCAACCGCACCCGCCGGTGTTACCGGCCCCATCGCCCCGCCCAGCACAAACGGACATATCACCATACCCTGCCCGGCAGCGGCATAGGTACGGATTACCCGGGTAACATCGCCGTCAAACACCAGTGGTGAAGTGGCGTTAATATTGCCCATCACCACACAGTTGTTATCCACAAAATCATCGCCAAACAGAATCTTTGACATCTCTATTGAATCTGCCGCCCGTTCCGGCGAGGTAATTGAACCAAGATACGCTTTATCTGAATAACGCATATGGCTGTAAAGCATATCAAGATGACGCTTATTCACTGGCACATCCACCGGCTCACAAATCGTACCGCCGCTGTGATGCAGATACGGGTTCATATAGGCCAGCTTCACCAGGTTCTGAAAATCCTCCAGTGATCCGTAGCGACGGCCTTTCTCCAGGTCATACACAAATGGCGAGCCGTAGGCCGGCACCAGCACCGTATTATTCCCGCCGATCTGCACAGTACGGGCCGGATTACGGGCGTGCTGGGTAAACTCAGCGGGTGCGGTGGCAATCAGCTTGCGGATCAGCCCCGGAGGAAAATGCACAATATCCCCTTTCGCTTCAGCACCGGCTTCCACAAATAACCGCACCGTTTCCGGATCATCCCGGAACTGAATACCGAACTCATGCAGGATAATTTCCGCATGATGCTCAATGGCTTCCAGCCCCTCATCACTCAGCAAATTGTAATGGGGAATATTGCGCTGAATATATGCAGCAGCCGGCTGAGGGGCAGCTTCCTGTCGAACCTGACGGCGTCGGCGACTGTTACGGGATGGGCGTATATTATTATTTGAATTCATGGCACTGACCGCTAATTCCTGATTTGTGAAACCAATTTATCAGCGCTAGACTGGGCTAGCCACTAGCCTTGTGATAATGCCCGATATGAAAAAATTAATATGCACCTGCTAACCAGCAGATCCATTCTGGCCTTCCATCTGGCCGCCCAGGAAAACAGTTTTACCAAGGCCGCCGATACCCTGAATGTCAGCCAACCGGCCATCAGCCATGGCGTTCGCCAGTTAGAAGAACGCCTCGGCGTAGAGCTTTTGAACGTAACCCGCAAGGGGTCATTCTGACGGAAATGGGTGAAAAACTGGCCCGGCGTATTCAGCGCGGGCTGGCGGAAATCCAGCTCGGGCTGGAAGAAGCACTCAGCCATACCCAGCCGGAAAAATCACCCTGCTGGTGTCCACCTCTGTCGCCAGTCACTGGCTAATGCCCCGGATTGCCCGCTTTAAGCACCTGTACCCTGAAGTACAGCTGCACTGCATTACCCAGGATACAGATCAGGGCCTGCAGGAAAGCCGCTTCGACCTGTGTATTCCACTGGGACTCGCCCCGGAAACCGGTTTTCAGCGCTGGCAGTTTGCAGAAGAAGTACTGACTCCCGTATGCAGTCCGGAATTTGCCTACAAGCATCAGCTGCACAATCTATCCGCCATTAATGACATTCCCTGATTCATCTGGAGGAACGCTATAACTCCCGGTACAACTGGCAGCACTTTTTGATGACTGCAATCTTTCACCGCACAGTTCACGGGGCGATGAAACCTACAACGATTACTCCATCGTTCTGCAGGCAGCCATGGAAGGTCAGGGGCTGGCGCTGGGCTGGCAACACATCGTCGGACCACTGATCCAGCAGGGCAAACTGGTCGCCCCGTTTGAACAGCAGATTGCCACCAATCAGCCGTTTCATATTATTGCGCCGGAACACAAGCCGCTTAACCCGAATGCCAAAGCTCTGCTCGACTGGCTCCTGAAAGAAATGCAGTAACTCTTCAGTGCGATACTGTTCAATGCGGTGTGAGCGGCCTGCCAACACCGCATAACGGCTCGCCTAACCGCCTGATTTAAAAGCTTGAATCGCAACATTACACAAACTGAGTATCGATTATTTTAATACTGCCAATATTTTTTGACGGGGGCAAAATCCCTACTACGCTGTAGCTTAAGCCTATTACAGCCCGTGTTTTACGGGCCACTCTGTATCTGACCGTAAAGGACTATAGTCATGCTGCAACGCCTGCTGAAAAACATCTCTATCAGACACCAGCTCATCACCCTGTCATCGCTGGCAATCATTGCTCTGCTTACAGTTATCAGCAGCACCACTGTTCAGCTGTTGAATATTCGGGACGAGCTGGTTGCCGTTGCCGAAGAAGATATCCCAATGACCTCCATGGTCACCGAAACGGCCCTCAAACAACTGGAACAGTCCGTTGAGTTCGAACGCAGCCTGCACTACGGCACCCTGATGACCCTGGAGGACAACAGCTATGCCCGAACCGGTTTTGAAAAAGCCCGCCAGCACTTTGACAGCCTCAGCCAGACAGTAGACAGCACCCTGAAACAGGCACAAAGCTTCGTGCTCCTGGCAGAAGAACACGCCACCAATCCGGGCGACCTTGCAAAGCTAAAGCAGTTTGAAGCCGAATTTGCCCAGATCGCTCAGATGCACAGCGCCTACGAACAACATGCCCATGAGGTATTTACGGTACTGGCCGCAGGTAACCTGTCCGAAGCCGATCAGCTAAGCCGTAAAGTGGAACAGGAAGAAGATATTCTCAATCAGAAAGTTGAAACGGTATTGCTGGATCTGAGCGCTTTTACAGAAGCCGCCGGCAAGCGGGCTGAAGCCCATGAGGAACAGGCCATTACCCTGGTGCTTGTCATTGGCAGCATTGCTACCCTGCTGATTTTACTGATCAGCTATCTGATTGGCCGCCAGATCATCCGCAGTATCAACCATGTACGTAATACCATTGATGATGTCGCCACCAATCTGGATCTGACCCGCCGTATTAACCTTTCCGGCAATACTGAACTGGGGCACCTGTCCCGGGATCTGGATAACCTGTTCAGTATTATGCGTAACAGTATCGAAGAAGTCTGTATGGCATCCGGTCAGCTGGCGTCGGCTTCCGAAGAACTGTCAGCCATTTCAACCCAGAGCAATGCCGCTGTCAGCGAGCAATACAATGAAACCGACCAGATCGCCACCGCCATCAATCAGCTGGCCAGTGCCGCCAGCGATGTTGCCAATGTAACAGAAAACGCCAGCCAGACTGCTGAAACCGCATCCAATGCGGTCAATGAAGGGATCCGGGTGGTCAGCGATAACCTCAGCGGTATGCAGGCTCTGGAACAGCAGGTTAACCAGACCGCCAGCATCATCTCCGGCGTCAACCAGAGCTCCCAGGGCATTTCAGCCGCGCTGGATGTCATTCAGTCGGTGGCAGCGCAGACCAACCTGTTGGCGTTAAATGCCGCCATTGAAGCCGCCCGGGCCGGGGAAGCCGGCAGAGGCTTTGCGGTGGTAGCAGATGAAGTGCGCGAACTGGCTTCCCGCACCCAGAACCTGACCGACCAGATCCGCACCCTGATCGAAGACCTGCAACAGGGTTCTGAGGCTGCCATGGCAGCCATGGAAGCTGGCCAGCAGCAAAGCAACGAAGTGCTGACCCAGAGCGATGCCGCCAGCCAGGCCCTGAACAGCATTGCCAGCGCCGTCCGGGAAATCAGCAGTTTCAATATTCAGATATCCAGTGCTGCCGAAGAACAGAGCGCAGTCACTGAAGAAATCAGCCGCAATATCACCAACATCCGGCGGGTTGCGGAAGAAACCTCCTCATCCACCCGGGAAACCAGCCACGCCAGTGAAGAACTCGCCGTACTGGCCAATCAGCTACAGACCAACAGCCAGCGCTTCTGTATCAACTGATACCGGCGCGCTGACGTCCTTTGTTTCTGTCACGTCTGAAAATGCACATATTAAAATTTTTCGTGTCACATCTTATATAATCGGGCCATTTAGCCTACGCTGGCTGCTAGGCTATATGGACGTATCTTCAAAAACTGACAGTTATTTTTCCAGCCTGCTATTGAAGGCTGAGTGTTGAGCCCCATCTATGGGCCGAAGCCACCGGGAAATCATTATGGATCGTCGTATAACTCAGTTTATTTACCGCTACAGTTTGCGTGATCAGATACGTGTACTGCTGCTGACCCTGTTATTTTTCCCGATCCTCTATCTGTCCCTGAACTGCCCAAAACCATCATTAACGGGGCAATCGATGGCGCCGAAACCAGTAGCTTTCTGGGCATGGAATGGCAGCCAATCGAATTCCTTCTGCTGCTCAGCGGCATGCTTCTGCTGACCGTACTGATCAGCGGTGCATTTAAAATGCGCATCAACACCTATAAGGGCGTGATCGGTGAACGCATGGTACGCCGGCTGCGCTACCTGCTGCTGGAGCGGGTTCTGCGTTTTCCTCCCGGTCAGTTCCAGCGGGTATCTCAGGGTGAAATAATCGCCACTGTCACCTCTGAAACGGAACCGCTGGCCGGCTTTATCGGCGACAGTCTGGCCCAGCCCCTGTTCCAGGGCGGCACCATGATTACCATCCTGACCTTTATGTTTGTTCAGGACCCGATTCTTGGCATCGTGGCGATTTCAATGATCCCGCTGCAGGCCTACATCATTCCCCGCATGCAGAAAAACTGAACGCCCTGAAAAAGAACGGGTGCGGCAGGTACGGGTACTGGCCAGCCAGATCGGTGAGAGTGTCGACGGCAACCGTGAAGTCCGGATTTACGGCACCCACAACTATCATCTGGCACATTTTTCCCAGATTCTGGGCAAGCTGTTCACCATCCGGTTGAATATTTTTCAGCAAAAATTCCTGATGAAGTTCATCAATAACTTCCTCAACCAGCTGCCACCGATTATGTTTTATGCGGTTGGCGGCGTGCTGGTCATTCAGGGCCATCTGAGCATGGGCGCACTGGTAGCAGCCCTGACCGCCTACAAAGACCTTGTCGCCCCCTGGAAGAGCTTCTGGCGTACTACCAGCAGTATCAGGATGCCAAGATTCGCTACGAACAGATTCTGGAAAACTTTGATCCACCGGATATTATTCAGCCGATACCGGCTATCGAAGACGAACCGCAGAGCCTCAACGGCGACGTCAGCCTGAACAGCCTGTATCTGACAAATGACCGGGGTGAATACATTGCCCAGAACATCAGCCTGGATGTCAAACAGGGCGAACTGGTTAACATTCACTCCAACAGTCCGTTTTTGCTGCGTAAAATGGCGCAAAGCCTGATGCGTACTGACCGTCCCGCAGCAGGTTATATCAGCTATGGCGATCAGGAAATTAACCAGATATCCACCGAGCGCCTGACCCGCAATGTCAGCTATGCGGGACCTGAACCGATTCTGTTTGACGGTACTATCTTGCAGAACATTAACTATGGTCTGCGCCGCAAACCGCCTGAAGAAGACACCGCCGACCTGACACCGGCACGTTTAACTGAAATCGAAGAAGCAAAAGCCTCCGGTAACAGCCCGGCCAGCGCCCACGATATCTGGACAGACTTCGACATGGCCGGGGTGGAAAACTGGCGGGAAATGCGCAACTGGCTGCAGGAAATGATGGTGGCCATCGGTTCCCGGCGGATGGTATTTGAGCTGGGCCTGAAAGACTATTTCGACCCGACGGATATGCCGACAGTCATCGAAGAAAAGTTTATTGAGACCCGTAACGACCTGACCCATCAGTGGCACAGCCAGCAGCTGGACCACTATGTGAAGCGCTTCGACATCAACAGCTACCACCCGCACCTGTCCGTGCTGGAAAATATCGGCTTTGGTCTGATCAAGTCAGAAGATGAGGTACCGCTGATCCGGGCCCTGACCGGCAATGATGAGTTTGTCCGCATTCTGCAGCAGCAAAACCTGTATAAACCCCTGCGGGATGCCGGTGAGCAAGTCTCCAAGAACATCATTGAGGAGCTGTGCGAAGTGGGGCCTGAGGGCCAGCTGAAGCCGCACCTCAGCCAGTATGACAGCGAGTGCATCCGTGATCAGCTGACCCAGTGCATCGGCCGTCCGGATTATCTGCCGGCCTGTGAGTTCCTGCTGGAAATGGCCCTGAAGGTACGGATTGTCGACTCCGGTGAAGAACATATCCACGCAGATCTGCAGAAACAGATAGTCGAACTGCGTCACTGGTTGATCGAGCAGGATAAACAAAAGATTCTCACTGAGCTTGAACCGCTGAACGAAAACCGGATTAACGCCAGACTGAGTGTCATGGAAAACCTTGTCTGGGGCATTGAAGTATCACCGAATCATAACGGTAATCATGGAGAACTGGTGGAAATTGTCGAACAGGCCCTGATTGCCAACGACGCAGAATCACTGGTGCTGATCACCATCGGTCTTTCTCCGGTGGGTATCCGGGGCGAACGTCTCCCGCTAGCGGCCAAGCTGAATATCCAGCTGTTACGCTGCCTGGTGAAACGGCCCAAAATCCTCATTCTGCATGATGCTCTGGAACACAAAACGCCGGATGAGCAGTTGGAAATGCTGGAAGGTATTCGCCATCTGATGCCGGAACTGACCATCATTCTGTTGCGCAGTGGCACCGTGTATACACCGCTGCACAGCCGTAATTTCCGGATCGACAATGAAGGACTGGTTGCGCTCAACTAGCCCTGAAAAGCCCGGCCACCGCCCACAAAAACCGCGCCATGGCGCGGTTTTTTGGTTGCATATAGAGCCTGAGGGTTATCAGATCTTAAAGCGACTCACTTCACCGCTCAGCTGATCAGACAGGCTGTGCATGGATTCAGTAGTCTCACGCAGATCACTGACAGAAGCGTTGGTATTGTTGTACTGCTCCTGAATCATACCGATGTTACGGTTGATCTCATTCACCGTCGCACTCTGCTCCTCAGTGGCAGCGGCGTTCTGCAGGTTCATATCATTCACCAGGGTTACCTGCTTAATGATATTTTCCAGCTGATCCTGAATCGACGTCACCGTTTCCATGGTGGCAGTGGTGCGCTGATGGCTCTGCTCCATGGTCTTAACCGCTTCCGTACTACCGCTTTGCAGCTGTTCGATCATGGTTTCAATCTGCTCAGTGGACTGCTGTGTCTTCTGTGCCAGGTTGCGAACCTCATCGGCTACAACCGCAAAGCCGCGGCCCTGTTCGCCTGCCCGGGCAGCCTCGATGGCCGCATTCAGCGCCAGCAGGTTTGTCTGCTGGGCAATGCTCTTAATCACATCCAGAATGCCGCCGATTTCGCTGCTGTCGTCCGCCACCTGGTTGATCACGGTTACCGCGCGGTTAATATGCTCGTTCAGATCACCCATGGCCTGATTGGCGTCATTAACCCGGGTGCTGCCTTCGTTGGCCGCTTCAACCGCATGCTTAGACTGCTCCGCCGCCTGATTACAGTTTTCAGACACTTCCATCACCGAAGAAGACATTTCCTGCACCGATACAGCAATGCTGTCGGTTTCGCGCATACCTTCACTGACCCGGTCATCCACCTGGGTAGAGATCGACTGCATGCCACCCACGGCACTGGTAATCTGCTCAGTCGCGCCGCTGACACTGCGGGTCAGCTGGCTCAGGTGTGAGGTCATCTGGTTAAATTCATTGGCCAGACCGCCCAGCTCATCGGTGCTGATTGCTTCACACACATGGGTCAGATCGGAATGCTGACTGATACGGTTCACTGCAAAAGAAATCAGGTTGATCTGCTTAATGATCAGCCGCACCAGATAAACACTCAGCAGGATGGTCAGCAACAGCGCCACCGCGGCAATACCAACCAGAGTGCTCAGCCAGGCAACCTGAGCATCAATTTTAGTCTCAATTGCGGCATGCAGGTTGGCTTCAATCTGCTGTTCAAAATCATACAGCAGGTTAATCCGGTCAGTGGATGCATCCACCCAGACCTTCGGTTCTACCCCAAAGCTGCGGCTCTGATAGGTTGCCAGCTCCCGCAGCTCAGCCACTTTATCGACACTGGGGCCAACCAGGGTGTCATTGAGTAATGTGATGTCTGACTCAGGTGCAAACTCTTTGAAGGTCGACAGGTAGAACTCCTGCGCCACCAGATTCTGATTAAAACTCTTACGGATAGAAGACGGCTTGAACTTATCTTTACCGAAGGTAATTGCCAGCATCGCCCGTTCCTGACCACCGGCTTCTTTATATTGCAGCAGGTAATAATACGCGGAGGCTAAACGGCTGATCTCGGTGTCATTAGCAGAGCTGGAAAGAGCTGCGGTAATACCCAACAGGGAACGGTTCAAATCGTTGTAGAAGGTGAAAGACTCTTTGAGCTTCATCTTCACCTGCGCCACCTGGTCTACCCGGCTGCGGAACTCCCCAAGGGTCGCAAGCTGTTCAATTACAAGATCGGTTTTGGATTTCAGGCCGTTGCTGATAATGGATGCTTCATCCGCCTTAAGAATGGCCTGAAACTCGGTAATTTTGTTATCAACTGACTGTCGTTGAGCCCGTATCGGTGCTGTGTCTGTTTTGCCCTTGGTATCTACGTGCACCGTGGTCAGACCACGTTCTTTCTGTAACTCATGTACCAGCTGAGCACCTACAAAAGCGACTTCTGAAACTTCTTCAGCCTGCTCTAAAACCTTGTAGATCTCATAGTTGCCGTACAGATCCCGTGCAATGTAACTGATGCTCAGCAGCAGTGGTATCAGCACCAGCAGCGTCATCTTTACACGTATCGGCAGATTACGAATAAAAACATTCTTCTCTCCTGTCAGACTCACGACGGGGTTAAATACCTGACTTTTTCCCTCTAAAAATCAGTACCTTGAGCGTGCTTTAACCTACCTGAACCTGTATCGGAGTGATCTGATTACCAGCCGGATGATAATCCGGATGGCGGCACCTCAGAATCCGCCTGTAACGGGATCTGCCAGTTTATTTCCTGTTGTATTGCACTGCGTCTTTCCTTTACCTCAAGGGCATAGCAGAGAACTATTTCGATTGAAATACTCACTACATGCTGCAAATCAGCCTAAAGTCGCAGCAGAATCAATACAAGCAATTCACCGGGCTTTACTACTTACTTTGTGTATGCGTCGCAATCAGACAACTTATTGCCTGAAACCGCATAAAAGGAACACTTTCCAGGGAGTTCGGCAGCGCAGTCGCCGCCCTGATCACTGTCCGGATCAGCCATTCTGCAAGCCCTGCCACTGCAATGCATAATCCATGAAAGTCCCCATCAGCGGGGTCTGATATTTATCTGCCGCACATACCAGCTGTAACTGCCGGGTCCAGTTCTGCTGCAGATCAAGCCGTACAATCCGCCCGCAGCAAAGCGCATCCGCCGCTGCAAGATCAGAAATAAATCCCAGCCCGATGCCACTGGCCACGGCACTGATCACCGCAGTATTGGTGTTAAATTCCAGCCCCAGCTGCCAGTTATCCAGCAGCGGTGCCAGCCGGCGGTCAAACTGTTCGCGGGTACCGGAAAACGCTTCCCGCACCACCCAGTTCTCACCTTCCAGCGCGCTAAGCGGTAAGTCAGCCTGCTGTGCCAGCGGATGGCCGGGGCCGCCACCACCAGCATCTGATCCTGCAACCAGGGGCGGGCCGTCAGCAACGGAGAGTTGACCTGCCCTTCCACCAACGCCAGATCCAGCTCATAACTTTCCAATAGCTGACAAAGGTGCGAAGTATTTTCCACAATCAGATGCGGCCGCTGGCATTCATGGCGCTGCATAAAGTTACCCACCAGCATTGGCAGTAAGTGTTCACCCACGGTGTAACTGGCGCCAATATGCAGGGTACCGGCCAGGTTCCCTGTCCAAACAGACTCTCAATGGTCATGGTTCGCTGTAACAACTCATCCGCCAGAGGCCGCAGCTGCTGCCCGTAAGCATTCATCACCAGACGGTTTTTAACCCGATCAAACAACGGATGGCCCAGCTGCTTTTCCAGCTCATGCAGAGCCACTGAAAGCGCGCCTTTAGTCAGCGACAATTCCTCTGCTGCCGCCGTCAGCGTGCCCAGCCGGGCAACGCTGGTGAAGGCCCGTAACTGCTTCAGCGTCAGTGCATTAATGTTCAAAATATTAAAACCTTAGGTAGAAAATGTTTAGATATTATTAATACTAGCCAGCGGGCTATGATGGTTGCAACTTAAATTTAACCGGACACTTCTCATGGTTACTGCAACCCGTCATCGCTTAGCGACTTTCCCTACCCCTGCTGCCGGCCTTGCCCTGGGCATTGCCAGCCTTGGATGGTGCTGGGAAACTTCCATGATGCCTGCCGGCGGCCTGGTGCAGACCGGTGCAGCCTATATTGCCATGCTGATCGCCCTGACCCTGCTGGCAAAATTCCTGCTCAATCCGGCAGTGCTCTGAATGAACTGGCCCATCCGGTGGTCGGTTCGGTCATACCGACACTGGCGATGACCTGGATGGTGATCAGCAAAACTTTGGGCATGCTGGATGAAACCCTGGGAATCTTTATCTGGTATTCCGCCATTGCCATGCATGTAGGATTTTTACTGATCTTCATTGCCAACCGGGCAAAGCGGTTTCACATTTCACACATGCTGCCCAGCTGGTTTGTACCACCGGTGGGTCTGGTTGTCGGCGCGCTGACCTGTCCCGGTGAAAGCTGCATGTTTACCGCAGACCTGCTACTGCAGTTCGGGATCATCACCTATCTGATCATGGTTCCGCTGATGCTGTTCCGGCTGATATTCAGTGAAGCGGTGATGGATACAGCCAAACCAACCATCGCCATTCTGGCAGCGCCGCCTAACCTGTGTCTGGCCGGCTATCTGGCCCTGACTCCGGAGCCGTCCATGCTGTTTGTACTCTTCATGCTGGGCATCGCCCTGCTGATGACTGCCGTGGTCTATATCGCCTTCTTTGTACTGCTGCGGTTGCCGTTCAGCCCCGCATATGCGGCCTTCACCTTCCCGGTGGTGATCGGCGCAACCGCGCTGTTCAAAACAGCAGGCTTCCTGGCCGAACGGAATATTGATGCAACACTGACCCGGCAGGTAGAAATGATTGCTCAGGCGGAATTGTGGATCGCCACTGCAGTGGTCAGTTATGTAGCACTGCGCTACGTCATGCACTACCTACCAAAGCCTGCCAAACCTCAGGCGGCGGTTTAATTCAGCTCCCGCTGTGCGTCAGCAACCTGACGCCCAGCGCGCCCATCATGGCGGCGGCAATACGGTCAAAGTAGCGCTTACCCCGCAAATAGCCCTGCTGTGACACCGGAGCTGACAGCACCAGCGCCATCAGGCAGTACCAGCCTATTTCCAGTGTTCCCACCACCACTAACAATAGCGCCGAAAACCACCCGGGCTGCTCTGCCGGCAACAGTGCTGCAAAAATACTGCTGAACACCAGTGCGGTTTTCGGATTACTCAGCTGCGTCAGCAGGCCGGTGGCAAATGCTTTCAGCCATGAAGAGCGATCCTGATTCGCGGTGCCTGTCTGAACCTGCAATGGCCGGGCGGCTCCCCGGCAGATATTCCAGCCCAGATACAACAAATAACCGCCACCCAGAACCTTCAGCAGTAAATACAGCTGCGGCACACTCTGCAGCACCGCCTGCAGCCCCAATAACGCCAGCACAGCAAATATCAGACCGCCGACCCCAACACCCACGGCAGTCGCCAGCGCCGTCCGACGGCTGCGACTGACCGCTGCACGGGCCACCACGATAAAGCTCGGCCCCGGGCTCATCGCTCCCAGCAGCAGCGCACCTGCAATCAGCATCAGTGAAACCATCAGTTCCATGTTATGTCTCCTTTGCGGTACCGGCACCACGCACGGTTGCCATCAGTTGCCGGCAGGCTTGCAGGGCCATTCGGTCCTCCTGCACATCCAGCCGTTCAGTTTCATCCAGGCCAACCCAGTGCAGAGACTCCGCCTCGAAGCACTGAATATCCCCTGCCAGTCATCCACCAGATAATAATGATTACGCTGTAACTCTGCGGTCTGATAATACAGGGTACAGAAATGCTGCCAGCGTAAGGGCTGTACCCCCAGCTCTTCCTGCATTTCCCGTAACAACGCCTGCTCACAACTCTCCCCGGACTCAACATGACCACCGGGAATGCTGTGCAGCCCCGGCCCGGATGTTTTATGCATGGCGCGTTTTTCCAGCAGCATCTGACCATCACGCACCAGTAAAAACACCACACAGTCGCAGGCCGCCGATAAATCCGGCAATAAAGCAGTGCTCACAAGCATCTCCTCACGCATGTTTCCTCTGTAACAGGGCTGCCATCAGCAAATCAGCCAGCGCCGCTTGCGTCCCTGTTTTACTATTGGCTATCACCACAGTTCCCTGATCGCTGAGCAATCCTGCCGGATCATCCAGCGCCCCGGCATAATAAAATCCCAGGCGGACCTCATGATCAATACTGATATAGGCAAAATTGTCCGCCACCGCGGCATCGCCCCTAATTAATCCATAGGTTACGCGTTTTTGCGCCCGCCAGACCACTTCACTGAGGAATTCCGGCAATGCCAGCACCTGCTGACGGAGCACTGTGCATATTGTCTGCTGTGCAGGGGTCAGATCATCCAGCAATTCATCAAAACTACTCTGGCGAACGAAACACTGCCTTGCCTGTTTATCTGTCATCCGGAAAACTCCAGCGGTTCAGAATGTAAAAAGCCGGATCAGAGTCCGGCTTTTTAACTATAACAGCAAGTATCGGTCAGTTGCGTAACTTAAACCGCTGGGTCAGCTGATTCAGTTCCTGCAGATTCTCACGAACCTCCTGAATCGCTGTTACCACCATCTGAGTTTCAGTCTTGGTTTCCGCCGCTACATTGGTGATATTCACCACCCGCTGATCAATGTCATTCGCCACGCTGCTTTGCTGATCCGTCGCGCTGGAGATCATCACGTTCATTGAAGAAATGGTATCCGTAGAGGAGATAATCTCCCGCAGGGAATCCGCTGCCGCAACCGACAGCTCACTGCTGCGCTGGGCCAACTGATTATTCTCTTCCATCGTGGTTACTGACTGCTCAGCCATCCGCTGCAGTTCACCCACAATGTTCTGGATCTGTGTTGTGGATTCCTGAGTGCGCTGCGCCAGGGTGCGGACCTCATCTGCCACTACCGCAAAACCACGGCCCTGATCACCGGCACGGGCCGCTTCAATCGCAGCATTCAGCGCCAGCAGGTTGGTCTGTTCCGCAATGTCATCAATCACGGAAGTCACTTTACCCACTTCAATGGTTTCATCTTTCAGCTGCTGAATCTGTTCAGAGGTACGCTGAATACTTTGCAGCATCTGCTGAACCTGAGCATCCGCCTGGCTAACCACATCGCCACCATGTTTAGCCTGTTCACCGGTGGTGCTGGCTGCTTTCTCTGCTTCATTGGTGTTACTGGCCACTTCCTGCACCGTCGCTGCCATTTCAGTCATGGCAGTGGCAACCAGTTCGATATCTTCATACTGACGGGCTACACCTTCATCCGCCGCATTGGTCAGGCGGATCATTTCTTCCATATGATTTTCGGTGTTCGCAGATACACGCTGCACTACATCCAGTAACTCACTGGCATGTTCCAGCATCTCGTTATAGGAATTAAACAGCTGGCCTACTTCGTTATCCACATGGTCAACGTTAAAGCGGTGGGAGAAGTCGCCGTTACCCACTTCAGACATACGTTTACGCAGACGCTCAATGTTGTTCATCAGCATGGTCAGACCAAACTGACGGCCCAGCACCACCAGTACCAGAATCACGATGATGCAGACAAAAGCAATCAGTAACTGAGTTCTGACCGTTTCATTGGCTGCGGTGGTCATCATACCTACCGCTTTATTCATCTCTTTCAGCACCACCGGCGATTGTTGCTGTATCTGCTTCAGGGTCTGCTCACCCGGGTTCGCCACATGCTGATTAATGACGGCTTTATAACTTTTCCACAGGCCTTCGACATGCTGCATCTGAGCAACAATGGCAGGATCTGTAATCGGATTCATGCCGCGGCTTTTGTCACCATCCAGAATTGTCCGGTGAGAGCTTTCAAATAACTGGATCGTACTCGCCAGTGCGGTCTGCTGTTCAACACCCGCCGCGACCAGCAAGGCTTCTTTGGCTATCCGCTGGCTCAGCATACGCTGGCGGCCGGCGTCATTAATCGTTTCCGGATTAATCGCCATACTCATGTACAGGGAAACAGCAGCGGTTGCTGCCAGTAAGAAAATTAACGCATAAGACAACATAAACTGAGCGTTCAGGGTTTTAGCCCCCAAGGCCCTTAGCGCTTTGTCGATTCCACCTGCAATATGGCTATACATTCTTTGTCCGACCTCTTAGCTTTGCGACAGCATAGTAGTTTCTTGTTCTGATACAGGCTTCAGACTCATCCCTGATTCCGCGTCATGTAACGAAGAATGCAGCGTGCAAAACGCGATAAGTGACGGCTGTCTGTAGCCGTATCTGAAAGCCCGGCACTACGCTACCCCAGAGTCAAAAGCCTTATCAAGCACGTGATTGCCCCTTTTATCTCAGATTGAGGAGCAAAGGCCCTCTGATTCCTACCTTAGTCTCAGAAATAGTACGAGACAGCCACGGATAATCCGCCACAAACAAAAATGCCGGGCACTTATATCAAAATAAGCAGCCCGGCATTTCTTTAGCAGCAACTAAAGCCTTTACGCTTCGGTGCTCTTTAAATATGAGTAGTCCGTACTCACGACTGGCGTCATGCAGCCACAGCCGCAGGCAAAGCTCTGCTGGAAAGTGCGAAGCTGCGATGAATGATCAGCTTTAGAAACAAAAATGCCGGGCTGAATAGCCCGGCATTTCTTTAGCAGCGAAACTGAAGAGTATTACGCTTCGGTGCTCTTTAAATATGAGTCGTCCGTACTCACGGCTGGCGTACTGTCATCACAATCAGAGCCACAGCCACAGGCAAAGCTCTTCTGAAAAGTGCGAAGCTGCGGCGGATAATCCACCACAAACAAAAATGCCGGGCTGAACAGCCCGGCATTTCTTTAGCAGCAACTAAAGCCTGTTACGCTTCGATCACCAGTCCGTACTCACGGCTGGCGTCCTGCAGCCACAGCCACAGGTAGTCAGCGAAGCTGCGACGGATAATCAGCTCAAAACGGTCTTCACCGGTACGGCGCACAACAGCACCTGCTTTGGCGAATACAGTACCGGCTACTTTACCCACCGGGAACTTCTTAGCATTGAAATCCAGCGGACAGGACTTCTTCAGCATATCCACAGCGTTAGCACCGGATACTTCCACCAGCGTCTGACCACCGCTGACGTTAACCAGCGAGTAGTGACCGGACATTTCTGCACGGAACTTAGTTTCGTAATCAAACGCTTCCAGACCCGGAACGATGACTATCCACTCATCCGGAGAGGTCCACATTACAGTAACGTTGCCTTCGGTTACTGAAGACAGCGGCTCTAACGGCAGCGCCACGCCCAGAACCCGCTCAACACCCGCCAGGTGCTCCGGGTTTTCAGGGTTGCAGCGCAATACCAGGTGACCTAACAGTGCGTGTTCACGCAGGTGAACACCGCCCTGCTGTGGGCCTTGCTTAGCCAGTGTTTCCAGATCCGCGTGATGTAGCGGCGAGTAACCTGGGATGCTGGCATCCGGCAGCTGGTTCATAACCGCTGCAAATACTTCGTTATCAGACATTCTGACGCTCCCCTTTAGGATCAAGGAAGATCGGGCTGCAAATTTCAGCCTCAATGACACTACCATCCGCCTGTGGATAGTAAACGGTTTCGCCCATACGGTTCAGACCACCTTTCACAAAGCCCATGGCAATGCTGTGGCCCAGAACGGCACTGTAGTAGCTGGACGTTACGTGACCAACCATTGGCATCGGGATTGGCGCATTCTTATCAAACACACCCTGCGAACCTTCCGGAATAACAACCATCGGATCTTTAGTCTTCAGACCCACCAGTTGCTTACGGTTTTCACGGACACAGTCTTCACGCTTCATACCGCGCTTACCGATATAGCTGAACGGCTTCTTGTCAGATACGCACCAGCTCATACCCAGATCGTGCGGGTGAACAGAACCATCAGTATCCTGACCGGCGATGATGAAACCTTTCTCTGCACGCAGAATGTGCATGGTTTCAGTACCGTAAGGCGTCAGGTTGTACTTCTCACCGTGCTCGAACAGTTTTTCCCAAACCTGCAGACCGTAGTTCGCCTGAACGTTAATCTCGTAAGACAGTTCACCGGTGAAGGAAATCCGGAATACCCGTGCAGGAACACCTGCAACCGTACCCGCTTTCCAGTCCATGAAGCTGAAGGCTTCGTTAGACAGATCAATATCGGTGCAGACTTCTTCCAGCAGCTTACGACTGTTCGGACCGGAAATCGTCATGGTCGCCCAGTGATCGGTTACTGTGTTGAAGTAAACTTCCAGCTCAGGCCATTCAGTCTGATGATACAGTTCCAGCCACTCATATACCCGTGCCGCACCACCGGAAGTGGTGGTCATCAGGAAATGGTTCTCACCCAGACAGGTAGTTACACCGTCATCGAAGACCATACCGTCTTCACCACACATCAGACCGTAACGGCACTTACCGACCGCCAGCTTGGCCCATGGGTTGGTGTAAACACGGCCCAGGAATTCACGGGCATCTTTACCCTGAATATCAATTTTACCCAGTGTGGATGCATCCAGAATACCGACGCTCTCACGGGTCGCCAGACATTCACGGTTCAGCGCTTCCTGCATGGTCTCACCCGCTTTCGGGAAGTACCATGGACGTTTCCACTGACCTACGTCCTCAAACTTGGCGCCGTTTTCCAGGTGCCACTTGTGCATCGCGGTGTAGCGCTCAGGATCAAACAGCTCACCACAGTCACGTCCAACCAGCGCACCGAAAGTTACCGGTGTGTAGTTAGGACGGAAAATAGTCGTACCGGTTTCCGGGATGCTCTTGTTCAGCGTCTTCGCTGCAATCGCCATACCGTTGATGTTACCCAGCTTACCCTGGTCAGTACCGAAGCCCATTGCGGTGTAACGCTTAACGTGCTCGATAGACTCATAACCTTCACGACACGCCAGTTCGATACCCGATGCAGTTACATCGTTCTGGTAGTCAACAAACTGCTTAGGTGCAGCTGAAGTCGGCTTAGTGTGAGGGATGTGGAACAGTGTCTGTACAGGACCTTCAGCCACTTCTTCAGTGGTTGGCAGGTCAACAGATACAGCATCCAGGTTCAGGGAAGCAATCGCGCTGTTTGCGGCTTCAACACCTTCACCCATCGCTTTACCGGTCGCGTAGCTACCGTTGATACCACCGGCAACCAGCTGCTTCTGAACAGTCGGGCCAGGCAGGAAGCCAACGATTTCTTCATTCCATACCGGACGGCTGCCAGTGTGGCAGGACAGGTGAATAACCGGGCTCCAGCCACCGGAGCTGGCAACAGTGTCCACGCTCAGACGCTGAACAGAACCGCTTACCATGCTGCCATCGCTGCTGATTGGCGCAACGCTGACACCGGTAACACGCTTGCTGCCCTGCACTTCAATCACTGCAGAACCGGTAATGATGTTGATACCCAGCTTACGGGCAGCATCGATACGGTCACCGGCAGGTGACTGACGGGTATCGACAATTGCAACAACTTTACGGCCGGCTTCCGCCCAGTCGATAGCAGCCTGGTAGCCGTTATCGTTGGTGGTCATCAGTACCAGCTCTTTACCCGGTACAACGCCGTAGCGGTTGATGTAAGTAGATACCGCATTCGCAACCATGCAGCCTGGTACGTCGTTATTCGCGAATACCAGCGGACGCTCGTGCGCACCGGTTGCCAGAACAACCCACTTAGCACGGACACGGTGCAGACGCTGACGCACCTGACCGGCAGGCGCCAGATCACCGATGTGGTCAGTACGGCGCTCGTGGATCGTCAGGAAGTTGTGATCGTGGTAGCCGTTCACAGTAGAACGTGGCAGTACCAGCACATTGTCAGCCGCTTCCAGCTCAGCAACAACTTCAGCAACCCAGTCACCGGCTGGCTTGCCGTTCAGCAGTTCTTTGCTGCTCAGCAGGCTGCCACCGAATTCGCTCTGTTCGTCAGCGATGATGACGCTGGCACCACTGCGTGCAGCAGTTTGTGCAGCAGCCAGACCCGCAGGGCCGGCACCGACAATCATGATGTCGCAGTGCTGGTTAACCTTGTCGTATGTATCCGGATCAGTTTCCAGCGGCGAACGGCCTAAACCGGCTGCTTTACGGATCAGGTTCTCATAGGTATCCCACATAGACTGCGGATACATGAAGGTCTTGTAGTAGAAGCCAGGAGGCATCATCTTGCCACCGACCTTGCCCAGCAGGCTCATGATATCGGTGTCTACGTTCGGCCAGCCGTTAGTCGACTTGCTCACCAGACCGTGGAACAGTTCCTGCTGAGTAGCACGTACGTTAGGTACCTGAGTTGCTTCAGTCGCACCCAGCTGCATTACCGCATTCGGCTCTTCAGCACCGGCAGCAACGATACCACGCGGGCGGCTGTACTTAAAACTACGACCAATTACGTCGATGCCGTTCGCCAGCATCGCAGATGCCAGTGTGTCGCCCTGGTAACCTTTAAATTCCTGACCATTGTAGGAAAAGGTTAAGGACTTGAACGGTCGATTCGTCCTCCGGACTGGAGGCGGTTTTGCTGTGTCATGAATCCGCTCCTTAACTGTCAGCAACTACAGATGGCTGTTCGCCAATCTTGTAAACTTCTTTAATTTCGTATGTCACGGTGTCGCGGGTCATGTTGAAGAACTTACGACAACCGGCAGCGTGTACCCACAGTTCGTGGTGCAGACCACGTGGGTTCTTACGGAAATACAGGTACTCACCCCATTCTTTATCGGTGCAGTTATCCGGATCTAACGGACGCGCAATGTGCGCCTGACCTTTCGGGTGAAACTCTTCTTCTTCGCGGTGCTCGCCACAATGCGGGCAGTAGATATATAACATGTCAGTTCTCTCCCTTAGTGCGCAACACCGGCAGCGCCGTGCTCATCAATCAGTGCGCCGTTATGGAAACGGTACATGCTGAACGGCTTCGCCATTTCGTTTGCTTCACCGTTGGCCAGCATGTCAGCAAAGACATGACCCGCACCCGGTGTCGCCTTGAAGCCACCGGTACCCCAGCCACAGTTGAAGAACAGGTTCTTCACAGGCGTTTCGGTAATCAGCGGACAGGCATCCGGACAGGTATCTACGATACCGCCCCACTGACGGTTCAGACGTACCCGGCTGAAAATTGGGAACATCTCAACGATCGCCTGCATAGTGTGCTCGATAGTCGGGAAAGAACCACGCTGGCCGTAACCAACATAGCCGTCGATACCCGCACCGATTACCAGGTCGCCCTTATCGGACTGGCTGCAGTAACCGTGTACGTGGTTAGACATTACAACTGTATCCAGGATCGGCTTGATCGGCTCGGATACCATTGCCTGCAACGGGTGAGATTCCAGTGGCAGCTCGAAGCCGGCCATCTTGGCAACCACACCGGAGTTACCGGCTACAACAGACCCTACGCGGTCTGCCATGATGTCACCGTAGCGGTTGGTCTTCACGCCAACAATGGTGCCATCTTCAATAATCAGGTCCTGCACTTCGGTCTGCTGAATCAGATCAACACCGAAGGAGTCCGCACCACGGGCAAAGCCCCATGCAACAGCATCGTGACGGGCTACACCGCCGCGTGGCTGCCAGGAAGCACCCATGATCGGGTAACGGGCATTATCAGAGCAGTCCATGTGTGGCACGATTTCTTTAATGGTTTGCGGATCAACCACTTCACCATCAATGCCGTTCAGACGGTTAGCATTTACCCGGCGTTCGATATCACGCATATCCTGCAGGGTATGACCCAGGTTCAGTACACCACGCTGGGAGAACATTACGTTGTAGTTCAGATCCTGTGACAGACCTTCCCACAACTTCATGGCGTGCTCATACAGGTGAGCTGCTTCGTCCCACAGGTAGTTAGAACGTACGATAGTGGTGTTACGTGCGGTGTTACCACCACCCAGATAACCCTTCTCGATAACCGCTACGTTGGTCACATTGTGGTTCTTCGCCAGGTAATAAGCCGTCGCCAGACCATGACCACCACCACCGATAATGATGACGTCATACTTCTTCTTTGGCGTAGGGTTGCGCCAGGCGCGCTGCCAATTCTCGTGGTGACTCAAGCTGTGCTTAAACAGCCCGAAACCTGAATAATGCTGCATATCATCAGCTCCGATTTGTTGCCTGGTCGGTCGCAGGGATCTGCGCCAGGCCTCTTAGATTACAAAACCGGCTCCAGAACAGGAGCCGGCATGAAGAGTAAAAGAGCTTACTTGTACGCTGGGAATTTAGCGCACAGAGCTTCTACTTTACCCTGAACTTCAATAATTTCTTTTTCCAGCGCTTCAGGCTGGTTCAGAACGTCCAGCAGATCAGCGATCCAGCCAGTCAGTTCACGACATTCAGCTTCACCGAAACCACGGGTAGTCACTACCGGAGAACCGATACGCAGACCAGAAGTTACGAATGGAGACTGTGGGTCGTTAGGAACAGCGTTCTTGTTCACAGTGATGTGAGCACGGCCCAGAGCAGCATCTGCATCTTTACCGGTCAGACCCTGTTTGATCAGGCTCAGCAGGAACAGGTGGTTCTGCGTACCGCCGGAAACAACTTCGTAGCCACGCTCGATGAATACTTCAGCCATCGCAGAAGCGTTCTTCTTAACCTGCTGCTGGTAAGCTTTGAAGCTTGGCTCCAGCGCCTCTTTGAAAGCAACCGCTTTCGCCGCGATGATGTGCATCAGAGGACCACCCTGGCCACCCGGGAAAACAGCACCGTTCAGCTTCTTCTCCAGATCAGGGTTAGACTTGGCAACGATCAGACCGCCACGTGGACCACGCAGAGTTTTGTGAGTCGTTGTAGTTGCAACGTCAGCGTAAGGAACCGGGTTAGGGTATTCGCCAGCAGCAACCAGACCGGCAACGTGTGCCATATCAACAAACAGGTAAGCGCCAGATTTGTCAGCGATTTCGCGGAAACGCGCCCAGTCAACAACACCGGAGTAAGCAGAGAAACCAGCCACGATCATCTTAGGCTTGTGTTCCATTGCCAGCGCTTCAACTTCATCGTAGTCGATTTCGCCAGTCTGCTCGTTCAGACCGTACTGAACTGCTTTGTAGATTTTACCGGAGAAGTTTACGTGAGAACCGTGAGTCAGGTGACCACCGTGTGCCAGGCTCATACCCAGAACAGTGTCGCCCGGCTCGCACAGCGCCATGTAAACAGCAGCGTTTGCCTGAGAACCGGAGTGTGGCTGTACGTTCGCGTAGTCAGCACCAAACAGTTCTTTAGCACGTTCGATCGCTGCCTGTTCAACAACGTCAACGTACTCACAACCACCGTAATAACGCTTCTCAGGGTAACCTTCAGCGTACTTGTTAGTCAGAGAAGAACCCTGAGCCTGCATAACGCGTGGGCTGGTGTAGTTTTCTGAAGCAATCAGTTCGATGTGATTTTCCTGACGCTGAGTCTCTTTCTCAATCGCCGCCCAAACAACATCATCATAACCCTGAATCTGGTCATTTTTGTAAACATTGAAGTCTCCTAGCCTTACAGCCGAGTAACATAGAGAGCACCTTTCGCTTCAGCGAAATGAATACGTCTCAAATTTTAATTTATTCTTATTGTCCCCTGCTCATGGCTGAGCAATTCGGCGACTTTCGGGAGATAAACACAGCATAATCTGCGTAGCATCAGTGGTAGGACATCGAAGACAACTCCCAATGCTGCCAATATTAACGCCCTCACGCCTCAACATATGCTTGTACACGTCGCCCGGGTGCGAATTTACGACACCCGCCGTAACGCCCTCTGTCACGGGGCAGTACGAAGGGTTTGCAGCACCGGATCAAACACGGCAAAACATATTCAGGGACAGTTCCGAAGCAAATGGCCTTAGTGGCAGAACCTCCGGTATGGATAAAATACGACAATTAATCGGAGCAAAATTGCCAGTTTTCACCACTCAAAGATCCTAAAGAACCGCTTTACGGTAATTAAGCAGTTACCGTAAACGCTCTGAACCTGACCATTCAGGTTTGCGCTGAGACCCTACTCACAGCGCGGCATAATTATAGCGGTTGCCACCGGGAAAATACGCAAAATCTCATCCTTATGTATGAATATTTCCCCGGTTCACATGAACAGATTCAATCGACATAACAACAGCTTGCAAGGGAAAATCCCCAGCCGCTATCTGAAATGGTATATTGATCGACGCTCGCAGGATAAAACCGTTAAACAGGATGAATAACGATGCTTTGGATACTGCTGATCAGCGGCGCCGTACTGGGGCTGTTAATGCTGGAAATTCCCGGTGCCGTCATCGGCGCACTCATCGGCTATTTATTTGCCAGCCTGTTACAGCAGAGCAAGCGGATCAAAACCCTGGAACAGCATGTTGTCAGACTGACAGCAGAACAACAGCACACCCGCCCTGAGCCTGCCCCGCACACAGCAGATCAGGCAGAAGCCGCTCAGCAGACCGCAAATACTGAGCCGGCCACCACACCGGTTATTCTGGATGAACCCGCTCCCGCACCTGTCCACAACATTACCGTCACGCCGAAAACACCTGACGCCACGCCGGTCATCGTGACAGAAACAACGCCTGCACAACCCCTGACCGAAACAACTGAAGCCGCAGATCCGTGGACCGGACAACCCCGGCCACCGGCTGAAAATATCGCCACGGCAGCAACCACCCCCGCCGCAGATGTACCGCAACAGGGGAATATATTTACCCGGATACAACAGGGGATTGTTAACTATTTCACCCAGGGCAACCTAAGTATCCGGATTGGCATCATCGTGTTGTTTTTCGGCATTTCCTTCCTGGTGAAATACTCCATCGACAATGCCCTGTTACCCATCGAATTCCGCCTCACAGCCGCCGCCATCGGCGCAATGATCATGCTGGCCATTGGCTGGAAACTGCGCCTGAAACGGCCGGATTACGGCCTGATGATGCAGGGCGGAGCCATTGCAATTCTGTACTTGCTGAGCTTTGCCAGTTTCAAAATGTACGCCATTATTGGCGCCGGGCTGGCCTTCCCACTGCTGATCCTGCTGAGCATTCTGGGCATGTCACTGGCGGTGATACAGAACTCCAAAGCCCTGGCCGTGACCGCGATCACCGGCGGTTTTGCAGCACCGGTACTGGCCTCCACCGGCAGCGGTAACTATGTGGCGCTGTTCAGTTATTACAGCGTGCTGAATCTGGCAATTTTTGCGGTTGCCTGGCTGAAATCCTGGCGGCTACTGAACGTCACCGGTTTTTACTTTACCTTTGCCATCAGTCTGCTGTGGGGCGTGGACCGTTACCGCCCGGACATGTTCGCCAGCGTCGAACCCTTTCTGATTATTTTCTTCCTCATTTACCTGACCATCGCCGTGCTGTTTGCCACCAAACAACCGCCAAAACTGCGGGGCCTGATCGACGGCAGTCTGGTGTTTGGTCTGCCGGTCGCAGCCTTCAGTTTACAGGCCAGCATGGTCAGTGACTTTGAACATGGCCTCAGCCTCAGCGCGCTGGTGATGGCGCTGGTATATCTGCTGCTGACCAGATTTCTGTGGCAGCGTCTTCAGATGCGTCTGCTGGCAGAAGCCTTCCTCGCCATCGGTGTGGTATTCGCCACACTGAGCATTGCATTTGAACTGGACGGCCGCTGGAGCGCAGCCGTCTGGGCGGTTGAAGGGTGTGGTCTGATCTGGATAGGCCTGCGTCAGCAGCGGTTGGCGCCGGTTCTTTTTGGCTGCCTCATCCAGCTGGCCGGTGGCGCACTGCTGCTGGATGACTATCACTATAACTATGCCGATACACCGTTCCTGAACGGTCACTTCCTGAGCATGATCATGGTCGCTCTGCCCGGCATTATCACCGCCTGGTTACTCAGCCGGACGGCTCTGACATTCTCCCCTGTGGCTGACAAAATCCGTACACCGGTGGCTGTGGGTTACCTGATCTGGGGACTGCTTTGGTGGTATGCCGGCGGGCTGATTGAAACCGAAACCTTCGGAAGGTTTGATGAAGTTCGTATTGCGGTACTGTTTTTCAGCCTCTCAGCGCTGACCTGGCTGGCGGCAACGCTCTGGCTGCGCTGGCAACTGTTCAGTTTTGCCCCCTGGTTACTGGTTATTCCGCTGCTGTTCTGCGCCGTCAGCACCCTGATTTCCTACCTGTGGAACAGCCCGGCCTATCATTTCCTCAGCCTGAATAACTTTGACGCCTGGTTGCTGGCCTTTACCGTGATTTATACCGGCCTGCGGTGCAGCGAGCTTCGCGGGTTTGCCCTGCGCTGGCCAAACGGTCTGCACAGTATCAGCTACCTGCTGGGCAGTCTGATTCTGGCGTTTGAGGTTTACTGGCTGCTCAATGACAGGGAAATGAGCGGTGCCTGGAAACTGAGCCTGCCAGTGGTCACCCTCAGCCTGGCGCTGTTACTGACCACGTTCAGACCCCGCTGGCCCTTTAACCGCTGGCCTCTGGCGTATAGCACCGTCGCTGCATACGGCCTGCTGCTGATACTGGCCTGGTGGTCCGTTATCGGTAACTTCTTTCAGGTTAACCTGCCAGCGCCGCTGCCATACCTGCCATTACTGAACCCGGTAGACCTGGCCCAGTTAATGGTATTACTGATCTGCCTGCACTGGTACAACAACACCCGCAACACAGCCAGTCTGAACATTGACGCATCTCTGGCAGGTTATCTGCTCGGAGCATTCTGCTTCATCTGGTTCAATGTAATGCTGTGCAAAACCCTGCACGTATACAGCGCCATTCCTTACCGTCCAGACAGTCTGTTAGGCTCAGCCCGGGTACAGATGGCCCTGTCGGTCAGCTGGACCATCATCGGCCTGAGCCTGATGGTCACCGCTTCCCGGCTGCAAAAACGTCAGATATGGATCATCGGCGCCGCACTGATGGGCGTAGTTGTTGCCAAGCTGTTTATTTTTGACCTGTCTGACCGCGGCACGGTAGAACGCATCGTATCCTTCATCGTGGTAGGTCTGCTGTTACTGGTTGTCGGCTATTTCTCACCGGCACCGCCGAAAAACCGGCAGATGATGAGACAGAAAACACGTCAGACAACACTGCAGAGAAAGCCCCGGGCACCCCTGATATCTGACAGCGACAGTATCGACATTCAAAAGAGTGCTGGCATTCAAAGAATACCGGCACTGTGCGCATCCCGGAAATCAGGCAGCCGCTATGCAGCTCTGTCACTAAAATGCGGAATATGCCTGCCGGCTGATCTGCATCATGGCGAAATTACCATCTACACTGCAAGGTAATGCATCGTGCGCTGATGCCCTGTTCATAATGAGACCCTGACCGGTTGTTTACCCGGAGAGAATCATTGAGGATATTGACTGCAGCCTGTACCACTTACCCGTTGAGAAAACAGCATGCATGACATCAAATGTAAGGAAGTCTGGGGGCATCCGTAATATCGATGAAGATATCCGCACCTGCGGTGTGGAAGCCAGTGTCTACAGCAGCGCTGCCGACGGTGACAGCGGTGGCGATATCTACTATTTCAGTGTCTGCTCAACCGATAAACTGACCCGCATTGTCGTCGCCGATGTCATGGGCCACGGCAAAGCCGCCCGCGACACCAGCGCCTGGCTGTACCGGGCACTGCACGACAATATGAATATGGTAGATGGCAGTCATATTCTGCGACAGCTGAACCGGCAGGCCAATGATATCGGCTATGAAGCCATGACCACGGCCGCCATCATTGCCTATTACCTCAATACTGACCGCTTATATTTCAGCTATGCCGGCCACCATCCGGTGCTGATCAAACGGGCCGGAGAGCTGAACTGGCATGAGCTGCAACTGCCACTGGTTGAGCGTATTGCTGACTGCCCCCTGGCCATTGATGAAGATGCTGAATACAGCCAGTGTGATATTCCTTTTGATACCGGCGACAAAGTTTTCCTGTACACCGACGGACTGATTGAAGCGCCCTCTCCCGACGGCGAATGCTTTGGCATTGAGCGCCTGATGAAGCTGCTGGACCAGCATGGTGATGCCAGCCCGCAAACCATCAAACATCAGGTCATTGCCGCCCTGCGCCGTCACACCTGCCAGTCAAACTTCAGCCACGACGATACAACGTTTACCGCCATTGAAGTGCATCCCCGCAGTCATCAACCCGCACTCACATAACCCTGCCCGTACGGGGTCAGACCATAACCAACCGGCAAATTAGCAAGAAACTGACAGGCGCCGCCCCGGATTTTATCCGTTCAGACAAAACAGTCTTGATTCATAACCGGTTTCAGACAACCATAAGCCGGATTCTTTAACCCTAAGAACAATAAGAAACAGGACAATAAAAAATGCCAGCGTCAGTCACGGTTAATTTCAGCAAAATCATGGGCCACCGGGGCGCCCCCAGCGTCGCACCGGAAAACACACTGGGCGGATTCCGCAAAGCCGCCGAACTGGGCGCCCGCTGGATCGAACTGGACGTTTCCCTGCTGGGAGACGGCACCACCGTCGTCCACCATGACAACAGCACTGACCGCTGCAGTGACCGGAAAGCTTCGCTGGATGACCTGACCACAGCTGAACTGAGCACTATCAACAACGCCGCCCTCTTCCCGGACTGGCCGGCAGAGCCCGTGCCAACCCTGCGTCAGGTACTTGATCTGTTCAACGAGCTGGATTTGGGTATGAATCTGGAGATCAAGGATCACGGTGTACCTGCCGAAGACATCATCCGGCCGATCATTGCTGAACTGGAAGCCAACTTTAACGATTATTCCCGGCTGGTTGTATCCAGCTTCAGTTACGAATTACTGGAGTGTTTTCACCGGCTTGCCCCTGAGATTCCATTAGGTCTGCTGTACGATGAACTGCCGGAAAACTGGCTGGATCAGGCCCGGGCACTGAACGCCTTCAGCATTCATCTGGACTGGCAAAACCTCAGTTATAACCAGACCCGGGAAGTGAAGGACGCCGGTTACCCGATCTTCTGCTGGACTGCTAATGATCCTGAAGCCTTCAGATCCCTCTGGAGCTGGGGTGTCGACGCTGTGATCAGCAACAATCCACAGGACTTTTGCCGCCGGCCACGACACGCTGTAAAACGTCTAAAAACGGCTGATACTGAATGGCTGCAGATCAACCCCGGGCCGGGCACCGCTGACCAGATCGGCAATCAGCTCACCGGTATGCGGCCCTAGCGTTAAGCCCATATGCTGATGGCCAAAGGCATAAAACACGTCTGAAAAATTTTCTGACCGGCTGATCACCGGCAGACTGTCCGGCATGGAAGGCCGGTTACCCATCCATTCCGTAAAATCATCCAGACAAATCGTTGGGAACAAACGCCGGGCATGATACAGCAGGCGATGACAGAAATTTCTGTCAGGCAGGCTGTCCAGTTCAGCAAACTCAACCAGCCCGGCAAAACGAATCCCGTTTTCCACCGGCGTGGCCACCAGCTTACCGGCGGCGTACATAATGGGCTGCTGCAATGAAATCCCGGGGTTATGCACTTCGACGTGATACCCCCGTTCCGACTGCAGTGGAATATCCCGGTCAAAACGGGCCGCCAACTGACGGGACCAGACACCTGCCGCCACCACCAGTTTACTGACCGGCAGCACACCCTTATGGGTCAGTAACCCCACCGGCTGGTTATCCTCAACAATCACATCGCGGATTTCCGCCTGCACAAGCTCGCCGCCTTTTTCCACAAAGCTGGCTGCCAGTGCCTTGACCAGTTTTTCAGGATTACGGCTAAACCCGTGACCGTGCAATGACACGGCATAACGATACTCTTCGGCAATGGCCGGCTCAGCCTGTGCCAACCCGTCTCCCTGCAGAATATCGTAGGTTATCCCCCGCTGTTCACGGGCCTGCCAGGCCGTACGGTCGGCCATAAAATCCGTTTCATCCCGGTACAGATAGTAATAAGGCGAGGCACATACCCAGTCTGATGCACCGTGCTCAGCAGCCAGCGCAACATGACGCGCCGTGGCACCGCTCAGCAGGCTGCTCATAGCATCGGCGACCTGCTCAAACTTACTGCGACGGCTGTTCAGCATGAAGGATATTCCCCATGGCGCGATACGATGCATGTACCCGGCTGAAATAGACAGTGGGCCCTGAGGGTCCAGCATCAGCTGCGGCACCTTGCTCACAAAGCCCGGCAGATTCACAGGAACACAGCCGCATTCAGCCAATACCCCCGCATTACCAAATGACGTCGCTTCACCGGGGGCAAATTTATCCACCACCCGGACCTGAAACCCTTTTTCTGTAATGCCAGCGCACAGCAAATCCCTACGATGCCGGCACCGATGACGGTCACCTGCGGCGCAGTTTGTAAAGCATTCATAATGTCTGTTCTCTACTGTTATTCGGAAAAGCCGGCCCGCTCAGACACCTGTTCAACAGGCACGTTCTGATCGGACCGGCGGGGAGATCCGCGCGGGTTAACCCGGCCCCTGACGCATGTTCTCAGGCAGGAAGGTGGCCAGCTCCGGGAATAAAATCAGTATGCCGACCATCAGCACCATGATGAGGAACATCGGGAAGGCACAGCGGGCGATATAGCCAATGGATTTCTTCGTCATCCCCTGCAGAACAAAGAGGTTAAAACCGATAGGCGGTGTGATCTGAGCCATCTCAACCACCACCACGATGAAGATACCAAACCAGAGCAGGTCAATCCCCGCCTGCGGGATCATTGGCTCAACCACTGCCATGGTCAGCACTACCGAAGAAATGCCATCCAGAAAGCAGCCAAGGATGATGTAAAACACCATCAGCGCCAGAATCAGCGTCAGCGGTGACAGCTCAGACCAGCAATAAATTCAGCAGCCAGCGACGGCAAACCGGTAAAGCCCATTGCCAGTGCAAGAAACGCTGCGCCGGAGAGAATCAGGGCAATCATGCAGGAGGTCCGGGTAGCCCCCATGAGGCTTTTAACAAAGGTATCCCGGGTCAGGGAGCCCTGGAAAAATGCCAACGATAACGCGCCGATCACACCGAAAGCCGCCGATTCAGTCGCCGTGGCTGTACCGGTATAAATCGAACCGATCACCACACCGATGAGGATAATCACGGGAATCAGAAAACGGGATTCCTTCACCCTTTCAGCAAAGCTCATACCCGGCTCCGCCGGCGGTACCTGAGACGGTTTGAAGAATGACCATGCCGCCACATATCCCATGAACAGCAAGGCCAGTGTTAACCCCGGCAGAATCCCTGCCATAAAGAGTTTGGAGATCGATTCGTTAATCGTAACGCCGTATACAATCAGCGTCAGAGACGGCGGTATCATCAGCCCCAGCGTTGCCGAACCTACCAGCGTACCGAAGACCATAAATTCCGGATAGCCACGTTTATCCAGCTCAGGAATCGACATCTTACCCACCGTTGTCAGGGTTGCTGCCGATGAGCCGGATACCGCCGCAAAAATGGTGGAACCGACCACATTGGTATGCAATAAACGCCCCGGTAATGGCGACATCCAGGGTGCCAGCCCGCGGAACATATCTTCAGACAACCGGGTCCGGTAGAGTATTTCACCCATCCAGATAAACAGGGGCAGGGCCGTCAGTGACCAGCCCGATGCACTGGACCAGATGGCAGTGATCATGGCATCACCCACCGGACGGGTGGTGAACAGCTCCATGCCCACATAAGCAACACCCAGCAAGGCCAGGCCAATCCAGACACCACTGCCTAGCAGGAAAAACAAGGTAAACAGGAAGATGCCTGTAGCAAGTACTTCATTCATCAGTTAATCCTCCATTATCACCGGTAACTGTTCTTTAAAGGTGTCATCGGCGCCGCGAAGGGTCCGTACCAGATGATCCACCAGCGCCAGCGTAAATATGCAGCTGCCAATGGCGACCGGTAACTGCGGAATCCACAGCGGCATCGCATCCTGCCCCTGGGAAATGTCATGAATCAGGTGCGAGATATACACATTCTTCACCGCAAACCAGCTCATGTACGCCGCAAAGAAAGTCGCCACGCCCAGACACCAGAGATCCGCCAGCCGCTTTGGCCAGCCGGTCAGGCGGGAAAGAAATAAAGTCACGCGGATATGCGCATCATGGTTCAGAGTGTAAGCAAGGGCGAAAAACGATGCCGCCGCCATGCAATAACCGGCATAGTTTGCCGATCCCGGAAACTGGACACCGCTCCAGCGGGCTACCATCTGCAGCACAATGATGCTCAGAATCGCGAGCAGAAATACGGCAGCAATGCCGCCGCAAAGGTTATACAGGCCATCCAGAAAACGTCGCAGCGGGCTGACAGACGCCAGATCCGGCGCACAGAATTCTGCTGCCTGTGTGTGGGTTTGAGTATTCATAACTGAACCTTCAGGAAGAGGGCCACCCGGACGGTAAAACCTGTGCGGGCAGCCCAATACCGGAAAAACTACTGGAAAAAGTACCGGAAAAATACCGGTGCTCAGGCCGTTACCCGGCACCGGTCAATATTCACGGTGAAGTGAATCTGGAGTATCCCTCAGGATCAGTTGTGCGCCAGCTTCTGCTGCGCGGCACGGTAGTCATCAATGATCGCCTGACCAACATCGCCGGCATCTTTCAGCCATTCCGCTGTCATGGTGGCGCCAATCTTTCAAAGTCAGCTTTCAGCTGCGGGCCGGCTTCAGTCACTGTCATACCGTTAGAGGCCAGCTGTTCCAGATACCAGCCAGTCAGCTGTTCAGAGCGGGCAGTACCGGCTTTCTCAGCCATCAGGGAAATGCCACGGACAACATTCTGTGTAGCTTCGTCCAGCTGATTCCAGGCCTGTTTATTCACGAAAATATAGTTACGGGGTAACCAGGCGTTCACAACATAATGGTGGGTCAGCTGTTCCCAAACCTTTCGGTCATAACCGGTCGCACCGGAAGAAATGAACGACTCTGCCACGCCGGTGGACAGCGCCTGGCTCAGTTCAGATGCTTCCACCTGTACCGGAATCGCTTTCGCCAGCTCAGCCAGCCGGGCGGTTGCATTGCTGTATGAGCGGAACTTAACCCCTTCCATATCGGCAATACTGTTCAGCGGCTTTTTCGAATAGATTCCCTGCGGTGGCCATGGCACAGAATACAGCAGCACCAGATTATGCTTGTCTAACAGCTTCTCAAAATGCGGACGGGCTGCTTTCCAGAGGGTTTCAGAATCGGCAAAAGAGGTTGCCAGGAAAGGCACGGAATCAAAGCCGAAAACCGCATCTTCATTGGCATGGCTGGACAGGATACGTTCACCGATCTGCGCCTGGCCGGTCTGAACTGCCCGTTTAATTTCGCTGCCTTTAAACAGCGAGCCGCCACCATGCACTTTCACATCCAGCTTACCCTGAGTCGCAACCTCAATTGCTTCGGCAAAAGATTTACCGTTCTGAGTGTGGAAGTTTGAATCGGTATACGCCATTGGCATATCCCACTTATCCGCCGCCATTGTCAGGCTGCCGGCAAGGGTCAGCGTCGTCAGAGCCACGGCTTTGGTTAATTTTGCCATTGAATATCGCATGGTATGTCCTCAGTTGTTTTTATTGTGAAATCAGGAACTTGCTTCCCGGGTTGTGGAAGCATCAGGCTATGACGGCTGCAATGACCGACATTTCAACCTTCAGGGAGGGGCGCGCCATCTGTGCTTCAACACAGGCACGGGCCGGAGCATGCCCTTCGGCAACCCAGGCATCCCAGACAGCATTCATGGCAGCAAACTCCGCCATATCATTGATGTAGATGGTGACGGAGAGGATGTGGCGTTTATCACTGCCGGCTTCAGCCAGCAACGCATCAACTTTTTCCAGCAGACTACGGGTCTGCCCCTGCATATCCTCAGTTTCGTCTTTTGGCACCTGACCACAGAAATACGCCGTTCCCTGGTGAATAACTGCCCGGCTCATGCGCTCACCTACTCCAATTCGCTGCAACACCCTGATATTCCTCTTCATCGCTGATCTCGTGGATACATCGCTGTACAAATGCTGAGCAACGATGTGACGTTGCTATTATTTAAATCAGGGTCAATAATTTCCAATACAATATAAAGATCGATCTATCAGCTAATGTTATAGGCGGTAGAGAAAGATGGTTTAAACATATGAATGTGAAGCAAATAGCCGCATTCCGCGCAGTAATGATCTCCGGCAGCACAGTTGGCGCGGCAAAAATGCTCTATATCTCTCAGCCTGCCGTAACCCGCCTGATTAAAGACCTGGAAGACCGCTGTGGTTTTGCACTGTTCGAACGCCGCAGCAGCAGGCTGTTTCCCACCCCCGAGGCAGAATCTCTCTATCAGGAAGTCAAACGCCACTTCATGGGCATGGATCAGCTGGCCCAGAGTGTTGAGCAAATCAGAACCCTGCGTACCGGCCGCTTACGGATCGCCGCCATGCCCGCACTGGCATACAGTGTATTGCCGCGGGTAGTGAGTAATTTCATGCAAACCCGGGAAGATGTTTCTTTAACCCTTACGCCGGGATCTTCGGTGAATGTCGCGAAAATGGTCGGTTCTCAGCAGTTTGATCTGGGCATTGTGATGCTCCCGGTCGATGCCCGTGAACTGACATTTCACCGTTGTTATCGCACCCACTGCCGGTTTATCTGTAACGCAGATCATCCCTACGCAGACCGCCAGGAAATCATCGCGGAAGATCTCCACGAACAGGATTTTGTGACCATCGGCGAACAGAATCCGTTAACCCGTTACCGGATCGATGCGGCATTGCAGGCGAAACATATTCACCCCCGGCAGTCGATTGAAACGCCAATGTTCATTACCGTGCAGGCGCTGGTTAAGGAAGGTCTGGGGGTATCGATTATTGACCCTTTTACCGCCAGTATTTTTACCGAAAGCGGCGGTAAGAGCCTGAACTTCCGGCCCGATATTCCCTTCTACTTCGCCTTTATTACCCCTGTAAACAAGCAGATTTCGGCACTGGCAGAGGAATTTATACACTGCTTTGAACAATTGGCAGAAGGTATCACTGATATGGAAATAATCAGTCATGAGGATATCGATCTGAAATAAAAACACCGGCATAAGCCGGTGTTTTTACGCTGTGCTGCTCAGCCCGGCTGTGCCTCAAAGGTCAGAAACAAGGCGTGCTCTTTAACATCTGCCCGTTTTGAATCCGTGTCCTGCATCAGCTCTGCTTTCAGCAGATAGCGGCCCGCCTGAGGGGCGTAAAGCTGACAGCACCGGTGCTGTCCGGTTGCAACTGTATTTCACCACGCTGATCCCGGTACAGGGTGCCGTCCGGGATAATCTCCAGCAGCATCTCATCAGCCACCGGCTTACCGTCCAGCAGCACTTTAAAGTTAAACGCTTCACCGCTGACCACATCGTTCGGGTGTACTTCGAAGTCCAGTTCCAGCCCTTCATTCTGCAGTTTAATATTTTCAGATGAAGGCGCACGACGGGTTACATAAGCGGTGCTTTTGCCCTGTATTTCCAGGGTTTCTACGTTTTCAGCCCCTTCTGGCAATAACACATCCCGTTGCAGTTTATCTGCTTCCATACGGTGCATTCTGTCACTGCCCGGCATGCGGTAAAACGTGAGGAAGCGGGTATCCTGAAGGCGCAAACGGTAGGTGCCTTCTTCCGCCAACTTAAGGTCAAAAACGCTCTTACGCTTGCCTTTAAAGTAATGGGCTAACCGCTCACTCTCACCCTGTGGCGCTGAGATTGTCAGATCTTCAAGACCAAATCCTTTATCGGCAACAAAGATCGTATTCGACGCGGTTACATCCACCGTGATCCATTTGGCGGTATCCGAGGATGCAACATATTCGTTGGGCAGCAGCCAGTAATCATGGGCCTGCGCAACCTGACCGGCTAACGATACGTAAAGGGTGCTCGCCGCAATCGCCAGCGTGCGTATTTTTCCTGCAGTCATCGGGTGACTCCTGTTTTAACTGAACCTTCTCCCAGCTCTGCACCGGGCTTTAACTGATAAATCTGCGGCTCACCGCCTAACTGAATCCGCTGTTTCTGCACACTGCGGTTGCCATGTTCCCGGGCGGCTTCCAGCACGATCAGATACTCTCCGTCAGCCAGTGGCTGTCCCTGATCGTCCAGACCATCCCAGTAAACCCGGTAGTTACCCGGTTTACGGGTTGCCCCGCTGAAGGCATCCACCGAATCCAGATACCGGCCACTCTTACGCCACCAGCGGCGCAAATCTTTCAGCCAGTCTTCCTCATCAATCCACAACGCCAGATTGCGGACAGCTTTCCCACCGGATTCCACCCAGATCACCACATAGGGACGGCGATATTCATGGCTGGTTTGCTGCGGCAAACTGAAATTTATTTCGACCTGTGATGCGGCCGAAAGCGGCTGACTGAAGCACAGCAACAGCCCCAGAAAAGGGATAATTCTCATCGCTATTCCTTACAACTCACTCAGGGAAGCAGGGCAATCCAGTAACCGGCTGCCAGTACACCGGTACCGGCAGCCGCCACTCTGAACAAGGTACCCCGGCGCTTTTTCTGCGGGACCACCAGCCATAAACCGGTGACGATAAACACCAGCATGATGAGTGCCGTAACATCCAGTAGCAGACGCCACCAGATACCTGAATAACGGCCCATATGCAGATCATTCATCACTGCAATCAGGCCATTACGCTGATGAAAGACAGTTACTTCAGCTGAGAAAGGGAAAACTCAACCAGGCTGTAACCGCCGGGACGCTTTATGTCGATCATCAGTAATTGCTCATCGTTGTCCCAGTCGTAGATGACGGTACCGCCCGTCAGATCATGCTGATCTGACAACCAGCGACGCAGCGTATCAGCGCCATCCAGCGGGTGGGTTTGCCAGTCCGTTGCCTCCATAACGCTATCCGGCACCGACAGATACACTTCCACAGCACTGCCATGATCACTGAACCAGTCCCGGTGATTCAGGGTGATACCGGTGACGGCAAAAACAGCACCAGTGCCAGCACTACAACAGAGCTGTACACATGGAGGGTACGCAGGATTCGGTAATTCATCGCAAAACAGCCGGATACATAATTCATGAAGCGGGCTGCCAGACACACTGGCAGCCGCTAAAACCATTCAGAAGCGCATCGCCAGTGTCAGGCGAACGTCCCGGCCCGGTTCCGGCAAACCGATGATGCTGCCATCGTCGGTATCGACACCGTAGCTGGCATGATCCAGATACTGCTTATCGAACAGGTTCTTCACCGTAACGGTCAGAGCAAGGTCTTCAGTGCCAGTCGGCAACCATTTGACGAAGGCATCATGAACGCCGTAACCCGGCTTATCCGTACGGCCGGACTCAACCCGTTCCAGACGCTGCACCAGACGGGACGACCAGCCCAGCTGCAGATCATAACTTGGCAGGTCATGTTCCAGATTCAGACTGAGCGTGTCGCCAACTGCGGTACCTACAGACATGGTGCCGTCACTCAGCGGCTCACCATTCAGGGTCGGACGGATGTGGCTGTAGCCCAGGCTTGCCCGGGTACGGTCCCAGTCATAGCCCACACGGGCTGTCACACCTTTGTTCTTCACCTTGCCGTCATTGGTAATCACACTGCGGCTGGTACGGCGTAACGGGTTATCGATTTCACTGTAAAACGCGGTGGCACTGAAGGTCAGGTCATCCTTTTCATAGTCAAAACCGAATTCAATGTTTTCTGCTTCTTCTGCTTTGACATTGTCCCCGTAGGTGGCGAAGTTCAGCAGATACGCTTCTTTAACGCCCACACCCCTGAAGGCCTGTGCATAACTAGCATGCAGATCCAGATTCTCAGTGACGCTGTAACGCACCCCAACATTCGGGCTAAAACCGTCAGAATCAATATCTTTACCGGTGCTGTCGTTCAGCTGATAGTTATCGTAGCGCAGCCCGGCAGTCAGCAGCGTTGCATCGCTGAGCTGATAGTGGTCCTGCACATACAGGCCTACCAGATCCAGCACTTCATCCTGACTTGGGCCGGTGGTGCTGGTGTTATTGATGTAATAACCGGTATCCCGGCGCAGGTCCGTGCCTACCACCAGCTTATGCTCACCCAGATCGAAGGTGTTGTGCGCATTCATACCGATGCTCTTTACGCCGGCACCGTCTTTGTCACCACTGTCCGGCTTCTGGGTCAGATAGCTTTTGGTGTAATACAGGTTAGTCTGCAGATCCAGCAACGGATTGTCGGTGTTCAGGTTGTACTGAACATTGGTGGTATTACGGCGGCTTTGCTGCTCGTTCGCCTGGTTCCAGCCGGCAGCCACGAAATGTGGCCGTACGTTGCGGCGACCATCGTCATAGCGGGCCTCATGGCTGAAACGCAGGGTCTGGCTCTCATCCAGATTTGCCACCAGTTTCACATAACCATTGTCCTGCTCGGTTTTGGTGTTATCCAGGGTGTTGCCGTCACCGTCGACAATTTCGCCGGTATCGGTTTTGGAGAATGACGTTAGTACAGACACATCATCACTCAGGCGGCCAAAGATACTGGTACTGGCTTTGCCGCCTTCGGTGTTATCAAAGTAGCTCAGCTTCACCAGCGCGCCGACGTCCTCACCTTCACGCAGCAGATCTTCAGGGTCCTTAGTAATAAAACGGATCGCCCCGCCCAGTGCGCCCGGGCCGTCTGTTGCCAGGCCTGCGCCGGCATTCACTTCAACCTGTTTCAGTAATTCAGGCTCCACCGACAAACGTCCCTGATGGTGAAACAGGTAGCCGGCCTGGGTTGCGCCATCCACGGTTACATTCAGCATGGTGTCTTCAATGCCGCGGACATACACTTTCTGGGCAACCCCAAAGCTGCCGCCCACCCGGACATCCGGATCCTGGCTGAAAATATCTTCCAGGTCAGTGGCCTGATACTGTTCCAGCTGTTCCTGAGTGATGGTGGTCTGGTTAGGATCGACCGGCTTTCCGGTGATCAAAATAGTGTCCTGTGCAAAGACAGCGCCGGCCTGCATGGCGGTTGCAAATGCAACAGCCGACGCCAGCCGGTTCACAGGCAATCTGAGAGACATAGGGAGTTACTCCGGTTAACTTGAAAACGAATGCGAACGATTATTGTTAACCAGAGTGAAATTGACAGTAGCTTTACATGTTTTACATATTAACGATTTGCCAGTGTTTACAGGCGTTGCGGCGATATTATCTGTAAGTGGTCGATAATAATTTCCAGTCCGTCGTTACAATTCTGTGCCTTAACCCTTGCGGCAATGCTCTCCAGTTGGCGCCGTGCCAGCGCAAGGCCCAGCCCAAAGCCTCCGGTTTCCCGCTCCCGGGATTTATCCACACGGAAGAAAGGTTTAAATATCGCGTCCAGGAGCTTTTCAGGCACCCCGGCCCCTGATCCCGCACCCATATTTCAACGGTTTCCGCCTGCCGGATAAGCCTGACAGTCACCGGCCCGTCCGGTGAATGACGGACAGCATTGCGGATAATATTTTCACAGGCCTGCCCAAGGCTGCGCTCACTGCCGGCCACCCAGATTTGCTGATCCGGCACCTGCAGCTGAATATCCCGATCGGGATATTCATACCGGGCATCGTCAACAATCACTTCCAGCAACGCCCGGATATCCACCGGTACCGGCTCCGGCTTGTAGGCAGCATTATCCAGCCAGGCCAGCGACAGAGTATCTTCCACCAGTTTCTGCATCAGCCCGGCCTCACGGTAAATCCGCTGTTCTTTATCCGCCCGACCGGAACTGAGCGCCAGATTCAGCCGCTGTAAGGGGGTCCGTAATTCATGGGACAAATCATTGATCAGGTGTCGCTGGGTCTGAATCAGGGAGCCAATGCGGGCCGCCATAGCATCAAAAGTTGCAGCCAGCCGGGCCAGTTCATCACTGCGCCCCTTTAGCTGCGGCCCGACCCTGATGGCAAAGTCCCCGGCCATAAACTGCCGGGTAGCATGTTCCAGTTGCTGCAGGGGCCGCATAACGTGCCGGTAAAGCAGCACACTGATTACTATCATCAGCAACAGCGGTACCAGTGTGTGCAGGGCAAAATGCATGTATGGCCACCACTGGCCCGGGCGCATCCGCTGGGGTAGCTCGATCACCAGTGATGCACTGCCATCACTGAACGGCAGCTCCATCAGCGGATTATCGTGATACAGATGAATGCCCCACTCGACACTGCGCCCCAGCTCCATACTCTGGCCACGGGGCATCTCTACGTCAAAATCCACCAGTGTCTCTTCATGTACCCGAACAATGCTGACAAACACGCCTTCCTCAGCCCTAAGCGCATTCACCCAGCGGCTGGCAGCCGCCCGATCGCCTTGCTGTATCAGGTGTTCAGCCTGTTGCCCCAGTGCCCGCAGCTCCGCTTTATGTTCAGCAGCAATCTTGCTGGCATTGCTTTCAAGGGTCAGACTCAGGGTTGAGACCAGCCAGACCAGCACAATGCTGCCCAGCGATAAAATCAGACTCAGCTTCCAAAACAGTTTGCGGCTCATTTCAGGCAGTACCCCTGACCGTGCATGGTCACCAGACGGCTGGCGGCAAACCCGGCCTGTTTAAGCTTACGGCGCAGGTTACTGATATGCATATCAATGCTGCGGTCATAGCGGCTGAACGGCCGTTGCATCAGTTGCTGATACAGATGGGATTTACTCTGCACCTCGCCCCGGCATTCAATCAGCATCCACAGCAGGCGGAATTCCATATCGGTGAGAATCAGTTGCTGACCCTGATAACTGGCCTGCTGCTCAGTTTTATCCAGCGTCAAAGCATCAAACTGCAACTGTTGAGTGGCCGGAGCCTGGACAGCCCGGTGACCGGCAGAGCGACGAATCACTGCTTCAATCCGCAACATCAGTTCGGTAATACTGAAAGGTTTAGGCAGGTAGTCATCAGCGCCACACTGAAAGCCGCTGATCCGGTCTTCTTCAGCGCCCCGGGCGGTGAGCATTATCACCGGCGTTGAGCAGTATTTACGTAAACGGTTAAGCAGGGCAAAACCGTCCAGCCCGGGTAGCAGTACATCCAGTAATATCAGGCTGAACTGATCATTCAGCGCCGTATCCAGACCGCTGTCACCGTCATAACACTGGCGGGCCTGATAGCCGGATGCTCCCAACTGCAGGGCCAGTTCATCACTCAGCCCATGGTCATCTTCAATAATTAATATATTCGGCCGCTGCGCCACTGAAGCTTGCATATAAAACCCCTCCGTCTGAGGGCCGCAAGCTTACCGGACATAAACGCAAATAAAAACCATTCCCATAAACATTAGCCAAATAAGTACCTGATAACCGGTGCCGTTTATTGCCGGAAAAACACCCGGTTTCACCCCAAAATCCTTTATAAACAGTAACCTTTATCAACGATAAATATTATTTCTGAAATTTGTTTTGCCATTGCCTCTCCATGGGACTAGGATGCCCACATTTATAGCCAGATCGCTTCATATTCAGGTCTTTTAAGAGATTTTTCTTCCATGCACATGGCATTCGTCTTTGGTATGAACCAGTTCATCAGTCACGGATTTGGCATATTTCTGTTTGCCAGCCTGGCACCGCTGATGCGTGAAGAAATAGCCTTCACCAACTGGCATATCGCGGCCATTGGAGCACTGTCGCAACTGGCTTATCTTGGCGGTGCAATGCTGATCAGCACCCTGGGGAACGCATCGGGTCCGCCCGGCTGGCAATGTTCACCGCCAGTAACATCACCCTCATGCTGTTCGCCATTTCGGTATTGTCTGACCCGCTATTGATTCTGATCGCGCTGGCGCTGTTGTCAGCCAGTGCCTCGATCAGCTGGAGTACCATTGTTGAGGTCATCAGCCGCTGCGGCCCCATTGAAAAGTGCGCCACTTATCTTTCAGCAGCCGCCAGTGGTACCGCCTGGTGCTGTAGCTTTAATGGCTTACTGCTGCTGTTCATTGTGCCCCAGTTGGGCTGGCGGGCCGGCTGGCAGATCGCTGCAGCCTTCGGTGTCTGTGTCATCATTGCTAACTGGCTGTTACTCAGAAAACTGGGATTAATGGGCCCTGCATCCCGTCAGCTGACCAGCACTGAACAGCCGGTCAAAAACAGCCTGAGCATCCCGGCACTCCTGAAAACAGTAACGTTTGAACCGCTGGCACGTTTTACCTGCCTGGTCTGTTTCTGCGTGTGCTTCTCGACAATTCCCTTTGCCAACTGGCTGAATATCTACCTTGCTGAACTGAGTTTACCGGGAGATCTGGGGGTTATACCTGGAGTGCGATCGGCATTTCCGGCATGGTTGCCGGGCTCACCGTTGGCCGGCTGGCTGACCGCTTCGGCTACCAGTTAGCCTTATTGCTGATCTGCGGTATTTTTGCACTGGGGCTGATGGCGTTTCTCTACGACCAGAACAGTTTTGCGCTGATCGCCGGCATCAGCTACGGCATTATGTATTTCCCGATCTGGGGCATTATTTCCGGCTGGCTAAGCAAGGTGTACAGCTCCACGGTTACCATGCAGATCAGCAGTGTCTGTATGATCACCGCAGGGCTGGGTGGTGCCTCCGGAAATATGATGGTTGGCTGGGTCCGGGAATCCAGCGGGTCGCTGGACATTGCTTACTGGGTGCTGACCGCCAATGCTGCTTTGCTGGCCTTACTGGCTGCCGGTGCTTTTATCCGGCGCAATGCCGACAGCCCCTCTCCTGCTGTTCCGGTAAAACAGCCCTGAAGCTCTGAATACGCTTCATTACTTACGGCGTTATTCAGACAGGTAAAAACAGCAATACACTTCAGGGGAACTGAAACATAATGTATCGCTGTTAGAACGGATATCAGGCGCTGAAGTTTGCCAGCAGACCGGTACTCACGCCGCTGCTGCCGGCATTTTTCAGGTCATCACCCAGCAGGCTTTTCAGCTGATCCACGTTGATGCTGCCATCTTCATTGAGGACACTTGCTGCAGCCTCGTCGCCGAAGGTTGCCGCCAGGCTGGCCTGTAACTTCTCCGGTGAAGCCAGCCCTTCCGGACGCCCGCCGCCAAAGCCACCACCAAAACGACCGGCACCTGCACCGTCTGGCCGTGCCGGCGGTCCGGCGGTTTCCAGCAATCCGGTCAGCCCTTCAACACTGACACTGCCATCTTCATTGAATGCGGCAGCAGCTTCGTCACCAAACCGCTGCTCCAGCCGCTCCGCGAACGCATCCGCATCAATACGTCCGCTTTCCAGCCCTTCAGCCATACGGCTTGCAATATCGCTTGCCTGAGGGCGCTGCCCGCCGGTGATGCCCGGCTGTACCGCACCTGCTGTATCTATATTCATAATTATCTCCTTATCTGAGAGTGCCGGATTCATTCAGCAAAGGGCGTTCCATTTATCCGCAAAGCGTTTGTTTTTAATGGTTTTTACACAACATTTACGCTTTCTTTAGGCAATCTTTACGTATTCTTAAGGTGCTCTTTACATTCAGCCTGCAGCAATCCCATAGCGAATATCCACACAGCTGCGGAGCGGCAAATGCCTGCCGGCCACACCCGATACACAGACAACAGAAACAATCACAGAACCCTGCACAGAACCCTGCACAGAGACGGATAACAGCAGATAAACTGGGGCAGTTAAACCCAAGCCGTTACAAGGAGCAGTTAACAGGAGCCGTTAACAAAGAGGGAAAGACACCAGCCTCAGGACAAGGCTGGCGATTAAGGTATTTCATCAGACTTTTTCGTTCAGATATCCAGGGCCCGAGCGGGCTGGCGGCGCATCTTTAACCAGATCAACCAGCGCACCAAAATCCACCTTGCCGTCCGCATCAAACACCTTGGCAGCCGCGTCATTACCGAACTCGTTAATCAGTTGGGTCTGCAGCGTCTCCTGACCGGCAGGCACAGTACTGGCAGGCACAGTCCCGGGCTGGCGTCGGGGCGCCGGTGCTGAACTTTCCAGCAGGGCGCTGAGCCCTTTAACATCAACACTGCCATCTTCTCTGACAATGCCGACAGCACGGTCACCGTAACGGCCTTCCAGACGCTCTGCGAATTTAGTCGCATCAATCTCCCCCGTTCAACCCGGGTGGCCAGATCTGCGGCGATATCTTTTGGCTGCGGACGTGCCGGTTCACCGCCAAAAACTCAACAACGGCATTGCCTATACTTCCGACATTCATGCTACTGCCTCCTTTATCTCAGGGAGGAGTTACCAAGCAAAATATATTCCCGGACGCATTGTTTCAGTCTAAGCAGTTGATTTTATGCGCATATAAAATCAGACAAATATCTTTGCAGGCCAGTATAAACAGAAAAACGGCAATCCTTTGCCGTGCCCTTTCAGCCTTCTGGCGGGCGAACCCTGCGCCGGAAAGGCGTAAATGGCTGCAGAATATCCCCTGATAGCTGACCATTTCCGCATGAAACTGCTGGCGACCTGTTTCCATATCCTGATCTTCCGGCAGCGCTACGCTGTCGTAACCACAGCGGCGTAAATACCCCAGTTGGTCACTCAGCAGGCTGCCAAACGCGCGCAATTCGCCCTTATAGCCGAACACCTCACGGATCAGGGAACCGGTAGAAAAACCGCTGCCATCCGTAAACGCCGGAAACGATACTGCGATGATGGGCGCCGACGCAAATACCTGCTCCAGCGGCTCCAGCTCGATATCCGCATCGAACCAGACACCCGGAATCTGCCCGAATCCGCTGAACACCGGGGCCAGCGACTGCCAGTCACTGAGTGGTAAAATATATTCCGCTCCCTTTCGGGCACGAAGTCTGTAGGTACCTCAGTTAACAGCTGCCACTGATCCTGCTGACCGGTATCACCCGACTGCTGTTTAATGACCCGTTGCATAGACCCGCTCCTTAAACTTATCTTTCCCGATCCGTTCATAGGTTAAGATGAACGGCTCTTCTTCGTGGCGCTGTTCAACGAACACATCCACAATGGCTTCCAGTGCATCCGGCACCGCATCCAACGGAATCGACGGCCCCAGTACTTTACCGATCCGGGAGCGCTCACCCACTTCGCCCCCAGGGTCAGCTGATAAAACTCTTCGCCTTTTTATCCACCCCCAAAATGCCGATATTGGCGATGTGATGATGAGCACAGGCATTGATACAGCCGGAGATACGCAGGCTCAGATCCCCAGGTCATAGAGATAATCAAGGTCATCAAAGCGCTGCTGAATAGCGCTGTTAATCGGCAGAGAACGGGCATTGGCCAGACCACAGAAATCCTCCCGGGCAACACACCACATCAGAAAGGGTACCGATGGTCGGTGCCGCCAGCTCCAGCCGGCAGGCTTCCTGCCAAAGCGCGAACAGATCACTGCGTTTTACATCCGCCAGCACAATGTTCTGTTGTTGGGTGTTACGGGCTTCACCGAAGGAAAACTGTTCCGCCAGATCCGCCACCCGCCGCAGCTGTTCACTGGTGATATCACCGGGAGCCGTTCCCTGATGCTTAAGGGACAGGGTGACAATGGCATAACCGGCGACCCGGTGCTCCCGGACGTTACGCCGTAACCAGTGACGGTACGCCGGTGAATCCGGCGCTTCTGCCTCCGCAGTTACATTCAGCTGCTCATAGGCAGGCTCGGTAAAGAAGCTGCGGGCGTGGGCCAGTTCAGCATCCGTCAGCCAGTATTCTTCCGAGTTAGTACGCTGAAACTCCGCCTCAACCTGTGCAGAAAAATCCGCAGCTCCCAGGCTGTTCACCAGTATTTTGATCCGCGCCTTGTACTTATTATCCCGCCGGCCATAGCGGTTATAGACCCGCAGAACCGCTTTCAGGTAGCCCAGCAGATGCGCCTGAGGCAGGAATGCACGAATCAGTGTTGCCAGCATCGGCGTACGGCCCAGCCCGCCCCCGACCCAGACTTTAAAACCGGTTTCGCCATCAGCATTGGTCACCAGTTGCAGGCCCACGTCATGGAGCTGAATGGAAGCCCGGTCTTCAGCGGCACCGATCACTGCAATTTTGAATTTACGCGGCAGAAAAGCGAACTCAGGATGCAACGACGACCACTGGCGGATAATCTCACAATAAGGCCGCGGGTCAGTCTGCTCATCTGCGGCCACCCCGGCCAGCGGATCAGAAGTAGTGTTGCGGATACAGTTGCCGCTGGTCTGAATCGCATGCATCTCAACACTTGCCAGGGTATCCAGAATATCCGCCACATCTTCCATTTTTACCCAGTTAAACTGCACATTCTGACGGGTAGTAATGTGGCAGTAGCCCCTGTCATATCGGTCACAGACCTCAGCCATACATCTCATCTGGGCGGCCGATAACATGCCATAAGGCACCGCAACCCGTAGCATGGGGGCGTGCTTCTGAATGTACAGACCGTTCTGCAACCGCAAGGGTAAAAGCCTCCTCACTCAACTCACCGGACAAATAACGGCTCATTTGCCCTCTGAACTGCTGCACTCGGTTATTCACCACCTGGCGATCAAGTTCGTCATATTGATACATCGTCGGATACTCTCTGATTAACTGCTGACCGGTTGTCCGGTATCGCAGCAGAGTAGGTATAACCGACAAATAAGAACAGATACACAAAAATGAAAAGCAACAGGTACAGATTTATAAGAACCTACCTTAAACCTCGGTATTTCGTTGTTTCATTCATGCTCTGTAAAGCTTATCCGTGAAGGCAAAACCATTGATTTTAATAGGTATTTAATGTGCCTCAGTCGGCGTATACTGTCAGATCGGCGGTACTTTTTCTGACTGTTTAGCCGTACTGCCAGTAGTAAACACAGGTATGTGATATGAACAGCCAGATACTGAGCAGTACCCCTCAGGATATTCAGTTAAAAGCGCTACAGGATTTTTGTCAGCGTACCCGCGCCGGTTACATCAGCTACCCGGTTGCCTGGGTTATTCTGGCGCTGGTTACCAACCAGACTGACCAGGTATTTTTAACCGCACACCTTGTCTGCCTGAGCAGCTTTGCACTGTTCAGGCTGTTTCTGAACCGGCTGTTTTCTTCGCCACAAAACCCGCTGAAAATTATTTCCCGTATCAGGCTGCTGTGGACAACCACCCTGTTAAACGCGGCCTATTTTGCCGGTTTACTGGCCTATATGCTGACCCAGAACATCAGCCCTGTCGGCGTAGCAGCCATTATTATAATTCTGGCCTGCATTGCCCCCAGCGGTGCACTGACCTTCAGTATTTATAAACCCCTGGGGATGCGTTTTTGCCGTGATGTTTGTGATTCCCTGAGCGTCTACTTTGTGGAGGGTTATCCACAACCTCTGGCGGCCACCCTCGCCATTCTGACGGGATACATATACATCAGTGTGACCGCGTCACGGTTTCATCATGACTACTGGGCCTACGCCCGGCTCAATCATCAACTGAGTGAGTATGCCAGTAATCTCGAACAGGAAAACCGGCTCGATCCCCTGACCGGCATGCATAACCGCCGCCATTTCGATGAACGTTTACAGGTGGCCTGGCTCAGAGCACGCCGGGACCAGCAGTCACTGTGTGTCATCATGATTGATATCGATCATTTTAAGCAGATCAATGACCGCTGGGGCCATCCCGCCGGGGATCAGATTCTCGTTGCCATTGCAGACATTATCCATCAGACCTTTAACCGGGCCACCGATACGCTGGCCCGTTACGGCGGGGAAGAATTCATCATTCTGCTGGAAAACACCAGCCAGCCAGACTGCCTGAAAAGCGCAGAGAAATTACGCGAACGGATCGCCGTGCGCCGTTTCGCCACGGATGCCACCGAGCTTTACTGCACCGTCAGCCTGGGCATCGCCAGCCAGATTCCCAACGAAACCCTTGCCCCTCAGGATCTGATAAAACGGGCCGACATGGCGCTTTATAAAGCCAAAGGGGATGGCCGCAACCGGGTCGCCTGCTATTGAGCCTGTGGGAAAATCCGGCACAATAACCGGCAACACAGACCTCAGACAAGGAACAATTATGGCAAGCCTCACACTGGACGAAATCTATCAACTGGCTTATCAGAGCCTGTGTCAGGCCGGTGCCGATGATGCTAATGCCTCAGCGGTTGCAACCACTGTTACCCATGCCGAACGCGACGGTTCAGCATCCCACGGACTGTTCCGCATTCCCGGTTACCTGAAATCACTGCTCAGCGGCAAGGTTAACGGTAAAGCTGATCCGCAACCGGAGCAGGTCACCCCGGCGATTCTGCGCTGCCACGGGGATCACGGTTATGCGCCACTGGCATTACAGCGCTCTGTTCCGGCGCTGGCAGAAGCGGCAAAACTTACGGCATTGCCGCCCTGACACTGACCCATTCCCACCACTTCGCCGCCCTGTGGCCGGAAGTAGAAGCGCTGGCAGAACATGACCTGATGGGCTTCTCCTGTGTCTCCTACAAACCGGTTGTTGCCCTGCCGGTGGCAATGAAGCGATCTTTGGCACTAACCCGATTGCCTTTGCCTGGCCCCGTCCGGGACGTTCCCCGCTGGTCTATGACATGGCAACAGCTGCCATGGCACAGGGTGAAGTCCAGATTGCTGCCCGTGACGGCCACAGCGTACCGCTGGGCACCGGGCTGGGGCCGGACGGCGAGCTGACCACCGATCCGCAGGAAATTCTTAAAGGCGTGCTGTTACCGTTCGGCGGCCACAAAGGCTCTGCCATCGCCATGATGGTTGAGCTGATGGCCGGACCGTTAGTGGGAGAAAGTCTGAGTTTTGAAACCGCAGAGCGGGACAATGTCGATGGCGGGCCGCCTCAGGGCGGTCAGTTCTTACTGGCCGTTTCACCTCAGATCCTCGGCGGTGAAAACTGGTCACAACAGGCTGAAGGTCTGTTTACGCGGCTGGAAGCCATGGAGGGTGTACGTCTGCCGGGACAGCGCCGGCACAACCTGCGGGAAAATCAGGGTAACCGCGAAGTGAATGACAGCCTGCTGGCCGAAATCCGTCAGTTGGCCCCTCAGGCCTGATCCTGTTCATCACGCCCGGTGCTGCCGGGCGTGCTTATCTTTCAGGCGGATCTGATCTGCGAAGGGCTATCAGCATTGCTGTCAGTCGGGTGAACAGCATTCAGGTGATCCACCAGCTTCAGGCACAACTCAATATACTGAACCGCTTCCGCCGGGCCGACAGTGAAGTTTTCAGCATGGGCCACCTTATTGCGCAACTGGCGCAATTCATGGAAAAGCTTAACTTTTTGGTATCCAGTAAAGCCTGCCGGGCCAGAATCGTCCCCATGGTTTTGTAACGGGTATCTACCGCTAAATCCACCTCACTGACCTGCTGTCGAATCAGGGTTTCAGCCGCGTTATCCACCTCATCCCAGGCTTCCAGTACCGCCGCATTCGGCAGATGTTTCACTGTCGCGATTAACCGGCTGCGCCGGTCCTGTTCCAGCTCAGGGAACACCCCGGCAGCATCACGGCTGACAGCCTGTAAAACCTGGCCGAATTCCACTTCGAGATCTTTATATTTCAGACGCTTTGCCAACGGTAGCAAATCTTCCAGCGGGCGCTTAAGCATCACTAGTGCCACCAGAGCAACCAGAGGCCAGGCCAGCTTGTCCGCCAGTTCGATAATGAATTGCATGTGATTCATTTTGGCATCCCTATTCTTAAATCCTGCGCAGAGCACAGGAACAACTCACCACAGAAAGAAAAGCTCTGCAAAGCAGAGCTTAAAGTGTCATTTAAATACCGTCTTCAGGCATCAGTGTGCGCTGTGCTACCTCATCAGGGGTTTTATTCTGGAATCTCCGCCAGTATTCCTCATAAATAGCCTGATACTTAGCTTTATTCTCTGCAAACCACGCTGCTGCTGTTGGTTTCTTTTCGATTAAAGTTGTACCGCTGTCCCAGCTTTTAAAATCATCCGTCTGCATATTGTATTCAGACGTTGTTTGCCGGATAGGCGTTGGTGCAAAACCACCTGTTCCCCAGTTCGGTCTTACGATTGAATAATACGTTTTGCCACCAACCACATTGGCAACCATGAAGTCTGCCGCTGCACCATAAGCCATATATACCTTGGTGCCCGGAGAAGTACGATGGGCAATCTTATTACCTGTTGGCAAAGCACCAACAAAACTTAACTCATCGTCCACGACCTCAAAGATTTCAACGCCTACCGCGCTGGCAACAAAAGACTTCCGCATAAAAACAACAGTCGCTTCATCAGCCGGGGAGCAACCACTCCTGGCTGTTCCGATTTAACCATCATATTGCTGGCACAGCCAGTCAGTAAAAGTGCTGCGGCGGCAGTTGCGGAAAGTTTTAACAAAGGTTGCATACTATCTTCCTTAATAATTGAAATGTAAGGTATTAAATCATAATTACTTATCAGGATTCGACTCTGAATTTACCGGTTTTTCATCCTTTAACTCAGCAATCAGCGCATTGGCTTTTTCATACTGCTCGGCGTTCCAGATAATGGCATGTTCCGCAAAATCAATTTTGTATCCGGAATGTGCCAGCAAATCCATCCCCAGCAAGCCGTCAGAGAAATTCTTTCCTGTGGATTCAATCACCGCAGCGGTGTGGTTCTCAAAGGTATAGGGGCCAAATTTCACCCGCTCAATAATCACGTGTTGCATGTCGATAAGGCCGCCACCGGCCACCACCGCCTGTCCCTTCTGACGAACATTCAGTGAAATATTCCGCAACGCTTTCTGATGAATGACCGTCCGGCTTGCACCGGTATCCAGCACCAGTTTCAGATCCAGACGCCGTCCGGCGGTCACAATCCTGACCGGCACAATCACCTGATTTCCTCTGATCGTAACCGGAGTGCGCATTTTGTCCCGCAGACCTTCAAGACGGCGGATTTCCCGGCGGATCTCTGCTTCACTCCGGGCCTGTGCCCGCTGTTCGTTCTTTTCGGCCTTTTCTTCAGCGGTCAGGGCAGCACTGTCCTGCTGCTTAATTTTTATCTGATCACGGTATTGCGCCGGGACCTTATGCAGGCTGCTTACATATACTTTACGGCCCGATTCCGTTACATAATGAAATACTTCCGCACTGGCGAACCCTGCCAGTACAAAAGCCCGCACAGTATTGCAACACGTATTCTTACAAACACTGACGTCCCCGTTCCGTAACTCATCCTGAAGCACATAAGCAAAACGCAAACCCTGTGGAAAAGCAACTTTCCCCGCGATTGTCAGCAGAATATTTTATACATATGTACAACAGGTATTCCCTGACCGCATACCCGGCATGAATTATCGTGCTTTGAAACCACACAACATAATGATTAACCTGTTAACTATTTGCCGGAGCTGCTTATGGAACGTCTCAACCTCAACCTGCTCCGTTCACTGGCGGTATTACTGGAACAGCGCAATGTCACCCAGAGTGCTGAGCAGCTGAATATGAGCCAGTCAGCGCTGAGCAAACAGCTGGCTCAGCTGCGGGATTACTTTGACGATAAACTGCTGATTCGTAACGGTAATGACTATCTTCTGACCAGTTTTGCCCAACGTCTGAATCCCCGTTTGCAGGAGATCATTTCACAACTGGAAAACCTGCGGGATGAAACCGATTTCAACCCGCAGCATTGCCGCCGCCGGTTTACCTTTGCCTGTACTGATTATGTGGCAAATTTTATCTTTCCGGATGTCATTTGCAGTCTGTCCCAGCAAGCCCCTCCGTCGATATGCTGTACCGCCAGTGGCAGCCGGAATGGCTGGATAATCTTGGCGGCATGCCCATCGACTTTGCCACTACCATTGCTGATGAAGTGCCAGAAGACCTTTATGGCATACATCTGGGCAGCGACTACCCGGTAATACTGATGGGGAAACATCATCCACTCAGCGATCGCCAGACCCATCCGGAATTAACCGAACTGCTCGCCTATGCGTTTATCCGTATCAGTGCCGGTGGCGACAAAGACAGCTTTTTGACCGCTACCTTGAACACCACAACCTGACACGCCGCATCGCCTATGAAGTGCCGTTTTATACATCCGCATTTAATGTGGTGGCAGCCACTGAGATGTTGTTAATTGTCCCACGGCATATTGCCGCGAACGCTGCCCGGGTGCATGCCGTGCAATGGTGTGAGTTACCGGTAGAGAACCTGCCGGACCATGAATACCTGTTGCTCTGGCACAGCATTCATCACAACGATACTGCCCACAAATGGGCCAGAGAAGAAATCGCCAGCATCATGCGTAAATCAATCTTTTCACCTCTGGCCAGTCTCTGAAGTCATAACACCTATCACCAGATTTCATTTCTGACAGCGCCTCTCGCTCCATAGAATTTTGGGGACGGTCTCAGCGGTCCGGGACGGACATCGCAGGCCGGATATATCAGTGGTTTCAGCCCTGCTGACACCTCTGCCCCGAAAACAATAACAATCAGGAGCAGCTCAATGAGCACTGAAAATATAACCTATGCTGAGCAGACCACCACGGAAGGTGGCGCGAAGATATGGCGCGGTAAACTTACTTTTATTATGGCCGCAGCCGGCTCGGCAGTCGGACTTGGTAACCTCTGGAAATTCCCTTATATCGCCGGCGAAAACGGCGGAGGTGCCTTTGTACTGGTCTACCTGGCCTGTATTCTTCTCTTTGGGATTCCATTGATGATGGCGGAAATCGGCATCGGCAGAAGCACCCGCCAAAACGCGGTAGATGCCTTCGGCACACTGGCCCGCAAGGCCGGCGCCAACCCGATGTGGAAAGGCATTGGCGGACTGGCAGTGTGTACCAGTTACCTCATTCTGTCTTTCTATATTGTGGTGGCAGGCTGGTGTCTGTATTACTTCTGGATCACCGCCAACGGCACCTTTACGACCACCGCAACCGTTGATACAGCCTTCACCGGCGGTACCTTTGAAAGCCTGCTGGCGGACCCTGTCACCCTGATAATCTTCAGTGTGACCTTCCTGCTGATCACCTTTGCAATTATCGCCTCAGGCATTGAGAAAGGTATCGAAAAAGCCATCAACTGGCTGATGCCCTCGCTGATGCTGATGCTGGCGGTACTGATCGGATATTCCGCCGCAAACGGTAACTTTGAAGCCGCAGTCAACTTCCTGTTCAGCGCCGATTTCAGCAAGCTCAGCAGCGAGGCGATCTTTATCGCCATCGGCCATTCTTTCTTCACCCTGAGCCTGGCATCCGCATCCATCATTACCTACGGTGCATACATGCCGGCAGGCAGCTCCATTACCAAGACAGCCTTCGCCGTGGCCGGCATAGACACCCTGGTGGCACTGACCGCCGGTCTGGCAATATTCCCGCTGGTATTCCAGTTTGGGCTGGAGCCCGGCGCCGGTCCCGGCCTGATGTTTATTTCCCTGCCGCTGATTTTCAGTGATATGCCTTACGGCCAGCTGTTCGGCTCAGTATTTTTCTTCATGCTGTTCATCGCCGCCCTCACCTCAGCGATTTCCCTGATGGAACCGACCGTTGCCTGGCTTGAGCGCCGCTTCAGCCTGAAACGCAAAACCGCCACAGCCCTGACCACCCTGAGTCTGTGGGTTGTCAGCCTGGGGACAGTGTTCTCGCTGAATATCTGGAACAGCCCGGTATTCTTCGGCAAAACCTTCTTCGATGCGCTGGATTATGTCACGGCGAACGTCTTTATGAGCATCGGTGCCATCGCAACCGCGGTGTTCTGTGGCTATGCCCTTAAACAGCCACAGCTGGAAGCCATGTTCAGCACTGATCAGCGGGCGATCCCGGTTTTCCGTTTCTTCATCCGCTATGTGGTACCGGCATTTGTTGCGGTACTGGTGATCGCCGCCTTCTGATTTTTACACTCTGGAATAATGTTTATGACTATTGAAACCGCCAGCCTTGGTATCCTTCACAAAGCGGTCGAAAAACTTGCCGACGGTTACCGCCATCTGCCAGCCCATCACACCGAGTACGATCAGCAGCAGGCAGAAGAAATCCTGCTGCAGGTCGCCGAAAAGATGTGGGATAACTACCCTTATCCCCATCCGCAATATGCCGGACAGATGCTCAAACCGCCGCATCCGGTGGCCCGCATGGCTTATATGCTGGCTACCTGGATCAATCCGAATAACCATGCACTGGATGGTGGCAAGGCCAGTTCCGCCATGGAGAAAGAAGCAGTTGCCAAAATTGCCACCCTGTACGGCTGGGATAATTACCTCGGCCATCTTACCGGCGGCGGCACTCTGGCTAACCTGGAGGCATTGTGGGTAGCAAATCACATTCACCCGGGCAAAACCGTACTGGCGTCGTCTCAGGCCCACTATACCCACAGCCGGATCTGCGGCGTGCTGCAGATCCCGTTCGAATCGGTGGCGGTGGATGATCAGGCCCGCATGGATCTGAATGATCTGGAAGCAAAACTGCAGCAGCTGGACGTTGGCACAGTAGTGGTGACACTGGGTACCACCGGCGTTGGCTCGGTGGATCCGTTACCGGACATTCTCAGACTGCAGGAGACCTACGGTTTCCGCATTCATATCGACTCGGCTTACGGTGGCTACTACACGCTGGCGGATAACCTCACCCCTCAGGTACGGGCCGCGTATGATGCCATCCGTCAGGCAGATTCAGTAGTGGTCGATCCCCATAAGCACGGTTTGCAGCCCTACGGTTGCGGCTGTGTGCTGTTCCGCGACCCGCAGGTAGGGCGATACTACAAACACGACTCGCCCTACACTTACTTCAGCTCAGATGAGCTGCATCTGGGAAATCAGCCTTGAGTGTAGCCGCGCCGGTGCCTCAGCTGTTGCTCTGTGGGCGACGCTGGAAATGTTTCCGCTGGAACCTAAAGGTAACTTTGCTACGGACCTGAGCCGCTGCCGGGATGCTGCCCTGAAGCTGTACGCCCGCCTGAACGCTGACAACCGGTTTATCACCCCGCTCGAGCCGGATCTGGACATAGTGATCTGGGCACCGAAAGCTGCCAGCACCCGTGAAATATCCCGGTTGTCACAGCTGACCTTTGAACAGGCTGAAGCACAGGACCTGTATCTGGCGACTTTCAGCTATCCGTCGCACCTCATTAAAAGGCATTCCCTGAGGTACAGGTGGATTCCGATTACACCACCTGTGTGCGTTCCTGTCTGATGAAACCGGAACACGCCGCATGGGGCGAACGGATCTGGCAAATACTGGATGAAATTCAAAACGCTCTGATATAAAAACCGCCTGAGGGGTGAAGTCAGGCGGTAAAAAGCAGCGGTGTGCATGGACCGCTGCAGGAGCCAGTCCGGATAAAACCTGTTGAGCGATCGTCAGGTATTATCCGGCTGCAAGGCACTCTAGAGCAGAGTATCCGGTACCGGGCCAGCCATTACTGGGCAGCAATCACCGAAAACTCCACCAGCAATTCAGGACGGGCCATACGGGCTTCAACACAGGCGCGGGCCGGCTTTTCAAAATCCGCCACCCAGGCATCCCATACCGCGTTCATGGCTGCAAAATCTTTCATATCACGGACATAAATGGTCACCGACAGCAGTTTGTTGCGGTCACTGCCGTTTTCGGTCAGCAGCGCGTCTACCTTATCCAGACAACGCTGAGTCTGTTCGGTGATATCCCACTCCGGCGCACTGGCGGTCTGGCCACACAGGTACAGGGTGCCGTTGTGCTTAACAACCTTGCTCATACGGTCGTTGGATTCAATACGTTCAATTGTCATCAGAAAACCTCGTCTACAGGATGGCGCTTACACCGCCATCACCGGTTACAGTTAAATCGTTTCAGCCTTACAACACCTTGCGTTCAAAACGGTCGATCCGGAAGGCGCTGAGATCAAACTCGCTGCGGCCGGTGGTCACCAGATCCGCCAGCACTTCACCGATCACCGGCCCCAGCTGAAAACCGTGGGCGGAAAAACCGAACGCATGAAAGGCATTGGGGCTGTTCACACTGGCGCTGATCACCGGCAGGTTATCCGGCATATAGGCTTCCAGCCCAGCCCACATCCGGTTCACCGTGGCAGTACGCATAATCGGGAAGAAGTCCACCGCATTGCTGGCCCCCACCGCCAGCTTGGCGTAATCCAGCCGGGTCCGGTTATGGGCCCGGTCAGCAAAGCCTTTGGCGCCGCCACCGATCAGTACCGTGCCGTTCTCAAACTGTTTAAAAGAAAGCGGCCGGCTCACCGCCCCCACCACCGGCGTGGCAAAATGCGGCATCCGGGTGGTGATCATCAGCATGGGAGCGCTGTAGGTCATCGGGCAGTTATCGCCGGTCATCACCGCGATCTGATCCGCCCAGGCACCGGCGCAGTTCACCAGATACTCGGCTTCGTAGCGGCCGCTGGCGGTTTCCACCAGCCAGTTGTTGCCAACCCGGCGCAAGCGCTGTACCTGCTGGCCTTCAGCAAAAACCGCACCGGCCCGGGCAGCAGCCTGCCGAAAGGCAAATACCGATTTATAGGAATGGCATAGCCATCGGTTTCAGACACCACACCGCCAACACAGTAATCCGCAACATGAGGCAAACGCTCACGCAGTTCCTGCCGGTCGATCATGGTTTCGTGAAAATACCCCTGCCCGTGCATCAGTGCCTGACGCTTTTGCAGGGTTTGCATGTCTGCTTCATCCGCAGCGATATTGATCAGGCTGCGGCGGCGAAACCCGGTATCACCGTCCAGCTCATCGTCCAGGGTTTGCCAGCGCTGCATTGCCACCTTGCTCAGGGAACTTCAGCAATATCCCGGCCCAGCAGACGGACACCGCCGGCATTGACCCCGGAGGCATGGCGGGCCACCCGGTCCTTCTCCAGTACCAGCACATCCACGCCCCGTTTCGCCAGCTGATAAGCGGTGGAACAGCCCTGAATACCGCCACCGATGATGATCACACTGGCCTTGTTACGCGCACCCGCAATCGCATTCATGACTTCACCTCCACAACAGACGCCTGCTGATGGGGCTGAAAACGGGCCAGCTCAGTCAGGTTGATCAACCGCATGGGAGAACGCAACCGGTAATAGCCAACTTCCTCAACCTCGCAGCCCTGCCACTGGGCCAGTAATTCACTCACGGTATGGCCACACTGACGCCCCTGACAGGGTCCCATACCGCAGCGGGTCAGGCCTTTCAGCTCGTCGGGCAGCCGTGCCCCTGATCAAATGCCGCCTTCAGCTGGCCGCGGGTCTGTTCTTCACAGCGGCACACCATGGTCTCCGGCTGTTCGGGCTTGCGCAGCGCATCAGCGGGTTTATAGAGACGGTCAATAAAACGGCGTAAACCCTGATAGCTCTTTAACTTTTGCTGTAGCGGCTGGCTGTGATTATCTGCATCTTCAGGTGATATCAGCCCTAAACGGGCCAGCTGCTGCCAGGCCACCAACTGACCGGACAGGGCAGCCGCGTCCGCACCAATGATGCCACTGCTGTCACCGGCCACGGCGATATGCGCGACCGATGTCTGTCCCCAGCTGTTCAGCTGCGGCTGCCAGCTGAGCTGTTCCCGGTTCCAGACATGTTCAACGCCGGTTGCCCGGGTCATGTTCAGGTTGGGAATCACCCCTGATGAAGGAAAATATGTTCAGCATCCAGTGAATGACTCACACCTTTGGCGGTAAAACTCAGCCCTTGCGCCTGTTGTTCGCCGCGGATCTGCAGATCTTCCGCATACTTATACACAGGCACACCGGCGCGGCGGATCTCATTCAGCAGGCCGATACCCTTGGTGAGTACGTCCGTATGCCCCAGCGCGCCGGGCAACAGTCCCGTCGCTGCCATATAATTTTGCTTAGGTGTGGTATCCACCAGCGCTCTGACCTTCACCCCTAAGCGTAAATACTGGGCCACGATCAGATACAGCAACGGACCGCTGCCGGCGAACACCGAATCGTCCCGTACCAGCCCGTCGGACTTAAGCATCACCTGGGCACTGCCGGCGGTCATCACCCCCGGTAAATGCCAGCCAGGCACAGGAAAAGGCCGTTCCATCGCCCCGACACCGATCACCACTTCCGGGCGGTCAGACTGGCGGAAGCTCCAGCCTGTGAAAATAAAATCTCGCCGTTATCTCCTACATGCCAGACATTCGCCGCAGTAATTTTTCAGCGCGGCAGGCATTAAACTGTTCAACCAGGGCGGCACCTTTGGTGTAATCCTCGCCCAGCAGGTCAGTATTCTGCAGTGGGCTGTCGGTGACATTGCGGTAAATCTGACCACCGGCCAGGGGCTTGTCATCCAGCACTACCACTCTGGCACCGGCTGCACTGGCGGTAATCGCGGCAGACATACCTGCCGGCCCGGCACCGATCACGGCGATGTCATAACTGTCAGTCATGGGCAGCCTCCTGATCAGCTGAGAGTTCATAATACTGGCCCGCCGGCACCGCCTGACTTGCTTCTGTAATCACCTGACAGCGCACCTCCATCCCCGGATATACCCGGTGCATGCAGGCTTGTTGATTAGGCAATCCGTCGATTTCCACCAGGCATTCAAAACAGGCCCCCATGGCGCAGTAAGCGGAGCGGGGCTGCTGAGATACCGGCGAAAACCGGGTCGTGGTTTCACCACTGGCTGCCATCGCCGCCCAGACTGAACTGTCAGCCGGAACGGTAACTTTGCGGTCATTGATCATGATGCACACCTGTTGTTGATTCTTATCCGGTGCGTCATCGGCTAGATAACGAAACATAGGCTTCCTTGTTGGCGGCTTATTCATCCGCCCATAGAACTGCTGACAGAAAACTTTGCCGGTAGCTGAAGCAGCTGAACATCAGCCACCGGCCAAAATTCTCTGATGAAAAACCGGCCGGGTAAAACCCTCCCCGGCCGGTTGGGAGGCGGTATACACACCTCCCAGGGCCTTAAAAGCGGTTTACTTGGCGATCTGATCCAGAACGTTCTGGCCCCAGTCAGCGCCTACGTCTTCAAGAATTTTCGGCCATACTTCCGCACGGACTTTAGCCGCCGCAGCTGCCAGTTCTTCGTTGCTCAGGTCAACAATGGTTGCGCCGTTGTCTGCCAGTTTCTGCTCGTAAGCAGCCTGGTCCGCTTCAGCGTTTTCCCAGCGCTTGATTCGAATGCCAGCGCCTGCTGCTGCAGTGCTTCACGGTCTTCGGCATCCATATCTGCCAGGGTTTCGGAGTTGATGATCATGTACCACACTTCGAAGTGAGTATTCACTGGCACGTAAGTCTTGGTTACATCACGGAAAGACGCGTAGTAACCTTCCGCACCGGAGCCGACAACACCGTCAACAACGCCGGTCTGTACAGCGGTGAATGCTTCAGAGAACGGGATTGGCGAGCTGATGTAACCCAGTGCATCAGAGGTCAGCTGGAAGCTCTTGATACCCGGTACACGTACCTTGATACCCTTATCAACACTCGGATCACCCGGAGATACCGCATCACGGTTCAGGGCTACACCACCGAAGTACACCGGGTACGCCGCCAGCATGGTAATATCCTGCTTGGCATACAGATCCTTCATTGCAGAGTGGATCGCACCGCCCGGGCCATAGATTTCTTTGGCCTGTTCCCAGTTTTCAGCAACATACGGGAACGCACTGATCTGCATCTTACGCTCAGCAGCAGTTGCTGCCGGCTGTACCGCCATATCGATCGCGCCTACAGAGATACGCTCCTGTACGGTGGTGTAGTCACCCAGTGCGCTGGCAGCGAAGATCTTTACCTTCACATCGCCTTCAGTGGCAGCATCTACTTTGGCAGCAAAGTCTTTCAGCTCGTTATCAATGATCGCGCCCTGTGGACGGATGTGGCTGATCTTCAGCGTGGCCGCTTCAGCAACCGCTGTTAAGCCCAGAGAGCCGGCCAGCACCGCAGCGCTGACGTACTTAGTCAGAGTATTCAGTTTCATGTTTATAGCCTCATTTGTTTTTATTACAGGTTTCACACACAGACGGACCGGGCAGCAGTCACTGCCCGAAAATCATGCAGTTTTAATAGCCAAAGAAACGTGGCAGGAAGAGCGACAGATCGCCCCAGAAAGAGGTCAGGAAGACCACCGGCAGGTAACCGGTCAGGATCAGGATCATCGCCGGGCGAATTACCTTGGTAACCTTCACCTTACCTACACGGGCACCCAGATACAGGATCGATGCATACGGCGGGGTTACCCCACCCATGGCAGTGTTTACGCCCATGATCGCCGCGAACTGAATCGGGCTGATACCGATGGCCGTCATCAGTGGTAACAGCAGCGGCGCAATCAGAATAATCGCCGTCACATCGTTAACTACCATGCCCACCAGGAACAGCAGGATGTTAATCAGAATCAGCAGAACGGTAGTGTTATCGGTAATCGCGAAGATAGATTCCACCAGCGCCTGAGGAATGCTCTCCAGCACAAACATCTGCGACAGAATCATACTGAACAGGATCATCAGCATGATCGCCCCCACAGAGGTGGACGCTTCTTTACAGGCCGACAGGAAGGTCTTGATGGTCAGACCGCGGTAGATCCAGAAGCCCACCGGAATGGCGTAGATCACCGCCAGCGCAGCCGCTTCGGTCGGCGTCATGATGCCGCCGTAAATGCCGCCCAGAATGATCACTGGCATCAGCAGTGCCGGGGTCGCTTTAAAGCCACGGCCAGTAGCTTCGACAACAAACTCTTTACCCTTCGGACGGTCTTCCAGTACCAGCGGGAATTTCCGCGCCAGCCAGACATTTACTACCGAGAAGTTAGTCATGATCAGCAGACCCGGGCCCAGAGTTGCCAGGAAGCAGGCCAGAATCGAAGTATCCGTTACCCAGCCATAAACGATCATGGTGACGCTTGGCGGAATCAGCAGCCCCAGCAGGGAAGCATTGGCAATCAGTGCTGTCGCATACTCACGGGGATAGCCCTGCTTCTCCATTTCCGGAATCAGCAGCGGGCCGATTGCAGCAACACCGGTCAGGCCGGAGCCGGAGATCGCGCCGATCAGCGCACAGCTGATAGTGGCAACCACTCCCAGACCACCGCGCAAATGGCCCACGAAGATATTTACAAAGCGCAGTAAACTGGCGGCTATTCCACTGACACTCATAATGGTGCCCGCCAGTACAAACAGCGGAATGGCCAGCAGTACCGGATTGCCCAGCTGCTGGAAGCCCCACAGCATGTTGCCCTTCATGACCACATCGCCAAGGAAGTACATCACCATCAGACCACCGCCAAAACAGTACGGCAGCGGTACACCTAAGGTAAGCAGGATGACCAGTAAGGCTACTGCGATTAACGCGACTTCAATCATGACTGAGACTCCTGAGCTGGGCTGTCACCTGAATCGTTATCACTCAGGCTGCGAATGTGTTTCACCAGATGCATCAGGGTGTAGAGCATCATCAGTACCAGACCGGCAAACAGGGCGATATCCACGTAGAAAGTTGGAATGTAGAGGGTCGGGCTTTCTTTCCAGACCCGCAGGGAATACTTGGTGAAATCCCAGGCCCAGTAAGTCAGCCAGCAGCCAACGATCAGGCTGATCACCTCACCCAGAATGGCGAGAATGGTGAACTGACGGGGGTTTTAAGAAAATTTCCAGCACGTTAGCGCGGATATGGGTGTTCTCCCGGGAAGCATTCACCGCCCCCAGCACATACAGCCACAGGGTGGGATACAGCAGGCTCTCTTCGAGCCCCATCACCGGAATTTCCAGTACGTAACGGGTAATAACCTGGACAAACTGTCCGATGGCTACCAGACATATCAACCCGGTCAGTAGCAAGCTGACGAATCGATTCATGGGCGGGTTCCTCACAACGCTGTGTAGCGGGGATGACTTCCGGTCAGGTTTTCGGTCCTGATCCGCGGAAGCGGCAACACAGCAGATTTATAGTTATTCGTGAGGAAATACTGGCGAGAGCAACCTATAAAATCAAAACGATAATATTGATTACTCTATAGATTTTTTTATGCTTTTGTGATTATCCCTTAACTTTCAAACGGTTTAAGCAACACGCTTTTTCCCCTTCAGAGACAGGCAGGCCAATGAATCTCAGTATTCGCCAACTTCAGGCTTTTCGCGAAGTCATGCGTACAGGCTCCATTTCGGAAGCAGCACGGGTGCTGAACCGCACCCAGCCGGCGGTCAGTTCGATGATTGCCAGCCTTGAAGAAGAGCTGGGTATCCAGCTGTTTGAACGGCAGCGGGGCCGGCTGATTCGCCAGCCTGAAGCGGTCTATTTCTTTGAAGAAACCGAAGCTATTCTGGAACGGCTGCAGCAGTCTGCCCGCACCATGAAAGAAATCGCTTCACTGAAAGAAGGCCGGCTGCGGATCGCCTGTATGCCGGCGTCTTCCCAGTTCATCATGCCAAGACTGGTGGCGGACTTTATTCGCGATAAACCGAAAGTAAAGGTATCCATGATGATGCGGGCATCTGCCGTGATTGAAGAGTGGATAGCTTCCCAGCAGTACGACGTTGGTCTGGCGGAGACCCGCCCCCAATGCTGCGCTGGCGGTTGAAACCTTTGAACTGCCCTGCGTCTGCGCCATGCCGAAAGACGATCCACTGGCCAGCCGGGAATATATCCAGCCCCGTGATATCGCCGATCAGCCGCTGGCAGTACTGCAGGAAGACCATCCCAACCTGATCGCCACCCGGCGGGCCTTCAAGGCCGCCAAAGCAGGTTTTAACCCCCGCTTTGAACTGCGTAACTTTCAGCCCGCACTGACACTGGTGGAAGAAGGCCTGTGTTACACCATCTGTGACCCGATGACCGCCAGCAGCTATTTCGACTACCGCGAAGGGAGTCGAAACTGGTGTTTCGGCCATTTCTGCCGGTGGTACCGCTGTCGGTATCAATTCTGCAACCGGCCCACCGTCCGGCATCCCGGCTTGCCGCAGCCTTCATTGATATCCTGCGGCAGGACATGCAGCGCATCGCCCGGCAGTTCCAGAACTGACTCTCCCGGTTCATCAAGAAACAGCTGAATCACTGCCCCTGCAGGGCAGTGATAAACACCAGCATCACCGGCACTTTTCAGTTTTGCTGGGCCTTTTTCTCCTGCAGGTATTCTTTAAACTTCGCCCGGCGTTCTTTCGCGGTGGCTTCATATGTCTGGTACTGCTCATCGTCCAGAATGGTTTTCAGCTCGCTTTTACGCTGCTCACCGATTTCCCGCAACGCCTTAAACTGCTGGCGGCGGTTATCGATACCCTGCGCCTTCAGATCGGACAACTGGCTGAAACTTTGCTGATTCAGCTGATGGATCTGATCCGCCTGGGCATCACTCAGGGACAGCTGTTCGGTCATGGCATCGGTAATTTCCTGAATACGCGGGTCATTGGCATCAAACGCCTGTGCGTTAAGGCTCAGGCCCAGTGTCAGAATGGCCGTGCACAGAATGGCTTTAAACATCACTAAATACTCCTTAATAAAAACAGATTAACGGCATGCCACTGCATTGCCGGAAGAATCACTGCAGCTCTGGCTGCGGGTTACCTGCCCGTCCGCCACGCTGACTTCTGCGTTATAACTTTTACCGTTACGGGTTTCGCCGCTGATGGTACGGCTGGCGCTGAGGTTGCCGTCGGCGTCACGGCTCAGCTGCTTCTGGCTGTTATAGTGTGCGCCGTTGGCACCGTTAATGCCGGTGTTAACAGTTTTACTGGCACTGCCGTCTTCCAGCCGCTTCACCTTGCTGACCTGATAGGCCTGCCCACCATTACTGCTCTCCGCAGCCCGGGTATAACGGCGGGAACTGTTTCCCTGACCATCACTGCGCACGGCGCTGCGCTGATAACTGCTGCCGCCGTCAGAAGTGACCACCCGTTTACGGATGACACCGTCCGCCAGTACCGCTTCACTGAGCATCACTGTGCTCAGTAATAACACTAAACTGTATGATTTATTCAGCCGCATATTTTGCCTCCTCAACATTTGCAGCCATTATAAAAACTACTTTCAGAAAACTCCGTCAGCCCGGTGTAAGCCTTATGTAAAGTTTATGTAAAGCTGCTTTTCATCCCGCTGACATTCGGGAAAACTGGCCACCATGAGCAATATACGTAACATACTGATCGTCGAGGATGACCCGGAAGCCAGCCGGATGCTGGCGGAATATCTGAGCCTTGAGGGTTATACCATCCACCGGGCGGAAGACGGCCTGAGTGGCCTTGAACAGGCGTATAGCCTGCAGCCTGACCTGCTGATCCTGGATATCATGCTGCCGGAAATGGACGGCCTGACCCTGCTGCGCCGTCTGCGGAAACGTCCAACACCCCGGTACTGATGCTGTCTGCCCGGCGTGACGACATCGATAAAGTAATGGGCCTTGAGTTCGGCGCCGATGACTATCTGGGCAAGCCTTACAGCCCCGGGAACTGGTGGCCCGGATTCATGCCATTGACCGGCGCTGCGCCCAGCGGGAAACCGTTGCCAGCCAGACCCTGAAGTTGCATAACCTGAACCTTTCCCCTGCGTCAGGAAGCGCTGATCGACCAACAGCCGGTGGAGCTGACCCGGACGGAATTTCAGATTCTGCAACATTTACTGCAGCATGCTGAACAGGCCGTCCGTAAACAGCAGCTGTCGCTGGAAGTACTGGGCCGCGAGCTGGAAAGTTATGACCGCAGCCTGGATGTGCACGTCAGCAATCTGCGCAAAAAACTGCAGCAGGCGGATATCAGCATCACCACGGTTCGGGGCGTTGGCTACCGGTTGGAAGGACGCTGATGGGCCGCCTGTTCTGGAAAATATTCTGCTGGTTCAGCGCCACGGTTATCTGCCTGCTGGTGTTACTGTTCAGCCTGCGGTTACTGGCCCCGCCCGGTGAACTGAAACCCTCCGTTCACCAGTTACAGAAAGAACGGCTGAATGCCGTTGCCGCACTACTGCAGCACAGTGGCCCCGGTGTTACCCGGCAATACCTGCAACAGAACCACCGGGCGCTGCCCCGCCTCTGGGTACTGAACACACAGCAGGAAGATTTACTGGGCCGTTCAGTTCCGGACTTCATCCTGCAGCTGCCCGCAGACAGACAGCTGCAGCAAACCGTCACCACACCGGATGGCCAGCGCTATACATTACGGATGTTTAAACCCGGCAAAGCCGGTAAGGCTGTACCATCCCTGCTGCCGCCACTGCCTCCGGCAGAAGGCCGCCCACCCCGTTATTTCCGCTGGCTGGTATTCATTGCTGTCGGCTTACTGGCCAGCGCCTGGCTGGCCTGGTACCTGACCCGTCCGGTCAGGGTACTTTCGCAGGCCACCCGGGCACTCAGCCGGGGCGAACCGCTGCAGCAAATCCGCCCGAAACTTGGCCGGCGCAAAGATGAACTGGTCAGCCTGGCTGATGATTTTGATCATATGGCCGGTGCATTACAGCACAAGCAGGAAACCCTGGATCAGCTCCTCAAGGATATCTCCCACGAGCTGCGCTCCCCTCACCCGGGTACGGCTGGCGCTGGGATTGCTGGAAAAACAGCAGCGGCCGATCGGTGAAGCTGACAGTGAGCAGATCAGCCATGAACTGAACCGCCTGGATGACCTGATTGATCAGGTTCTTACCCTGACCCAGCTGGACAGCCGTCAGACACCCGCTCTGAACGACTACCTGAGCATTCCTGACCTGCTCGCGCAGCTTGTGGATAAACTCAGCCTGGAAGCCCGGGCAAAGAACAGCCAGCTGGCGCTGCAGTGTGATGATAAAGAAGCGGTCATCCCTGCTAACCACGAGCTGTTATGGCGGGCACTGGAGAACGTTATCCGCAACGCCATTGCCCATACCCCGGAAGACACCCAGGTGATCATCCGTGCGGTAACGGAGTCTGCCGCAAATACTTTCCGAATCACCGTGACCGACATGGGTGCAGGGGTGGAAGAAAGCCGGCTGGAAGATATCTTTAATCCCTTTGTACGGCTGGATAACGCCCGCCGCCGGGGCGGTTACGGGTTAGGGCTGGCCATTGCCCAGCGAGCCATTCAGCAACATCATGGCAGCATCAGTGCCCGCAATATTGCCGGGGCAGGCCTGCAAATTGATATTCAGCTGCCACTGGCGGGCTGATCATCCGGTGTATCTGTTCCGGCATGGCTGTCCGCCAGCTCACTGCCGAGCCATTCCTGAAAGCGCTGTATCTGTGGATAATCCGCCTTCTCCGGCGGATAGACAAAGTAATAACCCTGACCGCTGTAGAACGAGCCAGGGAAAGGCTGCAGCAACCACTGGGAAGCCAGTTCATCCTGAATCAGCGACAGGTCACTGATAGCAATTCCGTGCCCCATGGACGCAGCCCTTAGGGCCGCGTCCATTGATTCAAATGCCAGCCCCTGATCGGGATCCACACCTTCTGCCTCATTGGCCTGCAGCCAGACCCGCCAGTCCCGGTGATCGGTAGACGGATGCAGCAGGGTGTGATGTTTCAGGTTGGCCAGATCCGTTAACGGATATTCGGTTTTCATCAGCGCCTGGGAGCACACCGGAATCAGTTGCTCCCTGAAGACCAGTTCCGCCTGTAACCCAGGCCAGTTACCGTCACCGTAAATAATGCCCGCATCGAAATATTCCCGCTCAAAACTGATACTGCCCGCCCGGGTGGTCAGCCGCACATGCGGGTGACTGCTGTCTTCCTCGAACCGGTGCAGGCGGGGAATCAGCCACAGCATGGCAAAGCCGGACGACACCAGCAGGTTCAGGTCATTATGTTGTTTGGTGACCGCCTCAACCGTATTAGCGATGGTATTAAATGACTGGGTCAGACCGGACAGCATGGTGACTCCGGCATCGGTCAGATTCAGGTGCCGGGTATTACGCTGAATCAGCAGCACACCCAGGTATTCTTCCAGATTCCGCACGTGTCGGCTGACGGCTCCCTGGGTCACGCACAACTCATCCGCCGCACGGGTGAAACTCAGGTGCCGGGCGGTGGCTTCAAAAGCCCGTAAACTGTTCAGGGGCGGTATACGGCGCATGGTTCAGACCCTCAGTGAAATGGCTGGTAAACCCGCTAAATCCTTGCCGGGTAAGACGGCACAAAAACAATAATCCAGCATTTACAAGTTTTTGATAATAATTATCAATACCCTATAAATACTGATACTCAGCAGTATTTTTATCACAGTAGCATATAAACATTTATGACTTTAAATCATAAATAGCATGAACTTTCTTGCATACTCCCGGGGATTTTTCCGCGTTACGGTTAACAGCATCAAAGCGGTGAGGTTCAGCCACTGAATCTGACACCACATAACAATAAACAGCATGCTGTGTGAGGAAAACCATGAGCGAAGAAAAGCACCTCAAGTCCGATCAGGACGTTTTCATGAAAAATCTCTACTGGTGGGGTGTACCAACCCTGTTCGGCTGCCCACACAATCCGGACGTTAATGCCTGTGATATCGCCCTGGTAGGTGTACCGCACAGCACCGGTAACGGCACCACAGAACGGGATCAGCATCTGGCTCCCCGGGCTGTGCGTAACGTGTCCGGTTCCTACCGCCGGGCCCATAACAAGTTCAACATCGTGCCCTGGGATGAATGCAAGATCCACGACCTGGGTGACGTTCTGATGCCCCGCGCCATGGTCAATGACGCCACCGTTATCGATATCGAGAATTACTACAAGGAACTGGATAACGCCGGAGTCCGCCCGGTGTCCATCGGTGGTGACCACTCCATTACCGGCCCGATTCTCAAAGCACTGGGCGGCCCGGATGCCAAACTCAGCGGCGGCCAGAAAATCGCCATGGTGCACTTCGATGCCCACACCGACACCATGGACCACCTGCCCCACTGGCTGGGTGCAGAACGGTCTGCCGCACACTGGGGCAGCTATGTGGCCAAAGAAGGCCACGTGGACCCGGAAAAGAGTATTCAGATCGGTATCCGCGGCCATACCCGCACCCTGACCTGGAAACGCACCAGTGACCGCCTGGGTTACCGCATGGTGGATATGGATGACTTCCGCGAACTCGGCGTTCAGGGCACGGTAGATCTGCTCCGCGAGCGGGTCGGTGACATGCCTGTTTACATCACCTTCGATCTGGACTGTCTGGACCCGGCGGTGGCTCCGGCAGTGTCCAACCTTGAGCCGGGCTGCTCCGGTTTCACCATGGATGAAGCGGTCGGCATTTTGCAGGGGATGCAGGGGCTGAACGTCATTGGTGCCGACGTGGTCTGCATGATTCCGTCCAAGGACAGCCCGAACCAGATCACCGCCTTTGCTTCCACCGCCATCATGTTCGAACAGATCAGCCTGATTGCTGACTCGGTTCGCCGTGAACGGGAAGCCGGTCAGGACTAAGCCTGATCTCACTCCTCCGTTGGCGGAGACCCCTCCGCCAACACCCGAAAACAACAATAACAGGGGCTAATACGTAATGACAAGTGCAATAACCCACCAGCCACAGGTGGCCGTTGAGTGCCGCAATGTCTGGAAAATCTTCGGCGAACGGGCAACAGAGGCACTGGAGGCCGCCATTAATCAGGGCCTGAGCAAAACAGAAATCGGCCAGCAATATAACTGCGTCGTCGGCGTTGCCGACGCCAATTTCAGCGTCCGTGAAGGAGAAATCTTCTGCATCATGGGCCTCTCCGGCAGCGGCAAATCAACCCTTGTCCGCCACATTAACCGGCTGCTGGAACCCACTGCCGGGGCCATTCTGATCAACGATGAAGATGTCATGGCCAAGGATGATCTTGCCCTGCGCCAGCTGCGCGCCAGCAAGATCGGTATGGTCTTTCAGAATAACGCATTACTGCCACACCGCACCGTACGGGATAACGTCGCCCTGCCGTTAGAAGTACAGGGCGTAAATAAGCGGGAACGGTATCAGGTGGCCAAGAGAGTACTGGGTCTGGTGGATCTGACCGGCTGGGAAGACAACTTTGCCCACGAACTGTCCGGCGGTATGCAACAGCGGGTTAATCTGGCCCGGGCCATGGCAGCAGACCCGGATATTCTGCTGATGGACGAACCCTTCAGCGCCCTGGACCCGCTGATCCGCCGGCAACTTCAGGATCAGTTTATGGAACTGTCCCGGGAGATGAAAAAGACCACCATCTTCATCACTCACGATCTGGATGAAGCGATCCGCATCGGCGACCGCATCGCCATCATGAAAGACGGTGTGATCGTGCAGACCGGCACCCCGGAAGAAATCATTACCCACCCGGCCGACGATTACGTGGCTGACTTCATTGCCGGCATATCCCGCCTCAAGCTGGTCCACGCCGGCAGCATCATGCAGCCGCTACAGGACTGGCTGAGCCGCCATCCGGAGACCGATATCAGCACCGCACCGCGGGCCCCGGAGAGTACCGACCTGGACCAGTTAATCGACATTTCCGTGTCCGGTCAGGGAGCCGTCATCATCACCGACGACGCCGGCACCGACATCGGTGTCGTTGATAACAGCCGTTTACTGCGCGGCATACAGGGTGGCAAATAGGAGCGATACACAATGAACAGTACACACACCTCTGCGTTGCTCCCGGTCCGCGATGATCAGCCGGTCCGCGACGACCAGAGCGCCGGCAACGACAAAGAACTCAGTCTGGCCCGGAATTTGCCGGTCAGAACAGCGATTACTATGCCGAACAGTTTGAACAGCTGGGCAACGCAGCCAATTACCGATTTACCTTCAACCTCTCTGCCGCACTGTTCGGCCCTATATGGCTGGCCGCCCGCGGACTGTGGGCATGGTTCTGGCCGTTTCTGATTGCCGAAGCCGTGATGGCCGTACAAATCTGCCGCGGCCTGTTTGGCAACCTGGGCGCGGATCAGCTGGCCCGGGCAGAACGCCTTGCAGCCAAAGCCGAAGAACGCTTTCAGCAGGCCCGCGCCGCCATTGAAGAAGGCAGTATCAACGGCGAAATTCTGATGAACAGCGCCCAGTCATTTCAGGCCGGCGCCCTGAAAGCCGAACAGGCGGCTGCGGCGGCTGCAGCAGAAGGTATCGGCATTACCATCGTTGGGCTGGTGCTACTGGTTGCCATTAAAATTCTGCAGGGCAGCCTGGCCAACTGGCTGTTGGAACAGCGCTTTATGCAGTGGCGGGCCGACCGCAGTATCCGCTGTGGCCTGAGTGCAATGAGTGCCTCGATGGGCGCGCTGATCATGGCACTGGTTTACCCGCTGGCCGCCTACCGTTTCACCGCCGCCGAACCACCACAGTGGCTGTTACTGTTCCCCGCTGACCGCAGCTGGCACAGCGGTCTGGCCAACTGGGTGGACAGCCTGTTTGGCTGGCTGACCCTGAACGGCGAAGGCCTGTTCGACGGCATCCGTGATGCGATCCGGATTCTACTGGACGCCACCGAAGTCGTGTTGGTCGACACCCCATGGCCGATTGTCATGCTGGTCATCGTGGTACTGGCATGGCGGCTGGCCGGCCCCGGGTCACCCTGTTCACCATCGGCGCGCTGGCCTATCTGGCCCTGTTCGGCTTCTGGGAAAAAGCATGGCAACCGTTGCCCTGCTGGGCACCGCCAGCTTCATCTGTGTGTTATTCGGCGTGCCGTTAGGCATCTGGTGTGCCAAGAACGAGCGGGTCTATGCCACCGTGCGGCCGATTCTCGACTTCATGCAAACCATGCCTGCATTCGTCTATCTGATTCCGGTTATCGCCTTCTTCGGCACCGGTAAACCGCCGGGAATCATTGCCACCATCATCTTCGGCATGCCGCCGGTAGTCCGCCTGACTGCACTGGGCATGCAGGGGTGCCGGATACCGTCCGGGAAGCGGCCACCGCCTTCGGTGCCAGCAAATGGTTCCTGTTGTTCAAAGTGGATATTCCGCTGGCCATGCCATCCATCATGGCGGGCATTAACCAAACCATTCTGATGTGCCTGTCGATGGTGGTCATCGCCTCGCTGATCGGCGCCAAGGGCCTGGGGAAGATGTCCTCAGCGCGCTGCAGTACGCCGCTCAGGGGCAAGGGTGATCGCCGGCCTGGCCATTTTGGCATGCGCCATGGTGCTCGACCGCATCATTCAGGGCAACCCGAATAAACGTAAAGCCAAATAAAAACCGTGAGGAACCCGTAATGAAAAACAACAACAAACTGAACCAGGTACTCTCCGCCATTCTGCTGGCATCCGGTCTGTCTGTGGCCGGCGCTGCACAGGCTGCGGATGTGGTTATCGGCGAACCGAACTGGCCGTCTGCCAAGGTCACCGCCTACGTGCTCAAAGAAGTCATTGAGCAGGAACTGGGCATGGAAGCGGACATCTCGCCGGGCAACAACGCGGTTATCTTCAAAGCCATGGACAGCGGCAAAGGAGACATTGATGTGCACCCGGAAGCCTGGATGCCCAACCAGAAAAGCCTGATCGACAAATACACCGGTAAAGGCTCTGTAACCCTGAGCAGCAAGCCCTATGACGTGGTGCAGGGCTACTGTGTGACCAAGGAAACCGCCGACAAACACGGCATCAAATCCGTCTTCGATCTGGCGGATGAAGATAATGCCCGTCTGTTCGACACCGACGGCGACGGCCGCGGTGAAGTCTGGATCGGTGCCACTGGCTGGGGTTCTACTCCGGTGGAAAAATCCGCGCCCGGGATTACGGCTTTGCGGAATTCTTTGAATTGCAGGAGCTGGACGAAACTCTGGCCCTGTCCAAGCTGGATACCGCGGTGAAGAAGCAGGAGCCTTTTGTCAGTTACTGCTATGCGCCGCATCACATCTTCAAGCTTTACGATCTGGTGATGCTGGAAGAGCCGGAATACGACGCCAGCAAGTGGACCATGGTTAAGCCAACGGATGATCCGGACTGGATGAGCAAGTCCAGCGTCAGCACTGCCTGGGATAACGCCAATGTCCACGTTGCCTGGTCAACTTCACTGGATGACCGCGCGCCGGAAATTGCCCGCCTGCTACAAAACGTAAAACTGGAAAGTGCTGATATCAGTGCCTGGATTTATGCCATGGCAGTGGAGAAAAAGACGCCGGCGAATACGCCCGGGCCTGGGTTCAGAACAACCCGGAAAAAGTACAGAAATGGCTGGGCTTCTGATCAGCCTGTGACAGGTGGTGCAGCCTGAGCTGCACCCACTCTGCTCACTAACCGCAGTAACTCTTGGTACAGAAAACACAGTGTTGGGCTGTGTATTAGTACCCGGCCTGACCGGATCTGACAGGCGGTCGGGCTGTTTTTACTGCCAGCGTGTTAGCTCAGACAATAAAAACCCGGTTCAGCATTCACTGAACCGGGTTACTCTTATCAAACAACAGCTTTAATGATCAGCCTTTCAGATGACCCGCATGGAAACGCAGGTGCTCTTCAATGAAGCTGGCAATGAAGTAGTAGCTGTGGTCATAACCCGGCTGCATCCGCAGCTCAAAATTCAGACCACTGGACGCCACAGCCCCCACCAGATTCTCCGGCATCAGCTGTTCGTGCAGGAAGCCGTCATCACCGCCCTGATCCACCAGCATCGGCGGGATTGAATCCGCCAGCTTGATCAGTTCGCAGGTATCGTACTGACGCCATGCGTCAACGTCGTCACCCAGGTAGTTACTGAAGGCTTTCTGACCCCACGGCGCATTCACCGGGTTAGTGATCGGGCTGAAGGCAGACGCCGACACAAACATACCCGGGTTACGCAGCGTAATCATCAGCGCACCGTGACCGCCCATGGAGTGACCACTGATAGCTTTCTTGTCTGACACCGGGAATTCGGCTTCAATCAGCGCCGGCAATTCATTCACCACATAGTCATACATGCGGTAATGCTTATCCCACGGGGCCTGTGTCGCATTCACATAGAAACCCGCACCCAGACCGAAGTCATAGGCACCTTCCGGGTCATCCGGCACATCTTCACCGCGCGGGCTGGTGTCCGGGGCAACAATGGCCACGCCCAGCTCTGCAGCTACCCGGTGTGCACCGGCTTTCTGCATGAAGTTCTCATCGGTACAGGTCAGACCTGACAGCCAGTACAGTACCGGTACCTTTGCGCCCTCTTCTGCCTGCGGCGGCAGGTAAACAGCAAAGCGCATCGCGCAGCCCAGTGTTTCGGACTGATGGCTGTACTGACGGTGCCAGCCACCGAAGCTCCGTACCGAGCTGAGTGTTTCAATACTCATAATATTCTCCCGTTGAGGGAAAGATCCGCGTCCGGCGGATCTCCGTATTCTGATCAGAGCCCATTATAACAGGCTCCGCACACCCGCTTACTTATCGTATTCGATAACCGTACGGATGCTCTTACCTTCGTGCATCAGATCAAACGCTTCATTGATGCGTTCCAGACCCATGCGGTGGGTAATGAAATCATCCAGGCTGAATTCGCCAGCCATGTATCGGTCAACGTAACCCGGCAGTTCAGAACGGCCCTTAACGCCACCGAACGCAGAACCTTTCCATACCCGGCCGGTAACCAGCTGGAACGGACGGGTGCTGATTTCCTGACCTGCGCCGGCAACACCGATAATGACCGACTCACCCCAACCTTTGTGGCAGCATTCCAGTGCAGAACGCATGGTGTGGATATTACCGATACACTCAAAAGAATAGTCCACGCCGCCTTCAGTCAGTTCAACAATCACTTCCTGAATTGGCTTGTCGTAGTTCTTCGGGTTTACGCAGTCAGTGGCACCCAGCTTGGTCGCAAGATCGAATTTGCTTTCGTTGATATCGATCGCAATGATGCGGCCGGCTTTCGCCATCGCAGCACCGATAATGGCAGACAGACCTACGCCACCCAGACCGAATACGGCAACGGTTGCGCCTTCTTCAACCTTGGCAGTGTTCATCACTGCGCCCATACCGGTGGTCACACCGCAACCCAGCAGACAAACTTCATCCAGCGGCGCTTCTTTGTTTACCTTCGCCAGGGCGATTTCCGGCAGTACGGTGTACTCAGAGAACGTGGAGGTACCCATGTAGTGGTAAATAGGCTGACCGTCTTTAGAGAAACGGGTAGTGCCGTCTGGCATCAGGCCTTTACCCTGGGTTTCACGGATCTTCTGGCACAGGTTAGTCTTACCGGAAGTACAGAACTTACACTCACCACATTCAGGGGTGTACAGAGGAATTACGTGATCGCCAACCGCAACGCTGGTGACACCTTCACCAACCTGTTCAACGATACCGCCACCTTCGTGGCCCAGAATCGCAGGGAAGATACCTTCAGGGTCTTCACCGGACAGGGTGAAAGCATCTGTGTGGCAAACACCGGTAGCCACAATTTTCACCAGGACTTCGCCAGCCTGTGGCGGCATTACATCAACTTCTTCAATGCTTAAAGGTTGACCCGGTCCCCAGGCAACAGCAGCTTTAGATTTAATCATTATTATCTCCGGCATAGTCTCGACCGCTGTCCGCCCTATCCTGACAACGGCATAAAAATTCTGAAAAATAGTACATCTGGCGATATAAAAACATCGCCAGAGCAACTATATAGATTAGCCGGGCATAAGTCATAAGCAAAAACTTATACCCCTGTAAATGTCGCTGTGACACAAAAAGCCGGCTCACTGTAACAGCAGAGCCGGCCATTTCTTTAACACTCGACCGCGTTTACCGCCAGGCCACCCCGGAGGTTTCCTTATACTTGTCCTGCATATCCATGCCGGTATCCCACATGGTCTTGATGACCTTATCCAGTGAGATGAAGTGATCGCCGTCACCGCGCAGTGCCAGCTGTGTTGCGTTAATTGCTTTCACCGCCGCAATAGCATTTCGCTCGATACACGGCACCTGCACCAGACCACCAACAGGGTCACAGGTCAGACCCAGGTTATGCTCAAGGCCGATTTCTGCGGCATTCTCAACCTGCTCAGGTGTACCGCCCAGCACTTCACACAGGCCCGCTGCAGCCATGGCACAGGCAGAGCCCACTTCGCCCTGACAGCCCACTTCCGCACCGGAAATAGAAGCATTCTTCTTACACAGCGCACCGATAGCAGCCGCCGCCAGCAGGAACTCAACCACGTTGTCTTCTTCAACCTGATCGGTGTATTCCATGAAATACATCAGTACCGCCGGAATAATGCCCGCTGCGCCATTAGTCGGTGCTGTTACCATACGGCCACCGGCAGCGTTTTCTTCGTTTACCGCCAGCGCATACAGGTTAACCCAGTCCATCGCACCCAGAGTGCTGCTGATAATATTGCTGCCCCGGGCTTCTTTAAGAGACTGATGCAAAGAGGATGCACGGCGGCGCACATTCAGACCACCAGGCAGAATGCCTTCTTTACGTAAGCCGTTATTGACGCAGTCACGCATCGCCCGCCAGATATTTTTCAGCCCTTCACGGGTTTCGGCTTCAGGACGCCAGACTTTTCGTTTTCCATCATCAGCTGGCTGATGGTGAAATTATTCGCCTTACACAGTTCAAGCAGTTCGACCGCGTTGTTGAATTCGTACGGCAGCTCCACCTGAGGTACCAGATGGGCATCGCTGCTGGCATGGCTTTCATCAATAACAAAGCCACCACCAATTGAATAATAGGTATTGCTGTACAGCTGCTCGCCACCGGCGCTGTATGCATTCAGGCGCATGGCATTCGGGTGATACGGCAGGTTTTCTTCCAGCAGCAGCATGTCGCGCTCCCAGATGAATTCGATATCGTACTTACCCAGCAGATTCAGGCGGCCGTCACTTTTAATGGACTCAACCGTCGGATCAATAATCTCCGGATTGACCAGTGCCGGACGTTCACCCAGCAGGCCAATGACCACTGACTTATCGGTACCGTGCCCCACCCCGGTGGCACTCAGTGAACCGAACAGTTCAACGCGCACCTGGGCAACGTCTGCCGCCAGATCATGCTCCTGCAGATAATCGGCAAACTCTGCCGCCGCCAGCATAGGCCCTACTGTATGCGAGCTCGATGGCCCCACCCCAATTTTAAAAGATCAAATACGCTGATTGACATAAGAACTCCGCAGCTCTCGCCTGCTACTGAGCCTGTATTACGATGCTTTGGCATGATCCGGTTTCAGGAAAGACGCATCTGCACACAGGCTAATTATTATTGTGACCGGCAATTATCAGGGTATCCGCCAGCGGCCATGTGCCGGATTACGACAACATTTGTCCTGCAGGCGTTGTTGCCCGGGTACGGAGCACGTGGTGATTCTTTCTGACTATTAAGACTTAAGTATTAATAGATTTAATTTAGACAAAAACTATTAAACTTTTAGATTTAATTAATTTCTATTATTTATAGCGCTGCGGCACTATAGCTTCATCGCTTCACAGGGAAGCCCAAACACTTACAACGTTTTTAGTAAGAGTTCCTAAGCAGGCTCTTAAACAAGTTTTCAGGAGAAACACACAATGCTGAACAACCGCGAAGGTCAGAAAGTCCCACAGGTTACATTCCACACCCAGCAGGATAACCAGTGGAAGAACATCACTACTGATGATCTGTTTGCCGGTAAGAAAGTTGTTTTATTCGCTTTACCGGGTGCATTCACACCGACCTGTTCTTCAACCCACCTGCCACGTTACAACGAACTGGCCGGGGTTTTCGCGAAAGAAGGCGTCGACAGCATCATCTGTTTGTCTGTCAACGATACCTTCGTTATGAACGCATGGCAGGCAGACCAGGACGCTGCAAATATCACCTTCATTCCTGACGGTAACGGTGATTTCAGCCGCGGCATGGATATGCTGGTCAGCAAAAATGATCTGGGCTTCGGTGACCGCAGCTGGCGCTACTCCATGCTGGTTGTCGACGGCGTGATCGAGAAGCAGTTTATCGAGCCGGATGTACCGGGCGACCCGTTCCAGGTATCCGATGCTGACACCATGCTGCATTACCTGAACGCCAATGCAGAACAGCCTAAGCGGGTCAGCATCCTGACCAAAGCCGGTTGCCCGCACTGTGTCCGCGCTAAAGCGTTGCTGACCACTCAGGGTCTGCCATACGAAGAAATCGAGTTGGGCAGTAAGGGAATTTCTTACAGCTCACTGGCGGCGATTACCGGCCGGGGCACTGCACCGCAGATCTTTATCGACGGTGAACACATTGGCGGCGCCGATGAACTGGAACAGTGGGTTGCCGGTTAATCTGTTCCGCACACAGGACTCTTCCCAGTAAGGCGTGACCACACGCCCTTTCCCTTGGCGCGGCTCTCTGAGCTGCGCCTTTTATGCATACACAGCCTTACAAAGGCTTACACATAATTTCCCCGCTTCTTGCTATCTTAGCGCCATTCATGCAGACGCATCCCGCGCTGCACCCAGCCATTTGTTACGTTGAGAGTTTCTGATATGCACCTGATTAAACTGCTTGGATTTGCCGGACTGCTGACCCTGAGTACCGCCAGTTACGCTGAACTGTCCTGCCGGGACCTGAATGACATGCGCTACGATGTATCACAGCTGGCCGACGACGTTGATGCCAGCGTCGGCTTTACCCGGGCAGAAGATGAATTTCTGGCGGAAGTCGTGGAAGCGGTGTACTTGGTTGCCGAGACCGAAAACAACCGGATTCTGCTACGGGCAGCCGGTAAAATGGAACGCGCCTGGGAACGGGAAGATGCTGTCGCCTACGTCGATGCGCTGGACCGTGTCACCGATGAAATAGACGATATTTACAATACGGAGTGCTAAACCCTCCGACAAGCCCCCAAAACCTGACTGTTCTTCGCCATCTGATCCGTGTCGTGGAGGCTGTCGGGTTTTCTTCAGTTCCTTTCAAACACCAGCCCGTATGAGTCATAAATGGCATCAAACGTGCCATCATCAAGCATACTCTTAAGGCTGATTGAAATGGCCTGCCGCAATGCTTCAGGATCACTGATCTGCGCCTGAGGCGAGACAACAATGTGGAATTCCTTGGCAGGCCTCACCGGTTTATCCAGAAACTCTATACGACCCTGCAGATCCATCGTCAGTGCCACATAATCAATAATCTGAGCATGCCCGACAATCGCTTCGAGCCGCTCCAGATTGAGCATATTCAGCATGACTTTAAAGGACTTCAGCTCATACAACTCAAAGTCTTTATTGCCGGCAGCGGTATCAAATGCCTGACTGATTACATTACTTTCCAGCTTGCCCAGTGAACGGCCGTGCAGGTCTTCAATGCCATTAAACTCAAACCTCTTACCCGCCGGCACAACGAGCTTATAGATACTCCAGCGAATAGGCTGGTCCGGAAACAATAGCTGACTCAGGCGGGCAGGGCTTTTATACAGCGTCGTAATATCGATCCCGCCACTCTGAATATCATGCTGTACCCGTTTCAGCGGCATCACCCGAATGTCCAGTTCATAGCCGGGCATCCGTGCAAACACTTCTCTGACAATATCGAAATCAGGTCCGTTCGGTGTGCCATTCACCAGTGTCTGAAAAGGTGGAAAATCAAACCCCAACACCCCAAACACCACTTTTGAGGAGCGCTGAACGCCGCCGGTGCGGACAACAGCATCCAACTTAACGCTAACCCCAGCCACATACTTCTGTTCACAATTCCATCTCCGGCATCATTCAATCAGCGGCACGCATCAAGCCTATCATTCAGAAAACCCCAAGCACTGTAAAACCCTGACTACCCGTTTTGTGAACAGGTCTGTTCAAACCAACGGCTGTATGACCTGCGCAACCGCCAACCCAAGAGCATGATGCTGATCCGCATCCAGATGAATACCGTCCACTTTACTGGCATCCGTCACCGCCCCCGCATCCATAAAATGACACCGGCGATCTGCAGCAACCTCCCGCAGCGCCTCCGTCAGCCCCGGCCAGCGCTTTTCAGCCCCGTTAAACTTATGGGCAATGGCCCCTTTCGGCTGAATAATCGCCGGCGGCGCAATCACCAGAATCTCCGGCACCGGCATCTCCGGTTCAATTGGCGCCTGACGGATAATATCGATCAGCTTTGCCGTGCCCTGCGCAGACAACCAGGCGTTATTATCATGGGTGCACTGGAAATCATTGTTGCCCAGCATCAGCACCACCATTTTCAGCGGTGCATGTATTTCCATTACCTGTGCCAGCCCTTCACTGCCATCCCGGCCATCCTTAAACGGATCTGACCACACCGTGCGCCGGCCATTCAGACAGTTCTCCAGTATCCGGACATCCTGCCCGGCCTGGCGCAGTGCGATTTCACAGACACCCGGCCAGCGCTGATCAAATGGCAAACGGCCCCGGGTATCCGGAATAATGCCCCAGCTCAGGCTGTCGGCGTATACAAGTATTTGCTGCATCGTATGCTTCCTTTCATTGTTCTTGTTGCACATTAACAACCCTGATTTTTTCTGCCAGTCACCGGGAACCGTCTTCCGTAAACAGGCTCAGACAGAACAGCTTAGTACTTCACCCCGGAAGTTTTGCACAGCTGCGCCAAGGGGGTAATATGAAGCTTTTCTGCAGGGATAAATCTGAGTGCAAACATCTGCTTACGCACGTATCAGCTACCTTCTCAGTGGCACAGTATTTTTGTTAGGTGCCTTTTCAACATTCAGTATCATGGCCGGTGATGCACTGGGCCGGGTGAATCTTCTGTATCTGTTGCTGCTGTTTGTTGCCTGGCCGGTATGTGCCATGTTGTTACTGTTCCTTTCGCCTTTACTGAAACAGCGGGCCTCTCTGACGTTACAGCTGATTAACCTGCCTCTCTGGCCACCGGGCTGGCAACAGCGTTTGCTGCAGCGTAAGCATCAGGACGACTGGTCCCTTCAGGTGTTTTATCTGGCGCAGAAACTAGCCCTGAGCTTCAGCATTGCCTGCAGTCTGGCACTGATTTTCAGCCTGTTATTCAGCGATATTCACTTTGTCTGGCGCAGCACCCTGCTCAGTGCTGAGCAGATTTTCCCGGTGTTAAAAAGTATTGCTCTGCCCTGGTGGTTTCTGGAAGCCGCGCAGCCACTGCAAAGTTTGCTGGAACAGACCCGGGACTCCCGGCTTGTCGCCCCCGCTGAAGATGTTGCCTACGGTGCCTGGTGGCCCTTCCTGCTGATGGCACAGCTTTGCTACGGTGTAGTGCCCAGGCTCGTCAGCCTTGGCTGGGCCCGTTTTCAGCTGCAACGCATGCACAATCAGGCGCAGATTCAGTCTGATACCACACCGGCCAGTCTGAAAAACCCGTCCCCACAGGCTCCGCAGCTAACCCCCGTCACCACGCCGGACTTACCCTTACCGGCCTACAACCTGCTTTACTGGAATGTCATGCCAGCAGCACTTCAGGCGTCACTGTATGAAGTGCTGGGCACACCGGCACAGGCTTTTCAGGGCGGGGCCGGCGGCAGCCTTGAAGCAGAACAGCAGGCACTTTCGTCACAGGAGCCACTGGTCATTATTACCGCAGCCTGGGAGCCGCCGATGGGCGAGCTGGCGGATTTACTGCAACAGGGCAAAGGCTATTTGTTGCCACTGGACTGGAACAGTGAAACCGCCACCTGGCTACCGGTCAGCGATCACTATCTGGATGAGTGGCGGCGTTTCTGTAAACCGTTATCCCAATGGCAACTGATCCGTGCGGAGGGTTTACTATGATTCCGGCTTTCGCCGTTGTCGGCCATCCCAACAAGGGCAAATCATCGGTTGTCTCCACACTGGCCCGGGATGACCGGGTGGCAGTCTCCATGCAAAGTGGCACGACACAGGTCTCGGAGAGTTTCGACATCCATTTGGGTGAAGCGCACTACAAACTGATCGATACCCCGGGCTTTCAGCGGCCGCGCAAAGTACTGGCCTGGCTGCAGCAGCAACCGGTCAGCGCTGACCAGCGCAGTGAGCGGGTAAAAGCCTTCCTGCAGGACGAAGCGTGCCGCCAGCAATTCCCCGACGAAAGCGAGTTACTGGCCCCAATCATGGCCGGCGCAGCCATTCTCTATGTGGTGGACAGCTCACGCCCTTACAGCCCTGAATATGAAGCGGAAATGGAAATTCTGCGCTGGACCGGACAACCAAGCATGGCGCTGATTAACCCGATCACCAGCCGGGATTATATCGACAACTGGCAGCAGGCCCTGCAACAGTTTTTCCGCACGGTACGGATCTTTGATGCTGTTCAGGCCGACCTGAATCAGCATATTGAGTTATTACAGGCCTTTGCTCACCTGCATCAGCCATGGTCTGAGTCCCTCAGCTCACTGGTCAGTGCCGTGCAGGCGGAAATACACCGGCAGCAGTTACAGAGCTGTAAACTGGCGGCTCATCTGCTGGAAGATCTGGTTCGATATCAGCAGCGCCAGAAAGTGCCGGACGAAAAACAGGCTAAATCTCTGCAGCCGGTTTTACAGGCGGCTTATTACAGCTGGATGCGCAAGCGGGAACAGAAAGCCCACGATGAGCTGCAAACCCTATACCGGCATCACCAGTTACAGCGGGATAACACTGAACTGACCCTCAGTGATGACCTGTTTGATACTGAAAAGTGGTACGCCTGGGGATTAAACCGTAAGCAACTGGCTGCCGTAGGCGGCATTGCCGGTGCTGCTGCCGGTGGCATGCTGGACCTGACGGTGGCCGGCAGTTCTCTGTTACTGGGTACCCTGGGCGGTGGTGCCATCGGTTCGTCAGCCGCCTGGCTGGGGGCTAACAAACTGGCCAAACAAAAACTCAAAGGCCTGCCGCTGGGAGGCTTTGAAGCCCGAATAGGCCCGATGAAAAACCGCAATTTCCCTACGTCATACTGGCGCGTTTTCTGTTCATTTATAAACGCCTTAATCAGCGTAACCACGCCCGGCGGGATACTCTCAGTGTGGATGATGCTCAGGTAGGCAAACTGCTGGAACAGCTGTCAGGGCAGCAACAGAAACCCATTTACAAAGCGCTGGACCGGCTCAGCCGGCAAAAGGACGTCACCAATCTGGCGGAGGTTCTGGAACCGTTATTTACCGACGGGCAAATACCGGATTAACCGGATGTCCTGCCGGATACAAACCGGCAAACCCTTTCTTCAGCGGTTAACCCGGTTAACCGCTGATACATTCTTAACCTTTCTTAACTTTTCTTTTACGGCTTACGCAGCATAATCTCCATTATCGGCCAGACCGTATCCAGCAATACCGGCTGGGCAATGACGTTAGGATGTAAACCGTCCGACTGCATCATTTTCGGGTCCAGGGCGACATTTTCTAACAGAAACGGCACCCGGTAGGTTTTATATTCCTTAGCCGCCTGTTCATAAAGTTTGAAGAAATTTTCGGTATAACGTGGTCCGTAATTAGGCGGCAAACGAATACCCAGTAATAACACCCGGGCACCGCTTTCAGTGGCTGTTGCCATGAGTTTACGGAGGTTTTTCAATGACCTTAACATTACCGCCGCGTAAACCGTCATTGGCCCCCAGCTCCAGAACGATGTAGTCCGGCTGGTGCCTGTCCAGCAATGCAGGCAGGCGGGTAAGTCCGCCGCTGAGTGTTTCGCCGCTGATACTGGCATTGACCACATCAACTTCGAAAAATGCTCTGATAAACGCTCTTGCAGCAGGGCCACCCAGCCCTGCTGTTGCTGCATACCATAAGCAGCAGATAAGCTGTCTCCCAGTACCAGCATAGTTTTGGCACTGGCGCTGCTGCTAAATATGACTAACAGAAACAGTAAACGGTAAAACTTCATGTCGATGCCATCCTCTTTTGCGATTGATGCCCGCCAGCTGGCAAAAACCTTTACCAGCAGTGAAGGTGCGATAACACTTTTAACGCACTCGATTTACAAATAAAACAGGGAGAACGGGTTGCCATTCTCGGTGCATCCGGCTCTGGCAAATCAACCCTGCTCAGCCTGTTAGCCTGTCTGGATACCCCCAGCGCCGGTACCATCTCCCTCGCGGGTACCGATTTAAACACGCTGGATAACGAAGCAAAAGCCCGCTGGCGTGCTGAGAATATCAGTTTTGTTTTTCAGTCCTTTCATCTGCTCAATGAACTGACCGCCCTGGAAAATGTTCAGTTACCACTGGATATTCAAGGGGTAGCCGACAGCCAGCAGCAAGCCGCTCACTGGCTGGAACAGGTTGGCCTCGGTGCCCGTATGAATCACCTGCCGGCGCAACTGTCCGGCGGGGAACGTCAGCGGGTTGCGATTGCCCGGGCATTTGTCACCCGCCCAAGCCTGCTGTTTGCCGATGAGCCCACCGGTAATCTGGACACCAAAACCGGCGAAAAGATCATTTCCCTGTTATTTGAGGTTAGCAAAGAAAGTGGTTCAACCCTGATCCTGATTACCCATGACCCGCAACTGGCGAACCGCTGTGACCGTCAGTTCCTCCTTGCCGACGGCCAGCTAACTGAGCAGAACCTATGAATCCGATCCGTACCCTTGCCTGGCGTCAGTTCCGCAGTCAGTGGCGTCGCAGCGACTGGCTGACCCTGCTGCTGGCCCTGTTTGTCATGACTTCACTGGTTACCCTGCTGACCACCACCAGCGACCGGATCTATTCCAGCCTGAGCCGTCAGGGGCGGAACTGATGGGCGCGGATATGATCCTCAGCAGCAGCCGTCCGATTGAACTGAAACAGCGCACAGAATCGCTGGATCCGGCCCTGCAAACCACTACCCTGACCCAGTTCATCAGCATGGCCGAAACCGATGAACAAAACGTCCTCAGCACCATCCGGGCGGTTGATGCGCCTTACCCGCTGCGGGGAAAATCACTACCCAACCTGCTGAACATCCGGCCACACCGGATATAAATACTGTCTGGGCTGAGCAGGCATTACTGGACCGGCTGAATATACAGCTGGGGACAAAATTTATCTGGGCTACAGTGCATTTACCATCAGCCACGTACTGATCGACAGCCCGGTGCAGGGCGGCGGCTTCTCCCGTTTTAACCCGCAAATCCTGATGCGTGCCGATCAGTTGGAAGCAACCGGCATTATGGCACCCGGCAGCCGGGCCGGATTCCGGCTGATGGTTGCCGGCCCGCAACCCATGATCAACGCGCTGGAAGCACAGTGGCAGGAGACGTTACCGACCCATCAGCGAATTTTCAGTGCCAGTAAAGAACGGGAGATTGACGGTAATGCCATGGGCAATGCCAACCAGTACCTGAAACTCAGTGCACTGATGGCCATTCTGCTGGGAGCCGTTGCCATTCTGCTCAGCTTACAGCGCTATGCAGCCGACCAGCATAACCGCTGTGCGCTGCTGCTCAGCCTGGGTCTGTCGCCCCGCCAGTTAGGCTGGCTGTACACCCTGCAGTTATTTGCCGGCTGGCTGTTTGCAGCCGTGCTGGGGGCGCTGACCGGCTATCTGATGCATGAACTGCTGATCAGCCAGCTCAGTGAGTTTATCCGTAATCCGGCTCCGCTGGCCATCAGTTCAGTCATCACCAGCCCGTTACTGGCGCTGGTCATTCTGTTTGCGTTAGGCCTGCCGACACTCCTGCCACTGGGCAAGGTGACCATCATGCAGATGATCCGCTCAGACTCGGCCCAGCGCACCAGCCGGTGGCTGTATCTGATCTGTACAGCATTGCTGATTCTGGTCATCAGCCTTTACATCGGCTCTGTTACCCTGCCGTTACTGGCCACCACTGGCCTGCTGATACTCGGCTGGCTGGCCGGCTCACTGGCCCAGAAGGCTCTGCTGTTCAGCGCCGCTGCAGCCAAACACAAACTGCGGTTAAGCGCCCTGTTAACCCTGCGCCTGCGCCAGCAACGGCACTGGCACAAACTGCAGGCCGGTGTATTTTCTGTATTACTCGCGATCATGGCGGTGCTGCTGCTCACCCGCAACGAACTGCTCAATCAGTGGCAGGCACAGTTACCGAAAGATGCGCCTAATAACGTAGTGCTGAATATTCAGCCATGGGAAGGTGAGCGCTTCACCGCCTGGCTGGATGACAACCGGATCAACGCCAATATTTATCCTATGGTGCGGGGCCGGTTAACAGAAATTAATCAGCAACCAACCGCCAATGTGCTCAGCGAAGAACAGCAGAAGCACCATGCGCTGCAACGGGAACTGAACCTCACCTGGCGTTCAGAGCTGCCGGATCACAACAAGATTCTCAGCGGCGACTGGCACGGTGAAGAAGCAGGCATCTCAATTGAAGCGGAACTGGCCGACGAACTGGGCATCGTGCTGGGAGATGACGTTGGCTTCAGCATTGCCGGCCAGACCATCAGCGGCACAGTTACCAGTATCCGGGAAGTAAACTGGGATTCTTACCAGCCAACGTTCTACCTGATTTTTGCCCCGGGTATGCTCGATCAGCTACCTGCAACCCTGATTACCAGTTTCCAGCTGAAACCGGAGCAAAAGCACCTGAGTAACGCGCTGATTAAGGCCTTCCCCACGATCACGCTGATAGACATCGACCGGCTGATTGTCCGGGCACAGGGCATCATCGACAAGCTCAGTGCTGCGGCTACCCTGATCATGCTGTTAACCCTGCTAAGCGGGGGCATCATGCTGGTGACGATTCTGCAGCAGGAACTGGCACAACGCCGCTATGAAGGGGCAATGCTGCAAACCCTCGGGGCATCAGCAAAACAAACCCTGCAACTGGACCGGCTGGAATTTACCCTGCTGGGCCTGACCTGTGGCTCCATCGCAATCCTGATTGCCGAACTGTTGCTGGGGCTGATCAATGTGCTGGTGTTTGAGCTGGATGTGACACTGCATCCCTGGATGTGGCTCAGCCTGCCACTGATTGCCACGGCAATTTTTGCCGGACTAGGCAGCCTGATTCGCGGTAACCTCAGCCTCACCGACAGCTATAACCTGCTCAAATCAGGTTAAGCGCGCACCGAACCCACTGCAGTTATCCCGCAGAAATACCGGGATATCTGTGGTGGGCGGTTCAATCCTAACTGATAGAACACCCCTTCAATATGTCCCCGGTGATAGGATGTGTGATTCACTACGTGCTGTATCATTGCCGCCCGGGTCATATTCCCGGTGCCCCACCAATAAACTCAAACTCAATCACTTCACAGGACTGTGCCCGGCTTAAATGGGTTACATATTCGACAAACCAGTCATCCAGCTCCGCCTGAAGGTGACTGAGTTCAGCAAAAGAACAGGCCGGAGGATTGCGCTGCTGATAATCATGAGACCCATCGGTCATATGCTGTTGCCAGACCACATCCATGGCATACACGTGATGCAACAGGTTCAGAATACTGCCGAACAGCATGGGCCTTTGCCGTTCGACTTCGCCTTCAGGAAGTCCGGCTACCGCCTGATAAAACACCCGATTAGACCAGGCCATATAGCGGCATAAGCCATGTAAGTCTGTCAGCATAATTTCCTCCTGGCATGATTATAGTGAACCTACCAGAAACAGAATCGCCAGAAAGCTGATCAAACGACCAATCAACACCAATAAAATCAGATCCGGCCAGACGTCCGCATCACTGAAATGCTTAAGCAAATAAAACAGCACTACCAACGATAGCACCCACCCCAGTATCGGAACCGGCAATAAAGCCACTAACGAAGCAGCAAATACTGCGATCACAATTTCCGTAAACCGTAGCTGTACTGACAGAACCTTGCTCGCCAGCCATAAAGCAACACCGCTGAATAATGCATCCAGCAATAAACTCAACAGTAAATCCATTACCCACTCCTTTTTCTGCCTAACTCAGATAATAGCCACTCAGATCAATGTTTTCTTGTCACCGCTCAGGCAATATAAATCGAAATCAATCGCGTTAGCGTTTTTTGACATTATTTTCACACCGTCACTGAGAGACTGAGCTCTAATCGTTTATCCGGCCAATACATGATCAGGATCAATTACCAATTAAAAATCCTATTGCGAATCATTCTTGTTTCAATTAATCTTCCGCCTACTATTACGCATACCAATGCTACTCACAGGAAGATAGAACAATGAAAAAGCTTTTCGCACCGGCCGCTCTGACGGTTGCAATGCTGGCTGCTGGTGGCCAGGCATTTGCTAAAGATGTATCTGCCCAGGCAGTTCTGGATAACTATGCAAACATTGCTCAGGCAAAGTATGAAGACTCTCTGAATACTGCAATGGATCTGCAGAGCAGCATCGAAAAGCTGTTGGCTAACCCGTCTGACGCAACACTGAAAGCTGCCCGTGAAGCCTGGATCGCTGCACGTGTACCTTACCAGCAGTCTGAAGTTTACCGTTTCGGTAACGCAATCGTTGATGACTGGGAAGGCAAGGTAAACGCATGGCCACTGGATGAAGGCCTGATCGACTACGTTGACGCTTCAAGCTACGGCGAAGAGTCTGACGAAAACCCGGCTTACGCAGCGAACGTAATCGCTAACGCTAAGCTGAACGTTGGTGGCGTTGAAATCGACGCTACAACTATTACACCGGCCCTGATTGCTGAACAACTGCAGGAAGTAGACGGTGTTGAAGCCAACGTTGCAAGCGGCTACCACGCAATCGAATTCCTGCTGTGGGGCCAGGACCTGAACGGCAACGAAAAAGGTGCCGGTAACCGTCCTGCTACTGATTTTGATGTAAACAACTGCACCGGTGGTAACTGCGACCGTCGTCGTGACTACCTGCAGGCTGCAACGACTCTGATGATCTCTGATCTGAAAGAAATGGTTGCTAACTGGGAAGCCGATGGCGCTGCCCGTAAGGATCTGATGGCTAAGGGTGAAAAAGGCGGCCTGTCTACCATGCTGACCGGCATGGGTTCCCTGGCATACGGCGAACTGGCGGGTGAGCGCACCAAGCTGGGTCTGATGCTGCACGATCCGGAAGAAGAGCATGATTGCTTCTCTGATAACACTCACTGGTCTCACTTCTATGACGCGAAAGGCATCATGAACGTATACGAAGGTTCTTACACCCGCGTAAACGGTCAGGTGGTTTCCGGTCCTAGCCTGTCTGATCTGGTTGCTGCCAAGGCACCTGAGCTGGACAAAGAGATGCAGATGAAACTGAAGAAAACTCAGGATGCGATGCAGGTCATGGCTGACCGCGGTGAAGCCGGTGAAACCTTCGACGTACTGATCGGCGCAGGTAACACTGAAGGCAACCAGATCGTACAGAACGCTGTTGATGGCCTGGTTGATGAAACCAAGACCATTGAAAAGATCATCGGCGCGCTGGATCTGGACGGTATCGAACTGGAAGGTTCTGATAGCCTGGACAACCCGTCTCTCGTATCAAACTAAAACCCGAAAGGCCTGCACTGTCAGGAAGACAGTGCAGCACCTGTATAAGAGTGTGAATCACTAAACGATGTCTGATTCTCAATCCTTTGCAGGCTATCGCGGAAATAAACCGGTCAATGTTGTATTGACCGGTTTTTCTGTTTTATTAGCCTCTGCATTTTCATTATCAGTGGCGGCCTCTGCACCTGCAAACAGTGTCCAGATGCCACCTGACTTCAGCCAGCCACAGGCCGGTGAACACTTGCCCGGCGGCAGTGCATCCACCAGCAAAAAGCCAGCCGTGATCTGTTTATGCAGCCTTCGGGCAATATGGCTTTTAATAAAAACTCGATTTCAAACTGGGCAACGGTATCTTCCGTAAACTGTGGGTATCTTCTCCGTCATCCACCACTGCCAGCGACGGCCTGGGCCCGCTTTACAACGCCCGCTCATGTATGGGCTGCCACGTTCGCGACGGCCGGGGACACACCCCTACCGGCAACTGGCCAGAAGATAATGCCATCTCCATGCTGATGCGCCTGAGCATTCCGCCTCAGAACGAAGCACAGCAAGCTCAGCTCAGCAGCGGTTATATGGGCGTAATTCCTGAGCCCACATACGGCGGCCAGTTACAGGATTTCGCCGTCACCGGCATCGATGCCGAAGGCCGCATCCATACTACTTACACCCCGGTCACCGTGACCCTTAACGGCGGTGAGCAGGTTGAACTGCGCAAACCTGAGTACCGGGTCACCGATCTCAGTGCAGGCCCTTTGCATCCGGACACCATGCTCTCTGTCCGCATTGCTCCGCCTATGATTGGTCTGGGTCTGCTGGAAGCCATCAGCGAAGCGGACATTCTCAGCTGGGCAGATCCTGACGACGCAGATAATAACGGCATTTCCGGCCGGCCAAACAGGGTCTGGAATGTGGTTGAAAACAAGCCGACGCTGGGCCGCTATGGCTGGAAAGCCGGTAATCCAACCCTGGATCAGCAAAACAACGGCGCCTTCAATAATGACATTGGTATATCCACACCGATGATGCAGGCAGCCTATGGCGACTGCACTGAAGCCCAGAAGGTATGCCGCGAATTACCCGACGGCAACACCCCGGCTCAGGATAACGCTGAAGCCTCCCAGCAAATGATCGACTGGCTGCTGTTCTATACCAGCAATCTGGCCGTCCCAGTTCGCCCGGATGCAGCCAAGCCTGAAGTACTGGCCGGCAAGCAGGTCTTTTTCGACAGCGGCTGTGCAGACTGCCACCGGCCGAATTACCAGACCACCACCCGGGCAGATATGCCGGAACAGTCAGATCAGCTGATCTGGCCATACAGTGATCTGCTGCTGCATGACATGGGTGATGCTTTAGCCGATAATCGCCCGGAATTTGCAGCCTCTGGCCGTGAATGGCGTACCCCGCCACTATGGGGCATTGGCTATACCAAAACCGTCAGCGAAGAAGCTCACTATCTGCATGACGGCCGGGCCCGCACATTGCTTGAAGCCGTTCTCTGGCACGGCGGTGAAGCGGAAGCCGCGAAACAAAAGGTTATCGCCATGGCGAAACCACAAAGGGACAATCTGATCACATTCCTGGAGTCACTATGATCAAACGCGCAATTACACTTTCACTGTTATGCAGCGGCCTGCTGAGTCAGGTACAGGCAGCCACTGCACCCAGCGATGCCCAGTGGCGCAACCTCAACCAGACCATCGTGACCCGGCACGTACTGCCCCGCTATCAGAACTTTGCTGATGCCACTGCGCAAATGGCAGCCAGCAGCGAAGCGCTTTGTCAGGATGCCACTGCTGAAAATCTCAGCGCGGCGCAGCAAAGCTATCATCAGGCGATGGACGCCTGGCAGGGTATTCAGCATGTCCGCTTCGGACCCATCGAAAACCTGATGCGCAGCTTCAGTGTGCAATACTGGCCGGACAAAAAACCTCACCGGTAAGCACATTAACGGCCTGCTGAAAAAGCAGGATGAAACCAGTCTGACGCCGGAGTTTTTCCGCAACGCCAGCATCGCCGTAAAGGCCTGCCGGCGGTGGAACGCCTGCTGTTTGATAAAGCCGGCCTGCCCGCCTTTGCAGACAACAGCTACCAGTGCCGCCTAAACGCATCCATCAGCCAGTATCTGGCAGATCTGGGCAAGCATACCGCTATGGAATGGCAGGACTATGCCACCAGCTTCAGTTCACCGGGGATGGCATCAGCTATTACGATACCGATGTTGAAGCCAGCACCGACCTGATGAAAGCCCTGGTTGAACCGGTGGAAGTGATCCGTGACCTGAAAATACTGCGCCCGCTGGGTACCGCGGCAAAAGACGTCAACGGTAAGGTAAAACCCCGCCGCAGCGAGTCCTGGCGCAGCAGCCGTTCCCTGCGAAACATCGAAGTGAATGTCGCCACCCTGCATGACCTGTATTCCGGTCAGGAGAAGACAGCTTCAAAGCACTGCTCAGTGCAGCCGGCCATCAGGATCTGGCTGACAGCATCGAAGCAAACTTCATTTCTGTTGAAAAAGAGCTGCAAACCATTCCGGCCCCAATGTTCAGTACCCTTGAACAGCCGATAACCCAGCAGCAATTCCGGGACCTTTCCGCCAATATGAAAACCCTCCAGTACGCACTCAGCGATGCTGTTCAGCTACTGGACCTGCAATTAGGATTCAACAGCCGTGACGGCGATTAACCGCAGAAAGTTCTGCCAGTTACTGGCGGCAGGTACCCTCCTGCCGTCACTGAGCATGTCTTCAGTACTGGCAGCAACCGGTAAGACCCCGCTGTTCGCCTCAGCGGCAAAAGCCGGAGATAACGATTACCGGCTGTATGTGGCTGCCACCGATGGCAGCTTACTGCTGGATCATAAGCTGCCCACCGGGCTCACCATGTTGAAGCGCATCCGCACCGGCCAATCCTTGCCTGCACGGCACGCCGGCCGGACACCTTCATTGATATTGTGGATTATCAGCAGGGTAAACTGATCCGCCGGATTGAATCCGGCGAAGGCCGGCATTTCTTTGGCCATTCAGTTTTTACCCCGGACGGCGAATTCCTGATCAGCAGTGAAAACAACATTGCCGACGGTCAGGGACGGATTGTTATCCGCCGGGCATCCGGCCTGTTTACCACCGTTGCTGATATGCCATCCGGCGGAATTGGCCCCCATGAAATCAAGCTACTACCAGCAAACAGCCAGACGCTTATGATTGCCAACGGCGGCATTCTGACCCACCCGGATCAGGGCCGTAAAAGCTCAATCTCGATACCATGCAGCCATCGCTGGCTGCGCTGAACCTGCGCAGCGGACAGATCGAAGAACAGCAGATGCTGCCAGAAGCGTTCCATCAGCTGAGTATCCGCCATATCGATACCAATCAGCGTAATGAAACCATCATTGCACTGCAGTATCAGGGCAAAGAAGATAACCCGCCACTGGTGGCGATCCATCGACCCGGTCAGCCTCTGAAGCTGCTGGCGGCACCTGAACCGGTGGACATCGCCATGAAACGCTATTGCGGCAGCGCCCGGTTTGACAGCAGCGGGCAGTATGCGGCGATATCCTCTCCGCGGGGCAACCTGATCACTTTCTGGGACTTGCACAGCGACAGTTATCATTCGATGATAAACAGCCCGGATGGCTGCGGCCTGGCTGCTACCGCTAATCCCGGGGAATTTATCATTACCACCGGACGGGGCATATGCCAGCAGCACAACCTGCTGAACGGATCCACTCAACGGATTTCTCTGGCACAGCGACCGGCCTGGGATAACCACATGGTCACCCTGTAGCCTCAGGAACTTTTCCGGTGCGGAGCAGCTCCATAGGCTAACGGGGTCCGTACACATACAGGCCCCTGAAACTAACAGCTGTAAGACTGCCTGACTGAACAGGAAACACTGATGCGGTATCTGAAAATCATCACCCTGAGCACGCTGGCTCTGATGCTCAGCGGCTGCGATAACGAAGGCGAGTTTAACCTTGCCAGCGCGATCGCCAGCGGTGTGACGGTTTATCAGGCAGCCACGCTGGAAGAACAGGACGTTATTCAGGCCGCGCAACTGAGTGCGGCTGAACTGGATAAGAAAAACCGCGTCGCCCCGGCCAACAGCCCCTATAGCAAACGCTTACAGCGCATTGTTAAAGGGCTGGAAGTCGTCGATGGACAGCGCATGAATTACCGGGTCTATCTCAGCCCGGCGGTAAACGCCTTTGCCATGGCTGACGGCACCATCCGGGTTCACTCCGGCCTGCTGGATGCCATGCCGGATGATCAGGTTCTGGCGGTTATCGGTCATGAAATCGGCCACGTCCGGTTACAGCACAGCTACCAGCGCATGCGGAAGCAGTTACTCACTAACGCAGTCTTCCAGGCCGCGGATTCCGCCGGGGAGATATTGCCTCTCTTAGTAACTCACAGCTGGGGAACTGGCCTATCAGGCCATTAATGCGCAGTTCTCTCAGGCGGATGAACTGGCGGCAGACAGCTACGCGCAACAAATCCTGAAACAGCTTAACCAGGATCCTCAGGCAATGGCCCGTTCTATTGCTACCCTGCAGAGTAAATACGGCCGTGGCGGCGGCTTTCTCAGCAGCCATCCCTCGAACCCTAAACGTTTAGAAAATCTACAAAAGTCATTAACTAAACGTTTCCAAAACAAACCCTTAGCAGCAAAAACCCAATTTGGGTAATCGTTATTTTCCTTCCGAAAAGAATTCACTAACAATGGCTGCCTCTGATGAAAAAACAACCAGATCAGCTCAGTATTTTTGCAGTATACGGGGCAGTTTAACGCCATATTTGGAAGACACTGATGACCCTTAATCTGACCCGGCTACACAGACTGTTTTGCAACAGTTTCCTGATACTCCTGACCCTCTTTCTGGTCAGCGCCTGCAAGCAGGAAACCCCTGAAGAAAAAGCCATGCGCATGGCCCCCACACTGACTGAGCAAAACATGCGCAAGTTTGTCTCAATCGCCGGCAAAGACTACAACAATATCCTCGGTCAGCTGGAAAAAGCCTACGGTAAATATAAGGCCGAAAATGACTCGCTTGGCTTCATCGGCTACCGCAACACCCAATGGACCTGGGAGTACATCGAATTAAAACGACACTATGCGGCAGTACTGGAAAAAACCGTAAATTTGTTGCCAGTCATTCGCTGCAACCGGTATTTGATGAGTACGAGGGTATCCTGCACATCGGACTGGATCTGAAACACGCCCTGTCGGAAGGCAATAAACGTCGCGAGCGGCGGGCCTTTGAAAGCATCAAACGGGGCAAAATCGTGATGGCGAAAACCCTGTTGAAAGTCAGCCAGGCGAAAGCCGGCTGACACCCGAAAAACAGAAAAACGGTGCTTTATGCACCGTTTTTTACAGAAGAGAACCGTTACGCTGCTGTTTCTGCTTTTGCCGGCGCTGCTTTATCGCTGCGGCCACCGACCTGATACCAGTCGACTTTCCGGGTCATGATCATACTGATGGCCAGTATCGCAAAGATCAGCACCGAGCCCATCAGCAGGGCATAATCCTCGGAAGAAATAATCACAAACAGCAATCCGTAAAGCGCTGACAGCCCCGCCGCAAAACTGACACCCCGTAGCAGACTCTTCAGCACTGCACTGAGGTATATGCCTAGCAATCCGGTACAGGCCAGTGTCGCCAGTAAATATGCCAGAGCAAAGCTGATGTGTTCACTCAGGAAATCAGCAGCATATAAAACAGTGCCAGTGCCATACCCACCATGCCATACTGCACCGGGTGAATCTGCAGTTGTTTAAGCACTTCGAACAGGAAGAACACAATGAAGGTTACGCCGATAAACAGCAGCCCGTACTTAATAGAACGTTCCGCCTGAACGTACATATCCACCGGCTGAATAAAGTCAGCGCCCACCGCGTAATCAGAGAACAGACAGTAATTTCCGTTCAGGCATTCCTTAGCCACCGACTGTAAATCCGCCGAGAACGGTGACGTACTCCAATCCGCCGCAAAGCCATTCTCGCTGAGGGTGTAATTTTCCGGCAGGTAGCGGCCGGTAAAACTCGGATGCTGCCAGTCAGACTGCATGCTGATACGGTTATAGTCACCCACGGGGGTCAGTAATAGCCGCTCCATGCCACGGATCTGCATCGCTACACTGAAATCAACGGTCTGCGTCAGACTGGCTGAAAATGCAGGAATCGCCCCGTGTACTCCCTGACTGTGGGATGCCAGCTGGCTGCCCGGCTGAATATTCAGACTCTGTTGCTGCCACTGAACAGAAGGCTCATCCACAATGCCCCGCATATCGGACACCATGATAGATAACGTTGCCTTTCCCCAACTCAGAGTACCCTGATACTCTTCTTCCAGCTGTTTTTATGGCTGAGCAAACCGGCATTAGTAAAGCGCCCCTGCATGTCCAGACGGGTCTTATACACCGGCACTTCATAGATACCCCGCTGGCGGGTACTGGTGCCCACCACCGCCTCACTGTTGAGCTGTTCCGGCAACAGCAGATAGCGGCCGCTGCGTTTCTTGTCTGTCAGTTGGTAGCTTTTGGTTTTATCGTCCCAGACCTTCGCCTGATAACTCAGGGACCAGGGAATAATCACCACAGGCCCTGTCACCACCTGCTCACCGGTAAAGGTGGTGGCTATATCCCGGATCACCTGATCCCGGTAGCCGATGCGCTCATAAATCACATCCTGCTCGAGCAACAACGGAATCCATAAAAGAACCCCCAGCAAGGCCAGGGCCAGTATTTTCTGCGCCAAACGTTTAGTCATAACTGATCTCCTTATAAATATGGAGCCAGTATGGGCAGGCAATATGGGGATTATGTGTGGTGAATATGTGCTTTAGATGTGGAATTAACTGACGGGTATCCGAATCCGCGCCAGCACGCCACCTTCAGGCCGGTTAGTGAGGTTCAAATCTGCCGAATGCAACTTGGCAATCTGCTCAACAAAACTCAGCCCCAGCCCTGTGCTGCGTTGCCCGGTTGCAGGTCGCGGTAAAGAATAAAAACGCTGCCAGATTTTATCCAGCGCATAATCCGGAATGCCGCTGCCCTCATCGGTGATATCCAGGGTCAGCAAACCATCGGAAGCTGCATTGAGCTGTACCGAAATTGTGCTGTCAGCAGGGCTGAAATCCAGTGCATTTTCCAGCAGATTACGCACCGCTTGTGCCAGCAACAGCGCATCTCCGGACACACAGAAGACACCACCTTCAGGATGGCAACTGAAGGTTAACCCCACCTGCCGCTGCGCGGCCAGCCACTGTAACTGGTCCAGCTCCTGTTGTATAAGTTCATTCAGCTGCAATGTCTGTGGTTGCTCAAGCTGCTGACGGTTTTCCAGCCGGGCCAGTGATAAAACCTGATCCACCAGCGCACGTAAGCGCTTACTTTCAAGTTCGATATTCGCCGCCAGCTTCTGCTGCATCTGCGGGTCATTCACCTGTGGAATCAGTTCAGCCGCTCCCTGTAACGCGGTCAGCGGGCTCTTCATTTCATGGGTCAGGCTCAGGGTATAACTCTCGATATATTGCTTACCGTCCAGCGCGGTGCGCATTTCATCCATCGCCTGTGCCAGTACCGCCAGATCCGGATCACTGAGCGTTGGCGGCTGAACCGTTTCACCGGCACCGGTACGGCGGGCATAGCTGACCAGTTTGCCAATACTCAGACTCAGCCAGGTAGACAGCAACGCCCCCAGTATCGCCGCCAGCACCAGTAACCAGACGCCCATGGAACGGATGTTATCCCGGGCCAGCTGCCAGAAAGGTTCCACACTGATATTGGATTTACCCACCGACAGCACCCCCAGAATCTGCCGGGGTTCGGTACCGTCCTGCCGGGCATACACCGGCGCGCTGATATACATCACCGAGCTGAATTCATCACCGGGATTTTCCTGAGTGCTGCGGGCACCGTACTGACCTCTCAAGGTCAGATAGACATCATTCCAGCGGCTGTAATCTGCCCCGAGATCCCGGCCGGCGGAATCAAACACCACCTTACCGGTGGCATCAGTTACGTATACTCGCAGCACGGTGGCGGTTTTTATGGGACCATATCGTGGCATTGATGGGCCGGCGTAATGTGCTGTCCAGTACCTGAGACAACTGCTCAAGCTGCAACGGTTGCTCTGGTGTCGCCGGTGCCACGTATTCCGCCAGTATATTCGCGGTGTCTACCAATGCAGTTTCCATTGCCTGTCGCAGACCCGGTTTAATTTCCCCAGCAGGGTATTGAGTAACAGGTAAATGCCCAGCCCAAGGATGGCAAAATACGCCAGAAACAGCTTTACACCAAAGCGGTTCAGCCCCAGACCGGCAATCAGCTTGCTCATCAGCCTGATACCGTCAGGCTGTAACCCAGCCCACGGTGGGTCTGGATAGAATCATCGTCAGGATCAACCTGTTTAAGCTTGGCCCGCAGGCTTTTGATATGGGTATCCACGGAACGCTCCAGACTCACCTGAGGATGTTCCCAGGCCGCATGCATCAGTTGCCCGCGGCTGAATACCTGCCCCGGATGGGCTGCCAGGGTCTGCAGCATCAAAAATTCAATACGGGTCAGGTTCAGCACCTGCCCCTGAACTGAATGGATGCATGAAGAGAATCCACCACAAAAGGCATGCTGACCGCAGCCGGTGAAGACGGGGTTGCTGGCCGTGCACGGCGTAATATGGCTTTCACCCGGGTAGTCAGCTCACGGGGCTGAACGGCTTGGTAACATAGTCATCTGCCCCCAGTTCCAGCCCCAGAATACGGTCGATCTCATCGGCCCGGGCGGTCAGAAAATCAGTGGGATATCGGATTCACGGCGAATTGCCTTACAGAGCTCGAAACCATTCATATCCGGCAGGCCAACATCCACAATGGCCAGCTCAAACGGTTCCGCTTGCAGACGCGCCAGTGCCTCGCTGGCCAGCACACAGTGTTCGCTGCTGAAGCCTTCCAGTTGCAGGGCAACGCTGATGTTGTCAGCAATAGATACTTCGTCTTCGACAATCAGAATCCGTTTCACTTCAGCTCTCCTGATTATCCTGCCATTCACGGCGCAGCTGCGAATAAATACACATATCGTGCAGGCGGCCTTTTGAATAGGCAGCTTCCCGGCAAACACCCTCGCGGGTGAAGCCCAGCTTCTCAGCTACTTTCAGTGAGCCCGCGTTATCCACAGCAATGCGCAGTTCAAGCCGGTTCACCTGACTGGCCTCAAACAGATAATCCCGTAACAGCCTCAGCGCTTCGCTGGCATAGCCCTTACCCCGCCGGGCTCCGCTGAAGATCTGATAGCCTATTTCGGTGGCATCAAAATACGGGACCGACTTGAACGCCCAGATATACCCCAGCATCTCACCGTCCGAGGCAACAATCAGATAACGCTGATAGTCCGGGCCGATCAGGCCGTCTTTGGCAAAATCCTGCCGCAGCTGAGTTTCCGAAGGCATAATCACCGGCAAAAACTCACCCAGACTTTGCATATCACTCAGGTGTGCAAAAAGGTTTCCAGATCAGCTTCCCGGACAGCGCGGACAGTTAAAAGATCAGATGAAATCATATAGCGGGCATCCCTGTGTTCACGGCCTGTTATTCACCGTATGCTTCTTCACGGTGCTGATCTTTAAGCTTCACATAATTTCCGGCGGTATAGGTAAAAGCTGATTTCTTTTTCGGTCAGCGCCCGTACCTGCTTCACCGGCCGGCCCACATACAGGTAACCGCTTTCCAGTGTTTTGCCCGGCGGCACCAGACTGCCAGCACCGATAATCACTTCGTCTTCCACCACCGCGCCATCCATCACCATAGCGCCCATACCGATCAGAACCCGGTCACCGATGGTGCAACCATGCAGCATGGCCTGATGCCCGATAGTCACGTCAGAGCCGATCAGCAGCGGATAGCCCCGGGTTGTAATCACTGGCGTGGGTAATATGCAGTACGGAGCCGTCCTGCACACTGGTGCGGTCGCCAACCCTGATTCGGTGCATATCGCCGCGAATAACCGTCAGCGGCCAGACGGATACATCATCCCCAGTTCAACATCCCCCAGCACAACCGCACTGGGATCAACGAATACCCGTTCCCCTAATTTTGGTGTCATACCTTGGAAAGTGCGTACATTCATGCTGTTATACCCCTGTCTGCTGTATCAGGATTACCGCTTGCCACTGATAACGAATATGACGGCAACGGAACCCAGGTTATTTGTCACAATCATAAGACCAAGTCCCTGATTGAAAAAGTCTTTTGCCCTTACATAAAGAGAACAGGCCTGCCACCACATTCAGCCGGACCAACCCGGCCACCATCAGGCAAGGCGATTTCTTATTTACCGGAGCTAGTATATGTCGAATCCTCTGCTGCAAAACAATCTGTTACCTCCATTCAGCACCCTGCAGCCGGACCAGATCGAACCGGCCATTGATCAGTTACTGGCCGACAACCGTCAGCAACTGGAAACCATTCTGAACAACCTGACTGCCCCCAGCTGGGAAAATCTGGTTGCCCCGCTGGAAGCCCTGAATGACCGCCTGTCACAGGCCTGGTCACCGGTATCCCACATGAATGCCGTGGTGAACAGCGATGCCCTGCGGGATGCGTACAATGCCTGCCTGCCCAAGCTGTCCCAGTACTGGACCGAAATGGGCCAGCATCAGTCACTGTATGAAGCCTTCAAAGCCCTGCGGGAATCCGATGTCTATCCGGTGCTGAACGAAGCCCAGCAAAAGTTATCAACAACGCCCTGCGGGACTTCACCCTCAGCGGTATCGCCCTTGAAGATAAAGATAAACAACGCTACGCCGAATTACAGCAACGCCTGTCTGAGCTGACCACCAAGTTCTCTGAAAACCTGATGGATGCAACGGACGGCTGGAGCAAACTGCTGACCGACGAAGCCGAACTGGCCGGCCTGCCGGAAATGGCCATTGCCGCCGCCAAACAGCAGGCAGAAGCTAAAGATAAAGAAGGTTGGATGATCACCCTGGACTTCCGTCCTACTTCCCGGTCATCACCTATGCGGATAACCGTGAACTGCGCCGCGAAGTCTACGAAGCCTTTGCCACCCGGGCATCTGATCAGGGCCCCCACGCTGGCAAATGGGATAACTCCCCGCTGATGACCGAAATTCTGGAACTGCGCAGCGAACTGGCGCAGCTGCTGGGCTTTGCCAACTACGCCGAATATTCTCTGGCCACCAAAATGGCCGAGAACACCTCACAGGTTATCCACTTCCTGGAAGATCTGGCGGCAAAAGCCTGCCGGTGGCCCGTCAGGAACTGGAAGAACTGACTGAGTTTGCCCAGGAACAGCAGGGGCTGGATAAACTGGAAGCCTGGGATATCAGCTATTACGGCGAAAAACTCAAGCAGGATCGCTACGCCATCTCCCAGGAAGAACTGCGTCCGTACTTCCCTATGTCGAAAGTACTCAGCGGCCTGTTTCAGGTAACCGGCAAACTGTTCGACATTGAAATTGAAGAAGTCACCGAGTTTGACAGCTGGCATAAAGATGCCCGCCTGTTTAACGTCATCCGTGGCAGCGAGACCATTGCCCGCTTCTACCTTGACCCGTTCGCCCGGGAGAAAAGCGTGGCGGTGCCTGGATGGACGAATGCCGTGTACGCCGCCGTCTGAACGACGGTGCCATTCAGCTGCCGGTTGCTTATCTGGTCTGTAACTTCAACTCACCGGTGGGGATAAACCTGCACTGCTGACCCACAACGAAGTCACCACCCTGTTCCATGAATTCGGTCACGGTCTTCACCATATGCTGACCAAAATCGAATCCGCCGATGTCAGCGGCATCAACGGCGTCGCCTGGGATGCGGTTGAGCTGCCGAGCCAGTTCCTGGAAAACTGGTGCTATGAGCCTGAAGCGCTGGCGCTGATCTCCGGACATTATGAAACCGGCGAAACCCTGCCACAGGACATGCTGGATAAAATGCTGGCAGCGAAGAACTTCCAGTCTGGCATGATGATGGTTCGTCAGTTGGAGTTCTCCCTGTTCGACTTCCGTCTGCACGCGGAATATCAGCCAGGTGAGACAGACGTACAGGCGGTTCTGAACGACGTGCGCAGCAAGGTTGCTGTCATAAAAGCACCGGAATTTAACCGTTTCCAGCACAGCTTCGCACATTTTTGCCGGCGGTTACGCCGCAGGCTACTATAGCTATAAATGGGCAGAGGTTCTGTCGGCCGATGCATTCTCCCGTTTCGAGGAAGAAGGCATCTTTGACCCGCAGGCAGGTCGCGATTTCCGCAGCAACATTCTGGAAATGGGCGGCTCCCGCGAACCGATGGAACTGTTCACCGCTTTCCGTGGCCGGCCACCGGAAGTTGATGCACTGCTGCGTCATTCCGGGATCGTCAGCCAGCAAAACTGAGAACACTATGACGATTGTTAAACGTTTTATCGCCGGGGCTGTTTGTCCCCGGTGCGCTGAAATGGACACCCTGAAAATGTACCGGGCAGACGGCCGCGAATACCGTGAATGTGTGCGCTGTGATTTTGAAGACTCCATGGCGATGGACGGTTCCGACCAGCCAACTGAAGAAATGCAGACCCGGGTGAACCGGGGCGGCAAGGTTGAACTGGAACCGGCGCAGCCACTGATGTTTCACCCAAATCCTGGCAGCAAACACTGATTATCGGCTAAGCCGTACAACTCCCTGACTTCAGATAAGGATATTTAGCATGTGCCAACGCTGTGCCTGGTCCACCGCGACTGAACTGGAAACCCGCTACCATGATGAAGTCTGGGGTGTACCGCAAACCGATGACCAGACCCTGTTCGAATACCTGATTCTGGAAAGCGCGCAGGCGGGGCTGAGCTGGCGTACCATCCTAGAAAAACGGGAAGGTTACCGCCACCAGTATGAGGGTTTGATCCTGTAAAAGTGGCTGCTTTTGATGAAGCCAAAATCGAATCCATGCTGCAGGATGCCGGCATTGTGCGCCACCGGGGCAAACTGGAAGCATCGGTAAAGAACGCGAAAGTGTTTCTTAAACTGCAGGAAGAACATGGCAGCTTTGCCAAATATATCTGGCAGTTTGTCGACTACAAACCGGTACAGAACAGCTGGAAGGACATGAGCGAAGTACCGGGTTCCACCCCGGAATCAGTCGCGATGAGTAAAGCACTGAAGAAACTCGGTATGAACTTTGTCGGCCCAACCATCTGCTACGCCTTTATGCAGGCAACCGGCATGGTGAATGATCACGAAGTCAGCTGCATTCGCTACCAGCCCTGCCAGCAACTGGCGGAAAGCTTCGCCCTCTGAGACACTGCAACCGGCCGGATTATTGTCCGGCCTGTTCACTCACCAGAAATCGGCAACTCAATTCTGATCCGTAACACCCCGGGCCTGATCAGCTCAGCGAATACTTCCCTCGGTGACAGGCCACGATCTGCCTAACCAGTGTCAGTCAATGCCCAGCCCGCCTGAACGGCGGCTGCGACTGCTGTCTGCCCGATAAAACGGCTGGAACAGCTGAGCCAGATCATCAGGGGTTAAATCTGCACCATCATTTTCCACACAGATAACGGCCCGCTGTTCGGTAAGTGTCAGGCTGGCCTGTATATAGCTCTGGTGATACTGCACGGCATTATCAAGCAAATTCCCCAGTACTCTGCGCAGCAAACCGCTGTCACCCGGCGTCAGAATATCCTGTTCAGGCAACCGGATCGCCAGTGCTGGCGTTGTTTCATAATCAGCACCGCACTGAGCCAGTATCTCATTCAGTGAGACCGGATAAACCGACAGGGTGTCCCGGTCCATCCGGCTCAGTTCAAGGATCTGTTCAGAAGTTTGCTGTAATTCATCCACATAATTATCGACCCTTTCCAGCCCCTGCCAGAGGGACTCTCCTTCCTTGCCACGTAACATATCCAGGGCAAAACGGATCCGGGCAATCGGGGTACGCAACTCATGGGGATCGCCGCAATCATGACCTGCTGTTCAGTCAGGGTGGTATCCAGTCGTTGTGCCATGCCGTTAAAGGCCGTCACAATATTTGGAATCAGCTTACCGTGCTCCGGCGCCAGACGAACCCGGGGATCCTGACTGAATCCCTCCATTGCTTTTTCAAGCGCCCGCATCGGCCGGCCAAAGGCATACAGCAGATAACCGATGCCCAGCAGCATCGCCAGAAGAATGACCACCAGAGGGCCTGCAAACAACAGCAGCACCGCAAACTCAGCCCGGCTTTCATCCACCAGCTCGCTGTCACCCTCTTCATAGAGTACCAGCCAGCCAGGCAGAGGGCTGGCAAAATAACTGAAGTACATGTTGTCTTCATCAACCCGGAAATGGCCACCCTGACCACCCGGGGCGGTGAACGGCAGAGCGTCCACCGGCAGTTCAGAGGCCTCTATCAGTGAAGGGGTCAGCTCAAAGAAGCTGTCGTAGCGCTCAATACTGCTCTGCCACTGTGCAAATGGCTGTTCTTTCAGCAGACCATATACCAACCGGTTCTCCAGCGAGCTTTCTTCCTGATACTCTATTTCACTGAAAGCATTGAATGCCGGATCAATAACAAAGGTCACCAGACTCACTATACCCAGCACAATAATGCCGCAGATACCGAGAACTGTTTTGAAAAAGCCTGCGCATAAATCGCTACCACTTACCCATTGACTGAATGCCAGCCCCAGAATAACAAACATGACCCACCAATAGTCACGCATATTATTCCTCCGGGAGATCCCTGAAGCGGCGCAGGCTGAAACGGTTTAGCCCACAACCCGGTGGCCACGGCCGGCCATACACTCAAGCACGATATTTTTACGCTCATCCCGGGTATCCCAGGCACGGCCACCGGCACTGACCGCGCCACCAACCAGCGCACCGCCAACAATATCACCGGTATCACCGCCAATCGCACCGATAACAGCCCCGATACCTGCACCAAGAAGGGCTTCAGACTTGGTATCGTCATTAAGATATTCACGCTGCTCAGCAAGTTTTTGCAGTCCGCCAGGTCGTCATAAAATAACGCATCCTTTGGTCCGTCAACGATCGGTTCATAATCGGCAGCGGTGTTAGCACAACCACTCAGAAACATTGTCATTATCAGGCTGGTTGCCAGGGTCAGATTCGTTTTAGAATACATTTTCATCATGTCCTGCAGTTCAGGCATCTGTCACAGATGCCGGTTAACATTTGCAGCCAATGATACTCAGCCGAAGCAAATGCTTCCGTTGCAGAAACGTGTGTAAGTGTAAGCATTTGTAAGCAGGAGAAACGCCATGCGCGATACCCGCGTATTACTGGTTGAAGATGACGCCCCGCTGGCAGAAATGATGCAAACCTTTCTCGAAGAAGAAGGTTTTAGCGTACATTGTTGCCATAACGGTGATGACGCCTGTTATACACTCGACCGGGAAAGTTTTGATCTGGCCATACTCGATCTGATGCTACCTGGCCGGGACGGACTGGAAATCTGCCGACACCTGCGTAAAACCAGTGATATTCCGGTACTGATGCTGACCGCCAAAGACGACGATATGGTTGCCACCGCCTCTCTTCAGTTAGGTGTGGATAACTATCTGCAAAAGCCGGTCCGGCCGCACTTGTTACTTGCCCACATTGAAGCACTGCTTCGCCGCAGCTATCCGGCCAATACACCGGTTCAGGATATTCATATTAACCCCACCACCTATACCGCCAGCCTTAAAGGCACCGCCCTGGAGCTGACCAGTGGTGAATATGAACTGCTGGCCTATCTCTGTGAACGAGCCGGTGAAATCATCTCCCGGGAACAACTCTATCAGGACATTCGCGGTATTCCGTTCGACGGTACCGACCGGGCTATCGACCTACGCATTTCCACCCTGCGCAAAAACTCAATGACGATCAGCCCCTTACCGCTACATCAAAACCGTGCGCAGCAAAGGTTATCTGCTGGCACTGTAATCCGGCTTCATAAGCCCCAGCCTGACAGGACAACAACATGAAAATTTTCCGTGCCCGAGATTTCACCGCTGACCGCGCCTGGGGCGCACAGGACATTGCCAGCATGAACGGGATCACCACCCGGCTTCACTGGACGGATCAGCCCTATAAATGGCACATCAATGACGGCGAAGAAGTCTTTGCCGTACTCGATGGCGAAGTGGATATGCATTACCGCCAGCAGGGTGAAGAACATGTGGCACGGTTAAAGACCGGGGATATTTTCTACGCCTCGGTAGGCACCGAACATGTGGCCCACCCGCTAGGTGAAGCCCGTATTCTGGTGATTGAAGCGGAAGGCAGTGTCTGAGTTAATCAAAATGATTTATAAGTTGATCAATAAATATTTTTGATACTTACTCTCTGCCTCTGATAATCACGGGCAATTAACCAAAACACAAATTGGGTACAGTCTCTGAAAATACACGACTAATTAAGCATTTACGCTTTGCACAACTGTCATATGAGAATGATAATGTCGCGCCTTAACATTAGCTTAACTAATCCGTCAGCATGCCTATCAAAACAACATGACGGTTTGACAAGGACGCTTCATGAAACTTACCCAGAAACTGACTCTGATATTTCTGCTCGTTGGTATGATCCCTGCGCTGCTGATCGGCGGAATTGCTTTCACACTGGCCAGCAACGGCTTATCCCAACAGGCCTTCCATCAGCTGGAAGCGGTCAGGGGCATCAAGAAGGCACAGCTGGAAGCGTTCTTCTCTGAACGTGAAGGCGACATCACAGTTCTTACTGAAACCGTGGCACTCTTTACTGACGGACAGACTGATCCTGAAAACGCCCTGACACCCCTCACCCAGCCCCGCCAGGGCGAAAGCCAGAACTTCTTCAGCAAATACGTCAGCAGTTACGGCTACTACGACGTATTCCTGATCAGCCCCGCCGGTGATGTATTTTTCACTGAAGCCGGAGAAGCCGACTTCGGTACCAACCTGCTCACCGGCCCTTACCGGGACAGCGGGCTGGCCAGAGCCTTCCGGAAAGCCAGCGACAGCCGCGGTTTTGTATTGGAAGACTTTGCACCTTATGCGCCCTCCAACAATGAACCCGCTGCCTTTATTGCCAAACCCCTGTACCAGAATGGCCGCTTGACTGCGGTTGTGGCACTTCAGTTATCCATCGATGCCATAAACACATTCATGCAGGTACGCGAAGGCATGGGCGAAACCGGAGAATCCTATCTGGTGGGTGACGATAAACGGATGCGCTCTGACTCCTTCCTTGACCCCCGTGGTCATTCCGTCAAAGCCTCTTTTGCCGGCAATATCGCCAATAATGGTGTCGATACAGTCGCTGTAACTGAAGCCATTAATGGCAACACCGGTGCAGACATCATTCAGGACTATAACGGCAATCCGGTGCTGTCAGCCTATACCCCGGTATCCGTCGGTGGCCATAACTGGGCGCTGATTGCCGAAATCGATGAAGCCGAAGCCTTTGCAATCATCACCGAACTAAAAATTGATATTTTGCTGATTCTGGCTGTCGCCATCACTCTGATCATTATTGTGGCACTGAAAGTTGCCCGGTCGGTAACCCTTCCTCTGGGTGGCGAACCTAAAGAGATGCGTCAGATCGCAGAGCAGATTGCCGCCGGTGACCTGACCCGTCAGTTCGATAACAGTGAACAGCAGGCCAGTGTTTACAGTGCCATGCGTCAGATGACCCACACACTGCAGGCGATGATCAGCAAAATTGTTGAAGCCAGTAACGAAATTGCCACCACCAGTGAAGAAACCTCTGTGGTTACCCAGCAAAGCAACGGTGTGGTTCAGCAACAGCAGAAAGAGTCTGCACAGGTTGCCGCTGCCACTGCGCAAATGACCACCTCCGTGCAGGAAGTGGCCAGCAGTGCTGCCAGCGCCTCTGATGCCGCTGAAACCGCTTCCAAAGAAGCCCTGCTGGCAAAAGATGTTACCGAGAAAACCAATCAGATCATCAACAACCTGAATCAGGATATCGGTCAGGCTGCCCAGTCTGTTCAGGCGCTGGAGACCCAGAGTGCTCAGATCGGTTCTGTCATGGATGTCATCCGCGGCATTGCTGAACAGACAAACTTACTGGCGCTGAATGCGGCTATCGAAGCGGCGCGGGCCGGCGAACAGGGCCGGGGATTTGCGGTTGTTGCCGATGAGGTTCGTTCTCTGGCACAGAAAACTCAGGAATCGACCAGCGACATCGAAGCCATGATCAGCCAGTTACAAACCGGTACCCGTCAGGCGGTCAGCATTATGCAAACCAGCCGCGAAAAGACACAGGAAACCCTGGAAATGGCAGGTAATACCGGCAACGCCATCAGCAACATTTCCAGCTCCATCAATGAAATCCGCGACATGAATATTCAGATCGCCAGTGCTGCCGAACAACAGTCTGCCGTATCCGAAGAAATCAACATGAGCATTACCAATATCAACGAGCTGTCACAGCAAACGGCTGGAGGTGCTAAGCAGACCGCTGATGCCACTCTGATGCTGGCTCAGCTGGCAGAACGCCTCAACGGGCTGGTGCTGAACTTCCGGCTAAAATAAGCCTGCGCTGAACACCGGTTTATACCGGTGTTCAGCGAATCCTCCCTTCATTGAGGGATGGTAAAGACAGTAATAAGTCGCCCCTGCCCCTGCCCCTGCCCCTGCCCCTGCCGGAATCTCCAGTGTTATCTGCTGTCCGGGTTCAATAATACCGGTGTCCCAGCTGTGATCAGTGGCGGTTGCGGTATGAGGCACGATATCGTCATTACGCCAGGTCACCCGGTCACCCGCCCGGGCAGATATCTGCTGCGGTGCAAACACCAGACTACTGATAACAATCTCATGTGTGGTCGCAGCCAGTCCCTTCAGCGGCAGCGGCAATACCAGCCACCCTGCAACTGACAGGGTACCGCCCAGCCAGTTGCGGCGTGCCGGCAGATAATCCGCAGGCTGCCGATTAGCGGCCATTGAGCTGCTCTACCATATGTTCAGCATGGCCCTGATGCACCTTGAAGATTTTCAGGCCAGCCTCAAACAGACTCTTCACTTCCGGATGATCAATATTGGGCAGGAAAGTAAACTCCACCAGCTCATTCACAGCCTTGTGATACGCCAGCTCATTGGCGGCATAAAATTTATCAAACTCTGCCCCCTCAACTGACTCATCTTATCGATCAGGGTTTCAGCATTGGCATTCAGCTGCTGGCTGAGAAAGTTATCTTCCGGCTGGGCATTCAGTTTTTCCAGCAACGCCAGTGCCTGTTCATTCACCGCACTGTGATCCCGGATCATGGTACGGGCAAAGTTGCGGATTTCAGGGTCAGACGTCAGTGCCAGTGCCAGATGCGCATAGCGGATATCAATGTTGTCAGCGGTATATGCCACATGGGCAATCTGCAAATCATTCAGTTCAGCCGGGGAGTCAGCCGCCTGTGCGCTGCTTTGTAATCCGGCCATTAATCCCAGTGTGAGAATTGCTGCTGTCAGTTTCATTTCGGTGTCCTCTCTGATTAAAGTCATAACGAACACCATCATTAGATAACAACAAAAAGCACGATATATGACCGAAAATTCCTATCATTTGACCGATCATCCGGATATATGCCGCCACCCATGTTTTTAAGTACCGGCTGATTTATGATCAGATACAACAATATTTACCGTTTCTGACAAGCCGGGAGATTCAGGTTTATGGACATTCTCAGTGACATTCTGCACCGCATGCAATTAGCCGGCACGCTGTACTTCCGTACCTCATTCACATCTCCCTGGGGCGTTCAGGTACCCGCTTTTGAAGATGTTTCCCGGTTTCACTTTGCGTATCGGGGGCGGTGCCTGGCACGGGTGGCAGGGGTGGCTGATCCGGTTTTACTGGAACAGGGCGATCTGATCATCATCACCCGCGGTGCGCCTCATACGCTGTACTGCGATCCGAAGACCGAAACCGCAGCTCTGCCACTGGATCAGATGCTGGAAAAGTCAGGCTTTACCGGCCATGGCACCCTGGTCTACGGCGAACCGGGCACCAGCCATGAAACCCAGCTGGTATGCGGGCATTTTGCCTTTAACAAACATGCCAGCCATCCGTTGATTCAGGCGCTGCCCGCTTACATCCATATCCGTAACTACGGTGAAATCGCCGGACACTGGATGGAAACCGCCCTGAAAGTTATCGGCGAAGAAGCCGGCAGCGAAAACTGGGCAGCGACCTGATGGCGCTGAAAATGTCAGAAATCATCTTTACCCAGGCATTGCGAGTCTATCTGAATACCGAAGGCATTGATCAGCCGGTACTGGCAGGCTTCTCCGACAACCGGCTGGCGAAAGTATTACAGGCAATCCACGCAGACCCTGCCCACCCCTGGCGCATTGAAGAGCTGTCAGACATTGCCAGCATGTCCCGTACGTCATTCATCAGTAAATTCACCAACAACCTGTCGATGACACCACTTGGCTATATCACCCACTGGCGGATGCAGATTGCCCGGCAATTGCTGGTCGACAGCACAGCTCCCATTATTGAGATTGCAGAACAGGTAGGCTATCAGTCAGAAGCGGCGTTCGGCCGGGTATTCCGTAAACATTTTGATCAGGGGCCTTCCGGTTACCGCCGGCAGAGCCGTGAGGCTCAGGTGTTCCACTGACACCCGCTGCTCTTCAGCTCAGTACTTCAGCGCACGACAAAGCTCAGCCGGTCGGCATTGCCCTGCTCATCAACCACACTGAGCTGATGCTTCCCCGGGAGATATCCCTGTATATCAGTTTGCCACCTGCGGACGAATGCCCAAGATAGCGACCGTTGTCATACCAGAAGCGGTTACCACTGCCACCCTGCGCTTGTAAATCCAACTGCAGGGTCTGACCGGAACGGCTCAGCAGCTGTGCGTCATCCGGCAGCGATGTAATCCGAATGGTCTGCTGTTCACCGGTCAGATAACGGCAAGCTGAGCTGGCTTCAGGCAACCGGCTGGAACGGCGCCATTCCGGCACTAACCAGGGTTCCAACTGCCGTGGCCAGAGGCTGTATTGCTGTTGTTGCATGGGCCCATCACTGCAGGCTGGCTCAACCCGCAGTCCGGTAGCCTGGTCACGCCAGACGGTTTGCTGCAGCGCCTCACTGTGCAGAGTACGGGGCACCTGACCATCAATTACCCAAGCCTGGCGCTGCCGCATACAGTTATTATTTTGCTGGTTCAGCAGGGAGCCTACCGCGCTGCCCGCCGGCCAGCAAATCGCTTCCTGCGTTACATTCTCCGGTACCGGCAACGGTGCCTCTTTGCTCCCGCCCAGCAACCGGTGGATTTTAAACAGCAAAGGTGCCGCACTGCTCCGTCCCGACAATCCGGGGCTGCTGTGCCGTCCGGCCGCCCCACCCAGACACCAATGGTGCGCTGCTGACTGACACCCACGGCCCAGGCCTCGCGGAAACCGTAACTGGTGCCGGTTTTCCAGGCCAGCGGCCAGCGACTGTGAAACTGCTGGCTGCGCTGTAAACGTTTCAGGGGCCCTGCCAGCATCTTCCAGGTTACCCAGGCAGCACCGGGGCTGAACAGATAGCGGGTCTGTTGCGGCGTATCCGGCTGCAGTCTGGGCTGTATCGCGTTCCCCTGCCGGGCCAGTGCACTGTAGCTGCCCACCAGACTTTCCAGTGTGGTCCCCACACCTCCCAGAATCATCGCCACATTTGGCTGCCGGGCACCGGGGCCGCTCAGCTGCAGCCCGCCATTACGCAGACGGCTGGCAAAGCGCTCGGCCCCAAATTCTTCCAGTAACTGCACCGCCGGGATATTCAGGGAACGCTGCAACGCTTCAGTAGCACTGACCGGGCCATTAAATCCGCCGCTGAAGTTTGCCGGCCGGTAAGCCTGCCGGTAACGGGGGCATCACTGAGTAATGACTGGGAATGAATCAGGCCGTCTTCCAGTGCCATGCCGTATAAGAAGGGCTTCAGGGTTGAACCGGGGAACGCACCGCCCGAACCATATCCACATGACCAAACCGGTCACTGTTCAGAAAGTCCGCCGACCCGGCATAAACCTTTACAGCACCGTCGCGGTTATTCATCACCAGCACTGCAGCAGAAACACCGTCCGGAAAACGCCGGGACTGTTGTCGTAGTAAAGCCTCAACACTTTGCTGTAAATCCCGCCGGATCAGGGTCTGAATCTGACCACAGTCAGGACACTCATTACGCAAACGTCTCGCCAGCAATGGTGCCAACCGTGCGGTTTTACGGTTCAGGAAACCACCGGCTCCGCCAGCGCATCATCCACCCTTGCCTGAGGCCATAGCTGTAATTCAGCCATGCGCCGTAAGACCTTGTCCCGGCCTGCCGGGCAGCCTGTGGATAACGGTCCGGCCGCCAGCGGCTGGGAGCCTGCGGCAGCACCGCCAGCAACGCCGCCTGGGCATCGCTAAGGGCATCAGCAGGTTTACCAAAATAACTGTAACTGGCCGCCTGCACCCCGGACAGGGTGCCGCCAAAAGGTGCCCGGTTGATATACAGGTTAAGAATCTCTGTTTTACTCAGGTGCCACTCCAGCTGAAAGGCCCGCAACACCTGCTTCAGCTTGCCACCTAAACTGCGTTCATGTGGATCAAGCAAACGGGCAACCTGCATGGTCAGGGTCGACCCGCCGGAAATCACCCGGCCGGCACTGACGTTTTGCCAGCTGGCCCGCAGCATAGCCAACGGGTTCACCCCGGGATGCCGGTAAAACCAGCGGTCCTCATAACCAATCAGCAGCGCTTTATAGTTATCCCCAAGCTGACTGTCAGAAATAGGATAGCGCCACTGCTCACGGAATTGGTAAAACTGCGCAGGGGCTGACCGGAAGCATCCGTCACCACAGTGCTGAAATCCTCTTCCAGGGGCAGCGGATAACGGTGGTCAAGACTGCCGCCCACCAGTAACAGCACTGCCAACAATAAGGCAGTGCCGGCATAGATGGTGAGTATGCCCCTTACGGTCATCAACGTTACCTTGGGCTGACCGTCAGCTGTCCGGCAGCGGGTCCCTGATGACGAACCTCAGGCCGGTACATATCTTCAGCAAAGGTCGGCGGTATTCTGAATTCACCGGTGGCAACGGCTCTGGCCAGATAAAACAACCGTACCGGCCGCCCTTCATACAGGCTGACAGCCGCCACATAGCGGTCATCCCGGTATTCCTGATGATTCACTTCCGCGCTGGCACTGAGATCCCGCACCGCCACTCCGTCAATGCTCAGGTCGCTGATGCTGTAGGCATCATTCAGATTCTGATTTTCCAGTTCCAGCCCCGCTGGCAGTAGATCCACCACTAAGCCATGGGGCTGATTTGCAGAAGCTTCCACAAAGAGTTCAACCAGCACTTGCTGACCACTCTGTAACTGCAGGTTTTGCTGATCCGCAAAAGCCACACCATCCGCATCATAGAAACGCCGCTGCACCTGTAAACCGCGGTTATGCGCCGTTGGTTCCGTGGCAGTACGACCATTCAGCCGCAGGTTTACATAGGCATCCGCTGTGCCGGTATTTTCAATCATCAGCGGCGCGGCAGCCTGCTCAGCTTCCAGACGGCGGGCATAGCCTTCAGCAGCCTTCAGCTGTATCTGCTCGCCGGCCAGTTGCAGATTCAGATCCAGCGGTTGTTCTCCTTCCGCCACCAGTGCCTGACCGGCCAAGAACAGCGCATTACGTTCCTGGGTACTCAGCCAGCGCCGGTCTGCCAACTCTTGCTGCAGGCTGTCCAGTAACTCTGTCCAGTATTCCGCAGGGCGCTGTGCTTCAGTCAGCCAGAAGATCGCCAGTGCCAGATCCCGACCTTGCTGCCATAGCTGACATAGCGGTATTCCAACTGCATAGCTGCCGCCAGCCCGGCAGTCAGAGCCCGCTCGCCACGGTTGCTGTCGCCGCTGGCATCCAGCGCCAGCCCCAGCTGAATCAAGCCGAGGAAACCGGCATTGCCCCGCTGATAATCATAAAGGCTGCGTAAGTCCGCCAGTGATGCCTGTTCAGCACGGCTCAGTACCTGTGCCGCATAGGCCCGCACAGCAAACCGGCTGCTGGCCGGCAGATATTCCAGCTGTGACGGGCTGCGCAGGTATTCTCCGGCCCGCTGCATAGCATCACTCAGGCCACCCTCAGGTACCGGATATCCTGCTTCACGGGCCCGTAACAGGAAATCCAGCACATACACCGTCAGCCAGTATTCTTCTGCACTTTCATTATTCCACAGGCCAAAACTGCCATTATATTTTTGCATGCCCAGCACCCGCGAAACCGCCAGTTGCAGTGCCTGCTGCCGGGACTGAAGGCTGGACTCCGGTAACCCGAAGCGGCGAATCAGCTCACTGTTTATGTACAGCTGCGGGAAAACACCGCTGGTCGTTTGTTCAAGACACCCATACGGATACGCCTGCAACGCATTAAAGTGTGATGTGAAATCTACCGGCGGCAACGAAGAAATCCGTAACTGGCTGCGTAAATCCTGAATCAGCCAGTCTTCTTGCGCAGCCGGTGACATCTGCCAGCTTTCTCCGGGGCCAGCCGCTGCTGTTGCAGCAGGCTCAGCTCTGCCCAGGCTGGGCGCACTTCAAGATACCAGTCACGTATGACCTTCTGCTGTTCAGCAGGCAACCCCTGTAATCCCTGAATATCCAGACGGATATGCGCCAGCCCGCTGATATCAGCCGCAGTTACCGGAATATAGAGAGTACGTTTTTCGTTGGCACTAAGTTGCAGCGACTGCTGATACTCATCACTGCTGAAGGCTTCACCGGTTCGCAGCCCCTGCAACAGAACACTGAGCTCAAACTGCTGATCCTGTCCGCTGAGGTTGTGTAAATCCAGCGCTAAGCGGCTTTGGTCACCCGATGCAAGAAAACGGGGTTTGGTCAGCTGGGTCACCAGCGGGGCGGCCACTTCAATGTCCTGATCAGCCGCACCAAAGCTGTCCGCACTGTACGCCATCGCCATCAGCCGCAACCGGCCATTGAAGTCCGGCAGGTCCAGCGTCACCTTACCGGCACCGTCACTGTCCAGCGCGACAGGCCCCTGGAACAGCGACACAATACGGACATCCTCGCCCTGCTCTCCGGCGCCGGTAAAGTCTTCATCGCCACCAAAACTTAACGTCGCCATTTCACCGCTGCCCGCATCTATCAGATCCCCATAGCTGTCGCGGCCAACCACACCATAACGGCGCTGAGCGAAGAAGTCGGCAAACGGATCAGGCGTGGCAAAACGGCTGATATTCAGGACCCCCACATCCACGGCAGCCAGTGTCACACTGACATTTTCCGGCAGGTCACCGCTACTGCTGACCTGTACAGGCACGGTCAGCTGGCTGTCCGAATAGGTTTTCGCCGGTATATCCAGCGCAATGTTTAACCGCCGCGCGTCACGGTCCAGTGGCAGAGGGGTAATGCCCATCATCCGGCGGGGCAGTGCTTCTTCCCGTGCCTCACCGGGCTGTATCAGTAATACGCTTACATACAGATCATGACGCTGCCAGGCAGGGTCCAGGTTGAAACTTACAGTGGCACCGTCTTGTGGAATATCCACAGGTATCCGCAACAGCGGCTTGTCAGATTCCACCAGCAAAAACCCTTACCGGCCGCCGGTGGCTGAATGGCCACACTCACCTCATCACCACCGCTGTAGGCCTGCTTATCCAGCGCCATACCGATACGGTCCGGACGGCCCGCCATGGTGGTTGCGCCCGGATCCCAGCCAGCCCGGAAGCGGTAGCCACTGGTTAAACCGGTTTGCGGATCGGTAACTTCCAAACGGTAGTACCCCATTCAACCGGCGTAGAAACTTCCCGACCGCTACCAGCTGTGAGATCAATCACATCGGAGAACACCGGATATTCCCGCTGGGTATAGTCAGACTCCCAGCCGTTCACGTCGGAATACACCCAGTGATACTGACGGTATTCACGAATCAGTTTTACCTGCACATTCTCTGCTGCCAGCAGATCCTCACCGGCGGTTGCCAGCACTTCAAAACTGGCGTTGGTGTCATAGTCCACCGTATCTTCAGCAAACAACGGACGAATCCCCAGTAAGCGTTCCGCCGGCAATACATAGCTCACGCTGCGCCGGCTCACCGGACGGCCACCACTGTCGATCAGGCTGTGGAAAACTCTCAGTTGCAGTGGCACCCGGGTCTGCTGCCAGAAGTTATCGGGCCGGACGGCACCTTCACCCTGCGGCCCCAACGACAGCGGATTCAGGGTCACCCGGCGATTCAGTTCAGTACGGTTCGGATGACCAAAATACACATCATCCCAGCGGGGAAACGGATGTGCCGCCATCTTGCTGATCAGCTCGCTTTCCAGCACATTGCCATTGGCCGGTGCGCCGTACAGGTATTCACCACTGGCATTAATCTGCAACGCTTCGCTCGGCGCGATAAATTCAGGCGCCTCCAGCGTCAGTTGCATCCGTTCCGGTAAGAACTCCTCCACCTGAAAACGGTAGGTAAAACGGTCCTCCCCGTTTATAGCTGCTGTCAGGGCCCATTCACCGGTGGCGGCATCTGCCGGAATCTGCCACTCGCTCTGCAGATAACCCAGGGCATCAAATCCTGCGGTACGGCTGGCGATTTCCTGTCCGTCCGGGCGGGTCAGACTCAGCTCAGCACTGCGTTGCCGCAGTGAACCGTCCGGATTCTGTAAAACCGCCGCTGCGCGACCATCCGCATCCCGCAGCAAAGCGCTGACGGTCACTGCTTCACCGGGACGATACAGATCCCGCGGGCTGTACATGAATAACTGCTCCGCAGAGCGGGCAGGACCATCCACCGGAAATTCCGCCAGATCCAGGCCGGCACCGAACAGCCGTACCAGAGAGGTATCCCCGGTTGCAGTAGTGGCCACCAGCAGAAACGTGCGTTCCAGCTTCACGGCATCAGTGAAGCTTGCAGTACCATCTTCAGCGGTAACTGCTGTTAATACAGCCTTGCCGTTACCATCCAGTAACTGCAACTCAACCCCTGCAGCCGGCGCTGCAGTTTTCAGGCTGTTTACCGTCACATCCAGCTGTGACGGATACTGACGCAAATGGATACCCAGATCGCTGACCGCAAACCAGGTGGCCGGATAGTCATAGCGGTAATCACCGGACTCACGCATCACGGCAACATACACACCGCTGCCGGTCAGAGCAGGAATATCCTTCACCGGCAAATAACGGACGCCCTGTTCATTACGGGCCAGCTGCAGCTCAAAACGGCCGGTGTACACCAGTTCATAGTTCTGTAGCTGATCGGAAATGCGCCAGAAATTCAATTGCCCCTTGCGGCTGTTCTGGCTGAGAAAGCTCACCAGCCGGGACGCCGGCAGGCGATAAAAATCCACATCCACCCGGGAGACATTAGCCGCAATCACCGGCAGACCCTTTGCCAGATCTTTCGCCAGTAAATTACCATTGCCGGCGAACCCCAGCAGGGTGGTAACTGCAGCAACTTCCACGCTGGCTTCACGCCCTGCCGTCAGTGCATCCTGCTTACCCGGTAGCCCCTTTTGCACCGCTACCCGGTAACCGCTTTCTGGCTCAACCGCCGTAAAATACAGACGCTTCAGGCTGTCACCGACAATCCAGCTCCCTTCAGTCCGGTTACCCTGCTCATCTTCAACCTCTAACCACTTATCCAGTTTCTGATCCGCATCCACCGGGGCAGATAACACAACCACCAGTGCCGGGCGGCCCTGATATTGCTCTGAACTGATATCCAGCACGGTTAAAGGCCCCGCAGCGACGGCTGGTGAAGGCGCCTGCTGCCCTGTTGTTGTTTCCGTATCAGAGGTTTCCACCACCGCCGGTGACGCTGCCTGGTTATCAGCGGCGTCTTCATTACAGCCAGTCAGTAAGCCAAACAGTAAGATAACTGCCAGATAAGCGATTTTCATAACACATCCCGTGTTGAGTGCGCCGGTAAAGCGCGCTTTTAAAAAGTGTCCGGAGGCTATTTATAGCACTGTTTCTGCAACACAGCAGCGCCACCGGTCAAACAATTTGCCGATTTTACTTAAGCCTTATCTGACCCTGACTTTACAGCCAATATCCATCCACAACCGGGATATTTTTGTTTACTTAGTAAACAGCTGGTATGATGCGCGCCAAAATTTTTGGGCGAATATTCATGACAACACGGGTAATAGGTATTTCCGGACCGTCCGGTTCAGGGAAATCCTGGTTCAGCGAACATCTTAAAGATCTGATCGAAGCACGTCTGGGTGCCGGCAGTGTGACCATCCTGCAGGAAGACTGCTATTACAATGATCAGACTGAGATGAGCTTTGAACAACGCTGCCAGTGCAACTATGACCACCCGGAAGCATTCGAGCATGAATTACTGGCGCAGCAGCTGGCCAAACTGAAGTCCGGCGAAGCCATTGAAGCGCCGTTATACGATTACTGCAATCATAACCGCCGCAAGGAAACCCAGCGTATTCCGCCGGCAAATCTGGTCATCGTGGAAGGCATCATGCTGTTCCATAATCCTCACCTGCGTGACGAGCTGGAACTGAAGGTCTATATCGATACCCCTGGGATATCTGTCTGATGCGCCGTATTCAGCGGGACACCAAAGAACGGGGCCGCAGCCTGACTCCATTCTGCAGCAGTATGAAACCACCGTACGGCCGATGCTGAAACAATTCCTGGCACCAACAATGGAATACGCGGATATCACCATCAACGGTTACCAGACGCTGGATGAAGAAGTTTCCCGGCTGGCCGATCAGGTCTCTGAACTGCTCTGATATTTAACGGGAGATCCTCCTCAGGATCTCCCCGCCCAACCAGTCAGCTTAACACCGGGCGCATAAACTGCCGTTCAATACGGATAATGCAGTCGGTTTCCTGTGCATAGGCAAAGGCTGCCTGACAGGCTTCGTCCGCTGCCATTTTTCCCGGTACTCTTCGTAAGCCGCCATGGATTCAAAACTGAATGCCGCAAATGCTTCATAATTTTTGCCTTCATGGGGCAGAAAATAGCCATGGTGCTGGCCACCAAATTTAGTCACCAGTGGCAGCCACATGCGGGCATAGGTTTCGAACGCCTGCACTTTGGCAGGATCAATTTCATAACGGATATGACAGGTAACCATTGAACATCCTTATCAGTGTATGTGTGGGGCTACTGAGAATACGCAGTCACCGTTAAATAATCCACGGCTGTGAGGCAGCAATTGCAGCTAACTCTGCTATTATTCACCGCCTGTTGTTTAACCACCCTCTGACCGGACCGATCAACCTGTATGCTGACTGATTCCATCCCCGCTGCTGTTCGCTATATGCTCCTTTCCGCACTGGGTTTTGCCTTGATGGCAGCCAGTGTTAAAGCCGTTGGCGGATATGGTATTCCGGTGATGGAAATCGTGGCGGCAAGGGCCATTATTTCCTGGCCATCAGCTATGTGGATGTTAAACGCAAAGGGATTTCCATCTGGGGCAATAACAAACCCCTGCTGATTGCCAGAGGCGCCGTCGGGGCAGTTTCCTGATGGTGATTTACTTCGCCGTCACCACCCTGCCACTGGCTGAAGCAACCATTCTGCAGTACACCTATCCGGCGTTTACCGCCGTACTCGCGCTGATCTTTCTTAAGGAACGTATTCAGCTGGCCACCATTATCTGCATCGCCATGAGCATTCTCGGCTTGCTGGTAATGATGCGTCCGGGCATTGAAACAGAGGCCTCCGCACTGCCTCTGCTGAGCGTGGGTGCAGCCCTGCTCGGAGCATTTGGCAGCGCCGCAGCCTATGTGATTGTCCGTCAGCTGAGCCGCAGCGAAGACGGCTCGGTGATTATCTTTTACTTCCCGCTGATTGCCCTGCCCGCGTCGCTGATTATGCTCGGGGATGACTTTGTCATGCCCAACACCGAGGCGCTGATTCTGTTAATTATGGTGGGGATTTTTACCCAGGTGGGACAGATCGGACTGACCAAGGCGATGGCGGCAGAATCCGCCGGTAAAGCCACCGCTTATTCGTATGTGCAGGTTATTTTCTCAGCCATACTGGGGATTATCTTCTTCTCAGAAACCCCCACTTTCTGGACTCTGATGGGTGGCGGCCTGATCATCACCGGGGCGCTGATAAACGCCCTGATGAAACGCTGAATCAGGCCCGGCGCGGCAGGCTGTAAAGGAACAGGAAAACCAGCAGCGCGGCAACCACAACCGACGGCCCCGCCGGTGTATCCCACTGGTAGGATGCCAGTAGCCCCATCACAACCGCCAGCGTACCCAGCAGGCTGGCAATCAGCGCCATCTGCTCAGGGTTATGGGCCAGACGTCTGGCCGCGGCGGCCGGAATAATCAGCAAAGATGTAATCAGCAGAATGCCAACCACCTTCATGGCAATGGCAATCACAAACGCGATCAGCAACATCAGCGCCAGCCGGGTCAGGGTAACATTAACTCCTTCCACCTGGGCCAGCTCTTCGTTAATGGTGATTGCCAGTAACGGCGTCCAGAGTTTCCACAGCAGAACCAAAACCAGCAAGCCGCCCAGATAGATCCATAGCAAGTCTTCCGGCAGAATCGCCAGCAGATCGCCAAACAGATATTCCATCAGATCAACCCGACATCATCCAGCAGGGCAATTGCCACCAGACCCAGCGACAGGCTGCTGTGGGCCATAATCCCCAGCAGGGTATCCGTTGCCACCAGCCGCTGCCGCTGCAGACTGACCAGAATCACCGCCAGCAATACACAGCAACTGATAACCGCCAGATTGAAGTTAATATCAAAGAGCACCCCGACAGCCACACCTAACAGGGCTGAATGTGCCAGGGTATCGCCAAAATAGGCCATCCGCCGCCATACGACAAAAGATCCCAGTGGCCCGGCAACCAGCGCAACACCGACACCGCCCAGCAGTGCATAGAGTAAAAATCAGCCACAGTGAGTATGTTCCTTATCGCTTAACAGAGATTCCGGTGTTGTACATTTCGGGTTCTGACAACTGCCGGTTTCCACTACATCACCGTGATCATCATGACGGTGATTATGATGGTGGCTGTAAAGTGCCAGGTTTTCAGCCCCGGTACCCCAAACAGTTCAATATAGGAAGGATCATTACTGACCTGTTCCGGCCGGCCGGAACAGCACACATGGCGGTTCAGGCAGATGACGTTATCCGTCGATGCCATCACCAGGTGTAAATCGTGGGAAATCATCAGAACCGCACAACCATGCTGATCGCGAATACGGCTGATCAGGTTATACAGCTCCACCTGGCCATTAATATCCACACCCTGTGCCGGTTCATCCAGCACCAGTAACTCAGGTTTCTGTAACAGTGCCCGGGCCAGCAGCACCCGCTGCATTTCACCACCGGAAAGACTGTGGACAGACTTATCAATCAGGGCACCGGCCTTCACATCTTCCAGCGCCTGTAGCAGAGCGGCTTTATCGCTATAGCGGGCGGTTTGCAGAAACCGTTTCACCGTCAGCGGAAAGGTAGAATCTATGTGTAACTTTTGCGGCATATAGCCGATACGCAGATCTGCCTGGCGGGTGACTTCTCCTCGGGTCGCTTTCACCAGACCCAGTACCGCCCGCACAAGGGTTGTTTTACCGGCACCGTTCGGACCGATCAGAGTGGTAATTTCTCCCCGGTTCAGGGTAAAGGAAACATCCTGAATAACGTCTTCGGTACCAAAACTTATGTATATCTTTTTCAGATCGACTAATACATCAGTCATTATTTCGCCTCTGGCGCACAGTTCGGACAACGTCCGACGACTTCGACACTCTCATGCTCCACAACAAAGCCCAGTTCGTCTGCACTGTTATGAATACTCTTTCAATGCTGCCGGAATTCAGCTCGACGGTTACCCCGCACGCCTGACAGATCAGGAAATACCCCTGATGCGGGTGCTCAGGATTGGTACAGCCAATGAAAGCATTCAGAGAAGCAATCCGGTGGACAAGGCCCTGTTCCTGCAGAAAATCCAGCGCGCGGTAAACCGTAGGAGGGGCAGAATTAAAACCGGCTTCGGCAATGGCAGGCAGCAAATCATAGGCACCCAGTGGTTTATGACTTTGCCAGATCAGTTTCAGTACCAGTTCACGGATTGCCGTCAGGCGAATGCCTTTGACTGACAGATCCGCTGGGCGTCCTGCAGCGCATGGCTGACGCAGTTTTCATGGTTATGATCGGGATGATAAGCAATCGTTGCATCAGTCATTTTGGCTCACCGGGCGTCTCTGCATCAGGCTTGGCAGCAGCATTGTTATACTATAACATACCGCAAATTTTTTAAAACCAACACCCGTGGAAATACGTTTATGTTTAAGTTAATTCTGCAATGGTGCGTATTGTCCTGCGCGACACTGGCTTGCGTCAATGTCAGTATGGCCGGCGCCGCACAGAAACCTGTTAAAGTTGTCGCCAGCATCAAGCCTCTGCAGCTGATTGCCGCCTCCCTGCTGGGTGACAGTGCAGAAACCACCCTGCTGATTTCTGCTGACAACTCCCCGCATCACTACAACATGAAACCTTCCGATGTTCGCCGTCTGCAGGACGCTGATCTGGTGATCTGGGTTGGCCCCGATCTGGAGCGTTTTCTGGTAAAACCGCTGAAGCGTAATCCGGCCCGCAACCTGGCACTGCTTTCAGAAGACGAACAGGAAGAACATGACGAACATGCCAAGCATGAAGATCATGACGAGCACGAAGAACATGACGAGCATGCTAAGCATGAAGATCATGACGAGCACGAAGAACATGACGAGCATGCCAAGCACGAAGATCATGACGAACACGATGAACATGACGAGCATGCCAAGCACGAAGAGCATGACGAACATGAAGAACATGCTGAAGCCGAAGGTGAACACCACCACGACCATGATCACGGTAATGACCCGCACCTGTGGATGGCACCTGAACGTATTCTTGAAGCTGCAGAACTGATCACCCACCGTTTACAGGAAGATTACCCTGAACGGGCAGCTGAATTTGAAGAACGTCTGCACAGCTTTGAAGACCGCCTGAAAGCGGCCGACTCAGCGCTGGCAGCCCAGCTCAAAGACGTTCAGAAACAAGGTTTCTATGTGTTCCACGACGCCTTTGAAGGCTTTGTTGACCACTACGGGCTGAACCAGTTGGGTTACTTCACCGTTGATCCGGGCCGTAAGCCTGGTGCTAAGCGTCTGAATCAGATCCGTACCGCACTGGAAGAGAGCAAAGCAACCTGTGTATTCATTGAACCTCAGTTCGAAGCACCGGTAGTCAGAGCAATTGTTGGCGACCTGCCAGTCGGTAAGGGCATGCTGGACCCGCTGGGTCGCGATATTGCTGCGGATAACGACGGAATTTTCAACTTCCTGAACGCGCTGGGCAGCGAAATCCGGACTTGTCTGAAAAATTCATAACTTTTTTGAAAAAGTTATTGAGGGGCTTCACAAACCGAAAAACGGATATATAATGCGCCCCTCTTTCGGAGCAGATGTGGTGGAATTGGTAGACACGCTAGCTTCAGGTGCTAGTGCCTTCACGGGCGTGGGAGTTCGAGTCTCCCCATCTGCACCAATACTTTCAGAGTGTTGGCGCTGCGAAAGAAAACCTTCTTTATGATTAACTGTCTTATAAAGCAGAACATAAAGAAAAGGGGACGCCCTTAAACGTGACAACTTGATACGCAGATGTGGTGGAATTGGTAGACACGCTAGCTTCAGGTGCTAGTGCCTTCACGGGCGTGGGAGTTCGAGTCTCCCCATCTGCACCAAGTCTTTCTGACTTGGTCTCTTCTCAGAACGATCCGTTCACAATTTAATTTCAGCTTTATATTTAACACTGTCCCTTGCAGTGATTTCGCACGTCTGCACTCCGCTAAAAACCAGCACAAAAAAACGGCACCCCAAAAGAGCACCGTTTCTGTTCATGTATCACTTCTGTTCATATATCACAGTTAAGCTATCAGGCTATACAGAAGCCTGTGCCGCTCCCGCCGAGCCGGTACCTGTCGTGGCAGCCACTTGTTGTGCCGGATTCGGAGTCGTTTGCGGAGAAGTCGCCGACTGAGGCGTTGTCGGTGACGACGGTGCCCGGGTGTACTCATACTCATGCAGAATGCTGTAGTTTTCCTGCATTTCCTTCAGCCGCGCGGCAATGACCCCTTCACTGCTGTGGAAGGCCACACTGTAATTATCGTTGTATTCCTGAATGTATTTGTTCGAGAGCTTCTTCAGGGTTTCAATATGATGAACCCCTTTAGCATATTCCGAAGAACCGACCAGTCCGGCATTCGGCTGAATCAGCTGCAGGAACTTATACGGGTGCGCCGCAAATCCGGAGCCCATGGTCAGTGCCGCCACCACCGGTGTAGTCACAACCGCACGCTGGAACCACTCAGAAAAACGCTTGTGATCATTCACAATAGAGCTTGGTGAATTACGGTTATCCCAGGCTTTCTTTGCACTCTTCAGAGTCTTATTGATCAGGCAACGCTGAATAATGTATTCAACCAGGCTGGCTACCCGGCTCAGTACACCGGTCACGGCACTGACAATGGTACCGGCACCACCGGCAGCATCACCGGCTGCTTCCAGACCAATATTAACCCCGGCAACCACAACATCTTTTATGCCACCGGCAACCCTTTGGCAGAATGCCGGGCCAGCGCGTTGGCAATGATAGACGGATGACCGCCCAGCAGCTTGACGCCATAACCACTCCACATCTGCTCAATAAAGTCCTTGACTTCAGAATCGCAGTGCGAACACCCACATAGCCATCCGCCAGTGACTGCACATAGCCCCAGCCAGGAATCAGGTCAGCCAGACCTTTGGCAAAACTGGACGCCGCCCACATGCCAAATTCTGCAATCCACTCGATACCCACCAGAGACTCGCCGTAAACGGTTTTAATCTTGGAGACCATGACACCGAAGTACTCAGACAACTTACGCATGATGTACTGCTTAAATTCGTCCAGCTTGGCATCTACTTTGCCTTTGACTGCTGCCACCTTATCACCCACCGCTGAAACCTTGGCGACAACCTTGCGGCCCTTTTCAGACTTATTCAGCAAATAGGTACAGCCGGTCTTCAGATCAGAAAGCGGCGTAGTATCAACAACGAAAGAACCTACCGGGTCCAGCGAGAAAGAAGGCACCTTCTTAATCTCTGTGTGCGCCAGCATGTACATTGCCCCAAGACGGGCATCGGCCATTTCAGCAACCTGCACACCCAGTGCAGTATTCTGTGTGTTGCCGAACATCTTATCCTGGATTTTGCGTTTTACGAATTTCAGTTTCATATGCTTTGTCTCGGTACTCTGCCAGGATCACCGGCAGCCAGTTGTTCATCCCTGTTTCCGATCGTCCCTGCTCTGCCTGATAGCTCAGCTGAAATCAGGCAGGCGCTGTATTTGCTGCGCCAGAAAATCTCTGGCTGCGGTTGTCAGACCATCATTGTCTGACAACAGAATATTCACTGCTTTAACTAACGCTTCTGAGTCTGACCATTCGGGCTGCAGAAGTGTACGGTTATTCACCAAACTGAGTATTACCAGATATCCATACCAATCATGGAGGATATCCACCGCCCCTTCACCCCTTTGTAAAGCGGGCATACTGTAAGACGGGCTGAAACTGCGGTACGGCAAATCAGCAACCGCAATTCCCGGTTCAGCCGCACTGGCAAAATCCACCAGTACAGGCTCATCGTCCAGCAACAGAATGTTGGCAGGTTTTATATCACCATGGCAGATGCCCAGCCGGTGAAGCTGTTGCAGTGAAAGGTACAGTTTATTTCTGAATTCAGGATGAAATTCAATGTCCTGGCGCAACATTTCAGATAAAGGCTGGCCATTTACCCGGGATGTGATCAGGACTTCATAACCGCCCAGCTGATAATGCCCCCGATACGCCGCACAGCTGCTATAAGAAGCATTTTGTAACCGCTGAAGCCAGTAGGCTTCACGACGGATGCCATAACGGTGTTCAGCGCTCTCAGCGAGCTTCAGACAATCCCAGCGACAAGCCTCAGCATGCCAGGCAACCCAAACCCACTGACTCAGCTGCCGGGCGTCAGACGCCCGGTAGCCAAGCTGAGTAAAGAGCTCGTGGGTCAAGGCTTACAGCCGTTCAGGTAACTGCAGCTGATCAAAGAAACCGACATACAGCGGATTCTCACCGCTTTCTGTCCGGGCCAGCAGGCTGGCAGACTCCTGGCCGTCCTGCCAGGTCAGGCTGTTGGTGCTGCCATCCGGCAGGGATTCACCCTGTAGCTGATCCACCATGCGGAACCAGCTCCAAATACCCGGGAAACTGGCTTCACTGAGCACTTTCGTGCTGCCTTTCAGTTGCAGGCTCAGGGTACGGCTGCTGTTTTCCGACACCGGCCAGTTCATCTTCGCCCACAGTGCCGGGCCATTACGGTAGGTATACAGTGGCTTATCACTGCGCAGGTTGAACTCCGTTACACCGCTGCTCATAGCATCAATCCGCACAGAGAAATTAAACCCCGGTACCCCGTTGTTAAACATAACCGCCTGCACCTGCTTCAGCCGGCCAAGCATCAGCCAGAACTGACGGTTAATGGTGATATCCTGATCCTGCAAAAGCTCGGTAAGCCCGGATAGATGTTTTCTTTATCGGTAAAATACGGCTCATAGCGCTTGGCAAAGTCACTGATCCGGCCATCCGCCGCAAAGAATTCTTTAAAGGTTGCCAGCGGAATATCCTGATCGGATAAAGGATTCACCGGGTAATAAGGCGCGACACTCTGCAGATAGTCATTCAGTACTTCTGCCTGCCAACGCTGCTGCAGGAACCCTTGTACTTCCAGCATTGCCAGATCATTCAGCTGCCGGGCGGTATGCTCCAGCATATCCCGCACCACACCGTTGTATTTAACCGCGATATCCAACTGACGCTGCAGCGGGTTATTCACTTCACCGTTCAGTTGGCCAAGGAACTTATTACCACGTTGCTTGCTCTGGACACCCTGCTGTAACCATTCCAGCGTGGCGGTCATATGCTGAGTGGCAAACCCCAGCGGGCTAACGCCCTTATCATCCGGTTGTATCAGACGTTTATACGGGGCAAACGGCCGGGCAATGGTTTCCGCTGCCTGGGTAATGCCCAGATGTTTGGCAGGAGTCTGTAAGTCTGCAGGTGCTAACGGATTGTCTGCAGGTGCACCAGCGTCAGCATCTGCCGGCTTAGCTTTCGCGGCTTCCTGAGCTTTTAATACTCCCTCTACTGCCGCCTCCAGACTGGTGTGATAATCCAGCAGTTCATAGACTCTGAGCAACGGCGAGCTGGCGGGATCAGTAGCGGATATCAGTTGCTGGCTAATTTCACTCCAGCCGGTGGTCGGCTGCCATTCAAGGGCGCTGGCAAAACGCTGCCAGTGTTCCACATAATCCCGGGTATAACGCAGGCGCAGCTTACGGTTTATCTGACTGAAATCCTGATTGCCGCTGATATCACCGACAACGTCCTTATAGTCTGCAACCCAGTCATTGGCGAACTCAAAACCGGAGCTGCCCATGATTTCCAGAAAGCCTTCACGGGTGAACATATAAGGCACGTTATAGACGCTGTCATCCTTAAAGGTAAACACGTCATCGTAGTTCTGTCCCAGCTTATCCAGCAGATTCAGTTTCTGGCTGAGGTGCGGTTGCTGCAGCAACTGGGTATACAGCAGGTCCCCAGATCCTGGGTCGCCAGTGACTGATCCACCAGTTCCAGCAGTTCCTGATTGTCTTTCGGCGGCGCCACTTTAAGGGCAAACAAATCACTCAGCAGCAGCTTGAACTGATTAATCAGGCGGCTGTCGGTCACCCCCTCTTCCTGCAGGGAATTCAGATAGTAATTGCTCAGGCTGTTCACATCAGTGCGCCGGGCATTAAACAACTGCTTCTGCAGGTTATACAACTCAAGGGTCTTAACCTTGTCATCCAGACGGTTATATACGTACAGATCCCGCAGCAGGTAATCCCTCAACTCGATTAACAGCTGATCTTTGAGGGCGTCATCATAGGCACCGTCCACGGCCTTCTTAATGCTCGGATTTGGCAGGAACGACATCGCATACCAGGGCTCCGGCCGGTGGAATATAGCCCGGATCTTACGCAGTTCGGTCAGGTTGGCGATCGGTACCGCCAGCTCATCACTCTGATCCTTATTGTTGATCAGTTGCCGTTTGTAAGCGGTTAGCTGCTGTGCCGCTTCCTGTTCCATCGCCGTGTAGTAATCGTAATTAGCCTTAAACAGCCACAGACAGGCACCCAGCACCGCCAGCAATCCTACCGAGAACACCAGCTTAAGCAGGCTGTAGCTGCTTTCTTTATAGCGGTTAACCCCCACCAGAGACTTTTCAGGCAAGATGTTCTGCTGCATTAACTGCCGGGCAAATAACTGATGAGGCACCACATCATTACCCGCAGGCAACAGGGTGCTGTAGCCCAGCCGGGACGCCAGATGCATGGTCAGACGATCGGTCGGCAAACCTTCTCCGTGGGCATTCACAAAGAAATACCCCGGAATTGCAGTGCTTCAGTCTGATACTGATTATCCAGGAACAACTGCCGGAAATAGCTGGCCAGATCCGCCTTCAGCAGGCCAAACTGATGAGGCCCGGCAATCACAGCACTGCGGTAAGACTCCGCCAGCTGCGCGCTCAGTGCCGGGGTACTGTTAAGGGACAACTGTTCCTGCAGGGCATCAAAAGATGAATCAAACCACTGGGGATCAAAGCCGTGTTTATCCGCCGGCAGCATTGCCCCGAAAGACTGCTCCAGCTGTTGCTCGTCAAAACTGGCAAAGAACTGACAGAAATCACTGACGGCGGACACTTCAGTGAACAGAGAATACACCGGCAGGCTGACACCAAACGCCTGATTCAGGGTTTTAATAAAGCCCCGCTGCTGTTTCGCCAGCGCTTCCAGCTGATCACTGCTGCGGTTCATGACATCCTGAACCGGTACGCTCAGCAGAATGCCGTTCGCCCCTGCCGTGGCCGCTGTTTGGCCAGATGCTTAACCAGTAGTTGCTGGCAAAACTCCACGCTGTCGGCATCCGCATCACCGTGCAACTCGATCAGGATGGCGCTTTCATTCAGCCAGAAAGCTACCGGCAATGGCTGGGTGGTCGATTCCAGCTTAATTTTGTCAAAACCCATATGCTGTAACAGCTCAGCATCACCCGGCTCACGGTTAAGCATGAAATACCAGGGCAGCGTATAAGGGAGCCCCGCAACTGCCGTACATGCTGCCAGCAGGCCTGCAAATGGAGATCAGTCTGTTGCTGCAGATAGTTACGTTTATCTTCCGCTGGCGCTGTTCAGCATCTTCTTCAGGTGCCTCAGCCTGCCCCCAGAACTTCCAGCTTAAGCCTCCGGCCATCACCGCCAGCAACAGGGCCGTCAGGCCGCTTACAGTCATTTCAACCGGGCTGGCAAAGGTCCAGAACTGCAACAGGTAAGCACCGCCGAACAGGCATACGCCGATCAGTACAGTTACCAGAATAAACGGCCACAACGGGCGGGATTTTTCGCCACGCTAACCTCCTATTCCTGTACTGCGGAAAATAAAGGCATCACTGACCCCTTCTTCACGGACGGTTTTCATCAGGCTCAGCGCCGCGGTACGGTTAGCGGTCGGTAACAGAATACGGTAACGGCCTTTCCAGTACTGAATTACGGAGCCGCGGGCGCTGAAGTTGTACTTGTCGACCCGGGACTGAGCATCGGCCTGGCGCAGGAATGAGCCGACCTGAACCACCCACACAGGTGTGGCACCGGCAGGCGCAGGTTTGCTGACCGGTTTCGGCGCCGGTTTCGGAACAGGCGACGCCACCGGCTTAAGTTCATCATCAGTACTGACGTACACCACCACATTGTCATCATGGCGTTTTTGCAGCTTATCAGTATATTCCGCCAGCTTGCTGAAACCCTCGGTGCGGGCTGCATAGGTATCCTTGTACCAAAACGACAACCCTACCCAGGTCGCTGCAATGGCAAACATAAACAGCACCGTCAGCCACATAAACGGCATCTGACCGCCTGGACGGGGCTGCGCCGGGGCTTGGCCGGCTTTTCGGTATGTAACGGAATCTGTAACGAAGGTGCCCGGGTATCCCGCAACACGCTTTCAATTTTGTAGTAGATGCCGTCAATATGCTTCTGGCCGTGCAGGTGATACTGGCCCTTAAAGCCAATTTTCAGCAGCACGTAGATAACTTCCAGCATATCCACCAGCAGGTTCGGCTGGCTGAGGGCTTTTTCTACTACCACGTAGAACTGCTCACCGCCGTCACGCATGCCGAACAGCTCACTGAGCAGGGTCTGGTTTTCCCAGCGGCACTCTTCATTCCAGTCACAGTTAAGGATGAACTCATCCAGCACGATACAGAACAGGAAGCAGGTTTTATCTGCTACAGACGCCGGATAATCCAGCCCGGCGATACGCTGTTTCAGATCGGTAATGGCATTCACCAGTCCCTGACGGAAACGGTGCATGTCATCCGGCCGGGACATCCGCTGCACACTGACGCACAGCGCCAGCGCCTCTGCACAGGCATTGAGTAACGGGTTGGGATACTGGCTGAACTGCTGCAACTGCTGAATATTCTGCAGCTGGTATTTCAGCGCCGGGGCATTTTCCAGCGGGATTAACGGACGTGACTGATCCGTCGCCGGGCTGACAGTATCAGCCTGACGGATGTTAACGGTGAGTTCGTCCAGGTAATCCTGAGTCATACAGGCTTAATCCAGCACATACAGCTTAACGTTAATGTCCGGAATCCGGACATCCACATGCAGCGCCAGCGGTTCACGTTTTTCCACCAGGCTCTGCCAGTAAGGATGATGGGTATCAATTTCGATATAGGCCGCATCAGACTTGGACTTCAGCTCGCTCGGCGCCACCGGCATCGGCGTCAGAGTCACGCCGGAAAGGGCGTTACGCACCACTTCAGCGATCTGGGAAAGGCCACACAGCTTACAGGCGCTTGGTACCAGCTGAGACAGAGCAGCGCTGCCGATACTGGATTCCACACAGAGAATAAAACGGTGACCACTGAGGTTACTGATATCCGCCACAGAGGCCCGTAACAGACGGCGCTTCTCGAACAGGCGGGTATCCCACGGGAATTCCAGTACGCTGTCTTTCTGCACCACCGAGAGCTGTTCCCGCAAACGGGTAAACAGCGGCATAAAACCACGGTGCATGGCATCGTACTGTAACGAGGCCAGCGGTTTGGCAATGGCCGGCACAAAACTGTTCAGTTCCGCAGAAAGCGTTGCCAGCTGCAGATACACTTCGCTGGTCAGGGTCTGCGGATTATCCAGCGTATGGGTCAGCCAGGGAATCCAGCGGTTCAGGGTCTGCAACCAGAGGTATTCACGCAGCAGGCTCTGTTCGCTCATGCTTTGCTGGCCGTTACCGATTCGCTGCTGCACCATGCTGGCACGGGTTTCGATCAGCACCTGCAGCTCCTGCAGGCGCTCGGTTAACAGCGCTGATGCACCGTAGTGCAGACTGGCGGGAATAAAACGCTGATCCAGAATCACAGCACCGCTTTCCCGGCGTTCCAGAATACGGGCGACCGGAATCACTGTCAGGCCGGTGGTGTCTTCCCTTCCAGAATCAGACGGATATTCGGCCGGGCCACTCTGGCATCAATGCTGTTGGTGCTGGCATCTGAGGTATCAAACAGGGTGATATCTTCTACCAGATGACGGCGTTTTTCCGCCGCCGGGCCATATTCAACTTCACCGTCCACCACCAGAGGCAGAGCCAGAAAGACACTTTTATTCAGGGTATTTTCCGGCACATCCAGCAACAGCTCGTGGTTGCTTTCAAAGTAGGTATTGTCCGGGAAAATGCCTTTGCAGACGGTGACAACAATTTTACCGATTTTCAGCCGTTCACGGTCGATCTGCAGTTCACACAACCCATAACCGTCATGGCCGGCGGCTACGGCATACTGCTCTGCATAGTGGCGGTAATGTCTGTCCTGCTGCTGAAAATGCTGCGGCGAGATAAACATGCCTTCCTGCCAGACTACTCGTTGCTGTCGTCTCACGTGGTACCTCTGCCTAAAATATCGTCTGCCACCAGGACTTCTCCGGTTGCGTTCCAAGACTGACCCGCAGCCCGGCAACCTCTATTCTGAATTCCTGATCTTCATTGTCTTCATCCAGCTTCAGCAGCGCCCGGTTAACGGCATTCTCATACTCGGAAAACTCGGCCAGCACCGCCAGATAACGGCTGCGAAAATGTACATCTATATTGATCTGCTGTTCCGTCGCCGGCAGCACCGGATCCAGATACAGGGTATCCACCAGTGAACTGGCCAGCACCTGCTGATCATTCTGGTAAAGGTCCAGAAAGGCAGCATTACGGAAGCTGCCCGCTTCAGTAAGCTGATACAGGCGCAGCACCACCGGATGGGCGTTTTCACCGCCATAAGGGTTCAGCTGCCCGGCAGTATTAATGTGCAGCACCCGGCTCACCGGCGGCGGGGTTTCCTGTGGCGCGGAGGACGAACAGGCCACCAGCACCAGCGCCAGTAAACTTACCCACAGGGCACGCATTATTTCTTCCTCCGCAGTTCTTCCATAAACAGAGCGGTAAACTGCTGATGGAACTCATTACGGTCGCGGCGACGGCTGAACTGTTTCTTGTATAGCCGCCAGTATTTCTTGTCCCGGTTGCCCCAGCCGGAGGTATATTCGTCGAACATGCCTTCCAGCTGCCCGGGCTCAAATTCTTCCAGAAAACGGTCCAGCGTTGCGCCCAGGCATTCCAGCAGTTTGTCCTGCCCATACATGCCCATCTGCATCTGTTGCTGTTGTTGCAGGCTGCGCTGCAGCTGCTGGATACTGCGGCTTAACTGTGCGGTATCGCCAACCGGTTCGAGATCTTCGCCTTCAAGGGTAACCACTTCTGCCGTACGGAACGGATCAGCAGTCAGCTTTGGTTCCGGGGTTTTCAGTTCCACGGTGTCATCAAACGGATCATGGCCGAACTGATCATCCGCCATGACATTATCCGCAGAGAAACCGGCCTCTTCCGGGGCCTGAATTTCATTGCTGTGAAGGTCATCCAGCGGGGTGCTGAATTCATCAATCTGCAGGTTATCAACTGAAAACACCGGCTCACGGCGTTCTTCAGTCACCACAACCTCTTCCTCTACCGTGTCGGTCAGGAAAGGCACCATATCGCTGAGTAACAGGGTGTAATCACCCAGTTTAAGAATATCGCCGTCGCTGATCTGCTGAGGGATGCCGCGGTTCAGCGGCTGCTGGTTCAGGGTAGAACCGTTGACGCTCAGATCCGTCACCTGAAAACTGCCCTGGGGTGAAAGGTCAATGCGGAGATGTTTTCGGGACAGTTTGCGATCAAAATCCGGTAACACCAGAGTACAGTCATAAGCACGGCCAATCGTGCCGCCGTTGGCGGGCAGAATCACTTGCCGGCTGGGGACCTTCTCGTTTTCTGGCACTTCAACCAGTTGGATGCTTATCGTCATGATTCACTCTTTATACACTGAACCAGAGCAGCGTTGAAGGCATTGAGAAAGTTTGGCCGCTGGTGCAAAAACGTTTTTGAAAAATGCACGCTAAGATCCCGGACTTTATAGGGAATCTTCTTAAACCGCTGGGGATACACCCTGATTTTCCATGGCCAGTTCGAAGACGTCTTCATATTCCAGCGCCACGTCCAGATCACCGTTACGCAGCATCCGTAACAGTGCTTCTGCATCCTGTGGTTTTTCACCACGTTATAGCCGTTCTTTGCCAGAAACAGCCATTTAGAGGTATTAAATTTAGCCCCGTAACGGGCCTGATCTTTCGCCTCTTCACTGGTGACATCCAGCTCGACATTCGGCGCCAGATACCAGCTCAGCGGTACCGAAATCACCGGGGCAGAAGGCACCGCGTAACGGGCTCTTGAACTGTTCGGTGAACCGGAAAAGAAACCGTTAAACTGATTGGTTTCCACCAGTAGCTGGGCCCGGTCCCAGCGCATCAGGTGCAGCTCATAAGGCTGCCCCATTTCCCGCAGGGCACACTGTACCCGCTCGATGGCCTGACCCTTTAACTGCCCTTCTTCAACCATCTGGAACGGCGGCCAGCTCTGGGTAGCCAGCCTGATCCGCTCCTGCGCCTGGGCAGCCGCCGGCAGCAGCATCACAAAGACACTGAGCAGAGCGGTAAACAGGGCTGTAGACGGTTTTTACGCATAGACATATTGTGTTTGCATTGCGCATCTCTGGCAAGGCCCGGGACGCGCAAACTGCTTATGAAACCGGCACATAGGTGCCATTTCAGGCAATTGTTATGCAAACAGAGACTCTCCGTTGTCCTTAATCGATATCTAACTGCAGGTTGCCCTGCTCCACACTGACTTTAACCGCATTGATGGTCTGGCCTTCGCTCAGACGGGTAATGCACTGCTCCGCCAGTTGTGGCATCAGGGAACGGTTAATGATCTGCTCCACCGCCCGGCCACCGGTGGTCGGGTCTGTGTTACGGGCCACTACCAGGTCCAGCAGGCCCTGATCCCAGTCGAAGCTGGCGTTGTACTGCTCCAGCAAACGCTTACGGATGCGCTTCAGGCTGATTTCGGTAATCTGCATCAGTTCTTCTGCATTCAGCGGGTAGTACGGCACCACCGTGGTACGGCCCAGGAACGCCGGCTTGAAGAACTTCTGCAGTTCCGGACGAATCTCTTCCACCAACTCTGAGTTTTCCAGACGGGTTTCATTGGCATCACAGATATCACAGATCGCCTGATCAGCGGCATTGGAGGTCATGATGATAATGGTGTTTTTGAAATCCACCGTGCGGCCTTCACTGTCTTTGATGTGGCCCTTATCGAAGATCTGATAGAACAGGTCATGAACACCCGGATGGGCTTTTTCCATCTCATCCAGCAGCAGTACCGAGTACGGGTTACGGCGAATAGCTTCCGTCAGCACGCCGCCTTCACCAAAGCCCACATAACCGGCCGGCGAGCCCAGCAGCATGGAGATTTTGTGCTCTTCCTTAAACTCGGTCATATTAATGATGGTCAGGCTGTCTTCCCCGCCAAATACCTGATCTGCCAGTGCCATGGCGGTTTCGGTTTTACCCACACCGCTCGGGCCACACATCAGGAATACACCTACCGGCTTGCGGTTATCCGTCAGGCCGGCACGGAAATACGGATACTCTTGGCCAGCTCGTTAATGGCCGTTTCCTGACCAATAACCCGTTTGTGCAGGTCATCTTCCATGCTCAGCAGTTTGGCCACTTCATCCCGCAGCATGTTACCCACCGGAATGCCGGTCCAGCTGCTGATAACAGAAGAGATCACCTGCTGATTCACCAGCGGTACCACTAACGGATCGTCTCCCTGCAGGGCTTCCAGCTGATCCATCAATTGCAGCATCTGTTGTTGCTGTTCAGCGCTGACATGATCTTCTGAGTAGGCAGTCTGGATTTCACTTTTAATTGTGCGGATCTGCTCCACCAGTTCCAGCTCCTGTTCCCAGCGGGTTTGCAGGGCTTCCAGCTCAGCATTCATTTCTGCGATCTGGCCGTTCAGTGCCTCAATGGAATCCGCGCCGGTGGTAAATACCGCCTGCTCGGTCTGTTTGGCACTGCGCTCGTTATTCAGATAACGGATCTGCTGTTCCAGATATTCAATGGTTTCTGGCTTGGCGTTCTGGGTCAGGGCGATCCGGGCACAGGCGGTATCCAGCAGGCTGATGGCTTTATCCGGCAACTGACGGGACGGCAGGTAACGGATCGACAGGTTAACCGCCGCCTCAATGGCCTCTTCACGAATAAATACGCCGTGGTGTTCACTCAGGGACTCGCCGATACCCCGCAGCATCTGGATGGCATCTTCAGCACTTGGCTCAGCAATTTTCACCACCTGGAAGCGACGGGTAAGTGCCGGATCTTTCTCGAAGTATTTCTTGTATTCCGCCCAGGTGGTCGCCGCCAGGGACTTAAACTCACCCCGTGCCAGCGCTGGCTTCAACAGGTTAGCAGCGTCATTCTGGCCTTCCGCACCGCCGGCACCGATCAGGGTGTGAGCTTCATCGATAAACATGATGATCGGGATAGCGGAGTTCTTCACTTCGCTGATGACGTCTTTTAGGCGGTTTTCAAACTCACCCTTGATGCTGGCGCCGGCCTGCAGCAGGCCCAGATCCAGCGAGTGCAGCTCGACGCCCTGCAGAGCGGTCGGTACTTCACCGGCGACAATGCGCAGGGCCAGCCCTTCCACCACGGCGGTTTTACCCACACCGGGCTCACCCACTAAAATCGGGTTGTTCTGACGTTTACGGCACAGCACATCAATGGCCTGGCGGACTTCGTCGTTACGTCCGGAAATCGGGTCGATCTGACCATCGCGGGCCTGGGCTGTCAGGTTTACAGTGTACTTATCCAGTGCGCCACCCGCCGCCGGTGCACCACCGGCTGCTGCAGGTGCGCTGCCACCTGCCGGAGCCGCGGTGGTCAGTTTGGAAATCTGCGACTGCAGGGCTTCCAGAGAAACAGTTTCCAGCGATTTGAGCGCCAGCTTCTTAACACCGAAGTGATCGGTCTGCAGCATCGCAAGCACCAGGTGCAGGCTGAGAATCTGCTGATGGCCATAATCCACCGACGCCATCAGCCAGGCGGATTCAATCAGATCACTGATATTTTTACTCAGGGTTGGCTGGCCTTCGCTGCCTTTTGGCAGGGCATTAATCCGTGCGTTCAGCTCACCCAGCAGCTTTTCCTGATCCAGGTTCTGGGCGCTGATCAGTTGCAACAGATGGGTATCTTTTAAGGTCAGTAACTGTACCAGCCAGTGCTCGGTCTCAATGGCAGGTACCTGCTGATTCATCGCCGCACCGGCAGCCTGTTCCAGAGCATTTTTAATCCTGTTTCCAGCTTGGCAACCAGATTTCCCAGTTTCACCTGTGACATATGCCTGTTCCTTATACTAAAAGTATTTTTCGATACTCATCAGGCCGCGCCTGAGGAGCTAAACAATTCGCTTCACCGAGCCGCACAGCCAGACACCGGTCGGTGCTCAGTTGCGGCTCAGAGATAAATGCCCGTCTGACATGCAGATACAGGCGCAGGTCGTTACTGTCCCGCAGATAGGCGTGACACACTTCCCGCAGTCGCCGGGTCAGTTGCGTGTCATCCTTCAGGGCCATAAATTCAGCCTGACTGCGCGGTTCAATAAGCACCTCCAGCCGCTGAAGATGCAGGGTGCCGACCTTGCCCAGCAACATCCCCTGCCCTAACTGGCTGTTCGCCCGTGGCCCACCGCCTAACCGGGTCAGGGACGAGGCCGGCAGCCTGTGCCGGGTGCTTTCCCCACACGGACCTGAACCGACAATTCAAAGTAATCTTCCAGCAACTGCTTTAAGCCGCTGAGACTGCGGGCTTTGAGGCCCAGTAAAATGCTGTAGCCCAGCAGTTCTGCATCATCACCGCTGTGCACCGGCAACGCCGCCAGCTTACTCAGTGCCTGACGCTGGCTGACCTGATTAGGCAGCGGGCTGCTCAGCTGTTCCTGTTCGTCCTGCAGCAACAGGTTTTGCTGTTCCAGCGACCGCTGCTTCAGCTGCAGGAAACGGTGGTTAAAGATGTCCAGAAATTCGCTTAATGCATGATCATCCTGATGCAGGCTGTCCAGCAGCGCTTCGTACAGGTAATCCGGCAATACCCCTTTAACCCCGGACAGTGCCTGCAAGCCGAGGCTGATCTTAAAATCACGCCCCTGCTGCTGAATGCTCTGCACTTCGTGGGCATAACCTTCCGGCATAGGTTCGGCGCGCAGCTGCACATCCGCATCCGGCGCCATGCTGCGTAACAGCCTGATGGCCTGCAGAAAATCAAACCGCTTGGGCCGCTGCAGGGCCGTATCCATTACAGACATAACTGGCTCCCGTGTACCCTTGGGAAGGTCTGCCGGAAGCGGTCATCACCAAAGTGACTGACCTCCACTTCAATGAAGCGGTCATAACTGCAGAACTGCATGAACAGGCCGTTCAAAACCGCAGCAAATACTGCGCTCTGGCCGCTCATCACGGCGGCATCCAGCACCACATCCACCCGGGTGCCGGCAGCAAATATGTTCTGCCCGCAAATGGTCATCGGAGCCACCTGCTGCCCATAAGTGACATCTTTAATGCTGTCCGCCTGACGGCAGGTATGACGGTGATTACACAGGGACAGCACTTCCTGCAGAGCTCCGTGGGATCATCGGTTTGCAGCAGGGACGCAAAATTCGCATTCAGCAGGGCAATAAACCGCCAGTTAAGGGATTCATCCAACACCGGATAATGGGGGCACTGGGGGCACGCAGCACTTTCAGTTCACCGGGCAGGTCAATTGCGGCCTGACTTTCCGCCGGCGCGCCAGCCTTGATCACACAGGGGTGACGGCCATTACAGCACCACAGATCCAGCGCCAGTACGATGCGGTCCTGCTGTAAATCTGAGTTCTGACAATTAATCGTCAGTTCCATGTGCCGCTGGCCGGTTTTATCCCAGCGCTGCACGGTTTGCCACTGGCGGGCATCCACCGGCTGGCGGTAGCTGCTTTTGTACAGCGGCCGCAGGGGATATTCACCGTCGGAATGAATTTCCCGAACACCGTCGACCGCCACCACTTCCAGATTGCTGTCGGCTTCGCTGTCGGCCATCACCGGTACACTCAGCCGGGAGAAGTCGTAGCTCATCGGTTCGCCGGGCTGCTTAAACAGGTTCAGTGCCGGCACCGTATTCAGGCTGAATACGTCGGTGTTAAACAGCCGTAAAAATTCGGCCGGTAATTCCCGTACATACAGACTCAGCAGTAATTCTGAAACATCCAGACCGGCCATTTCCCGGCCCAGATCAGCGATCCGGAAATAGGCAGCTTTGTCCGGGTAGGTAAAGTAATCCCGCAGCATATCGAAGCCGCCGAACTGATTGCCGTAACGGGGCAGCCAGTTAAATTGCGGGTCAGCAATCCGGCTGTTCATACGGCTGACATCCACACTGCGTTGCTGCTGTTCGCTGATATCAGACAGCACTACCGCTTCCGTCTGGGTCAGCAGTAATTCAATCAGGCTGGCGGAGTTCTGCTCGAACCCACGCACATAAAAATCAAAATGCTCTGTGTCCAGCTGGGCAAAACTGGCTTCAGGATCTGCACAACTGATTTTCAGCTGGATCACCGCTTCAGCATTGCGCACGCTGGCGGGTTTATTCACAAACGGGGCTGTCTGGGCGGACACTTCCGTCAGGCTGAAAGGCTGGATATGCAAATCATCCAGGGTGGTAAACCGGCACTGCTTGCCATCCGGCGTATCAATGGTCACCGGGCTTTTAGCCGGTAAACGTACCGCTTCACTGAGATCTTCAGCGGCGGCATCCAGCTGCAGCGCACAGTAGCTGGGTAATATCTGGTTGTAGCCCGGATACAGGGTCGACAGCAGCCCCTGCACAATTTCCGGAAAACGGTTATCCAGCCGTTCTTCGGTTTTGGCGGTCAGTAACGCCATACCGTCAATCAGGCGGTTAATGTTCGGATCTTCGATGCTGTTCTGGTCGATATGCAGCTTGGCCGCCTGCTCCGGATGGCGCTGGGCATAGGCCGTCATTGCCCGGCGCACATAGGCCAGTTCCCGCTCGTAATAGCGCAATAACTGATCAGACAATATCCTGCCCCTCTAAATCCACTTTCTGGTTTGCCAGGCTGATGTTTGAGTCAAACACCAGTGAATGCACCGTATCTCCGGTGCGTAAGGTCGCCAGTAACGAAAACTCGATGGAGTTCGACTGAGCCTTACGGTCAAACACTTCCACGCTGACACTTTGCAGCCGTGGTTCAAATGCTTTTATCCAGTTGGCCAGCTTATTGGCCAGCTGATCTTTATTTATCTGGCTGCTGATCGACTGCAGACAGTCCACGCCGTAACGCAGGTTTGAACTGTCCAGCTCCGGCAGCCGCTCCCAAAAGGCAGCAGCGGTGCCTCCGATTCCAGCAAACAGGTCAACTGATGCTGCACCGATGCCAGCAGGGCCTGATGTTCATCCTGATAGTCCTGATCCGCCAGGAAGCTTTCCCAGAAACTCATGCCAGTACTCCGGACTGCAGGTCAGCACCTTCACCCAGATCGGTGGCCAGCACCACTTCGCCAAAGAAGTTATCGAACTGATACTGGGGCTGTAACACCACCTCACAGCTGAAACGTCCCTGGCTGCCGTCCACTTCTTTGATCTTCAGGTCGGACTTCCGTAACGGGTAGCGGGCCAGCGTGGCTTCATCGCCATCAGAAATATTACTGCAGTAGTTATCCAGCCACTGGCTGAGGAACAGCTCACATTCAGCGGCGGTGCGGAAGCTACCGATCATGCCGCGGATCTGTACTTTCAGATAATGGGCAATCCGGCAGACCATTAAAGTGGTCTGCAACTGGCAGATCACCTTGTCCGCATCACTGGTGCGGGATTTCCACACCGAGTTGTTGCCGTAAAAATAAAACTTGTCGGTCAGGCTGCTCTGGGCCAGCGGCACAAAGCCCTGTTCACTGTAAAAACTGGCTAAACGGCCAAACAGCCGGACGTCTGTCACCGGCTTGTTCAGTGGCGAATTCTGCATGGCATTAGGGGCAAATTCAGCAGTGAACCCTGAAATTTGTCCTGCCAGCGGGACTTCATAAACCCGAACCAGTTTATCCGGTTATATTCACGGATAATGACACTGGCAAAGGCAAACGCCGCATTGCCCCACAGGCCTGGTTTATCCCGTTCTGGCTCATCAAACACAAACCCGATGGGATGGTTTTCATAGGCGTCACGCAGCTTCACCTGAGGCAATACCAGCCCCACAAAGCGCGCACCGACGCTGTTGCGCAGCTGTTGCCAGCCCACATAGTCAGGGCCATCAAGGATCTTGCCGATCCGCTGGGTATCCGATAACCAGTCCGCCCCGGATAACCAAAAAGTCCTCCGCCGGTGCCAGCAAAAACGGACACAGACAGATTGCCCCTAACTGCCCCAGCAATTCCAGGGTATAGAGGTCGTCGTAATCATCATCGAAGTCCATTTCCATGGCGACCTGATGATCAATCACGATTGCGCCGAACGGCTTACCGCCCAGCGTATTTAATTCTTTATTGCTGATTTTGTTATACAGACGGCTGTGCTTCAGGCTGGCAGCACTGTTGATATCACGGGCGGTTTCGCGCCAGCTGATATCCAGCAGCTTCACTTCCACACGCTGATAATTGACCGGCAGGGTCACCAGGCTTTGCAGGTTGCGCCAGCGGGCTTCCAGTTCGGAGAACGCCTCATGGTGCATCACTTCAGCAAGCTGGGTGGAGAGTTGCTGATCTAGTTCAGCAATCAGGCGGTTAAGCCCGGACTTTAAACTGGCGGTATTTTGCAGACATGCGTCATCCCACTGACCGATAAGTGTCAGTGCCTGACTCAGGTAATCGTCCTGTTGCGGATCGAGTATGTTGAATGCGTCTTGCCAGTCATTTTGAAACATAAGAATACAAGGCCCGCCGGAAAGCGGGCCCAGTTATCGGCCTTATAGACTCAGATCACAGGAGGCATCAGCCGCCCGGGATCTTGGTTACCATACGAACAGAGGTCGTCAGTTCTTCCAGCTGCAGCCATGGGCGCAGGTGGGCAACTGCCGAGTAAGCACCCGGACGGCCTGGCTGTTCAACCACTTCGATACGGGATTCACATAGTGGCGTCTTGGAACGCTCTGCATTGCCTACCGCACCGGAGTTAGTGTACTGGTCAATCCAGGTTTGCAGGTCACGCTGCACGTCGTTGGCTTCCAGGTTGGAACCCAGCATGTCGCGGCCCATTACCTTCAGGTAATGTGCAATGCGGCTGCTTGCCATGATGTACGGCAGACGGGCAGAAATCGCCGCGTTACCGGTCGCATCCGGATCGGTGTAAGTCTTAGGTTTCTGCGTCGTCTGGCCACCGATGAAGACACCGTAGTTAGTGTTCTTGTAGTGAACCAGTGGCAGGAAGCCCAGATCGCTGAGCTCTTTTTCGCGCTCATCGGTCAGGTTAACTTCAATCGGGCACTGCTGCTGCAGATCGCCGGCATCAGACTGATAGGTCAGGTTAGGCAGGTTTTCTACCTTACCGCCGTTGTCCATACCACGGATCGCGGTGCACCAGCCAAAGGCTGTGTGCGCCTGAGTCATTTTCAGACCCATGTCATAGGCAGCGTTAGACCAGACCAGCTGGCTGTTATCGGTCGGACGCGGGTTACCCACGGCATCTGTACCCAGCTCTTCATAGTTGAAAGCGTTGGTGCTCAGACCTTTGTCGCCGTACGGCAGACGGGCCAGTGTGCGTGGCATGGTCAGGGCAACATAGCGGGCATCATCGCTGGCACGGAATGCATTCCACGCAGCATAGGCCGGGAGTCAAAACCTGCGGCAACAGGCTTGCCTTCGTCAAAGGTTTCGAAGCTGTCGAATTCGAACATTTCCGGATTCGCAGCCGCGATGAACGGTGCATGGCTGGCAGCAGCGGTTTCACCCATGTAGCGCAGCAGGGCAACATCTTCATCTTTGTGAGAGAAGTTGTAGTCACCGATCAGCAGGCCGTAAGGCTCACCACCGGCGGTACCGAACTCACGCTGATACAGGGCTTCGAATAACGGGCTGCGGTCAACCGCAGGGGCATCTTCAAACTGATCCAGCAGCTCTTCTTTCTGGAAATCCACCATGCGGATTTTCAGGCTCTGGCCCAGTTCACTTTCTTTCACCAGCTTGTTCAGACCACGCCAGGAGCCTTCCAGCTGCTGGAAATCGTCCTGCTGCATGATGGCAGACAGCTGACGGGACATCTGCTTATCGATTTCGCCGATGGCTTTTTCGATAGTCAGGGTCAGGTTCTTATCCCATACCACGGTGCCGCTCAGGGCCTGTTCTGCCAGTACGGAAAACAGTTCTTTGGTGGTATCTTCAGGGGTCTGGGTCGTGGCCGCAATGGCACGGTCCAGAAAGCTGCCTTCTTCGGCGGCTGCTGCGCCTGCGGCGCCAGAGCTTAACTGTTCTTCACTCATGCGTCGTCTCCTTTCGCTTCAATGCCCAGTTCAGATGACAGCGCATTAATAGTGTCGGCACTTTGCAGTACTTCTTTCAGCAGTTTTTCCAGGTCACGGGAACGGTCAGCTTTAGACAGCAAGGTCTTCAGCTGAGCACGGGTATCGGCCAGTTTCTGCAGGGCATCCACCTGGCTGACGATAGCGTCCGGCTCAAAGCTCTTCATGGAATCGAACTTCAGTTCAACACCGATCTGGCTGTCATCATCCGCCAGGGTGTTATCCACTTTCAGTTTCAGCTCCGGACCTACCCGTTTCATGACACTGTCGAAGTTATCTTTATCCACCTGGATAAAGCTACGGTCTTCAACTTCTTCGCGGTCTTCTTTGTGGGCTGAAAAGTCACCCATCACTCCAACAACCAAAGGCAATTCCTTGGTTTCGACCGCTCCGTTTGTTTCAACATCATAGGTGATGCTGACACGGTTTTTGCTTACGCGTTTATGTTGTGAATTTAAGGCCACAATTCAACCCTCAAAATAGTGATTAAGACGCTTTGGATTCAAGCTTCGCAGTGGTCACATCGTACTTAACGGTATCACCCTTCTCGATCTTACCGCCGTCAGATTCGCGGTAGTAAACCTTGGTGATAGTGGTGTACGTCAGAGACATGGATTCGCTTGGCAGAGATCCGTCAACGCAGCTGATGTTGTAGTTGGAAATACGGGCTTTTTCAGAGTGATGATCATGTAAGGATCAGCACCGTTACCTTCACGGGAAGGCTTGGTCAGCAGTACTTCTACAGTTTTACCTTCAGCGCCCGGTGCGAACAGGAAAGTGCTCAGGTGTGGAGTCGCGCCGTCAGACTGACGGGACAGGTTCAGTTCACCCAGTGCAACCATGCCCTGGTCTGCGTTGTTGGCGTTACCTACATCGACGCCTACACCACGTACTGCACCCCAGGAAACGTTATCGATAGCGAAGAAACCTTTCTTACCACCGATATCACCGATTGTTGCTGCACCTTTAATGTCATCCAGACCATCGATTCGCATGTAAATAGAAGCCATTAGGACTCTCCTTCGGATATAAATGACCGCCTCTGCGGCCGCAATAATTTAAGCAGAATTACCATTCAAAACTGGAAATATTCTGCGTCGTTGTCTGTTCTGCCGGTTGTTCTGCCGGCGTCGGTTCACTCGCTACAGCCTGACTGTTGTCCTCAGCAGGTAAGTTCACCTGCGTGACGGCATTTACCGGACTCACTGGCGCAACACCAGTACCGCCTCCCGGTATGTCAATTCTTTCGTTGTTTTCTAACCCGGCCATGGTTTCGATCCGGGCCATGACGGAGGCATTATCCCCAACCATTTCTGCCAGTAATTCAGGTAACGGCAGATAGCCCCAGCGAATCGCCCGCTCAATCAGCATGTACACAGGGCTGTGGGGTTCGGTCTGACGGAAATAATCTGCAATCTGACGCAGGTTCTGGAACGCCTGATCACGGGACTGAATCGCACCGGCTACATCTGCCAGCGCCACCGGTGCTACCGCAGGCGCAGCCGCCGCGGGCTGAGCCGGCGCACTGCTTACTGCAGGCTGTGCTGCTGCAACAGGTGCCTCAGCGGCCGGTTGCGGAGCTGCTTCAGCCAGCGTTTCAACCCCAGTTTCAGCTACCGTTTCTGCCGGTGCTTCTGCTACCGGGTCCAGCGGCCACGGGGTCAGCTGTTCTTCCAGCATGAAACGTAACGCATTCAGTAACTGATCGAATAAACGTAACAGGAAGCCAAAGTTAACCGGCTGCATACCCACTGCCTGACACTGTTCGGCAAACAGGTCCCGCAGGGTTTCCACCCGGGTTTTACAGCTTGCCAGTGTATGCAGGGTATCGATCACTGCACTGCGCTCAGAAGCCAGCAGTTGCAGGGCTTCTGCTTTCAGTTCAGCCAGGTTGCCGGCACGTTCGGCACTGAAATAACGGGCGTAGGTAATATCACCGATCAGCGGGATATTCTGCAGTGGCATAAAGAGCAAGCCACTGTTGTCACTCTCACCGAGCAGCTGAATCAGCGGCCGGGTACGGAATTCTGTCCACTCAGCAGCCTGACCGGCTTCATCATCGGCTTTAAGCTTTTCTACCGGAGGACGGGGTGCATCTGATCGCCATACTCGGTCACCACCTCAACAAAGGCCTGTAAGGCTTCATCAAGACTGGCCAGCGGGGTACGGCTGAAGATTCTGGCGGTGGTCAGCCAGCAAGGATTTCCACATCTTTCGATGTGTTAAGCAAGGTTTCCTGACACTGATCAGCAAGGGCCTGCCAGCAGTCACCATTGAGGTTCTGCAGCTGGTTATCCACCATCGCTTCCGGCGATTCCATCAGCTGGCGATACGCAGACTGGGCCTGATTAAAGGTATTTCTTAATGCCCGGTACACCGCCCGGTTACCTTTCAGGTATTCACCAACGGCCGAACTTTCCGAGACTGGCGCTGATAAGTTTTCCATCAGAATCCTTATTCAATTGACGACTTAGCTTATGTACGTGCTACAGCGTCGATATAACATACACAATAACCCTGAGTGCATCTAGGGCTAATTACCCACTCTGAAACATGTGTTGCAAGAGTATGTGCCTGAGCTGAAAATTGTCTGAAAAACAAGCGTTAAAATAAAATTTTATAAATTAATGCCATTTTTCTTAACCGCCGATCATCACGGTCGGGCAACCCAGCACAATGGAGCCTCCGTGGGCGGTGGTATCCCCATTCGGGCGGCCGGTTTGCCGCCGACCATCACCGTGGCACTGCCTTTAACAATGCTGTCCGGCGGGCCGACACAGACACAGCTGTCACCCAGCCCTACCGCCGGTAAACCGCCGATCAGAACCGTTGGCGCCCCGGGCCGATAATCGGACCGCCCACATGAGGAATCGGTACCACCGCCGGGGTTTGCATCGGGCAAACGTGCATATCGGTTAAACGTGCTGCCAGTGTCATTGTGATTTCCTCCCTGTGGCTCAGCGCTCACCCCGGGCCAGCTTCAGCGCCAGCTCGGTCACCCGGCTGTTATACGCGTCTGCTTTATCCCATTCAGGTAATGCTGCGGCCATATTAATCGCCCCGGCCGCGGCCTTGGCGTAAAGAAATTCCGGCGGTAACACCTGCGGCTGATCAAGGGCCGCAATGCTGCCGCTACCATTCCAGAAAACCGCCTGGGCCAGCCAGCCCGGTGCACATTTCAGTTCCAGCTTCTGCACATGCTGCTCCGCCAGACGGCGGCTGGCTTCGTCCGGTTCTTTAAACCAGCGCAGACAATCTTCGATGGCCAGATTCTCATCATCAGTCCAGTGCTTGCCGCGGATTTTTAATGCCTGACATGCCAGCCAGAGGGTTTCACGCATCGGCAGGGCATGGCAGAAAAAGGTCATCAGTTCGATATAAAGCTGCTGCTCCTGCAGACTTTCTATCAGGGTTTGCGGACTTTCCTGCTCTAGAGCCTTCGCTTCATCTGCAGGTTCATAACGCTGCAGAATTGGCTGACAGGTTGCGTAAGGGATTTTCTTCAACATATTCAGTTAACCATTACGATGCCGCCTTTCACGGTCGCCATTCCTGATGCTGTTAATTTCGCCTCTGCGGCACCGTTTACTTCCGCTGACACTGAACCTTTCAGCGTGGCCATCAGACCTTCTGCATTCAGCTGCGCCCCGGCTTTCAGATTCATGTTGGCGGATGATTTAATATCCACCGATGCCGAACCTTCCGCCGCCAGCTGTGCGGTTTTAATGCTTACCTTGGAGTCACCGCTGATGCTGATTTCCGGGCTCTTGATTTCAATCTTGGAGCTGCTCATGGAAATCTTGCTGCTGCCCACCACCAGTTCCAGGGTATCATCGGCACTGAATTCAATTTTCTTGGACGTCCCGCTGATGGCATCTTTTGCCTGCAGGGAATATTCCTTGTCTGATTCCAGCTGGATATTCTCTTTAGTGGTCAGGCTATAGTTGGCTTCGCCGGTGACGCTGATATCTTTTTCAACGCTGACTTTCTTTTCTGCGGTGACTTTTTCTTCCGCGTTATTCAGTACTTCCACCAGCATGTCTTTGGCCGCATGCAGGTAGAGCTGTTCGTTATCCGCTTTATCATCAAAGCGCAGTTCATTGGACTCACCCTTTAGCTGGGTTTTGATGCCCGACTGGGTGGTATTCGCCTGCGGATAAGGCGGTTTGTTCTGGCTGTTAAACAGGCTGGCGGTCACCACCGGCTGGTCTGGATCACCGTTCAGAAAGCTGATAATCACTTCCTGCCCGGCCCGGGAATAAACTGGCAGCCATAGCTGCTGCCCGCCATTGCCTGGGCAACCCGTACCCAGCAACTGGTTTTATCCCCTTCGGCGTCTTCATCCCAGTGGAACTGTATCCGGATACGGCCCTGATCATCACAGGCAGGCTCACCGTCTTCTTTACCGGCGACCACTGCACTCTGTAAGCCCTGCACCTGAGGCTTCGGCAAACCCTGCGGGTAATGCAGATGACCCTGAGGTACACAGCTGAAATCCGCCTGTAAACTCAGGCTGTTATTGCGTTCAACGCTGACCAGATAGGTAACATTCACCAGCAGATAATCATCCAGCTGAGCACTGTCTTTATGGGCTGCCAGTTGCAGATAGGTACCGCTGCACAGGTCCGTATTAAGCGTATTACCCTTCACCAGCTGATATTCGGTATCCCGCTGGGCCCGGTAGCATTCCACCAGCGCACTGCTCAGATCATCCATCTGCCCGGTCACACTGGCTGCCGGGTAACGTGATTCGGTAATTTTGCTGTTACCGGCCAGCTTAAACTTGCTGCTTTTGGCGCTGCTGCTGACCAGTTTGCTCTGGTTATAGTCGTAATTGCCCAGCTTGATACTGCTGTTATGAAATCTGAACGCCGGGGACCAGTTGGTCACCACGTCGTAATCACCACTGGGGGCGCTGGCATCATCCAGCGTCACTTTACCGCCCTTATCAAAAGGCTTGGCGGCATCATGCAGAATCAGGGTATTGGAGTCGTCATCTTTACCGAAATAGAAATGCACCCTTCTTCCGCCAGCAGGCGACGGACAAAGGCCAGATCGGTTTCATCAAGTTGCAGGCAGTATTCACGTTGCGCGGAAGGCATCGAATCAATTTTATACTGGCCCTTAAAGCCCAGTTCATCGAAGATCTCACTGACAATTGCCTGGGTAGTCATGTTCTGGAATACCCGGCGCTTGCTGCTGTAGGCGAGTAACGCCAGCCAGGGCTCCATCACAATCCGGAAACCCGGCTGCCGCTGGTTATCAGTGTTCAGTAATTCAACAGCGGTGACCACCCCTTAAAGGTACGTAACGCAGTCCGGTCACTGCCCGGGTGCTGGAACAGTTCACAGGTGAACACTTCTCCCAGCCAGGCTGAAGGGTCGGTTTCCAGGCTCAGCAGATCCGCTTCAACCTTGCTCAGCACTGAAAGGCCGTTGTGGCATTTCAGCTGTGTTGCAGCATAACCGTTACCTTGATGGTCCGTGACAACCAGATTACTGCTTTGCGGATCGCTTAACACAGCCATTGTGTGTTCCCCTTCATCTTCAATGATTGACGAGATAGTAAACCGTGGCACGTGTTTTTCATACCACCGGAAGCGGGCCGGCCCCGTGTCTCTGTCATATTGTGAGAATGCATTTTGCAGTTCTGGCTGAAAACAGCATGAAAGAATTACCGGATAATTTTGCCTGTGAACGACAAAAACCGTGGATTCTGTTGCACCACAACACAATGCCCCCGTATTTACTGACCTGAGGCATAACCCCAGACCGGACGATTATTCCTCACTTTGGGTAATAGTGATATATTTGCCGACATTTTTGACATATTTTGAATAATGGCTAACCCTGTACCGCCTTATTTCGGGGCAACTTCTGCGGATCTGTAATTAATGCGTGTATTTCTTGAGGTTCATCTAAAGCTGATCGCCACCATCTGGGCCATCCTGATCAGTGTCCTGGCGCTGTTATTGCTGATGAACACCATCAAGTTCTCCGGCCTGATGTCTGCGGTAGTCTCTTCCAAGCTTGAAGTGGTCACAGCCTCCATTGAACGTTCCGTAATCAAGGCGGAGCAACTCGGCCTGCCCCTGCAGGAGATGAACAACCTCAGTGATTTGCTGATCCGGGAAAAACACCGGGATCCGCAGATACGGGCTATTCATGTTGTTGATCGCCATGGCAAGCCACTGTTTTCCAGCGAATCCGGGACCCTGAGCGCAACACCGGACAGCCCTCTGATCCGCCGGGCACTGTTCAGCGAAGAAGCCGCCTGGCGACTGGATGAAGAACACGCACTGTATACCGGCCTGCAGCTGTTTGATGCCACCGGCGGCTGACCGGCAGCATCATCATCGATTACGATAAATCCCGCTACGCTGCCGATATTTTACGGGTGAATGACCGGCTGCTGATGATGACGCTGGCAGTATTTCTGGTGTTTGCCGTGTTCATATTTCTCGCGGTACGGCTTGGCTTCGGCGAAGTCAACGCGATCTTCCACCTGTTACACGCCCAGCGGGATAAACATGCTCCGCCACAACCGGATAATATGAAAACCGATTCGCTTTCCTATCAGTTTGCCCGCCAGATGGAACAGCGGGAAAAATAAAATCCGGTGTCGAGCAGGAACTCAGCCAACTGGTCAGTCCATCTGCCGGAGCTGAACACAAATGAGCAATACCACCCAGGGGCTGGCAACGTTCGTTAACCGCCGGCTGTTTATTATTACGCTGATAAGTACCTTTCTGGCGTCACTGATCAGTGCGGTTTATGCCCTCACCGAATTCAACATGGCCCTCAAGCCGCAACTGCTGCAAAAGGCTAATCTGATCGCTGAAGAGGTTCAGGACGATGTGCGTCTGGCGGTCGGGGTCGGTATTCCGTTCGGTCAGATCAACGGGTTGGATGAGTACCTGGAAGACCTGAGCGAGAAGTATTCTGAGCTGACCTATATTGCCGTGAGTAATACCGCAGGGGACATCGTCTATCAGGGCGGTGATATCAGTCAGCTGGTACAGCCACTCTCTTCCCATAAGACCCTGTTTACCGCCACTGAATCGGTTAACCCGCCGGTGGAAAGCCTGCTCAGCGGCACCGCTGACTTTTTCCGCATGCTGGTATCCGGCAGTGACGCTCAGTCAATGGAAGGCTACTACCTGCCACTGACACAGCAGGAGGTCCGCTACGGCTCGGTACATATCGGCCTCAATGACGGCTATATCCGCAGCCAGCTGACCAATGTTTTCTTCGATCTGGCCATTGTACTGATCGCCGTATTACTGGTGTCGTTTGAACTGATGATGGTTCTGGTGATGTTCTATGTATCCGGGCCGTTACAGCATTCAGAAAAGCTCCTTACCCGTCAGGCCGAAGGTGACTTTTCCGTACAGCAAAACCAGCAGCAAAAGGCATTATCGGTTTCTTTGTTAACCGGATGAATCAGGATTCGCGCGCCATCCAGAACAACTTCCAACAGGTTTACGACCGCGCCATTGAACAGAAAGATGAGCCCGGCACCGTCGAGAAACTGCGCCAGCTGGCGAAACGTTTCAGCCTGCAGAAAGTCTTTACCGAAAGCCGCGGCAGCATCATAGATGCACGAATTCCACTGTTTGTATTCTCCTTCGCGGAGGAGCTGCAAAAGTCATTTATGCCCTTATTTGTGGCGGAATATTACCAACCGAACAGCTGGATCAGCCGGGACATTATGATCGGCCTGCCAATTTCAGTGTTCATGGGTGTTATCGCCATCATTACCCCTTTGCCGGCCGCTGGACCGACAGCTACGGCTGCAAACGGATCTTTATGTTTGGCCTGATTCCGGCTATCAGCGGTTATCTGATCTGCGCCTTTGCCAACAGTGCTGAGGCGATCATCGCCGGACGGGGCGTCACTGCAGCAGGCTATGCGGTAATTACCATCAGCTGTCAGGGCTATATGGCGGCCCTGCTGACCAAAGAAAACCGCGCCAAAGGCATGGCGGTATTTGTGGGTGTACTGATGACAGCTTCCATGTGCGGTACCGCACTGGGCGGTATCATCGCCGACCGGATTGGCTACCAGCCCGTCTTTGTTCTGGCAGCCATGCTGGCGCTGGTCGCGGGCGCTCTGGCCTGGGTGATGCTGTGTTCAGAAGTGGGTTGCAGCGAAAAACCGGCTAACACAGACAAAGCAGCGGCGACACCGGAGCAGGCCCGTGGCCCGAAAGCCCTGATTCGCAACTACCGTTTTGTCGGCATCATTCTGTTCTGTGCAATTCCGGCAAAAATTATTCTCACCGGTTTCCTCTATTACTTCGTCCCGGTGTATCTGATTACCCTGGACGCTACTCAGGCAGAAATTGGCCGGATCATGATGATCTATGCGCTGATTATTATCTTCCTGGGGCCAACCGCTTCGCACATTGCCGACCGCAGCAAACACATGATTGACCTGGTGGTGTTCGGCACCGTGCTTTCCGGTGCCGTCTTACTGTTACTCAACGGCGATGCGGATGTTCTGACCGTTCTGATTTCAGTCATCCTGATGGGTATGGCGCACGCCATTATCAAGGCACCACTGATTGCCGCCGCACTGGAAGCGGCTGAATATACCCCGGATGTTGGCCGTACCACCGTGCTGGGCGTGCTGCGCACCTGTGAGCGGATCGGCAGTGTTATCGGCCCGTTACTGGTTGCCGCTCTGCTGGTGTTCTACGACTACGGTGCCGCGATGGCCATTATCGGTGTGGGCATCATCGGCATCGGCTGCTTTACCGGGGTTTATTTCCGGCGGATGCGCCGCAGGAGGCCAAAGCATGCGCATAATCAGACGCTTTTGCATCGCCCTGACGTTGCTGATCAGTACAACGCTGAGTGCAGCCGAAGCCTTCACTGCCGCTAACCCGGCGCAGGTATATATGGTGGTCTGGCGGGGCTGTGAAGAAGCCTGCGAAGGTTTCAAACAGTACATCGCGGATAACCGCCTCCCGGTGGAACTGACCATCCGCGATGCCGCTAAAAACAAAGCCAGCCTGCCCGGCTTTATAGAAGAAGCCCGACAGCTGCAGCCGGACCTGGTGGTCACCTGGGGCACCAGCGTATCCAAAGCCATTATTGGTCCGGTCAACGGGGCGGATGCACAGCAATATCTGCAAGGGATTCCCCTGCTGTTTATGATTGTCGCTGACCCGGTGGGCGCCGGCATTATTAAATCCTATACGGACAGCGGCCGGCCACTGGTCACCGGTATCCGCAACCGGGTACCGGAACAGGTACAGCTAAGCGTGCTGCAGGATTATCTGGACGCCAAGCGCATCGGTGTTATTTACGCCGGCAATGAAGCTAATTCCGTGCTGAATACCCGCAAGCTGGAAAGTCTGGCGAAAGAGATGAATTTCGAACTGCTCAGCCGGACCTATGAACTGGGCCCCGACGGCCAACCGCTGCCAGATCAGCTGGACAGCATTATGGCAGAGCTGAAATCCGCCGGTGCCGATGCGGTGTATGTAGGTTCCAGTTCCTATAACCGCCAGCACCGCGACGCATTCACTCAGGCCGCTAACAGCCATGGTTTACCGGTCGCCAGCGCCTACGATGTGATGGTAACCCGCTCTGATGGTCTGATTGCAGTTGCTAACCGTTACTACAATGTGGGACGGCTGGCAGCCAATCAGGCCGAGAAAGTGCTCTTTAAAGGTGAGCAGCCAGGGCAGTTACCCATCGCCTCCCTTAATCGCTACTCCATTTTTATCAATATGCAGGTGGCCCGCCAGCTAGAGCTGTACCCACCGATTCAGTTGTTAAAAATTGCCGAGCTGGTGAATGTCGATTAACGCCGCAGTCTGAACTATTCTTTTTCCGACAGGGTCTTTTCCCCTATAAATTACAGGGCTTTAATCCTCTGTCAAAACCCTATGTTTGAGTGCTATTATGCGGCCTCCAGGCTCGAGCCAAATCGTATTTCCTGCCTGGCTGTATATACAAATTAATATCGATATTAACGGTTTTATGCTGAAACCGTGACGTGAAGGTACATACTTATGAGCTTTGAATTACCGGCCCTGCCATACGCCAAAGACGCCCTGGAACCACACATTTCTTCTGAAACTCTGGACTTCCACCACGGCAAACACCACAACACTTACGTTGTAAAACTGAACGGCCTGGTGCCAGGTTCTGAGTTTGAAGGTAAGTCTCTGGAAGAGATCATCACTTCTGCACCAGCCGGCGGTGTTTTCAACAACGCAGCGCAGATCTGGAACCACACTTTCTACTGGAACAGCCTGTCTCCAAACGGTGGTGGCGAGCCTACTGGCGCAATTGCTGATGCAATCAACGCTAAATGGGGTTCTTTCGCTGCATTCCAGGAAGAGTTCAACGACAAAGCTGTTAACAACTTCGGTTCAAGCTGGACCTGGCTGGTTAAAAACGCTGACGGTTCTCTGGAAATCGTTAACACCAGCAACGCTGGCACGCCAATGACCAGCGGTCAGACTGCCCTGCTGACTGTTGACCTTTGGGAACACGCTTACTACATCGATTTCCGCAATGTACGTCCTGATTACCTGAAAGCCTTCTGGGCGCTGGTAAACTGGGACTTCGCCAACCAGAACCTGGCTGGCTAATCTGCATACCCTGCAAACACACTGAAAAAGGCACCTTAGGGTGCCTTTTTGTTTTCCACCCTCAGAATGGTTAGACTTTGTATCAGCAACATCGCGCACAGATGCGCAAACCGCAGCCAGCAAAGATGTTTTTCAGGAGTAACAGTCTGCGCCGCAAAGGTAATTGTCAGGGTTCGTCCCTGTACTCATGGATAGATCAGACATATGTCAAAACCGCAGTTTCCGCTAGTGACCGCGATCTGGATCAGCATCACGGTTTTAATGCTCGGACTGTCCGTCAGGTCGAGTTATTCCCTGCTGCAAAAACGGCTGAATAATAATACTCAGTACGTCTATTCCTCTGTCTACGAAAAACCTACATTAACGAAATTCTGCTGCAGAACTTCACCGCGCTGGTCAGCGCTAACCCACGGGACTTTGTCACCATCCGCAGCTATGCGAATGAAATGCACAAACGTTATCCGCAGATTATGCGCTTTCAGATTCAGCAACAGGCAGCGTCTCCACCGCCGGCACACGTTGCTGCCAGCCCGTTCGAACCCCTGTTTGGCCAGCCGGATCTGAGCCAGGAAGTACTGGCCAACACTAACTTCCCGCTGACCTTTATCGAGCCACTGACAGCCGACACCCGTTATCTCATGGGACATAATCTGGAAGATGATCCAGCCCTCAGCGAAACCCTGAGTTTTGCCCAGCGTTACCACCAGCCAGTATCCTCCGCGCCGTTCAGAGGCGAAAACACCTCGCAGGTTTACGCTCTGTTCCTCGCATTTTACGACCGTAATGCGGCGCCGAACGCGCAAAACCTCTATATCGCCTCAATCATTGTCAACATTGCCAGCCTGCTGCCCAATGCAAACTTTATGAATGAAGGTGCCCAGGCGCAGATCATCAGCGAACATAACATTGTTCTGGATGAGCGTACTGCCACCGAGAACACAGGGCTGGGAACGGATCTGCTGCCAGCACTGAAGGATACCCGGACAATTAACCGTTTCGGCCAGTCCTTTAAACTTAATATCACTCAGAAGGTCAGCCTGCAGGACCTCAACCCCGGGCTGTTACTGGCAATCTTATTCTGTTCAGCCGGTGGCTATGCCCTGCTGCTTGCCTTCCTGCGCCAGCGGGTCAGATCCGCCAGCCAGCATGCGCAGTTGTATGAAAAACTGAAAAAGAACGTCAGCAACTGGAGCTGCGCATTCATATGCGTACCCAGGAATTACGTGATCAGCTGATAGAAAACCGCCGTCTGACTCATCAGGTTCTGGCGGTTCAGGAAAAGAGCGGCGCAGTTTATCCCGGGAACTGCATGATGAACTTGGCCAGTCGCTGACCGCGATCCGCACCGATGCCAAAATCCTTAAACGCATACACCCTGAAGAAAACAGCATTGTTCACCAGACTGCAGACTCAATCGATGCCATTGCACAGAACATTTACGATGTAACCTACGGCCTGATGCGCACCCTGCGGCCCACGGCACTTGATGATCTGGGGTTAATGGATGCCTTACAGGAATGTATTGCCAACAACCGGTTTTCTGAGCACAACATTCAGTTACATACGGATTTCCGGGGGCACTGAATGAGATGTCCGAAGATTACAACATCACCCTGTTTCGCCTGACCCAGGAAGCATTCAGCAATATTCTCAAATACGCCCACGCTAAAAACGTCTGGATAGAATTAAAGCGGCTGGACAAAGGCCAGCGCGGTGATATCAGCGGTGACCGCCTGGAACTGCTGATCAGCGATGACGGTGTTGGGTTTGATGTGGAAAGCCAGGCGTTTAAAAGCGGCTTCGGCCTGATCGGTATGCGGGAGCGGGTCCGGGCGCTGGGCGGCACGTTCAGTGTCCGCCAGAATCATGACCGGGGCACCCGTATCACTGCGGTTATTCCGATTGTCGGCAGTCAGAGCCAGCCACAAAACAGCCTGACCCTGAGCCAGTAGCGGCCGGCCAGTAGCGAAGGGGACTACAATCCCAGCGTCGCCACCGGCAGTGCTTTAGGATCATCCAGTTTTGGCAGGGCAAAACAGACGAATAAGCGCTCACCGCTGACCTGTTTGCTCAGCTCACGTTTAACGCTGTCGTTCCGTGACTGCGCCAGAGCCGTCAGCTGTGCTTTCAGCTCCGCAGCCAGTTGTTCTTCCGTTAGCGGCTCCGCCCGCTGTGCATTCGCTTCCAGTAACCGGGCATTCAGTAACGCAGCATCCTGGGATACCGCCTGTCCGCAGATATTCAGCCGCATGCCTTTACGCTCTTTCAGCATGGACTCAACCTTACCCAGATAATCCCGGGCCTTGTTGTTCAGCTGGGCTGATCCCGGTGTAAACGCCACCGGCTCAAGATTGATAAAGGTACCGTCAGAGGCAGCATCGATGGCGGTTTCCGCCAGACTGATCAGTGCCCCGTAAGGCTGTAAGGATTTAGCCAGAAAGCTGAACGCAGCCTGCTTAAGGCCTTTGCCGGCCAGAATTTTAACCACACTGTCCAGCCCGAAATCAGGATCAGACAGAGACCCGCTGATCGGCACATCCAGTTCGATGTTATCGTCATCATCCTGCAGGATCATGATCGCCGTACCCAGCGGCATCGACAGCTGCTTGGTAAAGCCTGCTACCTTGTCCTGATTCACCGGATCAACGGACAGCCGGTTAATCACAATATTATTTTCACCCTCAATCTGCTCGTTACGCAGGGTGCCTTTACTGGTCAGCTCCAGTTGGCCGTTTTCAATAAAGTAACCGATATTTTCAATCGCGTAGGGACTTAAGCGCGGTAACTCCAGCTGGGTAAGGGATGCATCCCAGTCCGCATCACCGCCACCGCCGGCCAGATTGGTTTTACCGCTGAGCTTCAGCTTGGTAAAAGGTTTCAGTTCGATGTCGGCCGTAAATGGCGAAGATTTCTTGCTGGCGGTATCCAACTGTTTCAGGCTGGCTGACTTGATCAGAATATCGCCTTTAAACGCAGGGTCTGCGTTGTTGTCGGTAAACAACACCTGATTCTTACCGGCCAGGGCAATTTCACCGATACGCACCCGCATTGCAGGGCCGGCAGGTGCCTGTTTTTTGCTGTTTTTCGTGTCTGCAGCTTCCGCTGATGGTTCTCCCGCCAGACCGCTCAGCGCTTCCAGATAGCCATCAATCACTGCGGGTTTACCGCCCTTGGCAATGACAACATGGTTTTGAGTATCACGCAGGGTAACCTTACTGATGGTCACATCCCCCGGGAATCATAGGCCAGCTCCCGCAACTGCAGGCTGTTGATTTTACTCAGCGGTTTCTTATGTTGAGCCACAATGCCTGACAGGGCGGTTTCAGCCAGCTGTACTCGCATCCCATCATCACCGCTGCCGCTCTTCTGCTCAAACTTCAGCTTCTGCAACGATATTTTTGCCAGCATCAGCAGATCGGAAGTGACCTTACGGTTATGCACTTTCAGACCTTCAAGTTGCAGGCTTTCACCGGTAACGGCTAAATCCTGCTGAGCAGTGGCTTCAGCATCACCCTCAGCAGCCTTACCGCTGTTATCAAGGGCAACATTGCCCTGCCAGCTCAGGCTCTGCAACGCCAGTTGCAGCGCACTGCCCTGTTCAACCTGTGTACCGGTACCGGCTACTTTACCGTCCAGTTTAAGGCTCTTTAACTGCTGACCTGGCAGTTTAACGGTCAGACCGCCATTCCAGCTGAGCTGCTGTTGCTGCACATCCAGCCCGGTATCCTGCCAGCGCACCTTATCCAGCTGTAACGCACCGTTGTGCTGTAACGACTCCATGGTGGCATCAATCTTTCCTTTCCAGCTGAGCGACTGCAGGTCCGCCTGCTGAACATCTCCCAGCTTAAGTTGGGTCTGAGAACCCTTTATAGCACCGTCCAGGCTGGCATCTTTAAGTCCTCCGCCAACGACCGCGGCATCAATCTGCCCCTGCCAGCTCACTGCCTGTTGCTGCAAATCCACACCGTCACTCTGCCAGCTGAAATCTTCCAGTTTCAGCAAACCTGTTTGCTGCAGATGAATATCATCGCCGCTGAGTTTAAGGTGCACGGTCAGATCAGTACTTAAATTACCCTTCAGCCCCGGCACAGCCTTAGACGTGAATGCCTGCAGCGTCAGCGGTGCGATGGTCAGCTTAAGATTGGCAAACTTATCTTCAGCCAGGGCAACAACATCCCCGCCGACAGAAAAGTCAGCGCCGTTCAGGTTACCGGCAAGGTTCAGTGTACTGGCATGACGGGGGCCCAGAAATACAAACCTTCCAGTCCTGCCTCGGCAAGCACCAGATGGTGCTTCTGAGCGGGTAAATCGGTCTTCCAGTCCAGCTGACTGATACTCAGCTGGCTGATACCCACCTGCCATTCGGAGCTGCCGGTATCTTCTTCTGCTGCAGGTTCTTCAGTCGCTGCCGGAATCAGCACCGGTCCGATCTGCAGCGCCCCTTTATGCTCACCTTCGGTGTGCTGGGTGATGTCGCCGTAGAGTCCGTGAATATTAAGCTGGCGGATCCAGACCCGTTGCTCAGTCAGCGCTGCCAGATCAATCTTAAGGTAAAGGGATTCCAGTTTAAGGTCCCGCTGCCCGGGAGTCCGTACATCAACCCCTTCAAGACGCACTACACCGGTCAGCCAGCCAATTTTCAGGCGTTCAATCCCCGCATACTCCGCGCCCTGATCCAACAGCCAGTCCGCCGCCAGATCCCGACCGATATACACGGCGGAATGCAGTAACAGACTTATCAACAGAATAATGGCAAGAATGACTTTAACGGCGAAATGCATACGCATAAGAAGTACCTGACTGAAAACGCTCAAAAAACATGTGCTGAAAGGAAAGTATCACACACAAGTGTAATTCCTCCAGCCGCTAACTACCGCCGCCCTTCGCTAACTGATAGAATCCCCTGCGACTGAAGTCATGACAAGATACTTAAGACCCTGCGAATCCGGCCTTAACGCCTACCCGCAGTGTCTGAAAAAGTGCGCCGCATAACTTCACGCAGTAACAGTTCTATGCATGCAACAGGGTGTCCCCAGTGCAATCCCGTATTGCCACGGTTTAATGCCGTTTATAAACACCGCCGTTGCCCTAAAAATTGCCAATTAAAGGGTGAGATCATGGCCGATCATGACGAAAACTTCCGTGACAGCTCAGGACCAATCTGGTTCATCATCAATCTGGCCGCACTGGCCTGGATTACGATGCCGGTCCCTATTGCACTGACTACCATCATGCAGTGGTAATTACTGAGCTGGCGGTTTCGCCGGACATAAAAACACCGCCTTGGCGGTGTTTTTTGCTGAAAGACCAGCCCGGTATTAAATACCGTAGGCTTCACGGTAGGCGCGGATCGCATCCACCTGCTGAGCTTTATTACCCTGCTCTTCCAGATAGGTCAGGACATTTTCCAGCGATACAATTGAAGCAACCGGCATGTTGTAGTCACGTTCAACTTCCTGAATTGCAGATAGTTCACCTTTACCCTTTTCCTGACGGTTCAGAGCAATAACTGTACCTGCCGGCGTCGCACCGGCCTGCTCGATAATAGTCATCACTTCACGGATAGCAGTACCGGCGGTAATCACATCGTCAATGATCAGTACCCGGCCCTCCAGGGGCGCACCTACCAGATTACCGCCTTCACCGTGGCTCTTAGCTTCTTTACGGTTAAATACGTAAGGCACGTCCTGACCGAAGTCGGTGGCCAGCGCTACACAGGTAGTGGCGGCCAGCGGGATACCTTTATACGCAGGGCCTAACAGCACATCATACTCAATACCGGATTGCTGGATGGCCGCCGCATAACAGCGTCCCAGACGGGCCAGTGCTTCACCGCTGTTAAACAGACCTGCATTAAAGAAGTACGGGCTGGTACGGCCCGACTTTAGAGTAAACTCGCCAAAACGTAGCACTTCTTTGTCGATGGCAAATTCAATAAATTCTCTCTGATAATCCTGCATGCTGGCTTTCCCGGTGACTGGTTAAAAATTGCGCGCATCATACAGGATTAACGTCTGTCTCTCCATGGAATTCCACGCATATTCCCACTACCCAAACCTCAAACGGCAGTTTTAAATGTCTGCAGACTTGCTTCAGAGCAATTTTATTCACCAGACTGAATCTGAAAATTCACCAAAGCCGGTATGAAATCAATTCAATTTTCGCCGCATCCCTTATACAATGCGGGCTCGATAGTAATCTTTCATACATTTGATACTTTTTCAGGATTTTTGTTCTATGCGCGTTATCACCTTCAATACCCAAGGTATTGAACAGGCTGCCGATAATGGTTTTTCGACTGGATGGTCCAGCAGGACGCAGACGTTGTGTGTCTGCAGGATCTGCGCGCAAAAGAGTATCAGCTGGATGCGGACCGTTTTCATCCCGAAGGCTATGAAGCCTATTTCTTTGATGCCTTCGAGGACGGTTTCAGCGGTGTAGCCATTTACACCCGTGAAATTCCCAAAGCCATTATGACCGGGCTGGGGTTTGAACAGTGCGACTTCCACGGCCGTTTCATTCAGGCAGACTTTGATAAAGTCAGCGTTGCCTCATGGAGCATGCCATCCGGCCTGAAGAGCGATGAAGCCCAGGCGGAAAAAGAAGAATACATGGACCTGCTGGCGGGGCACCTGACTAAAACCCTGCGCAAACGCCGTGAGTTTATCTTCTGTGGCCCGCTTCACATTGCTCACAAACCCGTTGACCTGAGTAACTGGTACGTGAATCAGAGCGTATCCGGTTTCCTGCCCCACGAACGGGAATGGATGGCGGATATATTTGATGAGATGGGCTATGTGGATGCCTTCCGTCAGGTGAACCACGCTGATCATCAGTACACCTGGTGGCCGGAATACAACCGTGCCCGGGAACTGAACGAAGGTGCCCGTCTGGATTACCAGATCACCACAGCAAACCTGCGCAAAACCATCAAGTCTGCCCGTATCTACCGGGAAAAGCCTTCTCGGCACACGCACCGGTGATTATCGATTACGATATCTGACACATAAAAATGCCGGCATACGCCGGCATTTTTGTATCAGTTCATGCTGTTATTCAGCATCCTTCTTCGCGGCCCGACGCAGTGCACGCTCCTCAAGAAAGGCAGGAATAATCTCTTCCTTATAGCTGTCATAATGCTGGCTGATAAAGCTTTGCTCATCCCATTCGCCCTGCAAAAACTCACGGGACTTAGGCGTACCGGCATATACAAACACCTGTGCTTCCTGACCGTCTTCCAGACGGATAATGGCCAGCTTGCGCATATACAATCCCACGTCGGCTTCTTCAAAGTCATCCAGAATCGCCAGCGACTCATCATCGACTTCCAGCAATACAGAGCCCTGAATCTGATTACCCGGTGACGGCACCGCCACCCCCAGATCCGACCAGCCTTCCATATGCAGAGTCAGGCGCTGATGGTTCAGTAATTCTGCAGATACCTTCTGAAACGTATTACCGGTCAGCTGCTGCACCAGCTCGTCATATTGCAGCACACCATAAACAAAAATATTGGTCGACATGAGATTACCGTCACTTATTCACATTCTCTGTCCGCCGGACCGCCCGGCGGCAAGGGGTGATAATAATCGCCTTCGCGGAACGATGAAAGTAATGTCGTGTGTAAGGGTCAGAAGCGCCTGTGCAGGAAGGCACATTTTTCTGCGAAACGTCGTTATCAGACAAGACATTACCTGTTTTTCGACACATTTGTTCCGGATCATTGCATTCGTATAACAAATTTGTAACATGCCCGCGAGAATGGTTCTTCAGGGAAGCTTTCCGGCCACCACAGATGGCAGCCGCAACACTTTCCGACGGATTAAAATGGGAATAGGAAAAGGCATCTGTCGCCACAGAGACCTCACCCCTAGCTACCCCCGTAACTGTATGCAGCGAATTCTGTTTGTTCGACTCAGGCCACTGGAGAAACCGGGAAGGCTGAACATATACGCAGACCTGCAAGCCAGGAGACCTGCCATTCCGATCGTCACCTACTAACATTGCGGGGCGCTGTGTTGGGCGGAAAACGTAACGGTGACAATACATAAATCTATTGTTGCTGAACGTGCCGCCACCCTGTGCTGTCACGTCTGTTCGCTTGCGCGGACGCCAGTTACACGACAACACAGGTGCTTTATGCAATTACGACACTCATTGTTAGCCTGCCTGCTGGCCGGCACCACTGTTTCTGCCCAGGCGCAGGAAATCATCATCACCGCGTCCAAGGTTGAAGCCAGCCGTGAAGAAACCGGGTCTGCTGTCAGTATCATTGATGCCGAGCACCTGGAAAACAACCAGATCACCCTGGTAACAGAAGCCCTGCGCGAAGTACCGGGGCTGGCAGTTAGCCGTACCGGCGGGATTGGCAGCACAACACAGATACGGATTCGTGGCGCAGAAGCTAACCAGACCCTGGTACTGATTGACGGTGTTGAAGTAAACGACAACAGTACCGTTGCCGAATTTAATTTTGCCGATCTGCTCAGCCTGGATATCGAACGGGTCGAAGTGCTGCGCGGTGCCCAAAGCGCTATCTGGGGCAGCGATGCGGTTGGCGGGTGATCAACATCATCACCAAACAAGGTAAAGGCCCACTGAACGGTAGCGTCACTTTCGCAACCGGCAGTTACAACACCAACCAGCAAAGCTTCACCCTCAAGGGTGGTGACGATGAATATAACCTGGCACTGAGCGGTTCACTGCTCGACAGTGACGGTATATCCGCCGCCAGCAGCGACCGGGGCAACAGTGAAAAAGACGGCTACAGCAACAGCACCCTGAACTTTAAAGGGGCATGCAGGCCACAGACAACCTGGAACTGAATCTGGTATTACGGCACGTAGACGCTTTTCAGGAAACCGATAAATCTGACTTTAACACCGGCACAATTATCGATGATGACAGCCACGCTGAACGGCAACAAAACTCCGGACGGGTTTCCGCCAAACTGGATCTGATGGACGGCGACTGGCAACAGGAAATCGGCTACGCCGTCACAAAAGCCGCACAGAGAGCTTTTCCTCCACCTTCAACTCCGATGCGCTTGGAAAAAGCGCAAACTTGATTATCAGAGTAACTACTTCATCCATACAGATGCTGCAGAACACCGCCTGACCTTTGTCGCGGAACGAGAAGATGAAGACTTTGATTACAGCAGTACGTATTCAACGGTTAAACAGAGCACCGACAGCACCGGACTGGTTGCCGAATACGGCCTGAATCTGGACGAAACTTACTACTTCACGGTTGCCGGCCGCCGTGATCTGAATGACCGCTTCAGCGATACCGATACATACCGTTTCAGCTTTGCTGCCTGGCTGAATGATGACTGGCGCCTGCACACCAGCCGTGGCACCGGCATCAAGAACCCAACCCTGTTTGAGCTGTTTGGTTCAACCTCTACCTTTACCAGCAACCCGGACCTGAAACCGGAGAAAAACACCACCACAGATCTGGGCCTCGAATACCACTTCAGCGACATTGACGGCTATATCGACGTGACGCTGTTCGATACTGATGTGGAAGATCTGATCAGCACAAACGCCACAACCGCTACCAATCAGGCGGGCACATCTGACATTAAAGGTCTGGAGTTAACCGCAACCCTGAATCCAACCGACCGGCTGCGCCTGACCGCCAGCTACACCTATAACGACGCAACCGATGCTGATGATCAGCAACTGATTCGCCGGGCCACACATATCGCAGGCCTGAACGCCAGCCAGCTGCTGGCGAATGGCAAAACCCGGATCAGCGGCGGACTGCAATATAACGGTAAACAATACGACACAGTGTTCGCGCTAAGCGGTAATCGCAGGGTCACACTGGACAGCTATACCCTTGCGAACCTTGCGGTGACACACGCCTACTCCGATAATGTAGAAATCTTTGCCAAGGTAAATAACCTGTTTGATGAAGATTACGAAGAAGTTTATGGCTTTGGCACTGAAGGCATTAACTTTACAGTCGGTATTAAACTGAGCGGCTCTCTCTGAGACCTCACTCCTCATAAGGCAGCACTGTGACAAAAACAGATCACTAATAGCAATTGTTGCTGTGCTGCTTGGCGCCCTGTTACTGAGCCAGCTGGATATCCGTGCCGGCCTGTTCAGTAACAACGCCCTGACCGCTACACAGATCGAAGGAGATACATTCCCCAAAACCCTGACGGATGCCATCGGCGCCCGCTACACACTCGAACAGCCACCCCGGCGAATCGTCTCAATGACCATTGGCACTGATGAAATTCTTGCCAGACTAGTCCCGCCGGACCGGGTTGTGGGCATCACAGGGCTGGCGGATTATCCTCACTTTCAAACGTCACCGGACACTATCCCCGGCGACTAAGCGCTTACAGGGTAACATTGAAGAAATCCTCAGTCTGGAGCCGGATCTGGTATTTATTGCCAGCTACACCCAGGCTGAAACTGTCCGTCAGTTACTGGGAGCCGGTATTCCGGTGGTGCGGCTGACGGACTTCAGCTCCTTTAAGGATCTGGCAACCAATATCCGACTGGTGGCCGCCGCCACCGGCAGCAGCCCGAAGGCAGAACAACAACTGACAGAGCTGCAGCAATTACTGAACCGCATTAAAAACACCTATCGCAATGCCCCACAGCCAAGAGTGCTGTATTACAACCTCGACGGCACCACCACAGGCCCGGGCACCACCATTGACGAAATTATCCGGCTGGCAGACGGGTTTAATGTCATCAGTGAAACCGGCATCCAGGGCTCACAGACCATCAGTGAAGAACTGGCGATCAGCCTGGCACCTGACATTATCCTGATGGGCACCGGCGCACCGGATAATCAGGACAGTACCGCGATGCAGCTGATGCAGCGTCCGGCCTGGAAAAATGTGCCGGCTGTTATCAACCGGCAGGTATACAGCCTGAAGGGCGCCTGGCTTTTATCCACATCCCAATACAGCTGGCTGGCAATCGAACCGGTTGCCCGGCTACTGCACCCGGAGATCAAAAATGACACCCCGTCTGATCTTTATCATCATGCCGGTATTGCTGATCCTCGCTGCCCTGGGGGAACTACTACAAGGACCGGCACAGATTCCTGTGGCTGAAACCATCGGCATTCTGTTACACAGCCTGGGCATGGATACCGGTGCAGATATCCGCCCCTGGATGGAAAGCATTTTGCTGGATGTGCGCCTGCCCAGAGTAATTATCGGCGCCTGTGCCGGCGCCTCACTGGCAGTCTGTGGCGCAGTCATGCAGGGCATGTTTCGCAACCCGCTGGCTTCACCTTCAATTCTGGGGTGTCTTCCGGCGCCTCTCTGGGGCCGTAATTGCCATCTATCTGGGCCTTACCAGTTTGTCCGTATGGATTCTGCCGGCCTTTGCCTTCAGCGGGGCCGGCATCACCCTGTGGATTGTTTACCGCATTGCCACTCAGCGGGGGCACACAGCCATGGGGACACTGTTACTGGCCGGCGTCGCCATCGGTGCACTGAACGTCGCAGCCGCTTCCCTGATTCTGGCGCTGTCCCTGAACGACTGGGATACCGGAAAAATGATTGTGTACTGGAGCATGGGCGGGCTGGAAGGCCGCACCTGGGACCATGTCCGGCTGATCGTCCCCTTTGCCCTGCTGGGCTGTGCGCTGGTGCTTTGTTTCAGCCGGGATCTGGATGCTCTGCTCATGGGTGAGGTACATGCAGCGTCTGTGGGCATTGATGTCCCCGCACCCGCCAGCACCTGCTGATCATCACCGCCATGCTGGTCGGGGTATCCATTGCAGTCTGTGGCGGCATCGGTTTCATCGGTCTGGTCGTGCCTCATATACTGCGTCTTATCCTGGGGCCAAGGCACCGTTACCTGCTGCCGGCCAGTGCGCTAGGCGGAGCCATATGTCTGGTGACGGCAGACTTGCTGTTACGGGTCACACTGCCTGAAAAAGCCATTCCGCTAGGGGTGGTGACCGCCACACTGGGCGCACCTTTCTTTGTTTTCCTGCTGTTAAGGCAACGGACCCGGGAGAACTGTAAACCATGGACAAGCATTCTGTGACCACATCCCTTTCCCTGAGCTGCAGTCAGCTCAGCTTTGCTTATCAGCAGCGGCAGATCCTGCAAGGCATCAGTCTGCAGTTCAGCCCCGGACAGTTCATTGGCCTGATCGGCCCGAACGGTGCCGGCAAATCCACTCTGCTTAAACTGTTAATGGGGCTGCTGCCGGCGGATTCCGGCGAGGTACGTCTGAATGACAAACCCTTATCCGGCTACCCCGGCGGGACATTGCCCGGCATATATCGCTGGTCCCTCAGGATGTATCCACCGGTTACGGCTTTACAGTGGAAGAGATTGTCGCCATGGGCCGTACCCCCATCTGGGCGCCTTTCAGCCGGAATCAGATCAGGATCTGCAACGCATTAATGATGCACTGGACAAGACCGGTCTGACGGCGATGCGTAACCGTCGGGCTGATCAGCTGTCCGGTGGAGAACGCCAGCGGGTATTTATTGCCCGGGCACTGGCACAGGAAGCGCCGGTACTGTTGCTGGATGAGCCCACCGCCAGCCTGGACATGTGCCATCAGCTGGATGTGCTGAGTCTGGTAAGGGAACTGACCGAAGAAGGGCATCTGGCGATCGCGGCCATTCACCATATGGATATGGCATCCCGCTTCTGCCACCGCTTACTGCTGCTCTCCGGCGGCAGCATCGTTGCTGACGGGGCACCGGATGCAGTGATTACCGAAGCAAATATGCTGGCGCACTTCGGCATCCACAGTCAGATTGAAACATCGCCGTACGGCATACGGGTCACCGCACTGGCATCAGCCAGCCAGCGCAGTGATTTACTATAAGCCCTACTGCAAACGGAAAGTAAACGAGAAGGTTTGTGTGGAAGCCACCGCCAGACCGTTACGGGTCGCAGGAACAAAACGTTCCTGCTGAACAAAATTCTGTACCGCCCTGTCCAGCAGTTTATAGCCACTGCTTTCGATAACTTCATAGCGCTCAACCTCGCCCCGGGCATTCAGAAACAGACGTAACTTCACCTGCCCCTGCTGATCACGGGCAATGGCCCGGCGGGGATATTTCGGCTTCTGGTCAGACATAATCCGGGCTTGCAGAAAATCTCCGTCGGCAGGCTGAGCTGCATCACCGACCTGCGCCGCATCCTCTGCAGCGGATGCCTGTTCAGCACTTTGTGATCCGGACTCTGTAGCTGATAATGCCTCTGCAAGCGGCGGTGCTTTTTCTAGAAACGGTTCCACAGGCTCTTCTACAGTCGGCTCCACTGGCTGCGGCTCTGACTTAACCACCTCCGTTTTTCAGCCGGAACAACCGGATCATCCACTTTTACCGGGGCTTTACCTCAGCAACCTCTGACGGTTTTGCCGCAGGCAGCGGTTTGGTTATTTTCTTTCCACCGCAACAGGGGCGGCATCAGCAATAGATTCAGGTTTGATCTTCTGAGGTGGCTCTGCAGTCGGTTCTGCCGGTGCAGCGATACGCTCTGTCACCTGCGGCTTACTGGCCTCAGGTTTGACTGGCTGCACTACCGGTTCAGGTTTTTATCGCTGACCGCAGGCGCTGCTTTAGCAGATACATTTTCCACCACTTCCGCTGCCGTTTCCGGAGCTGTTTCTAGAGCAAGCTCCGGAGCTTGCGCAACCGGTTGCTCAGTTGGTAATTCAGCCGGGGCTTCTGATGGCGGCGAAGCAAGATCCTGTGATTGGGCAGTATCAGCCCGCTCTTTCGAAGACATTGCAGATGTCTCTCTGGCTGTTCCGGCAGACAGATTCACCGTAATACTGCCACCACCGGCAGCTTTCTCCGGCACGTACGAAAGCCAGCCCCATGCAAGCAGGGCATGCAGGGCCAGGGAAATCAGGATCCAGATAAACGTACGTGACATATACAACGGCAATTGCTCGGTGAGGGCTTAAAACCAGCGGTCAAATTATAAGCGCCGCAGCATAACCGGGCAATTCGTCCGGTTATACAAACGCGACCTGAACCGGCTTGCGGCTGACATACTGCCCGGCAGGCAGCCTCCGGAAACAAATCCGGACTTCACCGGTCATATGCCTATCCCTTCCCATCAGACAATAAGGATATCTGATATGCGTTTTCGCAACCTACTCCCCCTGCTGTTACTGGCTGGCAGTGTTCAGGCAGCAGAAACAGAACTGAATACTCAACAAATCGACAGCCTGCTGAAAGGTAACACAACAGCCGGCGTACACTTCGGCGGTAAAACCTCCCAGTATTTTTCAGAATCAGGCCTGACCCTGTGGATGAAAGAAGGAGACGCCAAACCGTCTGAAGGCAAATGGAAAGCAGAAGATAACCGCTACTGTTCAGATTTCGGCTCAGGCTGGGGATGCTATTCAATCGTCAGCGACGAAGCCCAGGGGTGTATTACTTCATGAAAGATGATTTCCGGGCCCCGTTCATTATGCAGGCCGGCTATCAGTTCGGACACTGATCACCCGGAAATGACAACCGCTGCCAGTCAGTTCTGGCAGCGGCTTCAGCCACTCAGCCCCACTTCCCGGCCGGCGACTCATACCCCTGATACGCCGCCAGCAATTGCTGAGGCTCGCTGGCCACAATGATCATGTCGGCAAACGCTTCCCGGGTAAATCCGGCATCCTTTGCACTGTGGATAAACGTCAGCAGGCTGTCATAAAAGCCATTTACGTTATACAACGCACAGGGCTTACGGTGGAGCCCAAGCTGCGCCCAGGTCCAGATTTCAAAAACTCTTCCATGGTGCCAGCACCGCCGGGCAGGGCTACATAAGCATCCGCCAGTTCAGCCATTTTGGCTTTACGGGTATGCATATCCGGCACTTCAATCAGCTCAGTCAGGCCCGGATGACCTATTTCTTTATGCTGCAGATGAGTGGGAATAACCCCGATCACCTCACCGCCATTATCCAGCACAGCATCGGCAACGACGCCCATCAGACCGACTTTACCGCCGCCATAGACCAGTGAGATATTTTGTTCGGCAAAGTATTTACCCAGTGCGCGGGCCGCTTCAGCATAAACTTCATCATTGCCCATGCTGGACCCGCAATATACGGCTACCTTCATCGTATGTCCTTATTATTCAAAGATATTGCCCGCTTCGAGCCGGGCCGGGTAAGTGGTACCGCCACCGATCCAGGTAATCCGGTCAGCACCGTCACCAGTCATTTTATAGCAGCTCCAGCGACCGCCCCATTCAGAGCAGTATTCGTTACCATCGGTCTTCCAGGTGCCCGTTTCCAGCGGACGTGGCTCGTGGAAATACAGCGTTTTGCCATTACTGCTGAAGGTCTGTACCGCCCCGTTATCCAGATACGCGGTTTTTCCCGCCAGCAGTTGCTGAATCTCAGCACCGCTCAGCGGACGCTCTTCAGCGGCAACGGCTGCACCGGCCAGTAACATAGCCAGCAGTGCTGACAGCCCTGCCTGTAGTATTGAATTGAATCCGGCTAGCGCCATCCTGTTGCTCCTTAATCTGTTCCGGGACTGAGATAATTTCCCTTACATTGCCCGGTTCTATCCAATACTATTAAAGCTGTGTGCCACCGGGGAACGCCATTGTGAAACGTCTTTATCCATCATTCTGTGACCGATTACAACCAGCAGTTTTAGCGCTGACAATTTGTATTTCCATACTCTTCACCCAGTTCGCCAGCGCCGACATAACTGAACAGATCAACAGTACCCGCCAACAGCTGGATGCACTGGATGCCGATAATCCGGCCAACAGCAAAGAGCGGGAAATTTACCAGCAAATCCTTTCCGCATTACAGGAAACCAAACGGCTGGAAACCCGGGTAACCCGGCTGCGGGACAACCTGGCCAACCTCCCCGGTCTGATTGAAGAACTGCAGACTCAGCTGGCTGCACCGGAACCGGCAGTTGGCGCAAAAACTGGCGCTCACAGCCGCTGGAAAAACTGGAAAACCGGCTGGCTCCGGCACAGGCAAACCTGCTGGCACTGGAGCAGCAATTTAACACCCTCGATAATCAGGTCAGCAATTATCAGGATAAATCCACCGGCCTGCGTGACCAGCTCACCAAGCTGAAGCAAGACTCGGCACCACCGGCCAGCGGTGAAAACGGCAGCCAGACACTGGCGGAAGCCCGCTTCGTTCTCAATAACACCCGCATTCAGGCCTTCGAGCTCGAGATTCTCAACATACCCAGCCAGCGGGACTACGACCTGCTGCAACTGGAGCTGCTGTCCCGCCAGATTGCGGCCCACAAAGCCTATCTGCAGGAATTGCAGGATCTGATTCAGACCAAACGCCGCCTTGAAGCCGAACAGGCCCTGGAAGCCCTGAAGAAAGACCCCGGTGAAGAAGAGTACCCCGAAGCACTGCAACCGATCGTTAAAAGCAATCAAAAACTCTCTGAAAAACTGCGCCACAGCCTGCAAAGCAGTGAGCAGGCCATTGCCCAGCGACGGACACTGGAACGCCAGCAAGCCCTGTTACGGCAAAGTTATAAAGCCATTGAGCAACAACTGGAGCTCACCGATACCACCTTCAGTCTGGAGCTGAAACAGCTCTCGGAACGGTTCGCCACCACCCAGGATACTGAGCCTAACCTGCAGCGGATTAATCAGGTCCGGCTGGCAAATCTGGAGCTGAATCAGCAGGCACTGAATCAGGCATTTAATGTCTCTGACCTCAACCCGGAAGCACAGCAGAGCGCCAAACAGCTGCTGGATGATATGGAAGGGCTCACCACCCGGCTGGAAACCGCCTATGCGCAGGAACTGGACGAGCGGGCGAAACTGCTCGGGGTTCAGAACGATATCAACAAACAGATCGAACAGGGGCAGGCGCTGCTGGAGCGTTACCTGATCTGGTTGCCCAATACCACTGAGATAAACCGCCGCTTCCTGCAGGATGTCGCCGACAGTTTCGGGGCGATTCAGCAACACACCCAACAGATTATCAGCAACAGCCAGATGAATGCCTCTGGTGCCTGGTTGCGTTCCCTGTTTACGCTGCTAGTGCTAACCGGGATCAGTTTTTACAGCTTCCGCTACCTGATCCGCCATGAGCAACAGTGGGCAGAACAGCTGGGCAATGTGGTACAGGACAAATTTACCCGCAGCCTGCGGTTACTGCTGCTGGCACCGGTGATCAGCTTACCGGTTCCGGCAGGGCTGTGGTTTCTCACCCAGAAACTGATTGCGGTGCCTGCCCCCGTCATGCAACCAATGAGCATCAGCCTGTCACTGCTGATGTGGGCTTACCTGTCGCTGCTGCTCTGGCTGCGCCGCCCATACGGACTGCTGTACCGCCATCTGGATGTGCCGGAAGAGCTGTGTGCCACCCTGGCACGCATTGCCCACCCGCTGTATTTACTGGGTATCCCGCTCACCCTGGCACTGATTTATCTGACCGCCACCCCTTCCGCCGAAGTCCACTCAGGCCTTGGCCGGGTAGTATTTATCTTGCTGGCGATGCTGGCCGGCGGATTCTGGGCAGCCTTATGGCGGGTTGCCCCGCAAATCAACGAAGCCACCGAAACCCGCCGGTGGTGGCAGCGTGCCCGGTTATGGCTGGCCATTCTGGTGCTGATACACGGAGTGCTGATTGCCGAAGCCCTGCTGGGTTATGTGCTCACCGGCGGCATTATCATGCTGCTGTTGCTGATCACCACAATGATCTTCTTCTCCGTATTCACCTTCTACCGTCTGGGGATGCGCTGGTTGCTGATCGAAGAACGCCGGCTGGCCTTTGACCGCGCCAAAGCCCGGCGCAGTGAAATTCTGGAAGCCCGGGAAAACAACACTGAAGTGCCTCCTGTGCAGGAAAACTTCCTGAACCTGAGCACCATTTCCGATCAGGCCAAGGTGCTGCTGAAAGCCACCAGCGTCAGCCTGTTGTTCGTTGCCCTGTGGCTGCTGTTTAAAGAGTTTATCCCGGCATTGCAGATACTGGATGAAATCGTCCTGTGGAGTAACACCGTGGTCACCAGCGGCGGTGTGATTGCCGAGAATATCACCCTGCTGGGCATCATTACCGGTTTGCTGGTGATCTCCCTGAGCATCCTCGCCGCCTATAACCTGCCCGGGCTGCTGGAGCTGCTGGTGCTGAAACATCTGGACCTGACTCCCGGCACCTCATACGCAATCACCACCATCACCAAGTACAGCCTGATTGTGGTAAGTATCCTCGCCGGTGCTTCTCAGATCGGGGTAGAATGGGCCAAACTGCAGTGGCTGGTAGCCGCACTGGGTGTAGGCCTGGGCTTCGGTCTGCAGGAAATCGTCGCCAACTTTGTATCCGGCATCATCATTCTCTTTGAAAAACCGATCCGTATCGGCGATACCGTCACCGTCGGCGGCCTCACCGGCACCGTGACCCGGATTCAGATCCGCGCCACCACCATTACCGACTGGGACCGCAAGGAAGTCATCATTCCTAACAAAACCTTCGTCACCGATCAGCTGATCAACTGGTCCCTGAGCGATCCGATTACCCGGGTAGTAATACAGGTGGGGGTTGCCTATGGCTCCGATACAGATCTGGTGCGGGCACTCATTCTGCAGGCGGCACGCAACCATCCGAAAGTGTTGCCGGAGCCACAGCCAGCGGCGTACTTCCATGCCTTTGGTGACAGTACCCTGAACTTTGATTTGCGGTTATATCTGAACAATCTGGACGACCGACTACCGGTCACCCATGACATTCTGCAGCAGATTAATGCGGACTTTGAGAAGCACGATATCTGTATCGCCTTCCCGCAACTGGATGTACGCCTGATTAAACAGGATGATGATAAATAAAATACGACCTCAAACGCGGCGCCATATATAAATGGCCCGCGTGTTGAGCAGTAACCGTTTACAGATCCTTGCCAATCCAGACAACCTTGCCGATTACCTGCAGGTCATCGGCTTCGTTGTACGACACTTCTACCCGTTCATATTCTTTGTTATCACTGATCAGGATAAAGCCCTTTAAGGTATTCTGGATACGCTTCACCACTAAGTGCTCATTATTTCGGATCACATAAATACTGCCATCTTCCAGGCGCTGCTTACTGGTATCAATCATCAGTGTGTTGTTGTCACTGATCACCGGTTCCATGCTATCTCCCTTAGCAAATACCAGGACCAGATCTTTTTCTTTCAGACCACGGTATTTCAACCACTTATGGCGAAACGCAAGCTTACGGGTCGCCTGCTCATGCTCTGGCACGATACCAGTTCCTGCAGCCACCTGAATGTTATAGCCAGGTATTAACGCAAACTCCTGCTCCAACTCACTGGAAGATTCTGTGGCGCTGGCAGACATCGAACCTTTTCCGGTAATCAGCCACTCCAGCGAAACATTGGCAGCCTGTGCAATCAGTGCCGCGCGGTCAATGCCCGGAAAGGAACCGGTCAGATAACTGCGTAATGAACTTTCCCCAACCCCGCATTTTTGCGAAAGCATTTGTCGATTCGCCGGCAAAAGCCTCTCTGAGCCGGAAAGCAAACTGTTCAGAATCAACTAAAGGCACATCTGAATTGTTGGAACGGAAATTAGATTTCGGCATAACACGCCCATAAGAATTTGATTTTTTGAGAACAGGCCAGAATAAGTTCGCAATATTAACCGAACCCCATCAGACATTCAAAATATTTTTAATTAGCTCTTGTCTGTATCGCAAAATAAACCTAATATTCGCAAAAACAAACGAACATAGATTGTATTCACAGCGGCTCTTTCAGACGAACAGAATAGCTTTCTCAGGATAAATTTCGCTGTTTATAGCGAACAACAACATTAATAAACGGAATGCTCGCAATAAGTCGCGCCTCACACCTTTGCTGACTTAGCCTTCCCGACCCGTAAATGTCCGCACCCCGGTCAGCATAACCGAACCGGAGGTTGCCATTCATCACTTGCAATAAAGGACTATCAACATGCAAAACCTTACTCAACAGACACCGGCATCAACCTCTTCAACTGACTTCTCAGCAGACCTGTTACGCCGTCTGGAAGACATTCCGGAAGAAGTCCAAAAAAATGGCCAAAGGATCTGTCAGCCCTCATCGATATCTACAGCGCTTCACTGCAACGTTTAGGCTATAACCAACAGGAAGCCAGCAAAATCAGCCACATACTGTTAGCAGAACAGGCAGTGTACTGTGGAGGACGTTATTTTTACCTTCCCAAACCTGATGCGCTAAAAAGCGGTCAGAGATGTCGAGATACACCGGGACTGGAGCGAACGAAACATGTTACCTGAAGCGCTGGCGGCCAAATACCAGCTCAGCAATATCCATATCTATCGCATTCTGAAACAACAACAAAATTACCGCCGTCACACACGTCTGAAGCAGAACGACGGATAACACCACGATAATCGACTGACAGCCTGGCACTTGAATATCTAACTCAGGTTAATCCTTCCAGCCGGGCTGTAGCACTAACCTTTCCCCTGTCATTCATTCAATTCAACTTACAGGGAGCATTATGTCTGATTGTATTTACTACCTGAGCCAACGCTCACAGAACAAACTTTCTCAGGTCCACCCGGATCTGCGCAAAGTGATTGAACTGGCCATTCAGTACACGCCTGTTGATTTTACGGTGCTCGAGACAGTTCGCAGCTCACAGCGTCAGCAACAACTTATCGATGCAGGCCACTCACGTACAAACAACAGCCGGCACCTTGCCAGAACACCAAAATACAGCCCTGACCTCGGCAGTGTTTCCCATGCGGCGGATCTTGGCGCCCTGGTCAATAACCAACTGAGCTGGAACTGGCCGGATTATTTTCAGATTGCCGATGCTGTTCGGCAAGCCGCTCAAACACTGGAAATACCTGTCGTCTGGGGTGGTTGCTGGCAATTACTCAATGATGAAACACCTGCAAAACAGGCTCACCAGAGCTACTTAGGCCGGAAAAAGCCCGAAAGCAGCCGGCATTCGCTGATGGGCCTCACTTCGAACTCAGCTGGGAGGCCTATCCGATATGAGTATCTGGAATATTCTTGGTGAACTGGTACGTCCGGTCAGCACACTGATAGACGAAATCCACACCTCTGAAGACGAACGCCTGCAAATCAAAGCAAGTCTGTTCGAAATGCAAACACATCTGGCGACACAGGTAATGGCATACGAAGCCCAATTACTGAAAGCCAAAACCAGCGTGATTACTGCCGAAGCCCAGGGGCCAGCTGGTTACAGCGCAACTGGCGCCCCATCACAATGCTGACCTTTCTGACTCTGGTCGTTGCCGACACCTTTGGCCTCACAACCTTCCGCTTAGCAAGTGAAGCCTGGAGCTTATTGCAAATCGGTCTGGGGGATATGTGGTGGGCCGGAGCGCAGAAAAATCATACCCAAAATTACTGAAATCATGAGGAAAGACTAATGCCTGACATGCTCGATCAAGCGGAGTTGCTGGAATCCCGGCAACGTCTGGAAGCACTGTTACACGTGCAACAAAATAATTATGAACCGGAACAGTACAACCATGACGGTGAAGTCATCTGTATTGACTGTGACCTGCCCATACAGCCAAAAGACTGCGTGCAAAACCCAATGCGGCGCGCTGCATTGATTGCCAGGAACTCTGGGAATTCAGCCATGTTCGCTAACTGGGATGCTGCCAAGTTCTGGCTGGATGCATCCCAGTGGATCTTTACCCTGGCCACAGCACTGTTTGTCTGGCTACGCACCGGCCAGGACCAGAACCGACAAAAATTCAGGCGGTGGATAACCAGCTGGAACAACTGGAACATCGCATCATCACGATGGAAGAAAACCTGAAACACGCCCCTACCCATGAAGACATCTCCAGCGTCAGGGCTGAAATTGCCGGGATTAAGGCAAACCTGCAGCAAAACACCTATATGTTGCAGCGCGTCCACGACCATCTGATGCAGAAGCACTGAAGCCAGCTATCTCCCCTCCTTCCCCTTTGCGCCCTTTCCGGCGCTTTTTCGACCATTAACAAAAATGTCTAACTCAGGTTAAACCCGCTGCATTTTTGCCATCGGTATTCTGTGCTCATCAATCGGGAGCACCGGGCAACAGAGCCCACCAGCCCCTGTAACGAACAACAGCTCAAGAGGCTCACGCCAATGCTGGCAAATACCGAAACCACATTAATCAGCACCATCAGCGATACGCTGAGTGCCACCGTGCCAAACATTGCACGGCATCCGGGACGCTGGGACGCAAAAACCGTTAACACCCTGCTGACGACCGCCCCCGCTATTTACGTCAGCTTTAGTCAGGGTAGCTATCAGGAACTGTGGAGCGATCAGTTACTGGGGCGGTGGCACATTTTCCTGTTTGCCAAACATCTGAACGGTAACGCTTCAGAAATCGGCATCTACCAGATGATTGAACAGCTACTGCCCGCTTTACACGGTCTGGAATTTGGTCAGGAAGACGTCCTGCGACTGAAGCAAATCCGCAACCTTCTCAACTTTAAGAACCTCGAGTTTCAGCTGGATACCAGCAGCGTCAGTGCAGGTATCAGCTGTTACGAAATGATCTTTGAACTCCCGATGCGCTGGACGCAAAACAGCAGCGGCAGCATCGATCCGTGGCAGCGTTATCACGCTACCCACAACGACCTTAACAACAAGCCCCTGGCATCCGGCCAGGCAGAACTTCCGCAAGGAGATTAACCATGAGCAACAAAACCCTGTACCTGAAACCGGCTGAAGGCCTGATGGTACGTATGGAAGACGGTACAGATATGCCAGCCGAAGGCTGTGCCGTTCCGAACAACAGTTATTACCGCCGACGTCATCTGGACGGTGATCTGATCGTATTTACCCCTACCACAGCCACTGCCCCACAGGAGTCCTGATATGGCAATTTCTTTTGACGCTATCCCCGCCAGCCTGCGTACCCCGGGCGCTTACATCGAATTCAACAATGAGCTGGCCGGTGCCACCGGTTTCATGCACAAAGTGTTAGCCTTCGGCCAAAAACTGAGCACAGGCTCCCAGGCCGCTAACCAGCCTGTTCGGGTTACTAATCCGGCGCAGGCAACCACACTGTTTGGCCGCGGCTCAATGCTGGCCAATATGCTGAGCGCCTTCTTCAAAGCGAACACCGAAACTGAGCTATGGGTTATCGCGCTGGATGATGCATCTTCCGGTGTTAAAGCAGCAGGCTCTGTACAAGTAACAAGCGCGCCTACCGGCAGCGGCACTCTGGAACTGTACATCGGTGGTGAACGGGTACGGGTCGGCATTACAGCCGGTGCAACTGCAGAAGCCGTCGCCACAGCCATTAACGCAGCCATTAATGCAAAAGCAGATTTGCCGGTCACTGCATCGGTAAGCGCTGCAACCGTTACCGTGACAGCCCGCCACAAAGGCGAAGCCTTTAATGGACTGGACATCCGTGCCGGTTATTACGGCGAACAGATGCCTGCCGGTCTGGCACTGACTATCAACGCACTCAGCTCCGGCAGCGGTAACCCATCCGTCACACCGGCTATCGATGCAATGGGAGACGAGTGGTACAACTGGATCATCAATCCTTACACTGATACTGCCAACCTGGTCGCGCTGGAAACCGAACTGGATTCCCGCTGGGGCCCAATGCGTCAGATCGGCTGCCGCGCTTTCACCGCCATTGCTGGCACGCATGCAGCAACCGGTACTTTGGCCGTGCCCGCAATAACCCTCACGTCACCTGTCTGGGCACCGGTAGCAGCCCTACCCCGGCTTACATTGCGGCAACAATCAACGCTGCCGTTGCAAGTTTGTCATTGAGTATTGATCCGGCCCGTCCGCTGCAAACCCTGAAACTGACCGGCTTCCTTGCTCCTTCACAGGACAAAACCTGGACCCGCCAGGAACGTAACCTGCAACTGTATGACGGCATCAGTACATTTACGGTAGACCGCGACGGTACAACCCGCATTGAACGTCAGATCAGCATGTACCAAACCAACAGCGCCGGTCTGGACGACGCCAGCTATCTGGATATCTGTACCCCGGAAACCCTGGAACGTATCCGCTTCGAACAGCGCCAGATGATCACTCAGAAATACCCACGTCATAAGCTGGCTGGCGACGGCACCAACTATGGTCCGGGTCAGGCCATCATCACCCCGAAAATCATCCGCGGCGAACTGCTAGCGCTGTATCAGGAAATGGAACTGAAAGGCTGGGTAGAAGATTACTCCGGTTACGACAAACAGCTCATCGTCGAGCGTGACGTCAGTGACCGGAACCGCCTCAACTGGCGCGACACTCCAAACCTGGTTAACCAGGCACGGGTCTTCGCTGGCAAGCAACAGTTCATCGTTTAACCGCCTGATTACAAGGAAATCTTATGAAAATCGCAAAAACTCTACTTCGACATTCCCGGCCTGGGCCGGCTTCACGCATCTTCCGGCTCATTCGATCCCGGCGGTGAAAAACGGGACGCGGTCATGACTGATCTGGGCGTCGCCGGTTACACCGAAGAACCGGTCGCACCCACTGTTCAGTTCAAAATACCCAACATTGCCGGTACTGATTTGAACCAGCTACGCAATCTGACCAACGTTAACGTCAATATTCAGGACGATAACGGCCAGTCATGGCTGGTACGCAACGCATGGACATCTCAGCCACCCAAACTGTCCGGTGGCGAAATTGACATGCAAATGACGGGCATTTCTGCAGACCCTGTTAGCTAAAAGGAGCCGGGCACATGACTCAACACACGGTAACACTGGAAAAAGGCCTGACAATCGGCGATGAGCGACACACCAAAGTAGTGCTGCGCGAATTATCAGCCGGCGATCTGATCGCTGCCATGGAAGAATCCGAACGCCTGATCATGGTGCCCGGCGCCAACGGTGCAGAACCGGCACTGGTAACCAGCAATACGCTAATGGGTATTAACACCCTGCGGCGACAGGTTGCCAGTATCGGCTCCGTTGACGGTCCTCTGGAACGGGAGCAGCTCAGCCTGCTCTCCAACAAGGATCTGGAGATTCTGCACCAGGGCGTCGCCGCACTGGACACAGCCATCGTCAATGCGCTTGAGGCGCGGGGGCGATCTGCAGCTGCGGACCAGACAAATTGAACAGGCCATCGTGACGCTGTCACTGCGCCTGCACTGGTCCCGCAGCAATTACCTAAACCTTTCCGAGCGGCAACTGATCGGGGTATTTACCTCGGTCAGAACCGCACTCACCCCCAGCGAACAGAGGGCTAACTATGAGCACTTATAATCTGACGCTTGCCGAAGCCCTGAGTGGACGAGGCGAAGCAAAGATTGCCAGCACCCTGCCTCTACAAAAACTGGAGACATCCACCAACCTGCAAGCAAGCTATCTGAACCTAAGCCGCGTTCTGGATGGAACCGCAGCTAAATTTCAGCAACTACAAACAAAAATTGATTCGATCCAAACAGGCAATAAGACCTCAGCAAAATCATCTGACCAAACACCTTTAGAACAAATAAAATCTCGCCGCGATCAGCTACTACTCGCACCGCTAAAGGGCATAGAAAACGCAGTTCAAGGGCTCAGTACTGATAACCAAAATGCCCTGATTACGGCGGCAGGGATTATTACTGCTGGTGTTGCTGGCATTGCGGCCACCGCAAAACTTGGCAAACAAGTCCGTACTGTTATTAAAGCCATAGAAAAATGGATTCCTGGGAGCTTTAACTGGCGGAGATAATCACAATGTCCAGCAAGTCCATGTCGTCGATTGGGACAAATCAGTTATTGCTTCAGTCAGAAACATCGGTGCTGGAGGCAACTACGGCCCGGACATCGGCGACAAGGATGGTAAAAAATCAAAACAAAAGCAAGTCGCGTCTCGGCAGATTAGGGAGTTGGATCAAAAATATTGGTCGTGGCGCTCTTAATGCAGGCAAAGCTCTGCCCGGAGCAACCGCAGGCATGCTGGGCATTACAGGTTCTGGCACCTATCTGAAAGCCAAGCTTTCCACAGCTGCACAAACAGCACATAAAGCAATCCATGACGTAACAGGCAAAGTTAAAAATAGCCTGAGTAGCTTTTGGTCCGCCGGTAAAAACATACTTCCGGATTCTTTTCAAGCATAGGAACAAGCTTCACTAATCTGAAAAATGACACTGCAAATATCTCAAAAACCTGATTTCCTCATCCAAATCAGGGCTCAATACTCTGTGGTCTTCAGGAAAAGAAGCTGCTGGCGGGCTATTCAAACAGGCTAAGAAATTCGGTCCGTTCCGAATGCTGGCGGCATACGACCTGTTCACTACCTGGAACAGTGATCAGAGCACCTCACAGAAAATCCAAGACACCGGCAACATCGCAGGCGGTATGGGCGGCGCAGCGCTTGGCGCTGCAATTGGCACCGCCATTTTACCTGGCGTCGGCACGATTATTGGTGGCTTGCTGGGAGGCTTAGGCGGTGAGTTAGCCGGCGGAGAACTCTCCCAGAAACTCTCTACTTATCTCGACATCAACGTCAAAGACGACCGCACTGAGGTCAAAGCACGCGGTGATGCAGCCCAACATACGGACATTTCCGGCAGCACCATGCTGGCACACTAAAGGAGAACAATCATGACTTGGCAACAACGTCTACAGCCAGCCTCCTTCCGTGGGGTGAGCTTTCATATCGACACTGCCACTGGCCAGGAGGCCGCCGGGTTGCAGTGCACCAGTATCTGAACCAGTCACAACACTGGGCTGAGGATATGGGCCAGACAGCCGCTAATGAACGGCTGCAAATGTTCGTGATCGGTGCTGACTATGATCTGCAGCGGGAAAAGCTGTTTGCAGCATTGAACTCACCGGGCGCAGGCAAACTGATCCATCCTTATCTGGGCAGCATGTACATTCAGGTAAAAGATTTCAGCTGGACAATATCAACCCGTAAAGGAGGTTATTGTCAGATTGATCTGAACTACGTACGCGCTGGTAAAAGGCAGTATCCGATTGCAAAACTGACCAGCAAACACCAACTGGAACAAAGTTGTGACAGCAGCAAAGCTGCCGTCATGAAAGACTTTGAAGCAGTCTTCAAATTACAGCGCCAGGCGCAGTTTGTTCAGGATGCTGCTACCAGCCAGCTTAACCAGTTAACAACGGCCATCCGTGCTACCGGAGAGCAGGTTCAGGCGGTTGTGCAAGCAGCGGGCAATGCTGTTCAGACACTCACCAGCACTGTTCAGAGCGCTGCTGAATTAGCGCAAACACCGGCTCGCATATTGAAGACTCTGGATGATCAGCTTTATCAGGCCTTCCAGACAACCGACAACATTGATGACCTGTTCAGCCAATATCAGCAATTCAGTGGAGAGTTAACAACAGTAGCAGTGGTTAACAAAACGGATACTCCCAGCCGTCAGCAACTGGCTGTTAATCAGAATGCTCTGAATCAAAGTACTCAGGCATTAGCCTGCATCCGTATGGCCCTGAACATCAGCCAGCTACAAACGCCTTTCAGTACTTACAGCCAGGCGATTGCTGTACGGGATTTTTGCTTAATCAGTTGGATACGGTGATCGAGCAAAGCAGCGATGCCGCTTACGGGCCGTTATCTGAACTGCAAACGGCCCTGATCCGGCATATTGAAACCGTTGCTCCGGGGCTGCAGCAAATCCGCAGCATTGAATTGCAACGGGCAGAGCCCGCTTTAGTAACAGCCCACCGTCTGTACGGTGATATCCAGCGCACCGCTGACCTGATCAGCCGCAACAATATCAGCCACCCGGGCTTTATACCTGCCGGACACGCTCTGGAGGTGCTGCTATGAAAGATGAACTGATTCTGCTTATTGAAGGCCGTACGCATCAGGGCTGGAGCAATGTCAGTATCACCCGATCCATTGAACAGGGTACACATCGCTTCAACGTCTCACTGACTGAACAAGCGCAGTCAGTGAATCAGCCCCACCTGATTCAGCCCGGTGCAGCCTGTCAGCTTTACGCCGGAAATGAGCTGGTAATCAGCGGTTACATTGATGACATTGAACGCAGTTACGACAGCACCCAGCACAGTGCATCCGTCAGTGGCCGCTCTAAACTGGCGGATTTGGTTGACTGCTCCTCCACCGGAAAGCAACAAACCAAAGGCCGCAGCCTGGAGAATATTGCTAAAGCCTTGTGTCAGCCTTTCGGCATTGACGTAAAAGTCGACCCGAGTGCCACGGAAGCCAACAAAGCGTTTAGCAAAGATTTGACGCTGGATAACGGCCAGCCTATCTGGGAATTTCTTGAACAACTGGCACGCCAGACAGGCGTACTACTGATCTCAGATGCTGATGGCAACCTGCTGATCACCCGAACCCGTACTCAGGAGACAGATACGGCAATTAACCTGGGAACCAATGTAACCTCTGCCAGCGGCTCGTTCAGCCACCGGGACCTGTTCAGCGAATATATCGTCACCGGACAACGCCCGGATATTAATGGCCAGGACGCCCGTGCTAATCAGTCCCGTGGATCATTTAAGACTGAGCGCGGACGCTACCGCCCCACTGTCATCAGCGCAGATAATCCGGTTGATAACGAAGAATGTAAACGTCTTGCCCAATGGCATAACAACGTTCGCCGTGGCCGTAGCGAGACCATCAGCTACACCCTTTCCGGCTGGCGACAAACTGCAACAGGTAGGCTCTGGGCACCCAATGAACTGATTAATGTGAATGATTCTGTTCTTGGCCTGAAAGATACCAGACTGCTCATCACCGAAGTGACCTTCTCAGCGAACAACCAGGGCACGACCACCCGGCTGAAACTGATGTCCCCAAAAGCATTTCTGCTACCGGAAACCGGCAAAACACCCGTTGTCAGCCAACCGGTAGTAATCCCTGATCCGCACAGCGGTGCTGCTTTTGATGAAGCGGGGTACATCATATGAATCAGCTCAATCCTAATCAGCTTATCCGGGCAATTCAGGCCTTTACCTCGCCCCTGAGCCGAAAGCTGAAAATCATCCTGCAACGGGCCGCTTTGGTCCGGGCCGGTTATCGGGGAAAACGTCGTTTACTTCAGCTTCAGGTTGAAGGCGATCAAACCCTGGCGGATATCGAGCACCTGGAACCCTTTGGCTTTACCAGCCATCCGCTGAATGGCGCAGAAGCGGTTGCTCTGTCATTCAACGGTAACGGTAGCCATACCGTTGCACTGTTGATTGGCGATGCCCGTTACCGGCTGGAGGTAGCTGAAGGTGAGACCGCTATCTATAACCAGCAGGGTGACAAGGTACATATCCGGGCCGACCGGAGTATTGAAATTCAGTCAGCAAACAAGGTGCTGGTGAACGCTCCGGAGCTGTATTGCAGCGGGGTAATCAGGGCGCAGGACGTCATCTCGCACAGTAACGTCAGCCTGATTAATCACCAGCATAACGAAACCAATGGTGCGACAACCCATAAGGCAAATCCATCATGAAGCAAACCACCATGCCGGCACTGGGCTGGCACTCAACCAAACAACAACTTGATCTGAAACCCGCCCCTGCTGACCAACTGAGCTGGCTGCAAAACGCCGTCACAATATCCCTGTTTACGGATGCCCGGGCCAGCCAGGAGGAAGCCGGAAATCAGCAAGACTTACGGGGCTACTGGGGTGATTCAGAACTGCCAGACGGTGAAAGCCTGGGCAGCAAGCTATGGCTGTTACAGCGGGAAAAGTCACCCGTGACGTCATCAGCAAAGCCCGTGATTTTGCCGAAGAAGCACTGCAATGGTTGGTTGAAGAAAACCATTTGCTAAGCCTTCAGGTCAGTGCCGAGCGCACTGATCTGGACAGCATCGCATTTCAAATTGGCTGCCAGCTTCCCGAAGGCAACTGGATCAACCTGTTCCGGGAACATCAGCTGGCACTGACAGCAACAGGAGGCTCACATGCCCTTCAGTCGTAAAACCCTGCCCCAGCTGCGCCAGCAAATCGCAGTAGATATCGAACGCTACAGCGGTCAGGCAGCCAGCAGCCGGGGCGACATCTATTATCCTCTGGCGCAGGCCGTTGCCGGTGCTGTGCATGGCCTGCACGGCCACCTGCAGTACACCGTTGAACAACTGTTCGACCAAAGCGCAGATGACACTAACCTGCTCCGCCGGGCTGCAGAAATGGGGATCTACCGTTTACCCGCCAGTCACGCCAGCGGACTGCTAACCCTGACCGGCAACAACGGAGTCAGCATTCCAGCGGAAACTCTGCTGCAAGATGACAACCAGAAAATCTATCGCAGCACACAAACGGTCAGCCTGACCAATGGTACTGCCAACCTGCCGGTAGAAGCAGCTGAAGCTGGCTCTGCTGGTAATCTTATATCCGGTACAACGCTCCAGTTTATTACTCCGGTATCCGGTGTGGATACTCAGGCCAGCGTGATCAGCCTTAGCGGTGGTGCCGATGCAGAAACCATCAGCCGGGTTCGGGAACGTTTAGCTGAACGCCGCAAGCATCCACCAATGGGGGCAGTGCTCAGGACTATATCGCCTGGACCAAAGGTGCTCATGCGGACATTACCCGTGCTTGGTGTACACCGAATGCACTGGGCCTGGGAACAGTTGTGGTTCGTTTTGTCACCGACAATCTGACGACGCCTATTCCCACTCAGGCACATATCGATGCGGTAAAAGCACAGCTGGAATCAGTACGCCCGGCAGGTATGAAGCGATTAGAAATCTACGCGCCGGCAGCCAAAGCATTGAATCTGACCTTAACCCGGCTAACCCCGAATGACGATAAAACCCGCACCGCCATTACTGCAGAACTGAAAGACCTTCTGCAGCGGGAAGCAAAACCCGGCGGCACCATCTACCTGAGCCAGATTAATGAAGCGATTTCCCTGGCGACAGGAGAACGTGATCACCGCATTAATCTGAGTGACGACTTTACCTGCGCGGCAGGTGAGTTTCCGATTCTGGGAGACATCACATGGCCAACAGCATAGACGCTTACCGCGACCAGTTGCTCGCCCTGTTGCCGCAAGGGCAGGCCTGGCCCAAACACACCGACAGTGAACTGGCTAAGTTGCTTCAGGGCATCGCCCATGAGCTGCACCGCACAGAAAAACGGGCTGAAGATATTCTGGACGAAGCACACCCGAGCAAAGCCTTTGAGATGTTTGAAGAATGGGAAACGATGCACGGTTTGCCGCATGCCTGCGGAGGCAGCCAGAACTTTCAGGAACGGCGCAGCGCGCTGATTCAGGCTTACCAGTCCAGAGGCGGACAAAGCCGTGAGTTTTTATTGCTCTGGCAGCCCTCCTTGGCTTCCCAATCACTATTACTGAATACCGTGAACGCTTGCATGGCGACAGCTTCAGCGAAGTTTTCGGCAATGAAGACAGCAACTACACCTGGCAAGTGAATGCGCCCATTCTGAACTATCAGGAGCGCCACTTCGGCCAGCCCCACGGTGACGTCTACCGCAGCTGGAACAACCAGCGTCTGGAGTGCGTGCTGCAACGCCTGGTTCACGCCCACCGATTAATGACATTCAGTTATCACTAACAGGAGAACACTATGGATTATCCTAAATCCGACGCCGGTGCCCGGCTACAAAACGGTAAATTTACCGACGGCGATCCCGTCAACAACATTCCCCAAGTAAAGACTCAGCGATTTATCAGAATATGGTATTTGATGAGCTTATCAATGCCATCACTGAAGGTGGAGCCACACCTGATGAGACTAAATCTGATCAGCTTGCTGGCATTATCCGGCAATTAAAATCCGGTGGGAGAATCCTTGGAGAGCCTTTCTGGCATTTAGGGAGACACCTCCAGCAAAAGCACTACAGTTTTCCGGACAATTACTTGATCGTTCTGAATACTCTGAACTGTGGGAAGCATTAAATAATGAAGACCGGAATATTATCTTTATTTCGGATACTGAATGGCTTAACGGGCGCTTTGGTTGTTGGTCTACAGGTAATGGTTCAACAACCTTCCGAGCCCCTATGACACAGGCAGATTTTATTCGAGTTTTTGATAACTCTCGTGGAATAAACCAGCAGCAGCTACTGGGACAATGGGAATCGGATGAATTGAAATCCCATAATCACACGACAACAGCAGATAATCGCCTGATTTTATCGAGACATGGAAGGGATGCAGGTGTTGATTACCATAGCTCTAAAGCACGAAACGATGATGCAAATTACAGTGGTAGTCAAATGACAGGGCATACAGGCGGATCAGAAACAAAACCACGAAGCGTTGCCTGGATGCAAAGCTTCTGGTTTCAATAAGGAGTCATACAATGTACTTAAACCACTATAGCCCTGACACAGGATTCTATACTCACCAAGCACCGGCAATACAAAATCCAAAGCAACCAGGCAAATACTTCGAACAGGCTTTCACTACTCCTGACCCTGTGCCGAACTTACAAAAAATCAGATCGCCATCCGCAATAAAGAAAACACTGCATGGACAATATCTGAAGACTGGCGCGGCACGGTCTGGCACAAACACACTAAAGAGGCTGTTGAACACTCAGAAACAGGCCCACTGCCTGATCACCTTACAAGCATCGAACCCGGTGAATTTGATGAATGGCAGGAAGACAAATGGGTAACAAATCTGACCAAAAACTGGTGGCCCAAAAACCATGCTCAGCCAGCAACTCCAGGCCGATGCCTCATTTGCTCGCCAGCAAATCAGTAATGCTGCAGATATTTTGGTAACCATTGGCTGGGCCGAAAAAGCCCGCCGGGCTGAACGCGCAATCGCAGGCATGGGAACCGCTGCAGATTTAGCTGCTCTGCAGGCAGAGGCAACAGCCCGGAACCTGGGTGAAACACCGGAGCAACTGGCACAGCTGCAACTGAAAAAGCCAACGCTTTACACTTAAAAACGGCCATTATTGACGGCTGGGTTAAAGCTGCAGGTAAACAGGTTTCAGCAATGGCAGATCCGACTGAAGCGGAAGCATTACTTATTAGCTTAAAGCAAAACCTCGACACCCAGCTAGCTTCTATCAGCTAACGTTCCACCCTATTCACCCTTTCCTCATAAGGCAAACCTGTCTTGCTGATAAACATCAGCAATGGAATTCGTTTGCCTTTTTTCACCAAAAACAGGAGAATTCATATATGGATTACCCAGCATCCGACGCCGGTGCCCGACTGCATAACGGTAAATTCACCGACGGTGATCCGGTCAATAACATTCCGCCAAGTAAAGACTCTGCGACCTATCAGAATATGGTATTTGATGAGTTGATTAACGTTATTAAAGCCAGCGGTTTAACGCCAGACAGCACAAAAGCTGATCAACTTACATCTGCAATTAATGCATTAACTACAGCTGCTTTCACGCAAGTACGCTCTCCTATTTGCGGTGTAGTATTTATGGCAGGCACAAACGTCAGCATTAAAAGCTCTTTTGGAGTTAATAGTGTTTCCCGCATTAGCACTGGTCGCTACAGAATCAGCTTCACGGACTCGATGCCTTCTCTTAACTACGCTTCAGTTACTTCTGGCGGCAACCTTAACAATTTAATGAACCCATATGATGTCGCCCCTGCTAGTACAGATTACTTTGATGTATCAGTGGCTGAAAACAATGGTGTACCTACAGACCAGGCGTGTCTTTATACAGTAATGATATATGGAGATTTTTAATGCTGAACCTTATTCAAATAGACAACAATGATCATGTATCAGTCATTGGATTAAGTAACACTGCCAATATCCATGAAGAAGCCAAAAACAGGCGCGACAATTTATGAAGGGGATATTCCAAATTCACCCTATCTGATATTTAAAAATGGCTACGTAATTGAAGACAACACTGCCCTGTTGGAGGGCTCAAAACAGCAATGCTTAACATCTTTGGCAAGTCTGATTTTACGACACCATAACCTTGTTACCGGTAATGCTAACCAACATCAAATTACTAACTGGCCTGAAAAATCTCGCAGAGCTGAACGCATCGTATCAGGTAAAAGTTCAACCTCGGATATTTCCATTGTTTCAATAGAAACCGCAAAGCGTAACCGCGGTGAAACTATCAAAGAGCTAACTGAAAAACAGCTTCAAAAAGCAAATGATTACGCGATAAAAATGGCTTTAATAGACGGTATACAGGCTGATGCCAAACAACAGATAAACGCTGTTACTGACATCTCTGAACTAAAACCATTGATGTCTAAAATTGAAACTCTTCTTGAGCAAGAACTACATAAATTGTCTGTCCAGCAGCCACAATTGCCTGCTTCTGTAACAAATACTCTGATTTCCCAGACCTCTCAAAAACTCCGTAATCTGTTCCGTATCTAAACTACACAATCAACAAAAACGGGCAGCTATCAAACTGCCCGTTTTAATATCATTCAACTAAAAACCGGCTTACGCCCTTCCAGAAAAGCTGCCATGCCTTCTTCCCGGTCCGGGGTTGAAAAGCTCAGGCCGAATACATCACTTTCCATCACGCAGGCATTCTCCAAATCCAGATCCTGCCCGCGCTGTACCAGCTGTTTGGTCAGTTGTACTGCGGTCCTGCTCTTGGTGGCAATCTGCTCCGCCAGTTTCATGCCTTCGCCCAGCAGCTCAGCCTGTGGATAAACATGGTTCACCAGCCCACGCTGCTGCGCTTCTTCTGCATTCATCATCCGCCCGGTGGTCAGCAGTTCCATCGCCATGCCCCGGCCAACGAGACGGGTTAAACGCTGGCTACCACCAAAGCCCGGGGTCACCCCAGGTTGACTTCCGGCTGGCCAAAGCGGGCATTCTCTGCCGCCAGCATGAAGTCGCAGCTCATGGCCAGTTCACAACCGCCCCCAAGCGCGTAACCATTCACCAGCGCAATAACCGGCACCGGCAGGTTTTCCAGCTTGCGGAACACCGCCATGCCCTGTTCAGCAAAATACTTGCCTTCCAGTGCGCTCAGTTGGCGCATATGGGCGATGTCGGCCCCAGCGACAAAGGCTTTTTCACCGGCACCGGTAATCAGCAACACTCTGATATCCGTCGCCTTCGCTACCAGATCCAGCGCCTGATCCAGCTCTGCCAGCGTGTCCGCGTTTAGTGCATTCAACACTTTCGGTCGGTTAATTGTCAGCAGGCTGATTCCTTCAGCGTGTTGCTCCAGCAAAATATTTTGCCAGTGCGCTGTTTCGTCTGCCACTTCCGATAAACAAACCGGTACCTGACTATTCATAACTGAAGAACCCCGGCCGGTTTTACGGCCCAGATAGCCGGCATCTACCATCTGTACCAGCAGCGGACACGGACGGTATTTGGAATCTTTAAAACTGTCATACAGAACATTCATAATGCTCAGGCAGGTATCCAGGCCGATCAGATCCGCCAGCGCCAGCGGCCCCATCGGATGGCTCATCCCAAGCTGCATCACGGTGTCAATTTCTTCCGCCGACGCCAGCCCTTCATGCAGGCAGAACATGGCTTCGTTAAGCATCGGCAACAGAATCCGGTTGGCCACAAAGCCCGGTGCATCTTTCACATCGACAGGCACCTTACCCAGCGTCTCCGCCAGCGCCTGCACTGACCTGAATACAGTATCTTCTGTTTGCAGGGCGCGGATGACTTCCACCAGCTGCATCATCGGTACCGGGTTCATAAAGTGCATGCCAATCACCTGGCCAGGGCGCTGAGTAACGGCGGCAATACGGGTGATAGAAATTGAGGAGGTATTGGTCGCCAGAATGGCCTCTGGCTTACAGACGGCATCCAGACTGGCAAAGATCTTTGCCTTAATGGCTTCGTCTTCACTGGCCGCTTCCACCACGATATCCACATCTGCCAGCCCGGCAGTATCAGTCGTGACACGAATCAGTGCCAGTGCCGCATCAGCGTCTGTCTGACTGATTTTTCCTTCTTAACCATCCGGGACAGGCTGCTGCTAATACTTGCCCGGCCCCGTTCCAGTGCTGCTTCATTAAGGTCGCACAGTACGACCGGTAAGCCGGCGGTTGCTGCTACCTGAGCAATACCCGCTCCCATCTGACCGGCGCCAACCACGCCCATCGTTGTTATTGTCATGGCGTTATACCCTTACTGCATTGAAACAGATATTTAGGCATTGCCGCCTGCCGGCGACAATCCCCTGAAGGTAGGCGATCAGATTCCTACGCTGAATGCCCATGATGGCATATCCTGCAAACAGAGTATCTGGCTAAGCCAGCCACTTGCGAGCACTTCCGGAACACCTGTCGCCCGGTAATCCTGACCGGCTCATGCCTGACAGTTATACGTAAACACAGCCGCTGAACGGCCAAATCCCACGATAAATAAGACAAATGTACCACCGGTGTTTTATTTGTTTTTATTAGGTAGAATCGGCTCTTACCTTGTAGGAATCGGCATCAAGCCCCTCCAGAATCCAGCAAAATCAGCTGTTTACAAAAGCTGTTCGCAGAAACAGCCAGACAGATAACGCCATCCGGATTAATTTGCGAGCACAGTACAGCCATGAATAATAAGATTGCAGACGCAAACAGCGCCCTGAAAGAAATTTCAGCACAGTATCCCCAACTGACACCGCAACTGAAAAAAGCAGCAGATTATGTGCTGGAGCAACCGGTCAATGTTGCCCTGCTGTCCATCCGCAAAAGTGCAGAAGCCGCCGGTGTCACACCATCCACGCTGACCCGGCTGGCTAAATCGGTGGGATTTGACCGCTACGACAGCTTCCGACAGCTGTTTCAGACTGCAGTGAACACCCGTCAGCCAGCATCTTACTTCAGCGATCGTGCACAGTACTTGCAGGATATGGCAAGCAACAACCCGGAAAATAAAGTTTTCTTTGAGTTCGCAGATTCTGCATTCAACAACCTGGAACAGCTCTTTCAGGAAGACACCCGTAATAAACTGCAACAGGCTGCGCCGCTGGTCATTAATGCCCGTAAGGTATTCGCTCTGGGGTTCCGGGATACCTTCACCTGCGCTTACCACTTCACCTACGTGGGCAGCATCGCCTTTCCACATATTCAGCTGATCCGTGGCTATCAGGGCACCCTGCTCAGTGAACTGGGGAAATCCGCAAGGATGATGTAGTCGTAGCCTTCTCCTTCGAGCCCTATACAACGGAAACTGTACAGGCAATCAACATTGCCCGGAATGCCGGTGCCAAAATCATCGCCATTACCGACAGCCTGCGCTCACCGATTGCCAGCGGCGCAGAAATCACCTTTACGCTGAATAATGACACCCCGCACTTCTTCCCAACCCTGACATCATCCATTGCCCTGATGGAAGCATTACTGGCGGAGTGCGTCTCCATTGGCAGTAAAGAAATGGTCAGTAACATTAACCGGTTTGAAGAGAATATCCGGCACCTGGGCGGCTATCACGAAGCCTGATTAATCAGATTCAATAGCCGAGCCCAAACGCAGCATATCCCACCAGCAGTGCCGGAACGGCGCTGTAAATGGTGGCATAGAGTGAAGCCTTCGGTGCCAGCGCCAGGGCCGGAAACAGTGCATCACCGTCATTACCGATGGCGTTTGCCAGTTGTGCAGACAAGGGCACAATGCCCTGCAGATACAGGGTCGTCATAATGATCTGCGGACCACATCCCGGTATGAATCCCACAACCACCGCCAGCAGAATCATCAGGTAGCCCAGATTGCTGAACAAACTCTGCATATCAAAACCGGTGAAATACACCAGCAATTCAAAACAGAGAAAGCCGGCAATGACCCATGCCGTAACAAAACTGGTTTCACTGGCAACCATGTCTACCAGCCGGTGCGGATTATGCTCCATATCCGCATGCGCAACTGCCCAGCTATAATTCGCCGGCTGGCTGAACCACACCAGTAAGCTCACCACTGCACCGCAGAATCCCAACCAGGTTGCCGGATGATAACTACTCCAGGCACCAAACAAACTGTCCGGCTCAATCTGAAACGCCGCCAGAACTCCCAGAATCAAACCGGGTAACAGTAGCAGCCGCCATACCCATGATAATGATGTGGGCACCACGCCCTGATTCAGACTGCAGGATACCGTCACCTGATGTTCATCCGGAGAGGAGTCAGGCCGCAGAAAGTCCTCGCCGTGTAAATACTGAATGAGATAGCCGAACAGCACCCCAGCCGCCAGTGACACCACCAGCACCAGCAAGGCCGTTTGCGGCTCACGGGCCAGTAACAGAAAACTGGCATCTCCCATTGTGGATATCAGCACCGCGACCAGCGCAGCAAATCCCACCCGGCCATGCACGAATTGTGTAACAACAATGATCGCCCCGCCGCAGCCTGGCAACATACCCAACAGGGCAGCAACCGGCACCTGCAGCTTGCGGTTACTGTTCAGGTAGCCAATCAGATCGGCCCCAGATAATGCTGCGCGGAATAAATCAGCAGCAATGACAGCGCAACAAAAACACTGACCGCCAGATAGGCATCACTCAATGTGCTGACAATCAGCCATAACAACTCATTGTTTACTGCCCCTGCAGCCAGCCAATGCCCAGCACACCGACAGCCAGCATGGTAAACAATGCACTTTTGGTCACTGGCAACGGATGTTGCCGGAGCCGTCCTGCTGCAGCATTCAGAGCATTCATTGGGCTACAGATCCCGTCAGGTATTCCTGCACCAACAGGTTGTGCTGAATGTTTTCGTTCAGCAGTGCATAGGCAAGATCGAACACTTTATAGTTGTAGCCAATGGTCATCGCACAGATGGCCTGCTGGTAATAGATAGAGGTTTTCTCCGCTTTCTCAATCTGCCCCAGCAGGCAAGAGGATGTGTCAGAGTCCGGTGGTAACAGTGCCAGTTGATAGCTGGGTGATTCATGCCCGTCCGGGCGTTCCTGCAATAAACGGATGCACTCCTGAAGGGTCTGGAAGTGGCTGAGGTCTTCTTCGTAGGCCGAGTAGGCCAGATCCCTGAACCCCACGCGGGCTTCATCCAGCTCCGCAGACTTCACCTGTCTATACAGACTGCAGGTCAGCAATTCATTCTGCGCCGCTTTCTGCAGCGCTTCTATCACAAGATCCTGCCGGTAATCCGGCTGAGGATAAGCCTCAATACGGTTAAGGGAATTCATAGAACTGTACCACCGAGCACTTAACAATAATGATAATAATTATCATTAACATAGCAAAGAGTGAATACTGATGCCACAGCAGAACCGTGTGAAAACTCAATTAATGTGTAAAAACTGGCTACAGAAGCCATAAATAACAAAAAGCCGGTAAAAACCGGCTTTTTGTATGTCGAACAGGCTGAATGCTCAGCGAATGACCAGCACTGAGCGGTCTGCGGTCTGAACCACTTTGGCAGTGACGGAGCCCATCATCATCTTCTCCATGCGTCCGTGTTTCAGCGCCCGGATTAGAATCAGATCCGCATCAATCTCATCTGCCCGTGCCACAATCCGTTTAGGTACCTTACCCGCCGTTACCCAGACCGAGACATTCATCTCTTTCACCAGATGCGCATCCGCCAGCCGGGTAAGTTCTGCCCGCATGGTATCCAGCGCCTGTTTCACCATATCTTCCGGAAAATAAGACGCCACCAGTGGCATCTTAAAGCCCGGCAACACAGCCACCAGCTCCACTTCCATACCGGGTGCCACATAATCATTCAGTGCCTGCAAGGTTGCCTCTGTTCCTTTGGCATCCTGCAGATCCACTGCTACCAGTAATTTCTTATACATAGATAATTACCCCTGTTCCCGACGGCGAATCTGCCACCAGCCAAGACCGAATAACACCAGCAAAGCAGGAATAAACATTAACTGCTTGGCTGGCCGGTCGGCGGCTATCTCAATGCTGTTGATCTGCCAGTCGAAGTCGATACCCACAGCCTCTGCATTACTGCCAAAGCCAACCTGATCAACCACTACGTTGCCTTCGTCTTCCCGCAGGAACAGACCGGCAGCCTCGACCCGGGCACTGGCGGTTTCCGCCGCGGGTATTGGCAGTTCAACGATTTTACTGACCATATCTCCGTCAATGGTTTCACCGCTCACCGCCATCCGCAGTTTCTGGTCTGCCGGCAGCTCTTCAACCACTGTGGTTATCTCAGTCGCGGCAACGCTTTGCACCGGCGGATAAATTTCATCCCACCAGAAGCCGGGCCGGAACATAGTAAAGGCCACCAGCAACAGGATGATGGTTTCATACCAGCGGGTTTTCACAAACCAGAAGCCCTGGGTTGCCGCCGAGAACACCAGAATGGCAATCACGGAGCTGACAATCACCAGCAACAGGTGGAATACCCCTGAATGTCGATCAGCAACAACTCGGTATTGAAGATAAACATGAACGGCAGAATCGCGGTCCGGATATCGTAGGTGAAGCCCTGTATACCGGTTTTAATCGGATCACTGCGGGCAATCGCTGCGGCGGCAAAGGCCGCCAGCCCCACCGGCGGCGTGTCGTCCGCCAGTATGCCGAAATAAAACACAAACAGGTGCACAGCGATCAGCGGTACGATTAAGCCACTCTGGGCACCCAGAGTAACGATAACCGGCGCCATCAGGGTCGAAACCACAATATAGTTCGCCGTGGTTGGCAGGCCCATGCCCAGAATCAGACTGATCACTGCGGTGAAAATCAGCATCAGAATGATGTTACCGCCGGAAATGAACTCAACGAATTCAGTCATTACCAGACCGATACCTGTCAGGGTAACAGTGCCCACAACGATACCTGCGGCAGCAGTCGCCACGCCGATACCAATCATGTTCCGGGAACCGGTAACCAGCCCTTCCAGCAGATCATCCACCCCTGTTTAATCCGTTGCCCCAGGGCGGTTTCACCCCGGTAAAAGGCTTTAATCGGCTTGTGAGTCAGCACGATGAAGACCATAAAGACGGTCGCCCAGAAGGCCGACAGACCTGGCGACAGACGTTCTACCGTCAGGCACCATACCAGTACGACCACAGGCAGCAGGAAGTACAAACCGGACTTCACGGTCGGGCCCGGTTCCGGCAATTCAACGACCGGCGAATTCGGATCGTCCATCTCCAGTTCCGGGTAACCGGAACAGAACTTCAGCAGCCCCAGATAAACCACCAGAATACCGATACCCAGTATCGGGCTGGCCCAGGCACCCATCACATCTTTCGTCCAGCCAACCCCGTAGTACACAGCCATCGACAGCACACAGACACCCAGAATAATCCCAGCCCAGCTTAGCAACGCCTGCGCCAGCGTCGGGTTATAGCGGCGCGGTAAGCCCTGCATACCGGCTTTCATCGCTTCCAGATGCACGATGTAAATCAGCGCGATGTAGGAAATCAGCGCCGGCAAAATCGCATGGCGGATAACATCGATATACGGAATACCCACATACTCCACCATCAGGAAAGCCGCAGCCCCCATGATAGGTGGCGTTAGCTGACCGTTGGTGGACGCAGCCACTTCCACTGCACCGGCTTTACTGCCGGAAAACCCACCCGCTTCATCAGCGGAATGGTAAAGGTACCGGTGGTTACCACATTGGCAATCGAAGAACCGGAAATCAGCCCACTCAGGCCGGAAGAAACCACAGCAGCTTTTGCCGGGCCGCCACGCATGTGGCCCAGCAATGAAAAGGATACCTTGGTGAAATAGTTACCGGCCCCGGCTTTTTCCAGCAATGCGCCGAACAGCACGAACAGGAATACGAAGCTGGTTGAAACGCCCAGTGCAACACCAAACACCCCTTCAGTGGTCAGCCACTGGTGCGACATAGTCTTATTCAGACTGGCACCTTTGTGGGCAATCACATCCGGCATATACGGGCCACCAAAGGTGTAAATCAGGAAGACAGCAGCAACCACCATCAGCGGTGGTCCCAGTGCCCGGCGGGTTGCTTCCAGCAGCAACACCATACCGGCCACGGCAAAAATCAGGTCAGCGGTGATCGGTGCACCGGCCCGGTTGGCCAACTCCGCGTGAAAGATCACCAGATAAGAAGCACTGAAGGCACCGAGCAGTGCAAAGCCCCAGTCCTGCAAAGGAATATAGTCTTTCGGAGAGCGGCTCAGCGCCGGATAGGCCGTAAACGCCAGGAATATTGCGAAGCTCAGGTGAATCGCCCGCGCCTGGGTGTCATTAATCACGCCGAAATTGAATACGAAGGGCAGCGGTGAGGCGTACCAGAGCTGGAACAGTGCCCAGAACAGGGCAACCGACCAGAGTAAGGTTTTGCTGCGCCAGACGGCGACCGGGCACCGGAATCCGTCTGTGCAACAATGTCTTCAGCAGATAGCTGCTCAGCAGCACCGGCAGAATGGTGATTGTTATCAGTCACAGTAATTTCCCCATATACGCTAAGGGAAGTTACGCACCGAGCCTCAAAGGGTCAGCACATAACAGTCCAACAAAAACGGGGCCCGGTCGCCAGGTAAAACGATACCGGTTCCCAAAGACCCCGTCAGGCACGATGCGCAATAGCTGCTTACATCAGGCCTGCTTCTTTGTAGTACTTAGCAGCACCCGGGTGCAGCGGAGCCGACAAACCGTCACTGATCATTTCTTCTTTCTTCAGATTAGCGAATGCCGGGTGTAACTTGCGGAAAGTATCGAAGTTTTCGAATACCGCTTTAACCACTGCATACACCACATCTTCCGGTACAGCGGTGGAAGAAACGAAGGTTGCACCCACACCGAAGGTGTTGGTATCTGCATCGTTACCCCGGTACATGCCCGCCGGAATAGTCGCTGTACGGTAGTAGCTGTTATCAGCAACCAGCTTATCCACAGCAGAGCCGGTCACATTTACCAGCTTGCTGTCACAGGAGGTGGTGGCTTCTTTGATTGCACCACTTGGGTGACCCACGGTGTAGATCATTACGTCGATCTTGTTATCACACAGTGCGCTGGCCTGCTCAGATGCTTTCAGCTCAGATGCCAGGGCAAAGTCAGCATTGGTCCAGCCCATGGCTTCCATCAGCACTTCCATCGTACCGCGCTGGCCGGAACCCGGGTTACCGATGTTCACCCGCTTGCCCTTGATATCTTCGAAATTAGTGATACCGCTGTCAGCCCGTGCCACAACAGTGAACGGTTCAGGGTGTACGGAGAACACCGCACGCAGATCTTTGTTAGCGCCGGCATCAGCAAATTTGCTGGTACCGTTGTATGCGTGGAACTGCCAGTCAGACTGGGCCACACCCATGTCCAGCTCACCGGCACGGATAGTATTCAGGTTATAAACAGAACCACCGGTACTTTCTGTTGAACAGCGTACACCGTGGTCTTTACGGCCCTTGTTCACCAAACGGCAGATTGCACCACCAGTCGGATAATAAACACCGGTTACACCGCCGGTACCGATAGTGATGAATTGCTGATCAGCCGCCTGAGTTGCGACCGGCGCAGACAGACCAAGAGCCAGAGTAAACGCCAGCGTTGCCGCCTTAGTTGATTTAATCATTGTGAAGCACCCACATATATACGTTATTTTTTTCTTTAAATGCTGTTGCCATACGTTACACCGGTACTACCCGAACCAGTTCTTCCAAACAGGAATACAAACGTATCGCCAATACAAACCATAGTTCATATCAGCAAGAGTACATCATGAATAATACATATGAGTCAACGATTTAAAACAATAGAATCATTTGTATTATTCATAATAAACCTTAACCAAAAACTCAGTAAGCATCTGATTATTAATAACAAAAACACTATTGAAAAAGTTACACAGCCCTCCGTGAAGTTTCCTGATGGGTCGTAAAACGCTAAAACCCCAACAAAAAGACAAACAAATCACTGAAAAACACGCTTACATCTACCCAATATGAGTAACGCATACTCGAAATAAGCCGGATATATCCCGAAATCTGCCACAACGATTCCCCTTTACTCTCGACAAAAGCGCTGAAAAATCTTGTCAGTCCGGCCCTGTAGCCGTCTCTTTTCCCAACCGTACCGGCAGCAACTGAAAAGGTTCATCAGAGCCATTCCCAAGCAGCAATTTTGTTCAATACAGCAATATCACTGCCCATTAAGCTGTCAGCATCATTACCTCTGGAGCCTTCCATGCTGACAATCGTTTTATCTATGCTGGCATTTGCCCTGGTCGGTGCCATTTCACCGGGGCCAGTGAACATTGTTGCCACCGGAGCTGGCGCAAACTATGGCTTTCGCGGTGCTCTGCCCCATGTGCTGGGCGCCACCCTGAGCTATACACTGATCGTTTTTCTGGTGGGGGCAGGCCTGAACCGGTTACTGATTCAGTTTCCCGACTTTGCCATGATTCTGCAGTACGCAGGCGGTGCTTTTCTGTTATGGATGGCCTGGAAAATTGCTTCTGCCCGCCCGGAAAATCTGCAGTCTGATAAACAATCAGAGCCGCCCCGTTTGCTGGAAGGCGCGCTCTGTCAGTTACTCAACCCCAAAGCCTGGCTGGTATCAGCTTCCGGCGTTAGCCTGTTCGTCAGCAGCCAGCAACCGGCGGAACTCTTCTTACTGATTTTCTGTACGGTATCCTTTGCCATGTGCCTGATCGGCGTTGGCAGCTGGGCCCTGCTGGGGCAGCTGATCAGCCGCTACTTGTCGAACCCGGTACGTCAGGTTATGTTTAACCGGGTCATGGCGGCTCTGCTGGTCGCCAGTATTCTGACCATCATTAATGTTTAATCCGCCAGAGGCGCTGACGATGACTGCCAGCCACGCACCGGACATCCGTAATAACTGCTTCTTTGCCCGCAGCCCATCGCTGCCGCAGGCAGAGCTGCGTCTGGCAGATCATTCCAGTGCCTGCTACGGCGTTCATTCCCATGATGAAGTGTCATTCGGCGTCATTGATGCCGGCAGCGCCCGTTACCAGAACCGCCAGCGCAGCCACCGGATCGGGACAACAGCAACCGTGATGATGAATCCCGGCGACGCCCACTCCTGCAATCCGGATAACGGTGAATGGTCCTACCGGATGCTGTTCATTGACAGCCAGCTGATCGGAGAGTTACAGGCGGAAATATTTCAGTGCCAGGGGCAGGATTACCTGTCATTTCCAGGTCCTCTGGACACAGATCAGCAAAGCTACCAGGCATTCAACGCACTTTTCAGTGCCCTGCAACAACCGGATACAGGCATGGCTGAAAGCCTGCTGATGGACTATCTGGCCCTGCGGTATGCAACGGTGGCACCGCTGAATAAAGAGGTGATGAAGACCGATACTGCTGGCGTCCGTCAGGTACGGGAAATGATTCTGGATCAGTTGGATAGCAATCTGTCACTGGACAGCTTTGCCAGTGAAACCGGGCTGAGCCGCTACCACCTGATCCGCAGTTTCAAGAAGGTTTATGGCCAGTCACCCCATGCCTGGCAGCTGGATCAGCGCATCAAAACCGCCAAGCGATTACTGCGTGAAGGTGAAAGCCTTAGCGATACAGCCAGTCAGCTAGGGTTCGCTGATCAGGCACATTTTCAGCGTAACTTTAAAAACGCCTGGCGATTACCCCACGGCTGTATCAGTCTTTTTTATCTGAGCGCTTATCTGAACTTTTACTCTGAGCTCAGGCCCGGCAGGGAACATCACCGGGCTTTTTTCACCGTTATAAAACACAGGGAATGACTATGTTTGATCCAAGCCAGATTCTTGCCTACGCCACAGCACTGGCCATTGCCGCCATCATCCCGGGGCCGGGTATAACCGCATTAATTGCCCGCAGTATTAGCGGCGGCGCAATTACCGGTTTCAGCTTTCTGCTGGGTTTAGTTCTGGGTGATCTGATTTATCTGTCATTCGCAGTATTCGGGCTGGCACTGATTGCCGAACAGCTGAATACCCTGTTTATTGTCGTCCGCTGGGGCGCTGCTCTGTACCTGAGCTATCTGGCCTGGCAGTTCTGGTTTGCGGAACATCAGCCACTGGATACGGAACAAACTATCCGCCGTAAAGACCTTATCACCGCCAGTCTGTCAGGTTTAACCATCACAATGGGCAATCCGAAAACCATCGCCTTTTATCTGGCGCTGCTACCACTGGTAATCCCACTGGATGCCATTACCCTTCACAGCTGGGGGCTGGTTCTGATTCCGACAACCGTTCTGGTGCTACTTACTGTAGGAGGCGTCTATATTTCAGGCGCTGTCCGGATTCGCCGCTTACTCTCTCAGCTACATGCACAGCAAATAATGTTCCGCAGTGCCGCCGTTATGATGCTGTCTGCAGCCGGGTTGATGGTTGGTCGCAGCCAGTAATTCTGTAAGCATTCATCAGCCCCGGGGCAGTAACAGTCTGAGTAAAATGCACCGTTCAGCTGAAATTTTCCAGCTGTAACCGATCATCAATGCTCGCATTACGGGTCGCACGGCGAATACTGGCCAGCAGCTCTTCCGGACCACAGGCATAAATCTGACAATCATCTGCCAGGTCCGTCAGCAACTCTGCCGGGTTAAGACGCTCTCCATCATGGCTGAAATAGGTAATCAGCCGTTCCCAGCAGGCTCTGCAATTCAGGGTAAAATGCCATCTGTTCAGAGCTTTTGGCGGCGTAGTGCAACTGAAACTCAGCTCCCCGCTGCAACAACGCCAGCGCCATGGATTTAAGCGGTGTAATGCCGATACCACCGGCAATCAGCAATGCCGGGCGGTTATCTTCATGGAGAGCAAAATGATTCTGAGGCTCGGTAATCTGTAACCGGGTGCCTAACTGATAATGGCGCTGCAGCGCTGCAGCCAGTTTGGAATCCGCTTTAGCCTGAACCGCTATCTGATATTCATGGTTGCCCGGCGCGCCGCACAGGGAGTAATGCCCCATGCGGATACCCTGAGGTGTCGGCACAGGCACCTGCAAATGCGCCCCGGGCTGAAAGTTGGCAGTGGTTCCCCGTTCACTGACTGCAACTGATAACTGCGTACCTCAGGTGTTAGCTGGCTAACGCCGCTGATTTTCAGCCCTAACGGCCCGTCACCCAACACATTGTCAGATACCGGTACCGGCTGATCTGCTACCGGCGCTGCTACTTCAGGCACCGCCAGCGCCTGCCACTCCTGTTCCGTAAAACGGGGGTAATATATTTGGGACAATTCCAGTCGAAGCCTTCCACATCAATCAGATAGCTCCGTTCCACCGGCGCCCGGAAATCCGCCTGTTCCAGCGCCGCCAGGGTTTTCAGATCCTGAGGGTCCACCAACCTGATACGGCCCAGCAGTTTTAACCGGGTACGGTTAACGTAATCCATAAAAACAGCGCAACCCGGTTATCCCGGCGAAAATTACCCAGACTCACGTACTGCCGGTTACCACTGTAATCGGCAAATCCGAGGGTCTGTTTGTCCAGCACCCGGACAAAGCCGGCAGCCCCGCCACGATGCTGTACATATGGCCAGCCGGTTTCGCTGACACTCGCCATGTAAAAACTGTCACGGGCCTGAATAAAGCCCGCTTCCGCTGCACTTAACCGGCCATTGAAATCTTCGCCGCCCAAAAGCCCTGATAAGCCTCCCGGCTGCCGTGCCGCTGCTGCTCCGCCAGCACGGATTCGGTAAAGACTATTTCTGCAAAACGGTGTCCCATAGCCGGCCCCTCCTGAATCGGTGAAACGCTGCACTGTGGTTCTCACAGTACAGCAGTCTTACTTTAAAAACGCTCCGTCAGAAGCTGACGATCAGCCTGCCAACTTCAGATCCACTTCCGGGAAGTCGATGCTTACCTGGCTAGCTTTTGCCAGCATATTGGTCAGCAGGTTCATTGCCACATGGGTGATAATCTCAACGATCTGAGCATCGTTATAGCCTGCTTCACGCACCACCAGCAGTTCTGAATTGGTGACAGCACCGGTATTTTCCGCCAGAGAAAGGGCAAACTTCACCGCCACCGCTGCATTATCATCCAGGCTGGCACCCTCACGGTTCGCGGCAATTTCAGCACTTTCCAGACCGGCCTTACGGCCCAGGGCAGTATGCGCAGAAAGGCAGTACTGGCAGCTGTTGGTCTGGGCCAGTGCCAGTGCAATCCGCTCCCGGGTTTCACCGTCCAGCTCACCGTCACCGGCAACACCATGCAGCCCCAGAAACGCCTTCAGCGCCACTGGCGAGTTAGCAAACACCTTCAGAAAATTCGGGACCATGCCCAACTGTGCCTGAATCGCATCCAACAGTTCACCCTGCTCTGCACTGGCAGCATTACGTTCAACAACATTAATCCGGCTCATTGTGTCACTCCTTAGCGCTTGTGCGCTGTCTGGTTATAAAACCCGCGTTCACCTCAGCGGGTGAAGACACTATGAGCCATTACATTTCATTAAAGAATCACCTAAAATTTAATTTCATAATTACGATAAATGAAATAATAGGCAGACAGTCCATGGATCAGTTCCACCTTCTGAGGGTCTTCAGCGCCGTTGCTGAGCAGCAGGGATTCGCCGCAGCTGCCCGCCAGCTGCGCATTTCCGCCCCGGCAGTCACCCGCGCCATTGGTCAGTTGGAAGATCATCTGGGAGCAAAACTGCTGGAGCGCACCACCCGTCATGTACACCTGACGGATGTGGGTAGCCGGTATCTGGAAGATTCCCGTGCGGTGCTGGAACAGTTAGCGCAGGCGGATCAGGCCGCTGCCGGTATCAATGCAGCGCCCCGCGGATTGCTGACCGTTACGGCTCCCAGCCTGTTTGGCCGCCGTTTTGTTGCGCCGCTGATGCTGGAATATCTGCGCCGTTTTCCGGATGTACAGGTTAATGAGCTGTTTGTAGACCGCCGGGTAAATCTGGTGGAGGAAGGCATTGATGTGGGCATCCGCATTGGCGACCTGCCGGACTCAAACCTGCGGGCTCGCCGGGTAGGTACCGTCAGCCGGGTACTATGCGCCAGCCCCGCTTATCTGCAGGAGCACGGCAACCCTGAATCCCTCGGTGAACTGCAGCAGCATAACCTGATTGATGCCAGCCCGTCGCTGGACTGGCGCTTTCAGACCCCGGAAGGGTTGCGCACGCTGAACTTCCAACCCCGCCTGAGTACCTCCGATAACGGCACTGCTATTCATGCCGCCTGCGCCGGATTTGGCATTACCCGGGTGCTGTCCTATCAGGTGGCGGCTAAGTTTGCCTCCGGCGAGCTGATCCGCTTACTACCCGAATTTGAACCGGAACCCTGGCCGGTCAATATAATCCACCGGCAGGGGCCACAGGGGTCTGCCAAAGTCCGCAGTTGCGTGGATCTGCTGGCAGAGAACCTGCAGCAGGCACCTTGTCTGAAAGGCTGAATACTAAGTGGATATTTCACTGTGCAGCTGTTGCAGAAAACCTTCCATATAGTCAGTACGCCGCCGGGCCTCTGCTCTGGCGGCTGCGGTATTCATGGTATCGGCCAGCCGCAATAACTTAGTGTAAAAGTGATCCAGGGTGAACTGGCTGTCATCCGGCGCCCGCGATTCACAGAACGGATCATCCGGCTGATACAGAGCCCGCTGCAACCCGGTACCCACCTGCAGGGTACGGACAATGCCAACCGCCCCCAGCGAGTCGAGCCGGTCGGCATCCTGCACGATCTGAGCTTCCAGGGTTTCTGCCGGAATTCCGGCACTGAAACTGTGCGCTACAATGGCATGATGAATGGCATCATGCCAAACCTGTGGATAACCGATCTCCTGCAGAAACCGGCAGGCTTTATCGGCGGCCTGTTGCGAACTTAACCGCCGTTGCGGATGGTCTTTTGGATACGTAAAACAGTCATGTAGCCAGGCGGCGGGCATCACCACTTCAGCCTGTGCCTGCTCCGCTGCGCACAGCTGCCGGGCGGTCTTCACCACCCGCAACACGTGATTAAAGTCATGTGCCGTATCGGTGGTCATTTCCGCCTGAATAAAAGTCGCGAACTGCGCTTCAAAGTCTGTCACTGGCTGTTGATTCATGATCTGATCCGGGGATTTTTCAGCATTATTCCTCACCGGACAGCAGAAAACAAAAGCCCGGTGCTCCTTACGAAGTACCGGGCAAAAACCTGTGTAGCACAGAACACAGGGGTGAGCAGGAACAGTTGCGGCTCAGCACAGCCGGCAACTGTCCGGGTCTTACCTGTTACATCTTCATCCGTTCGCCTTTCGGATCGTACAGACCACGCAACGAAGCAGTCGCACTGACCGGCTCCAGTGCCACTTCGATCTCGAACCTGGCAGCCGCCAGCGCATCAGCGGTCAGGTTCGGCGCATTCACATACCCCATGCCGATGGCACCACCCACCGAGTGACCATACATACCGGACGTCAGGTAACCCACCACGTTACCGTCCATCAGAATCGGCTCGTTGTGATACAGCAGCGGCTCAGGGTCATTCAGTTTGAACTGCACCAGGCGGCGATCCGGCAGACCGGCAGCTTTCTGCGCCATAAAGGCTTCGCGGCCGATAAAGTCGCTGGCGTCCGGCTTGGCAGTGAAACCAAGGCCCGCCTGAATCAGGTTGTCTTCAGAGGCGATATCATGGCCCCAGTGACGGAAACCTTTCTCCAGACGTAGGCTGTTCAGCGCATGCAGACCCACATTGCACAGCTCGTATTCTGCACCGGCCTGATGGATCGCGTGGTAAACCTTTGCAGCATCCGCCGCCGGTACCATAATCTCCCAGCCCAGTTCACCCACGTAGCTAATCCGCTGCAGCCAGACTTCCACACCGGCCATCTGCGCATAGCGCCCGGTGCTGAAGATAAAGCCGTCGGCACTCAGATCCGTTTCGGTGATTTTCTCCAGTACCTTACGGGCATTCGGGCCCTGTACTGACAGACAGGCAAACTGCTGGCTAACATCTGTCAGCTGGCTATCACCCAACAGGTTACGTTTCAGGTGCCACCAGTCACGGTTAAATGAACCGATACCGGTGGTGACCCAGAAGCGCTCAGCGCCCATCCGGGCAATGGTCAGATCCGCCTCAATACCACCGCGCTCGTTCAGCCACTGGGTATACACCAGCTTGCCTTCAGGCACGTCTATATCCGCACAGCTGAGACGCTGCAAAGTCGCCATGGCATCTTTACCCACCACTTCAAACTTACCGAATGAAGAAATGTCGTACATACCCACGCTTTCACGGGTTGCCAGATGCTCGTCACGGTAGAAATCAAACCAGTTCTGACGCTTGTAGCTGTATTCATACTCCGCTTTGGCGCCGTTACGGGCGAACCAGTTGGCACGCTCATAGCCGCCCACTTCACCGAAACAGGCACCGGCTTCAGCCAGTTCGTTATGCAGCGGTGAATGCTGGATATCCCGGGCGGTGTGGTACTGATAGAACGGCCAGTGCATGGCATAGGTGTGACCCAGTGCTTCCGGAATACGCTGTTCAACGTAGCTCTGGGTACGCTGTACCGGGTGGTGACGACGTACGTCACATTCGGTGATATCACCGGACGGATAGCCATCGATGATCCAGTCAGCCATCAGTTTACCCAGGCCACCGCCGGCACCAATGCCTTTAGAGTTCAGACCACAGGCGACGAAGAAGTTATCCACTTCCGGGGTTGGGCCCAACAGGTGCAGGTTATCGCTGGTGAAACTTTCCGGGCCGTTAAACCAGGTACGGATACCCGCTTCACCGAAGGCCGGTAGCGTCTCCATACCGCGCATCAGGTACTCTTCAATGTGATCCATTTCACACGGGAACTGGTCGAAACAGAAGTCTTCCTGAATACGGCTCATCGGCAGGCCCTTGGCGTTATGCTCAAACCAGCCGACCAGTAACTTACCAGCGTCTTCCTTGAAGTAAACGCCCTTGTCGAAGTCCCGGAGTACCGGACGCTTGCTCATGGATTCCATTTCATCGGTCACTACGTAGTAGTGTTCGCAGGCATACAGGGGCAGATCCACACCGATTTTGGCAGCGATATCCCGTGACCACATTCCGCCGCAGAGAATGACCTTATCCGCACGGATTTCACCGGCATCGGTCTTCACGCCCACGGCTTTGCCATCTTCAACGATGATGTCGGTGACCTTGGTTTTCTCACGGATGTTGGCACCGCCCATTTTCGCGCCTTTTGCCAGCGCCATGGTGGTATCAATCGGGTTGGTCTGGCCATCTTTTTCAATGTACAGGGTGCCCACCACACCGTCAGTGTTGATGCCCGGATACAGTTCCGCCAGACGTTCGTTGTCGATCATTTCAGAATCCACACCGAATACCTTCGCCATGGATGCGGTACGCTTGAGTTCTTCCAGACGCTCTTCAGAACGGGCAATGGACAGCGAGCCGATACGGGCATAGCCGGTGGCCTGGCCGGTTTCTTCTTCCAGGCTGGCATACAGTTCGTGGCTGTATTTCGCCAGATTAGTCAGGGTCGGGGTTGGCCACAGCATGCTCACCAGACCGGCAGCATGCCAGGTGGTACCGCAGGTCAGTTGCTGACGTTCCAGCAATACCACGTCACTTACGCCACGTTTGGTCAGATGATAAGCAATAGAGGTACCGACGATACCGCCACCAATAATTACCACTTCAGCTTTTGCCGGCAAAGGTGCCTGGGTTGTTTCTTCAGTCATCACTCAAATCCTGTTTTTATTGCTTTTATCTGACACCTGCCGGCGATGAAAACCTTGCCGGGCTGGCGACCTGCAGAGCCTGCTTTGCAGCAGTGAATAGCCGCCATAATGACACAGAGGAAAAACCTCTCACAATTGATAAATATCTTCTTTATGGTAAGTTTTATTACCATTAAACATTCTTCTTCCCGAGCCGGTTTCTGTTATGGAAAAAGCCATCAATCACCGCAAGCTGCCACCGCTGAAAACCCTCAGTGGCTTTGAGGCGACAGCCCGCTTACTGAGTTTTCGCAAAGCCGCTCAGGAACTTAATCTTAGCCACCCTGCGATCAGCCATCAGGTGCTTTCACTGGAAATAAATCTTGGGGTTAAGCTTTTCAACCGCAAAGGCCGGCAGATGGTACTGACCCCGGAAGGTGAACGCTTTTATCCGATCGCCCGGCGGGCACTGGAAGAACTGATCAATGGCAGCGAAATGCTGCGCCGCAGTGCGGCCGTCAAACCCCTGAGAATTCAGACCTACATTTCGGTATCTATCCGCTGGCTGTCACACCGGCTGAGCCGTTTCCGGGCAGCCCATCCAGACATTGAACTGCAGCTGATCTCGAGTATTGAAGAACAGGACTTTGACGAAACCAATGCGGATATAGGGCTGATTTTCAACCGTTCCGCGGCGCCATCCCATCTGGCATGGGAGCCGCTGATCAGGCCTGCACTGCGACCGGTATGCCACCCTTCGCTGGTGAATCATCAGACGGATCTGCAGCCGGAAGAAATACTTCAATACCCACTGATCACGGTGACATCCGAACGCTGGCAGTGGCAGGACTGGTTTGAGGCAGCAGGGTTTTGCGCCTCACAACCGAATCGCCCTCTCAGCACCGACAGTACCGCCATTGCTCTGGAAATGGCGATGGACGGGGAAGGCATTGCCCTGCTGAACGGCCCGTTTGCGGATAAAGACTTGAAAGCCGGTCGGCTGATCCATCCCAGTGAACACGCGGTAAGCAACCTGGGGGAATGGGGTCTGACCTACCGGAAAGATACCCGGCCACAGCCGGATATTGAGGCGTTTGTCCGCTGGATGCTGCTGGATATCAGCAAGCATCCCTGATTACGGACATATTTTTTTCAGAAGCGCATTTGTGCGCTGTGGAAACTGTTGTACAGCAGTGCTGCGGGAATATCGCTGACCGGCGTAACCACAGCCGCTTCAATTGGCACCGCTTTTCCCTGACGCTCGGCCTTAGGGGTGATATGCATGTGCGCTTTGTAGCATTTGCTGAAATGCGCCGCCGAGACAAACCCACAGGCTGCCGCCACATCGATGATCGGCCGGGAGGTTTGCTTGAGCAACTGACGGGCCGCCAGTAAACGCAGCTTGATGTAGTACTTCAGCGGCGTACAGTCCAGATGCTTCTTAAAGATCCGCTCCAGATGCCGGCGGGAAATACCTACATAACCGGCCAGCTCTGTCAGGGATAACGGCTCTTCCAGATTGGCTTCCATCAGGGCGATAATTTCCGCCAGTTTCGGCTGGCTGAGCTTCACCGGGTCTGGCAGATGAACAGACTGTTCCATCATGGACGATTCAAACATCAGCGCTTCAGCAACCGACTGCGCCAGTTCCTGGCCCTGATCATCAGCAATCCGGTTAATCATCAGTTCCAGCATTGCGCAACCGCCGGCACAGCTGAATCGCGCACCGCCGGTAGTAAACGGCTTCAGGGTAACCGCCACCCGTGGCCGTTCTTCCTGCAGAACGGTAGAAAACTCACGCTGCACGCTGCAGCTCTGGCCATCATAGAAACCGGCTTTTGCCAGTGCCACCACACCGCTGGCAACCCCACCCAGCGAAACACCACTGGCTGTACAGCGCTGTAAACGCGCCACCAGCATATTGGTCAGTTCAGGGACTTCGGAGCCGCCGACAACAATCAGCGTATCAATGGCTTTGCTGGCAATCAGCTCAGCGATGCTGAAATCCGGCACGGTAGTTACGCCGGTGGACGCCCGAACTTTTTCGCCGTCAACCGTCGCGGTGAAGTACTCATAGAGACATTCTTCCGCGACCTGATTGGCAACCTCAAGCGGCTCAAGCGCAGATGTGAATGACAACATGCTGAAGCGGTCTAACAGCAAAAATCCGATCTTTTTGGCTCATTATTATTGTCTCCAAAAGTATCTTAATCCGACTATTTTTATCCGGAAGATGGCCGTCGTGACGGCAGTGTAATTTCTTCTGCATAAGGCTTCCCGCAACAGAAAGCCTTATGCAGAAGCACTGTTTCCAGTGCATGTCCGGGTGATCTGTGACGGGAACAGCGGTGCTGTTCCCGTTTGCAGAATACCGGCGATCAGACCCGCAGACGCTCGTTCTTCGGATCGTAGGCAGGCATCATCTCAACGTGGGCTTTACGCTCACCCAGAGAGGTTTCCACCATGACCTGCTGGCCGGTGACGTTGTGTTCAGGTTTCACGTAGGCAAATGCCAGGCTCTTACCGACACGGTGGCCAAACGCACCACCGGTGGTTAGACCGGTAACTTCACCGTCAACCCAGACCGCTTCGTTACCGAAGCATTCCGCTGGAATATCGTCATCAAACACCAGATAGGCGTTTACCATTTCCAGTCCGTTTTGCTGACGTTCACGGATATTTTCAGCACCGATAAAGTCCCGGCTCAGATCCATGAAGCGATCCATGCAGGCTTCTGCACCGGAAATTTCCTCAGTGAATTCATGGCCGTAAGCACGGTAGCCTTTTTCCATCCGCATGGAGTTCATGGCCATGCCACCGAAGTCACGCAGACCCAGCGCTTCACCGTTGTGGAACAGGGATTCATAGATAGACAGCACCTGCCAGGTCGGCATGTGCAGCTCCCAGCCCAGCTCACCAGCGTAAGAAACCCGCATGGCGAATACTTCCGCTGAGTCCACCTGAATCATCCGGCAGGACAACCACGGGAAACCGGCGTTGCTGATATCTTCCTCTTCGTCCAGGTGCTCCTGAAGGATTTCACGGGCCTTAGGACCGGTCAGTAACAGGCCACCCCAGGACTCGGTGATATCTTCGATGGTGACGTCATAGCCTTCTTTGTGCCATTCCATCCACTGGTAATCTTTCACCTGCGAGCCAATTGCGCCCATCAGAATGAAGTGATCTTCGGCGATCCGGCTGATGGTTTGTTCAGCCATGATGCCGCCGTTTTCAGCGTGGAACAGGGTCAGGGTGATACGGCCGTCTTTCGCCGGCAGCTTGTTACAGGACAGCTTATCCAGGAAGGCAAATGCATCCGGACCTTTCACCACAAACTTCGCCGTACCGCTCAGGTCAGCGATACCACAAGCGTTCTGTACAGCAGCACATTCTTCTGCCACGGCAGCGTGTGCTTCACTGTGCGCCCAGTTATGGGTTTCGCCACGGATCTCATCAGTAGTGAACCAGGAAGGTTTCTCGTAACCGGTATTCACCACATGCACAGCACCTTTCTGTGCCAGCAGGGTGTGCATCGGACTGACTCGCATCGGACGGCCGTGCGGACGGTTGTCGTTCGGCGCACCGAAGGAATACATACGCTCGTAAGATTCGATCGCCCGGGTGATGCAGTAGTTCTTATCGGCCCAGGTATCAAAACGGCGGCTGTCCAGTGACGCCATGTTCAGTTCTGTCTGACCGTGCACCATCCACTGCGCCAGATACTTACCGATACCGCCCTGGGCAATACCGATAGACGCACCACACAGGTTCCAGAAATTACGCAGCCCCTTCGCAGGACCTACCAGGAAGTTATCATCCGGGGTGTGGGTGATCGCACCGTTGATGATGGTACGGATACCCACTTCACTGAAGCCCGGCACCAGTTCCATACAACGTTCCAGGAACGGCATGATACGGACCAGATCGCCCGGGAACAGACCACGGTCGAAGTCCCAGTCCATGCCTTCCAGCGCCCATGGCTTGGCACCTGAGGTTTCATACGGACCAATCAGGAAGCCATTACCTTCCTGACGGATATAACTGGCCGCCCAGGAATCACGGGTAACGGGCATTTCACGGGCCAGCTTAGCCACTTCAGGGTGATCATCGGTTACCAGATACTGGTGTTCCAGATTCACGATAGGAATATGTACGCCCACCATGCGGCCGACTTCCGGTGCGAAACAGCCACCGGCGTTTACCACGTGCTCGGCAATGACCGTGCCTTTCTCAGTAATAACTTCGTATTCACCGCTTGGTAGCAGGTTGATATCAATCACCCGGTTGAAACGGGACACTTTGGCACCGTTTTCGCGGGCCAGCTGACCCAGTGGCATAACGATGGAGGTCGGATCGATGTGACCGTCATTCGGCGTGTACAGAATGCAACGGGCGTTATCGAAGTTCATCAGCGGATTAACTTCTTTGGCTTCTTCACGGCTGATGAAGCGCATTTCACAGCCCACGTTACGGGAACGGCTGATCACGTTACGGAACCACTGTTCTTCAACCTCGGTGTAACCTACCCGCAGACTGCCGGTACGGTGGAAGGTTGACGGCAGACCGGTTTCACGGGGAATGATCTCATCGTAAAGCTTGATGGTGTATTCGTGGATCTTCGACAGGGTGTGATTACCGTTAAAGTTCGGACACAGACCCGCCGCGTGCCAGGTTGAGCCGGAGGTAAGCTCACCCTTTTCGATCAACAGAACGTCGGTCCAGCCTTCTTTAGTCAGGTGATACATGAGGTTCACACCCAGTGAACCACCGCCGACGATAACAACTCTTGCTGTTGACTGCATACAATTCTTCTCCTTAAATTCATGCCCGTTGAAAGGCAGAACGGCGACCCGCACACACTGTGCAGGCCGCCATTAACAGGCAGTCATGCTGCCTGCAGAATATTTAACGGCCCATTTCCGATGCCGGAATATGAATGGTGTAGCGCTCACGGATAACCTGATCCACTTCATCACTGATGTGTTTCGGGAAATACGTGCTGAGAATGGTGTTCTTCTTCTCAATGGCTTTTTCCAGCAGCACCGGCTTACCCTTTTCCTGCCACACGTTCGGGCTGTCACGGTCACTCATCACCGGATAAATATATTCAGACTGCATCACTGACAGGGTCTGGCTGGACCCCAGGTAGTGACCCAGATCATTCAGACACACTTCCTTAAGGGTATCGAAGCTCAGGGACGCTTCATCGACCTTAATGCCCTTAGTCATACGCATACAGGCACCTAGTACATCGTTATCCATCAGGTAAGATTCCGGGCAAACACCCAGCAGGCTGGCATACATACCGCCGGACTCATAAATGATGTTGGCACCGGCCATCGCCGCCGCGGATGCGGTGTAACCCCGCTCAGCACCGGCCTGATAATCCGGGAACTTAGAGTCACTCATCCCCGCCGCGGTACCGGTTGGCAGATCAAAGTACTTACCCATCTGAGCGCAGGCTGCCGACAGCAGGCCCTGTTCAGGGAACCGCCGCTCATGGCACCGGTACGCAGGTCACTGACAAACGGCCAGGTACCGATAATCGCCGGCGCACCCGGACGGATGGCATTCACGTACACCAGACCACCCAGACATTCCGCCCAGGCCTGCGCCACAGTACCCGCCAGCATCGCCGGTGCGGTTGCACCCGCCTGACCAGCCGACAGCAGCAGTACTGGCATACCGCGCTCCACACCGACCCGCAGACATTCCAGCGACTCTTCAGCAAACTTCATCGGCGGTACAACAAAGCAGTTAGACATGCTCACGAACGGACGGGCACGCCACTGCTCTTCACCACCGGCAATCAGTTCCAGCATGTCGATGGTTTCATCCACATGATCCGCTTCGGTAAAACTGGTACCCACGTGTTTGGTAGTCCCCATAACAGACAGGTAAGTGGTGTTCAGGTCCAGTTCCCGGGGATCAGCAATATCCCGCAATACACAGGTACGCTGGAACATATGAATGTGTTCGCAGTTATCAATGATCCGCGCCATGTCATACAGATCTCTGGCGGTAGAATCACGGTATTCGTTCTTCATCGGATCAGCGATCATTACCGCCGCACCTGCCGTTGAAAAGTGTACCCGCTGGCCACTCAGATCCAGATCGAACTCCGGGTCCTGAGCGTAGAGTTTCAGATTACGGTCAGCCTTATTCATCGCATCTTCAACGACAGCACGGGGAACCGTAAACGGCCGTCCTCACCAACAACCGCGCCGACTTTCTGACAGGTTTCAATGCAGTGTGGCGTCGCCTGAGAAAAGCCAACTTCTTCCAGAATTTTGAAAGCAGTCTCAGCAACCGCTTCCATATCCGCCTGGGTCAGCGGCTGGTATGTCCCGCCGGTTTCACCGGGCAGAACCGGCTTGGAATCTTTATCAAGCGGCTTACTGCGCAGCGCCAGCATCGCCTTTCTACCACCAGATCTACGTGCCATGATCACTCCTGATATTTAAACTTCTTATTATTTACGACCTGTCAGGTCGCTTTTTAACTACTCTAAGGTCGTATTCGAGAAAATATTCCTCCTTCACAGCTGAATTCACAATTGATATATTCTTACCCACGGATTAGATAAACTAATCCGAAAGCACTTAACATAAGTCATTGATATCATGAGCAAAAACTGTAGCGCCAAATCTATTTGCCCAAAAACCAGCAGAATATTGATACAGCGCATACCCCTGCAGGGAAAAATACGGATACTTAGCGAGCACCGGACAACTGTTTAATAAATAAACAGACTGAAACACGTAAACCTCATAACAATTGGGAATAAAAACTGCCTATGGCCCGACGTCTCCCACCGCTGAACAGCATGAAAGCCTTTGAAGCAGCTTCCCGACGCCTCAGCTTCACCCTGGCGGCGGAAGAACTGCACGTCACCCAGGCGGCCATCAGCCATCAGGTAAAATCCCTCGAAGAATATTTGCAGACGCCACTGTTCGTGCGTTACCCCCGCAAGCTGGAACTGACTGAACCCGGCGAAGAGCTGATGCACAAACTCAGCAAATGCTTTGATGAAATGGACGCGGCTATCAGCGGCCTGTTACAGGAACATAACCGCCAGTCGCTGAAACTGCGGATGGGATCAGCTTTTGCCGCAAAATGGATGTCACCGCGACTTCCGGAATTCAGCCAGCAATATCCGGAAATCGATCTGTCGTTTAACTATTCGCAGGTCATCGCCGATTTCGATACGACTGATGTAGACATCTGTATCACCTTTGGCAACGGTGAATGGCCCGGTCTGGAAGCCTATCCGATCATCCATCTGGACTTCTTCCCGGTATGCAGCCCGGCGTTTCTCCACCGGCATGGTGAGATTACCTCTCCCCACCAGTTCGCGGATCTGCCACTGCTGCACGATCTCGATTACTACACCTGGACACAGTGGCTGTTGCAGGTAGGGGCGGATGGCGTAAATCCACGTAGGGGCAGCATTCTTGATGACAGTAACGTACTGATGCAGGCGGCGATAGACGGTCAGGGCGTGGCCATGTGTTCCACCGCGCTGGTGTCGGATCATCTGGCAGCAGGGCATCTGGTGAGGTTATTTGATGAGACCTTCGTCAGCCGCTGGGCCTATCACCTGGCTTATCCAAGCAAAAACGCCAACAACCCCAGCATCATCGCGTTCCGCGACTGGCTGCTGACCCATGCAAATCTGGAAATCTGAAAAATCCCGGGCAGGAAATTTGCTGACCTTTAAGAGCAGTCTCAGCAAACTCCAGGCAGGCCCGGGTGTATAAAGATGTACAACAAATTGAAGTAGACAGCACAAAACGCCGTAACGGATTACGGTACGCTCCGTACCTCATCATAAGCTACCGGAAGCGGCGGCACTTGCCTAACGAGTATTTCTTATAGATGCATATAGATTTTTAATAAGCAGTTGCTTAATTACCCGCCAGCCGTGGCCTGCAGCACGGCAAATCTGAACAGCTAAATTCCTTAAATCACCTTTTCCTGCGACATCAGCTCAGCTTTTCAACACAGAAATCGATAAAACACCGTACCTTCATCGGCAAAAACTGCCGCTGCGGATAGACTAAATAGAAAGGCGTTGCCGGTGGCGAAAATTCTGTCAGCAGCGCTTTCAGGGTGCCTTTTTCAGATCTTCCCGAATCAGAAACTCCGGCAATAAGCTGATCCCCAGATCCCCAGCGCCGCTGTGCGGGCCGCCTCCATACTGTTCACTGACAACCTGCCGTTCACTCTGATGTTCAAAGGCTCCCCGGACGGGGATGCCAGCTCCCAACTGCTGGAGCCGTCATCACAGAAAAGTACGCAGCTGTGGGCTGGCAGATCGTCCGGTGACTGCAATACAGCGGCTTCGGCCAGATAAGCTGGCGTAGCACACAGCAATGAAGACGACTCTCCCAGCTTCCGGACCACCAGACTGGAATCCTCCAGATGCGCCACAAAACGCACCGCCAGATCACAGCCTTCTTCCACCAGATCAATCACCTGATTGGTAAAGTGCAAGCTTACCGCCAGTTTTGGATAACGTTTCATAAACTCCGGCAACAGAGGTGCCAGTATGTTTTGCCCCAGTGCCAGCGGAGCAGTCACCCGCAGCCTTCCGGATGGTTGTGAGTGCAGCGCCTGAGTGCTTTCCGCATGGCGTCAAAATCATCCAGTAAGGCTTCAGCCCTGACCAGAAAATTCTGCCCGGCCTCCGTTAAAGATACTTTGCGGGTGGTACGGGTAAACAAGCGCCCCCAGGTCACTTTCCAGTTCTTTAACGTAACGGCTGATCACCGATGCGGCAGTATTCAGGTCCCGGGCAGCGGCGGAAAACTTTCCCGCCGCGCGACCTGCGTAAAAGCACGGATTGCTGAGATATGATCCATTATTCGAATTTCTCGATTAATTATTTGCCAATATAGCCAATTATCATCATTTATGGATGAGTATAGAGTAATTCCCATGATGAACGACAACGCTTTAAGGAGTGAGTCATGGAACAACGTTATCAACAGCAGATAGCCCACACCTATTACCTGACAACCGGCAGCCTGCGCCTGCTGGAAGCGGCACTGACCAAGGGGCCAAAACAAACAATACGTGAGCTGGAACACAAAGGCTGCCCCTGCTGCCCGGAAAAATAAATAACCTTACCGGGCCGCATACCGGGCGGCCTGACGCCCATTTTCGGTACATCCGCACGGCGACGCCGGATCTGCACACCGCATTTTACTTCGCCGGATTATCCTGCTTATATGACAATCTCTACAAAGCCCTGCAGGAACATTCATGAATCAGTCCCGGATCGACACCAGTCTGCAGGCATTAGCGCTTCTGGACAGCGACATTGCCCGGGCGTTTGCTGAACTGGGCTCACCGCCGCCCCGCAGCCGGCCGGCGGGGTTCAGAACCTTTCTGAATATTATTGTCAGCCAACAGTTATCCACAGAGTCTGCGGCCGCCATCATGGGCCGGGTAGAAAGCCTGCTCACCACACAGGGCACACAACCATTACAGGCCAGCTGTATTGACGCCCACTCCGATGAAGCCTTACGGACGGCGGGTTTGTCTTTCAGAAAAATTGAATACATTCGCGGGCTGGCAGAGGCCGTAAACACCGGCCAGCTGGATATCGACGGACTGGCAGATTTACCGGACGATGAAGCCATCGCCGCCATCACTCAACTGAGGGGCTTTGGCCGCTGGAGTGCTGAAATCTACCTGATGTTCGCCCTGGGCCGGGAAGACATTTTCCCCGCGGAAGACCTCGCCGTGGTCACCGCCCTTGGCAAACTGAAGCGGCTGGACGGCAAGCCCAGCGCAAAAGAAGCCCGCGCAATGACCGCACACTGGTCACCTTACCGCAGCGCCGGTGCACTGTTCCTGTGGATGTATTACCGCGGCGCGCCGGTCTGAACAGGCAGTACATCCCTACTCTTTAAACTTCGCGTGACGAAGGGGTTGGACTCTCTTAATATACCCCCGCAAGCACAACAATCAGGTTCGCGAGATTTCCCATGACAGACCTCAGCCCGGCTAACATCATTCTTAATGCTGATTCCTACAAGGCCTCACACTTCCGGCAATATCCGCCGGAAACCACCCTGGTATCCAGCTATATAGAAGCCCGTGGCGGTGAATATACACAAACCGTGTTCTTTGGCCTGCAGATGTTCCTGCAGCAGTATCTGAGTAAGCCCATTACGGCGGCAGATATCGATGAGGCAAAAACCATCATTGAAGCCCATGGCCTGCCCTTCAATGAGGCCGGTTGGCAACACATTATAGAGAAGCACAACGGTTATCTGCCTCTGGAAATTCAGGCCCTGCCGGAAGGCTCCGTGGTCCCGACGCAGACGGCCCTGGTGCAGGTCATTAACACCGATCCTGAATGTGCCTGGCTGACCAGCTACATCGAAACCGCCCTGCTGCGTGCCGTGTGGTACCCAACGACCGTGGCAACCCTTTCATGGCACTGCCGCCAAACCATTCAACACGCCCTGATGAAAACCGCCGATACCTGCGACGGGTTAGACTTCAAACTCCATGATTTCGGCGCGCGGGGGCCAGCAGTGAAGAATCCGCAGCCATCGGTGGCGCAGCGCATCTGGTGAATTTCATGGGCACCGACACCATCAGTGGCCTGCTGGCCGCACGCCGATATTACGGTGCAGACATGGCTGGCTTCTCCATTCCTGCTGCTGAGCACAGCACCATCACTGCCTGGGGGCGAGACAACGAAGCCGCAGCCTATAAAAACATGCTGGATGCCTTCGCCGGCCCCGGCAAACTGGTGGCAGTCGTCAGTGATTCTTACAATTTATGGCACGCCATCGACCATATATGGGGGCAGGAACTGCACGATGCTGTCACCGAAAGCGGCGGTACACTGGTGGTCCGCCCCGACAGCGGTGATCCGGTCAGCGTGGTCAGTGAGACGCTGGAACGGCTGATGAAGGTCTTCGGCTACCACACCAACAGCAAAGGCTTCCGGGTACTGCCGGACTGTGTGCGGGTCATACAGGGGACGGCATCTCCCGCCTGAGCATTTCAGCGATTCTGGCAGAAATGGAACAGCGTGGCCTGAGTGCCGACAACATCGCCTTCGGTATGGGCGGCGAACTGTTGCAGAAGGTCAACCGCGATACGCTCAACTTCGCCATGAAAACCTCGGCGGTGAACATTGCCGGCCAGTGGAGGGATGTTTATAAAGACCCGGTCACTGACAGTGGCAAACGCTCCAAAAAGGCCGTCTGGCGGTTATCCGCAGCCAGACAGGCGAACTGCAAACCATCCGCGAAAACGATCTTGGCAACCAGCCGAACCTGCTAACACCGGTTTTCCGCAACGGCGAAGTCCTGCAAACCGTCAGCTTTGATGAAGTTCGCCAACGGGCCCGGCAGGAAATCAGCTAAGCCGCCTATTAAAAATCACAGACAAGAAGCCACAGGTACAAAAAAGCTGAGGATTCACATCCTCAGCCTTTTTATTCATTCATCCGACGTTTAGCTTTTCAGCGCCGCCTGCTGAATGGCGGTAATTTCCGCAATGCCTTTCTCTGCCAGTGCCAGCATCGCGTTCAGCTCATCACGAGAGTACGGCTCACCTTCTGCAGTGCCCTGTACTTCAACAAAACCGCCTTTATCCGTCATCACAACGTTCATATCGGTTTCGGCATCGGAATCTTCTGCGTAATCCAGATCCAGTACCGGCTCACCTTTGTAGATACCCACAGACACTGCAGCAATGGCATATTTAACCGGATCGCCTTTCATAGCGCCGTGCTTGTCCGCTTTCAGGAAGGCAATCGCATCCATCAGCGCCACATAGGCACCGGTGATTGATGCTGTACGGGTTCCGCCGTCCGCCTGAATGACATCACAATCAATAGTAATAGTGTTTTCACCCAGCTTGTTCAGGTTCAGACAGGCACGCAGTGAACGGCCAATCAGACGCTGAATTTCCAGCGTACGGCCACCCTGCTTACCGCGGGCCGCTTCACGGCCACAGCGGCTGCCGGTTGCCCGTGGCAGCATGCCGTATTCAGCGGTTACCCAGCCCGAACCTGAGCCGCGCAGAAAACGTGGCACACCACGCTCAACCGATGCAGTACAAATCACCTTGGTATTACCGAACTCCACCAGCACCGAACCTTCGGCATGCATAGTGTACTGGCGGGTGATTTTCACCTCGCGCATCTGATCCGCGTCGCGGTTGCTTGGGCGAATCGTCGCCACACCCAGGTTTTGTAACTGATCGGAGATAGAAGAGCTCATGAATACTAAATCTCTGCTTAGAGTTGCGCTGCGACATAGAGCCGAGCCAATCGGGCTGATAGAATGTCTTGGAAATGTGAATTCTAATCGAGAAAAGACAATATGACACGTAGTATGACCGCTTTTGCCCGTCAGGAAGTTCAACAAAGCTGGGGCAGCCTTACCTGGGAAGTGCGTTCGGTTAACCACCGCTACCTGGAACCGCACCTGCGTCTGCCGGAAAGTCTGCGGGATCTGGAAGGCCCGCTGCGGGAACAGCTACGTAAAAGTCTCAGCCGCGGTAAGGTTGAATGCACCCTGCGATTCGTACCGGAAGCCCAGTCCCAGACCCTGACCGTCAATCAGGATTTCGCTGGCGAACTGGTGGCTGCCGCGCAGCAGGTTGCCAGCATCATCCCCAATGCACAGACACTGGACCCGCTGGAAGTGCTGCGCTGGCCGGGCGTTTTGCAGGACACCAAACTGGATATGGATGCGGTTAAAAAGCCGGGCTGGAATTGTTCAGCCAGGCACTGGCCGAACTGATCGAAAACCGTGGCCGGGAAGGCGCCGAACTGGCCAACCTGATCGACCAGCGTCTGGATGCCATCACCGACATCGTCACCGATGTGCGCGCTAAGCTGCCGGGCATTCTGACCAAGCAGCGGGAAAACCTGCAGGCCCGTCTGGACGAATTACAGGCCGAACTGGACCCGACCCGCCTGGAACAGGAAATGGTCATTCTGGCCCAGAAAGCTGACGTCGACGAAGAAATGGACCGCCTCAACACCCACGTTCAGGAAGTAAAACGGGTCCTGAAGCAAAAGGCCCGATTGGCCGCCGGCTGGACTTCCTGATGCAGGAACTCAACCGCGAAGCCAACACCCTGTCATCCAAATCCATCGTCAGCGATACCACGCAAAGCGCTGTGGAACTGAAAGTCCTGATCGAACAGATGCGCGAGCAGATTCAGAATATTGAGTGATACTTGCTTCATAAAAAGCCCTGATTATTCAGGGCTTTTTATGTTTGCATGCTTCGCGGGCTAACTATAGAAGCGGAATAACGCCGCTAACGCTGCCATTCAGACCCACTGCGGTGTTCAATAAATCCCGGAAATGAATTATCCGGGGTTATCTCGGTACGTTTAATAAACGCCCGGTGAATCCACTTCTGAACCTGAGAAGAGTCATCTGACCACTCGTAGATCTTTGCGAATCCACACTTAACATTATCAGCCAGCCGTGGCGGAACGGTTTTTCAAAGTATTTACGGTGATGATTATTTGCCGCATTCCGATAAGCAGCCGTGTGCAACTGGCTCTGTGCTGGCGGCTGATACGAGGGTAATAAAATTCCGACCAGGCCGGAACAAGGATTATGCTCAGTATGCCGGACAGATGAACCAATCTCCCAGTCCACATATCTGCGCCGCCAGGTGTCCGAACCGATCAGCACAACCGTCACTGTGGTATCTCTCAGATAATCATCCCGGACAATCTGACGTATATACTCCGGCGCTTCATATTCATCGATATCACCGATGGGCTCAGATGGTGACACCGTGATGCTACTGTCATCTGCAAACAACTGCTCAAACCGGTCACGGTATGCCTGATCACTGGCGTGGTGGTAACTGACAAAAACCTTATATGGCTGGCTCATTCCTGAATTCCTTTTCTGCATAATTAATCGCAATATCCATTGCTGGCGCTGTATCGCCTGTCAGATAAATTACCCATATGCATTTGAATTGCAAGCCGAAACAGTTTCATCCTCTGCGGTGATTTATGACCTGGCAAGACACAGCCGTAACAGACTCAGCCCGACTTTCGAAACAGCCCTCCGCCACCACAAACCTCTGCAGGCTGACCGGATATTCACCTCTAACATTCTGCAAATCCTAATTTGCGACACACCATCCGCCCGATCTGTGTATATACTTCAGAGAACAGCCGTCACTTATCCGTATAATCCATGAAAACCCTACAGGCAGAATCGTTACTGAAAGAATTCGGCCTCCCGTATTTCAGGGAACTGGCCAGCTTTGGTGCACTGTCTGACGAAATGATCCGCAACATGGTTCACAAGGGGTCTGTGTACAGTTGGAACAGGGGAAATTCTTAAACCTTACGAATCCCCGGTGGACGGCTTCAGCATTGTACTGAAAGGCGATATCGCCTTTACAAACACTGTGAAACCCATGATGTTCTGACCCGTCACTTCCTCGCCGGCGAACAGATCGGCTTTGACTCCATGATCGCCATGATCCCCAACAGCGGCACTGAAATCGCCTTTGATGACAGCATAGTACTGCAAATAAGCGCCACACAGTTCTTTGATTTACATGTGGATTTTCCCAATGACTTCGGCCTGTTCATGATCAATCTCTCGCGGAACTGTCGGGAAATCGCCATGCTGGAAGACGTGGTTGGTAAAAGTACCGGCTGGCAGGCCTGACCCATCAACCATTAAGGCAAGTAGGCTGTCTTTCTAACCCACCTGTACCCCGTTCATCGCATCGTCTATATTGTTCGAACGCCGGATTTCTGCGGCAGCCCGGACGCCGATTTTCAGCTGAAGTAACTCAACTTAAAGGAATAACAATTATGATTACTCAAGCCAGCAAGCAGTTGGGGATTCTGTCGGCATCGTTGCTGCTGTCCCTGCAACTGCATGCCTCATCTCAGGTGGCTGATTCAGTTGCGCCGGAAACAGCCAGTGGTCTGCAGAGCAAGCAGGCCGTTACGGCGAATGATTTTATGGTGGCGGCAGCCAATCCTCTGGCGGCGCAGGCCGGATATGATGTGCTGAAAAACGGCGGCACCGCGATGGATGCCATGATCGCAATTCAGGCCATGCTGGGGCTGGTTGAACCGCAGTCTTCCGGTCTGGGTGGTGGTGCCTTTCTGGTGTATTACGATGCCGAGCGCAAGCAGCTGACCACCTTTGATGGTCGCGAAACCGCACCGCTGGCGGCAACACCTGAACTGTTTCAGGATGCCGACGGTAAACCACTTAAGTTCTACGAAGCCGTTGTGGGTGGCCGTTCTGTCGGTACCCCCGGTACCGTTAAACTGATGGCGGATATGCACGCCCGTTACGGTAATCAGGACTGGGCAAGCCTATTGAAACCCGCTCAGGATATGGCAGCTAACGGTTTCCGGGTATCTGCCCGTCTGGCCGGTGCAATCGCTAATGATAAAGAGCGCCTGAGTACCTATCCTGATACCCGGTCTTACTTCTTCAGCGCTGACGGTAAACCGCTGCAGGAAGGCCATCTGCTGAAGAATCAGGCCTATGCCGATACCCTTGCTCTGCTGGCGAAAGACGGCGCCGATGCCTTTACAACGGCCCGATAGGCAAAGCCATCGTCGCCAAAGTAAACAGTATTGAAGATAATCCAGGCATTCTCAGTGAACAGGATCTGGCGATCTACAGCGTGAAGGAACGCCCGGCGGTCTGCGCGCCTTATCGTCAGTACGATATCTGCGGCATGGGGCCGCCAAGTTCCGGTGCGCTGACCGTCGGACAGATTCTGGGCATCAGCAGCAATTTTGATCTGGCAGGTATGGGCGCTGACAGCCCGACAGCCTGGCAGGTTATCGGTGATGCATCCCGTCTGGCATTTGCTGACCGCGGCCGCTATATGGCCGACAGCGATTATCTCCCCATGCCTGAGGGCCTGCTGGATAAGGACTATCTGGCCCAGCGTGCTGAGCTGATTAAGGAAGGGAAGCCCTGACAGAAGTCGCTCCCGGTGAGCCCCGCTGGGAACAGGCGGTTGCACAGGCTGACGACATAGCCATTGAGCTGCCGTCCACCTCACACTTCGTGATTGTGGATAAAGCCGGCAATATCCTCTCGATGACCACCACCATCGAAAACGGCTTTGGCTCCCGGGTAATGAGTAACGGCTTCCTGCTGAATAACGAGCTGACTGATTTCTCATTCGCGGCACAGAAAAACGGCTATCCGATTGCTAACCGTATCGAACCTGGCAAACGCCCCCGCTCGTCCATGTCACCAACCATCGTGATGCGTGACGGCCAGCCTTACATGGCAGTCGGCTCACCCGGCGGCTCGCGGATTATCGGTTATGTGGCCTCGACTTTGATCGCTCATCTGGACTGGGGTATGGGCATTCAACAGGCCATCGACCTGCCACACCTGATCAACCGCTTCGGCACCTATGATCTGGAAAAAGGCACCGCCGCTGAAGGGTATCAAGCAGCTCTTGAGGAAATGGGGTTCAAGGTTAACGTTCGTGACCTGAACTCCGGCCTGCAGGCCATCATTCTGGATAACGGCAAACTGACCGGCGCAGCCGACCCCGCCGTGAAGGTCTGGCACTGGGCGACTAACCCGTTCCACCGCTTCCTGCCCCGCTCCGGGGCAGGGATTTCTGCTATAAAGTCTTAGATAAGAATAACTTGCTCACCGTTTTGGGTAAGCAACGTCCTACATAAGCCATTCCTGAGCGGAAGGCTGCCCGATCCTGCCTATGTTTAATTCAGAGGTCTTTTTCTGAATTAAACCTGAGGCAATATTCATGCTGACGCTGCATCATCTGAAATATTTATTACGGCCCCGTATCGTGGGGCTGAGGGCAGTCATTCTTGTCTGCCTGATGCTGATCAGCAGCGCCTTGCAGGCAACCCCTTCCGTATCGGTCTTGCCACCTGAGCGGTTACCCGGAAAGTGTCCGGGGTTTAAGGCAGGGCTGGCAAATGCCGGCTTTATTGAAGGTCTGGACGTCACATTCATCGCCGGTGAACAGGGTGCCGATGTAAAGTTGCAAACCCGGGTCGCTGAAACGTTTCGCAATGAAGGGGTGGATCTGGTCTATTCCTGACCACACCGGGTACCACCGTGATGAAAGAGGTATTGCCCAGCAGCACGCCGATTGTATTCTCTATCGTGACCTACCCCGCTGACTCAGGATTGATTGAGTCGTTCGAATATTCCGGAAACAATCTGGTAGGCACCAGCAACTACGTGCCGATCCGTCACTATCTGTACCTGCTAAAGCTGATTTATCCACAGGTAAACCGTATTGCAATCTTTCACCGGAAAGGAGAAGCAAACTCCCAAATCCAGTCCGCCAATCTGCTGCGTCTGTTCCGCCGGGAAGGCATTGAGGTAGTCGAATTTAAACCGGAGAACCTGCAGCAACTCAAACGGCTGGCAGAGCAGGTTGTCGGGCAGGTTGATGCCTTTATGACCACCACCGATACCTTAATACAGGCCGGTGGAGAGCAAATCCTCATTGAGCTCTCTCTTGAACACGGCATACCGGTCCTGAGCTCCAATAAAAGGCATTGAACAGGGCGCAAGTTTTGGCCCGGTGGCTGACTTTTACACGCTGGGATATATGGCTGGCCAGAAAGCAGCCCTCATTCTGCGGGACGGAACAGCCCCGACTAAACTGGAATCTGAAATACAAAATCCGCCTCTGTTTCTGGTGAACCGCAACACCATTAATCATCTGGGCATACCGCTTTCACCGGAAGCCCTGCGCAATGTGACCTGGACTGACGAATGAAATTAACGGCTAAAATCGTATTCACCGGCACCCTTGCCGTCGGCCTGATTATGAGTGCTATCGGCTACCTGATTGTTTCCGGGATCGACCGTGAAATGACCCGTAACCTCGACAACTGGCTCGCCGGTGACGCAAAGTTTGCCGCCGCACGGATTAACGAAAAGCCACACATGTCAGCGCCATCACCCAGGCCATCGCCAAATCAAGAGAAATCCCCGGGCACTGAGCACTTACGAAAGCCGGGGCATTAACGCCATCCTTAACGACCAGATCGCTATCTACCCGTTCATTAACTACATACTGGTGACAGAAAATGACAGTAGCGTCTTTGCCGCCAGTACCCTGGACGGAAACCTCAATAAAACCCGCGGGGAAGATCTGTTACTGGAACGGGCACAGGAACACCCCATGTATCTTCCCGACAGCAGCCGCCAGCCGGTCAGTGTTGGCAGGATCGGCTACGACCCTTACCTGGCGATTATCGGTCTCAACCGGGGCTATGCGCAGTGGTTTGCAACGGATATTGAACACAGAGGCGAAATCGTCGGCCAGGTCATTGTCTCCATCGACTGGGAAACTATTCATACCGCTCTGCTGGATGATATCGTCAAAGAGCTCAGCGACACCGGTAACCCCATCGACGCCGCGTTTGTCACCGACAGTAAACAACGGATCCTCAGCCATAATACCGACAGTAATCATGAGCATACCCACAGCGATCACTGGGAAGAAAGCGCCACACCGGAGGAACATCAGCTCACCGGGCAGCAATCCGTCAGCTTTGGTGACCATACCTATATCGTCAATATTGTATTTGACCGGGAACAGGCCATGCATCCCATCGACACCCTGAATCAGCGGGCGTTTCTGGCAACGTTTCTGGGCAGCTGTCTGCTGGGAGTCGTGTTATTCATCATGCTGCGCCGCTCAATTCTCAAGCGCATCGACAGCCTTCACACGGCCATGTTTCAGCTTGGCTCAGGAGACCTAAGCTACCGGGTACCGATATCCGGCAATGATGAAATAACCGATCTGGGACGGGCCATTAACGAAATGACGGAGAATCTTGGCACCAAGACCACCTCCATCGACCGGCTCAATGAAGAGATCAACCTGCGCAAACAGGCCCTGCAGGAAAAACGTGAGCGGGAAATTGAGCTGGCCCAGAGCCGCAAATACATCGACGACATTACCCACAATGCACCGCAGCTGCTCTCCTATGTGGATACCAGCCAGCACTACCGCTTTGTAAACAAATCCTATGAGCGCTGGTTCGAAGTTCCGCTGGACCATTTCCACGGCAAGCATGTACGGGAAAGCCTGGGAGAAGAGGCTTACAACCTTATTCTCCCCTACATGCGTAAAGCCCTGAACGGCCAGATGGTCAACTACGAATCGGAAATTCCCTATTCAGAAGGCGGCAACCGGTTCGTCAATGTGACCTATACCCCGGACAAAAACACCGACGGTGAGGTGCAGGGATTCTTCGTCTCCGTTGAAGACATCACCGGCATCAAAGAATCTGAGAAGAAAATCCAGAACACCCTGAACCTGCTGGAAGCCACACTGGAAGCCACTGATAACGGCATCATGGTGACCGATGAATACGGTCAGATGATCAAGGCCAACCAGCGCTTTGCAGAAATGTGGCAGGTACCGGATGAGCTGCTCAGCAACGCTGACACCGACGCCATACTCAGCCTGATGGTTGACCAGATGAACGATCCGAAAACCTTCCTTGAAGGGGTGAAGCAGCTACACGCAGAAGACAATATTAAAGCACTGGAAACCCTGGCCTTCAGAGACGGCAGAGTCTTCGAACAGGTATCCCTGCCCATTATCAACAGCAGTAAATCCATGGGCCGGGTCTGGAGTTTCCGGGATATCTCACAACGTCAGCGCTACGAAGATGGCCTGCTCGAAGCCAAAAATGCGGCCGAAACAGCCGCGCAGGCAAAAGTGAATTCCTTGCCAACATGAGCCATGAAATCCGCACACCGATGAATGGCGTACTGGGCATGCTCTCACTGTTACAGGATACCGAACTGGACGAACAGCAGCGGCATCAGGCCAGCCTGGCCACCAGCAGCGCTGAAAGTTTACTCAACCTGATCAACGACATTCTCGACTTTTCCAAGGTGAATGCCGGCAAGCTGGATCTGGAAAACATCGACTTTGACCTGCACAGCATGCTCAACGAATTTACCGAAACCATGGCATTGCAGGCCCACGACAAAGGTCTGGAGCTGATCCTCGACACCACCGAACTGGGGCATAGCCATGTACGGGGCGACCCTACCCGATTACGGCAGGTCATTACCAATCTGACAGGCAACGCCATTAAGTTCACCGGTTACGGCGATGTCACCCTGAAAGTGACCCTCAGCGACCTGTCGCCGGAAGAAGCCAGCAGCAGCGGCAAAGACCTGCGGCTGCATTGCAGCATTACTGACACCGGCATTGGCATTGCCGAAAGCAAACTCCCGGGTTATTTGACTCCTTCAGTCAGGTGGATGCCTCCACCACCCGGCAATACGGCGGCACCGGGCTTGGCCTGAGCATTACCAAAATGCTGTGTGAACTGATGCAGGGCAGCATCAGTGTGACCAGCACTGTGGAGAAAGGCAGCTGCTTCAGCTTTGATATGCTGTTAAACCGCAGTGAAATGGATGAAAAAATACCGGATACAGACCTTAAAGGTCTGGAAATTCTGGTCGTGGACGACAACAGCAACTGCCGCAGCGCCCTCAGCCGGCAGCTGAGGATCTGGGGGCAAACGTCACCGAAGCCGCTAACGGTTTCATTGCCATGCAGGAATGCCAGGAACGGGCGCAGCTTGCCAGCCTGCCCCTGTTTGACCTGGTGATGCTGGACATGGAAATGGCCGACATGGACGGCGAAGCCTTTACCAACCGGCTGCACTCCGAACCAAAGCTTCAGCACATCAAACTGGTCATGATGACCCCTTCCCTGAACTGCGAACCAACCCGGCGTTATGCAGAAAAAGTAGCCGACAGCTACTTCGCAAAACCAATCACCATCCCCACCCTGCTCAAAGCCCTGAACACGGCCATTGAGCGGCCACTGCTGATGCTGCTCGAACCGGAAATACAGCCCAAACCCAAGCGCCATCAACCGGTTCAGAATGCCGCACAGGTCACCCATAACATGAAACACATGCACCGGGTGCTGCTGGTTGAAGACAACAAGGTTAACCAGATGGTCGCCACCGGCATCCTGCAAAAACTGGGACTGCGGGTAGATGTTGCCGATAACGGGCTGGAAGCCATTGGTAAACTCACCACCAGCGCCATGCCTTACAACCTTATATTCATGGACTGCCAAATGCCGGAAATGGACGGCTACGAAGCCACCCAGCAAATCCGTGAGGGTAACGCGGGGAAGAAAACCGGCGCATTCCGATCATTGCCATGACCGCCAACGCCATGAGTGGCGACCGGGAAAAATGTATCACCGCCGGCATGGATGACTACCTGACTAAACCAGTAATACTCGCTGATCTGGAATGCGTCCTGCAACGTTGGCTGCATCAGCATGCCCCGCAAAGCAACGATACAACTGCAGATATCGCACCCCCGCAAGATACCGGCGAGCATCAGGAAGAACTTGTCAGCTGGGATAAATCAGAAGCTCTGGAACGGGTCATGGGGACGAAGGCTTCCTGCACAGCCTGCTGGAAATCTACCTCAGCGACAGCCAGCCACTGATCAGTGAGCTGCAGAGCGCACTGCACGACGGTAACTGCGAACACGCCCAACATGCCATTCATGCACTGAAAGGCATGGCTGCAAACCTCTCAGCCCATTATCTGCATAACCTGGCACAGCAGATCGAACAACTGATCAAGCAGAATGAAATCGACGAAGTGATGCAACGTTTACCGGAGTTTCTCAACGCCTGTCAGGAACTGGAAGATCTGTTCAATACCAGCCTGTCTCACTGAGCCCGGTGTTACTGAGGCAGGTATTAGTGAGTACCGCAACGGTATTTACACACCAGCCGCTCAAGTTCGCCCTGCTGTTCAAGCCGGGCGATACTTGCATTCAGTTGCTGCAGCAAGGCACTGCGGGCACGGTGCAAACGGAATGTCACTGCATTACTGGCATAAGGCAGGGAAATCTCATAATTCAGGTTTTCTTCTGACTGATACCGCAGCGCCGTGGCCTCGTTAATCAGCCCGATCTGATTCCAGCCCCGGTGCACCCGCTGCGCAATCTGCCACTGGCTGGCAAAATCCTCCCGGATGAGGTTATCCGGTACGGACGCCCCCGCACTGTTGCGACCCGCTGTCCTTCAAGATCTTTCAGAATAAACACCGGAAACGACAGTTCCGGGCGGTAAATAATCACCTCATTCACAATGCCGAACGGAATACTGTAGAGGGACACCTGCTGCAGCGCATCCGGCACGTCCAGCTGAGGTGATACACCGGCCTCAATATCAATCTCTCCGGCAATGAACAGACGCTGTAAACGGGCCTGGGACAAGGGTATAAAATCCAGCTCAACGTCTAAGTCTTCTGCGATCAGCCGCAGGGTATCCGCATAAATGCCCTGAAACGCCCCCGTCTCATCCTGCCAGAAAAACGGAATCTGCCCCGGCAGGGGCATGCCCACGCGCAGTGTTCGCCCCGCATCAGACGCTGTTTCCGGTGCTGCCTGTAACGGAAAACTGACAAGCAATACCAGCCACAAACTGCTGAAAAACTGCAAAGTGGCACGAAAGGACATATTTACTGACTCACTGTGATATTCTGGGCTACTGATAACAGGCATGAGAATAACCTAAATTCATGCCACCTTCTGCAATTAAACGCATCAGCGGCAAAGATAACCCCTTTTATGCAGACCAACAGCGCCTCCGCCAGACTGCTTGAACCGGTTTTACAGTTGGCACGCCACTTTCCACAGCAGGGCGAGCGAACCCTGCATCAGCAACTGCTCGACAGTGCCGGCCTCAGCGAAGCGGAATTCAGCAAGCCCGGTGCCCGGTTTGCCGTCAGCCGGTACCCTGCAGTGTTACAAACCCTGGCCGAAGCCAGTGGCAACCCGCTGATTACCCTCAGCCTTGGAGAAGCCACCCAGCCGCGGCTGCTGGGTTCCATCGGCTTTCTGATGGCAACAGCCACCACGCTGGAGCAAGCTTACCAGAGCCTGATCGATTACCTGCCTCTGCTTATAGAAGGGGCTGTGCTGGAAATGCAACACACAGCGGAAGGCAGCCTGCTGACACTGGAACTGAATCAGAACGACCCCGGGACTATCGAATATTTTCTCGCCTGTCTGGTGAACTGGCCCCGCTGGCTCACCGGCCGGCAGGTACCCGCGCATGCGGTACGGCTGGCCTTACCCGAACCGGATAATATCCAGCCCTACCAACAGTTCTTTGCCGCAGAAGTCGAATTCGGCGCAGCCCGGCATCAGGTCCTGCTCAACAGTGAATACCTCAGCCTGGGCTGTCTGGATGCCAACGGCGAAATGCACCAGCTGCACCGGGAATTTGCCGATTCACTGCTCAGTAAAAGTAACCAGCAGGGAGCACTGATCGCCCAGACCCGAAACCTCATCCGCCAGCAGCTGGCAGAAGGCGGCAGTGCCGTCCGTCGGGAAGAAGTCGCCGCCACACTGGGCCTGAGCCTGCGCACCCTGCAACGCAAACTGGGCGTACTGGGTACTAACTTTCAGGACCTTTACGACCAGACCCGGCGGGATCTGTGCCTGCAGCTTATCCAGCGGGGACAGTTCAGTTTCGGAGAAATCACGTTTCAGCTGGGCTTTGCTAACCAGTCAGCCTTTCAGAAAGCGTTTAAACGCTGGATGGGCATTGCCCCAGCCAGTACCGTAAACAGATAAAACCCCATATACCCGACCCACTAAACATTGATACAGGGCCGGTGAATGATGCCGACTGGCTACAGGAGGACAACCGGGAAGAAGCCTTTCGGCAGCGGCTGAACAGCCTCACCAGTTTCAGCCGTGAACTGCTGGACATTGCCGCCATAGGTGGCGTCAGTAACGACCTATCAAAACTGGCCCGGGTGACCGGCAACCCGATCGCCCGGCTGGCCATTCATCTGTGGCCGGCAGAACAGGCAGGCGTTCTTGTCCGTGAGGAACATACACCGGAACAGATCAGCTACCATTTTGCCGACCCTGAACTGCAGACAATTCTCTGCGGGCAACTCAGCCACGACGAACAACAACACCTGCACCGACAGTTTGCTCTAACGCTCTATAAGGATTTGCAGGCAGATTCCAGCCAACCCGGCCCGGTGCTGAGACACCTGAACCGTCTGGACACCCCGCCGCCAGAGCTGCACAGGCAAACATTAAACCTGCAGGCGGCCGAGCATGCCCGGCAAAACAAAGACTATGCGCAGGCCGCACGGTATCTGCAATATGCTGTCACCGATGCCAGCGATACTTCTCAGCAAACGGACCTGCTATTACAAAGCGCCGAGCTGCACCTTCTCAGCAGTGATATCCGCCAGGCAGATAACTGCCTGCAAGCAATCCGGCAACAGCCGGACACATCTGAACTGCCGCCACATTATCAGACCCGCCACGCTCTGTTGCAGGCCCGTCTGTACCAGGCACAAAACCGGTCTGAGAATGCCCTTGAAGTACTCTGCCGGCAACTGGCAACAGATCATCAGCCATTACCATCCGGACACGGTGAACAGTTAAGCCTGCTGCTCAGCCAGTTGGAACGGATCAGCCAGATTTCCAGCCACAACAGCCGCCACAATGAACTGCCAGACGACAATCTGCAGCTGGAACTGCTGGAGCACATCAGCCTGCTGGCCCGTCAGCTCAGCCAGCCATTACTGGCGGCCTGTGCCATTGGCCAGATGACGGAGCACTGCCTGCTGCACCCGGGCTCTGCGCTTGCCGCATTTGCCTTCAGCAGTTATGCCTGGGTCGCCAGCTGGTTCTGTGCCGATACGCAACTGGCCCGCAGCTTTACCAGTAAGGCGATGCATCTGGCAGACAGTACAAACCATCCTGCTCAGACAGGCAGCGCGGCCCTGCGCCTGAACAGTCAGGTACAACACTGGTTCACCCCGTTACAGGAAGTCCGTCAGCAGCTTGCCCATACGCTGGAACTGGCCGGCAACCACCATCAGTGGCCTACCCTTAGCGAAGGACAACTGCTGGCGGCCCATCTGGACCTGTTCAGCAACACACCGCTGAACGAACTGTATCCACAACTGCAGCAGCAACACCAACAGATGCTGAACCGGCAACAGCACACACAGGCTGCCTGGCTGGAAGAGTCCGTCCTGACAGCCATCCACCAGCTGCAGGGCAAAGAACCGCCTCCGGCCAGCCTAAACTACCAACACGGATGGCAGGCGGTCAGTTGCTGCATCAGCGCACTATTGCTGGATCAGCAACATCTCTGGCCAGATCTGTACCGCTGGGAAGCCCGGCTGGAAAACGAACTGGCAGGCTATTTCGGCGTCAGCGAAGCCCTGTTCTGCACCACCCTGATGCGGCTGATTCAGGCCGGCCAGCAACAGGCCATCAGCCGGCGGCGTCAGCTGGAAACTGAGCAACTGATCTCCCGGCTGGAGCTCTGGGCCACCCAAAGCCCGGACAACTTTAACTGCCAGCTGCAGTTGTTAAAGGCTGAACAAAGCCGCTTTCAGCCGGACAGCCAGATCACCGCCCTGTACTTCGAACAGGCACTACAGGCGGCCGAACGCCAGCAATTCAGTTTCCACCGGGCACTGGTTAACGAACGCTACGCCGACTTTCTGCAACACAACGGTCAGACGACTCTGGCCCGATACTGTTTACAGGAGGCAATGGACTTCTATCGCCACTGGCAGGCGGACGCAAAAATAAAACAACTGGCACAAACACTGGAATTGCTGGCAAAATAACCAATCACGCAAAACCGACAGAAATCAGATAACGGCGAACATGACCCCCTGGAAAGTACTGATAGTTGACGATGAAGAAGGCATTCACGGCATTACCCGGATGATCTTCCGTGGCTACGAATTCGAACAGCGTGGCATCGAACTGATCAGTGCAATGAACGGCGCCGAAGCCAGGCAGATTCTGGAAGACCAGCAAGACATCGCCCTGGCCCTGCTGGACGTGGTCATGGAAACCGATCACGAAGGTTTACAACTGGTGGATTTCATCCGTAACCAGCTGAATAATCAGGATATCCGCATCATTCTGCGTACCGGCCACCCGGGCTATGCTCCGGAAGCCCAGGTCATTGTTAACTACGACATTAACGACTACCTGAGTAAGGCCGAACTGTCTGCTTCACGCCTGCTCACCTCAGTAGTGGTGGCATTACGCTCCTACCGGGATATCAAAACCGCCCGCCAGCAATCGAATCAGCCTGCCGGTAACCACCATCAGGATGGCTTACTGCAGTCTGCTGCCAGCGAACTGCAACAGCAGGTCACCCCGCTGCTGCAACAAAGCCGCCGCTTGCAGCAACTGGATCTGAACCCGGTTGCCCGGGATCTGAGCCATGAACTGCATGCCCGGCAACAGCGCCTGCATAACAGTGTCAGCCTGCTGCAGAACCCTGCTACAACAGAAGCATCCCGGCCAATAAGCCTCAGCAATCTGCTCAATGAAGTGTTACAGATATTCCTGCCCCAGAGCCGCCGGGAAGGCTGGCTGCTGGATTACAGCCTGGATGAACAATTACAGTCAGACATTCAGAGTGCACCGCAAACACTGCAGCAATTGCTGATCACCGCCATTGAACTGGCCATTCTGCAGGCCGGCGGACAGGATCTGAAACTCAGCGTCAGTGCATCCGGCAGCTCGCAGCTACAGCTGAACCTGACCCAACCTGATGGTCAGCCGGTTTTCACCCGCACCCCGTGGAGCCAGCACCTGCAACAACAGCTGCACAGCCTCTGTCAGCAACTGGATGGTCAGTTGCTGGATGCCGGTGACCAGAGCGCCATCCGCTGCCTGTTGCCTCTGCATCTGTAACGGCGTTAAAACCCTTATTTTGTAAGGAATCTCAGTGCCCGAAATCCGAGCAGAACAACTATGGTGTAAGGAAAAGTCTGCAACATACCTGCAGCAAGCAGTCGATCAAAGACTGAAAGGTTCAGGCCTGATCAGGCCTGTATTCCGGAAGTGAAAGCACATGCCATGCAGCTGCGCGGCATGTGCACAATCTGTCTTCAGTTCTCTGACAACAGATAAACAGTGCCTTCCTGGCGCTGATGGTCAATCCACTGTTCCGCTTCTTCACGGCTGCGGCCAAAGAAAACCACCCGGGACATATGCTTAAGCATACCTCCGACATGATTTCATGGCGGTATACCCACCAGCTGTCAGCAGCAATTTCACGGATTTTTAAAACGAATTCGATAGGTGTTACAGGTTGATATGCGTCTGTTACGTTCATCGGTCTGCCGGCCCCTGAGGCCGTTTGTTGTTAGGTTTCAGTTAAGTGAAGTCCGGTCACACCGTCTGTGCGGTTTAGTGACCGGCCATCAGAATCGGCTTTGGCTCAGGCCTGATCCTTCAGCAATCAGGGCAGATTACGCCTGCTATGAGAAATTCCCCTTCACAAACATAGCAAACAACCTGCCCTTAACAAGTAAAACTGACCGGGTCAGTTTTTCAGCAGCATCACCGAGCATCCGGCCCGTTCTGCTACCCGTGCTGAGACAGAGCCCAGCAGGAATTCATTCATTCGGGAACGGTGATGGGCGGACATAACCACCAGATCAATTTCCTTTTTGCGGATGTAGCGGATAATCATTTCCGCAGGCGATCCTTCGTACACTTTCAGTACCGGATGAACACCTTCCGGCAATACTGAATCCGCATATTTTTGAACTTGCGGGCGACTTCCGTCATAGCCTGCTGATGATCGCTTTCACTGAAAAACGAGGCCACCAGCGAGTTACTGAATCCGGACACCACTGTGACCAGATGCAACTCAGCCTGATTATCCTGTACTTCCCGCAGCGCCAGCTTCAGTGCATCCTGAATAAACTCAGGTTCAGACACATCAACCGGTACCAGTACTTTCTTAAACATCACTCAATCCTCGAATGTGCCGGCACCCCATCCTGTGGGCTGCCGGATAATAATTGCCGTTGCGGGTTACGCTTCGGCGGGAGTCAGCTTAGCCAGTGCATTGCGACGTCGCCGTTGCAGAGCAATCAGCCCCAGCAGCAGTATCCCGGCAGGGATGTACATCAGCTGCTTGGCAGGTTGCGCCTGCGGTGCCTCGACACCGGTAATCACCTGATCAAAGGCGAGTCCGGCACGCTCTGCAGCGCTGTCGAAGGCAACAAAGTCCACGACGGTCTTACCGTTATTTTCCAGCAATTCCACACCGGTGTTGGCCAGGCGCTCGGCGCCATCGGCACCTTCACCCAGCACCAGATTGGCCAGGAATGAACGCTGGTTACCGACAGCATCCTCGCCGTCAATCCAGAAGCGCAGTTCGGTTCCCGGGGCGATATCATCCGCCGCCTGAACCAGTGCCTGAGGCGCAATCTGCTGGTAAGGCTCAACGATCCGATCCATCCAGAACCCCGGACGGAACAATGAAAAGGCAATCAGCAACAATAAGACAGTTTCGTACCAACGGTTACGGGCGAAGAAATACCCCTGGGTCGCAGCGGTAAAGATCAACATCGCAATGGTTGCCACGATGAAGATCTGGATTCCTTCAAGCCAGGTCACGTCTATCAGCAACAGATCGGTGTTGAAGATAAACAGGAACGGCAGCGCCGCCGTACGCAGGCTGTAGCTGAAGGCGACAAAACCGGTCCGGATGGGATCACCACCGGACACTGCCGCCGCGGCAAAGAGGCCAGACCGACCGGTGGGGTCACGTCTGCCATAATGCCGAAGTAGAATACGAACAGATGCACCGCAATCAGCGGGACGATCAGTCCGGATTCCTGGCCCAGTGAGATAACCACCGGTGCCAACAGAGAAGAAACAACAATGTAGTTTGCCGTGGTCGGCAGGCCCATACCCAGAATCAGACTGAGAACGGCCGTCAGGATCAGCATCAGCAGCAAGTTGCCCATGGACAACACTTCCACCAGATCCGCCAGCACGGAGCCAACGCCGGTCTGGGAAACCGCACCCACGATGATACCCGCCGTGGCAGTCGCAATACCGATACCGATCATGTTCCGGGCACCAACAATCAGGCCATCTACCAGCTCGTTCGCACCCTGACGCAGGCGATGTGCGATACCCTGTTCATTACGGAACCAGGCAATCAGTGGACGCTGGGTGACCAAAATGAAGATCATCAGTACGGTCGCCCAGAATGCGGACAGACCCGGCGACAAGCGCTCAACCATCAGACACCAGACCAGCACCACAACCGGCAATAAGAAATGCAGACCAGACTTAACTGTCGGGGCCACTTCCGGTAGCTGCACCATCGGTGAGTTCGGATCATCCAGCTGCAGATCAGGCACTTTCGCCGCATAGCTGAGCAGGAACAGATAGGCTCCACCCAGTAACAGCGCAATCACAATGCCTGCATAATCGCCAAACATCGGCTTAATCCAGCCAATGCCGAAGTACACCGCCGCTGCCAGACCAGCCGTCAGCAGGAAGCCAGTCAGCATACCGAAAATACGCAGCTGCCATGGTTTCACCGCACCGCGGCGTGGCAGGCCCTGCATATCCAGTTTCAGCGCTTCAAGATGCACGATATAAATCAGTGCCAGGTAGGAAATCAGCGCCGGCAGGAAGGCATGGGTAATGACCTGTACGTAAGAAATACCGACATATTCCACCATCAGGAAAGCCGCAGCCCCCATTACCGGAGGCATAATCTGACCATTCACTGAAGATGCAACTTCAACAGCACCGGCCTTCTCAGAGGTAAAGCCCACCCGCTTCATCATCGGGATGGTAAAGGTACCGGTGGTCACGACGTTGGCGATGGATGATCCGGAGATCAGCCCGGTCAGGCCGGAAGACACCACGGCCGCCTTGGCAGGGCCGCCGCGCATGTGGCCCAGCAGAGAAAATGCTACCTGAATGAAGTAGTTACCAGCACCAGCTTTATCCAGCAGCGCACCGAACAGAACAAACAGGAACACGAAACTGGACGATACGCCCAGTGCAATACCAAACACACCTTCGGTAGTCAGCCACTGGTGGTTCACCAGTTCTTCCAGCGACACACCTTTGTGCGCAATGATTTCCGGCATATAAGGGCCGGCCAGCGAGTAAGTCAGGAACACAATCGCCACAACCATCAGTGGCGGTCCCAGTGTCCGGCGAGCGGCTTCCAGCAACAGCACCAGACCAATCACAGACACCACCAGATCCTGCGTATTCGGCAGGCCCGGACGGCTGACTAACTGGTCATAGAACAGGAAAATATAAGAGGCACTGAATGCGCCGATCAGGCACAGGCCGATATCCAGCAAAGGAATATGATGACGTGGAGAACGGGTCAGCGCCGGGTAGGCGGTGAATGCCAGGAAGGTGGCAAAACCTAAGTGAATTGCACGGATTTCAGTGTCGTTGAAAATGCCGAAACTGCCGATTAAAGGCCAGTCATAAAAGGAAGTGGCGAGGCGATCCACAGCTGGAACAGTGACCAGAACAGTGCAGCACCGAGTAGTACCTTACCCTGCCAGCCTTCAGGAATACGGGCGCCGGTATCATTGGCGGCAACCATGTCCTGAAGTTCTTGCTCTTCAACCTCTCCCTGTCTGTTTTGCGTAGTTGTCATAATCAGCTCCAAAAACAGCATGGCTAAAAAGAGCCCTCCGTATTCAGCCCCTCAGACCTAACTGTCTGTGGGTGCCCGGCTGATGGAGGGCTCGGCAGAGAGCAGGCTCTCTGCGAGGGACATGAAAACAGTCAGCCGATCAGGAGAACGTCTGACCGTTTTCTCATGTAAAAGATGCCTGCAGGCCATAATCGACAAGTGAGCGTTGCAGGCATCTGAAAACGTGTCCGTTTGAGGGGATTCGGCTTACATCCAGCCCTGTTCTTTGTAGTAACGAACAGCACCTTCGTGCAGCGGTGCAGACAGACCGTTAGCGATCATCTGCTGTGGATCCAGGTTAGCGAACGCAGGGTGCAGACGCTTGAAGCGGTCGAAGTTATCGAAAACAGCTTTTACAACCTGGTAAACAGTGTCAGCATCAACCTTGGCAGAAGTCACCATAGTTGCAGCGTTACCGAAGGTTGCCACATCGCTGTCGCTACCTTTGTACATACCGCCAGGGATAGTTGCTGGCGCGTAGAAATCATTTTCAGCAATCAGCTGATCGATTACGTCACCGGTAACAGGAATTACTTTTGCATCACAGGAAGTAGTCGCTTCCTTGATCGCACCGGACGGGTGACCAACTGCGTAGATCATTGCGTCGATCTTGTTGTCACACAGAGCCTGTGCCTGTTCTGCAGATTTCAGCTCAGCCGCCAGCTTGAAGGTCTCGTTAGTCCAGCCCTTCTCTTCCATGATGACTTCCATGGTGCCACGGGTACCGGAACCCGGGTTAGTCAGGTTAACGCGCTTACCTGGCAGATCATCGAAAGACTCAATGCCGGAATCCGCACGGGCAACAACGGTGAAAGGCTCGTTGTGTACTGCGAACAGTGCGCGCAGATCTTCGAACTTACCCTGTGCCTTGAAGGTGTCGTGCTTGGAACCGTTCAGTGCGTGGAACTGCCAGTCAGACTGAGCCATGCCCATGTCCTGCTGACCCTGACGAACAGCGTTGATGTTGGCAACAGAACCACCGGTAGAAGGCGCAGTACACTTGATACCGTGATCATCTGTCTGACGGTTTACCAGGCGGCAGATAGACTGGCCTACCACGTAATAAACACCTGTCTGGCCACCAGTACCAATGGTTACGTAGGTCTGGTCAGAGCTGTTAGCTGCAGTGGCACCGAAAATACCGGCGAAACCTACCGCAGAGGAAAGCAGAGTCGTTGCTAATTTGTTCTTCAGAGACATGGTCATACCTTGTTATCGTTATTATCCCGCCTGGCGGGGTCTGTTTGAGCCGGCAGCGGTAAATGAGAGGAGTTATCCACCGCAGCCGGGTTTGTCAGGAAACCGCTACAACATAAAAGAAACATCCTGAAGCCATGACCGCCAGCCATGCCAATAAAACCTCCTGCCGTGCCAATCACGGTAAAATACTGGCAGCGGGGGCTGATTTGCTTAAGGTAGAAGGAGAATTACAATGGGCACACAGTCATTACCAGGCACACTCAGTTCACATGATCTTATTGCAGCGTCTTAATCAGCTCCGTTATCAGAAACCTCTGGGCATCCGCCTGCTGGCCGCTATTCTGCTGTGCAGTTCGGCCATCACCCTGATCGCCACGGGCACCCAGCTGTGGCTGGATTATCGCTATGAGCTGTCCGCCATCGACGAGCGCCTGCAACAGATTGAAACCAGCTCACTGAACAGCCTGTCCAACAGCCTCTGGGAAATCAGCCCGGCACAGATTCAGGTTCAGCTGGACGGTTTACACCAACTGCCAGATATCCGTTATCTGGAAATAAGCTCCCAGTACGGTGATTACTACTCCGCCGGCAGCCGTCCTGAAGAAGGTCCCATCGTTGAACGTAACTATCACCTGACCCATCAGGGCGCCGACGGCACCATTTTCCCGGTGGGCGATCTGACACTGGTGATCAGTCTGGATGAGGTCTACCGCCGCTTAACCGACAAAGTGCTGGTGATTCTGGCGTCTCAGGGCATCAAGACATTTCTGGTATCGATCTTCATTCTGACCATCTTCCACCGGCTGATTACCCAGCACCTGGGCACCATGGCCAGCTACGCCCGCCGTCTGAAACTCGATCAGCTGGACCTTCCTCTGGTCCTGAAACGCAATAAAAAACATAAGGATGATGAAATCAGTCAGGTGGTGGACGCCATGAACAGCATGCGGGAATCCATGCTGCACGATATGAGTAAACGGGAAGATGCCGAGCGCTCACTGGCTAAGCTAAACGCCGAACTGGAGCAGCGGGTAACCGACCGCACCCGAGAGCTGGAAGAACGTAACCGGGAACTGCACGATACCCTGGAAACCCTGCGGGCTACCCAGCGTCAGCTGGTTGAGTCGAAGAAGCTGGCCGCACTGGGCGGGCTGGTTGCCGGTGTGGCGCATGAAATCAACACCCCGATTGGCATTGGCTTTACCGCCGCCTCATTCCTGTCGGATCAGGCAAAGAACACCTGCAGCGGCACCGAACGATGAGCTGGCCGCCACAGCTGCCGAAAGCAGCCATCTGATCTGCCAGAATCTGGAACGGGCGGCACAGCTGGTCCGGGCCTTCAAACAGGTATCGGTAGACCAGTCCAGCGAACAGCGCCGGCCCTTCGACCTGATGCAGTATATGGATGAAATTCTGCTGTCACTGAAACCCCGCCTGAAACGCTGCCATCCACACATCAGCATCAGTGGGCCGGATCAGTTACTGCTGGACAGTTATCCGGGCAGTTATTACCAGATCTTCACCAACCTGATTCTGAATTCCTTGCTGCACGGCTTTGAAAACCAGCCCGGCGGCAATATCAGCATTACCATCCGGCAGGAACAGCACAGGGTGATCATTGACTATCGGGATGACGGTACAGGCGTGCCGGACGGCTGGCACCAGAAACTCTTTGAACCCTTCATGACTACCAAGCGGAATCAGGGCTGCAGCGGTTTAGGCATGCATATCGCCTTTAATATCGTGAGTCAGTTACTCAAGGGCCATATTGATTCACTGCCGGCGGAAAGGGCGCGCATTTCCGCCTTGATCTGCCGGTGGAAATCGGTTATCAGAACGCTCACTGATCAGAGTAACCCGCTTCGCGGAAGTAGCGTACCGCCCCGGATGCATGGGGCTGCCAGCGGCGCGGTAACCATCTGTTTGATATCCAGCCCGGTGAACGCCGGGTGCATCCGCTGAAAGCGTTCAAACTGACTGAACAGCGCTTTGACCACCGCATACACCGCCTCTTCAGAAGCGTCCGCCCGGGTAAACATGGTGGCGTTGACACCGGCGGTCTGCACCCCTCTGTCAGGCCGTATAACTCGGTATTCAGCATCTGCGGATAATAATGCGGATTATTGGCCGTGAGTGCTTTTATATCTGCCGGGCTGAGGCTGATCAGCTTACTGTCGCAGTCCCGCACCGCTTCTTTAATCGCGCCACTGGGATGCCCCACCACATACAAGGTGGCATCAATACGGTTTTCACACAGCGCCCGGGCCTGCTCTGCCGGGGCCAACCGATGTACTTCAGCAAAATCTTCAAGCTGCCAGCCGCGGGCTTTAATCAGCGCACCGAAAGTAATCTGCTGGCTACTGGTTTCCTGGCCGATGTTAATCCGTTTCCCCAGTAAATCAGCAAACTGCTCTATGCCGCTGTCACTGCGCACCAGCACCGAAATATATTCAGGATACAGGCTGAACAATGCCCGCAATTCGGTATCTGCTTCCTGAAATTTGCCCCGGCCATGGAGCGCATCATAAAGCTGCCCTGCCTCGGCAATGCCCAGATCCAGCTCGCCATTGCTGACTTTTTGCAGGTTGTTCACTGAACCGGGGGTGCTCAGCACCACACAGTGTAAACCGTGCTCGCTGCGGGTCCGGTTTACCAGCCGGCACAAAGCACCGCCGGCTGGATAATACAAACCGGTTACGCCGCCAGTCCCCAGAGAGACAATATTGCTCTGCGCTGCTCCCGGCAGGGAAAACATTGCTCCACAGAGAAGCAACAGACAGGACTGCCACCAATACTTCATGCTTGTTCTCAACTTACCGGCCCACTGTTCAGACGATTGGCGGCAGTTTAACAGATCCGCCTGAACACACCTAAAACAGCCGGTAACCAGCACCATCCTCATGTCGGCCGGTTATTCACAGCACGGGGCAAGATATCAGCGGCGTGCGGTTCTGCCCGCCAGAGTTTACTCGTTCAGCGTGACCGTCATCGTCACAGGTTTCGCCGTGAAAACGGGCTCATTCAGGGTAAATTTCACCTGCTGCCAGTCCGGCAGATTATCTGCCTCCGCCCAGCGAATGCGGGATACCCCGAACGGCTCGGAAGGGCCGGTAAAGACGTTGTAATCAAACTCATGATTACTGTTCAGGTCATGCACCACCTGCAGGGCATATTCCCCGGCGGTAACTCTCTGAAGGTGTAGCTGACCGCCGGAACCCGGTTGCAATGATCCGGCTCTGCAGCACCGCAGCATCATCTTCAGCTTCATACATGTGCCGGTTCACCAGCTTAATAATGACCTTGCCTTTGTCTGACTGCAGATTCTCAACATTCACCCGCAGGTCCGCTGCCTGTACGGCACCGGTCATCAACCCTGCCACTAACCAGCCAACAATTTTTTCATATCCTTTACCCTTTTGTTTACCAACACATCATTAAATCAGTCAGACGGTTAAGGCAGGGTTAGGACGACGCTACTGTGAAAAACTGAATTTCCCTTCTGCGACCCACTGGTCGATAAAATCCAGCAGGGCCTGCAATTTACGAGGCTTATTTACACCGCTGCGATACACCAGGTAAATTGGCATCGGCGGCACACACAGGCCATCCAGTACCGCCACCAGTGAACCGTTTTCCAGTTCTTCCCGAGCAGAGCTGACCGGCAACTGGGTAATGCCCAGCCCGCGTAATGCGGCATTTTTCAGCGCTTCTATATTGCTGCAGTAAAGTTGCCACGCACCGGCACCGAGCAGGTGTGCTCACCGCAGGTCAGCACCCAGTCGGTATCGGTGGGGTTGTACTGAAAACGCAGACAATTATGTTCCGCCAGATCCTGCGGCTCTTTAACCGGAGGGTGCTGTGCCAGATATTCCGGGCTGGCCACCAGAATCCGTGATGACGAACCGATCTGCCGGGCAACCAGACGGTCGTCGGCAATCTGGCCAATGCGGAATCCCAGATCAATGCCCTGTGCAAACAGGTCATCAAATGAATAGGACAATTCCAGTGCCACGGTAATTTTCGGCCACTGCTGCATAAAGTCCGCCAGCAGCGTCCCCGCCAAATACTCACCCAGCACAGGTGGAGCGGTCAGTTTCAGAAGCCCCTGCACCTGTGTTTCCAGCGACTGCACATCCTGACGCAGGGAACGGAATTCTTCCACCAGTTGAAAGGCACGTTCATAGACCAGCTTACCAGCCTCGGTGAGGCTGACCTTTCGGGTAGAACGCTCCAGCAAACGGCTGTTCAGATGCTCTTCCAGCCGGGAGACTTCTTTACTGACAGTGGACTTTGGCAACGCCAGTAATTCAGCACTCTGTGTCAGGTTCAGGGTCTGGCAGACGGTAACGAATATCGACAGGGTGCGAAACCCTATTGTCTCTAAATCACGAACATTCAATTTCAAATTACCTAATTGTTTCCGATTAATTCAAAACATAATCTAAGCTCACTCAATGAGCAACCTCTTCCCCGGGTAACGCTCACAGCACAAAGAGATACACAGATGACAGAAACAACCCTGACACGCATCGAAGATTTTCCGATCAGCCAACGCTGGCCTGCCAGCAATCCGGAGATCCTGCAGCTGTATTCTTACCCCACCCCGAACGGCGTAAAAGTGTCTATCGCACTGGAAGAAATGGACCTGGACTATGAAGCACACCTGGTAACACTGGCCGACAGTGATGTTAAAAGCCCGGAGTTTCTGTCCCTCAACCCAAACAACAAGATTCCGGCGATCATTGACCCTGACGGCCCGGACGGCCAGCCAATCGCACTGTTCGAGAGCGGTGCAATTTTGCTGTATCTGGCGGAAAAACCGGCAAGTTGCTGGGTAACGGACCGGCGGAAAAGCCAAAATCACCCAGTGGCTGATGTTCCAGATGGGCGGTGTCGGCCCGATGCTGGGCCAGCTTGGGTTCTTTTTCGCATTTGCCGGTAAAGACATTGAAGATCCCCGCCCCGGGAGCGTTACATTAACGAAGCCAAACGCTTACTCAATGTGATTAACCAGCAACTGGAAGGTCAGGAGTGGATTGCCGGTGATTTCTCCATCGCCGATATCGCCATCGCCCCTGGCTGCAAACCATCGAAAGTTTCTACAAAGCCGGTGAAGTAACAGAGTTCCGCAACTTTAAGAATGTTGTCGCCTACGTGGAACGTTTCAGTGAACGCCCGGCGGTACAGAAAGGCTGGAATATACCGACCAGAACCTGACATATCATCTCCTGACGTACTCAGCCCTGCTTCTGCAGGGCTTTTTTGTTTATATGACCTAACTTCTGCTCAGCTACTTCTCAGCTATATCTAAGCTTGAGCGCGATCATCAGGCCGCTCATACCGGCCGCAAGGTGTTTCAGTGAATGGCCGCTGATCAGCTGTTCTGTCAGGTGATACAGATGCTCATCGGTCACCTCAGTCGCCTTGGCAACCAGATAACACAGCAAGGCTAGCCACAGCCACCGGGTACCTGTTCCCCGGGTTCGCAGAATAATGACCGGTAATAGCAGCATCGCACCGTACTGTAATAACAGGTAAGGGCGCAGATCATCCACCCAGCCCCAGTAAACAACGGTAGCCACGCCCGTTATCAGTAATAACGGCAACGCAACAGCGCCCATCTTCCGGTCAATTCGTTCGGCAATCACCAGAGCGACCAGCCCGGCAAAACAGACCGTCATTGCCAGCCGATCCCAGATCAGCGTCTGATTATCCGGCGCCAGATGGTAATAACCGGATCCGATGCCGGTGAGAATCAGGCCGGCAAAAAGGTGACATAACCGGCCCTGACACTGGATGCCAGCTCAGGTTTCAGCCGCATCCAGATCAGCCCTAACAAACCGACGATCACAAACGGTAAATTAGACAGGACGTCAGCGGCATTCGTGATACCCAGCGCAGAGCGCTGATCGGCAAAGCTGTGATATTCCAGCGGCTGCTCTATGGGCTGTGAAACAAGCAGACTCAGGCCGACGAACAGCACCAGCCCCAGCAGGATTTTCAGCCTGCCAACTGATTTATTCAGATGTTGAGTTGATGGCTTATCAGTAAACATAGTATTGGTTCCTCCCCGGTGCTGTTTAGCGCAACATTGGGCAAGCCAAACCGGTAAGGCAATTTGTTCTGTTCCTGTATTATATAATTCAACTCAAAGTTGCGACGGGTAATACTATGGCTCAGCGGACGGCACTGATCGACGCCCTGAAAAGGAACTGAAACAACAGGGAAAAACCTACAAAGATGTCGCACAGATACTGAATTTATCTGAAGCCAGTGTTAAGCGGCTGTTTGCCGAACACAATCTCAGCCTGGAACGGTTGGATCTGTTATGCGACTGGCTGGATCTTGAGTATGCCGACCTAGTCACACTGATGGCGCGCAGCCAGCGCCGGACCTCCGCCTCACCCTGCAACAGGAGCAGGAGCTGGCGGCGGACCGTAAACTGTTATTGCTGGCCCACTTTCTGATTAACGGTCTTAGCTTTTCTGAAATTATCGGCCAATACGCCATTGAAGAGCATGAAGGCATCCGCTTACTGGCTAAACTGGATAAATTGAAAGTCATTGAGTTATTACCCAACAACCGGGTAAAGCTGCGTATTGACCGCCAGTTTGAATGGATTCCTAACGGACCGATTGCCCGTTTTTATGAACAACATATCCAGACTGACTTTCTGAAATCTTCGTTCAGTGGCGAAGATGAGATCAGGCTATTCTTGTCCGGATTACTGACCCGCGGCTCGCACACTGAGCTGCTGAACCACATCCGGCAACTGAACCATAAATTTGCGGACCTCAGCCAAACAGATCAGTCCGCCATGCAGTCTGAACGTCATGGTACCAGCCTGATTGTGGCAATGCGCCCGTGGGAACCTGAAGTGTTCCGCCCCTTACGCCGGCCGGTTAAACAAACATCTGGGAATTAAAAACACTTCAGAGCGTCTGCCGTGCCACCGGACACTGACTGAATATCAGTTGGTTAATCAGATCCCGCATCCAGCGGTGTGAAAGATCATCGTGGTAACGTTTGTGCCAGAACAACCTCATTGGCACCGCCGGTATGTTCTCTTTAGCGGCAAAGGGAATCACCACGGTTTCTGCTGCCCGCGGCGCAAACTGCGACAGTTTTTCCCCGCCAACCATTACCAGCTGCCCGTCACAGATAGCGTTCTGGGCGGTCACCATATTATTGGTTTGCAAATGGGGATCAGGAATATTCATCATCCAGTCCGGCAGGTTCTCATCGGAAAACCCCGGCAACATAAAATCCACCTTCTTCTGGCAGATAAACTCTTCATAACTGACACTGCTGTTGCCCGCCAGCGGATGATCCGGCCCCACCACGCAGACCGGCCGTTCTTCAGCCAGCATCCGTGAATGAATATTCGCCGGCGCCTCATTGCCGAAATTGATAATAAAATCCAGTTGCCCGGCAATCAGCAAATCCATGCTGTAATCTTCCAGGCTCTGGATTTTCAGTGTCACCTGCGGGGCATGTTCCTGCAGATGGCTGAGCAGCGGCGCGATCAGAGTCTGAGAAATCGGATCAATCATACTCAGGCTGAAACAGCGTTTTAAGGTTTTCAGCTCCAGCTGAGCCGGGGCCACCAGCCGCAGAATGCTATCCAGCAAAGGCCGCATCTGCAGGTGCAGCTGTTCTGCCCGGGGTTGCCGCCAGCCCGTGAGACTGGCGGGTAAACAATTCATCGGCAAACAGAATACGCAGCTGGCGCAGGTTGCGGCTCATGGCAGGCTGGGACGACGACAGACGGTCCGCCGCCCGGGTCACACTGAGCTCTTCCATCAGGGCATTAAATGCCACCAGCAGGCGCATATCAATCTGACTTAAATCATCTACTTTCACGGTTTGCTGATCTCACTCTGCGACTGATACTTAATCCGGTATGCCATGGTATACAGCACCGGCACAATGATCAGGGTCAGGATGGTTGCGACCCCCAGGCCAAAGCTGATGACCACCGCCATACTGGCAAAAAGTCATCAAACAGCAGGGGAATCATCCCCAAAATGGTCGTAATTGCCGCCATACACACCGGCCGTACCCGGGAAACCGCCGAATCAAACACCGCTGCGTAAGGGTCTTTGCCGGCATCCAGCTCCAGATTGATCTGGTCCAGCAGCACAATACCGTTTTTCAGCAACATACCTGACAGACTCAGGAAACCGAGCATCGCCATAAAGCCAAATGGCAGGTTAAGCGCCAACAATCCCAGGGTTACACCGGTAATCGCCAGTGGCACGGTTGCCCAGATAACCAGCGGTTTACGCACCGAGTTAAACAGCACCAGAGTAATCAGGAACATGGCCAGGAATCCCAGCGGCATGGCCTTGAAAATAGGCGCCTGGGCATCCCGGGAGCTTTCGTCTTCACCGCCCCACTCCACGCTGTAGCCCGGTGGCAGTTCCAGTGCTTCAATCTTCGGTTTCAGCCGGCTCAGCAGCGCAGCGGCCGTATCGTCGGCAAACAGATCCGGGTCTGTCATCAGTGTCAGGGTACGCTTGCGGTCGCGCCGCACAATCAGTGAGTCTTCCCAGACGACATCAAAGCTACCCACAATCTGATCCACCGGAATCCAGCTTTTATAGCGGGGCTCCAGATGGTCAGGTCAGGCAGGTTATCGATGTTCAGCCGTTCGCTGTCCGGGGTCCGGGCAATGATCGGCAACAGAGTCGTTCCGTCACGGTACAGACCAATGTTTTTACCGCTGAAGTTCAGCTGCAGCATGGCATCCAGATCCTGCTTGCTGATGCCTGCCCGGCGGGCCTGTGCTTCGAGAAACTCAGGACGGATCAACTTGGAACGCTCGCGCCAGTCGTGACGGATATTGGTTGCCACAGGATCATCCCGGAACACCGTCATTGCCTCACTGGCAATCTGACGCAGTACATCCGGGTCCGGGCCGTTAATCCGCAGCTCAATTTTCGCATCGGTCGACGGACCGATTTCCAGACGCTTCAGCTTAAACTGAGCCTGTGGATAATTATCTTTCAGCTCCTGATCCAGGTCCGCCAGTACCGCCTGAATCACTGTATTATCAACGGTTCGCACCATCAGCTGACCATAAGCGGCATACTGTTTCTCCGGCGCGTACGTCAGCATATAACGCAATGCCCCTGGCCAGTGGTGGTCGCGACGTACTCAACCCGCTCGTCTTCAAGCAACCAGTTTTCGATATCCTTCATGTCTTCTGCGGTAACCCGGATGTCAGTCCCCTGGCTGCGCCAGTAATCCACCAGGAACATCGCGGTGGTTGAAGGCGGGAAGAACGCCTGCTTCACCTGTGAGAAGCTGACAATGGCCAGTACAGTTGCCCCCAGCACCACGGTCAGGGTTGCCCAGCGCCACCGCAGGCACAGATCCAGCAACGATTTATAGACCACAAACACAAAGCCCTGATATGGATCGCTGTCCGCCTGATCCGCATCCTGCTGCTGTTCTTTAAATAACAGTTCGCAAAAGAACGGCGTCAGGGTAATCGCGGTGATCCATGACAACATCAGGGAAATCAGCAGCACCCAGAACAGCGAACCGGCAAACTCACCAGTAGCGTCCGGGGACAGGCCAATCGGCGCAAACGCCAGTACCGCAATGATTGTCGCGCCTAACAGGGGCCACTGGTTCTGAGTCACAACCTGCCGGGCAGCGTCCAGCTTTGTGTAGCCCCGCTTCAGGTTAATCAGCATCCCTTCGGTGACTACGATGGCATTATCCACCAGCATCCCCAGGGCGATAATCAGCGCCCCAGCGAGATGCGCTGCAGGTTAATGTCCATCACACTCATGAAGATGAACGAGCCCATGATGGTCAGCAGCAAAACCGCACTGATCAGTAAACCACTCTTAAAGCCCATGAACACCAGTAACACCAGCGCAACAATCACAATGGCCGCCAGCAGGTTATTGATGAAGTTGTTTACCGAGGCATCCACTTCAACCGGCTGGTTATAGAGGGTATACACCTCCATGCCGATTGGCCGTTCATACTCCAGCTCTGCCAGCCGCTTTTCCAGTGCGGCCCCCACGTCCACAACGTTCACACCGCTGCTGAAGGATACCCCCACATGCAACGCCTGCTCGCCGTTATAGGACACCAGATTATCCGGCACTTCCGCATAGCCACGCTTGATATCTGCCACATCTCCCAGGCGGATCAGTTGTGAAGACCCTGCCTCACTGATAATCAGCCGGTTCAGCTCAGACACATCGGTAAACTCACCGGTGGGTGAAATACGGATATATTCACTGCCCACCTGCACCGAACCGGCATTCGACACCACGTTCTGCGTGGCCAGCAAGTCATAAATCCGGTTGATAGAAATACCCAGTGAATTCAGTTTAATACGGGAAATTTCCACAATTACCTGTTCAGACTGAGCACCGGCAACGCTGACCTTACTCACGCCGTCCACCAGCACCAGTTCACGGCGCAGGAAATCGATATAATCTTTCAGCTCTTCATAGCTGTAACCGTCACCGGTAACGGCAAATAGCACGCCGAAGACATCACCAAAATCATCATTCACCCAGGGGCATTCACACCCGGTGGCAATGCGCCCTGATGATCGTTCACCTTACGGCGCAGTTCATCCCAGATTTGCCTGAGCTGATCACCGGCATAGATACTCTTAATTTCAACGGTAATCTGCGACAGGCCCGGGGATGAAATAGACTTCACCTTATCCACCCAGGCAAGCTGCTGAATCTGGTTTTCCAGCGGATAGGTAACTTCTTCTTCCACCTGCTGTGCTGAAGCGCCCGGATACGTGGTGATCACCAGTGCTTCCTTGATGGTGAACGGCGGATCTTCTAACTGCCCGAGGCCGAAAAACGATAAGGTGCCACCAATGCCCAGCAGCAGGACAAACATCCAGCTGGTGACTTTATGGCGGATAAAATACTCTGCACTGTTCACTTACAGCCCCTCTCACGCTTCAGCGGACGAACTTTCATACCTTCACGTAAGTAGTTGGCACCGGCAGTCACAATGATGTCCCCGCCTCAAGACCAGACTCAATCTGCAAACCTTTAGCTGTCAGGCTGCCAACGGTGACATCGGCCCGGTACACCGACATATCATCCGGATTCACCTTCCACACCTGCCGCAGTTTGCTGTCGACCGGCTGATCATCCGCAGAAATAATGGCCTCCACCGGCAGAACAAAGCCGTTGGCATTGATCACAAAGACCTTACCCAGATCAAAGCTGACACTGGCAGACATCCCCGGATACACCTGTAACGATGCAGGCTTGGCCATCTTCATGGTAATGGTGTAGGCACCGGTGGCAGGATCTGCTTCGGCGGTACGCTCGTGGTATTTCGCCTTGAATACTTCACTGGGGTTGGCATCAAAGGTGACATCCGCCAGGCTTTCTTCGGCATCCGGCAGGGTTTCCAGCGAGATGATGGATTCCGGCAACTGGAATTCAATCTCCAGCTCGTCACTGGACTGCAACACCAATACCGGCTGCTTAGCCTGTAAATTCTGATAGTTCTCCACCAGCAGCTGGGAAATCTGACCGTCATACGGCGCATGAATCTCGGTATACTCCCGGTTCAGCCGCGCCTGCTTCAGCCCTGCTCTTTTAATGCTCAGCTCAGCGGCCTTCTCATCGTACTGAGACTGGGACACCAGCTTGCGCTTCAGCATGGTTTTGATCCGCTGAAACTGCTGATCAGCCAGCTTATATTCCGCCTGATAACGCTGCAGGACAACGTCATAGTCTGTGGGGTCAAGCCGGGCCAGTAACTGCCCTTTCTTCACCTCTTCACCTTCCCTGATATCCAGTTCCGCCAACTCTCCGGCAACCCGAAAAGCCAGTTCCGTCCGGCTGCTGGCCTTTACTTCCGCAGGAAAGGTACGCATCGACGCATCATCCGGGCTGGTTAATACCAGTAATTTAGCTGGCCTGATTAATTCTGAGCCCATTACCTGTGAGACCGCCGTCATATTCAGACTGGCCACCGCGGTCACGGACAAAGCAAGCCACAACTTGCGTAACTTCATAGTAAACACCTATATAAACGGACTGGATAACTGATATTCGCGAAGTATATTTTTCAACCACAGGTAATAACATAGACCAAAACTGATAGATGATATCCATTAAGTGAATATCTAGAGTGGAATTACGCGGCTGGCATAAAACCCCATGACTCTTTTAACCAGAGTCACGGGGCCTTATATGAATTTCAGATAATATTCGGACAAGCCACCTGTCACGGACGACAGGCTTAATCAGATGTTGTTACCGGATATGAAGGACGGGACAGTTGAGCATCATTGAACAGGCCCGTCACCGGTATACCCTGCCACAAGGTGCAGAAGTAAGGTTTTATGGCATGTACACTAATTCTTTTGACACCAGAATGGTTGAGCGGGACCAGTCCACAAAATTCAGCTCATCAGCGTAGAACTTCTTAATAAAATCCTGCACCTTTTTCGTCGGCCATTCTTTCTCGAGAAAATCTCTTTCAATCCAGATTTCTGCCACACCGTCAAACTCCGGCAGCAGCCCTGTCCGCACACTCACAACCGCCTCACGCTCCGGGATATCCAGGCTGTGCAGCTGGATGTAGCGTTTAACGCCCAGCGCTTCAAAAGAACCTTCGCCACCGGCTGCCGGATGCTGATTTGACCAGTAATCCAGAAACTCTTCACGGGTCATACCGGCCTTACGGCTCATCAGATAACTGATTTTAATCATGGGTTTTGCATCACGCCCTTCAGATGCCGGCTTTTGAGGTGTACCGGTTGCTGCTACTTCACTGCCAGCCACACTGAGTGAAGGTATGAACAGGGTCAGTAACAATAAGCTGAGCAGAGCCATGCTTTTAGTGAAGTACGGTAGTTCTTTAATCATTACAAATATTCTCCGGTTAGGATGGAAACGGCGTTATGCCGTTCAAATAATTATTTTCCGCAAGCCCTGATCTCAGCAGTTTGTTACCGGTGGACATGCAGTTTGTTACCAGCAGACGCCTTCCCTGCTAGCCCTGACCTGACGCGTTAAGTCAGCCTTTGCTGTTCAGCAATCCACGTCTGAGGCATCCTTGTCGGTCTTATGGTATAAATATGCCATAAGGCCGCTTTTTCACTGTTAGTATATTTTATATACCGTAAGACACAGATATCTTCAGATCAAGTACGCACCGTTTGTAAACCAGGTTTATTAAAGGTAACTAATGAATAAAAACAATGAGTTAGAAAATCCAGGCAGTTGCTCTGAAAATCAGGAATGTCCGGTTACGAACGCCATGGACGTCATCGGCGGAAAATGGAAAGTAATCATTCTGTATCATCTGCGGGATAACACGCTGAGGTTTGGCGAACTCAGAAAGCGTATTCCGAAAATTACCCAGAAAATGCTGACACAGCAGCTGCGTGAGCTGGAAGCCAATCATCTGGTTGAACGTACAATCTATGCCGAAGTACCGCCCAGAGTTGAATATACGAGCACTTACATCGCCGATGAGCTGCGCCCCATCATGGATATGCTGTGCGACTGGAGCACACGTCACAAAGAACAGCTGAATGCTGATGAAGAGTAAGTCGAACCACGGCGCATCAGTTTTCTTACGGACACAAAAAGCCCCGTTTATTATTTCTGAAATAACAAGGCTTAATCGGAATTCTTAAGTGGTGCCCGGACGCGGATCAATACGCGTAGCGCATTAAAACATCGGCGCTTGCGACGATAGCCCGCAGGGTGAGCGAAGCGAATAATCGAACCAGGTTCGGTTTCGCTTCCGGGAATTTCAGACACAAAAAGCCCCGCTTGTCTTTAGTCGAGATTACGAGGCTTGATATGAGTTCTTAAGTGGTGCCCGGAGGCCCGGTTCCGAATAAGCCGAACCACGACGCGTCAGTTTTCTTACGGGCAAAAAAGCCCCGTTTATCATTTCTGAAATAATGAGGCTTAATCGGAATTCTTAAGCGGTGCCCGGAGGCCCGGTTCCGAATAAGTCGAACCACGACGCGTAACTTTACGGACACAAAAAGCCCCGCTTCTCTTTAGTCGAGATTACGAGGCTTGATATGAATTCTTAAGTGGTGCCCGGAGGCGGAATCGAACCACCGACACGAGGATTTTCAATCCTCTGCTCTACCGACTGAGCTATCCGGGCACTTAAGAGGTGCGTATTAAACTGATTTCGCGGCGCAGTGTCAACAGCTAATTAGTGCTTTTCTGCAATCTTACCGAAACAAAGGATTTGTTTATGAAATCCGACAGTTAAAACGCTCAAAAAATGATCACTTGGACGGCGGAACGTAACCTTCAGCCTTTTCGTAGTCTTCACCGTCGAGGAATTTCTGTAATTCAGACTGCAGGAATTCACGGGTCTTCGGATCCATCATGCTGAGATGCTTCTCGTTGATAATCATGGTCTGGTGGTTAGTCCATTCCTGCCAGGCTTTCTTGGACACGGTATCGTAGATTTCCTTACCTTTAGGGCCCGGGTACGGCGGGTTATCCAGACCTTCCAGCTCTTCTTTGTACTTACGGCACATTACGGTGCGGGTCATGATGTTCTCCAGAATTACTTACGTGCCTGCAGCAGCTTCTTAACCGGGGCTGCCAGGCCAATCTTTGCGGTTGGCTGATGTTATACCAGAGTGTCGCGGCACCTTCCATGACACGATTTGTAGGGGTATTGCGTAACTTCACCTGCATGGGGGTAATATCCAGATGAAAATGGCTGAATGTGTGCCGCAAAGGAGCTTCAGCCTCAGCGCTGTCCAGATCAAGCTTGAGACCTGTCTCCTGCTCGGCATCCCGCAGATCCTGGGTTTGCGGCAAACTCCACAGGCCGCCCCACAGCCCCGTTGGCGGGCGCTGATACAGGAGCACATTGTTATCTGCATCCTTTATGATCAGCATCAGGGTTTGCTTCACCGGCAAGACTTTTTCGGCCGTGAAGCCGGTAGCTCATGGGTACGGTTCTGCGCCAGTGCCTGACAGCCGGTCTGTAATGGACACAGCAGACAGGCAGGCTTACTGCGGGTACAGAGCGTCGCCCCCATATCCATCATCGCCTGGGTGTAGTCACCACAACGGCTGGCGGGAGTATTACGCTCAGCGTATTCCCATAGCTCCTGCATTACCTTATTGTTTCCCGGCCAGCCTTCCACTGCGTAATAACGGGCCAGTACCCGCTTTACATTGCCATCCAGAATGGCAGCACGACGGCCACCGGCAATTGACGAAATGGCACCGGCGGTGGAACGGCCAATACCCGGCAGGCTTTCCAGATCATCCACATCTACCGGAAATTCACCGCCGAAATCGCTGACCACCATTTTGGCAGCTTTATGCAGGTTCCGCGCCCGTGCGTAATAACCGAGGCCGGTCCACAGATGCAGCACGTCATCAATATCAGCAGCCGCCAGATCCTGCACGGTCGGGAACTGCTCACGGAATTTCTGAAAGTAGGGGATCACCGTGGTTACCTGAGTCTGCTGCAGCATGATTTCAGATAACCAGGTGAAATAGGCAGTTTTCTCAGCCTGCCATGGCAAATCATGACGGCCATGCTGATCAAACCAGTCGAGCACAGCCGCCGCAAACGGCGGCTGGATTACTTCAGATACAGCGTTTTGTTCTGAACGGTTAGTTGTGGTGTTAATTGAACAGCCCTTTTAATAAGCCTTTGGCTTCATCACCCAGTTTATCCTGCAGGGCTTCTTCCACTTTTCTTTAGCCTTAGTTTCCACTTCGGCCTTCAGTTTTTCTTCAGCTGAGCTTTAATCACATCTTCGATTACACTCAGATCAGGCTTACACAGCTGCGCCGGATCATCATCAAAGCTGCCTTTACAGTTAACCGGCCACTCAACACCTTCCAACGCGTTGTTCACTGAGCAGGTCTGCTTGAACAGGTTTTCTTCAATGGTCAGGCCCAGACGGTAATCCAGATTAGACGCCGGAACATTCACCTGGCCGGCACCTTTCACGGTAATGGCATCCAGTTCGGCCTTCAGATCACGGTTATCCACAAGGCCGTTCTTGATCTTAAAGTTACCGTTCAGGTTGGCAAACGGCGTGGACTGATCCACCTGTTCCGTGTTCAGCCCCAGGCTGCCAACGGTATTAAAGCCCTGACAGATGGTCTGGGCGATACCGATGCCCTTAATCTCACCGTCTTTCATGTTTACCGATGCGGTACCGGTCATGCTGTTCACGATGTCATACACAGAGCGACCACGGGTATTCACATCAGACTTGCTGCTCAGAGACCCGGTAATACGGTCTACCTGTGCCAGATCTTGCAGCAGGTCACCGATCTGAATATTGCTGATGTTCTTTTTCGTGTTCATCGCTACCGGAGTTTTACGCACATCCAGCGTGACACTGTTACGCACAGTACCACCATACAGATCAGCGTTAATCTTGCTGGCTTTAACCAGACCGCCGTGGGCAGACACATCCAGCAGGATGTTATTCACCGTCAGGCCGGAAATCAGCAGCTTTTGCAGCCCCAGGGTTGCATCTACATTCAGGCCTTTCAGTGGTTCAACCGGTATAACAGGTTCTTTGGAATAGCGCTCACCACCAGCCTTGGCAGATGTTGCAGAAGCATCAGCACCGGAACCGGACGCTTCTCCCGATGCGGCTTCACCTTCAGCTTTTGGCGGCAGATAACGGTCCGCATCAATGCTGTCACCCTTCAGGTTCAGCGCCAGCGCACCATCCGCCAGGTTATATGCCAACTGGCCGTTAAAGGTGGTGTCATCCAGCTTCAGCTGTAACTGCTCCAGCACCAGTGTATTAGCAGGTCCCGCCAGTTTGGTGTTCAGGCTGATCGCCTTCAGCACATTCGGATCAGTGGTTTCAACCGCCGCCTGACCCAATGCGTCCATCAGAGCATTCAGTTCAAAGCTGGCCACCGCAAGGTCACCGCTGAATGCAGGCTTGGCAAAGTTATTCACAGTGACATCACCGTTCGCCGCCAGATTCGCCAACTTCAGAGTCAGGCCCTTCAGGCTGACCTGCTGATTAGCCACGTCTGCAGTGATATCTGCATTCAGTTCCAGCGGTACGGTTTTACCGTTAAAGGCTGCGCCCTGTAATCCCAGCGTGCTGGTCAGGCCTTTAATTTGATACTGCTGCTGTGCCAGATTCAGGAAGAACTGAGCATCAAGCTTAGCGTCCACCGTCATCTGCTTCTCGCCGCCCTGATATTGCTCAGCTTTAAAGCTCAGTTGGGCAGGGAAGAAAGCATTAGTCACCACCTTGCCGGAGGTCACATTCAGGTCATTCAGGAGAACTTTGCTGTCCGCTGTTTTATCGGTGTAAGTCAGCTGACCATTGGTAATCGCAATGCTCTCGATATCCAGCCCCAGTGCGGCACCGGAATCGGCTGAAGCATCCGCAGACGTGTCTGAGCTGCTGTCTGATGCAGGCTCTGCAGCGGAGCTGTCAGCTGCATCTGAAGTCTGCGCAGCTGACCAGTTGTTATCAGTCGGGGACTCAGCAATCAGATCCAGCGTCAGCCCGTCCAGCACCACGCTTTTCATCTTCACGTTGCCGGAAAGCAGGGCGGGTAACTCAACGGCTACCTGCGCCTGATTCAGTGCAGCAAACTGCGGTTTACCCGGGTAATTCACCTGAATCTGATTAATTTTCAGGCCCAGCCACGGGAAGACCGACCAGTCGATATCACCGCCGATTTTTAATTCCACGCCGCCGTTATCCAGCGCCAGCTTTTGGATTTCCTGCTTGTATTCGTTCGGATCAAACAGGGTGCCGAGCAGTATCCCGCCAGCCACCACCAACACGACCAGCAGGGCAACTAAACCGCCAACCAGCTTCAATAACGTCTTCATGAATCCTCCTTGGTGCTCAGCGCTAACCGACTGAAAGCAGAGCTGTTTAATAAAGAATGATAACCCCATAAAGAGTAGCTGTCAGGCATTAAGAAAATCTTAACAACGGGGAATTTTCCCGGCCGGTGAGCAGCTATTCTCAAATAACCCCGGCACGGTATTAACAAAGCCACCGGGCTGCATATCGAAAGTGTAATCAAGAGGTGCGCATTCTCTGCACAATGCGGGTATAATGCGCCCTCTGGAATCATTGGCTAACCAATGCTGACCAGCCTAATTACTAGCATGGATACTGCAGCTACATACGAGCATGACTCGCTGCAATATTCGCCAAGCGGAGAGCAACAATGGCTGAACGTAAAGCCGCCGTCACCCGTGACACCCTGGAAACCCAGATCAGCGTAGCCGTTAATCTGGACGGTACCGGTCAACTTGATGTTGATACCGGCGTACCTTTCTTAGAGCACATGCTGGATCAGATCGCCCGTCATGGCCTGATCGACCTGAAGATCCACGCCAAAGGTGACAACCATATCGACGACCACCACACCGTTGAAGATATCGGTATTACGTTGGGTCAGGCATTTGCCCAGGCGGTTGGCGACAAAAAGGCATCATGCGTTACGGCCATGCTTACTGCCCGCTGGACGAAGCACTGTCCCGCGTAGTGATCGACTTCTCCGGCCGTCCGGGTCTGGATATGAAGGTTGAGTTCACCCGCGCCAACATTGGCCGTTTTGACGTGCAACTGTTCTGGGAATTCTTCCAGGGCTTCGTTAACCACGCCGGCGTGACTCTGCATATCGATAACCTGAAAGGCTTTAACGCTCACCACCAGGCGGAAACCATCTTCAAGGCCTTTGGCCGGGCGATGCGTAACGCACTGGAAGTCGACAGCCGTGCTGCCGACCGGATTCCTTCTACCAAGGGCTCCCTGTAATTATTCAGAGTAAGGTTCAGTAATGAGCACTATTGCAGTAATTGATTATGGCATGGGCAACCTGCACTCGGTTGCCAAAGCGCTGGAACACGTTGGTGACGGCGTTGAAGTATGGGTTACCGCCGATCCGGACAAAGTCCGTGCAGCTGACCGGGTATTACTGCCCGGCGTTGGCGCAATCCGCGACTGTATGGCTGAAATCCGCCGTTTAGGCGTAGATCAGGAAGTAGCCGAAGCCATCGCATCCGGCAAACCGTTCCTGGGCATCTGTGTGGGTTATCAGGCCCTGATGCAGCATTCTGAAGAAAACGGCGGTGTTGATTGCCTGGGCCACTTCGAAGGCCGGGTAAACTACTTCGGCGACGAACTGGAAGAAGCGGGCGAGCGCCTGAAAGTTCCGCATATGGGCTGGAATCAGGTGTCTCAGACCATCGATCACCCTCTGTGGGCGAACATTCCGGACGACAGCCGTTTTTACTTCGTACACAGCTACTACGTGAAAGCTCAGCAGGCAGACCTGGTTGCCGGCCGCACCCGTTACGGAGTGGACTGCGACGTCGCTATGGCCCGGGATAACGTGTTCACCACACAGTTCCACCCGGAAAGAGCCATACTGTAGGTCTGCAGTTACTGAAAAACTTCCTCAGCTGGAACGGCAAGGTATAAGGGCACGCATTATGGCTTTAGCAAAACGCATTATTCCCTGTTTAGATGTTGAGAACGGCCGCGTGGTCAAAGGCGTGCAGTTCGTCGACATCCGTGACGCCGGCGACCCGGTTGAAGTAGCCAAGCGCTACGACGAGCAGGGCGCAGACGAAATCACCTTTCTGGACATCACTGCCACCCACGAAGGCCGTGACACCATGGTTCACACGGTTGAGCGCATGGCTTCACAGGTATTCATTCCACTGACGGTTGGCGGCGGTATCCGCACCTGTGACGATATCCGCACTATGTTGAATGCCGGTGCCGACAAGGTATCCATCAACAGCGCAGCGGTGTTCAACCCTGAATTTGTTCGCGAAGCCGCTGAGCGTTTTGGCTCGCAGTGCATCGTGGTAGCCATCGACGCCAAGAAAGTCTCCCAGCCCGGCGAAGCCGATAAGTGAAATCTTCACCCACGGCGGCCGCAAACCAACCGGCATTGATGCGGTTGAATGGGCGAAGAAGATGGTTGATCTGGGGGCAGGGGAAATCCTGCTGACCTCGATGGATCAGGACGGTGTGAAAAACGGTTACGATCTGGGTGTGACCCGTGCAATCAGTGAAGCGGTTAACGTTCCGGTAATCGCTTCTGGCGGGGTAGGTAACCTGGATCATCTGGTTGACGGCTGTATTGAAGGTAAGGCGGATGCGGTTTTGGCGGCGTCTATCTTCCATTTCAATGAATACAGTATTCCGGAAGCCAAGAAGTACATGCAGGAGAAGGGGATCGAGGTGCGCCTCTGATCGCTCTTTTGCTATTAAACGGTCGCCTTAGTGCGGCCGTTTTTTTGGTTTTTCTTGGTTCCCTTTGCTACTGCAGTTCAGGAATGGGGGTGTTCGACTTCGTCGAATGGCAGGCTGATGGTTAGGTGTATTTCTTTATTAGCCTGCCGGCTGAGGTTTCAGATGATCTTTTTCGCTTACGCGACTCAAGACCTTTAAACGGCTAAAGGTCTTAAGAATCTAAAGGCCGCCCCAATGCTTGTCCGGCTACGCCGGATACCCTGCGCGTTTCGTGTCTGAATGGCATCGCAAAACTCGACCGCTGCGCGCTCTCAAACAGTTTGCGATACTGATCATTCAGCCACTGCAATGCTCGGCAGCGCATAAGGGGAAGAGGGGTGCCAACTTCATGTGATGAGCTTAGTTAAAGCAAAAACAAGACCTGACCTCGTTACCCAACAAACATTAAACAAATTAAATCAATTGTTTATATGAAATTTCACCATAACCATATCAGACCACCTGCCATAACGATCCCAAGCAAAAATACCTGATTAAAAGTGATGTCCGGACGTCCTTTTGTAAGATGATGCTCAGGATAGTTTATTGGCCACTTTTTCAACAATGCTGACTCAAGCAGCATTTGAGGAGTTACTTTAATGGTTATAACTTGTTCATAAGGCGGCTTAAAGAATAATGCCCCCAAATTCCAGCCTTCTTCCCCATGGTGGAAGTACCAAAGATACACCTCCATATTCACGCAGTATTTCTCAGAAAATGAATCGATAAGATCTGCAAAATCATCAGCCTCTATACCTAAGTCATATCTGAGATCCACTTCTGGAGACAGTTGAGATTTTCTTACTCCGCTTTCTTCGATCAGAAAAATATAGATTTCTTCAATATCCATGAGGGTCCAACAATCTAACATGCTGATTTGATAAGAGTATAAGTCTATTTAGGCATACTGAAAAAGACAACAGACAGGAGAATAAAGACATCCATCCTTAATAAGTGGTTTGAAGTACCTGTCACTCATGCACACCAGTCCAGCCTGCCATAATTTACGATAACTTCAATTCATCCCTTATACGGAAATCTAGACGCAGAAAACTGGTTGATCTCTATAGGCTTAAATAAATCTTTCCCTACTGGCACGGCCTCAGCTTCCCCTTCTGCGACGCCGAGTATTGCAGTGGCTGAATGATCAGCAGCGCAAACTGTTTGAAGGAGCGCAGCGACTGAGTTTTTGCGATGCCATTCAACCACGAAACACGCAGGAACCCGGCGAAGCCGGGCAAGTAGTGGGGCGGCCTTTAGATTCTTAAGACCTTTAGCCGTTTAAAGGTCTTGAGTCGACGAAGTCGAAAAGATCATCTCAAGTAAAAATTCAGCACAAGAAAAACGATAGGCTCAAAATGCGCAGGGTATCCCGCGCAGCCGGACTCGCTATAAGGCGACCTTTAGATTCTTAAGAACTCTTATTTACAAGCGTTAGCCGTTTAAAGGTCTTGAGTCGACGATGTCGAAAATGATCATCCGAAATAAAAATTCAGCACCACAATAAAGAAGTAAACCAGCCCCCGAATCTACCCACCGTCGCGCCAGCGACAAAACCAATTATTGCCACACATCACACGACGATAACCTTCGTCGATTAACTATTCCGCCCACTCCAAGAGTTCTGTCATAATGGTGTCATCTAATTTCAGTTAAATGATGCTGTAGCCCACAAAGCTACTCCGCAAAGGAAAACGCCCGTGTCTTTTACCAACAGCCAACGCTTTTATCCTGAAACCCGTATGCGCCGTATGCGTGCAGACGACTTCTCCCGCCGCCTGATGCGCGAAAACGTACTGACGGTTAACGATCTCATCTACCCGATGTTCGTCATCGAAGGGAGAACCAGCGTGAAGCCGTGCCATCCATGCCCGGCGTTGAGCGCTTAACCATCGACCTGTTAGTAAAAGAAGCCGCAGAACTGGTTGCGCTGGGCATTCCGGCCATCGCCCTTTTCCCGGTGACTCCGGCCTCCGCAAAATCTGAATTTGCTGAAGAAGCCTACAACCCGGACGGGCTGGCACAGCGTGCCGTAAAAGCCCTGAAAGACGCTCAGCCGGATCTGGGTATCATGACCGATGTAGCACTGGACCCGTTCACCACTCACGGTCAGGACGGCATCATCGATGCCAACGGTTACGTGATCAATGACCGTACCATCGAGACACTGGTCTTACAGGCGCAGTCCCATGCAGAAGCCGGTGCAGATATCGTTGCGCCAAGCGACATGATGGACGGCCGTATCGCCTGTATCCGGGATATTCTGGAAACCGGCGGCCACGTCAACACCCGCATCATGGCATACTCCGCCAAGTACGCAAGTGCTTACTACGGACCTTTCCGTGATGCAGTCGGTTCTGCCGGTAACCTGGGTAAGAGCAACAAGTTCAGCTACCAGATGGACCCGGCTAACAGCGACGAAGCTCTCCATGAAGTGGCGCTGGATCTCGCGGAAGGGGCTGACATGGTGATGATCAAGCCGGGCATGCCGTATCTGGATATCGTGCGCCGGGTTAAAGATGAACTGAAAGCACCGACCTTTGTGTATCAGGTGAGCGGCGAATACGCCATGCACATGGCTGCCTTCCAGAACGGCTGGCTGGATGAGCGTTCCGTCACGTTGGAATCCCTTACCTGTATTAAACGCGCCGGCTGCGATGGCATTCTGACCTATTTTGCCAAGCGTGCGGCACAGTTACTGAACGAGTAAAACTGTCTCCGGCAGCACAAAAACCGCTGCCGGAAGTCCTTCACAAGGGTCAGGTGAAGGAGAATAACGAAGGAATAGCAGATGACAGAACAGAGCACAGAGCACGACATGACAACCGATACCGCTGTTAATGAAGAACTCAGTAAAGAAACGCACGAAGCGTCGATGGCTCTGGTGGAAAGCCGGGAAGCCATCCCGGTTACCGAACCGGTCGAGCAGCCTCCTGTCGACCTGAAAGCCCCGGAGCTTTATATCAACCGGGAGCTGAGTCATCTGCAATTCAACATCCGCGTGCTCGAACAGGCGCTGGATGAGTCCCATCCGTTACTGGAACGGCTGATGTTCCTGCTGATTTTCTCCAGCAACCTGGATGAGTTCTTCGAAATCCGGGTCGCGGAAATGATGCACCAGCTGAAGTATGGCCGTGAGGCGGCAGGGCCTGACGCTTTACACCCTCAAACCGTTATCAGCCGGATTCTGGAAATCTGTAATACCCACGTTGAGCGTCAGTATAAGATTCTTAACGAAACCATTTTCCCGGCGCTGGAAAAGCACAACATTCATTTCCTGCGCCGTCGCCTGTGGAGCGATGAGCAGACCGCCTGGATCAAGAACTACTTTGAAGAAAAGGTTCTGCCGGTGGTCAGCCCTATCGGGCTTGACCCGTCGCACCCGTTCCCGCGGCTGATCAACAAGAGTCTTAATTTCATCGTTGAGCTGGACGGCAAAGATGCCTTCGGCCGGGAAAGCGGCATGGCCATTATTCCGGCACCGCGCTCCCTGCCACGCCTGATCCGCCTGCCGGATAACCTGTGCGACGGTGGCGATAACCTGATTTTCCTGTCTTCGATTATTCACGAATTTGCCGAAGACCTGTTCCCGGGCATGAAGGTAGAAGGCTGTTACCAGTTCCGCATCACCCGTAACGCCGACTTGAGCTTCGACTCCGAAGAAGTGGAAGATCTGGCACGTACCCTGCGGGGCGGCCTGCACTCCCGGAAATACGGTGATGCCGTGCGGCTTGAAGTGGACCAGCGTACGCCGGAAAATCTGATCAACTTCCTGCTCCATGAATTTAATCTGGATGAAACCCACACCTTCCGGGTAGACGGTCCGGTAAACCTGACCCGGATGATGGCCGTGAGAGATCTGGTGGATCACAAACACCTGCGCTGGAAGCCTTTCACGCCGGGCATCAACAACAAGCTGAAGCTGAAGCAGGGCAATATTTTCGACGCCCTGCGGGTGAAAGATTACCTGCTGCACCACCCATTCCAGACCTTCGCCCCCGTGGTAGATCTGCTGCGTCAGGCGGCGAAAGACCCACAGGTGATTGCCATCAAGCAAACCCTGTACCGTACTGGTGTGAACTCAGACATTGTTAACGCACTGGTTGAGGCCGCCCGCAGCGGTAAAGAGGTCACCGTGGTGATTGAACTGCGGGCCCGGTTTGATGAGGAAAGTAACCTGCATCTGGCCAGCCGCCTGCAGGAAGCCGGTGCACTGGTGGTATACGGTGTGGTTGATTGTAAAACCCACGCCAAGATGATGCTGGTCGTGCGCCGTGAAGGTACCCGCCTGGTCCGTTATGTTCATCTTGGCACCGGTAACTATCACTCCGGTACCGCCCGCCTGTACACCGATTACAGTTACCTGACCAGCGATGCGGATGTGGGGAGGATGTTCACAAGATCTTCCAGCAGCTGACCGGCATGGGCAAGATCCTGCGGTTAAAGAAACTCTACAACGCACCGTTCACCCTACACTCGAAAATGCTTGAGCTGATCAGCCGGGAAGCCAAGCTTGGCAAAAGGCCATATCGTGATCAAGGTTAACGGCATGACCGAACCCCAACTGATCCGGGGCTGTATAAAGCCTCGCAGGCTGGTGTGAAAATCGAACTGATCGTCCGGGGCATGTGCCGTCTGCGCCCGGGGCTGCCGGGAATCTCCGAAAACATCACCGTACGTTCAATTGTTGGCCGCTTCCTGGAACACACCCGGGTATATTACTTCGGCAATGGCGGCGATCCGGAAGTTTTCTGCTCCAGCGCAGACTGGATGGAACGTAACATGCTCAACCGGGTAGAGACCGGCTTCCCGCTGTATGGCAAGTTTGCCGACCGGATTAAGAAAGACCTCGATCTGTATCTGGCCGACAACAGCCACAGCTGGGAACTGCATTCCGACGGCAGCTATACCCTGAACCAGCCCGCTGAAGATGAAGAGACCATCAGTGCCCAGTCGCTGTTACTCTCTGATTTCGCAAGCTAACCCCAGAAATGCGGCGCAAGCCGCTTTCAGGCCATTAATTAAAGGATTAATTATGCCTGCCAACACTTCATACCTATGGACTTTCAGCTTTTTACTGTCAGCTCTGTACTCCTCATTCGTGACCGCTCAGGGCAGCTATACCCTGAACCAGCCCGCTGAAGATGAAGACTCTTTATTAAGAGCTCAGTCAGCGCCCAGTCGCTGTTATTCTCTGATTTCGCAAGCTAATCCTTTGTTTCTTATAGGAAAAACAGAAAACAGCGCTCACCGGCGCTGTTTTTCGTTTTAAAATTTCTCAGCACATTCACCACAAAACGCAGCATTTCACGGCATTTGCGTGCAAACTGTGCGACTAAAGTATCTTTTATTTGCTTATTTTTGACTATCCGGGCAAAATCGCCGGCCGTTCTTTTGAAAAAGAGACAACTCTTTAAGTATTGCGCAGACGATCCTGCGGTTGCTTGACAGAGAAGGCTGCAATCTGCACATTATTTGCCTTGTCTGCGCAAAGAATAATAATTGGAAGCCTTACCATGGCCACAGATAAGACAGCGCTAGAGCTGCAAGATATCCACAAATCCTTCGGTAATCTCGAAGTTCTCAAGGGTGTTTCCCTGACCGCCAAAGACGGCGACGTAATCTCCATTCTGGGTTCCAGTGGTTCAGGTAAAAGTACCCTGCTGCGCTGTATTAACCTGTTGGAAAACCCCAGCCAGGGCAAAATCATCATGGGTCAGGAAGAGCTCCAGCTCAAGCCGGGAAAAGACGGCAACCTGACTGCAGCCGACCGTAAGCAGCTGGAAAGCATGCGTTCACGGATCGGTTTCGTATTCCAGAGCTTTAACCTCTGGCCGCACAAGACCATTCTGGAAAATATCATTGAAGCGCCGATGCAAGTGCTGAAGCAGCCTAAGGCGCAAGCCGTAAAGCGGGCTGAAGAATTACTGGAAAAGGTTGGTCTGGCGGATAAGCGCAACGCCTACCCGGATAACCTGTCCGGCGGGCAGAAGCAGCGCATAGCCATTGCCCGTACGCTGGCAATGGACCCGCAGGTACTGTTATTCGACGAACCGACTTCCGCGCTCGACCCGGAACTGGTGAACGAAGTACTGAGCGTAATGCGTGAACTGGCGGATGAGGGCCGCACCATGCTGATCGTGACTCACGAGATGCGTTTCGCCCGCGATGTGTCCTCGCAGGTTGTGTTCTTGCACGAAGGCCAGATTGAAGAAATGGGGCCGCCGGAGCAGGTATTTAACAATCCTAAATCCAAGCGTGTTCAGGACTTTATGTCCAGCCACCAATAAGATTTAACAAGTTACTTCACGATACCTGTAACTCAGGCTAAATTAAGCCCTGTTACAGAAAGATACGTGAAGGGTTATTAAACCCTAATAAAAACATAAAGAAGGGACAAATACATGAAGATCCGTAAGTTATTCACCGCCGCTGCTCTGATCACCGGCACTCTGCTTTCTGCTCAGTCTGCATTTGCAGGCGACAAAATCCGCATCGCAACTGAAGGTGCATACGCGCCATTCAACATGGTTGATGCCAGCGGTAACCTGATAGGTTTCGACGTAGACATCGCTAATGCGCTGTGTGCACAGATGAAAGCTGACTGTGAAATCGTTGCACAGGACTGGGACGGTATCATCCCGGGTCTGCGTGCTAAGAAATACGACGCGATCATCGCTTCCATGTCTATCACTGAAGAGCGTCTGCGTGTTGTAGACTTCTCTGACAAGTACTACTCCAACCTGCTGGCGTTCGTAACGGCTGACGGTTCTAACATCGAAACCACCAAAGAAGGCCTGAAAGGTAAGACTGTTGGTGCACAGCGTGCAACCATCGCCGGTCAGTACCTGGAAGACAACCTGGGCGACGTTGTTAACGTTAAGCTGTACGACACTCAGGACAACGCTTACCTGGACCTGAAGTCTGGCCGTCTGGACGCTCTGCTGTCTGACAAACTGCCGGCATACGACTGGCTGGAAACTGACGAAGGTAAAGGTTTCGCCTTCACCGGTGAAGCAATCGACATTAAAGACCAGATCGGTATCGCAGTTCGTAAAGGCGACGACCTGAAAGGCAAATTCAGCGAAGCAATCAAAGCGATCGTTGCTGACGGCACTTACGAGAAGATCAACGCGAAATACTTCCCGTTCTCTATCTACTAAGCACGTCTTCTTAAGCTACTTAAGCTAAAGCAGGAGCGGTGGGTTCCAGCCGGAACCCACTGCCCCTAAGCAGGTTGTTTTCATGGATTTACAAGGCTTCGGTCATCTTCTCGTTTCCGGTACCTGGCTGACCATTCAACTGGCTCTGGCAAGTCTCTTTTTCGGCTTGATTCTGGGTCTGATGGGTGCATCAGCAAAGCTCTCGGATAATAAGTTTGCCCGCTGGGTAGCCACTGGCTATACCACGTTAATTCGCGGTATTCCCGAACTGTTACTGGTACTGACCATCTATTTCGGCGGTGCTCAGGTGGTTATGGCGGTCGCCAGCCTGTTCGGCTACGACGAGTATATTGAAATTGGCCCGTTTATAGCCGGTGTCGCAGCGTTATCAATCGCCTTTGGCGCATACGCAACCGAAGTATTCCGCATGGCCATGCTGGAAATACCCAAAGGCCAGTGGGAGTCAGGACTTGCCTGTGGCATGAGCCCGACCAAAACATTTTTCCGTATTATCCTGCCGCAGGTATGGCGCCTGGCCATCCCAGGGCTGGGTAATCTGTTTCAGGTCCTGCTGAAAGATACCGCACTGGTATCCGTTGTTGGCCTGAACGACATCGTTCGTCAGTCGCAGGTTGCGATCAGCGCTACCAAGGAACCGTTCACCTTCTTCCTGGTGGCTGCATTTATTTATCTGGCACTGACAGCAATTGCCAACACGGTTACCCACATGCTCGAGCGAGCCAGTAATCCTGTTCTGCGAGGAGGCCGCTAATGGGTTGGGAATGGGAAGTTATCTTCAAATATTTTCCACGCTTGCTGGAAGGCGCCTGGCTAACACTGGAACTGGTGGTGATCTCCGGTCTGATCGGTATTGCCCTGTCCATTCCGCTGGCACTGCTGCGTACGTCACCTAATGCCTGGGTACGGGCGTTACCGTATGCTTATATTTATTTCTTCCGTGGCACACCACTGCTGGTACAGATCTTTCTGGTGTATTACGGCGCATCCCAGTTTGAAGTGATCCGTGAATCGGTTCTGTGGCCGGTACTGAAAGAGCCGTACTGGTGCGCCATTATCGCTTTCAGTCTAAACACGGCTGCTTACAGTGCAGAACTGTTCCGGGGTGCGATTCAGGCAATTCCTAACGGTGAGATTGAAGCCGCTGAATCACTGGGTATGAGCAACGCACTGCTGACCCGCCGGATCATCCTGCCGCGGATGTTCGGTATTGCATTACCAGGCTACGGTAACGAAGTGATTCTGATGCTTAAGGGCAGCGCGCTGGCCAGTACCATTACCCTGCTGGATATTACCGGTATGGCCCGTACGGTTATTGCCCGTACCTATACGCCTCTGGAAATGTTCCTGGCTGCCGGTGTGGTTTACCTGCTGATGAGCGGTATCATTATCGCGCTGTTCCGCTTTATGGAAAGCCGCTTTAACCGCTACCAGAGCTACAATCCTGACCGGGACGCCTAAGCGAACTGCTGCAGTAAAACAGGGTGCCTTGAGCACCCTGTTTTGTTTTTAGCCTTCGGACTTCTGCGCCATAAATTCCCGGATCAGGTCTTTATAACCTGCCCGGAAATCCGGATATTCAAACCGATAACCACTGGCATGTAAGCGCCGGTTAGTGCACTTCTTACTGCCACCGCTGCGGGCGCAGCCTCTTCGGTAATCTCTACCCCCATTTCCTTCGCCAGCCAGTGGCTGACTTCATGCAATCCGGAAGGGTAGTCATCGCTGGCCAGATAAATATCTTCCAGCGGCTCACCCTGCAGCTCCAGATTAATCAGATGGGCCAGCACACCGGAACAGTCATCCCGGTGAATCCGGTTACTGAACTGTGCCGGCTCAGCGCTGTAACCCTTACCCTGATACACCTGGCTCAGCAAATGACTGCGGCCGGGGCCGTAAATACCGCTGAAGCGCACCACCGTACCGGGGATGCTGTGATTCAGTACCTGTTGCTCCGCTTCCAGCATCACCTGACCATTAAAGCGGGGTGGGGCCGTGGGCGACGTCTCATCCACCCAGCTATCGTCATTCTGGTGATACACCGCGCTGCTGGATACAAACAGAATGCGCTTTACCGGCTGTTCTGCCAGCACCTCCTGCAGGTTCGCCAGCCCCTGCACATAGGCCTGCCGGTAGCCGGCCTCATCCCGCTGGCTTGCCGCAACACAATAGACCAGCATATCGATTGCCGGTAAGCTACGTAGCTGAGAGAGTTGAGACAGATCACCAAGATCAGCAGAAATGCCGTGGATTGCCTCCGGCAGCTGGTTTATATTACGACGCAGGCCATATACTTTATGCCCCTGCCGGCTGAGCCGCAGCGCCAGATGAATGCCAATATCGCCACAACCGGCGATCAGCACCCGCTGTGAAGTCTGAGTTGTCTCTTTGATTTGCATAGGTAAACAGGCCATCCCTTGGATTACGTTTGCCGTATCATAGCTGTTTCAGAAAAAGGACCTACCGGATGACGCTGACCGAGTTACGTTACATCGTTACCCTCGCCCAGGAACAACATTTTGGCCGCGCCGCCGAGCGTTGTTTTGTCAGCCAGCCAACCCTGAGCATCGCGGTTAAAAACTGGAAGACGAGCTGGGCACAGCCCTGTTTGAACGCAGTAAGCATGCGGTACGAGTCACTCCGATTGGCGAAAAAGTGGTCCGCCAGGCACAAACGGTTCTGGAGCAGGCCGAGTCCATTAAAGAGCTGGCGCAGGAAGGCAAGGACCAGTTGGTCAGCCCGCTGCGGGTCGGGGCAATTTATACCATCGGGCCGTATCTGTTCCCTCATATGGTTGCCCAGATGCAGGTCCGCGCACCGCAAATGCCGCTCTACATCGAAGAAAACTTTACTGAAAATCTGCGCCTGAAGATCCGCAACGGTGAGCTGGATGCCATCATCATTGCGCTACCGTTCAGTGAGCCGGACATTCTGACCCGGCCGCTGTACGAAGAACCCTTCATGATGCTGCTGCCGAAAGATCACCCGTTATCGGATAAAGAACAGATCGACAGCCAGGTGCTGCACGAGCAGGACTTACTGCTGCTGGGTGAAGGTCACTGTTTCCGTGACCAGGTGCTGGAATCCTGCCCGACCCTGGGCGGCGGCAAAGACAAAGTCAGCCTGACCGAAGGCAGCTCACTGGAAACCATCCGCATGATGGTTGCCTCAGGTCTAGGCTCCAGTGTTATCCCGATGTCTGCCACCGGTGGGCATTATCAGTCTGAACTGGTGGTTACCCGGCCATTTAAAATTCCGGCGCCGACCCGTACCGTGGCCATTGCCTGGCGCGCCAGCTTCCCCGCCCACAGGCCATCGATTTACTGATCGATGCCATCAGTTGCTGTCCGTTAAATACTAAGCCATGACACAAGGGTTAGCCACGCAGCCGGTCACCTCGCTGAAAGGCGTTGGGGCCGCACTTCAGGAAAAGCTCGCCAAGCTGGATATCCTGACTCTGCAGGACTTACTGTTTCATTTGCCAATGCGTTATCAGAACCGTACCCGGATTATGCCGATCGGTTCCCTGCGCCCCGGTGATGAAGGGGTGATCGAAGGGGATATCAAAGGCGCAGATATCGTCATGGGCCGCCGGCGCAGTCTGGTGTGCCGTCTGCAGGATGGCACCGGCACCATAACCCTGCGTTTTTCCATTTCAGCGCCGCTCAGAAGAACAACCTGAAGGTGGGTAGCCGCTTACGCTGTTTCGGCGAGATCCGCACCGGTGCCAGCGGGCTGGAGATGTATCACCCAGAATACCGCAAAGTGGACGACAGCGTCCTGACTCCGGTTGAAGAAGCCCTCACGCCGATATATCCCACCACCGAAGGGCTCAATCAGGCACGTTTTCGCGCGCTTACTGAGAACGCACTACTGGCGTTGGAAAGCGGTACCCTGAATGAACTCCTGCCGGAAGACATTCTGCACCGCTGGCGTTTACCGCCACTCAACGAATCCGTCCGTTATCTGCACCGCCCACCGGTGGATGCCGATACCGAATCACTGGCAGAAGGCACCCATCCGGCACAGCGCCGGCTGGCCTTTGAAGAATTGCTGGCACACCATCTGTCACTGCAAAAACTGCGACAGAAAACCCGTGAAAAGGGGCGCCACAAATGCCCCTGAACAGCTCCTATATTCAACAGTTTCTGGATCAGTTGCCATTCCCTCTGACCGGCGCTCAGCAACGGGTCGGTAATGAGATCGCTCAGAATCTGGCTGAGCCGTTCCCTATGCTGCGTCTGGTGCAGGGCGATGTAGGTTCAGGAAAAACCGTAGTCGCCGCACTGGCAGCCCTGCAGGCCGTCGGCGGCGGCTATCAGGCAGCGATTATGGCGCCAACCGAAATACTGGCGGAGCAGCACTTCAATAACTTCAGCCAGTGGCTGGAACCGCTGGGCTTAAACGTCGCCTGGCTGGCGGGCAAGCTGAAAGGCAAAAAGCGCGACGCCCAGATGGTCGCCATCAGCAGTGGCGATGCTCAGGTCGTCGTGGGTACTCACGCACTGTTTCAGGACGATGTCACCTTTGCCAACCTGGGGCTTGTTGTCGTGGACGAGCAGCACCGCTTTGGCGTCCACCAGCGCCTGGCCTTACGGGAAAAGGGCCGTACCGATTCCCGGGCACCGCACCAACTGATCATGACCGCCACGCCAATTCCCCGCACTCTGACCATGAGTGCCTACGCGGATCTGGACTGTTCCATCATTGATGAGCTGCCGCCGGGCCGTACCCCGGTTAACACCGTGGTGATCTCAGACCAGCGCCGACCGGAAGTGGTTCAGCGGGTGAAAGAGGCCTGCGAACAGGGCCGTCAGGTGTACTGGGTCTGTACCCTGATTGAAGAATCCGAAGCCCTGCAGTGCCAGGCCGCAGAAGTCACTGCAGAAGAATTACAGACAGCGTTGCCGGGCCTGCGTATCGGTCTGGTCCACGGCCGGATGAAACCGGCCGAGAAGGCTGAAGTCATGGGCCGCTTTAAAGCCGCCGAGCTGGACTTACTGGTGGCCACTACGGTCATCGAAGTGGGCGTGGACGTCCCCAATGCCAGCGTGATGATTATCGAAAACCCGGAACGGCTCGGCTTATCCCAGTTACACCAGCTGCGTGGTCGGGTAGGGCGGGGATCAGTCGAGAGTTTCTGCCTGTTGATGTATCATGCGCCTTTGTCACAGCACGGCCGGGAACGTTTAGCCGTCATGCGGGAAACCACCGATGGCTTCCGTATTGCTGAAAAAGATCTCGAACTGCGCGGCCCCGGTGAAGTACTGGGTACCCGGCAAACCGGTATGATGGCGTTTAAAGTCGCCGACCTGCAACGTGATAGTGATTTACTGACCCGGGTAAAACAGGTCGCCGGACAACTGAATATTAACAACGGTCAGCATGACGCCATTATTCAGCGTTGGTTAGGCAGGGATGAACAGTACGCCAACGTCTGAAGACGCTCTGCTGCAATGAAGTACTTAAAGTTATGACAATACCTCCCTGCCGATTCTCTATCGCCGCCAGCGATGCTCCGATTGAGCTGTTGCCCCGGGACCTCAGCGCCTACCGGGAAGGCAACTGCGGGGTGGATTACGTCCACTGCCTGGATTCAGGTATCCCCGGCCCGAGCATTACCATTGTCGCTCTGAATCACGGCAACGAGCTGTGCGGCGCCAATGCCCTGTGTTACCTGCTGGATAACGGCATCATGCCGGTAAAAGGTGATCTGACGCTGGTATTTGCCAATATTGAGGCATACCAGACCTTCGATCCGCAGCGGCCCTTTGCCAGCCGCTGTCAGCAGGAAGACATGAACCGGCTGTGGAATGCCTCACGGCTGGTACGGCCGGACAGCCCCGACTGCCAGCGGGCTGCTGAAATCGAAGCTTTCATTGCCAACGCCGATCATCTGCTGGACCTGCATTCCACCACCCATCCGGTGTGCCCGATGCTGATTTACCCGGATACCCAGACCAATCACGACTTCGGCAATGCTCTGGAATATCCGTTTCCCAAGCTGTATTACCGCCCTGAGGTTTACCATGACGGTCTGCTGATCAATTATCACCAGCAACTGCACCCAGGGGCGATTTCGGTAGTGGCCGAATGCGGCCAGCATTTCTCAAAAGCCGCCACTAAACAGGCGATCAGTACCACCCTGCGGTTTATCCGCCAGTTTGATATGCTGGACCCGGCACTGGAATTACCCGAATACGGCTATGATCACAGCCCCCATGCCGGCGAATACCGCATTCATCAGGTGCTGAACGCCACCTCGGACCACTTCAGCTTTACCGACAGCGTACTGGGATTCGAACGTTACGGGCAGGGTCAGACCTTTGCCCATGACGCCGGCAATGACCTGCAAGCCCCGTTTGATAACTGCACCCTGATCATGCCGGCCCGGGTACCGGTAATGGACGAAGAAGCCGTTACCCTGGCCGAATTCGTCGCCTGACAGCCCCTAAGCCTTAGCCAACGCCACAGGACACTTATTTGTGACTATTACCCCACAGCAACTTGAACTCATCACCCGCCAGCTGGGCCGCGAACCCCGAGGGCTGGCAGCTATTGCCTGGCAGTCTGAGCAGGGCATTCCGGCGGTGCTGCAAATGCGTTCGCTGGTTGATGACCAGCCATTCCCAACCCTGTACTGGCTGTCATCCCGGGATATTTATCAGGCGATTGCCGAAATCGAAACCGCCGGCTGGGTAAAAATGATCGAACAGGAAATCAGCACTGACGAAGCGCTGAAACAGGCTCACTGGCAGGATCAGGAACGCTATGTTGCCCGTCGCTGGGCACTGATGCGTGACGAAGACAAACAGCGCATTGAAGCGCTGGGCTTTACCGACCTGTTCCACAGTTACGGCATTGGCGGCATCCGCCACTGGGATAAAGTCCGCTGCCTGCACATGCAGTATGCCTACCACCTGGCGATGAGTGCAGAAGGAGGCACCACGATCGGCCGCCGCCTGGATGCGGAATTCGCCCTTAATGAAATGACCATCAGCCTGTAGGCCCTTCCTATGAACCGCCGCAAAAAATCAACGATACGCTGAAGAAAAAGCTAAAAGGCCAAAGCGCACCTGAAGGTGTCTAACAAGCCCCGTTACATTTCCAAGGCTGAGCGGGCAAAACTGGCTGAAAATCAGCCGGATAGCCAAACAGATACTCCGGCAGACATCCAGCCTGAACACATAGAAGCTTCATAAATTTCAGGCAAAAAGGGCTGCCAGTGGCAGCCCTAAAGGAGTCTCGTTACGACCAATCACGGTCCCGAAAAATTTAAACGAGTGCTATAAACGGTGTGGCTTTTCTCAAGCCGGCTTTACTGTTTAGTGCATTTAAGCTCATCAATTCCAAACAATAAAACACTGAAATCTGTGTGTTGAATACGGCTTGCTCAGCAACGTAAGATCCTTATCTGTTTACGACAATTCCCGGCGTTTACTACTAAACCATTAGCAATTCCGCGCATTAGGATGTGGATCATCTTCAACGTGATGCTTATACTAAAGTCTCTTCAGGTTAATAACAAACGACAGTTTTTCAGCTAAATGGTGAAATAAACTCACCAATTGAGGTGCTTATCAGACGCTTACCCCCACTCAATGCCCTGCGCAGTTTTGAAGCGGCCGCCCGTCTGGGGAGTTTTATCAAAGCCGCCGAAGAGTTGTTTGTGACCCCCTCAGCGGTCAGCCACCAGGTTAAGTCGCTGGAAGACTTCCTCGGTTTAAAACTGTTCCACCGGGAAAAGCGTCAGGTACATATCACCATTGCCGGCGAAAAATATCTGGTTGCCGTACAGCACGCCCTCGATGAACTGGACAGCGCCACCCGCCGGCTGATGTCTGCCCCGAACACCAGCTCGGTTACCTTTGAAGCGCCACCGGCCTTCCTGAACCGCTGGCTGATGCCAAAAATCAAAGACTTCCAGACCCGTCACCCGGAAGTGGAACTGCGCCTGAGTGCCGCTATCGGCACCTCCCGGATCGACTTCGATCATAATGATCTGGATATGGCGGTATACTTCGGTGAAAAAGCCCCGGACGGCGTAACCTCCTATCTGGTGCACCGCTCCCATATCGTGCCCGTGTGCAGCCCGCGCATGCTGGATGACCACGAAGCCATCAGCAGCATGCACGATCTGATCAACTGGCCCCTGATCCACGTCAGCAGCCGTAAAGACGAATGGCCCAAAATGATGCAGCAGGCCGGCGTCAGCATGACCGGGCTGGAAAAAGGCCTGTCATTTTCCAGCACACAGCTGGCCCTGGGTGCAGCGCTGGAAGGTCTGGGGTTGCCCTGTCTGACCGTGGCCTGGTTGCCCGGGAATTACAGTATGATCAGCTGATCATTCCGGTGGACCTGGAACTGATTACCGGTAAAGCCTTCTACCTGATTTACCCGGATGATCTGCAACTCACCTATGGCATGCGGGTCTTCCGTGACTGGCTGCTGGAAGTCATGGGGCTGGCCAATCCTACCGGTGAATAGCCTCAGCTCCTTTCCCTCCACGAACAATCATAGCTTTCCGCACTGTTAACCGGCCGGGTACAGATTCCGGCCGGATACTGACCCGCCAAAACCTTGATCCACCGCAGCGTAATGAGAACCATTGCTCTTTTATACTGCCACCTGTCACTTCTCTAACTTTCCCGAGGTAACGCCATGTTACGCCGTACTCTGCTCCGTTCCTGTCTGGCAGTATCTGTAATGTTGTCCGCCGGTTTTGCGATGGCAGAACAGCAGGCCCACCAGATTCATATGATGCACCAGACGTCCCACGTGGAAGTGGAAGACATCACCAAGATGTTTCGCTTTGAGCCGGATTATCTGGTGATTCAGCCCGGAGACACGGTCCGATTCAGCGGTACCGTCGGGGAACACACCATTACATCGGTCTCCCGGATGTTGCCGGAAGGGGCGGAAGCAATCGAAATAAACTCTACGCCCAGCAAAGAAATGCGCTTCGACATTCCCGGCGTTTACGGCCTCAAGTGCCGGGTCCATAACCGCTACGGAATGGTGGCGTTACTGGTGGTTGGCAGCCCGGAAAGTAACCTTGAAGAAGCCCGTACATTCCGCCTGAAACGTTTCGGCAAAAACGCATGACCGAACTACTGGACCGTGCAGCAGAAGAATTTTCACTGCCGCAGTAAAACCGCTTGACCTCAACTGTGGTTGAGGTTTTATCCTCCCGCGACTTTCAATTTACTGATCCGCAAGCCAAGATCAGTATATCGCTCTGAAGTTCGGGAGAACGGCTTAATGGCCAACACCAGCGCCACTGACAAAACTTTTTCAGACAAACCCGGCAAGGCAGAAATCCACGCAGAACGTCAGCGCGGCTGGCGGACCCTGCGCCGGGTATCTCCCTTCCTCTGGCCGGACGACCAGCCCTGGGTAAAACGCCGGGTTGTGCTGTCACTGCTCCTGCTGCTGACCGCTAAGCTGATCATTGTCGGCACCCCGTTCCTGTACAAAAACGCTGTGGATGCCATGGCAGGAGAAACCAGTGATCCCGGCTGGTTGCTGGCTGTGGGCACCACCGGACTGGTCATTGCCTTCGGTATGGCCCGCCTGATGAGCGTACTGTTCGAGGAGTTACGGAACGTTGTTTTCGCCCGGGTCGGCCAGCGGGCGTTACGGGTGCTGGCCCGTGAAACCATCAGCCATGTGCACCGGCTATCGCTGCGCTATCACATCAGCCGTAAAACCGGCAGCCTTAACCGGATCATCGAACGGGGGTTAAAGGGGTCGACTTCCTGCTGCGGTTTATTCTGTTCAACATCGGTCCGCTGGTGCTGGAACTGCTGCTGATATCCCTGATTCTGATATTTGTATTTGATGTCTGGTATCTGGCGGTGGTTGTCTGCATCGTCACCCTGTATGTTCTCTTCACCACCAAGGTTACTGAGTGGCGGGTCAGAATCCGCCGGGAGATGAACGACCAGGACAAGGACGCTAACCAGAAAGCTATCGATAGCCTGTTGAACTTTGAAACCGTTAAGTATTTCGGTGCAGAACAGCGCGAAGCAGACCGTTATGACCAGGCCATGGCGGGCTATGAAAATGCATCCCTGCGCACCATCAGCTCACTGGGCATGCTCAACGCCGGTCAGTCCCTGATTCTCAATACCGGCCTGATTCTGGCCCTGTTGCTGGCCGCCCGGGACGTCATGAGCGGCGAGCTGACCGTCGGGGGTTTGTCATGGTCAATGCCTATATGATGCAGGTGATGATGCCCCTGAATTATCTGGGCTATGTCTACCGGGAAATCCGCCAGTCACTGGTGGATATGGGTGAAATGTTCGACCTGCTGGGTCAGCCGGCAGAGATCACCGATAAACCGGACGCCCCGGACCTGCAGGTGGAAGGCGGCCGGATTCAGCTGGATAATGTCCACTTCAGCTACGAACCTGACCGGCCTATTCTGCAGGGTATCAGCCTGACACTGGAAGCCGGCCAGACGCTGGCCATTGTCGGCCCCTCCGGTTCCGGTAAATCTACCATCGGCAGGCTGCTGTTCCGGTTCTATGATGTTGAGAAGGGGGCATTGCTGATTGACGGTCAGGATGTTCGCGATGTCACCCAGGACAGCCTCCACCGCAGCATCGGTGTGGTGCCGCAGGATACCGTCCTGTTTAACGACACCATCTACTACAACATTGCTTATGGCCGCCCGGACGCCAGCCAGGAAGAAATTATCGCTGCTGCCAAAGCCGCCCGTATTCACGACTTTGTCAGCGCGCTGCCCAACGGTTATGACACCACCGTCGGTGAGCGGGGCCTGAAACTGTCCGGCGGTGAAAAACAGCGGGTCGGCATTGCCCGAACCCTGCTGAAGAACCCACCGATTCTGCTGCTGGACGAAGCCACCTCGGCACTGGACAGCCAGACCGAACGGGATATTCAGGAAAGCCTCAAGGCTATGGGTCAGGGCCGCAGCGTGATGACCATTGCCCATCGTTTATCCACCGTGGTGGATGCCGACCAGATCCTGGTGCTGCAGCAGGGCAAAATCGCCGAGCGGGGCACCCACAGCGAGCTGCTGCAACAGGCAGGCCTTTATGCACAGATGTGGCAACACCAGTTAGACACACCCGGCGTATCACCGTCTTCAGACCACCTTTCAGTCAACAGGAACAGCGATAATGTCTGAGTCTTCATCACATAACCCGACAACGGAAGCGCGCTGGTCGGAGCTGCTCAGTGGTCGCAACGGCGTCCTGTCGCTGGCGCTCACTGGCGGCATGTGCCTGCATGCGGTGAATACCTATATTTCCACCACCATGCTGCCTTCGATTGTCTCTGACATCGGCGGCCAGCACCTGTACGCCTGGAACACTACGCTATTTATGCTGGCGGCCATTCTCAGTGCTGCGGTCAGTGGCAAACTGCTCAGTCAGGCCGGCCCAAAAAAGCCTACGCAATTGGTGGCATTATCTTTCTGGCGGGCAGCCTGATTGCCGCCGCAGCACCGGATATGACGGTTATGCTTCTGGGCAGAACCGTGCAGGGGCCGGCGGCGGTCTGTTGTTCAGTTTCTGCTACGGAATGATCATGCTGGTGTTTGAAGAACGCCTCTGGCCCCGGGCCATGGCGCTGCTGTCCGGCGTATACGGGGTGGCACTGCTGGTCGGTCCGGCCATTGGCGGTATCTTTGCGGAACTGCTCACCTGGCGGCTGGGATTCGCCATTCTGGCACCGGTCACCCTGCTGTATCTGTTACTCACCAGCCTGATGCTGCCGGCCAGACAGGCACAGGACAGCAGTACCCGGATACCGTTACGCCAGCTGTTATTGTTAGCGCTCGCCGTGCTGGTATTATCGCTGGCCGGTACCCAACCGGAACTGGTGATTAATCTGGCCGGTATAACGGTTGCGGTTATCTGTGTCCTGTTGCTGGCAAAACTGGAAGCCCGCAGCACTGCCCGGCTGTTCCCCGGGGCACCTTTCAGCTGGGTTCTCCGTTATCACTGACGTTACTGCTGTTAGCCCTGCTGATCTTTTGCGTGGCCAGCGAAATTTACATTCCGTTCTATCTGCAGGTGCTGCACGGCCAGACACCGTTGCTGGCCGGCTATGTGGCTGCAATGATGTCCGTAGGCTGGGTAGTGTCTGAAATCCTCAGCGCGCGCTTCTCAGGGGCTGCTATGCGAAGAACCGTACGCTTTGGCCCCTATATGATCCTGTTTGGCATGCTCGGGTTGGTACTGACGGTGCCCGCGTACACCGATTCAGATACCCTGATGATCGCCCTGATCAGCCTGGCGCTGATTGCCGTGGGTGCCGGCGTGGGCATCGGCTGGCCGCACCTGTCGACCTTTGCCCTCAAGTTCAGCCCGCCGGAAGATGCCGATATCGCCGGCTCAGCGCTGTCCACCGTGCAGCAGTTCGCCATCGCCTTCGGTGCCGCCCTGGCGGGCATCGTAGTAAATCTGGCAGGCTTTAACGAACCAGGACAAACAGCGGTGGCCGACTCAGCATACTGGCTGTATCTGTGCTTTGCGGGCGTGGGGATCATTGCCATGCTGATCGCCGCCCGTTTCAGCCGTTACCTGTCCGGGAAGGACAGCGACCCTGAAACCGATTCCGGTTTACAGATCACATAAACAAACGGAGGCTCAGGCCTCCGTTTTTCATACCTTACCGGAATTATTCTCCGGCGATGGTTTTTCCAGATTATCAATCCGCTGCGGGTTAGACGGATGACTGCTCAGGAAACCGCCGCCGCTGCCATATTTGGCCTGCAGGGTTTGGATCGAGCGGGTCATCGCTTCAGGGTCTTTATTCCGCTGGCGCAGAAACTCAACCGCATAACGGTCGGCTGCCAGCTCATCCTGCTGGGAGAACCGAGCGTTGATCGCTTTGTAGGCAAGCCCGCCCAACTGTGAAGAAGTCAGCGCACCGATATCACCACCGGCAGACGCGGCTGCCTGGAAGGCTGCATTGGTCAGCAACTGACTGCGCATCTGGTTATAGCTGTGTTTCAGCTTCACGTGGCCAATTTCATGGCCGATAACCGCCAGCACCTGATCATCCGGCATGGCATCCAGCAAGCCTGAATGCACCCGTACGGTGCCATCCGGCATGGCAAACGCATTGACGCTCTTATCCAGATACACCTTATAGTTCAGGCTCAGGCCATCGGCATTTTCCAGCCCGCGGACAATCCGCTGTAAACGGGCATCATACTTGCTGCCCGGCGGTGCCACCTTGTTCTTTTATCCAGCTCTTTGGCGGATAAAGCCGCAGTTTTTACCACCTGCCGTTCATCCAGCGTCGCGGCCTGCAGGACACCTGCGCCCACCGCCATCGCACTGGCCATTGTCAGTTCGCTATCTTTAACACAGCCGGTCAGCGCCAGCGATAAACCGACTGCCGCAGCAGCCCGGCTAACTTTTTCATGACTTTTTCCATTGCACACAGACATCTGAACAAGTGTATCAGATGTCTGTTTAGCCGAAACGTTCCTCAGATAACGCCAAGCTCTTTCAGACGCTCGGTCAGGTAGCTGTCTGCGGTGTAACGCTCAGACAGTACCACTTCCGGCTTAGGGTGCAGGAACAGCGGCAGGGAAATACGTGAACGCTGCATGTTGGCGCCTTCAGGGTTCACCACCCGGTGGGTCGTGGACGGGAAGTAATGCCCGGAGGCTTCCTGCAGCATATCGCCGATATTAATGATCAGGTTACCGAACTCGCAGGGTACATCCAGCCAGCTGCCGTCTTTGGCTTTCACCTGCAGACCCGGCTCATTTGCCGCCGGCAAAATGGTAATCAGGTTAATATCTTCGTGGGCCGCAGCACGGATCGCATCCGCTTCTTCATCACCCTGCAGTGGCGGGTAATGCAGCACCCGCAACAGGGTAGACTGGCTGCCTTCGATCATAGACGTCAGCGGCTGGCTGTAACCGGCAGCCACTTCACCCGGGCTGTACTTCTCAATCCAGCTCAGCAGCTCACCGGCCAGGCCGTTGGCTTCACGGTAATACTGGCTGATCTCAGCATGCAGCTCATCCGGGCACTGACCCCAAGGGTAGTAGTGGTAGTACTCTTTGATGTCTTTAACTTTATGATCTTTAGCCACTTCGGATACGCTGGCCGGGAAGAAACCGTCCTGCGTACCTTTGTTAAACAGAAAGTCCTGCTTCGTCTCACCGTCAAAAAAGGTCTGCCAGTTCTCATAAATTGACGTTACCAGTTCCTGACGGATAGGGTGGTTTTTCAGTACGCCAAAACCGGTTTCCCGGAGGGATTCAACAAATTCCTGCTGAGCGTTTTCAGCGGTGTAATCAATTGCGGTCAGGGTGGTCATTATTTACTCCAAAAATCACTGGTCATTGCATCACGAAATAGCGCCACCAGACGCTGATCATCTACACCCATGCAGGCTTTCTGCTTAGGCCGGTCCTGCCAGAACGGCAGTGGATAAGGAATGCCGAAACGGCTCATAATCGTCTGGCCGATCGCCACACCGTCAGTTGCTACGCAAACTTCACCGCTCTCTACGGTAAAGATATCCGGATCAACCACATAGGCCACGGCAGATACATCGTGGCCATAGCAGCCGTCAATGTCCCGTACTGAACTGTAAAAGCTGATATAGAACTGCGCCGCCTGATGCATAAACGCACCGACTTTCGGGTTCTCATCACGGATCTGGTTAAACAGCGCGTTGCTCAGCACCACCTGATGGGTCACATCCAGTCCGACAATCACCACTTCCCAGCTGGCTGCCATCACTTTATCTGCCGCATGGGGATCAGACAGGATATTAGCTTCTGCCACCGGGGATACGTTGCCATCTGCAGCGATCACGCCACCCATGATCACGACCCGCTTAACCTTTTCGGCAATCTGCGGTTCCAGTTTCAGAGCCGTGGCCAGGTTACCCAGCGGGCCAACCGCCACCAGGGTCACTTCTCCGGGCTGGGACATGACCTGTTCAACAATGAACTCAGCCGCACTCTGGCTCACCGGCGCGCCTTTAGGCGCCGGCAGGTTGATGTTACCGAAGCCGTCTTTACCGTGGACAAAGTCAGGAAATCGCTCAGAGGCTTCACCCATGGCGTCGCCACACCTTTGGCCACCGGTACATCAACACCGGCCATTTCCACCAGCTGCAGTGCATTGGTTGTCGCCTGCTCAACGGACACATTACCGAAGGTCGTCGTCAGGCCCAGCAGTTCGATTTCAGGATGCGCAAAGGCAGTAAATATCGCCATTGCATCATCAATGCCCGGATCCGTATCCAGAATTATTTTATGCGTCATTATTTTATCTCGCTCGCAGCGCAAACCGGCCTGAAAACAGGCCGGTATTTATATATTTCAATGTGTTACAGAAAAGGCCTCAAAGCTGATCAACATCCGTTCTGTCCGGAATGCTGACTGAAGCACCGACTTTCTGTACCGCCAGAGAAGAAGCCTTACAGCCCAGCTCCAGCGCAGTTTTCGGGGATGCCTGCTGACACAGTGCCGCCAGCAAATATCCCAGGAATGTATCCCCTGCAGCGGTAGTATCCACCGCTTCAACTTGCAGGGCGGACACAAATATTTCCGTATCTGCATCCACCCACAGCGCACCCTTCGCGCCAAAGGTCACCACCACCCGGGTGGTGGGTAAACGCTCGCGCAACACTGCCACCAACCGGTCCTGTTCCAGTTCGTCACAGTCTAATAGCTGTTGCACTTCAATTTCGTTGACCACCAGCAAGGACAGCTCATGTAGAGGTAATGCCCGTACAGAGTCATCCATCGGTGACGGATTAAACGCCACCTGCATGCCTTTTGCCGCCGCCGTGCTGATCATCTCTGCGGTGCAGCTGCACTCGTTTTGCAGCAACAGCCAGTCGCCGGCAACTGCGCCTTCCAGCAGGTCGCTCAGCTCTTCTGCCCGGAAGCTGTGGTTAGCACCGGCAAACAAAATAATTGAGTTTTCCGCCTGGGCATCCACCTGAATGATGGCGTGACCACTGGGAGCATCCACCGCAGCAACCCGGCTACAGTCCACCCCTGCGTCCTGCAGCTGATCCTGCACCCAGCTGTCGGCTTTTCCGTAGCGGCCGATATGCAATACCGGCACTCCGGCTTTCGCCGCAGCAATGGACTGGTTGGCCCCTTTGCCACCCAGCACCTGACGGTACTCAGTGCTGGCCAGGGTTTCCCCGGCGCCACCAGATGCGGCATCTGGTAGATATGATCAACGTTGATTGATCCGTAACTGAAAATACGTGTACTCATCCTCAGCTCCTCAGCGTTCCTTGTTATACGGAATACCGATCGCTTTCGGCGCAATCGCTTTGCCAATAAAGCCGGCCAGCAGAATTACCGTCAGCACATAAGGCAGGGCCTGCATCAGCTGTACCGGTACTTCACCGATAACCGGCAGCTGAACGCCCTGAAGCCGTACAGACAAGGCTTCCAGAAAGCCGAACAGCAAACAGGCAAACAGTGCAGCCTTAGGATGCCACTTACCGAAAATCAGCGCTGCCAGGGCGATATAGCCCTTACCGGCAGACATGTCCTTCAGGAACGCCGCATTTTGCGCCGTCGACAGATAGGTACCGGCGATACCACACAGCAGACCTGCACAGATCACCGCCCGGTAACGTAGCCAGGCAACAGAAATACCGGCAGTATCCACCGCCTGCGGGTTTTCACCCACCGCCCGCAGACGCAGGCCAAAACGGCTGCGGAAAATCACCCACCAGGTCAGCGGCACGGCTAACAGCGCGATGTACACCAGCAGGTTATGGCCACTCAGTAATTCACTGTAAATGGCACCGATCACCGGCACGTCTGCCACGGCAGCTGCTCCCGGAAACTCCAGTGCAGCAAAACGGGCATCACCGCTCAGCTGTGGCGTCTGGCCGCCCTGGGCGAACCAGGCAATCCCAAGTGTTACCGTCAGGCCGGAAGCCAGAATGTTAATCGCCAGACCACTGACCACCTGATTACCCCGATGGGTAATACAGGCAAAGCCGTGCAGCAGGGCCATACCCACCGAGACAATGATGGCGCAGCCAAGTCCCAGCCAGGCGGAACCGGTCACTGCGGCAGTGGCTGCTGCAGCAAACGCACCGGCCAGCATCTTGCCTTCAAGGCCAATATCCACAATGCCAGAGCGTTCGGAGAAGACCCCGCCATGGCGCAGAGAATCAGCGGCGTAGATACCCGGATGGTTGAGTCCAGAATTGACACCAGCATCAGTAATACATCATTCATGACTGAGCCTCCTCTGCCAGATTATCCTGACGGGCCGCTTTACTCAGGGTATAACGCAGGAACAGTTTTTCCAGCGTCGGCTTGAGCATGTAGGCAAGCGCACCGCAAAACAGAATCACCAGACCCTGAATCACAACGACCAGATCACGGGTAATGGTCGAGATCTCAAATGACAGTTCCGCACCGCCCTGATACAGGGCTCCGAATAAGATACTGGCGGCAATAATGCCCAGCGGATGGTTGCGCCCCATCAGCGACACGGCAATCCCGGTGAAACCGGCACCGGCCACGAATTCCAGCAACACCCGCTGCTGCGCACCCATCACCTCATTAATGCCTACCATGGCCGCCAGTGCACCGGAAATGCACATACTGATCACAATAGTACGGCGGGTATTAATCCCGCTGTAAACAGCCGCTTTTTCATTGAAGCCGATCATCCGGATGGCATAGCCCCAGCGGGTGTGCCAGATCAGCAACCACACCAGCACACAGGCCAGCAGCGCCAGAATCAGGGATACATTCAGCGGGCTCTGTTCAATCTCAATCCCGAAGGCAGCAAACACCTGATACATATAGGGCAGGGTGGCACCTTCCGCCAGGCTACGGGTTTGCGGCGACATGCTGCCCGGTTCAATCAGGACGTTTACCAGCAGATAGACCATCAGTGCGGATGCAATGAAGTTAAACATAATGGTAGTGATTACAATGTGGCTGCCCCGGTACGCCTGCAGATACGCAGGAATATACGCCCAGGCCGCGCCAAACAAAGCACCGGCAGCAATAGCAAACGGCAACAGCGCCCACCATGGAAGCCAGCTGTCGAGCATCAGGCAGATCAGCCCCACGCCCAGGCCGCCTAAATAGGCCTGACCTTCACCGCCGATATTGAACAGCCCGGCATGAAAGGCCACCGCCACGGCTAAGCCGGTAAAGATAAAGTTAGTGGCGTAATACAGGGTATAGCCAATGCCTTCGCCATAGCCGAATGCACCGAACAGCATGACCTGAACGGCTTCCAGCGGGCTTTCGCCAATCAGCATAATGACACCGGCAGACACAATAAATGCCAGGCAGATATTGATCAGTGGGATCAGGCCAATATCAATCCAGGCTGGCAGGGTACGGTTACTCATCAGGCATTTCCTCCTGCTTCGCTGGCATTACCCATCATCAGACCCAGAGTTTTGGCATCCGCATCGCTGGCGGCAATTTCGCCGACAATCCGGCCTTCAAACATCACCAGAATACGGTCACACAGAGACATAACTTCCTCAAGTTCTACCGATACAACCAGTACCGCACTGCCGGCATCCCTTAACTTCACAATTTGCTGGTGAATAAACTCGATCGCGCCGATATCCACCCCACGAGTTGGCTGGCCAACTAACAGCACTTTGGCTGACGTTCCATTTCCCGGGCAATACACAGTTTCTGCTGGTTACCGCCGGAAAAGTTCGCCGATTTCAGATCCGGGTTACCCGGACGTACATCGAATTCATCCATCAGTTGCTGACAGTGGCGGGTAATAGCAGCGCCATCGGTCAGTAGGCCACGGTTGAACTCAGGTTCATCCTGAAAGCCCATAATGGCGGACTCACGGGCACTGAACGCGGTAACCATGCCCAGACGGTGGCGGTCTTCCGCCACATGCCCAACGCTCAGATGGCGCAGGTCTTTGGCGTCCAGCACATTGGCTGCATCAATCAGGGTGCCATTTACATTCAGCTTGCCGTCTTCAACCGGACGGATGCCGCTGAGCACTTCCAGCAGCTCGGTCTGGCCATTACCGGAGACCCCGGCAATACCGACGATTTCACCGGCCCGCAGTTGCAGGCTGACATCATCCAGACGGGCAACCGCATCGGCATCACGCACGGTCAGGTTGTCGGCCTGTAACAGCACGTCGCCCGGCTGCGCCGGTGCTTTATCCACGTGCAGCAGAACTTTACGGCCCACCATCAGTTCGGCCAGTTCTTCTTTATTTGTTTCTGCCGTTACCCGGTCTGCCACCATGGTGCCGGCACGCATCACTGATACATGATCAGTAATGGCCAGAATTTCCTGTAATTTATGGGTAATCAGCATCACGCTGACTCCACGGCTGCGCAGGGTGTCGAGGATACTGAACAGCTGATCGGCTTCCTGAGGTGTGAGTACCCCGGTTGGCTCATCAAGAATCAGAATATCCGCACCGCGGTACAGCGCTTTAAGAATTTCCACCCGTTGCTGCAAACCCACCGGCAGATCGCCGGTCATGGCATCAGGATCGACCGCCAGGCCGTATTCTTCTGACAGCCGCTGCAACTCTTTACGGGCATCAACCATACTGTGGCGCAATGAACTGCTGGCTTCCGCCCCCAGCATTACGTTTTCCAGTACAGTAAAAGTATCCACCAGCATGAAATGCTGATGCACCATGCCAATGCCAGCATTGATGGCATCTTTAGAGGCACGAATTTTCACCGCCTTACCGTTAATCAGTATCTCGCCACTGTCTGCTTCGTAGAAGCCGTAGAGAATACTCATCAGGGTGGATTTGCCGGCGCCGTTTTCACCGATAATGCCATGCACTGTACCGCGACCGACCTGCAGGTCGACGTCGCGGTTAGCATGGACCGGCCCAAAACGTTTATTGATCTTGCGCAGATCAATAGCAGGCGGCTGGTCAGCCGCCTGTTGAGGGTTACTTATGGTCATACTGCTTCAGTCGTTTAACGCTGTAATCAGTTCATTGCCGGACAGGTGTTATCCGCCATGTAGTCATGAACCACGATCTTACCGGCAATGATGTCAGCCTTCGCCTGTTCAACAGCAGCCTTCATTTCCGGTGTAATCAGATCTTTATTGTGCTCATCCAGCGCCCAGTCTACACCGCCTTCAGCCAGCCCCAGTACGTTAATACCCGGCTTCCAGGTACCGTCCTGTGCAGCTTTGAAGGAGTTGTATGCAGCAATATCAACCTGCTTGGTCATAGATGTCAGCATGGTGCCCGGGTGCAGGTGGTTCTGGTTAGAATCTACACCGATAGCGAATTTACCGGCATCTTTAGCAGCCTGGTAAACACCGGCACCGGTTGCACCGGCCGCGGCAAATACAACATCGGAACCGCGGTCAAACTGGCTCTTAGCCAGCTCGCCACCTTTACCCGGATCGTTCCAGGCAGCAGGCGTAGTACCGGTCATGTTGCTGATCACTTCAACATTGTTTACCGCGTATTTCGCGCCCTGCACGTAACCGCAGTTAAAACGGCGGATCAGCGGGATATCCATGCCGCCCACAAAGCTGACTACTTTGCTTTCAGACTTCATTGCCGCCAGCATGCCCACCAGGAAAGAACCTTCCTGCTCTTTGAACACAACGGACTGAACGTTTGGCTGATCAACAACCATATCGATGATGGTGAAGCGGGTGTCCGGGTAAGCTTTTGAGGCTTTCTCAACCGCAGATGCCTGCGCGAAACCAACACTGATTACCGGGTCAGCTTTACGCTGCGCCATTTTACGTACTGCCTGCTCACGCTGGGCAGGGTTAGTCACTTCAAATTCCTTGTACTTGATACCGGTTTCTTTCTTGAAACGCTCAACACCGTTGTATACGCCTTCGTTGAACGACTTATCAAACTTACCACCCATATCGAATACAACAGCTGGCTTCAGATCAGCCGCTGTTGCAGATGCGCTGATAGCAACCGCCGCAGATAGCGCAAGTAACTGAAATTTCATGGATTTATCCCCTGTAGTCATAGCTTTATTGTTATGTTTCGTGATACTTTGTGCGTCACTGGCAAACTGCCAGTCGCGCACAAAGCTTTCAAAAAGTTCTTAAAAAGTTCATCAAAACAGTATTACCGGCAGCACCTTCCGACGCAGTTTACGCCACCGGAACCGGTATGCAGACGCAGCCATTCAGCGGCCAGCTAAGCCCGAATTCCCTACACCACCGATACTAATTTTTCTGCCTGGTCAAAATTTGGCAAATTAGACGAAAGGATACAGCAAACTGCCTGTCAGATTAACCATTAGCGGCCAAATTATGACCGCTAACCGTCAATCGTACAGTCAATAATAGCCCTTATTCAGGGTTTGGCCTTGGCTATCTCACGTAAGCGCTTCACAACCTGCGCATTCACAGACCGCTGTGTAAAGCTGCCGTCCTCTTTCAGCAGCCCGGCCTTACGTCCCATAAGCACTTCCAGACACTGATCAACCGTCGCCACCGCGTGAATACGGAACTGCCCCTCTGCGACCGCATCTACCACCTCACGCTTAAGCATCAGGTTACGCACATTAGCCTGTGGAATGACCACGCCCTGATGGCCGGTCAGCCCCGGGTTTTACAGACTTTAAAGAAGCCCTCAATTTTTTCATTCACACCGCCGATTGCCTGCACTTCACCGTACTGGTTAATGGAGCCTGTGAGGGCAAAATGCTGCTGAATCGGAATATGGGTCAGCGCGGAAATAAGAGTACAGATTTCCGCCAGCGAGGCACTGTCGCCGTCCACGTAACCGTAAGACTGTTCAAGCGCAATGCTGGCAGACAGCGCCAACGGGAAGTCCTGGGTATATTTATGCCCCAGATACCCGGACAGGATCAGCACCCCTTTAGAGTGAATTGGCTGTCCCAGGGTAACTTCACGCTCAATATCAATGATGCCTTTATTACCCGGGTGGACCGTGGCGGTAATCCGGGCAGGAAAACCAAACGAAACATCGCCAACACCCAACACCGTCAGGCCGTTACTGCGGCCCACCGCTTCACCAGACGTATCAATCAGTACCGTTTCATTGAGAATGCTGTCGAGAATTTTCTCTGATATACGGTTGGTGCGACGCTCTTTGGCATCCAGCGCCAGTTCAACATGGCTATCGTTGATCAGCTCGTCCTTCTGCTGCACCCGGCGGTAATCCGCCTCACACAACAGATCTACCAGCTCACCTACATGAGCGGACAGTAAGTCCTGATCTTCCACCAGCCGGGAGCTGTGTTCCACCAAACGCGCCACCCCTGACGAGTCAGCTGTGCCAGCCCTTCTTCATCGGCCAGGGTTTTCATCAGCCGGGCATAGTTACGGATGGTTGCCGGCTCACGCTTCACATCTTCATCAAAATCCACCACCACGCGGAACATCTTTTCAAAGTCGTGATCCAGATCCTGAAGCAGGTAGTAAGTATTACGGGTGCCGATCAATACCAGTTTGACGTTCAGCGGAATCGACTCCGGCGCCAGACTGACATTCCCCATGCCGGTCATTTCCGAGATCGGGTTCTCAATACGGATTTCATGAGCCTTCAGCGCCCGCTTCAGGGCACCGTATACAAAGGGCTGCTCTATCAGCTTTTCAGCTTCCAGAATCAGATAACCGCCATTCGCCCGGTGCAGGGCGCCGGAGCGGATCAGCTGAAAGTTGGTGCTGACCGAACCCATTTCACTGGCGTACTCCACCCGGCCAAACAGGTTGTCATAGGTAGGGTGGGACTCGAACACCACCGGCGCGCCTTTGGTCTTCTGGTTATCCACCAGCAGGTTCACACCGTAGGTCTGATCCATATACAGCCGGCGGGCAGTATCGGTACGGTTTTCATTGGGTTTTTCTTCCGCAATCAGATCCGTCGCCGTTTTCACCAAATTCTTTTCAGCTGGGTGAAATAGCTCATCAGGCTGTTATTGCTGTTGTACTTTTCCCGCAGCGGCTGCAGCAGAGGATTAATTGCTTTGCGGGCGGTTTCCCGGTCCAGCACCTTCATCCGGTCACCGGCTTCACGCTTCCACTGCGGCAGGCTGGCCAGTTGCTCGTTCAGATATTCTTCCAGCTTGGATATGTTGCTGGTGAACTGATCACGGACTTCTTCCGGTAGCTGGGAAAACGCCGCCTCATCCATCCCCTGACCGTCGGCAACCGGCGTAAAGCCAATAGAGCCGGCATCCCGGAAGAGGGCGATACTGTGTTCCCGGGCCAGATCATCCACTTCTTCAATGGCCTGATCATAGAGACGGTTGAAATCCCGCTCGACCTTACCTTTCTTACGCTGATAGGTCGGGCTTTCAAAAGCAGCGGGTAATTCGGTGAGGATACCTTCAATAAGATGTTTAATGTCCCGTTTGAGCATCCAGGCTTTACCGGCAGCCATTTCAATGGCCAGCGGGCGGCGGGAATCATCCAGATTATTCAGGTAACACCAGTCTTTAGGTTTGGCATTGGCTTTCTTGGCAATGGTCTTAAGGCTGTCCATCGCAAAAGAAAAACGTCCGGTATGGGGATTACCCATTACGAAAATATTGTACCCGGGGCGGGTCATGCCAATACCGAACTCCATGGCTTCAATGGCACGTTCCTGGCCAAAAACCGGCATAGGGCTCGAGGGTTTCCGTTGTTTTGAAAGGTAACAGCTCTGTACTGCACTGGCGGTACAGCTGATCCGGTGAAAGTAACGTCTCTTTTTCCATATTGAGGCCCCTGCAGAGATTCGGGATAACCTCTTTATAACCCTGCAAAAATTCTCACGCAAGTTTACAACTGCACATTATATGTACCGCTAAGCTATTGAATTCAGAAAAGAAGCAGAAGAAAGGAAACAGAAAAAGCAATGCAGTTAAGACACCGGGTACTGTTTGCCGAAGGCAATACAGTACCCGGTATGAAAGGGCTTCAGGCGTTCAGCTGACGGCGCAGCTCCTGAATAACTTCTCCGGTGTCAGGACGTACCCCGCGCCAGATAAAAGGATTCCGCGGCCTGCTCAACCAACATGCCCAAACCATCAATTACCTTTGCAGCCCCATGGGCATCTGCCCAGCGGTTAAATGCGGTAGGTTCAGCACTGTACATCATGTCATAGCACCAGGCATCGGCTTTAAGCAGATCATCCGGCAGTGGCGGTACTTCCCCTGCAAACTGGCAGCCGTGCCATTAATTACAAGATCAAACTGCTCACCTTGCAGCTGATCAAAGCTCACTGCACTGATATCACCGTAATCTGCAAACAGATCCCGTAAGGTTTCGGCCCGGGACAAAGTACGGTTGGCAATGACCACCCGTTTAGGCTTTGCTGCCAGTACCGGCTCAAGCACACCACGGACTGCACCGCCGGCACCCAGGATCAGCACGTCTGCACCTTCAATACGGCCGCCATGGTTATCGACAATATCAGTTACCAGCCCGACACCGTCAGTATTATCGCCGCACAGTTCACCGGCCTCATTACGGTACAAAGTGTTTACCGCGCCGGCCAACTCCGCTCTTGGGCTGCGCTGTTCTGCCAGCGCCCAGGCTTCTTCCTTAAACGGGATGGTAACGTTAAGGCCACGGCCCTGATCATCCAGAAACGTGTTCACACCTTCTGCAAATCCGTCTTCAGGAATCAGCATGGCATCATAGCGCAGCGCCTGATCGGTCTGACGGGCAAAAGCAGTATGAATCAGAGGCGATTTAGAGTGCTTAATCGGATTACCGAAAACAGCATAACGCACGGTCATCTCAGGCCTCCAGCCATTCGGTGGGCTTCAGGTAAACATCATACAGCTCGGCTTCTTCAGTACCCGGTTCCGGCTTCCAGTCATAACCCCAGCGAACTTCCGGCGGAAGAGACATCAGAATCGATTCCGTACGCCCGCCAGACTGCAGCCCAAACAAGGTGCCGCGGTCAAACACCAGATTAAACTCCACATAACGCCCCCGGCGGTGCAGCTGGAAGTCCCGCTGACGCTCGCCATAAGGCATGTCTTTACGCTGTTCGATAATCGGACAGTAAGCCGGCGCGTATGCATCACCAATTGAACGCATCAGCGCAAAACTCTGATCAAAGCCCAGCTCATTCAGATCATCAAAGAACAAACCGCCAATGCCCCGCGGCTCATCCCGGTGCTTAAGGTGGAAATACTCATCACACCACTTTTTATAACGGGGATACACATCTTCACCGAAGGGATCGCAGGCATCCTTGGCTGCCTGATGCCAGGCAACACAGTCATCTTTATTGCCGTAGTAGGGCGTCAGGTCAAAACCGCCACCGAACCACCACACCGGTTCTTCACCTTCTTTCTCCGCCACAAAAAGCGAACATTGGCATGAGACGTCGGCACATACGGGTTATGCGGGTGGATCACCAGTGACACGCCCATGGCCTGAAATGTACGACCCGCCAGCTCAGGACGGTGTGCAGTCGCAGAACCTGGCAGCTTATCGCCAAACACATGGGAAAAATTCACACCGCCTTTTTCAATAACCCCGCCGGACTCCATCACCCGGGTACGACCACCGCCACCACCTTCACGGTCCCAGCTGTCTTCACGGAAACAGGCACTGCCATCGGCTGCTTCCAGCGCTGCACAGATGCGATCCTGTAAATCCATTAAGTATTCTTTAACCGCAGCGATATCAACGGCAGACATAAACTCTTCCTCTTACTATTGCTGCCATGCCCGGCAGCAGGGGGCGAAGTTGCAGATGCATTTACAACTCTGATCAGCTGCGTAATAACGCATCCGTTTCCAGGCTGCGAATCTGTGTAGGCTGTGCCATACTGCCTAACTCTCCTGGCAAAACATATGCCAAATCGCACCTGAAGTTAATATTCACTTTCAGCTTATCCCTTGCAGGCTCTTGACTTGCGTAATTTGCAGATGTTGAAACAACAAAGGAATCAAAGGCCTCACATAACGCTTTTACGCCTAAGTGAGCACTTACTCTCACAGCAACAGAACTGTGTTTTCCTTTAATCCAGGAGGGGATAATATCGTCCGGATCAGGCAATACCCAGGTAACAGGACCCGGCCAGGTAGCCAGCACTTTCTGGCGCTGTTCTTCGGTAAGGTTTGCCAGCAAAGGCGCGATTTGTTCGGTGTCAGAGGCAACGAGAATCAGCCCCTTGTGCATAGGCCTGCGTTTCATCGCAAGCAGATGCTGAACAGCAGTCAGATTATACGGATCGCAACCCAGACCCCAGACTGCTTCGGTAGGATAAGCAATCACACCGCCGTGGTGCATTGCCCGGGCTGCCTGACGCACATGCCAGTCTTGCATAGATAGAACTGCCCAAGATCAGATAAAATTACTCGCCAGACTATCCTGTGTTCATTGTAAATTTAACGCTGAACAGCTTCAGAATACTGGCCGGAAAAGGCCAGAAAATTACTCTAATTGCGGCGATTTATCAATCAAAACTGTGGCTGAAGCCCGGTGCCTGCCCACTTTTCAGATGCAATTACAGCCGCAGATATCCGTCCGGACGGTTTTCAACCAGCCCCTGTAGTTCCAGCCCAACCAGTTTAGCCATAATATCCCCTGCGGGCAGACCTGATTTTTCGACCAGATAATCCAGCGGCGTCACTTCATAGCCGATCAGTATTAACAGCGCCTGCAACTCTGCATCCAGCGCACCGACAACTTCTGTACGGCTTGTTTCCGGCTGAGCAACGCTATCTCCGTCTTCCAGGGCATAGCACCCCAGTATGCTGCTCAGAGGCTCAATAATATGCGCGGTGGTTTCAACCAGTGTGGCGCCTTCCCGAATCAGTGCATGGCAACCGTGCCCCTGTGGGTTATTCAGAGTACTCGGCAGGGCAAACACTTCCCGGCCCTGTTCCAGCGCTTGTCGGGCGGTAATCAACGAACCGCTGCGCAGAGCAGCTTCCACCACAAGAACACCGGCGGATAAGCCACTGATAATACGGTTACGCTGGGGAAAATTATAACTGAGGGGCACGGTTCCCAGCGGAAACTCTGACACCAGCGCCCCTGATGCAGCAGAATCTGCTCGGCCAGACTGCAGTGTCTGCGCGGATAGGTCACATCCACCCCACAGCCAAGTACGGCCACTGTCGGACGCCCGTTATCCACGGCCGCCTGATGTGCCTGACCATCAATCCCCAGTGCCAGTCCGCTGGTAATCACAAAGCCCGCCTTACTCAGCGCCCCGGCAAAACGCCGGGTATTCTGCAAGCCACCGCGACTGGCATTACGACTGCCAACAATAGCCAGCTGGGGTTGATACAGACAATCCACATTGCCCCTTACATAGAGGACCAGCGGCGGATCAGGAATAGTTCGTAGCAGAGGAGGGTAGACATCATCTTCCCAGAGGATGACATGATGTTCAGGATCAAACAGCCAGTCACTCACCCGCTGCAGGTACTCAGCAGCAAACAGCCCCTGTCTGTAAGCACTGACAGCCTGGCAAACAGCATCGCTCAGACCAAGCGCAACCAGCTCTTCTGCTGATAAGTCCAGCACCCGGGACACCGAGCCAAACTGCTTCAGCAGGGCGTGGCACTTACGGCGGCCAAGCCCCGGAATCAGCGTAAAAACAATACCATCACGTTGTGAGCGGTCCATGAAGATTTCCTGTCCTTAGGAGGCATTCAGCCGGAGTTTTGTTTGCTTACTCGGGGTTACGCACCTCGTCACCAACAGCAATCACATTGGTTGCTTTGAGGATCAGTGCGTAACTGACTTTTCGAAAGGACTGAAAATCATCATCAGCCCGGACTTTTCAGCAGGCAGGGTAACCGGCTCTTTGTGACCGGATCAATCAACAGCTCACCGGCAGTGTAAACCGATAGTACGTGACCGGTATCCAGACCTTCCGGGTACCTTTGTTGATCGCCACAACATCATACTGACCGGCTTGTTTAACCCCGCGAACAACCGACAGAATCCGGCCGTTGATTTCCCCTTCAGGCTCACTCGGATAATACGTCGAGGTCACCCGCTTATCTTCACTCGGGAACACCCGGTCAAGACTGGAAATTTCTTCATTCGTTTCAAGTAAGTCCAGAGAAATAATGTCTTCTTTACGGGCGAATACACTGGCTTCACCAACCTTTCTCAGTTCAAAGCCCAGCGACTCCTGGGTATCCGGATCAATGAACTCCCGGGCAGGGCGGTAAAGATTCTGGTAGTGGTAATCCTCGACCAGCTCACCACGGGCATACACCCGGTCACCGGCACCCGCCACCAAACGGTTATTGGTACTGCCCAGAACATAAGGTGCTTCCAACAACGTATCGGAACCCTTCACCACATGCTCACTGAGGAAGCTGCTGATATCTTTCAGATGAATAGCAGGAATGGCGTCATCCAGCAGACTGACTTTCGCTTTCGGACTGAGCTTACGAATGCCCTTATTCAGCTGCAGACGCGGCTTGCCGTTGACCCATACCAGTGTCAGCCGGTCGCCGGGATAGATTAAATGGGGTTATCAATTTGCGGGTTAAAGCCCCACAATTCAGGCCACTTCCATGGGGACTGAAGAAACAGCGCAGAAATATCCCAGAGAGTATCGCCCTTAACAACGATATATTCCGATGGATAATCCTTTTTCAAAGCGAGTATATCGCCCTTATCTTTCGCTGTTGCCGAGGAGGTCATTAACCAGCCGGCTAAACATAAACAAAGCAAACCACTGATAAATCGGCGCATCCTTTGATTCCTTGTCTGACAGCAGTTGATCCTGTAATCCCTTACAAACATGTAAAAACACGTCCAATACTGCTGAATTAATAGATTTTAGTCACCCTGAGCCCAGTATCGACAATGCATTGCGTATCGATATCAGTATAATATTGATTCTTGCGATTAAGCGCGCGTATTTCAACCATTTCTTTACAGTTGCAGTTATGGCCCTATTACCTATTCTTGAGTTTCCAGATCCACGCCTTCGTACCGTTGCGGAGCCCGTTACCGAATTCAATGACGAGTTACGCCAACTGGTCAAAGACATGTTTGAAACCATGTACGATGCTCCTGGCATCGGCCTGGCGGCAACGCAGATCAATGTCCATCAGCGTATCATTACCATCGACCTGTCTGAAGAGAAAAACGAACCGATGGTGATTATTAATCCGGTCGTTGAGCCTCTGACAACAGAAACCGACAAAATGCAGGAAGGCTGCTTATCCGTCCCGGGCTTCTATGAAAACGTTGTTCGCCCAAACAAAGTACGCCTGACCGCCCATAACGAACACGGTGAAGAATACACCATGGAAGCAGATGAACTGCTGGCCGTGTGTATTCAGCACGAAATCGATCACCTGGACGGCAAACTGTTCGTTGATTACCTGTCTCCGCTGAAACGGAACCGTATTCGCAGCAAGCTCGAAAAAGCTCACCGCCAACACGTATAAGGGACGCCAATGTCTGATTCAGCCAGGGGTTTGCGGATAATCTTCGCCGGCACCCCGGACTTTGCTGCCACTAATCTGCAGGCACTGCTTGATGCCGGGCACAACGTTATCGGCGTATACACGCAGCCAGACCGTCCGGCAGGGCGGGGGCGTAAGCTCAAACCCAGTCCGGTTAAACAGGTCGCCCTCGATCACCAGCTGGATATATACCAGCCCCTGAACTTCAAAGAAGAAGGGGCGCTGGAAACACTGCAAAGCCTTGAAGCCGATCTGATGGTGGTGGTTGCTTACGGCATTCTGCTGCCCAAAGCAGTGCTTGAAGCACCCCGTCTGGGCTGTATCAACGTACATGCTTCTCTGCTGCCACGCTGGCGCGGCGCCGCCCCTATTCACAGAGCTGTTCTGGCAAGCGATGCTGAAACCGGTGTCACCATTATGCAAATGGATGAAGGCCTGGATACCGGCGGAATGTTGCTGAAAAGCAGTTGCGAAATCAGCACAACAGAATCCAGCGGCGAACTGCATGACCGGCTGGCCGTTATCGGTGCAGAAGCCCTGCTGGCCAGCCTGCCCGGACTGGCAGACGGCAGTTTGCAGGCCGAGCCTCAGGATGACAGCCTGGCAAATTACGCCCACAAGCTGGAAAAACCGAAGGCATCATCGACTGGAACCAAAGTGCAGAAGCCGTTGCCAGACAAATTCGCGGCCTCTCACCATGGCCCGTTGCCTATACCCAGCTGAACGGTGAAACCCTGCGTATCTGGCAGGCGGATATCAGCGATAAAGACAGTACTGCCGCAGCAGGTACCGTTATCTCTACCGACAAAAAGCCATTCATGTTGCCTGCGGTAAAGGCAGCCTGAAGTTACTGCACATTCAGCTACCGGGCAGCAAAGCCATGCCAACCGCCGCGGTTCTGAATTCTAAACGCGACCTGTTCGCGGACGGCACACAGCTGGGATAACGCACCTATATGAACAGCCGCGCCATTGCCGCCCAGACCCTGACTCCGATCCTGTTGCAAAAGCTTCCCTGAACACTGAACTCAGCAAAGGTCTGAGCCGGGTTTCGGAACGGGACAGAGGCTTGCTGCAACAACTGTGCTACGGCACACTGCGAAACCTGCCACGCTTGCAAGCACTCACTAACTACATGCTGAAAAAGCCCTTTAAAAGCAGGAGCAGGACCTTCAGGCCCTGCTGATGCTGGGCATGTATCAGTTACTGGAAATGCGCATTCCCGCTCACGCCAGCATTGGCGAAACGGTTGAAGCCTGCGCCCAGCTGAACAAGCCCTGGGCGAAAGGATTACTGAACGGCGTGCTGCGTCGCTTACAGCGGGAACAGGAAAGCATCTTTGCCACCCTGAATAACGAACCGGAATTCCGCTTCAATCATCCGACATGGATGATCGACAAGCTGCGCCATAACTGGCCACAGCACTGGGAATTCATCCTCGAGCAAAATAATCAGCAACCGCCAATGACCCTTCGGATCAATCAGCAACGCTGTACCCGGGATCAGTACCTTGACTGGCTGGACGAAGCAGAAATCGATGCCTTTCCCGGCGCGCATTCCGGGCAGGCAATCCAGCTTGATGAAGCCTGCGACGTGGATCTGCTACCCGGCTTCGATGAAGGTTTTGCCAGCGTTCAGGATGAAGCTGCTCAACTGAGTGCAGACCTGCTGGACCTTAAGCCCGGACAACGGGTACTGGATACATGTGCGGCACCGGGCGGAAAACTCTGCCATATCGTGGAGCAGGAGCCTGAGCTAAGCGCTGCAGTTGCCGTTGAGTTAGAAGCAAAGCGCGCCAGCCGTATTGAAGAAAACCTTCAGCGCCTGCAACTGGACGCCGAAGTAATCGTCGCCGACGCAGCCTCTCAGGAATGGTGGGACGGCCAGCTGTTTGACCGCATCCTGATTGACGCACCCTGTTCTGCCAGCGGTGTTATTCGCCGCCATCCGGACATTAAAGGGCTGCGCCGCAATGAAGATTTAAAGCCGCTGGCCGACATCCAACTGGCCATCCTTAAAAATGGCTGGCAGATGTTACAGCCCGGCGGCAAGCTTGTTTACGCAACCTGTTCAGTATTCCCGCAGGAAAACGAACGGGTTGTAGAGCGCTTCCTGAAACAGCAGGAAGACGCGGTACACCACGACATAGAAGCCAGCTGGGGTCAGGCGCGTCCGTATGGACGTCAGTTGTTTCCGCAACCGGACGGTCACGACGGTTTCTATTACGCATTACTGAGCAAAGCAGAAAGCCCCGATAACGGCGGCGAGTGATAAGTCAGCATAAAGGTAGCAGTGAGTAATGAAGATCATCATTCTCGGAGCAGGGCAGGTAGGCGGAACCTTAGCGGAAAACCTGGCCAACGAAGCCAACGACATCACCATTGTCGATACTGATATCGTCCGTTTACGTGAGTTACAGGACCGGATCGACATCCGTACCACGGAAGGTAAAGCATCCCACCCCGGCGTTCTGGAACAGGCCGGTGCTCAGGATGCCGACATGCTGATTGCGGTGACGAACAGCGATGAAGTGAATATGATCGCCTGTCAGTTTGCCCACACCCTGTTTAACACCCCCACCAAAATCGCCCGGGTCCGGGAACACGATTACCTGCGCCATAACCGCGAAGTATTCTGTAATAAATCAATTCCCATTGATGTACTGATCAGTCCAGAGCAGCTGGTGACCAAACACATCAAACGCCTCATTGAGCACCCCGGTGCCCTTCAGGTACTGGACTTTGCGGACGGTAAAGCACAGCTGGTAGCCGTAAAAGCCTATTACGGCGGCCCGCTGGTTGGTCATGAAATATCGTTTTTACGTACCCATATGCCATCCGTCGACACCCGGGTAGCCGCCATCTTCCGTCAGGGCAGCCCGATTATTCCTAAAGGGGATACGGTCATTGAAGCGGATGATGAAGTGTTCTTCATCGCCGCTACCAAAGACATCCGCTCAGTCATGAGCGAGCTGCGTCGTCTGGACCGGCCATACAAACGTATCATCATTGCCGGCGGCGGTAATATCGGCGCCCGACTGGCCAGCAGCATCGAAGACCAGTTCCAGGTCAAGATTATCGAACGGGACCTGAAACGCTGTCACGATCTGGCCAAGCGACTGGATAACACCATTGTACTGAACGGCAGCGCCTCAGACCGTGACCTGCTGCTGGAAGAAAACATTGAAGACACCGACGTTTTCTGCGCCCTGACCAACGATGACGAAGCCAACATCATGGCTTCTATGCTGGCAAAACGGTTAGGGGTCCGCACAGTTATGACCCTGATTAATAACACTGCATACGTTGACCTGGTGCAGGGCGGGGTAATCGACATTGCGATTTCACCGCAACAAACCACCATCGGCAGCCTGCTGACCCACGTCCGCCGCGGAGACGTGGCAGCCGTACACTCCCTGCGACGGGGTGCGGCCGAAGCACTGGAAGCGGTCGCCCACGGTGACAAGCGTAACTCCAAGGTAGTGGGTAAGGCCATTGAAGATATCGACCTTCCGGCCGGCACCACCATCGGCGCAATTGTCCGTAAAGATCAGGTACTGATCGCCCACGATGACGTCGTGGTTGAGAACGATGATCACGTCATTCTGTTCCTGATCGACAAACGTAAAATCCGCGAAGTCGAACGCCTCTTCCAGGTTGGCCTGGGCTTCTTCTGATAACCGGACGGCACTGACATATGCACTATAAAGTGATACTCCGCATACTTGGCATCCTGCTGATGATCTTCAGCTTCACTATGCTGCCACCGGTTTTGGTCGACATCCTTTATGAAGGGCAGTCCAGTAAAGCCTTCCTCACCGGTTTTCTGATCACACTGCTAACCGGCTTCATCATCTGGCTACCGGTATATAAAGTCAGACAGGACCTGCGCACCCGGGACGGATTCCTGATCACCGTTCTGTTCTGGTCGGTACTCGGCCTGTTCGGTTCGATCCCATTTATCCTCTCAGAAGATCTGTCACTGAGCTTTGTGGATGCGGTATTTGAATCACTTTCCGGCCTGACAACCACCGGGGCCACGGTCATTACCGGCATCGACACACTGCCAAAATCCATCCTGTTTTACCGGCAGCAACTGCAATGGTTAGGCGGCATGGGGATCATCGTACTGGCGGTGGCCATTCTGCCGATGCTGGGCATCGGGGGCATGCAGCTGTACCGGGCTGAAACACCCGGCCCGGTTAAAGACAGTAAACTGACCCCGCGGATTACCGAAACCGCCAAGGCACTCTGGTACATTTATTTATCGCTGACCATTGCCTGCGCACTGGGTTACTGGCTGGCAGGGATGACCCTGTTTGATGCGATCAGCCACAGTTTCTCTACTGTTGCGATTGGTGGATTCTCCACCCATGATGCCAGCATCGGCTACTTTGACAGCCCGCTGATCGAAGCTATCTGCATCTTCTTCATGATCATTTCTGCGGTGAACTTCGGCCTGCATTTCTTCGCCTGGCGGCAACGCTCCCTAATGCATTACTGGCAGGATCCGGAATTCAAATTCTACCTGAGCATCCTGGGTTGCATCAGCCTGCTAGCATCTCTGGTGCTGATATTCACCGGTACTTATGCACCGCTGGAATCGGTTCGCAAGGCCGTTTTTGAAGTGGTATCCATTGCCACAACCACAGGATTCGCGACAGCCGATTTTGCCCAGTGGCCTGTTATGTTGCCATTCCTGTTGTTCGTCGCGGCGTTCTCCGGCGGCTGTGCCGGCTCCACCGGTGGCGGTATGAAAGTGATCCGTATTTTGCTGATCCTCAAGCAGGGCTCCCGGAAATCACCCGCCTGATTCACCCCAACGCGGTAATTCCGGTTAAGCTTGGCAAGACGCCTATCTCTGACCGCGTTCTGGAGGCCGTGTGGGGCTTTTTCTCTGTCTACCTTATCGTATTCGTGATTATGCTGATAATCCTCTTAGGGACCGGCCTGGACCAGATAACGGCATGGTCTGCAGTAGGGGCAACACTGAACAACCTGGGCCCGGGCTTAGGCCAGGTATCAGCACACTATGGCGACCTGAACACACCGGCCAAATGGGTACTGTGTTTTGCCATGCTGTTGGGACGACTCGAAGTATTTACCTTACTGGTACTCTTCACACCGGCATTTTGGAAACGCTGATCACACATCCCGGACACAAAAAGGAGCCATATGGCTCCTTTTTATTACCCGGCAGGGCAGGTATTCATTCAGAAAGGTTGCCGCTTTATTTATAGAAAGCCGCTTCGCCTTCGGGCCGACGACTAAACCGGCGGTACTCCCACTGGTATTGTTCCGGCACCTGACGGACACAATATTCAACTTCCTGATTCATGGCCGCAGTTGCCTCATCCAGATCCTTGCTATTGATGTCTCCCTCAGCGCGGTGGAAGAACAACTCAAAACCACCCTCTACACGCTTAGCATAACCGGACACAACCACCGCACCGGTTTGTGCTGCCAGCTGAGGCAACAGCTTCATTGTAAATGCCTGAACGCCCATAAAAGGCGAAAAATACCACCGGACTTCTCCGGCTCCTGATCCGGTAAAATGCCCAGAATCTCATTTTTCCGCAGACACTTAACCGCCATCCGGACACCCTTAACGTTAGCCGGCGCCAGCTGAGAACCGATCCGCTCACGCTTCTTGCGAATCAGATCATCCATCATCTTAATTTTTGGCGGCTTATACATAGCAGTGAGCTTATAGTATTTACTCAGCCACAGGTTCAGCACTTCCCAGTTACCAATATGCGGGGCAATCAGAATCACACCTCGATTCTCCGCCAGAGCATCATCCAGCACTTCCTTACCGTGCACTGTTTTCACTTTTCCCAGTACCCGTTCTGGCTGCCAGATCCATGACATACCCATTTCACCAATTGAGCGACCAGTCTCTTCCAGACTCTCACTGATCAGCTTTTTCTGGCCGGCTTCATCCAGTTCAGGGAAGCAGGCCGCAATATTCTTTTGGGTATTCCTGGCGGGCTTACCTGTCCCTTTATTCATACGCCGGCCAATAAAACCACCCAGGCTTCTTGCCATGGAGAGGGGCAGTAGTGACAGTAAAAAAGCAAGCCGACAGCTAAAGGACCTTTCAATTGTTTCACGTGAAACCTTTTGTCATAGAGATGAAAATTCGCAGCCATTATAATGGTTGACGGATAGGGTGAGAAATAAGAAATCCAACATAGAACAAGACCGGAGCATAATAATGCAATACAGCGTATATCTGTCAGGTGAAATCCACACCGACTGGCGTGAAAAGATCAAAACCGCCATCAAAGAACAAAACCTGCCAGTGACAGTAATGACACCAAATACAGATCACGCATCAAGCGATGACTGCGGCGTCGAAATTCTTGGCCCGGAAGAGAGCAACTTCTGGAAAGACCATAAAGCAGCCAAGATAAACAGCATGCGTCACATCACAGCCATTCAGCGCGCTGATATCGTCATCGTTCGCTTCGGTGACAAATACCGACAGTGGAACGCAGCATTCGATGCCGGCATGGCAGCAGCACTGGGTAAGTCCCTGATCGTTGAGCACGCTGAAGAACTGACTCACCCACTGAAAGAAATCGATGCTGCAGCACATGCCACAGCAAAGAACACCGAAGAAGTAATCGAGATTCTGAAATACCTGACCCTGGATTACTGATCTTCATTCTTCCTACAGGGTGGTCGCAATGGCCATCCTGTTCACTAAGGGAAACCTCACACCGCTTATCGTAAACAGCCCCTGCAAAAATCTTAAAATTCTTATCTGCCGACGACACATTGCCCACCATCAGCCCGGCAAATTCATGTATAATCCTGCTCTATTTTTTACTGTTAACCCACTATGGTGATCTCCGTGACAGATAAAGCGAGTTCAGATGCCAGCACTTTTCAGGGATTAATCCTGGCGCTGCAAGAATACTGGTCAGATAAAGGCTGCGTTGTGGTACAGCCGCTGGATATGGAAGTAGGGGCAGGCACATTCCACCCGGCAACATTCCTGCGCTCAATCGGCCCTGAAAACTGGAACTCTGCTTATGTACAGCCAAGCCGTCGCCCAACCGATGGCCGTTACGGTGACAACCCGAACCGTCTGCAGCACTACTACCAGTTTCAGGTAGTAATGAAACCCTCTCCGGATAACCTTCAGGAACTGTATCTGGGCTCTCTGGAACGGATTGGCATCGACACACTGGTCCACGACGTTCGCTTTGTAGAAGATAACTGGGAATCACCAACCCTGGGTGCCTGGGGTCTTGGCTGGGAAGTTTGGCTAAACGGCATGGAAGTATCTCAGTTCACTTACTTCCAGCAGGCCGGTGGTATTGAATGCTACCCAGTCACTGGTGAAATCACCTATGGTCTGGAACGTCTGGCAATGTACGTGCAGGACGTAGAAAGCGTTTATGACCTGATCTGGACATACAACCCGGACGGCACACCAGTAACCTATGGCGACGTTTTCCACCAGAACGAAGTAGAGCAGTCTACTTACAACTTTGAACACGCCGATGTACCGATGTTGTTCAAAAACTTCGACCACTACGAAAGCGAGTGCCGTAAACTGCTAGAACTTGAAAAACCGTTGCCGCTGCCAGCGTATGAACAGGTGCTGAAAGCCTCCCACACATTCAACCTGCTGGACGCCCGTCATGCAATTTCTGTGACCGAACGTCAGCGTTACATTCTGCGTGTACGTACCCTTGCCCGTGAAGTAGCACACGCTTATTACGATGCCCGTAAAGCACTGGGCTTCCCGATGGCCTCCGAAGCCATCCGTAACGAAGTACTCGCCGCCAGCGAAGAGGAGAGCAAGTAATGGCCACGCAGGATTTCTTAATTGAACTGGGTACAGAAGAATTACCACCGGCAGCCTTACTGTCACTTTCCGACGCACTGAAGCAGGAGATCTGCAACGGCATCAAAGAACAGTTTGGCAAAGAGACCGCCTTTAACGACGAAGACGTTAAAGCTTACGCAGCACCACGACGCCTGGCTGTACAGATCAGCAACCTGCAAACAGAGGTGCCTAGCAGCAGCTTCTTCATGCAGGGCCCGCCGGCGCGCATCGCTTACGATGAAGACGGCAACCCGTCAAAAGCCCTACAGGGTTTTGCCAAGAAATGCGGCGCGACCGTCGAACAGCTGGAAGAAGTTGACGGCAAGATGGGCTTCCGTCAGGAAACACCGGCCAAGCCTCTGGTCAACGAACTATCAGCCATTGTTGAAAATGCCATCCAGAAACTGCCTATCCCTAAGCGCATGCGCTGGGGTGCATCACGGACTGAGTTTGTACGTCCGACTAAGTGGCTGGTAATGCTGCTGGGTGATCAGGTTATTGAAGGTGAAGTGTTTGGCCTTCAGGCCGGCCGTTCAACTATGGGTCACCGCTTCCACCACAACGAAGCAATCGAACTAAACAGCGCGAACGAATATCTGGAAAACCTGGAAAGCGTTGGTAAAGTCATCGCTGACTTCGAAGAGCGCCGCGAAAAATCCGCGCCCAGGTTCAGGCAGAAGGCGAGAAGATCAACGCCGTTGTACAGATCGAAGACGACCTGCTGGACGAAGTAACTGCTCTGAACGAATGGCCGGTTGCACTGACCGGACGCTTCGATGAACGCTTCCTGGAAGTGCCTTCACAGGCACTGATCAGCTCAATGAAAGAGCACCAGAAGTACTTCCACGTTACCGATACAGAAGGGCAGTTACTGCCGTACTTCGTGACCATCGCCAACATTGAATCCACTGATCCGGCAAAAGTTATCGAAGGTAACGAGAAAGTAATCCGTCCACGTCTGGCCGACGCTGCCTTCTTCTTCGAAACGGATAAAAAGCAAACGCTTGAATCCCGCATCGAAAAGCTGAACAACATCATCTTCCAGAAAGACCTGGGCACCCTGCATGACAAGGCAGTACGTGTAGCGGAATTAGCAGAGTTCATCGCCAATAAACTTGGCTTCAACCCTGAAGACGCCAAGCGCGCAGCAATGCTCGCCAAAACAGATTTGATGACTGACATGGTGTTCGAATTCCCAGACCTTCAAGGCTTAATGGGATATCACTACGCTATCCATGACGGTGAAAAACAGGACGTAGCAAAAGCTCAACTGGAACAATATCTACCAAAATTTGCTGGCGATAAAGTTCCACAAACAGAGCCTGGAATCGCTGTAGCAATTGCTGATCGCATAGACACTCTGATAGGTTTATTTGGGATCAATCAGCCACCAACTGGCTCGAAGGACCCGTTTGCACTTCGCCGTGCTGCTTTAGGTGTTCTTCGCATTATCACAGAGAACAAACTAGACCTAGACCTTCATGAGCTAGTTGCCCGAGCGCTATCAGATAAGTGCTATGGAAAAGCATTCGAATGGCAAGAGGCAGGAAATAAAGCTGTCGATTTCATGTTCGAACGCTTCCGAGCCAAATATGATGACGAAGGCATTTCTGCCGAAGTCTTCCTGTCGGTACTGGCCGTTAAGCCAACCAAGCCACTGGAGTTTGATCAGCGCGTTAAAGCGGTAAATCACTTCCAGACACTGGAAGAGGCGGCTGCACTGGCGGCTGCCAATAAGCGCGTATCAAACATTCTGAGCAAGCAGGGCGTAACGGATACCCAGCCTGTTAAACTTGAACTGCTGCAGGAAGATGCTGAGAAAGCACTGGCAACAGCCGTATCTGATAAGCAACTGGCACTGGCGCCACTGTTTGCTGAAGGCGACTTTAAAGCAGTACTGGAACAGCTGGCTGACCTGCGTGGCGCCGTTGATACCTTCTTTGACGACGTCATGGTCATGGCTGATGACGAGCAGGTACGCAACAACCGCCTTGCACTGCTGGGCCAGCTACGCAACCTGTTCCTTGGCGTGGCAGACATCTCTTTGCTAGGCTGATCAGGCCCGCTTAAAATACCAAGCCAGTTGCTCATACCAACTGGCTTTTTATTGCTCAAATTCAGGATCCATATGAACCTAGTTATCCTCGACCGCGATGGTGTTATCAATTTCGATTCAGACAACTACATTAAAACAGTTGATGAATGGCAACCTATACCAGGCAGTATTGAAGCCATTGCAGAACTGAGTAAAGCCGGATTTGAAATCTGTGTAGCAACCAATCAGTCAGGGCTGGCCAGAGGCTACTTCACGCCTAAAACCCTGACCGCTATGCACACCAAAATGACTTCACTGGTGACTGAAGCAGGCGGAAACATCAGCCTTATTGAGCACTGCCCACACGGCCCTGACGACGGCTGTAACTGCCGAAAACCTTTACCGGGCATGATAGAAAGCATTCTTAGTAAATACCCTGAAATCAACCCTGAGAGCGTGTACGTAGTCGGAGATTCATTACGTGACTTGCAGGCAGGTATCGCAGCAGGCTGCAAAGCACTGCTGGTTAAAACCGGTAAAGGTGAACGGACACTGGAAAGGGCGGTTTACCGGAAGGCACCGTTGTCTGTGAAGACCTTAGCGCCGCTGTAAATACAATCACCGGCTGAGCCGGTGTTTCACGTGAAACTATAGAAAGGAATAGACCATGACTGCCATAAAGTTCGGGAAAGAACAAAAAGCCATTCTTAGCAAACTGAAAAACTACTGCGAAGATGAACTGGACCTGGAACTGGGGCAGTTTGAGGCTGAGTTTTTCCTGGACTTTATTTCAGACAACATTGGCAACCACTACTACAACAAAGCACTGGAAGATGCTCAACAAATCGTCACTCAGAGGACAATGGATATCACTGATGCAATCGATGAAATGAGCAGAATAACCTGACCAACAAGCCATTGTTAGTACACGCTAACAACAAAAATACACCTGCAGATTTAGCTGCAATAAAAGATTTATATACAATAACTTACGAGTTAGTGAGTACACACATCAGAATAAATTCAACTGATCAGCAATCAGTTTTGCAGACATTCCAAACGTCATAATCACAATCAAAGGCCGGATCCAGCCAGTGCCTTTATTCACCACGACACGGGCCCCCAAAAGCCGCCAATAATCTGCCCGCAAGCCATGAGCAACCCTACCATCCAGATCACATGACCGCCCACAGCGAAGAAAATCAGTGAAGCGATGTTAGAGGTGAAATTAAGTATTTTCGTATTGGCGGTTGCCTTAGGAAGGCTGTAGCCAGCCAGGGCTACAAAAGCAATGACGAAGAAAGACCCTGTGCCCGGGCCAAAAACCGTCATAAAACCCCACAACGGTGGTACAGCTCAGTGCAAAAGCAAGGGGCCCCAGGCGGCGGTCAGTATCTTCATCCTGAACTTTCTTTGAAAACATGAAATACAACGCCATTAACACCAGCAAGCCCGGCATAATCAGCGCCAGTACCGATGCATCAATTTGCTGTACCAGCAGGGTACCGGCCATCGCGCCGACAAACGTCATCAGAATCATCAGCCTCATTTGCCGGAGATTCACCAGCCGCTTGCGGATAAAGTAAACCGACGCAGCAAGTGTTCCAAAACTTCCCTGAAGCTTGTTTGTGCCCAGCGCCATTAACGGCGGCATTCCAGTTGAAAGCAACACCGGAAGAGCAATCAGACCTCCGCCACCGGCAATACTGTCCACAAAGCCGGCCACCAGTCCCGTAGCAAACAGTAACAACAGCAACAGCGCATCAAATTCCATCTGATCTTCCTCAGTAACCAGCCTAAAACAGGGAAGGTTAGTCTATCTGCCTGCCTGACGAATGCACGAAAAATCTGACCTGAATCAAACAGCTGCAGACTAAGCAGGCAAAGATGACAATCGTATTAAAATCCCTCGCCGCAATCCCCGAATTACTCATCATTAAAAATCAGACATTTAGGGTAAAAGGCGACTTTCCGGCCTAAACACTGCCTTAATTGCATAAATTCGCCTAAAGACTCACATAAGATAATCTTCAATGAATACTTTTATTCATCTTTGGTGTGAAAAAGTGTCGTTTGTTTAAGCATCAGGAGAGGCCTATGATGCACGCAACTGAAAAGCTCAAGTGATCCGGGCAAACAGTACCTTTAACAGCCTATTTTGAGTGATACCAAGATGATTAACTTCGATAACTTCATGAAAGACAGCTTCCCACTGGTTGGCGAAACTGAAAAAGACTACTTCCTGCGCATTTCTGCTGAATACAAAGACCTGCAGAAGAAGGAAAACCGTCAACTGCGTAAGCAAAAGGTCATCAACCGTCTGAGCAGCGCTGCTAAGCTGTTTAACGTTGAGCTGAACCCGAATGTTGCGCGCCCACAGACTCAGTTCTTCAAGAACACGCACTGAGTACTGAGCAAAACAGAATTTGCAGTCCCTGATCCCCTCAGGGCTGCACCCCTAAAAAGCCCTGCTGCCAATACCTGCTGCACCACAGGATATAAGGCAACGGGGCTTTTGTTTTTATACAAAGAGCTTCGCTGCCAACAAATGCTCAATCAGACAACGGGTGCGTAACGGCATCTGCCGCCGTGACGGATACACCAGCGAAAACTGCAAAGCCTCCCCTGAAGATCCGGCATTAATCTCACCAGGCGCCCGGCCTGCAGCTCATCAGCAACCGTAGAAGGAAGTAAACACCCCACGCCTAATCCGGCAAGCACCATGCGTTGCGCCATCAGGGAGAATTACACATGTGGTAATTCTCAGGGCAAAAACTGACCGGCTGATCCCCTGATACATATTCACTTCAGCCACCGGGCTGGCCTGTTGCAACATAATCCACCGGTGCCCCGCAAGCTCGCTGAGAGAACCGGGCTCCCCTGGAAACGCACATACTCAGGGGTCGCAAAACCTGCATACGGTCCTCAAACAATGGCCGCATAATGAGGGAATCATCCCGGGAACACCCACCCGAATCGCCACATCTATCTGTTCGGCAATCAGATCCAAACGGTCATCACTGAGCACAAGATCCAACTGCACCCGTGGATAACGCTGCTGAAAACTCTCCAGTGCCGGCAACAGACGGGCAATCGCGATATCATGATTAACGGTCAGGGCAACTCTGCCCCTGGCCACTTCCTGGCTGCTGGCAACCTCTACATCCGCAAGAATATCCGGCAGATCACTGGCGCGGGCAAAGACCTCACGGCCCTCCATCGTCATGCTAAGTTGCCGGGTTGTCCGGTTCAGCAGGCGCACCCCAGACTGCTTTCCAGTTGTGCAACCTGCTCACTGACCCTGGACCGGCTGCTACGGAGCTTGCGGGCTGCAGCCGCAAAACTGCCACAGGAAACCACTTCCACAAATACCGCCAGAAGTTTAAGGCGATTGAAATCAACTGTACTCATATTCCGATCAATCTATCTACTTTTTATCATCTAATCATGACAATCATTATTTTCCATACTGGTCACCATTAGCAATAAGACACTCGAAGGAGTTACACAATGATTGTAGTTACAGGTGCAAATGGCCAGTTGGGCCGGCTGGTTATCGAGGAATTATTACAGCGAACTGCCGCTGAAAACATTGTCGCAGCGGTCCGTAATCCGGAAGCAGCAGGGGAGCTGGCAGAACTGGGCGTGCAGATCCGTCAGGCAGACTATGATCAGCCTGACACACTGACAAACGCCTTTGCGGGTGCAGAAAAGATCCTGCTGATATCCTCCAGTGCAGTTGGTCAGCGGGTTGCCCAGCATCAGGCTGTTATCAGCGCGGCAGAAGAAGCCGGTGTACAGTTACTCGCCTACACCAGTATTCTCCACTGCGACCGCTCGCCACTGCAGCTTGCCGAAGAGCATCAGCAAACCGAAGCCCTGTTAAACGCATCTTCTGTTCCCACGGTCATTCTTCGCAACGGCTGGTATACCGAAAACTACACCATGAGCATTCCGGTAATGCTGGAAATGAAGCAAATGTTTGGCTGCGCCGGTGAAGGGCGCTTTGCCACCGCCAGCCGCCGGGATTATGCGACAGCCGCCGCTGTAGCACTGACCACTGATAACCAGGCAGGCAAGGTGTATGAACTGGCAGGTGACAACAGCTTCAGCCTGGCTGAATTTGCAGCACTGCTCAGCCAGGAAAGCGGCACCCGGGTTAATTATCAAAACCTGAGCGAAGCAGACTTTACCCAGGGGCTCATTCAGGCAGGGCTGCCGGAAGGCTTCGCCGCACTGCTGGCCAATGCAGAAAGCGGGGCGGCTGAAGGCTGGCTGTTTTATGGCAGTAAACAGTTACAGGCACTGATTGGCCGGCCAACCACACCGGTGGAAGATACTGTCCAAGCTGCTCTGAGCTAAAAGCAGACACAACAGGTAACTGCTCAGGCAGTTACCTGGTTGCCACCGGCCAGACAGGCACAGATACGGTTTCGGCCGGTTCCCTTGGCCAGATATAACTGCTCATCGGCTAATTCGATAATGGCATGCTGCGTCATACTGATATCTTTCGGCACAGTCACCATACCCACAGACACCGTCAGCCGGTCACTGATATCAGAGCCGGTATGGGAGATATTCAGATTCACCATCTGCTGCATTACTTTTCAGCGACCCTTTGTCCCCGTTATAGCCCGTGTTTGGCATCACAATGACAAACTCCTCACCACCGAAACGGGCCACAATATCACTGTCACGCACACAGGTTTCCTGAAGCGCCAGCGCAACCTCCTGCAGACAGGCGTCACCTTCAAGATGGCCGTAAATGTCATTAAATTGCTTAAAGTAGTCGATATCTATCAGCATAAGAGACAGTTCTGCAGCATGCCGGTCACGGCGGACAACTTCCTTACCCAGCGCCTGATCCAGATAGCGCCGGTTTGCCAGCCCGGTCAGGCCATCCTCCATAGAAATCTTTTTCAGCCGCATATTCGCCTTCTGCAGCGCTTCAGTTCGCTCAGATACCCGGCTTTCAAGCTGAGAACGTTCATGGAACAGAGCTGCAATCGCCTTTTACGGGCCCGTATATTCCGGTACAGCATCATGATGAGCACAGTTTGCAGCACAACAAATATTGCACCGGCAATCAGCCACATGCTGTATTTAACCCACAGGGTTTCCGGCATCCCTGAATCATTGCCCCGGGCGGCAAACGTTCAGGATCAATCTGAAACCGTTTTAGCTGATCGTAGTTAAAAATATCTTTAGTCGGGCTGGTCATCATGACCGGAATATCCTCCGGAAACTCACCATCCAGTATCCGCAGGGCAATGCTGGCCATGGCCCGTCCCTGTTCTTCACCGGTAATCAGCCGGCCACCCACGGCACCCGACTTCAGATGAAACGGCCAGAATGAATACACAGGAAATGGGCTGACACTGACCACTCTCTGACCATGCTCAATTCTGGAATAGTGCCTTCCGCTGGCCTGGTCAGCAGTCAGTCCGGCCATGAACACCAGACTCTCTGGCGGCAATTCTTTTAACCGTTCGGCAATCTCAGCCTGTGTCATGTCCAGCAACTCAACCACTTCATACTGCCCGGCCAACTCCTGAAGAACCGGCTTTGCTGTCTCGTAGTTACGCCGGTTACTCACATCGTCAGTGGACAGCACAAAAGCCAAAGTCCGGATATCAGGATGCACCGACAAGGCCATCATAATGCCGTCCCTGTAATCAATCTCCTCGTTCACGCCGGTTACATTGTGCATGTCCCCAGAACATCGGGGAGAAGTTGTTATAACCAGAAAATACCAAAGGAATACCAGGGAAAAGACATCCCGGTACTCCTTCATAAAATCAAAAGCATAGTTATCAGAAGTCAGAATAATATCCGGCTGATAATCGCGGTATTTAGCACTGATGAGGCGTACCTGTGCAGCCTGCAGGCGCACCTGGTCAAAACGCAACGCATCCAGATATTCAATGGTCAGATCTGTATCGTAGTCAGCAGCGGCAAAACTTCCTGAACGCCGGACTGAATACCGTCACTCCACTCATAGCCGGGGTGATAAGAATTGATATACAGCACCCGAACCCGTTCAGCCTCAGAAGAAACAGCATCAGCGGCAAAGGCAAACGGCAGCATCTGGGCTGAAACAACCATATACAAAGCAATCAGAGAGACACGACGCCAGCACATTCTACTACCTATTTTCTGGGCTACAGAACTTTAGTATAACGGTGCAAAAAGAAGCGTCATTAAAAATTGAAGAAAAACTGCACAAAATGTGCGCAAAGCATGCAATCCTGAACGAAGCCTTAAAATAACAGCATAATTGAAGATTTTAAGCGCAATTTATCAACATTTTCGACTCTGTTTATACATAAAAAGGCGCATTACGCGCCTTAAAATACCTGAATAACTCACCCGGCTGTTGTAAATAATACACGTCGGCTATTTTCCGGCAGCCAGCCCCAGACCCAGTACCAGAAAACTCAGAGCGGTAAACCGTTTTTGGCGGACCTGCCATTTCGGCTGACGCAACACTGCCCGTAACTTTTGTGCCAGCAGTAAATGTAATCCGGCATTCACCAGAAAAATGCCCATGAAGGTACTGCCCAGAACCGCCAGCTGAAAGCTCAGGCTCTGCTGCTGATTAATGAAAGGTGGGAAGAATGCCCCATAAAACAGTAATGACTTAGGGTTTGTACCGTTAATAAGAAAACCTTCAGCCAGGGCTCTCAGGCGGGTCTTTTCAACAAAATTCTGAGAAAAATCCTGGGTTGTTTTCAGGCTGCGCCACTGCGCCCAGGCAAGCCAGAACAGAAACAGCACACCACACCAGCGAATCACTTCGAACAGCAGGGCAGATTCCGCAAGAATCACATGCACCCCAAGTGCCATCAGCGAAAAGAACACCAGATGCGCCAGTACCGCACCGACAATGCAAAACCCCGCCTGACGGTTGCTCTGCAGCGCACTGGTCATAATGACCAGATTGGTCGGCCCCGGCACAATCACAATCACAATGGTTGCCAGGCTGAATGCCAGCCAGATACTCAGATCCATCTTCAGAACTCCTGAACAGCGTTTAATGAAAGCGCTATTGTGACTGAATCTGCTGAATTAACCTTGCTATTCCTTATTGCTGATCGCCTTTTAATGCAATAGTCTTTCTAATATTGGCAACTTTTAGAAAGAATCAACCTTTATGCAGCCTGATAAAACAGATATGCGCATCATGGCCATCCTTCAGGAAGAAGGGCGCCTGAGCAATGCAAAACTCGCTGAAAAGCTATCCCTGAGTGAAACCCCATGCTGGCGACGGCTGAAGCAGTTGGAACAGGAGGGATATATTGAAGGCTATCAGGCGAATATTAACCGCCGGAAGCTGGGGCTGGGCGTCCTGGCGTTCGTGCAGATCAGTTTTGCACAACAAGATGCCGTGAATGCGGAGTTCGAACAGACCATTCAGGACTGCCCCAATATTCTGACCTGTCATAACACCACCGGCGCAGCCGACTTTTTACTGCAGGTTGTCGCCAGAGACCTGGATGATTACAGCCACTTTCTGGAAGAGGTGTTACGGAAAATTCCGGGGTCGCTAGCATTCATTCCAACCTCTCCCTGCGGGAAGTAAAATCTTCCACCATCTGCCCGTTAGCTGAACAACAGGCAGGGAGTTGCCGGTTTATGAGCATCGTCAATGCAATAACCGGCGATTTTCCTGACTGGTACAGACTCTTCTCAGAAACCAGACTGAGAAATAACCATCTGTAATTAAAGGAACAGAAACGAAGTGAATATTTACTTCACTTGTTTTTAACCGTTTCAAAGGGCGGCACATCAAAAACGCCGGCACATTAAACGGCATCATTGTGGTCACCATCTTAAACGGCTCAAGCGCCTCCGGCGGATAAAACATCTGATCCAATGAAGCCTGTTGCTGGTAGCGCTGATATAACTTATCGATATCATCTTTCAACTGACGGATGCTTTGCTGGCTGAACAGCCGGCTGGTCGAATAAAACGGAAAATCACTGTCATGTTCCTGGCTGATTGCCTGTCCAATAAACGCCTGATTTACCCCCACCAGAATCTTATGTAAGGGACCGTCTAATCGCCAGCGCACCGGCATATTCAGCAACAGATGCACTGAATCATTTGCCCCGATACGGACCAGCCCCAGCTTTTCCAGCGCCCGCATATACAGATACACATCCGCAGGTGGCAGCCGGTTGTAATGCCCGATGGCCCGGGCATCAAACCCGCTGAACAACAGCACCAGGCAACTGAACAGGCCCGGCAGCTCAGCCAGCGCCTGTTCCGTTTCAAGTGGCAGCACTGTTACTTCTGCAGGCGCCTGGTCGGCCAGTTTCATCAAATCACTGAAACTGATTCCCAGTGCTCCACAGATGTCCAGCAAGCGACTCATCTTGCAATCCTGCTCCTGAAACAGCCGCTTAACCGTTACCTCCGAGGTATTCAGCATTTCAGCCAGGTCCCGGTAACGGATTCCCTGAGCTTTGAGAACTTGTTTAAGGGCACGGAATAACCCGCCTAATTCCTGTTCCGGTGACAATGTCTGATCCTCCAGACTCATAAAAGCATCATTTTTGATACTTAATAACAAATAAATTGCCACAAAGATACAAATTAATATCCTACACACCACGGCCGTCACTCAGATAACTCAGTCAGCATCATTTAAGAGGTATGTATGAATTCCACACTTATCGCCCCGGTCATCGGTGCCGGCCTGCTCATGAACGTCAGCCTTTGCGCCTTTGCTGACAACAGTTTCAGCCAGCCACTATGGCAGCTTAATCAGTTTGATCAGCCAGAATCGGTGGTTGCGGATCCGGACAGCCAGTGGCTGTATGTATCCAATATCAACGGAGCCCCCACAGAGCTGAACGGAAAGGGCTATATCAGTCAGGTCAGTAAAACAGGCGAACAGCTAACCCGTCACTGGGTCACCGGTCTGGATGCTCCAAAAGGCCTGGCCATCAGCAAAGGCAAACTGTACGCCGCCGATATGCAGACGCTGCACGTCATCAGTTTGTCCACAGGATCACTTCTGCAAAGCTATACACTGCCAGATGCAAAAATGCTCAACGATGTCACCGCCGGGCCGGATGGCACCGTCTATGTTTCTGATATGCTGGGAGGCGGTGTTTACCGGCTCAGAGATAACCGCTTATCACTGTGGATAACACCTGAAAGCATCAGCCACCCTAACGGACTTCTGTGGGAAGACGATCATCTGTTAATTGCCGATTGGGGCACTGGCATGAAGGCCGATTTCACCACAGGCACCCCGGGAGCCTTTATCAGGTCAGCCCGTCAGACAAGGCTCTGAAGCCCTTATCCACAGGCTATCAGTTAGGCAACCTGGACGGTGTTGTCCGGCATAAAGATACCCTCTACATCAGCGACTGGATCAGTGGCGAGCTCTATCAGCTTAGGGATAACCAGCGTCGTATAGTGCTGAGCACCAATCCGGGGCTGGCAGATATCGGCGCAGATGCCGGTACACTCTATGCCCCCATGATGATGGATAACACCCTAGTTGCCTGGCAACTGCCTTAATCACCCGCAAACATAGCCACACCGGCAGGCATGAACCCCTTCATGCCTGCCTGTTTATCCCACCAATCTGTATGCCACCAGCAACGGTTTATCGCGCTGACCGGGATATACGCCACCTCTGCCCGGTCTGATTAAGCTGCCGGTGAGGCAGGGAGCAGAGCCGGATCACACCCCACTGCCACTAGCACGTAAAATCCGTTCACAATCCCTTCAGCCAGATTATGAAACACTGATATTCCCCAAAAACGCACATTTGTAGCGCTTTAGGCGAGATTTCCATACAGAAACTATGGATACTGGTGGGCCGTGACTGTGTTGCAGTTCGTCTGAACAGACTTACATTCGCTCTGCAACTGACGGCCCGTTCGCCAGAGGAGAAAGTTATGCTGAAATGTCTGATCCGTTATGCTGTTTTACTGGTTCTGTACATACCTGCTTCTCACGCCGGTCACTCTCTGACAGTTCCCGGTACAGGTGAAGGGCAGATGCTGTTACAAGGTCTGGTAGATCTGTACACCACACAACATCCCGGGCAAGAAATACACATACCGGACAGTACCGGTTCCGGTGGAGGCATTCAGGCAGTCATCAGCAACGATGCCATTCTGGGCCGCACGGCCCGTCCCCTGAAAGCCAGTGAAACAGCAGAAGGGGTGCAGCAGGTTAAATATGCAACGGTACCGGTGGTATTTGTTGTTCATCCGTCGGTTACCGGTGTGGATAACCTGTCCGTTTCACAACTCAAAGCCATTTATGGCGGCGACATCAGCAACTGGCAGGACGTCGGCGGGCCGGATCATAAAATCTACATCGTTAACCGGGAGCAGGGAGACTCCAACCGGGATGTGCTGGAAAGCAGCTATCCGGATCTGGCTACCTTTGAGCCCGTCGGTATCTACACGTACAGCAACGGCGATACCCTGAAAACCCTGTCCGACAATGCTTACACCATTGGCTATACATCACTGGCCTCCGTGCTGGCATCATCGCTGAAATCCCTGAGTATCGACCAGGTCGCACCTACGGATCCGAACTATCCGGCGGCGATTCCCTTTACCTGATTGCCAAAGACTTTGATTTGCCCGGTGTCAGACCCTTTACCGACTTTCTCTTCAGTGAACCCGCAAAGGACTACATGCGCAGTTATGGCGTAACACCCGCCAAATAAATCTGACAGGCGAAGACGATGAAAGCACGTTTGTACTGGATGATTTTTGCAGTCATATTTTGCCTGGCAACCGCCATGGGCCTGCAAAGCTATATCCAGCTGAAAGCCAACATCATGCAGGAAGTCCCGCAGCGGCAAAATGCTGTTGCCCATACCGTAGCCATGGTGGTGGAATCCTTTATTCTGCGGCAGGCAGCCACCATTGAAAATCTCGCAGACCGGGATGAAATACTGCTGTCTACGAAGACTTTCAACCATACCCCCGGCATTAATCTGCTAAAGAAATATAACGCTGAATTCGACAAGCTCAGTTACATTTCCCGTCAGGGAAGGCTGCTGTACAGCGTTGAAAACAGCATTGCCAGCCAGACAAGTACGGACCTCAGCAATACACCGTTCTACCGGTATATGCGTCAGTACCCCAATGAAGTTGTAATTGATGTGCTGCCTGCTGAGCAGCAAATTGCCCGCAATGTTATCCGGATGGGTATCCATAAAGTTAATTATTTCGATAAGCCTCTGCACACTATCTGCGCCGAAATAAACCCGCTGGCGCTGGACAAACTGCTCAACCTGATTGATACCGGCCCGGACACCGCGGTTCTGGTCGTCAATGAGCAGGGATTCGTGCTATCAAAGAAACTCAACAGTCTGCAGGCTGTACCGGACAAAACCGACACAGAAAAGCTGATGACAATGGTCAAAAATCCGGCAGGCGCCTTTGAAAACAGGCTGATCCGTTTACGTAACACAGAGCATCTGGTTAACGGCTATTCTCTGGAAACACTCAACTGGCGTGTCATTCTGATCACCCCAACGCAAGCCATTTACGCCCCGCTTAAACAATTACTGACGAACAGCGTTCTGACTGTCCTGCTGGTGCTGCTGATAGGCATGTTGCTGGCGCTGATCATCAGCAGAAATATCTTTAAGCCCATTGCCATGCTCACCCACCTGGCAGACAATGCCGCTGACAATCTGAATCTGGAAGAACGGTTACGCTGGCACAAACATGATGAACTGGGCTCTCTGGCCGGCACATTTAATAAAATGCTCGACCGGCTTCAACATGCGTTTGCAACGGTCAGTAATCATCAGAGTCATCTGGTTGCCGCTCAGGAGCTGGCAAAAGTAGGCTACTTCCAGAAGCTGAAACATTCCGAAAATATACAATTATCGTTTGAGCTGACCCGCATCCTGCAGACAAACCCCGAAACGCTCTGTAGCCTGCTTGAATGCATCCATCATGAAGACCGCTGCGCCCTGAAATCAGCCATACAGGAAACCATTGCCTCCAAACAGCCCCATTTCGGTAAATGCCGGGCAATTTCACCGGATAAAAAATCATCCACATTCAGTACAACCTGAAGGCCTTTGAAGAAAATCACGAACTGTGCATGATGGGCACTTTTCACGACATTACCGAGCTGCAGGAATCCCAGCAGCAACTGAAGTTTCTCGCCTATAACGACCTGCTGACCGGGCTGCCAAACCGGACCTATTTTAATGAAAAGCTGAACCAGGCCATCAGTCTGGCCAACCGGGAAGAATATCAGGTTGCTTTGCTGTTTCTCGATCTGGATAACTTTAAAGATATCAACGACTCTTTCGGCCATATCGCCGGCGATGCGGTGCTCAAGGAAACAGCCTGCCGGATTCACACCTGCCTGCGTGCCGAAGACAGCATATCCCGGATGGGTGGTGATGAATTCATCATCATTATGGAAGCGGTTCATTCCACCGCATCCATATCCTATGTTGCCGATAAAATCCTGCAGGTCCTGAAAAAGCCTTTCTGTATTGCCGATAATCATATCTCTATCAGCGCCAGTATCGGCATTAGCATTTACCCGGATAACGGCCTGACTCAAAATGACTTGCTGACCAACGCGGATACCGCCCTCTACCGGGCAAAAACAAAGGCAGAAACAATTACCAGTTCTATAAAGAAAGCCTGACCGAACAGCTACGTGAAGAGTTACTGCTCACCAATGAGCTGCGGGCAGCCCTGGACGCAGATCAGGGCATTTTTATCCACTTCCAGCCGCAGGTGCGCGGCACAGACGCCAGTTTGCAGGGCTTCGAAGTACTGGTGCGCTGGGAACACCCGGAAAAGGGCTGATACCGCCGGATAAATTTATTCCCATCGCAGAGCGCAGTGACCTGATCAGCAAAATTGGCCTGAAGGTCATCGAAGAATCCTGCCGGCAGTTACAGCACTGGCAGGCAGAAGGGCTCAGCGACAACATCCGTCTGGCCATCAATGTATCCGGTATCCAGCTGCTGCAGCCGGACTTTAAGCGCCAGCTACGCAACATTCTGCAAGCGTACCGGGTCAGCCCGCGATCCATCGAACTTGAGTTAACCGAATCCTGCCTGATTGATCCTTCCAGTGGTATTCTCGAACGCCTTCAGGAGCTGAAAGCCGCCGGTTTCACCCTGGCCATTGATGATTTCGGTACCGGTTACTCATCCCTGAGTTATCTGAAACGGTTCCCAATTGATAAACTCAAAATCGACCGTTCCTTCGTGGACGGATTACCCTACGACCCTGAAGATCAGTCGATCACACAGGCCATCATCGCGCTTTCTCACAGTATGCATATGACCGTCATCGCGGAAGGAGTGGAAACCACTGAGCAGCATATCTACCTGAACAGCCTGGGCTGCGAAGAATATCAGGGATATTACTTCTCTCGGCCGGTCAGTGCAGAACAGGCCAGCCAGATCATCCGGGAACCCTACAAATTGCTGCCACCGGCTGAAAACGACATATCCCGGGACGCTATCTGACCTCCACAAACACAGCCGTATCAGCTATGGTCAGCAGATATTGTCAGCGGAGGGCCTGAAACATGCAGATCGACCTTCACAGCGACGGCCTCAGCATTCAGTTTGAAGCTGAGCAAGCCCGTCATTACCTGAACTACTACTGGCTGCGGGACAACTGTCCTGAATCTTTTGATCCGCAAACCCGGGAACGGGTATTCGACATCAGCGAACTGCCACAGGCACCGAAGGCACGGAGCGCCGTGTTCAGTACCACGGACGAACCTCAACTGGTGATTCACTGGCAGCACGAAGATCACATCAGCCACTATGATCTGGCCTGGCTGCAAGCCCGCTGCACAGCCGGCAAACGCCCGGACCCGGCGGCGATTCCGCGCAAACTCTGGTACGGCGATCACTATCAACACTTTCAACGCTTTCATTTCCATGCACTGAAGGACGCTCCGGCAGAACAGCTGCGCTGGGCAAAATCCCTGCTGGAAGAAGGCGTTGCCATCATTGATCAGATGCCCGACAGCGATGCCGGCCTGACCACACTGGCCAACCTGCTTGGCTGTATACGGCCATCCGTCGCCGGCGACTACTTTGAAGTTAAGGTACACGCCGTGCCAGTCAACCTTTCATACACCGCCGCCGCACTGGAAATGCATACCGATACCCCCGCCGAAGAAATGGCCCCCGGCATACAGTTCCTGCACTGCAGGGTAAATACGGCAACCGGCGGTGAAAGCCTGTTTCTCGACGGCGTCGCTGCAGCCACCACCTTCAGAGAACAATACCCGGAAGATTTCCGCCTGCTGAGCGAGAAGCGCATTCCTTTTATTACGACCACGAAGATTTCGACTGGCGCGCCTATCAGCGGGTTATCGAACTGGATGACCACGGCGAAATCTCCGGCGTCACCGTCTCCCAGCATATGGCCGACGCCTTTGATCTGCCCCAGGAAGAGCTCGACGATTACTATCCAGCCTTCGTACGCTTCCTTAAACTTCTTAAAGATCCCCGTTTTCTCGCTACATTTCGCCTCAACGCAGGGGAGTGCATCGTCTTTGATAATCACCGCATCGTGCATGGCAGAGCCAGCTATGATCCGAGCAGTGGTGACCGGCACCTGCGCGGCTGCTACATCGACCGGGGCGAGTTACGCAGCCGCTACCGAACCCTGCTCAGGCAATCAGAGAGCCGTTAAACCGACCAGTTGGCAGGGTCGAACCCTTCAACTGCAAAGGTAAAATTAAGGGGAATCACCTCTGTACGCAGGTGCTTAATGGCCTGGTACTCAGGTGAGTTCCAGCATGCCTGCAATGCTACCATAGACGGTAAGCGGAACAGGGTAAAACGGGCATCTGTTTTCCATTCACCCTCAAAGTGATCCATGAACTAATCACTGCTGCCGGCAATAAGAATTTCAACGCCATACTGCTCAAACGCCGGGTAAGCAACTTCACCAAAGGGAGTTAAATCACCATCCCCGCATGCTTAAAAGAACTGGTAACAGGATAAGCAGGAATCCTCATTTTTATACTCGCGGTTACTAAGTGTTTGCAGTGTCTGATCTATTGCAGCCGTCCAACTGGCACGGGTAACTTCGCGGTACGCAACCTCCCCGACAAAACCACTGCTCATCACCAGATCTGGCTGCAGCTTTCTTAATTTGCTCAAGCTTTCAGCCATATCTTTTACCGAGCCGCCGGCGTTCTGCATCACAAAGGTCTGCCATTGTCCGTGGGACTGAAAGAAGGTATCGCCGGTAAACAGATAAACCTGCCCGTAGGGTGAGTGATACAGAAAAGTAATACTGCCGTCCGTATGACCCGGTGTATGGATAATCTGAATATCCTCAAACTTGCTGTCCTGAGCCCCGAAGACAAGATCCGCCGAACAGTCACGGCCTATATAAGTCGCCTCCGGTGCACTGCACCCCAGCTCAGAACCGAAGCGCTGTTTGATCCGCTGCAGGGAAGGGTCGGACTCATCCCGGTGGGTCAGCAACTGATACCGAATCCCACCCAGCGCTTCAATCTGTGCCAGATCCCCTCACCGGCAGTGTTATAGAACAACACATTGCCGCCGGGCCTGATGAGCAAATAGGCATGGCTGTTGAGTATTCCCGAGCTGTATTTATCGGACTGCCAGAGATCTTCAGTAATTTGTTGCATGCTTGCCTCCGCGGAAAACTGCTTAAATCAGGTCGATTGCTAATCAGCGGCGGGCATTCTAAAATCTCAACATTACTTGAGGTCAATACCTGTGAAAGCAAAAACTGTCCCGAAAAAGAGCTCTCCGTGGGAGAAGTTTCTTCCCGCAGCGGGCTGCCCGTATCCACCATCCATTTTTATGAAGCAAAAGGGCTGATCAGCTCCCAGCGCAACAACGGTAACCACCGGCGATATCTGCGGGGCGTGCTGCGTAAACTGGCGGTGATAAAAGTGGCCCAGAAGGCTGGGATTCCCTGAGTGAAATCAAAGCGGCGATGAGCCAGCTCAGTAATGACAAAACCATCACCGCCGATGACTGGACCCGGCTGGCAGAATCCTGGCAGGCGCAGTTAGATGAACGGATTAACCAGCTGTCACGGCTGCGGGATACCCTGGGCTACTGCATCGGCTGTGGGTGTTTATCAGTGAATGACTGTGAACTGATTAACCCGGAAGACAAACTGAAAGAAAAAGGCCCGGGAGCGTACTATCTGGACCCGGACGTACCGCTGGGTGCCGACGACGCTCACTGATCAGCAAGCGTCTGAACAAGAGCCGCGACCTGAGCCAGCAACGGCATCTGCTGGCGGTCAGCCCGGTAGGCAAACAGCACCCGTACCGGCTTCTCAATTTCCGCCAGTAACGCTACTTCACCGTTTGCCGCGGCCGGTTCTGCCGTCGCAGCATGTAACAACCCCACACCCACGCCGCCAGCCACCAGCTTTCGGGTGACCTGTTCACGGTCGATGCTGATGATCCGCGCCGGACGAATACCGTGCTGTTCAAAAGCGCTTCAGCCGCCCGGCCACAACAGGTACCGGATGCAGGGCAGACAATCCATGGAAGCTGCTCCAGTGCCGCCCAGTCGGTCTGTTCGGCTACCGGAACAAGCCCCGGCGGCGCAGCCAGATAAATACCAAAACGGGCTACTTCAATGGCAGTAAATGCGCTATCCGGTTCTGATGTTGAATTATAGAAACCTGCATCCAGCTCCCCGGCACGGATCTTTTCAACAACCTCCTCCGAATGACCGTGGGTCAGGGTTACTTCAACGTCCGGATATTGTTCCGCCAGCCGGGTCAGTAGCTGGCCCAGTAAATCACTGCAGCCGTCGCCACCCATACCCAGACGCAACCGGCCGGATACCTGCCCCCGCAGCCTGCCGGCTTCTTCCAGTACTGCCCGGTGAGCCGCCAGCGCCTGCTCAGCCTTGCGCTGTAACTGCTGGCCGTCAGAGGTCAGTTGCATACCTTTCGCTGTACGGGTAAAGAGCGTCAGCCCCAGCAGTGCTTCCATTGCTTTAATATGCGCGCTGACCGCCGGCTGGCTCAGGCATAAACACTCCGCCGCGCGGGTAATACTGCCTTCAGCAGCGACCGTTACGAAGGTTTTCAGCTGATGAATATCCACTCTCACTCCTGAATACTGCCGGTGACATACCACCACAGCAAGCTGAGGGGCGTTAACACCAGCAGTGTAATCACAAACAGCAACACACATAACAGACTGATTCTGCCTAAAGGTAGCTTACCCAACTGCATCGCCGCCACTAAGGGCGGTGCCTGATAGGGTAAAAACACGTTTGAAAATGCCAAGACCTGGGTCATTAACACCGCCCCCAGTGAAATACCGGTCAACCGGGCCATCTCCGCCGCCAGCGGGGTCATAACCGCAGGTACTCCCGGCAGGTTTGTCAACATGGCCACCAGGGTTGAAATACCCGTCAGCGCCATCAGATTGCCCGGTACATTATCTGGTGAAAAGGACACATAACCGCTCAGCGTTTCAACCACTGCAGCCCCCAGTCCCACGTGGGAGATTACCGCCCCGAGCCCGATCATTGCCGCAATAAATACCAGCGGAGCAATCTTTACCGCCTCATGAATACAGTCTCTGGCGGTCAGCCCGGCGTACGGCCACAGGCACACCAGCGCGGCAGCCAGCCCGATCCAGCCAGGAGATACCTGATGCAAACTGTCGGTTATCCACAGAATAAGGCACAGGCTGATCAGCAGCATCAGCCGCCGCTCAGAGCGGCTGGCAGGCCCCATCGCCTGTATTGGCACAACATCCGGGGCACGGTCTGGAAACAACCGCCGGATCAGCAACACCAATAACACCGCTTTACCGGCCCCCAGTACCGGAAAGTGCATCACTAAATACTCCCAGTACGTCAGCTGTACGCCGTACAGAGTCTCCGCCATGCCCGCCAGCATCATGTTCGGCAGGTTTGACGGCAAAATGGTAAACGCCGGCAGCCAGGTGCCAAACGCTGCAGCAGCAACCATTCCGGTTCTGCCATTACTGCCGGCGGCATAACCCATACTGTCAGCCAGTGCGACCACCAGCGGCACAAACAGGGCGATTCTCCCCATTGAAGAGGGCATGATAAACGCCAGTGCCAGCCCAAAGGCAACAATGCCTGCAAGTGTGCCTGTGTAAGAGCGGCCGGTCACACGGGACAGCAGCGCGCCAGCCCGGTTGCCCAGCCCCGTATAACGGATGGCTGCCCCCAATATCACACCGCTGAACAACAGCCAGAACCCGGACGAATAAAAACCGGAAAATGTCACCTGCGCCGGTGCCAGCTGTAAGACACTGCCCACCAGAAAAACACCAGCGCCGGCCAGTACTCCGGCAGGGCAGCGGTAGCCCACAGGCCAATACAGAAAATACTCAGCCCGGCGACGATGGCCATGTTCACCGGCAACATGCCCGACAGGCCCCATACCACACTCAGGGCAAGTGTGACTGTCAGGGCGATTTGCCAGGGCTTTTGAAACAGCCATGCGAATGGCCGGAATAACGCAGTTTCTGGTGGAGAGACGGACTGGTTCATCGGCTGAAATTACCTGTTACGTGGACTTTTAAACACAACCAATGTGCCACTGAAACAGGTAACAAAGCTATTCGTTTATCCGAAGCGCAGCCCTCAGAAATACTGAGGGCTCAACAGAACAGCAAGAGACTTACAAGGTGAACTTCCCGATCAGCCGCTCCAGCACTTTTGCCTGGGCATGCAGCTCCAGACACAGCGCGGATGACTGCTGCATTGTTTCTTTCGTATCTTCAGCAGTATCTGAAATCACCACGACTGTTCGGTTAATTTCCTCTGTGGCCAGTGACTGCTCCTGAGTCGCCACCGCAATCTGACTGTTCATCTGCGTCAGGCTGACAATCTCTTCGCTGATATTCAGCAGGGTATGCCCGGTTTCCGATAAACGCTGTGCGGTCTGGCGGGTGCTCTCGCTGCCGGATTCAATTGCACTGACCGCCCCGGCAGCTTTCGTTTTCAGGCTAACCACCATGGTATTAATCTGTTCTGTGGATTCGGAGGTGCGCTGTGCCAGTGTACGCACTTCATCGGCCACCACCGCAAAGCCGCGTCCCTGTTCACCGGCTCTGGCCGCCTCAATCGCTGCATTCAGTGCCAGCAGGTTCGTCTGTTCAGAAATACCCTTTATCACTTCCAGCACCGCGGTAATGGATTCGATTTCCTCCGCCAGCTGGTTAACGGACATAACCGAATTATCGATGGAGTGCTCCAGCTCATTCATCTGACCAATGGTGCCATTCACATAGTCATTACCCTGCAACAGGGCAGACTGGCTGTTCTGAGCCACGTCAGATGCCTGACCGGCATTATCCGCGATCCCCTTTACCGTCTGCTCCATTTCGGTCACCGCCGCAGCAACCGTCTGGGTACTGAATGACTGCTGTTCAGACAAATCAGAAGCGCTGCCAGCCTGAGCCGTCACCTGTCCGGCAATGGTTTTCACCTGATCGGCGGTCTCCGATACCTGCACAAACATTTCATGCAACTGCTGTAAAAACAGGTTGAATTCCGCAGCCAGCTGACCAATTTCATTATGCTCTCTGATGGGAAGCCGGGCGGTTAAATCGCCGTTATTGGCGGTCAGATCCTGTACCGCCGCAGTGATCTTCTCCACAGGCTTAAATATCTGATTCACCAGCAGACGGGCACACAGCAGCCCCAGCACTGCAATCAGAGCGCCGGCGAGCACACTCTGGGAAACCGCGCCGTTAACCGCAGCGAACAACTCATCTTTCGGCGTCTCCGCCACCAGATGCCAGTCCAGTGACTGCAGAGGGGTACTGGCGGTCATGAAGGTTCTGCCAGCCCGGGTGATTTCATTCACCGCGCCATTGCGAATTGTATCCAGTGCCACCGTGGTACCGATCATGCCCGGATCCGGATGCAGCTTAATGACACCCTCAGCATCCGTCAGATACACAAATCCGGACGCGCCTACTTTATACGCTTCAATCAGCGAGACCATTGAGTCCAGCGAGCGGCCAACACCACCGATGGCGACTCGCCGACCATCCACAGTGATCGCATAATTAATAAACACCGCAGCTTTGTTAAGCGTTTTTCTACATCCAGCGCCAGCTCAAAGGGGGCGTCAGAACGCAGAAAATTGTAAAACCACTGATCGCTGTCCGGGCTTATCTGCCGGCTTAATCCACCGTCTGAATAATAATTCCGGGTCGTATCAGACACGATAAATGCCGATAACGCCTGATTATTGTCTTTAACGTTGCGCAGATATGCGTCTATTTGCTGTCCGGTGCCGGCCTCCTCACCGTTCTGAATCCATGTTTGCACAAAGGTATTTTCAGCCAGCGCCTTTGATGCCAGCAGTGGACCGGAGAGCTCCAGTTCAATGGCATTACGCACTGCCTGGAGGGCCGTTGGCAAATCTTCTGCCACCAGCTTATCCGTCGCGTGCTGTTTGATGTTAGTGGAAAAATGAAAGTGGAAATTGCCAGCGGGAACACAATGGCAAGGATCAAACCGAGGTATAACTTCTTTTTAACTGCATAAATTACCCGTCTGTTTACTGCAACCAACGGGTATAAATAACAAAAACACCACAGTTAATACAAAAATACAGTTTTCTGTATACAAAAATCAGCTGTCTGTTTGCATCCCGGTCTTAACAACCTGCTCTGATCCTCCTGGCTCTGCCAGCAGGCCAACTACTGTGTCAGACCTGTTTCCGCCACCTTTTAGCGGAATCTAACAGCCATCAGGCCGCTAAATTGTCTGTTCCGGGCTCATCTGAGAACAAAACTTTCCTGAATCCGACATTACATATTGAAGATTGTTGGACAATCTACAATCTAGTGATAATCTCCGCCACCCTACGCTGTAACCGGTCTACCGGTGACGGCAGTAGCTAAAGAAATCCCAACTGATGATAAAAACAAAGAGGAGTCCACAATGGGGATTCGCACAGACTGGCCGACGTTTACCGCCACACTGGTGGTGTTAATCGGTATCTGTACACCGTTACTGGTGATGCAGGAACAGGCCAACGATTTTATTAATGCTGCCTTCGGGGTGATGACCTCACATTTCGGCATTCTCTACCTATGGGGTGGTATCGGAGCAGTATTGCTGCTTCTGTGGCTGTCATTCAGCCGTTTCGGACAGGTGAAACTGGGCAGCCCGGACGATACACCGGAATTCACAGCATTCAGCTGGGCAGGCATGCTGTTCTGCGCCGGTATCGGCTCCGGCATTCTGTACTGGGGTGTTATTGAGTGGGCTTACTACCTGCAGTCTCCGCCAATGGGCATCGAAGCCAATTCAGACACCGCCGCTGAATGGGCCGCCACCTACGGCATGTTCCACTGGGGCATCACCGCCTGGGCATTCTATGGTGTACCGGCCATCCCACTGGCGTACCTGTACCATGTCCGCAAGCAGCCGGAACTGAAACTCAGTGCTGCCTGTGAAGGAGTACTGGGTAAACATGCTCACGGTCCGCTGGGTAAAATTATTGATATCCTGTTCATGTTTGGCTTGCTGGGTGGCGTCGGTACCAGCCTGGGGCTGGGTACTCCTATGGTTGCCGCCGGTATCAGTGAAGTATTCGGTATCGAAAACTCCTTTGGCCTGAGCATTTTCGTGATGGTTCTGTGCACCGCGATCTTCGGTATCAGTGCCTATTCTGGCCTGAAGAAAGGCATCAAGGTACTGAGTGACATCAACGTCTGGCTGGCAATTGCACTGCTGGTTTTTATCGTAGTGGCCGGTCCGACACTGTTTATTCTTAAAACCACCACTAACAGCCTGGGTCTGATGTTCCAGAACTTTATTCAGATGAATTTCTGGACCGACCCAGTCACCAATTCCGGTTTCCCGGAAGGCTGGACCATTTTCTACTGGGCCTGGTGGATTGCTTACGGGCCGTTCATGGGACTGTTTGTTGCCAAGATTTCCCGTGGACGCACAATCCGTCAGGTAATCAACGGAATGCTGATCTTTGGCAGCCTGGGCTGCTGGGCCTACTTCGGCGCACTGGGTAACTATGCCATGCACCTGGAACTGAACGATATTCTCTCGGTGACCAGCCTGCTGAATGAGCAGGATGCACCGACAGCAATCATCGCGGTCATCAATTCGCTGCCATTATCCTCCATCGTGCTGCCGCTGTTCTGTGTACTGGCGCTGATTTTTCTGGCCACCCAGTTCGACTCAGCCGCCTACACAATGGCGGCTGTTGCCACGGTTGAGCTGAAGGAAGACGAGCATCCGGCCCGCTGGCAGCGCCTGTTCTGGGCATTTGCGCTGGCAACCCTGCCGCTGAGTCTGATGTTTGTCGGCGGCCTGAAAGCCCTGCAAACAGCAGCCATTACCCTGGCACTGCCACAGCTGTTTATCACAGTCATCATGGCGGTATCCCTGTTGCGCTGGTTACACAACGACGAGCGCAACGGTGTCCATGTTTACGGCACACCTGAGAACAGCGTCACGGCGCTGCAGGATTACGAAACGGCAAACGCTGGCCGTTAATCCTCTCACCGGGCTCTCCTCACGGCAGAGCCCGTTTTCCAACCCTGTATGTTTTCTGGCTCTAGCAATGAATAACCTTGTAATTACCCACGCTGAAGCCTTCGTCACCGGTCCGGATGTACCACGCTGCCGGCTCGCGGAGGATATGGGTGAGGTCTATGAAACCCTCACGCTGCTGCGTTTAACCACCGCCTGTGGCCTGGAAGGTTTTGCCGGCATTACCACCTATTCAGAACACTGTTTCGATGAATCCCTCGGGGCGGCGCTGAAGCCTCTGTTAGCTGGACTGCCAGGCAAAAATGTCCGGGATATCAGTGCCATCTGGCAGTACATGATGAGCCGCTATAACCCGATGACACCCAAGCCCCAGTCAGCCATCGACATTGCCCTCTGGGATTTACAGGCCAAAAGCCAGAACCTGCCGTTATATCAGTTACTTGGCGGCAGCCCTGCAAATGACAGCATTCCTTCGTATGCCAGCACGCCGTTACTGGATACCCCGGCGGAGTACGTGGATTTTGTCCGGGATCTGCAGACTCAGGGCTTCGATACAGTGAAGTTTCATCTCTGGTGTGAGCCTGAAAAGGATATGCAATTGCTGAAAACCATTGAGGAAGTATTCGGCAATCAACTGGCTTTCATGATTGATCTGGAAGAGCGCTACAGCCTGGAAGATGCGCTGATCATCAGCCGGCAACTGGAAAAAATGAACTGTATCTGGCTGGAAGCCCCACTGCCGGATACCGACCTGAAAGGCTATGCAGAACTGCGCGCCCGCACCTCAGTGACAGTGATTCCCGCCGGCAACACGCTGTTAACCCCTGAAATGCTGTCACTGGCCATCGACAACCACAGCTGGGATTCGCTGCGGGCAGATGTTACCTACGCCGGAGGCTTTACCGGTACCCGCCGGCTGGCAGAGCTGGCGGCACAGCATGATATGTCCATTGAGCTACAGTCCTGGGGCTATACCGCCACTCAGGCAGCCAATCTGCACCTGATGTTAGCCATCAGCAATACCGGTTATTTTGAACAACCGGTGCCTTACAGCAGCCATGAAGCCTTTTGCAGTACCCCCATCCGCACACAAAGCGGCCGGGTTAAAGCACCGCAAGGGCCGGGGCTGGGTATAAAGATCAACTGGCAACAGGTGGCGGAACAGGCTTTCTGGCACTTTGAGACCGGGAGCCGCTGATGCATATTACCGACATCGAAGTCATTGAATTACAGGTGCCGGATAACCGGGCACTGGATCTGGACCCCACCAACAACAACTGCCTGATCCGGATTCACACCAGTGCAGGAATCTGCGGCATTGCTGAAGTGGACAGCCTGCCGTCGGTCATCCGCGCGGTAATTGATGCCCGGCCACGGATCAGTACCCTGATGGGGCTAAAGTCGATCCTGCTGGGGGAAGACCCCACCGATATCGCCGGCCTATGGGAAAAATGTACCACCACACCAGCTATTACGGCCGGCGCGGTGTAGTCATGCACGCCATCAGCGGCATTGATATCGCCCTTTGGGATTTACTGGGCAAGCTGGAAAATAAACCGGTATCTGAGTTGCTGGGCCAGCCGGTCCACCAGCGGCTACCGGCCTATACCACGGTCTATCCGCTGGGCCGCACCGGGACGAACTGCAACGGGCACTGGATGTTGCCCTGCGTTATCCGGTTAAAGCACTGAAACTGGCAATTGATCCGTTCTGGCGGGATGAGCCGGTCCTGGCTGAAGAACTGTTATTCACCGCGCGGGAAGCAGTCGGGCATGACATTGAGTTGATGCTGGACGCCACCGCCAGTTACAGCAATTACCAACAGATCGAATCTCTGTTGCCGGCGCTGCATGCCTGTCAGATCCGCTGGCTGGAAGCCCCGTTCCCACTGGATAATCCAAAACTGTTCCGGGAACTGCAGCAGTGTGGCATCCCCATCGGCGCCGGTGATACCGGTCTGACAGCGCCGGCAGAATGGCAGGCCTATTTCACTGAAGGGCAAATCGACATTGCTCAGCCGGATATCAGCTGGGTAGGGGCTTTACCGCCTTACAGAAAATCGCAGATATGGCTGATCAGGCCGGTAGCCGGCTAGTGCCTCACGGCTGGAATACGGATCTGACACTGGCGGCGAACCTGCAGTTTCTGGCCACCCGCAGCGCCCCGGAATATGTTGAGTTTTCAACGTCGGCATCGCCACTGCGCTGGCATCTGGCAACCAACGGCCCACAGATCGATGAACAGGGAATGATTACAGTGCCTCAGTCAGCCGGGCTGGGAATTGAACTGGATGAAGCCACTGTCGACCGGTACCGGATCAGTTAGCCGGATCTTGCTGGAGCTGTTCAAAGCCGGTGATGTTTTTCACCGCTTCAGCTTCAGCGATTTCACCCTGTCCCAGACAGATTGCTTTCACCAGTGCCTCATGGCTGCTGCCAACAGCGGCCGGGTCAAAGCTCTGGTTGGAGGCGGATATATAACTGAGAAACTGGTTTTCAATTAGCTGGTACTGCTGTGCCAGACGCCGGTGACCGGACAGGTCGATAATGGTCTTGTGCAAATCCAGATCGGCCCGGGTAATGGCACTCAGATCCGTGCCTTCACAGCACTTCAGCAAATGGGCATAAGCAGTCTGTAAACGGTCACCGCCCTGCGGGTGATTTTTCAGCGGCCAGTCGTGCTGCCATACCTTCAAGAGTCGCCCTGAGGGTATACAGCTCCCAGATATCCTGATCATCCAGCTCCGATACAGACCAGCCCGCATAGGGTACCTGGGTAATCAGGCTTTCGGTGCCAAGCTGATGCAGGGCAATCCGGATGGTTCCTCTGGATAACCCGTATTCTTTAGCCAGTGTGGTCTCTACAAGACGGGTTCCCGGAGTCAGCTCACCATTAATAATATCTTCCCGGATTAACTCCGCGGCCTGTTCTTCCAGACTGCGTTTATTAATTAATGCCGACTTATTCATTTATCGTCAAACCCGTTCCTGTTACCGATTGCCAGACAATCTTACCCGAATCATGCCGCTATTCGTAGGCACCTGTTGTCATGGCACACTGCCGTTTCCCGCAGCGATTCACTTCGGCTCCTCAATCAGCAGCATACTTTCTTCGGCAAAACCAAAACCGGCTTCGGTAAAGAAATTAAACACTTTATCAATGCCTGCATCTTGCAGTTGCTGGTGTTCATCCTGATAACGGGCAATCGCAGCCACCTTGCCTTCAAAATGACAGTGCTTAAGCTGCAGCACAATGTTACGACTGTCTTCAATAGACGGCAGCGCCAGCAACACCAGCTTCACCCGGGACAGATTCAGCTGCTCCCAGAAGTCCGCATCCTCACCGTCACCGGGGCAGACGTTCATGCCTTCTTTACGCATCCGGCTTATACGGGTCCGGTCGGCATCAATCCCCATACCCGGTCACCGGCCATACTGTGCAGTGCGTGATAGGCACCGGAACCCACCCGGCCCAGACCAATCACCAGAATCTCTGCTTCTTCCGGCTGAACCATCACATCAACTTTTAACCGCTCCGGCGTTTCATAGCGCTTGATCAGATCTTTCTTATGGCTATAAATCTCGTGGGCACGTTTATAGATGGTGCTGGTGAAGATGAAGGAAATAGACACCGCCAGGGAAATAATCACCAGCCACTGCTCTGTAATCCAGCCGGTATCCACCGCCAGCGCCGCAACAATCAGCCCGAACTCACTGACATTACTCAGGGTCAGGGCGCTCAGATACGCAGTACGCCCGCGCAACTTCAAACGGGTAAACAGTGCGAAGAACAGGAAGAACTTCAGCGGCAACAACACTGCCAGCAACAGGGCTGTAAAGAACATCGGCCAGTCAGGCAGGGCAGTGAACCCGATCGATAAAAAGAAGCCGATCAGGAACAGGTCTTTGAAGTTCAATAGGTTTTTCGAGAGTTCGGTGGCTTTTGGGCTGCCACTGAGCAGGGCACCGACAATCAGCGCCCCCAAATCACCTTTAATGCCCACCAGCTCGAACAGTTCATAGCCACCCAGCGCCATAAAGAAACCGGCCAGAGGCAGCAATTCACCGTGACCGGACTTACTGAGCACCAGATCGAACAGCGGCCGCAGAAAGACCAGTGCAATCAACCCGAACGCCCAGATGGTGGGTTCTTTGCCGGTAGCAACTGCCATAAACAGCACCGCCACCAGATCCTGCATGACCAGCACACCGATGGCCAGTTTGCCGTGCCGGGTTTTCATTTCGCCGCTTTCTTCCAGCAGCTTAACCACACACACTGTACTGCTGAAGCTCAGCAGGAAAGCCAGCAACGCGGCACTTTGCCAGGTAAGGTCTGAAAAGAACGGCAGGGCGACCGCCCCAAGGCCAAGGGCGATCCCAAAAACAGCACCATCCAGATACCCATATGGGATAATGCACCCGCCCAGACTTCCGCTTTCAGCAGGCTGCGGATATCCAGTTTCAGGCCGATGGTAAACAGCATCAGGGTGATCCCCAGATCCGCCAGGGTATGCAAGGTGTCATCAGGGGTCACACCGGCAAAATGCAGTACGAAGCCGGCCAGCAGGTAGCCAATCAGAGGGGCAGAGATATTAACTTCATGCCCAGGCCACAAACAAACGCGAATAAAATCCAAATAAAATCCATGCTGTCCCGCTGTTTTCTCAGTTAGTGGTGATCAATGTTACGTGCTTCAGATGACAGTTTGCCGGCTATTTCCACCCGGTCAGATAGCTTCCAGCGGCAGCTGCGTGGAATTCTTTACCTCGGTCATGGCAATGTTGCTCTGTGCTTCCTGAATATGGGGCAGCTGCAACAGCCGGCTGCGTAAAAACTGCTCGTAGGATGAAATATCCCGGGACACGACCCGCAGGGTGTAATCCATACCGCCGGATATCGTCCAACACTCCAGCACTTCCGGGAAGCTGACGATGGCTTCTTCAAACTCATTCAGCATGTTCCAGCCATGGGCAGACAGCTTAATATTGACGAATACTACCAGACTGAGCCCCAGCTTCTGCCGGTCCAGCAGCGCCACGCGGTGCTTAATATAGCCATCTTCCTGCAACCGGTTAATCCGCCGCCAGCAAGGTGACTGAGACAGATTTACCTTCTCCGCCAACTCAGATGCTGAAAGATTAGCGTCCTGCTGCAGCAATTTCAGAATCTGCCGGTCTGTACTATCCAAACTTATTGCCATTGGAATAATCTTTATCTGTTATTTAACAATATAAAGAATATTTTATGCACAGGAGGGTCATTTAGCGACAGGTATACACCATAGCAAGTCACTAAACTGAGCAATGAAGAGAAGAAAGCAGGGAAAAGCATGGAAAGGAAGAGAAAAGCAGGCAGCGGCGCTGCCTGCTGAAGGAAAGGTTTATGACTGTAGCGCGAAGAACTGATCCAGCAGCACAAAAACGCGTCTATTTCAGACGCCGTATTGTAATGCATACAACCAACCCGGATTACACCACCATCCGTCAGGCCCAATTGCTCATACAGCCCCTGAGCATAGAAATTCCCATCCCAGATACACACATGGTTCGCACCGAAAAACTCCGATACCGCACGGGGTTCAGTATGATGAATCCGGAACGCAAAGGTCGGCGTTCTCAGATCACTGGCGGCTTCATCCCGGATGCCAAAAATCCGTACCTGCGGATACGCCGACAGCCGGCTGAGAAACTTCTCACTGAGCATCTGTTCGTGCTGCACGATCTTGCGGTAGCTTTCTACCAGCTGCTCACGGCGGCTTAAGCGCTTACTACCTGCCAGTGATGCCAGATAATCCACCGCGGCAATAAACCCCGCCAGTGCTTCATAGTTCTGGGTGCCGGTTTCCCAGCGGTTCGGATTAATGTCTTTCGCCGGCGCCACCTTATACGGCTGAAGCTGCTCCAGTACCTTTTGTTTGGCAAACAACACCCCCAGATGGGGGCCGAAATACTTATAGGCCGACGTCACCAGAAAATCACAGTCCAGCGCCTGTACATCGATCAGCTGATGGGGTGCATAGTGCACCGCATCGATATACACCAGCGCGTCACTGCCTGCTTTCACAGCACGAATCACCCGCTGCATATCGACGATGGAACCGGTGGTGTTGGACGCATAGGTGCAGGCCACCAGACGGGTTTTACTGCTGATCAGGCCCTCAAGATGCCCGTAGTCCAGCGTGCAGTCCGCCTCATTCACCTGAACCTGATGCACCACGACCCCTTTTTCTTCCGCCGCCAGTACCCAGGGCGATACGTTTGAATAGTGATCCAGCGCCGTCACAATGATCTCGTCACCCGGCTGCCAGTCCCGGGCAACAGCCCGGCTGAAGCTGAACGTCAGGGAGGTGGCATTAGCACCGAAAATAATCTCTTCGGCACTGCCGGCATTATAGAAATCAGCCCCGGCCTGACGGGCTTCCGCCATCAGTTCGGTGGTTTTATGGCTGGAAAAATAGGCACCGCCAAGGTTAGCGTTATAACGGCCCAGATAGGCGGTCATGGCATCCAGCACCTGCTGGCTGACCTGCGCACCACCGGGGCCGTCAAAGAACATCGGCGTCTGGCCGTTTACCTCCTGCAGCAAAGCAGGAAACTGTGTGCGCAGCTGTTCAACATCTAATTGCGTCATTGGCGTTTCCTCAGGCTGTCAGAACGAAAACGTCCATATAGGCGTCTTCATCACTGGTTGCTTCCAGCCCGGTAGCGCTGTGCCAGAAACGCTGGTCATTCAGCACCACAAACTCACCCTTATCGAAGGTATGGCTGATAAAGGGCGCGCTGTCTTTCGCGGTATGCACCTGAATTTCCCCGCCTTTAATGTTACTGCGCTCGATGACCACCACCGCCAGACTCTGAAATCCGTCCTGGTGCACACCTTCAGGAGCGGTTTCTGTCAGGGCATCGTTTTTAGCAATAATGCGCATCTGGTGTACTTCGACTGATTGCTCATCACTGACTCCGGCTTTCTCTTTGAAGCTGCACAACATGCTTTTAAATGCTGCGGATTCGACAACATCATCCTCGATCTCCGGATAAATACGCTCAACACTGCCCTGAAACGTATTAATATCACTGCTCTGTACGAAAGCTTTGGCCGGTAAACGGGTAAGTTCTCCCTGCTGAATACTGAAATGGGAGAAACGTCTCAGACGATAGGCACCGTCCAGATAGGTACTGGGTGGCAACGCTTTAAATGACGGTGCCAGACACTGCACGCTGTGTTCTGCCAGTTGACCAAGCTCCAGCAAAAATTCTTCTGATTGAATCATACCCTGTACCTCTGCTAATCACGGAAGTGCTGATCTGCGGACGGTCTGACAACCGCTCTGATCAGCTAACTGAACGCAACAGTTTAGCGGGGAAGGCGGGCATACATTTCGCTATATATGCAGTACATCCAGGTAAATGAAGATAAATTATTCAGCTTAAGTACTTATATCGAATAATTTATGCGCCAAGGTAGTTGAAGGGGTTTAGCACTTCAGTTAACAACGGCAAAACCGTTCGCCTACCGTTCAGTGAAGGCACACGTGTAAAGGCCCGGAACAGAGGAGAGCGAAGAGAGTAAAACGGGGAAAGAAAAGCGGGAAGAGGAGATACATACAGCCCCTCAGATTCCACACCGGCCAGACATAAAGCCAATTGCAGAGGGAAACAAACCTGTGGCTTTTCAGGCAGATTCTGTAAACACCGTCACAGGTATCCGGATCAGCCATCGGATCATTCAGGTCTGTGCGTACAGCTCGGCAATATAGGCTTCACGTATTGCCTGAATCCGTCCTTCTGTTTCCATTTCCAGCAGAACTTTCGCCAGTCGCGGCACCAGGCCGGCATTCTTTTATGCAGGTAATGATAGAGCGGATAAACCTGCAGCACACTTTGATAAAGCGAGGTTTTATGACGCTTGGCGAAATCCAGCGTCAGAGGGATGCTTGTTAAACGGGCAATGACAATCACAGTACAGCGTTGCTTACCCAGCATACTGAACAGCTGACTGTTAGAGTTCACCACCGTCACCTGACGGTTGCCAACCCCTCTCAGCAAACTTTACCCCGTTGCGAATGCAGACCTCGGGGTAAGACAGATCGTCCCAGCCCTGCATGGATAAGTCGCTCTGGGTGGTTATCCCGACACCTTCCATGATTCCTACCGGCACAGGCACCATCATCAGATTAGGATACTTGAGATGCACATCTTTTATACGGTACAGCTCACCGTCCACAGCTCCGGAATTGGCATCATGAATGGCCCGCTGAGCAGGTCTGCCGCTGACCCGGATATCAATGCCTAAACGCCCGTAAGCCTCTTTCAGCACCCGCTCAGCGATCACGGCATAAGACGACTTTTCAATCGTCGTAAACTCCATCACGTTTTGAGCGAACAGGGCGCCCGGAAATAAAAAGATAAAAAAGCCGCGTACTTTATTATTCTCATCTTATGTACAGCCTCTGACTACGATACGTCATAACTCGCTGAGTTATATCCCGACTATCCCGACAATAGTAAAACTTATCTTTTCATACACGCTGAGCCGACATTCAGCTCCGAACAGCATCTCCCTTATAGGCGGCGTCAAAGAACGCCCTCTCCAGACGCATCGCTGTTTCAAAGCATACGGTGGCCTGCTGTTGCTGATCAGCATTCAGATCCGGCCAGACCTTATCCAGCTGACCCCTTAAATATTCAACCACACCGCTGAAGCCAGGTCCTGAATGCAGATCAATCCATTCTGCAAACCAGAAGGGCAGATCCGCAGCATAACCGGTATAACGCTCCGCCCAGGTAAGATAAGTCCATTCTGCTGCCACCAGCACAGCCATCATCTGCTCGTACCGGCCGGAATGACGGGCGCTGTCCATTAACTGCAAAAGGCGAGTGTCTCAGGTGCTGGCGGTGCAGTCTGTTCTTCAGGGGTCATGTCCAGCGCAACGAACGACCGCTGGAAATAGGTATTTTCAGGCCCGGTCACCAGCGCCAGAAACTGCGCGGCGGGTATGCTGTCTTCCAGACGGGGTGCGTGAGCAATGGCAGAAGCCAGCAAGCGCACAAAGGACTCAATAAACTGATAATCCTGTGCCAGATACCATTTCATCTTATGCACAGGTAATGTCCCCTGAGCCAGCTCCCGGCAAAAGGGTGGTCTGTTGCGGCCTGCCAGTCATCCAGGCAACCTGCACACAGCTGTTCAGTCGGTCTCATATACAACTCCCTTAATACAGACACACCGGATTATCCGGACGGGTACTTTTCAGCAAACAACAACTGTAACAAAAACCCAATTTGGGTGACAGCCAAAAATACCCCGGAGTAATCTTATTGTGTCGGCCGATAGCCAGAATTCTGAAAGCAGTTCTGAAAACAGTTCTGAAAATAAAAACAACCAAACGGCTGCTTTTTAACAACTTACGCTGAAAAACTGCCGGACGCTTATTTAGCGTGAAACGGTGAAACCAGGAAACATGGGGCATTTCATCCTAAGTAAGACTTCAGCACTAAGGAAAATCTCATACGTTAAGATGAAACGATTTTCCCCGTTTGCCGGAAGATCTCATCCGTGCTCAGTACCGGGTACATAGATAATACTGATTACTTCCCGACTTCTTTGCCTGGTACATTGCTGCATCAGCCGCTTTTAACAATTGCTCACCACTGGCTTTGTGGTTCGGATAAACACATACCCCAATGCTTGCAGATATCTCGATATCCCTGTGTCTCTGAAGCTCATAGGGTCTTTTAAGACAAATTAAAATACGGTTCACTATTTCTTCTAATTGGGAAAGATCGGTCAGGTCGGAGAGAACTAAAGCAAACTCATCACCACCTAAACGCGCAACAGTATCTCCTTCACGGAGGGCGGCCTGAATCCGTTTCGCTACTTCTATGAGCAGAAGATCACCTACTTTATGGCCGTAGGTATCATTAACTGGCTTGAATTTATCTAAGTCTAAAAACAGACACCAACGAGTTGTTTATTTCTATCAGCCTGTCGAAGTGACTGACCCAAACGGTCATTCAGGAGTACACGATTAGGCAAGCCTGTTAACGTATCGTAATACGCCATCTTTTCCACTTCTTCAAAATGCTTCAACTGTGCTGTTATATCGGTAAAAGCACCCACGTAGTTAATTGTCTTTCCTTGTTTATCCGTCACTGCGTTTATCGAAGTTCTTGAGGCAAACAAGCCTCCATCTTTGCGCCTGTTCCAGATATTTCCTTTCCAGCATTGCTGCTGCAAAGACTGCTCCACATATCTTTAAAAAGACATCATCATGATGACCTGAAGTTAAGAAGGAAGGTGTCTTACCAATTACTTCATCCTCCTGATATCCGGATAGCTGACAAAAGCTTTATTTACCTGAACAATCTTTCCTTCGGCATCAGTAATCATCAGGCCTTCATTGACGTTCTCAAAAACACTCGCTGCTATTTGCAGTTGTTTCTGAGTTTCCTGTATATGTGTGACGTCGCGACTGATACCAAAAGGCCTGTTACGTTGTTATTGTCGTCCAGCACTGGCCATTTGTTAGTACTTACCCAGCACTTTTGCCTGACTCATCGTAATAAGGATCAACTTTGTTAAGAAGAGCTTTTCCTTGCTCAAAAACCGGACGCTCTTCTTCGTAATAGATGGCTGCAGTATCGGCAGGGAACACTTCCAGATCATGTTTCCCTTTCATCTCTTGCCAATTCTTATGGCCGGTGATGTTAGCCAGAGTTTGACTGCAAAATCTAAACCGGCTGTCGATATCTTTGAAGTAAATAAAATCCGACGTGTTATCGAGTAGAGTTATGAAATCTCTGTTCAATTCTGACAGTTTTTCCTCGGCAGCTCTTCGATCTGTCACATCATGTATAACTGAGTACAGATATTGCTTTTCATTAGCAATCAGAGGGCCGGAGTGAACCTCCACATCACGAAGCTCCCCACTGGCCAGCTTATGAACAAAGAAGAAATGGTTACGCTTTTGTTCCGCAGCACGATTCATTTCTGCCAGAGTAGCTTCCTCTGACAACTGATTGAGATCGGTTACCCGCAGGTGCCGAATCTGATCGTATGTGTATCCGTAATAGCTGATAGCTGCTGTATTTGCATCAACAATGCTACCGTCTTCAGGGCTGATAATCAGCATTGGAATTTTGGCCGCTTCAAACAGCAAATGCGACTGGATCTCAGTTTTGCTATTTGGAAGGTCTGCAGAAGGCATTTTGCGTTTCCCAGGACTGCTATTACTGTCTAAGTTACCAGGGCTATATAAGCTCATGAAGCCGGTTCTCTGGCCTATACCTTTACAAAGTCACAACTTCATTTTAACGATAAATGAAACCTGCTGATTCTCAATAGCCAAGAGACTTATGATTGATTTATCTTCAGATTTTCTTAGCAGATATGCAAAAACGATATCAAAATGCAGATTACAAAGTTTAAAAATCAATTCTGAGTCGTTAAACAGAAGGCTGAATCGCTTGCAACTATTCACATTTAACGTAGAACAATAAAGGTCAGGGACTCGAGGCCTTTTATGTCTGTCTGCCGAACGATGCAACCGAAGCAAAACGGGTTTGTGAGGTTTTAAGGCAAATACCAGGCATGACTGCGAACTCATTACCCACTAAGGTCGATAAAATAACTACAGCCATTCGTAAAACCTACCCATGCTAAGCAAATGAATGTTAAATTGAAAAACGGAAAATCTACATCTGAAGAATCCAGATAGGTGAGTAGAAAAAGAGCAGCTGTCATTTCATCCATAGCAGTCATTACTCATTAGCCATAAATGCTCTATGTTCAGTTTTCGGAGAGAGTCATGAAAAAGATCCAGGCCTGCAGGAAAGGAGTACATCGCTCCATGGGAACAGGCGTTCAATAAAGTTCTGAGTCCTGTAGAAGAATTTATCCACCGGCAAACAACCAGTGGCGTGTTGTTAATGTTATGCGCTGTGGTGGCATTATTTATAGCCAACGGACAATTTTCAGAGGCTTATTATCAATTTTTTAAACAGTACCTCACTGTTGGGCTGGACAACTTTAATATCTCGAAATCGCTGCACCACTGGATCAATGATGGCTTAATGGCTGTTTTCTTTCTGGTCGTTGGTCTGGAGCTAAAGCGGGAATTACTTGTTGGCGAGCTTGCTAATTTAAAACAGGCATTATTACCAATCATCGCAGCAATTGGCGGTATGGTTGTTCCTGCTTTGATCTACTATTCGATTAACCCTACTGGCCACACAGCTGGCGGCTGGGGAATACCAATGGCAACGGATATAGCCTTCGCGTTAGGCGCGCTGGCACTGCTTGGTAAACGTGTTCCGCAAACTCTCCTGATGTTTTTAATTGCTGTTGCGATTGTCGATGATCTAGGAGCAGTAATAGTCATCGCGCTCTTCTATACAGAAACAATCAACGTGTCAGCACTGGGTTTAGCAGCACTGTTTATACTATTGCTTACTGCTTTGAATCTGGGAGGCGTACGTCGCTTAAGTCCATATTTGATTGTTGGTGCTTTCCTATGGATTGCCATGCTTAAAAGTGGTGTACATGCCACGCTTGCCGGGGTTATTTTAGCGTTCACCATTCCGATGAAACCTAAGTATGATCCAAAGCGGTTTGTATCCTTAATTGGCGACAGTGTCGACAAGATAAGACAGGCTTATCGACAGGATGAGAACATCATTACCAATGATAGCTTACGCTCTAAAGTGTGTGCTTTAAGTAATGGTGCATTCCTGGTGCAGGCACCGGCACAGATTTTAGAAAGCAAACTGCATTTACCCTCTGCTTACATCATCATTCCAATTTTTGCTTTAGCAAATGCAGGGGTGGCGATTGATCTGTCAGGTCTGGGAAGTGTTGTGACACACCCCGTCACTATCGGCATCGGATTAGGGCTGGTCTTTGGTAAATTAATTGGTATTGCAGGCCTTACCTGGGTAGCAATAAAGACCGGTCTGTGTAATCTGCCGAAAGATCTGACTATGAGCCATATTATCGGCGTTGCTCTGATGGGAGGCATCGGCTTTACAATGTCGATCTTCATTGCAGAGCTGGGTTTTGCAAATCATCCGGAAGATCTCCTGATGGCGAAGAGAGGCATTCTGTTTGCCTCATTCACTGCAGGTATTTCAGGATTTATCTGGCTATATATGACGTCTAAAACGCCAAAGAACGAACCGGCAGCCTCCGACAGCACAGAAGAAAAACTTGTCTGATTGCTAATCAGGTGTAGGAGGAAAGCTTACCTACAAGCAGTATTAAGCTTTCCTCTATCCCGTTGAGATAAGCGGCACACTCTACTCAGGTAATATTGCCTGAATATTTCATTGCGACGTTTTACAGATGCTCTGTCTGCGGCTCAACCTCAGGCTGAAATACAGAAGCAGAGTCCGCTGGATAATACATGTAATGATCTGTTATTTAACGTGTCGCCAAGCAAAAAAAGCAGCCATAAAGGCTGCTTTTTCAATGGTTTAAATAACCTGTTCTGATCAGAAATCCAGGTTGGATACGTTGAGTGCGTTGGTCTCAATGAAATTTCTGCGCGGTTCTACTTCGTCACCCATCAGGGTGGTGAACAGCTGATCAGCACCGATAGCATCTTCAATGGTTACCTGCAGCATGCGACGTACTTCCGGATCCATAGTGGTTTCCCACAGCTGTTCCGGGTTCATCTCACCCAGACCCTTATAGCGCTGGATGCTATGGCCACGCTTGGACAGATCCATCAGCCAGTTCAGGCCCTGCGGGAAGTCGGTGGTTTCCAGGGTGCGTTCTCCACGCTTGAAGTAAGCAGTTTCTTCCAGCAGGCCGTTCAGGGTATCGCCCAGCGCAGTCAGCGCTGCATAGTCCTTAGACTCGAAGAAAGCCTGATCGAACACATACTGACTGCTTACACCGTGCTGCAGAACTTTAACTTCCGGCAGGAAGGTACCTTCATGTTCTTTATCTTCATTGGCAGCACTGGTGTACACGTCACCGCCATCCAGCGTATCACCCAGGCCGTCACAGACCTGATCAATCCACTCAGATACCTTCTGATCGTCACGCATGTCAGCCAGCTCCAGACGCGGCGTATACACCATCTGGCGCAGGATCTGCTCAGGATATACACGGGACAGGCGGGCAATCATGCGGTCGACGTTGCGGTACTGGGAAACGATTTCTTCCAGTGCGGTACCGGAAATACCCGGTGCGTCGGCGTTAACGTGCATGGAAGCACCGTCCAGCGCGCCTTGCAGCAGGTAGTTATCCAGTGCGTCGTCGTCCTTAAGGTACTGTTCCTGCTTACCTTTTTGATCTTATACAGCGGCGGCTGAGCAATATACACATGGCCGCGCTCGATGATTTCAGGCATCTGACGGAAGAAGAAGGTCAGCAGCAGGGTACGGATGTGCGAACCATCCACGTCGGCATCGGTCATGATAATGATCTGATGATAACGCAGCTTATCGGCGCTGAATTCTTCCCGGCCAATACCGGTACCCAGCGCAGTAATCAGGGTACCCACTTCCGCGGAAGTCAGCATCTTGTCAAAGCGGGCCTTCTCCACGTTAAGGATCTTACCCTTCAGCGGCAGAATGGCCTGAGTTTTACGGTTACGACCCTGCTTGGCTGATCCGCCAGCGGAGTCACCCTCCACCAGGTAAATTTCAGACAGTGCCGGGTCTTTTTCCTGGCAGTCCGCCAGCTTACCGGGCAGGCCGGCGATATCCAGCGCACCTTTACGGCGAGTCATTTCACGGGCTTTACGCGCCGCTTCACGGGCCCGGGCCGCATCAATCATCTTGGTAACCACGGCCTTGGCGTCCTGCGGGTTTTCCTGCAGGAAGTCGTTCAGCAGTTCATACATGGCCTGCTCAACGGCGGTTTTAACCTCGGATGAAACCAGCTTGTCCTTAGTCTGAGAAGAGAACTTAGGATCAGGCACTTTAACCGAGATAATGGCCGTCAGGCCTTCCCGGCAGTCATCACCGGTGGTGCTGGTTTTGCCGGTCTTGTTCAGTTTTTCGCTTTCAATGTAGGTGTTCAGACCACGGGTCAGAGCCGTACGGAAGCCTGACAGGTGAGTACCACCATCACGCTGTGGAATGTTGTTGGTAAAGCAGTGAATGCTTTCCTGGAAACTGTCATTCCACTGCATGGCCACTTCCACGCCCACGCCGTTTTCATGGGTGGTATTGAAGTGGAACATTTTGTTGATCGGTGATTTGTTGGAGTTCAGGAACTCAACAAACGAGCTCAGACCACCTTCATAGGCAAACAGTTCTTCATCGCCGCTGCGCTCATCAATCAGACGGATAGCAACACCCGAGTTCAGGAACGACAGCTCACGCAAACGCTTGGCCAGCAGGTCAAACTTGAATTCAATATTCTTGAAAGTGTCTTCAGACGGCCAGAAACGGCACAGGGTACCGGATGTTTCAGTCTGACCAACCACTTTCAGCGGTTCTTCCGGCTCACCGTGGTGATAGGTTTGCTCATGCACGTCACCGTTACGGCGGATGGTCAGCTTCAGCTTAGAGGAGAGGGCGTTTACAACGGATACACCCACCCCGTGCAGACCACCGGATACCTTGTAGGAGTTATCATCAAACTTACCGCCGGCGTGCAGCACGGTCATGATAACTTCAGCGGCAGATACACCTTCTTCTTCGTGGATATCTGTCGGAATACCCCGGCCGTTATCCGACACACTGACACTCTCATCAGCGTGGATAATGACCTTGATCTCACTACAGTAGCCGGCCAGCGCCTCATCGATGGAGTTATCCACGATTTCAAATACCATGTGGTGCAGACCGCTACCGTCGTCGGTATCGCCGATATACATACCCGGGCGCTTGCGAACCGCATCAAGGCCTTTTAAGACCTTAATACTGGAAGAATCGTAATCCTGATTTTCGCCGCTCATAAACTCTCCTGATGCTGGGTGACTAATTCACCCTGGTGTATCTCATGGAAACTCACCTGAGTCTCCTGAGACCAAAAATCACTCAGTGACGTTTTATCCACACAGGTGATAAAACACTGATTACTGGTTTTTCTAAATAGCTACAAAACAACCGGCTGTGCTGATCGTCCAGTTCGGACGGTAAATCATCTATCAGATAGACACAGGCACGGCTGTTGAGCTTATAAAATAATGCACCCTGTGCCAGCTTTAAGGCGCTGACAACAATCTTCTTCTGGCCCCGGGAAAGCCGTTCTGCTGCATTATGTCCGTCGGCCTTAACCCTCAGGTCAGCCCGCTGCGGTCCGGCACTGGTAAAACCCTGCTTGCGGTCCCGCTCTAAGTTATCTGCCAGCACTGCATCCAGACCGCGTTTCTGATCCCAGCCGCAGCTAAATCCCAGCTCTATTTCGAGGTTTGGCAGCAGGCCTGCAAGTACCTGATCGAACTCAGGTTTCAGCAGCGCCAGATAGTCTTCCCTCAGGCTGTTCAGCTGCTCAGAATAGGTGACTAACTCACGGTCCCAAATCTGGCGCATTGAGGGATCGATTTTACCATATTTCAGCAAAGAATTACGCTGTTTTAAGACTCTTTAAAGCCTCTCCACAGACGAATAAACAACGGATCAGTATGAAACACACCCCAGTCGATAAATGCCCGCCGGATTGCCGGGCTGCCTTCAAGAATCTGGAAGGTTTCTGAGTTAATTACCTGAATCGGTAACAGCTCTGCCAGGGTGGTTAAATCAATGTCTGCACCGGCATAACGCATCCTGCTGACGCCTTCCAAGCTGCGTTCCACCCCTAATGGCTGAGACGTTCCGGTGGCCATCGCATCCACTTCAGCAAACACCAGGCATTGCTCAGTACCACTGCTGATCAGATGACGCAGTTTATTGGTCCGGAATGAACGGGTCAGACCCAGTATATGAATCGCTTCCAGCAAGCTGCTTTTTCCGCTGCCATTGGCACCGTGGATAATATTGATATGTGCAGAAGGGGTGAATCTGATGTCAGCGAGGTTGCGTACCTGCTGCACCCTGAGAGTGGTTAAGGGCATAGGCGCGAGGGGCAGGTGATCTCAGACATAAAAGAAAGGACTGGCGGTCGCCGGCACAAAACTGCGCCGGCGGCCGTCAGGAATTACATACGCATTGGCATAACAACGAACAGGGAACCGCCGTCGTCCAGGCCTTCAACCAGCGCACTGCTGTTAGAATCGGACAGCGTGAAACGAACCACTTCAGAGTTCACAATCGACAGAACATCCAGCAGGTAGTTAACGTTAAAGCCGATTTCCAGGCTGTCGCCATCGTAATCCACTGCAACGGTTTCTTCCGCTTCTTCCTGTTCCGGGTTGTTCGCCATAACCTGCAGGTAACCACTGGTCAGAGACAGGCGCACACCACGGTATTTTTCGTTCGACAGAATCGCGATACGGCTGAATACCTGACGCAGTTCCTGACGGGTACCCAACATGAACTTGTCGCCACCCTGAGGGATAACGCGCTGATAATCCGGGAACTTGCCGTCAACCAGTTTGGAAGTGAAGGTAAAATCACCGGCATGGGCACGGATGTGATTAGCACCCACAACCAGACGCACTTCTTCATCACCACCCTGTAACAGACGGGCCAGTTCCAGAATACCTTTACGGGGTACGATGAACTGATGCTGTGAGGTGCTGTTGGTTTCAACGTCAGTCACGCTGGTCGCCAGACGGTGACCATCGGTGGATACCGCACGCAGGGTATTGTCGTTTACTTCCAGCAACATACCGTTCAGGTAGTAACGGACATCCTGCTGCGCCATGGAGAAACCGGTCTGATCAATCAGATGGCGAACCTGGCTCTGAGATACCGTCAGTTCAAATGCTTCCGGGCTGTCTTCCACATTCGGGAACTCAGCAGCGGGCAGGGTAGACAGTGTAAAGCGGCTGCGGCCAGCCTTAATTACCATCTTCTGACCAGTCAGCGTCAGTTCGATAATGGCACTGTCCGGCAGTGACTTACAGATGTCCATCAGCTTACGGGCCGGAACGGTAATAGAACCTGCTTCAGCCGGCTCTTCCAGCTCAACCCGGCCAACCAGTTCCACTTCCAGGTCAGTACCTGTCATCGACAACTGGTTGCCTTCGGCGACCAACAGAATGTTTGAAAGCACTGGCAACGTCTGACGACGTTCAACTACACCGGCAACCAGTTGCAATGGCTTGATCAGCGCTTCTCTAGAAATAACAAACTTCATGTTTTCCTACCCTTCATTAATCAGAGACCTTGCACGTTGTAGTGAGCAAAGGTCGCAATCTGCAAACTACGCCGTTAAGTGACGTAACAGGTTCTGATAATCCTCTCTTATATCCGTATCGCTCTCGCGCAATTCTGCCACCTTGCGGCAACCATGCAAAATGGTTGTATGATCACGTCCGCCGAAGGCATCACCAATCTCAGGCAGGCTGTGATTGGTCAACTCTTTGACAGACTCATTGCCACCTGGCGGGGTCTTGCAACTGAGCGGCTGCGACGTTTGGACAGCAGGTCAGACACCTTTATCTTATAGTACTCGGCAACCACGCGTTGGATGTTATCTATACTAACCTGTTTGTCTTGCAATGCCAGCAAGTCTTTCAGGGATTCTTTAATAAACGGCGTGGTAATGGCGTTGCCGGTGAAATGTGCGTTAGCGATGACCCGTTTCAGGGCTCCCTCAAGCTCACGCACATTGGAACGAATCTTTTGCGCCAGGAAGAATGCGGCATCGTCCGGCAGACGAACCTGCGCTTCTTCGGCTTTCTTCATCAGAATGGCCACCCGGGTTTCCAGCTCCGGCGGCTCAATCGCAACGGTTAATCCCCAGCCAAAGCGGGATTTAAGCCGTTCTTCAACACCGTTAATTTCTTTCGGATAACGGTCGCTGGTCAGAATCATCTGCTGACCACCTTCTAACAGGGCATTGAAGGTATGGAAAAACTCTTCCTGTGAACGCTCTTTGCCGGCGAAGAACTGAATATCATCGATCAGCAGGGCATCTACAGAGCGGTAATAACGCTTAAAGTCGTTAATAGCATTGAGCTGCAATGCCTTAACCATATCGGCAACAAAACGCTCAGAATGCAGATAGACAATTTTAGCATTCGGGTTACGTTGCAGCATTTCCATGCCAACGGCGTGCATCAGGTGGGTTTTACCCAGGCCCACACCACCATATATAAACAGTGGGTTATAAGAACCGCCCGGATTATCTGCCACCTGCTGGGCTGCAGCCAGTGCAAGCTGGTTTGATTTACCCTGTACAAATGAATTGAAGGTAAAGGCTTGGTTGAGGTTTGACTGATGACGTACGCCGCCTTCCACTTCAACCACCCGGTTGGCTTTTGGTGCCGGCGCGGCAGGCGCTGCAGCAACAATTTCTTCAACACTCGGGGCTTCAGTAAACGGCTTGGCTTCAACAAAAGTAGTTTGTGGCTCAACTGCACCAAAACCGTCGTTATCAACATCTATAGCTAACTGGGTCGGCGCATTTTCCGGTGGCAAGACTTCAACCGGCTGACGCGGCGGCGGAGCCGGACGGCTCGGTGCAACCGGCGCGACTGATTCGGCAAACTGTGCCATCGGTGCCGGCGTCGGGCGAACCGGGCGCTGTACCTGCGGTGCCGCCGGGCGTTGCCGGAAGCCTGCAGTACTGCGGGCTGCAATATCAATGCTGACCTTACCGCTGATATCTCCGGACACCGCATTAACAATCTCGCGGATACGGCCCAGATATTTATCATTCACCCAGTCTTTAACAAACCGGTTCGGTGCCAGCAGCACCAGCTCACCGGTAGCCTCGGGAGACGCTTTTAAAGGACGGATCCAGGTATTGTATTGTTGTGCGGGGAACTCCTGCTGAAGACTCTGTAAGCACTGTTCCCATAACTCAACGGACATATATCAACCTTGCACGGCGAAGCGGCCTTTGCGACACAGACATTTCTTAATTGTCGCGACAATAAATAATCAGCCGATAATACCTGTTCTGAACCGGCTTATCCACAGTTAGATGAGGCTGTTACTAATTCTTTTACAGCACGGTTTTCAAGCAATTAAACTGTCTGAAACTGATTGTTTTTAAACAACCTGCCTGTAAATCAGACTATACAGAGCTTAAGAACAGTTAATATTCAGACTTACAAACATGCCAATATTTTAAAAAATAAGCATTTTATTTAGTTATACACAGATTTATAG